>NZ_CP150365.1:10680000-13280113 GCF_051521635.1 Sorangium sp. So ce1504 | reverse complement strand
CGCTGCTCTGAAGTCCGCTCCACGAAAATAGGTTTCGGGGGCGACCGAAAGAACCGTCGCCCCCAACTTATCCACAGGTCTCACAGCGAGGACTCGCCTCTAACTCCTGGAGATCTCTATGTTATTCTGAATGTAATCGAAGGGCGTGTCGACTTTTCAACAGTCCGCCCACGGCCGCTTCGTCCTCGGGGAATCGTCCGCATGCTCCCGCCAACTGCGGGTGAACAGTACAGCCCTCCTGTACCAGGGCCCGGCCCGGCTGCAGCCGAGCACGCCGATCGAGGTGGGGGTACAGCCGTCGCGTCGAGGTCCATCGCATTGAAAGACAGATCGGCACAGCCGTCCCCCATACCGCCTCACAGAGCTCGGTAACCCGCAGCGCCCCTTTCGAGGCCACCCTTTGGAGGACCCGGTGCGGCACGGAACCGCCCCGAGGACGAATCGGAGGTAGCACCGGGTGAGTCCGGGCGTCTATCCCCAACTGCGAAACTTGGCTCAAGTATCCGATAGTATTGTTATAAATTCAGTCCCTGACACACTGCGAAGCCGGCTTCGCGTCGACCGAGCTCTGGCTGCCGGACACGAGGCGCCAAAACTCCCGACGCGGGGCGGTGATTTTTACGACGCGCTCACGATTGCAGAGCAAAACCCGCTCATCTCGTCGTCAAGAGCCTCGACGTGGCGGGTTTTCCAGCTTTTTGAGGAAGACGAAGTTCGTCCAGCACAGAGCGACCGAGGTTCGCCGGTTTTCAGGAGCCGAGAATTTGCCCCCGGGGTCCAGGTGTGCGGTATGGCGAGGCGATGTCGTCAGGGATCCGGTTGACAAGGGGGGCACTCCTGGCGCAGCGGCCGGAGGGGGCGTCGCGCCGGGCGGCGGCCGCCCGGCGGGCCGGGGCCCTCTCGGCGGCAGGCGCGCTCCTGATGGCGTCGGCCGCAGGGCCGGCGGCGGCCGACGAGCTGCCGCCCCAGCTCGCCTACGCCTATGGGGAGAATGAGACGCCCCGCGCCGCGGCCTTCGGGGGCGCGCTGCGCGCCCTCGGGAACGGGACGTCGGCCGTCTTCCTCAATCCGTCCGCCATGGTGGAGACCCGCGTCTATCACCTCCAGGCGCTCTTCCAGGGGAGCCCCGAGGCTGGCCGGCACGCTTACGGCGGCGTCGTCGTCGACTCGGTCACCGGCAAGCTCGCCGGGGCGCTCTCCTTCGTGGGCGGCTTCGTCGACATGGACGACGGCGGCATCAAGCGCTCCTACCTCGACGCGCGCGCAGGCCTCGCCTACCCCCTCACCGAGCGCGTCTTCGTCGGGCTCACCGGCCGCTACGCCAAGATCACGCAGGACGGGACCCTGCTCGAGGGCGGCCTCGGCGACAGCTCCGTCTCGGGCGGGCTCCGCGAGTGGGAGAACGGGAAGCTCGTCGGCCGGCACTCCTTCGTCGACGGGTTCACGTTCGACGCCGCGCTCACCGTCAAGGCGACCGACAGCCTGTACATCGCGGTCGTCGGACAGAACCTCACCTATCCGGACCACGGGCTGCTCCCCACGACGGTCGGCGGCGGCATGGGGCTCGGCACCGCTGACTTCTCGATCGAGGTCGACGGGCTCGCCGACTTCAACTCTTACCGCGACACCACCTTCCGCTTCATGGCCGGCGGCGAGTACCTCGTCGCCGATCACTTCCCGCTCCGCGCCGGCTACCGCTTCGACCAGGGCGCCGACCAGCACGCGCTGTCGTTCGGCCTCGCCTATGTGGGGACCCAGTTCGCTGTCGAGGGCACCGTGCGGCGAGCCCTCACCAGCGGAGGACCCACCACCTTCGTGCTCGGGCTCGCGTACCACCTCGAGTCGAGCGGGCTGACCCGCGGGTCGTCCGACAGCTTCTAGAGCGGCGGTCACCCGCTTCGGAGACGGGCCCATCTCGACGTTTTCGGTGCTCAGCGCACTGGAGTGCGCTTCCGCGCCGAAAACGCCGATCTGGACCCGTCTCCTGTGCGGGTGACCGCCGCTCTGCGACGCTTCCAGAGCGACCTCCGACGGCCGATCGTCGCGCCCGCGCCGACCTCGAAGCCCGCCTCCCCCTTCTCGCCGCGCCGCGCCTGCTCTAGGTCGGCCCTGCGTGCTCTGCCTGACCCTACCGACCGACCCACGCTGGGCTGACGTGGCGCTCGCCGATCTGCCGGCGCTCCTGACCGATCACGCGCACTGCGAGATGAAGGCGGCGTCGAACGCCCTGTCCCTCGCCGCGCGCTGGCCGTCGCTCCCGCGCCTCGCGCGGGCGCTCGTCGACCTCGCCGAGGAGGAGCTCCGGCACTTCCGCGCGCTGCTCGACGTGATCGAGCAGCGCGGCCTCGCGCTCGGCAAGCCGGAGACCGACGTCTACGCGAGCGAGCTGCGCAAGGCGGCCTCGAGCACCTGCGCGCGCAACGCGAAGGCCGCGCTCATCGATCGGCTGCTCGTCGGCGCGATCATCGAGGCCCGCTCCTGCGAGCGCTTCAGGCTGCTCGCCGACGGGCTCGCGGCGCGCGAGCACGAGCTCGCGCCGCTGTACGAGGAGCTCTTCGCGTCGGAGGCCCGGCACTATCGGACCCTCGTCGACCTCGCCGTCGAGGTCGCCGGCGACGAGGGCGCCACCCGAGTGCGGCTGGCCGAGCTCGCGCGCGCCGAGGGCGAGATCGCCGGGCGGCTCGGGACGGCACCCGCGGTGCACGGATAGGTGACATGGAGATCGATCTGATACGCCTCGACCAGGACGTCGCCCGCGCGGAGCGCGCGTGGCGCGCGGCGCACGGCGACCTCGCCCGGCGCGGTCCGGCCCCTCCCGCCGCAGACCAGGACGGCCCGAGCGCCGCCGAGGCGAGGGCCAGGCTCGAGAACCCGCTCGATCCCTTCCGGCGCGTCAGCTCGCGGACGACCTACCTCGAGCTCACCGGCAAGACCCCGGGCCTCGGCGCGGAGCTCGGGCTCGCGAGCCCGACGTCGCCCGCCACGCCGGATCCGACCGGCCTCGCGGCCCCCCTCGCCGACTGGGTCTACGCGCTCACGCTGGAGCGCGTCGTCTGGGCCGACCGCGTCCGGCTCGCCGCGGCCTGGCACACGCCGCTGGTCACGATCGACCTGCCCGAGCCGGCGCGGATGTCGCCCCACGAGGCGCGGCTCAGGCTGCTCGCCGACCCGACGAGCGCCGGACGGCAGATCTTCGCCGAGGCGCTCGCCCGAGGCTCCGGCGCGGTCGCCGACGCCGCCCGCGTCCTCGCCGAGCGGAGGCACGAGGCGGCGCGGCAGCTCGCGGAGGAGGGCCTCCGCGCGATCGAGATCCCCTGCGACCCTCCCGGCGCGGCGATCGGCGCCGCGGAGGCGCTGCTGCGCCGGACCGAGTCGGTGATCGAGCTCGAGCCGACCTGGCACGCCGCGCTCGGGCGCGCCGTCGGCCGCGACGCGTCGTCGGGGTGGCCAGCGCGGCTCGGCCCGCGGTGGATCGAGGAGCTGTTCCGCGCGACGAAGCTGACCGAGGGCGTCGCGATCGATCTCGGACCGTTGCCGCGGCCGCTCGGCGCGGCGTCGTTCGCGCGCGCGCTCGCCCGCTTCGGCGCGGCGCTCGCGCGTGGTGATGGAGCGCGCGGGCCGTTCGCGCTCTCCCACGCGCCGTTCGATCTCCGGCAGGCGCGCCGCGCCGCGCTCTTCGGCGGCCTCGTCGCCGATCCCGTCTTCTGCGCCCGCGCGCTCGGGCTGGGCCGGGGCCGCGCGCTCGATCAGGCGCGCGCCACCGCGCGCAGCCTCCTCCTCTCGCTGCGCCTCGACGCCGCGACCGTGGCGCTCGTGTTCGGCGCCGGCCAGGACGGAGGCGGGCACGTGCTGCTCCGGGCCTCGCGCGATCGGAGCGACCGCTTCGAGGAGACCACCGCGCGCGCGCTCGGCGCGCCGATCCCGGGCGCGCTCGCCGGGGTCGTCCCGACGCTCGATCCCGGCGCGGCGGTCCGGCTCGCCGGGGCGCTCCTCGCCGCGCGCGATCGGCGCGGCCTGATCGAGCGCTTCGACGAGGACTGGTTCCGCAATCCGCGCGCCGCCGAGGCCATCCGCGACGAGGACGGCGCGCGCGCGCAGGCGCCGCGCGCCACCGAGGGCGATCTCGAGGCGGGCCTCGGCGAGATGATGCGCGCGCTCGCGAGCCTGTAGCGCGGGCGCGTCGTCAGGAGACGCGATGTTAAAGAGGGGCTCGTCCGCTCTGCGAGAACCCTTCCAGCTTTGACTGACACGTGCTAGTGCCGGCTCGCGAAATCGCCCCCTCGGGGGGCGTGGGGCAGCGAGCGGCTCGCGCTGCGCCGCCCTCGTCGCCGAACAAGCACCCGTGAACCCGAACGCAATGCACCCACTCCTCGCGTCCGGCGCCAGCCCCATCGCCGTCGACTTCGATCTGACGTTCCTGGCGCAGGTCGTCCTGTTCTCGACGTTCGTCGTCGTGCTCAAGCCGCTCCTGTTCGATCCGCTGCTCCGCGTCTTCGAGGAGCGCGAGCGGCGCACCGACGGCGCCAAGCGGGAAGCGCGCGAGATGGACGAGCGCGCCGGCGAGCTGCTCACCCGCTACGAGGCCGAGATCGAGAAGGTCCGGCGCGAGGCCGGGATCGAGCGAGAGCGGCTCCGCGCCGAGACGGCGAAGATCGAGGCGCAGATCATGGCCGAGGCCCGGGCCGAGACGGCGCGCATCCTCGAGGACAGCAAGGCGAAGATCGCGGCCGAGGTCGCCCGCATGCGCGGCGAGCTCTCCGCCGCCCAGCCCGCGCTCGCCGCGGAGATCGCCGCCAGCATGCTCGGCCGCGAGGTGCGCCAGTGAAGAAGCCGCTCCGCCGCTCCTCGCTCGCGCTCGGCCTGGCCGCGGCGCTCGCCGCCGGCACGGCGCTGGCTCAGACGCAGCCGCCGGGCTCCGAGCCGGCGCTGCCCCCCGGGCACCCGCCCATCCCGTCGCCTGCCCAGGCGCAGCCGGGTTCGCCGCAGATGCCGCAGCGCCCGCGCGACGCGCAGCCCGGCCGGCCGCTCGGGCCGGGCGGCCGCCAGCTCCCGCCGGGCCATGGGCTCCGGCCGCCGGGCATGCAGCCCGGCCGCGCGCGCCCCACGCCGCCGCCCGCGCAGCCCGAGCACGCCTCCCACGGGGAGGGGCACTGCCCCGGGCACGGCCCGACGGATCCGCCGCCGCACGTCAACTGGTGGCACGGCCTCATCGGCGTGAACAACGAGGCGGCCGCGAAGGGCGGGATCAACGCGCTGCTCTGGCGCTACAACAACGAGCAGGACCCCTGCGATCCGAAGAACGAGCCGCCGCCGTTCCTCGCGTCGGTCCTGAACTTCGGGCTGCTCGCGCTCATCGTCGTCCGCTTCGGGAGGAAGCCCATCGCGGAGGCGCTCAAGAAGCGCAAGCAGACGATCACGCAGGAGCTCGACAACGCGTCGCGCCTCAAGCAGGAGGCCGAGCAGCGGCTCGAGGAGTACGAGGACAAGCTCACGCGGCTCGAGGAGACGCTCGCCGAGCTCAAGGCCGAGCACGCGGCGCAGGCGGAGGTCGAGAAGGCCCACGTGCTCGCCGAGGCGGAGCAGCGGCGCGTCCGGATGCGGCGCGACGCCGAGTTCCGCGCCGAGCAGGAGCTCAAGGCGGCGCACGCCATGCTCCTCCAGGAGGCGGTGCAGAACGCCGTCGCCGCGGCCGAGGAGCTGCTCCGGCAGCGCATCGGCCAGCAGGACCTCGACCGGGTCAACGAAGAGTACCTGAAGGCCATCCCCGCGGCCGTCTCCGCCGGCGCGCGCCGCGGAGCCCAGACCACCGGAGCAGCGACATGAGCTACGAGTCCGTCGCCCGACGCTACGGGCGCGCGATCTTCGAGATCGGCAAGGAGACCGGGACCCTCGCGGCCCTCGCCAGGGAGATCGGGGACGCCAGCGCGATGTACTCGGCGAGCGAGGAGCTCCGCCTCGTCCTCGACAACCCGCTCATCCCGGAGGCCTCGCGCGAGGAGCTGCTCCGCGAGATCGGCGGCCGCGCCGCCTTCTCGGACGTGACGAAGAACACCCTCCTCCTGCTGGCGCGGCGCCGGCGGCTCGCGGCGCTGCCCGAGATCGCGCGGCAGCTCGCGCTCCTCGTCGATCAGGACCAGAACGTCGCCCGGGCCGTGGTGACGAGCGCGGGCCCGCTGAGCGACGGCTACCTCGACCGGCTCCGGGCCGAGCTCGAGAAGGCGACCGGGAGGAAGATCTCGGTCACCCACAAGCAGGATCCCTCGCTCATCGCGGGCGTGGTGACCCAGATCGACGATCAGGTGATCGACGGCAGCCTCCGGACCCGGCTGTCGAGCTTCCGTGACAACCTGCTCCGGACCTGAGGGGACGCGAGCAAGCCCCCCTGTTTCATGTTGGGTCGTGGCCCGGCGCTCAGCGCCCCCTCGACCTTGACGACGTTGACTCCGCAGCCCAAGCGTCTCCCGACAGAGGACTCCGCATGCAGCTCCGCGCCGAAGAGATCTCCCAGATCATCAAGAAGCAAATCCAGAATATCGACAAGGCCGCTCAGGTCACCGAGACGGGCACCGTGCTCACGGTGGGCGACGGCATCGCCCGCGTGCACGGCCTGAGCCGCGCGATGGCCGGCGAGCTCGTCGAGTTCACCGGCTCGGAGGGCGGCAGCCTGATGGGGCTCGTGCTGAACCTCGAGCAGGACAACGTGGGCGCCGCCATCTTCGGCGACACGAGCATCATCAAGGAGGGCGACGCCGTCAAGCGGACCGGGCGCATCATGGAGGTGCCCGTCGGCGAGGCGACCCTCGGGCGCGTCGTGAACGCGCTCGGCATGCCGATCGACGGCAAGGGGCCGCTCGAGACGAAGGAGCGCCGCCGCGTCGAGGTGAAGGCGCCCGGCATCATCCAGCGCCAGCCGGTCACCGAGCCGATGCAGACCGGCATCAAGGCGATCGACGCGATGATCCCGGTCGGCCGCGGCCAGCGTGAGCTCATCATCGGCGACCGGCAGACGGGCAAGACCGCCGTCGCCGTCGACGCGATCATCAACCAGAAGGGCAAGGGCGTCATCTGCGTCTACGTCGCGATCGGCCAGAAGCTGTCGACGGTGCGCCAGGTCGTCGACCGGCTCGATGCGCACGGCGCGCTGGAGTACACGATCATCGTCGCCGCGACGGCGAGCGAGACCGCGCCGCTCCAGTTCATCGCGCCGTACACCGGCGTGACGATCGGCGAGTACTTCCGTGACAGCGGGCGCCACGCGCTGTGCATCTACGACGATCTGTCGAAGCAGGCGGTCGCGTACCGCCAGCTCTCGCTCCTGCTCCGCCGCCCGCCGGGCCGCGAGGCGTACCCGGGCGACGTCTTCTACCTCCACTCCCGGCTCCTCGAGCGCGCCGCGAAGATGGCCGACATCTTCTACGTCGTCTCGAAGGGGACGAAGATCGAGGGCGGCGACGCCTCGTACCGCGGCGTCGACGGCAAGGCGCACGTCGGGGCGCACGGGATGCACTCGGCGAAGGACTCGCTCTGGAAGACGATCGACGGGGCCCTCTTCGAGAAGCTCGAGCAGGCCCGCAAGGACGAGAAGAAGGACGAGATCAAGAAGCTCGAGCAGCAGCTCTCGGACAAGGCGAAGGCGAGCGACTACGAGATCGTCCGCGATCCGAAGTCGGGCGGCTCGCTCACGGCGCTGCCGGTCATCGAGACGCAGGCGGGTGACGTGTCGGCGTACATCCCGACGAACGTCATCAGCATCACGGACGGGCAGATCTTCCTCGAGGCCGACCTCTTCTACTCCGGCGTCCGCCCGGCCATCAACGTCGGCATCTCGGTCAGCCGGGTCGGCGGCAACGCGCAGATCAAGGCGATGAAGTCGATCGCCGGCACGCTCCGCCTCGACCTCGCGCAGTACCGCGCCATGGCGGCGTTCTCCCAGTTCGCCTCGGACCTGGACGCGAAGACCCGCGCGCAGCTCGAGCGCGGCGCGCGCCTCACCGAGATCCTGAAGCAGGGCCAGTACGTGCCGCTGGCGGTCGAGAAGCAGATCCTCATCATCTACGCCGGCACGCAGGGCCTGCTCGACAGCCTGCCGGTGAGCTCGCTCTCGCGCTTCGAGGAAGAGCTCAACAAGTTCATCGAGGCGAAGCACCCCCAGATCTTCGTGGACATCCGCGAGAAGAAGGTCCTCGACGACGACCTCAAGTCCCGGATGACGAAGGCGATCGACACCTTCAAGAAGCGGTTCGCGGTGGAAGCGAGCGGCGCCTCGACCGCGGCCGACGAGGACGGTGCGGGCGACGACGAGGAGGAGGCGCCGGCGCCGAAGGCCAAGTCGAAGAACGGGAAGAGCGCCTCGAAGGCAAAGGAAAAGTAGGCAGCCGTGCCCAGCCTCAAGTCCATTCGCAAGCGGATCTCCAGCGTCAAGTCGACGCAGAAGATCACCCGCGCCATGAAGATGGTCGCGGGCGCCAAGCTCAACAAGGCGCAGCAGCGCATCACCGAGCTGCGCCCCTACGCCGTGAAGGTGCAGGAGGTGCTCTCGGCGATCACGCGCGACGCGGCTCCCGCGGCCGAGGCGCTCGCGGCGGAGGGGATCGGGGCGGAGGGCGAGGCGGGCGCGCCCGCCGGTGGCGAGAGGGCGCTGCACCCGCTGCTCGTGACCCGTCCGGAGCGGCGCGTGCTGCTCGTGGTGCTCACGAGCGACCGCGGACTTTGTGGCGCCTTCAACACCAACATCAACAAGCGCGCCGAGCGCGAGTGGAAGAGCCGGACGGAGGCGGGCCAGGAGGTCCAGCTCGCGATCATCGGCCGCAAGGGTCGGGACTACTTCAACCGCCGCGGCGCGCCGATCCTCGAGTACCTGGCCGGGGTCTGGGACAAGCTCAACCTCGAGACGGCCCAGGCCGTCGGCGCGAAGCTCCTGGCCCCGTTCAACAAGGGCGAGATCGACGCGATCTACCTCGTCTACAACGAGTTCAAGAGCGCCATCACGCAGACGGTCGTCGTCGAGCGGCTCCTGCCGCCCGCCGGCGGTCCGGCGAAGGAGCAGGAGCAGGGGGACGAGGGCGGCCACGGCGCGCCCTCCGCGGCGTCGGAGTTCCTCTACGAGCCGGACAAGGGCGCGCTCCTGGAGCGGCTCGTGCCGATGTACGTGGACATCTCGATCCTGCGCGCGCTCTACGAGTCGATGGCGAGCGAGCTCGGCGCGAAGCTCACGGCGATGGACGCCGCGAACAAGAACGCCAAGGAAGTGATCGACAACCTGACGCTCGAGTACAACAAGGCGCGTCAGGCGGCGATCACCAAGGAGCTCATGGAGATCATCGGCGGCAGCGAGGCGCTCAAGGAGTAGCCAGCAGCGCTGCACGCCGGGATCTTCGATCTCCGCCTCAAGCCGCTCGCGCGTGCGACCGGCTTGCGTCTCGGGGCTTCGCCCCGCCTCTCTTCACCCGCAGCGCCCGCACCCGGCTGCCCGGCGCTGGTCGTATATCCAGGCAGCCAGCACTGGCGGAACCGACCGGGCGGCCCCATGGTTGCGTTCCCGTGCTCCAGCCCATCAACCCCGATCACCCGGAACCCCGCAAGATCGCGCGAGCGATCGATCTCATTCAGAAGGGGGAGGTCATCGGCTACCCGACCGATACCGTGTACGGGTTCGGGTGCGACCTGATGAACAAGGCGGCTATCGAGCGGGTGTATCAGATCAAGGGGATGCGCCAGAACAAGAACCTGGCGTTCATCTGCCCGGATCTGAGCGACATCGCGCGGTATGCGATCGTCGAGAACCAGGCGTACCGCATCCTGAAGCGCTACCTGCCCGGGCCGTACACCTTCATCCTCCCCGCGACGCGCGAGGTGCCGAAGTACGTGCACCTCAAGCAGAAGACGGTCGGCATCCGCGTGCCGAACCACCCGGTCGCGCTCGCGCTGGTCCGCGCGCTCGGGCGGCCGCTCATCAGCACGACCGCGGCGCCTCCCGGGGAGGATCCGATCATCGATCCGGGGGAGATCGACGACCGGTTTCCGGGGCTCGCGCTCGTCCTCGACGCTGGGACCGGCGGGTCGGTACCGACGACCGTGATCGACCTGAGCCAGGGCGAGGTGCAGATCGTCCGCGAGGGCGCGGGGCCGATCGACGAGCTCGTCTGAGCCGGGGTGAGAGGAGGAGAGGGGCATCCGAGCTGCCCAGCCCGAGGAGAGGGAGCTCGCCAGGGTCCAGTCAGGGGCGCTCCGGCTCGCTCTCCGCGGCTGGAACGGACTCGTACGCCGTGTACACGATCCCCTCGCGGTCGAGCCGCTCCCGCGCCGTCGCGAACGCGAGCGGGCTCCGGTCGCCGCCGACGAAGCGGCGGCCGAGGCGCGCGGCCGCGACGAGCGTGGTGCCGCTGCCGCACATGAGGTCGGCGACGGTCGCGCCGGGCGCGGAGGACGCGCGGACGATGCGCTCCAGCAGCCGCTCCGGCTTCTGCGTGGGGTAGCCGGTGGCCTCGCGGCGCAGCGGGGTGTTGGCGACCATCCCGGGAATGTCGCTCCACACGCTCCCGAGCCGGCGGCCCTCGTCGGCGTAGTACCGGTACGCCTTGCCGCCGAGGATCCGCTCGCGGTACAGGCGGCCGTCCTCGTCGCGGTGCTTGAAATGCATCGCCAGGCTGGTCTCGGCGTACGGCTCGCGGAGCGTCGGATCCGCGGCGTTGTAGACCACCTGGCCGCGCTCGCTCGCGGCGCGCGCGTAAAGGAGGATCGTCTGGTGCGTGACGGAGAAGCCGCGCGCGCCCCGGCCGCCGTTACCGGGCGCCCAGATGATCTCGCCGAGGAAGGCGCCGCGGCCGAACAGCCGATCACACGCGACCTTCGCGTCGTGGACCGCGCGGTGATCGAGGTGCAGGTACAGCGTCGCGCCCTCGGTCATGCGATCGCGGATGGCCGCGAGGCGCGGCGCGAGCATCGCCACGAGCGCGTCGGCGCTCGCGCGATCGTCGTACGCGTCGGGCCCGCTCTCCGGCCTGCGCCGGCCGCGCGCCTGGCCGCGCGCCGCCCGCGCGGTCATCGTCGTCCCGACGCCGAAGGGAGGATCGAGGTAGACGAGATCGAACCGCACGTCCGCGGGGAGCGCCGCGCAGACGTCGGCCGCGTCGCCGTGCGCCAGGAGGTGGCTCACAGCGCGCTGTCGGGAGCCGCCACGCGAGAGCCCGCGGCGGCGCTTCCAGGCAGGAGGTCGTCGAGCAACGCAGCGGCGAGGTCGCCGTCCGACGGCGCGATGAGCTGCGGCACCGCCGGGAGCCACGGCCACTGCGGGCCGCCGCCGAGGCAGCCGGAGAGGGTTTCGTCCGGCGTACAAGCGACGCGGAGGTGGATGTGATCGGCGTGCGCCGTGCTGTCGCCCGGCTGGAGCAGCACGCTCTCGGCATACCAGATGAGCTCCGGGTCCTCGCCGAGCGCGCGCGCGTACTCGATGAGCAGCGCCTCGAGCCAGCGGGCCAGGAAGAGCCACTGGACGTGCGCGTCGGGCGAGCGGACGAGCGACTTCACGAGCAGCCACTCCCGCTCGACGTCGAAGCGGACGTACTGCGGCGGGCCGGCGCGCGGCGACGCGGGCTCCTCGGCGCCATCGCTGATCCGCCCGAGCCCGTCCGGCCCGAAGGCGACGAAGCCCGGCGAGCGCACAGGGCGGCCGTCCGGGGTCAGCGAGTAGAGCAAGAGGTCGGCGTCGCGCCCGGTGCGGTGGGACCGGTGCCCCCGCGTCGCGCCGCCGTAGCGCGCGGAGAGGTCGCCGACGACGAGCGGCTCGCCGCCCGGCCGCGCCAGCGCCACCTCCGCCGCGGCGCGCTGGACCGCGGCGACCAGGCGCGCCGTCCCCCACCGGATGCCGTTGCTGCGAAGCAGCCGGTAGCCCGGGCCCTGCCTCGGGAGCTCGACGGCGTCGGTGATGACGCCGTGGTGCGGGACGCCGATCGAGCCGCGGAGCGCAGGGGCGAGCGGCGTGGGCGAGGAGCCGACGCAGGCCGCGCAGCAGAGCGCGACGAGCCCGAGGAGGAAGGTGGCGAGGAGAGGACGGCTGGGCATCACGACGAAAGAGAGGAGGGCCGCGGCGCCAGGCACCGGACGGACGAAGCTGACAGCCGCTCGTTAGCCTCGCCGGCGGCGGAGGGGAAGTTCTCGGCTCACCCGGTGCCCGGAGCGCGGCGCGCGCCGCGAACGTGGGTCCAGCCGGCAATGCAGATGAGCTCGCCTGCGCGCGTGCGCTCCCCATGGTTGTTCAGGTCGTTGATGATCCATGGAGGGGCCGTGTCGGGAGGCCCGTCGTGGACAAGATCGGCCTGGTTCAAGCGCACACCGGGATCGGGAACAAGATGGCTGTTTCGGTGATCGCTCGTCCTCCTGGCGGAGGTGATATCGCAGGGGCCTGCGTCCCGAAATGGTCGCTCGATGGCTTATATCGAGCATCGATGGATATCCGCACGACTCAGCGCGTGCGGACCGGCGTCGCGCCACGCAGAGGCGGCCAAACTGCCACATCGATCTGGCGCCGCGACAAGGCCCCTGGAAAGGGCGCCACCGGACACGCGTGAGAGGGGACAGGCCGCGGGGATGCGTTCCGGCACGTCCAGCGCGCAGGGCACCGTTCGACGCGGGCACCTCCATCGTCCCACGGTGCCGCCACGCAACATGCCTGTGCGCGCGCGCCCCAGCGATTCCACCCGACGAGGTCGCGTCCCATCGCGAGCTCGCGCGCAGCGGCCGCGCTCGCGGCGCTGCGGGGCTTACGCTCCCCCTGCCCTCGCGGAGCGATCAGCGCTAACACCCACGCCCCATGGATCCCGAGCAGCGCGCCACCCAGCGGAGCACCAGCCAGGGGAGCACGGGCGCAGATCGACAGCCGCCGCCAGCGGACGAGCCCGAGGGCGTCGCCTGGAAGGGCGCGCTGGCCGTCGCCCTCGTCGTCGGCGGCCTCGTGGTGTGGCGCGCCTGCTCCACACCGGGAGGCGCCACGAGCGACGCGCCCGCGCCGCCCAGCGCGAACCCCGCGGCGTCCGCGCCGAGCGACGCCGACGATGCCGGCGCGGCGCCGCAGCCGACGCCCCCGCGCTGCACGCCGGCGAGCCCGCCGCCGTTCGTCATCGGCGACGCACCGCCGGCCGCGCGCGGGGCCGAGGAAGGCGCGGGGGGCGGCGGCGCGGACAGCGCGGACAGCGTTGAAGACATCGCGCCGTTCGCCGTCGAGGTCGGCCGCGGGACGACGTTCTCCGGCGGGTTCGCCGTGGGCGCCCAGCGAGAAGCCGAGGGCGGGACCGTCGCGATGGTGGCCACGCTCTCGGCCGACGGCGCCCAGGGGAAGCTCGTCCGCCTCGCGCGATCGCGCGGGGACATGGATCCTCCGGTCGTCGCGGGCGCCGGGGGCGCGATCCTCGCCGCGATGCTCGAGCCGAACGCAGGCGGGCGCGCGATCAAGGTCGCCAGGGTCGAGGGGGACCACGTGACGTGGGGGGCCGAGCTCGCCGAGGGGCGCGACGAGTCGCTCGCGCTCGACATCGCCGCGTCCGGCGAGCGCGCGGTCATCGTCTGGGACGACGTGACCCGCGACGGCAAGCGATCGCGGATCATGCTCGCCTCCGCCGACGTGGGCACGCTGCGCTCCGTGACGTCGGCCCGCCCGGTCTCCCAGCCGAGCACCGACGCCGAGATGCCGCGCGTGCTCGGCCGGCCGGGCGGCTACTGGCTCGCGTACATCGCGCGCGCCGAGGAGCCGGCGCGAAAGGCCGCGACGAAGAAGGACGACGGCGACGAGGACACCGCCGCGGCAGGCGAGACGATCACTCACCAGTGGATCGAGGTGGTCCCCCTCGACGAGGCGGGCGCGCTCACCGCGACGCCCCGCGCGGTCACCCCCAAGAACGGACACGTGCTGGCGTACGACCTGACGCTCGGCGACGACGACGGGCTCATCCTCGCCTTCCGGGACGACGACACCCCGAGCGGCTCGATCGGAGGGCGCATCAGCGCCGTGCTGGTGCGGCTCGGCGGCGCCGGCGAGCCGCACGTGCTCGTCGGCGGCGATCGCGAGCAGGACGCCCCGCCCGAGGCCACGCTGGGCCTGGGCGCCGGGGTGCCGGCGCTCCTCCCCGGCGCTCGAGGCCCGGGCGGGCAGGACCCGGCGAAGGCCGCGGGCGCAGCGGCATGGCTCGCGATCGCGAACGCGTCCGGCCCGACGCAGCTCGCGGCGCTCACCGCGAGAGGCGAGCTCGAAGGCGGGCTGCAAGCCGAGCCGGCCCTCGGGCGCGGCGAGCCGATCGCCGCCTCCGCGGAGGCGCTGCTCGTGGCGCACCCTGCCGGAAAAGCGATGAAGCTCGCCTTGCTGCGCTGCGCATCGACAGCACCGTTCAACAAGTAGGTCGCCCCTGTATCGGAAAGGGCGCGACGCTAGCGAGCAGGCGCATCGACTGTAGATCGAGGGCGCGTGGATGTGTAGCATCCGCGGCGGTGGCCCACGGGGACGATCCGCAACACGAAGCGTCGCGCCGGCCTGGTTTGCCGAGCCTGTCCGGATCGCCGGACGAAGGTGGCTGGGAAGCCAACGCCGACAACGCTCAAATGACGCGCGCGAGCGCGCAACCTCAGCCCGGCGCGAAGACGCTGCTCGTCGGCACGAGCACGTCGATGCCCGGCGCGCCGTCGAGCGCGAGCGCGCCGACAGGCGGCGAACCGCTGCCGGCGGCCGCGAGCGCGCCGACAGACGGCGAGCCGCTGCCGGCGACCGCGAGCGCGCCGACAGGCGACGAGCCGCTGCCGGCGACCGCGAGCGCGCCGACAGACGGCGAATCGCTGCCGGCGACCGCGAGCCCGCTGCCGCCGCCGAACCCGCCGCCGCTGCCGAGCGCGCCGCTGGCATCGAGCCCGCCGCCGCTGCCGAGCGCGCCGCCGCCAGGGCCGAACAAGACGCCGGCCCCGAGCGTACCGCCGCCCGTGCCGAGCAGGCCACCGCCGCTGATCCGCCGCAAAGACGCCAGCGTCGCGAGCGGGCCGCCGCCGGCGCCGCCGTCGCTGGCGCCGCCGTCGAGGCCACCGCCGCCGATGCCTCCAGGAGGCGCGTCCAACAAGACGACGGCGGCGCCCTCTGGATCCAGCCCGGCCCGCCCTCCGGCGCGCGGCCCAGGCCAGCGCCCGCCGAGCCCGAACCGCGCCGCAACGCAGCCCGCCCCAGGCTCCGCCGCGAGCGCGGGGAAGCCGGCGCCTGGCTCCCAGCCGGGCGGCGCGGCCCAGGCGATCGCCGCCTTCGACGCAAGCACGACGCCGATGCCCATCTCGGTCGAGCCGACCGCGACGCCGCTGCCCATCTCGGTCGAGCCGACCGCGACGCCGCTGCCCATCTCGGTCGAGCCGAGCTCGTCGCCGACGCCCATCTCGGTCGACTCGCTCGAACCGGCGCCCGCGCAGAGCGCCACGCCGGCGCCCGCGCAGAGCGCCACGCCGGCGCCCGCGCAGAGCTCCGCGCCAACCGCGACGCGCACGCCGATGCCAGGCGGCGCGCACGCACCGAGCGCCACGCGCACGCCGATGCCGGGCGGCGCGCCCACGCCGGGCGCCCCACGCGCGCCGCTGCCGGGCGGCGCGCCCACGCCGAGCGCCACGCGCACGCCGATACCGGGCGTCACGCCGAACGCCGCGCATGCGCCGGGCGCCACGCCTGCACCGAGCACGGCCGCGCCCGCGCAGAGCGCCGCGCATGCGGCGACCGTCCTGCACGCGCCGAACGCCGCGCATGCGGCGACCGTCCTGCATGCGCCGAACGCCGCGCCCGCGCCGAGCGCCGCGCACGCGCCCGCCCAGCCACCTCCGGCGCCCCGCTCGCAGCCGAACGCGCCCGAGGCGCCCGCGCAGAGCCCGCAGCTCGCCGCTCCGGACCTCGCCACCGAGCTCCAGCAGCGCGCCGAGCGGCTCAAGGGCAGCGATCCGGTCGGCGCGGCGCGCGCCCTCGTCGAGCTCGGCATCCATGAAGAGCGGGTGCTCAAGAACCCCGCCGCCGCGCGCCGCTCGTACGAGCGCGCTCGACAGCTGTCCCGCACGCTCGAGCCGGCGCTCTCGCGGGTCCACCGCGTGCTCGACGCGCGCACCGAGCTCGCCCTCGCGCTCGAGGTCGTCGAGGACAAGCTCCGCGTCGCCGAGACCGACGCGCTCCGGGCCGACCTCCTCGCCGAGCGGGCGCGCCTGCTCCAGGCGCTCGGGCGGACGCCCGAGAGCTGCGAGGCCTTCACCGAGGCGCTGCGGCTCGTCCCGCTCCACGCCGCGTCGCTGCGCGGGCTCGAGATCGCCCTCCGGCGCGAGAGCGCCCGCGGCGCCGAGCAGGCGGCCAAGGACCTCGCCGCGCACCTCGACCGGCTCTCCGCCGCCTACGCCCCAGGGCGCGGGCGGCCGGACGGCGACGGCCAGCTCACCGCCTGGGTCCACGTCGAGCGCGCCGCCGTGCTCGATCGGAAGCTCTACAAGCCGGAGCTCGCCCTCGCGTCCCTCGAGGGCGCGATCGCGTTCGATCCAGGGCCTGGGCCCGTGCGGGAGGCGCTCCGCCGCCACCTCGTGCACCACGACGGCATCGTCGGCCTCGTCAGCGCGCTCTCCCTGGAGGCCGATCACGAGAGCGACGACGACCGCGCGGCGCGGCTGCTCTACACGGCGGCGCGGCTGCTCATCGACAAGATCCGCTCCCCGGCGGACGCGGTGCCCCTCCTCCGGCGCGCGTCGACGCGGGCCCCGGCCGGCTCGCCGACCGCGCGGCGCGTGGTCGGCGAGCTGATCCGCCTGCTCGAGGCGAACGGCATGCTCGAGCTCGCCGCCAACGTGCGCCAGAAGGAGCTCGCGCTCCTCACCGACAGAGAGGCGATCATCCACGAGCACGTCCGCCTCGCGGAGATCTACGACACCCTCGGGGACGCAGAGCAGGCCGCGCTCCACGCGACGCGCGCGCTCGACCTCGATCCCGAGGACAGCTCGACGCGGGAGCGGCTCGACCGCGCCCTCCAGCGCCTCGGCCACCACGCCGAGCGCGTGGAGGTGTGGACCGCCGTCGCCAACGCCGACCGGCCCGCGCCCGTCCGGGTCGCGGCGCTCCTCCGCGCCGCGGACATCTCCGAGCGCCACCTGAAGCGGCGCGACGAGGCGCTCGCCATCCTGCGCGCCGCGTGGGCGATCGAGCCGGGCAACAGCTCGGTCTTCGACGCGCTCTCCGCCCTGCTCACGCCGGACGCCCTGGCCGTCGAGGAAGATCCGCGCGGCGTGCAGGCGCGGCTCGACCTGTACACGCAGGCCGCGAGCGCGACGGAGGACCCCACGCGCAAGATCGGGCTGCTCGAGAAGCTCGTCTCCATCTGGGAGGACGAGCTCGCCCAGCCCGCCCGCGCCGTGGAGGAGATCGAGAAGATCCTCGCGATCGACCCGGAGCGGCGCGCCGCGATCCTCGCGCTCCAGCGCAACGCCGCGCGCGCGGGCGACGCGCAGCGGCTCGCGCGCGCGCTCTGCGCCGAGGCCGAGCTCACGAGCAGCCCGCGCGAGCAGCGCAGGCTCCTCCTGCGCGCCGCCGACGTCACCGAGCTCCGGCTCGGCGATCGCGACCGGGCCTCGTCGCTGGTCGATCGCGCGCTCGCGATCGATCCGGCCGACCCCGACGCGCTGCGCGCGCGCATCCGCCTCGACGAGCGCGCCGGCCGGTACGAGGAGGCGCGGCGCGCGCTGCTCAAGCTCATCCAGCGCGACCCCGCGGGAGACGCGGCGTTCAGCCTCTGGATCGAGGTCGCGGGGCTCGACGAGCGGCGCCTCAAGCGGCCGCACAGCGCGGTGGAGTCGTACCGCGAGGCGGCGCGGAAGAAGCCCGCTCACCCGCTGCCCCGGATCGAGATCGCGCGGCTCCTCCGCGAGACCGGCAACTACGAGAAGCTCGTCGAGGTGCTCAGCTCGCTCGCCGACGAGGCGCAGCGGCCCGACGACCACGCGCGGCTGCTCTTCCAGGCGGCCGAGGTGCAGGAGCTCGCCCTCGGGCGCGATCAGGACGCCCTCCGCCTCCTCGCCCGCGCCGACGCGGCGCTCGCCTCGGGCCAGCACGATCCGGCGATCCTCGACGCGATGGAGCGCATCTACGTCCGCGCCGGCGGCGCAGGCGTCGGCGTCGGCCTCGGCGCGCCCGTCGCGCAGCGGCCCGCGACCGGCGCCCGCGCGTCCAGCCTGCCGGGGATGTCCGCCTCCATGATCGCGAGCGAGCTCGCGGGGCTGTACGCGCGCTGGCTCGAGCGCAAACCGCCGGCGCTCGTCGATCACGCGCTCCGGATCTCCCTTGCGCTGGTCCTCGCGGACAGCAGCCCGCGCCAGGCCGTCGAGATCCTGGAGGGGCTCGTCGGGGTGGTGCCGAACCACGTCCCGGCGCTCCGCATGCTGGAGCAGCTCTACCGGCACCTCGAGGCGCCGACGTCGCTCGCGACCGTCCTGCGCGCGGAGGCCGACGTGTTCACCTCCGCCACCGCGCGCGGCGGCGCCCTCTGGGAGATCGCGTCGCTCGAGGAGCAGCTCGGGCCGGGCGCCGCGCTCGAGGCGCTCGCGCGCATCGTGAAGGAGGCGCCCGACGACGCGGCCGCCCACATGGCGATCCTCCGCATCGCCGCCAAGGCGAGCCCCGCGGATCCGATCGCGCCGCGGGCGCAGGCCCTCTTCGCCAGCGCCATCCGCGACAGCCGGGAGCTGACGCCCGATCCCATCGCGCGCGCCCTCTACAGCGTCGAGGAGGCGCTCCTCGCGGAGGCGCAGGCCGACGCGGACCCCGCCGCCGCCCGCGCGGCGCTCGCCGGCTTCCGCAACGCCCTCGGGCTGTGGCCGGAGAGCGTCATCGCGGCGCGCGGGCTCGATCGGCTCGCGCAGCGCCTCGGCGACCGTGCGAGCGTGATCGCGGCCCAGCTGGCGCTCGCCGACCTCGTCCTCGGAGCGCCCGCGCGCGCCATGCACCTCGTGCGCGCGGCGGAGCTCACCGCCGAGGACGCGTCCCCCGAGGGCCGCGCGCGCGCGCTCGAGCTGTACGAGAGCGCGCTCCGCGCGGATCCGGGCTGCGTGGCCGCGGCGCGCGCGCTCGCCCGGGAGCTCGCGGGCGATCCCCAGCGGCTCACCGACCGGCTCGGCGAGGCGCTCGGCAAGGCCACGAGCCGCGAGGCGATCTCGCTGCTCGGCACGGAGATCGCCCGGTCGGTGCTGCAGCACCACGGGCGCCCGGGCGCGATAGACGCCGGCGTGGGCATCGCGGCCGTCCGGCGGGTCATCGAGACGCTCCCGAACGACGCGGCCGCGCTGCTCCTGCTCGCGCGGCTGCTCACCGCGCAGCGCGTCTGGCTCGAGGCGCGCGACGCCCTGAAGCGCGCCGTGGCCGCGGCGACGGACGCCGAGAGCAAGATCGCGGCGCAGTTCCTGATGGCCGACCTGTACGAGGGGCCGCTCGCGAACCCGGCGCTCGCCCAGGACGCGCTCCAGGCGGTCCTGTCGCTCGACGCGCAGAACCGTCCCGCGCTCGAGCGGCTGCACAAGCTCGGCGTCACGCGCGGCGACCACGCGCTCGCGCTGCGCGCGCTGGGGCGCCTGGTCGAGCTGTCGCCCGACCCGGGCTCCCGCGTCGAGGCCGCCCTGCGCCTCGCGGACGCCTACCGCGACGCCGGCGACACGGCCGGCATGGTCCGCACGCTGTGCGACGCGATCGTGAGCGCGCCCGGCGGCGACACGCGCGGGTGGGTGGCGCTCGCCCGCCTGTACCGCGTCGACACGAGCGAGGGCGCCGCGGCCTACGCCAAGGCGCTCGCGCAGCTGCTCGAGGTCGCCGAGTCGCGCCGCATCCCGGCCGATCCGCGCTGGCTGACCACGCTCGGCCTGCTCGAGTCGACCCTGCTCGTGCGGCCTCGCGACGGGCTCGCGCGCCTCCAGCAGGCCGTCGCGCTCCCGGGCGCGCCGCCCGAGTCGCGCACCGCGCTCGGCCGCGGGCTCGAGGCCGCGGGGCGCAACGCGGAGGCGGTCCAGGTGCTGCGGGACGTCCTGACGCCCGATCCGGAGGTCTTCACGCGGCTCCCGGACCTCGGCCCGGCGCTCGCCGCGCTCGAGGCCGCGCTCGCCAAGGACGGGCGCGCGGAGGAGCGGATCACCGTGGAGGAGGTCCGCGCCTGCCTCGGCGAGGTGTCGCTGGACCGCATGGCCCGGCTCAGGGGCCGGCGCGTCCCGTCGGAGGCGCCGTACGCCGGGGCCTTCGCGGGCCCCGAGATGGGCCGGCTGCTCCTCCCGGAGGCCCGGAGCCCGTGGATCGACGTGGCGCTGGCGATCGCGCCGATCGCCGCGAAGGCGATCCGCTTCGAGCTGAGCAACTTCGGCATCAGCTCGCGCGAGCGGATCAGCCCGCGCGACAACCACCCGACGCGGCAGCTCGCCGAGCGGGTGGGCCGCGCGCTCGGCATCGAGGCGTTCGAGCTCTACCTCGTCCCCTCGTGGCAAGGAGCCGCCCGCGTCTTCCCGGGTGATCCCCCTGCCCTCGTCGCGCCGACGTCGTTCATGGAGCTCCCGGAGCTCGAGCAGACGTTCGCGCTCGCCCGCCTCTTCGCCCGCGTCGCGGTCGGCTTCACGTTCCTCGACGAGATCCCGGCCGAGGCCACCGACGGCCTGCTGCTGGCGTCGATCCGCACGATCGATCCCGGCTTCGGGTCGGGCGCCATCTCGCCCCCGCGCGAGCACGCCACGCAGCAGATGCTCCCCGGCGTGCAGCGGGCGATCGGGCGCCGCCAGCGCAAGATGCTCGAGGAGCTCGCGTCGACCGTCGCGGTGTCGTACGACGCGCGCGCCTTCGTCCTCGGCCTGCGCCGGAGCGAGCACCGCACCGGCTACCTGCTCTGCGGCGACGCGCTCGCCGCAATCGACTACCTCCGCCGGTACGATCGCGACATGGCCCGCTCGACCGAGGAGCCCCGCCTGCTCCTTCAACATCCGGTGTCGAACGAGCTCCTGCGCTACGCGCTCTCGGCCGAGGCCTACGCCGAGCGCCGGCGCGCCGGCTCCATCTGGCCCGCCGTTTGAGCGGCACGCGCCCGCTGCGGATACGGGCCCATCTCGACGTTTTCGGTGCTCGGCGTACGTGAGTACGCCTGCGCGCCGAAAACGCCGATCTGGGCCCGTCTCCTGTGCGGGCGCGCGCCGCTCGGCGGGGCGCGGTCCGGGGCGGATGAGCTCGGTGGCGAGGGTGCTTCACCAAGGATGAGCTCGGTGGGGGGGGCGCCACGATGAATGAGCGGTGGTGACGCGGCTTGGCATGGTGTGTTTCATGACCGGTGAAGTTCGATGTCGAGAAGATATCGGTGCTTCTGCGGTAACAGGGACGTACAGGGGGCCGGCGATGTTATGTGGCTACCGGGGTCGCGGTGGGCAGCCGAACATCCGTGTTGAAAAGATCACTGCGCTTTTGCGGCGACAGGGACGTACACACGAGCACCTATGTCGTATGGCGCGCCGGGGTGCGCGGTGCTGCGTCGAACACGTAATTGTCCGACCGGAGCGGTGTTTGAGCGTCTGAGGCGCGCGGAGAAGGTCGGGAGGACGGCGCGTGGTATCCTGATCTCCGCGTGAGCAATCCGCTGATCCCGGGCGCCCTGGTGGCAAGTCGCTATCGGGTCGATCGCCAGCTGGCCGAGGGAGGCATGGGGGTCATCTGGGCCGCCACCCACCTCGCGAACGGCGAACGTGTGGCGCTGAAGCTGCTGCGCCCCGGCACGGCGGAGGACGCGTCGACTCGGCGGCGCCTTGTCCGGGAAGCGCGCGCGGCGGCAGCGGTCGATCACCCGAACGTGCCATCCATCCACGACGTGCTCGAGCTCGACAACGGGACGCCGTTCCTCGTCATGGATCTGCTCGAGGGGGAGTCGCTCCGCGACAAGCTGCTGCGCGAGGCGCAGATCCCGCTCCCCGAGCTGTCGCGCATCCTCCTGCCGGTCATCTCGGCCGTCGGCACCGCGCACGCGCTGGGGATCGTCCACCGCGACCTCAAGCCCGACAACATCTTCCTGCTCACGCCCGACGCGGCCGCGCCACGAGGTTCGCCCGGCGCAGCCGCTCACGCCGCCGCGGTGCCCCCGAGCGGCGCGCCGGCGCCCGGCTCCGCGGACTCCGCGGATGCGCCGGAGGCCGCGCAGCACGACGCTCGCGTCAGGGTGCTCGATTTTGGCATCGCCAAGGTCACCGCGGCGCCCGGCGAGACCAGCTGGTCCTGGGGACGCACCGGGAGCGGCGAGATGCTCGGGACCCCGTACTACATGTCGCCCGAGCAGATCCTCGGCGAGCACGACGTGGATCACCGCGCCGACATCTGGTCGCTCGGCGTCATCCTCTACGAGTGCCTCACCTCGGTGCGGCCCACCGAGGCCGAGAACATGGGCAAGGTGATGAAGCGCATCCTGACCGGCTCCATCCAGCCGATCGGGGAGAGCGCGCCGACGCTGCCCGCCGACGTCGCGGCCATGATCGATCGCATGCTCAGCCCGGACCGCGCGCAGCGCCCGGCCGATCTCCGCGAGGTCGGCGCGCTCCTCGAGCGCTACGCGGCCGTCGCCCTCCGCCCCTTCGGCCCCCCGGCGGCGCCCAGGGTTCCGGAGAGCGACTCGCTCGTGCCCAGCGCCCGCGCCAGCGACCCGCTCGTGCCCAGCGCCCGCGTGAGCGGCTCGCTCGCGCCCGACGCCCGCATCAGCGACGCGTTCCCGGCCAGCGCCGCCGATCTGGACGGCGAAGCGTCGACGGCGACGCTGCGCGCAGGCAGCCTCCTGCCAGCGCCCCCCTCGAGCAACCGGCCGCGCGCGCGCGGCGCCGGAGCGGCCTCCCTGGAGGCGCCGCCCGACGCCGCGGCGCTCTCCTCGCCGGAGACGGCCGACGCCACCGCCGCGCTCGCCGAAGAGGGAGCGGTCGCCTCGTCGGCAGGGGCGCGCCGCGCGAAGCGCGCAGGGATCAAGCTCGTCGCCGCCGGCGTGCTCATCGCCGCCGGAGCAGGCTTCTCCCTGCTTCGCTGCTCCGCCTCGTCAGCGCAAGAGTCGCCCCGCCACCCCGTCATCGCGCCAGCGACGCGCGCCCCATCGAACGAGGAGTGATCTGGTCGACTCCGGATCTGCCGGAGAGCCATTGAGGGAGCTGCCTGAACGAGCCAGTGTCGAGCTCGCCCTGATCGGGTTGTGACGCGATACGCCAGCGTTCTGCCGGGTCGGATTCCTGTTGCGCCGGGATCTTGAACGCGGCGACGCTCCCTCACCTCAGGAGAGCGTCATGCCCAGCGATGTCATCGTCCGGATCCGTTCGCCCCGAGGGTTCGTCGACCTGCCTGGCACCGTGGATGCCGTCGGGCCAGCCGCGTCGTCCGCCTTCGAAGAGCGAAAGTCCGCGCCAGGCATTCACCTGCTCGCGGTCGCGGTGAGCGACAGCGATTATGCCATCTCGCTCTCGGCGCCGGTCCCCGGGGACAGCCTTGCGGCGCTCCGGGAGGGCGAGGGCAAGACGGTGCTCATCGTGTTTCCCGGCCACTCGCCCGTGCGCCGACGGCTGCGCGCCGTCGCCGTCTCCAATGTCGAGGTCGTACCGGATCCGGGCGTGGCGTCGCAGGCGGCGCCGATCGACCTGAACGCGGGGCGCGAGGGCGCCGCGCCGCTCTGGCTCCTGCCCGCCGGGGTGTTCAGCGCGAGCCCGACGCTCGGCCCCGACGGGCCCGCCGCCCGCGATGCCCTCGTCACCGCGGCCCGGTGGATCTCGGCGCGCCGGACGAGCACCCTCACGCAGCTCTTCCCGCCGAGCGCGTTCCACCCGGAGGAGCCGGTGCGCAAGGAGCGGCTCTCGGCGCGCCGGGGCGCGGCGCTGCTGGATCAGGCGCGCGCGGCGCTCGAGATCGCGGCCGTGGGCGGCGAGGAGGCGAGGCGCGATCCGACCGCCGCCGCGACCCTCCGCTCGGCGGCGACGACCATCCTCTCGCACCTCATCGCGACGTCGCTGGACGACCGCGGCTTCGCGCCGGTCGCGGAGCGCGCCGCCGAGGAGATCCTCGCGCTCATCGAGAGGGAGGCGGGCGACGAGACGGCCCGGCCGGCGCTGCGCGCGCACGCGATCCACCTGCTCCAGCTGCGCGCCCCGGGGCTCACGGCGGCCCAGCAGGAGCGAGCGCGGGGGCTCGTCCGCGGGCTGCTCCGCGAGGCGCCGCCGTACGACGAGCTCACGGGACCGTGGGACCTCGCGATGTGCGGCGCCTCGGAGTTCCACGAGGGCGAGTGCAACATCCTCGTGTCGACCCACGGCTTCAAGGAGATCGCCCTCCCGCCCGAGGCGCCCCCGTCGCCGAACGGCTGGAGCCCTTACCGCGCCTTCGAGGCCCCCTTCAAGACGCCCGCCGGCGAGCCCATCCGCGTCTTCGCCCGCGCCGCGACCCCGCGCGACGAGAACCTCGAGATGGGGATGGCGTTCTTCATCGGGGTGCTCATCGACCGGCACGCCCAGCTCGGCGCCTTCGACCTCCGCGCGGCCGCGGTGCAGGTGAAACAGGAAGGGTACAAGCTGATGATGAACTCGCAGTGCGCGGGGCTCACCACGCGCTTTGCCGTCTCCCAGATGTTCCCGGACGCGGACATCTACTCTTCGTGGGACTCGACGTATTTCAGGACCGGATCGGACGGGGTGGTCACCGCGTCCGAGGGGGTCGACTGCTTCGTCGCCGCGCTGCGCGGGATGAGCAAGCGCGCGTCGCACGCCGAGCTCGACGCGCGCCTCCGGAAGGCGCAGTGGCCCCACCCGCAGGCGCAGATCGCCGGGTTCTCGCAGTTCGTCGGGCCCTCGCACCCGCTCGTCGTCGCCCGCTACTCCGACGTGAACCGGGACGGGCGCGCGGATTACTACGACGGCTTCCTCGACTTCCAGCTCGCGGACATCGCCGAGGACATCGAGGCCTCGATGACGCCGCGCGACCCGGGGGTGAGCGCGTCGCAGATCGGCGGCGACGGCGCGGCGGGCCTCAACTGGGCGGCGGGCAGCCTCAATCGCGTCGCGCAGTACTCGGACATCTGGGCGGGGCTCGCGGGCCAGAGCGAGCTCTACTATGCCTTCCAGTCGGGGGGCTTCTTCAGCCACCGCGAGCCGCCGCACGACGTGCCCACGGGCGGCGCCGTGCAGCAGGATCTCGGGCGGCTCCCGGCCGTCACCCGCTTTCAGCAGAGCAACGAGGCGCTCGGCGGCCTCTCGGTCGAGGTCATGTTCCACAGCCACCTGAGCCACGCGGCAAAGGAGCTGAAGCGCCTGCTCTGCGCGGCCGACGCCATGCGCCGCGCCCTCGATCTCGGCCACCTCTCCGGCGGCGATGCGCTGTCCACGCCGAGGGGGCAGCGCTGCGCCATGCTCCTCACGATGGCCGGCCTGCTGGAGTTCCCCGCGGACCAGAACCGCATCGACGGCCTGTGGTCGATGGCGCTCAAGGCGCTGCGGCTCCCGCAGATCTCCCGCAGCGCGGTGCGCGCCTGCATCACGGACGAGGATCACGAGATGTCGAACTACTACGGGTCGCGGCGCGGGCTGGCGCAGCTCCTGGCGGCGCTCGAGAGGAGCGATCCGGGCGCGTTTCAGCAGCTCGGGAGCGAGGATCCATTCGTGGGGAGGCTTTCGGAGATCGACCTTTCGGCCGAGGGGAAGCCGGAGGACTGAGCTCGAGAGGGCAGGTCGGGGGCTGAGGCGGTCGTCGCGCGCGTCGTGCTGGCGCAGCTCATGACCGCCGGACGGAGACAGGGCGAGGGCAGCGCACGCCGGAGCGACCGCCCCCTGTCAGTGAGCCCACATCTACACCTCGATTACATCGCGCCCCCCCGAGCGCTTGACCGCAGCTTGAGGCCGCCCTGCTCAACGTCGTACAATAGACCAGAATGAAGTTTTTCCAGGCCATCGCTCGGATGGGGCTGAAGTCGGGCGACGATCCGAAGGTGCGCCAGCACAAGAAGATCCTCACGCTCACCGCGGCGCTCAAGGCGTGCGCGTGCCCCGTCTGGGTGATCGCCTATGGGGCAGCCGGGGACCACCGCTCGGCGGCGATCCCGCTCGGCTACATCGTGTGTACCGGCCTGAGCCTCGCCCACTTCGCCAGGACGAAGAGGTTTGCCGGGTTCCGCTTCCGTCAGGCGCTGCTCATCTTCGCCCTGCCGTTTCTCATGCACGCGAGCCGGGGAGGGTTCGTCGGATCGAGCGGCGTCGTCCTGTGGGCGCTCCTCGCGCCGCTGACGTTGCTGCTGTTCCACGGATCGCGGGCGTCCATCCCCTGGTTCATCGCGTATACGCTGCTCGTGGTGGCCGCCGGCGTTGCCGACCCGCTCCTCTCCGGCGTCGCGCCGGAGGCGCCTCCGAGCCTCCTCGCCGGCTTCTTCGCGATGAACCTCCTCACGGTGTCGGCCATCGCGTACGCAGCGGTGCATTATTTCGCGCGCCAGCTCGCGGAGGAGCAGGAGAAGCTCGCGGAGCTCGTCGTCTCCTCGGCGCAGGCGCTCGACGACATCGCGAGGTGGTCGTCCGCCGCGGCGGCCCAGATCGCGGAGGCGATCGGCGCCCGCGAGGTCGCGGTGTGGAAGGCCGAGGAGCAGGCGATGGTCAGCCTCACCGCGACCACCACCGAGGCGCCGCACGTCGACGCTCTGCGCCAGGCCGCGCTGACCCAACACTCCTTTCCGAGATCCGCGGATGTCGTTGTCCCCGTCCTCGGCATGTCGGGCGACGTCCACGGCGCGCTGGTCATCGTCGGCAGCGGCGTCGTGTGGAGCGATACGACCGGACGGCTCGTCCGCTCGTTCGCGCACCACCTCGGCAGCGCGCTCGAGCTCTCGCGGCTGCGCAAGGATCTCGCGAGCGCGGCGGAGCGGCGGGCAGCGACGCTCGAAGACATGGTGCGCCGCGGTATCGATATCCTGCAGATATGCCCGAGCTGCCAGCGCTGTTACGATCAGCGTGTGGAGCGATGCCTCGATGACGGCGCCGCGCTGAAGAGGCCGCGGCCGTTCCCCTATCGCGTGGCGGGGCGGTATCGCCTGACCCGGGCCGTCGCGGAAGGCGGCATGGGCAGGGTGTTCAAGGCCCACGACGAGCGGCTCGGGCGCGAGGTCGCGATCAAGACCATCAGGACAGAGCACTTCAACAACGAGGATGTGCGCGAGCGGTTCGCGAGAGAGGCGCGCCTCGTCGCGCGAATCCATCATTCGTCCGTCGTCGAGGTGTACGACTCGGGCGAGCTCGAGGACGGGACGCTCTTCATCGTGATGGAGTGGCTGGACGGCTTCACCCTCGCTCACGCCATGAGGTCGCACGGGCCCGGGACGCCAGCCCAGGTGGCGGTGCTGCTGCGCGAGGGTGCCTCGGCGCTCGGCGCTGCGCACGCGGCGGGGCTCGTGCACCGCGACGTCAAGCCGGAGAACATCTTCCTGCTCCCGTCGACGGGGCCGGGCGACTTTCACGTCAAGATCCTCGACTTCGGTATCGCCAAGGAGCTCTCCGCCGACGTGAGCGCGACCTCGACGGGCATCTTCCTGGGGACTCCGCTCTACATGGCCCCGGAACAGGCGCGCGGCAGGTCGGTGGACACGCGCAGCGATCTCTACTCCTTCGCGGCCGTCGCTTACCAGGCGCTCACCGGACGGCGCATCGCCGCCGGAGAGGACCTCGCCACCATCCTGTCGAGCCTCTCGCGCGCCCCTCCGCCGCCCGTCTCGTCGCTGCTCCCGGGGACGCCGCCGGACGTCGACCGCGCCTTCGCGCGGGCGCTCGCGCTGTCGCCCGACGAGCGGCCTCAGGACATCGAGGAGTGGGTGAGCTCGTTCGCCGGCCTGCTCGACAGCCTGCCCAAGCGGAGCCCGGGCTGGCGCATGTCAGGCGACGCGCCCGACATGGAGGAGCTCTCCAGCGCCGAGACGGTCCTGATCCACGAGCCCAGAGCGCGGATGCCGTCGGACATGTCCCGCGCGTCGTGATCGCCCCGCGCGCGCCTTCGCGAGGCGCGATCACGACGCGCACGTCGGGTCTTGCAAAAGGGGCGGGGGAAGGGCTATCCCCGAGAACGGGACCTCATGCTGTGCCCTCGTTGCCACCGGCGGTACGCGGATGACCACCGCTTCTGCCCGCACGACGGAGAGAAGCTGGTCGCGAGCCACGACATCCGGCGGATCCGGTCCCAGCCCACCGAGCACGTGGGCGCGATCGTCGCCGAGCGGTACCGGGTGCGGGGCCTCATCGGCAGCGGCGCCATGGCGCAGGTGTTCCTGGCGGAGGACACGAAGAGCGGCGCGCCCGTCGCGCTGAAGCTCCTGGAGGCGAGGCTCCGCCGCGAGCCCAAGGTGAAGGCGCGGTTCCTCCTGGAGGCCAAGGCCGCGGCCACGGTCGTTCACCCGAACATCGTCGAGGTCCTCGACATCGGCCTCCATGAAGGGTCGCCTTACCTCGTGCTGGAGTTCCTCTTCGGCGAGTCGCTGAGCTCGCTGCTCCTGCGCGAGAAGCGGCTGTCCCCGGAGGCCGGCGTGCCCTTCCTCCTGCAGGCCGCGGCCGGGCTCGGCGCGGCCCACCGCGCGGGGATCGTCCACCGCGACGTGAAGCCCGCCAACGTGTTCCTCGTGGGGGAGAAGGGCGACGCCTGGGCGGCCAAGGTCGTCGATTTCGGGTTCGCGAAGCTGTACGAGCACTCGGGGCTCACGCAGGCCGGGGTGACCGTCGGCACCCTGGAGTACATGGCGCCGGAGCAGACCGTCAGCGACCCTCCCGACGGGCGCACGGACGTCTACGGCTTCGGCATGCTCATGTACCGGATGTTCACCGGCCGGCTCCCCTTCAGCGTCGCGCGGAGCTCCTCCCCCGCCCTGGCGCCCGCCATGGACGAGGCCGTGGTGCTGGCCAACCAGCTCGTCACGCCGCCCCCGCCGCCCAACCTGGGTGAGAGCCCGGCGTCGCGGGCGCTCGAGGCGGTGATCGCGAAGTGCCTGCGCAAGCGGCCGGAGAACCGGTATGCCTCGATGGAGGCGCTCGGCGAGGATCTCGCCCGGCTCGGGCGGCCAGGCGCGCTGGCGGCGCACGCGCCGATCGCCTCGCCCGACGTGTACGCGGCGCAGACGCCCTATGGAGAGCACGCGGCGCGGTTCCTCTACAAGCAGCTCGGCAGGGTGTACGGCGGCGCGCCGTAGCCGCGGCATGCCCGGAGCGCGCTCCCTCGCGCGACGCCGCGCTCCCGCGCTGGCCGCTTGCGCCGCCGCGCTCGGCTCGCCGCTCTGGCCGCTCGCCGCGGGCGCGTCGCCCGAGGAGCCGCGGCAGGCTGCGCCGGCGGCCGCCGCCACGGAGCCCGACATCCGCCCCACGCTGGCGTGGCTCCTCGTCCAGCTCGTGCCGAGCCCCGAGCTGTGGCTCGAACCGGGCGGGGCGCGCTTCGGGTTCCGCTGGCAGGTGACGCCGCTGCTCTACTCGTTCGGGATCAACCGCGAGCTCTCGCCGTGGCGCGCCTTCATCGCGGAGCCGCTCACGCGCCACGCCGGCTCGATCGAGCTCTTCGGCTCGCCCGGGTACGTCGCCCGTCCGGGCGCGTTCGCCGATCGCTGGCTGATCCGGGGCGGCGTCCGCGCTTATTTCCCGCTCCTCGATCGCGGCGACTACCTGTCCTGCTCGCTCGGCGGATCAGCCCTCTATGCTCGAGGGCAGGTGGCGGCCTCGTACGAGGCGGGGGTCTATACCCTGTTCGGCGCCCTGGGCGCGCAGGTGGCGGCCACGCCGACGGCCGCCTTGCGATCGACAACGATCACGCTCAGCATCCGCTACTTCTGACGCCGCGCATGGCCACGCGCTTCTCCTCGTCGCCAGCTCGCCTGTCCGCCGCGGCGCTCCTCGCGCTCGCGGGCCTGTCGTGCGGCGTCCCCGCGCGCATCCTGGAGAGCAACGTGGCGAGGCTGTTCGCGAGCCCGCTGCCCGTGCCGGACAAGGTGCGCGCGCCGTACCGCCCCGAGGCGAGGCTCGCCGCGCTCTGGGTCGGGCACGCGACCGTGCTCGTGCAGATCGACGACCGATGGATCCTGACCGACCCCGTCTTCACGTCGACGGTGGGCCTCATGGTGAAGCGGCTCGTCGAGCCGGGGCTCGCCCCGGAGGATCTGCCGCCCATCGACGCCGTGTTGATCTCGCACATGCACCTCGACCACCTCTCGCTCGGCTCGCTGTCGATGATCGAGCCGAAGGTCCGCGCGCTGCTCGTGCCTCGGGGCGGGCTCGTCTATGTGCCCAACCATAGCTTCGCGTCGTTCGAGGTCCCGACCTGGACGACATGGCGGCAGGGCGATCTGAAGATCACGGCCGTCCCGGTGAGGCACTCCGGCTATCGCTACGGGCTGGACCGGGACTGGATGACCGAGAGCTTCACGGGTTATGTCGTCGAGTACCATGGAATCACGGTCTACTTCGGCGGCGATACAGCCTACGACCGCGATGGCTTCGTGAAGACGCGCGCGCGATTCCCCTCGATCGATCTGGCCCTCTTGCCGATCGCGCCGGTGGGGCCGCGCGAGTTCATGGAGAGCAAGCACGTCGATCCGGCGGAGGCGGTGCAGGCCTTCCTCGACCTCGGGGCGCGGCGGATGATGGCTATCCATTTCGACACCTTCATCAACAGCACCGATACGTTCGGAGAGGCGCCCCGCGAGCTCCGGCGCGTCATGGCCGCGCGCGGGCTGGGGCCGGATCGCGTGATCCTGCCCAGGCACGGAGAGCAGCGGATCCTCATCACGAGGGGCGAGCCCGGGGGCGCGGCGGCGACGAGCGCGCCGGCGCGCGGCGACTAGCCGGGTCAGTCGAGCTCGCGGAGCGCCGCCGCGTAGTCCTCGGGCGTGTTCAGGTTGCGCAGCGATCGCAGCGCCGGATCCGCGGCGCGGAGCCGCGGATCCGCGAGCAGGAGCTCCGGCTCCGCGACAAGGGTGCGCGCCCGCTCGAACAGGGTGGAGAGCCGCAGCCTGCCCTCGGCGAGCAAGGCCGCCACCTCGCCGCGCACCGAGCACGCGTACACCGCGGCGAGCGGGTGATGGTGCCCCTCCGCCCGCGGCACCGCGATGGCGTGGCCGCCCGCCTGGAGATCCGCGAGGCGACGCGCGAAGGCGGGGTGCAGGAAGGGCGCGTCGGTCGAGGCGACGTAGGCCCGCTCGGCGAGCGGCGCGATCGCATCGAGCCCGGCCGCGATGCCCTGCAGCGGCCCGCGGCCCTCCACCGGATCGCGCACGAGCAGCACCCCCTCCGGCAGCGGCGGCAGCTCCTGCCCCGGCGCCGCGACCACCACGATCGGCCAGGCCGCCTCGCCGAGGCGCCGCACTACCCGCTGGAGCAGCGCCTCACCCCCGAACGGCAGCCATGCCTTGGGGCGCCCCATCCGGCGGCTCTGCCCGCCGCACAGCACGACGCCCGCGAGGCCGGCCACGCGGCCCGCCCCGTCGCCGTCCTCCGAGGGCGCCGTCATGAGCTGCACGCCGTCCTGCATACCACCCCCGCCAGGAACATGCGCCCGCGGCGCGCGCCGAGCGCCGCCGCCGGTGCGCTCGTGCCAAGCCTCAAGGCGCCGGCAGGAGGACCCGCGCGCCGCGGGCGAGCGTCACGCCGTCCACGTGGCCCATCAGCGGGCGCTCCGGCAGGACGACGTGAAAGTGCGTGTTCGACCCCATGTGCGTGAAGACGCCGTGGTGGCGCTTCGAGAAGAAGCCCACCAGCACTCCCTCGGCGGCGGGGAGCGCTCCGTTCACCGACGCCCGGACATGGTCCGCGTGACCGCCGCCGGGGGCGAGCTTTCTCCCGTCGATGACGTGCCAGCGGAGATCGCGGAAGCCGCCGCGCACCTGGACCGGGACAGCGCCCTCCGTGTCGAGCCCGCGCTCCCGCAGCAAGGCCTCGATGCGCGCGTCGATCTGCCCGTCAGGCACGTCGGCGTCGAGCGTCGCCTCCTGCCACCGCGCGACGTTCGCCACCACGAAGAGCGTCGCCGCCTCCTCCGCCCCGGCGGGGCGCACGTCGAGGGTCCCGTCGTCGCGCGCGTAGGAGGTCCAGATCGCGTCGTCGACGACCGTCACCTCCCCGCGCAGCTCGCTGAGCGCCCCGATCCCGAACGCGCGCGGGCCCGGCACCACATCGCCGATGCGCACGGCGGGCCCCGTCTGCCCCTCGTGCATGATCGCGCGCAGCGCGCCGAACGAGCGGACCTGCACCGCCGCCGGCGCGCCCGGCGCGGGTCCCGCAGCGGTCTCGCTGGAAGGCGTGCAGGAGGCGATCGGAGGCATCAGGAGAGCTCCGACGAGCCCGAGAAGAACGCTAGGGAGAGTCGCTCGCATCGCTCGCATGGGGTTGCTCCTCTGTCGCGCGCGTCACGCGCGAGAGCGCGCGATTCAGGACGTGCAGCGCGCGCACCACCGCGGCGCGCTCCTCGCAGGGGATGGCGTCCACGATCGACTGGAACCGCAGCAGGCTTTGCCCCTCGAGTCGCCCCGCCATGCGGCGCCCGGTCGAGGTGAGCCGCAGGCGGCGGACCCGCCCGTCTTCCCCGCTGACGTCCTGCTCCACCCGGCCATCCTCGCGAAGGCGCTGTATCAGCCGGGTGACATTGCTCTTGTCGATGCCGAGCGCCCGCCGCAGGTCGCTCTGGGAGAGCTGCTCTCCCGCCCGCTCGGCGTCCGCCAGGACCGTCAGGGCGTGGGCCTCGCGCGGCGCCACCCGGACGCCGCACGGCGTGCGCTCCTCGTCCAGGAGACCGAAACCGCGCACGAAGGCGCGGACCTCCGAGCGGAGCTCTCTCGTGGTCACCCTTCGAGGAGACCACGGATGGTTGCGCTGCGCAACCAATTTGGGGCAGGGGCGTTCCGCGCCGCGGCTACCTCCGGCAACACGGCCGGCGACTGCCGAGTTGTTCTGTTTCTGCGGCATGAGGCCGCGCCGCTCGGCGGCTCCAGATAGCCGACGAGGCGGTCAATCACGAGGATCGACGCCATGGTGCTGCCCTCGACGGGGAGCGCGACGTAGGGATCTCAGCGGCTGGCGCGGCGCTTCCAGCAGCGCCGCGCCCCGCCGGCGGCCGCGCCGCCCAGGTCAAGGCGAGGGCGCTCGCCCCTGCTCCTCCGCGCTCGTGAGCGCGACCTCGCCGAGCACGCCGTGGTTCGCCGCGCCGAACAGGTTGTCCGGATCGACGGCCTGCTTCACCTGCTGCATGAAGGCGCGCGCGCCGTCCGAGTAGATGTCCTTCACGAAATCCTGCCGGATCTTGCCGATTCCATGATGGTGGGACAGCGACCCTCCGGCGGCGAGGATCTCCTCTCGCGCGGCGTGCTCCATCTCGGCGTAATGGCGCACGGGATCGTCGACGCCCTTGGCGTAGAAGCCGAGATAGAAATAGATGCAGACCCCCGTGGGGTAGACCTGGGTGATGCGGCCGGTGAAGAACGGCTTGCCAGGCAGGCGCCGCTGCTCGTGCTCGCGCAGGATGCGCTGGCGCACCCGGTCGTAGAGCTGGAGCGCCCGGCTCCACGGGACGCTCGTCTCGAAGCTCTCCGCGATCGCCCAGTGCTCGAACGTGAGATCGCGGATGTACGCGATGCCGAAGGTGAGCTGATAGCCGCGCTCGCCGTTCGCCGCGCCCGCCTTCATCCCGCCGTGCTGCGCCGCGATGCGGTAGAGCGTCTTCTCCTGGAAGTCGACCTCCTCCTTCGTCCCCTCGAACACGAGGGTGGCGACGGCGAGCTGGTGCGGATCGAAGCCCTTGATCCGGGTCACCACGAGCTTCTCCGCCTGGCTCTTCACCCGGGCGAGCAGCCCGGACTTCTTCGGCTTGAGCGCCTGACCGAAATGGAACTGCGTGTTGTCCATGACGCGCACGCTCGCGGGCAGCGCGCCGGCGCCCTGCAGGTCGTAGAGGAACGCGAGCCCGCGCGCGAGGTCGGGGAAGATGACGCTGCCGTAGCGCTGGACCTCGGGCAGGGGGAACAGCTTGACGACAGCGCTGGTGACGATTCCATAGTTGCCCTCGCTGCCGAACATGCAGTTCTTCGGGTTGGCGCCGACGCTCTCGCGCGGGGCCACGTGCGGCCGCTCGACCACGCCGCGCGCGGTCACGACCTGCATGTCGAGGACGAGATCCTCGATGTTGCCATAACGGTTCTTCTTCATCCCGCTCGCGTTCGTCGCGATCCACCCCCCGAGCGTCGAGAACTCGAGGCTGTCGGGCTCGTGCCCCATGGTGAGCCCGTGCTTCTCGAGCTCCGCGACGATGTGCCGCCCTGTCGCGCCCGCCTCGATGCAAGCCATGCGGTTCACGGGATCGAGCCAGAGGATCCTGTTCATGCGCCGCATGTCGACCGCGATCACCGTCCGCTCCTCGTGGATCGACAGGCGCAGGGCGTCCGTGACGTTGGTGCCGCCGCCGAACGGGACGAGGCACGCGCCGTGTTGCTTGGCGACCTCGGTGAGGCGCACGACGTCGTCGTGCGACGCGGGGAACACGACGAGATCCGGGACGCGCTCGAGGCGCTCGTAGCGGATCGCCCAGATCTCGGCGCCGGTGTGGCCGTGGCCGCGCCGGAGGCGCACGAGCGGGTCCTGCGAGATCTGATCGTCCGCCAGGAAGCCGCGGAGCGCGGCGAGCAGCTCGCTCGCGACCTTGGCGTCGGGGATCCGGGGCGGGTAGTGCGGCTCGTTGCGGTTCTCGTACGAGAGCGGCGCGGCGAGCGTGGCCGACATCCACGGGAGCAGCGACGGCAGCTCGACGTTGCTGATGCTGTACCGCGTGCCGGTCAGCACGACGCTGCCGCTCGGCTTGACCACGAACCGGGTGTCGGCAAAGCCCCAGCCGTCCTTGCGCTCCTCGTCGCGCGCCTCGTCGCGCGCCGCGGGGCCCGGCACGATGCGCGTGCTCGACGGCGTCGCGCCGCGCGAAGAGAGCAGCGTCGAGCCCGAGGGAGTCTCACGTCTTCGATTCACCATGGAGATAAGGCCTTCCAAGCAACCCGCGCACGAGCGCGCGTCCAATCCCGAGTAGGTCGCGCTGGAGCGGGCCGGACGTCCATCGAGAGCGCGCGGCCGCCGATCGACGCCGCGGCTTTTCTGGGCCTGCTCAACGCGCGGCGATGGTGGCACGAACGTCGGCGGGCGTACCACCGGATACTTGGGCGCGGCCGCGGGCCCGTGGATAATGCGCGCCGAGACGCCGCTCGCGATGCGCCCTGCCCCTTTCTTTCTCGCGATGTGCGCAGCGGCCGCGCAGATCGGCTGCGAGCGGTCCGCCAACGTGGGCGCCGGGCTCGCGCCGCCGCCCGTCGTCGCGCCGGCCGCGCCCCGCGACGCCTCTGCGACAGCCCGCGGCGCTCCCGCCGCGCCGGCCGCCACCCCCGCCGCGCCCAACGCTGCCCCCGCCGCGCCCAACGCTGCCCCCACCGCGCCGGCCGACGCGATCACGCTCCTCGCCGGCGGCGACGTCTGCCTCGGCAAGGCGCTCGGCCAGGAGCTGCTCCGCGATCCGGCGTACGATCCGTTCGCCTCCGTCGCGGCGCTGTTCGCGTCCGCCGACGTGCGCTTCGTCAACCTCGAGAACCAGCTCAGCGACCAGGGCGGAGAGACCCAGCACGCGCGCCAGCCGCTCGTGTTCACGGGCCCCCCGGCCGGCGCGGACGCGCTCGCGCGCGCCGGCATCGGCGTGGTGTCGCTCGCGAACAACCACATGTGGGACTACGGCAAGGGCGCGTTCCTCGAGACGCTCGGCCACCTGGAGCGCGCGGGCGTCGCCTACGTGGGCGCCGGCCGGACGCGGCTCGAGGCGTACGCCCCGGCCGTCATCGAGCACCGCGGCTTCCGCGTGGCGCTGCTCGCCGTGACCGGCATCTGGAACCAGGGCTCGCTCTGGCAGCACCCGGCGCGGGAGTTCGTCGCGGCCGCGGAGCGGGACGGGCTCGCCGCCGCGGTGCGCGCCGCGCGCAAGCGGCCCGGCGTCGACGCCGTCGTGGTGAGCTACCACGGCGGCACCGAGTACCTGGACACCCCGCTTCCTCAGGCGCGCGCGCTCGCCAGCGCCGCCATCGACGCGGGCGCCGACGCCTTCCTCGGCCACCACCCGCACGTGCTCCAGGGCATCGAGCTCCGCCGCGGCCGGCCCATCTTCTACAGCCTCGGCAACTTCATCATGAAGGTGAAGAGGACCGGCCCCGCGGCCGAGCTCGCGATGCTCGCGCGCCTGCGCCTGCGGCGGGGCGCGCCGCCCCTCGCCGAGATCTGCCCGGTGCGCAGCGAGGGCCTCGGGACCGTCCCGCTCGCGGCCGACCCGCGGCGGGCCGAGACCGAGGCGGCGTTCGCCGAGCGGATGCGCCGCGTCTCGGCGTTCGTCAAGGGCGAGCCGGCGATCGGCCCCTTCGCCGCCGACGGCTGCGCGCCGCTCGATCCCGCCGCGGAGGCGGCCCCCGCCTCGCCGCCGAGGGTCGCCGGCCCGATCCGCTGAGCGACGCTTCGCGGCCCTGCGGCGGGCACGCGCGCGAATCGCTCGGCACCGTCGGTCGGCGCCGGCTGTTGGGCGGAGGCCGCCCGAAAGGGCGCCCGCGAAGCGGATCGGAGCGAAGCGGGGAGCCTCGATGGCGTCGAGCACGGCGCCATCGAGGCATTCGACGGGCGTTCGCGCCGTACACCCACGAAGCGCTCAGGAGCGCCACATTTTCTTTGGATCAGGGCGTCGCGTTCCAGACGCGACCAGCTGCAGTTCCATTGCTACCGGGGTTGAACACCTCGACGGCCAGGACCTGATAGGTGGGATCGTCGCTCGCATCCAGGTTGTTCATGTTCGGGACAATCCAGCCGGTGTCGGCCCATGCTTTCAGGTGATCGGCGAATATGATCTTGTGGTCCTGTCCGAGGGCCTGCGCCCGAGCAGGCTTGCTCCAGTATTGGTAGAAAGTGGAGCGACCATTGATAGAGGGCTGCTGCTGCCGCGTCGAGCGGTAAGTGGAATATTCGACCCCATCGCTCGTGAAGGTCTTGCCAGCGGTAGCACCCTGGCTGGGATCATAGCTCCATCGCTGCAGGATGTAATACTCCACCAGGTGTGCCGCGTTTGAAGTGGGCATGCTCTTGTCGTACCCCCAGCCGTACAGAGCGATGTAGCTCGCGCCGCTGTCGTTATTGAGGCGGTAGCCGATCACCCTCTTCTCATCTCCGTAATGCCATCCGGGACCACCGACATAGTTATAGCCACCGCCCTGCCAGGTCACGCTGAACTCACCATTCGGGTCCACAGTCAAAGATGTCGAACCGCCATCTTTCCAGTGAGTGAAGAAGAAATCACCAACGTGACCCGTCGCGTGATTCGAATTGATCACAGTCTTCTCAGTGTATCTCTGAGTGTAGGCTGAGTACTTGGAGAAATCGGGGAGGGGCGTGACCGTTGTATCCAGCTCTCCATCGTTGGAGAAAATAGCAAATCCTGCGATGGTGGGGTTATCTACACCCTTGATCAGCTCAATGGTGACGCTGCCGTCATTCACCGCAATATCCGCGAAGGTCTCCGTGTGGCCCACGTCATGACCAACTTCGGTATAAATATCCAGATCACTGATAACGGTGTTACCTTCGATCGCAACGCCAAAACTGCGCGAGCCAGCGCTGGTCTTATCGATTTCCGCAAAATGCAACTTCACGGTGTATTTGCCGTTGGCGGTGACCGGAATTTCATAACTGAATGAGCCATACCGCTCTGTTTGGTAAAGCTGCCCACCGACGACAGCGTCTTGCGTGCTGTTGGGCGTACCACCGCTAGCGTATTTGTCCGCCTGGTACTCCACGCCGTCGACCATTGCGCTCGAAGTACCACCGGAGTTGATGGCGACCACCAATGCGAGATCGCCACCAGACGAGCTGGAGCTGCTCGAAGACGAGCTGGCGCTGCTCGAAGATGAGCTGGAGTTGCTCGAAGACGAGCTGGAGCTGCTCGAAGATGAGCTGGAGCTGGAGCTGGAGCTGGAGCTGGAGCTGGAGGAGGAAGAGCTGCTAGAAGACGATGAGCTGCTCGAGGGCCCTGTGGGATTGGTATCATCGCCGCAGCCAGCTAGCGCGACTGACGCGAACGCCAGTATGAACCAACGAGAGAACTGATTCTGCTTTAAATTTTTCATAGATGTTTCCAATGTTTCCCGAAGATGCACACGAAGCGACTCGCCTGTCAGGGACTCTCTGTCGCGCATTGAGACCAGGGGAGACAACGACATTCGCATATGATCACACAGGATCATGTAGTGCCATTCGCAGAGTCCGAAACCTTATCCGGACACCCATGCTCTCTCTGGAAGATCATGTGGTCCTTCGACTGGATTTATACGCCATGGAGCGACCGCGACACAACGCCATTTTGCGCGGTTTCATTGCTCGTGTTTCTCACCCAACGTTGGCACAGAGGGGGCGGAAAATGCCAACAGGATTGAGACAGGCCGGACGAGAATCCTATGAGTGGATCGCGCAGAGAGGCGCGTTCCGGCTCCAGCCAACGGTCATGCGACTGAGCAGGTCGAGGACGACGTACAGGCAGTAGAAGACCCCAGGCAGCGGCCCGCGCAGCTCGGTGATGTCCCACGTCCAGATCGGGTTGGGGCCGTGGCGGTGAGCGTCGGCTTGGCGTGCTTCATCAGCGCACGCTGGGCGCGCCGCTCGCCGCGCTCGCCGGAGGCGCGAGCAGCCGGTACATCGCGCGGATGGAGGCGAGATGGACGCCGCGCGACAGCAGCGTCGCGCAGACCTCCGGCGGGGGCTGGTCGACCTCAGGCCCCCCCGCGCCGCGCGCCGTCCACCTCGTCGACCGCCTCGAGCGCGCTCTCGATCTCGCGGACGAGCTCGTCCGCCGCCTGCTGCTCCCTGTCGGCGCGCGCCTCCACGGCCGACGCGTCGACGCGCAGCTCCACCCGCCGCAGCACCTCCGCGACCCGCTTGCCCTCCGTCGAGGCGGCGTCCACACGCCGCCGCTTCAGCGCGCCCAGCGCGGCCTCCACAGCCGGCACGAGCGGCGCGGCCACGACGGGGTCGGCGGCCCTCAGCTTGGCCCGGGTGCGCTTCGCAAGATCGAGCAGGCGGCCGCGCGGCGATCGGGCGCGCCGGCGCTGCACGACCCACCCGATCGACACGAGCACGGAGGCGCCGAGCAGCACGGCCGCGCCCTGCACGTAAGGAACGGCCGCGGGCGCGACGGGCGGGAGCACGGCGTCCGGCACCTCGACCGTGATGCCCCCGTGCAGGCAGCTGCCCAGCTCCTGCGCCGTCTGGAGCCGCGAGCGCGCGAGCGGCAGGAGCCGGAGCGGGAGGCACGGGGCTTCCACGCCCGCGAGCGCGCACGCGGGGGCCGGATCCCCTGTCGCGATGGCGCGGACCTCGTGGGTCGCGGGGTCGCGGCTCGTCATGTGAAAGCCGCCCTGCTCGAGGTCGACGAGCCCGCCGCTGTCGACCGACGCGCCGCCCGGCGCGCCCGCGGGCCAGGTCGTCGTCGCCGCGTCGATGACCGAGGCGTCGGTCGAGCAGACCAGCTTGCCGCGGAGGACGATCTCGCCGCCCGGCGCGACGTCGACGTGCTGCGCCGCCACATCGCGCCGGAGTGTGAATGTCTGGGTCATGTCCGCCCCTCGGCTCCGCCGGTGCATCGCCCCCGCGCCATCGTGCCCCGAGCCCCGCCCTCAGTGAAGGTGCGTCCGCGAGGCCGTCTCGAGCAGCATCGCCAGCACGAGCGGATCCCCCAGGCCGCCCGCGGCCCCCGCGTGGCCGCGGAGGCGCGCGAGGCGGGCCGCGTCCTTCAGGAAGAGCGGCTCCCCGAGCGCCTCGGCCGCGGCATGCAGGATCCCCTCCCGCTCGGAGAGCAGCGCGGCGGCGCGGGCGCGATCGCCGAGCGCGATCTGGCGGGCGGCCTCGGCCAGCGTCTCGCCGGCGGCGAAGCCCTGGATCGTGCGGGCGACCGACGGGTCGGCGCTCGCCGCGCTGTCCGCGTCGCCGGTCGCGTACGCGACCCGGAGCGGCGCCTCGTCCACGACGTTCTTCTTGGCGACGCGGTCCTTGTACTTGAGCTCGATCGCCGCGATCGCCCGCGTGTCCGCGCCCGCCGGGAGGCCCAGCTTGAAGAGCATCGCGTGGCTGTCGTCGCGCGAGAACGCCGGGATGAAGAACCGCATCCCGCCCTCGGCGTCGTCCTGCCGGTCCCGCTCGATGCCGTCGCGCCGCGCGGACTGCGCGTCCGCCGCGGCCTCGATCGTCCGCACGCGCGCCGCCTCCACGTCGTTCAGCCGGCGCGACCCGTAGACCTGGAGCAGCTTCACGTCCGGCTTCAGCCGCACCCGCAGCTCGACCGCGGTCGCGACCGGATCGAGCCGCCTGTCGAGCTCCGTCGCGAGGGCCGGGGCGATCTGATCCGGATCGCGCAGGTAGTAGTACCCGCCCGCGCCGTCGCTCGCGATGGCGCTCATCAGCGCGCCGTCGTAGTCGGCGCCGAGCCCGAACGTGCTCGTCTGGACGCCGCCCTGGAAGGCGTCGAGCGCGAGGCGCGAGAGCCGCTCCGAGCTCGTGATCCCGGAGTTCGCGCGCCCGTCGGAGAGCAGCAGCACGACCTTCACCGCGCCCTCCGGGATGCCCGGCCGCGCGGCCTGCGCGTAGCCGAGCGCGAGGCCCTGGCCGATGTTGGTGCCGCCGCCCTCGCGGATGCCGTCGATCGTCGCCTTGATCGCCGCCCGCCGCGGCCCGACGGGCCCATCGTCGATCCTGACGTCGGCGCCGCTCGAGAAGGTGACAAGGGAGAAGTCGTCGTTCGCGTCGAGCTTGTCGACGAGCGCCCGCGCCGCGTCGCGCGCCCGCGCCATGGGCTCGCCCTGCATCGACCCGCTCACGTCGAGCACGAGGTGCACCGACAGGTGCGGCCGCGCCGCGGGCGCCTGCGCCGTCGAGCGGAGCGCGACGCGCACGTGCACCGGGCCGCCGCCGGGCGGGACCCGCGTGCGCTCGAGGTCCGTGCGCAGGGCGAGCGCCGAGCCCTTCGGGACGTCGATCGACGGGGCGTAGCGGGCGCCGACGTCGCTGACGAGCTCGCGCCCGTCGGGCGGGACGATGCCGCGCGCGACCGCGGACTCGAACGCGGCGAGGTGGCCGCCGCCGGGGCGGTACGTGGTGGCGAAGCGGCCGTTCGGGTCGAGGCCCGCGGCCTCGGGCGCCGCGGCGCGGGCCGCGCCCTCGCCCGGCGCCGCGGTGGCCGCCGGGGCGGGGACCACCAGACCGTCGGCGCCTGCGCGCCCCTTCCCACCCGCCATGTCGAGCCTGGGGGCGGCGGGCTCACGCGCCACCAGGAGGGGTTCGGCGGCCGACGCCACGGCCTCGCGCTTCGCCTCGGCGGCGTTCCCGAGCGGCATCGACGCCGGGGACGCCTCCGACGTCGCTGGGGCTTCCTTCGTGCTGCACGCGATCCCCGCCCCCGAGAGCCCCAGCGCGAGCGATCCGCCGAGGAGCGCTCGCTTCACCCACACGATTCCGAGTTCGTTCATGGTCTTCCCCTCCCGCGGACAGAGCGGGTGCTCGGTCTGACGGGTGAGCGCCGCATCTGTTCTGTCGCTCCGCTCCGGAGCGACGGCGCCGGCCGCCGCCGGGCGCTCCAGCCGGAGAGACAGCGGCGATCGCGCATTGTTCGGCAGGAGTCGCCCGTGCGCCGGCGGAAGGCCTCCGCGTCGGCCGCCGCCCGGCCGCCGCCGCCCGCGGGTGCGACAAGGCCGGGGGCGCCCGGCGTCCTGCGCGGAGCGCGGCTGCCGGCCGGGCCCGCCTCCTCGCCTCAGCGGATGTTGACCCTGAGCCTCGTCGGGCGGCCGTCGCGCTCGACGACGACGGAAAGGCTCTTGTCGGAGCGCATGCGCGAGTAGGCCAGCATGGCCTTCTGTGGGTCCGTCAGGTCGATGCCGTTGATCGACTTCACGATATCGCCGCTCTGCACCCCGAACGACTCGAGCACCGAGCCTGGCTTGACCATCATCTTCAGCCCGACCACCTTGTTGTCCCGCATCTCCGGTATCGCCGCCGAGGTCTGCGTCACGAGCTCGGGCTGCGCGAAGATCTTCTCGGCCGCCGAGCGGTCGATGTCGATCTCCGTGTCGCTCACCCGCTGCATCCGCGAGGCGATCTCGGGCGGGACATCGCTCTTGCTGCTCGGGCGGTACGTGGCGCGGGGCGGAGCCGGCGCTGCCGCCTGCGGCTCGGGCTCCTTCTTGCCGCCCTCTCCGCCCTTCTTGCCGAGCTGCATCTGGCAGCGCGCGCCCCCCGAGGTCGAGGTCATCCACACCCGATCCCAGGCGATGTCCTCGACCTTGCGGCCGGCGATCTCTCCGCCTCGCCGCCCGAGCGCCGTGTGTCCGCCGTCGCTCTCGACGGCGGCGAACGACCATTCGGGGTCCTCGGACATCGCGATCAGCACGACGCGGCCCGTATCGCAGGGTGGAGCGAGGTAGGGGTCGAGCTGCGAGAGGTCCGCCGGGCCGGCGGGCGCGGCGCTCGGCGGGGGTACGAGCGGCCCTGTCGTCGAGTCGAACGGATTGCGCTCCAGGATCGGCGCCGCGCTGGGCGGGGGATCATCCTCGGAGAGCGGCACGTCGACCGGATCCATGACGAGGGGGGCGGAGGCCTCGCCGTCCCGCGTGATCTGGTGAGCGATGAGCTGAGATACCCCGGAGGCCTGAAAATACGCGGAGACCGCGACCAATCCTCCCAGGATGAATGCGAATCGGCGCTTGACGAACGCGTCCGGGTTCATGAGTAACGCTCCTCCTGGCCGGAGCGCGCCGGGGCTCGCTGCGCGAGTGTCCCTTGCCGCCGCGGCGTTCGCGGCAGTGCACGCCCTCGCCACCGGCAAGACCGCGCCTCAGGGCGAGCACCGAGCGTGCCTGCGCGAGAGCGAGCGCGACGCGCGTCCCCATGGGGCAGGGACTGCCGCTCTGACTGGACCGCTCAGCGCCGGTCGCGGCTCGTCCGATACGGACACGGAGCGCGCCCCGCGCGCATCACGCGCGTCGCCCGGTGGAACAACCGGAAGATCCGTCGATCAGGGGAGAGCTGACGGGCAACGGGGACGGCGCCACGAACGAGCTCGCGCGCTCGCCCTGGGGAACGGGGCCGTGAAGGGCGCGCTCGGGGATTGAGGAGCGCCCTTCGCGCGGCTCAGCGGAGCGTGTACTCCAGGCCCCAGATGTCCACGGAGCTCCGCGCTGGGTAGTACACGGTGAGCTCGTCCGAGGTCTCGAGTCGGGCGGCGTCGATCAGAGGATCGGAGAAGAACCGGCCCGAGTCGGCGGCGTCGAGGAGCGTCCAGGTCGCGTAACCGTCGCTCGGAGAGGCGCCGGCGATGCGGAGATCGGGGAGGATCGCATAGACGTTCTCGGTGGAGGAGATCGCGAGCTTGCCCCGGAAGTTCTGGACCCCCCTCAGGCCGATGCCGTGGCGCGCCCAGGTCCCGTCGGTGTCGCGGAGATAATGGAAGAACTCGCTGCGCGTCCGGGCGCTGGTGAAGTTCGAATTGTCGGTCTCGGCGTCGGGGAGGTGCGAGAGCAGCACATGGACGCGGCCGCTCGTGTCGACCGTCATGTGTTCCTGGTTGATGAGCCCTCGGTTCTGGCCGATGGGCCACACGGAGAGGCCCGTCGTGCGCAGTGAGACGAAGGAGGCTCCGGTCGTCGCGACCGTGGCGCCTGCGTTGTTCTTCCATGTGCGCCCGTGATCGTCGCTGTAGACGTACAGGAGATCGTGGTTTGTCGTCGCGTCGGGCGTGTCCCGCCAGCACCACGCCGCGTGCAGGCGCGAGCCGCCGCGCGTGTACGACAGGCCGTGCAGGTAGGCGTTCATGCTGGCGTCGGTGCCCTCGATGTACTCGCCGAGCGCGCTCCAGGCGTGCGTCGTGGCGTCGTACTCCCACAGGTGCTCGTCGCCGCTACCGCTCTCGCCGATCCGGGCGCTCAGGAGCATCTTGTCCCCGCCGGGCTCGGTGACGAACCGCGGGTACGTCACGAGGGACACGCGGGTCGATCCGACGAGCGCGCTCGAGACGGCGCCGAAGCTCGAGGCGGCCCAGGCCGCGCCTTCCGGGTCCGTCAGGAGACCCGTGACCGAGCGGCGGTAGTGCAGGTTGCTGCCGTGGTGATCGAACGCGAGGTGCAGCGTGCCGTCGCCTGGCGCGATCCCGAGAGAGATCGTGTTGTGGGCGTCGTCGGCGCTCAGCCGGTAATCCTTGAAGTCGAACTTCTCCCAGGCGCCTGCCGCTCCGCCGGGGCTCGCCGGCAGCCGGCGGCGCGCGAGGACGACGTTGCGGTTGGTGTTCCAGAAGGCGGTGTACTGGAAGCCGCCGAACGACACGATCGCGTCCTGCTGGAACGACTCGCCGTTCAGGTAGCCGCCGTAGGACACCACGGTGAGCCCCGACTCCGCGAGCTTTCCCTCGCCGAGCTTGACGATCCCCGGCGCGACGGGCTCCGCCCCTCCGCCGCCGGTCGTCGTGCTGCTGACGGTCGTGCTGTCGATCGTCGCGCCGCTGGTCGTCGTCGTGCCGCCCCCCGCGCCGGTGGCCTCGGAGGTCGTCGCCACCGCGCCGCCGCCCGGGTTCGCGCCGCCTGAGCCTGAGGACGTCGACGATTCGGGCGTCGAGGGGCGCTCGCCGTCGCTGCAGCTCGTCAGCCAGGCAACCGGCGCAAGGACGGGCAGGAGGGAGAAGATAAGTCGGAGGGTCATGCGTTTGCCCGAGGATACTGCCGTACCGCGGCGGTACCAAGCGAGGCAAGCGGTGGTCGTTGAAGGATTCGCGGCAAACAGCGCTCCAGCAATCGCATTGCGCTGTCATCGCCCACCGACCCGAGCGGTCCGAAGTGGACGCTCCACAGGAAGACCTGGCAGCGCAACGTGCTGTTCGAGCCGGTGAGGGGAAAGTGAGCGGTCGTTCGGCGTAGATCATGGCAGAAGCTGGCGGTCGTCCTCCGGAACACCCCGATCCGACGAGAGCGATCCGATCGACCGGTTCCCCGGGAAACCCATCAAGACGCTGGCGCGAGCGCCGCTTACACAAAAACTCACATGATTTCGATCACTTGGCAGCCACGCTCTGCGGCGCATCGCCCCGCGCTGGTCCTCGCTGAGCGGCCCCTCCGCGGCGCGGCGATGCGCTTTCTCCGGCGATCCACGGCAGCCGCAGCGCTGCTCGCGAGCGCGCTCGCGCCGTGCCTCGCCGCCGCCGCGCCTGACACGCCGCTGCCCCATGCAAAGCCGCCTGCGGAGCCGTCCGGCGATGCGCCGCCTGCAAAGCCGTCCGGCGACGCGCCGCCTGCAAAGCCGTCCGGCGATGCGCCGCCCCCCGATGCGCCGCCGGCAGCGCTCGTACCACCATCGCCGCTCACGCCGCTCGGCGCCGACTACCCTGCTGGGGCGCATGGTGACGCGACGGTCCACCTCGTCCTCACGGTCAACGCGGAGGGCACCGTCCGCTCCGCGGTCGCCGAGGATGGCGTGGAGCCGTTCGCATCGGCCGCCGTGGCCGCCGCAACGTCGTTCCGCTTTGCGCCGGCCACCAGGAACGGCGCGCCGGTCGCCGCCAGGATCCGCGTCGAGGTCCGCTTCACCGAAGCCGCGTCGCCCGCGCCGCCCGGCGCCTCCGCAGCCGCGCCGCCCGGCACCTCCGCGCCCGCGCCGGAGCGCCCGGCGACGGCAGCCGGGCCGGCGCCGAGCGCGCCGCGCGCGATCGAGGTCACCGTGCGCGGCGAGCAACCGGTGCCCGGCGTCTCCAGCTTGAGCCGCGGCGAGGTCAGGATCGTCCCTGGCGCGTTCGGCGACCCCTTCCGCGCCCTCGAGGTGCTCCCCGGGGTGACCCCCATCGTCTCGGGGCTGCCGTTCTTCTACGTTCGCGGCTCACCGCCGGGCAACGTCGGCTATTTCCTCGATGGCATCCGCGTCCCCTACCTCTATCACCTCGGGCTCGGGCCCTCCGTGGTCCATCCCGGCATCGTCGATCGCGTCGACCTCTACCCTGGCGGCTACCCCGCGCGTCACGGTCGGTACGCCGGCGGCATCGTCGCGGGCGAGACGACGCCGCCGCTCCCGTACTGGCACGGTGAGGGCATGCTGCGGCTCGTCGACGTGGGCGGGCTCGTCGAGGGTCCCTTCGCCGGAAACCGAGGGGCCGCGCTCGTGGGCGGCCGCTACTCGTACACGGCGTTGCTCCTCTCGCTCGCCGCCCCCGAGGTCGCGCTCGATTACTGGGATTACCAGGCCCGGCTGTCCTACGAGGTCGTCCCGGAAGGCCGGGTGAGCCTCTTCGCGTTCGGCGCCCACGACTTCCTCGGGAGCGAGGAAGACGGCGAGGAGACGACCCTCTTCGACACGACATTTCACCGGCTCGATCTCCGGTACGACCAGGCCTATGGCCAGGGCAGCGCGCTGCGCGGCGCGCTGACGCTCGGCCACGACGAGACGGGGATCGGGGACGGCCAGAAAGCGCTGACTCGGAGCCTCGGCGCGCGCCTCTCGCTCGCTCACCGGCTGCGCGACGAGACGATGATCCGCGCCGGCATCGACGCCGTGGTCGACGACAACGAGCTCGATCTCGCGACCGGCGCCGACGACCCGGGCGACGTCGCGCCGGACGATGACGACGACGTCCCCGTCGACGATCTCCTCTTGAGCCGCGTCGACCTCACGGTGGGCGGCTACATCGAGTCGGACATCGCGATCACCCCGCGCCTGCGCATCACCCCCGGGCTCCGGCTCGATCTCTACCACTCCGACGGCACGGTCGCGCTCGCCGTCGATCCGCGGCTCTCGGCGCGGCTCTCGCTCGGGCGCGGGGTGACGTTCGTGCAGGCGCACGGCATCGCCTCCCAGCTGCCGAGCTTCGTCGTCCCGATCCCCGGCTTCCGCCCGCGCCTCGAGGACGGCCTCCAGCGGAGCTTCCAGTCGAGCGCCGGCGTCGAGCTCGCGCTGCCGGCGGACATCACGGCCACGGTCTCGGTGTTCCATAACGCGTTCTTCAACATGACCGACGCGCTCGGCTCGCTGGGCCTCGAATCGGTCGAGGACGCCTTCACGCTCCGCGCGCTCGGCGCCGCGACCGGCGTGGAGCTGTCGGCCCACCGGCGGCTCACGCGGCGCGTCGGCGGGTTCGCGTCGTACACGCTGTCGCGCTCCACGCGGAGCATCGGCCGAAGCCGGCAAGTGAGCGCGTTCGACCGGACCCACGTGGCGAACGTCGCGCTGACCTACGACCTCGGTCGCGGGTACAGAGCTGGCGGGCGCTTCGTGTTCTACTCCGGGCTCCCCCAGAGGATCGGCGGCGCGACGCTCCCGCCGATCAGCGGCGTCCCCGGAGGCTCCGGATCCCTCGCCGGCGGAGCGCCGCGGTGGGAGCGGCTGCCGCCGTTCTTCCGCCTCGATGTCCGCCTGGAGAAGCGCTGGTCGATCGGGAAGGCGGGCTGGCTGGCGGTCGTCCTCGACGTGCTCAACACCACGTTATCGAAGGAGACCATGCCGGGGATGTGCGATGCGTTCTCGTCGTGCGAGCCGACGACGTTCGGGCCTGTCACCGTCCCGAACCTCGGCTTGGAGGGCGGGTTCTGACGCCCCGGAGGCGCGGCGCCCCAGGCTGGCGACGGCCCGCGCCCGCTCCGGCGGGAGGAGAGGATGCTTCAGGGTCGACCGACCACGGCAGGCGCAGTCACCGCAGCTCTCCTCGGCGAGGGGAAAATGCGGGGATGCCTCAGGTTACCACTTCAAGGCTTCGATCATCTTCTCACCATAACGCGTGCCCATGAGAACGACGGACGCATGATCGAAGTGGTACTGATCCATGACCTTGGTCCCATCCTGAGAGACCCAGTATCCATCAGGCAACATATCGGCCGCTTGGTGCACGAGGCTGTTGTGACCGCTGCAACACCCGCCCGCGGGGAGCTCTCCAAGGATGAAGGGAACGTCGTAGTCGACACCCCAGGCTTCTTTCACCTCGTTATAGAGCTGAACGACCTTGCCGGGCCATGAGCTCTGGCCGCTGTCGGACTCACCCTGGTGGAAGATGATGCCCGCGAAGCGCGCATTCTCGGCCGTCTTCGCCTTGGCGATCTTGTTCAAGATCATCTGGTGATGCGAGCCGCCAGAGATGAACGTGTTGATCGACTCACCGCTCTCAGCAGTACCGACCAACCCGATCGTATCCCCCTCAGGCAGCTTTCCGAGCAGGGTCTTGCCGAACCAGATGCCTGGGTCGACCGCCGTCGACAGGTTCCACCCCTTTTCACCGGGGCAATCGTTGAGCGGCGGATTGGCCACGTTCCACTGTCCGGCCGGCTGGTTGCATCCGCCGAGGACCTTGAGCCGCTGGTCAGAGTTCTGGTCACTGGCCTGTTTGTCCGCGACGCCAGCCATGTTCGACTGACCCATGAGCATGAAGACGTGGAACGTCGGACGTGAGTTCGGCGCGCCGCCGGTGCCTGCCCCGCTGCTATCCGATCCGGTCCCTACCGTGGCGCCGCCTCCGGTCCCCGCGGTCGTGCTGCCCGTGGCGCCGCCTCCGGTCCCCGCGGTCGTGCTGCCCGTGGCGCCGCCTCCGCTCCCCGCGGTCGTGCTGCCTGTGGCGCCGCCTCCGGTTCCCGGATCGGCCCCCCCGGTGTTGTCGACCTCACCGGTCGCGCCAGGCGAAGAGGACTCGCCACAACCCGACGCGGCGATGATGGCGAGAAATGGGAGGAGTAGGAATCTGGCAGTGCCTCGGAGTGTGCGGTTCATCTGGGTCATGGTCGTTACCTCGTCGCGCCGAGGCGCGATCAGAACGGAAGGGCCGAATTGGTGGGCCAGCGGTGCGATGTCGGCAGGACGAACCTCGCCCGCAAAGAGCTCAGCGCCGAGGCCCAATCTATCGCAACTTGGGAGCCTGGCATCCAGGATTCGGCTTGGGACGACGCGAGGAGAAGGCCACCATCGATAGATTCTTCCATCATCGGCGGAGTTCGTCCTTCGGTGCGCCTCGAGCGCCGACCGGTCCTGTCGAAGCGAAGCGGTTTCACGGTCCGGGACCGCGGAAATTTGAAACGGACGCGCCGCGTCCCAGGTTGGGTCCCGCGGCGCGCCGCCGCGCGGACGCCGCCGCCCGGACGCCGCCAGCCGAGCCGCTTCGCTTCAGCCACCCGCCTGATTTGCGAGCAGGACCAAGGCGAGGCCGATGGCCGACGGGACGGTCTGCACGAACAGGATGGAGCGCTTTGCCGTCGCGGCGCCGTAGACACCGGCGACGGCCACGCAGAGGAGGAAGAAGGTCTGGATTTGCCACGCAAAGGCCCTGTTCGGATGGATGACGCCCCAGAGCAGGCCCGCGGCGAGGAATCCGTTGTAGAGCCCCTGGTTGGCCGCCAGCGGCGCGGTGATCGCGGCGACCTCGGGGGTCGTACCGAACGCTTTGTACGCTCGTTCCGAGCGCCACAAGAACATCTCCAGGATGAGGATGTAGATGTGAAGGACTCCGATCAACGTGACGACGATCCGAGAAGCGATCAGCATGCGGCGCACCTTACCACGCGTGCCGTGGCGCCACCGGATGCGCCAGAAGCGTGCTCCAAGCGCGGCGCCCCTCCTCCGCCTCACGCGTCGTAGAGCAGCACCTCGACCTCGGCGCCCTCGCCGATCACCGCCTCCTCGGCCTGCACGATGACCACGCCGTCCGCGCGCGTCGTCGACGACAGGATGGACGCGCCGCTCGTCGCGATCGGAAACACCCGATCTCCCTCGACACGCACCCTCACGTAATCGACGCGCCCGGGCTGGGAGGCGATCTCGCTCGCCACCACGCACCGCCGCCGCCGGTGCGGCCACGCGCGCGGCAGCCCGCCGAGGGCGCGGATCGACGGGCCGGCGAAGAACTCGTAGGCGCAGAGGCACGACACCGGGTTGCCCGGCAGCAGGAACACCGCCCGCCCCCCGCGCAAGAAGCCGAACCCAGCGGGCTTCGCGGGGCGCATCGCGACGCCGTGGACCACCACCTCACCCAGCTCCGCGAGCACGAGCGGCGCATGGTCCTCCGAGCCGACCGACGACCCGCCGGAGACCAGCACCACGTCCCCGCCCGCTGCCTCGATGGCAGCCCGCACCGCCTCGCGCCGGTCGGGGACGTACGCGACGGCCACGTCCTCCGCGCCGTCACGGCGCGCGAGCGCCGAGAGCACCAGGCTGTTCGTGTCGACGATGCACGCCCCGCTCGGCGCGCTCCCCGGTGGCAGGAGCTCGTCGCCCGTGATCAGGATCCGCACCGACGGCCTGCGCACCACGCGCACCTCGGCGACCCCGGTCGAGGCGAGCACGCCGACGTCCTGCGGGCGCAGCCGGCGCCCCGCCGGCACGACCTCCGCGCCCTCCAGCACGTCCTCGCCGATCGCCGCGACGTGCTTGCCGGACGGCACCGGCTCGCGCGCCCGCACGACCGCCGCCCCGTCGCGGCCCGCGCCCTCTTCCGCGCGCTCCGCCACCAGCACCGCGTCCGCCCCCTCCGGCACCGGCGCCCCGGTCGTGATCCGCACCGCCTCGCCCCGGCGGATCGCGCCCGCGTGCGGGCGCCCGGGGAACGACGCGCCCACGAGCGCGAGCTCCACCGGCGCGAGAGCAGCCGCGCCGGCGGTCGCCTCGCCGAGCAGCGCATAACCGTCCATCGCCGCGCGGACGAAGTGGGGCACGCTGATCCGCGCGCGCACGGGCTCCGCCGCCACCCGCCCGACCGCCTCGCCGATCGGGACCAGCTCGTCACCGAGCCGCTGGATCCGCCGCTCCAGGACCTCGAGCGCGCGCTCGACCGCCGTGTGCTCGCGAAAACCCCGCATCCGGACGTCGCGCATCGGCTCTCCGTGGAACGACGGCCGCTCAGACCGCCGCGGAGGCCTCGAGCGCGCCCCGGTACACCTCGTCCACATCGAGCAGGGCGTCGATCGACGCGAGCCGCGCGCGCTCGCCGGGCCCGGCCTCGTAGAGCGTCCACGTGCCGTCCTCGTTGCGCCGGAAGACCTCGATCCTCCGGTGCGCCTGGGAGACCAGGACGTACTCCCTCAGCGAGGGGATCCGGCGGTAATGCGCGAATTTCTCTCCCCGATCGTACGCCTCCGAGGAGTCCGACAGCACCTCGACAAGCACCAGCGGGTTGACCACCGCGTCCTTGTCCTCGGGATCGCGCGCGATCTGGCCGCAGACGACGCTCACGTCGGGGTAGGTGGCGAGGCCCGTGGCGCGCACGCGCACGCGGAGGTCGGACGAGAACACCTCGCAGGGGCGCCGGCCGAGCTGCGCGCCGAGCGCCACGGTCACCCGCGCCGCGAGCCGCGCGTGCTCCGGCGTGCCGCCGGCCATGTCGAAGATCTCGCCGCCGAGGAACTCGTGTTTGGTCGGGCTCGCCCGCTCCTGCTCGAGGTACTCGGCGTAGGTGAAGGAGAGCCGGCGGGCGGGCGCGTTCACGTCATGACCTCGTCCGGGAGTATGCCACGGGAACCGCCCCGCCGGTGCGCCCCCCTCCCGGAGCGCCGCCGCGCGGCCTACCGCCCGCCGCGCGAGCCGCCCTTCCGCGGCCGGCTCGCGCGCCGGAGGGGCGCGATCAGCGCAAACATCCCGAGCGCCATCACCGACAGCTTCGGCCCTCGCTTCTTCCTGGCGCTCGACTGCCGCTCGCCCGCGATCGAGCAGTCCTCCGACTCGGCGGAGTCGTCGGTGTCCCCGCTGCAGCCATCGTCCTCCGCGTAGTACTCGTCCTCGGACTCACTCGTGTCCCCGCTGCAGCCATCGTCTTCCGCGTAGTACTCGTCCTCGGACTCGCTCGTGTCCCCGCTGCAGCCGTCGTCCTCCGCGTAGTACTCGTCCTCGGGCGCCGGCTCGCTCGTATCGCCGCTGCAGCCGTCGTCCTCCGCGTAGTACTCGTCGTCTTCGACGTCCTGCGGATCGACGTCGTCCACGACCACCGTATCGGCGGTGCCGGAGCAGCCGCAGCCCACGTCGGCGGCCGGCTCGTCGTAGTAATCGTCCGGCGGCGGGTTCCCGGCGCCCGACGAGCCGCTGGTCGGGCTCGATCCGCCGCTGCCCGGCCCGCCGCCCAGGCCGTCGGGCCCGCCCACGCCCGACGAGCCGCCCGCGCCGCCAGCGCCGGCCTCGCCGGAGCACTCGTCCACGAGGACGCGCCCGGCCCTCACGACGGGCGAGATCGCGGAGCCCTCCCCGAAGGTCAGCGGCCAGTCCGCGCCGGGCTGCCCGGCCGCGAGCCGGAGCGAGACGCGGGTCAGCCACACGGACGAGGGCGCGAGCCCGGAGAGCCCCACCGCGAGATCGTCGGCGGCCGGACCGCAGCGCAGGAGGTCGGGATCGGTCTCGTCCCTCCGGGGCGCCTCCGCGCAGTCCAGCGCGCCGTCGACAACGCCGTGCGCGGCGCGCGGGCAGCTCGCGGCGACCTTGAGGCTCGACTCCAGCGCGGCCGCGGCGACCGCGGCGCACGTGCCCGGCGCATCGCCGATGTCGCCGTACGCGCTCGCGCGCGCGAAATAGGCCTCGATCACGCTGTCCACGCTGTCGCTGCCGAGGGAGATGCGGCGGCTCAGCGCCTCGTGGCCCGCGCCCTCGACGAGCGCCCCGTGGAGCCCCGCCTGGCCGAGGGCCCCGGCGCGGAGCTCCGCATAATCGCTGCGCTGCGCGCTCGCGTCCCAGCGCAGCGAGGCCGGCGGGAGCGTCACCGGCGCCGCGCCCGAGAGCGCGCCCCGGCCGTCGCCGAGCAGCCACGCCGTCACCTGCACGTCGCCTGCGCCCGCCCCGGCCAGCGACAGCGGCAGGATCGGCTCGCCGCCGCCCATGGCGATGCGCAGCGTCCTCGTGACCGCCGCGCCACCGGGAGCGTCGAAGCGGGCCGCCGCGAACCGCATCCCTTGCAGACCCCCGAGCTGCGCGGCCGCCTCGGAGGACAGCGCGAGCCCGGCCGACGCCGCCCAGCGCGCGACCGCGTCGGCGTCCTCGAGCACCGTCACCTCGACCGGCTCGAGCGTGGCCTCGTGGGCGAGCCGCCCTACCGTCTCGAAGGGGTTCGGCGCGCCCGCCTCCCCCGGGCAGTACGGGTCGACGCCCTGGGGCGGGAGCACCCGGGGCGCCGTCGCCGCCTCGAGCGCCTCGAACCACGCGTCCGAGCTCGTGTCGAGCGCGGCGAGCGGCGGCACCGGAACGACGAGGGCCACGGGCCCGCTCGCGCCCTGGAACCGCAGGCTCGTCCAGAGCGTCGTGCGCTCCGGCCCGGCCGCGACGGCGACGCGCTGCTCGACCGACGCCTGTCCGGCGCCGGGCAGCCACGCCCCCGCGGCGAGGGCGTCGCCGGAGAGCGAGAGAAGGACCGATGAAGAAAGAGCGACCGCAAGCGACCGTCGGGGCATGCGAGGCCGATTGGCAAGCAGCATGCCCCGCAGAGTACGCCTTGTTCGAGGCCAACTTCCACGCGGCCGCGTCCGGCTGAGAACGCCGGTTCACGACGCCCCGGCGCCACACGGGCGCGACGGCCGACCGGCGAGGATCACCCCTCGTGGACGATCACGATGTCGTCGGGGTGGAGGTGGCAGAACACCCGGTCTCCGACGTGCAGCGCCGCCTGGCCGGAGCTCTCGTTGGCGACCACCGCCGTGAGCACGAGGCCGGCGTCGGTCCGGAGGCGCAGCTGGTCGGTGGCGCCCTTGAACAGCTCGTCCTCGACGCGCGCCTCGAAGCGGTTCTCCGGCGCGCCCTGCGGCTCCCTGCGGAGCGCGATCTTCTCCGGCCGGATGGAGACAAGGGTGCTCCCGGCCCCGCCCGCCAGGTGCTCGGCGTTGACGAGGAGCTCGAGCCCCCCGTCGAGCTGGACCCGCGCCCGCTCGCCGCTCCGCGAGAGGACGGTCGCGCGGAGGATGTTGGCCTGGCCGATGAAGCTCGCGACGAACGTCGTCTTGGGGCGGTGGTAGATCTGCGACGCGTCGCCGAGCTGCTCGATCCGGCCCTTGTTGATCACGGCGATGCGGTCGCTCATGGTGAGCGCCTCTTCCTGGTCGTGGGTCACGAACACGAAGGTGATCCCCAGCTTCTTTTGCAGCTCCTTGAGCTCCACCTGCATGGCGTGCCGGAGCTTCGCGTCCAGCGCCGAGAGGGGCTCGTCGAGCAGCAGGACCTTGGGGCGGCACACGATGGCCCGCGCGAGCGCGACCCGCTGCCGCTGCCCGCCGGACAGCTGCGACGGCTTGCGCTGCTCCATGCCCCCGAGCGACACCATCGCGACCGCGGCCCGGACCCGCTCGTCGATCTCCGCCCGGGGCACCTTCTTCATCCGCAGCCCGAAGCCGATGTTCTCCTGCACGGTCATGTGAGGGAACAGCGCGTAGCTCTGGAACACCTGGTTCACGTCCCGGCGGTACGGCGGCTCGTGGGTGACGTCCTTGCCCTCCAGCAAGACGGCGCCGCTCGACGGCGTCTCGAAGCCCGAGATCATCCGGAGCAGCGTCGTCTTGCCGCACCCCGAGGGGCCGAGGAGGGTGATGAACTCGCCCGCCCTGATCTGGAGGTCGACCTCGCTCACGGCGTGGAAGGCGCCGAATCGCTTGGTGACCGCGCGGAGCTCGACCATCACATCCATCGATTCACCTCGGAGGGCCGGCAAAGCGCGCGGGGGAGGCGGAAGAGGCGGAAGAGGCGGAGACGAGCGGCGCTGCGCCACCCCGCGCGACGGCGCCGCATCAGGCCTCCGGCTCCTTGCGCAGGCCGAGCAGGAAGAAGAGCGAGAACAGGAGCAGGAGCGCCATGCCGAGCGCGGCGCCGAAGGGCCAGTCGCGCGCCTGACCGAACTGGTTCTGGATGACGTTGCCGATCATCGGCACGCGCGATCCCCCCATGAGATCCGTGATCGCGAACATCCCGAGCGCCGGGATGAACACGAGCAGGACGCCCGCGAGGATGCCCGGGCGGGTGAGCGGGACGATGACGTGCGAGAACGCGGACACAGGCCCCGCGCCGAGATCGAACGCCGCCTCGATCAGGGCGTTGTCGAGCTTCTCGACGCTCCCGTAAATGGGCAGGATCATGAACGGCAAATACGAGTAGACGAGGCCGATGACCACCGCCGTCGGCGTGTACATGATGTCGAGGGGGCTCGAGATGATCCGCAGGTAGAGGAGGAGCCCGTTGAGGAGCCCCTCCGACTTGAGGATCGACATCCACGCATAGGTCCGGATGAGGAAGCTCGTCCAGAACGGCACCATCACCAGCATGAGCAGCCGGTTCCGGACGCCCTCCCTCGCCCGCCCGATGAAGTACGCCACCGGATAGCCCGCGACGAGGCAGATCGCCGTGGTGATGGCGGCGTACTTGATCGAGCTCAGCAGGATCTTGAGGTAGGTCGGGTCGAAGACCCGGGCGTAGCTCGACAGCGAGAGCTCGAAGACCACCTGCCCGAGCTCGTCCCGCTCGCAGAAGCTGTAGACGAGCATGATCGCGGTGGGCGCCACGACGAAGGCGAAGAGCCAGAGCAGGAGCGGGGCGAGCAGCAGCCACCCGCGGACGCCCGGCCTCCGCCGGGCGCCCTGGAGCTCGACGACCTGCCCGGTGGCCGTGTTCATGACGCCCCGCCGCTCACTGCGACGCCTTGAGGTCGGTCACCAGCTTGTCCACGTCCGCGGCCACCTTGCCGATGTCGTGGAACGTCTCCATCCCCGCGAGCGGCGGGTAGCTCGCCGGGTTCGCGAGCTGCTCCGGCGTGAGCAGCTTGCGCGCCTCCGCGTTGGGGTTCGTGTAAGGGAACTTGTCCGAGATGATCTTGCTGACCTCCGGACGGAGGATGTAGTTCATGAACATCTCCGCGCCGATCTTGTTCTGTGCGCTGTCGGGGATCACCAGGCTGTCGATCGCCTTGTGTGTCCCCTCCAGCGGCAGGACGAACTGGAACTTGTCCTTGTCCTCCTGGTAGAGCAGGGCCGCCTCCCCGCTCCAGACGACGCCGATGTCGACGTCGCCGTTGAGCAGCGCCGTCTTCGGGCTGTCGGAGTCGAACACCTTCACGAGCTTGATCCACTCCGCCAGGGTCGGCTTGACCTTCGCGAGGCTCTCGGGCGTGACGTCGTTGGGGTTCATCCCCATCGTCACCATGACCCAGGAGACCATCTCGCGGTTGTCGTTCAGGGCCACGATGCGCCCCTTGTACTTCGGCTGGAACACGTCCTTGAAGCCCTTCACGGGCTCCTTCACCTTCTGGGTGTTGACGACGATGCCCACGACCGTGCCCATCCACGGGACCGAGTACTTGAGCTCCGGGTCGTGCGGCTGGTTCCTGAACGCGGGCGCGATGTTCTTCAGGTTCGGGATGCGCGATGGTTCGAGCAGCTGCAGCTTCTTCTGCCGGATGAGCGCCTCGACCGCGTACTCCGACGGCTGGATGAGGTCGTACCGGGTGCTCCCCGCGAGGAGCTTCGACAGCATCTCCTCGTTCGAGGCGAAGGTCTCGTAGTTGACCTTGATCCCCGTCTCCTTCGTGAAGCCGTCCAGGACCTCCTGCGGGACGTACTCGGACCACCCGAAGAGGTTGAGCTCGTCGCCGGGCTTCGGCTCGGGCGCTGGGGCGCTGCCCGAGGCGGCCGCCTGCTGCGGCGCCGGGCTCTCCTTCTTCCCGCAGCCGAGGAGGCAGAGGAGCGGGACGAACATCAGTATCAAGAGCGCTGAGATGCGTTTCATTGGCCTTTTCCTTGTCTCGCCTGCGCCGGCGCAGGCCCCCGCGTTCGCGCCGCGCGCCGCTCCCCTTCAGCTCTCGTCGGGGAGCCGCCTCGCGGTGCCCTTCAGCGACTCGGCGATCACGACGAGCATCGCGGTCGCTGCGATGAACACCGTCGAGATCGTGTTCAGCATCGGGTTCAGACCGACCTTCGCCATGCCGAACACCTTGATCGGCAAGGTCTCGGACTTGGGCCCACGGGTGAAGTAGGTGACGATGAGCTCGTCCATCGACAGCGTGAACGACATCAGCGCACCGGAGATGATCGCGGGCAGAAGGTAAGGCACCATGATCAGGAAGAACGCCTTGAGCGGCGTCGCCCCGAGGTCCAGGGCGGCCTCCTCGAGCGACGGATCGAGCCCCGCGAGCCGCGCCTGGACGGCGATCAGCACGAACGGGAAACAGAAGGTGACGTGCGAGATGATGACCGTCGTGAAGCCGAGATCGAGCTCCACCGTCTTGAAGAAGATGAGCAGGCTGATCCCCATGATGATCTCCGGGATGATCATGGGAATGAAGATCAGCGTCGTGATCGACCGGAGCGCGGGGAACCTGTACCTGTAGAGCAGGAAGGCGCCCGCCGTGCCGAGGGCGACCGAGAACGCCGTCGTGATCGCGGCGATGATCACGCTGTTGCTCAGCGACTCGATGAGCGGCGACCGCCGCTCGTCGCCCAGGTGGGCGACGAGCTCATCGAAGAGCTGCCGATACCATTTGAAGGTGAACCCCTCCCACACCACGCTCATCCGCGAGTCGTTGAACGAGTAGGCGACGAGGAGCAGGATCGGCAGATACAGGTAGAGGAGGACGAGCCCGCTCCAGCCGCCAAGGAGCCAATTCGACAGCTTGATGCCCGACATCGTCCGGAGTCGCATGCGGCGGCCTCGCGATCCGACAGGATCGCCGCGCGAGCTTATCGCTTGCAGAACGCCGCGCGCAACACATTGCCGAGTGGAGAGGAAGGGCGCGACGCAGGTGATCGCGGCCACGCTGGCTGTCGTTCGCGAGGACGCGCCGGCGCCGGCCGCACGCCCGCACGCAGACCCCACGCCCCACCGAGCGCGCCCTCGCCGCGCGCGCTGCTCGCGCGCTGCATGCGGAGCGCGCGCTGCATGCGGCGGGCGCGGCGGCTCCTTCCGTAGAAGCCCTTGACACCGCACTCTCCTCCGCTTACCGGCCCTGCATGACCGGGTCGTCGCGCCGCCCTTCAGGTGAGGTCCCGTGAGCACTTCCCGCATCTGGACGATCGAAGAAGCGAACGCGCTCGTCCCGCGGCTCTCGTCGATGATCGGCCGGCAGCTCGCCCTGGCGAGCGACGTCGAGCGCTGCTGGCAGGAGCTCGTGCAGGCCGTGCAGAACCCGGCCGCGACGCCGGATCAGCTCATCGAGATGGCGCGCAACGGCAGCGAGCAGGCGCGGGCCCGCGAGCGCGAGCTCTCGGAGAAGATCGCCGCGTACGAGTCCGGGTGGCAGGAGATCGAGGAGCTCGGGGTCGTCGTGAAGGACCAGCGGATCGGCCTCTGCGACTTCTACGGGCGCCTCGACGGCGCCCTCGTCTGGCTCTGCTGGCGCTACGGCGAGCCGGCCGTGGAGCACTACCACGGGCTCGAGGCCGGCTACGCCGGGCGCAAGCCGATCACCGCCGAGAGGCGCCGGCAGCTGCTCAACTGACGAGGCCCCTGGTGATCGATCGGAAGAGAGCGGCGTGGGCGATCGAGGAGTTCCTCCGCGCCCTCGGGCGCGACGTCGAGGGGGACCTCGCGGGCACGGGCGAGCGGGTCGCCGACGCGTGGGCCGACGACCTCATCGAAGGCGAGGCCATCGACGCGGCCGCGGTGCTCCGCGAGGGCGCCATGGAGACAGGCCCCTTCGAGCGCGGCCTCGTCGTCGCTCGCGATCTCGCCGTGACCACGATGTGCCCGCACCACCTGCTGCCGGGGCACGGCACCGGCACCATCGTCTACCTGCCGGGCGCGCGGGTCGCCGGCATCGGCACGCTCGCGCACGTCCTCGACGCGCTCGCGCGGCGGCTGACCCTGCAGGAGCGCATCGGCGGGCAGCTCGTCGAGCTCCTGGTCCGCGAGCTCGGCGCGCGCGGCGCGCTGTGCAAGCTCACGCTGACGCACACGTGCCTCATCGCCCGCGGCGAGCGCAAGGCGGGCGCCCTCATCGAGACCCTCGCCGTCGCCGGTGAGCTCGCCGAGCCAGGCCCCGAGCGCGATCTCGCCCTCGCCGCGCTCTCCGGGGGGAGGGCGTGACCGACGTCGCGGTCGTCACCGGGCCGAGCCGCGGCATCGGCCGGGCGACGGCGCTCGCGCTCGCGCGCCGCGGCCTCTCCATCGCGCTGCTCGGCCCGCCGAGCCCGCGCCTCGACGAGGTCACCGACGAGGTCCGCCGCCTCGACGTCGCCGCGCTCCCGGTCCCCTGCGACGTCGCCTCCGAGGAGCAGGTGGCGCGCGCCTCCGCCGAGGTGGTGGCGTGGCTCGGCGCGCCCCGCGTCGTCGTGAACAACGCCGGCATCGTGAGCCGCGGCGCGAAGGTCCACGAGACCGCGCCCGCCGCCTGGGACGAGGTGATCGCGGTCAACCTCCGCGGCCCCTTCCTCATCTCGCGCGCGTTCCTCCCGGCCATGCTGAAGCAGGGGCGCGGCCGCCTCGTCCACGTCGGCAGCATCTCCTCGACCCTCGCGTGCCCCGGCAACGCCTCGTACGCCGCGTCCAAGTGGGGCCTCATCGGCCTCTCGAAGAGCCTGGCCGAGGAGCTGCGCGGGACAGGGCTCCAGTCCGTCGCCGTGCTCCCCGGCTCGGTCGACACCGACATGCTCGTCGGGAGCGGGTTCCCCCCGCAGATGAGCGCCGACGAGGTGGCGCGGCTCCTCGTGTACGCCGCGCTCGACGCCCCCGACGCCGTCACCGGCTCGGCCATCGAGATGTTCGGCTGACGGCGCGCCGCGCTCGCCTCCGCGGAACGCGCGCCAGAACGCGGGCCGGCGACGGCGGACCGCCGAGCCCGATGTGCATGTACGTGGCGCCGCCACACCCCACCCCCCGCGTGCTACCCTGCGGCCCGTGGATACGACGCCTCCGCGCCCGGGCGACCTCAGTGGGGCATTGCCCGAGCTGCCGCTGTTCCCGCTGCCGCAGACGGTGCTCTTCCCCGGCGCCCTGCTGCCGCTCCACATCTTCGAGCCGCGCTACCGGGCGCTCGTGCGCGACGCCCTCGGGACGCACCGCATCCTCTCCGTCGTCCTCATCACGGACCCCCGCGCGATCGACGCGCACGGCCACCCGGCCATCGCGCAGGTGGCCGGCGCCGGCGAGATCATCGATCACGCCGAGCTGCCCGGGGGCCGCTACAACATCATGCTGCGGGGCCGCGCCCGGGTCCGCCTGGCGGAGCGCCCGTTCGTGCCGCCGTACCGCACGGCCGCGGCGACGGTCCTCGAGGACGAGCCCGGGGAGGTCTCGGCCCAGGATCACGCCGCGCTCATCTCCACCGCGGCCTCGTTCGCGGCGCTCGTCCGGGATCGGGACAGCAATTTCGAGTTCCGGCTGCCGCGCGACGCGGCCACGTCGCTCGTCGCGGATCTATGCGCCCACCACCTCATCCTCGACGCGCGGGAGCGGCAGACGGTGCTGGAGACCCTCGACGTCGTCGCGCGGGTGCGCCGCGTGACCGAGGCGCTCGCGCTCCAGCAGCTCGCGCTCGCCTCGGCGACGCGCGACGTCAACTGAGACCCGAAGCGCCGGCCTGCCCGCATGGGCCGGCGCGGCGCACCTGAACACGGGTCCAGAAGGGGCTCCGGGGCGGGTGCGGTCGTCCCAAGATCGAGTAGGCTGCGCCGCCTATGGCGACCTCTCGTTCAACGGAACCCTCAGCCCCGATCATCGTCAAGCACCCGGGGTGTCCCCAATGGGGACTCGGATACCTCGTCGAGGAGCGCGACGAAAAGCGCTTCTACGATTTCGAGGATGGCCTCAATCACTCCATCGCCAAGGCTTTCTGGTCGAAGCTCGAGCCGGTGCAGCTCGGCGACGACGAGGCGAGCGCGCTCGAGGCCAGGATCCGCGGTCTCCGTGACCGGCCGTCGGCCGCCGCCAAGAAGCAGCGCGCCCGCGTCGTCGCGCCGCCGGTCACGAGCTTCGACGAGCAGGTCGCGAGCTTCGAGTCGCAGTTCGAGGGTGGGTTCGGGGGTCCGCAGTTCATCGCCGAGGAACGAGGCGCCGCCGGGGGCGAGGGGGCCGAGGGTCCGGCGAGCGGGGCGAAGAAGAAGAGCAAGGCCTTCAAGCAGGGCGCCATCGAGACCGCGCGCGCGCTCCTCGCCAAGGGCGAGCTCGAGGCGCTGCTCGCGGCGGGCAACCTGAACGATTTCATGGAGCGGATCACCAAGGTCCACAAGGCCGCGACCGGCCTCCTGCACCCCCTCGGCGATCTCATCCCCTTCAACAAGATGCCGGCCGAGCACCACCGCGCCTACGCCGAGGCGGTCGTGGATCTCCTCTATGGCGCGGGCGACTACGCCGCGCGCTTCGACCGGCTGGCCGGCGTGCTCGCCGCGGCCAAGGTCGTCACGTGGCCGCTCGTGACGATCCTCGGCGCGCTCGTCTACCCGGGCGAGCACGTCTTCGTGAAGCCCTCCTTCTACGAGAAGCAGGCCGCCGTGCTCGGCTTCAATCTCGCCTACGATCGCGCGCCGAGCGCCGAGGGGTATGCCCGGATGCAATCGCTGGCGCGCGAGCTCGAGCGGCGCCTGCGCGAGCGCGGCCTCGCCCCGCGCGATCTGATGGACGTCTACGCGTTCCTCTGGCGCACGATCTCCCCGTCCAAGCCGGCCACGAAGTCCTGACATCCCGCGTCAGGCCGCCCTGCGCGACGTCGTGCGACGCCGCGTTGGGCGGTCCCCGGCGCTGCGCGAGGCGGTGCGGGCGCAGCCGGCGGCCCTCGACCCTCGACGCGCGGCGCTGGCCCGCCTATGCGACCTTCCCAAGGAGGGTCTCGCATGAAGGCTGCCGTGCTCGAAGCCGTGAAGAAGATCGCCGTTCGCCATGACGTCGCCCCGCCGCAGATCGGCCCGCGCGACGTCCTCGTCCGCGCGAAGGCGTGCGGCATCTGCGGCACCGACGTGCACATCTGGGAGGGCGATTTCTTCCCGACCTTCCCGCTGATCCCCGGGCACGAGCTCGCCGGCGAGGTGGCGGCGGTGGGCGACGAGGTCGAGGGCCTGCGGCCCGGCGATCGGGTGATGGTCGACCCGACGGTGACCTGCGAAGAGTGCCACTTCTGCATGATCAACCGGCAGAACCACTGCCTGAAGTGGAACGCGGTGGGCGTGACGCGCGACGGCGGCTTCGCCGAGCTCGTCCGGGTCCCCGCGAAGAACTGTTATCGCTTCGAGCGCGTCTCGTTCAGCGAGGCCGCCTTCTGCGAGCCGCTCGCGTGCGTCGTCTTCGGGCAGGATCGCGCGCGCATCGAGATCGGCTCGGAGGTCCTTGTCCTCGGCGCCGGCCCGATCGGCCAGCTCCACCTCCAGGCGAGCCTCGCGAACGGCGCCGCCGCGGTCACCGTGGTCGACGTCGTCGAGTCGAAGCTCGACCTCGCCCGCCAGCACGGCGCCACCGAGGTGGTGCTCGCCGACAACGCGCTCCAGGCGAAGCTCAAGAAGATCGCGCCCTACGGCTTCGACGTCGTGATCGACGCGACGGGCATCGCCCGGGTGCTCGGCGACTCGGTCCAGTACGTCAAGAACGGCGGCCGGTACCTCGTGTTCGGCGTGTGTGGGCCGCAGGACAAGGTCGAGATCTCGCCGTTCGAGATCTACCGGCGCGATCTCGAGATCATCGGCAGCTTCGCGATCAGGCGGACGTACGACCGGGCATTCAAGCTGATGGAGCGCGGCGCGATCGACGTGAGGAAGCTCCTCTCCGAGGCGATGCCGGTCGAGGAGCTCCCGCGCGGCCTCGAGATGATGAAGAAGGGCACCGCGCCCATGAAGCTCCAGGTCGTGTTCTAGCCGCGCGGCCTTCGCGCTCACAAAGCTTACGATTTTCTCGATTAGTTAAGAGTCGTTACGAAGATCACCGAAGTAGACGAAACTGCAAAAAGGACGCTTTCCATGGCCATCGTGATCGGAATCGACGTCGGGACCAGCGGCCTCAAGGCCATCGCAGTCGAAACGGAGCGCGGCGCGGCGGTCGCGTCGGCGCACCGCGAATACCCGCTCTCCACGCCGCACGCCGGGTGGGCCGAGCAGGATCCCGAGGACTTCGCCGCGGCGGCGCTGAGCGCCCTCGGCGAGCTCGCCCGCTCCCTCGGCCCGCGCCGCGACGACGTGCGCGCGATCGGGCTGACGGGGCAGATGCACTCGGCGGTCTTGCTGGACGAGGCGCAGGCGGTCATCCGGCCTGCGATCCTGTGGTGCGACACGCGCACCACGGCCGAGTGTGAGGCCATCCGCGCGAACCCGAAGGTCGGCGACGCGGGGCTGGCGCGCCTGGTCGGCAACCGCGCGCTCGAGGGGTTCACGCTGCCGAAGCTGCTCTGGCTGCGGGCGAACGAGCCCGAGGCGTTCGCCCGCGTCCGCGCGGTGCTCATGCCGAAGGATTTCGTGGGCTTGAAGCTGACGGGCGAGCTCGGGACGGACGACAGCGACGCGAGCGGCACGCTGGCGTTCTCGCCCGGGGATCGCTCCTTCAGCGCCGAGCTCCTCTCGGCGGTCGGCGTCCCGCGCGCGGTGTTCCCGCGGTCGGCGCCCTCGAACGCGCCGCTCGGCCAGCTGACGGCCGAGGTCGCCGCCGCGACGGGGCTGCCGGCGGGCATCCCCGTCGTGCGGGGCGCCGCGGACAACGCGGCGGGCGCGGTGGGGCTCGGCATCGTGCGCCCCGGCCGGGCGATGGCGTCGGTCGGCACGAGCGGCGTGATCCTGGCGCACACCGACTCGTGGATCGTGGAGCCCGAGATGCGGCTCCACAGCTTCTGTCACGCGGTCCCGGGCCGCTTCTACCTGATGGGGGTGATGCTCGCCGCCGGCGGTGCGCTGCGCTGGTACCGCGACGTCCTCGGCGACGGGGAGCGCATGGCGGCCGAGCTCCGCAAGGTCGATCCGTACGAGATCATCTCGGACACGGCGTCGACGGCGCGCCCGGGCGCGGGCGGCGTCGTCTTCCTGCCGTACCTGATGGGCGAGCGCACGCCGCACAACGACGCGGCGGCGCGCGGCGCGTTCGTGGGGCTGAGCGCCCGCACGACGAAGGCCGATCTCTCGCGCGCGGTGCTGGAGGGCATCACGTTCGGGCTCGCGGACTCGCTGGATCTGATGCGCGGCGTGGGCCAGACGAACGGCGCGTCGGCGGTCTCGATCGACGAGATCCGCCTGACCGGCGGCGGGGCGCGGAGCCCGTTCTGGCGCCAGCTGATGGCCGATGTCTTCGAGGCGCCGGTGGCGATCACGACGTCGACCGAGGGCCCGGCCTACGGCGCGGCGCTGCTCGGCGCGGCGGGCGCGGGGCTGTTCTCGTCGGTCGAGGAGGCCGCGGACGCGTTCGTCCATGTCGTGTCCCGGGTCACGCCGGACGCGGCGCGCTCGGCGCGGTACCGGGAGATCCACGCGGTGTACCGGGGGCTCTACAACGACCTGCGCGGGCGGTTCCGGGAGCTCGGAAGGCTGGCGTGATGGGGTGACAGGATCCGGGCTGCTACGGTAAGGCGAGCGTTGTGCCGGTGGGCGTGAGGTCTTGCCGGGTCGCCCGGCGCCCGGAGAGGGGGGTCTCCGCGCGGGGTGGGGGCCCCGCCGAACTCGCCTGAGCCATCTCTCCTCCGGCTTCGCCGGAGGAGAGATGGCTCAGGCTCAAACATCGGCCCATCCCCCACCCCGCGCGGAGACCCCCCTCTCCGGGCGCCTACCGCTCACTTGACTGATCCACCAGTCAGACATCGGCCCATCCGCCACCCCGCGCGCGGAGAACTCCCTCTCCGGGCGCCTGCCGTGGGCGGTGGGGCCTTGGACGAGCGCGGACGACGCGGCGTTAAGGCGGCTCAGGCAGGTAGCAGAGGTCCATCCACGGCCGTCTCCGACCCGATGGGAGATCGCTGGCGAAGAGCTGGATCTGCTCGCGGTCGTCCGAGCGGAGCAGGATGCCGTAATTCTCCGTCTTGCCGCGAAGCCAATCCAGGACGAGCCCAGTCACGTCGAACGAGAGGACGTTACCATCCTTTACAATGGTCTTCGCGTTGCCGGTGACCGCGATCGGGGTGGGATCAAACCCACCCTTTGCGAAGGAAGTCCAGGACTCGCCCTCGTCCCAGTCCCTCACCACGCGGTGCACGGAGATCGCTCCCGGCCCGCTCGTGCTCGCGACCCGAAGCCCGACGCGAGCCGTGAGGAGCATCGCCCGCCGGGGAAAGACCGAGGAGATCTCGAAGCGGAGCAGGGCGCGGCGAGTCGCGTCGGTACCACGCGGCGTGCCCACGAGGAGATCGACCCGCTCGCCGAAGCGCTGATCGGGCTGGTCGCTCGCGATGTACGTATCGCGGACCTGGCCGGGGGTAACGCCGCCGCGCATGATCAGGCGGCTCTCGAGCGTGGATTTCTCGCCAGCGAGCACCTTCTCCAGGAACTCGTTGAGGACGCCAGCAAAGGCCACGCGCGCGAGCGCACCCGAGGCGTCGCAAAAATCGGATCTGGCGACGAATGAGCTCACGCCCGCGACGACCTCGACGCCATTCTGCAGGATCAGCGCTGGACCGCCGCTGTCGCCGTAGCACACGCCGCCTTGTGCGTTCGCTTGATCGACCACGATCGTGAGCGGCTCGACCTCGCTGACGCGCGCTTCGACCCTCCGGCGAATGGAGTTCTGCGCCGGGGTGCCGCCGTACCCCACGACGGTCACGGCGCTTCCGACCGTGACATCGTCCGGCGCCGACGCAACCGGGATCGGCGTGACATTGAGATCGCCCGCGCCTCTGGCAGTCACGACACAGACATCATAGTCGTTGTTGAACACGTTGTAACATGGGTGAAGCCTGGCCGAATCAACATCGACATCAAGCATCGTCGACGGTTCCAAGAAGTCGGGGCCGACCAGAACCTTCTTGGGAGGGGACGGCAAGCAGCAGTGCGCGGCGGTGAGCACGTAGACCTTGTCGCCATCGGCGCTCCGGCGAACGATGGTGCCGCTGCAGCCTCCGTCGAGGGACACCACCGCCGTGTGCGTGTTGTCCGCCCGGGCGTCGGCGCCGACGATCGCCGACCGCTCCTCCCCGCTCTCCTCGCGCGAGCCGTTCTCGGTCGGTTGCGCGCAGGCCGCCGGCAAGAGCGCGGAGATGACCAGCCGGGCCACCGTGAGCGTTCTCATGATTTGACCTCCCCCAGACCACCAGACGCTCGGCCGGCGCGCGCGACGCCATCACGCGTTCTCGACCGCTCCCGATGTTCATCCGTCCGAGAGGAATCTTGCTGGCGGTCCAGGCGCTGTCAATCGATCGTGCAGCGCTCCCGCGCTCGCGCTGCACCCCGCACCCAGCCCAAACGGCGGTCCCGATCAGCTTGAAAAGCTCATTTCCACCCATCTCGCGAAGAACGAGACGACGCGCATTCTCCAGAGATCGCCCATTTCGCATCGCGAGCGCACGGATTGAGTCGGCACCACGCATAACGTGCCTGTCGGATCGCAGCGCGCGTCGTTCTCGTGCGCGACCGCGAGCGGGACGCGCCTGGCGGGTCGCGGGCTACCGGGGCCTCGGGCCCGTGCCGAGGATGTAGCGAATCCAGATCGGGAGCGCGGTGTGAAAGTCCGGCGAGAAGGAGTGCTGTTGCTGCTCCGCGTAGGGCTTGTGGAAGACCTCGGCGCCGAGCGCGCGCAGCCGCGTGGCGTCGCGCTCGGCGAGCCGGACGTTGCCCGGCGACTCGCCGGCGCCGACCACCACGACACAGCGGCGCTGGGCGAGCTCGGGCGAGCGCGGCACGCCGCCGAGCGAGAGCTCGGTGACGGACCCGGGAGACATGACGACGGCACCGGCGTAGTTGCGCGGATCCCGGGCCGCTATCTCGGCGGCCATCTGGCCGCCCTGCGAGAAGCCGATCAGGATCACCTGGCCGGGGGCAACGGTCACCCGGTCGCGCACCTCGGCGAGCGCCTCGTCGAGCCGCGCGCGGTCGCGCGCGGGCGACTCGGACCATACGAACTTGCGTGGTCCGCGCGGCAGGGTGCCGCTCACCGAGACGAAGGCGACCGAGAGCGCGTCGGCGGCGCGCTGGACGCTCTCGTCCATGAAATCCTCCGGCTGCGACCCCAGGCCGTGCATGCCCATCACGACCGGGATCGGCTTGCCGGTGCGATAGCCCTTCGGGAGCACCAGGAGCGTCTTCTTGATCCCGGACTGCCCCCAGTAGCGCCCGGCCCGCGCCAGGTAGGGATAGACCGTCGCCCATCGCGCATCGCTGCGCAGCGCCTCCAGGTCGGAGTCCCGGGCTGCCCAGTCCGGGTCGACGCCCTCCTCGACCGCAGCGCGCTCCAGCCAGTGGAAGGAGGCGTCGATCTGCCCGGTGCGGGCGTAATAACACGCCAGGTCGTATCTCCCGTCCACCCCGCCAGCCACGGCCCAGTGCTGGATCTGCGCCGCGGCCTGGTGATCGCCGTGCGCGGCAGCCCTCCGCGCTTCCATGAAGAGCCGCGCGGGCTCGCTCTTGCGGAGATCGTGGCCATCGCGCTGCGCGGGCGGCTCGGGCGGAGCCGGGAGCGCGAGGGGGCGCTCGGGGAGCGCGCGCTGGGGAGGCTCGGGCGGCGGCGGCTCGAAGGAGCGAAGCATGGCCTCGATGTCCGGGCGCACCTTGGCCATCGCCTCCGCGGGGACGATGCCGGCCAGGTGATAGCCGATCTGGTCCTGGACGAAGACGCCCGTCATCAGCTCGACGCGGTGCGCGTCCTTCTGATCGCGCGCGTGGACGACCACCCCGCCGGCGGCGCGGCCAGGGAACGGCTCGCGGCGAGTCTCGTCCAGACCGGGCATCCCATCCCGCATCCTCTGCACGAAGGTGTTCGCGACGTCATCCGCGGTGAGCGCCTCGTTGGCGACGGGAAGCACCTTCACCGAGAGCGAGGCGGACGTAGGCTCGTGAAGGAACGCGATATCCACGCTCCCGTCCTGCGCGGACGGCCCCCGCTCGAGGTGAATCCTCTTCCATGCAGGGCTCGCCGGCGTGATGCGGTAGCGCGCGGCGATGCCCTCGACGGCCGCGCCCGGGCGCGCTCCGGGTTCGACGGCGCCGCTGTGCGCGGTCGGGCTGGGCGGCGAGCCCTCGGGGCCGCCCGCAGGCCGCGCGGTCCACCAGGACGTCAGGCCGACGGCTCCCGCGACGACGAGGGCGATCAGCGCGATCCTGGCATTCCCTGGGCGCGGCAGCGCTACGGGCGGCACGCCAGAGCGTTCACGGGACGAGCTCTTTGTGCGGGGCGGGGCCAACGTGACCCCATGCTACGCCCACCGCGGCGCGCAGCGCGCGAGATTCAAGCGAGCGGCGTGGCCGCCGCGCGCAAAGGCGCAAGGTCGCAAAGGCGCAAGGAGAAGACTCTCTTTTGCCTACGCCGCCCGCACCCAGCCGCGCGACGTCTCCTCGAAATGCTCGGTGCTCGCGACCCCGAAGAGGCCGCCTCCCGGCTGCCAGAAATACCGCTCGATATGGATCTTCTTCCCATCGACGCGGATCACATTGAAGGCGTTCTGCTCGCCCCGGCCACGCGTGGAGGTCGCGGTCCCGGCCTGGACGATCAGCGAGGAGTGGCCGCCGACCTCGAAGCGCTCCGCGGAGTGCCCCGTGTGGCTGAGGTGCAGGTGCCCCGACAAGATGACGTCGACGCCGCAGCCCGCGAGCGCCGCCATCGCCTGCCTCGCGCGCCCGACGATCGCATGCGGCGAGTTCTCCGGCAGATCGAACGGGTGGTGCGTGACCACGATCTTCGTGATCTCGGGCCCGAGCTCGCACATCCTCGCCTTGATCCCCTCGACCTGCCGCGCGTTGATGCGCCCCTCCTTGATGGTCAGCGAGCGCGCGGTGTTGATGCCCAGGATGGCGATCTCCGCGTCGAGGTGGAACGGCGAGAGGTCGTCCGTGATGTGGCTCCGGTACCTGTCGAGCGGGCGGAAGAACCGGTCGAACAGGTTGTAGAGCGGGACATCGTGGTTGCCAGGCACCACGATCTGCGGCGAGGGCAGCGCGTCGAGGAAGGCGCGCGCCTCGGCGAACTCGGTGTCGCGCGCCCGCTGGGTCAGATCGCCGGAGATCACGACCACGTGCGGCTCGAGCCCCCCTATCCTGTCGATCAGCGGGCGGAGGATGGCCTTGTCGACGCGGCCGAAGTGCAGATCCGACAGGTGCACGAGCGTGCGCACGGCGCCTCATCCCCCCAGCGCCGCGACCGGGCGAGGCGGGTCCTCCTGCCGCCGCGAGCCCGCGCGGAGCTCGGACGACAGCGGCACGATGACGCGCAGCGCTGCAGGCCGCACGCGATAGCAGAGCGGCGGCGTCATCCTGAGGACCTCGCCGTCCGCGGCCACATGGAGGCGCCGGTGGGGCGCCTCCACCCGGAGCTCCGTCGTTCGTAGGATACTGAAATCGTTCGATTGATGAATGCGCCCGACGGCCGCGCTGGCGATGAGCTTGATCGTGGAGAGGCGGCTCTCCGCGTGCGCCACGCACACACCGAGCTCACCCGAGCACGGCGGGCGCTGGCGGCCGATGTCCACGTCGCCAAGCTTGAAATCGTTGTTCGCGACGAACACGAACGGCGTCTCCAGCTCGACCTCCTGCCCATCCAGGACGAGCCGGAGACGGACGCTCTCGTGCCGCCGGATCCCGGAGATGGTCGACAGCGCCAGGGCCATCCACTTGTTGAGCCCACGCCGCTTCCGGAGCGCCTCGCGGGCGCGCACGATGCCCGGGTAGATGCCCAGCGTCGAGTTGTTCACGAAGACCCGGCCGTTGACCTCGCCGACATCGACCCGGACGCGCCGCCCCTCGACGAGCGTGCGCACGGCCCCCTCGAGGGACAGCGGAACGCCGAGGTGCTTGGCGAAATGGTTCACCGTGCCGAGCGGAAGGACACCCATCGTCTTGTCCGTGCCGGCGATCGCGGCAGCGACGGTGTTCACCGTCCCGTCGCCGCCGCCGGCCACGACGAGGTCGCAAGGCCCCCGCGCCACACGGCGGGCGAGCTCCCCGAGCTGCTGCCCCTTCTCGGCGCACAGCACCTCCGCCGTGAGGCCGCTCTCTTTCAGGAGCTCCCCGAGCCGCGCGCGCTGCGCCGCCGCGCGGTTCGACCGGGAGGAGCAGTTCAGGAGGATCGCCATGGATCGATGTTTCACCGTCGCGCTCCCGGCATGGGGCAAGGGCCCATGCCCACCCGACAGCGAGAAAGCAGATCGCGCGCCACCGCCCCGCGGCGAGCGGCCGCGACGCTCCGGCTCCGTCAGGCGGCGCGGAGCGTGGCGGATTGCCACGCTCGCCTCGCGCCGCGCGCGCCGCGCCACAGCCGGCGCTCCTCAGCGCATGCCGAGCCCGCCGTCCGTCTCCATCCGAGGCCAGGTGAAGAAGAACGTGGCGCCGGCGCCCTGCTCGGACTCGACCCACACACGCCCCCCCTTGCTGAGCACGATCTTCTGGACGATCGCGAGCCCGATGCCCGTCCCCTCGATGTTGTCGCGCGCGTGCAGGGTCTGGAAGATCTCCCATACCTTCCCGTGGTATCGCGGGTCGATCCCGGGTCCGTTGTCCTTCACCGAGAACTCCCAGAGATCGCCCAGCGCCCGCCCCCGCACATCGACGCGCGCGTCGGGGCGTTCGGCATACTTCAGCGCATTGCCGATCAGGTTCAGGAACACCTGCTCCAGCGGGATCCGCTCGGCGAGGAGCGTCGGCATGCCCGTCGCGACCTCGATCGACGCGCCCGCAGGGACGGTGAGCAGGGCGACGACGTCCTCGAGGAGCTTCTGGACGTCCACGATCTCGGGCTTGTCGCGGAGGCGTCCAGCGCGCGAGTAGCGCAGGATCCCGTCGATGAGCGCCTCCAGCCGGACCACGCGCGAGCGGAGGAGCTCCATGTACTGGCGCGTCTCCGGCGTCGCCTTGTCCACGAGATCGTCCTCGATCCACTGCGAGAGGTTCGCGATGGCGCGGAGCGGCGCCTTCAGGTCGTGGCTCGCCACGTAGGCGAAGCGGTCGAGCTCGTTGTTGCTCCGCTCGAGCGCCTGGATGAGCTGCTGCGCCTTCCGGAACAGATGCGCGTTATCCATCGCGATGGCGGCCTGAGCCGCGAGGCCGACCACCAGCTTCTCCGCCCGCTCGGTGAAGACACCCCGCTCGGAGTGCCCGAAGAACAGCCCGCCGATGACATGCCCCGAACGGGAGACCACCGGCACGGCAAGGTAGCTGACGACAGGCAAGTGGCCCTTCGGCATCCCGTGGTAAGGGGCGTTGTTCCCGTAGCGCGGGTCCTTCGTGACATCGTCGAGCCGCACCACGCCCTCTCCGTTGAAGGTCGGCGCGAACACGGCCGTGTTGCGCGGCATCGGGAACCCGGAGAAGTGCTCTCGGGGCACGCCAGAGATGGTGTAGAGCATGTAGCTCTTCCCCTCGGCGTTCGTGACATTGTAAAAGAACGCGCCGAACTGGGCGCCGCTCAGGCGGGTGGCCGCGTCGGTCACCGCCTGCACGAGCTTCTCCAGATCCAGCTCGGCGGCGAGCTGCTTGCCGGCGCGATTGAGCAGCTCGAGCGTCTCCCCTTCTTCCTGGAGCCTGTCCTCCGTCTGCTTGCGCTCGGTGATGTCGAGGACGATCGTCCCCACACCCATGACGGGCCCGCCATTCGCCCGTACAGGAGCGTAATTGACCAGCCAGGAGCGCGGTCGCTCCGACGCCCGCGTCGTCCCCGTCACCTCGGCGGTGAACGCCTCGCCCGTCTCAAGGACGCGCCGGAGATTGGCGACGATCACGTCGCTCATCTCCGGGAGCAGCTCGGGGATCGTCCTGCCGAGGTGCGCCTCGAGGGGGATCCCGTTGATGTCCGCCAGCGCCTGGTTGAGCCGCACCACGCGGAGATCGCGGTCGATCACCGCCAGCCCCGCGGTCGTGGCCTGGAAGAAGGCGTCGACCAGCGCGCGGTCCGCGGGGGAGTCGTGCAGCGCGAGGCGCTCCTGATCGAGCCGCGCAGCCCCCGCCTCGCCGCGCTGCAGGGGCGCCGCAGCGGGCTCTGCCGCCGCGGGCGAGGCCGCTTCGGAGAGCTCCGCCGTTTCTTGACGCGAATCCGTGTTCTGCATGGACCTCGTGGACACAGGCTGTCCCCACGACCTTAGCGCTCGAGTGCAAACGCGACATCCGCCGTCTGTCGCCGTCTGTCGCCGTCTGTCGCCGTCTGATACCAGGCCGTTCCCCGGCGCCAGCGCTGCGATGCGGGCTCAGCAGCCAACCACGGCCGGTCGCCGCGTCCGACCGCATCCCCCTGCGCGCCGGCGACCGCCGGCTACCCGCCAGCGACGACTGGCCGGGCGAGACGGAAGCCCACGGCGCTGAAGCGATCTTCCGGGCGCGCGGCGAAGCGACCTGCCGCGCGGCACACCGCGGGGGGCCCGGAGCTCCACGCGCCCCCGCGGATCGAGCGGAGCCCCGGAGCCGCCGCGTCCGCTGGCTGGAGGCGCGCGATGCGGTCGACCACCGTGGGGCCGTCGGGCATCCACAGCTCGGCGCACCAGTCGCGGATGTTGCCCGCGAGGCCCCGGGCGCCGTGGGGGCCCTCGTCCGTCGGATGGTCGTCCACCGGCGCCGGGCTCGCGGGGCCGGGGCGGCCGCCCACCATGCAAGCCCACGTCGGCTCGGGCTCGTCCCCCCAGGGGAAGAAGCGCCCGTCGACGCCGCGCGCGGCCTTCTCGCGCTCGAGCTCGCCGACGAGGCGCCACGGCGCGCCGGTGCGCGCCTCCAGCCAGGACGCGTAGGCGACGGCGCTGCGCCAGTCCACCGAGGCGACCGGGTGCCGCGCCTGCTCCGCGCGCGCCTGCGGGCCGAGCACGAAGCGCCCGTCCCCGTCGCGCGCGAACAGCGGGATGTCCACGTTGCCGGCGATCGCGCGGGCCGCGCGCGGGCACGCCGCCGCGGCCTCCGCCTCGCGCCCGCCCGCGAGCAGATCGTTCAGGAAGGCGAGGTACTCGGCCTGCGTCACCGGGTGCCGCCGCACCACGAAGCCGTCGACCCAGATCCGGCACGCCGGCAAGCCGTCGCCGGCCTGCGGGTCTCCGCCGGCCGAGAAGAAGCCCGCCGGCACGTAGACGTCCTCTTCGCCGAGCGCCTCCGAGGGCAGGAGGGGCACGACGAACGGCTCCGCGCCGCCCGGACGCACGCCGTCCCAGTGCTCGCCGCGGCCGATCTTCACGGGGTACGACGCCTCGCAGTACCCGGGCGCGCGGATCGAGAGCAGGTAGCTGCCGCGCGCGAGCGGGACCTCGCAGAGCGGCGTGTGACCGAGGAGGCCCTGGGGCTCGGCGCGAAGCCGGCGCCCCTGCTCGACATAGCGGAGCAGCCAGACCTGCGCCCCCTCGGGGTCGGTCCGCAGCGAGAGGGCCCCGGTGCCGCGGAGCAAGACCGCGTGCCGCTCACGCGCGTGCGCCCTGAGGAACGCCTCGGCGCGCGCCGCGGCCTCGGCGTCGCGGGCCTCCTCGGCGGCCCGCAGATCGGCCAGGTGGGCATCGGCGAGCGCCGCGTGCGCTTCGTCGAAGTCCGGGGCCTCGTTGAGCGCGGCGCGGAGCTTCTGGTGCCAGGTCGCCTCGTCCAGGGCGGCGGCGCGGTCGAGCGCGCGCGCCTCGTCCTCGAGCGCCCACCCCTGCGCCTTCTCGGCGGCGGGCGCGAACGAGTCGAGGCGCCCGAGCACCGCCTTCGCCTCGGCCCGGAGGGCCCGGGCGCGCGCGCGCAGGCCCTCGATCTGCGGCGCCAGCGCGCGCGACTCCTCGACCAGGGCGCGCGCCCGCTCGCGGCGGCGGGCGCCGTCGAGGAAGCCGCGGATCTCCGCGGCGAGCACCTCGGCGCTCGCGTAACGCGAAGGCGGCTCGCGCGCCATCGCCCGCTCGCAGATCGCGATGAGATCCCGAGGGATCTGGTCAGGGCACCGGACGGCGAGCCGCTCGGGCGACCGCTGGACCACCTGCGCCAGGACGGCCAGCGCCGTCCCCCGGAACGGGGGCTCGCCGCAGAGTAGCTCGTACAGGACGGCCCCGAGGGCGTACACGTCGCTGGGGGGCCCGAGCTGCTCGGCCTCGCCGCGCGCCTGCTCCGGGGGCATGTAGACCGGCGTCCCCAGGACCAGGCCCACGTGCGTGTGGTGGCCGCTGTCCGGGAGCGCGTCCGCCAGCGCGCCGCGCGCGGTCGCGCGGGCGATGCCCCAGTCCATCACGAGGACCTCGCCGAACTCGCCGATCATGACGTTGTCCGGCTTGAGATCGCGGTGGAGGACGCCCTGGCCGTGCGCGTACGCGACGGCCTCGCAGACGCGGACGAAGACGTCGAGCACGCGGCGCAGCGCCTCGGGCGAGGGGCCCGCCTCGCCCGAGGCGTGGAGCGCGCGGATCAGCGCGCTCAGCGTGCGGCCGCGGACCTCCTTCATCGTGAACCAGAGCTGGCCGTTCGGGAGCATCCCGCAGTCGTGGACGGGGACGATCCCTGGGTGCTGAAGGCACGCCGTGAGGCGCGCCTCGTCGAGGAAGCGCGCCCGGCCGTCCGCGTCGTCTTGCCCCTCGATGCGCAGCAGCTTCATGGCGAGCACGCGGCCCATCACGCGATCGCGCACGCGCCGCACCTCGCCCATGCCCCCGCGGCCGATGAGCCCGAGATCCTCGTAACGGTCCCAGGGCCACGCCGCGACCGGCGCGTGGACCGCCGGAGGCGCGGCGCTCGGGCGGCGCTCGGCCGCCGCCGATGCGTCCCCGGTCAGCCCGGGCGCGCCCCCGGCCGCCGCCGGCGCCTCCCCGCTGGGCCCCGGCGCGCTTCTCGGCGCCGCCGGCGCGTCCCGGACCACGGTCGCCGGCAGCTCTTCCGTGAGGCTGCGCGCGGCGTGCTCGGCGAGCGCCCGCTGGATCTCCGCGCATGCCGAGGGAGACAGGTGCAGCTCACCCGCCAGCTTCCTGAGGAGTGCCGCGGGATCGCTCATGGGGGCCTTGCCTTCGACGCCGTTGATGTGGTCGGCGGCAGCATCTTACGCTGCATCCATGGCGGTCTTGAAGCATGAAGCCCACGGCGTTCGCGTGACGCTCCCGGCGCGCGCGCGGGTCGGCCGAGCGCGCGACTGCGCCGTGCGCCTCCGGGACCGCTGCGCCTCCGGCGAGCACGCCGTCCTGTTCTGGGACGGGGCTCGCTGGTGGATCCGCGACCTCGGCAGCACGAACGGCACGCACGTCAGCGGCCGGCGGCTCACGTCCGCCGAGCGGGTCGCGCTCGACGCGGGGACGGAGCTCGTGTTCGGCGGCGACGCCGAGCGCTGGACCGTGGAGGAGGCCGGCGCGCCCGTCACGAGCGCGCGGGCCGAGCTCACCGGCGAGGTGCGCCCGGCGGAGGAGGGCCTGCTCGCGCTGCCGGACGCCGCCGACCCCCGGGTGACGCTCTTCGAGGATCAGCACGGCGTCTGGCAGATCGAGATCGACGGGAGCACGCGCCCGGCCGTGGATCAGGAGCGCATCGAGGCCGGCGGCGCCTGGGTCCTGCGCGTCCCGCCGCAGGCGCTCGACGCCGTCGTGCCGACGACCGCGTCGAGCGCGGCGAGCCCCAAGCTCCTCGGCCTCACCGTCCTGCGCTTCGAGGTGAGCCACGACGAGGAGCACATCACCGTCGCCCTGGTGCAGGGGGAAAAGGTCATCCAGCTCGCCGCGCGCGCCCACCACGAGCTGCTCCTCATGCTGGCGCGCTCCCGGCTGCGCGACCGGGAGACCGGGCTGCCCCCGGCCGAGCGCGGGTGGCGCTACGTCGATGACCTGCTCGGCAAGCTGCGGCTCGACCTCCATCACCTCAACGTCAACGTCTTCCGCGCCCGCCAGCAGCTCGCGCGCGCGGGCGTGCTCGACGCCGGCTCGCTCGTCGAGCGCCGGACGACGTCGCGGCAGATCCGGCTCGGCACCGAGGCGGTCGAGGTGGTCCGGTACTGAACATCGGGCCGCGGCCGGAGCGCGCCGGCCCTCGCGCGTGACCGCCTGTCATCGACGCCGCGGCCGGGAGGATCCAGGTTTCCTTTCGTCGACGCCGGGTGAGGCCGCGCGGGTCGCGCGTCGTGAACACACACGCGCGACCGCGCCGCCGCCGGAGCGCGGGCTGGGCAGGGCCTGCGCGCTGCGATCGATGCTGTCGTGATCGTCATCCCAGGAGAGAGCGCAACCATGAGCAACGATGCAGACTCAACGTTCGGTGCGCCCGCCGCCGGCGCTTCCATCTCGACGCGCAGCCCGGCGAAGGCCAAACCGGGCTCCGGTGTGACCGACCAGATCCCGCCGGACGTGAGGCTCAGGATCTTTTCGAACGCGGATCTCGTCCGGATCGTGGCCCTCGGGAGCAACGGTGTTTCCAATGGCCAGCTCACCTTCCAGGCGCAGACGGAGTACTGGCGGTGGGCGAACACGCTCACCTTCTCGAACACATTGACCTTCACGTCCGAGGTGATCCCGAGCTTCACGGCGCCGGCGCTCGACGCGTTCCTGGACGTCGTGAGCCCGAGCAACCAGTTCACGGCCCCCCGGAACCCGACCCAGGGCGACTGGACGCAGGGGACGCGCTCCGTCCCGGGGACCCGGACCGGGTACCTTTACCGGTTGCCGAGCCCCGACGACAGCCAGGTGAAGATGGGAGTCCTGTTCGAGAAGGACAACCAGACATCGGCCCTGATGGCGGCCGCCTGGTACGTGAATACGCAGGCGCCGAGCAACGGCCTTGCGTTCAACAAGAAGATCTTCACGCGCACGCTGACCCGGGTGAGCGGGACGCACCCGAACGCCATCGAGGTGGGCACCTGGTATTATCTCCTGATGGGCACGCCCTGACCTGGCGCAGGGGCGAGAGGCGGCGCGGCGGGGTCGCCTCCGGGCCCTCTCGAACGCGCGCGCCGCCTCAGAGGAACGGGGTAGAGCGCCGCTCCGGCTCGCGAAGGGGGATATGCAGCTCGCGCTGGGGGATCGGGACGACGATCCCCTCGGCGTCGAGCCGCTCCTTGAAGTGGCGCGTGAGCTCGAGCCGCGCCGGGAAGAAGTCGGCGGGGAGGGTCCAGGCGCGGACGAGCAGGTTGACCTTCTCGTCCGCGAGCTCGACAACGTCGACCGACGGCGCCGGCTCCGGCAGCACGCGCGGCTCGTTCGAGAGGACGTCCCGCAGCGTGGCGATGGCGTGAGCGATGTCGGCGGTGGCGCTCACGCCGATCGTGAGGTCCATGCGCCGGCGCTGCGCCCGGGTGAAGTTCTGGATCTTGGCGGACCGGACCTTGGAGTTCGGCAGCGTGATCGGGACGCCATCGAAGCTCGTCAGCTTGGTCTGGAACACGTCGATGGCGTCGACGACGCCGGAGGTCCCGTCGACCTCGATCGCGTCGCCGACATCGAACGGACGGAGCACGAGCAAGACCAGCCCGGCGGCCACGTCCGACAGCGTGTCCTTGAGGGCGAGGCCGACGGTCAGACCCGCGGCGCCGAGCACGGCAAACAGGCTCTTCGTGTCCACGCCGAAGCGCTCGAGCACGGCCATGGCGGTGACCGTCAAGATGGTGAGTCGGCTTACGCTGGCCAGCAGGGGGATGAGGGTCGCGTCGACCTGCGTCCATTTCTTGCCGAGCGACCGCACGCTCCGCGCGGCCCAGGCCGCGGCCGTCCACCCGACGACCGCGATGAACAGCGCGCTCGAGACGCCGGGCCCGTGGCTCTCCAGGAGCTCGATAGGCGTGCCCCACGTCGGAATCCCCTGCTCCACTGCGCATCCTCCTCGGCTTCGACGCAGCGCGCGACGCCGCGCGCGGCCCAGCGCCGGGGTGTCTCCGCGCGCGGCCGGCGGGAGTCAACCCGCGAACGTGACGAGGCGGCGGAGCCGCTGCGCCGCGAGCTCCATGCCGTTCACGAGGCCCCGGAGGAGGTGGGCGGCGACGTCGTCCTTCGCCGCCCGCGTCGCGCGCATCGGGCGCGCCGCGAACCACGCGAGCTCGTCGGCGACCGCCTCGACCAGAGGCCTGCGCATCGACAGCCAGCGCGCGCACCACGCGGCGAGGGGCGTGTCGCCCTCCACGGTCGCGACGTACTGGAGCAGCTCGACGAGGTCGACGCCGTGCCGCATCCCGAGGAGCGTGCCGCGGTAGGACCTCTCGGTGCTGAGCAGGTGATCGGCGAGGTGATCGCGCAAGGCCGAGAAGGCCTCTCCCACCATGCTGCCGCCCGCGCTGATGGGCAGCCCGCGCTCGCGGAGGAGCGGGCGGACCTCCGAAAGCGCGGCCTCCGCGTGGGTCGAGACCGCCCGCATGGCGTGCGCCGGCGGCACATCGCCGAGGCGCTCCGCCTCGATCCGCGGGTGGATCATCGCCGAGCGCTCCGTCTGAAACAGCTCCCGGACAAGGGTCGTGAGGAACGCGCGCCCTCTCCGGCTCTCTACCTGCGGCCCGGACTCGTCGCCCAGCAGGCCGCCCTCGCCATTCGTCGCTCCGTTGCTCTGAAGTTCCTGCATGGTCGCCCCCTCTCCTCTTCTTGCCGGGGCGTCAGGACCCGCTCGCGGCGCGCCGCGCTCCGGTCCTCGCCCCCGAGGTCGTCTTGCGCGAGGCCCCGCGCCGCGCTCCGGTCTTCGCCCCCGAGGTCGTCTTGCGTGAGGCCCCCGCACCGCCGCGGCGGGCCGTGCCCTGCGCGGCGCGGGAGCGGCCGCTCGTCGACGTGGCCGAGGAGCTGCGCGAGCGAGCGCTGGACGCGGCCCTCTTCTTCGCCCTCGCCGGCGCCTTCTTCGCGGCCGTGGTCCGTCCGGCGCTCGCCGCGGCGTTCCGCTTGCGGGTCGCGGCCGCCTTCTTCGCCGCCGCGCTCCTCGCGGCGGCCGGCCGCGCCTTGGACGCGGCGCCTCCCTTGCGGCCCCCCTTCTTCGCCGGCTCCTTGTTCACTGGCTTGCCCACCCCCGATCCCGACTTCTTCCCCCCGCCGGTCATCTTGTTGACGGTCGCCCAGGCCCGCCGCTCGGCCTCTTCCTCGGAGACCCCGCGCTTCTCGTACCCCTCTTCGATGTGCTCGGCCTGCCGCTTCTGCTTGGTCGTGTAGCTGGATTTGTCGCCTCTAGGCATGGTGCCCTCCTTGCGCCCGCTCCACCTCGCGGGTCGGCAGCTTCGTCGGAAACGCCGGCTCGCCCCGTCGTGAGAGCGTGAGAATCGCGAGATCGTGCGAACGTGGGAACGTGCGGAAACATGCGGGGAAGACAGACCGTGCGTGTGGCCCGGGTCCATCGAGCCGCGATGTCCGTTGCGTCGGTTGCGTCGGTTGCATCGACTGCGCCTGTTTCGATGGACGAGCAACGGCTGTGCCGTCGGAGAGCGCGGCGCCAGCCGCTGGCGGCGCGTCCGGGCCGGGCGCCCCGTCACACGCGGTTTCCCCGCTCCGCGGGCGGCCGGGTGATGAGGGCTCGTAGCGTGGCAATCGGCCCCGGATGTCGAGGAACGCCTCGGTCGTACCGCGCGAGGAGCGCGGCGCGCCGGAGGCTCAGAGGGACTCGAGGTAGGCGACCAGATCGTCCAGCTGCGCGGGGGCCAGGCCGGAGATATCGCCGTGATCGTCGCCTCCGCACAGCGGATCGAAGCGATCGTGGAGCGTCGCCGCGCAGCCGTCGTGCATGAACGGGGCGCGCCCGGAGATGCCGAGGAGCGAGGGCACCTGCAACCGCTCGCCCTTGCCCACGTCCTCGTTCCGGTTGTTGGTGAGCATCGGGCCACCATGGCACTCCGCGCAGCCCACCTGCTTGTCATGGAAGAGCACCTCGCCCCGCGCCACGGCGGCGTCGTCCTCGGGCGGCGACGCCGGGAAGGCGGGCAGGCTGTCGATGTAACGGGCCATCAGGTCGAGCCGCCGGGCGCCGGGCTGCTGGCCGCCCATGCGGGAGACGAACACCTCCCCCATCAGGCCCTCGAGATCCTGCAGATCCCCGCTCCAGTGGAGGGGCGCCGTCTTCAGGATGCCGCCGCCCAGCGCCTGCGTCCGCCGCAGGCCCACCGGATCGAAGTCCCACGTCCGCCCGTCCTCGTGCCCTTCGGGGTGGCACGACGCGCACGCCACGGCGCTCACGCCGTTCGGCGGGCGGTGGAACATCTCGTGGCCGGTGTCTTTCACGCTCGCTCCCGGAAGCGCGATGATGCGCCGGCCGACCAACTCCAGGGCTGCCGGCTCCCGCAGCTGCACGACGATCCCGCCCTGGCCGTCGAAGGCCACGGCGACCGGCTGCCCGCTCAGCGCGTTCGCGGTGACCTCCGGGCTGCAGCTGGCCGTCTCGGCGTCGCGCTCCAGATTGTCGACGGTCGCGCTCACGACGGTGCGTCTGCCGGCCGCCACGATGGCCATCCGCGCGCCGTCGGGCGCGACCGCGATGTCGACAGGCAGCGAGACATTCGGGATCGCGGCCGCGGGCAGCGAGGGGATCGATGTGTCAGGAACGTCCGCCGGGTCGATCCTGCTGACCGCGGCGTGCACGATGTTCCCGTCGCAGTCGGCAGACTGGTAATAGCCGCCCGGGCTGAGGGTGACCTTCGACGACATCGCGCGCTGGTGCACCATCAGCGCACCTCCGCCGGCGAGCGGCGCCATGCGCCAGGCCACGGACGGCGCATACTCCGAGTTGGCGAACCCGTTCGAGTAGAAGACGGGGAGCGTGCGGCGCGAGAGCACCGCGCCGTCGGGGCCCACGACCAGCGTCTCCGCGGACCTGAAGCGGCTGACCAGGAGCCGGTCGCCCTCGACCACGACGTCGCGCAGGTCGGGGGCGAGGCGGAGCTTCCGGACGGCGGGGCCGCCGGAGGCCGGGAGCGTCACGAGCTCGCCGCCGGCGCAGGCGACGTGGAGGGCGTCGCGCGAGGCGTCGTAGGCGACCCCGCGCGGCGCGCGGCAGACGTCTCTGCGTGCGATGACCGACCGCGCCTCGACATCGAGGGTCACCACCGCGCCGGCGCGCCGGAGCGCCACGTGAACCCGGCCGCTCGCGTCCTCGACGAGGCGCCCGGGCTCGTCGCCGCGCTCCAGCAGGACCGCCGTCGGCTCGCCGCCCTCGAGATCGACGATCCAGACGCGATCGCGGTCGGCGTCCGCCGCCACCGCCGTGCGACCGTCGCCGGCGACGATCAGCGTTCCGCCGCTGATGGCCGGCGGTGGCACCTCCGTCACCGTGATCTCCTGATCAGGGTCGCCGACAGGGGCCCCGGCCACCGGGGATGGATCCCCTGGGCCGCACGCCGTGAGAGCTGACGAGAAAACGCCCGTGGACAAGAGCCCTGCCACGACAAGAGAACGAGAAAGGCGCAGACGCATGGGTTCCTCCGTTCGCCGCGCGCGCGAGCTTAGCAAGGAGGATTCCAGGCAGATGTCGAGATTTGGACGGCGGCGATCCCCGCGGGCGGCGCGCCGTCCGGAGGTGGGAGCGGGAACGCGTGTTCTCGTGCGAGGCGCGAAGGGCGTCGCGCGCCGCGCACGCCGGGGCGGGCGCTCGACCCTGGGGTCGCGACGGCGCCACGGAGGGCGCCGAGCAGCCGGCTGGATGGAGGCCCGAGCTCGCGAGGCCCGAGCCCGGGAGGAAGGCTGTCAGCGATAGGCGCCGTATCCCAGCTCGTGCTCGATCTTGACCAGCTTGTTGTACAGGCCGATCACGAGCAGAGATGGCGCCCACTGGCCGATGAAGTTCGCGATCTGCTTCTTGCCGGCCAGCATGAAGCCGGCCGAGACCGCCATCGAGCCGATCGCCAACCCGAGATAAGCGCCGGACGGAATCCTGCCGGTCCTCTCCTCGATCTTCGTCGTGATCTTGCCCTCTTCCTTCTGGACCATCTGCTTCTGCATCATTGGCTCGGTGGTGGTCATCGTGGCTCTCCTTCCGCAGCGCCTGGCCGGCGCTGCCCTGGCCGGCGCTGCCGCGGCCGGCGGGAGCCGGTGCGACGACCGGGCCAGAAAAGAGGGCGTCCGGACGAGAACAAACCGCGCAGCGCTCTCTTCTGCCGCCGACGCTGCGGCGCGCTGTACCCTCCAGTCGACCCCCGCCGGAGCGAAGCGCAGGGGGCAGCGACAGCGACGATGGCAGGGCTCGATCGCGCCCGACGCTCACTGCCACGTCGATGCACACGCCGGCTGGTAGGCCGCTCGATCGCCGGCCTCCGGCGCCGGGCCTGCCCGGGCGCCCGCGCCGCTCAGATCCGCGCCGTCACCGCGCGCAGGATCTGCCGCTGGGCCGCCGCGAACACGAGGAGCACAGGCAGGCTCAGGATCACGTTGCCGGCCATCACGAGGTGCCAGCGGACCCCTGTCCCCTGCTCCCGGAGGAGGGCGATCGCGAGCGGCAGCGTGCGCACCTGGTCGTCGGTCGTCATGACGAGCGGCCAGAAGTAATCGTTGTAGTGAAAGACGAAGCTGAACAGGAACAGCGCCGAGAGCGTCGGCCGCAGCATCGGGCCGAGGATCAGGTAGACGATCCTGAGCTCGCCAGCCCCATCCATCCTCGCCGCCTCGATGATCTCGTCAGGGACCGAGAGCAGCGCCTGGCGCACGAGGAACGTGCCGAGCGCGCTCACCCCGAAGGGCAGGATCAGCGCCCCGAACGTGTTCACGAGGCCGACCGAGCCGAGCATCGTGAAGACCGGAACGAACGTCACCTGCGCCGGGATGAGGAGGCACGAGAGCACCAGGACGAACGCGGCGCTCCGCCCCACGAACCTCAGCTTCGCGAGCGCATAACCGGCCGGGAGCGCGAGGGCGATCTGCAAGAGCGCGATGGCCGTCGCCATGAGCACGGTGTTGACGAAATACCGCATCACCGGCACCGCCTGGAGCACCTCGCGGTACGCGCCGAGCTGGAGAGCCTGCGGCAAGGGGTAAGCCGGAGCGCGGGTGATCTCGGGCAGCGTCTTCAGCGAGGTGATCGTCATCCACGCATACGGCCCGAGCCACACGATGGCCACCACGACGAGCACGGCGTCCGAGACGAGGCGGCGCGAGCGCGAGTTGAAGAGCCCCGCGCCGGCGCCGCCGCTCTGCCCCGCCGTCACGACGGCCGCCTCGCCTGGCGCGGCGCGCCCGCGCGGAGCGCCCAGAGCTGCAGGACCGTCAACAGGAGCAAAAAGACGAAGAAGATCACGATCATGGCGCTGGCCCGGCCGACCCGCAGGTTCACGAAGACGTGCTCGTAGATCGCGTAGACGAAGAGGGTCGTCGCTTTGACCGGCCCTCCCTGCGTCATCACGCGGATCACGTCGAACGCTTGAAAGGAGAGGATGAGGCTCGTCGTCGCCACGAAGGCGGCGCTCGGACGGAGCAGCGGCCATGTCACGTGGCGGAACCGCCGCCACGGGCCGGCGCCGTCGAGCGCGGCCGCCTCGTGGAGCGCGCGGGGGATGTCCTGGAGGCCGGCCAGGAAGATGACCATGGCATAGCCGGTGATCTTCCAGACGCTCACCGCGGCCAGCGCGAGCAGCGCCGAGCGGGGATCGCCGAGCCAGCTCATCGTCGGCAGGCCGAGCCAGCGGAGCGCGACGGTGAAGAGCCCCTCGGCGTCGAGGATCCACATCCAGAGGAGCGCCACCGCGACCCACGACACGACATAGGCGCTGAACACCGCGCCCCGCACGAAGGCATAGACCGGCCCAGGGCGATCGAGCGCCACCGCCAGCGCGAGCCCCAGGGCGCCGGAGAGCGCCACCACGACGGCGCTGTAGCCGAGCGTGCGGAGCAGCGTGCCGGCGAGCTCGCCGCTCTCGACGAGGACCTCGTAGTTCCGGAGCCCGACGTACCGCGGAGGCGTGAGCAGGTCCCACGCAAAGAAGCTGTTCTTGGCCGCGAGCAGGAGCGGGACCAGGAAGAACACCGCCAGGAAGGCCGCCGTGGGCAGGAGGAGCAGGTAGGGCGAGAGGGGGTGTTTGGGCTTCATCGCTCGCGCGCCGCGCGGACGGCCTCGGAGAGGGTCTCGGCGGCGTCGCGCGGGGCGAGCACCGCCTCTTCGAGCCGGGGCTGCACCGCCTCGCGCTGGACGCGGAACAGGTCCGGAGACCAGGGCCAGGGCGCGGCGTGCGCGAGCTGGTCCACGGCGACGCGGTCGTTCGGGTGCGCGGCGTAGTAGCCGCCCTGCCTGAGCACCTCGAGGCCGCGACGCGAGACGGGGATGTAGCCCGTCCGCGTCGCGAACGAGTTCGCCTGCTCCGGCTGCATCATCCAGCGCAGGAACGCGAACGCCGCCTCCTGCGCCGCCGGCGCGGCGCCCCGCGGCATCACGAACATCGTCCCGCCCGTGGGCACCGAGGCGCGCACGTCGCGCGGCAGCGGGGCGGCGCCGACCTCGAACCTCCCCGCGCCCGCCTGGCTCGCGTTGTCCTCCAGGTACCGAAGGAACGCGGTCGACGTCCAGATCATCGCGACCCGGCCTGCCAGGAAGTCGGTGTTCGTCACCTGCCACGCGTTGTAATCGCGCCCAGGCGGCGGCTTCATCGTGCGGTCCTCGTGCACGAGGGTCTGCCAGAACCGGAGGGCGCGCACGCCCGCCTCCCCGCCGAGCGTGGGCGTGCCGTCCGGGGCCACGACGTCGCCGCCCGCTTGCCCGACGAGCGCGGCCCAGAACCACCAGTCGACCGGGCACTCGAAGCCCCACCGCCGCGTGCTCTCGCCGTCGCGCACGACGAGCCGCGCGGCCGTCGCGCGGAGCTCCTCCCAGGTCGTCGGCGGCGACAGCCCGAGCTCGCGAAACACATCCCGGTTGTAGTAGGCGATCGGCGTCGATCGGTTGAACGGCAGGCACACGAGCGGGCGCTCGCCGCCGCCCACGAACGTCCCCGACTGGCCGAGGGCCTCGACCACATCGAGGTCGCCGCCCGGCGCGTCGGCGAGGAACCGATCGAGCGGCTCGAGCACGTCCGCCTCGGCCAGGTAGGGCACCACCTCGCCGACCACGTGCGTCAGGGCGGGCGCCGCGCCCGCCGCGAGCGCGGTCCGCAGCTTGGCGAGCGCCTCGAAGTAGTCGCCCTGGTACACGGCGTCGATGCGGTAGCGGCCCTGCTCGCGGTGGAACTGGTCGACGAGCGACAGGAGCACCTCGCGGTTCTTGCCGCCGTACGCGAACCACAGCGAGGCCTCGGCGCGCGCGTCGACGACGCGCGCGCGCCGCGCGCAGCCGATGGATCCCGCCGCGGCCGCGGCGAGCGACGCGGCGAGCGCCCGGAGCGCGTCGCGCCGCGAGCGCACGGCGCGGCCTTCCCCGTTCATGACGCCGCCCGCGGCGGGGCGATCCGCGCGCCGGAGCCCGCGTCGAACCAGAGCACGTCGCGCGGATCGAGCCGCGCGCGCACCGCCTCGCCCGGCGCGGGCGTCGCGAAGCCGTGCGCCCGCGCCCGCAGCCGCGTCCCGCCCGCGTCGAGGTACAGGAACGTCTCGGCGCCGAGCGGCTCGGCCACGACGACGCGCGCCTCGACCTCCACCTCGCCCTGCGCCCCCGCGTCGCCGTGCGATCCGCGCCCCGGCGCGACGCGCAGGTGCTCGGGCCGCACGCCGGCGATGGCCCGGTCGGGGAGCGCCACCCCCGGCGGAGCGGGCAGCGAGAGCGCCGCGCCCTCGTAGCGCTCGCCGGAGCGCTCGAGCGGGAGGAGGTTGATCGCCGGCGTGCCCAGGAACCCGGCCACGAAGGTGTTCGCCGGCGCCTCGTAGATGGCGCGCGGCGGGCCGACCTGCTGGAGCTCGCCGGCGCGGAGCACGGCGATGCGGTCGCCCATGGTCATGGCCTCGACCTGATCGTGGGTCACGTAGACCGACGTCGTGCCGAGGCGGCGCACGAGCGCCGCGAGCTCGACGCGGAGCTCGGCGCGCAGCGCGGCGTCGAGGTTCGAGAGCGGCTCGTCGAAGAGGAACGCCGCGGGGGCGCGCACGATCGCGCGCCCCATGGCGACGCGCTGGCGCTCGCCTCCGGAGAGCTCGCCGGGGCGCCGCTCTAACAAGTGGCCGATGGCGAGCAGCGCCGCCGCCTCCTCGACGCGGCGCGCCCGCTCCTCCCGCGCGACCCCGCGCATCCTGAGCGGGAAGCCCATGATGTCGCGCGCGGTCATGTGCGGGTAGAGCGCGTAGCCCTGGAAGACCATGGCCACGTCGCGGTCCTCCGGCGCGACGCGGCTCACGTCGCGCCCGCCGATCGAGACCGTGCCGCCGTCGGGGCTGTCGAGGCCCGCGATCAGCCGGAGCGCCGTCGATTTGCCGCAGCCCGAGGGGCCGACGAGGACGAGCAGCTCGCCGTCGTCGACGTCGAGATCCAGGCCGGCGAGCGCGGGGCGCTCGGCGCTCGGGAACCTTCGGGTCAGGCCTCGGAGCGAGAGGGTGGCCATGGCAAGAGCTCAGGTGGCGAGCAGGACGAGCCCGGGGATCGTACCGGCGACCGCGAGCAGCTTGGGGCTCGGGGAGACCGCGACGGGCACCCGGGCCGTCCGGAGCAGGGCGGCGTCGTAGGCGCTGTCGCCGAAGGCCGCGAGCACCGCGAGCTCGGGGAAGATGCGCTCGAGGGCGCGGGTCTTCCCCTCGCCGTAGGTCGCGGGCGCGCCGAGCTCGGGGGCGAGCCGGCCCTCGCGGACGGCCGGGGTCATCGCGGCGATGCGCTCGGCCGGGACGCCGAGGCGCGCGACGGCGCGCACGATCACGGCGCGCGGCGACGCCGAGACGACATAGACCGGGACGCCGCGCGAGCGCGCCCAGTCGAGGATCGGCAGCAGCGCGGGCCGGATCCGCCCGGCGTGGCCCCTCTCCTCGAGCACGCGGTCGACGAGCGCCGCGAGCTCGTCCTCGCGCCACCCCGCGAAGGCCCAGGCCATCATCGCGAAGGCCCTGTCCTCCGGGTAGCGCTCGGCGTTGAACGCCGCGTAGAGCGCGCTCGCGATCTCGTGCGCGCCGCCCTCCGCGGCGACGCCGAACGCCTCGGCCTCGCGGCGCAGCGCCGCCTCCGCCTCGGGCCGCGCGCAGCGCCCCGCGAGGAACGCCTCGAAGAGGTCGACGCCCACGTCCCCTTCCCAGAGGGTGCCGTCCGCGTCGAACGCGAGCGCGGGGCGCGGGGCGTACGTGCCGTGCGCGGCCTCGATCCGCCGCAGGATGTCCGTCGTGCTCTCGCGCGGGATCGTCGCGCTGCCGTCGAGGTGTGCCGCCGTCATGGTCTCCCCGGGGCCGGACGCCTGGTCCGACCGAGGCCTACGCCTACTGCGGCGCCCGCGTCGCGTCACGCCTGTCAACGTCGCGTCACCCGGCAGGAACACCGATCACGTGGAGGATCCGGGAGAAAACAACAGGGAGACGAGGAGGCGAGGAGGAAGAGAAAGAAAAATCTCCCCGTCTCCCCGCCTCCCTGTGAAATCTCCGCTGTCTCTCGGGGTTCAATCGGTTCGGCGCGCCAGGGGGCGTCACCGCGCCTTCTCGAAGAGGGAGTGGTGCAGGACGCCGACCGCGGAAGCGACGTGCGCGTCCTCGATGACCATCGACAGGTTGACGCTGCCCGTGGCGTAGCTGAGCATCTCGACGTTGACGCCGGCCTGGGCCATCGCGTCGAGCACCTGCGCGGCGACGCCCTTCTGCCTGGGCATGCCCTGGCCGACGATCACGAGGGTCGTCCGGTTGGGCAGGACCTCGCAAGCGCCGAACTGCTCGAGCTCGGGGAGCGCGCGGCTGAGCTTCCCGAGGTCGTCGGTGGTCATCGAGATCGAGACCTCGGACGTGGTGATCACGTCGATCACGACCTCGTGCCGGGCCAGCACGGCGAGCACCTGCGCGAGGAAGCCGACCTCGCCGAACATCCGGGTCGAGCTGATCTTGAGCACGACCTGCCGCTCGCGGTAGGCGATGCAGGTCACGGCCGGGGACGCGGCGTCGGTGTCGAAGTCGATGACCGTGCCGGGGTGGTCCGGCCGGTTCGTGTTGAGCACCCGCACCGGGATGCCCCTCTCCATGGCGGGCAGGAGCGTGGAGGGGTGCAGGACGCGGGAGCCGAAGAACGCGAGCTCCGCGGCCTCTTCGAAGCGCATCGTGGGGATGTTCCGGGCCGTCTTCACGACGCTCGGGTCGGCGGTCATCACGCCGTCGGTGTCGCTCCAGATCTGCGCCTCCTCGGCGCCGAGCCCCGCCGCGACCAGCGTGGCCGTGAGATCGCTCCCGTTGCGGCCGACGGTCGTGATCTCGCCGGCCTCGTTGCGGCCGACGAAGCCGGTGACGATCGGCACGATCCCCTCGGGGACGCGCTCGGCGAACATGGCCTTGATCCGGGCGTCGAAGCCGGGCAGCGGGCGCGCGCGGCCGAAGTTCGCGTCCGTGATGAAGCCGAGGTCCCAGACGTCGTAGGCGCGGGCCGGCACGCCGCTCCTCGCGAAGAAGTCCGCGATGCACCGCACGGCCATGCGCTCTCCGAAGCTCGCGATGTAGTCGAGGCTCCTCGGGCTGAGCTCCTTGACGAGGCTGATGCCGCGCAGGAGATCGGCGATCTCCTCGTAGAAGGGCGCGAGGAGGTCGGGCGCGCAGCCGAGCGACTCGGAGACCGCGCGCTGCTTGTTCACCGGGACGGAGGGATCGAACCGCCCCGTGGCGGCGGCCTTGGCGGCGTTGATCAGCGCGTCGGTCATGCCCTTGTGCGCGGAGCTCACCACGACGGGGCGGCGGGCCAGGCGAGCTCTGACGATGTGAAGAACCTTCTCGATCTGCGCGCGGCTCTCGACCGAGCTGCCGCCGAACTTCATGACGATCATGCGCGTGCCTCCATGGGCCAGCTGGCCCGGTGGGCGCGAGAATAGTCGCGGTCGGCGGTGAAGCGAGCCCGGCCTGACGTTGACGCGAGGTGCTAAGAGCCTGTCGCGGTAGCCGACCCAACCAGGCGGGCGATGGGCCTATGCCTCGGTCGCCAGGAGGGCCCGGAAGCTCTCGCGCTTCGTGAGCAGGAGCCAGCGCAGGTTCTTCATGAGCGTGCCTTGCTCCGAGAGGGCCGCGTGGCTCAGGAGGACGAGCTCGGCGACGCTGATGCCCTCCCGCACGTCCTCCAGGGAGACCTTGACCCTGCCATCCGCCGCGGCGCGGCAGCGGGCGAAGCGGGAGATCACGACGGTGGCCAGCGAGAGGTCGAGCACGGACGCCAGGAGGTGCCTCGGCGCCGAGAAGATGTGCCGGCGCTGGAGCACGAGGCGCAGGTAGTCCTTCACGGCGGCCCCCTCGTCGCCGGCGAGGAAGCGATCGACCGTGCTCACCCGCTGGAGCTTGAACGGCCTGGGGACGAACATCATATCGACGGTGCCTCTCCCGAGCATCCAGGCGGCCTTGTTCCCGAAGCTGCGCAGCGCCTGGAGCTCCGTCCACGAGGCCTTCTCGACCCGGTGGGGCTCGCGGACCCGCGACGGATAGCAGAGGTTGCCGAGGAGATAGGCGAACAGCACCCGCGCATAGAAAGAGGGCTTCTTGCGGGGCGCGAGCGGCTCGGGCTCCTCCTTGCCGGCCTGCCCGAGGGCGGCGTCGACCGAGGCGTCCGTCGCGCGCCCTTGGCCCTGGGGGAGAGCGCGCTCGAAGGCCGCCGTCCAGTCGTAGAGCCGCGCCAGCGTCGACGCCGGCGACGCGCCGGTCGCGAGCTGCTCTTCCCAGTGCCTCGCGGCGCGCAGATAAAGCGGCTGGGGGAGGATCACGCCGCTCAGCGTCGCCAGCGCCGTCGACATCCGCTCCGTGTCGCCTCGCTGCTGGAGCTTCGCCTTGAGCTGGCGATCCACGGGCTTGCCGTAGTTGTCGCGGATCGACGGGCACAGCTGGGAGAGCTGCGCGACGACGACATCCTTCTCGTCGCGGACGAACCCGAACGGGAACGCCTGGCACGACTTCGGGATGTACTCGTGGCCGAACCGCTTCTGCATGCTGCAGAGCATGTCGTCGTCGAGGAAGACGCACTGGAGCTGGCGATCCCGCTCCCGCACGGGCAACACGCCGCGCCCGATGACGAGGGCCCCCTCGTCCCCGACGCGCTCCCGCACCCAGGGCTCGGCGAGGTACCGCCTGGCTTCGTCGCCGCTGAAGCGGATGTTCCACGGCATCCGGCAGCACCGAGCTGGGCAGTCGCGGCACTCGAACTTCTGATTCGGGGGGTGGCTCGAGGGAGCGATGAGCTTCGTCGCCATGGGGCGGCGGGACCATACAACGCCACGGAGATCGGCGCTCGATCCGGCGCTCGATCACCGCGTGCCGCGTGTCCATCGCGCCCGGCGTGGCGCAGCGGGCCAGTGGGCTCAGGCGTGGCGACGGCGATCGGCGAGACGACGCGAAACGAGGACCGACAAAAAGATAGCGCCGCCGGGGCCTCAGGGGGGCGAAGGCCACGCCGGCGGCGCTGCCTACCATGAAGCACTGACCGTGCCATCCGGACGACCCCTAGGTAGCACCCCGAATTGCGGCCATGCGTCAGGGACATCCCCTACAGGGTTTCGTTTTTGAAACGTCACGGTCTCAGCATTGAACGATTGTAAGGGTTCTTTTCTTACCACCGTATTTCGTTCCGGACGTAACAATTCCAGTCAATCCATGCTCTTTTTGCTGTTGTCGCAAGTTTTGCTGCGTTCCGTGGTCGAGCGCTGTACCTCTCTTTCAGGAGAACGACATGCGACTTGCTCTTCCCCTGTCAGCGGTCACAGCGATGTCTCTCGCGCTCGCCGCCTGCGGCGACGACGATGAGATCTCTCCGTTGGGAGCGGCGTCCAGCGCAGGCGGCCAGGGCGGCCAGGGCGGCCAGGGCGGTGACGACGGCGAGGGCGTCACGCCGGACGGGAAGGCGGACGGCGCGGCCTGCGCGGTCAACGAGGACTGCCTCGGCGGGCTCTGCTTGACCGAGGAGGAGTTCGGCTGGGCGGGCGGCTACTGCACAAGGCTCTGCGACACGGCGCTCTTGCCCTGCGGTGAGGGCTCCGAGTGCCTGCCGCAGGGCAGCTTCTCGCTCTGTCTCAAGTCCTGTGAAGAGACGTCCGACTGCGGGAGGGCGGGGCATACGTGCGTCGACGTGACCGACGACGGGTGGACGATGTGCTTTGGCGGCTGCGACGACGACGCGCAGTGCAAGAGCGCCTGCGACGAGGACTCCGCGTTCTGCGTCTCGACGGGTGAGATCTGCGACAGCGCCGAGGACGAGGACAAGGACGGCCTGCAGGACTGCGAGGAGCGCGACTGCTCGACGAAGGCAGCGTGCGTCGAGGGCGTCGCCGCGGCGTGCGCGGAGGCCACCGACGTCTCGGAGGGCGGGAGGTTCACCGGCACGACGGAGGCCGGCACCAACCTGTTCGCGGCGCTCTGCCCTGGTATCACCACGTCCGTCACGGGCACGGGCATGCGAGAGCGGGTCTTCCGGTTCGTCGCGCCGGCGAAGGGCGCGGTCCAGATCGCCGCGACGGCGACGGCGCCGGAAGCCGACTTCGACTGGTACATCCGGGAGAGCTGCGACGACGAGGCGACGCTGCTCGGCTGCGTCCCTGCGTTCGGACCGGAAGACGCCCCGCTGGAGCTGCTCACCGAGGCCGGTCAGACCTATTTCATCTTCATCGAGGGCAAGAACGGGATGGACGCGTCGTATACGCTCGACGTGTCCTTCGCGGAGGAGATCTGCGGGGACGGAGCGCGCGTCGGCACGGAGGAGTGCGACGACGGAGACGCCGTGGATGACAACGTGTGCAGCGGCGAGTGCAAGGTGAACCTGGAGCCCCTGTGCGCGGCCACGGCGACGCTCACGGAGGCAACGACGGTGGGCGACACCTCCGAGGGCACGCAGGGCGTCACGGCGTCGTGCGGCGGCGAAGGCGGGGAGCTCGTGTACCGGTATACCCCGGAGGAGAGCGGCGACCTGACGATCACCGCGACGCCGGAGGGCCACTCCGATGTCGTCCTCTACGCGCGCAGCGACTGCGCAGACCAGGGCAGCGAGCTCGCCTGCGTGGATGATCCCTTCGAGTCCGGGTGGCCCGAGTCGATCACGGTGACGGGGACAGCAGGCCAGCCGATCGACATCTTCGTCGACAGCTACAACGCCGCCTCCTCGGGGCCGTTCACGCTGACCATCACCCCGGCGGAGTGACCTGAAAACGCGGACCGGCCGTCCAGGAGGCTCCGCCTCCGGACAGCCGGGAGATCGCCGCTGGCGCTGCGCTCGCTACCGCAGCGGGAGATCGGCCTCCTTGCCCTTCATGCTGGGCAGGTCGATCACCTGGAGATCCGCCGTCATGACCTCGCCCGGCTTCACTTGCACGCCGGTCCCGATGCTCGTCGACTCGACGTTGATGATGTAGCCGCCGGTCGGGAGCCCGGACGCGCGGAACGAGCCGTCCTCCGCGGTGACGGGGTAGAACATGCCGATCGCGCCGTCGTCCCCGATCTGGGTGGCCATCATGAGGCGAGCCCCCGGGAGCGGCTTGCCGGCCACGGTGACGCGGCCGCGGATCTCCCCGGTGCCCCGGGGCGCAAAGGCGATGTCATGCTGCGTGTTCTTCCCCTCCTCGATGCCGACCGCCGCGAGCATCACCTCCTCGCCTCGCCGCATCATGACGCGGAGCTCGCCGGGCGGGACCTGGTCGAAATTGAAGCTGCCATCTTCGTCGCTCACCGTGTTCACGAAGCCGATCGGGCGGTGCATGAGCGTGAGCCGGGCGCCGGCGACGGGCTTGCCCTCGGCGTCTCGCGCCACCCCGGAGAGGCTGCCGCCGGGCGACATCACGAGCTTCACCGGCTTCAGGCCGTCGCAGCCCGCGACCTCGATCTCGGTCGAGCTCACGGCGTTGCTGCCGTCATAGCCGCGGACGACGATCGTGCCCTTCGGCACGTGCGGCAGGCTGAAGGAGCCGTCGTCCTCGGTCTGCGCCTGCGCGGCGGCCTCCATGGACAGGCTGCTCAGCTCGCCCACGGCGAAGAGCGACTCGGCGTCCACGTACACCCCGGGCAGCGGAGCGCCGGACGAGTCCACCGCCTGCCCGCTCAAGGTACATCCCTTCGAGAGGGTCAGATCCATCTTCTCGACGTCTCCGGCGCGCACGTTGACGTTCGTGGAGAACGCGGGCGCGAACTCCGCCGCCGTCGCCCTGACGACGACGTCCCACGAGGGCAGCTGATCGACGCGGAACGAGCCGTCCGGGCTCTCGAACGTGCGAGAGAACAGGGGCGGCGTCGCCGGCGTCTCCGCCGTCACGGCCGAGAGGATGTCGATCGAGAAGCGGCGCACGGGCTCGCCCCGCTCGTCCAGCACGCGCCCCTCGATGACGCCGCTCTTCGGCAGCACGAGGCTCACCGCCTCGCCGGGGCGCGCCGTGGTCGACGTGGTCCCGTACCCATCGACGCTCGCGCTCAGCTGATAGGTGCCGTCCGGGAGCGTGAGCTCGAACCGCCCTCCATCGTCGCTCTTCACGGAGCCCGCGGTCGAGAGCACGTTGCCGGCGACCTCGAAGGTCATGGCGACGACGGTCGCTCCGGCGAGGGTGTTCCCGTCCGTGCCATAGACGAGGCCGCTGATCGTGGGCCGCGCCTCCTCCTTCGCCGCCGGCGCCGGGCCGCGCACGAGCGCCCTGTTGCGGTAGCGGACGTGCTTCTCGGCCCCGGCGGCCGGGCCACTCGCCCCGGCGGTCTGCTCGTCCCCGGAGCGGAAGGCGAGGAAGAGGGCGACGCCGGCGAGGGCGGCCAGGAGCAATCCGGCGGCGATCCACAAGGGCCGGCGCGAGGGGTTCCGTTGCGACGAACTCGGTTGCATCATTGTTCCTCCAGACAAGTTGACCTGGCTAGAGCCCTGCGGCCGGGAGCTCGGCAGAGGCGGAGAAGAGAAAGGGGCCGCCGGCGTTCCGCCGGCGCCCCCTCCCCAATCCGCACGACGCGATCGACGAGCGCCTCCCCGACCTGCCCGGGGCCGTTACTATGGGCTTTCTGCAGGGAGGCTCTCGCCGATCGGTCGGACGCCGGGCGCCGTCTCAGAGCCCAGTGAAGACCGGTCTCAAAGGCACGCCGTCAGTAGCAGTGCGGGGCGTACGTGACCGGCACGGGCATCGACAGCGCGGAATAGAACTGAATCGTGGCCTTGATCGTGCCGGTGAAGTCGTCCTCCATCCCCACGAAGTTGCAGATAGGCGCCTTCTGGAGCCGTGAGGTGATGCCGGTGCTGGGCGGGAACGCCACGGTGCTGGGCGGGATCGGCACAGAGGGCAGGAGCGAGATGCTCCCGTCCGTGAAATAGAAGGAGTTCCAGTCGCAGTCGTTGCTCCCGATCGTCGTCTGCTGGCGAAGGAAGATGTTGGCGGCAACGGCGGCGCCCGGGGCCGCCACGACGCCCCACTTGCACACGTAGCCGCACTCATCGTTGAACGGGGTGCCCGCCTGCTCGGCCAGCTGGCAGACGGTCGTACCGACCGGCACCTTCCTCAGGCCGGTCTTCATCGACACGTTATAGATACAGTCGTTCCGGATGGCCAAGGCGCTGCCCGAGATCGACGTGACGGTTGCGAAAGCGAGCACCCAACGAGCGAAATTCTTCATGAGAAATACCTCCGAGGAATCGAATCTGTGGTGAAGTTTGATGCAGATACCTATCCAGATCGTCACCCAAGGGATGCAATCCCCCGGGGCCAGCGCCAGGAGAGCGGTGCCCCGACGGGAGCGACGCACGTCGTCGTCGTCCCGTCACGGTCACGCTCCCGGAGGAACCCGCCCCGAGGTCATGACGCGAACAACAGGAGACTATTCTCCCCGCGGTCTCACGCAAGCACTTTTGACTGGCATCTTTCCGGTCAAAAACAGGACGGAGTTAGAACCAGGGAGAATACCGGCACTCCTCGACAATAAACTCATGTCCTCTGCCTCGAACGCACCCCGCGGGCTCCTACATCCAGCCGAAGTATCACGCACCCACGCGATAGAGGCGATGTACGCCGGCGCCGCGAGGCGCGGCCGAGGGCGGGAATCGCCGGGCGACGCCAGGGCGGGCGCGCGCCGGGGGCGCGGGCGAGGCAAAAGGCAGCTCCGTGCCGCCCCCGGCGCTCGATCTACCTACCTACCTACCTACCTACCGAAGACGCCTCGCGAAGGCGCTTGTGGGTATGGCCCCCCCATGCGGCTCCGATGAGGACCGCGGAGCCACACCGCGCGGCGGCGCGCGGAGCGCGGCAGTCTCGCGATGATGGGATATCGAGACATCGAGTCGCCGAGCGGCGGCGGGTGCGTCCCGGCCTCCCGGCGGCGCCCGGCGCGCGGCATCGGACGCGCGGCGGCGGACGCGCGCCGTCCCGGCCGGACGGGGCCACCGGTGATCCAGGACGTCCGGCGGCGTCCGCGCTCGTCAGCGGAGCGTGACGGCCAGCCGGTACTCGAAGAGGGCCGCGGTGCCCGAGGCGCCAGACGCGGCGCGGACGCGGAGGAAGTACCGCCCCGCCGGTAGCGCGTGAGCCCCGGCGTGGCGCGGGGCGTCCCCGGCGCCGTCGAGGAGCGAGCAGTTGCCCCGGCCGCCGTCGTCATCGTCCGCGATGAGCGAGCCCGCGGCGTCGAGCAGCGACAGCCGGCTGTCGATCTCGAGCGACTCGCACGCCTCCTCGCCGCCCTCGATGATCTCCGCGCGGATCGACCGACCCTCCGGGACATCCACGGCGTAAAAGTCGAAATCGTCGGTCGTCCGCGCGCCGGCGATGAACCCGTCGGATCCGACGGATTTGCTCGCGGTGGCGATGGTGCCATTCGGCTCTTCCTCGGCGCCCGCCGGCGCGAGGATCTTGGCCTGGAGGAGGTAGAGCGGAAATTCCGCGCCGCCCTCGCGCGCCGCGACCTCGACGTCGTGGTCGCCGGAAGGCAACGCCACGACGAGCGCCGAGCATCCGCCGATGCCGCCCGCGTACGCTGCGTCGGAGAGCCCCTCGTCCGTCGCGACCGTCCCGCCCGCCGCGTCGAGCACGCGGAGCGTCGTGAGGAGGCCTCCCTCGCAGCCCGCCGCGGTGCCGTCGAAGACCTCGAGGCGCACGACCGAGGCGACAGGCAAGCTCAGGCGGAACACGTCCCTGTCGCCGCCCGCTGCGAGGCTCGCCGCGAGGAGCGCGTCGCCCGAGATCACGAGATCGCTCGCCCCGGCCTGCGCGGGGGTGTCGTTCGGCTCGATCTCGGCGGTCACCGCCTCGAGCTGGCAGGCGGGGCTGCACCCGTCGCCGCCCGCGGCATTGCCGTCGTCGCACCCCTCCGGCGCGTCGAGCAGGCCGTCGCCGCAGACCGGGAGCCTCTCGCAGCGGGCGCTGCACCCCGCGCCGCCGTCGCACTCCTCCGCGCCCTCCCTCACGCCGTCGCCGCACGAGGCGTCGAGCGAGATCCGCAGCGTGTAGCGGGCCCCCGGCTGCTCCGGGAAGCCGCTGACCCGGACATGGTATGTCCCGGGATCCAGGCGGCGCGCCGCGGCCCCGCCGGGGCTCCTCGAGTCGATGAGCGAGCAGGCGCCGATCCCGCCGTCGTCGTCGGAGGCGAGCACGGTCGCCCCCTCCGGGGAGAGGAGGGAGAGGACCGTATCGACGCCCTCGGCGCACCGCGCTGGGCCGCTCGAGTCGAAGGTCTCGAGCCGGAGATCGGATACGGTCGTGACCTGCAGGGCGAACAGGTCGACATCGCTGTCCGGCTCGATCGCGCCGGACACGAGCGCTCCCGGCGCAACAGCGCCGTTCGCCTCGGCCTCGGCAGGGGTCGAGTTGGGCTCGATCTCGGCGATCGCCCCCTCGATCCGACATGCGGCGTCGCAGCCATCCCCGCCTCCGGTGTTGCCGTCATCGCAGACCTCGGGTTCGTCGATGAAGCCGTCGCCGCACACCGGGACGCGCTGGCACGTCGCCCCGCACGCGGCGCCGCCGTCGCACTCCTCCAGGCCCTCGACCACGCCGTCGCCGCAGACGGCCGTTGTCCGCGCGCGCACGGTGTATCCAGCGATGGAGTCTCCTCCATCGTCCTGGACGCGCACGTAGTAGACGCCCGGCGCGGTGACGGCGGCGCGGATACGGGAGCACCTGGCTTCGCCGCCGTCGTTGTCCTCGGCGATCACGGCGCCGTCGGGCCCGAGGAGCTGCACCGCTGTGTCGATGCCGCGGCACGACGTCGGGCCGGTCGCGTCGAAGGTCTCCACCTCCAGCTCGGCCAGGCCGGGGACGTCGACGGCGAAGAAGTCGACCTCTCCCGGCGGAGAGATCGACGCGGTGAACAGCGCCCCCGCCGCGGTCGCCCGACCCGCGGTGGCCTGGCCTCGCGCGTCGTTCGGCTCGATCTCCGGGAGGGTCCCCTCGAGCTGGCACGCGGCGCTGCAGCCATCTCCGCCCTCGGTCCCGCCGTCGTCGCACGCCTCGCCGCCGTCGATGGCTCCGTCGCCGCACACCGGGATCCGCGCGCACTCCGAGGAACACCGCTCCCCGCCGTCGCACGCCTCGCCTTCCTCGATCACCCCGTTGCCGCAGAGCGAGGTGAAGGCGACGAGGAGGTCATACCCGGGGATGGAGGCATCGTTGTTGAACTCCTCGACGGTCACATAATACGTGCCCGGCTGGAGCCGTGTCGCCCTGTCGTCGACGCTCGAGTCGATGAGCGAACAAGCCTCGGGGCCGCTGTCGTCGTCGCTCGCCAGCGCCGTCGCGCCGTCCACGTCGAGCAGCTGGAGGAAGGTGTCGACTCCCTCGACGCACTCGTTCAGCCGCCCGGGGCTGAACGTCGCGAGCTGGACGTCCGCGAGGCCCGGCACCTCGAAGGCGAAGACGTCGATATCGCCGAGGGGCTCGATCGCCGCCGAGACGAGCACGTTCGGCCGGAGCACGGCGCGCCCCTCCGCCTCCGCCGCGGTGTCGTTCGGCTCGACCTCGGGAGAGCGGAGCTCCAGCTCGCACGCCGCGCTGCAACCGTCACCGCCGGTCGTATCGCCGTCGTCGCAGAGCTCCGGATCCTCCAGCACGCCGTCGCCGCACACCGAGGTATCCAGCGTGAGGGAGAGCGTGTAGTCGAACGTCGCGGGCTCCACTTCAGGGGAGATCTGCACGCGCACGAAATACTCGCCAGGGCTCAGCTTGCGCAGCGCCAGGAAAGAACAATAATCGTCGTCGGCGACATCGTCGTTGTCCTCGATGCTCGCCAGGCTCGCGTCGAAGATCGTCACATGGGTATCGACGCCGAGCGAGCTGCACGTCGTGCCCAGCGGGCCGTCGAGCGTCTCTGCCTTGATGCGCCCTACCGACCCCTCGGGGACGGTCACCGAGAACACGTCCACGTCGGATTCGGGGTCGATGAACGCGCGGATCCGACCGCCGGGCGCGATGGCGAAGGCGTCGTTGGCCGAGGCGAATCCGTCGTTCGGCTCGACCTCACAGCCGGACTCGATCTGACACACGCGCGAGCAGCAATCGCCGTCCTTGTCGCCGCCGTCATCGCAGGTCTCCGCGCCGCCCAGCGCGCCGTCGCCGCACCCGCTCGTACACACGCTCGGCGCCCCGGCGCACGCGAACCCAGGCTCGATCGCGCAACCCGGATCGCACCCGTCGCCGGCCGTCCGATTCCCATCGTCGCACACCTCGGCAGGAGCGCTAACCGCCCCATCGCCGCACACCGGGCCGGCCGCGCCGCCCTGCCCACCGCTGCCGCCTTCTCCGCCGCTACCGCTCTCTACGCCGCTGCCGCCTTCTCCGCCGTTACCGCTCTCTACACCGCTGCCGCCTTCTCCGCCGTTGCCTCCGGCTGCGGGTGCGTCGATCTTGCTGCGGTCCGCTGAGACGAGCAGCTCGCACCCGCTCAGTGAAATCAGCGCCAGACCGAGGAACCATGGGAGAGCGGTCCTGGGGGAGAAAATCATGGTTTATGAGGCCTCTGCTCGGCAGCACCGCGAGGATCACGGCGATCGCGGCATTCGTGGCGATCACCGCAGGCGCGCCGCAGGCTGGCCACGACGGCGGGGGCGGCAGCAGACCGATGCTCCGCGGCTGCGTCAAGAGATGACGACCGCGCCGCGCCCTCAGTACGTCACGACGATCGCCTTGCGGAGGTACTCTTCGCTCTCCAGCTGGGAGAGCATGAAATACGCCAGATCCTCGCGCGAGATCGTGGGGCCGCCAAAGAGGTAGCCCTCCGGCGGCGAGGGGTCGACTTCGGCGCGGCACTCCTTGGTGAGCCGCCCGTCGGTGAGCTTGGGGACGCGCACGACGGTCCAGGCCACATCGCTCCGGCGGAGGGCCTCTTCCATGCGCAGCATGTCGGAATACCTGTTGCGGAGCATCGGCTTGACCAGGAGCCGGAACCAGAGCGCAGGCTGCTGCTCCTCGCCGATGCCCGCGGCGGTGACGGCGATCAGGCGGCGGACGCCATGCTCCTTCATCGCGCGCAGGACGTGGACGATGCCGTCCGAGTAGACGCGCGTCGGACCCAGGCCGCGCGATCCCAGGGCCGAGAGGACGGCGTCGTGGCCGGACACGGCGCGCGACACCTGCTCGGCATCCATGATGTCGCCGCGGAGCGCGCGCAGCCGCTCATGGTGCGGGACAGGGATGGTGGCGGGCGTGCGCGCGAACGCCGAGACCTCGTGTCCAGCCTCCAGCGCCTGACGGATCAACGCGGCGCCCGTGCCGCCGGTCGCCCCCAAGATCAGCAGCCTGCTCATGTGCCGCCAGCCTACCCGGTCCGCCGCAGCGGGTACAATTTGCGCGCGAATGCCTCATCCATCGAGATCTGCTGGAGATCCGGGCGAGCGGGGCCCGCCCTTCAGGCGCCGAGCCGCAGCCACGCGGCCACGCCGTGGTGATCCGAGCCGGAGAACGGCGCCCGCTCGCAGCGCGTGATCGCCCACCCCTCGCCCGGTTGAACGAAGACATAATCGATGCGGCGCAGCGGCAGGCCCGCGGGCCAGGTGCCGCCCGCTTTGCCGGGGTGCGCCTGCGTCCAGGCGTCGAGCCAGGAGCCGTTTCCGGCGCTCGCCTGGAGATAACAGACCGCCTCTTCGCTGGGGAGCGCGTTGAAGTCGCCCATCAGCACGGCGCCGTGGCTCCCCGACTTCTGACGCTCGCGCGCGGCGAAGCTCACGAGCTCACGCACGGTGCGCGCCCGCGCGCGCTTCGACAGCGAGAGGTGCGTGACGAGCACGTCGACCACCGCGCCGGCGTGCCGGATCGCGGCGCGCAGGACGACGCGCTGGCTGTCGCGCTCGAACGGGTCGTCGCGATCGAGCGTGAGCGCCTCCACGGAGTGATCGAGCACCTCGATGTCCTCCCGGCAGAGCAGCGCGACCCCCTCGCACTCGCCGCTCGCGGCGACCCTGCCCGGCGCGAACCAGGCCCGGTATCCGCCGGCGAGCCGCGAGAGCTCCCCGGCCTGGCCGAGGTCGCCGCTCGCCGCCGGCGCGTGCACCTCCTGGAGCCCGAGGAGGCAAGGGCGCAGATCGCCGATGAGCCTGGCAAGCATCGTCCGGCGCCGCTCCCAGAGGGCGACTCCCCCCCAGATGTTCTGCGTCAGGACGACGAGATCGCGATCGTGGCTCAAATGCCTCCTCCTCGGGCGTCAGTCCGGGGATGTCTTGACCAGCTTGTCGAGGAGGCTCAAGGCCCCGTGAGCGAGCCAGTCCGCGGCCTTGCCCCGGAGCGACCGCGCCGCGAGCGTGCCCCGGGTCACCGGCCGCGAGTCCGCCCTGTCCCGCGAGAACAGGTCCGCCACCTGCGCGACGAACGCCGGATCGAACACGAAGAGATTCACCTCGTTGACGGCGCTCAGGCTGCTCGGGTTCGCGTTGAACGTGCCTATCGTGCACCAGTCGCCGTCGACCAGCGCGAACTTCGAGTGCAGGACGCCCCGCTGGTACTCGAAGATCGTGAAGCCGCGATCGAGCCACGCGGCGTGCTCGGCGCGCGCGGCGCGCTTGATGATCGGCAGATCGGTCTCGCCGGGGAGGATGATCTGGACGTCGACGCCGCGCGCGGCCGCGTCGACGAGATCCTTGAGCATCCCGGCGGGCGGGAAGAAATAGGCGTTCTCGATCCAGATGCGCTCCCGCGCTCGCCGGATCGCCTCGCGGTAGCGGGCATAGACGCGCGCGTTGTCGTCCGGCGTGTCCGCGACGAGCTCGAGATCCGGGTACTTGCGCCCCGTCGCGTAGTCGCGCACCCCCTCGGATCCGCCGTCGGCCTCGCGCCAGCGCTGCTCGAAGAGGAAGGCGAAGTCTTCGACGCAGGGGCCCTCGAGGCGCATACAGACGTCGTGCCACCCCCTGCCCCCGCGCCGCTCCGGGAGCCACTCGTCTCCCCACGCGGCGCCGCCGGTGTAGGCGTGATCGTCGATCACGATGGCGCGCGAGTGATCCCGCGGCAGGAGCCCGCCGTGGCCGAGCCCGGGCGCCATGGGGCGGTAGGCGCGGACCTCGATGTCGCGGCGCCGGAGCTCGTCGAAGAACGGGGCGTCGGTCTCGTGTGAGCCGAGCGGATCGTAGAGGAGCCGCGCGCGCACCCCGCGCGCCGCGGCCCGCCCCATGACGTCGGCGAACGCGCTCCCGAGCAGGTCGTCGCGGTAGATGTACGTCTCGATGTCGACGCGCCGCTCTGCGCGCTCGACGTCGCGGAAGATCGAGCCCAGCACCGCCTCCATGCCGGGCAGGAGGGTGAGCGCGTGCTGCGCCGTCAGAATGGGGCCGATCGGCTTCGATGCGCCGCCGCCGGAGCGGCCCGCGGGCGGATCGCCCGGAACAGGCGAGCTGCGTCCGTCGCCCACGGGGCTCAGCAACCGGCGGTCACGGGAGATCATCGCCGAAGTGTGGAGGATGCGCGGGGGAAGACGAGCGCTACCCGGCCCGCCGGCGCTGCGCCGCGCGCGGGCGGGCGCGTTCGCTCACTTGAGGGAGAGCGGGCCCTCGCCGGGCTTGGCGCCGCCCTTCATCTCGTGCGAGTTGGGATCGTACTTCGAGGTGCACTTGGCCATCACGAGGCTCGCCTCGAAGTCGCCGCCCTGCGAGAGCGCGCCCTCGACGGTCACCTGGACGCCGCCGCTCGGGACGTCGCGGAAGGTGTCGGGGATGACGCACTGGGCGTAGCGCACGGGCAGCGGCGCCTGCGTGCCGTGGATCTGGAAGCGGTACTCGCAGGGCGAATCGCGCTTGACCAGCGTGCCGGGCACGAGCTCGCCCTCGACCCGGACCTTGCGGCCGGCGAGCTTGTCCTTCGACGCGAGCAGCTGATCGACGGGCGTCGCGTAGACGGCCGCTTCCTTGAAGCCGACGAGGAACAGGGCGACGAGCGCGCCCACCATGACGAGCAGCGTCGCCAGCAGGCCGAGGCTGCGCGACGGGCGCGGCTTCGGCGCCTGGCTCGCCGCGGCCGGCTTCACCACCGCCGGCGTATCCTGCTGCTCTGCGAGAGACAGCGCCTGGGCCAACTCGTCGTCCAGCTTCTTGCTCATCGGGGATAGGTACAGGCTAGCCCGCGCCCCGCGGACGGTCGAGCACCACCTGCACGGCCTCGGGCCCGGCCGGCGGCATCCTCCCGTTTGGGCGCCGCGGCGGACAGCCGTACCGGAGTTCTCCCTCGCGAGCGGATCCGACGAACCCGCGCGCCCGCTCGCGGAGGGCCGAAGCGCGGGCCGAGTCCTCGGACGCGAAAGCAACACCGAGGCCGCGCGGCCCCTCGACGCCCCTGCCGCGCGCGCCCGTGCGGGCCAATGCCTGGGCCCTCATGGGCTGTTGATGGCCGCCTCGATGGCGGGGAGAAACACGGCGTGAGGGAACGCCGCGCGGAGCCGCTCGGCGCGCGCGCGGGCGTCGGCGCGCCGCCCGGCCTGGACGAGGGCCTGGATGGCCAGCGCCTCGCGCAGCTGGGCTCTCGGGCTGCGCGGGTAACTCCGCTCGTGCAAAGCCAGCACGTCGAGCGCCTCTGTCGCCTTCCCTTCGCTGAGCGCAATTCCGGCGCTGCTGAGCAACGCGCTCTCCTCGGTCGTGTGGTGCTCGCTGGGCGGAGCCGCCTTGCGGGAGGGGGCGCGTGACGGCCCTGCTGCCGCGATCTCGACAGCCGCCGGGGATCCAGCGCTCCCGACGGTCGCGGCCACGGCGCGCCCGTCCGCGGCGCCCCCGCTGCGCCCGGCCCCGGCGCGCTCTGCTCGCTCGGGCGCGGCGCGCTCGGCTCGCTCGGACGCGGCGCCGTCGGCCTCGGCGCGGACGGACACCACCGGCGCCGCAGCGGGCGGCGGGAGCATGGCATAGACGAGGCCGGCGCCGGCCCCGGCGCCCCAGACGAACAGCGCCGCCCCCGCCTTGATGAGCCTGGATCGCGCGATCGTGACGACCGGCGGCGTGCGCTTCTCCCCGGTGGCACCGGCGGCCTCCACCGCGTTCCCGGGGCGGCGCCGGTGGGACGACGTAGCGCCTGCGTCGGGCTGTGTTGCAGGGGCGCCGGCGAGGCTGTCCGCGCCGCGGGCCAGCCCTCCTGTCAAAGCGAGCGACCGCTGGAGCCGCGCCCAGAGCGGCCCGGCGAGGTCCTGCGAGAGGCCGAGCCGGACCCCGCCTGCGTCGAGCAGCAGGGGTCTGTCGGCCAGGGCGAACGGCGCCAGGGCGAAGCGCAGGCGGCGAAGGCCGAGCGCGTCCGGGTCCCGCGCGGAGAGTCGTTTGACCGCGGCCGTGAACTCGCTGCGAGCGCGTCTCAGCCGATCCCATGCGGTGTTCACGGGGATCTGGAGGGCCTGCGCGACGTCGCGCATGTCGCTGCCCTCGAGGTCGTAGAGCACGAACACCGCTCGTCGTTCCCTCTCGATGCGCTGGATGAGCTCGCGGACGATACGCTGGGTTTCGACCTGTGCGACCCGGCGCTCGGCGTCGAGCCCGGGGTCTGCGAGCTCGATGGGTTCGCCATCGTCGAGCGCGAGCAGCTCCCGCTGGTTCCGGGCGAGCTCCCGGTGGCGAAGGGCGACATGCGCGCTGATGCCCGCGACCCACGACTTGAGCGACAGACAAGGATCGTGGTCCTCGAGGCGCCGGTGAACGACGAGAAACACCTCGTGAGCCACGTCGTGAAGATCCCGAGACGCGACGCCGAGCCGCCAGAGCACCGCCAGGACGTATGGAAGCAAGGTCTGATAGACCTCCTCGAACGAGGGCCGCGGGGACGACCCGATGGCGGACGCAGGCTCCCGATCGGGGACGGCGAGCTCGGAGTCGGGCGCCGGCGCCGCCTCCTGGGCGGGTGCAGGCGCCGCCTCCTGGGCGGGTGCAGGCGCCGCCTCCTGGGCGGGTGCAGGCGCAAGCGCCGGGTCGGGCGCAGGAGGGGGCGCTGGGCGTGCTCGGGGCTCTTTCATGGATAGGTAGTCCGGCGACGCCGCCCGGCTCGTTGCGAAATCGTACACGGGCTCGGCGCGGCCGGCCGAGCGGGTGCCGAGCGAAGGCCTCACCCCGGCAGCAGCGTCACCGAACGGCGCCCTCACCGAACGGCGCGCTCACCGAACGGCCACCTCGGTGAGGCGAGCCTTTCAGCCAGCGCCCTCCTGGCGCGACGCAACCGGCTGGCGGCCGAATTGGGGTTCATGCGGCGCGTCCGTGCCCAGGCGACGAGGCTGAGGGGCCCGGCCGCCGCGAGGAGGACCTCGCGATGGCCCGCGGGGAGCGCGGCGACCTCGCGGAGCGCGGCGCGGGCGAGGAGCTCTCCCTCGATGTCGACATGCGCCTGGCCGGCGGGCGCGGGCGGCGCGCCGCACAGGATCTCGCGGCGGACGGAGGCGCGCTCCCGGTAATGGGACACCTGGCGCCAGACGACGCCGTGCAACCATGCGCGCAGCGCGGCGCGCGGGTGCCGCCGTGGGTCCGGGCGGTACCTGCGCGCTCGGATGGCTTCCCAGGCGCCGAGGAGCACCGTTTGGCGGAGATCCTCCAGGTCGCGTGCGGGGACGCGGAGGGCGCGGAGCAGGAGGGCGACGAACGGTCGCTCGGCCCAGAGGACCTCGATCGAGGGCGACACCACCGGGTGGAGCGCCTCGTTCGGCGCGCTGCGCGCGCGGTGGCGCGCCCGGGGTTCCAGCGCATCGGAGGACAGGCGGCGGCCTTCCCGCCGGCGGGGGATCGGCAACGGGGTCTTCATGGGAGCGGAGTCCGGGACCGCCCCGCTTCTCGCTGCACAATCGACAGGCCCGCGTATCGGTGGGGCGCCGGAGCGCTCGTTCTGGCGGCAGGCGGGGGACCGGCGCACGACGGGGACAGCTCGGGTCCTTGTGAAAGGCGACTTCCCTTGCGGCGGCCCCGAGGCTCCCGCGATCTCGTTCGTTGCCCCTACTGGGTGGGACGGGACATGCACCTCGGTGAATGCCGTCGAGGGGTCGCGGAAATCATCGCCGGCTTCCGTGCTGCGCGGCGAGCTCTTCGCCGATGCACGCCCTCCGGACGATGTTCACTCCTGCGGATTCTCGTCGTCCTTCAACCTCAGAATGGACACCAGATGCCCCTGCCGCATGGCACCGTCCCACTCGGCGGACGTGGGCCCGCTGGTTGCGTCGGTCGCCGGTACCATGCGAATCGTTCCAACGGTTGCCGCCCTCGTTTCTCTCCATGGAGTCGCTCTATGCGTTGCATCTTGTATCGTGCACCCATCAGAAAATGCCGATGAGAGGGAGACCGACACACCAACCAGCGAGCCAGAAGCTGACAATCTGACACTTGACGACGAAACGGAGGACGTTTCCACGACCGAGCCGGAGGCGATCGGCAGCTTCAAGATCATCCACTGCAAGAGATATGAGCACGGCGCTGACTGCATGATGAAGTGCGCCGATGCAGGAATATCTTGTCAGGCCGGACGAAAACATCCGTACAAATCCAACGTCAAAACTGGACTACTGATGGAATGCAGAGGCCTCGGCGTGGCCACCAGCTGCTGGTACTATTACGAAAACGGAGATATCTGTCGGTTCGTACTCGGGGTTCCTATTCTGTGCCGCTACGAGGGTGGAACTCCTGATTGAGAGCGCGCGCGTAGGACGCGGCTTTCCGCGCGGCGCGCTTCCAGTCCGGTCCGAACAGAGACTCCATGCACTGAAGAGCGAGCGGGCCGAGCTCGGGCGACCGCTCACCGCCCGAGAGCGCAGCGGAACCCAGTTCGCGGAGTCGCCGCATCCGCTCGACGTCTTCCACGGTGATGGCCGTAGGCCCGTGCAGGCGACCGCGAATATGCTCCGCCATCGCCCCCTCGGCGGCGGTCAGGGTGTTTTCCCACGCCACGGGATCCACCTGGAGATCGGCGTCGCCGCGCTCGATGGCGTCGGCGAGGATGCGGATGTAGCCGACGGCGTAGAGCTCGGCCGTGGCCGCCCAGTCGAGGAGATCCTCTTCGTCTTCGTCGAGCAGAGGCTCTTCGTCGTCGTCGTTGGTGAGGGGCTGATCCGGGTGAGGCATGCCCGGAGTCTAGTGCAGTCTCACGATGCGGAAAGGCGCGGCGGCGTCGCCTCGTCCGAGGACGGTCTGGAGCGCGATAAAAGAAGGTTACCGAGCACCAGACCGCGCCTGGCTCCCCTCGTCTGCTGGTGGGGGGTCACGGCCAGGCGGACTCCTGGCGCCGCACCTCGCTCGGTCCGCTCGCCCCTCGTGCGGGGCAGGCGGGGCAGACACCCTGGTATGACGTTCGCGCTGTAACTCCCGCGCAACGCTCACCGTTGCGCCGGAGATGGCTCCGCGCAGCAGGATCGCCCCGGCCGTGGCTGCCCTCCTGGGAGCGCCAGCTTGCGGGGTGGCGGACGAAGCTAGCGATGCAGATCGGAGCGACGTGGAAGACGTCGATCGGCGCGCTGCATGTGCGGCGGCGCGTCCGGGATCCGGGCGCATCGGAGGACGGGCGGCAGCCCTCCCGCCTGGGAGGGATCGGCGACGGGGTCTTCATGGGAGCGGCTTCCGGGACTGCCCCGCTTCTCGCTGCACAATCGACGGGCCAGCGTAACCGTAGGGTGCCAGAGCGCTCGTTCTGGCGGCAGGTGGGGGACGGGCGCACGACGGGGACAGTTCGGGCCCTCGTGAAGGGCGACGCGGGCTGTCGCCCGGAGAAAGATGAGAAAAGGACCTCGCTCTTCGTAATGCGATCGCACGGGGGTGGTCTACCCCGGGGTTGGTCTGGCGGCGTCCTGGGCTCCCCTGGTAACGTGGCCGCACTTACGGCGGCGCGCCGTCAACGGCGCCGCAGATCATGAGGAGCGGCGATGGCGACGCGGACGCGACGTTGGCAGCGTGGGATCGTGGCGGTGTGCTGTGCGAGCACGCTCGGGCTCGGGGTCGGGGTCACGTCCGGCGGATGCGGGTCGTCGACCGGATACATATGCCCGTGGGATGAGGACCAAGGACCCAAGGGAACGCCTTGTGAGGTGCTCGAGCCCCCCGACGCCGGCGGAGCTGGCGGGTGCGGGGGTGGCGGCGATGGCGGCGATGACTGCGCGGCCGAGGACGACACGGATGTCGCCATCGCGTCCGATTTCGGCGACCTGATCCCGGCAGCAGAGGTCTGCGCAGGGCAGTGCGTACCGAAGGAGCCGCTCGGGTGGTCCGAGCCTGCGCTGCTCTGGATCGGCTCCCCCGACGGCGTGCCGAGCTGCCCTGCGACCGCGCCGATCGTCGGCTACGAGGGCTACGCGGATTTCGCGGCTCCGGCCCCGCACACGTGCCCCGCCTGCGCGTGCGACCCGCCCGAGGCGACGTGCGAGGTGCCGACGGAATGGAGGGCCTTCGCCAGCTTCCCGTGTGGCGGCCCCGAGGCTCCCGCGACCTCGTTCGCTGCCCCGGATCGGTGGGACGGGACCTGCACCTCGGTGAATGCCGTCGAGCCCGGACGGACCTGCGATGGCGCGCCGTGCGTGCAGTCGCTCGCGATCCAGGCGCCTCGCGTGCTCTCCGCAGGTTGCGCACCGAGGGTCGCGGAGGCGCCGGAGAACCCCGACGAGCCCGCGACGGCGGGCAGCTTCGCAATCGTCGCCCGGGCGTGTAGCGGCAACGCGTCCCCCCCGTGCGCGGATCCGGGCATGACCTGCACGCCGGCACCGCCGATCGGCGACGCCGCGCCGCCGGAGGGGTTTCTCACGTGCATCCACCACGAGGGAGAACAGGACTGCCCCACCACGTACCCGGACCGGCATGTCTTCTACGCCGGCGTGGAGGACACGCGCGGCTGCGCGCCTTGCGGCTGCACCGAGCCCACCGGAGCGACGTGCAGCGTGCTGGCCTCCGCGTTCCGCGACGAAGGGTGCTCGCAGCTCGTAGCGGGCCAGGTGATCACCTCCGACGCCCCCTACTGCGGGACCGTCGCTTCCGGGACAGCGCTCGGGAGCAAGTCGGTGAGCGTCGTCGGCCTCGATCCCGGACGATGCGAACCATTCGGCGGCGAGCCGGTGGGCAGCATCGCGCCGACCGCGGCGGCGACGTTCTGCTGTCACCGCACCAGCTCTGTACCGGCCTGAGTCGACGGCTCGTTCCGCATGGGGCGCAACAGCGGCCTCGCCAGGAGGTGGTAGGCCGCGAGAGACGCGCCCGCGACCCCAGCGCGCTGCACGCGCTCGCAACCGCCTCATGGGAATCGCTCCCGCGGGCGCGTCCGACGCTTCGCGAAACCACACGGAGGTTCAGAAGAAAGCGACCAGGCGGAGTGCCACCGCCTCCGAGACGGGCGCCGCGGACCACCCTTCGCCATGGAGCGGTCGAATGTGCGTCCGATGTATGTTGATCAAGAGGTCGCCGCTGAGCTGCCCGGCGAGGCGGGCCGAAAGCGGCACCTCCAGACCCGCACGAAACCCGAGCCCTGCATAGGGCAGCGCGAGCTCCCTGCCGGTGCTGTCCCTGACGTTCCACAGCCCGCCTGCCGTGGCGAGGGCGCAGCCGAAGAACCAGTCCGCGTGACCGCAGGGAACGAGCGAGCCGCTCACCCCGGACACGCCGTAGATCCAACCGCGGTAAGGCTCGGCATCGATCGGAAGATCCCCGCGGGCCTCCAGCGAGAGCGAGAACCTCTCCCAGCGGACGCCGGCGAACCCCGAGAACCCGACCGCCACCGACGGCGCCACGCCGGCGCCGAGGAGCACCCCGGCGCCCACCTGGAGGCGCGGGCGATCCGGCGGCGGCCTCGGGCGCGGAACGGGTCGGGCCGGCGCAGCGACCGGGTGGGGCGGCTTCGAGGCCGGCGCCTTGGGCGGCGCGTCCGGCGAGACGGGTGGCGCGGCGTCTCCCGGCGCCGACGGGGGCGGCGGCCCTGAGGGCGGCGAGGTGGGAACGCTCCCCGGTGCAGGCCCTGGTGGCAGCAACGGGCGCATGACGGCGCTGAGGGCGAGGCCGATGTCCCCCACGAGCACGCCGCAGATCGGGCTCGAGAGCTCCTGGCGGCCGAGCGCCCGGCCATCGCGGTCGTGAAGCGCGATCTCTCCCTGGAACGCCGGCCCTTTGCGCCGGATGACCACCTCGATGTGCCACGCGCCGTCGCGCACGAACGGGTCGACCCCGCCGAGCTGGCTCGCGACGATCTCCCGGAGGCTCGGCTCCTCGGGGCACCCCTCGGTGTCAGGGCCCCGCGTGTAGGACAGGCGCGCGCCGCGCGGCGCGACCTGCGCGAGCGCCACGGGCGCCGCCAGGAAGAGCGATGCGGCGAGCGGCAGCGCGGCGCGGTTCATCCTCCGGATCCGGTTGCGGGCGAGGAGCGGGCCGGACATGAGCGGAGCGCCGTCATCCGTCACCTGTCGTCATCCCCACTATTTCCGGGAAGGTCCCCCGGATTGTTGCGAAATCGTGCGCCGGCGCCGAAAAAGAGTGCGCGAGGTGTACCGGCGACATCTCCCTCCAACCTGAGAGAGATGTCACCTGGAATTGGGACTGGAGCGGCGTTGCGAGGTGACCGGCGAACGGCGCCGTCCTCGGGCGATGGGTGGGATGGCCGGTCGCGTGCCGGCGGACGTGCGAGGAGCGGCGCTATCCGATCGGGTCGGGCTCGGGCTCGGCCTTCTTCCTGGCGCTGGCGGCGCGGGCCCGCTGGTCGGCGCGCCGCTCTTCCTCTGCCGCGTCCTCGTAGGGCGAGAGCAGCCGGTCCCGGAGGAGCGCGTGCGTCTCGTCCTTGTCGTCGTCGTACTCGGCATGGGCCTGGACCAGCAGCGTGCCATAGGCCTCGTGCCACGCCTCGACCGCCTTGACGGCCGGATCCGCGGCCTTCGCCTCCGTGACGCCGAGCTTCTTGCCGTACAGCTCCGTCCAGCGCTGGAGGCGGCCTACCTCGGCCGAGAGTCCGAGACGCTCGACCGCCGCCTTCACGTCCTTGCCCTCGATCGCCTTGATCATCGCGCTCATGCGCACCCACTGCTGGGAGTAGACGAGGCGGATGAGGTCGGTGCCCGACGACAGCACCTCCGAGCGCACCAGGAGCGCATCGCGACGGCGCACCGCCTCGTCATCGGTCAGCGGCAGGATGTCGTCGTGATCGAACGCGCGCTCGATGCTGGCGAGCTGGCCGCTGAACGCTCCGATGCACCGGTCAGTGCCGCGATCGATCTCCACCATCGTGGCGTCAATGCTCCCGAGCGCCTCGAGGGCCTCGGTGGACGCGATGACCGACTGGACCGCTGCGTCGACCTTGGCAGCGAGCTTGATCTTCTTCGATTTCAGGGCCTCCCGGTGAGCGGCGAGCTTCGTACCTGCAACAATACACCCGCTTGGCGTGAGCCGGCGGGCGAGTAATGCGGCTTTTCCCATCAGACCTGGCTATCGGGCTGGCGATGGCCGGGCAAGGCGACAGCATGGTATCGATGCGCCGCAGCATGCCGGCCGGCGTGCCCCCACGCCCCGCCACACGCCGGCGGGCGTCCCCCCACGCGCCGCTGCACGCCGGCGGGCGTCCCCCCACGCGCCGCTGCATGCCGGCGGGCGTCCCCCCACGCCCCGCAGCATGCCGGCCGGCGTCCCCCACTCCCCGCCGCACGCCGCACCCCGCCGGGCGTCCCCCCACGCCCCGCCGGGTGGAGTCCAGCGTCGCTGGCCTTCCGAACCCCCGAGGCGCGGCCCCAATCGCGCTGAATGCCTACCGAGGATTATCGGGCGGCTCAGTCGGGAAGACTGGGATCTGGCTGCTGCCATGTGGCCGCCGCTGGAGGCGGAGCTCTGATCAGCAAGCATGGCATTGCCCGCGGCTTCGACGGCTCCGAGATCGCCAAGAGGTCGGCAGGGCCAGTCGACAGGGGGTCGGACGGTTCAGGAACGCGAGGAGCACGCTCTGCCAACGCTATGCGAGCTCCGAAGCTCATACGTTGTCCTGAACGATCGGATCATCAGATCCACTCGCTTCATGTCGATGAGCCGAGCATCCCCGGAAAGCACGCGCTGAAGCTCGTGGTAGATGTCGAAGATCACGATCTGTTCGAGCGCATCGCCGAGCAATACCGGAAAACTTTGGTTGCGCATGCCTGTTGTGACGCAAACCGCTCGGCCGTGAGTGACCTCCAGAAAGCAGATGGCATGGTAGTTGTTCTTGGAGTCGGCTCCGATGATGAAACTCGGTGCCGGTTCAAGACACTTGCCGGCCTCCGACAACGCTCGTATTTCCTGCTGGATGTCGAGCGTCAGCCATAGGGGGAATCGTCGCTTGTGATCCGACCATGTGACGAAAAAAGCTGGTTCAAACGGCTCGTCCCATGGAACGAGCCCGTTCTCTTGAGCATCCTCAAACGCCTGGGCAGCAAACCAGACGTCCACGAACCAGCTCAGCAGGTCCATGCCGCGGTACTTCTTGGTCAGGTGCCGGGAGTTGATGCGTAGGAGGGGAAACTGGAACCGCTCGCAGAGCGCGTTCTTCTTCACGTCCCGCCGCTTCTGTTCCTCGTACCGGTGAGAGGCGCCATCGAACTCAACCGCGAAGAGAGGGATGCTGGCGCGGTCAACAACCACGAAGTCGAAGTGGGCCTGGAGAGCATAACGGAAGAGCTCGAATGGCAGGCCGCTACCCTCGATGGGCAGGACCTCCTTCAGTCCGACCTTGGGGCACACGCGGGCGCCGAGCCTGCTGCACGCCTCTTGAAGCCTGGCGTCGGTGACCTTCTCGTAGTCGTCGACCAGGAGCCGCTTGAACGTCGGCGGCTTCGACGCGTCCTTGGGGAAGGGGTCGGACATCCGGGGCAAGCCTACCACGGGTACGGCCGGGCAGCCTGGACCTGTGGACGAAGCCCGAGGGACGTCTACGACCCGGGCCGGTGGTCGACAGATTCACGACCCCACGCCGCAAGCTTCGGTCCGTCGAGAGGCTCATGTTCAGGAATCAGGAAGGTAGCGCGTCATAGGCGACGCGAACGCGGTTCCCTTTCCTCTTGATGCTCAGGACTCGTAGAACGGAGATCTCGGACAGAGCTCGCACGTGGGTTCCACCGCAAGGTATCGGAGGGAAGTCCCCGATCTGGATCGCTCGCGAGCTGTACGGATCACCCGTCACCTTGACCTCGATGGGTTTCGACAGGAGATCTCCCAGGTGTCTCGAGAGCTCTGTGGCAAGCCCATCAACGCAGCAAGCCTCCGCCTGCCCTTCGAACTCGACGCGCGCTTCTCCTGGCCACTGATGACCGGCCACGGCGGTCAATCCATGCTGAAGACTTTCCACCAGCCCGGCGATCAGGTGCCCGGACGAATGGTAGACCGAATTCAGCCTCCGCCAGGCGGAGTCGACTGCGAAGCCGTAGGTTCCCCCGACGGACAGGCCCGCGAGCGAGTCCACGAAATGGTCCACCATGCCGCCATTGTGAGCCACATGCAGCACGCGCGCTGGACCCATGGTGCCTCGTTCGGATTTTTGACCGCCCCCCTGAGGGTGGAACCAGGTCTCAGCCACTCGGACGACGGGGCTCTCACCTGCGATGAGCTCTGTGACGACAACATTCCCTGTCGCATCGGCGCGCTCTAGATAGACCTTTTTTGTACTAGACTCCATCTCCCCTGGACCTCGCGCCCCTTGGTGTCCTCTCTGCCATTTCCGAACCAACCGCGAGCGTGCGGACGGCGCCCGCGCTAGGCTCGGCCGCCGCCCCGGGCAGCCACGCGGACAAGGAGACCCGAGCGCGAGCGAAGGATGCGTCGTCCCCGATCCCCCCTCTCCCCCCGATCCGTGCTCCTTGCCCTGCTCGTGCCGCTCGCCTGCGGCACGAGCGCGTGCTCCGGCGGCTCCCTGCGGGACGCGCCCGCACAGACCGGCACCGCGGCGCACGCGCCCGGCGCGAGCCCGGCCCCGGCCCCCGCCCCGGAGGGCGCGCCCTCGATCGGCGCTGCCGTGGCCCCCCTGGCGAGCGTGGCTCCCCCCGGCCGCACGCCGCTCGGCACCGCGACGGTGCAGCCGCTCCCGTTCACGATCGAGCCGTCGCTTGACCGCCGCTCGGTGCTGCTCCTCTCCAAGCTCTCGTCGGATCGCGCCGGCTGGGTCAGGCGGCTCGACGCTGCCACCGGCGAGCTCGGACCGCCGCACCTGCTCCTCGACGAGGACCTCGCCGGCGCCCACGCCTCCCCGGACGGGACCACCACGCTGCTCACCTCGCAGGGCGGCGAGCTCTGCGTGACGGCCATCCTCCCCGGCGAGGCCTCGGCCGCGTCGCGCACGTGCGCCCCGATCCGCGCGCACGCCCTGGCCGCCGTGGGCGAGCGCGTCGCGCTGCTCGAGCTCGCCGAGACCGCGCCGCGCGGCAGCTCCGCGACGCCGGCCCAGCGCGCCGCGCGCGAGCGCTCCGCCGCGGCGAAGCCCGCGCGCAAGACCCCCGGCCGCAAGGCGACGGTGGCGAAGCCGAAGCCGCCGGCAAAGACCTCCGGCGCGAGCGGCAAGGCCACGCGGAAGAAGCGCGGCGAGCACCGCGGGCGCGACGGTCGGCCCGCGAAGACCGCGCGCCCCGCGCCCCGGCCGAAGCGGCCGGACCCGCTGCCCGAGGTCGAGGTGCGGCTCCGCTGGGTCTCGCCGTCCGAAGGGATCGCGGCCACGTCGTCCCCCACCGGGCTGCGCTTCCGGCCGCCGCTCGACGGCATGGGGCTGATCGACGCAGGCGGGCGGCCAGGCGCGATCGATCTCTTGTTTTACGCGGCGAGCTCGAAGAAAACGAGCACGTCGTGGCTCGGGAGCGCGCAGATCGCCTTCGCCTCGCTCGGCGAGGACGGCAAGCTCGATCCGGGCCGGCGCGCCGTCGTGGTCGAGGGCGACCTCGAGTACGGCGCGCTGCGCGGCCACCAGGATCCGCGCCTCGTGACGGCGAGCGCAGGCGCCGTGGTCGTCGACGTCACCGGCCGCAACGGGGCCTGCCAGGCGACGCGCGTCGCGCCCTCGCTCCAGCGGCTGGTCGCCGGCGCCGCGCCCAGGGCGGTCTGCTCCGTGGATCCGGCGCGCCTCGCGGACGCGACCCCGGTCACGCCGGCCGAGATCGGCGCGCTCGAGCGCATCGCCGCGAGCGGCGCCCGGCGCGCCCCGGGGCAGCCGGGGTACGATCCGGGGCTCGCCGCGTGGGCGGGAGATCGCGCGTACTTCCAGACGATCTCCGGCGGGCTCTTCTCGGCCTCGCGCGCCGACGGGCAGCCGCGCCGCGAGCCGGACCCATTCCCGGCGCGGCGCGCGCGCATCGCGTGGGGCGCGCTCGCGACGGACGGCGAGGGGCTCGCCTTCGCCGCGGGGCAGCTCCACCGGCTCGACGCGCGCGCCCTGGTCACCGCGGCGGCGGCGCCGGAGAGCCTCGGCGCAGCGCCGGCAGGCGCCGCCGGCGGCGCGCCGGGCACGCCGATCGGCGAGCCGGAGCGCCCCACCGACAGGCGGCGCGCCGCGCGCATCGGGTCGTCCTGGTGGCTCGCGAGGACCGACGTGGCGCGGTTCCTGCCCGAACCGCTCGTGGTGCCCGCGCTGCGGGGGCGCGCGCACGAGGACAGCACGGCGCTCGTCGGCGGGCACGAGCGCGGGCTCTTCCTCGAGGTGCTCGGCGACAGGCTCCAGATCACCGGGATCGACGCCTCGGGCGCGCTCACCGGGCTCGGCGCTCAGGGCGGGCTCGCGCCCGGCGCGCCCGACCCCGACGCCGCACGCCGCGCGCCGCACGCCCTCGCCATCGCGTCGCCGGTGCGCGCGGGGTTCGACGCATGCGAGCGCCGCGGCGGCGGGGCCATCGTCGCCGGCGTGAGCGCCGCGGATCCGCGCAAGGTCGTGGCGCTCTCGATCGACGCGCTCGGCCGGCCCGGCGCGGCGCGCGTGACCTCGCTGCCGATCGCCGAGGGCGACCTCGCGGTGCGGCTCGTCGCCCTTCCCGAGGGGGGCGCGCTGCTCAGCGACGCGGCCCGGCGCCACGTGGTGTGGCTGGACGACGAAGGCGTCGAGCTCGCGTCGCAGCCCTGGCCGGCCGACGACACCGGCGCGCTCTGCGTCGACGGGCAGCCCGCGCGGCGCGCGGTCCCGACCCCGGCGCCCGGCGCCTTCGTGACCGTCCCGGAGCTCGCGGCGCCAGGCGCCTGCGTGGTGGGCGATGCGGTCTGGGCCTCCGACGGCAGCCTGCGGTGGTTCGGGAGCGCCGTGAGCGGCCTCGACGCGCAGGCCGAAGCCGGCGTCGCGCGCGTCGCGCTGCCCGCGAGCGCGGGCGCGGCGCGCTCGGCCGCAGGAGAGCCCGCGGAGGCGCCCGCCGCCGCGCTGCCGGGCGCGCCCGCGTGTCCGGCGGACATGGTGGCCATCGACGGCGGCCGCTTCTGCGTCGATCGCTTCGAGGCGATGCTCGTCGACGGCGCCACCGGACAGGCGCTCTCGCCCGACTACCCGTCGACCCCGAACCTGCTCGAGCTCACCCTCGCCGACTGGTCGACCGGCCTGCGGCGGATCGGCGACGTCCACGCGCGCGCCTTCCCCCTGCCGCTCCTCGCCGCCTGGCAGCGCGGCCGGGCGATCGCCGCCCTTGCCCGCTCGCGGTCGGGGGTGCGGCCGAGCGGCTACGTGACCGGCCTCGTGGCCGAGAGCGCCTGCGCCGCGGCCGGCAAGCGGCTCTGCTCGGTCGAGGAGTTCGTCACGGCGTGCCGGGGCGAGGACGACACGCTCTACCCGTACGGCGACACGTTCGAGGAGGGCGCGTGCAATGTCTACCGGCCGGCGCACCCCGCCGCGCTGCTCCACGGCAATGCGTCGATTGGCCACCTGGATCCCCGGCTGAACCGCGTGCGCAGCGCCCGGGAGCCGCTGCTCCGGGAGACGGGCGGGAGCCCGCGGTGCAGGAGCCGCTGGGGCAGCGACGCGGTCTACGATCTCGTGGGCAACCTCGACGAGTGGGTGAACGAGCCGGGCGGAGCGTTCGCCGGCGGCTTCTACGCGCGCTCGACCCGCGCAGGCTGCGAGGCCCTCATCACGGCCCACCCGAGGAGCTACCTCGATTACTCGACCGGCGTCCGGTGCTGCCAGGACGGGCCCTCGCCCTCGGCGACAGCGACGGACGCGCCGCCGGGCGCCCCGGCCGCTCCCGCCGGCTCAGAGCCGCGGCCGCCCGGGCATCTGCCGTAACATCCCCGTCACGGCGAAGGCGGCGGAGATCACGAGGAGCGCGGGGGTCCACGGGTGCACGGTCAGCACACCGACCACGGCGAGCAGCCAGGTCAGCAGCGAGACCAGCACCACGCTCCAGAGCACCACATCGGTCCAGCTTCTCATTCGTGCCCCTTTCGATGAGGTCCGTCCGGGGACGAGGCGAACGGCGTGCCACCCCATCGCTGATGCGCGGCCGCGCGTGCTACGTTGGGCCGCGATGAGCGCGTCATCCTCCGCAATGGCAGGCGATCTGGAAAACCCGACGGAAGAGCACCGGATGCTGCGGCAGATGGTGAGGGATTTCGCCCGTGAGGTCGTCGAGCCGCAGGCCGACGAGCACGACCGGAGCGCCACCCTGAACGTCCCCCTGATGCGGCGGCTCGGCGAGCTCGGCCTGCTCGGCGTGACCGTGCCCTCGGAGCACGGGGGCGCGGGCATGGACGCGGTCGCCGCGGTGATCGTCCACCACGAGCTCGCGAAGAGCGATCCCGGGTTCACGCTCGCGTACCTCGCCCACGCGATGTTGTTCGTGAACAACCTCTTCCACGCCGGCAATGACGAGCAGCGCGCGCGGTACCTGCCGAAGGTGCTCTCCGGCGAGTGGATCGGCGCGATGGGCATGACCGAGCCGACGAGCGGGACAGACGTCCTCGGCATGAAGACGTTCGCCCGGCGCGACGGGGATCGGTACATCCTGAAGGGGCGCAAAGCGCTCATCACGAACGCCCCGGAGGCCCAGATCTTCCTGGTCTATGCGACCATCGAGGGCCGGGTCACGACCTTCGTTGTGGAGCGGGGGTTCCCCGGGTTCTCGACCGACGAGAAGACCCCGAAGATGGGAATGCGGGGGAGCACGATGAGCGAGCTCCTCTTCGACGACTGCGTCGTGCCCGCCTGGAACGTCCTGGGCCCGGAGGGGGGCGGCATCCGCAACATGATGAGGAACCTGGAGCTGGAGCGCCTCACGCTCGCGGCCATGAGCCTCGGAATCGCGGACCGCTGTCTGGAGATCATGATCCAGTACGCCGGAGAGCGGAGGAGCTTCGGCAAGCCCATCGCCGAGCACGGGCAGATCCAGCGCTACATCGCGGAGAGCTACGCCAAGACCGAGGCGGCGCGCGCCCTCATCTACGCGGTGGCGCGCAACGTCAGCCCCGAGCGGAGAAACCGGCTCGGGACGGACGCGGCAAAGCTCTTCGCCGCGCCGGTGGGCAAGGAGGTGGCCGACAACGCCATGCAGGTGCTCGGCGGCTGGGGCTACTGCACCGAGTACAAGGTGGAGCGGTTCTTCCGTGACGCCAAGCTGCTCGAGATCGGCGGCGGCACGCTCGAGTCGCACCAGAAGAACATCACGCGCGAGCTGATAGGCCGCATCAGCTGACGCTGCCCGGCCGCGCCGATGGGCTCGCGTGGCCTCGGCGCGCGTGTGTCGGCGACGGATCTCACGTACCACCCCGAGCTCGTACCGGCCATCACGGTGTGTCGTGGGCGATGAGGGGCTGTCACGCCTCGGTTGCGAAAAGTCAGCGCTGGGTTTGCGGTCCGGCCATCGAGACGCCACGCGGTTCGATCAGCATGGCCATCCATGGATTGGGGAGATCTGGCGACGGTCGCGCCGACGGCGCTGTCATCCATCATCTACGCGACGATCCAGACCTCCTTCCTCTGGAGGATGGCGCGGCACCGGCTCGTGGCGCCGGTCGAAGCGTCGCGGCCGTGCGGGGCGACCCCGTTCGTCAGCATCCTCAAGCCCGTCGCGGGCGTCGACGACGGGCTCGCCGACAACCTCGAATCCTTCGCCCGGCTCGATTACCCCTGTTACGAGATCGTCTTCGGCGTGGCCTCGAGAGAAGACCGGGCGGTGCCGGTGATCCAGGCCTTCCTCGCGGCGCACCCCGAGCTGAACGCGCGGCTCTGCCTGACGGATCCGAGCGAGGCGTTGAACCCGAAGGTGGCGCAGCTCCTCGAGCTCGAGCGCAGGGCCGAGGGCAGCGTCCTCGTCATCTCGGACGCGAACGTGTGTGTCCGTCCGGACTACCTCCGCTCGCTGCTGTCGATCTTGATGCGGCCGGGCGTGGGGCTCGTCTCGAGCGTCGTCGTGGGCACGGGGGAGCGGACGCTCGGCGCGGTGGTCGAGAACGCGCAGCTCGGGGCGTTCATCGCGCCCGGGGTCGTCGCCGCCGCCGAGCTCGCGGGGCGGTCGATCAGCGTGGGCAAATCGATGGCGATGCGGCGGGTCGATCTCGCGCGGGTGGGAGGGTTCGAGAGCGTGGCCCACGTGCTGGCGGAGGACGACATGCTCGGACAGCGCTTCAGCGCGCACGGGTTCGTGGTCGATCTCTGCCTGGATCCGATCGAGAACCGCAACACGAGCGGCTCTCTCACGCGCATGCTGGATCGACACACCCGCTGGGCGAAGATGCGGCGCACGCTCGTTCCGCGCTGCTTCGCGGCGGAGCCGTTCAACTCGCCGCTGCTCATCGCGTGGCTCACATTGCTTCTCAACCCGACGGGCCTCGCGCTGGAGATGTGGCTGTTCGCCTGGACGCTCCAGAGCCTGGGGACGTTCCTGGCCCTGAAGATGCTGCGCCCGGCGCGCTCCAACCTGGCGCTGGTGGCGGTGGAGCCGCTCCGGACGCTGTGCTGGTTCTTCTGCTGGCTGAACGCGTATTCGAACCGGCGGGTCGCCTGGCGGGGCAACGCGTTCCACATCGGGCCCGGGACGGCGCTGGTGGCCGCGGAGGAGCCGTCTTCCTTGCGATCACCCGCCAGGTAGCGGGGGCGAGGGATCCCGGGCTGCTCCCCGGGCGCGGGCACGGCGAGGAGGGGCCGGAGCAGCGAGGAGCGCCGGCTCAGACGTGAACCGACGCGACGCCGATGACGGCGCCGGCCAGGATGAGCCAGAGCGAGCTCACGCGGTACCGGATGAGCAGGAGCGCTGCCGCGATGGCCAGAGCGCCCGTGAGCCAATCGACCACCGCCGCGCGGGCGAGGCGGAACGAGACGACCGCCATCAGGGCGAGCGACGCCGCGTTGACGCCGTCGAGGAAGGCCGAGGCCACGGGGGAACGGCGGACGCGGGGGATCAGGGGTCCGCTCAGCGCGACGAAGAAGAACGCAGGAAGAAAGATGCCCGCCGTGGCGACCAGCGCGCCCGGGACGCGGCCCAGGAGATAGCCGATGAAGGTGGCCGCCGTGAAGACGGGGCCGGGCGTCACCTGGCCGACCGCCACCGCGTCGAGCAGCTGCGCCTCCGTCATCCACCGGTATCGCTCGACGAGATCCGCGCGGAGAAACGCGAGGAGCACATACCCACTCCCGAAGAGGACCGAGCCCACCTTGGCGAAGAACAGGAACAGCGGCAGGAGCCCGAACGGCACGCTCACCGCCGCCGCGGCCGTCGCGGCGGCGCCGCTGGCGAGCGGGACGGCGAGCGGGACGGCGACGGCGGCCGCGCCGGGAGGCGGACCCGCGGGGCGCCCGGCCACCAGCCGGTGCGACACGGCGAGCGCGCCCGCGCCGGCCAGGACCGCGAGCTCGTGGATCCCGAAGAGGCTCGCGCCCGCGCAGAGCGCCGCGAGGCCGAGCGAGCGCCGCGAGCGCAGCCCGGCGCGGCCGAGGCCCCAGAGCGCCTGGGCCACGACCGCGATGATCACCGGCTTCACCCCGTAGAGGAGCGCCGACATCTCCGGCACCGCGCCGAACCGGACATAGGCCCACGCGAACCCGAGCGTGATGAGCGCCGCCGGCACGATGAAGCACCCTCCGGCCACGAGCAGGCCCGCCCAGCCGGCCCGGCGATGCCCGATGTGGATCGCGAGCTCGGTCGAGCTGGGTCCCGGGATGAGGTTCGTGGCACCATAGAGATCGAGGAAGTCCTCGCGCGTCATCCAGCCGCGCCGGCGGACCACCTCGTCCTCCATCATGGCGACATGGGCCGCGGGGCCGCCGAAGGCCGTGGCGCCCAGCCGGAAGAAGAGCCGCGCGAGCTCCCAGAGCGCCGCGCCGCGGGCCTCCCCGGACGTCGGCGCCCCCTCGATGCCAGAGTCTTTGCTCATGATACGTGCCGCGTGAAACAGGCCTCGCCGGGCCTCCAGGGAGCCGCGAGCGCCGGATGCTCATCAGTCGATGGGGGGCACCGGGATCTCCGGCGGGACGAGGAAGAAGACCTTGCGGGTGCTGAGCGTGGTCACGCCGTCGCCGGTGACGACGATGTTCGCCGTGAACACCTGCGGCTCCGTCGTCGGAGGCACCGAGACGTTGGTCTTCGGAATCACGTCGAAGCAGACCGTGGGCCCGGGGAACACGTTGGTATAGGTATCCGCGACGCCATCGACGTTCTTGTCGATGACCCTGAAGCCGGTGGTGCAGGGCTCAGGAGCGCTGTTGTTCGCGATGATCCTGTCGATGAACGCGCTCGCGGCGTCGACCGCGTCGGTCTCGTCCGCCACCGCCGCCGCCGAGATGTCGAGCGTGACATAGGTCGTGAGCACCTTGATCGCCTGCACGACGGCCAGGTTCAGCCCGTCGCCGCTGCTGGCGACCCGGAACACGAGCGGGCATTTGCCGCTCTCGATCGTCACGCCGCTCCCGTTCTCGCCGACGCAGCACTGTCCCACCGCGCACCGCGGCGGGCGCATGCCCTCCGGTCCCCACGCCGCCGGCGGGACCACCGAGCCCGTCGCCACCGCGCCGGCCGTCAGGTCGGCTTGCGCCTCGACAGAGCTGGAGGCGACCATGCCGATGAGCCGGCCTCCCACGCCCGTCACCGCCTGCAGCGCCTCCGAATGGGTCGGCGACTCCACCCTGGACCTGGCGTAGTTGTGCTGCACGAACGTCCCGTTGTGGCTCGGCGTGTCGGTGATCATCACCACGATGGGCAGCGAGCCGAAGCGGAAGCCCACGCCACCGATGGTCCCGACCGTCTCGCCCGCCGGGGTCATGCCCGGCGGAGCGCTCAGCGGATTGAACATGGGCACGTCGGCGCCGCCCTCGTTCGTGCCCGCCCCGGTGGCGATCTGATAAAGAGCCTCCCAGCCGCTCTCCGGGATATCGCCGCCGGCCTCGGCCTTGAGGTAGTTCACCGCGTCCTGCACCGACTCGCGCCCTGCCGGCGTGAGGACGCTCATCACCCGGTGCTCCAGGTAGAACGGCTGGTCTTTGGGGCCCCCGTAGGAGTCGATCGGGAAGTCCTTGTACTGAGTCACCCCGATGCCGATGTTCGGGATCTCCTCGGCGAGCTGATCGATCATCTCCTGGAGCGCGCCCTTCAGATGAGTGATCTGGCCGCCCATGGTCGCGGTGGTATCCATCGCGAACACCACGTCGGCCTGCGAGATGTTGGTCGAGAAATCCAGCGTGTCCTGCGCGGGATCCGGGCGGCTCTGATAAGGCACGATGAACACGAAATCCCCGCTGGCCCGCGGGTTGTCCAGGTCGTCGTTCGGGTCCGTGCCGGCGGCCTGCTCGATGAGATCGTTCACGCCGTCCTCGTCCGTGTCCTCGCTCGCGGTGCTGGACTCGCCCGGGTCGAGCACGCCGTCGCAATTGAGGTCCTCGAGCTCGTCGAGCAGGCTGTCGTTGTCGCTGTCCAGGTCGAGGAAATCGCCCCCGCCGTCCTTGTCGCTGTCGCTGGGCGGCTGCTCGGGCTCGCCGTCGCCGCGCTCGATCGAATCGGGCCGGCAGTCACCGTCCGAGTCGAGATCTCGAAACGCCGGGATCCCGTCGCCGTCGGCGTCGAACTCTCTCTCGAACCGATCCAGGATGTCGTCGTCGTCGGAGTCCCTGTCACGGAAATCAGGCCAGCTGTCGCCGTCGGTGTTCACCGGATCGAGCGGGTCCGACCCGAGCTCGACAACATCCAGGAGGCCGTCGCCGTCATCGTCGAGATCCACATAATCGGCGGTTCCATCGCGGTCGCGGTCGCTGTCGCCGTCGTCCTCGTCGGGTAGCCCATTGTTGTCGGAGTCCTCGTCGCGGTAATCAGGCACCCCGTCGCCGTCGCTGTCACGCGGCTCCGCTTCGCCTGGGAAGGGAGCGCCCTCGAGCTTGTCGGACAGCCCGTCGCCATCGGAGTCGGTGTCCTCGAAATCCGGCTGACCGTCGCGATCCGTATCGACCGCATCGCCGCGCCCCTCCTCCGCATCGCTGATCCCATCGCCATCCGTGTCGACGCTCGGCAGCCCCGCCGGCGTCTCGTCGGGCGGCGGCCTGTTCGCCGACGTGGCGTCGCAGCCGATCGGCACGGAGAGCAAGAGGCAGCAGAGCAGAGGGTGAAGACTGCGACGCATAGGAGCTCCCGCGCGAATGTGGGCGCGAAATCCTAGACGCTCCACGCAATCCGGATCAACCGACATTCCATGGTGCGCCGGGGCTCTCCGCCCGTCATCAACCGCAGACGGATTGCCGCCCGCGGCCACCGCGGAACGCCGGCGCGCGCGTGCGCAGCAGCTTCTGCGATACCGTCACAGCGGCGCGTTGCATGGCGCCGCTCGCCGCGATCCGCCGCGGAGGCTCGACCGCTGCACCGGGATCAGGGGAGCTTCAGCCGAGGCAGCGCGACGGTGATCGACTCTGCCGGCGCCTTCTCCCGGTAAGGGCAGTGGCGGCACTTGGAATTACAGCAGTATCCCCGTTTCAGGTGATACGCCTCTGTAAAAACCACCCGGCCTCCCTCGAGGTAATAGTCTTCGCCTTCGACGGCCCTGGGAGGCTTCGGCCCGCTCATCTACGCTCGATCAAGCTACGCCGAAAGGCGCACCGGCGCCATCCGGCGCGCGGGCGGTTGGATGGCGCGCCGGCCCCACGACGCCCGCCCGCCGCCCGTGCTACTCCTGCGCCGCCCGCCGCACACCGGTGCGCCGCCGGGTCCGCCCGCGATGCCCGATCGATCCTGCTCGAAGCTCCTCCGTGCCCTGCTCCCGCTCCTCGCCGCCGCCGGCTGCGATGGCTGCCCGAGCTCCAGGCCCTACACGCCCTACACGCTCGGCTCGGCGGCGCCCTCCGGCTCCCCGCCCCCGCTGAGCGGCGTCGGCCCTGGCGCGGCGACCGCCGGCCCCGAGGCCGACGCCGGCGCTCCGGACGCCGCCGCGCCTCGGTTCGCGGTCGTGCCGAGCGTCCCGGCGCCAGAAGGCGGCAAGCGATGGCCCCTCGAGGGCGGCCCCGTGGCCGCGGCGCCGACCGGACGCACGTTCGAGACCGGGCTCCTCCTCGACGTCGACGGGGACGGCGCGCGCGATCTCGTCGCCTGGGCGCGGTCGCCCGACGGCCTGCGCGGCGAGCTCCTGCTCGCGCCCGCCGCGCGGCCGCAGGCGCTGCGCACGCTCGCCGCGCTCCCCGGCGATCTCGACGCGCAGGGGTGCACTCCGCGCGTCGGCCTCAGCCAGATCGGGCCCTCCGCGCTCGCCTTCGATTTCGCCCCGCAGTGCGGCGGCGCTCACCGCGGCGCCGCGGGTACGGGCCCCACGCGCTGGATCGCCGTGATCCGCCTCCCCGGGCCCGCCGCGGGCGCGGGCGCGCCGCCGGAGCTCGCCCTGGAGCTCCGCCTCCGCGCGCCGCCTGCGGAGGAAGCGCTCTCCGCCTCCCTCGAGGTCGCCGACCGCGACGCGGACGGCCGCGACGACCTCATCGTCTCGGTCGGCCTCGCCGGCGCCCTGCGCCCGTTCCCTGCCCCGGCGGGCCCAGCGTCCGAGGTCCGCGCCCCGCTCGTCTTCCTGGATCGCCCCGCCGGCCTCTCGCGCGACGCGGCCCAGCCCGGCGAGGCGCTGCGCGCCCTCGCCGCCTCCCTGCTCCGGGACGCGCGCGGCAAGTCGACGGCGCCGGCCGTGGCCGCCTCCGCCCAGCGGCTGCGCCGGTTCCACGCCGCCCTCTGCGCCGACGCCGAAAGCGGCGCCGGAGCGACCACCGGCCGCGACGCCGCGCGCGCCGGCGAGGCCCTCGTCTGGACGGGCCCTGGCCCGGTGCGCTGCGGCGAGCCGCGGCTCGCGGCCGCCATCGACCACGCGGAGGCGGTGGCGGCGTCCACGCGGGGCGCGCCGATCGCGGCCATCGCGGCGCTCGACCGGGGCGGCGCCGAGGCGCGCACCAAGGAGGACGGCAAGCTCCTCGCGAAGCTCGCGCCGCCGGCGACCGCCGCCGCCGTGTACCGCACCGCCGCTGCCCCGCAGCCGACCAGGACCGGCGCCTTCGGCCCGCTCGCGTTCGAGGCGAGCGGCGCCCTGCTCGTCAGGACCGCGCAGGGCGTCGTCCGCGTCGACCCGGCCACGTCCACCGAGTCCGCGACGGACATCCCTCCCTGGCCCGCCGCCGTCCACGCCGGGCCCGCGGAGCTCGTCGCCGTCGAGCGGCGCTGCGACGCGCCCACCTTGCTCGCGCTCTTCCGCAGCTCGCCCGATGCCGTCGGCGAGATGCAGGTCCCGCTCCCGCTGCTCCGCGGCCAGGGGCCTCGCTCCCGGCCCGGCGCGGCCGCGCCCGAGCGCTGCGCCGGGACGGAGCGCCTGCCGTTCGTTCCGCTCGCCGCGTCCGAGCGCGGCTTCGACATCGCCCTCGGCGCCGCGCTGATCTCGATCGACCTGCGGGCGGCCGCGCCGGCCTCGTCCGCGCTGTCGTTCCCGCTCACGACGCCCGCGCCTCAGGGCGCGGCGCGGTCGCCGGACGGCGCCACGCTGGCGATCCCCGCCGCCGGCGGGCTCCTCGTGGCGACCGCGGGCGGCGCCGCGCGCCTCTGGACGGGCGGCGACCTCGCGCAGGAGACGGCGTGCGCGCCGGCCAACGGAGGAACCCGCGTCGCGTGCGTCGCCGGCGCGGCCGCCGTGATCTTCGAGGCGAAGTGACCCCCGGCGGCCCGTGGGCGCGCCCCGCCCCCGGAGGGTCAGCCGAGCGTCAGCCGAGGGTCAGCAGGGGCTCAGCCCTTGTTGACGCGCTCCAGGTACTTGCCGTCGGTCGTGTCGATCTTGATCCACTCGCCCTCCTTCACGAAGAGCGGGACGTTGACGGTCGCGCCGGTCGACACCGTGGCGGGCTTGGTGGCGCCGCTCGCCGTGTCGCCCTTGACGCCCGGCTCGCTGCTCACGATCTGGAGCACCACGTGCGGGGGCATGCTGACGCCGATCGGTAGCCCGTTGAACAGGGTCACGTCGATCGACATCCCGTCGCTCAGCCACTTGGAGTCATCGCCGATCTTGTCGCCGGGGACCGTGAGCTGCTCGCCGGTCGCCGCGTCCATGAACACGAAGTCGGTGCCCTCCGGATAGATGTACTGGAGGCTGCGCTCCTCCACGTCCGCCGGCTCCAGCTTCTCGCCCGATTTGTACGTGCGCTCGAGCACCGCGCCCGTCGCCATGTTCCGGATCTTGACGCGGGTGAACGCCTGCCCCTTTCCCGGCTTGACGAACTGGAAGTCGATGACCGAGTAGGGCTGGCCGTCGACCATAAACTTGAGGCCTTTTCGGATGTCGCTTGTGTCCATGGGGAGAGCTTCCTGGTAGCGTAAGGGCGGCCTGTCGGCGAGGCCGGGGATCCGCGTCCGCGGCACCCTGGCGCGGCTCGGGGGTCCGCGAACGCGGCCCCTTCCACGGGTCGGGGGTCCGCGAACGCGGCCTCCGTCTACAGGTCGGGGGTCCGCGTTCGCGGCCCCCTTCCACGGGTCGGGGGTCCGCGTTCGCGGCCCCCTTAGCACGAGCACAGCCTCCTGCACAGGGCACGGTTTCAGGACCTGAAAATGCACGACTTCGACGACGAGCTCAGGGAGATCAAGCGTGAGATCGTGGAATCCCGTGGGCTCATCATCAAGACGAACAACCTCACGAACGCCCTCGCCGCGGATCTGAAGAGCATCTCCAAGCGCCAGATGGCGTACGAGCGGCGCGCCTTCTGGAACAGCGCGAGCGCGAACCTGCTCTTCGTGATCGTGGTGATCGGCGTGGTCAAGCTCGCCTGGGACGCACGCGTGGACGCCGTCCAGGCCGAGACCAAGGGCGCGCGCGACCGCATCGCGAAGCATGAGGCCGATCTCAAGGAGATGCAGCAGCGGAGCGACGCGCGCGCCAAGGCCGAGAGCGACGCCGCGGCGTTCTACGAGCTCATCCGTGCCGAGCGGCGACAGGAGGTGATCGAGGGCTTCGAGGCGCTGCGCAAGGCGCCGCTCACCCGCGCCGAGCTCGCGTTCTTCTCGGACTCGGTCGACAAGTCGCGCTCGGAGCTCTCGATCAAATCGTACCAGACGGGCCTCGATCACATGCGGACGGGCCGCTGGCACGAGGCCGCGGTCGCCTTCGAGGACGCCATCCGGCAGAAGGAGACGGCGTCGCACACCCCGTCGGCCCGCCTCAACCTGGCGCGCGCCTACCGCAGGCTGAACCGGCAGCGCGACGCGATTCCGCTGCTCATGACGCTCTCCGAGGCGTCGCCCGATCGGGAGGTCATGGATGACGCGACCTTCCTCCTCGCCGAGTGCCTCCTCGACATCCAGGCCTGGAACGACGCGAAGACGACGTTGCGGTCGTTCATCCGCCGCTTCCCGGACAGCGCGTACATCAACGACGCGCGCCTCGCGCTGGCCGACGTCTCGCTCCGGCACTGACGCGCGCCGCCACGACCGGCCGGCGCCCCCCACGCGGCGCCGCGGCGGCGGGACGACGTCAGGACCCGCGCCGCACGTCGATCCGGCGCGGCTCGTCCTTCTTCTTGAACCAGCTGGATCGGAGCTGCCGGCGGAGGCCTGACGCGAACAGGCAGTCGCGGAACGCGTTCTGCTCGAAGGTCACCGCGCTGTGCGCGAGCGGGACCTGGATGAAGATGGCGCGGCCGTCCAGGAGCTGCTTGCGCGTGAGCTCGCCCGGGCGCCGCTCGTGAAGGCAGGCGACGCCCTGCGCCTCGAGCGCACGCTCCAGCTCGAGGTTGAGCCGCCGCACGTCGCCGGCGACGAAGTGGCTGATGAGCTTGTGCCTGTCCCGCCCCGTTCGGCCCTTCCGCTCGAGCACCCAGTCGCGGAACGCGTCGACCTCGCCGTACAGCGCGTCGAACAGGTACACCTCGTTCACCTCGCAGCCGCCGTGGCGCAGGCACGCGGCCGCGACGCGGTATCCGCCCGAGTGCGCCGACAGGCAGAGCGTCCCGAGCCTCGCCTGCCGCGGGATGGCGCGATCGCCGAGCGCCCGCCGCGCCGAGGGGCTCGCGAGCACCGACGCGAGCTCGCCGCACAGCCGCCGGAGGCCGCCCTTCTGCCCCAGCTTGCCCGGGGGCGACTCCGCCGCGTTCACCGCGCACTGCGGCACCACGAGCACCGCGTTCTGCTTGCTCTCGTGGAGCTGCTCGCGGAGCTTGTGCGCCGCGATGGCCCGCTCCGCGGTCGTGACGTGGCCGTGGAAGTGGATCACGAGGTCGAGCTCATCGCTCTCCGGCGCGCGGTAATGGGCCGGCACGAAGACCATCGCCGTGGCGTCCTGGTAGGGAGCCCCGTCGCAGGGAAACGGCGCGTTCGACAGCTCGATCTTCAGCGTCACGCCGATGTCCGACGCCTCGACGGCCCTCACCCTGGAGGCCGCCCTGGCGAGCGCCGGCGCCGGCGCCCAGAGCCCCGGCGCGGCCAGGGCGCCGCCCGCCGCGCCGAGCGCTCGGAGAAAGGCCCGGCGGCCGAGCGCCGGTGTTGCGATTCGGGACATCCTGGCGACCTCGTCCCGCGCCTATCACCGACGCTCGACCCCGGCCAAGAAACCGCGGCTCGTCAGGGCTGGCTGACGGCGGCGGAGCTGACCTGCGCGAGCAGATCCTGGATGCGCCGGACGAGCTTCGCCGGCTCCTGGACCACGCCCTCGACGAGGAGGGCCTGGTCGAGGAGGAGCTCGGACCACTGCTTCACCCGCTCCGAGCCGGCCTCGCGCCCCGCCAGGATATTGAGGTTCTTCACCACCGGGTGGCCCGGGTTGAGCTCCAGGATCCGCTTGGATTCCCCGGTATTCTGGTCGATGAGCTTCATGATCCGCTCGAAGTTCGCCCCTGGATCGCCCTCGGCGGCGACGAGGCAGCTCGCGCTGTCGGTCAGGCGCCGCGAGACGCGCACGTCCTTCACCCGGTCGCCCAGCGCCGCCTTGACCGCCGCCACGGCCGCGTCCACCGACGCCTCCGGCTCGTCCTTCTTCTCCGGTTCGGCGCCGAGGTCGACATCGCCGTGCATCACGCTCTTGAGGCGGCGCTTGTCGAACTCGTTCAGCGACTGCACGAACCACTCGTCGACCGGATCCACGAGGAACAGCACGTCGTAGCCGCGCTTCCGGAACGCCTCGAGGTGCGGGCTCTGCTCGACCGCGTGGCGGCCGAGCCCCGTCACGTAATAGATCTCCTTCTGCGCCTCCGGCATCTTCGCCACGTAGTCGCGGAGCGAGATGACCTTGCCGGCCTCCGTGTTCATCGACTCGAACCGGCAGAGCTCGGCGATCGCGTCCTTGTTCTTCCAGTCGTTGGTGACCCCCTCCTTGATGACCCGGCCGAACTCCTTCCAGAAAGCCGCATAGCGCTCGGGCTCCGACTCGGAGAGGTCCTTGAGCGACTTGAGCACCTGCTTGACGATCTGCTGCTCGATCTGGGAGAGCGTGCGGTTCTCCTGGAGCATCTCGCGAGAGACGTTCAGCGAGAGGTCCTCGGAGTCGACGACGCCGCGCAGGAAGCGCAGGTACATCGGCGTCAGCTTGTCGCAGTCCTCGACGATGAGGACCCGCTTCGCGTAGAGGCGCACGCCCCTGCGGTCCTTGTGGAACATGTCCGCCGGCGCCTTCTCGGGCACGTAGAGCAGGGCGTGGAACTGCACGGGCGCGTCGATCGACAGGTGCACGGTGAGCAGCGGCTTCTCCCCCTCGTAGCCGCCGGTCACGTGCCGGAAGAACTCCGCGTGCTGCTCCTCGGTGATCTGCGACTTGGGCAGCGTCCAGAGCGCGGCCGAGCGGTTCGCGACCTCGTCGTTCACCTTGATGGGGAAATGAACGAAATCCGAGTACTTGCGGATGATCTCCTTGATCCGCCACACCTTCGTGTACTCGCGCGCGTCGTCCTTGAGGTGGAGGACGATCTTCGTGCCCGGGTGCTCGCGATCGCCGGGGGCCACGGTGAAGGAGCCCGCGCCGGACGAGCGCCACAGGACGGGCTCCGCGCCCGGCAGCATCGAGCGGGTCTGCACGTCGACGCGCGAGGCGACCATGAACGCGGCGTAGAAGCCGACGCCGAACTGGCCGATGAGCTGGAGCTTGCCGCCGTCCTTCTTCTGCTTGGCGGCCTCAGCGTTGGCCTTCAGGAATTCCAGCGACCCAGAGCGGGCGATGGTGCCGAGGTTCTGCACCACCTCGTCCCGGGTCATCCCGATGCCGTTGTCCTCGATGGTGAGGGTGTGGGCGGCGTCGTCGAGCGTGATGAGGATCGCGGGCTCGCCGGCTTGTTCAGCGACGCCTTCGCGCGTGAGGGCCAGGAAGCGGGCCTTGTCGAGCGCGTCCGACGCGTTCGAGATGAGCTCGCGGAGGAAGACCTCCTGGTTTGCGTAGAGCGAGTTGATGACCAGCGCGAGGACCTGCTGCACCTCGGCCTGGAAGGGGAGCTCGACCGCGCCGGCGGCCTTGGCCTCCTCGGACGGGGTCGACGCGGGCGTCTCCGGGCCCGGGGCCGCACCCGAAGGCTCGGCAGAGGGCGTGGAACCGCTGGTTTCGGGGTTCGGGCTTTCCGTGTTCATGTCGGCGACCAAATGGATCCGATTTTCGAAAGGGCAATCCCCCGGCGCGCCGCGGGGCGTCCCCAAGACGCGCCGCGGTGTGTCGCCTCGCTCCGAGCGCGCTCCGCGGCCAGCTCGACGCCTCACTGCCGCGGCGCCCCCCGGCCGAGGTAAGGGGCTCACCAGGCCGCGGGCCAACGCCTGCGTCGAGGTCGGGATCTGCGCGCCGGGTCGTCACGTTCAGGTCGCTGTGCGCGATCCCCGCATCCCTGCCCGGCTTTTCCGGTGGGTAAGGGTTTCTTCATCAGGTCGCCGGAGCTAGATTCACCGGCGTTGCACCCTCGCCGTCGTGGAGATCTGTTGTGGTAGCACTTCTCCGTGCAGTCCTCCGTGTTCTCCCGGCAATCGGCGTGCTGGCCGGGGTGCTGGCGCTCGCGGGGTGCGGCGATCGGGGAAAGACGGTTGATCGGGACGTGAAGCGTCCGCCCGCTGTGCTCCAGTTCGACGGCTATGTCTACGTCCCGACCGGGACGAGCGATTTCAAGATCCTCGAGCGCGTGCGGACGCAGACGCGATCGGTGTTCACGGGGCTGCGGAAATCCCGGGTGATGGTGAGCCGGCGCGAGGTCCAGGGCGCGACCACGGACAACTTCGCCAAGGAGGCCGTGACCGTCGTCGACGCCGCGGGGCACCGCACCCTCGCGCTCCGCGTTCGGTACCGCTTCGTGGCCCGGCCGGAGGTCGCGAACGGCATCGACGATCGCAAGGAGCTCCCGCTCGGGCTCCTGCACCGGGAGGATGACGAAGTCGCGGAGCGCATCCACGAGGAGTGCACGCCGCCCCAGGAGCGGAGGAAGGGGGGCGCCAGCGCCGTCGGCCTCGACTTCGATCCGTCCCTTCCGAGCTGCAAGGCCGCGATGGCCGCGGAGCAGGCGGCGATCGACGCGGCGCGCGCGAAGGTGCCCGAGCTCGCGGGCGGGCCGCCGGCCTCCGTTAAGGAGACCGTGGTCCCGATCGAGGAGGCGCGGCGCCTGTATATCCCGACCCAGGTGACCGTCGAGCTCCGCGATCGGAAGCCGGGCGAGGTCGCGCCGCGCTTCGTCCCGGTGGATCGACCGGAGGAGGACGCGCGGGTCGCGACCGCGGAGCCGGGCGGCGCCGAGCACCCCGAGCGGCTCGAGCCGGCGGTGGTGCTCATCGACCCGGATCTCAGGACGGAGCGGACGCCCGAGGAGAAGGCGATCGCCGAGGGTACCCTGCTGCCGAAGATGCCCGCGACCGGCGGCACTGGCGTCGCGAGCGGCGCGAGCGGCGCGAGGCGAATCGAGGTCGTGAGCCCCGCGGTGGCGCAAGCGCAGCAGCGCAAGGCGGAGGCCGCGACCGCGAACGAGCGCTTCGAGATCCCGTTCGAGACGCTGACCGACCCGAAGTTCCTGGTGGTCTGGTTCAGCCTGCTGATGGCGTACCCGATCCTCCGGGGCGATCCGCGGAAGAAGCGCTGACGCGCGCCGCAACGCGCGCCTCGCCGAGAGGAGCGACGGCGCGGCGCTCGGACCGGCGCGGGCACAGGACGCCGCGATCGCGGGAGGCGTCCGCTACGATGCCCGCCACGCGCCGGAGCACCGCTACCCCGCGCAGCTCGAGGACGCGCTCGCCGCCTTCGATGCGCTGGTCGAGCGCGGCCATGCGCCGTGGGAGATCGCGCTCGCCGGCGACTCCGCCGGCGGCAACCTCGCGCTCGTCACGCAGCTCGCGCTGCGCGACCGCGGCGCGCAGGCGCGGTGCGCCGCGCTCATCTCTCCCTGGCTCGACCTCACCTCGAGCAGCGCCTCGGCTCCGAGCGAGCCTGTCGTCGAGCGCCCCGGGGGCGACGCGACCTCATGCGGCCTGATGCGGAGCTCGCTCCGGGGCGCTGCGAGGCGAGATGGTTGCCGTGAGCGGGCGGCGCGCGTAGGGGATCGCGCCGTGAGGCTCGCGTCGAGGGCCCACGGAGGAGACGATGACCCCTTCCCAGGACCTGGTCGAGCTGGCAGAGCGGCTCGCGGACGCCAGCGGCGCCGTGATCCGGCGCTATTTCCGCAAGGGCATCGAGGCCGACGACAAGGCGGACGCGAGCCCTGTCACGATCGCCGACCGCGAGGCCGAGGCGGCGATACGCGAGCTCCTCGCCGCGCGCGCGCCGGGCCACGGGATCGTGGGAGAGGAGTTCGGCCGCCAGAACGAGGGGGCGGAGCTCGTGTGGGTGCTCGATCCCATCGACGGGACGAAGGCGTTCATCACGGGCAAGCCGCTCTTCGGCACGCTCATCGCGCTGCTGCACCGGGGCCGGCCGGTGCTCGGCGTCATCGACCAGCCCGTCCTCGGCGATCGCTGGCTCGGCGTCCTGGGCCGGCAGACGCTCTGGAACGGCGCGCCGGCGCGCGTCCGCGCGTGCGCGGGGCTTTCGCTCGCGCGCCTCTCCACCACGGGCCCGCAGTACTTCCCGCCGGCGAAGACCCGCGCCTTCGGGGAGGTCGCGTCCCGGGCCAAGCTCGTGAGCTACGGCGGCGATTGTTACCAGTATGGCCTCGTGGCGAGCGGCAGCATCGATGTGGTCGTCGAGTACGGCCTCAAGCTCCACGATTTCGCGGCGCTCGTCCCGGTGATCACCGGCGCCGGCGGGGTCATGACGGACTGGGAAGGGCGCCCGCTCGACGCCGCGAGCGCCGGTGACGTGGTGGCCGCCGGCGACCCGCGCGTCCACGCCGAGGTGCTCGCCGCGCTCCGCGCCGGCGATCCCCGGCAGGGCGCGCGCTGACGCGCGCCGACGTTGGAGCGCCGGCGCCTCACGCCCGGAGCCCTCGGAACTGGAGGGCGAGGGAGCTCTTCAGCACAGGATCCAGCGCGGCGCCGAGCGTCACGAAGCCGCTGAGCCAGGACAGGAGCGCCGCGAAGTAGAGGGCGAACACGTTGTGCGCCGCGGCGAGCGGGTCGATGTCGCCCGCGACCTCGCCGCGCGCCTGTGCGTCGCGCACGAGGCCCGCGATGCGGTGAAGGAACGCGAACGTGAGCGCGTTCAGCCGCTCTCCGTTCGGGCCCGACGCGCCGGGGAAGGCCTTCACGAACGCCTGCGAGACGAGCGGCTGTTCGCCGTACATCGCGAACAGCCGCTGGAACACGTGGAGCAGCTGAGCGAGCAGGGGCTCTTTGCGCGGCAGCGCCTCGAACGCCGCGTCGACAGCGGCCGCGAGCCGGTCGTGCATCACCATCATGAGCAGGTCGGGCTTGTCGCGCGCGTGCACGAACACCGTCCCCGTCGCGACCTCCGCGCGCTCCGCCACCGCCTTGGTCGTCGTGCCGTCGTACCCGAGCTCGGTGAAGAGCGCCCACGCGGCGTCCCGGATCCGCCGGCGGGTGTCGAGCTTCTGCTGGGCGCGCCCGCCGCGCTCGGGCGCCGAAGCGATCGGCGCGGACGCGACCGGCGCCGGCGCGACCGGAGCTCGCGGCGCCGCGGCTCGCTTCCGGCGTTTCGTCGCGTCTGGAATGACCTTGCTCATCGACCGGGCAATCTGTTGCCGCGGATGCTCCCACGTCAAGCGGAGATCTCCTTGACAGAACGAGCGCGAAGAATGACCATGGTCAGTGACTGAAGTCATCGAACGAGGGTGGTGCCATGGCTCTGGTGCATTACGACGAAGGCCTCACGATGCGGGAGGCGCGGGCGCTCTACTTCGAGGTGAACCGCTTCGGCGCGGACGGCGGGTACGGCGACGCGTGGGTCGATTTCAAGCTCGGTCCGCTCCCCGTCCCGTTCCCGAACACCCGGGCGCGCGTGCGCGCCGTGCGTTACCACGACCTGCACCACGTGCTGACGGGCTACGACACGAACGCGATCGGCGAGTTCGAGATCGCGGCCTGGGAGCTCGGCGCCGGCTGCAAGGGCTTCGTGGCGGCCTGGCAGCTCAACCTGGGCGGCCTCTTCGCGGGGCTGCTCTCGGCCCCGCGCCGGACGATTCGCGCGTTCTTCCGCGGCCGCCGCAGCGAGAGCCTGTATGGCCGGCCGTTCGAGGCGCTGCTCGATCGAGAGGTCGGCGAGCTGCGCAGGGAGATGCGCGTCGATGAGCGCTCTTCGTCCGGTTCCAGCCCGGCGGCGCTCGACGTGCTCTGGCTCGCGCTCGCGAGCCTCGCGGGGATGGTGGTCGGCGTCCTCGGGTTCGCGACCGTGCTCTTCGTGGCGCCGATCGGGATCGTGAACCTCGCGCGGCGCCGGCACCGCGCGCGCACCGCCGCAGAAGCCGGGGCCTGAGGCGAGGAGCCGCCCGGCGTTCACGCCCCGAGCAGGTTACGAGGGTTCAACGAACCCCCAGCACCTTCTCGCATACTCCACGACCACCTTTGCGACACCGTGCTCAATCGATGACACCTCCGCACGAACAAAGTCGCCCTTGAGAGGCCCACCGGAAGCAAGGACAGTATACGGGCCGTTATCGGACGGACCTCTACCACCATCAAGCTTTATGAGGACGATCGCCCCGTCGCTGCGCATGCGCTCCAGGATCGGGAGGACCGCATCGATTCCTCTCCACTGCGCTGAAACTGGGCTCAAACCAAGGTAGCTTGCTACCATTGGAATGAGGCTATAATCACCTGTAGCCATGAAAACCCCTGGGGTGTGACACAGTAGCCTCGTGTCAGAACGCAGTCTCGATAACCTTTACGAATGGGGTTCCGAAGAAGTCTGAACCGCCAAGATCGTCGACAACCTCCGAGTACGGTACGCCACCGGGCCCAAGAATGCCTCGCGCACAGCATCTGTGCGCCCGTCCGGCCGCCGACCCGCCCCCTGGCGAAGCTCGACGCGCGCCCCCGGCGCATCCCGCCCTACCTCTCCCCAGCTTGACCTGGCCCCCGCGACGCACGAGGATCCGCCTCGTGCCCCAGCGAAAGCGCTACCTCTTCGTCTGCGTCAACCGCCGCCCCGACGGCGTTCCCAAGGGCTCCTGCGCTCAGCGCGGCGCCGAGGGCATCCACGTGCAGCTCAAAGCCGCGCTCGCCGAGCGGGGCCTCGCGAAGGTCGAGGCGCGCGCCTGCTCCGCGAGCTGCCTCGACGTCTGCTGGGCGGGCCCCGTCATCGCCGTGGAGCCGGACGGCTACTTCTACGGCCGCGTGACCCCCGCCGACGTCCCGGAGATCGTCGACGCCCTCGCCTCCGGCCGCCGCGTCGAGCGGCTCGTGCTCCCGCCCGAGGACTTCACGGAGGCGACGGCCGCCCCGCCGCTGCCGGCGCCTCCCCGGGGCGCGCCCCCGCAGGCGTGATGGGCGGAGGCGTGATGCGCGGCTTCGAGTTCTGCGAGACCATGGCCGGGAGCTTCCACCTGGTCGACTCGCCCTCCGACGAGCGGCCCATGTCGTTCACGATCCGCGCGCGCTCGCGCGGCCTCCTCGCCTTCCTGCGCAAGCCCGAGGTCGAGATCGAGGGCGAGATCGACGCCGAGGGCTTCGCCGACCACCGCTACCTCTCCGGGCGGCTCGGCCTCGACGTCGCGCGCACCGGCACCCTGCCCTACTCCTTCGAGTTCACCGCCAACGACGGCCGCCGCTGCGCGTTCGCCGGCCGGAAGACCGTGCGCCCCGGCGATCTCATGACGTCGATGACCGTCCTGCCCGGCGTCCTCGTCGGAGACGGCGGCGCCCTGATCGGCGAGGCGCTCCTCCGCTTCGACCTGCGGAGCGACCTGCTCCGGTTCCTGAGGAGCTTCCGGGCCACGAGGTAGCCACCATGCAAAGGATCGAGCCCGCAGACAGCGCGGTCATCGTCATCGACGTCCAGGAGAAGCTCGCCGGCGCGATGCCGGCGCCCCAGATGGACGCGCTGACCCGCGCGGCCACGGTGCTGATCGAGGCGGCGCGGCGGCTCGGCGCGGCGGTCATCGCCACCGAGCAGTACCCCGCAGGCCTCGGCCCGACCGTCGCGCCCATCGCCGAGCGGCTCGCCCAGGCGGGCGCGCCCGTCATCCCCAAGATGGAGTTCTCCGCCTGCGGCTCCCCCGAGTTCGAGCGCGCCTTGCGCACGTCGACCGGGCGCGCGCCCCGCGCCGCCATCGTCGTCGGCGTGGAGGCGCACGTCTGCGTCTTCCAGACCGTGCGCGACCTCGCCGCGCGCGGCGTCCTCGTCCAGGTCCCGCTCGACGGCGTCGCCTCCCGCCGCGACGACCACCGGCTCGCCGGCCTCGATCTCTGCCGCGCCGCAGGCGCCACCATCACCACCGCGGAGACCGTCGTCTTCGACTGGCTCAGGATCGCCGGGACGGACGACTTCAAGCAGCTGTCGAAGCTCATCCGCTGACGGAGCCCGCGATCTTCGCGGGCAGCGCGCGGGACCAGGTCGGCGTGTCAGTTTGTCAGGCGCCGGCTCGGACGTTGTCAGACCCGTGCTCTCCTGGACATGCCGCCGACGCCTGTGACACAGTGGCGCATGGCTGACGATCTGGCACAGGTCCCCCCGAGCGCGCCGCCCGCTGGCCCCGTCGCGCCGCCGCCCGGCGCGCCGACGGTCCTCGTGGTCGATGACGAGCCGTCGAACGTCGCCTCCATCGAGAAGATCTTCCAGCGCGACGGCATGCGCGTCATCACGGCGGACAGCGCGAAGGCGGCGCTGGAGATCGTGCGCAGCCGCCGCGTCGAGGTCGTCCTGACCGACCTGATGATGCCGGGCGTCAGCGGCCTCGAGCTGCTCCGCGCGCTGAAGCAGCTCGCGCCCGACACCGAGGTCGTGATGATGACCGCCTACGGGACCGTCGAGACCGCGGTCCAGGCCATGCGCGAGGGCGCCTACGACTTCGTGGAGAAGCCGCTCAAGCGGATGACGATCATCAAGAGCGTGCGCAAGGCGGCCGAGCGCCAGTCGCTCGTCGCCGAGAACCGCTCGCTCCGGCAGGAGATCAAGCTGCTCACGAAGCGCGAGATCGTCGGATCGAGCCCGACGCTCCGCCGCGTGCTCGACATCGCGACCCAGGCGGCGCCCTCGAGCGCCACGGTGCTCGTGCTCGGCGAGAGCGGCACCGGCAAGGAGCTGCTCGCGCGCTTCATCCACGAGCGCAGCGCGCGATCGCGAGGGCCGTTCGTCGCGGTCAACTGCGCGGCCATCCCGGAGACCATCCTCGAGGCCGAGCTCTTCGGCCACGAGCGCGGCGCGTTCACCGGCGCCCTCGCGAAGCGCGACGGCCGCTTCGCCAAGGCGGCCGGCGGCACGCTGTTCCTCGACGAGATCGGCGAGCTCTCGCCCGCCGTGCAGGTGAAGCTCCTCCGCGTGCTGCAGGAGGGCGAGTACGAGCCCGTCGGCGGCGACACGGTGCGCGCCGACGTACGCGTGGTCGCGGCCACCAACAAGGACCTCCGCGCCGAGGTCGCCGCCGGCCGCTTCCGCGAGGACCTGTTCTACCGGCTCAACGTGATCGCGATCACGGCGCCCCCGCTCCGGACCCGCCGCGAGGACATCCCGCTCCTCGTCGACCACTTCCTCGGCATCTACTGCACGAAGAACAACCGCCCCCGCCTGGAGGCGCCGCGCGACGTGCTCGCGCGCCTGACCGACTACACGTGGCCGGGCAACGTGCGCGAGCTCGAGAACGTGATCGAGCGCGCCGTGGTCCTCTGCCGCGGCGACCAGCTCTCCGTCGACGACCTGCCCGACTTCATCCGCGAGGCCGCCCCCGCCGAGCCGAGCTCGCTCACCTTCTCGGTCGGCACGCCCCTCGACGAGGTCGAGCGCAGGCTCATCCGCGAGACGCTCCGCCACGCCCGCGGGGACAAATCCGTGGCCGCGCAGTTGCTCGGCATCTCCACGCGCACCATCTACCGAAAGCTCGGCGAGCTGGAGTGACGCCGCGCGCGCCGTCTTGCGGACACGGCGCGCACCCGTGCGCCGGCACCCCGCGAAAATCCATTTGTCACTTTGGCAACGAAGGCCGTCCGACGCGGCTGGGGTGCGTCACCTTGGCGGGACAGCTTCCGAATTTCCGAGAAGACGCGGCGAACCACCGGCGATTGACCGCTGGCATGAAACTCGCCTAGAGGAGGATGGGCGCATGGGCATCGACGCGATCCTGAAGCGGTATTTCCCCTGGGTGCTGGGCGCGCTGATCGCGCTCGCCGCCTATTTCCAGGCGTCGGGCATGGGTCAGCTGGTGGTCTCCAGCGTCGCGATCGACGCCCCGCCGGCGCCGCCCAGCCCTCCGACGCGCCCGGCGTCGTTCGGGTCGACCGCGAGCAGCACCGACCACGCGACGAGCGCCGCGGCGATCCTCTCGCGCAACCCGTTCGACTCGGTGACGGGGCCGCTCGACGGCAAGCCGGTCGAGATCCCGAGCGCCCCGCACGAGCTGCCCAACAAGGACCCGTACGCGGACCCCTCCTGCGACGGCGCCCGCGTCCTCCTCATCACGCAGGCCGACGATCCCGCGTGGTCGTTCGCGGCCATGGCCGGCTCGGACGGCAAGGCGATCTTGCGCCGGCAAGGGGATGAGATCAGCGGGCAGACCGTTTACTACGTGGGGTGGGATCGGGTCTGGCTGACGTCCGGCAGCTCGCGGTGCCAGGCCATCGTGGGCAGCAACCACGCCGTCGCCCGCGCCAGCGCGACGCCGTCGCCGGCGCCCGCGACGCCGTCGACGAGCGCGGCGTCGAAGCCCGCCGCCCGCGGCGGCAAGAAGATCCCGCCGGAGCTCGCCGCGAAGATCCAGCGCGTGAGCGAGAACGAGTTCAACGTGGAGCGCAGCGCCGTCGACCACATCCTGGAGAACCAGGGCGAGCTGATGCGCTCCGCGCGTATCGTCCCCGAGAAGGAGGGAGACAAGGTGGTGGGCATCCGTCTCTTCGGGATTCGCCCGGACTCTCTGCTGGGGACGCTCGGGCTGGAGAACGGAGATCGGCTGTCCAGCATCAACGGGTTTGAGATGAGCGATCCGCAGAAGGCCCTCGAGGCCTACGCGCGGCTCCGGACGGCGGACCGGCTCACGGTGAGCATCAACCGCAAGGGCAAGCCGATGAACATCGACTTCAACATCAAGTGAGCGCTCCGGACTGAATCCAGGGACGAAAGCAGGGTAGCGGCATGGCGCGATGGATAGGGACGCTGGACGAGGGGAGCCTGCTCCGGCGGACGCTGATGGTGATCGGCACGTTCGTCCTCGGCTCGCTCACGTTCGTCGGGGTCATGAGCCTCGTCCTCGTGTCGGTCGCCAAGGCCGTCCTGCCGCCCCACGACAAAGAGTCCGCGACGGACGCGACGGAGGAGGCCGACAGCGAGGCCTCCGCCGGCGCGAGCAAGACCGCCCTGGGCAAGACCTCCCGCTCGAAGCGGCCGCGGCCCTCCTCGCCGGCCGCGCGCGAAAGCGCGCCGAACGCGCCGAACGCGCCGAACGCGCCGAACGCGCCGAACGCGCCGAACGCGCCGAACGCCGACTGAGCGGCGCCGCCTCCCCCTACCAACCCACGCAGAGAATATCGAGTCGACTGATGGTGATGACGACCCTCGAGCGATCCTGCTGCCTCCGGAGGAGGCTCCTCGCCGCGCCGGTGGCGGCGCTCGTGCTCGCCGCCGCGGCGCCGCCCGCCGCAGCGCAGCCCGCGAACCGCGGCGTCCCCGTGCTGCGGACCCCCGGCCAGGTCCCGCCGCCGCCCGCCCGCCCCGCGCCGGGCGCGCCGGGCGCCCCGGCCGCAGGCGCTCCGCCTGCTGGCGCGCCGGGCGCAGCCGCGCCCGCGCCAGGCGCGCCTGGCGCCCCGGCCGACGCCGGGGACGACCCGCTCGCCGCGGTCAAGCAGGGGGTCCAGGAGATCGAGTTCAAGCCGAAGCCCGGCGGCTACAAGGTCAGCTTCAACCTCGACGAGGCCGACCTCCCCGAGCTCGTGAAGGCCATCAGCAACATCACCGGGCGCCGCTTCATCTACGGTGGCAAGCTCCGGCAGATCAAGGCCACGGTGTACGCGCCGGAGAAGGTGACCGTCGCCGAGGCGTACAGCGCGTTCCTCTCGATCCTCGCCTCGAACGATCTCACCGTCATCCCCCACGGCCGCTTCCTCAAGATCGTGGAGACGCCGGGCGCGGTGTCCGAGACGACCCCCGTGTTCGGGGCCGCCGCGCCCGTGCCCGCGGAGGACCGGTTCGTCACCCGCATGTACCGGCTGTCCCATATCGACGCCAACGACGCGGGCGGCGTCCTGAGCAAGTTCAAATCGAAGGACGGCGACGTCACCGTCTACCCGCCCGGCAACCTGCTCATCATCACGGACACCGGGTCCAACATCCAGCGCATGCTCCGGATCGTCGAGGAGATCGACGTCGGCGGCGCCGGCGATCAGCTCTGGGTGCAGCCCGTTCATTACGGCTCCGCGGCGGAGGTCGCGACCAAGCTGAACGAGATCGTCGACCCGAGCAGGGGCGCGGCGGGCGGCGGCAGGCCCGGCAGGGGCGGCGCCGGCGGCACCGGCGCCCGCATCATCGCGGACGACAGGACCAACTCCCTCATCATCACCGCCACCGAGCCGGACTACCTGCGCGTCCTCGGCATCCTGAAGCGCCTCGACGTGGCGCAGACGGGCGAGGGGCAGGTCCACGTGCTCTCGCTCCAGCACGCCGGCTGCAAGGAGCTGTCGGCGACGCTGAACCAGGTCCTCGGCGGCGGGAGCGGCGGCGGCGCGCCCGTGGGCGGCAGGCCGGGCGCGCGCGCCGCCCCCGCGGTGCCGGGCTCGACCGACGACATCTTCGAGGGGCAGGTCAAGGTCACCTGCGACGAGGCGAGCAACAAGCTCCTCATCACGTCGTCACCCCACGATTACGCCCAGCTGCGCACCGTGATCGACCAGCTCGACGAGCCCCGGCGGCAGGTGTTCATCGAGGCCGTGATCATGGACGTGAACGTCAGCCGCTCGCTCGATTTCGGCATCGGCTACCACGCCGGCGCGCCGTTCGACGGCCTCGACCCGAACGACAGCGTCGTCTACGGCGGCAACAACATCCGCCAGTCCGTCATCGGCCTGCCGGCGCAGCTCGGCGCGCTCGCGCTGGGCATCAAGGGCCCCGCGATCACGGGCTCGAACAACATCCTCGGGACGGGCATCTCGATCCCCGCGTTCGGCGTCGTCCTCCACGCGCTGGCCCAGGACGGCGACTCCAACGTCCTCGCCACGCCGCACATCCTCGCGACCGACAACGTGGCGGCCGAGATCTCGATCGGCCAGAACATCCCGCTCCAGACCAACGTGGGCGGCGGCGGGCTCAACCAGCTCGCGAGCCTGGCGGGCGGCGCAGGCGCCGCGGCGGGCGGGCTCGGCGGGCTCGCCGGCCTGCTCGGCGGCCTCGGCGGCGCCGGCGGCACCGCCGCGCGCCAGGACGTCGGCACGAAGATCAAGGTCGTCCCCCACGTCAACGACTCGGATCAGGTTCGGCTGGAGCTCTCCGAGGAGATCTCCGACGCCGGCGCCCCCCTCGAGGGCGCGCTCGGCGCGATCCCCATCAACAAGCGCACCGCGAGCACCACGCTCGTCGTCCGGGACCAGCAGACGGTCGTGATCGGCGGCCTCATGCGCGACGGCATGACCACCTCGGAGACGAAGATCCCCGTGCTGGGCGACATCCCGGTGCTCGGGTTCCTCTTCCGGCAGCGGGTCAAGACCAAGACGAAGACGAACCTCCTCCTCGTGCTGACGCCCTACGTGATCCGCGACCAGGACGATCTCCGGACCATCTTCGAGCGCAAGATGCAGGAGCGGCAGGAGTTCATCGACCGTTACTTCGTCTTCAGCGAGAGCGCCGCGTGGGAGCCGCCGCGCGACTTCGGCCGCGCGAACGGGCTCCTCGAGGACATCCGCCAGTCGATGCTGGCCGAGGAGGAGCGGGCGCGCCTCGAGGAGGAGGCGCGCCCGAAGGGGCCGCGCGAGCACGTGCCGGTGGATCCGGTCGGCCTGCCGACGTTCGGCGGCAAGGCCACCGGCGCCGCGCATATGCAGCCCGGCGCGGTCGACATGGAGGGCGAGCCGGCCCAGCTGCCGCCGCCCCCGAACGGCGCCCCGCCGCCGCGGCCCACGCGGCGGCCGCCGGGCGGCGGACGGCAGATGGAGCGCGTGGAATGAGCCTGCAGCAGCAGCAGTACCTCGGCGAGATCCTGGTCCGGCGGGGCGTCGTCCCCGCGGAGCGGCTCGTGCCGCTCTACGACACCGTCCGCGAGCGCGGTCAGCAGCTCGCGGAGCTCATCGTCTCGTCCAACATCGCCGACGAGGCGAGCATCGCCAAGGCGCTCGCGGAGGAGTGCGAGGTCGGCCTCCTCCCGCGCATCGACATCGACGCGGTGCCGCTCGAGCTCGCGAGCCGGGTGCCGATCACCTACGCCAAGCAGCACAAGATCCTGCCGCTCGCCGAGCACGACGGGGTCGTCTACTGCGCCGTCGCCGACCCCCTCGACACGACGGCGATCGACGACGTGCGGGCGCTGTTCGGCAAGCCGGTCGAGATCGCGGTCGCCACGAGCGACGCGGTGCTGAACGCGATCAACCGCATCTGGGAGCGCAAGGAGGACGGCGGCGCGAAGCTCGAGGGCGACACGGCGCTCGAGGAGGACAACCTCGTCGACATCATCGACTCGGACGACGACGCCCCGATCATCGCCTGGGTCAACGGCCTCTTCGCGCAGGCGGTCCGCGAGCGGGCGAGCGACATCCACATCGAGCCCGAGGAGCGCGACGTCGTCGTCCGCTACCGGATCGACGGCGAGCTCTACGTCGCGAAGCGCGCCTCGAAGCAGTTCATGGCGCCGATCATCGCCCGCGTGAAGATCATGGCGGCGCTCAACATCGCCGAGAAGCGGCTCCCGCAGGACGGCCGCATCACGCTGAAGATCGCGGGCAAGAGCGTCGACATCCGCGTCTCGACCGTGCCGACGAGCCGCGGCTTCGAGCGGATCGTGATGCGCATCCTGCACAAGGCGTCGGTCCTGCTCGGGCTCGACGACCTCGGCTTCGCGCCGCGCGAGTACGCCGTCATGGACGCGCTCATCCAGCGGCCGGACGGCATCATCCTCGTCACCGGCCCGACCGGCAGCGGCAAGACGACCACGCTCTACGCCTGCCTCAACCGGATCAACGAGCCCAGCCGGAACATCCTCACGGCCGAGGACCCGGTCGAGTACGAGATCGGCGGCATCCACCAGATCCACGTCCACCCCGGGATCGGGCTCACCTTCGCCTCGGCGCTCCGCGCGTTCCTCCGCCAGGATCCGGACGTCATCATGGTCGGCGAGATCCGCGACAAGGAGACCGCCGAGATCGCCATCCACGCGTCGCTGACCGGCCACCTGGTGCTCTCGACCCTCCACACGAACGACGCGGCCGCCGCCGTGACCCGCCTCGTCGAGATGGAGATCGAGCCGTTCCTCGTGCGGAGCAGCGTGATCGGCATCCTCGCCCAGCGCCTCGTGCGCCTGCTCTGCCCGGCGTGCAAGGTCGCCTACCGCCCCTCCGATTACGAGCTGCAGCAGCTCGGCCTCGACGAGGACCGGCTCGCCTGGAAGGCGCGGCGGAAGCTCTCGAACCGCTACAGCGTGCACGGACAGAAATACGATTACATCGGTCAGGACATCGACCGGGCCGTGTTCTACAAGCCCGGGGGCTGCGACGCCTGCAACCAGAAGGGCTTCATCGGCCGGCGGGGCATCTATGAGCTGATGGTCGTCGATGACGCCGTGGGTCCGCACATCCTGAAGAGCGCGGACGCGCAGACCATCAAGCGGGTCGCCATCTCCCAGGGGATGGATACGCTCCGGGATGACGGGGCGCGCAAGGTGCTCAAGGGCATCACCACCGTCGAGGAGGTGCTCGCGGCGACGCAGGAAGACGTCATCGTCGACGAGTAGGGAAGGCCGTGGCGGTATTCGAATACAAAGGCATCCTCGTCGGCACCGGCAAGCCGGTCAAAGGGGTCCGCGACGCGGAGAACGCGAAGGCCCTCCGTGCCGCCCTGCGCAAGGACGGCATCATGCTCACCGGCGCGACCGAGGAGCAGGCCGCGAAGGCGAAGGCGAAGCGCGATCTCAAGATCTTCGCCTTCGCGGGCCGCCCCTCGACGTCGGACGTCGCCGTGATGACCCGCCAGCTCGCGACGCTCATCGGCGCCGGCATACCGCTCTTCGAGTCGCTCAACGCGCTCATCGAGCAGGTCGAGAAGGAGTCGCTGAAGCGGGTGCTCACGCAGGTGCGCGAGCAGGTGCGCGAAGGCACGAGCTTCGCCAAGGCCCTCGAGGCGCACCCCTCGGTCTTCCCGCCGCTCTACGTGAGCATGGTGCGCGCCGGCGAGGCGTCCGGCACGCTCGAGGGCGTGCTGACCCGCCTGACCCTGTTCATGGAGAACCAGGCGAAGCTCGTGGGCAAGGTGACCGCCGCCCTCGCCTACCCCGCGCTGATGGCGCTCATCGGCATCGGGCTCATCTCGGTCCTCATGGTCGCGGTCGTGCCGAACGTGACCGGCATCTTCGCCTCCATGGACCAGGCGCTGCCCTGGTACACGGCGGCGCTCATCGGCACGTCGGCGTTCGCCTCGAGCTACTGGTGGCTCGTCCTTCTCGCGCTCGTGGGCGCGGTGTACGGGTTCCGCCGCTGGGTGCGGACGCCGAAGGGCCGCCTCGCGTGGGACACGTTCGTGCTGCAGGCGCCCATCTTCGGCAAGCTCATCCAGATGCTGTCCATCGCGCGCTTCGCGCGGACCCTCGCGACCCTGCTGTCGTCGGGCGTCGCGCTCCTCAGCGCGATGGATATCGTGCGGAGCGTGCTGGGCAACGCGGCCCTGGAGAAGGTCATCGTCGACGCCATCGCGTCGATCCGCGAGGGCCAGAGCATCGCCGATCCGCTGAAGCGGAGCGGCCGGTTCCCGCCGATCGTCACCCACATGATCGCCATCGGCGAGAGGAGCGGGCAGCTGGAGGCGATGCTGGAGAACGTCGCCAATGCCTACGACTCCGCCGTGGAGACCCGCGTCCAGGTGCTCACGAGCCTGCTCGAGCCGCTCATGATCGTCATCATGGGCGGCGCGGTCGCGTTCATCGCGATATCCATCCTCATGCCGCTCATCCAGATGTCGAGCTTCGTCGGGTAGGTGGCTATGGGGCGGCGCAGGCAGCGAGAGAGCACGATCTTCTTCCCCTGGGAGCGCGGCGGCGGGCTCTTCCGGCGGACCGGCATGGCGCGGGCGAGGCCCTTCGCCGCGGGCCTCGCGATGGTGGTCCTCCTGCTGCTCCTCGGCGCGCGCGAGCGGCGGCTCGTGGGAATTCGATCGACCCGCGCCACGTTGTCCGTCGTCCACGGGGCGATCACCCTGTACCGCGCGGATCACGAGCGGCGGTGCCCGGGTTCCCTGGAAGAGCTGAAGCGCGAGGGATACCTCGCGATCGACCCGGTCGACGCGTGGGGCAGGCCGCTCCGGCTCACCTGTCCCGGAAGGAAGGATCCGGACGGATACGATCTCATGAGCGACGGACCGGACGGCGAAATAGGCGGCCTTGACAGGGTGGAGTGAGAGATGGAGACGAACAGAGCAAGCAGCGCAAGAAGGATTCGACGGCTGAGCCGGAAGCTATCGCGGGGCGTGACCCTCGTCGAGGTGCTCATCGTCGTGACGATCATGGCGATCATCGCCGGCGGCGCCACGCTCGTGGTGTGGCCGAAGCTCAAGCAGTCGCGCGTCAAGAGCGCCTATACCGGGGCGACGATCATCAAGAGCGCCGCCGAGCAGTACCAGCAGCTCGGGGCGGGCAGCGAGGGGTGCCCGACGATCCAGGCGCTGGTCAGCGCGAAGCAGATCGACGGCAACAAGACGGACGATCCCTGGGGCCAGCCCTACAAGATCAAGTGTGACGAGAACAACGACGTCCATGTCGTCTCGTCCGGCGACGACAGGAAAGAGAACACGCCGGACGACATCCGGGACGACATGAAGCAATCGGATCTCAACAAGATCGCGGAGATGTAGCGCCGCGCGGGAGCAGGAGCGCCCATGACACGCCGTCGCACGAGGGGACTCACGCTGGTCGAGGTGCTGATCACCGTCACGGTGATCGCGCTCATCAGCGGCTCGGTCATGCTCGGCATGGGCGCTGTCACGAGCGCGCGGCTGAAGCGCAGCGCGGCGCTGCTCGCGGGCGCCGTCCGGGTCGCGTACGCCCACGCGAACGCGAAGTCGAAGCCGGTGCGGCTGGTGTTCGATTTCGAGGAGCGGATGATCGTGCTCGAGGAGTCCGCGGGGGATCTGCTCGTCGAGCGGAACGACCGGGCCGGCGGCGCCGCCGCGGCGACGGAGGCCGAGAAGGCGGCCACGGCGGAGGCCGAGGCGATCCTGAAGGGGCCGCGCGCGCCGCGGCCCTCGTTCGAGCCGGCGAAGGCGTACGGCTTCAACCCCGAGAAGGACAGGCCCGGCAAGGAGCTGTCGAGCGGCGTGCGCTTCCTCCAGGTGGAGACCGGACACCAGGACGAGCCCGTGACAGAGGGGCGGGCGTATCTCTACTTCTGGCCCGGAGGCCAGACCGAGCACGCCGCGATCCAGCTCAGCCTGGGCGGCGGAGAGACCGAGGACGCGGTGATGACGGTGCTCGTCTCGCCGCTGACCGGCAAGACGGACATCCGGAAGGGCAAGGCGAGCATGCCCAGGCCGCGCGACGACGCCGAGGCGTCGGAGCGCGAGGACACGGGGCTCTGATGCGCGCCCGCGGCTTCACCCTGCTCGAGGTGATGGTGGCGGTCGCCATCCTCGGCCTCGGGCTGACGGCGATCCTCTCCGCGCAGGCCGGCGCCTTCTCGGCCGCGGCGCACGCGAGGAACCTCAGCCTCGCGAACGGGCTCGCGCGCTGCAAGATGACCGAGCTCGAGGAGCGGCTCGCCAAGGACGGCCTGCCGGCGCTCGACGAGGCCGACAGCGGGCCATGCTGCGAGGGCGACGAGTCGCCGAACATCAAGTGCAGCTGGCGCATCGAGAAGCCCGAGATGCCCGAGCCCAAGTACGGCGATCTGGACCTCGACACCAACCTCGAGGGGCTCGGGGCGCTCGGCAAGCCGGGCGAGTCGAGCGGCACCGCGGCCCCGAGCGGCGACATCAACGATCTCGCGCAATCGCTGGTCGGCGGCGGCGCGGGGGGCGGCGAGTCGGGCGGCGGGATCTCGGGGCTCCTGCAGCCGTTCGTCGACATGCTCGCGCCGACGCTCCAGCCCATCTTCGAGGCGAGCGCGCGGCGGGTGACGGTCAAGCTGACCTGGAAGCAAGGGTCTCGGGAGCACGCGTTCGAGCTCGTGCAGTGGGTCACGATCCCCCAGATGGGCCAGCCCGACGAGGGCGCGGGCGGTCAGGGAGGAGGGAGTTGACCGTGGCGACGCGAAGGCCAAGCTCTCCTCGCAGGCGCCGCGGCCGCTCGCGCGCGGTGACCCTCCTCGAGGTCCTCGTCTCGGTCGGCATCCTGGCGCTCATCGGGACGCTCATCTACGGCGCGTTCGACGGCATGAGCCGCGCGCGCTCGGGCATCGCGCGGATGGGCGACCGCTACCACCAGGGCCGCGCGGCGATCGCCCGCATCTCGCGCGAGCTCCAGACGGCCTTCCTGTCCAGGCACCAGCCGGCCGACAAGAACATCGTCGTGCGGCTCACCGCCTTCGCGGGGGACGACTCGTCGCCCGCGGACCGCGTCGATTTCACCGCGTTCGCGCACCGGAGGCTCCTCCGGAACGCGCACGAGTCCGATCAGTGCGAGATCGGCTATTTCGGCGCGCGCGACCCGGAGCGCGACAGGCTCGATCTCGTGCGGCGAGAGGCGAGGACCATCGATACCGAGCCGACGAGGGGCGGAGTCGTCAACGTGCTCGCCGAGGACATCGAGAGCTTCAATCTGCAGTACCTCGACCCGATCACCGGGGAGTGGGTCGACTCGTGGGACTCGACGCAGCCGGCGGCGCAGCTCGACCGGCTCCCCTCGCAGGTGTGGGTGACGCTGGTCCTGAACGGCGGGCCTGGCGGGGAGCCGATCAAGTTCGAGTCGAAGGTGCCACTCCCGATGCAGGTCCCCATCGCCTTCGGGGCCAACTGAGCCATGAGCCGCCCGAGGAGCCCCCACGCCGAGGACCGCGCCGCAGAGAGGCCAGCTTCCGGGCGCGCGCGCCGCCGCCTCCGGAGGCGGCGCGACCGGCGCGGCGTGGCGCTGGTCATGGTGCTCGGCGCGATCACGGTGCTCACCGTGTTCCTGACCGAGCTCCAGGAGGAGACATCGACCGAGCTCTCCGCGGCGCTCGCCGATCGCGACGCGCTGCGGGCCGAGTACTACGCGAAGAGCGCCGTGAACCTGTCGCGGATGCTCATCGCCTCCGAGCCGAGCGTCAGCACGGCGATCGGGCCGATGCTCGCGATCGTCGGGATCAGGGGGAAGTTCCAGGTGCCGGTCTGGAAATTCACCGACATGTTCCTCGGCCCCTTCAACGCGCAGCTCGCCGAGGCCGAGGGCAGCGCGGCGCCGCCCCCCGAGGCGGCGGGCGAGGGCAGCGCGACGGGCAAGAACCTGGGGCTCACCGGCGGCGGCCGCTTCGAGCTCAAGATCGTCGACGAGGACTCGAAGATCAACGTCAACCGCGCCGCCGACGACGTGGGCGGCATCTCCGATCAGATCGCGGTCGGGAACCAGCTGCTCAGCCTGATGAGCGACGCGCAGTACAACACGCTCTTCGAGGAGCGCGACGGCGACGGCCAGTTCTCGGACCGCGCGACCATCTGCAGCGCGCTCATCGACTGGGCCGACCCCGGCGACCAGACGTTCGCCTGCGACGCGACGCCGAACGCCCCGAGCTCCACCGGCGCCGAGGACAGCTTCTACCAGACGGTCGGCCTCTCCTATCAGCGCAAGAACGCCCCGTTCGATTCGGTCGACGAGCTGCGGCTGATCCGGGGCATGAACGACGACTTCTGGGCGACGTTCGTCGACCCGGATCCGAGCAACCCGGACAAGCGGGTCCTGACCGTCTGGGGCAGCCGGAAGCAGAAGGTGAACGTCTCGTCGGCGAACGCGCTGACCCTGCTCAGGCTCACGTGCACCGCCGATTTCGTGGATATCGCGACGACGACGCTCTGCACCGACGTGAACCAGCAGACGGCGTTCCTCACCGTGGCGTCGCTCGTGCAGAGCATGACCGGGGGGCTGCTCTTCCCCACCCCGAAAGATTATGTCGATGCGATGACCCAGAAGGCGGGCAGCTCGCTCGGGGGGATGCTCGGGCAGCAGTTCAAGGCGATGGGCGTGGAAGCGGTGAAGTTCAAGCCGAACGTCACGAAGTCCCTCGGCAACAGGACCAACTTCCTGAGCATCTACGCCGATGGCATCGTCCCGGGGAACAAGCGTGAGACGCGCGTACGCGTCCATGCGGTGGTCGATCTCACGGGGGCGACGAAGCTCGACGATCCGGTCAAGGATACCAAGGACCCCGCTCAGCCCAGCACCCCTCCGACGCCGGAAACGTACGAACAGCAGGTACGATCGAACCCTGCCGGGACGATCATCTACTATCGCATCGACTAGGACACCCCTCCGGGAAGAAGCGCGCAAATGCACAGGCTGCTCGGGATAGATGCTGGAAAATCCGTGGTACGGGCGGCGCTCATCCGCACCACGTACAGGAGGGTCTTCGTCGAGGCCCTCGGCGAGGCGGCCGTCACGGACGGCGTCTCCGAGGCCGAGGCCATCCGCGCCGCCGTGGGGCTCCACCGCCCGGACGCCGCGGCGATCGCGCTCTCCGGGGAGAAATCGTTCTACCGCCGCCTCGACCTGCCGGCGGCCGCGCAGAAGGAGGTCGAGAACGTCCTCGGCTTCGAGCTCGAGGCCACGGTGCCGTTCGAGATGGAAGACGCGGTCTTCGACCACCGTCTGCTGAAGCGGCCGCCCGGCGTGGAGACGCTGCCGGTCTTCGCCGCCGTCGCGCGCGTGGACGACGTGCGCGAGCGCATCGCCGTCGTGAAGGAGGCGCTCGGCTTCGAGCCGGAGCGGGTCGCGCTGGGCGCGGTGGCGCTCGCCAACCTCGAGGCGGTGATGCCGGAGCTCGCCGCGCCATCGCCCGCCAGCGCGCCGATCGCCCTGCTCGACCTCGACTACCTCACGTCCGAGATCGTGATCGTCTCCGGCGGCGAGCCCGTCTTCGCCCGGACGCTGTCGCGCGGGACGGCCGGCCTCCCCGGCACCGCGCCGGCGCTCGCGCGCGAGCTCCGCCAGACGCTCGCGGCGTGGCGCAACCTCGGCGGCGAGCCGCTCGCGGGGCTCTACCTGGTCGGCGGCGGCGCCACCGCCCAGGGCGCGGAGATGTTCCTGGCGACGCAGCTCGGCCTCACGATCCTGCCGCTGCCGACCCCTCGCATCGAGGGGCTCACGCCCGAGCAGGCCGCGGCGCTGCCACGCTTCGCCAAGGCGCTCGGGCTCGCGCTCGGGCTGACGCCGAAGACCAAGGGGTTCAACCTCCGGAAGGGCGCGCTCGAGGCCGAGCGCAGCTACCCGTTCCTGCGCGAGAAGATCCCGATCCTCGCCGGCCTCGGCACCGTCATCGCGCTGAGCTTCGGGTTCTCCATCGTCGCGGAGCTGCGGACCCTCGACGCGGAGCGGGAGCTGCTCGCCGCCTCGCTCGCGACCGCCTCGCACGACGTGCTCGGCGAGGAGACGAGCGACCCGCAGAAGGCCCGGGAGCTGCTCGAGCAGGGCCCCGGCGCGGCCGACGAGGATCCGATGCCCCGCGTCGACGCCTTCGACGTCATGGTGCAGCTCTCGAAGGCCGTGCCGAAGGAGATCACGCACGACGTGCTCGAGCTCGACGTGAACCGCGGCCACGTGACCCTCCAGGGCGTCGTCCCGTCGGTGTCGGACGCGCAGATCATCGCGGATCACATGAAGGAGCACCGCTGCTTCCGCGACGTGAAGGTCGGCCGGACGAGCCAGTTCACGGAGGGCAAGCACAAGTACGTCCTCGAGCTGGATCTCAAGTGCGAGGACAAGACGAAGAAGAAGAAGACCGGCGCCGCTGACGCGGCGGAGAGCGCCTCGGCCGGCGCGCCGGAGAAGCCGGAGGGATCGCGATGACGCTCCGCGAGCGACTCGACAAGCTGGAGCCGCGCGAGCGCAGGCTCCTCACCATCCTCCTCGGATTCCTGGCGGTGATCGTCCTCTTGCTCGTGCCGATCGGGCTCGCGAGCGTCGCGTCCAGCAAGCGCGCCGAGAACCAGGAGATCCGCGACCTGCTCCAGTCGATCTACGAGGCATCGGGGAAGGTCAGCGAGCGCAAGGCGCTGAAGGACGCGCTGCTCGCGCGCTATTCGCGGCCGGCGCCCGCGCTCGCCGGCTTCATCGAGGACGCGGCGAAGCAGCAGCAGCTCACCGCCGCCGAGTCGCAGGATCGCCCCGACGTCCCGCACGGCAAGAAGTACACCGAGCGGATCACGGTGGTGAAGATGCACAGGATCGGGATGCTCGGGCTCGCCAAGATGCTCGAGCACATCGAGGGCTCGGGCCACCCGGTCGCGGTGACGAAGCTGAACCTCAAGCCGCGCGCCGGGGAGCCGGACTCCTACGAGGTCGAGCTCGGCATCTCCGCGTTCGACCGGAAGGGCGAGCCCCAGCCGGCGACCCCCGCGCCGTCCGCGCCCCCCGCCGAGGAAGAGGAGCAAGAGCCATGAAGGCGCGGCTCATCAAGATCGCGAGGTGGGCGGCCTACCCGCTCTTTTACCTCTTCTGTCTGGGGCTCTTCGGCTACCTCACGTTCCCCTACGACCGGCTCAAGGACCGGCTGATCGCCGAGTTCGACCGCACGCAGCAGAAGCGGGGCCCGAGCCAGGCGCAGCGCCTCGAGATCGACGAGCTCGACTCGTACTGGTTCACGGGGGTCGAGATGAAGGGCGTGCGGCTCATCCTGCCGCCGGGCGAGCTCGGCACGAGCAGCAGGCCGAGCGGCGCCGCGGCCTTCGCCTCGGGCGACGCCGCCAAGGACAGCGCGCCGAAGCCGAGCGTCATCGAGATCGACGAGGCGCACGCGCGGGTGAAGATCCTGCCCCTCCTGATCGGGCGGATGCGGGTCTCGTTCTGGGCCAGCGTGTTCGGCGGCGAGATCGAGGGCGTGGTCCCGATGGGCCGATCGGGCGGCGACGTCCACGTCGAGGTCTCGGACGTGGAGCTCGCCAAGGTGGGTCCGCTCGGGGACATCCTTGGCCTGCCGATCGCCGGCACGCTGAGCGCGAACCTCGATCTCAGCGCGCCCGAAGGCAAGTTCAACAAGGCGAACGGCGCGCTCGAGGTCTCGGCCAAGGAGGTCTCGGTCGGCGACGGCAAGACGAAGATCCAGGGGCTCATCGCGCTCCCGGAGGCCAAGCTGGGGGAGCTGCTCCTGTCGGCGGAGGCGAAGGAAGGGGTCCTCAAGGTCACGAAGATGTCCGCGAACGGCCAGGATCTCGAGCTCGACGGCGACGGCAAGGTCAACATGCGCGAGCCGTGGAACAACTCGACGGCGGATCTCTACGTGCGCTTCAAGTTCACCGACGCGTACCGTTCGAAGAGCGATCTAACGAAATCGCTGCTCGGCGCGCCGGGGTCGAGCGTGCCCGGGCTGATCGAGATGCAGCAGCCCAAGATGAAGCGGTCGAAGCGAGCGGACGGCTTCTACGGCTGGCACGTCCACGGCCCGCTGAAGCGGCCCCGGTTCGACCCGCACGCGGCCGAGTCGCCCGCCGCGCGGGGCCGCGGCACGCCGGGCGCGAGCCCGGCCACGACCACGAGGAAGCCCGGCGGCGTCAACATGCCCCTCGGCGCCTCCGAGGCCGCCCCGAGGGAAGGCGAGGAGCACGAGCCCCCTGTGATGCCCCCGCCTCCGCCCCCGCCCTCCACCGAGGACGAGTCCCCCACACGGCCGCCGTCACCTCCGCCCGTAGACGGCGAGGGCACGCCTCCCGTTGAATAGAGCGGGGTGCAGCTTCGTGCGACGAAGACGCGCCTCGCTCTAGGACCCGGACCCACGCTCCAAGGACTCGTTGATGGGGGATCCCAGCTGGCAGCAAAACCGGCGCATTTTGCTGATCGACGACGACGCGGCGATCCACGAGGATTTCCGCAGGATCCTCCGATCCGAGGCGGAGGGCTCGACCTTCGCGAGCCTCCAGCCGACGCTGTTCCGCGAGCCGCCCGCCCGGCGGCCGGTGAGGTTCGAGCTCACGTCCGCGACCCGCGGGGAGGAGGGGCTGGCGAAGGTCCGCGAGGCGCTGCAGAGCGGCGCGCCGTACGCGCTCGTGTTCGTGGACGCGCGCATGCCGGGGTGGGACGGCGTCGAGACGCTCTCGCGCATCTGGAAGGAGGACGGCGCCATCCAGGCGGTCCTCTGCGCGGCGGACTCGGGTGACTCGTGGGAGGAGATCGCCGCCCGGTTCGGGCAGACCGACAACCTCCTCATCCTCGCCAAGCCGTTCGACCCGAGCGAGGTCCGCCAGATGGCCTTCGCGCTCACCGAGAAGTGGAACCAGCGCCGCGCCCTCGCCGAGGCCAATTACAAGGTGTCGGCGCAGTACACCGTGACCAGGATCATGGTCGAGTCGACGACGCTCTCCGAGGGCGTCCCGGCGCTCCTCGGCGCGCTCGGGGAGATGCTCGGCTTCCGGTTCGCCGCCCTGTGGCTCGGCGACGACGAGAGCGACGGGCTGCGCTGCGAGCACACCTGGAGCGCCGCGCCCGACGACTCGATCGCGCTCGAGGCGGCGACCCGGGGCGCGCGGTTCGCCCGCGACGCCGGGCTGCCCGGCCGCGCGCTCGCCCAGGGGGAGCCGACCTGGTTCAGCGACCTGGACGCCGAGGCGGACGACCCGCGCGCGCAGGCGGCGCGCGGCGCCGGCCTCCGCTTCGCGGTCGAGCTCCCCATCGCGGTCCGCGCCGACGCGCAGGTCGCGGCCGTGCTGGAGCTCATGGACGCCGAGCCGCGCGCGCCCGATCCGGGGCTGCTCGACGTCCTGCTCGCCATCGCCGCCAAGGCCGGCCACTTCATCGGCAGCAAGCGCGTGGAGGCGGCCCTGCGCCGGAGCGAGGCGAACAACCGCGCGCTGCTCTACGCCATCCCCGACACGATCCTCCGGATCAGCAGCGACGGCATCTGCCTTGATTTCAAGGCCTCGCGGGACCCGAGGCCGTCGCTCCGCGCCGAGGATCTCCTGCACAGGCACGTCGCCAACGTGTTCCCCGCCCACGTCGCCGAGCAGATCACCGGCCTCGTGGCGCGAGCGCTCGCCGACGAGGCGACGCACGTCTTCGAGTACCAGGAGCAGCTGGCGGGCGGCGCGCGCGACTACGAGGTCCGGATCGCCGGCAGCGATCGGGCGGAGGCGGTGGTCATCGTGCGGGACATCACGGAGCGAAAGCGCGCCGAGACGGAGACCGAGGCGCGTCGCTCCCGGGAAGAGGCCCTCCGGGCGCAGAACGAGATCCTCGCGGCGCTGTCGACCCCGCTCATCCCGATCAGCGACGACATCGTCGTGATGCCGCTCGTCGGCGCCCTCGACAGCCAGCGGACGCGCCGCGTGCAGGAGACGCTGGTCCGCGGCGTCGCCTCCCGCCGCGCGCACGTCGCGATCCTCGACATCACCGGGGTGCCGCGGATCGACGGCCCGTGCGCCGACGCGCTCCTCGGCGCCGCGACGGCGGTGCGCCTGCTCGGCTCGGAGGTGATCATCACGGGCCTGAGCCCCGACGTGGCCAGGACGCTCGTCGAGATCGGCGTCGACATGAGCGGCATCGTCACGCACAACACCCTGCAAAACGGCATCGCCTCCGCGATGACCTCCGCGAACGCGCGCGGACGGCGCCGCCGGCGCCGCGCGAGGTCGCGCGGGTAGCGGCCGGCGGCCCGACGTTGCCGGAGCGTCAGCGCTTGCTGGTCTGCGCGGCGTGCTTGTCGAGGGCGGCGAGGACGCGGTCGTAGTCGGGCGGCAGCGCGACCGGCGGGTTGGCGAGCCGGCTCGTCACGTCCGCGAGCGCGCGCTCGTGGTATTTCACCTTGAACTCCGTGAACTTGAGGCCGTTCGCGGTCGAGACCACGACGACCCGCTGGCGCTTCTCCACGAGGCCCTTCTTCACGAGCTTCTCCAGCGCGGCGAGGGCGACCGCCGTGTGCGGGCAGGTGTACATGCCGGTGCGATCGGCGCGGGCCGCCGCGTCGCAGAGCTCGTCCTCGGTGACCTCCTCCGCGACGCCGTCCATCGCCTTGAGGGCCAGCATCGCCCTCGGCGCGCTCACCGGGTTGCCGATCTGGATCGCGCTCGCCAGGGTCTCCCCCGCCTTCATCGGCACGACCTCGCTCCGCCCCTCGGACCACGCCTTGAAGAGCGGGTTGGCCCGCGCCGCCTGCGCCACGCAGAGGCGCGGGAACCGCGTCGTCAGGCCGAGGTCCTTCAGCATCTTGAAGCCCGCGTAGAGGGCGTAGGCGTTGCCGAGGTTGCCGCTCGGGAGGATGACCCAGTCGGGCAGCGTCCAGTCGAACTGCTGCACGATCTCGATGGCCACGGTCTTCTGGCCCTCGAGCCGCAGGGCGTTCATCGAGTTCGCCAGGTAGACGATGCCGTCGGCCGAGAGGCGCTGCACGATGGCCATGCAGCCGTCGAAGTCGGTGTCCAGCGAGAGGACCAGCGCCCCCGACGCGATCGGCTGGACGAGCTGCGCCGTCGATACCTTGCCCCGCGGCAGCAGCACGACCACGGGCAAACCGGCCGCCGCCCCGTACGCCGCGAGCGACGCCGAGGTGTCCCCCGTCGACGCGCACGCGATCGCGCGCACCTCGAGGCCCTCGCGGATCGCCTTGTTCACCACCGAGACGAGCACCGTCATGCCGAGGTCCTTGAACGACCCCGTGTGGCTGTTGCCGCAGAGCTTCACCCAGACGTCATCAAGCCCGAGCGTGCGGCCGTAGCGGTCTGCCCAGAACAGGTTCGAGCCGCCCTCGTCCATCGACACGATGGCCTCGTCCGGGACCCCGGGCGCGACCCACTCCCGCTTGCCCCAGACCCCGGAGCCGTAGGGCCACACCGTGCGCTTGTAGCGCTCGTCGAAGAGCTTCATCCACGTCGCGGGGCTCCGGTCACGGAGCGCGTCGATGTCGTGGGCGACGTCGAGCAGGCCGCCGCAGGTGGGGCAACGGTAGAGGGGCTGCGTCAGCGGGTAGCTGCCGGCACAACCGGTCAGGCATCGGAATGCAGCAGAGTAGGCCATGGCAATCGAATCTCCTGGGTGGCGGGAAGCGCCCGCGGGAGGTGGTGTCGGTTCAGTCGAAGCGTGGGGCTTCCATGCCGAGCCGCCTATAGAAGTAGATCGCCGCGTTCCTGGCAAACGATCCCTGCGGGACATAGACATCGCTGGGCTCCCGCAGCGGCTCGTCGGCCGAGAGCGGCCCGTCCCGGTCGCCGGCCAGCCGCTCGAGATCCTCGAGGAACGCTTCCATCGAGGGATAGCGGTTGTTCGGGCTCTTCCGGATCGCCTTCAGGATCACGGACTCGAGCAGCGGATCGAGGCTCCGGCGCCTCTCCGAGGGGCGGGGCGGCGGGGTCACGAGCTGCCGGGCGAGGAGCTCCGACTGCTCCGAGCGCGGGAACGGGAGCTCCCCGGTGAAGGCCCGGAACATGACGACGCCGAGCCCGTAGACGTCGGTGCGGGCGTCGGGCAGGTCGCTCACGACCTGCTCGGGCGCCATGTACTCGAGGGTGCCCACGGCGGTGCCGGTCGCCGTGATGAGGTCGGCGGCCTGGATCTTCGCCAGACCGAAATCGAGCACCTTGACCGCGTACGGATCGCCCTGCGGGCCCACGAGGTAGATGTTGTCCGGCTTCACGTCGCGATGGATGATCCCGGCCCGGTGCGCGGCGGCGAGCCCGGACGCGGCCTGGGAGAGCACCGGGATGGCGAGGTCCGCGTCCATGCGGCGCTCGCGCCGGAGCCAGTCGCCGAGCGACTCGCCGAAGAGGTACTCCATCACGAGGTAGGGCGCGCCGTCTTCCGAGCGCGTGCCGGCGTCGAGCACCCGGACGATGTTCGGGTGCCCGATCGTCGCGGCGCTCTGCGCCTCGCGCACGAACCGCTCGCGCGTCCGCTCCGCCCGCGCGGCGAACTCCTCGAGGACCTTGATCGCGACCGGCTGGCCCGTCTCGATCTCGACCGCGAGGTAGACGCGCGCCATCGCCCCTTTGCCGAGGTAGCCGCGCACCTCGTAGCGCTCGCCAAGGACGGTCCCGCGCAGCCGGGTCGGCTTGTACCGGAACAGGTCGACGCGCCGGCCCTCGGTGAGCTCCGCGCCGTCGTAGGGGCAGAACCGATGGCCCGCGTCGTACTCCCGGTGGCAGCGCGCGCAGAACATGGCCCCGCATCGAATAGCGCCCCGCGCTCCGGCCACGCAAGCCCGCTCGGCGGGCGCCCCCGCGCTAGCCGCTCTAGCCCGCCTTGCGCGGCGAGCGCCCCGTCAGCTTGGTGTACGCGTGATAGCCGAGCCAGCGGAGCGGCTCGGGCGGGACGCCCCGGAGGGGGGCCATGTAGAACGGCAGATCCCGCCACCGCGCGTCGTCGCCCGCGTAGATGTCGCAGAGCACGCGGCCCGCGAGGTTGGCAAGCGTCACGCCGTGGCCGCTGTAACCGAGGGCGTAGTACACGTTCCGGTGCTCGCCGCGCACCCCCATGCTGCAGAGCCGGCTCATCGTGATGCCGAGGGTGCCCGTCCAGCGGTGCGCGATCCGCAGCCGCTCGGCCGCAGGGAAATAGCCGGTGAGCCGGCGCCGGATGGCCTCGAACGCCGGCCCTGCCGACCCGGGTGTGCCCGGGTAGGAGGTCTTGTTCCCATAGAGGTAGGCATACGCGGCGTTGCTGCCCCCGCCGAACACGAGCTCACCGGCCGGCGTCATGCTGGCGTACGCGATCCGGTCGCGGTCGTCGCTGAAGCCGGCGACCTGCCCCCAGCCGAGCGCGGCGCGCGCCTCGGCGTCGAGCGGCTCGGTCGCGATGACGTGCGAGTGCAGCGGGAAGATGCCGGTCTTGAAGTAGCCTAGGCGCGGCGTGTAGCCGTTGGTGGCGAGCACGATGGCCGCGGCCCGGACGACGCCGCCCGGCGTTGTCAGCTCGATCGTGCGCCCCTCCCGGATCCCGAGCACCGGCGTGTCCTCGTGGACGGCGACCCCCCAAGCGAGCAGCAGCGGGCGCAGGCAGCGCAGCAGGTCGACCCCGTTCAGCTGCCCCTCGGTCGCGTCCAGCACGGCCCCGGCCGCGCCCTGGATCCCGAGCCGCTTCGAGAGCGCCGCGCTGTCCAGGTACTGTAGCGAAATGCCCCAGCTGGCCAGCTGCTCCACCCGCGCGTGCGCCGCCTCGGCCCGGCGCGCGTCGGTGAGCACCTCCATGCATCCGTCGCGGCGGTGGCGCACCGGGAGGTCGTGCTCCTGGATCATCCCGACGATGCCGTCGATCCCCGCGCGCGTCGTGTCGTACACGCGGCGCGTGAGCTCCGGATCGCGAGAGCCCACCCCGTTGATCCAGTTCAGCATCATCCCCCCGTTGCGCCCGCTCGCGCCGTTCGCGAGGTGGCGCGCCTCGAGGATCATGACGCGGAGGCTCGGAAATCGGCGGATTAGATGGTATGCGGTGGAGATCCCGGTGAAACCTCCTCCGATGATGGCCACGTCGGCCGTCGCGTCCGCGCGCAGCGGAGGGACGGGCTCATAGACCGGGCCCGCCTCGCTCCACACGGAGCGCGCGGAATCGATGTGCGTGTGCGTGTACGTGTCAACGAGCGCTGCACGAGCCACGATGATCACCTATCAGAGGGATGCGCCTCTGGCACCATGAACCCCGGGAGCCCTGCTTGAAGCGACGTGTCCGGCTCTGCATGAAGGATCTCTTCCACCAGGACGTGGTGGAGATGATCGAGCGCGAAACTCGCAAATACCAGATCTGGTCCATCGAGGATCCTTCCGACCCGGACTTCGACGCGGCGTATCAGATCCTCTGGGACTGCTTCGGTCCTCATGGAGAGATGGAGCGCAAGGAGGCGATCGAGGCGTTCCTCCGCGACGACCCGTTCACGCCCGAGCCGTCGGGCACGTACATGCGCTACTTCCTGCTCGTGGCGCGAGACGCGGACGGAAAGGTGCGCGGCGTCCGCGACGGCACCGTGCTCATCAATCCGGCGTACGCTCCGGACCTCTGCGTCATCTACCTCGCTCATATCTTCATGATCCCCGAGGCGCGCGGGACGGTGCTGTCGTACTGGCTGCGCATCTCGCCGGTCGAGCTCGCCATGCAGTACCTCACCGACCTCCACGCGATGGGGAAGATCACGCTCCCCGCGCCGTCGGCCCCGGGCAAGTACTTCGGGATGAACGTCGATCTCGCGGCCGAGGTCGAGTACTTCACGCCGGAAGAGCGCCTGTCGTGGCAGCGCATCCTGTTCTACGGCCGAGGCGGGTTCGACGCGATCAACCCGCGCCACTTCCCCTACCGCCAGCCCGACTTCCGCGATCCCGAGGTGATCCGCGCGACCGGCAACCAGCCGTCTCCCTTCATGGTCCTCGTGCGGCGCATGGGCCGCGAGCGGCAGGCGCAGCTGCCGATCGACGAGGCGAGGGCGCTCATGCGGCTCCTGTACGACGATTTCGCGGATCACTGCGCGCCGCACCTGCTCGAGAACAGCCTCCAGCTCGTCCTCGACCGGCTGGAGGAGCGGGCCAAGCGGAAGAGCTTCGTCGAGCTCTTGCCGCTCCCGACCGGGCCCAGGGATCTGCACCGGCTGAAGCCGCTCTTCCGGCACAACGTGTTCACGAAGTACTACCCGGACAGCCCCGACATCCGCGGTTACCTGAACAGCGGCATCCGCGAGAGGCTGCTCGCGAACCCGCGCCACCTCGACGAGGAGCTCGCCCGCATCGCCCGGGAGCTGGAGACCCGTCCGCCGTTCGTCTACGGGAGCCGGGACAAGACCGCGACCTGGGAGGGCAACCCGCTCGCTCCGGGCTCGGAGCCGCTCGCTGACGGGCCCGACGCGGGCGAGATCACCCGCGAGGTGCCGGCGCCGCCGTCGACCCTGCCGCCGCGGTGATCCCCCACGGCGCCGTGATCACCGCGCCTCAGGCGGACGGGCGGCGCCGCCGCTCCCGGGGCTGGCCGTCGCGGCCCGCGCGCGCAGGGCGCCCGCGCGGAGCCTTTGCACCGCCGCGGAGGCGGCCTCGTGGGCGTCGAGCGCGCCGCGCAGCACGAGCGCCCGCCCCTTGGCCGCGGCGGCCTCTCCCAGCGTCCCGTCGAGCACGCCCTCGGCGAGCCGTACGAGCGGGCCGATCTCGGCGAGGTTCCGCGCGAGCGCCCGGGCCTCCGTGGCGAGCCCGGACGCCGCCTCGCAGGGCGAGGCGCTCGCGATGGCCGCGGCCTCCTCGCAGAGCCCCTCCGCGACGGGGCCCATGTCGCGCCAGCACGACACGGCCGCGCGCAGGCTGGCCGGCGTGACGTGCGTCGCGCGCGCCGCGTCGATCCCGCGCGCCGCGTCGACCCGCGGCCCCGCCGTCGCCGCCTGCGCCGCGGCGATGACGGGCGAGAGGGCGAGGAGCGCGCGCTCCAGGGCGCGGGTGGCCTGCTCGACGCGGACGAGGCGCTCCTGCACGTCGGCGCTGGCCAGCGGGGCGTCGCTCAGCGTGAGCGCCGAGAGCCTGCCGGAGACGTCGATGGCGAGCTGCTCGAGGGCGCCGACGATGCGCTGGTCGAAGCGGCGCGGGACGACGTCGAGCACGCAGAGCGCTCCGAGCACGTGCCCGTGCGCGCGCACCGGCACGCCCGCGTACGCGCGGATGCCGTAGCTCTCGACGAGCTCCTTCGGGACGCGCTCGTCGCGCAGCGCGTCGTCGACGATGAGCGGCACCTCGTCGAGCACGACGAGCTGGCAGAAGGAGTTGCTCCTCGACGTCGCGCAGCTCACGGCGAGCTCGAGGGGGAGCCCGTGCTGCGCGCGCAGGAGCTGGACATGGCGCACGAGCAGGCTGACCACGGCGATGGGCGACCGGGCCAGCTTGGCGGCCCGCACCACGCAGGCGTCGAGGATGGCGTCCGCGTCGGCGCGCAGCAGGGCGCCGCGCAGCTCGGCCAGGCGGGCGGCGTCGTTCAGGTCGGCCATCGCGCGATGCTACCCTGCCTGGCGGGGCGCGGGTCGGCCGAGGTCACCCCGGGCGCGCCGCCGCTTCCCTCGCCCGCACCGCCGCGATGAAGGTGCGGAGGTGCACCTCGACCACCCGGCTCACGTCGGGCGTGTACCCGCCCGCGAGCACCCACGCGATCGGGACGCCCCGCTCGAGCGCGGCCCGGAACACGATCTGGTCGCGCGCGTGGAGATCGTCGTGGGTCAGGTCGAGCGGCGAGTACGGGTCCTCGCGGTACGGGTCCGCGCCGGCCTGGTACAGGATCAGGTCGGGCGCGGCGCGGTCGATCGCCGGGCCGAGGTGCCGCTCCAGGATCTCGAGGTAGGCGGCGCCGCCGCTCCCGTTCGGGACCGGGACGGACCAGCAGTTCTCGGTGTCCGGGGCGCGCTCGCCCTCGACGTCCCGGTGCGCCTTGTTCTGCTTGTACCAGCTGCCGTAGATGGAGAGCTGGAACGCCCAGGGGCGCGACGCGAGCAGCGAGGCGGTGCCGTTGCCGTAGTGGAGGTCCATGTCGACCACCAGGCCGCGGCGGATGCGCCCCTCGGCGCGCGCGCGCTCCAGCGCGACGACGAGGCCGTTGAAGGTGCAGAAGCCCTCGCCGTGGGCCTCGTGCGCGTGGTGGAAGCCGCTCGCGAGGTTGCCCGCGACGCCGTCCTCGAGGGCCGCGGCGGCGGCGGCGACGCAGCCGCCGTTCGTGAAGCGCACCGCCCCGGCGAGCGCCGGCGACCACGGGAGCTTCTGCGACTCGGCCAGCGCCCGGGGCTCGCCGGTCGCGATCGCCTGGACGTACCCGGGCGCGTGGACGCGAAGGAGGTCCTCGTCACAGGCCGCCTCGGGCTCCTCGATGCGCGCGGGCAGGCCGCTCCGCTCGATCGCCTCGCGCACGAGGGCGAACTTGCGCATCGGCATGACGTGCTCGCCGATGTCCGCGAAATAGCGCGGCGTGTGGAACACCCGGATCGGCGGCGAGGCGGCGGCGTCAGAGGTCACTTGCAGACCGACTCGAGGTGGTCGAGCGCCTCGCCGACGTGGCGCGGGGCGAAGATCAGCGCCGGCCGGAAGCGGAGCGTGCGCTCGCCCGAGCCGCCCACCTCGAGGCCGCGGTTGCGGAGCGCCGTGAGCGCCGCGTCACGCCGGGCGGCGTGGGGGAAGTCGACCGCGGCGAAGGTGCCGCTGCCGCGGGCGCCCGAGAGCACCCCGGGGTAGCGCCGGCAGAGGTCCTCGAGACCGGCGACCAGGCGCTCGCCGGTCGACCGCGTGTTCTCGAGGAGCCGGTCGCGCTCGATGACCTCGAGGATCACCTCGAGCTGCGCGCCGCGGAGCGGGTCGCCGAGCCAGGTGTTGAAGACGCGCAGCGGCTCGATCGGCGCGAGCTCCTCGCGGCAATAGAAGCCGCCGAGCTGCATCTTCTTGGAGAACGTGACCATGTCCGGCGGCTCGGGCAGGTCCCACGCCTCGTGCGCCCAGAGCGCGCCGGTCCCGCCGCCGCACGTCTGCACCTCGTCGATGATGAGCGCGACGCCGCGCTCCGCGGTGAGGCGGCGGAGCGCCTGGAAGAAGGCCGGGCTCGCGTGGCGGTCGCCGCCCTCGCCCTGGATCGGCTCGACGATGACCGCGGCGACCTCGTCCGGGTGGGCGTCGAGCGCCGCCTCGACCGCCTCGAGCGAGCGCGCCTCGGCGGCGCGGTTCTGCTCGGCGTGCGCCGCGAGGGGGAAATGGCTCGCGGGGAACGGCGCGACGGGCCAGTCGAACGCGGGGATGTCGAGCTTGTGGATCGGCTTGCTCCGCGTCGCCGAGAGGGCGCCCATGCTGCGGCCGTGGAAGCCGCCATCGAAGGAGAGCACCTTGAAGGCGTTCACGCCGGGCTGCCGGTTGAGCATGGCGGCGGCGAGGTCGCCGTCGCTCGGCTGCGCGCCGCCGCGCCGTCGCCGGGCGAGCCGGATGAACGCGGCCTTGAGCGCGTTCTCGACCGCCTCCGCGCCGGTCGTGAACGTGAAGACGCGCGTGTGCCCCTTCGGCGCGACGCGCATCAGCGTCTTCTCGACGAGGTCGACCCACTCGGGCGCGGGCGCGACGCCGAGCGCGGAGCGGTAGCCGGCGCACCAGTCGAAGCGGCCGTCGCGCCACGCGGCGAGCAGGTCCGGGTGGTTGTAGCCGATGGGCACGGCGGCGATGTGCCCGTACACGTCGAGCAGCACGTTGCCGTCCACGTCGACCATGTAGTTGCCCAGGCTCTTGCGCGCGTCCTGATAGAAGTGGATCGGTCGCGCGTCCTGGTAGCGATGGTGGCGAGCGCGGAGCGCCTCGGACGCAGGCCCCGGGATGGCGGTGCGCATCGAGGCGCGCTCGGGCTCGCCGGGGATGGGCGGGGGGATGTGGGTCGGGGCGTTCATGGTCGGACTCCAATGCAACGGGGGCGGCGGAGCGTCACGCAGATCCGTCGGTCGCGACCGCCGCCCGGACGCGCACCACGATCGATTTCGACGCGGGCGTGTGGCTCTTCTCGGCGATGCTGCCGAGCGGCACGAGCACGTTCGCCTCGGGGAAGTAGGCCGCGACGTTGCCGCGGGGGATCGTGTACAGCACGACGCGGAACGCGCGCGCGACGCGCTCCCCGTCGGAGAAGCGGCTCGTGACGTCGACGAGGTCCCCCTGGGCGAGCCCGCGCTCGGCCGCGTCCTCGGCGTTCATGAACACGACGCGGCGCCCGCCCCGGACGCCGCGGTACCGGTCGTCGAGCCCGTAGATGGTCGTGTTGTACTGGTCGTGGCTGCGGATCGTCATCATCAGGAGCTCGCCCGGCTCGAGATCGTGCCGCGGGAGCGGGTGGATCACGAAGTTCGCCTTGCCCGTCGCCGTGCGGAACTCGCGCCGCGCCGCGGCGTTCGGCAGGGCGAAGCCGCGCGGGTCCCGGATGCGCGCGTTGAAGTCGTCGAAGCCGTCGATCGTGCGCTCGATGAGATCGCGGATCCTGTCGTAATCGGCGGTGAGCTCCTCCCACGGCACGCGCGAGCGCGCGCCCAGCGCCGCGCGGGCGAGGCCCGCCACGATCGCCACCTCGCTGCGCAGCAGCTCCGAGGCGGGGGGGAGGTTGCCGCGCGAGCTCGAGACGACGCCCATCGAGTTCTCGACGGTCACGAACTGCGGCCCGCCCGCCTGCGCGTCGCGCTCGGTGCGGCCGAGGCAAGGCAGGATGAGCGCGCGCCTTCCCGTCACGAGGTGCGCCCGGTTCAGCTTGGTCGAGACGTGCGCGGTGAGGTCGCACCTGGCGAGGGCGCGGGCGGTCAGCGCCGTGTCCGGCGTGGCCGAGAGGAAGTTGCCGCCCAGCGCGAAGAAGACGCGGGCGCGCCCCTCGGCCATCGCCGCGATCGCGGCGACGGTGTCGAGCCCGTGGCGGCGCGGCGGGGAGAAGCCGAAGTTCTGCTCGATCCGATCGAGGAGCTCCGCGGGCGGGCGCTCCCAGATGCCCATCGTCCGGTCGCCCTGCACGTTGCTGTGCCCGCGCACCGGGCACGCGCCCGCCCCGGGCCGCCCGATGTTGCCGCGGAGGAGCAGGAAGCTCATCACCTGCTGCACGTTGGCCACGCCGTTCTGGTGCTGCGTGAGGCCCATGGCCCAGCACGCGATCGTGCGCTCGGAGCGCATCGCGATCTCGGCCGCCGCCCGGATCCGGTCGCGCGGGACCCCGCTCTGCGCGACGATGTCGTCCCAGGGCGCGCCGCGCACGGCGCCCGCGAACGCCTCGAAGCCGTGGGTGTGGCCCGCGATGAACGCGCGATCGAGCACGGCGCCCGGCCTCCGCTCCTCCTCTTCGAGCATCTCCTTGATGATCCCGGTGAAGAGGGCGACGTCGCCGTTGATGCGCACCTGGAGGAAGAGCGTCGAGAGCGGCACGCCCGAGCCGACGAGATCGAGCGGGTGCTGCGGGTGCTGGAAGCGCTCGTTGCCGGCCTCGGGGAGCGGGTTCACCGTCACGATCTCGCACCCGCGCAGCCGCGCCTCGCGCAGCGCCGAGAGCATGCGCGGGTGGTTCGTCCCCGGGTTCTGCCCGACGACGAAGATCGCGTCGGCCAGCTCGAAATCGTGGAGGGATACGGTCCCTTTGCCCACGCCGATGGCCTCGCGCAGGCCGACGCCGCTCGACTCGTGGCACATGTTCGAGCAGTCGGGCAGGTTGTTCGTCCCGAGCTCGCGCACGAAGAGCTGGTAAAGGAACGCCGCCTCGTTGCTCGTGCGGCCCGACGTGTAGAAGACGGCCTCGTCCGGCGAGCCGAGCGCGCGCAGCGACGAGGCGACGACGTCGAGCGCCTCGTCCCACGACACCGGGCGGTAGTGCGACGCGCCCTCGTCGAGCAGCATCGGGTGGACGAGCCGCCCCTGCTTGCCGAGCCAGTGGTCGGACTGCCGCGAGAGCGCCTCGACGCTGTGCTCCCGGAAGAACTCGGGCGTGACGCGGCGGAGCGTCGCCTCCTCGGCGACCGCCTTGGCGCCGTTCTCGCAAAACTCGGCGAGCGAGCGCTTCTCCTCGGGCTCGGGCCACGCGCAGCCGGGGCAGTCGAAGCCCTCGCCCTGGTTCACGCGGAGGAGCGTGCGCACGGCGCGCGCGACCCCCATCTCGCCGACCGCGTGCCGGAGCGTCGCGCCGACCGCCGGGAGCCCGCCGGCCGCCGCGCTGCGCTCGCCGATCCTGGGCGCCTCGGGCTCCAGAGGCGGCTCCGCCTGCACGTCGCGCACTACGTCGCGGGCCGTCACGACGCGGCCTCCGCCGGGACCGCGACCGGGACCTCGATGCGCTCCCGGCCCGCGTACACGTTGAACCGCCCATCGCGCGCGAAGCCGACGAGCGTCATCCCGTGCGCCGCCGCGAGCTCGGCGGCCAGGCTCGAGGGCGCGCCCACCGCGACCATCACCGGGATCGAGGCCCGGAGCGCCTTCTGCACGAGCTCGAACCCGGCGCGCCCGCTGACCATGAGCACCGCACCCGGATCGGGCAGCCGCCCGGCGAGCAAGGCGGCGCCGATCAGCTTGTCGACGGCGTTGTGGCGCCCGACGTCCTCGCGGAGATCGGCGAGCGCCCCGCTCGCGTCGAAGAGGGCCGCCGCGTGCAGCCCCCCGGTCCGCCCGAACACCGGCTGCGCGCCGCGGAGCCGCGCGGCGAGCCCGTGCACGATCCCCGGCGCGAGCCGGGGGACGCCCCGCGCGAGCGGAGAGGGCGGCGCGAGCGCCGCGACGTCGATCGACGCCTTGCCGCAGACGCCGCAGCTCGCGCTCGCGACAGCGAGGGCGCGCTCGGTGCGCCCGAGATCGACGGCCACGTCATCGCCGAGCGTGACGCGCACGAGGTCGCCCGAGGGGCCGAGGGCCTCCTCGACGGCGACCACGTCGGCCGCGCGGGAGATGACGCCCTCGGCGAACAGGAGGCCGACCGCGAGCTCGCGGTCGTTGCCGGGCGTGCGCATCGTGATGCCGAGGCGGCGCTCGGCGCGGCGCGCGTCCCCGAGGGCGCGCGCGACGACGACGATCTCGAGCGGCTCCTCGACGGCGAGCAGATCTTCGGCGTCCGAGGCGGCCTCGTCCGTGATCCTGCGGATCGAAACGGTGGTGGTGCTTGACGGCATGGCGGCGTGTCCGGCGCTCTCAATCGTAGCCCGCGGCGACCCGCCGAGCAGGATTCGCGTGGAGCCGCCCGCCTGGCCGGCGCCGGCCGCGCTCCGACGCGCCCCGGGCGGAGCCCTCGCAAGGATCTCCGCCGAACAGCCGGCGCCTACGATGGGGCGCGGAGCCCCGGGGCCTCCTGACCCCGGCTATCCCGAGGACCACGCCGCGCAGAGCCTCTCGAGCTCCCGGTCCGGCACGTCGAGCGGCGCCTTGCCGCGCCACGCCGGCGGGAACAGCGGCATCACCGCGCTCCGGAGCACCGGCGCGAACCCCGCGGCCTCCGCCGGCCCCCGCGGGATCCGGATCAGGGGCACGCGCTCACCCGGGAACGCCGCGAGGCGCGCGAGCGCGTTCTCGCGGATCGGCGCGAGCTCGCCCTGGCTCACCTCGCGCGCGTGGACGGCCTGGTAATGGCGCAGAAACGACTCGGCCCGGGCGCGCGGGATCTCGTCGCGCTCCTCCTCGCCGACCTGGCGCACCACCGCGAGCAGCGGCAGCGGCACCGGCGTGACGCCGAGCGCCGCGATATCGCGAAAGTCCGGCTGCGCGTACGGGAGCACGTCCGGCGGGACGATCGCGAACCCCGCGCGCCCGTACGCGATGAGCCGCACCACCGTGTCGCGGTCGTCCGGGTCGACGGCCTCCATCTCGGCGGCGAGCATCACCTCCGCGCCATCGCCGCCGGCCCCCTCGCCCCCTGCGAGCCCCGCGCCCTCGATCGCGCGGCGCGCGAGCGCGACGGGCGCAGCGCGCAGCAGGGCGGCGAGCCCGCTGCGGCGGAACGCCGGCAGGACGAGCGCGTGCGACAGGAGCGCCACGCAGCGCCGCGCCGCGCGGTCCAGCGTGACGTAGCAATCGCGCACGCCGGCGAGGTGCCCCTCCGCGTCGCGCGCGAGCAGCAGGTGGTACGTCGCCGAGATCGGCGCCCCCGCGTCCGTGTGCGCCCCGGTGAGCCACGCCCAGAGCACCTCGCGGCGCTCGAGCTCGCCCTTCGGCCCGAAGACGGCGTCGAGCGCCCGGTAGCCCTCGTCGAACGCCGCGCCGTCCTGCGCCTCGTCCACGGAGAACTGCGCGAGCGCCCGCGCGACCTTCTCCGGCCCCTCCCCCGGGCAGACGTCGCGCGGATCGACGATCATCCGGCCATCTCGCGCAGCACCGCGTCGAAGACGCCGATCGCCTCGTCGACGTCCGGGACCGTCGTGATGAGGTGCGGCCGCAGCCGAACCGAGCGCGTCCCCGTGTAGCTCGCGAACACCCCGCGGCGGAGCGCGCGCGAGAGGAAATCGTCGCGCGCCGCGGTCGTCGGCAGGTCGAACGCGAGCAGGAAGCCGCGGCCGCGCGGCTCGCTCGCGAGCGCGGGGTAGCGCTCGCAGAGCTCCTCGAGCCGCGAGAGGAAGTGGCGGCCCGTCGCGCGCACGTTGCCGAGCAGGTCCTCCGACTCGATCGCGCGGAGCGTCGCCAGCGCGACCGCGGACCGCGCGCGGTCGCCGTTGCGCGTCTGGTACATGCGCCCGAACTGCGCGACGTCGTACGCGCTCGTCGCGAAGAACCCGCCCATCTGCATCTTCTTGCCGAAGCACATGAGATCGGGCGGGCGCGGCAGCTCGAGCTGCTCGTGCGCCCAGAGCGCGCCGGTGATCCCCATGCCCGTCTGCACCTCGTCCAGGATGAGCGCCGCGCCCGCCTTCCCGGCGAGCTCCTGCACGCGGCGGAAGAAGGCCGCGCTCGCGTGCCGATCGCCCCCCTCGGACTGCACGGGCTCGACGATCACGGCGGCCACCCGGCCGTCGTGCGCGTCGAGGATCCGCTCGAGCGCGGCGAGCGCCTCCGCCTCGGCGCGGTCGTTCTCGTCGGCGAAGCGCGCCAGCGGGAAGCGGCTCGCGGGGAAGGGCGCCGTCGGCCAGGGGAACGCGGGCAGGTCGGCCTTGTGGATCACCTTCGAGTGCGTGGCGGACATCGGCCCGAGGCCCCGGCCGTGGAACGCGCCGGCGAACGACACGACCACCGCGTCGGTGCCCGCGTTGTCGAGGATGCTCTTCTGGAGCTCCTCCGGCAGATCGAGCGGGTTCCTCGGCAGCCCGGCGGCCTCCCGCCGGCGCTCGCCGTGCCGGATGAACGCCGCCTTGATCGCGGACTCGACGCCCTCGCCCCCCGCGTCCACGCAGAAGACGCGCGCCATGCCGCGCGGCGCGAACCGCTGCTCGAGCGCCTCCACGAACTCGAACCAGGCCGGCGTCGTCACGAACGGCGTCGACGTCGGGTTCGCGACGGCGCGGATGAAGGCCTCGCGGTGCGCCACCTCGACCAGCGCGGGGTGGTTGTAGCCGAGCGCCCCGAGCGCGAAGTTCGCGAACAGGTCCAGGAACACGTTGCCGTCCACGTCGACGAGCGAGCACCCGCGGCTCGCGATGTCGTCCATCACGACCGCGCGGTACCTCGACTGCATGTCGAAGCCGCCGCGCGCCATCCAGGCGCGCGCCTTCGGCCCGGGCAGCTCGGTGACGACTCTTCGCGGAGGGACGGACGGGAGCGTGGGGCGATCGGAGAAATCCATAGGCAGCGCGAGTATCCCGCACGCCGGGGCGGGTGTCATCGCCGCTTGCCGCGCCCGGGTGCGCGGGTTTACGACGGGGGCATGGGTGACACGCGCGAGACGGTGAAGAGGCTTTGGATCGACAACGCCGAGCGGGAGGCGCTCTCCGGCGAGACGTTCGAGACCGCGAACCCCGCGACGGGCGGGGCGCTCGCGCAGCTCGCCCGCGGCCGCCGCGAGGACGTGGACGCCGCCGTGGCGTCCGCGCGCGCGGCGTTTCCGCGCTGGGCGGCGATGGATCCGAACGAGCGCGCGCGCATCCTGTGGAAGGCGGGGGAGCTGATCCTCGCGCGGTGCGAGGAGCTGGCGCGGCTCGAGGCGCTCGACACGGGCAAGCCGATCACGGCCGCGCGGACGATCGACGTGCCGCGCACGGCGGACACGTTCTTCTACTTCTCCGGGTGGGCGACGAAGCTCGGCGGCGAGACGATCCCGGTCCGGGGTCCGTTCCTGAACTACACCGTGCGCGAGCCGCTCGGCGTCATCGGCGCGATCATCCCCTGGAACTTCCCGCTCTTGCTCGCGGCGCGGAAGGTGGCGCCCGCGCTCGCGGTGGGCAACGTGGTGGTCATCAAGCCGCCGGAGGAGGCGAGCCTCACGACGCTGGAGCTGGCGCGCATCCTCGCGGAGGCGGGGGTGCCGCCGGGCGTCGTCAACGTCGTCACGGGGCACGGCGAGGAGGCGGGGGCTGCGCTCGTCGAGCACCCGGGCGTCGCGAAGATCTCGTTCACGGGCGGCACGGAGACGGGCAGGACGATCATGCGCGCGGCGGCGGGCACGCTGAAGAAGCTGTCGCTGGAGCTGGGCGGCAAGAGCCCCAACATCGTCTTCGCGGACGCGGACGTGGAGAGCGCCGCGAAGGCGGCGGTGACGGCCATCTTCTACAACCAGGGCGAGCTCTGCACGGCGGGGAGCCGGCTCCTCGTGGAGCGGGCGGTGCACGACCGCGTGCTGGAGGTGGTCACGAGCGGCGCGCGCCGGATGGTCCCTGGCGATCCGCTCGATCCGTCGACGCAGATGGGCCCCCTCGTCTCGGAGGCGCACTTCACGAAGGTGCTCGGCTACATCGACCGTGGCGCGGCCGAGGGGGCGCGCCGCGAGACCGGCGGGCGCCGCGAGGGCCCGGGGTTCTTCGTCGAGCCGACGGTGTTCTCGGCGGTCTCTCCGTCGATGAGCCTCGCCCGCGAGGAGATCTTCGGCCCCGTGCTGGCGGTCCTCCCCTTCGACGACGTGGAGGAGGCCGCGCGCGTCGCGAACGCGACCGAGTTCGGCCTCGCGGCGGGCATCTGGACGCGCGACGTCGGCAAGGCGCACGCGCTGGCCACGCGCCTCTCGGCGGGCACGGTCTGGATCAACACGTACAACCGCTTCGACGCGGCGAGCCCGTATGGCGGAACCAAACAGTCCGGCTTCGGGCGGGAGAACGGCCGCGCGGTGCTCGACGAGCTGACGCAGCTCAAGTCGGTCTGGGTCTCCCTCAGCTAAGCGGGGCGCATCGGCGCTGACCGCGCGCCCCGCTCTCGCCTCCCTCTTCCGTCCTCGCCTACGGCCGACTACTTCGGCGGGGGCGCGGCCTCCTTCGTGCCAGGCGCCGGCGGCTGCGCGCCCGCGCCCGCAGGACCGAGCTTCTGCGAGAGCGCCTCCGCGTCCTTCAGGTGCTTCTCGATCGTCGGCCGGAGGTCCTTCTCGACCATCGCCTTCAGATCGGCGTTCTTCGCGTTCGGCAGCGCCTTCCTATCAAGGAAGTCGAGCGTGTTCTGGTGATCCTTGATCATGGTGGCCACGAACTGCTGATCGAAATCGGCCCCTTGCAGCGCCTTCAGCTGCTCGAGCGCGCTTTGCGTCTCTTCGGTGAGCTGCTTGCTCTTGTCCGAGTCAGCCGCCGTGATACCGAGCTTCTTGACCAGCTTGGCCTGCTTCGCCTTGGCCTCGGTGTGGTGCTGGGCGATGACCTTGGCATAGGCCTTCACGTCCTTGCTCTTGGCCTTCGTCTGCGCGAGCTGGGCCTCGTCGATCTCCTTCTTGTTCGCGGCGTCGAGCACGGCGAGGATCTGCTCGTCGGTCAGCGGGGCCTCGGCCGGGGCGCTCGGCGTCGTGGCCGTCCCCGGCTGCGTCGTCCCCGCCTGCGGCTCGGTGCCGGGCGGCGGAGCCGGCGGCGTCGCGGGAGGGGCCGCCTCCGGCAGCGGCGGGGCGGCGGTCGGGGCCGGCTGCGGTGGTGCTTCGTTCGTGTTCGGGCTGCTCGCCGGGGGCGGGTTGGAGCAGCCGACGCCGACAGCAAGACCGATCGTCAGGACGAGAGCGTTGCGCGATGCAACCATGGGTAAAGACCTCCTCACGTGGATTCGAGTGCCGGCCCCGTGCAAGATCCGGTGCACGGCACGGGTGCCCCCTTTTCTCCCGAATCCACGCGACTGCCCCCCTCCCCGCTGTGGCAAGTTGCCACGGGAGTGGGCGAATCTGCCTCATCAGTCCGCTCAGGAGGATGCCTGTGGCGGACTCGACGGTTGCGCGGCGACGCTGTCGCGCGACAGCCCCGGTAAGGCGGCGCGGCACGGCGCGATGACCTCGGCGAGCACCTCGCGGCGCAGCGCCCCGAGCGCGCGCGCCGGGAGCAGGCCGAGCGCCTCGTGCACGGCGGGCCCGGGGGCCGGGTCGACGGCGTAGCGGGCGGCGGCGCGGGAGAACGCCCGCTCCGCCGCGGAGCGCGCCGGCCCGCCGAACGTCGCGAGCATCCACGAGAGCGCCCTCCACGAGAGCGCCGCGTGCCGCTCCTCGTCGGCGGCGATGCGCGCGAGCGTGGCCGCGAGCGCCGGATCCCCCGCGCGCTGCGCGATCTCACGGCCCTCCGCCGCGCCCAGCGCCTCGCCCACGCAGCCCTCCTCGACGAGCGCCTCCACCACCTCGGCGACGCTGGCGCCGAGCGGCGCCGTTGCCGCCTCGAGCAGCGGCCCGGGGCCGATGGCCCGGCCGGCGAGGCGGGAGGCGACGCCGTAGGCGAGGCGCGCGTGCTCCACCTCGTCGAGCGCGGCGCGGTGCGCCTCGCCGACGAGGGCGGCCGGCGCGCCGAGCGTGAGGAGCTGGAGGGAGAAGCGGGCGAAGCTCGCGATGGACGCGTGCTCGAGCGCGGCCACGGCAGCGTAGTGCGCCGCGGCGAGCTCGCGCACCTCGGGCGAGAGGGACGCGACGTCGAGCTCGGCGGGAGCGCGCCAGTCGTCGCGGGCGGCGCCCTGCGCGGCGCGCGGCTGGCCGTCGACGACGAACGGGCGGCCGATGGCGCAGGAGATCCCCGCGCACTCCCAGCGCGCGCTCTCGGCCTCCGGGTCGGTGACGACGCAGGCGGCGCCGCGGTTCTCGTCAGAAGATCGGCAGTCCGCGTCGCGCAGGCAGGTATCTTCCTTGGTGCGGCAGGCGAGCGTCACCTGCTCCCAGCAGCCGTTGAAGTACGCCGACAGGCCGCAGGTGCTGCCGGGGCAATCGGCGTCGACCGAGCAGAGGGCCTTTGCGCAGACCGAGTGCTGCTCCCGGAGGGCGCCCGTCCCCTTGCACACGCAGGCCTCGGACGCGCCGCACTCCGCGTCGCTCTCGCAGGAGTACTCGCAGCCGCAATACGCGCCTATCTGCCCGAACGAGCTCACGCACGTTCCGCGGGGTCCCTCCTTGCAATCGGCGTCCGTCCTGCACTGGAACGTCCGCTCGGTGCCGCTGCACGCGCGCTGGTCGATGGTCGCGTCGCACCGGACCCGCGTGGCGCGGTGCACGGTGCCGTCCCGCTCCTCTACCCAGCCCACGCCGCGCGGCGGCCGAGGCGCCGGCGCGGCTTGTTCGTCCGGGACGCCGGCGTCGCGGGGCGTGGCCGCCTGCGGCTCGCCGAGCGTGACGACCGCGATCTCGGGGCTCTTCGCGTTGGAGCAGCCGGCGGCGCCAGCGGCGAGGAGGAGGGTCATGCGGAGCGAGCGGTGGCGTTCCATTCGCGGCAGGGTAGCAGAGGGGCGCGCGAGGCCGGATCGATGGGCTCGCGGCGTCGCGGGAGCTGAGCGTCGATGACGAGGCAGCGCGCCGCGGGGGGCGGACGCACGCTGGCGCGATCCGGTGCGATGCTGGCCCGGTGACGAGACCCTCTGCCGCGATGCGAACGATCGTCGGCCGAGCTGGGCGGTTCGCGCCTGGACATCGCCCCTCGCCGGACCTGTCGTCGACGGGGGACGGACGGCTCACGTCCATCACGTCGTTGCGGCGAGCGCCGGCCGTACGCGGGAATTGATGGCGCTCGGCACCAATGATACGGCCGCTTTCGATCGCGCCGCTCAGCGCGCTCGCCCCTCGCACAGTCCGGAATCGAGCGGAGAGATCATGGCTTTTCGGAGCAGGGTGGCGAAGTACGCCCCTTGGGTTCATCCGCAGGCAGCTGGGACGCATCGAAGCCTGTAGCGAGCGGAAGCGCGAGAGTCTGAGGAAGCCGATCCAGAGGCGGTGTTCCACCGCAGCATCGCCTTGCGGAGGCGTCTGCCTGCCCCATGTTTCGAGCGACGCCGAGCTCGCCGGTCCCCGCCTCGATCCCGGGTTTGCAGCGGACGTCGGCAGGTGATCCCGCGGCTGGCCGAGAGGGGAAAATGTCTCACCGTCCCAACCCGCATTACCACCCCGTGTTGGTCGTCGTCGTGTCGGTTCTCGCAGCGAGCACTGCCCTCGCCGCGAGGCCATACTGGGGTCGTTTCAAGGACGATGGTTGCCGGGCAGCCAATGCCAGGCAGTTCTCCTCGGTCCTGCATGGTATCCCGTCGGGCCAGTCCTGGGAGGACGCGTGCTGGCGCACGCCAGGCCTTCACGGCAGAGTGCCTGACCGCTGCATCACCACCGACCGCATGTGGGGCGAGTGGGATATCCCCGATCCCAGCTGCCGCCCATAACGCAGCCCATCGGCCCTAGCGCAGCGCCGGTCGATCGCTGATGGGTTCCCGCTCAGCCGAGGTTATCTCGGCTGTCCCATGCCATCCGCGCGATTGTCGCCTTCTGCGTGGTCTGGTCCTGCCTGTCGGCTTGCCCGGGTCTCGGCCCGCTCCGACTCTCCACCGCAACAGCGGCATCGTCGGCACCGGCGAAGCTCCGCCCACTTCCGCCAACGTCCTGCGCCACCTCCGGCCAAGCCCCGCCCGCTTCCTCCGGCGTCCCGCGCCACCTCCGGCCAAGCCCCACCCGCTTCCCCCGACGTCCCGCGCCACCTCCGGCCAAGCCCCGCCCGCTTCCCCCGACGTCCCGCACCACCTCGTTCGAAGCCGCGCTCACTCCTCAGGTCATCCGTTTCCCACGCCTCCTCCCCCCACTACCCTATCGCCCGCAGGTGCCTGAAGGAAACCGCACGACCTTGCTCCAGAATCCCGCCCATTTCGTGCTCACACGCGACATTCCCTCCCGCGCGATTTACTCATTCTGTTTATGCCTAAACGGAAAACCCCGAACAAATCAGGGACACCCGCCGTTGAATCCACCCAGCTTCACACCGCGGAGGCGGCCTTCCAGCGCCTGCAGCCCGACCTGGACGCCATCCCGCTCGCCGGGCTGGAGGTGCCGCGGCTCGATCTCCAGGCGGCCGCCGTGCAGGCCATCGGCGCGGCCGAGGCGCTCGCCGCGCCGAAGCTGCGCCAGCGCATCGCGGCCATCGCCGCCACAGGCGCGCTCGATGCCACGCTGATCGACAGGCTCGAGGGCGTCGCCTGGGCGACATGGTTCGCCCGGTACAAGTTCCTCCTGACCTCGGCCACCCACTCCGGGGCAGCGCTCCCGGCCACCCTCGTCGAGCGGGCGTACGAGACGCGCGCGCGCATGCTGAAGACGCTCGAGTATCACCTCGACGGCGACGCGGAGGCGGTCGCGCAGCTCGCGCACCTGCGCGCGGGCAGCGGCCACCTCGACCTCGCCAACGATCTGTCCGGCGCCGCCGAGATGTACCGGAAGCACCGCGAGGCCATCCAGGACGACAAGCGGAACTTCCGCAGCGAGGACGAGCAGGACGCGGCCGCGCTCGCGGCGCAGATCCTCCGCCTGCTCGGCGCCACGGCGACGCCCGAGCAGACGCTCTGGAAGGGCTACCAGGCGCGCGCCGCCAAGCTGCTCTTCCGCCATTACGACGAGGCCGTCCGCGTCGGCCGCTTCCTCTTCTACTACGACGATCCCGAGGGCCGATTCCCCAACCTGTACACGGCGACGCGCGCCACGCCGACGCCCCCTCGGACCGAGAAGAAGCCGGACGCCAGCCCCGTGAAGCCCGAAGCCGTCACCGTCGATCCGCCGGTCGGCATCGCCTGATCCGGACGCTCCCGACAGCCGCGTTGACCAACGTCGTTCGGTCGCGCTCAGGGCCCGAAGCCCCCCCCACCATCACTCACGAACGTGAACGTGGTCGAGATCGTCAGTGGTCGTCAACGGTAGGCCGTGAACGACCACGACCACGACCACGACCACGACCACGACCACGACCACGTTCACGTTCGGGGCTAGGAGAACGCGGCGCGAAGACTGTTCGCAGCGCTGCTGCGCCGGCATCGCGCCGGCGCGGCGGCTACCTCCTCGCCCTGCGCCCGATCCCGCGCGCGTCGCGCCCGATCGGCTCGCCCAGCTCGAACGGCGGCTCGCCGGTCCTCGCCGGCGGCGCTTGCGGCTCGCCCGCCTCGAGCGGGCCGTGCGCGTGCTCGGCGTCGGCGATGGATGGATAGCGCTCCACGTCGCCGTCGACCTGGAAGCCCCCCTCGCGCGCCGGGCGCACCACGCGGCCGAGGACGAGCCCCTCGTCCCAGATGCCGCGGTGCTCGACCGCGATCGCAGCGCCCACCGCAACCTCGGAGAGCCGCGAGAGCGCGCCGTCCGGCCGCTTCGGCGTGGGCCGCCAGCGCAGGATCGTGTCCTCGTGAAGCACGACCACTGCGCGCTCGCCGGGCAGCTCGGAGATCCCGAGGGCAAAGCGCACGCGGTGCCCCGGTGCCCCGGAGCCCGCGCCGCGCCCGCCGCGGGCATCGCTCTCCGCCTCGTCGATCGCGGCGAGCTGCTCCGGTTGCGGATCCTCGAGCGGAGCCATGCGCCGTGTCCTCCCCCGCAGATCTCGGACGAGGTCGCCGCGTCGTCAAGCCCGCTGCGTCGCCCGCCTCCTCGCACGCGCCGGCTCGGACGGCGCGCGTCTTCCAGCCTCCAGCGCGCGCCGCGCACACCCCTCGCGCAGCGCCCGACGCCCACGACGCACAGCGAGGGACGCACAGCGAGGATCGGGCTCGAACGCCGCTCCAGGCGAGCACCGCTCCAGCGTCGAACGCCGCTCCAGGCGAGCACGGCTCCAGTCGAACGCCGCCCCGGACGGCGGTGGCCAGCGCCGTGTCCGACGCTTGACGTCCGCCGGACCTCCGCCCATCCCCTCGCCCGATGGTGTCGTTCGATCCGTTCCCCGCCCTGATGACGCCGCGCCTCCGCCTCCGCGCGATCGAGCCCGCCGACGCCGCGACCATCCTCCGCATCCACTCCGACCCGGAGGTGACGCGCTACTTCGGCCGCGCGCCCGACAGCTCGCTGGCCGACGCGGAGCAGCGCATCGCTACCATCCTCGCCGGGATCCGCGACGCCACATCCATCCGCTGGGGCATCACCCTCCACGAGAGCGGAGAGCTCATCGGGACCACGGGCTTCTGGCGCTGGCACAACCCCCATCGCTGGGCGGAGATCGGCTATGAGCTGCTGCCCGCGCTCTGGAACCGGGGCATCATGACCGAGGCGCTGCGCGCCATGCTCCCCTTCGGATTCGACGTGATGGACCTCCACCGCATCGAAGCGCACATCGATCCCGAGAACCGCGCCAGCATGCGCGTCCTGGAGCGGCTCGGCTTCGTGCGGGACGGGCTGCTCCGCGAGAACTGGTATTACAACGGGCGGTACACCGACACCGCGATCTACGGGCTCCTGCGCCGCGACGCCGACGGCGCCGCGAGGTGACCCGAGATCGCCCGAGCGGCCTGCGCGCGCTCCCCTCCCGCGCTATCTCGGCGCCGGCGCTCCCCTGCTGCCCGCCGGCGCCGCGGTCCCGGCCTCGCCCTTGCGCGCCAGGTTCAGCTGGATCCGCGCGGGGGACTCCGACGTGATCTGCACCGTCTGCGAGACGCCGTCGCTCGATCGCACGTCGACCGAGAGCGACACCCCCGGCATCGGCCGCGCGATGACCTGGCTGCCCACGCCGAGCACCACGCCGTTCAGCCGCACGACCGCGGCGCTCGGCTCGATCTGCACCGCGATCGGATCCACGAGCGACCGCTGATCCCTCGGCCGGCTCAGCGCGACGAACATGAGCGAGGCCACCGCGACGCCCGTGGACACCGAGGCCACGAGCCACGGCAGCGCCACCGGGCGCAGCGCGTCGCCGCCGGCGCGCATCAGCCCGCCGAGCCCCCGCCGCGGCTCCGATCGCACGCTCCGCCGGCCCTCGGAGGGCGGCCCCGCGGACAGCGTCGCGCCCGGCTTCGGCCGCCACCCCGCGCGCTGCTGCGGGGCGACGGCGGCCGCGATGCGCTGCCGCTCCTCCTCCATGCTCTCCCCGCAGCGCTCCAGGAGGAGCTCCGCCACGTGCGCGGGCGTCACCACGCCCGACCTGCGCATGAGGAAGTCCTCCAGCGCGCTCGCCATCTCGCCCGCCGTCTGGAAGCGCTTCCGCGGATCGCGCGCGAGCGCCTTCACGATGATCTCCTCGAGATCACGCGGGCAATGCGGCGCGATCAGCGTGGGCCGCGGCGGCTCCGGCACCCCGGTCTGCGGCAGCACGAGGTCGTGCAGCACCTGGAACGGGAGCGCGCCCGTCACCGCCTCGAAGAGCACCACGCCGAGCGAGAAGATGTCCGAGCGGCGATCGACCGGCTGGCCCTGCGCCTGCTCCGGCGACATGTACTCGCCCTTGCCCTTGATCTCGCCCGTCTGCGTCGTGTCGCCCAGGCGCTCGAACGCCTTCACGATCCCGAAATCAGCCACCTTCACCGTGCCGTCGCGATCGATGAGGATGTTCTGCGGGCAGACGTCGCGGTGCACGATGCCGAGCGGCTCCCCGCGGTCGTCGTGGAGGTCGTGCGCCGCGTGCAGCCCGTGCGCCGCGTCGGCCACGATGCGCGAGGCGATCGCCGGGGAGAGCGGCATCGGACGGAGGCCCGGCCGGAGCAGCTGCTGCATCGTCTGCCCGTCGATCCACTCCATCACGAGGAAGAGCACGCCGTCCGTGTCGCCGAGGTCGAGGATCTCGACCACGTTGCGGTGGTGGATCTTCGAGGCGAGGTTCGCCTCGTCGAGGAACATGCGCTGGAACTGCGGATCACGCGCGAGCGCCGGGATGAGCGTCTTCAGCGCGACGACCTTGTGAAAGCCGCGGGAGCCCTCCATGCGCGCGGCCCAGACCTGCGCCATCCCGCCTTCGCCGATGAGGCGCAGAAGCTCATATCGCCCGAGACGCTGCCCCGGAGCGGGGTCCTCGGAGATCCGCATGGCTCACCAGATGCTGGTGCTCGGGGAGCCGCGCCCGCGGTCCCCAGGAGCAGCCCGGCCGCGGGTCGCGGCCCCTCTCTCCAGACGATCACCATAGCCAAGCGCGACCGCGCCGGAAAGGCTCGTGTGGCGCGCCCGCGCCCGCGACGCCTCGATCCCGGCGTCCGCGATGCCCGCGACGCCCCGCGCGCGCCCTTCTCCGCTTCCCCTCGCCCGCGATCCGCGTCGCTCCCACGCCTCGCCCCTGCTATGGCCGGAGCACGATGACGAACGCGACAAGCGCTCCGCCCGCCCGCGCGGACCGGGCCCCCGCCTCCAAAGCCCTGTTCGATCGCGCCGCCGCCGTCCTGCCGGGCGGCGTGAACAGCCCCGTGCGCGCCTTCCGCGCCGTCGGCGGCGACCCCCTGTTCATCGCGCGCGCCCAGGGCGCGCGGCTGTTCGACGCCGACGGGGCCGAGTACATCGACTACGTCGGCTCCTGGGGGCCGGCCATCCTCGGCCACGCGGACCCCGCCGTCATCGAGGCCGTCCGCGAGGCAGCGCTCGGCGGCCTCTCGTTCGGCGCGCCGACCGAGCTCGAGGTCCGCTTCGCCGAGAAGATCCGCGAGCTCTACCCGAGCATCGACATGCTGCGCTGCGTCTCGAGCGGCACCGAGGCCACGATGAGCGCCATCCGCGTCGCGCGCGGCTTCACGCGCCGCGACACCATCATCAAGTTCGAGGGCTGCTACCACGGCCACGCCGATCACCTGCTCGTCAAGGCGGGCAGCGGGCTCGCCACCTTCGGCGCCCCCGACTCCGCCGGCGTCCCCGAGAGCATCGCCCGCACCACGCTGTCCTTGCCCTACAACGACCCGGCCGCCCTCGAGGCCGCCTTCGCCGCGCGCGGCGGCGACATCGCCGCGGTCATCCTCGAGCCCGTGGTCGGCAACATGGGCTGCGTCCCGCCCGAGCCCGGGTTCCTCGCCCTCGTCATCGACCTCTGCCGCAAGCACGGAGCGCTCTCGATCTTCGACGAGGTGATGACCGGCTGCCGCCTCGCCCGCGGCGGCGCGCAGGAGCGCTTCGGCCTCCGGCCGGATCTGACGACGCTCGGCAAGATCGTCGGCGGCGGCATGCCCCTCGCGGCCTACGGCGGCCGCGCCGACGTGATGCGCGTCGTCTCGCCGCTCGGCCCCGTGTACCAGGCGGGCACGCTCAGCGGCAACCCGCTCGCGGTCACGGCGGGGCTCGCGACGCTCGATCGCCTCACGCCCGCGCTCTACGAGCGGCTCGAGAAGCTCGGCGCTTCCCTCGAGGCGGGCCTCCGGGCCGCCGCCGAGGGCGCCGGCGCGGCCGCGTGCGTCCAGCGGGTCGGCTCGATGATCACGCTGTTCTTCACGAAGGGCCCAGTCCGCTCCTGGACCGACGCCGCCACGTCCGACACGAAGCGCTTCAGCGCCTTCCACGCGGCGATGCTCGCGCGAGGCGTCTACTGGCCTCCGTCGCAGTACGAGGCGGCGTTCCTGAGCGGCGCGCACTCGGAAGAGGACATCGAGCGGACGATCGCCGCCTGCCGCGAGGCGCTCGCGGCCTGAGGGCCGCGCCGGCCTCTCCCAGGAGGACCCCCGCGACGGCGAGGCCAGGACGGCGAAGGGCCGACCGCCGCGGCGATCGGCCCTCCCCGCGCCGGCGCTCCTTCTTCAGCGCCGGCGCGCGAACGGTCCTCGGAGCGTGTCAGTCCGCCGCGCGGACCCAGCCGTTTCTGTAGTAGTTGCCGCGCGCGGTCGGCCAGAGCAGGCAGTTCGTCGCCGATCCCGGCACCGTGTACACGTACGTGTTCGGCTCCGGGTCCGCCCCGTCCCACCCGATCTCGCGGAGCGACACGACGATCTCGATCGTCCCGTCGCCGTTCACGTCGGCGAGCGTCGGCACCGGCATCGCGCCGAGCCGCGGCAGCGCGATCTTGTGGAGGATCGTGCCGCCAGCGTCGAGGACGAAGAGGTGGCTCCTGTCCTCCTCGGTCGAGTAGGTGTTGAACACGACCTCGGGGATGCCGTCGCCCGACAGATCCCCGACCACGACGCCGCCCGTGAGCACCTGCGTGTCGTCCGTGTAGGTGACGTCCCAGAACTCGGTCTTGTCGGCGTAGACCGCGTGGATCCGCCCGTCCAGGCCCGCGAAGATCATCTCGGGCCCGGCGTGCGTCGCGTCGAGATCGGCCACGGTCACCTGCTGCGTCATGGCCACGATGTTGCCGTCGAAATCCTCGCCGCCGGACAGGTAGTCAGGCGCGTAGAACGGGCTCTCCCACCCCTCGATGCGGCTCGCGTCGTTGCGGACCGCCCACAGGCCGACGCCCTGGGACTGGTCATTCATGGCGACGTCCTCGGCCGCCGCGAGCATGATGATCTCCGGCGTGCCGTCGCCGTCGAGGTCCGCGATCGCAGGGGCCGAGTTCTTGAAATAGGCCTGCAGGTCGCTGCTGTCGCCGAAGCCCTGCTGCGCGAGCTCGAGATCGTGCATGTACCGCACGCCCGGCGTCTTCGGGCGGCCCTCGAACATGGGATTCGCGTCGAAGGCCTCTCCCGTGCCGTGGTAGAACCCGGCATAGGAGTTATCCATCGGCGAGACGATGTCCTGCGATCCATCGCCGTCGAGATCACCGATGGCCAGGTTCTGGTCGTAGGCGCCCACGATCCAGCACTCGGCGTCGTCGCTGCGGCGCGCGTCGCAGCCGATCGTCTGGCTCTCGATCGGCGGGAAGCCGGCGACCGCCGACCCGCTCGCGTGGAAGGCCATCAGGATGTCGGAGTAGTCGGGGGACCTGTCGGTGCTCGCGGCGACGACGTCGAGCTGACCGTCGCCGTCGATGTCGCCCGCGGCGAGGGAGCGGATCTCGTCGTTCCAGGTGACGGGCCAGCCGCTCACCAGCTGGCCGCTCGCGTCGAGCATGTAGATCGTGGTGCGCGCCGCGAAGACCACCTCGAGCTGCCCGTCGCCGCGGAAGTCCGCGACGATCGGGCTCGCCCAGATGCGGCCGTTCTGGCGCGACTCGTCGTACCGCCACTTCTGCTCGCCGTCGGGGCCCCAGACGACGACGTTGCCGTTGTGCGTCACCAGGATCTCCTGCTCGCCGTCGCCGTCGAGATCGGCGACCACCGGCGACCCGAGCCACGCGCTCTCGTCGTCGTCGGACAGCTGGAGGAGGAGCTGGGGCTCCGCGACGTCGGAGGAGCCGCTCGACGCCGGAGCGCACGACGCGGCGGCCGGCAGCGGCTTGGAGCCCCCACCGACGGGGGGGCGGTAGCCACCGGAGCCAGAGGAGCCACTGCCGCTGCCGCTGCCGCTGCCGGTGCCGGTGCCGGTGGTGGGAGAGGTGCCGTCGAGGTTGCCGAGCTGCCCTTCGCAGGCCGCGAGGGCGAGGACGCTGGTGAAGAGAGCGATTCTACCGGGAATTACAAAACCTCGGTTGGAGACAAGGGAGTTCATCATGCCAGGGAGCTTACCAGCGCTCCGGGCCCTACAAGGAGGTGGAAGCGGAAAATTGACGCAGTCGCGCACACGCCGAACGGTACGTTACGCTCCTCCTTCGGGCGCGCAGGTGGCACACCTCATTGCAGGAGGGAGGCAAGTACACGTTCGTGACGTAGCGCGCACGCGCCCCACCCCCGTTCCCGTTCCCCACCTCCGCTCGCGCCCCCGCGCGACGTCGGAGACGCATGGCGGGGGTATGGGTGCGGGTAGGTGCTGTGCTAGGCTCCGCCGCCATGAACGTATCGCGACGGCTTTGGATTGCTGGCGCCGCATGTGCCCTCCTGATGGGGACGACGGCGCTTGGCTGCAGCTCGAATCCCGCGCCCAAGACGGCCAAGGTGCAAGCCGGTGACATGCCCGAAGGCGGCGACTGGACGGGGGTCTATTACAGCGAGCTCTACGGCTACCTGCACCTCGTGCAGGACAACGACGCCATCGAGGGGCGCTGGATCCGTCCGGTCAAGGATCGCTGGGGCGTGCTGCACGGGACGGTGACAGGCGACCTCATCAAATTCACGTGGACCGAGCACACCATCGGCGCGATCGGGCAGAGCGCGACCAAGGAAGGCCGGGGGTACTTCAAGTACACGCGGCCGGAGGGCGAGAACGTCGACGACCGGCTGGCGGGCGAGATCGGCCGCAACAAGGACGAGGTCGGCGAGCCCTGGGAAGCGGTCAAGCAGCGCAACATGCTCCCGGATCTGAAGTCGATCGGGGGCTCCGGCGCCACGGACATGGGCGGCGGCGACTGGGACAGCGCGAACCAGGAGGAAGGCGCGCCCGAGCCGCCCGCCGCTCCCTCTGACGAAGCACCTGCCGAGCCCCCCGGCCTCTGACATAACAGCCCCCGATGACCCAACCGCAGCCTCGAGGCATTCAGTTCCGCGAACCCCCCATCTTCGAGCGTGGCACGCCGGGCAGGACCGGCGCGTCGCTCCCTCCGCTCGACGTGCCCGAGGTCGAGCCCGCCGCTCACTACGGCGCGCTCGCCCGCAAGGAGCCAGCCGGCCTGCCGGAGGTGAGCGAGCCGGAGGCCTTCCGGCACTTCATCCGGCTCTCGCAGTGGAACTTCTGCATCGACGGGCAGATGTACCCGCTCGGGTCGTGCACGATGAAGTACAACCCGAAGATCAACGAGTGGGCCGCGCGCATCCCCGGATTCGCGAAGCTGCACCCGATGACGCCCGACGAGCTCAGCCAGGGCTCGCTCGAGGTGATGTGGCGCCTGCAGGAGGCGCTCTGCGAGGTCAGCGGGATGGACGGCTGCTCGCTGCAGCCCTCCGCGGGCGCGCAGGGCGAGCTCGCCGGGCTGATGATGATGCGGGCGTTCCACGAGTCGAAGGGGCGCTCGCCGAGGAAGGTGTTCATCCCGGAGAGCGCCCACGGCACGAACCCGGCGAGCTGCGCGCTCAACGGGCTCGTGGCCGTCCGGATCGAGAAGACCGCCGACGGCATCACCCACCCCGAGCAGGTCCTCGCCGCGATCGAGCGCGAGGGGTCGGACGGCGACGTCTGCGGATTGATGATCACGAACCCGAACACCCTCGGGGCCTACGAGACGCACCTGCCGGCGATCATCAAGCTCATCCACGACAAGGGCGGGCTCGTGTACGGGGACGGCGCGAACACGAACGCGATCATGGGGCACGCGCGCCCGGGCGACGTCGGCATGGACGTCATCCACATCAACCTGCACAAGACGTTCACGACCCCGCACGGCGGCGGCGGCCCCGGCTCCGGGCCGGTCTGCTTCAAGAAGCACCTGGAGCCGTTCCAGCCCTCGCCTGTCCTCGTGCGGCGCGGCGACGCCTTCGCGTGGGACCGCGACCGGCCCCAGAGCGTCGGGCGGCTCCGGGCCTTCACGGGCAACTTCGGGATGTTCATCCGGGCGTACACGTACATCCGCGAGATGGGCGGCGACGGCCTCACGGCGGCGAGCAGCCTCGCCGTGCTCAACGCGCGCTACCTGTGGGCCAAGCTGAAGGACCACTACCTCGCGCCGGTGCCGCAGCCGTGCATGCACGAGGTGGTGCTCTCCGACAGCCAGCTGGAGAAGGAGACCGGGGTCAAGACGCTCGACGTCGCCAAGCGGCTGCTCGACTACGGCTTTCACGCGCCCACGGTCTACTTCCCGCTGGTCGTGCCCGGCGCCCTGATGATCGAGCCGACGGAGACGGAGACCCGCGAGACCCTCGACGAGTTCGTGGCCGCGATGCTCAGCATCCTCAAGGAGGCGCAGGAGACGCCGGAGGTCGTGAAGCAAGCGCCCCACGGCACGGTGGTCGGCCGCCTCGACGAGGCCCGCGCCGCGCGCCAGCCGCGCCTGCGATGGTCGAAGGCCTGAGCTCCCCGGAGGAGGCGGCCCGCGGTCGGCCTCCTCCGGCGGGCGGCGCCAGCCGGACGCGCGCTCCAAATTCGCGAATCTCCGCCAGACGCGACTACAATGAGCGCCGAGGGACCGCAGTGAGGCACCTCACGGGACGAGCGACGCGTGGCCGATACCGTTGAGAACGAAGGCGACATCGAGACGATCAGCCAGACCACCCCGGTCTCGGTCGGAGACAGCGTGCGCCTCGTGTTCCGTGCCTACGACGAGGCGACCCCGCCGTTCAACATCAAGATCCGCTCCCCGTCCGGGAAGATCATCATCGAGCGCGTGCTGCGCGATCTGCCCACCGGCAAGCCGCAGAGCGCCTCCCCCGTCGAGTTCAGCGCGTCGTCCCCCGGCGAGTACAAGATCGAGATCAAGCAGCTCTACGGCAAGGCGAAGGGCACGGCCGTCCTGCGCGTGAAGCCCTGAGACGCGCCCGCCGGCCCCCCTCCCCTTCCCTTTCCCCTCCCCCTACCGTCGCCGGAGCTCACCCGCACAGGAGACGGGTCCAGCTCGGTGTTTTCGGCGCGGAAGCGTACTCTTGTACGCTGAGCACCGAAAACGCCGAGCTGGGCCCGTATCCGAAGCGGGTGAGCCCGCTAGAAGCCGGGGAGGAGCATGGTGGTCATGCGGTCCGGGCTCACGATGCCCTGCTCGTGCATCCAGCCGTTCGCCGCCTCGACGGCGGCGCGGCCCTCGTCGCCCTTCAGCAGCTCGCCGTGGCGGCGCCGCGCCGCCGCGGCGTAGAGGGCCATGCCGGCGGCCTCGAAGCCGCGCACCGCGTCGGCGAGCTGCTGGACGGCCGCCTCTCCCTCGCCGCGGGCCGCGGCGATCGCGGCGCGCACCGCGGCCGCGAGCGGGTCGGCCCAGGGCATGTGCTCCGCGTCGATCTTGCGGGCGGCGCGCGTCGCCTCCTCGTACAGCGGCTCCGCGTCGGCCGGCGTGGACGCGGCGGCGGCGGCCAGCGCGGCGCAGGCCCGGAGGTGGGTGATGATGATGCGCACGGCCTGGATGCGCAGGACGAGCGAGCTCTCGAGGCCCGCCCGCTGCTCCGCGAAGAGGCGGTACGTCGCCTCGCCCTCGCCCCGGTACAGGCCGATGTGCGCGCGGGCGACGAGATCGAAGTAGCTCTGCAGCTGGAAGCCCGCCTTGGACCAGCTCCGGATGGCGTCCTGCGCCTGGCGCAGCGCGGAGTCGGGGTCGTCGCCGACGAGCCAGTAGGCGTTGCTCTGCGAGGAGCGGAGGCTCGTGGCGAGGTAGCGATCGCCGCGCTCGTCGGCCGCCTGCAGGTACATCGGGACCCGGCGCATGAACTCGCGCGTCTCGCCGCCGTACCAGAGCGCCCAGACCGAGAAGGTGTGCGCCCAGCTCCGCTCCCACGTGACGCCGGTGCAGCGCTCGCGAAAGATGGTGTCCGCCCGGTCGAGATCGGCCACGCCCTGCTGCCAGCGGCCGAACAGCGTCGCGGTGACGCCGCCGACGAAGCCGACGAGGCCGAGCGCGTGAGGCCTGCCGATGCGCGCCGCGATCGCGCTCGCCGTCGAGAGCAGGTCGGCGACGCGGGACGCGGACGGGCCGCCGTCGATCGCGAGGTAGGTCGCCTCGAAGGCGAGCGCGCGCGTCACGCGGTACGGCTCGCCCGCCTTGAGCGACAGGAGGAGGTTGCGCGCCTGGAAGTCGGCGCCGCGCGTGGGATCGACGATGGCGAGCCCCATCGCCGCCGACCAGCAGACGTCGATGCGCATGAGGTCCTCGGGCGAGACCTCGTCGGCGGGGCGCTCGACGAAGTTGAGCCCGCGCAGGCGCACCTGCGCGCGCCGCAGCATCAGCGACGCGACCGCGAGCTCCGGCGTCTTCGGCACCTGCATGCCGACCGCGCCGAGCACCGAGCGCAGGCCCGCCATCCCGGCGTCGACGTAGCCGGCGCGGAGCAGGTTCTCCGCGGCCCGGCGGCCGAGATCGATCGCCTCGGACTCCGGGGCGCCGTCGCTCGCGGCCATGTAGGCCTCCGCTGCCTTGGCGCCGCGCCCCGCGCTGCTCAGGGCGTCGCCGAGCTTGGCGAGCACGACCCGCCGCTCCGCCGCGCCAGGCAGGTGGAGGTCGATCGCCATGCGGTAGAGGCGCGCCGCGTGGTCGAACGCGAACGCGGCCTCGGCGTGCTCGCCGGCGCGCACGGCGTAGCCGGCGGCGCGCTCGGGGTCCCCGGCGGCGCGCCAGTGCTCGGCCAGCGCCTCGAGCTCCGCGCGCCCCGAGGCCTCCAGCGCCAGCGCGAGCCGGCCGTGCCAGCTGCGCGCCGCCTGCTCGTCGAGCCGGCTCGCCACCGTCTCCCGGATGCGGTTGTGGAACGGCTCGAGGAACTCGTCCTGACCCGAGCCGCCGGTCCGCACGAGGTTCGCCGCGCGCAGGGCCGAGAGCACCCGCGTGAGCTCCCCGAAATCCGCCGCCATGGCGTGCGCGGCCACCGACGTCAGCACCGGCGCGCCGGCGCACACGACGAGCTCGAGCAGCTGGCGCGCCCGCGGGTCGAGCCGGCTGATCCGCGCCCAGAGGACGTCATCGAGGCGCACCGGGCCGCCGTCGGCGTCCGGGGACATCATCCTGTGGCGCAGGAGCGCGTCGATGAACAGCGGGTGGCCGCCGGCCTCCTGCGCGATCGCCTCGATGCTGAGCGGGTGGCCGACCTGGGCGCCCCGGAGGAGGAGCGCGCAGAGCTCCTGCGCCTCCGCGAGCGACAGGCGGTGGACGATGATGTGCCCGAGCGAGTCGATCGGCACCCCGAGCTGCCGCGAGACGGGCGGCGCGGTCTCCGAGGCGGTCCGCACCGTCGCCACGAGCATCATCGCGCGCGGGCGCGAGGGGTCGCCCAGCGCGCCCGAGGACACGGGCCCATCGAGGCCGGCGAACGAGCCGGGCCTGGTCGCGGCGTGGAGATCGGCCTCGGTCCACGGGCGCATCACCTCCGAGAGCAGCGCGACGCTGTCGGCGTCAGCCCACTGGAGATCGTCGATCGCGAGCACGAGCGGCCGCTCGGCCGCGAGCCGGCCCAGCAGCTCCCGAAGCGCGGCGAAGACGAGGGCGCGGATCTCGGGCGGGTCGATCGCCTTGCGCCGAGCGCGCGCCTCCGTGATCGCCGGGACCGTCCGGAACACCGGGAACACCGTGCCGAGCAGGCCCGCGTTGGGCGGCAGCAGCGCCTTGACCTGCTCGGGGGGGCGGCGCACGAGGTGCCGGCTCAGCCCGTCGATGAGCTCGTCCACCGCCTTGTAGGGGACCGCCTCGCGCTCGTAGCAGCGCCCCGCGAGGACGAGCGCCTCCTTGTCGATGCGCTCCAGGAACCGGCGCAGGAGCGCGCTCTTGCCGACGCCCGACTCGCCCTCGATGAACCGCGTGACCGCGCGCCCGAGCTTCGCCTCCGCGAACGCGCCCTCGAGCGCGGCGAGCTCGCTGCGCCTGCCGACGAAGCCGATGCGCTGCGAGAGGACGGGCGGCTCCTCGATGAGCTCCTGCACCTGCAGCCGGCGCAGCACGTCGCGCGCCGTCGGCCGGGCGGCCGGGTCGATGCGGAGCATGTCCACGCAGAGCTCGTCGATGTCGGCGGGCATGTCCTCGACGAGCCGGCTCGGCGGCGGAGGCTCCGCTCGCCGCATCATGTCGAGCGCCGCCTTGGGCGCCGTCTGGAACGGGTAGACGCCGGTCAGCGCGAGGTAAAGCATGACCCCGACACTGTAGATGTCCGCCTCGGGCCCGGCCGCCTTGGCCTCGGCCTGCTCGGGCGCCATGTAATGGAGCGTTCCGACGACGGCCTGCTCGCGCCCTGTGCCGCTCGCGTCGGCGACGAAGCCGAAGTCGAGGAGGACCACCCGCTCTTCCGCGGTGACGAGGACGTTGGAAGGCTTGATATCGCGGTGAACCTTGTAAGCCGCATGCACCGCCGCGAGCCCCTGGGCGAGCTGCGCCAGGGCCGAGCGGAGGCGGGCCTCGTGGAAGGGGCGCTTGATCCGGGGCTGTGGCTCCGAGGCAGGGCCCTGCACAGCAGACCACATGGGGCTCGACGGCAGGGTCGAGCGGCGCCCGACGCCCGCGGGCTCGCCCCTCGGCCCGGCGTCGCCCTCCTCGTGGACCCGCACGTGGACCACGAAGTCGACGCCGCGGATGAGCTCCATCGTGAAGAAGAGCTGCCCTTCTTCCTCGTGAAGCTCGCCGAGGCTGACCAGGTTCGGGTGCTGGATGTCCTGGAGCGCGCGGAACTCGTTCTTGAACCGGAGGCGCGCGTCGGCGCTCAGATTCCGGAGGATCTTGAGCGCGACCCGCCCCTTCCGCTCGCGGTCGAAGGCCTCGTAGACAACCCCCATCCCGCCGCGGCCCACGACGCGAACGACCTGGAAGCGACGCGTGCCTCCAAACTCGGGTCTCGCGTTCCTCAGGCCCATGCGTGGGACCAAGAAATCACCGGCGCCGAGCGGTGGCAAGCAGCGCGTGGGGAACACGCGGCGAACGCGTGGGGAACACGCGGCGAACGCGTGGGGAACGCGCAGCGAACGCGCGGGGGGCGCGCAGCGAAGCGCGCCCGGACGCGCACGGGAAGCGCGCTCCGAACGCATTGGGCGCGCTCCAGCGGCGCGCGAGCCCTGCGCGGCGCTGCAGCGCGCCGCGAGCAGGATCGGCAGAAAGGTGGCACGCCCAGGGGAAGGGCGGTAGCGTACGCCGCCTGCGAGCGAAAAGAGCCCGGCCGGGCGCGCGCCGCTCAGCCGGTCAGCCCGGCGCGCGCCCAGTTGACAACGGGAGGGCATCATGGTCTGCGTAGTACGCTCCGAGGCTTCGGAAGCGGTTCGGAAAGCGCCACGCGCAAAGGGTTTGCTGGGGTGATCCAGAGGTTGAGAGACTTCTTCTCGTCGTCGGGGCAGCGCAGCATGGCGCCCCTGACCGAGAGCGCGGCCGACCGCAACCCGGGATGCAGCCTCGTTGTAGAGAACGTCAGCAAGAGCTTCGGTAAGACACAGATACTGAACGACGTGTCGTTCACGGCGGAGGCCGGCGAGTTCGTCACGCTCCTCGGGCCTTCCGGCTGCGGCAAGACGACGCTGCTCCGCATCATCGCGGGGCTCGATCGCGCCGATCGGGGGCAGATCCTGCTCGCGGGCAGGGCGGTTGACCACCTGCCGGCGAACCGCAGGCCGGTGAACACCGTGTTCCAGAACTACGCGCTGTTCCCGCATCTGACCGTGTTCGAGAACGTGGCCTTCGGCCTGAGGTCGCGCAGCTTCCCTGATCCCGAGGTGCGCGAGCGCGTGCGTTCGAGCCTCTCGATGCTGAAGCTCGATGACCTCGCGGAGCGGTATCCGCACCAGATCTCGGGCGGTCAGAAGCAGCGAGTCGCGCTCGCGCGCGCGGTCGTCAACGAGCCTGAGGTGCTGCTGCTCGACGAGCCGATGTCGGCGCTCGACGCGAAGCTGCGCGCCGAGGTGCAGCTCGACCTGCGCCGGCTCCAGCGCGCGCTCGGGAAGACGTTCGTGCTCGTCACGCACGATCAGGACGAGGCGATGACCGTCTCGGACCGCATCGTGCTGATGAACAAGGGCCGCATCGAGCAGCAGGGGGCGACGGCCGAGGTGTACGAGCGGCCGCAGAGCCGCTTCGCCGCCGAGTTCTTCGGCGCGGCCAACCTCATCTCCGCGCAGCGCGTCGGCGCCACGCTCGTCTTCACGACGGTGGGCGCGCTGAGGGTGCAGACCAAGCCTCAGTGGGAGTACGGCACGCTCGCGATCCACCCCGAGTGGATCGAGCTCTGCGAGAACGAGCCGGCGGAGAACGGCGTGCGCGGCGTGGTGAAGGAGAGCTTCTACCGCGGCGATCACGTGGAGCTCATCATCGAGCCCGGGCCGCTGCGCGTGCAGCTCAGCCCCCGCTCGCGGCTCAAGCCCGGCTCCTCGGTCTGGCTCGCCCTGCCCGCCGAGCGGCTCGAGGTGCTCAGTGACTGAGCCGACGGTCTGGTATGGCCAGCTCACGACGCGGCGCAGGCTCCTCGCGCGGGGGTCGCTGCTCATCGCGGGCGGCGTCTCCTGGCTGTCCGTGTTCCTCCTCTTGCCGAGCCTGGCGCTCCTCGTCGTGTCGTTCCTCAAGCGCGACGCGGACGGCGCCCTGCTCTGGGAGCTGTCGTTCGAGTCGTTCGAGCGCATCTTCGGCTCCGCGTCCGGCGAGAACGCGCGCATCCTCATCAGGAGCATCGTCCTCGCGCTGGTCGTGACGACCGCCTCCGTGATGCTCGCCTATCCGATGGCCTTCTTCATCGCGCGCGGCTCGCGTCGCCGGCGCTTCTTCTGGCTCGCGCTCATCATCGTCCCGCTCTGCACGAACCTCGTGATCCGCACGTTCAGCTGGAAGCTCCTCCTGTCGGCGCAGCTCCTGCCTGCCAAGCTCGCCGCCTGGCTCGGGTGGATCGACCCGGGCCGCGACGTCTATCCCAGCTGGACGGCGGTCACGATCGGCCTCGTCGCGGCCTCCCTCCCGTTCGCCGTGGTCCCCCTCTACACGAGCATCGATCGTCTCGACTGGTCGCTCGTCGAGGCCGCGCAGGACCTCTATGCGTCGCGGCTGCGCATCTTCCTCGCCGCGATTTTGCCGCAGACCCTCCCCGGCCTCAGCGTCGCAGTCCTCCTCACGTACGTCCCTGCGATGAGCGTCTTCGTGGTGAGCGACATGCTCGGCGGCGCGAAGCACTGGCTGATAGGGAACCTCATCCAGCACCAGTTCGGCCCGGGGAGGAACATCCCTTACGGCGCGGCGCTCAGCCTGGTGCTCATCGTTCTGACGCTGGGCGGCGTGTCCCTTTACCGCCGGAATGGGCGCTCCGTGGAGATCCTGTGAAGCTCGGCCGGGGCCTCTGGCGCGCGCTGACGACGATCGCCGCCTTCCTCGGCTTCGCGCTCCTCTACCTGCCGCTCTTCGCGGTCGCCGTCTACTCGTTCAACGCCGCGGAGCGGGGCCTGCTCTGGACCGGCTTCTCGGTTCGCTGGTACCTCGATCTCTTCGCCGATCCCGAGACCAACCGGCGCGCCATGGAGATCCGCGAGGTCGCCGTGAACACCCTGATGCTCGGCGGCGCCTCCACGCTCATCGCGACGGTCCTCGGGACGCTGCTCGCTCTGGGGATGCACTTTCCGTGGCCGAGCTCCGTGAGTCGCGTGTTCGAGTCGATCGTGGACATCCCGGCGGTCGCTCCCGACATCACGTTCGCGGCGGTGCTGGTCATGGCGTTCAACGTGCTCCGCCGCGTGGTGGACCATTGGTTCGAGCCCAGCATGACGACGATGATCATCGGTCATGTGACGTTCGAGATCGCGTTCGTGACGCTCATCGTCCGCAGTCGGCTCGTCGCCATCGGGCCGACGCTGAGCGAGGCCGCGATGGACCTCTATGCGTCGCCGTGGATCCACTTCCGGAGGGTCACGCTCCCCCTCCTGTGGCCGGCGATCGTGGGGGGCGCCATGCTGGCGTTCACGCTGTCGCTCAACGACTTCGTGATCAGCTTCTTCACGTCCGGCCCGCGCTCGGTCACGCTCCCGCTCTACGTCTACCAATCTCAGATGCGAGGCGTGCGGACCGACCTGTTCGCGATTTCAACGCTCCTCCTGATCGGCGTGGCGGTGTCCATCGTGCTCCTGGAGCGGCTCACCCGCTGGAGGCACAATTGAGCCGCCGGCCCGGGCTCGCGGCGGAGGCGGCGGAGCTCGGTGGAGGCGGCGCGCCGGGCGGCCAAGGGGCTCGCGCGCGCCGCGCGGAGCCCGGCGGACTCCTGCGCGTCAGCGCAGCGATGCACCGCCCTTGTTCACCTTGGCGCTGGGCCTGACCAGCGCTCCACCTCGCTCTGGCTCGCGCGGCCCGGCCCCGGGGCGCCGAGCTCGAGCGCTTGCCTGACGGCGCCTCCTGCGGGGCGCCGGGCCCGGACCGCGCGCCGCCCCGGGTTTCGCTCACTCTGTCATGCGCTCCGCGCACGGCGCCTACACAGCGGCGTCCACGCCGGCGTGAGGTCCCCGGCCGCCTGTGCGAACAGGTTGGATCAGCTGACGGCTTACGGTAAGCTGACCCGGCAATGCGGCTGTTTCGTCCCAAGCTCGCCGGGTTTTTGCGTGACGGCTGGACCCGGCGGACGGCGCTTTGCGCTCCACTTCGACCGTTGGGAATCGAGATCGAAAGATGAGCTTTCGTCGCTCCGCACTCCTACTCATACTCGTAGCACTCCTCACATTCTCCGGTCGGCCTGCCTGGGCGGATGATCTGGCCGATGAGGCCGATCTGCACTTCAGGATCGCCACGGAGCGCTATTCGGCGCGTGACTACCGGGGCGCCCTGGAGCACTTCCTGGTGTCGAACCGGCTTGTCCCGAACCGAAACGTCATCTTCAACATCGCCCGAACTTACGAGGCTCTCCAGGAGTATCCAGACGCATTTCGCTACTACGTTCAGGCGCTCGATCTCGAGCCCAACGCCGCGCGCAGGCCGGCCATCGAGGAGGCGCTCGCGCGCATCCGGCCCAACGTCGCCGTCATCAACGTGACGACGGACCCGCCCGGAGCGACGGTGTACATCAACCGCCGCGATCTCGGCGGCCGCGGCAACACGCCCCGCCTCCTCGGCTTCCAGCCCGGCAAGCACAAGATCATCGTCGATCTCGAGGGGTACGAGCCGGCGGAGGTCGAGAACGTCGAGGCGAAGATCGGCGAGCAAACGAACGTCGCGGTCAAGCTGAAGCGCATCGTCGGGACGGTGCGCGTGGTCGGTGAGATGGCGGGCACGACGGTGCGGGTCAACGACGCGAGCGGCCCCCCGGCGTGCACCGCGCCGTGCGATCTCACGCTGCCTCCTGGCCGGCACCGCCTCTACCTTTCGCAGGAGGGGTATCAGCCGTCGGAGCAGGACGTGAACGTGGCGGCCGCGAGCACGGTGACCGCGCGTTACCGGCTCAACCCGCTCACCGGCAGCCTCGTCGTCAACGCCGATGAGCGCGACGCGCTCGTCGAGGTCGACGGAAAGCCGATGGGCTTCACGCCCGCGGTCCTCAACGTGCAGAGCGGCCAGCGCCGCGTGCGCGTCTCGCTGCGCGGCTTCCGCCCGGTCGAGCAGACAGCGAACGTGGTGGCCGCGCAGCAGACCCGGATCGACATCTCCCTCCGGCAGCTCGAGGAGGTCGAGGCCGCGTCGCGTACGGCAGAGGCCGTCGAGGACGCGCCCGGCTCGGTCACGATCATCTCGGGCCAGGAGCTCCGCGCGATGGGGTATCCGACGGTCGCCGAGGCCTTGAGGGGCATGCGCGGCGTCTACACGACGTACGACGGCACCTACTCCTGGGTTGGCATCCGCGGGATCAGCATCCCTGGCGACTACAGCAACCGCGTGCTCGTGCTGCTCAACGGGCACTCGATCAACGACACCTGGGACGGCCTCGCCTTCGCCGATCAATCGGCGCGCACCGACCTGGAGGACGTCGAGCGGATCGAGGTCGTCCGTGGCCCGGGCTCGCTGCTCTACGGTACGGGCGCGTTCGTCGGCGTCATCAACATCGTGACCAAGGGCCGCCCGACGTCGTTCGGCGCGGGCGTCGGCGTGGGCGCGGCGCAGCACGGCTTCATCCGCGGCCGCGCCCAGGCGCAGGTGCCCTTCGGGCGCGACTCCGGCATGTGGCTGTCGGTCGCCGGCGGCCACGGTCAAGGGCGAGACTACTTCCTGCCGATCCTGCCCGGACTCGATGAGCAGTGGAAGAACAAGGATGGCATCTCCCGCGACGCCGACCACTTCAATGTCGGGACGATCCAGGGACGGCTCTGGTACAAGTCCCTCTCGGCGCAGGTGTTCTACAACGAGCGCAGGAAGGCGCTCCCGAGCGGCGCCAACAAGACCGTCGTCGGCGACGACAGGACGTTTTACCGCGACAGGCGCGGGTTCGCCGAGGTCACGTTCGCGCCGCGGATCTCGGACGTCTTCTCGACGGTCACCCGCGTGGCCTACGATATCCAGTTTTATGACGACACGCTGTGGCTGGTGGACGACAGCACCGGCACCAGGATCTCCGATGTCGAGCAGTACCAGGACATGTTTTTGCTCGCGGATCAGCGATTCGAGATCACCCCGTTTCCACAGCTGAAGGTCACCGTGGGCGTCGAGGGCCAGATGCACTTCGTCGGCAGGCAGCGCATCGAGGAGACCGTCTGCGTCCCCGACCAACCCTGCACCGACTCGCTCATCCTCCCCGTCCCGGTCGAGAGACAGGACGTTGACCAGGATGGTAACGTTGAGGCGCCTGCTGCTGGCGCCAGCAGCGATGACGATGATGATCTCAACAACGACGGCATGATCAACAAGGATGATGTCGCCATCTTCAATGCGCGAGATGACGGTCTGTTCGACGCGCACCCTTACCAGATCCTCGCCGGCTACGGCGTCGTCGACTTCGTCCCGTCCGACCGCGTCCGCATCTCCGCGGGTGCTCGTATCGACTATTACAACTATAGCAGTGACGAGGCGCAGAAAAAGCTCAGCTTCAACTCCGGGATCAGCCCGCGTATCGCGCTCGTCGTCAAGCCCTACGAAGGGGGCAACCTGAAGGTGACCGGCGGCCGCGCGTTCCGCGCTCCGCCCATCTACGAGCTCTTCCTGCAGGTGCCCGTAGGCAATCTTGCCCCGGGGTACAATCCCGATGAGGCGGAGGAAGAGCGGATCGGTCCCGAGAGCGTGCTCTCGGGAGAGGTCGAGTTCACGCACCGCCTCTCGTCCACGCTCTCCCTGCTCGGCGCGGGGTACGTGAACTACATGACCGACATGATCGCGCAGACCGGCGACTTCACGGCGGATAAGCCGGGGAGGTACGACAACACCAAGGAGCCGATCCTCGTGCTGGGCGCGGAGGCCGAGCTGCGCCGCGAGTGGCGCCAGGGGTGGATGGCCTCTCTCTCCTACTCCTATTCACGGGCGAGGTACCTCGATAAAGGAGACGTCGACGAGGTGCTCAAGAAGGTGCCCAACTCGCCGGAGCACATGGCCGCCGTCAAGGGGACCGTGCCGCTGTTCGGGAAGGCGCTGATGCTGTCGACGCGCCTCACCGTCGAGTCGCCGCGCATCGACAAGACCCTGACGGAGACCGACCCCGCGGTGATCTGGGACGTCGTCCTCTCCGGTCAGACGGACGTGGCCGGCCTCCGCTACAACATGGGCGTCTACAACGTCGCCGACTGGGAGTACGAGGCCCCCATCTCGCCCCAGTTCACGGCGACCAGGATGCCGCAGGCAGGCCGCACCTTCCTCCTCTCTGCCAACCTGAACTTCTGATCATCGCGCGGCCGTCCTGGCCGCGCGCGCTCTCCACCTCACGCCCATCACCCCTCGGCGCTCCGCCCCCGCGCCGCCCCGCTCGACCGCGGCGCAGGGCGGGCAGCGCAGCGCGCAGCCTCGCGCCCCGCGTCCATCGACCGGCGTCGCCCTGGCGGCCACATCCATTCCAGGCGTGGCGCAAGCCACACCTGCGGTACCGTTCCACTCTGGCAGGAGCTCCACCGCTGCACGCGGTTCGCGCCACGCTCGAATTCAGCGTCTCACGTGAACTCAGCGCCTGGGCCGGCCTCGCATGTCATGCAGCGCTCTCGTGTGTTTCCTTGCCTGACGCAAATCGTGCGCCGCGGCGCAAATCACGCACGTTCCTCCGCAATCCACGATCGACGCGCGATGGTGAGGAGCGGTGCGTTCGCTTCATGGCCGTCGCCGGAAACGCTGCGATCTGACGGCGCGCGGCCGCGCGGCCGCGCGCTGCGCGCCACGTGTCACGCGCCACGTAACCAAGTGACCACATCATCGGACGCCCGCACACTCTTGTGACAATCCGCGCGGTCATGATTTTGCTTGAAAGCAAAACATCGCTTGTCCATCATGGTCACTCGTGAATATCCGCTCCTCGACCTCGGATCACGCGACGCACGGCGCGCGCGGTCCGGAGCGACGGCGGAACGACGGGCGCGCCGCTCGGCGGAGCGCGCCGCGAATGGGAGCGATCAGGAGAGCGATGGGCGCCGATTTTCGCGCCGAACCGTAGGCCACGAGGGGAGCGCGCGTCGGGTCTGCCACCCGCGGCGCGCCGTCTCAACGGCGTTTTTGCCAACCTGACGATCGTCAGCCAGCCCGAGCAAGAGGTCCATGTTGCCCGACCGCCCGATCGATGTTCCCGAGCAGCCGTTCGCTTCCGTCTACGACCGGCGTCGCCTCGCGGCCGCAGGGGAGATGTTGCCACAGATGTGGGACACCCTACCTGAGTGGCCGAGCGTCGGCGGCGGACGCCGTGTCATCGTGCTCGGCGGAGGAATTTCAGGGCTGTGCACCGCATGGTCGCTGCGGAAGGCCGGGTTCGACCCGATCATCCTCGAGCGGAATGACCGTGTGGGCGGCCGCTTCTACACGCTCCGGAACCACTTCGGCGACCAGTACGCCGAGCTCGGCGTCACCCGGATCGCCGACACCCACGTCCTCACGCTCGCCTATGCGCGCCACTTCGGGCTGGAGATCCTCGAGTATCCGCTCGACGCGACGCAGCTGTACTACGTCATGGGCCATCGCTTCCTGAGCACCTCGCGGGGCAAAGCGCACTATCCTGCCGACTTTCCGCTCTCTCCGGAAGAGCGGGACATCGACGCGGAGTCCCTCAACCTGCAGCTCGCGGCGAAGGCGTTCTCGGTGATCGGCGACCCGCGGGACACGCAGTGGCCACCGGCCACCGTCCGCAAGGACTTCTCGGGCGAGACGTTCTACCGCAGCCTGGATCGGACCGGGGCCTCGCACGCCGCGAGGGAGATCTGCCGCGCGTACGAGGGGACGGAGATCGAGATGTTCAGCGGCCTCGCCTGGTCGGCGAACCAGCGGCTCGACGCCAAGTGGTTCCACACCTACGCGATCGCCGGCGGGAACGACCGGCTGACCACCGCGTTCGCCGACGATCTCGGCGATCGCATCCTCAAGGGGGCCCATGTGCAGCGGGTGATCTCCCGCGAGGACGGCGTGACCGTCGAGTTCCTCAGGAACGGGGACCCCGAGACGATCGAGGGCGACTTCGTGGTGTGCGCGCTCCCCCACCGCATCCTGCTCGAGGTCGCGTTCGACCCGCCGCTCTCCGGCCCCAAGCACCGCGCCGCGTCGGAGATCCCGATGTTCACCGTCACGCGCCTCAACTTCCAGTTCTCGCACCGGTTCTGGGCGGATGAGGGCATCATCGGGCTGCTCGCGGCCTGCACGACCACGCCCATCGAGCGCCTGTGGGACCTGACCTCGCTCCAGCCCGGCTCCTCGGGCATCCTCACGGCGTACGTGCAGGACCGCAACGCCGCGGCGCTCGACGAGCTGCCCACCGCGGCCGATCGCATCGAGTTCGGGCTCAAGACGATGGAGTCGTTCTTCCCGAACGCTCGGCAGTACTTCCAGAAGGGGCTGTCGTTCTCGTGGCACCACCAGCCGTACACGCGAGGCGGCTGGCCCGCGTACCGGCCCGATCAGACCGATCTGATCGCGGATCTCCAGCGCGGCGAGGGGCGCATCGTCTTCGCCGGCGATCACACGTGTCTCTACACGGGCTGGGCGCAGGGTGCCCTCGAGTCGGCGCACTTCGCCACGGCCGAGGTGATCGCGGCGGCTCGCGGGTCGATCGAGCCGACCACCTGAGCGAGCTCGCCAGGCGCCCCCCGGCGCGACGTTCACGACGCCCCTCGAACGCACGCCGCAGAGGGGGTGTATAACGTCGCTTGTATGGCTCGCCTCCTCCACGTCATCGGAGTCCAGTCCCGGCCCGTGCCCGGCGACCCTGCTGCGACGCTCGAGAAGCTCGAGCGCGAGGTGCAGACGCTGGGGGTCTCGTTTCCCGAGGCGCAGCTCTACCTCTTTCCCGAGCTGTGGCTCACGGGGGATCACCCGTTCCGCCACACCTCCCCGTCGCACGAGCTCGCCCAGCCGATCCCGGGGCCGCTCACCAGGCGGCTCGGCGCGATCGCGCGCAGGGCTGGGAGGTGGCTCTGCGCCGGGTCGATCTACGAGCGCGCGGGGGACAAGCTGCACAATACCGCGCTCGTCTTCTCGCCGAGCGGCAAGCTCGTCACCCGGTACCGCAAGCTCTATCCCTGGATGCCCTTCGAGACCTGTGCGCCGGGCGATGAGCCCGCGCCCGTGTTCGACATCCCGCGCGTCGGCCGGCTGGGGCTCATGATCTGCTACGATGGCTGGTATCCCGAGGTCGCGCGCGGCCTGGCGCTGCGCGGCGCCGAGGTGATCCTGCACCCGACGCTCACCACGACGCCGGATCGCGAGGAGGAGCTCGTGCTCGCCCGCGCCCGCGCGATCGAGAACCAGTGTTATGTGGTGAACGTCAATGCCGCGGTGGAGATCGGCGGCGGGCGCTCCATCGCGGTCGATCCCGAGGGCCGCGTCCTCTTCCTGGGGGGCTCCGGCGAGGAGTACCTCGGGGAGGTGCTCGATCTCGACCGCGTCCAGACCGTCCGCGCCCACGGCACGCGCGGGCTGAACCGGGTGCTCCGCCAGTTCACCGAAGACTCGCCAGAAGCGGTCTTCGCGCCGTACCGAGGGCAGTCTCCGCGCCGCCGGACACGCTCGTAGACGCGACGCAGAGCGGCGGTCTCCCGCACAGGAGACGGGTCCAGATCGTCGTTTTCGGCGCGGAAGCGCACTCCTGTGCGCTGAGCACCGAAAACGACGAGATGGGCCCGTATCCGAAGCGGGTGACCGCCGCTCTAACGCCGCTCTCCCTCGGCCGGCTCCCTTGTTTTCTGCGCCCCTGGCCGGCACGCGAAGAGCCCGAGCCCCTCCTGCGCGATCGTCGCGCCAGCCAGCGCCGTGATTTCACCCACGTCGTAGGCGGGCGCGACCTCCACGACGTCCATGCCGACGAGCGCGATGCCCTGGAGCCCCCGCAGGATCTCCAGCGCGACCGCGGTGGACATCCCCCCGCAGACCGGCGTGCCGGTGCCGGGCGCGAAGCTCGGGTCGAGGAAATCGATGTCGAACGTCAGGTAAACCTCGTGGTCCCCGACGATATTACGAACGTGTTCGATCACCGCCCTCGCGCCATGGCGATGAACCCAGGGCGCGTCGAGCACCTGGAAGCCGAGCGTATCGGCGTTGTAAGTGCGGAGCCCGATCTGCGCCGAGCGGCTGGGCTCCACGAGGCCCTCCCGCGCCGCGTGGAAGAACATGGTGCCGTGATCGACCCGACCCGATCCGACCTCGTCGCTCCACGTGTCGGAGTGAGCGTCGAAATGGATCAGCGAGAGCTTCCCGCGGCGCTTGGACACGGCGCGCAGGATCGGGTAGCTCACGAAGTGATCCCCCCCGATCGAGAGGGGCGTCACCCCGGCGTCGAGGATCCGGCCGATGTGCTCCTCGATGGCGACAGGGCTCTCCTCCGGACGCCCGTAATCCCAGACGCAGTCGCCATAGTCCACCACGGCGAGCCGGTCGAGCGGATCGAACTCGTAGCCGTAAGGGCGGTTCCACGCGAGGTGCGCCGAGGCCTCCCGCACCGCGCGCGGGCCGAAGCGCGTCCCTGGGCGGTTGCTGGTCGCCGTGTCGAGCGGGATGCCGGTGACCGCCACATCGACGCCAGTCAGGTCGCGCGTGTACTTGCGGCGCAGGAAGGAGAGCGCGCCGCTGTAGGTCGGCTCGCGCCGAACGCCATAGAGGCTATCGGCCGTGAACGCGTTGTCTACGACCATGCCTCTCGCGCGAGCCGTGGTCTTGGAGCGATGATCTTCCATAGAGGTCCTTACGTTCAGATCGACGCACTCCACCTCGACGCGCCAGGCGCACCGGGCGCGGTGCGCTCCGGTGGCAGCGAGCTACGCCGTGCGCTCCAGCCGGGCTCGTCGCGCACGCGTCGGGGACGCGCCGGCGAGACGAGCGCCGCGCCAGCGGGACACGTCGGTGGCAACGAAGCATTCAGTCTTGCCAGGGGCTCCACGCAGCGGCCCTGATTCCAGCTCGGGCGTGCGCTCGACACCGGCGCGTCGCGCAGGATGGGCATCGGCGTGATCGGAGGCTGAGCACCTCGTTGGCGCCATCGCCTCGCGGTCAGTTCGATTTCACGGCCGCCCAGACCTCGTCGTAGAGCTTGGCCGCCTCGCCGAGATCGCGATGGTGCTCCAGGCGGCTCGCCTGGTCGCCCGTCGGATAGATGAGCTGGTTCGTGCGGTCTTCCACCGGCAGCTTGGCCTGCGCGGCGCTGTTCGGGGTCGCGTACTTCGTCATCATCGAGAGCTGCGCGCCGCCGTCGGGGGTCAGCATGTGATTGATGAACTTGTGAGCCAGCTCGGGGTGGGGCGACTTGGAGGGCACGGTCATCACGTCGACCCAGATCACGGAACCTTCCTTCGGAATGACGAGGGCGAGGCGATCCTTGTCCTCCCAGACCACCTTCTGCGCGTCCCCGTTCCAGACGACCGCCATGTCGACGGAGCCGCCCTTCACGTCCTGCGTCGCGCCGATGCCGCCCTTGAAGCCGAGGCACTTCGGGTTGCTCTTGGCCTCCTTGAGGATGCGCCCGGCCTCCCGGATCTCTTCAGGCTTCGACGTGTTGCTGGAAAATCCCTTGTACTTGAGCGCCGCGCCGACCATGTCGCGCATCTCGTCGATCAGCACGAACGTGCCCGGCGTCTTCTGGGCGTCGAAGAGCACGCCCCACGTCGGATCCATGTTGGGGATCTTCTTCTTGTTGTAGATGATCGCGACAGTGCCCCACTGGTAAGGGATAGAATACTTGTTGCCCTCGTCGAAGTTCGGGCCCGAGAACCGCGACTCGAGGTTCTTCAGGTTGGGGAGCTGGGCGTGATCCAGGGGGCGGATGAGCCCGCGCCGCGCGAGCCGCCCGCTGGCGTGCGCCGCCATCACGACGACATCGTACTGCGCGTCGGCGCCCGCATAGGCGAGCTTGCTCTCCATCTCCTCGGTGGAGTCGTAGATCGTGAGCCGCAGGCGGGCGTTGTTCTGCGTCTCGAAGTCCTTGATGCTCTTGTCGTCCAGGTAGTTCGGGAAGATGAGGACGCTGAGCTCGGAGGGCTGAGCCGCAGCTTCCTTGGTGCCCGACTCTGCACGTGCTTCAGAAGGAGCCTTATCTTTGCCGCAGGCGGCGACCGATAGGACACCCAACAGAATGGCTAGTACCATCAGGGGGCGACGTTGAGTTTTCATAAGTTGTCCTTTCTCCAGCTGCTCAAGGCGGACAGGCCTGCGGGTGTTCGCTGGCGCGATGCTGGCCTCTGGGGTCTCCGGAAACGCCAACCAGCGGAGCGCGTCTGCGGACCGAGGCCCCCATCGACCGGTAGGACGCGCGGGATGCCGGGCAGCCCCGGCCGCAACCCTATGGACCGTGGATTGCAAGCGCGCGTCCCCTTGTCAAGGAAAATGTGTTGCGCGGTAAGCAACACGACTGGCCTTCTCATTCGGAGCGAAACCACGACTGTTCGCAAGCTTAGGCGAATCGTACATTCCGTGGCTCTGAATCCGAAAGAGATCGTCGAAATTGCATTCAAATGTGTGTTCGCCGCGCATCCACGCGCATCCGGGATAGCGTCTACACGAGATTGTTCTCCCCCAGGTGAAACGGCGCGCGGCACGGCAATGCGTGTTTCGACGCTACCGGAACACAGGACGGCAATGCTCGCGGGCTGCGCTGGGTCGTCGTGCGCGATAGGATCTGCGGGAGCCAGGTGCTCACGCGTGCAGCATTGAAGAGCGGACACGCCGGCTCCCCGGCGCGCGACGCGCACCGGCGGGAGGCGTACTGCCGTCGCACCATGCTGCAAGCGAGTCTCCACGGGAACGCAACGCTCCAGGCCGAACCGATCGAGTCTAGTTGAACAGCGATTTCACTGGCCCCGTCGAGTGCACGATCCTCCGGGCCAGCAGCGTGACCACGAAGTGATGGAAGGCCGCGGCCAGCTCGGGCGCCTCCTCCGTCATTCGCTGCAGCGCCTCCTCCGTGAGCCGGTAGAGCGTGGACTGCCGGCTCGCGGTGACCGTCGCCGACCGCTTCTCGCCCATGTAGAGCCCGGACTCGCCGACGACCGACCCCGGCCCCATCGTGCGGAGCCGCTTCACCTTCTTCCCGTCGATCTCGAGCCAGGCCGTGAGCTCTCCGCTCTCGATGAGGTAGAGGTCCTTCGAGACATCTCCGGCCCGGAACAGATCGAACCCATCCGGAAGCTCCACGCGCTCGAGGTAGTCCTTGAAACGTAGCATTCCCGGGCGACCGCCGAATACATCCTGGAGATCGTAGAACAGCATCGGAGGCGGCAGCATGCTGGGCGGCGCATCTGCGATGATCTCCTTCTCACACGCCTCGAGGCCTCGATCCAGATCCGGGTAGATCCGGCAGACCTCGTCGTCATCGCCGACGAAGACCTCGCCCCGCTCGAGGTGATTGCGGATGTCCACACGCACCTCCGTGAAGATGAGCTTGACGCCGTGCGCCTTGGCGAGCCTGCGGAGCCGGAGGAAGCTCGCGATGGCGGACGAGTCGATGCCGTTCACGTGGCGGAAGTCGAGCAGCAGATAGCGCACCTCACCTTCCTCGCTCTGGATGCGCTGCTGGGCGGTCGAGAGGAGGTTGTACGCCGTCCCGAAGAAGATATAGCCCTGGAGCTGGAGCACGTTGAGCTGCTTGGCGCGCTCCGTCAGGGTCATCTCCTCGCCGTCGCTGCGAGCGACGTTGCTGCGCAGGTAGACCCCGGAGATGGCGTTGCGCACCACCTCGATGCGGCTGTAGCTGAGCGCGAAGAGGATGAACGAGACGCCGAGCCCCACCCCGATGCCGACAAGGAAGCCCCGGACGGCGACGACAAGGAGGATCACCACGATGACGAAGTACTCGATGCGCCGCAGCCGGAACCAGCCCTCGTAGAGCGTGTTGATGAGGAAGTGGAATCCGAGATAGGCGATCAGGCCCCCGAGGACGGGGCGCGGGAAGTACAGGATGGCGTCGGCGCCGACGAAGAGCACGACGCAGCTGATCGCCGCCGCGACCAGCCCCGAGACGCGGCTGTTCGAGCCGGCCTTGTAGCTCATCGACGACTCGGCGAGCGACAGGTAGCCGACCATGCCGCCGAAGAGGCCCGTGACGATGTTCGCGACGCCCGTGGCCCGCAGCTCGCGGTCGAGATCGATCTCCTGCTCCGTCGCGAGCTCCACGCCCGACGCGCTGAGCAGCACGGTGATGGCGGCCATGATCGTGACGGCGGCCATGTTGCCGGCGCTGCCGAACAGGACCGACCAGTCCACCTTCCCGAAATCCGAAGCGCCGATCGGAGGCCAGAGCGACGCGGTCGGGAACGGACCGAGGAGCCAGCCGCTGTCGAGCACCTGCTGCACGCTGACGCCGGCGAGGCCCAGCGAGACGTAGAACACCACGATCGAGCCCCCGAGCAGCACGGGGAGGAGCAGGAGCGACGAGAACCGCCGCAGCACCAGGAGGAGCAGGACGCCGAACACGAGGCCCGGGAGGACCCGCTTCAGGAGCTCCGGATCCATCACCACGCTCGGGAAAATGTCGAGCGTCGATGGCTGGCCGGACATCACCGAGATCGAGCCCTGGAGGAGGAGCCAGCCGGCGCCGGCGATGAAGCCGCCGGCGACGGGGTACGGGATGAAGCGGACCAGGATGCCGAGCCGTAAGAGGCCGAGCAGCAGGAAGAAGCCGCCTGCGACCACGGAGGTGATCGCGATGGCGGCCACGACCGTCGGGAACGGGCTCGCCGTCGGGTCCTTCTGCGCGATGCCCGTCGTGATCGCCGCCGCCATCGAGGCGAGAATGACGGCAGCGTCCTCCTGCGGCGCGGCGATCACCGGCTTGTAGGAGCTGAGGAGAGACACGATCACGCCGACGATGACGGAGCTGATCAGGATGATGCCGATCCCTCTCGAGAGGTATTCGGCGAGCCCGTGGTTGAAGATCAGCGCGCCAAGAGAGATATCGAACGAGACGACCAGCGTCCCCGAGACCATTCCGGCGATCACGGCGGGCATGAGCTTGGAAGGCTTCGCCTTCTCAAGGAGCTCCTCGTTCAACAGCGCAGGTGACTCCTTTGTTGCCTGTCGTGTCATGCTCTTGGGAGACCTCGTGATCGATTGTCAGCGGAATTCGCAGGGCGGCGAGGGCCGGGGCGCGCCGGCGCCGCGCGGGCCGGCGGGGCCTCTGCACCGCGATCTAGGGAACGTGCGACGACGTCGGACGACGGGGTCGCCTTCGCGTGGGCGGAGCGCACGGCAGCGTCCCCCACCGGCTCAAGAGGCCCCCAGCTCACGCTCGATGGCAGCGGCCTGCTCCTGCAGGGCTTCCGCCTCGCCGAGGTGGCCGCTCAGCCGGTGCAGCTTCGCGAACTCCCCGAGGAGCCTCGCCTCCTCGCGCCGGTTCCCGATCTGCCGCTCGACCGTGATCGCGCGCGAGTAGAGCGTGCGAGCGGCGTCGTACCGGCCCTGGACGGCGTAGGCCATCCCGAGGCTCGCGAGCGTGAGCCCCTCGGCCGGCAGGTTGCCCGCCTCGCGCGCGGCGCGCAGCCCCTCCTCCCAGTAGGTGCGCGCGTCGTCCGGCTGCTGCATCGCCCAGTGCGTGCGGCCGAGGCCGAGGAAGCCGAGCGCCTCGGACCCGCGGTCGCCGAGCTTCTGGGCGTCGGTGAGCACGCGGATGTGCTCCTGCCGCGCCTCCTGGTACCGCCCCCTCGCCTCGAGGACGTCGCGCGCGAACTCGTAGCGCACGACGACGCTCTCGGGCGTCGGCTCCGGCGAGAGCTTGAAGTAGACGCGGTAGAGGCGTGTCGCCTCCTCGTGGGCGTAGCGCGCCGCCGCCTTGCGGGCGCCCGCGAGGAAGTAGCGGCGCGCGTGGTCCACCTTGCCCGCGCGGCGCCAGTGGCGGCCGAGCGCGACGAGCTGGTCCTCGAGGTCATCGCCGTAGAGGCTCTCGATCGCCTCGGCCGCGAGCCGGTGGAGCTCCTGGAGCCGCGCGCGGGACTGCATCTCGTAGGCCGCGTTGCGGAGGAGCGCGTTGCTGAACTGGAAGCGCCGCTCCGTCATCTGCGACCAGATGCACTGCGCCTCGCCGATGCGCACGTGCTCCTCGAGCACGGAGGCGTCGGGGAGCATCAGCGCGAGCACCCGCAGGTCGAACTCGCGCCCGAGGACGGCCGCGGCGACGATCGTCTGCTTCACCTTCGCGTCGAGCCGGTCGAGGCGCGAGATGAGCAGGCTGTTCACGTTCTTCGGCGGCATGAACGTGTTCGAGATCGAGATGGAGCTCGAGCTCGAGCCGTAGCGCCCGTCCTCGAGCCAGTAGGCGAGGATCTCCTGCGCGAAGAACGGGTTGCCGCCGGCCGTCTCGCAGAGGAGCGTCGCGAGCATGTCCGGCATCGGGCCGCCGAAGAACGGGACCGCGAGCGCGAGGAGCTGCTCGCGCGGCAGCGGCTTCAGCTCGATCACGTTCTCGGAGATGCCCGGGTCGAGCGGGATGCGGACGGGGGTGCCGTCGTCCTTGCGCCGCGTCGTACAGATGATCGCGATGGGCAGCCCCCGGCACGCGCGCGCGATCACGCGCACCGCCTCGAGCGAGTCCTCGTCGGCCCAGTGCGCGTCCTCGAGGTGCAGGATCACCGGCTGGAGCGACGCCTCGGCGAGGAAGACGAAGCTCAGCGCCGAGAGCGTGCTCGTGTACCGGAGCTTCGGGTGCAGGCGCTCGTACGGCGAGTCCTCCCACCGGATGCCGATAAGCGCGGCGAACACCGAGCGCGCGCGATCGAGCTCGCGCTTCAGCGCGGCCTGGCTCTCGGGCAGGCGCTCGAGGAGGTACTCGAACGCGTCGTCGAAGTTCGTGAGCTTCTCTTCCTTGCCGAGCGCGGAGGACTCCCAGAAGTACTCCTTCAGCGCGAACTCGAACGCGTTCAGCGAGCTCTGGAGCGTCTGGTCGCAGCGCGCGTCGATCCACAGGAAGGGCCGGTCGCTCTGGTGCTCCTCGCAACGGTGGCGGAAGCGCTGCACGAGGTAGCTCTTCCCGAGCCCCGGCTCGCCGTCGATGTACGTGATCCCGGCCGGCTTGCCCTCGAAGATCGGCCCGACGTAGCGCACGAGCTGCTCGATCTCCGCCTCGCGGCCGATGAGGCCGAGGTCGTAGAACTCCTTCTGGACCGAGATGCGGCGGCGCTCCAGCGAGTAGACGAGGATGGGCAGATCGAAGCCCTTGAACCGGAAGATGTTCTCCGTCGTCCACTGGTAGCTCGTCTCACCGGCGCGGAAGACCTGCTCGTCGGCCCAGATCGCCGACCAGGGGGCCTTCGCGACGAGGCGCGCGGCGAGGTTCGTCGCGCGGCCGATGCACGCGAACTCGTGGCGCTCGGTGCCGCCGTTGAAGCCGGCGTACCGGACGTCGCGCGTGATCCCCGCGCGGAGGCGCATCTGCCGGAGGCCGCGCTTCTTCAGCTCCAGCGCGAAGTCGAGCGCGCGATCGTTGTCGTTCTCGTGGGTGATCGGGGCGCCGAAGTGGATCAGCGCGGCGATGCCGAGATCGCCCGCGTCGATGCCCGTGAACGTGCCGCCGTAGAGCTCGGAGAGCTCGTGCAGGAGGCGCGTGAGCTCCGCGAAGCTCGGGATCTGCTCGAACGAGAGGAAGACGCTCGTGACGTTGCGGAACTCGCCCTCCGGGGGCATGTCCGCGACGCCCCTCGCCACGAACGCGGTGCCCTCGCCGCGCGGCGGGTTCCTCGGGACCTGCGGCATCCTGGGCGCCGGCACGTCGCCGAGCTTGTAGACGCCCTCGCCGTGGTACTTCGCGCTCGCGGGCGGGATCCGATCGCAGAGCGCGCGGTCGAGGAGGATGTCGCCCTTCAGCGCTTGCCGCTCGATCGCGACGCACGCGGCGAGCGCCTGCCCGTGGAAGTGGTAGTACGCGCGCTCCGGGGAGATGCGGACGATACCCCACTCGACCGAGCCCCACGCGAGCCCCATCCGGAACGAGAACGGGAAGCTGCCGAAGGGCGTGTCGCGCTCGGGGTGCTCCGCGAACAGGTCGCGCATCGCGAGCGCCGCGCCGAGCACGTACTCCGCGACCTTGCGGTCCGGCGTGTCCTGGAACAGCGCCGTGAACGCGTCGCCCGCGAAGTTCGTGATGAAGCCCCCGGCGTGGTGGACCGCGGCGATGAGCGGGTCGAAGTAGTACCGGAGCGTGCCGGCGAGCGTCTCCGCGCCCGCGCGGCCGTGCTGCATCAGCTTCTCCGTGAGCTCGGTGAAGCCGGGGATGTCGATCATCAGCACCGCCCCCGTGAAGCTGCCCTCGGTGTTGCCGAGAGCGTCTTGCTGGATGATGAAGTCGGGGACGAGCGGGTTCATTTCCTTGCTCCTCAGCAACGGATCCCGCTTGGAATCGGCCTGGGAAGCGCGTCTGCGGGACGCAGAGCCTGGAGTCTACTGCCGGCGGGAACGGATGAATACCGGGATCTTCGATCGATCGTTCGGGCGGTCAGCGCGGCCTGGGTTCGCCGCTGGATTTGACGTTCGCCGCGCTGCACGGGCTGAGCGTGCGCGTGTTCGTGCGCGTGTTCGTGCGCGCGTTCGTGCGCGTACATTTGCGCATGTTCCGGAGAATGCGGCACATCGTCTCCTTCACCGTCACCGTGCGCGCCGCGCGGGGGGTGCCCGCCGACGGAAAGCCTGGAACAAGGTGCCTCCACGTCGGCGAGGACATCCGCCCAGAGCGGCCGCGCGGTGAAGACAGACGGGGAGACGACGATGTGGTGTGTGGGGCGCTGGAGGGTCATCGTTCGATCTGGATATCCAGCGGCCGAGGAGAAGGAGGCGGGGGCGGCGCGTCGGGGGCGGGCGCGGGCCTGGGGGCCGGCCGGCCAGAGTACGGGCGAGGCGCCGGGGCGGCCGGGGGCGGCGTCGGCGCTGCAGGCGTGCTCGTCGGCGCCGCTGCCTGCTTCGTGAGCGTGGCGACCAGGCGCACGGACTGATCGGAGGGGCCCTGGACGATCGAGTACGGCTCGTACCCCTCGTGGCGCACGGTCAACCGGCGCGGGTTGGCGCGCACGGAGCTGTTCGTGAGCGACAGCTGGAGCGGCGTGTTCCCGAGCGGCTTGCCGTCTTCCAGCACCTCGGCGCCGGACGGCATGGACTCGACCATCAGCACGAACGACCCGACGTCGGCGGGCGGCGGCGCGACCTGCGGCTTCTCCGGTTGCGCGGCGGCCGGCGCCGGCGGCGGCTCGCCGGAGCGCATCTGCGACATCGCGACCCCGATGCCCGCGACGGCGAGGACGCCCACCGCGACGAGCACGATGCCCTTTCGGCCCTGCGGCGCGGCGTCGGCCGGGCGCGAGGCGGCGCCGAGCGAGGCGTCGTCCACCTGCGAGGTCGTGGCGCCGGACGTCGACGTGGGCGACGACGAGCTGGCGGGGATCGCCGTCATCACGCGCACGGGCGGCATCGGCGTCGGCATCCTGCCGGTGCCGGTGGAGTCCATGGTCACGAGGCCCGTCGAGCCGAACGCCGGGGACAGGCCCATCGCCTGCGCGCACTCGCCGAGCCCGCGGATGAGGGCCTCCATGTTGGCCGGTCGGCCGTCCGGATCCTTCGACAGGCAGCGCAGCACGAACGCCTCGAGCGGCTCGGGCACGTCGGCCTCGGGGTTGCGCTCCTTCATCCGCGGGACGGGCTGCTGCAGGTGGGCGATCAGGATCTGGACCGAGTTCTGCGCCTCGAACGGGACCTTCCCGCAGAGCATCTGGTAGAGGATCACGCCCAGCGAGTACACGTCCGTCCGCAGATCGACCTTGCCGTGCGAGATCTGCTCCGGCGACATGAAGCGCGGGGAGCCGAGGAACGAGCCCTGCTGCGTGAGCTCCTCCGAGTCGTCCGCGAGCACCTTCACGAGGCCGAAATCGAGGATCTTGACGAGCTCTCCGGTGTCCTCGCCGGGGACGAGCATGACGTTCGACGGCTTCAGATCGCGGTGCACCACGCCATGCTTGTGCGCCTCGCGCAGCCCGCGGGCGATCTGCCGGGCGATGCCCATCGAGTCGGGCGCCGAGAGGCGGCCGGCCTTGCGCAGCCGCCGGAAGAGCGTCTCGCCCTCGAGGAACTCCATGGCCATGAAGTACCGCTCGGGCTCCATGTTCTCGACTCGGCCGTAGTCGAAGACCGTGACGATGTTCGGGTGCTGGAGCCTGGCGAGGATGCTCGCCTCGAGGAAGAAGCGCTTATGAAAGTTGGGGTCGATCTGATTCGATGAGTTCGTGGGCGTCAGGACCTTGATCGCGACCTGGCGCTCGAGGGCGATCTGCTCGCCGCGATAGATGACGCCCATGCCGCCCGTCGCGAGGAGGGAGTGGATCTTGAACTTCTGATTCAAGACCTTTCCCAGCAGCGGATCGGACTCACCGCTGGCCGAGGCACCGTCCGAAAGCTTCTCCGCCGTGCTCATGGCCTCTGTCTCTTTCCCCTTCCCATCCCGCTGGCCCCCACTGCTGGCAGTCGGGGAAAGCGTACCCCGAGCCCGTCACGCGCTGCCCAACGCTCGACTTACGTTCGATTCACGTACTGGTTTACGTACTGGCTTACGTGCTGGTCAACGTTCAGGTCGACGTACCGCCTTACGTTTCGTCTTACGTTCCGGATTACGTTTCGTCTTACGTTTCGCCTTACGTTCGGATGCAAATTCTGGTACCCGCCCCGCTGCGGTACCTCTCGCGCTCGTCGGGTTGGTTTTCGGACCGGCTGCGGCACGTTTGAGCTCAGCCTACCGTAAGCCGCGAGCCGATCCAACCCAGCTGCTGAAGATGACATGGGTTGGCTACCCAACCACACGCTGTGGGCGTGCCCCCCCAGCCGGGACGCTCGCTCCCTGAACGAGCTTGCTGCATGGGCGGATGTACCCGTACTCTGACCGGGTCCCCGATGCCGCCGCAGCACTTCATCCGATGCCAGGCGTGCGGGTTGCCGCACCCGTCGGACACCGAGAGGTGCCCGGTGCACGGCACGGCGCTCACGCCGAGCGTCGCCCCGCCCTCCTCGACGCGGGTACCGCCGACGAGCAGGGGCGAGTCGGGGTGGCCGGTGGACGGGCCGCTGCCGCCCGATATCGATCCCGATCAGCCGCGGCCGACGAAGGAGGCGCCGCTCGTCGGCCGCCTGCTGCACGACCGCTACCGCATCCTCGGCGTCATCGCCAAGGGCGGGATGGGGATGGTCTACGACGCGATCCACATCGGCCTGCGGCGCCGGGTCGCGATCAAGACGCTCCGCGGCCAGTACGCTCAGAGCAAGACGGCCATCGCGCGCTTTCACAACGAGGCAGCCGTCGCCGGCCGCTTCGGCCATCCGAACATCGTCGAGGTCTACGATCTTGGCGTGCTCGACGACGGTACGCCCTACCTCGTGATGGAGCGTCTCGAGGGGGAGACCATCACCGAGCGGCTCGCGCGCGAGCGCCCCATGCCCATTCCCGTCGTGCTGGACGTGGCCGTCCAGGTGCTCAGCGCGCTCGTCGTCACGCACACCGAGGGCATCCTCCACCGCGATCTCAAGCCGGACAACATCTGCCTCGTCGGCGGCGACCGCGGCCCGCTCACCGTGAAGGTGCTCGATTTCGGCGTCGCCGAGGCGTTCAACACGGGGGTGGCGCCGTCGATCCTCGTCTCGATGGCCGCCGCGGGGAGCCACGCCATCGCCGGCACGCCCGCGTTCATGGCCCCGGAGCAGGCGCAGGGCGTCCGCGATCTCGACGCGCGCGCGGACCTCTACTCGGTGGGCATGCTGCTCTACGTGATGCTCACCGGGCAGCTGCCGTTCAAGGCGCCGACGGCCGCCGCCCTGCTCGCGGAGATCCAGCGCGTGAAGCCGATCCGCCCGCGCATGCTGCGGCCCGAGGTGCCCCACTCGCTCGACGTCGCGACGATGCGCGCGCTCGCGCTCGACCGCGAGGAGCGCTTCCCGAGCGCGGCCTCGATGATGGACGCCCTCGAGCAGGTGCAGATCGAGGCGGCGATCGGCGGCAACGCGCCGGCCGAGCCGGAGAAGGAGCCGGCCGATCCGGACTCCGAGAAGGTGGAATACTTCTACCGGAAGAGCGTGCTCCCGCCGCCCATGGAAGAATGAACGGGGCGTGAGCAGCACATTGAAGATGCGCGCCGTCGTCATCCGCGAGCCGGGCGGGCCGGAGGTCCTCGAGGTGCGCGAGGTCGATGCGCCCGAGGTGCCCGACGGGCACGTGCGCGTCGCCGTCCGCTTCGCCGGGGTGAACCGCGCCGATCTGCTCCAGCGGCTGGGCTTTTACCCGGCGCCGCCCGGCGCGCCGCAGGACGTGCCGGGGCTCGAGTACTCCGGCGTGGTCGAGGCCACGGGGAAGGGCGCGCGCCGCTTCGCGCCGGGCGATCGCGTCTTCGGCCTCCTCGCGGGCGGCGCCTACGCCGAGCGGGTCGTCGCGCACGAGCGCGAGGTCGCGCCGGTGCCGGACGGGCTCACGGACGAGGAGGCGGCGGCGGTCCCCGAGGCGTTCGTCACCGCCTACGACGCGCTCGTGACGCGCGCCCGGCTCGCGCCCGGCGAGCGCGCGCTGGTGCACGCGGTCGGCAGCGGCGTGGGCACGGCCGGCCTCCAGATCGCCCGCGCGCTCGGGTGCTTCGTCGTCGGGACGTCGCGCACGCAGGACAAGCTGGATCGCTGCCGCGAGCTCGGGCTGCACGCCGGGATCGTGACGTCGGGCGCGACGTTCGCGGACGAGGTGCTGAAGGCGACCGGAGGCGCGGGGGTCGACGTGGTCCTCGAGCTCGTCGGAGGCGCGTACGTCGGCGAGGACCTCAAGGCGTGCGCGCTGAAGGCCCGGATCGCGCTCGTCGGGCTGACGGCCGGCGCGTCCACGGAGCTCGACCTGCGCGAGCTCCTGCGGAAGCGCGTCGAGCTCTTCGGCACCGTGCTCCGCTCGCGCCCGCTCGAGGAGAAGATCGCGGCGGCGCAGGTGCTCGAGCGGAACATCTCCCCCTGGCTCGCGAGCCGCGCGGTGCGGCCGGTCGTGGACCGGGTCTTCCCGATCGGCGATGCCGCTGCAGCGCAACTTTACGTCGCCAGCAACGCGTCGTTCGGGAAGGTGCTGCTCCAGCTCGGCGGGTGAGCGAGCGCCGCGGTCAGGCGCCGCGGCCGGTGAGCCGCGCGAGCGCGCCGGCCTCCGCGTCGTGCGCCTCGGCCTCTTGCGCCGGCGTCCACGACATGTCGACCTCGAGGCGGTACGAGCCCTCGAACGCGTGCGGCGGCGAGCCGCCCCACTCCTCCGGCGAGAGCATCGAGAGGTAAGGGACGCCGTCGCCGCGCCGGTACAGGTGGTAGACGTGGCCGGGCCGCTTCTTGAAGTTGCACGCCGCCCGGTGGAGCTCGCCGTCGCGCTGCGCCGCCTCGAGGACCCGCCGCGCCTCCTCCTGGAGCGACCGGATCTGCCGCGCGATCTGCGCGAGCTTGCCGCCGGTGACCGCGCCGAGCAGCGCGTCCGCCTGCTGGATCTCCCGCGCCACGTCGACGAGCTCGTGCGGCGCGGAGAGCCGGCTCAGGGGATACGGCGAGGTGCGGGAGGGCCCCTCGTGGCGGCCGCCGCCGTGCTTCGTGTAGCCGTCGTCGCTCATGCGGTCCACGTCGTCATGGATCGTCCACGGCCCGGCGTCACGGGTCAGGGCACCCGTCTTCATCCGCGACGCCGTCCTCGTCTTCCTTCTGCGTGGGGCAGCGGTCCTCGTCGTCGAAGACGCCGTCTTCGTCGTTGTCCCCTTCGGGGCACCCGTCGTCGTCCTGGAAGCCGTCGCGGTCCTCCGCGAGCTCGCCGCACTGGTCGACGTCGTCCGGAACGCCGTCCTCGTCGGCGTCGTGGACGCGCGGGGTCCAGGCCACCGAGAGGACGGCGCGCAGCGGCGTGGTGCCGACGCCGCCGGCCAGCGCCGTCTCGACGCCGGCGAGGAACGAGACATCGCCCAGCGCGTAGCGCGCGGCGAGGCCGAGCTCGAGCGCGGCCGCCTCCTGGCTCGCGAACGGCGCGATCGGCGAGAGCGGGAGGTGCCCGTGCGCCTCCAGGAAGAACGTGGCGCGCCCTTCCGGGTCGATGCCCAGGATCTGCGGCCGGAACGAGAGGCCGAGGCCGAAGGGGAGCTCGTGGCCGAACACCGTGGGGCACGGATCGTCGCCCGCGGCGGGGACCGGGGTCGCCTGGCACCCGAAGCGGGCCTCGCCGGCGCGGAGCTTGACCCCCGCCGCGAGGTGCGCGCCGAGCGCGATCAGGCGGTACTCGGCGAGGAGCCTGAGCTCGTTCGTGACGCCCCCCTCGCCCACGAACGACGCCTCGTCCCCCGTGGGCAGCGTGAAGCGCTCGTGCAGCGCGAGCGCGAGCCCGCCGAGATCGCCGCCGGTGGGCTGCACGAGCGTGAGCTTGCCGATGAGGCCGAGATCGCCGAGCGCCTGCGCCGGGAGCCACGTGTCGCCGAGCACCCGCGTGGCGTCGGACATGGGCGCGTCGCCGGTCTGGTGGAGGACCACGGGCAGCGTGAGCCCGACGAGCAAGCGCCGCGCGATGCCCACGCCGGCCGCGAAATCCGCGCTGACCTGGTGGCGGATGACGTCGAAGCGGACCTCGCCCGAGGCGGGATCGCGGAGCACGATGGGGCGGTAGGCGTACGAGGCCCAGAGGCTCGCGCTCCACTCGCCCGTGTCCGGGGTCGCGGCGGGCTCGAGGTAGACGCCGGCCCCGGGGTCGATCGAGGCGCGGAACCCGCGGAGATCGGCCGACGGCTGCGCGGCTGCGAGCGGGGCCACAGACGCGGCGAGCAGCGAGGACAGGGCGATGGCGCTCGGTCGCATGGCCGGTGGAGACTAGACGAGCGCACGGGAAGCGCACGGGAAAGTGGGCCCCGTCGCCCGCCGGCCCCGCGCGGTGAGCCGGCGGCGATCGCGACGGCCGGCGCCGAGCGCGGGGCGAAACACGGCGCGCGGCGCGCGGCCCCCGAAACATCGCGTTCCGCCGCGGGTTGTGCGATAGCGGGGGCATGGACTCCATCCGGATCCGGGGCGGGAAGCCGCTCTCCGGCAAGATCCGCATCAGCGGCGCGAAGAACGCCGCGCTGCCGATCCTCTGCGCGACGCTGCTCTCCGACGGGGAGAGCTTGCTCCGCAACGTGCCAGCGCTGCGCGACATCGAGACGACCTCGGCGCTGCTCCGGTTCCTCGGGCGCAACGTCGAGACCGCGCCGCCGCTCGTGAAGGTCGGCGCCGGCGACAACGTGCGGCCCGAGGCGCCTTACGAGCTCGTCAAGCAGATGCGCGCGAGCGTCATGGTCCTCGGCCCGCTGCTCGCGCGCTTCGGCCGCGCCAAGGTGTCGCTCCCCGGCGGCTGCCAGATCGGGACGCGCCCGGTGGATCAGCACCTCAAGGGCCTCGAGGCGCTCGGCGCGACGATCCGGCTGTCGCGCGGCTACATCGTCGCGGAGTGCAAGCGGCTGCGCGGCGCGGAGGTCGTGTTCGATCTGCCGACGGTGACCGGCACCGAGAACCTGATGATGGCCGCGGCGCTCGCGAAGGGGCGGACCACGCTGGTCAACTGCGCGCGCGAGCCCGAGGTCGAGGAGCTCGGCCGGGTGCTCAACAAGATGGGCGCGCGCGTGAGCGGCGCCGGCACGGACGTCATCCACATCGAGGGCGCGGACGAGCTGGAGCCGTTCGACCACGCGATCATCTCCGACCGGATCGAGGCCGGCACGTACATGGTCGCGGCGGCCGCGGCCGGCGGCGACGTGCTGATCGAGAACGCGCCGCTCGAGGACCTCGAGGCGGTCGCGGCCAAGCTCCGCCAGGCGGGCGTCGAGGTGGGCCGCGAGGGCGACTGCGTGCGCGTCCGCCGCGAGGGGCGGCCGCTGCGCGCCGTCGACGTCACGACGGCGCCGCACCCGGGCTTCCCGACCGACATGCAGGCGCAGTTCATGGTCCTGATGTGCCTCGCGCAGGGCACGTCGCGCATCGTCGAGACCATCTTCGAGAACCGCTTCATGCACGTCCCCGAGCTCTCGCGGATGGGGGCGCACATCGACGTGGACGGCCACACGGCGCACGTGCACGGCGGCGCGCCGCTGTCGGGCGCGACCGTGATGGCCACCGATCTGCGCGCGAGCGCGTCGCTCGTCATCGCCGGGCTCGTGGCGACCGAGGGCGAGACCGAGGTGCTGCGCGTCTACCACCTGGATCGCGGCTACGAGTTCATGGAGCGCAAGCTCGCGCAGCTAGGCGCCGACACGGTGCGCGTCGAGGGGCGGGCCGGATGACGAAGCCCCTCACCATCGCCGTCCCCAAGGGGCGGATCCTGAAGGACCTCATCCCGCTCGTGCGGCGCGCGGGCCTCGACAGCACGCCCCTCGAGGAGAACGATCGCCGCCTGGTCCGGCCGACGGCGGACGGCGCGTTCCGGTACGTGTTCCTGAAGCCGGACGACGTCCCGACCTACGTCGAGTACGGCGCCGCCGATCTCGGGGTCTCCGGCCGTGACACGCTCCTCGAGCGCCGCCACGATCTCTACACGCCGCTCGATCTCGGCATCGGCCGCTGCCGCCTCGTCGTGGCCGGGCCGGAGGACACGGAGGTGCCCGATCTGCCGCGCGTCGCCACGAAGTACCCGCGGATCGCCGGGGATCACTTCGCGAGAAAGGGCGTGGTGGCGGAGATCATCCCCGTCCACGGCTCGGTGGAGCTCGCGCCGCTCGTCGGGCTCTCCCACCTGATCGTCGATATCGTCGAGACGGGCTCGACGCTGCGCGAGAACCGCCTCGAGGTGCTCGAGACGGTCACCGAGGTGAGCACCCAGCTCATCGCGAACCGCGCGTCCTACAAGCTGCGGAGCGACGTCATCCGCCCGCTGGTCGAGCGCCTGAGGGCCGCGACGGCCGGCGCGGGGCGGTGATCGCCGCGGGGGCGCTCGTCGCCGCTCGCTGATCGAGGACAGCCGCCGTCCGGAGACCCAGAGAGAGAGGAGGCCCAGCTGCTACCGCACCTCGCCGCGCTCCCGGCCGACATCGACACCTGGGTGGGAGGGGGGACCAGCGTCGTCGCGGGCGTGCACCGCGAGCAGCCCGCGGCCCTTCGCTTCGACGCGCTCGCGCAGGCCGAGGTCGGGCTCCGGCTCGCGAGCGGCTCGCTGTACTTCCGGCTCGATCTCGACGTGCAGGCGACCACGGCGCCGCTCGGGCTGCCGGCGTTCGGGCTGCCGGCGTTCGTCTACCCCACGTGGTCCTTGCTGACGCCGGGGATCAAGATCGGCCCGCCCGAGTGGGCGATGCTCCAGATTGGCCGCGAGGATCACCACCTCCGGCTGGGCATCATCACGCACCCGATTGGCATCGAGGACTGGGACGGCTGGATCAACTATTTCCCGACAACCTCGACCATGATCAGCACCGTCCCGGGCCGGATGCTCGGCGTCGAGCCCGGGCTCGTCCTCGGCGAGGGATACGAGATCAACCTCTTCGGCGGCTTCGATCTCGACGTCGATGCGCCGACGTTCGGCGCCGGTCTCACCACGATGCAGCCGCTCTGGTCGACCTGGTCGGGCGTCGCGCTGTATCCGTCGATCGATTTCTACTCGGCGGTCGTCGCCCTGGAGCTCTACCCGGCCGAGGCGCTGTCCGTGTCGATCGACGGCAGCGTCGGGCTGGTCGGCGCGGCGGACGAGGCGGGAGCGATCGCGCTGAATCCCTGGGTGGGAGGCGAGATCATCGCCAATGTCCTCCCGAAGGTGGCAATCCATCCGGTCTTTAGAGTCCAGGCTCTCTACGAACCGGAAGGCGCCCTCTCTGCCTTTCTGTTCGCGCCTCAGCCGAGCGTCTCCGCGAGCGCCGGGCTCACCTACACGCCGTTCGATGAGCTCAAGATCAGCCTCGAAGGCAAGGTCTCCAGGGTCGAGGACGACATCCTGCCCGGCCTGTTCACCCTCGTGGCGCTCCGCCGGCCTGAGCCGCCGCCCTACGCCGCCAAGTGAGGCGACGAAAGCGGCGCTGTGCCCCCGCGCCGCACGCGCCAGGGCGCAGCGCCGCGGGCGCCGACGTCATGCACCACCAAGGCAGACGACGTCGAGCGCTGCGCCGCCGCACTTTTCCATGGATGGGTGAGCCGGCGCGAAACACTCGAAACGTAACGTGCCGGAGCGTAACAAAACGTAACACGTGACTCGCGCGCGGCCAGGGTAAGGCCAAGGCACCGGGCACACCGACGTCCGTCGACCCTGTTTTTCGAGTCTCGCGCGGGCGCGGCCTTGTGATAGGGTGGCGGCCCCTCTCATGAAAATCCACGAGTATCAAGGCAAGCAGCTCTTCGCTCGCTACGGAGTGCCGGTACCGAAAGGGGAGCCCGCTTTCCAGGCAAGCGAGGTGGCGCCGATCGCCGATCGGCTGATCGCCCAGACAGGCAACCCGGTCGTCGTCGTGAAGGCGCAGATCCACGCGGGCGGCCGCGGCAAGGGCGGCGGCGTCAAGGTCGCGAAGGGTGGCAGCGCGGAGGCGACCGCCCTCGCCGAGAAGATCCTCGGCATGCAGCTCGTCACCAAGCAGACGGGCCCCGAGGGGCAGAAGGTCCGGCGGCTCTACATCGAGCAGGGCCTCGACATCGCGCGCGAGCTCTACTTCGCGATGCTCGTCGATCGCGAGCGCCGCCGCGTCGCGGTGATCGCCTCGACCGAGGGCGGCATGGACATCGAGGAGGTGGCCCACAGCACGCCGGAGAAGATCTACAAGCTCTTCATCGATCCGGTGCTCGGCCTCGCCCCGTACCAGGGGCGGCAGCTCGCGATCGCGCTCGGGCTCACCGCGAAGGAGACGCAGCGCCAGTTCCTGAAGCTCGTGGCCTCGCTCTATGCGTGCTTCACCGCGGAGGACTGCTCGCTGCTCGAGGTCAACCCGCTCGTCGTGACCGGCGCCGGCGACGTCTTCGCGCTCGACGCGAAGGTGAGCTTCGACGACAACGCCGAGTTCCGGCACGCCGACTGGAACGGGATGCGCGACGTCGACGAGGAGGATCCGGTCGAGCTGCAGGCGAAGCGGGCCGGGCTGTCCTACGTGTCGCTCGACGGCGACATCGGCTGCCTCGTGAACGGCGCCGGGCTCGCGATGGCGACGATGGATATCATCCTCCATTACGGCGGAAAGCCGGCGAACTTCCTGGACGTCGGCGGCGGCGCCTCGCAGGAGCAGGTGAAGACCGCGTTCCAGATCATCCTCCGGAGCGAGCGGGTCCGCGGCGTCTTCGTGAACATCTTCGGCGGCATCATGCGCTGCGACGTCGTCGCGGCCGGGGTCATCGCCGCGGCGAAGGAGCTCGGGCTCAAGGTGCCTCTCGTGGTGCGCCTCGAGGGGACGAACGTCGAGGCCGGCCGCAAGCTGCTCGACGAGAGCGGCCTGACCATCCAGTCGGCGAGCTCCATGGCCGACGGCGCGCAGAAGATCGTGGCCGCCACGCGCGGCGGCAAGGCCGGCGCCTAGGGCGCCCGCGAGCACCGAGCCTCGAACCCAGTTGAGCAGCGAGCCAGCGGCGATGGCCGAGCTCCTGTCCACGTTGAAGGTAGAGTAATCAAGCGATGAGCATCCTCGTCAACAAGGACACGCGGGTCGTCTTCCAGGGCATCACGGGCGCCTACGGGTCGCAGCACGCCCGCGCCTGCATCGAGTACGGGACGAAGGTCGTCGCCGGCGTGACGCCGGGCCGCGGCGGCCAGCGATTCGAAGACAAGGTGCCGATCTTCGACACGGTCGAGCAGGCCGTGCGCAACGAGGGCGCCGATGTCTCGTGCATCTTCGTGCCGCCGGTCGGCGCGGCCGACGCGATCACCGAGGCCGTCGATGCGGGCTGCAAGCTCGTCATCTGCATCACCGACGGCGTGCCGGTGCTCGACATGATCCGCGTCCGTCGCTTCCTCGAGGGGAAGCCGACGCGGCTCATCGGGCCGAACTGTCCCGGCGTGATCACCCCGGGAGAGTGCAAGATCGGGATCATGCCGGGCCACATCCACAAGAAGGGGCACATCGGCGTCCTCTCCCGCTCGGGCACGCTGACCTACGAGGCGGTCGGCCAGCTGAGCGCCCTCGGCATCGGCCAGTCGAGCTGCGTGGGTATCGGCGGCGATCCGGTCGGCGGCATGGACTTCATCGACGTGCTCGAGCTCTTCAACCAGGATCCCGACACCCACGGCGTGGTGCTGATCGGCGAGATCGGTGGGACGGCCGAGCAGCGCGCGGCGGCGTGGATCAAGAAGAACATGAAGAAGCCGGTGGCCGCGTTCATCGCCGGCCGCGCGGCGCCTCCGGGCAAGCGCATGGGCCACGCCGGCGCGATCATCGCGGGCGGCGAGGGCACGGCGGCCGAGAAGATCGCGGCGCTCGAGGCGGCGGGGGCCAAGGTGGCCGCCACGCCGGCCGAGATGGGCATCGCGATGCAGGCGGCGATGGCGGCGGCGCGCTGATCTTCTGGCCCGAGAGGGCGTCGAGCGTGCAGCGGCCTTGCTGTGCGCGATCTTCCGAATTGCCCGGCCCGCGGCGAGGGTGCTCGTTGGGCGGGGCGGGGGCCCCGCCGAACTCGCCCGAGACATCTCTCCTCCAGCTTCGCCGGAGGAGAGATGCCTCGGGCTCAAACATCGGCCCATCCCCCACCCCGCCCAACGAGCACCCTCGCCGCGGGCCTACCGCCGTCCCTTTTTAACCCACCTCAGACATCGGCCCATCCCCCACCCCGCCCAACGAGCACCCTCGCCGCGGGCCTACCGCCGTCCCTTTTTAACCCACCTCGGACATCGGCCCATCCCCCACCCCGCCCGGCGAGCACCCTCGCCGCGGGTCTACCGCTGTCCCTCTCGGGGACTACCGCTGTCGTTGGTGACCCACCTCGGATATCGGCGCATTCCCACCGCCCGATAAGCACCCTCGGTACGAGACGACAGAGGTCGCGTGAGCATGCGCTCTTCAACCGCTTCTCAACGCAAGCAGCGGTTTTCCTGCGCAGCGTCGATCACGCCCCCAGCGATATCGTCCGCCGCTCGGCGGCGCTCTTCATCGCGGCCTCGATGACGCGGATCACGTCGCGCGCCTCCTCGGCGCGCACCGGCGGCGGGGCGCCGTCGAGGATCGCCGCCGCGATGCCCTCGTAATAGGCCTCGTAGGCGCCGGGCAGGCTCTCGATTACGCGGCGCTCGCCGCTCGCCGTGACGAGCGTGCCGAACGAGCGCGGGTCGTCACGCCCCCACTCCGGTACACCCGGGCGTGTGCCTGCCTTGAGGGCGTCCTCCTGGCCGTCGATCCCGTGCTTGAGGAAGCTCCCGCCGTCGCCATGGACCGCGAAGCGCGGCCCCGGCTCGGGCACCAGCGTCGAGGAGCGCACGATCACCCGGCGCTTGCCGTAGTCGAGCGTCAGGTGGAAATAGTCCACCGTGCGCGCCCCGGATCGCTGCGCGAGGACGTCGGCGGTCACCGCGCGCGGCAAGCCGAAGAGCACGAGCGCCTGATCGATCAGGTGCGCGCCGAGGTCGTACAGGATCCCCGAGCCCGGCGCCTCCTGCTCTCGCCAACCCTGCTTGATGGCGGGGCGGAAGCGATCGAAGTGCGCCTCGTACGAGGCCACCTCGCCGAGCAGGCCCTGCTCGATGCAGCTGCGCACGGTGCGGAAGTCCGCGTCCCAGCGGCGATTCTGGAAGACCGAGAGGAGCCGGCCCCGGCGCGCGGCCAGCGCGATGAGCTCGTCGGCCTCGGCGCTCGTGATCGTGAACGGCTTGTCGACGACCACGTGCTTGCCCGCCTCGAGCGCGGCGCGCGCGAGCGGGAAGTGGGTCTCGTTGGGCGAGGCGATGACCACGAGGTCGATCCCTGGCTCGGCGATCAGCACCTCGGGCGTCGAATGCACGGCGACGCCCGAGTGGTCGGCCATGACCTGGCCCTCCCGGCGGGTCGCAATGGCGGCGAGGCGCAGCCGAGAGACGGACCGGATCAGCGGGGCGTGGAAAACGGCGCCGGCGAGGCCGTAGCCGACGAGGCCGACATAGACGCGCTGGGACATGGCAGGACGGGCTCGTCCGGGACGCTAGCCCGAAGAGGCGCTGGGGGGAAGCCCAGGCGCGAAAACGCCGAGGAGCCTCCAGAGGCGCGTGACGGCGGCTGGCGAACCGCCACAGGCATCGGCAACACCACGCACGCTCGCGCCTGGTGAGCCGCCACAAGCATCCGGCACGCCGCGATTGCGCCTGGCGAGCTGCCACAGGCATCCGCCGCGTTCGCTAGCGCGCTCGGCGATATGCCCAGAGCATCCACATCGCTCGTCATCCCACGAGGCACTCCGCACAAGGCTTCTTCGAACCCTACGAGCTCACGCCGGAGGCACGCGCGAGCGACGATCACGGGCGAAGTGGTCACCGCGCATCCAATGTCGTCGCCCGTGCCCCTCATCGCCGTGGAACGAGGCGGTTCGTGCAGACGCGGCGCGGCGGTTGCGATACCCTCCTGCGCTTGGAGGCTTTGATGCAAGCCAAGAGCATCCTTTCCGTGGTGGCCCTGACCACCTTGATCGCCGGTAGCCCCTTCGCGACAGGGTGCAAGACCACCGCCGAGGCCAGCGTGACCGAGGAGTCGGTCCAGGCGGTCCCCGTGGCGATCGAAGATCCGTTGACCGAGGAGCACGACGGCGGCTCGGTCGGGTGGGAGTTCGCGCCCGACGGCGCCGTGAAGGCGATCGTGAAGGCGCCTGACGGCAAGCCCATCGACAAGGACGTGAGCGGCACGCTCACCTGGAAAGGGCCGAACGGCGACGCGCAGGCCCCGCTCGCGCTCGACGCGAAGACAGGGCTCCTCGTCGCGACCGGGCCCAAGCTCGAGGCCGATCTCACCGAGGTGAAGTACAACATCAGCGTCTCCGGGAAGCCGTGGAATGGCACACTCCACGTGCCCTCAGGGGGCACGAAGGTCATCGTCGAGGGCGCGAGAAAGGCGGAGAAGAGGCCCATCCCCCCCGGCAAGACGGGCCCGAACGGCGGGGTGATCCAGGTGGTCGGCGACGACACGATCGAGGTCGTCGCGGACAAGGCCTCCGGTCAGGTCAGGGTCTACGTCCTCGACGCGGACCTGAAGCCGATCCCCGTCGGCGACCGCAAGATCAAGCTCGGCTTCGTGGGACAGGGCTCCGAGCTCGTCGTGCTCACCCCCGGCCCGGGCGGCCTTTACTGCGTCGGCAAGGTCGGGGCGAAGGTCAACCCGGTGAAGCTCACCGTCGTCGTGGCGCACCCGACGCACGCCGACGTGGTGCTCGTCGGCTACCGCCCCGGCGTGCACGTCATCGTCGGCCCGAGCGCGCCTGCCCTCAACGTCGTGGTGGCGACGGCGTGGAACGTGGATGTGAAGGTCAACAGGGCTCCTGGCGTGGTGGTGGTCCACGATGACGACGACGACGATGACGACGACGGGCGAAGGGTCCACATCCACGTGCACGGCAAGCACAAGGGCAAGCACAAGCACGGGCACGCGCACGGGCACTGGAAGTGACCTCGCGCGGCGCTGGGCGGCCTACCTCACCGCCGAGGTCGACGCCGCCTCGCTCGCCGTCTTCCGCGCCGGCTATGGCGCCCTGATCGCGTGGGAGGTCGTCCGGTACGCGCTCCACGATCGGATCTACCGCTATTACATCGAGCCAGGCTTCTTCTTCAGCTTCGTCCCCCTCGTCCGCCCGTGGGGCGGGACTGGGATGTACTGGCACTTCGGCGCCCTCTTCGTCCTCGCGCTGCTCTGCGCCGTCGGGCTCTTCTACCGGGTGAGCGCCGCGCTCCTCTGCGCTGCGCTCACCTATGTCTTCCTCCTCGACAAGGCACAATACCTCAACCACCTCTATCTCCTTTGCCTCCTCGGGCTGATGCTCGCCGCCGCCCCGGCGCACCGCGCGCTCTCGCTGGATCGCCTCCGCGCGCGGCGCGCCTCGCCCGCAGGGGCGGCGCCCGGCGCGCCGGCGGAGACCGTGCCGCGCTTCTATCTCTTCGCCCTGAAGGCCCAGATCGCCATCGTCTACTTCTACGGCGGCGTCGCGAAGCTGAACGGCGACTGGCTCCGGGGGCAGCCGCTCACCATGTGGCTCGCCGCGCACGGCGACGCGCCCCTCGTCGGGCCGCTCCTGGCCTCACAGGCAGCGGGGCTCGCGCTCTCGTATGCGGGGCTCTTCATCGACCTCTCGATGGGCTTCCTGCTCTTCTCCCGGCGCACCTTCCCGTTCGGCGCGGCGCTCGCCGTGGCGTTCAACCTGTCCAACGCCCTCCTGTTCAAGATCGGTATCTTCCCCTACGCGATGATCGCCTCGCTCGCGCTGTTCGGCGATCCCTCGTGGCCGAGGCGGCGGCTGCCCTTCCTGTTCAAGGGCGCGGACGCCCCCGGCGACGTCGCCCGCGTCCCCTCGCCCGCCGCGCCGCGCCGGAGCGCGCTGCCGCTCGCGCTGCTCCACGGGTATCTCCTGTTCCACCTCGTGGTGCCGCTCCGCCACTGGGTCTATCCGGGCGACGTCGCCTGGAACGAGGCCGGACACCGCTTCTCGTGGCGCATGAAGCTGCGCGACAAGAATGTGAGCGAGCTCGGGATTCACGTGCTGGATCCGAGGACCGGCGTGCGCGAGCCGCTCGACGTCGAGGCGTGGCTCACGAGCCGCCAGCTCGGGGAGATGTGCGCGCGGCCCGACATGCTCGTCGACTTCGCGCACCACGTGGCCGATCGCTTGCAAAAGGACTCCGGGGTGCGGCCCATCGTCACGGCCACGGTCGTCGCGTCGCTGAACGGAGGTCCCCTCCGCGACCTCGTCGATCCGACGCTCGATCTCGCGTCACAGCCGCGCGGCCTCCTCGACCACCCGAGCTGCGCGTCGCCAGAGGGGTCCTTGATGGCACGCTCACGGTAGGCCCTCGGGGCATGGGCGTTAACCAAGCTCGGTCACGCTCAGGGCGCGAAGCCCGCCCCCCTCCACCCCACCATCGGTCACCAACGTGAACGTTTACGTGGTCGTGAACGTTTACGTGGTCGTGGTCGCGGTCGTTCACGGCCTACCGTTGACGACCACGACCACGACCACGACCACGACCACGACCACGACCACGACCACGTAAACGTTCGGATGTAGGAGAACGCGGCGCGAAGCTTGGTTGCCGCCTGTGAGGCGACCCGCCACGAGGGCCGGGCGGCCCCGGAAACGCCTCACCCGCGCCCAGGAACGAACCTGGGCGCTTCGCGTCGAGTACTCCGCATCACACACAACGACAAGGAACGCGGCGTTGCAGCGTGACACAGCACACGTCGAGCCCCCTTCTTTGCACTCCCTCGGTGAATCCGCAGAAGACCGCCCTATACTGGTCCTTCCCGGACGTAATCGGCCGCACGGTACGTGTGGACGAAGCCATCACGAGGTGGAGCGCAAGCACGTCATGACCACCACAGCACCGTTCGATCTGCCAGGACACGTCGTCGAGCAGCTGATCCATGAGGGCGGCAAGACCCACGTTTACCGCGGCCGCCGCGCCGCGGATCAGCGGCCGGTCGTCATCAAGACGCTGAAGGGGGAGCACCCGAGCGTCCGCGATCTCGCCCTGCTGCGGCACGAGTTCAGCCTCCTGCGCGATCTGGATCTCGAGTCCGTGGTGAGGGTGTGCTCGCTCGAGAGGACGCGCGGCGGCCTCGCCCTCGTCACGGAGGCGGTCGAGGGCACGACCCTGAGGGCGATCCTCGACGATCGCCGGCTGGACCTCCGCGCGGCGCTGGCGCTCTCGGCGGCCATCGCCGACGCCATCGGCGCGGTGCACCGCTGTCACGTCACGCACAAGGACATCAATCCCAGCAACATCATCGTCAGCTCGGACCTGCGCCGCGCCACGCTCATCGACTTCGGCGCCTCGTCGCGGCTCAAGCAGGAGTTTCAACAGTCGACCTCGGCGTCCACCCTTCAAGGCACGCTCGCGTACATGTCGCCCGAGCAGACAGGGCGCATGAACAGGGGCATCGATTACCGCGCCGACCTCTACTCGTTCGGTGTCACGCTGTATGAAATGCTGACCGGAGCCCTGCCGTTCCCGGACGGCGATCCGGTGGACGTCCTCTACAGCCACATCGCGCGGCAGCCCGCCCCGCCGCACGAGCGCAGCGGGGACGTCCCCCGGCCGGTCTCCGAGATCGTCATGAAGCTCCTCGCCAAGGCGCCGGAGGACCGCTACCAGAGCGCGTACGGCGTCAAGGCAGACCTCGCGGAGTGCCTGCGGTCCCTCGAGCAGACAGGCCGGGTCCACCCCTTCCCCGTCGGTCAGCGCGATCGCAGCCACGAGCTGCGCGTCCCGCAGAAGATCTACGGCCGAGACGAGGAGCGGGACCGGCTCCTGGCCGCCTTCGAGCGGGCCCGCGCGGGCGCCGCGGAGCTCGTGCTCGTCTCCGGCTACTCCGGCGTCGGCAAGAGCGCGTTGGTCCACGAGACCTACAAGGCCATCGCCAGGGTCGGCGGCCACTTCGCGCACGGCAAGTTCGATCAGCTGAACCGCGGCGTGCCCTGCGCCTCGGTCGTCCAGGCGTTCAGGGGGCTCGTGCAGCAGCTCCTCTCCGAGCGGACAGACGCGCTGGCCCACTGGCGAGCGGAGCTCGGCGCGGCGCTCGGCCCGAACGCCGGGCTCCTCGTCGACCTCATCCCCGAGCTCGCGCTCATCGTCGGCGAGGCGCCCGCGGTCGCGGCGCTCGGCCCCTCCGAGTCGCAGAACCGCTTCGACATGGTGTTCCGGAGCTTCCTTGGCGTATTCGCCGCTCCGGCGCACCCGCTGGTCCTGTTCCTCGACGACCTCCAGTGGGCGGACCCGGCGTCGCTCAGGCTGCTGCGGCTCCTGCTCACCGACGCCGATACACGCCATCTCCTGGTCGTCGGGGCGTACCGCGACAACGAGGTGAGCCCGGCACACCCGCTCGTCATCACCCTCGACGCCGTCCGCGCCGCGAGCGCGGCCGTGACCGACATCCCCCTCGCCCCGCTCTCGCAGGACGACGTGACGGCGCTCGCCTCGGACGCCCTCGGCCGCGCGGCGCAGGACGTCGCCCAGCTCTCCGAGCTCATCCACGACAAGACGCTGGGCAACCCGTTCTTCATCGGGCAGTTCCTACGAATGCTGAGCGACGACGGGCTCCTCCGGTGCGACCCGGAGACCGGCAGATGGACATGGGATCTCGCAGCCATCGAGTCGCGGGCCGTGACGGACAACGTCGTCGACTTCATGATCGCCAAGCTGCAGAGGCTCGCGCCGCCCACCCAGCGCGCCCTGACGCTCGCCGCGTGCATCGGGCACCGGTTCGACCTGCGCACGCTCGCGACGATCTCCGAGCTGCCGGCCGCGCAGGCGGCGCAGGATCTCTGGGCGGCCATGCAGGAAGGGGTCCTGCTCCCCATCGACGCCGACTACCGGCTCGTGCACCCGGAAGACCCGTCCCACGGCGAGCCCGCGACCGACGCGTCGTTCGCCGTCTCCTACCAGTTCTTGCACGATCGCGTCCAGCAGGCGGCCTATGCCCTCATCGCGGACGAGCACAGATGTGCCGCCCACCTGCGCGTAGGCCGCCTGATGCTGGCCAGCCAGCGCGGCGAGCCGCAGGAAGAGCAGCTGTTCGACACTGTAAACCATCTTAACTATGGTGCCGCCCTCATCGCCGATCCCGGCGAGCGCGATCTGCTCGCGCGCCTGAACCTGCGCGCCGGGAGGAAGGCCAAGAGCTCGACCGCGTACGGGGCCGCGGCGGAGTACTTCAGCGCCGGGCGGAGCGCGCTCGGAGACGACGGCGCCTCGCGGGATCAGGCGCTGCGCTGGGCGCTCACGCTGGAGGCGGCCGAGTGCGAGTACCTGTGCGGCCGCTTCACCGAGGCCGAGGCGCTGTTCCAGCGGCTGCTCGAGGTGGCGGCGTCGAACCTCGATCGGGCGCGGGTCCAGAGCCTGCGGATGAAGCTCTACCAGGTCGCCGGCCGCTACGACGAGGGCGTCACCGTCGGACAGGAGGCGCTGCGCCTGTTCGGCGTCGAGATCCCCGGGGGGAGCGAGGAGATCGGCGCCGCCGTCTCCGCCGAGGTCGCGCAGATCCCGGAGAGCATGGCGGGCAGGAGCATCGAGGACATCCTGCACGCGCCGCTGCTCGCCGACGAGCAGATCCGCGCGGTCATCAACCTGCTCGCCGACTGCGCTCCCTGCGCGTACATCGGGCGGCCGGGCGTGTTCCCGCTCATCGCGCTGAAGATGCTGAACCTGTCGCTGCGGCACGGCAACACCGAGGCGTCGTGCTTCGCCTACAGCGTCTACGGGCTCATGCTCGTCGCGGCGTTCGGCGATATCCCGTCGGGATTCCGCTTCTCGGAGATGTCGATCCGGCTGAACGAGAAGCTCGGGGACATCTCGCTGCGGGGGACGCTGCTGCACCTCCACGGCGATCACATCAATTTCTGGGTCCAGCACATCCGGAACGATCTCCCCATCCTGGAGCGGGCGTTCCTCGCGTGCATCGAGGCCGGCGATCTGGTGTACGCGAGCTACCTGGCCTTCGAGACCGTCTGGCAGGTCTACGAGAAGGGCGATCCGCTGGCGGAGGTCCACCGCGTCGCCGAGCGATTCGCGTCGTTCGCGCGCAAGACAGGCAATCACGCCGTCCTCGAGACGATCCGGCTGGAGCAGCAGTTCCTGCGCAGCCTGAAGGGGCTCACGGCGGCCGACGCCTCGCTGAGCGAGGAGGGCTTTGCAGAGGAGGAATGCCTGGCCGCGCTCACCCGGGCGAGCTTCGGGTGCGGTATCGCCTTTTACCACATCATCCGGCTCATCCTGCTCTATTCCCAGGGACGCCCCGAGGAGGCGCTCGCCGCCGCGGAGGCGGCGCGCCCGGTGCTCGGGGCCGTCATGGCGATGCCGATCGAGGCGACCTACCACTTCTATCTCGCGCTCACGCTGGTCGCGCTCGGCGAGCATGACGAGCGCGAGCGCGAGCGGCACGCCGGGGCGCTCTCCGCGTCGCTCGAGAAGCTCGAGCTCTGGGCGCGCCATTGCCCCGACAACTTCCGCGTGAAGCACGTCCTCGTCCTGGCCGAGGCGGCGCGCGCCTCCGGCCGCGACGTCGAGGCGATGGGGCTCTACGACGACGCCATCGACGCCGCCCGTCAGAGCGAGTTCGTGCAGTACGAGGCGCTCGCGTCGGAGCTGGCTGGCCTGTACTACGCTCGCAAGGGCCGGCGGCGCATCGCCACGCTCTACCTGGACGCCGCGATGCACGCCTACCGGCAGTGGGGGGCAGAGCGAAAGGCCACGGAGCTGATCCGGCAGCACGGGCTCGACCCGCTCCCCATCGCTCGGGGGCCCGCGGCGGAGCACGAGAAGGCCGCCGCGAGATCGAGCTCCATGTCGGTGAGCCACCCGCTCCTCCACAAGCTCGCCGACGTCGCGGCGGTGCTGCAGACGACGCACGCGATCTCCAGCGAGCTCGTGCTCGGGAAGGCGCTCGACCGCGTGATGCGCGCCGTCCTCGCGAGCGCCGGCGGCCAGCGCGGCTTCCTGGTGCTCGCGCGCGAAGAGCGGTTGTTCATCGAGGCGTCCGTCACCATCGATCCTGCGTCGATCGAGGTGGAGCTCCGGCGTCCGCTGGAGGAGTCCTCGGCCCTGCCGGTCAGCGTGGTCCACTACGTGGCGCGGACGCGAGAGCTGCTCATCCTGGACGACGCCGCGGCGAGCCCTCGGTTCGCGGCGGATCCCTACCTCGCCGCGCGCCGGCCAAAGTCGGTGATGGGCCTCCCGCTCGTCCACCAGAACCGGCTGACGGGCGTGCTGTACGTGGAGAACACGCTCGCGAGCGGCGCCTTCACCCCGGAGCAGACCGAGCTGCTCCGCCTCCTGGGCGCGCAGGTCGCGGCGGCGCTCGAGAACGCGCTGCTCTACGGCCGGCTGCAGGAGGTCTCCGAGAGGCACCGCGCCATGAACGATCGGCTCGAGAGCGAGGTGCAGCGGCGCACCGAGGAGCTGTTCTCGGTCAACGAGCGCCTGTCGCAGAAGGCAGACGAGCTGAACCGGGCCAACGAGCTGCTGCTCGAGGAGCTCCGCGAGCGCGAGCGCGCCGAGCAGGCCCGGGCAGCGCTCCAGGAGGAGATCATCGGGGTGCAGCGGCTGCGCCTCTCGGAGATGGCGACGCCCATCATCCCGATCACCGATCGCGTCCTGGTCATGCCGCTCATCGGGACGATGGATGCAGCGCGCGCCGCGCAGGTGCTGGAGGCGACCCTCGCCGGGGTGGAGCGCCACAACCCGTCCATCGTGATCATCGACATCACCGGCCTGAAGCGCGTCGACGCCGGGGTCGCCGACTCGCTGATCCGCACCGCCTCGGCGCTGCGGCTGCTCGGCGCGCAGGCGATCTTGACCGGGATGCAGCCGGAGGTCGCCCGTGCGCTCACGCAGGGCGGGATCGACCTCCGCGGCATCATCACCCGCTCGACGCTCCAGAGCGCCATCGCCCACGCGATCACGCCGTCCCCTACCGCACGGCCCCGCTGAGCGCGCGGCGCGCTCCGCCGTCGCTCCTGCCCGTTGGTGAGGTCTGCGCGGGCCGCGCGCGCGCGCGCGGCCATCGTTTGGGCGCTACGGCGACGCCTGCTTGTCGTCGCAGCGGCCGAGCACGAAGATCCCGCAGACGCGCTCGTTCACCAGGCACTGCTGCCCTTCCGGGCACTGCGACGGATCGAGCACGGCCGGGTCGCACGGCCTCGCGCAGAACGGGGGCGGGCCGCGCGGGGCGTCGTAAACGCCGTTGCCGTCGCGATCCAGGAAGATGGGGTTCGTGACCGCGTAGGGCGCCACCGGGTACCAGTCGGGGACCGGCGGCGACGCCGTGAAGAACCGGGAGAGCGCCTCGACCTGCGTGAACGCGAGGCTCGCGACCCGGGGCAGCTGGAGCTCGCCGAACGACACCGGCAGCGCGACCGGCGTGAGGAGGTTCTCGTCGCGCAGGCCCATCGCCACCACCACGACCCAGCCGTCCGACGGCGGCGCCGGCAATACGAGCCGCTCGTCGACGTCCACGATCGCCGACGGCCCCGAAGGCGGCTCGAGCACCCGGACCAGGCGGCCGCTCACGTAGACCTCGACGCGATCCACGCCGAACCAGCTCGCCGTCTCGATCCGCAGGTCGAGCGGCACCATGTCGCCCTCGACGCGCGCCACGCCGCCGAACGTCGCGCCGCCCACGCTCGCGCGAACGAATGGCCCATACGTGGCGAACGCGCTGCCCGCGCGGAGCGCCCCGGTCGCCTCCTCGAGATCGAGCGCCGACGGCTGGTCGGTCCGCGAGCGGAAATAGGTGCGCGGGAAGCCCGGCTCCAGCGAGGCGCCATGGCTGTCGCTGCTCCCCACCTGCGTCGGCGAGAAGCCGTGGTCGAGGTAGCGGAACAGGTCGTCGACCTGGCCCGCGTGGAAGGTGCACGGCCGATCCGCGTCCTCCAGCGGGACCGGGCCGCCCTCGCCTCCCAGGCAGAGCGCCTCCCCGTCGGCCGCGGTCCTGTCGAAGTCCCAGACGGCGTCCTGCTCCTCGGGCGTCCTCGTCAGGATCCGCTTGGTCACGCTCCAGGCGAGCGCCGAGCGGGCGCGCTGCTGGCAGACCGCGTACCGCTCGCCGGGCTTGCACGCCGGGAGGCCGCCAGGAAGCTCGGCGCACGCCGCGCGGAGCGACGCCTCGTCCGTCGCGGCGTCGATCCGGGACAGGCACCGGTTGAAATCGACGACCTCCTGCACGGTGGGGGTCCGGAGCAGATCGAGCCGCTTCCCGTTGAAGACCTCCATCGCGTCGAAATCGCAGCTGCCCGCCTGGAACAGCGGGTTGCTCGCCTCGAGCGTCGGGATCGACCGGCGCAGCGTGAAGGGGTCGACGCCGAGCTGGTCGATGTACCCGATGAACCCGTCGCGCGGGTGAGCGACGATCACGAGCGCGTCCTCGCCCTCCGCCGCCGTGCCGCGCACCCCGTCGATCACGTCCCCCCCCGCGCGGCAGACCCAGTCGAAGACGCCGTGATCCGGCACGTCGAGCTCGTCGTAGCGGAGCGGGAAGCCGATGAAGTGCCCGAGCTCGAGCGTCGAGACCTCGGCGCCGACCGCCGTCTTCAGGTGCGGCTCGAGCCCCAGCTGCCTCACCGCGGGCTCGAGATCCGTGTGCACGTCGTGGTCGGTGGTCACCGCGACGTCGAGCCCCTCGACGACCGCCGAGGTCACCCGCTCCTCGAGCGGCATGCCGCTGTCGAAGCTCGGGCGCTGGTGCAGGTGCATGTCGATCGACATCCAGCCCGTCGAGTCGACCTCGCGCGGCACGACCGCCTCGATCCGCCGGACCTCCCCGGCGCGCACCTCGAGGTCGGGGATCTCGAACCGGCCGAACTCGGGCCCGCGCGTGGCGAGGACGCGGTAGCGCCCGGGCTCGATCTCGACCGCGCCCTCGCCCGTCGCCGATCGCTCGATCTGCCGGACGCCGCTGCCGAGGCGGCCGTGGCCGAGGTAGACCCGCCTCGTGCCGTCGCCCTCGAGCGGCTGGCCCGCGGCGTCGAGCGCGATGAACGTCAGCTTGGCGGGCGCGAGCCGGCCGCCCTCGTCGACCACCCGGTACGCGATCCGCGCGGGGCTCGGCAGCTCCGCCGCCACCGAGACCGTGGCCCCGGCGCCGAGCGCCACGCGGATCGGCGCGGACACGGCGGTGCCCTCGGGGTTCTCGGCGACGAGCAGGTAGCCGCCGGGCGCGAGCCGCGCGTGGAAGTCGCCGTCCTCCACCGGATCGAGCCCGAGGTCGGCGTCGACGGAGCTGAGCAGCCCCACGTCCCCCGAGCGCGCGAGGTTCGCCTCGACGAGCGCGTCGACGCTCGCGAAGGCGGCGCCCGGGTCGGGGTCGCGGAAGACGTGGACGCGCGCGTTCGGCACGGGCGCGCCCGTCGACCGCCACCGCACGGCGCCCTCGAGCGCGCCGGTCGGCGTGCCCCGGGCGCCGTACACCACCTCGGCGACGCTCGCGATGTCGCCCTCGCCGACGGCGAAGTAGCGCTCGTAGGTGAACGACCGCTTCCGGTCGCACGCGTCGTCGTCGGAGTCCGCGGCGAGGCAGCTCCGGCCGGCGCTCAGGAAGGCCGTCGCCGCGCTCGTGAAGACGGGGACGTTGACCGTGGAGGGCGGGCCGCCCTCCGGCGCCTTCGTGAAATAGCCGTAGCTGACGTCGCCGCCGGCCGCGGCGACGAAATCGAAGCTGAGCGGCTGCTGGAACGTGTCCCGGCCGGAGAAGAGGGCGTCGAACACCGCCTTCTCCTCGTCGAAGCCCATGCCGGGGCCGAAGATGTCGTTCTGGTTGCCGAAGAAGACGAAATCGCCGGCGACGATCCCGCCCTTGCGCTCGGGATCTCCGTTCCGCTCGTCGCCAAGGATGCCCCTGAAGATGTCGGAGGGGCCCGCGTAGTTGTCGAGCGAGAGCGGCTCCCCACAGGCGCACGCAGGGCAGCCGTCGTCGCCCGCCGCGAGGCCGTCCGCGCACTCGAGCGCGCACGAGGCGACGCTCGGGCACCCGAGCACCTCGTCCGGCAGGAGGAGCGTCGTGCGGATCGTGACGAACCGCTCGCCCGGGCGCAGGACGTAGTCGGTGCGGAAGCGCATCGCCGGCTTGAGGCCGTCGAACAGGAGGCCGAGCAGGTCCTCCTGGGTCTTCAGCACGCCGAGCGCGTGGAAGAGGAAGCCGCCGTCGCCCTCGACCCGGACGATCGCCTCCTGCCCGTCGGAGCCGTCGTCGACCACGAAGACCTCGGTGGCGCCCGGATCGGGCACGAGCAGGTTGGCGACCGGGAACGACTCGGCGAAGCGGTCGCGGCCCGACGCGCTCGCGAAGCGCGGATCGGGGCGGCGCAGGTCGGCGTCGACCAGCGAGCCGCCGTAGACGCCCGGCCCCGGCGAGTGGCGCGGGCCGAGGATCGCGACCCGGATCTCGTCGTTTTCCAACAGGAAATCGCCGACATCGGCCATCGCCACCGGGCCGCCGACCAGCTCGAACCGGTTCTCGATCGGCTTGGCGCGCAGGAGGTTCGGCTCGTCGCAACCGACCAGGCCGACCAGGCCGAGGAGAGCGAGGAGGCCGAGGGCGCCGCGCGGCGCGGGCAGGGCGAGGGCGGAGCGGCGTTTTCGCATGGCGGGCCGCTAGAGGTTGAGCTGGAGCTGCAGCGCGACGGCGTCGTTGTCGAGCGCGACGCCGTGGCGCTCCTGCCGGTGGGTGAAGTCGGCCTGCGCCTTGAGCGTGTTGTCGATGAAGTGGTAACTCGCGCCGGCGGTGAGGGCCCAGCTGTCCGTCTCGTCCGAGAGGTCGAGGTTGGGATCGAGCCACTCGAACCGCGCGCTCACCCCGAGCTTGATGCGCCTCACGAAATACCCCACCTCGCCGACGAGCCCTATCGACGTGACCGGGGCGAGCTGGCCGAGCGGCTGCGTCGGGGTGCTCTCGGGGTCGCTCTGGTTCCAGAGGAGCTCGGCCAGCGCGTGCGCGCCCGCGGCCTGGACCAGGACGTCGGCGCCGATGCCGTGGATGTCGCGCGTGCCGCCGTCGCTGAAGAAGTAGCTCGCGCCTGCGCCGACGCGGAGGCGCGAGGCGGCGAGGTCCTGCACCGAGCGAGGGAGGGGGCCGAGCGGCTCGGTGGCGAGCCGCGCGACGTAGGCGATGTGGTCGAAGCGGTTGCCGAAGCTCGCGGCGTTCTCGACATAGCCGGCGAAGAACTGATCCGAGCGCTGGAAGCCGTTGAACATGCCGGCGAAGTAGCTGAACGCCCTGCCCCGGAAGTGCCCCTCGACGTGGAGGCCGACCTGGCGTGAGGGCGCCATGGCGCGCACGGCGAGGGGCCGCTCGATGAGCGCGCCCTCGCCGGCGCCGGCCATCGCGGAGCGGCTGAACGGCACGTCGTGCGCGCCGAAGTAGAGGTTCGCGAAGGGGAAGTGGGCGTAGCCGATCCACGCCTCGGAGAGCCGCGCCGAGGCGTCCGCGCCCCCGGCGAGCTCGCCCGAGACCGCGAACGGCACGTACCCGGCGAGCCTCCCCGCGAAGCCGATGCGGGCGCGCCGCAGGCGAAACCCCTGCCCCTCGGCCACGTCGCCCGCCTGGAGGAAGGCGTCCTCGCCCACGTAGGGGACGGCCTGCGCCTGCACGAGCACGAGGGGAGAGAGCACGAGGCGGCCTATCGCGAGCTGGAACGGCGGTTCGCCAGCGGCCGGCGCAGCGGCCGACCCGGCAGGAGACGGTGCGGCCGCGATCGCGGCGGGCGGCGCAGCGCTGGACGGCGCGGCGCCTGCCGGCGACGTGCTGGCGGCGGCTGCTCCGGGTGCGGCGACAGCGGACGGCGCAACGGTGGCAGGCGGTGCGTCCGGCGTGGCCGCGGGGGTGCCGGGTGTGACCCCGGCAGGGGGCGTGGCCGGCGCGCTGCTGGGCGGCGCAGCTCCGGAAGGTGGCGTGGCCGGCGCGCCGCCGGGGGGAGCCGCGCCGGGCGGCGGCGCGACCGGGATGGCTGGCGCGACCGGGATGGTCGGCGCCGCGGGCGGGGGAACCGGAAGCGCGTCGGCGGCCGGAGGCTGGGCTGGCAGCCGCTGGGCGGGTTGTGCGCTGGCCTGCGGACACCAGAGCGCCACCGCCGCCAGGAGGAGAGGGGCGAGCGCAGCGCCGTCCGGCGCCGCGCTGCCCCCGCGGCGCCGCAGCCGGGCACATCGAGGATCCGCACCGCGACGAGTCCATGCGCAAGGTGTCATTGGCATCCGTGCTGGCCGGCGGGCGAGAGGAATCGCAACGAACTCGGCAACAGCGCCGCTGGCAGGCGCCTTCGTCTATCCCACGTGTCGACAGGGTGTCAACACGCCGCCTCGCACCCGCGCGCACCAGGCGTGTTGCCCTTTCCGGGCACCTGCGATGGGCGTACACTGATTGCTCCCGAACCCCGCGGCGCTCGACGTCGATCGCCGCCCGTTCCCGGAGGCGGGCTCGCCCCGCCGCCGCGCGGAAGGCCGGAGTATCCGGCGCTCCTCGCGGTCGACCTCTCGCTGGATGTCCGTCAGCCGCGCGAAGGCGCGCAAAGGAGGTGGTGAATGAGGGTATGCAGGAGAGCGCACGGAGCTGCCGTGGCGCTGCTCGCGACGCTGGCTGCGCCTGGCATGGCGCAGGCGCAGGAGGTCGGGCCGCCACCCCGGTCGCCCGCAGAGCGGACTGCGACGGTGCTGTCCGACGCACAGTTCAAGGCGCGGTTGGAGGCGCTCGCAGCGGAGCTTCCGTCCGCGCAGATGGGACGTAACTGGAAGCGTGTGGTCGACGAGGCGCTACAGCGGGTGAGCGATCTGCCGCAGGCGAGCGCGCCGGCGCTTCCGTCCTCGGACATTCTTGTGGATCCGGAGGCGCTGGTGGGGCTCGACGACCCGACGCAGGGGTTTCCGGAGGCGGGCGCGACATTCGAGCTTGGCCGCTATGAGGTCACGCTTGCGCCGGTGGTGCTGCCCGTGTCGCCGGTGGTCTGGAACCTGCCTGGCGAGCAGGGGATCCTTCCCGGGGCACGGGTGCGGCTGCCGTGGGCCGTTCCCTAGTCCCCCGGGTTGAAAGAATTCAGACCGGAGCGTCGTTTACGTTGGTGACCGATGGTGGGGTGGAGGGCTTCGTGAGCTGAGCGTGACCGAACGAGCTCGGTTATCGCCGATGCCCCCTCTCCGAGCGCCGGGCAACTCGGCACGACCTCTTCCTTCGCGTCCCCGTCCACCGCAGCCTCACCCGTCCCCGGAAGGCCCGATCATCCTCTCCGGCCGAACGATCTCGTCGAACTTCCCCCCGTCGAGGATCCCGAGCGCGACCGCCGCCTCGCGGAGGGTGCTCCCTTCCGCGTGCGCCTTCTTGGCGATCTTCGCTGCGTTGTCGTAGCCCACGTGCGGGTTCAGCGCGGTCACCAGCATCAGGCTCTCGCGCAGGTTCCGCTCGATGCGCTCGCGGTTCGGCTCGATGCCCCGCGCGCAGTGCTCCTCGAACGACGCGCAGCCGTCGGCCAGCAGCCGGATCGACTGCAGCACGTTGTGCACGATGAGCGGCTTGTACACGTTGAGCTCGAAGTTGCCGCTCGCCCCGCCGATGCCGACCGCGACGTCGTTGCCGAGCACCTGAGCGCACAGCATCGTCATCGCCTCGGCCTGGGTGGGGTTCACCTTTCCCGGCATGATCGAGCTGCCCGGCTCGTTCTCCGGGATCGTGATCTCGCCGATCCCGCAGCGCGGCCCGCTCGCGAGCCAGCGGACGTCGTTCGCTATCTTGGTCAGGCCGCAGGCGAGCACCTTCAGCGCGCCGTGCGCCGCGACGAGGGCGTCGTGCGACGCGAGCGCCTGGAACTTGTTCGGCGCGGTGACGAAGGGCGCCCCCGTGAGCTCGGCGATCCTGGCGGCGACCTTCGCCGGAAACTCCGGGTGGGCGTTGAGCCCCGTCCCGACCGCAGTGCCCCCGAGCGCCAGCTCGCGCAGCGGCGGGAGCGCGCGCTCCACCGCAGCGATGCCGGCGTCGAGCTGCGCCACGTAGCCGGAGAACTCCTGCCCGAGCGTGAGCGGCGTCGCGTCCTGCAGGTGCGTGCGGCCGATCTTGACGATGTCCACGAACGCCGCGCTCTTCTGCGCCAGGGTCTCACGCAGCCGGCGGACCTCCGGGAGCAGGCGGCGCTCGATCTGGAGCGCGGCGACGACGTGCATGGCCGTCGGGAACACGTCGTTCGAGCTCTGCGACCTGTTCACGTCGTCGTTCGGGTGAACCGGCGATTTCGAGCCCATCACGCCGCCGCTCATCTCGATCGCGCGGTTCCCGATGACCTCGTTCACGTTCATGTTGGTCTGGGTGCCGCTGCCCGTCTGCCAGACGACGAGCGGGAAGTGGTCGTCGAGCTTGCCCTCGATCACCTCGTCGGCCGCCGCGACGATGAGCGCGCACCTGTCCGCCGGCAGGAGCCCCAGATCGCGGTTGACGAGCGCCGCCGCCTTTTTCACGGTGGCGAGCGCGGCGATCATCTCCCGCGGGAAGCGCTCGCCCCCGATCCGGAAGTTCTCGAGGGAACGCTGCGTCTGCGCCCCCCAGTAGCGGTCGTCCTGCACCGCGATCGGCCCGAAGCTGTCCTTCTCGATGCGCGTCCCCATGGCCGCGTCTTAGCGGCGGCGAAGGCGCCCCTCAAGCGGCGCGAAGCCCTGTCGCCGGCCCCTGCGCAGGCGCGTAGGGGCATTCGCGCCGCGGGGGTAAAAAGCGGGCGTGCTCTTGTTTTCCCGCCTGTTTTTTGCGAAGTTCCGGGCCGCGCACGCGCGAGAAACACGGAGATCAGCATGGCCGGCATGGACACAGTACCGCGGGAGCTGCTGCAGGCTGCCTACAGGCGCAACCCGATTCACCTGCTCAAGATCCCGCTTCATTTCGGCATCTGGGCCGCGGTCACGTGGGTGCTGTACGCGACGCAGCACCACCCGCTCGCCATCCCGATCGGGGTCGCCTGCTCGTGGTTGATCGCCAACCTCGTCCGCGGCCTCGGCGCCGTGGCGCACGACGCCGTCCACGGCAGCTGCTCGCGCTCGAAGCTCACCTCGTACGTCATCGCCCTGCTCTGCTGGGCGCCCACCGGCATGAGCGTGACGCTGTACACGAACTACCACCTTCATCATCACAAGATCGCGAACACGTACCCTGACGTCGACAACTTCGTCGTCACGGATTACACGCGGAACCCCGTCCTCGCGAGGCTCCTGCTCCTCGCCGTCTACACGTTCGCCTATCCGCTCTACTTCCTGGGCTGCATGGCGCGGTACGTGAAGCGGCTGTCGCCGCTCCAGCGCGTCAAGATGAACGTGGAGCTCCTCGGCTTCTACGGCCTCATGGCCTTCTTCTACTGGGTCATGCCGCTCCAGGTGTTCTTCTTCTTCTATGTCCTGCCGTTCGTCTTCGGCGCCATCCTCGCCAGCGTGACCTCGATGATCGAGCACTACGAGATGCTCCCGGGGGAGGACGCCTACAGCTCTCGCACCTACGGGACGAGCGCGCGCGTCACGAACTTCCTCTGGAACAACGTCACGTACCACAACGAGCACCACAAGTTCCCGGGCATCCCGTTCTACAACCTGCGCAGCTTCCACGAGGCGGCGTATCCCTACTACGATGAGCGGGTGAAGTCCGCCTGCCACCCGTCGATCGTCGGCGTCGCCCTCTCGCTCTACGGCCGTATCCTGAAGCTCGATGTCGCGAAGCTCGACGAGCGGTACCGCGGCCTCAACAAGGACGACGAGCGGCGGAAGATGATGGCGCTGAACGGCATCCAGCCCGGCGCGACCGCCTAAGCTTCGCCCCGCTCGCGACCGAGGTTCGGTCGGCGAACGCCAGACTCCGGCCATCCGCAGGCCGCGCGATAAACTATCCACCAGCTCGATTCTCCCGTGGCCGGCGCCGCCCGATGCGGATGCCGCGGTGAACCCAACGAGGATGGGGTTGCCCGACGGAGATGTGCTGTCCGGGGCAGCGTCACCGAGATCATCTTGCTCCTCCCTGTCGCATCCACGATGCTCGCATCATGGGAGGTGCGTCCGTGCGACTCATCAGGTCTCTGGTTGCCAGCGTTGTGTGGTTGAGCGCCGCGGGTTGCGGTGATGGCATACGCCTCGATCCGCCGAAGCCGGAGGGGCGATGTGTGCCGGGGCAGCAAGCGTCCTGCGCTTGCCTGGGCGGCGACGTGGGGGTGCAGAGTTGCCTCTCGGACGAGACGTTTGGACGGTGCAGCTGCCCCGACGCAACGGGCGGTACCAGCGGCGTGACGACCGGCTCCGGCGGCGGCTCCAGCGGTAGCGGCGGCTCCTCGCCGTCCGAGCTCACCGAGGTCGGCGTCGAGGCCCGCCATGTGATCGCCGACCCTGTCCGGCGCGTGTTCTATGCGACCGTGGCCGGAGACGCTGCTGAGTATGCCAATTCCGTGGTCGTCGTGGACGCCGCGTCGGCCAGGGTGACGGGTTCGGTCTTCGTCGGCTCGCAACCGCTGACCATGGCGCTCTCGGACGACGCCTCGACCCTGTGGGTGAGCCTGCAAGGCAGCTACGAGATACGGCGGGTCGATCTCACGTCGGGCTCGCCCGTGCCGGCCGAGCAGTACCCGCTGCCCGAGGGAGAACTTGGCGATCTCGCCTACGCCGGTCCCATGGTGGTGCTGCCGGGGACGACGGACAGCGTGGCGCTCTCGCTCCACCGGGAGGACGTGAGCCCGAGTTATGCGGGGTCGGCGGTCGTGGACGGCGGCGTCGCCCGGCCTGACCAGACGCCCGGGCACACGGGCGCGTCACGGTTGACGGGCGGCCCGGCCGGACGGGTGTTCGGCTACAACAACCTCCATACGGGGTACGGCTTCTACTCGCTGAAGGTCACGGAGACCGGCCTTACCTCGACCGAGCACGAGGATCTCATCTCCGGCTTCGACACCGACATCGTCTACGCGGACGGCCGGGTCTACGCCACGAGCGGGCAGATCGTGAACGTCTCGAATCCGTCGTCCCCCACGAGGGCCGGAGAGTTCGCGTTCAGCGGGAGCGCCGTGCTCCCGCTCGCACCGGAGCCGCGCCTCCTCATGCTGTCGGTGGACTTCAGCGACCCCGCGGTGCTCCGTTTGCTCGATACGGAGACGTTCGCGCAGGTCGACGCGGTGACCTATCCGGATCTGGACATCGAAGACGCCGTCGATCTCGTATCGATCGACGGCGAGTCGCTCGCCTTCATCGGGAGCCGCGGCTTCGATGATCCGCCGCGCCTCTTCGTCCTCAAGAACCCGTTCGACGGTTGAGCGGCGACGCCCTCGCGAAGGCCGCCGGCGCTGCCGCGGCCTCGACGAGGGCGTCGATCAAGCAGGACGTGATTGCGCTGAACGGCATCCAGCCCGGCGTGACCGCCTGAGCCGGGCGAAGGCTCAGTCCGCGGCGAAGCAGTAGATACGGCCCGCGCCGCCCACCGCCGCGAGCTGCTGCTGGCTGCAACCCGCGGGGGCGTGCACGGAGTTCCACGAGTTGTAGGGGGCCTGGCCGCTCATCCCCGGACCGAGGCCGTCGGAGTGCCCCACCTGCGGCCCAGGCGTGGCGGTGGACGACGTCCAGTCATTGCACGTGGCGGCCAGGGCCGTGCCGTCCGCCGCCGAGCCCGTGAGGATGTCGTGCTCGATCGGCGTGGGAGAGCCCTGCCACTGGCCGTTGATGGGGTTGCCCTTGTGATCGACGAAGAGCTCCGGGTTGCCCCCGGGCAGCGCGTGCAGCGCCTCGACAGTGGCGGCCACCGTGACGCCCTTGGCGTTGACCCAGGGCCCCTTGCCGATGCGATCGCGGGCATCCTCCGTGCTCGTGCTCAGGTACGCGCGCCACGTGCGACCGCCGGCGCCCACCTCGGCCGCCAGCGCCTGGCAGGTCGCGTCCGCGCCGGCGATGCCGCCCAGATCGCCGCCGCTGTCGCTCGGGGTGGACACGAAGAAACCCAGGGATGAGGTGCCCGGGTCGCCGCCGGCCCCGGTAGCGGGCCCGCCTGCTGTTCCCGCGCCGCCCTCGCCTGCGCCGCCCTCGCCTGCGCCGCCCGATCCGCCCGTCCCAGCCGCGCCGCCTCCTCCGACGCCCGTGCTCCCTGACCCGCCGCTGCCTCCGGTACCGCTGCCCGAGGCGCTGCTGGTCGAAGTGCTGCTGCTGGACTGATCATTACTCGTATCGCTTGGATTGGATTCATCCGAGCAGGCCGTAGAGGTGACGAGGAATGCTGCGGAAAGGGCGAGGTAGATCTTGTGCACGGCAGAGCTCCTGAGTGGGCGAATGGCGCGCACGATACCGACAGCTCACCCCTTGCCGCAACCCTCGATCGCGGAAATGCGGATAGGTTGGAGACAGGTCGAACGAGAAGACAGCGCGGTAGACCTTGCGGCTGACCGATCGGGTCGACGTGCTCTCCAGTGCGATCGTGGCGAGAAGAGGCGCCTTTCAGGTGCTGTGCCCCGCTGTTACGCTCGATCCAATGGCGCGCACGGCCCCCGTCCCGAATATCCCCGCGATCCCCGGCATGAACCCCGGCGTCTTCATCATGGGCGGCGGCGGAAGCAGCGGCGGCGGCAGCGGCAAGGGCGGCAAGGGGAGCGGCAAGGACCAGGGCGCCGACGGCTCCAACGGGGGCGACGGCGCCAACGGAGGGGGGAAGTCGGCCTGCGGCGGCGCGGGCGGCGACGGCTCTGGCTGCCCGAACCACCACGGATCGAAGAAGAGCGGGAAGGTGTCGAAGGGCGACCCGGTCGACGTCGCCACCGGCCGCGTGTTCACCGATCCCGTCGTCGACCTCGAGCTGCTCGGCGCCCTCGGCTTGCGGTTCGTGCGCCGCTACAGCTCGAGCGCCCGCGAGCGCGACGTCGGCCTCGGCTTCGGCTGGGTTCACTCGTTCGCGTGGGCCGTCGAGGTGCGGCGCCAGACCACCGTGCTGTGGACCGACACCGGCGCGGAGCTCTCGTTCGACCCCATCGCCGAGGGGGACGCCGGCATCGGCCCCGACGGCTGGGTCCTGACCCGCGATGCCAGCGGGTTCGTGCTCGATGACGCCGCTGGCACGTTCTACCTGTTCTCCGAGCGTGACGGCTCGACATACCGCCTCTCCGCCGTGCGCGATGCCCATGGCAACACGACGCGGCTCACCTACCGCGAGGGGCGTATCGAGTCGATCACCGACGCTGCCGGCCGCGTCGTGCGCGTGCGGCGCACGCCCGACGGCCGCGTCGCCGCGCTCGAGGTCAAGAACGCGCCCGAGCGAGGGAGGTGGGTGACCCTCCGGAGCTATACCTACAACGAGCGCGGCGACCTCGTCGCCGATACGGACGCTGAAGGCTGCGTCAGCCGCTACACCTACGACGATCACCGGCTGACGTCGCGCACGGATCCCGAGGACCTCACCTTCCATTTCCGGTACGACGAGCGTAGTCGCTGCGTCGAGACCTGGGGCGACCACCCCGATCCGGGGCGCCTCGGCCTCGCGGAGGGCGTGCCCGATACGCTCGCGGACGGCACGAAGGCCAAGGGGATCTACCACTGCACGCTCGTCTATGGCGACGACGGGTACTCGGAGGTGGCGGACTCGATCACCGTGCACCGCTACTTCGCCAACGAGTTCGGCAAGCTGGACAAGGCCGTATCCGGCGGGGCCGTCTACTGCCGCACCTACGATGAGAATGGCAATCTCCGCTCGTTCACCGACCCGCTCGGGGCCACCACGACCTGGGTCCGCGACGCCCGGGGCCGCACGCTCCGCGTGAGCGATCCGCTGGGCCGCATTACCGTCATCGAGCGCGAGCCGGACGGGCACATCCGCCGGGTCACCGACCCGGCCGGCGGCGTCACGGAGGTGACGCGCACCGCGGGCGCCCTGTACTGGACCGATCCGATCGGCGCGACCTTCGAGGTCCGCATCGAGGCGCGGGGGCTCATCACGGAGACCGTCGCGCCGAACGGCGCCCGCACGCGCTTCCTCCACGATGCGCACGGCAACCTGATCCAGAAGATCGACGGGATAGGCGCCGTCACCGAGCACGTCTACGACTACTGGGGACGTTGCCTCTCGGTGCGCGACGCGCTCGGGCACATCACGTCGTACGCCTACAACGACCGGGGCGATCGCGTCGCCGTGCGCCACCCGGATGGGGGCGTGACCCGCTATGCCCACGATCGCAACGGGGACGTCGTGCGCGTCGACCACCCGGACGGCACATCGACGCGCTTCGATCGGGGAGGCCTGCACAAGGTCTGCGCGATCCGCCGCCCGAACGGCGAGGTGAACCGGCTCGGCTACGACCGCGAGGGCCGCCTCGTGCAGGCCGAGAACGCGCGGGGAGACGTGTACCTCATGCGCTACGACACAGCGGGCCGCATGGTGTACGAGCGGACGTTCGCCGGGCTGGAGAAGCACTATCGACACGACATGGCCGGGCAGCTCCTCCACGAGAAGACCGGCGCGGGCGAGCTCACGGAGTTCACCTATGACGCGGCCGGACAGCTGGTACGGCGCACCCTGCCGGACGGCGCCACGGAATCGTTCGAGTACGATCATTGCGGGCAGCTGATCGCCGCCGTCACGCCCGCCGGGGAGCTCACGTTCACGCGCAACGCCGTGGGCTGGGTGGTGGAGGAGCGGCAGCTCGCGTCGGGGGAAGCGTTCGTCGTGCGGCGGACGTACGATCTCATGGGCAACGTGGTGCAGCGGACGACGTCGCTGGGCCACTCGGCCGCCTTCGCGCGGGACGCCTGCGGCCGGGCCACGCAGGTGGTGCTGGACGGGCGCACCGCGGTCGGGGTCGCGCACGACGCGCTCGGGCGCGAGATCGCCCGCGCGCTGCCGGACGGAGGGCGCATCCAGGTCGTCTACGACGCGCTCGGCCGCATGGCCCAGCGCTGGGTGGGCCTCCCCGGGCAAGCCAGCGCGGGCGCCGGCCGGCCCGAGTGGGTCGGCCCTCGCCCGCCGGGGACGACGGTGTACCAGGCGTTCCGCTACGGGCCGTGCTCGGAGCTCGTCGAGTCGTGGGACGACGCGCTCGGCCGGAGGCTGTTCGAGCACGACCCCGCGGGGCAGCTCCTGGGGGTCCGCGACGAGCGGGGCCGGGGGCAACGCTTCGCGTACGACGCCGCGGGCAACCTCCACGAGCCGGACGGCGAGCAGCGCGCTTACGGCGCCGGGAACCGCCTGGTGCAGAAGGGCGGCACCACGTACGCATGGGACGAGTCGGGCAGGCTCACGAGCGCGCGCGACGCGGAGGGGCGGCTGACGCGGTACACATGGAACGCCCTCGGGTTGCTCGCCGCGGTCGAGAAGCCCGACGGGAGGGTGGTCGAGCACAGCTACGATCCGTTCGCGCGGCGCATCGGGAAGCGCACGTTCGAGCGAACGCCCGACGGGAAGCGGAGCGAGCTGTCGAGCGTGCGCTTCGTGTGGGACGGCGGCGTGCTCGTCCACGAGATCAAGCGCGTGGCGCAGGCGTCGGGCGATCCCGTCGTGGAGGAGCGCACGTACTGCTTCGAGGAGGCCCGGTACGCCCCCTGGGCTCACCGCGACGCGCGCGTGGCGGGCGGGCGGCGCGAGGAGAGCCCGTGGTTCCATTACCTCAACGACGACGTGGGCGCGCCCGAGCGCCTGGTCGGCCCCGCGGGCGATGTGGTGTGCGAGCTCGATCGATCCGCGTTCGGCGCGAAGGTGAAGGAGGGCGGGCGGACCACGACGCCGCTCCGCTTCCCGGGCCAGTACGAGGACGAGGAGACGGGGCTCGTCTACAACCGCTACCGCTACTTCGACCCGGCGCTCGGCCGGTACCTGAGCGCGGACCCGGCGGGGCTCGACGGCGGGTTCAACGGCTTCGACTACGCCGGCAACGCGCCGACGCGGTTCGTCGATCCGAGCGGGCTGATGCCGTTCTCGACCGTCCGGAACGCGGCCGGGAACAACCCGGAGGGCAAGGATTTCACCGATCCGAAGAACCGTCGCGGGGTCCCGGGCGATATCGAGGGCAAGAGCCAGGGAGTGCGCGGCGGGCCGAGCGCAGAGGCTCAGCGCGAGCGGTTCGGCAAGGACGACGCGATCACCGAGGCCGTCAAGAACGCGCAGAGGGCGCGCGACCCGAAGACGACCCCGACGGGAGACACGACGTGCGCGGAGGTGGATGCGCTGCACAAGATGGCGCGGCAGATCCGCACCGAAGGAAACGCGCTGCGGACGGCGCAGGGGAAGCCAAAGATGAACAACGAAGAGGTGCGCGCTGCGCTTCAGAAGCGCTTCAGAGATGGCGCGACGATCGAGACCACGACCGAGACGGGCGACGGCATGGCGCCCTGCCCCATGTGCGCGCAGATCTTCCGCGAGCTCGGCCTCCACCCGGCGAACATCGGCGACGACGCAAAGGGCGGCGTGATCGGCCCTAACAACAAGAGTGAGACGAAGGTGAACAAGATGGGCCGATGGGATGGTACTTTCACACAGAGTAGCCAGGATACAAACTCTCGACGACACAACATCCGGACGGTGCGCTCCACGACACCCCCGTTCACCACCTGACGCGTGCGATGACGACACCGCCGCCCCATATCCTCGCCCCCGCGCTCGTCGAGCGCGCCTTCCGCTGCGCCTGGGATGAAGCGTCGAGCGCCATCCTCAACCCCGAGGAGCAAACCGTGCTGACCGCACTCGGCCGGTGGCTCGACGAGCCGGAGCTGCCCTATGCGATCTTGCATGGCCCGCGCCCAAGTCGACGCTCGGCCGTGGCCGCCCACTTGGTCCGAGCACAGCAAGAAGGCACCGCCCGCGCTGCGCGCCTCGTGCCCGTCGGGCCTGATCTCAGGCTCGAGCGCGACCTGGTCGCGCTGCTCACCTCGCGGCTGCGCGCCGATTATGTGGGCGGCCCGCCTCGGCTGCTGCGCGCTCGAATCGCGGAAGAGCACCTGCGCGTGGGGCCGCCCGAGGCCGAGCCGCCGCTGCTGCTCGCAATCACCGACGTCGAGGAGGCGGAGCCGCTCGTCGCCTGGCCGGCGCTGTTCTCCGCCGTAGGTCCCCGCATCAAGGTGCTCGCCACCGTCGAGGGCGACGACGCTACGGCCCACGCGTGGATCCCACGCCTCGGCTTCGATCCGGCGCGCACGCGGATCCATCCGCTGCCAGCGCGACCCTGGCCCGCGCCGGGCGATCCAGCGGAGATCGTCGCGACCGCCGGCGCGGTGCCAGCGCGGCTCCTCGGCCTGCTCTCCGTCGCCTACGGCCGGCTTCGCGAGGACGAGATCACGACCGCCCTCGGGGCCCCAATCGAGGGCGCCCTCGCCGGGGTCGAGCCGCTCGTCGCGGTCGTCGAGGGCACGTACGCGTTCCGCTCGAACGCGGCCCGCCGCGAGGTGGAGGGGCGCCTCGACTGCAGCGCGCGTGAGACGTCGACCCGCCGCCTGCTGTCGCTCCCGCCGGACGGCTATCCCTGCACCTACGTGCGTGCCCACCTCGAGCAGGCCACCGCGCCGCTCCAGGCATTCACCGCGCTGGTCACCGAGGAGCACCTCGCCCGCTGGATGGCTCGGCCCGAGGGCTATCTCGGCTTCGTCGCCGATCTCGAGCGTGTGCGCCACCACGCCGTGGAGGCGCTTCCAATGGGTCTGGGTCACGAAGCCGTGGCGCTCGCGGTGCGCGCGGCCCTGGTCGAGGCGAGCGTGAACTCATACACCGACCGCGAGGACCACGATGCTCCGGTGGGCGTCGAGCCGATGACTCGGCGAACGCCGATCGCGGATGCGCGAGATCAGGCCAGGGCGCTCATCGCGCTCGGCGCCGCGATGACGGCCGGCCCGGCGCGCGCCGAGGTGCTCACGTGGGCCGAAGACGCCACACGGCGCATCCCGGAGACCGACTTCCGCGGCGACGCATTCCTGAGCCTCGCCGATGTCGTCGAGGGCGAGGCGGGATACGCGTTCGCACGGGAAGCGCTCGCGACGTTCCGGACCACAGAGAACGCGGAGGATCGCGCGCACCAGATGCTCTTCATGGCGAAGGGGTTGCCTCCGGAGGAAGGGATCGCAGTCGCGCGCGAGGCGCTCAGAAGCCTCCGCGACGGCGCCGGAGATCCTGGCCGTGCCGAGGTCTTCGCCAGCGATTTTCCACGTGCCGTCGCCGAAGCGCTCTGGCCCGACGCGGAGGCGCTGCCTGAGCCCGCGCGAGCGCGGGTGCTCGCCGCGCTCGCGCGGGCCCTCGGCGATCCCGAGCGCGTGCGCACCGCGTTCGCCGCGCTGGAGCAGCACGCCGACCCATACGACCTGGACGAGCACCGGAGGCTCAAGTGGCTCGTGCCGTTCCTCGATGCCCCGGACGCCCGCCGCGCCGCGGCGCTCGCGCCCCGCTTCGGCGAGCAATCCGCCGAGATCTTCGAGGAGCTGATCCCGCGTCTCATCGCGCTGGGCGATCCCGCCGAGGACCTGCTCGAGACGCTGCCGGAAGCGGCACGCGTGCGGGTGCTGGCCCGGAGCCTCCCCTTCGCCGCGGAGCCGGCGCGGCTGCGGGCGCACATTGACGAGACCATTCGGAAGGCCGAGCCGCTCGAGCGCTACGGGCTGCTCTTCGACGTGGGCCCCTGGTTCGCAGCGACGGGTCACAGCGACACGGTGCTCGCCTGGATCGCGCCGCTCAGTGACGCCTACCACCAGGTCGCCCTCGGCTTCCTGGCACGCCACGATCCCGCGCACGCGCCCGAGCTCACGCGCCGCGCCCTTTCCCTGGCCCTGCGCTTCGGCGCCGACGAGCCGGGCCGCCTGCTCGAGCTGCTCCCGCTTGCCCGCCATTTCCCGGCCGAAGAGGCCGTCGCGGCGCTCGGTCTCCTGCTCGACGCGCTCGCCGCAGACATCCGATCTGCCGCGCTCGCGGGCGACGGCGTGAGCCTCGTGAAGCTCGCGCCGCTCATCGCTGCGCTCGCGGGCGACGATGGCCTAGCCGGCGCGGCGCGCGTGGTGGTGCAGGTCGCGGCGTGGTTCCCCTGAGCGCCGCTATCGACGCGGAAAGCCTCACGCCGACGCGCACCCGGTGGCGCGGTAAAAGCTTCCGCGAGGGGAGACGGCGCGCCAGCTCCGCAACGAAGGATGCGCCAAGCGAACGTCGCAACGGAAGCCCAATCTGACCCATCAACGGCAAGCGACGCATGCGATGACGACACCCCCGCCCCGGATCCCCGCCCCCGCACCCATCGAGCGCGCCTGCCGCTGCGCCTGGGACGAGGCGTCATGCGCCAAGCTCGACACCGAGGAGCACACCGCGCTGGCCGCGCTCGGCCGATGGCTCGACGAGCCGGACCTGCCCTATGCAATCTTGCACGGCCCGCGCTCGAGCCGGCGTGCGGTCGTGGCAGCCCACCTGGTCCGCGCGTCGCAGGAGAGCCCGGCCCGGACCGCGCAGCTCGCTCCCATCGGCACTGATCTCAGGCTCGAGCGCGACCTGGTCGCGCTGCTCACCTCGCGACTGCGCGCCGATTATGTGGGCGGCCCACCTCGGCTATTGCGCACGCGGATCTCGGAAGAGCATCTGCGCGTGGGGCCGACCGAGGGCGAGCCCTCGCTGCTGCTCGCGATCACCGACGTCGAGGAAGCGGAACCGCTCGTCGCCTGGCCAGCGCTGTTCTCCGCCGTGGGTCCCCGCGTCAAGGTGCTCGCCACCGTCGAGGGCGACGACGCCGCGGCCCGCGCGTGGATCCAGCGCCTCGGCTTCGATCCGGCGCGCACGCGGATCCATCCACTGCCGGCGCGGCCCTGGCCTGCGCCGGGCGATCCCGCGGAGCTCCTCGCGACCGCGGGCGCCGCATCAGCCAAGCTCCTCGGCCTGCTCTCCGTCGCCTACGGCCGGCTTCGTGAAGACGAGATCACCGCCGCCCTCGGAGCCCCGATCGACGGCGCCCTCGCCGGGATCGAGCCGCTCGTCGCAGCCTTCGAGGGCACGTACGCGTTCCGCTCGAACGCGGCCCGCCGTGAGGTGGAGGAGCGCCTCGACCGCGGCGCGCGGGACGCGTCGATCCGCCGCCTGCTGTCGCTCCCGCCGGACGGCTATCCGTGCGCCTACGCGCGCGCCCACCTCGAGCAGGCCGCCGCGCCGCTCCAGGCTTTCGCCGCGCTGGTCACCGAGGAGCACCTCGCCCGCTGGATGGCTCGGCCCGAGGGCTGCCTCGGCTTCGTCGCCGACCTCGAGCGCGTGCGCCGCCGCGCCGTCGAGCCGCTTCCAATGGGTCACGAGGCAACGGCCCTCGCGGTGCGCGCGGCTCTGGTCGAGGCGAGCATGAACTCATACGCCGACCGCGAGGACCACGAAGCTCCTGTGGGCGTCGAGCCCATGATCCGGGAAACGCCGATCGCGGACGAGCGAGATCAGGCCAGGGCGCTCACCGCGCTCGGCGCGGCGATGACGGCCGGCCCGGCGCGCGCCGAGGTACTCGCGTGGGCCGCGGACGCCGCACGGCGCACCCCGGCGGCCGAGTTCCGCGGGGATGGCCTCCTGAGCCTCGCCGAAATCGTCGGAGGCGAGACGGGATACGCGTTCGCGCGGGAAGCGCTCGCCACGTACCGGACGACGGAGAAGGCGGAGGATCGAGCGCACCAGCTGCTCTTCGTGGCGAAGTGGTTGCCACCAGAGGAAGGGATCGCCGTCGTGCGCGAGGCGCTCGCCGTCCTCCGTGACAGCGGCGGAGATCCTGGCGATCTCGACCTGTTCGCCGACCGCTACCCGCGCGCGGTCGCCGAGGCGCTCTGGCCCGAGGCGGAGGCGCTGCCCGGGCCCGCGCGGGCGCGAGCGCTCGCCGCGCTCGCGCGCGGCCCCGGCGATCCCGAGCGCGTACGCGCCGCCTTCGCCGCGGTGGAGCAGCACGTCAACCCGTACGACCTGCTGATGCAACGGACTCTCGCGGAGCTCGTGCCGTTCCTCGACGCCCCGGAGGCCCGCCGCGCCGCAGCGCTCGCACCCCAATTCGGCGAGCGCGCCGCCGAGCTCCTCGAGAGCCTGATCCCGCGCCTCCGGGCGCTGGGCGATCCCGCCGAGGACCTGCTCGAGACGCTGCCGGAAGCGGCGCGCGTGCGGGCGCTGGCCCGCAGCCTCCCGTTCGCCGCGGAGCCGGCGCGGCTGCTGGCGCGGATCGACGAGGCCATCCAGCAGGCCGAGCCGCGCGAGCGCGGCTGGATGCTCTTCGACGTCTGCCCCTGGTTCGCGGCGACGGGCCACAGCGACGCGCTCCTCGCCGAGGTCGCGCTGCTCAGCGACGGTGGCCGCCTGACCGCCCTCGGCATCCTGGCGCGCCACGATCCCGCGCACGCCCCCGAGTTCACGCGTCAGGCCCTCCCACTGGCCCTGCGCTTCGGCGCCGACGAGCCGAGCCGCCTGCTCGACCTGGTCCCGCTGGCCCGCCATTTCCCGCCCGAGGGCGCCGCCGCGGCGCTCGGCATCCTGCTCGACGCGGTCGCCGACGAATACCGCGGTGCCGCGCTCGCAGGCGACGGCGTGACCCTCGTGAAGCTCGCGCCGCTCATCGCGGCCCTCGCGGGCGACGACGGCCTGGCCGGTGCGGCGCGCGAGGTGGTGCAGGTCGCCGCGTGGTTCCCCTGAGCGCCGCGATGCTCGCGGGCAGCCGTCATGGACTGCCGAGCGCCCGCCTGCTTTGGCAGCGCGCCGGCGGCATCCTCGGCGGCAAATGACGCCCAGGCCTGGCACGGACCAGCTACCGCTTCTTCGTCGCCATCGCCTTCACGACCGCGTCGGCCGCCGTGACCAGCGAGCGCCTGAAGGCGTGCAGCCGCTGCTCCGCCGCCGATCCCTTCGCGGCCGGCTGGTTTGGCGCGAAGCTGAACCAGGACATCGACAGCCCGAGGAGGATGACGAACAGGTCCTCGGCGCACGGCTTCGGTGTCGCCCCGAGGTCGTAGGCCGCGGCGAGCTCCTGCACCTTGGCGGTCGCGACGTCGTGCTGCGCCTCGTCGGGGAGCTCGAGCTGCCTCCACATCATCATCCGCACGCTCTTCGGATTCTCGACCAGGTGATCGAAGACGCCTGCGACGAAGGCCGGCAGGTCCGACGGGTCGAAGGGCACGGCGTCGAACGCGATCTGGCACCGCTCCTCGAGCACGCTGCGGAACAGACCCTCCTTGGAGCCGAAATAGGCGTAGATGGCCTGCTTGTTCGCCGAGGCCCGCTCCGCGATGCGGTCCACGCGCGCCCCAGCCAGCCCTCGCTCGGCGAACTCGTCGAGCGCAGCGTCGAGGAGCCTCTTCTTGGTCGCCGCCGAATCGTAGCGCATGGGTGGATCCTTCATGGAGCACACGCCGTGGCGCGCGGCAAGGAGAGCGCACCGCCGCCTCGCCCAGTTGACACGGCCAAGGCCGCTCCCTAGGTTTAAACCATCCAGTTGGTTTAACACCGAAGAGCGCGCCGTCGATGACGAGGGCGCCGCGCGGTGTCGAGATTGCAGGCGCGGGCGTTGCCGGAGCGCCAGGGCGCTGCCGGCCGCGGCGCGGTGACGACAACGGCCCGCAGAGAACGGAAGAAGGGACGGAGCGATGGCGGATCCGCAATCGAACAAGAACGACGACGTCAGCGCGCTCTTCAAGCCATTCGAGCTGAAGGGGCTGAAGCTCGAGAATCGGTTCGTCATGGCGCCCATGACGCGCCAGCGATCGCCGGGCAACGCGCCGGGCGAGCCGAACGTCGATTACTACACCCGACGCGCTGCCGGAGACGTCGGGCTGATCCTGTCGGAAGGAACGGTCGTCGAGCGGCCGGGCAAGCTTCACCTCCGCGACGTACCCCACTTCTATGGCGAGCGGGCGCTGGACGGCTGGCGAAAGGTCATCGACAGCGTGCACAGGGCGGGAGGGAAGATGGCGCCCCAGCTATGGCACGTCGGGCTCGCCAAGCAGGATCCGAACGGCCACGAGGAGCCCGCGGCCCTGGAAGGCCCGGCGACCATGTCGCGCGACGACGTGCACGCCACCGTGCGGGCCTTCGGCAAGGCGGCGGCCGACGCGAAGCGCCTCGGCTTCGATGCCATCGAGATCCATGGCGCCCACGGGTACCTCATCGATCAGTTCTTCTACGAGGTGACGAACCAGCGCACCGACGAGTATGGAGGAAAGACCATCGGCGAGAGGAATCGCTTCGCCGTGGAGGTCCTCGAGGCCGTTCGAGAGGCCGTCGGGCCGGAGATGGTTGTGATCCTCCGCCTCTCGCAGTGGAAGATGGGCGCGTACGATCACAAGATCGCGAAGACGCCGAAGGAAATGGAGCAGTGGTTATTGCCGCTGGCAGAGGCGGGCGCCGATGTGCTCCACCTCTCCCAGCGACGCTACTGGGAGCCCGAGTTCGCCGGTTCCGATCTGAACGCCGCGGGATGGGCGAAGAAGATCACCGGCAAACCCACGATCACCGTGGGGTCGGTCGGCCTGTCCGGCGACCTCTTCGGGAACTTCGCGGGCGAGCCCTCCGCGCCCCAGGGGCTCGGCGAGCTCGTGCGCCGCTTCGAGCGCGGCGATTTCGATCTCGTCGCCGTCGGGCGCCCCTTGCTCAACGACCCGGCCTGGGTGGAGAAGATCAAGACCGGCAGGACCTCGGAGCTGACGGAGTTCACCAAGGAGAGCCTGGGCCGGTACTTCTGAATCGGCCCGTTATCCATGAGATCTTCCCACAGGAGCTACGGTGTAACGCATGAAGATTGCCATTGTCGGCGCCGGTAGGATTGGAAGCACCTTTGCCTTTCAGCTCGCGCGCGCGGGGCACGAGGTGACGGTGATCGCCCGTGGAGAGCGGCTGGAGCAGCTGCGGCGGGACGAGGCGATCGTGAGCGCCGCGGGCGAGCGCGCGGCGGTGCGCGTGAGCGCCGCGCTCGACGCGACGGCGCCGTGGGATCTGGTGCTCGTGACGGTGCTCGCGTTCCAGGTGGACGCCGTGCTCCCTGCGCTGGCCGGGAGCGCGGCGAAGTCCGTGATGTTCATGTTCAACACCTTCGAGCCGCTGGGCCGCCTCCGAGAGGCGGTGGGTCCGGCGCGCTTCGCCTTCGGCTTCCCTGCGATCCTGGCGACCCTCGAGGACGGCAAGCTGACGTCGAAGGTCGTCACCCGAGGGATGGTCACCACGGTGACCGACGCGGCCTGGGCGAAGGTCTTCACGGACGCCGGCATTCCCGCCGTCGTGCACTCCGACATGGAGAGCTGGCTGCGCACGCACGCGGCGCTCGCCGTGCCGGCGATGGTCGCCATCGTCACGGCCCACGCGCGGCAAGCAGGCGTGTCGTGGGCAGAGGCGATGAGCCTCGCGCGCGCCATGGAGGAAGGGCTCCGCGTGGTGCGTCACCTCGGAAACACCATCACGCCGGAGCCGATGGTGACGGTGAGCCGCCTGCCCACGCCGGCGGCGGCCGCGCTCCTGTGGGGGCTCAGCAGGGTCGACGCCGTCCGCAAGACGGGCGCCGTCGGGCCTGGCGAGCCGCGCGCGCTGATCGACGCGATGGCCGCCGCGGCACCCGGTCAAACGCCGACGCTGCTCGCGATCAGACCCTGAAGAAGGCAGCGAGCCCATCCACGAGGGCACGAGGCGCCCCGCCCTCGTTGAAGACGCCCGGGATGTCGTCTGGCCAGGGCTAGGTCGGGCTCTCGTCGACAGAGCCCGGCGCGTCGTCGGGCTCGCCGGCGCCCGTCGACGCCCCGAGGCCGTGCCGCTCGATGAGCCGGCGAAGCTGCGTCCGGTGCATGCCGAGCGCCCGCGCCGCGGCCCGCACGTTGCCGCCTTGCTCGCGCAGCGCCGCCTCGATGCGGGCGCGCTCGCCGGCGTCGAGCGGGGGGGCGCGCGAGGGCAGGGCGCGCGAGGGCAGCGCGCGGCGCGCCCGGGGCGCGGCAGGCGCGCTGTCTCGGCCTTCGGCGGGCGGGGCGCCGGAGGGCGGGTCGGGCTCGAAGAGGGCGCCGGCGCTCGGGCTGAGGTGCGCGGCCTCGACGCGCGAGGCCCCCTGCATGAGCGCGCTCTGGGCGGCGGCGCGCGCCTCGACCAGGAGCTCGCGCACGTTGCCCGGCCAGGGCCGCAGCAGGCACGCCTCGACAAGCGAGACGTGGAGCCCCAGCTCGGGCGCGAGCTGCCGCACTTGCCGCTCGATCAAGAGGGCCATCTCTTCGAGGCGCCGCCGCAGGGGCGGCAGCTCGACGGCGGGGCGCCCCAGGCGAAAGTAGAGGTCTTCGCGCAGCCGCCCGTTCGCGACCTGCGCGCGCAGATCGCGGTGGCTGGCCGAGCAGAAGGCAAAATCGACCTTCTTCGGCCTGGACGCGCCGAGCGCGAGCACCTCGCGCGTCTCGAGCGCGCGCAAGAGCTTGGCCTGCACCTCGAGGTCGAGCTCGCCGATCTCGTCGAGAAAGAGGGTGCCCCCCTCGGCCGCCTGGAGATACCCCTGCGCGTCGGCGTTGGCGCTCGAGTAGGTGCCGCGCTGCACGCCGAAGAGCAGGCGCTCGGCGATGCCCTGCGGGATGGAGGCGCAGTTGACCGGCACGAAGGGCCCGGCGGCGCGCGGGCCTTGCTCGTGAAAGGCACGGGCGACCCCCTCTTTGCCGGTGCCGCTCTCGCCGCGAATGTGCAGAGAGAGCCCGAGCTCGGCGGCGCGCGCCGCCTCGGCGAGCCGCCGCTGCATCGCCGGGCCTCGCACGAACCCCTGGCGCGCCACGACGCCCTGGCGCGCCAGGGGGCCGACGTCGATCAATGGCACGAAGAGCGAGTCGCCGAGGCGCACGACGCACGTCGCCTCGCGCGGCGCCCCCGCCGGCAGCGGCTCCCCGTCGACGACGGTGCCGTTCTGGCTGCCGAGATCTTCGACCCAGAAGCGCCGCCCATCGAAGCGGAAGCGGGCATGGCGCCGCGACATACGCGGGTCCTTCGCCTCGCCGAGCGCCGCCGAGCCGCGACCCAGCTCGAGCGCCTCGCCCTCGAAGGGCAGCGCGCTGGCCAGGGTCACCCCGGCGCCGAAGACGCGGACGAGGCCCGGCGCGGCGGCGGGCCCGCCGCTGCTCGAGGCGCGATGCCCGCTCGGCTGCAGGGTCGACCCGTCGTCCGTCATTCTACGGTCAGTATAGGTGCCTGGCGCCGACGGGTGTGCCCATAGGGGTGTCCACAGCGGTGCCCGAGCCGGTGCCCGGGGCGGGGGCTCCGAGGGGCGACACGAGGCGCAGCGTCCCGCGGCGGCGCCCGCGGGCCTGCGCTGGATCCGGGCCGGAGGCAGAGCGGCTGGCACGCGCCTCGCTAAACACCTTCGCGAAAGGCCGTCGCGAAAGGCCGTCGCGTCCGCGGAGCATGCCGCGCGCGGCGGCACCGACTTCCGCGGTGGCCGGGTCGACGCCACCACGCCGCGCCCCCTGCGCCGGGGGCGCGAGGCCATCCGTCGACGACGCCGCGCCGCGCGCCGCGCGCAGGCGTCGCGAACCAGCTCAGGAGGAAATCATGTCGAATCATGTCCACACGCGCGCCCGCCGCAGCTCGGTCCTGTCTCCTGTCGTCCTGGGTGCGCTCGGCGCGCTCGCGGCCGGGTGCCTCGCCGACGCGGAGCCCGCGCCGGAAGCGCCGGACGACACCGGCGAGCAGCCGATCGTCAGCGTGAGCTCGCCGGTCGCCGGCCCCGCCACCGCGAGCGCGACCTTGCCCGCGGCCGGCATGAGCGCGGTGCCGGCGAGCACGCCGATCAGCGACACGAGCGGGAGCGCCATCCGCCTGGCGAGCTTCTCGAACGGAGCGAACCTCGCGGCCGGGCCGACGAGCGACCGCGCGGGCTGGCGCAACGCGGCCACGACCGACCCCTTCTCGGCGCCTCCGGCGCTCAGGACGCACCTCGACGAGGCGCTCGCGAGCGCGGACGCGAAGGTCGCCGCGGCGCTCGACGAGGCCGACGCCAGCGCGGTGCTGGCCGATTTCGAGGCGATGTTCCCCGGGGGACTCTCGGCCAGCGTGACGCAGGACTTCGACGGCTTCGCCGCCGCGCGCGCCCGCTGGCTGAAGCGCTCGATCGAGAAGACAGGCACGTTCAATTACCCCGACCCGCGCCTGTTCGGCGAGGCGCGCCTGCGAGGCGCGCGCCTGTACTGCGCGGCCCGCGAGGTGCAACGCCAGCAGAGCGCGCGCCGCAAGCGGTCGATGGGCCGGAGGGCGCTCGCCGAGCTCAACCTCTTCGGCCGCACGGTGGACCTGCTCGTCATGGAGCCGACGGTGGTGCTCGACGGGCCCGAGCGCTTCACCGGCTCGGGCGTCAACGACGGCGCGCAGGCGTTCGTCGTGCCCATCCTCGCGGGGGGCAAGCTGACGCCGATCGGCAACATGGGTCTGCCTGGCTTCGGCGAGATGCGCGCGCCGCTCGCCTTCGTCAGCGCGGACGGCGAGGTGGTGAACGACGCGTCGCTCGATCCGACGACGGGCGCCTTCCGCCGGCGCTTTCAGACCGTGACGCACGCCGACGCGGTGGTCTCGCGCCGGGCGGTCGTGCGGCCCGACCCCGTCAGGTTCCCGCTGTTCGATATCGGCGTCGTGCACGTGAACCTCGAGCTCAAAGCGCGCGCCGACATCGGCGCGCTGAGCACGCCCAACGAACGGCTGCTCGGCCACACCTCGGGCACGCTGCCCTTCGGCCTGACGCCGCGGCCGATGGGCCCCATCGGCTCGATCGTCGTGCCCTTCCCGGTGTCGTGGGGCGACATGCCGATGATGCTCGGCTCGGGCACGGCCGCCACGCCGACGCCGGTCGCGCCGGCGTCGGGCCTGCGCTGGTTCTTGCTGTCGCCCTCGGGCGCGGGCGACATGGGCCTGATGCCGGTGACGAACCCGATGCTCGCGCGCATGATCCAGGACGACGATCACACCTTCACGGTGCGGCACAGCGTCGGCATGGAGTCGGTATTGACGGCGGGCGCCGGGTTCGACATCGGCGTCTTCGCCATGTGGCTCGACGTCTCCGGCGGGCTCGGGGTCAACGGCGGCCAGGAGCAGGTGCTGCGCGATGCGGTCGCGCTCGAGAACCAGCAGCCCGTCACGGTGCTCTCGGTGACCCCCCGCGGCTTCGTGAACGCGACGTACTCGGCGGCCATCAAGCTGCACCTGCGCTTCGGGCCCTTCGGCTTCGACGTGCCCATCGTCAACACCCGCGGGACGCTGGCCGAGACGACGACGGGCGACTGGCCCGAGGCGAACCGCTTCCGCATGGGCACCGGCTCCGGCACGGGCGCGCCCTTGACGCAGCCGAACGTCCAGTCGCACCTGCCGCTCGACGGCGCCTTCTCGAGCTTCCCCGTCGACGTCAACACCTGCCTCGCCGACACGGCGCCGAACCCGCCGACGCCGCCGCCTTGCGAGGCCGATCCGCCGAGCGGCGCGCGCCCGGCCGTGAACATCTGCCTGACGGGCCGGGCGGTCTCCGGCTTCCCCTACCCGTCGAACGTCTGCGCCGACCCGGCTTCGTACTCGAACACCCTGCGCGCCAGCGGGTTCAGCGCTGCGCAGGCGAAGTGCGTCGAGGCCCAGCTCAGCCTCGTGTGCGCCCCTGTCTCGACGCAGACCAGCCTGACGAGCGTGAACCACGTGACCGACATTCGCTTCAACCCCGACGGCAGCGTCGACACGAGCGCCATCGGCGCCGAGGCCAGGGCGGTGAGCGAGGCGATGCAGCAGTGCGAAGACGCCTTCGGCGCAGGCGCGGCGCGAGCGCTCTTCGGCGTCGAGGCCTGCGACGACCAAGCGAAGCCCTTCAGCCCGAATCGACCGCCCTTCAGCGTCACCGTCGGCGGCACGACCATCCGCCCGCCGAGCTGCGAGTGAAGGCGGCGCCCGGGGCTGAAGGGCCGCATCCTGCCTCCCACCCCGGGGCGTCCCTGCGGGGCTGTCGGAGCACGGGGGCCTGTGTCCAGCAGAGGCCGCGGTCCCCGAGGTGGTGAGGGCGGCGAACGCGACGAGCGCGACGAGGAGGATGACCGATGAGAAACGAAACCTGGCGAGGCGAGCGACGTGGGCGCGGCGTGCGGGCCGCCGGAGGCGCCTCGGCGGCGTGGCGCGCGCGATCGATGCTGGCGCTCCTGGCAGCGGGCGCGTGCGGCGCCTGCGCTCTGCCCGAGCCCGGGGATCCCGAAGACGCAGCGCAGGCGGCGCCGGACGCGCCCCCGTCCGGGATCGAGGCCGGCGGCGCCGGCGAGCCCGCCGGCGCGCTGCCGCCCGGCGCGGCGACGGGAGGCGCCGAGGGGGACACGACGTACGAGCTCCCCGATCTCAGGGCGCTGCTGCCTTATGACCCCACGAAGCGCCCTGGCAGCAACGGCCCGGGTATCTACGTGATGGCGGCCAGCGATAGCACCTACTGCTTTCTCAACGATCAAGGCGTCCCGTCCTTTTGCCCCGAGCGGTTCGTCAACGCCGGGGGGAGCGTCAAGCTCGAGTTCCGCAGCGCGACGAGACCCACCGCGCTGTACTCGTCCGCCGTGAGCGCGTCGCGCATGCTGCCCGGCGAGACGGCCTTTCGGCCGGTCGTGCTGCGAAGCGTGCGCGCCGTCGGGATGGAGCTCGAGATCGAGGTTGCGCTCGACGGCGTTGTGTTCCCGCCCGTCCGGGGAGCGGCGCTCTCCTCGTTCAAGCTCGAGGTGGCCGGCCCCGGGGGCCTGTTCTTCCGCTACGAGCTGATGGTAGAGCCGCCGGGCCCGGCGCCGCTGCCGCCTCCGCCGCCGGATCCGGAGCCGCGCCCCTGGTTCCGACGGTACAACGTCAAATACCGGGTGGTCCCCGCCGGGGCCGATCCGAGCGCCTCCCGGTGGCGCCGCCACTGCAGCGTGGCCGGCGTCGATCTCCGGGCGTCGTTCGCGGGGGAGAGCAGGGTCGACGGGCTCTTCGCCACCGTCGCGCGCGACGCGAGCGCGACCACGATGAGCTGTGAGACGGGGGCCATCGACATGTGCCTCTCGTGGGGATATGCCCCCTGGCGGACCGAAACGGCGAGCGCCGACGAGGGCCGCTTCCTGTTCGGCGCCTGCCTGCACGCGAAGCGCGCGGCCTACTTCGCGGGCCCCGCGGGCGGCGCGGAGCGCACGACCAGCTTCACGCGCCCGGGCACCCCGATCGTCGTGCGCGACAAGCTGGGCATCCTTCCGGGCGCCGACCCGACGCACCTCGAAGCGATCTGGAGCCCCGAGGGCGCGAAGTGCTTGAACGTGGAGAACCTCCGCATCTCCGAGTTCCACGACCATGTGGCCTCGCTGTCCTCGCTGCCCCCGTGCACGGCCCACTGGTCCACCATCGGCGCGTTCGCCACAGGGCGCGTCGGGCCGCCCGGCCCTTCGACGTGGTGAGCAGACCGCCTCGCGGGCGGGTCAGGGCCGGGCGGCGCCTCCGGCAGTCGGACCTGCGTGCTCTCTCAGCCGGCGTGAAGGATCCGAATGCGATCGGGTTCCGCCGGATCTCGATCAACGACCTGGACTGGCGGCCAAGCCCACTGCCAAACGCTGATGCCTGGCGCGCGGGAGAACCGGATCTGCCCGCGGGTGCCTTCGACCGCGACGCGCGCCCAGGAGTCGGCGGTGCGCGCCCGGTCCGCGCCGTGAGAACGCAGCACATCGGTGAGGACGGCGACCGTGTCGTAGCCCTCGAAGGCGACGAAGGAAGGCGCTTCGGCCAGCCGCTCGCGCAGGGCCGTCTCGACTCGGGCACCGAGTTGGCTGAGGCGCTCGGGCAGGTAGCGCAAGAACGGGATCGCGGCGTTGTCGCCGCCCAGCAACGCCGCCCATTCGGCGAACTCCGGTTGCCCGGCCGGAGCACCGATCATGATCTCGGCGAGGCGCTGGTCGCGGCGGACAGACCTGACGATCGACACCGCCGGCTCCGGGTAGCCGACCAGAAGAAGGAGGGCTGTCGCGCGGTTGCCGGCGAGCTCGTCGCACACGGCCGCGGGGGCGAGCGCGCGCATGTCGAGCTCGATGACGGTGCCGCCGCGTGGAGCGAGGTAGTCCCGCAGAACGCGGGCCCCGGACGCCCAGTAGACGCTCGAATCGGCTGCTACGGCGATGCGCCTGTGGCCCGCGCGGAGGAGGAAGTCCGCGTAGATCCGCCAGCCGTGGGACTGCGCCGGGGCGAGGCGCGCGACCCATTCCGCTGGCTGTTCGGTGAGCGCGTCGAGGACCGCTGACGAGCAGAGGAACGGCAGGCCGAGGGCGTCGGCCCTGCCGGCAGCGGCGCGAGCGGCGACGCTGTGATACTCCCCCGCCAAGGCAGCCACGCCCAGGCGAGCCAGCTCATCGACGGCCGCCGCGGCCCTCTGCGGATCGGCCGCGGTGTCTCGGACCACCAGCTCGAGTGGTCTTCCGACGATCCCGCCGGCGTCATTGACCTCGCGAACGGCCAGCTCGAGTCCAGCGAGCAAGTGCCGGCCTGCCTCGACCCAGCCGGGCCGAGTCAGCGGAACGAGAGCGCCGATCTGGACGGATGATCCGTCGGTCCGCACCGCTCCAGGTGGCGACAGTGGCGTATTCATGCGTTGGCGTCACCCGTGCAACGATTCGTTACACCATGCCTGCAACGCAGAGTAGCAAGGCCCGATAGCACGGGTCCATCCATTTCGCCGTGGCGGGCGCACCTGGGTGACCATGCCGGACATTGCATCCGCCCACCATCTCCAGCGGTGGATCACGCCAGACGCCGTGTCCACGAGGGTAGGCCAGCACATCTTGGGGCTCGATCCGCACGGGGCCTACCGAGCGAGGCTCGCGAGAGCGCGCCGTCCTGGCCTCGCGCGGCCGGCGTGGGGGTGATTCGGCGCTCGCCTCGCGACGCGAGGAGCGCTGGCCGCTCCGCGCGCTCGCTCCTACAAGCGCTCGATGAGGAAGCTCCGGGTCTGGTCGTCGAAGCTCTGGGGGGCGAGGTTCGCGTCTGCCGTGAGGACGCGCGACTGGGCCGAGTATTGGAAGAGCCCGTCGTAGAGCGTCACCTTGAAGCCGGGGGGGACGCGGACGGAGCTGGCCCTCCGGTCCCAGGGGGCCCAGGGGCCGCCGAAAAAGACGGCGGAGCCGACGCCGTACATGAACGATTCGCCCGAGAAGTTGGCGTGCTCGTAGAAGGTGACGACGTCCAGCTGCGGGTCCGAGGCGTTCGAGACGACGATGCCCGAGAGCACGTCGTTGAAGCCCGCGGCCACGAGATCCGTGTCCGAGGTGAAGATGCGCACCTCGCCCCCGAAGTTGTGGTGGATGAAGGCCGTGACCCGGAGCCCGGCGGGGACCTCGATGGCGCTCGCGCGGTTGTCGCCGATGATCGTCGTGTTCAGGAGGTTGTGGTGGCCGATCCCGAAGCCCTGCGAGATGCCGGAGAAGTTCGAGAGATCGTGGAGCACGACCTGGTTGCTGGGGTGGACGGTGGGGCCGGCGGCGATCGTGGCGTCGATCCACGCCCGGTGGCGCGCCACGTCGACGCCGGTGACCGTCGCGTGCAGGTTCGTGCCGTTCTGTCCGTTCGTGGCCGAGAACACGGCGACCTGGCGCCCGTCGACGAACCACGGGCCGCCGGAGTCGCCGCTCCAGCCCGCGCCCGTCACGCCGGTCCCCAGGAGCTCCTCGTCGGAGCGCCAGCCATTGATGTGGAGGGTCGCCTTTTTGAGCGACGGCGCCATCACCAGCGGCGTGCCCTCGCTCCCCCAGCCGTAGGCCGTCGCGTCCCTGTCGATCCAGGTCGACGTCGCCTCGGCGAGCTGGACGAACGGGCCATCGGCGTCCTCGGTCAGGTGGAGCAGCGCGATGTCGGCCACGGCCGAGGGCACCTCGACGGCGTCGACCTCGATGCGCTGGCCCGCGAGGTACGTGTTGCTGCCGACGCGCACGGCCGACGTCTCGCCCTCGTCCGCGATGCAGTGCTGCGCGGTGAGCACCCAGCGCGCCGCGACGAGGGTGCCTGTGCACTGGTAGAAGTCGCCCGTGCTCCGCACGTCGAAGACCTGCACGGCCCAGGGGCTCGCCTCGGCGAGCTCGCCGCCGATGATCGCGGACGAATGCGACCCCAATGCATCGAGCGTCTCGTCGGACGCGCCTTCAATCGAGCAGCCCGTGGAGAGGCCGAGCGCGGCGCCCGCGCACACCGCGAGACCAAGCTGATGACCAAGCTCTCTCTTCTTCATTCTGCCTCCACATCATGATTCTGTTCAGACGATCGTTCGCGCCGACGGAGTCCGCCTCCGCCAGGAGCCAGTGCTCGTCAGCAAGCCGAGTGACGGGGCCTGTGATTGCGTCGTGCCGGGCTCGGCGACGGCATCTCCAAGCAGACCCATGGGGGCACCAGGCTGAAACCGGTGAAGGGACAGCCGGAGCGGCAGGCCCGGAGGCGGGCGGTCGAAATCCGCCCGCGACGGCTCAAGAATCGCGCCCAGAGCATGCTGCGCTACCCGGAGCGGCGCCAGGCGGCGATCTGGAACGGCCGCGTTCGAGGCGTGGAACGAGGCGGCATCCCGCCGCACCTCGCCCGCGCCGGCAGCCTCCAGCGACACCTTGACCCCCTCGGACGTCACCTCCGGCGGACGCGATCGATCAACGATACGGTCCCTGCCGCGGCGCCTCACCATCGAGCGCCGACACGTCCACGTGCTCGTCGAGCCCCTCGAGGTCCTTCACGTGCCACTCGACCAGCATGCAGCCCGCGCAGATGTACGCCTCGAGCTTGCCGACCCTCCGGCTGCGCCAGACGCTCGGCTGCGCGATGGCGAGCTCGTTCCGCCCGTCGGCGTCCGCGTCGAGGACCTTGGGCGCGTGGAGGATCTTCCTCGCGCCGCAGGCGGGGCAGCGGAGCTCGTCGCGCATCGACGCGGATCGCCGCTCGAGCAGCGCCTGGACCTCGCGCTCGAGCCGCCCCACCCGCTCCTCGAGGGAGCGCTCCGCCGGCGCGCTCGCGGCGTGGGGCTCGGTGACGGGATCCGCGACGGGCGCGCTCGCGGCGCGGGAAAGCCGGGCGCCGCAGCCCGGGCAGAAGACATGGGCCTCCGCGTTCGAGCGGCCGCACGTGGGGCAGTGCATGCCGACAGGATACGGGCGATTTCCCGCGGAGCGAACAGCAGGAAGGCGCGATCTCACGCCACCAGGATCTTCACGGCCACGAGCCGGTCCTCGCGTGTCCCGTCACCGGCCTGCTCGTGCGGGTTCCAGCCCCAGAACCACGCCGTCCGTCGCGGCTGGCTGAATGAGACGCCAAGATACTTGTTATTCTCATGGCGCCTTGGCGGCTAATTTCTCGCTTGAACGACGTGCTCGGCGCTCCCGAACATCGATCAGGTTTGCCGTTCTAGCCGTGCTTCGGCTGACGCGTCGAGGCCGCTTGCAGAGGCGCGGTAGATTGGCAGGCTTCTGATCGATACCGAAGTGCGCCGTCCGTCGCGACAAAACCCATCGCCGCCTTGAACGTCACCATGACAAGGTCGCACGTTGTCTTCAGACGCGAATGTGCTATCCTGATGTCTCGTCATGGACGTTATCTTTCGACGCACCGGCGAGCGGCGGTACGCCGTCGTCGTGGAGGTCGCCGGCAAACAGCCCCAGGTGATGGATCCGGCGCCTGGGTTCGACGACCACATTCCGCACGACCTCGTCCACTACGTCGTGGAGGCCGAGCTCGGCTTGACGTCGGGCGTCTTCGGTCGTGCCGCGAGCGGCGGCGGCACCTTTATCTCGGCCGCGCTGGGCGACCGGAGCCCGCGCGAACGGGCGCGCGAGCGGCGGAAGCAGCTGCGCCGGGAGACATCGCTTCGCAACGCGGACGAGGGCAGGCAGCACGACATGGTCACGTCGGAGCGCCTCGCCGCCGTCTGCGACCTGATCTGGAGGCGCCGCCAGGGGCAGCGCCCGGATGCCTCGCGGCCCGCGCCGCGCGAGTCGCTCTCGGGCGAAGATGCCCGGCGAGTCGATCGCGTCGTCGTCCGGCTCGAGGAGCTGGCGCCCTTGTGGAACCAGCTGCCGGTGGGCGGTGAGCTCGCCTTCACATGGCCGAGCGTCGTGCCGAGGGCTCCAGGCCGGCGAGACGAGCGCCGCGTCGTGTGATGTCGGTTCCGCGGGAGAGCTTCTCACTGATCCGGGCTTGTCGCTCTACGCGGCTGCTGAGGTGACGGCGGGGTGTTCCTCGGCGCGAGCGAGGTGTAGGATGCCCCCTTGAATCAGCCCACACCATCCGGCCCCGATCTGCTCGACGTCCTCGAGGCGCGGTTCAACTTCCGCGAGCTCCGCCCAGGCCAGCGCGCGGTCATGGATGCCTTGCTCTCGGGCCACAGCGCGCTCGCGGTCTTCCCGACAGGCGGCGGCAAATCGCTCTGCTACCAGCTCCCCGCGCTCCTGCTCGACGGGGTCACGATCGTCATCTCTCCGCTGATCGCGCTGATGAAGGATCAGATCGATTTCCTCAGCGCGCGCGGCATCGCCGCGGTCCGGCTCGACTCGTCGCTGTCAGCCGACGACGCGGCGGAGGCGCACAGGGATCTGCGCTCGGGCAAGACGAAGCTGCTCTATGTCGCCCCCGAGCGGTTCGTGAGCGAGCGGTTCATGGCGCTGCTGAAAGAGCTCAAGATCGCCATCTTCGCGGTGGACGAGGCCCACTGCATATCCGAGTGGGGACACAACTTCCGCCCCGACTACCTGAGGCTCGCGGACACCGCCCGGGCGCTCGGCGTGCCGCGCGTGCTCGCGCTGACGGCCACCGCGACGCCCGGGGTCGTGCGCGACGTCTGCGCCACCTTCGGCATCCGCGAGGAGCACACGGTCATCACCGGCTTCTACCGACCGAACCTCGAGCTCCGCGCGACGGCGGTGAGCGCGACCGCGCGCGACCGGGTCCTGATCGAGCGCCTGCGATCCCGGCCGCCCGGCTCCACCATCGTCTATGTCACGCTCCAGAAGACCGCCGAGCACGTGGCCGAAAAGCTCGCTTCTGCGGGGCTGCCGGCGCGCGCGTACCACGCCGGGATGGAGGCGGCGGAGCGCGCGCGCGTGCAGGACGACTGGATGCAGAGCGACCGCGGCATCGTGGTCGCCACCATTGCGTTCGGGATGGGGATCGACAAGCCCGACGTGCGTTATGTCGACCATTACAATCTCCCGAAGAGCCTCGAGAGTTATAGTCAGGAGATCGGCCGCGCCGGCAGGGATCAGGCGCACTCGGTGGTCGAGGCCTTCGTGTGCGGCGACGATCTGCCGGTCCTCGAGAACTTCGCCTACGGCGACACGCCGACCGAGGACGCGCTCCACGGGGTGGTCGGCGCCGTGCTCGCCGCGCCCCAGGTGGAGCTCGGCCTGCACGCGCTGGGGACGCGCCACGACGTCCGGCCGCTCGTGCTCCGCACCGCGCTGACCTACCTCGAGCTGATGGGCGCGGTCCGGCAGCTCACGCCGTACTACGCCGGCTACGAGGTGCGGCTCCACCGCAGGCTCGAGGAGGTCATCGCGTCGGTGAAGGGCGAGCCGGCGCGGTTCCTCGAGGCGCTCTTCGGCCATGCGAAGAAGGGGCGAGTCCTGTACACGGTCGACCCGGCCGCCGCCGCCGCCGCGCTGGAGCAGCCGCGCGAGCGGGTGGTGCGCGCGCTCGAGTACCTCGAGCGGCAGGGGCTCGCGGAGCTCAAGGTGTCGGACATCCGGCACCGCTTCGTGCGCGTCGCCTCGATGGACGACGCGGGCGCCCTCGTCGGCGAGCTCCTCGCGCGCTTCGCGAAGCGCGAGGACGCCGAGATCGGGCGCGTGCGGCAGGTGATCGAGCTGCTCACCTCGGAGCGCTGTCACGCCGCCGCGCTCGCCGCGTACTTCGGCGAACGCCTCGACGCCGCGTGCGGGCGCTGCACCTTCTGCCGCGCCGGCGTCGCCGTGACGCTGCCGGAGCCGGCGCACGCGCCGCCGATGCCTGTGGGGCTCGACGTCGCCGCGTTCACGGCGCTGCGCGCGGCGCACGCGGGCGCCCTGGGCCATCCTCGCCAGGCGGCGCGTTTCCTCTGCGGCCTCTCGAGCCCGGCGACCACCCAGGCCAAGCTCGCGCGCGATCCGCTCTTCGGCGTCCTCATCACGCGCCGGTTCGCCGAGGTGCTCGACTGGTGCGCCGGGCTCCCCCGCCTCGCCGGCGCCGCAGCGGCGACCTGACCAAGGCTCAGGGTCTCGCCGAAGCGCCCGAACGCCATGAGGTCCGCGACCGGCGGCACGAGGTAGAGGAGCGTCGCCACGCCCGCCACCGCGCCCTGCCGCATCAGCGAGGGCAGGAGCCCGACCACCCCGATCGAGAGCCCGAACACCGCCCAGAGCAGCCCCACGCAGAGCGGGAACGTGAGTTCCATTTGGCGCTCCTCGGTCAGCAGTACCATCGGCAAGGTGACGAGGGCAGCTCCGACGGGCGCCGCTGGAAGTACACTTGGTCGACTTGGGCATAGCTGCCCGGTGTCAGGCAGCTGTGCCCAAGTCGAGGCTAGGGCCGGGCGGCGCCCGGCGCGGCGCCCTCCGCTCCTCGCTCCGCTTCACGCGCCGCCTCGGCGTACTCGCGCCGTAGCAGCGGGTCGAGCTCGAAGGCGCGCCCGAGCGAGGCCTGGGCCTCTCGCGCTTCTTCGCGTCGCGCCTTCGCGTCGGCCGCCCCGCGCGCCCGCGAGAGCACGAGCCCGCCGCGCACGGCGTGGGCGTGCGCGAGGAGCGGGTCGCGGCGCAGCGCCTGCTCGACGTGCTTCAGCCCCTCGTCGGCGGCGCCGCGGGCCTCGGCCGGCGACGACGCTCGCGCGAGGTGCCAGCAGGCGCGCGCGAGCTCGACGTGGCCCTCGGCGTGGGGGTAGATCTCGATGGCCCGCCGCGCGTCGTCGCGCGCCCGCCGCAGCGCGGGCAGGGGTGAGCGCCCTCGCTGCCGCGCCCATTGCGCCTCGACCGCGCCGAGCTGCGCGCCCGCGAGCAGGCAGCCGAGGCAGCTCGGCTCTGCCCGGTAGGCCTCGGCCAGCGCGGCCCGCCCGGCCTCGAGATCGTCGCTCGGGTCTCCGCCCGAGCGCAGGGCGTGGAGCGCGGCCAGGCGGTGGCCCTCGGCGCGGTAGGACGAGGTCCGCCCCGCGGCGGGGTTGATGGCGCGCGATCGGTCGAGGTGGGCGAAGGCGCGCTCGATCGGCGGGCGCGGGTCCGCGCCGCGCCCGGCGAGGTACTGCGCCAGGGTCAGCTCGGCCACCGCGGCCTGGTTGAGCGCCTGGTAGAACTGGGCGTCGAGCGCGAGGGCCCGGCGCCCGATCTCGAGCGCCCTCTGCACCGTGTCCTGCGGGTCGAACCCGTGCGCGAGGTCGTACGAGGCCCAGTCGTTGTAGAGGTCGCCGAGGTTCCAGTAGGGGAAGAGGTATTTCGGATCGCTCTCGATCGCCTGGCGGTAGGAGCGCGCGGCCTCGGCGTACTCGGGGCGCGGGTCCTGGCCCTTGTCGCGCCGGTGGTTGCCCTTCCAGCGGTGGACGTTCGCGAGATCGTTGAGCGCCCAGGGGTAGTTGGGCTCCAGCTCGAGGGCCCGCGTCAGCCGGGCGCGGGCCTCGTCCCAGGCAGGGCCCGGGTCGAGGCCGGCGCGCGCCTGCTCGAACCCCCGCGTGAAGTGGGCCAGCCCCGCGGCGTCGTGCGCGTACACGTCGCTCGGGTCGAGCTCGATGGCGCGCGCGGCGGTGGCGAGCCACTCATCGAGGATGGGCTCGGGCTCGAGGCCGCCGCCTTCGTCCTTCATGAGCTGATACCAGCTCATCAGGACCTGGGCCCTCCGGGTGTGGCCCGAAGCGCGCCCCGGCGCCGCCCGCACCGCCTTGCCCGAGGCATCGAGGGCGCGCTCGAGCGCTTCTTTGCGGGGCCTGCCCTGCCGCTCGTCGACCTCGGCCCGCTTCAGCCAGGCCACGGCGAGCGCCTCGTACACCAGCGCGTCGCTGCGCCCCACCTCGAGCGCCTCGTCGTACCGCGCGACCGCCCGATCGAGATCGGCGCGCGCGCCGTCGTAATCCCCTCGATCGAAGCGATCGACCGCCTGCGCGTGGGCGACGTCGCCGGCGAGCCGGCGGGCCTCGTACGACCAGGGCGCCTCGTGGCCGGCGAGCTCGGCGGCGCGCGCGGCGGCGCCGTGGTCGCGGCGATAGAGGGCGATGAGCCCCTCGAGGTGGTGGGGCGACTCGATCCCGAGCCCGCGGCTCTTCTCGAGCGCGGCGAGCGCGGGCAGGAGGTACTGCTCTTCGAGCGCGCGCCGCCGCCTGGCCACCCACGCGACGCCGCCGCTGCGCCGGGCGTCCTCGAGGGCCCGGCGGTACAGCTCGCCGAGCGCGCGTCCGAGCGCGTAGTGGAGCTCGGGCGAGTCGACCCCGAGCGCGCGGGCGCGCTCGAGCTGCTCGCGCGCCTCGTCGAACTCGAGCAGGGCCAGGTGCCCGCGCCCGAGCGCGTAGCGCGCGAGCCCCGCGCCGGCGCCGCCCGTCTCGACGTGGCGGGCCGCGATGCGCGCCATGCGCTCGCGGACGCGGGCCTGCTCGCGGCCGGTGTCGTGGAGCGGCAGGCCGTAGGCGGCGCGCAAGAACCACTCGATCTCCTTGACCTCCTGTCCGATCTCCTCGCCGAGCCTCGCCCGCTCGGCCGCCTCGGCCCGGGCGCGCCGCGCCTCGAGCTGCGAGCGCAGGCCGAGGGCGCCGAGCGCCGCGATGAGCGCGAGCGAGAGGGCCGAGACGGCCACGAGCGCGCGGTGCTTGCGCGCGAGCCGCTTCAGCCGGAAGGAAAGCCGGGGGCGCCGGCCGAAGATCGGCTCGCCGTCGAGGAAGCGCCCGAGGTCCTCGCCGAGGGCCCTCGCCGTGGGGTAGCGCTGCTCGGGCTCCTTGTGGAGGCACTTGAGGGTGATGGTCTCGAGGTCGGCGGGCAGCTCGGGCGCGAGCGCGCGCAGGGGTCGGGGCTCTTCGTGCAGCACCTTGAAGAGCGTGGCGGCGGGGGTGGCGCCCTCGAACGGCGCCGCGCCGCAGAGGAGCTGGTAGAGCGTGGCGCCGAGGCCGTAGACGTCCGAGCGCTGGTCGGCGCCGTGCACCTGGCCGCGCGCCTGCTCGGGCGCCATGTACGCGGGCGTGCCCAGGAGCGCCCCGGTCTCGGTGAGGCTCTGTTCGCCGCCGGCCTCGTAGGCGAGGCCGAAGTCGACGACCACCGGGTGGAAGCTGCCGTCCTCGACCCGCTCGATCAGCATGTTCGAGGGCTTCAGATCGCGGTGCACGATGCCGAGCCTGTGCGCCTCGTGCACCGCCTCGGCCACCGCGCGCATCGCCCGCACCTTTGCGGGCAGCGACATCTCGCTCGCCGCCTCGTCGAACCTCCGGCCGCGCACGAGCTGCATCGCGATGTACGCTTTGCCCGCGACCTCACCGACCTCGTAGACCTTGCAGACGTTCGGGTGGTCGATGCGCGCCTGGGCGCGGGCTTCCTGCAAGAGGCGCAGGGCGCGGTCGGGGTCGGCCCCGCGAATGAACTTGAGCGCGACCGCTCGGCCCAGGCGCTTGTCGCGCGCCTCGACCACTTCCCCCATGCCGCCCCGCCCGAGCGGCCGGATGAGCTCGTAACGGCTCCACGCAGCAACGGGAAACCCGGCCGCTCCGGCCGCGGCGCCGCGCGCGGGCGCGCCCCCTTCCGCCTCGGCGCCGACCGCGTGCGCCTCCTCTTCGGCCGGGGGGAGAGGCCGGATCGGCGCCGAGGCGTCTGCCGGCAGCATCGTCGTCGACGCCGGGGGCCCGCCCTGCGCTGGACCCGGGGCAAGCGGGCCGGGGCGCTCCGGCGGGAGCGTGGGCTCGAGTGTTGCGTCTTCTTCCGGCGCCGACATGTTGGAAGTGGTGACAAGGTGGCACGGCCATGCGGGCGGCGAAACGTGCCCATGGGGGCCAGGCCGATGGTGCGCTGCGGGGAGCTCCTCCACTGGCGTGTTCGGATCCGCCGATGTCGCGGCCGGCGCCGGCAGGGTGGCTCTCCCCGACGCCCTGGACCGCAAGGTTCCGACCGCCGGCCGGGAATCGCCCTGGCAATGGGTCTTCCCCGCGACGCGCCCCTGTCGCGACAGGGAGACAGGTCGGCTCCGGCGGCATCCTCTGCACGAGACGGTGCTCCAGCGCGCGGTGCGAGAGGCCGCCCTCGCCGCCGGTCGATCAAGGCGCGCGCGCTGTCACACCCTGCGTCACTCCTTCGCCACGCACCTGCTGGAAGCCGGCTACGACATGCGCACGATCCAGGAGCTCCTCGGCCACCGCGACGTGAGCACGACGATGATCTACACCCACTTGTCGAACCGCGGCAGTCTGGCCGTCCGCAGCCCTCTCGACGGCCCCTTTGGTCCGACGTTGTGAACGGACCGGGTTGTGCCCAGCAACCTCCCGATGCGGCGGCCGCGCCGTTTCACCCAGGCGCGACGCGGCGCGACGCCTCCGGCTGCGCGTCCGCCGCGCCCCCTCCAGGCGCCCCCGGCCCCCCGGAAAAGCGGCGACTGCCAACGTCGTTGGACGGATCTACGCTATGGCGCTGGACCGCATTTGGGCCTTGCAGCGCAGAGCCGATCCGTGAGAATTTCCGTGGAAGAGGCCACAAAAGGCTTCGATCTAGACAGATCTGGCCCGGCGGCTTCGGTTGACCAATCGACTGATAGTTCGACGAACTCACGCATGTTCTGACCATTCTAGGGAAGTACCTTGACCATGGCCTGCGTCAGCGGGTTAGACGGAAGGTTGTCATGAACGCGAAGCAACTCGTGGCTTACGTCGACGTCGACGATACGCTCGTCCGTTCCTTCGGTTCGAAACGGATCCCGATGTCGGCGGTCGTCGAACACGTCCGCCAGCTTCATGAACAGGGAGTAGTGCTGTATTGCTGGAGCACGGGTGGCGCCGACTACGCCGAAAGCTCCGCACGCGAACTTGGCATCGACCGTTGCTTCACGGGCTTCCTGCCTAAGCCCAACATCCTCATCGACGATCAGCCGCCCGCCGACTGGCGCGGGCTCGTATGCGTGCATCCGAACGAAGCGGTATCGAAGAGCGCCCACGACTATGCCACCACCGTTGCCGCCGGGAGAGGCATCTAACACGGCGATGAAGGCGGACGGGCTTCGCCCGCCGCTTATCGCCTGGCCGTTGGGCGGGCAGCGGGTAGCCGGGGATCGTGCCCGAGCGACCTCAGTGAACTCGAACGGAGAACAATGGAACATCAGATTCGACAGGTGGTTCGTGCAGGCTTGTCCCGGCTCATGGGAGCCACGAACGAACTCTGGCCGGGCATGGATCGTCAGCTCCCGGAGCGGAACTTGTCTCTGTACGTCGCCCGAGAATTTGTCGATCGCGACTACACGACGCTGACTGAGTGGCCGTTAAACCGGAACGAGCACATCGATCTCTTGGCGTACCGCTCGGCAGAGCGTGCTATGGTCTTGCTGGAGAGCAAGCGCGCGTGGGGCAGGTCGCAGGAGCTCAGTTGCCTCTGGAACGATATGGAACGTCTTGAGCAAGCCGCAGCGTGCCTCGATGCGTGGACTTCGGCACCGAGCTCTCCTGCGGCTTGGCAACGCATCGATCCCGGTGCCGTTTTCGGTGTCGTGCTGGTGAGTTCCACTGACGCGACCACCTTTGACGCGACCAAGCGACGCAATGGCGGCATGAACGACGTCATCTCCCGACTCGTTGAGAAGATAGGCGACTTCGACCATATCGCACACCCGGACGAACATTACCCGTACGTACTGCACTATGCAGTATGGCGGATCAAGTAGGAGGATCGATGGTCAGCATCTTTCAGGGAGACGACGCAGAGACGCATCGAGCCTTCCAGGCTTGGAGGCGCGCGAACATGGATGGATTCGACATGACTGAGGGTCCGGCGGGGTCGTTCACGATTCACTATGCGCAAGATAAGCGAGAAAACTCGGCTGGGCGCGGCTGTTGGCATCAGGGTGGGAGCGGCAATGACTATAGAGCGGATAAGGATGGCTGCTATACCACCGCTCGGAAGGTTTGTTCGAACAGCCTCGCCGACCTGACCGCATGGGCCAGGAACAATGGCTTCAAAACCAAGAAGTGCGGGCACTGCAACACCGAGCAGTTCCCGTTCTGACGGAGTCGTTGCGTGGTGCGGCCCAACCCGCGGCAGGTGCTGACGGTGCGCCGAGACAGGCAATCTCGAGCCCGGGAAGAGCTGATGCGCATCGTCTATGCCGCGCGGAAGCGCAGGAACTCGTTCTGATGCGACGTGTTGGCATAGCCGTCGTCCTGGTCGCGATGGCGCTCGGCTGCGCCAGGCCGCTCACGTGCCTCGCCGCGGGGGGACCGCCCTGGGCCGAGCTCGAGTCTCCGCATTTCCTGCTGCGAACCGATCTCGACGAGGTCGAAGCGAAGGAGACGATCGTCCACTTCGAGCGAATCTACCGCGCCTTCGAGCGCGTCGCCTTTCCCCACGAGCCCAAGCCGAACGGGCTAACCCATGTGGTCGTCGTCGACGGCGAAGACGCTTTCGCGCGCATCGGCCCGCGAGGCTCCGGAGGGTACGTCTCCCACAAGGGCAACGACATGGAGCACGTGCCTTCCCTCGTGTTCCCGGGCGGCCTGAGAGACGCGGTGCGCGAGGTATTCCAGCACGAGCTCAGCCACCGCTTCTTTGCCTACTACTTCCCATCGGCGCCGGTCTGGTTGAACGAGGGGATGGCGGAGTTCTACTCGACGCTTCGCATCGAGGAGAGCAGCGTCGTCCTCGGGGAGCAGCTCTCGGACCGGCTTATCACGACAGGCAGCCAGTGGCTCACGCTGAAGATCGACGGGCGCTCTGTCGTCGGCGTGCCCAAGGCGGCGCTGCCCAGCGTCCCTACGCTGCTCTCCCTCGACCCGGCCGCGTTCTACGTGCGCGACGTCGAGGACCCAACCTCGCGCGAGGCCCGCAGGCGCAGGAGCGCGAACTACACCGCAGCCTGGGCGCTCGTCCATGCCCTGCAAATCGAGGATGACGGCTTGCACCCCGGTTTCCTCCGCTACCTCCGGGCGCTGAGCGACGCGCGCGACGCGCGGGATCGTGCCCTCGTCGATGCGTTCGGCGACGCGCCCGAGCGCGCGCTCACGCGCTTCGTCGAGACGAATGAGGTCGAGGTGCAGATCGTGAGGCGCGCGTATGTCGACCGCGCCCCGGCGATCCTGCCCCGCATGCGCAGCATGCGAGACGAGGACGTGCACGCGCTCTGGGCACGACTCCGGACGTGGAGCAATCCGTCGGGAGCACGGGCGGCGGCGGCCGATCTCGACGAGGCGGTCCGGGTCGGGCACAACAGGCCGGAGCCGTACCTCGCCCGCGGGACGTTCCGCTGGGGCCGGGGTGAAGCAGATCGCGATCAACATCCTCGGTGACGACCAGGTGAGCGACGCGAGCCTGCGACGGCTGTGGTACTACAAGAAGGCGCTCGAGCAGGCGGAGCTGGCGTCCGGCGAGGAGTGATCGCGCGGGGGCTCTCCGCAGCGCGTGCGGGTAGTCCGCCGCGGCCCGTCCCCGCGTCGCCCGCCGTGTGGCGACTATCGTTTCGGCCACTCGATGAGCAGGGCGCGGGTATGCGCATTGTAGAAGCGCATCCCGCCCATGTCCGCCACGCGCTCGGCATCAAGGTCTGCGAGGATGGGAACAAAGTTCTTGAACACGTCGCCATGGACGGCTTCGAACGCTTCACGCGTATCGTGCGAAATGCTCACCCGGGGCGCGTGCCAGCCGGCACCGTGAACCGCGGCCAACCGGCGCTTGGTTTCCGGGCGGAGAGTAAACCGAAGCCCCTCTTCGGTCTGCTCGACATCGACCTCCAGGGGCTCGCGGGTGCTCCATGCCGGTTCGCGCGGATTCTTGAGGAGGTCGAGCGCCTGCGCGGTGATCTGCTTGAACTCCTCGCGAAGCTGGGCTTCGGCGAGGCCAAACTGCGCGCCAAAGCGGATCGCGACCGCACCGACGGTCGTCGACAGCGGAAGCTGCTCCGGGGACAAGCGCGCTTCGACCGTCTGAACCGCAGCCTCGATCTGTTCGATCGGTGTTTCGTCTGCGGCGACCACATCGACGAAGCTGACAACCCGATTGCCCCCGGGCGCGATCTCAACGTGCTCCGGCCCCCGCGTCCCGACGTGTTGATCTGCAACCGGTTCGACGAGGGGACGAGCCCAGGACATGCCGGGCACGATTTCGACACCATGACGATAGAGGAACGCGTTGATGCCGGTCTTCTTCTTCGAGGGCGAGTACACGCGCTGCGCGGTCAGATACATCAGGCGGCCTCCATGCTTCGAGGCGGCAGCTCCCGGTAGAGCCACACGTCAGTGTCCATCGTCGTCCGCGTGATGGCACGCTCCCTCTGAAGGAGCGACCGAGGAGGGGCGGCGTTCACCTCCGACTGCTCTTGGGCGGACAACCGAGACCAAGCGCCATCCATTTTGTCGAGGATCTCGTCCTCTTCCTGCGATTCGAGACCTCGGTGGATCCACCGGATGTGCACGAGTCTAGCCTCGAGTTCCCGGTATTTGGCGAGAGCGTCAGACATCGTATGGCCTCCAAAACGGACGCGTTGCCGCGAGAGCAGCCTCGTACTCCACCAGCGGAGAGCGTCCCGCCGGCTCGACGACGGCATGCGGCGCATGGTCCTCGTGGACGTTCAAGCTCTTGCCGAGCTGGCTCACGGGTAGCGAGAAAACCGGATCCCGTCCCTCTCCTCCCAGCGATCGAGGCCTCCGATGCTTCGGGAGTCCGCGGGGATTGTCCATAGCGACGGACATTCCCCAACGTGGAGCGACGTATCCGTTCGCGTCGGGGTAGACGTCGAACTCGGGCGGATCCTCTGGAACGGCACCCGGTGGAGCGACCCTCACGCCCAGCGTGCGAGAAGATCGACCCAGTTCAGGCAGGTGGTCGGGAGCTTCCTTCATCGCACGGAACATGACGCGACCCATTCAGCCATCGCATACCATGGCCAGGCGTCGCTCGTCGACGCGCACGGAGCGGTTGTACATCGAAGTCGCGGAAGTCGCGTTTCTGCTCGCGTCCCCTTGCCTGTCCTCACGCCCTCGCCGCAGTGGCGGCAGAGCTTCCACGCCCGGGGGCGGCGGTCGTTTTCTCCTCGCAAGTCCGCGAAATCATTGGCCATGAACGGCCAAAGCAGATCACCACCAGCTCAACTGCCCTCGCACGACCGGCGCCGGTTGCCGGGAGGCTGCTCAGCTGCCTCCGCACCACCGGATCCGGTTGCCGGGAGGCTGCTCAGCTGCCTCCGCACCACCGGATCCGGTTGCCGGGAGGCTGCTCAGCTGCCTCCGCACCGCCGGATCCGGTTCGCAACGCAAGCTCAGCTGCTCTCGCACAACCGGACGCGGTTACCGGGGGGCCGTCAGCTGCCCGCGCCAGAACCGATCTCTGTGCCGGCGCGCGCGCTGGCGCTGCTGTCAGGATTGCCGACGCCGCCGCACCCGTCGTGCGGCCGGACCCCGGCGCTCCCTACTGCCCGCCGGGCACGCAGATCGCCGTCGCCGAGCCCGCGCCCATGCACGAGAAGCCCGCCGCGCAGTCGGTGTTCGCCGCGCAGGGGAAGGCGCACTTGCCCGCGGCCGTGTTGCACTTGTGCGTGCCGCAGACCATGTCGTTCGTACACGGGAGAGCGAGCGGGCCCGGCTGCCCCGTCGTCGCCGGAGCGGTCGTGCCCGGCTGCTGGTACTGCCCGGGCTGCTGATACCCCGGCTGCTGGTACTGCCCAGGCTGCTGGTACTGCCCAGGCTGCTGGTACTGCCCAGGCTGCTGGTACTGCCCAGGCTGCTGGTACCCCTGCTGCTGCTGGTTGTACGCGTTGTACTGCGGATCCGACGGATCCTCGGCGTCTCGGCCCCGGCTGCACGCGGAGGTCAGGAGCCCGAGGCTTCCGAGGGCAAGGACGACCGAGGCGGCCGAGCGCGCGCTGGTGAACCACATGGATCGCTTCATCAAGGTCTCCTCGAGGTGCGGGGCTCTCCCCGCGTGAGCGACGGGCCGGTGACGGCCCGCCGCTGAGATCTGAGCCCCGGCCCCCGGAGGAGGAACCGCAGACCCTTCGCCGGCGAGCGCCGCGCCGCGGGCCCGCTGGACAGGAGCGTACCCCCGGTCGGCGGCCGCGCGCCCCTCAAAAAGGACGCGCCACCGCGCGCTCACCGCGCCGCAGCATCCTTGCAGCAACGAAAGCCCTGCTCGTAGCCGTAGTCCTCTTCCTTGTGGAACCCCACCGTGGGGCGGCAGCGGCCGCGCATGGGGCCCCACCAGCCGCCCTTCAGCCCGCTCCGCTCCGGCGACTTGCGGCCCGGCCGGACGACCCACTCGTTGATGTTGCCGTTGAGATCGTAGGCGCCGAACGGCGACACACACGCCGGCATCGAGCCCGCAGGCACGCGCTGATCGAGCCGCTCGAGCTCCGCCTTGCACCTGGGGTGCCGCATGCACCGCTCGTAGTGGTAGAGCGTCACCTCGCGCTGGCGAAAGGGCCGGTCGATGTTGCACCTGGTCGCGTCGCGGGCGAAGCCGTACGTGTACGGGAGCATCTCCTCGCCCTCGCAGGCGAAGTTGAACTCGTCCTCCGTGCAGAGGCGCTTGCCGACGCCCTCGCACGCCTTGACGGCCTGGCGCCACGAGACGAGCAGCGCCGGGAGCTCGCCCTTCCTGTTGGGCCACTCGTACCGGTCGACGCAGAACCGCATCGGCGCGCGCTTCTTCGAGAGGCACTCGGTCGGCCGCCTGTACTCGAGGCACCGCTCGCTGACGCTGGTCGGGCCCTCGGCCTCTTTGTAGGGCGTCGCCCGTCGCTCCTGGTCCTTCTCGTACTCCTTGTGGTGCTTCAGGCAGATCTGGTCGACCACGGGGCAGTAGTCGCCCTCGACGAGGACCATGTCGTCCGGGCACCCCTCGGAGCTGCCGGGCAGCCCCGCGTCCGGAGCGCCGCCGTCGAGGGCTGCCGCCGCGGCGTCCGGCGCGCCGCCGTCGAGGGCTGCCGCCGCGGCGTCGAGCGCGCCGCCGTCGAGGGCTGCCGCCGCGGCGTACGACATCGCTGCCCCGGCGTACGGCGGCTCCACCGGGGTGTACGACAGCTCCGCCGCGGCGTACGGCGGCTCCGCCGGGGTGTACGACAGCTCCGCCGCGGCGTCCGACGGCTTTGCCGCAGCGGCGTCGGGCGGCGCCGGCTCGGCATCCGCAGCTGCGCCGGCGCGCTCGGGCCCTCCGGAGGCCACGGCGCCGGTCCCCGCGGGCGGCGGGCTGTCGCAGGCGAGGATCGCGGCCGTGAGGCCGCAGAGGAAGGCGAGGCTGACCGCGCAGGGCCCGCGTGGAGCCCTGCGCCGTCGAGGTGGCGCGGCCGGCGGCGCGGCGCGGCGAGAGCGCCGGCTCATCGGCCGGGGGCGGGGATGACCTTGAGCGGCACCCGGGTCCCGCCGCGATCCACCTCGATCTCGACCTCGCGGCCCGGCTCGAGATCGCCGAGCGCGAACATGAAGTCGTGGATGTTGGTGACGGCGTGGGCGCCGATGCGCACGATCACGTCCCCCGCCTGCATGCCGGCGCGCGAGGCCGGCGCGTCGGGTCGCACGCCCGTGAGCTTCACGCCGGGCCCCTGGTACGCGTAGTCCGGCATCGTGCCGAGCGACGCGCGGAAGCCGCCGCGCATGCTGCGGTGCGGGTCGGCGGGCGCGTCGGTGAAGGCGAGGCGCGCGTCGCGCCGCGACAGGGCGAGCGCCATCCGCGTCGCGAGCACCGAGCACCGCGAGACGCCCGCGGCGTTGATCTTGTCCGCCGTGTCGCTCGGCCGGTGGTAGTCCTCGTGGACGCCCGTGAACAGGAAGGCGATCGGGACGCGCGACGCCGTGAACGACGCGTGATCGCTCGCGCCGAAGCCCTCGACGCCGAACTGGAGCGTGAGGCCGAGCCCGCGGGCGGCGTCGTCCACGATCGGCTTCCAGTCGGGCGAGGTCCCCAGGCCGTCGACGAGGAGCTTGTCGTCCCGCATCCGGCCGACCATGTCGGCGTTGATCATGGCCACGATCGGCTTCATGCCCGCGAGCGGCGCCGGCGGGTGATCGACGAAGTGGCGCGAGCCGATGGTGCCGAGCTCCTCGGCGCCGAACGCGATGAACAGGAGGTTCCGAGCCGGCCGCTCGGGCAGCGAGGCGAACCGCCGCGCCACCTCCAGGAGCATCGCGGTCCCGGAGGCGTTGTCGTCGGCGCCCGGGTGGACCGCATGCACGCCGGGCGCGCGCGAGAACGACGTGCCCCCGTAGCCGAGGTGATCGTAGTGCGCGCCGACGACGACGTACTCACCGGCGTGCGGCGAGCCGTCCCGCGCCGGGAGCAGGCCGATCACGTTCGACGCCGGCGCCATCCGCGCGGTGACCTTGGTCGTGATCTCGACGGTGGTGCCGCCGAGCGGCTTCGGCGCGGCGGCCTTGGTCGCGGCCGGCTTCACGGCCGCAGGCTTCGCCACGGCCGGCTTCGCGTCGGCCGGCTTCGCGGGCGGCGCGAGCCCGGCCGTGGGGAAGAGCGCGCGGGCCGCGGAGCGCGTGATCACCACGGCCGGGATGCCCATGCTCGCCGCGTCGTCCGACACCCGCGGGAGCTCGTCGCCCGCCGCGACCAGGATCACCCCGGCGGCCTTGTGCTCGCGGGCGGTTCGGAGCTTGTAGCGGACGCTGCCGAAATCGCGGAGCGCGTCCGCCGGCCGCGCAGACGGCGCATGATGATGGGGATCGGCGGTCGCAGCGCCGCCGTGCGCGCCGGCGGGAGCTGCACCGGCATGCGCAGCGCCGCCGTGCGGATGGGCGGGCGCAGCGCCGCCGTGCGGGCCCCCGGGCGCAGCGCCGCCGTGCGCGCCGGCCTGCGCCGCTCCACCCGGGCCGCCGTCCAGCGTGGGCACGCCGTCGAGCACGATCGCGATCTTCCCCTCGATATCCCGGCCGGCGTAGTCGTCCCAGGAGAGCGCCGACGCGGTCACTCCATGGCCGACGAGCACCGCGGCCCCCGACACCGTGCCGCTCGCGCTCCCGTCGGCCGTGACCAGCTTGCCGGCCTCGACGCTCTGCTTCCGGCCCGCGCGCTGCACCGCGAGCGCCGCAGGCGCCACGTCGGCGCCGACCCGCGCGTCGAACACCTGCCTGTACGCCTTCGCGTCGCTCCCCGGCCCGCCCAGCGGCGAGAGCTTGAGCTCTGCGAACCGGCGCGCGATGAACTCGGCCGCGAGATCGGCGCCGGGCTCGCCGGTCCCGCGCCCCGCGAGCTCGGGCGACGCGAGGTACGCGACGTCCGCCGCGATCCGCGCCTCCGCGGCAGGATCGACCTCCATCGAGGCCGGCGCGGCGGGCGCCGGCGCGGCAGGCTTCGAGGCCGGCGGCGCGTCAGGCTGGCGGGGCGGCGCGGCCGGCGGAGCGCACGCCGCGACCGCGGCGAGCAGGCCGGCGGCGAGGCCGCGGCGAAGACCCCATGCGCGGGGCGACAGCGGGGCCGCGGCGCGCCCGGCGCTCACCACGGCGACGCCTTCTGCGCCGCGCGGACCAGCTCGAGCGCGCGACGGCCGATGTACTCCTCCACGTCGGCGGGCGCGATGTGGCGGTCCTTCGCGAAGTCGAACTCGCGCGGCTTGCCGTCGCCGAACGTCACCCGGACGATCGCGGACTCCCGCAGGAGCTCCAGGGAGAGGCTGAAATCGCCGAGCGCGAGCCGGTGCTTGTCCTGCTCCTGGGCGAACGCGATGGGCTGCCCCTTCTCCTGCAGCCTCTCGTGCGCGAACTTCAGCGACTCGGCCCCCAGCGACACGGCCGACTCCGCAGCCGCGAGCGCCTCGGCGACCCGCTTCTTGTGCCGCGCGAGCTCTTCAGCCTCGCGCTCCGCCTTCGATTTCACGGCTTCGATGAGCTCATCACGCCAGGTAGGCACAGTGCACCTCGGCGCGAACACTCTTCCGAAACGGGCGTTTTGTCCAGCCCGACACGCGCCGGTCACCCGACCACCCCGGCCAGCCCGACGCGCGCCGGAGACGGAAACGGCCGCGCTGCCAGCACAAAAACAGGAAGCCCGGAAGCTCCGGAGAGGATGACCTCCTCCTCGAGCGCTCCCGGGCTCCCTGCCCCTGGATCCTGCGCCGTGGCTTCGTGCGCGCGCCGGCCGCGCCGGACCGCGCGCCGCTACGGCGTGTCGGCGCCCCCGGCCTTCGGCGGGGCGAACTTGCTCAGGTCCTCGGCCACGGTGGCCTTCGGGTTCATGAGCTCGTGGAACGCGCGCTTCGCGAGCGCGCCCGTCTCACCCTGCTCGTGCCGCAGGGCCATGAGCACGCCCTTCTCCTTCATGAACTTGAGCGTCTCGATCGCGCCCTTCTTCTTCGCGCCGTCGCCGCTCTTGGCCTCCTGGAAGAGCCGGTAGCGCAGCACGACGCGGGTCTCCGAGTGCGGGCCGTTGTCGTACTTCAGGTTGTCGAACTGGGCCTGGAGCCGCTGCCGCGCCCACTCCTGCGGCGCGTCGGCGACCTTCACCCGCGTGATCGCCTCGGCGTTCGCGACGTACCGGTAGAGGTTGCCGCGCTTGAAGTCCTCGTCCGACCAGTAGCCGAACGCGCGGTAGTAGTGGTCCTTCAGGTCGTCGAGCGCCGACTTGTCGAAGTCGGCGTACATCGCGACCGTCCGCGCCGCGGTGTCGCTCGTGCCGCCGAGGATGAGCGCGAGCGCCGCCGCGTTCCGGACCTCGACGTCCTTGAGCTTCTCGAACAGCTGCCCCTGCACCGCCTCGTCGAAGCCGCCGATGCCGATGGCGCGCGCGATGGCCATGCGCACCCCGGGGTCGACGTCGGCCGTGAGGAGCGTGACGAGCTCGGCGGCCGCGCCGGGCACCGGCCGGAGCGCGAGCGACGACGCGTAACAGGCGCCGATGAGCTGCTTGCGCGGCTCCTTCTTGCTCGCGAACTCCTTCGCCTTCTTCGCCACCTCGATCATCGCCTTGTCGTCGGCGCACCAGGCGATCGACTCGCAGGCGGCCTGGCGGGCCTCCTCGTGCCACAGCTCGTCCTCGATGAGCTTCGTCAGCTTCTCCACCGCGCGCGGATCACCCCACTCGGCGAGCCCCTGCGACGCGCCGTAGGCGACCGCGCGGAGCGCCATCCCCAGCATCGAGAGTCCCGCGCCCTGGAGCCCGTCCTGGGTGATGTCCATCTTCGGGTCCTTCTTCCGGCCGAGCTGCTCGAGGAGCCGCGGGTAGGAGGGCTCGTCCTTCATGCGCCCGATGTACCGGAGCGCGCTCTGCGCGGTCTCGAAGGCCGTGGGGAACGGCGGCAGCTGCCCCTCCTTGGGGAGCGGATCCGTCGGGAAGGCCCAGTCGCGCATGTCCTTCAGGATCTTCTCGGAGCGGACCGTGGCGAGGAAGCGCAGGCCGTTCGCGTGCGGCTGCGGGCGATCCTTGAGCCACAGGATGACCGGGGCCTCGGCCGCGGCCTTGAGCTCGGCGGCCTTGTCCGCGTGGATCGTGGCGAGATCGGCGAGCATGCGGGCGCCGACGACGCGCGGCAGGTCGGTGCGCGACAGGTGCCCGCCCTCGTCCGCCTCCCAGAACTTCTCGAGCTTGTAGAGCTTGAGCGGGTCGGCCAGCAGCCGCTCGCCGAGGAACTTGGCGGCGCGGATGTCGCCGACCTCGGCGAGCCGCGTCCCCGCCTCCCCCTGCCAGTGCAGCGGCGGCTTCCTGGCCTCGATCCACTTCACGAGCGGGTCGGCCGACCGCGGGTCGGCGAGCTCGCGCAGCATCTCCATGATCTGCTTCGTCTGGAACCAGGTCGTCTCCTCGGGGTCCTGCTTCACGCTGTCGAGGGCGAGGACGAGCCCCTCGCCGCCGATGCCGTCGCGCAGCGCCTCGAGGAAGCGCTGGCGGCTGGCCTTGTCTGCGTTCGCGAGGGCCTCGAGGAGCGGGGCGCGCGCCGTCTCGTCGCCGATCCTCCCGAGGCCGTTCGCGGCCTCGCGCGCGACCTCGACGTCCTTGTCCTTCACGAGCGTGATGAGCGCGCTCGTCCATTTGGGCTCGGCGTTGCGCGACAGGACCGTCGCGACCAGCTGCCGCACCGACGAGCTCTCGTCGGTCGCGAGCTTCGAGAGCTCCTCGAGCGACACGAGGCCGGCGAGCTTCTCGGGGTCGAAGGCGATGCCGCCGCCGAGCCGCTCGACCTTCGAGAGGAACCCCTTCCTGTACTGGTCCATCGCGTCCTTGAACGCGGCCGGCTCCTTGAGCTCGACGAGGGCCCAGACGAGCTGGGGCCTGTCGCTCTCGTCCGCGACCTTGAGCGCCTCGAGCAGCGCGTGCTTGGCGCCGTCGGCCTTGGGCGAGCCGTAGTACGCGAGCACCTGCGCGGCGACGCCCTTCACGCGGTGGTCCGGGAGCGCGAGCGCGTTCTGCGCGTGCGTGACGCCCTCTGGGTCGTCGGCCCACGCGAGCTGCATGAGGGCCTCCTGCTGGAGCGACAGCTCGGCGCTCGCGGCGGCCCACTTGCGCCACAGGGGCAGCTGGTCCTTCTTGGGCAGGACGAAGATGTTTTTCTTCTCCTTGGAGACGGCGTCGACCGTCATCTTCTGGCTGTCCTGCTTGACGCCGAACCAGATGGCGCCCGCCGCGCCGAGCACGACGAGGAGGCCGACCACGATCGACACGGGGCTGAACCGCCCGCGCTTGAAGTTGCCGTCGTCCGCGAAGCCGCCGCCCGCGGGCGCCGGCGGGGCGCCGGGCAGATCGTTGTCATCGGGGGGCCACTTGGCCGCCCGCTTGGCCGGAAGGGGCCCCGGCGGCGGGCGCCGTCCGCGCGGCCCCGCGGGATTCTCTCGTGAAAGATTCGGACGATCGAGCATGGTTCCTCCAGCGCGCGGGCGACGACGTGACCCGAACGGCGGTGGCATCGCGCGGCGAGCCGCGCTGCGCCCCCGACCCCTCCCGGCGGCGGCGGCGTCGCGCGGCGAGCCGCGCTGCGCCCCCGCCCCCGGGCCAGGCGGCGAAGCGCCCGGCCGGTCGAGGCGCCGGACCGTACCAGAGCCGCTCGGACGTAGGCCCAAAGATTTGCTATGAAGCCCAGGGCCCGTATGGCCGAACCCCAGCCCGATTCCGGCAAGATTCTCTATCCTGCAGTCGCGTTGCTCATCGCCCTGAGCGCGCTGTTTGGTCTTGTGATCCTGCCGCGCCTTGCGCCGGGGGCCTCGGGCATGGTCGGCGCAGAGGCCCCCGACGTGACGCTGCCGGTCGCGGCCAACGGCGATCCCGGCGCGCGCATGCAGATCGCCGAGCTGAAGGGCCAGGCGGTGATCCTGGACTTCTGGGCGACGTGGTGCGGGCCCTGCGCGGTCCAGGCGCCGATCCTCGACCGGATCGCGCGCCGCTACGAGAAGAAGGGGCTCGTGGTGCTCGGCGTCAACGTGGACGACCCGCCCCAGGTGGCCAGCCAGTACGCGCTCAAGAAGGGCCTCTCGTATCCCATCCTGATCGACGACGCGAAGGAGGCCTCGGCCCACTACGGGGTGGACAAGCTGCCGAGCCTCGTGGTGATCGACCGGCAGGGGAAGGTCGCGGCCTACCTGACGGGCGTCGTCGACGAGGCGAGCCTCTCCGAGATCATCGAGGCGGCCCTCTGATCTCGCTCGACGTGCCCCGCTCGCTCCACGTGCCTCTCTGGCTCGACGTGCCCCGCTCGCTCCACGTGCCTCTCTAGCTCGACGTGCCCCGCTCGCTCCACGTGCCTCTCTAGCTCGACGTGCCCCGCTCGCTCCACGTGCCTCTTCCCTCCCGTCCCTTGCACCTCGTGCTGGCGGCGCTCGCCGCCGGCGCGCCCGCCTGCTCCCGCGGCGACGCCGATCGCGGCCGCGACGCCGGCGCGCCGCCTCCGGCCAGCGCCTCCGCGCAACCTTCAGGCCCGGCGGCCTCCGCCCCGGAGGCGCCGGCCCCTCGGGCCTCTGGCGAGCCCGGCGCGCCCGACGCGGCCGGCGACGACGCCGGCGCGCCCGGGGCGGTCGGGGATCCGATGGCGACCCACTACGAGGCGCGCGAGGATCTGGTGCGGCTCTTCTCGCTGAAGGAGTTCTCGGAGCGAGAGCGGAAGTTCAAGAACCCCGAGCTCTTCCTGGAGAAGAACTTCGGCGGCGGCTCGCCTGCCCGGCTCAACCAGGGCAACAAGGAGCTCGCGCGGCACACGCGCTCGAAGGAGCAGTGCCTGGAGGGCCTCCGGGGCGTCGTCCTCCAGACGGAGGAGCAGCGCGCCCGCTGCGGCGGCCACGAGAACATGGTGCCCGTGTACAGGCGCGGGAAGCCGGCGTCGGCCGAGTTCTGCATCGACCTCTTCGAGTTCCCCAACAAGCCGTGCGAGCTGCCGATGGTCTGGGCGAGCCCGACGCAGGCGGCGACCGTGTGCAGCCTGCAGGGCAAGCGCCTCTGCACCGAGGACGAGTGGAGCCTCGCGTGCCGCGGCGATCCAGAGGGCGGCAAGCCGAGGACGTACGCCTACGGCGACGAGCTCGATCTCGCCGCCTGCCACACACAGACGCCGCACCGCGACATCGACGGCAGGCCGTGCGACGGCGACACCGCGCGCTCTGCCTACCAGACCTGCGCGACCGACACCGAGCCTGCGGGGTCCTTCCCCGCGTGCCGCTCGCGGTTCGGGGTGTTCGATCAGCACGGCAACGTGGCCGAGATCATGACCCGCCGCGACCGCGACGACGGCAAGCTGTACAGCCAGCTCAAGGGGAGCGCCTGGTTCTACGTCGAGGTCGCCCGCGAGCACGACGCCCCGAGGCCGAAGGGCCGCGAGACCTACCCCGATCACTGCGCCTACAGCCCGCGCTGGCACGTCGAGCCTATGGAGGACGCGTGGCACGCGAACTACCACCTCGGGCTGAGGTGCTGTAAGACGATCCGCTGACGCGCCCCGCCCGGCGCGCGCGGCTGGCTCGCGCCCGCATCGGCGAGTACCCTTCCCCCGCGATGCAAGCGCTGGCGCCTCGCGCGCGGATCTCCCGCGGCAACTCCGGTGAGGGTCGCTGGGAGATCGCGACGCGGCCCCCGGCGCCGCGCCTCCGCCCCTACATCCGCGACTACAGCGGCTACACCGAGGAGACGCCCGGGCCGCTGCGGCGGCGCGAGCTGCCGGCGCCGCAGGTCGTCGTGATCATCGAGTTCGGACCGCCGCTGCGCGTGTTCGACGCGGGGAGCGATCGCCGTCACTCCTCGCACCCCGGCGGCTTCGTCGCGGGCCTCGACGCCACCTTCACGATCACCGAACACGACGGGTTCCAGCGCGGGCTCCAGGTGAACCTCACCCCCATCGGGGCGCGGCTCTTCTTCGGCGTGCCCATGGACGAGCTGACCGGGCGCGTGATCTCGGCGCGCGATCTGCTGCCCAGGAAGCACGCCCGGCTGGCGGAGCGCCTCGAGGAACTCCCGACCTGGGACGCGCGCTTCGACCTGATCGAGCGGGCGCTCGGCGAGCGCGTGGACGAGGCGCGGCTCGAGGTCGGCGTGGTCTCGTGGGCGTTCCGCCGGATCGAGGAGCGCGGGGGCGCTGTCGACATGCGCGCCCTCGCGCGCGAGCTCGGCTACAGCCAGAAGCACGTGATCAGCCTGTTCCGCGAGCACGTCGGCGTCCCGCCCAAGCTCCTCGCGCGGCTCGTGCGCTTCGACCGGCTGGTGCGGCACCTCAAGACGGGCGCCACGGGGACCTGGGCGGAGCTCGCCCAGCGGTTCGGCTACTACGACCAGGCGCACCTCGCGCGGGACGTGAAGCAGTTCAGCGGGACGACCCCGACCCGGACGCGCGCGGCGCTGATCGACGTCGCCGGCATGAGCCCGTAGCGGGCGAGCGCTCTTCGGGGCTTCGGCGTCGCGCGCGCCGGGGTGGGACGTGGGACCCGTGCGACCCCCGATTCGCGGCGCGGGCGGCGCTCGCGTGGAAAAGCTGCGCGCGCCGTTCGCGGAGGAAAGGAATCTTCTCATCGAACGTAGACCGGTCTGAGCAGCGCAGTCGCCCGGAAGGCGCCCGCGCCCAGCGCTTCCAGGCGCTGTGGCGTCGCCCGGAGGGCCGCGCGGGCGTGCTCAAGGTGAACGTTCTGGTTCGTTCAAGGAGATCTCGACATGACACGGATGAAGCTTCTCGGGTTTCTGATGGCTGGTCTCGCGCTCGTGGCTTGCGGCGATGATGAGGGTGATGGTGATGGCGGTAGCGGGAGCGACATCGAAGGCAAACAGCTCGACGCGCTGACGGCCGAGGAGGCCGACGGCCTGTGCGACGACCTCCGCGGGCAGGCCGAGACGGTCTCGAAGGAGGACGCGTGCGAGGCCGAGGGGGTGCTCGCCTCGTTGTTCGGAATGGACTGCGAGACCACCAAGCAGGAATGCATCAGCGCTCCGGAGGAGCCCGAGGAGACGGGCGAGATCGACTCGTGCGGAGCGTCCGAGTTCACCGGCTGCACCGCCACGGTCGCTGAGGTCAGGGCCTGCTTGGACGCCATGGTAGGCACCATCAAGGCGCTGACGTGCGAATCGACGCTCACTGACCTCGCGCAGAAGCCCGCTGCGTGCGCCGCGATCGAAGAGAAGTGCCCGGCGTTCTTCGAGTCAGAGGACGAGGAAGACGAGAGCGAGGGCGAACACTCCTGAGCGCGGCGCCCGCCCCGCCGCGCGGCTCGGTCTCGCTGGCAGGAGCCCGCGGCGGGGTAAAATCTTCACAAGACCGCCGGCGTCGCCTTCTCCAGGATAGGCTTCGAAGGAGAGCGAACACCATGTCGAGCCGGTCTCCCACGCCTTCCACGCATGTTCCTCCTGGTTTCCGTTCCGAAGAGTTCCAGAGGCTCGCGCTGTCGCTTCCCGAGGCCGAGGAGCAGGACCACTTCGGCAAACCATCGTTCCGCGTGCGAGGGAAGATCTTCGCGACCCACTGGGTAGCGGAGGAGCGCGCGGTCCTGAAGCTGTCCCTCGAGGAGCAGGACAGCCTGGTGCAGGCGCAGCCCGACGTCTTCTCCGTGACGCCGTGGGGACACCAGGGCTGGACCCGGGTGGAGCTCCGCCGCGTCGATCGGACGCTCCTGGAAGAGCTGCTCGTGGGCGCCTGGCGTCGCGTGGCGCCGAAGCGCGTGGTCGCGCAGTGGGACGCCGGCCGCAGCGGGAAGCCGGCGGCGCCCCCGGGCGCACCCTCACGCACGCGGGGACGTCGGCGCGCACCCTGACGTGCGCCGAGACACCCGGCCGGAGAGCGCCTCGACAGCGCGCGGCAAGTCTCGCGTCGAGGCCGCTTTCTATTTTCTCCCCAGCAGGAAGAAAGATTGAATCGTGGTCGTAGTAGGCTCGGCCCGCGCGCCTGCCCGGTCGACGATGCAGCCCGCTCGCTTCCTTCGGCGGAGCCGTCCTCGAGCGCCGCGCGGACACTCAGGTGAACATTCTCGATGAGGGAGCGCTCGATGACACGGATGAAGCTTCTTGGATTGGTGATGGCTGGCCTCGCGCTCGCGGCTTGCGGCGGCGACGACGACGGGGGCAACGGGGACACCGGGGGCCAGAGCGGAGGTGACCTCGACGGCAAGCAGCTCGGCCAGCTGACGGCCGCGGACTCCCAGGCGCTGTGCCAGGATCTCGCCGCGTCGGTCACCGTCACGAAGGAAGACCTGTGCGAGGTCGCCGGCGCATTCGCCGGCGCGTTCGGTGGTGACTGCGAGGCCACCAAGGCCGAGTGCATGAGCGCCCCGGAGCAGCCCTCGCAGGGCGGCGGCGAGTGCTCCACCGAGGGCTTCGCGGGCTGTACCGCGACGGTGGCGGAGTACAAGGCCTGCGTGAAGGCTCAAGCCGACGCCGTCAAGGCGATCACGTGTGCAACGCCGCCCGACACCTCCGGAGAGCCCCCGGCAGGTTGCGCCGCCCTCAGCGAGAAGTGCCCGGAGGTCCTCAGCACCGGGGAGACCGACGGCGCGGGCTCCTGAGGTCGCCCAGCGCCCCGCTTCCCGATCGTCCCCGGGCGTCACGACCTCGAAGCGCGCGATGAGCGCCACGAGGTCGGCCAGGAACCGCCCGGGGCTCATGGCCTCATCGTCCTAGCTAGCGGCGAAGCTCCCTGTCCGGAGCCGCGCCCATTACGCCCCCTCCGCGCCCAGGCCATGACGTAAGGCGCTCTCGTGCGGGTCCGACCTCGACCTCTTGCAGTCTCCTGATGAGTGCGCGGCCGTCAGCGAGACGTGCCCGTGGCTCCTCCAGGATGCCGTGGGCTTCTGAGGTCGCCGCTCGCCACGCTCACCGGTCGATCTCGGGCGCCACGACGTCGAAGCTCGCGCTCGGCGCGACAAGGTCGGCCGGGGACAGCCCCGCGCCGCCGATGAAGCCATTGCGTGCCCGCGTGTCCCGGTCAATGCAGGCTCCTATCCGAATGCTTGACAAGCATGAATAAAGGGCTATCTCACAAAGCTCAGACACAAGGGGGGGTATCATGGAAATCAAAAGCGGGGCGGCGCCGAGAGACACGGCGTCTCCAACATATTTCATTGTCACCTGTCTGGCTGGCGTCTCAGCGAAGCGGCGCCGGAGCCGACGCGCAGGAAGCGGGGCATGCGCGGCTGGCCGGCCCTGGCTCGGCGTCGTGTATGCGGCGCTGGCGTTCGCGACACTCCTGCTCTTTCCGACCCGAGCAGCCCACGCGCAGCCCGCGAACGATGACATCACATCTGCCACCGTGGTTCCACAGCTCCCTTTCACCGACAACATCAACACGGCCGATGCGACCACGGCGCTTGGCGACCCCGATTGCGCCGGAAACGGGCCGACGGTATGGTACTCCTTCACGCCGAGCTCGGACGTCGATGTTTTCGTAGAAGCCAATACGTTCGGGAGCGAATACGACACGACTGTCTCGGTGTACACCGGAAGCCCGGGGAATCTGGCCCAGCTCGTGTGCAATGACGATGCGGGCAGCCTGCAGTCACGCGTGGTCTTCAACGCCATTGCCGGCACCACCTATTACGTCATGGTGGGGGCGTATGCGAGCGGTCCGGGCGGCAATCTCGTCTTCACGATGGACTTCGCCCCACCTCCGCTCGACATCTCGGTCACGATCGATCCGAAGGCCAGCTTCGATCCGGCGACGGGGGTGGCGGTCGTGTCGGGGACGGTGACGTGCTCGCGCCCCGTCTTCGTGAGCTACTACGCGGAGCTCCGGCAGCGTGTGGGTGGGCACAGCGAGATACTGGGCTCCTTCGGGACAGGTGTCCCCTGCGATGGCGAGACCCCGTGGAGCGCCACCGTCGACCCCTTCCTCGGGTTCTTCAAAGGAGGTCAGGCCGACGTCACTGTCTATGCGTCCGCCTTCGATTTAGGTGAATACGACGAAGACATGCAGCAAAGGAACGTCATTCTGACAGGCAAGTAATCACAGCGCCGCGTTGCTCGCCGCGGGGGAACATCCTCGGAGCGCGCGGCTGCACCCCGCGACCGACAGCCGCGTTCGGTCCTCATCGCCAGGCGGCGCCTCCTGGAGCCCGGACGGATCCACGTGGCCGAGCGAGTCGCTCAGCAACTGGCCACACGCGTCTCAGCTCTGGCCGAAAGCGGCTTCGAGGCGAGCGGCTCCGCGTCGCGGAGCGTCCAATCTCCGGTTCAACCATCCGCTGCTGCATGCGGACGAGCGCGCTCCGAGTATCCTATGCGCCAGCGCGCGGTCCGCGCGGTTCGGCAACGCGCCGCGGGAGGCGCCGTGCCTGAGCCACGAAGCGACCCGGGAACCCCGGCCCGTTCACGTCGCGGCGGACATCGAGGCCGGCGCGCTCGTTCCGCTGCTCGAGCGATACGACCCCGGGGACCTGGAGCTGGTCCACGCCGGCGACGTCGTCGGCAGGCAGATCCCCCGCCGCGTGCGCGCGTTCGTCGATCCTCCGATGGACGGCCTCGCCGGCGCGCCGCTCCTCTGCGCCGCCCAGGCGCCCTCGACCTGAGGCGCGGACGCGTGGGCGCTCCGGCGCATCGACGAGCGCGGGGCGCGGGTATCGTCGAGGCGACGGGGCGCCTGCGGGTCCTGAACGGCCAGGAACGCACCTTCCTCGTCAAGGAGAGCTCGAATGAGACGGATGACGCTTCTCGAGGTCCTGGCGGCTGGGCTCGCGCTCGCGGCGTGCGGTGGCGATGGGGGCGAGACCGCGATCGCCCTCGACGAGAACCGGCAGCTCGGCGAGCTGACGGCCGAAGAGGCCAGTCAGGTGTGCGACGATCTCGAACAGCCGATGAAGCTCGCGAAAGCAGACCAGTGCGATCTCGTCGGACTGCTCAACTCCTCTGAGATAGAGGACTGCGTGGCCATCTGGCGGGCGTGCCTCATCTCTGCAAATGAACCTCTGACGTCGACCAGGTGCTTCACGTACGACTTCGAGGGGTGCGCCGTCACGGTCGCGGAGGCCAAGACCTGCCTGATCGCCATGGCCGACACCCTCAAGGCGCTCTCGTGCGGCTCCAGCCTCGACCTCTTGCAGCCTCCTGCGGAGTGCGCGGGCGTCCGCGCGATCTGCCCGTCGATCCTCGAAAACGGCGAAGGCTTCTGAGGTCGCCCCTCGCCCCGCTTACCGACCGCTCTCGATCTGGCTGCACAGCCGACGTCAGCCGGGTCACCGCATCCCCTCGCGCCCATGCCTTCGGTCGTCGAGCGCGAGCGTCAAGCTGTCGCGGCTCCTCGCATCCTACATCCGAACACCTGCAGCGGCCCGCGCCCGGACCCGCGCCGGCCGAGCATCCCGGACCTTGACAGGTGACCATTTGGTAACATATCAAGGAGGTGACGGACGACGATCGCGTCTTCAAGGCGCTGGCCGATCCCACCCGGCGCTCCCTCCTCGACCGGCTCTTCGCGCGTGACGGCCTCACGCTCACGGAGCTCGAGTCCGAGCTCGAGATGTCGCGGTTCGGCGTGATGAAGCACCTTCGGGTGCTCGAAGCCGCGGGGCTCGTCGTCACGGTTCGATCGGGCCGGAAGAAGCTCCACTACCTGAACCCGGTCCCCATTCGCCAGATCCACGATCGTTGGATCGACAAGTACACCGAGGGGCGCATTTCGGCGCTCGTTGATCTGAAGAGACAACTGGAGAAGAACAATGACGACGAAGAGTGAGAAGCCGGTCCACGTTTACCGAGTCCACATCAAGGCGACGCCCGAGGCCGTCTGGGATGCGATCACGAAGCCCGAGTGGATCGAGAGGTACGGTTACTGCGCCCGCGCGGAGTACGATCTGCGCCCCGGCGGCAAATACCAGGCGTTCGCGAACGCGGAGATGGCCCAGCACGGCGGCCCCAACGTGATCATCGATGGAGAGGTCATCGAGGCCGATCCCCCGCGAAAGCTCGTTCAGACGTGGCGCATCCTCTGGGATCCCGAGATGAAGGAGGAAGGCTTCAGGCGACTTACCTGGGAGATCGAGGTGAGCCCCTACGGCATCACGTCGCTGACCGTGACCCACGAGGTCGGCGACGCGCCCAAGACAGCCGCCATCACCTCGGGCGCGATCAAGGAAGCCGGCGGTGGCTGGAGCTATATCCTGAGCGATCTGAAGACGCTGCTCGAGACAGGCAAGACGCTGTCGGCGGCTTGAAAGCGCTGCGCCGCGCGTCCGGACGGCCGATCGCGCCGTCGGCCGGCGTCACCTGGCGCGGGCCCAGCGCCAGAGCTCGCGGAGGGTCGGCGTCGCTCCATGGGAGAGGACGCCTGTCCGGAAGATCTTGGCAGCGACCCAGACGAAGAGCAGCACGGTCGCGCCGGTGCCACCGATGGCGACGAGGATCTGCCAGAGCGGCGGGTCGGAGACGAGGACCCGGACGAACATCACCATCGGGGCGTAGATCGGGATCATCGAGAGCACGACGGCGAGCGTCGAGCCAGGGTGACCGGCGATGATCACGAGGAAGAACGGCGGCGCGGAGAGCGCCATCGAGATCGGGCTCATCAGCTGCTGCGCGGCCTTCTCGGAGCTCGCGGCCGCGCCCCCGACGGCATAGACAGCCACGTTCACGAGGTATCCCAGCAGAAAGAACACGACGAAGTACACGGCGACCATGGGACGAAGCAGGGTCTCGGCGTCGATGAGGCGCGGCCCTCCCAGCGCGCCTATCGCGACGCCCGCGACAGCCGCCATCCCGAGCCACACGAGGATCTGCGTGAGGCCGGCGGCGGCGAGGCCGAGGATCCTCCCGGACAGGAGCTCGAACGGCGTCACCGAGGAGAGGAGGATCTCCATGATCCTGTCCGACTTCTCCTGCACGATGCGGCGCAAGATCTCGCGACCATTCAAGAGGATCGCGACGAAGAGCAGGCCGCCGAAGCCGAAGGCGACGAGCAGGTCGAGGTCGCCGCCGGGGCCCCCGGGGCCGCTCGAGGAGAGAGGCGCCGGATCGAACGCAGGGGGCGACAGGAGGCCCTCGATCTCGGCGGCGTCGCGGCCGCGCGCCGTCCACCGCGCCACGGCGACGCCGCGCGCCACCACGGCCGCGGCGTGCTCGACGGCTTCGAGGTCGGCGCCCCTCGCGTACAGCGCGCCCCGCGCGCCGGGGTCCTCGAGCATCGCGGGCGGGAGCACCACCACACCGTCCACGCCGCGCCCTCCCGTCTCGACGCCCGCCCTCGCGCCGTCGAGCAGCGCCGCGACGGCCGCGCTCGTGGCAGCGGCGTCCCCGGGGGCCACGTAGGTGAGCCGCAGCCGGGCGGCCCTCGGGAGCACAGCGCTGCCCATCGCGGCGCCGAGCGACCTCGCGGAGGAGCGCGCCGACGCCTGCTCGGCGAGGCCCGCGGAGGCGGCCTCCACGACCCCGCGGAGCCGGCCTGTCCCGTCGACCACGACGACCGAGCGGTCGCCGGCGCCGACGGCGACGATGAGCGCAGGGAGCAGGCCCACCGCCGCGAAGAGGACCGGCAGGAGGAGCGTCGTGAGGACGAAGGACGCGGTCTTCACCGAGGCGACGTACTCACGCTTCAGCACGACGAGGATGCGGCTCACGACGCCTCCAGCGCCGCGCCCCGGCCCGCGCGCGGCCTGTGGGCGAGCGGCGGCGGGGCGCCCTCGCCGACGACGCGAGAGAAGATCTCGCCGAGCGACGGCGACGAGACCTCGAACCGCCGCACCTGGAGGCGCGAGAGCGCCGCCGAGAGCGCCCGCTGCGCGTCGCCGGCGTCGCGCAGCACGAGCTCCGCCACGCCCGGCTCGATCCGCGCGCTCACCACGCCGTCGACGCCGAGGAGGAAGGTCCCGTCGCCGTCGAACTCGATCCGCGCTGTGTTGCCGGCGAAGGACGCCTTCACCTCGCCGACGGGCCCCGAAAGGACGACGCGCCCCCGATCGACGACGACCACGTGGTCGGCCAGGCTCTCGGCGAGCGGCATGACGTGGGTCGAGAGCAAGAGGGTCTTTCCGGCGGCGCGGAGCTCCCCGAAGAGCCGCTTCACGAGCACGGCGTTGACGGGATCGAGGCCCGACATCGGCTCGTCGAGGACGAGGATCTCCGGGTCGTGGACGAGCGCGCCGCAGAGCTGCACCTTCTGCTGGTTGCCCTTCGACAGCGTCTCGATCCGAGCGCGCGCGACGTGCCCGAGCTCGAGCGACCGGAGGAGCCGCGCGGCGCTCTCGCGCGCGCGGCGCGGGCGGACGCCCTTGAGCTCGCCGAGGAAGGCCAGGTGCTCGGCGACCGGCATCTGCTTGTACAGGCCTCGCTCCTCCGGGAGGTACCCGACGCGATCGCGGATCGCGATGCTGTCGCTCCTGCCCCCGAGCACCTCGACCGCGCCCTCGTCGGGGAGGAGGATGCCTGTCACGAGGCGCATCGTCGTCGTCTTCCCAGCGCCGTTCCGGCCGAGGAGCGCGGTGGCGCCGCCGCGCCGCACCTCGAACGACACGGCGTCGACGGCCCGGCGCGACGCGAAGACCTTCGTCGCCCCGCGGAGCGAGATCGCGGGCGTCATCGGCGCTCCGGGGCCGAGGCGCTCGCGGCCCGGTCGCCGTGCGCGGCGCGGCGATAACACACCTCGCGCAGCGCAACGCGCTTGAACTCGTCCGCGTCGGCGAAGCCGGCGGAGCGCAGCGCGCTCGCCGGATCGGGCGGCACGGGCGCGCCCAGGCATCGCTCGAAATACCATCGGATCAGGTCGCCTTCGGCCATCCCCGCGTCGGAGAAGGCGGGGTTCGACAGGCCGAGCTCGGCGAGGCGCTGCTGCTTGTCGCGGGCCCGAGAGAGCAGCTCCGCGTACTCGCCGGAGACCGAGAGGTGGTCGCGGACGTGGCCTTGCGCCACCTCGTCGGTCGCCTTCTCGACCCAGCCGATGAGCGCCTCGTCGCGGAGCAGCCGCGTCAGCTCGCCCCAGCCGACGCTGAACCGACCCATCCACGCCTTCACGTCGTCCGGCTCGTAGAGCCGCCGCTCGCGGCGGAAGGCGTCGGACGTCCGCTCCAGCGCGGCGTTGTCCACGGTGAGGCCGCGCCGCTCGGCCTCCTGCAGCGCGAGGTACCGGAGCATGGCCCCGCGCTTCGCCCGGCCGTAAGCCGCCGCGTCGAGCCGGAGCTCGTCCAGGATGCCGTCGAGGGCGACCGTCTCGTACGGCGACGGGTCGCCGGCGCTCGGGCGCTCCGCGGCGACCATCTCGCCGGCGGCCTGCTCGGCGCGGCACCAGAACTCGGTGACCTCGAACCTGTACGTGACGGTCTTCAGCGAGAAGCCCGCCTCGGCGCGCGCGCGGAGGTGCCGGAGCAGCGCGATCGCGTCGTCGCGCTTCTGGTGGACGCGCCCCTTCGGGAGGAAGTCGCGCAGCGACGCGAGCTCGCTTTGCGGGACGCCGTGGCGGGACGCGGCGTCGAGGATCACGGGATAGACGCGGTCGGGATAGTAAAGAGACTTTGCGACCGCCGTGAGCGCGTCGCGCGTGGCCGCGGTGATCACGCCCGCGGCCGCCGCGGCGTCGAACGTCCTGCGGATATTGACCATCGCCTCGGAGCCGGCGCGAAAGCCGCTGTCCGCGGGGCCGTGGACGACGGCCACCTCGTCGTCATCCTCGATGAGGCCGTCGCGGTATCCCTCGAAGATGGCGCCCACGCCTTCCATGCCGAAGGCGGAGAGCTCGGCGGCGCGCAGCGCCCCCATGCTGGAGCTCCCGAAGACGTGGATGCCCTGCGCCATCGCGAAGAGGATCTCCTTGTGCCAGACCGCCGGGACCCGCTCGAAGTAGCCGTCGATGATCGCGATGGCGCTCGGGCGCTTCGCGCATGCCCGGTAGACGTCGCCCTGCGAGACCGGGGGCAGATAGAGGGCGTCGAGCTCCGCCCGCGCGGCCTCGAGCGAGAGGGTCGGACCGACAAAGACGATGATGCTCATACGATCTCCTTCAGGCCCGCCGCGCTCCGGCGCTCGAGCGCTCGGCGGAACCGGCGGCCAGGGATGTAGTTGGGGAACGAGTGGATCCCTTCGAGCCCGGGAATCACGATCTTGACGACGGGGATGCCGAACTCCGGCTTCGTGAGATCGAAGGCGACGACGCTGTCGATCCCGACCGCGCGCAGCCGCTCGAGCTGCCAGGCGACGTCGTCCTCGAACGTGTCGCCCGCGAACGTCGGCCCCGCGGAGAACGGGCGCTCTCCGCGCGCCGTCAGCAGCCGGCGGACGTGCCGGACCTGATCGGGGCTCCGGTGGCGGTCGTACTCGCTCCGGAGGAGGTCGTCGCGCGCGCCCGAGATGACCGTGAGCCGGGTCTGCGCGGCCTCGGTGAGGGCGCGCAGCAGCGCCACGGCGCGCGACGGATGGCAGCCTTGCCCGCCGGAGCCGTGGAGCGCCCGGACGGCGTCCTCCGTCCGCTCGGCGATCAGGCACTCGTACGAGGGGATACCGACGTCGGAGGTGGTCTCCCACGCGCCGACGGCGATCCCGGCGGCCGAGAATTTCGCGAGCACCTCGCGGCAGCCGGGATCATCGATGCTGTCGAGATCGAGCCGCCTCGCGTCCCGCTCCTCGTCGGTGAGGGCCCCCCAGACGGCCGTGGCGTCGCGCTCGACCACCTCGCAGATACCGTAGCTCACCGCCTCGAGGAGCCCGTTCCCCGACGAGAGCCCGTTGGTCGAGCAGCAGAAGATACCCGCGTTGACGCGGCCCGTCGCGGTGGCGTTGACGTGCACGAGCTCGTAGGGGACCCACACGGGGGCGCCGCGCATGAGGTCGTAGCCCTCGGCCCACAGGAGCGGGGTGTCCTCGTCGAGCGGCACGCTCGAGGTCCGCGGCAGCGCGGAGACGTCGGCTATCGCGTGGGAGCGCCGGAGCTCGCGAGAGGAGCCGAGGAGCAGCGGCCGGACGATGTTCTCGCCGTGATAGGCCTCGATCGACTCCATCAGCCCCGAGACCTTCGCCGCCGCGAGCGTCAGCCCCTTTCCCTGGCTGACCGAGAGAGAGCGCGAGTTGGGGCGGCAGACGACGACGACCGGTATCCCGATCGCGTCGAGCCCCGTGACGTTGGCGATCCGCGTGATCCCCATCGCCGGCATGAAGCCCTTGATCCGATCCAAGGTCTCCTCGGGCGAGGCCGCGCGGTGGGTGCCGTTCATGAAGCGCTTCTTCTCGGGGCCCGAGAGCCCCGGCATGGGCGGAAGCTTGGTCTGAGTCTCCACGATGCTTCTCCTTCGCTCTGCGCCCATGGCGGGCGCGGCTCGAGTTCGTTCTCCGTTCAAGTGCTCTGCAAACCGAGGACCACCGGCCTGTCGCGGCGGCCGTCGCCGCGGCAGGCGTCGCGCCGCGCGCGGGCGATGGCCGTGACGAGCCGCCGCTCCTCCGGCGGCACGCCCGGGGTGAGCTCCGCGGCGCGCGCGAGCGCGGCGGCCCTGCCGGCGTCGTCCCCCGCCGAGGCGGCGACGTCGGCCTCGAGGTGCGCCGCGGCGAGCGCGAGCAGGGGCGCGCTCCGCGGGGCGGCGCCCCCGAGCGCGGCGAGACGCGCGCGCAGCCGATCGAGGTGCGCCCCCGCCGCGCCGGCCTCCCCCCGCGCGAGGGACGACTCGGCGCGCGCGTAGAGCACGGCGAGCTCGCCGTAGGGCGAGCGCCACACGCGGGCGCGCGCGGGCCGCGCGCCGTCGAGCCACGCGCGGACCGGGGCCGCGTCGCGGCGCGCGAGACCGAGCGAGATCGCGTTCTGCGCGGCGAGCGAGGCGAGGTCGAAGAGGCCGATCCACGCCGCGTGGCAGGCCGCGATCTCGAAGAGCGCCGCCGCTTCGGCGAGCTCGCCCGCGGCCGCGACGCTGCTCGCGAGGCGCACGCGCACCATGAGGGCGCGGCGAAAATCGGCGAGCTCCTCGGCGAAGGCGAGCGCCCGGCGCTGGTGCGCGAGGCCGCGCTCGTGCTCGCCGCTGGCCGCGTGCGCGGCGCCGCGCCACGCGTGCGCGGCGGCGAGGCACTGCAGCGGTGCGTCGCAGCGCGGCGCGGCGAGCAGGGCGTCGAGCCGCGCCTCGTGCTCGGCGCGGCGCTCGTCGGTGGCGCACGCGAGCGCGGCGTCGAGCTCCGCCCAGCAGCGCTCCGCGGCGGACACGCCGGGCGCAAAGCGCTGCGGAGCGACCTCGTCCCGGAGCGCGTCGAGCGCGGCGGTCTCGCCCAGGTTGTGGAGCGCGGCGAGGAGGACGCGCCGCGCGAGCGCGCGGCGGCGCTCCGGGAGGCCGAGGCGGAGCGCCGCCTCCGCCGCCTGCCGCGCGAGGGCGGGGCGCGACATGCGGAGCATCGTCCTCGCGAGCGCCACGAGCGCGTCGGCCCGCGCCGCGGGCGAGAGGCCGGGCGACGCCAGGGCGTCGCCGAGGATCGCGGCGGCCTCGTGCAGCGCGCCGGCGCGGCAGAACGCTTCGCCCCGCGCGACCGTCGCAGGCCCCGGCGTCGCCGCGGGGGCGGCCGCTTCGCCTCCGGGCGCGGGCGGGGGCGCGACGCGGAGGAGCCCCGGCCCCTCCTCGATCTCGGCCACGATCGCGGCCCACCCGGGGCTCGGGCGCCCGCTCGCGGCGATGACGAGGGCGAGCGGCTCCGTCTCCAGGGCGCGCGCGAGGAACGCGACGGCGTGCTGCGTGTCGGCGTCGGCGCCGTCGACGTCGCGGAGGACGAGCACCGTGGGCTCGAGCGTGTGCTCCGCGAGGAAGACCCGGAGCGCCTCGGCCACGGAAGCCGGGTCGGGCGGCAGCGGGCACTCCGGCGCGTCGTGCGCGGCCTCGATGCGGCCGAGGGCAGCGAGGAGCGCGCCGCCCGCCGGGTGGGCGTCCGCGAGGGCGCGCAGCAGCGCGAAGGGCGCGGACATCCCGCCGGCGGGCGCGGCGGGCGCGATGAACCGGAGGCCGTCGCGGCGGGCCGCGTCGCGGAGCGCGTCGAGCGCGGCGCCTTCGCAGGGGTCGAGGAGCGCGGTGACGGGCCGGCGCTGCTCGGCCGCGCGGGCGAGGCGCTGCCACGCCTCGCCCGGCGAGACGCCCGGCGGGCGAGCCCGCGGCGGCTCGTGCGGGGCGCCTGCCTCGGCGAGCGCGTCGGCCACCCACACCTCGAAGGCGAGCGTGAGCCCGAGGCGGTTATGGAACGTGTGGGCGAGGTTGAGCACGACCGTCGCCAGCGGCACGCCGAGGGCTCCGCGCCGCGACGCCTCGGCGAGCTCGGGCAGATCGGCGTCGAACGCGGCGAGGAGCGCGCGCTCGCCGTCGACGAGCTCGCCGAGCGCGGCGAGCCCCTCTCCCCGCACGAGCGCGCGCACCAGCGCCACCGACTCGTCGTCCGGCGCTGCGCAGACGAGCTCCATGCCCGAGATCGCGCGGGCGAACGTGCGCCAGTGCCGCGCGTACCCCGCGAGGAACGACCGCCGCGCGTCGCCCGCGACGCCCGCGCGCGCGAGCAGCGCGTCGAGCGCGCACGCCGCGACGAGGGCGCGCGCCCGCGGTCGCCCCGCCGTCTTCCGGATGCAGCCGAGCGCGAACCTGCTCGACGCGAAGAACTGCCGCTCCGCGATCTCCATCCCCGCGGGCCCTCCGTGCTTCTCGAGCTCCGGCTCGTACGCGGCGGCCTCCGTGCGCGACACGGCGGTGCAGCACGCCGCCGCGGCGTCCACGCGCGCCGCCTCGTCGACGGGGTCGTGCCCGGGCGCCACGCGCACGCGCAGCCGCAGGTGGTCGCCTCCCTCGGCGTACCGGAGGAAGAAGAACCGATCGATCGCGCCGCGCTGCTCGAGCTCGGACACGAGCGGATCGATCAGCCCGAGGAGGAGCGCGTCCGTCCCCTCGCCCTCGAGGCCCCGATCGTGGAACAGCTTCCGGTAGATCCAGCTCATCGCGCGCTCCTCTCGCCGTCGATCTCGACAAGCAGCTCCGCCGCGTGCGGCCTCCCGTCGAGGCGCAGCCACGACGCCTCGGGCTCCGGCAGGAGCTCGGTGAAGACGAGGTACCCGCTCCTCACGTCGCCGGGACCGCCGAGCAGGCGAGCCAGCCCGATCAGCGTGAACGGGCTCTCCCAGTCGACGTACATGTTCGTCTCGGTGAAGCCGTAGCCGGCCACCTCCCGCCCGACGTACCGGGCGAACCCCCGGCTCGGGAGATCGAGCTCGCGCCGCAGGCGCGCGATCGCGCGGAAGTACGACGCGTACGGCTGCTTCGGCTCCTTGCGCGGGATCGCGCTCACCGGGATCGCCCACCGCGCGCGCTCCACCACGACGCGACCGACCGTGAGGCGCGGGCGCCGCGGGGCCAGCGCGACGCCACGGGCCAGATCGAGGCGATCGAGCACGTTGTAGAGATCCGCCCGCTCCGCCACCGTGTCGTCGCGGAGCCGCGGCGAGAGCGCGCGGAGCAGGAAGTGCGGATCGGGGAGCGCGGCGTCCCGCAGGAAGCCGAGGTGGATCGGCTCGATCTCGCGGCCGAGGCGCCGCGATCGGAGCCGGAGCTCGACCGTCGCCGCGTCGAAGCGGAGGGAGAGATCGCGGAGCGGCAGGACCTTGTCGCCGGGCGCGCTCGGCTCCCACGGGAGCTCGAGCGCCCACTCCGTGAGGCGCGGGTGCACCTGGAAGTTGAGGCCGAGCGTGGGCGAAAGCTCGACGGGGAGCGGACCGTCCTCCTGCGCCAGGCGGCGGCGGATCGCCTCGAGGGCCTCGGGGGCGCGCCCCTCGGCGTCCGCGAGGTAGCGCGACAGGTACTTCGCGCGCCCGGCCTGCGCGCCGTTGAGCACGACGCGCGGCTCTCCGCCGTCGCGCGGGCAGGGAGGCGCGATCTGGAGGAAGAGCGCCATCGACGACGGCGCGTCCGGGGCGGCGAGCCCCTCGAAGAGGCCTGGATCGAGGCGCACGACGTCGCCCGTCGCCGCGGCGGCGACGCGGCCGAGCTCCGCGTCGATCCAGCGGATCGGCTCGGACGCGCCGCGGATGACAGCGACGCGCCGCGGGTCCTCGAGGATCTCGGTCACGAAGCCGCCGACGTCGTCGCACACGCCGTCACGGCCGAACCGCTCGACGAACGCCGCGCAGAGCCGGCGGTGCGCGGCCCCGCAGGCGCTCGCGCGCACGAGGCGCACGACCGGCTCGAGCGCCTCGGCGAGCGCCCCGCGTGCGGCAGGGAGCTCCGCGCCGAAGGCGCCATCCACCATGACATCCTCGAGCATGGACGAGCGCCCAGGGCCGCGGCCGAGCTCGGCGGCGAGGCGCGCGCGCGCCTCGACGCCGGCGGTCGCGTAGTCCTCGAGGCGCCGCGCGACCGAGCGGAGCTCGTCCGGCGCGCCCGCGCACCCGATCTCGCCTAGGGCGTCCGCCGCGGCGCGCAGCGCCGCAGGGGTCGGCCCCATCGGGACGCTCGCCGGCTCGAGCATGCCCGCCTCGACGAGCTGCTCGAGGACGTCGCGGCACGCTCGCTCGTCGGCGTCGTCCGACGCGAGCGCCCGGGCGGCGTCCTCGAGCGTGCGCCCCTCGGCGCCCTCGACGAGGCGGGCGACGGCGGGGGTCCACCCGAGCGACATCAGCTCGCCCGACCCGGCGCGCGAGAACACGACCGACGGCGCGGCGCCCGCCGCGAAGCGCCGGAGCGGGTTCATCCGGAGCGGCAGGCGCGCGCGTGCGTGGGCGTGAGCCGACGGCTGAGAAGACATCGCGCGCGCGACGAGCTCCCCGGCGTGCGCGAGCGCGAGCTGCGGGAGGCTGCGCCACCGCGCCTCCTCGGGCGTGCGCGGCGTGCGCGGCGCGCGCGCCACGTCGCAGACGCCTGGGGGCAACGCGGAGAGGTCGAGCAGCGCGACGCCAGCGAACCCCGCGAACGGCGTCGTCCGCGCCGTCGCGCGGAAGACGTAACGCGCGATCGTGGCCTCGCGGATCTGCTGCGCCGAGGTGAGCGGCGCGCCGCTCGGGATCTCCGCGAGCTTCTGCGCCGTGGTATAATGGTCGGCGCTCGAGAGCAGGATCCCGCCGAGCAGGCGCGAGCTCCCGAGCGTCTTCCGGAAGCGCTCCGACGCGGCGATCCACTCCGCGGTGAACGTCGCCTCGTAGCGCTCCTCCAGCGCGGCGCACCGGGCCGCGCGCGCGTCGACGAGCGCGAGCGCGGCGCGCGCCCCTTCCGGCGGCGCTGTCCTCGCGCCCTCGAGCGCGCCGGCCGCCACGGCCTTCCCGTTGAACAGCCGCCGCTTCACCTCGAGCGCCGCGCGGCGCAGCGCCTCGTCCTCGCAGCCGCGCACGACGTCGAACATGCGCGCCGCCGCGTCCGCCCGCGCGGCCGCGAGCTCGAGCTCGGCCACGGCGAGCTCGCGCTCGACCGCGGGGCTCTCGCGGAGGCGGAGCCCGGCGAGCGCGTCGGCCGGCATCCCCGCGACGCGCAGCGCGCCCCACGGCGCGATCTGGAGCCCGCGGCTCATCGCGGCTGCCCTCCGCGAGGCGCCTCTCGGGAGGTCGGCTGGCGGTGCCCTCCGACGGCGAACGCGAAGAACGCCGTATGATCGCGGCCGTCGAGCCCGAGGACCTCGTCGACGACCGCGGGGGCGAAGCCGCCGGTCGCCGTGTAGGTGAGGCCGAGCGTCTCCGCGACGAGGTAAAGGCGGTCGGTGAGCCACCCCGCCGCGAACGCCGCGCCCCGGTAGCCGCGATCGCCGAACGCCACGAGCCACCGCCCGATCGGGACCACCAGGAAGAGCACCGCCGCGCCCATGGCGTGCTCGCGCTGCAGGATCGCGGTCTCGGCCATCCGCGCGCGCGGCGCCGGGCCGATCGGCGCGAGGCGGTGGTCGCCGCGGTCGTACCGGTGCGCGCCGGGCGGGACACCGTCGACGTCGAAGACGACCGGAAACAGCAGCGGATCGAGCGTCGCGTCCGCGAGCCCTGCCGGCCGCGCCGCGGCGGTCGCGAGCAGCGTCCCGAGCGTCGCCGCGTCGAGGGCTCCCGCCGAAAGCCTTCCGCTCCGCCGCGCGGCGATGACCGACGCGAGCGAGCGCTGGACCGGCTCGAGCGCGCGCGGCGCGGGCAGCGAGAGGGCGCGCTCCGCGTCCCCGGGCAGCGGCGACGGCGCGGGGAGCGCCGGCTCCGGCGACGGCCGCGCCTCGGGGTAGCGGCTCGCGACGACGAGCTCGGCGACCCCCCGCAGGGGCTGGGTCGCCGCGGCGAGCGTGGACGAGATCCTGTGATCAGCGAGAGACATCGCGGGCCTCCGTGGCTGCGCCCGTGAGCGCGATGAGGAGATGCGGTGCGAGATCGATGCCATCGACGCCGACCACGCGCGCGACGACCTCGTCGTCGAACGTCCAGACCGTCGTCGCCGCGAGGCCGAGCTCCTGGGCGAGGAGCTCCACGCGGTGGGCCATCAACCCGGCGTCGAGCAGCGCGTAGGTGTACCCGCGCGCGTAGTACTTCGAGCACGCCCGCGCGACCGAGCCGACGACGACGATCACGGCGCCCGCGGACTCCACGGCCGCGGCGTGCTCGGCGCTCCCGCCCGCGAGCACGGCCCGCGCGAGGGCGCCCGCGGCCACGCCGGCGCGGAGCGGCGTGAGCGCTCGCGCGGCGAGCTCGAACCGGTGGACGCCGGCCGCGATCCCGGGGACCCGCGCGGCGGCGACGTACGCCTCCGCCGAGCCGAGGTTCCCGGCCGACGCGGTGGTGCGACGCACGTGCGCCTCGCCCTCGGCGCGGCGCTCGACGCGCCCGCCGAAGCTCAGCTCGAGCAGCGCGCCGAGCGCGCCCGCGTCGAGCGTCCCCGTCGCGTCGCGCCGGCGCGACAGCGCGGCCCCCACCGGCGCGCCGAACGCCCCGCCGAGCGGCGCGGCGACCTGCGCGGCGTTCGTCGCGCCGGCGCCCTCCGGAGGCCGCCGCGGCGACGGCGCGGCCGGCGTGCTCTGCAGCTTCCGCACCTCCGGGCTGATGTGCGCCTGCATCCCCGCGTGCTGGCCGATGTGCCACGGCTGGACGACCGTCGTGTTGTGGAACATCCGCGCGAGGCTCTCCGCGTGGCCGGACGAGAGCGTCGCCGTCCGCGGCGGCGCGTCGCCGCCGCAGAGCGGGCAGCTGGGCAGCCTGGTCATGAAGGGGTGGAGCGCCGTCTCGCCGGCGCCGGGCCGCCACACCTCGACGTGCTCCAGCGGGGCCACCGCGAGCAGGCCGCTCGCGTGGAAGATCACGTGCTGCGCGACCCGGCTCACGAGCGCGCGCCCCCAGAGCGCGCGAAGAGCGCCGTCGTCGAGCGCCGGATCCGCCGCGGCGGCGCCGATCTGGAGCCGGACGCACGCCGGGCACGCGGACGCCCCGGGGATCGTGAGCGGCCCGATCGTCCACGTGCCGGGGTTCGCCGCGAGCATCGGGACGCGCGCCGCGATGCACGCGCGCGCCGCCGCCTCGAGCGCCTCCTGGTCGCCGATCACCACCGCCAGATCGACCTCGCCCTGCGCGAGCTCCCCGGCGCTCGCGGCGAGGCGGACGTCGGCGACGCCCGCCTCGCGGAGCATCGTCACGAGCATCCCCGCGAGCTTCGCGTCGCCGTCCCCCATCGCGCGCACGCGCGCGCCTTCGAGCGCCCGCTGCGCTTCCCCCCGGCTGCGGTTGCGCCCGGTCCGGCGGAGATACCTGCTGAAGAACGCGCGCTGCGCCCGGCGCGGCTCCTCGGCCTCGTCGGCCGCGGCGCCCTCGCCCTCCTCGAGCATGCCGTGCATGTGCATCAGGTGGATCGCGTCCCGCAGGTCGGAGGCGACGACGCCCGGAAACGCGGCCTCGACGTCGCCGACGGTGCGCGTCCCGTCGAGCAGCGGCACGAGGTTCTCCATCACCCACGGGAGCGACGCTCCCTGGATGATCTGCGCCTCGCCGCCGAGGACGTGGAGCTCTCCGCCCGGGAGCGTCACGCGGAGGAGATCCTCGACGAAGCGCGGGCGCTCCGGGCAGCGGAGCTCCCAGTAAAGCTCGGCGAAGCGGCTGAGATCGCGGGCCTCGTAGGCATCATCGGACGGGCTCATCGGTCACCTCCCACGCCGGACGATCCGGCGATCGCGAGCGGGTGCTCGGCGAAGTACCCCGCGAGCGACGCCCCGCGCCCCGCCGCGTGCTCGCCGGCGGCGCACCGCCCGCACAGCCCGACGCGGGCGAAGCGCCGCGCGCGGAGCGCGCCCGACGTGACGTCGCACTCCCAGAAGCGCCCCATGCGCGCAGCTCCGGCGCGGGGCGGCTCGGGCGCGCCGCGCTCCTTGGAGAGCGCGAGCGCCTCCGCGGCGAGCAGCGCCGCGGCCTGCTCGGTGACGGCCGCGAGCTCGCCCTGGAACCAGGGGCCAAGGTCGCCCGAGGCCCCGAGCGCCTCGATGGCGTCGTGCGCCTCGAGGTCCAGCGCGACCGAGCGCACGCGCCGCGAGAAGCAGGCGAAGCACGGCGTGCGACCGGGGACGATGGACGGCCCGATGCGGAGCTCGTGCGCGAGCAGCGTGCCCGACGTCCAGGCGACGCGCGCCGCGAACGCCGCCGCGTCGAGCGCGAGCGCCGCCGCGGGCCGGGGGCGATCGGTCGCGAGGACGATCACCGCGTCGGGCAGCGCCTCCGGCGCGCCCGTGCCCAGCGCCGACGTCGTGACCCGCGCCCCCGCGCCGGTCAGGAGCTCCGCGCAGCGAGCGCCGAGCTCTCCGTCACGGAGGACGTGCACCGCGGGCGCGCCGGCGGCGCGCTCCGAGGCCGGGCTCTCCTCAGGCGAACGGGATCGGATCATCGGTGATCGACTCCTCTTTGCGAGCGCCGTACCCGAGCCTCTCCGGCGCGTCGTACAGGCGAGGGTGCGCGAGGTACCGCGCGTGGTGGGTGAAGCTGATGGGCAGGAGCTCGGGCACGATCACCTTCACGACGACGATCCCGAAGTCGCGGACCTCGGGCATCGTGACGTCGACGGCGACCACCTCCATGCCGAGCGCGGCGAGCCGCGCGACGATGGCCGCGAGCGGGTCGTCGCCCTCGATGGGGTGGGGGAAGGCGGTCGCGACCGGCGCCTCGCGGGTGGCGAACGCGAACCGCGCCGGGCCGTCGGGTCCCGCGTAGAGGCGCCCGAACGACTCGGGTGTCTGATCGGCGTCGGTGAAGAACGACGCCCGGGTGACCGGCGGAGCGGGCTCGCTCAGCGCCACCCGCAGGCTCCCCACCTCTTCGAGGACGCGCGCCGCCGCGGCCTCACCGTCGGGGCGGCAGGCCGCCATCGCGATCGCGTGCGGCGCGCTGTGCGCGCACGTCTGCACGGCGCCGATCACGGGGACGCCGACGTCGGTCGTGAGATCGAGCAGCGCCGTCTCCGTGCCCGCGGCCTCGGCGCTGCGGAGGAGCGCCGCGACGAGCGGGCTCCGCGCGCTCCCGGGCGCGATGCGCGGCATCCGGAGCTGGTGCAGCCAGAACAGCGCGAGGCTGTCGCGCTCGATCACCTCGCACAGGCCGGAGAGGATCGCCTGCCGGAAGCTCGCGCCCGCCGCGAACCCCGTCGAGAGCGGGAAGAGCGCGTGCTCGCGGATCGGCAGCGGCAACCCCATGTACGTCGCCGTGAGCGGCACCCAGATCGGGCGCTCGTGGGTGAGCGAGAAGCCGCGCACCCAGAGCTCGTCGCGATCCGGATCGGGCTCGCGCAGGTGGAAGGCCGACGGCGCGCGGGCCCGCTCGCGCGCAGAGCAGCGCGGCAGCCGCGCGGGGTCGAGCGCGCGATCGCCGAGCGAGCGCGGCGTCGCGCGCAGCACCCCCTCCGTCGGGTACATGACGCCGCAGTAGCGCTCGAGGGCCTCGCAGACGGCCCGGATCTGGGCCGTGGTCTCGTCGACGGCCGTGCCGGAGCCGGTGAGCGACCCGAGCTTCGTGCCCACGCTCGACGGGCCCGGGTGGAGCGCCGCGGGCCTGCCGAGGAACGCGGTGAAGCCGTGCATCTGCCCCTCGAAGCCGGGGGGAAAAATGAAACGCCGGACACGGCGGATGATCCCGCAGCGCTCGTCGATGAGCGGCGCGAGGCGATCGATGAGCGAGATCTCCGGCATGGCGGCGGCTCCTCGAGCGGGGCGGGCGGCGCCCCGGGAGCCCGGACGCACGACGCGCGTCCGGGCCGCCCAGGGTGCGCCTACGGGTTCACTTCTTGTCGGCGCCGAGCTCGACGCCCTTGGCGATCGCGGCCGAGACGAGGGCGTCCTGGCCCATGACGTCGATCGCCTTGTCGTGCATGCGGATGACGCTCTCGAGCTGCCCCTCGTCGAGGCTGTCGAAGGACGAGTTCGACGAGACGCTGATCGAGCTGACCGAGGAGAAGCACCCGCTCGTACAGGCGGAGCTCAGCGGGACGGCCTGAAGCGTCTCGTTGCTCTTCTCGCCGATCTTCTTGAGGGTGAGCTCGAGACGCTGCACGCCGGCCTTCGTGTCGACGACGTCGGTCGCGCCGGCGGTCGTCTGCGTCTCGAACATCGACTCGGTATTCTGGATGGTGAGCATGGCAATCTCCTTACAGACGTTGACTACGTATCGACGCGCGCGGTCGCTCGCGAGGATTCGCGAACGACCGCGCGCGCCCTCTCGGATGCGCTCCGAAGAGTCCTTGAGGTCCAAGGCGGCATGTCGCCTGTGACACCCCGTGTTCGTCGAGCCGGACAGCGAGCGTGCCTTCCGGCGCCGCTCCAGCCCCGAAGCTCGCGGTCCTTCAAGCAACGCGCATGCCGCGGAGCCCGAGCTCACGACCGCAGCCCGGGACCGGCGGAGCGCCGCCCAGGGCCGGGCGACATCCCCAGGATGCGGCCCTCGATGCGCAACTACGCGCGCAAGTGAGCGAGGTTTCGCTCAACATGCGCACGCAGATCTCCGAGGCGCCTCGGGGACGAGGAGCGCGTATCGTTCCCGCGAGGCACCGAAGCACCATGCGAAAAGACCGGCTCGCCCTTTCTCTCCTGCAGATCGCGCTGCTCGCGGCGTGCGTGCAGCGCCTTGACCCGGGCGACGGCGCAGGGACGGACGCAGGGCCCGCGTTCCCGTGCCCACCGGGCGCGCTCGAGACCGGCGCGGACTGCGTGCCGGCGGGGGTCCCGCCCGGGCGGTGCGGGAGCGGCTTCACGCCCGATGGAGCGCAGGGCTGCGTGCCCGTCCTGCCGGCGGAGGCGGGCCCGCCAGGTCAGATGGCCGTCCCCGGCGAGGCGGCGTGGCGTGAGGTCGCTCCGTGCGGGACGGGCCCGTGGGGCGGCGCGCCGATCGATGAGACGACCGAGTTCGTCGACGCGGCCTACGCCGGGGCGGACGGCGACGGCACGGAGGCCAAACCGTGGACGACGATCCAGGACGCGATCGACCACGCGGCCGAGGGCGCCCTGATCGCGATCGCGGAGGGCAGCTACGTCGAAGAGCTGCTGATCTCAGGGCAGCCCGTGCGGCTCTGGGGCCGGTGCCCCGCGCGCGTCGAGATCGTCGGGCCGCCAGCGGCGATCGCCGTCCAGGTCGACAGGGGCGCGAGCGCCACGGAGATCCACGACCTCGCTGTCCGCGGGCAGGGCATGGGCCTCGGTGTGGCGAACGCGCGCGATGTCTTGATCGAGCGGGTCTGGGTCCACGACACCAGCGATGTCGGCGTCCTCGCCGCAGGCCTGGAGTCCGAAACGAGCCTGACCGTGCGCGGGGCGCTCGTGGAGCACACCACGGGCGCGGGCATGGTCGTGGCGGACGCCGCCGTGACGCTGGAGGGCACCGTCCTGCGCGATATCGATCTCGCCACTGGGGACCCGGGGCACCCGTTCGACGGCCATGCGATAGCGATGCAGGTCGAGTCGTTCGAGCGCCGCGCGAGCGTGACGGCGCGATCCGTCGTTATCGAGCGCGTCGGGGGGCTCGGGTTCAGGTTCTCCGGGGCGGACGGCGTCGTCGAGGACAGCGTCGTCCGCGACGTCGCCTGGCTCGCGGCGGAGCTGCCGGGCACCGGGCTCACGGCGACCCATATCCCGGGGTTCGATCCGGGGACCCTCACGGTCCGGGGCAGCGTCCTGGAGCGGAACCACACCGCCGCCATCGCGATGATCGGCGCAGAGGCGACCATCGAGGCGACGGTCGTGCGCGACACGGGCCTGGCGCCGACGGAGGGCGATCCGGGCCACGGCATGGGCCTCTACACCGAGCCGAGCCGCGTCGACGGCCGCCCCGCCCGCGTGGCGCTGCGGCACGTCCTTGTCGAGCGGAGCCGCGAGAGGGGGGTCGTCATCAACGGCTCCGACGTCGAGATCGACGGCCTCCTCGTGCGGGAGATCCTCCCCGGCGCGCCGGACTACGGCGCCGGGATCGAGATCACGCACGATCAGCGGCGCGCGAGCGCCCAGGTGCGCGGCAGCGCGGTGGAAGGCAGTTACGGGATGGGGATCGCCGTCTTCGGCGCTGACGCGACCCTGGACTCGACCGTGGTGCGCGACACGAGGCCGCTGCCGTCGAACGAGGAAGTCGGCCGGGGCGTCAATGTCCAATCGCTGCCCGACCTCGGCGAGCGCGCGAGCGCGCACCTGCGCAACGTCCTTATCGAGTCGAGCAGGGACGGCGGCCTCTTCCTCAGCGACTCGGACGCGACCGTCGACTCGACGACGATCACGGACACCCTGGGGCGCACGCTCGACGGCGGGAACGGCTACGGCTACGGCATCATCGCCTACAACAACGAGACAGGTCAGGCGGACGCCCTCGTCCGGGACAGCGTGATCGAGCGGAGCACCGCGGCCGGCATCTACAACGTCGGCGCGACGGTGCGGCTCGCGTCGACGACCTTCACGTGCGAGCCGCTCGACCTCGTGAGGTACGTCGATGAGCGCTCCCCGGCGGTCTACGAGGATCTGGGCGGGAACGTCTGTGGCTGCGATGGCCGCACCATCGACTGCAAGGCGGAGCCGACGCGCCTCGAGCCCCCCCGCGCGCTGCCGCCGCCTCCGCCTCTGCCCGCAAGCGAGGACTGAGACAGCCATTCGCCGGGTACCACGTCAAGCCCCTCGCCCGCCTATCGGTCGATCTCGGGCGCCACGACGTCGAAGCTCGCGATGAGCGCCACGAGGTCGGCCAGGAACAGCCCTGGGCTCTTGGCCTCGATCATCGCCATCGCGGTGAAGCTCCCTGTCCGGAAGCGCGCCCGATACGCCTCCTCCGCGCCGCGCCCGATGACGTAACAGCCCATGTCGCCGCGGGCGCTCTCGATGCGAGCGTACGCCTCCCCGTCGGGCCGCATCTTCTTCGGCAGCTTGCCCAGGATGTCGTCCTCCGGGTGCTCGTCGATCTTGTCGAGCGCCTGGCGGAGGATCTTCGCCGACTCGCGGCACTCCTCGACACGGACGTAGAACCGGTCCCAGCAGTCTCCCACGGCCCCGTAGCGCCCGCGGCCCACGGGGACGTCGAACTCGAGCTCGGGGTAGACCGAATAGGCGTCCTCCTTGCGGAGATCCCATTTCACGCCGGACCCGCGCAGGTTGGGGCCGACGAGCCCCCAGTCCTTCGCCTCCTCGGCCGTGACCACGGCGACGTTGGCGAGGCGCTTGATGAAGATGTCGTTCAGGCTGATGAGCCGGTCGAACTCGACCATGATCGGCTCGAAGCGGTCGAGCCAGTGCCTCACCTTGTCGGCCCACCCCTTCGGCATGTCGAACGACACGCCGCCGATGCGGTGGTAATTGAAGGTGAGCCGCGCGCCGCACAGCTCCTCGATGAAGTCGTTGATGTACTCCCGCTCTCGCAGCGCCCACGGGAAGGGCGTGACCGCGCCGACGTCCATCGCCATCGCGCCGAGCGCGATCATGTGGCTCCCGATCCGGTTGAGCTCGCAAGAGATGACGCGGAGGTACTGCGCCCGCTTCGGCACCTCGATGCCCATCAGCTTCTCGCAGGCGCTCGCCCAGGCCTCGTTGGCGAACATCGCAGCGATGTAGTCGACGCGATCCGTGTACGGCATGAAGCCGCTGTACGTGCAGCGCTCGCCGATCTTCTCGATGCTCCGGTGCAGGTAGCCGACGTCCGGCACCGCCTTCCGGATGATCTCGCCGTCCGTCGAGATGACGAAGCGGAGCACGCCGTGGGTCGACGGGTGATGAGGCCCCATGTTGAGGGTCATCTCGTCTTCCATCTCGGCGCCCGGCTCCGCGCCCCCGCGGTCGACGCTGAAGATGACCTGGCTCATGACGCCTCCGCGTCCTTCTTCGGGAGCTTGATCTTGAAGAGCTCGACGGGGTTCGGCCGCTGCGTCGGGATGCCGCGGTACTCCGCCTTCTCCTGCCAGTCCTTGCGCAGGGGGTGCCCCTCCCAGTCGTCGGGCAGGAGCAGGCGGCGGAGATCCGGGTGCCCCTCGAAGCGCACGCCGAGCAGGTCGAAGCACTCCCGCTCCTGCCAGTTCGCCGCCGACCACACGTCGACGAGCGTCGACACCGCCGGGCTCTCCCGGTCGAGGAACACCTTGAGGACGACCCGGTGCTTCTTCGCGTACGAGTAGATGTGATAGACGACGACGATCTTCTCGAGATCGGGATAGTCGACCCCGGTGATGCACTCCAGGTAATCGAAATCGAGCTCCGGCGCCTCGCGCAGGAGCCGGCACACGGGCTCGAGCTTCGCGGGCGCGACCTTTAGCCAGGCGTCGCGATCCTTCGGGGACACGGGGTGGAAGTCGAAGACCGCGTCTTCGCCGAGCTTCGCCTGGAGCGCCTGGAAGATAGCTTCGGGTGACATGGGAGATCCGGGAGGTGTCGAGAGGAGAGGGCTCAGCCGCCCGTCGCGCCGCGGCGGCCAAGGGCCCGCTCGCTCTTGATCTTCTCCTGGATCTTGAGGAGCCCTTCGAGCAGCGCCTCGGGGCGCGGGGGGCAGCCGGGCACGTAGACGTCGACCGGGATGATCTGATCCACGCCCTTGCAGACCGAATAGGCGTACTGGAAGAGGCCCCCGCAGTTCGAGCAGCTGCCCATCGAGATGACGAAGCGCGGCTCCGACATCTGGTCATAGAGGCGCTTCACGCGGGTCGCCATCTTGTAGGTCAGCGTCCCCGCGATGATGAACAGGTCGCTCGACCGGGGGCTCGGCCGCGGCGCGGCCCCGAAGCGCTCGAGATCGCCGCGGGGGCCGCCGGTCTGCATGAGCTCGATGGCGCAGCAGGCCAGGCCGAAGAGCATGTACCAGACGCTGTTCGACCGGCCCCAGTTGAGCAGCCAGTTGACGGTCTGATCGACGCTCGTCGTGATGACGCCGCCGCCGTCGCTCTCGTACTTCGCTTCCCACCCGCGGGGCGGGGCCATCAGGTTCAGGTTCGATGTCATGACTCCGCACCTCCCTCGGCGACCGCCGCCTGACCCGGGAGGCCCGCCGGCGCGCCTCCGCTCGCGTCCGCGAGCGGCGCGCGCGGCTGGCCCCGGCCGCTCACGTTCTGAGCCCCGCGCGGATCCCCCTTGATGGATCGGATCCAGTTGAAATCGCCCTTCACCCAGACATAGGCGAAGCCGAGCATCAGGATGGCCACGAAGAGGAAGATCTCGATCAGCGCGAAGAGCCCGTTGCCCTGGTCCACCCAGCGCTTGAACACGGCCGCGACCGGGTAGATGAACGCTATCTCGACGTCGAAGATGATGTAGACGAGCGCGATGATGTAAAAACGCGGGTTGAAGTTGAACCACGCGGGCCCGACAGGCGCTTCGCCGCACTCGTACGTCTCGACCTTCTCGGCGTACATGTTGTTGGGGCGCAGCAGCTTCCCGAACAGCAGAGAGCCGAGCATGAAGCCGATCGCCACCAGAAAGAACGCGGCAACGCTGGCGTAGGCCATCAACATCGGGCTGAACCTCGCTCGGCTCGCCCCCCTCGTTTCAGGCGAGAGGGGTCGGATCCAGGGGGTTATATGTAGGTGAAAAGCTGCACCGCGGCAAGCCAGCAGACCCTGGCCGCGCCGGCGCTGCTGCTCGGGATCGACAGGACGCGCCGGGCTGGGATATCGCTCGAGCGTGGGTCTCGTTGACGTGACGGTGCTCGCGGCCGTGCAGGGGGCGGCGCAGGCGCTGCCCATCTCGGCGACCGGGCACGGCGCGGCGGCCCGGCTCTGGCTCCGCGCGGCCGACGGCGACGCCTGGGTCATCGCCGCGCAGGCGCTCGCGGCGGCGGCGGCGCTCGCGCTCGCCGTGCGGCAGCGGCTCCTCCACGCGCTCGGCGAGGGCGCCCGGGCGCTCACGACGCCGTCGCTCTTCAGGGCGTCGCCGCCGGCGCGCGACGCGGCGGGGCTCGCGCTGGGCGCCGCCGTGAGCCTGATCGTCGCGGCGGCGCTCGGTCCGTACGTCGCGCCGTGGCGGGACGCGCCGCTCGCGGTAGGGCTCGGCCTGCTCGCCACCGGCGCGGCGCTCGCCAGCACCGCGCTCGCGCCGCAGCGGGACGGCCGCGACGAGACCGACGCGCCGTCGATCGCCGGGGCGCTCGCGGCCGGCGCGGCGCACGGGGTCGCGGCGCTGCCTGGCGCGTCGCGGGTCGGGGCGGCGCTCGTCGTGCTGCTCTGGCTCGGCGTCCGGCCCGCGCGCGCCGTCGAGCTCGCGCTCGCGCTGAGCCTCCCCGCGCTGCTCGTCTCGGGGCTCGCCGAGGCGCGCGCGTTCCACGGCCCGGCGCCAGGGGCGGGCGCCGTGGCGCTCAGCCTCCTCGCCGCCTTCGTGAGCGCGGCCGCGGCGGCCTCCGCGCTCCGCGCCCTCGCCGAGCGGCGGCGCGTCGGCGCGCTCTCGTTATGGGTCGTCCCCCTCGGCCTCGCGATGGTGGCCTACGCGCGCGCGCTGCCCGGCCTCGCCTGAGCGACCCTCGGCGGCCGCGCCGCAACCGTGCGACCCTCTTCGCCGTCCAGACCGCACGTCCAACCGCGGAGAAGCGCCGATGACCCCGACCGACCCCTCCATCCATGTCCTGATCCTCGCCGGCGGCGCGGGCACCCGCTTCTGGCCGGCGTCGCGCGCCGCGCGCCCGAAGCAGCTCCTGCCGCTGCTCGGCGGCGAGCCGCTCCTCGCCGCGACGGCGCGCCGCGTGCTCCCGCTGTGCGCCCGCGGCGGGCGCGCGGGCTGGGAGCGCGTCTGGATCGCGACCGGCCAGCACCTGGTCGCGCCTACCCGCGCGGCGCTGCCCGAGGTGTCCGAGCGGCGCCTGCTGGTCGAGCCAGCGCCGCGCAACACGGCGCCGTGCATCGGCTGGGCGGCCGCCACCGTCGCGCGCGACGACCCCGAGGCGGTCGTCGTCGTGCTCCCGAGCGACCACCACATCGCCGACGTGCCGCGGTTCCTCGAGGCGCTGGGGGCCGCCGTCGCCTCGGCCCAGGGCGGCGCGATCACGACGATCGGCGTCCGCCCGACGCACCCGGAGACGGGCTTCGGCTACATCGAGGTGGACGAGGCCGCCGGGGCGGAGGGCGCGGCGCCCGCGGAGCCCCGCCGCGTGCGACGCTTCGTCGAGAAGCCGAGCCGCGAGCGCGCCGCGGAGTTCGTGGCGAGCGGCCGCTTCCTCTGGAACGCGGGGATGTTCATCTTTCGCGCGGGCGACATGCTGGCCGCGATCCGCGCCCACCTGCCGGCGCTCGCCGCGGGCCTCGACGAGATCGACCGCGCCGCCGCGCTGGGCCCGGGCGACGAGGCGGAGGCCGTCCTGCGGGTGTTCCCGAGCCTACCGGCCGTCAGCATCGATCACGGCGTGATGGAGCACGTCGCCGGGCTCGCCGTGGTGCCCGGCGACTTCGGCTGGAGCGACGTGGGCAGCTGGCAGAGCGCCTGGGAGCTCGCCGACAAGGACGAGCGAGGCAACAGCGCGCCCGCGGGGTCGGTGCTGATCGACGCGCACGGCAACCACGTGGTCGATCTTCGCGCGCGCGCCGCGCCCGACGATCGCCGGGTGATCGCGCTCGTCGGCGTGGAGGGCCTCGTGGTGGTCGAGACCGACGACGCGCTGCTCATCGTGCCGCGCGATCGGGCCCAGGAGGTGAAGCACGCGGTCGACGAGCTGAAGGCGCGAGGGCAGGGCCGGCACACGTGAGCGCCCTACCCGCGCGGCTCCCCCCGCCGCGCCACCGCCCGCGCGTAGATCTCGCGCCGCGGTAGCCCGAGCTCCACCGACAGCTCCTCGGCGATGTGCTTGGCCCGCCTCCCCTGGGCGAGCTCCCGATCGATGCGCGCGTCGAGCTCCTCGTCGCTCGGGCGCGCGCCCTCCGCGGCCGGCGCCGCGGGCGCGAGCACGAGCGTGATCTCCCCGAGCCACTCCCGCTCGATCGCCGCGAGCTCCTCCACGCTGCCGCTCAGGATCTCCTCGTGCACCTTCGTCAGCTCGCGCGCGACGACGGCGCGCCGCCCGGGCATCCGCTCGGCGAGGTCGGCGAGCGTCTCGCGGAAGCGCCGCGGCGACTCGAACAGCACCACCGCCTCCGGCGTCGACGTGACGAGGGCCAGCGCCTCGCGCCGCTCGCGCCCGCCGCGGGGCAGGAACCCGACGAAGCGGAAGCCCCCCGTCACGAGCCCCGACGCGCTCACCGCCACCATCACCGCGCTCGGCCCGGGGATCGCCACGACGCGCGCCCCCGCCTCCGTCGCCGCGCGCACGAGCGCCGTCCCCGGATCGCTCACGACAGGCGTGCCGGCGTCGGTCATGAAGGCGATCGACTCGCCCGCCGCGAGCCGCGCGGCCGCGCGCGCCGCGTCCGCCTCCGAGGCGTGCGCGTCGAACCGGTCGACCGGCTTGCCCGAGACGCCGAGGTGGCCGAGGAGCGCCCGGGCCCGCCGCGTGTCCTCCGCGAGGATCCGGTCCGCCCCGCGCAGCGTCTCGACCGCGCGCAGCGTGATGTCGCCGAGGTTGCCGATCGGCGTCGCCACGACGTAGAGGCACCCGCGATCGCTCGACCCGCCCTGCTCGCCGCCGCTCGACACGGCCTAGTCCATCTCGACGGCGTCGCCGAGCTCCTCCTGGAGGTACGTCCGCAGCTTGGACTGGAGCCGCGCCTCGAGCTGGCGCACGCGCTCGCGCGAGATGCCGAACTCGTTGCCGAGCTCCTGGAGCGTGAGCGGATCCTCGGCGGCCATGCGCTTGTCGAAGATGATCACGTCCTTGCCCTTCAGCGTCTCGCGGAACTTCGAGAGCCGATCGTGGACGAGCCTGCCCATCTCGCTCGCCTCGTACGCGGTGTCCGGGCTCGCCCCCGACGACACGAGCAGCTCGACGCGCGGGATCGTCCGGCCCTCGAGGTCGCCGACCGGGGCGTCGAGCGAGGCCTCGCCGCTCGCGAGGCGGCGGTCCATGTCGACGACCTCCTTCTCCTCGACCGACAGGCGCTTCGCGATCTCCGCCGCCGTGGGCTCGATGCCCATCGCCGAGAGCTTCGCCTTCTCCTTGTTGAGGTTGAAGAAAAGCTTCCGCTGCGCCTGCGTCGTGCCGAGCTTCACGAGGCGCCAGTTGTTGAGGATGAAGCGGAGGATGTACGCGCGGATCCACCAGGCCGCGTAGGAGGAGAGCTTCACGCCGCGGTACGGGTCGTAGCGCTTCACGGCCTGCATCAGGCCGATGTTCCCCTCCTGGATGAGGTCCATGATGTTCTTGTAGGCGCGCCGGTACTCGTACGCGAGCTTGACCACGAGCCGCAGGTTCGCCGTCACGAGCCGCGCGGCGGTCGCGACGTCCTGCGTCTTCGTGTACTTGATCGTCAGCTCCTTCTCCTCGTCCGGCGTGAGCAGCGCGTGGCGCTGCACCTCGCGCAGGTAAGCCTGCAGCGGGTCCGTGCGCGACAGCGCGGCGTCGCCGCCGCCGCGGCCCTCGCCGCCGCTGGCCCGCGCGGAGCGCGGCAGCTCGATGTCGTTCAGATCGACGCTCGCGTCGTCGATCACCTCGCCGACGACCTCCACGACGTCGCCCTCGTCGACGTCGCCCGCCCTCGCGGCGCCGCTCTCGGGCGCGCCGTCCGCCTCGTCGTCGTCCTCGCGGTCGTCCTCGCGCGGGCCCTCGTCGTCGCTCGCCGCGGGCTGCGCCTCGCCGCCCGAGCGCCCGCCGTCCTTCGCGGTGGAGCGCGCCCGGCGCTTTGCGGCAGGCCGGGGGGCCGCGTCCGAGTCGGGCCGGAGGTCCGCGCCTTCATCCTCCGCTCCGGCCTCGGGCCCCGCCTTCGCCACCCCGTCGGGCTGGGGCGCTCCGGTCCCCTTCGTTCGCTTCGTTCGCGGCTCGCTCTTGCTCTTCGCCACCAGGACCTCGTCCTCGAAGTTCTAGTACAGCCCCGTCGCACCGCGCCACCTGTGCCGGCGCGTGGGCGCTTCGCGATCCGGAGGCTACCCGCTCCGCGATCCGCAGGTAAGGAAGAGAGCGCGCGAGATCGGAGAACGTGCTACACGCCAGCCTCCTCCACGTGGACTCGCACCGCCCTCCGCGCCCGCGCTCGCTGCGCCCCTGGTACCTGGTGGCCACCATGCTGCTCACCTGGCTCATCGGCGTGCGCGGCTTCATGGCCGGGTGCGGGACGGCCATGTACCTGCGCGCCGGCATGGCCCCCGACGTCATGGCCGTGGCCGAGCAAGCGCGCGACCAGGGGGATCCGTTCCAGTTCACGTTCCTCGTGCTCGAGGCCGCGCAGGCGCGCGCGCTGAGCCTGTACCAGGACGTCTCCTTCCCCCTCAGCATCGGGAAGCTGCTCCTCGGCGGGCTGCTCGTCGTCGCGAGCGGGCTGGCGCTCGGCGGGCGGCCCGGCACGCGCGGCTTCGTCCTCCAGGTCCTCGTCGCCAACCTGGCCTTCGCCGCGGTCGAGTACGCGCTCACGCGGGGCGTCCGCGGCGCCTGGATCGACATGGTGGCGCAGGCGGGGGCGCTCCTTCCGCCGGACATCCCCGAGCGCGCGGGCCTCACGAACCCCGGCCTCTGGTGGACCGCCGAGCGGGTGCGCTTCGTGATCTTCGAGCTGGCCGTCCTCGGCTCCGCCGCGGTGGCGCTGACGCGGGAGCGCACCAAGATGTACTTCCAGGCGATCGCCCGGACGGTCGACCCCGGCGACGAGCCATGAGCTCCGCGGAGAGGATCGCCGGCGCGGATCCTCGATCGACGCTCACGCAGGCCGAGGAGCGGAAAGTCGCCATCCTCCCGGACGACCTCGCCAACCAGATCGCGGCGGGCGAGGTGGTCGAGCGGCCGGCGAGCGTCGTGAAGGAGCTCGTCGAGAACGCGCTCGACGCGGGCGCGCGCCGCATCCGCGTCGACATCGAGGGGGGCGGGGTCGGCCTGGTGCGCGTCGCGGACGACGGGCGCGGGATGAGCCGCGAGGACGCCTCCCTCGCGGTGCTCCGCCACGCCACGAGCAAGATCGCCCGGCTCGATGACCTCCGCAGCATCCAGAGCTTCGGCTTCCGCGGCGAGGCGCTCCCGAGCATCGCCTCGGTGAGCCGCTTCTCGCTGCGGACGCGGCGCGACGGCGAGTCCGAGGGGACGGAGATCCGGATCGAGGGCGGCGGCGCGGCGCAGGCCATCCCCTGCGGGTGCGCCGCCGGCACCGTGGTCGAGGTGCGCGATCTCTTCTTCAACGTCCCCGCGCGGCGCAAGTTCCTGCGCGCCGTCGGCACCGAGTCGGCGCACGTGTCCGAGATCGCGCAGGCGGTCGCGCTCGGCGAGCCGGGCGTGACGCTGATCCTCTCGCGCGACGGGCGCGTCGCGCGGGAGTGGCTGCGCACCTCGAGCCGCGCGGAGCGGGCGCGCGCGATGCTCGCGGGCGAGGAGCTCGCGACGTGCGCTGGCCAGCGCGGGCCGCTCACGGTCGAGGCGTTCGTGTCGCGGCCGGAGCGCGCCCGCTCGGGCGCCAGCTGGCTGTGGATGTTCGTGAACGGCCGGCACGTGCGCGACCGCTCGCTGGCGCGCTCGATCGCGCTCGCCTACGGCAGCGTCCTCGAGCCGGGCCGGTACCCCATCGGCGCGGTGTTCATCGATCTGCCCGCCGAGCTCGTGGACGTGAACGTCCACCCCCAGAAGGCCGAGGTCCGCTTCGCCGACGGCCGCGCCGTCGCCGACGCGCTCTACAAGATCGTCGCCGCGCAGGTGGCCGCGGCGTTCGGCCTGCCCGCGCCGGCCCCCGGCGGCTTCCAGGGCCGCAAGGGCAAGCTCTTCGAGGACGCGGCGTCCCCGCCCGGAGACGCCTGGGTCTGGTCGAGCGGCCCTGCGGCGGAGGCGCCCGCGGCGGGCGCGTCGACGCCCACGGCGGGCGCATCGGGCGAGCCGCAGGCGCCGCCGGGCGATCCATGGGGCCTCGGCGGCGACCTCGGCGGGGTCCCGCCGGCACGTCCTCACGCTGCGCCAGCCGGGCCGGCGGCGCCGGCGCAGCTCGGGGCGTGGGCCGACATCGCGGCGCTCGATTTCCCGGCGCGCGGCGGGCCGGGCGAGCCGCCGGGGTCGCCGCCCGTCCCCTACCCGGATCTACCGGCGCGCGGTGCGCCGGTGCTCGCCGCGGCCGAGCGCGTGGTCGCCTGGGGGTCGCTGCGCTTCCTCGCCCAGGTGCGCAACACCTTCTTCGTGTGCGAGGGGCCGGACGGCATCTACTTCCTCGATCAGCACGCGGCGGCGGAGCGCGTGACGTTCCACCGCCTGCGCGCGTCGTACGACGGGCGCGACGTCGCCACGCAGAAGCTGCTCTTCCCGGTGATCGTCCAGGCGGCCCCCGCGGAGGTGTCGCTCGTCGAGGAGGCGCAGGAGGCGATCGCGCGGCTCGGGCTCGACGTGCGCCCGGCGGGCGCGGCGCAGCTCGCGGTGCACGCGGTGCCGACGCTGCTCCGCCGCGCGGCGCCCGAGCGCCTCGTGCGCGACCTCGTGGACGAGCTCAGCCACTCGGGCGAGCGCGCCTTCTCGGGCGCGGTGGACCTCGCGCTGGCGACGATGGCCTGCCACGGCTCGCTGCGCGCGGGCGACCCGGTGGCGCCGGAGGAGGCGCGGGCGCTGCTCACGGCGCTCGACGAGGTCGACTTCGCCGGCCACTGCCCGCACGGTCGGCCCATCGTGATGCGCGTCGGCTGGCCGGAGCTGGAGCACCGCGTGGGGAGGCGGTGAGCGAGGCGGCGCTCGACCTCGCCCCGGACGCCGGCGCGGCCGCGCCGCCGTCGTGGGAGACGATCGCGCCGCCGGCGCCGGGTGAGCTGCTCGTCGTGGTCGGCCCGACCGCGAGCGGCAAGACCGAGCTCGCCATCCGGATCGCGGAGCGGTTCGGCGGCGAGGTGGTGAGCGCCGACAGCGTGCAGATCTACCGGGAGTTCGACCTCGGCTCCGGGAAGCCGACGCCCACCGAGCGGGCGCGCGCGCCGCACCACCTGGTCGACGCGGTCGATCCGCTCCAGGCGATCGACGCCCAGCGCTTCGCGGAGCTCGCGGAGGCGGCGATCGACGACATCCGCGGCCGCGGCCGGGTCCCCGTCGTCTGCGGCGGCACGTTCCTCTGGGTGAAGGCGCTCGTGCTCGGCCTGTCGCCCGCGCCGCCCGCCGATCCCGAGGTGCGCACGCGCCACCGCGCGATCGCCGACGCCGAGGGGCGCGCCGCGCTCCACGCGCGCCTCGCCGCCGTGGATCCGGAGAGCGCGGCCCGCCTCGCGCCCAACGACCTCGTGCGGGTCAGCCGGGCGCTGGAGATCTACGAGCGCTCGGGCCGGACGCAGAGCGCGTGGCACGCGGAGCACGGCTTCCGGGAGCGCCGGCACGCCGCGCGCCTGCTCGCGGTGCACCGGGACCGCGCCGAGCTCGACCGCCGCATCGACGCCCGCGTCGCCGGGTGGCTGGAGCAGGGCTGGGTGGACGAGGTCCGCTCGCTCCTCTCCCGCGGCTACGGCGACGCGCGGGCGATGGGCTCCGTCGGCTACCGGCAGGTGCGGGAGCACCTGGAAGGGCGCCTGCCGGCCGACGAGCTCGCGCCGGCGATCGTGCGCGCCACACGCACCTTCGTGCGCCGGCAACGCACGTGGTTGAGGGACCAGGCAATCGCGTACGTCGCGCTGCCATGAGCCATAAACCATAATAATTCCAATATTTTACACCAGGACCACCCGCCGGCGAGGCGCCGCGGGCGCCGCTCATGCGCGCTCTTCGCCGGTCCCACCGCCGCCGCGGCGCCGGCCCGCTCCGGCCAGGGGAGCGCGCCACCGGACCTCGCCGTCGCAGCGCGGGCAGGCCGCGGTGGACGGCCGCGCCTCCTGGGCAAACGCGACGCGCCCGCAGTGCGAGCAGACGGTCATGTGGCGCTGATAGATGTCCGGGCCCGAGAGGATCGCCGCGGCGAAGAGGCTGAGCACGACGTCGCTCAGGAAGTCGCTCTCGCACGGCGCCGGCAGCCAGCCTGATCGGTCGCCCACCACGGTCCAGCGGACGCGCGCGCTGTACAGCGCTGCACGGAGAAACTTCCCCTCGGGGTCCGGTGCCACGAAGTCGAGCAGCGCGCTCCCCACGCGCCGGCGCGCGCGCGCGGTGAGCGCCGCGACCGCCTCGGGCCGCTCGTCCAGCTCGCCGAGCGCCACGCTCTCCGCGCCCGGCTCGCGCACCGCGCGCGGGGGCCTCATCCACCCCGGAGCGATCACGTGCTCGCCGAGCCACGCCCTGAGCTCATGCGGCTCCCAGGGGCGGGTCGTCACCTGCATGAACTGGAGCGCCCCGGCCAGGCTCGGGCTCGCGAGCATGCGCCCGCGCAGGGCGACGAACGACCGGGCCCTCCCGGCATCGGCGCGCGCGCTCCACCCGAGCCTCCTGCTCCGGCTCGCGAGGTCCGTCGGCGCGGCGCCGGCCATTGGGATCTTCAGGGAATTGCTCATGAGTTCCATGGGGTCTTCCGCCCCGCTGTGCGCCGCGGGGAGCGGCCGGCGAACCGGCGATGTGCGGCGCGGTAAGCGCCCGGCGTGCCAGCCGCCGCGGAGGCCCGGATCTCCTCGCGCGCGCATGCGGCGCGCGCAGATACGGCATGTTCGCGCGCGCCGGCGGCGCCGCTGAGGCCTCGAAACCGCCGTCCGCCGAGCGCGGTTGCGGGGTCCAAGCATCAGGGGGGCCACCAGCGCGTCATCGACACCGCAGCTCGCTGGGCTTCATGGGCTCACCCCGGCGGCGCGGGCGCGCGCGCGCCCAACGCCGCGCCGCGCCGCGCCGCGCCGCTCCGGGTCGACAGCCTCCCTCGGACGATGTCGAACCCCAGAGGGCGAGAGGGCGGGGCCCTTCTCGCCTTTTTACGTCCATGCTAACCGCATCTCACCTCCGACAAGGAACGGATCGAGAGAGCTCACCACGGAGCACGGCGTCTCCTGCTCCACGCGAAAGGACGACCATGACGCGAGAGTTGAATGACGTGCAGGCGATCCAGAATGTCGTTGTCCGGATCGCCCACCACATCGATAAGCGGCGCTGGACCGAGCTCCGCGGCCTCTATGCCGACGTCGTGGTGGCCGATTTCACGTCGGTCTTCGGGGGCGAGCCGCAGGAGCAGAAGACGGACGATCTGCTCGCGGGCTGGAGCAAGTTTCACGACGCGATCGACGCATCACAACATTTCCTCGGCCCCCTCGATATCGAGGTGAAAGGAGAGCACGCCTCCGTGGAGTGCCATGTCCGCGCCCACCATCGGTTCGCGCGCGCGCCGGGCGGCGAGGACTGGCTGGTCGCGGGCCACTACCGCTATGAGCTCGCCAGGCACGCCGGCGGCTGGAAGATCTCCAAGGTCAGGTTCGAGATGTCGTACCAGACCGGCAACACGAACATGTTCGAGGAAGCGCTCAGGTGAGCCCGCCGCGGGTCACCGCGGGTGTTGCGGCGCGATCGCCAGGCCGAGCGCGTGCGCCGCGCGCAGGGCCGCGACGCGGAGGTGGCCGTCCGGCAGGCGCTCTCGCCCCGCGACGAGCTCGATCAGCGGCACCCACGAGAGCCGCCGAGCGGCATCGGACCCCGGCGCGAGGTCGGGCACGGCGGCAGCCGAGGCGGGCGCGCCGGCCGAGGCAGGCGCCGCGGTGACCACGAAGGCGAGCGGCTGGACCAGCTCCGGGGTCAGCCCTGCCGAAGGGCGGTAGGCCCCGCCGAGCTCGACGGCCGCCCCCACCCGAACGCCGTACTCGGCCTGCAGCCGCTCGCGCACGAACGCCTCGGCGGCCGAAAGCGCGCTCACGCTCCGCGGCAGCCGCCACGCCGGCGCGACCAGGATGCCGCTGTCGCCCGAGAAGCTCTGGGCGGCCGGCAGATCGTGGTCGTCCACGCCGAGCACGACCTCCCCCGACGGCGCCCGCGCGAGCAGCGCCGTCGAGACCGTGAGCACCCCGAGCGGCCGAGGCACCACGTACTCCAGCTCCCGCGCGGCCACCACGCCGCCGTCTGCGGTCAGCTCCTCGAAGCGCGCCCGCCGTACCTCGAGGAACCCCGCGCTGGCGCTCGGGTCCACCCGCGAGAACCTCCGGCGGCTCGGGCGCCCGAGCAGCGCGGCGAGCGACGTCGGCTGCACGGCGGCCACGCCGCCGTCGTCGTCGCCGGCGCCGGCACCGCCAGCAGCGCCCGCGCCGGCCGCCGCGAGCGGGATCTCGTCGCCGATCCACGGCCCGAACGGCAGGCCGAAGCGCGCCAGGAGGTCGTAGACGTTCAGCTCGAGCCGCGCGTCGGGCAGGCCGCCGACCTGCGCGGCGCGGAGGAGCTGGCGCGCCTCGATGGCGCGGATGCGCCCCGAGGTGCCGAACCCCGACACGTCCTCCGAGGGCGCGTTCACATACGTGGGCTCGACCTCCACCAGCATCGAGCGCACCTCTTCGAGGATGCCGCCCGGCGACGGGTAGTACGTCGTGCCCGGGATCATGCGCTGGATCGCCGCCGCCCGCACCCCGGCCGCCCGCTCCAGCGCATGCTCGACCGTGTGCCCGACCGGGAACTCGGTCTGCACGACCGCGATCGGCTCGGCCAGATAGTCCGCCGGCCCGCTGCCGTCGAGGGGAGGCGTCTCCTCGCGGCAGGCGCGCGCGATCGGCCGCGGATAGCTGGTCCGCGCCAGCACATACGCCGTCTCACCCGCGAAGAAGAACGGCACGATGTCCAGCGTGGGGTGCGGCCGCGCCGCCAGGTCGAACACCTGCCCTGTCGCCCGATCCTGGTGGTGCTCGATCCGCAAGAACTGCCGGGCGCCCTCCGCGGGCGCGAGCCGGAACGCGACCCCTTGACCGGCCTTCACCTTCTCTCCGACGATCAGGTAGTTGGTGGGCGGATAAGGCAGGCAGGCGCCCGTGGTGTCCCGGAGCTCGAAGCGACCGACGAATCGGTTCCGCACGATCCAGGGGTTGCGCAGCGGCGTCGACGACAGCACGCGCAGGCCGAGCCGGGCAAAGAGCGCCTCGAACTGCGCTTGAGAAAAATAGGTATACTCCTCCTTGACCTCGGCTTCCCAGTCAACGCGGTAATCCTTCCTCAACACGAACTCGACAGCATGCTTGTGGGCGAGCCGGTACCGGCGCCACCCCGGGCGCGGCGCGGGGAGCGCGCCGGAGGGCTCGCGCGGGGCGCGCGCCAGCGGGAACCCCGGCTCCGGCGAGAGCGAGCGAAACTCGCCCGCGAACCGCTCGAGCAGCGCCGCCGTCGAGGCGCTGCGGGGATCGCGGCCGTCGTCGCCGTCCTCGGCGGGCACGTCAAGAAACACCGTCTCCGGCCCGGGATCGACGAAGTCCCTCACCACGAGCACCCCGCCCGGCGAGAGCTGCTTCACCTGCGCCGCCAGCGCTTCCGCGGCGTTCGCGTGGCGGTAACCGCCGTAGGAGGTGACGTGGTGGAGCACCGACGAGTCGAAGACGCCGTCGAGGCTCTCGGGCGGGAATACCGTCGTGGCGATGTCGCCCAGCTGAAAGCCCAGGTTCGGCTGCTGATGGGCGCGGCGCGCGAGCTCGACGACCGTCGGATCGATGTCGACGCCGATCACCTCGAGGCGCGGGTAGAGCTGGGCCAGCGCGGCGCTGCCCTGCCCCGAGCCCATGCCCATGTCGGCGACGCGGCCCTCGCACAGGAGGTGCGCTGCCGTGAGCGCGACCTTCTGGCGCATCGACGCGTCCATCGCGGACAGGTACCGCGCGTACGCGGACAGGTCGTCTCGCCGTTGATCTGCCTCGTACCCCGCCGGCGCGCGCGTCGTCATGGTGACGAGTGTACGCCGGGCACAGGACGGGGGTCGACGGCGGCGTGCGCCCGGGAGCGCGCAGGCGCCCGGGCGCGACGCGGCGGTCGCGGGGAACCGGAGCGCGCGCGCCGGGAAGCGGCGCGCCGGCCGCCTCAGCTGGCCGAAAGGCCCGGGAGCGGCGACTTGGACCGCAGGTTCGGATCGCCGAAGCCGGCGAAGTCCGTGACGCCCATCGCGTCGCACAGGCTGAGCAGCACGCGCTCGTGCCGCTCGCCGCTCTTGATGTACCGGCCGCCAGGGGCCGTCTTCAGATAGCCGCCTTCGCCGCTCGCCAGGACGAACTTCATCTCGTTCTGGTTGTGGTTCGGCGAGTCGCCCATGTCGCGGCACCACGCGATCAGCGTGTTGTCGAAGAGCGTCCCGGAGCCGTCGGCCTCCGGGATCGCCTTCAGCTTGTTGATGAGGTCGACGAACCGCTGCGACAGCCACTTCTCCAGCTTGATCAGGTCGAGGTGCGCCGGTGCGCCGGTGTGGATCATGGCGCCGTGCTCGTCGCCCTTCAGCCCGATGTCCGGGAGATCGACGTTCATGGCCTGATCCGAGCCCCACTGGATCGCGCCGACGCGGGTGATGTCGCACGCGAACGCGCCGACGAGGAGATCCATGTGGAGCAGGTTGGCCTGGAGCGGGTTGGCCGGATCGGTGGAGGGCTTGGTCGGCACGCTGCAGCCGCCGGTCTGGCCGGACGACGCGTTGGACAGCCGCTCCTCGATCTGCCGGATCGAGTCGATGTGCAGCTCCAGCTTGTACTTCTGCTCGGAGCCGAGGTTCCCCTCGAGCGCCTTGATCTCGTTCTTGAGGTGGTCGAGGACGCTCTTGCGACGGCGCAAGAGATCGTCTGACGACGTGTTCGACGGGATCGCCGAGCCGAACAGGGTGGAGTAGGCGGACGTCGGAGAGGCGATGCCCGGCAGGTTGTCCTTGCGATAATACGGCGATCTCCCGCCGTTCACCGTGCTCTCGGCCCCCAGCAAGAGCGAGGGGATCTGCGTCTTCGTGCCGGCGGCGATCAGCTTGTCCGCGATGAACTGGTCGACGGAGATCAGCTTGGCGGGGTCGCTGAAGCCGAGCCCCGTCAGGGCGTCGGGCGCGCCGTGGTTGTTCCCCGGATTCCCGCTGGGGAGGCCGTCCACGAGCACGACGTGCTGCTTCACGTCCGCGAGCGGCGACGTCGACTCGCTGAACGTGGGGGCCTCGCCCGAGACGCTCGTGGGCTTCCAGATCGATGGCGCGGTCCCCATCGTGCAGAACAAAAGGAGCCGCTTGGGCTTCCGCCCGGGCGCCGCCTCGGCGATGGAGTCGAGGAATGGGTTGAACAAGAAGCCGGCACCAACGCTGGCCCCCAGCCCCTTGAGGAAATCTCTACGACGACTGCTGCGCATGAACGACCCTTTCACGCTACCGATCTCGCGCCAACGGAGCTCGCCGCGACAGGTGCGTGGGGGCGCACCTGTCGCGGCGAGCGGCCTCGCGCCCTCGGTGTCAGGTCGCGGCGATGCCGGGGAGCGGCGTCTTGCTGCCCAGCGCCGGATCCCCGAAGCCGGAGAAGTCCGTGACGCCCATCGCGTCGCACAGGCTGAGCAGCACGCGCTCGTGCCGCTCGCCGCTCTTGATGAACCGGCCGCCAGGGGCCGTCTTCAGGTAGCCGCCGTTGCCGCTCGCCAGGACGAACTTCATCTCGTTCTGGGTGTGGTTCGGCGCGTCGCCCATGTCACGGCACCAGGCGACCAGCGTGTTGTCGAGGAGCGTCCCGGAGCCGTCGGCCTCGGGCGTCGCCTTCAGCTTCTTGATGACGCCGACGAACTGCTGGTGCAGCCACTTCTCGAGCTTGATCAGGTCGAGGTGCGCAGGGGCGCCGGTGTGGATCATGCCGTTATGCTCCTCACCGCTGAGCCCGATCTCGCTCAGGTTCGCGTTCATCATCTGATCCGAGCCCCACTGGATCGCGGCGATGCGGGTGATATCGCACGCGAACGCGCCGACGATGATATCCAGATGGAGCTGGTTGGCCTTCAAGCCATTGGTCATGTCGCCGCTCGGCGTTCCCGGGACGGAGCAGGCGCCCGTCCCTCCTCCGCCTCCCGGGGTCATGGTGTTCGAGAGCCGCTGCTCGAGCTGGCGGATCGACTCGAGGTGCAGATCCAGCTTGTACTGCTGCTCCTTCCCCAGGTTTCCCTTGAGCGACGTGAGCTCTTTCGTGAGGTTGTCGAGGACGCTCTTGCGCCGCTTCAGCAGGGCCTCGGCGGCGCCGTTGTCGTTGCTGCCTTGGTTGTTGGACGGCGTGAAGCCCGTGAACACGGTCGAGTAGGCGGACGTGGGGGAGGCGATCGGCGACAGGTTGGTCCCCTTGTAGAACCCCGTCTTGCCGCCCTCGACGGCGGCGCCGAGCAGGAGCGAGGGGATGGGCGTCGACAGCCCGCTGCCCTTCAGCTTCTCGACGATGTACTGGTCGACCGAGATCAGCCCGTACGGGCCGTTGCTGTAATAGCCCATCCCGGTGAGGCCGTCGGCGGACCCGTGGTTGTTGCTGGGGCTCCCGCTGGGGAGGCCGTCCAGCATCACGATGTGCTCCTTCACCTCCTCGAGCGGCGAGGTGGACTCGCTGAACGTGGGGGTCTCGCCGGAGACGCTCTTGGGCTTCCAGATCGAGGGGGCCGTCCCCATGGTGAAGAAGATCAGGAGCCGCTTCGGCTTCTTCCCGGGAGCCGCGTTGGCGATGGAATCATAGAAGGGAGAGAACAGAAGGCTGGCCCCCAGGCTGGCCCCGACACCCTTGAGAAACTTCCTACGACTGTGGCTGCGCATGACCGATCCTTTCACTCGCTACCGATCTGTTCTTGGGTTGCAGCCGTGGGGTCACGGACCTTGAACTCTGCGGGTGAAGTGCGGCGCGCGCGTCAGCGCGAGCCACACGCTCTTGAGACGGAACTCGTCCGCCGCGGCCTCCTCCTGGACCTTCTCGTACGTGCAGCCGTCCTGCTCCCAGGTGCCGCCGAACGCGTAGTACGACCAGTAACGGACCATGCACGCCTTGACGTCCTCGCTCGCCGCGAGGTAGTCGGCCAGCTCGGTGACGCCGCTGAAATTGAAGTCTTCGCCGGTGGGCGGCTCGACGACCGTGCCGGTCACGTCGACGGGGATCCCGTTCTCATCGTTCCGCCAGCGGCCGAACGTGTCGTAGTGCTCGAAGCCGACGCCGATCTTGTCGGTCAACTTGTGGCAGCCCGCGCAATATTCGGCCTTCGTGTGCTGCTCGACCATCTCGCGCGTGGTCGCCGGCGTCTCCAGGGGCTTGACGTTCGGATCCACGCCGGGCGGCGGGGGCTCGAGCGGCTGGCAGAGGAGCCGCGTGCGGACCATCTTGCCGCGCTGGGTCGGCGAGGACAGCTTCGCGCTGCCATGCCCCGTCAGGAAGCTGCCGTGGGCCAGGATGCCCCCGTCGCGCTGCCCTGGGGTGAGCGTCACCTTCGTCAGCTCGGTGCCCCCGGCGCCGTTGATGCCGTAGTGCGAACCGAGGCTGGAGTTGATGAACGTGTAGTCCGCCTGCAGGAGGTTGGCGAACGTGCCGTTCTGGTTGAACGCGGTGTCCACGACGAGCGCCTGCGTCTCGGCCATCATGTCCTTGCGCAGGGCGTCCGTGAGATCGAAGACCGTGTTGTCCTTCACCGCGGTGACGAGGCGGTTCAGCTGGAGCCAGCCGCGCATGAACCGCATCATCTCCTTCTCGGCGAGCGGCCTTGTCGCCGAGTCCTCCAGCAGGCGCAGCGCGTGCTGGGCGATCTGCTCGCTGGTCAGGTTGGCGCCCTGGGCGGCGGCCGCGTCGGCGGCCTGCAGCAGCGCCTCGTCCGGCATGGTCCCGGTCAGCAAATACGAGAGGTTGCTCGCGATCTCGTGCGGGGTGAGCTCGTAGACGCCCGAGCCGCTCGCCTCGGTCCCGATCTCGTGGCGATAGAGGAAGTACGGCGACTGCAGCATGGCGCCCACGACCACCTTGGCGCCGTCCTCGAACGACGTCTCCGCCCCGAACAGCGCGTCGTAGGACGCGACGCGCTCGTCCGTGAGCTTGTCGCGGAACGCGCGGCGGCCGAAGTCGCGGATGAACTCGGTCCGGCAGCTCGCGTCCAGGGTCCTGCACGTCGTCGTGGTGATGCTGGCGAGCTTGTTCGTCACCGCCCAGTCGGCGGTCGTCTCGGCCCAATCCATGATCTGCTGGGCCGTCAGGTCGCGAATCACGAGCGCGTTCGCGTCGGCCGAGAACCCGAGCACCTGCGGATCGTTGAAGATGCTCGGAAGCGCGACGGACTGGTCCTTGAACAGATCGCGGACAGTGGCTTCAAATTGATCCACCGTCAGGCGACGCACCACGCGCGGGCCCGGGGTGCTCTTGTCCGCAACCTCGCATTCCGACACCTCCGGGATCTCCGGGGGCACGTCCGGCGGGTCGCCGATCGGCGGGCCGCCGCCGTCGCCGCCGCTGCTGCTACTGCCGTTGCCGGTGCCGTCGCCGCTGCTACTGGTCTCGGAGGGCGTCCCGTCGGGATTTCCGAGGTTGCCCAGGCAACCGAGCGGGCCGGCGAGGAGAAGCGCCACTGCGGAGTAGCGGCGACACGCTTTCGCCGAAACTAAGCTATTAAGCGTGCTCATCATTGCTTGAGAAAAGCTGATGTCTCTCATGTTGTCAAGCCCCGATCAAGCGGTGTCGCCTCGATAATCCATGCGCATACCCGCGCGCTTCAATGGCCTGTCACCGAATCGTCCGCGTCATTTGTGTTGTTTGCGTTGATTGCGTTCGCCGCGTTCGAATCGTTTTCAGCGTCGTTTTCAGCGTCTTTGCCCTGCCCGCTCGCCCGCATGCGTCATGGTGGGCCCTTGGCAGCTCTCCCCGGAGCGAAGTCGAGTTCGACGCTCCGCGTTGAGCCGACTCGCGGTGTCACCCGCCACGCCAGAGAGCTCGACCTCCCACCGGATCCGAGGTCGAACCGGAGCCGCTGGATCGCCAGGCGCGTTTCGACCTCAGGGCTCTGGGCGAGCCGCTGGGCAAGGCCTTCGTCGTCCATGAGCGTCGACAAGCGATCCACGGCGGGCGGTAAAGCAACCCTCGTGCCGAGTGTTCTCGCGGGGTTACCTCGCGCCGCTATGCCCGGTTTCTGGATTTTTTCGAAGGTTGCGAGGGGTGGACGCCGAGGGGTCCAGGAAGGGCGATCCACCGCTTCCGCGATCCATCCGTGCGCCGCTGCAACCGGGCCCCCAGGGCCAGCCGCGTCAGCCCTTGGACCAGGCGCTGATCGAGCGATAGCTCGCGACGGACTCCTCGATGACCTCCAGGGCGCGGTTCCTGTCGTACATCGTATCTACCTCTGCGAGCTTGTTCTCGAGCGTCTTGTAGTCGATGAAGAACCGCATGAGCTCCTTGGTCACGTGCGGCGGCAGCTCCTCGTGGGTCAGGTAATGGGCCACGGAGGGGTCGTCGACGGCGACCGCGATGATCTTGTCGTCGACGCCCTTGTCGTCGCGCATGAAGAAGCCGCCGATGGCGCGCGCCCTCACGATCGTGAGCGGCACGACCGGCTCCTGCATGATGACGAGGACGTCGAGCGGGTCGCCGTCGCCCGCGTGCGTCTGAGGGATGAAGCCGTAATTGGCCGGGTAGTGCACTGACGAGTAGAGCACGCGGTCGAGCATCAAGAGCCCCGTCTTCTTGTCGAGCTCATACTTGCACTTCGATCCTTTCGGGATCTCGATCACCACGGGGAAGAAGTCGTGTCGGCTGTCGGGGAGCAAGATGTCGTGAAGCGGATGGGTCATTGAATCGTCCTGGGCTTTCGCCCCCGCCCGGGAGGCGGGCGAGGGGCGCACACGATACCAGGAGTTCGATCCGGTGAGATCGGGGTCCAGACACCCCCGTATTCCCGCTCTGGGACGAGATGAGCCACGCCGCCGCCGGGGCCCTCCCGGCGCGGGCCGGCGGGGGGCGCAGGACCGACGTTGGCGAGCATGGGCAAGGGCGGTCGCTCGTGCGATGAGCTAGCGCGAAGCCGCCGGGTCAGACTCGCCGGCGGATCTCCGGATACCAAGTGCGCTCCCCATGAGACCGTTCCCCACACGCGCCCCAGCCGCGCGACCAGAGCGAGCGCCCGCGCTGCGACGCACGGCGCCCAGGGCGCTGGTGGTCCTCGCCCTGGGCGCGGCCCTCGGCGGCCCCCCCGCGGCAGCGGCGCGCGCGCCGGACGCGACGTCGGCCAAGCCGCCCTCGCCCGTCGCGAGCGCGCAGGCCGGGGCGCCCTCCGACGACGGCGCCTCGGCGGCCGCCGCCCCGCCGGCCGAGGGCCGACCCGTGGTCTCGCCGGTGCAGCGCCCGGACGAGCGCGACCTCCGCGACGTCCGACAACGCGCTTGCTCCTTCACGCTGCCCGTCTGCGTGCACGCGCCCGCGGACGTCCCCGGCGCCGCCCTCCTCGAGAGCCTCACCCACCTGGAGGCCGCGATGCGGGCCTACGACGCGCTCGGTCTGCCGCGCCCGCTCCCCGATGGCGCGCGGGGCGGCGGCCCAGCGTACGATCTCTACCTGGAGCGCGGCCCGCGCCGCGGCCCGACGCGCGTGGGGCACGATCTGCGGGCGCTCGGGGAGCGGTTCGACGCCGCGAGCGCGTTCGCCATCATCGCAGCGCCGGGGCGCGGCGGGTGCGCGAGCGCGTCCGACGCGGCCTACGCGCTCGGAGCCGCCGTCGCCGTGCGCCTCGACGCCGGGGCGGAGGAGGGCGCGATCGCCATGACGGCGAGCTACCTCGCCGCCATCGCGGCGCCCTGCGCGGCCGAGGAGCTCGCCGCGGTCGACGCCTTCCAGCGGGCGCCCGAGCGGGCGCTCACCGGCGCGGCGCTCGGCGCGCTCGACGGCGGCCTGCTCTTTCCGTGGTACCTCGACGACGCGTACGGCACCGGGACGCCGGCGCAGGTCGCGACGTCGCTGCTCGCCATCGCGGCGCAGTCCACGCCCGCGGGCGCGGCGCGCTTCCACGCCGAGCCCGACACGTTCGATGCGCTCCGGGCGTCCCTGCGATCGCGCGGCGAGGATCTCGACGACCTGCTCCTCGAGTTCGCCATCGCGCGAGCGTTCCTGGGCAGCCGCAGCGACGGCGCGCACCTCTCCGACGCCGAGCGCTTCGGCGATTTCGGCCGGGTTCGCTTCGAGTGGTCGCTGCCCTACGCCACGCTCCCGCGGCGGGTCGCGCCCCTGCGCCCGATCGAGCCGACCGGCGCGACGTATCTCTGGCTCGATCTCTCGGCGGAGAACGCGGCCGCTCGGCCGGATCTCAGGACGGCCGAGATCACCTTCGTGGCCGACTGGGAGCTGCCCGCGCTGTTCCGCTGGGCGATCGTGAAGGTCGACGTACACGGCGCCGAGGCCGGCCGCGTCGACGTGGCCGGCGTCTTCGGCAGCAGCCGCGCGCAGCGCACGGTGGTGGGGCTCGACGGGCTCTCGGGGCTGCTCGTCGTGGGCGTCAACGCGGGGAGCATGATCCGCAGCCTCCCCTTCGATCCCGACGACGCGCCGTTCATGCCGCACGCGTACACGGTCTGGCTCTCCAGGTAGGCGCCGCGCCGGCCAGCGCTCGCGCCGGGCGCCGGCCGGCGGCGCTCTCGCCTCGGCCTGCGCAGGCCGCCGGCCGGCGCGTCACGCCCTCGCCTCGGCTCCTCGCGCGATCAGGTGCTGCGCGAACCACTCGCCGGCGAGCCGGGCGACCGCCGCGAGCGCGCCCGGCTCCTCGAACAGGTGCGTCGCGGAAGGCACGACGGCGAGGCGGCGCGGGCCCGCGAGGTCGTCGAGGGCAGCCTGGTTCAGCGCCAGCACCTCGGTGTCCGCGCTGCCCACGATGAGCAGCGTCGGCGCGCGCACCATCGCCAGGGCCGCGCCCGCGAGGTCGGGCCTGCCGCCGCGCGACACGACGGCGCCCACGACGCGCGGCCGCGCCGCCGCGGCGATGAGCGCGGCCGCCGCGCCGGTGCTCGCGCCGAAGTAGCCGACCGCGAGGTGACGGAGCTCGGGGCGCGCGAGCGCCCAGTCCGTCGCCCCGAGCAGCCGCCGCGCGAGCAGATCGACGTCGAAGCGGAGGTGGGCGCTCCGGCGATCCTCCGCCTCCTCCTCGTCGGTGAGCAGGTCGAAGAGCAGCGTGGCCAGCCCCCACCGCCAGAGCGCCTCCGCGACCGAGCGGTTGCGAGGGCTCCTGCGGCTGCTGCCGCTGCCGTGCGCGAAGATCACGAGGCCGCCCGCCCTCTCGGGGATCGCGAGGTCCCCGGGCAGCGCCGCCGTCCCTGCCTCGACGAAGAGGGGCCGCTCCGCCCCTTCCGGCCTCGGGACCTCGCGCCGCGCCTCGGCGAGCAGCGTGGCGACGGCGTCGTCCGACGTCTGCGAGAAATCCTCGTAATAGGCGCCGATCGCCTGGAGGCCCGGGTCCTCCTCGATGCAAGCGATGCCGTCGACCTCGCGGCTGAGCGACGACAGGCTCGACGGCGCGGCGACCGGCGCGGCGAGCACGAGCCGCCTCGGCGAGCGCTTGCGCAGGTCGCGCAGCGCGGCCCGCACGGTCCCGCCGGTCGCGATGCCGTCGTCCACGACGATCACCGTCCGCCCCTCGACGCGGGGCATCGGCCTGTCGCCCCGGTACCGGCGCACCCCGCGCTCCACCTCGGCGGCCTGCCGCTCCGCGATCTCGGCGAGCTCCGCCTCGGAGATCCCCAGCATCGCGACGAGGCCCCGATCGATGTACACCTCGCCCCCCTCGGCGATCGCGCCCACGCCGAGCTCCGGCTGCCCGGGTGCGCCGAGCTTGCGCACGATCCACACATCGAGCGGCGCGCCCAGCGCGCGCGCCACCTCGTAGCCCACCTCGACGCCGCCGCGCGGCAGGGCGAGCACGAGCGGCGCCTCGCTCCTGTACCCCGAGAGCAGCTGCGCGAGCCTGCGCCCCGCGTCCCTGCGATCCTCGAACAGCTTCGCTCGCCCCATCGCCCCCTCCCCTCACGTCCGCTCCTGCGACCCCTTCAAGAGCGGTGCCGCGCGGCGCGGGCTCGGCCGCGCGCGACGCGACGAGGGGCGGGGGGTTGACCGCGATACGGGCTCGACCGCGCCCGTCAGCGCCCCATCAACCGAACAGGCTCCACTCGTCCTCGATGAGCGAGAGCGCGTTGATCAGCTCGACCGCGAGCTCGCGCTCGAGCCACTCGTCGATGCGCTGGCCCGCGGCGATCGCGCTGAAGCCCGCGCGTGGGATGCGCTTCGCGAGGTGCGAGAGGCACGAGCCGGTCCGATCGAGGCGCGCGACCCAATCGGTGTCGCGATAGGCATATCTGGCCTGGTGGAACAGCGAGCCGCTGAGCGCCGAGATCCTGTCGCGGACGACGTCGGCGGGCTCGGCGCGGGACGCGATCGCCTCGCGCACCTCGCCGATGGCGCGCAGCACGAGGCAGACCGGCGCGCCCGGATGGAACGAAGTGCGCTTCGGTGAGAACGTCAGCCCGTCGAGCGCAAGGAAGTACCAGGCCTGCGGCGAGGACACGCGATAGAGGTATGCGGCGTTGCAGGCGTCGGCCGCCCTCATCGCGATCTGCCAGGCGCCTTGCTCGTCGATGCCGTCCTGCTCCGCGGGCATCCCGTCGATGCGCTCGATCCCGGCGCCGCTGGCGAGCGGGTCGGCCCACGCCATGACCAGGACCGAGGTCGCGCACGACCAGCTGCACAGGAGGCGCGCGCTCGCCTCGGCGGACACGCGCCCGCTCGGCGCGATCCAGACGAAGCGCCCCTCCTTGAGATCGGCGCGGTACTCGTGGAGCGCGGCGCCGTGGCCTTCGAGCTGCTGGAAGAGCTCCTCCCCCCGCGCCGCCCAGCGCTGGGCGAGGACCTCCTCGGCGCTTTCAGAGGGCGTGTCGTCCCAGTCGAGCTCAGGCGGCCGGGGCGGCGAGAACTCCGCGTCATCCGCTCCGCTCTTCGCCTTCGCGTTCCGGGGTCGGCGCTTCGGCGGCGCGGCGCTGGCCTGCTCGCCAGCGCGCGCTCTCGGGGGGCGCATCCTCGGCGCCGCCGGTGGCTCGGCCGCCGCGCGCTTCCCCGGCGCTGCCGGTCGCTTCGCGACGGCGGCCTCCACGAGCGAGGTCGCGCCCTTCGCCTTCCTGGGCCTGGCGCGCGAGCTTGCGGGCGCCCCCCGCTCCTGCCCGTCGCGCAGCGCGGCCGGCGGGCCCGCCTTCGCGCCCCCGCGCTCGCCCGCCTTGCCATGACGCCGCGCGCGCGCGGATCCGCTCGATGCCTTGACGGTGCGCCTGGGTTCGGCCGATGTCCCTCGACCGCGCGGTTTGGGCATTGCGACAGGCTATCACGAGCTCGAAGCGCAATATCGATGGAGGCGCCCCGGGAAACGCACATGGTGAGCCGAGCGCCAGATCGCTCGGAGCGCAGGTCCTGGAGCCCGGAGCCGGAGCGCGCGCCGCCGGGACGCGCATGTCGCGCGTGTTCAGGTCGTGTTCAGTTCGCTTCGCCGAGGGCGCGCCGAACTACCTTCTTGAATTTCGCGAGCGGCTGGGCTCCGCTGACCAGGTAACCGTTGATCACGAACCCGGGAGTCCCGGTGATGCCGGCGCTCCGGGCGGCCTGCGCGTCGGCCTCGACGGCGGCGCGATGGGTGTGCTCGTCGAGCGCCTTTGCGAAGCGCGCCGCGTCGAGCCCGAGGCTCGCGGCGTGCTGCTCCAGGGCCGCGCGGTCGAGGTTCGATGCGTCGTGAGCCTTGAAGAGCAGGTCGTGCATCTTCCAGAAGCCGGCCGGCCCTTTCTGCGCGAGCGCTTCCATGGCCGCTTCGGCGGCCAGCTGCGCCTCCGGGTGGAAGGGGAGCGGCAGGTGGCGGTAGACGACACGGACCTTGCCCGGGAACGCCTTGATGAGCTCGTCCATCGTGGCGGTGGCGCGCGCGCAAAAAGGGCACTGGAAGTCGGAGAACACCTGGATGACCACCTTGCCCGCAGCCGCGCCCTTGCTGGGGTGGCCCTTGGGCGCCGGCGGCACGGACACCTTCGGCGGCGGCGCCGGCGGGACCGCCTGCTTCTGGATGGCCTCGTACACCTTCGCGCGCGGCGTCCCGGCCACGACCATCGCCTCCGCCTTGGCGATCTCCTCGTCGATGATCGCCTGGAACTTCTCGATCGGCTGCGCGCCGACGAGGCTGCGGCCATTGATGAAGAAGTGCGGGGTCCCCTGGGCGCCGAGATCGTCGGCGAGATCCACGTCGGCCTCGATCTTGGCGGCGTGCTTGTGCGAGGCGACGGCGCGCTTCACCGCGTTGACGTTCAGCCGGAGGTCCGCGGCGACGGCCTCGAGGGCGGCGTCGTCGAGGGCGGCCTCGCCGGCGAGGAGGCGATCGTTGGCCTGCCAGAAGGCGTCGTTTCCCTTCTGGGCGCGGGCCTCGCGCGCGAGCTCTGCAGCGGGCTCGGCCCGGGGGTGGAACGGGAGCGGGTGGTCCTTCCAGACGACGCGCAGCTTGTCGCCGTACTGCGCCCTGAGCTTCTCGACCGTCGGCGTGACCCGCCTGCAGAACGGACACTGATAGTCGCTGAACAGCACCATCGTGACGAGCGCCGTATCCGCGCCGCGCACGGGCGAGTCGCCGACGGGCACGAGGTGCACCACGCCGCCGTCGCCTTCCTCTTCGGCGTCGTCGGGCTCCTCGGCAGGAGGAGCGAAGTTCTTCTTCGCGAGCGCCGCGTAGATCTTCTCCGGCGGCGTCCCCTCGGCGCGGAGCGCCTGCGCCGCGGCGAGCTGCGCGTCGATGATCTCCGCGAACCGCTCCGCCGGCTGCGCGCCGACGAGGAGGACGCCGTTGATGAACGCCGCCGGCGTGCCGTTCACGCCGAGCCGCCCGGCGAGCGCCATGTCCGCGTCGACCTTCTGCGCCGCCCTGCTCTGCTGGACGAGCTGCGGGATCTGGCCGGGGGTCACGCCGGCCCGCCGGAGCGCGGTGGCCTGGACCTCCGGCGAGAGCCGCTCGTCGGCCGTGAAGATGGCGTCGTGAAACGCCCAGAAGGCCTTGGGACCCGCGTGCGCGAACACCGCCATCGCGGCCTCGGCCGTCGGCCGAGCCTGCTTGTGGAAGGCGAGCGGGAAGTTCTTCCACACGACCCGCAGCCGCTCCGCGCCGTACCGCTGCTCCAGCTGCCTCAGCGTGCCGCCCAGGTGCTTGCAGAAGGGGCACTCGAAATCGGAGAACACGACGATCGTCACGGGCGCGAGCCGGCTGCCGCGCGCCGGATCCGCGCGGGTCACCGGCACCGGACCGGGGTCGCCGTCCGCGACCATCACCTCGTCATCGAACGTCGCTCCCGGATCAGCGGCTGGGCCCGGCTGCCGCGCGGGGGCGCCGCTGCTCTTCGCCTGCGAAGCGTCTGGAGGGGGCGGCGGCAGCGCGGAGCTGCAAGCCAGGGCGAACAGCAACGAGAGCCAGGCGACGGCGGCGATGGCGCGGCGAGACATCGCGCGAGTGTACTCCGGTTCCGCGATGACGCCTTCGCCGCGCGGGCGTCGCTGTGCCCAGCGCGGAACGCCTCGCCGCGCCGCCAGGCGCGATTGACGCCCTCGCCGCCTTCGGCCATGACGGGCGCGGCGCGCCGCTCTGCCGCGCCAGGAGAGCGCACCGGAAAGCCATGGAGAAGGTCTACAGCGCCGCCCGCGTCCAGCCGGAAGAGCACAGGGACGTCCTCGCGCAGCTCTGGAAAGAGAACCTCGCCCACGGCGAGGTATCGCAGGAGCTCGTGGAGCGGCGGATGCGCTGGTTCCAGGAGCAGAACCCGGCCGGCCCCCCGCGGACCTGGATGGGCTTTCACGGACCGGAGCGGGAGATCATCGGGAGCGGCTCGTTCTATCCGCGCGACCTGGTTGTCGACGGGCGCAAGCTCAAGGCCGGCGTGCTCGGCGACTTCGGCGTGACCAAGGCGCACCGCATCGCGGGGGCCGCCATGAGCATCCAGCGAGAGCTCGCGAGGGGCTGCCGCGACGCCGGGGTCGATTTCGTGTTCGGCTTCCCCAACAAGGCCTCATTCCCGATCTTCCAGCGCGCCGGCTACAAGAAGATCGCCGATTCCATCATCTGGGTCCGGCCCCTGATGGCCGCGTACAAGCTGAACGAGCTCGCTGCCTCGTCGGCAGGCGAGCAGCGGAACATCGTGAGCGCGGTGGTGCAGCGGGTCGCCGAGCGGGCCGCGTCGGCGGTCCCCCACCCTCGCTGGCGCGCGCTCTGGGAGGCGGCGGAGCCGGGCGCCCCGCCCGCCCCGCTCGCGCAGGCGCTGTCGACCGCGGCGGAGCGCGCCATCCAGCGGGCGACGGTGAAGCCGGACAACCTCCTGGTCCGGGCCGCGGGCAGCGCCCTCGATGCCTCGATGGCGCTCCGGGACACCGCCGCGCTGCTCGCGAAGGGGAGCCGCGTGCGCACCGAGCTCGTGGACGCCGCCGATCACCGCTTCGACGCGCTGTGGTCGCGGGCGAAGCCCTGGCCGGTCGTCGGCGAGCGGAGCGCCCAGTTCCTGAACTGGCGCTATGCGCAGCTCGGCAACGTCCGATACCGCTTCTTCTGCATGCTCGACCGGCACGACGGGCGGCTGCTCGGCTACGCCGTCTACTCGGTGCGGAACAACAAGGTCGAGATCAGCGACCTGTTCTGCGAGGACAACGGCCCCACGTTCGACGCCCTGCTGCTCGAGTTCTGCCAGGCGATGCGGCGAGAGGGGCACGTCTCCGTGGGCATGCTCCTCGTGACGCCCCCTTCGTTCAGCGCCCGCCTGCGGGCGCTCGGGTTCTTCTCCCGCCCCCACCCGCCGAACGTCGGCTCGCGGTGGCTCATCGTCCACCTCGATCCCGCCTTCCCCGACGAGCTGCGGCGCGTGCTGCTCGACGCGGAGAGCTGGTTCATGACCGACGGCGAGCTCGACGTCTGATCGCCCGGGCTCCCGCTTCCCGGGGGATCCCACCGATCCGCTGGACCACCTCCTCCCGCCGGTTACCCTTGCCTCTCCATGGATAACGAGGCGCCGGCCCTGTCCATCGCGCGGCTGCGCTCCGTCTGGGATGCGGAGGTAGGCCCCTCCGCGCGCCGCGCGCTCACCGCGGCCGCTTGCGCAGGGCTGTTCGGCGCGGCGCACGTGGCGCGCGTGGGGTCGCCGCTCGCCCGCGGGCTCGCCGGCGCCGGGCTCGCGCTGCTGCTCGCGGCGATCGCCGCGCGGGCCATCCTCGTGCGGCTGCGGCGCGGCGACGCCCGGCGCACGGTGCGCGAGATCATCGGTCGCACGGACGAGGCGCTCGGCGCCGCCACCCTGCGGGCGCTCACGCTCGCGGATCGCGCCGCGGCCGACGATCGCGTCGGCTCGCCGGAGCTCGCCGGCCTGCACCTCCGGCGGCTGCTCGGCCGCGCCTCGCAGGCGCGCGTCGTCGAGCGCGCGCGCCAGGCGGCGACGCGGTGGGCGAGCGCGGGCCTCGCCCTCGGCGCGGCGGCGCTCGCGGCGGCGGCGATCGAGCCGTCGCGCGTCGTCGAGGGGCTGGACGTCCTCGCCGCCCGCGGCGGCGAGGCTCCCCTCGATCTGCCGTGGATCGAGGAGGTCGAGATGACGGCGGCGCCGCCCGAGTACCTGCACCAGGGCGCGGAGGAGCTCCTGCCGTTCGCCCCGACGATGCAGCCCCGCGGGACCGTGATCACGGTGCGCGGCCGCCCCGTCCGCGCGGGGCGCGCGCTCGTGCTGACGGACGGCGGCGCCGAGGTGCCGTTCGTCGACGACGGCAAGGGCAGCGTCGTCGCCCGCTGGACGCTCGGCGAGTCGACGACCCTCCAGGCGGCCGCGCGCTTCGGGCAGGTGCGCGTCCGGCAGGCCGACGCGCAGCGCGTCGTGTCGATCCCGGACGACGCGCCGCGCGTCACGCTCGAGGGCGCGCCGCGCACGGTGAAGCTCCTCGACGAGCCCAGCATCCCGCTCCGCTACGAGATCACCGACGATCACGGCCTGCGCGAGGTCGATCTCGTCCTGCGCGCCGGAGCGAAGGAGGAGCGGCGGGTGCTCTCGCGGCCGGCGGCGGACGCGAAGGTCGACCGCGGAGGCTACGAGCTCCGGGCGCGCGATCCCTTCTTCCGCAGGACGTACGTGCCCGTCGAGGTGCGGATCGAGGCGCGGGACAACGATCCGATCGAGGGCCCGAAGTGGGGCAGGAGCGAGGCCATCCTGGTCGTCCCGCCGCAGGTGGGCGAGCCCGAGGCGCTGCGCTACGCCGCGCTCGTGAAGGCGCGCGACGCCCTCACGGATCTGCTCGCCGACCGCATCGGCCAGAGGACGCCGGAGGCGGGCGGCGCCAAGGCGCACGCGGCGCACGAGGCCGAGGTGCAGGCGACGGCCAAGGCGGCGGTCGAGGCGGCGCTCTCCGCGGATCACGGCGGGCTGCGGGTGCGGGGGCGCGTCGCGTCGCTCGCCCGAGGTCAGCTGGCCCGGCTCGACGCGGCGCTCGCCGCCGAGCGGAAGTCGACGACCCGCGCGGCGCACCAGGAGCTGCTCGACGAGACCGAGGGCGCGCTGCTCGCGTTCGACGCCGGCCTGCGCGGCCTGGGCCACCGCGACGCCCGGGCCGTCGCGCAGCGGCTCGCCGACGTCGCGGACGAGGCGGCGGCGGCGGCCGAGCTCCTGGGCAGCGGCGACCGCGAGGGCGGCGAGGTCCGCCTGGAGGCGGCCGTCGCGGTGCTGGGCGGCGGGGGGGTCGAGCTCGGCAAGCTCGGCGAGCTCGGCCTCGACCTCGGCGAGATCGTCGCGAACGACCTGCGCCGGATCGCGCGCGCCCGCGGCGCCAGCGACTGGCTGCACGCCGAGCTTTCGGCGCGCGACCTCGCGGCCCGGCTCAGGCGGCCGGAGCCTTCGTTCGGCGGCGGCGGCCGCGGCGGGGTGGAGTCGGGCGCGCCGCGCGGGCCTGACCCCGGGGACGCGTCGAACGCCGACGAGAGCGTCGCCCAGAGCGAGCGGGATCTCGAGGAGCTCGCGCGCGATCACGCCGCCGAGACGAACGCGGTCGCCGAGGAGCTCTCGCGCGCGTCGCGGCCCGAGGACATCGCGGCGCTCCGGGAGGAGGCGAAGAAGCACGCGGAGGCGATCCGAGAGGCCGTGCGGGACCTGCCGCAGCCGGGCGCGGCGCCGGGCTCGGCCGAGTCCGCCGCGGCGGCTGGCAGGGAGCAGGCCGAGGCGATGGCCGGCGCGCTGGAGCAGGGCCGCCCCGAGGAAGCGGTGACGAGCGGCCGGGGCGCGATGCGCTCGCTGGGCGACGCGAAGCGGCTCGGCGCGCAGGCCGGCGGCTTCTTCCCCGAGGAGCGCGCCGCTCGCGAGGCCGGCGAGGCGCAGCAGGCGCTCGCCGAGGAGCTGGCCTGGGCCGAGGAGGCGCTGCGCAAGCTGCGGCAGGCGGCGGCAGAGCGGGCGCGGGACGGCCTTGGAAAGTCGAGCCAGCGCGAGGGGTCGCTCGCTGACCGCGCGCGCGATCTCCGCAAGCGGGGCGAGCGCGGCGACGGCCGCATGCCCGAGGAGATGCTCGATCGCCTCGACGAGGCCGAGCAGGCGATGCGCGACGCCCAGCGCGCCCTCGCCGAGGGGGACGGCGAGGGCGGCAACGAGCGCCAGCGCGACGCGCAGCGGCTGCTCGAGATGTCGCGCAGCGAGGACCAGGGTCAGGACGGCGACGCCGAGTCGGAAGGGGATCGAAACATGGCGAGGAAGGCCGACATCCCGGACAAGGACAAGCACAAGGGCCCCGAGGAGTTCCGCCGTCGCGTGCTCGAGGGGCTCGGGGGGACCTCGGAGCCGCGGCTGCGAGAGGCGGTCAAGCGTTACGCGGAGGGGCTCCTGAAATGACGCGCACAGGCGGTGGGGCGGCCACGGCTCGGCGCGGGGCGACGGCGATCGCGAGGCGCGGCCTCCGGGCGGCGATCCTCGCCGGGCTCGCGACGGCGTCGGCGACCGCGTCCGGACGCCTCACGGTCGGCGATCTCGATCGCGCGGCGCGGGCCCGGGCCGCGATCCTGGAGATCGACGTCCCCGCGGCGCGGGACGCCCTGAAGGACGCGGATCCGGCGGACCTCGCGCTCGCGCTCGAGCGCGGCCGCCTCGCCATCTACGAGGGCGACTGCGACGCCGCCTCGGCGATCCTCGCGCGCCCCGATCTCGCGGCGACGGCAGAGGGCGCGGCGCTCGGGGACATCGCGCGCGGCTGCGCCCGGGCCACCGCGGCGACGGTCGTCGTGAACGACGAGGAGCGCGGCGTCTGGGTGCGGCTCCAGGACGACGACGATCGCGCGCTCGTGCCGCTCCTCGTCGACGTCGCGGCGAGGACGCGCGACGTGCTCGCGAAGGACCTCGGCGTCGAGCTCCTCCGGCCGCTGCGGATCGATCTCGTCCGCGATCAGTTCACGCTCTCCGCGATGACGGGGCTGCCCGAGGACGCGGCGCGGACGACGGGCACGGTCGCCATCGCCAAGTGGGGGCGGGTGACGATGCTCTCGCCGCGCGCCACGCCGAGCGGCTACCCCTGGCTGGACACGCTCGCGCACGAGATAACCCACCTCGCCCTGTCGCGCGGGACGCGCGACAACGCCCCGCTGTGGCTGCAGGAGGGCGTGGCCAAGCGCGAGGAGGTCCGCTGGCGCGAGCCCGACCCGCTGGACGACGTACCGTCCGCGGACGCGATCGCCTTCCTGGGCATCCAGAGGGGCCTCGGGCGTCCGCTCGACAAGATCGGCCCCTCGATCGCGATGCTCCCGAGCGCGGAGGAGGCGGCGGTCGTGTTCGCCGAGGTCGCGAGCTTCATCCGTTACTGGACGAGGGAGGCGGGCGACACGGCGCTGCCGCAGCTCCTGCGCCGGCTCAAGGACGCGAGCAGCGACGCGGACCTCGAGCGGGCGATCGCCGAGATCTCCGGCGCGGACCTCGCGGCCTGGGACAAGCGCTGGCGCGCCTACCTCGCCAGCGTGCCGGCCGACGTGCCGCTCGACCTCGCGCCCGGCGCGGACATGCCGCACCGGCAGGAGGTGAGCAAGCGGGTGCGGCTCGGCCAGCTGCTCCACGACCGCGGCCACCGCGCCGCCGCCGCGGTCCAGCACGCGCGCGCGCAGGCGCTCGCGCCGCACGAGCCGGCGGTGCGCTGCTTCCTCGCCGCCGCCTTGCTGGCGTCGGGCGAGCGCGCGAGCGCCTCGCCCCTCGTCGAGCGGGTGGAGGACGTGCACAGCCGCTACGGCCGGTGGTGGTCGCTGCACGGGCTGCTCCACGGAGGCCCCGACGGGGACCGCGCCTTCTCGGCGGGCACGGCGCTCGATCCGCTGAACCCCGACGTGGCCTGCGAGGAGAAGCTGCCGCCCGATCTCCCCGGCGATCCCCTCCGTTCGGCCCTCTGCGAGGCCGCGCGCCGCAGGGCGCGCTAGCCCGTCGCGTCCGAGATCCAAAAAAAGACGGCGAGCCGAGGAAATAGCGCCGCTCGACGCAATGGCGCGCGAGCGGCGGTTTGTTCGCGAGGGCGCCCGCTCCGGATTCCGTCGCGCCGGAGCGCGCTCCTACGGTGCGCGGGATGCCGAACCCTGGTCGCATCCCCTTGATGATCGCGCTGGGCCTCGCCCTGCCGGCCCCGGCCTACGCCCACGGCACGCAGCGCGCGCCGCAGCCGCGCGTGCACAGCGAGTTCAGCGCGTCCTCCGTGCTGGCATTTGGCCTGACACCGACGGCGGGCCTCGGCCTCTCGCCCGCCGCCGCTCTCCGCTGGTCCGACCTGTCCGTGTCGCTCGAGGCGCGGGCGCTCGTCGCGCTGGGCGGCCCTCCGAGCGATCTGCCGAGCGCCGGGCCGCGGCGCATCAGCGTCGGGCTGGGGGTCATGTCGCTCTGCAGGCACCGGGACGACGTCTTCCTGTGCAACGTCGTCCAGCTCGGCGCTGTCCGCGCGCCCGTCTCAGAGAGCGTCACCCAGGCGGAAGGCGACGTCCTCTGGCTGCTCACCTCCGGCGCGCGCGGCGGCGCCGAGTGGCGCATCGCGCGGTACCTCCAGCTGCGCAGCTTCCTCGAGCTGCACGTCGTCCTGGCGCGCCCTCTGCTCACGGCCGGCGCGGCCGCGCGGTGGAAGACATCGGCCGTCGCGGCGATCGCCGGGATCGGCCTGACGTTCCCGGTGGACCCGGGGTGAGGAGGGTCGCGCCTGCGCCCCGCGGCCCGCGTCTCCGCGGGCCTCGCGCGGCGCGGGCGTCGGGCCGGAGGAGGTCGCGCGCACAGCGCGGCCTCAGTGCTTCGCGCGGAGCGCGCGCGCCAGGGTGTTCCTGCCGACGCCCAGCCGCTTCGCCGCTTCCGTCTTGTTCCCCTCGCACGCCCGGACCATCGCCTCGACGTAGCGCCGCGTCACCTCGTCGAGGGTGAGCCCCAGCGGCAGCGCCACCCGCGCGTCGCCCTCGGGCGCCGCGGCGGCGTGCGGCGGGGCGCCTTCGCCCCGGCGCGTCGGGAGGTGCCCCGCGGAGATGCGGCCGTCCGGCGCGAGGGCGATGGCGCTCTCGACCCAGTGCTCGAGCTCGCGCACGTTGCCTGGCCACGTATGAGCGCGGAGGTGGCGGAGCGCGTCCGGATCGAAGCGCGGCGACGGCCTGCCGTACCTCGTCGCGTAGACGTCCGCGAAGTGCCGCGCCAGCGTCTCGACGTCGTCGGGGCCGCGCTCGCGCAGGGCCGGCAGATCGATCTCGACGACGCGCGCGCGGTAGTAGAGGTCCTTCCGGAAGCGCCCCTCGGCGACCGCGCGCTCGAGGTCGCAGTGCGTGGCGCACACGACGCGGACGTCGGCGCGGAGCGACTGGCGACCGCCGACGCGCTCGAAGGAGCGGTCCTGCAGGAAGCGAAGGAGCTTGCCCTGGATGTCGAGCGGCAGGTCCCCGAGCTCGTCGAGGAACAGCGTGCCTCCCTCGGCGAGCTCGACCTTGCCCGGCACGCGCCGGTCCGCGCCGGTGAACGCCCCCCGCTCGTGGCCGAAGAGCTCGCTCTCGACGAGCTGCGCCGGCAGCGTCGTGCAGTCGACGGTGACGAAGGGCCTCGTCTGGCGCCGCGAATTGACGTGGATCGCCCGGGCGAACAGGCTCTTGCCGGTGCCTGTCTCCCCGCGGAGCAGCACGGTCGCGTCGGTCTGGGCCGCCAGCTGGACCTTCTCGTACACGGCGGTCAGCCGCTCGCTCCGGCCGACGATCCGATTGAACGGCCCCTGCAGCACGACCCCCGGGCCGCCGCCCTCGGCAGCGCGGAGCGTCGTCAGCGAGAGGGCGCGGGCGAGCTGCGTCGCGAGGGCGACGAGGTAGCGCTGGTCCTCCTCGTCGAAGGGCGCGCCAGCGCGGTTCAGCAGCTGGACGACGCCGCGGACCGGCGCGGCGCCGTCCTCGCGGATGGGCGCGACGAGCATCGAGCGCGTCGTGTAGCCCGTCGCCCGGTCCGCCGACGGATCGAAGCGCGGGTCGCGCGAGGCGTCGTCGACGCGCACGACCTGTCCGGTCGTGGCCACGTGCCCGGCGATGCCGCGCTCGAGCGGCTGCCTGAGCGAGGGGAGCTCGGGCAGCAGGGCGACGCGCGTCACGAGATCGCCGCGCTCGGCGTCGACGAGCCAGATCGTCGCGCGGTCGGCGCGGAGCGCCTTCGCGAGCCGCTCGCACGCCGTGCCGAGGAGGGCGTCGAAGTCGACCTCCCGGGCGAGGAGGGAGGCGAGATCGACGAGCAGCGAGAGGCGCGACATGGATAGCGGAGCAGCGTCCAGCATAGAGGGCGCCGCGCTTGTCGTCATCCGCGTCATCACGCGGCCCGCGCGAGGGCCTCGACGTGGATGCAGAGCCCCTCGCGCGCGGCGACCGAGCCAGGGAAGAGCTCGCGGGAGAGGCGCTCGATCTCCGCGACGCCGGCGTCCGTCCGCTGCGGGTCGTGATGGAACAGGACGAGCTTCCGCGCGCCGCACGCCCGCGCGATCTCCGCGCCCGCGACGTACGTCGAGTGCCCCCAGCCGACCTTCGAGCGCCCGCCGTCGCCGCGGTACTCCTCCGGGGTGTACTGCGCGTCATAGATGAGCACGTCGGCGCCGTCCGCGAGCGCGCGCAGCGCCGGATCGACGCAGGCGTAGTGCTCGGTGTCGGTCGCGTAGACGACGCTGCGGCCCTCGTGCTCGACGCGGTAGGCGAGGACGCCGCCCGGGTGGTTGAGCTTGGCGATCCGCACGTGCACCTCGCCCACATCGAACGCCTCGCCCGGCCGCGCCTCCCGCACGGCGATCTGCGCGCAGAGCTCGTCCATGCGGACGGGGAAGCTCGGCGCGGCCATCTGCGTCGAGAGCACCTCGCGGAGGCTCCCGACCCCGTGCGCGCTGCCCACGAACGACAGCCGCGAGCTCGGCAGGTACGCCGGCACGAAGAACGGCAGGCCCTGGATGTGGTCCCAGTGCAGGTGCGACAGCAGCACCGTTGCCTCGACCGGTCCCTCCCGGAGCAGGGCATCTCCGAGCTTGCGTACGCCCGTCCCTGCATCGAGGATGATCCGCGACGATCCGCAGCGAACCTCCACGCAGCTTGTGTTTCCGCCCACCGCAGCCGTCTCCGGCCCAGGCGAAGCGATGCTCCCGCGAACTCCCCAGAACTTGATCTCCATCGTTGTTGCGAGCCTCCTCGGCCCTCTTCAGCGAGCGGCGTGCCAGGAGGCATGTACTTGAAATCGCTCAGCTTTTCTGCTGCGCCCGCGGAGGTCGATCGAAGTTGCAGCGCGAGGTCCGGATCGCCGCTTCAGAATGGAGCGCGTCGAGCGGACGGCCCGCGGGCCCTCGCGCCCCCATTTGCGCGGAGCGGCGCTTCGCGATTGACGCGCTCGCAGCGACGTGGAGAAACGTGGGGCGCGGGGGACGGGCCTGGCGTCGCGCCTCGGATCGCGCTGTGCGTCGCGTCAAGGCTGAGCTCCCTCGCTGGTTGGGGACCGCGCCGACGCTGGAAGGTTCGCCTGACCCGAGCGTTGACCAAGGTCCTTCCTGAGGCCTAGCATTCCTGCACCGCTCTCTTTCCCGCATCGTTACCGCTGCTCCGCACAATGACCGTTGCCACCTACGCCGCCGCACAGCTGTTGCGGGTGCTTCCGCGAGAGCGCATTACCCGGGCCGTTGGCCGCCTCTGCGACGCCAGAGCACCCGCCGCCGTCTTGAACACGGTGGTGAAGCTCTACGCGCGCGCGTACCGCGTCGACATGGACGCCGCCGAGGTGCTGACGAGCCCTTACGAGAGCTTCGACGCGTTCTTCACGCGCAAGCTCCGCGAGGGGATGCGCCCTGTCTGCTCCGATCCCGGAGCCATCACCAGCCCTGCCGACGGACGGGTCGAAGCGATCGGCCCCGTGACCGAGGGCGGGCGGCTGACCATCAAAGGGCAGCCCTACCGCGTGGAAGACCTCGTGGGCGACCCCGCAGAAGCCACGCGCTATGACGGCGGGCAGTTCGCGATCGTCTACCTGTCGCCCCGCGACTACCACCGGGTCCATTCGCCCGTCGCCGGGCGGGTGAGCCTCATCCGCTCGATGCCGGGGGAGCTGTTCCCGGTGAACGCGATCGGCGAACGCCACGTCCCGGGCCTCTTCGCGCGCAACCGGCGCGTCGCGATCGTGATCGACACGGAGCGCCAGGGGCGCGTTACGGTGGTGATGGTGGGCGCGATGATCGTCGGACGGATCACGGTGAGCGCCGTCGACGCGCGCGACGTGCCGCTCGGCCTGCACACGATCTCGCCGGCACTTCCGGTCGCGTGCGGCGAGGAGATCGGCAAGTTCCACCTCGGATCCACCGCGGTCATGTTCGTGGAGCGCGGGGTGGCGCCCCCCTGGAGCAGGGCTCCTGGGCCGATCCTCTACGGCGAGCCGCTGGACGGAGGGGGCCAGCGATGACGAGCGAGCGGCCGCGCAACCCCCTGGCTACGCCCGCCCAGGAAGGCGGCGCCTCCGGAGAGCCCGACGCGCCGCTGCCGGGCGAGGCAGGGAACGCGGCCGCACCGGCGCCGCAGGGAGAGCAGGGCTCGCTCCTCGCGCGAGCGTCCGCTCCACGGCCCGAGCGCTCGCCCAGCGCGCGCCCGCAGCTCGCGACGACGACGCCGCTGCCGCGCCTCGATGTCATCGCGGGCATCGCGGACGGGAGCTCCAGCGGGCAGATCGCGGAGATCCCGGACCTCGATCTCGACCCGCGGATCGCCGGACCGCCCACGGAGCGCTCGCGGCACGGCGCTCCCCTGCCGACGAACCCCAGCTCCAGGCGGTCCTGGCAGTCGCTCGCGACGGAGGTGGAGCGGGCGGCGGAGGTGGAGCGCGGCGAGGGCGCGAAGACCGGGCGACGGCGCTCGCGACGGCTCGTGAACGTGTCTGGAGACGCAGCGCAGCAGGGCGACGATCAGGTCGCCACGCACGACCGCGCCACCGTGCCCGAGGATGCCGCGGCGCAGCGCTCGCGCGACGAGGCGGACGACGACGGGTGGCCTAGCGCCTCCGAGAGGCGGCCCAGCTACCCGACGCTCGATGCCCCCAGGCATCCCAGCGAGCCCGCGCTGGATGGATCCAGGCCCCCCAGCAAGCCGGCGGCGGCGACGGCGGCGGCGGCGAACCTGGCCGAGCTGGTCGCGCCCCGTGCGGTCCCGCGCCCGTCACCGAAATCCTCGAGCATGCCGCCGACGCCGGCGCCGAGCGGACTCATCATCGATCCCGATTCGGTCGCGGTGATCCGGCCGCTGCAGATTGTCAACATCGAGTCGGACCTGCCGCCGGTGCCGCCGGTCACCTTGGCCATCGAGCCCGCCAGACCGCCGCTCTTGACCGATCCGGCGGAGCACGAGTGGCCGCCGCTCCAGTTCAGGATCCGGCCGGACGATGTCCCGACCGGGATGGGCCTCGAGTCGTTCCCGGAAGGCCTCTCCGAGGGCCCGCCGACGGCGCGCGACGCCGCCTTCGACGCCCTCCAGCCGCAGCCTCGAAGGCGGCCCAGGAGGCAGGCCTCGGCGCCGGAGATCGACGCGCACCCCTTGGACTGGCCGCTGGGGGCGGGCGCGGACGAGGTCGCGGAGCTCGAGCCCGAGTCCGAGCCCGTCGCCGAGGCGAAGGCCGAGCTGTCGGGCGCTTCTCCCGCGGGCGGCGAAGGCCAGCAGGCGCAGGGCGACGCGACGCGCATCACCGTGCCGCCGAGGAGCACCGAGGTCGAGCTCGAGGAGGTCGAGCCCGAGCGCGACGCCGAGCTCGCCGACCCGGGCTCGGCCGCGCAGGCCGATCCGCACGCCACGCACCCCAAGAAGCCACCGCCGCCTCCCTTGCCGCCGCGGCGCCCGCGCGCGCAGGCGCTGGCATCGCCGGATCTCGCGACGTTCACGAGCTCGGTGCCGCCGCCGCCCGCGTCGGCGCCGCCCGTGTCGGCGCCTTCGTCGCACGGCGAGCCGTCCGCGTCCGCGCGGCCCGCCGCGGCGCCCGCCGCGGCGCCCGCGGCGAAGCAGGTCGAGCACGATTCCGGCCCCTCGACCGAGCCCGCCGCGCGCCGGAAGCGCCCGTGGTGGGAAGAGCTCTTCGGCGACGACTTCCTGCGCACGCTCGACAAGATCGACAGCAAGGTGGTTCGCCGCGAGGTCGATTTCATCGAGGAGCGGCTCGGCGTCGAGAAGGGCGCGGTGATCCTCGATCTCGCGTGCGGCGCAGGCGGCCACGCGATCGAGATCGCCAGCCGCGGCTACAGCGTCGTCGGCTACGACCTGTCGCTCGCCATGCTCGCCCGCGCCGCCGACGAAGCGCAGGACCGCGGCCAGAAGCTGAACTTCCTCCAGGGCGACATGCGCGAGATGACGTTCGAGGAGACCTTCGACGGCGTCTACTGCTGGTCGACGAGCTTCGGCTACTTCGACGACGAGAAGAACGCGGATGTCCTCGCCCGCATCCGCCGCGCCCTCCGCCCGGGCGGGATGCTCCTGCTCGACATCGTCAACCGCGACTATGTGGCGTCCCGCCAGCCGAGCCTTGTCTGGTTCGAGGGGGACGGCTGCGTCTGCATGGATGAAATGCATGTGGATTTCTTCACGAGCAGGCTCAAGGTGAAGCGCACCGTCATGTTCGAGGACGGCCGCTCGCGCGAGCTCGACTACTCGCTCCGCCTCTACGGGCTGCACGAGCTCGGCAAGGTGCTCCACGAAGCGGGCTTCAAGGTCACCGAGGTGACCGGACACCCTGCGCACCCCGGCGTCTTCTTCGGCTCCGAGTCGCCGCGGCTCATCGTCCTTGCCGAGCGGAGCTGAGGCGCTAGGGCTCCCCGCGAATGAGCTTCGAGGCCGCGATCGCGCGCGCGCTGCCGGGGATCCCGCGCAGCGCCTCCCCCGTCGATCAGATCGCCTACGCCCGCGATCTCTGGCCGCGGCACCACCTCGCGGTGACGGAGGGCCGCATCGCCGAGCACCGGCCCGGGATGATCGTCTGGCCGTCCTCCGCGGAGGAGGTCGCCCAGGTGGTGCGCTTCTGCGCGGACGAGGGGCTCCCCTTGGTGCCTTTCGGGGCGGGCTCGGGCGTGTGCGGCGGCGTGTTGCCGGACGAGCGCACGGTCGTGCTCGACCTCAAGCGGCTCTCCCGCCGCCGCTCGCTCGATCGTCAGGCCCCGTCGGTCGAGGTCGAGGCCGGCGCGCTCGGCATCCGCTTCGAGGAGGAGCTCAACGCCGAGGGCTTCACGCTCGGCCATTTCCCGTCGTCCATCCTCTGCTCGACCGTGGGGGGCTGGGTCGCGGCGCGCAGCGCCGGCCAGTGCTCCGGGCTCTACGGCAAGATCGAGGACATGGTCGCGTCGCTCGAGTGCGTCGTCGGCCGCGGCGAGATCGTCCGCTTCGATCGGCGCGCGCGAGGCCCGGATCTCACGCCGCTCCTCATCGGCAGCGAGGGCGTGCTCGGCGTGGTCACCGCCGCGACGCTCCGGCTGCACCCGGCGCCGCCGGCGCGCGCGTTCGCCGCGTTCTCGTTCCCCAGCGTCGAGGCCGGATGGGACGCGATGCGGGCGATGTTCCAGGCCGGCCTCCGCCCGGCGGTCTCGCGGCTCTACGACCCGTTCGACTCCTTCATGGCCCGGCTGGGCGCCGTGCGCCGGCAGCGCGCCCACGCCGGCGCAGCCGATGAATCCTCCGAGGGGGCGGCCGCTCGGGGGCACGGCGCGCGCGGCCCTGGGGCCGGCGCCGCGGTGCTGCGCGGCCTGCTGCGCGCGCCGGGGCTCCTCAACCAGATCGTCGACGGCGTCGGGTCGCGCGTGCTCCGCGGCGCGACGCTCATCCTCATCTTCGAGGGCACGGCGCGCGCGAGCGCGGACGACCTCGCCCGCGCCGCGGCGATCGCGGAGCGCGGCGGGGCCAGGCCGCTCGGCGAGGAGCCCGCGCGCCACTGGCTCGCGCACCGCTACAGCGTGAGCTACCGCCAGGCGCCCGTGTTCATGGCGGGCGCGTTCAGCGACACCATGGAGGTCGCCGCGCCCTGGTCGCGCCTCGACGGGCTCTACCGCGCGGTGCGCGGCGCGCTCGGGCGCCACGTGTTCGTGATGGCTCACCTGTCCCACGCGTACCCGGACGGCTGCAGCATCTACTTCACCTTCGCTGGCAGCGCGCCGAGCGTCGCGGCGGCCGAGGCGAAGTACGACGCGGCCTGGCGGGCGGCCCTCGACGCCGCGATCGACGCCGGCGGGACGCTCTCGCATCACCACGGGGTCGGCCGGAGCAAGGCGCCACGGCTCGGCGCCGAGCTCGGCCTCGGCGTCGACGTCATCCATGCGCTCCGCGGCGTCTTCGACCCCGCCGGCGTCATGAACCCTGGCAACCTGCTCCCGCGCGAGGCGTCCCCCGCCGCGCGGCGCCCGCTGCCGCCGCCGCCCGCGGCGCCTGTGCTCGACGGCGACTCCATGCTCGTGCACGCCGCCGGTACCGATCGCCTCGGCGACATCGAGCGCGCCCTCGAGCAGCGCGGCCTCACGCTGGCGATCGACTTCAGCGCGACCTCGCCCGAGCTGACGCTCGACGCGTGGATCGCGGCGGGCGCCCCCGGCGCCCCGGATCCGTGGAGCGATCCGGTCGATCACCTCGTCGCCGGGTTCACCGCGCGGCTCGCGTCCGGCGCCGAGCTCGCGGTGCGGCCCGCCCCGCGGCGCGCGGTGGGCCCCGATCTCTTCGCGCTGTTCCTCGGCGTGGGTGGGCGCGTCGGCGCCATCACGTCCGCGCACCTCCGTGCCCACGGCGCGTCGCGGTCCCGCGCCCTGCCGACCGCGCTGGCGAGGCAGCCGTCGCTCCGTGACGACGAGGCGGCGTGGCTCGACGCGGCGGTGAGCGCCGCCCGCGGCGTCCGCTGAGCGCGGTCGGCGCGGCGCTCACTCGGAGCGCGGACGGCGCGGACGGCGTTCAGCCGGGAGGCCAGGCCATCGGCCTTCCACCCATCACGTGGACGTGGATGTGGAAGACCGTCTGGCCGGCGTTCGCGCCGCTGTTCACCACGGTCCTGAAGCCGCTCTCCGCGATGCCGGTGAGCTCTGCGACCCGCCGCGCGGCGAGGAGCAGCCGGCCGAGGACGGCCTCGTCCTCGGCCGTGGCCTGGGCGATGCCCGCGATGTGGCGCTTCGGGATGACGAGCGCGTGCGTGGGCGCCTGCGGGTTCACGTCGTGGAAGGCGATGACGTGCTCGTCCTCGAACACGACCTTCGACGGGATCTCCTTGTTCGCGATCTTGCAGAAGATGCACATGGCCGCCTCCTACTCCCAGGGTGCTTGCGAGTCACGCCGCGCCCGGTCACGCGGCAGCGCCCTGGTCCCGGGGTCCGGCTCTCCCGGCTCCCCCTCGCCAGGAGACTCCAGCGCTGCGCCGGCCTTCCCCTCGGGCAGCAGCCGGGCGAGCGCGCGCTCGATCCGCGACGTGTCCGCCGGCTCGGGGAGGAGCTCATGCGGCAACGCGGCGCCTGTCGCCGAGCTCGGCGCGGCGCCCCCGCCGCCCGGCTGCTCGGCCCGCGGGACCGCCCCGCGCGCGACCGCGGTGCGGAGCACCGCGAGCTCCAGGGCGTCGAGCGCGGCGGTGCGCTTCAACCCGAGCGACGGCACGTCGTAGGTGAGCAGCGCGCCGCCGCTCGCGGCGGGCGCGAGCCCGGCGCGGTCCGCGCCCGCGACCAGCTGCCGCACGATGCTCCTGAGCAGCGCCGCCCGCCGCCGCACCCGGCGCGCCTCCGGATCGGCGTACAGCGAGAAGAAGCGGTTTCGCGAGAAGGTCGACGGCGCCAGCACGAGCGCGACGAGCAGCGCCTCCAGATCGACGGGCGGCGCCCCTCTCTCGATGGACGGCGCCCCCATCACGTGGCGGGCTCCAGCGCGGGCCCCGAGAGCCCGCCGCGCCGCAGGAGCTCTGCCTGGCGGTGCGTGCGCAGCGCGCCGATGAGCTCGTCGAGGTCCCCTTCGATGATCTTGTCGAGCTTGTGCAGCGTGAGGCCGATCCGGTGATCCGTCACTCGGTTCTGCGGGAAGTTGTAGGTCCGCACCTTCTGCGCCCGCTCCCCCGTGCCGACCATGGTCCTTCGCTCGGCGCTCTGGGCCTCTTCCTGCCGGCGCTGCTCGAGCTCGAGCAGCCGGCTCCGGAGCACCTTCATCGCCTTCGCCTTGTTCTTCAGCTGGGAGCGCTCGTCCTGGCACTTCACGATCATGCCCGTCGGCAGGTGCTTGATCTGCACGGCGCTGTTCGTCGTATTGACGCCCTGGCCGCCGGGGCCGCCCGACGCGGCGATCGAGATCTCCAGGTCCTTGTCGTCGATGTGCACGTCGACCTCGTCGGCCTCGGGCAGCACGGCCACCGTCGCGGTCGAGGTGTGGATCCGCCCCTGCGTCTCCGTCGAGGGGACCCGCTGAACGCGGTGGACGCCGCCCTCGTACCGGAGGTGGGAGTAGACGTCCTGCCCCGTGATCAGCGCCGCGACCTCCTTGTAGCCGCCGGCGGAGGCCTCGCTCAGGTTGAGCACCTCGACCTTCCACCGCTTCGTCTCCGCGTAGCGGCAGAGCATGCGGAAGAGATCGGCGGCGAAGAGCGCCGCCTCCTCGCCGCCCTCGCCGCTGCGGATCTCGATCACGGTGTTCCGCGTGTCGTTGGGGTCCTTCGGGAGGAGGAGCACCTCGAGCTCGGCGGCGAGCCGCTCGCGCTCGATCTCGAGCTCGGGAAGCTCCGCCTGCGCGAGCTCGGACAGGTCGGGATCGCTCAGCGCCTCGCGATCCTCGGCGATGCGCCGCTCGACGTCCCGCAGCCGGGCGAAGGCGGCGACGACGGGCTCGATCTCGGTCCGCTCGCGGTTGAGCCGCTGGAGCTCGGCCGGCGCGGAGAGCACCGCCGGGCTGCACATGAGGTGCTCGAGTTCCTGAAAGCGGCGCTGAACCGCCTCGAGTTTCGCGATAGGTAGCATCTGCAATCCGAAGACGACGCGGGGTTGGACGGCGGCGAGGGGCCCGGCGGAGCCGGCGCGCTAGCCGTGGGCGCCTGCGTAGCCGGGGTCGGCCAGCAGCTTGGAGTAGTCGGCGAACACCCGATCGGGCTGGACTGGAGCGGCCACCGAGGCCTCGCGCCAGAGCGTCGCACGGAGCGACGCGAGGGCGATCTCCAGCTGCGCATCCTCGGGCTCCGCCGTCGTGATCTTCTGGACCAGGAACCCCGGCCAGAGCAGCGCGCGGAGCGGGCCGGTGGTGCAATAACGCGCGAAGATCCGCTGGATCTCGAAGGTGACCGCGGCGATCAGCGGGAGGAACGGCAGCTTCATCAGGAAGAACGTGACGCTCTCGACGAGCCGGCCACCAGGCAGCTTGGGCAGGAGCGCGCCCAGGGACGCCCCGGCCACCGAGAACACCACGATCGACACGAGCGCCACCATGACCAGGAACGTCGTCCCGCAGCGGGGGTGCATGGCCGTCTTCCGGCGCGCGTTCTCGACCTCGAGGACCTCGTGCGCCTCGTAGGTGGAGATCGCCTTGTGCTCGGCGCCGTGGTACTGGAAAACGCGTCGAACCTCGGGGATCTGGCGGATCAGCAGGAGGTAGCCGACGACGATGGCGAGCTTCGCCACGCCGGTGATCGCCTGGAACGCCGGCGACGTGACCTCGAGACCGAGGCCTAGGAGCTTGTTGACCAGCTCGGCGCCGGCCTGGGGCGCCGCCACGAAGAGCAGGACCGCGAAGAGGATCGGGATCATGCCCATCCCTCCTCCCCGCTTCTTCCCCTCTGCGCCGCCGCCCGGCGCGGGGCTGCCCGTGACCTGCGCGGGCTCCACGTCCTGCGCCGCGATCGCCGCCATGCTGAGCGCCAGGGAGGTGAGGTTCACCCCGCCCGCCTGCCCTGCGCTCGGGCGCTTCGACTCCGGCCCCTTGGCCGAGCCCGCCTCCTCGGCCGAGAGATCTTGCTCGTAGAGGTCCGCGGACCAGCGGAGCGCCTGGGATCCCAGGCGGAGCGACTCGACGAGGGTCGCGACCCCCCGCACGAACGGCCAGGTGCGCGGCCCCTTCGAGACGGCGGTCATCGGCTGCTCGCGCACGACGAGCTCTCCCGAGCGGCGCCGGCAGACGATCGCGACCGAGCTCGGCGACCGCATCATGACCCCTTCGATGACCGCTTGGCCACCGATATACGGACGTGCAGGCTGATCGCTCATACGCGTTCCAATCTAGCGCATAACACGGCCAGCGCATCGGCCCGACCGACCAGCGCCGCACAGGTGAATGTGCCGACGTTGTCATGTTCGCGTCCGCCGCGCGCGACGTCTCGGCCGCTCACGCTCCGCGCAGGGCTAGCGGGCGCTAGGCGAACGAACCCATCCGCCACGCCCCGGGCGGGCGCGGCGTGACGGGCGAATCCGGTGAAAGAAGGGATATCGGGCGTAGAGGGACGATCGGCCCGGCTACTTGCCTGCGGTCGCGTACTTCTTGCGGAAGCGGTCGACGCGGCCGGCGACGTCCATGATCTTGTGCTTGCCCGTGTAGAACGGGTGGCAGGCGGAGCAGACGTCGGTGGTGAAGCTGCCGCGGGTGGAGCGGGTCTCGACGACGGCGCCGCACGCGCAGGTGATCGTGGAGGCCTTGTACTCGGGGTGGATGCCGGGCTTCATGGTGAGTCCTTCGGGTGTTGCGAGGGAGGGCGCCTATAGCTCAGCGCGTCTTGGACCGCAAGAAGCCCCTCAGACGCGCCCGCTCTTCTATCTCTCGTCTCGTCCGGTTCTCGTCCGGCCCGCTCGACATCGTTTGCACGAGTTTGCGCGAGTTCGCGCGGATTTGCGCGAAGCCGTGCAGCGAGGTGGCTCTGGCGTTGCCGGCCGAGCCCGCCGCGCTTCCCCCAGGAGCTAGGCCCCCGGCTCGAGACGCTGGCGGTGCGAAGCGCGGACACCTTAGGTGCGGCGCGACCGGGCTCCGGTCAAGGTGCGGGCAGCCCCAGCCCGCGCGCACGGCAATTGCTAGGGGCGGCGTTGACGCTCGGGCGCACATGGTTAGTTTCGCGGTCGCGAGCCAGCGAGCTCGCGAAAACTCGGCGAAAGTATCCGGATTCCCAGCGGTTTTGACGGCTCTGGAGCGGTGGCTCGCGGCAGCTGTCAGCTGAGCCCTGCTGGCCGGTCGGGTCTTCTCGCCCCCCGTGGTCATCAGGCCGTCGCGCAAACAGTTCTCGGAGGGTTCAACGTCATGGGCAAGATCATCGGCATCGATCTCGGCACGACCAACAGCGTCGTCGCGGTGATGGAGGGCAAAGAGCCCAAGGTCATCGTGAATGAGGAGGGCTCGCGCCTCACGCCGTCCGTCGTGGCCTGGGACGACAAGGGCGAGGTGCTCGTCGGGCAGATCGCCAAGCGCCAAGCGGTCACGAACCCCACCAACACCATCTACTCGGCCAAGCGCTTCATGGGTCGCCGCTACGAGGAGGTGCAGGAAGAGGCGAAGCGCGTCCCGTACACGGTCAGCAAGGGCAAGAACAACGACGCCTCGATCGCGGTGCGCGGCAAGCAGATGTCGCCCCCCGAGGTCTCCGCGAAGGTCCTCCAGAAGCTGAAGAAGGCCGCGGAGGACTACCTCGGCGAGAAGGTCACCGAGGCCGTCATCACCGTGCCGGCGTACTTCAACGACTCGCAGCGCCAGGCGACCAAGGACGCGGGCCGCATCGCCGGGCTCGACGTGAAGCGCATCGTCAACGAGCCCACGGCCGCCGCGCTCGCGTACGGGCTCGACAAGAAGAACGAGCAGGTCATCGCCGTCTACGACTTCGGCGGCGGCACGTTCGACATCTCGATCCTCGAGGTCGGCGACAACGTCGTGCAGGTCATCTCGACCAACGGCGATACCCACCTCGGCGGCGACGACGTCGACCACCTCGTGATGGACTGGCTCGCGGCCGAGTTCAAGAAGGACACCGGCATCGACGTCTCGAACGACAAGATGGTCGTGCAGCGGCTCAAGGACGCCGCGGAGCAGGCGAAGATCGAGCTGTCGAACGTGCAGGAGACGACGATCAACCTGCCGTTCTTGACCGCGGACGCCTCGGGGCCGAAGCACCTCCAGAAGCAGCTCACCCGGGCGAAGCTCGAGCAGATGATCCGGCCGCTCATCGACCGCACGCTCGAGCCGACCCGCAAGGCGCTCGCCGACGCGAAGAAGTCGCCGCAGCAGATCGACGAGATCGTCCTCGTCGGCGGCTCGACCCGCATCCCGCTCGTCCAGGAGACGGTCAAGAAGTTCTTCGGCAAGGAGCCCCACAAGGGCGTGAACCCGGATGAGGTCGTGGCCGTCGGCGCCGCGGTCCAGGCGGGCGTGCTCTCGGGCGACGTGAAGGACCTCGTGCTGCTCGACGTCACGCCGCTCTCGCTCGGCGTCGAGACGCTCGGCGGCGTGATGACCGTGATGATCTCGAGGAACACCACGATCCCGACCCAGAAGAAGGAGATCTTCTCGACCGCGACCGACAGCCAGCCCAGCGTCGAGGTCCACGTGCTCCAGGGCGAGCGCACCGAGGCCCGCTACAACCGGACCCTGGGCCGCTTCCACCTCGAAGGGATCATGCCGGCGCCCCGCGGCGTGCCGAAGATCGAGGTGACGTTCGACATCGACGCGAACGGCATCCTCTCGGTCCACGCCAAGGACACGGCCACCGGCAAGGATCAGCGCATCACGATCACCGCGTCGGGCGGCCTGAAGGAGGACGAGATCAACCGGATGGTCAACGAGGCGGCGACGCACGAGGCCGAGGACAAGCGCCGGCGCGAGGAGATCGAGCGGCGCAACAAGCTCGATAACCTCTGCTACACGCTGGAGAAGACGATCAGCGAGAACAAGGACAAGCTGCCGGAGGGCGACGTCTCGGCGCTGAACGGGATCATCGCCGAGGGGCGGTCGGCCATCGAGAAGCAGGACGACGCGGCCGTGAGCGCGGCGCTGGAGAAGCTCGAGAAGGAAGCGCACCGCATCGCGAGCGTCATGTACGAGAAGGCCGGCCCGCCGCAGGACGGCGGCGGCGCCGCGCCCGGCGGCGCGCCGGGAGGCCAGCCGCCGCCCCCCGCCGGCGGCAAGGGGAAGGATTCGGTCATCGACGCGGAGTTCGAAGAGTCGAACTGATCGCCGCGAGGAGCCCGCTCCTCGACGGTGTGCGACGAGCGCGGATTCCTCCGCGCGCGTTCGCCAAGCGGCAAGCGCCAAGCGCAACGAGCGCGGATTCGTCCGCGCTCGTTCGCATTTGGAGCGGCCGCCGCGCGGGGGGCGGCGCATGCAACCGTCGCCTGCGCGGCGCGCTCCTTGGGCGTCGACTCGGATGTCCGGGAGCCGTATAACCGGCGCTCATGCGAACTCTCCTGCCGATCGCCCCCCTGGTCCTGATGGCCGGTTCCCTCGCCTGCGGGCCGTCCCCCGCGCCTGTCGCGCCGACCGCAGGACAAGGCGAGGTCAAGGCCGGGCCTGCCCAGGTCGCCGCCAGCCCAGCGTTCGATCTATCCCCGGTCGCCGAGCCGGCCGACATCGTCGGCGTGCTCCGCTGGAGCAACCCCGCCGCCACGCTGTCGAGCATCGCGACGTGCGCGGGGCTGCCTCCGGCGCTCGCGGAGACGGGCGCGCAGGCGTTCTCCTCGGGTGTGCTGGGCGAGCTCGTGAGCCCTTCCATCGACACGGACCAGCTCGCCACGGTGCTCGCGCTTGACGCGCCGGTGCACCTGATCGTCGCGCTCGATGACAGCTCGAAGCGGGGCAAGCCCGTGGCGGCCGTGTCGTTCGGGCTCACGTCGCTCGAGCGGGCGAGGGGCGCTCTCGAGGCGGGCGCCGCCCTCACCGAGGTGAAGCCCGGCATGTGGAAGATCGGCGGCAAGGAGCCCTCGTCATCGAGCTGCTTCCTCGCCGCGTCCGCCGGCTCGGCGCCCGCGCGGCTCCTCTGCGGCGATCGGGACCGCGACGTGACGGCGCTCGGACCGTACCTCGCGCGCACGCTGCCGACGCTCGCGCCCGAGGCGCGCGATCTCCACGGCGAGGTCCGCTTCGTCCCGCTCAGCACGAAGTTCGGCGGCATGGCGAAGCAGCAGCTCGGCGGGCTCCCGATCCTCGCGCAGAGCCAGCTCTCGATCGGGCAGCCCCAGTTCGACCGGGCGCTCACCGACGCGGCGACCTCCGTTCAGCAGGAGCTCGAGGCGCTCATCAACGACGCGAGCAAGGCGGTCGTCGATCTCCAGGTCGACAACCAGTCCTGCGTGAACCTCACGGCTGCCCTGGAGCTCCGGGGCCAGTCGTCGTGGCTCGCCAAGACGATGGCCGACAGGGCGAACCGCGCCGCGGCCGCGCCGGCGCTGTACTGGCGCGCGCCGAAGGACAGCGCCGGCGCGTTCTTCGACCACGGCTACGACCCGGCGCACTACGGCGGCATCCTGAAGACGCTGCGCGAGATGCTCGAAGGGTGGCTGGAGAAGGAGAAGATCGGCAAGCCCGCCGATCGCAAGGCGCTCGCCGACCTCCTCGCGCTGCCGATCGACCAGGGGCCGAGCGTGTCCGCCCACGGGTACCCGGACGCGCCTCCTGCCGCTGCCCAGGCCGGAAAGCCGACGCCGAACGAGGCGCTCGACAAGATGATGGGGGGCTTCGTCGGCTGGAACCTGTTCGGGTTCGAGGAGGCGCCCGACGCGCTCATCAAGTACGTGAAGAACGCCGTCACCGCCTACAACACGCCCGGGCTGCGCAAGCGGCTCCCGGAGATCGACATCGATCCGAAGGATCTGCCGACGGTCAAGACGGTTCAGGCGCCGAAGGAGCTCGGGAAGTCGTCGCTCGCCGTCGAGATCCAGATCGTCCGCGATCTACCGCCGCTCGACGGCGACGCGGGCTCGACCCCCGCCGCCAAGGGCAAGCAGAAGCCCAAGCTGACGATGACGCTCCACCTCCTCGTCATGGGCGAGGAGAAGACGACGTGGGTCGCCTTCGGACACGACAAGGGCGACCTGCTGAGGCGACTCGCCACGGTGAAAGCGGGCGCGCCCGCCGCAGCGACGCTCGCGTCACGTCCGGGGCTCGAGAAGCTGAAGACCGGGAAGTTCGCCTGGGGTGGATTCTCGACGCTCGCCCCGATCACCCGCACGTTCCAGAGCGTGCTCTCGACGCTGGATCAGCCCGGCGCGGCGCCGGTGGCGCTGCCTCAGGAAGCTCGAATCTTCGGCGAAGCGCTGGCAAAGCTCCCCCACAAAGGGGAAGGGCTGATGTTCGTCACGACCCAGCAGCAGGGCGGCGCGGCGCCGCGGGCCGAGATTTCTATCAACGTGTCGAAGCCCGTGCTCGAGGACATCGGCGCGCTGGTCGCGGCAGGGCTTCGAATGGCCGGCATCACGAAGCCATAGGCTCGTGGATGCGCTATCACCACAGCCAGTAAGCTGGCGCGGCTGCTCCTGCTCGTTCGTGTTCCCTGGTCACCACGCCGCGCGTGCTTCGTCCGCCCACGTTCAAGATCGGTACGCGAATTGCCACCGAAAATATGAGAGGAAACAATGAACAACCGTGAAGGTGCGAGTCGCGACGGAATGAGCCCGGCGCGGCCAGAGACGTCCGCCACGACGGCAGCCGCCATGCCGAGGCCGCCCGTGCGCCACGCGGCGCCCGAAACGGACGACTCCGATCTGCCGGACCTGACGCCGGAGCAGCTCGACGAGCTCAGGCAGGCGCTCGAGGAGCGCCGGGCGAGCCTCGTCGCCAACATCGATGAGCGGCAGCACGCAGAGCGCGACATCTCGCGCGAGGTGGGCGACGAGATGGACGAGGCCAACGCCGAGGGCGCGACGTCGCTGACGTCGAAGCTCCTGGAGCGCGATGTCCGCGTGCTCGCCGAGATCGACCGTGCTCTCGCGAAGATGAAGGAGGGGAGCTACGGGATGTGCGAGGGCACCGGCGAGCCCATCGGTTACCGCCGCCTCAAGCTGCGTCCCTGGGCGCGCTACAGCGTCGCGTACCAGGAGCAGATCGAGCGCGAAGAACGGACCGGCGGCGGCGCCTGATCGCTCCCCGCCAGCAGGCACCGCACGTCCCTCCCCGCCAGCGCGGGCGAGAGGCGTGCGGCCTGCGTTAGCGGAGGCGCATGTCCGCGGGAGCGCTCGAGCTCGTGCCGAGCGCTCTGGTCCGCGCAGCGGTCACACGCACGAGCAGGACCCGCGCGACGAGGCACCTCATCCGCCCATCCGCTGGATGAACGGGACGATGCGCTCGACGAAGGGCTGCTTGTGATAGCGGTCGAACTCCGCCCAGGTGCAGAGCGTCCGCGGATCCTTCACGCGATCGACGAAGAGCACGCCGTCGACGTGATCCTTCTCGTGCTGGAAGGTGCCCGCTGACAGCCCGCGCACGATGCGATCGATCGGCCTCCCGTCGCGATCCAGGCCGGTGAGCCGGATCTCGGTGGTGCGGTCGACAACACCCCTCAGGTTCGGGACGCTCAGGCACCCTTCGTAGTTCTCGAACGTCTCCTGCGTGAGCGGCTCGATCACCGGATTGACCACGACAGTGAGCGGGATGTTCGGCTTGTACGGATAACGGGGGTTGTTCTGCACCTCGACCGCGAAGATGCGCACCGGCACATGGACCTGGGTGGCGGCGATGCCCGCGCCGTTCGCGTCGCGCATCGTCTCCACCAGATCGTCGATGAACGCCTGCATCGCAGGGGAGGAGAGCTCTTCTGGCGTGACCTCACGCGCTCGCTGCCTGAGGACAGGGTTGCCGATGTGGGCGATTTTCAGGAGCGTCACGCGGCGATCGTACCATGGACGCGCGCCGTCGGCCTGGCCGGCCATGGCGGCGCCCAGGCGCTGGTCCATGCGGCGTGCGGCGGCGTCAGCTATGGAGACGGGGCATGCACTACTTCCCTGACGAGCCTTGCGTCCCCGAGCAGCAGCAGGCGACCGCCGCCATGCACCTCCGCTTCGAAGACGTCAGCCAGAACGGGCGGGTGATGCTGGACGCGCTGCCGCACGGCCTCGGGCCCGCGGTCTGGGTGAAGCTCCTGCGGGCGAGCCCCGTCGAGGCGCTCATGCTCACGCAAGGGATCATCCCGATCCTCACCCGCCTCATCATCGAGGGCGGAGAGGGGCCGATCGCGACGCGGGAGCCGCTAGAGCTGCAGGGCCGCTACCAGCTGGCGCACACGGAGGACGCCACCTCCCAGGTGAACCGGCTGATCCTGGCCATGTGGCTCTCGGCCAGCGGGCGCCGCAGCCGGACCTACGGCCCGCCGCCGCCCGGCGCGGGCGAGCCGATCCAGGTCGGTCGCGTGTTCGCGGAGCACGTCTTCACGCGGCCCTTCGCGGCGCCCGAGGCGCGCAAGGTGCTGCGCTTCGAGTCCCCGGATCTGCCGGCGGTGCCGCCCGAGCGCTACGACTTTCGCTCGCCGGAGGCGTTGATGGGCCTGCCCGAGGGCGCGGAGCCGCTCGACGCGAAGCCGACCCTGGATCCGATCCCGGTGGCGTTCGGCCTGGATCACACGGACGGGAACCAGCACGTGAACTCGCTCGTGTACCCGCGGCTCTTCGCGGAGGCCGCGCTGCGACGTCTCTCGGCGCAGGGCCACAGCACGGCGGTGCTCGCCCGGAGGGTGGAGATCGCCTACCGCAAGCCGTGCTTCGCGGGCACGCAGGCGAGGATCATGCTGCGCACGTTCACCCTCGGCGGCGCGCTCGGCGCGCTCGGCGCGTTCGTGCCGGACGCGCCGGAAGACCCCGCCGGCGCAGCCCCCGGGGCGCGCGCAACCTGCTACATCCGCACGCTGTTCCAGGGCTGAGCCGGCGCGAACGCGAAGACGGCGCGCCCTCTGGAAGGACCGGCGTTCCGGGTCGACGCCGCGCGCAGCGGCGCGCGCGATGACCGGCCCGCTACGCGCTCACCGTGCGGGGAAGGCCGGCGCGATCGGCGATCTCGTCGTGGAAGGCGCGGAACGTCGACTCCTGGGGCCAGGAGGGCGCGTCGGCGAGGAGCTCCTCGACGCGGGTGAGCTCGCCCTCGTCGATGGCGACGACGGCCGCGGCGTAGCGCATGGCCCAGAAGACGAGCGGGCTGGCCTCGCTCGCGCGCTCCAGCAGCGCGCGGTCGCCCGGCACGCTCGTGTGAGCGAAGGCGCGGGCGAGCGCGCCGGCTGCCGATCGCAGGGTGACCACCCGGCTGCGAAAGGGCGAGCTGATGTCCGGGAGAGGGAGGCGCGCCAGGCGACCCGCCTGCGCGAGCGCCGTGTCGCGATCGCCCTCGAAGGTGCAGAGGAGCGTGTCGAGGAAGAGGCGGTGCTCGAGGGCCGCTTCCCACGCGGGCCCCCGCTCGGCGGCGGCCATGGCCGCGCGCGCCTTCTCGACCCAACCATAGGCCGCGAACGCCGTCGCCGTCATGAGCGGTGCCATCGTGGCGGGGTGCGGGACGCGGTGAAGCGACGACGACCAGCGCCGCAGCACCGAGCCCACATCGCCCGAGCGCAGCAGCCGGCGCAGCTTGCGGCGCGCGAGCCAGCGAGCCGCGGCGAACACGAGAACCACGCTGAGCACCGCCGCCATGATCACCGGCTGCTGCCAGGCGAACCGGAGCGCGGCCGCTGCCAGCGCTGCGGAGCCGATGAAGAGAAGCACCGGAATCAGCCGGCTGCCCCGTCCCTCGTCCTCGGAATCGAACGGATTCACGACACCTCCAAGCGTACGGGGCTTCCTGAACGAGGCAAGCCCTGGCCGATGCCGCTCCAGGTCGATCGCTCGGCGCACACCACCACCCTTTGCACACCCCGATCGCAGCTCACGCTCACACCTCACTGGCACCGCCCTCACCCCCGATGGCTCCGAGGAGGGAACCCAACGTGGGCGACGCTGCGTTCGCGAAGGGCGCCGAGACGCCATGGCCCACGAATCGCCGCCGCGCGCGCCGTGGGGCTCGACATGGGGATGAGGTTCGACTACGAAGTCCCTGCGTCAGGCAACAGCGCCTGGACCTCATGGGTCCGCCGACAGCGCGCCGTGAACCCCGCCAGGCCCGGAAGGGAGCAACGGTAGCGGAAAGCGAGTGTGGCGGGCCCACTTACTTTTTGTCGGTCAGTTGTGGGCCCGACGCGCTTCTGCGCTCACCTCGGGACGCGGTCCCAGAGCCGGGCCGCCGCCGCGCTGATGCAGGCCTCAAGGGGCGTCGAGCGCCGCCGGCGCGATGGGCGCGACGGGCACGGAGAACAGCGCCTCCGGGCTCGTCACGATGCGCGGGACATCCGCGTCGCGCAGCGGGCTTATGCCGTCAGCGGGCAGACGCTGCTGCACGATGCCCGCCGCTTCGTCGCCGCCCTCCAGCGTCACGGCGGAGAGGCGGCTGTCCAGACCGACGCCGCCGTCGATGAGCACGCTCGCGCGGCGTGACGGGCTGATGGAGGGGTTGAGGGACTCGAGCCCGTTGCCGCTCAGGACGAGCCCGAAGATCGCGGCCTGCGCGCGCTCCTGCCAGCTCACGCCGTCGCCGACGACCTCCTGGGCGAGCCCGCCGTCCGCGCTCACCACCGCCGAGTCGGCGAAGGTCCCGGCGATGCGCATGCCGTCGATGATGATGCCGCGCGCGTCGCCGCTCATCCCCAGGCCGATGGCCCGGTTCTTCTCGAGGAGGCCTCCCGTGAGCTGGACGGTCTGCTCCGGCGTCGTGTGCTGGATCCAGATCCCGGGCTGGTTGCCGCTCACCTCGAAGCCCTCGCCGCTCTCGCCGAGGGCTGCGTTCGCTCGATCGATCAGGAGACCGAACCCGGTGTTGTCGGCGACTTTGAGGGCCGCCGCGTCGAGGGTCGAGCAGCCGGACACGGAGATGCCGCCGCTCGGATCGAACCCGCTCAGGCCATTGCCGCTGACCTCGACGCCAGACATCGAGGCGCGCGCCCCGACGAGCGACACGCCGACCACCTTGCTGTCGCGGACGAGCGCGTCCTCGACGTGGAGCTCCACCGGCGCCTCGCAGTCACAGCCGCCGGTGCACTGCGCCCACAGCCCCGGCCCCTGCGAGCCCGAGACGACGGACCGCACGACGGAGACGCGGCCGGCGTCGAACGCGCTCAGGCCGTACCGCGCCGAGCCCTCGATCGCCGACGCGACGAGGTCGAGCGACGCGCCGAGGCCGAGCGTCACGCCGTCGGACGCGCTGCCGACGACGCGCACCGCCTCGATCCGCGCCCGGGCGCCGGCCGCGATCCGCACGCCGCCCTCGCCCACGGTCAACGCCCGGAGGACGGCGCCGTCGCCGGCCGCGAGCGAGACCGCCGCGACGCTCACGGAGCCAGCGCCGCGGCCGAGCAGGCTCACGCCGGGGGGCAGATCGATCGGGCCGTAGGCGCCAGGGCCGAGCGCGATGCACGCCCCAGGTCGAGCGGCGTCGGTGGCCTGCGAGAGCGCGGCGGCGCTCGAGACCTCGATCACCTCGGCGCAATCGACCGACGCGGCGCAGAAGTCCCCGCCGCAGAGCGCTCCCGCGGGGACACCGATGCACGCGCCAGACGCCGCGCGCGCGCCAGGGCACCCGCCCGGCGGTGCGGGATCCGACGCGCACCCGAGCGCCGCCGAGCCGAGCGCGGCCGCGGCGGTCAGAACGATAGCTGCCTGATTCCAAGACTTGATCATGACGAACGTCTCCCGCGCGGCACGTCGCGCTACCTGACGAGAAAGGGTCAGCGCCTCAGGGATCCGAGAGCAGCGCGCGGCACTCGGCCGCCCGCGCCGCGAGCTCGCCGTCCCGGAAATGCGCCGCCAGCGAGGCGGAGAGCTGCGCCACGGCCGCCTCGGCGCGAGGGCGGGTCGAGGCGTCGCGGAGGGCCGCGCGGCAGATCCGCGCGAGGCCGAGCGCGACGTCCGCGAGGTACACGCGCCCGCCGCCCACCTCGGCGAGTCGCAGCGCCGCGCAGCCGGACTCGAGCGCCTCCCCGACGTGGCCGGCCGCGAGCAGCGCGGCGGCGAGGTTGCGGTACGCGTCCGGGAGATCGGCGCCAGCGCCGGCCTGCTCGCCCAGCCTCACGGCGCGCCGCGCGTGCTCCAGCGCGGCGTGCGGGCGCGCGAGACGGAGCTCGACCTCCGCGAGGTTGTTGTGGCCCGACGCGATCGCCTGGAGATCACCGAGCCGCTCCTTCAGCGCGAGCGCTCGGGCGAACACCTCCCGCGCGCCGCCGAGATCGCCCTTCGCGAACAGCACGGCCGCGACGCCGTTCAGCGCGAAGCCCAGCGCCTCTGGGTACGCGCGCTCGTCGACGGACCGCGCGGCCTGGCGGTAGCAGCGCTCCGCCTGCACCACCCGACCGCGCGAGTAGAACACCGTCCCGAGCGCGAGGAGCAGCTGCGACGCCGCCACGCGGCGGCGGTCGTCGCCTCGATGCAGCGTCCGGCAGATGCGCAGGCTCCGAAGCGCGACCGCGCGACACGCGTCGAGGTCGCCGGCGCGCCGGTGGAGCGCCGCGAGCAGCCCGTACATGGGGAGCGTCTCCGGGGCGGCGCCGCCGCGCTCCGCGAGCGCGATCGCGCGCTCGATCAGCGCGCGCGCGTCGGCCGTCGCGCCGCGCACCTTGAGCACGAGGGCGAGGCGGAAATCCACGCGCGCATCCCAGAACAGCGCGGCCTCCGGGCCTTGCGCGGGCGGCGCGGAGGCGCGCCGCTCGACGCGGAGGATCCGCGTCCGCGCCTCGAGGTACGCGCGCTCCGCCTCGTCGAGTCGGCCCGCCCTGCGGAGGGCGTCGCCGACGTCGAGCAGCAGCGCCGCGCGCTCGTGCCAGGCGAACAGCCGGCGCTCGTCGCCCCCCGGCGCGGTGGCCGACGGGGCGCGCGCCGCGGAGCCCCTCGCCGGGGCGCCGTCCGCCGCGCTCGCGTGGATCTCCCGGGCCCGCTCGAAGTGCCGCAGCGCCTCGGCGTTCTGCCCGAGCGACGACGCGCTCGCCGCCGCGCGCGTGTAGGCGAGCGCCGCGCTCCGCGCGTCGCCGCCGCGATCATGGTGGAGCGCCGCGAGCGCCTCCCCGAGCCCCCGCGGCGCGCGCGCAGGCGAGCGTCCCGCCGAGACGCCGTCGACCCAGGCGGCGACCGCGCGGTGCATGGCCCGGCGCACCTTGAGGCTGAGCGTCTCGTAGGCGATCTCCTGGGTCGCCGCCTCGGCGAAGACGTACTCGCAGTCCTCGGGGAACGTCGACGCGTCACGCGCCTGGATGATCTGCTGATCCCGGAGCCGCCGCAGCACGTCTGCGGTGCTCGATCCGCCGCCGTCGAGCGGCGCGGCGCCGCGGAGGTGGTCGATCGCGCCCTTCCAGAACGTCCTGCCGACCACGGCCGCCTGCGCCAGGACCGCGCGCGCCTCGCCGTCGAGCCGATCGAGCCGCGCCTGGACGATGCCCTGGATCGTCGCCGGCAACGAGAGCCGGGCGAGCTGCTCCTCGTGCAGGATCCAGGGCTCGCCGAGGCGCCGCTCGAGCGCGCCGGCGTCGATGAGGAGGTACAGCGTCTCGGTCAGCGTGAGCGGGTTGCCCTCGGCGCGCTCCGCCAGGGCACGGATGGCCTCGGCGGAGCAGCGCGCGACGAGGCGGAGGCGCTCGCGCGCCATGTCCTCGATGTGCCGCCGCGGCAGCGGGCCGAGATCGAGGCGCGCGTGGCTCGCCTTCCCTTCGCCCCAGTGCGGCCGCCGCTCGTAGAGCTCGGGCCGGGCCGCGCCGACGAGCAGCAGGGGCGCGTCCGACAGGCGCACGGCGAGATCGTCGAAGAGGTCGAGGCTGGCGTCGTCCGCCCAGTGGATGTCGTCGAGCAGCACGACGACGGCTCCGCGCGCGGCCATCGCTCGCAGCAGCATCGCGACGGCCGCGGCCACCCGCTTCGCCACCTCGGCGCCGCCCTCGTCGGGGACGATCGCCGTCGCGGGCGCGGCTTGCGCCGCCGGGCCCGGGCAGAGCACGGCCGCGACCTCCGCCAGCGCGTCCTCCAGGGCGAGCGGGTGCGGCGCGCCGCCGGCCTCGCCTCCGGCGTCGACGCCGAGGACGCCGCTCGCGAGCTTGCGCAGCACGACGTCGCGCGCGTCGCCGTCCTGGACGCGGAAATGAGCGCGGAGGAGCGACGCGGCGAGGTGGTAGCTCGCATCCATCGACAGCGACGAGCACGCCGCGCCGAGCACGATGCACGGCTCCGCCTGCGACAGCGCCCTCGTCCGGACCTCGTCGAGGAGACGGCTGCGGCCGATGCCGCCCGCGCCGATCAACGAGACGAACATCGCGCGCCGCTCCGCGATGACCGTCTCCAGCGCCTCCGAGAGGCGCTGCACCTCCCCCGCCCGCCCGATGAAGCGGGTGCCGAGGCCGAGGAAATCGGATCCCGCGCCCGATCCGCTCGCGAGCTTCAGCACACGGAAGCCCGGCGCGCCGTCGCCTTGCGGCTCGACCTGGAAGAGCCCGGCCACCTGCCGGAACGTGGGCTGCGCGATCATCACCGCGCCGGGCACGGCGGCCTGCTGGAGCTGCGCGGCCGCCCTCAAGGCCTCGCCGGAGGCGTCGACCGGGGCGCCCCGCCCAGTCGCGCCGCTCACGAACAGCCTCCCTGTGCTGATGCCCACGCGCAACCTCGGCCGGGAGCGCGGCGGCAGCTGGACAGGGAGCGACCCGGCGTCGAGCGACGCGAGCTCCAGCCCGGCGCGGACAGCGCGCTCGGCGTCGTTGTCGCTCGCGCGCGGCGCGCCGAACAGCGCGGTGACGACGCCCTCGCTCCTGCCCTGCACGACGCCCCCGAGCGCCTCGACGCGCTCGCGGACGAGCTCGCGGCACGCCTCGCGGAGCTCCAGCTCCTGCTCGGGATCGAGCGGCTCCTGCCCGTCGTCGCCGGCGACGACGATCTCCGCGGAGAGCACGGTGCAGACACGGTACTCACCCGCGGGCGCCGCGACCTTCGCCCCGCCCGCGGGCGCCGCGACCTTCGTGGCGTCCGCGGGCGCCGGGGCGGCCGGGAGCGCCGCGCTCGGACCCCGCGGAGACGCCTGGTCCGCCCTCGGCGAGATCGCGGAGAGCGGGGCAGCCGGCGGCCGGAGCGCGGAGCCGGCGCGCGCGGACGCGAGCGCTTCTCCGAGCTCGCGCGCGTCCCGGAAGCGCGCTGCGGGCTCGACCGCGACGGCCCGCGCGACGACCGCCTCGAGCGCGGGGCTCGCCTCGACGCCGAGCCCCGCGAACGACGGCCGCCTGCGCGGGTCCACGGCGGCGAGGTAGAGCTCGGCCCAATCGCGCCCGTCGATCGGCTGCTTCCCCGAGGCCAGCTGCAGCAGCACGAGCCCGAGCGCGAACACGTCCGTCCAGGGCCCCGTCGCGCCGAGCTTCGGCTCGAACTGCTCCGGAGCGCCGTAGAGCGGCGTGAACACGTGCAACGTCGGCGACGTCGCGAGCACCTGCGTCGTGTCGCTGGGGCTCACGCCCCGCGCCGCGGCCACGGCTCGCCTCGTCTCCGCGAGCGCCTTCGACAGCGGCATCGACGCGTCGATCACCTTTGCGATGCCGAAATCGACGACCTTGATCGTCGTCGCGCCGGGAATCTCGACGAGGAACAGGTTCGCCGGCTTGACGTCGCGGTGAGAGACCCGCTCGTCGTGCGCCATCGCGAGCGCGCCCACCGCGGGCGCCAGGAGCTCGATCGCCTCGTCGACGGAGTACGGCGCGCGCCCGGAGGCGCGCCGCGCCTCGATGTGCTGCGCGAGCGTCTCTCCCTCGAGCCACTCCATGACGATGTACGGCGTCCAGCAGCCCTCCGGCGAGGTCGCGGCAGAGACGTCGAGCGCCTGGACGATGCCCGTCGTCCGGCGCGAGAGCCGGTGCAGCAGCCGGGCCTCGCGCTCGAACGTGTCGAGCAGCGACTGCCGCTCTTCCGGCAGGAGATCTGCGGGGATCTTCAGGCACTTGACCGCCACCTGCTCCTGGAATCCCAGGTGGGTCGCCCGGTAGACCACGCCGAACGTCCCCTCGCCGGCCACGGCGTCCACCAGCAGCTTGCCGCCGATGGTGCTGCCCACCCAGCCGAACGGGTCCCGCGCGATCATCCGCGGAAATTCTACTGCCCGCGCCGCGGCACCGGGAGCGCGCCGCCTCGCAGCGATGACGATCGCTGCCCCGCGCGCGCTGGACCACCTCGACCGCCACGGCCGGGGAGCCCCGCGAGCCCCGCGGGCGCGAGGTGCGCGCGACGGCAGTCGCCCTGCGCGCGCGTCCGTGCTACGCAGCCGGCTGCTGGGCGTGCCCTCGGTCCTGGCGACCGTCCCGCGAACGCTGCCGCAACGGTCCCCGGAACGGATCGCACGCGCGCAGCGGCAGGGCGTCGCTCGTCGTCCGGCGCGACTCTGGGGTGCGATGTGGCTGAGCCGGAGATTCTTTCCCGCGATGGTGGCTCGCTCGAGCTCCTGATCATCACCCAGAGCTCGATGAGCACCCGACAGCTGCCGGGCTCGGGCAGCGTCGTCCTGGGCAGGGACGAGGACGCCGGCATCTGCGTCCCCGACTCCTCGGTGTCGCGCCGGCACGCGGTGCTGCACCTCGGCCCGCCGCTCCGGATCGAGGACCTCGGCAGCAGCAACGGGACCCGCGTGCGCGCCCGGCACTGCAGCGCGGCGACCGAGCGCCTGATCGATGTGGGCAAGAGCACGCCCGCGCGGGGCGCTGCGGTCGAGCTCTCGCCCGGCGACGTCATCTACCTCGGCGCCGCGCGCGTCGTCCTCCGCCAGAAGGGCGGCGAGCGGGACGCGGGCAAGGACGTCATCGTCAAGGACGACGCGATGCGCGCCGTCTACGAGCTCGCCGAGCGCGTCGCGAACGGCCCGATCAACATCCTCCTGCTCGGCGAGACGGGCGCCGGCAAGGAGGTGCTGGCCGAGGCGATCCACAGGGCCTCGCCGCGCGCGAGCCGCCCGCTCCTGCGCCTGAGCTGCGTCGCGCTGTCCGAGTCGCTGCTCGAGAGCGAGCTGTTCGGCCACGAGCGCGGCGCCTTCACCGGCGCCGTCCGGGCGAAGCCGGGGCTGCTCGAGACGGCCGAAGGGGGCACCGTGTTCCTCGACGAGATCGGCGAGCTGCCGCCCTCGATCCAGGCCAAGCTGCTCCGGGTCATCGAGGAGCGGAAGGTGATGCGGGTCGGCGGGCTGACCCCCATCAAGATCGACGTCCGCTTCGTCTCGGCCACGCACCGCGACCTCGAGGCCGAGGTGAGCCGCGGCGCGTTCCGGCAAGACCTGTATTTCCGGCTGAACGGCGTGACCCTCTCCATCCCGCCGCTGCGCGAGCGGCCCGGGGAGGTCGCGGCGCTGGCGCAGCTCTTCGCGGAGCGCACGGCGAAGGAGCTCTTCCCCGGCGAGGCGAGCGCCGCGTCCGTTCCGATCTCGCCCGCGGCCCTGGCCGGGCTCCAGCGCCACAGCTGGCCAGGCAATATCCGGGAGCTGCGCAACGTGCTCGAGCGCGCGGTGATCCTCGCCAACGGGGCGCCCATCGGGCCGGAGCACCTGCTCCTCTCCCCGCTGGCCGATCCCACCCGTCCATCGCATGCCATGCCCCTTCCGGCGCGCCCGCCGCAGGCGCCCTCGAACGCGCGTGCGCCGGCGCCGGCGCCAGCGTCTACGATTGCGAGGAGCGTGCCCGACGGCGCGAAGAGCGCGCCGGACGGCGTGGACCCGGGCCCCACCCGGCTGCGCGACGCCATGGAGGCCCACGAGCGCGAGCGCATCGTCCAGGCGCTCGAGCAGTGCATGGGGAACCAGACGCGCGCCGCGGCGCTGCTCGGGATCTCACGGCGCACGCTGGTCGAGCGGATCCGCGTGTACGGGCTGCCGCGGCCGCGCAAGGCCTGAGCGTTGCGCAGATCGCCGCGCAACCTGGCGTCGACTGCGCGAGGGCTCGCTCAACCGAGCGGCCGCCCGCGCAACACCTCAGGCGGGCGTCTCGCGCCGCTCCAGCGGGGCGAGCTCGATCCCGAGCTCCGTGGCGAACCGGAAGATGCGCTCGTCGCGGTAGAACTCGCCGAAGACGACGCGCGAGAGCCCGGCGTTCGCGATCATCTTGAAGCACCCCCAGCAAGGCGAGGCCGTGACGTAGACCGTCGCGCCGTCGATCCGCACCCCGTTCCGCGCGGCCTGGATGATGGCGTTGGCCTCCGCGTGGATCGTGCGCACGCAGTGGCCGTCCTCGATCAGGTGCCCCTCCTCATCGCAGTGAGGCAGCCCCCGGATCGAGCCGTTGTACCCGGTCGCGAGGATGCTCTTGTCGCGCACGATCACCGCGCCGACGTGCTTCCGATCGCAGGTCGCCCGCGACGCGACGACCTCGGCGATGCGCATGAAATATTCATCCCACGAAGCCCGATGCGTCATCGCTCACCTCCACGACGGGGGATCCGCGCCCGCCGCCCCCTCGACGTCCCTTCGACGCCAAGCGACCCGCGCTCGCCGATCCCTCCAGAATGTTCAGGGATCCGCCCTCCGGTCCCCCTCGCGAAGGGCCCGGCGTCGCGCGCCCGCGGCCCCGGCTGAGCCGCGCCGCGCGCCCAGCGCGCGCTTCTATCACGACGCCGGGCGCCGCGGAGCCCCCCGCGGGCACGGGACCGCGCGAGGCGCCTCGACAGCGAGGCCCGGCGCGTGGTAGCGCGCGGGGGTGAGCTCCGCCGCCCCCCGAAGGTCAGATCGCCGCATCCTCGTGCTCGGCTCCGGGGGGCGCGAGCACGCCCTCGCGCGTGCGTTCGCCCGATCGCCCTCGGTCGCCGAGGTGATCGTGGCGCCCGGGAACGCCGGGACCCACGCGCCAGCGGGCGCCGGCCGCGCCCCGATCCGCCGCGTCGACCTCCCGTCCCTGTCGCCTGCCGAGGCGACCCGGCTCGCCGTCCGCGAGCGCGCCGACCTGGTCGTCGTCGGCCCCGAGGCGCCGCTCTGCGCCGGCGTCGCCGACGCGCTCGCCGCCGAGGGCGTCGCCGTCTTCGGGCCGAGCCGCGAGGCGGCGCGCCTCGAGGGGTCGAAGGCGTTCCTCAAGGAGTTCGCCGCCCGCCACGGGATCCCGACCGCGCCGTTCCGGATCGTGCGCTCCTTCGACGAGGCGGCCCGCGTCATCCGCGAGCGCGGCGCGCCCATCGTCGTGAAGGCCGACGGGCTCTGCGCCGGCAAGGGCGTCGTCGTCGCGACGACCGTCGACGAGGCGCTCGCGGCCGCCAAGGACATGCTCGTGGATCGCCGCTTCGGCGACGCCGGCGCGACCGTGATCCTCGAGGACGCGATCCAGGGCGAGGAGGCCAGCCTGCACGCCATCAGCGACGGCGAGGCGATCTTCGTCCTGCCGGCGGCGCGCGATCACAAGCGCGTCGGCGAGGGCGACACCGGGCCGAACACGGGCGGCATGGGCGCGTTCGCGCCGAGCGCCCGCGTCACCCCGGCCCTGACCGCGCGCGTCGAGCGCGAGATCCTCCGGCCGACGATCGACGGCATGCGGGCGGAAGGGAGGCCCTTCCGCGGGGTGCTGTTCGCGGGCCTGATGATCACGCCCGCCGGGGACCCCATCCTGCTCGAGCACAACGTCCGCTTCGGCGATCCCGAGTGCGAGGCGCTGATGGAGCTGCTCGAGGGCGACGTCGCCGAGCTCTGCGCGTCTGCCGCGGCGGGCGCGCTCGCTCCCGGGGCGGCGCGCGTCGCCCCCGGCCGCCACGCGCTCACCGTCGTGCTCGCGGCGCGCGGCTACCCCACGGCGCCGGTGACCGGCGACGTCATCCGCGGCCTCGACGCTGCGGCCGCGGTGGAGGGCGCCTTCGTGAACCACGCGGGCACGGCCGAGCGGGACGGCGCGGTCGTGACCGCGGGGGGCCGCGTGCTCGCCGTCACCGCCGCGGGCGACTCGCTCGCCGAGGCGCGGGAGCGCGCCTTCCGCGCCGCGAGCGCCATCGACTTCGACGGCAAGGTGCTCCGCCGCGACATCGGGGTGGACGGAGCGCGCGCGGCCGGGTGAGGCGGCACCATGGAACCCATCGTCGATCTCGCCCCAGGCGCTGAGGAGAACCCGCTCGCGGCCTACCTCGGTCACCTCATCCGCGAGCACCTCGCGCGCGACCCGAAGCGCGCCTCCGATTTCCGGGCGCTGCGCGGGTCGGTGCTCGTCGTCGCGCAGGACGCCGATACGTCCATGACGATGCGCTTCGACCACGGGCGGCTCACCATCCACGACGGCGCCATCGGCATCCCGTCCGTCACGTTCTGCGGCGACGAGTCGGCGCTCCGCCGGCTCCCCGACGTCGCGTTCCACCGCTGGCTGCGCCTCCCGAAGCTGGGGGTGCTGCACCGCCGACAGAGCGGCCCCCTGCGCGACCTCGCGCGCCTCGTGGCCCGCGGGGAGCTCAAGATCTACGGCCTCGTCGCGCACCCAAGGCTCCTCCTCAGACTGCTCCGGGTCCTCTCTCGCCTCCCCTGAGAGCCTCGCCCAAGCCGGTAGCAACGCCGCGCGACGACACGCGGCACCATGCGACGACGATGCGGCGACGATGCGGCGACAATAACTGGTGTGATACTGTAAGGCGGAAGCGGACGTCCCGTCCGCATTGCACGGCCGTTCTTGTGGGCTTGCAAACCAATGCTACACGGCCCGAAAGCTGTCTTTTGACGGCCTGTTGGGCTGTTGGTATGGCTCGATCATGGGCATCCGATTGCGCTACCTCGCCCACGATCTCGAGGTGCCGCTCGGCGAGTTCTTCATCGGACGGAGCGCGGACTGCCAGCTGTCGCTGGACGACCCGCTGGTGTCGCGCAGGCACGCGCTGCTGACCGTCGGTGAGGGCGGCGTCGCGATCGAGGATCTCGGCAGCCGCAATGGCGTGCTCATCAACGGGGCTCGGATCGCGGGGCGCCAGATCCTGTCGGACGGCGACAAGATCGCGATCGGGGGGCAGGAGATGTTCCTGCTCGGGGCCATCGAGCCGAGCTCGGCGCACTCGCCGCGGAGCGCGCCGCTCTGGACGAGGCAGCAGAACGCGCGCACGGTCGACATGAGCGAGATGCCCGCAGGCGAGGACGACGGCGCGACGGCCATCGCCTCCCGGAGGTCGCTCCCCGGGCTCGTCCCCCAGCACCCGGACAAGCGCGTGCACGCGCTCAGCCTCATCGGCAGCGTCGCCGACAAGGCGCTCGCCCTGGGGCGCGTCGACGAGGCCGAGCGCATCCTCCAGCGCTCGCTCAGCGACATCCTCACGAAGGCGCGGGACGGGGGCGTCGGCGCCGTGCAGCCCGAGCTGGTCGAGAAGGCAAGCATGTATGCGGCCCGCCTCGCCGCGGCGACGGGTCGGGGCTCGTGGATCAACTATATTTTCGAGCTGAATACCCGGCTCGAGCTCCTCCTCCCCGCCTACCTCGTCGATGAGCTGTATAGTGTCCTGCGCAAGGTGAAGGCCGTCGACATGTCCATTCTCCGTGGCTATGCGAAGCGGCTCCGCGAGCGCGCAGGCGAGCGTACGCCGGCGGAGCGGTTCATCCTCCAGCGCATTGAAGGGCTCGAGCGCCTCGGCGCACTGAAATAGACCATGCCTTTCCGCCTCCGGTACTTGGCGCACGATTTCGAGCTCCCCGAAGGGCCCTTCGTGATTGGCCGGAGCGGCGACTGCCAGCTCTCGCTCGATGACCCGCTGGTGTCGCGGCGCCACGCGACGCTGCAGGTGCGCAACGACGGCGTGGCCTTGCACGATCTCGAGAGCAGGAACGGCGTGTACGTCAACGGCACGCGCATCTCCGGCCAGCGCGAGCTGACCGACGGCGACCGCATCATCATCGGCAGCCAGGAGATGCTGCTCTACGGCGGGGAGGAGTCGCGCCCCCACGACGCCTACGGGGTCGAGTTCCGCCGCGCGACGGCGACGCTCGGCGCGATGGCGCTGACCGAGATGCGCAAGATGTCGGACGACCCGACGGAGCTCACGAGCCCGACGGGAGACGGCGGATCCAAGGGCTTCCAGTCGCTGCGCCTGCTCGCGAGCCTCGCCGACAAGGCGCTGGCGATGGGCCGCAGCGAGGAGGCAGAGCGCATCCTGCAGACGGTGCTGATCGACATCCTGAGCCGCGCGCGGACGAACGTGCCGCTGGAGATGCCGGCCGCCGAGCTCGCCGCGCGCTACGCGGCTCGCCTCGCCGGCGCCACGACCAAGGGGACGTGGGTCAACTACGCGTTCGAGCTCTTCACGATCGCGCGCCGCCCGCTGCCCGGCCCCGTCGTCGACGAGCTCTACACCGTCGTCCGGCGCGTCAAGACGCTCGATATCCAGCCGCTCAGGATCTACCTCGACGACCTCCGCCGGATGGCTCCGTCGTTCGGTCCGACCGAGCGGTTCTTGATGCAGCGGATCGAGGGTCTCGAGCGCCTCGTCGCGGCGAAGTAGCCTCCGCATCGCCGCCGTGCGTCGCGGGAGCGGCGGCCTCTGGCGGCACGCGCGACACGCGCGAGGCCGGCGGCTGCGCCGCGCGAGCGGCCCCGTGTGGGGCAGGCGGCGGCGACACACGTGGAGCCGGCGCCGCGGAGGGCTGGAGCGGCGGCGACACACGTGGGGCTGGCGCCGCGGAGGGCTGGAGCGGCGGCGGTGCGTTGCGGGGACGCGCGATCGCCTCGGCTTCCTGCCAGCCGAGGTTCCTCGCGGCGGCCTTCGCGATCGCGTCGCGCAGCTCGGTATCGGCGACCTTCCCGAGCTCTCGCCGCACCTCGACCGGGAGCGGCGCCTCCTTCGGGGTCGGGCGGACCTCCTCGCGCCACGGCGGCCGCGCGACCGGCTCCACCTTGCCCACGCGGAACCGGAGGGACTGCACCGGGAGGCCGCGCGACCGGAGCTGCGCGGTGATGGCGTCGCCGAGCAACGAGAGCTCCTGCGCCCACATCGAGCTCGCCGCGCGGACGTGGAGCACGCCGCGCTCCAGCTTGAGCGGCCGCGCGCGCGCGGCGATCCGGGACCCCACGGCCGCTTCCCACTCGCGGAACGGCATCGGCGAGGTGTCGACCTCCGCCGGCGCCGAGAGCGAGGACCCGCGCTGGATCAGCGCACCCAGCCGTTCGATCCCACCTCCGCTCCGACGCGACATGCGCGCCGAGCGTAGCAGCCTGACAGCGCCGTGCTCCGGCAGAGCGCGCCGTCCAGGCTCGCCCAGCGTCACGGACGGCCAGCCCCTACGGCGCCGCCTTGTGACCAAGGCGGCCGCCCGCCAGGGCGAACCACCCGCCCTCGGCTGCCTGGCGACGAACGATCGTGAGGGGCGCTCTCGGTACCGAAGGTGGGACTCGAACCCACAAGCCCTTGCGGACAGCGGATTTTGAATCCGCCGCGTTTGCCATTCCGCCACTTCGGCTCAGCGCTGCGATGTCAGCGAGCTCCTGGAACCGTAGATCACCGGGCACGATCCTGGCAACGGTTTGAGCGCCTGAGAGCCTGAGAGGCTGCGAGCTTGCGAGCCCGAGAGCGGTCGCGCGGGCAGGAGGCGCGGCGAAGCCAGGAGCAGCGCCGCCGCGCCGCCGCCACGCATCGAGGCGCGGCCTGCGATCGCGGCGCGGCGAGAGGTCACACCACGAAATCCAGCATCTGGAGGCGCGTCAGGTAGTCCTGGAGCGCAGAGGCGTACTCGTCGATCAGGAGATCGAGCTTCACCAGCGCGCCGTGATCGTCGACCGCGTCGATGGTCCCGCTCACCGGGATCTCGCGCGCGGGCAGGACGAGCACGCCGCTCCAGTGCGCGCCCTTCGCGACGTCGCGCAGACCGGCGAGGCGCAGCCAGCCGTCCGAGAGCTCGACGACGGGGATGAGGGCGCCGCTGTCCAGACGGACCGAGCTCTTCAGCGTGTGAGCCGGCTCGACCATGTAGTGGGAGCGCCGGTTCTTCTCGATGAGCTCCTCGAGGGTCGCGCAGATGACCTTGCTCAGCGGCGTCTCCTCGCTGTCGAGCACGAGATCGAGGAGCCGCTTCATCGCCTTCTGCGTGCGGATCAGGTTCGCGCGGGTCTCCTCGAGGCGGCGCGCGTCGCGCCGGATCTTGCCGGCCACGACGTTGAGCAGGTTGTTGTAGAAGGGGTACGCGACGTCCCCGTGGTCCTCGAAGAAGTCCTGGAGCTCGGCAACGCCGATGCGCCAGATCTCCGAAGGCTGCGTCGTCACCGCCGTCGTCGTCCGCCGGAAGCCGGTCAGCGCGCCGAGCTCGCCGATGGGCGAGATGGGGCTCAGGCGGAAGCGCGTCTCGCCCGCGTCGAGCAGCGCGACCTCGCCCCGGACCAGGAGGAACAGGTGCGCCGGGGCGCTCCGGGCCTCGAAGAGCACGTGGCCGGACGGGACCTCCTGGCGCTGGAACGCCTTCATCAGGTCATCGAGGTGATCCTCCGTGATTCTCTCGAACAGCGGGATCGCGTGCAGGTCGGATGGGCGGACCGCCATGGGATGACACTCCTCTTCAACATGGGTCGGGCTCCGCGTCCGCTTCGTCGCGGGACACGGAGCCTTGCGGCGCGCACGAGCTCTGCGTGGACCGCGGGAGCGGCATCCTACTCCAGGTCCCGAGCCGAGGAAGAGGGATGGCCTCGCCGCAGCGAGGTGCGCGCGCAGGACCGCGAGCCCGCGCACCTTCTCGCATCGTAGCCGCGCAGCGCGTCGTCGCGTCGTCGCGTCGGCGAGCGGCGAGCGGCGAGCGACGATCGCGCGGTCGCTCGGTCGACGGTCGGTCGGCCGACGGGCGCCGACGCGCGCCCGAGCGCCGTGGAGGTTTGCCCCGCTGGCAGGATCGGGTAGGTGCCGGTAACGTCGCCCGGGTGATGCCGTCCGTTCGCCAAGGGCTCCCCGCCGCGATGCGCGTCTCGCCGCTGCGCCGCTCGCTGCTGCGGCTCGCCGCCATCGGCCTCGCCCTCCTCGCCGCCTCGTGCGGCTCCGCGTCGTCCGGAGCGCCGGTCAGCGCGGAGCCGGCGCCGCCGCCGAAGCCGCGCAACGCGGCCGCGATCGCGCAGTCGATCGCCGGGGGGAAGGTCTCGGTGCTCGTCTACGGCGACAGGACCCGGGGACACCCCATCATGGCGCGGCTCGCGGGGCTCGATCTGTGGGGCCCCGTGCTCACCGGCACGGGGCTCGATCCGGAGCGGGACGTCGAGCGCGCCTTCGTCACCGCGCCGCGCGCGGACGCGGCCCACGAGGCGGTGGTCGTCGTCCAGCACAGCGTGCCGCCGGATAGGCTGGCGTCCGGCCTCGACGCGCTCCTCTCGCGCAGCCAGCCGCCAGGGACCCGGGAGAGCGGGCTCGGCGTGCCGGCGGTGCGCGTGACCATCAAGGGGCACACGCGCGTCGTGGCGACCGTGGAGCCCGACTTCCTCGTGGTCTTGCCGGTCGCGCGGGCGCGCGAGGCGCGGCGCTTCCTGGGCACGGGCGGCTTCCCCGATCCGACAGGCGACGAGGCCGCGATCGCCGCGGCGATCGACCCGGCGCGGACGCTGAAGGGACCGCGGGAGGCGCCCCGGGTGCCGCCCACCCTGAGATCGCTCGAGGCCACCGTGACGCTGACCAAGGACGGCGGCGCCACGGTCGCGCTCGACGGCGCGAGCGAGAGCCCCGAGCTCGCCGCCCGCGACGCGGCCTTCCTCAACGAGGAGATCGAGCGCGCGACCTCGTTCCGCATCGCCATCGTGACGGTCCGCGTCGTCGACCCGATCGTCTTCTTCGCCGAGGGGGACCGCGTGAAGTCGAACCGGCGCGTGACGCCCGGGGAGCTCGACAAGCTCTTCGGCCTGCTCAGCGCCGTGCTGCCGCGGTAGGCTGCCGCCCGATGCGACTCGTCAAGATCGGAATCGCCAACGTCAACGCGACCGTCGGCGCCGTCCGCTCGAACACCGACCGGTGCCTCTCGCTCGCCCGCGCGATGGCGCGCGACGACGTCACCCTGGCGGTCTTCCCGGAGCAGGTGATCGGCGGCTACGCGGCCGAGGACCTCGTGCAGTGGCCGGCGTTCGTCGCGAGCCAGCAGCGCGAGCTCCGCCGGTTCGCCGAGGAGACCGCGCAGCTCCGCACCGTGTTCGTCATCGGCGTGACCGTCGGCGTTGGAGGCGACCTCTTCAACGCCGGCGCCATCGTCCACGCCGGCCGGGTGCTCGCCTTCTCCCCCAAGGAGAAGCTGCCGACCTACAACATCTTCTACGAGGCGCGGACGTTCTCGCGCGGCATGCCGCTCATGGAGCTCGACGCCGACGGCGTGCTCTGCGGCGATCGCGTCTACGCCTTCGATTTCGGGACGATCGCCGTCGAGGTGTGCGAGGACATCTGGTCGCCCGACGGCCCGATGCGGCGCCGCTGCTACGCCGGCGCCGAGATCGTCTGCAATATCTCGGCGTCGCCGTTCCGCGCCGGGGTGACGGGCACCCGGCGCGAGATGATCGCGACCCGCGCCTCGGACAACCAGTGCACGATCGCCTACGCGAACCTGGTCGGCGGCAACGACGGGCTCGTCTTCGACGGCGGCGGGTTCATCAACCAGAACGGCCGGCCGATGCTGGAGGCGCCGCGGTTCCGCGAGGGGTTCTCCGCGTCCGTCGTCGACCTCGACCGGACCACGCGCTGCCGCCGCGAGGCGAGCACCTGGCGCAGCGATCTCGAGGAGTTCCGCCGCGCCTCCGCGCGCATGGTGCAGGTCCTCCGGATCGACGGGGAGACCGCGGACCGCGCGCGCCTCGCCTACCCCGCCCCGCCGGCCGGCACGACGCCGTTCCTGCCCTCGGCGGCGCTGCCCGCGATCTCCGCGCGCGACGAGCTGCTCGACGATTTCTACGAGGCGCTCGCGCTCGGCGTCGCCGACTACTACCGCAAGATCGGCGCCTTCAAGAGCATCGGCCTCGCGCTCTCGGGCGGCCGCGACTCGCTCCTCACGCTGCTCGTCGCCTGGCGCGCGGTGCAGCTCATCCACCCGGGCCTCGAGGGCTCGGCCCTGCGCGAGCGGATGGGGGCGTCGCTGCGCGCGTTCTTCATGCCCTCCCGCTACTCCAGCGACGCCACGCACCGCGCCGCCGCGCAGATCGCCGACGATCTCGGGGTGTCGTTCGCGGTCATCCCTATCGAGGACGCGTTCCCCCGGGAGCTCGAGGCCGCCCAGGCGATGGTCGGCGAGGGCGGGCAGCTCACCGAGCTCACGAAGCAGAACGTGCAGGCGCGCATCCGCGGCGGGCGCATGTGGAACTGGGCGAACACGAGCGGCGCGCTGTTCCTGCAGACGGGGAACATGAGCGAGAAGGCGCTCGGCTACACCACGGTGGGCGGCGACCTCGAAGGAGCGTTCAGCGTCATCGCCAACCTGCCGAAGACGGTGGTCATCGCGCTGCTCGAGCGCCTCTCGCAGCGCTTCCGCTTCCAGGGCATCCAGCAGACGCTCGCCACCACCGCCGGGCCGGAGCTCGCCGAGAACCAGTCGGGCGAGGCCGAGCTCATGCCGTTCGAGGTCCTCGACGCGTGCCTCCACCTCTACGGCGCCGAGAAGCTCGCCGCCGACGAGGTCGCGGCAGCGCTCCCGAGCCTGTTCCCCGACAAGGACCCCGCCGCGCTGCGGGCCTGGGCCGAGAAGTTCGCGACGCTGTTCTCGAGATCGATCTTCAAGTGGGTGCAGTCGCCCATCGCGATCCACCTCGGCTCGCTCGATCTCGACCGCGAGCGCGCGCTGCAGCTGCCCGTGGTGCAGCGGACCGAGTGGAAGGGCGGCTGAGCCAGCCGCCAGGGCGCGGCCGCCGCCCTGCGCCGCGCGATCGGCGCTTCGATCCGCGGCGCGCCGGCGGGCAGCGCGTCAGTTGGCGGCCTTCTCGACGGAGGCCAGGGGCCCCTGCCTGCCGTCCTTCCCGTCCCTCGAGGCGCTCTCGATCCCGTCGTGGCCGGCAGCCATGCCAGGAGCCACGGGCGTCACGGCGGGGCGGATCAAGCCGTCCGCTGAGAAGCGCTCGAGATCCTCGGTGACGCGGCGGAGATAGGCCTGCTTGATGTGGAACGGCAGGAAGGCGCTCTTGAAGCCGGCCACGATGGTCGCCTTGATCTCCTTCAGCCCGAACCCCATCTTCGTGTGGCAGTGCCAGAGCTCGTGGGACACCGTCGTGTCGGTGACGAGCCGGTTGTCGGTGTTGACGGTCACGCGCAGGCCGAGGCTCTGGTAGAGCTTGAGCGGGTGCGAGGCGAGGTCGCGCACGGCGCCGGTCTGCACGTTCGACGACGGGCAGCACTCGAGCGGGATGCGGTGATCGTTGATGTAGTGGAGCAGGTCGCCGTCCTCGCGCAGGCGGCAGCCGTGGCCGATCCGGTGCGCGCCGCAGACGTGGAGCGCCTGCGCGATCGACTCGGGGCCGTACGCCTCGCCGGCGTGGATGGTGCAGTTGATGTTGTTCTGCCGCACGAGCTGGAACGCGGCCTTGTGGTGCTTCGCCGGGTGGTCGTACTCGGCGCCGGCCAGGTCGAACCCGACGACGCCGCGGCCCTTGTACGCCACCGCGAGCTCCGCCATCTCCAGCGACGACTCCGGCGAGATGTTGCGGATTCCGCAGACGATGACGTTGCTCTCGATGCCCAGCGCGTCGCGCGCCGTCCTGAGCCCGGAGAGCACCGCCTCGACCACGCTCGTGAGCCGCAGGCCGAGGCGGGTGTGCAGCATCGGCGAGTAGCGGACCTCCATGTAGCGCACGTTCTCGCGCGCGGCGTCCTCCGCGAGCTCGTAGGCGACGCGGTGGAGGGCCTCCTCGGTCTGCAGGACGCGCAGCGTGATGTCGAACGCCTTGAGGTACTCGACGAGCGAGCCGCAGTTCTGGCCCAGGTTCATCACCCTGCGCAGCTCCGCCGGCTCGTACGTGGGGAGCTCGACGTGGTGGGTGCGGGCGAGCTCGATGATCGTCTCGAGGCGCAGCGAGCCGTCGAGGTGGACGTGCAGATCGGTCTTGGGTAGTTGCCGGAAGAACTCCAGGGGGAGCTTGCCGGCTAGCTCGGGATGATCACTCATGAGCTATTCTGTCACCCGGCGACCAGCCGCGAAAGGCAGCGCAGGGCGCGACGTCGCTCACGATCGCTCTGGCGAGGACGAGGAGGGCGCGGCGCCGCCCTCGCCCGCCGCGCCGCGCGAGCGATCCCTTCCGCCCACGAGCACGGCGACAGCGGCCGCGCCGAAGAGGGCGACGAAGAGCCACGGGAGCGGCAAGCTCATGTCGTCCCCGGCGGCCTCACGGCGCAGCGCATCGCGGATCCGCTCGGGGTTGTACGCCACAACGAGCCGCCGGCCGACGTAGGTCGTCGGGAGCCCGCGCGCCTCCATCCGCCCATACAGCGCGACGTCCGCGTCGATGGCGGCCTGGGTCTCGGGCGCGGCGAGGCAAGCCGCGAGCTCCGCGGCGGAGAGGCCGAGCGGCGAGAGGACGGACGCGACGCGCTCGTCCGTGAGCTTGCTGGGCGCCGCGCTGTAGAGCAGCGCCGCGGCCTGCTCGCGCTTGTCCTCGGGCGTGCAGACGTAGGCCTTCGCGGCGGGGAGCGCGCCGGGGTGGATCGGGAGCGGCACCATCTTGCGCACGTGGCGCACCCTGTCGCCGTAGGGTTCCTCGATCTTGCTCAGCTCGGGGTGCAGCCTGCGACAGAAGGGACACTCGAAGTCGGTGAAGGCCACGATCGTGATCTTGCCCGGCTCCTGCAGCGCCGCGAGCTCCGGCGGGAGCGGCGGAATGACCGGGTGGCTGCCCCAGAGGAACGGCAAGCCGATCGCGGCCGCGGCGGCCGCGCCCCACACCGTGACGCCCAGCGGCCCGCCCTGGGCAGCGCGCTCGAACGCCCTGGCCGGCATGCGCCGCGCCTGCCGCGCGACGAGGGCGGACGTGATCGCCGCGGCGAAGGCCGCGAGATCGACCGCGATGCACCACGCGCAGAACGCGCCGATCACGAAGCTCTGGAGCCCGAGGAGCACCGCGGCGGCGAGGCCGCCGACGGCCGAGGCGGCCGCGATCGCGGCGTGGTGCCAGCGCGCCCGCGCGAGCAGCGAGGCGGTGAGGAGCGTCGTGAAGGCGGTGAGGCCGAGGTTCGGCAGCGGGACGCCGAGGAAGCGGCTGTACGGCGAGATCCTGACGGCGAAGCACCCCGACGTGACGCCGCAGAACGCGGGATCGCCCGCGTTCTGGTACTCGACCACGAGCGCCGCGCTCGCCGCGATGGCGACGAAGAGAGCGAGCCGGAAGAGCGTGACGAAGAACCGGGCGCGCCCAGCCTGCCGCTCGTCGCTCGAGGACAGCGACGCGGGCGCCTCGGGGCTCGCCTGAGGCGCCTCCGCGCGCCCAGGCCGTCCGTCGCGTCCTTCACGTCCTTCACGCCGGTCGCCGGCCGGACGCACCGCGAAGACGTTGCCCCTGCCGGCGAGGGCGACGAGGAGCACCAGCGCGAGGAGCAGGGCGATCGAGTTCAGCAGCATCGGTCGTTGCGGGTGCGTTGCAGGTGGAGGAGGGGTGGGTTCGAGGCATACCGGACCCGGGCGGAGACAGCCAGCGCGAGGAGACTCGTGCTAGTCGAGTTTCATGCGTTCTTCATCTCGCGGAGATCCCCCGACGACCGGCTCCGGCGCGCGCCGCCGGGAGGCCGTGGTCGACCTGCTGTCCTCGTTCAAGCGCGCCCTGCACGCGAACGAGATCGCCGAGCGCCTCGGGGTCGAGCCGAGCCGCTACGCGAAGCTGCAGCGGCTGCTCGAGGAGCTGTCGCTGGAGGGCAGCATCGTGGCGCTCCCCGGGCAGCGCTTCCGCACGAGCCAGAAGCAGGTCGAGGCGCGCGGCGCCGAGCGCGAGGGGACGCTGACGGTGCACCCGCGCGGCTTCGGCTTCGTGGCGCTCGGAGGGGCGGCCGAGGACGTCTACATCTCGCCCGAGGCGATGGGCGGCGCGCTCCACGGCGACACCGTCGTCGTGCGCGTCTCGACCCGCTCGCGGCGCGGCGTGGAGGGGGAGATCGTCCGGGTCGTCAAGCGGCGCCACGCGCGCGTGGCGGGCGTGCTGCGGCGGCGTGGCAGGAGCGCGTGGCTCGAGCCGGACGACGGGCGCGTCCGCGGGCCCATCGTGATCGTGCCGCGCGAGCCGGGCGGGCCGCTCGTTCCGCCCGACGCGGAGGACGGCGCCGCGGCGGTCGTGTCGATCGCCCGCTTCCCGGACCTGGCCGAGGAGAACCCGGAGGGCGTGCTCGAGGCCGTGCTGGGGACGCCCGGCGACCCGAACGTGGAGGTCGCCAAGATCCTGGTGCGCGAGGGGATCGAGGAGGAGCACGCGCCCGAGGCGATCGCCGAGGCCGAGGCGTTCGGGGGCGAGGTGCCGGCCGAGGCGCTCGAGGGGCGCACAGACCTCACCCACCTGCCCATGCCGACGATCGACCCGGAGGACGCGCGCGACCACGACGACGCGGTGTGGGTGATCCGCGAGGAGGACGGCTCGTACCGCGCCTGGATCGCGATCGCCGACGTCTCGCACTACGTGCGGCCGGGCACCGCGCTCGACCAGGCGGCGCTCGCGCGGGGCAACTCGGTCTACCTGCCCGATCGCGCGATCCCGATGCTGCCGCGGGCGCTGTCGTCGAACCTGTGCTCGCTGCTGCCGGGCGTGATCCGCCTGTGCCTGTGCGTCGAGGTCGAGCTCGACGCGACGGCGACGGTGCGGCGGGCCCGCGTCATCGAGGGGTACATCCGCTCGATCGCGAAGCTCACCTACCCCGGCGTGGCGCGCGCGCTCGGCTTCACCCCCGAGCCGCCGCGCAGCCCCGAGGCCGAGGCGCTCAGGAACGACCTTCAGGTGATGTGGGACCTCGCCCGGCTGCTCCGCGGCAGGCGGATGCGGCGGGGCGCGCTCGACCTCGACCTGCCCGAGGCGAAGGTGGTGCTCGACCCGAAGACGGGCGCGCCCGTCGACGTGCAGAAGCGCAGCCACGACCCCGGCGTGGCGAAGGCCTACCAGCTCATCGAGGAGATGATGCTCCTCGCGAACGAGACGTGCGCGCAGTTCGTCGTCGACCAGGGCATCCCCACGGTCTTCCGGTACCACGCGCCCCCGGACCAGGCGAAGCTCGAGCGCTTCGCGACGATGTGCGGCGAGCTCGGGCTCGCGTTCGACCCGGAGGACGCGGCCGACCCCAAGCGGCTATCGGTGTTCCTGAAGAAGCTCGACGCGCACCCGCAGAAGCAGGTGCTGCACATGCTGCTGCTCCGCGCGATGAAGCAGGCGGTGTACGACATCGCGAACGTGGGCCACTTCGGGCTCGCCTCGAGCGCGTACCTGCACTTCACCTCGCCCATCCGGCGGTACCCGGACATCACGGCGCACCGGGCCATCCGCGCGGTGCTGCGCGGCGAGCGCGTCGACAGGAGCGAGGCGGCCACCGAGCGGCTGCGCGAGGCGGCCATCACGGCGTCGGAGCGCGAGCGAAAGGCGATGGAGGTGGAGCGCGAGGTGGTCGACCTGCACCGCGCGCTCCTCATGCGCTCCCGGCTCGGCGACACCTTCGAGGGCACCGTCACGGGCATCGTGGGAGGGGGCGTTTACGTCAACATCGAGGATCCCTTCGTCGACGTGCTCGTCCGCATGGAGTCGCTCGGCCCGGATCAGTACGAGATCGACGACGAGGGGCTGCGCGTCATCGGCCGCCGCTCGGGGGACCGGATCGCGATCGGCGACGCGATGCTCGTGCAGATCGAGGACGTGGCCATCCTCCGGCGCGCCGTCTATGGCCGGCGCCTCGCCGGCGAGCCGGCGGCGGACGAGCCGAAGCCGCGCCGGCAGCGGCGCGACGCGGCGGACGCACGGCCCCCCCGTCGTGTCAAGATCAGCAAGAGCACCAAGCCCGTGAAGAGCGTTAAGACCAGCAAGCGCACCAAGGGCGGCAAGAGCGCCAAGGTGCGAAAGAAGCAGCGGTAGCAGCCCGCCCGAGGGCTCGATTCCCTGCCAGGCTTTGCCGCTCGAACGCACGAGCGCGCAGCACCTCTCCAGCCACGCTCGATCTCGCGGACAAGCGCGCGAAACCTCGTCGAAATCGTTGAGACGAACCGGCGAAACAGAACCGGTCGAACCAGTCGAAATCGTCGAAACGGCCGAGACAGCCGAGACAGTCGAGGCAAACGGTCGACCGCGGCGCTGCGAGGCGCGCATCGCCGACGCCAGATCCAAAGTCACACCCCCTCCGTGCCCCTCTGCGATTGACACCCGCTCAAAAGAGAGAGTGCTCCAGCATTTCCCTTGCGTTCAGAGAACCACTATGTTCTCAACTAACTCATTCTAGGAGAGAGGTAACCAATGCCCAAGCCGACGTATCCCGCTTACAACGCTGGTGACTTCCTGGTCGATTACGAGGAGAAGGTCTTCGAAGACGTCAAGGCGAAGCCGGGAGAGAAGGCGCTGGTTACCTTTCACACGGTGGCCTTCGAAGGGTCGATCGGCCTCGTCAACGTGCTGACGGCGATCCGCCTGCAACGTAAGGGGTTTGAGACATCCATCCTGCTCTATGGGCCGGGCGTCACCCTGGGGCTCCAGCGCGGCTTCCCCAAGCTCGGCAGCGAGGCGTTCTCCGGGCACCTCGCGGTGAACCAGCAGATCGGCCGGTTCATGGAGGAGGGCGGCAAGGTGTACGCCTGCCGGTTCGCGCTGCAGGCGCTCTACGGCCACGGCGAGCACGCGCTGATCCCGGGCATCAAGCCCATCAGCCCGCTCGACGTGCTCGACATCCAGCTGATCCACCGCCGGGACAACGCGTTCATGGTCCACTCCTGGACGCTCTGATCCGAGCGCGGTCCATGGAGTTCAACCGCAAAGTCCGGGCGGCCGCGGTGCAGGCCAGTCCCGTCCTCGGCAGCCGGGACGGGACGACCGAGCGAGTCGTCGCCGCGATCGCCAGGGCCGCGAAGGAAGGCGCCGAGCTGTGCGTCTTCCCCGAGGCGTTCGTCCCGTATTACCCGTACTTCTCCTTCGTGCTCCCGCCGCCCGCCATGGGGAAGGAGCACATGCGCCTTTACGACGAGGCGGTCACCGTCCCCGGCCCGGTGACGCGGGCCGTGGCGGCCGCCGCGCGCGCGCACGGGGTGGTCGTGGTGCTCGGCGTGAACGAGCGCGATCACGGGACGCTCTACAACGCGCAGCTCGTCTTCGACAGCGACGGCTCCCTGGTGCTCCACCGGCGCAAGATCACGCCGACCTATCATGAGCGCATGATCTGGGGGCAGGGCGACGGCTCGGGGCTCAGGACCGTGGACACCGCGGCCGGGAGGCTCGGGGCGCTCGCCTGCTGGGAGCACTACAACCCGCTCGCGCGGTTCGCGCTCATCGCGCAGCACGAGCAGATCCATTGCAGCCAGTTCCCCGGCTCCCTTGTCGGGCCCATCTTCGCCGAGCAGATGGAGGTGACGATCCGGCACCACGCGCTGGAGTCGGGCTGCTTCGTGGTGAACGCCACGGCCTTCCTGACGCCGGAGCAGGTCCGGGAGGTCGCTCCGAACGAGCAGATCCAGGGCGTGCTGCGCGGCGGGTGCATGACGGCGATCGTGACGCCCGAGGGCGTGCACGCGTGCCCGCCCGTGACCGACGGCGAGGGTATGGCCGTCGCGGAGCTCGATTTCGCCCTGATCACGAAGCGAAAGCGGATGATGGATGCGGCGGGGCACTACGCCCGGCCCGACTTGCTGCGGCTTTGGATGGATACGGCGGAGCGCTCGATAACGCTCGGCGCGGGCAGCCCCAAGGCCTCCTCCCTTGCCCCTGCGGCGGTGGACCATGGATACCCAGACGCTGATCACCGAGCTCCAGTCGTTCGGCCTGAGGCTGGCTGAAGCCCCCGAGGGCGCCCCCGAAGCGGGCGCCGCGCCCCCGCCGGAGCCCGCCTCCGGCGAGGCCTCCGGCGAGGCCTCCGGCGAGGGCGACGGCCGCCGCGCGGCGTGGACCTCGCGGCGCGGCGGCGCGGGGCCGACCCAGCACGTCGCGGCGACGCTGCGCGGGGCCACGGTGATGATCCCGATCCACACCGACCAGGCGGCGGCGTCGCCGTTCGTCGCGCGGCTCGGGCGCGACGGCGCGGGGACCGTGGAGCGGGACGGCCAGGAACTCGCGCCCATCGCCCTCGTGAAGACGCCGCGCTTCTACGCCCTCTCGACGAAGGACGGCATCCCCTACCCCAAGATCGCGCTGCTGCACGGGGCGGACGTCCTCGCCTCGACGGTGCTCCAGACGTGCATCCGGTACACGGAGCGCGAGAAGGCCTGCACGTTCTGCGCGATCGGGCAGTCGCTCGCGGCGGGGCGCACCACCGCGAAGAAGACGCCGGAGCAGCTCGGCGAGGTCGCCGAGGCGGCGGCGCGGCTCGACGGGGTGCGGCACGTGACGCTGACCACGGGCACGCCGCGGTCGGCGGATCGCGGCGCGGCGCACCTCGCCGACTGCGCGCGCGGCATCAAGGCGCGCGTCGATCTGCCGGTGCAGGCGCAGTGCGAGCCGCCCGACGATTTCGCCTGGTTCGAGCGGATGCGCGCCGCCGGCGTCGACAGCCTGGGCATGCACCTCGAGGCGGTCGAGGACGAGGTGCGCGCGGCCGCGATGCCGGGCAAGGCCGAGGTGAGCGTGGCCCGCTACTTCGAGGCGTTCGAGGCGGCCGTGCGCGTGTTCGGGCGCGGCCAGGTGTCGACGTACCTCATCGCGGGGCTCGGCGACTCCCTGGCGTCGCTGCTCGACGCGAGCGAGCGGCTCATCGCGCTGGGGGTCTATCCGTTCCTCGTCCCGCTCGTGCCCATCCCCGGGACGCCCGGGGCCGATCGCGCGCCGCCCTCGGGGGACTTCATGCGGGCGCTCTACGAGCACATCGGCCCGCTGCTCGCGCGGGCGGGGCTGCGCTCGACCGACGTGAAGGCGGGCTGCGCCCGCTGCGGCGCCTGCTCGGGGCTCTCGGGCTTCGAGGCAGAAGGCCGGCCCGCGGCGCGGTCGGGATCCGGCGCGGCATGGACATCAACCTCGGAGAGCTCCGATGACGCCACGTTACAGCTTCGAGCTTGTGCAGAGCAGGGACACGTACCTCGAGTACCTCCGCTTGCGCCGGGCCATCTTCTGCGACGAGCAAGGGCTGTTTAAGACCACCGACGAGGACGACTGGGACGCCTCCGCGTTCCCCATCGCCGCCCTGGAGCACGGGGCGCCCGGGGGCCCGCGGCTCGTCGGCACCGTGCGCATCTACGAGGCGGAGCCCGGCCTCTGGTACGGCGGCCGGCTCGGCGTCGAGCGCGCCCACCGCAAGCAGGGCGTGGTCGGCCGCGGCCTCGTCCACAAGGCGGTCACCACCGCCCACGGCTGGGGGTGCCACCGGTTCCTCGCGCTCGTCCAGGCGGCCAACGTCCCGTTCTTCGAGGGCATCCACTGGCGCTCCCTCGAGGAGCGATCGCACCGCGAGCGGCCGCACCACCTGATGGAGGCCGACCTCGACAGCTACCCGCCGAGCGACGAGCCCCGCCCGCCGCCCGGGCAGAGGTTCCGCTGATGCTCGGCGGCGTCGCGGCCGAGCTGCGCGGCGCGATCGGCGTCCTCGCGAAGCGGGACGTGCAGATCCCGGCGCGGTACCTGTCCGGCGCGCCGGGCGCGGCCGGCTCCGTCGAGCGACCCGCGGCGCTCGGCGACGACTGCGCGGCCATCCCCGACGGAGACGGCTACCTGCTCCTCGCCGCCGAGGGGATCTGGCCCGCGTTCCTCGAAGGGGACCCGCGGTTCGCCGGCTACAGCGCCGTGATGGTCAACGTCAGCGACGTCTACGCGATGGGCGGCCGCCCCATCGCCGTGGTCGACGTCGTCTGGGGGACCTCGGCCGGCGCGCTGGAGCCGGTCTGGGAGGGAATGGTCGCCGCGTCGCGCGCCTATGGCGTGCCGATCGTTGGAGGGCATACGAGCGCGCGCAGCCCGTACAACGCCCTCGCCGTGGCCATCGCGGGCCGGGCGCGGCGGCTCATCACGAGCTTCGCGGCGCGCCCCGGCGACGTGCTCGTCGCGGCGATCGATCTGCGCGGCGAGATGCACGCGGGGCACCCGTTCTGGAACGCCTCGACGGGCGCGGATCCGGCGCGGCTCCGCGGCGACCTCGAGGTCCTGCCCGCCCTCGCCGAGGCGGGCCTGTGCGACGCGGGCAAGGACATCAGCATGGGCGGCGTCGCGGGGACGCTGCTCATGCTCCTGGAGACGTCCTGCGCCGGCGCGGTGCTCGATCTGGAGGCCGTCCCGAGGCCGCGCGACGTCCCGCTCGCGCGCTGGCTGCTCGCGTTCCCGAGCTACGGCTTCCTGCTCAGCGTGCGCCCCCGGGTCGCCGGCGAGGTGCTCTCGGCGTTCGCGCGGCGGGGCATCGCGAGCGCGGCGGTCGGCGCCGTCGACGGCTCGCGGCGGCTCACCCTCCAGGCCGCCGGCGAGCGGCAGACGCTCTGGGACCTCTCCGCGGAGCCGCTCACCGGGCTCGCGCGCGAGGGCGCGCGATGAGCGCCCGCGCTGCCTCGGGCGCGCCGCTCTCGGTCGCGCTCCTCACCTACTCGACCAAGCCGCGCGGCGGCGTCGTGCACACGGTCGAGCTCGCGGAGGCGCTCCACGACCTCGGCGTCTCGGTCTGCATCTACGCGCTGAACAAGGACCAGGGCGGCTTCTACCGCGCGCCGCGCTGCCCCTCGGTCCTCGTGCCCGCCGCGCCCCCGCCGGCGGGGATCGACGCGGTCGTGAAGCAGCGCATCGCGGAGTTCGAGGACGGGCTGCGCCGCCTCGGGGCGCGGCACGACGTCTGGCACTCCCAGGATTGCATCAGCGCGAACGCGCTCGCGGCGCTGCGCGCCGAGGGGCGCGTCCCCCACTTCCTCCGGACCGTGCACCACCTCGACGACTACGACAGCCCGTACCTGCGCGCCTGCCAGGACCGCTCCGTGCGCGAGGCCGACGCGTGCCTCGTGGTCAGCGAGGCGTGGAGGGAGGCGCTCCGGGCCGAGCACGGCGTCGACGCGGCGATCGTCCCGAACGGCGTGAGCCTGCGCCGCTACACGGCCACGCCCGACGAGCGGGACGCGGCGCTGCGCGCGCGCCTCGACGCCACCGGATCGCCGCTCTTCGTGACCGTGGGCGGCGTCGAGCCGCGCAAGAACTCGATCGGCCTGCTCAAGGCGTTCCTGTCGGTGCGGAAGCGGCTGCCCGGAGCCCAGCTCATCATCGCCGGCGGAGAGACGCTGTTCGACTACGAACCTTACCAGCGCGAGTTCGAGGCGATCGCGCGCGCAGGCGGCGTATGGCCCTCGCCTGCGGGCGCGTCGCCGCCGCCGCTCGTCCTCGCGGGCGTGCTCCCCGACGCGCTGATCCCGCCGCTCTACCGGCTGGCCGACGCGTTCGTCTTTCCGTCCGTCCGCGAGGGGTTCGGGCTCGTCCTGCTGGAGGCGATGGCCTCGGGGGCGCCGGTGGTGAGCTCTGCGCAACCTCCCTTCACCGAGTTCCTCGCCGACGGCGAGAGCGCGCTGCTCGTCGATCCCTCGAGAACAGACGATCTCGCCGGCGCAATGGAGGCTATCCTGGACGAGGGCGTGAGGCGGCGCCTCCGCGCCGCGGGGCTCGAGACCGCGGCCCGGTACACGTGGGATCGTTCGGCCCGCATCGCGGCCGGCGTGTACCGCGAGTTCCTTGGATCCCGCCAAACCTAGAGCGAGCGACGTATGCCGGAGATGCGCTTCGTTATCGAGTGGCCGAGCGGCGAGCAGCAGGTCTGTTACTCTCCGTCGCTCGTCGTGAAGGAGCACCTCGACGTCGGGGAGAGCTACGATCTCGACGACTTCGTGTCGCGTTGCCGGACGGCGCTCGATATCGCGAGCGAGCGGGTCTTGAAGAAGTATGGGTTCCCCTGCAGCCTGGCGCGGGCCGAGGCGGCGCGCATCGCGAGCGCGGCCGCGCGGTTCCACGGCCGGAGCGGGGCCAAGGTCCGGGTCCTCAGGTTCGTCGAGTGACGGAGTCCTCAGGTTCGTCGAGTGACGGAAGGAGCAGGAGATGGTGACGAAGTCGAAGATGGAGCGCCTCCTCAGCGAGCGCCAGTTCCTCGTTTCCGCCGAGCTGACGCCCCCGCGTCACTACGATCTGGAGAAGTTGCTGAAGCACGCCCGAAATATGGCGGGCTGTGTGGATGTGGTGCAGATCAACGATCACCTGCTCTCGCAGGCGCGCTGCGCCAACATGGCAGTCGGCCATTTCGTGAAGCAGGAGGGGCTCGAGCCGGTGCTCCAGTTCTCGCTCCGCCACAAGAACAAGATCGCCCTCCAGGGCGACCTCCTCGGGATGGCGGCGCTCGGGCTCTCGAACATCATCGTCCTCGGCGGCTACCCGTGCGCCATCGGCTCCGATCCCGACGCGAAGGAGGTGAGCGACGTCGACAGCTACGCGGCGATCGAGCTGACCCGCCGGCTGACGCGCGAGGGGAAGCTCTTCAACGGAGACGTCGTCTCGCCGGCGCCCTACTTCCACGTCGGGACCATCGATTTCCCGTGCGCGGAGCAGGCGATCGCCGGGGCGATGGACCGGCTCGCCGCGAAGATCGACGCGGGCGCGAGCTTCATCCAGGTGCAGGCGGTGTTCGAGCTCGCGTCGATGCGCCGCTGGATGGCCGCGGTGGTGGAGCGCGGGCTGCACGAGCGGGCGCACTTCATCGCGGCGATCTTCCCGTTCGCGGGCGTGGATCGGCTGAGCTTCCTGCAAAAGGTGCCGGGCCTCGTGGTCCCCGAGCACCTGATCGAGCGCGTCCGCCTGAGCGGCGACGCGGAGGGGGAGAGCTACCGGATCACGCTGGAGCTCATCCGCGGGCTCCGCGACATCCCCGGGCTCTCGGGCATCCACATGCGGTCCATCGGCGCGGAGGACTGGGTGCCCCGGCTGGTCGACGAGGCAGGGCTCCGGCGGGCGGCATGAGCCTCCAGCGCGGGGCTCCGCGCGCCGGACGAGGCCCGGGGGCCGGTGCCTGGTGCCTGGTGACGGGCGCTTCGGGCGGCGCGCTCAGGCCTTGCGGGCGATCCAGAGCAGCGCGAGGCCGTTCATCCGGCGCTCGCGGCGGTCGACCTGGAGCCCTGCGCCGCCCAGCTCGCCGCCGAGCTTGTCCTCGGTGTGACGGTAGGTGACCTCCGCCGCGTCGGCCCACGCCAGCATCGCGTGGGCCGTCGACGGGTTGTACCGGTGGCCGCGCAGGTAGCCGGCCATCGCGGCGCGGCTCATCGTGGCCGCGGGCTCGAGCAGCGCCAGGCGGCCGCCCGGGCGGAGGACGCGCGCCGCCTCGGCCAGCACCGGGCCCGGCTCGGGCAGGTGCAGGAGCAGGTTCGACGCGGTCACCACGTCGAACGAGGCGTCGGGGAACGGCAGCCGCGTCGCCAGCGCCTCCCGGAACGTCACGTTGTCCAGGCCGAGCGCCTTCGCCCGCTGCGCGGCGCGCTCCACCATCGCCGCCGTCGCGTCGATCCCGATCGACTCGTGGCAGCGGCGACCCATCTCGCGGGTCAGGCGGCCCGTGCCACAGCCGAGGTCGAGGCACCGCTCCTCGACGCCCGGATCGACCAGCGTGACGAGCTCGTCGATGAGCGTCGCATAAGGGCCCTCCGCCTGCATGCGATCGAAGAAGTCGACGAGCTCGTGGAACGGGGTCGCCTGCTCTCGCGCCGCGTAGCGATCGCGCCACCGCCAGACGTCGTCGAGGGCCTGGTACGTGCCCCGGTAATACAGGAGCGGCGCGCCCGCCTCCCCCCGGCCCGACGCGAGCACGCGACCGACGTAGATGATGTGATCACCCCCGTCGTACGTGTGCTCCACCTTGCAGTCGAGGAAGGCCAGCACGTCCTTGAGGATCGGGCTGCCCGACTCGGCCACATGAGCCTCGGTGAGCACCGCCTGCCGATCGATGTCCGTGCCCTTGCCGGCGAACAGGTCCGAGAACTCCCGCTGCTGCTCCCGCAGGATGTTCACCGCGAAGACCCCGGACGCCGCGATGGCCGCGCTCGTGCGCGACCGCCTGTCCGCGCAGAACAGCACGAGCGGCGGGTCGAGCGAGACCGCGCTGAACGAGTTCACCGTCATCGCCTGCGGCGTGCCGTCCTGCACCGTGGTCACGAGCGTGACCCCGGTCGCAAACTGGCCCAGCACCTTCCGGAACTCCGCGGGATCGAAGAGCATGGGGCATAGTACGCGCTCGGCGCCCACCAGGGATCCAGGATCTGCGCAGCGCGCGCGCTGGCGCCGCGCACCGCGATGCGCGCATCCTGCGGCGGCGCCGCGCAGATCACGCGCCGGCGCCGCGCAGCGCGCGCACTGCGGAGCTCACTCGGCGTCGCGCCGCGCCAGGTCCGGCGCGAAGGCCGGTATGCAGAGCGCGAAGTACTCGCTCTCCTCGTCGAACGGGTTGCTGTAGCGGACGCGCTGATCGGGCTCCGTCCAGAGGGCCTGGCCGGCCGAGACGTCGACCGCCTCGCCCGCGATCTCGGCGCGCACACGGCCGCGGATCACGAGCGTCAGCTCGCCGAACGAAGGCGTCTGCGCCGGCTCGCTCCAGCCCGGCGGGGCCACCATGTGCGCCAGGCTGAACCCCTCCGTGCCGGTGTTCACGCGGCCGAAGATCTCCTCGATGAGCTTGCCGCCAGGGACGGGGATCCGGGCCCTGGAGGTGACGAGACGGTAGGGATGCGCCATGGGGTACCTCGCGATCACATCGCGCGCGTCCGATCATCGGACACACGGTAGAGCTGCATGAGCAGGTGACGGCCGCCGTACGGCTGCAGGTAGCGGATCGCGCCCGCCTTGCTCGCCATGAAGCGATGGTAGCGCCGCGCCGGCACGGCGATGAGATCGCCCGCGCCGACCCAGATCCGCAGCCAATCGTCGTTCGTGCAACGGATGTCGTAACAGCCCTGTCCCTCCACGAAGAGCCGCACCTCGTCGCCCAGGTGACAGTGCTCATCCGCCTCTCTCGCGCTCTCCGCCTCGTCGCGCGGCTTGCTCCCGTCGCGGCGGACATCCTCGTGCTCCGTCCATCCGCGCTCCGCGACCACGCGCTGCAAGGTGAGCGCAGCTGCGCCCGGGTCGAACGCGCCGCACTGGATCCCTTCCGCCTGAAGCTCCGCCTCGCTGGCCTCGCCCTCGCCGTCAGCTCTCATTCGGATCGCACGCATGCGCACCCCTCCGGGACTGCGCTCTTCGAACCCTGCGCGCGCGCGACGTCAAGACGCTAAGAGCGCCCCAGCAGCCACAACAGGCCAGCAATGCTGAGCGCCAGCACACCAAGCGCGAGCAGCGCAATGAGCGCCTCTGTGAAGCCCCATCCACTTCCCTGCGCCGCGCGAGACGCCGGAGCCGCTTCAGCGGGCTGCGCGAGCGGCGAACTCGTGCTCACCGAGGCAGGCGGAGGCGTCGGCGTGGAATGCGCTGCCTTCGGCTCCTCGAGCGAAGGCGGCTCGAACACCGCGTCTGGACGGAGCGGCTCACACGGGCTGCGCTCGATCTCCGCGAGCGCCTCGGCGGCCGGGTGCTCGAAGATGAGCCGATCACCCGAGATCGCGAGCACCTGTCCAGGACGCCAGATCGTATCGAACTGAGGCACTGGAACGCCGTCGAGCGAAGCGCCCGAGCGCGATCCGAGATCTTGAACCGAGAATTGATCACCCCTGCGGGTAATGGCCAGATGACGGCGAGAGACGTCCGGGTCGTCGAGGACGAGATCGGTGTCCTTGGCGCGCCCGAGGATGTAGGGCCGCGCCGCCTCCTCGATCCGCAACGCGCGGCCGCTGTCGGGGCCCTCGACCACGACCACGCGCGGCGCCGGATCCTCCCCTTGTGCGGCGAGGCCGCGCGCGACGAGCTCGAGGGCGAGCTCCTTGGCGGCGGCCGCCGGGGCGGCCTTCGCGACCGCCGGCTCGATCCGGAGCACGAGCCACACGCGCCCGATGCGGATGCGGTCGCCGGTCTTCAGGGGCATCGCCGTGCGCAGGGCGATGCGTGTCTTGCCGAGGAACGTGCCGTTCTCGCTGCCCTCGTCGAGGAGCAGGTACGTGGCGCCCCGCTGCCGGATCGACGCGTGCCGTGGGCTCACGCTCGTGTCGGGGAGGCGCACCTCGCAGCCCTCCGCGCGGCCGATGATGACGCGGGGCGCGTCCAGCGTCAGGGAGAGCTCGCCGCCGTCCGCCTTCCCCGCCCCGCCGGGCGCGAGCACCACGATCGTCAACGCCATCGATGCTGCCTGCGCGCGAGGGGGCGGCTCGGCCTCAAATCGCCGCCGTACGACGCATCCGCTCGGAGGCGCTGAGGAGCTGGCGCACCGCCTGGTCCTGCTGCCGCGCCGCCTCCTCGATGCGCTTGCCGGCCTCGACGAGCTGCTCGCCGCCGCGCGTCTGGCTGCGGTGCGAGGTGTTGAGGCTGTTGACCATGTGCGAGATCTGCTCGATCGCGCTCGTGATCTGGCGACCGCCGCGCGCCTGCTCCTGGCTCGACCGCTCCACGTGCTGCGTGATGGTCCGCATCTTCTCGGCGCTCTTCATGATGAGCTCCGAGCCGCGCGCCTGCTCCGCCGTGGCGGCGGCGATCTGCTGCACCGTCTCGGCGATGCGCCCGATCGCGTCCGTGACCTGCTTCGACCCCTTGGCCTGCTCGACCGTGGCGCGGGCGATCGCGCGCACCATGTTGGTCGACTTCTGCGAGCTCTCGAGGATCTTCTTGAGGGCCCGCTCTGCCTCGTTCGAGACCTCGACGCCGCGGTCGACGTTGTGAGCGCCGCGCTCGACGGCGGCGATCGCGTTCTTCGACTCGGACTGGATGGTCTTGATGAGCTCGGCGATCTCCTTCGTGCTGCCGCCGGCGCGCTCGGCGAGGTCCTTGATCTCGTCGGCGACGACGGCGAAGCCCTTGCCGTGCTCGCCGGCCTGGGCGGCGATGATCGCGGCGTTCAGCGCGAGGAGGTTGGTCTGCTCGGCGACGTCGTCGATGACGGCGAGGATCTGCCCGATCGCCTCGATGCGGAAGCCGAGGTTCGAGATGACCGCCACGGCCTCCTGGCTCGACTCCTTGATGCGGTAGATCTCGCCGATCGTCTTCAGGATCGCCTCGGCGCCCTTCTCGGCGTCGGTCGCCACCTCCTCCGAGAGCCGGGCCGTCTCGTTCGCGTTCGACTGGACCTGGTCGATCGAGACGTCCATCTGGTTCATCGAGGAGCTCGTCTCCTCGGCCGTCAGCGCCAGGGCGTCGACGTTCTTCGCGACCTCGCGGATGGAGTAGGCCATCTCCTCGATCGAGGAGACCGTCTCGCGCACGCTCGACCCGAGCTCGCCGACGTTCTCGGCGACCTCCTCGTTCGTGGCCGTCATCTCGAGGATGCTCGAGCTCGACTCCTCCGCGCTCGACGCGAGCGACTCGACCGACTGCGCGATGTTGGCGAGGGCGGTCGTCATCTCGCGGATGTACACGGTCGCCTGCTCGCTCGCGTGCATGACGCTGCTCACGCCGTCGCTGAGCTTGGGCAGCAGCTCGTCGAGGAGCACGGTGGCCTGCGCCAGCTCCGAGCGGCGCTGCTTGTCGCGCAGCTCCGCCTGGGTGATCCGCTCCGCGATGCCGCTGAGCTCGGAGTAGAGGCGCGAGAGCTCGGGCGACGAGCCCGGCGGGACGCGCACCCGCTCGCCGGCGGTGGCGCGGAGCACGGCGTCCACGAGCGCGTCGACGTCGATGTCGGGGCCGCGCTGCGCGAGCTCGTTCACCTTGCGGGTGAGCGTCGAGCACTCCCGCTCGAGGGTGTCGCGCTCCTTCGCGATGCCGTCACGCTCCCGGCTCAGGTTGTCCCGCTCCCGCTCGAGGGTGTCGCGCTCCTTCGCGATGCCGTCGCGCTCCCGGCTCAGGCCGTCGCGCTCCCTCGCGAGCTTGTCGCGCTCCTCCGCGAGCGCGTGGCGCTCCTCCGCGAGCTCGAGCTGGCGGCCGGCGATCTCGGCGATCTGCTCGTAGGTCTCGGCGACGTCGGCGGGGGCGCCCTCGGGGAGCTTGGGCCGCTTGCCCCGGGCGGCGCCGCGGAGCGCGTCGCGCAGGCCTCCCAGGGGGACGCCGCCCTTGCCCGCGAGGCTCGCGTACACCACCGCCACCGCCGCGGAGAAGCCGAAGACCATGAACAGCTGGCCCGAGAACTCCGCCAGCCACTTCGACGCGAAACTCAGCCCGAAGCCGATGAGCGCGAGGAGGACGGCGATGGGGATGGAGAGCTGCTTGGAGTTCATTTCGTGCGTTCCAGCGCGGTCGAGCTGCGGCGCGCGCGTTGGCCGGCGCGCCAAGGGCGACCCCGAAGGACGACCGAGCGTAAGAGGCGAGTGCCCCCCGGTGCAAGGAGAGCGCGCGGCAGAAGCGCGGCGAGCGCGGCAAGGGAGCCGCGGGCAGGCGAGCCGCGAACCGAGATCTCCTGGGCAGAGGCGCAGGGGGCGGGCCCGCGCGGTTGGGGGAAACGCGATGAACTTGGACGATCTCGACCCGATGGCGTATGCACGGAGGTTGCGGCGGAGAAGGAGCCCGCCGCGGGGGCTCGGCGCGGGCGCCGATTCCTCTAGGTTCGACCGCACCGACCCTGAACACCGCCGCGGACCGCGGCGGCCGCCCGGCCGTACCGGCGGCCGGGCGGGCGTGGCCGTCCCGCCATGTCCCTCGCCGCTCGCCTCCTGCTCGCCTTCGGGCTCGTCGCGATCATCGCGACGGCGTTCGTCGGGCTGACCCTCCGCGAGGCGTCGCGCGAGATCATCGAGGGCGGCTTCGCCGAGCGGATCGACGCGGCGCATGCAGGCGTCCGGCGGCAGCTCGCGTGGGAGGCCGACGCGCTGCGCGACCTCCTGCCGCCGCTCTGCCGGCACGACACGTTCGTCGACAAGGCCCACGTCGAGCTCGAGCGCGCCAAGGGCGACCCGGACGCGATGGACCCCGGGAGCCGCATCGCCCTCGGGCGGCTGGTCCCGAGCCAGGCCAAGGCGCTGCGCCTCGACGAGCTGTCGCTCGTCGCGGGCGACGGGAGCGTCCTGGGGGCCGAGGACGCCGCGCGCATCGGCGCGCGCGACAAGCGGCTCGCGGAGCTGATCCAGGCCCCCGGGGGCGCGCCGCGGCTCCGGCCGGCGAAGGCGGGCGGCGAGCCGTCGCTGGAGGTCCACTGCGCCCTGTCGAGCCACGGGGTGACCATCGGCCTCGTGGGGGCGCGGCGGATCGGCCCGGTCCTCGCGCGGATCGGCGAGGCGTACCATGTGCGCCTCACGGCGGCGCGGGAGGGGGAGCTCGCCCCTCAGAGCAGCGAGGCGGAGGTCGTGCGCGTCCTCCATTTCGCGGAGATCCCGGGCCTTGACGTTGTCGCGTCTGTTCCGCGCGATCCGCTGAGGCAGGCGCTCGCGCGGCTGGATCGCGCGATCGCGCTGACGGGCGCCACGGTGCTGGCGATCGCCGTCGCGATGGCCGTCGTGCTGGCGCGCAGCCTGTCGCGGCCGCTCGTGGCGCTGGCCCGCGAGACGCGCGAGGTGATGAGCGGCGCGCCGCGGCGCGTGGAGGGGCGCGGGGGGCGGGAGATCGCGGATCTCGCGGCGGCGTTCAACGCGACCATCGACGAGCTCGCGGCGATGCGCAAGCGCCTGGCCGCGACCGAGCGCATCGCCGCGCGGCGCGAGGTCGCGCGCCAGATCGCCCACGAGATCAAGAACCCGCTGGCGCCCATCCGTGCGGCGGTGGAGACGCTGCGCCGGCTCCGTCAGCGCGACGACCCGGCGTTCGACGACTACTTCGCGGAGGCGACGTCGACGGTCCTGAACGAGGTGCACCGGATCGCGAACATCGTGACCGAGTTCACCCAGTTCGCGCGCCTGCCGCCGCCGAACCTCACGCCCATCGACCTCGTCGCGGTCGCGCGCGGGGTGGTCACGCTGCACGCCGCCCCGGCGTCGGGCGAGGCGACCTCCGGCGCGGGCGCGACCTCCGGCGCGCCGTCGCCGCGCGTGGAGCTCGTGGCGGATCCGATCCCGGAGGTCTCGGCCGATCGCGATCAGCTGATCCAGGTCCTCACGAACCTGGTCCAGAACGGGCTGGACGCCGCGAGCGCCATCCGGCGCGACCCGCGCGTCTCGGTGACGATCGGCCCGCTGCCGAACGACCGCGTGCGGATCGTGGTGCGCGACAACGGCCCGGGCGTGGCCGAGGAAATGGTGCCGCGCCTGTTCGAGCCCTACGCGACCAGCAAGGACAAGGGGACGGGGTTAGGCCTCGCGATCGCGCAGCGGATCGTGTTCGAGCACGGCGGTGAGATCACCTACCGCAAGGCCAAGAAGGGGGGCGCTGTCTTCGAGATCTGGCTGCCCATCGCGGGCCCTCCTCTCCTGGAGAAGCCGCTGGGTGACACCACGGTGCGACCGCGGCCGCAGGCGCCGCGGTCGGGGGCGTGAGGGGCGGCTAGAGAGGCTGGTTGTCGTATTCGCAGGCCGAGCTGCAGCCGTCGCCGCTCGTGTTGTTCGCGTCGTCGCACTCCTCGTACAGGCTCTGCCGCACGCCGTCGCCGCAGTACGGCCCGTAGATGCACCCCGGCGCGCACTTGCCGTAGCCGCCGGTGTTGTTGCCGTCCCCGTCGTCGCACTGCTCGGGGCCGTTGACCACGCCGTCGCCGCAGCGCGGGCCGTAGACGCAGCTCGGGCCGCACTCGCCGTAGCCGCCGTCGTTCACGCCGTCGTCGCACTTCTCGCCGAGGTCGGCCTGCACCACCGAATCGCCGCACTGGGCACCCTTGCGGCAGTTCTCGCTGCAGCCGGTCGCCTCGTTCGGGGGATCGCACTGCTCGCCCCACTCCTCGTCGATGTGGCTGTCGCCGCACTGGGCCGCCGGCGTGCAGTCGGGGAAGCAGCTGCCGTAGAAGCCGTCGTTCACGCCGTCGTCGCAGGTCTCAGCGCCGTTGACGGCCGCGTCGCCGCAGTACGGCCCGTACGAGCAGTGCTGCGTGCACCCGTTGTAAGCGCCGTTGTTGTCGGCCTCGCCGAGGTCGCAGTCCTCCTCGTCGGGCTGCACCACGCCGTCGCCGCAGCGCGGGCCGTAGAGGCACATCAGCGCGCACTCGCCGTAGCCGCCGTCGTTGACGCCGTCGTCGCACTCCTCGCCGTAGCTCGCCTGCACCACCGCGTCGCCGCAGAGCGCCCCGAGCTGGCAGCCCACGCAGTTCGGGTCGGCCGGGTCGTCGCACTCCTCACCCCACTCCTCGTCGACGTTGCCGTCGCCGCACCGCGGGGCGGGCGTGCAGTTCGGGTTGCACGTGCCGTAGAAGCCGTCGTTGCTGCCGTTGTCGCACTGCTCGGGGCCGTTCGTCGCGCCGTCGCCGCAGTACGGCCCGATCTCGCACTCGCGCGTGCAGCCGCCGTAGCCGTTCGCCGTGTTGCCGGAGCCGAGGTCGCACGCCTCGTACGGCGCGTTGACCGCGCCGTCGCCGCACCGGGGCGGGGCCACGCACCCCGGCGCGCAGGCGTTCGAGGCGTTGGCGTACGCGCTGTTGTTGATCCCGTTGTCGCAGGTCTCCGGGCCGTTCCTCTGACCGTCGCCGCAGTACGGCCCGAGCTGGCAGTTGTTGCACTGGCCGTAGCCCGTCCCGTTCTCGCTGCCGTCGTCGCACTCCTCGCCCGGCGTCACGACCGGCTCGTCGACCCCGCACTGCGGCGAGCACACCGACGTGCCGGCGCTGAAGCCCGACAGCGTGAGCTGGTAGTTCGACCCGACGACGTGGCGCTCGGCCTGGAACACCGCGATCTCGTAGACCTTGCCCGGCTCGAGGTTCAGGTCGACCTCGTAGGGGGTGCGGGCGTCCGCCGGGCAGGCGTTCTGGGTGCACGGGGTCACGCGGGCGTCGCCGTTGTCCAGGATGGTCACGCTCTCCTGGAGCTGCCCGTGAATGCCGCCGATGTCCGCGGTCAGCGTGTTCTTGATGAACACCCAGACGTCGTCGTCACCGAAGAAGGTGAGCACCGGATCGGCCGCGGCGCCGTTCGGATTGAACTGGAACCAGTACCGGACCTCGCTCGTGAAGTAGTAGTTGTGCGAGGGGTTGCTCTGCTGCGCCTTCTCCAGCCCGGCGGAGACCAGGTTGCTGAGCACGGGATCGCCATTCGGCGGGGTGGGGTCCACCGGCCAGAACGGGCTCCGCTGGTACACGTACCTGCCGGCCTGCGGGGTCAGCTCGATGGTGGTGACGAGCGTCCTGTTGTACGTCGGGTTGTCCCGGTACCACCACTGGAAGTTGTTCTGCCCCGTGGTCCAGCCGTTCGCGTCGCTCGGCGTGACGAAGGCGGGGCCGAACCTGCTGACGGGCTTGCCGGCGGCGTCGAGCGTCGGCTGGACCATCTTGTCGATCTGATTGCCGCTGGGATCGATCTCGAAATCGAAGTGCCCGACGAGGGTGTCCGTCAGGTTGTTGTCGCACGCGGTGTTGCTGACGTTGCGGTCGTACGAGGTCGGGCACCAGCCGATGAAGTCGCGGATGACCATCGGCAGCCGCATCTCGGTGGGCTGAACGGTGCAGGCGTAGCCCGGCTCGATCGTGCACGTGGCGGAGCAGCCGTCGCCGCTCGCGGTGTTGCCGTCGTCGCACGCCTCGGTGGCGTCGCCGGGCAGGAGGATGCCGTCGCCGCACTTCGAGATGCACGCGCCGCCGCTGCAGTCCGGCTCGCCCTTGCAGTCCGGCGTGCAGAGGTCGCGCCAGTTGCCGTTGCCGTCGTCGCAGGCCTCGGTGCCCTCGCGGACGCCGTTGCCGCAGACGGAGTAGCCCGTGCAGTCCTGGGGCACGGCGTTGGTGCACACCCGCCCGGGCTCGATGCGGCACGTATCGTCGCAGCCGTCGCCGGAGACGAGATCGTTGTCGTCGCACTGCTCTGCGCCGCGCTTGAGCCCGTCGCCGCAGATGGTCTTGCAGGGGAACCCGACGCGCGAGCAGTCCCAGCCCACCTCGATCGTCTGGCAATCGGCGCTGCAGCCGTCGCCGCTCGCCGGGGGCTGCGTCCCGTCGTCGCACACCTCGGTGCCGCCGATCTTGCCGTCGCCGCACACGGGCGGCGGCGGCGGGGTGCAGCGCCCGCCCGCCGGCGGGCACGTCCAGCCGACCTCGATCTTGCACTGCGCGGTGCAGCCGTCGCCGCCCTCAGGGGACGTCCCCCCGCCGTCGTCGCACTGCTCGCCGAGCTGCACCGTGCCGTCGCCGCAATAGGTCCTCACGGTGCAGGCCTGGCCGGGCTTGCAGACCCAGCCCTCCTCGAGCCGGCAGTCCGCGGAGCAGCCGTCGCCGCTCGCCGGCGGGTCGTCGCCGTCATCGCACTGCTCGTTGCCGCTCACGCGGCCGTCGCCGCACAGGTAGAGCGGGATGCACGGCTCGCCCGGCTCGAGGCACACGTACGCCGGGTCCTTCACCTGGCAGTCGGCGGAGCAGCCGTCGCCATCCGCGGCGTTGCCGTCGTCACAGAGCTCGCCCGGCTGCACCTTGCCGTCGCCGCACTCGATCAGCCGCACGCAGGGCGATCCGGGGGTCGGGCAGTTGTAATAGGGCTCCTGCCGACACAGGCTCGAGCAGCCGTCGCCGCTCGCGGTGTTGCCGTCGTCGCACCCCTCGCCTGTCTCCTTGGCGCCGTTGCCGCAGACCGGCAGCCGCGTACACGGCTGATCGGGCCGGCTGCACTGGTAGCCCGCCTCGCGCTTGCAGTCCGCGCTGCAGCCGTCGCCGGACGCGGGCGGGTCGTCGCCGTCCTCGCACTCCTCCGAGCCGTTCACGCGGCCGTCGCCGCAGTCGTAGAGCAGGATGCACGGCTCGCCCGGCTTCGGGCACACGTACGAGGGGTCGACGTAGTAACAGTCGGCGCTGCAGCCGTCGCCATCGACGTTGTTGCCGTCGTCGCAGAACTCGCCGGGGTCGACGACGCCGTCGCCGCACGCGATGGTCAGCTCGCAAGGCTGACCGGCCGTCGGACACTCCCAGTAAGGCTCGACCTGGCACTGCCCAGAACAGCCGTCGCCCGGCAGCGTATTGCCGTCGTCGCAGGCCTCGGACGCCTGGTTCAGCGCCGCGTCCCCGCAGGCGGGGTCGGGAGGCAGGAAGCACTCGGGGGGCGGATCGTCGACCTCGCACGGGTCCGGCTCGCCGCCGCCGTTGCCGCCGAGGCCGATGCCGCTGCCCACCGTGAACTCGGGCTCACCGCCGGTGCCGCCGGCGCCGCCGACGCCAGGCGCGCCGCCGCCGGAGTTCGCGCCGCTCCCGGAGCCGGTCGCATCGCTCGTGGTCGCGCCGCCCCCGCCGCAAGCGACCGTGATCTGAAGCAATCCCACCGCCAAAGCCAGATAAGAAGTCCTTAAACCCACGGCCACCTCGATAACGCACGTTGCGCTCTTCCCGAGCAAACGGCGCTAGACACACTTTATCGTAAAAGTGCACCCCCGCTCCAGGCGAAATCGGCGGCGCTGCTGTGCTCGGCGCAGCTCTTCATCCTGCTCACCGCCGGTAGCCGACGTGGTTCTGCGCCTTGGTTCTGCGCCCAGGCGTCCACCTCGGTTCTGCACCTTGGTCTCGGCGCAAATTTCGATAATAATGTCTATTTCCACCGTAGCTTAACTCGGCTTCTGCCGACGAGCTCGCGGCTTGATGTCGAATCGAGCACGGCCGGAGTTCGATCTTGACATCGCCGGGCGCGCTGCGGATCAGGGCGGCGGCGAGGTTTACGCGGGCCAGCCGCCGCTCATCCGGCGATCACCATGATCTCGGTCGCCTTGATGAGCGCCTGCACCTGCTTGCCGACGGAGAGGCCGAGCTCCTTCGCCGCGTCGCTCGTGATGACCGCGACGAGCTCCGTGCCCCCCGGCCCCTCCATCACGACCTTGGCCATCACGTCGCCCACCACGAGCTCCGTGATCTTCCCGGGGATCTTGTTCCTGCCGCTGATCTGCATCTCCTGCCTCCTCCCGCGCGATCCTACCGCGGAGCGGCCGGGGCGCCGGTCCGCGCCGCGGCCCGGCGGGCGCCGCGGCAGCTCAGGCCGCCTGCGACTGCCCACCTCGGGGCGGACGCGACTGGCCGTCTCAGGCAGGCAGCGACTGCCCGTCGATCCGACCCGGCCTGCGCCGCGCGACCTCGATCCCCGAGATACAGACGGCCAGCCACACGGTGCCTGCGGCGAACCCCGCGAGCACGTCGCTCAGGTAGTGCACGCCGAGGTACATGCGGCTGAAGCCCATCGCCACGGTCCAGCCGAGCGCGAGCGCGACGAGCACGAGGCGAGCGCGCAGCGTCCGGAGGAGCAGGAGGCCCAGGTACGAGAGCATGCCAAAGGCGACGAACGTGCCCATCGAGTGTCCGCTCGGGAAGCTCCACCCCGCGGCCACCGCGAGCGGATCGGCGAACGTCGGCCGCGGCCGGGCGAACAAGGCCTTGAGCGCGAAGTTGAGGAGCCCGCCACCGGCGAGCGCGAAGAGCCACCCGACCGCGAGGACCCGCCGGCCCCGCCTCAGCAGCGCCGCGGCCACGACGACCGCGAGCAGCGCGAGCGCCCAGAAGCTGCCGAGGAGGGTGAACGCGCGGAGCGCCGCCACGCCGGCGCGGCTCGACGACGCGTGGAGCGCGCGCGCGAGCGCGAGATCGACGTCCACGATCGGCTCGCCCTCGCGCACCCCCTCCGCGAGCGCGACGAACACGAGCGCGGCCATGCTGAGCACCAGCCCGAGGCCGAGGTGGATCACGAGGTACTCGGCCGCGGAGAGCTCGCGCAGCACCCTCGCGACCGCGGGGAACCGGGCCGAGAGGCGCTGCGTGGCCGGGTGCGCGGCCGCCGCGGCGTAGGCCCGGACGGCCCACGCCCACAGCGCCCGCGCGTGGCGGTCGGAGAAGCGCGCGACGGCGACGAGCCCGAGGAGCACCCCCACCGTTCCGATCAAGAGCAGCGCGAGCAGCAGCAAGGGCCGCGCGCCGACCGCCGAGGCCAGCTGCTCGGCGGGGAGGTCCAGCGCTTCCATGCCGGAGCTCTATAGCGGGGCGCATCTTCGTGCGCCACGGGCTCATCCCCGTCGTCCGGCTCGGTGCGGCGTACGTTCGATCTCGCTCAGGGGACGAGCGACACGACGGCTTCCGGCGTCGCGAGATCGCTGATGTTGGCGACCCGAATCTCGTCCTCGGAGACGGAGTAGACGTAATCCTCCATGAAGACGCTCCGCTTCACGAACGACGTCGCGTTGCTCCACCAGCTCCCGCAGCTCGGGCCGTTTCCGCCCGCGCTCGCGTCGGGCAGCGGGTGGGGCACGCCGCCGACGGACGTGAAGCCCGCGCCGGTATCCACCTTGTAGACGAGCAGCCCGCTGAACGTCATCGTGTCGCCGAAGTCGCCGCCGCTCCCGCCCTCGCAGATGACCATGGGGATCCCGAGCAGCCCCCGCTGGGTGAAGTAGTTGAACGCGAGGTGGTTGGTCGCGGCGTCGCTCGCGGAGCCGCGCGTCCCGATCACCTCCTTGTGCGTGAGCGTCGGCGCGTCGAGGTCCGTCACGTCGAAGATCTGGAGCATGATCCCCTGGAACCACGCGAAGTCGCCCTGATCGTCGGCGTCGTAGCCGATGCTCATGACGTGCCCCTCGTCGATCATGTGCATGTAGGTCGAGAAGCCGGGGATCTTCAGCTCGCCGCGCACCCTCGGCGCCTCGGGATCCGAGAAGTCGATGGTGTAGAGCGGGTCGGTCTTCTTGAAGGTCACGACGAACCCGACGTCGCCGTAGAAGCGGGCGGATCGGATGTCCTCGCCGGGCGCGAGCTGGTCCACCATCCCCTTGACCACGAGCGCGCCGCCCTCCTGCTTCAGCGACGCGACGGTGTTGTGCGTGTCCGGATCGGGCAGGTGCCCGGTGGTGGTCGCGATGCGGAGATAGCCCTCGTGCTCGCTGAGGGCGAACTGGTTGAGCACGCGCCCCTTCACGACGCCGCTCCCCAGGTACGCGCTCGGCGCCGCGCGCTCGCTCAGCGCGAACTTGTGGAGGGTCGTCGCGTCGGGCGTCGTCTCGCCGTCGTCGTAGAACCAGCCGTACGTCTCGCCGTACTGGTGCCGGCTCGCCACGTAGAGAGAGTCCGCGGTCGCGTAGACGGCGCCGGGCCTGCCCACGATCGTCGTCTGGCCGAGCGCCTCGGTGCCGAGCTCGGTCGAGACGACCGAGAGGAAGCTCTGCCCGTCGCCCGTGTTCGACAGGTAGAAGTTCTCGCAGCTCGCGAACGGGGCGTCGCTCCTCGGGTGCGCCACGCCGTCCCGGTACAGCGTGTCCTCCACGGTGGGCAGCTGGATGTCGAGCGGGGCCGCGTCGATCACGGCGAGGTTCTTCTCCACGAGCTTGTCGTACGCGCCGTTCACGGCGGCCACCGTGGACGGGTTGACCCCCTGCTCGGACAGGGTGCAGACATCGATGCCCTCTGGCCAGGTAGAGAGTCCCTCCACCACCGGCTCGGGGGAGGCCACGACCGTGTGCACCGCGCTCCCGATGCGCCGGGCGTTGAGGAACGATCCGGAGAACTTCAGCGTCCGCACGACGGTCGGCGCCGTGAGATCGCTGATGTCGAGCTCGGTGACCATGAGCGGCGTGCCGTCGCCCGTGAACTCGCAATCGTATCCGTACGTGCACTCACCGCCGTGATAAGGGAGCTCGCCGTCAGGCGACGAGGACGGGGACAGCGACGAGTACACGAGGGCGCGCTTCTCGTGGACGAAGAGCTTCTTCGGATCCCCCTCGATCGCGACCGACGCGACGCGGTGCGTGTCGGCGGCGGGCCACGCGTCGAAGATCTGGAATTGCCCGTGGGCCAGGATGTAGACGTGCTCTCCGTCGTTCTTGATGAAGTCGGCCTCGTCGACGTCCGCTTCCTGCGTGTTGGTCGTCGAATACTCCGTGGCAGCCCCGTCGTCGTCCCCCCCTGCCTCCTCGCCCGGCGCCGAGACGGGCCCTCCCGTGGAGGAGGAGGAGCCGGAGGAGGCGGATGCGACGACCCCGCCGTCCGCTCCGGACCAGTAGCACCCCTCCTCGAGCTGCTGCAGGGCGGACTTCCGCGCCACGTCGACCGACTTGATCATGTTCTGCTTCAGCCGTTCGCGAAGCAGCGCCTCGACATCGTCACAGCTCGTCGCGGGCGTGAGGGCACTCTGTGCCAGGCCCGTCTCCGCGGGCCCGCCCGATCCGCTTCCGCGCGAGCAGGCGGCGAAGCTGGCGCCGAGCGCAAGCAGAGAAACAAGCGTACAACCCCTGTAGAATGATCGCATGTGAGTCTCCGTGTCCGTCTGTCGTTCGGATCGATGGCCTCAGGAGAAGCACTCGACATGCCGAGCCATTTTGTTTGTAATTACCGGAAGATACAATCCATCACCAGCTGGCACACCCCGGCACATATTGCGCCTGAACCCTCATCGCGCCGAGTCGGTGCGCGGGCGCCGGAGGGCTCAGAGGAGGAACAGGAACGCCGCGGTGACCAGGGGTGCGTATACGACGAACGCGACAAGCAGGAACCCGAGCAGCTCCTTGAACTCCACGCGTGCCACGGCGAGCAGCGGCAGCGCCCAGAACGGCTGCACGAGGTCGGTGGCCATATCGCCCCACGCGTAGGCCAGGACGACCTTGCGCGGCTCGACGCCGAGGTCGGAGGCTGCCTTGAGCAGGTAGGGCGCCTCGATGGCCCACTTCGAGCCGCCGGAGGGGACGAAGTAGTTCACGATGCCGCTGTACCAGTAGACGATCGCGGGGAACGTCTCCCGCGAGCTCAGGGCGACGAACGCCTCGCCGATGCGGTCGGTGAGGCCGGTGGCCTTGAAGATGCCGTAGATGCCCGCGTAGAGCGGGAACTGCAGGACGATGCCGTGAAGGACGCTGGCGGCCTCCTCGGAAGCCTTGATGAGGCGCGCCGGCGTGCCGTGCAGGAGGACGGCCAGGGTGAGGAAGATGAAGTTGACCGTGTTGATGTTGATGTTCCGCCAGCCGCTCCACAGCACGGTTGTCGCGTAGACAAGCCCCGCGGCGCCGAAGAGGAGGTTCAGCACGGGAGAAAAGTCGAGGAGGGACGCGAGCGACGGCGCGGCCGGCGGCGCGGGCGGGTCGAAGCGGCCAAAGCCCTCCACCACCTTCGGGTCGACCCTGACGGTGCGGTCGGGCGTCGGGTGGAGGAGCCCCGCGAGCAGCGTCATCACGGCGACGACCGAGAGGAGGAGCGCCAGGTTGAAGGCGGAGAGCAGCGTCTCGTCGATGGGGATGATACCGGTGGTCTTCTCGAGGAAGTGGCCCGGCGTGGCGACGAGGAGCGGCGCGGAGGCGGAGAACCCGGAGTGCCATGTCGCGCCCATGCCGAAGTACGCGCAGGCGACGAGGAGGCGGTAGTCCACGTCGGGCTGCCGGCGCACCACGAAGCGCACCAGCATGGCGGACGCCACGAGCGACAGGCCCCAGTTCAGGTACGACAGCGCCATGGAGACGAACGCCATCAGCATGACCGCGCGCCGCGGCGTGGCCGCGAGCGCGGCGATCTTCTCGAGCGCGGCGCGGACAGGGGCGGTGAGCGCCAGGAGATAGCCGCTGAACATCACGAGCGCCATCTGCATGGAGAACGAGAGCAGCTCCCAGAAGCCGCCGCCCCAGCCCTTCACGACCTCCATCGGCGCCGCGCCCGCCCACGTGAGCCCGAGCGCGAACGCGAGCAGCGTGAGCAGCACCGCGATGGCGAAGGCCGAGGGCACGTACCGCGCGCTGAATCGCCCCAGCGCGTCCGCGATGCGAACGAGGGTTTCCATGGGATCCTCCCCAGCCGGTCCGGTCTCCCTGCGGCGTAGCACGGGCGAGCTATGCTGGGGAAGGCCTCGGACAAGGGGAGCTGGCTCGAGTTGAGCCCGAGGAGGGAGCGATGGAGGAGCGATGAAGAAGCTGGAGCTCACGTCGTATGCTGCGCAGGCCGCCCGCTGGCCCGCCGCGGGGCGCCACATCCTCGCGCAGTTCGACGCCGAGACCATCGTGGTCTATCAGGCGTACCGCCCCTCGATCGCGCGGCACGCTGCCCTGCACCAGCGGCTCGGAGGGCCGGAGTTCAGCTTTGGCCGCATGAGCTGGATCAAGCCGAACTTCCTCTGGATGATGTTCCGCTCGGGCTGGGGCACGAAGCCCGACCAGGAGGCGGTGCTGGCCATCCGCATCCAGCGCGCGGGGTTCGACGCGATCCTGGCGGCCGCGGTGCCGTCGGGCTTCGTGCCCGAGCTGCACCCGAGCGAGGAGGCGTGGAAGAGCGATCTCCAGCGCTCGGACGTGCGGCTCCAGTGGGATCCGGACCACCATCCGTCGGGCGCGCCGGTCGCGCGGAGGGCGATCCAGCTTGGTCTGCGGGGCGCGATGCTGCGACGGTTCGCCGACGAGTGGACGGTGGGCGTGGAGGACATCTCGGAGCTCGTGGCGGAGCAGAGGGAGGTGCTGCGCGGCCGGGGTGTCGGAGAGCTCGAGATCCCGCGGGAGGAGGTGTATTGGCCGACAGCGGCGGAGGGAGCGAGGCGGGTTGGGATAGCGCGCTGGGGGGTGTAGCGGGACGGGTGCGCGCGCGAGCCCCTATGCGGCGCGCCGCACGAGGGCGCGGCGGCCGCGGTCGGTCAGGGCGAAGTGGCCATCGACGAGCCCCTCGGCGACGAGCTCGTGCGCCCAGCGCCAGGGCGGCTCAGCGCCCGGGCGCTCGACCCAGGCGCGCAGCGCGTCGAGCGCCTCGACGGGTAGCTCGAAGCGCTCACGGAAGGGCGGGAGCGTGCCGACCCGGAGCACGGCGCCCGCCCGATCGGCCGCGAGATCGAGGCCGGGGCGCCGATGGTAGACGGCGCCGTCGACCTCGATGTGCGTATCGCCGGCCTTCTCGCGCGCGACGACCTCGGATCCGACGTCGGATCGGCCGCGGAAGACCAGCGGCGACACCGGGGCCGGCTCGCTCGGCGCCGGCGCGCGCCAATGCAGGTGATCGCGCCAGGCTTGCCGGAGAGCCTCGTCGGAGATCACCTCGGCGAGCTCGCGCTCGAAACGCCCCTCGATCTCGAGCATGCGCGCCTCGAGCTTGCGCCGCACGGACTCGGCGGTGGCCCGCTGGTGCTCGTTATGCACGTGATTGTGCTCGTGGACGATCGCCAGCAGATCGTCGCGGCTGGGCGGTGGCTTGATCATGCGTGCCTCCGCTCCCCTCCCTGGGGCCGACGATCGCGCGGCGCGAGGGATGGATGCATGAGAGCAGGAGACGGAGGTTCCAGCATCCCTTGTGGCTCCAGCCTCCGTCGAAGCGCGGTGACGCGCTCACCGAGCGGGCCGCGCCGGCGGGCTCGCAGCGCGCATGGCGAGCGAGCGACCGCGAGGAGAGGAGATTGACCCGAGGATGCGCCATGTCGTGCCCGAGAGCCTCGGTGGCTTGCGGGCCGTCACGCACGGACGTCGTGCTCCGGACACGGCCCGGCGGCGTCAGGGGCAAGCCCTGGCCATGGTAGCGGCGCTTCCCTACCTTCCTCGCCAATGGCTTCCAGCTCTCTCGGCTTCGCCGAGTCCCGCCAGCAGCGCGTCGCCCACGTCCTGCTGTTCGTCACCCCGGCGCTGTTCACCACCAACATGCTGCTGGCGCGCGCCACGGCGGATTTCATCCCGCCCGTGGCGCTGGCGGAGCTTCGATGGTTGGGCGTCGCGCTGGTGCTGCTCCCCTTCTGCGGCCGTGAATTGTGGCGCAACCGCGCCGCGCTACGGCGCGACTGGGCCCGATATGCCCTGCTCGGCCTGCTGGGCATGGGCATCTGCGGCGCCGGCGTCTATTACGGCGCCGCCACCACCACGGCCACCAATATCGGCCTGATTTACGCCGTCTCGCCGGTGATCATCATCCTGCTGTCACGGGCCATGTTCGGAGAGCGGCTCAGCCGGCGCCAGGGCCTGGGCGCCGCGCTGGCGCTGACCGGCGTGCTGGTCATCGTGCTGCGCGGCGACCCGGCGGCGCTGCTGGCGCTCCGCTTCAGCACCGGTGACCTGATGATCCTTGGCGCGGCGATCTCCTGGGCGCTTTACACGGTGCTGCTGAAGCGATGGCCCGATCCGCTGGGGGTCCAGGCGCGGCTCACCGCGATCGCGCTGGCCGGGGCGATCCTCCTTTTGCCGCCGCTCGGCTGGGAGCTGGCCAGCCGCGGCGCGCCGCATTTCGACCTGCGCACCATCGCCACCGCGGTGACCCTGGTCCTGGTGCCAGGCGTCGGCGCCTATGCCACGTACAGCTATATCACCGAGCATCTCGGCCCCAGCCGCACTGGCCTGCTGCTCTACCTGTCGCCGGTCTATACCGCCGTGCTGGCGTGGCTGCTCCTCGGCGAGGCGTTTGCCCTCTACCATTGGCTCGGCGCGGCGCTCGTCTTGCCGGGCCTCTTCTTCGCCACGTACAAGCCGAAGACGACCTGAATACCCCGCGCTTGGCGACCCGACCCCTGCCCGAGCGGCTGCGCTCGGCCGAGCTGCCGCCGCCCGGCGGCCCCGGGGGTCGCTCCGGCCGGCGCGCGCGCTGACGCGTCGCGCCCTCCATGATCTTGCCGCGCCTTCCATGATCTTGCGGATCTTGCGTGGCGCCTCCTCGTGCGCAGGTTCTCTCCCGGCGTCTGCGGGCTCCCGGTGCTGGGCTCGGCGCCTGCTTGACAGAATCCTCCAACAGCACCAGACAGATTCCTCCAGATGATGACGAAGACCACCCTGCCCGTCGTGCTCCTGACAGCCCTCGCCGTCGCGACCGCCGGCTGCGATTCCAGCGGCAGCGGCGGGCGGTCCAGGGAGCGCTGGGCGACCACCGAGAATACCAGCGTCGAGCTCGACTTCGACAAGGTCAACGAAGCCTTCAAGGCGGCCGAGGGGCCCGAGGACTTCGAGCAGCGCGTCAACGAGATCTACCAGGGGAGCGAGGTCATCAGCGTCGCCGTACAGGACCTGGACGCCAAGACGCAGGTCGTCACCGGGTTCTTCGACAAGAACAGCGACGGCGGCGTGCAGGACCCCGAGAAGGTGTTCACGATCCGCCGTGACGTCTCGGGCGAAGGCGCCGCGCAGATCCAGACGTCCGGGTTCGGCCCCTACGGGTACTACCACTCGCCGGTGATGAGCCTGGCGTCGGGCATGCTCCTCGGCGCCATGGTGTCGTCGGCGCTGCGCCCGAATTACGTGCCGGTGTACACGCAGCCGTACACCACGCCGCCCGGCCGCGCGCCCGATCTGCGATCCCACCGCGAGGCGTACCGCGCCGCGAACCCGTCCAGCGTCGACCACAGCAAGTCGTCGCAGACCGGGCGGCGCTACAACAACGCCGGCGGCAGCCGCTTCGGGAGCGGCAAGTCCGGCGCCGGCTCGCGCTTCGGCGTCCGCCGCAGCGAGCGAGGCCGCAGGCCCGAGCGCCTGGTCGCGTAGCCGCGCGCCAGCCGCCGCGATGCAGCCCCTGCGAAGCATCTCCGAGCTCCCGTTCCGCTGCCGTCCCGCGCTGGAGCTGCTGAACCTCGAACAGCACCGCGACGAGCCGGACGTGGAGTCCACGCAGTTCGGCTGGTGCCGGGTGGACGCGCTCTGGCTGGATGGCCGCGCGGATCGAGGGCCGCTACGGCTGACCGACGCGCTCGTCGTGGCGGTGCACTCCGCGGACGAGCCGGAGGTGCTGCCCGATGACGTGGAGCTCGAGTTCTTCGTCGAGGAGGTCGCCGAGGACTACTCGGTGACCGTGCTCCTGTCGGCGTTCCTCGAGCGCTGGCTGCCGGCCGCGCTCTCCGGCGAGCGCGCCATCGTGCTCGCCATGTGCAACCCCCACGCCGCGCGCATCCGGCGGCCGGAGGCGGCGGGGCGCACCCCCGTGTATTATGCCGACGGCGACGTCGACGCGTGGCTCGACACCGACGCAGACGGTCGCCGGCATATCCGCCTCGAGGCAGAGGCCTGGCGCATCGCGGAGTGAGACGATGTTCGAAGGACGCAGACAGCCGATCGTGTCGCGCGAGCAGAAGCTGGTCTATGCCGGCATCTACGTGCTGAAGAAGATGGACCTGAAGCCCGCCGATGGAGGCATGGAGATGCCCCTCGTGCTGCCGTCCGAGCTGAGCCCGCTGGAGGACGTCCTGCAGGAGCTCGTGAACGCGGACCTCGTCGAGGTCAACCGCCGCAAGGCGCGGTTCGAGCTCACCAAGAAGGGGCTGGCCTACCTCGGCGAGATCATCGACGAGGCGGAGGCGCTTGTCGACGAGTTCGACGACGAGTCGCTCGAGGACGCGGTGGCCGAGCTCCGCAGGCGAAACGTGGACGTGCTGCGGGCCCGGTTTCTGTGGGGCTGGTACGACGGCGAGCTGGACGATCTGGTGCTCTTCCAGCAGCGCCGGGGCGCGACGCCGGTCGAGCAGTGGTGGGCAGACTACCTCATGAGCGACGCGTTCTACGAAGCGCTGAGGGGCGACTACGAGTGAGCGCGAGGGCGGCCGTCAGCGCGGGCGGGCACGCTCCCCCGTCAGCCGCGTGAGGAGCCGCGCCAGCTCGGCGCGCTCGCCTGCCGAGATCCGCGCGAGCCTTCGCCCGAAGGCGTCGTCGAGGATCGCCCGCGCCGCCTCCATCGCCTTGCGCCCCGAGCGGGTGAGCGTCAGCCGAAAGCGCCGCAGATCGCCCGCCTCCGTCTCACGCTGGACGAAGCCGGCCGCCTCCATCCGCTTCACCATGAAGGTGATCGAAGGCTTGGGCGTGATCAGCGCGCGCGCCAGCTCGGCAGGGTAAGGGTGGTCGTCGAGCTTGCCGAGGAGGAAGAACTCCTTCATCTCGAGCCCCAGCGCGCGCACCTCGGGCTCCACCTCGGCCATGACCGCCATGCTGAACTCGAAGTTCAGCGTCCAGAGCTCCCAGGGCGACGGCTTGTCCATGTTCTCTCTGCTCGCGCTTGACGATGGAGCGGTGCGGCGCTACTAGTTCAATATTGAACTGTTCGAAACGGAACAAGTTCCAGAGGTGATGCGATGCCGCTCGATCATTATGTCACGCTCGGTCGCTCAGGTCTGCGGGTGAGCCCCTTTTGCCTCGGCGCCATGACGTTCGGCGAAGACCTGGGCTGGGGGAGCAGCGTCAAGGACTCCGAAGCCATCCTCGACCGCTTCATCGAGCTCGGGGGGAACTTCATCGATACGGCGAACCTCTACACCAAAGGACACTCGGAGAAGATCATCGGGGATCACCTCGGCCACGACCGGCAGAAGCGCGACCGGCTGGTGATCGCCACGAAGTTCAGCGGAAACCTGTACGTCGGTGATCCCAACGGCGGCGGCTCGAACCGCAAATCGATCCTCGCCGCCTGCGAGCAGTCGCTCCGCCGGCTGCGCACCGACTACATCGATCTCTACTGGCTGCACAACTGGGACAAGTTCACGCCGATCGAGGAGACCATGGCGGCGCTCCACGATCTCGTCCAGTCGGGGAAGGTGCGTTATATCGGCGTGTCCGACACCCCTGCGTGGAAGGTGACGCAAGGGCAGCTGATCGCTCAGTTCCGCGGATGGGCGCCGTTCATCGGGCTGCAGATCGAGTATTCGCTCCTCGAGCGGACGGTCGAAGGGGAGCTGATCCCCATGGCCCAGGAGCTCGGGCTGGGGGTGACGCCGTGGTCGCCCTTGCGGAGCGGGATCCTGAGCGGCAAGTACACGCGGAGGAACGCCGCGACGGTCAAGCCGGAAGGGCGGCAGTGGGCCGCGGGCTACCTCGACGAGAGGAGCTACACGGTGATCGACGAGCTCGAGCGGATCGCCAAGCAGCTCGAGACCACCGTCGCGCGCGTCGCCCTCAGCTGGGTGCAGGCGCGCCCGACGGTGTCGTCCACGATCATCGGGGCGCGCACGCTGGCGCAGCTCGACGACAACGTGAGGGCGCTCGAGGTGAAGCTCACGCCGGAGCAGACGGCGGCGCTCGACGCGCTCACCGCTCCGAAGCTGAACTTCCCGGCCGAGTTCCTCGATCTGGCGCACATGATCCAGGCCGGGGGGACGACGATCAACGGTCAACCGTCGCAGCTCATCCCCTTCGGCGTCACGAAGAAGGGCGATCATTACTGACGAGTGACCTCGACCACGGCGCGATCCGCGTGACGCGAGCGCGCGGCAGGGGAGGCGCCGCCCGGGCGTTTTGATAGTCTCGCCCCTCGCCTCGTGGACACGCCCGCCCGTCGCCCGCTCTTCCCGCACCTGCCCGCGCTCGACGGGCTGCGCGGGCTCGCCCTGCTCGGCGTCCTCTTCTTCCACGCGAACGGGATGCTGCGCGGCGGCTTCCTCGGCGTCGATCTCTTCTTCGTCCTCTCGGGCTACCTCATCACGTCGCTCCTCCTCGCGGAGCACGAGGCGCGCGGCGTGATCTCGCTCAAGGACTTCTGGATCCGCCGCGCGCGCCGGCTCCTCCCGGCGCTCCTCGCGCTCGTCCCGGTGGTCGTGCTCCACGGGCGCCTCTTCGGGCCGCCGAGCGCGCTCGCTGGCCTCCGCGCCGACGTGCTCGCGACGCTCGGCTACGTCGCGAACTGGCGCGCCATCTACGCGCACAAGAGCTACTGGGAGATCTTCACGTCGCGCTCGCCGCTCGAGCACACGTGGAGCCTGGCGATCGAGGAGCAGTTCTACGTCGTCTGGCCGCTCGTCATCGTCTTCGTGCTCTCGCGGTGGTCGCGCCGCGGCGTGCTCGTCCTCACGCTGACGCTGGCCGCGCTCTCCGCGATCGCGATGCTCGTCCTCTTCGCGCCGGAGAGCACGACGCGCGTGTACATGGGCACGGACACGCGCGCCTCCGGCATCCTCCTCGGCGCCGCGCTCGCGACGGTGCTCACGCCGCGCGCCGAGCTCTCCGCGGGCGCGGTGCGCCTCCTCGACGGCGCCGGCGTCGCCTCGGCGATCGGCCTCGCGATCGCGTGGTCCGTGTTCGACGGCCAGTCGTGGCTCCTCTACCACGGCGGGTTCTGGCTCACGGAGCTCGGGGCCCTCGTCCTCATCGCGTGCGCGGTGCAGGGCTCGCGGAGCCTCGTCGCGCGCGCGCTCGCGTGGCGCCCGCTCGCGTGGGTCGGCACCATCAGCTACGGCGTCTACCTCTGGCACTGGCCGGTGCACGTGTTCGTGTCGAGCGATCGCCTGCACGGCCCCGCCCTCACCGCGCTCCGCTTCGCGATCACCTTCGCGGTCGCGCTCGTCTCCTACCGCTTCCTCGAGAGGCCGATCCGCGAGCGCGGGCTGCCGAAGGGGCGCTCGTTCTGGGCGGTGCCGGCCGGCGTCACGCTCGGTCTGCTCATCGCCGTCCGCGCGACCCACGCGCAGGACGGCGAGGCGCCGAAGGGCTCCGCGATGTTCAACGCGCTCGTCACCGCGGTCGTGAAGGACGACGTCACGTTCCGCGTCGTCGTCGTCGGCGACTCGACAGCGAACACGCTCGGCTGGGCGCTCCGCGGTCTGCACGAGCGCGGGCTCGCGGTGGACCTCCACGGGCGGGACGGCTGCACCATCATGGCGGACCTCTGCGGCATGACGGAGTGGCCCGCGCTCCTCGCGCAGGCGAAGCCCGACGCCGCGGTCCTCTACCTCGGCGGCGCCTTCATGCACGGCATCACGGCGAACGACGAGTGGACGAAGGCGTGCAAGCCGGCGTGGCACGAGCGCTTCGAGACGAACCTCGTCACGAACCTCGACAAGCTCCGGAACCCGCACGGGCGCGTCTGGATGGCGACCGTCCCCTACGCGCTCGGCGACTGGGAGACGAAGGACGTCCGCGAGCAGGTCACGTGCATCAACCGCTCGATCCGGAAGGTCGTCGCGACGCTGCCCGACGTCGCGCTCCTCGACCTCCAGGAGAACATCTGCCCCGGGGGCGAGTGCCGGCGCATGTACGAGGACGGCGCGATCCGACCCGACGGCGTGCATTTCACGATCGACGGGGCGCGCGGCGTGGCGCAGTGGACGCTCGCGGAGCTCCGCGCGAAGCCGCGTGCGGCGGCCCCCGGGCCGCCCCGCTGAGCGGGCAGACGCCCCGCCGACCACGAGCGCAGCGACCCCGCCGGGCACCGACCCGGCCATGACGACAGCGATCACGAGCGTGGCTGGCGCGGCTACGCGCTCCACCGGAAGACCGATCTGGAGCAGGTCAAGGCCGAGTTCACCGAGCTCAAGCACCGTGTTTACCGGCGCAAGAGCGAGAAGGTGCCGTCCATGGAGCGTGAGGTTCACCGCGGCAGGAAGAAGGATCCGTCGGAGTCACTCCGCGAGCGGCGCGAGAACGCGCTCGCGAAAGAGAGGCTCGTCGTCGATCAGCTGAAAGTCCACGTACCGACGCCGAGCGCTCCTGTCCTCACTACAAGCGATGCGACCTGCGCTTTGCCGGCGAGGGGAAGACATCGACGGGATGCGACCACGTAACTGGGCACTTCAGTGCGTCGCGTGACGGCATGTGAAACGCTCGCATGCTTACGCGGCGAGTACGTCGCCGTTTGCTTGGCTGGATGAGCACGCGGCTTTGGCTTGTACCCCTCGCGCCGCGCGAACTTCTCGGCACGCAGCCCGCTCCGTTCTCATCGCTCGACCCGCTCGGCCCACTCCGCCCTCGTCGCCGTCGCTTCTCCTTTGTCGCGATGGAATCAGGTAGCCGGCACCACGCGAACGATCGCGATGCCCTTGGCTGGTCGGATAGGGCTGCGAGACAACGGCCATTGACGCGGACACGCGCTCTTGCACCGCGCCACTCCAGGAGATCTTTGTGCCGAAGCATACCCGTCAGGGCCAGCAGCAAGCGGATGCGATCAAACGCCACACGAGCCAAGAGACTCACCTGGCACGCGATGTAGACGACGTGCGTCCCACCGACACGGTGACGTGCACCGCCACCTCGGATGCCCGGACAGCGGAGATGGCGGAGCGCGATCCTCGGATCGCGCTCCGCGACGCTGGCCATTTGTATATCCATGCGGATCTCCATTCGTCGATCGGGACGCCCGAGAGAGCGAGCCAGAGATGTAAGCAGGCCACCTCCCGCGAGAGCCTCGCGCGAGCGCTCGACCTCACGCTGCAGGGCTGCGAGCTCGCGCTTCAGCTCGCCGATCTCTCCACCTTCGTTCAGCTCGAAGCCGAGCACCACGACCGCGAGAGCATTCGGGCGGCCGACCTGCCGGGGTGCACGGCGCTCCTCCGCGACAGCGCCTCCGACCTCGCGGGGTGGTGCCGAGGTTACATGGAGATCGTCAGCGCGGCCACCCGCGGCCTCGTCGAAGTAACCCAGGACCGCTTCTCCCTCGCCGAAGGGCACCTGGCGCACGCGAGGCACCTGGCCGAGGAACAGGCCGACGTCGTACGCTCTGGCGTCCTTGCCGAGCTGCTCGATGGCCTACTCGAGCTCACTCGCGCCCGAAAGGCCCACGCCAGCGGGCAGGAAGTCGACGCTCGGGCGCACCATCGGGGAGCTCAGCAGCGCTTTGCTCGCCTCGTGCAGCTGCGCGAGGGCAAAGGCTCGCCGGCGGCCCGCCCCACCGGATCGGACGTCAAAGCCGAAGACACAGGCACGACTCCTCGCGCCAACGGACGCGCACCGGCGGCGCCCGCAGCCGAGTGGACTGCAGATCTCGAGCTGGGTCCCGACGGCATGTGGTTCCGCGCACACGGCGGAGCGAGGGTGAGCATGCGGCGGCGCCACGCCATGCGACGGATGCTCCTTCGCCTGGTGGAGCAGCTGGCCAGGACACCGGGACAGCCCGTCGCGACGTCGGCGCTGATCGAGGTCGGCTGGCCGGACGAGCGGATCCTCCCCGGCGCGGCGATGAACCGCCTCTACAACACGATCGCGGTGCTGCGCAGCCTGGGCCTCGGCGAGATGCTGCATACCGCCGAGAGAGGGTATGTGCTGGAGCCCTCGCTCTCGCTGAGCCTCCACCCACGCAAAGCCTGAGACAAACTAAGGAACTCTAAGATCCTCCCATGACGGATTGCCAATACCGTCGACTCCAGAGCGCCGAATAAGACCGGACTCGGCCGGTGGCCGTAGGTCTCGTGATGTGCGCCAAGGAGTTTCATGTCCACCCAGTGTCAGAGACTCATCTCGGACTCGATGCCACCGGACGTGAGCAGGTACATCGCTCCGCACCACGCGCTCGGCGACGACCGCGGAGCTTCCCGCGTGTGGCAGCGAACGATGGCAGCCCACACGGCGATGCTCGACGAGCTAAGGGACCACGTCGATCCGGCGTATCTGAGGGGGTTCGCTCGCCTCGACCTGGATCCCCTCCGGGTCCCGTCCATCCAGGAGATCAGCCGCCGCGTCGAGGAGATCGGGTGGACGGCGACCTGCGTGGACGGCTATGTCCCATCGCGCGTATACGCCACTCTCCTCGCGAGGAGAGTGTTTCCGATCGCCACCTTCATGCGCAGCGAGCACCACATCGATCACGCGCCGGCGCCCGACTTCGTGCACGACGTGCTGGGACACCTACCGATGTTGTTCTGCGCTGCGTACCGCACTTACCTGCAGCGCCTCGCGCAGATGATGATCGTGGCCGGCGGAAACGACTACGACCGCTGGCTCTACGAGGCGAACCGGCACATGTCCACGCTGATGAGCCAGTCGGCGTCGCCGGAGGAGATCGCCCTGGCAGAGGCGTCGGCCCGCCGCGCCGGGATGGCCGCGAGCGCGAATCCCTCGGAGCAGTCCGAGCTCAACCGAATCTTCTTGTGGAGCGTCGAGTTTGGCCTCCTCGGCACGTTCGACGAGTTCCGGCTGTTCGGCGCAGCGCTTCTCTCGTCGCACCGGGAGGGCCGCCTCGCGTGCAGGGGCGACGCGCAAATCCGCCCGTATTCGATGGATGTCATCGGATACGACATCGAGTTCTCCAGCCTGCAATCCATGTATTTCGTCGCCAGCGACTACGACGTTTTCCACGAGGTTCTTACCGGCTACGAGTCCCGCATGGCGTCCCGGCGCTCGGTGGAGCGCCTGTGATGCTACCTCGAATCCTGGAGCCAGAAGCGATGGACACCGAGGAGGACGCCGCCGAGTACGCGGCGATCTCCAACGACGTCGTCAACGAGGCCTTCGCTCGGCGCGCCGTCCAGCTCGCGCCCGCCCAGGGCCGGCTGATCGACATCGGCACCGGGCCTGGCGACATCGCGATCCGCATCGCCGAGCTGTCCAGCCTCGAGGTCACGGCGATCGACCTGGCCGAGGCGATGCTCGCGATCGCGCGGCGACGCGCTGGTGCGTCGCCTGCGCGCCGCCGCATCCAGGTCGCGCGCGGCGACGCGAAGGCCACGGGGTTTCCCGAGCGCGCCTTCGATGCCGTGGTGTCGAACAGCCTGGCTCATCACCTGGCGGACCCGACCACTCTGTTCGCAGAGGCACAGCGCGTGGGCAGGCAAGGCGCGGCCATCCTGATCAAGGACCTGCTGCGACCGGCGACCCTCGGGGACCTCGAGGACCTCGTCCAGCGCTATGCCGGCGGCGACACGCCCTACCAGCGCGCGCTGTTCCGGAACTCGCTGCACGCAGCGATGACGCTGGACGAGGTTCGCGCTTGCTGCCGAAGCGCTGGGCTCGCTGAGGTCGACATCGCCCAGGTGTCCGATCGCCACTGGGTGGTCGAGCGGGCATCTAGCCCTGAGCTGATCCAGAGCCGGGCTCACCCGCGTCTGGTGCAGTCTCCCGAATGATATAGACCGCCAAGGACGTCAGGAGGACCCAGGGGGTTCATCTCGGCGCACCTGGTGTGCTCGTATCACGCTCGTCTGAGCACCGCTCTGATGCAACAAGGAGAGCATGAACGTGACCAGTGCAATTGAAATACGTACCGAGGATACAACTCTTTTACCGGCCACACGCATCGTCGACGAATACGAGGCACGGGACGTCTCGGCGCACCCGCTGTTCGTGTCGCTCAGGGAGAACCCCGTCGATCTGCGGGCGATCTGGTTCCTGGTGGCGAACACCCACGCCGGCATCTCCCCCCATTTCGTCCGCTGGCTCGCCCAGACGATCGCCCGCATCGACGACCGCCGCATCGCCTCACTCATGGCGAAGCAGTTAAACGACGAGCTGGGCAACGGCGATTGCAAGAAGATCCACAGTGATCTCCTGGATCGGTTCGTGACTGGCCTCGATGGTTGGCGTCCGAGGGACGCCCGAGGCGACGTGCTCAGGCCCGGAAAACGCCTCGGTGAGCGATCCACGGCGCTGTTCGAGGCTGAAGATCCCTACGAGGCCGTGGGTGCGCTGATCGTCGCAGAGATCTTCGCGAAGAAGATGGATCGCTGCCTAGGCGACGAGATCCGGCGCCAGAGTGCGATCTCGCCGGACGCGCTCGCCTGGCTGACCATTCACGAGGTGCTCGAGGTCGATCACGCCGAGGATTCCGGCGCGCTCGCGGCGTTGGTCAAGGAGCGCGGCCCATCGCTCGCAGCCACATGGCGCGGAGCGATCGCGCAATGGGCCGCGCTGTGGGAGTTCCTCGACGGCGTGGCTGCGCTGGCCCTCCCCCGCAAGGCCGCTCAGGCGTATGGTCATGGAGGTGAATGACGTGGCTTGGAACCGTACTGGACTGACAGTGCTCGTCACGGGGGCGAGCGGGTGGCAGGGCGGCGCTGTCGCTCGAACCCTCCTCGCCCGAGGGCACCATGTGCGCGCGTTCACGAGGAGCGCCGATGGCCCCCAGGCCTCGCAGCTCCGCCAGCTCGGCGCGGAGCTCACGGTAGGGTCCTTCGACGATCAAGGATCGATCGAGCGCGCTGCAGCAGGTTGTGACGCCGTGTTCGCGATGGCCCCGTCCGAGGCGGGGGCCGACCTGGAGATCCGACAGGCGCGCGCGGTGCTCGACGCCGCCAAGGCCGCCAGGGTCGGACACGTCGTCTACTCCTCCGTCGCGAGCGCCGACCGTGGCACCGGCGTGCCGCTCTTCGACAGCAAGTTCCAGGTGGAGGGGCACCTGCGGTCGCTCGATGTCCCCTTCACCATCATCGGCCCGGCGTTCTTCATGGAGAACTTCTTGCGCGTCTTTCTCCTGCCCGGCCTCCGCGAGGGCAAGCTCCTCATCGCCATGTCAGGGACGCGGACGCTCCAGCAGATCGCGGTCGCCGACGTCGCCCTGTTCACCGCCTTGGTCCTCGAGCAGCGCGAGCCGTTCCTCGGCGTGCGAATCGACATCGCCTCGGACGAGGTCTGCGCGCTGGACGCAGCGGTGGCGATCACCCGCGCGTCCGGCAAGAAGATCCAGTACGTGGAGCTCCCGCTCGACGCCGTGCGCGCCGGCAGCGAGGCCATGGCCAGAATGTTCGCGTGGTACGAGCGCGCGGGCTTCTCGGCCGATATCGTCCGGCTCCGGCACGATTACCCCGAAGTCGGGTGGCATTCGTTCTCGACGTGGGCGGCGGAGCAGGACTGGACGGTGCTCGACACCTGAAGCACGGCGACGAGAAAGGGCCTCTTCCTCGGGACCCCTGGATCGAGAGATCCGATCGTCCGGGGGCTCGCGACGCCGCTCTTGCCGAGCGCCGACGGGGTGCTCGTCGACGCGCTCGATCCCGAACGGGCGAGCCGGACCATCAAGGCCTTGCTGGCGCGCCGTCGCCGAGCGGTCGCCCAGGGCCCCCGAGGAATCGACCGCTCGCCTGTCACCTTCTGGCGCCTCTGCCGTAGAGGAGGGTGAGCCCCGCGATGAGCTTCCTCTGGCCCTCCCGCGATGACCATCTCTGCGAGCTGATCGAGGCGTCCCGGCGCGGCGATCGCGGCGCGTTCCGGGCGCTCTACCAGGAGCTGTACGACCCGGTGGCGCGCTTCGTTTCGCGACGCGTGGGCCGGCGGGAGGACGCGGAGGATCTCGTCGCGCGGGTCTTCCACAGGCTGCTGGAGCGGCTGGGAGAGTTCGATCGGCGCAAGGGGACGCCGCGGATGTTCGTGCTGGCCATGGCCAGGAACCTGGTCATCGACCACGCGCGGGCGGCGCGGCACGAGGCGCCGATCGACGATCTCGCGGGCGTGCTCGCGGACGAGGCGGGGACGCCGCTCGACGCGCTCGTGCGGGGCGAGGAGCTCCGCGCGGTCAGGGACGCGCTGGAGGCGCTCGGGGCGGAGGCGAGGGAGGTGCTGGCGCTGCGGTACGGCGACGGGCTGAAACACCAGGAGATCGCGGAGCTCCTCGGGCTCCGTGCGGACGCGGTGAAGCAGCGGGCGTCGCGGGCGCTGCGCGAGCTGAAGGCGCGGCTCGAGGCGCGCGCCGAGCAGGACGCGGGCGAGTCCCGCGGAGAGGGTGTTTCCAATGCTGGGCTTTGAGGTGCGACGAAAGCTGCGCCGGCTGTTCGGGGAGCCGGCGCCGCTCAGGCCAGCGCACGCGCGCGAGCTCGAAGGCGAGCTGATGGCGGCGTTCGGCCAGCTCTACCCCGAGCAGGAGGTGGTCCCGATGAAGCGGCTCTGGTTGCGCAAGGCGCTGGTGGTGGCGGCGGCGGCAGCGGTGTGCGGGGCGGCGGCGTGCGTGGCGCCGGCGGACGTGGAGGTGCCCGTGGGACGGAGCATCCGCATCCAGGTGGCGGACGGCGCGGAGCTGCCCGAGCCCGAGGCGCTCATGGCGGCCGTGCGCGGCGAAGGGAAGACGGAGCGGAGGGCGCGGGTCCTGGTGCGGGGGCGGCGCGGGGACGGGGCGACGACGCTGACGCTCGACGTGTGGGGCGACGACGTGCCGGAGGGCGACGTGGCCGAGCGGATCCGGGCGGCGTTCCCGGCGCTCGCCGGCGCGGAGATCCGGGAGGACGTGCTGGCGGGGACCGTGCGCGGGACGCTGGGAGCAAAGCTCGGGCACGAGCTGCTCGATCTGGACGTGCTCGACAAGGACGACGTGGAGGCGGCGCGGCGGCAGGTGATGGAGCAGCTCGCGGCGCAAGGGGTCGAGGGGAAGGTCGACGTGCAGATCGAGGGGGACGGAGAGAAGCGGAAGGTGAAGGTGCAGATCAAGCTGGAGGGCCCCCCGCAGGACGAGGCGGAGATGGGGCCTCCGCCGTAGCCGAACGAGGCGGAGATGGCGCCGCCGTGCCCGAACGAGGCGGAGGGGGCGTCCGCGGAGCTCAGCAGCGCGCGAGGCAACGCGCTCGTCGCCTGATGAAGGCGGAGAAGACAGCGCCGCCTCACGCTTGCTCGGGCACGCCCCCCGGGACGCGCGCAGGCAGCGGAAGCTCGACGCCCTCGGACAGGTTGCCCTTGCCGGGGACGTGGTTGATCTCGAGCCGGATGCCGTCCGGATCCTCGAACACGATAGAGTAGTAACCTGCCGCCCACGCACCGTCCTGCGGCGCCTGCACGAGCTTGCCGCCGAGCGCGGCCAGCGTGCTCTCGAAGAACTCGTGGAATGCGTCGATATCCTCGCGGCTGCGGGCGCGGAAGCACAGGTGGTGCAGCCCGGGCTTGTACTGGTGAAAGCGGGCGCCGGCGTGCTCCGGGTTCACGGGGCGAATCAACAGGCCGGTCTTGCCGCCGATGTAATAGAGCATGGGCCGTTCGCTCTCGCTGCCCGGATCGTCGTACTGGCACTGCATCTCGAAGTGCTCGCACAGCGCGCGGTAAAACGCGCGGCTGCGCGGGAAGTCCGTGACCGAGAGCTGGATATGGGCGATTCCGGCGAGGTTCATGGCGATCACGGTAGCCCAGCTCCGGTCGTTCGAGCGCTCTTCGTGATCGGACAGCGCGTCTGCCCGTCCATTGTGTCGAGGCGGGCGAGGTCGACCTGGAGCTCCGGGGGCGCGTCGTCCCAGGCGGGGAGCAACCGAGGCTCAGCGCGCGCAGCACCACGGGCTCGATCGATGTCCACTCCCGATGGGACGCGCTGGCCTGCGATCGATCATCTGATCCAGATCGCCGCCAGATCGAGCTCCACCGCATCGAAGGGCTCGGCCCTCACCTTCGCGTCTTCCTCGTAGGTCTCGAGCAGCACCCACCGTCCGCCCTCGAGTCGGTACACCTCGAGCGTTCGCAGCAAGGGGCTGAGCAGCCACACGTGCCCGACACCTTCGCGCCGGTAAATCCGCATCTTCTTCCCCCGGTCGACGCGCTCTGTACGCGGCGAGATCACCTCGCACACCCAGTCCGGAGGGACGTCGTAGTGCGCCGGCGTGTCCTCGTCCCCGAGGGCGTCCGGCATGCGCTCCCGCTTCCACCCTGCGAGATCGGGCACCACCTTGTCAGGCCGCGGCCCAAGGTGGAGCTCCGGCTCATCCAGGAGCACCCAGCCGCCGGGCCCTCCATCGCCGAGATCGAAGGCGCTGCCGAGCTTCATCGTCAGGCGTGACGCGCTGCGCGTGTGGGGGCGACCGGGCCGCGGAAAGGTGAAGAGCTCCCCGTCGAGGATCTCTGCCACCTGCTCGGGCGGCACCGCCGCGAATGCTGCCTCGACCTCCGGTGCGTTGCGGGCGGGATCCAGGTGGTGCGGCAGCACGCCGGTGCTCATGGCCGACCCTACCACGAGAGCGCGGTTGCGGCCGGGGCGAGGGCCTGCTCCTGCGCCGTCCGAGGTCGGGCGCCTGGCTCACGATGCCGGGGCCCAGGTGAGGGCGAGGACGCCGGCACGCAGGCGGTCGCCGGATGCCGCGCGTGGGTGCAGGTCGGCAACTTCGCAGCTGTTGCCCCTGCTCCCCGCGATCGTCCTTGTTCGTCTTATCCCCTCCGCGCGCCTGATCCAGCCGCGCAGCGCCGTCTCGGTCAGGTCGAGGTCCGTCGCCACCTGGCCGATGCTCCGGTCGCCCACCTTCACCAGCCGTAACACCTCCGCCTTCGACTCGGGCGTGAACGCCCTCCTCTTTCACCGTCCCATTCCTGCTCCCTGGTGTGGTCCGGGGTGTCCGCGGAAGCGGGAGGACCAATCCAGTTGCGGCGTCCCAGGGGGTGTGGCTAAAAGGCCGCGAACGATCCCCGGCGGAGAAGCAAGAACGAGATGCGAATTCCCAGCAGCCTGATGTCTCTGGCCGACGAAGGGCTCATCGAGGAGGTCGTGCGCCCGCTGATGAGCGGCAAGGAAGCGGAGGTCTTCCTGGTGCGCTCCGGCGGCGAGCTTCGGGTGGCCAAGGTCTACAAAGAGGCGCAGGACCGGACCTTCAAGAACCGGGCGGAGTACACGGAGGGGCGCAAGGTGCGCAACAGCCGCGATCAGCGCGCGATCAACAAGCGCTCGCGCCACGGTCGCGCGCAGGACGAAGCCGCCTGGAGATCGACCGAGGTGGACATGATCTTCCGCCTGCGCGACGCGGGGGTGCGCGTCCCGGTACCCCACCATTTCATCGACGGTGTGCTGATCATGGAGCTCATCACCGGCGCCGACGGCAGCCCGGCCCCGCGGCTCGCCGAGGTGAGACTGAACCCCGACGACGCGGTGAGGGTCTTCGACCGATTGCTGGCAGAAGCGGTCCGGATGCTGAGCGCCGGGGTCGTGCACGGCGATCTGTCCGACTTCAACGTGCTGATGGGGGCGGACGGGCCGGTCATCATCGATTTCCCGCAGGCAGTGGACGCTTCCAGCAATCAGAACGCGCGAAAGCTGCTGCTGCGCGACGTCGACAACCTCCAGCGCTTCCTCTCTCGGTTCGCTCCCCATCGACAGCCCCGCCCTTACGCGCAGGAGATGTGGGAGCTCTACGCGTGCAGCCAGCTCACGCCCGAGACACGGCTGAGCGGCCGTTTCCGGGCGTCTTCGGGGCGGGTCGATACCGAAGCGGTCCTGGGGCTCATCAGCGATGCCAACCACGACGAGCGCCGCCGCCGTGAGACGCAGGGGCTGAGCATGCGGGGCGTGTCGTCCCAGCCTCGCAAGGTCGAGGTGGTGATTCTACCGAGCGGCCCGCGAGACCGCGCGCGCCGGAACGCTCAGGGAGCACAGGCGGGCGGCGCGGCGAACACGCGCCCAGCACAGGCGGGCGGCGCGGCGAACACTCGCCCAGCACAGGCGGGCGGCGCGGCGAACACTCGCCCAGCACAGGCGGGCGGCGCGGCGAACACTCGCCGGACTTGACGTCTTCGAGCCGCCTGCGGGTGTTCATGGCGAAAGCTCCCAGACCAGGTTCAATGTTAAGAACAGCTGCACCGGCATGATCTCGGCAAGCCGCGGGAGCTGGGTGAAGTTCGCCGGCGACATCCGCGTCCGATGCCGGGCTCAGATCACCTTGTCGTCCGAGCTCCCGGAGGGCGCGTCCGGCGTGGCGTCCGCGCTGCCGGCCGGCGACTCCCCCGGCCGTGCCTTCTGCTCCACGAGAAAGAGGGCCACATCCACCGCGCCCCCCACAGCGCGGTTGACGAGGCGGATCGCCCCGTGCACGCCGGACAGCGTCGTATCGTGGATGAGCCGGATCCCCCTCACGGGCGCCTTGATCGGGGGAATCTGCTCCAGCAGGTCGAAGGGCAGCTTCGCCGCGTGCTTCTGGAGGCGCTCCACGCGCCGGGAGCCGTGGTCGACCGCGTCCTCTACGAGGTCCTTCAAGCCGCGCCACCGGTCCATCACACCGCCTCCTCGCACCACGCGCGGATCTGCGCGTAGACGTCCGGGTCGTGCGCCAGGCGCAGGTGTCCGAGCGACGGCATGATCCGCGCGTGCTCCTGAGGGAAGGGCGAGCACCGGTCCTCGACGACCGCCCGCCCCGTGGCGCTCCGCAGCGAGACCATCGCGTCCCCGAACAGGAGGGAGAGCCTCGGGTCGGCCGTGAGCGCGCCGGCGATGAGATGATGGCGAATGTGGGGGAGCAGGGGCACGGGATGGCGACGATTCTGGAGCAGGGCGTTCGCGCTGGAGCCCTCCCAGTCCTCGCGGCGGAGATTGGCATACGCCAGGTCTTTCATCCCGCCGCTGCGGAGGTCGACGATGTCGGCGATGAGCTTCGTGTACGGATTGTCGATGCTCGCGAGCGCCCACGTGACCACGTTGCCAAAGCGCTCCAGCGGGGCGCCGAGGTGCGGTGTGCCGAGATAGAAGGCCCGCTTGACGAGGGGCAGCCACCGTCGATCCTTGTCGCTCGCCGCGTGCGCGGCGCTGCGCGCGACGAGGCCGCCCATGCTGTGGCCGATGAGGACCAGCTCCTCCACGGCAACAGGATAGGCGCAGACGAGCTGTTCGAGGAGGGCATCCAGGGCCTCGCCGTTCTCGGAGACACGGAGGCCGCTGTTGTACCGCACATAAAACGGCGTGTAGCCGATGTCGCGCGCAAGGAGCGATCCGTAGGTCTCGCCGTCCGGCATCGTCCAGACTTCCTCGGTGCTCATCAACCCGTGCACGAGCACGACGACGCGGGGCATGGCCTGGGCAGAGACGGCCGCGGGAAATGCCCTGGCAAGCGGCACGGGGTGCCCGTCGCGGACGAGCTGCATCGCGGTCGCGAGGCCGTTGCTTGTCCGCTTCAGGTAGTCGCCGAGGACGCCGTTGAGCACCCCGACGACCCGCTCCAGGTGGTTTCCCATGCGATGATCCGGCCGCATTCTGGCACGGATCGGCGCCGGGGGCGACGCCGGGCCCCGCTGCGCCGGACGGTGGCCCTCGGTGGCCGACATGCTGGGCGTGACGCTCCCGCGGCTGGCAGGGAAAGGACGGTCCCTGCCGCCACCGACGACGATCCGGCGGGGCGGTTCGTCCGCGACGTCGTGGCGAACGTCATCCGATCACTGGAGGGGGAGAGCGCAAAGCCGCTCGCCCGCTCCGGCGCGGTGAGGCGCACGCGGTGAAGGATGTTGTTCGTGGCTATCTGCCCGACAGCGCCCCCGCCAGCCGCTCGGCCAGGTCGCCTTTCGGCTCCACCCGCAGGCGCTCCAGCCCCAGCCACGCGGCCATGGTCCGCAGCTCGCCCGCCAGCCGCTCCGGCGTCTGCGCGCCCGCCCAGGGCTCGGCGTGGCTTGCCTGCACGATCAGCACGCCCGCCTTGCGATCGGCCTTCAGGTCCACCCGCGCGGTGATCGCGTCGCCCTCGAGGAACGGCAGCACGTAGTAGCCGTGGGTCCGCTTCGCCGCGGGGGTGTAGATCTCGAGCCGCACCCGCACGCCGAACATCCGCTCGGTGCGCTCGCGAAACCAGATCAGGTTGTCGAAGGGCGAGAGCAGCGCGCAGGCCTCGATCCGCCGCGGCCGCCGGGCGGCGGGATCGAGGAAGGCCGGCTCCCGCCAGCCCTTCACGCCCACGGGGATCAGCTCACCGGCCTCGGCGAGCTCGGTGACCCGCGCCTTCGTCTCGGCGACCCCCATGCGGAAATGGTCCCGCAGGTCCCGCTCGGTCGCCACGCCCAGGGCCCGGGCGGCGATGCGGATCAGCGCGCGCTGGGCGTCCTCGCGCGCAGGCGTCGGCGCCTCGATCACCGCGCTGGGCAGCACGCTCTCCGGCAGGCCATACACCCTCTCGAAGGTCCCCCGCCGGGTGGCGGTCGTCAGCTCGCCGATCCAGAACAGGCACTCGGCCGCCCGCTTGGCGTCGCTCCAGCCCCACCAGCCGCCCGGCCCCTTCTTGCCAATCTCGAGCTCGGAGGCGGCCAGCGGCCCGCGCTCGCGGATCTGTTCCAGCGCCCCGTCCACCACCGGCCGGTGCTCGCGCAGGAAGCGCGCCACACCCTTCCAGACGCCCACCCCGTCGTGCGCGTCGGCCATCCGCCAGCGCAGCAGCGGCTGGGTGGTGAGCGGCAACAGCGAGGCCTCGTGCGCCCAGTACTCGAACAGCGGCCGCTTCCTCGCCCACGCGAGCTCCTCCAGCATCGGCCGCGGATAGGCCCCCAGCCGCGAGAAGGCCGGCAGGTAATGGGTGCGCGAGACGACGTTGACGCTGTCGATCTGCACCACGCCCAGCCGCTCGATCAGCCGGGTCAGCTGCTGCTTCGTCGTCGCCGGCCCGGGTCGCTCCGCCCGGAAGCCCTGCGCCGCCAGCGCGATGCGCCGGGCCTCCGCCGCCGACAGGGTGTCCTTCATCCGCGCCTTCCGTCCGTTGAGGCCCGCACCCTAGCTGGCCCAGCTCACTTGGCAACAGATCATCGACCCCCTCCTGACATCTGATCCCGGTGCGTTCTTCCGCGTTCCGCTGGAGCTCACGCTGACCGTCGCCGACGAGCCGCGCTGGTCACCCTCGACGTCGCGGAAGGCGGCGAGCGCAGAGGGCCAGGGGCGCATATCTCGAGCTGGGGACGCTCTGGCTGTGTCTGGAGCTGGACGCGCGCGCCGCGCGGCAGGTCGACGACTCACACCTCGACGTTGAGATTCGACGCACGGCTTTGGCCGGGCGCTGGCGCGAGATCGGGTCGATCGCGCGCCAGCGCACCGCGGCCAACAGCCCGCGCTGACGTCCGGCGCTCGCTCAGCAGCGCCAGCAGATGACCCCGTAGTCCCCCGCCGTTCCGCAGCACAGCTTCACGCCAGGGGCATTGGGACGATCGGAGCGCGCGGCGGTGCTCATCAGAGAGGTGTCGTCGGCGTCGGTCACGTCACCACCGGAGCACGCCGCATCGTCCGCAGCGCCCCCGAGCTCCGCCGAGGCGTCCACGGCCGTGGACTCGAGCTGCACGGCGCTCGCGGCAGAGGTCGGGCCGGTGTCGGCCGCCGAGATCGCGGGGACGGCAAAGGCGGCGAGCATGAGGGGGAGAGAGCAGAGCGCGAATCGGATCGTCTTCATGGTCATTGTCTCCTTCGGGCCTCGTGGCCCACGTGAAGGCGCCAGGGGCGCCGGCCGAGCAAAGCCCGCTGCGGGCAGAAGCGCCCACAGCCAGGCGTCTCCCCGCGCCGCAGCGGTGAGCGGTACGCCTGCGAGCGACCCGTATGGCGCTGCTTTCGGCGTTGGCGGCGCGGAGATGCCACCTCTACGCGGCAGCGGGCGGGTGGTTTCACGGAAGCTCATCATCCCGTCGTTCGCCCTCCCATCGGCCGCTGCGCTCCCGGGACGGATGGGACCGCGTTTCTCCGCCGGGGCTCATCGCTCGCCGGCCACCCGTATGCCGGGTGACGAGCCAGGGTCGCCCGAGGTACACTGCGCCCCATGAAGCTCGCCATCGACCTGTCGCCCGCGCAAGCCGACCGCCTCCAGGAACGCGCAAAGAGCCTCGGCTTGCAGCCGGAAGAGCTGGCGCGGGCCGCCGTGGCGGATCTGCTGACGACGCCGGACGACGAGTTTCGCGCTGCAGCCGAGGCTGTCCTCGTGAAGAACGCAGAGCTGTACAGGCGGCTCGCCTGAGCGTGCGCTACTTGACCTTGGCGGAGGTCTTCTTCCTCCACGAGCGGGTTCTTGCGGCGAGCGGTGGCGCCGCAGGCGTTCGCGACCTCCGCGCCGTCGAGGCTGCTGTGGCCCAGCCGAAGGCGACCTTCGGAGGTGAAGAGCTCTATCCTACCGTGATCGCCAAGGCAGCAACTCTCTGCTTCTCGCTCGTGCAAGGCCACCCATTCATCGACGGTAACAAGCGTGTCGGTCATGCGGCGATGGAAGTCTTCCTGATGCTGAACGGCTACTCCCTTGATGCCCACGTCGATGTTCAAGAGCGCATCATGCTCTCGCTTGCTTCCGGCGCGCTCTCACGACACGAGCTCCTCGCTTGGCTCGAACAGCATGTCCGGCGACGGGAGCCCTCCGTCTAGCAGGAGTTTACGCACGCCGGTTATCAGACGCCCTCGCGCGCCGCGGCGCCCCTCGGGAATTCCGTCGTCGCGCCCCTGCAAAATTTCGCCCCCAATACAACAGCGAGCCAGAACGGCGCGACGGCGGCGTGCGTGGGCGGTTGCGACAGCGACGATCAGTGCCAGGTCGCCTGCAACGGCGAGACGCAGCGCTGCTCCCTCGACGAGGCGTGCGACAACGACGAGGACGACGACGGGGACGTCCTGCAGGACTGCGAGGAGCTCGACTGTTCCAAGCACGAAGCGTGCGTGGACGGCATTGCCGCGGCGTGCGCGGGGGCGATCGACGTGTCGGCGGGCGGCGCGTTCACGGGCAGCACCAAGGACGGCACGAACGTGTTCGCCACGATCTGCTCTGCCTCCAACGGCACATATGCGGTCGGCGTGGGTGTGAAGGAGAAGGTCTTCCGGTTCGTGGCGCCGGCCAAGGGGGCGGTCGTCTTCGCCCCGAGGTCCGCCGCGGGCGGCGGCTACGACTGGTACGTCCGGACGGGCTGCGACGACTCGTCGACGCTGCTCGGCTGCTCGGTCGCGCTCGGCCCGGATGAGCTTGCGGTCGAGCTCCTTGTCGAGGCCGGGGAGACGCGCTTCCTCTTCATCGATGACACCGGTGAAAGGGACCCGGAGTATGCGCTCGAGGTGACCTTCGCGGAGCAGGCCTGCCGCGATGGGGTGAGGGTGGGCACGGAGGAGTGCGACGACGGCAATGCCGCGGACGGCGACACGTGCTCGAGCGCGTGTGTGCTCGACCCGGAGGCGGCGTGCGCGGGCGCGGCGCCGGTGACGGCCGCGGCGGTGACGGGCGACACGTCCGAGGGCACGCGCGGCTTCACGGCGACATGCGCGGGCGACGGCCCGGAGCTCGTGTACCGCTATTCCCCCGAGGCGGACGGCAGCGCGACGATCACCGTGACGCCGACGGGATCCGCCGATCTCGTTCTCCACGTGCGGACGGACTGCGGCGAGAGCGCGACCGAGATCAACTGCCTGGACGCCGGCTACGCCGGAGACCCCGAGTCGGTCACGCTGGATGTGGCTGCGGGGACTCCGCTCGACATCTTCGTCGACAGCTACAACAATGTCTCTGCCGGCTCGTTCGAGCTGAGCATCACCCTGGGTCGACCTGCTGACACGGCCGGACGAACGCGGCCATCACCCGAGCTTCACATGGAAGCCCGCTCGATGAGGTCGGCGGCGACGGCCGTTCCATCCACCGCCACGGCGCCCGCGCTCGCGGCCGCGCGGGCAGCGACCCCGTGGTCGAGGGCGCCCTCCAGCGCGGCCAGAAGGGACTCCGCGCTCAGCGCTCCATGGGCCACGGACGTCCCGAGCCCGAGCGCCCGGACGCGCGAGGCCCAGTAGGGCTGATCGGCGAACATCGGGACGATCACCTGCGGGACGCCCGCGCGCGCCGCCGTCGTTGTCGTACCCGCCCCGCCGTGGTGCACCACCGCGGCGACCCTCGGGAACAGCGCCTGCTGGTTGACGTCGCCGATCGCGATGCCGTCGGGAGCGTCGTCGACGAGACCGAGCTCGGCCCACCCCTGCGACAGCACGACCCGGCGCCCCGCAGCCCGCACGGCCTCGATGACGACACGGCCCGTCTGCTGGTCGACAGGCATGCTGCCGAAGCCGATGTAGACGGGCGGCTCGCCGGCGGCGAGGAACGCTTCCAGCTCGGGTACGAGCGGTGCCTGGTCGGGAAGGAGCCAGGCTCCCGTCTGCGTGACCTGCAGGCCGGGCGTCGCCGGCAGCGGCCCAAGGACCGAGTCCGTCGCGAGCCACGGCGCCTTGCCCAGGATGTGGCTGAAGACGTCGCTCAGCGGACCCAGGCCAAGGCGCTCTCGATTGGCGTTGAGCCGCTCGAGGAGGCGCTCGTTCCAGCTCCGCGATTCGTCCTGCCAGCGTCGGAGGTTCGATTCCGGGTCGCCCCCGGGCTCACCGCCGGGCGCATGGTCCGGCGACGGCAGGACCACCGGCGCGTACACGGCGACCACGGACGGGATGCCCAGCAGTTCCGCGATGGACCGCGCGGCGTACTGGTGCGCTCCGCCGGCCACGATCACGTCGCACCCCTCGGCGGCCGACGCGGTCGCGTCGAACTGGTCTCTCGCGAGGTGCTCGACCAACGCGCGGACCTGCTCCGGCGTCGGCGGGGCGGCCGGCGCGGCGGCCCCGCTCGGTTGCCGCATCGCGATGCCTATCGGGGTCGCCGTGAAGCCCAGGCCGCCCACCCAGTCGATGAAGTTCGGCGGAACGCACAGCCTCACATCGTGCCCCCGACGCCGCATCTCGACGGCCAGGGCCACCACGGGTTGCACGTCACCGCGAGTCCCCACTCCCGTCAGCACTACTCGCATCGTCTCTCTCCTTCCACCACGCGGGCCGCGTGGATGACGGAGGCGACGATGGCACCGCAGACGCGTTTTTTCATCGTATCAACGCCTGAGTTCCGGTATACATGCTGAGACGGGAGGCAGGGCGAGGACGCCCATACAACGGATCATCCGTTCAGGCCCAGACGGCCGGGGCCTCCTGGAGCTGAGTTGGCTCGTCGAGCCGTGTGAGCGGAAGGTGCTCTCCTGCTCGGTGAGGGAGCAGGTGAATCCTTGTCGGCCCGACCAAGGCGATGGCCGATCTCGGCAGGGCTGCGAACGGGCTCGGCCTCGGCGCCCGCGGGGCGCGGAATGCATCTTGAACCGCCCTGATCCATGGGCGACGAGGCTGCGCATCCTGGTGACGCAGCGGGGGCCGCGGCGCTCCCGCTGAGCGAGGCGACGAGCGAAGCAGGCGTGCGCGGGCGCCCTGTCGATGCATGGCTCGAGGAGCTCTTGTCCCGCGCGGTGCGCCGCTACAACCGGCGGCCTCGCCCCGCGATCATCGCAGAGTCGACCGGCGTGACGGAGTCGACCGACGCGCGCGCGGTCATCCGGCGCGCCTGCATCCGCTCGGCGCTCGCGGGCGGCGCGACCGGGGCGCTCTCGACCGGCGCGGCCGTGGCCACGGCCGAGACCAACGGGCTCGGCGGGCTCGTCGCGATCCCTGCGGCCATGCTCGCGATCGGCGCTGAGACGGTGCTCCGGCTGCTCCTGCACGTGCAGATGCTCTGCGAGCTCGCGGATCTCTTCGGGCTCCGGTTCGATCCGGACGAGCCGGCCGACGTGTGGGCGCTTCTCGCCCTCGCGTTCGGCGTCGCGGAGCACCCCCAGGACACGGACGATCCAGCGGGCGTGCTCGTGCGCGCGGCGCGCGAGCGCGGCTCGGACGTGGCCAAGCAGCTGGCGGCGCGGCTCGCCGGCGAGAGCGTGGCGCGCAACCTGGTGCCCGTGCTCTCGGTCGCCTCGTCGTCGATCACGAGCTGGGTAGTCACCCGGCGCCTCGGGGATACCGCGCGTCGATACCTGCGTTACCGGTGCGCGCTCGACGAGGCGCTCTGCGACGAGACGCTGCGCCCGCACCTCGATCGGCTGTTCGACGGGCTCTGGTTCATCTTCACCGCCGACGGCCGCCTCACGCCGGAGGAGTCCGCGCTGCTCGCGGCCGTGCTGCGGCGGCTGCCGGCCCCGGCGCGCGCTGGCCTGAACGAGCGCCTCGCCGACGACATCACCTGGATCGAGCGCCTCCGCGACGTGCCGGAGGGCGCGCGCGCCCCGCTGCTGCGCGCGCTCGAGATCGCGGCGGCCGTGGACAAGGTCGCGTCGCTGCGGGAGCGGAAGCTCCTCGTCCACGCCGCGGCGGCGCTCGGCCTCCGCGTCGACGAGGGCGGGCTCGATCGGATGATCCGCGAGTTCGAGGAGATCGGCACCCTCGGTGTGGCCGCGTAGCGCGGGCCGCCCGTCGCCGCGCCGCGGGGCCTCGGTCCTCGACGCGAACCTTCGACCGCTTCGTCCGGCGGCTGGGCTGCACAGCCGCCGGCGCGCGCAGCGCGCTCGGGATCATTCGACTCGCGCCAGAACTCCAGGTACGAGGTGCGCTGCAAATCGGCGATGACGGCGATGCGGCCGCTCGTGGTCGGAAGCGCCACATCGAGGCTCCCCGCGAAGAGACGCGGCGCGGGCAGCGGCGCGCACGCGGCGAGCAGCGCGCTCGCGGCGGCGAGCAGCGCGGCCCGGAAAACCCGCCTGCTCACGGCCCTGGCGCTCGGCGGAGGGCGGGTCGGCCCTTCAGAAAGACGCCGACGAGGACGCCGAGGTCGAAGAGCGCGCCACAGGCGCCCGCGGCCAGCGCGCCAGCGAGGATGGCCAGGTACTCGCGAAGACGGGAGGGCGAGGCGGGTGGGCTAGGCCGCACGACGCCCACGATACGACAAACGGAGGTGATCGCGGCAAGCATGCCGGGCGATTGATCTCGGCCGACAGAGCACTTCCCGCTCGGAAGCGCACGGTGGGCAGGCGACAAACGAGCAGAGTTATTCCAACACATTGGCGTGAGATCCGACATACAGGAGGCTCCGTTGCACGCTGCTCTTCGGGCGCGGCCCGCCGACGAGGCGAGCGCGGTGCGCCATGGAAGGTGAACGCGATGAAAGGGAGCGGCAGATGATCCTGGTGACCGGAGCGACAGGGAATGTTGGCGGTGCGGTGCTCGAGCAGCTCGTCGAGGCGGGCCAGCCGGTCCGCGCGCTCGTGCGCGATCCGGCGAGGCTGGGGGCGCTCGGCGGCGACATCGCCGTCGTGAAGGGCGATCTCTCGAAGCCCGAGACGCTCGACGCCGCGTGCGCGGGCGCGGACAGGGCGTTCCTGGTCTGCGCGGGCGGCGACCTGCCGAACCTCGCCGGCAACGCGGCCGACGCGGCGAAGAGGGCGGGCGTGAAGCACATCGTGCTGCTCTCGTCGTCGAGCGTCGCCCGCGCGCCCGACGTCCAGATCGCCCGCTGGCACCGCGAGGCCGAGGCGAGGGTCAAGGCGTCGGGCGTCGCCTGGACGATGCTCCGGCCGGGAGGGTTCGCCTCGAACACGCTCCGGTGGGCCGCGTCCATCAAGGCGCAGGGCGCGGTGTTCCAGCCCCTGGGCGACGCCAGAACGAGACCCATCGACGAGCGCGACATCGCGGCGGTCGCGGTGAAGGCGCTGACCTCGCCGGGGCACGAAGGCAAGGAGTACGAGCTCACCGGGCCGGAGGCGCTGAGCGCAGCGGAGCAGGTGGCGAAGATCGGCGCCGCGATCGGCAGACCGCTCAGGTACGTCGACGTGAGCGAGGACGCCGCCCGCGAGGCGATGGTGAAGGCGAGGCTCCCCGAGGGCTTCATCCGCGCCTTGCTCGAGGCGTTCGCGTTGATCAGGTCCGGGAAGGGAGAGGAGCCGTCGTCCGCCGTCGAGCAGCTCCTCGGGCGCAGGGCGCGGACGTTCGACGAATGGCTGGAACGCCACGTGAAAGCGTTCCAGTAGGGCGCGGCGGCAGATCGCCAAGGAGGAAAGAGCATGGCATCGAGAGCGATCAGGATCCTCGTCATCGGCAAGAGGGCCGATATCCTCGAGCGGAGCGTGGCAGCGCTGAACAAGCAGGGGCACTCGGCTGTCGGCACGTTGAGCGCGTCGCCGGACACGGAGTTCCACGCCGGCGACTTCGACCTCATCACGCTCGGCGGCGGCGTGGACGGCGCCACCCGGGCGCGCCTCCACGCGCGCTTCAAGGAGCAGAACAAGGACGTGATGGTGCTGGACGTGTACGCCCCGATCGCCAGCCAGCAGATCGCCTGGGCGCTCAGGAGATCTTCCGTCGAGGGCGAGCTCGGGAGCGCCTTCTCGGTGACGGAGGCCAATGACACCTTCGTCGCGCGCGCGACGATCGAGCGCGCCTGCACGCTGCGCCTCGACATCTACAGCTACCCCGGCGGCGCCCTGGAGCCGGAGGTCGCGCGCATCGTCGACACCTCCGTCCCCCAGGGAACACACGAGCTCAGGATCGAGAAGCAGCTCGCGCGTGACGGGTTCATGGCGGTGCTGACCTTGAACGGCGAGGAGCACCACCTGCACCGCCTGCAGCAGCACCCGGGTTGAGCCTCCCCGGCCGCTTCGCGCCACGAAGCCGCGATCGCTACGCCTTGGCGCGGCGCTCGATCGCCTCGAGCGCCATCCGGGCCGTGTCGCACACGCGGTAAATGTTGGTGCGGGTGCCGGTCGCGGTGCGCTCGAACGGCTTGGTCTCGTCCTCGAGCAGCCGCTCGAGCGCCGGCCGCACCCGCGCGTCGCCGAGCTCACCCAGCGTGCGCGCGGCGTCCTGGCGCACGAACGGATCGGCGTGCCGCGTCAGCTCGGCCAGCGCATCGAAGCCCGCGGCGCGATCCTGCCGCACGAGCGCCCGGCACGCGCTCAGCCGGTGAGAGGGCTCCTCGCCGAGCGCGAACGCCCGCAGCCGCTCCACGAGCTCCGGCGCGTCCACGTGCGCGAGCACCTGCAGGCCGTGCATCGCCACGCGCGGCTCGGCGCGGTCGAGCATCGCCGTCGCGGCGGCGGCGAACACCGCCGCGTCCGCCGGCGACACGCCCCGGCCGGCCATCGCCGCGAGGCGCCGGCCCGCATCCGCCGCCACGCCCTGCCGCGCATCGCCCAGGCGCGGCAGGAGATCGGCCAGCGTCATCACCTTCGCGTCATCCAGGGCGCTGAGGGCCGCCGCTGCGATCGAGCCGTCGGCGTCGTCGAGCATGGCGCGGGCATCGGGGGCCCAGCGCGCCGTATCGCCCTTGCACACGCAATCCAGGGCCGCCCGGCGCGGCCCCGGCTCCGGATCACGCAAGAACGGCCGCGCCCGCGCCCCCGCATCGCCGTCGAAGTCCCCGAGCACATGGAGCGCCCCCTCCCGGACGCGAGCATCGGGGTGATCGAGCCGCGCGATCACCCGATCGAGCGTGCCCTCGCCGATCCGCGGTAGTCGCCTCATTGCCACCAGCGCATCCGCGATGCGCTCGCCCCGGCGCAGCGCATCGGCCAGCTCGGGCTCAAAGCCCGGCATGCTGGTGCCAAACCAATGGATCTTGCACCCGGCCAGGAGCTCGTCGAGCCACCGCTCGTACCAGTCGAGGAAGCCCGCGTTCTCCGGGAAGTACGGGCGCCCGCCGTCGAGGTCGATGTACACGACCCGCCCGCGCGCAGGCCCGGTGACCACGAGCTGCGTGTAGTAGCTGCAGCCCTGCGAGCCGAGGCTCAGCGTGCCCCACAGCGCGCGGTCCATCGCCTCCTCCTCGCCGGGCAAGAGCGCCTCGAGCCAGCCCTCGCCCGGAGGCAGCGTGTCGGGGTGCAGCGGACACTCGGCGTCGAGGTCGTCGAGCGCCTCGTACCGCGCGTCGTCCCATTTTGCGAGCGTCATGAGCCCGTAGAACGGCCCGGCCCCGCCGTGCCCCGCGTGCAGGAGAAACGCACGGTAGTCCTCGGGCAACCGCACCCGCCGCGCGGCCTCAAAGGCGGCGACCTCGGCCTCGGCGGCCGGCGGCCGCAGCTCGAAGCGATGGGCGTCGCTGCCGAAGCACTTGAGCCCCCGCTCACGAACGGCGGCCAGCTTGGCGATGATCGCGTCGAGGCGCTCGCGCATGGTCCCACGCTAGCACCCGCGCGCGGGCACTGTCGTGCGCCGCCGGAGCGCGGCGCCACGCACTCGTCCAGGTGGCTGTCCGACCGCCACGTCGCTGCGAGCGCACAGGGGTCGGGACGCAGCAGGCCGTCATGGGCCCCGGCCATCGTGGGGACGTAGCACCTGCATTGGCAGCGGAGAACCATTTTCATGCCTTCTTGCGCCCTTGCATTGAAATTCTCCTCCTCGCCGCCAGGCAGATCCCCGGCGCGCTCAACGTGCACGGGAACGAGCGGTCGCCCGGTGCAGGCGCTCGACCAGGTGGATCTCGAGCAATTCTACGGATATCTCTTCTCCCAATGGTCGAGATGACACAGGGCGGCCGGCACAGGTTGACACCACGGTCATGCGCGACACGCGCTGGGACCCACAAGGACCTCGCGGTGCTCGGGCGAGTCGCGGTCGGCACGGCGTCTGCATACCGGCGCGGTCCCTGCAAATGCCCGCGCGGAGCTGACCCGCGTCGGGTCGCTCGAGGAGGAACTTCGATGCCTTATTCTCGTTTCACCGCGTTGACTCTCGCCGTCATGGGAGGCCTTGGCGCTCTCGGTATCTCCCGTCCAAGCTCTGCCTGCACGCCTGTGCCGGACGGGCGCTATTTGTCCGGGGTGTTTGGCGTCGTGCCGATCGACGGGGTCATCGTGGCCCGGGTCAGCTGCTACTCCAACTGTCCGGAGAGCGCCCCCGTGCTTCTGGTGAAGGACAAGGACACGGGCGAGGCCATCAGCGGCACCCAGGAGGAGGTCGCCGACGTCGCCGTCGGCGAGCGCGAGAGCGTGCTCGCCTTTCGCCCCGCGGCCCCGCTCGTCGACGGCCACACCTACCAGGTCGAGATCGAGGGTCAGGACCTCAGCGCCGGCATCTCGGAGATCTACGCCAGCACCGCTGTCGACATGGACGTGGGCGCCATCCCTGTCCAGAGCCACGTCATCGTGCAAGAGCGCTGGCACGGCAAGATGAGCTGCTGCACCGTCGATCAGCTCCCGGGGACCTGCGGTCCGGAAGAGCGCTGCGTGGCGGAGGAAATGGAGCGTTATGTCACCGTCTTCCTCACTGTGAGCGGGGGAGTCGACGCCGGCGAGAGCCAGTACGTGCAAGTCGTCACCTTCTCGAGCCCGGACGGGGAGGAGCTCGGCAAGAAAACGGTCTGGAATGAGTCCCCGAGCCAGACGTACGACGTCGCGGCCACGGAGTACTGCTACCAGCTCACGTACAGGAACCTCATCGACGGCACGACCGTCGAGAAAGAGCGCACCTGCGTTCCGCACGGCGACGCGGGCGAGACGGCCGTCTTCCCGGCCGACCCGGCGCAGATCGCCGCGAACATCGCGGCGTGCTCTTCTCCGCCCCAGGGCTTCGAGGAGGCCTGGTGCAGCGCGAGGGCGGCGTTCTGCGAGGAGGCCCCCCACCTCTGCGCCGACAACGACGTGAGCTCCTGCGAGGCCCCCGATACGGGTGCCGGCGGCTCGGGGGGATCCGGGGCGGGTGGTGGCGGTGACTCTCCGGAGGACCCGGATGGCGATCACGTCAGCGTCGGCTGCTCGGTCGGCGCGGGCAGCGGCGCTTCGTCCGGCTGGGCGTTGCCCGCGATCGGGCTCGCTCTGTCCCTCGCGAGCCGCGCGCGGCGGCGTCGCGACCGCCGCTGAACGGACCAACCGCGCCGTCGCAATCGGCCCGGCGCGGCGCGAAGCCGCCCGATCCGGCGGCGTTACCTGGCCAGATCCGCGCGCAGCGCGTCCGGGCGCTCGCGGATGGTGTCGAGCAAGCTCTGGAAGCCCCGCTCGAACTCTCTCTGGGAGTATTCCTTGCGCGGGTCGGCGGCGACCTGCTCGCGGATCTGCTCGTAGTAGCTGTTGGCGAGCCCTTCGAGGTCGGCGCTCTCGTACGCCTCGATGATGCTCTCCACCGCGCCGCGATAGGCGGTCACGCAGCTTGGGCTCTCCAGGCAGCGCCGGAAGATGAGCCCCGTCGAGATCGCGCCGTTCGCGAGGTCCCCCTGGCGCGCGAGCTCGAACAGGGCGATGTGGGGCTTGCCCGAGTCGCGGAAGGGCTTCATCGAGAGGTCCATCCCCCACGGCAAGAAGACGAACTTCCCGGAGGCGGGGTCGTTGTAGATACGAAAGTTGTTCGGATAAAAGACCGTGTAGGCGTACATGTCCCACTGGTTCACCGCAGCCTCGGCCGCGGTGAAGCGCAGGAAGTGATCGGTGTCGAGCGAGCCGCCGATGTCCTCGAGGAACGTCGCGCGCTTCGCCGTGTCCACGGCGGCGATCAGCGCAGCGAGGTCCGTGCGGTCGTTCGCGGCCTCGTTGGTCTCGAGATCGAACTCCGCTTCGGCGCCCGGCACGAAGTCGACCTGCCCTTCCTCGTACAGGTTTCCGTCGTTGCTCGCGAACCAGCGCGAGAGAAAGGTCGTGTCCTCGGCTTCGACGTTCGCATACACGCCGTAGAACTCACCGTTGACAACCACGAGCGCGCTGTTGCAGCGCGGGGCGGGCAAGCCGGCGTGGCGGAAGAGGTCGTACGCCAGGCGCTCCGCGAGGAAAGACGGATCTTCGACCATGTTGTTGAGCGTCATGCGCTCGAGGCCGAGGAAGGTCTGGTCGTCCACGAACTCGTCGAACTTGAGCTTGAACGGCGCCTTCTCGTCGAGGCCGCGGAAGCTGCCTTCGCCCTTGATGCGCAGCCCGATGTTCGAAACGGTGACCGCCCCGTAGCGCAGCGTGGCCGAGACGTACTCGTCCTGGAGCGGATCGTCCGGGCCCGACACCTGCTGCAGGGCTTGAACCGACTCCGGGGGTAATTCGATGTCGAAGCGCGGCAGGTTGGTGCGGTCGTAGATCTCGGCGCTGAGATCAGGACCGCCTCCTGCTCCGCCCGACCCGTGCCCACCCGCCCCCGTCTGGCCCGTCCCGACGCCGGCCCCTCCGCTCGAGCCCGCCTGGCCCCCGCTGCCGCCCGTCGTCCCGCTGTCGCTGGCGCCAGCGCCGGCTCCGCTGCTCCCCTCTCCCGCTCCGGCCGCTCCGGGTCCCGCGGGCTCGGAGCAAGCGACGACAAGGCCGCACAGGGCCGACGCTAGCAGTGCTGTCGACTCACAGCCGACGAAGGTCTCGATGCGCATGACGACACATCCAGGGCGAAGACAAAGGAAACCGTTCGTGAAATGTGTTCGCTCACATGGTCGATGTCAATTCCAATCGGCCCGGCCGCGGGGCTCCTCGGGGGCGCCGCGTCGAGAGGGGGTTCCCTCGTTGCATGGCGTGCGGGAGCTGCCGATCGCCGAAGAGCACGGACAGGGGTTCCGGGCTATGGTGCGCGACGCCCGCGCGAGCGCTCATGACGACCACCACCACCACCGCCTCAGCACCGATGAGCCCCGGCGCGCCCGCCCTTCGCCCTTACCAGCGCGCCGCCGTCGACGCCGTCCTCGCGGCCCGCAGGCGCGGCATCCGGCGCATGGTCGTGTGCCTCCCCACCGGCGCTGGCAAGACGGTCATCTTCTCCCATCTCGCCCGCCTCGCCAGGCGGCAGGTCCTCGTCCTCGCCCACCGCGAAGAGCTCCTCTTCCAGGCCAAGGACAAGATCGAGCGCGCCCTCGCCGGACAGGCCATGGTCGCCGTCGAGCAGGGCGAGCTCCGCGCCCCGGCGGACGCGCGCGTCATCGTCTGTTCCATACGCTCCCTCCACGAGAAGCGGCTCGAGCAGGTCACCGGCGGCCGCGATATCGGCCTCGTGATCTACGACGAATGCCACCACGCCCCCGCCGACGACAACCGCCGCGTCCTCCGCCAGCTCGGCGCCTTCGACCCCGCGTGGACAGGCACCCTGCTCGGGTTCACCGCCACGACGGCCCGCGGCGACGGCAAAGGGCTCGACGATGTCTTCGAGGCGATCGTCTACAGCCGCTCCCTCACCGAGATGATCGCGGACGGCTACCTCGCCCCCCTCACCGGCTACCGCGTCGCCACCGCCACCGACCTCTCCCCCCTCGACGCCGGCGGCCTCGACTTCTCCACGGACGAGCTCGAGGAGGCCGTGGACCTGGAGGAGCGCAACGCGCTCGTCGCCCGCTCCATTCAAGAGCTCGCCCGCGACCGCCGCACCATCGCCTTCTGCGTCACGGTCGCGCACGCCAGGAACCTCTCGAAGGCGCTCAACCACCTCGGCGTCCGATCCGCCTATGTCCACGGCGACATGCCCTCCGACCTCCGCGGCCGGATCCTCGCCGATTTCCGGGAAGAGCGCGTCCAGGTCCTCACCAACGTCGCTGTCCTCACCGAGGGCTTCGACGACCCTGGCGTCTCTTGCATCGCGATGGCCCGCCCCACCCGCTCGGATGGGCTCTATGCCCAGTGCGTCGGGCGCGGCACGCGCCTCCATCCAGGCAAGAAGGATTGCCTCATCCTCGATTTCGTCGACCTCTCCTCGCTCCAGCTGTGCACGCTGCCCTCGCTCTTCGGCATGCCCCGCGACCTCGACCTCGAGGGCAGGGACGCCTCGGAGGCGAGCCGCTTCTTTCGGCAGGTGACCTTCGACTACCCCGGGTTCGAGGTCGAGGCGGGCCGCATCACGCTGCGCGAGATCCAGGAGCGCGCCGCGCACTTCGATCCGCTGAGCCTCCGCGTCGACCCCGAGGTGATGGCCATCTCGCGCAATGCGTGGGCCTCTCTCGGCCGCTTCGGCCTCGCGCTCCATTACGAGAGGAAGCCCGGCGCGATCAGCGAGGTCGTCGTCCTCGCCCGCGGCGGTCGGGGAAAGCGGTGGCACGTCCTGCTGGATGGCAAGCTGGTCGAGCGCTTCTCCACCCTCGAAGAGGCGGTGGCCGCGGTCGATTACGAGGTCGCGCGCCGCGGCCCCGCGGCCGGGGCCTCGGCGCGCCACGACGCGGCATGGCGCAGGGCAAAGGCCCCTGTGCCCCTGCCGGCCGAGCCCCCGAGGGGTTATCCCCCGCCGAGCACCATGGAACAGGTGATGATCCTCGCGGTGTGGGCGAGGGTCACCGCGCCGCGCGAGGAGCGCTGACCAGGAGCTGCATCGCGACGCCAAGATTCCCTCCTCGCCGTCGCGTTCCCGGCCCTCGTCGCCAGCGCCTCGCCCCATTTCCGCCTCGGCCTTTCAACGCCCGACGGCATGACGTAGCATGCGGTCATGTCATTCGGCATGAACGTCCTCCGGAAGCTCATCGAGCTCGCCCACGAGCGCGTCAGCAAGGACGAGTCCGTCCTGAGAAAGAAGCTTCGTGATCACTTCGAGCTGGACCCCGCGGCGCTTCCCATCGTGGAGGCGAGCTTTCCGGAGTACGACCGTCCGAACGTCCAGGTCGCGCTCGACGCGATGCTGGGAGAGGGGGGACGATCGCACGCGCTCCTCGGGCTCATCGGACGCGACTCCTACAACCGCATTCGGCTCGGGCAGCTCGCCACCGCGACGGAGTCGGGCCTGTTCGAGGGTGGTCCCACCATCGGCCCCGTCGAATACAAGACCGTCGATCTCGATGCAGGCCAGAAGGTCTCATGCCTGCGATGCGGCCTTCTCCTCGTACACACCCCCGAACGCCTCGCCGTGCTCGTCAGCGGCAGCGAGAGACCATGGGACGGTGGCCTCACGGTGAGCGTCATGGCGCCGGAGCGCGAAGCGGGAGAGCGCTTCCTCGCAATGCTCCGCCGGACGATGCTCGAACGCAACGTCTACCGCGGCAAGGTGGTGTCGCTCGACCAGGTGGACCGCAGCACCATCGAGGTGAGCTTCCGTCCGTTGCGAGAGGTCGGAGCAGGGGACCTCATCCTGCCGGGAGACCTGCTCCGGCGCATCGAGCGCTCCACGATTCGCATTTCAGAGCACGCGCGCCCCCTCCTCTCCGCTGGCCGGCACCTGAAGCGCGGCGTTCTGCTGCACGGGCCTCCGGGGACCGGGAAGACGCTCACAGCCATGTATCTCGCGAGCCGCATGGAGGGGCGGACGGTCATCTTGCTGACGGGCCGTTCCCAGGGCCTCATCCGGCAATCGTGCGCCATGGCGCGCTTCCTCCAACCCGCCACCGTGGTGCTCGAGGACGTGGATCTCGTCGCGGAAGATCGCACGCGGCCAGACCAGTCGTGCAATGGGGTGCTCTTCGAGCTCCTGAACGAGATGGATGGCCTCGGGGAAGACGCTGACGTCCTGTTCCTCCTGACCACGAACCGTCCGGATATCCTGGAGCCCGCGCTTGCATCTCGACCGGGCCGCGTCGATCTCGCCATCGAGGTGCCGCTGCCGGATGGCGAGGGCCGCCGCAGGATGTTCGAGCTCTACGGACGCGGGCTGACGCTCAAGGGGGTCGATCTGCCCCGGTGGATCGCGCGCACCGAGGGGGCGAGCGGCGCCTTCATCCGCGAGCTGCTTCGCAAGGCGGCGGTCTTCGCCGCTGAAGAGGGGCAGGAGATCGTGGTGGACGATCGGCACCTCGACGACGCGATCCGGGAGCTCGTGCTGTGCGGAGGCGGTCTCACGAAGAGCCTGCTCGCGGCGCAGAAGATGATCGAAGGAGGGTGATCGCCCAGCCATCGCCATGGGCACGGCCGCTCGCAGCTCGCGATGATGACCGACAGCTACCTGGCGAAGGAACTCGGGCCGCGGGCGCTCAAGATCCCCTCTTTGCGGTCGCCTTCTCGCCCCTCTTCGCTGCCGCCTTCTTCGCTGGCGCCTTCTTCGCCGGCGCCTTCTTCGCCGGCGCCTTCTTCACCGCCTTCTTCGCCGGTGCCTTCTTCGCCGCCGCCCTCTTCGCCGGCGCCTCGCCCCGCTTCCGCCGCTCTCCCGGCACCTTCCCGATGCGCGGATCGCCCGCCTCGATGAGCGCGCAGGCCCGCAGCGCGGCTTCCTCGAAATCGGGCGCCTCCGCCGGGAGCACCTGCCAGCCCGTCACCCCGCTCCCGAGCACCTCGATGCTTCGCATGCTCGGAAACTCAGGGCGCAGGGCCGCGTGGTGCTCCTCCGTCGTGGCGAGCCAGACGCCGTTGTCCTGCGCGGGCGCGGGCTTGTCGCGCAGGATGAGGACGATCTTGTCCTCCACATAGACCGCCAGGCAGCCGAACATCGGCCGCGTCTCGGGCCCGAGCGGGGCGAGCGCGTCGAGCACGAACTCGTGCGGTACCGGCTTGCGCTTCCTCGCGGCGAACACGTCGTCCGCCGGCGCGACTCGGCTGCTCCCGCTGCGCTTGATCATGGCGACCAGGATAGACGAAGCGGCGGCCGAACGCACCGCCAGGCCGGCGCCCGCACGACGCCCCGAGGATACCCGAGGGCTCGAGCCCCGCCGAGCGGACCGCGACGCGACAGCCCGGCGATGATCCAGCCGCGGTGAGGATCGGGTCGGACCGGACGGGGTTGACACCTGCCCCCGCCCGGTGACACTCCACCGGTGGAACATCGGACGGCCTTGATCTCGGGGGCGAGCATCGCCGGTCCCGCGCTCGCCTTCTGGCTTGCGCGCTACGGATTCCGACCCGTCGTCGTGGAACGCGCCGACGCACTCCGGCTCGGCGGGCAGAACATCGACGTCCAGGGCGCGGCGCGGAAGGTTGTGCGCCGCATGGGCATCGAGGGCGACATCCGAGCCGCCACGACGGGGGAGCTGGGACTCCGCTTCGTCGACGAGCACGACGTGACCAGGGCCGAGTTCCCCGCGGAGAGCTCGGACACCGGTGGGTTTACCAAGGAGCTCGAGATCCTCCGCGGTGACCTCGCCAGGATTCTCTACGACCGCACCCGAGACACGACGGAGTATGTTTTTGGTGACCAGATCACGGGCCTCCGGGACCACGGCGACCGGGTGACTGTCTCCTTCGAGCATGGCGCGGCGCGCGAGTTCGAACTCGTGGTCGCTGCCGATGGCATCCGCTCGCGAACCCGTACGCTCATCGTCGGCGATGAGCCGAGGATTCGCCCGCTCGACCTGTATGCCAGCTACTTCACGATTCCCCGCGGAGCATCCGACAGCGCCTGGGCTCGCTGGTATCACGCCCCCGGCGGGCGATCGATACTCCTGCGTCCAGACAATACGGGTACCACCCGGGCGTCGCTCTGGTTCCTGTCGCCCCCACGCGGCTATGAAAGGCTGAGCGTCGCGGAGCAGAAGGCGGTCATCGCGCGCGTCTATGCCGGCACCGGCTGGGAGTCGCCGCGGGTGCTCGCGGCGCTGGCAGACTCCGAGGACGTCTATTTCGACGCGGTCAGCCAGGTCATGGCGCCACGCTGGTCACACGGTCGCGCCGCGCTCGTGGGTGACGCTGCGTATTGCCCGTCGCCGGTCAGCGGGATGGGCGCGAGCCTCTCTCTCGTCGGCGCTTACGTGCTCGCGGGAGAGCTGTCGCGGCACGCCAGCCATCGAGACGCCTTCGTGGCCTATGAGAAGCTCATGCGCCCCTATATCGACCTGGCCCAGAAGCTCCCGCCAGGCGTCCCCTGGATCGCGCACCCGAAGTCGAGGCTCGGGATTTCGCTCCTCCACCGGGTCCTCTGGCTCGCTTCCACTCCCCTGTTGCAACGCCGCGAGGGGTGGTTCGGCTCCTCCGCGGCCGACAAGATCGAGCTCCCCGAGTACTCGAATGGAGGCTGACAGCCGCATGACCCTGGCGGCGCTCGGGGACCACCAGGGTGATGAAGTCGGTGAGCCCGCCGGGCAGGTGGGCGGCATCACGTTGAAGCCGTCGGCGGCGTCGTTCAACAGCCACTCTTCCGTCAGGTCGGCGATCGTCTCCGGGGTGCCCACGAGCTGCTTGTGCCCGCGTGCCCCGGCGATCCGGAGATAGAGCTGGCGGATGGTGAGGTCCTCGCGCCGGGCGAGTTCCAGGAGCAGGGCCTGACGGCTCTTGCCGCCGTTGCTGGCGGGGAGCTCCGGTATCGGCCCGTCGACAGGGTACTTCGAGAGGTCGAATCCCCCGATCATCCCCGACAGCAGCGCGAGCCCCACGGTCGGATGGACCAGGTCCTGGAGAGCGTCGAACTTCGCCTGCGCCTCGGCCTGGGTGCGCCCGACGACGGGGAAGAGGCCGGGCATGATCTTCAGGTGCTCGGGGCTGCGCCCGTACTTGGCCAGGCGTCCCTTCACGTCCGCATAGAAGGCCCGGGCGTCCGCGAGGGTCTGCTGGGCGGTGAAGATCACCTCCGCTGTGCGCGCCGCCAGCTCCTTGCCCGGCTCCGACGAGCCCACCTGCACGCGAACCGGGTACCCCTGCGGCGAGCGCGCCACGTTGAGTGGCGATGAGTCCGATATGCTCCGTGACCGACGAGAGGGCGGACAGGAGGATGATGGGCTCGAAGGGGACGTGGCTCTGGCGTCACGAGAGAGCGGCACGACGGGCGAGGCGCGACCAGGCCATGCTATCTCATGAGCGGAAACTTCAACGGAGGAATCAAGGCCACGAGCCGCAGCAATGGTTCTTCGGGCGAGCCATCGGGACACGCGGCGACGGGTGATTTCGAGCGCGCTCCAACCGCCGCGATCCGCATAGCGACTGTCCCATCCTACGGCCCGGCCGCATACGGTGTTTGGCGTACATAGCCCCGCGCCCCCCTCCTGGGGACGATCCTGAACACAAGCTTACCTCGGGGCAGGGCTGGCCCTCACTCCCCGACGTGAAGAGCCTCCGTGCTGGCGCAGACCGGAACTCCAGGTAATCTTCGTCGCTCGTGGTCGGGCGACCGGCGAAGTTTATGCCGATGGCGTACGCCGTGTCACCGCGCCAGTACGGAACATAACGCTCGAGGAAAAGGTCGAACGAAATGGATCTCCAGACTGAGCCAGGTGGCCTGAACCATCAGGCATGGCAAAACTTCTGTGCTCTGGTCCGCCGGGGCGCTGGCGTCTCGGACGAGGCGCAGGCCGACAGCAGCGACGTCCCGCCGCCTACCTGCGCGGACGCTGCGTTCCTGATGGGCCTCGTTGACCACCACCAGAGCAATATCATTCCGTTCTTGGTCGAGCGCTGCGGCATAGCAGGCAAGTCGGTGCTCGATTTCGGCTCCGGCACGGGCGGGCTCTCGCTCGCGATGATCGGGGCCGGCGCCGCTGCCGTCACGGGCGTCGAACCGAACCTCCTCAATCACGAGGCCAGCGACTGGCGCAGGCGCGCCCATCGCATGGACGGCCGCGTCCGCTTCCATTACGTACCGGACACCTCCCGGCTCCCATTCCGGAACGACAGCTTCGACATCTGCGTCTGCAACTCCGTCATGCAATACGTCCCCGATCGCCATCTGCGCCGGGTGTTGCTCACCGAGATGTACCGCGTGGTGAAGCCTGGCGGCAATATCATCGTCTCGGGCTCCGGCAATGGCATCTTCCCCTGCGGCCCCCACACCACCCGCTGGTGGTCCAACCTCGCGCCGGACCGCGCGGCGCGGCTCGGCCACAAGCGCGGCATCACCTTCTGGGAGGTCCAACGCACCCTCGCCCCTCTGGGCGCCACGCTCATCCCCCCTGCCGGCCGCGATGACCGCGCGCTCGCCCGCTGGCGCCAGCGCGTGCGCACGCGAGCCCTCGCGGGCCGGCGTGGCGGCGCTCATCAGCTCGTCTTCGCGGCGTATTCGTTATGCGAGGCTACCCTGTGCCGCTGGCTGGACACGCCCATCGAGGCCTTCCTGCCCTACGTCGAGATCGCACTCCGCAAGGATCCCCCTCGCACCGCCAGGGCAGCGTAGTACTACAGTTGTACTTACGGCGGCCGAGCACCACGGCGCCGGTAGTGACAGCTGCGCACCAGCGCCTGATGATGTCGCCGCTACCAGGACCAGCGCAGGACCGCGTCGGGATCGGCCGGCGCGGTCCACTGCAACGCGCCGCGCTTGGCGAGCGGCGAGCACGAGCTGTGCGCCATCAACGATGGCATCCGCTCAGGACGGCACTCTATCCGTCGCTGCCCGATATTGCGATGGCCCAGTGCCCGCATGGGCGACGAGAGCGACGACGTGGGAATGAGCCTCGGCGCGTGTGAAGTGGCGGCGGCGCGCCCCGGCTGGTCCTCGATGCGGGCCAGGGCGCGCCGTCGTCGGCTCAGGGAGCGAGCGCTGTCTTGTCGAGGTGCCCGAAGTCCCAGGCCACGGAGGAGCCTGGACCGTAGTCGACCCTCACCGGCTCCTGCGCGCCGAGGCGGTCGAAGGCGGCGCGCGGGAGCAGGAATTGAACGGTGTGGAGATCGCCGTTCGGATGGCGAGCCGCGGTGCTTCGCTCGGCGCCGACGGTGAGCACCAGGTTGGTGGCGCGGAGGTCGAAGAACTCGGCGCTGGTGAGCGTGAGCTCGACGGCGTCGGCCCCGCTGCGCCTCACGCTCTGGATGGCATTGCCCGCCGTGATCCGCCGCTGCTCGGGGAGGGTCGCGCCGGCGGCGCGCTCACGGGCGCTGGGCGGCGCCGCGCTCGACGCGACGGAGGCGAGCTGCCCCGAAGCCGCCAGGGCCTCGGTGGTGGCACGGGTGGCGCGGATGTTCGCCAGGTACAGGCTGTTTCCGTTGAGCGGGGTGGTGAAGGTCAGACGAACCCCGCGCACCGACGCGAGCGTGGCGCCGCTGAACGAGGACAGCGGAATGCGCGCGGTCGGCAGCGTGGTGCCGGCGCGCGGCGGTGGACCGAGCTCCAGGAATTCATCGATGGCGACGGCGCTCGACCGGGTATCGTCGGCGTTCACGAGCTCCACAAGGAACGACGCCTCGGTCGGGTCGGAGCCCCAGCCGCGGTCGGCGCGAAGATCGAGGGTGTCGTACCCCGTGAGATCGAAGCCCGTGCCGGCGGCGGACCAGTTCGACTGGAAGAACGTCGCGCTGCCCGCGGCCACGTCGTGGATCCAGGCGCCCGAGAGCGAAGGGTCGTGCCCGCTCAGGGCCGTGTGCTCCACCGAGAGGGTGCCGCCGGTGGTGTTCGGCAGGCCGTAGGAGCTCGTGCCCGTCGGATTGATGAAATCCTCGAGCAGCAGGCTGTCGGCGGCGTCTCCGCCCGGATGGTAGCCGCGGCGGACGCGGTACGGGACGTCCGGAAAGGGGAAGGCGGGGTCGAACAGGGCGTTCGCGGCCTCGTCGCGCTCCGCGCCCACATTGGCGGTGAAGAACTGAACGGCCGCCAGGCGACCCGTCTCGCGCTGCGCCGGCGAGCCGTACTCCAGCGGATCGAAGAGCTCCTCATGGTCGATGCAGCCCTGGATCCCGCCGCTGTTCCCGTCCGCGATCTGCCACTCGCTGTTGTAGTAATTGTGATTGGCGCCCCACACATGATAGAAGGACTTGGAGAGGGGCTCCGGCTCGGCGATGCTCATCATGCGATCGAACGGGCGCATCCCGGGCAGATCGCTCAGGTCCCAGTCGCAGGCCGGCAGGATCACGTTCCAGGCCGTCTGGTCAGCGTTCAGGTGCTGGCCGTTCTGGCCCTGATCGGTCGGACCGATCTCGAAGATCCCGCGGATGCCCACCGGGCTCTCTATCAGCGCAGGCCAGGGGCTGCCGCTCCGGCGGTACTCGTTGTAGGCGAACCGCACGGCCTCGCCGCCGCGCGAGTGCCCCAGCAGGCCCACCTGATCGAAATCGATGCGATCGAGCAGATCCACGCCGAGCTCCGGGGGCGTCGGCTCGGCGCCGCTGTCCCAGCGGCTCAGCCGCTCCAGGTGGCGGAGCAGCAGGCGTCCGCGTGGCCCGATGACGAACTCGTCGCTGGGCGAGCCCGACGCGGCATGGATACCCCGGTTCGTGTTGATGGACACCACGAAATAGCCGCGCGCGGCGAGGTCCTCGGCCATGTAGTCGTAGCCGCGATGGTTGGGGACGACGACATAGTTCGCCGGGCACGTCCCCGTCGTGGCATACTGGTTGTTGTTGTCCGTACGAGGATTCACGCCCGTGCCACACGTCGGGTGGTTCCCGTGCATGAACACGAGCAGCGGATACTGCCTGCCGGCCTCGAGGCTCGCCGGGCGGTAGAAGGACGCCCAGAGCTCGGTCGCGTAGTCAGGGCTGACCATCGCGTCGATCGCGGCCGGGAGCTTGTACTCCGCGATCGCCACGCCGCTGCCCATCGGCGGCAGGTCGCTGCTGACCGACAGCACGACCGGCTCGATTCCCTGGCTCGGGATGCTGGCGCAGAACCCGAACTGGCGGCTCTCCGACGGGGGGATCGCCGCATTGCTGCCTTGAGGCGTGACCGTGATCTGACCCGTGCTCCCGCTGAACGTGCCATCCCAGGACGAGAAGATGGCGCCCGGGCCGACGTCGAGCGCGACGCTCCACGTCCCCGTCGTGGCGCTCGGGTGCTGGTTGCTCACGACGATGTGCGCGCAGTACCCCTGAGCCCACTGCGAATCCATCACGCGATCCGCGCTGATCCCGTTCGCGCCCTGCAGCGCGGCCTGCGATGTGCCGACCGGCTCCGCCGAGCCGTCGCTGCATGCCGGCAGCAGCGCCAGCGCTGCTGCGGCCGCCCACATGTCCCATCTGCTCTGGAAGCTGAAGTTGTGCATAGATCTTACCCAAGTTGGTGATGAAGCGTCCTATCGTCGCGCCTCGTTCGGCAGGGCGACGAACCACCCCGTGCGCCACGCAGATCTGCTGACACTCGAACCGATCTAGCGTCCGGATTCATGGCCTGGCAAGCGCTGGGGATGACCCGATGCGCATGCGCGATGCCGTGATTCGGCGGTGATGCCGGGGCACACACCTGACGACGCACGCCGCGCGCTCGTACCGGCGCGGCGGGCGGTCGCTCTCGGTGTGACGAACGCTATTGGCAAACAAAGGAGCCTTGTCAAGCTCAGCAGTACGAAATCATTTCTCCCATCGCCGGACGGCCGATGACGGCGCATTGCATAGTCGCTTTTCGACGCCTGCGCCAGTAGGGTTCTTCCGGACTTCAGCACGGATCCTCATGCGCCTGGCGCACCACCCACCCTCGGCGACATGGCTCCACGTGCGAGGAGAACTCTCGTTGTTTAATTTCGAAAACTATCGTGTGAAGTAATGTAAAAAAGCATGAAGCTCATTGCGTCCGGGCGTCTGCCGGCGGCGCGACGCGCCGTGAAGGGGCGAGGCCGCGCCGGGGCTCGGCGCTCGCCCTCCCCGCACCTGTCCGTCGACCGGGTGCTCCGAGAGATCGAGCACTCCCGCACGGGCCCGTTGTCGCCTATGCTGCCGGAGCCATGGCGATCGGGGACATCAACCACGTGACCCTCGCGGTTCGAGCTCTCGACCGACGCCGGCGCAGTGAAGGCGCGCACCGGCGCGATCGCGACGATCAGGATCTGGAGGCAGCGATGAGCCGAAAGTCGATTCAGGTGAGCGTTCTGAGGCAGGTCGTGGCAAGCGCCGGCCAACACTTCTCTACCAATGACATTTCGGAGGACGACCGGATGCTCGCGGCCCACCCTGAGCTCGCGAGCCACAGCCACTATCACGCGTTCGTCGGCGGCGCGCTGAGCGATCACCACGTGGCGCTCGCCATTGTCGAGGTACAGAAGGGGACGTCGCGCGGATCACGCTGGCAGAAGCAGGGCTGAAGGAGAGGAGCACGTCGACTGTCGTGAGCCGTCACGCGCTCGGAGACGGGCGCGTCGCGGGCCAGAGTCGGACGAGGAGCGCGCTGGCCGCCGCCGACGAGGCGAGGGCCGTCACCGCCAGCCAGCCCCACCGGGCGAAGAGCACGCTGCCCAGCGCGGCGCCGGAGGCCATACCGACGAACATGCCGACGACGAGCACGGCATTGACACGGCTGCGCGCGCCGGGCTCGATGCCATAAACGATGGTCTGATGCGCCACCAGCGCGGCCTGGATGCCGAGGTCGAAGGCGACGGCGCTGGCGCCGAGCAGCCACAGCCGTCCATGCGCCGACAGCATGGGTGACAGCGCCATGGCGGCGAAGGCCACGAACGAAAGGGCGGCGCCCATGCGCGTCACCCGTTCGGGCCCGCTGCGGTCGGCGATGCGGCCGGCCAGGGGCGCCGCCACCGCGCCGGCCGCCCCGGCCAGGCCGAAGGCGCCCGCCACCGCGCTGCCGAGGTGGAACGGCGCGCCGTGCAACATCACGGCGAGCGTGGACCAGAACGCGCTGAACCCCACCGACAGCAGCCCCTGGGCCAGCGTCGCGCGGCGCAGGGCGCCGTGGCGCTTCCACAGCTCGGCCAGGGAGCCGAGCAGCGCGGCGTAGCTCAGCTGCGTGGTCGGCTCGAAGCGCGGCAGGCTGCGCCACATCGCCGCGCCGAGCAGGGCGATGCTGGCCGCGGCGGCGACGAACACCGCGCGCCAGCCGAAATTCTCCGCCACGAAGCCGCTGATCACGCGGGACAGCAGGATGCCCAGCAAGAGGCCGGTCATCACGGTGCCGACCACCTTGCCCCGATGCGCCTCCGGGGCCAGCGTCGCGGCGGCGGGCACGATGTCCTGCGCCAGGGTCGCGGCCAGGCCGGTGACCAGGCTGGCAACCAGCAGCGTGCCGATCGCGTGCGCGGCGCCGCCGAGCAGCAGCGCGGCCGCCAGCAGGGCAGCCTTGGCCAGGATGATGCGCCGCCGGTCGTAGCGGTCGCCGAGCGGCGCGAGCAGCAGGATGCCCAGCGCATAGCCCAGCTGCGTGAGCGTGGGCACGAGGCCGAGCGCGCGGTCGGAGGCGCCGATCTCGGCCCCCAGCACGCCGAGCATGGGCTGGCTGTAGTAGATCGAGGCGACGGCCAGGCCCGCGCCGGTGGCCAGCAGCAGCACCAGGGCGGCGGGCAGGGGCGGCGCGGACGCGGCGGGCAGCGGCTGGGTGGCGGGGGGTGTATGCGTCAACGGAATGGCGTGCATGGTACACCGAGGTTGGGAAGCATCGCTCCAGCGCTGTAGTGGCATGGAGCGCACGATGGTTATACCTTCGGCGTATGACCAGGCCGGCACCTCCTTCGCCCTCGTCGCTGGACGACATCGGCTTGCTGCAGACCTTCGTGAAGATCGTCGAGGCCGGCAGCCTGTCGGCGGCGGCCACCCTGCTGGGGACGACGCAGCCCACCGTGAGCCGGCGCTTGCAGGCGCTGGAGCGCTCGCTGGGCCTGCCGCTGCTGCAGCGCTCCACGCACACGATGAAGCTGACCGAGGACGGCGAACGGTGCTTCGAGCGCGCCAAGGCGCTGCTGGCCAGCCTGGAGGCGTTCGCGTCGGACATGCGAGGCGACCGCGACCAGCCCGACGGGACGCTCCGCGTGGTCGTGCCGCACGCGTTCGGCCAGCACCAGCTGGTCAAGCCGCTGGCCGACTACCTGCGCCGCTACCCGCGCGTCTCGGTCGAGTGGCTGCTGCACGACAGGCAGCCGAACTTCATCGCCGACGGCATCGACTGCGCGATCCTGGTCGGCGCGGTCGCCGATCCGGCCGTGGTGGCGATCCGCCTGACCGAGGTGCCGCGCATCGTGGCCGCCGCGCCCTCGGTGCTGGGCCGGGCCGCGCGGCCGGCTCATCCATCGGACCTGGCCGACATGCCCTGGCTGGCCTTGCGCACCTACTACCGCGACACGATCACGCTGACCCACGCGTCGGGCGGCGAGCGGGTCGAGCTCGCGATCCGCCCGCGCATGAGCACCGACAGCCTGTATGCCCTGCGCAGCGCCGCGCTGATGGGGCTGGGCGTCTGCGTGGCCTCGTCCTGGCTGTTGACTGACGACCTGGCGCAGCGGCGGCTGCTGCACCTCGCGCCGTCGTGGCAGGCGGATCCGCTGCCGGTCCACCTGGTGTATCCTCATGCCCGCTTCTATCCGGCCCGGCTGCGTCGCTTCATCGAGGTGATGCGGGAGTCCGTGCCGGCGGTGGTCGACGGCGCGGCGGCGCGGCGCGGCTGATCGATCGGTGCGTGCCCAGGCCCGAGCGTCGAGCAGGCTGCCCTCGCGCGTCGATCAGTCGCGGGTCTCTGCACGCGGCGACCTTGGAGCGACGGGTTGGCCATGGCCTCCGAGCAAAAGTCACCACCGGTGTATTCACCTGACACCGCCGAACAAGCCGATGAAACTGACCCGAACGAAGTAGAAGACACGCGGGAAGCCGGAGATAGGCCATGCGCCACGCTCGATCGCGACGCTCGGCCGACGAGCACGGATGCGATCTTGCCGTGCCGCACGGGCAGAGGTAACAGGTCCACCACGTCCTCTCCTTCGTCCCCGTCGAGCCCTGTCGTCGAGACACTCCTTTATGCCCTCATTGATCTCACTCTGGAGTCGCGTTCTTGCCGCTTTCGGCATTTACACGAGCACGGGAGACGTCGCGTTCGAGGAGGACCGAGTTATCCTGCGAAATCTCCATCGTGCGAAGGCGTTTCCGCAGGAGCCGAGAGAGCCAGGCCGCAGGGAGATAGCGGCATGCGAGCGGTGCGACAGGCCGCTCCGTCAGGTGGTGTTCACGACCGCGGGTCGTGGTGCTCAGGCCGAGATCTGGCGAAAGTACCCGCTGGCTATCGATGGGTGGATGTGCCGAGGGTGCGGGTGGTCGGCGATGCCGCGGTTCCTCAGCGCCGAAGAGTCAGTCCAGTATGGGCGAGAGGCGGCAGCCCACGCGTCGAACGGGCAGTTCGACGACGCGGAGTTCTGGCTCCGGCGAATCATCGGCTCATGGCCAGGCTGCGCGCCAGGCTACGCAGAGCTGGGTCAACTCTCGTCCGCGCGCGCCGAGGCGGCTACAGGTCCGGAAGCAAAGGAACGCCATCGGTCTGAGGCCGAAACCTGGTTTCGGCGCGCGGTGCTTGCCGACCCCGACCGCAAGCTCGCAGGAGTGCGCGTTCCTCTGGCGCGGACCCTCGCTCTCAACGGCAAGGAGCGCGACGCGTTCGAGGTGCTGGACGGGCTCCTGTGCGACGCGGCGCTTCCAGCGTCGGTCCGCACCGAAGCGGAGACGCTCGCGACCGATCTCCGCGACGGAAAGGCGCTCTTCTCCCGGGCTGCCGAGATGAGTCGATGCCTCGTGCTCGAACCGCCATCAAAACCCCTGACAACGGCGGATCGAGACGCTCTGGAGCGAGCCCGGGCGCTGCTCCGGCAGGCGGTCGAGCGAAAAAGCACGTTTCCGACGCTCTGGTTTCTCGGGAAGGTCGAGATGCGACTGGGCGATATGGACGCCACGCTTGCCGCCTTTCAGCGCGCGCACGCGATCGATCCCGAGCAGCCGGACGGATGTCGCGAGCTCGGCGCCGTCTACCTGGAGCTCGATCGCGCGCACGACGCCCTGCCGGTCGCCCGACGCGCGATCGAGCTCCGGCCCGATGATGCCGGACTGCACTGCAACCTCGCCCTGATCCTCCTGCTGACAGGAGACGTCGAGGGCGCGCTCGCCAAAGCGACCTCCGCACTGTCGCTCGATCCCACCGACGCCATCACGCGTGACCTGCTGAAGCTGATCGACGACGTCGTCACGGGTCGCCGCCAGCGACCGCGCTCCCTCGCAGAAGCAGAAGGCCGAAAGCGGTGAACAGCTCATCCGTGACGCGAAAGCCCGGCGGTGATCCAGCCGCGGAGAGCATGCGGGCGGGACCAGCCGGGGTTGACACCCGTCCTCCCCGGCGACACTCGATCTGACCTACGACAACAACCCGAGTACCGCCTCACACGACCGAACCGTCAGGGAGGAATCCAGAACGTGGGTAGCTGGAGCGTCGTGGGTGTTCTAGGATGTTCCGCGCCTCCGAGAGGTTCGCTCTATGTCCAAGCTTCGCCTTGTAGCGCACGTTGGTCCCCTGCGGGGTGAGCCTGGCACTTGCCACGCCATGGGCACGCTCGGAGGCGCAGGCCACCTCATGCCACCGGCTGAAGTCGTCTTGATGGAGGTCCTCGACGACGGACCAGCGCTCCTCTACCGCTTCACACGGGACGGCGTCTTCGCTGGCGACACATGGCACGAATGCCGGGAGAACGCTGAAGACCAGCTAGCGTTCGAGGTTGGCGATGCAGTCGGCGCCTGGACTGCTGTGCCTTTGGACGTGGAGGATGCCCAGGCCTATGCGGTCAACTGGGCACAGCGCACGCATCCAGAGCGCTGAACGTACACCTCTGACGCGGAGCGCTCGATCGAGGTCGTCGAGGTCCTGTTCGGGCGAACCAGCACGATGCCGCCGAACCGCCGGGCCGCAGTGAGCGTCCGCGCCGCCGTCTCCGGCGCTATCCTTCCCGCATGACGCCCCGACCCGTCTTCGTCGATCAGGCCCTGTCCGCCCGGCTCGAGGCCACCGAGGCCGCGAAAATCGAGGCGCTTGCGCGCGAGGTCGCCGCGCGGGTCCCGGCCCGGCGCGCCGCCGTCGCCTCCATCGCCGGCGGTCGCGCCGCGTTCGTCGCCCCGCACGCCCGGCTCTCGCGCGCGGTCGGCCTCGGGTTGAGCGGCCCGGTCGAGGCGCGCGACGTCGAGGCCCTCGAGGACTTCTTCGCCTCGCGAGGCACCGCGGCGCGCATCCTGGTCTCTCCCTTTGCCCACCCTTCGCTGCTCGCGCGGCTCGGGGAGCGCGGCTTCCGCCTGGACTCGCTCGACACCGTGCTCGTGCGCCACCTCGCCCCCGCCGTCGACGTCCACGCGCCTGAGCCGGCCGCGCACGGCGGCGTGGTCGTGCGGCGCGCCGAGCGCGAGGAGGCCTCGGCGTGGGTCGCGGCCTCGCTCTCCGCCTTCGCCGCACCGGGTGAGCCTCCGTCCGATCGGGCCGACATCTTCGAGGCGGGCTTCCACGTGCCGGGGGCGGCGTACTTCCTGGCATCGTCAGCCGCCGGCGCCGTCGCCGGCGTCGGCGCGGTCTACGTGCACGAGCGAGTCGCCCTCCTGTTCGCGGGCGGCACGCTCGCGGCCCACCGCGGCCGGGGCGTGCAGCGCGCCCTCATCGACGCCCGCCTCCCGTACGCCCGCGACGCGGGGTGCGACCTCGCCTACTCGGTGGCCGAGGCAGGGAGCACCTCGCAGCGTAACCTGGAGCGCGCGGGCCTCGTGGCCATCTACTCGCAGGCGACGCTCATCAAGTCCTTCGCCTGAGCGCCGTCTTCGGGGGTAGCCTCCCGTCAGATCCTACCGATCGCGAAGAGTGGACCGCATGCCGAAGCTTCACGAGATCCGAGCGGACTACGACGCGGAAACCATCGTCATGTACCAGGCCTACGCGCCGGCCATCGCCGAGCCGGTGCTCGCTGCCCAGCGCTTCGTCGCCCCGTTCTCGTTCGGTCGCATGACATGGATCAAGCCGTCGTTTCTCTGGCTCATGCACCGCAGCAACTGGGGGCGCAAGGCCGGGCAGGAGCGGATCCTCGCCGTCCGCATCCGGCGGACAGGCTGGGAGCAGGCGCTCTCCCTCGCCGTCCTCACCTCGCCGGAAGCGACGGTGTTTCGCTCGCCGGACGAGTGGAGCAAGGCGTTTGCCGAAGCCAAGGTCCACATTCAATGGGATACCGAGCGGAACCTGCGAGGCGGCCCGCTGCCTTGCTACAGCATCCAGGTCGGCGTCGGCCGCGATCTCATTCGCGAGTACGCAGAGCGCTGGGTCGTCGCCATCGAGGATCGAACTCCCCTGGTCCGGAAGATGTACCAGCAGATTCAGGCCGGCCACGCGGACAGCGCGGCGAAGTCGCTGCCGCGTGAGAGGCCCTACGCCGTTGACGAGAGGATTGCCAGGCGGCTGCTCATCGACCCATGACGACACACGCCGCCGAGCAAGGCAACGCAGCCGACGCGTGCTATGCCAAGCGAACCAGGCCTGCGCACGCGCCATGGATGAACTGGATCATCGAGCGAACGGGAGAGCCGGATGGATTGGCGAGCGGAGCACCAGATCTTGATCGACGCGGGTGTCACGATTGCCCCCGGTCTGACGGAACCCGAGATCGACCGAGCCGAGTCCGTCATCGGCGCCAGGTTTCCGCCTGATCTGTGCTCCTTTCTCTCGGAAGGGCTCCCGGTGGGCGAGCGCTTTCCCGACTGGCGGGAGCCAGACTCGACGGAGGTTCGTCGGCGGCTCGACTGGCCCTTCGAAGGCATCGCGTTCGACATCGAGCACAACGTGTTCTGGTTGGATGCGTGGGGCGCTCGTCCTTCAGAGCTACCAGAAGCGTTACAGATCGCTAGGACCGCGGTCGCAGAGGCGCCCCGCCTGATTCCAGTCGCGGGCCACCGCTACATTCCAGCGGAGCCGGCGCTCGCCGGAAACCCCGTCTTCTCGGTCTACCAGACCGACATCATTTACTACGGCGACGATCTCGCGACCTACCTGCGCCGCGAGTTTCGCCGACCGCCTCGCGTCGACGCCGTCAGCGGAGGAGCGCGCAGGATCCGGTTCTGGAGCGAGCTCGTCGATGCCAACGGATAGCGGGCCGCCAACGCCGGACGGCGTGACGTTCCAGCAGCGGGATGTACTGGCTGCTCATCCACGAACACGGGTCCCTCGGGCAAGCGAGCCCTGGACCTTCCGGACACCGAGAAACATGCTCGCATTTCTTCATACAGCCCACGTCCACGTCAAGACGTTCAGCCGTCTTGTCCAGGACGTAGACCACGCGATTCCGGTCCGGCATGAGGTTCAGGAGAGCCTCCTTGCGGATGCGCTTGCGGCCGGTGGGATCACGGACGGCATCCGCTCGGCCACTGCCACGGTCGTTCAGGCGCTCGCGAACGAGGGCGCGAGGGTCATCGTGTGCACCTGCTCGACCCTCGGCGGCGTCGCGGAGGCGGTCGCCGTCTCGGACTGTCTCGTGATGCGGATCGATCGCCCGATGGCCGAGCAAGCCGTCGCGAGCGGCCGCCGGATCCTCGTCGTGGCCGCGCTCCAGAGCACCTTTCAGCCCACCGGGGCGCTGCTGCGTCAGATAGCCTCCGACGCGGGTCGCTCGATCGATGTCGTCGAGGTCCTGTGCGGGCGAGCATGGCGGCTCTTCGAGAGGGGTGACTCTCCTGGCTATGCCGGCGAGATCGCCAGGACGATCGAGGCGACGGCGCTCCCGGGCGATCTCGTGCTTCTGGCCCAGGCGTCGATGGCCCCCGCGGCCGAGCTGGTCCGCCACCTCGGGATCCCCGTTCTGAGCAGCTCGAGATCAGGCGTGGAGGCTGCCGTGTCGAGGTATCGTTCGAGAACGCAACTCGATGCCACCCAGCTCCGCGGAGAGCCATGAGCGACATCTCCGTGAAGGTCTTCCAGGCCGTCGTCGCGGGCGCGGCGGCCGACGGCGTGGCGCCCGCGGAGCTGCTCGCCGCCGCCGGGGTCGATCCGGGGGACCTCGCCGATCCGGACATGCGCTTTCCGCGGGCAATCGAGGCCCGGCTCTGGAGCGAAGCCGCCCGGCTCGTCCGCGACGACGGCTTCGGCCTGCGCCTCGCGCAGAGGCTGCCGGTGGGCAGCCTCGGAGCGCTCGGGTTCGCGGTGCGGAGCAGCGCCACCCTCGGGGAAGCCTACGCGCGCGTGGCTCGCTACCTCCGCGTCGTGGCCATCGGCCCCTCCCTCGAGATCCAGATCGACGGCGATGTCGCCCGCCTCCGCCACGAGCCGCCCCGGAGCAGCCCGGCGCCCTCACGCCACGCCGTCGAGTTCTTCCTTGGCAACCTCGTCGTCCTCGCGAGGCGGGGCGCGGACCCGGCGTTCACCCCGCGCGCGGCGCGGTTTCGCCACGCCGCGCCCGCGCGCGTCGACGAGCACCGCCGCCTCTTCGGCGCCGGCCTGCGCTTCGGGGAGGCCCACGACGAGCTGGTGATCGAGCGCGCTTTCCTCGCGAGGCCCCAGGCGCACGCCGAGCCCCTGCTCTGCGAGGTGCTCGACCAGCACCTCGCCTCGCTCGCCGCCGCGCTGCCGGCCGAGGCGAGCTTCCTCGCGCGCGCGCGCGCCGCGATCGCGGCCGAGCTCGCCCACGGCGAGCCGGCGCTGCCGGCGATCGCGGCGCGACTGCGCATGAGCCCGCGCAGCCTCCAGCGGCGGCTCAAGGAGGAGGGCACATCGCTCTCGTCCGTGCTCGATCGGCTGCGCGCCGATCTCGCCGCGCGCTACCTGAGCGAGTCGCGCGACGCGATCTCGGAGATCGCGTTCCTGCTCGGGTTCTCCGAGGTGAGCACGTTCCACCGCGCCTTCAAGCGCTGGACCGGCGTGACGCCGGCCGCCTACCGCCGCGGCGCGGGGCGCCCGCCGCGAGAGCTCCCCCGCGCGGCGACGCGTCACCCGTCGAACAGCACATCGTAAACGTACGGCAGCGCGTCGTGCGCGGTGAGATCGTCGAGCGTGTACGTCGTTCCGCCGCCGTACCAGGCGCCCTCGCTCGCGGTGAGCGGGTTGAAGCTCCGGTCGTCGCCCTGGAGCGGCGGCGCGTCCGCGTGCGTCTTCTCCCATGTGTACCAATAACGATCGAGCTCGCCGTGGAGCATCCAGAACACGGGATCGACCGTCAGCTCGTTGAAATACGTCACGGTGCCGCGCACGTCCGCGTTCGCAGGATCGAGCCCGCCCGCCCACAGGTGCATCCGGACGTGGGGCATGAAGTTGAAGAGGCCATAGACATCCTTGACGGCGCCGACGAGCTCGGTGTCGGGCGCCGCCTTCTGCGCCTCGACGGCTCCGATCCAGCCGATCTCGAAGAGGGCGTTGGTCGTCTCCGCGCCCTGCTGCGAGCTGCTCGGAGATCCGCCGAAGGCATCGACGAGCGTCTGTACGGCCGCGCTGTCCGGCAGCTTCGCCTCCAGCACCTCCAGCGCCGACAGCGCCTTTGGATAGTTCTCGATGCGGAGCTCGGGGGTGACGTCGAGCGCATCGTAGAAATCGGCGAACGTGCGTTCGGCAAGGATGCGCCCGACGTGATCGGGCGCCTGCAGCGTATCGAAGACCAGGTTCTTGCCCGGCCAGCGCCCGAAGACGATGTCGTAGCGCTCGCCCACCGCCTTGCCGTACCCGGCGTGCCCCTTGGGCAGGCCGGGCGGCACGACGGCCGTCCCGCCCTTGGGCTCGAAGCCGTGGACCCAGTGCGGCAGGTCCTGATCGTGCGCCGCGTCCCAGTACGGAATGAACAGGAGATCGGCTTCGCTCGGGTCGACGCCCTCTTCCTGGTCTCGCTGGCGGAGGGCAGCGCGGAGCATCTGCTCCGCCTCGAGGAGGAAGGCGCGGTGCCAGGGCAGGAGCCGGTGTCCCGACGTTTCGTCCATGACCAGGACGGTCATCGGCGAGGTGGCCTGGAGGTCGGCGCCGTGGTGGCGATGCCGGTGGTGATCGTAGTGCTCGTCGTTGAAGACGTCGAAGAAGCCGTTCGCGACGGCGTACTCGTAGGCTCGCTTGAACCTGTCGATCTCTTCGCCGGTCATCGCCGACGCGCTCCTGCGGACGATCCGCTGGGCTTCCGGGCTCGCGTCGCCGGCGTCCACCGGGGTGTCGGCGCCGCAGCCGAGCGAGAGCCCGAGCCACGCCGCCGACGCCGCCGCGATGATCCCACGCACGAACGCTCGTCGATGCAACTCACGTGTCATGTCCTGCCTCCTTCGGACGGGAGCTCCGTCGTTCATGAGGCTTTTATAAAGACGCGAGCGCGCCCTCACATTGGCCGAGCGCGACGAAAGCGTTGACCTACCGCGCCAGCGGGCGGTCACGTCGCCGCGTGGGCGCGTCGTGCTCTCTCGAACGAGCAAATCGAATGGATAGATGGTCGCCGACGGCCAGCACGCCGAGAGAGATCTCGGCCAGGAGGCGCGGGCCCTACTCGGGATCGTCGAAGTCGGCGATCTTCGCCATGTCCCGCCGCAGCTGGAGATCACGCTCCACGAGGAGCTGGTCGAGCTCCTCTTCGGAAGCGTACGCCAGCCGTCGATGGCGCTCCGCGACCCGGCTGTCGATCGCCCGGATCATCCGCACCGCGAGCCACGCAGCAGCGATCGACGCCGCGTCGGACGCAATGAACGCAACCCGGGACCGGATGAACTCCGCCACGGTCAGATCCGGCATGGTAGAGGCCAGCCACCCGAGGCCGCGGCTCGCGACATAACACCCCCACCACGCGCCGAGCGCGGCATGGTGCACCGCGCCCGCCCGCGGGGCGTGCGCCATCTCGACGCGCCGGTAACCACCCCCGCCGTCGAGGAGAGGGCGCGGCGCAGGCTCGGGCACGCCCTCCGGGGCAAAGCCGTCATGGAGATCGCGCAACACCCTGTACGGCTGCACCAGGTTCACGACGGGAATGAAGAATCCCAGGACCGCCTCGGACGGCGTCCAGGAAAACCCCCGCACGGGATCGAGCTCACCCGCCAGCGCGACCGCCCGGGCGAGCCAGCGCAGGAACACAACGCCAGCAACGAGCCCGAGCCCCAGCTCGAGCAACCCCCCGACCTCACGGAGCGTGTTGGCAAGCCGCCACGTCGATGCCGAGACGTCCGTCGAGCCGAGCAACACAATGTGCCAGGCGCCGGTCAGCGCCGTGAACGCCGCCACCGCCCCCATCGCGATCAGCCCGGCAATCGCCACGCGAGCGCGCCGGCGCACGACGCGGACGTCGCGGCTCCACCCCTCCCGAGCTTCGGCCCAACCGCTCACGACGAGCGAGGCTATCAGCGCAACACGCCGCATCGCAAGCGACGTGGCCGAGGAGCACACGTGGCAATCGTGCGCTTCGAGGCGCCCGCTCCGCCCCCGACAGCGCGATCGCAGGGCGGCAATCCGTCAGCTCGCCATCGCCGGCTCCCCTCGCCGCGCGCATTCGTCGAGCCCCGCCAGCGCGCGCCGGAAGCTCTGGATCGTCGCATAGAGCCCCTTCCGGAGCGGCACCCGCGGCTCGAACCCCAGCGCCCGCCGCGCCAGATCGATCGCCGGGCGCCGCCGCATCGGATCGCCCTCCGGCAGCGGGCGGTACGCGATCCGGCTCGCGCTCCCCGTGAGCCGCGCGATCTCCTGCGCCAGCTCGAGCACCGTCACCTCCACCGGATTCCCCAGGTTGACGGGCCCCACCTCCGACGGGTGCTCCATCAGCCGCAAACACCCCTCCACCAGGTCGTCGACGTGACAGAAGCTCCGCGCCTGCGACCCATTCCCGTAGACCGTCAGCTCCTCTCCCCGGAGCGCCTGGGCGATGAAATTGCTCACCACGCGCCCGTCGTCGATCGCCATCCGCGGCCCGTACGTGTTGAAGATCCGCGCGATCCGAACCGACGCCCGCCCCTGGCGGTGAAAGGCCATCACCAGCGACTCTGCGCAGCGCTTGCCCTCGTCGTAACAGGCGCGCACCCCGACCGGGTCCACCCGCCCGAGGTAGCTCTCCGGCTGCGGGTCGACGTCGGGATCGCCATACACGTCGCTCGACGACGCCAGCAAGAGCCGCGCGCCGTGCCGCTCGGCGCACAGGAGCGCGTGCAGCGTGCCCATCACGTTCGTGATCGTGGAGCGCACCGGATCGCCCCGCCAGCGCGCAGGGCTCGCCGGCGACGCCAGGTGGTAGACCCTGTCGACCTCGTAATCGAACGGCAGGGCCACGTCGTGCTCGACCAGCCAGAACCGGCTGCTGCGCATCAAGTGAGCCACGTTGGCCGGCGAGCCCGTCGAGAAATCGTCGAGCGCAATGACCTCGTGGCCGTCCGCGAGGAGCCGCTCGCACAGGTGCGAGCCGATGAAGCCGGCGCCCCCCGCCACCAGGACGCGCATTCCGCTCCCCACCGTCCTCCCGTTCGCGTCACCCATCGGAACACCTCCGTCGTCGCAACACCGCGCCTCGTGAACCGCCGAGACCCCCCCGCGCCGCGCAGCACCTCACGCGAGCGGGCTCCGGTAGCGGCCCGGGTCGCGGCGGCGAACGCCGGACGCAGGGCCGCTCCGCTCCACGTCGTCCTCCGCCGCCTCGCCGAGCCGGTAGCACGGCCGCAAGAGCAGCTCGTCGATCAGGTCGAGGAGCGTGTCCACGCGGTGCGCGCACGTGTGGCGCGCGAGCACCGTCCGGCGCCCGTGCTCGGCGACGCCGCGCGCGAACTCCGGGTCCGCAAGCAGCGCGCGGAGGTGCTCCGTCATCTCCGCGCCCGTGCGCGCGACGAGGTAGTCCCGGCCAGGCGAGAAGAGGCGCTCGACGTCGGTCCACGGCGCGCTCACGAGCGGGATCCCGCACGCGAGCGCCTCGAACGGCCGGATCGTGGGGATGCCGGGGAGCCACGCGGCGTACGGCCGCCGCGGGACGTGCACCGTGATCCGGGCGCGCGCGTAGGCGTCCGGGACGCGGTGGTTGGGGAGCCAGCCGGCGTACTCGATGCCGGCGTCCGCGAGCGCCGAGAGCGCGCGATCGGGGTAACGCACGCCGTGGACCCGCGCGCGGAGCCCGAGCGCCCTCACGGGCTCGACGAGGAACTCGTGGAGCTCCGCCGTGCGCTCGCCGTCCCCCCAGTTGCCGATCCACACGAGATCACGCTCCTTCTCGACCTCGGGCAGCGGCCGGAACAGGCGCGCGTCCGCGGCCTCGTGCCACACCACCGCGCGCCGCGCGACGCCGCGGCTCAGGTAGAGATCGCAAACGCTCTTTCCAAAGCCGAGCACGCAGTCGTACCCCGAGAGATCGCGCCGCACGATCGCGGCCGGATCGGTGATGAGCCCGTGGTGCGTGTCGTGGAAGAAGAGGCGATAACGATCCGCGCGCGCGCGGTGCTCGCCGAGCCGCCGCACGAGCTCCGGGTCGCTCCGCTCGTGGACGAGCACGACGTCGACCCCCGCGAGCGCGGCGTCGAGGTCCAGCGTGGAGAGCGCGTAACGGCGCGGGCGGAGGCGCGGATAGACGGCGGCGGCCTCGCGCAGCGCGTCCGGGCCGTACGCGGCGACGAGGCCCAGGGCGCTCCAGGCGTCCTCGGGCTCGAAGGCGAGGACGTCATGGCCGCGCGCGTCGAGCTCGGCCGCGATCCCGCGGAGGAAGTGCGCGTCCGCGTGATCCCAGTCGGAGAGCAAGGAGTGGCAGAAGAGGGCTATTCGCATGGTGTCCCGCAGGGTGAAGGCGACGAAGGAGGGCAGACCCGCCGGGGGGCCGGCGGGCGGGCGGCGAGCGCGAGGGCGTAGACGTCGAGGTAGCGGCGGGCCATGGCGCGCGGGCTGAAGCGCACCGCGCGCCGGCGGGCGAGCGCGCCGAGCGCCTCGCGGCGCGCGACGTCCCGGATGAGGTGGTCGAGCGCGGCGTGGAGCGCGCGCGGATCGTCCGCGGGGACGTAGAGGGCGGCGTCGCGCCAGACCTCGCGCAGGCTCGGCAGATCGCCGAGCACGAGCGCGCAGCCGGAGAGGGCGGCCTCCAGGGTGGCCATGCCGAACGGCGCGTACCGCGCCGGGGAGGCGTAGATCGCGGCGCGCGACATCCACCACGTGAGCTCCGGCTCGTCCACCCACCCGAGGGAGCAGAGGCTCTCCCCGGCGCGGCGGCCGACGCCGCCCGCCGCGACGTCGCTCCCGGCCACGAGCACGGGCCACGCGAGGTGGGGCGCGACCTTCTCGAGCGCCGCGAGGTTCTTGGCCTCGTCCCAGAGCCGGCCGGCCGCGAAGACGAACGGCTCCTTCGGCGCCGGCGCGAACCGCCTGCGGTCGCGCGCGTGCGGGATGACATGGCCGCGGCCGAGGCCGAGCGCGCCATACTCGCCCGCGAGGGCGCTCAGCATCGCCGCGCTCGGCGCGACCACAGCGTCCGCGGCCCGGAGCCCCTCGGCGACCCGCGCGCGGTAGCGCTCGTAGCGGACCGGCGCCGGCCGGCGGTGCACCGCGCGCCACCACGACAGCACGCAGGCGTGCGCCACGACGACGCGGGGCGCCCGGAACGGCAGGGCCGCGTGGCAGTAGCCGTTCAGGTGGACGAGGTCCGGCCGCGCCCGCTCCTCGAGGTCGAGCAGCCAGTCGCCGGCGGCCGCGACGTCGTCCCACGGGTCATCCATCCATTCGAGCCGGTAGGCGCTCTCGACGAGCTCGAGGCCCGGCACCGCGGCGGCCGCCGCGCGCGCCGCGGGCGACAGGGGCCCGCCCATGATCGCGAGCACCGTGGCCACGCCGGCGCGGGAGAGCGCGCCTGCGAGCTCGAGCGCGACCGTCCACACGCCGCCCTGCGTGTCGGCCGTCATCAGCACCCGGCCGGGCCGCGGCGCCGCGGCGCCCGGGGATCCGCGGTCAACGCGCGCCATGCTCGAGCTCCGTGAGCGGCAGCGGCCGGCTGTCTGGCAGGTCCCCGAACGTCCGGTGCTCGGCGATATAGTGGGCGTGCGCCCGCTCCCAGGCGCCGTCGTCCGGCGCCCCCCATCGCCGGGTGTACGCGGGCGAGCCAGGGTACGGGAACGCCGGGACAGGCTCGTTGGCCCACACGCCGAGCCCGAGGAGGCGCTGCCGCCACGACGCCGCCTCGGCCGGATCGCCGGGGCCCGCGTCGCTCAGGTTGGCCTGCACGAAGGGCACGCTGCGCCGGGCGTGGACGAGCAGCGCGGTGAGCTCCTCGGCCGACGCGCTGCACCGCCTGGCGAGCGCGTCCATCCCCTCGATCGACGGGCGCTCGACGCTGGCCTCGATCGAGACGCAGCCAGCGCGGCCGAGGAGATCGAGCATCTCGCGCGACCAGCTGTCGATCCTGAGCTGGACGCCGAACACCACGTCCCGCGCCCAGAGCTCCTCGAGCAGGGCCCGGTCGGGCAGGAAGCGCTCGTCGATGAAATAGACGTGGCGCACGCCCTCGGCGAGGAGCGCGTCGAGCTCCTCGAGCACCGTCGCGAGCGGGCGCTTCCGGAGCCTGTCGCGCGCGCCGTCCCTGGCGCAGGAGGCGCAGCGGCAGGGGCTGCCGCGCGAGGTCTCCATCTCGGCGCTCGGCCCCTCGGGCACGGCGTCGAAGCGGTGGTGGTGGTGGACGTGCCGCGCGATCGTCGCGCCGTCCCACCGCAGGGCCGGCAGCGTCCTCAGGCAGGCGGCGTAAGGGCCTCCTTGCACGTGGTCGATGCCGTTCCTGCGGTAGGCGATCGAGGGGATCTGCCAGAAGCGCGACTCGGTCGCGCCGGCGAGCATGACGAGGATCTCCTCGCACTCGCCGAGGACGACGACGTCCACGCCGAGCTTGCGGAGCGCCGCGCGCGGGGTCGCGGAGCCGTGGGGCCCGACGGCGACGAGGAGGCCGCCGTGGCCCCGCAGCGCGGCGACCGCCGCCATGGGCACGCGCAGCTCGGGCGGGGGGCTGCGCCAGGAGAGGTAGCTCGGCGCCGTGGCGATCACCGTCATGGCCGGGCGGAGCGCCGCGACCTCGTCGCGCAGCGCGATGAGGTCGATCCCGCGCGCCTGGGCGTCGATGAGGGCGGCCTCGTGGCCCGCGCGCTCGAGCAGCGCCCTGGCGTACCCGAGCTCGATCGGCAGGTGCGGCTCGCGGCAGCCGAGGTAGACGCTGCCGTGGAAGGTCCAGGGCGGGTTGACGAGCGCGACCTTCACGAGGCGGCCTCCAGCCGGTCCATCCGGACAGACGAGGGGATGTCGGCGTAGACGGCCCCGAGTCGCGCCTCGACGCCGAGGCGCCATTGATAGAGCGCGCGCAGCCCGTCGCGCAGGGCGACCCGCGGCGCCCAGCCGGTGAGCGCCTGGAAGGCGCGGCAGTCGGAGACGTAGTACCGCGGATCGCCCCGCCTCCACGCGGCGAGCGAGACGACCGGGCGGCGCCCGTCGAGCTCCTCGAGCAGATCGAGCAGCTCGACGAGGCTCACCGCCGTGTCCGGGCCGCCCCCGATGTTGAAGGCGCGGCCCGAGGCGGGCTTGAGCGCGCGCCGCGCGCGCAGGAGGGCGTCGACGAGGTCCTCGATGAACAGCGCGTCGCGGACCTGCAGCCCGTCGCCGTAGAGGGTGATCGGGTCGCGGCGGATGGCGCGCGCGACGAAGTGGGCGATCCACCCCTGGTCCTCGTTGCCGAACTGCGGGGGGCCGTAGACGCAGCTCACCCGGAGCACCACGGCGTGGAGGCCGAAGGTGCGGGCGTAATCGAGGACGTACTGGTCGGCGGCGCCCCGCGAGCACCCGTAGGGGCCCCGGAGATCGAGCGGCTGACTCTCGGAGATGCCGTGCTCGCGCGCGCTCTCGCACAGGGGTCGATACCGCTCCTCGCCGCGCTCGATCGGCAGATCGGGCAGCGCGCCATAGACCTTGCTGGTGGAGGCGAAGAGGAGCGGCGGAGGGCGGTCGAGCCGCCGGAGCGCCTCGAGCACGTTCAGCGTGCCGCGCGCGTTCACCTCGAAGTCGAGCGCCGGGTCGGCGACGCTCCTCGCGATGGCGACCTGCGCGGCGAGGTGGAAGACGAACGAGGCGCGCCGCACGGCGTCGCTCACGGCCTGCTCGTCCCGGACGTCGCACACCCGGACCTCCACGCCAGCGCCGTGACGCCCCTTGAGGCGCTCGACGTTGCGCTCGACGAACCCGCGCGAGAGGTTGTCGAGGACGAGGACCGGCTCCCCCTTTCGGAGCAGCTCGTCGGCCAGGTGAGAGCCGATGAACCCGGCTCCCCCCGTGATCAGGACATGGTCAGGCATAGGATGCTCCGTTCCGGTCTGGACGAGCGGCGGGCGAGCGGGTGATGAGAGAGAGCGCCTCGCGAGCGGACGGCGCACGACGGCGCAGCGCGGCAGGCAGACCGAACGCCCGCCCGCCGCGCGATGTCCCCCCCGGCTCCGCGCCTCGCTGCGCGGGAGTCCCTGAGGAGACACCGATTAACATGCGATCTGGAGAGCCGCAATCGATCGAAGGAGCTTTGTTTGACGATCGGTATCGCGCCTTCCGCGCCTCCTGGAGAGGGTACGGCGCCGCCGGATGGCAGCGGAGACTCGATGTGTCGCAAAGGGGGTTTGTGGCGAGGAGCGCCGCTCGGACAGGCGATGAGAGCGGTCGGGGACGGGGGTGAGAAGGGAGGGGCGCGCTCGGCGCGGGGCGGAAATGGAGGGGGGAGAGGGAGGTCTGAAGCTTCTCCTCGAATTCTTCGGAGAAATTCACAGGGAGGCGTGGAGACGGGGAGGAAAATCCCACCAATCTCCCCGCCTCCCCGCCTCCCTGTTCAATCTCCCGCTAAAATGAGGGGATCTGCCAGGCGGGAGATGCGAGGCGGCGCGACGATGGCGCGCGGGAGGGGCTCGGCTTGCAGGGAGGAGGGCAGCGCGGGAGCGCGCCCTCGGGAGGCTCAGCTCGCGGTCGGCTGGCCCGTCAGACGCAGGTAGATGAACGCAAGCCCGATGGCGGCGACCGGCGCGGCCACGAGCGTGCCGAGGCAGCAGGCGAGCACGCCCGCCAGCACGAGCGCGCAGGCGAGCAGGGCATAGACGAGGAGGCCCCCCTTGTGGCCGGTCGTGATTCGCCAGCTCTCCTTCATGGCGTCGATGGCGCCCAGGTTCTTATCGACGATGCACAGCGTCGTCATGCTCAGGCCGAGCGCGACGATGACGCCGGGGACGATCAAGAGGAGCATGCCGGCGCCGACAGCGAGACCGGTCAGGAGCTGGGCGCCCAGGATGGACAGGAACCACCGCCCGCCGCCAAGGACGTCGCTGAAGGAGTACGGCTCGCCGCGCGCGACCTTCAGGAGGAGGTTGTTCATGCCTCCGGCGAAGTAGGCGCCGACCACGAGCGCGACGGCCTGCATCAGCAACTGGATGGCCGCCCCCGCGGAGGGCGCGTCCTTCGCGAGCGCCGCCTGGATGCCTCCGCCGATGCCGTTGGGGACGCTCGACGCAAGCCCGACGACGACCATGGCGCCGATGAGGACAGCCGGGTCGCGCTTCAGGCGCTCCCAGCCGAAGGACGCCGCATCTCCCGCTCCCCACGGCGCCGCGACGCCCGTGCCCGGGGGTGAGCCATAGCCCGCGCCGCCGCCCGGGGGCTGGTAGGGGTTGGCCCCACCCCAGCCGGCGCCGCCACCCGGAGGCGGGCCGTAGCCGCCGCCACCGCCCGGAGGCTGGCCCCAGCCGCCGCCTCCTCCCGGGGGCGGGCCGTAGCCGCCGCCGCCCGGAGGCTGCCCCGGAGGCTGGCCCCAGCCGCCACCGCCCGGCGGCTGCCCCGGCGGCTGGCCATAGCCGCCGCCCGGCGGCTGCCCCGGCGGCTGGCCGTAGCCGCCGCCCGGCGGCTGCCCCGGCGGCTGGCCATAGCTGCCGCCCGGAGGCTGCCCCGGCGGCTGACCGTAGCTGCCGCCCGGAGGCTGCCCCGGCGGCTGACCGTAGCTGCCGCCCGGAGGCTGCCCCGGCGGCTGACCGTAGCTGCCGCCCGGCGGCTGACCGTAACCGCCGCCCGGAGGCTGCCCGTAACCACCGCCCGGCGGCTGTCCCGGAGGCTGGCCGTAACCACCACCCGGCGGCTGTCCCGGAGGCTGGCCGTAACCACCACCCGGCGGTTGACCAGGGCCAGCGCCCCCGGGTGGCTGTCCGTAACCACCGCCCGGCGGCGGGCCGTAGCCACCCCCCGGCGGTTGCCCGTAACCACCACCGCCCTGACCGCCCCCTGATCCCCCGCCCCAGCCACCTTGGCTCATCTTGTCTCCACTGGGTGTGAATACCGACTACCCCCAACCAACTACCCCCCACTATACGTGGAGGGCGCCGGCACGGAACAACTAACTTCCGGCGCGCGGCGCCCCCGTGCGCGCTCGCACCGCGCCGCCGCGCGCCGCGCGCCGCGCAGAGGAGCGACGGCCGAACGCCGCGCGCGCTCCGCGATTGCGGACAGCGCAGCAATCGCGGAGCCCGCGCCGAATGCGGCGATCAACAGCGATTGAGCGCTCGACGTCCATTGCCGGACGCGGGCGCGAAACACGCGCAGATCACCTCGGCGGCGGGCCGCTCAGGCACAGGCCGGCGATGCTGCTCGTGAACGACGTCCCCTCCTCGCGCCGGACCTCGACGGAGTTGCCCGTGAGCGGCGACGAGAACACCCCCTGAACGACGCCTTCCCCCTGCTTCGCCGTCACGGAGCGGCCGACGAGGGACCCGGGCGACACGGCCTCGATCGGCGCTCCCGGCGCGATCGCCTGCTCCTCGGGCAGCTCCGCGCGCCGGAACCCGCCGAACCGCACCGCCGTGCCGCCGCCCTTTCCCGGCATGATCTTTCCGATGCACTGCCCGAGCGGCGTGCCGACGACCGCGTACGTCACGGCGGCGTCCACCGGCGACCGCCTCGATTCGCCCACCAGGGTGACGGCGACGGCGAGGACGAACGAGGCGACCGGGACCGCGAGCGCGGTCGCCACGACGACCGCGGCGGCGCCGGACGTCGCCCGGCCGAACGAGGCGAGCTCGGCGCTCACGGCCTGCTCGAACGACCGCAGGATCACGACCTGGCGCGCGCGCACCCGCTCGAGGACGGCCGCGGCGACCAGGTTGTCGGCGGCGCAGAAGCCGCACCGCGCGATCGCGCCGTCACCCGCGCCGAGCGGCGCGCCGCACACGTGGCACGCCGCCGGCTCGCCCGGGGCCGCCGGGGGGCGCGCGGCGCACGCCTCCTCGAGCCGCCGCTGCCTGCTGCGCATGACCGCGAGCACGGCCGCGCCGGTCCCGACGGTGCCGAGCCACGCCGCCACCGTCATGCCGCCGGTGATGACGTTCCCCTCGGTGTCGGGGCTGACCCAGACCCCCAGCACGATGAGCGCGCCGAGCAGGGTGATCGGCACCGACGCGAGCGCGAACACGACAAGCAGCCGCGCGTGCCGCTGGGACGCCGTGACCAGCCTCCGCCGCAGCGCCTCCGAGAGCTGGCGGCGGCGCACGTCGGTCTGGAAGACCACGTGCGCCGCGGCGCGCAGGCCCTGCGCCGCCTCCCCGGGCAGCGGGCCGCGGTACTGGCACGCCGCGCAGGCCATGAGATCCGGGCTGGCGAGGGACACAGGCGCGGGTCGCCCGCAGCGCGGGCAATGCACGGCGAGCATGGACCGATTCTACGCCAGCCGCGTCTCGGCAGGTCAAGGCGCCTCGCCGCGCGCCACTTCTTCCACACCGGCGCGAACGACAGGCGCCCGTGCCTACGAGGCAGCCTCGTCGCGGCTCACCGCGCCCCCCGCCTCGCCTTGCGCGCGCGCCGCCCCGCCGGCGCGAGCTCGTGGAGCGCCGCCGACAGCGAGGAGAACGTGCTCAGGACGCCGAGGTCGACGCCGACCAGGCTCATCGCGATCTCGGGGCGCACGCCGACCAGATAGACCCGCGCCCCGAGCAGCGCGGACGCGCGGCTGGTCATGCCCACCGTCTCGGCGACCCGGGCGTCCACGAACGGCACGCCCGTGAGATCGAGCAGCACGGAAGATGCTCTGTGCCGGCTCACCCCCTCAGACACCTTCTCGAGCACCTGCCTGGCACGGCCACCGTCGATCATCCCGATCAGCGGCACGAGCAGCACGCCGGGCAGGAGCGGGATGAGCGGACAGCCCAGCTCGCGCACCGTCTCCGAGAGCGCGCGCTCGATCTCGTACGCCTTCTGAAGGTCGGCGTGCTGCGACGACAGCGACTCCACCAGCGCGTCGCGCTCCAGGGCCGCACCGAGCAGCGTCCCCCAGATCGCGACCGTCCCCTCGTCTCCGGCCATGGCAACGAGGGTCGGGCCGACGAGCACCAGGATCCCCCAGTCGCGCCGGGCAGAGCGTATCGGCAAGAGCAGCACCATGTGCGTGCCGTCCTCGGCCGACGGCGGCAGCGTCGCCGCCGGCAGAAACGCCTCCGGCCGACAGCGGCGGCCGATCGGCGGGGTCGGGCTGCCGTCGCGGCTGTAGGCGCCGGCGACGACGAGGCGGGAGCGCGCCTGCGGGTCATCCCACAGCGCGAGGCAGCCCCAGACCACCGTGGTCGTCTCGAGCCACGAGAGCGACCGCGTCGCCTGCTGGGTGCCGCCGAGCAGGGCAAAGCTCACATCGTAATTCGTCCTCGCGAGCACCCCGAGCTGGCGGACATACTGGCTCTCGGCCTCGAGCCGGGCCCGCGCGATCGCGAGGCGCACGAGCTCCAGGAACGCGTCCACCCGCCGCCTGGCCGTGTCGTCCAGGGACGCGCCGCGCCGCTCGTGAAACTGGCCCAGCAGGCGGATCGTCGCCAGCAACGTCCCCACATCCATCGTGATGTCGACCGCCTGCCGGCAGGCGCCCCCGAGCTCGGTCGCCGAAGGCAGCGCGGCGCCCCGAAGCGCCGCGAAATAGCCGTCGATCAACGACGTGACCGCCGGCCATACCTCGGTCGGCGGGAGGCCGGGCGGGAGCGGCTGGGGCAGGAGCAGGAGCTCGACCATCTGCCGGGCCAGGGCGCCGCCGGCGTCCTCCTCGGGCACCGCGTCCTCCCTGTCGAGAAACTCCTGGATCGTGTTGCACCCGCACGAGCTCCGCACGGCGAGGGAGTTGGCCGTGCGCACGCCCTCGGCCGGGAAGGCCTCGCCGGCGATCATCGACGCAAGGAGATCGCACGCGGCGCTCCCCATCATCTCGAACCGCTGGCGCACCGTGGTCAGCGGCGGATCGGCGCCCTCCGCGTCCGCGATGTCGTCGAAGCCGATGATGGCGAGATCCTCGGGGATGCGGACGCCCGCCGCCTTCAGCAGGGGCATCATCCCGAGCGCGTTCTTGTCGGTCCCGAAGACCGCCGCCGTGCACCCAGGCAGCTGCGCGAGGAGCGCCGGCGCGGCGCCCTGGCCGCCGCTGTACCAGTTGTTGTCGCTCCGGATGACCAGATCGGGGTCGAAGGGGATGCCCGCCTCGGCGAGCGTGTCCTTGTAGGACGCGAAGCGCTCGCGCACGTCGTACGCGTCGAAGTAGCCGACGAACGCGATGCGCCGGTGCCCGTGCTCGATCAGGTGGCGCACCGCGCTCCGCATCCCGCCGTGGTTGTCCGGGATCACGGCTGGACAGGCGACATCGGCGGCGCGCGTGCCGACGGTGATGAACGGGACCCGGCCGCGCGCGAGCGCCTCGATGCCATGCAGCTCGATCAGGACGAGCCACCCATCCACCTGCTCCCCGGCGAGCGACGGCGCGTGGACCTCGAACGGCGTACCGCGCAGCACCAGCGTGCGAAACCCGCGCTGCTGGGCCGAGTCATGGATGCCGAGCAGGACAGGGTTCCAGAACGAGCCGTCGAGAAAGGGGGAGATCACCCCGAGGGTGCGAGGGCGGGCCGCGGCGCCGGCTGCCGGGACATGGAGCGGCGGGGCGTCGGTGCGGCGCGCCGGAGGCAGAGAAGAGCGGCGCCCCGGTGGGAAAGATGAGCGGCGCCCCGGTGGGAAAGAAGAGCCGGTGCTGCGCCCCGAGCCCGCCGCCTGCCCCGGTGCGCCGGAAAGCTCGCCCCACTGCTCCGGCACCACGATGCCGCTGTCCCGGCGCCCCTGACCCATCCTCGCGCTCCCTCCCGCCCTGCTCGCCCACGTCCGGCCGAGCCTCGCCACTTCCGTGGCCAGCGCCATCCTTAATCGATTTCGGGCCGGAGGTGAGGAAAGCGACAGTGCCCCGGCGCGCCCATCACCTCGCCCTGTGCGCGCCCCCCGCCGCCGGCGCGAGCTCGAGGAGCGCCATCGCGAGCGAGGAGAACGTGGCCAGCTCGCCGAGATCGACGTCGACGAGGCTCTCCGCCATCTCGGGGCGCACGCCGACCAGGTAGACCCGCGCGCCGAGCAGGGCAGCCGCGCGGCTGGTCATGCCCAGGAAATGGGCGACCTGGATGTCCACGAACGGAACGCCCGTGAGATCGAGCAGCACGGACAGCGCCTCGTGCCGGCTCACCCCCTCGGCCACCTTCTCGAGCACCTGCTGGGCGCGGCCGCCGTCGAGCATCCCGATCAGCGGCACGAGCAGCACGCCGGAGAGGAGCGGGATGATCGGGCAGCCCAGCTCCCGCACCGTCTGCGACAGCGCGCGCTCGCTCGCGAACGCCTGCTGCAGGTCGGCGTGCCGCGCCGACAGCGACGCCAGCAGCGCGTCGCGCTCGAGGGCCGCCCCGAGCAGCGTCCCCCAGATCGCGACCGTGCCCTCGTCCCCGGTCATCGCGACGACGGCCGGGCCGATGAGCACGAGGATCCCCCAGTCGCGCTCCACGGAGCGTATCGGCAGGAGCAGCACCATGTACGTGCCGTCCGCGGCCGAGGGCGGCAGCATCTCCGCCGGCGGGAACGCCTCCAGCCGATGGCGGCTCCCTTTCGGGGGGACCGGGCTGCCGTCGCGGCTGTAGGCGCCCGCGACGACGAGGCCCGCGCGCTCCGCCGGATCATCCCATAACGCGAGGCAACCCCAGACCATCGTGGTCGTCTCGAGCCACGAGAGCGACCGGTACTCCTGCTGGGTGCCGCCGAGCAGGGCGAAGCTCACGTCGTAGTTGGTCCTCGCGAGCACCCCGAGCTGGTGGACGGAGCGGGTCTCGGCGTCGAGCCGCGCCCGCGCGCACGCGAGGCGCGCCAGCTCCACGAAGTCCTGGACCCGCCGCCTGGCCGCGGCGTCCAGGGCCATGCGGCGCCGCTCGGGGAGCTGATCCATCAGGCGGGCCGTCGACAGCAGGGCCCCCAGATCGGGCGTGATGGCGACGGCCTGGCGGTAGGCTCGCTCGAGCTCGGCCGCCGGGGCGGACGCGGAGCCCCGGAGCGCCGCGAAATACATGTCGACCACCCGCGTGACCGCCGGCCAGACCGCGGCCGGCGGGGTATCCGGCGGGAGCGGGCGCGGCAGGAGCAGCTGCTCGACCATCTGCCGGGCCAGGGTGTCGCCGGCGTCCTCCTCGGACGCCGCGTCCTCCGTGTCGAGGAAGTTCTGGACCACATTGCAGCCACACGAGCTCCGCAGGACGAGCGCGTTGGCCGTGCGCACGCCCTCGGGCGGGAAGGGCTCGCCGGCGATCATCGACGCGAGCAGCTCGCACGCCGCGCTCCCCATCATCTCGAACCGCTGGCGCACCGTGGTCAGCGGCGGGTCGGCGCTCTGCGCCTCCACGACATCGTCGAAGCCGATGATCGCGAAATCCTCGGGGATACGGACGCCCGCCGCCTTCAGCTCGGACATCGTCCCGAGCGCGTTCTTGTCGGTCCCGAAGACCGCCGCCGTGCACGCGGGCAGCTGCGCGAGGAGCAGCGGCGCGGCGGCCCGGCCTCCGCTGTACATGTTGTTGTCGCACGGGATGACCAGATCGGGGTCGAAAGGGATCCCGGCCTCGGCGAGCGTGCTGATGTAGGCGTCGCGGCGCTCGCGCACGTCGTATGCGGCGAAGTTGCCGACGAACGCGATGCGCCGGTGCCCGTGCTCGATCAGGTGGAGCACCGCGTTCCGGATGCCGCCGTGGTTGTCCGGGACCACCGCGGGACAGCGAAAGCCGGCGGGGCGGGCGCCGAGCGTGATGAACGGGACCCCCGCATCGGCGAGCGCCTCGAGGCCGCCGAACTCGATGATGACGAGCCACCCGTCCACCTGCTCTCTGGCGAGCGAGGGGGCCAGGACCTCGGATGGCGTGCCGCGCAGCACCAGCGTGCGGATCCCGCGCCGCTGGGCCGACTCATGGATGCCGAGCAGGACAGGGCCCCAGAACGCGCCGGAGAGAAACGGGGCGACGACGCCGAGGGTGGGAGGGCGGGCCGCCGCGTGCGCGCCCTCGGACCGGCGCGGATCAGGGCCGGAGACGCCGGCCTTTCCCCTGGCCTTCCGCTCCGCTGCGCCAGGCAGCTCGCCCCACTGCTCCGGCAACGGTACCGAACTGCCCTGGCGACCCTGACCCATTCCCGACGGCCTCCTGCTCCACAACCTGACCGCCTTTCCCACGGCCGCTGCGGACCGGCTACATCGTATACGCTGCGCCGCCGGCCCGGGCGAGAAGTCTCGTGTCCTGCCGTGGAATCCGGAGCGTAGCGTCAGACTGCGGACATGGCCGCCCCACACGCGGCGTGTGTGTCGACGCGCTTCGACGCGCTCCGACGACCGGCGCGCCGCCGGCGCCTGGCGTCGCTGGCGAGCTGGTCGGTGGTATCGTCGAGCAATGCAATACCGCGACGAACGAGACGCGCTGCGGGGGCGTGTGGACAGCCTCGAGGAGCAGCTCGCGGCGGCCAGGAAGGAGCTCGAGGAGCACCGCGACGACGATCGGGCCGCGCGGGTCGAGCAGATCGAGCGCCAGATGGCGGAGGCCCGCCGCGTGCTCGACCAGCTCGGCCGGGAGCTCGCCGCGGTGCGCGGCCGGCCGAAGCGGTCGTCGGCGGTGCCGCTCCTGGTGACGATGGCGGGCGTGGGGCTCTGCGCGATGATCGCGAGCTACCTGCTGGCGCGGCCCGCGCGCGAGACGATGGCGATCGTCCAGCAGCCGGCCCTGCCCCCGCCTGCCCCTCCCCTCCCGGAGCTGCCGGCGCCGGTCCCCGAGCCAGCGCAAGCGCCGCCGGAGCCGGCCGCGCCTGCGCGCGAGGCGCCGTCGCGGACCGCGACCGCGACCTGGAGGGCGACCGTCACGCGCGCCACGGGGCTCCCCCTCGCGGCCGGCGCGGCGTGCACGGTCGAGGCGGAGCTCGCGAGCTCGGGCGACGACATCCGCGTGCCCGCGCTCCGGATCCTCTGCGGCGGCAAGCCGATCTACCGGTCGAGCGATCCGCTGAACGGCATGTCGATGTTCAGCAGCGGCGTGGAGGAGGACTCCGGTCCTGAGCCTGGCACCTATGTTTATGCCCTCTCGTACCAGGACAAGGGCTCGCGCGCCGGGGAGCGGGCCGAGGTCTCGCTCGACAGCATCCGCAAGGCGGGCGCCGTCTGGCGCGACTCGGCGCCCGCGTACCGCGTCGAGTTCACGCTGGCTTACCAGAGCCTGCCCGTCGCGGGGGAGGCGCTCCTCGACGCGACCCGGAAAGCGCTGCGCCGGTCCGCGCGCGTCACCGAGTCCACGGGACCGAGCCCGGTGAAGGTGGGCCAGAGGTGCGCGCTGCTCGTCTCGCCGCTCCCGCGCGGCGGCAAGTGCCTCACGCGCCTCGCGTGCGCCGGCCGCATGCTCTACGGCGCGGGCACGACCGGCGTCTCCGAGTGCACGGTGGAGGGAGACAAGGTCGTCCGCGTCCACGACGGGAACACGACCCCGAACGGCGGAGACCCGGCGCTCGAGCTCGACGCCGCGACGGGGCGCATCACCGTGAAGGACGACGTGGGCGGAGCCGCGTGGACCGTCGGCGTGCAGCTCGATCCGAGCGGCTAGAACAGCGCACGCCCTGAAGGAGGCAGGGTCGGCCGAGGCGGCAACCTTGTACAAATTGAGGCGCCCAGGGTCGGCCGAGGCGGCAACCTTGTACAAATTGAGGCGCCCAGGGTCGGTCGGAGGCGCCAACCTTGTACAAATCGAAGGCGCCCGGGGTCGGCCGAGGCGGCAACCTTGTGCAAATTCGAGGCGTCCGGGTCGGCCGAGCCCCTCATCCCGGCTGAGCCGACCAGGAGCCGGTCCTCCGCGTCGGTGATCCTGAACGAGCCGAAGGGATCCGAGGTCGTCCAAGGCCTCAACCCGGGTGGCGCTGAGCTGGTGGACCCGGAGAGTGCGGCGGGAAGGGCTGGAAGGGCGGCGGGCCCTGGAGGCGCCAGCATCGGGATCGATGCACCAGGGCTCGACCGGCCTTCACCCTGCGAGCGCTGCTGCGGCGGCCACGAGCAAGAGCGAGCGGCGCCGCCGGCTCCGTTCGAACGGGGCGGCTACTGCGGCACGTCCGGGACCGGCGCGTCGGGCTCGATCTCGGGGAGCGCCTCCTCGTCGTCGTTCTCGGCGGGCTCGCCCTTGCCGCTCTTGCCGGCCGCCCGCCGGGCGGCGGCCTGGCGCAGGCGGTCCAGCGGGGCGAGCGCCGCGCGCGCCGACTGGACCGTCTCCGGCCTCTCGCGATCGACGCTGGCCACGACCTGAAGCAGGTAATCGCCGATCGCGCTCACGAGCTCCCGGAGCGGCTCGCGCAGGGCCGCCACGTCCGCCGGTGTCTCGTGCGCCTTCGTGATCCCCAGGACCTCGCCATAGGCCTCATGGGCGGCGCGCACCTCGGCCAAGAACTCAGGACCCGCGATGGCGACAAGGTCCTTGCCGAGCGCGTCGTCCTCGGCGATCCGGCCGAGTAGGGCGTTGCTCTCGGCCCACTCGAGATCCTACGCAGTTGACGTACAGCTCCAGGGGGCTCGCGCTCGCGACCTCGATGCCGCGGCCCCGGAGCTCGACCAGGCGGACGCCGGCGCGCATCTCACGCCGCGCCCACGCTGGAGCGAAGGGGGCCGCGCCGAGGTCGCCCTGCTCGGGCGTCATGTAGCGTGGGCCGACCCGGTGCTGGGTGCGCCGCCGTCCGCCTGGTCGAGCTCGCGCTCAGCGAGCGGCTCGGCGTGTCCGCGGCCGTTCTGCGCCCTGTGGCCGCTCGCCTGAGGGGCCGCGGAGCAGCAGCCGGCACGCGCCTCAAGGCCACGGGGGGGGCGACGCGAGCTGACCTCACGCCCTCACCGCTGGCTGCGTTCACGGGGGCGCCTGGCGACGTGGTCCCGGCTCCCCCCGCTGACAGCCCCTAGGAACGGAAGTACAGTCCATGCCATGACCGACGAGGAGCGGACCGACGCGGAAGAAGACCTGGAAGAAGAGCTCGCATGGGCGGTCTATGCCCAGGTCTACGCCCTTGGCTATACCTATCTTCTTGCCTGTGCGCTGAAGCGCGGCGACGCCGATCTTGGGGTTGATTCATGCGCGTGGGAGAACACTATGGGCGCCGCCGAGTGGGCGATGATGGAGCATGTAGCCGGGCGCATTCAGGGCCCCACAACCATCACCGTGGAGGACGTCGAGCGGATACGCCGGCTTCACACGGTGGGCTCCGCAGCGCTGGCCGGAGGAAAGCGGCCGCCGGAGCTATACAATCTATCGATCCAGTGCATGGAGAGTCTGTTCGGCTCGGATTGGGAACGAGCCGCGCAAGAAGCTCTTCGCGGCTTGGGTGATCCCGGTCAATAACCTTCGCCATCAGTCGTTATCAATGCGACAAAACGACCTCCACAGGACGAAGACACAAAACTGGCCATTGGGGTAGTAATACCAACAACTGCCGACAGCGCCTAACGTTCTGCACTGCCCGAGCTCTCCGTATCCGACGTCGCGGTCTTCGGGATGAGGTCGCTTCGACGCACACGAGATCCCAGCGTTTGCACACTGCTTCATGCATGGAATGCCACGGTCGGCTTTCTTGCAGCGGATGATTTTGAGACTACCGATTGCATCCGCCGATTCTTCCACGGATTCGTCCATAGCCTCGCCGTCCATCATCTCGTCCGCATCTGGAACGCTCGTGACGCCTTCCTCCGATCGCGCCATCACGGCAGCTTCCGGCTCGTCCGCGTGCGTTCGGTCTCCGGAATCGCCTCCGATGGTGGCATCCAGCATGAGGCGACACAGAGAGCGAGCCACGGGAGCGAAGCAACCGCGGAAATGAGCCGACCGATTTGCATGGCTTCCGAGCGTGCGAGCCGCATGCCAAATCCGGTTGAGCGTGGGTGGACCACGCGGTGGTAGTTCCGGGAATTCGGCGATGAGCACTTCGAACTCGAGGTAGGACTGCCATTCTCCTGGATCCTTGGTCATGAACAGGCTGGACCCAAGGACCGCCTCGTGCACGGCGATCTCAGGTCTCATCGATGATCGCCGCCCGTGGGGGCCGTGGATTGACCGCCCGTGGGGATCGGTCCTGCCGCTTCGTCTGATCCATCCCACGTATCCCAGATTTCGTCCCGCGGGTCGGGGAAGCCGAGCCCAGCGAGGAAGCGCCGTGACTCCTCCGCGATCTCGGGCGGAACGTCGAGGGACGGTGTCCATTCGCTGAAGAGCTCGCGAAGCCTCACGGCATGTACCCACGACATCGTCTTTTTAGGTTGCGGCCCAGGCTCTCTCGTATCGTGTTCCCGTGCAATCGGCAGATAGGCGTCCAGATGATGGAGGACGTGCACGCGGGTCGGCGCGCCAGTCGCTTTCGCCCTGAGTTTAGGGAAAGCACAGAATGACGCGATCTCCATCAGGCACATGAGGTGCATCACGAAGTTCTTCATGGCAGCTTGCCCGGAGGGGTCCGACTCGTCGCTGCTCAACTGCGTGTCCATTCCCATCCATATACTTCAACGAAATCTGAAACCCACGCAAGGCCGTCCATCGTGCTCCCCGCCAGACAGGCGGAGACGAGCATCGAGGATTCCAGCTACTCGGGGAACCGCAGCGTCTGGGCGACGGTGCCCTCCTCGCCCGTGAGCTCCTCTTGCCCCGAGTTCAGTCACCCCGCCCAAACGCACCTGCGCGCCGCAATCGAGGTCGACCCGGATGGACGCGATCGTCGCGTCCTGGAGCTTTCCGCCCGGAGGCATCGCGCCCTCCGAGACCACCGCGTAGATCTCGGCCTTGCCACCGCGCACATGGTCGAGGTCGTCAACGTTGATGCCTTCGAGTGCGCCGCCGCGCGCATCGCCGGTCTTGGTCGTGGTGCGACAGGCGGCGCAGCTCTGCTGGAGCGACTGGGCCCCTTCCGCCTGCTGCGCGCTGGAGTCGGGCGGGCATTCCCCGAGATCGCCCTCGTCATCGCCGCACCCTGGGAATGCGCCGAGGGTCTCGTGCCCGGCCGCCCGAATCCGCCGATCGGAATCGCTGGGAGATCTCGAACTGCCGCGACGGCGGGACGTGCTGGGCGCTCGAGGGGTCCGGCGCACCGCGCGTCCGTCGGATCGACCTATGCTAACCTACCCTGCGGGAGGGCCCGAGATCCTCAGGGGCGGCGCGGCCGCGTGGCCAGCCCGGGGGGAGCATGGTTCTACAAGCGCTGCGGATCACCGTCGCCGTGCTCGCAGCCTTGGAGTTCCGCGCGTGGTACGCCCGCGCGCAGGCGGCGCGCGTCGAGGCCGATCGGGCGCTGCTCCGGCTGCGCCAGGTGGAGGAGGCGCTCCGGCACGAGCGGGACTTCAGCGCCGCGGTGCTCAATACGGTGGCCGCGTTGATCGTCGTCCTCGACCGGGAGGGCCGGGTGGTGCGCTTCAATCGGGCCTGCGAAAAGCTCACCGGCCTCTGCTTCGACGAGGTGCGCGGCCACGTGTTCTGGGACCTGTATCTCGCGACGGAGCAGAAGGCGAGCCTGCTGGCGACGTTCGCGAAGAGCAAGAGGGGCGAGCCGCTGCCGTACCACGAGAACGACTGGATCGCGAAGGACGGCAGCAAGCGCCGCGTCGTCTGGGCGCATGCGTTCCTGTACGACGAGGACGGGGAGGTGGAGTTCATCATCGGCACGGGCATCGACGTGACCGAGACCCGCGAGGCCGAGGCTGACAGGACGCGGCTGTACCACGAGGCGCTCGACGCGGTGCGGCTGCGCGACGAGTTCCTCTCCATCGCCTCCCACGAGCTCAGCACGCCGCTCACCCCGCTCGAGCTGCAGGTCGGCAGCGTGCAGCGGGCGCTGCGCGGCGACGCGGCGCCCCTGCCGCCCGAGCGGCTGCTGGACAAGATGGACGTGGTCGCGCGGCAGGTGGAGCGGCTGAAGCGGCTCGTGGACGATCTGCTCGACGTCTCGCGCATCACCGCGGGCAAGGTCCAGCTTCGCCACGAGCAGGTGGATGTCGCGGCCGCGGCGCGGGACACGGCGCTCCGGTTCCGCGAGCGGCGGCACCATCCGGGTCGAGAGCGCGCCGGACCGGGGCTCGACGTTCACCGTCGAGCTGCCGCGCCGCGCGCATGCGCCCGGCGTGGAGCGGCCTGAGTTTCAGGTGCAATGAGCGTGGATCCGATGCCCCCCTGCCTCGAAGCGCCGATTCGAGCGAGCGTCAGGCTGCCCGGCGGTGGCGACCCCAGAGATCCTTCAGATCGCCCGGGAGCTGCACCTCGACCGCCGTCACCTCGTCCATCGGCATCTCCGCCTCGACGGCGGCGAAGACGGCGCGCGCCAGCGCTTCGGCCTGCTCGCTCGACGTCTGGAGGTGCTGCGCCAACACCTGCACGAACTCGCCGCGGCCGAAGGTGTCCGGCAGCTCGGCCCGGTGCAGCGCGCACGGCTCGACGATCTCCCTGAGCGTCGGCGGCAGGGCGCCCGCCATGTCCCGCGCCTCGCCGCCGCTCACCCGCAGCGACAGCACGCACAGCACGGCGCCGACCGCCTCCGGGGCGCGCAGATCCTTCGGCAGCGCCCCGCTCTGCTCGATCCGCCGGAAGACGCGCTCGGACTTCACGTCGATCGGCCTCGCTTCGCGCGCCGGCTCGGCCCCGGGCGCCGCTGGGGCTTCCCGCATGGCCGTCGCGCGCAGCAATCCCGCGGCCCTGTCATCGGGCTCGCTCCTGGCGATGTCGGAGAGGCTGATCACGCCGACCAGGCGTCCCTGCGCGTCGGTGCACATGATGCGCGACTTCTGGGCCTGCCGCATCCGCTCCTCCGCCTGCTGGATGTCCTCGTCCGCCCCGCAAGCGACCACCTCGCACGTCATCACGTCGGCGACCCGGATCGTGGCGGGGAGAGCCTTCGCCACGACGCGGATAGCAATATCCCGGTCCGTCAGCGCACCGAGCGCCTTGCCCGAGACGTCGCAGACGGGGAGAAATCCGATGTTCTCGTCGCCCATGCGCTGCGCCGCCGTCTGCACGGTGGTGTCTGGCAGCACGCAAACGGGCTCACTCTTCATCAGCTGGCTACAGAGCATGTCGCGCCTCCGTTGCTTTTCGCAGTGCTTTTCGTTGGGTCGAATTTCCCCATGGCAATGGGGCGGCGCATCGAGAGTCCACCGGGCCCCGTTCGGCTGCTCATCCGTATGCCGTCGTTCCTGGGCTCTTGAATCCACTACAATTCTACTATCGGCTGGTAGGGGACTGACGCTTTCGAGGACCCTCCCGTACATTTCGAGCGAACAAATTTCGAGCGGACAAGAGGTCCGTCCCCGCAGCCTGGCAGGAGGGCTCATGTTGTTCCATGACCGTTTCCATGACCGTTCGGATGCAGGCGAGCGCCTTGGAGCGCAACTCGACCACTACGCCCGTCGAGCGGACGTTGTGGTGCTGGGGTTACCGCGGGGAGGCGTCCCGGTGGCGTTCGAGGTTGCCCGCCGGTTGGGGGCGCCGTGCGACGTCTTCGTCGTGCGCAAGCTCGGCGTTCCCGGGCAGGAAGAGCTTGCGATGGGGGCGATCGCTTCGGGCGGCGTGCGCGTGCTCAACGAGGATGTCGTCGACGCGCTCGGGTTCACGGAAAGGGAGATCGCCGACGCCGAGCTGCTGGAGCGGGAGGAGCTGGAACGTCGCGAGCGCGAATATCGCGGCGGCCGGCCTCCGCTCGACATCCGCGGTCGCGTGGTCATCCTCGTGGACGACGGCCTGGCGACGGGCGCGACCATGCGGGCGGCAGTGAAGGCTCTGCGGCGCCTGTCGCCCGCTCGAATCGTCGTGGCCGTCCCCGTCGCGGCCCCCCCGACATGCGAGGCCCTTCAGGGGGAGGCGGACGAGGTCGTCTGCGCCGTCACGCCGGAGCCCTTCGTGGCCGTCGGGCTCTGGTACCAGGACTTCTCGCAGACCACGGATGAGGAGGTCCGGGCCCTTTTGGAGCGCGCCGCGAGGCCGACGTCGCGTAACGCGCAAGAGGCCGCTTGACGGGTCGGTGCAGTGGCGCTCCGGCTCATCCCTCTCAGGCAACCGGGGCCGACATCGGACGCGCGCTGGTGGGGCCCCGCGTGGGAACGCGGCGCCGCACACTCCCGGTGCCGGATCGCCCGACGCAAGCTGAGCTCATGGAGACGGCCAAGAAGACCCTGACGTGGGCCAAGGAGCGGGTCGATCGTATCGTCCGGCGCCTCGCCGGGTTGCGGTGGATCCGACGTTCACGCGTGCTCCGCGGTGTCCGGAGCCTGCGCGATCGCGTTCGACCCGAGATCGCACCCCCGCGGCGCAGGCCCCCAGAGCACGCCGACGAGCGCACGATGCGCAGGACGGCCGAGCGGGACGCCGGCGGAACGAGCTCGGCCGAGAGCGCGGCGCGCTATGCCGGCGGCGCTCACTTGGGCGGCACGCACGGTGGCGAGGCCGTGCCCCGCGAAGGCCCCGAGCACCAGCGGCCCGAGCTGGAGGAGCCGCAGGCACGAAGAGAGCGGACGCCGGGCGGCGAGGACCACATCCCGGAGAAGCGGAGCGGCGCGTAGCCACGACTCGGCCGGAACGGTCCGCGGCGCGATCGAGGTCTCGGCGAAGGATGCGAGGGTCACGCTCGGCTGCTCGGTGCGGCCGAGCTCGCCCCGGCGCACGCACCACGCGGCCTGGCGGTTGGGGGACCGGATCGAGGGACTCACGAATCGGAAGCAGGCCGCTGAATCGACGCCGCGCCGAGATCTCCAGCGATGGCCCTTTCCCTCGCGCGCCTCCACGGGGTCGGCGGTTGAGACGCGTCGTTCGGGACGATCGCAAACATGAGGAGCAGTAGCCCCGTCAGGATGTCATTCTGAGCGGCGGCGGGCGGCGGAGAGCCGCACCGGAAGTAGCCGAACGCCACGAGCCAGATGGCGACCACGGCGATTCCACCATGCGCGTAGCGCATCGGACGCCAGAACGAGGCGAGCGCGAGGGTCATCACGATCGCGGCGCACCCGAGATCGCTGACCCACAGCTCTGTTCGGCTTCCGTGACGAAAGATGAAGGGGCTCACCGCCAGCCAGCACGCGAGCATCACCTCGACGACGCGCGCCCACATCATGCCCTCCCGCCGATCAGCGCCGCGTCGTCCCCCCCAGGCGACGGACGCCCCCAGAACGTGCGGGACACGGCGCGACGCTGGTGCGTGTGACGCCAGACCCTCACGAGATAGGAGAGACTGGACCAGACCTCGTCGTACGCGAGGAGGATGAGTACCAGCGAGACGATGGCGGTGGCGATACAGAGCGAGCACCACGCTCCAACGACCGTGCCTTGGAGCACGACGAGGACGACGCTGACCGCGCCGAGCGGGATGACGTCGAGCCCGAAGAGCACGACCAGCCACGGCCGGTACTGCCACCGACGCGTGCAGCCCGCTAGACCGAATATCGCGTCGCCCAGATAGGCGATCGCGCCGAGCGCGGCGTCGGGAACACCGAACCAGCGACGCATCTGGTGGGACACGTCTGAATCGAGCACGCGCAGCGTCTGTTCACCGAAGAACGGATCCCACACGCTCGAGATGAGGCGCCATTGGTAGAGCGCCATGTACGACGAGAGGACGAAGCCCACGGCCGCGAGGAGACAGATCGGCACGCGCTGCCCCCAGGAGGACGGGTTGTAATGCCACGGCGGCGCGGGGACATTCAGGCTCGTCGGATCGGAGGCGAGGTGGGTGCGAGGCGTCATGCGGCGCTCGCCTTCCCCTCGGGGAACGGGAGCTTGTTTTTCGCATACCAGCCCTTCGGGTCGTCCTTCAGCCTGCGAACCATCTCGCCCAGCGTGTCGCGCAGTCTCCGCACGGGATTCCAGCCGAGCCGGCCCTGAGCATGCTTGATATCGACGGCGTACTGAGCATCCGCGAGATCGATCATCCACGGCTTGATGAATGCGCCCTTGCCGCCCTTGAGCTTGACCTGGACCCATGCACCGGCCTTGGCAATCGGCTTCGGGACGACGATGGTGGGCCACTCCTTGCCGTGGATCAGCGCCCCCAACACGTCCTGCAGCTCCGCGTAGCTCATGACGTCCGGCTCGGCGATCAGGAACACCTCGTCGCGAGCGAGCTGGTCGCGAAGCTGGACCACCCTGCGGAAGCACGCCACGAGATCATCCATGTGCACGAAGGCCTGGCCGTGGGACGGATCCCCCGGGAAGAAGTAGCTCTCGAAGCTCTTCTCGTAGATGCGTCGAATCTGCTGGGCGATCGGAATCGACTCGCAGTCTTCCGTGTAGACGCCGGCGATGCGCAGCAGCACCGCGGGAATGTCTCGATGCTGCTCACGAATGAGCTCTTCCGCCTCGAGCTTCGAGCGGGGATAGTCCCACGATGCTTCTGTGGCCGATGATTCTTCGATTCGCTCTCCCTCTTCCGCCGGCTTCATCACGAGGAGGCTGCCCGAGAAGACGAGCTGCTCGACCCGAAAGTCCCGGAGAGCATCGAGAAGGTGCTCGGTTCCCCCGAGCGTGAGGTCGTGGTACAGCGGGCTCGGCTCGCCAGCGAAGTCGTAGTACGCCGCGAGATGGAGGACACTGGCGAGCTCGCTCCCTTCTCGCTCTCGCACGGCGCTGAGCGACTCCTGCACGCTCCCCCGGTCTGTCAGGTCGCATTCAAGGAACCGGGTCCCGGCCGGGACTTGGGTCGGGGTCTTCTGATCCATGCCAAGGACGGCGTAGTCGGAGGCGAATGCCTCGACGAGCTTGGATCCGATGAGCCCGCTACTGCCCGTGATGAGGACGACCGGTTTTTTCGTCTCGTTTCCCATGGATCACCGCGGTCGAGTGAGGCAAAGGGCACGCCACGCCGGGTGCACCGCACCCATTGCGGAGGAGCGAGCACAGCGCTGTTCTTCTTCTTCAATGCTCGGTGCAGCGCGTGCGCCAGTGCGTGCGCGTGCGACGGCGCGACGAACTTGCGCCTCGGTCCTCGGCGTCCCAGGTTCATGCGCATGGCGGTAGAAGTTCGGCTGGTAGAGAAGGGTCGCAAAGAGCCACGGCACGGCCTTGTCGAACAGGGGCGCGTACACATGGAGCTCGCGCGGCGGTTCTCGGCAGAGCTGGCTGACAATGGTTGGGCGCGAGACAAGACGCTCGCGCTCGAGCAGACGGTCGCGGAGCTATCCGCGTCGCCCGGGCCAGCCATTTCGCAAGGAGAGGCGCGCGACGCCGACGCCGCGGAGTGGAGCGCCATCGGCCGGGCGAAGGCCTTGCTGCGGCGATTGCGAAACGCGGTGCCAATGGCGCTGCGCGAGACAGCGGCCACCTGGCCGTCCTCTGTGCCGCTGCACACGGGACCGCTCGGTCGATCTGCCGCGGGGCTGTCGGCCCACTTGAGCCAGCTCCGCCCAGGCGTTATCGCTCTGGACGGGGCGCTCCGAAAGTACTTCAAGAGCCGAAGCGCCGCAGAAGAGCTCGATGCCGTGCAGCGCGAGCTCGACGCCGCCAGCGCCCGCGAGCAGGCACAATTGGGCGATCTGCCTGAAGACGCGCTCTTCGTGAGCGAGGCAAAGGGGCGGCTGCTCGAGCTGATCGAGGACCTGAACCGTGTGGGGCGGATCGCGTTCGACGGGCACGCCGAGATCATGTGGCAGTTCAACAAGGATGTTCTCCTGAGGGCGAGAGCGGTGGGAGGGCCCGGCTGAAGCATCACCGGACGGGTCATCTTGATCTTCGGCATTCTGCGCGCAACCGAGGACGGGGCGACGGAGCCGCCGCCCTCGGCGGTCATCGCGGTCGCACCGTTGGGTTCGGTCGAGCCGGGGGCGATCGCCAGGCTGATACCGCTGCTGGGGGGCGCATTTCGGTCGGAGGTGGTCGTGGTGTCGCCCCTGCCGCTCCCCGATCGTGGCTGGAACGCGCGCCGCCGGCAGCACCTGTCGACCGCGATCCTCGATGAACTGGCGCCCGCCCGCCGGCCGGAATGGGAACGGCTGCTCGGCGTCTGCGACGTGGACCTCTACGCCCCGGACCTGAACTTCGTCTTCGGCCAGGCCGACGCCGCTCGCCAGGTCGCCGTGTTCTCGCTGCGGCGGATCCATCCGGACGGAGCTGGCACCGAGGCGCAACAGCTCTTCGAACGTCGAGCGGCCACCGAGGCGATCCATGAGCTGGGACATACGTACGGCCTCGGCCACTGCGACGACCCGCGCTGCGTGATGTGGTTCTCGAACACGCTCGCCGAGAGCGACCGTAAGGGAACCGGCTTCTGCTCGCGGCATGCCGTGGCGCTGGCTCGCGCCCGAGGCCCATGACGCCGCTGCGCCCTTCGGTTCGCGGAGAGCAGTGTACGACCCGCGGGGCACGCGCGTAGCCTCGCGGGTCGATGGAGCCTTCGATACCGCTCATCCGCAAGATCCTCGTTCCGATGCGCTCAGCGGCCTGTTCGATCGCCGCGCTCGAGTGCAAGAGCAGGCTCGACAGACCGGCCCGCGTGGCACAGCCCGGACGATGACGATGGGGCGATCAAGGTCATGATGACCGGCTCCGCGTCCGCCCCGTCGCACTGGCAGCCTCACATCCCATGACCGCTCTGCGTGCCCCGCTCGCCTCCGCGCGCGAAAGCGCAGCTATTGAGTGGCTTGGCAGAGGTCGCTCGAGCGGCAAGCGACGATCCGGCCGAGGGTGTCGAACGGATTGTTGCAGTCGTCATTTCGGATTTCCTGCAGGCACTCGGTCAGCTCCTTGGAATCGATGCCGCCTGGGCACTCGGCGAAGTTGAGGTCGTCACGCCATTCGGCTCGAATCCTGGTGGCGCAGGCCTCCTGGCTCGCATATTCCCGGTCGGCGCCGATATTGTTGCACCGTGCCTCGCGGTCACACCGCGCCGCCACGATGCTGTCAACCGCGCTGACGGTCGTCGCCCGCGGTTCGACCTGAGGGGCGCCCGGCGGGGGCGTGGTCCCGAGCGCCCTCTCTTCTCGCGTGCACGCCGCCATGAGCAGGGGCACCCCCGCCGCGAGGAGGAGGCCCATCATCGATCTCCCATGGTTCGTTCGCATCATCTCTTCCTCCCGATCAGCCCGATCGTGCAGATCGGGCGCCATCCAACGCGCCTAGGTCGCGCGATGGGCGTCGCCCTCGACCGTCTCGCCGTCGGCTGCGTCGAACACCGACCGGCCCGGCACGCGGATCGGAACGTCCGCGTGCTGTCTTCTCGCAAGTTGCCCCAACACCCTTGCGATTAACGTGCCTCTGCCGGCGCCGTGCTCGGCTGTCATCGCGCCGGACACCGCGGTGCGATCTGCGGGGCAGGGATCGACCGGCAGGGGGCGCCGGACCGCGGACGCCGCCACAGCCTCGAACTGCGATGAGGTATGTGCCTCCGTTGCCGCCATGCAAGCCGGGCGTGACGAGCGACGGAGCGATGCTGCAAGCGGGAGATGCTCCCCCGATGACGACGTAGTCAGACGCCAATGCCTCGACGAGCTGGATCCGATGAGCCCGCTGCTACCCGTGATGAGGACGACCGTTTCTTGCGCTTCGTTTCCCATGGAGCACCGCGGTTGAGTGAAGCAAAGGACGCGCCGCGCCGGGTACCCCCCATTGCGGAGAGGCGGGCACGGCGCTGTTCGAGGCTCGGTGCGGTGAGCGCGATGGCGTGACGAGCTTGCGCCTCGGCCCTGGGCGTCCGAGGTTGATGCGCGTGGCGGTGGCCGCACGGCTTTCGGGCGAGCGAGGCGGGAGGGCCCGGCTGAAGCACCACCGGACGGGTCGTCTCGCGACGCAGAGGCGCGATGGATCTGCGAAACCTCCAGCACAACCCCGTGGGGTTCAACTTCGCGCTGTTCGCTCTGAGCGCGGCGGTCGTGTGGCTCGCCGGCACGCGCCTAGCGCGCTACGGCAAGATCATCGCCGAACGAACCGGCGCGGGACAGGCGCTGGTTGGGGTCGTCCTCCTCGGCGGCACCGTCTCCCTGCCCGAGCTCACGACGACGGTCACGGCGACTTCGATGATGAAGAGCGCGCCGCTGGCGATCACCACCCTGCTCGGTGGGATCACCTTCACGATGGCTTCGCTCGCCGTGACCGATGCCGCTGTCGGCTCCGAGCCGCTGTCGATGGACGTCAGAAAACCGGTCGTCCTCGTACAGGGCGCGCTGGTCACCCTCGTGCTCACAGTCACCGCTCTGGGGTTGGCCGTCGGCGATATCGCCGTGTACGGCGTCGGCGCCTGGACGACGGCGCTCCTTGCGCTCTACTCGTATTCAGTCGTGCTCATCAAGCGCTCTCAATACAAGGAGCCGTGGCATCCCGAGCTCCCGCGTGTTCAAGCTTCAGACTCCGTGCGTCGCGAAGTCCCCCCGGACCCCCGCGATGGCCGTCGCGCAGAGCACAAGTCGACCCGCGCGATCGCTCTCTCCACGATCGGTTCCGGGGCGGCGATTTTGGTCGCTGGATTCATGCTGACGCGGACCGCCGATGCCCTCGGCTCGCAAACGGGCGCTGGCGCCAGCTTCGCCGGCCTGCTTCTCGGTGGTCTCGCAACATCGCTGCCTGAGATCAGCTCAACTATCTCCGCCGCCCGCTTGGGACAGTACGAGATGGCGTTCTCCGACGCGTTCGGAACGAACCTCTTCTCGACGATGCTCGTTTTTGTCGCCGACGCGATCTATCCCGGCGGGCCCGTGCTCAATGAGGCGCCACGATTCTCGCTCGTTGCCACCTTGCTGGCGATCGTCGTGACGTCGATATACATGGTTGGGCTCCTCCAGCGATCGAAGCGGTCGATCGCGCGGATGGGCCTCGATTCCATCGCGGTGCTTCTCGTGACGATCGCCGGATTCGGGCTCCTCTATCGGCTCAAGGAACCGCACGCGCGAGGCTCTTCTGGGAGTCAGGCAGCCCGCGTCGAGGAGTCAAGGCCGCATGTGTCCCCTCTGCGCATGCGTCCGCTCTGCACGATGGTGGCTGGCCCGGGCGTGGGGGGCACGATCGCGCACATCGCCGTCCTCGGCCGGTGCGTTCGGCGCGACCGTTGCCTCTCCCGGAGAAGGTGATCTGCGACGAAAACCAAGCTGATCCATGATGGCCGGCAGAAATTGTTCTGAACGCGGCGCTGACCGGAGGCCGACGGCCGCCGTGATGTGATGAGGAGCGGAGGAGCATGAACGACGACAAAAGGCGGCTTGCGCAGGTCCGCGCCGCCCTCGGCAGAGCGCTGCGCTGCGACCCCGATCGCTTCGCGATCCGCATCGAGGACGTTGACGGCGTGCTCACCTTGCAGGGCGAGGTCCCGGACATCGCAGCGAAGAAGCGTGCTCTGAAGGAAGCCGCGGCGGTGACCGGGGTCCGCTGGGTGGACGACCAGCTCCGCGTCCGGCCCGCCGCGCACATGAACGATGACGCGATCCGCGTTCACGTGAAGGACGCGATGCTCGCAGAGTGCGCGTTCGAGGAGTGTGCCGTACGCACCCGCGAGGGGGTTGTCGTCGAGACCGCGCGCATCCCGGCCGGAACGGCCCGCGGCACGATCGAGGCATCGGCGAAGGATGCGGTGGTGACGCTCGACGGCTCGGTGCCGAGTCTGGCCCACAAGCGCCTCGCCGGGCTACTCGCGTGGTGGGTGCCGGGCAGCCGCGACGTGGTCAATGCCCTCGAGGTCGTTCCGCCGGAGGAGGACAACGACGATCAGATCACCGAGGCGATCCGGCTCGCGCACGAGCGGGATCCTCTCGTTGATGCCGTCGCGATCGGCGCCAGGACGCAGAGCTCGGTCGTGACGCTGTACGGCACGGCGGCGAGTGAGGCGCAGAAGTCTGCGGCGGAGCGCGACGCCTGGTGCATGCTGGGCGTGGAGGACGTCGAAAACCAGATTCAAGTCGTCCCGCCCTCCGCCCTCGTGCCGTAGACCCTCCGCGACTCCATGGATCCCGTGGGAGGCCCCCCATACGGCCGTGCCCGACCTCTGCTGTCTTCCACGCCTTCGCGTCGCAGGGCACCGGCATCGGACTTCAGGCCGCGCGGTTCCCGGCCGGGTTGTGCTTGCGTCGCGCCGGCCCCGCTCTCCAGATGTTCTTCAGGTCGTGCGGCAGCTGCGACTCGACCTGCGCGACCTCCTCGTTGGATAACGTGCGGTGCACGGCGGCGATCACGCCGCCGGCGACCTGCCGGGCCTCGTCAGGGGTTACGCGGAGGCGGTCGCCGATGCGCCGGAAGAGTTCGTCCGCGCCGAACGCCTCACCCTCCTCGCCCCGGCTCGACATTGCCGGCTCGAACCGACGGCGGACGGACTCGGGGAACGTGGCGAGCAGGGCCCGAGCTTGGCCGCGGCTCAGCCGGGCGAGCAGCGGCTCGAAGACGGCCTGGAGCGCGTCCGACACGTCAATCGCCGGCGCGAGCTCGGTCACGTCGACGATCTCTCGCAACAGGCGTTGCTCCGCGCTGTCCAGGGGTGCGTTGCCCTTCGCGTCGATGGGGGGAGCGGCAGTGGGTTCTCGGCTGGACACGACAAACCTCCTTTCGATCACAGGTCACATGAGGCACAGGTCACATGAGGCTGTCCCGAGGGGGCGTCATCCCGGGCCGTGCCGATTTCGAGGGTGCGCTCGCGCCGTCCGGGCCATCGATGAGTCGGGCGGCGGCGGCCGCAGCAAACCTTGGCGAGCGGGCTTGCGTTCCAGGGCGTTGGGTCCAGGTAGGGCAGAGGGCAGAGGACGGAGGGAACCATGAAGACGAGCTCAGACGGCGATGCGCTCGAGAGGGAGGTCGTCATCCTGGCCGGCGGGGCGACACTCGCCGGGAGCTGGAGCGTCCCTCCAGACGCTCGTGGCGCCGTACTGTTCGCGCATGGCAGCGGGAGCAGCCGGTTCAGTCCGCGCAACCGCTTCGTCGCCGCGGTGCTGCGCGACGGCGGGCTGGCGACGCTGCTTCTCGACCTGCTCACCCCGGCGGAGGAGGAGGTCGACGAGGAGACGGCGCACCTGCGCTTCGATATCGGCTTCCTCGCGAACCGCCTGCTCGGCGCGGCCAGATGGCTTCGCCAGGATGCCGAGGGGAGCCGTTTGCCTTTCGGCTACTTCGGCGCCAGCACCGGGGCCGCGGCTGCCTTGGTCGCGGCAGCCGAGGACCCCGATCTCGTGCGGGCCATCGTCTCCCGTGGCGGTCGGCCCGACTTGGCGGGCCCGGCGCTGGCGAGCGTACACGCGCCGACGCTGCTCATCGTCGGGGGGCGTGACAACATGGTGATCGAGCTCAACCGCCGAGCCTCGGCCGAGCTCGCCTGTGAGAAGCGGCTGGAGATCGTGCCTGGTGCCACCCACCTCTTCGAGGAGCCGGGCGCGCTCGATCGGGTGGCCAAGCTCGCGCGCGATTGGTTCGGGCAGCACTTGGCGCGGGAGCGCATCGAGCGCGCCGCCTCATGATCGATTCGGCGGCTACGCCTTCCAGAGCAGGCGCCCACATCCTGGAGCAGGGCGACATCTTCTTCTTCTACCGGCCGCGCGTGGGGGCTGAAGAAGTGCGGGGCCGCGGCGACGTCCAGCGGTTCTACATGGTGCTCGCGCCCGAGCGGCCGAGGAGGGTCTACCGGCTCTTCGTCGTGGGGAGCAAGAGGCTGCCCGAGATGGAGCGGGGCGCGCGGCACCCGCGCGGGCGCAACTGGGCGTTGAACGTCCTCACGTCGAAGAATCCCCAGGACATCCGGCGCGGGCTCGGCGCCGTCGAATATGCGAGCGAGACACGCGGCGAGCGGGTCGTCGGCGCGGCCACCCCCGTGGGCGAGGGCAAGTACCAGCTCCTCAAGTACAAACGCCACACCGAGCTCGCCTATGCGCTCGAGCTGCCGAAAGAGCCGGGTCCTGCCCAGGAAGAGTTCGAGATCAAAGAAGAGGCAGGTTACGTCGTTGCGGTCAAGAACCCCGAGGTCGCGACGCCCGGAGCTCCGTCGGCGCACGCGCCTCCTGCGTACCCGAAGCACCTTCGAGGCAAGTTCGGGGCGCGGCGGTGGATCGACGTCGAAGAACCGGCGCTCCTCGACTATGAAAACACGCAGATCCTGCTCCTCGCCGCCCATGCCGAGGACGTCGAGGAGGAGCTCGGCGTCCGGATTGACACCGAGGACAAGAAGCTGAGTACGGCCGAGGTCTGCCGGGAGCTCCGGCTCCACTGCGAGCGCGAGCGCGTGAAGCCGCTGCTCACGGGCGATTTCCCTTCGATGGTCGATGTGCCACCCGCTGAGACGGGGGACGGCGGGGAGCGCGCGGGCGGCGAGGAGGTGCGCCGGCTGCCGCCTTCGACGTCACCCTCCAAGGCCGGCAAGCGCGGCGGTGCCGCAGCGGCGAAGCGCGCGCCCTCCGCGGCGGCCATCACCAAGCTGCTCGCCGGGATCGACTTCCCGAAGAACCGGGCCGGCATCGTCGCGTACGCCCGACAGCACGGCGATCGGATCGACAACCCCGAAGAGGCGATCGCGGTCCTGAGCCATCTCCCTGATCGCCGGTACGAGAAGATGGCGGACGTCGCCGCTGGCCTCGGCCGGGTTCGCTGACCGCGCTTGAAGGAGGTCTCCAATGGCCCAGTTCGTCTGCAAGCTGTGCGGCGAGGGCTTCGAGCAGAAGTCCCGCTACGAGCGGCACATGGCCGCCTCCCACCCGCCCCGCGCGACGAGCGCAGCCGATCTCGAAGAGGCGCTCACGGGCATCGAGTTCCCCAAGCCGAAGCCCGAGCTCCTTGCGTACGCCTCGCAGCGACTCCCTCCGGGGTCGGCGGTGCTGGACGCCCTCGCTATCCTCCCTGACCGCGTCTACCGGGACGCCGCCGAGGTCGGGGTGGCTTTCGGAGAGGCCATGGCGCCGGGACGTCCCCGGTCGGCCGAAGACGTTGCTGCGTCGGAGCCACCCGGGCGACGCGGCGGGCGCGCGGCTGCGACCGAGGCCGTCTCCGCGGCGGCGGTGGCGAAGATGCTCGGGGGCATCGATTTCCCGAAATCCAAGGCCGAGCTGCTCGCACACGCCGAGCACAACCACTCCCGCCTCGCCGATCCCGAGGGGATCCTGCGGGTTCTCCAAAAGCTCCCACAGCGTCGCTACACGAACATGGCAGATGTCGAAATGGAGGTCGGGAAGATCCTGTAGCGCCACCCAAGCGTTATCCACCTCGATCGGATGCCGAGCCGTCCATGTCGGAATGGATCGGGTGTGGGCACGGGGAACGGACACGGCGGAGGAACATCGGAAACGTGGCCGGGAAATCCCCTGGGCAGCGCTCCAGCCGTTCAGCCGGACCGGAGCGCGACGACGACCAGCCCGAGCTTCTGCTCCAAACCCGTCAGGCACTCGATCTGGCTCGGCGTGAGCTCGGTCGGGGTCACGTCGCGCCGCTCGAAAGCGAGGAGCACTCCGCTGTTCAGCGCCCCCTCCGCCTCCTTGAGCAGCCGCTCCTGTTCAGGAGTCAGGCTCGCCAGGGTCCAGATCGCCTGTTGCATCGGAATCGCCTTCGCACCAAGATCTCATGTCGAGCATCCGCCGTGCCAGATCCGACCTCGTCGAATCGTGAGCCTGCTCGGTGCTGCTTCGGCGCCGTCCCTCGGTCCGGTCGCGCCCGCCGCGCGGCTCTTGCTCACCCTGAGGCGCCCCTTTGGGCACGTGGGTCGATCTCTCGCCGGGCGGCGCGGGCGAGCGGTCCTTCTCGGCCTTCGGCATCTGCTCTCGATCATCCCGCGCAGGCACACCCTGGGAGGGCTCGGCGCAACGTCTCTCAGAGGGCTGCGTAGGTGCTTTGGCCGTCTCTTCTCGGGCGGCTTGGCGGCCTCTTGCGCCATGGCTGCACCTGACGCTGCCGTTTGATGCAAGCAGGGCGCCACCGCGCACGAAGCTTGCGCCTGGCGACGACGATGGCAGTCAAGTCGACCCGCAGAACGCAATCATCGAGCGGCCCGACGCGTGCACCAGCTCATCGGTGGTCACGCCGGGTGACCGAGACCAGCCACGCGCTCGATCTCGAACCCGGTGTCTTCAAGAAGCGCAGCCCGCGTGCGATTGCCGAATCGTTGAAGCGCTCCGCGGACCGGAGCCGCCGTCGCAAGGCGGACCCGTTCCGCTCGGCGATGGCCATGCTCACGTTCTACATCAACCGCGCGGGCAGGGCGCCTCGTCCCATTGCCATCCGAGGACCTGACCCCCAGAAACGACCTTGGGGGTGCTGGGGGTGCGCGGTGTTGTGGCCGTCCGCTTGCGCAGCGGTCGCCGCACACCTCGCTCGCGCCCACCGCGCAGGGGCCTTTCGCGAGGCGTTCACGTGGTTATCATGCATTGCGGCGTAGAGCGTCGGACGAGAGAGAGCCCGCGCATGCTCCGCCGCAACCTCGACGCTGCGCATGCGTGCAAACTACCCACGATGAGACAGCCCGTTTCCATTTTCGACACCGACAACAGCCGTATCCGACGTATCCGACGTGAAGCATCCGGCGAGCCGCGCCGACGCACCCCCGCCGCGCCGCGCTCGCGAAGCACCATGGATGTGGCCCGGCCGCGCCGCGCCATGACGCCCTCGCGCGAGGGCGCGAGCCTCTATCTCGGCGGCTTCGGCAGGCGTGCCGCCCTCACGCGCGAGGACGAGGTCGCGCTCGCCCGCCGTATCGAGGAGGGGGAGGCAGTCATCCTGCGTGCGCTGGTGGGTTCGTCCGTCGCGCTCCGCGAGCTCGCCAGGATCGGCGAGGAGCTCGCAGCGCACAAGCTGCGCACGCACAACGTCCTCCGCACCGCCGACGAGGAGGAGGACGCCGCCAGCGAGCAGACCGGGCCCTGGCTCGCCGCCCTGATCGAGCGCGCCGGCACGCTTGCCAAGGAGCTCGAGGCTGGCCGGTCGCGACAGCGCGACCGCAATGCGCTCGCCTCCGGGCTCGAGCGCGCTCGGCTGCGCCGCCGTGTCCTCGACCGGGTCGTCGGCGCCCTCCGGGCAGCCCCGGCGACGGGCGGGGCCGGGCGTGCCCCCCTCGAAGCCATCGAGGAGGGTCGGCGGATGGCCGACTTCGCCAGGGCCGAGCTGGTCGCGTCGTGCCTGCCGCTCGTGGTCAAGCTCGCGACCAGGTACCCGCACGCGGGCCTGTCGCTCCACGACCTCATCCAGGAGGGCAACATCGGCCTGATTCGCGCGGCCGATAAGTTCGACTTTCGCCGCGGCGTCCGGTTCTGCACCTACGCCGCGTGGTGGATCAAGCAGCAGCTGGCGCGTGCGATCTCCGATCAGGCGCAGACCATCCGCGTGCCGGTGCACATGGAGGAGAGCCGCCGGAAGCTCCTCCGCGCGCGGCGCGCGCTCGTCCAGGAGCACGGATGCGAGCCCGAGAGCGATGAGCTGCTCGAGCGGACCGGCCTCTCGCGGGCGAGGATCGAGCTCGTCGACGGGCTCGCGCCCGCGCCGATCAGCCTCGACGCCCCCGCCGGTGAGGACCGCGACACGTGCGTCGGCGACTTCGTCCCCGACCCGAGCGCGCCGGCGCCTGACGAGCAGGTCGCCGAGAGCCGGATGCGCGCGCAGACGACGGAGCTGCTCGACGAGCTCACGCCGCGCGAGCAGGACGTGCTCCGGCGCCGGTTCGGGCTCGACGGCGCGCCCGAGCTCACTCTCGCGGAGATCGGCGCGTCGATGTCGCTGTCGCGCGAGCGCATCCGCCAGATCGAGGCGAACGCGCTGCGCAAGCTCAAGGCCAGGTCGAAGGAGAGGCAGCTCGGATGCTATCTCGCCCAGTGAGGATCGGGGCGCACGGCCTCTGACACGGGGGGGGCCGACAACGGCGCTCCGGGCCGGTGTTGTCATGCCGTGACGCGCTGCGGTCGTGCGCCTCTCGCAGCGGTCGGCAAACCTCCTGTTCGGACACCACCCTCCGGCGGAGCGCGCGTCGGGTGCCCGAGCCAGCGCAGGCGCCGCCGGAGCCGGCCGCGCCGGCTCGCGAGGCGCCGGCGCGGGCCGCGACCGCGACCTGGAAGGCGACCGTCACGCGCGCCACGGGGCTCCCCCTCGCGGCCGGCGCGGCGTGCACCGTCGAGGCGGAGCTCGCGAGCTCGGGCGACGACATCCGCGTGCCCGCGCTCCGGGTCCTCTGCGGCGGCAAGCCCATCTACCGGTCGAGCGATCCGCTGAACGGCATGTCGATGTTCAGCGCCGGCGTGGAGGACGACTCCGGCCCTGAGCCTGGCACCTATGCTTATGCCCTCTCGTACCAGGACAAGGGCTCGCGCGCCGGGGAGCGGGCCGAGGTCTCGCTCGACAGCATCCGCAAGGCGGGCGCCGTCTGGCGCGACTCGGCGCCCGCGTACCGCGTCGAGTTCACGCTGGCTTACCAGAGCCTGCCCGTCGCGGGGGAGGCGCTCCTCGACGCGACCCGGAAAGCGCTGCGCCGGTCCGCGCTCGTCACCGAGTCCACGGGACCGAGCCCGGTGAAGGTGGGCCAGAGGTGCGCGCTGCTCGTCTCGCCGCTCCCGCGCGGCGGCAAGTGCCTCACGCGCCTCGCGTGCGCCGGCCGCATGCTCTACGGCGCGGGCACGACCGGCGTCTCGGAGTGCACGGTGGAGGGGGACCAGGTCGTCCGCGTCCACGACGGGAACACGACCTCGAACGGCGGCGATCCGGCGCTCGAGCTCGACGCCGCGACGGGGCGCATCACCGTGAAGGACGAGGTGGGCGGCGCCGCGTGGACCGTCGGCGTGCAGCTCGATCCGAGCGGCTAGGAGTGAGCTGTTCGATGTGAAGGGTCACACGACCTGCAGCGTCGGCTTCCCTCGCTTTCGCACGGCTTCTGGGATCTGCGCGAGCTGCTCACCATCCAGGTGAAGCCACGCTCGCTTCGAAAGAGCCCATAACTCTTCGGGCAGAACCGAAAACGGATTGTCGACTTCGCCAGGTCCTATCTCTCATCGGCCCCGAGCGCGACGGCGATCTGGCGGCCTCCCCGCTTCGCGCGCCCTCAACACCACTGCCCGCCTCGAGCGACCGCGCGATACACGGGGTTGCCGAACCACACCTCGCCCACGGGCGGCAGCCTCGCGATCTGGCCACGCACCGACGCGCCCGTGAGCGCGCCCTGCGGGAGCTCCAGCCGGGAGAGCCTCGAGAGCGCGCTCAGGTCCGCCGGCAGCCTCTCGAGCGGGTTGCCCGTCACGTCGAGCCGCTCGAGCCTCGTCAGCGCGTTCACGCCCGCGGGCAGCTCGGAGATCCGGTTGTTCATCAAGAACAGCCTGCGCAGCGAGGTCATCGCGAACACCGCGGAAGGCACGTGGTCGAACGCGTTGCTCTCCAGGCGCAGCTCCTCCATGCCGGTGAGCGCGGCCATCTCCGGCGGCAGCGACGTGAGCGCGTTCTTCTCGAGCTCGAGCAGCGTCAGGCGCGTGAGCCCGCCGAGCCAGGAGGGGACCTCGGTGAGCTTCGCGCCCCACAGGTACAGCGTTCGAAGGCTCGTGAGCGGACGGATCGCCCCCGGTACCCGAGGAAACGGGTTGTTCCCGACCGCGAGCACCTCGAGCCGGTCGAGCTTCGCGAGGCTCGCGGGCAGGTCGGCGAGCTTGCAGCTGCGCAGGCCGAGGGTGCGCAGCGCGGAGAGCTCTCCCGCGGGCGCTGCGTCGATGCGCGCGTTCTTGTCGAGCGCCAGCGCGTCGAGCGCGGCGAGGCGGCCGAGCTCGCGAGGCAGCGCGGTCAACCGGTTGGTCTCGAGGGACAGGTCACGCAGCTTCGGCAGGCGGGTGATCTCGTCGGGGAGAGCGCCGAGCAGGTTGTTGCCGGCGGACAGCGTCTCCAGCGAGGCGAGCTCGGAGATCTCGGCGGGGAGCGAGGTGAGCGCGTTGCCGTCGACGTAGAGCGAGTCGAGGCGCGGGAGTTGACCTATCTCGCGCGGCAGCGCGGCGATGCGGTGACCGCGGACGTCGAGCTTCTTCAGCCCCGCGCAATTCGCGATCTCGGGCGGCAGGCCGGTGATCGAGCGGCCGCCCACGGTCAGGTGCGTGAGCCCCGGGATCCGGAAGACCTCGCGCGGGATCTCCTCACCGGTGACGGAGATCTCGAGGAGCACGAGGTCCGGCAGGCGCGAGATCCCCGCGACGTCGGCGTCGCCCGAGACCTTGGTGAGCTTGAGGCTCCGGACCCCGGAGGGGCTCTTCAACGCCGCGCGCAGCGACTTCGCGATGCCTGCCATCGGCCGCGATGGTACCGCGGACCGAACCGCTGGAGATCAACCGCGCGGACGAAGCCGCTGCACGAAGGTCGAAGGCGCCTCGTGCGCGTCCTCCCTCTCGCTGCGCCGTCCCCGTCAGGGATGCGCCATGGTCCCGCTCACCCGCTCCATCCACTCCTTCACGGCCGCCTCGAACAGCGCCGGCTGCTCGGTCTGCAGGTTATGGCCGGCCAGGTCGAGCAGCACGAACGACGCCCGCGGGTACGCCTCGAGGATACCCCAGAGATCGCGGTAGCCGACCACGCAGTCCTGGCGCCCCACCAGCATCAGGGTCGGCCCGGGGAACGGCACCTCCAGGCGGTCGACCGCGAAGCTGAAGGGGACCTTCCGGCTGAGGTGCTGCTCCAGGAAGACCGTGTCGGCCGCGCGCAGGCCGGGGAGGATCTCGTCCTGGAACCGCTCCCAGACGGCGTGCACCTGGCGCACGTGGATCGCCTCGAACGCGCGACGGTCCTCGCCGGACAGGGTCCCGAGGAACGCCTCGTCGCGCTCCAGCACCCGCAGCGGGGGCGCGTTGGCCTCCCGCGTCTCCTGCACGGCCACCGGGCACACGAGCAGCAGGCCCGCGACGCTCCGCGGCCGCTCGTGGACCACGCCCCGGGCCAGATAGCCGCCGTACGACTCGCCGGCGACCAGGAACCGCTCGCCGGGGAGCACCTGATCGATGATCCCGAGCACCACCTCCAGCATGCGGTCCGACCCGTCGATCCACGGTCGCCCCGGGGTCCTTCCCATGCCCGGCAGGTCGAAATAGATGCGCCTCCAGCTCCCCGGCGCCGACCGGAACACCGGCTCCATGCACCCCTTCATCAGCCTGTGGTCGGGCCCCCAGCCGTGGAGCATCAGGATGGGCGTCCCGGAGCCGATCTCCTCGACCTCGATCTCGAGGTCCTTCACCTTGCATCGCATGGGCGCACTCTAGCCACGCCACCCCGCGCCCTCCACGTCGGCCTGCGCCTCCGCGGCCGGAGGCCGGCCGCGCTGGTCTGGACGCTTCCAATTCGACCCTCGCCCGCGTCGTCCAGTCCACCAATCCGGGCGCGACGCCTCGCATCAAGGCATAGGCAAATATGCCTATGCCTCGCGCCAGAGGCCTCGGATACGACGTCGTTGCGGTCACCATCACCGGTGATGCGAGGACGGACGGCGATCTTGGAACAGAGAGGCGAGGACGAATGAAAACGCTTCGCAATTTCGGCGCGATCGCTCCAGGGCTCGTTGCGCTCGCGGCGTTCGCGGCGCTGGGCTGCTCCAGCCAGGGAGAAGCAACGACCGAGGCATCTTCCGGCGGCAGCGCCGGAGGGCCCGCTGGGCCCGGATCCAGCGCCTCCGGCGCCACGGGGAGCACGTCGGCAACCGGTGGCTCGTCGGCAACCGGCAGCTCGTCGGGGGCGGTCAGCGGCGCCGGCGGCAGCGGCGGGCGCCCGGACTCGGGGGAAACTGGCGCGGGCGGCGGGGGCGCAGCCGGCTCCGGCTCGAGCGGCGCTGGAGGAGAGGCGCAGAGCGCCGGCTGCGGCAGCGCGACCGCGCCGAAGAGCGGCCGTTTCAGCGTCGATGTCGGGGGCACGACGCGCGAGTACATCCTCGCCGTGCCGGACAACTACGATTCGGGCCGCCCTTACCGGCTGATCTTCACCTGGCATCCCCGCGGCGGCTCGGCCGAGCAGGTCGCGACCGGGTTCGGCGGCGGCTACTACGGGCTCCAGAGCCGCGCCAACGGCTCGGCGATCTTCGTCTCGCCCGAGGGCCTCGACCAGGGCTGGGCGAACACGGGGGGCCGCGACATCGCGTTCCTCCGCGCCATGCTCGACCGCTTCCGCGGCGAGCTCTGCATCGACGAGAGCAGGATCTTTTCGACGGGGTTCAGCTACGGCGGCATGATGTCCTACGCGATCGGCTGCGCGATGGGCGACGACTTCCGCGCCATCGCCTCCATGTCCGGCGCGATCTACAGCGGCTGCGAGGACGGCGACCATCCCGTGGCCATGTGGGGCGCCCACGGCAAGAGCGACAACGTGGTTCCGCTCGAGAACGGTCAGAGCGCTCGCGATGTCTTCCTCGAGCGAAACCACTGCGGTCAGCAGACCACACCGGTCGAGCCGAGCCCCTGCGTCAGCTACGAGGGCTGCGACGCGGGCTATCCCGTCGTCTGGTGCGAGTTCGACGGGGGCCACGCCCCGCAGAACAACTCCGGCGAGTCGATCTGGAGCTTCTTCTCGCAGTTCTGAATCGGGCGTTGCTTGAACCAGCGCCACGTTTCAGGGTGCATCGAATCGCAGCATGGATTGAATGGATGGGTCCGGCGATGGTGTTCAAAAATCTGCCAGCGAAGCTCTTGATAACTGGAATCCTGGGCATCTGCTCTGGAGGGTGTGGTTCGTCGACCGACGATACCAGCGGAGGGACGACGAGCAGCAGCTCCGGCGGCGCGGCGTCGAGCGGTTCCGTCGGAGCGACCGGCACGGGCGGCGACGCCGGCACGGGCGGCGCGGGCAGCGGAACCACCGCGGGCAGCGGAACCACGGGAGCCGGCGGCGCTGAGGAGACGGGCAGCGGCGGCGGCGGCGGCGCAGGCGGGACGCCCGGCACCGGCGGCGGCAACAACGGCAGCGACGAGGCGACGATCGTCCCCGATCCGTCGTGGACCTGCGGGATGCCGGACGGCATTCCGATCCCCACGCGCGGCGAGCTCGTCTTTCGGGCGACGCTCCAGCTCGGCGAGACCCACGATGTCGGGACCACCCAGTTCGGACACCGCCGCCTCCTCGACGTGAAAGGGGGCACGCTCACGGGCGACGAGATCCAGGCCACGTTCCTCACGGGCGGCATGGACCTCGAGCTCACGCTGTCGAACGGATCCGTCGAGCTCGAGGAGATCAACATCCTGAAGGCGAGCGACGGCAGCTCCATCTTGCTGCGGACCTGCGGCGTCGCCGCCGCCGGCGATGACGTCGTCCGGATCGTCCCGGACTTCGAGGTCGCCACCTCGAGCTCGCTCGCGTGGCTCAACACCGGGAAGTTCGCGGGCACCCGTGTCGTCGACGCCGCGGCGGGCACGATCCAGCTCGACGTCTACGACATCAGCAAGGTGGACGCCGGAGAGCCGAAGATCCAGCTCAAGGATCCCGCGGGCGTCCCGAACCAATCGTGGGAGTGCTCGAAGGCGACCGGGGCGAGGGGCTCGAGCGTGTTCACCGAGTCCGTCACGCTCGGCTCTTCGGTGTCTGTCGGCGCGAGCAAGCGCGGCACGCGCAACATCATTCCCATCACCGGGGGCACGGTCACCGGCGGAATGCTGCTGAGCGGCCTGTCGGGCTCGGTGCTCCCCGGAGGCGCGGATTACCAGCTCATCGGGTCGACCACGGTGCTGGACGCCCGGTACGCGCTGTCCTCGAAGGACGGCGAGGTCATCGTGGTGAGGAACTGCGGACCGTTCGGCGCGCTCATTCCTGTCTTCGAGACGCGCGCGGACGGCCCCTATGCGATCCTCAACACGAAGTCCTATGTGAGCTCCGACCCGGGTGGCGCGGCGGGGGGCGGGGTGAGCCTCACCTTCTACGAGCGCAAATAGAACAGCAGAGCCGCGGTGACGCCGGCGCCTCCGGGTTGCAGGGGCCACGACGACCACGGCGCCGGGCGTCTCGGGTAAAGCTACCAGGGCCTCGGGATGTGGTCGGCCATCTCCGCCAACGTCTTTCGCGCGGCGCGGACCGCCGCAAGCCAGTGGACCTGGTTCGGGTCGCCGTCCCACGGCGGCACCTCGCGCCAGCGCGCGTCCCAGTACTCGCGCGCGGCCGCCTCGGCCGTCGCGAGCTCGCTCTCGTCCTCGGGCGCGTCCTCGACGCGATCCGCGAAGGCCAGCCATGGTTCCGCGTCGTCGTGCAATGGCCGCAGCGAGGGTGGCGCAGGCTTCCCGTCGAGGAGTCCGTCGCTGCTCCGGAGATAGGCCTCGTAGGCGCTCTGCGCCACCGCGTCGCGCCGGTGGACGGTGACCCAGTGCGCGCACGACTCGCGGTACGCCTCGGCCCACGCGCGATCCTCCTCAGGCACATCATCGCGCCAGGCGCTCGCGTGGAGCTCGCGCAGTGCTCGCTGGCTCGCCTCCACGTCCTCGCGACTCGCGCCGCTCGCGCGCCATGCGGCCACGAGGGCTCGCTCGCGAGCTGCGCTCGGTCCCAGCAAATTCGCCTCCGCCTGCTGGCGGTACCAGTGATAGGGAGGATCCACCATCCGGGGGATGTTCCTCTTCGTGGAGAAGGGTCTCTCGCTTCGTCCCAGCCGGAAGCCCCGCTGGAAGGCGCGGAGCGCCTCGGGGCCGTGGCCCTGGGCCACATCGTCGGCCGTCAGCAGCTTCCAGAGATAGGTCGTGTCCAGGCGCGCGAGCGCCTCGGCCTCCGTGGGGGGCTTTCGCGCGAGAGCCCCATAGCCGGCAACGAACGCGCGCTTCACGGCGGCGATCAGCATCGGCCACGGCGGGGCGGCTCTGCCGTCGACCCAGTGGTTGAACTCTTTCCGGTGCGCCTCGGCCCACGCGCGATCCTCCTCCTCTGACAGATCGTCTCGCCATGCCGTGCCGCATACCTTGCCCAGATTCTGGAGGTAGGACTTCCATTTTCGTGGATCCTTGGTCGTGAACATGACCGACCCATTGCCCGCCTCGTGCACGACGAGATAACGTTTCACGGTTGATCCCCGCCAGGAGGGTCTGTGGGCTCTCCGCCCGTAGGGAACGAGTCGGACGGTCTGGGAGGGCATCCCCAGCCCTCCCCTGCGCCAAGCGGGCAGAGGAGCGGCGCGAACCGAGGAATGGCCCACCCTGGAGGCGGCCCCGGAAGGGTGATCATGGCTTGGATGATATCATCCGACTCGATCGCATCTATATCGACCATCTTCGGATCCACCTTCTCGGGGTCGTATCGAAAATCCCACACGTACTTGCACTCGATGTCGGTGTACGCGGGCAGCAACTTCTCGATCTCCTTCTTCGCGTCAGGGACGACCCACGACGCAAATTCTTCAGCGCAAAAGAGATAGCTCGGCAGGTTGGCCTTCTTTCTGAGACAGGTAAGCATATCGTCCACGGTGATGTACTTATTCGGACGATCGTACCATCCGCTCCATAGCCCCCCCTCGTTGTCGCGGCACACTACCTTGCCCACCTGGTCGTTCTCGTCCCTTGTCAGCAACCATTCCTTCGCCAGCTCGTGCATGGTCCAGCGCTTCATCTCCGTCAGATTGTCGTTCGGCAGCATCGCGATCTGACGTCTCAGCTCCGCGCGATCTTCTGGGTCCAGGATCGAGCAGCCGACGACCAGCGGAACGAGCACGGCGACACGCAGACGTCTCATACGCCTCCCCCTCCTGAGCGTGACGCACGCTACACCGCGCCGCGTCGCCGGACAAGACGTCCCCCGGGGCCGTGGAGCACGACCGACAAGGCATCCCGTGTGCATGGCGTCCGCAACGTCGACCCTCGTGGTTCTCTCCCTTGCGGCGACGACGGCAATCACCAGGCTCAGCGGCGGGTCATCCCAGCGCACCACAGCCACTGCTTATCGCAGGGACGAAATCGAAATTCGAGCGTTCACCTGGCCTTGCGCGGAGAGATCCCCGCAATACCGCAGGCGAGCTCCGAGAGCACGGTCACGGCCGCGCCGTACCCGCCGGCGTCCTCGGAGCTCGCGTTGCCCTGCAGGCTCCGCCGGTAGACACCCTGAGCGATCGCGGCGAGACGAAAGACGCCGAAGGCCATGAAGTACGGCCACGCATCGATGCCGCTGCGACCGGAGAGCTCGCAGTAGGAGGCGACCATCTCGTCCTCGGTCGGGATCCCGAGCGACGCGACATCGACCCCGGCAAGGCCGCCACGGCCAGGGAGGTTGATGCGGTAACCCATGCAAGCGTACGCGAGATCGCTCACCGGATGTCCGAGCGTCGAGAGCTCCCAGTCGATCGTCGCGATCGCCTCGGGCGCAGCGCCGGTCGAAAAGATGATGTTGTCGATGCGGTAGTCGCCATGGACGAGCGTCGTCTCGTCGTTCGCCGGGACATTCGCGGAGAGCCAGCGCATGAGCGCCTCCATCGCCGGCACCTCGCCCGTGCGCGACGCCTCGTATTGCTTCGACCAGCGGTCGACCTGTCGCGCGACGAAGCCGCCCACCTTGCCGTAGTCCGCGAGCCCCACGGCGGCGTAGTCGACGCGATGGAGCGCCGCGAGGAGACGGATGTACGCTGCATAGATCGCGCGGCGCTCTTCGGAGGTCCCGAGCTCAGGCAACGTCGGATCCCAGAAGATCCGTCCGGCGGCGTACCGCATGACGAAGAACGGCGCGCCGAGCACGGAGCCGTCCTCGCAGAGGGCGAGCGCGTCCGGGACGGGCACCTCGGTGTCGCGGAGTGCGCGCATGACCCGGTACTCGCGCTCGACGGCGTGCGCGGAGGGAAGGAGCTTGCCGGGCGGCTTCTTCCGCAAGACGAGCTCGAGATCTCCGCCGGCTCCGCCGTCGACGCCCACCCAGTATGTCGGGTTCGACTGACCGCCCTTGAACTGGGCGACGGTCACGGCGCCTCCCGCGCAGCCTTCGACGTGCGCGGTGAGCCAGCGGCCGAGGGCCGCTTCGTCGATCCGGTGCGCCTCGCGGGGCGCGCGTGTGTTGGTCGGCGGCGTGAGGGCCATCGCAGGTCAGACGCTATCACGCAGCCCTTCGGCCTCCTATACTGCCGCTGTGACGATCTCCTTCGATCTGCCCCCCGATCTGGCCGATCTCCGCGGCCGCGTACGCGCGTTCGTCGACGCGCATGTCATTCCGAACGAGACGTCGATCCTCGACGAGGATCGCGCGGGACGGAGGGATACGCTCACGGCGCTCCGCGAGCGCGCGCGGGCCGAGGGGCTGTTCGTCCCGCACCTGCCCGCGGAGCACGGCGGGCTGGGGCTCGGCGTCATGGGCATGTGCGCGCTCTTTCGCGAGATGGGCCGCTCTCCGCTCGGCGCGGCCTGCTTCAACTGCGACGCGCCGGACCAGGGCAACATGGACCTCCTGCACAAGGCGGCGTCGCCCGCGATCCGCGCGAAATACCTCGCGCCGCTCGCCCGGGCCGAGATCTCGAGCGCCTTCTCGATGACCGAGCCCGCCCCCGGCGCCGGCGCGGATCCATCGAATCTGCGCACGAGGGCGGCCAGGGTCGGCGGCGGCTGGATGATCGATGGCCACAAGTGGTATACGACCGGCGGCGGTGAGGCGGCGTTCCTCATCGTGATGGCGCGGACGTCCGACGATCCTCGCACCGGCGCGACGTTGTTCGTCGTCGATCGTCACGCCGAAGGCGTCGAGCACGTGCGCGACATCCCCGTGATGAGCCCGCCAATGCTCCAGCACCGCGAGGCCGAGCTCCGCTTCCACGCCGTGCGCGTCGGCGACGACGCGGTCCTCGGCGGCGTCGGCGAGGGGTTCCTCCTCGCGCAGCGGCGCCTCGTGCCGGCGCGCCTCACGCACTGCATGCGCTGGCTCGGCTGGGCCGACCGCGCGCTCGGGATGTGCCGCGACTACGTCCTCACGCGGGAGAGCTTCGGCAAGACGCTCGCTCACCACCAGATGATCCAGAAGAAGATCGCCGACGCAGCGTCGGGCATCCACGCCGGCAACCTGATGACGCTGCACTGCGCGGCGATGCTCGAGCAAGGCAAGGAGAAGGAGGCGCGCCCCTACTCCTCGATGGCGAAGAACCACGTCGCCCGGCTCCTCTGCCAGGTGCTCGACGACGCGATCCAGATGCACGGCTCGCTCGGATACAGCGAAGACATGCCGTTCTCGCTCTGGTACCGATTCGCCAGGTCCGCTCGCATCGCCGATGGTCCGGACGAGGTGCACGACGTCGTTGTCGCGCGCGACTTCTTGCGAGGGGCGCTGACGACGCTGATCTGAGCGGGCGCCCGCTGAGAGGCATCCGAGCGGCCTCAAGCGAGCCCTCCGCCCTCGCCCTGCTCACGACCCCTCGACTCCTCCGCCGGGCTGCCGGCCTGAGGAGGCGACAGCTCCTCTGACACGGGGGGCGATTTACTCGCGGCGGACGCGGGCGCGCATGTGCTCGGTGCCCGCGAGGCGTGCGAAGAACTCGAGCAGGCCGATCTGCCCGCTCATCAGGCTCTGCTGGACCTCCTCGATGGCGCACTCGGCCCCGAGCGCCCCGCCGTACGTATACGTCGAGCCGAGCTTGCTCACGCACTCGGTCACCTCGGGCGCGCTGGCGAGCGCCTCGGCCAGGCCCTTCGCGCCGGTGACAGGCCGCTTCTCGCCCGCGACGGCGATGTAGCCCGAGTCGTCGATGGGGAGGCCCCCCTCGTCGGCACGGTAGCGCCCCATCTCGTCGAAGTGCTCCAGCGCGAAGCCCGTGGGATCGAAGCTCGCGTGGCACGTGTTGCAGCCGTCGGCCGAGATGTGGATCTGCTCGTAGCGCGCGCGTGTGGTCGTCTGCCCCGGATCGGGCTTGGTGATCGCCGGAATGTTCGCCGGCGGCGGGGGGATATAGCCGCAGAGGAGCCGCTCGAAGACGAGCAGGCCACGGTGGGTCGGCGACGAGCTGTCCATGCGCGAGTTCCCGGCGAGGACGGAGCCCTGGGCGAGCAGCCCGACGCCCCAGTCCAGAGGCCGCTCCACGCGCTGGAAGCCCTGTCCGGTGACGCCGCCGTATCCGTAGAACGTCGAGAGCTGGGCGTTCAGGAAGGTGGTTGGCGCGGTCAAGAGCTCGGTGACGCCGGCGCCGCGCGTGTAGATGACCTCCTCGAGGAAGAGGCGCGTCTCCTCCTGCATGAGGGCGCCATACGTGCTGAAGTCGGGGATCTTCTCCTTGGCGATCCCGTTCACCTTCCCGTAGCGGAGCCACTGCTGCAAGAAGCGGCTCATCGCCTCGTGGCCGCGCGGCGTGCTCAGGAGCGCGCGCGCCTCCTCGACGAGCGCCTCCGGCGAGCTGAGCTCCCCGCGCGCCGCCTTGTCGAGCAGCTCGGGCGTGGGCGTCGAGCCCGTGGTGTTGTAGGCCAGCGCCGTCGCGATCTCGTGCTGTGTCAGCTCGTAGCGCCCGGCGCTCGGCGCGCCGATCTCCGAGCGGTAGAACGCCTGGGGCGACTGGATCATCGACACAAGCGTCCACTTGAGCCCGACGCGGAAGTCGGACTTTCCGCTCACCGAGGTGTGGAGCGCCAGGAGCTCGCCCTTCTCCTCCTCGGTCACCGGGCGGCGGAACAGCCGCAGCCCGTGCCGCGTGACGAACTCGGCAGCGCACTCGGGGCCGGGCTGGGCCGCTGCGCACGGGAGCGAGGCGGCCAGCGCGGCGTCGGCGGTCACGATGTCAGCGACCTCCTCCGCCGTGCTCAGGAGCTCTTTCGCGGTCTGGGCGCCGACCTGCAGCGCCTGCGCGTCGTTGGTGAAGCCGAGCTCCGATGTCGGGTCCGTGCCCAGCCGGACCCCGGACCAGGCCGCCGTGCCGAGCTCGGGGAAGACGTCGCGGAGGCTGTTTTCCAGCTCCAGGGCGGAGAGCCGCCGCAGCACCGGAGCGCCGACCTGAGCCTGCTCGCACGAGCTGCCGTCGATGACCGGACCTTTCACGGGGTCGTCCTCACCGCCGATGCTGCCCGCGCCGCACGCGAGGAGCGAGGACGAGAGCCCGGCGAGCGCCCACGTTTGCCAGCGCTTCATGACTTCAGCTCCTGGATCGGCTGCGCGCTTCGCGCGCCGAACCTGTTGATCGAGACGCCCATGGCGTCGCCGAGCGTGGCCAGCATGTTGACGTGGTCGGTGTCGACGTCGACGACGCCGCGGCTCGCGATGCGGCCGCCGGCGTTGCCGATCAGGATCGCCGGGAGGTACGAGTGGACGATCTGGCTCCCGAGATAGACGTCGTGGACGTTGGAGTTGTGATCCGCGCCGTCGCCGATCTCGCTGCACACATAGATGAGCGAGTTGTGGAGGACGGTGTTGCCGGGATCGAGCGGATCCGGCTGGTCGAGGAGGGTGAGCAGCTTCTCCGCGAGCCGCGCGAAGAACCAGCTCTGGACGGTCGCGAACTCCATGCGACCCGGCGGCTCGCGGGAGTGGGACGTGGCCCCGTGGTAGGGGCTCGCGCTCCCAGGGCCATCGGTGAAGTCCATGGGGAGATCGCAGTTGACCCACAGGTTCTGCATCGTGACGACGCGCGCCGTGCCGCACACCATGGCGTTCGCGGCGACCTCGAGGTGCGCGTCGACGACGCGCCGCAGGTTCTCTTGCTCGAACACGCTCTTGCCCGCCAGCGCGTCGAGCGCCGGCAGCGCCGGCTTGCTGCTGCAGCCGTTCATGACCGGCCTGTCGGCCGCGGCCTTGATCGAGCGCACCGACTCGAGGTGTACGGCGAGCTTGTTCTGCTCCTTCGTGAGGCCCGAGAGCGAGCGCTGCATCCTCTCCAGCTGGCGCTCGGTGAGCCCCAGCGCCTCGTTGCGGAACGCAGCCTCGTCGGCCTCTGGCCCGCTCCCGCCGCCCTGCTGCCCGCCGCCGACGGCCCCGAGCATGGCCGCCGCCGCGGCCGCGGGGTCCTCCGTGGGGCGCACCCACACGCCCCCGTGCTGGATCAGGTACGAGTTCTTGTCGAACCCGGTCCCGTCCTGGTTCCTCGGATAGGGGTTGGCGCCAAGGTTGTAGGCCTCGACACCCAGCGCCTGCGCGATGGTGTGATCCACCGAGTCGACCCCGGCGCCGTCCTTGACGCCGGTGAGCACGCCGGAGACCGCCTCGTGGTTGTTGAAGCCGTTGATGCCGAGCCCGCGGCAGACATTGATGTACTTGCCGAAGGGCGCGAGCGGCGAGAGGACCGTGGAGCCTTTCAGGAAGTCCGCTCCCGATCCGTAGGGCTCGGCATACTCCATGGGCATGCCATGGGGGACGAAGTAGATGAACAGCCGGACCGGCGCGGAGCTCGGCTCGGCCAGCGCCAGGTTGCTCATCCGGAAGGCCAGCGGCGCCGCGATGCCGGCGCCGAGCGCCTTCAAGAAGATGCGCCGTCCCAGCGCGAGCTCTCTCTTTTTGTACCCAGTCTCAAGAAAACGCATCTCGTCCCTCCATTCGGGTAAGCAAGCACGCCCCGTGGATGACCGTCGTAGTCTTGCTATGTTGTTGCTTCGTCAAGCAAGCAAGCGTGGTATCCCGAATTATCTCACAGCTGGCATACGAAGCAACCCACGACGAGCGGGCGCGATACACCAGCCGCTGCTCGTCGCGGGGACGTAATCGAAGACCGAGCCTTCACATGGGGAACCGACGTTCGCTGTCGTGCGCCGCGGGGGCTACCGCCCGAGCACCTCGTCATAGAGGTCCTCGTACGCGCGCGCCATGCGGTCGATCCCGAACCGCTCCATCACCCGCGCCCGCCCGCGCAATCCCATCTCCGCGCGATCGTCCCGCACTGCCACCGCCTCGAGCGCGGCCGCCAGGGTCTCCTGCGCTGCAGGCGGCACCAGCAGCCCTGTCTCGCCATCCACCACGATCTCCGGATTGCCCCCCACCCGCGTCGCGACGATCGGCAACCCCGCCGCCGCCGCCTCGATGAGCGTCAGCGAGATCCCCTCCGTCAACGACGCGAGCGCGAACACATCGAACGCCGGCAAGAGCTCCGCCACGTCCCCGCGCGTCCCCGTGAACGTCACCGCCCCGCCGAGCCCGAGCCGCGCCGCCTGCGCCTCGAGCGCAGGCCGCCGCGGGCCGTCGCCGATCAGCGTCAGATGCGCGTCGGGCCGCGTCGCGCGGAGCCGCGCGAAGGCGTCGAGCAGCGTCGCGTGATCCTTCTCCGGAGACAGCCGCGCGACACACCCCACGTGGTAGCCCGTCGCCGGCACCCCGAGCCGCGCGCGCGCCGCGCCGGCGTCGCCCGGCCGGAACACGTCCGTGTCCACGCCGTTCAAGATCGTCACGACCTTGGCCGGGTCGACATGCTCCACCTCGAGCGCGACCGCCCGCGTGTCGTCGCTCACCGCCACCACCCGGTCCGTGAGCGCCGCGGCCAGCCGGTTGACCAGCACCTTCCGCTTCTGCTTCGGGTAGTTGCGCCCGTGCTTCGTGTGGATGACGCGCGGCCCGCCTCCGCCAGGGAGCGCCGCCGCCCGCAGGAGGCCCGCCGCGAGCGCGCCATAGAGGTGCGGCCCCGGGTTGTGCGTGTGCACGAGCCCGATCCCCTCGCGCCGCAGCCACGCCGAGAGCCGCAACGGCAGGCCCGGGTCGAGGCCGGGCTTCCGCGAGAGCACCACGAGCGGCACGCCGAGCCGCGCCAGCTCCTCGGCCAGCGCGCCGGGCTCCTGGAGCGCGCACACCACCGGCGCGAACCGGTCGCGCGCCATCCTGTCGAGCAGCCGGAGCACCACCCGCTCGAGCCCACCCACGTTGAGCGAGAGCACCACGTGGGCGACCTTCGCGGGCCGGCCCGGCGCGGCGGACGGCGCCGGCCGGACCCCGGGCGCTCCGATCATGCCGCGGCCCCGCGGCCGAACTCGATCGGCACCTCGGTCATGGTGAAGCGGAACTTCCCCCCCGAGGTGACCGGGATGTCGCTGACGAGCTGCACCCGGATGTCCGCCCGCTCCCCGAGGAACCGGCGCAGATCGCGCTCGATGGCCTGCGACGTCTCCGGCCCGTACCCCTCGCCAGGGATGATCTTGATCGTGATCGCCCGCGTCTTGTCCTGGTGGACCTGATACCGCTCCACCGTCGGGTTGTCCTTGAAGAAGTAGGGGAAGAACACGGACGAGAGGAGCTGGCCGTCCGTCCCGACGATCATGTCGAGCACCCGCCCCTCGACCGAGGCGAGCAGCGGCAACCCGCGGCCGCACGAGCAGGCCTTGTCGGCCGCGACCACCACATCCTCGTTCTTGTAACGCAGCAGCGGCATCGACCGGCACACGAGATCGCTCAGGATCACCTCGCCCGGCTCGCCGGGCCGCGCATGCCGGCCGCCGCGCACCACCTCGAGGAAGACGTTCTCGATGTTGAGGTGCTTGCCCTCGTGGCGCTCACACTCCGCGCCGATCAGCATCATCTCCCTGCACCCATAGCGGTCGTAGACCGGCGCCTGGAACGCCCGCTCGATCACCTCGCGCTGGTGAGGGAAGAGCCGCTCCGCCGTCGCGATGATCCCCCTCGGCGTGGGCAGCCGGTGCCCCGTCTCGAGCGCGTAGCGCGCCGTGTAGTAGAGAGGGCTCGTGTACCCCACGACGAGGTTCGGCTGGTAGCGCCGGATCTCGTCCACCACCCCCGCGAGCCGCTCCTCCGCCAGGTTCCACGCGCTGACCGTCTTCTTCCGGATCAGCGCCTCGTGCAGCGTGCGCTTCGCCTTCTTCCAGCGGGGCTCCAGGGTCGGAATCCCCCAGATGTACAGCTCCTTGTCCCCGATCCGGCCGCCGGCCCACGCGTCGGAGCGCAGGGCCGCGGCGCTTCTACACTCGTACGTCGCGTGATCGTAAAAGAAGCGCGCCGGCTCTCCGGTCGATCCGCCCGTACCGCTCCTGAAGAGCTTGCCGCGCCACCCATCCGCGATGAGCTCGCTGCCGTGCGCGCGGAGATCGGCTTTGGTCAACACCGGAAAGCGCGCGAGATCCTCGGGCGCGTGCACGTCCTTGACCCGCACCCCGTATTCGGCGAAGCGGCGCCGGTAGAAGGGCACGCTCTGCTCGGCAAAGCGGAGGGCCGCCAGCATCTTTCTCCAGTTGAGCTCCCTGAGCTCGCGCTCCGGACGCCACTGGGACCGCTCCAGCTCCCCCAGGTAGGCCAGCGTGGCTCTCCCTCGGAGTTTCGTCTCGTAGAACGGAAAGAGGACGTTCCGAAAGAGGGCTGAATACATGGCTGCTGAGGATTCTTTCGAACCTCGGCCACACAGTCAAGCAGCCGCGGCCGGGTCGCCGCTTCCCCACGCACGCGCCACCCACGCCCCCCATGTTGCGCACGCCCCGCCACCCGCGGCCACGATTGGTTACCGCGGAGATGGCGTGAGTGAACTCCTCATGACAGCGGCGCGGCTCAGCTCGATCCGCTCACCGCGGCGCGGTGACACGCGCGCTGCGCATCCCCCTCGCCCTCGCCCGCCGGCGCAGCCGGGCGAGCCAGCACACATGAGCTCTTCCGTCCGCAGCGCGGCCGCGACTCGGCGCCTCACTGCAGCGTCGGCTCCGCTTCTTGCTGCCAGAGCGCCGCCAGCGCGAACGTCTTGGCGTTCTCCGGCACGGCCTGGCAAAAGCTCTGCCGCCGCGCCGGGTCCTGAATCCATTGCGCCCGCGCGACGAGCCGCTGCATCGCCACCGTGATCGCCTCGCGCGCCGCCTCGTGGTGGCCGCAGGCGCGGAGCGACTCGGCATACACGAGCCGGATCTGCGCCTCGCCCTCCTCGGTCCCGCCGACCGACACGAGCAGCCCGAGCCCGCGCCGGGCCGCCTCGAGCGCCTCCTCTGCCCGGCCTTGCTCGAGAAGCACCCGCGCGCGCACCGAGAGCGCGTGCGCCTGGAGCGTCGGCACGTGCGCCAGCATCGCCACGGCCGCGCCCGCCTCGTTGTCCGCCGCGTCGAGGTCGCCGAGCCGCGTCAGGATCGCGGCGAGGTACGCCCGCGACCGCGCCTCCTGCCGCCGGTTCGCCTGCGCCACGAAGGCGTCGATCGCCTCGGCCGTGGCCGCGCGCGCCGCGCCGAGATCGCCCTGCTGGATCCAGAGCAGGCCCTGGTTCTGCTTGGCGAACGCCGCCACGTTGTAGAGCCCGAGCCGCCCCGCCTCCGCGAGCGCGTCGCGCAGCTCGGCCTCGGCGCGGCCGTAGACCCCGAGCTGGAGCAGGCAGTGCGCCGCGTTCACGCGGCTCAGGCACGCGTTCCTGAGATCGCCGGTCTGGAGGTAGGCGGGGATGCTCTGCTCCGTGCACGCGAGCGACGCCGCAGGGTCGCCGTAGCAGAGCGCCCGCGACGCCCGGAGCGCGTGGATGCGCGCGGCCACCGCCGCGTCGCGCTCGGCGAGCGGCATCGCCACCCGGGAGAGCTCCTGCACGATCTCCTCCGCCGCGGCGTACTGGCCCCCGTGCAGGAGCGACCCGGCGATGCGCGCCAGCGCGCTCACGGAGGCGCCGGTCGCCTCCGCGACGTCGACCCACGAGCCGCGGTCCCCGCTGCCCGGGCCGGCCCCCCGGAGCTCCTCGACGAGATCCGCGAGCCGGTCGCCCATGCCGAGGCGCACGCGCATCGACGCGGCCTCCCCGGCCGCCGCGTACCAGAGCGCGCTCTTCCGGGGGAAGCCCCGCATCGCCATGACGGCGCACCGCTCGGCCTGGGAGGCCTCGCCGAGCCACTTGTGCGCCTCGGCCTGGACGAGGCGCAGCGCCGCGAAGAACTCCCCGTCCACGTCGGCGCTCGCGGCCCCCTGCTCGGCCCGCTGGATCGCGGCGCGGAAGTCGTTCGCCCCGAGCGCCTGCTCCGCCGCGCGCCGGAACCAGACGACCGCGCGCTCGGCGTCGCCGCCGCGCTCGAAGTGGTCCGCCAGCAGCGCCGCGTCGCGCTCGCCGGCCGCGTCCAGCCACTCGCCGGCGAGCAGGTGGCCGAGCGCGCGATCCTCGTCCGTGAGCGTCGCGTACGCCGCCTCGCGCACGAGCGCATGCCGGAACGCGTACTCGTGCTCGCTCCGGAACTTGCCCTCGCCCCGCCGCGCGATGAGCTCGCGATCGACCAGCACCGCGAGCCACCCGTCCACCTGGGGGGCGCGGCGCTCGCCGCCGAGCAGCGCCATCAGCCCGCCGCGCCAGAACTTCTGGCCGAACACGCTCGCGGCCCGGAGCACCCGCCGCGCCTCGCCGTCGAGCGACTCGAGGCGGGCCTGCACCATCGACAGCACCGTCTCGGGGAGCGCCTCGGTCCGGCCCGAGGCGGCGGCGCGGATGAGCTCTTCCAGGTAGAACGCATTGCCCCCTGCCCGCTCGCACAGGCGCGCGCAGAGGTCGGGCGTCACGGCGTCGCCGAGCACCTCGCGGACGAGCCGCTCGCTCCCCCGCCGCCCGATCTCGCGCAGCCGGAGCTCCTGGACGCCGCGCGAGACCCACACCTTCGGGAAGATGGTCTCGACCTCCGGCCGCGCCAGCGCGAGCACCATGAGCGGCTGGTCGCGGAGCGCGAGGGCCGCGTCGATGAGCTTCACCGTGGGCACGTCGCCCCACTGGAGATCCTCGAGCACGAGGAGCACCGGCTCGGCCCGGCACTCGGCGAGCACGAAGTCCTCGAAGGCGCGGCGGATCTGGTCGCCCATGAGCATCGGGTCGCTCCGCGCGGCGCGCAGCTCCACCCGGCCCTCGTCGGAGAAGCGGATCCGCGCCACCTCGCCGAGGAACTCGGTCACGCGGTCGAGGTCGGCGCCGTTCAGGTACCGGCCCACGCGGGCGCGGAGGCGCTGCTCGCGGACCTCCTGCGGCTCGCCGCCCGAGAGCCCGGCCTCGCGGCGGAGCATCTGGCGCAGCATCCCGAAGGGCGACCCGGCGCTCATCGGGTCGGCGTGGCCGAGCCAGACCTGCACCCGCTCCTTGCGCTCCTCGACGCGGCGCAGAAACTCGTAGCGCAGCCGGCTCTTGCCGAGCCCCGCGGGCGCCGTGATGAGCACCGCGCGCGCCGTCGGCTCGGAGAGGCACTCGTCGAGCACGGCGTCGAGGATGGCGAGCTCGTGGTCGCGCCCGACGAACGGCGTCGTGCGCCCGAGCAGCGTCCGCGCGGCCTCGACGAGATCGCGCTCGGCGCGGAGCACGAGGCCTGTCGCGTCGCCGCCGACCTCGAAGCGGGCGTCGAGCAGGCCGGCCATCACCTCGTCGAGGCGGATCGACCCGCCGTCGGCGCGGTCGAGCAGCCGCACGGCGCGGTCGATGGTGGGCCCCATCGGGAGCTGGTCGTCGGCGGAGCCGCGGCCGGCGACCAGCGCCATCTGCATGCCGGGCAGGAGGTCCCGCACCTCGAGCGCGCACCGCGCCGCGCGGGCGGCCTGGTCCGTGATGAGGCCGCGCCCCTCGAGCGTGATGAGCAGGAGCCCGTCCGCGAGCGTCTGGAGCGCCCCGCCGAAGCGCGACGCCACGCGCTTCACCTCGTCCTCCGGGACGGTGCGCGCGAGGGGCATCGTCATCGGGAGCGTCATCGGCATGGTGGGCCCCTGCCACGAGGGGACCTCCGGCGCGCCCACGCGCGCGAGCATCAGGCACAGCGTGCGCCGCTCGCCGGTCGTGAGCGCGCTCGCGCGCCGGCTCGCGGGCGCGGGGGGGGTGCTCTTGATCTCGCCGACGCGGAGCAGCTCGAGGGCCACGGCGGCGCCGTTCGCGGGCCGGTCCGCCGGGGCCTTGGCGAGCATGCGCGCCACGGCGATGTCGACGTTCTCGGGGACGTCGGCGCGCAGGTCGCGGAGGCGCGGCGCCTCGTCGAGCACGACGCGGAGGAGGGCTGTGTGGATGTCGTCGCCGACGAACGGCGGGCGGCCGGTGAGGCAGTGGAACAGGACGCAGCCGAGCGCGAACACGTCGGCCTGGGCGCCGACGTCGCGCTCGCCGCGCGCCTGCTCCGGCGCCATGTAGAACGGCGTGCCCATCACGACGCCCGTCATCGTGAGGGGCGCGAGCGACGTGAGGCGGGCGATGCCGAAGTCGAGGAGCTTGACCTGCTCGGCCGACTTGTCGACGAGGTACAGGTTGCTCGGCTTGAGGTCGCGGTGGACGACGTTGTGGCGGTGCGCCTCGGCGAGCGCCTCGGCGACCCGGAGGCCGAGCGTGACGCTCTCGGCGATGGTGAGCCCGCGCCGGCGCAGCCGGTCGCCGAGGCTCTCGCCCTCGAGCCACTCGAGCGCGAGCCAGGGCTCGCCGCTCTCCGTGGCGCCCTGCGCGATGTACCGGACGATGCCGGGGTGCCGCAGCTCGGCGAGCACCTGCGCCTCGCGCGCGAAGCGCTCGCCGTGCTCGAGGCCGCGGCCCGACATGACCTTGAGCGCCGCCGTCTCGCCCGTGTGCCGGTCGAGGGCGCGGTAGACGGAGCCCATCCCGCCCGACCCGGCGAGGCGCTCGATCAAGAAGCGGTCGGCGACGATGTCCCCGGGTTTCATCGGGACGGCGAGTATCACACGGAGCCCCGTGGGAGAGGCCAGATCCCGGCAATCCCGGCGACGAACCGCGGCAGGGCGCCGGCGAGCCGGCTCACTCCCCACGGCCAAGGTGTGATAGGGTGCGCGCTATGTCTGCGCTAGTTCTGCCCTCCGTCGAGCTGCTTTCGCCGTACGAGACGGGGAAGCCGCTCGATGAGCTCGCGCGCGAGCTCGGCGTGACGGACGCCGTGAAGCTCGCCTCGAACGAGAACCCGCTCGGCCCGAGCCCGCGCGCCCTCGAGGCGGCGCGCCAGGCGCTCGCGAACGTGCACCTCTACCCGGACGGGGCGGCGTACCGGCTCCGCGAGCGGCTCGCGGCGGTCCACGGCGTCACGATGGAGGAGATCGTCCAGGGAAACGGCTCGAACGAGCTCCTCGACCTGATCGTGCACACGTTCGCGACGCCCGGGTCGCACATCGTGTTCGCCGACCCGGCCTTCGTGATCTACAAGCTCGCCGCGCTCGCCTACGGCGTCCCGTTCACGGCCGTGCCGCTGCGCGACCTGCGGCACGACCTCGAGGCCATGGCCGCGGCCGTCACGCCGAAGACGCGCCTCCTGTTCATCGCGAACCCGAACAACCCGACGGGCACGCACGTGGGCCGCGCCGCGGTCGAGCGCCTGCTCAAGGAGGTCCCGCCCGAGGTCATCGTGGTCATGGACGAGGCGTACATCCAGTACGCGGACGCGGCGGACTTCCCGGACTCCATGCGCCTCCGCGGCCTCCGCGAGCGGCTGCTCGTGCTCCGCACCTTCTCGAAGATCTACGGCCTGGCGGGCTTCCGCGTCGGCTACGCCGTGGGCCCGACCCAGCTCATCGACTACCTGAACCGGGTGCGCGCGCCGTTCAACGTGAGCGCGCTGGCGCAGGCGGCCGCCGTCGCGGCGCTCGACGACGCCGAGCACGTCGAGAAGAGCCGCGCGCTGAACCTCCGCGAGCGCGACCGGCTCACGCGCGAGCTCACGCGGCTCGGGCTCTCGGTGGCGCCGAGCCAGGCGAACTTCGTGCTCGTGGACGTCGGGCGGCCGGCGCGCCCGGTGTACGACGCCTTGCTCCGGAAGGGCGTCATCGTGCGGCCCTTCGGCAACCTGCCGACCAGCCTTCGGGTCACCATCGGCACCGAGCGCGAGAACCAGCGATTCCTCGACAGCCTGTCCGCAGTGCTGGGCTGACCCGGCGAGCGGCGCGCTACCAGCGCCTCGCCTCCGGCGGTGCGCAGCGCGCTGCGGCGCGCAGCATGCCGCCGAGGCGCAGCGGCACGAGCGTGATGAGCTCGCGCTCCTCCGCGGCGCCGGGGCGCGCCGATGGGTTCTCGTAGACGTGCAGGAAGTCGCAGCCGCCCGCCGGCTCGGCCGCCGTCTGCCCGACCTCGAAGACGAACGGGCTACCTCGATCGTTCACCTCCGGGTCGAATGAGGAGGCGAGCCTGGACATGAGCTCGTCCGCGCCCTCCGGCGGGCTCGTGCGCGCGATGTCAACGAAGCGCGAGAACAGCGCATAGCTCGACGGGTGAGCCATCGAGCACAGGCAAAACACGGGTCGACCCGGGTGGGCGAGCATGTACCGGATCAGGCGCAAAAGGACGTGGCGGAGGACGACATCGTCGCCGACGTGCTCGCCGAGCGCCCCGGACTCGCCGCGGAAGATCGCGATCTGCGCGCCGGAAGGCTCCGGATCCATGATCTGAGCCGCGAAATAGCCGGTGATCTGGCCGCCAGCGCCCCTGTGGACCACGACGGCGCCGTGCTCCGCGCCAGCGTCGATGACGTGGGTGGCGAAGCTCTTCTCCCTCTGCGCGCCCTCGAAGATCACGCGGCGTAAGCCATAGAGCTCGTCGATGAGGCGCTGTCTCTGATCCGGCGACATCTCACGTGGAACAAGAACCTCGACGGAGGTCTGGTCATTCATCGAATCCTCCATGCCTGCCCATCCCGATCGCCCACCAGGGCCGCGGGACGGCGGTCCGCTGGGCGCCGTCGGCGTCGTTCATGCGGTCGGCGCCATCAGCGCCATCAGCGCCATCAGCGCCATCAGCGCCATCCCTTTCAGCAATGGTGGTGCCACCGGTGCGAGGAGCGGCGATGACGCCACGGTCCTCCCCTCACCGCCGGCCGTGCGCCACGCGCGACGCGCCAGCCCGGCCCCGACGGGCTCGTCGGCGCGGCGCCGCCGCGAACCTGACGGTCGATCGCGGCGCGTCCGCTGGCTTCGCCGGACCGCACAGCGGGACGGGTGAGGCAGGCGGGCATCAGTCCAGCAGGCATCACGAACGCCGGATGACCGCGCGACCGAGCGATCCATGCCACGAGACGCTCGCGGCGCGCGCCGCCCTCAGCGCCTCGTGCCACGCGGCCGCGAGCGCGATTGCCCGCTGGCAAACGGTGCTTTACGGTCGCGCTCCATGCGCCGCATGCGTCGAGCCCGCCTCTCCCGCCTTCCCTCCGCGCTCGCGCTCGCCTGCGGAGCCCTCCTCGCCTGCGCCGCGTGCTCCGGCAGCGGCGGCGCGCCGGTCAAGGCGCCGGCCAGAGCGCAGGGCGAGGCGCCCGCGCCGCAGCGCGAGGCGCCCATCGCGCCGACCCAGGCCTCGCCGGGGCCCGCAGCGCCCTCGCCCGACTTTCTGGGCAAGCGGCCGGCCACCTCGCTGCTCTCGGGTCGCCTCGCGGTGCGGCTGCCCGAGGGGGCGCGGATCGAGGCGCGCGCGCGCTCGATCATGGCCGCGGCGGAGCCGGACGAAGAGGAGACCCGCGTGGTGCTCGACGCCGGCGACGAGCGCTTCGTGATGATGGCCTCCGAGCTCTTCGCGCTTGGCGGCAAGGATCCCGAGGGCGGCGTGCGCGCCGCGATGGCCGCGGACTTCCCCGGGGGCAGCGCCACGGCGGAGCCGCTCCGCCTGTCCGACGAGCAGCTCAGGGCCTGGGCCGTGTTCCCTGGGAGCACGAATCGCGGCAGCGTCGCGATCCCGGTGCTCGGCCTGTACGTCCTGCACCCGGACGGCTTCGTTCAGAGGCTCGCCTTCTACGTGAATCCTCCGGCCGCGAAGGACGCGGCGGGCTGCAGCGCGCTCGCGGCCGGCGCGGGCGATCTGCCGGAGGCTCCCGGCGAGCTGCCCCGCTGCACGGCCTTCGCGCGCGCGATCGCCGCCACCGTGAGCGCGGGACCGCGGCGCATCGACGCGGGCGGAGGAGAGCGCGCCATCAAGGGACAGGGCAGCGAGGACAGCTTCCTCGTGAAGGTCCCGGCAGGCGCGAGCACCGCCCTGCAGCGCGGCCCGGACTTCACGGTGCACCGCGTGCGATTGCCCGCGGAGCTCGGCGCGCCGCAGTCCGCGATAGGCATCTATGTCGGTGACCACCCGTCGTTCCAGTACAACCAGAACGAGGCGAAGGTGACCCCCACGCTCAGGCCAGGCAAGGTGTTCGGAAAGGCGATGAGCTGGCAAGTCTGGCCCATGAGCCCCACGCGCGTCATGGCGGAGGCGATCGTGCCGCACCCGAAGATCAAGGGCCTGATGGTTCACCTCTTCGCCGGCGCCGCGGACGACAAGGCGCTCGCGCCGCTGCTCGACGTCGCCGCCTCGCTGCGGGCGCCCTGACGGCCCGGGGCGCCGCCGAGGCGCGGCCCCGGCGTGAAGCGGATCGGCAGGCGGGTCGGGCCGTGCACGTGGATCGCCCGGCGCGGCTCCCACGGCGCGTCGCTCGCGAGCTCGAGGCCGCCGAGCCGCGCGACGAGATCCGCCAGCGCTACCCTGGCTTCGAGGCGCGAGAGCGGCGCCCCGATACAGAAGTGAATGCCGTGCCCGAACGCGATGTGCGGGTTGGGATCGCGCGCGATGTCGAAGCGGTCGGGGTCGCAGAATTGCTGCGAATCTCGGTTGGCTGAGCCGATCATCGCCAGCACCGCCTTGCCGGCCGGGATCACCTGGCCGTGCATCGGGACATCGCGCCTCGTCACGCGGAACATCGCCTGGACTGGCGAGCGGTAGCGCAGGACCTCCTCGATCGCGGAGGGCAGCAGATCGGGCGCGGCCCGGAGGCGGGCGAGCTCGTCCGGATTCTCGAGGAAACACAGCATCGCATTGCCGATCAGGTTCGTTGTCGTCTCGTGGCCGGCCACGAGGAGGAGCTGGAAGAAGCCCAGGATCTCGTCCTCGTTCAGCCGCTCTCCGTCCACCTCGGCCTCGACGAGCCTGGTCAGGAGGTCATCCTCGGGCGCCGCCCGCCGCTGCTCGATGAGGCCTCTCAGGTAGGCCTGCATCTCGGCCGTCACCGCGGTGAACTCGTCGAGCGCCCGGGCCGCCTGCTCGCTGCCGGAGACCGTGGTGCTGAGGTCCAGGATCGCGTCGCTCCAGCGCTTGAACCGCGGCTGGTCCGCTACGGGGGCGCCGAGCATCTCGGCGATCATCAGGAGGGGGAGCGGGACCGTGTAGTCCTCGGCGAGGTCCATCTGGCCGCTCTCGATCGTCCGGTCCAGGAGCTCGCGCGACAGCCGGCGGATGCGCGGCTCGAGCCCCGCGACCGCGCGCGGGGTGAAGGCCCGCATGACGATTGCGCGCAGCTTGGTGTGGCGCGGAGGGTCCGAGAAGATGAGCCACTCGGCGGTCCTGGTGCCCGGCGGCGACACGACCGAGCTGAACGCCTCGTGATCGTGGAGCGCCCGCTTCACGCCGTCGTAATCGAAGATCATCCACGCGTCGGACGGCGGGTAGTGGAGCACGGGAGAGCGGCTCCGGAGCTGGTCGTACACGGGGTAAGGGTTGCGGCGCATCTCTTCCGAGAACAGGTTCATCGCTCACGACCTCCAGCGGGGGCCAGGGTAGGATCAGGGCACGTGGGCCGCTTGAACGAATCCCGGATCGGCGCCGTGATCGCGGACGCCTTCGCGGTGCGCGCCTCGACGGCGATGAGGTCGACCCTCCACGCCGAGCACGGCGCGGCGATCCTGGTGGGGATCGAGCGCGAGGTGACAGTGACCGAGCCGGGCGGCGCGGTCGTGCGCGGGCGCGCGGTCGTGGTGCCCCCCGACCTGTGGCACGCCGCCGCGAGCCCCGGACCGACGCTCGGGTTCCTGTACGACCCCCAGGAGATGCCGCACGTGGCGGCTCAGGCGCGCTTGCGCGGCGGCCCCTGTCCGCTCGAAGGCCGGCTCCTCTCGCGCCTCGACGGGGCCGTGGCGGCGCACCGCGCGTCCCTGTCGCGCCCCGACGTGCTCGGCGGCCTCGCGCGCGAGGTCGCGTCCTGGCTCGCGAGGGAGTCGCCGCGCATCGCCCTGGATGGGCGGGTCGCCCGCGTCCTCGAGGCCCTGCGCGATCCGGCCGCGGACCGGCGCCTCGCGTTCTCGCGCGCCGGGGTCTCCGAGGCGCACCTGCAGGCGCTGTTCGTGCGCGACGTGGGGCTGCCCATCCGCACCTTCCAGCTATGGCGCCGGCTGCTCGTCGCGCTCGGGGCGTTCGCGCGCCTCGACGCGACCGGCGCCGCCCACGCCGCGGGCTTCGCCGACCTCGCGCACTTCTCGCGGACCTGCCGCCGCATGCTCGGCTACTCCCCGAGCGAGCTGCGCAGCGGGCTGATGGAATAGCCCTCACCGCGCTTCACCGGCGAGCTGCCGCCGGCGGCCGCCGCGATTGACGTGGAGCTGCCCAGCCGGCAGCGTGTCGGCCTCTCCAGGAGACGACGTCATGACGATGGATATCGCCGCGCTGCGCCGCGACACCCCAGCCTGCGCCAGCGTCCTTCACTTCAACAACGCGGGTTCCTCGCTGCCTCCGGCCGTGGTGGTCGACACGGTGGTCGAGCACCTGCGCCGCGAGGCGACCCTCGGCGGCTACGAGGCCGAGGCGGAGGCGGGCGAGCGGCTCGAGGCGGTCTACGGCGCGATCGCCCGGCTGATCGGCGCGGCGCCCGGCGAGATCGCGCTGGTCGAGAACGCCACGCGCGCCTGGGACATGGCGTTCTACTCGCTCCGCTTCGGCCCTGGCGATCGCATCCTGACCGCGCGGACCGAGTACGCCTCGAACTACATCGCGTTCCTGCAGGTCGCGCGGCGCACCGGCGCGGAGATCGTCCCTGTCCCGAGCGACGAGCGCGGCGCGGTATCGCTGCCCGCGCTCGATCGCCTGCTCGACGAGCGGGTCAAGCTGATCGCCATCACCCACGTCCCCACGAACGGCGGGCTGGTCAATCCGGCGGAGGAGATCGGCCGCCGCGCCCGGTCGGCGGGCGTGCCCTTCCTGCTCGATGCTTGCCAGTCGGTGGGGCAGCTGCCGATCGACGTCGAGGCGATCGGCTGCGATCTCCTGTCGGCGACCGGGCGCAAGTACCTGCGCGGGCCGCGCGGCACCGGCTTTCTCTATGTCCGGCGCGCGCTGCTCGACCGGCTGGAGCCGCCGTTCCTCGATCTCCACGCGGCGCGCTGGACGGCGCCGGATCGCTACGAGCTGCGGCCCGACGCCCGGCGCTTCGAGAACTGGGAGAGTTATGTGGCCGGCCGGCTCGGGCTCGGCGCGGCCGCGGAGTATGCGCTCCGGCTGGGCCTGCCCGCGATCCGCGACCGGGTGGGTGCGCTGGCCGAGCGCCTGCGCGCGCGGCTCTCCGAGATCCCCGGGGTCACCGTGCGCGACCTCGGCGAGCAGCGCTGCGGCATCGTGACCTTCACCCGGGCCTGCGAGGACGCCACGGCCATCAAGGAGCGGCTCGGCGCGCAGGCGATCCATGTCAGCGTATCGACCGCCGCGGGGACGCTGCTCGACTTCGAGGATCGCGGGATTCCCGATCTGGTGCGCGCCTCGGTCCATTATTACAACGACGACTCCGAGATCGACCGCTTCGTCGCCGCGCTCGCCGCGGCCTGAGCGAGGGGGAGGCTCGGGGCGGTCCTTCGCGCGGCCTCCGCGAGGGCGACGCGGCCCGGGATCAGCCAGCCTGCGACGCGCCGCCGCCGAGCGCCTTCGCCAGGGCCGCGAGGACGCCCTCCAGCCGCGGGGCCGCGCCGCGGATCGCGCGAAAGAAGGTCACCACATCGCGCGCGAGCAAGAGCGGAGGGGAGCCATAGGCCTCGTCCGTCAGGTAGATCTCCGCCGTTCCGACGCGGAACGCGAGATACAGGTTCACGGTGAACTCGACGCCGCGCTCGGACTCCCTGGGCAGCATGCGCTCTGGCAGCCGGGCAAGCACGAGGAGCTGCATCTCGCCCATCGCGCTCGATGAGCTCGATTTGCGGACGGCGCTCGCCCACGCGAGCGGCGACACGAGGACAAGCGCCCCCGGCGGGAGAGCGGCGGGCCACGGCACCCGGGACGGCGGAGAGGCCGAATCAAGGAGCGCCAGGCCGTCGATGGCGGCGTAGAGCGCCTCGATCTGCGGGTGAAATGCCCCGTGGCGCGCCTCGACCTCGGCCACGTCGCGAAGGCGATCCGGAGAGGGGGTCTTCACCGCGACGGAGCGGCCGGCGCACGGCGAGGAGGCGTCCCGCAGCGCCATGGCGCCACGGAGCGTGTCGCCGAGCCGGTCGTCCGCGGGCGCCGCGCCCGGCCCGTCGGCGCGCGGCGCGGCGTGGCGCGGGTCGAGGCAGGCGTCGATGAGCCCCGCGAGCGCCTCGTCGACGCCCGCGTCGGCGCGGAGGGGGCCGCGGTCGAGGAACGGCGTGTAGCGGAGTGCGGCGGCGATACGGGCGACCTCCTGGCGCCCGCGCGCGCCATGACGTCGCTCGAAGTACGCGCGCCAGGCCAGCGCCGCGTCCGTGAGCGCCGGGAGCGCAGCGCGCACGACCGCATCGGCGTGCTCGCCGGAGAGCACCCACCCGAACACCATCCCGCCGCCGCGCTCCACTGCGATGAGGCCCTTCAGCACCGAAGTGAAGTTCGCCTGTGCTTCTGTGAACGAGAGCGCGTCGTCCGGCTGATGGCGCGCCATGGCCTCGAAGAACCACGCAAGCAGACGTCCCTCGCCGCCCATGATGCCCGTCAGTCTACCATTTCGAGGCCCGGGCGGCTCTCGGCGCGGCTAGCCGGATACCCTCGCTTCACGGCTGTCCTGTCCGCAGCGAAGGCGGCAGCGCCTCGTTCAGCCGCGCGACGTCGCGCACCATCTCGAGGCGGCGCGGCTCCTGGTCCGCGTGCGACGGGAACGGGATCGCGGCGAGCGCCGCGAGCGTGGCCTCGGCCACGCGCGCCGCGCCCTCGGGGCCGACGAGGCCGAGCTCGAGGGCCACGAGCGCGGCGCCGATGTACGTATCGAACAGGTGAACGCCGGAGGTCGCGAGCTCCCTCCGCGCGAGATCGGGTGTCGCGACCACGTCGTGGATGAAGATCGCCCTGACCACTTCCGGCGCGAGCTCGAGCATGCGCTGGCCGAAGTGGATGTCGCCCTGCCCGCTGTCGCCGACGAAGACGAAATCGTACTCCGGGTACAGCCGCCGGTACTCGAGGAAGTTCTCGAGCTTCTTCTCCGCGATCGTGCGGTTGCCGATGAGGCGGGTGAACGAGCCCGCGAGCACGGTCGCGGTGAGCTGACCGCGCTCGGCGAGCGCCTTGATCGTCGCGTCCTCCACGAGGCCGAGGCGGTCGCCCGGCCGGGCGGTGACGAAGGTCAGATCGCCGGCTCGCCCGGGCACGGGGCCAGGGCCGCGGTCGAGCTCCGCATAGAACTGCAGGACGCCGGGATAGACGGTCTTCTTCGGGTACCGGGCGTCCTTCCAGTTCGCGTAGAACGTATCGTCGATATCGGACAGGACCTTCACCTCGCGCACCGAGACGGAACCTGAACCCGAAAGGGAGCCAGACGCCGAGACCGCCTCTCGCGCGAAGTGCGCGAGGAGCTCCTCGCGCAGGGAGTCGTCGTCGATATCGTGGTAGAAGAGCTGGTGAAGGTCGCGGTAGCCGCCGCGGCCGTCGAGCGCGTTCTTGAGCCGCGTGACGTCCGCGCCGCGCGTGCCGAGCCAGAGGCGGCGCAGCGCCTGCTCGTCGAGGCTACCCGTCCGGCCGCGCTGCAGCGCCGAGATGAGCGCCGCGCGCGCCGGGATCCCGAGGTCGCCGAGGCGCTCGGCGGTCAGGAGATCGAGCAGCGCCGTACGGTTGTCGGGGCCGATGAGGCGATCGTCGATGTCTCCGAGCAGCGCGGGCAGATCGAGCTGGAGGAGCAGCTGGTCGAGCTCGACGACGGTCGAGCCCGCGAGGATCTCCAGGACCCGCCGCTCGTCGTCCCGATCGGTGTGGGAGGCCATGCGCTGCCGGATCTCGTCGAGCTTCGACAGCACCGACGGGATGGGCGCGTCGGGAGAGGTGTCGATCGTCATGGGGTCCTGACAACGTAACCGATCCGGCGGGCGCTGGTAGCCTCCCGGCCAGCTCCCGCCGACCGACCACGCGCATTGCCGCCCGCCCCTCCGGCGGCGTCCGCGCAGCAGCCTACATCGCACTGCGCGTTCACCTCGACGGTCGCACCATGGCTCCAGACGACGCGCACGGCTGCCAGGCGGTCCGAGCTACTGCTCTTTCCGACGGACTCAACCCGCTGACCGCTGGTGCCCAGAGTGGCGGAGGGCGTGCGCGATGCCGCTTTGCAGGGTGCCCAGGGTGGTGATACCGGACAGATCCACGCCGAGGGTGACCAGCGTCTGCGCCACCTCCGAGCGCACGCCGGTGAGCACAACGCGCGTGCCGAGCAGCTGGGCGGCGCGCGCGGTCCGCGTCAGCGCATCGGCGACGTGCGCGTCGACCGCGCGCACGCCGGTGACGTCCAGGATCGCGGTGTGTGCGCTCTGACTGCTGATGCCGGAGAGCAACGTCTCCATGATCTGCGCTGCGCGCGCGCTGTCGATCGTCCCTACGAGCGGCATCGCCACCACCCGGTCGGCGATCGGGATGAGCGGCGTGGACAGCTCCCGGAGGGCCGCCTGCTGGGCGACGATGATCTTCTCCTGCAGCGCGGCCCGCTCGGCCTCCGCGTGCCTCAGCGAGGTGGTGTTGGTGACGACGCCGCCGAGGCCGATCGGCTCGCCACGCCCGTCGAGGATCGGGAACTTGACGGTGGAGAAATGAATACTCGTGTCGCCGAGCAGCAGGACCTCTTCGTACTGCATCGCCTTTCCCCCGGCCATCACGTCGTGCTCTCTCGCCACGAGCTCCTCGATGGCCTCGGGGGCCAGGGGGCTCAACTCGTATTCATCCTTGCCGATGACCTCGAAGACGTGCCTCTGGAGGACCTCCGCGTGAGCTCGGTTGACGAAGACGTAGCGACCGCCTGTGTCCTTGACGAAGATGGAATTGCGCGAGTGGTCCAGCAGCTGAAGGAGCAGCTGAAGCCGCCCGAGCAGCACGTGCTCCCTCCACGGGGGGTCGCCGGCGTCCTCGACGATCGCCGCGATCTCACGCGCGCCGCCGCGGTCGTCGCGCAGCACCGCGTGGGTCCACCGGAAGAGGCGCGCCTGCCCGTCTTTCGTCCTGCCCTCGCTCGTGGCCGAGGCGAACCGGTTCTCCGTCCAGTCGAGCATGAGCGCACGCACCGCGTCCGGGGACACGGGATCTGCGCCCACGAGCTCGGAGAGCCTGCGGCCGACGGCCTCGCCCTCGCTCCAGCCGAAGACACGTTCGGCGCCATCGCTCCAGCGCGTCACCATGCCATCGGGACGCCAGTGGATCAGCGCCGGCGCCGGTGTGAGCAGCCACGCGAGCGCGCCGAAGGCGGCGTGAGCGTCCGCGCTCACCGCGTCGGGCCGCGCTGCTCCCTCGGCCGCGCCGCCGCTCGACCGCTCCGCCAGCGCGCTCTCCAGCTCCTCGACGCGCGCGTGCAGCGCTGCGATCTCTGCCCTGAGCCGCCCGATCTCCCCCGATCCCTCATCTATCATTCGCTAGATGCTGGACTGTATCCGGAGCGCGCCCGGGATTGCAAGGTCGACATCCCCGAAGAGTACGCGAGATCCGTACGCCGGCACACTACGACGCTGTGAATCGCGACGTTCCCCGATTGACCAACGGGATGGGCGCGGGGCTGCACGTCTCCGATGGTGGATGGGGTCGTGCCGTCTCCCTCAGCGCGAGGTCATTCCCAGTTCTTGCGCTGGGGATTCACCCAGGGGGAGGTGCACATCACGCAATCATCTCCGTAGAAATAGTGTTTCCCGCCGGCGTCCTGGTAGATCCAGTAACGGAGCCAGGCCACGATCGCTGGCCGCTCGACGCCTCCCACGTCGCGCGTGATGTACCCATGATCCGCGCCCATCACCGTCGCCAGGAATGTCTGGGTCTGGGACATGTCGTACGTTTTTTGCTGCATCGGAAGCCCGATCGTGTCCTGCGTTCCGCTGGTCTGCAGCATGGGCCCGTGCAGGGCCGCCGTCGCGATGTGGCCGTGAATGGAGACGACGGTGGCCACGGCCTCGTGGCCGCCGATCTCCACGGCGGCGGTACCGCCGACCGAGTAGCCCATGGAAACGGCATGCTCCACGTCGATCTTGCCCTCGTAGATGCTGCCCCCCTCGCTGTTTTGCTCGATGATCCAGTCGAGCCCCTCGAGCATGGCCGCGCGATTGTTCGGGGCGTTGGGGCCGCCCGTGAGGAGATTGGCGCCCACCACCACGAAGCCGTGAGATGCGAAGTTCGACAGGAGAGCCGTGTAGCTGGTCACCTGCGTGTTGATCCCGGGGCCGAAGATGATCGGCGCGTGCAGGAAGCCGTCCTCACCCAGGCGTTCAGGCCTGAAGATCGTGTAGTTTCCGCTGGGCCCCGCGCTCCGCTCCACGGTCGTCGCGAACGGCCCCTCGGCAGAGTAATCGGTGATCGGCGGGAGCGGCGAGCCACCGGCTCCGCCCGCTCCGGCGCCGCCGTCACCTGCTCCGCCCGCGCCTGCTCCGCCCGCGCCCGCGCCTGCTCCGCCCATTCCGCCGTCGCTCACGTCGGCGCCGCCGCTGCCGCTGACAGCGCCACCTGACCCGGCGGTCACGCCGGTCGACGCCCCGCTGGCGGCTGACACGCTCGAGCTGCCCGAGCCCGCGGATTGCGCCGCGCCGCCGCTCTCTTCGCCGCACGCCAGCATCGCGACGCTCGAGAGCAAGCAGAAGACATGGAAGCGCCTGACGGCTTTCTTTTCGTGGTACACGATGCCTCGCGGGTTACGTCACGGCAGCGCGAAGCGGGCAAGGCAATGCAGGTCCTGGAGCGTCAAATGTGAACGCTCACATTGCTGGCGTTAATCACAAACTGGCGCGCTGCGGTCACGCGGACGGCGCTACTTGGCCAGCTCTTCGATGGCCGCGGCGAGCTCCGCGGGGGGCAGCTCGTCGGCGGCGCGCCACGGCGGCATGCGCAGCGGCGAGGTCGCGGGCTCCTGCAAGCGAAAGATGGCCTTGTCCTTCGTCTCTCGGGACATGCCGTCCAGGTTCTTCACGTTGAACCTGGCGCGGTTCAGCGCCGGGTTCCCGCGACCGTCGTGGCAGCGCGAGCAGAGCTGCGTGAGCACGGCGCGCCCGCTCGCCCCCGGCGGCGGCACCAGGCCGAGCTTCACCTTCGCGTCTGCGGAGAAGAGGTCGCGCAAATCGAGCAGGGATTGTCGCGGGGCCGCGCCCGTCACCACGTCGAGGTAGGACCGGGCCCGCTCCGCGCGGAGCGCGGGATCCGTCACGTCCACGAGCGGGTAAGGCACCGAGATCGAATCACCCGCCTGCGACAAGGCGAACTGCTTCTCCCAGATCGAGCTCGACGAGCCGGCCTTGGCCTCGGCCTCGATGCGCGGGTCGAACGCGTTCGGCTGCGCCGCCTGGCCTTCGGCGACGAGCAACGCCTCGAGCTGCGCGCCGCTGCCCTCGTCGATGGCATTCTGGATGGTCGTGGTGGGGATGCCGCCGTACTGCGCGTCCGCTGCGTGGGCTTCCAGGAACTGCGCCGTGAGCACCCGATCGGACTCCGTCCGCTGCACGAAGCGCTGCGGGAACCAGTGCATCCAGGGGAACTCCAGCTCCTGCATGCGCAAGATCTTCTTCGTGCCATAGCCGCCGGGCTGGTGGCACGAGCGACAGTCGAACGACGTGTTCTCGATGTCTTCTTCGCTGTAAATGCTGAACGCTGTCCAGCCGTGCTCTATCTCTTCGGTGAGCAGGCTCGCCAGATCGCAGCTGCCGTCGTAATCACACGGCCGCTCGAACGTGAACAGGTAGAAATTGTAGTCACCGGTCGAGAGGTCGCGGCTCACGATCTCGACGAAGGGCTCGCCGCGAACGAAGCCGAGCGCGGTCATCTCAGCCGGCCTCTCGCGCATCTCGGTCACGCGCGGAAAGACGATGAGGCGCGGATTGACCGCAGAGACGGCGCCCTTCACGAGCGAGGTGGAGTTGCCGGTGAGCGCGAAGGCGCGATCTTCGTCGAGCTTGGCGACGCCGAGCAAGCTGGCGAAGTCGGTGATGTCCGGGCGGGGCGTGGCGCACACCGCCTGCCAGAAGCTGTCGCCGCGCGGCGTCGCGCACAGGGCGCGGTGCTGCGCATCGCGCCTGGGTAGGCCCGACAGCTCCGGGTCGGGAGCATTCACGGACGGCAGCGTGTCCCAGTCGGTCGTCGCCTCGTCCGTCGCAACGCCCCCGCCGATCTCGCCGACGCACGCCGCCAGCAGCAGCGAAACCAGGCACAGGCTCTGCATGCGCCTCACGCGGGCCTCCCTCGGCGGGCGCCGAACGTCATCAACCCCGCCACGAGCGCGAACCCGAGGAGCGGCGCGTGGCGGTCGCCGCGCCCGCCCGCCACGCTGCAGCCAAAAAGGCCCTCCTCGCTCGGCTCCTCCCCCGCGCCGTCACCCTCGCTCGGCTCCAGGTCGACGGTGCCGTCCAGCTGCTGCACGTAGGCGATGAGCTGCCCGAGCTCGGGTTCGCTGAGCGCGCTGGTGAAGGCGTGACGATCTTCGGGGTTGGCCGTGACGAGGACATCGCGCAGCGTTGGCGCGGAGCCGTCGTGCAAGTACGGCGCCGTCTCCCAGACGCCGTTCAAGGTCGGCGTGTCGATGCCGAACAGCGGCTCACCCGCGCGCATACCAGACGACGCCTTCACGGTGCCGACGTCGTGCAGCTTGCCGCCCGCGCTGTCGGTCCCGTCGGGACCCGTGTGGCAGAAGCCGCAACCCAGGCGCTTGAAGATGGCGCGACCCGCGACGCCGTCCTCGGTGAGCGAGCCGTCCGGGTCGCGAAAGGGGCTCGGCCGGTACGTGTCGAGCGAGCCGAGGAACGCCGCCAGCGCGTCGAGCTCGGGGCTCAGGCCGGCCTTCTTGTCTCCGCGCGGCGTGCCGACCGTCCCCACAGCGAGCTGCTCGGCGGTCAGGAAGCCCTTCCCGCCGAACAGGTGGCGGATGTTGTCGTCCGAGTCCTGGATCTCGTCGAAGCTGCCGCTCCAGTTGACGTTGCCGTGGCCCGTGCCGCGCCGCCCCAGCAGCGAGACGGTGTTGCGGAGCCCCTCCCCCGCGCTGCCGAAGTCCCAGACTCGCCCGTCCTCCGCGCCGTCGAAGTGGCACGACGCGCAGCTGATGTAGCCCTGGTCGCTCATGCGGATATCGGCCGAGTTGAAGAACAGCTGCTTGCCGCGCAAGACCTGCGGGTCGAGCTTCTCGACGGCGACCGTCGGGATCTCGGCCAGCTTCTTGGTGATGAGGTCGTGCGAGCTGACGATGTCGGCGACGTCGTAGACCGTCACCGTGCGGCTGAGCGACGCGTGCACGAACAGCTTGTCGGTCTCGGTCAGCGCCAGGCCGCGCGGCGCGAAGCCCGCCTCTTTCAGCGCGGTCACGAACTCGCCCGTGTAGGCGTCGCGGACCTCCACCAGGGCCGAGCCGGCGACGCTGATGAACGCGTAGTCGCCGAGCGGCGTGAACACGACCTGGTTCGGCAGGTTGCGATCGTCCAGATCGATGCGCCGCGCGACGTCCTCAGCGCCCTCCGCGAGGTTCAGCAGCGCCACGAGCGGACGTACCGTGTTGTCGTCGGTGAGGTCGAGCCCATCGCGAAATGGACCACGAAAGATGTTGTCCTTCTTGCCCGGCACCCACGCGAACGAGCCGTCGGGCGAGAGCCCCACCGAGAACAGGTAGTTCGGCAGGCCGCGCCCTTGTTGGTCCGTGTCCTCCGTCGTGGTGTCCGCGGCGAGCGCGAAGCGCGTGCTCACCTGGAAGGTCGCCGCGTCGATGCGCGCCACCTCGCCGTGGCTGTCCTCGGAGAGGAAGCGCGTGACGTAGATCTGCGAGCCGTCGTGCGACACCGAGACGCCCCGCGGCGTACCGCCGAGCGAAAGCTCGGCCACGACGGCGCCGCTCGCCACGTCCAGCTTCAGCACCTTGCCGACCGCCATCAGCGTCACGTACGCGGCGTCCCCGGTCGGGCTGATCGCGAGGCCCATCGGTTGCGACGCGTACGGCAGCGCGATCTCGCGCTCCACCGAGAGCGACGCGGTGTCGAGGATGGAGACTGAGTGCGCATCCCGGTGCAGCACCCACAGCGTGCCTTGCGCCGTGAGCGCGAGCCCGACCGGGCCGCGCGCCACCGGCACCTCCGCGACCTTGGTCAGCGCGCTCGCGTCGAGCACGCTCACGCTGTCGTTCTCGTAATTGGCCGTGTAGACCTTCGCGTTCGGCGGGTCGTACACGAGGTCGGTCGAGCCCGCCGCGCTGCCCGTGACGAGCGGCCGGTGCGCCGTGTGCACGAAGGCGACGCTGGTGAACCCGACATCGTCTTTCACCGTCACGAGCACCGGGTAGTGGCCGGGAGCGGCGTAGGTGTGGACCTGCTGCACGTCGTCGACCATGAACTCGGTGCGCGTCTCGTCTCCCATGTCCCAGCGCACCTGAACGGGGCCGACCGCGTCGCCGATCGTCAGGTCGAACGTGACGGCCTCGCCGGCGAGCGAGGGCGCGCGCACGGGGACGCTGGCCGTGACGGCGCGCGCCTCGGCCGGCCAGGCCGCCGCCGCGCAGATGCCTCCGAGCAGGCCGAGGAGCTTCGGGAGCGAGCGCATGGCTCAGGGACCGGTCGTGAACGTCGACTTGAACTCAGCCGCGATGCCGTTGCCGACGAGATCCTTCATGCCGTCCTTCGGCAGGACGATCTCGTAGGTCGTGTTCGGCATCAGGTCCTCGTCGGGATCGAAGCTGACGATGCCCATGTACAGGCCAAAGCTCCCCTTCAACGGCTGCCCGCCCATCGGCCTTACGATGAAGCTGCCGTTGTGAACCGTGGCGATCTCGACGTTGTCGGTGAGGCTGAGGCCGATGCGCGACTTCCTGGACAGCCCCGTCGCCCCGTTCTTCGGCAGCACCGTGTCGACCGCCGGGGGCGTGGTGTCCGGCTCGGTCGAGTGCGCGGCGATGACCATGCCGCGGTAGGGCAGCTCGTCGTCGGCCAGCACCAGCAGGCTGCCGACCGGGATCGAGAACTGGTCGTCGCCGTTCGTGAACTCGAGCCGCCCCCAGACCCGGCTCTTGATCGACATCTTGTGGATGTCGCGCACGTCGATCTTGGAGACGCCGGCGTCCGGCCGCAGGTGACCGAGGAACAGGGTGCCGTCGGAGAAGCTCATGTACTCGGACCCGGCGGGGTAGCCCATGGCCCTGAACGCCGAGTCGGGCAGCGTGGCGATGGGTGAATTGGCCGAGCCGATGTCGGTGGGGTCGGTCAGCACGTCCCACACGCGCAGCGGCGACTGCACGTAGATGTGCTTGCCGTACAGACCGCAGATGTAGCTCTTGCTCGGGGTGATGAAGTCGAGCGCGACCGGGTTCATCGGATCGCTGATGTCCATCGTCGCGATGCCGCCGTTGTCCTTGGGCGTCGTGATGACCAGCGTATTGCCCACGGCCCACAGCGGACCGGCGCTCACGCCGCCGAACTGCGAGATCGGGATCTTCTTGACGAACTTCACGTCCTCGGGATCCGCGGCGTCCAGGATGTGCAGGCCCGTGTTGGTGCCGCCGACGTAGATGACGCTGCCCTGCCAGTACATGCCCCAGACGGAGTCGGTGAAGTCCCCGTAGTTGATGCCGTCGAGCTTGACGAGCCTCACGTGACGAGGCGCGCGGGCGTCGGTGACGTCCCAGATGTCGACGCCGGTGCCCGAGGTGGTGACCTGGTAGAACTTGTCGCCATAGCGGCCGAGCGACGTCTGGTGCGACTCCGCCTCGCCGACGCCCTTGGGCCCTCCCCTGGGATCGAAGCCAGGGCTCTGGATGCGCGAGAGCATCTTCGGGTTGGCCGGATCGGCGATGTCGTAGAAGACGATCTCGGCGTTGCCGGCGCCCTGAACGTATCCGTTGATGACGATCGGCTGGTTCTGGTGATGGCCCGCCTCGAGCGTCGGCGACACCAGGCCGTCTCGCCAGCTGTTGCGCGGCAAGTTGATCTTGTTCGCCGGCATGGGCATGTTCGGGATCTTGCCTTCCGGGGCGGTGATCGTGTCCGGGTCGATTCCGCCCGCGCCGCCGCTCCCGGTCGTGGCGGCTCCACCCGAGCCGCTCGTGGCGCCGCTGCTCGTGGCGCTGCTGCTCGTGGCCCCGCTGCTCGTGGCGCCGCTGCTCGTGGCTCCTGCCGCCGGCGTTGGGGCTGCGCCGCCGCTGCCCACCACCACGGAGGTGGTGTCACCGGAGCTGCCGCCGTCATTTCCTTCCGGTGAGTTGAGGTCCCCGCCGGAACACGCCGCGAGCACGGCGGCCAACGAAGGAAAGCCGAGCCAACGTAGTCCCATCCTCGTCGAACGCATGCCTGACCTCTTCTGTAGCGTGTGAATCATGATAGGTGGCCATCCCAACGGAAGGTGGAGCCGACAGCCCCCACCGCGATCGCGCCGGCACACGGGCACACGGGCACACGGGCACACGGGCACACGGGCACACGGGCACACGAACGCGCCCCCAAAATGAATCGGTTAAGATGAAGCCAAATGTGAGCGTTCACATTCGGAATGTCAAGCGCGATCGGCCGCACGCATTTTGACGCGATCCGGCGGCTTGACGCTGCAGGCCAATGAACGCCGGTTTTCGATTGACGCTATAAATGTGAACGCTCACATTCGGTGCCCGGGTACTGGACGTCCGAACGGCGCAGCTTGGCGTGGTGGTGCTCACCGTCGCCATGGTCGTCGTGTTCGATAGGCTGATGAGGAGGTGCTCGACATGGACTACGCTCGTTCGAAGCGGATTGCTGGTCTTCTACTTTCGGCATGGCTCGGGGCCTGCGACGGTGGTGAGGCGAAGCCGGACACGGCGGCCTCTGGCCCAGGAACGTCGTCATCGAGCTCCAGCAATAGCTCGAGCAGCAGCGGCGCAGGCGGCAGCGGCGGTGAGGGCGTCAGCAGTGGCACGGTGGGCAGCGGCGGCGCGACGGGCAGCGGCGGCGCAGGCGGCAGCGGCGGCGCAGGCGGCAGCGGCGGCGCAGGCGGCAGCGGCGGCGCGGAAAACGGCGGGGGCGGCGCAGGCAGCACGCCGCCCCCGACAGAGTTCGACAATCCCATCATCAAGTACGATGCGCCAGATCCGACCAGCGGCCCCGGAGACTACGTCTTTACAGCGGACGGCGCGGCCATGGCCTGGAACAACAAGGTCTACCTCTATACCGGCCATGACGAGCAGGCCGAGGGTGCAGAGGGCTACCGCATGTTCGACTGGCGGCTCTGGACATCGTCCGACATGATCCACTGGGAGAACAAGGGCGCGGTGATGCGCTACAATGTGTTCTCCTGGGCTCGCGGCGGCGACTCGACGGGCAACGCCAATGCGGGTCAGGTGGTCGAACGCGACGACGAGGACGGCAACCCGAAGTTCTACTTCTACGCGCCGGTGGAGGGCGGCCAGTCCGGCTACGGGATCTCGATCGGTGTCGCGGTCGCGGACAAGCCGGAAGGGCCGTTCAAGGACGCACGGGGGATCCCGCTCATCTTCCTGGCCGACACCGACGGCACGGCGGACCATTCGTGGCGAAACCTCGATCCGACGGTGCTCGTCGACGACGACGGCCGGGCCTACATGTACTGGGGGAATGGGGTCTTGTACTGGGTCGAGCTCGAGGACGACATGATCCACCTGAAGGGTGAGACCTACACGACCGACGGCAGCGGGAAGATGCAGAACCGCAGCATCAGCGGCGTCCAGATCCACGTGCTCAAGAACATCCCCAGCTACACCGAGGCGCCTTATCTGTCCAGGCACGGCGGCCTCTATTACTTGACCTACGCTTCGGGGTTCCCGGAGAGCATCTCCTACGCGACCAGCACGTCACCGGAGGGGCCGTGGCAGCATCGAGGCGTCATCCTGGATCCGGTGCCGAACAGCAGCACCATTCACCAGTCGCTCTTCGAGTTCAAAGGGGCCAGCTACCTCACGTACCACAACGCCGCGCTGCCGACCGGCGGTAGCTATCGGCGATCCACGTGCGTCGATCGCGCCTACTACAACGACGACGGAACGATCCGGAAGATCGTCCCGACACACAGGTGATCTGCACAGCGCATGAAGCGCTGACTCCAGAGCAGCTGCTCGTCGCCAGCATCGAGCTGCCGGATCCGCTCGCTGGATAGGAGCTCGCGGTGGCCGCGGAGCGGCCGCGCACGGTCACGGGGACAGGCGTCGATGCCGTGATCCTCGCGAGGCGCGTGTCGTAATCGGTCGTGATCGGTCGTGATCGGTCGCGATCGGTCGTAATCGGTCGTAATCGGTCGTAATCGGTCGTGATCGGTCGTGATCGGCCGTCCGACGATCTCACTTCTCCTGCGCGAGGGTCTCTGATATGAAGTCATCATGAGATATTTGCGCCAGTTCTTCGCATGTTCCGTCCTCGCGGCTCTTGCGATGCAGGTGGGTTGTGGAGCGGAGGCGCCGGACGGCGTCGAGCAGGCGTCGGAGGTCGGCTCGATCAGCCTCGCCCTCGTCGGGACCAGCGTCACGGGCGCGACGTACCGCCTGTCGAACGCCTGGTTCAGCATCCACGGTCCGACGAACCGGCGCGTCGATGGCTCGACCGAGACGCCCGTGATCACGGAGGTGCTTCCGGTCGGCCACTATGACGTCTACCTCGAGCCCTCCTGGGTCCTCGAGCGGTGGACCGGCGCCGGTTACCAGTCCGTTCAGGCGGTCCTGACGTCGCCGAATCCGCTGCAGGTCCTCATCGACGAAGGCACGACATCGACGGTCGTGTTCCAGTTCCGCGCCGACGACGACATCGTCTCCGTCGGCCAGGGGAGCATCGACATCGTCGTCGGCGTCGACGACACGGCGGCCCCGCGCGAGGACACCGACGCGGCCTGCGGCAACGGCTACGATGACGATGAGGACGGGCTCGCGGATTGCGCCGATCCGGAGTGTCAGGGGCTGCCCCTCTGCGCGCCGCCGAGCATCGCGGCGCAGTTCACCGACACGCTCGGCGATGACATCCCCGCCATGTGGCCTGCTGTCGTGCTCGCGGATGCGACAGACGCGGACGACATCGTGCTGGAATGCAGAGAATGTGCAGACTGCGGGACGTCGCGGTGGAGCCTCGCGAGCGTGGGCTTCAGCCAAGAGCAGATCAGCGAGATGACCTATTACTTCACGACCAAGGAAGAGGTCGTGGACGGGGCAGAGGACATCATGCAGTGGTCAGCTGGCTGCGTCGACTGCTTCGGGACCTCTTGTTACCCGCAATACAACTTCTTGTACTGGAGCGCGGGCAGCGGCCTGGCGCACTTCCATCTGACCGAGACTGCAGCGGACTGCAGCTCCTCGGTGTGGAACGTCATGGGACCGCGGGATACGAACGGCGCCGAAGGAAACCTGTGCGGGCCCGGTGTCGTCGGAGGCATATCCCAGTATTCCGGCAAGGTGGGCGAGTGGTTCCAGATTTCGATCGTGAACCCGCGGTAGGGGACCAACCAAGGTCGGGTGCCCCCTGACCATCCACCGCCGGATGGGCGCTCCGAGCGACGGGCAGCGAGCGCGTCGAGGAGCGGCAGCGCGTGGGGCGCGGCCTTCCGCCATGCCACGGCGATGCCTCTTTTCGTATCACTCTGCGGGTCCGTTCCTCCGCTTCACGGCTCCTTTGCGCGCGTCGAGCCCGGCGGCCGACTCGACGCGATCGGCGTGAGGGCTGCCCGGGTGTGCCTCGAGGAAGCGCCGCGCCGCCGCGTGTGCGCCCGCGCGATCCCCCTTGCTCGCCAGCGCCTCGACGCGGATCGCGGCGGCCTCGTCGGAGAGCTGAGCGCTCGGGAACTCGCGCGCGTGGCGAGCCAGGAGCGCGAGGGCGGCCGCCGGATCGCCGCGTCGCAGCGCGCGCCGCGCGGTGTCGAGCAGCGCCAGCTCGGAGGCCAGCGTCGGCGCGTTCCTTTCGCGTGCGCGCGGGCTGTTCACCGCCGTGGCGGCAGGCGCCGTGGCGGCGGGCGCGGCCATGGGCGGAGCGTCGTCCGTTCGCTCCTCCGGGGCGCGCTCGTGCAGCTCCACCTCGGCCGCGCCAGGTGCGCGCGGCGCGGCGAGCGCAGCCGGCGCGCTGGACGCCTCCCGAGCGCGCCTCGCGGGCATCGGCGCGTCGACGTGCGTCCATTCCGCGACCCCGAGCGTGAGGACCCCCGCGAGCGCGCCGATCCCGAGCGCGCTCAAGATCCCGCTCCCGCCCGCCACACTCGCCACCTTCAGCGCGGCGCTCGCCCCCGCCGCGGCCGCGCCCCCCGTCGCGGCCGCGCCCCCCGCCCCCGCGGCCGCGCCCCCTGCCACGACCGCGCCCCCCGCCCCCGCGGTCGCGCCCCCTGCCGCGCCCGCGCCCCCCGCCCCCGCGGCCGCGCCCCCCGTCGCCGCCACGGCCGCGCCCCCCGTCCCCGTCACGGCGGCGCCGACGCCGACCGCGACGAGCATTCGCCGGGTCAAGCCGCTCGGCGGACTCTCGTCGAGCGCCGCGCGGAGGAGCGTCGTTCGCAGAGCACTCCCCTTCTGGTCCAGAAGGCGCTCGGGATCGGTCATGGCGATTCACCTCGGAAATGGGCCCGCGCCTCTATCCGCCTCACGGCGGCCTGGAAGTGCTCGCGCGCCCGGCGGAGGCGAGACGCGACCGTGCCTGCCGGAAGATCGAGCAGCGCCGCGATGTTCGCCGTCGTCATCTGCTCCAGCTCGAACAGCACGAAGACAGCGCGCTGCTCGAGGGGCATCGTGTCGAGGATGGCATCGAGCGTCGCGCGGGCGCGAGCGCGATCCATCATCTCCTCGGGGTCCGGCGCCGGGTCGACGCGCTCGCAGGGCGCTTCCTCCAGCACCTCCCGGCGCCGCTGCTGGGTTCTCCGCGCGCGCGAGGCGATCCGCAGCGCCGTGCTGAACAGGAACGCGGCCTCCCGGCCCGATTCGATGTCCCCGAGCCGCCGGGCCGCCACGAGGAAGACCTGCTGCGCCGCGTCCTCCGCGTCGGCGCGCGGCACGCCGAGCCGCACCAGCGAGCGCCAGACGAACGCCGAATGCTCCATCACGAGCCCGGTGAGGCGCCCGGCCGCCGCCCGGCTGTCGGGCGGAACTGCGGCGGGGAGCTGCATCAGGGTCAGCGCTTCACCACGGCTCACGCCTTGTGCAATCTCCGGATCGAGACAACTCGATCACAAAATCGACAAGCCAGCACGGAGCAGCAGCATCTGGTGACCGCGGGCACTTCGTGGATGAGCTGCGCCGAGCGTTCGAACAAGCATGAACGCCGCGCCAGCGGAAATTGCGGTCCTTATTGCACGTCGACGCGCACAAGCGCGCTGGGCGTGGGCTCCCCGTACTGCATCCGCGTCGCCTCACGCATCGAGCACGACCGCGCGCGCAGCGCCTTCGTCGTCGCCGGCGCTCGCGGTCACGACGACGCTTCCTTTCTTGTGCCCTTGTTCGACACGGGCAAGCACCGTTGTTCTCAACCCCGCTCGCCCGACGCGTCACCTTTCCACTGAAAGACGTGCTCGAGCGGCGCGCCGAAGGCCGCCGCGATGCGGAAGGCGACCTCGAGGGAGGGCGAGTAACGGCCCTGCTCGATGGCGACGATGGTTTGACGGGTGACGCCGACCTTCTCGGCCAGCTCCGCCTGTGTCATCTCGCCCGCCTGAAACCTCAGCGTGCGGATGACGTTCGTGATCCGAGGTTGCCCCTTGCCCATGCCGCGTTCCATTCCTTGAACGTCATCTCGCCCTCCGAGGCAGCGCGTCCTTCCCCATCCGCAGGAGGCGAGCTCCGCCTGCCACACATCCGGCCGCGGATGGCCGGACGTCTGCGCCGCTTCACGCGCGCGGCCACGGCTCTGTTTCCTCGCGGTTTCGCCCCGCTCCGCGCCCCGGCGCCCGCTCCGCGGCCGCGCTGGTTCGAGGCGTCAGCGATCCCTGGAGGGATCGCTGACACCTCGAACCAGGTAACTGACCGGCGAACCAATGTCAATTATTTGATACATGGAGTCGAAATTAATGGACACAGAGTCCAGTTTCTACGACATCAGGGTGCTCGCCGTACCTTCCGTCAGCGAGGGCGCCATCGTAGGCTCTCTGGCGATGCTCACTCCCACGGTGGTCGTGTTCGACCTGGACGGTACGTTGATCGACAGTCGGGGCGACATCGTGGCGGCGGTGAACCATGCGCTGGTGGCGACGGGCCGGGCCCCGCTGCCAGGGCAGGTGATCGTCCGGTACGTGGGCGACGGCGCGCGTGCGCTGTGTGCGCGCGCGGCCAGGCTCCCCGAGACATCCGAGAGCGTCGAGGACGTCCTCCGCCACTTCCTCGACTACTACGCGCGGCACCCGCTCGACTTCACCCGCTGGATGCCCGGCGCGCAGGAGATGCTCGAGAGGCTCTCGGACCTCGGCGATCTCGCGCTCTGCGTCTGCACGAACAAGCCGCGCTCGACCACCGACGCGGTGCTCGCCGCGCTCGGGGTCGGCGCGCGCTTCCGCGCGGTGGTCGCGGGCGGCGACGTCGCCACCAAGAAGCCGGATCCCGCGCCGCTGCTCCACCTCGCGGCGCGCGTCGGCGTCCAGCCGCACAAGATGGTGATGGTCGGCGACGGCCCCCAGGACATCGAGTGCGCTCGCCGCGCAGGCGCGCGGTCGATCGCCGTCCTCGGCGGCTTCGCATCGCAGGACGAGCTCCTCGACGCCCACCCCGACGTGCTCCTCCGTACCATGGGAGAGCTCTGGGACGTCCTCCGCCGCTGGCGCGACGCGACGGTCAGGCTCTCCACCGTTCGTTAGCTGCACACCCGCGCGCGTCGGATCTGCGCGCGCGGCCGGCCTGCACGCGCGGCCAGCCTCCCTCCCCGCACGCGCAGGACGTCGCCGCCTGCGCGCCGCTCAGGCCGCGACGCCCTCGGCGATCTCGCGCCCGAACGCTGTCGCGTTGAGGATCGCGCGCAGGCGCACGCGCGCCCGGTGGAGCCGCGAGCGGACGGCGCTCTCGCTCACGGCGAGCTTCTGCGCGATCTCCTGGAGGCCGAGGTCCTCGTGGTAGTGCGCGAGCACCACGTCGCGGTAATCATCCGGCAGCTCGCAGAGCGCCTCGCGGACGTACGCCTCCCGCTCCGCCGCGGACGCGGCGTCGTCCTCGCCGATCGTGCTGCGCATCGTCGGCAAGAGGCCGAGCTCCTCGAAGTCGAGACCCTCGACGATGCGCGCGCGCTGCCGCCGCTGCGACCGCATCAGCATGAGCGCCTCGTTCGCCGTCACGCGGAAGAGCCACGTCGTGAAGCTCGATTCGCCGCGGAACGAGCGGATCGTCCGCACCACCTGCAGCAGCGTCGACTGCACGAGGTCGAGCCGATCCTCGTCGGACACGGGGTAGCGCGCGAGCTGCCGCTCCACGTGCGGGCGGATGAGCCGCGTGAGCTCGTCGAGCGACTCCCGATCGCCGTCCTTCGCCCGGCAGATGACCTCGGCTAACGGGCCCGCGCTCGCGGCGCGGGGCGAGGGGCGCGACCCGACCACGCCGGGCGGGGTGAGACCGCAGGGCGCCAGAGGAGTCTCAGGCCTCGTGCTGGCGCTCGGTACATCGGTCGGAACGGCGGTCAGAGCCATGAGCCATCTCTCCGTCGAGGGCGCCGCGTGCGCTTCCGGCCCACGGGCCCGGTGGTGCGCTCCGACCAGCAAAGGCCTTGCCACGGCAAGCTCAACGGACGTGCGCGCCGCGTGCGCACCGCGTGCTCAGCCGGTATAAGCGGGGCCACGATGTCCAGCGACGCTCCGCGATGGGAAGCCCCCCGAGGGCGAAACAGCCAAGTTCCGACGCCCGGGGTGGAGCGGCCAGCGCCGTCCGCCTCCGCACCGCAGCGCGAGTACGGGCACCCGCTGCCCGCCGGTATGCGCGATCTCCTCCCCGAGGAGGCGCGGCGCCGGCGCGCCCTCGCCAAGCGTGTGCTCGATCACTTCGTTCTGTACGGCTACCAGCCGGTCTCGCTGCCCGCGTTCGAGTTCGCCGAGGTGCTCGAGCGCGGGCTCGGCACGCTCGACGCCGCGGACGTGCTGCGCTTCATCGAGCCCGAGTCGGGCGAGGTGGCGGCGCTCCGCCCGGACATGACCCCGCAGATCGCGCGGCTCGTGGCCACGCGGCTCGCGGACGCGCCCCGCCCCATCCGCCTCTGCTACGAGGGCACGGTCCTCCGCCGCCGCCAGGGGCGGGCGCGGCGCGATCGGCAGATCCCGCAGGCCGGCGTCGAGCTCTACGGCGTCGGCACGCTCGCGGGCGACCTCGAGATCCTCCGCCTCGCCGCCTCCGCGGTGCGGGAGGCTGGCCTCGATCACTTCGTGGTGGACCTCGGCCACGGGATGATCGCGCGCGCGCTGCTCGACGCCGTCCCGGCGGCGCTCGCGTACGAGCTCTCGGAGGTGATCGAGCTGAAGGACGCCTCCCGCCTCGCCGCGGTGCTCGCGAGCCCGAAGGCCGCCGACGTCCCGCGCCGCATCGTCGCGGCCATCGCCGCGCTGCCGGACCTCGCGGGCGGCGGCACGGCTGACCCGGACGGCGCCGCGGTCTTCGACCGCGCCACGCGCCTGCTCACCGGCACGCCCGCCGAGGCGCCGCTCGCCGAGCTCCGCGCGCTCTGGGACGCGGCGAGGGCAAGCCCCGAGCTCGGCCCGGCGCTCCGGGTCGACCTCGGCGAGCTCCGCGGTCTGGCGTACTATACGGGTGCAATTTTCCACGTGTTGGCCGATGGCCCCGGGGAGGCGATCGCGGCGGGCGGGCGCTACGACATGCTGCTGTCCCGCTTCGGCCTGCCGATGCCGGCCGTCGGCTTCGCGCTGAACCTCGACGCGATTGCCTGGGCGCGCGACGTCGCGGGCGCGGCGGACGAGCCGGCGCTGCGGGTGCTCGTCGCTGTGCGGCCGGAGCGCGCCGCGTCGCTCGCGGCGGCGCTGCGGGGGCTGGGCCTCCCGGCCGTGACGCACGCGCCGGACCAGGATCCGGAGGGGTACGCGCTGTCCTGGCGGTTCTCTCACCTGGTGCGGGAGCGGGACGGGGCGCTTGTGGTCGAGGCGACATCCGGCGGCGGCGAGGCCGCGACGAGCGCGAGCGCCGTTCCGGCGGCCCTCGACGACGCCGCGGCGGCCCAGGCGATCGTGCTGAAGACGGGGGCAGGACGTCCGGGCGGCAAGTAGACGCTCGCTCGGCAAGCGAGCCTGGGGTAAAGGCGAACCTGGACCCGGACGGAGCCGCTCGGAGTGACGAGCGGGCCGAGGCCGGGCCACGTGATCCAAGAGGAGCTTCGGAATGACCGCGATCGTGATCGTCGGCGCACAGTGGGGCGACGAGGGCAAGGGCAAGGTCGTCGACCTTTATACGGAGAGCGCCGACCTCGTGGTGCGCTACGCCGGCGGGCCCAACGCCGGCCACACGCTGGTGGTGGGCGGGGAGAAGCTCATCGTTCGGCTCATCCCGAGCGGCATCCTCCGCTCGAACGCCCGCTGCGTGATGGCGCAGGGCATGGTGGTCGATCCCGGGGTGCTCGTCTCCGAGATCGACGCGGTGGAGGCGCGGGGCTGCTCGACGCAGGGGCGGCTGTTCGTGTCGGATCGCGCGCACCTGATCTTGCCGTTCCACCCGCTCGTCGACTCGCTCCGCGAGGCGGCGGCGGCGGACGGCGTGCGGCTCGGGACGACCAAGCGCGGCATCGGCCCCTGCTACGAGGACAAGGCGTCGCGGCGCGGGGCGCGGCTCGGCGATCTGCGCGACATGAAGCGGCTCGCGCAGCTCGTGTCGCGCTCGCTCGAGGCGTGGACGCCGACGCTGCGCGCGCTGGGCGGCGAGCCGCCGTCGCTCGACGCGATCCTCGACGAGCTCACGCCGCTGGCGAAGCGCATCACGCCGCTGCTCGCCGACACGTCGCAGCTCATCGACGGCGCGCTCCGCCGCGGCGAGCGCGTGCTCCTCGAGGGGGCGCAGGGGACGTTGCTCGACATCGATCACGGCACGTTCCCGTTCGTGACGTCGTCGTCGGCGATCGCGGGGGGCGCGTGCGTCGGCGCCGGGGTCGGCCCGACGCGCATCCGCCGCGTGCTCGGCCTGGCGAAGGCGTACTGCACGCGCGTGGGCGAGGGGCCGTTCCCGACCGAGCTCGACGGCCCGCTCGGCGAGCGGCTCCGGTCGGTGGGCGGCGAGTACGGCTCGGTGACGGGCCGGCCGCGGCGGACCGGGTGGCTGGACCTGCCGGCGCTGCGCTACGCGGCGCGGGTGAACGGCCTCGACGGGATCGCGCTCACCAAGCTCGACGTGCTGACCGGCATGCCGGAGCTCAAGGTCTGCGTCGCCTACGACACGCCGTCGGGCCGCACGCGCGAGTTCCCGATCGACGACATCGCGACCGCCAAGCCGGTGCTCGAGACGGTGGCCGAGTGGAGCGAGCCGATCGACGCCGCCCGCTCCATGACCGAGCTGCCCGCGGCGGCGCGGCACTATGTGGAGATGGTCGAGAAGGAGACCGGCGTGCCGGTCGACGTCGTCTCGGTCGGCGCGGACCGCGAGGCGACCATCGTCCGGCGCAACGCGTTCGCCTGAGCGGCGGGACCTCGGCTCACCGCAGCTGGCGATGAGCCGCCGTCTCGTCCAGCGGGACGGTCGTCCGGACGTGCAGCTTCGATAATTACTGGCCCGAGCCGCCGTTCTTGCCACCGCCGCCGGGCGTGCCGCCCCGCTGGCCGCTGCCGCCCGGCGTGGTGGTCCCGCCCGGCGCGCCGGTTCCACCGCCCGGCGGCGCGAGAGACCCGCCGCCCGGCGTACCGCCGGTCCCGCCGCCCGGCGTACCGCCGGTCCCGCCGCCCGGCGTACCGCCGGTGCCCGGCGTACCGCCAGTGCCCGGCGTGCCGCCCGGCGTACCGCCAGTGCCCGGCGTGCCGCCCGGCGTGCCGCCCGTGCCGCTGCCCGGTTTGCGCTGGGTGCCGCTGCCCCACTCCTGCGTGCCGCCCTGGGTGCCTGGCTCGCCCTGGGCGCCTGCGCCCGGCTCTCCCAGCTCTCCTCCAGGTCCAGGCATCGTACCCGCGCCGGGCGTTCCGCTCTCGGGCGCTCCTGGGGCTCCAGGCGCGCCGGGGGTCTCTCCGGTCGGCGCGGGCGCCGGCGAGGCCGCCTCTCCGCCTCGATTGCCCCCACAGGCCATGAGCGGCAGCGCGGTCAGGACTACCAGAAACATGCTTCGCATGATGTGTCTCCCAGGTCGTTTGCGTTTGCGGCTCGTGCCGAGCCGCCGGCGATGCGGACGCGCCCGTGCGCGCGAAGGCCGCCTCCAGAGCCTGGCGGCGTAGCGTCCCGCGCTCGACATGCTGGGGCCGGATCCGGCCCTCGGGATCGAGACGACGCTGGAACGGCGCATCGGGCCGCTCCCGATCGAGAGCCGTTATCCTCTCAGGACACGAACAACGCCTGACGCCGGCCGGCGCGCGCTCGACGACAGGCGCTCAGCCGGTCACGCAGCGAGCGAATCGATCCACACGCGCCACACGCGGCGCGCAAACCGCCCTCTCCGCGGCTCGCCCGGCGATTGCATGGCGAAAGGACCACCTGTGACCGCGGAGCACGCCGCGCCCGCGCGCGGCCGCTCGCAGCGCGGCGCACGTCGGAGGGGTGAGGCATGCGCGAGAAGTTCATGGAACCAGTCGTCGTGATCACGGGCGCCTCGAGCGGCATCGGCCGCGCGACAGCGCTGGAGTTCGCCAGGCGCGGAGCCGCCGTGACGCTGGCGGCCAGGCGAGAGCAGCCGCTGCGCGAGCTCGCCGCCGCGTGCGAGCAGGCCGGCGGCAAGGCCCTCGTCGTGCCCGCCGACGTCACGAACGAGGCGGCCGTCATGGAGGTCGCGCGGCGCGCCACGGAGGCCTTCGGCCGGATCGACGTGTGGGTCAACAACGCGGCGGTGACGCTCTTCGGGCTGTTCGAACAGACGCCCTCCGAACCTTACCGGCGCGTCATCGAGACCAACCTGTTCGGCACCATCCACGGCGCCCGGGCCGCGCTGGCCCAGTTCCGGCGGCAGGGCAGCGGCGTGCTCATCAACGTCGCCTCGATGGCGGCCAGGCTCCCCGAACCCTATGTCAGCGCCTACGTCGCCTCGAAGCACGCGATTCGCGGGCTCTCCCAGAGCCTGAGGCAGGAGCTCAGGCTGCTGCGGGCCCGCGACATCCATGTCTCCACCGTCCTGCCGGCGACGGTCGACACCCCGCTCTTTCAGCACGCAGGCAACTACGCGGGGCGCACGCCCAGGGCCATGCCCCCGATCGTCTCACCTGAACGCGTGGCGCGCGCCATCGTTCGCCTGGCACGGAAGCCTCGGCGAGAGATCTTCGTGGGCAGCGCGGGCCCACAGCTCGCCTTGCTGTCTCTCCTCGCGCCGGGCCTCGCCGAACGCCTGCTCGCGCGGCGCGTCGACAGGCTGCATCTCCTGAACGACCGGACCGCCTACGCGACGAACGGCAACCTGTTCGCGCCCCTGCCGGAAGGAACCACCGTGACCGGCGGATGGAAACAGAAGCCGCGCGGGAACAGGCGCCTCCTGCGCGCCGCGGTCCTCGGGCTCGCGGCCCTCGCGCCCGCCGCGCTAGGCCTCTTGTGGCTCCGCCCAAGGCTGCTCGCGTAGACGCGCGGCGGTGACGGCGCGCTCCCTCGAAGGCGTCTGGACATATCGTCGGCACAAGCACGCTTTACAGCCCGGGCCGAACAGCTCACCCGCTGTGCGCCGCTCGACAGCCGATGCCCCTGCAAGAAGGTCGGGCGAAGTCAGAAGAGAGAAGTTCGCTTTTCCTCCAGGGGATGGACTATTCTGTCCATTCCTATGGCCGAGAACAGCTACGTGTTTGCGGGTTCGGAGCGTGCGCGAGAGCTGGAGCGCCTGCGGCGGATCGAGGGCTTCTTCGACCCCGGCAGCCGGCGCCTTCTCAAGGCGTCCGGGATGGGGCCCGGCTGGAGCTGCCTCGAGGTCGGGGCCGGCGCCGGGTCGATCGCCTGCTGGATGGCAGAGCGCGTGGGCCTTGAGGGCGAGGTGGTCGCGGTCGACCTCGATGTCGGGTTCATGGACGCTTCTCCGCCGCCGGGCGTCCGGATCATCGAGGGCGACATCCGCCAGCTCAATTTCCACGCGGCGCGCTTCGATCTGGTGCACGCCCGCTACGTGCTCGTCCACAACGCGGATTTCCAGGATCTCCTCGACGCCATGCTCGCAGCGCTGAAGCCCGGCGGCCACCTGGTGCTCGAGGAGCCGGACTTCACCGCGGCGAGGGGCGCCTCCGGTCCGGATATCGAGGCTTTCGATCGGGTCAATCGGTCGATCCTCACGATGTTCGAGGCCGACGGCAAGGACCCCGGCCTCGGCCTGCGCCTGCCCGCGATCCTGACGTCGCGAGGGCTCGCCATCGAGGCCGTCGAGAACGAGGTGCCGCTGTGCCCGGGCGGTCACCCGCTGTCCGAGATCATGAGCCTCTCAGCCACCCAGCTCCAGCACAGGCACCTCGCGACAGGGCGGGTCAGCGCGGAGGATCTCGCCGGCTACGCCCGGTTCGCGGCCGATCCGTCGGCGTGGGGTGTCTACTATGGCACCGTCGGCGTCCTGGCCCGCAAACCGGCCAGGATCTCCGACTGACGTCCTTCTCCCGCCCGGGCGGCCAGGTGACGGTGCCAGGTGACGGTGCCAGGTGACGATGACCGAGAGCCCGACTCCGGGCCCATCCTCCAGCAAAGCGGCAAACTCCGTCCTGCGCTCTCTGTCGAGCCCGGACATGGCACCACGCTGATCCTCCGACAGCGCCGCTCCCGGCCCCCGCCCGCCCTCGCGCAGGGATTCCAGCGCCGCCGCCCGGGCAGGTGCCCGCGTCCGTTCATCGACGTCGAGAGGTGGCATCTCTGCGCCGGTCCGTCGCGCGGCACGGACGATTCAGCCGATCCTGCGCGCTGGTGAGAATTGCCTATTTGATGTTCTCGCGGCTTGCGTCTCCCAACAACAGTTCAAGATACGTGACGGGGCGGGCCAGGCATCACCGCCGAGCGCTCCAGCGCCGGCCCCGCTTCCGTCAATGACATGGGGGAATTATGAACATTCGAGTCGACTCTCTTCGTTTTGCATGGATGGCAGCCCTCGCGCTCGCGGGGACCAGCGCTTGCTCCGTCGCGGCGGGAGACGGTGTTCTGGTGGCGGCGGACGAGGACAGCTCGGAGGAGGCGGTCGAGTCCACCTCACAGGCCTTCTCGCTCACCATGCCGCAGCTCGCCGCGGTGCTCGCCGCCTTCAACGCGCTCGAGCTCAGCGACGCGCAGATGGCCCGAGCCAAGGCGTCGGACGCGCACGTCTTGGAGCTCGCCCAGACGCTGTTCGATCATCACACCGCCGCGAGCCAGCAGCTCGGGCTCGCGCTCACGCAGATGGGCATGGCGCCGGTGGACAACGAGATCAGCCTGGCGCTGATCGAGCAGGGCGCGGCGGATCAGCAGCAGCTCACGGGGCTCGCGGGGCCCAGCTTCGACTGGACGTTCGTCAATGTTCAGATCTATCGACACCGGGAGTTCCTCGCCCATCTCCAGGAGCAGATGGCCATCGTGGGGCCCGAGCTGCACCCGGGGCTCTCTCACCTCGTCCCGGAGGTCCTGAGCGCCACGAAGCGGAACCTCTCGTTCGCCACGTCGCTCCTCGCGCTCATCGGCAGCCCGTACATTCCGGAGGGCGGCTATCCGCCTGGCGTCCCCTATTTCGGCAATTACGGCACCTACGGCAGCTACATCGACTACGGCAATTACGGTAACTACGGCAATTACGGTAACTACGGCGGCGGCTTCGCCAACAACGGGCCTTCCTACGGCCCCGTCTACTTCGGCGCCAACGGGCCCTACTCGCCCGCCGTCTCCCCCTACTACGGGGTTTACGGCCGCAGCGCGCCGTCTGGCTTCGGCGCGCCCAGCCCGTACCCCCGCCCGTGAGCCGAGGGGCGCGGCGCGCTACAGGCGGCGCCGTGCCCGGCCGCGATCCGGGATGACCGCGTGGATCTCCGCCTCGCTGAAGCCAGCCGCCCTGTAGAGACGCTTCAGGTGCACCAGCTCGATGTGCGCGCTCTTCGCCACCGAGGCGCGGATGCGGTCGAGCACGCTCAGCCGCTCCAGCGGCAGCCGGGTCGCCTCGACCGTCGAGCGCACCGCCGCCGCCGCCGACTTCACCTCGGCCGCCGCGGCCTGCGCCTTGTCCAGGCTGAGCTTCGGGTGGATCCCCGAGCCGAGCAGCTGCGCGAGCACCTCCAGCCGATCCGGCTGCCCCGTGAGATCGCCGTCCTCGTCGTCGGCGAAGTAGGCCACGCCGCCCGGGAACAGGATCGACAGCGCAGGATCCGCGGAGGGGCGCCCCACGGCGTTCCAGACGTCGTCGGCGACCTTGCCGAGCGCGTCGTCGGCGCGCGCGGACTCCGCCTCGACCTTGGCGAGCAGCGGCTCCGCCTCGGAGCGCGCGGCGTTGCGCTGGGCCTCCACCCCGTCGAAGAGCGTCAGCACGGGCACGAGCCGCTGCTCGGCGAGCTCCCGGAGGGGCCCGCCCTTCGCGGAAGCGCTCTGGAGCGTCGCGCGCACGTCACCGATGATGTCGTCCGCTGGCGCATCCTTGCGAATCACCTCGCCCATGATGTCGATCCTCCTCAGGCTCCAAGGCTGCGGAGTCCAGCGAAACACGACCCGCGAACGCCCCCCGTCGACGCTGTCACCTCGGGCACCATAACGGACCAACGCCCACCCGATCAACCGGATCGCAGCCCTGCGCCGTCGGCCCCGGCGTGAGCCTCCAGCGCGCCTCCCTGGTACACTCTCGCCGTGCACCTCGGCCCGCTTCTGCTCACGGCCCTGCTCGTCCTCCCGCTCGCCGCGCATGCCGGACAGGCTGGCGATCTGGTCGCCGCCGCGGCGGCCGCGGGGCGTCCGCCCGAGTGCTCGGCGCGATCCGGCCGGGCCATCGCGCGGGGGCCCACGGTCTGGGAGCGCGCGCGGGCGCCTGAGCTCCCGCGCTACTGCGACCTGCTCGCGCGCGGTCAGGCGCAGCTCGGCGGCGACGCCGAGGCGGCGCGCGAGTCGGCGCGCCTCGCCGACCAGCTCCTCCCGGGGCACGCCGCGCCGCAGGTCCTGCTCGCCCGCGCGGCCCTCGCGCTCGGCTCGCCCGAGGACGCCGCGCGCGCCTTCGAGCGGGCGCGGAGCGTCGATCCCCGCAGCGTCGAGGATCCGCAGACGATGCACGACCTCGCGCGCTCGCTCGCCCGCACCGGCAAGCGCGGCGAGGCGATCGCGATCTACCGCGCGCTCGTCCCGCGGATCGATCTGCTCGGGACCGCGGACCAGCGCGCGCTCGTGCTGCTCGAGGCGGCGCACCTGTCGATGGCCACCGCGGGCGCGGCGTCCGTCGCCGACGCGAGCGCGAGGCCGCCCGCCGGCGCGCACGGAGAGGCGGCCGCCCGCGGGGACCTCGACGAGGCGATCGCCTACCTGCGCGAGGCGCGCCTGCGCGCGCAGACGCAGCTCGCCCGCGACGTCACGCTGTCGCTCGCGCTCGCGCTGGACCGCTCCGGCGACAAGGCCCAGGCGGACGCCGCGCTCGAAGGCGACGCGACCGCGCTGGAGGCCGCGCGCCCGCGCGGGGAGGGTGCGCGCGGGCGCGCGGAGGACCGAAGCGCCGGCGCGGCAGCGCGCGAGCGGACCGCGGACGACCTCGCCAGCGCGGCGGCGCGCCTGCGCACCGTCGAGTACCTCGCGGTCCCGGAGGACAGGCTCGCCCTCGAGGCGCTCGCGCTGGAGCGGGCCATGACGGCGGCCGCGATCGCGCGCTGGGAGGCGTACCTGTCGGGCGCCGGCGGCCAGGGGCCATGGGCCCCGGCGGCGCGCGCGCGCCTCGACGCGCTCCGGCGAGGCGCAGGCGGCGGGGGGCGCGCGCGCGCCCCGCAGGAGCGGAGCGCGGCGCCGCGGCCAAGCGCGGGAGGGGCGCGGTGACGCGGTCATCGCTCCCGCCCCGGCGGTCGCCCCTGCCGTGGCGCTCGCGCCTGCCGGGCATCGCGGCGCTCCTCGCGTCCGCGCTCGCGGCGGGGCCCCTCCACGCAGCGCCGACCGTCTGGTCCCGCGCGCTCGATCCGGCGGCCGACGAGCGAGAGGAGCTCATCTCCCAGGCGGACGCGCTCCTCGCGCGGTACGACCAGCTCCGGCGCTCGCCGCTCCTGGAGCGGGTCGAGGAGATCGGCCCGCTCTGGCTGCGCGAGGCGCGCGCCCTGTACGAGCGCGCCGGCGCGGCGACGTCGCGCACCCCTTCGGTGCGGCTGCGCTACGCCGACATCCTGGAGCACCTCGGCGACGTGCAGGGCGCCGTCGCGACGCTCGAGGGGCTCCTGCGGCTCCAGCCTCCGGCGCCTTTCCGGGCCGACGCGTGGCACGCGCTGGCGGTCTGCTACGCGCGGCTCGGCAGGTACACGGACGAGATCGAGGCGTACGACGAGGCGCTGGTGCTCGAGCCGCACGCGGTCTCGCGGGCGCTGCTGCTGGCCAACCAGGCCGAGGCCTACATGGCGCTCGGCGACATCACGTCGGCGGTCGAGGGGTACCGCGCCTCGCTCTCGACCCTCGGGTCGCTCGATATGGTCCGTTACGGCGTGACCACGCTCTGGGGGCTCGCGGTGGCGCTCGACCGGTCCGGCGACCTGGAGGGAGGCATCGAGAACATCCGGCTCGCGAGGACCTACGACCGGGCCGATCAGCAGATCAACGGCGCCGGCTGGTTCTACGTGCCTGCCCACGACGAGGCCTGGTACGCGGCGCTCGGCCACTGGGCCGCGGCGCGGAGCGCCGAGCTCGGCGCCGCGCGCGCGGAGGCCTACCTGCAGGCCGTCACCGCGTGGGAGTCCTACATCGCCCGGGCTCCGGGGAACGATCACTGGCTGCCGCTGGCGAAGGCGCGGCGGGCGCAGTGCGAGAGGGAATCGGAACAGACCCTGAAGCGCCTGCGCAAGCTCGCGGCGCCACAGCGGCGCTGAGCCGAGGCGGCGCGCGCTTCAGCGTCTGGACGGCCGCGCGCCGCTTCCGCCCGCTCCGGCGACGCACGGCGAAGGACGGCCGCGCGTGCGCGTGGTTACCGATGGCGCTCTGGTCGTACAGCGTACAGCGGGCGATGGCGAGAGCCCCCTTTACGACCCCGGCCGGCGGGTTCACCTTAACGTGGTCGCCCTCGCGCGCGAGGGCGGCGCCGGCCAGCTCACCCCGGACGGAGGATCCATCGAGATGCGTGACTCGGTGTTCGATGAGCATGTGCTCTGGTCCGGACGCCCCAAGGTCGTCGCGACGCCGATGCTCTACCTCGTGGGCGCGGCGGTCTGCGGCGTGACCTCCGCGATCAGCACCGCGTCCGCCATCGTCGTGAGCAAGGCGCTCGACGCGTCGCCGAACCAGCTGCTCGCCTTCGCGGCCTGGATGGCGAGCCTCGCGGTGGCGTTCAGCTACCTGCCGCGCTGGTGGCGCTCGGAGCTGGAGTACATGCTCACCGATCGGCACATCGTCGTGCAGCGCGGGAAGCTCCGGCGCTCCATCGAGCGGCGGTCGATCAGCTACGCGCGCATCCACTGGAACCCGAAGCACCCCGGCGTCGGCGACCTCGAGCTCGTCAGGGCGGTGCCGACCGGCGCCCTCCGGCGGCGGCTGTCGATCGTGCTGACCGGGGTCGTGGCCCCGGATCGCGTCTGGGCGATCCTCCGGGGCGTGGTCCCGTCGGCGCCCGCGGGCGACGGTCACCGCCTGCTCTCGCAGCGCCTCGACGAGGGCGAGCGGGTGCTCTGGTCGGCGCACCCGGCCGACGGCTGGCACAAGTGGCTCCCGAACGGCCTGCGCGGCGTCGGCTCGGTGCTGCTCGGCGTGCTCCTCGGCGGCTTCGCGGTGGTCACGGCGATGCACGCCGTGCGCAGCATCCGCATCGTGACCGCGGCGGGCATGGATCCGGAGAGCGTCTCCTTCGTGGCGCTCGTCGCGTCCCTCTCGCTCACGATCGTGCTGCTCGTCGCCGCGGGCGCGGCGATGCTCTACATGTCGGTGGTGCGCCCCGCGCGGCTCTCGGCGCGGACGCGGTACCTCATCACCGACCGGCGCGTGCTCATCCAGCGGGGCGACGAGGAGCTGCACCTCGATCGCTCGCGCATCGTCGACGTGATCGACGCGCCGGGCGCCGGGGGCCTGAGGGACGTGTTCCTCGTGCTCGACGGCCCGCGCGCCCGCGCCGTCGCCGCGAGCGGCGCCTTCGGTGAGGCCCCGGGCGCCGGGCTCCAGCCGGTGCTGCACCGGGTCACGGACGTGGACTCGGTGCGGCAGATCCTGCGACCGGCGTAATCCGCTGTGCGGTGCCGTTCAGACTGGATCTCGAGCGCTGCCTCACACGCGAGCCCCGATCCTGCGCCTCCGAGCTGAGCAGTGTACCCCGCGCACGCTGGATCAGGGTAAGGAGCCCCCATGCCGATCGTTCAGATCTCCGATCCGCAGCAGCCGGCGCCGACGAGCTGCGGCGTCATCGTCTTCCGCCTCGATCTCCAGACGGGCAACGTCGACGGCACCTTCGCCCTCGCCCTCTACGAGGGTGAGCTCGCGCGCGAGACCGGAACCAAAATCAGCGGCCCGCCCGGAAATTTCGAGGGCGAATACTCGGTCACCACCCTGCGCCCCGACGGGACCACCTTCGCCCAAGGCCGCATGATCGCTCAGCGGCTCGGCGCGCAGGGCGTCTACCTGGTCCGCTGGGAACTCGAGCCGGTCCCGGAGGCGCTCCAGGATCTCGGCTATGTCCCGGGGACGCGGCTCATCTACGAGGCGATAGGGATGACGCTCAGAGGCGGCGCGGAGATCGCGGTCGCCTGGGACAACAACGTCTTCGCGCGGCGCTGGCCCCAGGGATCCGCCCCGCAATAGCGAGCCCGGGTCTCAGCCAGGCAACACGACGATGAACGTCGCGCCCTCGCCTTCCTTTCCATCGACCCGGATCGTGCCCCGGTGGGCCTGGACGATGTCATAGCTCAGCGACAGCCCGAGCCCCGTGCCCTGGCCCGTGGGCTTCGTCGTGAAGAACGGGTGGAAGATCTTGTCCCGCAGCGCCTCGGGGACGCCGACCCCGTTGTCGCGCACCCGGATCTCGACCTCGCGCCCGAGCCGCCGCGTGCTCACCATCAGCGTCGGCACGTACGGACCGGCCGCCGAGCGCTGCTTCTCTCGCAGCGCGTGGAAGGCGTTCGTCAGGAGGTTCACGAACACCCGCCCGATCTCCTGCGGCACCAGCTCGATCGCGCCCACCGCCCCGTCGTAATCGCGCTCGATGATCACGTTGAGATCGAGCTTCTGGGCCCGCATCCCGTGGTAGGCGAGGCTCACGTACTGATCGAGCAGCCCGTTCAGCCCGACGCTCTGGCGCTCCCCCGTGCCGCCGCTCGCGTGCTGCATCATCCCCCGCACGATCCCGTCGGTGCGCCGCCCGTTCTCGGCGATCTTCTCGGCGCTCTGCTTCAGGCTCACCACCAGATCCTCGATCTCGGCGACCCGGAGATCCCGGTTCGACGCGAGCCCGTCCAGGATCTCGGCGGTGATATCGACGTTCGCCTCGGCGAAGTTGTTGATGAAGTTGAGCGGGTTCTTGATCTCGTGCGCGATGCCCGCGGTGAGCTGCCCGAGCGAGGCCATCTTCTCCGATTGCACGAGCTGGAACTGCGTCGCCTTGAGGTGATGCAGCGCCTCCTCGAGGTCGGCGTTCTTCTTCCGCAGCTCCGCCGTCCGCTCCCCGACCCGCTGCTCGAGCTGCCCGTAGAGCACCGCGTTCTCGATGGACACGGCCATCTGGGCCGAGAGCAGCCGCAAGACCTCCAGCCGCTCCTGCGTGAACGCGCCCGTGGCCAGGTTGTTCTCGAGATAGAGCACGCCGATGAGCTTGCCCTGGTTGAGGAGCGGCATGCACAGGACCGACCGCGTCTGGTTCCGGGTGATGTAGGGGCTCTGGGTGAAATCGCCCTCGTGCGCCGCGTCGCCGAGCAGCACGCTCTCGCGGGTCCGCTCCACGTAGACCGCGATGCTCTCCGCGAACTGCCCCCCCTCCACGGACGACACCAGATCCAGCTCCGTGACCGCAGGGGCGGCCCGCGGGTCGGCCGGATCCACGCGCGCCTCCACGCTGGGGATGAGCTCCTCGCCCTGCGCGAGCAGCAAGACGCCGCGCTCGGCCCCCGCGTTCTCGATGACGATGGTCATCAGCTTGGTGAGCAGCCGCTCCAGCACGAGCTCGCTGGCGATCGCCTGCGACGCCTTGAGCACGCTGCCCAGATCGAGCACCCGGGACGTCTGCTGCCGGGTGCTCGTGGTGGTGAGCGTCGTCCGGTCGAGGGGCGCCTCGGCCAGCGGCTGCGGCGGGTTGAGCTCCGCGTCGAGCAGCGCCACCTTGCGCCGCGCGCCCCAGAGCTCGAAGCCATAACGCGCGTCGGCAAGGTAATCCCTGCCGAGCCGCTCCTTCCCGCGCCGGAGCCAGAACCTGCCGTAGAGCTCGCTCGCGAGCGCCTCGTCCTGGAGGAACCCGTGAGCCCTCGCCGCGGTGATGGCGCGCTCGTAGAGCTCGATGGCCTCCCCGGTCTCGCCCGCGAGCCGCGCCAGCTCGGCCCCGACCAGCGCGTGCATGTGCGAGAACGTCTCCGGGCAGACCTCCGCCCAGCGCCCCAGTTGATCGCGCCTCGCCGCGGCGGCCTCCTGGAAGGCCCGCCGCTCGTCCGCCCCGGCGCCGTCGGCCAGCGCCGCGAGGCACAGCGCATGATGAAACTGGTGCTCCGCCGACGCCACGTTGCCGGTGACGGCGGAGATGAGCGCCTCGGCCCTCGTCGCCGCGGCGCGCGCCCCCGCCAGATCGCCGTGCAGGTACAACGTCTGCGTCTTCAGGATGTGATGGTAACAGAGCGCCATCACGCTCTGGTTCGCCTCGCATGCGGCCAGGTAGTCGGCCTCGGCGGCGGGATCCGGCGCGGCGCCCCCGGCCCTGTCCGAGAGGTCCGCGAGCGCGAGCTCCAGCCCGCGGATGATGTCGATCGCGATCTGGTTCTTGCTCTTCTGGTTGAAGTGCAAAAACTCCGGCAGATCCGCGAGCACCTGGGCGAGGGGCCTGCCCTCGTACAGCTGGTTGAACAGCTTGTAGATGAGGATATACCCCGCGTACCGCAGCTCCCCGGCCTCGAGCCCCGCCTTGTACCCAGCGTCGTTGACCGCCTGGGCCGCCGGCAGGTGCTTCACCCACGGCAGAAGGAAATTGCCGAGGGCGAAGCAGCTGTTGCAGACGTCGCCGGGGCTGTTGAACCGCTCGCCGAGCCGCACCGCGAGCACCCCCATCTCGTAGCCCGCGAGCTGCTGGCCCCGGAACCCCGAGAGCACGATCCCGTAGAACGCGAAGATCGAGCAGGCGCCGGGGGCGAGCCCGTACTGGAGGCTCAGGCCGACCGACTTCGTGACGGTGAACGCGTAGAGCTGCCGGTCCACGTAGAACGTCGCCGAGAGCACGTTCGAGAGCAGCTTGAGCGCGGCCTTGCCGGCGGGGTCCTCCACGGCGGGCGCCTCCAGCAGCGAGTCGAGGGGGCGATCGCCGAGCCGGCGGTCGACGTCCGCGAGCTCCGCCTCGAGCGCCGCGCCGAGATCCCGCTCGGGCAGGTCGATGCCGAGCAGGGCGAGCCCGCGCCGGGCCACGTCGATGGCCTCCGCGTACCGCCCGACCATGGTGCAATGGCTGACGAGCGCGTCGTAGACGCTGGCCTGCTCGAGCGGCGTCCGCGCGTGATCGAGCAGCGCCCGGGCGAGCGTCTCGGCGCGCGCGTGGTTGCCGTTGAGCCCCTCGGCCTCCGCGAGCGCGCGGTGGAGATCCGCGGTGAGATCGTGGTGCTCTCCCCAGGAGCCCTCGGGCAGGAGCGCGAGCCCCGCGGCGAGGTACTCCCGCGCCGCGGCATAGGCGGTGGAGCTCTTCGCCCGCTTCCCGGCCTCCAGGTTCAGCCGGGCGATCTCGAGCCGCTCGACCGGATCCGTGACGAGGCCCCGCCCCTGGTTCAGGTGCGTCGCGAGCTGGAAGATCCGCTCGGCCCGCTCCGGCCCGCTGATCTTCGAGAGGAGCAGCCGCCCGATCCTGAGGTGCACCGCGGGCCGCTCCGCCTCCTCGACGAGCGCATACGCCGCCTGCTGCACCCGGTCGTGCAAGAACCGGTAATGCCGCACGAGCAGCGAGGGATTTGTCGAGTCCTGGACCACCTCGAGCTCGGAGGCCGGGAGCAGGAGCCCCTCCAGCGCCGCCGCGAACAGCGCCTGGGACAGCGCCTCCTCGGACCTGCCCGCCACCAGCGAGAGCGCGCGCCCGTCGATCTCGCTGCCCATGCAGGCGCCGAGGCTGAGCGCCTGCTGGGTCGCGGCCGGCAGGCTGCGGATCTTGCCGATCATGAGATCGATGATGCCGTCGGTGACGCCCTTCGCCTCGATCCGGCCGAGGTCCCATTGCCACCGCCCCCGCTGCCGGTCGAAGGCGATGAAGCCTTCCTTGTGCACCGCCTTCAGCAGCTCGCTCACGAACAGCGGGTTGCCCTCGGTCTTGCGCACGATGAGCTCCGCCAGCGGGCGGACCCGCTCCGGCTCCGCGTGCATGGCCTGGCCGAGCAGCTCCTCCACGTGCTCGCGCGCGAGCGGCCCGAGGTGGATCTCGCGCACCGCCGTCCCGTACGCGCGGATGGCCGCGAGCGTCATCGTGAGCGGGTGAGCCGGCCCGACCTCGTTGTCCCTGTAGGCCCCGATCAGGAAGAGGTGCGCCAGTCGCTCCTCCCCGAGCACCCGCTCGAGCAGCCGCAGGCTGGCCGCGTCGGCCCATTGCAGGTCGTCGAGGAAGATCACGAGCGGGTGCTCCCGCTTCGCGAAGACGCGCAGGAAGCGCTCGAGCACCAGGTTGAAGCGGTTCTGCGTCTCCGTCGGCCCGAGCTCGGGCACCGGCGGCTGCGGCCCGAGGATCGCCTCCACCTCGGGGATCACGTCGAGGATGACCTGCCCGTTCTGGCCGAGCGCGCCGCGCAGCGCCTCCTGCCACCCCGCGAGCCGCGCCTGGCTCTCCCCGAGGATCTGCCGCACCAGCGACCGGAACGCCGCCACCACGGCCGCGTAGGGCGTCGCCCGCTGGAGCTGGTCGTATTTCCCGCCGATGAAGTACCCCCGCCGCCGCGTGATCGGCTCGTACAGCTCGCGCACGAGCGCGCTCTTGCCGATGCCCGAGGAGCCGGTCACGAGGAGCAGCTCGGCCGCCCCGCGCGCCCCCTCGACGGCGCTCCGCGCGCCCTGCGCGACCCGCTCGAAGGTCGAGAGCAGCGCCTCCACCTCGCGCTCCCTGCCGTAGAGCCGCTGGGGGATCTGGAACCGCTCCGGCACGTCGCGCGCCCCGAGGTCGATCGCCCCCACCGCGCCCGTCTCGCGGAGCGCCGCGATGCACGCCGCGAGATCCGCCTTGATGCCGTACGTGCTCTGGTATCTCGCCTCGGGCGCCTTCTCCAGGAGCCGCATCACGACGTCCGACACCGCCCTCGGCACGCCTTTCGCCCGCGCGTGAGGAGGCGCCGGGAGCCTCGCCAGGTGGCAATGCACGAGCTCCATCGCGTCCTGCGCCGGGAAGGGGAGCGCCCCGGTGAAGAGCTCGTAGAGGGTGACGCCGAGCGAGTAGAAGTCGGTGCGGTAATCGATCGCCCGGTTGGTCCGGCCGGTCTGCTCGGGGGCGATGTACATGAGCGTCCCGTCGAGCACGTCCGGGCTCTTGAGGACGGGGTTCTCCCGCGAGAGCACGGTGGAGATGCCAAAGTCGATGATGGCGAGCCGCTCCCGCTCCGCGCTCCAGACGATGTTCGAGGGGTTGATGTCCTTGTGGATGATGCGCTGCTCGTGGAGCTGCCCGAGCGCGTCCACGACACGGACGGCGATGTCCAGCGCCTCGGCGAGCGGCGGCGTCCCCCGGCGCAGCAGCCTGTCCAGCGACTCCCCGCCGAAGTCCTCGATAGCCATGGTCCAGCCCTGCAGCTCGAGCCCGAGGCCATAGGCCCGGGGGACGCAGGGCAGCTCGATCCCGCGCTGCATATCGTATTCGCGCTGGAACCAGGCGAGCCGCTCGGGAGACGGGCGGAGCGGCTTCAGGATCTTGAGGATGAGGGGCTCCCCGTCCGCCTTGCGCAGGGCGCGGCAGACGCGGGTGTTGGTGCTGTCGTAGACCTGAGCCTGTATCTCGTACCCGGGCAGGACCATGCTGGATCTAGCCTCGAAGCGCCGCGGGGCAGCGGGGCGAGTGGCGGAGGGCGGCGCTCATGGGTGCGGATTGGACCACGGTCCGCGGGACAAAGCCATGTCCCCGCCGGGCCGGCGCTCCTTCGACGCGCCTTCGACGCTCCTTTGACCGAACGCGCGCGCGGAGCCTCCTCCCGCCGGAGGTGGCCGCGAGGCGGCCCACATTGACGCCCGTATTGCGGTGCTGATAACAAGACCCCTCATGCTCCGCTCAATGGGGGGAAAGGTCCTCGCGCCGTGGATCCTGCTGGTGGGCCTCGGAGGTTGTTCCAAGCCGCCCCCGTGCGCGCCCGTCCAGATCCACGAGCGGAAGCACCCGTTCATCGCCTTCGATCGCCACGACATCCCCGCCCTGCGCCAGCGGGTCACCCAGGACCCTTACAAGACCTGGATGGACGATGTCCGCCGCGGCCCGCCGGGGCAGGGCCACCCGTGCGGGGCCCCCTCCACGAATACGGACGTAAAAGAATTCCAGCTCTCCAACTGCGCGCTGTACGGGGCCCTCTCCTGGGTGATCGAGCAGCGCGGCGACGCGTTGAAGGCGGCGCGCGACGCGCTGCTGAAGGCGGGCGACACCGCCACCGGCTGGAACCAGACGCCTGGCGCCTGGTACTGGGGCGGAAGCCTGCTCAACTACGCCTACACCTACGACCTCGTGCAGCCGGCGCTGAGCGCGGACGACGACGCGGCCATCCGCGACAAGCTCGAGGACGCGCTCGGGAAGACGATGGATGTGTACGAAGAGTTCAACACAACGTACGTCACCAACTTCCGCTATCGCGTGGGCAGCGGCGCGGCCACGCTGAGCTACACCCTGGGCGAGCACGATCACGCCTGCACCGTCGAGCGCGATCTCTTCGGCGACGCGCCGCTGGAGTCGCTCTTCGCCCTCCGCTCCTACGGCCCTTACGTGCAAGCCTGCCTCACCCAGGACGGCACCTACGTCGAGGGCCCGAGCTACCAGGACGACGTGTTCTCGGTGATGCTGCCCTACCTCCAGGCCATGAAGCGGCTCTCCGGGGGGGCGCACGACGGCCGGGATTACATCAACGCGGTGAACACGCCCGCTGCCTGGGGCAATGACACCCGCATCGCCCGCATGCTCCGCTACGGGGCCGCCCTCTCCATGCCGGACGGCAACGCGGCCACCATCGAGACCGGATGGCGCGAGCCCCTGCAGCTGAGCAGCATCGCCGCCAGCATGCTCAGCGAGAAAGAGGGGCGCCGCGACGCGAAGGGCTTCTATGGCTGGCTCAGCGCGAAGGGCAAGGCCGCCGTCAACAACCCGGTCTACAGCATCCTCTATACCGATCCCGACATCGCCAAGGCCGCCGCCGGGGGGCAGGAGCTCAAGGAGCCCTCGTACACCTCGATCGTCACCTCGGACATGACCTCGCTGCGCTCCGGCTGGAGCGCGGACGCGGTTCACCTGCTGATGACCACCGAGCACGAGTACCGGCCGTCCTCGCACAGCCAGCCCGACCAGACGAGCTTCCTCCTGCACGCGAAGGGGCAATACCTGATCATCGATCCGGGCGACGGCCGCAACTACGATCCCGCGGGCAGCTCCCACACCTCGCTGTTCTACTGGGTCAACTTCAGCCCGGAGTCGCACAACCTGGTCACCGTCGACAGCTTCAAGGGGATCCGGGACACTTACCAGACGCCCGCGTGGCGCCAGCTCGGTGTCTTCAGCGATCTGACCCGGCCCGTGGACGATCCGGCGATCCTGCGGGCCTCGTTCCTGACCGGGGAGCTCGACTCCTCGACGGTCACGATCGACGACTACGTCAACGTGCCCGACGTGTCCACGCGGCGGACGGCGGCGCTCGCGCGGAGGAGCTACGTGGTCGTCTTCGATCACATGATCTCCTCGGGCGTCGGCTCGGCCCAACCGATGCTCCACTATTACGACACCCACCTCCATTACAGCGGTCGGCTGGGCTGCCGGCCGGGCGCGCCCGCCATCTGCACCGACTACGCCACCGCGAGGCCCACCTCGTCCAGCACCCAGGTGGACTGCGGCGACGTCTGCGGCGAGGTCCGGATGGCCAGCGACCTGGCGGCGGAGGCAGCGACCGGGCTCGCCCCGAGCGCGCCGATCCCGCCGGACGCTGCCGGCCGCGCTCCGTCCGCTCCCACGGCGGGCCGGCTGGTGTGGGCAACGCGGACCGACGACGGCAAGCGCGAGCTCGAGCTCGACGTGGTCTACGTCCCCCGACCTGACGCCTTCTCGGTCGATCGAAGCGGCTTCACCAACTTCTTCCCGAACATGACCTTCCGGCACCCGTTCTCGGTGGCGCGCTACATCGCCTCCAGCACGCAATGGCTGACCGTGCTCTACCCGCGCGACCTCACCGCGGGCGAGCCGAAGCCGGCGGTCGAGGCGCTCAAGGTGAGCGGCGGGAGCGGCTCGGCCGCGCTGGTCTCCATCGCGGAGCAAGACACGCAGGATCTCGCGCTGGTCTCCGACGGCGCGCAGCCGGTGGAGGTCGGCGACGGTCCGCGCGTGCCCTCCGCGAAGCTGCAGGGTCGCAGCGCGCTGCTGCTCCTGCGCCACAGGGCGCTCGAGCGCGCCCAGGTCGACGCCGGCACCTCGCTGAGCGTCGGCGGCCGCGCCCTGCTGCTCGCCACGTCGCCCGTGTCCGCGTCGCTCCGGCCCGAGGGCGCCGGCGTCGCCGCGGAGCTGGTGCTCTCGAGCGCGGCGCAGGTCGGCATCGCCGTCTCCCAGAAGGACGCGCAGCTCACCCTCGACGGCAAGCCCGCGCCGACGCGCTACGACGCTGCCAGCGGCACGGCCTCGACGAGCGTGCCCCAGGGCCGCCACCGCCTCGCGGCGCGCTGAGGCGCTTCGAGCCAGCGCCTTCGCGACCTCATCGCATGGTGGTCGTCGAGTGGACTCCGACGGTCGGCTCGCACCCTGCGATGACGTCGACCGGAACGCGCTTGACCAGGTTGAAGACGCTGACGGGAGGGGCCCCCGGCAGCAGGCTCCTCGCGCCGACCTCTTCGAAATCGAAGAGCTGCTGCGCGGCCTCGCGGACCGTCGCTTCGACGAGGATCTCCCCGGGCCGCGACGCCCTGGCGAGGTGCGCGGCGGCGTTGACCACCTCGCCGAGCACGGTGTAGTCGAGCCGGCCGTACGCCTGAGATCCGACGCTGCCGGAGAGGACCTGCCCCGTGGAGAGCCCGACGCAGATCCCCTGCGTATACGGCGAGCCCTCGCCGGCGCGGCGCGCCACCGCCGCCATCTGCGCGCGGACGGCCACGCACGCGCTGAGCGCCCGCGACAGGTGATCCGGCCCCTGGAACACCGTCATCACCGCGTCGCCGAGGAACTTGTCGACGACCCCCCCCTTGGCGACGAGCTCCGGGACGATCACCTCGAAGTTGGCCCTGAGCAGCCTCATGGCCTCGCCGGGCAGCCTCTCCCTGGTCACGGGCGTGAACTGGAAGATGTCGATGAACGCCACCGTGGCCATGACCGCCTCGCTCGCGAGCGCGATCGCGGGGCCCATCTCCCGGATCCGCTCGATCAACGCCGCGCTCGTGAACTGCCGGAGGATCTTGTTCTCCTCGTCCGAGCGGGCGTTCCTCCGCAGCTCCGCGACGTGCTTGATGGTCTTGTCGATGGTCGCCTCGAGATCGCCGCGCTGGATCGGCTTGAGCAGGAAATCGAACGCGCCCTGGTTCATCGCGCTCCGGATGTTCCCCATGTCGCCGTAGGCGGACATCATCACCGTCCTCGCAAAGGGGCTCACCTCGGGGACGCGTCCGAGGAACGTGAGGCCATCCATCACAGGCATGTTGATATCGGTGACGACGACGTCGATGTCGGGGTGGCGCCGGAGCTCGTCGAGGGCGTTCTCGCCGTTGTCAGCGAAGATGAACTCGTAGACCCGGTCGCGGATCTTCTGCCGGAAGAGCAGCTTCATCATGAGCGCCACGTCGGGCTCATCGTCGGCGATGAGGATCTTGGCGGGGCCCCCGCTGGCATCGATCACCGCCGCGAACGCCGCCACGAAATCGGCCGCGGACTGGAACCGCTGCGCCGGGTCCTTCGCCAGCGCGTGCTCGAAGAAGCGGTCGAAGCCGGGCAGCAGGCCGGGCACGAGGCTCGACGGCGCCGGGAACGGATCGGTACAGATGCTGATGAGCAGCTCCCCGATCCCGCTCGCCGCGAAGGGGAGCCGGCCCGTGAGGGCCCTGTAGGTGATGACGCCGAGCGACCAGAGATCGCTCAGGTGATCCGGCACGACGGCGCGCACCTGCTCGGGGCTTATGTACGACGGCGTGCCGACGACCCTGCCGAACGAGCCCTGCTGTTCCTCGTCCGACTCGAAGACCGTCCACACCACGCCGAAATCGAGGAGCTTCACGCACTCTCCTGGCTCCTTCCGCGCCAGGAAGACGTTCGCCGGCTTGAGATCGCGGTGGATGATCCCCGCGGAGCTCGCCACCTGCAGGCCAATGGCGATCTGCCGGAGCAGGGCGAGCGTCGCCGACGGCGAGAGCTGCCGCTCCCGGGTGAGCCTGGCCTCGAGGTCCTCCCCTTCGAGCAGCTCCATGACGATGTACGGGCAATCTTCGTCGATGCCGTAGTCGTGTATCTGGATGATGTGCTCGTTCTGGAGCCGCGCGATCGCCATCGCCTCTCGCTCGAATCGGCGTCGCGCCGAGTCCGAGCTGACATGCTCGGGCGTCATCACCTTGAGCGCCACGGGGCGCCGGAGCACCTGATCGAACGCCTCCCAGATGACGCCCATCCCGCCGCGTCCGATCTCTCGTCTCAGCGCGTACTTCCGCGCGATCGTGCGATTCAGCATGGTCAGCGCAGTGTAGCGAGCTCCCAGCGCGCTTGCTCAGGTTCGAGACGCGGGCGCTCGCCGACGACGGCTGCGCATCATCGAGGAGACGGCCGCTTCACCCCCAGGACCTTCATGCGGTAGGACAGCGTGCGCACCGGGATCCCCAGCCGGCGCGCGGCCTCGGTCCGGTTCCAGCCCGCGGTTTCGAGCATGTCCTGGAGCAGCTTGGCCTCGTACTGCTGCACCTTCCCCCGGACCTGCCCGCCCTCGGGGGGCGCCTCCTTCGGGGCGGACGGCGTGGGGCAGAACACGGCCACGTCCGGCGGAGCGCCGCCGAGCTCCGCGTCCGTCCCCCGGTCCGCGGGGCGCTCCGACTCGCCGCGCGCCGCCGCCGCGCGCACCCTCGGGGGCAGATCCTCGAGGCCGACGAGCGCGCCGGGCGTCACCACCACCGCGCGCTCGATCACGTTGCGCAGCTCGCGCACGTTGCCAGGCCACGCGTACGCGCAGAGCAGGGCGAGCGCCTCGGGGGTGATGCCCTCGACATGCCGCCCGTTGGCCGCGCTGGCCGCGCGCAAGAAATGCCGCGCGAGCGGCTCGATCTCGTCCGTTCGAGCGCGCAGCGGCGGGATGTCGATCACGACGCCGCCGAGCCGATAGTACAGATCGGCCCGGAACGCGCCCGACGCGGCCATCGCCTCGAGATCCCGGTGCGTCGCCGCGACGACGCGCACGTCGACCTCGATCTCGCGGCTCGAGCCGACGCGGCTGAACGACCCCGACTCGAGCACGCGGAGCAGCGCGGCCTGGGCCGGCGGCGGCAGCTCGCCGATCTCGTCCAGGAACACCGTGCCGCCGTCGGCCTCCTCGAACACGCCCTTCTGCTGCTGCAGCGCGCCCGTGAACGCCCCGCGCTCGTGGCCGAACAGGGTGCTCTCCACGAGGTCCTTCGGGATCGCGCCGCAGTTGACGCGCACCACGCGCCGCCCCTGGCGCGGGCCGCCCTCGTGGATCATCCGCGCGACGACCTCCTTGCCGGTCCCCGTCTCGCCGTGAAGGATGACCGGGATGCGCGAGGCGCCCACGCGCCTCGCCGTCTCGATCACCTCGCGCATCTGCTGGCCGGCGATGATCCCCCCTTCCTCCGGCTCCTCGCGCGCGAGCACCGAGGTCGCGGCGGGGCCGCACGCCACCGGGCGCTCGGGCGAGGCGTGGCGGGCCGCCTCGCGGGCGGCCGCGAAGACCTCGTCCGCGGTGCTGCCGGCGTCCGGGTAGAGGGCGAGGCCGACGAGGAGCCGGGCGTCGCTGCCCACGAAGGAGGCCGCGATGGCCTGCGCGGTGCGGCTCGCCTCCTCGGCGCCGGCCTCGGGCAGCAGCACCTGGGCAGCGCAGGTGCCGTAGAGCGCCACGCGGTGCACGGGCTGAAGGCAGGCGCGCACGGCGCTGATCCAGCCCTCCGCCGTCACCGCCGCGCTCATGCGCACGTGGAGCAGGGCGAAGGGGCGGCGAAAATGCCGGGCGCGCGTCAGCTCGTCCTCCACGCGGCGCAGGAGCTTCTCCTCTCCCTCGAGATCGAGGGACTCGCCCCCGGCGCCGAACGCCTGCACCCGCAGCGCGACGCTGCCGAGCACGACCTCATCCCCTATCGCGATCCCGGCGCGGGAGACGCGGCGGCCGTCGAGGAACGTGCCGTTCTTGGATCCCAGGTCATCGACCCACACCCGCCCGCGCGAGAGGAGGAAGCGGGCGTGCTCCCGCGACAGGGTACGATCGTCGATGCAGAGCGCGGCAGGCGCGGCGCGCCCCACGACAAGCGGCGTGTCGGGCGAGAGCAAACGTCTCTCCGTCTTTCCGGCGTATTGCCAGACGAGGGCGATGCCCAGCGCCGCGGTCTGCTGAACGGCAGAGATCGACCTCCCCGCCAGGGTCCAGGTCTTCGCCGCGTCGTCCTGCACCGACTTGCCTGTCCGCATGCACTCCGCCTCGCTGGTCTCTATATCAGGCTCCTTCGGGAGGTCCAAGAGCCACCGCGGACCCGGTCGCTCATGAGTCTCCGCCGCGCTGTAGCCGGAAGGACACCTCGATTACGTTCGGCCCATCCTCGCCGGCAACCTCTTGCCGGGCAACTCGCGACGGCGATCTCTTGCGGGCAAGGTCTTGCCGAGGCGGCCGTCGGCGGGCGCGCCGCGCCCCCGGAAACGCGCGGGCGCCGCTCGCATTCTGCCCGCTGACAGAGAGGGCCTGGCGCTTCCGAGGAGAGCGCGCCCTGGTGGCACGCACGCTGCAAACAACCGAAACCAGAAGCTGACGGGCGGCGAACATCGCGACCCAAGACATCCACCGGACCGACCACTCCAGGAGCCGACCATGAACACGAAACACATCCTCTCCGGACTCTTCACCTCCAGCGCGCTCGGCATCATGCTCATCGCGGGTTGCAGCGTGCCGATGGAGGAAGGCGACTCCGAGCAGGCGTTTGCGGACGAGGAGACCGTCGAGGAGGCGTCGCAGGCGCTCGGCCCTGCGTGCGTCGCCAAGAACCTCGCGCTGGAGGCCGGGCCCATCTGGAACACCAGCGATGCCCAGACCAAATGCCCGAACGTCTGCAACCCCCAGAACATGAACTGGAACGGGCAGTGGTGGACCACCGTTCCGGGCGCGATGTCGGTCTGCGAATGCAGCCCGCGCCCTGCCGCCGTCGTGCAGGCCGGCCCCATCTGGAGCAACACCCACGCTCAGACGCAGTGTCCGAACACCTGCGCCGCGTACAGCAGCGCGACGAAGTGGAACGGGCAATGGTGGACGACCGTCCCGGGCCAGATGTCCGTCTGCGAGTGCGCATTCACCCCGCCGGCCACGGTGTCGCTCGAGGCCGGGCCCATCTGGAGCAACGCCGACGCCCCGAGCAAGTGCCCGGCCGCCTGCGGCACGAGCCGCGCCTGGAATGGGCAGTGGAGCACGAGCGTCTCGGGCCAGATGTCCGTCTGCGGATGCGCTTGCACGCCCTGACGTCACGACGACCCGCTCGGCGGCGCGCACCCATCCACCGGCGCACCGCGCTCACCTCCGGGTCACGCGGGCCTCCAGGTCGCGCACCCGCGCCTCGAGCTCGCGGACCCGCGCCTCGGCGGCGGCGCGGGCGCGCTGCTCCGCGACGCGGGCGCGCTGCTCCAGGGCGCGCGCCTCGCCCTCGGCGCGGAGGGCCTCCTCCTCGGCCGGCACGAGATCCGTCGCGCGGGAGGTCCGCGCGACGCGCAACGTCGGGTGCGGGCCGTCCTTCAACACGACGAGGTGCGCGTCGAGCGCCTCGATCCAGACGGGATCGCCGCTTCCGTGGACCCGCAGGTAGGTGCCGTCCGCGTCCCGCCGGTACAGCTGGAGAGGCACCCGCTCCTCCGCGAGCGGCGCGAGGGCGGCAGCCGCCTCGGGATCGAAGAGCAGGAGCTCGGGACAGCCGAGCTGCCAGTACTTCGCCGGCGCGTCGTCGTAAGCACGGCGCCAGTCGCCCGCGACCACCTCCAGCGCGAACCGCGGCGGACGATGGCCCGGCAGCCAGGTCTGCCACTGCCGCGGGATGGGCGGCAACGGGCGATGATCGAGGACGTAGAGGTCCGGCAGGACGCGCACGAACGGCTCGCTCCGCACCCACGCGAAGAGGTGCCCGGTACCAGCGTACAAGTCGGCCCAGCCACGCTCGCGCGCGAGCTGCGCGATCACCGACAGCAGCAGGCGGACGACCTCGGACCGCTCGGCCTTGTCAGGGCGCTCCGCGTCATCGGGCAGAACCCAGCCGGACCAGTCGATCGCGGCGCCGGCCTCCTCCGGCGACAGATCGCGGAGCACGAGCGCGCGGGGAGAACGCCGAGGGGTAAGGGGGAACCCGATGCGATTCGGCGATGCCACGCGAGGAAACTAGCACCCCGACAGGCCCCGCGGGGCAGCAGAGACAACGGACGCAACGGACGCAAGCGCGGCAACAAAGCCACGCGACGTGCCCCTGCCGGACGCTTGACAGGGACATGGGGCCATGCCTCCTACCCGCTCGAACCTTTCTTCACATCGGCAACGGCGGCAGCCTCGCGCAGAGCGATCTCGCGATCCGCTGCTGGTGCCCCCCGAGGCCCGGCGCGAGGATCGTCCTCGCCCAGGGTTCGTCCGGCGGCTCGGACACCATGAACCATGGTCTGGCTCGGGCCACCCAAGATGTCACCCGCGCATTTCTCCGACGGAGACCGGATCTTCGTCACCTCCTGTGGCCGAGACGAGGGCAGCGTCTGAGATGGCCAGTCGCACGAATCCAAGGCAGCTGACCTCAATGGTCACCCGAGGCCACCACCGTCGACGGCAAGACCTCGTCTTATTGGCATCGATAGCGGGGATTTGAACAGGGAGACGGGGAGACAGGGAGATCAGTGGATTGTTCTCCGCGTCTCCTCGCCTCCCTGTTCCATTTTCTCGGAATTCAAGGGACGTTTCAGAGAGCACACCCCACAAGGTGTGCTTCCGGGTCCCATGAACGTCGGCATCATCCCGCACTGACGGAAACCAACAGTCCTGCCATCCGTCTGGCACACGTGTGCCAAGCGGCCTGCGGCCAGTGCTTGCATGTCGTGCTCTCCGCGGCGCGACAGGCGCGGCGCGCGAGCGAAGCGCGGTGAATCGAGCGAGCGGGCGGCTGGCGCGGGCCTTGCGAACGCAGCAGACACCATGCGAACCCACCGCACCCATTCCTCCCTCTGGCTCCTCCTGGCAACAGGCCTCCTCGCCGTCGGATGCGAGACGGCATCAACGCCTGGCGAGCCTGTCGACTCTCAGCGGGCGGCGCTCCACCGGGCTCAGTCCTGCGACGACCTCGAAGCGCTGCTGAAGCAGGACGCGCTCGCCAAGATGAACGCCCAGATCGACGCCACGATCGCGAGCTACTCGGCGTACGGCTACCCCCGCGGCGCCGCCGTTGGCGGCGTCGACAACGGCAGCGTCGGCGTCCCCGGAGGGGCCGAGGATCCCACGGACACGCCCGCCCCGGTGCCGCCCACAGCAGACGACGGGGGAACCGGCCAGGAGGCCTCGGGGGAAGACAGCGGCAGCGGCGCCGACCCTGCCCACTCCGAGACGAACACCCAGGTCGCCGGCGTCGATGAGGCGGATATCATCAAGACCGACGGCAACAACATCTACGTGCTCCACGGCCAGAGCTTCTACACCCTGACGGCGTGGCCGGCGTCGTCGCTCGCGGTGGGCAGCTCGCTCGCGATCGAGGGCTCGCCCCTCGAGATGTTCGTGGCAGGCGACAAGGTCGTCGTCTATTCGTCGGTCAACGGGGCGGCGATCTACGAGCAGGCAGGCGTCACGCCGCGGCCGGGGTATTACGACTACCTGCTCATCGACACCATGATCGGCGGCGGCGGCGTCGCGCCGACGCCAGGAGACCCCAGCGCGCCGAGCGGCGCGCCGGGGACCCCCGCCAACGGCGGAGACGCGAAGCCGCTGCCGCCGGACAACACCGAGCCACCGTCCGGCGGTGATACGCCGTCGGAAGACGACACGCCCCCCGACGCCGAGGCGCCGTCCGGCGGCGAAGCGCCGGCGCCCCCGCCTCCGGACGGCGGCGGGGCCGATGAGCCGCCGCCCGACGAGCCGAGCATCGACGTGCCCGGCTCGGGCGACGTCTGGGCGCCGCTCACGAAGATCACCGTCCTGAGCCTCGCCGGCGGCGCACCCAGCGTGGTCAAGGAGGTGTACTTCGAGGGGGGCTACAGCTCGGCGCGGCGCACCGGCCCGAACGTGCGCACGGTGCTGACCGGCGGCGCTCACGGCCCCGCGCTCCGCTACTGGCCCTCAGGCCTGACCGAGTACCCCGAGACCGCCGAGGCGTGGACCGCGGCGTTCGAGCAGCTCCGCACCGAGAACGCGGCGATCATCGAGGACGCGCCGCTCTCGACGTGGCTGCCGTACCGCTTCGAGAAGCAGGGAGAGGCGGTCACGCTGCTCGACGCGAGCTGCTCGGACTTCTATGTTCCGGACGCCGGCACGACGTCGTACGGCCTGACGCAGATCGAGTCGCTCGACCTCGCCGACCTCGCCGCGGCGCCGGAGTCGACCTCGATCGTCGGCGCGACCGACACCGTGTACGCGAGCCACGACGCGCTCTACGTCGCCGCGCGCTCCTGGCAGGAGCAGGCGGCGCCGGGCGAGATGTTCGTCGGCACGAACCTCACCCATCTGCACAAGTTCGATCTGATCGCCGACCCGAGCCAGCCCGGGTACGTCGCGTCAGGCTCGGTGCCCGGCCACATCATCAACCAGTTCTCGCTCGATGAGCACAACGGCAAGCTCCGCGTCTCGACGACCTCGCAAGTGCAGGCGGAGCCCAGGTGGACGACCAGCAACAACGTGTTCGTCCTCGAGGCGCAAGGGACCGATCTCGAGAAGATCGGCGCCGTCACCGACCTTGCCCCCGGCGAGACCATCCAGTCCACCCGGTTCGTCGGGGATCGCGGCTATGTCGTGACGTTCCGCCGGGTCGATCCGCTGTTCGTGATCGATCTCGCGGACCCGGCGTCCCCCTCCGTTGCGGGTGAGCTCAAGATCCCCGGCTTCAGCGAGTACATGCACCCGCTCGACGATGGGCACCTCCTGACGATCGGCAGGGATGGCGAGGAGGACGGCACGGTGACCGGCCTTGCTCTTCAGATCTTCGACGTCACGAACGCGTCGGCGCCCGCGCTCCTGCACAAGGAGGCGCTCGACGGGGCGGAGTACATGCACTCCGAGGCCGAGTACAACCACAAGGCGTTCACGTACTACGGCGAGCTCGGCGTGCTCGCCTTCCCGCTCGTGAGCTTCGACGGGCAGACCGGCGCGATGTCGAGCACGCTGGAGCTGTTCAACGTCGATGTCGAGGACGGGTTCAGCCGGCTCGGCGCTGTCGACCACAGCGGCTTCTTCAGCAGCGTGCCGTCGGGGTGCACCTACGGCGGGGCCGCCGTGCAGCGCGGCCTGTTCATCGAGGACTACGTCTACTCGTACTCCCAGGGCGGCGTGCTCGTGAACGCGCTCGACGACCTCGCGACGCCGGTGGCGTCGCTGCCCCTGCCCACCCCGGACTCGGTCGGGTACGCGTGCGCCGGCGTCGACGGCGGCGTCGCGGAGCCCGCGCCGGCGCCCGAGCCGGCGCCCACCCCCGAGGAGTAGCGCCAACCAGGCCGCGATCTGCCGCAGCGCCGCCGCCCCGTCCGGGCCGGCGGCGCTGCGCCGCTCAGGCGCCCGGCCGCGCCGCCTCCCACGGGTGATCCGGGTAAAACTCCTTCATGAGCCGCGCGGTGTACGCGGTGAGGTTCGCGAACCCCTCGGCCCTGCGCCGCAGCGGCGAGTCGAAGAACGGCGTGAGGAGGCCCGCCAGCACCGCGAACGCCGTCGCGTCGACGCCCGCCGGGCGCGCTCCGAAGAGGTACGGCTTGTCCCCGAGCAGCACGGAGAGCGCGGAGAGCGAGCGCGCGCCGAGCTCGACGATCTCCTCGTCCGAGTGCCGCCCGATGCCCATCGCGCGGAAGTTCTCGCGGACGCGCGCGAGGAGCTCCTCGCGCAGCTTCGGTCGCACTTCCTCCGGCGCGCCGTTGACGAAATTCGCCGGTCCCTTCGCGAAGTTCTCCGGGATGAGCCAGCGCGCGCAGCCCGAGGCCGCGGCGAGCTGGTTCTCGATCATGCGCTCGATGGCCCACGCCTCGGCGCGCTGCCGGGCGTCGAGGCCGGCGTCGAGATCCTTGCCGTGCTTCTTCTCGAGGTGCTCGCGGATGAAGTGCGAGTCGGCGATGCGCGCGCCTCCCTCGTCGATGAAGGGGAGCTGCCCCTTCGGCGACTGATCGGGCCGCGCGCGCTCCTTCGTGTAGGGCAGGCCCAGCAGCTTGAGCTGGACCTCGGTCTTGGTGACGTAGGGGCTGGCCTCCGGCAAGCCGAACATGGGGCCGAAGCTGTGGAGCGTGATCATGTGCAATCTCCGAGCGGTTGTGGGTGCGCCGTGGACAGCGCTTGATGTAGCCCTGCCCTGCTGACAACCTGGTGTCAGCATCCCCGTGCGACGCGCCGATCGCCTGTTCCAGATCCTGCAGATCCTGCGCCGGCAGCGGGCGCCGATCACGGCGGCGGCGCTCGCCGAGGAGCTCGAGACGTCGAAGCGCACCGTGTACCGCGACGTCGCGGACCTCCTGGCCCAGCGCGTCCCGATCCGCGGCGAGGCCGGCACGGGGTACGTGCTCGATCGCGGCTTCGACATGCCGCCGCTGATGCTGACGCCCGACGAGATCGAGGTCGCTGTCCTCGGCGCGCAGTGGGTCGCCCAGCGCGGGGACGTCGCCCTGCAGCGGGCGGCGAAGGACCTCATCGCGAAGATCGCCGCGGCGGTCCCCGAGCGGCTGCGGCCCTTCGTGTTCGAGCCGGCGACGGGCGTGCCGGTCGGGGAAGACCAGGCGCCCGACGCGCTCGACCTGGCCGAGGTGCGGGCGTCGATCCGCGCCGGCACGAAGATCGCGCTTCGCTACCGCGACGAGACGGGGAGCGAGAGCGAGCGCGTCGTGTGGCCCGTGATCGTGGGCTATCTCGAGTCGACGCGGCTCCTCGCGGCGTGGTGCGAGCTCCGCCAGGACTTCCGCCACTTCCGCACGGACCGCGTGACAGGCGCCAGGTTCCTCGACGAGCGCTACGCCGAGAAGCCGAGCGCCCTCCGCGCGCGGTGGCTCGCGCACATGCGCGCGCGTGGCAAGCTGCGAGAGCGCGCCGGCGCGACGTCGACCAGGGCGCGCTAGATCGGCGTGTCAGCAATCGCGCCAGAAAAGCCGCTCGATGACGAGCGGTCGCTGGAAACAGTAGCGATTCTCATGGCTTCCGCCTGTTTCGCCGCCGAGGGCGGCTCCGGTGTGGCCCAACGGGGCGCCCTCCGCCGTCGCGTCGCCCGCGGTGAAGGGCCCGCGGCATCACCAGTCCCACCGTACGGCCACGCTGCACGGCGCGGCGCTCCGCCCCGCCGGGGCTCGCACCAGAGGAAGACGACGGCGAGGAACCCGAGGTTCGCGAGGACGTCGATCGCGAACAGGATCCAGACTCGACCGTCTACGATCGCAGAGAGGATCCGGTGAGGGCCATGTCCGCACAACGCGGCTCGGCCGAGCGTGACCGAGATTCTCTCCGCGCCCCACGCCGACGGGGGCGGATGGTGTCCGCGACGCGGAGCTCCTCTTCCAGCCAGCGGCACTTCTCGGGCCCTCCTGCGATGGCCACCACATGCGCCCCGAGGATCCTCGCGATCTGGACCGCGGCCGAGCCTGTCGCGCCCGCGGCGGTCGAGACCACCACGGTGTCATTTTCGCGCATCGCAGCCGTCTCGACCAGGCCGAGGTGAGCGGTCACTCCGTTGATGCCGGCCACACCCAGCCGACAGCCGAGCGGGATGTCGTCCGGCACCTTGCGAAGAGGCAGGATGCCCTCTCCATCAGAGAGCGCGTAATCCTGCCATCCAAGGGTCCCCCACACGCGATCGCCTGGCCGAAAGCGAGGGTGGCGCGACTCCACCACATGGCCCGCACACCACGCCCTCATGACCTGACCGGCAGCAATACGAGGCGCACACGAGCATCCGCCGAACAGCCAGGCGACCTGCGTGTGATCACAGGACATGATCGGATTCCGGACCAGCACCTCCCCCTGGCGCGGACGCGGTATGGGCGCGCTGCGCAGCTCGAACAGCTCGGGACCGAACGGCTGATCCGCGCGGGGCGCCAAGACCAGCTCGCGGCTGACCGCGCTCATGACCGCCGCGCCGCAAGGCTCAGGTCGCGTGCGAGAGAAACCATGTGCTCCTCCTTGGGTGGGCCGCTTCCCGCTCCGTCGGGCCCGGAGAATCACGATGGCGTGGACGCGTGACGAGTCGCAGCAGGGTGACGGCGTCTTTTGGCGGAAGAGGCGTCCCTGCACGCCTCCCGGCAGGGACTCGTACTCGATCGGTGGGGTGATGTGCTAAACCATGTTCCGCAGCTCACACGCCTGCGCGATGGGGACGTGCATGTCATCGAGCGCTTCGATGATGTCCATCAGCGCTCGTCGTCGGTCGTGAGGTTGGATGTTGGCACAGAGGGAAGGGGGCCGCCCTCAGTCCACAGCCTGCGGGGCTCGGTCAAGGGATTGGGAACCCGCGAAGCGGCACGGCACTGCCGTTGCCGCGCCGCGATCGGCCGCCAGCTATGCGATGAGCGGACCTCGACACCAGTTAGCGCGGCCGACAGACGTCACGTCCATGCCGATCGCCCGAGCAATGCTGACATAAACGTCGTTGTGATTGCGCCCGCCGGCGTCGAGCAGGCGCCCGGTCGTCCAAGCACCTCCACAGCTGCCGGCAACCACGAAAGGTGCGTGTTGGGGCGGGTGGTCGGTCTCGGCGAAGTTCTGGGCGGAGCCCAACTGGCTGCTGCCGTTCTGGGTGCAAAGAACCGCTGCGGTGTTGTCGAGCAGCGAGAACTCGCCGTCGGAAATGCCTTTCAGCTTTTCGACGAAATAGCGGAACTCTCCCGCAAAATAGGCCTGGAGCCGAGTGATTTGTTGTCCCGGAGCGCCGTCCGGATCGCCGTGTGAGACGGAGTGCCAGGCTGAGATATCGATGTCACCGAATTTGACGGCTTCGTTGTTTTCACCGCCGCCCCACATCATGGTCGCCACGCGAGTGATGTTGCAGGCGAAAGCCATCGCCATGATGTCGAGATACAGCCGGCTGTGCTCCGGCATGTCGTTCATCATGGTGTCCTTGCTGAGCAGCGGCGACTCGATCTCCTTGCACGAGCTCTCTCTGGGGATGCTGCCGCCTACACCGCGTTCGAGCGTGCGCAGCGACTCGAGGTAGAAGTCCATCTTGACGGCTTCCTCCGGCCCGAGCCGCCCGCGAAAGGACCGGACATCGTCCTTGATGAAGTCGAGCACGCTCTGACGGCGGAGCAGTGCCTGCTCGGCAGCGCTCGGCGTGCTCATGGACATGCCGCCCCCGCTGATGCGGTCGGCGATGCGCTGATACGCAGCCAGCGGGTTTCTCACGCTGGGGATGAACCTGCCATCGACCTGAGACAGTCCGGGGATGACGCCGCCGTCGCCGGACGTCTGACCGACCGCGATCTCCAGCGATGCCAGCGGGGTCGTGTCCTTGAGGAACTTGGCGAATTCCTGATCGATGCTGGTCGGCGCGCCGAGGCCGAACACCGAATACGACGCCGAGCGGTGCGCGTTACCGGGGTCGCGTGCGAGCGTCAGGTTCTTGAACACCAGGATGTCGTCGCGCACGGCTTCGAGCGGCGCCATGTGCGGCTTGAGCACGAAGTTTCTTTCGCCCCCGGTTGGCTCCGCTTGATACTGAGAGCCATTCGCGTAACCGAACATGGCGACGCGCGTGATTCGCGGAACGGTTTGGGCGTAGAGGTTGTCGGCCAGCCCAGAACAAAAGATCGTTCCGTAGCCGAGGCCACGAAGCATCGCACGCCGGGAAAATTTCACGTTGCGCATGGCGAACTCCTAGTTCCTCCGGTCGATGAAGCTCGGCGATGCGATCACGCTCAGCACCAGCTGATCGATCGCGTGCTGTGAGCGTGCAAAGTCGTCCGCGAGGCGCTCCTTCTCACAGGCGTCGAGCTCCGGCAAGTCGTATCCTGAAGCGTAGGCGGCGAACTGCTGGGCGAAGCAGCCGTAGACATCCGGCTTTTGCGCCAACTCGTCCACCATCTCCACGAAGTTGGAAAACACGATTCCGGGAAGCGCATTCTCCTCGCTCGGCAGCGGCAGACTGCCGCTCGCATCGATCACCTGCCCCTGATCCATCGTTCTGTAGCGACCGATAGCATCGTAGCTTTCGAGCGCAAACCCGATGCCGTCGAACAGGTTGTGACAGACGGCGCAGCCCGGACTCGCATGAATGCCGAGTCTTTGCCGACCCGTGGCGCCCGGCTCGGCAAATTGGCCAGCATTTGGAACACCGCCGGGCGGCAGCGGCACGCGGTGGCATAGGACCTCTGCGCGGACGTAGGCGCCGCGCCCGACGAGGTTCGTATCTTCGCTGTGCGCGTGGCCCCAGAGAAACGGTAGCGAGGTGAAGATGCCTCGGCGTTCCGTCGGATTGAGCTCGCGACGCACCATGGCGTTGCCGGTCACCCCGCTCAAACCGTAGAGCGGAGCGGTGCGCTCGTTCACGAACGCGTACGTGCTCGTGAACAGCGAGTCGAAGCGACGATCCGCTCCCGCGTCGAAGAGTACGCTGTTCGTGAACAGGCGCAGCTCTTCTTTCAAATCGGCGGTGAGCTCGGGCGTTGCCATCGGAAAGATGCTGGCCTCTTTCACCGAATTCGGGAGATTCTCGAGCTCCAGCCACTGCTCGAAGAAGTGGTTCATGGCCGGCGCCGCCTTATCGCGCGCCTCGAACAGGCGCTTGGCCTGGGCCAAGAGCACTGTACGGTCGCGCAGCTCCCCCTGATCTGCGAGCGCGGTGAGCTCAGCATCCGGCGCGCTGTCCCAAAGCAGGTACGAGAGCGCCGAAGCGATCTCGTGGTCCGTCAACGGTGTCACCGCTCGTGAATCCTTCACCGTGCCGAGCTCCGTGCGGTGCAGGCTGTTCGGCGACATGAACAGCGCCTGCACGACGCTCTTGACACCTCCGGCAGGACCTTCGCCCTGCGCGGCGGTCTTGGCGAAGAGCGCGCTGAAGGAGGTGACTTCAGTCGCCGAGAGCGGGCGGCGCCAGAGCTTTTGCCCCGTTTTGGTGACGAAACCGTCCAGGCAAGGGCCAGGCGCCAAGCTGGCGACGTCGCAAGCGATCCCAAACTTGTCGGGGTTCTGCAGCGCGTGCGCCCCGAGCTCCTCGCCGACGGCGAAATATACGTCCGCGAGGAGCGGCGCGATTCGCAGGTCTGAGGCCTGGTTGGCGAAGCCGTCGAGCCTGGCCTCGTTCGGCAAGTTCGCAAGCGCTGCCGGCTGGATGTCGAACTCGTCGCGCAAGGTGTTGGCAAGCTGGGTGTTGGTCAACCGCCAGATGCGCGGTTTGGCCAGCGCAGGGGCGGCGCCACACTCGGCCGCCGGCACCGTCTCGGCCGCCGGCGCCGCGTCGCCCTCGGGTCCCAAGACGCCCGTGCACCCGCTGGCCACGACGACCGCGAGCGGCGCCGCGAGGCGAGACGAGCGGCTCATGAGTGAACCTAGTACACCGATTCGTTCTGCGATTGGCATGGAACGCTCTTGCTAGGATGAGATGTTGGAGGGAAGCTGGGTGAGGCTAGGGAATCCAAGCGCGATCCGAATATCGAGATCCTTGTAGTTCCGTCTCCGTTTATTGTTACAATGGCGGCGTTCGTGATCAAAATCGATGTCGCCCCCGGCGTTCAGCGCGGGTAACCGCGCCACAGCCAGAGCAGCGTCTCGGGGAGCGTCTGCGGCTCTGGATCCGACGAGCCGCATCCCACCAGGCTCAATCCAGCGAGAGCGACGATTTGCCGCTATATATGAACGCACGGCAGCCTCGACGATGTTGGTTGTGTACGGCTGAAAGCTGAGTGAACCGGTGCGTGTGCGGATCGCAGGTGAGGCCTCGCGCTCAGAGCGCGGCATGGCGCGAGCGATGCGCCCGCGAACGCGCCGCTGCACGCGTGCTCGACGACCGAACGAACGTACCCGGTGCCGAGATCGATCCCGATCCCGGGGACGAAGGGCCGGCGCGCACGACGGCCTGTCCAGGGCAAAGCAGAACGACACCCCGACAAGGGATTGTGAGCGTTCACATTGTCGGTGTCAACCAGAAATGGAGCGGCGTGCCTAGGGCTCAAGAAAGCGAACGGCATCACGACGGTTGCCCACGAAGGCTGCCATCGTCATCGGCCTGACCATGAACAGAAATCGGTGCACCACGGCACAGGAGCTCACGATGACCACTCCGTTTGGCGGACCCGCTCGAACGGAGCTGCCGTCGATATCGCCCTTCTTGGCCTTTTCCGCGCCATCCTTCGAGATCGCGACCCACTTGCGCATCCCGGGCGACGGCTTCGGCGCCACGTATTCCAGCGCCGACGCGATCTTCGCGCCGTCGCCTCTCGTGGTCGCCGACTGCATCACCGCCTTCATCCAGCCCTGCATCGGACAGGCCTTCTGTCCTTTTGCACCGCAGCCAAAATTCTTCCCCTCGGCAACAGAACCGGGGACCTCCGCGGTCCCGCTCGCGGCCCATGCTGCGCCCGCAAAGCCAATGCCGACGCTCATCAACACCGCACTCATCAGCTTCATGCTCATCGACATCCCAGGCGCCGGCGGGCTCGCAGCGTCGAGCGCCAACCGTCGATGCGCTGCTCGGCTTCGAGCGCGTCGGGCGGGCCGGCGATCAACGCGGTCCGGCGTCCGCCCATGTTGACGCGGCGCGCCGGAGGAGCCCCGCCAGCCTTGCCCTCCCTCGGGCTCGGGGATACGCCCGCGGGCCTATCAATTGGCGTTGACATCGACCATGTGAACGTTCACATTCCGCTCGACAGGCATCCATTTGCTTCGCCTCGGGTGGGCCGTCATGCGCACCGAGACCTTCGTCATTTGATCGGTCTCGGCACCGATTCCGTTCGGTCGGGCACCGCGGAAGCGATCGCCGATCGATGGTGCTTGGGTCTTGCCAATTTCAATGCACTGGAGACCACGACAACCCTCGCTTCGGCTGTCGTGAGTTCCATAGTATTTCCCACCGGAATTCTCTGAGGTCCGGCAAGGCGGCCGGATGGCAACTTCGGGTGCTGCGTGACTTATGTTGCGGCGGGCTCTGCTCAGCCCCTCTTCGGGCGCACGGTGTCATCACATCGGCCCCGTCCGGGATCAGGTGCTCCAGGTTCCATCACACTGCGGGACCTGCTCTGGGTTGACAGACAAATTCTCTCTACGATCCACCCCTGGAAAGCGACGCTATGCCAGCAACTTATCCATGCATCGAAGGGGCCGCCTGAACGAAGCAGCCTGCGGGAGCTCGTCCAGGTCCCCTGCAGGCTCACGCGCGTGCAAGCCCCGGTTGACGTCTCTGCCGCTAGCGAGAGGCCCGTGCGCAAACCCACCAGAACCACAACACTGTTCCTTTCCATGAGCCTCTGCGGGCGGATCCTGCTCGGGCTCTCCGCCGCGACCGCCGCGACGTTCGCGCTCGCGCCCGCCACGCTCGCCGCCCCCAAGGCGTCGAAGTCGATCGCGGTGCGCATCGAAGGCCCCAACGCGGATGACATCCGCGAGGACATCCTCGCCATCGTACCGGAGACGCTGGGGGTCGTGGACCCTGACGCGTTCTTGAAGTCGCTGAAGAGCGCCGGCCAGACCAAGCCCGTCGGGGACACGCTCGTGTCGAAGGCCCAGCGCAAGAAGGCCATCGACCGCATCCGCAAGGCGGGCAAGGCCGCGAAGGCGGAAGGGGTCATCTACGGCGTCTCGCGGACGAACAAGAAGAAGAAGAAAGAGGTCCACCTCGTCTACGTCGACGAGAACGCCGGCGACCTCGCCGTGGACAGCGCGGTGCCGGTGACCGGCTCGCGCGACGACCGCAAGAAGGCGCTGGAAGAGCTGCTCGGCCCGACGCTGGCGCAGATCGCGCCGCCGCCCGCCGAGGAGGACGAGGCGAAGGGCGACCGGGAAGGCGAAGGCGAGGATGACGACGGGGGGGACGAGGAGAAGGACGAAGGCGGCGAGGAGAGGGACGCCGACGAGGGCGGGAAGGGCGGCAAGCGCGAGCCGCACGAGGCCGGGTCGGCGCTCTTCTCGGTCGAGCTCGGCGTCGAGTTCATCGGCCGCTGGTTCGACTACTCCGATCCGCGCACGCAGAACCTCCGGCCCTACAGCGTCTTCGGGCAGCCCGCGCTGTCGATCGCGGGCGAGGTGTACCCGCTCGCGTCGACGGACATCGCGGTGCTCAAGGGCCTCGGGATCACCGCGAGCTACGCGCGGGCGCTCGGCCTCAACTCGGCGGTGGGCGACGGCGACCCGATCAGCACCACCTACCAGCGCATCAACCTGGGCCTCCGGGAGCGGCTGTCGATCGGCGACGCGTCCCAGCTCGGGATCTCCGCCGGGCTCCGGTTCCTGACCTTCGATATCGAGGCGCCGGCGGATCTCGCCAGGACGGTGCCCAATGTCTCCTACACCCTGTTCCGGGCCGGCCTCGACGGCCGCTTCCCGGTCGGCCCGGTCGCGCTGACGCTGGGCGCCGAGTACCTCCTGCCGCTCTCGTCAGGCGCCGTCTACGAGCGGTTCAAGGGGCCGAGCGTGCAGGGCATCGGCGCGATGGCCGGGGTGATGGTCCCCATCGCGACCGGCATCGAGGCGCGCGTGCTCGCCGAGTACGCCCGGTTCTTCTCGTCGTTCCAGCCCGAGCAGGGCGACGCCTACATCGCGGGCGGGGCCATCGACCAATACCTGGGACTGCGGCTCGCCGGAGCCTACGTCTATTGAGAGAGAGGTAGCACGTGACGTTCATGACTTCCCTTTACGGGCGCGCCGCGCCCTCGCGCCAACGGGCCGCGACCGAAGATCGACGGGCAAGCGCTGGATGACCTGAGGTCGCTCGTGGCGACGTCCTCCGACGCGACCCTGGACGATTTGGCTGACCAGCTCGCGCGCCGTGATCACATCGTAGCCAGCCGCCATACCGTCGGCCGGGCGTTGCGGCGGCTGAACATCACCCGGAAAAAAAAGCGCTCCACGCAGCCGAGCGCGACACGGAAGATGTGACAGCGGCTCGCCAGGCCTTCGCGAAGAAGCTCGCTCGACTCAATCCACAAGAATTGGTTTTTATTGACGAATTTGGGACCAATCTGGGCATGACGCGGAGGCATGCATGGGCGCCACGGGGAGTCCGTGCCCACGGTGCGGTGCCGATCAACACTGACCCCACGATCACGCTCACGATCGGGCTGGGCCTCGACGGTGTCGTCGCTCCCTTCGCGTTCGAGGGCACGATGGACGGCGTAGCCTTCCGCCCGTACGTCGAGGGGCAGCTCGTGCCCGCGCTGAGGCCAGGCCAGGTCGTCATCGCGGACAACCTCGGGTCACACCGCACGCGGGGCGTTCGCGAAGCGATCGAAAGCGCTGGCGCGAAGCTGATGTACCTGCCGCCCTACTCCCCGGACTTTTCACCGGTCGAGAATTGTGGTTCCAAGATCAAAGAGTCGATCCGAGCGGATGCACCTCGAACGCCCTCAGCCGTCTACAAGTCGATGGGCCACGCGATCGGAGCGATCACTCCGACGGACGCACGCGGCTGGTTCAACCACTGCGGGTACTGTATCCCTCGGACCTGCTCCCCGCTCTAGTGACTGCATTCTTCCTTCTCGTTGCGTCCTCCCGGAGGGAGCGCTGTGAAGCGGGGTTCCGCTTCACATTGTCCGCGATGTATGGATTCCGCGCGCGTGGGGCCGGGATAGAAAACTCCCAGCCGACGGTCGGGGAGCTCCAGTACGACCATTTCTGCGCCCCATTCATCCGCTGTCGGCCCCGCACAGCGCCGCGAGGCGGCGCTCGTCCTCGGGCCCTCCCGCCGCGCGCGCCGTGTAGTAGACGAGCTGCTGGCGGCTCGACGTCGTCGAGGCGAGCGTGTGCCACTCGAGGACGAGCGGCCCGGCGTCGCCGGCGTCGCGGCCACCCGCGCCCTCGGCCTCGACGCGGAAGGCCTTCGCGCCGCTCACCTTGGCGCGGACCTCGTGGCGCGCCCAGATCACCCGGAACGCCTCGCTCGTCTCGAGCAGCTCGGCAACGAGCGCGTCGAACTCCGGATCTCCCACGTGCGAGCTCGCGCTGAAGCGGAACGCGGCCACGACCTCCCGCTCGATCACGCCGATCTCCGCGTAGCGCGCGCGGTAGGCCGCATGGCGGAAGGTCATCCAGAGAAGGTTGCGCCTTCGCGGGGAGACGTCGCCGAAGTCCACGAGCAGGCGGCGCGCGGCGCCGTTCGACGCGAGCACGTCGAATCGGGGGCTGAAGACGAGCGCCGGGACGCGCATCGCCTCGAGCGCGCGCGCCATCGCCGGCTCGGCCCTCTCCTGGCGCGCCGCGGCCCGCGCGGGCTCGGGCCGCGCCAGGTAGAACAGGTGACCTCGCTCGTCGTCGTCGAGCTTCAGCACGCGCGCGATCGCCTCGAGCGTCTCGCGCGACGGGTTCACGTCACGCCCTTGCTCGAGCCGGGTGTACCAGTCGACGCTGAGCCCGGCGAGCTGCGCGATCTCCTCGCGCCTGAGGCCCGGCGTGCGCCGCCGCTTCCCCGCGAACGCGCCGCCCGCGATCGGCGCCGCGCGCATCCGCCTCCCTCGGAGGAAATCCGCCAGCTCGCTCCGCCTGTCGCTCACGATCGCGCGCGCCCCGGGCACGCATCGAAAGATGCCCTGTTCGCGCTCCTCTATCCAGGGATTGCGAATCCTAGGTTCGCGGCACGTCTGCCTAACCTCGACGCGGAGCTCCAGATTGCGGGCACCCCCGAGCGGGGACCCAACCAGGAGCTGGCACCATGTCTCAACATCTTCCTCTCGCAGGTCGCATCGCCGTCGTCACCGGGGCCTCCAGCGGCATCGGTGAGGCCACCGCGCGCAAGCTCGCAGCGCAGGGCGCCGCCGTCGCGCTCGTCGCGCGTCGCAAGGACCGCCTCGATTCACTGGCCGAGGGCATCCGCGCCGCGGGCGGGCGCGCGCTCGCGCTCTCCGCCGACGCCAGGGACAGGACCGCCGTCGCCGGCGCCGCGCGGTCGATCGCGGCCGAGCTCGGCCCCGTCGACCTCGTGATCAACAACGCCGGCGTCATGTTGCCGTCCGGCGTCGAGGAGCATCGGATCGCCGATTTCGAGCAGATGATCGAGGTCAACCTCACCGGCGCGATGCGGGTCGTCGACGCGTTCATCGATCCGCTGGTCGCGGCCGCGAAGCGGGGCGGCCCGTCGGACCTCATCAACATCTCGTCGATCGGCGCGCACGGCGTCTTTCCGACGTTCGCCGTGTACTGCGCCACCAAGGCCGCTGTCACCCACCTCTCGCGCAACCTGCGCGCCGAGCTCGGACCGAAGCACGTCCGCGTCTCGGTCATCGAGCCTGGGTTCGTCAACACGGAGCTCCAGAGCCACATGACCGACGAGGCCGCCAAGGCGTGGATCGCCAAGGCGAGGCAGCAGATCACGTGGCTCACGGCGGACGACCTGGCGAGCACCATCGCCTTCACGGCCGCCCTCCCGCGGCACGTCAACCTGGCGCACGTCACCCTCATGCCGACCCAGCAGGTGTGACCGGCGCCTCCTCGCGACCGGAAACGCTCGCGGCGCCGTGACGCGCGCCGTGCGCTACCCGTGATCCAGCTGCTCCAGCTCGCGCACGCGCGCCTCCAGCTCGCGCACGCGCGCCTCGGCCGCCTCCCTCGCGCGGGCCTCGATCGCCGCGGCTTCCTCCTGGGTGGGCACGAGCTCGCCCTTGCCGCCGGGGCGCGTGAGGCGGAGCCGGGACTCGGCCCCGCCGCCGATCACGCAGAGCCAGCTGTCGAGCGCGGGGCTCCACACGCGCCCTGCGCCGGCGTACACGCGGACATACGCGCCGTCGGGGTCGCGCCGGTAGGCCTGGAGCGCCACGCGCCCCGCCGGCGGCCGGTGCGTGGCGGCCAGCGGATCGAAGATCGCGAGCTCCGGGCAGCCGAGCTGGCAGTACTTGAGCGGGACGTCCTCGTAGGCCTTCTGCCAGTCGGTCGCCACGATCTCCAGGGCGAAGCGCGGGGGCCGGTGTCCGGGCAGCCAGGTCTGCCACTGCTTGGGCAGCGGCGGCGCGGGGCGGTGATCGAGGAGGTAGACGTCCGGCGAGACGCGCACGAGCGGCTCCTCGCGCACCCAGGCGAAGAACCGATCCGTGCCGGCGTGGTGGTCGGTCCAGCCGCGCTCGCGCGCGAGCTGCGCGATCGACGAGAGGAGCAGGCGGGAGATCTCGTCGTGCTCGCCCCACGCGCCGATGCCGTCCGCGTCGTCCAGGTACCAGTCCGACCAGTCGATGGTCGCACGGAGCTCCTCGGGCTCCGGGTCGCGGACGACGAGCGCGCGCGGCAGGCGCGTCGCAGGGGGAGCGGCTCCGGAACGGGCAGGCAGCACGAGCCCACACGGTAGCACCCCGAGCGGAGCGGCGGGAGCCACAGGCGGGCGCGACCGCGCGTGGCGTCGCCGAGGCGCCGTGGGGCTCCCGATCCGGCGCGCCGGCGCCATGTCGGCGGCATGCGTTCTCTCGGGGGAGTGCTCTTCGACGTGGATGGGGTGGTTGTCGACTCGCCGCATGAGCGCGCCTGGCAGGAGGCGCTGGAGGCGCTGATGGCGACCGAGTGGCGCGCGATCGCGCCCGAGACACGCTACGCGCCCGAGCGGTTCACGACGGCCGTCTACCAGAGCGAGGTCGCCGGCAAGGCGCGCGAGAGCGGCGCGCGCGCGGCGCTCGATTACTTCGGCGTGCCCGACGCGGCGGAGCGCGCCGGGGTCTACGCCGAGCGCAAGCAGGCGGTGCTGCTCCGGAAGATCGCGGCGGGGAAGTTCGTCGTGTTCCCTGACGCGACGCGGCTGATCCTGGAGCTCAAGGCGCGCGGCGTGCTCCTCGCGGCGGCGTCGTCGTCCAGGAACGCCAGCGAGCTCCTCCGCAGGATCCGCGTCGACGCCTTCGTCGAGCACCAGAACCCCCGCCGCGCGCCGGTCTCCCTGGGCGCGACGCTGCTCGATCTGTTCGACGCCGACCTCTGCGGCGTCGCGGTGGCGCGCGGAAAGCCGGCGCCGGACCTGTTCCTGGCCGCCGCGCGCGCGCTCGGTGTCCCGCCGCCGCGCTGCCTCGTGATCGAGGACGCGCCCTCCGGGGTGCAGGCCGCGAAGGCGGCCGGGATGACCTCGATCGGCGTGGCGCGGCTCGCCGACGAGGCGCTGCTGGCGGCCGCGGGGGCGGATCGCGTCGTGACGACGCTCGACCAGCTCGATCCGGACGCGCTGGTCGACGGGCGGATCGCAGCGCGCGCGGCGTGAGCCGCGGTGAGGACGGCGTCACGACGCGCGAGCACGGAGGCGAGCAAGCACCTCGTCGGCGTCGAGCGTGTCTCCTGCGTCGTCCTGCGCAATGCCCTCAGCGAGCGCGGCGTGGAGGGCCCCCCGCTCCTCGTCATCGAGCTCATCGAGCGCGTCTCCCCCCACCGCGACCAGATCCACGACGGCCCCCTCTGGCAATTCGGTGGGCTCGTCGAGCACGATGTGGCCGTTCCGCACGGTGGCTTTCAGCGAGAGCACCGTAGGGTCATAGCACCGTGCGGCGCCCCCTCAGCCGCCCTGCTTGCGGACGATCGCCAGGCTCCAGATCTCCCCGGCGCTCGTCCCGACCCACAGCGTCGGCGATCCCTTGCCGGCGACCGCGAGCACGGCCGGCTCGCCGCGGGCGCCGAGCGTGACGCTCGCCGTCGGCGCGAGCGGCGCGCCGGACGCGGCCTCGATGGCGGCGCCGTCGAACAGCGCGACGCGGCCGTCCGCCAAGGCCGCGAAGAGGCTCGACTCGAGGACGGCGACGTCGGCGACGGGATCGGCGAACGCGAGCATCTTGGCCGCGAGCTTGCCGGACGACCTCACGACCGCGCAGACCGCGCTCGCGCCGCGCTTGTACACCGCCGTCAGCTTGGGGCCGCCGCGCACGCGATCGAGGTTCTGGGCCGCGCGCGGCAGCGAGGCGCGGAGCGTCGGGCCCGGCTCGGGCGTCGCGCCGGGGTGGACGCGGAGCTCGCCGCCCTCCCCCGCGCCGTCCATCACCACGTGCGCCTCGGTCTCGGTCAGATCGAACGCCCGCGCGGAGCCGCGCACCGCGAAGGTGCGGCCGTTCACCTCGGTCTTGTCGAGCTTGAGCTCCGTCGCGCTGCCGTCCCAGCCGAGCGCGAGCGCCGTCTCGCCCGACGACCGCGTGGCGAGCTGCCGCGCGTCCCGGCCGACCTGATCGAGCTTCGGGCCGTGCGTGATGCCGAGCAGCGCCCACACCGCGTCGTCGCCGCTCCGCACCACGGCGACGTCCTTCGACAGGAGCGCCACGTCGTGCGCCGAGGACAGCGACAGGTTCGTCGTCTTCGCGCCGGAGCCGCCGACCGGGCAGACGCCGAGGCGCACCGGATCGGTCGAGACCATCGCGACGAGCCCGGGGCTCGCGAGGACCGCGGCGCCTCGGATCTCCGCGTCCAGGCCGTGCACCTTGCGGGGGGAGCTCAGATTGCTGAAGGGCATGGCCGGCTAGGATACCGGTTCTCGCGCGGCGCGGTCAGCCCTTGATGAGCGAGCGGACGTCGATGTCGAGGTTCTCGGACTCCGCGACCGCATCCATCGCCTTGCGGAGCTGGGTGACGGTCACCCCGGCGGGGACGTCGACGCGGGCCTCCATCCGGAAGAGCTGCGAGCCGGTGACAGGCGCCTCGTAGGCCGAGGTCTCGAGCGAGACGATGTTGACGCCGACGCCGTGGAGCGCGCGCGACACCGCGCGCACGATGCCCTCGTGATCGAGCGCGTCGACGGAGATGACGCAAGGGATGGTCGCCGCGCGCCGGTGCGACTCGGGGCTCTTGGTCCTGCGGCTCTGCACCGTGAGCCCCGTCGCCCGGGTGAGCGACTCCGTCTCGCGCTCGACCGCCTCGATCGCGCCGGGGGGCCCCGACGCGAGCAGGAGGATGCCGAACTCGCCGCCGAGCACCGCCATCCGGCTGTCCTCCACGTTGGCGCCGCGCTCCGTCAGGTAGTGGGTCACCTCCGCGACGATGCCCGTCCGATCAGGGCCGAGGCAGGAGAGGACCAGGAAGACTTCAGGCTCGGACGTCGTCGTCATGCGGCGCATCTTAGTCCGATCCGCGCAGCCAGCGCACCTCGCCGCGGGCGCGCGGGGCGCGCGTCCCGGACGACGAGCGCCCGGGCAACGCCGTCCGTGTCCTCCGGCCGAGCTCCCCCGAGAGCGGCGGGATCGAGCGCCGCGCGCGCGTCCGCGCGCGCCATGCCGACGACGAGGCGCTTGTCTCCGGCGGGCCAGTGGGCGAGAGACGGCCATCCCCATGCTGTACGAACGCGACAACATCCATCGACTCACGCCCTACACGCCAGGTGAGCAGCCGCAGCGGGCCGACGTGGTCAAGCTCAACACGAACGAGAACCCGTACCCGCCGCCGGCCGCCGTGCTCGAGGCGATCCGGGACGTCTCGGCCGATCAGCTCCGCCGGTACCCGCCGCCCCGGGCGCAGCAGTTCCGCGAGACCGCGGCGCGGCTCCATGGCCTGTCGCCCGAGCAGGTGATCGCCACGAACGGCGGCGACGAGCTGCTTCGCATGGCCATGACGGTGTTCTGCGAGCCCGGCGGCCGCGGCATCGGCGAGACGTACCCGACCTACTCGCTCTACGACGTGCTCGCGGAGATCCACGGCACGACGATCACCCAGGTCCCCCTCGCCGAGGACTGGTCGGTCCCGGAGGATTTCGCGCAGCGCCTGAACGAGCACGGCTGCCGGCTCGCGCTCCTCGTCAACCCGCACGCGCCGTCGGGGCGGCAGGAGCCGCTCGACAAGCTCGAGCGCGTCGCGCGGGCGTTCCGCGGCGTGCTCCTCATCGACGAGGCGTACGTCGACTTCGCGGAGTTCGACGCGACGCCGCTGCTCGACCCGGCGCGAGGGCTCGACAACGTTCTTCTGCTGCGGACCCTGAGCAAGGGATACTCGCTCGCGGGGCTCAGGTTCGGGTATGGGCTCGGGCACCCGCGGCTCATCGAGACGCTCGACAAGGCCCGCGACAGCTACAACACCGATATCCTCTCGCAGGCCGCGGCCACCGCGGCGCTCTCCGCGCGGGACGAGGCGAGGAAGAGCTGGGAGAAGGTGATCGCCGAGCGCGCCCGGCTCACCGGGGCGCTCCGGCAAAAGGGGTTCACGGTGGCGCCGAGCCAGAGCAACTTCGTCCTGGCGAGTCCGCCGGGAGGAGGGCTGTCGGCGCAGGCGATGTACCGGGCGCTCTACGACCGCGCCATCTTCGTGCGCTACTGGGACGCGCCGCGCATCCAGGACAGGCTGCGGATCACGGTGGGCACGCCGGAGCAGAACGACGCGCTGCTTGGCGCGATCGACGAGCTGTCGCGCGCCGCCGGGGGCGCGAGCGCGTGATGAGCTGAGCCGCCGTGGCGGCCGGGGCGCCATGCGCCGTCGCGCGCCGTCCGCTTCGTGCGCACGTGTACGATCCTTGCGCAGCCTCTGGCCTCAGCGCTTCGCGTGGCGGCGGGCCGCGCCGGTGGCATCGGCCCTGCAATCCCCTCGACCATTCACTGCACAGCGTGCCCCACAGGTCGGGTCCTAACGCCTCGTCGATCCACGGCGGGAGAGGAGATTGCTCATGCGTCAGCAGCGTCACCAGCGTCACCAGCATCACCAGAGCAGCCGGTCATCGTCCCATGTCCTGTCGCGCCTGTTTCGCAGCGGCGGCGTCCCCTGTCTTTCCCTGGCGCTCGCGACGGCATGCGGTGCTGGCTCCGGCGGCAGCCCGGTCGACTCGCTGACGTCCAGCGCGACCGCGGAGGGCTCCGGCAGCGGCGGCAGTGATAGCAATGGCGGCAGCGGCGGCAGCTCCGGCAGCGGCACCGGCGGCAGCTCCGGCAGCGGCGGCGGCGCGGTCGCCCCGCCCGGCAGCTGCGGCGCGAGCGGCGCCACCGTGAGGCGCACCTACGCGCCCTGGCTGTTCACGGCGGGCGCGGATCCCTCCGGCGATGCCGAGTGCCAGGGCGTGCTCAACCCCGAGCGCGGCGTCTTCCATTTCAGGGATCTTCGAAGCCTGGGATCTGTCGCTGGCCTTCGAGACGAGGGGTACACGCTGATCTACGGTCAGGCGCTCATCGACGATTACCGCGCGCGGGACATCGATCAGCCCCTCATCGACCAGCTCAACGAGAGCTTCGCCGCCGTGCGCTCGGCGGGGCTCAAGGTGCTCCCCCGCTTCTACTACGCGACGGACATCGGCGAGGACGACGCGCCGCTCGGCCGCGTGCTGTCCCACATCGACCAGCTCAAGCCCGTCCTGGAGGCGAACGCCGACGTCATCGCCGTGCTGCACCCTGGCTTCGTCGGCGCCTGGGGCGAGTGGCACGCCTCGACGAACGATCTCACCCGTCCAGACAGCCGCAAGCAGATCTTCGACGCGCTGCTTCAGGCGCTGCCCGCGAGCCGGATGACGCTTGCGCGCCGCCCCTCGCACAAGCTCGAGGCGTACGGCGGCCCGCTGACCGAGGAGACGGCGTTCTCCGGAGCGCCGCTCTCGCGCGTCGGCCACCTGAACGACTGCTTCCTCGCGAGCGAAGACGACGTCGGCACCTACCAGCTCCCCGGCGAGAAGGCCTATGCCGCCGCGGACTCGGCGTTCACGCCCGTCGGAGGCGAGACCTGCGGCCGCAACCCGCCGCGCAGCGAGTGCGCCTCGGCGCTCGCCGAGCTGTCGGCGCACCACTTCAGCTTCATCAACACCGACTATCATCCTGACGTGCTCGATGACTGGCGATCCGGGGGCTGCTTCGAGACGATCGCCTGCCGCCTCGGATACCGCTTCGTCGTGATGGATCACGAGTCACCCGAGCAGATCGCGCGCGGGCAGCCCCTGTCCCTCCGGCTGCGCGTGTTCAACGACGGGTACGCCCGGGCCTATAACCCGCGACCGGTCTACCTCGTGCTCCAGCAGGGCGAAGCGCGGCGCGTGGCCGAGGTCGACGCCGATCCGCGCCGCTGGGCTCCTGGCGAGGAGAGCGAGATGTGCCTCGAGGCAAAGATTCCGGCCGATCTCCCGCCGGGCGACTACCAGCTCGGCCTGTGGCTGCCCGACGCATCCGAGCGCCTGCGCGACGACCCGCGCTACGCGATCCGGCTCTCGAGCGGCGCGGCGTGGGACGGCGCCAGCGGCGTCAACCTGCTCGACGCTGCTGTCCGGGTGGTCGAGTGACCGGCCAGGTGGCCCCGCCGCGCGCGAGCGGCCGCACCCACGGCCCAGGCTGATCCGGCGGCCGTCAGGCGCTGAGCTTCGTCGTGCTAGATCACAGCGAGGGAGACGCACAGATGAGCCAAGAATCCGAGCGAGACAAGATGATGAAGAAGACGGCCGTCCTCGAGATCCCCGGCATGGATGCCGTCATCCTCCGCAGGGATATCGGGTACCAGGCGACCGACGCAGGCGCCCTGACCTTCGACCTCTACGCTCCACCAACCTCGGTGGCCGTGGCGCGGGCGCCTGCCGTCGTCTTCGTGTCCGGCTATCCGGATCCGGGGTTCGAGTCGGTGTTCGGCTGCAAACGCAAGGAGATAGGGCAGTCCACGTCGTGGGGACGGCTGGTGGCCGCATCTGGTTTCGTGGGCATCAATTACACGAACCGCGAGCCGTCCGATCTCCATGCGCTGCTCGAGCACCTCCGGCAGAACGCCGCCTCGCTCGGGATCGACGAGCGCCGGATCGGCCTGTGGGCCTGCTCCGGCAACGTCCCCATGGCCCTGTCGGCGCTGATGCGGGGAGCGAGCGGCTCGCTCCGGTGCGCCGCCCTCTGCTACGGCTTCATGCTCGATCTCGGTGCGTCCACCCGCGTCGCGGAGGCGGCGGCGCAGTTCCGGTTCGTCAACCCGTGCGCCGGGAAGTCAATCGACGACCTCCCTCCGGACCTGCCCCTGTTCATCGCCAGGGCAGGACAGGACAGGATGCCTCACCTCAACGAGACGATCGATGACTTCATTGCCGGGGCGCTGGCCCGCAACCTGCCAGTTACGCTCGTGAACCACGCCACGGCGCCGCACGCGTTCGATCTGCTCGACGACAGCGAGGCTTCGCGAGAGACGATGAGGAGCCTCCTTGGGTTCCTGCGGTTCCATCTCCTGGGGTAACGCGATCCGGCCTGCGCGCTCGGCTCACCGGGCGCCGCCGGCGGGCGACGCCGCGAGCCCTCGCTCGGCGTCACGCTCTGACGGACGACGGCTCGGCCGCGCCGCGCACCGCGTCGCGGAACCACTGCTGCGCCGGATCGCGGTGGTGGCGCTCGTGCCAGTACATGCGCACCTCGAAGCCGGGGAGCTTCACCGGCGGATCGACAACGCGCAAGGGGAGGATCTCCGCGAAGGCCTCGGCCACGCGCGCGCCGACGGTGACGACCAGGTCGGAGCCGGCGACCACGTGCGGCGCGAGGAGGAAGTGCGGCACCGCCAGCGCCACGCGACGGCGCTTCCCGAGCTGCGCCAGCGTCTCGTCGACGACGCCGCCGGGCGTGCCGCGCGGGGCGATGAAGACGTGGCGCATCGACGTCCAGGAGGCGAGGTCGATGCCCTTCTTCACCAGCGGGTGCCCCTTGCGCACGAGGCAGACGAAGCGCTCGCGGTAGAGCGGGCGCGACCGGATGCCAGCGGGGAGCCCGTCGCTGCGCGCCGGGGCCACCACCACGTCGGCGTCGCCGCGGGCGAGCTGCTCCTCGAAGGAGGCGTCGAGCGCGCGGAGCCAGAGATCGACGTTCGGCGCCTCGCGCCCGAGGCGATCGAGGAGCTTCGGCGCGAGGACGAAGGAGCCGTAGTCGGCGGTGGCGACGCTGAAGCTGCGGGCGGCGCTCGCGGCGACGAACGGCTCCTCGGCGCGGAAGCAGCGATCGAGAGCGCGCATCGCCTCGCGCACCGGCTCCGCCAGCTCCTGCGCGCGCGCCGTCGGGGCGAGGCCGCGCGAGGTGCGGACGAAGAGCGGATCGCCGAAGAGGCGCCGGAGCCGGCCGAGCGCATGGCTCGTCGCCGACTGGGTGAGGCCGAGCCGCTTGCCCGCGCGCGTGAGGTGCCGCTCGTCGAGGAGCGCGCCGAGCACCCGCACGAGGTTGAGATCGACCGTGGCCACGTCATGAAGGGCAGGCATGATGAGTATGTCTATCATGCAGTGGATCGATGCGCCGAGCGGGCGCATCTTCTCCCTGTCGACGGCGCGTTCGCCGTGAAAACAAGGAGCACGCACATGGACCACGCCATCGCGGGGGTTCGGGGGACACGGGCTCGGTCGTCGCCGACACGGCGCCAACGCAACAATCGCCTGGAGGATTCAGCATGAAGGCCGCAGTCGTACATGCGCTCGGTGTCCCGCCGTCCTATGGCGATTTCCGTGAGCCGGAGCCCGGCGACGGTGAGACCGTGGTGACCGTACACGCCGCTCCGCTCAGCCCCATCGTCAAAGGCCTGGCCTCGGGCAGGCACTATGCGAGCGGAAAGAGCGGCGGCTTCGTCCCGGGCGTCGATGGCGTCGGCACGGACGCTGCGGGGAGGCGCGTCTACTTCCTGTTCCCGAAGGCGCCTTTCGGCTCGATGGCCGAGAGGTCGCTCGCCATGGACAGCATGATTGTGCCGGTGCCCGACGCGCTGTCCGATGAGCAGGCCGCGGCGATCGCGACCGCGGGGCTCGCCTCCTGGATTGCGCTGTCACGCCGGGCGCTCCTCCAGAAGGGCGACACGGTGCTCGTGAACGGCGCGACGGGCGCGGCGGGGGGCATGGCGATTCAAACCGCCCGTCACTTCGGAGCGAGCAGAGTGATCGCTGTCGGTCGTGACAAGGTGAAGCTCGACCGGCTCGACGCCGACGTGAAAATTGCCTTTGACGATGGCGCGGATCGATCATTGCGGGATCAATTCGATCGAGGCGTCGACGTCGTGCTCGACTTCGTGTGGGGCGAGCCGGCCGTCCGCGTTCTCCGGGCAGCGACGAAGGACCGTGGGTCCAGGGCCGGCGAGCCACGCCTGCGCTTTGTTCAGCTGGGTACCGTGGCTGGCGACGAGATCCCGATCCGAGGTGACATGCTGCGCAGCACGGGGCTCGAGCTCATCGGTAGCGGTATCGGAAGCGTTCCGGTGAAGGAGCTGCTGGCCGGGGCCGGCGAGCTCTTGGCAGCGGCCCCGGCGGCCGGCTTTCGTGCACCGTTCAAGGGTCTGCCGCTCAGCGCTGTGACCGATGCCTGGAACGAGGAGCCCAATGTGCGGTGCCTTCTCCTGCCGAAGAGGCCTAAGGTCGATCCTCAGCCTGCATGCAAGGAGAACTGGTCATCCGGCCGCCCGCGCGTTTGAAGAACGCGCCCGGTGTGAGCCCGACGAGCTGACGGAAGTCGGCGATGAGGTGGGCCTGGTCATAATAGCCCGCGTCTGCGGCGATACGCGCCCAGTCGCACGAGGTCGCTGCCATTCGCACCGCGCGTTGCAGGCGGACGGTCCGCGCGAACTCCTTCGGGCCGATGCCGACGTTCTCGATGAAAGCGCGGCGAAGATGCCGCGCCGTGACGCCGAGCCGATCGGCGACACGCTCCACCCGGACCTCGCCCCCTTCGAGCAAGCGAACCGCACGGCGAGCGAGCTGCCCTGATGCCGTCTCGAAGGGTTGGCCGGCGCGAAGGGCGAGCGCCCGGGCGACGCGGTCGATCACGTCCGCGCGGCTCCTCGCGGCGAGTAGCTCACCGCAGAGCTCGCGCCCGGCGCGGCCCCACACGTCCTCCAGCGGGACGAGCCGGTCCGTGAGCTCGCTCGCTGCCACGCCGAGCAGCGGAACCGACCAACCAGGCTTGAACCGAAGAGTGACCGTCCGCGCGAGGCCGGTCTTGCTCTTGAATATCGCGCGCGTTCGGGGGCCCGCGACCCACACGTCCCCCTCGCGTCCCCCCTCGAGCGCTCGAAAAAAGAGGCCCGTTCTGCCGTCGGGAAGCCACTGGACGTCGAACACCTGACCGGGGGGTGCCGCGACATCACGGACGTCCTCGACGAAGCGCGGGAGCGCGAGGGTAGGGAGATCCATCGCTGCGGCCACGTTCGTCACTCTTACGCCTCTCGTGCGGCCGTTCAAGCCGACACGGGTGCCCGCGTCGATCGGCTACCGCTCGCTGTCGAGCGCCTTCATGTGCTGGGCGGGGTAGCGCGTGCCGCCGATCGCGTCCGCTGGCACGAGGCTCTCGAGCGCCGCGACGTCGCTCGCCGACAGCGGCTTGTCGAGGGCCACGAGGGCGTCGTCGAGCTGGGCTCGCGTACGGGCCCCGACGATCGGCACCAGCGTGGGCTGCTTCGCCAGCACCCACGCGAGCGCGACCTGAGCCGGCGTCATCCCGCGCTCGCCGGCGAAGGCGTGGAGCTTCTCGACGACGCTCGCGTTCTTTGCCCCCTGTTCGCCTGCGAAGCGTGGCATGTACTGCCGGAAGTCCCCCTTTCCCGAGGGCTTGCTGCCGGTGAGCAGCCCCCGCGCAAAAACCCCGTAGAGCGTCGCGCTCATCCCGAGCTCTGCGAGCGCGGGGAAGATGGACGCCTCGGGCCCGCGCGTCGCGATCGCGTACTCGATCTGCAGGTCCACGATCGGGTGCACCTTGCTCGCGCGCCGGATCGTCTCGCCCCCCACCTCGGACAGCCCGACATGCCGGACGAAGCCGGCCTTGATGAGGTCGGCGATCGCCCCGACGGTGTCCTCGATGGGCACTTGCGGGTCGAGGCGCGCGGGGCGGTACACATCGATGACCTCCACGCCCAGCCGATGCAGGCTGTACGCCGCGAAGTTCTTCACGGCCGCCGGGCGGGTGTCGATGCCCAGCGCGGCGCCGTCCGGGCCGCGCATCGCGCCGAACTTCACCGACAGCTGGACCTTGTCGCGCACCCCCTCGATCGCGCGCCGGATGAGGAGCTCGTTGTGCCCGTTGCCGTAGAAGTCTCCGGTGTCGATCAGGGTGATCCCTCGCTCGATGGCGTGGCGGATCGTCGCCACGCTCTCGGCGTCCTCGGCCGGGCCGTAGGCGCCGGACATCGCCATGCAGCCGAGGCCGACGGGAAAGACGCTGGGCCCGGTCTTGCCCAGCGGAGTCGATCGGAGCGGGGAGCGGCTCATCGTGGCGTCGAGGTGGGTCATGTGGTGTTCATGCCACGCGCCCGAGGCTTCCGATTGGAAAAACCGGACATTCGAGGACCCCGGCACCTCGTTCCAACCGGGCACCAGACCCGTGGATCGAGCCCGCGGCCGACCGCCCCCCTCGGTCATGGAATGGCCCCGAGCAACGGCGTCATGTCCGGATCCGCCTTCTGCATCGCGCGCCGATACGCGGGGCGCGCGCCGATCCGCTGCAGATAAGCCAGAATGTTCGGCCACGGCGAGAGATCGTACGGCTTGAACAGCCGCATGGTGGTCAGCGAGAACACCGTCATGATGTCCGCCGCCGTCAGCTCCGGACCGGCGAGATAAGGCGCCTCACCCAGACGCTGCTCCACCGTGGAGAAGATCAGGTTGAACCGATCCTTCGCCGCCTGCAGCGCCGCATTCTTCTCGGACGCATCGACGCGCTCCAGAGACCACACCCGCAAGACGGCCGGCTGCAAGGTCCCGTTGGCGAAGTGGAACCAATAGAGATAGTCGGCGAACCCGGGCTGGCCGTGCTTCACGGCGAGCCGCCCCTCGCCATGGGTTGCGATCAGATACTCGGCGATCGCCCCGGATTCGCCGAGCACCAGCTGCCCGTCGGTGAGGATCGGCGCCGTCCCCATCGGGTGCAGCGCCTTGTATTCCGGCGGCGCCAGCCTGTTGTCCTTCCGGCGCTCGTACCGTCTCAGCTCATAGTCGAGCCCAAGCTCCTCGCAGAGCCAGACAATCCGCTCCGACTGGGAACGCCCGAGGTGATGCACGGTCAGCACGTTGTTCGCCATGAGCTCAATGTACGACCGCACGTCGCGGGGTGCTTGCCGGTAGCTCTCTGCTTCTTGCTCGATCCTCTCGCCGGAGACACAAAAGCGCGATGGTGCTACGCTCGCCACATGAACCTGGCGGCGCTCGCCGAGCTCGCTGCAAGCCAGCTCCCTCGCCCGAAGGACCGCGCTAGCCAGTACGTGCGACCGCTGAAGAACCTCGGCATCCTCCGGCACCACCAGCCGACATCGTTCGAAGCCGCGGTCTACGAGCCGGTCATGGGCCTTGTGCTCCAGGGGCGAAAAGAGACGGTGCTGGGAGCCGATTCGTTTCCGATGAGCGTTGGCGAGTGTCTGCTCATCAGCCACGACCTTCCGGTGATCGCACGCGTCACGAAGGCCCCGTACCTCGTGCTGCTCTTCGATGTCGAGCTGGATACGCTGCGCGACCTGTACGAAGCGATGTCCGACTCGCTTCCCTCTGCCGCACAGCCTCGCTCGCTCGCGGTCCACACCTGCGATGCCAGGCTCGTCGACGCGCTCCATCGCTATCTCGCGCTCGCGGGCGCGCGGACGGACGCAGCGGTGCTTGGTCCGCTCGTCTCGCGCGAGATCCACTACCGGCTCGCGACGGCACCGTTTGGCGGCATGCTGCGCGACCTGATCCGCCATGACAGCCACGCCAGCGCGATCGCGCGCGCGATCGCACAGCTGCGGCGTGACTTTCGCTCGCCCGTCGAGATCCCGAAGCTCGCGCGCAGCGTCGGGATGAGCGCGTCTTCATTTCACAAGCACTTCAAGGCGATCACGGCGTCGTCACCGCTCCAGTATCGAAAGAGCCTGCAGCTCATCGAGGCCCGCCGCCTGTTGCGCGCCGGCGCGATCTCGGTCTCCGCGGCGGCGTTCGACGTCGGCTACGAGAGCGCGGCGCAGTTCAGCCGCGATTACACGCGCAAGTTCGGCGTATCGCCGAAGCACGACATCCCGGCAGGATTGCTGGCCCGCGGCGCTAGCCGGTGAGCGAGGCCTCCAGCCGGTTACCTGCCGCGCGGTGGCCGAGCACCGCCACTACCTTCTCGACGATCACGCCCCCCGCCTCCGCGGCGGGCAGCCCGCCGGCGTGGATGTTGGAGATCACCGTGTATTCGAAGCCGATGGCAGGATTGCCGCTGAAGGCGGCGGCCGCCTCCTGGTCCGCGCCGGGCGTGAGGCGGTAGGCGAGGTAGGCCGAGAGGCTGCTCGACGCCTGCTCGCCGCTCCCCGGGCGCTCGCCGAGCAGCACGATGACCAGCCGCGCCGCGAGCCGCTCGGCGACGGCCTCCGCGAGCTTCACCCGGCCGTAACGCGCGAGCAGCGGCTGGCCGACGGTCACGCCGCGCGCCCCGAGGCCGTCCAGCAGGACCGGGAGCAGGTCAGGGATGTTGCGGTGGACGGCCTCGGCGCTCAGGCCGTCCGACACCACGATCTGCACCTCGGCCTCCTCCGGCGCGAGCCGGGCGGCGCTCTCCGGGGAGAGGCGCGCCCCCGCGTCGCCGGAGCCGAGGTGCTCTCCCTTGCTGGCCGCCGTCGTGGCGATGAGGCGGAACGCGGCGACGCGGGCCAGCTCGTCCTCGCGCAGCTCGGTGGCGAGCGCCGCCCGCGCCATGGCCTCGTCGCGGCGACCGCGGCGGCTCACCGCGTTGGCCGGGCGCGGGCCGGCGGTGGCGAAGCCATAGGCGGCGGGCGTGGCCGCGAGCAGCTCGGCGAGCTCGGCCTCGTCCGGGCAGAACTGCCGCACATCGCCGAAGCGCGGCCCGCGGGTGATCGCGCCCTCCTCGCCCTGCCCCTCCCCCGCGCGCGCCAGGATGCCCCGCGCGAGGGCCCACTCCAGGAACTCGCCGCCGGGCGCGCGGCCATGGATCTCCCGCAACGTCTGCACGTCATGCCCGCTCGTGTCGAAATAGGCGAGCATGCGATCGGTGTTGAGACAGACATCCATGTAGTAGTTGGCGCCCGCGGCGGTGAGGAGCTGCGTCGCCATCTGCTGGCCCTCCAGCGTGACGTGGGCGTGGAGGGTGTAACAAGGGGCCATGCCCATGGGCACGCCGAGGAGCTTGCCCATGAAATGGTCCTGGAGGTTCGCGAGGATCATCTCGCGGTCGTCGAGGTGCGTCTCCGGGCCGATGAAGCCGGTGACGTTGTTGAGCATGAACGGGTCCCAGCGGCGGGCGAGGCCGTAACAGAGCGCCTCGGCCGTGGCCATGTCGATGCCTTCGTGCTTGCCGTACGTGAGCTCGCTGCCCTGGCCGGTCTCGAAATACATGAACTGCTCGGCCTGGCCCGCCAGCGGGCCGCGCGCGGCCATGCGGCGATAACCCTCGTCGATGAGATCCACGGTGACGTCGAACTCGGTGACACAGCAGGACTCGGTGCCGGCCAGGCTCTGAAAGAGGATCTCCACGGGCGCGCCCTGGTCGAGCGCGGCGAGCTGCACCTTGAGGTGAGACAGGCAGCAGATCTGCGTGGGGACGCCGGTCGCGCGGCGGATGCAGTCGAGGTGGCGGAGGATCGCGGCGGTGGTCTCCACCGTGCCGGACGCGGGGTTGACGCCGAGCAGCGCGTCGCCGGCGCCGATGGAAAGGCCCCAGTAGAGCAGCAGGGTGATGCCCCGGAGATCGTCGGTGGGGTGGTTCGGCTGGAGGCGCGAGGCGAGCGTGCCCGGGGCGCCGAGGAGCGTGCGGGCGCGGGTCGGGCGGCTGATCTTGCGGGCGAGGTACACGAGCTCGTGCACGTCGCAGAGCTTGGCGAGCGCCGCGGCCATGACCCCGGTCAGGGCGCGGCCGAGGCGCGCCACCTCCGGGCCGGGCGCGCGGAGCAGGTGGTCCTTGAGCTCGCCGAGGCGCAGCGAGGCGATCCGGGCGAAGGCGTCTCGGTCGATGTCGTAGTTGACGCGCATCACCGCGTCGATCTCGCCCCGCGCGTCGGTGAGCGGGTGATCGTGGAGGTGCTCCAGGGTCAGCTCGCCGAGCAGCTCCCGCGCGGCTTCCCGCGCCGCGTCGTCGCTCGCCGCGAGGCCTGCCTGGCGATCGCCGGCCTTGCTGCAGTCGGCGGCGCCGAGGAGCCGCTTCAAGCCGCGGAACGAGCCGCCGTGGCCAGGCAGGCGGGCCGCATAGACAACGTCGGTCCGGGGGCGAGGGACCTCGATCCGATCGAGCGGGGTCGGTTCCTTCACGGCGCGCTCCTCCCTTCACGGAAGGTTCGCCGAGCGACGTCATGGCGTCATCCCGTAGAACGAGACGGGCAGGACCTGATCGCACAGGCGGCCGACCTGGACGAACTGGGCGCCGTGCGCCTGCACCTCGTCGATGACGATGAGGTCGACCGGCAGCGCGCCCCAGCCGGTCACGTAGCCGCCGAGCGCCTTGCCCGCGTTCTGCGCGGTGAGCAGCACGAGGGGGTGCTCCGGGATCGCCCCGCCCTGGCGCAGCGCGTCGGCGAGGCGCGCGCCGAGGCGCTTGAGGGTCGTCGCCGAGACGTCGTCGAAGGCGATCTCCAGGCAGCCGCCGCGGGTGCTCCAGCGGAAGAGGTCCATGGCGTGATCGAGCTCGGCGTCGGAAGAGGCCGGCGAGATGCGCGCCAGGATGGGCACGTCGCGCAGGGGCAAGCGCTCGGGGCGCGGGAGGAACAGCGTCGCGCCGGAGAGCTGGGTGGCGTGGCGCAGCAGGCCGTACGCCGTGGCCCGGCCCATGCTGGCCGGCGTCGCCACCCGCGCGCTCAGCCGAGGTGACGCGAGGATCGCTCGGGCGAGGTCCACGCCGAGATCGCCGTGGTGAGCGGGCTCGGGCAGGGGGCGCCCGGCCAGGCCGGCGTAGATCAGCTCGCCCACGCCCCCGGAGAAGGTGAGGGTGGGCGCGGCGATCCCCTCCGGCAGCGCGAAGGGCACCTGCACGTGGCGCGCGGCCGCGGGCGCGGCGAAGGCGCCGGCGCGCCCCGTGATCGCCGCCTCGAGCAGATCCACGTAGAAGGCGACGACGGCGTCGGCCTCGGCCTGCGAGAGCACCTCGCCCGGGCCGCGGCGGACCCCGAGGTGGTCGAAGGCGGCGCGGGCCTCGGGCGAGAGCGCGCGGAGGCAGCGCGAGCGCGGGTCGAGCGCGACGTGGCGCGCGCCGACGAGGAGGCAGCCGGTGCGCTGGACCTCGCCGGCCAGGCCGAGCGCGAGGCTCGTGGTGCCGCCGCCGATGTCCAGGTTGATGAGGGGCTCGCCGGGGCGCGCGCGCGACAGGGGAGCGGCGCTGCCCATGAAGGCCATCCAGGACTCGAGGCAAGGGTCCTCGGCGACGGCGAGCAGCGCCTCGCCGACGCGCGCGCGGATCAGCGCCGCGAGCGCGTCGGCGTTGCTCCGGCGCGCGGCGAGGCCGGTGATGATCGCCCCGCCGCCGAAGAGGGCCCCGGGCGCCACGCCCGCCTCGGCGAGCCAGCGATCGAGGAGCGCCGCCGCGGCGTCGAGATCGAGGGCGTCGCCGGCGAGGGGCGTCGGCGCCATCTCCGATCGGTACCGCTCCTCCAGCGCGCCGAGCTCCACCCGTCCGCTGCCCGCGGCGCGCGTGAGCGTCGCCGAGGCGGCCACGGCGCAGCTCGTGGTGGAGCCGAAATCCAGGCCGAGCAGGGTGACCTGGGCGCCCATCACCGGACCTTCCTTATCTTCATGGCCAGGCCCCAGTCCTACCGCACCGGCGCCCGCGCGCCGCTCCACGTCAAGGACGTCAGAGCACCCGCTCGAACGCGCCCTGCAGCGCGGCCCGACCGCCGCGCTCGACGACGTCGCCGTGCGCCACAACGATGCGCTCCGGCGCCCACGCGAGCATCCGCTCCACCGAGGCGCGCACCGCCGCGCGATCGCGCATCATCGAGCGCGCGATGCGCGACGGGCCGAACCTCCCGTAGGCGCCGTTCAGGCGCATGAAGAGGCGCGTCGGGAGGTGCTCGCTCTGCGCGATGTGAAAGCAGAGATCCCAGACGAAGAGGGTCCTGCTCGGCCGGTGGAAGAAGACCGTCTCCTCGAGCTTCGGCATCCCGCCGACCGCCACCTGGTCGATCTCGGCCGACCAGAGCGGGTCCGGCGCGCCGTCGAGCGCGCCGGTGAACGTCACGTCAGGGCGCTTCTCGCGGAGCCCCCGCGCGCCGACCAGCCGCGCCCCCGGGAACAGCCGCGCCGCCGGCGAGAGGCCGAGGTGGTGCAGCAGGTTCGGCGCCACGATCGCCCGCACCTCGCCGAGCGCGCGGATCTCGTCCGCCTCCCGCTCCACGCTCGGGAGCGGCGAGAACAGCAGCAGCCCGCCGTCCTCGAGGCGCACGATCGGAGATCGCACCGGAAACCGGAGAAACCCCACCTTCAACGTGTCTTCCGCAACCCAGAGGGATTGATCGAGCCGTCGCAGCATGCTCCAATTGGTAAATCAGCTTGACCATTTGGTCAAGCAAATTGACTATCATGAACAAACACGACCTCGATCCATGCGACGTCGCCGAGCTCGAGCGGCGCAAGCGCGCGAGCCTCGGGCAGCTCCTGCTCCGCTCGGCGCGGCTGCTCGACGAGCGGGCGGTGGCGCGCGTCGCCCGGCGCGGCGCGACCGGGGTGCGCCGGGCGCACACGGCGCTCATGCCGTACATCGACCTCGAGGGCACGCGGCAGATCGACCTGGCGGAGCGCGCCGGCGTGACGAAGCAGGCGGTGGGTCAGCTCGTGGAGGAGCTCGAGGCGGCGGGCGTGGTGGAGCGGACGCCCGATCCGGACGACCGGCGGGCGAAGCGGGTGCGGTTCACGCCGCACGGGCTGAAGATGCTCCTTTACGGGCTCGGGGTGCTGCAGGAGCTGGAGGAGGAGCTCACGCGAGCCCTGGGGGAGAAGCAGATGGCCTCGCTGAAGAAGGGGCTCACCGCGCTCCTCGCGGCGCTGGAGGCGCCGGAGGCCCCGGAGACGCCGCCGGAGGGCCGGTGAGCGCCGGCGCGGCGGGGCTCCCGGGAGCGCCCGCAGGGTGAGGCTCGAGGCCCAGCGCGTGCGGCAGGAGCCGCGCGATGTTGCGCGCGTCGTCGATGGCGCGGTGCTGCGTCCCCTGAAACGAGAGGCCGACCCGGCGCAGGGCCTGCCCCACGCCGAGCTCGCGCTCGGCGCCGAGGCGGCGGGCAAAGGCCCGCTTGAGGTTGAGGTGATCGCCGCCGAAGGGCAGCGCCACCCCGTGGCGGCGAGCGTCGCGCTCGAGCTGCCGCTTGTCGTAGCCGCCCCAGGAGCAGAAGAGCGCCTGTCTTCCGCGCACCAGCTCCCTCAGCCGCGCCGCCGCCGCGGGGAAGCGCGGCGCGGCGTCGACGTCGGCCTGGCGGATGCTCGTCAGCCGCATGCAGAACGCCGAGAGGCGCGGGTGTCGGATCGGGCGCACGAAGCACTGCAGCTCGGCGGCGGGTCGCAGGGTGCCGGCATCGACGAGCACGGCGCCGACCTCGATGATCTCCATCTCGTCGCGGGGGAAGGCGGGGTCGTCGCTGCAGGTCGCCTCGAGATCGATGACCAGGTAGTGAGTGAGGGAAGACATCGGCGTTCTCCTTGAATTCGTTGCGGGTAGTCTGCGGTCGCGATGACCGGAGGACCCGGACACGATTCCGGACACGCCGAGGGCTTCCCGTGGCGGCGCCGCCGCGATAGGACAGCGCCGTGACACGCACCATCACACGGTGGATACCCCTCCTCGCAGCGCTCTCCGCCGGGTGCGCCCCGGCGCCGCCCCCCGCGGCCCCGACGGCCGAAGAGGTCACCGCGAAGAAGGCCGCCGGCGTGGCGCTCACCGCGCTGTTGAACCGCAAGTTCGACGTCCAGGGCTGCGACGCCTCCGAGGCGCGCGTGGTGCAGGAGGCCGAAGCGCGCGCGGGCGCGCCCCAGGGCGAGCGCTGCGCCATCTTCGTCGCGCGCAGGAGCGACCGGACATGGCTCGTCGCCGTCCGCTCCTCGCTCTCGTCAGCCTCCGTCGGCGCGCAGGCGCTCGTGACCGTGCTCCCCGAGGCCGAAGGCGTCGGCGCCATCGAGTACACGCCCTGATCCGCGCGGAGGCGGCGCTCACCGCGCCGTGGCGACGACGAACAACCGCCGGAACGGAAACGGCGTCTTCCCGTCCGCCGCCTTCGGATACGCCGCCGCCACCCGCCCGCCGTACTCCTCCAGGAACTCGGCCCGCTCGTGCTCATCGAGCGCCGCGAGCAGCGGCCGCAGCGCCGTCCCCTTGGTCCACTCGACGACCGGATTCGCGCCCTCGAGGACGTGCAGATACTCCGTCTCCCAAATCTCGAGCCGCGCCGCGTGCGGCGCCAGCATCCCGTAATACACCGCCGGCGCCGCGACCGGGCTCTCCCTCACCACCGCCGCCAGCCTGTCGCGGAAGCGAGGCAACCGGCTCGCCTCCACCATCGCCATGTGCGACGGCGCGCCGTGGTTCCTCGGCATCTGCACCGCCAGCGCGCCGCCGGCCGTGAGCCGCCCGAGCAGCGCCGGGAACAGCGCCTGGTGGTCGTCGAGCCAGTGCAGCGCGGCGTTGCTGAAGATCAGCGCGGGCGGCGCGGACGGCGCGAAGCGCGCGATATCGCCCTCGACGAACCGCGCCCCGGGCAGCGCGGCGCGCGCCTGCGCCAGCATCTCCGGAGAGCTGTCGACCCCGAGGATCCCCCGGCCCGGGAAGCGCTGCGCCACGAGGCGGGTGATGTTGCCGGCCCCGCACCCGAGATCGACGATGTCGCCCGGCGCGGTGAGGTCGACCCGGCCGAGCAGGTCAATCGCAGGACGCGCCCTCTGGTCCTCGAACTTCAGGTACTGCGCAGGATCCCAGTCCGCCATTGCGCCCTCCACCGATCCAGCGCGGCAGAGCGTGAGCCCACCCGCCGCCGTTTCCTTTCCCTACTTCCAGCAGATCCGGGCGCGCCTGTCGACGCAGAAACCGAGGACGACCCCGGCGGCGACAGCGCAGGAGCCGCCGAGCGCCGCGCTGGACATCCCCGCACGGGAGCGGCACCCTCGCGCCGGTGGATGCTCCGGAGATCTCCGATCTCCTCGTCGACTACGATCCCGACACCCTCGCGCGCCTGCCCGTGCGCCGGAGCGCGGTGGTCGAGCGCCTCCGCGCCGCAGGCCGCCCCGGCGCAGCCCGGCTCGCCGCGCGGCTGCCGGCGCGGGACGATCTCCTCGACGAGGCCGCCGTCGACGCGCTCCTGCTCCGCGTCCACGCCGAGCTGCAGCGCCTGTCCGAGGAGTTCGACCAGGGAGCGCGCGTCCGCTTCGTGCTCGCGCCGCTGCTCGACGCGCTTCGCGCCGCCGGCGCGCCCCGCCCCCTGCGCGTCGTCGACGTGGGCTGCGGGCTCGGCTACGTCGTCCGCTGGCTCGCCGCCCGCGGGGCGCTGGGCGCCGACGTCGAGCTCGTGGGCTGCGATTACAACCGCGCGCTGATCGACAATGCGCGCGCGGCGGCCAGCGACGAGGGCCTCCCGTGCCGCTTCCACGTGGCCAACGCGTTCACGCTGCGCGAGCCCGCCACCGTCTTCCTGTCCACCGGCGTCGTCCACCATTTCCGCGGCGACGCCCTCGTGTCGTTCTTCCGCGAGCAGGCCAGGGCCGGCGCCCTCGCGTTCCTCCACTTCGACATCAAGCCGAGCCACCTGTCTCCCCTCGGCGCCTGGATATTCCACCAGGCCCGCATGCGCGAGCCGCTCTCCCGCCACGACGGCGTCCTCTCCGCCCTCCGCGCCCACGCCGGCGACGCGCTCCTCGCCGCGGCGCGCGCGGGCGCCGAGGGCCTCTCCTCCGCGCTGTTCGACGGCCACGTCGGGCCCTTTCCCGTCCTGCGCATCATGCACGCGGTGATCGGCCTCCGCCCCGACCTGCGCGCGCCCTTCGCCGAGCAGCTCGGCCCGCGCGCCGGCCGCCGGCTCGGGGCGTTCTCGTGATCCCCGCGCTGCTCGCCCTGCTCGCCCTGGTCGACGCGGCGTTCTGCGGCTTTCGCGACGCCGCCGGCCGCAACCCGCGCATCGAGAAGCGCGCCTATTTCCTCCGCGCCGTCCGCCGCGGCACCCTCGCAGGGCTCCTCGCCGTCGCCGCGCTCGCGGCCCTCACCTTCGCCGTGCTCGGGCTCGCGCCCGACCCCGCGGGCCTCTGGATCGATCTGCTCGCGGCCGGACGGCGCCTGATCCTCGTCTACGGCGCCTACGCCACCCTCGTCTGCACCGCCCTGCTCGCCTACGCGCTGCCCGTCCACGAGGCGCGCGTGCTCGCCAGCGTGACGATCCTGGGCCCGCTCACCATGGTGCGCCCCTGGGTCCTCGCCGCAGGCGCGCTCCTCGCCGCGCTGGCCGCCGCGCGCGCGGAGACGGCCGCCCTGACGCTCGCCTCGGCGCTGGCGATCGGCCTCATCGAGCGGCTCCTCGGGCGCGGCTGGCGCCGCGGCCGGCCCGTCCCCTTCCAGCCTTCGTAAACGGTCCTCCTCAAGCGGCTCCGGCCGCTACCCCTCGCCGCGCGCGAGGTGCGCGAGCAGCACGTCGGGAGCGATCGGCTTGACCAGGTGGGCGTCGCACCCGGCCTCCCTCGATCTGCGCAGATCGTCCGGCTGGCCGTAACCGGTGAACGCGATGATCTTCAGCTCCCTCGCGCCCGGCCAGCGCCGCATCCTCCGGGCGACCTCGTAGCCGTCCATCTCCGGCAGGCCGATGTCGAGCAGGACCACGTCGGGCGCGAAGCTGCGCGCCATCTCCAGCGCCGAGGCCCCGTCGTGCGCCAGCCCGATCGCGTGGCCAGCCTGCTCCAGGAGCATCGCCAGGGCGAACGCGTGGTCGCGGTTGTCGTCCACGATGAGGACCCGCCGCGGGCGCGCGCTCGGGGCCGGCTCGGCGGCCTCCGCGGGCTCGGCCGCCGCCTCGACGGCCGGCAGGCGGACCGTGAACTCGCTGCCGCGGCCGTCGCCGTCGCTCGCGGCCGACACCGAGCCCCGGTGCATCTCGACGAGCCGCTTCACGAGCGTGAGCCCGAGCCCGAGCCCGCCGCGCGCGCGGTCGAGCGTCGGGTGCGCCTGCTCGAACAGGCCGAAGATCCGCGGCAGCATCTCCGCCGGGATGCCGACCCCGGTGTCCTTCACCCGGACCACGATCTCCGCCTCCTCCTGGCCCGCGGAGAGCCAGATGCGCCCGCCCTCGTGGGTGTACTTCGCGGCGTTCGTGAGGAGGTTGACGATCACCTGCTCCAGGCGCGCGGAGTCTCCGAACACCGGGAGCGGCCGCGGGCCGACGTCGAGCGAGAGCTCGTGCTTCGAGGCGTCGATCAGCGGCGCGGCCGCCGCCACCGCCTGGCGGACGACGTCGCGGAGATCGAGCGGCGCCTGCTGCAGCGCGATCTTGCCGCGCGTGATCCGCGAGACGTCGAGCAGATCGTCGACCATGCGGCCGAGCTGGCACAGCTGCCGCTGCATGACCGACCGCGCCCACGCACGCCGCGGCTCGGGGACCGAGGGCATCTGCGAGACGCTGAGCGAGAACTGGATGGCCGAGAGCGGGTTCCGGAGCTCGTGCGCCAGCATCGCGAGGAACTCGTCCTTGCGGCGATCGGCCTCCAGGAGCGCCTGCTCGGCCTGCTTGCGCGCGGTGATGTCATGGCAGGAGACGGCCACGCCGTCGCCGACCTTCACGGCCATGTTGCGCACCCACACGCGGTGCCCGCCGGCCGTGAGCTCGACCTCGGTGTCGTGCGGCTCGCCGGTCTCGACGGCCCGCGCGTAGAGCGGGAACATCGCCGCCCGCTGATCGGGCATCACGTCGAGGAGCCGACGGCCGATGAGCGCGTCCAGGGGCACGCAGTGGAGCCGCCCGGCCGCCGGGTTCGCAAAATCGAACAGGAAATCGACGATCTGGCCCCCGGCGTCGCGCACCGCCCGGAGCACGACGAACGCGTCGAGCGAGAGCTCCTGGGCCGCGCGGAAGCGCTCCTCGGTCTGGCGCCGGTCGGTGATGTCGATGTTCATCCCGACCCACTCGCGCACGCGCCCCTCCGCATCGAGCAGCGGCACCGCCCGGGCCTGCGTCCGCCGGTAGCTGCCGTCGGCGGCCCGGATCCGGTATTCGACCTCGTAGCGCGCCTTCGCCTGGACGGCGCGGGTCCAGGTCTGCATCGTCCGCTCCCGATCGTCCGGGTGAACGACGGCCAGCCACCCGACCCCGAGCATCTCCTCGGGCCTCTGGCCGGTGACGGAGCACCAGTGCGGCGAGTGCTGCTGCGTGAGCCCCTCCGGCGTCGTCGTCCACACGACCTCCTCGGTGGCCTCGACGAGGCCGCGGTAACGGTCCTCGCTCCAGCGCCGCGTCTCCTCGGCCTGCTTGCGCTCGGTGATGTCCTTGACCACGCCGATCGTCCGCACCGGCTTGCCGCGCTCGTCCCTGATCACCGTGCCGCGCACCACCGCCCAGCAGACGCGGCCGTCCTTGCGGATGTAGCGCTTCTCGCTGCGCCACTCGAGGTGCCCGCCGTTCAGGGCCTGCAGGCAGGTGGCGGCGTCCCGCGGGCGATCGTCAGGGTGCGTGAGGTCGGCGAAGGGGCGATCGAGGAGCTCCGCCTCGGAGTAGCCCGTCAGCTCGCAGAACGTCCGGTTGCACCCCACGATCCGCGCCGTCACCGGATCTCCCATGACGAGGGGCACGCCGGCGAGCTCGATCGCCTGGAGCAGGTCGCGCACGCTCACGAGGTCCGCGCAGATCCCGCTCGCGCCCGGGCGCGTCCCCCCCGACCCAGGGCTTCCCCCCTCGGGGAGCGCTGCGCTCGCCGCGCCCTCCAGCTCTTCTTGAGTCGATATCACCCGTCCCCCGCGACGCCCCCGAGATCGCCGGCCTGCGTACCGGCCACCAGGCACGCGGCGTCGCGGGCATCGTAGAGCAACGGCGCGCCCCCCGGCAGCTCGCGAATCGAGCCGGCTCGGCCCTTCACAGCGGCTCTGGCGCGGCGCGCGACAGCGCCACGTGGACAGGAGTCGCCTCTCGCGCCCCCTCGATACGAGGCCTCTCACCGCGGCGCCTCGCGCGGAGCGGCGCGGGGCCGAGGGTCACCCGCGCCGACGAACCCCTCGACCCTCCGCGCGAGCGCGGGGTAGCATCGCGCCACAATCCACCGATCACCGAGGAGCGCCGCGCGATCCGTCGCCGGCCGCACGCAAGACCCTATGAAGCTCGCTGTCATCTCAGGCAGTCACCGCAACGGCTCCGAATCGGGGAAGATCGCCCGCCACGTGCAGCAACAGCTGTCGTCGTCGACGGACGTCTCCTCCACGTACACGCTCGATCTCGCCGACAACCCGCTTCCGCTCTGGGACCCGGAGGTATGGCAGCCGTCCGAGAAATGGGAGCGCGTCTGGGCCCCCATCTCCGCCGAGCTCAAGACGTCCGACGCCTTCGTGATCATCGCGCCGGAGTGGGGCGGCATGGTCCCCGCCGGACTGAAGAACTTCTTCCTCCTCTGCTCCCGGGGCGAGCTCGCGCACAAGCCCGCGCTCATCGTCGGGGTCTCCGCGAGCGCGGGCGGCGCCTACCCGATCGCGGAGCTGCGCATGAGCAGCTACAAGAACACGTACCTTTGCTACATCCCGGACCACGTGATCGTGCGCAACGTCCGCGGCCTCCTCAACGACCCGGAGGCGCCGCAGTCCCCCGACGACGAGCGGATTCGCGAGCGGCTCCGCTACGCGCTGGGCATGCTCCTCCAGTACGGGAGAGCCCTGCAGCAGGTCCGCGCGAGCGGCGTGATCGACCTGGCCAAATACCCCTACGGGATGTGACGGGCCCCCGGGGGCGAACACGCTAGTCTCGCCGGGTGCCGAAGATCCTCGTCATCGACGATCAGCCCGCCGTCTGCGTCGCGCTGACGACGCTGTTCGAGCTGCACGGGCACGAGGTCCGCGTCGCCGCCACGCCCGACGAGGCGATGGCGGCGGTGCTCGGCGACGAGCTCGGCGCCGTGGTCCAGGACATGAACTTCCGGCAGAGCGCCACCTCGGGCGAAGAGGGGATGGAGCTGCTCCGCCGGATCAAGGCCGTCGACCCCGAGCTGCCCGTCGTGGCCATGACCGCGTTCACGTCGATCGCGGGCGCGGTCGAGCTGATCAAGGCCGGGGCGAGCGACTACGTGCCCAAGCCGTGGGACGACCAGAAGCTCGTCGCCACCGTGGGCAACCTCGCGCGGCTGCGGGCGCTCGAGCAGGAGAACGCGCGCCTCCTGGCCCAGCGCGGGCGCGCGCGGCACCGGCTCGCCGAGCGCCACGACCTGGCCGGGCTCGTGTACGCGAGCGACGCGATGCACGAGGTCGTGAGCCTCGCCGTCAAGGTCGCGCCCGCCGACGTGCCCGTCCTCATCACCGGGCCGAACGGGACCGGGAAGGAGCTCCTCGCCGCCATCGTCCAGGCCAACTCGCGGCGGCGGGGCCGGCCGTTCGTCAAGGTGAACGCCGGGGCCCTCCCCGACGAGCTCGTCGAGGCGGAGCTGTTCGGCGCGGAGCCAGGCGCGTTCACCGGCGCGACCCGCCTCCGCGCCGGCCGCTTCGAGGAGGCCGACGGCGGCACCCTCTTCCTCGACGAGATCGGCACGCTGTCGCTGAACGGCCAGAAGAAGCTGCTGCGCGTCCTCCAGACCGGCGAGTACCAGCGGCTCGGGAGCAGCGTCACCCGCAAGGCCGACGTGCGCGTGCTGAGCGCGACCAACCGCGATCTCCCGCGGGCGATCGCCGAGGGATCCTTCCGCGAAGACCTGTACTTCAGGCTCAACGTCATCGAGTTGACGATCCCCGCGCTGCGCGATCGCCCCGAGGACATCGTGCCGATCGCGAGCCACCTGCTCGATCGCCTCGCCGCGCGCGCGGCGGGCGGCGAGCGGGTGACGCTCGGCCCGCGCGCGCGCCACGCGCTCGCCGAGCACGACTGGCCGGGCAACGTCCGCGAGCTCGAGAACCGGCTCACGCGCGCGGCGCTGGTGCGCAAGGGCGAGACGATCGAGCCGCACGACCTGGGGCTCGACGCGGTCGCGCGCGCGCCGCCGGCGCCCATCGCGACCGGCGCCGCGCCCGCGGCGCACGCCGGGTCGTCCGCGCCTTCCGCGACCTCCTCCGAGCGCCTCGAGATCGAGCGCGCGCTCGTCGAGGCGCGGGGCGTCGTCGCCAAGGCCGCGGCGTCGCTCGGCCTGAGCCGGCAGGGGCTCTACCGGCGCATGGACCGGCTCGGGATCCAGATCGAGCGGAAGCTCAAGTAGCGCGCTCGTCCGGCGGCGGCGGCAGGCGGCACTCCGCCTCGGCCCCGCCCCCCTCGCGGCGCCGCAGCGCGAGCGCGCCGCCGTGCGCGGTCGCGATCTCGCGGCAGAGCGCGAGGCCGAGCCCGCGGCCCTGCTGCTTCGTCGAGTAGAAGGGCAGGAGCGCCTTGCCCGGGGCGTCGTCCGGCAGCCCGTGGCCGCGGTCGGCCACCGTGAGCGCGAGCTCGCCCGTCGAGAGGCGCCGCACCGAGACCTCGATCTGGCCGGGCGGGCTCCCGGCCTCGACCGCGTTCTTGAGCAGGTTCAGGAGGAGCTGCTGGATCTGCGCTGGATCGAAGAAGCCTGGCTCGTCCGGCGCGTCGCCCAGCGTGAAGGGCGCGAGCCCGCGCAGCCGCTCGAGGAAGGGGCGCCACGGGACCCGCTCGGGGGCGGGCGGCGGGAGGCGCGCGAGCTCGGCGTACGCGGCGAGGAAGCGGGCGAGGTGCGCGCTCCGCTCCTCGATGGTGTCGAAGACCACGCCGAGGCGCTCCCGCTGCTCCGGGCGATCGAGCAGGAGGCGGCCCGAGTGGAGGAGCGAGGAGATCGGCGCGAGGGAGTTGTTGAGCTCGTGGCTGATCAACCGGATCGCGTTCCTGTGGAGCTCCGCCTCCCGGCGCGAGATCTCGCGCGTGAGCGACCGGACCGAGACGAGGACGTGCGCCTGGGTGTTCAGGCGGAACGCGCGGCGGGCGACGTACAGCGTCTCGATCTCGCCCCGGCGCTCGACGGACACGAGGGCGTCCCGCCCGGCGACCATCGCGGCGCGGAGCTCCTCGGGCTCCCCCGCGAGCAGCGCGGAGAGCGTCCTCTGGCCGACGCGCTCGCCCGCGGCGAAGAGGGCGCGCGCGGCGCCGTTGCCGTACACGATCCGGCCCGCCTCGTCGTGGAGCACCATCGCGACGGGCGTGGCGTCGAGCGCCGTCTCGAGCAGGAGCTCCTTCTGGTAGAGGTCGTCGCGCTGCGCCCGCAGGGCGTCGCCGAGGCGGTTGTGGCGCTCGACGAGATCCCCGAGCTCGTCCCGGCGGTCGTGCCGGACGCGCTGCGTGTAGTCGGACTCGGCGAAGCTCGAGAGGCCATCGGTCACCGCGCGGAGCAGGCCGACCGCGCGCCCGAGCAGCGCGCGGGAGGCGAGCGCGCCGGCGACCAGGGCGAGCCCGAGCCCCGCAAGAGCGGACACGGGCAGGGACGCCTGCGCCTGCGCCGCGGCCAGGCTCCCGGCGCAGGCGGCGGCGGAGCTCAGGAACACCACCGCGGCGTGGCGTACCCGGAGCGGCGCGCGGATCGGCCTCATGATCGCGACGCCTCGGCGGGGGAGACGGCGCTCGCGCGGAGCGCGGGCAGGAGCGCCGCCGCCATGCCGGCGAACCACACGGCCACGGCGACCAGGGCGGCCGCGCGCAGATCCAGCGGCAGGTCGAGCTCGGGGACGGCCGCGCGCGCCGCGGCCCGGAGCCCGGCGAGGGCGGCGGCACCCGCGGCGAGGCCAGCGGTCGTGAGCAGCGCGTTCTCCACGAGGATGAGGCGCTCCACGTCGGCGCGGGTCGCGCCCAGGGCGCGGCGGATGCCGAGGGCCTGGCGGCGCTCTGACACGAGCAGCGACGCCATCCCGATGCGCCCCAGGAAGACGACGACGAGCATCATCCCGATCAGCGTGAGGGCGAGGGCGCCGGCGCCGCGGTTCGTGTGGGTGTCGAGGACGACGCCCTCGTCGAGCGCGCGCACGAGCACGACGCGGCGCGGATCGGCGCGCTCGAGAGCCTCGCGCACCCGCGCGCCGGCGCGGTCGTCGCCGTCCTCACCGTCCGATTCGACCCGGATCAGGTAAGAGAGCGTGCGGCCGAGCGGCGGCCCCTCGGCCGCGAAGAGCACGCTGTCGGCGTCGGGCCCCAGGGCGGCGCGGAACGGCGAAACGACGCCGACGATGGCGAGCGGCTTCTGCCGGGCGCTCCGGCGCACGATCTGCCCGATGGCGCGGCCGTCCGGGAAGAGGCGCGCCGCGAGCGCCTGCGTGACGACGGCGGGCGTCGCCGCCGCGTCCGCGGCGTCCCCGGGGGCGATCAGGCGCCCTTCGAGCGGAGCCAGGCCGAGGACGGCCGCGACGCCGCCGCGGTCGTCCAGCATCCACGCGATCGCGCTCGGACCGCCCGGGGAGGTCGTCTCGACGAGCTCCCGGTGGGTGATGTTGAACGGCGCCGAGCTCGCCTCCGCGGCGCCGCGGACGCCGACGACACGCGAGAGGGCCTCGGTGTCGCGGCGGACCGCGGCCTCGCGCTCGCCGCGGGACGCGAAGCTCGGTCCGTCGCGCTCCGTCATGGCGAGGAGCAGCGACCGCGTGTCGATGCCGCGCGGCGCGGCGGCGGCGCGGGCGTAGTGGAGGGCGAGCCCCGAGGCGTGCACGGCGACAGCGAAGCCGAAGGCGGTCTCGAGCACCATCAGGAGCGCGGGGATCTTCTGGCGGGCGAGCGCCCTGACGATGGGGCCGATCACGAGCGCCGGAGCCCTTCGGCCGGGGGTTGCCTCGCCGCGCGCCACGCCGGGTACCCCCCGGCGAGGAGGCCCAGGACGAGCGCGGCAGCGACCGTCGCGGCCGAGGTCGGCGCGTCCAGGTGGTAGTCGATCGGCCGGAGGTGGATGACGCGGTTGACGAGGGCGAGCGCGGCCACGGCGACGCCGAGGGCGAGCGCGGCGCTGCCGACGGCCACGAGCATCGCCTCGAGCAGGAGCTCGAGGAAGACAGCGCGGGAGCTCGCCCCGAACGCGCGGTAGATGGCGATCTCGGCGCGCTTTGCGCGGAATTTCCCCTCGAGGAGCCGCGCGGCGTTGAGGGTGCAGGCCCCGAGGAGCACGTCGGCGAGCAAGGCGAAGAGCGTCGTGCCCGGATCGTCCACGCGGAGCGCGTGCACTTGCTCGCGCGGCACGAGGTCGGCCTCGAGGACGCGCCGGCCACGGGCGCGCTCGCGGGCCACGTGGGCGTCGAGCTCGGCCTGGAACGCGGCCCGACGGGCCTCGTCGGGGAGCTCCACCAGGAGCTCCAGCCAGCCGTTGTCGGAGGCCGCGAGCGCGTCGAAGCCCCCGCTCGGGTCCTCGCGCTCGTGGATCAGCGGCGGCCGGACGCCGAGCGCGATGCCCACGGCGCTCGGCGCGAAGACGATGGGATGAAGCGAGGCTCGCGCTCCGGGAGGGGCCGGGATGGCGACGACGCCCGCGACCCGGAAAGACTCTCCGAACAGGCGCAGCGTGCGCCCGAGGCCGCTCGCCCCACCGAACAGCGTGCGCTCGGCCGCCTCGGTGAGCACGACCGGGCGATCCTCCCCGGCGCCCTCCGCCAGCGACCAGAGCGCGCCGCTCCGGACCGGAATCCCGAACATCCCGAACAGATCGTGGGTACAGAATGCCACCACGACCGGAACGAGCGGACCTCCGTCGGCGCTGCCGGCGGCCATGGCCGCGAAGAGGTCGGTCTTGCGCGAGGGATGGGGGCTTCCGAGGAGGATGCGGTCGCGCAGGCTCGGGGGATGGATCGCGCCAGGCGCCACAGGCGCGCCGCCCTCGTGCGGGACGGAGACGAGGTAGACATCGCGCGCGGACGCCAGCGGGTCGGACGTGCGCTCGTGGAGGACCGCGCGCGCCGTCGTCCACACCGCGAGGCCGAGCGTGAACGCCAGCAGCAGGATCGCGGTATGGCCCGGCTGCCGCCCGAGGCTCCTCCGGGCCAGCCAGAGCGCGTGGCCAAACGTCATTCGCGGCTCGCCGCCGTCGCCGGCGCCTCCGCGCGCGCGCCGGGGTCCGAGGGCGCCCACGGATCGATGAGCTTGCCGTCGAGCACGTGCACCTTGCGGCGCGCCCGCGCCGCCAGCTCGGGGTCGTGCGTGGTCATGACGATCGTCGTGCCGCCGGCGTGGATGCGCTCGAGCAGATCGAGGATCTGCCGCGCCGAGCGGGAGTCGAGGTTGCCGGTGGGCTCGTCGGCCAGGAGGAGCGAGGGCTCACCGACCAGCGCGCGCGCGATCGCGACGCGCTGCTGCTGGCCGCCCGAGAGCTCGCTGGGCCGGTGGTGGAGCCGCGCGCTCAGGCCGACGTCCTCGAGCGCGCGCAAGGCGCGCTCGCGCCTTGCGCGCGCGCCCATGCCGCGGACCCGCAGCGGCACGTCCACGTTGTCGAGCACGTCGAGGTCGGCGATGAGCTGGAAGCTCTGGAACACGAAGCCGATCTTCCGGTTCCGGATCGCGCTCGCAGGGGCATCCGAGAGGCCCTGCATCGGCTCCCCGTCGAGCAGGTACTCGCCCTCGTCGAAGGGATCGAGCAACCCGGCGACATTGAGGAACGTCGTCTTTCCGGAGCCGGAGGGGCCCATCACGGCGAGGAACTCGCCGCGCGCGACGTGCAGCGTGAACCCGGCGAGCGCGTGGGTCTCGAACAGGCCGCGCCGGTAGACCTTGGTGACGTTCGTCATCCGTATCATGTCGGTCTCTTTGGCAGGAAATGCAGGTACTTTATCTTCACGGCCACCGGCCAGCCAGCTACCGTCGTCGCGTGAAGCGGCTGTCTGCATCGAAATCCGCTCCCTCTGCCGCGCCGCGCGCGCATCGCCATGGACCGACGCGCAGGGTCGTGGCCGTGGCCTACGACGGCGCGAGCGCCATCGACGTGGTGGGGCCCACCGACGTATTCGCCCTGGCCTCGGAGATCGCGAGAGCGAAGGTGCCCGGCGCTCCCCCCGCCTATGCGGTCGAGATCGCGGCCGTGAACGGCGGCGTGATCCGGACGCTGTCGGGGGTGCAGATCGTCGCCCACAAGGCGCTCGCGGATCTGGCGCCCGGCATCGATACGGTGCTTGTCGCCGGGGGCGAGACCCGTGAAGCGACGCGGGATGCCCGGCTGCTCGCCTGGCTGCGCGCGACGACGCCCGAGGTGCGGCGCATGGGCGCCGTCTGCACCGGCGCCTTCCTCCTCGCCGCCGCGGGGCTGCTCGCGGGGCGCCGGGCGGCCACCCACTGGCATTCCGCGGCAGCGCTCGCGCGCGAGTTTCCCGGCGTCGAGGTCGACCCCGACGCCATCTTCGTGCGGTCCGGGAAGATCTACACGTCGGCGGGCATGACAGCGGGCATCGACCTCGCGCTCTCGATGGTGGAGGAGGATCTCGGATACGACATGGCGCTCCAGGTGGCGCGGGGGCTCGTGGTGTTCCTCAAGCGCCCGGGTGGACAGTCCCAGTTCAGCCGCCCGCTCCTCGCGCAGACGGTCGCCGCGGGCCCGCTTCAGGGCGTGATCGACTGGGTGCTCCGGCACCTCGACGCCGACCTGCGCGTCGAGGCGCTGGCGGAGAGGGCCGGGATGAGCCCGCGCAACTTCGCGCGGACGTTCACCCGGGCCATGCGGATGACCCCCGCGAAGTTCGTCGAGTCGGCCAGGCTGGAGCAGGCGCGCTCCTGCCTCGAGGGAGGCCGAGCCTCGATGAAGCAGCTCGCGCGCGACTGCGGCTTCGGCACGGACGAGCGGATGCGGCGCGCGTTCCAGCGCACCCTGCAGGTCACGCCGGAGGACTACCGGAGGCGCTTCGGTCGAGCGTGAGCGGACGCCGGGCGCTCGGCCGAGCGCCGTCGTCGCTCGCCGGATCCTTCGCGCGACGAGGCGCGCGGGGCCCTGCGCCTGCGTGTCCTGAAAGCAGGGGACGATGTCCTTTCCGCCGCGGCCGGCGCCGCTCAAAGTCAGGCCTGCGAAGCGCGCTCAGCCGCGCTCGGGAGCGCCAGGCCCGGGGCCGCGTCGAGACGAAGCCCCGCCATCGAGGCGATCATCGGCAGATGACGAAACGAAACGAAAGGGTTCAGGGACGAACGATGACGGACACCTATGACATCAAGCTGCCAGATCCTCAGCCGCCGCTCCGGGTCGGCATGGTGCTCTACCCGGGCCTCACGGCGCTGGATCTGATCGGCCCGCAAAGCGTGCTGACCGCTCACGCGACGACGTATCTGCTCTGGAAGACGCGCGACCTGGTCATGTCCGACTCGGGGGTTCCTATCCAGCCGACGGCGACCTTCAGCGACTGTCCGGACGACCTGGACATCCTGTTCGTGCCGGGCGGCATGGGCACCCCCGACGCCATGGTGGATCAGGAGGTCCTTCGGTTCCTGAGGGATCGGGGCGCCCGCTCCAGGTACGTGACCTCCGTGTGCACAGGGTCGCTCATCCTGGCCGCGGCAGGTTTGCTGCAAGGATACAAGGCCACGACACACTGGTCCACGCGCCACATCCTGGAGGCGTTCGGCGTGGAGTGTGTCCGGGCGCGCGTCGTGGTCGATCGCAGCCGGATCTCGGGCGGCGGGGTGACCGCAGGCATCGATTTCGGGCTGACGCTGCTGGCGCTGCTGCGCGGAGACGATGCCGCGAAGCTGACGCAGCTCATGCTGGAATACGACCCCGCCCCGCCCTTCAACGCCGGGGTGCCCGAAGCTGCGGGACCCGAGCTGACGCAGCGCATATTGAGCGTCCTCGACCCGTACGATCAGCGGATGCGGAAGATCGCCGCCGAGAGGAGCAACAGAGCGCGCTGAGGCGCGCCGGGCGCGCAGCCGCGATGGCCCGCAGGATCATGCCAGCGTTCGTCGCCGCATCCCTCGTCGATCGTGAGCGCGCCGCCCACGCCGCGGCCTCCCGGGGGCTGGTCGTCACGTGGATCGCGGGATACCTCTTGACCGCGCTGCGACAACTCCCCATGACAGAGCTCGGGATCGCTGCGGCGATCACCCGTCGCTGGCTTCGCAGCTCGCCCTCGTCCACAGCGCCGCGCGCGATCGACGGACGGTCGGCGCGTTCGTAACGACCTTTACCCATCTCTTCGTGGTGCTGCTGATGATGGTCTTTCCCCCCACCTGGTCTGGTGTCGAACGATGAGCGCGCTCCGCGCCCTGCGCCTCGTCGGCTTGCTGGAAGGGCTGTCCTTCCTGGTCCTCCTCGGCGTCGCGATGCCGCTCAAGTACCTCTTTGATCTGCCGATCGCCGTGCGGATCGTCGGCAGCGCCCACGGGCTCCTCTTCCTGCTGTTCGTCGGCGCGCTGATTCGCGTGGCCAGCGAGCGCGACTGGCCGCATCGCCGCTCCCTCGCGGCGCTCGTCGCGTCGCTCGTCCCCTTCGGGACGTTCGTGCTGGATCGCGCCCTGAAGCGCGAGATCGAGGGCGACACGCAGGCGGCCGTCGATGGCTGACGCTGGCGCGTCGAGTCCACGTCACGCGCGCCGGCGCTGCGCGCGCCGCGCGCGGATGCGGCTCAAGGACACGGGCGTGATGCCCAGGTACGACGGACAGGCCAGGACTGGCTGAACTTGCGAGGCGGTTGCGTTCGAATCGCCCCGGCACGCTCGCCTGCTTTCGAAGCCGCTCGCCCGCCTCGCGGTCGCGACGCGCCGACAGCGCCGATCGCGCCGGTGCGCTATAGGGTGTCGTCGCGGATGAAGCAGCAGCAAGAGCAGCTGTGGCTCGACGACGTCATCGGAGGGCTCCCCCTCCCCGTCCTCGTGCTGAGCCCGGCTGGTGTCGCGATCCACGAGAACCCGGCGTATCGAGCGAGGTTCGGCCCGAGCGCCGACGACCGCCACGAGATCGCGTCCGCGCTGCGGGGCGGGCACTCCTCGGCGCTTCGCGCGGCGCTCGACGGCGTCTCGCGCGCCGTACCGCTCGGCTCGATCAGCGGCGCGCCGTTCACCGGGCACTATTTCCCGATCCGCGACGCTTCAGGCGCCGTGGCGTTCGTCGGGATCCTGTTCGTCGAGGAGCGCGCCGCCCCGGTGCCGGCCGCTCCAGCGCTGACCTCGGAGACCCACGACATCCCGGAGGTCGAGCGCAGCCTTCGCCGCATCCTCGACATGATGCCGCAGCTCGTCTGGTCGACGCGGCCCGACGGTTATCACGATTTCTACAACCGCCGCTGGTACGACTACACCGGCGAGACGCCCGACGCCACGCGCGGCGCCGGCTGGAACGACCAGCTGCACCCGGACGATCAGCAACGCGCCTGGGAGCGGTGGATTCGCTCCCTCGAGACGGGGGAAGACTACCAGATCGAGTACCGCTTCCGGCGCGCCGACGGCGTATACCGCTGGTTCCTGGGCCGCGCGCTGCCGATGCGTGACGACGCAGGGCGCATCCTCCGCTGGTTCGGCACCTGCACCGATGTCGACGATCAGAAGCGCCTCGAGCAGCAGCGGGCCGAGGTCCTGGCGGAGGCCGAGGAGACCAGCCGGCTGAAGGACGAGTTCCTCGCGATCGTCTCCCACGAGCTCCGCACGCCCCTGACCGCGATCCTCGGGTGGGCGCGCATGCAGCGTTCGCGGCCGGAGCTCGCGCCCAAGGCGATGGAGGTCATCGAACGCAACGCCGAGGCGCAGGCCAGGCTCATCGAGGAGATCCTCGAGAGCTCGCGCATCGTGACCGGGAAGATCCGCCTCTACGCCAGGAACGCGAGCGTGAACGAGCTCGTCCGCGCCGCGGTCGACGCCATCCGGCCGGCCGCCGACGCGAAGGCCATCGGCCTCGAGGTCAGGCTCGATCCCGGTGTCGGGGAGATCGTCTGTGATCCCGATCGCCTCCAGCAGGTGGTCACGAATCTGCTGGTCAACGCCGTGAAGTTCACGCCGGGCGGCGGGCAGGTCGGACTCCAGACGGCGCTCCATCCGGGCGGCGTCGAGGTGACGGTGACGGATAGCGGGAAAGGCATTTCGCCCACCTTTCTTCCGCACGTGTTCGAGCGGTTCCGCCAGGCAGAGGCGGCCACCACACGGCAGCACGGCGGACTCGGTCTCGGGCTGGCGATCGTCAAATACCTCGTCGAGCTCCATGGCGGCACCGTCCGCGCGCGGAGCGACGGCGAGGGGAAAGGGGCGTCCTTCAGCGTGCGCTTGCCGGTGCGGGCCGTGGCCCTGGCGGAGAGAGAGAGCTCCGAGGTCTCGTCCGAGATCGAGCATCCCTCGGCCGGGACGATCCCCCGGCTCGACGGGCTGCGCGTGCTCGTCGTCGACGACGAGCCGGACGCGCGGGAGCTCGTCACCATGGTGCTGCGCGAGGCAGGCGCCCAGGCGGACGAGACCGGCTCGGCCTCGGCCGCGCTGGAGATGATGAGTCGCGCTCGGCCCGACGTGCTCGTCAGCGACATCGCCATGCCGGAGCAGGACGGCTACGCCCTCCTTCGCGAGCTCCGATCCCGCGCTCCGGACCTCGGTGGCTCCGTGCCGGCGCTGGCGCTCACCGCCTTCGCCCGGCGCGAGGACATCGTTCAGGCCCGGGACGCCGGGTTCGAGCTCCACCTCGCCAAGCCGGTCCAGCCGGGCGAGCTCGTGGCGGCGGTCCATCGGCTCGCGCGCAAAGGCGCCTGATACGAACCAGGCGCAGAAGCGGGGAGAATTCACGGGGAGGCAGGGAGACGGGGAGCTCTTCAAAGACTCCCTGTTTCCAGCGGACGAACACCACCATCCAGTAGAACGCCTCTTCGAGCATGCGCCGGATCACATGGCCTCGAGCGCGCGCCTCCGCGGTGAGGTGGGCGTCGAGCTTGTCGCCGTGGGCGCGCTCCAGCTGCTCGATGATGAGCTGCGAGTCGCCCATGGTACAGCCGTCGATGTCGGCATACGGGATCTTGCCCTTCGGCGCGCGGCGCGGGTCGGCGGAGCGCACCTCGTAGGGGAGGCCGGCCATGCGCAGCCAGGTCTCGAGCTTGACGCAGAAGGGGCTGATGTTCGGGATGCCCCACGCGGCGGGGGCCTGATAGAGGGTGATCATCTCGGCGCTCCTCGTTGAAGTTCCAGCACGTCATGTCATCTCCCCGAGGAGCGGCGCGGCGTCCACGTCGACGGATGAAGGACGGAATCCCTCGCTCGTCCCCCGCAAGAAACCGGCGCCGGACCTCGGGCGCACGACACCTGTCCGCCGCCCCCGCGGACACCTGTCCGGACGCGGACACGCGCCCTCGCGCGCCGCCCGCCGATTGCGGCCAATCCTCTCGGGCACGCCCGCTGCTTGGGCGCCCCGCATGCGTCTTCTCATCCACTTCGTTTTGCCCTCCGCCACGGCGCTCCTCCTCGGTTGTTCTGCCGAGGCGGCGCCGGGCGCGAGCACCCCGACATTCCACAGGGACATCGAGCCGCTGCTCCAGAAGAGCTGCCTCGGCTGCCACGCGCAGGGCGGCACCGCGCCGGTGAGCCTGGCCTCCTACGAGAGCGCGAAGGCGCTCGCGCCGGTCATCGCCGACGAGACCGAGGCGCGGCGGATGCCGCCGTGGGGCGCCCTGCCGACCGACGAGTGCGCGCCCCCTCGCCCGTTCCGGGGGGACCTGCACCTCTCCCTCGACGAGATCGCCCTGCTCCGCGCCTGGAGCGACGCCGGCGCCCCCGAGGGTGATCCCGCGGACGCCCCGGCCCCCACCACCCCCGTCGCGGCGGGCCTGTCGCGCACGGACCTCGAGCTCTCGCCCAAGGCCCCCTTCGCCGCGGCGGAGGGCTCCGACAGCTTCCGCTGCTTCGTCCTCGATCCGGGGCTCACGGAGCAGGCGTGGGTCCAGGGCTACGACGTGCTGCCGGGCAACCGCGCCGTGGTGCACCACGCGCTGCTCTTCATCGACGCGAAACGCGAGGGCGAGGCGCTCGGCGGCGAGAGCGGCAGCTACGAGTGCTTCGGCGACGCGCGCCTCTCCGAGACGTCGCTGCTCGGCGCCTGGGCGCCCGGCACGCAGGCGTTCGAGCTGCCGCCGGACATCGGCATCTCGGTGCCAGCGAACGCGCTGCTCGTGATGCAGGTCCACTACCACCCGAAGCCGGGCGAGGCGCCCTCGCCCGACGCGACCCGGGTCGCGCTCCGCCTCGCGGACGAGAAGCCGAGCCGCGCGCTCTCGAACCTCGCGCTCGGCAACGCGGAGGCGCCGTTCCGGGACGGCACCGGGCTCCTGCCCGGGCCGGGCGATCGCGGGAGCGTCGAGTTCCGGATCCCGGCCGGCGCCCGGGGGCACGTCGAGCGGATGCGGTACGTCATCGACTTCCCGATCCCCGAGATCTCGATCTACGGCGCCGGCGTCCACATGCACCGGGCCGGCGTCGACCTCAAGGTCGACCAGATCCGCGCCGAGCCGCGGGGCGGCGAGGCCAACCGCGCGTGCCTCGTCCAGACGCCGGCGTGGGACTACAACTGGCAGCGGCTCTACAGCTACGACGCGCCGATCGACGAGCTGCCCACGCTGCGGTCGGGCGACACGATCGAGCTGCGCTGCACGTACGACAACACAACGGAGAACCCGGCGCTCGCGGCGCAGCTCATCGAGGAGCGCCTGCCCGCGCCGCAGGACATCGTCCTCGGCGAGTCGACGCTCGACGAGATGTGCGTGGCGTTCCTGCCTGTCGTCCACCCGAACCTCTGAGGAGACGCCGATGCCTTCGAACCCCTGTCACGCACTGTTCGGTCTCGGCGCGCTCCTGCTCGCCGCCTGCTCTTCACCGCCGAGCGCCGCGCCGCCCGGGCCCACGGCGCCGCGCGAGGATCTCTGCCCGGAAGGCTTCGCCGATTGCGACGGCGACAGCGACAACGGCTGCGAGGCCGCCCTGCTGACGAGCGTCGAGAGCTGCGGCGCGTGCGGCGCGCGCTGCGCGGGCGGCGACGGCGCGACGACGCTCTGCGCGGCGGGCGCCTGCACCCTCGCGTGCGACGCCGGACGAGCCGACTGCGACGGCGACGGCGGCAACGGCTGCGAGGTCCTCGTCGCGGAGGATCCGCGCCATTGCGGCGCCTGCGGCGTGACCTGCGCCGACGCTTGCTGGAACGGCACCTGCGACGCCGCCGTGCTCGCCGGCGAGCTCCGGCTGCCCACGTTCCTCGGGATGGACGCGACCGGGCTCTACTGGACGAACCAGGGCTCGGGCGACGCGCCGGACGGGAGCGTCATGCGCCTCGATCCGGGCGGCGGGACGCCGGCGGTGCTCGCGCCGGAGCAGGAGCTCCCGGGCCCGCTCGCGCTCGGCGAGGCCGCTGTGTACTTCGCGCACGCGCGCGGCCTCGCGGCCGTCCCGAAGGCCGGCGGCGAGGTGACCGAGCTCGCGCCCGACGCCCGCGGCGTCACGGCGCTCGCTGTCGACCAGGGCGCGCTCTACTGGGTCGAGGCCGGGACGCCGCCGGCGTTCGAGGACGGCGGGCTGTTCACGCTGCCGCTCGGCGCCGAGCCCGGCGCGGCGAAGGTGATGCTCGCGGCCATCCCGGGCGCCGCCAGCGGGGTGGCGCTCGACGCCGGCCATGTGTACGTGACCGCGCGGGGCACCGGCGCGGCCGACGGCGCGATCTACCGGGTGGCGCGCGACGCGGCGCCGCCGAGCGCGCCGGAGAGGCTGCACGAGACGCTGGTCGCCCCGCGCGCGCTCGTGGCGCGCGGCGGCGCGCTGTGGCTCATCGAGGGGCGCGGGATCGCCACGTTCTCGCCCGGGAGCCCGCTTCGCAGGGTCGTCCCGGATCTGCCGCAGATCCCCGCGCAGCTCGCGTTCGACGACGCGCGCGTCTTCTGGACGACCGCGCGGGAGGCCGACGGCCAGGTGCAGAGCGCGCGGCTCGACGGGAGCGATCTCGCGACGCACGCGCGCAACCTGAGCTACCCGTGGGGCGTCGCCGTGGACGGGACCAACGTCTACTTCAGCCTCGCGTGGGACGGCGGGCCCGCGACGGGGGCGCTGGTGCGCGGGCCGAAGGGACCGTGACCGGGCTCTACGCCGGGGGAGCCCGGCCTCAACGCCGGCCGACCTTCGCGCTCGCCGCGGCGTGACCGCGCTGGATCGCGCGGGTCCAGAGGTCGGGGCGCTCCGGGCCGTGGTCGCCGGCGCGGGCGATCTCGGCGCAGATCGCGGCGGTGAACGCGTCGCCCGCGCCGGCCGCGCGGGTCTCGGCCACGACGGGCGGGGCGAGCGCGATCTCGCCGAAGGGGCCGGCGGCGCGCGCTGCGCCTGCGCCCTGGGTGAGCACCAGGGTCGCGCTCGGCCGCATGGCGGCGCGCACCTGGGCGTCGTCGAGGCCGAGCCCGGCGAGGTCCGCCGCGCTGCACCGCACCACGTCGGCCTCGCGGAGCAGGGCGTGGAGCACGCGCGGATCGCGCCCGGCCCAGAGGCGCCACCGCGCGTTGAGATCGACGACGACGACGGTGCCCGTGCGGCGCGCGGCCCGCGCGGCCCGGCAGAGCGCGGCGATCGGCGCGAGCGCCGGAGAGATCCCCGAGAGCAGCAGCACCGGCGCCGCCCACCCCTCGGGCACCGAGAGGGGCAGATCGTCCTCTGCGCGGTGGGCGACCATGTGCCGCGCCCCGCCGGTGTCCTCCAGCACGATGAGCCCCTGGCGGGTCGGGATCAGCGCCACACCCGCGACGTCGACGCCGGCCGCCGCGACCCTCGCCAGGAGCGCCCGGCCCGGGGCGTCGTCGCCGAGCGCCGCCGCGAGCCCGACGCGGAGCCCGCTCCGCGCGAGCGCGACCGCGGCGTTCACCGCGCCGCCGCCCGGACGGAACCGCAGCGAGGCCCCGCCCGGAGCCGCGAGATCCCAGAGTGCCTCACCGGCGCAGATGACGTCCAGGGTCAACCCCCGCGACGGCGCGACCCGCGCCGCGGTAACCCGCCCGGCGCTCGCAAACCTCGATGCCATGGGGATCCCCATCTTACACCACGGGGCTCGCGGCAGCGCGCCGTAACTCGGTCGTCCCCACAGACGTCGAGCTGATTCTGCTCCACTCGTGGACCTTCGGCGGACGGAGGGTCGCGCTCTTCGACGCGCGCGCGAACCACGGACGCCGGAGGGGGGACCGTCGCAGCGCTCCCCGCTGTCCGGGACTTCGAGGCAGCGGCACGCGGCGCGGCTCAGCACGACCTGCACCGCAGGCGCACGTGTTGCGCCGCAGAGGACAGGCTCTCCGGCCTGCGCCGCGCCTGCGTCGGCCGGCACGAGCCGTGCAATCGTCGATCATCGTCGATCGTCGTCGATCATCGGTCGTGACGAGCGCACGAGCGGAGCGCGGGAGGCCCCAATGCGGAACAGGATGGAAGACGTCAATGAATTCCTCTCCCACCGGCGGGTGGCCCTGGTGGGCGCATCGCATGACGACAAGGACTTCAGCCGGATGGTGATGCGGGAGCTCATCGATCGGGGTTACGACGTCGTTCCGGTGAACCCGGGGGGCGGCGTGATCGAAGGCCGCGCAGCGTACGCCGAGGTCGGCGCGATCGATCCCCCGGTCGAGGGGGCGATCGTGATGACCCCGTCCCAGGTCACCGAGCAGATCGTGCGGGCGTGCGCCGCTGCCGGCATCGAGCGCGTGTGGCTGCACCGGGGGGTCGGTCAGGGTGCAGTGAGCGCGCCTGCCGTGCAAGCCTGTCAGGAGCTCGGGATCCGCGTGGTCGCGGGCGAGTGCCCGCTGATGTTCCTCCCGAACGCGGGCTTCGTCCACCGGCTCCATCGATTCACCAAGAAGATCGCGGGGAGTTACCCGGCGCGCGCGTGAAGCGCCATGAACCTGGGAGATCTCGAGATGACATCGTATCCTGTCACCTTCACCGTCACGCGCCCCTGGAAAGTCGATCGCGTCCAGCTCCTCGCGCGTGTCCTCCTGCTCGCGGCGCTCTCGATTGCCGGCGTCACGGTGGGGTTCGTCATGATGCTTGTCTATTTGGCCCTGCCCGCCGTGGCGGCCGCGCTGGTGGCTCAGAAGGGATCGGCCCGGTTCCTGGCCGAGGACGGCCCGAGGCTGACGCGCGCGCTCGTGTGGCTACAGGCCGCGTTCGCTTATCTCTTCCTGCTCACCGACAGGCTCCCGCTCGATCGCCCCGCCGAGACCGCGCGCCTCGACATCGATCCGACCGGCGCGCCGACAGCGAAGGGCGCGCTCCTGCGCCTCTTCACGAGCCTCCCCTCGGCCATCGTCCTCGCGCTGCTCTCCTGCGTCGCCTATCTGGCGTGGCTCGTCTCGGCGGTCGCGGTCCTCTTCACCGAGCGCGTCCCGACGGCCATCTACGATTTCCAGTGCGGCGTGCTCCGGTGGCAGGCGCGGCTCCTCGCCCATCATGCGTCGCTGGTCGACCAGTACCCGCCGTTCGCGTTCGATCCGGGTCCCGTGGACGGCACTCGGCGCGATCACGCGGGCACGTTCGCCTGAGGCGTCCTCTCGGCGTCCGTGTCCTTGCCGCCGGAGGGAGCCGTCACAGGTCGACCACGCAGACGACGCTCGTGGTCGTGTCCTCGCCATACTCCGTGACCTCGATCTGGATCTTCGAGGTTGCCTCGTCCGCTCCGGTGCCAAAGCGAGCCGTGAAGTCCAGCTCGTACCAGGTCTCGATCGAGATCGGATCGGACACCTTCCACGCGAGCTGCTCGAAGCCGCCGATCGACGTGTGATCGAAGACGAAGATCGTGTCGTCGGGAGCGGTGTGCGAGACAGAAAGCGAGGGGCTCGTGAACTCGTAGGCGCCGGCCTCGCCGAGCTCGAGGCTGCAGGCCTCGCCCGAAGGCGTGGTCCCCTCGTAGGTGCCGACCAGGCAGGCGCTCGCGCTGGGATCGCTCGTCAGGGAGAGGTCGGGACAGGCGGCGAGGCGCTCTTCGAGCGCCGAGAGGCTCGGGCTCGATCCGCCCGAGCCTGAGCTCGAGTCGCCCGACCCGTCGTCGTCGCCTCCGCAGGCCACCACCAGGCCGAGGGTGAGCACGGGAACGAAAGCCAGGTAAGAGCGCCGTCGAGCGGGGTTCATGCCATGGGAGGATGAGGTCATCTGACAGAGGCTAGTGGAGACGCCAGCGCTCGACCAGCTGTCAGATCTGACAGGGGGCTCCGCAAGAGCCGGAGCAGCATCGCTTTCGCGACGGCGCGATGCGCGCCGCCGTGCCCCGCCCAGCGCTCGCCAGCATGGATGCCATGGGGTTCCCCATCTTGCACCACGGGGCTCGCAGCGGCGCGCCGGCTGCGCCGCCGGCCGTCGCAACCACCCTGGTAGGAGCGGCAGCCCTGCTGCCCTGGCACACGCCAGGCAGCCTTCACGCTTTTTCACGCAGCGGCGCGGTCGCCCTGACTACGCTGACCCCCATGGCATCCGGAAAAGGTCGCTTGCTCGGGCTCCTCGGCGGGCTGGTGCTGACCGAGGCGAAGGTGCAGGCCGTGGGCACGCCCCACCCGCTCTACCGGCGCGTGGTGCTCGAGGGCGAGGGGCTGCGCACGAGCAGCTGGCAGCCCGGCGACAAGATCCAGGTGCTCCTCCCCTCGAACGACGTGCGGACGTACACCCCGATCGACTGGGCGGAGGGTCGGACCACGCTGCTCCTCCACGCGCACGGGAGCGCGCCGGGCGCGCGGTGGACGGAGGCCGTCCGCCCGGGCGACGTCGTGCGGTTCGTCGGCCCGCAACGCTCCCTCCGTCTGGGAGGCGTGGGCCTCCTGACCGGCGACGAGACCTCGCTCGGCGTGGCGGCCTCGGCGCGCCGCCTCGGCGCCCACGCCGTCCTCCGGGTGACGAACGTCCCCGCGGCGGAGGCGGCGGCGCGATCGCTCGACGTCTCCGTGGACCTCGCGGGGTCCGACGAGGAGGCCGCCACTTTGCTCCGCGAGCGCGCGGCGGGCGTCGCCACGGCGGTGGCCTGCGGCGGCGGCGCGTGGGTCCAGCAGGCCCGGGAGGTGCTCCGGGCGGCCGGGGTGCGGGAGGTGCGCGCCAAGGCCTACTGGATCGCGGGGAAGACCGGGATCGACTGACCCTCTCTGCACACCGGCGAGCGCTGGACGGGTGGTTTGTTGGCCATCCTCGCGCATCCTGATAGCCCCTCCGATCGAGGTGGTCGGGATCGATGATGCAGCTCGGACGCTGGGCGCTCGCCGTCGCGCTACTCACGCTCTCCGCTGACGCCCGTCCGGACCCGCGGAGCGGCGTCGCCGAGGCGCCGCGCGCCCGCGCCGGCGTCACGCTCGCCGAGACGCGGAGCCGCGTGCATCCCGCCGCCACGCGGCTCGGTGACGTGGTCCCTCTCCTGAGGCAGGACGCGTCCGCCGAGATCTCGGCGATCGACTGGAGCCCGCTCCGGCTCACCCGCCGCTACGGGGTCGCCGCCACCGTGGTGCGCCTCGACACGAAGCGCACCGGGGAGCGAACCCTGACGGCGGCCTGCGTGGTGTCGGCGGCCGTGCGCGAGCTCGACACGGGCAACATCCTCTTCGTGGTCGAGGGCCGCGCGCGGGTCGAGGACAGCGCGGCGGCCGACGAGCGCGCCCAGCGCGACGCTCTCCGGGCCGCCATCCAGAGCGCGGTGCGCGCGGTGCCGGACGGCCTGCGCCGCTCGCGGTGAGCGAGAGGCGCAGGCTCACCCCTGAGCGACACCAATGACGCTCATCGCCGCGCCCTCCGCGGCGCTCCGGCGCTCGGCCTCGGCTTGTGCTTCGCGCGCGCGTCGATGAGGGCGCCGAGCCCGTCGAGGAGCCGCTCCAGGCCGAACGTGTACGCGTGAGCCGCGCTGTAGGCCCCGCGTTGGGCCGCGCCTGCGGCGGCGCCGACGCGTGCGGCGGTGGGGTATTTCGCGGCGTCGAAGACCCTCGCGAGCAGGGGCGCGTTCTCGGCCCACCATTGCTCGTCGCTCATCGCGCTCTCGCGCTGCGAGGCGCGCGCGCTCGTGGCCGCGCGCGCGCAGGACTCCACGAAGCCGAGCAGGAACGTCAGGGCAGCGTCCATTTCGACGTCATCGAGCCCTAGCCCGTCGAGCGCCTGGAGCTCGTGCTCGTATTTGGCCATGAGGGGAGGCCCGCCTGCGCAGCGAGGGGGTCGAGATCACCATGCCGCTGCGGGAGGAGCCGTGGGGCGAGCGCCTGTTCCAGGTGACGGATCCCAACGGCGTCGTCATCGAGCTCGTCGAGTGGGCCACGCCGAGCGCGCCGTGAGCGGCCGATCGCCCTGGCGCGATCGCGGGAAGTGGGAAGTGGGAAGTGGGAAGTGGGAAGTGGGAAGTGGGAAGGAGCGCGAACCGCGATGACCCCCATGGCGCCAAGAAAAGAGGAGAATGGAGGGAAATCCCCTCACGGCTCGGATCGATCGCGCCCCCCCGCGCCCGCGGGCGGCGGGGAGGACAGCGCGTCGACCTCGCCGCGCGTCACGCGCTTGTCGCCGTCGCGGTCGAGCGCCTTCATCATCTCGCCGACGACCACCTCGGACGGCGTCTCGGAGCTCGCCCTCGACGCGGCGGCCCTGAGCTCCTCGGCCGAGACGCGGCCGTCCCCGTCGGCGTCGATCGCCTCGAACGCCCCGAGCTGGCGGACGAGGTCCGCGGCGAACGACTCCACAAGGACGAGCTTCGGATCGCGCCCGCTGTCCGCCGGCGGCACCTTCTCCGGGCGCTCCTCGGCGAAGCGGACAAGCGGCGCGATGTCATCCATGCCGCCGAGGAGCCCGCGCGGGAGGGCGATCCGGTACTCGCGCTCGTCGACCAGCGGGAGGCCGTCGATCGCGCTCAGGACGCCTCGGGCGTCCGTCGCCATCCGGTCGTCGATCTGGAGGTAACCGCCGTGCTGGGCGGGGGCGCGCGACCGCGACGCGGCGACGGCCTCGCGGACGACGCGGCCAGGCAGGAGGGTCACGACCACCTCGTTGCTGAAGGGCACCTCGGCCTTGAGATCCCCGTAGGTGAAGCGCTCCCGGTACGCGCGACCACCGCGGATGCCGCCGCCGTTGAAGAGGCACCCGTCCGCCCCGAAGGCGTCGCGGATCCGCGAGCAGAGCAGCGCGCCGAGCGACGTCTGCTGGACCCGCGTCCCGACGGACGAGAGCTCGCTCCCCGGCGGGAGCCGGAGGAGGGTGGCCGCGTCGAGGTCGCGCACGATCTGCATGTGGCGGTCGACGCGCGCGCGCATCGCCGGATCCTCGGGGTGGGCGCCGACCTCCTCGATCCGGACGGTGACCGCGGGCAGGTCGGGCACCCCGGCAGGCGGCGCCATGGCCGGCCACACGAGGTCGATGATGGCGGCGCTCTCCGCGTCCGTGCCGGCCTTCACGACCCAGCAGCCGTCCACGTCGTCGAGGATCACCTCGTGCTCGTGGCCGCCGAGGATCACGGGAAAGCGCGGATCGCGCTGCGCCCGCGCGAGCTCGAGGTCCTGGTCGCGGCTCTGGTGCGTGATCGGGATCACGCACGCGCACCCCTCGTCGCGGAGGAGCCGGCGGGTCCAGCGGAGGGCCGCCTCGTTCGCCGGCTCGATGTCGATCCCCCCGAACGCATCCCGCCGGTACAGGCCCTTCACGTGCACGAGCAGGCCGAGGAGGCCGATCCGGACAGCGCGCCCGCCGGGGCTCGAGACGTCGAGGATCTCGTGCGTCGGCAGCGCCGGGGCGAACGAGGGCATGTTGGTGTTGAGCCACGTGCCCTGGAACTCCTGCACCCGCGCCCTGAGCTCCGGCAGCTCGACGTCGGCCTCGTGGTTGCCGAAGATGGTGTGGGTGATCGGCAGCGCGTTCATGCAGTCGACCATGCCCCTGCCGTGATCGAGGCTCGACAGCAGGCTCGGCGCGAGGAAGTCGCCGGCCATCACCACAAGGAAGCGATCCGCGGGCGCGGCGGCGTGGCGCCGCACGAGCGTCGCGAGGCGCGGCAGGTTGTCGAGCAAGTACACGTCGTTCACGCAGACGATCCGCAGAGAGGGGCCTCTGGGCAGGGCGTGTGCGGCGGCGGTCATCGCCATCGAACATAGCCCAGCCCGCGGGCGCGCGACGCCGTCAGCGCCGAGCGCCCCTCGCCTTCGGCGGGCGCCACGCGCGCAGGCTCTCCGCAAGCGGCTCGAGCACCGCGCGCACCCGCTGTGAGCATCGGCCCTTCCCGGCGGGCGCTCATCCGTCGGAGGTGAGCTCCTTCTGGAGGTGCCGCTCCAGCCGCTCCAGCACCTGGCGCGCCACGCGCCGGAGCCGCCGGGGGTAGACGACGACGAGGGGCGGGCTCGGCAGCGGGAGCCTGGGCAGGAGCCGGATCAAGCGCCCCTCCTGGACCCGGCGCGCGACCAGCCAGCGCGGGAGCACGCTCACGCCGAGCCCTGCCTCCACCGCCCTGAGGTTCGTCTCGATGTCGTCGGTCGTGAGCCTGACGGTGAGCCCCAGCTTCTCGAGCTCGCGCACCCCGCCGCTCGCCACGACCCGCACCGCGGCGAGCTCCGACATGGATGTCGGCGCCGGCTTGCCCGCGAACAGGCCGGCGCTGCCGACGAGCCACTGGGGCGAGGTCCCCAGCGTTCGCTCGATGAACGACGGCTCGCTGCGGACGCCGACGCGAAGCGCGAAATCGAACGCGCCTGCCACGAGGTCGACCCGCTGATCGGTGAGCGCGGCGTCCACGACGAGCCCCGGCGATTCATGCATGATCCGAACGAGCTCCGGCAAGAGGAGGCGGCGGCCGAGCGCCCCGGGCGCCGAGAGCTTCACGCGGCCCGCGAGGTCCCCGAAGCCGGCGGCGGCGCGGAGCTCCGCGTCCTCGAGCGCGCGCACGTGCTCGTCGATCTGCTCGTAGTACGCGCGCCCCTCCAGGGTGAGCGCGACGCGCCGGGTGGTGCGCTCGAACAGCCGGATGCCCAGCCGCGACTCCAGATCGGCGATCCCGCGGCTCGCGGCCGATTGCGTCATGGAGAGCTCGCGCGCCGCCCGCGAGAAGCTGCCGCTGTCCGCCACCTTGCAGAACACGCGCAGCGCGAGGAACCGATCCATGGCTCAATTTATTCTGAATTGAAATAACTGTAAGCCGCATTCTATCGCTACCGGCATGAGCGGGCGCTGACCATCCTGCGTGCATGCTCGTACGCCGCACGTTCGATGGGCCGAGGCGGGGCCGTCTGCTCCGCCTCCTCGCGTTCTTGAGCGCGCTGCTGCCGCCTCTGGGCGCCCGCGCAGCCGAGGCCACGGCGGCATCCCCGCCGCCGGAGGTCGCGCCCCGCGACGCCGATTCCGCGGGTCCGGGGCCCGCGGAGGCTCGCCTCGTCCTCGGATCACGCCTCGTGGGCAGGGACACGGGCGGCGGCCTGGAGCTCGACGGCCGCGTGCGCCTCGCGGGTGGGGCGCAGCTCGGAGCCGCTGCCTCCTTCTGGGCCCTCGAGCGAGCGTACATGGGGGGGCGAACGGTGCCAGGCGCGAGCGGCGCCTCGGGCGCTGCGGTCTTCCTGATGCCGCTCGTGACGCACGGCCCGCTCGAGCTCGATCTGCGCCTCAGGACGGGGTTCCTGGCGCTCCGGGATGTCGGAGGCGGCAACGGGGGAGGCAGCTCCGGGGGAGGCGGCGACGCACCCGCGTCGGCGCTCCGGCACATCAACGAGCTATCGATGGTCGCTCACGTCGCGCTCGGCGAGGCGTGGCTGCTCCGCGCCGGGGCCGCCGTCGGCTTCGAGCTGGAGCTCGATCCCACCACGGAGCTGGCCGACCTGGCGCAGGTCCTGACGGCGGGCGCCGGCTACGCCGTGTCCGAGCACGTTCTCCTCACCCTCGACGCCAGCGCGGGAGGCAGCTTTGGATTCAACGGCGACAACGGCAAGTTCCTGCTCGAGGGCGCCTTCGGAGCGCGCTTCGCTTTCGGACAAGGAGGCTCCCGTGTCGCTCACTGACCGCCGCGGCCACCGCCTTCACCTCATGACGCTCGCGTCGAGCGCGTGCCTCGCGCTCCTGCTCGGGGCCGCGCGGGCCGACGCGCAGGCTCCGGACGCCCGGTCCGGTGCCGCCGAGCGCGCCGGCGCGGGCGCCTTCGATGCCGGGCCGCCCGGGGCTGCGGACGCGCGCGGCGCGCGCCGGCCCGCGCCGGACGTCCCGGTAGGCGGCTTCGTCGACCTCGAGTGGCGCGTGATGGGCCTGGGAGGACACGTGTCGCACGGGCCGGCGTTCGCCGCCGGCGTGACCTTCGCCAACGGCCTGGTGCGCCTCGGCCTGGGTGGGCTCGGGCGGCCGGGGCCCATGAATCCGGCCACCTTCGAGGTCGCGCTGCCCGGAGGGCAGACCTACAAGGGGCAACGCACGCTCGAGCTCAAGTCCGACGGATCCATGCTGGGCGCGCACGTGGGGCTCTCGTTCCGGCTGCCCTTCGCGCAAGCGCTGACGGTCCAGATCCCGATCACGGTCGGCTACGGCGGGTTCGGCTTCTACTTGCAGGGGAACGATCGCAAGACGCCCGACGGGCGCCGCGTGAGCGCGTGGGAGGACGAGCTCTTCGCGGGCAAGGACTCCTCCCTCGGCTTGGTCGTCGATACGGGGCTGCGCCTCGGGTACCAGCCGGACGACGCGCCGTGGTTCAGGCCCTACGTGGGCGCGAGCTTCACGGCGGTCCCCGGCTTCGACACGGTGGTGCGAGACGATTACCTCGGGTTCAGCGGGGTCCTCGGCGTGGAGCTCGGCCACGGCATCTGAGCGGGCGCCTTCGCCGGTGTCGTCGGCCGGTCAACGCGGCCCCGACGCGCAAGCGCGCTCGACGAACGCGCTGTCGGGGTTTCCGTTGGCCCCCGACCCGACTCCCATCTTCTGCGGGACAGACCGGCTCGCCATGCTCCTTCGGGAGCTCAGGAGCTCCGCACCGGCTCCGCGAGCCAGCGAATCAGCGCCTCGCTCTCGAGATCGAGCAAAGCATCCTCGACCTCGCCCGGGCCGCTCGCGCGGGCTCGCTCGAGGATCGAGCGCTCTTCTTCCGCCGTCGGCCGTCGACCGATCCGCCGCGCGAAGAGGCGACCGAGCAGCTCCGCGATCGCCTTCTCCTCCCCGCGCTGCTCGCCCCTTCGCTCGCCTCGCTGCTCCCCGCGTTGCTCTCCTCGTTGCTCCCCTCGTCGCTCGGCCTCGATGATCAGCTCCCCGATGATCGGCGTGCGCCGGAGCAGCCCCTCTTCCTTGTCCTCCACCATGTCGACGAGCTCCTTCATCAGATTATGCCCCCAGGGATCGATGGCCGCCATCACCAGCAGCGCTGTATACAGCTCGGCCCGCTCCGCAGCCGTCGCCGCCCCGGCGTGCATCTCCGCGACGACGTCCCGCAGCGCCGCCGCGGTCGCGTCCCGCGCCAGCGGGGCGAACACCAGCCAGAGCACGCTGCCGCGCGCCCGGAGCTCGCCGATCGTGTGCTGGTAGACGGCGTCGATCCTGAAATGCGCGCCGCTGAACGGCCGCCCCGGCCAAGCGGTAGAGCGCTGGCCCGTCGCGGGCAGGCGCCGCCTTCTGCCAGAGAGGACCACGACGACGCTCTCGATCGGCGGCACAGGCTCGCCGGGGGCTTCGAGGCGGAGCGCGGTGAAGAGGAAGCCGAGGTATTCGAAGATGCGATCCGGTACGTCGTCACGGAGCGCGAAGCAGAACTCGATGTGCAGCACCCGCGGCTCGCCGTCGATCCGTAGGCGCAGGGCCTTGTCGACGCGGCGCTCGATGGTCGTGACCTGGCTGTCGATCCAGCCGAGGACCTCGGTGCAATGGCCCTCGGGGACGAAGGCGCGCACCAGGTCCCCGGGCCTCCTCCGTGCGAGGTGGCGCAAGGTGATGTCGGCGTCTCCCATGCGTGGCGTCCCCGGCAGATCGCATGCCAGGGAGGAGGAGGCCGAAATCACGGGCTTCCCGCATGAGGTATGCGCGTCGGTCGGGTGGCGGCGCCATGGCGGGCTGCGCTCAGGGGTCGAACCGGTAGGTGGTCTCGCCGGCGGACGCCCGCGCCGCGAACTCTCGACAGAAGCCGTTCAGCGCCGGATAGGGCTCTGTCGGCAGGACGCGCCGGAACTCCAGATGCGTGACGAGGCAGAACAGCGCGACCTCCAGGTAGCTCAGATCCCGGTCCGACGGGAGCGCGGCGAGCGCGTGACTCGCGTTGTCCTCCAGCCATGACATGGTGTCGACAAGGCTCTTTCGCTGCTTGGCGTGGTGCGCGCTTCCGTCGCCGGCCCCGGCGGCGCCGGCCATGATCAGCGCGACCTCCGTCGCCATCGCATGAACGACGAGCTCCTGGGCGTTCGCGAGAAGGGGTTGGTCGAGGTCCTCCGGCCATACCGTGCGGACCGCGCGCTTCGACTGCCGCGACAGCTCGCGGCAGATATTGAGCGCGCCGAACCACACCCCATGGCGCGTCCGGAGAGCCGGCATCTTGAGCGCGGGGTTGCCCCCGTAGTCCGCCGCGTTGGACGACATGAGGTCCCGCACGACCTCGAGCGAACAGTCGACCCCCATCTCCGCGGCGAAGATCCGCGTGACCCGCGTGAAGTGCGAGCTGGAACGGCCGACGATGACGGGCTTGACGAGCTCTCCTAGAGCATCTGACATGCTTGCTTCTCCGATCCGGGAACCGTTCTGTGTCGATGCGGGTCCGACGCGTGGAGCGCCTTGAGCTCCAACCCTGCCCCGTCGTGCCGCTCCCACGCATCGTGGAGAGGCAGCGTACCGGACGTCGAACCCGCGCTGTCAAGCGTCCCAGGCAGCATCCCAATCGGTCGCCCAGGTCCCCGAATCCAGGATCTCCGCGCGTTCACCTGCTCTACCGAACGCGCTTCCTAGCAGCGATCTCGCCGGCCTCCGGCCCATCGGCGAGAGCAGGCCGGCTCACCCCCGCCTGTCCGGCGCTCCAGCCCGGCCCGGCCAGGCCAGGCGAGCGACGACCCCGCGGCGACGCCTCGGTCACACTCTCGCCCGCCGGGCCGATGGTCCGGGCATGAGAGCCGCCGCTCCGACCGCCCTCGCCCTCCTCGCCCTCGCCTGCACCCCCTCCCCGTGCGACCCGGCCCCGGCGCCGCCGCCCAGCCGTCCCGCCGCGGCGGAGGCGCCGCCGCCGCCCCTCTGCGCCCGGCGCGCGGTGGGCGCCGCGCCCACGCCCCTCGACGCGACCCACGCCGGCTCCGGCGTCGCCCTCGCGGAGCTCGGCGGGCGCACCCTCGCCTTCGTCGCCGACGAGGACGACGCTGCCCTCCACACCGTCGACATCGACGCACGCGCCGCGCTCGCGCGCACGCCGCTCGCGGGCCGGCCCGCCCAGGTGATCGTGCTGGGCGACGGCCGCGTCGTGGCCTCGCTGCGCGACCGCGCCCTGCTCGAGGTGCTGGAGCCGGTGGGCCCTGCCGCCCCGCTCGAGCGAAGGTGCCTGGTGCCCGTGGCGAGCGAGCCGGTGGGCCTCGCGATGACGCCGGACCGCGCCACGCTGCTCGTCGCGAGCCGCTGGGGCCACGCGCTCACCAGCCTCGCGACCGCCGACCTCCGGCGCACCGGGGAGCTCCCGCTCGCCCGGGATCCCAGCGCGGTCGTCGCGTCGAGCGACGGCCGGCGCGCGTTCGTCTCCCACGCGGTCGGCGGCCGCATCAGCGTCGTGACGCTCGGCGAAGGCGGCGCGCCGACCGGCGCGCGGGAGCTGTCGACCGACGGGGTGGAGCGGCGCGCCCCGAGATCGACGTCGAAGCTCGCCAAGCCTTTCCCCCGCAGCTCGAGCGGGCCCTCGCGGAAAGTGCCCTTCGATTTCGAGGACGGGACGCCGTTCCTGATGCGCCGCCCGACGGTGAACGTGGATCGCCGCGGCTCCCAGGGCTTCGCGCTGGCGCGCGCGTCGAGCGGCGCGGTCTTCGCGCCCATCGCGCTCGTCGATCCGGGGCCCGCGACGGGCGGCGGCGGTTACGGCAGCGCGCTCGTCCACACCGTGATCGAGCACATCGCGGTCGTCGACGCGATGGGCGAACGAGCGGACGTCCCGCCGGTCTCGGCCCACCTCGGGCTCCGTGGCTGCCGGCTCCCGCGGGCGGCAGCGATCGAGCCCGGGGACGAGGTCCTGCTCGTCGCGCGCCTCGGCCACGACGAGGTGATCGCCTACGACGCCCGCGCCCAGCTCCCCGGCAAGCCGCCGCGGCCCGGATCGGTGCGGGATCGCGAGCTCTTCCGCGCCCGCGTGGGCGCCGGGCCCACCGCCATCGCGGTCGACGGAGCGCGCCGGCGCGCCGTGGTCTTCTCCCGCTTCGACGGCGCGCTGACGATCCTTCCCGCCGCGCGCGACCCGGGGCCGACCGCGATCGGCGCCGTCGGCAAGGAGCTCGCGGGTGAGCTGCCGGTCATCGCCCTGCCACGCGCGTCGCGCCTCGACGAGCAGCGCGCGGAGGGCCAGCGGCTCTTCCACGCGGCCGGCGGCCGTCGCGTCGCGTTCGACGGCCGCGCCTGCGCCAGCTGCCACCCGGACGGCCGCGACGACGCGCTCACCTGGTCGACGCCGGAGGGCCCGCGCCAGACGCCGATGCTCATGGGGCGGCTCGACGGCACCGCGCCGTACGGCTGGGAGGGCGGCAAGAAGGACCTGGAGAGCCACTTCGCCCGCACCATGTCCCGGCTCGCGGGCACCGGCCTGGGCGCGAAGGAGCGCGACGCCATCTTCGCGTACCTCCGCGGCATGGATCCGCCCGCCGAGGCGGCGGTCCTCACGGCCGAGGAGCGCGCCGCGCTCGTGGCGGCGCCGGCCGGCGCCGCAGAAGCGGCAGCCGCAGAGCCGGCAGCCGCGGCGGCCGGCGCCCGCGCGGCCCTCGCCGCGCGCGGCGAGGAGGTCTTCCACGCCAGCGAGGCGGGCTGCTCGAGCTGCCATGTCGGCGACGAGCTGACCACCGACGGCGCGCGGCACGACGTGCGGAGCGCGACGCGCTTCGAGACGGAGCGCTCCTTCGAGACACCCTCGCTGCGCTTCGTCGGCCGGTCCGCGCCGTACTACCACGACGGCCGCTACCCGACGCTGCTCGCGCTGGTCGAGGGGGTGGACGGCTCCATGGGCCACACGGCCCACCTGTCGGCCGGTGATAGGCGCGCCCTGGTCGCTTACCTGGAGTCGCTCTGAGGGTGGCGCGGCCGGCCTGATACGCGTCGTCCCGAGCGGGGCGACGCTCGACGACCACGCGCCCGGTCTCCGCGCCTCTCGCGGGAGCTCACGAGCGTCGAATCGGCTCCGCGAGCCAGCGAACCAGCGCCTCGCCCTCGAGATCGAGCAAGGCATCCGTGACCTCACCCGGGCCGTTCGCGCGGGCTCGCTCGAGGATCGAACGCGCTTCGTCAGCCGTCGGCCGTCGCCCGATCCGCCGCGCGAAGAGGCGGCCGAGCAGCTCTGCAATCGCCTCCTGCGCTCGTTCTTCGCCACGAAGCTCGCCTCGTTGCTCGCCCCGCAGCTCGCCTCGTCGCTCGGCCTCGATGATCATCTCTCCGATGATCGGCGTGCGCCGGAGCAGCCCCTCTTCCTTGTCCTCCACCATGTCGACGAGCTCCTTCCGCAGATTATGCCCCCAGGGATCGATGGCGGCCATCACCAGGAGCGCCGTGTACAGCTCGGCCCGCTCCGCCGCGGCCTTTGCCCCCGCGTGGATCTCTGCGACGACCTCCCGCAGCGCCGCCGCGGTCGCGTCCCGCGCCAGCGGGGTGAACACCAGCCAGAGCACGCTGCCGCGCGCCCGGAGCTCCGCGACCGTGCGCTGGTAGACGGCGTCCACGCGGAAGTGCGTCCCGCTGAACGGCCGACCCGGCCACGCGGTAGAGCGCTGGCCCGTCGCGCGCAAGCGCCGCTTCCTGCCCGAGAGAACCACGACGACGCTCTCGATCGGCGGCACAGGCTCACCGGGGGCTTCGAGGCGGAGCGCGGCGAAGAGGAAGCCGAGGTATTCGAGGACGCGATCCGGTATGTCGTCACGGAGCGCAAAGCAGAACTCGACATGCAGCACCCGCGGCTCGCCGTCGACCTGCAGGCGCAGCGCCTTGTCGAGGCGGCGCTCGATGTTCGTGACCTGGCTGTCCACCCAGCCGACGACCTCGGTGCGATGGCCCTCCGGGACGAAGGCGCGCGCCAGGTCCCCGGGGCGCCTGCGGGCGAGGTGGCGCAAGGTGATGTCCGCGTCTCCCATGCATGGCACCCACGGCAGATCGCGTGCCAGCGAGGAGAAGGACGAATTACGGGATACCCGCGTGAGTCATGCACATCGGGCGGGTGGCGGCGCCATGGCGGGCTGCGCTCGGAGTCAACGATGGCCCGCGCGACCGGCGCCCAGCGCGGGCCGCGCGGCCCCCTCAGGCCGTGAACCCGCCGTCGATGGTGATCGTCGCTCCGGTGATGAAGCGCCCGCCTTCGCCGGCAAGGTGAGCGACCGTGGCGGCGATGTCGTCTGTGTTGCCGTAGTGACCGAGCGCGAGCATGCTCCGCTGCATATCCGCTCCAGCGCCATTGGCCGGGTTCATGTCCGTGTCGATCGGGCCGGGCTGGATGAGGTTGGCGGTGATGCCGCGCGGCCCGAGATCGCGGGCGAGGCCCTTCGTGAGGCCGACCAGCGCGGTCTTGCTCATGGAGTACAGCGTGATTCCCGGCCCCGGCACCCGGTCGGCGAGGCAGCTGCCGATGCTGACGATGCGCCCGCCAGCGCCCATGTGCCGCGCCGCGGCCTGCGAGGCGAGGAAGACGCCCCGCACATGGATCCCCAGCGTCTTGTCCAGGTCCGCGAGCGTCACAGCCTCGATCGGCGCCATGATGGCGACACCGGCGTTGTTGACGAGGATGTCCAGCCTGCCGAGCTCGGCCACCGTCCGCTCGACCGCGGCGACGATCGCAGCCGGATCCGCGGTGTCCGCCGCGATCGCCATCCCCCGCCGACCCGCCGCCTCGACGTCGGCGATGACCGAGCGCCCCTTGTCCGCGGCGCTCACGTACGTCAGCGCCACATCCGCCCCGCCCCGCGCCAGCCGCTTGACGATCGCCGCGCCAATCCCACGGCTGCCCCCGGTCACCAGCGCCACCTTGCCTGCAAACTCCGCCATCACTACCTCTTTTCTGTACAGATCGATACAGAATATATACGTTGTCCCGTGACCGGTGGTCAATCGGTTTTTTATCGATCGTCACAGAAATACAGAAAGGTCTCGATGATGGTCGGACGGGGTCGCCCTCGCAGCTTCGATCGGGACGCCGCCTTGCGGCGGGCGATGGAGGTGTTCTGGGAGCGGGGCTACGAGGGCACATCGCTCAGCGATCTCACGGCCGCGATGGGCATCAACTCGCCGAGCCTCTACGCCGCGTTCGGCTGCAAGGAGGCGCTGTTTCGCGAGGCCGTGGCGCTCTACAGCGAGGTCGAGGGCGCGGCGACGAACCGGGCCATGAGCGACGAGCCGACGGCGCGCAGGGCGGTCGAGGCGATGCTGCGCGGCAACGTGGAGGGGTACGCGACGCCGGGCAAGCCGAGCGGCTGCATGATCGTGCTCGCCGCGACGCTCGGCACGCCGGAGAACGAGCGCGTGCGCGCCTACCTCGCCGGGTGCCGGCGGGCGGCGCTCGACGCGCTCCGGAGCCGGCTGGATCGCGGCGTCGTCGAGGGTGACGTGCCGGCGGGCACCGACACGGCGGCGCTCGCCGCCTTCTACACCACCGTGCTCCAGGGCCTCTCCCTGCAGGCTCGCGACGGCGCCTCGCGCGAGGCGCTCCAGGCGATCGTCGACTGCGCGATGGCGGCATGGGAGACGCTGGCGAGGCCGCGCGCCGCGGTCTGAGCGCGCGAGGCGGCGCGCGAGGCGAGCCTGCGCGCTACGTGGCTTCGTTCATCGGCCGCATGACGATCTGCACGATGCGCGAGCGGTCCCGCGGCAGCGCGGCGAGCACCACGGCCTCGGCCACGTCCTCCGGCGTGGAGAAGCCGCGCATGCGCTCCGAGCCGGCGGTTCGCCCGTCGCCGAGGGCGAAGTGCGTCTCGACGCCGCCCGGACAGACGGCGCTCACCTTGATGTTGTCCTGCCAGAACTCGCGATCGAGCGCCTGGGTCAGGCCCATCTGCGCGAACTTGGAGGCGCAGTAGATGGCCTCGTTCGGATAGCCCTGCAGGCCGGCGACGCTGGCGACGTTGATGATGTGGCCGCCGCCCTGGCGGCGCATGTGGGGGATCACCTCGCGGCAGAACAGCCATGTCCCCTTCACGTTCGTCGCCATGATGCGGTCGTAGTCGTCCTCCGACCACTCGAGGAAGGGCCGGTATCCGCCGATGCCCGCGTTGTTGACGAGGATGTCGACCCTCTCGAGCTCGCGGACCGCCCGCTCCACGCACGCGGCGACGGACGCGGCGCGGGTGACGTCGGCCTCGATCATCAGCCCGCGGCCGCCCGCCTCGCGGAGCTCCCGCTCGAGCGCGGCCAGATCGTCCGTGGTGCGCGCCACGCCGACCACGACGGCCCCCTCCCGGCTCAGCGCGAGCGCGCTGGCCTTCCCGATTCCCCTGCTCGCCCCGGTGATGAGCGCGATCTTGTCCTTCAGCCGCACGGTGTCCCCCTCTCTCTCCGCCGCGCGCACAGGAACGGAGCGCCGCCCCCCCGCGCCGGCGGCAGGCACGCTATCACGGGCGCGGCGCGCGCGCGGGGAGCCGGTAGCCGGCCTCGGGTGGAGCGCCGGCCTCGAGCCAGGCCAAAGCGCGGTCGCCCTCGGCCCCCGGGTTGACCCACACGATCGTCCGGAGCGCACGGACACGCCGCGACGCGCCGGCGAACAGGCCTCGCGCCGTGTCGTCCAGGGAGAGGATCGTCCGATCTGCGGCCTGCGCCGCCTCGACCAGGTGGACATCCTTCAGCATCGCCTCGCGGCCCGGCTCGGTCGCCGGGGCGGTCTCGATCTCCCTGCGCAGCGAGGGATCCGCGGGCACGTCCTCCAAGAGCAGCTTCTTGCGGGCGACCATGGCGACCCGCCACTGGGTCGCGAACACCGACTGGTGCTTGTTCCACTCCTCGCGGATCGCCGAGGGCATCACTGCCCGGTGACAGACGTCGAGCACTGTCTTCAGGGCGTCGCGACACTGCTTGGACAGCGGGTATGTCGCGCCCGCACCGCCCGCCGCACGGGCCACCGAAGCGTCGATGACGAGGCGCCGAGACGTCTTCGCGCGCATCAGCGCCTGGCCACCCGGGCTTCGGCGGCGTCCAGATACCGGCTCTGCGCGGCGAGTGTGACGTCGGCGAAATCTTCGGGCCAGTCCCCGAACGCGCCCGCGTCGTCGAGGCCAGCGCTCCGAACCTCGGTTGCACCATCATCGTTCTGAGAGAACCAGTGGAGCGCCACCAGCTCCGGGGAGAGCGCGCCTTCGGCGACGAGCGATTGCACGCCGAGGAGAAGCAGGGAGCTGTGCGTCTCCACGACCACGCGGACGCCGCGGAGCGCGGCGTCCGCCAGGATCTGCGCGAGGGCGACCTGCGCTCGTGGGTGCAAGTGGATCTCCGGCTCCTCGAGATAGACAAGCTTTCCGGGGCGCGCGGCGAGAAGCGCCACGATCACGGGCAGACACTGGGACAGACCGAAGCCGACATCGGCGATGCTGACCAGATCCTCGACACCGCCGCGCCCGGCCCGGCGGAGACGTCCAACACGCAATTCGACCTGCGTATCGTCGACGCGCGCCGTCTCGACCTTCCATGTGAGCCCGAGCTTCTCCAGCGCCGCGCCGAGCTGCTTCTGGCGGACGTCCTTCGCGACCTGCCATTGATGAATAATGCTGGCGACATAGGGCTCGAATGTGCCAGGGAAGTCGGTGCCCACAGCCGTGGTCTTGTATGTACGCGTCGGATTCCCACGCAACGCAGGAACGTGAACGATACCCAGAACTTGTTCAGCAACAGGGTGCAGTGGGTTTCTCCATATACCGGCCATGGATTCACCCCTACCTTTTTCAAATGCTTCAACCACAAGAAAGCAGCGTTCCCGACCGACAGCAATATACTGAAAGGACCTCTCCAAAATCTCCTTTATCTTCTTTTGGTTCGCGGGCAACACATCTACAATCTTCTCGCGGGACATGCCGGGCCGGATAGTAACGAGCGGTTCGCCCGGTCGTGCGGCAGACATCTCCGTGACGTCGAACCCCATCCCGGGTTGCTGCTCGAAGTGCACCGTAACCTCGGCGCCGTCGCTCACCGCGACGGTGACCGCGAAGCAGTCGGCGAGGCGCCTCTTCCCGCTGCGCGAGAGGAGCTGGTCAGCCGCGGTGAACCGGACATGCGGCCCATCGAGCAGGAGCGCGCCGGGATCGTAGGGCGCCTCGAGGGTCTGCTTGAGCAGGAGCGGCGCCTGCATCACGCTCGACTTGCCGGAACTGTTCGCGCCGGCGAGGAGCGTCAACGGACGTATCGCGACCTCCGTCCGCTGCCGCAGCGACTTGTACCCCTCGACCGCGACGGCGCTGATGCCGGCGGCTGGCGGAGCCGGCTTTGACTGCGGGGAGGCCTTCTTCGTCCGCTCGTCCTTCGCCATCTTGCCGGGCGCACTGTCCCATACCGCGCCCCCGCGGTCCAGATTCACCGACCCGGGCGGACCGCACCTGCCCGACGGACCGCCGCCGCCCCGCCCCTCCCTCGAGCGGTTACTCCAAAGGCATGCGGCAGAACGTCGTCCTCACCCTCTCGCAGACCAAGCGCGCCGGCGCCCTGTCCTGGCTCCTGCTCCAGGCCGTCGGCCTGGCCTCGACGTCGGCCGTCGCCGCGCTCGCGCGGCCGGGGAGCGCGGCCGCGCAGAAGGGGTGATATAAGCCTGCCATGGCCACGCCCGCGCTCCCATCGAAGCTGCCGTCGACCGGCGTCAGCATCTTCACGGTGATGACGCGGCTCGCGAACGAGCACGGCGCCATCAACCTGTCGCAGGGCTTCCCGGATTTCGACTGCGCGCCGGAGCTGGTGGAGGCCGTCGCCCGCCACATGCGCGCCGGCCACAACCAGTATGCCCCCATGCCGGGCGCGCTGGCCCTGCGCGAGGCGCTCGCGATGAAGATCGAGCGGCTCTATGGCCGCCGCTACGATCCGGCGACCGAGATCACGATCACCTCGGGCGCCACCGAGGGCATCTTCAGCACGATCACGGCGTTCGTCCGCCAGGGGGACGAGGTCATCCTGTTCCAGCCCTGCTATGACTCGTACGCGCCGGCCGTGCAGCTGAACGGCGGAACGCCCGTGTTCGTCACGCTCCGCTTTCCGGAGTACCGCGTCGACTGGGACGAGGTGCGGCGCGCGATCACCCCGCGCACGCGGCTCCTGCTCATCAACTCACCGCACAACCCGACCGGAACGATGCTGTCGGCCGACGACATGCGCGAGCTCGGGCGGGTGCTGGAAGGGACCGACGCCCTCGTCGTCGGTGACGAGGTGTACGAGCACATCCTCTTCGACGGGCGCCGGCACGAGAGCCTCGCGCGGTATCCGGAGCTGGCCGACCGCTCCGTGGTCATCAGCTCGTTCGGGAAGACGTACCACACGACCGGCTGGAAGGTGGGCTATTGCGCGGCGCCGCAGGCGCTCTCGGCCGAGATCCAGCGGGTGCACCAGTTCGTGACGTTCGCGGTGAACGGCGCCATCCAGCACGCGTATGCCGAGGTCGTGGCGCGCGATCCGCTCGCCGCCGATCTCGCCCCCTTCTACCAGGCAAAGCGCGACCGGTTCCTGAAGCTCATCGAGGGCTCGCGGCTGCGCCCCCTGCCGTGCGAGGGCACGTATTTCCAGCTCGTTGACTATTCCGAGATCACGACGGAGCGAGACGCCGATTTCGCGCTGCGCCTCATCCGCGAGCACAGCGTCGCCTCGATCCCGATCTCCCCGTTCCTGTCCGGCGTGGAGCCCGGGCCCGTCCTGCGGTTCTGCTTCGCCAAGCGGGACGAGACGCTCGAGCGCGCGGCGGAGCGGCTGCGCCGGGTCTGAGGGCCCGCCGCGGCGGACCTCCGGGGCGCCACCTTCCGTCCACCCGGCTTCGTCGACAGCCGGGCGAACTCAATGCCTCGCAGCCACAGAGGAACGACCTCATCATGAATGCAGAGAAGAACGACGCATGTCAGGCCCACGAGCTCCTCGCCGAGGCCGAGCGGATCTCGGCGCTCCTCGCCGAGCACGCGGCCCGGCACGACCGGGACGCCACCTTCCCGATCGAGGGGCTGGCCGCCACGATCCGCTCACCGATCAACACAGCGCTGCTCGGCGGGGCCGCCGGCGACGACGCCGCCCGCGCGCCCTGCTCGTGGCTCACCTTCGGCCGCATCGTCGCCATCCTCGCGCGGGGCGACGCGTCGTTCGCCACGGCGTGGCTCATGCACCAGGGCGCCATGTCGGTGTACCGCGCCCTCGTCGACCCCGGCGAGCGGTCTCGCTTCGAGCAGACGATCCGCCGCGGCGCGTGGGTCGGCAACGCGCTCTCCGAGCCCACCAGCGGCAACATGTTCCTCGTGCCGCGCCAGGTGGCCCAGAAGGCCGAGGGCGGCTATCGCCTGACCGGCGAGAAGCGCTTCGTCACCGGGTGCGAGCACGCGGACTTCTTCTTCACGGCCGCGGTCTGCGACGGCCAGCCCGCGTTCTTCCTCCTCGAGAGGGACGACTCGATCGCCATCGAGCCCGTCTGGGACACGCTCGGCATGCGGGCCACGCGCAGCCAGATCGTCCGCTTCCAGGGCACGCCCCTGCCCGAGTCGCGGCGGCTCGCGGTCGATCCCACGGCGCCCAACCCCATCCCCAACGGCCTCGGCTGGCTCTCCGTTGGCATCGCCGAGGCCGCCATGGCCGCGGCCGTCGCCTACGCCAAGGAGCGGGTCCTGCCGCCGGGCGACCGGCCCATCGCCGAGCTGCAATGGGTGCAGTTCGCCGTGGCCGACATGAGCCTGCGCCTCGAGGCCGCGCGCGCCCTCGCCATGCGCACCGCCGCCGCCCTGGACGCGGGCGACCCGAGCTACGGCCTCCTGCAGCTGCAATCCAAGGTGGTGGCCAACGAGGCCGCGGTGGCCATCGCCACCTCGGCCCTGGAGATCGCCGGCGGCGCCGGGTACATGCGCAGCCGCCCCATCGAGCGCCACCTGCGCGACGCGATGAGCGGCCCCATCATGGCCCTGTCCGGCCCCGCGATCCGCGACATCGTGGGCAAGGCCCTGCTCGGCGTCGCCTGACGCCGCGCGTGCGGCCATCTGCGCGAGCCCGCGCGGCGTCGGAGCGCACGGCGCCTACGCGCGTCAGCCGAGCAGCTGCCGGATCCGATCGAGCAGATCCGGAAAGCCGATCCCCTTCGAGAGCACCGCGTCCGGCGGGGGCGCATCGCCGAGGGCCTCGTCGCCGCTGCCGCTGATCAGCACCGCCTTCGCGCGCGGCAGGCGCGCCCGCAGCACCGCCACGAGATCGGTGCCGTGGCCGTCGCCGAGGTTCTGATCGAGCAACGCGAGGTCGTACCGCGCGCCCTCCGCCGCGATCTTCCGCCCGGCCTCGGCGAACGAGCCGGCCTCCTCCACCTGGAAGCCCTCGTCCTCCAGGAGCGTCGCGAGCACGAACCGGGACGACGCGTCGTCGTCGACGAGGAGCACGGTCACGCTCACGCCGCCCTCCTCCGCCCGCGCGGCCGGCGCGGTCGCGGCCAGGCAGGGCGCAGCGCCCGCCCCTCCCCGGCGCCATGTCCCCCGGCCCTCAGCACGTCCCCGGGTCGCTCCGGGCGCGCGCGATCGTGTGCATCAGCTCGCGCACCTCGAACGGTTTGTGGAGGCAGGCGTACCCGCCCTGGCTCGTGAACGCGTGGATCATCTCCGGCGTCGCGTGGCCGGTCATCGCGATCACCGTGATCTGGCGGCTCAGCCGCCGGATCTGCTCGTGGGTCCTCACGCCGTCCAGCGACGGCATCCGGAGGTCGAGCACGCACACGTCGACCGCCGCGTCCCGCGCGCGCTGGATGGCCGTGTGCCCGTCGTACACGGCCTCCGCGCGCAGCCCGGCCGCCTTGAGCCCCGCGACGATCGACTCCGCGACCGCGGGGAGATCGTCCACCACGAGCACGCCGCGCGAGGAGAGGGCCCGCGCGATGATCCGCATGAGGTGCTCCATCGAGAAGGGCTTGTAGATGACCGCATAGACGCCCTCGCCGATGCCCTGCTCGATGAGCTGCTCGCGCGCGAAGCCGGTCATCAGCACCACCGTGAGCTCCGGCTGGAGCCGCTTGATCTCCCGGAACGTCGCGACGCCGTCGAGGCCGGGCATCCTCACGTCGCTCAGCACGAGCGCGAAGCGCCGCTGCCTCACGAGCTCGAGCGCGTGCGCCCCGTCCCGCGCCTCGACGACCTCATACCCCTCGAGCTCGAGGTTCGCGGCGAGCGTGGCGCGCATCCCTTCCTCGTCGTCCACCACGAGCACCGGTCCGGTCCCTTGCATCGACGGCCGTCTCCCTCCGCTGTCACGCGGGCTGCACGGAGGAGTGTACCTCCGGCGCCGCGGCGCGCGGTAACCGGATGGTGAACGTCGTCCCCGCGCCGGGCGCGCTCTCCACCGCGATCGTGCCGCCGTGCAGGCGGACGATCCCGGCGGTGATGGCGAGCCCGAGGCCCGTCCCCTTCAGCTTCGTGCTGAAGAGCGGCTCGAAGATCTTCGCGAGGTGCTCCTCCTCGATCCCCTCCCCGTTGTCGGCCACCACGAGGCTCACGGCCTCGTCACATACACGTCCAACCACACGCACCCACCCTTCGCGTTCGACCGGGATCGCCTCGGCCGCATTCTGGATCAGGTTCACGAGCACCTGCCGGAACTGGTCCTTGTCGAGGCTCGGCACCGGCAGCGCCGCCGGCACGAGGTTCTCCAGGCGCACGTGCGCGGGCGGCGCGACGACCGACATGGCGTCGTCCACCAGGGGCGCGAGCGGGCAGGCGGTGCGGCGGAGCCTGCGCTCACGCGCGAAGTCCAGGAGATCGCCGATGATCCGGTTGCACGAGAGCAGCTCCTTCTCCATCAGACCGAGGAACCGGGCGACGCGCGGCTCCGCGCCGACGTCGGTCCCGGCGAGGCGCTTCTTGAGGTAGTGCGTCGCGTTCCGGATGGCGCCGAGCGGGTTGCGGAGCTCGTGCCCGACGCTCGCCGCGAGCTGCCCTATCGCCGCGAGCCGCTCGACGCGCACGCTCGACGCCTGGGCCTCGCGCAGGCTCTCGGCCATGTGGCGGAGCGCCGTGCCCATGCGCCCGAACTCGTGCTTTCCCAGGTCGGGCAGCGGGTAATCGAGGTCGCCTCCGGCGATGCGCCGCGAGCACTCCGCGAGCGCGCCGAACCCGCGCGCCATCGAGCGCAGGAGCCCGCCGAGGAGGACGACGAGGAGCACGAGCGCCGCCGTCATCAGGGCGATGCTCGCGATCCTGATCCTGGCGCCTGCGCGGCCCGCCTCCTCCGCGTTCCGCGCGACGTCGCGCCGCGCGTCGGCGATGGCCGCGTCGATCTGGGGCACGAACCCCTCCTCGTACTCGGCCTCGGGGCGCTCCACGAACCTCCGGTAGGCCGCCAGATCCCCGGCGCTCGCCATGCGGGACACGTGGTCGACACCCCCGGCGATCGCCGCGAAGCTCGCGCGCATCCGGCGCAGGCGCTCGTCGCCCTCCTGCGCCTCGCGCAGCGCCTCGGGGGCGCGCTCGCCCTCGATCAGCGCCCGCTCGAGCGGCTCCCACGCCCGCTCGAACGGCTCCCGCGCCCGCTCAAGCGGCTCCCGCGTCCGCTCGAGCGCCTCCGCCGCGGCCAGGTCCCGCGCGACGAGCCCGGCCAGGTAATGGAGCTCCTCGGTGTCGCCGCCGCCGAGGGAGATCTCCGCGGCTTCCCGCATGTAGCGGCCGGCGTGGTTGGCGAGCGTGACATGGCGGGTGAGATCCTCGTACGACAGCTCGGCGCGCCGCTGGAGCCGCGTCATGCTGGCGGACGTGACGTGGAGCGCGCCGGTCGCGAGCAGCACGACGGCCGCGGCCACGGCGAAGATCAGCGAGAGGGCGGCCCGGATGCTCATCGCGGCGCCTCGGCCGCGCGCGCCGTCACAGCCGCTCCTCGGCGCCCGCGCCGGGCGGCTCGGGCGCTACCGCGAGGGGCAGCTCGATGCAGGCCAGCGTGCCCGAGGGCGCGCCGCGGCCGAGGGTGAGCGCCCCGAAATAGCGGCGCGCCACGCGCCCGGCGATGTTGAGCCCGAGGCCGAGGCGGCCCGGCTTGGTGGTGTAGAACGGGCGCGTGATCGCCTCCCGCTCCTCCTCGGGCACGCCCGTCCCCGCGTCGCCGACCTCGATGCGGTAACGCGCGCCCACCACGCTCCCGCGCAGCGTGACCACCCCGCCCCCGGGCATCGACTCCGCCGCGTTCTCGACGAGGCACCGGACCGCCAGGGCGAGCTCGGCCGGATCGAGCTCGACCACGCCCTCCGCCGCGTCGACGTCGACGCGGATCCCCGGCTCGGCGATGCGCGCGCAGGCCGCCGCCGTGAGGACACACTCGCGGGCGCTCGCGCTCACCGGCCGCCGCCTGAGGCTCGGGTTCGCGTCGACGGCGCCGTCGACGAGCGCGCTCGCCGCGATCGCCTCCTCGTCGATGACGTCGAGGAACTGCTCCACCCGCGGGTCGTCCCGAAAGGCCTGCTCCCGGGCGACCTTGCGCCGGATGAAGAACGCCGCATTGCGGATCGTCCCGAAGCAATTGCGCAGATCGTGGCGCAGCGTGGCCACGATCTCCTCGGCCGTCGCGGTCTGCTCCACCGCGCCGAGCGGATCTCGGCTCGTCATCGTGGGGGATGGCCTCCTCGGGTGCCGCGTTCGCCGCCGCGGGCGATCACTTGAGGGTCCGGGCCGGGAGCCCAGCGTCTCCGACCCGCACCGTGTCCAGGTAGCTCGACGCCGCGCGGGAGGACGGGGGCGGGTACGAGCTCACCCGCTCGCGCTGCGAGGACGCCGGCGCGTCCTGGGCCTCCCGCGGCCTGAGCGACGGCGCGGCCCTCCTCGTCTTCGAGGCGGGCGCGGCGGCCTCGCGCGCCGAGGAGGCGCCCGCGCCGGCGTCCGCGGACCGCCTCGCGCGGGCGAGGCGCGCGAGCTCCAGGACGATCCGGGTGACCCGGGCGGGCTCGAACGGCTTGAGGATGACGTAGTGGCGGCCCGCCTCGCCGGAGCGGATGTACTCCTCGTCGCCGGTGATCAGCAGGCAGCTCGTGTAGAACGGCAGGCCGGCGACCCGCTTGAGGAGCTCGTCTCCGTTCATCCCGGGCATCTTGTAGTCGGAGCAGACCACGTGGAACTGGCCTGTCTGCAGCAGCTCGAGCGCCCGGTGGGCGGACGTGCAGGTCTCGACATCGACGTCGTCGTCGAGGACGGCCGCGATGCTGTCCAGCATCCTCCGCTCGTCGTCGACGACGAGCACGCGCAGCCGCTCCTGGGCATACAGGCTCACGATTCTCCTCTTGTGTGCTCGTGCAGTGATCTGGACGCAGCCCGGGCGAGCGGCGGCAGGACGCCTCGCGTCATGTCGCGCGCGCTCGGCCCGCGCGCTCCAGGCTGTGCGTCGGCGCCGCATCGACACCCATGCTCTCGTGTCGATGCGTTCCAGCCCGGAGCAGCGGCGCAGCAGATTAGGAATCTACACTACTCACCCTTCCCCGGCAACGAAGATTCCTGAACGATTCCTGAGCGGTTCTCCGGCTCGCCGTTGTGGGGCGTCTTCGCGGGTCTTCGCGGGTCTTCGCGGGTCTTTGCGCGTCTTCGTGCTTCCAAGTCACCGTCTTGAAACATCCGATTCACACGAACGATAAGCGCGTCGGCAGTCCGCCGCGCGCGACGCGCATGGATTGCACATCTGCAAGGAGCGGGGAGATCTCGACGCGAAAAGGCGCCATGAGCTGCGACTCTGTGCGAGAGGCATCCATTACAGAGCTGCAATCAGCGCAGGTGTGCGCTCGGCGCTGCTCGCCGGCGGGCAGGCGCGCGGCGCGCGGCCTTCCCGGAGGAGCCGGGCCGCCTCCCGTCTCCTCCTCTGCGACCGGCGGAGACGGACGCGCGCCGGGCGGCGCCGAGGACGGCTGCGCCGCTCGGCTGTCTTCAGCGCCGCGCGGCGCCTGACGACCGTGGAGTGACCTCCGCGATCCCGTCTGGTAAGATGTGCGTGTCCATGCCACCGGCCATCGACAAACGCGCGTTGCTTGCGGCCCTGAAGGATCAGCTCGCCCGTGAGCTCGAGCGCTTCACCGAGCGGGCGCGCGACGCCGCGAGCGCCGTGACGCACGAGGAGAACCGCGCCGAGGGCGACAAGGACATGCGCGCCACCGAGGCGTCCTACGTGGCGCGAGGTCACAGCGAGCGCGTGCTCCAGATCGAGCAGGCGCTCGCCAGGCTGGGCGCCGTCACGGTGCGCGAGTTCGGCCCTGGCGCGGGCATCGAGAGCTCGGCGCTGGTGGAGCTGGAGAGCGGAAAGCGGCGCGCGCTCTACTTCGTCCTGCCGGCCGCGGGCGGCGAGCGCATCCAGTTCCAGGGGGTCGAGCTGCAGACCCTCGCCACGACGAGCCCCCTCGGCGCGTCCCTGCTGGGCCTGTCGGAGGGCGACGAGGCCGAGGTCGCCACACCGCAGGGGACGCGCACCCACCTGATCGCCAGCGTGCGGTAAGGCCGGGCCCGATCCCGCCCGCGTTGGCCTCTCCCGGCTGGCAGCGGAGCGTGCTCGAGAGCCCGCCTCAGAAAAAGTAGCTCACCCTCGTAGGGCCCCCCTCCCCGCCGGCGTCACAGGGATGAACGACCCGCTCGGCACGACGCGGGCGACCCAGGAGAAGAGTCCATGACGCAGTCTCGTTGGTGGAGGCTTGGTGGGATATTGCCGCTCGTCGGCGCGCTCGTCGGCGCGGCCGGTTGCACGGCGGAGCCGGGGCAGGGCGACACGTCCCCGAGCGAGGAGGCCGCCGAGGCGGCGCTCGCTCAGGGGCCGTCGAAGGGGGACCGCCCCGGCGGCCACCGGAAGGGCTTCGGCGGCCACCACGGCCCGGAGCACCTCCTGCGCGCAGCGCTCCACGAGCTCGACCTCTCGGACGCGCAGAAGGCGACGATTAAGGGTGCCCTCGAGGGCCTGCACGACGGCGCGAAGGAGCACCCGGACCACGGGGCCGTCCTCGCGGCGCTCGCCGAGGGCGTGCGCGCAGGCAAGATCGATCGGGCCGCGATCGAGGCGAAGCTCCCGGACGCCGGCCCAGTGCCCGAGGAGCACCGTGCGCGCGTCGCCGGGGCGCTGAGCACCCTGCACGCCACGCTCACGAAGGAGCAGCGCCGAAAGCTCGTCGACGCGATCGCCGCGAGGATGGATGAGCGAGGAGAGAGGGGCGACCGCGGCCCGCGCGGCGAGCGCGCCGGGATGCACGGCCCCGGCATGATGCACGGCCCCGGCATGAGGGGCGGTCCGCTGGGCCACCTCCTCCACGGCCTCAACCTCAGCGACCAGCAGCGCGCGCAGCTCGACAAGGCCCTCGAGAGCCTGCGACCGAGCGACGCTGACGTGGACGCGAGGCATGCGGCGAAGCGCGCCGAGATGCGCGCGCGGCTCGAGACGTTCGCCGCGGACCGCTTCGACGCGAACGCGTTCCTGCCGGCCGCGGACGCGGAGATGGGCCCACGGGCGCACCTGGGCCACATGATCGACATGCTGGGCGCGATCGTCCCGATCCTCGACGTCGCGCAGCGCAACGCCCTAGCCGCTCGCCTCGGGAGGGGCCCGACCGCGGGCAGGCCGGACCACGGCCCCGGGCACGGCGACCACGGCCCCGGGCACGGCGACCACGGCCCCCGGCACGGCGACCACGGCCCCCGGCACGGCGACCACGGCCCCCGGCACGGCGACCACGGCCCCGAGCGCCGCTGAGCGCCGGTCCCGGTGGCACGCGCGGTGCGATGGGCGCAGAATCGCGAGGGCTCGTGATCGTCGACCTCAGGCTCGTCGCAGCGCGCGTCGCCGGGGGCGATGACGCGGCCTTCCGGCAGATCGTCGAGCACACGCGCGCGCCGATGTACCGCCTCGCCGCGCGCCTCGTCGGCGACCTCGCGGAGGCCGAGGACGCCCTTCAGGAGGCGTTCGTCGACGCCTACCGCGCCCTGCGCGAGGGGCGCTACGACGGGAGATCGAAGGTGGAGACCTGGCTGTACCGCATCGTGACGAACGCCTCCCTCGACGCCCTCCGGCGCCGCCGCGACACCCCGCGCGAGGCGCCCGCCGAGCCGCGCTTCGACGGCCTCGTCTCCGCCGAGGCGCGCGTCGCGCTGCGCGAGCTCGACGCCCTGCTCGCCGCGCTGCCGCCCCAGGAGCGCGCCGCGCTCGTCCTCGTCGCCGTCGAGGGGCTGCCCGCGAAGGAGGCCGCGGCCGCGCTCGGTTGCTCCGAGGGCGCCGTTGAGCAACGTTTGGTCCGCGCCCGCGCGGCGCTCCGCGCGCGGCAGACCGAGAAGGAGGCGCCTCATGCCTGACCGCGACGACGACCGGACAGAGCTCGATCGGGATCTCGCGCGCCTCGCGGCCGCGACCGACCGCCTCGACGCCGACGACCGCTTCACCGCGGCCGTGCTGCGCGCCGCGGCGGCGCCCGACGACCCGCTCGCCCGCATCGCCCGCGCCACCGAGGCCATCGCGCCGGACGCCGCCTTCACCGAGGCCGTGCTCCGCGCCGCGACGGCCGCTCCCCTGCCCGCGCGCGTCGCGGTGGCTGACGGCATCGTCCGTTCGGGTCGCGCCGCGATCGTCGTCACCGCCCTCGCGGCGGCCGCGAGCGTCCTCTTCTTCCTGCACACGCAGCGCGACGTCGACAGCGCGATCATGGCCTCCGTCGAGACCGTCGAGGCGAGCGAATGACCCTGCGCCCCGCGCCCCCGCCTGCCCCGGCGCGCTGGAAGCCCCTGGCCGTGCTCGCCGCCGTCTTCCTCTTCGGCCACGTCGCAGGCGTGGCCTTCGGTCACGTCACGGCCCTGCACGAGCTCGAGGCCACCTTCCGGGGCCCTCCGACCGAGGCGCGCGCCCAGTTCCGCCTCAAGGCGATGCGCCGCCACCTCGACCTCACCGACCGCCAGGTGCGCGAGCTCAGGGCGACCCTCGCCGAGGCCGAGGCCGAGCGGGACCGGCTCCTCTCCGAGTGCCGCCCCGCGCTCGACGCCCTCCGCGATCGCACCGACGCGCGCGTGAAGGGCGTGCTCACGCCCGAGCAGCTCACCCGCTACGAGGAGCTCGAGGCCGAGCGGCGGCGGCGCCCGGGCCCGCCGCCGTTCGGGCCGGGGCCTGGCCGCGGGCGCGGGCCGGGCGGTCGGGGCGACTGAGCGCCTGTCCGGGCAGCGCCGACGAGGGCGCGCTGCCCCGCTACGCGAGCTCCTCGTCTTGCAGCGCGCAGTTGATCCCGAACGCCGCGGCGGCTCCCTCGGCGGCGGCCATGATGGCGAGCAGCACCTCCTTCGAGGCGTCCCCGGCGACGAAGACCCCTTCGCGGGTCGTCTCCTCGTGCTCGGCGACCGTCTCGACGCCCCGCTCCTCCGTGACCGTGCAGCGGAGCCGCTCGGCCAGATCCGACCCCTGCTCCTGCTTCGCCTTGAGGAAGAGCGAGCGGCGCTCCACCGCGCTGCCGTCCTCGAGCACCACGCGCTCCAGCATCCCGTCCCTGCCCTCGAGCCGGACGACACGCTCCTCGCGCACGCCGATCCGGTGGCGCGCGAGCCGATCCGCGTCCGATCTCGACAGGGACGCTGGCCCGTCCGTGAACAGGACCACGTCATCGCTCCACGTCTTCATGTTCACGGCGAGCGAGACCCCGGTGCTGCCCTGTCCGTAGACGCCGATCGCCTGATCGCGCGCCTCCCATCCATCGCAGTAGGGGCAGTGGTGCGCGCTCTTGCCGTACATCGCGGGGAGCCCCGGCAGCTCCGGCAGCCGGTCGACGAGCCCGGTGGCGAGCAGCAGCTTGCGGCAGCGCAGGCGCTCGCCGCCTTCCAGCGTCACCTCGAAGCGCCTCGCTCCGCGGCGGACGTCGGTGACGGCGGCCTCGCGGATCTCGACGCCGTACGGCGCCAGCTGTTCGCGCGCTATCCGCCGGAGCTCGGACGGCGCGATCCCGTCGCGCGACAGGAAGCCGTGCATTTCGCGCGCCGTGTGGTTGCGGTACTGCCCCGAGTCGCACACGAGGACGCGCCTCCGGCAGCGCCCCAGGATGAGCGCCGCGCTGAGGCCGGCCGGCCCTCCGCCGACGATGATCGCGTCGTATCCCGGGATATCCTCTTCGCGTGTCGACATGGTCGGCGCCCGCCTCGCAACGGGCGGGCCCGCCACCGGCGCGCACGGCGTGTCCGCGTCCTCGCCCGGGGTGGGCTCGCGGGCGCCGCTCGCGGGCGCTCGCTCGAACCGCTATGGTCACCTCATGCGCTCCTGCATGAGGCTGCCTGCCGTGCTGCTCCTGGCGGTGACGCTGACGAGCGCCTGCGCCAGAGGGGACCATTCCGGGTCGGCCCCGCCCGCGCAGGCCGCGGCGCTGGATCAGCGAGCGCCGAGGCCATCCCCCGCGGCGCCGCTCGCCGGGCGGGCGATGCGGATCACCGTCGAGACCGCGATCCTTGTCGACGCCTTCGAGCCGGCGATGCAGCGGCTGCGGACCGCGGTCGAGGAGCACGGCGGCTACGTGAGCGAGGCCCGGGTGCACGGCGGCCCGCACCGGAGCGCGTCGCTCGAGGCGCGGGTCCCCTCGGCGAAGGTCGGCGCGTTCCGCGCCGCGGTGGCGTCGGTCGGCGAGGTGGTCGACGACGCGGAGAAGGCCGAGGACGTGACCGAGCAGCGCGCGGACATCGGCGCGCGGCTGCGGAACGCCCGCGCCCAGGAGAAGCGGCTGCTCGACCTGCTCTCCGACAGGACGGGGAGCCTCGCGGACGTTGTCGCCGTCGAGAAGCAGCTCGGGAGCGTGCGTGAGACGATCGAGCAGATCGAGGCGCAGGAGCGGTTGCTGGAGGGGCAGATCGCCTATGCGACCGTGAAGATGTCGATCACGGCGCGCGGCGAGGAGCAGACATTGGGCGCCGGCGGCAAGATCGCCCGCGCGGCCAGCGAGGGAATCGAGAACGCAGGGGTCGTCGCCGTGAAAACCGCGGTCCTCGCCGCCTCGATCGGCCCCACGTTGCTGCTCCTGGCGGCGTTCTTCGCGGCGCTCTACTACGCCCTTCGCGCGATCGTCCGGCGGCAGCGGCGCACGACAGCCAGCTTCCGTCCACCCTTCCAGGCGGGCCCGATGCACGCTTACCCGAGCGGCGCGCCGCCGGTGCAGGGTGCGCAGCCTTACCCGATCGCCGCGCCGCCGGCGCAGGGCGCGCAGCCTTCCCCGGAACCGACCTCGCCGCCTCCGGCGCAGGGCCCGCGCGGCGACGGCGAGATCGACCCCGGGTGAGCCGGATCGCAGACCCGAGCAGCTCGATCACCACCTGCTCGGCCCCCGCGCACGAGACCCCCTGACAGCGCCTGCCGGGGCGCTCGGCGGCGCGCTCGTCAGCGGCGTGCCTCGCGCCATTGCCCCCGGCCCCGCGCACGCTCCTATCGCCACACTGCACATCGCAACGACACACAGACCGCTCGTTGCCCTTCTGTCGAGCCTTCATGCAATGTGAGATTTCGATCATCCACGCTCCTTGCTGGGTGTCAGACGGCGCGCGACGAACACGACACGCGGTCTCGCGCTCGCCCGGCACGCCGTGGACAGAGCACCCCTGACTCCAACGACTTCAGATTTCTACACAAATCGCCTGTTGAGTACTGGACATGATGGCTAGTCATCGGTACACCCCATGTGACCTTCGACGAGGGCACGAAGGGACGAACCCGGGGGGGGGAACGACGATGTACCGGATCAGCATCGCTGATTTCGCAGCGCTTTTGCTCGTGTCTTTGGTCGGCTGCGTCGCAGTTCAGGAAGAGGAGGAGGACTCCTTAGGAGTTGCCCTTAGCGCGCTCGAGTTCGTCAACGCCCTCAACCCCAACGCCCTCAACCCCAACGCCCTCAACCCCAACGCCCTCAACCCCAACGCCCTCAACCCCAACGCCCTCAACCCCAACGCATTGAGCCCGGCGGCCCTGAGCGCGATCCGGGATCCGGGCGCGGCCGGCGATCTCTCGCGCCAGCTCCTCAGCTATGTGGTCGGCTGTGCGTTCCTCCCCTCGCAGTCGTTCAGCTTCTCGTGGACCGACGGCTCGGGCACGGTGCACAACGAGCAGTACTGGGGGATCATCGGCCTCGTGCCGGACTGGAGCACCAAGCCGCTCGGCCTGATGGACCAGCAGTGGATCTCGGCGTGCCTCGCGTCGCGGACGAACTGGTACGGCGTCTCCGTGACGATCTCCTCGCGGGGCACCCCCTCGGCCATCGACAAGACCGGTACCCTCGAGCTCACGACCTACACGCATCTGGAAGGCGCCTTCTGGGGCAATCTGTTTGCCCCCTCTCCGTACCTGAACGCCTGCTACGACGAGGCGAATCGCGGCCATTCACGGTCGCTCTTGCGGGACTGCGCCGCCGGTCACCTCACCAGCGGCGGGGCCGTCCAGCAGTGCGGGATGCTCAGCATCCGCGGGTCGTGCGCCGCCTACTGCCAGCAGCTCAACACGAACGGCATGTACTACCCGAGCTGCGTCAACAACCTCACCGGCATCCCGGAGTCGACCACCCGTGTGATCACCGTCTTTCTTCCCTAGCCACGGACGGCGAGCCCGAGCCGCGGAACCTGCCCCTGGTCGACAGGACATTCTCCGGGAACAGGAGCCACGCAAACACGAAGCGGCGTCCGTCCGGATCGAAGGTGTCTTTCGCCGTGTCGATAGCGCCTCCGAGATGCTCCGATGTACGAGGCGGCGAGCGCGAAGGGCAGGTCCCGGTCGGTGGTGCGCGGGGCTGCGATGAGGGCGAGTCGGTCGTGCGTGGGAGTACCGCTGTCGACGCGCCAGCCCGCGAGAACGAGCCAGCCCCGGCCGATTCAGTACTTCACGGGGCCGGCCTGATGGTGCACCATTTCAGCGCAGAAGAACTCCGGGGCGGCCGCGGGCGGAGAGCGGCGCGCAGGGCTCAGGGGGGCTGAGCGCGCTCTCCTCGGCGGCGAGCGGCCGCACGTGAGGTCGCAGATCGGGCAGGGCTCAGGGGGAACGATGGAGATCGATCGGCAGAGCGACGAGCGAATCAAGGCAGAGAACGCGCGGCTCCGGGCTCGCGTGGAGGAGCTGGAGCGAAGGCTCAGCTCGGGCGCGGCGCCGCGCGACGCGCAGCGCGAGCTCGCGGACAGCGTGCCTTACCGCGCGCTCTTCGATGCGGTGACCGTACCGCTGGTGGTCCACCGCGCGGACGGGCTCCTCGTCGCGATCAACCGGGCCGACTGCGCGCGGTGGCGCATCAGCCCCGAGCAGATCATCGGCAAGTACAACGCTCTCGAGGATCCGCAGGCGGTGAAGACGGGCCACGCCGAGGCCTTCCGCCGAGCGCTCGCCGGGGAGGTGGTCACGCTGCCCCCGGTCCCCTACGACACCGAGCCGGGCGAGCTCTACAAGGAGCGGCGTCGGCTCTGGACCGAGCCGAGCTACGTTGCGTTCGAGGACGCGAGCGGGAACCGCTTCGTGGCGGTGGTGACCATCGACGTCACCGCGCGCGTGGAGTCCGAGGCGCAGAGGCGCCGGGGCGCCGCGCTGCTGGAGGCCTTCATTCAGAACGCGCCGATGCTCATGTTCGCGCGGGACAGCGAGGGCCGCCACACGCTGCTGAACCCGCCGGTCGAGGCGCTCCTCGGCAAGCCCCGCGAGGAGCTGATGGGGAAGACCCAGCACGACCTGTTCCCCGCGGAGATCGCCGACCGGTTCGCGACGCAGGACCGGGCGGCGATGGCGTCGTCCGAGCCCATCACCTCCGAGGACGAGATGGAGCTGGCCGACGGGACGCACGTGTACATGAGCACCAGGTTCGCGCTCCGCGACGAGGAGGGCAGGGTCTCCGGATGCGGGGCGATCGCGGTGGACATCACCGAGCGGGTGCGGGCCGAGGCGAGGACCCGGCAGCTGCGGGAGAAGATGCTGCTCGTGCAGCAGGAGACGATACGGGCGATCTCAACGCCGCTGTTGCCCATTGCGGACGGGGTGCTGGTGGCGCCGCTGGTCGGCGAGCTGACCCGCGAGCGGGGCGCGCAGTTCACCGAGACGCTGCTGGACGGGATCTCCCGCCAGCGCGCCCGGATCACCATCCTCGACGTGACGGGGGTGCCGCAGGCGGGGCCGGAGGTGGCGGACGCGCTGATCCGGGCGGCGCGGAGCGCGCGGCTGCTCGGGGCCGAGGTGGTGCTCACCGGGATCCGGCCGAGCGTGGCGCAGGCGCTCGTGGAGCTGGGGGCCGATCTGGGGGGGATCGTGACGCGGGGGACGCTGGAGCGCGGGGTGACCTATGCGCTCTCCGGCCGCGAGGGGGCGCGGGCGCCAGCGCGAACCCGGAGCGGGCGCGGCGCGCACTAGCTCACATCCCGGGGCCATCGTCGCTCTTCGCCAGCGTCGCGGCGTTGGCCTTCACCTGCCCGGGGGTCAACGGCTCGCCGTACACCGCGGCATACTGGATCGAGCCGCGAAGAGCGCGCCCGGCCTTCCGCGTGTTTCCGAGCACGAGATACCACGTCGGCTCCGCCCACGTGAAGACATAGTCGGCGGGCGGCCGCTCCAGGATCTCGTTCGTTCGCACATCACCGTTCACGTAGAGATCGACGACGCCCTCGGCGGCGTTCAGCACGAGGTGCAGGACGCACGGCCGCTCCATCTCCTCGAGGGGAATGAACCATTGACCCACGAACAGCGTCTGGGAGCTGGCGTAGATGTGGAACTGCAGCTCTCGGTTTCCCATCCCGTCGGGGTCGCCCGCGCTCAGCGAGTACTTCCCGAACTCTCCTGTATCGGTCCCGAGGTACAGGATGCGAGCCGGCACGCCCTCGACCGCCGCGTCCGTCACGCTCACCACGGTCTCGAGCGTGAGCGCCGCCTTCGACACGAGGAGCTTGCTCGGGGGCGTGGCGGTCGAAGAAAACGCGGCCTCCACGCGCGCGTTGCCGCCCAGGGTCGTCCAGCGGAGGCCCACGCGCCCCGCCTCGCCTTCCAGCGTCAGCCTCTCTCCGTCAGGCACCACGTCGAGCGGGAGCCCCGGCTCCGGTCCCGAGTCGACGAGCTTGCCATCGGCGTCATACGCGTCGAGGAAATACCGCGCGAGCAAGCCGTCATCGACAAGGCAAGTCGAGACATGGCTCCCCGGCCCATCGCAGCCCTCCGGGGGCGCCCCGCCGCAGCCGCCACCCCCTTGCCCACAAGGCTCCACGGTGCCACCGGCGCTGGCGCTCGTTCCGCTCGTTTCGCCTGTTCCGCCTGTTCCGCCCGTGCCGGGGACGACATCCTCGTAGCTGTAAAAGACGCAGCTACCCCCGGTGAGCGCGACCAGCGGGACGATCGTCGAGAGCGCCCGGCCCATCCACGTCCAAGATTCGATGCGCACCATCGGGACGATCCCTCTCTTCGGAAACCTCACCAGCGCTTGCTGATCACGAGCCCGCCCGGCATGGGGCTCACCGAAAGGCCGGTCGCCGTCGCGTCCCGCGCGTCGGGCTGCCCTGTCAGGAGGACGTACGCCGCCGTGCCGAGCCCCGCCGCGCCCGCGGCCAGGAAGCTCCAGACCGCCGCGTTCGCGAGGTCCGCCTTGGCGTGTCCCAGGTCGTTGTACTCGCGCAGGTCGAGCCCGGGGCAGCGCGCAGGGTCCGTGCAGGCCGGCTCCAGGAGGCGCTGCTGCGAGCTCGCCTTCCCGTTCGAGAGGAACACGAACGCGACGCCGAGCCCCGTCCCCGCGGCCGTCGCGGCGAGCCCCGTGAACACGACCGCGCTGCTGCGCGGGCCCGGACGTCCATCCGCCGCGTCACCGCCCTCCTGGGCGCTGCCGTCGGCCGCACCCTGCCCAGGGCCGAGCGGCCCGCCGCCCTCGTGGGCGCTGCCGTCGGCCGCACCCTGCCCAGGGCCGAGCGGCTGCGGCTCGCCGCCCGGGTCGCGCCCGGTCCTGTCGCTCTCGATCCGCACCTTACCGGCCTCGAGATCGACCTCGACCTTGGCCCTCATCCCCTCCTTGAGGACGATCTCCTTCGTCAGCCCGCGTCGTCCAGGCGCCCCCACGGCGAGCGTGTGGCTGCCCGGATCGCGCGCGACGGGCGTCGACGGCGGCACGTCCAGCCCGCCGAGCGCCACCTGCGCGCCCCCCGAGCCCGCGCCCGTCACGGTGATCTCCACGGTCGGGATGCGCGACGAGACGGCCTCGAGCTCCGTCCTCGCCTCGGCCTGCGCCTGCCGGAACGCCTGCGAGGCGTCGGCCGGGAGCTGTTCGTCGACGATGACCTGGTAGACCGAGCGCGCCTCGGTCAGGCGGCCGAGCTTGTGGCAGGAGCGCGCGACCATGATCAGGAAGGTCGGCGCATGCACCGTGGCCTCGGCTCGGCGGAAGGCCTGGAGCGCGTCCCGGTACCGGCGCGCTCGGTAGGCCGTCCACCCCTGGTTGGCGTACGCGACGGCCGCCTGCCGCGCCTTCGCCGACGGGGGCGGCGCCTGCGCGGACGCCTCCGCGCCGGCGAGCGCGACAAGGAGGAACGCACCCATCACCGCCGCTCGGAAGCGCATTCCTGCTCTCTGGGGACGCGGAGCCACCCGGCTAGAGCCCCCAGTCCGGCCTGCTGCTGGACTTCTTGCGAGGACCCGGTAGTGCCTTGCGCGGCGCCGCTGTCGACGCGGTCCGAGCGGTGGCCGGAGACGCGGGGCGCGCGGGCGCGGCGCTTCGCGCCGCCGCCGCGGAGGGGACGGCGGATGCCTGGGCCGGCGCCAGGGAGGCCGCGCCCGGCGCGCCCGCGCCCGGGTCGAGCGGCAGCGGGGCCGGCACCACCGCGGGAGTCGCCGCGGCGCGCGCCTCGGGAGCGCTCGCGATGGCGGGGACCGCGGCGAGCCCGGCCGGCGCGCCGCTCGACGGCGCGGCGGGCGCGGGCGCTGCGGCGGCCGCGGACGCCTGGGTCGTGGTCTGGTCGCCGTCGGTCGATGCGCCCCTGAGCGTGGCGATGAACAGGCCGCCCCCCACGGCGACGATCGTCGCCCCGATGGCGACGCGCCCCGCGACCCGCGCGATGGCGCCGCGCGCCGTGTGCGGCGCCGACAGGTTGATCGCGCCGGTCAAGGTGCCCGGCAGCGATTGCGGGTTCGGCGTCGAGGCGCGGACATCGTTCGGGTCCGAGCGCCGCTGGATGGGCATCGTCGTCAGCTGCGCCACCGGCGGCGTGCCGGGGTCGGCGAGCCCGGGCTCCCCGCCGGGGCCCCGCCATGACCACCCGGTGCCCAGCGAGGTGTCCCCCACGAGCGAGAAGAACGGCGGCGCGCCCGCGACGCGCGCGAGCTCGTTGACCATGTCGCGCACGTTCTGGAACCGCTTGTCCCGATCGCGCGCCAGCGCCCGCGCGAAGAACGCGTCGATGCCGCTGGGCAGATCGGGGGCGAGCTCGCGCGCCGACGGCACCGTGCCGAGGATCACCTTCGTGACCACGCGCCCGATCGCGTCGCCCGGGAACGGCAGCTGCCCCGTGAGCATCTTGAACAGGATGACCCCGAGCGACCAGAGATCGCTGCGCGCGTCCACGTCCCGCTCGCCATAGAACTGCTCCGGGCTCATGTAGTTGGGCGAGCCCATCACCTCGCCCGTGGCCGAGATATCGGCCGCGAGCACAGCCGAGACGTCCTTCGCGATCCCGAAGTCGAGCAGCTTCACGATCTCGCCGTCCTCGCCGTCGACGCGCGCCAGGAAGAAGTTGGCGGGCTTGAGGTCGCGGTGCACGAACCCCGCTTCATGGACGCTGCGGAGCGCCTTCCCGGCCTGGACGATGATGTTCAGCGTCTCCGGGAGCGAGAGGCGGCCGCACCGCTGGAGGCGCTTGCTGAGATCCTCGCCTTGCAGGAGCTCCATGACGAGGTAGGGCACCTCGTCCTCCTCCTCGAAGCCGAAATCGTGGACCTGCACGATATGAGGGCTCTTGAGCTGCGCGGCGGCGCGCGCCTCCCGCTCGAAGCGCGCCCGGAGCACCGGCAGCCGCGAAAACGAGTCGCGCATGAACTTGACCGCGACGAGCGTGCCGAGCTGTACGTGCTGCGCCACCCAGATCGAGCCCATCCCGCCGTGCGATAGCTCTCGCTCCAGGCGGAATTTGCCGGCCAGAAGGACGTCTTTTTCAAACTTCATACGCCCGGACACCTCCCGAGGGGGGAGTCGAGAGGATACCGAATCCCAGGCAGGACGCGAAGCTCCGTGTGGTCGCTCCGGCGCGGGGAGCAGCACCTCGTACGACCGTCGCGGGGGGCGGTATGCAAACAGGCGACACGGCGCCAGAGCAGGGCGACGAGGCCAGGACGACGCCGAGCTGCGCCCGCAGGCGTGCCTGCGCCGATCCGTACCCTGGGCGGAAGGTGACGCGACGCGTGCGGCAGGTCAGGAAGCAGCCAGGGGCGCTGGCGCGCTGCAATGCGCAACGCCACAGCCGCCGCCCGATCCCGCCCGGGGATGCGCGCCGCGCTAGCTCGCCGGGCCGCCGGAGGCCGGCACCAGCGCCAGCACCCGGGCCGGCGCGCCGCTGCCGCGCGCGAGCGGGAGCGGCGCGACCACCACGATCGCCCCGGCCTCCGGCAGCTGCTCCAGATTGGCCAGGTTCTCGATGTGGTAGCCGCCGGCGCCCAGGAAGGCCCTGTGCTGCTCGAATGTCTCGCTCTGCCCCGGGTCGGTCGACAGCGTATCGATACCGATGCAGCGCACGCCGCGCTCGCGCAGGTAGCGGCTCGCCTCCACGGACACCCCGGGAAAGTGCATGACGCCCTGGGGGTCCTGGTTCAGGTACCTCGCCGGATCGGACCAGCGAGCCCCCCAGCCCGTCCGGATCAGCACGATATGCCTCGCGCCGAGCGCGCCGTGCCGCGCCTCCCAGCTCCGGAGATCGTCCACCGTGACCCGGTGGTCCGGGCTCGCCGCCACGGCCGCCGTCACGTCCACGACCGCCGCTGCCCCGACGAGCTGCTCGGGCGCGATCTGCTCGACGGTCGCCGCCCCGGCCGTGAAGTGCGCCGGCGCGTCCACGTGGGTGCCCGCGTGCTCGGCCATCGAGAACCGATTGGAGCAATACGCGTCCTTCTCGATGGTGCTGAGCGTCTCCGGCGCATAGGGCTCGTCGCCGGGAAACAGCGGCATCTCCGGGGTGATCGGGTGCGTCAGATCGACCACCCGCGCCGTGGCGAGGTCGATCACGAAAGCTCCGTGCGCCTCCTGCATGGCGCGCAGCTCACCACAAGCCCGCTGCCCGCACAAGGCACGCCGACGGGCGCTCGCGGCGCGCCCGCCCGACGCGACGGCCGGGCGGGAATCGCCTGCGCGCGGGCCCATGGCCCCGCGCGCGGCTCACACCTCGTGCAGCTTCACCCGGCGTCGCAGGTAGTTGATCAGGTCGATGCGGGTGACCAGCCCGACGAACTCGTCACCATCGGTCACGATCGGCACGAGCCCCGCGTCGAACATCGGAAGGAGCTCCCGGATCGGCGTCCGCACGTCGACCGTCCGGAGCCGCGTCGTCATCGCGGCCTCGACCGACTGGCGGAAGCGCGTCACGTCGTCGACGGCCGCGAGGAGGAGGTCGGACTCGTCCAGGATGCCGATGATCTTGCCGTCCTCCAGGACGGGCAGCTGCGACACGTCGTAGAGCTTCATCCTCGCATAGGCCACGAGGAGCGCGTCCGACCGCTGCACCGTGACCACCGCCCTGTCGGCGTGGCGGCGCGTGATCACGTCGCGCAGATCCCCTGTCGGCGCGCGGTCGGTGAAGCCCTGATCGGCCATCCAGAAATCGTTGTACATCTTCGACAGGTACTTGTTGCCGCTGTCGCAGACGAGGGTACAGACGCGCTTCGGCGACGACTGCTCGCGGCAATAACGCAGGGCCGCCGCGAGCAGCGTCCCGGACGACGAGCCGGCGAGGATGCCCGTCCTGGAGAGCAGCAGCCGCGCCGTCTCCAGGCTCTCCCGGTCGGAGATCGTATAAGCGAGCTTGACGCGGGAGAGGTCGAGGATCGAGGGGAGGAAGTCCTCGCCGATGCCCTCCACGAGCCATGAGCCCGCCTTGCCGAGCTTGCCGGTCTTGACGTAGCCCGCCAGCACCGAGCCCTCCGGATCGGCGAGCACCATCTCGCAGCGCGGCTGCGCCTTGGCGAAGTAGCGCGAGAGCCCTGTCATGGTGCCGCCGGAGCCGACGCCGCACACCATCGCGTCGATCCTTCGATCGAGCTGCGCGTCGATCTCGGGGCCCGTCCCGATCTCGTGAGCGAGCGCGTTCGCCGGGTTCTCGAACTGGTTCACGTAGAACGCGCCCTCCTCGCGCGCGATGCGGGCGGCCAGGTCCTGGTAATAGCTCGGGTGGCCCTTCTCGACGTCGGAGCGCGTCATCACCACCTGCGCGCCGAGCGCCTTCAGGTGGAACACCTTCTCCTGGCTCATCTTGTCCGGGATCACGAGCGTGAGCCGGTAGCCCTTCTGCGCCGCGACGAGCGCCAGGCCGAGCCCGGTGTTGCCCGCCGTCGCCTCGACCACGTGGCGCCGCTCGCCCCCGAGCTGGCCGGCGCGCTCGGCCGCCTCGATCATCGACAGGCCGATGCGATCCTTGATGCTGCCGCCCGGGTTCTGGCTCTCCATCTTGAGGAAGAGCTCGCACGGGCCGGCGTCGAGCTGAGTCACCTGGATCATCGGGGTGTGCCCGATGAGAGCGACGATGTTCTCTGCGGGCGCAGGGGTCGGCAGGGGCATTGGCATGACAGCTCAACGGTCACACGACGCGCACCGTCTGTCGAGGTGGTGCCAGCGATGACGCGCGCGTCACGCGCGTCGCATGGATGGCGTGGGTCGCGCAGGGTTGCCGCGGACGGCCGACCTCTGGACCGAAGCGGCCTTCGCGGCGTCCGGGCCGCATGCCGACGCGATCAGGCGGGCCGGACCGCCTTCTGGAACGCGGCCGGGCCGAGCGCGTTCAGCACCTCGCCCCGGCGGAGGCCACCTCGCCGCGCGGTCCCCACGCCGAACCGCAGGTTGTGGAGCGCGCGCGTCGAGTGTGCGTCCGTCGAGATCACGAAGCGGATACCGCGCTTGCGCGCCTCCTTGATCCACCGGGGCTCCATGTCGAGGCGGTACGGGTCCCCGTTCACCTCGACGGCGGCCCTCGACTCGGCCACGGCGTCGAGCACCTCCTCGACGCGGCACGCGAACGGCTCGCGCCGCTGGATGAGCCGGCCGAGCGCGTGCCCCCAGATCTTGAAGACCGGCAGCCGCATGGCGCTGACCAGCCTGCGCGTCATCTGGTCCGCGTCCATCTTCATGCGCGAGTGGATGCTCGCGATGACCACGTCGAGCTGCTCCAGGATCGCGTCCGGATAATCGAGCCTCCCCGACTCGAGGATATCCGACTCGGTGCCTCGGAGGAGCTTCACGCTCACGCGCTCCTGGACGCGGGCGATCTCGTCCCACTGCTGCTTCAGCCGGTCGAGGCCGACGCCGTTCGCGTAATGGGCGGCGGGCGAGTGATCGGTGATGGTGACGTATTTCATCCCCATCGCCTCGGCCTCCAGGGCCATCTCCTCGATCGTGTTCTTGCCGTCCGAGTACACCGTGTGGCAGTGCACCATCCCCTGGATATCACCCTCCTCGACGAGCTCGCCCGCGCGGCCCGCCCGCGCGGCGCGCTCCACGGCAGCGACGATGTCCTCCGCGCTCTCGCGGAGCTCGGGCGCGATGTACGGGACGCCGATGTGCTCGTAGAGGTCCTCTTCGGTCTTCACGGAGAGGCGCTTCTTGCCCCGCGAGAGCCCTCTCTCGTCGAGCGTGAGCCCCAGCTCGCGCGCTAGCGCGCCGAGCGCCGAGAGGTATTCGGGCGCCCCCGTCCGGTGGTGAAGCGCGGCCGCGTAGTCCCGGGGCGGCACGCAGAGGAGCTCGCCGCGCAGGCCGCCCGAGAGCCTCACCCTGCAACGCGCCTCGCCGCGCTCCTCGACCTCGGCGACCTGCGGGGACCGGACGAAGCAGTCGATCACCTGCGCGGCGTCGTCCGCCGCGGCCACGAGGTCGATGGCCGTCACCGTCTCTTCCCAGCGCCGGATCGAGCCCGCGAGATCGGCCTGCTCGGTCGCCTCGCAGCCGCGCACGTGGGCGAGGAGCGGCTCGGCCGCCTCGAGCGCGTCGACGAGCAGGACGCGCTCGTCGCGCGCCTCGTGGCGGGCTATCCCCTCGAGCAGGCTCGCCTCGGTCTTTGCCCCGAAGCCCTTCACCGCCCGGACCTTCCCGGCGAGACAGGCCCGCTTCAGCTCCTCCACGCTGCCGATGCCGAGCGCCTCGTGGAGCGCCTTCATCCGCTTGAGGCTCATGCCCGGCACCTGGGCGAGCTCCAGCACGCCGCTGGGGAGCTCGGCGCGGAGCTCCTCGAGCTGCCCGGAGCGCCCCGTCTGGTAGAGCTCGGCAATCTGGGCGGCGAGCGCCGGGCCGATGCCCTTGATGCCGGTGAGCTTCTTGCCCCGGACGAGCGCGCCGAGGTCGTCCGTGAGCTGCTCCAGCGCCTCGGCCCCCGTCTCGTAAGCGCGCGCTCTGAACGGGTTCTCCCCCTTGATCAGGAGGAGCGTGCCCGTCTCGCGGAGGGCGCGGGCGATGTCGAGCTTGTCGAGCATGGATGACGGCAACTCTAGCACTCGCGGGCCGCCGGAGTTCCTGCCGCAAGGCCCCGTGCAGCGGGGCAGTTTGCCACAGCGCCACCGGCGGAGGCATCGGCGGCCGCTCCCGGCCGGGAGCATCGAAGTACATGGATTTGCAATAAAATTTTCAAGCAGCTGTCGCGTCGCCGGCGATCGCCTCGGGCACTGTGGGCGGCTTCAGCAAGGAGGACGTGACGTGATGCTGCGCAGTCTCACCTGGATCGGCCTCGGCGCCGCGGCGCTGGCGCTTTCGGGGTGTTCCGACGATGGAGGCGAGGTACCGAGCGGCGGCCAGAGGGGCGGCGCCATCCTGGGCTTCAGCGACGAGCCGGCCGGCGACCGCTGCGAGAACGGCGGCACCCGGGTCGACTCCGGCCGCGATCTCAACGACAACGGCCAGATCGAGGAGGGAGAGGTCGAGGCGACCACCTACCTGTGCAACGGGCTCGACGGCAAGGCGGGAGCGGATGGCCCCAAGGGCGAGCCTGGCGACGACGGCGCCAAAGGTGCCAACGGCGCTGATGGCGAGGACGGCGCTGACGGCGCTGACGGCGCCGACGGCAACGACGGCGCCGACGCCCAGCAGGTGCTCATCGACCTCGCACCCGAGCCGAGCGGACCGAACTGCGCGAATGGCGGGCAGAAGGTGGCCAGCGGGCTCGACGCCGACGACGATGGGATGCTCGATGAAGGCGAGATCTCCGACACCGCCTATGTCTGCCACGGCGAGGACGGCGGGCGCGGCGTCGCGGGGTTCCAGCTCGTGGCCCAATACACGGCCCCCGGCGGTCCGATCGCCGAGATCGTGGCCGCCTCTCCGGACGGCAACGTGCTGGCTTACACGAGCAGCGTCACCCACACCGTGGGGTTCGTGGATATCTCGGATCCAAGCAGCCCTGCGCTCCTCGGCACGGTCGACATCGCCGGCACCGTGGGCAACGGCAACAGCGAAGCCACCGCCGTCGCGATCACGCCGGATGGCCGGTATGCGATCGCGGCGGTGAAGGACACGACGGATCCGATCCACAACGCCGATCCCGGCGCCCTGGTCTTCATCGATCTCGCGACCCGGGCGATCGCCGGCTCGGTGGCGGTCGGCGTCGGCCCCGACAGCCTCAAGATCACGCCGGACGGCGCCCGGGTGGTGGTCGCCATCGAGGACGAGGAGAACGCCGATGACAACGCGGTCGCCCAGGCGCGCCCCGGAAGCGTCCAGATCGTCACCATCGATGAGAGTAACCCTTCGGCGTCGACCGTAGCCACGATCGCCCTCACGCCCGGAGTCGGCAACATCCCTGGCGATCCGCAGCCGGAGTACGTCGACATCACGAGTGACGGCAGGACGGCGATCGTGTCGCTGCAGGAGAACAACCTCATCGCGATCATCGACATCGCCTCCGCGACGGTCACCCGTTATATCGAGGCCGGCACGTCCACACACGCTCGCGCCGATCTCGCGTCGAACGGCGAGATCGAGCTCGCGAGCTCGGGCTTCACCGGGCTGCTCGAGCCGGACTCGGTGTGTCTGCTCGCGGATGGCCGGCACTTCGTGACGGCCAACGAGGGAGACACACCGAACGAGGCGACAGCCGCCGGCCTGTGGTCGGGCGGCCGGGGATTCTCGGTCTTCGACCTCGACGGCGCCCGCGTCTACGACAGCGGCGACGCCGTCGAGCGGCTCGCGGCGCGCGCCGGCGCCTACCCGGAAGGGCGCTCCGGCGACCGGGGCATCGAGATCGAGGGCTGCGCGACCGGGGTGTTCGGCGGCGACGACTACGCCTTCTTGCTGGGCGAGCGCAACGCGACGCTGCTCGTCGTCGACGTGAGCGCCCCCGCGGCGCCGGTGCTGAAGCAGCTGCTCGGCGCCCCGATGAGGCCCGAGGGCGCGGTCGCGATCCCGTCGCGCAACCTCGTGGCGGTCAGCGGCGAGGGCGACGACGGCGTTGGCGGCGGCATCTGGCTGTATCGCTCGGTCACGGATCCGGCCGAGGTCGGCCACGGCCCCGACGTCTACGATGCACGCTCGGGGGGCCTGGGCTTTGGCGCGCTCGGCGCCCTCGCGTACGAGCCGGCCACCGGCTTCCTGCTCGCGACGCCCGACAACGCCTTCGCGCGCCAGCGCATCTGGTCGTTCTGGCCCGATCATGGGGAGCGGCGCATGCAGCTCGTCCGCGAGCTGATCCTGAAGGACAGCGCCGGCGCCGAGCTCGTGGGCTACGATCCCGAGGGCATCTCGGTGAACCCCGAGGGCGGTTATATCCTCGCCAGCGAGGGTGTCGCCGGCAACGGCGGCAGCGCGACCTGCGTTGGCTCGGAGGTCAGCAACCGACTCCTGTTCGTCGACGAGCGCGGCCAGCTCGACCCCGGCTACGGCGACGGAGGCATCGTGGATCTCCCGTGCGGCAGCGACGCGAACGCGATCGACTGGTCGACGGTGCGAGCCAACGGCTTCGAGGGCATCGCCGTGGTCGACAGCGCGCCGTCTGCTTCAGGCGGCCTCAAGGTCTATGTGGCCATGCAGCGCGCGCTCACGACGGAGGGCCAGAACACCCGCCTCGGCGCGTACGACGTCGATACAGGCGCGTGGAGCTGGTACTTCTATCCGCTCGACGCGAACCCCGGCGGATCGCGTGGCAACACGTTCCTGAGCGAGCTCATTCACGTGGGCGGCGACACGTTCGCGGTGGTCGAGCGCGACCAGGGCTGGGCAGGCGAGGCGGGGAACAAGACGATCCGCACCTTCGCGCTGTCGAGCGGCACACCGAACGACATCGCGGATCCGGTGGACAAGGCGCTCGCCTGCGATCTCCTGGAGCACGCGTTCCGCTTCGATCAGGAGAAGATCGAGGGGCTCGCGCTCGGCGCCGGCGGCCTGTGGGTCACGAACGACAACGACGGCGGAGAGGCGATGAGCTTCTTCGTCCGGCTCGACGCCTCGATGCTGGGCATCCAGGGCGGAGACGGGGAGCCGGAGGAGCCAGGCGATCCCGAGGAGCCAGGCGATCCAGGTGGAGAGACCCTGGTCATCAACGAGGTGCGCTCGGCCGGCGAGGACTTCGTCGAGCTCCACAACCGTGGCGCATCGAACGTCGATGTCGGCGGCTATCGGCTCACGGACAGCGATCCATCGCACGAGCTCGTGCTGCCCGCGGGCACGGTGGTGCCTGCCGGGGGATACCTACTGATCCGCGGAGAGAGCAGCGGGGAGCCGCTCAGGCTCACCTTCGGGCTCGGCTCGGGGGACTCGGCCATCCTGTACACGCCTGGCGGCGTCGTGATCGACGAGCACAGCTGGACAGGCCACGTCGATACGGCGAGCCGCTGCCCCGACGGGACGGGCGCGTTCATCGCGCCCGCGCCGGCGACCCCGGGCGCGGCCAACGGCTGCCCCTGAGGGCGGATCGCCGCGCCGGCCCCCCCGCCGGCGCTGCTCAGGGCTGTCCGCGCATATCCTCTCCTGTTTATTTCGCTGGTCTCTTGGCGCCCTTGGCGTCATCGCGGCTCGCCTTGGCGGCTGTTTTCTCTGGTTTAGCGCGCGCTGGCTGCCACCTTTGCCGGCGTCACGCCGAGGACGCGGCGCATGCACCTCGCCATGTGGCTCTGGTGCGAGAACCCGGCCTCGATCGCCACCTGGCTGGCGGGCAGGTCGCCGCGCAGGAGCAGCGCCTTCGCGCGCTCCACCCGGCGCTGGATCACGTACTCGTGGACCGGCACGCCGGTCGACCGCTTGAACAGCGTCTTGAGGTGGGACGCGCTGACCCCGGCGACGCCGGCCAGCCGATCGAGCGACAGGTCGTGATCGAGGTGCTCCTCGATGTACGCCGTCACGCGCCGTAGCTGCGGCGCAGACAGCCCTCGCCGCAGGCGGCCCGGCGCCTTGTAACGGCCGAGCAGGTGCGCGGCGAGCGCGACGCCGAGGCTCTCCCTGTAGAGAAGCCCGGTCGGATCCCCGGCCCTGCGCTCGGCGTCGAGCGCCCAGGCGATGTGCTCGATCTGCGGGTCCCTGACCTGGTGGCGCGGCTCCAGGCCGGCTTTGTCGGGATCGAGCCCTATGTCCGCTGCGACCCGGCGCAGCAGCGAAGGGGACAGCGACAGGATGAGCGAGGTGCCCGCGTCGTCCTCCTGCCAGACGTCCGAGGCTCCGGCGGGGATCAGGTCCACGTCGCCGCGCGTGTAGACGAACCGATCGGCGCGGCAGGCCCCGCGTACCGGCGCGCCCGCATGGATCTTCACCCGATGATCCTGCGAGGCCTCGAGCGCGATCACGCCAGGCTGGGTCGAGTGAACGCCGACATGTACCCCGACGTATGGGCGCGGCGCGCCCGCGGGCGGCTCCAGTCGGATGGGAGCTCGGGTCTGTCCGATGACCTGCATCCCCGCCAGTATCCACCGCCGCCGAGCGGCGCGCCACGGGGCGGCTCCGCGCTCGCCGCCGTCCGAACGTGCTCTCCGGGCGTCCGATCGTGCGCGACGGCCCGGGCCGCAGGCCCCCACCTTGGCCGGCACGAAGGCGCGCCCGTCATCGGCAGACGGGCCGCAAACGAAGGAGCTCACATGCGTGAAGTCACGGTCATCGGTCTGGGTCTCATGGGCACCGCGCTCGCTCGGGAATTGCTCCGCAGCGGCTCTCGCGTCACCGTCTGGAACCGCTCGATCGCGAAGGCCGCGCCGCTCGTCGCGGAGGGAGCGGTGCTGGCCCCGAGCGCGGCCGCAGCGGCGCAGGCGAGCGAGATCGTGATCACCTGCATCACCGACTACCGCGCGACGTACGGCGTGCTGGAGGGGCGCGACGTGGTCTCCTCCCTCGCCGGCAAGGTGCTCGTCCAGCTCAGCACGGGCAGCCCCGAGGACGCGCGTACCCTCGAAGCGTGGGCGAAGCAGCGCGGCATCGACTACCTCGACGGCGCCATCCTGGCCACCCCGAGCCAGATGGGGAAGCCGGAGAGCAGCCTCCTCGTCTCGGGCTCGGGCTCGGCTTACGAGAAGAGCAAGCCGCTGCTCGAGAGCACGGCCGGGGCCGTGAGCTACCTCGGGGAGAAGGTCGGCTGGGCAGCGGCCATGGACCTGGCGTTCCTGTCGCACCTGTTCGCGGGGCTCCTCGGCTTCTACCACGGCGCCCGCATCTGCGAGGCCGAAGGGATCCGCGTGGCCGACTTCGGGGCCATGGCCGCCGTCGTCGCTCCGGCCATCGGTGGGATGGTCAAGCACGACGCGGACTCCATCCAGTCCGGAGCGTACGAGGCCTCGGAGGCCACGCTGGAGATCTGCGCGCAGGCCGTCGAGCTCATCCAGCGGCACGCGCGGGAAGCGCGGATCAACGCCGAGCTCCCCGCGTTCGCCGCGGCGCTCTTCAGGAAGGGAGTTGCCGCGGGCCACGGGGCGGAGTCGTCGGCCGCGCTCATCAAGGTGTTTCGCGAGAGCGCTTGAAGGTGGCGATGCGCGCGCACGCGGGCAGAGGAGCCCCGAGGCGCGCCTCGTCAGAAATAGGAACGTAAGCCCTCTGCGACGCTGCCGGCGAGGGCCGCGCGGAGGGCTCACGGCCCTGGCAGGTCGCGCGCGCACATCGCCGATACGTAGTAGTGGCGGCCATTGGTCTCGTAGGGTGCGCGATAGGTCGTCGTCTGCCGATATCCGGCGGCGACGAAGCTCCCGCCGTGCGTGACGCGCAGGGCAGCGTGGTTGTCCAGCCGGGAGCAATCGGCGCACGGCACGAGCGGGCGGTCGTCGTCGGCGGCGTCGCGCGTGACCTTGTAGGCCTCGCCGGCGAGATCGAGCTGGCCCCAGCGCCCCGCTCCCCTGGGAAAGGAGCCGACGGGCGCGAGATCGTCCGTGGTGCAGTGGATGAGGCTCCACGGGGGAAACGCGTCCTCGCAGGGCAGCGACGTCGAGCCTTCGCCCTGGCAGCAGTAGGCCGCGTCTTCGGAGGTGATGGGGGAAGTGCCCCACGGATACAGCCGCTGCTCGTCGCCGCCTGCAGCCGCGTAGTTCATCTCGGCCTGGGTCGGCAGGCGCCCGCCGTCCCACGCGCAGAACGCGAACAGCTCGAGCCATGTCGCGCACACGATGGGTTTGTCCTCGTTCGCGGCCGCAGCGTCGGTCCACGTCGGCCAGCCGTAAGGATCGCAGACGAGCGCCCGCTTCATCTCGGCCGTGGTCGCCGGGAGCATCGTGTTCCAGGCCGGGTCCCACCCGCTGTCCGGGATCTTCGGGTGCGCCCCTGCGCCGGCCGGCGGCGGGCTCGCCTGCGTCGGGCCGCCGGTCTCTTCCAGGTAGCGGCGAAACCGCCCGACCGTGACCATGTACTTGTCGAGGTGGAAGCTGCTCACGCTCGCGGGATACCGCGGGTCGTTGAGCCGGTTGAACGTCCCACCGGGTACGAGCAGGCTGGCGCAGCAGTCGTCGTCATGGCCGAGGCCGCAGCGGTCGTCGGCGCCGGGCGTGACGCCGGCGCAGCTCGGCGGAGGCGCCTGCGCGCGATCGCGCCCGGTGTGAACGGAAGCGCCCGCGTCCTGCTCCGCAGCGCCGCCGCTGTACGCGTGGCCGGATCCCAGGATCGCCGCGAGCGTGCAGAGGGCGAGGAGGGTCGAGAGCGGCTGTCGAGGCGGTCGCGTGGCCATTTGAGCGGTTAGGTGCGAGCGCCGCCGCTCTGGTTGTGCGACACGGCGGAAGGCCAGCGCGAGGCGGCTCGGGCGCCCAGGCGCACGGGAACCAGCGAGCTCCTCCTCCGCGCTTTCCTGGCTTCCTGCGATGTCGTCAGAGCCGTTGAAGGCCGCACCCGTCGACTGGACCGATCGAACCACGGGCCCGTTCGCCGTCGCCAGCCGCGGGGCGTCACGCTGCATCGCCTGAGGTGGCGCGCGCGCGCGTCCGCACGGGGCGCTGGCGCGCGAGATCAGGCCTGGATCCGGGCCCTTCCGGGCAGCTACGCTGAAGTGCCCTCATGCCTCCGCCCCGACCGCCTCGCGACCCCGGCCATCGCTACCCTTCATTGCCCTCGTCCGTGGTGTCCGCGTTCATCCGCCCCGCGAGGCTCGACGCGCTGCTCGCCCCCTGGATGCCCGACGCGGAGGAGCGCGCCTTCGTCGTCCGGTGCATCGTCGGGGAGGGCCCGGTCCATCACCGCGGCGCGAGCTACACGCTGGTCTGCCTGCTCGGTCTCCTGCTCGAGGAGCTCGGTCCGCCGGAGGGCGGCGCGCCGAGCGGCGAGTCGCTGCCCGTCCCGATCCGCCTGCCGCCGCACCTCGCGCGCGGCAGCGAGCACGATTACCCGCTGGCCATCCCGCTCGCGCCGCTGACGCGCCTCGCCCCAAAGGGCTCGCCGGAGCTCGCGGCGCTCGTCGACTGCCTGACCGACGGCCCGCCGCACCACGCGCTCGCCAACGCCGCAATGGTCTGCCTGCTCGACGCCCTCTTCGCGCGCGCCGAGCGCGCCCGCGCCGGGGCGGAGCCGGCCTGATGGCGCTGCCGCCGGCGCTCGGACAGGCGTTCCGGATGGTGGCCGCCGAGCTGGGCATGCGCTCGGCGGCGCGGCTGTTCCTGCGCGAGCTGGTGGGCGAAGGCGGCGCCCCGCTCGCGCGCGAGGCCCGCGACCAGCTCGGGCGCGAGTTCCCCGTCCTCGACTTCGTCGCCGAGCAGTGGCTCTCGGGCGGCGCCGAGGCGCCGCTCGACCTCGCGGGCGTCCTCGACGCGCTCCGCGGCGTGACCCGGCTGCTCGTCGTGGGGCTGGAGGCCGACTGCCTCGACGCGCTCGTGCCGCGGCTCTCCGGCGTCGAGGCGGGCCTCGTCACCGACGCGGGCGGGCTCGACACGGACTTCGGCCGTGTGCTCGCGAACTACGACGGGCTCATCGAGCCGGTGGGTCTGTCCGAGCTCCACCGCTGGGCCGGGCGGAGGAGCGCGCTGCTCACGTTCGTCTACGGCACCGACGGGCACGCGGCGCACGTGAGCCCCTCGTGGCTGCGCGTCTCGGGCCCCGACGTGCGGACCCAGTTCCGCTCGCTGATCGGCTGGGACATCCTCGGCCGGCCCATGACGGTGTACCCGCGCTGGATGGTCGAGACGAGCTCGGCCGATTTCTCATGCCTCGTCGGGCCGGCCCCGCGCGGCCCCGCGCCCGAGGTCGCCGCCGCCGGCGCGGGCGACCCGCGCGCGCTCGCGCCGGCGATCGAGGCGACGTGACGGCCCCCCAGGCCGCGCTCTTCGCCGTCCTGCTCGGGACGCTGCTGCTCCAGGCGCTCCTGCCGTCGCGCCGCGTGCTCATCGTGACGGGCGGCGCGGGCCTCGCCTGCCTCGCGTCGACGCTGCTCGGGGTCGCGACCACGCCGCGCCTGCTCGCCGAGGTGCCGTGGGACGTGCTCGTCATCCTCGTGACGCTGGGGCTCCTGTCCCAGCTCTTCGCCGCCTCGCGGCTCTTCGATCGCCTCGCCGTCGCGGCGACGCGGCTGAGCGGCGCCGAGCCCTTCCGCGTCCTCGTGGTGTTCTCGGTCGCGATGTACGTCGTGAGCGGCATCGTCAACAACCTCACGGCGCTCGTGCTCGTCCTGCCGGTGCTGCACGTCCTGCTCAAGCTGATGGGCACGCGGCAGCGGTACGTCTCCTGGCTGCTCGGCCTGCTGCTCGTCGCGTGCAACCTCGGCGGGGCCGCCACGCCGATCGGCGATTTCCCGGCCATCCTGCTGCTCGGCCGGGGCAGCATGACGTTCGGGGCCTACCTCTCGCGCGCCGCGCCGGCGACGCTCTGCGCGCTCGCCGTGCTGCTCGTCGTCGTGCGCGCCGTGGTGCGCCCGGCCGCGGGCGTGCCGCGCGATCCGGTCTCGGCGCGGCTCACGCGCGCGGCCATGGAGGCGCTGCACCGGCGGGTGCGGGCCGACCGGCGCCTCCTCGTGCCGGCGGCGGCGTCGCTCGGCGCGATGGTGGTCGCGTGGCTGTTCCTGCCCGCGGAGCTCGGCGTCGGCCCCGAGCTCGTGTGCTGGCTCGGCACCGGCGCGGCGCTGCTCGCGTCGCGCAGGCTCGGCGAGCGGCTCGCGCGGACGGGGCTCGACATCGAGGCGGTGCTCTTCCTGCTCTCGCTCTTCGTGATGGTCGCGGCGGTGCGGCGCACCGGCCTGTTCGAGGAGGTCTCGCGCTCGCTGGCGCGGCTCCCGGTCGCCCCGTCGCTGCAGCTCGTCGCGTTCCTCGTCCTCGCCGGCGTGCTCACCGGGCTGTTCTCGGCGGGCCCCAGCATGGCGGCGCTGCTCGACGTGGCCGAGTCGCTCGCCGAGCGGCTGCCCGCGCCCGCCGTGTATGTCGGCCTCGCCCTGTCCGTCTGCGCGGGCAGCTCGCTCTTCCTGACCGCCGCGACGTCGGGCCCGCTCGCGCAGGCGCTCACCGAGCGAGCCGACCTGCGGGACGTCGACGGCAGGCCCATCCGGTTCGGCTTCTTCGATTTCCTGCCGACCGGGCTCCTGAGCTTCGCGGTCATCCAGGCCGTGGCGATCGCGTACGCGCTCCTCGCCATCTGGGCGGCGCGATGAGATCGCCCGCCGGGGGCAGGAGCTGGCTCGCCCATGCGGGAGATGGGTGGCACCCGCGTCCGGGTGAATGCGCCTCGAGCATGAAGACGGGTCGCATCCATCTCCGGCTGGCTCCCCCTCCAGCATGAAGACGGGTCGCACCCGTCTCCGGCTGGCCCCCCTCCAGCATGAAGACGGGTCGCACCCGTCTCCCGCTGGCTCCCCCTCCAGCATGAAGACGGGTCGCACCCGTCTCCCGCTGGACGTGCCTCCACAAAAAGATGAGTCGCACTCGTCTCCCGCTGGACGTGCCTCCACAAAAAGATGAGTCGCACTCGTCTCCCGCTGGACGTGCCTCCACAAAAAGATGAGTCGCACTCGTCTCCCGCTGGACGTGCCTCCACAAAAAGATGGATCGGGCCTTATGCGATCAGGCAGGTTTTCCACGCCTGAAACGCCTGGGATTACCGCGACGTAGCACCAGGCGGAAGGCATCCTACCGTATAGCTGTACCCTACTGGCGCGCGAGAACACCTCTGGCGCGCGAGAACACCTCCTCGCCTCGCTCCTCGCGGTCGATTCGCACCTCCGGTAGATCGTGGCCCATCCACGCCGGTGGACTACCAGGGCTCCACCCTCGACCAGGGGCGCCGCGGCTTCGCTCTCGGCGTGCGCCCATCGACCGATGCGCGATGCACGCGTGGGTCATGTCACACTGCGATTCGTGACATGTCACGCTGCAATCCGTGACATGTCACGCTGGGATCCGTGTCATGCGACGTTGCAGTCCGTGACATGTCACAGAGAAATGGGCCACATTTCACGGCAGGCGACTGATCCTGCCGGCACATGGAACGCGACATCTCGAGACATCGAGCGCCCTCTGCCCCTGGCACACGGCGTGCGTTGAGCGCTCCAAGCGGACCTAGCAGCGTCGAGCTCTCGGGCTCGGCATCACGATGCGCCTGACCGCGAATCGACGCGGGTGGGCTTCTTTGTCTCGGAGAGAAGAAGATGGGATTGAGAAGCACTTGGATGATGGTGCCGCTCATGCTCATGAGAGGGGCCTGCATCGGCGTGAACGAGGACGACCAGCCCGCGCTCGATCCCCTGTCCGGCTAGGACGACAAACCGGTCCATCTCGTGCGGTCGAGTCGGTGCGCCGGCGGTGGCGCGAGTTCTGCGCCGTCGCCGAGCGATGTGGAGAAGTTCCAACGCGTTTCTCAGGAGGGATGACATGAAGAAGATGACGGATGATCCGTTCACGCTCGTCGTGATCAACGGCAAGGCAGATGGCTACTACGTGATCGACAGCAGAGACCTCGGGCCGCCGAAGCGGCCGCTCGAGCCGATCTGCAAGGAGCTCGTCGAGCAGCGCGTCGCGACCCAGCACGTGCCGTACGCGGATGCGCCGCCGGCCCGCCGTCTCGTCGAGCAGGAGCTGGCGCGCGGCGGCGCCGCCGAGGAGGTCGGGCCCGCCGAGTTCTGCGGCACGTTCTACTTCAACCTGAACGCGTTCAAGCCGCAGGACTAGCGCCGTGCCCTGCACCGAGAAGGCGTACTGGCGCGGCACGCAGCGCCGGACCAGTCCGGCCGATACGCTCGCCCGGGTCCGGCCGCTGCTGCGGCGACTCGGCATCACGCGGATCGCGGATGTCACCGGGCTCGACTCGATCGGCATCCCGGTCGTGATGGTGTGCCGGCCGAACGCACGCTCGATCTCGGTCTCGCAGGGCAAGGGGCTCGACCTCGAGGCGGCGCGCGCGTCGGGCGTGATGGAGTCGATCGAGCAGTGGCATGCCGAGCACATCCTGCGACCGATGGTGTTCGGCACCGCTGCCGAGCTCGCCGCGACGCGCCGTCTCGTCGATCTCGCCGGGCTGCCGCGGCTCGCGATCGGGGCGTTCCAGCCTCATCGCAAGCTGCTGTGGCTCGACGGTGTCGACCTGTTCGACGGCGCGCCGCGCGCGGTGCCGCTCGAGGTGGTCACCACCGACTACACCTCGCCGCGCCCGCCGGGCAGCGGCTGCTTCTTGACCACGTCGACCGGGCTCGCGTCGGGCAACGACGCGCTCGAGGCGACGCTGCACGGGCTGTACGAGGTGATCGAGCGCGACGCGGTCGCGATCTGGCGCGCCGGCGGCGCCGAGGTCCGGCGGCGCACCCGGATCGCGCTCGACACCGTCGACGACCTCGACTGCCGCGCGCTGCTCCGGCGGTTCGAGCGCGCCGGCGTCGCGGTCGGTGCGTGGGACGCGACCAGCGACCTCGGGCTGCCGGTCGTGGTCGCCGAGATCGCGGATCGCGATCCGGACCCGTTCCACGCGCTGTGCGTGAGCGGCGGCCAGGGCTGTCACCGATCGCGCGCGATCGCGCTCGCCCGCGCGCTCACCGAGGCCGCGCAGAGCCGGCTGACCGCGATCTCCGGCGCGCGCGACGACATCGTGGAGCCGTCGTTCCAGCGCGTCCGCGCGGCGGACCGGATCGCGGCGGCGCTCGTCGAGCTCGAGGCGCCCGCCGCGCGCTCGTTCGCAGAGCTGCCCGATGCGGCGAGCGACTCGTTCGACGACGACCTCGCCGCGGTGCTCGGCGCGCTGCGCGGCGCGGGGCTCGACCAGGCCGTCGCGGTCGATCTGTCCCGGCCCGAGCTCGGCGTCGCGGTGGTCCGCGTCGTCGTGCCGGGGCTCGAGAGCATGTGGAACGCACCCGGCTACGCGCCCGGTCCGCGGGCGCAGCGAGCGAGGCCATCGTGATCGTGCTGTTCACCGGACCGAGCCTGCCGCCGGCCGACGTGCCGGCGGTGCCCGACCTGCGCGTGCTGCCACCGGCGGCCCAGGGCGACGTCTACCGGGCCGCGCGCGAGCGGCCGTGGGGCATCGGCCTCGTCGACGGGTTCTTCGAGCACGCGCCGGCGGTGTGGCACAAGGAGATCCTGTGGGCGATGGCCGAGGGCGTGCACGTGTTCGGAGCGTCGAGCATGGGCGCGCTGCGCGCGGCCGAGCTCGCCGACTTCGGCATGGTCGGCGTCGGCTGGGTGTTCGAGCAGTTTCGCGCGGGCGCGCTCGACGCCGACGACGAGGTCGCGCTGACCCACCTCGCGGCCGACCACGGCTATCGCCATGTCTCGGAGGCGCTGGTCGACATCCGCGCCACGCTCGACGCGGCGGTCGCCGCCGGCGCGTGCACCCGCGCGGCGGCCGATCGGCTGGTCGCGCTCGCGAAGCAGCGGTTCTATCCCGACCGCCGGTGGCCCGAGCTGCTCGCCGAGGCGCACGCCACCGGCTGCGACGTCGCCGCGCTCGAGCGCTGGCTGCCCGGCGGCCGCGTCGACCAGAAGCGCCGCGATGCGCTCGCGCTCGTCGACGCGATGCAGGCCGCGCGCGCCGCCGGCGCCGCACCGAAGCGCGTCGACTACGCGTTTGAGCGCACCGACGCGTGGGACCATGCGCTGCCGCGGATGCGCGCGGCGCGCGGCGCGACCGCGGCGCCGCTGCTCGACGCGCTGCGCGCGCTCGGCGACGCGTCGCTGTACGCGAGCGCGGTCCAGGGCGCGCTCGCCCGCGCGCTCGCCGAGGACGCGGCGGCGCGCCAGGGCCTGTCGGTCAGCGCCGAGCTCGTCGAGCGCACCGCGCAGCAGTTCCGCCGCGAGCACGGCCTGTACACCGCCGCCGAGACCCGGGCGTGGCTCGCCGAGCAAGAGCTCGACCCGGCCGCGTTCCTCGAGCTGATGCGCCGCGAGGCGGTCGTGCGCTGCGCGCAGGCCGCGACCGAGCCCGAGCTCGATCACCACCTCGCCGATCAGCTGCGCGCGATGAGCTGCTACGGGCGCGTGCGCCGGAGGCGCGGTGCGGAGTGAGCCGGTCGAGCACTGCCCGCCGCCGCTGCGCACGTTCGCGGCCGCGCACGAGGGTGCGGTCGGCCAGCTGCGCTGGAACGCCGACCTCGCACGCCGCTACGCCCGGCCCGGCACCGCGAGCGGCGTCGCGTGGGGCTCGGGCACGCTGATCGCGCGCGACCTGTTCCTCACCGCGGGGCACTGCTTCGACCGCACCGGCGGCCGCTGGCTGCGCCCGCTCGACGACCGCACCGGCGACGTGATCGGCTCCGCGGAGATCGCCACGAACATGCACGTCGCGTTCAACTACCAGCTCGATCCCGCGGGCGAGCTGCGGCCGACGCGCTGCTACCGGATCGTCGAGCTCGTCGAGCACCGCGCGGGCGAGCTCGATTTCGCGATCGTGCGGCTCGCCGGCGCGCCCGGCGCCGCGTGGGGCGTCGCCGAGCTCGCGCCGACCGGCGCGCGCCCGGGCGAGGCGGTGTGCCTGATCGGCCACCCGCTCGGCTTCACGAAGCACCTGGTCGCGGGCCGGTGCGTGGCCGCGGGCGGCACCGCGCTCCGCTACCTCGGCGCGGCGACGTTCGAGGGCAGCTCGGGCTCGGGCGTGCTGCGGATCTCCGACGGCCGCCTGGTCGGCGTCCACACGAACGGCCGGAGCAGCGCGGGCACGAGCTCCGGCGTGTGCGCGAGCGCGCTGCTCGCGCGATCGCCGACGCTCCAGCTGGTTAGCCGGGCGGCGGCAGCAGGCGGAGCAGCGGCGCGTCCTTGCTCTGCGCCGCGGTCGCGACGCAGCCCTTGAGGTCGGCGAGCGCGCGGATCGCGGTCTCGGCGAGCATGCGGCCGTCGTCGCGGCGGCGCGGCGCCTCGGGGATCGAGCCGACGTACTTCACGAACTCGTCGTACTTCTCGTCAAGCGGCGGCACCGCCTCCGGTTGTCCGGTCCGGTCATCACGCGCGAGGCATCGCGGCGACGTATCGCCGCTGCCACGCGCGGCGCTCCTCCTCCGTCGACGCGGTGATGAGCTCGATGTAGGGCTCGAAGGCGAGCGGCATGGGGAGATCGAAGAGCAGGTGCTTCTCCGGATCGACGCTCTTCCCCGCGCCATGACAGAGGAACAGCCGCTCCTGGAGGAGCGGGAAGACGGCGAGCGAGGTGAGCTCGTGCCGCTCGATCGTCTCGATGTCGGCGATCGACGGCTCGAGGACCTCATCGAACACGCCGCTCGGATGCTTGAAGGGACCTCCGGCGTGATGGTTCACGTCCTTGCGCACGAGCGCCCCGCCGCGACCGATCGTGATGAACGAGCGCTCATGAGGCGTGCCCTCCCAGACCGTCACCCGCCGGCTCGTCGCGTCGGGGTGGATCCACACGGTCGGGAGGTCGACGTTCAACGGCTCCACGCCCTTGACCCGGCCAATCACGCTCGACGTGAGGAGCTGCCGGGTGACGGACGTGCAGAAGAGGACGTCCGCCGGAGCGAGCCGTGTCCCCCGCCAATCGCGATCGCGGCGGAAGTGACGGAAGAAGACCAGGTAGGGAGACCTGCTCATCTGCGCGAGGACGAAGAGCCCCCGGCGGGTCTCGAGGTCGATCACGTTGCCAACGCCCCAGGTGACGCGCCCCATCGAGACACCACGGCGCATCGAATTCATGTTCATGGTCATTCTCCTCCAACATGGTTTGAGCGTGGGCTCCCGCCCGCGCGGCGGCCGGCGCGCCATGCGCCCTCGATCACGACACCTGCGGCGTGTTCGCAGGACACCCCGCGGGGCGGTCGATTCGTCAGCGCGTCGCGCCGGCCTTCGCCACGGGACATGGCGTGCGTGAACGCCACCGATGTGCAGGGTCTCGGATCACGCTGCCAGACGCGGCTCGCCAGAGCGTAATTTTCCACATCGCGATTGCCGCGCACGCAGGGCCGATGATAGCGTCTCCTGATTGCCTGGGGGTGCCATGCCTGTACGACATGTCCTGTTCAATGCGCTGCCCGATCCCGTCCGCGATCGGCTCGTTCGGTGCCTCGATGGTCAGGGCCCGCCCAGGCCGATCCTCTCCGCGCCGGCGAACGCAGGCGCGGGGATCCTCGGATGGAGCTTCCTCGCGCTGGCCGCCGCCGCCGTGACCCTGGTGCTCGTCTGCAATCATTTTGGATCGCTTTGGTCAGGCGTTCAGGGCACGGGGCACCTTCTCGGCTACGCCGGCAGCATCTTCCTGCTCTTCGTGTCGACCCTGATGGCCATCAAGCGGCTCAGGTTCAAGTCGACCCTCCCGTTCAGGGCGGGCCGGTATCTGTTGCCGGCGGACTACGTCGACGCGACAGGGCCCAAGCTGACGATGCTCCCGATGTCGGATCTCGTGAACGTCGGCGCGGTACACCACCACACGAACGGGGTCTACTCCCACTCGCTCATCACCTTCAGCTTCCAGGGGAACGTCAGCCAGTCGTTCGTCGTTCGTTCGCAGGCAGAGGTCCAGGCCAAGGTCGGCGAGCTCGAGTGGTCCAGGCAGGCGCTCCGGGCCGCGTTCGCGTCGAGGGACGTGCAGCAGCTCATCGCGCTGGATCCGTTCTTCGAGGTCCGGCGCGACGACGCCTGGGACAGGCTCGTGGCCGTCGATCCACCGCACGCAGCGGGCGGCCACGCGCCGCGTGTGGGCACGATGCCGTCGTTCCTCCACCCCGGCTTCATCGCGGGCGCCTCGACGCTGGTGGCCGTGATCCTCGCGCTGCCCTTGTGGTACGTGCGCAACCTCCTGAGCGACGAGGCGATGTTCCGTAGCGCCAAGGAGGTAGGGAGCGAGTTCGCCTACGAGGGCTATATCCATTCAGGCCGCAGGCACCTCGATGAAGTGAAGAACAGCTTGCTCCCCCGGGCCGCGCTCACGGAAGCAAAGCGCGAGGGCAGCGTCACCGCGCTGCGCGCCGTCCTCAAGAAGTACCCGGGATCGGTGGTGGAGGGAGAGACGCGCGCCGCGGTCCATGCGCTCTTCTCGAAGACGCTGGCCGACTTTCGAGCGCAAGCCTCGACATCGGACCCGGTCATGCTGAGCTTCATGGAGAAGCTGATCTCGTATCTGGAGAAGAGCGAGCGGTCGACCGTCGAGGTCCGCTTCGACCCGCCCGCCACCGACATGCTCGCGAAGCTGGATGCGGTCTTGCAGCAGAAGGCGCAGGCCCTCCGCCCGCGGGGCGCGGGCGTGGCGCCCGTCGCGAAGCATTTCGATGCTGAGCACTCCCTTCCTCGCGAGGCGGCCATCGTGAACAACCTGGCGGCCGGCTTCAAGCGGGTCTTCCCGACGGACATCCTCGAGCTCAAGCAGGGAGAGCGCCTGATCGACAACGCCGGTGCAGCCAGGGTCGCTCCGAACGTTCCGACGATCTACATCCATTATGATGTCGGCTGGTCCGGCACCATGTACTCGGGCGAGCGCAGCGAACGAGCGTTCGTCGGCATCCTGGTCGATTTCGACGGGACCATGCGGATCCCCGGAGAGCGCGACGCGTTCGACTTCAAGCTGAAGGTGATGCCCCCGGACGAGTTCACCGTGGAGTACACGAGCACGGCAGGGCTGGGGGCCAACCTCGCGAGCGCGCCTCCCGATGACCGGGTCTACGAGGTGATGGCGCTCCGCGCCTTCGACCAGCTCGCGGGCAAGCTCTGGAGCATCTTCTTCAAGCCTGGGAGCATGGCGCTCCAGGGGGCGGACGAGAGCGGCCCGGCGCAGGGGGGCTCGTCCCCCGACGCGCGCCCGCTCGGGCGCTCCCCGCGCCAGTGACCGGCTGAGCACGCGCGGGCGGTCGCCCTCGAGGTGGCGGAGACTCCGCGACACGCGGCCGTAGCGCTAGTTGCACCCCAGCCGGCACACCATGGCCGCCGTGTAGGAGCACCCGTGGTCACCCCACAAGGACGAGCTCGGCCCCGTGCACCGGAACGCGCACCCCCGCCCGTCCGCGGTCGCCTCGGCCGTCAGCCGGTATCCCTCGGCGTTGCAGCTCCCCGTCGATGACAGGCAGCTCGCCAGCTGCGGCTCGCATTGCTCGACCACGTAGCCGGCCGGGCACGTCCAGTCCACGCTCGCCCGGGCGTAGTCCGGCGACCGCCCCGTCTCGGTCGCGATCGGCTCGTGCTTCGAGAAGGTCGGCATCCCCGTCGTGACCTGGAGCGGCACCACGACGGCCCGCTCGCGCGGCACCACCGGGGCGGACGCGTCCTTCGGCTGCACGACGAACGTGTCCCGCCGCGTCTGCCGCTCGCAGCCGGCCGTCGCGCCCTCCGGCGTCCACGAGAACGTGAGCTCCGCGCTCCCGTGCGCGGGCACCTCGACCGTGCGCTCGCCGTGGGTCACCCGGACGTCGACCTGCGCCCGGTTCGTGATGAGCGCCTGCGCCGTCCCCGCGGCGCCGTACGGCACCACGCCGAGGTCGACGGGCAGCGGCGCGATCTCCGGCTCGGCGAGCGAGAAGCGGCACACGTCCGCCACCGGGTAGATCGCGTACGCCAGCGGCACCGCCTTCTTGACCTCCATCCGCAGCGCGCCGAACGCCTGCCCGCCTCCCTTGGCGCCCGCGACCGGCGCGCCCTCGACGCCCTCGATGGCCAGCTCCCCGACCGAGGTCATCGTCACCCGGCGGTCCCCCGCCTCGATCCGGGCCTTGAACAGGCCGAGCGCCGTGCCGTGCGCCTCGCCGGCCGTCACGTCCGTCTCGTAGGCGACCATCGCGCCGCGCTTCACGGCCCCGATGAAGTGCGTCGCGCGGCCGCAGGCGCAGCCGCCGCCCGCCGCCGGCACCACGCTCTCGGTCGGCTCGAAGAACTGCGGATCCTCGTCCGCGACCAGCGCCATCGCGACCAGCCGCAGCCGGCGCCGGTCGAGCGTCCCTCCGGCGCTGAAGTACGCCGGCAGATCGACGTCGGCGCCGACGAGGACCGAGTCGACGGCGATGCCGACGTAGCGGAAGTCGATCGCGCGCTCGCCCGGCGCCGGCGCGGGTGCGCCCGGCGCCGCCGTCGCCGCGGGCGCCGCCGTGATCGCGGCCACCGTCTGCGCCGCGGGCGCTGCCGTCGCCGCGGGCGCTGCCGGCTCCGCCTTCGGACGGGCGCAAGCAAGGCCGACCGGCGAGAACGCGCCCGCCGCGCTCCTCGACAGCCCGCGGCCCGGCACCATGGCGCTCGATGTGTCGAGGAGGTAGTCGTGCCGCACGTCGCTGAACGCCCGCGCGGCCGCGAGCAGCGCCCCGGCCTGAGAGCAGCCGCTCTCCTTGCAGGCCGGCAACGCCGCCGCGCCGGCCGGCTTGCGCGGCGGCGGCACCGGCACCTCCGGCGGCCCAGGGCAGCCGAGCGCGGAGGCCAGCGCTCCGAGGAGGAGCCAGCCCGCGCGCAGCGGCGCGGCGCGCCGCCGGCGAGCGCGATCTGCGCCGCTCACGGCCATGCGATCGTCATCCACCGGACGCGCCCCGAGCCGCTCACCGAGTCGTCCGCAAAGAACAGCGAGGCGCCGGACCGCCCCGCGAACGCCGGCGACACGTCCTGCGACGCGCCCCCGGTCAGCCACACCAGCGGCTTCAGGGAGGGCGCCGACACGTCGCCGGGCGCCAGCGTGAAGGCGTTCAGCTCCACCGAGTCCCCCGGGGCCGACGCGAGCACGCCGCGGCAGACCTTGTCGCACGCGAGCGCGAGCGACGACACCGCCGCGCCGTCCGGGCCGCTCACCACGACGGGCGGGCCCTGCACCGCGCCGTTGCCGTCGACCCGCACGAGACGCGCGCGCCCGCCGGCCCCCGCGCCCCCGCCGGCCTCGTCGGCCGGCTCGTCGACCCAGCCGACGAAGAGCCCGCCTTCGAGCGGCGCGAGCACCGGGCTGCGCGAGTGCTCCGAGGATTCATGGAGGCGCGACTCGTCGCCGATCCGCTGCAGCGTCTTCGCGTCGAGCCGCGCGAGGAAGATGTCGCCGCCGGGCTCATCGCCCTGGCCAGCCGCGCCGCCCGCAGCCGCGCCGCCGCTCGCAACCGCGCCGCCCTGGCCAGCCGCTCCGGCTCCCGCAGCCGCGCCGCCGCCCGCGGCCGCGCCGCCCGCAGCCCCGCCGCCGCCCGCGGCCGCGGCCGCGCCGCCGGTCGTGCGCGCGTCGGACCACACGAGCCACACCTCCTGGCCGCGCACCGCGATCTGCACCTCGGCCGCGTCGAGCGGCGCGTTCGTGATGCGGCGGTCCGGCGCCGTCCGGTTCAGCGCGCGGTCCACCCGCGCCGCGTACACCTCGGCGTTGCCGTCGCGCGTGTCGATCCACGCGACGATGAAGCCCCCCGCGCCGTCGTAGGCGATCGCCACGTCGGACGCCTCGCTCGCGGCGCCGCCCTGCTTCTTCCGCAGCGCCGTGGTGAGCTTCTTCTGCGCGACCTTCGCGCCCGTCGCGTCGACCTTGGTCAGGTACACCTGCGTCTCGCCCCGCTCGCGCGCGACCCACGCGATCACGCTCTCGCCCTGCGCCGCGCCCTTGCCCTTCGCGTCGGCCGGGAGCGGCGGCGCCGCCGCGATCGCGACGCCGCCGAGCGACGACGCCTTCTGCGAGAGGACGCTCAGCTTGCCGAGGCCGCCCGGGGACACGGCGCGCACCGCGAGCGTCGCGGAGACCTCCTGCCCGCGGGGCGCGGCGTCCGACGCGCCCTCGACGAAGTACGTGACCCACGCCGAGAGCGCCGCGCCGCCGTCGAGCTCGACCGCCGCGACCTTGGCGATGGGGTCGCCCTCGGCGAGGGCGCGCACCGCGGTCGCGCGCGGCGGCGGGTCCTTGTCCTCCCGGAACGCGGGCGCGCGCCACGCGCTCTCGCGCACCGGGAGCGACACCAGCGCGAGCGGCGCCCGCGCGCCCGCCGCGCCCGCCGCGCCCGCCGCGCCGCCAGGCTGCGGACCGGGCGCGGCGCTCGCCAGCGTCGCGCACGCGCCCGCGTGGCACGTCAGCCCGCGCACGAGGTACGGCACGCCGTCCGTCGCCGCGAACGGCGCGGCGCGCACCGGCTCTGCCGCCCGCACCGAGAGATCCGGGCCGAAGCGCACGAACGTCGGCCACACCGGCGGCGCGGCCGCCCCGTCGCGCGCCATCTTGAGCGTGGCGGGCGCGAGCGTCACCGCGGCGAAGCCGTCGCCGTCGGCCGCGATGTCGGGCGGCCCGCTCGCGCTGAAGACGAGCGCCGCCCGCTCCGCGCCGAGCGTCCCGTCCGGGCCGACCGACGCGAGGTGGATGAGGCGCCCCGGCTCGCGCGCGCCCGCGCCACCGGCCTCGCCGCCGCGGGCGCGCAGCAGGTCCTCCCACGCGAGCAGCGCCCGTCCGCCTCCGCCCTGGGAGGGCGCGACGAGCGACACGAGCGCCTGCTCGCCGGACGGCGGCGTCGCCTGCCGCGGCGCCACCACCACCTTGCCGCCCGGCTCGACCGCCGCGAGGTAGACGGCGCCGTCGATGTCCCGCTCGTCGGTCCAGGTGAGCAGGTAACGCCCACCGAGGGAGGCGATCTCGAGATCGATCTGCGCGGTCGGCTCGGGGCTGACGACCACCGGCGCCGACACCTTCCCGGCCGCATCGATCTCCAGGAGCGCGATGGATCCGAGCTTCCCGTCCTCTGCGGCGTCCTCCGCCTCCGCCTTGCGCGCGGGCTTGCCCTCGCCTCGGCCGCGCGGCGCGGCCGGCGGGAGCACGAGGGCGACCGCCGCGCCCCGCTCGGTGGCGACCGCGTGCCACCCGAGCACCTCGCGCGCGACCGACGCGGGCGCCGTCGGCTTGATCGCGGCGCCCTTGCCCTGCGCCACGACCGTCATGACCACGTCGACGCGGTCGACGCCGGGATGGGCAACGCCGGGGTGGGCGACGCCGGCGCGGGCCGCGTCGCCCTGGGCCTCGCGCGGCATCTCCCACAGCACGAGCGCGCCCTGCGCGTTCGGGAGCACGTCGAGCCACGAGATCTCCTCGGCCGTCTGCGCGACGAGGCTCGCCGGGGCGCTCGGCTTGCCGGCGGGGTCGAGCGCGAGCACGCGCACCGCGCGGCTCCCCTCGATCTGCTCGATCCAGGCGGCGAGGTAGCCCTGCGGCGTGGCGCGCAGCGCGGCGACGGGCACGTCGGCGGCGACGGGGCCCGCGTCCACGGTGTCCCCGCGCGGCGCGCCGTCCGCGCCGAGGAGGCGCGTCCTCCAGCGCCCTCCCGCGGCGTGGAGCAGCAGCGCCTCGTCGCCGCGCCGGGCGAAGTAGGGCGTCGCGTCCTCGTCGAGCTCCGCGATCACGCGGGCCGGCAGGAGCGGCGGCCCTTCCGGCGCCTTCGGCTGCGCGGGCGGCGTCTTCACGACCGGCGCCGGGCGCGCGACGGGGGCCGGCGATGCGCCGGAGCACCCGAGCGAGAGGGCGAGCGCGGCGCCGAGCAGCGCTGGCGCGCGGCGCCCGAGCGCGGGGCCGGTCAGGCGGCGTGCGTCGCGCCGCGGACCGCGTGGAACCCAGGAGAGAGCGCTGCGGACGAGCATGGCGGCGACCATGCCAGAAGCGAAGAGCCCCCGCTACAGGGCGCCGCGCAAGCGGAGCGCTCGCCCCGGTCGTACCCGCGCGCGGGCCATCCTGGCCGGACCCCTGGCGGGTGGAACTAGAACGCGAGCAGGCGCCCGAGCAGCGATCTGTACCTGCGCAGCGCGAGCCGGAGCTCCTCCGTCGACGCCTCCGCTCGCCCGGGCTCGCCGTCGACGAGGCGCTGCAGCGCGGCGCGCTCCTCCCGGAAGCTCTGCGCGACCCGCTGGATCACCTCGTTCACGAGCGAGTCGGCCTGCTCGACCGAGAGGCGGGGCGCTTCGATGAAGCCCGCCTGGATCGCGCTCCAGCGCTCGGACAGCTCGCGCGCCTCTTCCGGCGTGAGCACGGGCGCGCGCTCCGGCCAGGGCTCTCCGGTGGGCCCGCCGCGCGCCGTGTAGACGGCCGGCTGGCGGCCCGACTCGGGCGGGATCTCTTCGTCGGCGAACCGCGCCTCGGGTTGGCCGCTCTCGCGCGCCGTCACCATCCGTTCTCTGTGCAATGGGCTCACGATGGCCACCTCTCCGCTAGTTCGCGCTGTGCGCCCAGCGGGCATAGCAAGGCGCATGCGCGTCCCGATGTGCATCCGCGCCCGCTGCGGCGCGCGCAGCGCGACAAGGCCAGAGGCCCGGAAGAGCGCGAGAAAACCCAGAGAGCCCTCCGGGAACGCCGGGCTACCCGGCGCCGATCACGCGGAGCGGCGATCCTTCACGAGCCGATGAGGCGGAAGAGTACGGAATACACCCGGCGCCGGCCGAGCCGCCGCTCGCGCGTCACAGAGCCGCCGCCCGAGCGCGGCAGGGTCGCAGCTCGGGCGAGGGCGCGCAGATTCACCTCAGCGACGGGCGCAGCTTCGTCACGACCGCGCGGATCTCCCGCACCACCTGGAGGAACGCCTCGTCCTCATCGGGCCACTTGGTCACGGGCTTCTTGTCCCGCGGCACCGCCTGGAGCTCGGCGAAGCGCGTCGTCTCCCAGTCGCAGGGGCGGAGCAGGATCGGAACGACCACGGCCTGCCCCGCCGCGCGCCGCTCCATCGCGCGCGCCACCTGCGCGTCGCCCTGCTCGGACGCGAGGTAGCTCGCGCTCACCAGGAGGAGGATGAGGTCGGCCGCCTCGAGCTGCTCGCCGATCGCGCGCTCCGTGTCCTCGCCCGCGCCGATCTTCCCGCTGTGCCACAGCGCGATCAGCCCCTCCCGCCTGAGCGGGGCCATCTGCGCCTCGAGGCGCGCGAGGAGCTCCTCATCGCGCGAGGCGTAGGAGAAGAAGACGCGCACCGGCCGCGGCGCCGCCGTCGCGCCCACACCCGGCGCGTGTGGCGCCACGGGCGAGGACGGCAACGTGGGCGACGACGGCTGCGCAGCCCGCGGCGCAGCGGCCTGCGGCGGCGCAGCGGCCTGCGGCGGCGCAGCGGCGTGAGGCGGAGGCGCCGCGCCCGGCTCCAGGCCGAGGAGGACCTGGGTGACCTCCGCGTGATCGCCCGCCTGGTTCTCGTAGACGATGAGCCGGACGCCCGACTCCTCGAGCAGCCGGCGGCGGAACGGCGGCACCCCCTTCGGGAGCAGCGCGAAATGCATCGGCGGCTGCCCGCCGGAGAGCGCGCGCACGCGGGCGAGCGTCTGGTCGATGTTGTCGTCGGCGAGGCCGAAGCCCACGAACAGGATGGAGTGCGTGCGGTAGAGGGCCCCGAACGCGTCCTGCAGCAGGGGCGAGCCGAAGATCGCCCGGTCGTACTGGTCGCGCGAGAACACCCAGGTGTCCCACGCCCGCAGCGTGCCGTGCAGCTTCAGGATGAAGCACCTGTCCATGGCGACGTCGCCCGCCGGCCGATCGACCATGCGCCACTCGCCCTGGAACGCGCGCTCCAGGAAGCGGTCGATGTTCGTGGTGAGCACGGCCTTGAGCTTCGGCTTGAGCGCGGCGATCGCCCGCGCCAGCTCCGGCACGTCGCGGCCGGTGTCGTCGAGCTCCTTGTCGACCGTCCAGTTGAAGTCCTGCGGCCCGAGCGCGAGCCTCGCCGCGGAGAGCGCGTTGATGAGCTGGTTCGAGGAGATGTACTGCTGGATCTCGTCGATGACCGCCGGGTCCGCGCTCCGCCGCCGCGCGCGGTCGCGCAGCTTCTCGGCGAGCTGCTTCCAGGTGGGCATGCCCGCAGCCGCCGAGACGCCGGCGCCTGCGAAGACGATCAGATTCCCTGACGTGTAGCGCTCACGCAGCTGCTCGAGGATCTCTTCATCCATCAGCGATCACGATACCGCGGATCTGCGCCAGCGGGCGGCGCCCGGCCGCACCCTCACCGCGCCGCCCCCTCACCGCGGCGGCGCGGAGCGCCGCTCGGTGGAGAGCGAGAGGCCGACCCCCAGCCAGGCCCCCTCGACGGCGCCCGCCTCCCCGCGGGCGCCCTCGTAGGGCGCAGGCCGGAGCACGATCCCCGGGTCCAGCGTCAGCCCGAGCCACACCGGGCCGCCCAGCCGGGTCTCCACGCCGAGCCCGAGGCCGGCGCGTGCGGACCACGTGTCGCGCTCGCCCGCGATGCCATCGACGGAGACGGCGGCGGGCAGCCTGAGCGATGCGACGGAGGCGGTAGCGCCGATCGAGAGGCGCCACGAGGCCGCCAGCCAGAAGCGGTAGTCGCCCGAGAAGCCCGCCTCGAGCCAGCGCAGCGGCTCGCCGCCGGACGGCGCGGCGAGCAGGCGGGCGAACAGCGACTCCGTGAGCCGCAGGCGCCGCAGGCCGAGCGCGAGGCCGGCCCCGCCGAGCACCCGCGGCCCCCCGGAGACGACCGCCGCGTAAGGCCCGGCCGAGACGGACAGGGTGTCGAGATCGCGCGAGGCGAGCTCGACCTCGTCCTGCGTGGGGCGCCGCGGCGACGGCGGCCGCCGCGGGGCGCGCGCGCGGCGCATCTCGGCGACGATCATCTCGGAGGCGGCGATCGCGACGAGCCGCGCGGCCACGTCCGAGGTGAGGCCGGAGACGGCGATCTGCCGTCGCACGACGGCGCGGCCGTCGAGGCGGACCTGGATCTCGAGGCGCGCCGCGGTGGGCCGGTCGACCCACACGGTCGCGACGCGGTCGCCGAGCGGGCCGACCGGCTCGGCGGCCAGCGCCGCGCCGTCCGGGAGCTCGATCTCGAGCAGGCGCCGCACGCGGACGCTGGAGACCTCCTCCGCCGCGCCGCGCGACAGGGCGACGCGCACCTCGATGGGCGCCGCCGCGTCGGGCAGCCGCGGCGCGACGGGCGCGGCGGCGCGGCCGGCGATCGCCACGACGGCGCGCGGCTCGGCGGCCGCGGCCGGGAGGGCCAGGCTCAGCTGGACGACGACCGCGGAGGCGGCGAGCGCGGGAAGATCCCAGCGCGGGGCGCGCGCCGGAGGCAGGCGGCCAAGGCCCGTCCTCTGCGGCGGCGTCCGCGCCGGAGATGATCCGCTGGGCATCCTCGCACGGGCCATCGGGGTACTTGGCCACATACCCTGTTGCGATCTGAATTGCCTCTTTCTTGTGGTCCGAGACCACCTCACCGAGGCTGCTCTGGCCGGACGAATCCACCGCGACGCGCTCTCGAGCGAGAACGGCCGCGCGTTCGCGGATTATTTCGCTGCCAGCGCTCACCCCACAGGGGAGCGCGGCGGCCTGCCCGGCTCACGCCTCCTGGCGGAACGCGGCCACGAGCCAGTTGACGTGACGTCCGGTGTCGTCGTCGCTCGAATGGCGCTTGAACAGCGGCATCCTCAGGATGCGCACGTGATCCTGGAGGTTCGTCTTGAAGGGCGAGCCCTGGATGGGCGTCCCGTCGGGCCGCACCTGCCGCCCCTCGATCTTCATCTTCTTCAGCACCTCGAGGGACGCGAGCCGCAGGAGCTCATAGGCCCTGTCCGGGTCCTTGCTGCTCACGGAGACGATGAGCTTGCCGAACGTGGGGTCCTTGTTCACGAGGACGTCCCCCGCCTCGAAGCCGCAGTCGAAGCGGACCTTCAGGTCGGTGAGGCCCTTCTCCTCGAGCGCCTCGCGGATCGCGTCGGTGTCGGGGAGCGCGATGCGATCGAAGATACCCGCGTTGGGCAAGAACAGCCCTTTGCCGCCGTCCCGCGAGTCCCTGAGATCGGGATTCCAGCTCTCCGCGTTGATGCGGAACTCGCGGCTACAGTGGGTCTGCACCACGTGGTCCTGCTCGAAATCGATGGGTTGCCCGTCCGCGATGCGCATCTGCCACGCGACGAGGTTCACGGGGACGCGGCTGCGCTTCCGCTTGATGGCGTAGCTCTCCTCGCTGACGGGGTGCTCCACCTGGATCCGCGTGTTCATCTCCAGGAAGTAGAACTTCCCTTCCTTGAACATCAGCTCGACGGTGCCCGCGCCCACGTAGCCCACGCGGTCCGCGATCTGCACGGCGAGCCCGCAGATGCGGTCTTCCAGGCCCGGGTACCGCCGGAGCAGGGCCGGCGGCGCCTCTTCCTGGATCTTCTGGCTCGCGCGCTGCTCGCTGCAGTCGCGCATGCCGAAGTGCCGCGCGTTGCCGTAGCGATCCCGCAGCACCTGCACCTCGAGGTGGATCGTCTCCGGGATGTTCTGCTCGAACATCACGCCCGGCTGCCAGTTGTACGCCTTGATCTCGCCAAGGACCTTCTGGATGGCCTGAGGCACCTGCTCCACCGTCGGGATGACGGCCTGCCCGCGGCCGCCGCCGCCGTTGGCGGCCTTCAGCCGCCCCGGGAACGTGAAGCGCCCGGCCGCGTGGGCCTCGAGGACTATCCGCTGGATCTCGCCCGGATCGTCGCTGTCGATGACGATGCCCGGCGTCACCGCGGTCGGGTCGAAATCCTGGGCCATCAGGCGGAATTTGCGCTTGTCGCCGGCGCTCTCCACCACGTCCTGCATCGGGCCGACGAAGACGATGTTCTTCTGGCGGAAGTGCCGGATGGCCGCGGCGTTCTCCGCCAGCGGGCCGTACCCGGGGTAGAGCCCCGCGCGCGACAGCTCCTCCTGCGAGCCGTCGCCGAAGCGCCGCTCGAACTCGGCCCTCACCTTGTCCGCGATCTGGATGAAGTTCGCGTAGCTCTCGCGGAAGCTCCCCTCGAGCCCCACCCCGAACCCGCCGCCCTCCCGCGCGATCCGCAGCTGCAGCGCGTTCGCGTCGTCCTGCAGGCTGTAGAGGACCACGGGGATCTTGCCGAGCGCGATCGCCTCCCGCGTCGCCCGCACGCCCATCTCGCCCTTGTCCGCGACGAGGATGTACTTGAGCTGGCCCGCGCTCACCGTCGTGGCGGGGTAGCTGTCCAGGCGATGCACGGCGGCGTACAGGAGATCCAGCACCTGCGCGTCCTCCCGCAGGAGGTCGCCGGCCCGGGAGCGCAGGAGCTCCGCCGCCTGGTCGCGGAGCGAAGGCTCGTCCTGCTCCAGGATCAGGAACTTGAGGAGCCGCTCGTCGTCGAATTCACGGCGCTTCAGCGCCCGGAGCAGCCCGCCCTCCAGGTAGCGAGCGAACCCGTCGCGGTCCGCGGCCGTGATCGATGCGCGCGCGTCCCGGATCCGCGCGAGCAGGCCCTCCGCCGCCGCGAGGAGCTCCTGCACCCGCTCCTCGTCGAGGAGCGCCCTGCGCAGCGCAGCTTCCAGGGGGCGCTGCCAGCCGAAGTGCGTCCTCCACACCTCGCCGTTCGCGATGAGGTACCGCAGCCCGAGGAGGCGGTGCGCGTCCTGGCCGCCGGCCAGCGTGCCCAGATCGAGCAGCACGAAGCCAGGGACGCCCATCGCCGTGGTGAACGCCTCCATCGAGGACACATAGCCGCCTCGGGGCAACACCAACTTCCACGACGGGAGCGATTGAACGTCGTTGCGAGCGGGTAGAGAGCTGGTGCGGACGGCGGTGGTCATCCTGAGCGGTTCTCCGGCGCGGCGAGCGACCAAGCAAGCGCAGAACCACCAGGGGTGTCAAGCATGTCCACCGCGCTCGGCGGAGCGCGATCGACGTGGACGGGCGCCCCCCGCTCTACGGGGTCGGGCTCACGTCCGGGGCCGGCGGAGGCTGGGGCGGCGGGGCCGCGTGCTCCTCTTGCTCGGCCGCCTCCTCACCGGACTCGCCGGAGACGATCCGCTGGACGTCCTCGCACCGGCCGTCCGGGTAGTTGGCCACGTACTCCTTGGCCATCTGAGAGGCCTCTTCCTTGTGGCCGGCGACCACCTCGGCGCGGATGCGCTTGCAGAACGAGTCCTCCGCGAGGTTGCCCTCGGGCGACAGCGAGCGCGCCTGCTCGTAGTACCTCGCCGCCAGCGCCTGCTCACCCATGCTCGCGTGCATGTCGCCGAGCTTGTAGGCCGCGATCGGCGCGTTCGCGTCGCTCGGGAAGCCCTCGACCACGCGCGCGAACGCGCGCATCGCCGCGGCGCGATCGCCGCCCTTCCCGCGCAAGAGGTCGCTGAGGTCCATCAGCTCCCTCGCCGTCTTCGCGGAGGCGATGGCGCCGTCGATGCCGCCGCTCTGCTGCTGCAGGCTCTGCAGCGCCTCGGCGACGTTGCCCGCGTTGTACCGCGCGCGCCAGTCCGGCGCGGCGGCGGAGGCGGCCGGCGCGGCGGCCGGCGGCGGCTCGATCGGCGCCACCTCCGCGCTCGAGCGCGGGAGCGACGAGGCGCGGGCGCGCCGGGGCTCCGGCGGCGCCACGACCGCGATCCGCTGCCGGATCGGCACGCCCTCCTCGGCGTCGCCGCGCCCGAGCTCCCGCGAGCCGGCCGGCGACGTGAGCTTGACCGAGCCATCCGCGACGTTGACGTCGATCGCGTCGACGTTGTGCTTCACGCGCAGCACGCTGCCCGCCGCCGCCGCGAGGCGGGCCTCGCCGGCGACGATCGCGAGCGCCGCCGTGCGCGTCCCGCTCACGGTGTCGAGCCACGCCTCGCCCTGCACGAGCCGCAGCGTCAGCGCGCCGCCGTCCGCCTGCTCGACCTCGACGGTCGTGCCCGCCGTCAGCGAGATCCTCCCGCCGCCCGGCAGCTGGAAGGTGCGCCCCTGCGAGCCCGCGGCGAACACGTCGACGAGCGACGGCGCGTCGTCGGCCGGCGTCACGGCGGTGAGCGCGGGCGCCGCGCGCTCGTCGCTCCAGATCGCCTTGCCGAGCCACAGGCCGCCGCCGAACGCCGCGAACGTCGCCGCCGCGAGCATCGCGGCCATGCCCGCGCGCCGCGGCGACGAGCGCTCGCGCGCCCCGAGGTCGTGCTCGATGCGGTCCCAGACGCGCGCGATCCGCTCCTCGGTCGCGTGGTCGCGGAGATCTGCCGGGGCGATCCGGGGTAGCCCTCGCCGGCTCATGATGAGGCCTCGCTGCTGGTTGAATCTACAAAATGACCGTCGAGGAACTGTTGCGCCCGCGAAATCCGCCGCTTGACGGTCGCGAGCGAGCAGTCCGTCATCTGCGCGACCGTCTCGAGATCGTGCCCCTCCACCGAGCGGAGGATCCACGCGATCCGGTCGTCCGCCGGCAACGTCTGGAGCAGGGCGTAGATCTGCGCGATCTGCGCGCGCGCGTGGGGCGACGCGGCCGGGCTCGCCAGGGCGTCGAGATCGACCGGCTCGCTCGACTTGCCCATCCCGAGCACGCCGAGCAGCCGCGCGCGCCGCATCCGCGAGCGGACCTTGTGGACGATGATCGACCCGAGCCAGGCGCGGAACGCGGCAGGATCCACGAGGTCGTCGAGGCGCTCGTAGGCGCGGAGGAACGCGTCGTGGACGATGTCCTCCACGTCGCGCGCAGAGCCCTCGATGCGCGTCGCGAGGTGGATGGCGAAGGCGACGTGCCGCCGGTAGAGCTGCTCGAGCGCGCCCACGTCCCCGCGGGCGCCGAGCACCACGAGCTGCGCGTCCGGAAGCTCCGCGAGGCCCGTTCCGCGCTCGGCCGGCCCGGTCGCGGCGGAGGACCGCCGGTCCTGCGCGCGCGCCCCCCCGAACCGGCCATCGCCGCGGCCGCGCTCCTCCGGAGCGAACGCGGGCCCGGCGTCGCCCATGTCCTCCTGGGCCTCCGCGGCCGGGGCAGCCGGGGCGGCCGGTTCGACAAGGCGCAAGCGCCCTCGCTGAGGTCTCAGAGCCATGCGTTCGTACCAGGGGACATGACTGGAAATGTACAGCAGACGGTGATCGTGATGCCCTCGCGGGAGTCGAGGCAGCGGCCCGGGCGGAGCGCCGAGCCCTGGGCTCCTGTCCAGAGCGGCATCAGGAGCGCCCCGAGTTTCCCACACCTTTCTAGACGCCTGGTCGGGCCCGGGCGGCTCATCGAAAAAACTGTGAGCCGTTCTGGCTCCCCTCGGCGTCTGGGTGGTGGCCGCCGGATTTGCGTGCGGTTCACACGCCTGTTGGTTGAGGGTGGTCTACCCGCCCCATTTTCGGAGGATTCCATGAAGAAGCTCGTTCTTGCGCTCGTCGCCGTCTCGTCCCTCGTCGTCGCCTGCGGCGGCAGCGCCCCGGCCCCGACCGACCCGGGCGCGGCTCCGGCGGCTGACCCGGCGGCGGCTCCGGCGGCTGACCCGGCGGCGGCCCCCGCGGCTGACCCGGCGGCGGCCCCCGCGGCCGACCCGGCGGCGGCCCCCGCGCCGGCCGACGCCCCCAAGTGAGCTCTCTGCGCGGCGCGTCGCTTCCTGGGTGAAGCGCGCATCGCGGAGCGCTTTGGGCGACGCCTCTCCGGAGGCGCCGCCCTCTTTTATTTTGTGCCGCTCGGTCGCCCCTGGCCCGCGGCTCCAGCGCCGGCGCGCCTGTGCTTTGGCGCCATCCGCGGGGCGTCTCCATGTATGTTCCGTCCGCGCGCGTTCCCGTGGACGGCTCATCGCGGCGCCGCTGCAGCCCGCGAGCCGGTCCCGCTCCTTCTGACAACCCGACCTCTCGTGTCCCCGGGGCTGATCGTATGGGTACCACAAGCCGGCTGAGCTTCCTGCTGCGGTCCGGGCGGCATCGCCCTGGCTTCCTCTCCTCGCGCGCCTTCGCCTGGTCTGCGCTCGTCGCCCTCGCGGGGGCCTCGCTCGGGGCGGGCTGCGGCCGCACCGAGACGTGGGAGTACGACAGCTCGTCCGGCGCCGAGCCCCCGGCGTGCGGCGACGGCGCCTGCAACGGCGCGGAGGACTGCCGCTCCTGCGCCCCCGACTGCGGCCCGTGCCAGGGCCAGGGGTGCGGCGACGGCGCCTGCTCGGGGACGGAGACGTGCTCGAGCTGCGCGAGCGACTGCGGCCCGTGCGGGGGGTGCGGCGACGGCGCCTGCAACGGCGCAGAGGACTGCGGCAGCTGCGCCGAGGACTGCGGCCTCTGTCCGCGCTGCGGCGACGCCGCCTGCGATCCGGCGAGCGAGTCGTGCTCGACGTGCCCGGGCGACTGCGGGGTGTGTCCAAACTGCGGCGACGGCGTGTGCAGCGGCGCCGAGACGTGCGCGACGTGCGCGGGCGACTGCGGCGTCTGCCAGGGCTGCGGCGACGGCGTCTGCTCGCCGCGGGAGGACTGCCGCTCATGCGCCCCCGACTGCGGCGTCTGCGAGGCCTGCGGCAACGGCGTGTGCAACGGTGGGATCGAGAGCTGCTTCTCTTGCCCGGACGACTGCGGCGCCTGCGCCACGTGCGGCGACGGCATCTGCTCGGGGACGGAGACGTGCGCGTCCTGCCGGCGCGACTGCGGCGTGTGCTCGGTGTGCTCGAACGGCGTCTGCGAGAGCTTCGAGACCTGCGGCATCTGCCCCCAGGACTGCGGCGCGTGCGAGCCCGTGGACTGCGAGGAGGTGGTCACCTGCGCCGCCCGGTGCATCGACAGGGAGCGGATGCCGCCGGAGTTCAGCGTCGCGTGCGTCTCGAGCTGCGTCTCGCGGGGCTGCCCCAACGCTCAGTTTTTCGCCGATCAGGTCCTTTCGTGCGCCTTCAGGTCGCTCGCCGCCTGCAACGGCGACTTCGGCTGCATCCAGAGGCAGTGCGGCGTCGAGCTCTCGGCCTGCGTCCGGTCCACCTGCTGATCTCTCCCCGGGGCCGGCGCGGGCGTCCGCTTCTTTCGCCCTCGGACGCCCTCGGACGCCCTCGCCTCACGCGTCGTCGAGCAGCTCCTTGGCCGTCAGCTCGCTTGCCGCCCGCCCGTGCTCGTACTCGAGCAGGCCGAGCGAGGCGTAGCGCGGCCGCATCCGCGCGGACAAAAGGCCGATCCGCTTCAGGTTCGGGACGATCCGCCTGAACATCGTCCGGCGGAAGAACCCCATCAGGTCGCTCTGGAGCATGAGCTCGTCCCACGCGCAGCGCGTCATGCGGTGAGCGTAGAACTCGTCGTAGAACTCGTGCGCCAGGAAGCGGTTGCGCAGGAGCACCGACAGGTCGAACGCCCAGTCCTCACGCTCCCTCCGCGCCCGCTCGTCGATGCCATCGCGGTAGAACCTGCTCAGCGCGAGCACCCCGAAGTGGACGTGACGCGCCTCGTCGGTGATCACCGACCGGAGGACGTCCTTGAGGAGCGGCTCGCTCGTCACCTGTCGAATCGAGCCGAACGCGCCGAGCGCCAGGCCCTCGATCATGATCTGCATGCCGAGGAACTTCATGTCCCACCGGCCGTCGCTCATGATCGCGTCGATGACGACATAGAGGTTGTCGTTGATCTCGTAGAGCTTCTCCAGCTTCTGCGTCAGGTAGGCGTGGAACACCTCGACGTGGCGCCCCTCGTCGGCGACCTGCGTGCTCCCGTAGAGCTTCGCGTCGAGCGACGGCACGCACTCCGTGATCTGCGACGCCGCGAACAAGGCGCCCTGCTCGCCGTGCAGGAACTGGCTCAGCATCCAGGAGAGCAGCCCGTGGCGCTGCGTCGCGCGCTCCCGCTCGGAGAGCCTGCGCCAGGCGGGCAGCTTGGACGGCGGCATCCAGCTGTCGGGCAAGAGCGGCATTGCCGGGTCGAGCCAGTCGACGCTCCGCGACCAGTCGAGGTCTGTCGCAGCGTCCCACTGGGACGTCTTGGCGAGGTGGTAGAGCCTCGCCATGTCGGGGTCGTCCCGCCCGTAACTCCAGTTAAAGCTGGCCTCGTATCCAACCGAGATATCGGTCGAGACCACGCCCTTGCCCCGCCGCTGGACGAAGCCGCGGAAGGCGGGCCCGAGGAGCGAGGCGAGCACACGGACGTTACCGCTGCTCGATGCGTCGCGAAGGAGAGGGGCGGAATCGAGGAGGGTCTGGAGTGCTTGCTGGAGGCGCATGGACATGAGAGCTTTCTGGAGCGGCGAGGCGCGGGCGTGAGGTAGAGCGCCCCGCGGGCGGCCCTTATAATGGCACCTATCATCGAGCGGCAATCGCCCCTCGCTCGTTTTTACGTCGTCATATCGACTCCGGGAGCTCCCGAGTCGGCCAGGGGGTCCACGCCGAGCGCGCGCCCGTCGCCCACCTGACGTCGCGCGTCGCGGGGGCGCGGCGCGCGCATCGCTGAAGGGCCGACGCCGGCCGCGCGCCCTCCGCGTCAGAGCGCGCGGCACCGCAGCGTCGGCGCCGGCGAGGAGCAGTGCCCGGAGAGCTCGCCGATCAGCAGGAGCCCGGGCGGCCCCGCGGAGAGCTCGAGTCCGCCGATCCCGCGGACCGCCGCCTCCGTCGCGCAGAGCGCGTGCACCGCGTCGACGGGCGCCCACGCCCCGACCCGGGCCAGGTCGCCGCCGATGATCTCCGGGTGGTTCGCCGAGCGCACCACGACCTGCCCGGCGTGCAGGCACAGGTTCGTGTGCACGCGCGTGTCCGGGCCGCTCCTCAGCGCGATCTCCTCGTGGAGCGAGGCGGCGATCTCGATCACCGCCGCGCGCTCCAGCAGCGACTCCCGCAGCTCGCTGGAGAGGAGGCGCACGGCGAGGATCTCGCTGCCGGTCACGGAGACCAGCGTGAGCCCGGCGTCCCGGAGGCGCTCCTCCGCGAGGTCGAGCACGAGGCCGAGCTCCTCGGCGAGCGCGTCGTCGAGATCGTCGGCGTCGGTGCGCACCCGGAGATCGAGGTAGATCGCGATCGCGTCGGTCTGGAGCTCCGGCATGCTGCTCCGCCCCGACGTCGGCTCGCCGACCGCCTCGCGCAGCGTGTGGAGGAAGCTCTTCACCGAAGGATAGCGGTGCTCCGGCTGCTTCTCCATGCAGCGCAGCACCACCGCGTCGAGCGCGGGCGGCAGCGGGGTCCGCCGGCTCGGGCGCGGCGCGGGCTCCTCCAGGTGCTGCCGGAGCAGCTCGGTCGCGTCCGGCGAGTAGAACGGGAGCTTGCCCGTGAGGAGCCTGTGCAGCAGGACGCCGAGCGCATACACGTCCACGCGCGCGTCGAGGACGCCGCCGAGGATCTGCTCGGGCGCCATGATCGTGAGGGTGCCAGGCGCCCTCCCCGCCGTGGTGAAGCCGCTCGCCCCCTCGTCCGGCTCCATCAGCTTGGCGATCCCGAAATCGAGGAGCTTGACCGCCCGCGGGGTGCCCCGCGAGACGAAGATGTTGCTGCCCTTCACGTCGCGATGGATGATCCCGGCCGCGTGCGCCGCGTCGAGCGCCGAGCAGACCGGCTCGAGCAGCTCGAGCGCCTGCTCCGGCGAGAGCCGCCCCTCCTGCCGGAGGAGCACGTCGAGCGTCACCCCGTCGAGGTGCTCCATCATATAAAATGGCCGGCCGTCCGCGAGCTCGCCCGCGTCATGAATCTCGACGATCCCGGGGTGATTGAGCAGCCGCACCACCTCGATCTCGCGCAGGAAGCGCTTCACCATCTTCGGCGACGCGGCGAGCGTCCCGTGGAGCACCTTCATCGCCACGCGCTCGCCGGTCCGGAGGTGAATGGCCTCGTACACGGCCCCACATCCGCCCCGGGCGATGGGCGACACAACGGTGTACTCACCCGCCCGCGTGCCGCACGGCAGCTCGCCTCGGGAAAAGGACCTCTCCTCCAGTGAAAATGCCCGCGTCTCGTTATCTCGTGTCGCCAAAGCATCCATCGTCATAACCCCCCCGATGCGACTAAGGACTCACCCGAGCGAGGATTTTCTCCGCGCCAGACGGCCGGGTTGGCGCTACACGCCGCTTCGCCAAGTGGTACAGTAAATCCATCGTTATCCTTACGGTAGCCTATTCCATCTGCTAGCAGAACGGGCGCGGAGGGGGACAGATGAAGAGGCGAATCCGAGCTCTGTGCGCACACACATTTCTGTTGGCTTCATTGCCGTGCTGCGGTGGCAGCGACGGATTTCCCGCGGAGTGGGGGTCGGTCGACGAGGTCTCAAGTGCGCTCGTGAATCACAACGCGCTGAACCCGAACGCCCTCAACCCGAACGCCCTCAACCCGAACGCCCTCGACCCGATTGCGCTCGCCCCGAACAGACTCGCCTCGAACGCCCTCTCGGCGGCGGTCCGCGCCGCCATCACCCGCCCAGGGGAGCTCGGCGCGATGTCCAGGCAGCTCCTTCAATACATCGTCGGCTGCGCGCTGACCCCGTCGCAATCGTTCAGGTTCTCGTGGCGCGACGAGCGCGGCGAGCTGCGCGAGGAGGTCTACCCGGGTTACCTCGGGCTCGCGGCGAGCTGGGCCATCGCGCCGCTGAACGAGTCCCGGGAGCAGTGGGTCTCGGCCTGCGTGGCGTCGCGCGCCAACCGGGCCGGCGTCTCCGTGATGATCTCGTCGCGCGCGGCGCACCTCGCCCTCAGGCACCCGGACGCGAGCGAGGTCGAGTCGTATCCGATGGAGGAAGGCGCGTTCTGGGGCGATCTGTTCGCGACCCCGCCCCGCCTCTATGCCTGCTACAACGAATCCAACGTGGAGAGCTCTCGGGCCCTCAGCAGGGACTGCGCCGCGGGGCTCCCCGAGCCCGGAGGGGGCGTCCGGGAATGCCCGAACATTCACATCGTGGGCTCATGCGATCTCGCGTGTGACGCGCTCGGCGCGGCCGACGGCTATCGCCCGAGCTGCACCGACGATCGGGGCGAGTCGTGGCCCGCGGTGATTACGACGTTCCTGCCATGAGGCCCCCATGTTGCCCGATGCTCGTCGAGGCGGAAGCGCGGCTCGCTCCGGGGCGCCCACCGCGCGGTGCAAGGAGTGCGGCAAGCGCGTCGCGCACGCGGATCCGGGGTGTCCGGAGCACGGGCCCGTTGTGCGGCAGGCCAGCCCGGAGCCCGGCGCGCCCGGCGGCGCGGACGAGTCCAGCGGCAGCTGGCTCAGCGCGACCGCTCCGCCCAGCATCGAAGGCTACCGGGGCGTCCGGCTCGCCGGCGCAGGCGGGTTCGGGGCCGTGTTCGCGGCCGAGCCCGAGGAGGGCGGGCCGACCGTGGCGATCAAGGTCGCGCGCGCCGACCAGCCGGACGCGAGCGCGCGCCTCGTCAAGGAGATGCGGGCCCTCTACGATGTCGGGCCGCCCCACGTGCCCGCCGTCTACGGGTGCGGCCAGCTCGCCTCGGGCGCGCCGTACTTCGTCATGGAGTACCTCGACGGCCCCACGCTCGCCGACCGCCTCGTGGCGCGCGGGGTCGCCGGGCCGATGCCGGCGCGCGAGGCGTGCGCCCTCGCGCGCTCCGCGCTCCGGGCCCTCGAGGCGATCCACGCGCGCGGCTACGTGCACCGCGACGTCAAGCCGGAGAACATCTTCGTCTCCGGCGCGCCGCTCGCCGCGCGCGCCGGGGTCGGCGGGCACCGCGCCACCATCATCGATCTCGGCCTCGCCGCGGGGCACCGCGAGCCGTCGCCCCGCCTCACCGCCGGCAGCGACGCGCCCGGCACCGCCGAGTACATGGCCCCCGAGCAGTGCGACGGCCGCGACGACGTCGACGCGCGCGCGGACGTGTACGCCCTCGGCGCCGTGCTGTTCGAGCTGCTCACCGGCAAGCCGCCCTTCTGGGGACCTCCCGCCCTGGTGCGGCAGGACCACCTCAGCCGCCGCCCCCCGCGGCCCTCCCAGATCGCGCCGATCTCGCGCTCGCTCGAGGAGATCGTGCTCCGGTGCCTCGCGAAGGACAGGGGCCAGCGCTTCGCGAGCGCCGCGGCGCTCATCGCCGCCCTGGAGAGCTTCGAGCGCGGCCAGGAGCGCCGCCCCTCGCGCCTCAGGGGCCCCACCACCGATCCGCCGCCGCCGAGCGCCCGCAGCGTCGAGCGGCGCGCCGTCGCGCTCCTCTTCTTCGAGGCCGAGCTCGACGTCGTGGCCCTCCAGCGGAGGCTCAGCGCGCTGGGCGGCGAGCTCGCCCACGCCGCGGGCGGCCGCTTCGTCGCCGTCTTCGATCACGCGGACGGCGCGAGCCCGCTGCGCCGCGCGGTGCACGCCGGCCGCGAGCTCGAGCAGCAGCGCGTCCTCTCCCGCGGGCTGCTCGACCTCGCGACCGTGTCCGTCCAGCCGCGGCCCGACGGCACGCGGCGGTTCCTGAGCCCGCTCTTCCGCCGGGCGGACCGGCTCGCGGCGGGCGGCCCTCTGGGCCTCACCCTGTCGCCGGCGGCCGCGGCGGCGCTCGGCGACGACGCCTCCCAGGCCCAGGGCGACGGCCTCCCCCCGCCAGGACCGACCTCCGCCCGGCCCGGGCCGGCCGCCGCCCAGCCCGACGCCGACACCGCGTTCGACTCGAGCTCCCAGCCGCTGTTCGGCCGGAGCGACGTGCTCGACGCGCTGGTCGCGGGCGCGCGCGACGCCGTGGCGACCGCGACGCCCACCATCGCCAGCGTCATCGGCGTGGCCGGCCACGGCAAGAGCCGCCTCGCCGGCGCGCTCGCGCAGCGGCTGCGCGCGCTCGAGGGGCGCGCCGAGGTGATCGAGCTCCGGACCGGCGAGCCGGTCGCTGGCGGGGCCGATCGCGTCGTCCGGGAGATCCTGCAGCGGGCGCTCGCGCTGCCGTCGTCCCCTCCGGCGGACGGCGGCAGCGCGCTCCTCCGGCGCCGCCTCGCGGGCGCGCAGCAGGCGCGGCTCGGGGCCGCCGTGGCGCTCGCGCTCGGCTGGATCAGCGACGACCCGCTCGCCGAGGAGCGCTACCCGGAGCTCCGCGCGCTCTCCGCGGCGCCCGGCGCGCTCCGCGCCGCGCTCTCCGTGGCCGCCGGCGAGGCCCTCCGCCGGCGATCGCGCCGGACGCCGCTCTTCGTGGTGCTCGACGACGCGCACGTGGCCGACGACGCGGCGCTCGCCGCGCTCGAGTACGCGGCGCTCGCCGAGGCGCAGGCGCCGCTCTTCATCTGCGCGTTCGGGCGGCCGAGCTTCGAGAGCGCGCGCCCCTCCTTCGGCGAGCGCGCCGCGCGCCGCGAGACCTACCGGCTCGAGGCGCTCGACCGCGAGAGCGCGATCGCCCTGTGCCGGCGGCTGCTCCTGCCCGCGGAGGACGTGCCCGAGCCCGCGGTCGCGCACCTCGTCGAGCGCGCGCAGGGCGTCCCGCTCCTCCTCATCGAGCTCGTGCGCGGCCTCAAGCGGGGGGGCGTCGTGCGCCGGCACCCGCGGGGCGACGCGTGGTACCTCGCCACCGACGAGCTCGATCGGCTCCCCGACATGCCGCTCCTCGACTGGCTGGCCCTCGGCGAGATCGACGCGCTCCCGCCCGCGCTGCAGGCGCACGCGCGGCTCATCGCGCTGCTCGGCCCCGACGTCGCGGTCGCCGAGGTGGCCGGCGTGCTCCACCGGCTCGACGAGCACGGCGAGGCCGACGACCTGCCGCTCGACGCCGCGGTCGCCGTGAAGCGCCTGATCGCCGCGGGCCTCCTCGTCCAGGACCGGCGGGGCCGCATCGGCTTCCGCCACGCGCTGGTCCGCGAGGCGGTGGCCCGCGGCGCGCCCGAGCCGCTCCGCCGGCGCGTCCACCTCGCGGCCTTCAAGCTGCACCGCGACGCCGCGAGCGACGAGGCCGGCGAGCGCGACGCGCCGCACCTCAAGGACGCGCGCCTCATCCCGTTCGCGTACCACGCCGCCCAGGCGGGCCTCGGCGAGATCGCGGAGATCGCCTACCTCACCCTGGCGGAGCGCGCGCGCGCCCGGCACGCCTACCTCGACGCGGAGACGCTCTACACCCGCGCCCTGGAGCAGCCGATCGAGCCGACGGCCCCGGGCGGAGGCCCGCCCAGCCGCCGCGCGCCGGGCGGGGTGCGCCCCGACCGCGCGGCCGCGCACCGGGGCCGCGGCCTCATGCGCTACCGCCTGGGCCGCTACCACGACGCGCTCGCCGACTTCGCCAGCGCGCGGGCCATCGCGCGGGCGCGCGGCGACATCCCGGCGCAGATCGACATCCTGCTCGACGAGGCCACGGCGCTCGACTGGATGGACGAGTTCAAGAGCTCCGAGGAGCGCGTCGAGGAGGCGGGCGTGCTCGCCGACGAGATCACGCTGTCGCCGGCGCTCACCGCGCGCCTCGCGCTCGGCGCCGGGCGCACGCTCCACCGCTTCAGCCGGGAGGAAGAGGCGACCGCCGCGCTCGAGCGCGCGGCGGAGTCGGCCGCCTCGCTCGGCGACGACGGGTACGAGACGCTCGTCATCTCGCTGCTCATGCTCGGCTTCGTCCTCCAGGGGCTCGGCCGGCTCGACGACGCCGAGGACGCGCTCGGCCGCGCGATCGCGCTCTGCGAGGCGCACCACGACACGCTGCACCTCTGCGTCGTGACGAACAACCGCGCGCTCCTCTGGGCGTGCCGCGGCGACAAGGCCCGGATGATCGCCGACCTCGAGCGGGTGCTCGCGCTCGCGCGCGACCTCGGCCAGGGCGCGCTGGAGCGGGTCGGCGAGTACAACCTCGGCGAGTACCTCTACCTCATGGACGACCTCGCGGCGGCGGGGCCGCACATCGATCGCGCGCTCGAGATCGAGCGGCACCGGTTCTGCGGGGCGTGCCGGCCTGTCGCCCTGCTCCTCAAGACCCGGTTCCTCTTCTTTTGCGGCGAGCAGGCCGAGGCGCGCGCGCTGTTCGAGCAGATGCGCGAGATGCAGGAGCGCGCCCGCGCCGAGGGCCAGGCCGACGCGCTGATGGTCCCCTCGGAGGAGGTGCTCTGCGCCATGATCGATCTGGCCACGCAGGACAGGGGCGCCGCGGACGACGCAGCGTGGGACGCGCTCGTGGACCGCTCGGCGCAGAGCTCCGTGGGCCAGGAGCACATCGAGGTCCTCGAGATCCGCGCGGTGACCGCGCTGCGCCGCGGCCGGCTCGCCGCCGCGCGCGGCGCGCTCTCGGCCGCGCTCGAGGCCGCGGAGCGCATCCCGAACGTGATGGGCGACCGGCTGCGCCGCCACGCCGCCGCCATCGCCGAGCGCGAAGCGGCGGAGGCCGCCCTGGATCAGCCGACGCAGCCGGCGTAGGCAAGCCGCGCCGCCGCCCCGTGAAATGTCACTCGGCGGCGGCGAGCGCGAGGGTCTTCGCGTTGTCGGGTACGCACGTCAAGAACCGCTCCCGCCAGGCCGCGTCGCTGATCTTCGCCGCGCGGTCGAGCAGGTGCTGGCGCGCGACGGCGAGCGCCTCCGCCGCCTCGCGCGCGGCGCCCGCCGCCGCGAGCGCCTCGGCGTAGGCGAGCCGCACGAGCGACTCGCCCTCCTCGAGCGAGCCCGCCTCCTCGAGCTGCACGAACGCCTCGCGCGCGGCCGGCAGCGCCTCTTCCGGGCGGCCCTGCGCGAGCAGCGCGCGCGAGAGCACCGCCACGGCGGCGGCGCGGAGCGGAGGCGCCACCACCAGCGCCTCGACCGCGGCGCGCGCCTCGCGCTCGGCGGCCACGGGATCGCCCGACAGGAGCATGATCTTCGCCATGTACGTCAGCGTCACGCCCTCCATGCGCCGGTCGCCCTGCTGCTGGAACGTCGCGGCGGCGCGCTGCTCGAGGAGCTTCGCCTCCTCGAGCTGCCCCAGGTGGGCGATGACGTAGCCGAGGTTCTGGAGCGCGGCCGTCTCCAGGTCGTCGAGGCCCATGCGCTGCGCCGCGGCGAGCGCCGTCCGGAGCTCCGACTCGGCCACCTCGAAGTCGCCGAGCTCACCGTACAAGAAGCCCAGGTTCGAGCGCGCCGCGCAGGCGTTCCGGCGGTCGCCGGCCTGCTCGAACGCCGCGCTCGCCGCCGTGAACCCGCTCAGCGCGGCCCCGGTGTCGCCCCTCGTCTGCGCCCGGACCGCACGCGCCTGCTGGTAGAGCCCCGCCGCCTGCGGCTCGAGCCCGGCGGGCTCGCTCGCGACCGCCTCGAGCATCTGGATCAGCGCGTCGGCCGCCGCGTAGCGGCCGCCGAAGCTCAGGAACGTCGCGGCGTCGCACAGGCACATGATCCGCGCGCTGATCGCGCCCGCCGCCTCGGCCGCCCGCGTCGCCCACGCCTCGACGCGATCGAAGTGACCGAGCTTCCCCTCCGCGATGATCACCTGCCCGATGGCGCGGAACCACGGCGAGCTGCCGGTCCGGACGAGGCTCGCCGCCTCGGTGCCGCGCTGCGCGGCGAGCACCACCTCTCCCTGCCACAGGCCGATCTCGGCCTCCACGAGCCGCAGCCGTCCGAGCTCCTCGTCGGCCGCCCCGCACTGGACGCCCATCTCGGCGCGCGCGAGCGCGCTCGCCAGATCGTTCGCCTCGAGCGCCTGCTCCGCGGCCCTCCGGTACCACCGCACCGCGCGCGCCGGCTCGCCGCCGCGACGGAAGTGCTCCGCGAGCGCCATCGCGTCGGTGTGCCCGCTGCGCTCGAGCCACTCGCCGGCCAGCTTGTGGCCGAGGGCGCGGTCCGGCTCCGTGAGCATCGCGTACGCGGCCTCGCGCACGATCGCGTGGCGGAACACGTAGTCCGTCGGGATGAGCCACCCCGGCGTCGAGACCGGGGCGATGAGCTCCCGCGCCGCGAGCGCGTCGAGCCACGTCTCGGTCTCCTTCACGCGCGTCGCGCCGCCGAGCAGCGCCGCCACCGCGAGCTTCGAGAAGCGGTCGCCGAAGATGCTCGCGGCCCGCAGCACGCGCTTCGCCTCGTGCCCCTCGGCGTCGAGCCGCGCCTCGACCGTGCCCAGCACCGAGTCGGGCAGCACGTCCCCCTTGCCCGTCGCGACCGCGCGGATGAGCTCCTCCAGGTAGAACGGGTTGCCGTCGGCCCGGTCCACGACCCGGGCCACCGTCTCCGCGGGCGTGTCTTCGCCGAGCGCGCTCCGCACCATGCGCTCGCTCGCCTTGGCGGGCAGCGGCCCGAGCTTGATCGTCTGCACCTCCCGGTCGGTCCACAGCCCGGGGAACTGCTTGCTCACCTCGGGCCGGGCCAGCGCGAGCAGCATGAGCGGCAGGTCCCGGAGGTTCCGGAGCGTCTGATCGATGAGGCGCACGGTCGCCGGATCGCCGAAGTGCAGGTCCTCGAGCACGAGCAGCACCGGCTGCGCCGCGCACTCGGCGGCGAGCCAGTCCTCCCACGCCGCGCGCGTCGCGTCGGCCATGAGCATCGCGTTGTCGCGCGCCGCGCGCAGCCCGCTCGTCTCGCCGTCGGGGAACGGCGTCCGCGAGAGCTCGCCCAGGAAGGCCGCGATCCGGCTCAGCGCCTCGCCGCTCAGGTGGCGCCCTAGCCGGCGCGTCAGCTTGCGCCGCCGGGCCTCCACGGGCTCGCCCTCGCGCATCCCCGCCGCCTTGTGGATCGCATCGGCGATGAGCCCGAACGGGGACCCCGCGGCCATCGACTCGGCCCGCCCGGAGAGGATCTCCACCGACCCGAACTGGCGCCGCGCCCGGGTGAGGAACTCCAGGCGGAGCCTCGACTTCCCGGACCCCGCCGCGCCGATCACGAGCACCGCGCTCGCCAGCGACTCGCTGACGCACCCGGAGAACACGCCCTCCAGCATGGACAGCTCGCGGATGCGGCCGACCCAGACGCTCGGCTTGCCGAGGAGCACGGGGACGCTCTCGTCGGCCGCCGTCTCGGTCGCAAGGAACGGCCCGTTCTCGTCGGTCTCCACCTTGAGCCGGCCGCCGACCACGCTGGCCGTCACGTCGTCGAGCCGGACCGCCCCGGCGTGCGCGGCCCGCAGGGCGCGCACCCCCCGGTCGATGACGTCGCCCTCGATGAGCTTCGCCGACGACACCCCGCGCCCCGTGGCGACGGCGAGCGGAATGCCGGGGAACCGCGCGCGCAGCGCGAGCGCGCACCGCGCCGCCCGCTCGGCCCGGTCCACGGCGCTCCCGGCGCCGGCGAGGATCGCGATGAGCGAACCTCGCGAGATCTCCGTGATGTGGGCGCCGTAGGGCTCCACCGCCGCCCGCACCTCCGAGCGCGGCACCGCGGAGCCCGGGCCCTCGCTCGAGAGCTCCTGCAGCACGCTCGAGACGTCCGAGGCGCTGGGCACGCCGCCGGCCGCCGCGACGCTCATCTGCACGTCGTCCGGCTCGCCGGCGAGCACGAGGGACACGAGCCGCTGCTCGCTGCGCGTGAGGAAGCCATCGGGCCGCGCCGAGCGCATGGTCGCGTCGCGCGGGGAGGCCAGCGTGGCGGGCCGCGGCGAGGCCCAGGCGTCGAGCACCTCCGCGATGTGCGCGAGCTCGACCCCGACGTCGCCGCAGTCGCGCGGCCGATCCTCGGGGTTCTTCGCCATCATCCGGTCCATGAGGCGCTCCAGCGGCTCCGGGACGTCCGCGCGGACGTCGCGCAGCCGGGGCGTCTGCTGGAACAGGAGCTTGGCGAGCGCCGCCATGACGTGCGCCCCCTCGAAGGCCGGGCGGCCCGCGACGCACTCGTAGTAGACGCACGCGAGCGAGAACACGTCCGCCCGCGCGTCGAGCGCGCCCCCGCCCTCGATCTGCTCGGGCGCGATGTACCCCGGCGTCCCGAGGATGCCGCCCGTGTAGGTGAGCCGCCGCGACTCCCCGTCGGGGCGCGCGATCCCGAAGTCGACGAGCTTGAGCTGGCCGACGTCACCGGCGACGAGGAAGATGTTGCTCGGCTTGACGTCGCGGTGGATGATCCCGCGCGAGTGCGCGAAGGCGAGCGCGTCCGCCGTCCTGCGCAGCACCGCGAGGCTCTCGGCGAGCGCGAGCTGCCGACGCGCGAGGCACGCCGCCAGGTCCTCGCCCTCCAGCCACTCCATGGCGAGGTAGTGGTCCCCGGCGCTGGTTCGCCCGTGCGCGACGTACCGCACGATCCCCGGGTGGCTCAGCTCAGCGAGGATCTGCGACTCGCGCTCGAACCGCTCGACGTCGAATGCTTCGCGGCTGTGCAGGACCTTGATGGCGACCGGGCGGGCGTCGAGGCGGTCGTGCGCGCGATAGACCGTCCCCATCCCCCCTGCTGCGACCTGCTGCTCGACGACGAAGCGGCTCGCGAGGACTACGCCGGAATCCACACGGCTCGATGCTACTCGAGGAAGACGGAGACCGAAGCCTTGTAGCGGTCGGTGCCGCGCGGAAAGACGCGGGGGCCGCACGGAAGGTCGAGCGGCTCACGATCGCGGCAGTTCAAGAAGCTGCCGTCCGATCTCGGCCCATCGCACACATCCTCACATTCGCCCACGACATCGATCGGGCAGTCGTCAATCGAGGGCCCGCAGACGCGCGGGATCTGCCTCTTGCCCGGCGCGAGGCAGGCGAAGCGGCGCTGCGGCTTCTGGAAGACGTTGCCGAAGTAGGTCGCCTCCGGGATGTCGTAGCTCGCCCGCTCCCGCTTCGTGGACGAGAGCGCTTCGTGCTTTCCGCGGAGCGAGATCATGACGTGCTCGCCCCGGTAGTTCACGCGCGCGAGCAGGCACGCGGAGACCCACTCCTGGCAGTCTTCATCGCACGAGCCGCGCTTCGAGCCCCACTCGGGCGCGAGGCCGAGATCCCCCTCGAAGCTGTAGGAGACCCCATCAATCTTGACGTTGAGGCGGGCATCCTCGGGGAGAGCGCAGCTCACAATGAAGCTGAGGAGCTCCCTCGACTCTGGATCACGGAGCGCTTCCCTTGTCAGCGCGTTGGCGACCAACGCGTTGGCCGTCATCGCGTTGGCCGTCATCGCGTTGGCGACCAACGCGTTGGCCGTCATCGCGTTGGCCGTCATCGCGTTGGCCGTCATCGCGTTGTGAATCGTGACCTCCTGCTGGACCTCCGCCACCCCCTCCTCATCCCCATCGAGCTCGGCAGACGCTACACAAGCGACCTGCGAGAACGACACAGCCACGCAAGCGAGGAGAGCGAACTGGCGTGCAGATTCCATAGTACCAATCAGATCTACACCACTCCAGCTATCAAGTTCAATTATTTTATGGACATTTTTCTGGACATGTTTCTGCACACCGCCACGACACGCATCACCTAGTCAGGTGCCGGGAGTGGGATAACGCAGAGCGCAGCACTCGGGCGCACCCCGCGTCGGGGGGGAAGCGAAACAGCGCGTGGGTGGGAGATTTACGCCAGCTTCCTGGTCAGCAGCGTAGTGACCAGGTCGGGGCTCGCCTTGCCGCCGGAAGCCTTCATGACCTGACCGACGAAGAGCCCGATCCGCTTCGAATTCGCCGCGCGGAAGCGGGAAGCCTCGCCTGGATGGCCGGCGATGATCTGGTCGACGACGCGCTCCAGGGCGACCTGCCGGAGCCCTCGCTGCGCGACGATCGCCTTCGGACTACCGCCCTGCTGCATTATCTCAGCGAGGACATCTCTTGCAATCTTCCCGGAATCGTCCCGTCATCGATCAGCGCCAGGGGCTCGCCGAGCTGCGCGCCCGAGACGGGGAGGTCGCCTGTCTTCCTGTCCTTCAGCTCGCGGGCGAGCGAGTGGATGACCCAGTTGGCGGCGCCCCGGGGGTTGTCGTGCACGGCGGCCGTCTCCTCGAAGGGCCGGAGGAGGCCGTCGTCGTCGGCCAGGATCACCGCGTCATCGCCAGGTATCCCACGTGGTTCGATGAGGCGTCTGGCCTTCTCGGCTCAGGGCAACCAGCAAACCGGGACTCAAGCTCTCCAGGAAATCCCTTCCCTCTTCGACCGCGTCGGGCCGCTCGGCCGCGAAGAGCCGGTCGTGGAGCCGGACCTCGGCGGTGAGCGCATGGGCGGCCGGAACCCAGTGCGACGCTCCCTTCGGCTTGCGGCCGTCGGGCGCGTCACCGCGCTTCGTGGGGCGATCGTACGTGCAGCGGAGCTCGACGACCTCTCCTGTGGCCTCGTCTCTCACCACGTCGCGACAGGTGATGAACCCGGCGTAGCCGAGCCGCACCTGCTCAGACGGCGGGAGGCCGGCGGCGGGCGGCGCCGCGGCGGACAGGCGCGGGCGTGCGCGACGGACGGCGCACGCCCGCGCGGGCGCTCAGAACTGGGCGGCCTCGGTGGACTCGTGGAGGGCCAGCGTGGACGCAGCGCCGCCCGAGATCACCTGGGCGACCTCGTCGAAGTAGCCCGTCCCGACCTCGCGCTGGTGGCGGGTCGCGCTGTAGCCGAACTGCTCGCCGGCGAACTCGGCCTGCTGGAGCTCGGAGTACGCCGCCATCCCCCGGCGCTGGTACTGGCGGGCGAGCTCGAACATGCTGTGGTTCAGCGAGTGGAACCCGGCGAGGGTCACGAACTGGAACTTGTACCCCATCGCGCCGAGCTCGCGCTGGAACCGGGCGATCGTCGCGTCGTCGAGGTGCTTCTTCCAGTTGAACGAAGGCGAGCAGTTGTAGGCGAGCAGCTTGCCCGGGAACTGCTTGTGGATCCCCTCCGCGAAGCGCTTCGCCTGATCGAGGTCCGGCGTCGAGGTCTCGCACCAGACGAGGTCCGCGTAGGGCGCGTACGCGAGCCCGCGCGCGATGGCCGCCTCGAGGCCGCCCTTCAGCACGAAGAAGCCCTCGGGCGTGCGCTCGCCCGTGACGAACGGCTTGTCGCGCGGGTCGACGTCGGACGTGATCAGCTTGGCGCTGTCGGCGTCCGTGCGGGCCACGAGGACGGTCGGTACGCCCATGACGTCGCTGGCGAGGCGGGCCGCGATCAGGGTGCGGATGAACTGGCTGGTCGGGACGAGGACCTTGCCGCCCATGTGCCCGCACTTCTTCTCGGAGGCGAGCTGATCCTCGAAGTGAACGCCCGATGCGCCCGCCTCGATCATGGCCTTCATCAGCTCGAACGCGTTGAGCGGCCCGCCGAAGCCCGCCTCCGCGTCGGCCATGATGGGCGCGAGCCAGTAGCGCCCCGCCTTGCCCTCGGCGTTCTCGATCTGGTCGGCGCGGAGGAGCGCCTGGTTGATGCGGCGCACGAGCGTCGGGACGCTGTTCGCCGGATACAGGCTCTGGTCGGGGTACATGGTCCCGGCCTCGTTGTTGTCGGCCGCCACCTGCCACCCGCTCAGGTAGATGGCCTTGAGCCCGGCCCGGACCTGCTGCATCGCCTGGTTGCCGGTGAGGGCGCCGAGCGCCGCCACGTAGGGCTCGGAGTGCATGAGGTTCCAGAGCCGCTTGGCGCCGAGGGTCGCGAGCGTGTAGTCGATACGGACGGTGCCGCGGAGGCGCGCGACGTCCGCCTCGGAGTACGGCCGGACGACGCCGCTCCACCGGCCCGGGACGGTGTCGCTCGGCGGCGCGTGCAGGGAGTCGGCGGAGATCGGCGTGTTCAGCGGGAAAGCAGCGGACATGACTGGGCTCCTAATGCGTTGGGGTTGGGGGCGGCAGCGGCCGCTGTGTCGACGTCAAACGAAGCGCGCCGGGCGTCACGAGCGCCGCTCTCCGGCGCTGGAGATCAAGAGCTCGTAAGCAGGCAGCGTGAGGAACTCCTCGAAGGTCTCTCCGATCGACAGACGCTCGAACAGCGCACGCGCCTCGGCGAAGCGGCCGCCGTCGAAGCGCGCCGGGCCGAGCGCGCCGCGGAGCGCGGCCATCTCGCTGTCCACCGCCGCGCGGAAGCGCTCCACGGTGAGCGGCAGGCCGTCGTCGAGCGTCGCCCCGTGGCGGATCCATTGCCAGACCTGGGTGCGGGAGATCTCCGCGGTGGCCGCGTCCTCCATCAGGTTGTAGAGCGGGACGCAGCCGAGGCCGCTGATCCACGCCTCGAGGTACTGGACGCCGACCCGGATGTTATGGCGCAGGCCGGCCTCGGTGCGCGCGCCCTCCGGGACGCGCAGCAGGTCGGCCGCCGAGACGCGGACGTCCTCGCGCTTCCGCTCGATCTGGTTCGCAGCGGGCATGTGCGCGTCGAACACCTCGCGCGCGAGCGGCACGAGCCCCGGGTGCGCGACCCAGGTGCCGTCGTGCCCGTCCTTCACCTCGCGCAGCTTGTCGGCGCGCACCTTGTCGAGCGCCGCGCGGTTCGCCTCGGGGTCGCTCTTGATCGGGATCTGCGCCGCCATGCCGCCCATCGCGTGGACGCCGCGGCGGTGGCACGTCTTCACGAGCAGCTGCGTGTACGAGCGCAGGAAATGCTGCTCCATCGTCACCTGCGAGCGGTCCGGCATCACGCAGGCGGGGTCGTTCCGGAGCTTCTTGATGAAGCTGAAGATGTAGTCCCAGCGACCGCAGTTGAGGCCGGCCGAGTGCTGCCGGAGCTCGTGGAGGATCTCGTCCATCTCGAACGCCGCGGGCAGCGTCTCGATGAGGACCGTGGCCTTGATCGTGCCGATGGGGAGGCCCAGCGCCTCTTGCGCGAACACGAAGACGTCGTTCCAGAGGCGCGCCTCCAGGTGACTCTCCATCTTCGGCAGATAGAAGTAAGGCCCGGTACCGCGGCGGACGAGCTCACGCGCGTTGTGAAAGAAATAGAGTCCGAAATCGAAGAGCCCGCCTGGCAGCGGCTTGCCGTCGAGCTCGACGTGCTTCTCGGGGAGGTGCCAGCCGCGCGGGCGCACGAGCAGGGTCGCCACCCTCTCTCCGAGGGCGTAACGCTTGCCGGTCGCCGGGTCCTCGTAACGGAGCTCGCGCCGCGCCGCGAGCCTCAGCGCCGCTTGCCCCTCGATGAGGTTCTTCCACGTGGGCGACGTGGCGTCCTCGAAATCGGCCATGAACACGCTCGCGCCCGAGTTCAGCGCGTTGATGATCATCTTGGGATCGACCGGACCCGTGATCTCCACGCGCCGGTCGAGCAGGTCCTCGGGCAGCGGCGCCACCGTCCAGTCGCCCCCGCGCACATCCCGCGTCTCGGGGAGAAAATCGAACCGCTCGCCCGCGTCCAGCCGCTCTTGCACGGCGCGCCGCCGGGCGAGCAGGGCGGGTACCCGGTCAGCGAACTTGCGCCCAAGACCGGAGAGGAAGCGAAGGGCCTCTGGCGTGAGGACGGACTCGTCGCCCCCGACCCGAGGAGCGAGCAAGCGGACGCTTGCGGTCTCATGATTCTGGCTCATCCACATCTCCTGCAACGCTGCGCGTCGTTACAAGCAACCTATGTTTGTCGACGAGGTTTCAGCGTCAACTTCGCTCTGAAATGCAGGCGGATAACGATGTAGACGAAAGGGCTTTACAGCGTGTTAACGTGTAAACTATTGTAAATTTCCACCAGGCGAGCTGCGCCTACATTTCATCCAGGTTGTCCTGGTCACGTCGGGAGGGTCCCCATGGCCGATGCACCTCTTCTCGGAGCCAAGGTCCGCGCGCTCCGGCGTCGCGAGCACATGACGCAGGTCGATCTGGCGGAGCGCCTCGGTGTCTCGGCGAGCTATCTGAACTTGATAGAGAACAACCGGCGTCCGCTGACTGCGCCGCTGCTCATCCGGCTCGCCCAGATATTCCAGCTCGACCTCCAGAACTTCGCGTCGGAAGAGGACGTCCGGCTCACGGCCGATCTCCACGAGGTGTTCGGCGATCCCATCTTCGAGAGCCACGGGCTGACGAACGCGGATCTGCGCGAGCTCGTCGCGGCGTCCCCGAACGTCGCGCGCGCGGTGCTCACGCTCTACCGGACCTACGCGACGACGCGCGAATCGCTGGATACGCTGGGAGAGCGGCTGGCGGGGGACGGGTTCGTCGCGGTCGACAACTCGCGGCTACCGTCCGAGGAGGTCAGCGATCTCATCCAGCGCCGGATGAACCATTTCGCGGAGCTCGAGGAAGGCGCCGAGGCGCTCTGGCGCGAGGCGGAGCTCGACGCGGACGACGTCTACCGCGGCCTCGTCCGGTACCTCCACGCGACGCGCGGCATCGAGGTGCGCATCGTCCGGGTCGCGGACGAGCGCCAGGCGATGCGGCGATATGACCCCGACAGGCGCGTGCTGAGCATCTCCGAGGTGCTGCCGCCCCGGAGCCGCAGGTTCCAGCTCGCGCACCAGCTCGGCCTCTTGACGCAATCGACGGCCATCGACCGCATCCTGCGCGACGAGAACCTCACGACCCCGGAGTCCCGCGCGCTCGCCCGCGTCGCGCTGGCCAACTACTTCGCCGCCGCGATCCTCATGCCGTATCAGCCGTTCCTGGAGGCGGCGCGCGCCGAGCGCTACGACATCGAGCTCCTCGCGCACCGGTTCGGCACGAGCTTCGAGCAGGTGTGCCACCGGCTGACGACGCTCCGCCGCCCGGGCGCCGAGGGGGTGCCGATGCACATGGTCCGCATCGACATCGCGGGCAACATCTCGAAGCGCTTCAGCGGCTCCGGCATACGGTTCGCGCGGTTCAGCGGCGCGTGTCCCCGCTGGAACGTCCACGCCGCCCTGATGACGCCCGGCATGATCCGGATCCAGCTCTCGCAGATGCCCGACGGCGCCGTCTACTTCTGCATCGCGCGCACCGTGCGCAGCGACCGCGGCGGCTACCACGTCCCCCACACGGTGCAGTCGATCGGCATGGGCTGCGACGTCCGCTATGCCCGCGAGCTCGTCTATGCCGACGGGATCGACCTGGACAACATCGGCGCGGCCGTGCCCGTCGGCGTCACGTGCCGGACCTGCGAGCGCCTCGACTGCGCCCAGCGCGCGCTGCCGGCGCTGCAGCACCCGCTCCGCCTCGACGAGAACCGGCGGGGCGTCTCGTTCTACGCGTCGGTCGACAAGTGAGGCGAGCCCGCGGCCGCCCTGCTCCGCGCGCCGGCGTGGCCAGCGCGCGGCGCGGGATCGCCGGCCGCCCGCTCAGCTGGGCCGCCCGAGCAGCTCGTTGAGCGTGGCCACGAGCCGGGCCACGTCGATGGGCTTGACCATGTGCGCGTGAGCGCCGGCCGTCCGGCTCTTCTCGCGATCGTCGTCCCCGCCGAATCCGCTCACCACGATCACCGCCCGTGGCCTGTCCGCGAGCGACGCGACCAGCTCGACGCCGCTGCCGTCGGGGAGCGACACGTCCGTCACCAGGGCGTCGACCGCGCTCCCGGCGAGCATCGAGCGCCCTTCCTCGCACGAGCGCGCCACGAGCACGCGGAAGCCGCGGCGGCGGAGCGCCATGCCGAGCAGCGCCGCCGTGTCGTCGTCGTCGTCGAGCACCAGCACCTGCGGCAGCTCCGCGCTCATCAGGCCCCCGCCTTGCGGTCGGCCGCGTTCAGCGGCCACTCCAGGGTGATCTGCGTCTCCGCGCCGACGCGGTCGGCCCGCGCCTCGCCGCCGTGCGCCTTGAGCACGCCGTCGATCACCCGGACGGGCAGCCCGCCGTCGGCGAGCGGATCCGCGTCCGGCGCGAGCGCCGCCTCGAAGAGCTTCTCCACCGAGGCCGCGCTCGAGTCGCTCGTCATCACCACCCGCGCGCGATCGCCATGGGCCGCGAGCGCCACGACGACCCGCGCGCGGGCGACGTTCAGGGCGAGCATGAGCGCGTCCGAGAGCGCCGCGGTCATCGACGCGGCGTGCGCGAAGCCGCGCACAGGGGCGAGGTCGAGCGCCACCGTGACGTCGCGCCGCCCGTAGACGAACGACGCCTCCGCGACGGCCTTCTGGACGAGCGCCTCGAGGTCGAGCGGCTGCGCCGGGGCGTCGAGCTGCCGCGACAGCTCGGACGCGGCGGTGTAGCGGTCGGCGAGGCGCAGCAGGCGGCGCACGCCCCGCCGCGCCATGGTGAAGTACGCCGCGTTCTGGGCGGTGGCCTCGCCCCCGAGGACGCTCTCCAGCTCGTTGAGCGCCGTGGCCACGACCCCGGCGGGCCCGCGCACGTCGTGCCCCGCGCGCGCGAACAGCTTGTAAATCGAGTCGGACAGCGCCTTTTCGCTCATTCGTTACGCCTCGCCTCGCCTCGCCTCGCGCCCCGCCTCAGCTCAACGAGGAGCTCGCCGAGCCCGGCGAAGAGGCCGCCTTGTCTGGGCCCTCGTCCCCGCCCGAGCCGTCCTGCTCCCCGTAGCGCTCCAGCTTGCGGTAGAGCGTCCGCCGGTCGAACCCGAGCATCTGGGCGGCGCGCGACTTGTTGCCGCCGACGAGCGCGAGCACGCGCTTGATGTAGCGCTTCTCGAGCTCGTCCATCGTCATGATCTCCGCCGGCTCATCGACGGCGACGACGAAGCGGTCGGGCCGGTAGGCCTGGACCTTGTCCGGCAGGTCCTCGACCGTGATCTGCTCGAAGCGGGCCAGCGCCACCGCGCGCTCGATGCTGTTCTCGAGCTCGCGCACGTTGCCCGGCCAGTTGTACGCCGTGAGCTTCTCCGCGGCCGCGGTCGAGAGCGAGAGCACGCCCTTGCTGCTGCGGGACGAGAACTTCTCGAGGAAGTGCATCGCGAGGTGGAGCACGTCGGTGCCGCGCTCGCGCAGGGGCGGCAGGTCGATCTTCACGACGTTGACCCGGTAGTAGAGGTCCTCGCGGAACCGCTTCTCGTACACCTCGGTCTCGAGGTCGCGGTTCGTCGCCGTCACGATGCGGGCGTCGAAGGGGATCTCGGCGTTCGAGCCCACCGGCCGCACCTTGCGCTCCTGCAGCGCGCGGAGCAGCTTCGGCTGGACCTCGAGCGGCATCTCGCCGATCTCGTCGAGGAAGATGGTGCCGCCGCTGGCCTCCAGGAACAGGCCGGTGCGCTGGGTCTTGGCGTCGGTGAAGGCGCCGCGCGCGTGGCCGAAGAGCTCGCTCTCGAGGAGCGCCTGAGGCACCGCGGCGCAGTTGACCGCCACGAAGGGGCCGGACCGGCCGCTGGCCTCGTGGATCGCCCGCGCGATGAGCTCCTTGCCGGTGCCCGTCTCGCCGTGCACGAGGACCGAGGCGTCGCTCCGCGCGACGCGCCCGATCAGATCGTAGACGCGCTTCATCGCAGGGCTGCGCCCGACGAGGCCCTTGGTCTGCTGGACGTCGTGGGCCGCCTCGCGCAGGCGCTTCACCTCCGAGCGGAGGCGCCGATGCTGGACGGCGCGCGAGACCGTCAGGCCGAGGAGGTTCGCGTCGAGCGGCTTCGTGACGAAGTCGAACGCCCCGGCGCGCATGGAGGAGATGGCGGTCTCCATGCTCCCGAGCGCCGTCATAACGATGACGAGCATGTCGGGGCGCGCGCCGAGGATGCGCTCGCAGAGCTCCAGGCCGCTCATCTCGCTCATGCCGACGTCGGTCAACACGACGTCGAAATCGTCATCGCTCACCAGCTCGAGCGCGCTCTTGGCCGAAGTGCGCGCCGCGACGGAGAACTCCTGCCTCTTGAGGAGGGCTTCGACCAGATCGCACGTCGCTTCGTCGTCGTCGACGACGAGTATCCTGCCGCTCATCGCGTGTCCTTCCCCGGCAGCTCTTCTAAAGGTCGACCGCTGCCTGCAGTTGCAGGGAACGTGCCACGGAGAGTTCGCGCCATCAAGCCCAGTCCGCTCCTCGCCGACGTCCCTCCAACGTGACGTTTCGCCACAGGTGCGCGTTCTTGCCCCATCCTGGATGGCACCGGCCGCGCGCAGCGGCCAAGCGGTCCGCCGCCGACGGGGGCCAGCCAGCGCCGCCGCGCCCGAAGCGCCACGGCCGGTAGGGGGCTCACCGACCCGCCGTTCCTCCACGGATCGGCGCGGGCCGGCAGCGCGCCTCGTCGCGGCGCGTGTCGCGCCTCCGACGGGCCACGCGGGCGAGGGGCCGCCACCGAGGCATCGCCGCGGTCCCCCGCGGACGCCCGGCGCCTCTCTCGATCAGACGGCGCCACCTGTCAGCAACAGCCAGACGGCGCCGCCTGCCGGCAACAGCCGAGTTCGCCCGCGCTCCGGGAGCCATGGCGAGAGGCGAAATTCCACATCGATATTCCCTGTCCGGCGTCCAGCGTCTCTTCGCATCCGGAATAAACCCCAATCGGCACGGTGATTGCTTGAGTGCGCCTCATGCAGAAGAGGGGGCGGGAGGGGGGCACGCGCGCTCGCGGGCCTTGCCGCTGACGCTGCGCGCGCTGCGCGACGGCGCGATGTCACCCCGCTGAAGGCTCGGCGCGTCGCCGCGGGCCCTCGGCCGAGGCCGCTGCGTGAGCTGGTCGCTAGCGAGCGAGCGCGACGAGCTCCTTTCCCCCTCGATGAACGGCAGCCCAGCCACCTCGATGAACAACAACCTGACGTCCGGTCCTTGAGAGGAGAATGCATGAAGGCGACACAGCTCTTGAAGGGGCAACACCGCGAAGCCGAGAGGCTGTTCGATCTGGCCCTCTCGACCACAGGCGATGTCCGGGGAGCGACGGACGAGCTGACCAAGCACCTCCTCGCCCACATGCTCGCCGAGCAGGTGGTCCTCTTCCCGGAGCTGCTCGCCGTCGAGCCGGACCTCGTCGGCGGAGCCTGCGAAGAGCATACGGTCACGCGGTTCGAGATCCGCCGCGTCGTCGGCACGGCGCCGGAGGACCCGAGCTTCAAGGCCAGGCTCGCCACCCTGAGGGAGCTCGTCACGCACCACGCCGAGGAGGAGGAGCGGGACCTCTTGCCGAGGATCGAGGCGGAGCTGACCGAGGACACGAACGAGCGCCTCGGCCGGCAGATGCTGGAGCTCTTCGAGGCGCTCATCGCCCACTCCCGCCGCCCCCACGCCTCGAGCCACGCCCCGCTCCGCACAGCGAGGGCGGCCTGACGGCCAGCGCCCTCCCTCCGGCGGGTGGTTGGTCAACGTTGCCCGAGAAGGATCACAGGGAGACGGGGAGACAGGGAGATTTGCTGAGTTTTTCCTCCTTGCCTCCCCATCTCCCTGTTCCAATTTGACCAGCGCTCTCCGGCGTCCCGTCGTTCGCCCACTGCTCTCCAGCGGCCGCCACAGGCGCTCTGCGAGCGCGCCCGCGGCGCCCTGCGCGCGAAGTGAGCTCGGTTGGATCAGGGGTCGGTCGCGGGCGCGTCGCCGGGGCCCGTCGGGCCGCCGTGCGCGGGTCCGTATCCATGGGACTCGCCGTAGCCGAGATCCTCGGGGACCATGGGGTCCGCCGGGCTCGACGGAGCGGTCGAGGCCGGGCTCCGCGCGTCGTTCGTGACGAGCTCGTAAACGCCGCGCTCGAGCTCCACCTCGTCGAGGGCCGAGCCGCAGGCCCGGCAGGGCGTGGCCGCCGTCGATACGAAGACGTACCGGCGGCCACAGGCTTTGCATCGGAGCTCGCGGATCATCGCTGCTCACCCGGTTCAGTTGGGTTGACCTCGCCGCGCCGCTTCCTCGGCTTCGCGCAGCTCGTCGCCCTCGGGTCCGTCGAGCGCGCGGGCGGCCTCCTCGGCGTGCTCCTTGATCTTGCCGGCCTTCACCGACTTCTCCACCCCTTCTCGGTAACGCCGATCGGCCGTGCGGTTGCCCTCTCCCTCGATGTCCGCCGATGGGGTCTGCTGAGTCGCCTTCTGATTCGCCATCATGTCCTCCTCGTGTCGAGCTTTGCTGGGCCCAGGCGAGCGAGCTTGCATCAAACGCGCCGCTTCACCGCCTGGATCGCGCGATCCAGCTCCTCCACACGCTGGTAGACGCCTTGTTTCACCCGGTCGAGGGTCTCGCCGGTCGCCGCGTCGAGGTCGCGCAGGCTCCTGCGGACGGCCTCCGACTTGTCCTCCACGTCCTTCATCAGCCTGCCGACCTCGTCCTTGGGCAGCTTCTTCTCGGCCTTTTCGCGGAGCTCGACGGCTTCCTTCTCGAGGTCCTCGATCCTGCGCGACGTGGACGCGCGCACGTCCGCGCGCGCCTTCACCAGCTCCGCCTCGGCCTCCGCGGTCTTCTCCTGGGCCTCGACGGCGGCGTTGTTGAGCTTCTCCGCGGCCTCGCGGAGCGCGTCGTCGGTGGCCCGCTCGGCCTTCTGGTCGATCTCGGCGACCTTCTTGTCGAGCTCGGTGGCGACCTCCGCCGCCTTCTGCTGCGCCTCGCGCTGCGCGCGCTCGGCCTTGGTTTGCGCGTCCGCCGTGGGGGACTCGCAGCCCACGACGGCGCTCATGACGATGGCGATAGGCAGGAATGTTCGGACGGTCAACATGATGATCTCCTCTGGTCTGCGGTCGACGCGCGACCTCGCGTCCGGGCGAGCGCCCGGCGCGACACGGACGCCTTATCGACGCCGCCCGGGATGGGCCTCATGGCGCGATAGATGGGTCGATCCGCGGGTATTGCGACAGACGTGCCATGCGGAAGCACGGATACCGCTCGGCCCGACGAGGCATGTCGCCCCGATCGTGGCCTCCGAACACGTGCGATCGGCATGGCGTCAGGTCGGGGCGCGTCGGCCGAGCGCGAGGGAGACGACCGCCAGGACGAGAAAGATGACGAAGAGCAGCTTCGCCACCGAGGCGGCGCTCGCCGCGAGGCCGCCGAAGCCGAGGATCGCGGCGATGATCGCCACGACGAAGAACGCGACACTCCAACTGAGCATGATAACCTCCTCATCGGGTGAATCACTGGGTGAATCGGTGTTCCAGCGCTTCGATGCTGCGTTGTTGCAGCGATTGCAGCGGTTACGTCGTTACGTCGTTACGTCGCTACGTCATTGCAGCCGACGTGCCGCGACATCGCGAGTTCCCCGGATCGCGGAGCGCCCGGGTGCCCCGGCGGCTCGCTGCAGATGCCGCTGCACGACACGGGCGGGCGGGGTAACTGCGACAAATTGCCTCACTCGTGACGTCGCGCACCGCGCATCATCTCGTTCATCGGCTGGCCGATCTCGGCACAACGCTTGCTCGCGCCTGGGCTTGTGCTGGCGAGGTGGAAGTCAGGCTCAGCTCAAGGCCGGTGTCGAGATCGCCGACGGAGAGCCGGCCGCGGCCGTCTCAGGAGGGTGGCGGCCGGCCGTCCGAGGCCGGGTGAGCCGCGCTGGCGGTGCGCCTTGTGGCGCTCGGTCAGCTCTCCGAAGATACCGTGCTCGCCGATGCCACCCGCGCCGCCGATCGCCCACCATCGCTCGCCGCTCGCTGTCCAGGCCCCCTGACGGCGACGTCTGCCGAGGTCGGGCTCCCGACGCGAACGATCCGATCATGACGATCCCGCTCTCCACGCTCATCAGGACCCGCCGCGAGGCCATCATCGAGCGGTTCGTGGGCGAGCTGCGCAAGCGGAGCGCGGCGGTGCGCAACATGCCGAAGCCGCTCATCATCAACTCGCTGCCGAGCTTCCTCGACGAGGTGGCCGCCAGCCTGGAGCAACGCGCGTCGACGGCCGGCAGCAAGGAGGCCGCGCGCGAGCACGGCGAGATGCGCTGGGAGAACGGGCTCGACCTGGGCGTGATGGTCCGCGAGTACGGCGTCCTCCGGCAATCCATCCTCCGCGAGCTGGAGGAGGCGGGGATCACGCCGGATCTGCGGGAGATCGAGGCGCTCTCCGAGCGCGTGGACGCGGGCATCGCCCAGGCGGTAAGCGAGCACACGAGGCTCCAGCTGGAGGCGATCGAGACCGAGCGCAGGCGCACCGAGATCGAGCGAGGCAGGAGCGGCTCGCTGCTCGCGCAGGCGCCCGCGCCGATCTGCTTCCTCAAGGGCGCGGCGCTCGTGTTCGAGCTCGCGAACCCGCTCTTCTGCCGCATGGTCGGCCGCGACGATCTCCTCGGCAAGCCGCTCGTCGAGGCGGTCCCGGAGCTGCGCGGGCAGCCGCTGCACGCGCAGCTCGAGGCCGTCCTGGCGAGCGGCGAGCCGAGCGTGGCGAGCGAGATCCCGGTGCGGATCACGCGCTGGACCGGCGAGACGGTCGAGCGGCTGTACAACGTCCTGTGCAAGCCGGTGCACGACGTGAGCGGCGCCGTGGAGGGCGTCATGGTGACGGCGTTCGACGTGACCGAGCAGATCGGCGCGCGCCGGAAGGCCGAGCGGCTCGCGCTCGAGCTCCAGCAGAGCGTGGCCCAGCGCCTGCGCGCGGAGCAGGCGCTCCGCGTGAACGAGGAGCGCTTCCGCAAGGCGCTCCGGGGGTCGCCGGTCATGGTGTTCACCCAGGACCGGGACCTGCGCTACACGTGGATGCACAACTCGTTCGGCAAGTCCGAGCGCGAGGTGCTCGGGAAGACCGACGGGGAGGTGCTGGAGGACCCGGAGGCCGCGAGGTCGCTCGATCGGACGAAGCGCGACGTGCTCGCCAGCGGCGTCGGCCAGCGGCGCGAGATCGCGGTGCACGCCGGCGGGCGCACCCAGCACATCGACGTCTCGATCGAGCCGCTGGCCGATGACACGGGCGAGATCATCGGCATCACCTGCACGGCGACGGACATCACGGAGCGGAAGTCGATCGAGCAGGCGCTGCGGGCGAGCGAGGCGAGGTTCCGCACCGTGCAGGAGGCGTCGCCCGACGGGTTCATGATGCTGCGCAGCGTGCGCGACGCGTCCGGGGCGATCTCCGACTTCGAGTGGGTCTACGTGAACCCGGCCACGGGGCCGATCGTCGGGGGCCGGGGCAAGGATCTGGAGGGCAAGCGGCTCTTGATCGAGGTCCCCGGCAGCGCGCTCGCGAGCGCGTTCGACGCGTGCGCGCGCGTCGTGGAGACCGGGGAGCCCGCGCGGGTCGAGCTCTTCTGCGCGCACGAGGGCGCTCCGCGGACGTTCCGCGCCATCGCCGTGGCGCTGGGCGACGGCGTCGGCCTCTCGTTCCACGACATCACGGAGCAGAAGCGCACCGACGCCGAGCGCGCCCAGCTCCTCGATCAGGAGCAGCGCGCGCGCCAGCACGCCGAGCAGCTGAACCGGCTCAAGGACGAGTTCCTCGCGACGGTGTCGCACGAGCTCAGGACGCCGCTCCAGTCGATCCTGGGCTGGGCGCGGATCCTCCGGACGGGCGAGGTGGACGCCGAGTCGCTCGAGCGGGGGCTCGCCACGATCGAGCGCAACGCGAAGGCGCAGTCGCAGCTCATCGAGGACGTCCTCGACGCCTCGACGATCATCGCGGGGAAGCTGCAGCTCCGGACCGATCCGGTCGACGTGCGGCAGGTGCTCGCCACGGCGCTCGACCTGGTGCGCCCGGCGGCGCTGGCGAAGGGCGTCGCGGTCGACACCTCCGTCGCCGACGACGTGGGCATCTTCCTCGGCGACGCGGAGAGGCTCCAGCAGGTCGTCTGGAACCTGCTCACGAACGCGGTGAAGTTCACGCCGTCCGGGGGCCGGGTGCGGGCCCTCGCCCGGCGCGTCGAGGCGACGCTCGAGGTCGAGGTGGAGGACAACGGCGAGGGCATCCCGAAGAGCTTCCTGCCGTTCCTGTTCGAGCGGTTCCGGCAGGCGGACGGGGGGATGACCCGGGCCCACGGCGGGCTCGGGCTCGGCCTCGCCATCGTGCGTCACCTGGCGGAGGCGCAGGGCGGCAGCGTGCACGCCGAGAGCGACGGAGAGGGCAAGGGCGCGCGCTTCCGGGTCCGGCTGCCGATCCGCGCCGATGCACCCGCGGCGCCGCCGTCCCCGCAGCGCCGGGGCGGCGAGGCGCCGGGGGGCGCCGCGCGGCGCGTGCTCGAGGGCATCCGGGTCCTCGTGGTCGACGACGAGACCGACGCCCGCGAGCTGCTCGGCATCATCTTCGTGCGCGCCGGCGCGACGGTGAGCGAAGCGGCCTCAGCAGGCGCGGCGCTCGAGGCCCTCCACATGGGCGAGTTCGACGTGCTCGTGAGCGACATCGGCATGCCGGGCGAGGACGGTTACGCGATGATGCGGCGGCTGCGCGCCCTGGGGACCGACGTCCCCGCGAGCGGCATACCGGCGCTCGCGCTCACCGCGTACACGCGCATGGAGGACCGCCGCCAGGCGATCGCCGCCGGCTTCCAGATGCACCTGGCCAAGCCCATCGAGCCGAACAGCCTGGTGACCGCGGTCGCGCACCTCGTCGGCCGCGCGGGCAAGCGTGGTAGCTGGCCGTAGCGCCGTAGCCCCTGCGCGCGGCCTCTGGTTGATGCTATCAACGAGCCTCCGCTTTGCCCCTCCACGAGGACGAGGATGGACGGTAAATTCCTGAATATTATCCTGGTCGAGGACGACACCGTCGACGTGATGAACGTCCGGAGGGCGTTCGAGAGGGGCAAGATCACGAACCCGCTCTGGGTGGCGGGCGACGGCGTGGAGGGGCTCGATCTGCTGCGCGGCAACCAGGTGCCCAGGGATCGGCGCCTCGTCCTGCTCGACCTGAACATGCCCAGGATGAACGGCATCGAGTTCCTCCGCGAGCTCCGGGCCGACGTCTCGCTGCGGGCGACGCCCGTCGTCGTGCTGACGACCTCGAACGACGATCGGGACAAGGTGGACGCGTACGATCTGAACGTCGCGGGCTACCTGCTCAAGCCGGTGACGTTCATGAGCTTCGTCGAGCTCATGACGGCGCTGAACCGGTACTGGACGCTCGTGGAGATGCCTTGACCCCGAGGTCGGTTCGCCTCCTCGTCGTCGACGACGACACGGTCGATCGGATCGCGATCTTGCGTGCGCTGCGGAGCGGCCGCGTCGACGCCGAGATCAGGGAGGCCGATTCCGTCGATTCGGCGCTCGCGGTGCTGTACGAGCAGCAGGTCGACTGCGTGCTGCTCGACTATTACCTCCCCGGGGGCGACGGGCTCGCGGTGATCGAGGCGGCGCGCAAGGCGAAGCTCACGGCGCCGTTCATCATGCTGACCGGGCAGGGTGACGAGTCGCTCGCGGTCGATCTGATGAAGCGGGGCGCGGCGGACTACGTGCCGAAGAACCTGCTGACGCCCGAGCGGCTGGTGCAGAGCCTGCGCCACGTCCTGCGGCTGAGCGAGGCGGAGCGCCGCGAGGAGGAGGCGCGCAGGGCGCTCGCCCGCCACGCGAACCAGCTCGCGCAGCTCACCGAGGCGACGCTGCGCATCCACCGGTCGCTCTCGCTGAACGAGCTGATCCAGCGCACCACCGACGAGGCGCGCGCGCTGCTCGACGCGGGCGTCGCGGCCTCGCGGCTTTCGGCGCGGGGCGTGGAGCAGCGGCCTCTGACGGGCATCTCGCTGTCCGAGGAGTACGCCGCGCGGGAGGACCGCGACGGCATCCGCGAGGTCGCGCTCGGCCTGATCGAGCGGAGGAGCACCGGCGTCCGGCTGACGGGCGACGAGATCGCGAGCGATCCGACGTGCGCCGACGTGCTCTCGCGCGCGCCGGCCGAGCTCCACCCGCGCTCGCTCCTCGCGGCGCCGCTGCGCGGCCGGGACGGCCAGTGCATCGGGAGCATCCAGCTGCTCGATCGGCGCGACGGCCCCTTCGTGGAGAGCGACGAGGTGCTGCTGACCCAGCTCGCGCAGTCGGCGTCCGTCGCCCTGGAGAACGCGCGGCTCTACAACGAGGCGCAGGCCGCGACGCGCGCCCGGGACGACCTCCTGGCGATCGTGTCGCACGATCTCCGGAACCCGCTCAACACGATCGCGATCACGGCGTCGCTGCTGCGGAGCGATCTGCTCCAGCGGAAGGACGGCGACGACGACGACGCCGTCCAGCTCGTCGACCGCATGGACCGCGGCATCCAGAGCATGACGCGGCTCATCGAGGATCTGCTCGACGCGTCGCGCATCGAGGCGGGGCGGCTCGTTGTGTCGCCGAGGGTGGAGCGGGGCGGGACGCTCGTCCGCGAGGCGCTCGACGCCGCCGCGTCGCTCGCGGAGGCGAAGGGCTGCCGGGTGACGCAGGGGCCGCTCGACGCGGGCCTGGAGGTCCTCGCCGACCGGGATCGCGTGCTCCAGGTCTTCTCGAACCTGCTCGGCAACGCGCTGAAGTTCACGCCGAGGGGCGGCGTCGTGAGCGTGTCGCTCTGCCGGGTCGCTGACAGCGCGCGCTTCTCGGTGGCCGATACGGGCCCGGGCATCCCTCCCGAGCACCAGCCGCACCTCTTCGATCGCTACTGGAAGGCCGCGCAGGAGTCGCGCACCGGGGCGGGGCTGGGCCTCTACATCGCGCGCGGCATCGTCGAGGCGCACCACGGGACCATGGCGGTCGAGAGCGCCCCGGGCCAGGGGACGACGATCCACTTCTCGCTGCCCCTGGCGAGCTGAGGGGCGTCAGGGCGACGGCGGCGCGCTCCCTCGGCCGATCCCGGGCAGGAAGCGGCCGACCTTCGCGCAGTAGGCCGCGTACGCGCCGCCGTGGGTGCGCAGGAGGTACGGCTCCTCGACGAGGCGGACCTGCAGCTCGATCGCGATGACCAGCGCGACGAGCGAGGCGAGCGCGGCCGCGTTCGGGAGGATCAGCAGCAGCCCGAGCGCGGCCAGCATCATGAAGCTGAAGACGGGGTTCCGCACCACCGCGAACGGGCCTCCGGTGACGAGGCCCGTGCGCTCCGCCTCGCGGACGCCGACGCGCCAGGACGCGCCCATCGCGCCCTGGGACCAGAGCGTGCCGAGCGTCCCCGAGATCGTCATGGCCGCGCCGAGGCCGACGAGGGGCGAGCCGGGATCGGCGAGGGGCCCGATCCAGGCCGCGAGCTCCGCGACGGGGGCCAGCGCTCCCAGGACGAGCGCGATCACGAAGAGCACGCCGCCGAGCCACGGCAGCGACCCGGGTGGCCCCGAGATGCCACGGAAGCCCGCCGATCCCGTCGCGCGGAGCTGCCTGAGCGAGCGCCATCCGAACGCGAGCGCAAGGTAGATCCCGTAGAGAACGAGGGCGAGCCAGGGTCGGTTCATGTCGAGCTTTCCTGTCGATGGGTCAGCCGGTAGAGGACCGGCAGGACGACGAGCGTGAGCGTCGTGGACGAGAGGATCCCGCCGATGACGACCGTCGCGAGCGGGCGCTGCACCTCGGAGCCGGTGCCGGTGGCGAGCGCCATCGGGACGAAGCCGAGCGCCGCGACGAGCGCCGTCATGAGCACGGGGCGGAGCCGCGCGATCGAGCCGTGGAGCACGGCGTCGTCGAGCGCCTCGCCGCGCTGCCGCAGGTTCTCGATGAACGTCACCATCACGAGCCCGTTCAGCACGGCGACGCCCGAGAGCGCGATGAAGCCCACGGCCGCCGAGATCGAGAGCGGGAGCCCGCGGCCCCAGAGCGCGAGGACGCCGCCGGTGAGCGCGAGCGGGACGCCGGTGAAGATCAGCGCGGCGTTCCTGAGCGTCCCGACGGAGAGGAAGAGCAGGCCGAAGATCAGCCCGAGCGCCCCAGGGACCACCACGGCGAGGCGCCGCTGGGCGGCGAGCATGTTCTCGAACTGGCCGCCCCAGGACATCCAGTAGCCCGGCGGGAGCTTGATCTCGGCGTCGATCCGCGCCTCGGCGTCGGCGACGAAGCCGCCGAGGTCGCGCCCGCGCACGTTGCACTGGACGACGACGCGGCGCTTGCCGCTCTCCCGGCTGACCTGGTTCGGGCCCTCTTCCACGCCGATCTTCGCCACCGCGCCGAGCGGCACGAACGCCGCCCGCTCGAGCGCGCCGGCCGCGGCGGCGATGGTGGGGCCGCTCGGCCCGGTCGCGTGGCTCCCCTTGCTCCGGAGCGGGATCGGGAGCCGCTCGAGGGCCCCGATGTCGCGGCGGATGGAGTCGGGCAGCCGGAGCACCAGATCGAAGCGCTTGTCCCCCTCGAAGACCTCGCCGGCGCTCACGCCCCCGATCGCTGCCTCGACGACCGCCTGCACGTCGGCGACGTTGAGCCCGTAGCGGGCCACCATGCGCCGATCCACGTCGATGGTCAGCACCGGCAGGCCCGTGACCTGCTCCACCTTGACGTCGGCGGCGCCCGGCGTCGCCCCGAGGAGCGCGCCGATCCTGCTGGCCTCCTTGAGCATCACGTCGAGGTCGTCGCCGAAGACCTTGACCGCGACGTCGCTCCGCACGCCGCTGATGAGCTCATTGAACCGGAGCTCGATCGGCTGGCTGAACTCGTAGTTCTGCCCTGGCAGCTCGTGGATCACCGCCTCGATGGCCTCGGCGAGCTCCTCCTGCGTCTTCGCCTTCTTCCACGCGCTCCGCGGCCGCAGCATCAGGTAGGTGTCGGAGACGTTCGGGCCCATCGGATCGGTCGCGACCTCGGCCGTCCCGGTCCTCGCGAAGACGTGCTCGATCTCGTCCGGGAACCGCTCCCTGAGGAGGCGCTCGAGCTGCGCCTGCATGGCCACGCTCGTCGTGAGGCTGATCGACGGGATGCGCGCCGGCTGGAGCGCGAGCGCCCCCTCGCTCAGCTTGGGGGCGAACTCGCTGCCGAGCCCCGCGGCGACCAGGCCGGAGGCGGCGAGGACGACGCCCGCGATGGCGACCACGATCGGCCTGTGGGACAGCGCCCAGGCGAGCGCCCTCCCGTAGGCGCGCTTCGCGTGGTGAAAGAGGAGGTTCTCCTTCTCCGACACGTTGCCCTTGAGGAGCAGCGCCACGAGCGCCGGGATGAACGTCATCGACAGGATCGTCGCCCCCGCGAGCGCCAGGACGACGGTCTGCGCCATCGGCCGGAACATCTTCCCCTCGATGCCGGTCAGCGTGAGGATGGGCAGGTAGACGATCGCGATGATGAGCTCACCGAAGATCGTCGCCTGACGGACCTCCTGGGACGCCTCGTAGGCGAGGTCGAGCCGCTCTTCCCGGGTGAGCACGCGCCCGAGCCGGCGCTGCTCCTCGGCGAAGCGCCGCACGCAGTTCTCGACGATGATCACCGAGCCGTCGACGATGAGCCCGAAGTCGATGGCGCCGAGGCTCATCAGGTTGCCGCTGATCTTGCTCTCGACCATGCCGGTGACGGCGATCAGCATCGAGAACGGGATCGCGAGCGCGGCGATGAGCGCGGCCCGGAGGTTGCCGAGCAGGAGGAAGAGCACCACGACGACCAGCGCCGCCCCTTCGAGAAGGCTGTTCCTGACGGTGCTCAGGGTGGCGTCGACGAGGTACGTGCGGTCGTAGACGGTCTTGACCGTCACGCCCGCGGGCAGCGACTTGTTGACCGCCTTGATCTGGTCGTCCACCCGCCTGGAGACGGCGCGGCCGTTCTCCCCGACGAGCATGATGGCCGTGCCGATGACCGCTTCTTCTCCGTCCTCGGTGGCCGCCCCCGTGCGGAGCTCCTGGCCGACGCTGACCTCGGCGACGTCCTCGATCCGGATCGGCGCCTCGCGGTGGTTGCCGACGACGATGCCCCGGATGTCGTCCTCGCTCTGCACGAGGCCCGTGGCGCGGACGAGGTACTGCTCGCCCTTGTGCTCGATGTACCCTCCGCCCGCGTTGGCGTTGTTGCCCGCGAGGGCCTCGAGCACGTCGCGGAACGAGAGCCCGTAGCCGACGAGCTTCGCCGGATCCGGCGAGACCTGGTACAGCCGCTCGTGGCCGCCGATCGAGTTGACCTCCGTCACCCCAGGCACGGTCCGGACCTGCGGCCGCACGATCCAGTCCTGGATCGTGCGTAGGTCGGTGAGGTCGTACGGCTTGCCGTCGGGCCGCCTGGCGTCCGGCGCGGCCTCGAGGGTCCACATGTAGATCTCGCCGAGGCCGGTCGCGATGGGGCCCAGCTGCGGCTCGCCGAGCCCTGGCGGCAGGCTCTCCTTCGCGGCGCCCAGGCGCTCGGCCACGAGCTGCCTCGCCCAGTAGATGTCGGTGCCGTCCTCGAAGATCACCGTCACCTGGGAGAGCCCGTAACGGGACAGCGAGCGCACCTGCTGGACGCCCGGGATCCCGCCCATGGCCCACTCGATGGGGAAGGTGATCTGGCGCTCGACCTCCACGGGGGAGAGCGCCTTGACCGACGTGTTGATCTGCACCTGGACGTTGGTGATGTCCGGGACCGCGTCGATCGGCAGGCGGGTGAAGTTGTAGGCCCCGAGCGCGCCGACCGCGAGGGTGATGGCGACGACGAGGAAGCGATGGCGGATCGAGACGGACAGGAGCCGCGAGAGCAAGGTGAGCATGGGGTCCTCGCGCTCCTCAGTGCTGGTGTCCGGCCTCGGATTTGCCGAGCTCCGCCTTGAGGATGAAGCTGTTCTTGCCGACGTAGCGCTCGCCGGCCGCGACGCCGGCCTCGATCTCGACGACCGGCGCGCCGCGCCGCGGTTCGACGGCGGGGGCCGCGGGCCGCCCGCCTGCGCCCTCCGGTTCGGCGTTCGGGGCTCCGGGTCGCCTATCGGCGCCCTGCGCCCCGAACCCCACCCCGCTCGTGCCACGGCGCCCGATCTTCACGGGGCGGGCCTCGAAGGCGTCGCCCTCCTCGACGAAGACGACGTCCTTGCCCTCGACCCGCTGGATGGCCTCCTCGGAGACGACCACGGGCGCGGCCGCCTCCTCGACGGCGATGTCGGCGGTCGCGAAGAGCCCGGGGCGCCACGCAGCGCCCGGGCTCTGGAGGACGACGCGGGCCACGGCGGAGCGGCTCTGCTCATCGACGACCTGCCCGAGGTACGCCAGCGTGCCCTGCGCGCTCTGCTCGATCCCCTCGGCCTTGACCCAGGCCGTCTGGCCGATCCGCGCGCGGCTGAGGTCCTTGGCGTAGACGGTGACGTTGACCCAGATGGTGGACAGGTCGGCGATCACGAAGACCTGGGTGTCTTCCTTGAGCACCTCGCCGATGGCGATGTGCTTCTCGATGATGGTGCCGTCGATGGGGGCGACCAGCGCGTAACCGCTGCCCTTGCCCGCGCCCGAGCCTGCGGCGGCGTTGAGCTTCTGGGCGGCGCTGCGGTGCTCGATCCGCGCCTCGGCGACGGCCTGCCTGGCCGCGAGGTACTCCTTCTCGGCCGAGATGCGCTCCTTCCAGAGCGCCTCGTGGCGCGTGAAGCTCGCCTCGGCGAGGGAGAGGCGCTCCTTGGCCGCCAGGAGCTCGCGCTGGAGCTCGGCGAGCTCGCGGCTATCGAGCACGGCGAGCACCTCTCCTCGCGTGACCGTGTCGCCCAGCTGCTTCTTCACCTCTCGCGCCGTCCCCGGCACGCGGGGCGTGACGTGCGCGATGGCCTCCGCGTTGAGCGCGACCTCGCCGGGGAGGGTGAACGTCACCGCGACGTTGCCCGGTCCGGCGGTGAGCATCTCCAGCCCGGCGTTCTGGATCATCGCGGGCGACAGCTTGAGCCTGTCGCCGTGGGCGTGCGCTTCCCCGGGCTCGTCCGGCGCGTGCTTCTCCGCGTGGTCGTGATCGCGGTCGTGGCCATCGCCGTGCGCTCCCTCCTCCTCGCCGTGCTGATGCCCGTCGTGCTCCTCGTGGCCGGCCTCGCGGTCGTGCCCGTGGCGTCCATGCTCGACGCGCACCGTGATGGCGACGGCCGCGACGACGAGCGCCAGGGCCGCGGCGGCGATCGCGGCGATCACCTTCGGGGAAAGCTCTATCTTCCGCGGAGGAGCGCTCATCGGGGCGCCCTCCCCGCGGCGACCAGGAGCTCGATCTTGGCCGCCGCGTGGGCGTGCTCGGCCTCCAGCAGCGCCGCCTCGGCGTCGATGACCTCACGCCGCACCAGGAGGACGCTCGCGAGATCTTTCTCGCCGAGCTCGTACCCTCGCGCCGAGATCGCGGCCGCCTGTTCCATCAGGGTGGCCGTCGGTGTCAGCGCGTGGAGGGCCTCTTTCGTCGCCTTGTAACGCGCGTAGAGCTGGGTGATGTGGCCCGCGGCGCCGGTCCGCGCGGCCTCGGCGCGGGCCTGGGCGACATCGATCTCCGCGGCGGCGGTCGCGGCGCCGGCGCGGTTGGCGTTGAGGATCGGCAGCGGGATCGCGAGGCCGAGCATGCCGATGTTCGCGCCGTCGTCGCGCTCGACCTGGGCGACGACGTTGACGGTGGGCCACCCGGCCGCCCGCTCGCGCTCCGCCCTGGCCCGCGCGGCGTCGACCGAAGCCTCGGCGGCCCCGACATCGGGGCGCCGTCCCAGGTCGCCGAGGATCGACGCGAGCGGCGGCGGATCGTCAGGCGGCACGAGGGGCCCCTCCACCGGGGGCAGCTGCTGCGCTGCTCGCAAGGGGAGGCCGAGCAGGCCGAGGAGCGCCGCCTCGTCGGCGTCGCGTGTGCCTTCCGCCGCCTTCGCGGCCGCCTGGTCGCGCCCCTTCTGGAGCGACGCCAGGGCGACATCGACCTCCGGCACCTCGCCTGCCTTGCGCTGGCGCTCCGCGGCGGCGTGGAGCCGCTCTGCGAGCGCGACGCGGGCGCGGGCGAGCTGCACCTGCCGCTCGCCCCGGAGCACGAGGGCGTGCTGGAGCAGGGCGGCGAGCAGGACGCGGCGCCGGCCGTCCTCGGCGCCGATCTCGGCGGCGCGCTGCTCGGCCTTCGCGGCTGCGATGCGCTCGCCTCGCTGGCCGCCGAGCTCGATCGGCCACGCGAGGGACGCCGAAACGGCCACTGGCTTGCTCCCGTCGGGGTTGAGCCGAACGCCGCCCATGCCGGTCAGCACGGGGTTCTCGAGGGAGATCGCGCCAGCGGCCGAGGTCGCGGCGCGGGCGACGCCGGCCTCCGCCGTGGCCACGCGCGCGCTCGGGGCTGCGCGGGCGAGGTCGGCGACGCGGGCGCGGGTGAGGGGCGGCTCTGCGGCGAGGGCCGCCGGAGGCGCGATCGACAGGAGGTGCAGGGCGAGCGAGGTAGCGACGAACAGACGACGCACGGGGGGACGGAACATGGACGGACAGCCCTCGAGCGCGTGGAGCGCTCGCGCGAAGAACCGCGGTTGTGCCCGGTCAGGATCGCGTGAGAGGGCCGAGCTCACGGCGGCGCGGCGCAGGGGCGCTCAAACGCCTGTGCGCTGCTGCCGTGCTCGCGGGTGCGACACCTGACGAGGGCGCCTCAGGCGCGCGGGTGTCGGGGTGGCCGTTCGAGGCGGTGAGGGAGGCTGCGCCCTGGCATTTCCGGCAGCGTCGACGCGGCGATCTCGTACGCCTCCAGGAGGATGTAGGGCAGCGCGGCGCCGACGGACAGCGTCATGGGGATACGACCACAAGCGCAGTCGTTGCAGCCGGGCGGACAGTCCTCGTGGGAGCTGTCCGGCGCCGCGTCCTCCTCGTGATGGGCCGACGACGCCTCGAGCATCGGGTGCTCGCAAGCGATCGCCATGCCGAGCGCCTGGAGGGTGTGGCCCTGCGCCAGGAGACCGACGACGAGCAGCACCGGGAGCGCGGCGCGGATCCAGCGAAGGATCGCGCTGCGGTCACGATGGGGTCGCCGGAGGCGGAACATCCGATGCGAGCGTGGGGGAGGACCAGACGGGCGTCAAGGAAGGCGTTCGATCGAGCCCGACCAGGCCGCTCGGCGACCGATGCAAGCCTGTGCACGCCGTCGACGCGCGCCCGAACGGAGGATTGAGCAGGAATGCGCACGACACGGCCATCGTGGCCCCCTGGACTCCACGCTGGAACATGCTGAGTGGACCCTCCACGAACAGCATGGGTCCGCGTTCAAAGCGCCCCTGCCGCGGACACCCCGCGCGCACAACCGATGGATCGATTGGCGTCAACGCCAGTGCGATAGGGACATGCACCATCGTCCGTCTCGAGCGAGTCTGCGAGGATCACCAGGACCCGACAGCCAGCGAGAAGCCTCGGGGGCAGCCACCGAAACAACACGTCGGCCAACCGCTCGGAGGAGCCCTGAGGGCTCCCAGGCGCGCTCTCCTGTGCATCCCCGGCGCGAGCTCGTGTGCATCCCCGGCGCGAGCTCGTGTGACATTCGCCCCGAACAGGCGGTCTGTCGCACGCCCCCCGGAGCGCCACTCCCCACGCGGCATGTGCTGCCCGCATGCATCACCCTGCGTCCAGCTGGGCGCAGACGAGCGCTCAGCGGTGCCAGGGCAAGCCGTCGAGACTCAGACGCGCGCTCCGAAACCGGGCGGCCCCGTCAAGACACAAGGGCAGCGTCACCGGTACCGCACACAAGCCGAGGCAATGCGCTCAGCCATGTGTGCACAAGGAGTGGAGAACGAGGCGTCGAGAGAGAGACAGGGAGTGCGAAGGGGGGGACTTGAACCCCCACGGTGTTACCCGCTAGCACCTCAAGCTAGTGCGTCTGCCAATTCCGCCACCTTCGCGAGTGCGGTTGCGGGACGGAACCTACCCAGCTGGCCGGGGAAGTCAAGCTAATCCTCACAACGTCGTCACACGGCGCAGCGCCCGCGCTGATCAGCCCGGCGCGGCGGCCTCGCGGCCTCGACCGATCGCCGGTTGCCACGGCTGCGCGCGCGACCGGAGCGCGCACCCGAGGAGCACGCCCGCACCGCGCGGAGCGCTGCGCGCACCTCGCCCGCGGGCTCTTCAGCGGACGAGCGCCTCGACGATCTCGCGGATCTCGAACGGCTTGCGCACCCAGGAGACGCCGGCGTTCGCAGGGAGAGGATCGGCGCCGGCGCTGCCGGACATGACCACGAGCCGCACGTCCGGGTTGGCCCTGCGCACGGCGGAGACGGTGCCGAGGATGTCCTGCTGGATGGGCGAGATGTCGAGCAGCGCAGCCTGGAACGGCCCGGAGGCGAGGGCCCCCGGGAGCTCGACCGCGCTCTGCACGCTGACGATGCTCGCGCCGCGCGCGGTGAGCGCCGTGTCGAGCAGATCCACCACCGCGTCGTCGTCCTCGACCACCAGGATCCTGACGCCATCAAGGATCGTCCCGTGCTGCGGCGGCGACGTCATCATGTTCCGCGGCACAGGCGGCTTTTCCTCGGCTCCTGCTTCGCCGGGCGGGGCGTCGGCGGGCGGCGTGTCCTCGGCGGGCCAGCGCAGCTCGAAGCGAGCGCCTTCCTCCGAAGGCACGAGCGCGAGCGCGCCGCCGGCAGCGCTCGCCAGCGCTGCGGAGTGGCGGAGACCGATGCCCGCTCCGCCAGGCCGCGTCGAGACGCCGGAGCTCAGCAGCGTCGCTCGGCGCGACAGCGGGACGCCGGGCCCCTGGTCCGCGACGCCGATGACGACCGCGGCGCCCTCCAGCCTGGCATCGACACGGACGGACGAGCCGCGGGGCGACAGCGCCACGGCGTTGAGCAGGAGGTTCGTCAAGATCTGCACGACCGCAGCGCCGTTGCTCACGCCGGTGCGCGCGACCGCGGGCTCGATCACCGCGCGGAGCGCGATCGCCGAGCGGCGCGCCTCGGGCTCGAGCCCCATCACGGCGTCGTCGATGACGTCGGCGATCAGGCGCGCCGGCTCCCCCAGCGGCCTCGACGCGACCTCGCCGTCGCCGGCCGGACGCCCCTCGGCGCCGATGGCCCGCCGGATCAGGCGGCGAGCGTCGCGGGCGCGGGACGCGGCGACGCCGAGCGCGCGGCCCAGCTCGGGGCCTTGCTCGCCCTGCGCGCGCTCGATGCACCCCACGATGACCGTGAGCGCGTTGGAGACCTCGTGCAGCGCGATCGCGAGCTCCTGCGCAGACGGAAGCGAGGTCCCGGTCGCGCGCTCCTCGTCGGCGCGCTGGCCCAGGTCGCCGCGCAGAGGAGGCGCGAGGGTCAGGCCATCCTCGGTTGAAGGCTCCGATGTCCCACCGCGCGTCGGCTGCGCCACGGGCGTTAGCCTATCTCGCTCCGCGCTGAGCTGGTACCGCCCTTTTTCGCTCCGACTTCACCGGGACATCGATGGGGGGAGCGGCAGTACATAGGAGCCATCGGCCGCCGACCGGGTCTCGCCGATCTGGATGCCCCTCGTCTCCGGCGCTGTCGCGCCCTGGACCGGCAGCCAGGCCACGACCGTGGCGTCGCCGAGCCGGGCGCCCGACGCGTCGCGGACGACGCCCTGGAGCACGGCCGGGAACGAGATGGCGAGCTCGAGGTCGGTGACCGCGGCGTCCATCGCAGAGACCGTTAGGCGCGGCCTGACGAGCCACGGGAAGGCGGAGCCGGGCGTCGGGCGGACCGAGAAGTCGAACTCCCCTGGGTCGATGCCGATCGAGAACGCGCCCTCACGGAGGACCCCGGACGCCTGCCGGGGCAGCAGCGGCCCGGGCGTCAGCACCTGGCCGATGTAGGGCGTGACCTGGCCGCGGGCAGGGACCGCGAACACGCTGGCGCCGTCCATCAACTCGCCCATGGGCCCCTGGACGCGGCCGCGCAGCGTCCCGGCCTCGGGGATGACGACCGACTGACCGCAGTAGCAGTCGTCGCCGGCGGCGAACTTGAGCGGCTGCTTGACGGCCGCCTTGGTGGTGTCGTTGATCGGCTGCGCGAAGAGGACGTACTCGCCTGGCGGGAGATCGGCACGGAAGAGGCCGTTCGCGTCGGTCTCGGTGTCCAGCTTGTAGGCGGCGGTGGGCGCCCTGTCGATGATGGCGCTCTGGATACGGACGGCGGAGAGCACCGGGTTGCCGTTCACGTCGAGCGTCTGACCTTCCACGCGGCGCGCCGCCGCGTCGAGCTGGAGGAGCGACAGGTCCAGGTTCCCCGTGGAGCCCTGGAGCGCGAGCGCAGCGAGCTCCCAGTAGACCGTGGGCCTCGGCACGCCGTCCTTCGGACGCAGCCGGATGAGCGGACTCCTGTCCTTGTCGGTCCAGTAGAACTTCACGCTGAACCCGACCTGCGTCGCGGTCGCCGGCGGGTCGGGCTCGGCCTGTTCGAGGAGGCCTACCTGGGAGAGGACGCTGCCTGTCACCGGGTCGACGAGATCGAGCTTCCACCCGTCGACGCGCACGCCCTCAGGCACCTGCAAGCTGCCCTGGAGCACGGCGGGCGCCTCGGCGTTGATGCCGAGCGTCCACTGCTCGGGGACCACCTGGTTCGGCAGGAAGATCGGCGGGGGGATGTCGTCGAGGCAGTCGGCGCGCGCCTGCGGCATCAACGAGATGTGGTAGTCGCCTGCGGGGATCGAGAGCTGGAATCTCTGGCCGTCGATGCCGTCCGGCTCCGAGAGCGTCGAGTAGCTCTGGGTGGGCAGGCCCAGGATCGGCGCGATGCGCCGGAACTCGACCTTCACGGGGAACTGCCCGCCGGTCAGGGGAGGCAGCCCGCCGGTGCGGTTCTCGCAATAGGAGCCGCCGAGGCGCACCGTGGCCTTCACGCTCGCGGGCATGGGGATCGTGAGATCGACGGAATGCACCTGCCCGCCAGGGTCCTGAGGAGGGAAGCCGCTCGCTGCATCGATGGCGAGGAGATGGGAGACCTCCGCGCCCAGCTCGGGCGAGGCGCGCGGCCGGATCTCGAGGATGAGCCCGTCGAGGTTCGCGCTCGTCGAGACGCACGCGCGTTGCCCGCTGACATCGGCGCAGGTCGCCCCCGGGCCGCACTCGACCGACCTGTCGCAGGCGTTCAAGGGGGCGGAGTCCGCCATTTCGAGGGGAATGCCGCAGGCCACCGAGGTCGGTAGGCAGGCGAGCAGCGCGGCGCACACGACGTGTCGCGCGCTCACGACGCCCTCCTCGCCAAGGACGCAGCGCGCGCAGCGCGGAGCAGAAACCGCCCCCGTGGCGGTGCGGCGGGAGAGCGCCGCGGCTCCGCGGAGACGCCGGCGACCGGTGGCCGCCGAGCTGAGGAGAGCGACGCGCGGAGCCCGAACGGGTCCGCACCCGAGCAGGCGCAGGGGAAAATCACACCCGAACGAGAAGGCGATGTTCGTGCCAACCGACAGACGGCGTTCCGGGCAGCGTGTGGCATGCATCCGCTCGACAGGGCGCCGCGCAACCAGCGGCGGCGCTGTGACAACGCTGTCGCGTCGAGACGGATGCGCCGATGCGGCCACCCCGCACTCATCGCAAAAAGGCGAAGCGCGGACATGCACACGGGAAAGCTCGGGTGAGACGGGATACGAACGGGCTCCGGTCGGCGCTGCGGGGGCGCGAGGTCTGCGAGGAACATGACGCCACCGACGTCCGCGCAGCGGGTGCCGCGGCGCCTATGTGCCTGCACGGAAGCGCGAGCTTCCCGTGTCGACCCGCCGGAGTGAAGGCACCGTACCAGGCTGCCATCGCGCTTCGGCGTACTCCATCCGCGTCGCGAGGCGTACGAGATCGGCGATCTCGGGGACCGCCGCGCAGGCCGCGGCGAGCCCTTCGGGGTCGGAGAGCGGGACCGCCAGCTCCAGGCCGCGCTCCTTGAGGGTCGCGCGCACGGCCGTGGCGACGTTGCCCGCGGCGAAGAGGCCAGCGCGGCGCATCGCGGTGCGGGTCGTCTTGACGGCCCCCTCGTAGGTGATCTTGTCGGCGCTGTCGCAGATCTCGCGGAGGCGACGCTCTGCGCGCGGGGGGATGAGCTGCCAGAGGTTCTGCTCGAGCCGCACCACGGCCGGATTGCCGCGGGCGCTGTGCGCGGTGGCCTCCAGGGGCCCGAACGCGGCGACGATGGCGGAGAGCAGCGTGCGGAGCTCATCCTCCGAGCTGGTGTTCACCAGGACATGGTCGGGCATGGCGCCAGCGAGCTGAGCGCCGAGCAGGTAACGCAGCTCGGGGGTGTCCTCGCGGACCTCGCCCCGCAGCAGCACGGCCGGCGGGTTGACCCGGACGACCTGCCCCTCCGGCGGCGACGGAGCAGGCAAGGGCGCGCGCTGGTGGAAGAGCGCGGTGCGCAAGAGGCCGAGGTGAGCGGCCATGACGCCGTAGATCTCCCCGAGGAGGGTGGGCGATGTCGGCTGGATCCGCTCGGAGGGGACGAGCCCGGACTGGCCTGCGTCGCGGCGGTAGAGGCCCGTCTCCCAGACGATCGCGAGCGCCTCGTTGACCGGCGATTCCAGATCGCGGAAGAGCAGCGCGCTCACGAGCTCCGGCGCGTCGCGCTGCGCGGCGAGGGGCGGCGGCGTGACGACGCCCTCGCCGGGCCGATCGGACGGCTCGTCACCGTCGAAGGCGCGCAGCACGTGCTCGATGGCGCGGGCGTAGGTCATGTTCTTGTCGGTGATCGCGGCCGCCTGGAGGCGCTCCAGGGTGCCCCGATCGCCGAGGCGCAGGTGGGCCTGCATCCGTCGGACCGCCAGCGCCTCCCGGGAGCGATCGTCGCGCGGAGCGAAGCTCTTGATGAGCCGCTCGCCAGCGTCGTACGAGCCCGCGGCGAGCTCGCGGAAGAGCGCTGCCTCCTCGAAGCTCTCGGCCGCGGACGGCGACCACGCGGCCACGAGCCGCGTCGCGGAGGAGGGCGGCTGGATCGACGCCGGGGCGGAGACCGGAGGCCCGGGCTGCGGCGCGCCGGCGCTGGAGCGGCCCGACGCGGCGCCGCCGCGCGCGGCGTTGCTCTCCGCGGCACCTGACACGGCGCTCGGTGACGGCGCCGGCGAGGCGGCGGTGCTCGCCGTCCCGTCGAGCAGATCGTCGTCCGACACCGCGGGAGAGGTGGATTGCGACGGGTCGTCGGCGATCAACCCCTCGTCGAGCGGATCGTTGAGCTCGACGAGATCGAGGTGCGGGTTGCTCGAGGCCGGCGCGCCGCCGCTCGACGGCGCGCGGCTGCTCGCCGGCCCGACCCCGCTCGACGGCGCGCGGCTGCTCGCCGGCCCGACCCCGCTCGACGGCGCGCGGCTGCTCGCCGGTCCGACCCCGCCCGACGGAGCGCGGCTGCTCGCCGGTCCGACCCCGCTCGACGGCGTACGGCTGCTCGCCGGTCCGACCCCGCCCGACGGAGCGCGGCTGCTCGCCGGCCCGACCCCGCTCGACGGCGTACGGCTGCTCGCGGGTCCGGCGCCGTTCGCCGCCGACGCAGCGCTGGGCGGCGCCTCTGGTGCCGCCTGGACCGGCTCCGCCGCGGCTGTCCGGAGCGTCGCAGCCTGGGGCACGTCCTCGGGAGGCAGGGTCGCCCGCTCGCTGGCCAGCTCGGCGTTCAGCTCGGCGATCTTCAGCCCCAGCGAGCGATCCGAGCCCGCGAGCACTGTGGCCTGCGAGAGGATCTTCGCTGCGCGATCCGGGTCGCTCGACACGTGCAGGCGCGCGAGCTGCATCAGCGCGCGCGCGCGATCGATCCCCGAGCTCTGCGCGGCGAGCTCTTCGAGCGCCTTCCGGGCGGCCTCGGGCTCACCTCGCGCAGCCGTGAGCTCCAGCTGGCGGCGCAGCGCCAGCGTGCGCGTCTCCGGCTCCGCCGCGGCCTCCTCGAGCAGGCGCGCGGCCGCCTCGAGATCGCCGGCGTTCTGAGCGGTCTCGGCGGCGGCGAGCGCGACCCGGCCGCGCGCGCGCATCCCCTGGAGATCGCCGCCGAGCGCACGATCGAACAGCGGGAGGGCGGCAGAGAAGTTCCGCTTCAGGGCCAGGCGCTCCGCCATGCCGAGCGCGACCAGCGTGCTCGGGCCGACCTCGGCGTGGCGCCGGGTCAGCTCCCGCATACCGGCGCCGTGGCCCTGGATGACGTCGAGCGTCTCGGCGAGCAGGAACGCGTGCAGGTCGACGTGCGCCGGGCGCAGGCGCGGCGCGATGCGGCCGAGCTCCTCCACCGCGGCCTGCGCGTCGCGCGGCGTCCCGGTCCCGCGCAGCCGATACTCGATGCGGCGCGCCTCGAGGACGGCGTCGGGCGACTCCGGGGCGAGCTTCACGGCGCGGCGAGCGCGCTCGAGCGCCGTCGCGTCGTCCCCGAGCATCGAGGTGGCGCGCGCCGCCTCGACCAGCAGCTGCGCGCGCCGGTCGGGGACGTCGCGCGACGCGCTGGCGAGCTGATCGAGCGCCGCGGCGAGCGCGTGGCCGTCCCCCTCCCGGCGGGCGATCTCGACGCGGAGCTCGATCACGGCCTCGCGCGGCGCGATGCGAGCGACGCTCTCCAGCGTGTCCTTCGCGGACTCGACGTCCCCGCCGCCGAGGTAGCTGCTGCACGCGCGGAGGCTGTACTCGGCCCGCTCGTCGGTGGTCGTCGCGAGATCGCCCAGCCTGCACCAGAGCGGGGCGGCGCGGAGCGGCGTCCCGAGCCGCTCGTGGATGTCCGCGAGGAACCTCAGCGCGCTCACGTCGTCCGGTGACGCCGCGAGCAGGGCCTCCAGCTCGGCGCACGCCTCGTCGAGGAGGCCGAGGCGCTGCTCGAGCAGGGCGGCGCGCCGGAGCCGCAGCGCGCGCCGCGTGTCCGGCAGCGGGGCCGCCTCGATGCGGCGCGCGAGGAGGGCGGCGACCGCGGCGTGATCGCCGCGGTCGCTCGCGTCCTGCTCGACGACCTCGACGGCGTGCATGTCGGTGAGATCCAGCCGGGCGATCGCCTCGTAGAGCGCCACCGCAGCGCCGCGATCGCCGAGCTCCTGGGCCAGCGGCGCGAGCTCACGGAGCACGACCAGCCGCTCCTCGTCGCCGCTCAGGATGCCCTGGAGGCGCGTGAGCACGTCGAAGAGCCGCTGGCGATCGTCGGTGCTCCGCGCGAGCCGGATGAGCTCGTCGATGTGCGCCTTGTCGAAGGGCGTCCTCTGGGCGGCCTCCATGAGGAGCTCCACCGCGCCATGGAGATCGCCGCCGGCGGCGAGGATGCCGGCGTGCTCGCGCGTCAACCCGAGGCGGACGGCATCCGGCAGATCGATGCGCGCGAGCTCGGACTGGACGAGCGTCTCGAGATCGGCGCTGCGACGTTCGGCCGCGTACAGCCGGCGCAGCCGGGTGACGACCTCGTTGCGCGTCTCGCCCACGAGCTGCCCGCCGGCGAGCGCCCGCTCCAGGGCGACGGTGGCCTCGGCGCGCTGGCCCTCGCGCTCGTGTTTGTCGGCGAGGTGCAGCAGCGCCTCGAGTCGCCGCGCGACCGGCAAGGCGTCGTCCAGCGAGCGCTTCAGCGCCTCGTCCCCGCTGGCCTCGACGGCCCCCTCCGCCTCGTACGCGAGCGCGTCGTCCTCCGGCGCGCGCCGGGCGGCCTCCACGAGCAGCGCCGCGGCGACCGGCGGCACGTTCAGGGCGCCAGCGAGCTTGCTCGCCCACCTGAGCAGGCCCGGACCGACGCTCGAGTGCGGCCTCATCGCTGCGGCGTACACCGCCGCGACGAGGTGCGACGCCGGCTCGGTCTGCCGCGCGAGCTCGCCCACGATGTCGAGGAGCGTCTGGAACTCGTCGACGTCGCCGTCGGCGAGCATCGCGCGCTCGATCGCGGCGAGCGCGAGCGCGGGCGAGTCGAGGACGGCGACGGCGATGCGCGCCATCGCGAGCCCCGCGCGGGCCCCCTCGGGGCCGTCGAGCTTCGCGATGCTCGCCTTGACCGCGCGGTCGAAGCGGATGGCCTCGACCTCCGGCTGCCCCGTGCACGCGATGAGATCGCGGATGGCCGCGCCGACGTCCTCGACGAGCGCCGCATCCGGGCGTACGACCAACGCGCGGAGCAGGATGTCGAGGCGCAGCCGGAGGCCCTCCTCCGTGCGGCCGGTGAGGGCCGCGGCGCGCTTCAACCACGCATTGCGCGACGCCGGATCGGCCGTCGTCGCCACCCGCTCGAGCGCGCGCACGGCGTCCGACGGCTCGCCGACGTGCTCGGCGAGCCGAGCGAGCAGCACGTACGAGGTGCCCTCGGTCGGGACCGCCTCGAAGCTGGCCACGGCGTGCGCGAGCGCGAGCTCGAACGCGCCGCGCCTCTCCAGCTGCCGCGCCGCGCGGTAATGGGCGGCGCGGCGGCCGTAGCAGCCCAGGGCCGCGTCGGCGAGCAGCCGGTAGGTCTTGTCGAGGACGACGACGCCGCCGTCGGCGTCCGCCGATTTCTCGACCAGCGCGACGGCGTCCGCGCGGAGGGGATCGAGCTCGATCGCGCTCGCCGCCGCGGAGAGCGCGCGCTCGGGCAGGCCGTGCTCGTGCGCCAGGTTGGCGGCCTCGATCAGCAGGTTGGCGCGCCTGCGCCGCTCGGGCCCGACGTCGCCCGACCACCTGTTCTCGTCCGCGGCGGGCTGCGCTCCCCTCTCGCTCCGCGCCTCCGCGGCGCGCGCGACGATCGCCTCGATCGCCGCCTCGACGCCCGCGAACTCGCACATGTCCCGCGCGTAACGCTCGGTGCCGCCGCTCGGCGCGAGCTCGCTCGCGCGGAAGAACGCCTCCTCGGCGCCCCGGTGATCCTCCGCCAGGTCCCAGCGCAGGCTGCCGAGCTCACGCCACGCGGCCGCGGCCTCCGCCGCCGCGCCGGCGCCCTGCGCGGTGAACGCCCGGGCCTTCGCCTCGGCCAGCGCGATGGCGCCGTCGGAGCTGAGCCCCTTCGCGTCGAGCAGCGACGACTCGAGGCGCTGGACCCGCGCGAGGATCTCGTGAGGATCCGCCTGCACCGCGGCTGCGCGCGCGAGCTCCTGCGCTGCCCCGTCCGGATCGCCGCCGTCGAGCCGGCAATCGGTGAGCATGAACATCAGCTCGGGGGCGTGCGCTGCAGTGATCTCGACGGCCAGCCACCGCTCGAGCACGGTCACCGCGAGGTGAGGGTCGCCCGCCCGGCGCGCGAGCTCCAGCAGCCGCTCGCGCAAGAGCGGGTTCTGCGGGCCGAAGACGTCGAGCGAGCGCCTCGCGAGCGCCGTGCCGCGCTCGGGATCGAGGTCGTAGAGGGCGTGCAGCGCGCTCGCCAGCGCCGCCGCCATCTCGCCGAGCGGCTTGGGCTGCGCCAGGATCCACGCGAGCGCGTCCGAGAGCCGGGCCGCGTCGCCGGCGGCCGCGGCGCGGCGGATGAGCTCCGCGGTCGCCTGGGGGCACCCTGGCCGCAGCGCGAGCCAGCGCTGGGTCCACGCGAGCGCGAGCGGCAGCTCGCCCAGCGCCTCCAGCGCCCTCGCGAGGCCGTCGCAGAGCGCGCCGCGCGGGAACACCGTGGTGATGGAGCGCTCGATCGCGGCCGCCACCGCCCGGTCGACCTCGAACGGAGGCGCCTCGCCGGCCTCCGCGGCGGCGGCGAGATCTGCCGTGAGGATGGAGGCGAGCGTGGCCACGGCGCGCGCGGACGACGGATCGGCCTCGCAGGCGAGCAGCGCGACCTCGCGCGAGGGCGCCGCCTCGCGCGCCCGCTGCGTCCGGTGGTAGAGCGCCGCGGCGATCGAGAGCAGCACCGCGCGCAGCGCCGGCCAGACCGGCGCGGCGAGCTGCACGAGCGCGTCGGCGCGCTCCCGCAGGCGCCCGGTCCGCGTGGCCAGCACGAGCGCGGCGCTCGCCGCGCCGCGGTGCCCCGGGGCCTCGCCGAGCAGCGGCAACACCTCGTCCAGGGCGCGGGCGTCCTGGCCTTGCCGCCGGGCGATCGCCGACAGGAGGAGCCTTACGCGCACCAGCTCGACCCGCGTCAGCGAGGCCGCGCGGATCGCCTCGGACCTCGCGGAGCGCGCGCCCTCGGCCTCCGAGGACGCCCGCGTCGCCTCGGCCAGCCGCGCGCGGAGCAGGGCGTCGAGCGCGGCGCCTCCCCCGGTCCGCCGGCTCAGCCGATCGAGCGCCAGCAGGCAGCCGCGGTCGGCCGGCAGCGCCCGCGAGAGCCCCACGAGCGCCTCCTCGTAGGCCGCGCGCTCCTTCGGGCGGCCGCGGTAAATCACGACGAGCCGGCGGAGCGCGTCGATCCGCCCCTCGGCGGTGTCCGCGCCGCGGAGCGCGCGCTGCGCCGCGGCGAGCGCCTCGTCCTGCCCCTTGAGCCGATCGGCGATCCGCTGGAGCCCTGCCTCGGCGTGCGTCGGGTCGCCGCCGACGTCTCTCAGCGCCTCGAGCGCCCAGCGCGCGAGGCCGGGGTCGCCGATCTTCTCTTCCGCAAGGCGCGCGAGCTCCGAGAGCGCGTCGATCCGCCCCGCCGCGTCCTCCGTCGCCCTCGCGTCCGAGCCCTCGCCGATGCGGATGAGCGCCTCGACGAGGGGCGCCATGTCGTGCAGCGTCGCCGCGTGGTCGCGCAGCGCGGAGCGCGCGGCGGCGCTGCCGGAGTCGCTCGCCGCGGCCTCGATCCAGGCCTCCACGGCGCGATCGGGGCTCGCGAGCGGGCCAGCGTGGAGCCGCGCGAGCGCCACGTACGCCTCGGCCCTCGACGCCCCGACCCGCTGCTCCGCCCTGAGCTCGATCCGCGCGGCCACGAGCTCGTAGAGCCCCGCCTGCTCGAGCACCTCGTCGATCGCGCGGGCGGCGTCGCCGTCGATCGCCCCGTCGAGGCCCGCGTCGAGCACGCACCCGACGGCGCGCGCCCAGTCGCCCTCGCTCGTCGCGCCCTGGAGCCGGTGGCCGTGCACCTCCATCGCGCGTCGCAGGGCGGAGGGGCCAGGGGCCTCGCCCTCGCCGCGAGGCGCCCGCGCCGCGAGCGCGTCGGCGTGCGTCCGGAGCACCTCGTCGGCCGCGCCCTGCCGGCTGCGCAAAAACAGCGCGGCCGCCATGGCCTTGGCGGCCATGTCGTCGTGAGGCGCAATCTCGAAGGCGCGCAGGCGATCCTCGAACGCCGCCTCCCGCTCCCGCGCGGCTTCGCGCCGCTTGGCCGCCTCCAGGTACGCCTTCGCCGCGGCCGCGGGGAACACCTCGTCCGACGCCCAGGCCGCGATCGTGCCGAGCAGCTCGCTCGCCATCGCGTCGTCCGGGGCGAGCTCGCTCGCCTCTTCGAGCGCGTCGACCGCGCCCGCGACGTCGCTGGCGCGCGCGAGGAGCACGGCGATCTTCACCAGCATCCGCGCCGTCGCGCCGGGCGGCTGCGCGTCGTCGCGGAGGCCGCGCAGCGCCGCGGCGGCCAGGGCTGGCTCGCCCAGCCCGGCCAGCCAGCCGGCGAGCTCGCTCCTCATCGCCGGGTCGTCGCCCAGCGAGAGCGCCCGGCGCGCCAGCACCGTCGCCTGGTCCAGCTCGACGCCGCGCGCGGCGAGGATCCTCGCGAGGGCGAGGGCTGCCTCGCGCTCCCCTTGCGCGTCGCCGGCGGCGCGGCGCTCGTCCACCCGCGCGCGCCAGTAGGCCTCTTCAGCCCGCGGGCCGCGGTGGCGCGACACCGGCGCGATCGCCCGGGCCCCTGCGAGGACCAGCTGCCCCGCAGAGGCGGGCCCGGCAGGATCCATCAGCTCCGGCGAATGCAGCGACCTCCTCGCGCCCGACGCTGATGCTGCCCGATCCGGAGGTGAAGAGCTCATTTCGGCGACCCGCTTCGGGTATGCTGAACCCGCCCAGCCTACCAGAACGACCGAGGTACAAGGCCAATCTTCCGGCGCAATCTCGCGCTTTACCGGAGCGTCACCGCGAACGGTAACACCGTGAGCGCCCTCTCTCCGGCCAGGAGAGGCGCCATGGAGGCGGCGAAGGTCCCGACCTCCGGCGCGACGCCGAGCCACTCCGGCAGGAGGACGGAAGCCATCGCCTCCCGCGCGCGCTCCTTGAGCGCTGCACGGTCGGGAGCCCGAGCGCTGCCCTCGTTGGCTTCGTCGCCGGTCGCCAGGAGCTCCAGCAGCCCGCCGTCGTCCTGCTCGATCTCGACCGGCGCGTCCGTCGGCAGCTCCGCCAGCTCACGCGCGAGCGCGATCGCTCGCTCCAGGCCGCCGAGCTCATCGACGAGCGAGCGCCCTGCAGCCTCGACCCCGCCGAAGATCCGTCCCTCCGCCGACGGCGCGATCGTCTCCAACGGGAGGTTCCGTCCCGCCGTGATGCGCTTCAGGAACAGATCGTAAACCGCCTCCATGGAGGCGAGCACACGGGCGCGTGTGGGCTCGTCCCAGGGTGTGAGCGCCGACATGTACGCGGCGCGCGCTGCCCGCTGAGGATCCGGGTTGGCCGCGACCGTCTCTGCGTTGATCCCGATGTCCGCAAGCGCCTTCCCGACGGCGAACTTGCCGCCCACGACGCCTATCGAGCCGATGATGCTCGTCCGCTCGGCGACGATCTTGGTGCCAGCGCAGGCGAGGTAGTAGCCGCCGCTCGCGGCCATCCCGCCGATCGAGACGACCAGCGGCTTCTGCTGCCGCAGCCGCATCAGCTTCTGCCAGAGCAGATCCGAGGCCAGCGCCGAGCCGCCGGGCGAGTCGATCCGGAGCACGACCGCCTTCGCGCTCTGATCCTCGGTGAGGCGCGTGATCGTTTGCCCGAGCTCGCGCTCGCCGATCCCGTCCGACGAGCCGATGGGCATCCCCTTGGCGCTCATGGTGATGCCGCCGATCGCCGGGACGACCGCCACATGCGGCGTCCCCAGCGAGCTCGCCCCGGAGACCGAGCGGAACACGTCCACGAGGCTCCGGGAGAAGCTCGCATCGCGCGGCGCGCCGCCGAACCGAGGCACGGAGCGCTCGGTGCCAGCGAGCTTCTTCGCGTCCTCGGTCGCGGACTCGAGATCGCCGATCTCGTCCACGAGCGCCCTCGCCTTCGCCTCTTCAGGCGCGAACGGGCCGTCCTCGAGGGCCTCCCGGAGCTCCTCCTTGCCGCGCCCCTCCACGATGGCCGACAGCCACGCCGCGCGGACCCCGCCGAGCGCGGACTCGAGCGATCGACGTGCCTCGGGGCTCGCCCCTTCCCGCGTGAACGGCTCGCTCGCGCCCTTGAACTTCCCCACCTGGAGGAAGTCGACATCCACGTTGAGCTTGTCGAGGAGCCCCTTCGCGAACACCAGCTGCGCCGCGATCCCCACCGTGTCGACCTGCCCGGCAGGGCTGAGCCAGAGCTTGCTGCAGGCGATGGACGCCAGCAGCATGGTCGCGTTGTTGTACTCGTCCGCGTGGCACACGACAGGTCGCCCCGCCGCGCGGACATCGCCGAGGATCCGGCCGATCTCGTGGGCCCGCGCGAACGCGAGGCGCGCGCTCCCGAGCCGCACGAGGAACCCCTTCGCGCTCGCGGACTCGGAGAGCGCTCGCAGCGACTGCACGAGCTGCGCGTGGGTCCTGCCGCTCGGCGGGCCGAAGAGCGACGCGGACGCGCTCTCGGGGAGCCCGCGCGAGAGATCGATCTCGATGACCGCCGGCTCGTCGAGGCCCGCCGCGGCGGGCGCCGGCAGCGCCGCCGCCCGCTCTCTCCCGGTGCACCCAGCCATCGATGCCGCCACGGCGAGGGCGCCGACGCCGGTCCACCGCACCCCTCGAGCTCGGCGCTTATTCATGCTTCATTCCAGGCAGATCCGAGGTGTCGATCGGCGGCGCCGTCGCTCCAGGCGCGGCGGTCGGCGGCGGATGCACGCCGGGCAGATCGCTCGTATCGATGGTGCCGCCCGGGGCGACGTAGTCGTCGGGCACGCGGCCGTCGTCCGGCGCCGCCTCCGGCCCGCGCCGAGGGCGCCCCGGCGCGGCCGGCGGGCTCGCGGGAGGAGCGCTCGCCGCGGCCTGTGGGCTCGGCGGAGGAGCGCCCGCCTGCGGGCTCTCCGCGTGCGCGCTCGACGCCGGCTCGGTGACGCCTCCTGGCTCGCCCTGCGCCTTTTCGAGCCGGTCGATGAAGGCCCGGAGCGGGCGCGCGAGCGGGTGCGGCCGGCTCGTCGCCAGCAGGCGCTCGTTCTCGGCGCGCGCGGCCGCGGGATCGCCGGACCTCGCGAGCGCATAAACGAGGAGCGCCCGCGCTCGCCCGGGGCTCTGCTCGATGCTCGCCGCCGTCCGGAGCCGCTCGACGACGGCGGCCCAGCTCGGATGAGCCTCGGCGAGATCGAGCGCGGCCAGCGTCAGCGCGCTCTCCGGCTGCGCGCTCTCGGCCGAGATCGCGCCGACGAGCTTCCGCGCGGAGGCGAGGTCGCCCCGCATGCGGAGCAGATCGATCGCCGCGCGGGTCACCTCGGCGTTCGCCGGCGCGACGCGCCGCGCGTGCTCGACCGCCTTGCGGGCGCGCTCGATCGCGATGTCGAGCTCGTGCCGCACCGTGTCCAGATCCGCGTCCCCTGCGGCGAGCAGCTGCAGCCGCAGCCACCGCACGTCCGCGTTCACCGTCTCGACCCGGGCCAGCGCCGCCGCGACGCGCGGGTCGTCCTCGGCGAGCGCGCTCGCCTTGACGAGCTTGTCCCTCGCCGTCTCCGGATCCCCTTCGGCCAGGCTCCTCTCGCCCTCGGCGAGCAGCGCCGAGACGCGATCGTCGCTCGCCGCAGGCCGGGCCTGGACGGCCGGCTTGAGGTACTTCGGCCCGAGGGTCGCCGCGCTCACCACCATGAGGCCGACGACGATGAGGCCGACCACCCACCGCGCGATCCCCGTCCTCCTCGAGGGCAGCGACGTGATCCCCGCGTCGCCGTCCCCCTCGTCGACATAGGAGGGACGCCCCTCGGGCTCCGCGGGCGCGGTCGGCGACCCCGACGTCGCTGCCCGCCGCGACGCGTGGTCCTCGCTCGCCGCGCGCGACGCCCCGCGCCTCGCCACGGGGGCTTCTTCTCCCGGGCTGTCGGCGCGCTCGATGCGCGGCGGTGGGACGCTGTTCGGCATCCGCAGCGGAACGGCGCCTGCGGCGCGCCCCTGCCCCTCGCCGCCGGCGTCCGCGGGCCCGGGCCTGATGCTGCCCTGGCGCGCATCGGCGACCCCCGCGCCGCGGAGGGTCCGCGGCTCCTGCCGGCGCGCGGGGTGCCCGTCCGGCAGCGGCGGCGCCTCTTCCGGCGGCACCACGACCCCGGGCAGCGCGCCCGGCTTCGTCATCGCCCGCGCGGGGGCGCTGGCCTCGGAGTCGTAGCCCGCGGTCTGCGCCCCGCGGCGCGGCGACGGGCGCTCCCTGCCCGACTGGACCTCCCGCACGTCCCGAACGACCGTCTCTGCGTCGTGGATGGACTCGGGGGCGGCGTCCGCGTCGCTCTCCGCCCGCGGGAGCGGGATCGCGACCGAGCCCTCGGTCTGCGCCGGCGCCGGACCGCCGAGCCCTGGAGGCGTCAGCGACCTCGAGCGGCCAGGGAACGGCGAGGGCCCGCCGATGCCCAGCGCGGTCCCGGCCATCACGATGCTGCCCGGCCCCTTGAAGAACGGCTCCAGCTCCGCGATCGACCCGAGCCGCCGCGGCCTCGCGTTGCCGCGCGAGATCACGTCGTCGCGGGTGATCTGGCCCTGGGTGATCGCCGCCTGGAGCTCCCGGAGCATCTTGAACTCGAGCTCCCGGCCGCCGAGCGTGCGCACCACCCACTTCTCGGGGAGCGCGCCGTCGGTGCGGCGGACCTTGAACTGGAAGCCGCAGTTCGTGCACTTGACCGTCGTGCCGCGCTCCGACACGAGCGCGTCGTCGAACTCGTACTCGGTGCTGCAACGCTCGCAGGTGACATCCATCTGCTCGACCGGTCCCCGTGTCCTCGCAAACGGCTGGCCCCCCAGGCGCGAGCCTGCCGGGGTTCCTCGTTCGGAGGTAGCCGCCCGGAACTCGGCGGAACGGTAGCACGGGTTCCCCTGTGCGCCCCAAAGCGTCGCGCCGCGCCGCGCCGTCCTCCGCTTTCCTGCGCGGTTCAGGGTTCGCGGTCCCCTGCGGTCCCCCCTCCCCTGCGGTTCCCCCTCCCCTGCGTCCCCCCGCCCCCCGATGTCGCGGCCGCCGCCGCGTGACCTCCGCGAGGCACGGCACATCGGGGCCGGGCCGCGCCTCGCCTCGCCACACGCGGGCCACATGCCAACGTGAACGCGGCTTCACGGCGAGCGCGCGATCGACCGAAATGCGCCGCGACTTGCCAGGCTTGTGTGGGGCATGTCGCTTGCTACGCTCGTCCGGTCGCGACCGTCACGCGCGAGGGCGCGGCTCCTCGACGCCGGGCGGCCGAATGCTTTCGGGAGACGGTGAATGAAGCGACTTACTCTGCTGGGTCTCGCGAGCGTGCTGGCGCCCCTCCTCGCGGGTTGCCCCATCTACGACGACGACGCCGACAGCCCCTTCTGTGATGCAGTCGTCGAGGACTGCACGCCTGGCATCCCGAGCGGCTGTGACGGGCCAGCCGACTGCTGGATCAACGAGACCTGTGGCGAAGACAACAAATGCCACATCGGCGACTGCACGACCTGGGGGTGTAGCCGGGGCTTCGAGTGCGTCATCGCCGACGACCACACCGCCGCCTGCGTCGCGAGCGGCTCCTCCGGGGAGGGGGGCAGCGGCGGGGCCCCCGGCGGCGTCGTGTACTGCGGCAACCCGGACGACTGCGCCGATGGCGAGACCTGCGCGCCGGATGGCACGTGTCAGCCCGGCAGCTGCGATCAGGTCCTTCCGAGCGGCGAGCCGCTCGGCTGCATCCACGGCTATGTCTGCGAGGGCGACGAGGCCGATGCGACCTGCGTGCCGGCGACCCCGGCCGCGTGCGGCGCCGACGCCGACTGCGCCCGCCTCGGCGCGGACTACCTCTGCGTCAGCGGCATCTGCACCGCGCCTCAGGACCAGTGCTTCGATCAGACGCAGTGTCCGGTCAACAACAAGTGCGTCGAGGGCAAATGCACGCCCGCCTGCAGCGAGGACGCGGACTGCCCCAGCAGCTACCGTTGCGACGCCACCCTCGGCATCTGCTCCCGCCCTGCGCAGCCCTGCGTCATCACCGACGACTGCGGCGGCCCCTCCGCCGTCTGCGTCGACGGCGCCTGTGTTCCGAGGAGCGACGGCGCCGCCTGCCCCGAGGGCGACGTCTGGGTCGAGAACGGCTGCATCCCGAATCAGTCGAGCAACTTCGTGTGCGGCGAGGATGGAGCGCAGGACGTCTGCGCGCCGGGGTCGATCTGTCTGCATCACAGCTGCTACATCTCGTGCGACCAGCCGAACCCGAACGCCTGCGACAACCAGCCGCCCTCGCTGAGCGAGTGCAGGACGGTGGCGACGTTCTCCGGCGAGCACCAGGTCTGCGGGTCGAGCGACAACCTCGGCGGCGACTGCGATCCCGAGACGCCCTGCAGCGAAGGCAAGATCTGCATCGACGGCTTCTGCCGGTAACGCCGCGGCGCTCCTCCGCCGCGATCGCTCCTCGGGGCAGGGCAGCCCCCTGCCCTGCCCCCTCCGTGCGCAATATGCCCTTGGCATGCGCGCTGCCTCACGTCCCGCCGGTCACTGTTCCAGCCACGTGAATCCACGCTGAGGGATACGCGTTACGCGCCCCCACGCGATACGAACCGACGGAGCCACAATGAAGGCAAACGATCTCGTCAATTACATGGCCGACATGTTCCCCTACAGGAGAAGGAGCTCACTCGATTGGATCGTTCCCCTGTCGGTCGGGCTCGGCCTCGGCGTCGCCATGGGCGTCGGGGTTGGCGTCCTGGTCGCGCCGACGTCAGGTGACGAGGCTCGCCGCCGGCTGCGCGACAGCACGAGCCGGCTGCGCGAGCGCGCGGAGAGGGCCAAGGAGCGCGCCCTGGGCGCTGCGCAGCGGACCCAGGACCAGATCCAGGAGAAGCTCCAGGAGAGCACCGGCTCGTACTCCAACGAGCTCGGCGCCCGCTGAGCGAGCTCCAGGGGGGCGCGAAGGCGCCGCACCGCCCACGCGCGGAGCGGCGCCTTCCATCATTTCCCGGGATGTGCTCCAGCAGCCGAGCGACATCTGCGCAGCCGGAGCGGCACAAGCGATGCTTTTCCGAGAGCAGATGGATTGAACGAGACACCTCGCGAACCGCGGCACAGGGGCACTCGTCGAATGATGTATTACCGGACGCTCACTGCATTCTTCCCAGGTCGCACGGAAGCCGCGGGCGCACTTGGCCGCCTCCTCGCCTTGGGCGTCGCGGCCGAGGACATCAGCATGGTGCCCAGGCAGCACTCCCGTCTGGACGAGATCGAGCTCACGATCCACAGCAAGGCGTCCGAAGGGGCCGCCCTGGGCGCTGTGATCGGAGGGCTCGTCGGGGGCACGCTCGCGGCGATCATGGCAGGAGGCGCGCTGATCATTCCGCGGCTCGACGCGTTCCTGGCGGGGCCCATCGTCGCGTGCCTCGCGGGAGCGGGCGCCGCTGGCGCTGCCGGCACCCTGCTCGGCGCCGTCCTCGGCGCGCGCCTGCCCGAGTACGAGGCGCGCCGGCTCGACGACGGCAGCGCCGGCGGCGGCGCGTTGCTCTCCGTGCGGTGCTTGCCCGACGTTTCCCGCAGCGTTGAAGAGGTGCTGAGCGAGAGCGGCGGTCGCCGCATCCGCAAGACCTGCAGCCGCAGGACCTGAAGGAGGACCCTGCGCCCGGCGTGGCGTGGCCCAGCGATCTTGCGAACGAGCAACGATCGAGCCGCGATCCACGTGCGGACGCGGCCGGGACGCGCCTGTGGTGAAACCGCCAATCCGCCAAGGGCGCCTAGAAAAACCTCAACAATCTTGGCGTCCTTGGCGGTTCAAACGACCCCACCTTCAACCAAGGTAACGCGCAGCAGGTGCCTGCTGGATCACGGCGACGAGCCGGGATGGCTCTGGGACCGCGTCTGCTCATCGAGGACGAGCTCGACCGCCTGGGCCAGCGCGCTCTTGACGTAGCTGCGCGTCGCGAGCGACCCGAGCCTGCTGAGCACGCGCGGCGTCAGGCCCCCGCCGAGCAGGAACCCCAGCCCAGCCGCCGCTGCGATCGCCACGTGCGGGTTGTCCCGCGCGAACGCCGAGACCGCCCGCGTGACCTCCGCCGCGTCGAGCCGGCTGAGCGCGTCGTTCACCACCTCTCGCGCGTCGCGCTCCCGTTCGACCTCGACCTCGCGTGCCGTCATGATGACCTCCTCAACTCAACCGTGTAACGACCCGCCCGATCAGGTAGCCCACGGCGGCCACCGCGAGGAGCGTGGCCACAGGGCGCTCTTGCACGAGCGAGACGAGCCGCTCGTCCGCGCGGCGGACCTCGCCGAAGAGGCGAGGGACGGCGGCGGGAATGTTCGCTCGCCGCTCCCGGCGTCCGGACTCTTGTTCGATGTCTGCATCGTTGGCGATCATCGTGAACCGGTCTCCAGCAATGCCCGAACCACCGCGCGACGTGCATCGGCTGCACGATCCGGAGACCGACCCACCGGCGCGGGGCAGCAGGACGAGGAGAGCCAGCGGAGAAGCGCGCGCGACGAGCGCGGGGCGGAGCGCCTTCCGGGACGTTCGTGCTCACGGACGGAAGGGCGAGCGCGCGACGCGCGTGTGGACCTCGCGACCTCGCGCGCGAGCGCCGCGCTTGCGGGCCGCGCTCGCCAGGTGACGGGCTCATGGAGATCGCTGACCGCACGACGGCGCGCGGCGCAGCGCACGCGCTAGAAGCGGACGCCGAACGCCCGGAGCGCGCGGCGCAGCGTCTCCGCGCCGTCGCACACCGCCACCCGCTCGGCCTGGGACACCTCCGCAGCCCGCGTCGGGTCCCCCTTGAACCAGACGGCCCGCATCCCTGCCGCGAGGGCGCCGCCGACGTCGGCGGCGAAGGAATCGCCGACGTGGACCACCGCGGCGAGCGGCGCACCGAGGCGCTCGGCCGTCCATGCGAAGATCTCCCTGCCCGGCTTCTCGAACCCGAGCCGCCCCGAGTCCGCCACCGCCACGAAGTGCGCCGACCAGCCGAGCTCTTCGATCAGCTCCTCGAGCCGGCCCTCCGAGTTCGACAGCACCGCGACCGGCACGCCGGCCTGCCGGAGCTCGATCACGACGTCGATCATCCCCGCGATCGGCCGGCGCCAGAGGTTCTTCCGGGGCTGCTCCGTCCAGAGCCAGTCGACCGCCGCGTCGAGCGCGCTGGCCTCGACGCCGCCCGCCTCGAGCAGGCGGCGCATCATGATCTTCCACGGGTGGCCGCCGAGCCCGCGCTGGATCGCCTCGTTGTACGCGCGCCAGCCCTCGTCCACCGCCCCGTCCAGCCGCTCCCGAGGCGCGGCGATCCCCCGCTCGGCGAGGCGGGCGGAGAGCAGCCCCGTGTCGAGCTCCACCAGGGTCTGGCCGAAGTCGAAGGAGACGGCTGTAGCAGGCTCGTTGCGCATGAATTACTCGGCGTACATCGCCTCGATCTCGCGCGCAAAATTCTGGCTCACATTGCGCCGCTTGATCTTGAGCGTCGGCGTCAGCTCGCCGTCCTCGATGGTGAAGCCGCGCGGCAGGATCGAGAACTTCTTGATCGTCTCGACCTGCGCGAGCTCGCCGTTCACCTCGTCGACGGCCCGCTGCACGGCCTCCCTGATCTCGGGCGACGCGTGCGAGAGCTCGCGGCCGAGCCCGCGCTCGGCCGAGAGGCGCTTCACCGCGTCGGGGGCCAGCACGAGCAGGGCCGTGAGGAACTTGCGCCCATCGCCGACGACCACCGCCTCGGCGATGAGGTCGTGGCGCTTGAGCGCCTCCTCGATGTTCTTGGGCGAGATGTTCTTTCCGCCGGCCGTGATGAGGATCTCCTTCTTCCGCCCGGTGATGTGGAGGAACCCTTCCTCGTCGAATCGGCCGAGATCCCCCGAATGGAGCCAGCCGTCGACCAGGGCCTGCGCGGTCGCCTCGGGATCCTTGTAGTAGCCGAGGAACACGGTCGGCCCCTTCACGAGGATCTCGCCGTCGTCCGCGATCTTCACGTCCATGCCTGGCACCGACGGCCCCACGGAGCCGAGCTTCGTCCTGCCCGGCAGGTTGTAGCTCGTCGCGCCGGTCACCTCGGACTGGCCGTAGACCTCGGTGATCAGGATGTCGAGCGACGCGAAGAAATCGAGGACCTCCTTCGCGATGGGGGCCGCGCCGCTGCTGAACGCGTGCGCCCGGCCGAGCCCCACGGCCGCCTTCACCTTCGCGTAGACCAGCGTGTCGAAGGCGCGGTGCTGCAGCGCGAGCAGCGGCCCCGGCTGCTCGCCTCGGGCGCGGAGCTCGCTGTGCTGGAGCCCGACGCGCCTCGCCTGATCGAGCATGATTTTCTGCAACCCCCTCGCGCCGGAGAGCTTCGCGTCGATCCCGTCCCTCAGCTTCTCCCAGACGCGCGGGACCCCGAAGAAGGCGGTAGGCCGCACCTCCTTGAGGTTGTCGGCGAGCGCCGCCATCGACTCGGCGAAGTACACGGCCGCGCCGACCGAGGCCGGGATGTGGATCGTGAACATCTGCTCGGCGACGTGCGAAAGAGGCAGGTAGGAGAGCGCGATGTCCCGGGACGAGCACGGGATGAGGCGCGCCGCCATGTCCGCCGAGCGCGTGAGGTTCTCATGGCTCAGCATGACGCCCTTCGGCGGCCCCACCGTCCCGGAGGTGTAGAGCAGCGTCGCGAGGCCGTTCGGCTCGAGCGCGTCGAGCCGCTGCTCGAGCAGCGCGTCCGAGACGCGGTCGCCCCGCGCGAGGAACTCATCCCAGGCCAGGATCCGCGGATCGCCCGCGGGCTCCGCGCCCCGCATCAGCACCACCCACGAGAGCCGCGGCAGCCGATTCCACTGGCTCAGCACCTTCTCCAGCTGGGCCCTGTCCTCGACCAGCACCACCTGCGACCCCGCATGGCGCACGACGTGGCGCACCTCCTCGGGCGAGCACGTCGTGTAGATGCCCGCGGGAGCGCCTCCGATCGCCATGCAAGCCACGTGGAGCACCACCCACTCGGGCCGGTTGAAGCCGAGGAGGCTGACCGTGGCGCCGGGCTCGAGGCCGAGCGCGAGGAGCGCCTTGCCGGCGCGCCGCGCCTCGCCCGCGTACTCCCGGAAGCTGGTCATCCTCCAGAAGCCCCCCTCCTTGACGTAGTGGGCAGGAGCCTCGGGACGCGCCTTCGCCTGGCCTAGCAGGCGCCGCGGTATCGAGTCACAGGGCATCGGGCTACCTCGTTCAGGGGCAAACGTGCGCAATCACAGGCGAATTTTCCTGCACCCGCCCGGGGTCCGGGACCGCCTGGGGGCGTGGCGTCCCGCACAGTAGCAGCAGACGCCGCGGCGTTCTGAGCGTGAAACGTTCCCGCCGGGCGCTTCTGTCCGGCGGCGCTCCGAGCGCACGCTCGGCGGATCGCGCGCTGGAGCAGGCCGAGCGCGCGGCGGTCCTCGCTGCGGTTACGGGCGGGACGCCGGCTCGCCGTCACGGGCGAGCCGCTCGTCCTCCGCCCGCTGCCGCGCAAACGCTGGCCCGCGCTGTCGTCAGCTTGACTGCACGTCTTTGGATCAGGACCATTCGGCGGTGGGCGAGCGCAAAGGGACGATCGAGGAGGCTGACTGGGCGGCGGACTCCGCCCGCAGCAACGAGCTCGCCGCCTCGGGCCCGCCGGAGCGCGTGCGGGCAGCGATCGACGGCGGGACCCTGGTCTCCAGGCAGGGGCTCGTCCCCGCGCCCGAGCCCCCGCCCACCGTCCAGGTGCGGCGCCCGGATCGCGACGCCACGACCACGGTCGGCCGGGACGCGCCGCCGGACGCGCAGGCGTCGCCCTCGGATCGGCACGCGCGGAGCTTCGGAAAATACCGGTTCATCGCGACGCTCGGGCACGGGGGCATGGCGGACGTGCACCTGGCGGTCGCGGTGGGGCCGGCGGGCTTCAGCAAGCTGCAGGTCATCAAGCGCCTCCGGCCCAACATCGCCGACGAGCCCGAGTTCCGGGACATGCTGCTCGACGAGGCCCGCCTCGCCGCCCGCCTGAACCACCGCAACGTGGTGCAGACCAACGAGGTCGGCCTCGCGGACGGCGAGTACTTCATCGCCATGGAGTACCTCGACGGGCAGCCGCTGAGCCGGGTGATCTCCCGCGCGCGAGAGCAAGCCCGGGCGATCCCGTTCGCCATCCAGTTCTGGATCCTCAGCGAGGTGCTGGCCGGCCTCCACTACGCCCACGAGCTCGTCGACTACGACGGGACGCCGCTCAACGTCGTTCACCGCGACATCAGCCCCCACAACATCTTCGTCACCTACGACGGGCAGGTGAAGATCGTCGACTTCGGGATCGCGCTCGCCGCGCACCGCCTCGTCGAGACGCAGACCGGCACGATGAAGGGCAAGGTCGCGTACATGGCGCCGGAGCAGGCGTTCTCGCACTCTTCCCAGATCGATCGGCGCGCGGACGTCTTCTCGGCCGGCGTCATCCTCTGGGAGATGCTCGCCGGCCGCCGCCTCTGGCGTGGGCTGTCGGATCCGCAGATCATCTCGCGCCTGATGCGGGACATCCCGGACCTGCGGTCCGCGCGCCCCGAGGTGCCCGTCGAGCTCGCGCGCATCTGCGCCAAGGCGCTCGCGCACTCGCCCGACCAGCGCTATTCGACGGCCGCCGCCTTTCGCGCGGAGCTCGCTCGCTACACGGAACGCCTGGAAGAGCAGGTGACAGCCGAGCAGCTCGGCGCGCTCATGCGCGAGCTGTTCACCGGCGAGCGGTCCGAGATCCGGGCGATCATCGATCGCCAGCTCAAGCAGCTGCAGGAGCACGGCGCGGAGGCGGGGAGCGCGGGGCTCGCCGGCCGCGCGCCGAGGCTGCCGTCGCTGCCAGGGCGCGAGCCGCTCGACTCGGATCCTCCCGCGCAGGAGGAGGGCGCGACCACGGGCTCGTCGCCGTCGGCGCCCACGCGCGCCCTCCACCGCTCGAGCCCCCCGCAGGCGACGCTCCACGCCGTCGTGCGGACCGAGCCGGCCACGGCCGTTCAGCCCGCGCCGGCGCCGCGGCGCTCCCGGTTGCCGCTCGTCGCGTTCGCAGCGGTCATCGCGCTGGTCGGCGCCGCGACGCTGTACCTGAAGCTGCGCGATCCGGTCCCGCAGAGCCTCCGCGTGGCCCCGCCGCCGGCCCAGAGCGCGCTGCCCGCGCCGGAGCCCTCCCCGCCATCCGCCGCGAGCAGCGCTCCACGCGAGCAGACCGACGCGTCGCTCCTCCGCGCATCGATCAAGGCGAGCCCCGCCAGCGCGAAGATCTTCGTCGACGGGGTGGAGCTCCCCTCGAACCCGTTCGACGGCAAGCTCATCAAGGACGGCGCGGCGCACCGGATCGAGGTCTCCGCGCCAGGCCACGCCGCGCAACGACGGATGCTCGTGTTCGACCGGGACATCGAGCTCGAGGTGACGCTCTCCCACGCGCAGCGAGGGCCGGCCCCCGCGGCCACGGCGACCCCGAAGATCGTCAAGCCCCCCGCCGAGGCGGATCCCATCGTCCCGCCGCCGAAGCCCGATCCCTACTGACGCGCGGGGCCCGCGGGCGGCCGTTACAGATCCTGGTAACCGATCGGCGGCTCGACGAGCTTCGCCGCCTTGGCGACGCCGCGGAACACGTAGTCGGAGTAGCTGTAAGGCCCGTCCGACCACACGAGGAAATCGTCCGCGAGCACCCCGTTGGGCGCTCCCTCGCAGAGCTCCGGCGCCGCCACGACGGGCCCTTCGTTGTAGATCGGCGCCGACGCGTTGACCGCCTCCTCGGCCTCTTCCATGGCGGCCAGCGCGCCGGCGTGCCGGTCGGCGTCGAGCTCGTCGACGGGGTAGAGCTCCCAGTCGAGCATCACGAGCTCCGGGTGCGGGGGCTCGTTCGGGGCCGACGCGAAGGGGGCGTGCGTGGCCTCGGGGAGGCCCGTCCGCGCGAGCGCCTCGATCAGGCGGCTCCGGTAGCGCAGCGCCGCGTCATCCGGCGTCCAGAACGCCGTGAGGGCCGCGATCACGTCCTCGGTCTTCGCCTCGCGCCACAGCGAAGGGTCGCGCGAGCCGAGATCGAGCGCGCGCTCCTTCCGGAGGCGCGCTTGGAAGGCCGACGCGTGCGGCGCGAACTCCGGCAGCTCGGCCAGGGCGTGATCGACGGACCAGTGGAGCCGATGATCGACCTCGCGCACGTACCGGTGCTTGCCGAGGGCGCGGAGGAGTCGGGCGATTTCGTCGGGTGTGCGCGCTGCGAACGACCAGGCAAGCATCATGGGGCAAGGCTCATCGATCCGTGCAGGGGATGGCACGCCGAGCTGGCTCGCCGATGCCGATCGGGCGGCGGGCACCTCGGCACGGGGTGAATTCCCATCGCTCGGACGCGGTGTCGATCACTTCTTGCCGGGGAGGTGCCACACGCCGGCGAACCACACCAGGGATCCGTCTGCGCGGCGCACGGTGGTGGCAGGCGCGAAGTACGCGCCCGGCGGGACGGGCTCCCATCGTCCCTGCTGCCACGCCCAGCGGCGGCTCCGCCACTGCCACTCGCCGTCGATCCACACGTCGCCCGGCCGCTCGGACGGCGAGATGATCTCGACCCGCGCAGGCGGCGGAGGGTACGGCACGACCACCGTCGCCTCGCTCGGCAGGTGCGGGCCGGTCGGAGGCAGCGGGAGCGAGCTGCCGCAGCCCGCGAGCACGAGGAGCGACGCGAGCGAGATCCCGAGCGCGCGGCGCAGAGCGGCGTTCATCCTGCGTCGATCCAGGAGAGATACGCGTCCAGGACGTCGCGGCCGACGAGCAGGCACTCCAGCGTCGCGAGCGCGAGGAACGGGCCGAACGCGATGCGGGCCTGGCCGAACCCTTCGCGAGGCTCCTCCGCGAGCGGATCTTGCGCAAGCTCTTCCTCGGCGGCGGCCCGCTCCTCGGGGGACATGGCCGCGAGCTCGACGCGGATCTGCTCCCGCTCGAGGCGCACCGCCTCGGGCTCCTCGATGCTCCCGCGCAGGAGCAGCATGGCGATCGCCATGATCGATCCCTGGATGGCGCCGGCGCCGAGCACGAACAGGGCGCCCCCCCAGCCGAACCACGCGCCCGCCAGCATGAGGAGCTTGGCGTCGCCGAGGCCCATGCCGACGCGGCCGCCGCGGATCCGCGGGTAGATCACGACGAACGGGAGCCAGACGATGCCGAAGCCGACCGCCGCGCCGACGAGGGCGTCGACGAAGCCCATCGACCGCAGCGACGCGGTCGCGACGCCGAGCACCGCGCCGCCGATGGTGATCGAGTCGGGGATGAACATGTGCTCGAGGTCGATGAACGTCGCCGCGAGCAGCCCGAGCGCGAGCGCCAGGTCGGCGGTGTACGTGGCGAGCGCGTGGAGGGCCGGCGTCGTCCCGGGGAGCCGGAGGAGGATGACCTCGATGATCGCGAGCGAGAGCAAACCGCCCGCCGCCTCCACCAGGGGATACCGAGGTGACACGGGCGCACCGCAGCAGCGAGCGCGGCCGCGCAGCAGCAGGTAGCTGAGGACGGGGATGTTGTCGTAGGCGCGGATCGGCGCGCCGCACGCCGGGCAGCACGAGCCCGGACGGACGACGCTGAGCTCGCGCGGGACGCGATGGATGACGACGTTGAGGAAGCTGCCCCAGAGCAGGCCGAAGCAGAGCCCGAAGGCGCGCAGGAACCACGGAGAGAAATCGGCGAGCATCACCTGGGGCTCACGTCCTCGGGCTCGACGCGGCGAGCCGGAGCATCATCGTGAGCGCCTGCTCGAGCTCCGCGATCGTGGGTTGCACGGGGTTCTCGGCGAGCGCCGCCTTGAGGTCGACGAGGCGGCCGCCGAGCTCCTGGTAGTGACGGCGCACACCCTCGGTCGGCGCCTCGGCGACCCACCGCCTCACGACCTCGCGCAGCTCGTCGAGATCGCTGCCAGCGAGGAGCTGCGCCATCTGCGAGGCCATCGGATCCGGTGCGCCGCTCACGCCCTGCCCCATCCCGGCCAGCATAGCGCGGGCACTTTGACGGGCGAGGGGTCCTGCGACATAAGGCGAGGCGCTCACGAGGAACCGTGCCGACGAGGACGCCTGCCGTTGCCCTGATCCTGCTGGCCGCCGGCATCGCCGGAGGGGCCGGCTGCAGCCGCGCCGAGCAGCGAGAGCCCGGGGAGAAGCGCGCGGACGGAGGCGCCCCCCAGGCGCCCGCGCCCCAGGGGAAGGTGCTCGAGGCGGCCGAGAACGAGTCGCCCGCCGCGAGCGCGACGCCGCGGGCCGGCGCCGCGGCGGCCGGGCCCGCGCGGATCGAGATCCCTGCTGGAAAGCTCGTCGCGGGCAGCACGCCCGGGGACAAGGGGCGCGATCCGACGCTCGAGCCGGCGTTGCTCGACGTCGAGCTGGGCGGCTTCACCGTCGATCGCGCCCTGTACCCGAACGATCCTGCGCAGGCTCCGCTCACCGGGGTGACGCGGGCGCGCGCCTCGGAGCTCTGCCAGCAGGCCGGCGGGAGGCTGTGCACCGAGCTCGAGTGGGAGCGCGCCTGCAAGGGCCCCGAGGGGACGCCCTACGCGGGCGGCGCGGCGTGGGACCCGGCGTGCGCCAAGGCGCCCGCGTCGTGCGCATCCGGGTTCGGCGTCGTCGGGATGGGCGCTGCGCTGCGCGAGTGGACCGCGAGCGACATCGCGCCGATCGAGAACCTCCAGCCCAAGGCCGCCGCCGTGCGCGGGGCCACGGCGAGCGCGAGCGCCGTGGATCACCGGTGCGCGCGCCGCGCGGCGGTCGATCCGGCGGTGACGGGCGACGACATCGGCTTCCGGTGCTGCCACGGGGCGCCGAACGCGGCGTCGATCCCGTCGCCGCAGTGGCAGCAGACGTTCCGGCGCGCGGAGATCGGGCCGCAGCAGGTCGCAGAGCTGCTCGCGTCGGTGCCGCAGCTGCGCGACCTCGGCGGGCAGATCTCCTTCTTCAAGGAGCCCGACGACGCGAACGCCGTGCTCAGCCGGGGCCGGACGCGGCTCTCGCCGAGCGGCGCTCCGGCGAGCCAGCCCGAGGCGGGCCCGCCCCCGAACACCACGCTCACGACGTCTCCGCTGCTCTGGAACCCGGTCCCGGGCGAGGAGGTGCTCGTCGTGACGGGAAAGGCCGACGACGACGCGTTCATCGTCGCGTTCCTGAAGCTCCCTGGAGACCGCTACCGCATCGCGTCGTCGCTGCTGCTCAAGGACGATCCGGGGCCGCTCGCGCTCGGGTTCAACGGCTACGTGCGGCGACGGCTCGCGTGGGCGACCTGCTGGGACTGCCGCGGCGAGTCCGGCAACATCACCTACCGGGACGACAACCGCGTGGTGATCACGCAGAAGTGACCCCGCCGCGGCGCGGACCGGACATCGACGCGCCCCGGCGCCTCAGGTGTCGGCGCCAAGCAGGGTGTGCTGGTAGGTCGTGCCGTATTCGATGATCCGCTCGACCGCGTCGACGAACTCCGAGCGGTCGAGCGACTCGGTGGGCAGCTCGGCGCACAGCAGGATCTCGTTCCGATCATCGAGGGCGAACTTGGCGACGCGCATGTCGCGGTTGGCCTCGAGCAGATGACGGAGCAAGCCGAGCACCTGGCCGGTGTCCTCGGCCAGGGTCGGCATCGCAGCGCCGCCCTGGGCGTCGCATCGCGCGTCGAGCAGATCGAGCACGCCGAACATCGAGAGCACGACCCAGTTCTCGGTGCACTGGACGTAGAACGGAGGGAGCTCGACGACCCCTTCCTCGCGCGGACGGATGCGCAGGGTCGACGGCTTCGTCAGCTCGGCGCTGTAGCCGATCTCGTCCGTCCAGCGCTGCAGGGTCTCCACGTCGATCACGGGTGACGTGATCGCCCTGCCGCCGCCGGAGATCAAGATGCGGCGCGCTGGAAGCCCCCTCGCAGGGGCAAGCGACGAAGGCGAGGGGCGCTAGAGGCTGAGGACGGCGTCCTCTCCCCGGTCGGCGAGCTTCGCCGCGATCAGGCTGAGCAGCGCTTGCCTCCGCTCCTCGAGCTCGACGAGCGCGCGCGGCGGCACCAGCTCCTCCTCGATGCCGCCGGGGCGCAGCGCCGCGGCGGCCTCCTCGGGGCCGAAGCGCGCGAGCGCATCGCGGAGGGCCCGGGGGAACCGCACCGCTTCCACGAGGCGCTCGAGCTGCCGATCGAGCTCGTGCGCCTTCACGTGCAGCGGGAAGGCGCTCGCGTTGGCCTCCAGGCTGAGCGCTCCCGCGTGCACGTCGATGACGATCTCCTTCCGGAGCCCGTTGCCCGCCAGGTAATCGAGCACCAGCACCTCCAGGTAGTCGCGGAGGATGACCGCGCGCTCGCCGCGGACAGGCGACGGCGACCGAGCCCAGCGCGCCCACACGTCGAGCTCGGGCGCGTCGTCGAAGCGTACGGGCCGCCGGCGAGGCGAGAGCCAGCGCGGGCCGGGCGGACCGGGAGCGGGCGCGAGGACCAGCGCGTCGACCGTCCCGTCGTTCATGACGGCGAGGCGACGCAGCAGCTTGCGTGCGTTCGGCTCTCGGCCGAGGAGCGCCGCGAGCTCGCCGATGCCGATGCGTCGCGCCGCTGCCGCGGGCACGACATGCGCGCCGAGCGCCCTCGCCATGCGGTAGAACGCGAGCGGGCGCCGGAACGCGAGCGGGGCCTTCTTCTGCGCCGGCGCGAGCTTCACCTTCACCTCGCGCGGGGCCGCTCCTTCCGCGGGTGCGGCCAGCGAGAGCGTCGCCTCGAACCGGCCGTCGGCCACCTTGCCCGTGAGCCGCAGCGCGCGCAGGGGAGAGCGCTGGAGGGCGCGCGCGACGCGCGCTTCCCCCGCGGCCCAGGCGCTCGACGCGGGAGGCGAGCGCTGCTCGGCCGGCGAGCGCGCATCGGCTGGCGGGCGCGCATCGGCCGGCGAGCGCGCCGTGGGCGCGCCGATCGCAGGCGCGCTCTCCTCGTCGACGAGCGCAGCGATCGCGCCGACGGACCCGTCGCTGCGCTCGGACGACGGTCGCGCGCACGAGACCGCGAGCAGCGCCGCCGCGACGAGCATGCGCGGCGCCCCCACGCCGCCGAGGCGCCGCAGCGGTCCGCGCGCCGATCCGGGGGCGCGCAGGTAGCGCGCGCACCGGCTCATCCGTCCTTCGCGAGCCCGCGCGGATGGTCCGGCGAGGACCCGCCCTCGGCTAGACGCTGCGACGACGCCTCCTCGGCCAGCGACCGCGAGCGCCCGTCATCCGTCGCAGCCTGCGAGCCTGACGCCCGCGCGCTCGCCCCGAGCGACGCGCCGCCGATGACGCGCTCCAGGAGGAACTGCTCCACGCGCTCGATGACCATCTTCTTGCGCTCCAGCGGGACGACGTGCGTGCCGCCGTTCACCATCATCAGCTCTCCGCGCGGCAGCGCCGCCGCCATCTCCTCTGCGAGCCGAGGCGGGGTGAACGTGTCGCGATCGCCCGCGATCACGAGCGCGGGCACGTCGATCTGCGGGAGAAGATCGAGCGTCGAGTGCTCGCCGGCGCTGCGCAGCATGTGGAGGAACATCGAGAAATCGATGTCGACCATGTGCCGCATGTACGGCAGCAGATCCGCCGGCGTGACCGCGCTCGCGTCGACCTCCCGCGTGAGCAGCGCGATCCGCAGCGCCATCGGCGCGGGCACGCGACTCCAGATCGCGCGCGCGATGTGCGGGTACGCGTCGACCTGCTCGATCAGCCGCGGCAGGAGCTGCGCGAGCACGTCCGTGCCCTTGAAATGGTGCGTGATCCTGCCGGACGAGCCGCAGATCAGCACGAGCCCGCGCACCCCCTCGCGGTGGGTCCGCAGGTGCTCCAGGACGACCTGGCAGCCCATCGAGTGCCCGAAGAGCACGACGGGGCCATCGCCGATCGACGCGCGCACCGCAGCCAGATCGCTGGCGTGATCGCGCAGCTCGACCGCCTGCGGATCACCAGGCAAGCTGCTGCGACCGTGGCCGCGATAGTTCCAGTGGGCGACGTTGACCGTACGGGCCAGGTCGTCCCAGAGGTACTTCCAGATGAAGCCGTCGCACGCGATGCCGTCACAGAGCACCGCGGTGAGGCGTCCCGAGCCCGCCCCGACCCCGCTGGCCAAGCTTCCGCTGCCGCCGGGACCTTCCCGGTAGCGGACGTAAATCCGCGTACCGTCCTTCCCGGCGGCGAAAAGCTCTCGACCCATCGATCCCCGAGCGACGCGGCTTTACGCGAGGCTCGCGGCGATGTTAGTCGCCGCTGTCCTCGTCGTCAGCCACGTCATTGACACTCGGAAGCTTTTTGATGTCTATCCGCGCCAGCTTCCACGCGCGCTGCACAACCCAAGAAAGCGAGCGATCGAGCCGCGCCGCTTCCTCCTTGATTTCCTGCAGCATCGACTCCGGAAAGTAGAGGCTCTGCTTCCGCTTGTCCGTCTTCGAGGCTTCGTTGTTTTTCGCCAGCGTGTCCTTGTCGGTCATACGCTCTTGGGGCTCCTCCCGATCCGCCACAGAAGAGCACCTTAGCGTACGGTGCACTTCCGTGGAAAGCATTCGTTTTTCCATGATGCCGATTGCGGCCACTATGTGTGTATTGCCGCGATAGGCGCTCTGCGTCATGATTCCGGGAATGCGATCTTCCCCGCAATCGCGCTCGCCGCGACGATGAGGGGACTGGCCAGGTAGACCTGGCCGGGCCCGCTTCGCCCCGGGAAGTTCCGGTTGATGGCCGAGACCGTGACCTGTTCCTTGCGGTCGGATACACCGGGACCGGCCTTGATGCACGCGCCGCAGGAGGGGTCGACGAGCTCGGCGCCGGCTTTCTCGAAGATCTCGAGGTAGCCCTTGGCCTCGGCGTAGCGGCGGATGTCCTGCGATCCGAACTGGATGTAGAGGTGCACGCCGTCAGCGACGCGCTTGCCCCGCTCGACCGCCTGGCGCAGCACGGACGCGTACATGTCCATGTCGGCCTTCTTGCCGCCCGTGCACGAGCCTCCGTACGCGATGTCGATCTTCACCGGACCGCCGGCGGCCTCATCGAGCGACCGCAGCGGCACGCCGTTCCTCGGATCGCCCGGGGTCGCGACCATCGGCTCGACCGACGCGAGATCGACGTCGAACGTCGCCATGTACTCCGCGCCGGGATCCGCGCGCACGATGCGCGCGCGCACGTCCTCCGCGGCGAGCCCGCGCTGCTCGACGAGGTAGCGCACGATCTCCTCGTCGGCCTCGATGATCCCCGTGAAGCCGCCCGCCTCGACCGCCATGTTGGTGAGCGTCGCCCGCTCGTCGAGCCCCATCGCGCGGACGCCATCGCCCGCGAACTCGAGCACCTTGCCGATGCCCTGGCCCGTCTTCCAGAACGGCCGCGAGAGCAGGAACAGCATCACGTCCTTCGCCGTGACCCCCGGCCCGAGCCGCCCGGTCAGGTTGAAGCGCACCGACTGCGGCACCGCGACGCGGACGTCGCGCGTGAGCCACGCGTTCGCCATGTCCGTCGAGCCGACGCCGAACGCGAAGCACCCGAGCGCCCCCGCCATGCAGGTGTGCGAGTCGGTCCCCGCCACGATCTGCCCTGGCAGCGCGAGCTCCTCGATCACCTTGTTGTGGCAGATGGCCTCCGAGCCCACGGTCCTGCCGTCGCGCTCGACCTCGCCGTACAGCTTGATCCCGTGCCGCTCGGTGAAGGCCTGCTGCACCGTCGCGAGCGAGGCCGCCTGCTCCCGCAAGCCGAGCCTGAGGTGCGCCTCCGGCATCACGCGATCGAGGAACGTCAGGTGATCCCGGAAGGCGAAGACGCTCTCCGGCTCGGTCACGACCGCGTCCGGCCCGACGCCCGCCCGGAAGAGCGACTCGGCCATCGGTGTGACGTATTCGTGCGAGAAGCGCACGTCGATGCGGGCGAAGAGCGCGTCTCCAGGCTTCACCGCGGGGACGCCGATCTTCCCTGCCCGGGCGTCCACGATCGCGTGCGCCGCGATGATCTTCTCGCACAGCGTCATCGGCCGCGGCGGCGTGGCCAGGGTGGGCGGCGAGACCTCGCCGGCCATCCGCGCCTTGTTGTAGGCGAAGAGGCCACCGTACTCGACGACATCGGCGCTGATCGGGTCGAGCCCGCGGGTGAACTCGCCGATCGGGATCTCGTCGCCCCGCGCGATCCGGTCGAGGAGCGAGAAATCGGTCGTCGTGAGCAGCCCGATGTTCTGGCAGTTCTGGCCGTAGATCTTCTCGATGCTCCTCGCGACGACGATCTGGATCCCCGCCTCGCGCTCCGAGTACGGCGCCGTCTCGCGCGAGCTGCCGCACCCCTTCGAGCGCCCGCTGACGATGACGCCGAAGCCGCCGTTCTTGATGGCGTCGCGCTCGATGTGCCCGCCGCGCAGCCCGACCAGGCAGTAACGGGCGAGCGTCTCGTCGTAGTAGTAACAGACCCATCCCGGCGTGAGCTCGTCGGTCGAGATGTTGTCGATCAGCGCGTGCTGCTCGGGATCGAAGCGAAGCTCGCCGCCCGCCAGCTGCTGCTTCAGGAGCGCCGGGTCCTCGGTCAGGTAGAGGGTCCTCCCGGTGACTTGAACGGACTTCCGGCGGGGGATCGGCATCTGCACCTCGGACGCCCCGGGACGCGCGGCGCGCGCTGGGACCTCTCCACACCTAGTCGCTCTGGGCGGAGGCGCCAACGGCGGTCTTTGCCAGCGCGCGCGGAGCTCCGCGCGGCTTACGTCAAATTACGTCGAAGGCAGGAAATCCAGCATGAGCCGAGGAGCGCCTGGACGGCAGCGTGCCTTGACGACGCACCAGGGAGATGGTGTCTTCGCGGCCGCGGCCGGGCCGCGAGCGATGACCCGACCCATGATCTCCAGCGTTCCCGTCGCGATCCTCGGCGCCGGCCTGACGGGCATGGCAGCGGCGTACCACCTGGGACGGGCCGGCGTGCCGCACCGGGTATTCGAGCGCCTGCCGCGCCCGGGCGGCCACGCGATCACGCTCGAGGACGCCGGCTTCCGCTTCGACCGAACAGGGCACCTCCTCCACCTGCGCGACCCCGCGACCCGGGAGCTCGCGCTGAGCTGGCTGGGCCCCGACCCGCTCGAGATCGAGCGACGTTCGATGATCTGGTCGAACGGCACGTACACCCGCTATCCGTTCCAGGCGAACACCTTCGGCCTGCCGCCCGCGGTGGCCTACGACTGCCTCCGCGGCTTCATCGAGGCGCACTTCGCCAAGGACAGACCTCAGCCAAGGAACTTCGAGGAGTTCTGTCTGGCGCACTTCGGCGAGGGGATCAGCCGCCACTTCATGATCCCCTACAACAGCCGCCTCTGGGGCGTGCACCCGAGCGAGATCACCGCCGACTGGTGCTCCCGCTTCGTCCCGATACCGAAGCTGGAGGACGTGCTCGCCGGGGCGGTCGGGCTGAACGACCGGGAGCTCGGCTACAACGCGAGGTTCCTCTACCCGCGGCTCGGCATCGGGCAGCTGACGCACGGGCTCGCGCGAGCGCTCGCCGAGCAGCGGCCGCGGGACGCGGGAACGCCTGCGCTCGAGCTCAGCCGCTCTCCCAGGTCGATCGACTGGCGCGCGCGCGAGCTCGTGTTCGACGACGAGATCGTCCGGTACGACGTGCTCGTCTCGTCCGCGCCGCTGCCCGCGCTCGTGAGGCTCCTCTCGGACGCGCCTCGCGCCGTCGTCGAGGCGGCTTCCCGGCTGCGCTGCACGCACCTCTACTACCTCGATGTGGCGCTCGACACCCCGTGCGGGCAGCCGCTGCACTGGGTGTACGTCCCGGAGGCGAAGTACCCGTTCTACCGCGTGGGCTGCTACTCCCACTTCTCCGCCGCCATGGCCCCGCCAGGCAAGGCCGGCCTCTACGTCGAGCTCGCCGATCGCGCCGAGCCCGATCTCGCGGCGCTGCTCCCCCGCGTCGCCGACGGCCTCGTCGAGATGGGCCTCATCCCCGCCCCGAGCGCCATCCGCTTCGCCCGCCTGCGCCGCATCGATCACGCGTACGTCGTGTTCGATCACAGCTACTTCGGCTCGCTCGAGGCGGTGCGGCCGTTCCTCGAGGGCCAGCGCGTCCTCTCGTGCGGACGCTACGGCGGCTGGAACTACTCCTCGATGGAGGACGCGCTCCACTTCGGGCGCGACGCGGCGCACCGCGCGCAGGCGCTCCTCGGAGGCGCGCCGTGAGCACAGCCGAGCCTGATCGCGAGGATGCAGGCGGATCGCCGGAGATCTCCATCGTCATCCCCGTTTACAACGAGGAGGCGATCCTCCACGCCGCCGTCGTGGATCTGCGCGAGCGGCTCTCGCCGTTCGGCTGGCGCTGGGAGCTCGTGCTCGCCGAGAACGGCTCGTACGACGGGACCCTCGGCATCGCCGGCGAGCTCGAGCGCAAGTACCCGGAGGTGCGGCACTTCTCGATCGGCGAGCCGAACTACGGGGCCGCGCTCCGCGCGGGCATCGAGCGGGCGCGCGGGCGCTTCGTGCTCTGTGACGAAATCGACCTCTGCGACGTGGATTTCCACCGCCGCGCCATCGCGATGCTGCGGACAGGCGGCGTCGACATGGTGATCGGGTCCAAGCTCATCCAGGGGGCGCGCGACGATCGCCCGTGGGCGCGGCACGCGGCGAGCCAGGTGTACAACGGGCTCCTCCGCGCCACGCTCGGCTTCCGTGGGACGGACACGCACGGGCTCAAGGCGTTCCTGCGCGAGCCGCTCCTCGGGGTCACGCGCGACTGCGTCGTGGACAAGGACGTCTTCGCCAGCGAGCTCGTCATCCGCGCTTACCGCGCTGGCCTGCGGATCGAGGAGATCCCCGTCCGCGTGCTGGAGAAGCGGCGCCCCTCGATCAACCTCACCCGCCGCGTCCCGAACGTGCTGCGCAGCCTCGCGAAGCTGACCTGGGCCATCCGGGTCCGCGGCTGACGGCCGGCTCCGCCAGCCTTCGCGCACCATTCGCAGCGCCGCGCGCGAGGCCGGGCCCGCTCGTGGAAAAATTCTGGCATGCTATACGCCGCAGGTGACGATCCTCCTCTCGAGCGCCGCAAGACCGGCTCGCCGCGCGGACACCGACGTCGACGTCGTGGTCATCGGCGGCGGCGTGAACGGCGTGGGGGTCGCGCGGGACGCTTCGCAGCGGGGCCTGAGGGTCGCCCTCTTCGAGCGCAACGATCTCGCGTTCGGCGCGAGCGGCAACTCGAGCGGCATGATCCACGGCGGGCTCAGGTACCTGACCAGCGATCCGCAGGTGACAGAGAAATCGTGCCGCGACTCGGGCCACATCCAGGCGATCGCGCCGCACTTGCTCTTCCGGATCCCCTTCCTCGTCCCGTTCGAGAACGCGCGGCACGGGCGCCTCCTCTACCCGCTCGCGGACGCCTTCTTCGAGGCGTACGACAACTACCAGCCGCTCAAGCGCGGCAAGCCGCACGCGCGCCTCTCGCCCGACGAGCTCCGCCGGCTCGAGCCGGGGTTGCACGGTGACCTGGTCGGCGGCTTCAGCTTCGACGAGTGGGGGATCGACGGCGCGCGGCTCTGCGTCGCCAACGCGGTCGACGCGATCGAGCGCGGGGCCAAGGTCTACGTGGGGCACACGGTCGAGCGGATCGAGCGCCGCGAGGACACCGGCGAGGTCGTCGCCGTCCGTTACCGGGACCGCACGACGGGGGAAGGCGGGCGGCTCCGCACGAGCACGGTCGTGAACGCGACGGGCGCGTGGTCGCCGATCACATCGTCCCTCGCCGGCCTCCCCGCCGCGAGCTCGCGCGTGCGGCCCGGCAAGGGCGTGCACGTCGTGTTCGACCGGCGCCTCACCAATTACGCGATCATGGCGAGGACGATCGACGGCCGTCAGATCTTCCTCGAGCCGTGGGAGAACATGAGCGTCATCGGCACGACCGACGACGACTTCTACGGCGATCTCGATCAGGTCCGCGCGACGAGCGAGGAGGTCAGGTACCTGGTCCAGGGCATCGCCCGCGTGTTCCCGCAGATCCACGAGGCGCGCGCGATCGGCACGTTCGCGGGCGTGCGGCCCACGCTCTACGCGTTCGGGCCCACCGAGGACGCCCTCTCGCGCGAGCACCAGATCGTCGATCACGCGGCGCACGGCGCGCCGGGCCTCTACTCGATGATCGGCGGCAAGCTGGCCAGCTTCCGGCTCTTCGCCGAGGAGATGACCGATGTCCTCTCGCGGCGCTTCGACCTCGGCGCCCGCTGCGTGACGCACACGACCGCGCTGCCCGGCGGCGATCGCGCGGTGGACGCGCTCGCGCTCTCGCGGCGGATGGAGATCGACGCGGTGGCCGCCCGGCGGCTCGTGTACCGGCACGGCTCGCGCGCGCTCCGGATCGAGGAGCGCGTGCGGCAGCGGCCGCGCGAGGCCGCGACGGTGTGCCCCTGCGAGCCCGTGATCGAGGCCGAGGTGCGTTATGTCCTCCGGCACGAGCTCGCCCGGAGCGTCGCCGACGTCGCGCGCCGAACGCGCCTCGGCCTGGGCGCGTGCGGGGGCATGCGCTGCGCGGCGCGGTGCGGGCAGATCGTGGCGCAGGAGCTCTCGCTCCCGCCGCGCGACGGGATGCGGCAGGCGGCGGCGTTCCTCTCGCGGCAGGCGGTGACCCGCGCGGTCGCGCTCGGCCCGGAGCAGGCGCGGCAGGAGGCCCTCGCGATCGCCAGCGTCCGGTCGGAGCTCGGCGCGCCCGCGGACGACGAGGCGGCGGCGGCTTGCGAGGACGCCGATCGTCGCTCGCAGCGCGCCGCGCGGGAGCCGGAGGAGAGGGCGTGGCGCGATCGATCCTCGTGATCGGCGCCGGCGTCGCCGGGCTCGCCGCCGCGTGGAGCGCGCGGCGGCGCGGGGCCCGGGTCGCGGTGATCTCCGCGGGCGTCGGCGAGACGGCGCTCGCGGGCGGCGCGGTGGACGACGTGCCGTGGGAGCAGATCGAGCGGGCGTCGCGGCTGCTCGGCAGCGACCTGCCCGCGAGCGATCTCGCGCCGGCGGCGAGGCAGTTCGCGGCGGAGCTCGGCCTGTGGGAGCTGCCGCAGGCGGCGGGCGTGCGCCTCGCGACCATCGCGGGGCGGATCCGCCCCGCCCGCGGCAGGGATCGCGCGCTGCTCGACCTCGGCCCGCTCCGCCGCACGCGCGTCCTCGTCCCGCGCGCGGCGCGCGGCGCGTGGGACGCGGACGCGCTCGCGGAGGCGCTCACGGACGAGCCGTTCGCCCGGGCGCGGGGGCTCCGCTTCCTGCCGGTCGACGCGCCGGTCCTGCGCTTCGACGACGAGCGGCACATCGCCGACGGCGATCTCGCGGCCCGGCACGACGACCCGGCGCGGCTCTCCTGGCTCCTCGATCGGCTCCGCCAGGCGCTCGAGGGCGCGGGCGGCGCGGGGGCGATCCTGCTCGGCCCGTGGCTCGGCGCGAGCGCTCCGCGGGCCGAGGCGCTCGCGGCGCGCCTCGGCGTCCCGGTGGGCGAGGCGCTGATGGGCGCCGGCTCGCCGGCGGGGCTGCGCTTCGAGGCGGCGCGCGACGCGCTGCTCGCGGCGATCGGGGCGGCTCAGCGCCACGGCCGCGTGCGCGCGGTGGGCGGCGGGCACCCGGGACCGGGGGCGCCCGACGAAGGCGTCACGATCCACGTCGAGGGGGAGGACGTGCCGCTCGCGGCGGACGGGGTGGTCCTGGCGATCGGCGGCCTCGCCGGCGGCGGGATCGCGTACACGCCGCCCGAGAGCGGCGCCGGCGCCGATTTCCCGGCGCGCGGCGCCGCGCCGTTCGCGCTCTCGATCGCGGCGCCCGTCACGATGGGCGACGATCGCGGCGCGTTCGGCGTGGTGAGCTCCATGCAAGGCCCGGAGCTCGACGTCGTCGCGTGGCCCCGCGGCGAGCGCCTCGGCGCGCTGGAGGCGGTGGGGGTGCGGTGCGAGGGCGTCCGCGCCGCGCCCGGGATCCTGGCGGCCGGGGCGACCATCGCGGGGAGGGCGCGCACCGTGCTCGACGCGGTGACGACCGGGCTCCGCGCCGGCGCCGAGGCCTGACGCGCGTCGAGCGGCGCCCGGCGCAGGTCGCTCGACGCGCGATCCTCAGCGCTGGCGGATCGCCGGGATGGCGCGGAGGAGCTGCTGGTACCCGACGGCGAGCGCGAAGTCGCTCCCGCGGGTGGGATCGGAGGGCATGTCGCCCTCGGGGCCGGCCGCCGCGGCCGCCTCGGCGCGCTTCTCCACGAGCACGGCCCTCGGCGAACGGTCGCCGATCGCCCCTTCGGCGGGGAGGTGTCCCTCGAGATCCTGCTCGCGGAGGATCGCGGCCGGGACCTGCTGCGCCGCGCTCTCGATGACGACATCCGGCCGGATGCCCTGGGCCTGGATCGAGCGCCCGTTCGGCGTGTAGTAGCGCATCGTCGTGAGCCTCACCCCGGCGCCGCCGGGCAGCTCGTAGATGGTCTGCACCGATCCCTTGCCGAAGGTCCTCGCGCCGACGAGCACGGCGCGCCCGCTGTCCTGCAGGGCGCCCGCGACGAGCTCGGCGGCGCTCGCCGAGTACTCGTTCACGAGCGCGACGATGGGCAGCGAGGCGAACGCGCCGCCGTCGTGCGCCTTCGCCTCGTCGACGACCTGGTTGCGCTGGCGCGTCGAGTAGATCGTCCCCGAGGAGAGGAGCTCGTCGGCCACGGCCTCCGCCTCGTTGACGAGGCCTCCCGGGTTGTTGCGCAGGTCCAGGATGACGCCGGCCAGCGGCGCCTTCGATGCGGCGCGCAGCTTCGCCGCGGCGCGGAGCATCTCTTCGTGGGTGCCGTCCTGGAACTGCTTCACGCGGACGTACGCGATGTCCCGGTCGAGGCGCTTCGCCGCGATGCTCGTGACGTGGATCTGCTCCCGCGTGAGGTCGAACGAGAGGGGCTCAGGCACGCCCTGCCGGCGGATCGTGAGCTTCACCCGGGAGCCGGGCGCCCCGCGCATGATCTTCACGAGCTTGTCGAGGCGCTCGCCGCGGACGGGGCGGCCGTCGATCGCGAGGATCTGATCGCCGGAGCGGATGCCCGCCCGCGCCGCCGGCGAGCCCTCGATCGGCGCGATGACGGTGATGTTGTCGTCCTTGGCGTCGACCTCGATGCCGACGCCGCCGAACGTCCCCCCCGTCTCTTCCTGGAACTGGGCGAACTCCGAGGAGTTCATGTACGCCGAGTGCGGGTCGAGCTCCGCGACCATCCCCTTGATGGCGCCGTCGAGGATCTTGCTGCGCTGCGCCGGCTCGACGTAGTTGTTCTCCACGAGCACGAGCACGCGCGCGAGCTGCTCGAGCGGGGCGTAGGGGCTCTGCGCCTGTGTGCTCGCGCCCGCGAGGTGGGAAGTCGCCGCCCCTCCTGCGAAGGCCGCAGCGATGAGCCCCAGGGTGCGCATCCAGCTCGAGAAGCGTTGCATCCGCCGACCATAGCAGCGGTACGGGCGGCGGCGCGGTGCGCCGGCGACGGCCGCGCTCGTTCACACGCCTGCGCGGCGCCGCGCAGGTTTTTCGATGCGCCAGCGCGGGCATATCGCCCGCCAGTCGACGAGGTCATCACGGCGCCCAAGCTCCGGGCGCATGGTTTGTCCTAAGAGGAGTGTTCGGCTATCTTCGCGCGCCTGAACGTGGAACTTGCCTCCTCATCGCCCGGCTTCGCGTTCGCGAAGCGGGGCTCGCCGCGAGGGGCTTCTCTCGCCGAGACGGTCGGGGGCCGTCGCGAGGAGGTGTCCGCGGCTGCGCTGTCGTCCGTGCGCGGGAGACAACTCGCACCCCGAGGCGGCTAGGATGGCCAAACCCACCGATCGTGAGCTCGTCGATCAAGCCCGGAGCGGAGATGCCCAGGCGTTCGGGGTGCTGGTTCGTCGATATCAGAAGCGCATCTTCCGGCTGGCGTTCCACCTTGTCCGCTCGGGCGCGGAGGCAGAGGACGTGACGCAGGAGACCTTCGTCCGGGCCTACCAGGCGCTCGACCGGTTCGACGGCCGGAGCGAACCATTCACCTGGCTCTACCGGATCGCCGTGAACCTCTCGCTCAACATGATCCGGGCCCGCAAGCCGAGCAAGAACTCGACCCCCGCGGACGATCCGCGGATCGAGGCGCTGCTGCTCGAGACGCGCCCGAGCCACGGCGGCGATCCGGCCGCGTCGACCCAGCGGCGCGAGCTCGCGGCCGCGCTCTGCGACGGCATCGACGCGCTCTCGGACACGCTGCGCACGACGCTCATCCTCGTCTGCATCGACGGCGTGCCCCACGAGGACGCCTCCAGGATCCTGGGTTGTCCGGAAGGAACAGTCGCCTGGCGCGTCCACGAGGCGCGCCGCAAGCTCCGCGCATACCTCGCGGAGCGCGGTTTCGGAGGGGACGCCGAATGAACGTCACCGACAAGCTCGACCTCGACGGGATGCTCAACGATTGGCCTGCCCCCGCGCCCTCGACGAACGACGAGGAGGCGTGGGAGACGCGGGCCGCTCACATCGTCGAGGCCGCCATCTCCCGGCGCTCGGAGGACACCGCGGCGGCAGCCGACCTCCTCGCCCCCCCCGACCTCACCGCAGCGCCAGGCGAGGAGCAGACGGAGGACCCTTCGCGCGAAGAACGCGCATCAGGAGAACGCAGCACCATGGGGGACGGATCACAAGCAGCCAGGGCCTCGAAGCCTGAGAGCCTGTCGGGCGGCACCTTGTCGCGGCCGCCGGAGAAAAGACGCCAGTCGCTGAAGGAGATCGCCGAGCGGGTCAGCCAGGCGCCGGGTCGCGCGAGCGGTATGCCCGCGATGAGCGGCTCTGCGCTCTCGACGCCGCTGCCGGCTTCGGGACGCAGCTCGGCGCCGCCAGGGCGTGTGTCCCCGCTGCCGGGGCGCGGCTCGCTCTCCGGCGGCGCCCGCGCGTCGTCGCCGTCCCTGCGGCCGGCGGAGGGGGTGCCCGAGGACTCCGGGGTCATCGATCTGAACCGGCTCAACGCGTCGGCGCCCTCGGAGGTGGAGGCCTCCGAAACGGCGCAGCACGGCGCGGCGGATCGGTTCGGGGATACGAAGGCGGCAGCGGTGATGCCGGTGGCGGCGCGCCGCGCCCCGTCCGCGCCCGTGGCCTCGGCTCCAGCGAAGAAGCGATCCGGCGGGATGATCGCCGGCGCGGCCGTGGCGGCCCTGGGGCTGGCCGCGGCGGTCACCGTCATGGTGAAGACGACGGCGCCGCCGCAGCAGGAGATCGCGGCGACTGCAGCGCCCGCGCCGACCACCGTCGCGGCGCCCGCCGCGCCGCGCGGCGACACGCGGGTGGAGCCGGCTGCTCCGGTCGCCGCGGCGCCGGAGCAGCGCGCCGTGGTCGAGCAGCCCGTGCAAGCGGAGGAGAAGCTCGCCGCGGCGCCCAAGGCGCCAGCCGCCCCGGCTGGCGGCGGCGCTCCTGCGCCGGCGGCCGTCGAGGCGCCGGCCACGCCTGCCGTGTCGCCGAAGCCCGAGCAGGGAAAGATGGCGGCTGCGCCGGCGGCGGCTGGCAAGCCGGGGGACCTCCCCTCGGCCATGCAGGCGGCCGTGGGCGACAACGCGGAGCGACAGCCCTCGGTCGTCTCGGAGGCGCCGGTGCCGGCGTCGGGTCCGCTCCGGCAGCAGAACATCCCCGAACAGCCGTCGCAGGGCTCGGTCCAGGCCGCGCTCGGCTCGGTCATGGGCAGCGCCAAGGCGTGCGTCGCGGGCGCGGACGACGTGTCGCGCGCGCAGATCACGTTCTCGTCGACAGGCCAGGTGAGCAAGGTCAGCGTCAGCGGGTGGGCGGCGTCGAACGGCCAGTCGAGCTGCGTGCAGTCCGCGCTCAAGGGCGCCAACGTGGGTCCTTTCTCCAAGCCGTTTTTCTCGGTCAGCGCGACGATCCGACCCTAGCCAGGGGCGCCTCGCGGAGGACAGCAAACCTCCGGGTTGACACAGCCCCCCCCGTGGGTAGAATGCGCGCCCCCATGGTTTCCGCGACTCAGCAAACCCAGCGCATCCGCCGGCGCAAGGCGCGCACGGCGGGCACCCGCCGCAAGCGCTTCGAGCGCGCACACGGCACCCCCGCGTTCCCGATCCATCCGGCGGGTTACGACCAGAACGCGCCGGACGCCCTGCGCGCTGCCACGCCCGCCGAGGCGCAGGCGAAGAAGTAGGAGAGCTTTTCTCATGGCCAATCACGCATCCGCCGACAAGCGCAACCGCCAGCGCATCACGAGGACGGCGCGCAATCGCGCCATCAAGTCGGAGCTCCGCACGACCGTCAAGAAGGCGCGCACCGCGCTGAAGGGCGTGTCGCAAGAGTCCGCCGCGCCGGTGACCGCCGCGGTGAGCGCGCTCGATCGCGCCGCGTCGAAGGGGACGATCCCCGCCAAGCGCGCGTCGCGCGTGAAGAGCCGCCTCGCCCTCGCCCTTCACAAGGCGAGCGTCGCTGCCAAGACCGCCGCGAGCTGAGAACAACCCTTCCGCACGTACGTCCCGCTCACCGCAAGGTGAAGCGGGCGTCGTCGTTTTGTCTCCCCGGAACGCCGTACGCCCCCGTTGCCGTAGACCTTCGCTGCCGTTCCGCCGCCACCGTCACAGCCACAGAGAGCGCGTCTCTTCTCCGTCCCTCTCCCAACCCATGACGCCAGCGGCGGGCACCCGCACAGGAGACGGGTCCAGATCGGCGTTTTCGGCGCGGAAGCGTACTCCGGTACGCTGAGCACCGAAAACGCCGAGATGGGCCCGTATCCGCAGCGGGTGCCCGCCCCTTCAATGAGCGTCGGCCCAGGTGGGTCCGTGACCTACGTCGACGACGAGCGGGACGTCGAGCGGGAAGACCGACTCCATGGCCTCCCGCACCTTCGCCTTGGCCTCGTCCACGGCCGCGGCCGGCACCTCGAACGCGAGCTCGTCGTGCACCGTGAGCACCATGCGCGCGCCGGGGACGACGGGGCGCGGGACGCGCACCATCGCGAGCTTCAGGAGATCCGCCGCCGTCCCCTGGATCGGGGTGTTCTGGGCGATGCGCTCCGCCTGAGCGCGGCGCATGCGGTCGCTGCTGCGCAGATCCGGGAGCAAGCGGCGCCGGCCGAGCAGCGTCCGCACCGACTCGGAGCGCTTCGCCTCGGCCATCGTCCCCTCCATGAACTCGTGCACGCCGCGGTAGCGCGCGAAGTAGGCGTCGATGAAGCGCGCCGCCTCCGCCCGCGAGATGTCGAGCCGCTTGGCGAGCGCCGACTCGCCCATGCCGTAGATCACGCCGAAGTTGATCGTCTTGCTCCGGCGGCGCATCTCGGCGGTGACCCCTGCCTGATCCACGCCGAAGATCTCCATGGCCGTGCGCACGTGCACGTCCTGCCCGGTGCGGAAGGCGTCGACGAGCACCGGGTCCTTCGAGAGGTGCGCGAGGACGCGCAGCTCGATCTGGGAGTAGTCGGCGCTCACGATCACGCTCCCGGGCGGCGCGACGAACGCGCGCCGGATCATCCGGCCGAGCTCCGTGCGGATCGGGATGTTCTGCAGGTTCGGGTCCTGCGACGAGAGCCGCCCGGTCGCGGCCACGGCCTGGCCCCAGCGCGTGTGGATCCGGCCCGTGCCCGGGTGCACGAGGCGCGGCAGCGCGTCGACGTACGTGCCCTTGAGCTTGGCGATGGCGCGGTGCTCGAGGACCACCCCGGGGAACGGGTGCTCCTCCGAGAGCGCCTCGAGCACGTCGGCGTCGGTCGAGCGGCCGGTCTTCGTCTTGCGCTGGGAGCGCAGCTTGAGCTCGTCGAACAGGACCGCCTCGAGCTGCTTCGGCGACGCCAGGTTGATGTCGTGCCCCACGATCTCGCGCGCCTTCTGCTCCAGCGCGGCGAGCTCGGTCGTCATCTGCGCGCCGAGCTGCGCGAGCGCCTGCGGGTCGACGAGGACGCCCGTGAGCTCCATCTCCGCGAGCACGGCGGAGAGGGGCAGCTCGATCTGCACGAGCAGGTCCTCGAGCTTCTCGGCGCGGAGCCGAGGGCGCAGCCGATCGGTGAGCGAGAGCGCGACGTCGGCGAACGCGGCCCCGTAGCTCGACGCCTCGCCGAGCTCGATCTCGTCGAGGGCGCGCTGCGCCTGACCGCGGCGCTTCGGGGCCACCTCGTCGAGGGTCTGCATCTTGGCGCCGAGCTCGCGCTCGGCGAGCTCGTGGAGCTGGTTCTTCCCCTCGGGATCGAGCAGGTAGCTCGCCAGCATCGTGTCGAAGGAGACGCCCACGAGCCCGATGCGGTGCCGCAGGAGGATCACCTCGCAGAACTTGACGTCGTGGCCGACCTTCGGGAGCTCGGGGTCGGCGAGCAGCGGGCCCATCACCGCGTCGATGTCGCTCATCGAGAGCTGGGCCGGCGCGCCGAGGTAGCGGTGGCCAAGCGGGACGTACACGGCTTGCCCCGGCTCGCAGGCGAGCGCGACGCCGCAGACGTGGGCGCTCATCGGCTCGCGGCTCGTCGCGAGCACGTCGAGGGCGAGGCGGCCGGACGCGCGCGCCGACCTGGCGAAGCCCTCGAGCTCCTCGCGCGTCGTCAGGACCCGGTAGGTCGCCGCGCGCGCGGTCGGCTCGGGCGCGCGGACCGCCTTCAGGAAGCGCGAGAAGCCGAGCTCGGTGAAGAGCTCGCGGAGCCTGCCGGTGTCCGCGCCGCCGTAGCGCAGCGTCTCGAGGTCGAGCGACACGGGCGCGCCGCCGTCGAGCGTCACGAGCTTCTGCGAGAGGCGCGCGTCGGCCTCGTTCTGCTGGAGCGACTCCCGGATGCGAGGCTTCTTGACCTCGCCGATGCGCTCGTAGATCGCCGAGAGCGAGCCGAACTGCGCGAGCAGCTCGGCGGCCGTCTTCAAGCCCACGCCGGGGACGCCAGGGACGTTGTCCGAGGTGTCGCCGACGAGCGCGAGCAGGTCGCGCACCTGCTCCGGCGGCACCCCGAACTTCGCGACGACCTCGGGGTTCCCGTAGACCTTGTCGCGCATCGCGTCCCAGAGCATCACCTGCTCGCCGTCGACGAGCTGCATCAGATCCTTGTCGCTCGACGCGATGACGACGCGCAGCCCCCGCTCCTTGGCCCGCGCGACGGCGACGGCGACGAGATCGTCCGCCTCGAGCCCCTCCTGGATGAAGATCGGGATGCGGTACGCCTCGACGATCTCCCGGCACCGGCTCATCTGCACCCCGAGGTCGGGCGGCGGCGGCGGCCGGTGCGCCTTGTAGCGGGGGTCGAGCTCGTCGCGAAACGTCTTGCCCGGGGAGTCCATCGCCACGCCCAGGTACGCGGGCTTCCGCTCGTCCACGAGCTTCGTGAGCATCGCGACGGTGCCGTACGTCGCGTGGGTCGGCTCGCCGCTCGGGCTCGAGAGCGGGCTGATCGCGTGGTAGGCGCGGAAGACGTAGCCCGACAGGTCGACGAGGTAGAGGACATCCGGAGCTCCGGCCGGGGGAAGCGCGGTAGGGCGCGTGGACATGGACCGACCCTTAGCACCTCGGCGCGCGGCCGTTCACCGAACCACGACGTCGCGCCGTATCGTCACGTCGAGGGTGCGCCCTTCCCGCTCCACGCCGACGGTGACGACCGTCCCCGCCGGGCCGCGGAGGCGCTGGATGCAGTCGGCGAGCTCCAGCTCCGTCGTGGGCCGGCCGTCGATGCGGGCGATGACGTCGCCCGCCAGGAGCCCGGCGGACGCCGCAGGCCCCCCCTCGACGACGCCTGCGATGATCACGCGGCCCGAGGAGAGCGAGAGCATCGCGCCGATGCCCGTGAGCTCCTCGCGCGCCCCGCCGTCGTCCAGCTGGCGGAGCTCGACGTCGACGCGCGTCGACTGCGCGCCGCGCGCGTCGAGGCCGGACACGATCTTGGCCATGTACTGCTGATGGCGCACGCGCACCGAGAACGGGCCGCTGGCCGGCACCCCTTCGAGCTCGTAGTCGCCGTTCGCGTCGGTGAGCGCGAGCGAGATCGCGTTCGCGCCCGACGAGGTCGCGGAGTCGAGCTCGACCTGGGCCTCGACGACCGGCGCGCGCGACGCGGCGTCGACGACCCTGCCCCTCAGCGTCGCGCCCTGCGGCAGCACGATCCGCACGCGTTCGGCGGCGCGGCCCGCCTCGACGTCGACGGCCCGGCTCCGCGCAGGCGGGCGTCCGGCCGAGCTCGCCGTCAGCACGTAGCGGCCCGGGGCGAGCGCGTCCCACCGGAAGGCGCCGCCCGGATCCGACACCTTGCGCGCGCGGCCGTTCACGCCCGCGTGCGCGCCGGACCCGGCCGGCGTGAACGACTCGATCGCCAGGAGGTACGCCTCGACGGGCCTGCCCGATGGATCCACGACCTCTCCCACGATCGCGCCCGCGGCGAGCAGGCGAAGGACGTTATCGCGGCCCGCGGCGACGCGCGTGGGCTCGGCGTCGCCGTACGGAGGCTGCGCGGCGGTGGCGGTACAACCGTCGGCCTCGGCCGGCAGCTCGAAGCGCCCCTCGGCGTCGGCGCTCGCAGAGTTGCCCGGCGGTTCGCGGCAGCTGACCACGGCGCCGGCGCTGGGATGCCCCTCCGGATCCAGCACGACGCCGCGGACCGGCCCCACGCTCGCGGCCGTGATCTCGCGCGGCGGCGGCGCAGGTGGCGCCGGCGGCGCGGGTGGTGCCTCGACCTCGCGCGGCGCCGTGAGCTCCGGCTGCGGTGGAGGGAGCAGCGCGGCGGCCGGCTCGCGCCGGGCCGGCATCACGGGGCTGGGGCGCGGCAGGAGCAGCCAGACGAGGAGCGGCATGACCAGCAGCGCGACGGAGAGCAGCGCAGCGGAGAGCCAGGCCCTCCGCTGCGCGCCTGCCGTCCGGATGTCCGCCATGCCATCCTCCGCCGCCGGTTCACCGGCCGGCGTCGGCCTCGTCCGCCGAGCCTTCGCCCGCGCCTTGAGGGGCCGCGCTCGAGTTGGCCGGCCCGTCCGGCGACGCCTCGTCCGTGGGACCGAGCGCGGGGCCCCGTGGCTCGGCGGGCCACGGCGTCTCGCTGGAGGAGCCGCCGCACGCCCCGAGGAGCAGCGTGAAAGGTAGGAGCAAGGTGCCGGACCGCATGCCGGCATCCTAGCTCGTTTTTGCAGGGTGGTCATGACGGCCGGGCGCACCGCCGGCCATGGAGCGAGCGCGGCAGGCGCCGGCTCAGCGCGTGGACAGGTTCGTCCGGGCGATCCAGAGGCAGGCCGCGGCGTTGACCGCGCACCACACGACGAGGGCCATCCGGCCGAAGGGACCGGCGGCCTCGCCGAGCAGGACGACCGACGTGAGGTAGGCCGCCGTGCCGACGGCGAAGCCCGCGATCGCCGGCCGGAGCCTCTTCACGCCGAAGAAGAGCGCCGTGAGGCCGAGCGGGACGAGCGCGTTGGCGAGCGGCAGCCAGCGGTGGACCGAGGCGCCGATCAGCAGGTCGAGGTCGGCGATCGGCCGGGCCAGCACGTCGACGGCGAGCTCCACGCGCGGCAGGAGCCACGGCGCGAAGAAGAACAGCCCCGGCCCTGCCGCGAGCGCCGGCAGGAGGAAGCTCGCCCGCCACGGGCTCGTGGCTGTCGCGTCCTTCTTGCGGGCGCGGCGCGCGACCCACGTCGCGAGCACCAGCAGCGCGAGCAGCCGCGCGACGATGTGGCTCTGCGTCACGCGCACGACCGAGCTCGCTGCGTCGAGGATGCCGGCCCCGTAGAGGAGCTTGCCGCCGTCGGAGTCGTCGACGACGCGCGCGCCTGCGCGGAGCGCGTCCTCGACCGCGCGCGGGTCCGTCACGCCGAGGCTCACGAGCAGCGCCGCCGCGCCGGCCACGTGGGGCGCGGCCATCGAGGTGCCGCTGTACGCGTAGAAATTCTGGCACTTGTCGCGCCCGCGGTTGCAGATGGTCTGCTGGGTGACGTTCACCCCGGGTGCGGCGACGTCGACGCCCTGGCCGCGCGAGGAGAACCGCGCGATCTTGTCGTTCACGTCGGTGGCGCTCACGCCGATGACGCCATCGGAGGCGCCGGGGAACTGCACGCGCCCGCCGGTGTTGCCGGCCGCCGCGACGACGACCGCGCCGCGCGCGACCGCGTCGTCGATCGCGCTCTGGAGCACCTTGGAGTTGCGGGGGCCGCCGAGGCTCAGGTTGATGACCTGGGCGCCGTGCTCGGCCGCCCACCGGATGCCGTCGGCCACGTCGGCGGTCGTGCCCCAGCCGCTCTCGTTCAGCACCTTGACCGGCATGAGCCGCGCGTGGAACGCGAGCCCCACGGCGCCGAGGCCGTTGTTGGTCGATTGCGCGATCGTCCCGGCGACGTGCGTGCCGTGCCCCTGGTCGTCGTTCGCGTGGTTCGTCTTGGTGACGAAGTTCCATCCCTCCACGCACTCGGTCGAGGCCAGGTCGGTCCCCTTGGTGAAGGGCCCGTGGTCCTCGCACGCGATGCCCGTATCGACGACGGCGACGGTGACGCCGCGGCCGGAGGCGAAGTCCCACGCGCGCTCGGCGCCCACGCGCGCCATGTGCCACTGGTCCTTCATCAGCGGGTCGTTCGCGACGAACGAGGCGCGCACCCAGGCGAGCGGCTCCGCCGCCTCCACGCGCGGATCGCGCGCGAGCCGCTCCAGCGTCGCGCTGACCGGCCCGTCCACCGTGGCGATCTGGATCCTGGTCTGTGACGTGAGCGCCGTCGGCAGCACGCGCAGCGAGAAGTCGCGCACGAGGTCCGCGAGCGAGGCGTCGTCGAGGTCGTCGCGCGCGTCGACGACGATCTGCCCGGGGATGTCGTAGCTGGTCTCGTCGAGCTCGGAGGCCATGCCGTGCAGCGGCTCGCCCGCGGTCGCGACCGGTTCGACCAGGAGGTCCGGGCCGCGCAGCGACGGGCCGACGTCGACGGGCAGCGCAGGGTTGACGTACCCAGGGAGGCGAGGCTCGAGCATCCCCGGCGAGCGCGCGGCGAGGACGGCCCCGGCGCCTTGGCCGTCCGTCCCATCCTCGGCCCTGGCCGCGCCCGCCGCTGCGACCACCGCTGCCGCGGCGAGCAGCGACGTCGCGAGCGCGCGTCCGGTTCGGAGATTTGCGGTCCCTGGCCAACGCAGAAGGCGAGACGTGTGCATGCGGGTCTCCTCATCGGCAGGGTAGCGCCGCCGCCCGCGAGCAGCCATCGATCCAGCATCCTCGCGCCGCGCCCATTGCGTCCGTGCGCCAGCCCCCCTTTCGCGCCCCTCGCCGTGTCCCGAGGCATCAACCGCCATCCTCAACCACGGACTTCCTGGAACACCCGACACCGCCCCACCGCATCCCCTCAAGGCCGAGCTCAACCGCCCAAGCTCCCGCCACCGCTCCCCACGGCAGAGCCGCCGGTGGAGGGTGGGGCCGCGCGGGAGGGCGGCGGGGGTGGGCCCCACAAACCCGAGCGCCGGCCCGCATCGAAGCGAGTCGCCCCCGGCCCCACCCCACCCCCCTGTGTGGCAACAGCCCCCCAAAAGGCGCGAGTTTGTGGGGGGACCCCCGCCGCCCTCCCGCGCGGCTCCACCCTCCACCGGCGGCCCCCGCGTCTGGGGACGCCCTCCAACTCGCTCGCCTGGGCCGTTCCCCCGCCCGCCGTTCAGTTCACTGCGGCGTGGCCCAGAGTCCCGCCATCCACGCTTCCACGTCGCTCACGGACCTCGGAATATCGCTCGACAGGTTCCGATACCCCGTCTCCGTGACGAGGATATCGTCCTCGATGCGCACTCCGATACCGCGGTACCTGGCCGGGACGGTCTCGTCATCGAGCTGGAAATAAAGCCCTGGCTCGACCGTGAGCACCATGCCCGCCTTGAGCTTGCCGAACTTGTAGACCTGCTGCCGCGCCTGCGCGCAGTCGTGCACGTCGAGGCCCAGCATGTGGCTGACGTTGTGGAGCGAATACCGGCGGTAGAGCTGCCTGTCTTCCTTGAGCGCCTCCTCGGCGGAGACGTGGAGGATGCCGAGCCGCTCGAGCCCCCGGGCGAGCACCCGCATCGCCGCCCGGTTCGGCTCCATGAAGTCGTTGCCCGGCTTCACCTCGCGGATCGCCGCCTCCTGCGCCTCGAGCACGAGCTCGTAGATCTCGCGCTGCTCCCTGGAGAACTTCCCGTTGATCGGCAGGGTCCTGGTGATGTCGGCCGTGTAGAGCGCGTTGCCCTCGACGCCGGCGTCGACCAGGAGGAGCTTGCCCGGCTCCAGCGCGCCGTCGTTCCTCGTCCAGTGCAGGATGCACGCGTGGTGGCCCGACGCGGCGATGGTCCCGTAACCGACGTCGTTGCCCTCGACCCGGGCGCGCAGGTTGAAGGTGCCCTCCACCTCTCGCTCGCTCCGCGCGCGGGGGAGCGCGCGGATGACGTCCTCGAAGCCCCGCTTCGTCGACGCGACGACCGCCTCGAGCTCCTGCACCTCGAGGGCGTCCTTGAGGAGGCGCATCTCCGAGAGCGCCTCGCCGAGCTGCTTGTCGCGATCGTGCCGGGCGAGGAGCTTGTCGACGCGCTCGGACATGCCGCGGAGCACGCGGTGGGGGCGCGTCACGGTGCCGACGAGGCCGCTCAGGTACGCGTCCAGCTCGGGGAGCCCGCGGCACTCGTCGACGCCGAAGTGCGCGCGGCTCTGCTCGACGCCGAGGCGGGGGCCGACCCAGAGCTCGCCCTTGGCGCGATCGGTGAAGAACGTCTTGTCGCTGCGCCCGGGGTTCGGCTCGACGAAGAGGATGTCCCGGTGCCCGCCCCCCTCCTGCGGCTGCAGCACGAGCACGCAGTCAGGCTCGAGGTTGCCCGTCAGGTAGAAGAAGTCCGAGCCCGGGCGAAAGCGGTAGTGCGTGTCGTTGGCGCGCACCTTCTCGTGCCCGGTGGGGATGATGAGCGTCTCCGCCGGGAAGAGCTTCGACAGGGAGCGGCGGCGGGCAGCGAACACCTCCGCGTGCGCGATCGCCTGCGGGAGCTCCCCGGACGCCGGCGTCCAGCGCTCCAGCATGAACGCGATCAGCGCCTCCGGCAGCGTCGAGTCGTGGCTCGCCGGCTTGACCTCGGCGCCGGGAGCCGCAGCCGCGGGCGACTCGGCCGGGCCGCCGGCGGGCGCGCTGTGGGCAGGATCTGCCTGGAGGGGGGCGGCGCTGGTCTCGGGCGTGTGGCTCATGAGGCTCGAACTATGGGTCGATCAGGTGAGGTCGTTCAAGCCAAAGCGCGCCCCCGTTCACGCTGGGGCGGATCGACCCGCGCGGCAAGGCGGCGCGTCACGCGACCGAGGCGCCGCCGTCGACCGCGAGGATCTGGCCGGTGATGAAGTCGTTTTCAGCAAGGAACACCACGGCGCGGGCGACGTCTTCCGCCTCGCCGATGCGCTGGAGCGGGATGCGCTCGCGGAGGCGAGCGAGCGTGGCCTCGTCGTAGGAGGATGGCGGCAGCACCGTCCCGGGTGCGACGCCGTTCACGCGCACCTCCGGCGCCAGCCCCACGGCGAGGCCGCGGACCAGGTGCGCGAGCGCGGCCTTCGACACGGAGTACGGAATGTAATTTTTCCAGGGGCGCTCGGCGCTCACACAGACCATCGCGACGACGCTGCCGCGGCAGGCGCGGAGCGCGGGGGCGAGCTCGAGCGTGAGCAGGTACGGCGCGGTCGCGTTGAGCGCCATGGCGCGATCCCACGCGTCGGCGGAGAGCTCGGCCGGCGGGACCCGATCGAAGTTCGCCGCGTTGTGGACCAGGAGGTCGAGCCGGCCAGACGACCAGTCGAGCACCGCGCGGGCGAGCGCGGCGAGCGCTCCCCGGTCGTGGAGGTCCGCCTGGAACGCGGCGGCGCGGCGGCCGAGGGAGCGCACCTCGTCGACGACGACCTCCGCGCCGGCGGCGCTCGTGGCGTAGTGGACGGCCAGGTCGACGCCTGCGGCCGCGAGCGCGCGGGCCGTCGCGGCGCCGAGGCGGGTGCCGGCGCCGGTCACGAGGGCGATACGGCCGGTCAGGGGAGCATGGGGCATGAGGAGGTGTGTAGTCGATGCGGGGCCCCGCGCGTCGAGTCGGTGGACGTCGCGCGCCGCCGTTTTTTTCGCCCGCGCCGCGCGCCATGGCACGCTGGACCGGCTTTGCCGACGCCTCCGACACGCCGAGCAGCCGCACAGGAACGCTCCCTGGAGCCGCCGCGCCGCCTGCGCGCCCTCGCCGCAGCGCTGCTTTGCGCGGCTGGATGCAGGGAGCGGCTCGAGTCGATCGATCTGCCCAGCATCGGCCTGCCGGGCCTCGATCCGCCCGGCGCGAGCGCCCCCGCGGCGCCGGCGAGCGCCGCGCCGCGGGCCCCGAGCGCGCCGCGCGCCGCCGGGACAGCCAGCGCCGCGCCGCGCGCCGCCGCGCCGGCGACCCGACCCGAGTGCGACGAGCTGCCGTCGGAGGAAGAGGAGCGGCGCGCGCAGCTGCCGCCCCTGACGGCGCTCGGGAAGGCCGTGCCCACGGAGCCGTGGGCCCCGCCGCCATACGAGGTGCTCCCGGGCGTGACGCTCCCGGCGAAGATCGCCGCGAAGATCGAGCAGATCGACCAGGGCTACGCGCGACGCACGCGCGAGCACCTCGTGATCACGAGCGGGACACGCGACGCAAACCGCCAGGCCAGGGCGATGTTCACGAAGCTCAGGCTCGGCGAGGACCTCCTCCAGCTCTACCGCAACAAGGCGGCGGTCCAGGAGATCAAGAAGGCTTATCAGGCGAACTCCCGCAAGCCGCCGGAGCAGGTGGTGTCGGCCATGGAGGCCGTGATCCAGGACCAGATCGACCGGGGGATCTACGTCTCCGCGCACCTGCGCAAAGGCGCCGTCGACGTGCGCAACAGGACCATGTCGCCCAAGGAAAAGCGAGCGTTCCTCGAGAGCACCGCGGAGGTTGGGGGCGTCCTGGTGCTCGAGGAGACGACGCCCGCGCACTACCACCTGCAGATCGATTGACGGGCGCGCTCCGCTCCATGGCGCCCCGCCGGGCGTCAGGGCATGCGCAGCGGCGCGACCATGCTCGGCACGCGGCGCAGGCGCAGCGAGAGCCCGATGAGCATCGCTCCCTCGGCGATCGCGAACGCTCCGATGAACCAGACGAGCGCCAGCACGCCGGCCGCCGGGAGCGCCACCATCATGACGCCGAAGATCACGAAGATGGCGCCGCTCAGCCCGAGCCAGATCTCGTTGGCGATCACGTGCCGGAGCTTCACCGCGCTGACGATCTTGAAGATGCCCATCACGATGGCCCACGCAGCGACCACGCCGTAGAGCGTGAGCGCGGTGATCATGGGCCGCCAGAACGTCAGCACCGCGATCCCGACGCCGAAGATGCCCTCGACCACGGAATACACGCCGCCGCGGCCGCTGATCGCGGACGCGAACGCGGCGCAGCCGTCGAACAACGCCCACACGCCGAACAGCAGCACGAGCGTGGCGAGCGATGGGATCGGCCACACGAAGAACAAGATCCCGAACAGGATCCCGACCACGCCCCTCAGGGCCAACAGCCACCAATACCGTCCCAGCGATTCCATGCCTCACCCCCTTCTCTGGCATCCACGTCGCGCACATCCGGCGGACGCGCGCGGCCTGAGCGCACGGCGCGTCCGCCGCTCGCGCGCGGAGAGCTGTGCCGCTCATGCCCGCACGGCGTCACATTGCCCGGGCTGGATGCACGTCCCCTGCCCGACCGCGGCGAGCGAGCTGCTCAGCAGCCGCGAGCAGGCGGGCCCATCGAAGGTCGAGCGCTGGTAGGTGTCACGCGCAGGCCTCGCGGCGCGCGAGGCTCACAGGCCGGCGATCGGCCCGCCCGCCGGGTCGCCGTACTCCGACAGCTCGACGCCGAAGTAGTTGATGATGGAGCAATGGAGCGCGCCGGTCGGGGGCTTGCTGGCCTTGATGGCGCGGCCTGTCTGGAACCCCCCCACGTGGCCGGCGAGCATGATGGGCATGTTGGTCCGACCGTGGGAGTCCCCGTCGCCGTTCTCTGACGTGTAGAGCACGAGCGACTCGTCGAGCAGGTTGCCTGTCGCCGTCTGGGCGGCCTTCATCGCGTTGAGCAGGTAGGCGAAGCGGCGCACCTTGAACCGCGAGGTCTGGACGACGCGGGCGTTCGCGATGCGCATCGCCTCCGCCTGCGGCAGCCCGTCGAGATCGGTCGCGCGGTCGCGATCGCCGAGCTTGTGGGAGATGAAGTGATCGCTCCAGTCCCCCACGCCGTCGGGCAGATCGTACCCGGCGAAGTCGAGGCCCCAGCTGTTCGAGTACTGCAGGACGAGCACCCGCGTCAGGTCGCAGGTGAGGGCGAGGAGCCCGAGATCGATCATCTGCTTGAACTTGCCGTGCAAGTTCTGCCCCTTCGTGGGCGCGCCGGGGACGGCGCAGCCCGACTGCGTCGTGGACTGGATCTGCTTCTCCAGCTCGAACACCGACTCGAGGTGCTGCTCCACGCGCGCCCGGTCCGCCGCGCCGAGGCGCAGGTTCAGGCGCCTCGCGTCCTCTCGCACCCAGTCGAGGACGCTGGCGCGGCGCCGCCGGATGTCGTCCATCTCCTCGCTGGGGCTGCCCATGTTGCTGAAGAGCGTGTCGAACACCTTCACCGGATCGCGGAAGGCATCCTCGACCTGACCGCCGTCCCTGAACGAGATGAAGCCCTGCGTGACCGCCGTGTCGCCCGTGGGGGACAGGTTGAGGCTGCGAAACGGGGTCTCGGCCGCGATGTGGTTGGCGAGGTACTGGTCGAGCGTGGCCTTGCGCGGGACGGCCGTCCCGCCGCCGTCGGTGTGGGCGCACAGCGCCATGGCCGGGCTGTGGATGTCGGAGCAGATCACCTGGTGGTCGACGCCGGACACCATGGTGACGTCGCGCCAGATCGCGTCTCCCGCCGGCCACTCGCGCTCGGCGTCGAAGCCGTTCATGTCGACGAGGCACGGCGGCAGCCCCTCCGCCGAGAGCGGCCCCTCCGTCTTCGGGTGCCACGCCCCGGGATCCGTGCCGTTCGGGACGAAGAACGCCACGAAGCGCTTCGGATCCGCCGGTGCAGCGCTGGCGCGCTGGGGCCGCATCACGTCGAGGAACGGCAGGGCGACCGCGACGCCCGCCCCGCGGAGCAGAGCTCTTCTCGAGATCTTCACTGGCGACACTCCTCTTCCGTCGGTCGAACCTTGTGCGAGCACATCACTCTGGCGCCCTCCGCAGCCGGAACTCCGGCGAGCGCACGATGGCGGTCAGGAAGGAGCGGAACCGGTTGCCGTCCTGCGTGAAGCTCCCCGCCGAGGCGTCGATCGCGCAGCGGTCCTCGGCCGCCGGCTCGCGCCCCTGGGTGTAGATGAACAGCTTCTCCGCGACGCAGGCGGCCAGATCGGGGCTCCGCCGCAGCTCCGCCGCCAGGGCAGCGAGCGAGTCGAACGACTCGTTGGCGGCGCCTTCCAGGCGCGGCTCCAGCCCGAACTCGTCGATACCGATGCTCCCATCGTACTTCCCCAGCTTGTCGTACTGGGCGAACCCGACGCCGATGGGATCGATGAGCGCATGACAGCCAGCGCACCCTTCCTGGGTGTTGCGCTTCTGGAGGACCTCGAGATAGGTCAGGCCGGAGAGCTCGCTCTCCAGCTGCTCGAGGAGCCCCGCGGGGATCGAGATCTTCTCGCAGAGGAAGGCCGCCCGGAGCCACTGGCCGCGCACGGCGATGAGATCACCGTCGTTCTTGGCGCTGATGAGGCTCGCGTGCGTGAGCAGCCCGGTGTTCGCCCGGTGGTGGCCGGCCGGGAACTCGACGCGGCTCACGCCGTCCCCCGGCACCTCGAGGCCGTAGAACTTGCCGAGCGCCGGGGTGACATACGTGTGGTTCGCGGTGAGCGCGTCGAAGAAGTCGACGTCAGGGGTGAACGCGTGCTCGCCGAGGACGAGCTCGCTCTCGGCGATCATGTCCTCGAGCAGCGCGGGCGTGAACGATGCGTCCGGGTTGACCGGCGCGCGGAGCTGCTCGAAGGTCAGCCACTGCTTGAAGAAGGCGTTGAAGAAGACCTGCGTCCGCTCGTCTCCGACCATCTCCTCCGCGACCGCGCGGAGGCCCTCGTCGCTGTCGAGCTCGCCGGACTCCGCCCGCTCGAGCAGCGCTGCGCTCGGGGACCGGCCCCACAGCGTGAACGACAGCCGCGACGCGAGCTCGAGCGGCGTCAAGGTCGACGTCTCCGCGCCGGCCGAGCCGACCTCGATCCTGAACAGGAAGCTGGGCGCGGTCAGCAGCGCCTCGATGACGAAGCGGAACGCATCCTCCCTGTCCCGCGCGACCTCGCTCGCCCGCGCGACCAGATCGCTCGCCTCCTCGGCCGAGAGCGGCCTTCGATACGCCAGCTTGCCGAAGCGCTGCACGAAGCGCTCGAGGCAATCGTCGGCCTCCGGCTCGCAGCCGAGCACCGTTGTCCGGCGCGCCTCGTCCGCCATGAGCTCCTGCCCGAGCGTCTCCGCGATCGCCAGGTAGGCGCGCAGGTGCTGATCCGACACGTTCTGGAGGGCGGCTATCGTCCGGAAGCCGCCCTGGCCGGTGTCCTCCGGGATGCTGTCCACGGCGGGCGGCTCGTCGAGCTGGAACAGGTCCTGAAGGGTCAGCTGGACCTCGACCTTGGACAGACGGCGCAGCACGCCGGGGCTCGTTCGGGCCTCTCTGCAGTCGTACGCGGCCGGCTTCCCGGTGGTCGGGTCGATGGGCCTGTCGTCGTCGATAGAGCTGCCCGAGCTGCCCGGGCTGCCATCGCCGAGCTGCCCGGTGCAGGCAGCCGCCGTCAGGCCGACGAGCCCCATCGCGAACATGCCCGCCGCGATGGAACGGCGGAGAAACGGTACCGATCGATCGGTGTCGGGCGGCGCTGTCTTGCTCATGGAGTGACCAGCCGTTCGGGTGGAATTCACCTGGCCCATGCCGAGGCGTGTCCCGGCGATGAGCCGCGACATGGCTAAGGAGAATATTTGAAGCAGAGCGGTACGTGCGCCCCGGCGTCACCTCGGGGCTCGGTCTATATTCCCGATGATCGCTCTTTTGATCCAGGCTTACCCTACTTCCGCCCGCCGACCAACCCCTTCGTCGTTCGCCCGGAGGCGCTCATGCAGAGGCATTCAGGGCGGAAGAAGCATTCCCTTCAATTTTCCGCTCCCCAATGCCAATCCATGAAGGGAATTGTCAGATGAAGCGGACCGATCTGCTCCAGCGCGCCGAATTCGCCCTCTGACCGTCGGGCTCGACACCCATGCTCGCGGCGCTCTCGGAGTCTCCATGAGATCGGGTGGGGTGGTCATCTCTGATAACTGCGTCGCCGGCCGCCTGTGCGAGCCGAGCGACGGCGCGGACTGCCGCGCTCGATCGCGCGATGATGCGAACCAGCTCTTGCGCGTCCCGGAAATCCCGTTCTTCGATCCTGTCCACCCTTGATTTCCACCGGAGCGGCGCTGTACCTCGGCGTTCTCGTGTAGGCTCCGGCGCGGGCGCAGACGCGGGAGCAGAGGAGCAGGGCGGTGAGGATCACATGCGTGGGCGGCGGGCCGGCGGGCCTCTATTTCGCCCTCCTGGCGAAGCAGGCAGACCCCCGGCGCGAGGTCGTCGTGGTGGAGCGGAATCGGCCCGATGACACCTTCGGCTTCGGGGTCGTGTTCTCGGACGCGACGCTCGACGGCCTCGCCGACGCGGATCGCCCGAGCTACGACGCGATCCGGAGCAGCCTCGCCCACTGGGACGAGCTCCACGCGCACTTCGGCGGGCGCGTCCTCGTGTCGAGGGGGCACGGCTTCAGCGGCCTCTCGCGCCAGAAGCTGCTCGCGATCCTGGGGGACCGGGCGCGCGAGCTCGGCGTCGTCCTGCGCTTCGAGGAGGAGGTGACGGATCCGGAGGAGGCCCTCACCGGGAGCGATCTCGTGGTCGCGGCCGACGGGGTGAACAGCCGGATCCGCGAGCGGTTCGCCGACCGGTTCGGGCCGCGCATCGACGTCCGCCCGAACCGGTTCGTGTGGCTCGGCACGACGTTCCCGTTCGACGCCTTCACCTTCTACTTCGAGGAGAACCGCCACGGCCTCTTCCGGGTCCACGCGTACCGCTACGAGCCGGAGCGCTCGACCTTCATCGTCGAATGCCGGGAAGAGACCTTCCGGCGCGCGGGCCTCGATCGCGCCACCGAGGACGAGACGATCGCGTACTTCGAGGAGCTCTTCGCCGAAAAGCTCCAGGGACACCGGCTGCTGAAGAACCGGAGCGTCTGGCGGAGCTTCCCCACGGTGCACAACGAGCGCTGGAGCGCGGGCAACGTGGTGCTGCTCGGGGACGCGGCGCACACGGCGCATTTCTCGATCGGCTCGGGGACGAAGCTCGCGCTCGAGGACGCGATCGCGCTCGTCGACAGCCTGGAGCAGCACCGGGGCGTGCCCGAGGCGCTCGCCGCCTACGAGGCGGAGCGCAAGCCCAAGGTGCTCGCGCTCCAGCGGGCCGCGCAGGTGAGCCTGCTGTGGTTCGAGAACACCGAGCGCTACATGGCGCTCGACCCGGTGGAGTTCATGTTCAGCCTGCTGACGCGGAGCCTGCGGGTGACGCACGAGGGCCTGAAGGCGCGCGACCCGGCGTTCGTGCGCGAGATCGACGCGCACGTGGCGCGCAAGGCGGAGGCGCAGGCGGGGGCGCGCCGCCTCGCCGGGGATGAGACGCCGCCGCCGCCGATGTTCACGCCGTTCCGGCTGCGATCGCTCGTGCTGGAGAACCGGGTCGTTGTGTCGCCCATGTGCCAGTACTCGGCCGAGGACGGGCAGATCGACGACTGGCACCTCGTCCACCTCGGCAGCCGGGCGCTCGGAGGCGCAGGGCTCGTCATCACGGAGATGACCGACGTCAGCGCGGAAGCGCGCATCACGCCGGGCTGCGCGGGGCTCTATCGCCCCGGCCACGTCGAGGGGTGGCGGCGCGTCGTCGGTTTCGTCCACGCGCGCTCCCGGGCCAAGATCGGCGTCCAGCTGGCCCACGCCGGGCGCAAGGGCGCGACGAGGCTGCTCTGGGAGGGCATGGATGTGCCGCTCGAGCGCGGCGCCTGGCCGCTGCTCAGCGCCTCCGCCATCCCGTACCTGGCGGAGAGCCAGGTCCCGAAGGCGATGGATCGCGGGGACATGGACCAGGTGACCTCGGACTTCGTGCAGGCGGCGAGGCGGGCGGACGAGGCCGGGTTCGACCTGATCGAGCTGCACTGCGCGCACGGCTACCTGCTCGCGAGCTTCATCTCGCCGCTCACGAACAGGCGCGACGACGCGTACGGCGGTCCTATCGAGAACCGGATGCGCTACCCGCTGGAGGTGTTCGACGCGGTGCGGGCCGCGTGGCCGGCGGAGAAGCCCATGAGCGTGCGCATCTCCGCCACCGACTGGGCGCCGGGCGGGCTCACGACGGACGATCTGATCGCGCTCTCGACGATGCTGCGAGAGCACGGCGCCGACATCATCCACGTCTCGGCAGGACAGACGGACCCGTCCAGCAAGCCGGAGCACGGCCGGCTGTTCCAGACGCCGCTCTCGGAGCTCGTGCGGCTGGAAGCCAACGTGCCGACGATCACGGTGGGCAACATCCAGAGCTACGCGGACGTGAACAGCATCGTCGCGGCCGGGAGAGCCGACCTGTGCGCGCTCGCGCGGGCGCACCTCTACGACCCGTACTGGACCCGGCACGCCGCCGCGGAGCAGGGCTTCGACATCGACTGGCCACCTCAGTACAGGTCGGTCGAGAGATACACGCTCCGCATGCGGTGACCCTGCGCGGGGCGAGGGAGAGGTCTTTCCCGCCCGAGCCGCTCCGCGCAGCGCCCCGGTCGAGCGAAAAAAGTGAAGGCGGGCCCTTGATCCTCACGCTACGTGAGGACCTAGCCTCCGGGGCATGGACGTGCTCACCCGCCCTGGAAACAGGGGTAACGCCATGCGTTCAGCACCGTTGAAAGTCGGCGATCTCGCCCGGCAGACCGGCCTCTCCGTCCGCACGCTCCACTATTACGAGGAGATCGGCCTGCTCGCCCCGTCGCATCGCACCGCGTCGGGGCACCGGATGTACTCGGCGGGCGACGTCGCCCGGCTCCAGCAGATCAAGTCGTTGCGCGAGCTCGGCTTCAGCCTGGAGCAGATCGCCGCATGCCTGGACCAGCCGGGGTTCTCTCCGCTCCAGACCGTCGAGCTCCACCTGTCGCGGCTGCGCGAGCAGATCGCGCTGGAGCAGCGGCTCTGCGCGCGGCTCGAGGGCCTGGCCCACGTCCTGCGGTCGGGAGAGGACGTCTCTGTGGAGCAGCTCCTTCAAACCATCGAGGTGATGACCATGATCGAGAAATACTACACCCCAGAGCAGCTCGAGGAGCTCAAGCAGCGCGCGGACGCGATGGGCCCCGAGAAGATGCGTGAGGCCGAGTCGGCGTGGAAGCAGATCTACGACGACATGCGGGCGGAGATGCAGAAGGGCTCCGACCCGAAGAGCGAGCCGGTGCAGCAGATCGTGAAGCGCATGCGGGAGCTCATCGACGCGTTCACGGGGAAGAACCCCGGGATCGAGCGATCGCTCAACACGATGTACCGGCAGGAGCCCTCGGTGAGGACCCAGCACGGGATGGATCCGGAGCTGCACGAGTTCATCGGCAAGGCGATGAGCTAGCTCGCAGCGCCGGCAGGCCGCCGGCGGAGCGCCCGGCCGCGCAGGGCGCCCGGCCGCGCGCTCCGCCGGCGGCCGTGGCCGTTCTGCCGTGTGGGGCAATTCGCGCCACGCGCGAGGATCGAGCCGCCTCTGCGCTCGGCCGGGGCCCCGCGCGCGAAAATCGCCGACCTGTCGGGGGAGCTGCAGCCGCAGGCCTGGCACCCGCGTTGCTTTTCATGACAGCGTACAGCGCCTCCGGGGCGAGCCGCCCCAGGAAGAACCCAGCAGCGCTCCACGCGCCCCACCGAAGGTCCATCATGCACCTGCCCGGAAGAGAGATCCCCTGGAAGGATTTCCTGAACGACATCAAGCAGGAATGTCTCAAGGACAAGATCGACACCGTCGCTGCTTCGCTGGCGTTCTTCGGTGTCCTCGCGATCTTCCCGTTCCTGCTGTTCGCGGTCGCCCTCGCCGGCCTGGTCATCGATCCTGCCGAGTCCGCGCAGCTGATGGGCGAATTGTACCAGGTGGCCCCGCCCGCCGTGGCCAACATCCTGGGCGAGCGCCTTCAGGCGCTCACCGGGGGCCAGAGCCCGGCGCTCCTGACGGTCGGCGCCCTCGGCGCGGTCTGGGCCGCCTCGGGCGGCGTCACCGCGCTGATGGACGCGCTCAACTCTGCCTATGGCGTCGAGGACAGGCGGTCCTACCTCAAGCGCCGCGGGATCGCCCTGCTGGTCACGATCGGCGGCGCCGTCCTGCTGACGGTCGCCTCGGCGATTGCGGTCGCCACGCCGGCGCTCGCCGCGCACCTCGGCCCCTTCGCGACGCTTGTCCTCTGGCTGCGCATGCCGGTGTCGGCGCTCATCGTGATGGCGGTCCTGGCAACCCTCTATTACTTGCTCCCCGACGTCGAGCAGAAGTTCAAGTTCATCACCCCGGGGTCGGTCGTGGCGGTCGTGATCTGGGTCATCGCGTCCCTCGGCTTCTCCTTTTATGTCAGCCGGTTCGGCAGCTACGAGGTGAGCTACGGCGCGCTGGGCGGCGTCATCATCCTCCTCCTCTGGATGTGGATCTCCTCGTTGGCGGTGCTCCTCGGGGCCGAGATCAACGCCATCATCGAGCACCGCTCGCCTGAGGGGAAGCGCACGGGCGCCAAGGACGCCAGCGATGCGGGGGCGGACCTGCCCAAGACTGCAAAGGAGGAGGCCCAGAGCGCCGCGCTCCCGGCCGGCGCCGCGCGCGCCCCGCGCGACGAGAGCTCGGGCAGCGACGCCGCGCTCCCCCACCCCGTCGGCTCGCGCCGGTCGGAGCTCCACCGAGGGAGGGCGTAAGCGACGCCCCTTCACCGCCGAGCCGCGCGGAGCGGGCCTATCTCTCCCACTGGGCCACTGGAGCCACCTTCATGCCAACTCGATACCTCCTCTCCTCGCCATCGCTGCTCGTGCTGCTCGGCTCGCTCGTCGCGGGTTGCCGCGGCGCCCCGAGCGGCGCGCCCGTGGCAGCTCCGCCGGCCGACAGCGCGAAGGGCGCGGAGACGGGGAGCGTGCGGGGCCCGGAGGGCGAGCCGACCGGCGCCGGCGGCGCGCCGGGCACGAGCAGCCCGCCTGGCTGCGGGACCGACAGCCCGATGCTCAAGTACGTCGGGCAGAGCCATGACGAGTGCGCCCGGATCCGCTTCGTGTGCGAGCCTGGCTGGAGCTACTTCAGCGACGACTGCGGCTGCGGCTGCACGAAGCAGTGACCGCCGCCGCGGGGCTCGCGACAAAAACACCTCGCCCTGGGCGGCCTGCGGCATCTAGCATCGGTGCCCGCATGCGCCCCCTCCTCATCGTGAACCCCCGGTCCAGCGGCGGAAAGACGGGCAGGCTCTTCGACGAGATGCTGACGCCCATCCGCCGCATCCTCGGCGACGTCGACATCGTGCGCACGGATCGCCCGCGCCACGCCGTCGATCTCGCGCGCGAAGCCGCGCTCGGCGGGCGCGAGACCGTCGTGGCGGTCGGCGGGGACGGCAGCATCAGCGAGGTGGTGAACGGCCTCATGCAGGCGAGGGACCGGGGCGCCACCGGCACGCGGCTCGGGATCATCGGCGCGGGCACCGGCAGCGATCTCTGCAAGACGCTGAAGCTCACCCGCCGGCTCGACAGCTTTTGCACCGCGATCGCGAGCGGCCACACGCGCCGGCTCGACGTGGGCCGCCTCTCGTACGAGACGCGCGACGGCCAGCGGGCCGACGCGTTCTTCGTCAACGTCCTCTCCACGGGGATGAGCGGCATCGTGGTCTCGCTCGTCAACGAGTCGTCGCGGGTGCTCGGTAACACGCTCGCCTACTCGATCGCCTCGCTCCGGGGCCTCGTCCGCAGCCGCGTCGGCCGGGTGCGTTGCGTGACGACGCTGCGCGGAGAGCGGCGCGAAGAGGAGATCTCGACGCGCATGCTGGGCATCTGCAACGGCCGCTTCTTCGGCGCGGGCATGCAGCTCGCGCCGATGGCGAAGCCCGACGACGGCGTGTTCGACGTCATCGACCTGGGCGCCGCGCCCCACCTCCGCTTCGCGGCCGTGTCGACCGGCATGTACACGGGCTCGCACATCCGCCACCCGGACGTGCGCCACTTCCGGTGCGATAGCATCGAGCTCACGCTCCTGAACCGCGACGTCGAGCAGGCGTTCTTCCTCGACGTGGACGGCGAGCCGCTCGGGAAGCTGCCGATCACGGTCACGCTGGAGCCGAAGGCGATCGAGGTGCTGGCGCCGGGCGATTGAGGGGGTCCGCGAGGGGAGGCGCTGCAGTCGAGCCGGCAGGGCTAGCCGGAATGGGGCAGGCGCGTAGACTGGCCGCCGTATGAGGATCCTGACCTTCGAGTTTCAGAGCGCTGGGCGTGGCTGGACGCTCGAGCCGATGGTGCTCAATGCGTTCAACCTGCTGGTCGGCGTGTCCGGGGCGGGCAAGACGCGGATTGTACGGGCGATCGAACAGGTCCGTGCCGTGGCGCTCGGGGAGAAGGAAGAGGATGAGCTGATCGATGCGATCCGCGGGGCCAGCTTCGCGATCGGCTTCGAGCACGAAGGGCTCACGTACCGCTGGGAAGCCGAGCTGGAGCCGCGCGTCGGGCGAGGGGCAGAAGAGCACGGCGCGCTGCACGCCGAGGAGCCGCCCCTCCTCCGGACCGAGCGCATCCTCCAGGGGGACCGGGCCATCGTGGAACGCTCGCCTGAGCGCTTCCTTCTGAATGGCCATGCACTCCCGAAGCTGGACCGGGCGCAGAGCGCAATTGCCGTCCTCAAGGAAGACCCGCAGATGGCTCCGCTTTACAAGGCCTTTTCGCGCTGCATTCCTCGATCAGCGCTCGAAACGTTGCCGAGCCATGGATTTACGACAGAGACTCACTTCGAGAATCGGCGGGGCAACTACCAATCCGCGGCAGATCTTGGTGCGGACTTCACGCTGCCGCTGCACCACAAGGCCGAGCTTCTCCAGGAGGTGTTTCCAGAGGCGTTCTCCGAGATAGAGGACGCGTTCCGGGAAGCGTTTCCCACTGTCGAGAAGCTCAAGGTCCAGCGCTACTACCCTTTGGGCTCTGAGGCGAGCAAGGAGTTAGGGGGTAGCTACAACCTCGCGCTCACGGCAGCCGAGTCGGGCGTCGATAGCTGGATCTCCTTTTACGACATGTCCTCTGGCATGCAGCGTTACCTCTCCTTCCTTATCCATCTCTCGTTCGCTCCGCCTGGTACGGTGGTGCTCATCGACGAGCTGGAGTCGAGCCTCGGCGTCAACTGTCTTCCTGCCGTGACACGCTTCCTCCTGAGCCGCGCGCCGGACCTCCAGCTCATCCTCACCAGCCACCACCCCTACATCATCGAGCAGATCCCGCCGAGCCACTGGAAGATCGTCACCCGGAAGGGCAGTCGCGTGCGGGTCCTCGACGCCGAGAAAATCCCGGCGATGGCAGAGGAGCGCTCGCACCTCGACCGCTTCACGCGCCTCATCAACCTGCCGGAGTACGAGCACGGGGTCCAGGGATGAACCTCGTCCTCCTCGTGGAGGGTGCCGAGACCGAGCCGAGGGTCTACGAGGCATGGCTCCGACATCGGCTCCCCGCGCTGCATCGCGTGCCCAACGTGGCCGACTTGATCGCCGACGGCTACGTCCTTGTGAGCGGCAAGGGCTATCCCTCCTGTTATCGCAGGATCGCCGGCCTCCTCCAGGACATCGAAGCCAACCCCGGTCGCGTGCAGGAATTCTGGATCTGCATCGACTCGGACGAGGATACATACGAGGCTCGCTACGCCGAGGTCCACCGCGCCGTGCAGGCCGAGCTCCAGGGCACCCGCATGGCGAGGACCAATCCCTCCCTCGAGATCCGCATCATCATCCAGCATTGCTGCATCGAGACCTGGTTTCTGGGGCACGACGGCTTCCTCCGCGCGGGCCCACAGTCACCCCAGCTCGTCGATTTCAAGCGCTTCTACGACGTGAGCGCGGACGATCCCGAGCGGATGGGGACCTATCCGGGCTACGTCACCCGCGCCAGCTTCCACCTGGCGTATCTCAAGGCCATGCTCATCGAGCGCAGTCATCGCTACACGAAGCAGCGCCCAGGCGTTGTGATCGAGCCGTCGTACTTCGACGCGCTGCGGGCGCGTTGCGCGCGCACGGGGCACATCCAGAGCTTCCGGCAACTGCTCTCAGCCTTCGAGGCAGCTGGGGACGCGGGGCTGTAACGCCCATGCGGGCCGCCCCTCGAGCCACCGCCGCATCACCCGCTCCTCACCCATGACGCGCTGCGGAAGCCGCCGTGGCTTCCGATACCCCTGCCCCCTTGTGCCGCTCCCCTCGAGCCCATCGAGCCCGCGCCGCAGCGGTGGTAATGGATCTTTCATGAGCTTCATCGATTCACCTGCCGAGCTTGCCCCGGGTGCCTCCGTGGCCCCCGCTTCCTCCGCCCCCCGGCTGCTCGTCGTCGGCTGCGGCGGCATCGGCGGCATCATCGCTGCGTACCTGTTCGAGCAGGGCCACGACGTCACGGCCTTCACGACGAACGCGCTCATCGCGGACGCCATCAACGCCATCGGCTTCCGGGTGCGCGGCGACGCGAGCCCTGGCACGGTCGGGGGCCGCGCGGTGCGGGAGCTCGGCCCGGACACCCGCCCCTTCGACTACATCCTCCTCGCGACGCAGCCGCCGCAGGTCGAGGAGGCCGCGCGGGACGCGGTCGCGCACCTCGCCCCGACGGGCGCCATGATCTGCCTCCAGAACGGCCTCTGCGAGGAGCGCATCGCGCGCATCGCCGGCCCGGAGCGCACCTTCGGGGGGATCGTCGCGTGGGGCGCCTCGATGGTGGAGCCTGGCGTGTACGACCGCACCTCGAGCGGCGGCTTCGTCCTCGGCCGGCTCGACGGGGCGAACGACCCGCGCCTCGATGAGCTCGCGCGCATCCTCGAGGCGATCGGACCGACGACCGTGACGGACAACCTCGCCGGGGCGCGCTGGTCGAAGCTCGCCATCAACTGCGCCATCTCGTCGCTCGGCACCGTCGGCGGCGATCGCCTGGGCGCGCTGCTCAGGCACCGCTTCGTCCGCCGCCTCGCGCTGGAGATCATGACCGAGACCGTGCAGGTCTCGCGCGCGCTCGGCGTGCGCCTCGAGAAGGTCGCAGGGACGCTCGATCTCGACTGGATCGCGCTCACGGACGCCGAGCGCTCCGCCGTGGGCTCGCCGGGGCTCTTCGCGAAGCACGCGCTGCTCCTCGCGGTGGGCGCGCGCTTCCGCCGCATGCGCTCCTCGATGCTCGCCGCCATCGAGCGAGGCCGCCCGCCGGCCGTCGACTTCCTGAACGGCGAGGTCATCGAGCGCGGCGCGGCGCTCGGCATCGCGACGCCGATCAACGCCGCGGTCCGCGAGGAGGTGCTCGCGATCGCGGCGGGCAAGCGCAAGCCGAGCCTCACGCTGTTGCGCGCGTTCTTCGACCGGACGCGCGAGCTCGTGGGAGCGCCGTCGTCCATGCGGCCCCCGCCGCCGGCGACGCCGGCCGAGCCGCCCGCGGCCGCGCCGTACGAGCCGCCCGCGGTCGCGACGAACGCACAGGCGGACGCGTCGGGCGAGCCGCTCGCGACCGCAACGAACGCACAGGCGGACGCGTCGGATGAGCCGTCCATGCCAGCAGCGAACGTCCAGAGCGATCTCAGGGACGCGTAGACAAGCACCGAGCAGCTCGGCGACAGAACACCGACAAGCAGACGAGCAGCCGAAGGACACCGACACGTGTCCTGGCGCGCCTGGCGTCGTCGCGGATCGAGCTCACCGCGCCGTCGCGGCACGAACTCTTTGTCGCGCCGCCGCGTCGAAGTTCGGTAGCATCGGGCGTCTCTTCCTGCGGATCCCGAGAGATCCCTCGACGAGGAACCCTCGCATGACGCACCTCTCCCTCGCCCTCTCCTCCCGGCGCGGCGCCGCGCTCCGCGGCGCTTCCCTCGTGCTGCTCGTCGCGCTCGCCGCGTGCGGCGACGACGGAGGCGGCGGCGGCAGCGGGGCCGCGGGCGGCGGCGGCGGCGGCGAGGGCGGCGGAGGCGGCGGCGTGGTCATCGAGGAGCCGAACCGATTCCGCCTGCGCATCGACGACGCCGAGGTCCCGTCCGTCGTGCTGGAGCTCGACAAGCAGAAGGCGCTCCAGGTCTTCGGCGAGGACGGCGCCAAGCAGATCACGATCCTCGACGTGGACACCACCGGGCTGCTCCGGAACGCGCTCGAGCAGATCCAGAACGCCTGTGGTACCTCGTGGCAGAACGACAGCCCGGACCCGGGCCATAACTGCTCGCTCACCGAGCTCGGCCAGAGCTTCGGGATCGAGTGGCAGAACTCCCCGGAGTTCGCGCTCGTCCGGCTGCTCAGCATGACGCCCGCCAACGCCAATGTGAAGGGGACGTCGCTCGAGGGGCTGCAGGCGATCTTCCAGGAGAATCCGGGCACCTTCGCGTTCGACTTCGCCGACGTCCTCGCCGACAGCATCACCCTCGATCTGGCGGTCCAGCCGGATCCGACGGCCGTGCGCAGCAACCGGACGGCCCCCTTCGTGCCGATACCCAAGCTCATCCTCGCCCTCCAGCAGCAGCTGCTCGGCACGCACCCGGCCATCGCCAGTCCAGATGGCTTGAGGATGCCTGTCAGCCTCTACGAGGCCCTGGTCGATCTCCAGCCGCTGTCCGAGAAGCTCGGCCCCAGCGGGGATCATCCAGGCGTGCTCGTGCGGGACGATGAGACGTTCACGACGAAGAGCGATGTCCTCCTGCCCGACTTCCAGATGCGCGTCGTCGCCGAGTCCGGCCTGCGCAGGGTCTCGGGGGTCGATCTCTCGAAGGGCGGCGGTGACATGTTCCTCCGGGACGGCGACGCGCCGCTCCGGTTCGACTTCACCGACCCGGAGAAGCTCCAGATCAGCGGCATCGCCGCGACACCGACGATCGATATGCGCATCTCGCTGCGCGAGCTGCCCGCCAAGGTGAAGGCGTGCATCGAGGCCGACGCGCCCGCCTGCAAGGAAAACCGTCCAGACATGCCGGTCGGCGCCGACACGGTATGGTCCACCCCTCCATTCATGATGGAGCACATCGTAGGCAAGGCGGCTTATCTCACGTATAGCGAGCGCGTGCCCTTCACAGGGTGCTACTTCCGCCTGAGCGGGACGTGCCGGGTGGGCGTGACCATCGGCCAGAACGGCGACCCGCGCGGCTGGACGGCCTTCACCGACCTGGTTTCCGACCAACCGCCCCCGATACCGCCGTCGCAGTTCTTCTGGGAGCTGCTCACCGAGGTCGGCCAGGTCGCCATCCACGATCCCACGGGCGACGGCAGCCCCGAGATCCCCGAAGGCGCCGCCCAGCCGGTCTTCGCGCTCCACAACGTCGGCATCGGCCTTACCGCCGACGAGATCGTGGCCGACCTCCGCCCGACCCTGCAGAGCCAGGCCAACGAGATCGCGGAGATCATCCTGGGCCGTTACTGGATCAACAACGACGGGCTCGACTTCTTCTACGGCCGCGGCGCGCCCGACGGCGCGCCCACCTTGTTCTTCGTCGCCGAGGACGACCTCCGGCCTTCGGATCAAAGCTCGGAGGCCCCTCGCGCCTACACCTACGAAAGTCCCGGCTTCTTCACGAGCCCGGATCTCAGCGAGGCGAGCAAGGTCTCGACGAAGGAGCTCGACGGCGTCGACGACACGACGCACGAGAAATACAGGCTGCCGACAGGCGAGACCACGCTGTACATGCAGGACGACGAGGGCGCCGTCTACGAGGTCCGCTTCTACGTGCCCGAGAGCGACGATCCGGTGGAGATCACCGCCGACGTGGAGAAGCTCTGATCATGGAAGCGCGAGACCGCACCCGCCCCGCCGCACCCGCCGCCCGCCGGCTCTCCCGGCTCGGCCCCCTGGTCGCCGCCGCGCTCTCCTCTGCGCTGCCCGGCTGCGTCGAGGCCGTCACGGTGGAGCAGGCGCCGCCCCCGCCGGCGCTCGGCATGAACGAGAGCCGCACCCTCACGCTCGAGTTCCTGCGGTTCGACGCGAGGGGCTTCGCCAAGACGCTCACGCTCGACGAGCTCAAGGCCATTCCGCGGCCCACCCTCGAGGGGATATGGCTGCTCGATCTCGACATCTCGACGCTCATCGAGAACGCGCTGCTCAAGGTCATGTACATGCCCCCCGCGGAGATCGCGGCGCTCCCGCCGGCGTCGCGGAACCTCGTCGGGCTCCTGAACATGACGCCGGAGAACGCCGACCTCCGCGGCACGAGCCTCGAGGGCCTGCTCGGGGTCGGCAACGCCGTCGGGCTCTCGACGTCGAAGATCCTCTCGGACCTCACGGGCGCGGCCGGCAACGAGCGGCTCATCCCCGTCCAGATCACCTCACAGGCCGTCCTGGAGAACCTGGTCAGCACCCACCCGAACACCCAGCACCGGAGAGGGCCGCCGAACGACGAGCACCCGGACGGCGTCTACCCCGTCGCGCCGCACTCCATCCCCGTCACGCTGTACGACGTCGTCACCGATTTCGCCGGCCTCGCCGCGCAGTTCGGCCCGACGCCGCTCGATCCCGACGACCCGGGCGGCGCGGAGCACCCCGGCTTCATCAAGGCCGCGTCGGGGGTGAAGGCGGCCCTCGACGACTTCACGATGACGGTCCGCGTCGACGTCAACGCCCTGCCGTACAAGGGGGTCGACGCCACGATGGCCGACGTCGCGAGCGTCAACAGCACGCCCGGCCAGATAGACACCCTGTTCGATTTCAGCCAGGAGGACTGGCTCGTTCTGGACAACCTCGCCAGGAACCTGAGCATCGGCGAGCTGACGCTGGCCATCCCCGAGAACGCGATGCTCCTGCCGGGCGGCACCAGCCGGGAGCCCGCGCCGCGCGGCAACTCGCCCGTGTGGGAACAGCCGCTCTGGGAGTTCGAGCACATCCTCGCCCGCGCGGGTGAGCTCAGGGCAGCGCAGATCGAGGATCACTGCTCCAGCTACGCGCCCGCGGGCACCTCGACGAGCGACTTCGAGGCCGTGAAGGTCTGCATCGACGAGAGCGGGTGGACCGAGATCAGCGTCGACGAGAGCGTCGTCCTGGAAGACCCGCCTCCGGCGCCGTCCTACTTCTGGGACATCCTCCTCGACGTGGCCCAGGCGCGGCTCCATGACGGCGGCCTCGCCGAGGGGGAGGCCGACCTCGAGGTGACCCTGCGCGACGTGCCGGTCGGCGTGAAGACCGAGGATCTCGTCGCGAGCATCAAGAAAAACCTGGCGAGCGATCCAGCGGTCCTCAAGGACATGGCGCTCGAGCTCAACAACAACGCCGCCGGCGACGCGGACTTCTATCTCTACCAGCCGAGCACCGAGAGCGGCGTCGCCGGCCAGCGGGATTACCTCTACTTCGTCGCGCCCGACGACATCCGCAAGGACGCGGACGGCGTGCGCGTGCGCGACTATGCGTACGAGAGCCCTGGCTTCTTCTCCGACCCCGCGCTCGAGAAGAAGGTGTCGACGACCGAGGAGATCGACGGCGACGCGCTCCACGAGAAGGTGGAGGTCAAGGCGGGAGATACGCTGTACTTCGCGGACGACGAGGGGCACCGCTACGAGATCAGGATCGGCGACAAGCCGAGCCCCCATCGCCTCTCGCTCACCCTCACCCGGATCCAGTGATCGGCCCCCCCACCGTGAGGACCCGTCTCATGCAAGGAGCTCTGCCGCCCCCGCGGCCCCGCGCCCGTGCGCGTCAACGAACACGACGTGAGCTCGCCGCGCTCTCGCTCGCGACAGGCCTCGTCTGCCTGACGGCGCGGGACGCGCACGCCTCGGGCATCGACGCGCCCTGGGTGACGAGCGGCCTCTCGGGCCCCACGACATCCGACGCCGCGGCGGTCTACTGGAACCCGGCCGAGCTCGCGGGTGTCCAGCGGCCGGAGCTCGTCCTGGGCGCGGGCCTCATCGTCGGCCACGCGACCTACCAGCGCGAGCGGCGCGGCACGTACCAGACGCCGGACACGCTTCAGTTCAAGCTCCCGCTCGATCCGGCGAACGTCGACGCCAGCAAGCGCGGCCGCGCCGAGGAGGTGTCGACGACGCCGATCGCGCCGACGGGCAACGCCTTCCTGGCGATCCCGGTCCTGCCGAACCGCCTGACCGTGGGCGTCGGCCTGTACGTGCCTTATGCCGCGGCGCTCAGCTTCCAGGACGGCGCGCAGCGCTGGCAGCTCCGGCAGGCGTTCATCGTCTCGACGTCGCTCACGGCGGCCGCCGGGCTCAAGCTGACCGACCAGGTCTCGCTCGGCGCCGGCGTGTCCTACGTCAGCGGCCTCGCGGAGCTCTCGAAGGTGCAGGACTTCGGGAGCCTCAAGGAGTTCCACGACGGCCTCGACTACCTCAAGCAGGACAACGACTTCGGCCCGAACACGCCGTCCGAGCTGCGCGAGCTCGACGTCCTCGCGCGATCCATCTCGATCAAGGAGGCCCTGTCGCACGGCGCCTCCTTCCACCTCGGGCTGGCCTTCAATCCCAACAAGGACCTTCGCTTCGGCCTCACGTACCAGCACAGCGCCGCGATGCGGTACAAGGGCAAGTTCGCCATCGACATGAACCACCCGTTCTTCACGCAGGACCTCGCCGAGCAGGGCCTGCGTTACAAGCCGCTGGTCGAGGGCGACGTGGAGCTCTCGTTCACGCTCCCCAAGCGGCTCACCGCCGGCGTCGGCTACCGGGTGAACGACAAGCTCAGCCTCGATGGGCTCCTCTCGTACGTGCTCTATTCGGACATCGAGGCGTTCGTCGTCGAGGCCTCCTCTCCGGACCTCGCCCAGCCGAAGCTCGGGATCACCGATCGCGTCACCGTGACGCTGCCGCGCAGGTGGAACGACACGGTGTGGGCGGAGATCGGCGCCAAGTACAAGCTGAGCGAGGCGCTTCTCGCGACGGCGTCGGTCGGGTATCAGTCGGCGGCCTCGCCGGACAGCACGATCGACGTGGCCTCGCCCGACAACCACCGGCTGATCGGGGACGTCGGGGGTGTCTTGAAGCTCAGCGATCGCGTGTCGCTCTCGGGCGACGTCCGCGTGCAGGGCATCCTGCCGCGCACGGTGACCGGCTCGGATTACGACCTCGGCAACGGGAAGTACTCGCTGGTGCTGGCGACGGTGGGCGGACACCTCAAGTTCGTGTTCTGACGGCGATTCGCTGACCACCGGCGGCACGACATCGTTGGGCAACGGCTCTGCGGCGCCGAACCGCTTTCAGGTGCCCGGCGCGAGTACATAGGAAGCGCCATGCACGTGCTGGACCTCGTCGAGGATCGGTTCGAAGTCGAGCGTTTCGCCGCCTCCGGCGGGATGGGGGACGTGTACCGCGCGCGCGATCGGCGGTCGGGAGAGGCGATCGCGCTCAAGGTCCTGCAGGGCGCCAGCGAGCGCGATCTGCGCCGGTTCGCGCGAGAGGCGGAGGCGCTCGTCACGCTGCGGTTGCCCGGCGTCGTGCAGTATGTCGCGCACGGCGTGACCGGCGCAGGGCAGCCGTACCTGGCCATGGAGTGGCTCGAAGGCGTCACCCTGGAGGAGCGGCTCGCCGAAGGACCGCTGACGTTCGACGAGAGCGTGACGCTGGCCGCGCGCGTGGCGGAAACGCTTGGCGCCGTCCATGGCCTCGGCATCGTTCACCGCGACCTCAAGCCGAGCAACCTGATGCTCGTCGATGGCGACGTCGAGCGCGTCACGCTGCTCGACTTCGGTATCGCGCGCAATCTCCGGATCGAGCTGAGCCTCACGTCGCCCGGAGCGCTCCTCGGAACGCCCGGGTACATCTCCCCCGAGCAGGCGCGCGGCGACTTGGCCGTCGACGCCCGCGCCGACGTGTTCGCGCTCGGATGCGTGCTGTTTCACTGCCTCGCCGGGCGCCCGCCGTTCCTGGGCGGCAGCGTGCTCGCGCTGCTCGTGAAGGTCGTCCTGGAAGATCCACCGCGGCTCGGGGAGCTCCGCGGCGACATCCCCGAGCCGCTCGAGCGCCTGGTGACGCGGATGCTGTCGAAGGAGGCAGCGCAGCGGCCGCGCGACGGCGCCGCCGTCGCAGCGGAGCTCGCGGCGCTGGCCGACGGGCGCCCCGGCGGAGCGGGCGCCGTCTCGGCGCCGTCCGCGTCGAGCGAGGCGATCACGACGGCCGAGCGCAGGGTCATGTGTGTCATTTTGACCGCCAACGGCACAGACGAGACAGACGCCACGCACTCGGACGCCGAGGGCGCCGCGCGGACCCAGGCGCTGCGGGACATCGTGGCGCGCCACGGCGGGAGCCTCGATGTGCTCCAATCGCGCTGGCTGCTCGTCGCGCTGTCGGGCGCCGAGTCCCCGACCGACCTCGCGGTGCGAGCGGCCCACTGCGCGCTCGCGCTCCGGACGGTGCTTGGCGGCGCACCGATGGCCGTCGCGACGGGGCTGGCGGAGATCGAGGGGAGGTTGCCTGTCGGCGAGCTCGTCGATCGCGTGGCGCAGCTCATCGCCGGGCGTGACGGCCCGCCGCCCTCGGGCATCCGGCTCGACGAAGCGACGGCGAGCCTGCTCGTGAGCCGCTTCGATACGGCGCGCGAGCCCGAAGGATGCTGGCTTCGCGGCCCCAAGGCGGAGCCGGACACTGTCCCCAGGTTGCTCGGGAAGCCGACGCCCTGTGTGGGGCGCGAGCGCGAGCTCTCTCAGCTCGCGGCCGAGTGGCGCCACTGCGTGGACGAGGGCTCCGCGAGCGCCGTGGTCGTCGTGGGCGCCCCCGGCCTTGGCAAGTCGCGCCTCGCCTGGGAGTTCCTCCGCGCCCTCGAGGAGCAGCGCGAGGCCGCCGAGATCTGGATCGGCAGGGCCGATCCGATGGCGGCCGGCTCGGCGTTTGGCCTGCTGTCCCAGGCGCTCCGCCGCGCCATGCGCATCCTCGACGGCGAGCCGCTGGAGGTGCGGCGGAGCAAGGTGCGCGACCGGGTCGAGCAGCTCGGGAGGCTCGGGGCCAAGCGCCCGCACGTCGCGGCGTTCCTCGGCGAGCTCGTCGGGACGGCGTTCCCCGACGAAGGCGACGTGCAGCTCAGCGCGGCGCGGCAGAACCCGATGCTGATGGGTGATCGCCTCCGCGAGGCGTTCGTGGACTTCGTCAAGGCCGAGTGCCAGCGGCAGCCGGTGCTCGTGGTGCTGGAGGACCTCCACTGGGGCGATCTGCCCACGGTGACCTTGATCGACGCCGCGCTCCGGCACGCCAGGGACCTGCCCTTGTTCGTCCTGGCGCTCGCTCGTCCTGAGGTCGACGAGCTCTTCCCGGCGCTCTGGAGCGAGCGCCACGGCCTCCGGCTCAGCCTCGCTCCGCTGCCCCGGCGCGCGGGTGAGCGGCTCGTGCGGGAGGTGCTCGGAGGAGGCATCGGCGCCGAGCAGATCGAGAGGCTCCTCTCCTGCGCCGAGGGCAACGCGTTCATGCTGGAGGAGCAGATCCGCGCGGTCGCCGAGGGCAGGAGCGCGGGCACGCCCGAGACGGCGCTCGCCATGGTGCAGGCGCGGCTCGAGGCGCTGGATGTCGAAGAGCGGCGCGTCCTGCGCGCGGCGAGCGTCTTCGGTGAGACGTTCTGGCAGGGTGGAATCGCCGCCCTCGTGGGGGGCGCGCCGGTGGCGCCGCGGCTGGGCGAGCTCGCGCGGCGGGAGCTCATCCTGCGGCGCCACGAGGCGCGTGTCGCAGGCGAGGTGGAGTACGGGTTCCGCCATGCGCTGGTCCGGGAAGCCGCGTATGGCATGCTCACCGAGCGTGACCGCCGTGTCGGCCACGCGCTCGCGGGCGACTGGCTGGAACGGACCGGCGGCGCAGACGCGATGGCGCTCGCGGAGCACTTCGAGCTCGGCGACGCGCCGGCGCGGGCGGCGGAGGCGTACCTGCGCGCCGCGGAAGAGGCGCTTCGCGGCAACGATCTGCGCACGGCGGTGGAGCGGGCCGACCGCGGCATCGGCTGCGGCGCCGCTGGAGAGACCGCGGGCAGGCTCCGCCGAGTTCAGGCCGAAGCGCATGTATGGAGCGGCGATTCCACGCTCGCCGTGGAGCGAGGCCTGGAGGCGATCGAGCGGGTCGAGCGAGGCTCGACCACATGGTTCTCAGCCATCGAGCAGCTGTGCCTGGCCTCGTCCAAGCAGGGATCGTTCGACGCGCTGGAGCGATGGCTGGCCATGGCGGCGGATGCGCCAGCCGCAGGCAACGCTCAGTGCGTCAAGCTCACGTGTCTCAGCGCCGGCGCGATGATGCTGACCATGAGTGGGCGTTATGCCGAAGGGGACGCTCTGATGGAGACCGTCGAGCGCGCTCTCGCAAGATCAGGGATACAGGACCTGGAGGTGATTGGACGCCTCCACGACGCGCGCGCGTGCTACGCGATGTGCACTGGTGACCTCAGCGCCGCCGCGAACCGCCTGGAGACCGCGCTGTCCGCCTTTGACCAGGCTGGCGATCGTCGCAATACCTGCAGCGCCCGAGCAAATCTCGGCTTTTTCTACGCGGAGCTCGGCGACTTCGAGAGGGCGGAGTCGTTGCTGCGCGCATCCAGGGACGAAACCGACCGGTTGCAGCTCTGGGATCTGAAGATCGTCGTGGAGTCGAACCTCGCGCAGATCCTCACGCATCGCGGGCAGCTGGCCGAGGCGCGGAGGCTCGCAGAAGCAGGCGCCACGCCGAGCCGGGAAGCGAGCGGCGCGCGTGTGGAGATGATGTCCCGCTGCTGCCTCGGGAGGATCGCCCTCGCCGCCGGCGATCTCGAGACCGCCGAGCGCGAAGCGCGCGCTGCCATCTCGCTCGCTCCCGGCATACCGACGCTCGGCGTGCAGGCCTTTGCGGTCCTCGCGCGCGCGCTGCTCGGACTCGGCCGCATCGACGACGCAGTCCGGACAGCAGCCGACGCCAACGCCACGCTGGAGTCGTTCGGAACCATCGAAGAGGGCGAGTCGTTCGTCCGCCTGACCTGCGCCGAGGTGCTCTCCGCGAGCGGTAGGCACGACGAGGCCGCCGCCGCGATCAGCGCGGCCAGGACGGCCCTGCTCGCGCGCGCCGAGAAGCTCGGCGACCCGGCCTGGCGCGAGCGCTTTCTCGAGCACGTCCCCGACAACGCCCGCACGCTCGAGCTCGCGCGGCGGTGGCTCGGCGGCTGATCCTCGCCGTGCAAGGCGTTTCTCTCTTGGTGGAGGGGAGTGGGGTTCAGGACGCTCTCATCGGATGATGAGTTCACGTCGTGGCTGTTCGCCGCGAGCCGGCGCGCTGTTCTCCGCGAGGAACAGGTGTCTCCTCCAGAGAGACAGGGGGCTCGGCAGCCTCGTGCTCAGCTCCGGAGACAGGGGAACGATACGCCTCGTTTTCGGCGCAAACGCGGGAGCTCGCCGACGGACACCCGGCCCGCTCGCCGTGGCATGGCATCTGCAAAACCTTTCGCCGGACGCTTCGTTTCTCGCCGACAGCGCCGCTTCAACCCACGGGCAATGCACGTTGCGCGCGGGTCGACGCGCAGAGGGCCGCTCGCCGTGAGCTCCTGTCGACGTCAACGACATCGCAGTTCCACCTGTCCGGTCACCATCGAGGAGAGTCGAATGTTCACTCACGTTGCAAAACGATCGATGTCCATCCTTCTCGCGTCGCTTTTCGCGAGCATCACCCTGCTCGGCTGTCAGGTCGAGGTCGCCGAGGAGCCATCCCCCGACGTCGAGGTGGGCGAGGCGAGCCAGGAGTTGATCAACTGCAAGGGCCGGTGCGTCAGGTTCTTCTTGGCCTGCATCCGGTCGAGCGAAGAACCCGAATTGTGCACCGCCGAGCGGGATGCCTGCCTGGCGGACTGCGACGAGCAGACCTGCGAGCCCGGGGAGCCCGGGTGCTGCCAGGGTCAGCCGACCTGCTGGTAGTCGCCTCTCCCCCGCCCTGCCGGGATGACGGAACCGCCAAGGCGCCATAAGACGCCAAGATGATTGGGATTATCCTTGGCGCCCTCGGCGCCTTGGCGGTTCAAAAGACCCACCGTCAGTCAAAGTACCCCACCACCCTGGAGAGGGCGACGCAGGGAACGCAGGCCGCGACGCGGCATGCTACACAGGGTCCTGTGAGCCTGGGCGAGAGCGTGATCATCTGCCCGGGGTGCAGCGCGGAGAACTCACCCTTCAACCCGCGTTGCACCCGCTGCGAGGCGCTGCTCTCGGAGGAGCCGCGGTCGCGCTCCACAACCGCCGACGAGCCCCCGTCGAGGCAGTCGACCTCCCGCGACGAGCACGTGTCCTCGAGCGTCACGATCGATCCGCTCGCAAGCACGGTTGTCGTCCCGGACGGGGGAGCGCCCGTGCCTCCGGCGCCGCCCGGGGCCGAGGCGTCGCTCGATCTGCGCCCGGGCACGAAGCTCGGCCGGTTCGAGGTGCTCGATCGCCTCGGCGAGGGCGGCATGGGCGTGGTGGTGCGAGCGCGCGATCACGTGCTCGGCCGCGACGTGGCGATCAAGGTGCTGCGGCCCGAGGTGCTGGGGCGATCGGGCGCGGCGACGGCGCTCGCGCGGCTCGTCCGCGAGGCGCAGGCCATGGCGAGGATCAAGCACCCCAACGTCGTCACGGTGCACGAAGTCGACGCCTCGGCCGGGCAGGTGCGCGTGGTGATGGAGCACGTCGACGGCCGGACGCTGCGCGCGTTCTGCGCGGAGAAGCGGCGGCCCGCCTCGGAGGTCGTGGCGGCCTTCCTCCAGGCGGGCAAAGGGCTGTCGCAGGTGCACCACGCGGGGCTCGTGCACCGCGATTTCAAGCCCGACAACGTCCTTGTCGGCGCCGACGGCCGCGTGCGCGTCACCGATTTCGGGCTCGCGGGGCTCGCGGAGGGCGAGGCCGGCGGCGGCGGCGCGGAGGCGGGGATCGAGGCCGCGCTCACGCGTTCGGGCTCGTTTCTGGGGACGCCCGTCTACATGGCGCCGGAGCAGCACCGGCGAGAGGCCGCGGATGCGCGGGCCGATCAGTATGCGTTCTGCGTGTCGCTGTGGGAGGCGCTCGCGGGCGAGCGTCCGTTCGCCGGCACGACCTACGACGAGCTGCGCGAGAACGTGGCGCTCGGGCGGGTGCGAGAGCCGCCGCGAGGGGCCGAGATGCCGGCGCGGATCCGCCGCTGTCTCGAGCGCGGGCTCTCCGTCGACCGGGACGCTCGATACCCCGACATGGACGGGCTGCTCGCCGATCTATCGAAGGATCCGGCGGCGGCGTGGAGGCGCGGGCTCGTCGCGGCGTCGGGCCTCGCGCTCGCGGGCCTGCTCGCGTTCGCTTTCGCGCGGCAGCCTGCGGACAGGCTCTGCAAGGGCGGCGAGGCGAGGCTCGCGGGCGTCTGGGACGAGGCGACGATGGCGAAGGTGCGGGCAGCGTTCGCCGGCACCGGGCGGCCGCACGCGGAGGACACGTACCGGCGCGTGGAGAAGGCGCTGGGCGATCGAGCGCGCGCGTGGGTCGCGATGTACGCCGACTCGTGCGAGGCCACGCATGTGAGGGGCGATCAGTCGGCCGGGCTGCTCGATCTCCGGACGCTGTGCCTGGAGCGCCGCCGCCAGGAGATGGGGGCGCTCACGGCGCTCTTCGCGCACGGGGCGGACGCCGAGGTGCTCGATCGATCGATCGAGGCGTCGCTCGCGCTCCCGGGCCTCGAGCGCTGCGCGGACGCGGGCGCGCTGACCGCGGCGATCCCGCCGCCCGCCGACGCCGCGGCGCGGGCCCGCATCGACGCGCTGCGGGGTCGCCTTGCCGAGGTCAGGGCCCTCGATGAGGCCGGCAAGTTCGGCGACGCGCTCGCGCTCGCGCGGCCGCTCGCCGACGAGGCCCGCGCGGCGGACCACGCCCAGATCGAGGCGGAGGCGCTGTTGATGCTCGGGCGCGCGGCGCGGGACGCGCACGACGCCCCGGCGGCGGAGGCGGCGCTCCGCGAGGCGCTGCGCGCGGCGGCGCGGGCCAGGGACGACGCCCTCGCGGCGGAGGCATGGCCGCAGCTCATCTACGTGGTCGGCTACCTGGGAGGCCGGCACGCCGACGCGCTCGCGCTGCAGCTGGCCGCCGAGGGCGCGGTCGAGCGGACGGGGGGCGACACGCTGGCGAGCGCGCGGCTGCTCGGCACGCTGGGCAGCGTGCTCGACGAGCAGGGGAAGTACGGCGAAGCAGCGCAGCACGTCGAGCGCGCCCTGGCCGGCCTCGAGAAGGCCCTTGGCCCGAGCCATCCCGAGGTCGGGGCGACGTGGAGCCGCCTGGGCACCGTCCTCCTCCACCTCGAGAGGTTCGATGACGCCGAGCGCGCCTACACGCGAGCGCTCGCCGTCCGAGAGGAGACGCTGGGCGCCTCTCATCCGAGCGTCGCGCTCACGCTCAACAGCCTGGGTCGCCTCTTCAACACCCAGGGCAAATACCGAGATGCGTTGCCCCGGATCGAGCGCGCCATCGCCATCCAGGAGAGGGCGCTCGGCCCCGATCACCCGTTTCTCGGGGCCTCCGTCAACAACCTCGGCAATGCGCTCGTCATGCTCGGCGAGACCGACGCTGCCAGGCGTGCTCACGAGCGGGTGCTCGCCATCCGGGAGAAGGCGCTCGGCCTCGATCACCCCGACGTGGCGTCATCGCTCAACAACATCGGGGCCGTCCTTGAGATGCAGCAGAAGTTCGCCGAGGCGACGCCCTATTACGAACGGTCGCTCGCGATCCGCGAGAAGGCGCTCGGCCCGGATCACGCGAACGTGGCCGCCTCGCTCGGCAACCTGGGGAGCGCGCTCGTCGCGCAGAAGAGGTATGCCGAGGGCCTGGTGCGCCTCGAGCGCGCCGCGGCGATCCAGGAGAAGGCCTTAGGCCCGAGCTCGCATGCGGTCGCGTCGATGCTCACCGGGATTGCCAGCGCCTACAACGAGAAGGGCGAGCCGGGAAAGGCGCGCCCGTTCGCCGAGCGGGCGCTCGCCATCTATGCGGCGAAAAGCGAGGGCGTCTCTCCGATCGAGCTCGCGGATACGCGCTTCCACGCGGCCCGGGCGCTCTGGGGCTCGGCGCGGGACCGGAAGCGGGCGGTCGAGCTCGCGACCCAGGCGCGCGACGCCTATGCGGCCGAAGAGGGGGAGTACGCGAAGCGCGCGCTCACGGCGGTAAACGGGTGGCTCGCGGAGCACGGCGGCGCTCGGTGAAAGGGGGGCCGCGCTCGGGGAGGAGCTCCCGAGCGGGCGGCAGGGGAACTCCCCTATCCTGCGCCCTCACCTACCCGCGGCTCTCGAATCTCGAGCTCGCGATCGCCATCGACTTTGGCGAGGTGAGAGTGAGGCAGGGTATCCATCGCGTGGTCAACGGACTGCGGGAATGACTTCACCCCTCTCCCTCAGATTCTACGGAGGAGCCCATTTTTCTTGACAGCCAGAACATCGAGATTGCTATCGTCGAGCATGCGTTCAGCCTTGTTCTTGCGCCGCTTCGCCCCCGTCATCCTCGTCGCGCCGCTCGCTGCGGCGCTCGGATGCGATGAGGCCGATACCCCGCGAAGCCGCGTGAAGGAGCAAGGCATCGGGGCGGCTGTCGCCGCGCTCACGGCGCCACGCTGGGACATGGCGCCGCCGATGAACGTCGCCCGGAGCAGGCACACGGCGACACGTTTGCTCGACGGGAAGGTCCTCGTGGCCGGCGGAGCGAGCGAGACGGCCGAGGTGTACGACCCCGCCACGAATACATGGGTGCTCGTCGCGCCGATGAGCACGCTGCACACCGGCCACACCGCGACGCTCCTTCCGGACGGCAGGGTCGTCGTGGCCGGCGGCGTGACCGAGGTCGTAGAGATCTACGACCCCGCCGCGGATGCATGGACGCTCGCCGCGCCGCTCGTCACGCCGCGCGAACGCCACACCGCGACGCTCCTGCCCGATGGCCGGATCCTCGTGGCCGCCGGCGAGTTCGAAGAGTGGGTGATGGGCTCGAGCGAGATCTACGATCCCGTCACGAATACGTGGACCGACGCGGGCCCCTTGGCGCAGGTGCGCTCCTCCCATACGGCCACGCTGCTGCCGAACGGCAAGGTCCTCGTGGTGGCCGGGGTGGACGCATCCGGCGACCCCATCGGCAGCGCGGAGATCTACGATCCGATTACGGGCACGTGGACCGCCGCGGGCTCGATCCAGAATCGGGAAGGGCACACCGCGACGCTCCTCGCGAATGGCAAGGTGCTCGTCGCCGGCGGCTACACCGATTATGGTGGTGAGGGGTTCTCCTCCACGAACCGCAGCGCGGCGCTCTACGATCCGGCGAGCGATACCTGGACGACCGCGACGCCGATGAACGTCACCCACCACAACCACACGGCCACGCCGCTCGCCGATGGCCGGGTGCTGGTCGCTGGCGGCGGCGCGCTCACGGAGGTCTACGATCCGGCGAGCGGGAGGTGGTCGCTCGGCAGGTACCTGAACATGGACCGGAGCCGCCACACCGCCACGGCGCTCGCAGGCGGGCGGGTGCTCGTGGCCGGCGGCGGGAGCGCGACCGTCGAGAGGCTCACCCTCGCGGCCCCGGGCGACTCCTGCCTCTTCGCGGGCGAATGCGCGAGCGGCTTCTGCGTCGACGGTGTCTGCTGCGATGCCGCGTGTGACGCGGGCTCGTGTGACGCGTGCGCGGTGAGCGCAGGCGCGTCGGCGAACGGCACCTGCACGCCGCTGAGCGGAGCCGTTTGCGGCAGCGCCGACGGCTGCACGGCGAACGGCGTCTGCCAGGCGGGCGCTTGCGTCGGGGCGTTGCCGGTCGGCTGCCAGTCCCCGTGGACGCCGGCCGGGAACATGCCCGTGCCGCGGCAAGACGGCACGTGGGCCGAGCTCGCCGATGGCCGCGTGCTCGTGGCCGGCGGGTACGACAACGACTGGAACGATACCCTGTCCGCGGACCTCTACGATCCGGCGACGAACGCCTGGAGCAGCGTCGCGTCGCTCTCGCAGGCGCGCCGCAAGCCCGCGTCGATCCGGGTCTCGACCGGCGAGATCCTCGTCGTGGGCGGTGATTCTCCGTCGACGGCCGAGGCATACGATCCGGCGAGCGATACGTGGATGCTCACCGGCGCCATGGTCGCGCACCACGATCCGAGCGTCGCTCTCTTGCGGCTCCCCGACGATCGTATCCTCGTCGTGGGCGGCGGGACGGCGGTCGCCGAGCTCTACGATCCGACGACGAAATCCTGGGACGCGACGGGCTCGCTCGGCGTCTCGCGCTCGGGGCACTCGGCGGTCCTCTTGCAAAACGGGAAGGTGCTGGTGAGCGGCGGCGCTGGCAATCCGGCGACGGCGGAGCTCTACGACCCGGCCACGGGGACGTTCTCCCCGGCGGGGACGCTGACCTTCGCGCATTCCGGGCACCAGGCGACGAGGCTGCTCGACGGCGGCGTGCTCGTGGTGAGCGGCAACGGCGCCGATCGGTATGACCCGGCCACGAACACCTGGACGCCGACGCAGGCGTTGCTCATGCCGCCCGCCGATTTCACGGCGACGCTGCTCGGTGATGGTCGGGTGCTGGTCATGGGCGCGCCGCACGTCGCGCACGCGCAGGTCTACGAGCCGGCGACGAATGACTGGACGGTGACCGGGCCCCTGGACGTCGCGCGCCGACGTCATACGGCCACGCTGCTCGGAAACGGAATGGTGCTCATCGCGGGCGGCACGGAATGGACGGGCGGCAGCCAGTGCGACCTCCGGAGCGCCGCGGTGTACGACCCCGGGACGAATGGCTGGTCGATGGTGCCGAACCTGAGCAGGCTACGCAGCTCTCCGTCGTCCGTGCTGCTCGATGGCAATCGCGTCCTGGTCTTCGGGGGGCTACTGGGAGGTTGCTCGTCCGGGGACGGCGACCCCGAGGCGCATGCAAGCACGGAGATTTACGAGGGCGGCGTCACCCCGGAGGGCAGCGGCGGAAGCGCAGGCGCGGGCGGGTCCGGCGGAATGGGCGGCTCCGGCGGCTCCGGCGGAAGCGCAGGCGACGGCGGGTCCGGCGGAATGGGCGGCTCCGGCGGCTCCGGCGGAAGCGCAGGCGACGGCGGAAGCGCAGGTGCGGGCGGAAGCGCAGGTGCGGGCGGAAGCGCAGGCGCGGGCGGAAGCGCAGGCGCGGGCGGAAGCGCAGGCGAGGGCGGAAGCGCGGGCGAGGGCGGAAGCGCAGGCAGCGCCGGTGGAATGGCCGGCTCCGGCGGTCAGGGCGGTATGGGTGGCGTGAGCGGCACCGGCGGCTCCGGCGACGGCGAAGAGCCGGGCGACGGCTGCCGCGCCGCACGCGGATCCGCGGAGAATAGCGGGAGCGGCTTCGCGGCCCTCGTGGCCCTGGGCGCCCTCTTCGCGCGCCGCCGCAGGCGCTGAAACGCGAGAAGGCTCTCGCAGGCTGTGGAGTGAAGGCGGCCCCTTCGATGCATGGGGAAGTGCCTCCTCAGAAGAATTTGTGGGTGAGCCATTCGGGCTCCGGCAGGTTCCCGAGCGTATGGTAGCTCTATTGCGGGAGGTCGGCCGGGGGAGCGAACCACCAGGCCGGACGCGCCGGTCAAGACCGGCGCATCCGGCTTGGCGGCTCAAAGGCCGGCGGCGTCCGTCACCCATCGAAGGCAGGGCGCCGGCCGCCTGCGCCGGCGACCCGGTGCTTCGCCAGGAGCTTCTGCAGGTAGGTCCGGTTGAACCCGGACTCCCGCGCCGCCTGCGACACGTTCCCCCCGTGCCGATCCATCAGCGCCACGAGGAACGCACGCTCCAGCTCGGCGACGCCCGCCTCGCGCGCCGCATCGAGCTCGTCGGCGGAGAGCCGCGAGAAGCGCGGCGCCAGGGGCCCGGGTCCTGCTGGCTGAGCCACATCGGACGGGAGCAGATCCACGTCGAGCTCCGGCCCCGTCGCCAGGATGCACGCGCGCTCCACCACGTGGGCGAGCTCGCGCACGTTGCCCGGATAAGCATGCTCGCGGAGCGCCCGCGCGGCGCGCTCCGTGAAGCGGGGCCGCTCGCCGGGGCGCTTCCAGCAGGTACGGAGGAAATGCTCGACGAGGAGCGGGACATCGCTCGCGCGCTCGCGCAGCGGCGGAATCTCGATCTCGATCACCTTGAGCCGGAAGTACAGGTCGCGCCGGAACTTCCCTGCCTCGACGAGCGCCGGCAGATCCTGGTGGGTCGCCGCGATCACGCGGACATCGACCTTGTCGGTCCGGTCGGAGCCCACGCGCTGGATCTCTCCGAACTGCAGGAAGCGCAGGAGCTTCGCCTGCACGTCGGGCGCGATCTCCGCGACCTCGTCGAGGAAGAGCGTGCCTCCCTGCGCCGACGCGACCCGCCCGACGCGGTCCCGGTCGGCCCCGGTGAACGCGCCTTTGACGTGGCCGAAGAGCTCCGACTCGAGGATGCTGCCCGGCAGCGCCGAGGTGTGCAGCGTGACGCAGGCCTTGCTGCGCCGCGGGCTGTTCACGTGGAGCGCGCGGGCGATGAGCTCCTTGCCGGTGCCCGTCTCCCCGCGGACGAGCACGGTCGCGTCCGAGTCGGCCACCTGCGCGACCGTCTTGAGGAGCGCGAGCATCCTGGCGTCCTGCGTGACGATGCCCTCGAAATCGTAGCGGGCGAAGAGATCGCGCTCGAGGCGCTGGCTCCGGCGGCGCAGCGCCTCGCGCTCGAGGGCCCGCTTGAGGAAGAGCCCTGCGAGCTCGGCGAACTCGGCGACGAAGCGGAGCGCCTCGGCGCTGGCGGCCCGGGACTTGTACTCCACGTAGACCGCGCCATAGACATCGGCGCCGTGGGCGAGGGGCGCCACGAGCGCGGCGGACGCGCCCGACTCCTCGAGGCTCTTGAGGAGCGAGGAGCGCGGCTCGTCGGCGTCCCTGGAGAGGTGGACGATCTGCCGCGTCTCGATGGCCTGCCGCACGAGGCCGCGGCTGAACTTGCGCTCCTTGTCGGAGATCTTCGCCTTGTCGAAGTGGACAGCGAACTTCTGCTCGTAGGAGCCGTCCTCACGGACGACGATGAAGCCGCGGTCGGCGCCGGTGGCCTCGAGGACGCGGCGGAGGACGAGCTCGGGGGCCTTCGCGTCGTCGTCCTCCGAGAGGAGGATCCTTACGATCTGAAGGAGCGAGGGGTAGAGATCCATGGCCGCAGCGCTCAGGGTACGATGAGGGGGGAAGGGTGCACAGAGCGATTTCCCGTGGCGTCGGCGGTTCCGCCGGGGAGCGTCGCGGCCAATGGCTGGTCGCCCGCGCGCGGCTTGGCCTGGCGCGAGTTGCTGGCCGGCGGCGTGGTCCGGGCTGCATCGGGTCGGGGCGGGGTCGCCTGCGCTGCCTGATACGGGGGCCCCGAGGATACCGCCGGAAGCGTCATGGAATCGTCCGGCAGACCAGAGATTGCGGGGTTAGCGCCTGCCACCGGCCGGTTCACGTCCTCCACGCATCAAAACTCACGGGAACCTGCCCGTTCGTGTCCTACTGCTCCCGGTTGACGGGTATTGCTGCGCACGCTCGCGATGGTCATCGATGAGATTGCTCGGCGGCGCATAACCCATCCTGAGCGCCAACACCTCTCGGCGAGCAGCCCGCCACGCACCACCTGAACATCCTTTCAACGCCAGACGATCATGACATATAGAACACCTGGTATTTCCATAAGTTAGACGACCCGATTCATCCGCGCACGTGTCGACGCCGAGAAAAGTAGACACCACCCTCTCAGCGCGCCTACCGTACACGTGTGAGATTGTCACAGGTTGCTATCAAACGATTCAAGTCGATCAAAGAGCTGTCGCTCACGATTCCTGCAAGAGATGAAAGGCGACAAGGATCAGCGGACTTCGTATCGATCGTTGGAGAAAACAACGTAGGCAAGTCGTCCATCCTTGAGGCGATTCGATTGGCATGCCCCGGCAGCAGCAAACCAACAATCGATCAGTTTCGGAACCTTGATCCATCGATCGGACCGATCGAAGTCGAATTGGAATTCGACAAACTCACCGAGGCCGACAAGGAAAAGCATGCCGTAAGGGCCCACCTATTCACAGATGGCGGCATCGAAAAATACCGAATAAAGAAGGTGTGGAGAGCACCCGGGGTGGCCCCCGAGTCCTTCGCATACAGCCCCAACGACAGGCAGTACCGATTTCGCGAGTGGCCCGAGCTGAAGTCAAAAGCAGAGTTCGCAAACCTGGGACCAGAATGGAATGCGATTGTTGACGCAGCAGATGCAGCAGGAGCAAAGAAACTATCTAGACCGAGCAAAGACAGTTACCTTCGTGCCGCGGTGCAGCTAAATTCGCCTCTCATCGAAGAGACAGAGCCATGGTCACCGAATCCGGGCGGAAACCTGTCAAATCTCGATTCTGTGCTTCCCACCGTGATATGGGTACCGGCGCTTCGTGAGACCGGAGCCGAAGCGAATGTTAGCGAGAAGCAGTCTGCCGTTCGAAAAATTGTCAATGCACTGTTCGAGCAGCAGCTCTCGAAGCACGAAAGAGTGATCCGATTTCGCCGAGCAGCAGAGGAACTCGAGCAGCTCTTTGCATCAGACGGCAAGCACAAGATCGTAGCGAGCGTAGAATCGCAGATCACTTCCAAACTTAAAGAGCTGATAGATATTTGTGCAGATCTGCGATTTATTGCACCGGATGTAACTTCAGACCTGGCGAGCAAAACCGAATTTCGGGTGCTCGATGGTAACATTTCGACCCGTCCAGAGCACCAGGGGCACGGTGCACAGCGCTCGATTGTGCTCGCTTTGCTTCAGATGTGGGCCGAACAGCTACGGGTCATTGGAAGCTCCGATGCCTCTAGAACACTATTTCTCATTGAAGAGCCTGAAATCTATCTACATCCCGAGATGTGCCGCCGGATGCGAGACGCATTGCTTAGAATTTCTCAAAGCGGTGTGGGCCAAGTAATCTGCACTACGCACTCGCCCGTTTTTCTCGACCTCGCCGATCGCCATGACGGCATTGTTATTGTCAAGAAGGGAATTGGCAGCCCAGCAACGATTCAGCTCGCAAGAGACATATTTGGCCAGGACGAAGGGAACAAAGAGCGACGCTCTAGGCTGCGAATGATTCTAAACTTCGACTCCGCCGCCAACGAGGTCTTCTTCACAAGCAAGGTCACATTGGTCGAGGGCGACTGCGAGATTGCAGCAATCGATGCCATTGCCAGAAGATTATGCCACATCGGAGAGATTCACTGGCCTACTTACCTTGCGGCACGCAGATCTGTTGCTGTCATCAACTGCAGGGGGAAGTGGACGATTCCCGCGTTTCAGATCATTCTGAATGAGTTCGGGATCAAGTACCGCGTGGTACATGATGAAGATGATACAGACGAGGCCACACGAGCAAACGACCAGATTGGAGCCCTTTTGCCCTTACAGGACTGTCGTCTTGTTCATCGACCGAACTTTGAGAAGCAAATGTTCGGCAAGAGCTGGACACGCGACAAGCCCTGGAAGGCCACTGTTGCGATCGAGTCCACTGAGGTCATTGACCAACCACTGCGCGAGTTCTTTGAGCATGTGTTACATGAAAAGATTGAGCGCCTATGTCCAACGAAAGACGACGTTGCCGTTGGCAACCTGGCGACCACGGCACTCCAGCAGGCACCAAAGCGCAATCTTCGAAACCAGCTAAGGAAGCTGAATGTTCCCGATCACGTAATTCAGGCAGCTCATCGGGTCGAGCAGATCTTTAGGCTACCTGCTGGACCGAATTTCTCCCCCGATATATCCGAAGCTGCCCAGTTGTTCCGCATAGAAGGATCGCGCGCGAGCGCATTCGCTATAGTGACAGGCGACTCAATGGAAGACACTCTGGCCAGTGGCGACGTTGTGGCCTTGGATTTTCTTGATTCGGTATACCTGGAACCCGTGAATGACAACAAGGACAAGATCACGAAAGACTCGTTCTGTTCCCGGGTTAAGCATGACGAAATATATGTCATAGCAATTAACGATGACATTGAGCTCAGGGCCTACACAATTAAGAGGGTCAGGGTGCACGAGTTGGTATCTGGTGGCTGGCTCTGTCAGATTTCGGCGGATAATCCAGAGAATCCGTGGGGCGAACGTGGTCATGTCGAGATTCGCAGAACGGATAGGGTCCACTTTGCGGCCAGGGTTGTCGGTATTGTCACTGCTTCGGAAGCGGCGGAGAAGCGCGAGACGGTGATCGTTCCGAGCACGCACGAGTGACCGTGGCCGATTCAATGGAGGCAATTCCCGCGTCGCAGACGGTTCCTGATGAAGGGCCTCGACCTCCGTGTTGTCGAGGTGGCTCATTTCCCGCTCCCCTCGAAAAGGCGACGCCATCACCACATCATCCACACGTCGAAGGCCCGCCTTCACTCCACCGCCTGCGAGTCTCCCCTCCCCGCGTCCCCTCGAGGTTCACCCCCTGATGGTCGCGCCATGGATATGCGCCGCAAGATCGGCGTACTTCATCCGAAACCGCCCGCACCCCTCCGGCAGCGGCGCGCGGGGCGGGATCCCCTGGCAGCTGTCCACCCCCGCAGGATTGCGCAGAATCACCGAGACAGGCGCGCCGTCGGACCCCCTCTCGATCTTCTCGCCCGCGACCCAGTGATACCCACCTTCCCATTTCATGAGAACCGGCACCTTCTCCCCGCGCCCCAGGGCCCCAGCGACATCGTCAGCGACGGACGCCCCGCTGCGCAGCAGCGCCGACACGCTCGTATAGCTGCCGCCCATGATGTCCTGGAACAGGCTCGTGAAATTGCCGAGCGGGACGCGCGAGTCGCCCCCCAGAGCAGCCCAGAACGAGTCGTTGTCCTCGGGGTTGTCGTAATCGAAGATCCAGCTCATCAGGGTCGCGTGGTTCATGAGCGCGGACTGGAACAGCCGGTCGATGTCGATGCGGCCCGAGGCGTCGCGCTGGATCGCGTTGCGCGGCATCCTGAGCACGCGGCCCGAGCGCAGCGTCACCTCGCCCGCCTCCCGCGTGATCCCGTCGAGGAGCCGCGTGAACTCGGCCGGATCGGCGCGCAGCAGGACGTACTCCATCGTTCCCGCGCCGCAGGTGCCGTGGCGCGCCCCCTGCTTGACGCGCAGCGGGTTGTCCGCGTGCCGGATCGCCTGCGCGAGCACGAGGTGCGGATCGATGCCGCCCTCGAGCACGAGCCTGCCATCGCGCCGGACGCCCGCCATGGTCGCGAGGTTCGGCAGGAGCGCCCCCGCGTGCAGCCGGCCCGCGGCGAGCAGCCTGTCGAGCGCGGCCAGCGCGCGCGCGTCGCCCCCGAGCGCGCGCCGGACCTCGTCGAGGCGCGCGCTCCGATCGGCGGCGAGCGCGCCGGCAGCGGTGGTCGCAAGCCCATCGCCGACGGAGTCCACGGCGGGCGGCGGCGAGTCCGGGTCCGGCTCGGCCCCGGGCACGACCCGCGGGAGCCTGTTCGCGTCCGTGAAATAGCCCTGATCGTGGCGCGAGGCCACGGCGGACGCCTGAACCGCGGACGGCTTGCGGCCGAGCGCCGCCACCTCCTCCGGGCTGAGCCCCGCGGCCCTGGCCATGGCCTCGTCGAGCGCCACCGTGCGCCGGGCTCCGAGGCGCCTGTCGAGGGCGGCGATCGTCGCGGCGTCCACGATGCCCGTCTGCGGCAGGCCCTCCGCGGCTTGCAGCGCGACGATGGCGGCGTGCGTCTTCGGCCCGAACGAGCCGTCGGCCTTCATCGCCTCGCCGATCTTGCCGAGCGCCTCTTGCAGGACGCGCACGCCGTCGCCGTGCGCCCCCTGCGCGAGCGTCGCCGCGCCCGCCGCGACCGCGCTCAACACCTCGTTCGACGCGAGCTCGGGGGCGCCGAGCCCTGTGTTCCCGCTGTCCCCCATGGGTCCCCTCCTGCGATCACCAGGCGCGCTGGATCCGTCCCAGGATACCACGCCGCGCCCGTCGGTGCGCGCGTCAGGCGGCGCTGCGGTGCGCGCTGGTTCGGCACCGCGAAGTCGCGCTCTCGATCGTGGGACTCCTTTCTATCTCTCTCCTCGGGTCGCGACGATCCGCCCGGTGCAAAGAGCCTTCAGCTCTTGCCGAGCGTCTGCTGGAGCTCACACGAGCGCAACAGCCGCCCTCTGTTCGGCGGGCAAGGCATCCAGCGCCCGCAGCGCATCCATGATCTGGCCTCTCGCAAAGACCTGAGTTTGACCACTGAACGGATTCAACGCCGCATTCCGTCCCGCCAGGAGCGCGCGCCCGAGCCCACACAGCACGTCGATATACCGGTCGTCCAGCGCGGATCAGGCTGGCAACGCGCTCGCGCGAGCTGCGCCGCGCTCGGCCGCATGTGCCCTCTTTCGCGCGCAGCGCAGGGCGTGAGACGATGCCGGCCGGAGGATCAGCCATGAAACCGATCGCAGGAGCAGCAGCGGAGGGCGGGCATCTGGAGCTAGGGATGTTCGGCCCGAACGGCACGGGCCACTCGATGTCGAAGGTCCCCGAGCGCTGGTATCCCACCTGGGAGAACAACCGCGACCTGGCGCTCGCAGCCGAGGCGGCGGGCCTGGATTTCCACATCCCATTCGCGCGCTGGAAGGGCTACGGCGGCGAATCCGACCCTCAGGGCGCCACGCTGGACCCCATCGTCTGGGCGGCGGGCATCCTCGCGATCACGAAGCGGATCAAGGTCTTCACGACCGTGCACACGCCCTTCGTGCACCCCATCGTCATGGCGAAGCACCTGGCCACGATGGACCACATCGGCCCCGGGCGCGTCGGCCTGAACATCGTCACCGGCTGGGACAAGGAAGAGTTCGAGATGTTCGGCATTCCCCTGCGCGAGCATGATGAGCGCTACGAGTACACGAAGGACTGGCTCGACGTGATGCGCGCGCTGTGGACGGCAAACGGGCCCGGCCATCATCGGGGCAAATTCTTCGACCTTCCCGGGCTCATCGGGGAGCCGAAGCCGCGTGGCAAGATCACCCTGATGAACGCGGGGACGTCCAGCGCCGGCCGGGCCTTCGCGATCGAGCGCTGCGATCTGCTGTTCAACATCCTCGTCTCTCCCGAGGCGTGCCGGGAGGAGGTCGCGACGGTCAAGGAGGCAGCGCGCCGCGCGGGTCGCTCCATCGACGTGTACACGACGGCCTGCATCGTCTGTCGTCCCACCCGGAAGCAGGCCGAGGAGTACCACGATTATTTCTCCCGCGAGATGGCCGACTGGCCCGCGACCGACAACCTCATGCAGCTGCTCGGGATGGGCTGTCAGTCCTTCTCCCCGGAGTTTTACGCCATGTTCCGGCAGCGATTCGCCGCGGCGCACGGGCACTACTCGATCGTCGGCGATCCGGGCCATGTGGCCGAGGAGATCCGGCGCATCCGTGACACGGGCGTCCGGGGCCTCACCCTCGGATTCATCGACTACACCAGCGAGTTCTCGTACTTCAAGGATGAAGTGATGCCACGCCTCGTCGACCTGGGCGTCCGCCGGCCGCCTGGCTGATCCCGCGGTCATGGTTCCTGGCCCGCTGAGCCCACGTCGAAGTGGCGCTCGGGCTCGGCATCGAGACATCCTGGCCAGGAAATCCGCTTGTGCTCGCTCGGCGAAGACACGCCCCGGCTTCACCTCCGAGAGCCGGCGTAGCTGGTTGCCTGTTCAAGGCGGCCGGCGGAGACAAGCAGAACGCCTCACGTGCAGCCCTGGGCCGGCCGCGCGTCCGCTGGCAGCCGCATCGTGAACGTCGTGCCGCGACCGGGAGCGCTGTCCACATGGACGCTCCCGCCGTGGGCTTCGGCGCAGGCGCGTACCAGCATCAGACCGAGGCCCCACCCGTGTGCGCCGTGCTCGCCTGCGGCGCGCGTGAACGGATCGAACAGCGTCTCTTGCGCCTCCGGCGGGATCGGCGCGCCCTCGTTGTGCACGCTCACCTCGACCCCGTCCCGCAGCTTCGTGATGGCGACGGCGATCGGCGCGTCCTTCGCGCCGTACTTCAGCGCATTCGAGATCAGGTTCCAGAGCGCGCGTCGCAGCTCCGAGGCACCCCAGATCCCTCGGACGCCGTCGTCTGCATGCAGCACGATGCGGCCAGGGTGATCGGCCGCGATTTCGTCGACGAGCTCGCGGCCGAGCTCGCTCAGGTTGCACTCCTCGAGCGTGACCGAGAGACGCCGGCCGGCGTGAATCCGATCGGCGTCGAGCAGATCGGTCACCATGCGGTCCGCCCGATCCAGGTTGCGGACGACGACCTCGACCCGCTTCGCGACGTCCGGCCCGCTCGCGTCCGGCTGCGCGGCGAGCAGCGTCGCAGCCATCCTCGCGGCCGAAAGCGGACCGCGGAGATCGTGCGCCAGGACCGAGACGAACTGGTTTCGTAGCTCGCGCGCGACGCGCAGGGCACCGAGCTGATCGAGCAGCTCCGTGTAGAGTCTGGCGTTATCGAGGTGGAGCGCGAGCCGCTCGCCGACCGCCGCGATGCGCCGCGCCTCACGGGCGGTGAACGTCCGCTTTTCACGGAGGCCGATGTACAGGACACCCATGAGAGAACGCTGCGGCGGAAGACGGATGCCGAGCAGCGAATGGATGCCGCTGTGCCGGAGTCTATCCGGCACGTCGAGCAACGTGGTCTCCACGTCGCGCATCGACATCGCATAGTCCTGCAAGGCGACGGCGCCTGCGAAGGACGATGCGTCGACGGCTCGCACGTACTCAACGAACGGCTCATCGGCCATGCCCACCGAAGCGACCATCTCCAGCTTCCCGGTCCCGATGTCGTGCAACAGCAGCGCAGCCGTGTCGGCGTCCATCGACGCCATGACGACCTCGAGGACCTTCCTCAAACGCCCCGACGACAGGGGCGCCTCTCCGCCGAAAGGCTGCAAGAACGGGTCATGGAGCAGCCGCAGGTAGCGCTTCTCGGTTTGCTCGTCCTCCAGGAGGTGTTGCCGGAACGCTTGCGCTATGAACACGGAACGGGCGTGGATCTCGGCGAAGAGGCGCTCGATCTCCTCCAAGCTCGGCTGCTCTTCGGCGGCTGCGGTGGACCAGGTGCGCGCGATCGCGCGCTGGAGGATGGCGAACTCTTCCAGCGCCTCCTCGAGGCTGAAGCCGGCACGCAAGCGGGAGGACAGATGGCTCTCGATGAGCTCGTTTCGCTCGCGGCGCACGTCCTCCCCGTCCCATCCACGCGCGAGCGACCGCACGTACTTGGGCAGCATGTTCGTCAGCTCGGGGCTCGCCAGCCCCCGCGCCGTCGCTGCCCTGTTCGCTTCGCTGGCCCACGTTTCGACGATCTCTGATGCGCGCGCCGCGATGATCTGTTTGATCGTCCGCATCGACACCCTCACATCCTTGTCGAGATGATCCTTAAGAGGCTCGACGGGGCTCCTGCCAGTGCGCGTCACCAGGCTCCGGATCACGCCACCCGAGCGCTTGGACGCCTTCCCAGATCTCCCGGTAAGCGAAACCCGCACGCACTCGGGCTCGCCCTGGTGATCGCGGTCGTAGCCCTGCCCCGGTCACCGCCCCGACCGGCGCGCCGACCTCGTCTGCTCTCACCGCCTTGCCTCGCCGCCCGCCCCCGGGCAGGCTTCGCCCATGGGCCGGCCCGCCGAGGAGCAGCGCCGCGCCACGTACGCCGACCTCGGCGCCGTCCCGCCGAACAAGGAGGCGGAGCTCGTCGGCGGCACCCTGCACGTGCTCCCCCGGCCGGCGCCGCGACGCTGGGGACCCGCGGCCGTCTACCGCGACGCCGCGCGCGTTCGCGTCGTGCCGTTCGAGGCCATCGAGCTCGACCTGTCCGTGCTCTGGGCGGAGTAGCAGGCTGCTGCGCCGTAAACGCCCGGCCATCGCTATGGGCACAACCGATTCTGGTATCCTGCGCGCCCCTCGCCCGGCCCGGGCGGGGCGAAAGCCCAGGACGCGCCAATGACCCATCCGCGCCGCGACATCGTGCTCCCCGACAGCCGGCCAGTCTTCCAGAACGAAGAGCGTAAGCGTCCCGCGAGATTCGGCGCTGCGCCGCGCGTTGTGAGCTTGGTGGCATGCCTCCTGATGGCGGGGGTTGCGTGCGGGGAAAACGACCCCGCTCCGGCTGCATCCGGGCAGGGCGGCGCTGGCGGAACCGGCGGCGACGCCGGCGCTGGTGGAACCGGCGGCCAGGGCGGTGCGGGTGGAGTCTGAAGTGGGGTCCGCTCGCGACGACCGCCGACAGCTACGCCTGGGCGGACGCCGACGAGATCGTCGCGTTCGCCGAGGAGCACGAGCAGGCCATCAAGGGCCACACCTTCGTCTGGCACCAGCAGACCCCGTCCTGGCTCAACGAGGACATGAGCGCGGACGAGCTGAGGGCCGCCTTGAAGAGCCACATCGAGACGACCCTGGCCCGCTACCGGGGCCGCATCCGCGCCTGGGATGTCGTCAATGAAGCCGTGGATATCAACAGCGGCTCCAAATACACCGAGAGCATCTTCTGGCGGAAGCTCGGGCCCACCTACATCGAGGACGCGTTCCGCTGGGCGCGCGCCGCCGATCCCGACGTCCTGCTCTTCTACAACGAGGTGGGCATCGAGCGCATCGGGCCCAAATCGGACTTCACCTACGAGATGATACGGGATCTCCTGGCGAGGGGCGTGCCCATCGACGGCATCGGCTTCCAGTCGCACATCTCGATTCATCGTTATCCGGCGGAGAGCAACCTCCGCGCGAACATCCGCCGCTTCGCGGACCTGGGCTTGAAGGTCAACATCAGCGAGCTCGACGCGCGCACCCTCCTGTTGCCCGGCACGCGCGACAGCCGCTGGCAGGCGCAGCGCGTGGCCTTTCAGCAGATCGTGGGCGCCTGCGTGGCCGAGCCCGCCTGCGAGGCGGTGACGTTCTGGGGCTTCACCGACAAGCACTCCTGGATCAACGACGACGGCGACCCCGACGACGCGCTCTTGTACGACCGAGAGTATGTGGCCAAGCCGGCCTACGAGGGCACGCTGGACGGGCTGCGCGGTCTGCGCTCCGTCGTGGGAGACAATGTCCTCGAGAACGGAGATTTCGCGAGCGGCGACGCAAGCTGGGCGGCGACGGGCGGGGAGCTCAGCGTGGGCGCCGCGCGCGAGCGCGAAGGTGCTGCAGCCTGCGTGAGCGGACGGACCGAGGCGAGCCACGGGCTCCGCCAGGAAGCCCTGGTGGAGCCGCTCTCCGCAGGGGGCCCGTTCACGTTCTCCAGCTGGATACGTGTGGGCGGCGCCAGCGGCCAGACCGTCAATGCCGCCCTGACGATCACCGAGGAAGGGCAAGCGCCGCGAGACCTCTCGCTCGCCACCATCGTGGCCGCCGACGGGCGCTGGATCGAGCTCGCGGGCAACTTCGGCCTCGGCTTCGACGCGGCGCCTGCCGCCGTCGAGCTCAAGCTTTACGGACCATCGGCTGACGTGGAGCTGTGCGTGGCCGACGTGAAGATCCAGCCCTTGTCCGCGCGCTGACCCAAGTGTCGGTGAATGAGGCGCGCCGCGAGAGGTTGACCGCGTCCTGACGAATCCCGGCATTTTGTTCGCATTTTTAGCGAAAAATTGAACAGGGAGACGGGTAGATTGGTGGGATTTAACTCCCCGTCTCCCCGCCTCCCTGTGAATTTTCCCGAAAATTCGAGGGGATGCTTCAGGTCGGCGTCGCGAGGGGCAGCGCTCGCGCCTCGCCCTACACGAGCGGCGCTCCCTGGACGGATCGGCGAGTCCTCCGGCTGCGCACGAGCGGCGCAGTCCGGGTTGCCTTGACGGCGCCTGCCTCGGTAGGTACGTTGTGATCACGTAGGCTGAACATGAAAACCCGCCTAGTCCGCATCGGCAATTCCAAGGGAGTCCGGCTCCCGAAGCCCCTCATCGAGCAAGCAGGCTTGACCGAGGAGGTCGAGCTCCAGGTGCGTGGCAATACCATCATCATTGCCGCACGAAAGTCGCCTCGAAGCGGCTGGGCGGAAGCCGCTCAGCGGTTGCATGCCGAGGACGGCGACCCGATGCTCGACGCTCCCACGCCGACACGCTTCGACGAGGCCGAATGGCAGTGGTAGGCGTGAAACCGGTCCGTCGCGGGGATGTCTTCCTCATCGATCTGGACCCGACCCGCGGAAGCGAGATCCAGAAGACGCGCCCCTGCGTCGTGGTCTCGCCGGACGAGCTCAACGCGCATCTGCGCACGGTCATCGTGGCGCCGCTCACGACAGGAGGGCAGCCTTACCCGTTCCGCGTCGCGTGCCGCTTCTCGAACAAGAGCGGGCACGTCGTCATCGATCAGCTTCGCACCGTCGACCGGGAGCGTCTCGTCCGCCATCTTGGTCGCATATCGCCGGCGACCTTCACGCGCATCCTGGCCGTCCTTCAGGAAATGTTCTCTCCCTGAGCGGAGGAACGCGCACCGCCGAACACCACAGAGATAGAATGGGTTCTGACACTCGGCACGTGACGAGCCCGGCACCGCGCACGCCCATGAGCACCCCCTCGACCCCTGCCTCCGACGAGGCCGTCCTCCGCGTCCGCAACCTCCACAAGTCCCACGCGCTCGGCGCGACGCCCATCGAGGTGCTCCGCGGCGTCGACCTCGACATCCACGCCGGCGAGATGTGCGCGATCATGGGCCCCTCCGGCGTCGGCAAGAGCACGCTGCTCTCGTGCGTCGCGGGCCTCGAGTCGCCCGATCGCGGCGAGATCCGCGTGCTCGGCGAGGACATGGCCGCCCTCGACGAGCACGGGCGGACGCTCCTGCGCCGCCGCCGCGTCGGCATCGTCTACCAGTTCTTCAACCTCGTCCCGACCCTCACCGGCTACGAGAACATCGTCCTCCCCTACCTCATCGACGGCGCCGCCCCCGACCACGACGCCGCGTCGCGCATGCTCGATCGCGTCGGCATGCGCGCCCGCGCCGAGCACCTGCCGTCGCAGATGTCCGGCGGCGAGATGCAGCTCATCTCCATCGCCCGCGCCCTCGTCCGCCGCCCCGCGCTCGTGCTCGCCGACGAGCCGACCGGCAACGTCAACGTCGCGACCGGCCGCCGCATCATGGCGCTGCTCGCCGACGCCCTCCGCGACGCCGGCAGCGCCATGCTCCTCGTCACGCACAACGCCGAGGACGCCGCCCGCGCCCACCGCGTCGTCTTCATGCGCGACGGCCTGCTCCTGCACGACGCCGCCCTCGCGGGCCCCGACGTCACCTCGGCCGCCGTCCACGATCGGCTGAAAGAGCTCGGCATCTGAATGCTGCTCCTCCTCCGCGCCCTCTTCCAGCCGCTCGTCCGCATCCTCGCCCTGCGCAACCTGCGCGCCGACCGCTTCGGCGCCATGGCCGCCGTGCTCGGCGTCGCCCTCGGCACGGCCACGGTCAACGTCGTCCTCATCCTCGACGTCGGGACGCGCGCCGTCGAGGCGAGGAGCGCCGTCACCAACCCCGACCTCCCCGTCTTCACCGATCAGACCATCACCCTGCGCGGCCTCCGCCCCGACGGGCAGCCCATCGACGCGGAGGACGCCCAGGAGGAGACCCACGAGGACTACGAGATCATGCGGTCCGCGATCCGCCTCGGCTCGCTCTCCGCGTTCCTCGTCGGCGCCCTCATCGTCTTCTTCACCTTCAACGTCGCCGTCGAGCGCCGCCGCCGCGAGATCGCCCTGCTGCGCAGCGCCGGCGCGCTGCCGCCGCAGGTCGCGGCGGTCTTCGTCCTCGAGGCCTTGCTGCTCGGCGTCGGCGGCGCCGCGCTCGGCCTGCTCGGGTCGATCCCGCTCGCGTACCTCGCCGCGAAGGCGGGCATCACGACGACGGGCCGCGCGCGCATTCCGCTCAACGCCATCGTCCTGCCCTGGAGCGCGATGCTGCTCGTCTGCGGCACCGGCGCCCTCACCGCGCTGCTCGGCGTCCTGCGCCCGGTGCGCGACGCGCTCCGCCTCGACATCGCGCGCGCCCTGCGCCCGCGCTTCGTCGAGGGCGGGGCCGAGCAGCGGCGGCGCATGCGCGGCGTCACGCTGCTCGCGCTGCCGTTCATGGTGCTCGTCTATGGCCTGCTGCGCCCGTTCTTCCAGGAGTCCGTCCCGCTGTTCGCCTTCTTCGTCCTCGAGGCGGGCCTCGCGTGCGCGGCGTTCCTCGCCGCCATCGTCTTCGTCCCGGACCTCGTCGCGCGCCTCGGCGCGCTCGCCGTCCGCCTCGCGCCGCGCCGCTGGGCCGCCGAGCGGCTCCTCCTGCGGCGCCGGGTCGAGCACAGCGGCCACGAGCTCGCCTGGAGCGTCGGCGGCGTGATGATGGTGTTCGCCCTCCTGCTCGCGCTGCACATCGCCACGGCGGCGCTCAAGCAGGAGGTCTCGGCCTGGGCCGGCCGCGCCCTCGCGCCCTACGCGTTCCTCTACCCGGACGAGCCGCTCGGCCACGCCGAGCGCCTGCTGCCGCGGTTGCCCGAGCGCCTCGTCGCGGCGCGCTTCTCGAGCCGCACCCCGTGGCCCAACGTCGCCTACGCCGTCCCCGCCGACGAGCTCCTCGCGCTCGCCGACGCCACGGGCCGCGCCGAGCCGATCGCGCTCGCCCGCCGCTTCGGCCCGGGCAAGGCGCTCGTCTCCACGATGATGGCCCGCCGCTTCGGCGTCGGCCCCGGCGACCTGCTCGAGGTGGGCGGCCGCGCCGGCGCGCGCCGCCTCGAGGTCGTCGGCATCACCGACGAGCTCGGCTACGTCCACGCGGCCGGCGCGTACCGCAACCTGCGCACGTACGCGGTCATCGACGCGTCCGACTTCCCGGTCATCTCCCCGTACGCGACCGCGATCGGCCACACCATCGCCCTCGCCGATCCCCGGACCGGCGCCGCGGCGGCGCGCGGCGGCTCGGCGACGCCGCCCTGGGCCGAGCTCCTCGCCGACGTGCCGCGCGCGCGCGACGTCCGGATGCAGACGGGGGCCGAGATCGAGGTCATCCGCCGGAAGGCGACGGGGCGCGACTTCGTGATCTTCGACATGATCCTCGGCTTCACGACCCTGCTCGCGGCGATCGGCGTCGCGAACCAGATGGTCCTGGCGCTGCACGCGCGGCGCCGGGAGCTCGCGCTGCACCGCGTGCTCGGCATGACGGCGGGGCAGGTCCGCCGGATGGTCCTGATGGAGGGCGCGCTGGTGGGCGCGCTGGGCGGCGCGCTGGCCGTGCTGCTCGGGATCCCCCTGGGCTCCGCGGCGCTCGGCGCGCTGCGCACGGTGTCGACCTTCGAGGTCGAGTTCCATATCCCGCCGGAGTACGGCCTGTTCACGGCGCTCGGCGCGACCGCGGTGGCGCTCTTCGCGTCGCTCTATCCCGCGCGGAGCGCGGGGCGGAGCAACGCGGCGGAGTCGGTCCACTACGAGTGACCACGAGCAGGAGCGCGCGCCCGTCCTTCACGAAACTCGCCCGGCCGTCGCGGGCTCTTCTCCCCCGATCGCCCTCGGCGGGACGCCGCGAAGCGCTCGGACGCGGCGCTTGCGCAGAGGCGTTCAGCATGACAAGCCACGTGGCATATCGTGGGCGCGACCACATCCCCGCGGGCATGTGCGACGGTGCTTCCGGCGCGTTCACCGCAACGGGCATGTCGCTCTCGAAAATAACTGTCACGGACAGCCTCGCTAGCCGTTGACGGCGAGCCAGCGCGCTCAGCGTCCCTGGCGTTGACGTGCGCTCTCCGCGCCCGCCGGGATGGGCCGCCGCGCCGCGCGGCGCGCCCGCTCATGAAAATCGCTCAGGCCGGACACGGAGAGCGGGACATCGGTGTGCTCGCGTCGCGGCGACCCCGGAGGAGGTGAGCCTCTCCTTGGCACAGCGGTGCTCCGCTCGACTTCTGCGCTCGCTCCTTGCTCCTGGTGGTGACTGACAGCGACGGATCGACCCTCGTCCGAGAGGAGGAATGTGTGTTATTGGACCAGCGGTTTTTGCAGATCTGGATCGGAGCCCTGCTCGCGCTCGCCTCCGCTCCAGCCGGAGCGACGCTGCCCCCGGCCAGCACCGCCCGCTCCGAGGCGGGCTGGGGATATCACCCTCCTCCGGAGGAGCGCGCAGTGTCCTCCCAGGGTTTCTGCAGCCTTGATCTACCCTACACCGAGCCGCCCTTCCTGGCAGACCAGACGACCGGCATCGCCTGCCCCGGTTACGCCACGCAGTCGCCGATCTGCACGGGGCCTTTCTGCCCAGCCAGCGGCGTTTGCCCGGGGACGAGGACGCTGCACGAGGACCTGAATGCTTGCCAGGGGGCGGCCTGCTGCCTGCCAGGCTCCGTCGACCCGGACGGCGTGGTCGACGTCCTGCCCTACCTGGCGAGGCCGGCGGAATCGCCCTTCTCCGCCGACGCATCCGTCGACCGCAGCACGAACGTCGACGACAGCCCGGGCATCGCGACGGCCATCGAGTGCGCGGCGTCGCTGAGCGCCAGCAGGCGCACCGTGGCTTTCGCTGCCGGGCGTTACGTGCTGCGCACCCCGCTGCGGCCTCACCATGACGCGCTCACCCTGGAGGGGCCGGAGCTGTCTCCCGAGGCCAGCCCGGGCGATCCCCGGACCGCGACCCTCGTGGCGATCCCCTGCAATCCGGAGCAGTACCCCGGGGCCATCCAGGTCACCAGGGTCGTCAAGCCGGACGGGACCATCATCAGCGCGGTCCGGGGGCTCTGGATCCGCAATCTGCAGATCGCGGTCACGGAGGGGCCACGCAGGACGGCGAACAGCGGCATCCAGCTGAACACCTGCTCGGACTGCAAGGTGGAGAACGTCATCATGCGCTACTCGCCCCTTGTTCCCCAGCTACCTTCCTGCAAGCCGAGCAACCTGGAGGGCATCGGCTTCACCTGGGGCTCCGGGGGCGTCATCCGGAACGTGCTCGTGGATGGCTTCTCGAAGAGCGGCATCTACCTGTCATCCATCGCCGGGTACCACGACACGCCGCCCATCCTCGTGGAGAACTGCGAGATCAGGAACATCAACGGCCCGATCGGCGCCAGCGGGATCAAGATCGTCACCGCCAACGTGACCGTGCGAAACTGCCATGTCCACCACAACATGATCCATCCCGGCGACGGCTCCACCTCGGTCAGCGGCGGGCATGGCCTCTGGATCTCCACCCAGATCTCCCCTGGGCCCGGGATCCCGAGCCCGGTGCCGGATAACGTCGTGGTCAAGGACAGCTACTTTCATCACAACGGCGGCGCCGGCGTCGTGCTCGCGAGCCCCATCGAGGACGAACGTCCGACGGGGATCCTGATCAAGAGGGTCAAGTTCGCTTACAACGGGAGCCATGGCGTCCACGTGCAGGCAGGCGCCGGCGTGGCGTTCTGGGACGTCTGGTCCTGGGGAAACGCGCTCTACGGCGTGCTCCTGAGCTCGCGGACGACGCTGCCCGCGACCTCGGCCCGGGTAGAGGATGTGACCCTGGAGAACCTGCTCGTCTTCGACAACGCCCTGCGCTTCGCGTCGGGCTCCTTTCCCGGCATCAGGATCGAGGCCAGCGACGTCACGATCCGCGGCGGCACGGTGGCTCGCTGCGAGCCCTGGCGCGGGATGCAGTCGCGATCCATCCAGCAGCAATGCTGGCTGTCGGGGCCGGCCGGCGCGCAGGTGCTCTTTCAGCCGGAAGAGAACGTCATCTCGGACGTGAGCACCTACGGCACGAGCGCGCCGGAAGTGCTGGCGTGCCCTTATTGACGAGCGGCGGGGGCCCGCGCTGCGCCGCCTCACTTCCCTCGCCTGCGCCGGCGGGGGGCCGGCCGGCGGCGCGTCGTCGCCTCGGCGGCGAACGGCCTGTCGCCGAGGCGCAGCGCGCTCCGCTGCTCCGGGTCGAGCCGCTTCACCGCCGCCCGGAAGTCCTCCCGGGCCAGCCGTAGCCGGTTCTGCCCCGTGTTCTCGTTGATCTGGAGCTCCCGGGCGATGTCCACCACCGGGATGTCCAGCATGTCGTGCATCACCAGCATGACCCGCCGCTGCGGGTCGAGGCTGGCGAGCAGCGCGTCGACCACCTCGGCCCGCTCCATCGCCTCCAGCCGCTGCTCCAGACGGGGCCGGCTGTCGACGCCGGCGGAGATCGCGGTGAGCCGCAGGCCGTCCGGGATCTCGCGGCGCCGATAGGCCCGGTCGCGGTAGTGGCTGACCTGCCGCCACGCGATCCCGTAGAGCCACCGGTAGAGCGAGTCCCACACCCGCCGCGGCTGCCCCTCCCCGATCCACGGGAGCACCGCGCTGAGCGGCACCGGCTCGTGGTCCTCGTCCTCGAAGTCGTCCTCGAAGAAGTCGTCCTCGTCGCGCCGCCCCTGCAACGCGCGCAGCAGGCGGCTCGCGTCGAAGGTCTCCAGATTGCGGTAAGCGGCGAGGAGGACGTCGTGCAGCACGTCCTCGCGATCGTTCGCCCCCACGCCAACCCCCCGGAGCAACCCGCGGAGGAAGGGAACGCCCACCTCGTGCACCACAGCGAAGCTGAGATGTTTGGCGCGGAGGTCATCCTCTGATCGTGATTCCACATATTATTTTTACTGACCCTCTTTCCGGGTCGTTTTGGAACCCTCCCCCGCGCGCCAAAACCTCTTATTTTGAAGCGTTTTTTGATGAGCTCACCAGCGACTGACGCGGTGTGAAACGCCGCGGCCCGCCGCGGTGGTGCGTGGTGCGCGCCAGCCCTCATGTCGCGTCCGGAGATCCGATGCTCCGTGACCAGAAGCCGTGACCTGCTGGCCGGGTATCGTGCAAGTTGTGCGTTTCTCCCGAGAAAACGCGGGCTGCGCCCTCCCGCCGGCCCCCCGCGCGCCGGCCTCGGCCGCGGCCCCGCGGGGCTTCCCCGGCGCCGTCACGCGGTCACCCGTCGCTCCCCCGCCGGGGCCGCCCCCTTGCCGCCCGCTCTCCCGGCCCGTAGGGTGACGGCGCCGTGCCCCTCACCCAGCTCCGCCGAAGCGCCGGCGCCGCCCCCCGCGACCTGACCGCCTTCCTGCCGACGACCCGGGAGGAGATGCGCGCGCGGGGCTGGGACGCGCTCGACATCCTGCTCGTCAACGGCGACGCTTACGTCGACCACCCCGCGTTCGGCGCCGCGATCATCGGCCGCTTCCTCGAGGGGCGCGGCTTCCGGGTCGGCATCGTCTCCCAGCCCCGCTACCAGGACACGAGCGACCTCCTGCGGATGGGCGTACCCCGGCTCATGGTCGGGGTCACCGCCGGCAACCTGGACTCGATGCTGAACAAGCTCACCGCGCAGAAGAAGGTCCGCAGCGAGGACCAGTACTCGCCGGGCGGGCAGGTGGGCCTCCGCCCCAACCGGGCCTCGATCGTCTACGCGAACCTCTGCCGCCAGGCGTTCCCCGGCGTCCCCATCGTCCTCGGCGGCATCGAGGCGTCGCTCCGGCGCATCGCGCACTACGACTACTGGTCCGACCAGGTCCGCCGCTCGGTCCTGCTCGACGCCAAGGCCGACATGCTCATCTTCGGCATGGGCGAGAAGGCCGTCTGGGAGGTCGCCGATCGCCTCCGGCGCGGCGAGCCCGTCCGGTCGATCCGCGACGTCAGGGGCACCGCCGTCCCCCTGCGCAAGGGCGAGTGGGAGCACATCGAGGGCTCGCGCTACGTCGCCGACGGCAAGACGGTGATCCTCCCGAGCTACGAGGAGGTGGCCGCGGACAGGGGCGCCTTCGCGGAGATGTCGCGCGCGTTCCAGTTCGAGACGAACCCCGGCAACGCCCGCCCGCTGCTCCAGGCGCACGGCGCCGAGGCGGTGTACTTCAACCCGCCCGCGTTCCCGCTGGAGACGGGCCAGATGGACGCGCTCTACGACCTGCCGTTCACGCGGGTGCCGCACTGGTCGTACGACGCGCCGATCCCCGCGTACGAGACGGTGAAGCACTCGGTCGTCACGATGCGCGGCTGCTTCGGCGGCTGCACGTTCTGCTCGATCACCGAGCACGAGGGGCGGGTCATCCAGTCGCGCTCGGCGGACAGCATCCTGCGCGAGGTGCGGGCGCTGCGGCGCATGGACGGCTTCCGCGGCGTGCTCAGCGACCTCGGCGGGCCGACCGCGAACATGTACCAGATGCGGTGCAAGGACGAGGCGATCGAGAACGCCTGCCGGCGGCTCTCGTGCGTCTTCCCGGAGGTCTGCGAGAACCTGAACACCGACCACGGCCCGCTGCTCAAGCTGATGAAGGCGGTGCGCGAGGAGCAGGGGATCAAGAAGGTCTTCATCGCCTCCGGCGTGCGCTACGACCTCGCGGAGCGGTCGCCCGAGTTCATCGAGGAGCTCGCCGCGCACCACACGGGGGGCCAGCTCTCGGTCGCCCCGGAGCACAACAAGAAGGACGTGCTCGACAAGATGAAGAAGCCGGGCATCGAGAGCTACGAGCGCTTCGCCGAGCAGTTCCGGTGCGCGAGCGAGGAGGCCGGCAAGAACCAGTTCCTCGTGCCCTACTTCATCTCGGGGCACCCCGGCTCGACGCTGCGGGACATGGTCGACCTCGCGATCTACCTGAAGAAGAGCGGGATGAGGCCGCGCCAGGTGCAGGATTTCATCCCGACGCCGATGTCGATGGCGGCCTGCATGTACCACACGGGGATCGACCCGCTCACGCGGGAGCCGGTGTACACGGCCAAGGACCTGCGCGAGAAGAAGCTCCAGAAGGCGCTGCTCCTCTACTGGGACCCGGCGCACCACGACGAGGCGCGGGAGGCCTTGATCAAGGCGGGCCGCGGGGATCTCATCGGCACGAAGCCGCACTGCCTCGTGCCGCCGGCGGCCGGCAAGGGGGCGCCGCCGCGCTACCTCGCCAAGGTCCGCGGGGAGCGCCGGGGGAAGCCAGCCGATGCGACACACCGCCGAAATCGATAGGGATCGGGCGTTCACCGCGAAGCTCGGCGATCGCGGCCTGTTCCCGCACCTCGCGCCGCTCGTCTACGTGAACCACGCGGGGATCTCGCCGCCGTCGCGGCCGGTGCGCCTCGCGATGATGGCGCTGCTCGACGACTACGCCGCGCAGGGGGCGGCCGCGTTCCCGGCGTGGTACGCGCAGCGGCTCCGCCTGCGGGAGAAGCTCGGCCGGCTCATCGGCGCCGACGCGCCAGGTGACGACATCGCGCTGGTCCAGAGCACGACGCGCGGGCTCACGGACATCGCGCTGTGCCTCCCCTGGCGGCCGCGCGACCGGGTGATCCTCTTCGAGGGGGAGTTCCCGGCCAACGTGACCCCGTGGCAGCGCGCGGCCGCGATCTTCGGCCTGGAGGTCGTCTTCCTGCCGCTCGGCGGCTTCGCGGACGGCAGCGGCTCGGGCCTCGCCCGGCTGGAGGGCGAGCTCAAGCGCGGGGCGCGGCTCGTCGCGGTGAGCGCTGTGCAGTTCCAGACCGGGCTCAGGATGCCGCTCGAGGCGATCGGCGCGCTCTGCCGCGCGCACGGCGCCGAGCTCTGCGTGGACGCCGTGCAGGCGGTCGGCGCGACGCCGGTGGACGTGGAGGCGGCCGGGGTCGATTACCTCGCGTGCGGCGGCCACAAGTGGCTGATGGGGCTGGAGGGCACGGGCTTCCTCTACATCCGCCGCGAGCGCCTGCCGTCGCTGCGCCCCGCGGTGGCGGGCTGGCTGAGCCACGAGGACGCCGTGAGCTTCCTGCTCCAGGGCCCGGGCAAGCTCCGGTACGACCGGCCGATCCGGCAGCGCGCCGACTTCGTCGAGGGCGGCAACCTCAATGCTGCGGGCTTCGCCGGGCTCGAGGCGGCGGTGGACCTGATCCTGCAGATCGGGGTCGAGCGGATCCACGAGCATGCGAACCGGTTCCTCGACCCGCTCGAGGAGGCGCTCCGGGAGCGCGGATGGGAGAGCCTGCGGCCGGGAGATCCGGCGCTGCGGGGTTGCTCGCTCGGGGTGAGGCCGCCAGGCGGCGCCCCGGTGGTCGAGCTGTACCGCGAGCTCACCCGCCTCGGGATCGCCTGCGCGATCCCGGACGGCGTGCTGCGCTTCTCGCCGCACTGGCCCAACGCGCTCGACGAGTGGGAGCAGGTGCTGCTGTCGGTCGACGAGGCGCTCGGGCGGATCGCGAAGGGGTGAATCGCGGATCGGCAGTTCGCTGAAGCGCGGCTGGGCGTGCCAGGCAGCCGCCGCCCTTCTGTCTTGCCGCCTTGCCCACCTCGTCGAGGTCGCTGACGTCCCTGGCTGCGAGCGGCAGGCCGAGGTGCGCATGCAGGGCTGCGTCGGAAGATGGCGCCGCTAGCTCGGCAACCCGGTCTCCTTGAACGTGACCCCGGTGGCGGCCATCGCTATTCCATCGATCTTACGCCGGACCCGTCCACCAAGATCCACTGCGTCACCTGTGTAGTCGAGCACGACGTTGATATGTGATTCATCGCTGCGTGAACACCGTCTCACGCAATGCTCTTGATACCCACCGGTTACCGCGTCAAGGCTCGACCTCGTCGCCCCGCTTCGACTCCTCGGATTCGATCCACTCTGCCAGTACTCTGACCAGCAGTGCCTGGGTGGAATCACCTTGTCGACGTGTAATTACGCTGAGACTTTGCCACAGGCTGGCTGACCGCGGATTGATTAGGATCGCACGCTCGATTGCAGCAAGCGCCGCATCGAGTTCGTCCGCACGGTCGAGGGCGATTGCGAGCTCTTGATGAACGAACTCGTTCCAGGGATATCTGACGACGGCATCGACTGCGATGCGACGAGCTCGTTGGGTGTCGCCTCCAGCATTTGCCTCGACCAAACGATAAAGAACGGCGCGGAGCTGCTCCGGGTCGGCCTCCTCCTCGCTTGTATCCAGGAAGCGCAGCTGGGGCTCGCGAAAAATTGCATTAGCGACGAGAACTGCTGTCTCCGCAGACAGAAAACTCCAACCCTTGGGAAGCACACCTTCGTTGCGCGACGCAAGCCACACGCGCAATGCGGCCGGCACAGCCCTCGTGTCGATTAGCTGCCTAATCTCACCTCCATCACTGGCACGGCTAACGAGCATCATCGCCTCAAAGATCGCAGGGTTGAACGCAAAAGGATGTCGAAATCTGGCTCGCAGTAGACGACTGTACCCCCCGGCGTCCGCCCGTATTTCTTCCAACGCTTCGGCAAGCGCCCTCGACGCTAGTCCCGACGCGCGTCGCCAAGCTACCGCGCAATGGTTGCAGAACGCGTCCAGAACGGTCTTCAGCTCGTACTGCGACATCAGCCAATCATCGTACCGGACAGCTTGTCGGGCAGCATCAACTCGGCCCATAACAGCGCTTGCGATCACGGCCATGATGTCGCGCGTCGCCCTGGAGGGCGTTGGACGCGGAACATTAATAGACTCGCCAACGATCTCCGGCGCAGACAGCTCGATCTTGCTCCACGGCTCTGTCGATTGCAAGTCGCGCCCCACAACCTGTGCGGGCACGGAATCAACGTTCTCGGTCAGCGTGGAGCTTGCCAAGATCCATTCCAACACCAACGCCAGACATGCCGGGTGGTTAACATATCCGTACTGCACAAGATCGAACACGTAATGTATTGCTCGCTCTACTCCATGCACTTTGGAAACGTGGAGCCATCCGCGCATGACGCGCTCCGCCATTGTGTACGGATTTTTCTTTGTCAACGACCAGGCTGCAACGGACGATGCAACGATCTGGGACGGCAGCAAGTATCCAGCAACATCGACGACGTAGCCACCAGCAAGTTCGCTCGATGGCCAATTTGCAGTGTTATACAAAAAAAGGAACTCGGCAGTCTTCAGGCGAAAAGCGTAGGCCGACAGTCGCCGATGACTCCATCGCCTCCAAATAGGATTTTGTAAAACCAACGATCTTAATGGCTTCATCGTTCGATACAGGATCAGTATCCAGAACTCCGATCTTTGTGGTTCTCCAAAGGAGGTTTTCGGCTATCCGAACAAGGCTCGGCGCCCGACATTTCAGACCGAGCACCGGCTATTTCCCCTTCACGAATCGATCGATGACAGCGGCAACGAGATCGGTCTTGAATTGGGCGAGTCCAAAGAAAGCGTTCTTTACATGTTCCCGCATCTCTGTGCGACCGCCTCGCGTATACAAGATTCCTCTACCAGCCACGGTGCTAGCAAGCGCGGACGAGAACTCTGGCGTCCGCGATGCGACGCGTGCGCTGTCGAAGAGCAGCTGCATTCGCCGGGTCAAGCCGATGAGATCGGTGCAGTCCGCACAACTCACGAACACCGGCTCGCAAGGGCTCGCGATTCGAGTAAAAAACAGAATTCCTGGGAAATGCGGTAGCGCTTTTTGAGGGAAGCATGCACGCGCCAGAGCAATCGCCGGATGCAAGGATGTGTTGAGGCACAGTCCGCCGATATCTGTCATCGCGTCGGCGGGCTTTGGCCATCGTGCGCCGTCATCGGCGATAAAGAGTGCCAGGGTTTCATGCCCGGCATCCGTCGCCAATGCGTCGGAGGCAATATAGGACTTCATCACCTCGTCACGCGATGGCAAGAAGCAGAGAAATGCATAGACGCCGTCGTGCGCTCGATCGAGCCGCTCAAGCACCTCCGGACGGAAGAAATTTTCCCAACTGTCGACCTGACCGGCAAAATTCCGTCCTCCTCGTTCGTCAACGTCAGCATTCTCAGCCAGCGTGCGCAATGAAACTACGGACATGGTATCCTCCCTACACGACGACGCACCATCGTACGAGAGTATGGTACTTCACCGCAAGTTCTGCAGACGCCAGAATCGCTGAGCCCTGACATGCAGCACTTCTGCTCACTGCCATCGGGCGGCGAGGACCCCAACCTGGGTCGATCCACGTCCTCGACCTCAGTCGGGTCGCAGTCGTTGCACTCACACGCCCGAAGTCCTCACCGGGGGAAGCCAGCCGATGGACATACCGCCGAAACCGATAGGGGTCGGGCCTTCGCCGCGAAGCTGGGTGCCCGCAGCCTGTTCCTGCATCTGGCGCCGCTCGTGTACGTGAACCACGCGGAGATCTCGCCGCTGTCGCGGCCGGTGCGCCTCGCGATGATGGCGCTGCTCGACGACTACGCCGCAAGGGGGCGGCCGCGTTCCCGGCGTGGAGCGCGTAGCGGCTCCGCCTGAGGGAGAAGCTCGGCCTTTCGTGCTCCGTCGCGCGCCGGAAGGCTTCGTACCCGCGCCGAGAAGTCTCGAACGCGCGCCGGACGCTGTCTTCGTAGAACCGCCGCAGCACCTCGAGCGAGCCGGCCCCACGGGATCCGCATGCAGCTTGAGGTTGCGCTCGGCCGGCAATCCGTAGAACTCCACCACGATCCCGCTCGCTATCCAGGCGACCGGGTCGACGCTGAGCTGTCGCAGCACCGCGTCTTTGGCCTCTAGCTCGATCGCGGCGTCCGCGCGGCGGAGCTCCACGAGGGTGCGCTCCCTGCCGTCGCCAGCCGAGCGCCCACAAACGTCGCGATGCGGCGGCGCCCGCTCACCGCTCCCGCTCGTAATGGAGCCTGGCCCTCTCCACGACGTCCCAGTCCCGCTCGGTCTCGGCCGCGAGATCCGCGGTGAACAGCGTGAGCCCCAGATGCCGTTGTCGCGCCTGCGGAACGGGTACCGCGTGCCGCGCGGCGTCTCGACCGTGGCCCGCTCGCCCGTCACCTCGACCTTCCCGATGCCGGACAGGTCGCGCCGGAGGCGCGCGTCGAAGCCCTGCTTCGTGGCCATGTCGACCCACACGTCGCCCCCGTCTTCGGCCAACGCGTGCACGCGCGACTGCTCCAGCAGGCGCGCGCACTCCGGCTCCGGGTAGCTCGCCTCGACCCGCTCGCGCGCCTTCCGTCGGTAGTCCCGGATAGTGTAGGCCGCGTGCTGCGCCCGGTCCTCAAGGTACGAGAAGCACGCGCGCGGGTCGCTGACGCCGATGCTGTACACGAAATCGATAGGGATCGGGCGTTCGCGCCGCGAAGCTCGGCGATCGCGGCCTGTTCCCGCACCTCGCGCCGCTCGTCTACGTGAACCACGCGGGGATCTCGCCGCCGTCGCGGCCGGTGCGCCTCGCGATGATGGCGGGAGAAGCTCGGCCGGCTCATCGGCGCCGCGGCGGCTGACGACATCGCGCTGGTCCAGAGCACGACGCGCGGGCTCACGGACATCGCGCTGTGCCTCCCCTGGCGGCCGCGCGACCGGGTGATCCTCTTCGAGGGGGAGTTCCCGGCCAACGTGACCCCGTGGCAGCGCGCGGCCGCGATCTTCGGCCTGGAGGTCGTCTTCCTGCCGCTCGGCGGCTTCGCGGACGGCAGCGGCTCGGGCCTCGCCCAGCTGGAGGGCGAGCTCAAGCGCGGCGCGCGGCTCGTCGCGGTGAGCGCTGTGCAGTTCCAGACCGGGCTCAGGATGCCACTCGCGGCGATCGGCGCGCTCTGCCGCGCGCACGGCGCCGAGCTCTGCGTGGACGCCGTGCAGGCGGTCGGCGCGACGCCGGTGGACGTCGAGGCGGCCGGGGTCGATTACCTCGTGTGCGGCGGCCACAAGTGGCTGATGGGGCTGGAGGGCACGGGCTTCCTCTACATCCGCCGCGAGCGCCTGCCGTCGCTGCGCCCCGCGGTGGCGGGCTGGCTGAGCCACGAGGACGCCGTGAGCTTCCTGCTCCAGGGCCCGCGCAAGCTCCGGTACGACCGGCCGCTCCGGCAGCGCGCCGACTTCGTCGAGGGCGGCAACCTCAACGCCGCGGGCTTCGCCGGGCTCGAGGCGGCGGTGGACCTGATCCTGCAGATCGGGATCGAGCGGATCCACGAGCATGCGAACCGGTTCCTCGACCCGCTCGAGGAGGCGCTCCGGGAGCGCGGATGGGAGAGCCTGCGGCCAGGAGATCCGGCGCTGCGGGGTTGCTCGCTCGGGGTGAGGCCGCCGGGCGGCGCCTCGGTGGTCGAGCTGTACCGCGAGCTCACCCGCCTCGGGATCGCCTGCGCGATCCCGGACGGCGTGCTGCGCTTCTCGCCGCACTGGCCCAACGCGCTCGACGAGTGGGAGCAGGTGCTGCTGTCGGTCGACGAGACGCACGGGCGGATCGCGACGAGGTGAGTCGGCGTCGCTCGCGGTGCGTCGGGCGATGCCGCCGCGATGAGACCTGAGAAAGCCGTGCGCCGAGACGCTGCAGCGCATGGCTCTCTCAGGTTTCATCGCGATGAGCGCGGTCAGGACCTCCTCGACGCGCTCTCCTGTGCTGACTGGCCGTGACGGCAGAATGCGCCTTTCAGGTGCTGTGGCCGGGTCAGCGATGGTGAGGGAGATCCTCACGCGGCTGAGCCTCCCACTGGAAGCTCCGGAATACCGAGCCCGTGAACCTACGGAAGGGCTTGAAATCAGCTTGCTGGCGGGCCGGGGATGTTCACGCTAGCCTGAAGCATGAACATGACGCGGCACAAGCACCTCAAGCTGGACCAGTCCAAGATTGATCGAGCCAAAAAGCTCCTCGGCGCGAAGACGGAGCAGGAGACGATCGAGCGGGCGCTCGATCTCGTCCTCGGCGAGGAACCGATCCTGAAGGTCCACCGGCGCGTCAAGGCGGTCGGCGGCTTCGAAGACGCTCTTCGATGATCCTCCGCAAGGTCCTCCTCGATACGAACCTGTACATCGGCTGGCTGAACCGGGGGATCCACGAGGACCTGATGATAGGGCCGGGACTCGTCCGGTATCTCTCCGCCGTCGTGCAGATGGAGCTCCGCGCCGGCGCCACGACCCTCCCGGCGCGGCGGGCCGTCGATCATCTCTGCCGCGCGTACAGGGGCGCCGGACGGATCGTCGCCCCAGACGCCGAGGTCTTCGACCATGCCGGACGAACGTTGCGGCGGCTCCGCGAGGCGGGGCGTGAGGTGCGCCGAGCCTCGCTGGTCAATGACGTGTTGATCGCGCTCTCGGCACGTTCTCTCGGCGCCACCGTCCTGACAGCCGACGAGGACTACGATGCGATTCGGGCCGTCCTCGACTTCAAGCTGGAGCGGATCGTCACCTGAGCGCGCCTCGGCGGCGCTGCCCGCTGAGACCCTCACCCACACCGTCACGCCCGGGGATGTCGTTATCCGTTCTGTCGACATGTCGCATTCAGTGCTGCGGCTGTCTGACATCCACGCATTGCAGGGCCCCCCTTCACACCACGGCCTATCGAGGTGGCGCCTTCCCTCAACGCCATCGATGTTCGCCCTCCTTGACACGCGCGAAACCGAAGCGGACGATGAGAACGGCAAATAAGGACGGGACCGTCCTTCACGTGACCTAACCATCCGCGTGCGCTCGTGCGCTGGCGGGCTCCGCAAGGCGCTCGACAGCAGCGAGCCGCTGTGGACCGCCTTCCAATCCAAGCTCGGGTCATTGGCTCCGGCGCCGCACACGCCGCCGGTCCGTCAGGGTCTACCACCGACAGGGAGAGCCACATGCCGCGTCATAGAACATCCATTCATGCACTCTTGTTTTGCATCACCGCCGTCACGTCGTGCAGCGCGGAGGTTGATCCAGCGAGCACGGACAGCGCCGAGGAAACTCGGCCTCACGGGCAGCAGGGGCCCGACGCCGCGTCCCTGGAGCGCCGCGCGGCGTTCATCGCGACAGTTCAGAGACAGGCGTCTTCTGCGTACAATGTAAGCCTCAACACGGCGGGCGCGCGCGCCGGGGTGAGCGCTCTGAATCCGGCGCACGGCCTCGTCTCCGAGTTCACGTCGGCCGGCGTCGCCGTGACCCGCGAGAGCTCGGTGAGCGCGGGTCGAATCACGATGAAGCTCGCGCGTTATGGCTGCGAGGGGGAGCTCGTCCCCCTGGACGTCGCGGCCGAACCGCGCGGATCAAACAACCGCGTCGAGCTCAGGCACCTAGCCCGGTCCGCGGGCCTGAGCGTCACGGAGTGGTACCTGAACGGCCCCCTCGGGCTGGAGCAGGGCTTCTCCCTGGATTCGCCGCCTCCATGCCGTCGCGACGGCGAAGGCAAGGTGGAGCTCGAGATCGCGCTCGGGGGGGATCTCTCGCCGGAGCTATCGGAGGACGGCCAGTCGGTGGCGCTTTTGGACGAGGCCGGCGCGGCCGTGCTGCGGTATGCCGATCTCGTCGTTCAGGACGCGCGCGGGAGCGTGCTTCCGGCGGAGATCAAGCTGAGCGACGCGAGCCTCTCGATCGTGGTGGACGACACCGGCGCGGCCTATCCGCTCGAGGTCGACCCGCTCATCGCCACCGAGCAACAGGTGCTCTACGCCAGCAATGCTGCGAGCAACGACGGTTTCGGGTGGTCCGTGGCCATCTCGGGGAACACCGCGGTGGTTGGCAGCCTGGACGCCGAAGCAGCCTACGTGTTCGTGCGCGACGGCGCGTCGTGGACCCAGGCGGCCGTGCTCACGCCCAGCGATGGTCTGCCGGGCGATCGCTTCGGCGCGTCCGTCGCCATCGACGGGGATACGATCGTCGTCGGAACCTTCTCTTATCCGGCGAATCACGGCGCTGCGTACGTGTTCGCACGCAGCGGCAACGTGTGGCAGGAGCAGCAAAAGCTCGTCGCGCAGGACAACCCGCGCCGCGACAACTGGTTCGGATATGCCGTCGCCATATCGGGCAGCACGATCATGGTCGGGGCGCCCTACGACAGCGGCCTGACGCATGATGGTCCCGGCGCTGCGTACATCTTCGCCCGGAGCGGGGCCGCGTGGGCGCAGCAGGCCAAGCTCGTACCCAGCACCGACACCTTCGACCAAGGCTCGACCGTCGCCCTGGACGGCGACACCGCGGCCACGGGTGGAGAATGCGATGATGGGGTTGACTTCAACGCGGGCTGGGATCGTCCGTGTCAGGTTCACGTATTTGCCCGTGCCGGCAACACCTGGTCCGAACAAGCCGTTCTTTACCCGCCGATAGGAGCGACACCACACTACAGGTTCGGCGCCTCGCTCTCGTTGAGCGCGGAGACGCTGGCGGTCGGCACCACCGTCTACGATGAGCGCGGCCCCGACAGGACAGCCGCCGTTGTCTTCGCGCGCAGCGAGGGCGCGTGGACCCAGCAGGCCATGCTGTACCGCAACGAGGTCGACACGCCGGACTATGGCGGCTGGGGTCGCAGCGCCAGCGTCGCCGTGTCCGGGGACAGGTTGATCCTGGGCGGAAGTCACGACGGCGGGCAGGGACCGAGGATCTTCGCCAGGACCGGCGGCGTATGGACGCCGCAGAGCAAGGTCGAGAGCTCCACGTGGAACACGTGGGATGTTCGTGTAGCGCTCTCGGGAGACACGCTGATCGCCGGTACATGGGCCGATGGCGTTCGCGGCGAGGGCGCAGGCGCCGCTCACGTCTTCCAGGTGAAAGAGGTTCTGCCGGCTCACCTCGTGGGAGCCCGCGCGTTCGTCGAACATGCCGCCGACACGCCGTTCGTGCTCGACGCCCTCGACACCAACAGGTTCGCGACGCCGAGCAGCATCAACTGGACGAACTTCACCGGGGCCACGCAGGGCGCGTCGCTGTTCACCCTGTCCCTCTTGCACGAGGATCCCACGCTGACGACCTCGATCGTCCGCGGCTGGTGGGGATCCACGAGCCCCACGTCCGCGAGCCTGTACGGCCACGTGGTCGCAGGGAACCACTTCAAGCGGATCTCGAAGATCGGCGACATTCTGCCTGGCGATCTGCTGGTCATCAACTACACGGACGGCGGCTCGGGACACACGGCGATCGTCGATGCGTACCCGACCGCCATCGCGCCGGCCATCGAGCCCGCCGTCTCCGGCACGACCCAGTATTCGCTCCGGGTCATCGACTCGACAAGCACCGCCCACGGGTGCGCCACGGACCCGAGCACGGGAGACACGCGATGGGTGCCGGCCGATCCCACCAAGCCGTGCCGCGGCGGGAGCACGGATGGCGGGGCGGGCAGGGGCACCATGCGTCTTTACGCCGTCTCCCCGGGCCAGGCGAACGCCGGGGACCTCACCGGGTACAGCTGGAGTCTCACGTCGGGCTCCGCGTACTTCCCGCAGACCGGCGCGCGGCCCCACGCGTTCGGGCGGCTCGTCCGCTAACCTCGCTCACCGCCCTCGCTCGTAATCGAGCGCGGCCTTCTCCACGACGTCCCAGTCGCGCGCGGCCCGCTCGGCCTCGGCCACGAGGTCCGCGGTGAACAGCGTGAGCCCCCAGATGCCGTTGTCTCTCCGCCGGAACGGGTACCGCGTGCCGCGCGCCGTCTCGACCGTGGCCCGCTCGCCCGTCACCTCCACCTTCCCGATGCCGGACAGGTCGCGCCGGAGGCGCGCGATGAAGCCCTGCTTCGTGGCCATGTCGACCCACACGTCCGCCCCGTCCTCGGCCATCGCGTGCGCGCGGTACTGCTCCAGCAGGCGCGCGCGCTCCGGCTCCGGGTAGCTCGCCTCGATCCGCTCGCTCGCCTTCCGCCGGTAGTCGCGGATGGTGTACGCCGCGTGCTGCGCCCGGTCCTCGAGGTACGAGAAGCACGCGCGCGGATCGCTGACGCCGATGCTGTACGCGATGCGGAGATAGGCGCCCTCGGGCGTCGTGTCCGGCGGAAATCGGTTGAGCCTGATCACGACGAGCACGAGGGCCAGCACGCCGACGGCGGCGGCGCCCCAGGCGATGGCACGGCGACGGGTCATGTCCGGCTCATCTCTCGCTCTCTCGAACCGGCCGGCACGCTAGTCGATGTGCCCGCCGAACTGCAGATAGAGGGACGTTACCCGCCCCCGGTCGAACGCGGGCCCGAGCGGCTCGTCCAGCGCGAAGAGCAGGCCGGCCCGCATGAAGAAGGTCTTCTGGCTGTCGTACACGAAATACGGCAGCAGCGAGACCTGCCCCTGGTCGTCGTAGACCGACGACGGCACCCACACCGTCTGGAGCGCCACGCCGCCGCCGAAGCCGGAGCGGCTCTGGAGCTCGGGCTCGACCTTGGCCTGGAACACCGCCTCGAGATCGTCGGAGTCGTCGATGAAGCCGCGCCGGACGCCGTCCCCCACCGGGATGAAGAACGTGAGGTCCCCGCCCGCCCGGAGCACGAAGGACCTCCCGAAGCGGTACTCGATGCCGCCCAGGCCGCCGACCGGGAGCGCGTTCGCCGCCCAGAGGTGCAGATCGTAATAGGCCATCGCCGACGCGCTGAAGCCCCTGGCCACGTGCCAGTCGTAGCCGTCGACCGCGCCGAGCGGCAGCCCGGCGCGGCCGCCCGCGTACCACGTGAGCTTGCGGGCAATGTCCGAGTAGTAGAGCGTGAACGTCGGGTTGCCGAGCGCGGCGCGCGACTGGCGGCCCGGATCCTCGAAGTCCCCCGGGCCGTCGAACGAGAGCGCCAGCGGGAACTTCAGGTTGATGAACAGATCCGGCGACGGCTCGAACTGCACGAACGGGACGGCGGCGAGCGAGGTGCCGAGATCACGGGCGCTCCACAGGTAGAGATCCACGCCCGCGTCCGAGCGGTGCACCGGCGGATGCCAGGCGTGCGCCTCGGAAGGGACGGCGAGGAGCGGAGCAGCGGCGGAGACCGCCAGGGCGAATGCTTGAAGCCATCGGGGCGTGCTCATCTCGAGAACTGCCCTACCGAGATCCTCGCCGCGCCGTCAACCGGGTCGAGCCCCCCTTCCTGAGAAGCCGGAGCGCCCCTACGATGCGCCCCATGTCCCGCACGAGACCAGAGGCCCCGTTCCTCGACGCGCTCCGGCGTTCGATCCTCGTGTTCGACGGCGCGATGGGCTCGCTGCTCTACGAGCGCGGGGTGTTCGTCACCCAGAACTTCGAGCAGCTGAACGTCGCGCGCCCCGATCTCGTGAAGAAGATCCACGCCGAGTACGTCGCGGCGGGCGCGAACGTCATCGAGACGAACACCTTCGGCGCGAACAGGTTCCGGCTCGAGCGGTACGGGCTCGTCAACGAGGTCCGCAACTTCAACCTCGCGGGCGCGCGCCTCGCGCGCGAGATCGCGGGCGGCGACGCGTACGTCGCCGGCTCGATCGGCCCGACGGGGCTCGTGCCCGGCGTCGCCACGCGCGACGACCTCGCCGCCGCGTCCGCCACGTTCGCCGAGCAGGCCGGCGCGCTCGCCGAGGGCGGCGCGGACCTCCTGATCCTTGAAACATTTCGCCATCTTGACGAGATCAAGCTCGCCATCGACGCGGCGCGGTCGGCCGCGCCGGGGCTCCCGGTCCTCGCGTCGATGACGTTCGACACGAGCGGCGTCGCGGCGGACGGCAGCGAGCCGGAGCGCGTCGCGCGGACGCTGCGGGACTGGGGGGTCGAGCTGCTCGGCGTCAACTGCGGCGACGGCCCGCAGCTGTCGCTCGCGATGGCGGAGCGGATGGCGACCGCGGGGCTCCCGCTCTGCGTGCAGCCGAACGCGGGCTTGCCCCGCACGGTCGACGGCCGCCAGCTCTACATGGCGACGCCCGAGTACTTCGACGTCTTCGCCCGCCGCATGATCCAGGCCGGCGCGGCGATGATCGGGGGCTGCTGCGGGACCACGCCGGAGCACGTCCGGTGGATGGCCAAGTCGGCCCGCATGCTCCGGGGCGGCGCCGCGCCCGAGGTCGCCGCGCGCCCGCACATCACGATGGACGCGCCCACGGGGCTCGAGCCCACGCCGCTCGGCGAGCGGAGCCCCCTCGCGGCGAAGATCGCCGCGGGCAAGTTCGTGGTCTCCGTCGAGGTGAACCCGGCGCCGGGCCTGAACCCCGAGAGCGCGCTGAGCGCCGCGAAGATGCTCATCGACAGCGGCGTCGACGTCGTGAACGTCGCCGACGGCCCGCGCGCCACGGCGCGGATGACGAACCTCGCCTTCTGCTCGCTCTTGGTCCAGCGCTACGGCATCGAGCCGATCCTGCACGTCTGCGGCCGCGACCGGAACCTCATCGGCCAGATGGCGCACCTGCTCGGCGCCCACGCGATCGGCATCAAGAACCTCGTCATCATCACGGGCGATCCGCCGAAGGTCGGCGACTACCCGGAGGCGACCGCCGTCTACGACCTCGACTCCATCGGGCTGCTCCACATGGCGAGCACGATGAACCGCGGCCTCGACCCGGCCGGCAAGCCGATCCCGGGCGGCAAGACGTCGTTCCTGCTCGCCACGGGGCTCGAGCCCGGCGCCCAGGACCTCGACAAGGAGATCGCGCGTCTGGAACGGAAGCGCGCGGCGGGCGCCGACATCATCATGACCCAGCCGGTCTTCCACCAGGATCTGCTCGAGAAGGTGCTGCGGCGCATCGATCACCTGGGGATGCCGGTGCTCGTCGGCGTGCTGCCGCTGGTCAGCCACAAGAACGCCGAGTTCCTCCACAACGAGGTGCCCGGCATGCAGATCCCGGAGGAGATCCGCGAGCGCATGCGCAAGGTGCCGGCCGGCCCCGAGGCGCGCAAGGAGGGGGTGAAGATCGCCCGCGAGATGCTCTTTTCGGTGCGCGACCGGGTGCAGGGGGCCTACCTGATGCCGCCCCTCGGCAAGTACGAGCTGGCGCTCGAGGTGCTCGACGGCCTCAAGACGGGCTGATCTGCCCGGCGGCCCGCCCCCGCGCACGAGTTCTTGCTTGCAGCGCCGGGCGCCGCGCGGGGAAACTCCGCGGAGATGTCCATAGAGTACCGGCTCCACTCGCGCTGCGCCTGCGGCTCCGTGCTGTCGTCGTCCGAGTTCGCGGCCGCGTCGCGGCCCTTCACGCTGGCCGGGACGAGGCGCGTCTACGAGCGCTCGCGCCCCTTCACGATCCGGCACATCGCCCTCGATCTCGCCCTCGACGTCGAGGCGCGCTCGATCCGCGGCACGGCGCGGCTCGACGCGGTCCGCGTGGACCCCGGCGCGCGCGAGATCGCGCTCGACGCGATCGGCTTCGACCTCGAGGCGGTCGAGATCAGCGCCGGGGCCGGCCGCGCCGCGAAGCCCAAGCGCGGCGCGGGCAAGGCGGCGAGCGGCGCGTTCCACCCGGCCGAGCACACGTACGACGGCGAGACGATCCGCGTCGCCGTGCCGCTCGACGAGGCCGAGGTGTCGATCCTGGTCCGGTACCGGGCGACGCCGCGCCGGGGGATCTATTTCCTCCAGCCGGACGAGCACGTCCCCGACCGCCCGCGCCAGGTCTGGACGCAGTGTCAGGACGAGGACGCGCGCCACATCTTCCCGTGCATCGACAAGCCCCATATCAAGCAGACGACCGAGCTCCGCGCGCAGGTGCCGCCGGGCTGGTACTGCCTGTCGAACGGCGAGCTCGCGAGCGACGCGAGATCGCAGAAGGAGGGCGTCTATCACTACCGGCTGGACGAGCCTCACCCGAGCTACCTGTTCACGCTCGTGGCGGGCGAGTTCGCCCGCATCGACGACGCGGCGCTCGACGTCCCGCTCGCGTACTTCGTGCCGAAGGGGCGCGAGGAGGACGGCCGCCGCACGTTCGCGCGCACGCCGGACATGATCCACCACTTCAGCGAGAAGCTCGGCGTCAAGTATCCCTTCCGCCGCTACGCGCAGGTGGTGGTGAGCGACTTCATCTTCGGAGGGATGGAGAACACGACCGCCACCACGATGTACGAGCACATCCTGCTCGACGAGCGGGCGGCGCTCGACATCTCGTCGGACGATCTCATCGCCCACGAGCTCGCGCACCAGTGGTTCGGCGATCTGGTGACCTGCCGCGACTGGTCGCACGGCTGGCTCAACGAGGGATTCGCGACGTTCATGGAGCACGTCTATCGGGAGCACCACCTCGGCGCCGACGAGTACGATCACGGCCTGAAGGCCGATCTCGACTCGTACCTTGGCGAGGCGCGCGGGCGTTACCGGCGGCCCATCGTCTGTCAGGACTACGACGCGCCGCTCGACGTCTTCGATCGACACCTCTACGAGAAGGGCGGGCTCGTGCTCCACCTGCTCCGCCGGGAGCTCGGAGACGAGCTCTTCTGGCGCGGGGTGAGCACCTACCTGGCGCGCCACGCGCGCGGGGTCGTGGAGACACGGGATCTCGCCCGCGCGCTCGAGGACGTGAGCGGCAAATCGCTGGAGCGCTTCTTCGAGCAGTGGGTCTTCCGCGCCGGGCACCCCGAGCTCGACGTGAAGATCGAGATCGAGGGCGACCAGTGCACCGTGACGGTGAAGCAGGCGCAGGCGGCCGGGCAGCCCAGCCGGGAGCACGCGCTCCAGCCGGACGCCTCGACGCCGCCCGTCTTCGCGTTCGACCTGGTGCTCGATTTCGGCTTCACGGAGGGCAAGGGCTCGATCACGCGGCGCGAGGTGCGGCGCGTGGATCAGGCGGCGCACACCTTCGTCATCCCGCTGCCGCGGCGGCCTCGCTTCGTGGTGGTGGATCCGGACCTCAGGATCCTGGGCGAGGTCCGGGTCGACGCGCCCGGCGATCTCCTGCGGGCGCAGCTCGCCCACGCGCCCACGGCGCGCGGCCGCATGCTCGCCGCGAAGCCGCTCTCTCGGCGGGACGACCCGCCGACGGCGCGGGCGCTCGGGCAGTCGCTCTCGGACGCGAGCGAGTTCTGGGGGGTGCGCGCCGCGGCTGCGGCCGCGCTCGGCGCGCTCCAGTCGAGCGCGGCGTTCGCGCTGCTCGAGGGCAGCGCGGGTGTGGAGCACCCGAAGGTGCGCCGGGCGGTCGCGAGCGCGCTCGGCAGCTTCCGGTCGGCCAAGGCGGCGGAGGTCCTCGGCAAGCTCGCCCTGCGCGACGCGAGCTACCTGGTGCAGGCCGAGGCGGCGCGCGCGCTCGGGGCCACGCGGCAGAGCTCGGGGTTCGAGACGCTGGTCGATCTCCTGGATCGCCCCTCGTGGGGCGAGGTCATCCGCTGCGGCGTGATCGACGGGCTGGCCAACCTGCGGGACGAGCGCGCCGTGCCGCACCTGACGGCCCGCACGCGCTACGGCGTCCCGACGCGGGGGCGGCGGGCGGCGATCATGGCGTTGCCGAAGCTCTCCAGCGATCGGCGGACGCGCGAGCTCCTCGAGGAGCTCCTCGATCAGCCGGATCCGTACCTCCGGGTCGACGTCGCGCGGGCGCTGGGCGATCTCGGCGACGGCCGGGCGCGTGGCGCGCTCCAGCGGCAGCTCGACCGCGATCTCGACGGGCGGGTGCGGCGTCGGATCCGCGAGGTGCTCCGCGACCTGGGCGGGGCGGGCAAGCGCGAGCTCGACCGGCTGCGGGACGAGCTCGAGGCGCTGCGCCGCGACAACGCGGAGATCAGGGCGCGGCTTGGCAAGCTCGAGGCGGCGAGCACCAAGGCCAAGAAGGCGGCCGACGCCAAGTGAGCGAGCCTCTTTGCCGCGCCGCCGCGGTCGGCTAGGCAGGCTCCATGTCGGAAGCCACTCCCGTGAAGCTCGACCGGCGCGGCGCGGTCGCGGTGCTCACCATCGATCGGGCAGATCGCCGCAACGCGCTCTCCCGGGACGCGCTGCTCGCCTTCGGCCGCCTCGGGCGCGAGCTCGTGGACGACCCGGAGGTGCGCGCGATCGTGATCACGGGCGCCGGTGACAAGGCGTTCTGCGCGGGCGCCGATCTGAAGGAGCGGCAGGGCATGAGCCCCGACGACGTCCGTCGCCAGGTGGGCCTGTACCGGACCGACCTCGGGGTGCTCGCGCGGAGCCCGAAGCCGGTGATCGCGGCGATCAACGGCGTCGCGTTCGGCGGGGGGCTGGAGCTCGCGCTGATCTGCGATCTCCGGGTGGCGGCGCCGCACGCCGAGCTCGCGCTGCCGGAGACGTCGCTCGGCATCATCCCGGGCGCGGGCGGCACGCAGCGGCTGCCGCGGGTCGTCGGCGAGGCGCGGGCGAAGGAGATGATCCTGCTCGGCAGGAAGCTCACCGCGCCCGAGGCGCTCGCCTGGGGCCTCGTGAACCGGGTGTCGCCCGAGGGGACGCCGGTGGTCGACGACGCGATCGCGTGGATCGAGCCGATCGCGAGCGGCGCGCCCATCGCGCAGGCCGCGGCGCTCGGGGCGATCGACGACGGCTATGACGTGCCGCTCTCGCTCGGGCTCGAGATCGAGCGGGTCCACTACGACGAGACGCTGCGCAGCGAGGATCGGCTGGAGGCGCTGCGCGCGTTCGCCGAGAAGCGGAAGCCGGTCTACAAGGGGCGGTGAGGGCAGCGACCGGCGGTGACGGCGCGCCTCTGCTCGCTCTGGGAGCGGCCCCGCGGCGCGCGCTGGCCCGGCGGCGAAGCTCGTGTGACTGCCTTCGTGCTAGCCTTGTCCGCATGGATCCCAAGCCGACCGGCGCCGCGCTCCTGCTCGCCCCGGCCGCCCGGGGCGGCGCGGCGGTGAGGCTCCCGCCCGCGGAGCCGCAGCGGGCGCATTTCCCGGCCGTCGATGAGCACCTCGTGGCGCCCGAGGTGACGCGCGACGAGCTGATCCGTGGGCGCAAGGTCGTCGCGGCGCCTGCGCTCGAGCCGCACGCCGAGCAGCAGGTGCGGCTGGATTTCCTGATCGCGCCGCACCTTCGGCCCGGCTACATCGGCGCGGCCGATCTCATCACCCGCGTCGCCGAGGGCTCGGATTTCGCCACCGACCTCTCCATTCGCAGGGCGGGGACCGATCCGGCGACCGGGCGCCGGTATCTGGAGGAGCTCTCGTTCGAGATCGTCAACGAGCAGTCGATGCGGGACGCGCGCGAGAAGGCCGAGGATCTCGTCGCCCGGGGCGTGCGCCGCGTCTTCGTCATCTTCGTCAAGCGTGACGAGATCGCAGAGTGGTCGGCGGCTGAGGGGCGGTTCGTGCCGCTCGCGCCTGACGCGACCATCGAGGATCCGTGCTTGATCCGTCCGGTCCCCGTCCGCGCGTTGCTCGACGGCGCGGCGGCCGAGCGCGAGGTCGTCCGCGCGCTGGAGCGCAAGGGCAATCCTGAAATCGAGGCCATCAAGGCCCGCGAGCGAAAGGCAGCGCTCGATGAGGGGCGGCGCGCGGGGCTCGACGAGGGCCAGCGAGCCGTGCTGCTGCGCCAACTCCGGGCGCGGTTCGGAGAAGTGCCCGAGGCGAGGCGGGAGCAGGTCCTCGCTGCGTCCGGGGAGCGGCTCGCGGTATGGGCCGAGCGGATCCTGACGGCCGGGACACTGGACGAGCTCTTCGAAGGCTGAAACGCGGCACATCGCAGGCGGCTCCTGCGCCTGAACCCGTGCGCGTGGAGGCGCTCGCCAAGGCGGCGGCCGCATCCGGGATCAGATCGGGCTCGTCGAGGCGCTCTGCTGCATAGCGACGATTATCGCTTCGCGGCACCTGGCATCTGCAAAAACACAATATCCAGCAGATGCATCGACATCTCCCTCGTTGAGAAGGGCAATTGCAACATTGAATTCGCCTTGATGTTGGATGGCCCGAAGCTCCTCGGAAAGCGCGCGCACGCCGCAAGTTTCCGAGAGCACGATTGGCTCCACACGCAAAGCGCAACACCTGAAACCTGGCCTCAGGGCCGAGACCACTACAGCCCATCGGTCGGCTGCCGCAGCACCTCGACCTTGCCCTCCAGCCGCTTCGACACCCACACCTTGTTGTTCCGGTCGACGATCACCGCGCCGCAGTCCTCGATCGACTCGACGAGCGCGAGCCCCTTCTCGGCCCCCAGGATGAACGCCGCATCATCGACGGCGTCCGCTGTCAGCGCGTCCTTTGCCCAGATGGTCACGCTCCGGCTCCCGGTCGCCGGGAATCCGGTCCGCGGATCGATGATGTGGTGATAGCGCCTGCCGTCCTTGATGAAGCTCCGCTCGTAGTCGCCCGCCGTGGAGAAGGCGTGGTCCTCCACCTCGATCATCGCGAAGTGGTCGTTCGCGTCCTTGCCGCGCGGGTCCCGCACCCCTGCCCTCCACGGCGACCCGTCCGGCTTCTTTCCGGCGATGTACAGGTCACCGCCGGCCTGCACGAAGAACGACGTCAGCCCCTCCACGCGCAGCACCCGCGCCGCGGCGTCGACGGCGTAGCCCTTCGCGATCCCGCCGAGGCTCATCCGCATCCCGGGCTTCCCGAGCATCACCGTGCGCCGCGCGCGATCGATCTTGATCTGCCTGTGATCGATGAGCGCGCGCGCCCGCTCGACGTCTTCCTTGCGCGGCACGTTGTCGTCGATGTCCTCGTCGAACTTCCAGAGCCCGTGCATCGCCTCGAAGGTGACGTCGAAGACCCCCTCGGAGCGCTCGCTGATCCAGAGGCTCTTCTCGATCACGGCAAGAGACTCCGGGCTCACCTCCACCGCGCCCTTCCCGGCCGCCGCGTTGACCCGCGACAGCTCGCTGTCCGGCCGCCAGGTCGTCATGAGCCCCTCGAGCCTGCGGATCTCGGCGATCGCCTTGTCCAGCCGGGCCCTGATCGCCGCCTCATCCATCGCCTCGCTCGTGTAGGCGGCGAGGAGCAGGCTCGTGCCCATCGCCCTCGCCTCGACCGCGACGCGGGCGGGCCCGGCCTGCGGCGGAGCGGCCTGGGCCGGCAGAGGCGCTGCGCTCGAGGCGGCCGGCCCGGCCTCCTGGCGCGCGCGTGGGGCCGCGTCGCAGGCAGCGAGCGCGAGCGCCGCCGCGAGGCAGGGGCAGAAGCAGAAGCAGAAGCAGAAGAGGAGCGGAGAACAGCGCGGTCCGTGCATTCGAGGGTCCTGGCTCCATGAGAAGTCCCGACAGCGTGGCGGCGCGCGAGCGCGCGAGCGCGCGAGCGCGCGAGCGCGCGAGCGCGCGAGCGTCACCACCGGGCGGCGTCGGCGGAGCTCCTCCGCCAGCGCCACCATGGCCCGGGCGAGCCGCGCGGATCCAGAGTAGTATCGCTCGCCGCTATGAACCTCGACCCGAGCCGCATCCAGCGTGACATCGACGACCTCTCCCCGGACCTCCGCGAGATCGCCGCGCGCATCCACGCGAACCCCGAGCTCCGCTTCGAGGAGCACAGGGCCGCGGCCTGGCTCGCCGAGGCCGTCGAGAAGCGCGGCATCCAGGTCGAGCGGGGGCTCGCCGGCATGCCCACCTCGCTCCGCGCGCGCATCGGGCGCGGCGGGGGTCCCCACCTCGCCATCCTCGCCGAGTACGACGCGCTCCCGGAGATCGGCCACGCTTGCGGGCACAACCTGATCGCGGCGGGTGCGCTGGGCGCGTTCCTCGCGCTGGCGCGGCAGAAGGACGCCGTGGCCGGCACCATCGATCTGGTCGGGACGCCCGCCGAGGAGGGGGGCGGCGGCAAGATCAGGCTGCTCGAGGCGGGCGCCTTCGAGGGCGTCGACGCCGCGATGATGTTCCACCCGTTCGACCGCGACCTGCTCGCGCACGACACGCTGGCCAGCGCCTGGCTCGAGCTCCAGTTCCGCGGCAAGCCCTCGCACGCCGCGCTCGCGCCGTGGGACGGCAACAGCGCGCTCACGGCCTGCCTCGACACCTTCCGGCTGATCGACGGCCAGCGCGTCCACTTCCGCGACGGCGTGCGGGTGCACGGGTTCATCAAGAACGGCGGTCAGGCGGTCAACATCATCCCGGAGCTCGCCGTCGCCGAGTTCTCGGTCCGCGCCCTCGACACCGAGGAGCTCGCCCGCGTGCGGGCGATCGTGGAGCGCTGCGCCCGCGGCGCGGCCATGGCGAGCGGGACCGAGCTCACGCTCGTCGATCAGGGGGGCTACAAGAACATGGTCAACAACCGGAAGATGGCGCGCCGCTTCGGCGAGCACCTGCGCGCCCTCGGCCGCTCGCCGCTCGAGATGGACCCCGCCGTCGGCACCGGCTCGACCGACATGGGCGACGTGTCCCACGCGCTCCCCGCCATCCATCCGTGGATCGCGATCTGCGGCAAGGGAGAGACGACCTGCCATCAGCACGCGTTCGCCGCGCGCGCCGCGAGCCCCGCCGGCCAGGACTCGATGCTGATCGCCGCCAAGGCCATGGCGATGACGTGCGCGGATCTCCTGCTCGATCCCGAGCTGCGGCAGGGCGTGCGCGAGGAGTTCGCGCAGCGGAAGGCCGGGGCGAGCGCGCGCTAGTTCCCTCGGGGCTCCGCCCCGAACCCCGGCGTCCGCTTCGCGGCCGCCCTGTTTCTGCGCGTCAGCAATCCCTGGCGGGATTTCTGACGCGCAGAAACAGGCGCGTTCAGCCGTCGTCCTGAAGGGGGTTCCCGAGGTCGTCCATCAGCCCGGTCCCCCCCTCGATCGGGATCGCCCGCGCCAGGGCGACCCGCTCCAGCATCACCGACAGCGCGATCTTGTCTCCGACGTCCGGCAGCCAGGTGCGGGACCCATCCCAGAGATCGAGCCGGATGTTGCTCGCCGGCACGGTCCCGCTGACCGCCGCCGCGCCGCCGGCGCTCGCCTGCGCGGAGGGCACCGCCATCCGGTCGATCTGCGACCAGGCGAAGCGCCGCACGCGCGGCACGCCGAAGGTGAGCAGCTCGCGCAGCTCGATCCCTTCCGGGTGCACGACGACCCCCCGCATCTGCTCGCGCAGCACCATCGCCAGCGCGCTCGCGCACAGGACGATGGCGCACACGCTGGAGGAGACGAGCCGGTGGCGATCGCCCTCGACGACGTACTGGAAGATCCGGGAGCTCGAGGGAGCGTTCTGGCCGTAGAAGATCACCGCCGAGACGCCGAGGGCGAAGGTCAGGTAAAGCAGCGCCGGGAGGCGCTCCTTCAGCGGCGGCCCGAACGCGATGCGCTTCTCGGGCCTGTACGTCATGTCAAAGCCGGGAGGTCGGGAGGGACGCGCCATAGACTCCTAGTCTACACGGCGGGGGAGCCGACGCTTGGGTCCGCCCCCTCGACCGGGCCGCCTCGTGCCGGGCCGCGCCGCGCTCCCGGCGACCCACGTGCGGGCGAAGGGCTGAAACCCATTGCCGGGCGATGGCTGAACGGACATGAAGGGGCGTCCCGACGGCGTCCCGTCGGCCCCTCCTGGAGCCTTCCATGCACGATCGCTTCCTGCGCGCCTGCCGGCGAGAGCCGACCGATGTCACGCCCGTGTGGTTCATGCGCCAGGCCGGCCGGTACATGGCCGAGTACCGGGAGCTCAGGAAGAAGTACACGCTCCTCGAGATCTGCAAGACGCCCGAGCTCGCGCTCGAGGTGACGCTCCAGCCGCTGCGGCTCGGGATGGACGCGGCGATCCTCTTCGCGGACATCCTGCTGCCGCTCGAGCCGATGGGCGCCCCCTTCGAGTTCGCGAAGGGCGAGGGCCCGGTGATCCACGAGCCCGTGCGCGATCGGGCCGGCATCGAGCGGCTGCGGGTGTTCGAGCCCGAGGAGGGCCTCGGCTACGTGCTCGACGCCGTGCGCCTCATCCGCAAGGAGCTGGACGGCAAGACGCCGCTCATCGGCTTCGCCGGCGCGCCGTTCACCATGGCGAGCTACCTGGTCGAGGGGGGCAAGTCGAGCGACTACCGGCTCACGAAGCAGCTGATGTGGAGCGACCCCGAGGCGTGGTCGGCGCTGATGGGCAAGATCTCGGAGGTCGTCCGCCGCCTGTTGCGCGCTCAGGTCGCCGCGGGCGCCCAGGCGGTGCAGCTGTTCGACTCGTGGGTCGGCTCGCTCTCGATCGACGACTACCGCGAGCACGTGCAGCCGCACGTGCGGCACATCCTCCGCGACCTCGAGGCGACCGGGGTCCCGGTCATCCACTTCGGCACGAACACGGGGGCGCTCCTGGAGGCGCAGCGCGACGCCGGCGGCACGGTGATCGGCGTCGACTGGCGCACGCCGCTCGACAAGGCGTGGCAGCGCATCGGGTACGATCGTGCGGTGCAGGGCAACCTCGATCCGCTGCTGCTCTGCGCGCCGCGCGCCGTCGCCGAGCGCCGCGCGCGCGCGGTGCTCGCGGAGGCCGGCGGGCGCGCCGGGCACATCTTCAACCTCGGCCACGGCATCATCCCGGAGACGCCGGTCGATACGGTCAAGGCGGTCATCGATCTCGTCCACTCCATCCCGCGCGCGTCGCTCCAGGGCGAGCCGGATCGCTGACGCCGCGCATCGCGCCGCGGCGTCGACCGGGATCGCGCGTCGGGCGCCAGGCTGCGCCGACGCATCGCGCCGCGCCAGCGCATCGCGCCGCTGACCAGGATCGTGCGGCGAGGAGCGAGGCCGCGCCGCCGCCTGGCCCTGATGAAGAAGCCGCATCGGCGCCTCACCGTCGAGATCTCAGACCCCCTCCCGGGGTGATATGGTCCAGCCGCGAGCATGTGCGAGCTCCTCGGGATGGAGTGCAACGTCCCCACAGACATCGTCTTTTCGTTCAACGGCCTCCGGCACCGGGGCGGCCGCACCGGTCCCCACGCTGACGGTTGGGGCCTCGCGTTCTTCGAGGGGCGCGCCGCGCGCGTGTTCCTCGATCCGAGCCCCGCCGCGGAGAGCCCGCTGGCGCGATTCCTCAGCGAGACGCCCATCAAGACGCTGCTCGCGATCGGCCACATCCGGCGCCGTACCCGCGGCGACGTGCTTCTCGCCAACACGCACCCGTTCGTGCGCGAGCTCTGGGGACGCCACTGGGTCTTCGCGCACAACGGCACGCTCCCTCGCGTCCGGCGCCGCGCGCTGGGCCGCTTCAACCCCATCGGAACGACCGACAGCGAGCACGCCTTCTGTTACCTGCTGGAGGGCCTCCGCAGCTCGTTCCCCGGCTATCCGCGCCGGCCCAGCGAGCTCTGGGAAGCGATCGCGGCGCTCGGCGGCGAGCTCGGCCAGGACGGCACGTTCAACTTCCTGCTCGGCGACGGGCGCCACCTCTTCGCCCGCTGCGCAACCCGGCTCTGTCACATCATCCGCAAGGCCCCCTTCGGCATCGCGACGCTCCTGGACGACGATGTCCGCGTCGACTTCTCGGCCGTCACGACCCCGAAGGATCGGATCGCGGTGGTCGCGACGAGCCCGCTCACCGCGAACGAGACCTGGACCACGGGACGACCGGGCGAGCTCTGGGTATTCGACGGCGGCGAGCTGCGCGCGACGCTGTCGTCGCTCGCCTGACCGACGCGCCAGCGCGGTGTCCACCCCTCGCGCGCTGTCGTGCCGCGGCCTGGAGATGGGCACGGCAGCCTGAAAAGAAAAACGCCGCGACGGACCTGGGGGGGGAAGGTCTCCGCCGCGACGCAGGTCTATCCTACGCACCCTGTGTGCCAAGTCAACTAACCGGCACGCTGGCGGGGCCGCTGCGCGGTCGCGGCGCACGTGGTTCCGCTCGGTTCCGCTCCGTTCCGCTCCGTTCCGCTCCGTTCCGCTCGGTTTCGCGCCGCTTCACGCCGTTCTGCTCGGCTTCGCTCGGTTCCGCTCCGGTGCAGCTCCGTTCCGTGCCGCTTCGCTCCGATGCAGCTCCGTTCCGTGCCGCTTCGCTCCGATGCAGCTCCGTTCCGTGCCGCTTCGCTCCGTTCCGCTTCGCACGGTTCCGGTCCGCTGCGTTCCGCTTCGCTCAGTTCAGCGTTGTGATGCGCCATGGTTTTGAGGCAGAACTCACAGAGCCTCGTCCCCGCAGAACGCGGACATGCCAGGCGAACAGACACATCGTGTTCCAGCGAACCATTCTCTCCCTTGCCGGCTCAATCGCTCGCCGGACGGGTGGCGGCGCGCTCGGGAAACGCATAGAGAGACCCGCGTCCTCGGCAGCTCGGGCTGCACAAGAGGAAAGAGATCGGGCGTCAACTGCGATAGCAGCGCACAGCGCCCCACAAGGCGCATCGGCGAGCACCGGCGGTGCGGCGCCGCGTGAGCGGCGGCAAACGGCGGCGAGGGGCGGACGGCGTGCGGGGAACAAGCCGAGAACGTGGAAGGGCGCGACGAGCGCGACGGAGCGCAGAGGGCGACGTAGGCCCTTGTCGGGTCGGGAAGGCGGAGGAAGCACTGAAGACGGCTCCGCCCGGATGGCCGTCTTGACGGGAGTCGGGGCATGTCAGTACGCTTTGACGTTGGGCGAGCTAGGGCATATCGAACCGTTGCATCGCGACCGAAGAGCCACGCCCGGGTAGGTTCCGTCTCGGGAAGAGCTCGAACAATGTCGAGGCTAGGTCGCACGACGGGTTGGGCTGAGCGCGCGTGAGTGACTTCGACGAAAAGACTCGTGTAACGCAGGTGGTCCAGCCCCCACCGGGCGGCGGCAGCAAGAACACGACCGACTGCCTGGTCGTGATCTACACGAAGGAGCCCACGCTGCTCGGCAAGCGGTTCGTGCTGGAGAACAACCCGACGAGGGTCGGTCGCGGCGCGGACAACCACATCGTGCTCGACGGCGACTCCGTGTCACGAAGGCACGCCCATTTCGAGCAGCGGCCGAACGCCTGGATGGTCGTCGACGATGGGAGCACCAACGGGACGTACTGCAACGATGAGCAGATCTCCCGCGAGGTGGTGCTGAAGAACGGAGACCGGGTGAAGATCGGTCCCACGATCTTCAAGTTCCTGTCCGGCGCCGACGTGGAGGCGCAATACCACGAAGAGATCTACCGGATGACCATCATCGATGGTCTCACGCAGATCCACAACAAGCGCTACCTCTACGAGGCGCTCGAGCGCGAGATCATCCGCGGCCGCCGCCACGAGCGGGACCTCGCGATCCTCCTGTTCGACATCGACCACTTCAAGCGCATCAACGACGTCCACGGCCACCTGGCCGGCGACTTCGTGCTGAAGGAGGTCGCGCGCATCGTGCAGAGCCGCATTCGCCGCGACGAGGTCTTCGCGCGCTACGGCGGCGAGGAGTTCGCCATCATCCTGCCGGAGACGTCCATCGAGGGCGCGGCGGCCCTCGGCGAGACCCTGCGTCAAAAGGTCGCGGAGCACCTGTTCGTGTTCCAGGCCGACAGCATCCGCGTGACGATCAGCGTCGGCGTGGCGCTCCTCCAGGAGGGTGATCGCACCGCGAACGACCTCATCAAGCGCGCGGACGAGCGCCTCTACCACGCGAAGAACAGCGGAAGAAACCGGGTGTGCGCCTGAGCAGCCGCCCGCGGGCGCGCTAGGTTCCGGCGGAGGAAGGACGATGCCGAACAGCGATCTGCCGCTGCCGGCGGCGCCGGACGCGGGCAGCGGCGCGGAGCTGCCCGCGATCCTGTCGACGCCGCCTGGTCCCCTGTCGCGGAGCGCCCTCGAGCGCCTCGAGCGCGTCGAGTGCCCGGCGTTCGGCCGGCGGCGCGAGGCGCGGGCGCAGAAGAGCGGCGCCGACATGCTGCCGATCGTGCTGTCGCACGGGCGCGGCGCGAACGTCTGCGACGTCGACGGGAACCGCTACGTCGACCTGTGCGCCGGCTTCGGCGCGCTGCTGCTCGGCCACTCGGCGGCGCCGGTGCGGCGCGCGGCGGAGGAGCAGCTGTCGCGGCTGACCCTCGCGCTCGGCGACGTGTACTCGGCCGACGTGAAGATCGCCCTGCTGGAGCGCCTCGCGGCGCTGCACCCCGGGCCCTCGCCCATGGCGCTGCTCGGCCAGAGCGGCAGCGACGCGATCACCGCGGCCGTCAAGACGGCGGCGCTCTCGACGGGACGGCCGGGGCTCGTCGCGTTCGAGGGCGCGTACCACGGGCTCGGGTACGCGCCGCTCGCGGCGTGCGGGCTGCGCGAGAGCTACCGGTCGCCCTTCGCGGAGCAGCTCAACCGGCGCGTGACGTTCGCGCCCTACCCGCGCGACGAGGCGGGCGCCGCGCGCTCGGTCGACGCCGTCGAGCTCGCGCTGCGCGGGGGCGACGTCGGCGCGGTCCTCCTCGAGCCGATCCTCGGGCGGGGCGGCTGCGTCGTCCCACCCGACGCGTTCCTGCGCGCGGTCTGCGAAGCGGCGCACCGGCACGGGGCGCTCGTGATCGCGGACGAGATCTGGACCGGCCTCGGTCGCTCGGGGGCGATGACGCGGACAGGAGAGCTCGGGGCGCCGGTCGATATCCTCTGCTTCGGCAAGGGGCTCGGCGGCGGGCTGCCCATCTCCGCGTGCGTGGCGCCCGAGCCGATCATGCGGGCGTGGGCGCGCGAGGGCGAGGTGGTCCACACGTCGACGCACTCCGGATCGCCCCTCGCGTCGAGCGCCGCGCTCGCGACGCTCGACGCCCTCGACGAAGGTCGGCTGGCCGCGCGCTCGCGCGACGTGGGCGCTCGCTTCCAGGCGATGCTGCGAGAGGCGCTCCCGCGCAGGGCAGGCGTCGTCGACGTGCGGGGCGCGGGGCTCATGGTCGGCGTCGAGCTCGAGAGCGCCGAGCTGGGGCTCCGGGCCATGCGCGGGATGCTGGCCGAAGGGTACCTGGTCCTCACGGGCGGGGTGCGCGGCGAGACGCTGACGCTGACGCCGGCGCTCACCATCCCCGAGCCGCTGCTCTCGGCCGCGGCCGGCGCGCTCGCGCGCGTGTTGACGGCCTAGCGCGCGAGCGGAGCAGGACGCGCGTGCTATCCCGGTGCCCGTGGGACCGATAGACCAGAGCGAGGCGCTGCACCGCCGCGCGCGGGCGTTCATCGAGGCGGCGGCGCTCGGCGTGGACAGGGCGGGCTCGACAGGCGCCGGCCGAGCGGCGGCCGCCTCTCCTCCGCAGGACCAGGGCGAGCGCGGGGCGCTCCCGGAGACCTTCGATGCGCTCGCGATCGCCCTCGCCCGGCACCAGGCCGCGCATTGCGCGCCGGTGGCCCGCCTCTTCGAGGCGCGCGGCGCGGACGTCGCCGCGATGGATCACGCGGCGCAGATCCCCGCTGTGCCGTGCGACGTGTTCCGGTTCGCGCGCGTCGCGGCCCACCCGCCGGAGGCGGACGAGCGCGTCTTCCGCACGAGCGGAACCTCCCTCGGCGCGGCGTCCCGCGGCGAGCACCCGTTCCGCACGACCGCCACGTACGAGCTGGCCGCGCTCGCGTGGGGGGAGCGCCTGCTGTGGCCCGACGGCGCGCGGCTCCGGGCGATCGTCCTCGCGCCGCCGCTCCACGAGGCGCCGGACTCGTCGCTCGGGTTCATGATCGACCGCTTCGCCGCGCGCCTCTCGGGGCCGGCGAGCTGGCACGTTCGTGGCGGCGAGCTCGACGCCGCGGGGTTCGCCCGCGCGTGCGCCGAGGCGCGCGCCTCGGGAGAGCCGGCGCTCGTGCTCGGCACGTCGTTCGCCTTCGTGCACCTGATCGAGCACCTGATCGGGGCGCGGCTGCCCGAGGGCGCGGCGCTGCTGCCCGAAGGGAGCCGGGTCATGCAGACCGGCGGCTACAAGGGCCGCTCGCGCGAGGTGCCCGCGGAGGAGCTGCGGGCGTCGATCGCGCGGGCGCTGGGGGTTCCGCTCTCGCACGTGGTGAGCGAGTACGGCATGACCGAGCTCTCCAGCCAGCTCTACGAGGGCACGCTCGCGGCGGCGCTCGCCGGCGCACCGGGCGCGGCGCCGGGGCTGTACCTCGCGCCTCCCTGGACGCGCGTCACCGCGGCGGACCCCGAGACGCTCACGCCGCTCCCTGCCGGGGCGATCGGGCTCGCGCGGATCGTCGATCTCGCGAATGTCGACTCGGCGGTCGCCATCCAGACCGCCGACCGCGTGCGCGTCACCGCGGAGGGCGTCGAGCTCCTGGGTCGCGCGTCCGGGGCGCCGCCGCGCGGCTGCTCGATCGCGATGGACCAGATGCTCGGCGGCGGGCCGTGATGATGGACGACGGCGCGGCGCGGCGCCTCCGGGTCGAGCGCGCGGTCGCCGCGGCGGCGCGGCTCGCGGACGCGCGCGATCCGCTGGGCGAGGAGGCGCGCCAGCGGTTGCCTTCCACGAGCGGCCTCTCGCCCGAGGGCGTGGAGCTCGCGCTCGACCGCCACCTCGAGGTCGCGCCGAGCGACGGCGAGCTCGACGCGCTCGTGGCGTCCTCGGGGCGCGCGCGCCGCTGCCACGTGGTCCTGGCGGCCAACGTCTGCACGGCGCCGCTGCGGGCCATCGCCGTCGCGACGGCCACAGCGCCGGAGGTCTTCGTGCGCCCGTCCCGCCGCGATCCCGTCGTCGCGGAGCTCCTCGTGCGCGCGCTGCAGGCCGACGAAGGCTTCCGCCGCGGCGGCGGGGCCATCGCGCTGGTCGCCGACATCACGCTCGGGGACGCCGGAGCGGCGGCCGGCGAGCGGGTTCCCGGGGATCTGCCGCACGCCGAGCTGCACGTCTACGGCTCGGACCAGACCGTGGCGACGCTGCGGGCCCAGGCCGGCCCGGGCGTGCTCGTGCGCGGGCACGGCGCCGGCCTGGGGCTCGCCGTCGTCGGCCTGGACGCGAACCTCGTCGAGGCGGCGCGGGACATCGCTGCGGACGTCGTGCCGTTCGATCAGCGCGGCTGCCTGTCGCCGCGCTTCGCGCTGGTGGAAGGCCCGGCCGAGCGCGCGGAGGCGCTCGCGCGCGGCCTGCACGAGGCGCTCGAGGAGGCGGGCGCGCGCGTCCCGCGCGGGCCGCTCGACGGCGCCGCCCGCGCGGAGGTCACCATGTACCGGGCCACGCTCGACGCCGTGGGCTCGTTCTGGGAAGGTCGAGGACACGGGGTCGGCCTGGATCCGGCGCCGCGAGCGCTTCTGCTGCCGCCGGCGGCGCGCGTCGTCCACGTGGCGGCGAGCAGCGCCGAGGCCGCTCCGGCGCTGCTCGCGCCGATCCGCGGCGCGATCACCGCGATCGGCGCGGGCGGAGGCGGGATGCTCGCGCGCGCGGCGGCCGCGGCTGCCCCGCGCGCCCGGCTCTCCGCGCTCGGGCGGATGCAGCGCCCGCCCCTCGACGGCCCCGTCGATCTGCGGACGGCCTGACGTCCAGCTGCCCGCGCTGGCGGCTCGCAGCGAGCGCGCACGTCGCGCGGCCACGCCGTCCAGACCGCGACACGATCGGGACGTGGTGGGAGCAAGGTGCGCTCGAGCGACGGTGTGTGATAGCGATCATGGCATGTCGTCGCGCACCGATCCGAAGGCGACCCATCCGCCCACGGAGCTCGAAGCGATCGCGAGCCCGTCGGCGACGCCGTCCGGCGTGGAGGGCTCACGGGACAGCCTCGTGAACCGCGCGCTGGACGAGCTCCGCCCCGACGAGGAGGACGCGTCCCTCTCGAGCGATCCGGCCGGCAGCTCGGCCCGCGTCGCGAACGCCGACGATGAGGGCGCGCCGCCGTCGGTCGCCTCCGCGAGGATCCAGGTGCGCCGCGACGAGCGCCTGGATCTCGTGATCGAGTACCTGGCCTTCGTGGCGAAGCCGATGCCGCTGTCGCTCCTCCTCGACGAGGCGCCGCAGCGGATCGCCGCGATCCTCGGCGCCGACGTGGCCTCGCTGTACCTCCTCGAGGGCGACGGCGACGAGCTGGTGCTGCGAGGCAACGTCGGCTTTCCGCGCGAGGCGCGCGGCACGGTGCGGCTCTCGGTCGGGCAGGGCATCACGGGCATGGCGGTCGAGTGCCTGCGGCCGATCTCGGTCGTCCAGGCGACCGAGCACGAGCGCTATCGAGCGTTCCCTGAGCTCCGTGAAGAGCGCTTCCCGGTCTTCCTCGCGGCGCCCATCCTCGGCAGCGGCCGCCCGCTCGGCGCCCTCGTCGTGCAACGGGCGGGCGATCGCGCCTTCACGGCGCGGGACGTCGAGCTCGTCATGGCGCTGACCGCTCCGATCGCGGCCGGCGCTCGCCACGCGCAGGTGCTCGACGAGCTGCGCGAGCGGCGGCGGCGCACGGGCGGTGGCACGCGCAAGGTCACGCTGCCGGGGTTGCCCGTCGTCGCCGGGCGCGCGCTCGGCGCCATCGCGGCCCTGCGGCGGCCGGCGACCTCATCGCTCGGCGCGCGGCAGGGCAGCGGCGATCCGAAGCTCCTGCGGCTCGCGTTCGACATCGCGGAGAAGGCGCTCCTCGACCTCAACGCCCGCGCAGCGAAGCGAGGGCTCGCGCAGGAGGCGGCGTTCCTCTCGACCTACCTCCTGATGATCGGCGACGGCCGCCTGCGCGCGCGCGCCTTCGAGCTCGCGGCCAGCGGGCGCAACGTCGCGCAGGCGCTCGGGACGGTCGCTCGCGAGGTGGCGCGGGCCGCCAACGGGATCGTCGGTGACCCGTTCCTGCAGGATCGCGCCCGTGACATCGAGGATCTCTGCGATGCGATCCTGATGCTGGCGACCCCGGATGCCCGGGCCGAGCTCCCGTCGAAGGCGGTCCTCGTGGGAGACCAGCTGACGGTCTTCGACCTCTTGATCTCCGCCCGGGCCCACCCGGTGGGCGTCGCGCTCAGCGACCGGTCCGGGCCGCGCTCGCTCGTGCTCCTCCAGCTGCTCGGCGTGCCGTCGATCGTGGATGTGGCGGGGGCGTTCCGCTGGGCGTCGCCAGGAGACGTCGCGCTCCTCGACGCGGACCACGGCTTCCTGGTGATCAACCCGTCCCGGGCCGAGGTCGCGACCGTTCGCGCGGCGCGACGCAAGGGACCCGCGTCGCCGGAACCCGACGAAGACGACGACGAAGAGGACGAGCCGGCGAACTGAGCACTGGCCGGGGCCAGTGCTCGCGGCTCAGCTGCCGGACCGCGCGGCGGCGGCCGGCTCGGCCGGCGTTCCCTGGGCGCTCTGCAGCTCCTTCTTGGCGCGCCAGTTTGCCAGGCGCTTCGTATCGCGACGCTTCTTCTTGGCTCTCACTGCGGGCTTCTGCGGCATGGCCGGCGGTATAGTCGCTCGAGCCCCTCGAGGGAACCCCGTACCTCACGCCGCCCCCTGTTCAGGCCACGGGGCGTTGACGCCCCACGGCGACCGCCCCATGACCGCTGCTCCGATGAACGTCCGTCTCATACACGAGTTCCGCTTCGAGGCCGCCCACCGCCTTCCCAAGGTGCCGCAGGGGCACAAGTGCGCGCGCCTCCACGGTCACAGCTTCAAGGTCGAGGTCGCGATCCGCGGCCCAGTGAACGAGGAGACGGGGTGGTTCATCGATTACAGCCACCTCTACGAGGCCTGGGCTCCCCTCCACGACCTGCTCGATCACCACTACCTGAACGAGGTCCCCGGGCTGGAGAACCCGACGAGCGAGGTGCTCGCACGGTGGATCTGGACCCGCCTCGCGCCGTCGCTGCCGTCCTTGAACCGGGTCACCATCTTCGAGACCTGCGACGCCCGCTGCGAGTACGAGGGCGACTAGGTCGATGAAGACGCTCGTCTGCCGCTGCGAGGACGTCACGCTGCACGAGCTCGAGGCCGCGATGGATCGCGGCTACAAGGACATCGAGTCCGTCAAGCGCTACACGGGCTTCGGCACCGGCTGGTGCCAGGGCAAGTGGTGCCTCGCGCTCTGCGCGCGGCTCATCGAGGAGCGCGGGGGCGACGCCCGGAAGCCGATCACCCCGCGGCCGCCGTACCACCCGGTCTCGCTCGCGGCGCTCGCCGGGCTCGACGAGCTCGGCCTCCGCGGCGGCGGGCGCGAGCGCTAGCCGCGCTCGCTGGCCGCGCTCCGCGCGATCCGCGCCCTGGCCCGATCGTCGACCGTGATCAGACGAGGGGGCGCCGAGCGCTCGCGCACCCGACGTTCACGGTCAGCTCGAAGACCCCTTCGGACCAGTACTTCGAGACCGCGTGGTGCAGGTACTTGAGCATCGAGTCGATGATCTGCGGCTCGACGTCGAGCATCGCCGTCGACTCCGGGATCACCATCAACCTCGAGATGGGATCCTCGAGGAACTCACGCCCGCTCTCGAACGACACGGCGATGAGCTGGACGTCGACCTCGACCTCGTCGAGCCCCGCGCCCTCGATCTCCTCGGCGATGGTCTCGATCGTGGGGCGGCTGACGGCGGCGGCGTCCACCGCGGCGCCGAGCTCCGAGAGGTCTTGCTTGAGCGCGCACTCCCGCGCGATGTCCGCGATCTCCGGGAACGAACCGCGCAACGGCAGCGCGATGAGCGCCTGGCCGCCGGGGACGAGGACCCGGCGCAGCTCGGCGAGGAGCTGCGCCCGCTCGCTCGGACGGCAGACCGGGTGCAGCGTGAACGCGTGGGAGAAGCTCGCGTCCGGCAGCGGCGTCGGAAGGGCGTCGGCGAGCACGTAGCTCGCGTTCATCCCGGAGAACAGCGCGGCCTTGTCGCGCGCGAGCTCGAGCGCGGCGGCGGAGCCGTCGACGCCCACGAGGGTCGCGCCGGGCAGCTTGTCGGCCACGATCGCGTCGGGGAAGCCGCTCCTGCAGCCGAGGTGGACGATGCGCGCCGCCTCGGAGGGCAGCAGCATCTCGACTGCCAGCGAGGCGAAGAACGAGAGGTAGCGCGGGACGACCGCGTGCTCGAACAACACGGCGTCCGCCGCGCTCAGCGGCGGGCCGATCATCAGGCGACCCCGTCCTCCTCCTCGTCGTCGTAGGGCGCGAGGAGGCTGAGCGCCTCTTCGGCGAGCTCGCCGATCGTGACCTCCGACGTCGCGTCGTCGCCGCCGTCGTCCGCGAGCTCGACCGTGCGCTTGTCGTCGAGCAGCGGCTGGATGAGCGGCGCATGCGCCGGGTCACCGATCTCGACCAGCGTCTCGATCGCCGCCGCGACCGCGTCCGGATCCTTGTGGCCCAGGAACTGGCTGAGCAGCTTCGGCACGCCCGGCTCCGGCACCTCGGCGATGAGGTACGGCAGCTCCGGGAGCGCCGACGAGCCCACCGGCAGCCGCTTCAGCGCGCGCTCGATCGCCTGCGCGACCTCCTTGAACCGATCGTAGGCCAGCGTTTCGATCTCCTCGCCCGCGGCCTGCCGCGCCTCGGGGTGCTCCGACGCGAGCACATCGATGAGCGCGTCGAGCGCGCGCGGCCCCTCGTGCTCGCCGAGCAGCGACGCGATACGCACCAGCCGGAGCGCCGCCTCGTCCTCGTCGTTCTCGCGCGTCGCGGCCGCGATCGCGTCCGTGAGGACATCCAGCAGCCCATCGCCGGGCATGGCCGTCAGGTCGTCGTGGAGCCGGCGAGCCGTGCGCTCCGCGTCGAACAGCTTGTTCAGGGTCGTCTCGATGGCTTGACGATTTTGCACGAAGAGGAGCTATCAACAGCGCGTCGCCTCCGCAAGCCGGCAGGCAACAAGGGCCTGTTCCTCGCGAATTCCCGTCCACGGCGGGCGCGGCCGCGCGTGCCCGGCGCCGCCCACGCCGGGGCCGCCGCGCGCAGGCCGGGCGGGACGAGCGCGCCGCCGCTGCATCGAGCTCGCCCGCCGCGCGCGATGCGGTAGACCGTTCATGGCATGCGTGTGTCCGGCTCATTGCAAGCCCGCCCGGCGAGGGCAGCGGTCTCCCCTTCCCCGCTGGTGCGCGGCGCCGCGGCGTCGGCGCTGGTCCTCGCGCTCGGCGGCATCGACGATCCCGAGCCGCCGCCGCCCGCGGTCGTCCCTCCGGCGGCCGCGGCGCGCGGCGCCGCGGGCGCGGCGGCGCTCTGCGGCCCGCGCACCGTGCCGGAGGGCGCCGCCTGCGTCCCGCTGCCTGCTCCGGGCGCGCCGCTCCCCGAAGGCGGCCCTGCGGCGCTTTCTGACCCTGCCGGTGCGCGCCCCGCCAGAGCGGGCACGCGCAGCCAGGCCCACGAGCACATCCCCCGCCGCCCGGAACGTCCGGCGAGCGCCGCCGCGTACACGTTCCCGATCGGCGCGCCGGACGCGCCGCCGGGGTTCCTCCTTGTCGAGGACGCTCCAGCCGGGGCGGGCGCGCTGCCTGCAGCGGGCTCCATCGCCGCGATCGGCGCGGCGCGGCCCGAGCCGCCGTCGTGGATCGGCGGGATCGACATCACCGCGACGCGCGGCGAGCGGGTGGCGGCGCTCAGGCTCGAGGGCCAGGAGGGGAAGGCCGAGGTCGTCTTCGTCGGCGCGCTGTCCGGGATCACGGTGGCCACGGCGCACGACGTGCGCGAGGCGCGCGACGTGGATCGCGTGCGCAGGTACCTCCTGCTCCATGGCCACCTCGATCGCCCTGGCCCCGGCGTCGTGGCGGGCGCGCGCCTCGACGCGGGCGACGTGGTCGGGTACGCCGGCGAGACGGGCAGCCCGGGCCTCGTCCGGCTGCGCCTCGAGGCGCGGCAGATCCGCGAGGGTGCGCGCATCGAAGAGCTCGATCCGAAGCGCATCACCGACGCCGCGGTGACGGTGCCTTGCGACCTCCGCAACGTCCTGCCGCTCCGTCAGGGAGCGAGCTTGTAACCGAAGCCGTAGACCGTGAGGATGTGCTCCGGCTTGTCGGGCGAGCGCTCGATCTTCTTGCGCAGCTTGACGATGAAGTTGTCGACCGTGCGGTTCGACGGCCCGGCCTCGATCCCCCAGATCTTCTGGAGGATCTCCTCGCGCGAGACCGGCTGGCCCACGCGCTCGTGCAGCAGGCGAAGGAGCTCGACCTCGTAGAACGACAGCTGATCCGAGCGCGAGCCCCGCGAGACCGTGTGCGCGGTCATGTTGATCTGCACGTTGCCGATGGAGAACACCTCGACGGGCGCCTCGGCCGGCCGGGCGGCGCGGCGGAAGAGGGCGCGCAGGCGGGCGATGAGCTCGCCCACGCTGAACGGCTTGGTCACGTAGTCGTCGGCGCCCGCGTCGAGGCCGCGGATCTTGTCGATCTCCTGGCCGCGGGCCGTCAGCATGATGATCGGCACGAACGCGTCCCAGCGCCGCAGATCCTCGCAGACCTTGAAGCCGTTGGTGTCGGGGAGCATGAGGTCGAGGAGGATGGCGTCCGGCTTCTCCTGCCGCGCGAGCAGCACGCCGTCCTTCCCCTTCGAGGCCGACGCCACCGAGAAGCCCTCGAACTCGAGGGCGTCCGTCAGCCCCAGCACGATGTGGGGCTCGTCCTCGATGATGAGAATCTTCTTCCGTGCCACCACGACGGAGTCCGGTCTTAGCACAAAACCGGGCAGGTCCCTCCCGGCGCTCCGCCGGCCGGCTCGCCGGAGCCGCTCTGGAGCCGCAAAGCGCCACAAAAGCGCCGCGGGGCGCGACCTCACGATCGCACCCCGCGCGCCGGGCTCAATCAGACGCTAGCTGACGCTAGCTGACGCCCGCTGACGTCGCCTACTCGCCGGAGCAGGTGATGAACAGCGTGGCCCCTTGCTGGGCTTCGCCCTTGCCCGTGAAACGGATCTTGCGCTGCTCGGTCGACGGGCAGTCGGCCACGATGGCGGCATCGCCGAGCCGGATCGACGGGTCGACGTAGCACCACCCGTGCACGTCTTCGATGTCGCCGACGTTGGTCCTGCACGCGTTGGCCCCGTCGGCCTCGAGCTGCTGGATCTCGCACACGCAGTCCCAGCCGGACGCCTTCGCGATGTCGAGCGAGAGCACCTCGTCCTTCGCCGCCGTATGAGCGCCCGTCACGTCGAGGCGCCCCGGCGTCCTCTCATCCGCGCAGTTGCACTGGCCCTGCGAGTTGCGCGCCTCGAGGATCAGGCAGGAGACCTGCTGGTCCGCGTCCGGCGTCAAGGTGCGTGGCAGGCACTGGCCGCCGAGCACCGTCTTCAGGCGATCGATGATGGCGCCGATCGCCGGCCGGTAGCCGTAGTCGGCCGCGCCGTCGTTGTTGAGCTGGCGCGGGCACACCGAGCCGACGATGCCCTGGGGGCCGAGCTCCCGGATGAGCTGCAGCTCGCGGAGGCCCGGGTAGGCCTTCGCCTTGATCTGCGTCGTCGACCTGGGCGCCGGATCCTCCTGGTTGTTCCCCGCTTCCGGCTCGCACAGCGGGTTGTCGGTCGCCTGACCCCCCACCGCTCTGCAGTCGCAGCTCTGAGCCGTCCCGTCGCAGGTCTTCACCGCGTCCACGGGGAGATCGAAGATGCAGGCATACTGGAGGTCCCCCGTGCTGTCCGGCGGGATCGTGTACTCGCGGCCGTTGATGCCGTTCCAGCCCGTCGCCTGCGGCCCGACGATCGCATCGCCCGTGATCGGGTTCATGCCCGAGCGAGGCTTCATCGACTCGATCATGAAGGGATCCTTCGGCGCCTGGTACTTCGCGGGATCGCCGAGGATGAGCTCCCAGGTGCTGGCGGCGCCGGCCACGGGCGCGCTGAGCTCGTCGGAGTTCTTGAACCCACCGACCGGCTCGCCGTCCTGGTTGAGGCCGTTCAGCAGGTCGGGCTGGCCTTCCGCGTTCTGACGCGCGATGTCCTGCCACGGCACGCCGACGATACCGGCGAAGAAGACGAGCCCGGGATCGCGGACGTTGGAGTCGAGGTCGTCCGGGTTCGGATCGCTGAAGATCGGGTTCGGGACCAGCTCGCCCCTGCGGTTCGGGATCTGCGCCTCGGTGAAGGCGCGCCGGTAGCGGTCGATCGGATAGAGGAAGTCGAAGCCGAACCGGCGCTTCTGATCCCAGCAGCGAGAGTTGACGGGGTCCTCCTCCTTGGTCAGCTGGGCGGTGTTGCCGTCCGTGCCCATGCACGCCTCATCCTTGGGGCAGTCGTCCTGTCTCTGGCTGCACGACCTGCAGCACTTGTTGCCCGGATCGGTGGCGCACTCGGTGCGCGGCCGCCACAGGCGGAAGCCTGTGGTCTCTGCCACGAGGTAGTTCTTGCCCTCCTCGCGGATCGAGCAGTCGTTCTCGTCGGTGAGCATGATGATCGCGAGGAGCGAGCTCGGCCGCAGGAAGTCGGCGCGCTGCCTCTTGACGTCGGCATCCTCGCCGGTGACGACGATGTTTTCGGTGGCCGGGTCAACGCTGATCGTCGCGTAGGGCTCCGGGTCGACGAGGAAGCGGTACACGCTCTCGAGCTGCGCCTCGAAGCCGCAGCCGGTCTGCCCCGTACCTTGGACCATCGCGGTGAGCTGCCCGACCAGCGACGTGTTGTTGAGGTCGGCGTTCGAATCGGCGGTGATATCCGCCTCGCCGTCGTTCGGATCCGGCCTCTCCGGCTCGCCGTCGAGCTTCTGATCTGGGTCCCAGGCCAGGAAGCCCAGGTTGAGGTAGGTCGGGATGTCGTTGACGTCGGAGTTCTCGTCGGTGCGCGCGAGGAGGTGCGCCATGTCCACGTTCGAGGCGCTCGTCGTCCGCTGGCAGGCGCCCGACCCGTGGCCGCCGAGGCTCGAGCTGATGATGCCGATGTGGATGTCCTTGACCGGCTCGAACTCACGCTTGTAGTCCTGCGGACAGGGCGTGTTGGGCGAGGCGACCGTGGTCGCCATCGTGCCGTCCTTGTGGATGCAGCGCGGGTTGACGAGACCCTGGACGAGGTCGGGGATCGCGGTGGCGAGGATGGCCTGCTTGTCGGCCATCGAACCCGAGTTGTCGATCGCCAGGAGGAGATCGATCTTGTCGACCGAGCTCTGCGTCAGCCGCTCGACGATCGTCGACGTCGACCGGGGCTTGTTCTCGGCGATGGGGCGGCTCAGACATCCGAAGGCGCTGCCTGTGCCCGCGATCAGCAGGCCCGCCATGGCGAACCTCACCGCGCCCCTCCACGGGCGCCTGCTCTCACGCTCTATCCGCGTCATATTCGACTTTCCTTTCGACCACCGATCCAGTTGCGCGGCGGTCAAGCCACCGAAAAGGCCCGCCGTCCACGGGCCCATGACCGACTTCCGCAGGCGATCCACGGCTCGACGGGAGCCCGATGCTAGGGACCCGACCGGAAGGCTGTCAATTCGACCCGGCCGGCCCCGCTCGACCCCGCGAAGGGGTCCCGTAGCAAACGAGATGCCGCCGCCGCAGACCCGTGCCCTCCATGCCCCGCGCGCCGCCGCGACGTCAACCTGATTGCGCGACAGCCAACGCAGTAGGCGACCCGCCCCTCAACCTGGGTCGACCTGGCTCCTCCGACCTGGTCCTCAACCTGGGTCGGCCAATAAGGAAAGTTCACTCATCACTGTATTGCAAACCACTCCTTCACGGGTCGCGGGAGCCCAGCCTCCATCGCGCGCGACCGGCGCTCGTGGGAGGCCCAACCTCGGTCGGCCGCGGCGCCGCAACCCAACCTCGGTCGATGCGGGGAGCTGGGTGGGTCGCCGGGGAGCTGGGTGGGTCGCGGGCCCGGCGCCGGTGGGGTTTGCCGCTTCCCAGCAGAGCCGAGTTGTGGTCAGTGCCCGGGCATGTTGCGCGTCGCCCTCGCCATGGTCCCGGAGGTACGGCAGCTGCTCACCGAGGATCCGGCGCAGCTCTCCGACCTGCTGGACGAGATCCACGACGAGGACCTCGCCGACCTCATCGGCCTGCTGGACGACGCCGAAGCGGCGAAGGTCCTGATGGCGCTCAGGGCCGAGGAGGCCGCGCCCATCTTCGAGCGCCTCGACGGCGAGACCCAGGAGGCGCTCGTCGAGCAGATGGGCATCGAGAGCATCGCGCCGATCGTCTCCGAGATGGCGGCCGACGACCGCACGGACCTCATCGAGGCCCTCCCGGACCAGGTCAGCGGCACGCTGCTCTCCACGCTGGAGAAGGTCGACCCCGAGGCGGCGGCCGAGGTCGAGGAGCTCGCCAAGTGGCCCGAGGACAGCGCCGGCGGCCTCATGACCACCGACTACGTGTCGGTGGGCATCCACCTCACGGTCGCCGACGTGATCGAGCGCATCCGCGCCGTCGGTGAGGACGCCGAGACGATCTACTACGTGTACATCGTCTCCGATCGCGGGCACCTCATCGGCGTCGTGTCGCTGCGCGATCTGCTGCTCGCCTCGCCGTCCGAGAAGCTCGCGGACGTGATGACCGAGAACGTCTTCGCCGTCAGCCCCGAGACCGACCAGGAAGAGGTCGCGCGGACCATGGCCAAGTACGACTTCAACGCGCTGCCCGTGCTCTCCGCGGACCGCAAGCTGCTCGGCGTCATCACCGTCGACGACGTGATGGACGTCCTCACGGAGGAGCAGTCCGAGGACATGCAGCGGCTCGGCGCGGTCGGCCCCATGGAGGACAGCTACTTCAAGACGAGCTTCTGGACGTTCATCCAGAAGCGAGCCCCGTGGCTCGCCGTGCTGTTCGTCGGCGAGTTCATGACCGGCGAGGTGCTCCGGCGTTTCGAGCACGAGCTCGAGGCCGTCGCGACGCTCGCCTACTACGTGCCCCTGCTCATCTCCACGGGCGGCAACTCCGGCTCGCAGTCGTCGTCGCTCATCATCCGCGGCCTCGCCGTCGGCGACGTGCGCGTCGGCGACTGGGCGAGCGTCCTCGTCCGCGAGCTCGGGCAGGCGGTCGTGCTCGGCCTTATCCTCTCCGCCATCGGCATGCTCCGCGTCTGGCTCTGGGGCGACGGCACCGGCTTCGTCCTGACGATCGGCGCGACGCTGATGGCGATCGTCCTCATGGGCTGCACCGTCGGCGCCATGCTCCCCCTCCTGCTCCGGCGCCTCGGCCTCGATCCGGCGACCAGCTCCACGCCGTTCATCGCGAGCCTCGTGGACGTCCTGGGGATCCTCCTCTACTTCACGATCGCCCGGCTCTTCCTGGCCGACCTCCTCGCGCAAGCCGGAGCGGGCGGGTGAGCGGAATCACGCGGAATTGCGCGGAGCCTGGCGGAATTGGACGGCCATCGGACGGCCATCGGACGGCGATCGAGCGACGCCGCGCCGCCCGTGCCGAGGCCCACGCCGGTCCCGCCGCGCGGGCGCGCCGCGTGCTTTTCGGCGCGCCACGACCCTTGACGCGTCGGCCCCCATGGGGGAGTGAAGCAGGCGACGTTCGTTCAGCGCAGCGTGCGCTGAGAGCCCCTCCTAGGGAAGGAGTGACGATGGCCGAAGGCTTGAATCGCGTAATGCTGCTCGGCAACCTGGGCGCCGACCCAGAGCTCCGGTTCACCCAGGGGGGTCAGGCCGTCTTGAACCTGCGGCTCGCGACGACCGAGTCGTACCTGGACCGCGACAAGGTCCGGAAAGAACGGACGGACTGGCACAATGTCGTGATCTGGGGCAAGCGCGCCGAGGCCTTGGGCAAGATCCTCAGCAAGGGTTCCTCGATCTTCATCGAGGGCTCGCTCCGCACGTCGAGCTACGACGACCGGGATGGCAACAAGCGCTACAAGACCGAGGTGATCGCGAACAACGTCCTGCTGACGGGCGGGGGCCGCGGTCGCGGCGCTGTCGGCGATGACGCAGGCGCGTTCGGCGCTGATCCCGGCGGTGGCTACAGCGGCGGTGGCGGTGGCTACAGCGGCGGTGGCGGCGGCGGCGGTGGTGGCGGCGGCGGCGGTTACAGCGGCGGCGCCGGCGGCGGCGGCCGCCCGGCGGGTGGCGGCTACAACCGCGGCGGCGGCGGTCGCCCCGCGCCGGCTGCGCAGGATCCCGGTCCTCCGCCCGACGATTTCGGCGGCGGCGGTTACGGCGGCGGCGGCAACGACGACGACATCCCGTTCTGATCGCTCCCCCTGCCCGGTCGAGTCATCAGCCTGGCGTACGCCTCTCTCTTCAACATCTCGCATCCACGCGATAGGCCCTCTCCGAGGGCCGGGCAGCTCTCCACGAGCCCCTCTTCCCCGTCCTAGGGCCGCGGCCGCGGCCGCCGCGCCAGCAGGATGGTCACCCCCGCCGCCGCGACCGCTCCGAGCGCCGCGGTCATGGCGAGGGGCTGCTCCGCGGCGAGGAAGATCGTCCGCACGAGCAGTCCCGGCTCAGGTGGCGCCACGAACACGCCCTCGAACGCGGTCGCGCCGAGCAGCGCGCCGCACCGAGCGCCCGTCCCCTGCGCAGGCTCCAGGCAGGCCAGGCTGCAGAGCGCCGCGTCGTGCTCGCTCCCGGCGAAGCCGAGCACGTGCTGCCCGCGGATCACCACCGCGCGCGCGCCAGCCCTCCCGGCTCCCTCGAACGCCTGCTCGAACCGATGCGACTGCGCGTGGATCGGCCCTGCCTCCCACCGCTCGATCGCTATCCCGAGGCCCCCCCGCACGAGCCCCGAGGCCCGATCGAGCACGAGCTCCTCCAGGCCGGTCACCCATTGCCGCGACGGGGCCGTCACGCACACCGCGCGCAGCGAGAGCCCGTCCGCCTCGACGCCCCGCAGGAGCGTCACCTTCGCGCCCGCGATCGCGGAGACGTCGATCGCGGGAAGCGCCTCCTCCGGCGCGCCGCTCGCCCCGGCCGGCAACACAAGGCGCAACCCGAGGCCCGGCGCCACGCCGTGGAGCTCAGACGCGCTCGAGCTCATCCATCAGCGCGATCACCTCGGTCCGGATCTCGACGAGGGCCGTGCGCATCCGCTGCACCTCCTCGTGGCTCGCGCCCGCGTCCGGCGTCGGCGGCTCGATGCCGCCCTCGCGCAGCTTGCGCCGCGCGCCCGCGATCGTGAAGCGGTGCGAGTAGAGCAGCTCCTTGACCTTGAGGAGCGTCTCGACGTCGCGCCGGCTGTAGACCCGCTGCCCCTTCGCCGACTTCTGCGGGCGGATGGAGCGGAACTCGGTCTCCCAGTACCGGAGCACGTGCGGCTCGACCCCCACGATGCCGGCCACCTCGCCGATCCGGTAGTACAGCTTCGCCGGAAGCTGCGCGCGCACCGCCAAGCAGTCTACTCCTCGGCCGCCGAGGCCGTCTCACGCGGGTTGAGGGCCTGCTTCAAGATCTGGCTCGCCTTGAAGTTCAGGACCCGGCGCTCCGTGATCAGGATGGGGTCGCCGGTCTGGGGGTTGCGACCCTGCCGCTGGCGCTTGTCGCGCAGCACGAAGTTGCCGAATCCAGAGATCTTGATCTTCTCCCCGCGACCCAGGGTTTCCTTCATGGTCTCGAACACGAGGTCCACCAGATCGGCAGATTCCTTCTTCGAGAACCCCCCAAGGCGGGAGTAGACCGCCTGAACGATTTCGGCTTTCGTCATGATACCCCCATCGCCCTTGCAGAAGGGGGGGACGCGCCGCAACCCCTGAAGACCGTTCAGGAAGCCGCGTGCGGTCCCCCGACCGGCCTGGAGGGCAGAATGCCAGCGTGCGTCGGTAAGGTCTAGGGGGTTACGCAGGCTTCGCCCGATGTGCACCAGGCACGCTTCGTGGAGCCCCCCGAGCAACGCAGCGCTCGGAGCGAACCTGCGACCCCACGAGCAGCGCCCCACACCTCGCACCCTCGATCCGGCGGCCAGGAATCCGGCAGGCTCACCGGCGCGACCACGGGCGCAGGATGGGCTCGGCGGCGACGATCCGCTCAGACGGCAAGATCGCCGAGGTGGCGTTCCTTCGTCGACTGCCGGGACCAGGCGCCGACGACGGCCGCCTCGCTCGGCCGCGCGTCGCTCCAGCCGACGACCGGCGCGCTCGATGCCACATCGCGGCGGCGCACGATCTGCTCCTGGACGACCAGGAACGCCACGTAGAGGTAGCCGACGGCGAAGAGCACCGCGAACGGCGTGGCGAAGTAGTGCCCCGTCTCCACGGACGCGACCACCGCGCCGCACGACAGCACCGCGAGCATCGCCTCGGTGATCGGCAGGTCCGTGCGGACCCTGTACCGGCCCTTGTTGTCGCCCTGCTTCGGCGTCCGGACGAACTCGCCGGACATGCTGCGGAGCCCCTCGATCACGGCCTTCGACAGGTACGGCGCGAGCCCCGTCCCGAGCGCGATGAGCATCGGCAGGCGCCTGACCGCGCCCCAGCGCGAGCGGCCCTGCGCCGTCTCGGCCAGCATGTAGAACGCCGCGAGCGACCCCGTCGTCGCCGTGCAGAGCGGCAGATCGATGGCGATCATCGTCAGCGTGTCGGCCGCGGGGAACAGGACGAGCGCCGGCAGCAAGAGGATGCTCAGCAGCACCAGCAGCGGGTAGGCGAAGTGCGGCGTGAGGTGGAAGAACGCCTCGATCCGCTGCCCGAGCGAGAGCTTGGCGCTCAGCACGGTCGCCATCAGCTTGCGCGCCGTCTGCACCGTCCCCTTGGCCCAGCGGTACTGCTGCGCGCGCAGCGCCGAGATGTCCTCGGGGAGCTCCGCGGGCGAGACGACATCCTCGCGGTAGATGAAGCGGTAGCCCGCGAGCTGCGCCCTGTACGACAGGTCGAGGTCCTCGGTCAGCGTGTCGTGCTGCCAGCCGCCCGCCTCGCGGATGGCGTCCTTGCGCCACATCCCCCCGGTGCCGGAGAAGTTGAACAGGAGGCCCGCGCCGAAGCGCGCGCGGTTCTCGACGAGGTGGTGGCCGTCGAGCATGAGCGCCTGCACCTGCGTGAGGATCGAGACGTCACGGTTCAGGTGGCCCCACCGCGTCTGCACCATGCCGACCGTCGGGTCCTCGAAGTGGCCGACGATGGACCGCACGAAGTCCGGCTGCGGGATGAAGTCGGCGTCGAAGATCGCGACCAGCTCGCCCTTCGCGATCTTGAGCCCCGCGTCGAGCGCCCCCGCCTTGTAGCCGACGCGGTCCACGCGGTGCAGGTACACCGCGTCGAGGCCCAGCGCGCGCAGCCGCTCGACGTGCGCGCGGACGAGGCCCTGCGTCTCGTCCGTCGAGTCGTCGAGCACCTGGATCTCCAGCTTGTCGCGCGGGTAGTCCATCTTCGCGACGGCATCGAGCAGCCGCGCCGCGACCGTCGACTCGTTGAAGAGCGGGAGCTGGATCGTCACCGGCGGGAGGTCGCGATCGGTCAGGGCCGCGACCTCCTGCGCGCGGGTGATCTTGGCGCGGTTCAGGCGACAGAGGACCACGAGATGCAGCCGGTGCAGGCCGTAGGCGCTGAGGCCGAGCAGCACGCCGAAGTAGAGGACACAGAGCAGCAGGGAGAGCATCGCGAGCACCTACCGCCGGCGGGTTGCCGTGCAGCCGTGGGACCGGGCGAGAACGCCGCTCTCCACCCCTGCAGGCGCCGGCAGACAACGAACGCGTACCATCCGCTGGATCCGAAGTTGTCAGGCACTTGTAATTCGTTGCAACTCTCTGTCGCGAGGTCCGCAAAGTTGACTTCGGCCCGAGTCGCTCCCCGCGGGAAATGACAATCACCGACAATCCCGCTTCGCCCGGGCGCGCGGCGCTGCCCGCAGGTGCGCCGCACGAACGCACGTACGCGAGCGGCGCGCCGACTCAGGGAGTCCCCGGATACTGGAGCTCCAAGTAAGGTGTTTTTGGTAAGGCTCCTCCGAAACCACGTTCGATGAGTAGGGTGCTCACCCGCTGGGCAGATTCACAGTACTGCGCGATTTCGGGGCCTGGGCAGGGGCCGCGCGCCGCGCGCCGCGTCGGCAGAGGCCCGGGGTCATCTGCGCCTGGCACCCGCGGGGGCTCGGGGCTATCGGTTCCCCGATGGATCGCGCCCTACTTAATGAACTGAAGGCTCGTCAGATCGCGTTCCTCGAGGCGCGGCTCATCTCGGAGGCGGCGGCGCGCGACTTCCGGGAGCGGCTGCCTGCCGGCTTCGCGGCGCTGCTCGCGACGCCGCTCGGCGAGCTCGTGGACGCGGGGGCGATCGGGCGCGCGCTCGAGGCGCTGGCGGCCGAAGAGCCGCTCCGGCGGGCGGTCCGGCCCGCGGCCGCCGCGGCGCTCGCGGCGCTCGTCGAGGCGGCGCGCGCCGAGCGGCGGAGCGCGAAGGAGCTCCTGCCGGAGGGCGCCCGCGACAAGCTCGATCGCATCCTCGAGCAGCCGAAGATCGTGCCGGAGCGGCTCGTGCGCGAGGTGCTGGAGAGCGCGGCGCTCGACGCGGTGATGCGCGACGTCCTCTACGACACGCTGATGGAGTTCACCGAGAAGGTGAACCCGTTCTTCGCCGAGTGGGGCCTGCCCGCGCTCCTCAAGCGGGTCGCCCCCTTCGGCCTCGGCGGGGTCGGAAAGACGATGGGCGCGATGCGGGGCGAGTTCGAGCGGCGGCTCGAGCCGGAGATCCGCCGGTTCTTGCAGGGGTTCTCGCGCACGGCGATGCGCCAGGTGCACGACATCCTCGTCGCCAAGGGCGACACCCCCGAGTTCGTCGGCCTGCGCAAGCAGGTCGCCGCGTGGGTGCTGGAGCAGGAGATCTGCGCGCTCGTCGGTCAGCTCGACGCGAAGAGCTCGGCGATCGCCGCGGAGCTCGGCGCCGACATCGCCGCGCAGCTGCTCCGGGATCGGCCCGTCCGGACGCGGACCAGCGAGGCGATCGCGGCGTTCGTCGCGGCGCACGCGGGCGAGCCGCTCGGCGAGGCGCTGGGGCGGCTCGGGATCGCGCCCGAGCTCGACGCCGGCGCGCTCGCGGACGCGCTCTGGCCCGTCGTGAGGAGCATGTGCGCGACCGGACCGGTGCGCGCCTGGCTCGCGTCCGTGGTGGAGGAGTTCTTCGACGGGTTGCCGGACGGGCTCGAGCCGTCCGCCTGAGGCGAGCCGATGCGAGAGGCGCCTGCCCCGGGTGGCACCCGGCCCGCGGTGAGCGCGGGCCCCCATCCGAGGCCGGCCGCGGTCAGCCCATGGCCGAGGCGTCGGCCACCGCAGACTCGATGTACGCGAGGCCGCGCGACGGGCATGCGGGCACCGTGGGCGCGAACGCCTCCATGTCCAGGATGAGCTCGGGGCCGACCGCGGGCGTGAGCACCACGACGGGCACGCGCGGCGACATGCGGCGGAGCTCCTCCATCTCGCTGTGGAGCTCCGCCTCCTCCCGGGGCACGAGCACCATCACATGAGGACGCCAGCGGGCAAGCACGTCACGCGCATGGCCGAGCCCGCAGCACGTCTCCACCGTGTAGTCCCGGGATGAGAGGAAGTGGACGAGCGGCTGGGAGTTGCTGGCGTCGTCATCGATCACCAGAACGCGGGTCGTGCGCTCAATCTCCATGGGTATCCCCCGTCAGCGGCCGGCTCTGGCCGCCGCTGTGAAAACCAGGTCTTCATGGCCTGGCTCACAGTGACCATACTCCATATTCGGCAAAGAGCGATATCAATCGCGCCTCAGCGCATCACGCGATGCGTTGATACGCGCTTGAAACACCAGCGCTCTCTGCCTGTTTCTTTTCTGATCCGCTGTGATCCGCCGTGATCCCCGATGGCCCGTCTGCGACCCGCTCGGGGCGCCGCGACGCGCAGACGAGCGCCGGCGCGGGAGCGGGATCAGCCGCCGAGGTAGGCCGCGCGGATCTCTTCGTTCGCCGCGAGATCCTTCGACTCGCCGCTCATGGCGATCTGCCCAGTACGGAGCACGTAGGCGCGCGTCGAGTACTTGAGCGCCAGTCGGGTATTCTGCTCGACGAGGAGTACGGTTGTTCCCGACGCCGCGATCTTGGCGATCGACTCGAAGATGTCCGCGACGAGCCGCGGCGCGATGCCGAGCGAGGGCTCGTCGAGGAGCAGCATGGCGGGGCGCGCCATCATGGCGCGGCCGATCGCGAGCATCTGCTGCTCGCCGCCGGAGAGCGTGCCGCCGTGCTGGTGCATGCGCTCGCCCAGCCGGGGGAAGAGCTTCACCACGTCGCCGACGGTCTCCGCCATGGTGGGGCCGTGCTTGTGGCACCACGCGCCGAGCTCGAGGTTCTCGCGGACGCTGAGGTTCGAGAAGATCGCGCGCCCCTCCGGGACGAGCGAGATGCCGGCCGCGACGAGCTCCTCCGTCGAGACGGACGCGAGGTCCTTGCCGTCGTAGCGGATGCGGCCGGAGGCGATCGGGAGGAGGCGGACGATCGTCTTCAGCGTGGTCGTCTTGCCGGCGCCGTTCGCGCCGATCATCGCCACGATCTCGCCGCGCCGCACCTCGAGGCTGACGCCCTTGAGCGCCTTGATGCCGCCGTAGCTGACCGCGAGATCGTCGACGACGAGCAGGGGGTCGCCGGGGGCCACCGAGGGGGGCTGCCGCGTCGGATGCGATGTCTTCATGCGGGCTCCTCCGCCGCCGCGCCGGCCGCCTCGTCGTCGATCTCCTCGCCGAGGTACGCGGCGAGGACCTTCGGGTCCCTGCGCACGACCTCCGGGGTGCCGTGCGAGATGGTCTCGCCGTGATCGAGGACGTGGATCTCCTCGCACACCCCCATCACGACCTGCATGTTGTGCTCGACCAGCACGACCGTGATGTCGAAGGTGTCGCGCAGCCAGCGGATCTGCTGCTTGAGCCCCTCGGCCTCGCCGTAGTTCATGCCCGCCGCCGGCTCGTCGAGCAGGAGCACCCTCGGCTTGAGCATCATCGCCCGGGCGATCTCGAGGCGGCGCTGGTTGCCGTACGAGAGCGACGTCGAGATCTCGTCGGCCATGTCCTCCAGCTTGAACACCGAGAGGAGCGAGAGGGCGCGCTCGGTCATCTCCTGCTCGTCCTTGAAGAAGAACGGCGAGCGCAGCAGGGCGGACGCGAGCGTGGATCTCCGCAGGTTCTCGCAGGCGACGAGCACGTTCTCGAGCACCGTGAGCTGACCGAAGAGGCGGATGTTCTGGAACGTGCGGGCGATGCCGAGGCGCGCGATCTGGCTCGGCCGGAGCGGCGCGAGGTCGGTCCCGCCGAAGCGGATCGCGCCCTCGTCGTGCTTGTAGACGCCGGTGATCAGGTTGAACACCGTCGTCTTGCCCGCGCCGTTCGGGCCGATGAGCCCGAAGATCGAGCGCTCGGGCACGGTGAAGGAGACGCCGCCGACGGCCCGCAGGCCGCCGAACCGCTTGGTCACGTGCTTCAGATCGAGGTTCACTCGAGCTCCCTCCCGGCCGGCTTGCCCTCGCGGCCGACGGTGATGCCGGGCGGCGGCTCATCGGGCGGCGCGCCAGGGCTCGGCAGCGCGCCCTCGTGCCCGGCGCCCGCCTCCACGCCGGTCGTGGCGGGGACGGGCTCGGCCGGGCCCACCGGGAAGCGCTTCCTGCGCGACCAGCGCCGGCCGAAGAGCTCGCGCTCGCCGAACAGCCCCTCGGGGCGGAGGACCATCAGCCCGATGAGGATGCCCGCGTAGAGCACCATCCTGAGGGCGTTCAGATCGAGCGCGGGGTAGGCCGCCTTCAGCGCGAGGACGCTGTCGAGGCCCTGCAGCTGCTCGATGAGCTTCACCGTGAAGGTCACGAACACGCCGCCGAGGATCGCCCCGGAGACGCTGCCCGAGCCGCCGAGGATCACCATCGTGATGGCGTCGAACGAGTAGTTGAACGTGAACTGGTCCGGCTGGACCGTGGGGTTGCCGTCGCGCATCGACGAGAGCAGGGCGCCGGCGATGCCGCCGCCGGCGGCGGAGATGACGAACGACGTGACCTTGTAGCGCGTCGGATCGACGCCCACCGCGGCGGAGGCGATCTCGTCCTCGCGGAGGGCGCGCAGCGCGCGGCCCCAGCCGGAGAACTTCAGCCGCCAGGCGAGGATCGTCGCGAGCACGACGGAGCCGAAGATCCAGAACGGGCCGGCGTACTGCGGCACGCCGGTGTCGTCGGGGCCGGCGTAGCCGATCGGGCCGCCGAGCGCCCCGAGGAGCTTGCCGACCGCCCCCTGGTCGGGGCCGCCGGTCGTCGCCGTCGCGATCGTCAGGCGGAAGATCTCGGCGAACCCCAGGGTCACGATGGCGAGGTAGTCGCCGCGCAGCCGGAGGCTCGGCAGGCCGACCACGAGGCCGAAGAGGGCCGCGACGAGCCCGGACGCGAGCAGCGCCGCGGGCATCACGACGAACGAGTTGCCGAAGAGCGGCTCGCCGCCGCCGAGGTGCTGGTGCAGGTTGCCGGCGACGACCGCCCCGGTGTACGCGCCGATCCCGACGAAGCCGGCGTGGCCGATCGAGAACTGGCCGGCCATTCCGTTGATGACGTTGAGCGAGAGCGCCGCGATGACGTTGACCATCGCGAACAGGGCGAGCTGACGCCAGGCAGCGTCCGGCAAGAGGGTCTCGAAGCCGAACTCGAGGGCGACGACGACGCCGAGGAGCAGGAGCGCAGTGAGGATGCGCTGCAACGGTCGAGGCATGGCCGGCCAGAGTTGGAATGGCCGAGCCGCACCGTCAAGCAGTAGCGTCAGTAGCGTTACTTGATGACCCGCAAATAGGGGGGCAGTTCGCGCTTCGGCTTGCCCGCCCCTTGGCGAGGCTTGGGCTCGGGCTCACCGGAGCCACCCGATTCGTCGTCTTCGCGCTCCTCGGTGGAGCGCACCGGCGCGAGGGCCGGCACCGGCGCGAGCGGCCTCACGGGCGCGCCGGCGTCCCGCGCCGGGGCCTCGCCCGCGCCGAGGCGCTCGCCGGCCTCCACGGACTCGAGCTGGGGGCGCGCCCTGTCGCGCGCCGGCGCCTCGTCCGCCGCCTCGTCGCTCCGCTCGTCGTCGCCGCTGGGGGGCGCGACGGCGGCGAGCCGGGGGCGCGGCCTCTTGGCGGGCTTCTGCGGCGGGGCGACGGCGGGGCGCTGCTGCTTCTGCGCGGCGAGATCGGCCGGGATGTCCTCGGGCCACACCATGCCGCGCTGGTCCTCGCTCACGAGCGCCCAGATCGCGTGCCACGGCAAGCGGCACCAGAACGGCGCGCGGTTGAACGACAGGGTGCAGCTGATCCCGTCGTCGTCCACCTTGAGGTCGGGGATGGCGATCGCCATGTTCATGCCGACCTGGAGGATCAGCTGCGGCTGTCCCGTGAACCACTTGGGGACGGAGACACCGGGCCGGCGCGGATCGAGGTGGATGAACACGCTCGGCTCTCGCTCGAGGAGGGCCAGCGCGACGTCCTTTTTCGGCGGGAGCGGTCTCTGCACGTCGGACATCGTACTGCTCTGCCCAATACCCCGGACCGCGCGGCTCCGCCAGCGCTTCGGGGAGGCCACGCGCCGAGCAGCGTGCCGGGTGAGCAGGCCGCCGCGCCCCCGCCACCAGGCGCTCCAGCAGATCTGTAGAAAACGCGCTGTGAGCGCAGCGCGCGGCGCGGCCGGCGCCGCGCGAGCTTCCCGGCAGCCCCGGCGACGCTCACGCTGCGCGCCCCCGGCCCAGCTGGACGGGGACCTCGGAGAGGGTGACCCGGTGCTTGCCGCCGCTCGTGAGGGGGATCTCGTCGACGATCTGGACGCAGACCTCCGCGCGCTCGCCCAGGTGCTGCCGGACGAGGCGCTCGATGAGCCTCGCGGTCTCGGGCTGGAAGCCCTTGCCCGGCACGAGCTTGACCGTGAGCGCGCGCCGCCGGTCCTGGTGGACCTGGTAGCGGGCGATGGTCGGCTGGTCCTTGATGAGGTGCGGGAAGAACTCCCCGGCGAGCAGCTCGCCGTCGGGGCCGACGAGCAGGTCGAGGACGCGGCCCTCGACCGAGGCGAGCATCGGCAGCCCGCGGCCGCACGCGCACGGCGCGCCGGCGGCGATCGCGACGTCCTGGTTCTTGTAGCGGATGAGCGGCATCGAGCGGCAGACGAGGTCGGTCACGACGACCTCGCCGGGCTCGCCGGGGAGGGCGTGCCGCCCGTCGCGGAGCAGCTCGACGAACACGTTCTCCATGTTGATGTGCTTGCCGGCGTGCCGCTCGCACTCGGCGGCGATCAGCATGAGCTCCCGGCAGCCGTACCGATCGAACACCGGCGCGCCGAACGCGCGCTCGATGGCCTCGCGCTGGTGCGCGAACAGCCGCTCGGCGCTGGTGACGATGCCGCGCGGCGCGGGGAGCGCGCGGCCATCCGAGAGCGCGTAGCGCGCCGCGTGGTACAGCGCGCTCGCGTACCCGACGATGAGCTGCGGCCGGTACCGCGCGATCTCGTCGAGCAACGCGGCGAGGCGCCGGTCGGACAGGTCGAAGGCGGAGATCATCTTCTTGCGGAGGATGGCCTCGTGAAGGGAGCGCTTGGCCTTCGTCGCGAGCGTCTCGCTGACCAGCACGGCGCTCCACAGGTGGAGCTCCCGGTCGCCGAGCCGGGCGCCCGCCCACCCGTCGGACCGCATGGCGGCCGCGATGCGGCGCTCGTAGGTGCGGTGGTCGAACCGGAACTGCACCGGCTCCCCCGTCGACCCGCCCGTGCCGCTCGCGTAGAGCCGGCCGACGAAGCCCTCGGCGAGGAGATCCTGCCCGTGGGCGCGGAGGTCGGCCCTCGTGAGGACGGGGAACCGCAGGAGGTCCTCCGGCGCCTTGACCGAGGCGGCGCGCACGCCGTGCTCGGCGAAGCGAGCCCGGTAGAACGGGACGTGCCGCTCGGCGAACTGGAGGGCGGCGAGCATCCGCCGGAAGCTGAGATCGCGAATCTCGTTCTCCGATCGCCACTGGGAGCGCTCTATCCGCTCCAGGTCTTTCAGGGTCTCCCTGCCCCTCAAACGGGTCTCGTAGAGCGGAAACAGGATGTTTCGAAACAGCCCACCGTACATGCGGGAGAGCGTTCTTTCGAATCATCGACCGTCAAGCGCGCGCGGGCGCCTCTCCCGTGAAATCCATGTGTTCGAGGCGCGGAGTCCGACCGGAGCGGCGCGCGCGGGCAAACTCCGTCGCAGCAGAGCCGGTGAGCGCTCGGCGCGACCGCTGCCCGGACACACGCAGTCAGGCGTTCACGCCGCGCCGGGCATCGGGCGCCAGCCGGGGGCGCGCCGGCGGGGGCGCGCGTCAGCCTGCGCTCGTGGCCGCGGACGAGCTCGACCCGAGGATCGCGACGGTGGCGCCGGCGAGGATGATCGCGGCGCCCGCGATCTCGAGCGCGGTCGGGGTGGCGTGGAGCCACAGGGCGCCGATGACGATCCCGCCGAGCGTCTCGCCGGGGGACACGAGCGCGACGATGGATGGGGACATGCGGCGCGCCGCGATCTGGACCGCGGTGTGGCCGACGACGGTGGGGACGAGCGCGAGCGCGACGATGGCGACGGCGGCGTGGGCCGGCGGCGGGGCGACGCCCTCGAGCGCGCCAGGCGCGAACGGGAGCGCCACGGCGAGGAAGACGGCGGCGCTGCCGTAGACGAGGGCGGCGTAGCTCCGCGCCGGCAGCGCGTCCCGGAGCGCGCGGGCGAAGGACACGTAGAGGCCGTAGAGGAGGGTGGCGCCGACGACCAGGAGGTCGCCCGAGAGCCGGTGATCGCCGGCGCCGGCCGAGCGCGCGACGACGAGCGCGCCGACGGTGGCGAGCAGCACGCCCGCCTGCTCGGAGCGCGTGGGGCGGACACCGAAGAACGCCCACGCGCAGAGCACGACGGCGAGCGGCTCGAGCGAGACGAGCGAGAGGGCCGCGGCGAGGGACGTGCGGTCGAGCCCCCAGAGGAAGAGCGCGAAGTGGACGGCGAGCAGGAGGCCGGCGCAGAGGACGGCGGCGCCCTGGCGCGGCGAGAGGCGGGCAGCCGAGCGGGCGATCGCGCGCAGGTCGACCAGGGAGAGCGCGATCGCGGCGAGGGCGACCCGGCCGAAGGCGATGGCGAGCGGGTGGACCGGGCGCGCATAGCGGGCGAGCGGGCCGCTCGCGGCGAAGGCGAGGCTGGCCAGGACGACGAAGAGCGCTGCGCGGCGGGCGCGACGTGCCGAGGAGCGCGGCTCGTCCGTCATGCGAGGGTGCTAGTTCAGGAGACCGGGAAAGACAACCAGCGCGGCGCGCGCGGGGTCAGCGGGGCGGGGGCGGCGGGGGCGCGATGGCGACGAGGTTGAGCCCGCCAGGGTACTGGTAGCTCGTGTAGGCGCCGTAGCCGAGCACCTGGATGCCGACGGGCGCCGAGGCGGTCAGCACGTGCGCGCCGCCGTTGCCGGGGCCGAGCCGGACACGCGCGACACCGAAGCCGGAGCCGTTGCCGATCGGGGTCGGGGCGACGTCGACCGAGCCGTCGTCGAGCGTGATCGCGGCGTCGAGCGGCTGGATGATGTCGACGTAGCTCTCATCGTAGTCGCTCGGCGCGAGGAAGACGTACTTGGAGCGGTATTGCTCGACCGCGGTGGGGTGGCTCTGCGACGGATCGCCCTTCTGGCGAGACTCGGTGTCCGCGTCGACGATCTCGGCGCCCAGCATGAACGTGCTGACCGCGAACTCGTGGTCTCCCACGACCTCGAAATCCCGCCTCACCACGTCGAGGTCGACGACCTGGCCAGCGTCGATGGTGGTCGGCGCGCCGTCCGGCTTGCCGGACGGATACGTCAGCGCCGTGCCATCGACGTTGCCGTAGAGGCGCACGATGTGGCCGATGACGCGGCCGCCCGGCGACGTCGGGAGCGTCACGAAGTACCGTTTGCCCAGCGTCTCGGCGGGGAACACGGACTCCTCGATGTGGTCGCAGGCCTGGTGGCCGACCGGCGCCTGCACGCACGGTATGCCCGTCAGCACCTGGACAGGGCGGGTCGCGGTGACGAGGCTGCCGCTGAGGTCGCTCCTCGGGTGCCCGAGGACCTCGACGACATCCCCCTCGTCGAGCTGGACGGTGAAGCTGCCGCCGCCGCTCGTCCGGGGGATGCCGTCGCCCGCGACCACCGAGCCTCCCTGGGCGACGTTCACGGTGACGCTGGTGCCGTCCTGGATCCCGCTGATGACGATGTAGCCGCCGAAGTCCGCCTCCGCCCAGCCGCGCTGGCCCGTGATGCGGTAGTTGCCTGTCATCGCGGTGCTCGGCAGGAGCAGCGACGCGTCGTTGGTGAAGGAGAAGCAGCCGAAGGGCTCCCCGTCGTTGGCCGCGCACGCCTCGTTGCCAGGGCAGGACGACCAGTCCTTCCCGGACGGGCCGCCCTCTCCCTTGTACTCGAGCGCGTTGAATTGATAGACCGTGACCGGCCGGGTCGAGACGAGGTGGTAAGCGCCGCCGTCGACGCGGACGGAGCTCGTGATCGAGTCGCCCCCGGTGCAATGGGTGGCGTCGGGCCCCTTCAGCTCGCGCACCCAGGGGAGGTAGATCTTGCTCAGGCTGTTGGGCTTGACCTCGGCGCGCGCCACCGCGGCGCCGGCGCGCGTCACCTCGACCTCGGCGATCTCGTCGCCGGCGTTCGCGACGACGACCGCGTAGTCGAAGATCGACCAGACGATGTTCGCGGTGACCGTGGGCCAGAAGTCACAGCCGATATAGGACTTGCTCGCGGCGGCCTCCGCGCACGTCTTCGGGTCGCCGACCAGCTCGGGGCCGACGTCGCCGCCCCCGGTGCCGGCGCCGATGTCGTCGCCGAAACCGCCGGAGCTCATCGACCCGACGGCGTCGCCGCCCGAGCCGCCGCCGCTGGCGGTGGTCCCAGGCCGAGGGTCGCCCGCCGACGAGCCGCTGGCGGAACACGCCGCCGCCGAGGCGGCGCCCACCCAAAGTCCTACGCCGAGAAATAGAGCATGCTTCGAGATCTGCATGGGCCCTCCCGTCAACGGATCTCGAGCGCAGGGGCCTGTACGACAGCCCCGCTGGCACGAGAACTCATGATGTTGTTCGCTGAAGGTGCTGGTCGGGTGCTCGCGCACTCCTGGACACGTTGGTGTCCATCGATCCCGGCTACGCGCTTTTGCAGCGCGGTGCAAGCCGATCGAATAAATCAGTCAAGGGCGCCACCAATGAATATCGCGCTTCTCTGAAATGGATGGTCAGCAAGAGACGCAAATCACAAACGCGTCTGTCTCAGGCGCGTCGGAGTGAGCCGTCGCAGACGTTCTCTGCCCCACTCTGCCCCAGATGATCCATCCCGCTCGGCCAGCGCCCGCACAGGACAAGAGGGCATAGGCGTTAGCCGAGCTCGTTCGGTTGCATTCAGCGCACGAGCTCGCCCCACCATCGGTCACCAACGTGAACGTGGTCGTCAACGTGAACGTCAACGTGAACGTGGTCGTCAACGTGAACGTGAACGTGAACGTGGTCGTCAACGTGAACGTGGTCGTGGTCGTTCACGGTCCAACGTTGACGACCACGACCACGACCACGACCACGTTCACGACCACGACCACGTTCGAATGTAGGAGAACGCGGCGCTAGGCTTGGTTAACGCCTAGGGGGGAGAAGGGGGCTAAGGAACTGTCCTGTGTACGAGCCCTTCACCTTCGCGACGTGCTCCGGCGTCCCCTCGGCGATGACCCGGCCGCCGCCGGCGCCGCCCTCGGGGCCGAGATCGATCACCCAGTCCGCGCACTTGATGACGTCGAGGCTGTGCTCGATCACCACCACCGTGTTCCCCGCCTCGACCAGCCGGTGGAGCACGCCGAGCAGCTTGCGGATGTCCTCGAAATGCAGGCCTGTCGTGGGCTCGTCGAGGACGTAGAGCGTTCGCCCCGTCTGGCTCTTGCCGAGCTCCCGGCTCAACTTCACGCGCTGCGCCTCGCCGCCGCTCATCGTCGGCGCGCTCTGGCCGATCTTCATGTACCCGAGGCCGACCTCGACCAGCGTCTCGAGGACGCGGCGCAGCGCGACGTGGTGCTCGAAGAGACGCAGGCAATCCTCGATGCTGGTGTCGAGGATATCCGCGATGCTCTTGCCCTTGAACCGCACCGCGAGCGTCTGCGCGCTGTACCGCTTGCCGGCGCACACCTCGCACGGGACATAGACGTCGGCGAGGAAGTGCATCTCCACCTTCACCATGCCGTCGCCGCTGCACGCCTCGCAGCGCCCGCCCTTCACGTTGAAGCTGAACCGCCCTGGACCGTAGCCGCGCGCGCGCGACTCCGGCAGCTCGGCGAAGATCTCGCGGATCTGGTCGAACGCCTTCGTGTACGTCCCCGGGTTCGAGCGCGGCGTGCGGCCGATCGGCTTCTGGTCGATCGCGATGACCTTGTCGAGCGCCTCGAGCCCCTGGATCGCGCGGTGCGCGCCGACCGGCTCGGTGCTGTGGTGAAGCGCCCGGCCCAGCGCCGGCAGGAGGATGCCGTTCACCAGCGAGCTCTTGCCGGCGCCGCTCACCCCGGTCACCGCGAGCAGCACCCCGAGCGGGAAGCGGACGTCGATGCTCCTCAGGTTGTGCTCGGCCGCGCCCAGGATCTCCAGCCATCCGCGCGGCGCGCGCCGCGCCTCGGGCACCTCGATGCGCGCGCGCCCCGCCAGGTACGCCCCGGTCACGCTCTCGGGGTCACGCGCGATCTCCTCGGGCGTCCCCGCGGCCATCACCCGGCCGCCGAGGTGCCCGGCCCCGGGGCCGAAATCCACGACGTAGTCGGCGGCCCGGATCGTCTCCTCGTCGTGCTCCACCACGAGCACCGTGTTGCCGAGATCCCTGAGGCGCCGCAGCGTCTCGATGAGGCGCTGGTTGTCCCGCTGGTGCAGGCCGATGCTCGGCTCGTCGAGCACGTACATCACCCCGGAGAGCTCGCTGCCGAGCTGGCTCGCCAGCCGGATGCGCTGCGCCTCGCCCCCGCTCAGCGTCGGCCCCGAGCGGTCGAGCGTCAGGTAGTCGAGCCCCACGTTCAGGAGAAAGCTGAGCCGGCTCGTGATCTCGCGCCGCACCCCCTCCGTGATCTTCTGCCGGTTGCCCGGCAGCTCCAGCCGGGCGAAATGCTCGTAGGCGTCCCTCACCGTCATCGCGGTGACGTCGGCGATCCCCTTGGCCGCGACGCGCACCGCGAGCGACTCGGGGCGCATCCGCCGGGAGCCGCAGGCGTCGCACGGGCGCTCGCTCATGAACTTGCGGTAAGCGTCCCGCGCCGACTCGGACGACGACTGCTGGAACCGGCGCATCAGGCTGGGGATCACGCCTTCGAACTTCATGCCCCAGGTGCCGTGCGTCTCGGTCCCCTCCTTCCCCCACGTCACCGCGATGCGCTTGCCGGAGAGGCCATGGAGCACCATCTCCTGCTTCTTCGCCCCGAGCTTGCGCCAGGGCACGTCGAGGTCGACGGAGCACGCCTTGGCCACGGCGTCGATGATGCGGAACGTCCAGCCCTCCCCGCGCGCCATGGCCGACGCCCAGGGGGCGATGGCGCCCTCCCGGATCGACAGCGCAGGATCCGGGATCACGAGGGCCGGATCGATCTCGAGGCGGGTGCCGAGGCCGTTGCAGGCGCCGCACATGCCGAGCGGGCTGTTGAAGGAGAAGCTCTGCGGCGAGAGCTCGGGGAAGCTCTGGCCGCAGCAGGAGCGCGCGGCGCTGAACAGCAGCGGAGCGTCGGGGCGACGCCGCCGCCCGGACGCCCCCTCGTCGGCCTGGAGCTCGACCCGGAGCTCGCCGCGCCCCTCCTGGAGCGCGACCTCGACCCCCTCCGTGATGCGCTGGCGCTCGTCCGCCCGCACGACCAGCCGGTCCACCACGAGCGCGATGGTGTGCTTGAGCTTCTTGTCGAGCTTCGGCAGCTCGTCGAGCCGGTGCTGCGCCCCGTCGATCTCGACCCGCACGAAGCCGCGGCCCCGGAGCTCCTCGAACAGGTCCTTGAACTCCCCCTTCCGGTGCGTCACGAGCGGCGCGAGCAGCACGAACTTCGTCCCCTCCGGCATCCCGAGGAGCTCGTCGACGATCTGCTCGGAGCTCTGCGCCTTCACCGGCTTGCCGCAGAGGTGGCAATGCTGCTCGCCGGCGCGCGCATAGAGCACGCGCAGGTAATCGTAGACCTCCGTGATCGTGCCGACCGTGGAGCGCGGGTTGCTCGACGCGCTCTTCTGCTCGATGGCAATGGTCGGCGACAGGCCGCGCAGGTGCTCGACCTGCGGGCGCTCGAGCTGACCCAAAAACTGGCGCGCGTAAGAGCTCAGCGTCTCGACGTAACGCCGCTGCCCCTCGGCGTAGAGCGTGTCGAACGCCAGGCTCGACTTGCCCGAGCCGCTCACCCCCGTGAACACCACGAGCTTCCGCTTCGGCACCTCCAGCCGATCGATGCGGAGGTTGTGCTCCCGCGATCCGAGCACCTCGATGAAATCCGGCTCGCGCGCCGCGTCGAGGAGCTTGAGCGCCGGCCGGTGGTGCTCCGCAGGATCGAGCTCCGCCGCCGCCGGGCCGGCGCGCCGCGCGCCCGATGAGCTGCCCTTCCCCGGCTTGCTCAGCGCCGCGCTCCGGGACGGGGATTCGATGGATTGCGGGTGTGTGGATCCGTTCGTTCGCGCGACCATTGGGATTCCCCACCGCCATTAACACGGTGGCGCGCTCTCTGGCACCTCCAGGCACGCCGTGTTCCATGGAAAAACTGGCGGGCTGAGCGCAATGCTCTCGCCCGCACACCGCCGGAGCGGCAGCGCGGGCGCGCGGATCAGCGCCTGGTCGGGCCGCCGGGCGAAGCGCGCCAGCGCACGACAACGCAGGTGACGTTATCGGGGCCACCGTTCTCGTTGGCGCGCTTGACGAGCCGGGACGCGATGCCGGCCAGATCGGCGTGGGTCGCCAGGATACTTGCGATATCTTGCGCCGGCACCACGCCGGACAGGCCGTCTGAGCAGAGCAGGAGGACATCCCCTCCCTCGATGGCGTCGATCCGCGTCTCGACGTCGACCGCCTCGTCGGTGCCGAGGGCGCGGGTGATCACGTGCTGGAGCGGGAACGAGCTGGCCTGCTCGGGGAGGAGGTGGCCGAGCCGGATGCACTCGTTGACCAGCGAGTGATCGCGCGTGAGCTGCTCGAGGCGATGATCGCGGAGGCGGTATACGCGGCTATCGCCCACGTGCGCGACGGCGATGAAGCCGTCGCGCGCCAGCACGGCCGCGATCGTGGTGCCCATGCCGCGCTTCTCCCGGTCGCGCCGCGCGGCGGAGAAGATGCGGCCGTTCGCGAGCTGGATGCCCGCGACGAGCAGGGGGAGCCCCTGATCGACGTAGCGCGCCTCCGAGCCCCGCGTCGTGGGCGGCCCCACGCCGACGGCGACAGGCCAGGTGGAGTCCGGGTCGTCGAAGAAATCACGCACCGTATCGATCGCCATGCGCGAGGCGACCTCCCCGGCGGCGCGCCCTCCCATGCCGTCGGCCAGGAGGAACAGCCCCCGGGGCTCGAGGATCGCGAAGCTGTCCTCGTTCGTGTCTCGGACCATGCCAGGATGGCTGATCCCGGCGGCTTCAAAAACGAGGTGACGCTGCACGGCGCTTCCCTCCAGCGTGCTCGCAGGCACGCTCTGCCGGACTGCCGGACGACGGGCGCGCGTCTTCCGTCATCGCGTCATCCACACCCTTCCGGCGCCTTCCTCGGACCGATCGCGCGACACGGGGTGCTTCGTCTGCTCATCTTGCCGCCCGCTCCGACTGCTCCTAGCGAGCCTACGCGCCAAGGATCGGTCGCGTCCACCAGATCAGGCCTCGGGGCGCGCCCGCCCGCGGCCGTCCGCGCAGGGCTCGGCACGGTGGGCGATTGCGCCTCACGCCGCGCGCCCGTCGCCGTTCCGTTTCCAACGTCTTGATTTGCCGCGGCTTCGGGGCGGCCTCCCGTCGGGCCAGCGAGCCGACCGGGCCGCCGGGACGAGCCGGGGACGCCGGCGCGCGGCGGCCTCGTCACGGGACCGCGAACCGGTCGGCGCCGCCGCCGGAGCACGCGCTCAGCGCGAAGCCGAACCGCCGGTCGTCGGTGCCCTCCTGCATGATGCGCTCGAGGTTGCGGCACTCGTGGCGGAAGACGCCCCGGAGCGCGTAGCGATCCTTGCTGTCCACGACGACCACGACGCCCGTGAGCGTGACCTCGAGGCGGTAGGTGACGGGATCGCCTTCGATGGTGTACCGCGTGGTCGTGAACTCGGACGGGTCGTGGTTCCTGTACGCCTGCCAGATGCACTCGCGCGCCGCGCCGTTGTAGCCGTCGCCGCGCTTGACCACCTCGGTGCCGCACTGCTTGAGCGGCGGCGTGAGCGGCCCGCTCTGCACCTTGTCGGGCGAGGACGAGCAGGAGCTGGCGAGCAGGAAGAGCGCGAGGGAAGCGAGCGATCGGCCTGGCGAGCAAAGCATGGGGACTACTTACCTAACGCGATCCGCGGAAAAGGGATTCTTTTTTTCGGACGGACCGGGCCGGCCGTCGGCGAGGGGCGGCGTCGCTCGTGTTCCGAGGGGCGGCTTTTTTCCGCGCTGGCTTCTCGGGCTGCGGCTCGAGCGCGGCGGCCAGGGCGCCGAGGTCCTGGAGGCCGGCCACGAGCGCGCGCAGGTAGTGCTCCGAGAGCCGCTCGGCGGCGCAGAGCGCCCGGGAGGCGAGCACCTGGGCGTTGTAGGGGCCGGCGTCCTCCGGCACGTTGTCGGCCGCGCGCGCGACGGCGAGCGTGGCGCGCGCGCTCACCAGCGACTCGTGGAACAGCGCGGTGGACAGCGCGCTGCTGAGGGCCTGGGCTTGCCGCTTCACCCGGCGCTCGACGACGTCGCCGTCGCACGGGAGCTCCGCGAGATCGCGCGCGAGCGGCCCGGGGAGGCGCACGTCGCGCGCGGCCACCTCGCCGCGAAGGCGCGCGAGCGAGGGGACGGCGGTCGTCTTCCGCTCGGCGGCGAGCGCGCGCAGGCGGCGGCGCGCGGTCCTCACGACGGCGGGGAAATCGCCGAGCGCGAGCGCCGCGGCCAGGGCGCCGTCGTGAGGGAGGCCGGCGTCGGCGAGGGCGCGGAGGTGGGCCTCGGCGTCGGCGCGGGCGCGGTGGAAGGCGGCGTCGAGCGCCGCGAGCCGCGCGGAGGCGCGGGCAGCGAGGCGCGCGCGGGCGCCGCCGTCGAGGGCGCGAGCGCGCTCGAGGAGCGCCTCGACGAGGCGGTAGCCCGCGGGGTCGAAGCGGTGGGCGCCGGCCGCCCGCAGGGCGGCGAGGCGCGCGTCGGCCGGGGGCGACCCGGGTTGAGGGGACGCGGCCGACCCAGGTTGGGGGGACGCGGCCGACCCGGGTTGGGGGCACGCGGCCGACCCAGGTTGAGGGGACGCGGCCGACCCGGGTTGGGGGCACGCGGCCGACCCAGGTTGGGGGCACGCGGCCGACCCAGGTTGGGGGGACGCCGCGGCCAACCCGGGTTGGGAGGGCATTGTTGTCGGAGAAAAATCCGACGTGGATGTCATCAGGGCGCGCCTCGCCGCGGGATCGGCGAGATCTCCACCCGGCGGTTCTTCGCCCGGTTCTCGCTCGTGTCGTTGGGCGCCACCGGGTGCCGCTCTCCGAAGCCGGCCGCGAACAGCGACGTGTCGGGGACACCCGCCGCAGCGAGCGCCCGCGTCACCGTGAGCGCTCGCTGCGCCGAGAGCTCCCAGTTGTCGGCATAACCGCGGGACGAGCTCGTGAGCGGGCGGTCGTCCGTGAAGCCGCTCACCATGATGAGCTCGTCATGATGCTCGAGGTAGGCCTTGAGCGGGTCGGCCAGCGCGCGGAGCAGCGCGATGCCCGCAGGCTGAAGCTCGGCCGAGTTGAGCTCGAACAGGATGCTGCCGCGGATCCCGATGCGCCCCTCCGTCAGGGTGATCCTTCCCTCGGCGAGCGGTCCGGCCAGGGCGCGCTCGAGCGTTTCCAGACGCGCGCGCTCCGTCGCGCGGGTGGCGCGCTCGGCGGCGAGATCGCGGGCCAGATCGACCTGAAACGAGATCGCCCAGACGAAAAAGAGCACGAAGAGGCCGAAGAGACAGGCCATGAGGTCGCCGAAGACCGGCCAGACCGCCGCCTGCTCGGGGACATCGTCTTCGGCCGGCGTCAGGGACATCGCATCGCTCTCGCGGCGGACGTCAGCAAACGCGGTGAGATCTCGCCACGATCCGCCGAGCGCACGGTCTCAGGGCGCGAGAGACCAGGGCCAGACGCACGCGAGGCGCGGCGCATCAGCTCGTCTTGCTCCTCAGCGCCCGCAGCTCGGAGAAGAGCTCGCGCTGGAACTGCAGCGAGTGATCGAAGACCTCACGGGTCTGGTCGAGGTAAGCGCCGAGGAGGTCCGTCGCCTCGCCGTGCTCCCGGCGCTCGATCGCGTCCTCGATCGCCCCCAGGCTGTTCAGCCAGCGATCGCTCGCGTCGCGGTAACGGTCAACCGCAACGGTGAACATTTCCGCCACTGACGTCATCTCGGCACCGCCGGCCCGCACGAGCTCCGAGGCCTCCCGCACCACCGCTGCGGTTGCCTCGAGGCTCTCGCCGAGGCCGCGGGCGTGGGCGCTGAGCCGCTCGGCGAGCCCGTCGGCCGCCTCCCGCCGCGCTCCGTCGAGCCGCTCCTCGAACGCCAGCAGCCGCGCCGCCTGCTCCGCCAGCTGCGCACGCGCCGCCTCGCCCAGCGCGGCCACGCGCGCCTCGGCGCGTGCCTCGCGCTCCGCGCCGCTCCGCTCCGCCGCCTCCGCAAGCGCGGCCACCCGCTCCGCCTGCTCCCGCGCGCTCCCGGCCATCCCCGCCGTCGCCTCCGACAGCTTCTCCAGCAGCGCGTCCAGCCTCACATCCCGCGCTGCGTCCGCCTCCGCACGCACCGACAGCCGCTCCGACGCCTCCCCGATCAGCCGCGACGCCGCCTCCGGCGCTGCCTGCGCCGCCCGCGCCGCCTCCGACAGCGCGCCCGACAGCGCCTCGCCCAGCGCCGTCAGGTGCGCCGCCCGCTCCGCGTCCAGCTCCGCCTGCCGCTCCGCCGCTTCCGCAGCGCGCGCCGCGTGCGCTCGCTCCAGCCGCTCGATCGCCTCTCCCACCACCGACGACAGCCGCTCCGCCTGGCCCTCCAGCCTCGACGCCGACGCCGTCTCCAGCTCGCGCCGGCGCGCGACGGCCTCCTGGTCGAGCCGCTCGAGCCGCTTCGCTGCGCCCTCTTCCATCCGCTCCAGCCGCGACGCCACGCCCCCTTCCATCCGCTCCAGCCGCGACGCCGCGCCCCCTTCCATCTGCGCCAGGCTCTCGCCGAGGCCGCGGGCGTGGGCGCTGAGCCGCTCGGCGAGCCCGTCGGCCGCCTCCCGCCGCGCTCCGTCGAGCCGCTCCTCGAACGCCAGCAGCCGCGCCGCCTGCTCCGCCAGCTGCGCCCGCGCCGCCTCGCCCAGCGCCGCCACACGCGCCTCCGCGCGCGCCTCGCGCTCCGCGCCGCTCCGCTCCGCCGCCTCCGCAAGCGCGGCCACCCGCTCCGCCTGCTCCCGCGCGCTCCCGGCCATCCCCGCCGTCGCCTCCGACAGCTTCTCCAGCAGCGCGTCCAGCCGCGCGTCCCGCGCCGCGTCCGCCTCCGCACGCACCGACAGCCGCTCCGACGCCTCCCCGATCAGCCGCGACGCCGCCTCCGGCGCTGCCTGCGCCGCCCGCGTCGCCTCCGACAGCGCGCCCGACAGCGCCTCGCCCAGCGCCGTCAGGTGCGCCGCCCGCTCCGCGTCCAGCTCCGCCTGCCGCTCCGCCGCTTCCGCAGCGCGCGCCGCGTGCGCTCGCTCCAGCCGCTCGATCGCCTCCCCCACCACCGACGACAGCCGCTCCGCCTGGCCCTCCAGCCTCGACGCCGACGCCGTCTCCAGCTCGCGCCGGCGCGCGGCGGCCTCCTGGTCGAGCCGCTCGAGCCGCTTCGCAGCGCCCTCTTCCATCCGCTCCAGCCGCGACGCCACACCCCCTTCCAGCCGCTCCAGCCGCGACGCCGCGCCCCCTTCCATCTGCGCCAGGCTCTCGCCGAGGCCGCGGGCGTGGGCGCTGAGCCGCTCGGCGAGCCCGTCGGCCGCCTCCCGCCGCGCTCCGTCGAGCCGCTCCTCGAACGCCAGCAGCCGCGCCGCCTGCTCCGCCAGCTGCGCCCGCGCCGCCTCGCCCAGCGCCACCACGCGCGCCTCCGCGCGCGCCTCGCGCTCCGCGCCGCTCCGCTCCGCCGCCTCCGCAAGCGCGGCCACCCGCTCCGCCTGCTCCCGCGCGCTCCCGGCCATCCCCGCCGTCGCCTCCGACAGCTTCTCCAGCAGCGCGTCCAGCCGCGCGTCCCGCGCTGCGTCCGCCTCCGCACGCGCCGACAGCCGCTCCGACGCCTCCCCGATCAGCCGCGACGCCGCCTCCGGCGCTGCCTGCGCCGCCCGCGTCGCCTCCGACAGCGCGCCCGACAGCGCCTCGCCCAGCGCCGTCAGGTGCGCCGCACGCTCCGCGTCCAGCTCCGCTTGCCGCTCCGCCGCTTCCGCAGCGCGCGCCGCGTGCGCTCGCTCCAGCCGCTCGATCGCCTCCCCCACCACCGACGACAGCCGCTCCGCCTGGCCCTCCAGCCTCGACGCCGACGCGACGTCCGCCTCCCGCCGCGCGCGCGCCTCCTCGTCGAGGCGCCGCTCGACCGCCTGCAGCGCGCCGCCCGCGACCGCGCCAGCGCGCTCCACCGCCTCCGCCAGGATCGGCCTGACCACGCTCGCCGCGACGTCGGCGGTCTGCCGGAGGCCCGCGGCGATGTCGCCGCGAACCTCGGCCGCGGCGGCCGCGAACGAGGCGGCGGCCTGGCGCGCGCCCTCCACCTGGACCGCGAGCAGCCGCTCCTCGAGGCGCTCGAGCCGGCCCGTCGCCTCGCGGAGCGACGCCGCCGCGGCGGGGAGCGCCTCGCCCTGCCGCGCGAGCGCCTCCAGCGCCGCGAGCTGCCGCCCCGCCACCGTGAGCGCCGCGAGCGGGCCCGACGCGTAGGCCTGGAGCGCCGCCGCGGCCCGCGCCTCGGCCCGGCGCAGGAGCACGCCGGCGAGCCCGAGCACCCCCGACGCCGCGACGCCCGCCGCCGACGTGCCGAACGCGCGCGAGAGGCCCTGCATGGGCGCGGCCAGGCTCTCCCGCAGCGCGTCGACGTCGGCGCTCAGCGTCAGCGCCTCGCGGGCCCCCCGAAGCGTCTCGAACAGGCCGAGGAACGTGCCGAGCAGCCCGATCATCACGAGCAGGCCGACGAGGTACGACGCGAACGTCGTGCTCGCCGGGGGCAGCGCCGCGCCGGCGATCCGCGCCTCGAGCATCGATCGGAGCGGGGCGCCGCTCTGGTCGATCGCCGCCCGCGTCGCCGGCCGCGGCAGCGCGCCGAGCTCGCGCTCGATCCGGGCAGCCCGCCCCGCGCGCACGAACAGCTCGAGCGTGCCGAGCGCGAGCCCCAGCGCGATGAGCTGCACGAGGCGGTACGCGAGCGGGTCCGCCCCGCGGTAGACGAGCGCCGCCCGCCCCACCAGGACGAGGCCGACCCCGCCGGTGAGGAGCACCAGGATCCGCGTCGTCCACTGCCGCGCCGTCGCGAACCGCATCGTGAAGCCCCCCGCGAGCTACGCGGGCGCGCCCGCCGCCGCCGCCCCGTCGACCAACGAGAGCAGCCGGCCCGCCTCGTGCGCGAGCACCGCCTGGACCACGAGCTCCATGCGCTGGAGCTCCCGCAGGAGCCACTGCTCCTGCCCGAACCAGCCCGCGACGTCCTCGAGCCCGGCCCCCTCCGGCAGCGCGCCCACGGCCGCGCGGAAGGCCCGCGCGAAGGCGCGCGAGAGCCCGGGGACGAGCTCGGCGAGCGCGCGCTCGCGCCGCTTCTGGGTGGCAGCGGAGATCGCGGCGTCGAGCCGCTCGAGCCGCGCCGCCTCCGGGCCGAGCGCCCGCAGCGAAGGCGCGAGCTCCTCGCGCAGCGCGCGCGTCTCGAGCCGGATGCGGCCGAGGGCGCGGCCCATGAGCTCTCCGAACGGCTCCCAGAGCTGCCCTGCCGCGGACGCGAGCGGGCGCCCCCCGCGGTCGCGGGCCGCGCGGGCAGGCAACACCCCGGTCTGCTCCAGCGTCGCGTGCACCGCCGCCGCGTCGGGGAGCTTGTTCCGCCGGTGGAACGGGGCGGCGAACACGTGGTCGAGCGCCTCCGCGAGCTCACCGAGGCGATCGGCGGCGAGCGCCCGGACCTCGGCGCGAGCGCCCTCGGACGCCGGCGGCGGCGCCGCGTGGCGGTCGAGGAGCGAGAGCTCGCGCGCGAGCGAGACGCTCCCGTGCAGGTCCATGAGCCCGGCCAGCACCGCCGCAGGATCGGCGAGGTCCGCGAGCGGCGCGCGCGGGCCCTCCGCGAGCGCCGAGACGGCGGCCGCGAGGGGGCGCGAGATCAAAGGCCCGCGGCGGGAAGCCCCGGCTACGGGGTGAAGCGTTCGCACAGCGGCGCGTTGTTAGCCGTCGCGGCGCGGAGCCGCAAGCCTGTCCGTCGCCCCGCCCGCGGCGCGCGTCCCGCGCCTCACGCGCGCCGCTCGTCGTGCGCCGCGCGCCGCGCGCCTCACGCGTCTTGCGGCGCACGAGCGTCGCCTCGACGCCTCACTGCTTGATCGCCGGCGCCTGCGCGCTCGTGGCCCACAGCGCGAACGAGATCTGGTCGGCGCCCTTCGCGACCGCCGACTTGATGAGATCCGCGCCGCCGTGCCCGGCGTTCCGCTCGATGCGGAGCAGGACGGGACCGCCCGCGCTCGCGGACTGCAGCGCGGCGGCGAACTTGCGCGCGTGCATGGGATCGACCCGATCGTCGCTGTCGGCCGAGAGCAGGAGGACCGGCGGATACCGCTTCCCCGACTGGACGTGGTGATAGGGGGAGTAGGCGTAGAGCGCCTTGAACTGCTCCGGATCGTCGGCGGAGCCATACTCGCTGATCCACGTCTTGCCGGAGCCGAACAGGTGGTATCGCACCATGTCGAGCAGGGGGACGCCGCAGAGGACGGCCCCGAACAGGTCGGGCCGCTGCGTGAGCGCGGCGCCGACGAGCAGTCCGCCGTTCGAGCCGCCCAGGATGGCGAGCCGCTCGGGCCGCGTGTACCCCTCGCCGACCAGGTGCTCGGCGGCGGCGATGAAGTCGTCGAAGACGTTCTGCTTCTTGAGCAGCATCCCGTCCCGGTGCCACGCCTCTCCGTACTCGCCGCCGCCGCGCAGGTTCGCCACCGCATACACGCCGCCCCGCTCGAGCCAGGGGTACATCGAGGAGGTGAACGCGGGGGTCTGCGACATCTGGAACCCCCCGTAGCCGTAGAGCAGCGCGCGGGAGCTCCCGTCCTTCTTCATGTCCTTGCGGCGGACGATGAACATCGAGATCTTCGTGCCGTCCTTGGAGGGGAAGAAGGCCTGCTCGACGCTGAAGGGCGACGGATCGATGGGCACCTCGATGCGCGCGTAGAGCTCGGTCCGACCCGTCTTGATCGAGGTCGCGTGGATCTCGTGAGGCGAGGTGTAGGACTCGAACGAGAAATACGCCTCGTCCTCGTCGGGCAGCCCGGAAGGGCCGCCGACGGTGCCGATGCCCGGCAGCGGGACCTCGCGGACCAGCTTGCCGTCGAGCGCGCGCACCTCGACCCGGCTCGAAGCGTCCTTGAGATAGCTCAGCGCGAGGTGCCCACCCACGATGGAGACGCTGTCCAGCGTGGCGTCGGGGCGCTCCGGGACGATCTCCTTCCATGCGGCGCGATCCGGCCTGTCCGGATCGACCTCGAAGACGCGATAATGCGGCGCGCCCTCGTCGGTGTGGACGTAGAGCCGGTCCTTGTAGACCTCGACGGTGTAGTGGGCGTCGCGCCCGACCGCGAGCGGCTTGTCCGCGGCCTGGCCGCCCGGCCTGCGGAGATCGCGAAAGTAGACGTCAGCCGAGGTCCACCCGTGAGAGACGGTGAGCACCAGGAAGCGGCCATCCTTGGAGAGGGACGCGTTAAGGAAGGTCCTTGGATCGCCCGTCCTGCCGCGCACCACGCGATCCTGCTTCGGATCCTGGCCGAGCCGGTGGAAGCGCACCTCGGCATAACCCGGCCGCTCGGCGACCGGGATGGACGGGTCCGTGGGGAGCCAGACGTAGTAGAAGCCGTCGCCGGAGGGCGTCCACGACGCATACGCGTACTTGGCCCCTTCGATGACGTCCACCTCGGAGCGCTTGCCGGACGCGACATCCATCACATAGAGCGTCGCCTCATCCGAGTTGTTCTGCTGGATCTTGTAGGCGACGTTCTTGCCGTCCCACGACACCTCCCATCCGCCCAGCGAGACGCTGCCGTCCTCGGACCAGGTATTCGGGTCGAACAGCACGCGTTCCTCGCCGCTCTTTCCCTCCTTCCAGTAGACGACCGACTTCTCCTTCGTCGCGTGCCGCCGGCTCAGGAAGTACCGGCCCCGGCGGTGGCGCGGCGCGGAGACCGCATCGATGTAGAATAGCTGCTTCAGCCTTGACGCGATCGCGTCCCGCTCGGGGAGCCGGGCGAGCTCGGCGCGCGTGAACGCGTCCTGAGCCTTCATCCACTCCTTCACCTCGGGCGCGTCGCCGTCCTCGAGCCAGCGGTACTTGTCGGTGATCTCGACCCCATGCACGGCGTTCGTCACCGGGGCCACGCGGGTGGGCGGGTACGCGGGGCGGCTGGGACCTTCGGACGCGGGCGCGGGCGCGGCGCTGGCCGCGGTGGGGAGCAGAGAGGAGCTTGCGGTCATGGTCGGACCCGATGGGTGTGCCTCGCCACCTCCGCAGGCGCCAGCGAGAAACGCCGAGAGGAGCAGGCAGGGAGAGTACTTCATGGTGCGACAAGCATACCGTGCCCCAGCCGACAGGGGCACGCGGGTTCGCGGGGCTCGCGCCGGGGCGCGAGCGGCCTGGGAGGCGGGTCGCTGGGGAGGACGGGGTCGCCGCGACGGATAGCGGGTGGGAGGTCACATGATGGGCTGGAATATCCGATAGATGCGCTTCGAGCGCGCTTCTCGTCGAGTCCTGGCCTGCTGTTCGTGGCGGGGGTGGAGGGGCGGCTGCGGCATGCCATCTCTTGATTCTCGAGGAGGCCGTAGACGGCGCGTCGATCGTTCTTCGCAGCGTTGTTCATGGCTCGATTCCTTGAGTTGAGCGTTGATGGATGCGGTGGAATGGGCCCGTGAGGCTCAGAGGACGCCGATGCCAGCCGGGCTCCCGCCGGGGCCGAAGCGCCCCTCCGGCGCCCTGTCGCCATCGATCGTCGTGGGGAGCCCGCCGTATTCGCCGATGATGGAAGCGGCCGGACTACATGTCCTGGACGACCGCGGCCCTCTGCTGCAGCGCGCGGGCATCACGCAGCGGCGAGTTGCCGAACATCCGCGAATACTCGCGGCTGAACTGCGAGGCGCTCGTGTAGCCGACGCGGAACGCCGAGACCTCGGCGCCCACGCCCTCTTCGACCATCAGGCGGCGCGCCTCGAGCAGGCGCAGGCGCTTCTGGTACTGCAGCGGGCTCATCGCGGTGGCCTCCTTGAACCGCTTGAAGAACGCCGCCCGGCTCATCCCTGCGGTGCGCGCGAGCGCGGCGATGTCGACGTCCTCGTCGAGCGACGCCTGCAGGTGATGGACCGCCTCGGCGATGCGGTGCGCCTGGCTGCCCGCGCGCACGAGCTGGCGGATCGCCGGGCCGTCGGGGCCTTTCAGCAGGTGAAAGGTCAGCTCCTTCCTCACGAGCGGCGCGAGCACGACCGCGTCGTCGGGCGTCGCGAGCAGCGCGCCCAGCCGGACCGCGGCGTCGAGCATGCGGTCGCTCGCCTTGCCGATGAAGATCACGCGCCCCGGGTTCTCGAGGCCATCCGGCCGCGCGCGGTCGAGCTGCGCCGCGACCTCGCGCAGCAGGGCCGCATCGAAGTCCATCTTCAGGCCCAGAAGCGGCTGCGCCGGCGACACGCCCATCACCCGGCTCGTCACCGGCAGGTCGATGGGGCTGACGATGTAGTGCGGCTCCCGCTCGCGAAAGACCTGCCGCTCGAGCAGGATCTCCTTCGTACCCTGGACGACGATGCAGAACGACGCGCGCCAGTGCCGCTTCGCGCGTTGCTGCTGGCGCGAGACTTTGATGCAAGAAATTCCGGGCACCGGCGAGGCGTGCACGCCGTCGCTGGGGCACCAGCGCGCGATGAGGGCCTTCAATTCGTCGCGCAATTCGTCGCGCCCAGAGCTCACGGTGGCAGCCTAGCCTCGCGTAGACGATCGGGCAAGAACCGGAGACGGCCGTGTATTTCGCGTGCGCCGCGGCGGTGACATGGTGGATCGCGAACCAAGGAGAGGTGTCCCATGCGTATCTTCCTCACGGGAGCCAGCGGCTTCATCGGATCTGCCATCGTCCCCGAGCTCGCGCGCGCCGGCCACCGCGTGCTCGGCCTCGCGCGCTCGGACGCGTCCGCCGAGAGGCTCGCCGCCGCCGGCGTCGACGTGCACCGCGGCTCGCTCACGGATCTCGATGGCCTGCGCCGCGGCGCCGCCGCCTGCGACGGGGTGATCCACTGCGCGTTCTCCCACGACGACTTCACCGACTACGCCGGCAACTGCGAGAAGGACCGCGGCGCGATCGAGGCGCTCGGCGGCGCTCTGGCCGGCTCCGAGCGCCCGCTCGTCATCGCCTCCGGCATCGCGCGCTTCACGGCGGGCCGGGTCGTCACCGAGGACGAGGCGCCCGACCCGTCGGCCGGCGGCCCGCGGGCCGCCTCCGAGCGGCTCGCCCTGTCGTTCGCGAGCCGCGGCGTGCGCGTTTCCTCGGTGCGGCTGCCGCCGTCGGTCCACGATGAGGGCGACCACGGGTTCGTCCCGATGCTGATCGAGGTCGCGCGCAAGGCCGGGCGCTCCGGGTACGTCGGAGCCGGCGAGAACCGGTGGCCCGCGGTGCATCGGCTCGACGCTGCGCGGCTGTTCGTCCTCGCGCTCGAGAAGGCGCCGGCCGGCGCGTGGCTCCACGCGGTCGGCGACGAGGGCATCCCGACCCGCGACATCGCCGGCGTGATCGGCCGCAAGCTCGGCTTGCCAGTGGAGTCGGTCCCCAAGGAGCACTTCGGCTGGCTCGGCGGGTTCTTCGCGCTCGACACCCCCGCGTCGAGCGCGATCACGCAGGCGCGGTTCGGCTGGAAGCCCGAGCAGGCGGGCCTGCTCGCCGACCTCGAGCACGGCACGTACTTCGCGCGCGCATAGCGGAGTACGCGATCCCGGCCCTCGCGGCCGAGCTCCAGGCGCGCCGAACGCCGCCCGACCTCCAGCACGAGCTCGCCGGCAGCGGCCAGGAGGAATCCGCGGAAAGACCCCCGTTTCCTCGTCCAGGCGCACGAACGCCGCGCAACGCAGCCTCCTCGGTCGTCATCTCGGAGAACGGGTGGGCCCTCCTCGGCTTGCTCCCGGCATTCCCATGGCGCGCTCCTCCGAACGGCGAAACCTCCTCATCTCGCGCGGCTGGGTCCAGGCGACGGCCCTCGTTTTCCTGCTCGGGTTCTTCGTGCTCGGCCTGCTCGCCTACCGCACCTACGCGGCACAGCCACCCATCCCCGCCCGGGTGGTCGACCCTGCGGGGCGCGTTCTGTTCACGGGCGACGACGTGCTCACGGGTCAGGAGCTGTTCCTGCGCAACGGGCTCATGGAATACGGATCCGTCTTCGGCCACGGCGCCTACCTCGGCCCGGATTTCACCGCCGATTACCTCCGCCGGGCCGCCTCCCACGCCGCCTCTCGCCACGGCGGCGCGGACTCGGCGGAGGCGCTCGCGCGCACCGTCGGCGATTTTCGTCAGAACCGCTATGATCCCGCGACAGGGACGCTGGTCTTCACCGATGCCCAGGCGGAGGCCTTCGAGCTGCTGAAGGATCACTATCGCCGCTTCTTCGCCCAGCCCAGCGCCAAGCACGGCCTGCGCACCGGCCTCTTCTCGGACGCTCGCGAGCTCTCGCAGCTCACCTCGTTCTTCGCCTGGACGGCCTGGACCGCCGCGGCGGAGCGACCCGGAGAGGCCTACTCGTACACCAACAACTGGCCTCCAGAGCCGCTCGTCCGGAACCAGCCCACGGGCGAGCTGGTGGTATGGAGCGTGCTCTCGCTCATCGCGCTCCTCGGCGGGACAGGCTTGCTCTTCGCGGCCTTCGGGCGATGGCGCTTCCTCGGTTGGCACGGGCGCGAAGGGCACCGGCTCAGCTTCCGCCAGCCGGGCGAGGTCGCCTTGACCCCAGCCCAGCGCGCGACGGCGTGGTTCTTCCTGGTCATGGCGCTGCTGTTCACCCTCCAGTCCGTGCTCGGAGGCGCCACGCAGCATTATCGCGCCGAGCTGTCCAGCTTCTTCGGCATCAACCTGGCCGGGGCCTTCCCCTTCAACCTGGTGCGCACGTGGCACCTGCAGCTCGCCATCTTCTGGGTCGCGGTCTCCTATCTCGGCGCGGGCATCTTCATCGCGCCCATGATCAGCGGGCGCGAGCCGAGAGGCCAGAGCTGGCTCGCCTATGGTCTGCTCGGGGCGCTCGTCATCGTCGTCGCGGGCAGCCTCCTCGGCGAGCTCCTCGCCATCCACGGCGCCTCGAACAGCATCTGGTTCGCGCTCCAAGGGTTCGAGTACCTCGATCTGGGCCGCTTCTGGCAGGTGCTCCTGACGCTCGGCCTGTTCTCCTGGGTGGCGCTGCTCTTCCGCGTGCTCCGGGGTCGGCTCGCCGTCGAGCACCGGGGCAACATGCCCTGGCTCTTCTTCTTCGCCGCGCTGGCCATCCCGGCCTTCTACGCCGTAGGCCTCCTCGCGCACCCGCGCGCAAACTTCACGAGCACCGACTTCTGGCGCTTCTGGGTGGTGCACCTCTGGGTGGAGGACTTCCTCGAGCTGTTCACCACGCTCATGGTGGCCTATCTCTTCGTCCTGCTCGGGGTGGTGGCCGAGGCGATCGCGCTGCGGCTCATCTACCTGGAGGTCATCCTCTATTCGGCGGGCGGGGTGATCGGCACCATGCACCATCTGTACTTCTCCGGCACGCCCGTGGAGCACATGGCGCTCGGCGCCTTCTTCTCGGCCGCGGAGGTGATCCCGTTGACCTTCCTCACGGTGGAGGCGTGGACCTTCCTCCGCCTGGGGATCGCGCAAGGCGAACAGTCGACGAAGCCCTTCCCGCATCGCTGGGCGATCATGTTCCTGGTGGCCGTGGGGTTCTGGAACTTCCTGGGGGCCGGGATCTTCGGGTTCCTGATCAACCTGCCGATCGTGTCCTATTACGAGATCGGCACCGCGCTGACCGCCAACCACGGGCACGCCTCGATGATGGGCGTCTATGGCATGCTGGCCGCCGGGCTCGCGCTCTTCGCGCTGCGCTACCTGATACCCGCCGCGCGGTGGTCCGACAGGGCGGCCAAGATCAGCTTCTGGTCGCTGAACGTCGGGCTCGCGTGGATGGTCTTTGCCACGCTGTTCCCGCTCGGGCTCATGCAGCTCCACCACGCGGTGAGCTACGGGTATTTCGAGGCTCGAGAGCTCCAGTACCTGACGAACCCCACGAACCGCCTCATGGAGTGGATGCGCCTGCCGGGCGATGTGCTCTTCATCCTCGGCGGCACCCTGCCGCTCCTCCTCCTCGCCTACCGCGGCGTCCGCCATCGCGTCCCGCAGCTCGCGGGACCAGGGGCCCAGGACAACCTCTTCACCGAGATCGAGGCGCCGCCGGACAGCGCCGGGAGGGCAGCGCCCTCGGGCGCGGGGCAGGGCGAGCTCCCGTGAGCGTCGCGCCGGAGGCGCTGCTCGGCGCCGGATATGCGGTGCTTCTCCTGGGGATCGCCGCCGGGATCCGGGCGTTCGGAGGAGCCAGGGCCGAGCCCGCGCCCGGGTGGCCGCACGACGACGCGCGCCGCTTTCACCTCGGCCTTTCGCTCGTGGTCCTTCTCGCGGGCGATTGCATCGTCGGGGCGGTCGCGCTGCGGAACCACGGCCTCGCTGATCTCGGGATCCTTGGCCTCGCCGCGGCGCTCGTGACGAGGGCGCTCGCCAGGGGCCTGGCCGCGTTCGCCCGAGGAGGCCGTCGCGCCTAGACCGGCTGTTCCAGGCGCGGTGGAGGGCGTTCTCCGAAAAGGGACCTGCTTCATAGAGAGGAAGCCGTGGAACTTTCGCCCGGCGACAGCGACCTCATCGCGCATCGCCTTTCACAACCCGTTGAGACGGCGGCGTCCGGCGCGATCCACCAGGCCGAGCGGAGACCTCCCCGCTCCGGCGGCCAGCCGTCGTTGCTGGTACGAGGCTTGCTTCGAAGCTCCTCATGAAAAAGCAGCAGAAGAATCGGTCGAGACCGCCGACGAGCCGGCAGGAGCAGGCGGACCCGGCGGCGGAGGGAGGAGCGAGGGAGTCCTCGCCGGAGGACGAGCTCGCCGGAGGCGCTGCCAAGGGGGCGCTCGCCGGAGGCCTCCTCGGAGGCGCCAGCGGCGCGGCCGTGGGCGGCGCGGCCGGCCTGATCGGCGGCGTGCTGGGCGAGGACGAGAAATCCGGCTGGTGACCGGCGTCAGCCGCCCGGTGGAATGGGCGTCAATCGGAGAGGGGGCACTGCTCGTAGCAGCGCCAGGCCTCCGTGTTGCGGTCCGTGCCGCCGGCGAAAGACGCCTTGATCTCGTCGCAGGGCGCGTCGAGCACGCACGACGCGCGACACTCCTCGTGTTCAGAGCAGCCGGTGAGGTCGTCCTCGAGCTCGAGGTCGTCGACCCCGCAGGCCTCGGCGTGCTCGACGGCATCCGCGCATGTCCCCGTTTTGCAGCCGGCCGCGAGGAGCGCGGTCGCAACGAAAATCGACGCCATGAGATAAGTCTTGCGCATGGTCCAGCCCTGCAGCTCGCAACGTGTGGATGGAGGGGAGCCGGCCGGCCCATGCAGCGCGGCGCCCCGGAAGCGGCCCGCCGTTGTCGCCGGCCCCTTCGCCCTGGGAAGAACGTGGGGGAGCCAGTCTGGGCACGGGCCGATGTCGATTTTTGAGTTCGCGTCTTGCTGGAATCCGGCGGATTTTTGAACCGGGCGCCGCACGCCGGCTCAGTAGGTCTCTGCGCACACGCCGTAGCCGCACGGATGGACCATGAAGGCGCCGGCGACGGCGCTTCGCAAGCCCGGGAAGGTCGCGAGCGCCGCCCCCGTCTCGATGTCGTAGAGGACGCCGTCGTAGCGCGAGTAGAGCGCCGTCGCCGAGACCGGCTGGATCCCGTAGTTGTCGCTCACATCCCCGGAGTCGGTGCGGATAGGGATCCTCGGCAGTGGCGGCGCGTCGACCGGGTTGCCGAGCTCGTCGTAGATCGTGGAGGCCTGATACGTCCAGGGGCTGCTTTGGAGGAAGCGGGTGTACGACTGGACGAGAACGTGGGTGTCGTCGAGCCAGCCGATCGCGCAGCCGGGCACCACGTTGACGAGCGCGCTGTCCTCGTAGAGCTGCGTGAACCCGCAGCCTTCCGAGGGGGCGGAGTCCGTGACGACAACGTGGTGACCGTCGGGGGAGACGAGCGGCGCCGGCCGGTGCCCGGTGTCCTGGAAGAGCGGCGCGCTGCCCGCCCAGTCGCTCACGACGCGCTCCGTCCTGTGCGAGTCGACGTGGTAAGTGCGGCCGACCGTGCTGCCGTCGAAGGACATCGAGAAATCTTGAATCACCTCCTCGCGCGAGAGCGAGGCGAGCTGCGCGCCGTCCGGCAGCGAGAAGAGACGGAGTGATGTGTCCGTGACCATCGGATCGAGGGCGGCGCGCGCCGCGAGCAGGCCGCCGTCCGCCGAGAGCAGCACCTTGTTGCTGTGGAACGGAACGACAGCCGAGGGTCCGGCGTCGAGCGCCGCCGTATCATAGACGAGCGTCTTCCCCGAACCCGTCGCGAGCGCCACGTGCCCCGAGGGAGCGCCTGCGACGGAGTGGAGCGCGCCGCAGCCGAGCAGCCCCGTGCTATCCGGATCGGTGAGGGTGCCCTTGTACGAGATCGCGCCGTACACGTTCGAGACCGCCAGGCGCAGCTCCTGGTCGATGTGGACGTGGGCGTTCGCGACCAGCGGCGGCACGTGTTCGCTCAGGGTCACCTCGGGGCCGTCGAGATCGATGATGTCGAGCCTCGACGCTTGCTTGTGGAGCAAGGCGAGCGCACGCTCGGTCGGCGTGAACGTGTAGCGATAGTCGGCTCGGTCAGGGTACTCGGCGACGGGGACGGCCCCGCCTCCGACGCGATAGACCATGAGCGGAGAGCCCGCTCTGTCGTCCGCGAGCATCCAGAAATAGTCGCGCGTCCCCGCGAGTTGCGTGGTCGACGGCAGGTTGACGATGCCCTCCTGGATCGCCGCCTTCGAGTACACGCGCACCGTCGTGCCGACGGTGGCTAGAAATCGCTCGCCGTCCTGGAACCAGGAGTGGAATGAGCCCGAGAGCTCGGGGGTGACCGTGGGAGGCGAGCCGTCAGCGGGGAGCACCGCGATGCTATTTTGCAGGGGAACAGGAGGCTCCGGTGCGATCCGGAGCGCATCCGGCGCCGCGTAGACGTCGCCGTGGTGGTTCACCGCTGCGGACCAGCGCTCGACCCCCGCGGTGCTCCAGAGCGTGATCGTGCTGGTGGACTGGCGGCGCGTCCAGGCGTAGCTGCCGTCGCTCGCGAGCCCCGCCTGATCGTACTCGGTGGTCACGGAGGCCAGGACGGAGCCGTCGATGGCGCTGCGCAGCTCGAAGGCGTGCTCGGGGTCCGTCTGGATCAGCACGATGTTGCCGCGGAGGACCACGCCGCCGGGCAACTCGAACGGCAGGGTCCCGAGCGTCGGGCTGCCGGGGTCGAAGCCGCCCGGCGCGTGTCCGTCGGCGATCGCAGCGCTGGAGTCGGTATCCCAGAGCATCCAGCGATCGTAGTCCCAGCTCAGCACGCGGCTTCCGGAGACGAAGAGCCGGCTGAGGCCTTTCTGGTGACCGAGATCGAGAAAGGCCTCCGGAGGGCCGAACGAGGTGCCTGCAGTGCCGCACGGCCCGAGGGCGGCACTGCCCTCTTCGCCGCCGCCGGCGCCGCCGGCTCCTTCGCCGCCGGCACCTGACGTGGAGTTCTCACCGCCCGAGCCCCCGGCGCCGCCCGAGCCCGACGTGGAGCTCTCACCGCCCGAGCCCCCGGCGCCGCCCGAGCCCGACGTGGAGCTCTCACCGCCCGAGCCCCCGGCGCCGCCGTGGCCTCCGGAGCCGGGGGTGGGATTCTCGCCGCCGGAGCCTCCGTCTCCTCCGCCTCCGCCCCCGGAGCCGCCCTCCGTGCCGGTCGTCGTTCCAGGAGCAGCTCCGCCTCCGCCGAGGTTTCCGCCCCCTGCGTCGGAGCAACCGAGGAGAGCGATGAACGACACCGCGACAATCTGGGTGGATCTCGTGTCCATGGCGCCTTCGATGCCGCCGATCCCCTGGCCATTCATTGCCAAGGCGGCTCCAGGGGGCGTCGCAGGGATCGAGTCTGCACAATCGAAGTTGTTGCGCGTCCCCTCCCCTTCTACCACCCGAGTGAGCGGGACAATGCGACCTTGAGAGTGATCTAGATACGGTCGAGCGCCTTCATCGCGTCATCGGGCAGCTCGAGATCTGCCGCCGCGAGGTTCTCGCGCAGGTGCTCGACGCTCGATGTCCCGGGAATGAGGAGGATATTGGGCGAGCGCCGCAGCAGCCACGCGAGCGCGACCTGCATCGGCGTCGCGCCGAGCTGACGCGCGACGTCGGACAGCGTCGAGGACTGGAGCGGCGAGAAGCCGCCGAGCGGGAAGAACGGCACGTACGCGATGCCCGCCGCGGCGAGGCTGTCGATCAACGCGTCGTCCTGCCGGTGCGCGAGGTTGTACAGGTTCTGCACGCACACGATCTCCGTCATCGCGCGCCCCTCTTCCACCTGCTTCGCGGTCACGTTGCTGAGACCGATGTGGCGGACCTTGCCCTCGCGCTGCAGCTTCATGAGCGCGGAGAGGGGCGCCTCGATCGAGCCTTCCGCGGGGCCCTGCGCGTCGAACAGGATGCGCAGGTTCACGACGTCGAGCGCGTCGAGGCCGAGATTCCGGAGGTTGTCGTGGACCGCGCTCGCGATGTCCTCGGCGGCGAACGCCGGCTCCCAGGATCCCTGTGGGCCGCGTCTTGCGCCGACCTTCGTGGCGATCACCAGATCCCTCGGATACGGGTGCAGCGCCTCGCGGATGATCTGATTCGTGACGTGCGGCCCGTACACGTCGCTCGTGTCGATGTGATCGACGCCGCGCTTCACCGCCTCGCGCAGCACGGCGAGCGCGGCACCGCGGTCTCTCGGCGGTCCGAACACGCCCGGCCCGGCGAGCTGCATGGCTCCGTACCCGAAGCGCTTCACCGTGCGACTGCCCATCTTGAACGTCCCGACCTTGGCTAGATCCGTCATGGCTGTCGACGGTAGGCGACGACGGGGTGTATGATAAGAGCCCCGAATCAGCACGGCCCGTGCGGAAAGGCGAACAATGGCAGTGGATCTCGACGACGTCCGGGTCTTCGCCGCGGTGGCGCGCGCCGGCGGCTTCCGCGAGGCGAGCCGCACGAGCCGCACGAGCGCGTCGAGCGCGAGCGAGGCGGTGCGCCGGCTGGAGGGCGAGCTCGGTGTTCGGCTTCTTCATCGGACGACCCGCAGCGTCGCGCCGACCGAGGCCGGCGCGCGGCTCCTCGAGCGGCTCGGTCCTGCGCTCGCCGAGATCGCAGCGGCGCTCGACGTCGTGAAGAGCTCGAGCGAAAAGCCAGCCGGCACGCTCCGGTTGAACGTCCCCGTCGTCGCCGCGCGGCTCGTGCTCCCACGGATCTTGCCGCCGTTCCTCGCCGCATATCCCGATATCCGCGTCGAGGTGACGGCGGACGACACGCTCGTCGACATCCTCGCCGCGGGCTGCGACGCAGGCATTCGTTACGAAGAGACGCTCGAGAAAGACATGATCGCGGTCCCGATCGGCCAGCGCGAGCAGCGCCTGGCGCTCGCGGCGTCGGGCGCCTACCTCGAGCGGCACGGGCGCCCGACCCATCCGCGCAAGCTCCTCGATCACGCGTGTCTGCGCGGCCGCTTCCCGAACGGCGCGCTGTGCCCGTGGGAATTCGAGCGCGACGGCGAGGTCGTGAAGGTCGACCCGACCGGCCCCCTCGTCGGCAGCCTCGGGAGCGCGACGGACCTCCTCGTGGACGCCGCGATCGCGGGCACCGGTCTCATCTACTGGTTCGAGGACTGGCTGCGCCCGCACCTCGAGAGCGGCGCCTTGAAGCCGGTCCTGGAGCGCTGGTGGTCGCGTCTCTCCGGCCCCTTTCTTTATTATCCGAGCCGCCGCCACATGCCCGCGGCGCTTCGCGCGTTCGTGGACTTCATCCGCGCGGACACCAAATAGTCATGGTGGGAGCATGGGAGATCGATTCACCGGCTATCGGGCAGGCGATGCGCTGCGGAGCTGCCTCGCGGCACCGCTCCCGACCCTCGCGGCCGAGCTCCACGTGCTCCGGGCGCCGCCTTCCGCCGCTCAGCGCGGCGTGCTGCTCGCCGCCGGCACCGCCGTGCGCTGCCCCGAGCCCGAGCGCGCGCCGCCCTTGATGCGCGCCTCCGTCACGACCTCGTCCCACTGCGCGTCGTACCCATCGAAGTGGACCCGGTAGGAGCCGGGGGCGACGACGCCGGTGATGATCGCGGGCTTGTACGAGCCCTTCCACTCGACCTCGACGCGGTCGCCGACCTTCCGCGCGCCGCCCTCGCCCGAGGCGCGCTGCTCCTCGTCGCGCAGGCGCCGGGCGCTCCCCTCGTGCAGGCATTGCTCGCGGTGGCAGGCGAGGCCTGAAGCGCAGTCGTCGTCCGCGCGGCACGGAGACCCGAGCGGCGCCTTCTTTCCGCAGGCGGCGAGCGCCGCAGGCACGGCGGCCAGGATCACGAGCGCTCTCAGGAAGGTAACGGCTCGAACGCGCACGACACGGCATCCCAGCAGAGCGGCCGCGGCCCGACAACAGGGATCGCGCGCCGGCGACCGGCGCCCCCACCGCCCCCGGCGCGCCGCGCCCCGCCACCGCCACCGGGGCCGCCCTACCCGGGCCGCCCTCTGCTATGGTCGCCCCCGCTGTGCGTCTGCTCGCCGCCCTCGCGCCCGTGGCCCTGCTCGTCGCGGCGCCGCCGCTCCTGGGCTGCGGCGGCGGCCCCGCGAAGGACGCGGGCGTGTGTGCAGGCGCGGGCGTCTGCGGCGCCGGCTACTGCGTCGCCGGGCGCTGCCGGCCGGCGAGCGCCCTCCCCGCGCCCCTCGACGCGCGCCGCGTGCTGCTCCCGCCCGAGGACCTCGCCGTCCTCGTCGAGGACGACGCCGCGGCAGCGCCGGGCGTCCCCGACGCCGTCGCGCTCGGGCGCGCCGGGGGCGGTGAAGTCGTCCTGCTGCTCCGGTTCTCGCCGACCTTCGGCGTCGGCGCCGACATCGCGAGCGCCTTCGTCGTGCTGGAGCCGGCCCCGATGGCGCCTCCCGCCGAGCGCGCGCTCACCCTGGAGGTCGCGCGCATCCTCGAGCCGTGGCGCTCCGAGACGGCGACGTGGGGGCGGCAGCCGCGGCTGTCGATCCCGGAGGCCGCCGCCATCGCGCGGCCCCGACCGGCGACGCCGCTGCGGATCGACGTCACCTCGCTCGTGCGCGACTGGGCCAGGCGGCGCAAGGACGACCACGGCATCGCCATCCTCGCGGCGGGGAGCGACGCCGTCGGGGCCGCCTACTCGATGGGCATCTCCCAGGGCGTCGGCCCCCGCCTCGAGGTGTACGTACGGTGAGCAACGGCCAGGACGACGAGGACGACGACCTCGGCGCGCGGAACTCGCTCCCGCTTCCCCTGATCCGCCACGACCTCGGCGAGAGAAGGCCGCCCGTACCCAGCGCGCCTCCCCTGCCCAGCGCCCCGGCCACACCCGACCCCTCGAGCGCGGGCGCTCTTCCCGCGCCCGCCACGCCGACCGCAGGCGCTCGTCCCGCGCCCAGCGCCTCCGCCGTCCCCCACGGCGCCCTCGCGCGCGGCCTGCTCGACGACGACGAGCCCGCCGTCACCCAGCGCTCGACGGCGAGCGGGCGCCCCCTCCCGCTGCCCCGCACCGCGCCGCCCCTCTCGCCCGAGGAGGCCCCGCCGCCCACGCTGCTCCGGGTGAGCGACCTCCGCGTCTCGTTCGCCGCCGACGGCCGCGTCACGCGCGCCCTCGACCGCGTCTCGTTCACGGTGCCGCGCGGGCGCACCGTGGCGCTCGTCGGCGAGTCGGGCTGCGGCAAGACGGTGACCGCGCTGAGCATCCTGCGGCTGCTGCCCGCGCCCTACGCGTCCATCGACGGCGGCTCGATCGAGCTCGACGGCCAGGACCTCCTCGCGCTGAGCGAGCGCGAGATGCGCGCCGTGCGCGGCGGGAAGATCGGCATGATCTTCCAGGAGCCGATGACCTCGCTGAACCCCGTGTACACGGTCAGCGCCCAGATCGCCGAGGCCATCCGGCTGCACCGGCCCATGTCCCGCGGCGACGCCCGTCTCTACGCCGTGAACCTCCTGCGCAAGGTCGGCTTCCCCGAGCCCGAGGTCCGCGCGAACAGCTACCCGCACGAGCTGTCCGGCGGGATGCGCCAGCGCGTCATGATCGCCATGGCCCTCGCGCCGGAGCCCTCGCTGCTCATCGCCGACGAGCCCACCACCGCGCTCGACACGACGACGCAGGCGCAGATCCTCGACCTCCTCGAGCGGCTCAAGGCAGAGACGTCGATGAGCCTCCTGCTCATCGCGCACGACCTCGCCGTCGTCGGCGAGCTCGCGGACGAGATCGTCGTCCTCTACGCCGGCGTCGTCGTCGAGCAAGGGCCGGCGCGCGACGTGCTCGCGGCGCCGTCGCACCCGTACACGCGCGCGCTCCTCAGGAGCATCCCGGCGCGCGGGATCCGCCCGCACCGCGTGCGCGGTGAGCGCTCGCTCCGCCTGCCGACCATCCCGGGCGCGCTGCCCGATCTGCGCGATCCTCCGCGCGGTTGCCGCTTCCAGGACCGCTGCGACGCCGTGTTCGACCGCTGCCGCGCCGAGGCGCCGGACCTGTACGCCGTCCCGCCCGGCGCGGGGCACCACGCGGCGCGCTGCTTCCTCCTCACGGGCCCGGGGCGCGCGGGCAACGAGGGCGCCTCGTGACGCGCGACAGCGGATCCCCGCCGCCCACGCAGCGCGACGAGCCCGCCGCGCCGCACCCGCACCCTGCAGCCGCGGCGCACCCGGAGGGCGTGGAGAGCGCGCCGGGCGAGCGGCCGCTCGTCCAGGCGGAGGGGCTCTCGAAGTTCTACCCGGTGCAGCGCGGCGCCTTCGCGAAGCCGTCGTTCGTGCAGGCCGTCGTCGAGGCGACCTTTCACGTCCACCGGGGCGAGACGCTCGGCCTGGTCGGCGAGTCGGGCTCCGGCAAGAGCACCCTCGGGCGCCTCGTGCTCCGGCTCATCGAGCCCACGGTCGGCCGCGTCCTCTTCGACGGCCACGACCTGAGCGCCCTGTCGAGCCGCGCGCTGAGGGCCATGCGCCGGCGGATGCAGATCGTCTTCCAGGACCCCTACGGCTCGCTCAACCCGCGCATGACGCTGCGCGAGATCGTCGGCGAGGGCATCGTCATCCACCGCCTCGCGAGGAGCCGCGACGAGGAGACCGCGATGGTCGAGGGCGCGCTCCAGAAGGTCGGCCTGCGGCCGGACATGATGGAGCGCTTCCCCCACGAGCTCTCCGGCGGCCAGCGGCAGCGGGTCGCGATCGCCCGCGCCCTCGCCGTGCGCCCGGACTTCATCGTCTGCGACGAGCCCGTGAGCGCGCTCGACCTCTCGGTGCAGGCCCAGATCGTCAACCTGCTGGAGGAGCTCCAGGACGAGCTGTCGCTCGGCCTGCTGTTCATCTCGCACGACCTCCGCGTCGTCGAGCACGTGAGCCACCGCGTCGCGGTGATGTACCTCGGCCGCATCGTGGAGATCGGCCCCACGCAGGGCGTGGCCGGGCGGCGGCACCACCCGTACACGCGCGCGCTCTTCGAGGCGACGCCGTCGCTCGAGCGGGGGAGCAAGGCGCGCCGCCTGCTGCCGGGCGCGCCCGGGAGCGCGATCAACCCGCCCGACGGCTGCGTGTTCCACCCTCGCTGCCGGAAGGCCGAAGAGGGCAAATGCGACGTCGAGATCCCGCCGCTCGAAGAGCTCGTCCCCGGCAGCGGCCACCGCGTGGCGTGCTGGTACCCCGAGATCGAGTGACGGCGGCGCGCCGGCGCGTCGCAGGATGAGCCGGGCCGGCCGCTGGTTCGTGCGCTGAGTATCGAGATGGCCTGGAACAGCTGGCCCGCCGGGAATGGCGCCCTGCGAGCGCAGCAGCTCACCTGCCCGTTACGGCTCAAATTGGCACAATCGAAGATCCGGTGTGTCACGCGCCAGAGGCGCTCCTGCGGGATCTGCGTTTGTCGCGCGAGGCATCCCTTTTGCTGCACGCCCCGCGCCGCCGCGCGCGAGGTTCGGTGGCGGAGCCACGAGGTGATGCGATGACGAGCGACGTGCTTCGCGTGCTGGCGGCAGCCCTGCTGTCCAGTGCGTGCCTGATGGGATGCAAGGACAGCGTGAATGACGGCGTTGGTGCCAGCAGCGGCAACGGCGGCAGCGGCGCCAGCAGCAGCAGCGGCGGCGAGGGCGGCACCGGCGGAAGCGGCGGCCACAACGGGGGCAGCGGCGGCGATGACAGCGGCGGCGGGGGCAACGACGACAGCGGCGAGGACGGCACCGGCGGCTGCGGCGAGGGCAGCGGCGGCGGCTGCGGCCTGTCGGACTGGCCGTGCGCGGTGCGCGACGTCGAGGGCACGATCCCCGGCGTGAAGATATCGATCGAGTCGAGCCGGTGCTCCTACCACGAACGAGAGCCGGCGGAGTTCATCTTCACGGTGACGACCGACTCGAGCGTCCCCCCGATCGACATAGCGGCCTCCACCGGCTGCGGGCGCTGCGTCGAACCGACGAGCGATCCGCTCTCGTTCGTCTCCTACAAGATCAGCGGCCTCTCGTGGGGCGCCGATCCGCAACCGCAGCTCTACTGCCTGTGCGACGTGGGCTGCTGCGCTCCCGACGAGGCGGTGACCGTGCAGGTCGACGCGACGACGGTGACGCAGACGATCCGCTGGTCCGGGCGGCAGTGGACCGGGCCGTCCGATACGAGCAACCCGGAGGGCGCCTTCTTCCAGGCGGGGAGCTACGATGTCGAGGTGACGTTCGACGGGCAGGAGCAGGGCTCCGTGACGGCGAAGCTGCCGATCGAGATCTACCCCTGAAGCACGGCTGAGGCGAAGCCGGCAGGCAGGTAGCGGCCCAGGCTGGCACAGTCGACGGCCCGGGGTGGTGCGAGCCACGGCCTGTCCCTCCGGAGCCCGCGCGCGCCTCGCGGAGCATCTCCCTTGCTGCCGATCGCGCGCCGCCGCAGACAGGCGGCGTGGCGCGAAGGAGGGAGAGGTGAGGGAATGGCAAACGACATGCTTCGAGCTCTGGCGATAGCCTTGCTGTCCGCCGCGTGCGCGACCGGATGCGGCGGCAGCAAGGAGGGCGCCGGGAGCGGCGGCGACGGCGAGAGCAGCAGCAGCAGCGGCGGCGACCGCGGGCTGCCGCCGGGGGCCGAGCCGTGCGCGGTGCGCGACGTCCAGGGCACGATCCCGGGCGTGACGATATCGATCGAGTCCAGCCGCTGCGTCTACTGGAGGGGCGAGCCAGCAGAGTTCGTCTACACGGTCACGACCGACTCGAGCGTCCCTCCGATCGAGATCGCGGCCTCGGACGGGTGCGGGCACTGCGTCGTGCCGAGCGCGGATCCGCGCTCGTTCGTCACGTACCAGATCACCGGGCTGTCGACGGCGGGGGATCCACAGCAGTACTGCCTCTGTGACACCGGATGTTGCGCTCCCGACGACGCGGCGACCGTGCAGGTCGACGCGACGGCGGCGACGCACACGATCTCCTGGTCGGGGCGGCAGTGGAGCGGGCCATCGGACACGGACAACCCGGAAGACGAGTTCTTCGCGCCGGGGACCTACGATGTCGAGGTGACGTTCGACGGGCAGGAGCAGGGCTCCGTGACGGCGAAGCTGCCGATCGAGATCGTCCGCTGATCTCGCGCGCCGGCGATCCCGCAGGGGATCCCCGGCGCGCGAGGCGGCGCCGCCGGGCCGCCCGGGCTTTCTGCTAAGGTCCGCGGGCATGCATGCCTGGCGCGGACACGCCTTCGGTCCCCCCGAGATCCTCGTCTGGGAAGAGGTCGACGACCCCCCGCTCGCCGAGGGGGAGGTCCGGATCGAGGTGGCCGCCGCCGCGATCAACTTCCCCGACGTGCTCTTCACGGCGGGCGCCCACCAGGTCAAGCCGACTCCGCCGTTCATCCCCGGCTTCGAGGTCGCCGGCCTCGTCGTCGAGAGCCGCGAGCCGTCCCTCCCGCCGGGCGCCCGCGTGGCCGCGACGCTCCCCGGCTCCGGGGGGTACGCGACGCACGCCATCGCGGGGCTGCGCACCACCTATGCGCTCCCGGACGCGATGCCGTTCGAGGACGCCGCGGCGATGACCATCACCTACCAGACAGGCTATTTCGCGCTCCACCGGCGCGCCGGCGTCCAGCCGGGCGACACGGTCCTCGTGCACGCCGGCGCGGGCGGCGTCGGCAGCGCGGCGATCCAGCTCGCCAAGGCGGCCGGCGCGACCGTCATCGCGACCGCCGGCGGCGAGGAGAAGACGGCGGTCTGCCGCGCCCTCGGGGCGGACGTCGCGATCGACTACCGGCGCGAGGACTTCGTCGCCATCGTGAAGGAGCGGACCTCGGGCCGGGGCGCCGATATCGTCTTCGACCCCGTCGGCGGCGACGTCTTCGATCAGTCGACGAAATGCGTCGCCTTCGAGGGACGCATCGTGGTGATCGGCTTCGCCTCCGGCCGCATCCCCGCGGCGCGCGCGAACCACCTGCTCGTGAAGAACTATTCGGTCGTCGGCCTCTACTGGGGCACCTACAGCCGCGCCCGGCCCGATCTCACGCGGAGGGCGCAAGACGAGCTCTACGCGCTCTACGGCCAGGGCGCGATCAAGCCGCTCGTCTCGGCTGCGCCGCCGATGGCGGAGGCGAAGGCGGCCATGACAGCGGTCGCGTCCCGCGCGACCACCGGCAAGGTCGTGCTCATGAACCGGCGATAACGGCCGGCCGCCGCCCGGGAGATCGGCAGCGGCGCAGAGCAAGGGCTCAGTTGCAGTCGGCGCCGATGGACGCCTCGGACAGCTCGCCGATCGTGTCCTGATCCGCCGTGATCAGGGCGAAGCCGTGGGGGAACAGCGCCTCCTGGCCGTCGTTGCGGTTGACGCGCTGGCGCTCGCTCCCGGGCCACTAGAACGAGAGCCTGCCCTGGAACTGCTGCTTGCCGAACAGCACGTCGGCCACGCCGCCGCCCTCGGAGCCCGGGAGCCACGCGGCCACGAAGGCGTCCGAGCGGTTCAGCTCCTTGTTGACATAGAGCGGACGGCCCGACAGAAAGACCGTCACGATCGGCAGATCCGGCTTGGCCGTGCGGATCGCCTAGAGGACCTCAAGCATGTCAGATTCTAGAGAATATGGGAAATTCCAGGTCTACGCTATAAAAACGACTGCCAACGGGGCACATGTGACAGGTCGCCTCATCGCGGGCACGTTCACACGGGGTAAATCCGTTCATTCTGCCCACCACGCCGACGAGATGGGCGTGAAACAGGGGGAGCCGGTCGAGCTCGATCTCTTGATCGATGGAATTGTCATCTACAGTAACGAGATCGACGAAATTCAGGAGGGCCTTACCGCGTTGATACGGTTCCAAGGCCACTGGCCCGGCCAGATCTCACAAGGATGGATTTTGGAGGGCGGCTGACCCTCTCACACTGCATCCGTCTGCCACGGGAAGATGCCGAAGCCGGTGGGGCTGAGAAGCCGCTCGCCGAGCCCATGCACCTTCGACCCGCCCGGTATTGTTGATGTTGAGCCTTGCCATCGACCGCTGTCCATGCGCCAGGTGAGCGGGCCGAAGATGGGGATGTCGAAGGCCCGGAGCGGATAATGGATCGGTTCCCAGCGGCGGCACCTGTTGCAAAGACCGTCGCTTTCGCCACGCCGATCGACGTCCACCCGGGGCATCGAAAGCCCCGTGATTTCCTAGCCCAGATCAGGCCACTTCCGAGGACGATTGTGGAACAGCCAGGAGGGCTCGATGGAGGGTGGTCGGGTGAACGCCGAGGGCGGCGGCGACCTCCCGGATGGATCTCCCCGCCCGTCGAAGCTCGACAGCTCGCCCGATGTCGAACTCGACCCTCGGCCTGCCGAGCTTGGCGCCACGTCTCTTCGCGGCCTGGAGCCCGGCCTTGGTCCTCTCCCGGATCAGCTCCCGTTCCAGCTCAGCCATGGCGGCGATGATGGTGAAGCTGAACCTCCCGGCCGGTGTGCTCGTGTCGATGCCGTCGTGCATGGAGATGAAGTCAATGCCCCTGGCCCGGAAGTCGTCGAGCGCGATCACGGGGTGGCGGACCGGCCGGGCGAAGCGGTCGAAGCGACAACAGGCCACGAGGTTCAGCTCGCCGTGATGGGCATCCTTCATGAGAAGGTCTGGCTCGGGCCCGCGATTCTTTGGCGCCTCTAACGCCATGGTCCACGTACTCCCCCGCGTTCGTCCAGCCTCGTTGTTCGGCTAGCCGGCGAAGGCCATCGAGCTGATCAGCAGGCGACGGCGCTGAACCTGCGCGGCAGGCCGTACCAGGTGTATGATGGCGCGGGCGTGGTGACGAGCCAGGCGTACGACTTCAAGGGCAACGTGCTGCAGGCCTCGCGCCGGCTGCGGAGCGACGTGCACGCGGACGCCGACTGGTCGGTGCTGTCGGCGCTGACGGATGTGTCCGCCATCGCGACCGCGGCCGAGCCGCTGCTGGAGGCCGAGAGCTTCGGCACGCAGACGGCGTACGATGCGCTGAACCGCCCAACCAGCCTGACCGCCCCGGACGCGAGCGAGGTCAAGCCGACGTACAACGAGGCGGGGCTGCTCGAGCGGGTCGAGGCGCGCGTTCGAGGCGCGGTGGCGTGGACGACGTTCGTCGACAACATCGATTACGACGCGAAGGGGCAGCGCGAGCGGATCGAGTATGGCAACGGCACCTCGACGGCGTACACGTATGACCCATTGACGTTCCGGCTCTCGCGCCTGAAGACGACGCGGAGCTCGGACAGCGCGGTGCTGCAGAACCTCACGTATGTGTACGACCCCGTCGGGAACATCGTGGAGATCAGGGACAGCGCGCAGCAGACGGTGTTCTTCAACAATGCCGTGGTGTCACCGAGCGCGCAGTACGTGTACGACGCGGTCTACCGGCTGATCGAAGCGACGGGGCGGGAGCATGCGGGCGGGCTGTCGGACGCGCCGCGGGACCAGAACGACGTGCCGATCCAGTCGCTGCCGCACGCGAACGACGCGCAGGCGCTGAGGAACTATACCGAGCAGTACATTTATGACGCCGTGGGCAACCTGCGGAGGATGGTGCACCAGGCGGGCACGGGGAGCTGGACGCGGTGGTATGCGTACGAGGAGACGGCGAACAACCGGCTGACGAGCACGACCGGAGACCCGGCGAACGGGCCGTTCCGCAACTATGCGCATCACGCGCACGGCAACATGACGTCGATGCCGCACATCACGGCGCTGACCTGGGACGAGAACGACCAGGTGCGGAGCACGGATCTCGACGGCGGCGGCGATGTCTATTACGACTACGACGCTGCGGGCCACCGCGTGCGCAAGGTCTGGGAGCACAACGGGCTTGTGGACGAGCGCATCTACCTCGGCGGCTACGAGGTGTACCGCAGGCGCAACAGCTCGGGGCTGGCGCTGGAGCGGCAGACGCTGCACGTGATGGATGGCGCGCGGCGGGTGGCGATGGTGGAGACCAAGACGGTCGACACGTCGGGTCCGTTCACGGTGACGCCGCGGGTGCGCTACCAGCTCGACAACCACCTCGGGTCGGCGTCGCTGGAGGTCGACGGGGCGGGGCTGGTGATCGGCTACGAGGAGTACCACTCCTTCGGGACGACGGCGTACTGGTCGACCAGCAGCGCGGTGGAGCTGAGCCGGAAGCGGTATCGCTACACGGGCAAGGAGAAGGACGAGGAGACGGGGCTGTACTACCACGGGGCGCGGTATTACGCGCCGTGGCTCGGGAGGTGGACCGCTGCGGATCCGCTTGGGCTCGTGGACGGGGTCAATTTATATGCCTATGTGTCGAACAACCCGGTCAGGTTGCGCGACCCGACGGGCACTGAGGGGCAGCCCCACGATATCCCCGTGCGCGTACGGCCGCAGGGGGCGCCGAGCAATGTGGATCGATGGGCGTACTCCCCTCATGGGGCGGGAATCGTCACCGGCAGCACCGGGGAGTTCGCCCAGAAGACGAAGGGGCTTCAGGTTTTCGTGTTCGACCCGAACGCTCCGGAGGCGAACACGGCAACAATGAAGAAGGCCGCGGCGTTGCATGAGGCGGATGTGCTGGCCGGCAAGCTGGCCGAGGCGCTGAAACCGAGCGGCGGAGCAGATGGGGGGAGCGCGCCGTCGCCGTGGGAACAGTTCGCGCAGGGCAATCAGGCGACGCAAGAGCTCGCGCTCGCGGCGGGGCTCGCGAATCTCGCGCTGGACGAGGACATCACGCCGCGCGACGGGAGCAGTCCACACGGCATCGTGGGCGGGCGCAACGAGGGGGCGGAGGCGACGCCCATCCAGCAGGCGGCAACGAGCGTTGTGCAGCTCGCTGCCGCCGTGGCGGCGCAGGCGATCGTCAAGGCGATCCGCAAGGCGACGGCGCTCAGCAAGACGCTGATGCTGCCCCCGAAGCCGGTCCCTGTCGGCACGAGCGGGCTGAGTGTCCCAAAGCTTGGACCACTGACGGCTGGGAAGAATTTCAAGGAGCATTTCGTGAACCACCGAGCGGCTGTGGAGAACGCGCTGGGGGTGAAGTTCGGGAAGCTCAAGGACGGCGGAGGTGAGGCTCTACTCAAGGCGCTGAGCGATAGAATCGAGAACGGCACTTTCAAATATGTCGGGCAGGGAACCCTAAAGAAGGGGGCTGAAGCCATGAGCATCTACCGTGGTCGTGGACTGACCATTGTCGTCAAGAGCAGCGGAGAATGGGTTACAGCGCTCAAGTCCGGCGAGGGGATGGATCTTGCGATCCGGATGCTGCCATGATGATGTCGAAGATCAAAGACGCGCTGAGCGGCGCACGGCTCACGGATGTCCTTGTGACCGGCTTTGTCGACAAGGATGAACGACCGGTGCGCTTTCACGCGCTGTGGCGTGCGGTTTACTTCGAATTCGACAATGTGCTGCTAAAGATGGCCGTCGTCGGAGATTCGGGACGGATTCGGCTGTTCCTGGCCGATGAAGTATCCAACGAGGCGGATCTGGATGACGACATGCTGCCTGCGTTGTCGTCTGTCAGGCTGCAGGTGCTTCGCGATCCCGATGGCTCAAATGTGCTCGCGACCATTCGAACCTGGAACACGATCCAGTCTTCTGAATGGATCGAATGCTCTGCGGCTCGTCTCGATTTCGTCAACGGGCAGCAGATATTCATTGACCCGCTGAATTACTTCGGCATCCAGCTCGGCGGTCGCGAGCAAGAGGAGGTCTGGAAACAAAACGCGCAGGAGTCTTGGTTGGCGAGCATGGAGATCGCGTGAAGGGGTAGTGGCCGAGCATGTCTGGGCAGGTTTTCCATCCCAGTCTGGGATCGGCCGCGAGGCGTGTGCCCTTCTCGTCGATCCACGTCAGCATCAGGTTCGCCGTGTCGTCGCGGAGCTCGAGCGGCGGCAGCTCGGCGACGGCCTGCGCCGGCGTGGTACCGTCGTCGCGCTTCTCCTTGCACGCCGGGCCGAGCGCCGCCGCAGCGAGCAGCAGTACGAGCCGTTCTTCAGCGCGACGGGGGAGTACGCGACGGCGGCCATGAAGGCAGTCGCGTCCCGCGCGACCACCGGCAAGGTGGTGCTCACGACCGCGCGAGGCGGCGGCGCGTGACGCGCTGACGCGCTGACGCGCTGATCACGAAGACCCGGCCCGCCGCGTGGCGGGCTGGGTCCTCGGCCTATCTCACGAAGGCCGCCGCCGCTGCGGAGAGCGGGGAGAGCGGCAGCGGCGCGGAGGATTTGATCAGTTGCAGCCGCTCGCGGTGGACGCCTCCGGGAGCGCCGCAGGCGTCTCCTTGTTCTCCGTCGTCAGGCCGAAGCCGTACGGGAACAGCGCGCCGTCTTCACCGCGGTTGACGCGCTGGCAATCGGTCGCAGGCCAGGAGAACGAGAGCTTGCCCTGGAACTGCTGCTTGCCGAACAGCACGTCGGCCACGCCGCCGCCCTCGGAGCCCGGGAGCCACGCGGCCACGAAGGCGTCCGAGCGGTTCAGCTCCTTGTTGACATAGAGCGGACGGCCCGACAGAAAGACCGTCACGATCGGCAGATCCGGCTTGGCCGTGCGGATCGCCTGGAGGACCTGCAGATCCTCGGGGTGGAAGACCGCGTGCTCCAGCGTCTTCGCGTGCGGGGTGTCGTCCGTCGCGAGCTGGATGTCCCCGTACATCTCGGCATAAGGCGTCTCGCCGATCACCACGATCGCCGCGTCGAAGCTCCCCGAACTGGCGGCGGAGCCGTTGGCGCTCAGCGTCGCCTGGCCGCCGCCGGCCGAAACGAGGTCCTGGATCCCCTTGAGGATCGACGTCGCGCCGGGGAAATCGGCGTTCGTCACGTCGGTGCCCTGCCACGTCCGCGACCAGCCGCCGGCCTGGTTCGGGATGCTGTCCGCGGACTTGCCCGCGACGAGCACCTTCGCCGACGCGGCGAGGGGCAGGACCCCGCCGGCGTTCTTGAGGAGGACAAGAGATTTCCGGACCGCCTCGCGCGCGAGGGCCCGGTGCTCCGCTTGCCCGAGCACCGACTGATCGCCCGCGAACATCCGCTTCGACGGCGCCTGCTTGGTCTTCTTCGGGCCGAGGAGCCCCGCCCGCATCTTGACCCGCAAGATCCTCGTCACGGCGTCGTCGACCCGCGCCATCGAGATCTGGCCCCCCTTCACCTGACTGAGCGTGTTATCGTAGAACGCCTTCCAGTCGTCCGGGACCATGATCATGTCCACACCGGCGTTGATCGAGGCGGCGCACGAGGAGTTGGTGCAGCCCGACACCTGCCCATGACCGTTCCAGTCGCCGATGACGAACCCGTCGAAGTGGAGCTTGTCCTTCAGCACCCCGGTGAGCAGATCGCCCTTCCCGTGCATCTTCTGGCCGCGGATGCTGTTGTACGACGCCATGACCGTCTGCGCGCCCGCCGGAATGGCAGACAGGTAGCCCTGCGCGTGGATCGTGCACAGCTCGGTGTCTGAGGCGAGGTTGTTCCCCTGGTCATCGCCCTTGTCGGTGCCGCCGTCACCGATGAAGTGTTTGGCTGTCGCGATGACGCGCGTCGCGCCGAGGAGATCAGGGCTGTTCGCGGCGCCCTGGATGCCCTGCACGACCCGGCCCGCATAGGCGTTCACGATCTCGGGATCCTCGGAGTAGCCCTCGTACGTGCGGCCCCAGCGGTCGTCGCGCACGGTCGCGAGCGTCGGCGCGAAGGTCCAGTCGAGCCCGGTCGCGAGGACCTCCTTGGCCGTCGCGGCGCCGATGCGCTCGAGCAGCTCGGGGTCGTGGGCGGCGCCGAGGCCGATGTTGTGCGGGAAGAGCGTGGCGCCGCGGACATTGTTGTTCCCGTGCACCGCGTCGATGCCCCAGATGATCGGGATGGCCACGCGGCCACCGCTGGTGTCCACCGAGGCGTTGTAGAAGTCGTCGGCGAGCTTCACCCAGTCCGCCGCCGTCGCGTTCTTGTTCTTCCCCGGCCAGGAGCCGCCGCCGTTCAGCACGGAGCCGATGTTGTACTGCTTCACCTCGGCCGGCGTGATCTTCTGGATCTCGGCCTGCACCATCTGGCCGACCTTCTCCTCCACCTTCATCTTGCCGAGCAGCTCGGTGATGGCCGCCTCGATCGCCGGATCCTGCGCGATCGCGCTCCGCACCTCGGGCCAGCCATTGTCGCAGGGCAGGAGGCCGACGCTGTCCCCGGCGCCGCTGCCGCCGCCTCCGGTGCTGTCGCTGCCGCCGGTGCCGCCGCCTCCGGTCCCGGAGCCGCTGCCGGAGGAGCCAGCGCCAGCGCCAGAGCCGCTTCCGGAGCCAGAGCCGCTTCCGGAGCCAGCGCCGGCGCCGGAGCCGCTTCCGGAGCCAGCGCCGGCGCCGGAGCTGGCTCCGGAGCCGGTCGCGTTGTCGGACGTGTCGTCACCGCAGGCGGCCGGCGCGAGAACGACAGCCGCCGCCATGATCCATGTTGCATACCGTGTGAGGCGCATGAGTGCTCCCCTCTCTTGTCGATGAGATGAAGGATGGGCTTTAAGGTGAACCGTGACAGTCGAGCAAAGCGTCGATCGGGACGTGTAAGAAATATAAGACAGAGAGGGAACGTTCTAATCCATGACTCCCCCCGCACGCAAGCCCCGCTCACGCTGCGGACGAGGGTTCGCTCGCGTGTTCGCGGAAGCGTCACCGCCGCGCCGTCGCCATGAGCCCGAGCCAGTCCTTCCTCGTGCCTCGTGCCTCGTGCCTCGTGCCTCGTGCCTCGTGGCGCGCCGGATGACACGGTGCGTCCTGGGCCGCCACCGGTTAACCATAGTCCGAGTCGGGCCGCAATATACAAACCCGATGGCGCGGCGCGGTAATCCACCCGTGGCATAACGCGACAACCCGTGCACGAGCGAGGACGCGACGGGCTCATCGATGAACGCGGGCTCACCGGGGTCGAGCACATCATCTCCGATCCGAGGATCGAGAGATCGCGCGAGGAGACAAGGAGGAGCGCTGGCGTCCGCGCACTGACGAGAGACGCTCGGAGCAGTTGACATTACCTGCGTTCCGTCGGTATCGCGGGAGCCGGCGCTCAACGATCCACCATGAGGAGGACGGTGAACAGCTATCATGAGCTGTGGCACCTCGGGGATACGACGCAAACGCGGCACCACGCCGTACGCGAGCGCCAGCTCGTCGAGCCCGCCCTCGCGCGGTCGTACCCCCGCAATGCTGATTCCAGCGGGGTGCGGCGCGATCGGCGCGGTCAACGGGCCAGCGGACAGAGCCATGGGCTCACGCAGCACGGGCCGACGGGCGAGCCGAAACGTCTACCGTCGCGATTCAGCGGAAGCATATTCCGTCAAGGGAACAATGATAGAATCGTGACTTCTGTGCGGCAGTATTTACCCGCGAGACTGCACGCGCTTATTCTCCGCGCATGGTCTCTATCCCGCGTACTTCCATTCGTCTCTTCATGACCACCGCTACGCTGCTCCTCGCGCTCGCCGCGTGCGGTGACGACGAGGTCGACTTTGGCGCAGGCGGCGCAGGCGGTGAGGCCGGCGGCGGCACCTCCACCAGCACCAGCGCAGGAACTGGCGGCGGCACCACCAGCGGCACCGGCGGCGAGGGCGGCAGCGGCGGCGCTCCCGGCACCGGCGGCGAGGGCGGCAGCGGCGGCGCTCCCGGCACCGGCGGCGAGGGCGGCAGCGGCGGCGCTCCCGGAACCGGCGGCGAAGGCGGCAGCGGCGGCGCTCCTGGCACGGGCGGCGAGGGCGGCACCGGCGGCGCTCCCGGCACCGGCGGCGCAGGCGGCGCAGGCGGCGCAGGCGGCGCTCCCGGCACCGGCGGCGAGGGCGGCACCGGCGGCGCTCCCGGCACCGGCGGCGCAGGCGGCGAGGGCGGCGAGGGCGGCGCAGGCGGCGAGGGCGGCGCTCCTGGCACGGGCGGCGCCGGCGGCGATGACGGCGAGCCCGTACGGTGGGCCGACGTGGAGCCGATCCTGCTGGCAAAGTGCTCGCCCTGCCACACCCGCACGGATCCCGCGCCGGCCAGCGGCTTCGCCATCACCTACGAGTCCTCGCAGCTTGCCTCGAGCTCGACCCAGTGCGCCGTGGACCCGGGTGAACCCACGAGGACGCAGGGGGAGTGCGCCACCATCCGCATCCACGACCTCGACAACGCCACCCGCATGCCGCGCAACCGCGGATGCACCGGCGACCCGGCGCTCGACGCCGCGAAGTCTGCCTGCCTGACGGCCGCGGAGCAGAAGACCCTCGAGGACTGGATCCTGGACGGCCAGCTCGACTGATCCGAGGAGGCGCGGCCCCCGCCGCGCCTCACCTCACCTCGGCTGCTCGAGGAGCGCGCCGTCCCGATACGCCTCGATGAGCCGCTCCAGGATCTCGATCTCCCGCTCGAGCTCCTCCCCCTTCTCGGTGTCTCCCACCCGGCGCTCGGCCTCGTAGACCTCCACGTCGGAGATCACGGGGATGATGTCTTCCCCCGCCTCGACGGCCTGCTCGACCGACGTGAAATGGTGGTGCTGCGCGAGCCGCGCCCCGCTCGCCTCGAGCACGAGCGTGTACCCCTTGTCGCCGTACGCCTCCGAGAACGCCCCGTCGATCGTCACCGCGCGGCGCGACGCCTTGATCGGCGACTCCCCCCGCTCGACCCGGACCGGCACGTGCCCGTTCACGATGAGCCCGCGCTCCTCGTCCACACCGAACTCGCGGCACACCCGGCCGCAGAACGCGGCGTCGTGGATCAGGTGGAAATAAGGGTTCTTCGTCTCCCTGTGCGTCCTCTCGTCGGCGACGAAATACGACTCGAACGTCGTCATCCGGTCCTTGCCGAACATGGGCGAGAGCGGCCCGGTCCAGAGGTACCAGAGCATGTCGACGTCCTCCTGCGCGCCCGCCCGGAAGGCCCGGCGCACCGTTCGCTCCAGCGCGTCGAACAGGGCCCTGCCGCGGCGAACCTCGCCGTCCACCACGAAAGGAAGGAGCTCGCCCTCGCCGTCCACCGGGACACAGCCGTGGAAGATGAGCGCCCGGTCGCGCCTGAGCCATGTCGTCCCCTGCTGCACCATCCAGCGCATCTGGCGGGACAGCGCCGGGCTCCTCAGGAAAGACTCCTTCAGAAGGGCGACGCACGCCGACTCGTCCGGCGTCAGCGCGTACGGATCGCCGGGGTCGAGCGTCGGGAAGCGCGCGTCGAGCAGCGGGAACACCTCGCCGTCGATCGCGACCGTGCCCGCGCGCGCGTCGATGCGATGGAGCAGGCAGCGGTGCTCGAGCGCGTACTCCGGGCGGCGCCGGCAGAGCTGCCCCTCCAGCTTGAACTGGAGGACGGCCGCGGCCTTCTGCATCCGCGCCATCAGGAGGGCGTCGCGCAGCCCCTCGCCCCGGACCGCGAAGCGCTCCGCCGGATCGTCGGCGTAGGCCGTGCGCGCGAGCCGATCGAGCGGCGCCACGGAGATGCCGAAGCCCTCTTCCAGCTGCGACAGGCGCCCGTACCGCAGCGAGAGCCGGACGACCGTGGCGATGAGCGCCTCCTGGCCGAGGCTCGCGCCCATCCAGCTCACGTCGTGGTTGCCCCACGCGACCCGCACGCGCGGCTGGCGCATCAGGTACTCGATCACCTTGTCGAGCCGGGGACCGCGATCGCCGAGATCGCCGGCCACCACGAGCTCGAAGACCGTCAGGTTCCGGATGGCGCGCGCCGTGGCGCGCAAGATCTCGATCTCGCGGCCGTGCTGCACGAACGGCTCGATGAGCGCGTCGAGGTAGCCGCCCTCGCCGAGGGCGGCGCGCGCCGAGACGAGCTCGCGGAGCAGGCCCCGCATGTCCTCCGGGAACGCCGCCTCGACCTGGCGGAGCGTGTAGCGCAGCGACAGCTCGCGGATGACCTCGACCTCGCGCGCGAGCGTCCAGAGCAGGAAGGCCCGCCGCTCCGCCTCGCTGCGGGACGCGACGCGGGCATACCTCTCGCGAGGGTAGTAGACGACCGAGAGCAGCGCGCGCTTCTCGGCCGCCGTGAGCCGGTCGCCGAAGACCCGCTCGACCAGCGGCCGCAGGCTCCCCGAAGCGTTGTTGATGATGTGCTTCAGCTTCCTGTGCTCGCCGTGGACGTCGCTGACCACGTGCACCGTCCCCTTCGGGAGCGACAGGATCGCCCGCAGGTGGCCGATCTCCGAGAGCGCGGCCTCGGTCGTCGGGTACCGGCCCGCGAGGGCCCGGAGGAGCGGCAACTCCCGCGTGTCAAGCATGGCGCCACAGCATAGAGCAAGGCCGCGGGTCGACGCACGCGCGCGACGTGCTCCCCGCTGAAGCGGCCGGGCAAGCGCGCAAGACGAGCACATGTGCCTGGCTCTGCCGCGTTTCTCCTTGCGGCCGCGCGGCGTCCGACTAGCAAATGCAATGGGAGCCCATGCAATGTTGTGGCAGCGAGGCAGCATCTCCGCGCCGAGCGGCCTCGACGTCGGCCCACATTCACCAGCGAACGCCCTCTTCCTACATGAGCAAGTCTGTCCTGATCATCGATGACGACGTGGATCTGGCGACGACCCTGGCCGAGACGCTGCGCGACCTCGGTTATGAGGCGACGCCTTTCTTCAGCGGGCGAGAGGCGCTCGAGCGGCTCCTCGACGGCGAGCGGCCCGGAGTGATCCTGCTCGACCTGATGATGCCGAAGATGAACGGCTGGAAGGTGTGCGACGAGCTCTGCGCGGTCCCCGCGCTGGAGGAGATCCCCGTCGTCATCATGACCGCGGCGTCGAACATCAAGCAGCCGATGCCGGCGCACGCGCGCGAGGTGCTCAGCAAGCCGTTCGAGCTCGACGCCCTGCTGAGGACGATCGACTCCGCCTGAGCGGCGCGCGCCGCCCCGAGCGTCGTGGAGGCGCGTCGCGCATCGACCGCAAGATTCTCCAAGAGCGCCAGGGCACCCCCCACTAGCGTCTCCGGCGTGGAGGCGCCCTCTCGTGGGTCCTCCTCGTGAGGAGGCAACATGTACGATCACATCGGAGTCAAGGTGAAGGACATCGAGGCGAGCGTTCGCTTCTACGCCGCAGCGCTCGGGCCGCTCGGCCACGTGCTGTGCGCCCGCGATGAGGCTTATGCGAGCTTCGGTCCCGAGGGGGCTCCGGCCCTTTATCTGCAGGTGGACCACGGCCCCCGGGGCCCCGGCGCGCACATCGCCCTGCGCGCCGCGGATCATGCCGCGGTCGATCGGTTCTACCGGGAGGGGCTTTCGGCCGGCGGCCGCGACAACGGCAAGCCCGGCGTGCGCGCGGATTACGGCCCGACGTATTATGCCGCTTTCCTGCACGACCCCGACGGCAACAACCTGGAGGCGGTCTGTATGAAATAGGGCGCAGCGCGCGGCCGTTGCGCCATCGCCGCAGAGGGCTCCGGCCGCCGCGCCGAGGCGGCCTGGGCGCCGAGCCCCGGGCTACCGCTTCTTCTTCGCCTTCGGCGGTGCGCTCGGCTTGATATCGATGCTCGTGGCCCCCTGGCACGGCACCTGCGCTGTCACACCCGCGCTGAGCCACTCGGGGAACTTCGTCTTCCCGGCCCGGCCGACGCGCACGAAGAAGCGGCCGCAGCGCACGGCCAGCGCCTGGTTCACATCCCCCGCGTACTTGCCGGTCATGTAGACGCCCCCCGGCTGCGGAAACCCCACCGTGAGCAGGCCCTGATCCTTGGGCAGCGACGCAGGATTGCCCCCCTGCCGCGCCTGGCTCGCGGCCTCCTTCGCCGCCGCGGCATCCTTTGCCGCGGCCTCCTTCGCCGCCGCGGCCTCTTTCGCGGCGGCCTCCTTCGCCGCCGCGGCCTCCTTCGCGGCAGCCTCCTTCGCCGCCGCGGCCTCCTTCGCGGCGGCCTCCCTCGCCGCCGCGGCCTCCTTCGCGGCAGCCTCCTTCGCCGCCGCGGCCTCCTTCGCGGCAGCCTCCTTCGCCGCCGCGGCCTCCTTTGCTGAAAGCGTCTTCGCCGCCTGCGCCTTCCCTGCTGGAGCCTTCTTCATGGGGGGCGACTCGCTCGCCGCGGACGCCGCCGCGGCGACGGGCTCGACGATCGCGGGCGCCAGCTCCACCGCGACAGCCGGCTCGGGCCGATCGCGCCGCGCCACGTAGATCCAGAGCCCCGCCACCACCGTCGCCGTGATCGCCGACACCGCGATCGTCCCGACAGGCGACAGCGAACGCGGCGCTTGCCATGGCAGCCCGGGCAGCCGCGGGCGCCGCGACGACGCGCCCGCTGGGGGCGACGACTCCCCGGGAGAGCCGCCGCGGCCGTCCGCGCTCGGCCTCGGGTACGGCACGCCCCCGGGCGGCGTCAGGCCCGATGAGCCATCCACTGGCACCGTCACCCCGGGCGGCGTCAGGCCCGACGCGCCCATCGGCACGGTCACGCCAGAGGGGGTCACCGGCGAGCCGGAAGGCGGCTTGGGCGGCGCACCCAGGAACGCGGGCGCGAGATCCGCCGGGAGGGCCGGCGGCGGACCGAAGCGGATCGCCTCCGGGATCACCGACGTGGTCGGCACGAAGCGGGCCGCCTCCGCGCCCGTGCCAGGCATCGTCGTGCCGTCCTCCTCGAATATCGGATCGACCTCGGTCAACGTCGGCGGCCCGCCCTCCGGCGGCCCCTCCTCGGCCGCCGCCGCGTCGCGCTCCGCCGCGCGCTTCGACGCCTCGAACAGGCGGCCGAACGTCTCGCGATCCGGCAGCGCGGGCCTTCGTCCCTCGACGCCCTTCGCGCCGTCGCCCCTCACCTCGAACGCCGCCGGCACCGGGATCGTGATCGGCTCGGGCGCGCCGATCGACGCCTTGCCGTCCTGCCGAGCCGACCCGATCAGCGCCTCGGACGCCCCCGCCGAGGGAGGCGCGGTCTTCGCCTGCGCGCCGGGAGTCCGCAGCCTCGCGGCGCCGCCGTCCCTGGCCGCCTGATCCCTGGCAAAGAGATCCTTCGCGAGCCGCTTCGCCGCGTCCGCCGCGGGCCTCGCGGTCTGACCTCCCTTGCCCTTGACCGGGATCGTCGGCCGCCGGTCCTCCTCGTGATCCGCGTCCTCGATCTCGATCGTCGCGTGCGCCGATTGCACGCGCGTCACGAGCTCGGCCTTCCCCTTCTCCGGGCGAGCGACCTTCGCGAGCGCCTGCTCGATCTCGTGAACGGTGATCTTCCGATCGTCCGGCGCCGGCGCGAGGGCCGTGTCGAGCAGCGCCACGATCGGGCGCGGGATCTCCGGCCGGATCGTGGCGATCGCCTGCGGTCGCGTGCCGTCCGCGGGCGGCCGCCGCCCCGTGAGCAACGACCAGAGCAGGAGCCCCACGCCATAGATATCGGCCTTCACCGTGACGCGCTCGGCGCGCGCCTGCTCGGGCGCCATGTAGCCCGGCGCGCCCTTGACCACGCCCGCGATCGTATCCGGCGTGCGCCCGAGGATCTTGCCGATGCCGAACCCCGTCAGCCGCACCTGCCCGTCCCACCCGATCACGATGTTCTCCGGGTGGAGGTTGCGATGGATGATCGGCGTGGGGCTGCCGTGCTCATCGACGGACCCGTGCGCGTGCGCGAGCGCCCCGGCGATGCAGTGGACCAGGTAGTAGACCGCCGCGTCGGCGAGCTTCTGCTGCCGCGCCGCGATGTGCTGGTGCAGCCGATTGAGGTTCACGCCCTCGACGTGCTCGAGCACGAGCACGAGCCGGCCGGCGTGCTCGAAGAAGTCGAACATCCGCACGATCGCCGGGTGGTTCATCGTCGCGCAGATCGACGCCTCGCGGGCGAGCTCGTCGGCGAAGCGCGGATCACCCTCGGCGGTATTCGGGACGAGCTTCAGCACGCAGACGCGGCGAAACCCGAGCGGCCCATCCAGTCGCCCGAGATAGACGCTGGTAGGCCCAGAACCGGACAGGCGCCGGAGAATCTTGTAGGCCCCAATCGTCTCGGGAGCGGGCTCCGTCGGAAACATCCGGGGCCGATCATACCCAAGCGGGGCGAAGCCCCCAAGCCAACGACCAAGACCGATCACTTCGCGGCGCCGGGAGGCGTCCCCGGGCGCCTCGGTACGAGCCCATGCTCCACGCGCCCTGTACGGCGCGTCGCTCTCCCGTTCGCCAGAGAGCGGTACAGCTGATCAGCAGATGCCCGAACAGCTGTGACGGATCACCGTGGAGAACCCTCCGGCCGCGCTCGCGCGGCCGCGCCTCTGGCCTTCGAGCGGCGCGGGGCCTGGGCTATAAGCCGCCGCGATGAAGCTCCGTGCCTGGCATCGATTGCTCGCCGTCGTGCTCCTCGCGGGCTGCGAGGCCGCCGTCCCGCCCCCTCCGCCCGCGCCGCCCCCGCCCCCGTCGCCGAACGCCGCCCCCGCCTCGGCGCCTGCGCCCGCGCCGGCCGCGCCGGCCACGCCGGCGTCGCGGTTCCCCGCCGGGTGGCCTTACCCCGAGGGCGCGCCGCCGGTGCGGGGCCCCTCGATGGTCACGAGCGACGCCGCCCTCGCCACGAAGGTGGGCGCGGAGGTCCTCGCCTCGGGCGGCAACGCCGTCGACGCGGCGGTCGCGACGGCGTTCGCGCTGGCCGTGGTGCACCCGACGGCCGGCAACCTCGGCGGCGGCGGGTTCATGGTCGCGCGCGTCGGCGACAAGGAGCACGCGCTCGACTTCCGCGAGACCGCGCCGGGCAAGGCGACCCACGACATGTACCGGGGCAAGGACGGCAAGGCCACGGAGAGCGCGCGCGTCGGCCACCTCGCGGTCGGCGTGCCCGGCAGCGTGGCGGGGCTCTGGGAAGCGTACGACAAGCTCGGCTCCAAGAAGAAGACCTGGGCCGAGCTCGTCGCGCCCGCGATCCGGCTCGCGAAGGAGGGCTTCTCGGTCGACGAGAACTTCGCGACGACGGTCAAGGCCGCGTCGAGCAAGCTCAAGCGCTTCCCGGCGTCGGTCGGGCTGTTCCTGCCGGGCGGCGCGCCCATCGAGATCGGCGCGACGTGGAAATCGCCCGAGCTCGCGGCGACGCTCGAGCGCATCGCGGAGAAGGGGCCCGCGGGCTTCTACGAGGGCAAGACCGCCGAGCTCTTCGTGGCCGAGATGCGGCGGGGCAAGGGCATCATCACGGCCGCGGACCTCAAGGGCTACAAGGCGAAGTGGCGCGAGCCCGTCGTCTTCGAGTACCGCGGGCGCCGCGTCGCCTCCATGCCGCTCCCGTCGTCGGGCGGCCTCGCCCTCGCGATGATCGCGCACCAGCTGGAGGGGCTCGACGTCGCCAAGCTCGGCTGGCACTCGCCGTCGCACGTGCACGTGGTCGCCGAGGCGATGCGGCGGGTGTTCCTCGCGCGCAACGAGGTCCTCGGGGATCCCGATTTCGTGAAGAACCCGGTGGAGGAGCTGCTCTCGGTCGCGTGGGCCGAGAAGCAGCGCGCCACGATCGCGGCGGACCGCGCGACGCCGACCGACGAGCTCGCCCGCGGCGCGGCGGTCAAGGACTCGGGCGGGCGCGGCCCGCACACGACGCATTTCTCGGTGGTCGACGCGCAGGGCAACGCCGTCGCGCTGACCACGACGCTGAACGGCTGGTACGGCTCGGGGGTGACGGTGACCGGCGCCGGATTCGTGCTGAACAACGAGATGGATGACTTCGCCGCCGTGCCCGGCACCCCGAACCAGTTCGGTCTTGTGCAGGGGGAGGCCAACTCCATCGCGCCCGGCAAGCGCATGCTCTCGTCGATGTCGCCGACGATCGTGACCGGGAAGGACGGCCGCGTGGAGCTCGTGCTCGGCGCCGCGGGCGGCCCGACGATCCTCACTGCGGTGTTCCAGATCCTCTCGAACGTTGTCGACTTCGGCTTCGACGTGACCACGGGGGTCAACGCGCCGCGCTTCCACCACCAGGACTACCCCGACAAGCTGTTCGTCGAGCAGGGCGGCTTCCCCGACGAGCTGAGGAGCGCGCTCGGCGCAATGGGCCACACCCTCGACGATCGCGGGCACATCGCCGACGCGCCGTCGATCGGCCGCGAGGGCGGCGCGTTCGCCGGCGCGCGGGAGCCTCGGCGACCCGGCTCCGAGGCGGCCGCCGGGAAGTAGCGCCGGCGGGTCGCCGCGCTCCCCACATCGGCTCACGCGACGCCCGCCCATCCCACAACGGGCGGGCTCCATGGCCTGCTCCGGACCGGCAGACCGGCGCCACGGCGCGCTCGGGAGCGCCGCCGGGTGGCGGCCCCGACAGCGAGCCACGCCCGCGTCGACCGACCCACCCGACCCACGTTGTCGCCCGCCGGGCGACGCATGTTGTCGGGACGAGATGGCAACGGTCAATCGTTCAGGCGTCTCCTTACTCCCCTGTCAGGGGCCGATCGTTGCGCATTTCAATGGCTTATCGATGAGGGAAGGCGCCGCGCGTCTCAGGCACTTCCCTAAGGAGATCCCTCTCCATCTGGCGCACCTTGGCCGTTCCCGGCACGGGCGTGTGCCCCGTGCACCGTGGCTCCTCGCCTCGTGAAGGCGTCATCGCGTGATGCACATCCGACGGCCCTCTGCGCCACGGAGCGCCGTGCATCCGGGCGGCGAGGCGACGCTGTTGTCACATTTGCTTCCGAGCGTCGGCCCAATCGTCGGAGCGAGTCGTGCGCCGCTCGCCTGACGCGCGGCGTCTCGGCGGCGGAGCCCGCCGGGAGCGCTCGATCCGCGTGCGGCGCCGCGGCGGTTCGACCTTGACACAACCCGTCCGTTTCGATTGCGTAGGGCGATGCGCCCCGCCGAGCACGTTCGCTCCCTCGGCGGAGCGCGCCACCGCCTGTCGCCGTCCTTGAGTTCAGCGCCCCGAGGAGCTGCCGTGAAGCGGGGGACTGCTGCTTGACACGGACCGAGATACCGACTGAACGCCGCGCTGGGTAAATAGCCCTGTCACTCCAGGGGGGGTCGCCGTCATGGTGGAGCTGTTGAATCACGAGTTGCTCGAGACGCTGCACGATGGTGCTCGCAGCAGCGTCTATCTCGGCCGGAAGAAGAGCACGGGCAAGATGTGCGTCATCAAGGTCGCGCGGAAGGGCGTCAATGGCACCCGCAACGTGGCGATCCTGAAGCGCCAGTACGAGATCACGAAGCACCTCGACCTCGATGGGGTCGTGCGGGTCCACGAGCTCGAGGTCCGGCTCGATTACGCCGCGCTCGTCATGGAGTACTTCGCCGGTCGTTCGCTGCGGGCGATCATCGACGGCAATGGGCAGGGCGTCGGGCTCGCGCAGGCGGTGAGGATAGCGCTCCAGCTCGCGGACACGCTCGGGGCGATCCATGAGCGGAACATCGTCCACAAGGACATCAAGCCGAGCAACATCATCGTCGACAGCGACGTGCGCACGTCGAAGCTCACGGACTTCTCCATCGCCTCGCTCCTGCGTGGGGAGCGCGCGGCGGTGGTCGACCCCTGGTCGGTCGGCGAGGGCACGCTGCAGTACATCTCGCCCGAGCAGACGGGTCGGATGAACCGGTCGATCGACTTCCGCTCGGATTATTACTCCCTCGGGGTCACGCTCTACGAGCTCACGACGCGGCGCCTCCCGTTCGAGACGACGGATCCGCTGGAGCTCGTGCACCATCACATCGCGAAGACGCCTGTCGCGCCGCACCTGATCCGGCCGGCGATCCCGGAGGCGCTCTCCCGCGTGATCATGAAGCTGCTCTCGAAGACGGCGGAAGAGCGGTATCAGAGCACCTTCGGCCTGAAGGCCGATCTGAAGGCCTGCCTCGACATGCTGGAGCAAGGAGCGCCGGCGGAGGACTTCGTGCCGGGGACGCGGGACAAGCCCACGCGGCTCCAGATCTCGCAGAAGCTGTATGGCCGGCAGGGCGAGGTCGGCGCGTTGATGGCGGCCTTCAGGGACATCAGCGGGTCTGGTCCGGAGGCGGCGGAGGGTGGCCGCTCGGAGCTCGTCCTCGTGGCCGGCTACTCCGGCGTGGGCAAGTCGGCGGTCGTCAACGAGATCCACAAGCCGATCGCGAAGGAGGCGGGCTACTTCGCCGCTGGCAAGTTCGACCAGTTCACGCGCAACGTCCCGTACGCGGCCGTGCTCGCGGCGCTGCGGGAGATCGTCCGGCAGATCCTCACCGAGAGCAGGAATGAGCTCGCCGACTGGAGGGCGAGGATCCTCGCGGCCGTCTCTCCGAACGGGCGGGTCATCGCCGAGGTGATCCCGGAGATCGAGCTCATCATCGGCGAGCAGCCGCCCGTCCCGGCGCTGGGCTCGATGGAGACGCGGAACCGCTTCAACCTGACGTTCCGGAACTTCATCGGCGCGATCGCGCTGAAGACGCGGGCGCTCGTGCTGTTCCTCGACGATCTCCAGTGGGCCGACACGGGGTCCTTGAACCTCCTCAGCGTGCTCCTGGAGGACCCGGACATCCGCCACCTCTTGCTGATCGGATCGTACCGCGACAACGAGGTCGACGACGCGCACCCGCTGACGATGATGCTGGGCGCGCTCCGGAAGAGCGAGGCCCGCGTGCGCACGATCACGCTGACGCCGCTCGGGCCCGATCACGTCAACCAGCTCGTGTCGGACACGCTCGACGCGCCTCCGGAGGAGTGTCGCGAGCTCTCGGGTGTCATCTTCGCCAAGACGCACGGGAACCCGTTCTTCACCATCCAGTACCTCGAGAGCGTCTGCCGCGAAGGCCACCTGCGCTTCAGCTCGGAGACGGGCGCCTGGCGATGGAACATCGCCGACATCCAGCGGATGAAGGTCGCGGACAACGTCGTCGACCTGATGGTCCGCCGGATACAGGGCCTGGGCGAGGCGACGCAGCGGGTCTTGAAGCTCGCCGCGTGCATCGGCAACCAGTTCGATCTGAGGATGCTCGCCCTCATCCACCAGAAGAACCGGCGCGCGACCGACGAGGACCTCTGGGGCGCGCTCGACGCAGGGCTCGTCGTGCCCGTCGACGGTGAGTACGGGATCGCGCGCTTCCTCGACGACGCGGACGAGGGCGCGGTCACGTTCAAGTTCCTCCACGACCGCGTGCAGCAGGCGGCCTACAAGCTGCTCACGGAGGGCGAGCAGGAGCGGATCCACCTGGAGCTGGGGCGGCTCATGCTCGGAGAGAGCCCTCCCGCGTCCGTCGAGGACCGGATCTACGACATCGTGATGCACCTCAACATGGGGGCAAAGAGGATCGTGGACAGGCAGGAGCGCGAGGAGGCCGCGACGCTCAACCTGAGAGCCGGACAGAAGGCGAGGCGCTCCACGGCGTACGGCCCCGGGGTGCAGTGCCTCCGCGCGGCCGCGGCGTTCTTGCCCGAGGACTCGTGGGAGACGAATTACGAGCTGTCGCTCGCCATCTACACGGATCTCGTCGAGCTGGAGTACCTGACGATCAACTTCGACCGAGCAGAGGCCTGCGCGAAGATCGTCGTGGACCATGCAAGGGACGTACTGGAGACGATCCGGGTCTACGAGACGCGTATTCAATTTTACATGTCGCAGCATCGGCTGGCGGAGGCTCTCGACATCGCCCTGGCCGTGCTCGCCATGCTCGAGGTACCGCTCTGCGAGGCGCCGCCCGCTGACATCGACATACCTCGCCTGGCGGACCTGCCGGTGCTCGTCGATCGGCGAATGCTCGCCGCGAACCGCATCCTCGTCTCTTCCTTGCCGGCCGCCCTCATGGCGAAGCCCCAGTTCGTCCCGCTGATCGCATTCACCCTGATGAACATCTGCGTACAGCACGGAATCTCACCTTCCGCGGCATACGCCTGTGCGATCTACGGCCACATCCAGTGCAGCTTCATGAACAATATAGACCAGGGGTTCGCGCTGGGACAGCTGGCGATCGATCTCATCCAGCGCTTCGGGGCGATCGAGCTCGAATCCAAGATCTATACGCTCAATTACATCGCCATTCACCACTGGAAGCGTCACCTGAAAGAGACGACCCAACCGGCGCGTCATGCGGTTCAGGTCGGACTGGAGACGGGAGACATCGAGTACGTCGGGTACAGCGCCTGTCAGCACCCCACATATTCCTTCCTTACCGGGGAAGAGCTGGGGACGACCGAGCAACGAATGACACATTCCATCGAGCTCGCGCTGAAGCTCAACCAGCAGTACCCGCTGTATTACGTGAAGATCTGGAAGCAGCTCGTGCGCAGCCTTCGAGATCCGTCCGCGGAGAAGCTGCGCCTGGTCGGCGACAGCTTCGACGAAACGACGATGATCCCTCGTCTCGAGCACAACAGTATATCGTTGTTTTCACTGCACCTCGCGAAGGGCATGCTGCTCTACCTCTTTGGCGAGCCGAAGCTCGCCTATGAGTGCCTTCGCGCCCGTGAGGAGTACCAGGACGTGGCGGGGTTCGCCACCGTCGTGCAGCAGAACTTCTACTGCTCGCTCGCCGTCCTCGCGGCCTTCGATCGACTCTCGAAGGAGGAGCAGGACGCGGCGCTCTCCAAGGTCGACGCGAACCAGCTGAAGCTCGGGATGTGGGCGCGCCACGCGCCCGAGAACAACCAGCACAAGCACGACCTGGTGAGCGCGGAGCTGGCTCGTGTGGGGCGCTCGATGATCGAGGCGATGGCCCTCTACGATCGCGCGATCGAGGGAGCCCGACAGCACGGATACATCCAGGAAGAGGCGCTGGGGTGTGAGCTTGCGTCGTCGTTCTACCGGGGAATGGGCCGGAGCGAGATCGCTCAGCACTACATGACGATGGCCTACCGGGGCTATGCGCTGTGGGGCGCTGATGCGAAGTGCCAGAGCCTCGTCGCCGCGTTCCCCCATCTGAGGCTCGAGGGGAGGCCAGACCAATCGACGTCGGTGACGGAGACGTCCACCCACGATGACGCGGTCCTGGACTTGCTCAGCGTGGTGAAGGCGTCGCAGGCCGTGGCGAGCGAGATCGTCCTGGAGAGGCTCCTGGAAAACCTCATGACGATCGTGCTCGAGAACCTCGGAGCGCAGTCCGGCATGCTGGCCCTGGCGCGTGGCGATGCCCTCTTCGTCGAGGTGGAAGGGACCTTTCAGCCAAAGCAAGTTCACGTGCTCAAGTCCGCGCCCGTCGTGTCGTTCAGCAGAGCGCCGCTCTCGATCGTGAGCTACGTGCAGCGCACCCAGAAAGGCGTCCTCCTGGACAATGCGACGGAGGAGGCCAAGTTCTCCGCCGACCCTTACATCCGGGAGAGGCGCCCGAAGTCGGTCATCTGCACCCCGATCATCCGTCAGAATCGGCTCGTCGGCGTGCTCTATCTCGAGAACAACCTGTCCACCGGCGTGTTCACGCAGAATCGCCTCGATCTCCTGAAGCTCCTCTCGACGCAGATCGCGATCTCCATCGAGAACGCAAAGCTCTATGAGAGGCTCGAGCAGGAGGTCGCCGCGCGCACGGAGGAGCTCCGGCTGTCCTACGAGCAGCTCCGCGACGTCAACGACCAGCTGCAGGTGGAGCTGGGGGAGCGGGTCCGGCTGCAGGAAGAGCGCGTCCAGATGCAGGAAGCCATCATTCAGACGCAGCGGGATCGGCTCTTCGAGCTATCAACACCCTGCATACCGATCACCGATCAGGTCATGGTGATGCCGATCATCGGGACGATCGATGAAAGACGGGCGGCGCAGATGATTGAAACCGCGATGCAAGGGGTCGCGTCCAGCGCGGCGAAGGTCGTGATCGTCGACGTCACGGGGGTCAAGAGCGTGGACACGAGCGTCGCGAGCCGGCTGATGAGCTTGGCCCAGGCGGTGGGACTGCTCGGAAGCAAGGCTATCTTGACGGGGCTCCGCCCTGCGGTGGCGCAGAGCTTGGTCGCGCTCGGCGTGGACCTCGGCTCGATAGAGACCCGCTCCAATCTCAAGGCGGGTATCGCCTACGCGATGCGGCGGACCTCGACGAGATTGCACGCCTGAGCAGCACCCTCTCTCACGGCGCCGGGCGAGGCGCCATGCAAGCGCGCGCCCGGTAGGCTCCTTCGCCTTCATCCAGCGCGCACGATCAAACTCTCTAGTCCAGAATAACGACCGGCCTCGAGCGCCCAGCGCTGATTTCCGGCGATCATGGCCTCGACCGCGTCCAGGTAGAGGCGGATCTCGTCGTCCGCCCAGAGCGCGAGCACCTTCTCCTTCACGCCTTGGTACTCCGCGACCCGGCGGTCGTGCATGTCCTTGAGCCGGTCGATCGCCTCTTCCAGCGTGCTCACGCACTCGTTCCGGAGGACGACGATCAGGTTGTGCGTCTCGCCGTTGGTCAGCTCCTTCCCGAGCGAGAAGTAGTCGTTCGTCCAGCAGAGGATGTCATTACAGATGTCTCGAACCGTCTGAATCAACGGGTGCTGGACGACCTCGAGCGGCAGCGGCCGTTCGAGCAGCAGCTCGAGCAGGTCGCAGTAGGTATAGACAGCTCCGCTGTAGCGCCGCATCATCAAATATTCTTCAAGATGCGGCACCCTCATCTGCTTCCGGTTATTCGCCTCCCACAGGTTGGCCTCGTAGTAGTACTGAAAGTGCGAGAGCCAGCGATTCAGGAAGAAGTGCGGATGACTGCGTCGGATGCGCTCACGTACATCGAGCATCCCGCGCGTCAGGGGATCGCTCATGTCCGCCTCGGTGTACCCGAAGAGCTCACCCAGGTACTTCTCATTGAGCCACTCGACGGATTCCGGGTCCGTGCTGAGCTGCCCCTCGTCGTACGCATCATCCAGGAGGAACAGCGCGGCCGTGAAGTCCGATGCCAGCTGGAGCGTCTGCGTGCTCGCGGACGGCAAGAGCCATGCCGCCAGGTGGGAGAAGTTCGTCGCCTTGAGACGCGAGAGCGACCGACCGTCTGGCACCAGCCGCAATCGACGAACCCACGCCAGGGTCCTTTGCTCAGCGATCTCTCTCCCGGGGTGACACGACGCAGAGAACGGATATTCGAATGCACCAGCATCGCGCTTGCTGACGACGACGCTAGTTCGATCGGATGACATGACGAACTCCACCACAAGACGGTTCCATGGAGTAGAGGCCTATTCGCAACGGCACATGCCCTACCAGATCCCCTGAACGACTGGCGACTCGCGTGTGGCAGGAGATGACGCTGGAACCACCTCGATGGGTAGCGCCATCGGGCAGCGGGTGTTGAGGAACACATTCCATTCAAGACGGTCAGCACCAAGCGCGACTCGGTGGCATCGGCGAAGCAGCTCCTCGAGCATCACGCGGGCCTGCGTCTTGGCCAGGAAGACCCCGAGACAGAAGTGGGCACCATGTCCGAACGCCAGGTTGGCCTGGTCGCGGCGCTCTGGGTTGAAGCGATCCGCCTCCTGGAACTTCGTCTCATCACGCAGACCGGAGCCGATGAGCAGCGCAACGACGGCGTGGGCGGGCAGACGCGTACCGCCGAGCTCCGTCTCGGCGAGGGTCAGGCGCATCGTGGCATGCACCGGCGGCTCGAAGCGCAGGACTTCGTCGATGAAGCGCGGGATGAGCGCCGGCTCCGCGCGCAGGCGATCCATCCACGTCGGGCGCTGGGCGAGGATCAGCACCATCTGGGTCATCAGCGCTATCGCCGTTTCGAGCCCTGCCACGAGGAGCAGGAAGAGGAGGGCTACGAGGTCCTGGTCCGTGGTCCCATCGTCGTCCGTCCGGGACCGGAGCAGCTCGCTGACCAGGTCGTTCTCCATCTTCCGCCGGCGGCTCGCCAGCAGGCCCAGCATGTACTGCTCCATCTCATCGATGGTCCTACGCACCTCGTCGAGCCGCGCATGATCTTCTGGAGATACGGCGCCGACGCTGACGAGGTCAGTCGTCCATCGCTTGAAGTGCCGCTCCAGCGCTGAGTCAAAGCCGATCAGCCTGGCGAGGACGCTGACCTGCGCGCGAAGCGCCAGATCGGAGAGAAAGTCGGCCGCGCGGCGCTGCACCAGCTGGTCGACGAGCTGCGCGGCCGTGGAGCGCATCTGCGGCTCCAGCGAGGCCACCGTCGCGGCGGTGAATGCGCGGTTGATGAGGCTGCGCAGCTGGCCGTGCCGCGGCGGGTCCGCGAGTAGCAACGATCTGGACAGCGGATTATCTCGCCGCAGGTAGGGCGGCTCCGACGCGACGCGCAGCCCCGCGGACGAGAACACCTGCGTGTTCTTGAACGCCGCCACGATGTCATCATACCGGGTGACCACCCACATCCCGTTGGGGTCCACCTGACACACGGGCGACTCGCGGCGCAGCGCCGCGTAGAAGGGGTACGGGTTCTCTCGGACCTCGGGGGCGAACAAATTAAGTCGAGTCATTGCGCTCTTCCTGTGGCGAAGGCAGGACGCAGCCGCAACGCCATGGCGGCACACGTCGATAAGCCTGGAGTGGGGTGCTGCGTCGGATGGCGCGCTGGGCGACGCGATGGCGTCGATTCGGTGCTGCCCTGAGACAGCTGGCCCCTAGCGCTGAAAGGAGCACGAGACGGAACCCGCAAGCCGCGTTTCCGCGATGCTCCAGCGCGTGGTCACCTGGGCGCATCTCCCGCGAGCAGGGCGCTGAACAGCCGCCACGCGGCCCGAGCCAACGCTCGGCGTCCGCAGGACACGGCTGCACTCCTCGGTCGTCGCTACGCCCGCCAGGATGCGAGCATGCGACTCACGAGCGCCTGAACTGCTTCCAGGGCATCTCCCGGTGCATCATGAGACCAGAGCAAGCGAGAGAGCCGCTAGGCTCTCTTCATGGCTGCAGGGGTCCGATGGTTCGTGGGTGCTCCTCCATCTGATGACAGCATCCTATACCATACGGACGAATGCGCAACTGTATTCTTATTTGCGGACTTCACACGACGACCTCGTCGTGCTCGAGGCACCCGGACAACGAATCTTCCAACACTTCAATCCGATGGCCGAGCCGCCACAACATGCCGCGTGAATAAAAATACATTTGAGCGTCTGCGACCCGCCGCTCCAGCAGGCGCCGAGAACATCACCTGCCCCCGAGCGACACCTCGATGGCCATCCGATAGATGATGCGTTGCGATCAATGAGCGCAACGATCTCTGGATGATCGACGTCGTCTATCGCGAGCGACTGTGCAGCAATGCAAGATGCAGTCGACTCGGGTTTCATCCGTGAAGGCATAGCGCGTGACCCGGGGCCGCCCCCGCTGCGCTCCGGATGGAGCGAGCCGTGGAGACGAGAACGCTGCAGGCGCGCGTCGGCGCGAACGCCCGCGGCGTCTGCCTGGAATGCTGACGGCGAAGGTTTTCGCCATCGATGTGACGTGCATTGCAGGAATGCACGGCCGCACGAGAGTGCGCCGGCCCGCTATGCAAAATGAACGCCTCGCTCGAGCGGAGCGCGGTCACGCTTCCCAGCGTCGTCGGCCACGATGCGGGTCGCTCGATGTCACGCTCGGCTCGATCTCGTGACCTCGAAAGAGGGGGCCTCTCCCTGGAACCACACCTCCTCCGGAGGCGCGCCGACCCACGCCGGAGGCGCGTTTGGGACGAGGCCCGTTTGGGATCGGGGTCACGCTCTGGGCACTCCCGGGTTGCGCTCAGGGATTTCCTTAGTCGTGCTCTGGGCATGCCCAGTGCTGAACCACTGAACAGCAGCCAGGGGCGCGCCCGGCCCCGCTTGACGATGCGACCGATCGGTCATATGACTGACCGGTCGCATGCCGAAGAGCACGTTCTTTGGGTTGCCCGAGGAGCGGCGGGACCGCCTCGTGCGCGAGGCGATCGCCGAGTTCGCGGATCGCCCCTACGCCGAGGCCTCGCTCTCGCAGATCGCGCGCCGCGCCCGCATCCCCAAGGGGAGCTTCTACCAGTACTTCGAGGACAAGCTCGATCTCTACCGGTGGCTCCTGACCGAGGAGGTGCCGCGACAGAAGCGCGCGTTCCTCGGCGCCGGGTGCCCGGAGGGCGACTTCTGGGCTCGCCTGGAGGTCCACATCGAGCGCGGCATGGCGTTCCTCGTGGAGCACCCGCGCCTCGCCCGCCTGTCGGCCGCGGCCACCGACCCGACCGCCACGGTCGAGGTCCGCGGCCTCCACAAGGCCATCTGCGAGGCCGGCGCCGCGGAGCTCCGGGCCCTGCTCGCGGAGGGCATCGCGAGCGGCGCCGTCCGTTCCACCGACACGAGCCTCGAGGTGGCGACCCGGCTGGTCGCCGCCGTCATCGGCCCCGGGCTCACCGAGGCGGTGCTCCAGGAGCTCGGGGCCGAGCTCCACGACGTGCTGGCCTCCGACGCGCTGCGAAAGCAGCTCGGCCCGAAGCGCCGCCGTCGCCTCGCCCAGCAGGCGGTCCAGTTCATCCAGCGCGGCCTTGGCGCGAGCACTGCGTGATTCCACCAGGAAAGGGAGCTTCATGATCACCTACGACTTCGCCGGACGGGTCGCCCTCATCACCGGGGGCACCTCGGGCATCGGCCTCGCGACCGCGCGCGCCTTCGCGCGAGGAGGGGCGCGCGTCGCCATCGCCGCGCGCGACGGCGACGCCGGACAGCGGGCCTGCGCCGCGCTCGAGCGAGAGGGCGCGCCGGCGCTGTTCGTCCAGACCGACGTGCGGGACGACGCCTCGATGAAGCGCGCCATGGAAGAGACGATGAGGCGCTTCGACCGGCTCGATTTCGCGGCGAACTGCGCGGGCATCGGCGGCGACATGGCCCGCCTCGATCGCGCCGATCAGGCGGTGTGGGACGACGTCATGGCGACCAACGCCCGCGGGATCTGGCTGGCCATGCGGCACGAGATCCCGGCCATGCTGGCGTCGGGCGGGGGCGCCATCGTCAACATGAGCTCCATCTACGGCATCGCCGGGAAGCCGGCGCACCACGCCTACGTCGCGTCCAAGCACGCGGTCCTCGGAATGACGCGCTCCGTGGCGCTCGAGGTGGCGCCGCTCGGGATCCGCGTGAACGCCCTCTGCGCCGGCGTCACCCGCACGCCCGCCATGCAACAGGCGGAGGCGTTCGCGCCCGAGCTGGTCCAGGCGCTTGTGGCGCAGCATCCGATGGCGCGGATGGCCACCGAGGACGAGATCGCCGGCGCCGCGCTGTGGCTGTGCTCCGAGGGCGCGGGCTACGTGACCGGCGGCGCGATCCCGGTCGACGGCGGCTTCCTGGCCGCGTGAGCGCGCCGAGCCGAGAGGCCGCTGGAAGAAGAAGAAGAAGGAGAGCGGAAGGGGCGACCGCGACCGCGGAGCGGCGGTTGCGTGGACCTCGACCGTCTGTTAGAGAGCACGGCTGACGCAAGAGGAGAGTGCTCCGGTGAAGATCAGCTCCTGAATCGGTCTCCGTCGCAGGTCGCGAGCGCGACAGGTGGCATCCCTGCTCCCTGGCCGCGCGAGGCAGCCTGCCCGTCCCGTGACCGGGCCATGTGGCCCTCAGGATTCAGGAGCTCCCATGTCGTTGTTGCGCGCGCAGCGCCTCTCCTTCTCTTATTCCGACGCGTCCACGATCCTCGCGGACGTCGATCTGTGCCTGACCCCGGGGTGGTACGGGATCGTCGGGCCGAACGGCGCCGGCAAGACGACGCTCCTCCGGCTCTTCGCCGGCGAGCTCGCGCCCGAGGCGGGGAGCTTGCGGCTCGAGCCGCGGGGCGCGACCGTCGCGGTTTGCCCGCAGGCCGTGGAGCACGCCGACGCGGCCATCCACGCGCTGGCCGACGCCGAGGACGGCGCCGCGCGCAGGTTGCGCGGCGAGCTCTTGCTGGATCCGGCGGAGCTCGGGCGCTGGGCCACGCTGTCGCCCGGCGAGCGCAAGCGGTGGCAGATCGGCGCGGCGCTCGCCGCGGCGCCGGACCTGCTCCTGCTCGACGAGCCGACGAACCACATCGACGCGGACGCGCGGGCGCTGCTCGCCGGCGCGCTCGCGGGGTTCCAGGGGATCGGGGCGTGCGTCTCGCACGATCGCGAGCTCCTCGACGCGCTGACCACCGGCACGATCCGGGTCGAGCGGGCCGCGGCGAGGCTCTATCCCGGCGGGTACAGCGCGGCAAAAGCGCTCTGGGAGGCCGAGGCGCGCGGGCGCGAGGAGGCGCACCAGCGGCTGCGCGCCGAGGAACGGCAGCTCCGGCGCCGCCTCGGCGACGAGCGGCGGGCGCAGGCCTCGGCCGACGCGGACCGGAGCACGAAGCGGCGGATGAAGGGCCCGCGCGACAGCGACGCCCGGGGCCTGCTCGCGGACTTCCGCGTGTCCTCGGCCGAAGCGCGGCTGTCGCGCAACGTCGGCGTGACCCGGCGCAAGCTCGAGAAGGTGTCGGCCGAGGCGGGAGAGCTCGAGCTCGAGAAGGCGGTGGGCCGCAGCGTGTTCGTCGATTACGAGCGATCGCCCGCGCCGTGGCTCTTCGTGCTCGACGCGCCCCGGATCCACGCCGGCGGCGAGAGCGAGGGGCGGATGCTGCTGCGGGACGTGCGGCTCGCGGTCGGCCGCGAGGACCGCATCCGGATCGCGGGCCCGAACGGCGCTGGCAAGACCACGCTGGTGAACGCGCTGCTCGCCGGCGCGCGCGTGCCGGCGGACAAGGTGCTCCATGTGCCGCAGGAGCTCGGCGAGGCAGAGCAGCAGGCCCTCATCGCGAGGGCGCGGCGCCTCCCTCCGGAGGAGCGCGGGCGGGTGATGTCGCTGGTGGCCGCGCTCGGGGTGGAGCCGGGGCCGCTGCTCGGGTCGGCGCGGCCGTCGCCCGGCGAGGCGCGCAAGCTGATGATCGCGCTGGGCCTCGGGCAACACGCGTGGGCGCTCGTGCTGGACGAGCCGACCAACCACCTCGACCTGCCCTCGATCGAGCGGCTGGAGCGCGCCCTCGCCGACTACCCGGGCGCGCTTCTCCTCGTCACGCACGACAGGGCGTTCGGGCGGAGCTGCACGTCGATCCTCTGGACGGTGGCCGAGGGAGAGGTGCGGGTGTCGTCCGACGACGCCGGCGCGTGACCCGCGCCGGCGTCCTCGCGATCGTGCTTTTGAGGCTGCGCCGCGCTCAGTCGATGGCCGGCTTGCCGCCCATCTCTCTCAGCACGGCGTCCGCGCCCGACACCGCGTCCATCACCCACTCCATGTAGCGGTGATCGACGTGGATGGTCCGGGTGATCGACGGCATGAACAGCCAGTCGGACGCCATCGCCTCGTAGTTGCCGTCGAAGGCGAGGCCCACGAGCTCGCCGCGCGCGTTCAGCGTGGCAGAGCCGGAGTTGCCGTTCGTGATGTCGAGATCGCTCAGGAAGCAGACCGGCACCTCGCCGAGGTCCTTGTCCACGTACGGGCCGAACCGCTCCTCGCGCGCGGCCTCGAGCAGGGTCGCCGGGGTGTTGAACGGCGCCTCGCCGGTGCTCTTCTTCACGACCTCGCTGAGCGTGGTGAACGGGCGAACCACCGCCTTGTCGGCCTCCGGGCGGTACCCCCGCACGGTGCCGTACGTGACGCGGAGCGTGCCGTTCGCGTCGGGCGCCAGGAGGCCGCCCCGGTGCGCGCGGAGCGCCTCGACGAAGCGCGGCTTCACGAGGGCCATCGCCCCGGCGTAGGCCTTGTCCCGCGCCTCGATGGCCTTGTCGACCGGCGCGAGCTCGAGCGCCAGGCGGATCATCGGATCCCGGCTCGCCTGGAGCTCCTCGAGCGTCGCCGTCTTGAGCAGCTGGATCCGGGTCGCCGCGTCCTCGAGCGCCGTCTTCTCGTAGAGCGCGTCGATCGCCGCGGCGATGCCGGCCTCCGTCTGTGCCTGCCCGCCCGCGAGGGCCCCGAGCAGCGCGGGCCTGTCCTTCGGATCGAGCTGCAGCGCGCGCCGCGTGGCCAGCTTGAAGGTGCTCCGATCGATCGCGCGGTCGTACGACTTCTGCAGCGACGCCTGCGCCTGCTCGAGGCGCTCCCAGTTGCGCTGCTGGTACTCGGCCTCGCGCTCGGCGTCGGCCTTCGGCCGCTCCTCCGCCATGCGCACGATGGTGACCGCGGCGTCGAGGAGCCTCGCCGACGAGACGATCTCCGACACGGCCGCGTCATGGTCGCGCGTCGCCCGCTGCCCGGCGTGCAGCGCGGCGATCTGCTCGATCGCGCCGCCGTAGGCCGCCTTGCGCTCCGGGTCGGCGTCGATCCAGGCCTTGAGGTCGCCCTCCTGCTTGGCCTTCTCTTTGGCCAGGCCGCCCTGGACCAGCCCGTCGAGCAGGCCGCGCGTCTTGAGCAGGTAGTTGGCGTAGCCCTGGATGGTCGGCTCCGCCTTGATCCGCAGGGCCGGGTCGTTCTTGCCGAGCTCCTCCAGGAGGGCGATCGACTCCTCGTAGAACGACACCCGCTTCGGGTACAGCCATGAGACCGCGGACTCGACCTCTGCCGCGGTCCGGAGCCGGTTCGTCGTGCCGGGGTAGCCGGCGACCATCACCAGGTCGCCCTGGCGGAGCGGCGACGACGCGAGCTTCAGGTGATGCGCCGGCCGGTAAGGCACGTTGTCCTCGGCGTGGGCGGCCGGCCGGTTGTCCTTGCCGACATAGGCCCTGAAGAAGGCGAAATCGCCGGTGTGGCGCGGCCAGCGCCAGTTGTCGATGTCCCCGCCGAAGTTGCCGATCGCCTCCTGCGGGACATAGACGATGCGAACGTCCTTGATCTCCAGCTGCTCGATCAACGAGACCTGGCCACCGCCGAAATACTCGGCGATGGAGCAGCGGATCTCGGGGCGCCCCTCCTCGCACGCGGTCACGAGCTGCTTCTTGCGCTTCTCGATCTCCTCGTAGCGCTCGAGATCGCCCTGGATCGCCTCGATGCCGCGCCGCACCTCGCCGGTGACGTCGCGGAAGGCGCGGGTCACGAGCACGCGCGCGGTGGGGCCGGCCCATCGCTCCTCGGCGCGGGATTTCGCCAGGTAGCCGTTCGTCAGGAGGTCCTGCTCCGGGGTGGAGTTGTACTGGAGCGCCCTGGTCGAACAGTGATGGTTCGTGGCGATGAGCCCATCGGGCGAGACGAACGAGGCCGAGCAGCCGCCCAGGCTCACCACCGCGCCGAGCGGGGACGCCGTGGGATCGGCGAGCGACTCGGGATCGATCTCGAGCCCGAGCGCCTTGAGCTGGTCCTTGTGCTGCCGCATCTGCTCCGGCATCCACATCCCGCCGGGGTTCTCGAAGGGCGCCCCCTGACCGGGCTCGGAGCCCGGCGGCCTGGTATCGCCCGCTTGCGGCCGCTCCGAGCCGCAACCCGGCGCGAACGCGGAGACCGCGAACAACGCCAGGAGCGTATGACTACGTAGAGAGGAGTGAGACATGCGGTGTTGTTACCATCGTCGGTAGACAGTGCAACCACACACCAACTTTCTAGTGATACGAGACACAGTAGAACGAGCCTCATGCGGGCCAGGGACGCGCGAAGATGGCGCGCGAGGCGCTCCGTGCGTGGTGATGGACACCTGAGGCATCCCCTCGAATTATTCGGAAAAATTCACAGGGAGGCGTGGAGACGAGGAGTGAAATCCCACGAATCTCCCCGTCTCCCCGTCTCCCTGTTCAATTCCCACGAAAGATGCCAACAACTGAGGGGAGTTGTCAGGGACACCAGATCTCATCAATGTTCGTAGAGGCGAGCTTCGCCTGCTTCAGCGGGCTTGTCGGGCCTTCATGGTTCTCTGCGCCTGGCGGCCGGACTGGCATCCACGGCATTCCGGACAAGGCGCGCGCGGGGGGACGCCGCGCCAGGGCGGCGCGGAGGGTCGGTCGAGCAGCGGGGGCGATGTGGCTCAGTCGACCTGGTGAGCCCGGAACCCGGCGACGGCCCCGTGGGTCTCCAGGCAGCGGTGGATCCAGGCGGCGTCACGCGCGCGCACGGCGATGAGCCGGACGTTGCCGGTGCCGTCGAGCGCCTGGAGGCCCTGGAAGCCGACCAGCGCTGCTTCCTGGAGCGTCATCACCTGCGCGCCTGTCTCGCTCAGGACCTCGTCGCTGAGCAGGCCGGCGCCGTCGGATCCCTCGGCGAGGTGCACCTCGAACACGGTCATCATGAGGCCATGGTCGCCGGGCGGCGCCGCGCCGACAAGGTCGTCGTGCGAGACAGTGCGCCCCTGCGCCCCCTGCGCCCCCTGCACCGATTGCCGCTGGCCTCGCGCTCCGTCGCGCCCGGTCAGGCCTTGCCGGCGGCCTCGCGCTTCGTCTCGAGCTCCTCCCAGCGGCTGACCAGGCGCGCCGCCTCCTGCTTGGCGCGCTCGAGCTCCGAGAGCAGCCCCGCCACGTCCGCGCCGCGGCTCGCGTAGAGCGCCGGGTCGGCGAGCTTCACCTCGAGCTCGGCGACCTTCTGCTCGGCCGCGTCGATCCGCCCCACGATGCCGTCGAGCTCCGTCCGCTCCGCGAACGTGAGCTTCGGCTTGTCGCCGGCCCGCGCGGCGGCCTTCGCCGGCGCCGCCGCCGGCCGGGCCTCCGCCGCCTGGGCCTTCGCGGCCCGCGCCTCGGCCTCCGTCTCGAGCGCGGCGTTCGCGCGCTGCTCGCGGTAGGCGTCGTAGTTGCCCGCGTACCGCACGACCCGGCCGTCGCCCTCGAACGCGAGGATCGAGGTCGCCACCCGGTTCAGGAACCAGCGGTCGTGGGTCACGACGAGCGCCGAGCCGTCGAGCTCGATGAGCATCTCCTCGAGCGCGGCGAGGGTCATCACGTCGAGATCGTTCGTGGGCTCGTCGAGGATGATCACGTTGACGCTCTGGGTGAGCATCTTCGCCAGGGCGACCCGCGCCCGCTCGCCGCCGGAGAGCGAGCCCACCGGCTGCCGCGCCTTGTTCGGATCGAACAGGAACCGCTCCAGGTAGCTGCGCACGTCCATGGATCGGCCGCCGACCTCGACGCGCGTGTGCGAGCCCGCGATGTTCTCGAAGATCGATTTGTCGAGGTCGAGCCCGCTCCTGTGCTGGTCGAAGTAGGCGACGCTCGAGTTCTTTCCGAGCACGACCTCGCCTTCCATGCGGGGCCCCTCGGCGGCCGCGCCGTCGCCTTCGGCGCCGAGCTGGCCGAGGATCGCGCGGAGCATCGTGGTCTTGCCCGTGCCGTTGCGGCCGACGACGCCGACGCGCTCGCCCTTGGTCAGGGTGAAGTCGAGGCCGCGCACGAGCCATTTGCCGTCGAGCGAGAGGCCGAGCTTCTTCAGCTCGAGGATGGTCTTGCCGGTGCGCACCGACTCCACCGAGAGCTGCGCGGTCCGCTCCGCCTTGGGCGGCGGCGCGCTCTTGGTCGTCTCGGCGCGCTGGATGCGGGCCTTCTGCTTTCCGGTGCGCGCCTTCGGCTGCCGCCGGAGCCACTCGAGCTCGGTGCGCAGGAAGTTCTGCCGGTTCGACTCGGTGCGCGCCTCGAGCGCGAGGCGCTCGGCCTTCTGCTCGAGGTACTCCTCGTAGCCGCCGTCGTAGCTGTAGACCTTGCCCTTGTCGATCTCGAGCGTGCGCTCCGCGACGCGGTCGAGCAGGTAGCGATCGTGGGTGATGAGGAGAAGCGCGCCGGGGTGCTCCTCGACGAGGTAGCGCTCGAGCCACTCGACGGTCTCGACGTCGAGGTGATTGCTGGGCTCGTCCAGCACGGCGAGGGCGGGCCGCGACACGAGCAGGCGGGCGAGCGCGACGCGTCTGCGATCGCCGCCGCTGAGCACGCTCATGGGCGCGTCGGGCCGGGTGACGCCGACGTGGCCGATGATGGCGTCGACCTGGTGCATCATGTCCCACCCGCCGAGCCGCTCGACGTCGGCCCCGGCCTCGGCCTGCTCGGCGAGGAGCGCCTCGGCATCCCCCGAGCCGGCCGCGAGCGCCCGGCTCACCTCGTCGTGGCGGGCCTTGGCGGCGTGCCACGCGGAGAGCCCGGCGAGCACCACGTCGCGCGCGGTGTCGGTCGGCTCGAAGACCGGATCCTGCGAGAGGACGCCGATCTCGGCGCCGCGGCGGCGCGCGATGGTGCCGCTGTCGGCCTGCTCGACCCCGGCGAGGATGCGGGCGAGCGTGCTCTTGCCGGAGCCGTTGACGCCGACCAGGCCCACGCGCTCGCCGGTGCGGATGTTGACCGAGACGCCGTCGAGGATCGTCTGGGGACCGAAGGATTTGTGGAGATCGTGAGCGGTGAGGACGGGCACAGGGCGCGGAGCTTAGCGCAGCCGGCGGGGCATGGGCCGGCTTTGCTGGGCCCGTGACGGATGGTCCGGGCCCCCAGGGGGCGCGGCGCCACCCCAGCCCCGATGGGGAGGGCGGGTGTGCCGTGTTCTGCGACGAGAGGCGGAAAGGCGCTCAAGGCAAGCTCTTCTGTGCTGATCCGATGAATCGTCATTTTCGGGATCGCCCGGGCGCGAGACGAAGGGTTCTCCCCGGTGGCAGAGGGCGCCCACGCGACCCATCTTCGCGATCCACGCGACCAGGCTGGCGCGATCTGTCGCGCAGCGCTGTCGCGCGGCGGAGGCGTGTTGAAGGCAGTGCTCGCAAGGAAGAAAGGAGGCGCAGGATGCGAGATCGATTCGACAGGGACACAGGCTACGGACGAAATGAGCACGGCTGGGATCGGCGCTACAGGGACGACCGGGGCCATTTCACCGAGCGCGGCTATCCTCGCGACGAGCGCCGCAGCGCGGGCCCGATCTACGATCACGGGGCCGCTCTGCGCGACGACCGCGATCGGGGCCGCGAGCACGCTCGCATGGTTGGGCCCACGACGCACCGCGACCCCATGGGCCGCGCTCTCGGCGACGGTCGCTTCGCCAACAGCGACAGTCGTCCCGGTGACCAGGAGCGCGGCTGGCCCCACGACGGCCGCGGCGGCGATTACGTCGGCGGCCGCGAGCACAGCCGCAGCTTCGGCGGCAATCCCCTTCCCGCCATGGGCAGCGCATACAACTTCAATCTCGGCGGCGCCTATTACCTCGGCATGACCCGCGTCGTGAGCCCCGATTACGGTCCCGATGCGGCCTGGCACGACGGCGCGTACCGCGGTGAGAACCACGATCTCCGCGAATCCGGCCGCTCGGCGCTCGAGGGCGTCGGCCACGCGCTCGGCGAGATCGGAGACCGCGTGCGCAGAGCGTTCGGCCGCGGACCGAAGGGCTACAAGCGCTCCGACGCGCGCATCCAGGAGGACATCTGCGAGATGCTCGCGGAGCGCGGGGACATCGACGTGAGCGACGTCACGGTCCAGGTGGAGAACAACGAGGTCATCCTCGATGGCACAGTGCCCGAGCGCTACCACAAGCGCATCATCGAGCTCGCCGCCGAGGGCGTGCGGGGCGTCGAGGACGTGCACAACAGGATCCGGGTCCAGCGAGCGATCGAGCCGGCGACCCGCTCGACCGCCACGGCGGGCACGATGGGTGACGCCGCCCTGGCGGGCACGCAGCAGGGCGCGTCACGCCCGACGGCGAGCCACACGGCCCGGATCTGAGCTCGCGCGCCGGCGCCGATCGCACGAGGAGCCGAGAGCCTCCGCGACTCCGGTAACCCACCCGTGCGCTGAGGGCTCGCTCGACGTCGCGACGTCAGTCGACTGCGATCGCGACGAACCGGACCCGCCCGAAGCGCCGCGCCCTGTGGAAGTTCCCCTCCCCCAGGATGGGCGACCACGCCGCCCCGCCGTTGTTCTGCATGGCGTAGAAGTTCATCCGCCACGCGTCCCCCGGCGCCGGCGGCGCGGCCTTCGCCTTCGTGAACGAGCTCCACGGGATCTTCGCCTCGACCACATACCCCCGGTCCTCGTCCGAGCCGTCGTCGAGCGTCCCCCGCAGCGCGACCGCGCTCGCGAGCCCCGCGCTCCACTCCTCATGGCCGAAAGGCCCGCTCGGGCCGCCCCGTGGAGCGTTGTAGTCGTCGAACTGCGAGTCGAAGACGAGGTTCTGAGGGTTGATCTGGATCTCGTAGTAGTCCTTGTTGTCCCCGTCGCCGTCCGGATCGATCATCACCTCGACGGTATCCCGCTCCCAGAGGTGCGGATCCCGCGCGCCCTCGGGGAACCCGCCGGTGATCGTCCTGTCGCTGACGTCGAATCCGACGTAGAGGAACCCGTCGTCCCAGAGCAGCCGCGCCTCGCCCTGCGTCGGCAGCGACCGATCCTCGCGGCCCGTGCCCACGTTGACGAACGGGCCTGTCGTCGCCGCCGCATGCCACGCCGGCTCGTCGAGCTGGCCGTCGATCGCGATCGCCGCGCCAGGCGCGAGCTTGCGCACCGCGAGCTCTTTCACGGAGGCGAGCTGCCTCCGCGCCTCCGCATCCGCGCCACGGCCAGCGCCCACGCCCGCGGACGCCGCCGGCGCCCGGCCGGCCGACCCGGCAGGCGCGGCCCCCTGCTCACCCCCGCCACCCCTGGAGCACGACGCCGCTGCAGCGACCGCGCCGACCATCACCAGGGCCCGCGCGACCGCGCGCGCGTCGTGCGCATCGTGCGCATCGTCGAACGAGCGCCGCCGGCAGCAGGGCCCCCGCACGCGGCCGCCGCTACTTGCGCCCCTTCTTGCGGGCGTCGCGCTCGCGCTTGCGCTGCGCCTTCTTCGCGTTGCGCTCGGAGGCGCTGAGCGTCTTCATCTTCGTCATGTTCGGGCCCCCGGCGCCGGCGCCCGGGAAGCCGCCCATGCCCGGCATCCCCATCCCGGGCATCCCCATCCCCGGGAAGCCCATCCCCGGGAAGCCCATGCCCGGCATCCCCATCCCGGGCATGCCGCCGCCGGCCATCATCTGCTTCTGCATCTCCCGCATGTTCTTGGCCATGGCCATCTGCTTCATGCCGGGGATCTTGCCCATGAGGCCCATGTTCTGGCCGAGGCCACTCATCATCTGGCGCATGAACAGGAACTTCTGGACGAGCTCGCTCACCGCCTCGGGCTTCGAGCCCGAGCCCTTCGCGATGCGCTCCACCCGCTTCGGCTCGCGGACCAGCGCGTACGGGTCGCTCTTCTCGAGGCGGGTCATCGACTGGATGATCGCCTCGATGCGGACGAGCTCCCGGTCGTCGAGGTTCACGTCCTGGGGCAGGCCGCCCGGGAACATGCCGCCGAGGGGCAGCTTGTCGACGAGATCCTTCAGCGATCCCATCTTCTGGATCATCCGCACCTGATCGAGGAAGTCCTCGAGCGTGAAGTCGCCCTGGAGCATCCGCGCGGCGTCCTTCTCGGCCTTCTTCTGGTCGACGACCTCCTCGAAGTCCTGCATGAGGCCGACGACGTCGCCCATGCCGAGGATGCGGCTCGCCATGCCGTCGGCGCGGAACGGCTCGAACTTGTCCGTCGTCTCGCCGATGCCGGTGAAGAGGACGGGCGCGCCCGTCACCTCCTTGATGCTGAGCGCCGCGCCGCCGCGGGCGTCGCCGTCGAGCTTCGTCAGCACGACGCCGCCGATCGACAGCCGCTCGTTGAAGCCGCGCGCCGTCTTCACGGCGTCCTGGCCGATCATCGCGTCGACCACGAGGAAGATGTTCTCCGGCTTGGTCGCGTCCTTGATCTGCGCGAGCTCCTGCATGAGCGGCTCGTCGATCGCGAGGCGGCCGGCGGTGTCGTAGATGATGACGTCGCGGCCGAGCCGCTTCGCCTCGCCGCGGGCCGCGGCGCAGATGGCGACCGGCGACTCGCCCGGCACGTTGAACACGGGGATCTTGAGCGACTCGCCGAGGACCTTGAGCTGCTCGACGGCCGCGGGGCGCTGCATGTCGGCCGCGACGAGCAGCGGCTTCTTCCCCTGCTTCTCGAGGTAGCGCGAGAGCTTCGCGCAGCTCGTCGTCTTCCCGGAGCCCTGGAGGCCGACCATCATGATGCCCGTGGGCCCGCCGTCGGCCCAGGCGATCTCGTCGCCCTCGTGGGTCATCATCGCCTCGAGCTCGTCGTGGCAGATCTTGATGAAGTGGTCGCTCGCCGAGACCTGGTGGACCTCGCCGGCGTGCTTCACGCGCGTCTCCAGGGTGCGGCCGACCGCGGCCTCCTTGACCCGGGCAAGGAACGCCTTGACCACCCCGATCTCGACGTCGGCCTCGAGCAGGCTGAGCCTTACCTCGCGGAGCGCGGCGTCGACGTTGCCCGCGGTGAGCTCCGTGAGCCCGGCGAGGCGGTTTCTGGCCTGACGAAAGCCCCGTGTCAGCGTGTCGAACATGGCAGGGCGGGTCTTAGCACAGGGGACCGCGAGCGCGGATCCCCTTGCCCTCTTCAACGCCGCGCGACGCGGGGCGCGGGCGCGGCCGGCGCCCCTCCCCGGGGGCGCGCGGCGCGGGCGCCACGGCCGGCGCGGACGCCGCCGGCGCGGGCGCGGACGATGCGGGCGCGGACGACGCGGGCCGTCACATCCCGCGCCGGCCCGAGCGGCGGAGGATCGCGAGCGCCTCGGCGCACCTCGGCATGACCTCGGCGCTCTCCTTGACCTTGGCGTCCGCGGCGACGAGATCCGCCAGCGCGCCGGGCCCGGCGTCCCCGTCGGGCGCCTCGAGCAGGGCGCGGACGCGCGCCTCCGCGGCCGTCGCGTCGAGCAGCAGGCGGTAGGCCCGCGCGCACGTGTCCTTGGCGCTCGCGGCGGGCGGCGTCGATGCGGGCTGGCGCTCGAGCTCCGCGAGCAGCGCCTCGCGCGCTTCGCGCGGCTCGCTCGGGGCGTCGCGGAGGACGTCGATCGCATGCAGGAGCGCGTCCGCCTCCTGCTGCTCGGCCGATCGGCCGCACCCGGGCGCCAGCTGGACCATGGCGACGGCGGCGAGCGCCGCGGCGATCCGCTTCACTGCAGCGATCCGCCGGACGGCCGTCCCTGCTGCGCCCGCCGCCCCTGCCGCCTTCGCCGCCCCTGCTGCGCCGGCCGCCCCTGCGCTGCCCGTCGCGCCGGGCCTCGTCGTCACGCTGGGCGCCCTCAGTCGGCCGGCTTCGCGGGCGGGCCCATCTGGATGCGCTCGCCGAGGTAGGAGCCGATCAGCGTGAAGAGCACGCCGATGAGCGCCATGATCACGTACATGAACAGCGGCATCGTCCGGACGGTCTGGCTGTGCAGGAGGTAGAAGACGGTCGGGATCGCGACGAGGAACGACGCGACGACCGGCTCGAGGAACGTCTTTCCGGGCGAGATCATGCCGAGGAGGACGCCGCCGATGAACCAGACGGGGATGGCGACGATCATCCCGTTCGACCCCTCGAAATCGAGCTGCTGCACGATCATGGGGAGGCCGCCGACGAGGGCCGCGGTGAGCACGCTCTGCAGGACGAGGGCGATGAGGCACCAGAGGATCGAGAAGCCCTCCTGCTGGTAGCGGCGGTGGCGGTCGAGCTCGGAGTCGCGGAAAGGCGCGAGCGAGCCCATCCTGGCGCCGCACGCGATGCAGCGCCCGCTCGCCGTCACGGAGGCGTTGTTCGCGCCGCACGACGGGCACACGATGGAGCTGTCGTTCTTCGAGGGCATCGCGGCTAGGCTAGGCAAGGCGCCGCGTGCGGGCAAGCGCGTGACGCGGCCCCCTGCACCGCGGCCGGGCGAGCGCGCGGCGAGCTCAGGGGCGGCCCGCGAGGACGGTGGGCGGGGCCGCGACCGGTCGCCCGGAGGCGGGCGGTACGAGGCTCGCGGGCCGGCGGCAGGAACACGGGCGCATGGGGGGTGCCGCCACGCGCCGCCTCCCGGCGCGCATCCGGGCGCCGGCTCGGCGATCGCGTCGCGCGGTTCCTGATGGGCGAAGGCACGGGCTAGACTCGGCGCCCCGCCGACGGACGCTCGCGCGGCGGGGATCCCGCCGGCTGCTGCGAGTTACGCAAGAGGCGCACGAATGGGCCTGGACGCGACCGTGATGTGCAGATGTTGGCTCGACGGGACGACGCGGACGCCGCCCCCGCACGCGGAGCACGTGGCGTTCGATGAAGAGGGGCAGCTCTGCCTGACGCTCCCCGAGGAGCGTCAGGACGCGCACGACGCGTTCTATGCATGGATGGAGGACTGCTGCCCGCACCCACGCATGTGGCTCGCCTCCGAGTGGATCTCGAACTGGGCAGGTCTCAGGGCGTTCCAGGCGGCGCTCGATCGGATCGGCTGGCAGCACTTCCCGACGCTTCAGGCCGAGCTGCCGGCGGTGAACGGCGGCATGATGCCGGCCGAAGCCAGCGCGCGCGCGCTGGGAGAGCTCGCGCGGTTCGCCGAGCGCGTCGCCTCCGTCCGCTCGGCCTTCCTTGTCGATTCCGAGACCGGCCATGAGCTCTATGACTTCATTCCGCAGTACGAAGGCATCTTCCCACGTGGCGCAGCGCGCGCTGGGCATCGCCGATTTCGAGCAGATCCTCGGCTCCCTGCGCCGGGTCTTCGAGGCCTCGGTGGCCACGGGCAACCCGGTGTGCTGGTGCTGAGCCCGCGTACGCACGAAGGGAGCGTGTCGCTCGCCCATGTCCTGCGCGCCCAGGTCGGCCACGCCCGAGCCCGCTCCTCCCCTCGTCCGAGGACCGGCGAGACGGCGGTGCACCGCGGCCGGCGCTCGGGCTATATACTCGATGAAGCGTGCCCACCGACCCGACCTCGACCCTGGAATCCATGACGTCCGGCCCGCGCGGCCCGGGCGGCGATGGCCTCGACGTGGCGGGGCCCGATCCGGAGCTGCTCGCGCTGCCGTCGCCGCCGAAGCAGGAGCGCACGGTCACGGTGGCGCTGATGGCGGCGACCGCGATCGCCGCGCTGTGGATGGCCGTCGCGCTCCTCGGGGAGGCGCGTTACGCGCTGTCGCCGGGCCAGCCGGCGGACGTGGGAGAGCTCGCGTCGCTGCGGCCGCAGGCGGACCTCGCGAACCGTTACGTGCGGGCCGCCGGCCTGCTCGGGACGCGCGGCGCGATCCGGTACGGGCGCGCCGCGGAGGGCGACTCGTTCCGGCTGGCGCCGGTGGCGGGCAACCCGGGGCTGTGGGTGGAGATCCGGGTGCCGGAGGGCTTCGAGGGCCCGCGCTTCGTCCCGCCGAGCACGTTCGCGGGGCGGCTCGTGCCGTTCAAGAGCGCGGGCATCCGGCACGCGCGGCTGGCCGCCGAGGTGGAGGAGCAGGCGGGGATGGCCGTGACGGACGACGCCTGGCTGCTCATCGACGGCAGCTCGCCGCGCGCGTCGCGCTGGGCGGTCGCGCTCGTGGCGCTGTTCGTGGGCTTCGCGGGCTGGAACCTGTTCGGCATCGCGCGGGTGCTCCACCGCGTGAGGGACGCGAGGGACGCGCGCCGCGCTTCTTGACGCGCTCGCGGCAGGGGAGCAGGACGCTGCCTGCCCACCGATGCCCAAGGTCACCTTCGTCAACGAGCACAGGACGGTCGAGGCCGCGCCGGGTCGTCTCCTCAGCGAGATCGCGGCCGAGCTCGGGATAGCGGTCTGCCGCGAGGCGTTCCGGGGCACCGGCATCGGCGACTACACGTGCTGGGTGAAGGGGGAGCCTGGCGCGACGTCGCCCCCGACGTTCGTGGAGAAGCTGCTCGGCGCGCGGGGCCAGCGGCGGATGGCGAACAGGACGCGCGTGCTCGGCGACGTGCAGGTGTGGACCCAGGCCGGCCCTGGCGACCGGCTGCGCGCGCCGCGGCCGATCGCGCCGCCGCCGAGCCCGGCGACGGATCCGGAGGCCCCGCGCAAGCCGATCGACGCGAGCGGCAGCGCGGCGTTCCCGTACGGCGATCCGCGCGCGGTCGGCCACGGAAAGCGCGAGCCGATCGCGGCGGGCGCGCTCGAGGCGAAGGCCGCGAAGGAGAAGAAGGCGAAGGCGGCCCCGGCGAAGGCGGCGGAGGGCGCGGCGACGGAGCCGGTGGCGAAGGCGGCGGAGGGCGCGGCGACGGAGCCGGCGGAGGCGGCCAAGGCGCCCGGGGCAGCCAAGGCGCCGAAGGCGAAGGCGCCGAAGGCGTCTGAGGCCGCACCGAAGGCGACGGAGACGGAAGCTTCGAAGAGCGCTGCGACCGAGGCAGCGACAGCACCCGAGGAAGCACCCGAGGAGACCACAGCGACCAGGGCTGCTGCGACAGCCGAGAAAACCGGTGGAGGGGAATCGCCGTAGCAGGCCCCGCGCGCTTGTACCGCTCCAGAGCACGGGCGAGCATGGGCGCGTCGAGGTCCTAATTTCTGGAACGTCCTCGCGTAGACGGGGCGACTTGCTACCAGCCGACAAGCGCGCTCGCTCGAGGTGCTCGTGCACGGTAAAGCCGGCGGCTCGGGCGTAGCCACGCGGCTGGGCAGGAATCCCGCAGGAAGGAGCTCTTCACCCTCGTCCCGGAGGATGGGAGCCCCATCTAATGGCACCATCGCCGAATCGGAGCGCGCGACGATCGGAGAAAAGCCATCGATGAGCACTTGGATCGGTCGAGCATCGTACTGCTCCTCGTCAGTCCCGACTTCAACCTCGGCCAGCTCCGGGACGAGCGATCCCTCGACGATCGTGCCGTGAGGACGTCGAGACGCCCCGCGAGCGATGGGAATCGCCTCGCGCCGATCTGCCGGGTCTCCGCTGCCCTTCCCCTCACCCCTGCCGGCAGCCGGCAGCGCCTCTCCCATTCCCTTCCGGTGCCGACGAGTGCCGGAACGCGTGGGCGAAGGCCTGGGGCGATAGATCCATGCTCACCCGCGCCGACCCAACCCTGGCGCGGAGCGGAAGTCCGGCCATCACTGGCCGACGGAGCTGGCCAGCGCTCGGCGCTCTTCAGAGATCTCCGACGTCTCCCCAGCAGCGGCCGGACCGCCCGGTTGCACGCTATAGTGGATTTCACTATCCTGTCTCCGCGAGGAGCACCGATGAGAGGGACGGGAACGGCGAAGCGTGGCCGGGATGAGGAACGCGGTCCGGCGGGACGAGGCCCGGACGAGGACAGCGGACCCGTCAGCGTGGTGCTCCCGGCCGAGCTCCGGGAGCGGGTCCAGGCCGAGGCGAAGAAGCGCGGCCTCAAGCTCTCGCCCGCGATCCGCGCGCTCCTCAGCGAGCGCGTCCAGGAGATCGACGACGCGGAGCAGCTCAGCCGGGCCGAGGAGTGGCAGCGAGCCCAGGTCTGGGCGGTCTGGGAGCGGATGAAAGCGGGAGACCACGACGAGGCCGCGCGCCAGGAGATCGACTCCATCTTCGACGAGGCGCTCCGTGACGCCCCTCGTCGCGGCGCCCGCTAGGCCAGGGCGCCGCGTGGGCCGCCGCGTCCGCTTCCGCCGGGAGTTCGCCCGCGACCTCCGCGATCAGGTGCGCTGGCTCGACGAGAACCGCGGGATCGAGCAGGTTGAGCGCCTGCGGACCGGCCTCGACGAGGCCATCGAGCTCCTCGCCCGCTTCCCCGGGATCGGTCCCGCCGAGGCAAAGGACGACGAGGACCGCGCCGTCGTCCGCAGGCTCCTCCTGCGCAAGCTCCCCTACGTCATCTGGTATCTCGTGGACGCCTCCGGCCCCGACGGTGACCTCTGGCTGCTGCGCCTCTTCCACGCGCGGCAACAGCAGCCGCTGGCCGGGGCCGGCCTCTTCTCACGGAAGCCGCGGACGAGGTGAACGGGCAATGCGTCGCGTCGCTCCTCCCGGCGCGCGCCAGCCCCCGCAGCGCTCCCGCGCAAAGCCCCCCTCGGCGCCCGGCGTGCTATGCACGCGCCGATGAGCGACGTGGTGGTGATCGGCGGCGGCGTGGCCGGGTGCGCCTCGGCGCTGGCCCTGGCGCGGCGCGGGCTGTCTGTCCGCGTCCTCGAGCGCAACCAGGGCGAGGGCGCTTCGTGGGCGGCGGCGGGGATCATCGGCCCCCAGCTCGAGGCCGCGGGCGACGGCCCCCTCGCGCGGCTCTGCCTCGCGAGCCGCGCCCTGTACGCGGAGCTCGCCGGGTCGCTCGTCGACGCGACGGGGATCGACGTCGGGTACCGGCAGAGCGGCGCCCTCCGCGTGGCGTTCACCGCGGAAGGACGCGAAGAGATCGCGCGCGAGCTCGCGTGGCAGCGGGAAGCCGGCCTCGCCGTGGAGATCTGCGACGGCGACGGGGCCCGCGCGCACGCGCCGGCGCTCTGCGACGAGGTCGCCGGCGGCGCGTGGCTCGCCGACGAGGCGCGCATCGATCCGCCGTCGCTCATGCGCGCGCTGCGCATCGCGGCGGAGCGCGCGGGCGTGCGGTTCAGCACCGGGGCGACCGTCCGGCGCATCGTGGTCGAGCGGGAGCACGCGCGCGGCGCGCAGCTCGAGGACGGCACGAAGGTCGAGGCGGGCTGGACGGTGCTCGCCGCCGGGAGCTGGTCGTCCCTGCTCGAGGCGTCGGGCCTCGCGCCCTCGGCGGTGCGCCCGGCGCGCGGGCAGATCGTCGAGCTCACGCCGGCGACGCCGGTGCTCTCGCAGGTCGTCTACGGCCCCGGCTGCTACCTGTCGCCGCGCGACGACGGGCGCGTGCTCGTCGGCGCGACCACGGAGTTCGCCGGCTACGTCACCGCGGTGACGTCGCGCGCCGTGCGCGACCTCCTGACCGCGGCGCTCCGGCTCATGCCCGCGCTCGGCGACGCGCCGATCGGCAGGACGTGGGCCGGCCTCCGGCCCCACCCGAAGGACGCGCTGCCGATCCTCGGCGAGGGGGAGATCGCGAATCTGATCTTCGCGACAGGGCACTTCCGAAACGGCGTCCTGCTCGCCCCGGTGACCGCGAAGATCGTGGCGGCGCTGATCGCCGGAGAGGAGCCGCCGGTGGATCTGTCGCCCTTCTCCGCCAGGCGGGCCGGCATCGCCGGCTGAGGGCGGCGGGTCGGCCTGCGGGTCGCCGTCTTTCGGCCACGAATATTCGATCCGGTCGAGTGCCGCGAGGCATCGCTCTCGTCGATGACGTACAAGCAGCACGGCGGCGCGCCCTTCGCGGCCGACGGGCCCCTCATCGCTAGAACATCGAGCACGTTGTTCGAACCACCCCAGGCTCGAAGGCAGTGTTCAACCGTGAATACAGGGAGTCGCACGTTTGCATGCTCACGATCACACTGAGACCGAGTAAACTCTTCTTGATGCGACCAGCATGTGGCCAATCGACAAAGAACCCCCGAACGAGGCGCGTAGCCATAGCAGCTCAGCCTTCAGGGCTGAAGAACTCCACCTCGCCGCTCCACGCAGTGGCGAAGTCGTCGCGCAACACCTGCAGGGGTTGGTGCTTCGTCGGAAAGTACGGGTCGAGAACAACGAAGAAGCTGCCGATGACGGCGATGATCACAACTGCGTGCAGGCCGTCGCCGAGATCGCCGTAGGGCGAGAGCATCTGCCGATCTCGTGCCAGAGCCATCCAGTTTGGACCGTTCACGGTCACGATCGCAAGCTCACCAAACCTCACGCGGGCCGCAAGCACGTCGAAGCTCTCTGGAAGCGACGTATCGAGCAGCTCGCCACCGAGCGCGGGGTACGTCTCCTGCTCTTCGCCTTCGCCACCGTGCCGGGCGTCGGCTATGGCGCGGCAGGCGGCCACGCACGATTCGCGCGTCTTCTGAAGACGGTGCCAGCGCTGGGCGAGCTTCCGCGCGTCCGCGCTCATGCCGAGAGCTTGGCGCGCTCGGCGGCGAGATCGAACGAGAGGACGTGCTCCCGCACGGCACGCCCCGTGGCGTCGACAACAGCCACGCACCACCCAGCGTCGCCCCGACGGACCTCCCCTGGGCGCAGGCCAGAGGCCCCGGCACGCGCGAGCGCCACGCGGACGATGTCACGCACGTCGTCGCTCACCGAGCGCAGCGGGGCGCGCAGCGACGCGGAGAGCTCAGGATGCTCGGGCAGCGGCTCGTGGAGGGCGAGGCCGAGCACGCGGTGCGCCTCCACTCGATCGATGCGACCCTGCGCGAGACCGGAGGCCACTTCGTCGAGAAGGACGCCTGCGCGAAGGCCACAACGCGTAGGTGCTAGATCGGGGTGTGTGCTGGCGTGCCGCTCCTCGTGGGGTCTGCGCAGCATCTCGAGCCGGAGAGACTCGCTGAGCCCGAACACGTGCTTGATACGCGACACGGCCGTGATGCGTCCGACACCGAAGGCCGTGCACACCATGGTGACCGAGTCCTCCGCGACGGGGTTTCGCCCGGAGAGCACGTCGCGAAGCGCGTGGTCCGGCACAAGGAAGTGCGAGGCGAACGCGCTCGCGCGTTGTTCGATCCAGGCGAAATCTTGGAACAGGCGAAGGGTACGCGCACCCGCCGCCCGGCTGCCCGCCGCCGCCTCCGCGTCGCCGGTACTCGCCGGGCTGACGAGCGCCAGGTTGCGGCGCTCGTCGGTGAAATCGCAGAGCACATGGCAGAGCTCGTGCGCCAGCGTCATCCGCGTGCGCCACCAGCACGACGAGCCCTCGACCAGGTGGACGAGCACCGTGGGCCGTGGCACGCGCAGCGAGGCGCCGTCCACGGACGGGGACATCTCCTCCTGCCGCGCCCAGACGATGCCGATGCCCAGGCGCTCGTAGATGGCGCGCATCGAGGGGATAGCTGCCGTGGTGATGTCGAGCTGCGCCCGCAGCCAGGTGGCCAGCTCGTCAGCGCGGTAGGGTGCTGCGCCCGTGCCCCACCGCGCATCCACAGGCGGCGCCGGCAGAGGCGGAACAAGCACGCCCGCATCGACCCGAAGGCGATCGAGGGCTCGGGCCACTTCGACGAACAGCGCCAGATCCGGGGAAAACTCTAGCAAGTCGCTGAGCCGGCCCCCGTGCCCGGTCGCCCGTAAGAAGAGGCTGGGCACAGACGCGTGATGAACGTCGCCGGCGAGCACCTCCTCCACCGTGAGCGCGAGAGAACGCGCGCAGCGCACGAGGGCGCTCGATCGTGCGTTCCGCGTCCCGGCCTCCCACGCCTGCACCTCGGAGAGGTCCATATCGAGGAGCGCGGCGAAGCTCGCCTGGTCGAGCCGCATCGCATCCCTAGCGGCGAGGAGCGCTCGGGTCACCGCGTTCATAAGGGAAATGTAGCTCACCTGGCGCTCGGTGGACACCACGAACCCACCGGAGGGACATTCACTACAGGGGCGTGTAAGCCGCGGAGAGCTTGTACTACTCAGCGACATGCCGCGCGGTGACCGGCATGTTGGTGACGTCCGAAGCGGTGACGGCAGAGCTCTCGCGAGTCCACCTTGGCCTCGCGTGGTTGTAAGGACGGGCTCGCCGATCCGCGTGGGGGCAGGACGCCGTAGGGCCAAACCGCACTCGGAGCCTCGTGCTCCCGGAGCATGAGGGCGCGCATCGGGTGGACCCTCGTCACAACCTGATGCGCGCGGGGGTGGCGGATGGGCAGATCGCACGCGGTAACTCGCCCCACATGACGGAAGGGCCGCACTCCGTCCCCCCGCGCCGCCCGCGACCATCAACGGGGGTCGGGGCGCCGCCGAGCTCCCGCGCGGCCAGGAACTTTTCGATGGGCTCGCCGTGTCCTGGAAGTGTCCGGGAAACGAGGCGGCGTCAGCCTTCCTCCTCCCGGCCCGGCCCATGCGCACGTCTCCCCACACCTCGTTCCTCGATCGGCTCCTCGCCGAGCTCCCGTGCCTCCTGCGGGCGGCGCGCCGCCTGACGCGCTCGGAGCAGGACGCCGAGGATCTGGCGCAGGCGACGATCGTGCGCGCGATCGAGCGGCACGCCGACCTGCGCGACGAGGGGCGCATGCGCGCGTGGCTGCTCCGCATCGAGCGGTCGATGCTGCTCAACACGACGCGCGGCGCGCGGCAGCGCCTCGAGGTGATCGAGGGCGGCCGGGGAGCCGAGTCGGTGCCGGAGCCGCAGGGCAATCTGGAGGCGGAGCTCGTCGAGCGCGGCTTCGCCGACGAGGTCGAGCGCGCGCTCGCGCGCCTGCCCCCGGAGTGGCGCGAGGCGCTGCTCCTGCGGGAGGTCGAGGAGCTCTCCTACGAGGAGATCGCCGATCTCCAGGCGTGCCCGGTGGGCACGGTGCGATCACGGCTCTCGAGGGCGCGGCTCGCGCTCGTCGAGGGCCTCTCCGAACGATGCGAGGAGACGTCATGGCAGGGTGCAACCGCGAGTGGTTCGAGAACATTTCGGCGTGGCACGACGGCGAGGTGACGCCCGAAGACGCGGCGCGGATCGAGGCGCACGTCGCCGGCTGCGCGCCCTGCCGGCGCGCAGCGGAGGTCCTCGGCGGCGTGCGGCGCGCGCTCGTCGCGAAGGCGGACGGGGAGGTCCCGGAGCGCCTGCGCGATCGGGCGGAGGCCGCCGCTCGGAACGCGCGCGCGCGGCGCCGCGGCCCCTGGGCGATCACGGCCGCCCTCGCCGCGGCCGCGGCGGCCGCCGCGCTGCTCGTCGGCAGCCCGAGCCGGGGCGTGAGCGCGGCGATGGCCGACGAGCTCGTGAGCCACCACGTGCGCGGCTTCGCGCGCGAGCGCCCGTGCGACTTCGAGTCGTCCGATCCGGGCGCCGTCGCCGGGTGGCTCGAGGGGAAGCTCGGCTACGCGGTGACCGTCCCGGCGGTGTCCGGCGCCCGGCTGCTCGGGGCGCGCCTCTGCCAGATCGGCGGCACGCGCACGGCAGCGCTCATGTACGCGAGCGGGGACAAGCCGCTCACGGTGTTCGTGCCGCCGCCCGGGTCCGGCGCCGCGACGGCGGCGCGCGCGCTCGCGGGGCGCGGCGTGGGGTGCACCCGAGGGCCGCTCGGCAACGCGATCTGCGCGAGGAGCGTGGAGCAGCCGGTGCTCGCGGTGGCTGAAGTGGACACAGCGGCGCTCGCGCCGGCGCTCTTCGGGCGCTGATCCCGTCGATCGCGAGGACCCATGACGATCGGTTCATTGCTGGCGCTCTTCGGCGCGGGGCTCCTGACGTTCGCGTCGCCCTGCGTGCTCCCCATGCTCCCCGTCTACCTGTCGGCCCTCGGCGGCGCCGGGGCGCTCGGCGGTCCGGACCCGGCGGCGGCGAAGCGCGGCGTGCGCCTCGCCGGTGTCGGCTTCGCGATCGGCCTCGCGATCGTGCTCGTCGCGCTCGGCGCCGGCGCGTCGGCGATCGCCGCGGTCCTCGCGCCCCACCGGCGCGCGTTCACCGTCGCGTCCGGCGTGCTCCTGGCGCTCTTCGGCGCGAAGCTCCTGGGCGTGCTGCGCCTCCCGTGGCTCGAGCGCGAGGCGCGCCCGCTCCTCTCCCGCCTCCCGGGCGCGGGCGGCTTCTGGGGGGGCATGCTCTTCGGGATCGCCTTCGCGGCGGGGTGGACGCCGTGCGTCGGCCCGGTGCTCGGCGCCGCGTTGACCTACGCGGCCAGCGCGGGCGCGAGCCCGCTCACCGGCGCGATCCAGCTCGGCGCTTACGCCGCGGGCCTCGCCGCGCCGCTCGTCGCCGCGGCCTTCGTCGGGCCGGCGGCCGTCGCGCTCGCGCGCCGCCTGATGCCGGCCACGCCGGCCCTCCAGCGCCTGACGGGGGCGCTGCTCGTGGCCGCCGGGATCGCCGTCGCTGACGGCCGTCTGGACGCCCTCTCGCCGGCGCCCGCGGCGGCCGTGGACGCGGGCGCGCCCTGCGAGAGCGGCCCCGCCGGCGCGTGCGCGGCCCCGGAGGGCGCGGTGGCGCAGGACGACGTCGCGCTGCCCGAGGGGATGCCTCGGCTGCTCGAGTTCGAGAGCGCGCACTGCGCGGTGTGCGAGCGCATGGCGCCGCTCGTGACCGAGCTCGAGGCGCGCTGCGCCAAGGAGGCCGGCACCGTCCTGCGCATCCAGGTCGACGATCCGCGCGGGCGGGCCCTCGCCGCCCGCTACGGCGTGCGCTTCGTGCCGACGTTCCTCAGCGTCGACGCCGCCGGGCAGGAGGTGGAGCGCGCCGTCGGCGAGCTGCCCGCCCAGCGGCTCGCGAGCCTCATCGGCGACGTCCGCGGCGAGGCGTGCTCCCCCGCCTTGTGAGCCCCCCACGGCGGGGCTCGCTGCCCCCTCATCCCGGAGGCTACCCGAGCCTCGCGGAGCGCCGTGTACCAGCTCTCAGGCGGGAGACATCGTTCCACGACGGGCTACGTCGCCGCGAGCCGCGCGCGCACCTTGGCGAGCACCGCGACGTCGGCGGGCGGGAAGAGCTCGTCCCGGAGCTCGGCCGCCTCGGCCCAGCGCACGGCGGCGACGTCGAGCGCGGCGGGCGCGGGCGAGCCCTCGGCGAGGGCCGCGGCGTAGAAGAGGAGGAGCACCGGCTTCTTCGGATAGCGGTGGTAGGTCACCTCGACGATGTCGCCGACCTGGGCCTCGACGCCGATCTCCTCGCGCAGCTCGCGGATCAGGGCGTCCCGCGGATCCTCGTCGGCCTCGACCTTGCCGCCGGGGAACTCCCACGCGCCCTCGAGGTGCGCGCCCGCCTTGCGCTGCGTGAGCAGGACGCGGCCGCGCTCGATGATGACGGCGGCGGCGACGAGGACCAGGGGCGGAGCGGGCTCGGGCGTGGCGGACATGGGCGCGTAGAATGTCGGTCGCGACGCGCAAGACAAGGGCGAACGGCCGGCTCGACGCTGCACATCCCTCCGGCGTCTTCATTGCCTTGCGCGGCTGGGATTTCTCACCCTCGGACTCGTGCGCCGGTGGCGGCGGGAGCGGGGGCGCGATCGGCAGCGGCGGCAGGACCGGGAGCACCTCCGGCAGGCCAGCGCGACCCGTCGCGTCCCCGTCATCACGGCGTGTAGCTGGGCAGCTCGATCACGTAGGCGTCGACGGTATCCCCGTTGCCCCAGTCGCTCCCGAACACGGCGCGCGTGCCGCTGGGGCTGGGCACGGTGTGCGGCTCGGCCCAGTACGGCTCGGCGAGGTGGGTGTTCTCCTTGCCCCAGCTCCGGTGACGGCCAATCCGGCAGACCTTGCCCGTGCTCGTGTCGGCGATCAGGTTTTCCATGTCGAGCACCCCTCTGCCCGACGCCTCGCCGATCGACGACACGAACACCCACCCCGGCTGCTTGTATGCCATCCCCGAGATGTGCCCTGTCGGGGGGTAGGGCCACCCGGTCTCCGGACCGATGACCACCTTCGAGGTGCCTTCGGCGAGATCCCATGTGACGAGGAGCCCGATGTCGTCATTGCCGCCGGGACCGGGATCGTAGACAGCCCCGTTCCAGGTGTCGTGACCGTTCACCATGCTCAGCGACGCGTGGCCGTACGGCTCCAGCAGGTCCAGCGTACGCACCACGTTCAGCCGCGGATCGGTCACGCCGCCGCTGTCGCTCAGGAACGCGAGCGTGCCGCTCGGCGCGACCTGGGCCGGGTTCTCGTCGAGCGCCTTCCTGGCGAGCACCGTATTCTGGCCGACATCATAGATGAACACCTGATCGTCGCACGTGAGGCCGATGCGGTTCGAATCCCACGACATGAACAGCGGGTCTCCGCCCGCGCTCGCGCCGCCCGAGCAGAAGTCGAACGTCGTCACGACCTCCTTCGTCCCGGCGCCGACGTGGTAACGGATGAAGTCCTTGCCGTCGACGTAGAACAGGACGTCGGGATCGGAGGTGTGCCAGTACACCTGCTCGATGTCCGCCGGCGAGATGTCGAGCGCCTCGATGAACTGGTATGTCTTGCCGTCGTAGAGCTGGTGCTCGCCGGCCGCGACCGAGAAGAGGATGAGCCTCGACTCGTCCGCGTTCCACGCCGAGATGGTCGAGTACATCGGCTTGATGACCGGGTCGTTCCCGCCGCCCGGCGCGACCGCCGTGATCCGGCGGATCGTGGTGCCGAACTCGGCGTCGGTGACGGCCTCGCCGAGCGCCGGCCTGGCGAGCTCGGTCATCGGGCGCGCTTCCTTGTCCTGCACGAGGCCCGCGCAGAGATCGATCGGCTCGCCCGGGCCCGCGCCGCCCGCGCCGCCTACGCCCGCCGCGCCGGCCGTCCCCGTCGCGCCGGCGGCGCCCGTCCCCGCAGCGCCGCCGGATCCGGGCGTTCCTCCGGTCCCGCCGTCTCCGGCCGAGGAGCCGCCGCCGGAGCAGGCGGCGAGGAAGGAAGAGGAGACAAGGAGGGTGACAGAGACGCCGACTCTCATGGGGTTTCCTTGGCGCGAGCCACGATGCGTGGCCGCGGCAGCATACCCCGAAGCGACGTCAGGCGTACGCGACGGTTTGCAAACCCACCGGCTGTCCCGGTCGCGGCACAGCCTGACCAGGTGTGGTGCTGTTGATATGGCGTCGCTTTTCACGCTACAGTCTCGTGCGAGCCAGGGACGCGGGCTCCACTCGCCGGAGGCGGCCGATGGGCTGGGAAGTCGATCACGTGTTCCTCGCGACGCCCGACGTGGGCATCGTCGAGCGGATGCTCGCCGAGTTCGGCCTGAACTTCAGCCGCCACGCGGTGCATGAGGGTCAGGGGACCGCGAATGCGTGCGCGGCCTTCGAGAACGCGTTCTTCGAGGTCCTCGGCGTCCATGATCTGGAGGAGCTGCAGACCGAGATCGTTCGGCCGCTGGGGCTACACGAACGCATTCATTGGGGCGAGACCGGCGCATGCCCGTTTGGCATCTGTTTCAGGACCATCGATGCCGGAGGCGCCGGCGACTGGCCCTTCGAGACCTGGGACTACAGGCCGAAATACATGCCGGCGGGCATGAGCATGCCCATCGTGACGCCGCGAGGGTCCCTGGCGGAGCCCATGATATTCGTGGCGCCCCAGACAATCAGGCGGACCACCCCGATCGAGTCGCGATCGCATCGTGGCGCGCGCCGGACGCTGACGCGTGTCCGGCTGCACCTGCCAGCGGAGGACCCGCCGCTCTCGTCGGGCGTGCGTTGGTTCGTGGACCAGGGCATGCTCTCGATCGATCGTGGGGCGACCTGCTCTCTCGAGCTGGAGTGGGACCACGGTCACGAGGGGCAATCTCACCAGTTCCCCGCAGAAGTGCCGCTCGTCGTGCGCTGGTAGAGCGGGCTTTCGCTGTACGTTGGGGGAAGCACGAGCGCTCGCCCGGCCAAGCGGTGGCGCGTCTGCCGGCGGCGGCCCCCGCGGCACGGGGAGCCCGGCCGCCCGCCGACCCGGGAGCCGCCCGGAGGCTGGAGCCGGAGAGCGAGCCCGCTTCCCTTTGCCGCCGAGGTGTGGGATGCGCCTGCCATGAGCGTCACGTACCGGGAAGCCGGGGTCGATATCGATGCAGGGGACGCGCTCGTCGAGCGCATCAAGCGGCTCGCGAAGCCGACGCGCATCCCCGAGGTGCTCGCCGACGTGGGCGGCTTCGCCGGGCTGTGCGCCCTGCCGGGCGGGCTGTCCGAGCCGGTGCTGGTCAGCGGCACGGACGGGGTCGGCACCAAGCTGAAGGTGGCGTTCGCGACGGGCGTCCACGACACCGTCGGCATTGATCTCGTCGCGATGTGCGTGAACGACGTGCTGACCGTGGGCGCGCGGCCGCTGTTCTTCCTCGACTACTTCGCGACAGGCAAGCTCGACGTCGACGTGGGCGAGGCCGTGGTCCGCGGCATCGCCGAGGGCTGCAAGCAGGCCGGCTGCGCGCTGATCGGCGGCGAGACGGCCGAGCTGCCGGGCATGTACGCGGACGGCGAGTACGACCTCGCCGGGTTCGCCGTTGGCGTCGTCGAGCGGTCGCGCATCCTCGACGGCAAGCGGATCGCGGCCGGCGATGCGGTCATCGGCGTGGCGTCGAGCGGGCTGCACTCGAACGGCTTCTCGCTCGCGCGACGCGTGCTCGAGAAGGAGATGGGCCTCACGATGAGCGACCGCGTGGCCGATCTCGGCGGCACCGTGGGCGAGGCGCTGCTGACGCCGACCCGGATCTACGCCCGCGCGATCACGGCGCTCCTCGCGGCCTGCGGCGACGCGGTCCGGGGCCTGTCGCACATCACGGGCGGCGGCCTGCCGGGGAACCTGCCGCGCGTGCTGCCGGACGGGCTGGGCGCGCGGCTCGACCTCCGCTCCTACCAGCGGCCGGCGGTGTTCCAGGTGCTCCAGCGCGGCGGCCCCGTGGAGGAGGCCGAGATGCGGCGCACGTTCAACCTCGGCGTCGGCCTGGTCGCGGTCGTGGAGAAGGGCGCCGCGGACCGGGCCATCGAGGCGTTCGCCAAGAGCGGCGAGCAGGCCTGGGTGCTCGGCGAGGTCGTGTCGGTCGGCGACGTGCCGTTCGAGGAGCGCGTGCTGTTCGGATGAGCGGGCCGGCGAGGGCGAGGGCGATGCGCGGCGCGCGGGCCGGGATGCGCCGAGCGACCGCGCGGGCCGCGCGGCGCGAGCTCAGCCGCCTTCGAGCCGCGATCGCAGGTTCTTGATCGCCTCGTCGATCGCCCGGCTCTTCTTGTAACAGGGCCTCACCGTCGTCTCGAGCACGACGAGGGTGCGCTCGTCGCCTTCGGAGACGGCGCGCTCGAGGAACGGGAGCTTCTCGCCGCACGTGGCGTCGCGCAGCTCGAAGGAGATCCGGACCGCGGGGGTCCCGCGGGCCGCGATCTCCGGATCGCGGAGCAGCTTCGCGGCCCGGGTGGCCGGCGTGGAGCGGCCGCGGGTCTCGACGATCTCGTAGAGCACGTCGATGCCCGCCGTCCCGAAGCGGCTCGAGAGCGCCTCGAAGACCTTGTCGGCGTGCTGCTCGCCCGTCTTCGCGATGGCGATGGCGACGTTGCGCGCCGCGATCGCGAGCGCGCGCTCGCGGAGCGCCGTCGGATCGCGCTCCGCGAGCTGTTGGATCGCGTCGGAGGCCTTCACCCACCGGCGCGCCCTGACAGCGTCGGTGAGCGCCTTCCGGGCCGCTTCATCGGGCGGGGGTTCGGCCGGCGCGTCGGGCGCCGCCGGCGCAGCGGCCTCGGGCGCCTGCGCCGTGGGCGCGGGCGTCTCGGGGACGGCGGCGGCGTCGGCCGGGGTCGGCTCGCTCGTGGCGAGCGCGCTCGCGGGAGGCCTCGCGGGGCCGAGCTGGGGCTCCGGCTCGGGCGGGGCGCGCCCACCGCCGGCGAGCGCCGCGATGACGGCCGCCGCGAGGATGCCGCCGCCCAGGTACGGGGCCAGCCGGCCCACGCGACCGCCGAGGCCTTCGTGGCCCAGCCGCGACGCGCGAGCTTCCCGGGCTTCGCGCTTTCTCCTGGCCTTCTCCTCGCGCTCGCGCGCGGCGCGCTCTGCCTCCTCGGCGAGCTTCCGCCTGGCCTCTTCCTCGCGCTCGCGGGCGACGCGCTCTGCCTCGGCGGCCTCCAGCTCCCGCAGCAGCGTCGGGGCGAAGGCTGGCCGCGAGCCGCTCATCCGCTCGGACGTCGGCTCCGAGACGGGCGCCGCATCCTCTGCGGGCGGCTCGTCCGGCGGTGGGGACGCGGACGCCACGGGAGCCGGCTCGTTCTGCGGCGGCTGCGCCTTCACGGACGGCGCGGGCGACGGCGACGGCTCCACGCCGGCCGCTGACGGCGGCTTCGATGACGCCGGCCTCGCGACGGATGCCGGCTCCACAGCGGATGCGGACAGCGGCTCCGATGGCGCACGCTCCGCCGCTGGCGACGACGGCGGCTTCGATGACGCACGCTCCGCTGACGGCGGCTTCGATGACGCACGCTCCGCTGATGGCGGCTTCGATGACGCACGCTCCGCTGATGGCGGCTTCGATGTCTCACGCTCCGCTACAGACGTCGGCGGCTTCGACGATGCACGCTCCGCTGACGGCGGCTTCGATGTCTCACGCTCCGCCGTTGGCGACGACGGCGGCTTCGATGTCTCACGCTCCGCCGTTGGCGACGACGGCGGCTTCGATGTCTCACGCTCCGCCGACGGCGGCTGCGACGACTCACGCTCCGCTGCGGGCGACGACGGCGGCTTCGATGACGCCGGCTCCGCAGCCGACGGCGATGGCTCCTCCACCCCCGACGGCGACGGCTTGTTCGATGAGGGCTCGGCCGCACGGCGCTCCGCCTTGCTCGACGACAGCAATAGGTCGTCCAGCGACAGCCGCAGGGAGCCCAGCCCCGCTGCCTCCGTCGCCCCAGGCGCTTCGACGGACCGCTCCGCCTCGCTCGGCGACGGAGGCAGCACCTCCGGCGACGGCGGCATCGACATCAGCGACGCCCACTCCTTCAGCTCCGGCGACTCCTGCGACCGCGCCGGCGCCTCGGACAGCGGTGACGACGCGTGCGGAGGACGCTGGTCATCGACCTCGGCAGGAGCGCCACCGCCGGCGGCCTCGCGCGCGAAAGCGGCCTGCGCGATGAGCGCCGCGCCGCCCACCGTCGTCGGGCGCGCGTCGTCCGGCACGCTCGAGTCGTCGGCCGCGGAGGCAGCGTCGGCCCTGGCGACCTCCTGCGCGAAGGCGACCTGCGCCATGAACGCGGCGCCGCCCACTGCGGTCGGCCGCGAGTCCCGCGTCATCTCGGCGACGAGGGTCGGCGTGTTGCGCACCGGCGTCGGGCGCGAGTGGCTGAGGGCGTCTTCCTCGTCCTCGTCGCCGTCCACCGCCGACGCCACCGCCTCTGCCGGCTCGGCGCCGCCCGTTCGACCCTCCGAAAGCTCGCCCGACGCGCGCGCGCTCTCCGCCTCCTTCGCGCTCGCGCCGCTCCCGGCCGGCTCACCTGCCGCCCGGTCCGCGGCAGGCGCCAGCGCGTCCGCGACATCGTTGAACGAGACGAGGCACGAATCGCCAAGGACAATCGCCGAGGAGCCGCCGGCGCTCGCGTCGGGCGCGCCCGACGGCGCGCTGGGCACGGGCGGCCGGTTGCTTGGCGCGCTGGGCACGGGCGGCCGGTTGCTCGGCACGCGCGCCGCGTCCGCGATCGCGGGCACCGATGTCATCTCCGCCCTCGAGGACATCTCCCCCCTCGAGGACATCTCCGCCCTCGGCTCGTGCACCGCGATCCCCGACGCGGCGCACGCGTCGTCGAGCGCCGCGATCAGCTCCGCCGCGGTCTCGAAGCGGGCGCGCGGATTCTTCTCTAGGAGGAGCCGCACGACCGCCTCGAGGGCAGGCGGGACCACGACGCCGGGCGAATGCGCGGCGATCGCCGGCACGGGCGCGCTCCGCTGCTGGTTGAAGAGCTCGACCGGATCCTTGGCGAGGAACGGGTGCTTGCCGGCCAGCATCTCGTAGAAGATCAGGCCCAGGGCGTAGAGATCCGCGCGCTCGTCGACGAAATCCATCCCGAGCGCCGACTCCGGGGCGAGGTAGGCGATGGTCCCGAAGATCACGCCGGCCGTGGTGAGCCGGACCGGGAGCGAGTCGGCCCCCGCCCGCGCGGACTCCGGCGACGCGACGGACCGGCGCAGCTGATCGACGCTCACCTTCGCGAGGCCGAAGTCGATGAGCTTCACGAGATCGCCCTGCGGCTCGACGACCATCACGTTGCGCGGCTTCACGTCGCGGTGGACGATGCCCATCGCGTGGGTCGCGTCGAGCGCGGCCGCGAGCTGCCTGGCGATCAGGGCGGCGCGCGCGGCGGGCACCGGCCCCCGCCGGATGATCTCGTGGAGCGTCGTGCCACGCACGTACTCGAGGACCAGGAAGAACGAGCCGTCCTCCGCCTCGCCGAAATCGGTCGCGGTCGCGACGTTCCGGTGCTGGATGTGGGCGCCGGCGATGGCCTCGCGCTCGAAGCGCTGCGCGAGCTCGGGGAGCCGCTCGGTGTCGGGGTGCAGGATCTTGATCGCGACGCGCTTGTGCATGTGCACGTGCTCGCCGCGGTAGACCGCGCCCATGCCGCCCATCGCGATGACCTCGTCGATGCGGTAGCGCTTCGAGATCACCCGCCCGAGGTAGGACCTCGCCCGGTGCTTCGCGGCCTCGTCGGCGGTAAGGGGCGGCTGGGGCGGGCGTTCCGACATCGTGGCGGCGCCACCCTACCCCGAGCGGCGCGGCATTGGTAGGTCGCCGGACCGCTCGGGGCGGCTCAGAGGGCGACGATGCGCCACGAGACGCCGGATGGCCTGCGCCGCTGCGTGCAGCACTTCAACGACGCCGTCCGTGAGCGGAGGTACACGCTTCGCGTGCAGACGCCGCAACGGGGCTCGGTCAACCTACCTGACGCAGCTCGCGCGGCCTTGGATCCGGCTCCTCGTCGTCCATACGCTGAGAAATTGGGCCTGTAGCTCCTGGTTCCGCCAGATGGTGATGCTGTGGTCATCCTGGTTGTTGCTGCTGAACTCGCCCGCGACGCGCGTCAGCATGCATTGCGTGTCGAAGTCGACCACCGGCGTCAGCATTTCGTAGGTCGGGTCGTCTTCTGCGGGGACACCGAACTCGTCCGTGAGCTCCAATTGAGTGGTTATCGACGAGACGGTGATGCAGCGCGCCCTGGCGTGTACCCCTGTGCTGCTCGAGACGCCGCTCAGGATCCAGTGGCCGAAAACCCGAAGCACCGACACGCTCTCGCTCATGCCGTTGAAATCTCCGCCCATCCGTGTGAGGAAGCACGCCCGCGGAAGGCCGGCAGACGTCGTATCCAACCCGAGATCGACGCCGGCATCGCCTTGCGACCACGAAAATTCGGCCGTTCTGCCGAGGGTCGAAGAGACACAGGTGGCCAGGGCGCGGGCGCTTCCGTGCGTGTTGTTTCCGTGGAGATACCATCGCCCACCCGAGATGTAAGCGTGCACCCATTCGTTGCCTGACTCGAAGTCCCCCATGATCCCTGTCAGAAAGCAGGTCCTGTTCGAGGCGCCGCCCATGTCCACCGGCCCGCTGCCAGCCTGCCAGACGCCCCCGCTCACCCAACCCAGGGGCTGCTCGGCAACGCTGGTCTCCTCGCTGTCATCTTCTTCCTCGCCAGCCCCCGCGACACACCCGCTGGCGCCGATCGCAACGAGGGCCAAGAGCCCGTTCATCAAGAGTTCTTTGACCATCTGTCTACCCTCCAAGCAATGAGAAGCTCGTGCGTGGCGAGCCAGCTCGGTCGAGCAAGGCGCATGCCGCCTTGTGAGCGTTCGCTTCCGTGACGGCCATGGACGGAGACGCGGTGGATAGCTACCGAAGCGGAGGGTCGGCACACGACGGGGGCGGTCGGACGGCGCGCCGGCACAGCAGGTTCAGGCCGAAATGGGCAGCTCATGGCGCGCCGGGCCAAAGAGCTCGACGGTACCGCCAGACGCGTGACCGTGACATGTCACGATCGAGGGCGTGACATGTCACGGTCGCTGTCGCGCTTTCACCGTGACATGTCACGCGAAGACCGCTCGAGAGCGATCGTCGCGATCGGGTGACCAGGGCGCGCCCCCGGAAGCATCGCTCTCCAGACAACGCCGACGTCTTCGCGAACAACGGAGTGTCGAGGGGCGCAGGTCGCGAGGCCGAGCTCGGGCGGCCGAGGCGACGCGGCGGATCCGCGCCCGCCGTCCCGCCCGAGCCCTCGCGCCCTGCCTGCTCGCGCGATGGCCCGGCGCGTCACGCGGCGCGCGCTCGGCGGACGTGGAAACGGGCCGTGCGGCGCGATCGCCGGACCCGGGCGGCCGCTTCCGCCCCGGATCTCTCCCGCGCCCGCCTCCGCCGTAGTATCTGCCCCCCATGCCCCCCCTCGATCTCGGCGTCCTCGTCTCCGGCCGCGGCTCGAACCTCCAGGCGATCCTGGACGCGATCGCCGCCGGCCACCTCGACGCCCGCGTGCGGCTCGTCCTGTCCAACCGGCCCGACGTGGAGGGCCTCGCGCGCGCCGAGCGCGCCGGGGTCCCCACGCGCGTCGTCGCGCACCGGGACTTCGCCGATCGCGACAGCTTCGACGCCGCCGTCGTCGACGCCCTCCGCGAGGCGGGCGCGACCTGGGTCGTCCTCGCGGGCTTCATGCGCCTGCTCACGACGACCTTCCTCGACGCCTTCCCGCACCGGGTCGTGAACATCCACCCGTCGCTCCTGCCCTCCTTCCCCGGCGTCGACGCCCAGCAGCAGGCGATCGATCACGGCGTGCGCGTCACCGGCTGCACCGTCCACCTCGTGGACGCCGGCACCGACACCGGGCCCATCCTCGCGCAGGCCGCCGTCCCCGTGCTCGACGGGGACGACCGCGACGCGCTCGCCGCGCGCATCCTCGTCCAGGAGCACGCCCTGCTCGTCCGCGCGCTCTCGTGGATCGCCGAGGGGCGCCTCCAGATCGCGCCGCCTGACGTGCCGGGCGGGCGAGCGCGCGCGACGCTCGCCGGCGTCGCGACCGCGCTCGGGCTCGCCCAGGGCGGCCCTGCGCGGGACAACGTCGGGGAAGTCGGAGAAGTCGGGGAAGGGGCGTGATCCACAAGCACTACGACGTCATCGTCCTCGGCCGGTCCATCGGCGCGCTCACGGCCGCGGCGCTCCTCGCGCGCCGCGACTTCACCGTGATGGTCGTCGGGCACGGCGAGCGCCCGCCCACCTACCGCCTCGACCAGCACGTCCTCCGCCGGCGCGCCTTCACGATGCTCGCCGAGCCCTCGCCCGCGTGGCGTCGCTTCCTCGTCGAGCTCGCCCAGTCGCAGACCTGGAAGCGCCGCATCGTCCCGGCCATGCCCATGCTGCAGGCCGTCGCGCCGCGCCGGCGCCTCGACGTGCCGCCCGACATGGTCCTCTTCGGCCGCGAGATCGACCGCGAGTTCCCCGAGCTCCGGCGGGTCGTCGACGAGCTCTACGCCGAGCTCGCCCACGTCAACGGCGCCGCGGACGACGCCTTCTCGCACGACGCCCTCTGGCCGCCGGGCACCTTCTGGGAGCGGCGCGAGACCGCGCGCTACGCCGGCATGCTCCCGTACGCGCGCGCCGAGCCTGACGCCGACCTGCTCGTCGAGTTCCCGCGCGGCCACCTGTTCCGCTCGATCGTCACGCAGTCCGTCCTCTTCGCCACGGACCTCTCGGCGCTCCCGCCTCCCTTCGCGGTCGCGCGCCTGCACGGGGCGTGGACGCGCGGGCTGATGATGCTGCCGCGCGGCGAGGAGGAGCTCGAGGAGTTCCTCGTCGAGCGCATCCTCGCCCACGGCGGCCGCTGCCTGCTCGACGAGCGCGCCGCGTCGGTCCACGTCCGCAGGGGCACCGCCGCGGGGGTCGTGCTCGACGGCGACGATCACCCGAACGGCAGCAGCTTCGTCATCACCGACATGGACGGCGAGACGCTCGCGAGCCTCTCGGGCGGCGAGGGCATCCACAAGCGCGCGCTGCGCGAGTGGCCGCGGATCACCTCCTCGGTCGGCCGCTTCGTCGTGTCGCTCGTCGTGCGCCGCGAGGGCTTGCCCGAGCCGCTCGGCCCCGAGGCCCTGCTGTTTCCCTTCCCGTCCGCGTCGGCGGGCCGCTCGCCCGCGCCGCCGCGCGTGTCGAGCGACGGCGCCTCCGGGGGCCGGCCGAGCCCGCCGCGGCAGACGCGGCCGACCGGACCCGGGCGCCCCGTGGTCCACCTCCAGCGCTGCGATCTGCCGGCTCCCTCGACCGACACGCTGCTCGTGGCGGAGATCCTGCTGCCCGATCGGGGCCCACTGTCGCTGCTCGAGGCGCGCCAGGCGGTGCTCGACGCGCTCACGGCCGAGCTCCCCTTCCTCGAGCGCCACCTCGTGCTCGTCGACTCGGTGCACGACGGGCTGCCCGTGTGGCTCTACGACGGCCAGCGCCGCCGCCTCATCGAGCGCGCCGCGCTGAAGGGCGCCGCTCCGGGCGCCGAGCCGATGGTGCGGCAGCTCGAGGTCGATCCGCCCGGCTACCTCGGGCTCGCGGGCGAGCCGATCCGCGGGCCGATCGAGCGCACGCTGCTCGTTGGCCGGAGCGTGCTGCCCGGCCTCGGCCAGGAGGGCCAGCTGCTCGCCGCCTGGGGCGCCGCCCGGCTCGTGACCCGGACCGACCGGCGCAAGGAGCGGATGCGGCGGGACATGTGGAGCAAGGTGGAGATCGGCTAACGACGTTGAAGCCGCCCCCTCGGCGAGCTGCGCAGCTGCATCTCTCGAAGACGCGGTGACCTGCGCGCGCCCTCGCCGGCTCACGTGCTGGCGGGGCTCCGCTCGTGCCGACATGTCACGCCGCCACCGTTACATGTCACGTGACATATCACGCCATCGCCGTGACATGTAACGGTGGCGGCCCCGCCCCTCAACCATCCGCACCGGCACCTCGAGGGCTTCCTGCTGCGCCATTTGCAGGCTCTGGAGAGGCTGATGGCCACCCTCATGGCCGAGGTGGGGCGCACCACCTACCTGGCACATCGATTGCAATAACATAGCGTGTCACTTGGCGCTGTGCCGGTACTCAGCGTGACATGGGGAGGGATCCGCTCATGAAAGCATGGCGGCCGCTCACACAGGCAAACACCGAAAATCGTCGCGCTGCGGGCCGAGCTCGGAAGCCATGCTGACTTTGAGGAGTTCTGCCATGAACCCGCCAGGACTCTTCTGCCTGCGCTCTAATCAGCATCACTTCACATCGCATCTAACTTTACAACCTCGAAGGAACACGAAATGTACAAGTCGATTCCCCTCTTCATCGTCGGCGCAGTCGTAAGCGCAGCTTTGGCCAATTCCTCCGACGCGGCGGCGCTGCACGAGCGCGTATCGGGAGCCAACTGCGTCTACGGAAGTGGAGGCACGAACGGCAATTTGATCACTGTCGGACACGGCATCTTCAACACGTCAGCGACCGAAGGAGAAGCCCTCTCTTGCCCGGTCACCGACGATGATCGCTTCCGGAAGCACGACATCGCGACAGTGAACATTCACGGCTACAACAACGGCCTTACCATCTCGGGCGTCACGCACCAGGTCGAAGCGAGCACCTGCGTGGCGTACTTCGGAGGCACGGGTGGAGCCTGCACCACGCCGGTGAAGACGACGTCGATTGGAAACTACACGCTCAGCCCGCCGACGACGTACTGGACGAGCACCAACTACGCGGACTTCGGATACATTCAAATCGGACTGCCGCCGAGCGGGTCCGGCTCCTATTCCTCCATCCGGGGCTACTACACCGCGGACTAGCAGACAAGATCTGCGATAACACGAGAAGGGGGGCGACAAGTTGCGTATCGCAAGAGGAAACGCCGAGTTGCCCCCCCTTCTATTCATCATACGTATACGTAAATTTCGAAACCCCGCGCTGGGCGCCGTTCGAGCAGGCACGTCATCTACTGAAGCGGGCGTGCTCGACCTCGCCGACCGCATCGCCTGAAACTGAACTACATGACAGGAGATGTCCGTGATCTCTCTTCGTAGCGTCATCTCGGCCGTGATGCCCATTTTGGCGGGCGCTCTCGCCGGAACGATAGCGACAGTGATTGTCTCCCGTGAAGCCGCGGATGAAAAGTCGCAAAAGGGCGCGGCCGTCGCCAGCGAATCCAGGAAGTATATTCCTCGATCTGTCGGCACCGCAAACCCGGGGATCGGCGCGACTGACCTGAAGGAGCTGAAGCAGCGTCTATCGGCGCTGGAAGAGCGAGGCGAGCAGCAAGACTCGGATCAGAAGGGATCTCACGAGCGTACCGAGATGCCCGACCCCGTGGAGTGGAAAGCCCAGAAAGAAAGTCACCATCGCGAGATCATCGCGACGCATGAGCGTGCGGTCGAGGATCCCACCTGGGCTCCCCAAGCACGGGCTTCCCTGTTGAAGGAGATACGCACCGTCGGATCGAAGAGCTTCGACGTGCGCGACGTTGATTGTCGGACCAACACTTGCGCCGCCGTCTTGGAGTGGAAGAATTACGACGAAGCGGTCAGCAGCTGGTCGACCGCCGTGGAGCACAACTACGAAGTCAACTGTAGTCGGGAGATCCTGCTGCCGGAGCCGCCCGATCGGAGCGCGCCGTACCATGCCACCATGGTCATGACCTGTCCTCGCGATTCAGGGTGAGCCATTCTGCTGACGCGCGACGAGTGGCTACCCCGCTCGCGCCGCGGGTTCCAGCGATAGACGCCCCTCAGAAGGATCGGGGAAAGACCTGGAAGAACCCGCCGCGCTCGACCACGGTGAGCGGCACGTCGAACAGGCGCGACAGGTTGTCGTCGGTCAGCACCGCGCGCTTCGGGCCATCGGCGAAGACGCGGCCACTCCGCAGCAGGACGACCCGCCCGATCTCCGGCGGGATCTCCTGCACATGGTGCGTCACCAGGATCAGCGTCTTGCCCTGCCGCGCGAGGCGCCTGAGCAGCTCGATGAGCTCGAACGCGGCCTTCAGATCGAGGCTCGTCGTCGGCTCGTCGAACACCAGCGCCTCCGGGTCGTGCACGAGGGCCCGCCCGAGCAAACAGCGCCGCTGCTCGCCGGCGGACATCTCCGCGATGGGCTTGTCGCCGAGGTGCGCGACGCCGAGGTCGCGGAGCACCTCCTCGGCGCGCCGGCGCTGCGCGGCCGTCGGCGGCTCGTGCTCGTGCAGCCCGGCGCTCGCGAAGAAGCCGGAGAGCACCACGTCGGAGCCCCGCACACCCCGGGGATAGGCCATCTGCAGCTCGTACGACACGAGCCCAAGCCTGCGCCGCAGCGCGGACACCTCCCACCTTTCGCGACCGAGTATCCGCACATGCGAGCCTTCGCGGTGGACCGGATAGATTTCCCGTGAGAGCAGCCTCAGCAGGGTCGACTTCCCGGCGCCGTTGGGCCCGAGGATCGCGGTGTTCGCGCCCTGCTCGATGCGCAGCGACAGCCCCTCGAAGACACGCGTGTCGCCGCGGAAGACCTCGGCGTCCTCGATCTCGATGAGCGCGGGCGCGCTCATCGCTTCACTCCACATTCCTGGCTCATCGGGCGCAGACTACCCGCTTGTCAGCGTCCCGCACCGAGAAATCAGGGCGTTCGCGGTGGATCGTCCGTGCCCCGGTTCGGTGATCCACTCCATCGGCCCGCTCTCCATCTCTCGCGGACAGGCACCGTTGGAATGTGCCCGTGAACCGGCGTTCTCCGCTCTGGAGAGACGATGGCCCGGCCGTTGCAACGCTCTCCAAACCTTCCTTTCAACAAGCGCCCCGTGCCAAGCCGATGCTGGCACTCGGGAGTGGAAAAATCCGATGCGGCGCGGAGCCGCTCGGTCACTTGGAGATTGACAATGACGAAGATCAAGGGTTCGCTTTTCGGTGCTGGGGCAGCTGCGTGCCTGCTCGCCGCTCTCGGCGGGTGCATCGTTGCCGCGGACGATGGTTCCAGCTCCGAAGAGGACGAGATTTTCGCCGATGAGGCGGCGGCGGCCGCGGCGGCATCGCAGATGCGCTTCGGCGTCGCTCCGCAGTGGAGCCAGACCTGGTCACCGCCCCAGTCCGGACCCGCCAACGTCGATGTGGTCGCCGTCGGGGACTGGTTGCAATCTGGCGGCTTCACCAGCACACATAAGACCAAGCTTACGCAGATCGTCAACGCGGGGAAGACCCCCTACTTCTTCGGCTACATCGCCACGGACATGACGAAGAAGGGGCTCGGGTCCGAGAACGACTGCGACGGCAACAGCGGCGCACCGCTGTGCCAGAAGGGCGCGGCGTACGTGCGCGCCAACATCGCCTCGATGGCGAGCGCCTACCAGAAGGCGGCGGCAGGGATCAACGGGGCCCTCGGAGGGCGCGAGGCGCTGATCCACATCGAGCCGGACTGGTACCAGTTCTCGCAGACGGCGCAGCAGAACGCGCTCACGGAGAACGAGTCCGACAGCTACATCAACCAGATCCTCGGCGCCATCAAGTCGGGCTGCCCCTCATGCAAGGTGGTCATCGACTTCAGCCCGTGGTTCAGCCCGTCGGCAACCAAGTGGGCGTCGTCGGTCGGCGACTTCTACGACGGCTGGGATCGCAGCGTGGTCAAGTACGTCGGCCTCACGGGCAAGCAATTCCCGTTCACCACGGGCAAGATCGACAACTTCACCTACAAGGAGATCACCACCGCGCTCAGCCTGCCGCTCGTCATCGTGGACGCGTACACGTTCGGCGGCGGCCCGATCAACGTCGACTCCACCTGGCTCAACGAGAGCAACGTCGCCAAGGCCGTCGACATGGGCGTCGCGATCGTCATGCTCTCTCAGACGGGCGACGTCGCCGGCTATGACAGCTTCATCGCCCGGGTGAAGGGCAGCAGCAGCTCGAGCTCCAGCAGCACCACATCCAGCAGCTCCAGCACCTCCGGCAGCGGTGGCGGCGGCGGCGGCACCACCACGTCCTCGTCGAGCAGCAGCAGCAGCAGCACCGGCAGCGGCGGCAGCGGCGGGAGCAACCCCGGGACCGGCGTGCGTGTGGAGGGCGGCAACATCACCGTCAGCATCACCCCCAACTCGACGTGGACGGGCGGCTACTGCAACAACGTCAAGCTGACGAAGACCGACAGCGGCGAGACCACGTGGAAGCTCTACGTGCCCTCGAACGGCGCGACGCTCCGTGACTTCTGGAACACCAGCGCCGTCAAGCAAGGCACCGACTTCGTGTTCACCGGCGTGAGCTGGAACGCGAAGATCAGGCCTGGAACGAGCGTCGAGTTCGGGTACTGCGCGAACGGCACGCGCTGAGCTCCAGTCGACTGGCGCCGCGCCAGCCGAGGAGGCCAGACAGCCCCCGGCGGCGCGGCGCGCCGGCCCGCAGGATCGGCCGAACGACACGGGAAGAGCCCATCTCGGGGCTCCCCGCGCGGCCTCCGCGCCCGGTCGCGCTCGCCCGCGGCCCGCGCCCTCTGGTACCGTGGGCGCCCCGTGCCCTCTGCCCCGCAGCGCTCCCCCTTCGCCGGCGATAGCCCGGTCGACCCCCTCCACGCCGCCGCGCTCCCTCCTCGCCGGGCGCGCCGTCCGGTCCGGGGAGCCGCATGGCGCTGAGGCTCCGGGTCACCTGGCGCAATGCGGGCAGCCCGCTTCTGCCCGACGCGCTCGCCGACGTGCAGGCGACGGCCGACGACGCGCCGCTGCCGCTCGCCGGCTCGGACCCGGGGCGGCGCGAGTTCGTGATCCCCGCCGGGGCGTCGCGCGTCGCGCTCAGCGCGCGCTTCTCGGCGGCGTTCGACGCCTTCGAGGACGTCCCCGCCCTGGAGGAAGAGGTCCTGTCGGTCGAGCAGGCGTTCGACGTGGCGAGCGGCGGGACGGCGCTCAGCCCCGCCCCTGACCCGGCGTTCGGGCAGGCTCACCCGCTCGTCGACGTGCAATCGGCGCCCGGCCTCGCGCTCGCCCAGATCAGGACGGATTTCGTCGATATCACCCCGTTCTGGATGGCCTACGCCGGGTATGCGGACGAGTACCGGCGCGAGCACCGGCCCGGGACCGAGCTCGTGGCCCTCGGCGCCACCGCGGGAGATCCGAAGATCTGGTTCGCGAGCATCCCGGAGGCCTGCAAGGCGCCGCCGGACGGCGGGATCTCGGCCCTCGTGTTCTACCGGCCGGAAGGGTACGCCTATACCCGGGTCGACCAGCGCCACGAGATGTTCGGGCTGAATCGATACCTGCTCACGCCCGACCCGTCTCCCGGCGCGTCGTTCTGGGCGCGCGACGTGTTCGAGCGCGATCCGCGCGACCAGTCCCGCTGGGTCTATGTCCGCTGCGGCTTCGAGGAGGCGCTCGCCGCGAGCGGCAGGGCGGTGGTCATGCTGCACCCGTGGCCGAGCGGGGCGAGCTTCGGCGCCGCCACGACAGCGAGCCTGCCCGGCCTCGCCGAGGCGGCGCTCCGCTTCCTCTGCGGCGCGCAGAAGATCGGTGCGGGACAGGGCGGGCCGCGGCTCGGCAAGCTCGGGCTCGCGGGCTTCAGCGCCGGCGGACTGGCCCTGTGGCAGGCGCTCGCGGCCAACAAGGACCGCGTGAGCGAGGTGTTCGCGTTCGACGCCCGCGGCATCGCCAAGAACGAGGCCTTGCTCGTGCGCTGGCTCGGCGGCGACGCCTCGCGCCGCCTGCGGATGACCGGCGGCCACCAGCTCGACGCGAACGCCGCCCTCCAGCAGAAGCTCCCCGGCCCTTCCAAGGAAGCGCGCCTGACCCGCCTGCCGCCCGACAAGAGCGGCTATCTCCCCGGGGCGAACCCGCGCTGGGATCACGTGTGCTCCTCGCTCGAGGCGAGCGAGAAAGATACCTATCTGAACGCCGGCTGGGTATGGCACCAGTTCGCGATGTTCGGGGGCTTCCCGGAGGCTGGAGAGCAAGCCGCCGTCACGTTCCTCCAGCGCTTTCTGGAGGAGTCGGAGCTCTGAGCCGTCTCTCACCACGCGATGAGCCGCGCCAGCACCCGCATGTCCTCGTCGTCGCCCATCCTCGCGAGCGCGCCGCGCGCCCTCGCGAGCGCGGGCTCGACGTAGCGCAGGTACGTAGGATCCACGCCGATGCGGTCGAGAAAGACGAAGCGGCCGGCGTCCTTCAGCTTGCGCTGGACCGTGAGCACATCGAACTCCCGGCCGAGCGCGTCGCGTGCCGGCCGATCGAGCGAGGCGGCGGCCGCATAGTCGTCCAGCCGGGCCTCGACGAAGGAGCGATCCAGATCCTGGGCGCTGTCGTTGAGGAGCGCCGCGAGATCGTAGGCGCGCGGGCCGAGGAGGGCGTCCTGGAAGTCGAGCCAGACGATCTCGAGGCCCCCGCCCGCCGCGTCCACGACCATGAGGTTCTGGCTCTGGTAATCGCGGTGAACGAAGCCCCGCGGCCACGCGGCGATGCGCCGGGCGAGGCGCTCCGAGACGGCGTCGAGCTCGGCCCGCGCGGCGTCGCCCAGCCGGAGCCCGCGCGCGTCGAGCGCCCACGCGCGGAAATGGTCGAGCTCCCAGCGCAGGAGCGTCTCGTCGAGCGCGCACGAGTCGACGATCGAGCCGCTCGGGAGCGCCGCGAGCGCCCGCTGCGCCCGGGCGAGATCGCGCGCGGCCAGCGCGTAGACCTCGGCGCGGCGGGCGGGCGCGCGCTCGACGAAGGCCGAGAGCGTCGCGTCCCCGAGATCCTCCAGGAGGAGCAGGCCGTGCTCGCAATCCTCGGCGAGCAGCGCTGGCACCCGGACGCCGCGCTCCCGGAGGAGCGCCTGCACCTCCAGGAACGGCCACCGCGGGGGAGCGGCGCCGACCGCGACGCCGTCGGCCCCCGCGCTCGGCGCGAACATCGCGACCGCCGTCCCGGCCGGCGTCACGACGCGCAGATAGCGCCGGCACGACACGCCCCCGCGCAGCGGGACCATCGACGACGGGACATGGCCCGTGGCCCGCTGGACGAGCCGGAGCAGGGCATCGGTGTCGAGCTCGCGCACTCCCTTTCCTACGCCGGTGGACGGCGCGGACGCCAGGGTTACGCCAGGGTTGTCACGACATTGCCCCACGCCGCGCTGCGGCCGTCACGCCTGGGCGCCTGTCCCCGTCAGCGCCTCGGCGCCTGTCCCCTCGACACCTCGACGCCTGTCCCGGCGGCGGAGCGAGCCAGACGCTCAGCAGGCGCCGGCGCAGCCGTCGGCGCTGTTGAACCAGAGACCGCCCGAGTCCTCGCACGCGCTGCGGTCGTACCTGCCAGAGCAGCAGCGCTCCTGGCTCTCGCACACCTTCGCGGCGCCCTCGCCGCTCCGGAAGCAGCACTTCCGGCTCTCGGGCGTCTCGGGCGCGGCGGCGGGATCCTCGGGCGCGGCGGGCTCCCCGGGCGCGGTCGCCTTCTCGATGACCACCGGCACCGCGGGCGCGACGAGCGTCGCCACCGTGTCGCAGCCGAACGAGGCAATCATGACGAGGAGGGCGAGCGCCGATCCCAGCGCACGAGCGTTTCCAGCCGGCTTCATGATCGCCGTGGGTGGCATGGGCGCAGTGCGGCGGCAAGTTCGTGACGAGAGCCGTGCTATAACGCCGCGGAATGGCGAACGGTGCGGAGAAGGGCGCGGCGAAGAGCGCGATGAACCGTGGGACGAACGGCGCGACCGGGCCCGTGAGGGTCACGCCGCTGAACGGCGCAGCCGCCGCCGCCGTCGCATGGCGCAGCCGGGGCGAGCTCCACATCACCGTCATCGTCAAGGCCACCTTCGCCTTCGCGGCGGACGCGGAGATGCCCAGGGTCGAGCCGCAGCAGGTCGTCCACGGGGAGGTCCATCACGGCAACAACCCTGGGCGGAGCGTCCGGCTCACGAGCGATCTGGCGCCGCACCTGGAGCGCGCCGACGTGCTCTTTACCGGCCACGCCCACGCGCCGCCGCCCGGCGCGCCCGTGCACGACTTGCCCGTGCGACTCGCGATCTCCGATGAGGACGGGCCCCTCCTCGACAAGGAGCTCCTGGTCAAGGACAGGGCCGGGTTCCAGCGGATGCCGCTCGTGTACGAGCGGGCGCTCCGCGGCGAGAACGACCAGGAGAACTTCCTCGGCGTGCAGGGGACGGGCGACGCGTCCGAGCCCGAGGCGAACATCGTCGATCCCCTCCAGCCGGCGCGCGCGGCCGGCTTCGGGCCCATCGCGCGCGCCTGGCCCGCGCGCAGGCGGCTGCTCGGGGCCACGCCCCGCAAGGCGCTCGACGCCGCCATCGCCGAGATCCCCGATCCCTTCGAGTGGGCCTATTACCAGGCGGCGCCCCCCGATCAGCGGACGCGTTACCTGCGCGGCGGCGAGTGGATCGAGCTCCACGGGCTCCACCCCACGCTGCCGCGCCTCCGGATGCGGCTGCCCGAGGCGCGCGGCCGAGCGCGCGTCCACGGCCTCTCGGCCTTCGGCGTGGGCGAGGGCCACCCGCTCGAGCTGAACGCGGACATGCTGCGCATCGACGGCGACGAGCAGCGCTGCACCCTCGTCTTCCGGGGCAACCTGGTCGTCCCCGACGAGGCCGCCCTCGCGGCGGCCACCCTCGTGGCGGGGGTCGAGCTCCCCGGCGAGCCGCTCGAGTGGCCCGAGCTGCCGGCGGACCAGGGCGCCGCGGGCGGACTCGCGCGAGGCCGCGCGCGCGGCGTCGACCATGACCACGACGGCGGCCTGGGGGAGACCCAGGCTGATCCGGGCGCCGGGGCGCGCACGCTGAGCCTCGCGGACGTCGGCGTGGCGGCGGCTGCCCTGGCCTCGGCGGCGGCGACGCCGTTCCGCCCCGGGTCGGCTCCCGGCGACGTCGCCGGGCCGGCCGCGGGCGCGCCCGGGCCGCGGATCGACACCGGGACCCTCTCGATCTCCTCGGTGGAAGAAGGCCCGGAGGGGTCTCCCGCCACGACGCTGGCCCTGCTGCCCGAGCAGGACGCCGAGGCGACGGACCAGCCGGCGCTCCCGTTCCAGCCGGCGCCCCCGGGCGCGGCGCTGCCTGCCTCGATGATCGCCCGGGAGCCGGTCGCGGCGGAGGAGCGCGCGGGCTCAGGCACGCTCGCCCTCTCGCTGGACGAAGACTGGACGCCGGCCGCCGGCGCGCCCGGCCCCTCCGGCGCCTCCGAGGAGGGCGCGCTCGCGGCCTCGTCGGCTCGCGTGGAAGCGGCGGAGACCGCGGCCGCGCCGCTCCCCGAGCTGGAGCGGGCCGCGCCGCCGCCGGAGCCGGAGCCCGCGCTGCAGGAGCCCCCGCCGCCGCCGAGGCCGGTGCTCAGCGCCTCGCCGGCGCGCTCCCCCGAGCCGGACGAGCCGCCGCCGGCCCCGCCGCCCCGACGGCCGCCGCCTCCACCGCCGGAGCGCCCGGCGCTGCCGACCCCTTCCCCTTCGTTGAGGAGGAGCCTTTACGAACGCTTCGATCGCAAACGGTAGCTCGCGCAAACGGTAGCTCGCCGAGCGCACCTCGACGAGCGCGAGGGGCGCCCGCGCGCGAGGCGCCCCGAGGCAGGAGATCTTCTCCCACGGCACGAAGGATGGAGCTGCGACGATGACCACCCGATCCGATTCACTCGACATTCGACTCGAGCTCTCCGGCTTCTCGTCCGAGCTCCTCCAGGTGAACAGGCTGTCCGGGCGCGAGGCGATCTCTCAGCTCTTCACGTTCGACGTCGAGGTGGCCTGTCCGAGCGACGCCGGGGTCGACGGACAGACCTTCACGGGCGAGAGCGTCGCGATCGTCTTCGAGCAGGACGGGGTCGAGCTGCGGCGCGTCCACGGGATGATCGCGGAGGTCCACGACCTCCTCGGGAACCTGCGCGATTACCGCGCGTACCGGCTGCACATCGTCCCGCGCGCCTTCCGGCTGACGCTGGTCGAGACCACCGAGATCTCGATGAACAAGGCGGTGCCGGACCTCATCCAGCAGAAGCTCGAGCTCGTGGGCCTGAGCGGGAGCGACGTGGAGCTCAGGCTTTCGGGCACCTACCCGCCGCGGGAGTTCACGGTGCAGTACCAGGAGACCGATCTCGCCTTCATCAGCCGCCTGGCCGAGCACGCCGGGATCAGCTTCTTCTTCGAGCACCAGGACGGGCAGGACACGATGGTCTTCACCGACGGCGGTGGGTTCAACCCCGCGGCCGGCGCCGAGTCCGTCCATTTCCGCGAGCGCGGCGAGACGCGGGACGTCTTCGAGCTCGAGGCGAGATCGCGGCTCGTGCCGAGCGTGTATGTGGCCCGCGACTACAACTACCGGCAACCGATGCTCGATCTGACGTCGGAGCACGTCCTCTCGACCGGGTATGCGGGCGGCGTCGTCGAGTACGGCGGCCATTACAAGACGCCGGCGGAGGGAAAGGCGCTGGCGCAGGTCCGGGCCGAGGAGCGGCAGGCGACGCAGCTCGTGTATGCGGGCAGGAGCTCGGTGTGCGCGATCGGCGCGGGCGGGCGATCGGTGCTGGAAGGGCACCCGAGCCTGGAGTCGCTCGAGCTGCTCTTCGTCGAGGTGGAGCACCGCGCGTCGCAGGCGGCCGGCGGCCAGGGCGGCGGCGACGAGCCGCGGCGCTACGTGAACACCTTCCGCGCGATCCCGGGCAAGAACACGTACCGGCCGCCGCGCGTCACGCCGACGCCCCGGATCGGCGGCGTCGTCACGGGGATCGTCGACGCCGGGCCGGGGGGCGGGGGCAACGACGCGCAGATCGACGATCAGGGCAGGTACATGGTCCGGTTCCTGTTCGATACGGGGGCTGCCGGCGGCGTGTCGTCCAGGCCGGTGCGCATGCTCCAGAACCACGCTGGAGCGAACTACGGCACGCATTTCCCGCTCAAGCCGGGGACCGAGGTGCTCATCGCCTTCGTGAACGGCGACCCGGATCGGCCGGTCATCGTGGGCGCCGCGCCCAACCCGCTGACGCCCTCTCCGGTCAACAGCGCGAACCGGTCGACTCACCGGATCAAGACGCAGGGAGGCATCGTCTTCGATCTCGTGGACGAGTGAGCCGCCTCGATGACGCCGCTCAGGGAGCTGGCTTCTTGCCGGGCGCGGGGCTCGCGGCGGAGGAGGCGCCCTGGGCGCCTGTCATGGCCCGGATGGCGTAGTTGAGCGCGGCGCGCAGGTTGCGTTGCGTGTTGAGCTGGGTGAGGTCGAGGCCGAGCGCGACCATGGTCTGGGCGACCGTCGGCTTGATGCCGGCGACGATGCCGTCCGCGCCGAGGAGGCGGATCGCGGTGATGAGCTGGATGAGGTGGCTCGCGACCCTGGTGTCGACGACCTCGACGCCGGTGAGGTCGAGGATGGCGAAGCGCGCCCGCTTCTCGACGATCTGCGCGAGCAGGCTGTCCATGACCTCGGCCGTGCGGACGCTGTCGACCGTGCCGACCATGGGGAGCGTGAGCACGCCGTCCCAGACCTCGATGATCGGCGTCGAGAGATCGCGGATCACCTTCTGCTGCGCCGCGATCTGGTCGAGCTGGATGCGCAGCTCCTTCTCGACGAGCCTGGAGTCCGACACGTCGAGCGAGACCCCGAGCACGCCGTCGATGCGGCCGCCGGGCTCGCTGCGGAGCGGGATGAGCCAGGTGTCCCAGTCGGCGCCGTGCGCCTCGCTGCGACCGCGGCGTACCTGGCCGTCGTACCATTTCCGCATCTCGGCGGCGGCCTCCGGGGTGGCCGCATAGAGGTCGTACACGCTGCGCCCGACGTACTGCCCCCGTGTCAACCCCGCCTTCGCGACCGCCTTGCCATCTTGATAGATGTAGATCCCGTCGCGGTCGAGCGCCCATATCGTCAAGGGATCCACGTGCTCGGCGAGGCCGTCGAGGATGCGTGCCTTGAGCCGGAGCGTGCTCAGCTCGCCGTCGGTCATCGGCGTCGCGGCGGCCAACGGCGCGGCCGCGGGCGCGGGGCGGAGCGAGCCGAGGACGGCGCTTCGGTCGGACGACCGGCTGGCGCTGCACGACAGCGGCCGGTACGCGCCGCCGCCGTCGCGCAGGCGCACGCTGAACGAGACGGGCTCGTCCCTGTGAAGGAGCGACGACCAGGCCGCCGAGAGCGCGGCGCGATCGTCCGGGTGCGCGAGATCCGCGAGGAGCGCGCCCCCCTCGACCCCGGGGCCCAGCGCCTCGCGGAGTCCGCCGCTCCCGTGGAGCAGCGCTCCGTCGGCCGAGGCGATGAAGAGCAGATCGGCAGAGCGGGCGAAGAGCTCGCCGAGCAACACGCTGGGGGCAGATTCCATCAGTCTCACGACTCCTCAGAGAGCAGAGAAGGATAAGTGTAGCGTGAACGGAGCAGGCTGCGAAAGAGCTCCCTGGCGGCCGTTATGCGATTGAGCCGGGAGAAACGCGCCACGACGTGGGGGCGCTAGCGCTAGCGTGGCGAGCGTTGCGCGGCAAGACGGTGAGCCGGCTCGCGGCTGAATGAGCTACGGCGAGGTGGGCGCAGGACGGCGGGGCGCTGCTTGCGTGGACCGGGGCAGGAGAGGTGGTGAGAGGTGCGGTGCTCGACGGCGGACCGCAGGTCCTCCACGATCTCTCCTGCGATCACGTCCGGCGCCGGCAGGTTCTCGGAGGTTTCCTGAATAAGGTCACCACACTATCTCCCTGTCGTGGGCGCTTGCCGCCGTGGATGCGATCGTCCTGGTCGCACCGGTGATCACCTACGCTTCGGTGCGCTAGCCTTCGCCTCTCGAGCTACCTCCTGAAACGACGGTCGTTCAGCAGCTTCTAAGCCTTCTTGTGGTCCGCTGTTGTTCCACGTCGGATCTCTCGGATCGTTGTCCACAGTAGCTGACCTGGGAACTCACGAAGAATGGATCCCTTGCAACATCTGCCGATGAACAACATCGCAATATCGTCGAGGTTTTCGTTCGTGTTGCAGCTCTGAGCCAGCGCGAGCGCGGGACCGAACAAGGGCGGAATCGGCGCAAGAATCCCCAATAGGCTTGAGAGCACAATCCCGACAATGACGGCCCTGCGCACGCTCCACCCCCTTGCAATTCATCTGTCAGTCGAACCTGCCGCCGAGCAACGGCTCGAACGCGTGGTAAGCCTCATAGCTCTTGAAGTGTCGCGCGTAGATGTCCGCGCCGTCATCAAGAGTGTCCGAAAGAACACGGCTTACATCCACAACGTGCTTCAGCTTCCAGTGAATCTCCTGCCCTAGAACATTGTTGAAGCACGTTTCATGCGCACGGCTGTGTTGCTCGGCGCGCGCGCGTGCCTGTTCCTCACTTTCGGCGCGCACCAGCGCGAAGCACTCTTCGTACATGGGGGTGTACGATGGGTCCGGCGACCAAGACTCGTAGAGTATAACGGCAACATAGAGATCGCTGTTCGGGCTGGATTCCATGGATGAACTCGCTTGTCTATGCGGCTTTGACCGGGAGTGTAACGCCGCGTGGTGCCGAGATCAGCCTGCCCTGTCGCGGGGCGCGGCGGTAGGGGCCTACCTGTCCGGACGCTTCCCTTTCCTCAAGTCGGCCACCTTCCACCGCGCAGGCGGCGGCCCCGTTGAAGCCGACCAACCAGGCGTGGCTGAGTAGAAGCCCGCGAGGTGCCGCGATCGCGCGCTCGCCGGCGTCCACCTCGACCCCGCGGCCGGTCCGCAGGCCGTGGCGCCACGCACCCCAAGCACACTCTCGTTGACGGTGCAGGACGGCGACGGCGGCAGGGTAGCTCGGCGGTCGCGAGCGGTCACACAGCGGGGACGCCCCGGGGGACGGACCGGGTGGGGTCACGAAGGGAGGTCCTCACGGCGAGGTGCTCCCGGCCGACGCTCGCGCCCTCAGATCGGCCTCCACCGTCTCGAACTGCTCGAGGGCGGCCCGCAGGTCCTCCACGATCTCTCCGGCGATCACGTCCGGCGCCGGCAGGTTCTCGGAGGCCTCCAGGCTCTCGTCCTTCAGCCAGAAGACGTCGAGGCTGCACTTGTCCCGGGCGATGAGCTCCGCATAATCGTAGGCTCGCCACTGCCCGGTTGGATGCTTCTCGGAGAACGTCGCCCGCCGCTTGTGCAGCTCACCGGCCTTGTAGCAAGCGACGAAGTCGTCGAGATCGGCGCGCGCGAGCGGGTTGGTCTTGAGCGTGAAGTGCTGGTTCGTGCGGAGGTCGTAGACCCAGAGCTTCTTCGTCCACGGCTTCTCGCTGGCGGGCTTCTTGTCGAAGAAGAGCACGTTCGCCTTCACGCCCTGCGCATAGAAGATGCCTGTGGGGAGCCGGAGCAGCGTGTGAACGTCGCAGTCGTGGAGCAGCTTGCGGCGGATCGTCTCCCCTGCCCCGCCCTCGAAGAGCACGTTGTCGGGCACGACGACGGCCGCGCGCCCATGGATGGCCAGGATGGTCTTCACGTGCTGGACGAAGTTGAGCTGCTTGTTGCTCGTCGTCGCCCAGAAGTCCTCGCGCATGACGGTGAGCGCCTCGCGGGCTTCATCGCCCTCCTCCGTGAGGACCATCACGCTCGACTTCTTCCCGAACGGCGGGTTGGTCAGGACCATGGAGTAGCGAGAGCCCGGATCGGCGGCGAGGCTGTCCCGGGTCTCGATGGGCGGCTGCCCTTCGTCGGCGCTCGGCCCGATGCCGTGGAGGAGCAGGTTCATCGCGCAGAGCCTGGTCACGCCGGGGACGAGCTCGACGCCGCGGAGCGCGCCGAGCTTCAGGTGCTTCTTCTGCTCGCGGGTGAGGCTCGTGTGCGTCCGGACGACGTGGTCGTGCGCCGCGAGCAGGAAGCCGCCCGTGCCGCAGGCCGGGTCGCAGATCGTGTCGTCGGGCCCCGGGCGCATGACCTCGACGATGGCCTGGATGAGCGGGCGCGGCGTGAAGTACTGTCCCGCGCCGCCCTTGGTGTCCTGCGCGTTCTTCTCGAGCAGCCCCTCGTAGGCGTCGCCCTTCACGTCGGCGTCGAGCGTCGTCCACTGCTCGCGGTCGATGAGATCCGCGACGAGGCGGCGCAGCTTCGCCGGGTCCTGGATCTTGTTCTGCGCCTTGCGGAAGATGACCCCGAGCATGCCCGGCTGCCGGCCGAGGTGGTCCAGCGTCTTTCTGTACTGGACCTCGAGCGCATCACCGTCCCTGGCGAGCAGCGCTGGCCAGTCGTGACCTGCCGGGATGAACGGCTTGTGGTTCCACGGCGGCTGCGTGCGCTCGTGCGCCATCTTCAGGAACAGGAGGAACGTGAGCTGCTCGACGTAGTCGCCGTAGGAGAGGCCGTCGTCGCGCAGGACGTTGCAGTAGGACCAGAGCTTCTGGACGATCTGGGCGGAGGGGTTCGACACGTTCAGGGGCCTGTTTCTTTCACTCGAAGTAGACGCGCTGGATGAACTCGCCGTGAAGCGGGTCGAAGTCCTTGTCCGTCGTGATCAGGGTAGCGGACGCCGCCCGAGCACACGCGGCGATCCAGATATCATTATCGGACAGCTTCCTTCCCTTTCGTACCAGGTACGTGTGCATCGCGGCGTAAGCTTCGAACACGGCCTCGTCGTTGATGTCGATCGGCACGAGCTGTTCGAGGTAAGCGCGTAAACGCTCGGTCTTGTCCTCCCCCCAGCCGCGGTGCTGCGCGAAGCCAAGCGCCTCGCCCACCGTGATGACCGAGATGAGCGGACGCCCAGCGTGCTCGCTGAGGCGCAGGGCCGCGTCGATCGCTCTGCCAGTCTCGTTCCCCCGCACGAGATGGAGGACGACCGCGGTATCGAGCAGGACGAGCCCGGTCATGAGAGCTCTTTGATTGCCTGGTCGAACTCCTCGTCCGTCTCGTCGCCCGGCCACTTCCCGAAGATCGCGCTGACGCCGGTGGTTGCGGTCTGCGGCCTGTAGAGAGCTCGCGGATCGATGCGACGACCGAAGATGGGTTTGGGGATCCTCGACCAGAAGCCGGAGACCCCCTCTCCATCCTCGATCTTCTCGGCGTCGAGCCGAAGGATGCGCCCCGAGGGGCGGTACACCGCCCGGCCATGGACCAGGACCCGACGGTTCAGGAGCACGCCTGCCGCGTCGACGCTCCCCGCGGTGAGCACGCCCCGGATTTCCTCTCCGTCATCGAGCTTGATCGCGAAGGACTGGGTGCTGATCCGAACCATGTCGAGGAGTCCAGCGATGCGCACGGCCTGGGCCCTCGGCGTGGAGGCGCTGAGCTTTCTCGCGGTCTCGACGGTAGCCCGGTCGAGCACGGCTTCGCCCGGAACGCCCGTCCGGTGCTCCTCGACCCGAAGCGCGTCAAAGCCGGCGTCGAGCAGCCGACCGAAGTGAGCGAGGTGCTGGAGCAGGGGTCGATCGAAGCGTTCGCTGTCCAGGTTGCCATCGCCGACGTCCTGGAGGACCCCGGCGAGGACGTCGAACCCCGTCCATCCCGGGGGAGGCCGCGTCGGCCACAGCTCCGCCTGGAGGTAGAGCTCCGCGGCGGCCTCGCCCAGCTCCGGCGCCTCGAAGTGCAGGGTCGTGTCGTCGTTGCCCTCGACGTCGACGAGCCGGATATCGCACGCGGCGTTGAACCAGGCCCGGGGCCGTCCGGCCGTGACGCTCCGCCCCTCGAAGGCCATCAGGACGGAGCGTCGCACTGCGGCATCGACCTGCTTGAGGGCGACGCCCAGCGGGGCGGGGGGCACGCGACGGCCGAAGCCCTTGGGGCTGGAGAGGCGAATGGCATGGTGGACGATGGGCACGGCGGGCTCCTTCGGGGTCATGGCTCGGCCGGAACCGGCTGCGAGAGGATAGCGCGAACTGGCGACGCCGTGCAGGGCGGGGCGTCAGGTGTCGGGCTCCTGAGTGAAGTACTCTGCCACCTTCTCGAGAAAGTTCGGCTGGAGGGACGACGCGAGCTGGAGCTTACGGATCCCCTCGACGGTTTCGCACAGTTTGTTGAACGGCAGGAAGCCACACACGTTGGGGAGCGCCTTCTCGCGCAGCGAGAACGTCGGGCGCTGTATCTCCTGCTCGACCTTGTCGCGGCGCTCCTCGGGCGCGACAAGGTAGAGTTTGATGTCGAGGTTCGGCTGGAGGGCCAGGAGATCCGACATCCGGAGCAGGCCGGAGTAGATCGACGTGGTGCACTCGACCTCGAACGCTGCGACGATCGAGTTGCCTTTGAGCCAGAGCACGTCGATGAGCTCGATGGTCCGCGTCGTGGGCTCGTTGAATTGCGTGGGGAGCTTCTGGACCACGCGAGAAAGCTCGCCGAGTTTCTTGCCCTTCCATGTTCGGGAGCGATCGTTGCGCGCGACCCAGACGTCGAGACCCATCTCGGCGCCGAGCGTGAGGAGCGTCCACTGGATCTCCGTGTGCCGCGTGGTCGCCGCGGGCCCCTCGTCCTCCGTCGTGGCCTGCACCGGGGCCGGCGGCTCCTCCGGCTCGGGCACGGTGACGTGCGCCTCGATCTTGCGACCTCCCTCGCCTTGCTCGACGTAATACCGGAGCTTCCGGGCGAGCTTCCAGGCAGGAACCGGGCGAAATACGGGCTTCTTCTGCGCGCCTTGGATCAGCTTTACGATGAGCGCGCCGTCCTCGTCGCGCTGGAAGCGGTTCGGCGACTTGCGCAGAAAGCCCTTGAACGTGCCCTTCAGCGAGGCGTCCGCGTAGAAGTCCACGCGGCCCTCCAGATCGTCGAGCGGCACGCCGTGCTCCGGCTTGAGCAGGATCCGAGGCTGCACATCGAGCCGGAGGGGAAAGTCGTCGTCCTTCCAGATCTTCGCCGTCGTCTTGCTGGGTCCGATGACATCGAGCACCGCGACCCAGCGCGCGACTCCGGTGATGTAGCCGATGAACGTATCGCCGGGCTTGATCCTCTTGAATGCTGCCTCGTTCTGCGCACCGGTGCGAAAGCCCAGGACCTTGGCTTCGGCTTTCTGGAACTCTGCGTACGTGGTACCGTTGAAACTGCCCAGCCAGTACGTCAAGGATCTACCTCCGTGTCCGAGGAACGTCGGCGTGCGGACGGGCGCCGTGGTTTCTTGAGCTCGGTCGTATTCTGGGAGCTGCGAATGCGCTCGAGCAACACGCTCGCCGGCTCGTCGTGCGGGTCCTGCGGGACGAGCTTGCCTTCGAAGGCGCGCTTAAGGACGGATTGGCGGAGACGCTGGGCGCGGGCGAGCTGAACATTGACGCTCTGCTCCATCTCGTCGATGATGGATTGCAGGCGCGCGACCTCGGTCAGAATACGCCGCTGCTCGGCAATGGGTGCGATGACCACCGGCCACTCGAGCATGCGCTCGGCTGTCAGATGAAGAATGCCGACACCAGGCGCCATCTTGGCAAATCGACCCAGCAAGGCATCGCGCATGAAGCCCAGGTGTAGCCACTCCGGGGCAAGGTCCGGGCAGTACGACCGAACTCGGAGCAATGTCTTTTGATAACAACATCCAGGAATCTCTCCTCGCCAGATCGCCGGCTTGCCTACCTCGCTCGGACTGCCCGAAGCCTCCGAAAGCAACACGTCTCCAGGTGCTAACCGGTACCGCTCCGGATCTGGGAATCCCATCTGCTTGACGTCGCTGAGGTCGAGCCCGCGCCATGTAATATTGGCGGCACGGACATAAGGGTACGTTACCTCCGCCGCAGCATGCACGGGGGCTCGCTGCTGACCTAGCTGTACATCGGCGACGCTGCCAAGCTTCGCCCAGGCCCATCCTTCCGGCAGGTTGGGAAGATCGCTCGCATCCGGCCCTTCTGGCTCCTCATACTTCACCTTCCATCTATCGTCGCTATGTATCTGCCCCTTCACCTTCATCTTCGCGAGCTGGTCCCCCTCCCAACGGGCACGGCGCTCCTCCAGGATGCGCCGGAGCAGGACGTCGCCAGGCTCGTACTCGCGCCCCTCCTTTCTCGCGAGCTCGGCCTCGGTGGGCACGAGCCGCCCCTCGCAGGCCGCCTTGAGGACGGCTGCACGGTAGCGCTTCAGGTTTGCGAGTACGCGCTCAAGGGAGGCTACCCCGGCATCGATGTCCGACAGGTACTTTTCGACTTCTTCTAGTATCCGGGTTTGCTCTCGGAGCGGCGGGACTGGAACTGGGAGCGCTCCAAGCTTCGTCATATTGATGGAAGCTAGGTTCGTGGTCTGCTTTCCGTGCTCAAGGAAGTACTGCTGGCCGCGCGTATTAGCATACCAAGACAACAGCTTTGGATGAATTACCCCAAAGCGAATCCTAGCACGGAAGACATGGTTCTGGTGTATGCAGAGGGGAAGCTCACCGTTCCAGATCCATCCTCGGCCGAGCTTGTCTCGGTCGCCTCCCTCGTTGAAAAGCACGTCACCAGGAATGAGACGAAGTTCAGAGATTTCTGCAACAGAAGCCTCGATCTCCTTAACCTCAGCAAGATCGAGATAGCCACGTTGCACGTTGGCGACACGAAGGTATGGGACTAGCTGTAGTCGCTCGCCCGACGCACGACGCTGTCCCTTCGTGATGCCTCCCTTCAAGTCCGCGATCGCAGCGAGTGACGTCCATGACCACCCACGCGGCAGCTCTCCTTCCATCACGCCGCCAGCACCTCGTTCAGCTCCTCCATCACCTTCTCCAGCTCCGCCCCAAACACCCTCGCCGCCTTCCCCACGCCGCCCATCCCAGCGAACGGCGCATACTCAAAATCCTCGACCGAGATCTCCAGGTTCGCCGCCATGTGATCCCGTATCGCCTCCAGCCACGCCCGCTGCTCCGCCGAGAACTTCCGCCCCTGGTTCGCCTGCTGCGTCATCCACCGCTCGAACCGCTCCTGCACCCGCTCGCGGAAGGGCACGAGCTCTTCCTCCTGGTGCAGCGCGAACCGCACCAGCGACACAACATCCGTCAGCAATCTCCCCGCCCCCGCCCCGCGGACCTTGTCCCGCTCCAACGTCTCGTACGCCCGCCACAGCACATCCGGCGTCCACTGCCGCGGCGGCGCCTTGATGGCGTCGGCGAGCGCCTTCACGTCCTCCGGCTTGAGCCGCTGCCGGTGCGGGCGGCTGTAGAGGATCTGGAGCGCCGTGATCTGGTCCCGGTGCTTCTGGCAGAACGCCTCGAACGTGCTCGTCAGCGCCTTCGCTCGCTCCTTCGCCTCGTCCGAGAACCCCGCCGCCGTCACCTCGTCCTTCGTGACCGCGTCGATCGTCTGCTCCAGGCTCTTCTTGACGTCGGTGAGCGCCCTGCGCAGCTCCGGGCTCGCGCGGAGCGGCTGCACCGCGTCGCGCAGCATCTCCTTGCGCACCTTCTCCAGGACGCTCGCGGGCGGCGCTTCCCCCGCGGGCAGCCCCGCGACCACGCGGGCGCGCTCGGCCTGCGCGTCGGGGTCGATCGCCTCGACGATCTTCGCGCTGAGCTCCGCCAGGCTCTGGCCCCCGGCGAGCTTCGCCAGCATGGCCCGCTCCTCCGCGCCGATCCGCCGGTCGAGGCGCGCCAGCCTCCCCGCGAGCGACGAGAGGACGTCGACCTTCGTGCTCCCCTGCGCCACGGCCTCGAGCAGCTTCTCGAACCCCACCGTGCGGTTCTTCTCGAGCGGGAGCGCGTCGATGAGATCCGTCTCGCAGACGCCGACGCAGTCGACCAGCACGAAGCGGTCCTTCGCGAGCGCGTCCGGCGTGACCGCCTGAAGATCCGTCGGGTTGATGACGCGCACGCCGCGACCCTTCATCTGCTCGAAGAAGTTCCGGCTCTTCACCGCACGCATGAACATCACGATCTCGAGCGGCTTCACGTCCGTGCCCGTGGCGATCATATCGACCGTGACGACGACACGCGGGTCGTGCCTGTTGCGGAAGGACGAGAGCAAGTTCTCTGCCTTCAGGCCGTTCGATTTGTACGTGATCTCCTCGATCTCCTTGCCATCAGGGCCCATCCGCTTCTCGACGATGCGCGCGGTGCCCGTCTTGTAGGTGATCTTCTCGCAGAACTCGTTGCCCTTGCCGAACTCCTCCCGGACCGTCTGCACGATGTCATCGGCGTGGCTGTCGTCCTTGGCGAAGATGAGCGTCTTCGGCACGACGCTCCGGCCCGGGAAGATCTCGGTGAAGAGCCGGTCGCGGAACGTGCGGACCACCGTACGGATCTGGTCGACCGCAACCACCTGGCGATCGAGCGCGGCCGCGTCGTAGGTGAGGTCGTCGTCGAGCAGCTCCCAGCGGACCCTGCGCGTCTCCCGGTCGCGCCGGCCGACGATCTCTTCTGGACCGGCCTCCACCGTGGCGCCCTTCTCCGTGATGCGCGTGCGGATCTTGTACACGTCGTAGTCGACGTTGACCCCGTCGGCCACGGCCCGCTCGTGGTCGTAATCCATGACGAGGTTCTGGCGGAAGAAGGCGAAGGTCTGCTTCGCAGGCGTCGCCGTGAGGCCGACGAGGAAGGTGTCGAAGTACTCGAGCACCTGCCGCCAGAGCGAGTAGATGCTGCGGTGGCACTCGTCGACGAAGATCGCGTCGAACGCCTCGATCGGCAGCGCCGGGTTGTAGGCGACCGGCACAGGCTCCCGGAGCATCTCGCTCAGGCTGGCCAGGCCGAGCTCCTCGGCTTCGGGCGGGAGGTCCCCGTCGCCCTTCAGCATCGAGTACAGGCGCTGGATGGTGGTGATCACGACGCGCGCGACCGGATCGAGCTTGTTCGAGGTGAGCCGCTGCACGTTGTACAGCTCCGTGAACTTTCGACCATCGTCCGGGGTCACGTACTGCTGGAACTCCTTGAGCGCCTGGCGCCCGAGGTTGTCGCGGTCGACGAGGAAGAGCACCCGGCTCGCATCGCCGAACTTGATCAGCCGGTAGATCGACGTGATCGCGGCAACGGTCTTCCCCGCGCCGGTGGCCATCTGGATGAGCGCCCGCGGCCGGTTGTCGCGCAGGGACACCTCGAGGTTGCGCACCGCGCGCACCTGCGCGACCCGCAGGCCCGCTTCGGGCACGTCCGGGAACGTGAGCAGCCGCGTGCGGAAGGACGCGGGATGCAGGCTGAGCGGATCCGGACGCCCATCGACGCGGGGCAGGTAGACCGGCTCCGAGGTGATCCAGCGGCTCAGGGTCTCCGGCTTGTGGAAGTGGAACACGGAACGGCTGCGCGGGTCGGGGTCGAGCCGGTTGGTGAAGGCCGTCTCGACCCCGGTGGACTGGTAAAGAAACGGTAGCGGCCGCACCGGCGCCGGCAGGAGGTCCGGGAGCCCAGCGGAGTACTTCTCGGTCTGCCCCTCAACACCGGTGAGCGTGGTGCCGACCTCCTTCGCCTCGATCACGCCGACTGCCTCCCCGTCGACGTAGAGCAGGTAGTCGGCGAAGCCGTGTCCGCGCTTCAGCGGGAACTCACGGACGGCGACGCCATGCGCCGCATCGAGGTTCATCGCCTGCCTGTCCTGCACGGCCCAGCCGGCAGTCCTCAGCGCGTCGTCGATGTTCTTCCGGGCAGCATCTTCGGGACGAGTCATGGGCTGGATCAGCAAGCGTAACGAAAGCAGCAGGTTGGCGTCGATACCGAGGCGTGGTGGGGGGCCATTCCACCCGGAAGCACCGGGTAGGATAACGACGCCGGAGCAGGCGGGGGCGGGGCGCCGCCGCGCCGCGGGCTGGATCGGAGCCGATGAAGGCATCGGTCGCGTGCTGGAGGGCCTCCCTAGTGCGCGCGAGGGGCTCCGCCGCCGGCACGAAGCCTTCGGTCACCGGCACGAAGGCTTCGGTCGCGCGCCGGAAGCTTCCGGCGCGGGGCGCGATGCTGAATTTGCCGGGAAATTTCGTCCTCCGGCGGACGCCGAAGGGCGCCGGGACCAGGACGGGAGCTGCAAGTCCACGAAATGTCGTGCTCAGGACCGCGCCGGAGGGCTTCGTTTTCGCGACGGAAGCTTCCGGAGCGCGCCGGAAGGTCTCGGGCGCGCTCCGGAAGCCCTGGTTGGTGTGCTGGACTACTCCAGATCGGTCGCGTCGGTCTCGTCGAGCGGTTCGCCCGGCTTGGATGGCGCGGCGGCGGGCTTCCGCTGGGGCGCCTTACGGTTTGCGAGGCCAAGGCGGATGAGGTAGCCCCGCTTCTTGACGACCGCGCGCGCCGTGGTCGACCACTCGTCGAACCAGGCGCGCAGCTTGGAGAGCGCCTCTCGCCGGCGCGCGGTCTCCGGGAGCTCGGTCGTCTCCGGCAGCGGGGAGGTCGGGCCGAGCGCCACGTCGACGAGCCCCTTCAAGCGCTTGCGCTCGTCCTTGTCGAGTCCCCGGGTCGCGAGGAACGCGACGGCCTTCTTGTCGCTCTGCTTCGTCCCGGCGCGGTCCGGGTCGGCGCCGCTCTCGAGGGCGTCGAGCCGCGCGAGGAAGGTGGCCACTCCCCGGACGGCGGCGGTGCCGGTCGAGGGCGCGAGGTCCTTGAAGACGTGAGCGTGCACGTCGGGGAAACGCCGGCGGAGCGCGGCGCCATAACGGGCGAAGTTGGGCTCATCCCACTGGTCGAGCTCCGCGGTCGCGGCGCGCTGCGCCCTGGCATCTGCGGTATCGGGCGCCGCGCTGCTCTTCCGGGGAGCGGCGAGGACGTCGAGGAGGAGCGCGCGCCCCTCCAAGATATCGTCATCGGTCATCCCCGCCTCGGCCATCAACGTGCGAATCGCGGCGACAGCGCCCATCCCCATCAAGAACTTGGTGACGCGCTCCGGCGTGGCCTCGAGGACTTCATTCGAATACTCCATGCGGATTTCCTCCCTGCCGACCGGCAAAGCCGGACGGCGGCAATGAGAGCGGAAGTTACGATGGGAGCTCCCGAGATTGGAAGAGGATTGTTGAGCTCTCGCCGTCCTCCGCGCGTCGTTTTTTTGCTGCTCGCTGCCTCGGCCCGGCCCGACCAAGATTCGAGCGTCAGCGGCTCATCGCTTCCCCTTCATCGTTCATCGAGCGCTGCCGCGGTGTCGCGCACGTGAGGAGCCTGGCCTCCCGGCGCGCAGCGCGGACTCTCATGAGCCCCCGGCGTCTGCGGGGAAGGCCCGAGCGACGGTGCGTGCGTCAAGGACGGAAGAGATGGCGCTCGGAGCGCGATCCACGGCCGAGCAATGTCCTAGCGCTTTGGTGGGGACGCTTGCTTCTGGAAAACGTGCGGGCGAGCGTGCGCGAGCGAGAAAGATCGCGGGGTGGAGACAATGAGCATGATCGAGAGAGCCAGACCGGCGCGACGGAGGGCGATCCTTGCGGTCGCCGTGGCCGCCCTGGCGCTCGGCGCGACGGCGGCCGGGTGCTTGTGGAAGTTCGGGGACGACACGTTCGGGAGCTTCTGCGCGGCCTCGGTAGGCGGCGAGGAGCACTGCGTGGGCGAGAATCATGGTCCGGGCGCCGCGTGGGCCCAGGCCGAGAAGGACGGCGCTCTGCCCATCGAGGTGTGGGCCACATGGCCGAACAACAAGACGCCGGAGGAGATCGTCGCGAGCGAAACCTCGCTCGGCGTCTGGTTCGGCCACATCGACGACGCGATCGCGTACGTGCGCGACGACGCGAGGAACGCCGAGTCGCTGCGGGCGACGCTCGCGGGCAAGCTCGCGCGGCTGCTCGACGAGGCGAGGGTCCGCCAGAGGGTGCTGCTCGCGGAGGCGCCGGTCGACGCGGCCGGCAACTTCACAGCGGCGATGCTCGACAAGGCCAGCGCCGAGAGGGAGCCGCTCGCCGCCGCGCTCGCGGCCGACAGGCAGGCCATGGCGGCCGTGCAGGCGGTCTTCGACCAGGCCCGGAGCGACGTCGCGCTGCTGCGATCGAAATACGCGGGCGTCGCGGCGCGCTTCGCCGCGTACCGCGCGACCGAGGCGGCGGCGTACGCGGCGCTCTCGGCGCAGGCGTCGCGGTCGGACATCGACGGCCTCGACGGCGTGGAGCAGGCGGTGCTCGCGACGGCGCGCGAGGCGAGCCGCTCGCCCGGCGAGCTCACCGCGGAGATCCTGAGGTGGTCGGCGACGCTCCAGGTCTTCGCGGCCTCCTTCGATGAGGCGATGGCGCCGCACAGGGAGCTGCTGGCGACGCACGGCGCGGTGCTGCCGGACATGACCTCGGGCGCGCTGCGCTCGCTGAACGCGATGCTGGGTTACGTGAAGGGTCGCGTCGCCCGGAGCGACGCGACCGCGGCGGCGCTGCTCGGCGGCATCGCGCTGCGCCGGCAGGCGCTCCGCGTGCTGCAGATGGACGAGGGGGCGCGCGAGGCCGTCGCAGGGGCGCGGACGCGCAAGGCATCGGACGCCTTCGAGCAGCGTGCGCGCGCGCAGGTCGCGGCGCTGTCGGCGGCGCCGCCGGTGAGCGAGAAGCTCGGGCTGCCGCTCTTGGCCGAGCGGTGCGGGGAGCTCCTGGCGCTGGCGCAGCTGCGACCGCTCTGCGAGGCGGCGGGGTCGTCCTGGCGCGAGGTCGGGTGCGCGGAGCTTCGAGGAAGGTTCGACGCCGCGGAGGCCGAGCTCAGGACGGGGGTGCCGCAGAAGATCGCGGCGGGTCTCGCGGCGCTGCGGGAGAAGGGCATGGCCGCGGCGGAGCTCGACACGGCTCAGGCGAGGCTCGACGCGGGGGACGTGAAGGGCGCCGCGATCGCGTATGACGCCGCCGTGCGCGGCGCGGAGGGGACATGAAAGGCTCCAAGGACGTTGCGCTGCGCGGCCGGAGCGCCGCGGTGTTCCAGAGGCTCGTCGCGCTGGTCACGGCGCTGGCGGTGGTGGCGCCCTCGTTCGCGTGGGCCGGCACGCCGTACAGGCTGGACTGGGTTAGCACGGAATCCAGCGCGTCGTGCGAGGCCCCTTTCCTCGCTCACAACGGAGGGACGTACTTCCATGTGAACGACACGCCGCTCCCCACCTACGAGGTTCCGGACACGCTGGTGACCCACGATGACGGCTCGCAAAGCCACCAGGCGGAGGCGGAGTTCGACTCGGTGCTGCTCCGGTTCGGAGCGAACGACTTCCACTTCGGTGTGCGGAACGCTGGCGGTGACGACTGGTGCACCGACGCGCACGAGCTTGTGAGCCTCGTCTCGGAGCCGCTCGGCTTGAACAAGCCGCTCTTCCATGTGCGGCGCAGCGGGACGGCGTTCTCCGGCGCCACGACCCTCGACCTGAGCCTCGCGGAGGTCAACCCGGCGCTGGCGCGCGACATCGAGATCCTGCTGGCCGAGATCGCCAAGGAGCGCGCGGCGCTCGTGGCGAACGCACGGGCGGTGGGCCTGCTCGCGGAGAAGCTGGACCTGCTCCAGCAGCTCGACACCGAGCTCAAGGACCTTGTCGGCCGGCCGCTGGACGAGATCTCGCGGACCGACCTCGACGCGATCCTGGACCGGTACGAGGACGCGGTCGCGCCGGAGACGCGCGCGGCGATGGAGCAGCTCATCGACGACCTGAAGCAGAGCGTCAGCGACCTGGAGGACGAGGTCGCGCGGCTGATGGACGAGTTCGGCGCGCAGGCCGACGAGGTGGCCGACCTGGCGACGGAAGACGCGCGCGCCGAAGGCTGGGATCCGGACGATCCGCATGCGTACGCGCTCCGGGAGAGCGAGGTGCCGTGGGTCGAGGTGCCGGACGTCGCGGAGGTGGAGGGGGCGTTCGACGAGGGGAGGGATCCCTACGCGGCGTACGCGGACGCGGTGCTCGCGGCGCTGGAGGCGGACGTGAGCGGCCGGGTGGTGGTCTTTCGGGCAGACTTCGTGGCGAACGTGCGGGCGTGGCGAGCCAACAGCGCGGCGCTGGAGATCGCGCTGCGCGACCGGATGGGGGTGTCGCTGGCGGAGACCAACGCGTTCCTGAAGGCGCAGAACCGGATCACCGGGTTCGTGCGGCAGTTCATGGATGCGTCCGACTGGTTCATCGAGACGCCGATCCCGCCGGATCTGCGGGAGCAGGTGGACACGGTGCTGAAGCCGCGGTTCGACGCGCTCGCGGACCAGATGAAGGACAACCTCAACCTGTGGACAGGGGACGGGTTCGATCTGGAGCAGACGCAGCTCTACCAGACGATCAGCGCGTTCGCGGGGGCGATGTCGACGGTCACTGAGGGGTTCGGGGCGTACGCGGAGGTGATGCAGACGCTGGTGCACGCGACGACGCGCATCGGGGTCGGCTTCGTGCCGGTGGTGGGGCCGGCGCTCGATCTGTGCGAGGCGGTGACGGGGAAGGCGTGGTGCCTGCCGTCGGGCGAGGAGCTCAGCGACGAGGAGCGGATCTTCTCGGGGATGGGGTTCGGACTCGGCGCGGTCGGGCCGATGTGGCGCGCGGTCAAGATCAGCAGCGGGCTGCGGCCGGCGGCGATCCGGGTGGCCGGGGAGATCGCCGAGATCGAGGAGGTGTTCGCCAAGATCGTGAAAACGAAACGCGTCCGGGGGTACAAGAACCTCCGCGGGGCGATCACCAAGTTCGATGTGGACATCTTCGAGAAGAAGGCGGCGAAGTTCCTGGTGGACGACGGCAGGTCGCTCGTCGGGGTCGGCGACGATGGTGTACGCACGGTGCTCGACATTCCGAGGGAATCAACCTCTGGTGGGTATGAGGGGAAGGCGCCCGACTTCCTGTCCATATCCATCGGGCACAAGCTGACGGTGAGCGAGGCCAAGGGCGGGAAGATCGAGGTCGACACGGTGCGCAAGCAGCTCACGAACGCCATGAAGGCGCTGAAGGATAAAAGGCTCGATGGAGACGTGGCCCGATACGAGCTCATCATGGAGCAGGGTGCGAAGTTTGATGACCCGAATATCACGGTTCGGGACGGCTACCTGTTCAACTGGAAGACGGGAAAGAACGTAACCTTAATAGACTCCAACAAGTTCATCATGGTGATCCGGCTATGAGCCAATCACAACCTTGGTTCTATGCGTGGTGTGACGAAGCAGAACGGCTCGACGGGTTCGCCGCGGCCCTGTCGGCCCTCGTCAACCCGGGGGCTCTCCTCAGCCTGATGATGAGCCACCAGCAAGGGTGCGAGACACGCTCCGTGGAGGAAGTGCTCGCGATGATCCGCGCTCACTTCGGAGAAACGAACAACGCTCACCTAAGCTCTGGCATGAAGCTGAACGGTTCCGAGTGCGCCATGCCGTTCGGTCTCAAGTGCTACACCGACGAAAGCGAACGTCTCCATCCTTGGGGCCCGCTCCGCTTGACTGCGGGCTCACGCAAGTGGGATTTTTACCCCTACGAGCTCGCGGTGAGCAGGGGCCCCCGCTCCGTGGAGGCCGAGGCCGCAGCCGCCTACCACGTGGTCCAGGGCGACGTCGAGGACCTCCTGCTCCGCCTCTGCGCGCCGGACGCGAGCGGGCGCGTGCCGACCGGCGCCTGCACGGACAAGGAGGACTGGCTCGCCCCGGTCGCGATGTGCGCGACCTACAACGCGAACGCCGCGGAGTTCGCGCGCGACCTCGCGCTGTCATGGGTGAGCCTCCACCACAAGGAGAGCGTCCCGCGCATCGCAGGCATGTCGCTTTCGGCGCTCCGCGCGCGCGTCGACGCCGCGCCGCACGGCGCGCGTGTGCCCATGAACAGCACGAGCGAGCTCACGGGCTCGCTCTCACGCGAGACCGTGCTCAAGGCGCTCGCGACGCCGCCGGCCACGCTGCTCGAAGCGCTCGAGGCCGCTGCGGTGCCCGACGACGCGTGGCGCGCGGCCGAGCCCCAGGCGCGCGAGCTCCTGGAGCTACGCCGCCAGCTTGACGACGAAGCCGCGGGGGAGGTCCCCCCCGCCTTCTGGGTGGACATCACGACGCGCGAGCACACCCGCTTCCTGGAAGAGCACGCCCCCTTCCACGTCCGCCGCCTCCCGAGCGGCGGGGTGGTGCTGGCCACGCACCCGTACCGCACGCTCTGGCCGCTCTGGGCCGACGCGCTCTTCGTGCTCGGCCTCCTGTCCTGACGCAGGCTATCTCATGAGGATGATCAAGCGATGAGAGAAGGGCCGTTTTTCTTCGCCTGGTGTGACGAGGCACAGCGGGTCGATGCGTTCGGCGCGGCGCTGTCGGCCCTCATCAAGGAGCAACAGTACTTTATCCGCGCGATCATGGACCGCGACACGGAATGCAACACGATCTCCGTGGACGAGGTGGTCGCGCTGCTCCGCGCCCACTTCGGGCGCACCGACGCCGAAGCCTACTTCGTCGCGTCGTTGAGCCAGGAACACTTCGTCCATTGCATCCTTCGCTGCTTCACCGACAGGAGCGAACGTCTCAAGCCGATGGGCCCCATCCACATGCACGCCCGCCAGATCGAGGACTTTTCCCCCATGCACATGGATCTCGCCCTGGGGAGGGGCCCGCGCTCCGTGCAGGCCGAGGCCGTGCTCGCGTGGCACATGGCCCTGGAGGACATCGACGACGTCCTGCTCCGCCTCTGCGCGCCGGACGCGAGCGGGCGCGTCCCGACCGGCGGCTGCACGACGGCACGGACCTGGCTCGCCCCGGTCGCCATGTGCGCGACGTACAACGCGGACGCCCGCGACATCGCGCGCGATCTCGCCCTGTCGTGGCTGTGCCTCCATGACAAGGAGAGGGTGTCGCGCATCGCCGGCCTGCCGCTGGAAGCGCTCCGCGCGCGGGTGGAAGCCGCGCCGCCTGGGGCGTGCGTCGCGCTGAGACATAGCAGCGGGCACTCGAGCTCGCTCTGCCGTGAAACCGTTCTCAAGGCGCTGGCGACGCCGCCCTCCGCCTTGCTCGAGGCGCTCGAAGCAGCGGCGGAGGTGCCTGACGGCGCGTGGCGCGCCGCCGAGCCGCGCGCGCGCGAGATCTACGAGAGGACACTCCCGTTCAGGGGACGCGACGGACAGGGCACGGAGACAGGCAACGGCTCGCCGCTCTCGCAGGTCGAGATCACCCTCGACCACTTCGAGTTCCTGGTCGATCACGCCCGGTTCCACGTCCGCCGCCTCCCGAGCGGCGGCGTGGTGCTGGCGACCCACCCGTACCGCACGCTCTGGCCGCTCTGGTCGGATGCCCTCTTCGCGCTCGGCCTGATGTCCTGACAGAGGCCGCGCATGCTCTTTGTTCTCCGGGCGTCGCACCCGGGCGCCCACGTGCTGGACGGCGCACCCCTCCCTGAGCGCGCGGAGCGCGCGATTAGGGAGGGGCGGGCCGCGCGCAGGCGCGAAGCGCCGAGCACGGACCGGGGGTGGGCATCCACTCTCTCTCAGCTGTTCTTCGCTCTTTCGGAGCCATCCTCATCGATCGAAGCCGAGGGATGGAACCCGGATGATCCGTGGGCGTACGCGCTCGGGGAGAGCGAGGTGCCGTGGGTCGAGGTGCCCGACATCGCCGAGGTAGAGGGGGCGTTCGAGGAGGGGAGAGACCCGTACGCGGCGTATGCGGACGGCGTGATCGCGGCGCTGGAGGCCGACGTGAGCGGCGACGTGGTGGTCGCGCGGGCGGACTTCGTGGCGAACGTGCGAGCGTGGCGGGCGAACAGCGCGGCGCTGGAGATCGCGCTGCGCGACCGGATGGGGGTGTCGCTGGCGGACACGAACGCGTTCCTGAAGGCGCAGAACCGGATCACGGCGGTCGTGCGGCGGTACATGGATGCGTCGGACTGGTTCGTGGACACGCCGGTGCCGGCGGACCTGCGGGCGCAGGTCGACACGGTGCTGAAGCCGCGGTTCGACGCGCTCGCCGACCAGATGAAGGACAACCTCAACCTGTGGACAGGGGACGGGCTCGACCTGGAGCAGACTCATCTCTACCAGACGATCAGCGCGTTCGCGGGGGCGATGTCGACCGTCGCCGAGGGGTTCGGGGCGTACGCGGAGGTGATGCAGACGCTCGTCCACGCGACGACGCGCATCGGGGTCGGGTTCGTGCCGGTGGTCGGGCCGGCGCTCGACCTGTGCGAGGCGGTCACCGGGAAGGCGTGGTGCTTGCCGTCGGGGGAGGAGCTCAGCGACGAGGAGCGGATCTTCTCGGGGGTGGGCTTCGGGCTCGGGGCGGTCGGGCCGGTGTGGCGCGCCGTCAGTCGCGCTGGCGGGCTGACGCCGGATGCGATTCGGGTTGCCGAGGAGATCGCGCAGATGGGCGAGGAGCTCGCGACAGCACTGCGCGCACCCCGACGCACATCATACAAGACGCTGCGCGGGGCGGTCACCACCAAGTTTATCGACGCGTTCGAGCGCAGAGCGGCCAAGTTCCTACTGGACGATGGGCGGGCCTTGATCGGCGTTGGCGACGACGGCGTGCGCACGGTGCTGGGTATACCGAGGACGGCTCCTCCCTACAGCGACATCGCGAAGGCGCCCGATTTTGTGACGGTGACCCGAGGGAACAAACTGGCAGTGAGCGAGGCGAAAAGTGGGACGCACGTCCAGGAAGCGATCAAACAGTTGACGAACGCTCTGAAGGCGCTGAAAGAGAAGGGGCTCGCCGGCGACATCACAAGAGTCGAGATGATCATCAAGAAGGGCGTGGCGTTCGACGATCACAACAAGATTATCAAGAATGGCTATTTATTCGACAAGGCCACAGGCAAGACCGTTCAGATTTCCGGAGAGGGTTTAAGCATTTTGTCAGGATCATCGAGATATGAGCGAGTCAAGCGGTCAGCGGGTTTTGAGGGAATCAACCCCTTCGTTCTTCGCGTGGTGTGACGAGTCGGATAGAATCGACGCATTTGCAGCGGCGCTGTCGGCTCTCGTTCACCCGTGGCGGTTCTGTAGCAGCCTGTCGATATTCTCGACATGGCATGATGAGATTCCTATTGACGAAGTCGCTGCGACGCTGCATGCCCAGTTCGGCACGGACGCGTACGCTTGGGCGTCCTTCGGCGTGACGCTAAGCTCCGGACGTGGGCTAGGCTTCAGCGGCCACTGCTGCGGCGACGGGCAGCTCCGCCGCGGCGCCTCAGGTCCTCTCGGCATGTCGCCGTTCGACAAGGAGGAACTGCTCCCGCTTCGCCTGCCCGTCGGCTTGCTCGCCAACGCGAGATCGGTCGAGATTGAGGCGGCCATGGCGTCACTCGTTGTCCAAGAGGACGTGGAGGATCTCCTGCTCCGCCTATGCGCGCCAGGCGCGAGCAGGCGCGTAACGACCGGAGGATGTACGAAGCTCGGGCACTGGGGCGCCCCGATCGAAATCGGCGCGACCTACCACGCGACAGCCACGGAGGTCGTGCGTGATCTAGCTCTCTCGTGGGTGCACCTGCACGACGGCGACAAGGTGGAACGCGCCGCGGGGTTGTCGATGGACGCGCTGCGTGCGCGCGTCGACGCTGCTCCGCACGGGGCGCGCATCGCAGTCAAAGGCGGCGCTGAGGTCTCGCGGGAAGCAGTGCTACGGGCCGTTGATACTGCACCGGAAGTGCTTCTCGACGCGCTTGAGGCGTCCGCGCTCCCGGACGATGAATGGTGCGCCGTGGAGCCCTATGCCCGCGAGGTCATGAAGATAATCGCAGAGGGCGCGCCCGCGCACGACGTGGACCTCACCACGCGCAAACACGTCCGGTTTCTCGAGCAACACGCCCCCTACCACGTGCGGCGCCTGCCGAGCGGCGGCGTGGTGCTGGCGACGCACCCGTACCGCACGCTGTGGCCGCTCTGGGCCGACGCCCTCTTTTTGCTGGGCATCACGTCCTGACGCGACTTGCCCGCCTGCTCTCCCTCTCAGGTTCCCACCTGGATATGCGGGACGGCGCACCCCTCCCTGAGCGCGCGGAGCGCGCGATTTGGGAGGGGCGGACCGCGCGCAGGCGCGGAGCGCCGAGCACGGGCCGGGGGTGGGCATCCGCTCACAAGGCTGCACGCTAGACCAAGACAGGACTCGACCCGAGCGCCGCGCGGTAGAGGCCCCCAGCAGCCTTCCCGCCCTCCCGCCCAGGACTCCGGATCTCTCGCGGCGACTCCACCCCTCCAGCCCCGCAGGCACCCTTCCAACCGCGGCTCCCCCCGTGTGATAGGCTCGCAGGACGCATGGCCCCCTACCGCTCCTCTCGCGAGGACCGCGCCGCGCCCCCGCCGCCGCCCCCGGGCCCGGTCGCCGACATGGTGCAGCAGTTCGCCGACCCCTACGCCTTCCTGCGGGAGCTCGTGCAGAACGGCATGGACGCCGGCGCGCGGAAGATCGCCGTGCGCGTCGAGACGCTGCCCGGCGCGTGCGCCACCTCGGTCACCGACGACGGGTGCGGCATGAGCCGCGAGGACATCGAGGGCCCGCTGCTCACCCTCTTCAACTCGTCGAAGGAAGGCGACGCGACGAAGATCGGGAAATACGGCGTCGGCTTCGTCTCCGTGTTCGCCCTCCAGCCAGAGCAGGTCGACGTCGAGACGTGGCGCGACGGAAACGCATGGCTCCTCCGGCTGCACAGCGACACGAGCTACGAGCTCGAGGACGCCGGCCCGCGCCAGGGCAGCGGCACGCGCGTGACCCTGATCCAGCGGCTCGACCGGGAGGCGTTCGTGGAGCACGCGCGCCGCGCGCACGCCGCGCTCCGCCGCTGGTGCCGCCACGCCGACCGCGAGATCACCCTGAGCATCGCAGACCACGAGGGGGGCTCCCGGACGGGCGCCCTGCGCATCGACGCGCCGCTCGCCATCGCAGCGCCCGTCTCCGTGACCTCCGTCGAGGAAGAGACCACCGTCGTGGTCGGCCCCTCCGCCGGCGCTCAGCACCTCGCACAGCCCACGAGCGGGGACCCCGCCGTCGAGCACGGCCAGAGCTTCGCCGGCTTCTACAACCGCGGGCTCACCCTGTTCGAGACCGCGGACGAGCTCTTCGGCGGGCTCTCGGGCGTGCGGTTCAAGGTGATGAGCCCCCACCTCCAGCACACCCTGAGCCGCGATAACGTGCGCCGCGACGACGCCTTCTGGGAGGCGATCGCGCGCGTGCGCGAGCTCGTCAAGGGTCCGCTCCGGCGCGAGCTCGCCGCCCGCCTCCCGCAGGCCGCGGCCGCGGCAGCCGCCGGCGAGGCCGAGGGCGCCGCCGCCTACGCGGCGATGCTGGAGGCGGCGCTGTCGCCGCCGACCGCGCTCGATCCGGACGAGATCCCGTTCCCGCTCGCGAGCCCCGTCGCAGGCGACCGGAGCCGCGCGGGGCTCCGGGCGCTCACGCCGGGGCGCGAGCCGCTGCTCGTGGCCAGGCGATCCGACGCGCTGACCGCGGCCATGGCCCGCAACGGGCTGCCCGTCGTGCTGTGCAACCACCCCGCGACCAGGGCGCTGCTGAAGCGGTGCTTCCCGGCGGCGCGCGTCGAGAAGGCGCACGCCGCCTACCTGCTCGTGCGCGAGGAGCGCGAGGAGCCGAAACGCGCCCGCGCCGCCGACGCGGTGCTCCTCCAGGTGATCGCCGACGCGCTCGCGCGCGCCCGGCACGGGGTCGCCCGGGTGAGCCTCTGCCAGGTCGAGGGCGCCCTCCGCCAGCGCAGCGGGTTCCTCCTGCCCTGGAGCGGGGAGCGCGCCGGGCCCGAGCAGAGCTGCCACGCGGCGCGCGAGGTCGTGCGCCGCGCGGCGCGCTTCCCGCCCGGACACGCCCTCTACCTCAACATCGAGAGCGACACCGTGGCCCTCGCGCGCAGGCGCGCCGCCGTCGACGCGGTGACCGCCGGCAACCTGCTCGCCCGCGCGCTGCTCGTCGAGGCCAAGGGGCCGCTCGATCCCGAGGACAGCGACCGGCTCCTCGACCTCTCGGCGAGCCCGCCGCCGCGCGCGGGGGCGGCGCGCGGCGAGAGGGCGCCCGCAGGCGGCGCGCGCCCCGCGCCGAGGGGGTCGCCGCGATGAGCCGGATCGTCGCCCGCGGCGCGATCCGCGTCGATGCCCGCCGCGCCGTCCAGAAGCTCAGGGAGCACCTGCTCGTCGACCTGGACCTCTACCTGCTCGAGCTCGTCCGCGCCGCCGCGGCCGGGGGCGCGACGCAGATCGATCTCCGCTACGACGCCGACGACGTCGTCGTGACCTTCGACGGAGAGCCGCCCGACGGGCCCGCCCTGACGCGCCTCCTCGACCACGTGCTCAACGCCGCGCCCGACGCCGCGTCCCGGAGGCTCCGCCTGCTCGCGCTCGGCGTGAACGCGGCGCTCGGGCTGCGCCCGGCGCGCGTCGACCTGCTCACGACGGGGCCGTCCAGCGAGGCCAGCGGCGCGAGCTGCACGCGCGTGCGCTTCACGCCCGCCCTGATCGAGGCGCCCGCCGAGGCCCCCGCGCCGGCCGCCGGCCCCGCCTGCGACGAGGTCCCGAGGCCGCCCGGAATGCCCGCGGCCGGCCTGCGCATCGAGGTGCGGCGGAGGCTCGGCTGGTCGGTGCTCCGCCGGGCGATCACGGGCGATAGCCCGCCCGAGCTGGCGCACCTCGCCGCGGCCACCGGCGATTTCCCGATCCCGATCGCGCTCGCCGGCGAGCCGCTGCGCCGCGCTCTCCCGAGCAGCGACCTCGCGGTGCTCGTGCGCGTGCCGTTCCACGTGCGCGGCGCGCGCCGCGCCGCGCTGGAGATCGTCGCGCCCCCCGAGCCCGAAGGAGGTCCGGCCAGCTCGGCGCCCCGCTCGCGCCCCCTCGCCGCGCCCATCTCCGCTCCCCTGCCCTCGGGCCTCCCCGCCGTCGACTACCTCGAGCGCGGCGTGCGGCTCGTCCGCGAGCGCTGGAGCTTCGATCCGCGGTTCCCCTCGGCGCCCTACCAGGGCGTCGAGCTCCCGGTCCGCGTCGTCGTCGACGCGGACGCGCTGCCCACCAACGCGTCGCGCTCGGCGGTGCGCGAGGACGCGCCCCTCCGCGCGCGGCTCCGCGAGGCGGCGGCCGGCGCGCTGCTCGACGCCATCAAGGCCCTCGCCGCGCTCGTCTACGGCGAGGGCGCGGTCCCCGACGGCGCGCTCGTCGTCGACGAGGACAGCGGCCGGCTCGCCGACGCGCTCGCGGCCTTCGCCTGCGTCGCGACGGGGGCAGCGCGGGCGGGCGCCGAGCTGCCCGCCGAGGCGCAGGCCGTGCGCGAGCTCCCGCTGCTCCGCGACGGGCGCGGGCGGCCGACGTCGCTCGCGGCGCTCGACGCGCACGATGGGCCGCGGCTCTTCCTCTTCCGCGGCGACGCGAGGCTCCCGAAGGAGCTCGCCCCCTGGGCCGACGACGTGGTCTGGAGCCCGGGGGGTCTCGTCGAGCGCGCGCTCGCCGGGCTCCCGCTCGCCGACGCCGAGGCCATGATCGAGCAAGTGAAGCTCGGCGCCGAGCGCCGCAGGGCGTTCCTCCTGCACGCGGTCGGCGATCCCGTCGTGCCGCCCTCCCCGGAGCACGCGTTCCGCGACGCCTTCCAGGTGGACGAAGGGCCGCTCGCCGGCCTCCGCGGCGAGCTCGCGGTCTTCGCCGACGCGCACGAGCCCCCGCGCGGCGCGGAGGTCCGGGTGTTCGTGGAGGGGCGGCACCTCGAGACCGTGGAGCTCGATCCCGCCGCCGTCCCCTTGCCCGTCGAGATCGCGCTCGCGTGGAAGGGGCGCGTGCGGCCGCGGTTCGCGTACGACGGGGTCGAGCGCGACGCGCGCTTCTGGCGCGCCGTCCGCCACGCGCTGAAGGTCGCGCTCGCCGCGGCCGACCGCGAGGCGAAGCGGCTCTTCGGCCCGGGGGACGCTCGGCCAGGCGCAGGCTCGACGACATCCGCGCCTGCGCCCGAGAGCGAGCTCGCGCGCGTGAGGCCCGCGCTGCGCGCCGCGATCGGCGCGGTGTTCTGCGCGCCTCCGCGCCTCGGCCCCGGCGACGGCGGCCCCGGGCGCGGAGGCGGCGCGGCGCCGGCCCCGGACGACGGCCTCGCGCCCTCGAGCTTCGAAGGCCTCCTGGACGCGCGGATCTGGCCCACGCTCACGGCGGGGTTGTTCGTCAGCCTGAACGGCCTCTCCGTGCTCTCCCGGACGACGCGCGGCCTTTGCACGGCGCCGCCCGAGGCGCGGGGGCGCGCGCCCGACCGGAGGCCGGTGCTCGCCGTCTCGCAGCGCGAGCTCGACTGGCTCGCCGCCGCGCTCCCGGAGCGCGAGTTCGTGCCCTACGCCCCGGGGCTCTTCACCGAGGACGAGCTCGCGGCGCGAGGGCCGGCGCGGCGGCGCGCGCTCGCGGCGTCCCTGGAGAGGCTCGGGGCGATCCCCGCCGGCGCGCCGGTCCTCGAGGTCAGCGGCCCCGGCTTCCTCGCGCTCGCCACGCCGAGCGACGCGATGGTGGAGGTGTGGCACCACGCGTCGCGGCCCCTCGCCACCCTGGAGGCCGCGCCGCTGTTCAGCCCCGCCGCCATCGCGATCGACGACGACGCGGCGGCGCCGAACAGCGCCTGGGACGGCCTCCTGTCGCCGCGCAACAACGCCGCCGTCCACGCGGTCGAGTGCGCGCTCTGCGAGGCGCTCGTGGCCGCGCTGGAGGGCGACGCCGCGGCGCGCGCGCGGCTCGGTCTGCGGGGCGATCCGCGCGGCAGGCCCGACGCCCGCGTGAGCGCCTACCTCCTCGACAGCGTGCAGGCGCTCCAGGCGCGCGCGCGGGCGCTCAGAAGCGCGCCCCTCGAGGCGGCCCGGAGCGAGCTCGCCGCCCGCATCCGGCGCCTGCCGCTGCTCGGGATGCTCGACGCGCGCGGCCAGGAGGTCGCGTGCTCGCTCGAGACCCTCGACGCGACGCACCCGGCGCCCGCGCCGATCCCGGTGCTCGACGCGGCGCCCGGCTTCGAGACGCTCTCCTGGCACCCCCTCGTCGCCCGCAACCCGCGAGAGCGCGCGGCCCTCATGCGGTGGGCCGGCGGGCGCGCCCTGCTGGCGCAGAGCGGGGTGCCGGCACGGCGGCAGCGCGCCGCGGCCGAGCAGGAGCGCCGCGCGTCCGCCGGCAAGGCGCTGCAGGAGCATGGCCCGCGCGGGGCCGCTGGCCCGCCGCGCGCGCCGCTCGCGCTGCCAGGCGCGCCCTCGCACCCGCTGCTGCGGGTGAGCGCCGCCGCGCTCGGCGTGCCGGGGCTCGAAGGCGAGATCGAGATCGTCGAGGGCCCGGTGTCGGACGCCCGCTTCGTCGGCCCCGACGGCGCGGAGCGGCGCGTGGAGGTGGAGCTGCCGATCCCGCTCCGCCTCCTCGTGCGCGCCGGCGCGGCGGACCCGTCGAGGGACGCCTCGCGCGCGATCCTGACGCGCCTCGCGAAGGCCGCTGGCCGCCACCTGATCGCGCTGGCGCCGCGCTTCGACGAGCTGCCGCCGTTCGCGCGGGGCCACGCGCGCCGCGCCGTCCTGAAGACGCTGGCCCAGGGCAAGCGCGTCGTCGCGGAGGCGGCGCGCGCGCAGCTCTTCCACGACATCGAGGGGAACCTCTTCTCGCTCGACGACCTCCGGCGCGAGCCGCGCGCCGAGTGGCTGTGCACCTCGACGCCGCCGCCCTACCCGAAGCAGCGCTACGAGCGGCCGGTCCTCGCGCTGAGCAGGCCCGAGCGGCTGCAGCTCGCGACCGCCGTGATCGTCAACGATATCACCGACGCGGTCGCGCGCGATCGCGCAGCCGAGGAGCGCCTCACGGCGCCGCCGCTCGCCGCCGTCGGCCTCGACGCGGCCGCGCGCGCGGCGTGCTTCGCGATCCTGCCCTTCGAGCGGCCGGCCGGCGCGCAGGAGGGCGCGCCGCCCGCGCACGGCGAGATCGGCCTGCTCGCCCCGGAGCACGCCGGGGCGGCGGGCATCGCGGTGCACGTGGGGCGCCGCCCGCTCTGCGCGCTCGACGCCGGCGACGGGTGGCCCCTGTGCGCGGCCGTCAACGACGACGCGCTCGAGCCGAACCGCGCCTTCGACGGGCTCAAGGCCCGCGGGGACGCGTCGAGGCTCCGGCAGGCGGTGCGCGACGCCGCCGCGCGGTGGCTGCGCGCCCGGCTCGCGCCGCCCGGCGACGCGCTCGCGACGCGGTGGATCGACGTCGCCATCACCTGGCCCCGGCCGCTGTTCGTGACCGGCGCGCTGTGGCTGCCCGCGCGGTGGCCGCGCGCGCCCGAGGTGCTCGTCGCCGCGCCCTCCGCGGCGATCCTCGGCGAGGGCCGCGGGGGCGGCGAGGAGCGCGACGGCGGCTTCACCCCCGTCGCGCTGCGCTGCGGGACGGGCGTGGGCTCCGGGACGACCGGCGTGGCCCCGCTCGCGCCGGTCGAGGGGAGGCTCCTCGTGTGGCCGCTGCGCGAGGGGCGCTGGGACGCCATCGCGGAGCTCGCCATGGAGGCCGCGGCCTCCATGGCGGCCGAGCTCTCGGATCAGGCGGCCGCAGCGCCGTACCTGTGGAACTTGCACCTGCTCGGCCGCCTCTCCGGCGGCAAGCTCGCGGCGCGGACCGCCTCCGGGGAGAGCGTCGGCCCGGCGGCGGTCCGCGCCGAGCTCGCGGCGAGCGGCTGCCTGTGGATCTCCGATCGCCGGGGGAGCGCGGACGGCGATTTCCCGGACGGCTCGCCGCCGTTCGTGCTGCTCGACGACGGCTCGCCGCTTGTCGAGGTGCTGCGCCACCGCGCCGCCCCCGGCGCGCTGCGCGAGCTCGGCGCCCTCGCGGCGACGCCCGCCCCGGCCGTGGCGCTCGCGGCGGAGATCGAGCCCGCCTCCGGGACGGGCCTTCCCGCCGCGAGCGCGGGCCCTCCCGCCGCGGGCGCCCGCGGCGCGGAGGCGCCCGCGGCCACGGGCGGCGCGGAGGCGCCCGCGGCGGAGGCGCCGCCCGACTCGAGCGGCGCGCGGGCCTGGGCGATCGCGCTGTGGCGCAGCGTGCTCGGCCTGCTCGGCGGCGAGGCGGCGCCGGTGCCCGGCGCCACGCCCGAGGGGGAGGAGGCGGCGGCCGGGAGCCCGCTCGCGGCCGCGCTCCACGAGGCCATCGTCCGGATGAACCTCGAGGGATCCCCGGTGCGCGCCGTCGTCGAGGGCCGCTCAGGGCGGCCGATCCGTTACGACGCGAGCCGGAGCCACATCGTCGTCAACACCGAGCACGAAGCGCTCGCGTGGCTGCGCGCGCGCGGGGCGCCCGACCCGGCGGCCGTCGCGCTGCTGGCGGCGGCCGCCGTCGGCGAGGTGAACCGGGCGCTCCAGTCGGTCACCGACGCGGAGGAGCGCCGGGCGCTCGATCATCTGCTGCGCTCGATCGGGTAGCGCGCGCGGGCGCCCCGCTCCCGGCGTTGCCCGCGCGCCGCCGGGGCGCAAAGCTCTTCCCCGTGGACACCGTCTTCACCGTCGGCCACGGCACCCGCAGCGTGGAGGAGCTCGTCGAGCTGCTCGGCGAGGGGCCGGCCGACACGCTGATCGACGTCCGGAGGTTCCCGGGATCGAGCCGCTCCCCTCACCTCGGCCGCGCTGCGCTCGCCGAGGCGCTGCCCCGGCTCGGGGTGACCTACGTCTTCCGCGGCGACGCCCTCGGCGGACGGCGGACCGGGCAGGCCGACTCGCCGCACGTCGCCTGGGAGAACGCGAGCTTCCGGGCCTACGCCGATCACATGGAGACCGCCGCGTTCCAGCGCGCGCTCTCCGAGCTCGAGGCGGAAGCGCGCGCTGGACGGCGAATGGCCCTCCTGTGCGCCGAGACGCTCTGGTGGCGGTGTCACCGCCGCCTCATCGCCGACGCCCTCGTCGCGCGCGGGCTCGCGGTCGTCCACCTGCTCGGCCCCGGCGCGCAGACCCCGCACGCGCTGAACCCCGCCGCCCGGCCCGACGGCGCCGGCCACCTCATCTACGACGTCGGCGCGCAGCGCGCGCTGCCGCTCGGCGGCGCCGGCGCGGAGCCCGCGCCCGCGCCGCGCGAGCCTGTGCGCCCACGCCGCGCGCGGTGATCCCGGCCGGCCAGGTGGCCGCCGGACCTGGATGTGCCCCTCGTCGAGCCGCTGCAGGAGCGCGTCGCATTCCTGCGGACGGCGATTGGCACGGGAGCCCGCGATCGACCTCCGGTATCGCTGGCCGCTCACCGGCGCCGGCCCGAGGGCCGTACGGTACGTGTCAAAAATCACGAAGTCCGCGTAGCGGTCCAGTCGGGTATCACCTGAAAAATAGACCATCAGTCGTCGCACTGACGTCCTGATCCCGGCCCACCTGGAGCGCCATCCGCTCCCACGGGGGCTTTCCGCGGAGCGCGACATCGAGCGCCCCCCGCCCGTCCGGTATGGCGGAGCCGAACCGATTCCGTTACCGTCCCGAGATCACATGAAGGCGCGCCCGATGTGGGCAGGGCCTCCTGGCTCGGGAGACAGTAATGAAAGTGCAACGCATTTCGGCGATCCTGCTCACCTCGGTCGCCTTCTCTGCTGGCTTCATCGGTTGCGGCGACGACGGTTCGGACGGGGGCGCAGGCGGCGGCTCTTCCTCTTCGACCACGAGCTCGTCATCGGGAGGCGCCGTGAGCACCAGCGCGGGCGGGAGCATGGCCGAGTTCCTCGGCGCCCGCTGCACGGCCGACGCCGACTGCGGGCCGGACGGCGTGTGCGCCCTGGAGTCGGACGGGGAGGCCGGTCCTGCGGGCGGGTACTGCACGATGGAGTGCGCCGACGACGGCGACTGCGAAGGAGAGGGCAGCGCCTGCCTCAATAACATCTGTTACCTGGGCTGCGTCCTCGGAGAGCCGGAGATCACGGCCCTCGACGAGGAGCTCGACCCGCTCAAGTGCCACGGCCGCGACGAGCTGCGCTGTGAGGAGGTGGATGACGGCGTGTCGGTCTGCATGCCGAACTGCGGATCCGACTCCCAGTGCTCCGACTCCGGCCGCAGCTGCGATCCCAGGCAGAACGCGTGCGTCGACACGCCCCACGAGGGTCTGCCGATGGGGGCCGCGTGCGACCCCGAAGCCGACGAGGATCCGTGCGCCGGACACTGCGTGGGCTTCCCCGGCGACGTCGGCGCCTGCACCGAGTTCTGCGGCTTCGGCGGCGATGTGTTCGAGTCCGACTGCGGCGGGTTCGAGAACGGCCTCTGCCTCTACCAGTTCACGGAGGTCGTCGGCGCCGGCGACTTCGGCGCCTGCACCAAGGCGTGCAAGGCGCACGACGATTGCCTGTTGCCGAACGCCCGCTGCGAGGACTTCGGCCTCCCGGACAACGGCATCTGCATCTTCGACAAGGTGCCGTGCGAGGACGACAGTGACTGCAAGACACCGGACGAGTGCGCCGAGACGCCTGATGGCTTCTTCTGCCTCGACCCGCTGTACCCGCTGAGCAACGAGGGCACGGGCGGCGCGGGCGGCGCCGGCGGCGCGGGCGGCAGCGGCGGCGCGGGCGGCAGCGGCGGCGCGGGCGGCAGCGACGGCGCGGGCGGCAGCGGCGGCGCGGGCGGCAGCGACGGCGCGGGCGGCAGCGGCGGCGCGGGCAGCACCAGCAGCGCGGCCAGCACCAGCAGCGCGGCCAGCACCAGCAGCGCGGCCAGCACCAGCGGCGCGGGCGGCAGCGGCGGCGCGGGCGGCAGCGGCGGCAGCGGCGGCGCGGGCGGCAGCGGCGGCGCCTGATCGCTGCGTCTCAAGACAGGCACTCATCTCATCTCCTCTCGACTCCAGGAGGTGAGATGAGCGCCTCGCGTTCCACTCCCCTTCCTCGAAGCACCCGAGACACCGCGGTGGCGGTCGCGACGACGCGTTTCCCAGGGCTCCCACGCGCCCAGGAAGCGGCGCGCGCCGCCGTCGCCATCACCGGTTCCGTCGCGAGCGCGAGGCCTGTCTATCGGCCCGCAGACGGCGCGTTCGCCCGCGGCGACAGGCCGCGGACGAGGGTCGCGAGCGTGCGCAGCACCGGGGTGTCGACCCCGGCCCGGCGCGCGCGCTCGACCACCGCGCCCTGGAGGATATCGACCTCCGTCGCGCGGCCGGCCCGCACGTCCTGCAGCATCGAGGGCTCGGTGAGCGGGAACTCGGAGCGCGTGAGGGCGAGCATCGCGTCCGCGGTCGCCTCGGAGATCTCCGCCCCTTCCGCCCGCGCGACCGCGATCACCTCGAGCATCGCCGCCCGGGTGAGGTCCTCCATCCGCTCCGCGACCACGCCGGCGCGCTGGCCGGTCAGCGCGCAGATCGCATTGAACGGGGCGTTCCAGACCATCTTCTCCCAGAGCATGGCGCGGTGGTCCGCCCCGCGGCGGACGGGGATGCCCGCGCGCTCGAGCAGCGCGGCGGTCGCCTCGACCCGCGCCTCCTGCCCGGGCCGGTAGGGCGCGAGCCCGGCGCGCGTCGGCGCGAGCGTCTCGATCTCGCCAGGCCCGGCGACGCCCGAGGACATGTACGCGATCGCGGCGATCACGCGCGGCGCGCCGACGTCGCGCGCGACAACGTCCTCGGAGTCGAGCCCGTTCAGGAGGGGCGCGGCGAGGCCGTCCGCGGCGAGCAGCCCGGCGAGCTTCGCGCTCACCGCGGCGAGCGACGGCGATTTCACGGCGATGAGCGCGAGATCGAACGGCCCGCGCGCCCCGTCGAGCGGGGCGACACGGAGCGGGGGAGTGCGCAGCTCGCCGGACGGCGTGCGGACGATGAGCCCGCGGGACCGCATCACCTCGGCGTGCGCGCCGCGCGCGACGAACGTGACGTCTTCCCCAGCGAGCGTGAGCCGCGCCCCGAAATAGCCGCCCACCGCGCCCGCGCCGACAACGAGGATCCGCATCGGCGGCGACCATAGCACGCTCGAGCCGGACCGCCGCGGACCGACGAGTGGCGACCTGCGAGGATTGCGGATATGCCTACGCCGAGATGCGCAGGCCGGAAGCCCCCGCCACGACGCACGAGAGCGGCCTCATGAGCGCAGGCGAGCCGAGCGTGAGGATGGAAGCCGATCAGCTCCAGCGCTTGCTGGACGCCCTGCCGGTGCTCATCTCGTATATCGACAGCGACGAGCGCTACGGCGTCGTCAACCGGGCCTACGAGCGCTGGTTCGGCGAAGACAGCGGCTCGATCGTCGGCCGGCAGGTGCGCGAGGTGATCGGCGACGCCGCCTACGCCGCCGTGAAGCCGCACATCACCGCCGTGCTCGCCGGACGGCCGCAGGACTTCGAGGCGCGGCTCACCTACCGGGAGGGCCGCCGGCGCCACGTGCGCATCCAGTACATCCCCCACCGCGACGCGAGCGGCGACGTGCGCGGCTTCTTCGCGCTCGTCGCGGACGTCAGCGAGCAGAAGCGCGCCGAGGACGCGCGGCGCTTCCTGGCCGACGCGTCGGCCGCGCTCGACCCGGCGCAGGGCCGCGACGCGGGCTTCCGGCGCGTCGCGGCCCTCGCGGTCGCCTCGGTGGCCGATCTGTGCGCCGTCCACACGCTCGAACCGGACGGCTCCGTCCACGCGCGGGTCGTCGCGCACGCCGATCCGGCCAAGGCGGAGCTCGCCGCCCGTCTGGCCCGGCGCAGCCACCCCCTGCCGGCGCCCGGGACGCCGCCATCGCCGTTGCACGAGGTGCTCCACGGCGGCCACGGCCGGCTCCTCCCCGACCTCGCCGGCCACGCGCAGGCCGGCGCGGACCACCTCGCCGCCCTGCGCGAGCTCGGCTGCCGCTCCGCGGTGATCGTGCCCATCCGCGGCGACGCGTGCGTCCTCGCGGCGCTCACGCTCGCGTCCGCAGAGGTGGATCGCACCTACGGCGCCGCCGATCTCGCCTTCGCCGAGGAGCTCTCGCAGCGCATCGAGGTCACCTTGCAGCGCGTGCGCCTCTACGACATGGCCCGCGACGCCGAGTCCGAGGCGCGGCGGCGCTTCCTGGCCGAGCAGGAGGCGCGCCGGGCCGCCGAGCGCGCGGCGCAGCGCATGGCCGGCCTCCAGCGGATCACGGCGGCGCTCGCCGACGCGCTCACCAGCGAGGCCGTGGCGCAGGTCGTCGTCGACATCGGCGTCGCCGCCGCGGGCGCGTACGCCGGGACCATCGTCGTGACGGCGGGCGACGAGCTCGAGTGCCTCAAGGAGGTCGGCTACGAGCGCGAGACCATCGAGCGCTTCCGGCAGATGCCCCTCGACGCCGCCCTCCCGCTCACCGACGCGCTGCGGACCGGCGCGCCCGTCTGGCTGCGCTCGCGCGAGGAGTGCTCCGCCCGCTACCCGCGCATCGCGAGCGCCGTGCTGTCCGGCGCGACCGTGTCGCTCTGCTGTCTCCCGCTCGTGGTCCAGGAGCGGCCCATCGGCGTGCTCGGGCTGAGCTTCGCGGAGCCGCGCCCGTTCGACCGGGAAGAGCAGGAGTTCCTGGTCGCGGTGTCGCGCCAGTGCGCGCAGGCCATGGAGCGCGCCCGCCTGCACGAGGAGCGCGCCGCTCTCGTCGAGCGCGAGCGGCGCGTCGCCCTCGAGAACGCCCGGCTCTACCGCGAGGCCCACGAGGCGGACCGGCGCAAGGACGAGTTCATCGCGATGCTGTCGCACGAGCTCCGCAACCCGCTGGCGCCCATCACCACCGGCCTCGAGCTCCTGCAAATGAGCGCCCAGATGAGCGCCCAGATGAGCGCCCAGATGAGCGCCGGCGAGCGCGCGGATCGCGACGACCGGCAGATCCTGGCGACCCTCGAGCGGCAGGTGAAGACGATCGTCCGGCTCGTCGACGATCTCCTCGACGTCTCCAGGATCACGCGGGGCAAGATCGAGCTGAAGCGGGAGCGGCTCGACGTCGCCTCGGTCGTCGAGACCGCGGTAGAGTCGGTCCGCCCGCTGCTCGTCCAGCGCGGGCACGATCTCGTCCTGTCGGTGGATCCGGGCGTCTTCGTGCACGGCGACCGCGTCCGGCTCGAGCAGGTCGTCGTGAACCTCCTCAACAACGCGATCAAGTACACGAACCCCGGCGGCCGCGTCTCGCTCGCCTGCGCCGCGATCGCCGGCGACGCGCGGATCCGGGTGACCGACACCGGCGTCGGCATCTCCGCCGAGCTGCTCCCGCGCGTCTTCGAGCCGTTCATGCAGGCCCGGCGCACGCTGGACCGCTCCCAGGGCGGCCTCGGGATCGGGCTCACGCTGGTCAAGCGGCTCGCCGAGCTGCACGGCGGCCGCGTCGAAGCGCTGAGCGGGGGCCCCGGCGAGGGGACGGCCATCAGCGTCTGGCTCCCGCTCGCCGGCGCGCCGAGCGCGCCCGCCGAAGCCTCCGCTCCGCCAGCGCCCGGCGCCGCCCCTCCGCGCGCCAGGACGCGCCCCCTCCACGTCCTCCTCGTCGACGACAACGTCGACGCCGCCGAGGGCCTCCGGCGCGTCCTCCAGCTCCACGGCCACGCCGTTTCGATGGCCCACGACGGCCCGGCGGCGCTCGACGCCGCGCGGGCGTCGAAGCCCGATCTCGTCCTGCTCGATATCGGCCTGCCCGGGATGGACGGCTACGAGGTCGTCCGGCGCCTGCGCGCCGAGCCCGAGCTCACGCGCTCCTACATCGCCGCCCTGTCCGGTTACGGGCAAGACCAGGACCGCCGCCGCTCGCGCGAAGCCGGCTTCGACGCGCACCTCACCAAGCCGGTCGCGACGGAGCAGCTCCTGTCCCTGCTCGCCGAAGCCGCCCCGCGCGGCTGATCGGCCCGCGCTCCATTTCAGAAGTGCAATGCAACCGCGCCGGGGCGCGATACAGCGCTGAAACAGACGATTCCAGTTCTGAACGGTGCGCCCATTTCCTTTCATTGGCGCTGTCGCGTCCCGCCTTCGCTCGGTGCCCTGTTGCGCTCGCCGATGGCCGCGAAACATGCAGGAAACATGAGGTGGCATAGGCGATTGCAAGGGGCCTAGCGCGCCGTCGGGCCGACAATTTATTCCTGCGAAACAGTTGCGAAACAGAGCCCACAGTACACAGTTTTTGGTCCGGGACTGTGGCTGATGCATGGTTCGGACGGCAGCGCGGCAGTGACGGTGAGAAGGACTCACCGGGTCCAAAGGTGGGTTTCATGAGCAAGAAGAAGGACCTCCTCGTCATCGGCAACGGCATGGTCGGGCACAAGTTCATCGAGAACATGGTTCTCGGTGGCTTCCTGCGCGAGTGGAACGTCACGACCTTCTGCGAGGAGCCGCGGCTCGCCTACGACCGGGTGAACCTGTCCGCCTTCTTCAACGGCAAATCGGCCGAGGATCTGTCGATGGTCAAGCCCGGCCTCTACGAGGAGGCGGGCATTCAGGTCCATCTCAACGACAAGGCCGTCTCGATCGATCGGCGGAAGAAGGCGGTGACGTCGGCGAAGGGGAAGACGGTCTATTACGACAAGCTCATCCTCGCCACCGGCTCGTATCCGTTCGTCCCGCCGATCAAGGGCAAAGACGCGAAGGGCTGCTTCGTCTACCGCACGATCGACGACCTCGAGGCCATGGACGCCTACGCCAAGGTCGCGAAGGTCGGCACGGTCATCGGCGGCGGCCTGCTCGGGCTGGAGGCGGCCAACGCGCTCAAGAACATGGGCCTCCAGGTCCACGTCGTGGAGTTCGCGCCGCGCCTGATGGCCCTCCAGGTCGACGACGCCGGCGGCGCGATCCTCCGGGCGAAGATCGAGTCGCTCGGCGTGAACGTGCACACGAGCAAGTCGACGACGGAGATCGTCGCGGAGCACGGCCGCGTGGCGAGGATGGTCTTCGCCGACCAGAGCGAGCTCTCGACCGACATGATCGTCTTCTCGGCCGGCATCCGCCCGAGGGACGAGCTCGCGAGGGCGTGCGATCTCGCGCTCGGGAACCGCGGCGGCGTCGCCATCAACGAGCGCTGTCAGACGTCGGACCCGGACATCTATGCCATCGGCGAGTGCGCGAGCTATAACAGCCAGCTCTACGGCCTGGTGGCGCCCGGCTACCACATGGCCAAGGTCGCGGTCGACGCCATCACCGGCGGGAAGGAGACCTTCAGCGGCTTCGACATGAGCACGAAGCTCAAGCTGATGGGCGTGGACGTCGCGAGCTTCGGCGACGCGTTCGCGACCCAGCAGGGCGCGCGCGTGCTCAGCTTCATGAACGCGACGTCGAACGTCTACAAGAAGCTCGTCGTCAGCGCGGACGGCAAGCTCCTCCTCGGCGGCATCCTGGTCGGCGACGCCGCGAACTACGGCCAGCTGCTCCAGCTCGTGCAGAACAAGATCGTCCTCCCGCCGCACCCGGAGGATCTCATCGTCACGGCGCGGGACGGCGCGAAGCCGGCGGGCCTCGGCGTCGACGCGCTGCCCGACACCGCCATGATCTGCTCGTGCCTGAACGTCACGAAGAAGGCCATCTGCTCGGCCATCTGCGACGACAAGCACGTCACGGTCGCCGGCATCAAGGCGCACACGAAGGCCGGCACGGGCTGCGGCTCGTGCACCACGCTGATCTCCGACATCCTGAAGAAGGAGCTCAAGAAGGCCGGCGTCGCGGTCAACAACTACATCTGCGAGCACTTCAACCACTCGCGCCAGGAGCTCTATCACCTCGTCCGGATCCACCAGATCAAGACGTTCGACGACCTGCTCACCCGCCACGGCCAGGGCAAGGGCTGCGAGATCTGCAAGCCCGCGGTGGCGTCGATCCTCGCGTCGACGTGGAACGAGCACATCCTGAGCAAGAAGCACCTCCCGCTGCAGGACACGAACGATCGCTACCTGGCCAACGTCCAGCGCGACGGCACCTACTCGGTGGTCCCGCGCGTGGCGGGCGGCGAGATCACGCCGGATCAGCTCATCGCCCTCGGGGTGGTCGCGAAGAAGTACAACCTGTACTCGAAGATCACCGGCGGCCAGCGCGTCGACCTGTTCGGCGCGCGGCTGGAGCAGCTGCCCGACATCTGGCGCGAGCTCATCGCCGCCGGCTTCGAGTCGGGGCACGCGTACGGCAAGGCGCTGCGCACCGTGAAGTCGTGCGTGGGCAGCACCTGGTGCCGCTACGGCGTGCAGGACTCGGTGGGCTTCGCGGTCGCGGTCGAGAACCGCTACAAGGGGCTGCGCAGCCCCCACAAGCTGAAGTCCGCGGTGTCCGGCTGCGCGCGCGAGTGCGCCGAGGCGCAGGGCAAGGACTTCGGCATCATCGCGACGGAGAAGGGCTACAACCTCTACCTCTGCGGCAACGGCGGGATGAAGCCGCAGCACGCCCAGCTCTTCGCCTCGGATCTCGACGAGGCGACGCTCATCAAGTACCTCGACCGGTTCCTGATGTTCTACATCCGCACGGCGGACCGGCTCCAGCGCACGTCGGTGTGGTTCAACAACCTCGAGGGCGGCATGGATTACCTCCGCCAGGTCATCATCGAGGACTCGCTCGGGATCTGCGATGAGCTGGAGAAGGAGATGGCCCACCTCATCGACACCTACGAGTGCGAGTGGAAGGCCGCGGTCAACGACCCCGAGAAGCTCAAGCAGTTCCGCCAGTTCGTGAACGCCGGCGAGCCCGACCGGAGCATCGTGTTCGTCAGCGAGCGCGCGCAGCACCGCCCCGCGGCGTGGCAGGAGAAGTCGAACGTCGTCGAGGAGATGATCTGACAGCGGGGCCGAGGGGCCCTGTCTGAGGGAAACCGTCATGAGCGAGCTGCACACTTCGGAAGCGCCTCGGAGCGAGACCATGACCCAGGGTTGGATCGACGTCTGCGGGGTAGAGGACATCATCCCGAACACGGGGGTCTGCGCGCTCGTCGGGAAGCGCCAGATCGCGCTGGTCCGGGTCGGCGAGGGCGAGGAGGTCTACGCCATCAGCAACTTCGACCCGTTCAGCAAGGCGTTCGTCCTCTCCCGCGGGATCGTCGGGGACAAGGGGGGCGTCCCCAAGATCGCCTCGCCGATCTACAAGCAGAACTTCGATCTGCGGTCGGGTCAGTGCCTGGACGACCCGGGCGTGAGCATCCCCGTGTATCCCCTCCGGGTCCGGGACGGGCGTGTCGAGATCCAGGCCGCGGCGGAGCCGCTCGCGGCGGCGAGCTGACGGGATGACCTGGCGAGCCAGCGCCAGGCGCTTCCGTGCGGCGGACGCGCCGCCGTTCGCGGTGTCTCTCTTGGAGTTCTCGGGGCTGGGCTTCCGCGCCGGGTAGACAGGGAATTTCGATGAGCGTTGCAAAGGTCTCGGACACTCACTTTCGCTTACCCATCGTCAACTCGGCGCCGAAGATCCACGACAACAACAAGAGCCTGCTGGACTCGCTCCTCGCCGACCAGCAGAAGCTCACGGCGGTCGAGAAGTTCTCCAGGATGCACGAGGAGCACGCGCTCCCGGCGCAGTCCAAGTACTACCGCGACCTGATCCCGCTCGAGAAGCCGAAGCCCGGCCAGCAGTACGGCTTCGAGGTCGACCTCGACGCGTGCACGGCCTGCAAGGCGTGCGTCACCGCCTGCCACAGCCTGAACGGCCTCGACGACAACGAGGTGTGGCGCTCGGTCGGGCTGCTCCACGGCGGCACACCCCAGACGCCGGCGCAGCAGAGCGTGACGACGGCGTGCCACCACTGCCTGGACCCGGCGTGCATGTCGGGGTGCCCGGTCAAGGCCTACGAGAAGGACCCGATCACCGGCATCGTCAAGCACCTCGATGACCAGTGCATCGGCTGCCAGTACTGCATCCTGATGTGCCCCTACGACGCTCCGAAGTTCAACGCGGAGCGGGGGATCGTGCGCAAGTGCGACATGTGCAGCGATCGGCTGGCCAACGACGAGGCCCCGGCGTGCGTGCAGTCGTGCCCGAACGGCGCCATCCGGATCACGATGGTCGACCAGCAGCAGGCCGTGCAAGAGAGCCAGACGAGCCTCTTCTTGCCGGGGGCGGCGGCGCCGGAGATCACGATCCCGACGACGACCTACAAGACGCAGAAGTCGCTCCCGCGCAACATGCTCCCCGCGGACTTCTACCAGGTGAGCCGGGAGCACTCCCACCCTCCGCTCGTCGCGATGCTGGTGCTGACGCAGCTCTCGGTGGGCGCGTTCTGCGTGAGCCTGGCCCTCAACGAGCTGCTCGGCGCGCAGGCGACGCGTGATTTCGGCGGCCACAGCGCCACGTTCGCGCTCGTCTTCGGGATCGCCGCGCTGAAGGCGAGCCTCTTTCACCTTGGCCGGCCGCAGTTCGCGTTCCGGGCCTTCCTGGGGCTCAAGACGTCATGGCTCAGCCGGGAGATCCTGGGGTTCTCGCTCTTCGCCGGGGCCGCGACGCTGTACGCGGCGTCCTTCTGGCTGCCCGCCCTCCCGACGCTCCCGGTGCTCTCGGCGCTGCCCCCCATCGAGCAACTGCAGACGCCGCTCTCGTATGCGGTCGCGCTGAGCGGGATCCTCGGGGTCTTCTGCTCCGTGATGGTGTACGCCGCGACGCAGCGGGAGCACTGGCGCGGGGCCCTGACGGGCTTCAAGTTCGCGACCACGGCGGCCATCCTCGGGAGCTCGACGGTCCTGATGATCGGGCTGCTCCTGAGCGCCGAGCACGCGGCGCTGCTCCTGACGCGGGGCTTCCGCGCGCTGAGCGCGTTCCTGTGCGTGACGACGGCGCTCAAGCTGCTCGTGGAGCTGTCGATGTTCCGGCACCTGCGGAAGCGGAGCCACTCGACGCTCAAGCGGAGCGCGATCCTGATGACGGGGGAGCTGAAGGGCGCGACGGGCTGGCGCTTCGCTTGCGGGGCGCTCGGCGGGATCGTCCTGCCGGCGCTCAGCCTCTTCTCGGCGCCGAACAGCGGCGTGAGCTCTGAAGTTCTGATGGCGATGGCGGTCGTGGCGTTCCTGTTCTGCCTCGCGGGCGAGTTCCTCGAGCGGTACCTCTTCTTCGCAGCGGCGCCCGCCTCCAAGATGCCCGGAGGGCTCTCCTGATGACGACCAGCGATGCAAGCGATGCGAAGAAGACGTCTCCGGCGCCCAAGCAGGCGGACAACCTCCTCTTGCAGCGCAACGGGCCGCTGACGCGCGAGCTGCTCCTCACGCCCGGCGAGTTCGGCCTCGGGAGGGTGCCTGCGCGGCTCAAGCCCGACCAGACGACGACGGTCGTGTGCGGGTTCTGCTCGACCGGGTGCGGGCTGAACGTGCACCTCAAGGACGGAGAGGCGATCAACCTCTCGCCCAACACGGACTATCCCGTGAACCTCGGGATGGCGTGCCCGAAGGGCTGGGAGGCGCTCACGCCGCTCCGCGCGACCGATCGCGCGACCGCGCCGCTCCTCAGGAACGCGCGCGGGAAGCTGGAGCGCGTGGAGTGGGACGTCGCGCTCCGCACGTTCGTCGATCGGTTCAAGGCGATCCAGGAGGCGCACGGCAAGGAGTCGGTCGCCTTCATCAGCACCGGGCAGATCGTCACCGAGGAGATGGCCTTCCTCGGGGCGCTCGCGAAGTTCGGGATGGGCATGTTGCACGGGGACGGCAACACCCGGCAATGCATGGCGACATCGGTGGTCGCGTACAAGGAGGCGTTCGGGTTCGACGCGCCGCCCTACACGTACCGCGATTTCGAGGAGTCCGACGTCGTGGTGCTCGTCGGCTCGAACCTCTGCATCGCCCACCCGATCATGTGGGAGCGGCTCTGCAAGAACAAGAACCGCCCCGAGATCCTCGTCGTGGATCCGCGCAAGACCGAGACGGCGATGGCGGCGACGGCGCACTATGCGCTCAATCCGAAGTCGGATCTGACGCTGTTCTACGGAATCGCCCACATCCTCATCCAGCGCGGGTGGATCGACCCGGGGTACATCGAGGCGCACACGGTCGATTTCGAGGCGTTCAAGGCGCACGTCGAGGATTTCACGCCGGCGCGCGTCTCCGAGGCGACGGGGCTCAGCGAGGCGCAGCTCGCGTCGTTCGCGGAGAAGATCCATAACGGGAAGCGGGTGTCGTTCTGGTGGACCATGGGCGTCAACCAGAGCCACGAGGGCGTGCGGGTCGCGCAGTCGCTCATCAACCTGGCGCTGATGACGGGGAACATCGGCCGTCCCGGCACCGGGGCGAACTCCATCACGGGCCAGTGCAACGCGATGGGCTCGCGGATGTTCAGCAACACGACGGGCCTGTTCGCCGGCCACGACTTCACGAAGGAGGAGCACCGGAAGAAGATCGCCGGGATCCTCGGCATTCCGGAGGAGGTCATCCCGACCCGGAACAGCCTGGCCTACGACCAGATCATCGAAGGCATCTTGAAGGGGAAGATCAAGGGCCTCTGGATCATCGCGACGAACCCGGCCCACTCCTGGATCAACCAGGAGGATCTGCACGAGCTCCTCGGCCGCCTGGAGTTCCTCGTGGTGCAGGACATGTACGCCACGACGGAGACGGCGGAGCGCGCCCATCTCGTCCTCCCGGCGGCCTCGTGGGCCGAGAAGGAGGGCACGTTCATCAACTCGGAGCGGCGCATCGGCCTCGTCAAGAAGGTCTCGCGGGCCCCGGGCCAGGCGCTGGCGGACTTTCACATCTTCCAGCTGGTCGCCCAGTACTGGGGCTGCGGCGAGCTGTTCAAGGAGTGGAAGAGCCCGGAGGCGGTCTTCCAGATCATGAAGCGGCTCTCGAAGGGGCAGCCGTGCGACATCACGGGCATCGACGGCTACACGATGCTCGACGAGCGCGGCGGCATCCAGTGGCCCTACCCCGAGGGGGCGGCCTTCGAGACGAACGAGCGGCGGCTGTTCGAGGACGGCCAGTACTACCGCCCGGATCAGAAGGCGAAGTTCGCCTTCCAGGCGCCCCGCCAGCTGCCGGAGCCGACCGACGAGCAGTATCCGTTCACGCTGCTCACGGGGCGAGGGAGCTCCAGCCAGTGGCACACGCAGACGCGGACCAAGAAGTCGGCGGTGCTGCAGCGGCTCTATCCGAAGGAGATCTACGTCGAGCTGAGCCCGGTCGACGCGAAGAAGATCGGTATCGAGATGAACGAGTGGGTGGTCATCGCGTCCCGCCGCGCGGAGATCAAGGCGCGGGCGTTCGTCACGAACTCGGTGAAGCCCGGGGAGATCTTCGTGCCGATGCACTACGAGATCACGAACAAGCTGACGTTCCCGGCCTTCGACCAGTACTCCCGGCAGCCGTCGTACAAGGCCTGCGCGGTGAAGGTGCGGCGGGAAGAGGATCGCGGGTAGCCCGCGCTGCCTCCGCGAGGACAGCCTCCGCGAGGAGCGCGCGGCGCGCGTGGGAGGCGCGCTCAGCCGCGCGCGCCCCGCCGCGGGCGCGGGGCGTTTGGCGATCGCTGCGGGCTGCGGGCCCTCGGCGCGGCCAGGCGCACGCCGCTCGCGGCCGGCGCCGGGGCGCGCAGGTGCCCGCTGCGCAGGTAGTAGGCCAGGAGCGTGTCCAGCAGCCGGGCGTTCATGGGGGGACACGCGATGGCCGTGCCGGCCAGCCCCTCGATCGTGTTCTGGCAGTCGCAGGCGGGCATCTGCGCGTACAGCTCCCATCGGGTCAGGTCGCCGTGGACCTTTTCGGTCAGCATCGGCAGGAGGGGAAGGAACGGGCTGTCGTCCGATCGCCGTATCCGCGCCAGCAGCTGCTCGCACCATTGCGCATAAGGCAGCCGCACCAGCGGATAGCCGCGGAAGACGAGCAGATCGAAGAAGCCGTTCAGATCGAGCCGCTGCGGCGGCGGGGGCACCAGGTGGAACGCCTTCCCCAGCGAGCCCGGCCGGCAGGACAGATGCACGATCGCCCGGCTGGCGTAGTCGACCGTCACGAGCTCCTTGCTCTGCGCGGGGAGGTCGGGGGCACAGCGCATCTCGACGCAGCCTTTGATCATCCTGCTTACGAAGTCGGTCACGTTGGCGGCGCCCGTCTGGCTGTGACCCACGATGGACCCGGGGCGGAAGACGGTGACGGGCACCCCGCGCGCGCGCGCGATCCACACGAGCTTCTCGGCGACCCACTTGCTCTGGGAATACCCCATGTCCGTGTGGAGGTGGTCCACCCAGCGATCGAGATCGTCGCTCTCCCGCACGGTCTGGGCGCCGGTGAAATAGCCGATCTGGCCGATGACCCCGATCGTCGAGACGTGGTGCACGGGCTTCGTCCGGCCCAGGCAAGCGAGCCGCAAGATCTCCTGTGTCCCCAGCACGTTCGCCGCCTTGTGGGATGCGTACGGCTTGATGTAATTGACCTCGGCGCCGGCGTGGTAGATCGCGTCGACCCGCTGCGCGAGCGCCTCGAAGCAAGCCGGGGTGAGCCCGAGCAGCGGCTCCCTCAAGTCGCCAGGCACGGCGACGATCCTCGCGCTCGCCGCGGGATCCCAGAGCGAATAGGCCGAAAGGCTCCGCCGGAGCCTCGCCAGGCCTGCGGCGGCGTCGGGAGCGCGGACCAGGCAATGGACCGTGGCGCGCGTCTGCGTGAGGAGGTCGCGCACGAGAAAGGCGCCCAGGAACCCCGTGGCGCCGGTGAGGAAGACGTGGCGAGGCGGAGCGCTCGTGTCGACGAACGAGCCGCAGGGCCGAATGTCGGGAGCGAGGGCGGCCTCCGCGCGGAGGTCGATCGCGCCCATCGACGCCGCGGCGCCGCGCGCCTTCCAGCGCCGCGCCTCCTCGACGGCGCGGGCGAGCCCGGCCACGGTGGGCGACTCGAACAGCCGGCGCGCGGGCACGTCGACCAGGAAGACCGTCCGCACCTGGAGGAGCACCTGCGCCGCCAGAAGGGAGTTTCCGCCGATCTCGAAGAAGTCATCATCGACCTCCGGGCGGTCGGTATGGAGGACGGACGCCCAGATCTCGGCCACCCGGCGCTCGATCGGAGAGCGGGTGCTCTCCGGCTCTCCGGTGTGCAGCCGGCCGGCGTCGGGCGGCGGCAGCGCCCGGCGATCGACCTTCCCGGTCACGGCGAGCGGCAGCGATGGCAGCACGACGAACGCGGCCGGGATCATGTAGTCGGGCAGCTTCTCCTGCAGAGACCGGCGCAGGCTCCTCGACAGGTCGCGGGACGCGGGGCCGCTGCTCTCCACGCCGGCCTCCGCTCCCTGCCACCGATCCGCGCCCGCGGCGCGCGACGGAGGGCCGCCCGAGCCGAAGTCCGAGACGACGTGCGCCACGAGGCGCATGTCGCCGGGCGCGTGCTCGTGGAGCACGACCACGGCCTCGCGCACGGAGGGGCACGCGCACAGCGCCGCCTCGATTTCCCCGAGCTCGACGCGGAAGCCACGGATCTTCACCTGGCAGTCGATCCGCCCCAGGAAATCGAGCGACCCATCGGCCAGATAACGGACCTGATCGCCCGTCTTGTACAGGCGCTCTCCCGGCTCCTCGGGCAAGGGGTTCTGGACGAACGCCGCGGCGGTCAGATCGGGTCGGTTCAGGTAGCCTCGGGCCAGCCCGTCTCCGGCGACGTAGAGCTCACCGGGGACGCCCACGGGCACCGGCTGGAGCCGGCGGTCCAGGACATAGGCGCGCGTGTTCGAGATGGGCCGTCCGATCGGCACGCGGGAGGCGCCCTCCGGGACCGCGCGCACGAGGTGAGCCGTGGAGAACGTCGTGTTCTCGGTCGGACCGTAGCCGTTCACGAGGTGCTTCGGGGCGCCTTTCAGGAGCACCTCTCTGGACAGCTTCGGATTGAGCACGTCGCCGCCGACGACGAGGTAGGAGAGCCCCTGAAAGGCGTCCGGGCTCACACGCGCGAGGTGGTGGAAGAGCGCCGTGGTCAGGAACAGGATGGAGATGCCTTCGCGGCGAAGGAGCGCCGGGAGGGCCTCCGGCGAGAGGAGCGTCTCGCGAGACACGACGACGAGACGTGCGCCGTTGAGCAGCGCGCCCCAGACCTCGAATGTCGACGCGTCGAACGAGAGACTGGAGGCGTGCGCCACGTGATCCGACGGCCCGAACGCAACATAGTCCGTGTCCCGGACGAGGCGGACGATCCCCCGGTGCGGGACGGCCACGCCCTTGGGCCTTCCCGTCGATCCCGACGTGAACATCACGTAGGCGAGGTCGGTGGCGGCGGCAGGGATGGCCGGGTTTGCATCGTCGCCGGGCGCGCCGTGGTCCTCGTCGAGGCACAGGACGCCTCCGCGGAAATCGAGCTGCGTCACCAGCTCTCGCTTCCCGAGCACGAGGCTCACCGCAGCGTCCTCGAGCATGAAGCGCAGCCGCTCGTCCGGATAGCTCGGATCGAGGGGGACGTAGGCGCCGCCGGCCTTGAGGACACCGAGCAGGGCGACGAGCGCGCTCGACGACCGCTCGGCGAGGACGCCCACGCGCAGGTCGGGGCCGGCACGGCGCGCGGAGATCCGATGAGCGAGCCGGTTGGCGCGGCGGTTCAGCTCGCGGTAGGTGAGCGCCTCACCGCCCTCGACGACGGCGATGGCGTCGGGCGCCCGCGCGACGTGCTCCTCGAACAGCTCATGAACGCACGCGTCGCGCGGGTAGGCGGTCCGCGTCGCGTTCCAGGCGACGGTCATCCGACGCCGCTCCTCCGGCGTGAGCAGCGGAATCTCGGAGATCGGCCGCTCGGCGTCCTCCACCACGCCCACGAGCACGAGGCCGAGGTGGTCCAAGAGCCGCTCGATGGTCCCGGGATCGAACAGCTCGGTGCTGTACGCCATGCTCGCGACGAGCCCTCGCTCGGACGCCGCGACGGACAGCGACAGATCGATCGGCGCGACGGGGCGGGCGCGCGGGCGCCGCGCAGGTGTCGCCGCCCTGATCGCGGTGCGACGCAGGACATCCCCGGGCCGCACGAGCTCGAAGGTGGTCTGGAACATCGGGTGATCGCTCGTCTCGTCCGCCTCCCCGAGCCCCGTGAGCGGCCGGTCCAGAGGCTCGCGGCCGCGGGCCTCGGTCGAGGCCACCTGCGCGGCGACCTGCGCGAGGACGTCTCGAAAGCTGAGCGCCTCGTCGAGGCGGGCGTGAACGACGAGCGGATAGCGAGGCCAGGGCGCCGCGCGCGAGCCCCACCGGCCGCCGCGGCGAGGCCAGGGCGCCCCGATCAGGATCTCGCTCTGCGCGGTATGGCGATAGAGCAGCGCCGCATAAGCAGAGAGCAGGGTGACGAAGCGCGTCGCGCCCGAGCGCCGGCGCAGGCGATCGAGCTCCAGGGCGAGCCGAGGCGGCAGCTCCCGCGACACCGACGCTCGGCGCCGCGACGGCGCGGGCGGGCGGGGGCGATCCGTGGCGAGATCGAGCACGGGCAGCTCACGCGGGAGCCCCCCGGCTGCGTGGGACGAACTAGCCTGTATCGCGCGAGCGCGCATGATCACACCTCACGTTGTATTGCCAAGGAGGACGCGTTGGTGCTCAGGCGGTCATCGGGCGCGCCCCTGCGCTTCAGCGCATAGGCGATTCCGCTCTGCAGGGTGCCGCAGGTGACGAGCCCTCGGAGCTCGGTGCCCAGGTCGACGAGCGCCTGCGCGACGACGGGGCGGACGCCGGTCAATACGACGTCGGCGCCGAGCAGCCTCGCCGCCTGCGCCACGCGGATCAGCGCGGCGGCCACCTCTCCGTCCACGGCCTTCACGCCCGTGATATCGAGTATCGCCACCGCCGCGCGCCGCTCGCCGAGCGCGTTCAGGAGCGTCTCCAGGATCTGCTGCGCGCGCTCCCGGTCGATCGCCCCGATGAGGGGCATCGCGATCACGCCGTCGGCGATCGGGATGAGCGGCGTGCCGAGCTCCCGGAGCGCCGCCTGCTGCGCCTGGATCACCCGCATCTGGGCGAGCGTCTCCTCCTCGTACCGGAGCTGCTCCGTGATGTCCCTGAAGAACGCCGCCATGCCCGTCGGCTCCCCCGCCGGGCCCAGGACCACGAAGGCGCTGGTCTGCCCCATCCACTCGCTCCCGTCGGAGCGCCGGACCTTGAGGACGCCGCGCCACGCGCCGTCCTTCATCAGGATCGGCAAGACCTCGTTGGAGAGCTGGCGGAAGCTCTCGGGTGAATAGAAGTCGTTCAGTCCGCAGCCGACCGCGCCGTCGCCGAAGCCGCTCATCGCCTTGAAGGCGGGGTTGGCATAGACGACCTGCCCGCTCATGGACGTGAGGGTTATGCCATCGAGTGCATTGTCAATCAGCCTCTTGGACACACCGAGCTCTTCGGCCTGGCGGCGCTGCTCCACCTCCGTGTCCTTTCGACCTGTGATGTCCTGGCTCACGCTCAAGACCTGGCGCGGCGCGCCAGCGCTGTCGCGCGCGAGGACGATCTCGCGCCGCGTGACCCAGCACCAGGACCCGTCCGCCCTGCGCAGCCGATACGCGAACTCCGCCGCGGCGCTCTCGACGCCATCCCCAGCGTGATCGAGCTGCTCGCGAGCCCGGGTCTGGTCGTCGGGGTGCGCCAGCGCCACGAACGCGTCGAGGCCCGCGAGGTCCGCATCGTCCGTCGGGTATCCGAGCTCACCAGCCAGAGAGCGGTTCTCGTACAGCATGCGCCGCTCGACCGGATCGTGGACGGACAGCAGGTACGGCACCGCCTTCAGCACCGCGTTCGCGCGGCCCAGCTCGTCGCGCAGATCCCGCTCGTTCTGCTCGAGCCGGGACACACGAGCGCGGAGGGCGGCTAGCTCGGCATGATGCGATTGAAGCACCGTGTCGTGAGGATCCATGATCACCCCTCATGCGGACTGCTGACGGCGGTCAGGCGGTGGCGGTGGGCACCTCGCCTCCACCAGCGACGTTACACCTGAAATGCTGCCTTGGACAGCATCAATCTACCCGTGGGCACCATCACAGTCCGGGCAGCATGGCTCGCCGATCCATCGCGTCGCCGTGAAGATGTTTTCTGCGCTACTCGATCGATTGCGCGGTCGAGCGCGGTCCATCGCTTGGTTGCCCGCGTCTTCGACGGAGCGGGCGGGCGCCTGGCGAAGCTGGGTGTGCCGCATAACCAACGTCGCAATCGTGCGCTCGTCGCGCGCACATGGTCAGAAGACGCCTGATACATAGAGCCATCCGTGTGACGCAGTCGTTCCCTGTGCGCCATTCAGCGCACCGCGCCGCCGTGCTGCGACTCCTCGTCGAGGCGAGCGTGGAGGACGAGCGGATAGCGAGGCGCTGGCGCCGCGCGCCGGCCGCCGCGGCGAGGCCAGGGCGTCCCGATCAGGATCTCGCTCTGAACGGTATGGCGGTAGAGCAGCGCCGCATAAGCAGAGAGCAGGGTGACGAAGCGCGTCGCGCCCGAGCCCCGGCGCACGCGGTCGAGCTCCAGGGCGAGCCGAGGCGGCAGCTCTCGCGACGCCGACGCGCGACATCGCGAAGGCGCGAAGGCGCGGGCGGGCGTGGGCGATCCGTGGCGAGATGGAGCGCGGAAAGCCCGCGCGGCAGCTCCCCTGGTGCGTGGGATAGACGAGCCTGTGTCGCGTGAGCGCGCATGATCGAACCTACCCGTTGAACTGCAGAGGACGATGCGTGGGAGCTCAGACGGTCATCGAGCGTGCCTTGCGCTTCAGCGCGTAGGCGATACCACTTTGCAGGGTGCCGCAGGTGACGAGCCCTCTGAGCTCGGTGCCAAGATCGACGAGCGCCTGCGCGACGACGGGGCGGACGCCGGTCAATACGACGTCGGCGCCGAGCAGCCTCGCCGCTTGCGCGACGCGGACCAGCGCGGCGGCCACCTCTCCGTCCACGGCCTTCACGCCGGTGATATCGAGTATCGCCACCGCGGCTTGCTTCTCGCCGAGGGCGTTCAGGAGCGTCTCCAGGATCTGCTGCGCGCGCTCCCGGTCGATCGTTCCGATGAGGGGCATCGCGATCACGCCGTCGGCGATCGGGATGAGCGGCGTGCCGAGCTCCCGGAGCGCCGCCTGCTGCGCCTGGATCACCCGCATCTGGGCGAGCGTCTCCTCCTCGTACCGGAGCTGCTCGGTGATGTCCCTGAAGAACGCCGCCATGCCCGTCGGCTCGCCCGCCGGGCCCACGACCACGAAGGCGCTGGTCTGCCCCATCCACTCGCTCCCGTCGGGGCGCCGGATCTTGAGGACGCCGCGCCATGCGCCGTCCTTCATCAGGGCTGGCAAGACCTCGTTGGAGAGCTGGCGGAAGCTCTCGGGAGCATAGAAGTCGGTCAGCCCGCAGCCGACCGCGCCGTCGCCGAAGCCGCTCATCGCCTTGAAGGCGGTGTTGGCGTAGACGACCTGCCCGCTCATGGACGTCAATGTGATGCCATCTAGCGCATTGTCAATCAACGTCTTCGAGACGCCGAGCTCTTCGGCCTGGCGGCGCTGTTCCACCTCCATGTCCTTTCGACCTGTGATGTCCTGGACTACACTCATGACCTGGCGCGGCTTGCCAGCGCCGTCGCGCGCGAGGACGATCTCGCGCCTCGTGACCCAGCACCACGACCCGTCGGCCTTGCGCAGCCGATACGCGAGCTCCTCCGAGTCGCTCGCCTGGCCTTCTCCCGCGTGATCGAGCTGCTCGCGAGCCCGGGTCTGGTCGTCGGGGTGCGCGAGCGTCACGAACGCATCGAGGCCGGCGAGGCCGGCGAGGCCCGCTTCGTCCGCCGCATATCCGAGCTCGCCGGCCAGCGAGCGGTTCTCGTAGAGCTTTCGCTGCTCGACCGGATCGTGGACGCAGAGCAGGTACGGAATTGCCTGTAGCACGGCGTTCGTACGGCTGAGCTCGGCACGCAGATCCCGCTCGATCTGCTCTAGCCTGGACACACGAGCGCGCAGGGCGGCAAGCTCACCATGGTGCGATTGGAGAACCGTCTCGTGAGGTTCCATCGATTTCCCCCGATGCTGGCTGCTGGCAAAGGTCAGGCGGCGGCGGTGGACACCGCGCCTCCACCAGCGACGTTACACCTGATGAGCCGCCTTAGACAGCATCAATCTCAGCAGGAATACCGTCACAGTGGGGACAGCATGGCTTGCTGCTCGATACTGTCACAGCGAGGACGTTTGCTGCCCTCATTGATTTATTGTGAGGCACGGCGCTTCGTCGAATGCTTGGCTGCGCGCGTCTCCGACGGAGCGGACGCGTGCGTGGCGCGGCTCGGTATGACGGATGCCCAGCGTCGCAATCGTGCACTCGTCGCATGCACAGGGTCAGAAGACGCCTGATTCGGAGGCCACCCGTGTGGCGCTGTCATTCCCTGTGCGCCATTCTGGGCACCGCACCGCCGTGCTGCGGGATAGCGACGATCCGCCGGGCGAGCTCGCGCCGACTCGCTACGGCGCCTCGCCACACCGCCGCGAGGCCAGGCGGGACGGTAGCGGCGACCAGGCGCTCGCCCCCGAGGTCGGCGATGGGGCGGATCACGATACCGGGCCGGCGCCTTGAGAGCGTCGCGCCTCTAATCGAGGAAGCCCATCGAGACGGCTGCGGAACCGGGCTTGCCCGAGTTCGCGTTCAGATCGCCGGCACCCCCGCCGTCACCAGGGATGCCGAATTTGATCGGAGAGTCGGGTTCGACGTTAGGGCCTTGGTCGACGGTATGTGCCACCGCGAGTGAGTGTCCTCCGTGGCCTCCACCGCCCCGGCCCCCGTTGCCGCCCTTCCCGCCATCGCCGCCACGGCAGCCTGGCTGCGATCCGGCCCTGTTGCCTCCGCCAGTGCCACCGTACCCACCCACGCCGCCGTACTGGCCATCCCCGCCCCGTCCACCGTTTCCGCCACGACCCGTGATGACGCTGGTTTTACTTACGCGGACGCTGGCGTGGTAAGACAGAATCCCGATGCTGGATCCGCCTGGGCCACCGCCCCTCCCAGGCTCGCCGCCGCAGCCGCCAGCACCGCCGGAACCGCCAGAAGCTCCGCCCTGTGCTGCTCCTGCGCCGCAGTACGCTGAACCGCCACGCGAGCCGCCTCCACCGCCGCCCCCGTAACCGTGCTTCCCTGCCTGACCATCTTCGCCTGCGCCACCTTCCAGTCCCGTGTCTGTGACCCGACCGGGCCCTGATGCGCCGTTCCCGTTCGCGCCGTCATCCCCCGCCAGCCCGCCCCTCCCCTCTGTGCAGGACAGGATGGCTTGCCCAGCTCCACCCAGACCGTGGCTCATCGGATTCGTGATTGGCAGAGGGGAACCACTTTCCCCGTCGCCACCATCATCGTTTGTGCCGATACCACCCATCCCCCCCGACGAGATGCCATCGTCACACGAGGTTGTGACTCGCGCCCCTCCCGTCACCGTATCGGCAGAGCACGCCACCTCTCCCGGGTTCCCTGGTGCCCCCTCTTGTGCTGCATCGACGCCTCCATCCGCGCCAGGAGCTCCATCTGCACCGTCCCCGGCTACGACCTCGCTCAAGCGCAGCTGTACCGTCACTCCCGGCAGGGCGCGCATGGCAATGGAGGCGCCGCCCGGCACGGTGGCATCTTGTGCGATCATACGGATTCTCGTCAGCGTCGTGATCACGCCGGCCTCGGGCGAGGGCTCCGCCGCCTGGTCCACGACGGTGAGCGGAATCCGGTTCGGACCTGGCGCAATCGTGGTGAGCTCGCCGAGTGGATGCAACGGCCAATGACTTGGCAGACCGCGGCAGTCGAGACCTCCCCACACGTCCATTCCTGCCGGCACACGGACTTCGACAGAGAATGTGTCGGCGCATGCGTACACCCGCATGCCACGCTCGCGGGCAAGCTCGAACGCCCGCGCAAACGTTTTTACCGGCAGATTCGGCGTGCCAGGCCCAACATCATCGCCTTTGTCTGCCACATACACGCCCTCGCAGTCGACCGGACGATCGGCGTTGCCGGGATCCGCGTTGCAGGACTCCACCGGCGCGCATGTGAGGGTCTCCTCGCAACGTTCCCACACCCCCGATTCGCTACCGCATCCGAGCGCCGCGCTCCCGTTGAACAAAGCGACTCCGAACAGCAAAGGCCGAGCACCCAGCGCGCGGAAGCCCGATTCCCATCTCGTCATCTCATCCCACATGGCGCCCCCTACTGCAGCTCATGAGAGTCTGGGTCGTTCGGATCGATGGCCGCAAACGGCAGGAACTCGGCCGCCACGCCATCGTCGCCCTTGCTCTCCGTGACATTCGGATCGCCGCCGTCCCCTCCCTCCCCAGCAGTTCCAAGGAGAAACGTCGCCTGGACGTTCTCGCGCGTAACCTCCGCGGTCTCCAGATACGCGATGGCTACCGAATGACCGCCGAGCCCGCCGCCTGCGCCACCGCCGGGCCCCCCGTTGCCGCCGTCGCCTCCGCGGCATCCCGCGAGCGCTCCGGGCACGCCTCCGCCTCCCTCACCGCCGGGAGCTCCGCTTCCTCCTGGCAGTCCCGCCCCTCCCGCGCCGCCCCGACCGCCGCGGCCGGTCTGAAGGGTCGATCCGCGGATGGTGACCTTCGAACCTCTTGTGACGATGCCAGCGCTCACTCCTCCGGAGAAACCGCCTGTTCCCTGCTTGCCGCCACAACCGCCGGAACCACCCGAGCCGCCGAACGCCCCCCCGACCGGCCCGGCGCCACAGGCGGTCGCACCGCCGCGCGAACCGCCACCACCGCCGCCGCCCTGACCCGGGCGTCCGAGCGTCCCGTCCTGCCCCTTGCCCAGCGTGCGGACCCATCCCACAACGCCAGGAAGCCTTGCCCCCTGACCGTGCACCCCCGCGGCACCGTCGAGGCCGCGCTGGCCGTCGGTGCACGCCATGCTTCCCTGCTGACCAACACCCCCGGTGCCGGCGCCCGTCGGGTTCGGGTCGGGGAGCGGCTCCCCATAACCTGCGTTGAAGCCCTCATCGGGCAGACCGGGACCGCCTTGGCCGCTGACCGAGGTTTCGTCGTCACACTCCGTCGTGACCTCTCGGGTTGCAGGCACGTCATCGACCGTGCACGCGTCGGCTCCCGCGTGTCCAGGCCGCCCATCGGCCGCCGCTGCGTCCTCCGCCGGAGCTCCGGGCTCACCGTCGGCTCCGTCACCTGCGACGATGCGGCTGTCGATCACCTCGATCTCGCTGCCAGCGGAGAGATAGATCCCGATCGAGTTGCCGCCCGGCATCGCGCCCCGTCCTGTGATGACTTCGCTCGCAACGAGCTTGAGCTCGGCCTCATCGCGCACAGCGACGATTCCGATCGAGCACGCTTCTGTTCGGTCCACCTCGTTACCATCGGGCGCCACGATCCGCAGGTTCGCGAGCGTGATTCCCCGCCCTCCGAACGTCACGACTTCGCGCTCGGGCTGCTTCGGGGCGATGACGGTCTTCGCATCGGCACCGAGGTGCTGCCAGCCGTTCGTGCAGTCGAACCCGCCCCAGATGCTGGTGTCGTAGAACCAGATACGTTCGTCGAAGGTTTCAGCGCAAGCGTAGACATGGTGGGGGTGACTGCCCGCCTCCACGAGCTCGAGGGCCTTGCTCAGTGTCTTCAGCGGCTTCGCGCGCGTTCCTGGATTCGCGTCGTCGCCGAGACTTGCGCTGACGAATAGGCCGCACCCATCTTGCGGAGGCTTCACCGTGGGGTCGTCGACACAGATGGGATCCTCGTGACCGGAGGAACACCCGTACACGAGAGAAGCGATTCCGAACCCGAGCGCGATAGGCACCAAGGTGGCCACAGCCACCCGGCGTCGACCTTTCGATGAGGTATCCATGCTCCGAAGCTCCACGTTCGTCACCACACACCCGCCATCATAAGCCCCATGCGCTGCCCGCTCACCGTGGGTACCACACGCACCCCATCGCTGGACGGTGAGGTTCGGTCCACGAGCAGAGACACGAGCGTCAGCGCACCGATCGCGCCTCCCGACGCCAGGGTCACCCATCCGGCTTTCGTCAGGAGATCGCGCTTCTCTTGCAGGTCGCGCAGCTCCGAGCACGCGCGCGGTGCGCTCGGGCGGGCACATCGGCTCGCGTCCTCGTCTGCGCCACGCAGCGCGGTAGCTCGATCGTGGAGATCGTCCTCGGTGTAGGCACTCCAGATCAGCAACCCGCCGCCGGCTGCCATGGTTGCCCCCGCCACCACCGCGCCGCCGATGCGCAGCGTCGACGCGGTGGTGGATGGCGCCACGGACGACGCCTGCGCTCCTCGCGCGGAGCTCTTGGTTGAGGTTCCCTTCGCAGGGGTGCCCGGCGCTGCGGCGCGCGGTACCTGCAGCGAGATGGTCGTCGGCTTCCCGGCCTGCGCGTCGAACGACGCGAACGCCTCCTCATGGCCCGCCAACCTGGCCCGCACCATGTGCTGACCGGGCTCCAGGAATAGCCTGTAGGTCCGCGCAGGCGCGCTGATGGGCTTGCCGTCGATGAGCACCTCCGCGTCCGGCGGGTCGACAGACAGGTAGAGGGTCGCGACATGCGACGCTGCCTTGCGCTGCCCGGCCTCGAACCGCAGCTGTAGTTCAAGGGGCAGGACGTTGCGCTGCTCGAGACTCCAGGCGAGATGCTCGGCAGCATCACGGTACTTGCGCAGCTCGAGCTCACAAAGGCCGAGCTCTCCGGCGATCTCCGCGCGCTCCTTCTCCGTGTTCGACGCCGGGTCTGTCGCATCGAGCGCCGCATTGTAGGCCGCGTATGCCTCGGTCCACCGACCTGCGTCACGGGCTCTCTGCGCACGGCGTACATGGTCCTTCACCGTCGAGCTGCCGCTTCGCTCCAGCGTCGAATAGATGTCCTCGGCGCTGGCGGGGCTCGTGTAGACACCAGCGGCGCCAAGCATCAGGCAGAATAACAACGAAGGCGCAACGTCACGCATGCGCGGAACGTACTTACGCCCGGCGCGCGGCGTCAACGGCGACAAATTCGAAGGGAAAGAACGTTTTGCCAGGCAAAGATCGGCCCGACGACGCAAAGGCGCCCGTCGCCCCTCCGCGCAGTGGAGTTGCCCAGGTACGCACATCACAAAGCGTACATTATCCTACCAAAGTTGACCGACCCTTCTCTTTCTTGAACCCTTCCGGCCAGCTCAGGGGTGCTACCAGCTGTGGGCAAGCCAGCACGAACTCCCCCCCACTTCGAGCGCTTCCGCCGCCTCATCAGGCGGCTCGGTGTCCCCGCGCGACACGCCGAGGACCTCGCGCAGGAAGCGCTTCTACGGGACTGGGAGGCGAGAGGGCGGCTCGAGACGGGCGTGGATCCAGCGCCGTACTCGGTCACCATCGCTCTGAACCTCGCCCGCAGGCACCTACGGGACGCGAGCCGTCGGGGTGAGATCCTGACCCCGTTCGACGAGCACGACTTCCGAGGGGACCAACCGAGCCCGGAAGCCTTGCTCCGGAGGCAGGAGCGGGAAGCCGTCATGCGCGACCTGATCGAGCAGGTCGACCCCAAGTACCACGACCTCTTGGTCGAGCACGAGCTCGAGGAGAGGTCGCTCGCCGAGCTGGGGCTCAAGCTGGACACCGTGAGGAGCCAGCACCGCAGGGCACGCGAGCAGCTGGACGAGGCGAAGCGGCGCTGGATGGCGCAGCAAGAATTCCGGGGCTGGGACAAGGTGCCCTGCGTTCCGGTGGCGTTCGGCCTGTTCCGTCGCCCGCGGTGGACGACCGCGCTGCACCTGCAGAAGGTCGGGGCGAAGGTCTTCGCGCAGGCGGCGCTCGTCGTGCTGGCAGGCGCCGTCGTCGCAACAGCTCCACGCTCGTCAAGCTCGGCCAGTACGACCCCGCGGTTACGGCCGGCAGCGATCCACGCGGGTGCGGCCACGCCCCCGCAGCAGCACACCGCGCCGCCCCTCGACGAGCCAGACGCACGCCGCGCGGTCGCCACGGCCTCGCCCCTGGTGCAGGGCGGCATCCCAGCACCCGGCGAGAATGCACCGGTCGCGATGAACGGCAAGCCTGCTTCACCGGCCGCAACAGCTGCGCGTTCCTCGCCGCCCGTCCGCGCCGTACGCACGGTCGCGAGCGAGCGCGAGAAGGACCTGATCCTCCAGGCGCGCAAGGCCATCGAAGCCTACAACGCCAGGGCTGACGTCGAGGCGCGACGCCTGCTCGACATGCACGCCATGGAGTTCCCTCGGGGTCAGCTGGCCCGGGAGCGCGAGGCGCTGCTGCTGCAACTTCGCTGAATCCGCGGCGGCCCTGGAGACAGATAGCCAGCGGTGGAGGCGGCGGGGTTCTTGAGCGACGTCAGGCCGAGATCCGCCCTGCGCCGGGCCAGGAGAATGAGCAGGTCCATGACACGCAAGGAAGCTGTGGCGGAGCATAGGCGCACGTCCCGTCGAGTCGAGATGGGTGCGCCCCCGGCAGTGCACGTTCCCTTCGAGGCCATCATGCGCCACTCGAGGATGATCCATGCGGTGTTGCGCCAGTTCGGCGTGCCCGCTCGCGACCAGCCCGATGTGATGCAGGAGATCTTCCTGTCCGCCTGGCGCAGCGTCGAAGGCGGAGGATTTCGGCCCCGTCCGGAGGTGCCGCCGAAGAAGGCTCTACAGAGCTGGCTCTTCGCTGTTAGTTGGCACCATGTCTTCCATTATCGGGAACGCCTGCACCGGTGGCACAGGGAGCTTGCGGCGTTCGCGGCTCCAGGGATAGCGAGGCATGTACCCTCGCCCTTCGGCCAGATCGAGGCCCGGATGGCGCTTCGTTGCCTGGAGCGGCTCAAGCCCGAGATCCGTGCCGTGTTCGCGGGCACCGCCGTGGGCAATACCGCTGAGGAGATCGCAGCAGAGCTTGGTGCGCATCCAGGCACGACGAACAAGCGGCTGCGCCGTGGGCGAAAGCAGTTACGGAGGCTCCTCCGCTGAACGAGGTGTGGACGTAGCGCGCCGTCGCCGCGCACGCCCGCGATGGCCATCAGTCGGACTCCTCGGCGGACCATCAGCCAGCCTGAGCGTCAACAGCGCGACGCGGCCGCGCAGTACGCGGCGAGGCGCTCGCGCGGCACCGGGGGGCGCGCGCCGAGGCGGCCGAAGTTGTCGATGAGCAGCTCGAGGCAGCTGTTGACCACCCGCTCGCCGACGCCGAGCGCCGTGGCGTGGACCCGCTCGACGCCACACGCCACGGCCCACAGCGCGGCCGCGGTTCGGGGACCGTGGCAGGGCGCACGCCCACGCCGCGGCGGACCCGACGAGCAGCCCGGTGTCGCGATGCCACGACTCCGCATCTAAATGACCGATCGTGATTCTTGAACAACATCACGCTGCCCGCTGAAGAATGGCCCCGGCGCCGGTAATGCCTCCCCGGACGGCGGCGGCGCCGATTGACCGGGGCGTGGCTCGCTCGATATTTGGATCAGGATGCGGGGTGCTCGCCGGCCCCGGCTATCGGAGCCAGGCGGCGCGGGCTCGCCCGGCAAGCCGTAGGGGGCAACCATGGCGTTCTGGGATCACATCGCGAGGGTGACGGGATCGGCGATCAACCCGGTGCTGGACAGGCTGAAGAACGTCGCCCGTGACGTGTTCCAGGATCCCGTCATCGGCCCTGTCGTCCCCCACCTGCTATTCCCTCTCAAGAACCCACCCGAGTTGTTTCAGTGGTTCGCCGATCTCGCCATCGCTTCGGTCGCGGCGGGACTGTCGCCGGCGGCGGCCGCCTTGATCGCCAGCTACTTCCAGTTCCTCGAGGTCCAGGCGAGCGGGAAGCTTAAGGCAATCCCCGAGCCGCTGCGCGGATGGCTGCAGCCGCACTACGGCGTGGACCTCGGGAACGTCTACTACGCCGAGAACATCAACACGATCCATGGGCAGGCCATCACGGTCGAGCGCCACATCTACTTCCCGCGGTCCATCGATCTGAACGACTGTGGAGACATCAAGTGGCTGATCCACGAGCTCCAGCACTGCGAGCAATATCGCGTCCTCGGCGGACATGTCCAGTTCATGGTCAAGTACATCTCCCAAGTGGCCGCCGACCTCCCCGCCATCATCGCGCGCCTGGCACAGACCGGCTCCTTCAGCTCCGAGGAGGCTCACGACCGGCTAGGGCTCGAGGCCGAGGCCATCCAGAAGGCGAGCACGATCGGCCCCGGCATCTGCCAGAAGGTCGCCGGCGGACCTCCGCTCACGCCCATCCCGGCTCCGACCACGAGGTTCTTGCTGCAGACGGGGACCGTCCTGCACGAGACCCACGTGGATTTCGACTTCCTCCTGGCCCCCAACCAGGATCTGTTCGCGATCAAGAAGCAGGGAACTGGGACGGGTACGACCGAGGTGCACGTCCTCTCCGCCGCGAGCAACTACCAGCAGTTCATCCTCCAGACCGGCACGGCGCTGCACCCCACCGACGACACCTTTGCGTTCGCCATCGCGCCGAACCGCGACATCTTCGCAATCAAGAAGCAGGGAACCGGGACGGGCACGACCGAGGTGCACGTCCTCTCCGCCGCGAGCAACTACCAGCAGTTCAGCCTGCAAACCGGGACGGCGCTGCACCCCACGGACCGCAACTGGGCCTTCGCCGTCGCCCCGAACCGCGACGTCTTCGTCATCAAGAAGCAGGCAACCGGAACGAACTCCACCGAGGTGCACGTCCTCTCCGCCGCGAGCAACTACCAGCAGTTCAGCCTGCAAACCGGGACGAGGCTCCACCCCACAGACGACAACTGGGCCTTCGCCCTCGCCGCGAACCGAGATGTCTTCGCGATTAAGAAGGAAGGCGGAGGGACCAACACGACCGAGGTCCACGTGCTGGCCGCCGCCAGCAACTACCAGGAGTTCACTCTCCAGACTGGCACGGTGCTCCACCCGACCGGGAGCAACTTCGCCTTCGCGATCGCGGCCCAGAGGGATCTGTTCGCCATCAAGAAGAACGCGACGGGCACGAATTCCACGGAGGTGCACATCGTGGATCTCCCGTAGCCGGGCCGCGAGTCCCGCCGGCCGGCGTCGCCGCTTGGCGCCGGCCACGGGCGCACTGCGGAAAGCCGTCCGCCGCGGCGGCGCACGCGGTGGTCCTTCACCGACCCGACGCGGGACACGATGATCACCGACAGACGCGTCGCCCCGCGTATCTCACGCGACCAAGCGCAGCCCTCACCTCGCCTCAAACCCCGCGCGGGAAGTCGCCCAGCGGCGGGAAGCGCGGGTCCTCCGTCGGATCGGGCGACGGCGGCTCCGGCTGCTCCGGCCCCGGATCCCCCGGGTTCGGCGGGAGCGGGGCATCCTCGTCGTCGCCGGGAATGTCCGTCTTCGCGAGCTCATCCTTGTCGTCGTTCATGACGGCCTTCCACTGCAATTTTCAAACCGCATCACACGCACGACCGCTCGACCCACCGCTTGACGCCCCCGCCCGGCCCCCCTGATCTGCGGCCAGCGTGCTCTCGATCCGCCACGACCCCTTCCCGCTGGAGGCCGCCCGCGACCTGCTCGGCATCGTGCGCGCGCTCTACGCCGAGGCGCGTACCCGCGGGGCGAGCGTGGCAGATCTCCACGCCATCGCCGCGGTCGGCGACGACCTCCGGCAAGCGATCGCCCTCGCCGAGGCCCATCCGCCCGGCACGCTCGGCTTCTCGTCGGCCTGGGCCCGCGCCGAGCGCGCGGCGGGCCGCGTCGGCGAGCTCGCGGACGCCGTCGCGCCCGCTGCGCCCATCGTCCGCGCCGCCCTGGCGCGCGTCGGCGGGGGCAACGTCACCCCCGGCGGGTGAGCGCCCCCGCGATCGGATGGTCCGGCGCGACGGGCCAGGCGAGCGCGCGCGACGCGGCCGCGCAGTACGCGGCGAGGCGCTCGCGCGGCACCGGGGGGCGCGCGCCCAGGCGGCCGAGGTTGTCGACGAGCAGCTCCAGGCAGGTGTTGCCCGTCCGCTCCCCGACGCCCAGCGCCGTGGCGTGGACCCGCTCGACGCCGCTCGCCACCGCCCAGAGCGCGGCCGCGAGGCCGAGCCCGCGATCGTTGTGGCCGTGCCAGTCGAGCTCGATCCCGGTCGCCCCCAGCGCGCCCAGCTCCCGCCGGGCGAACGCGACGAGCGCCTCGACCCCCGGCGGGGTGACATGGCCGGTCGTGTCGCAAAGGCAGAGGCGCGCCGCGCCGGCGTCGACGGCGGCGCGGAAGAGCGTGCGGAGCATGTCGGGCGGCGAGCGGGTCGCGTCCTCCGCGACGAGGCAGAAGGGCAGGCCGGCCGCCGCGGCCGCCCGCCCGGCCTCGTCCACGCTGCGGGCCAGGAAGTCAGGCCCCCACCCCTCGACGAAGTGCCGGATCGGCGAGCTGCCGATGAACGCGTAGACCATGATCGGCGCCCCGGCGCGCTCGGCCACGCGGGCGACCTCCTCGACGTCCGCGGCCAGGGTGCGCGCGGCCGCGGTCAGGCCGAGCGGCAGGCGGGACGCGACGATCTCCCGGACGAGCAGGCACGCGTCGTCGAACTGCCGCGGCCCGGCCGCCGGGATGCCGAGGTTCACGACGTCGACGCCGACGCTCGCCATCGCGTGGAGGAGCTCGATCTTGCGCGCGCGCGGCGGGTTCACCGTGGAGACGCCCTGGATGCCGTCGCGCAGCGTCTCGTCGAGCACCTCGACGGGCCGGGCTCCCCGGTCGAAGGGCAGCCACGCCTCGCCCTCGGCGCGCGCGGCGCCCCACGCGTCGGCCACCAGGCCGCCAGGGGGCGGCTGAAGGCCACCGCGGGGCGGCTGCAGGCCACCGCGGGGCGGCCGCAGCCCGCCGGTGCCGGGGGGCGACAGCTGCCCGCCGAAGCCGGGGGGCGACAGCAGCTCACCGGGGCGCGGCGGGCGCTCCCCCGGCGCGGGCTCTGCGCGGTTCCAGTCGAAGGGGGCCGCGGCGCCGGGATCCCGGCCGTCGGCGCTCATGCGCTGCATCTCATCTCGAAGGGGGCTCTCGGCGTGGCGCGGGCGCGGCGCACCGCGTCGATCCGCGCTGGGGGAAAGGTTACTTCATGTCGGCCGCCGGAGCAGGTCCCAGCAGCGCTCGGCGAGCGCCGCGCCCCGCGCCGCGAGTGCATCGAGCCCGCGCCAGGCGCCCACACCCGCAGGACCGGACCACCGCGCCCGCCGGCGGGAGCGGCTTTCCGCGCGGAGAGCGGCAGCGTAAAAAGCTGACCAAGGAGCAACTTGCTGCTCCGGGACACTTACCTGGGCAACGGCGACGGGATGCTGTCCACGCCGCCGGTCGACGTGCCCATCGACGGCGTGGCGCAGCTCGCCGGGGGGCTACCAGCACACGTGCGCGCTGAAGGCGACCGGCGAGATCCTCTGCTGGGGCGAGAACGCCGACGGGCAGCTCGGCGTGGGCCAAGGGGCCAGCGACCAGCCTTCGCCGGTCACGGTCAAGTTCGAGCCCTGAGCGAGAGCGGCGCTCGTGACAGGCGCCTTGTCGGGCGCGGCGCCCGTCGTGGCGCCGCGCCTCGAGCTCCGCTGACGGCGCGCGCCTCGCCTGGGCGGCGAGCCGCCGCGCAGCAGCCCTCTCCGCACGCTCCTCCCGAAGTTGACTGGAGCTCGCGGAGGGCCGGTCCACGGCCCGTCCTCGCGCCGGGTGAGCCCTTGTCTCCGCGCGCAGCGTGACATGTCACGGATCGACCGTGACATGTTACGAATCGATCGTGACATGTCACGGATCGATCGTGACATGTCACGCCAGCGCCGCTGCGACCGCGCCCCCGGCGCCGCCAAGCGCACGCCGCCCACGCTGCGCGACAGCCGCCTTCGCGAAGCCTGCACAAGGACCCTGGCAGGGCGACGGCCACCTCGGGGATGGCACACAGGGTGCACTGATGCGCCGATGCGCCGGCGAGCCGGAGCTCGCGAGCGCGCCTGCAGCTTCGCGGCGAGACACCTCGGCCGCGCCGGAAGCCGAACGCCGAGCTTCCATTCACGCGTCCTGTCGTGAACCAGGAGGAGCACCCAATGATCACTCGACGGAAGTTGTTGACGGGCGCCGGAGCGCTCGCCGCCGCGGCGGCATTGCCGCGTGAACCTGCCTGGGCCGATGGCCCTTCAGGAGAGGAGTGGGCCCCTTATCCTAACGTGGCCACGTGGGGCGGCCCGAAGAAGATCCTCGAAATCTTCCTCTACGGAGGGCTCTCTCCATGGGAAACGTTCCACGTCGAGCAGCGCGGCGAGGTGTATTCTGGTGGCCTGCTCGACGCGTTCAATGAGACGTCGATCTCCGGCTGCGGCGGCTCAGGGAACGGAACGAACTCCCAGACCAAGGGGGGGATGCTGTGGAGCCCCGCGACGTCCCCGCTCTGGAGTCGACCCGACCTCCTCGCCCGCACGCGCGTCGTCACGATGACGCACGAGTTCACCGCGCACCCCGTGGCGATCCCGTATGCCCTCACCGGGCGGCGCTTCGGCGATAGCCGCGCGGCCAGCCTCGGCGCGGCGATGAAGCGCCGCTACCCCGAACAGCACACCTCCTACGTCCTCATGCCCCCGAGCTCGCGCTTCTTCCCCGGGGATGCCTCCGCGTTCGACGCGTGGCTCGCGGTCGGCATGCACGGCTCCGCGACGCGGCCCGTGATCGTCCCCATGAGCGCCGCCGCGAGCGACATGGCAGCCTGGGCAGCGCGGAGCAACGTCGTTCCGGGGAGCGACGCGCTGAATCAAGTTTATGCCGGTCTCTACGAGGCCGGCCTCGACGGATCCCGGTCGCGCGGGTTCGACGCCTACGCGGCCGCGCTCGACAGCTTGCCCGGGAGCCCGGACCTCGTGCCGGTGTTCAACTCGAGCCTCCGCACCGAGGGTCCCACGGCAGTGCATTGCTCGACGAACTCCCCCAGCCCCGGACCCGCCGTGGGATCACCGCTCAACACCACGAAGGCGAGCCTCGACATGGCGGCGTGGCTCTTCAACACGAAGGGCACGCGCTACGTGGGCATGGTCGACGTCGGGATCGGCACCGACACCGCGGCGGCGTACGACGGGCACGGGCACACCGCGGGCGTGACGTTCGGCAACCTGTACAACCTCCTGAAGGAGCTGAGCCGGGTGACGAGCTCGACGACGCCGGAATCGGAACGCATCAGCATCAACGACACGCTGATCATCCTCAACACGGAGTTCGGTCGCACCATCGAGCCGGACCAGCCCGCTGGCCGCAACCACTACGGTCGAGGCTACGTGGTCGTGCTGCTCGGCGGTCCGATCCAGCCCACGGTCTCGGGGGAGCCCAGGCGGATCGGCAGCTTCGATTGGATGACCGGGGCCCCCCTCGGCAGCTACACGGCCGCCAACCTCGCGTGCGTGGCCCTGACGGCCGCAGGCATCGATCCGCACGTCACGGACAACTTCGCGGTCGGCGAGCTGCCGCCGGGGCCTCCCTACGAGGCACCGTTTTTTCAGGCGTGAGAGGAGACACCATGAACCCGAAGACCATCTCATCGAGGCGGCGCCGAGCCGCCTGGCTGCTCGCCGGCAGCTTGCTCGCGGCGTGCAGCGGGTCCGACACGCTGGAGTCTCCGCTCGGCGTGGGTCAATCGGCGCTCGCGCCGGATCCCACTCCCCCTGGAGGGGAGGACGCCGGGGACGCGGCCTGGGTCGAGCAGGTCGTCCCGGCGCTCCTCGGGAGGCCCGTCCGCAGCTTCGGCGAGCTCAAGTTCCTCACGGTGATGACCGCGCGCGTCGGCCGCGCCCGCCTCGCCGAGGCGCTCATGAACGAGCCGGCCTTCGTCGACCGCTGGACGGGCGTGCTGCTCGATCGCCTGCGCGTGGACCGCGAGGGGGATCACAGCCAGGCAGACTGCTTCTCCCAGCCGCTCTTGCCCACGGACGCCGCCAGGAAGACCGCGGCGAAGATCGTCCTCCATACGGACCGCGCCGGCGCCGACCCGGCGCTGTCCGTCGCGGGCGAGCCCAACGCGCCGGCCTCACCAGGCACGTACAACATGGCCGACGTCGTGCGCGGCTCCCTCCTCATCGACAACGTCTTCCCGGCGTACCGCGGGTTCGTCTTCGCGCTGATCCGTAACTCGGGCAACGCCGGCGAGGACGCGGTGATCGGCCAGCGCCAGGTCGCGGAGCATTTCACGCAGGTCTATTCGAACAAATCCATGACCTGCCTGAACTGCCACCGGTCGGAATTTTCCTGTTCGCCGTCGAAGTTCACGCCAGGATACAGCTGGGCGGCAGGGCAGGAGCGCCGCGTCTTCTCCGCGCTCGATCCGTGGACGAGCCCGCCGATGGACGCCGACTGGATAGAGTCGTTTCGCTACACGAGCGGCTCGATCGCCCCGTTCGCGGGCTGGAGCAAGGCGGCGTGCGGCGGTTTCGCGAGCGACACGTCGGCCGCCGCGACGAACGGGTCCGGCCTCCTGCTCCCCCCCGAGGACAACGCGACCGTGTGGTCGCTCGACGACCGGCTGAAGGAGGGCTACCTCGCGCTGCGCGAGTCGTACAAGACAGGCGCGCTCGACACGGGCTCGGGGTTCGCGAACGAGGGGCGCACGCTCGGCGCGTACTGGCTCGCGGCCGCCTTCGCCAACGACATCTGGAGGGAGATCTTCGGCGCGCCCCTCACCATCGCCAACTTCGTATCTCGCAACACCGACGAACAGAAGAGGCTCTGGAACCTCGCCGAGCACCACGTCGTCGGGCGGGACTGGTCTCTCAAGGGACTGCTCACGGAGATCGTCACGTCGCCGTATTTCAACCGCACGCCGGCCTCCGTGGAGAACATGCCCAAGGTCTTCGAGCCGTTCATCGACGCTCCGACCAACGATTACGTGGGCGACGCCGTTCATCGCCGCTCCGCTGACCTGCTCTTCCGGATGAAGGCGTCGGCGCTCGGCTGGAACCTGCCGGTCACCCACTTCCCCGCGGCGACAACGTACCCGACCCGCTCCGACGCGGCCGCGATGGGGCTCCACCTCTCGCGCCTCAGCCTGGCCAGCCCGACCTCGTCGCAGTTCTCCATGCTCGGGTGGGAGGCCTCCGGCGGCCGCTGCGAACGGCCGCCGGCGCTCACCCGCGACTGGATCGACGCGCTCTCGGATCGCGCCAGGACAGGCGGCGTCACGGTGCGCGGCGCGGTCGAGGCGCTGCGCTTCCGGCTCCTCGGACGAGGCCTCTCGACCGACGCCGCCGAGGCGACCGCGCTCGCGACGTTCCTGGGCAAGGCGCTGACCACGACGTTCACCACGGCGTACCCGACGGCGTCGGACGGCAACGAGGCCCTCAGGGATCTCTGCGAGGTGTTCGTCAAGACCCCGCAGTTCATGCTGGAGGGCGTCCCGCACGGCCTCGGCGCCGCGGCGACGGACTTCGATTCACCGCCTCAGCTCCAGGTGGGTGACATGGGGCCCGGCGGCGCGCTGGTGACGGACACGCCCAGCGACGCTTGCGAGAGCTGGCTCGACCAGGCAAACACGTTCGACGGCATCTCGGTCAACTGCGCGAACGAGTCGTTCCCTCCGGCCATCGACTGGTCGGTCATCTGCCCGAAGGGCGGCTGCATTTACATCGACAAGATCCGGTTCCGACCGCCGTGGCCGTGGCCGTGCCTCACGTGCGCGTTCCCAGGAGACTGGTACACGACACGTCCGCCGCCCATCGATCCGCGAGCGACGCACGTCCGCTCGATACCCATGCAGCCGGCGCGGGGCGGGGTGTTCCTGGCCTGGGCCAAGGACGCGCAGATCGTGGGGGTGAGCGGGCAGGCGCGGATCGTCCGCGCGAGCTCGCAGATCGAGACGGCCATTGTCGGCAAGTCGCTCCAGGTCGGCGACAGCCTGGAGCTCTGGCCGGGAGACACGTTCCAGCTCGTCACCCCGAGCGGGGAGGTGTTCAAGAGCCCCACGGGCGGCATGCCCAACATCCCGAACCAGACCACGTGGCTCTTCATGGCCACGGGGCCCGAGGGGCTGCCCGACCCCGTGGAGATGACGCCGACCACCATCGATCTGCCCGCGGCGATGAACGTCAGCAGGGCGATGCGCGACGCCGCCCGCAACGAAGAGCCGGGTTCGGTCTCGCTCATCCACGAGGTCACGTCGCCGTCGGGCAACTCGAGCTTCATCGATCATCCGGAGCTCAACGGGAAGCCGAACCGCATCGTCCTCGTGTCGCCCCTCGAGGGCACGATCACCACCAACAACCATTTCGTGGGCGCCTGGTACAGCGCGTCCCAGCAGAAATGGGCCGTGTACAACGAGGACCTCACCGTGATGCCGGCGGGCGCGCGGTTCGCCGTCCGCGCCATGTCGCCGAGCAACAGCGTGTTCGTGCACCAGGTCGCGGCCGGCAACGTCGGGGGCAACTTCACGTACATTGATCATCCGTCGCTGAACGGGCGCCCCCACGTCGCCCCTCAGGTGAGCCACATCTACAACCCGCAGGGGGCGCCGGGCGTCTACAACAACCATCCGGTGGGGGTCTATTACAACGTGGGTATCCAGCGGTGGGCCATCTACAACGAGGACCTCGCCGCGCTGCCGATGGGGGCATCGTTCGCGGTGAAGCTGGGCGGATACCACACCGTGGTATCGAGCGCGGCGACGCGGAGCGGCAGCGCCCTCGTCATCGACGATCCGAACACGAACGGCGTGCCTGACGCGCGCCTGTTCTTCACGCATGTCAACCGAGCGCCGGACGGGGTGATCAAGTACCATACGAAATGGAGCGTCCTGCGCTACAACACGACGCTCGCGAAGTGGACGATCGTCAACCTCGACGGCACCACCGTCGCAGACGACCTGGCCTTCAACGTGCACCGCGGTTACTGAGGTCCGCCTTCGCGGCGGGGCGGGCTCCCGGGCCCGCCCCGCGCGGCGCCAGGGAAGCGCGCCGCGCCCGCGGAGCCGCCGCGGGCGACGCGGCGCTCGACGCCTTCGTCTAGGCCGGGCGCCTGGCCAAGCGAGAAAAAAGAAGACGCGGCCCCGTACGTGACATACTCCGCACGTGCGCGTGCCGAGGCGCATCGGCAACGCCGTGCTCCTCCCGGAGTTCGCGATCTTCGGTGGCTACGTGGCCATGCCCAGTCCCTTCGTCGTGACCCTTCCGCAGCATTTCTCGCAGGACTCCCTGTTTTGAAACGGGCCGTCGCCTCGCCCACCCTCGTCGTGCCGCGTCGAGGGGGACGCGGTCCGATTCGAGGAGACAGCTAACAGGACGACCTCCGCGTGCGACCACCCCTCGATCGCCGCGAACAAGCCCTTCCCGGGCGCCTCCGGCTGGAACAGCGCCTCCTGGCAGCGCGCGCGTGCCACCTACCGGCGTATCTGCGACACCCGCGTCCGGTACGTCTGGCAGCGCGGCGCGCTCCGCCGCGCTCCGTGATCGGGCGCGGCAACCCCTTGCGCGGCAGCCCAGCGGCGCTGGGTCCGGACGCTGTACTGCTGGGGATCCGACGAGGAGGGCCAGATCGGCCACGGATTACCGCAGCCAGAGCAATGCCGCGAAGAGCCAGATCGCGAGCTGAACAGAGAGGATCAAGGTCAGCGCGTGCGCCGATCTTGCCCGGTCGTGCGAATCCGATCGCCCGCGGAAGCGCCTCGAGACTGCAGCGCCGAGCAGGAACCCGGGGAGGTACCCTACCGTGAGGCCCAGCGCAGCCGGCGTGAAGCAGCCGTCCAGTGAGAACAGCACGCTGGCCTCGGGGTTGCTGTCGAACTCGCAGCGTTGGCCTGCCGCCAGAGAATATGCTGCGATTCCGAGAGTGCCCAGGACACCGCAGAGGATTCCGCCGGTGATCAGGAGCGCACGCTCCGTGTCAGCCGGCCTTTGTTCCGATGACGTGATAACGCAGGGCGCGTTGAGGGCGACGCCGACGAACGCGTCCAGCATCCGGCTAGCGCGGTGGGCATCGTGTGGAGCCCGTGTGAAGTGAAGGAGCAGCGCCGAGATCTCTCCGTCTTTGTCGTCGAGGATCACGTGCTCGACGCCCTCGGCCAGGAGGGCGCGCACGCCGGCGCGCAGCTCGGGCGACGCGAGCGTCCGAAGCACGGTCTGTTCGTCGCTCGGCGAGTCGATGTAAACCTCGTCGTCGAACAGCGGATCGCCTGTCTGTGCTTCACACGCGACGCCGCGAGATCTTGCGGCCCTGTCCTCGTCCGTCTCGCGCCGCAGCTTGATCTTCATCGGGCGGATGGCGACGAGTGTGCCAGCCGGATCGCGGTAAGCGGAATGCGGACCGTGCGCGGGCGCTGCCCTACGGGATGGGTACGGCGCGCTCAGCGTGAGACTCGACACAGATCCCGGCGAGTACGTCACGCGGAGCGGACAGCCGCGCGCGCTGATGTGAAACTCATTCGAGCCCTCCAGGGCGCCTGCCAGGCTTCGAAACTGGCGCACGACCTCAGACTCGGGTTCCCCGTCCATCGGCGTCGGCTCCTTGCTCGGCGAGGGTACCACCGTTCGGGGGGGGCCAGCACGCACTTCATCGGACGGCGCTCGATCACCAGCGTAAAGTCCCGACCGGCGGACCTGGGGCGGGTGTTGAGACGCCGACACACGCCGCTGCTGGAAATGCTCGATGCCAGCATGCGCGAATCCGCAACGAACGCTCGGAGCTCGGCAGCGCAGGAGTCGCGGCGGGACCGACCTCTCAGGGCGTGCTCGCGATCGCCGAGGACGACGCGGCCGACGCGGCCGCCGTCGTGCGCCTGCCCTGAGCCTGCGAGGAGCCAGGATCACCGCGCCCAATCGACCACTATCACGCAGCCGTCGCGCGCCGGCTCGACGAGGGCAAAGGGGCGATCGCAGAGCTCTCCGCCGCCGCGCGCGTCAGGCGTCGTATCCAACATCGACCTGCCCGACATGGCGCTGGGGCAAAGAGTCGGTCATTGGTCGCCCAGAGTCGGGCCTGTCGAGACGCGTTCGCGCGGCGCGAATGTCCAGCCGCGCCCGCGGCGCTCATCGATACGGTGAGTCGCCTGGGCTCCGCGTGCCGCCACGGTGGAGCTTACGCTCGAGCGCGTCGATCTCGACCTCCCACCAGGAGCACTCGCGCTCGATCTGGCGCCGGCGGCGGGGCGCCGCGACGAACGGGCCAACGAGGAGCAAGGGGAGGAATACGAGCCCGAAATCCATCAGCACGCTCGCCCAGCGGGTGAGGCGGTAGGGCGCAAGATCCTTGTCTTCACGATCGGTAATGTCGTTCCACGTGAGGCGGTCGATGTCGACAGCGCGGTTGTGACAGATCTCTGCCGAAACATCCGCCTCATACCAGGTGCCCGACTCGCGCCATGCGACGACTCGCCCCGGGCCGCGGCACCCACGGCACACGCTCGGACAGAAGACGTGCGCCGCCACGATCGAGCGGCCGATCATGGTCTCCAGGCCCAAGGGCAACATACACCCGCCGATCAGCACGGCGACAAGGGCGAACTGGACGAGCATGCCGGAACTCGCGTACCACAGCCTGGGAACGGTGCTGAGGCTCGCGTCGCGCCTGCCGCGGAGGTACGCGAGCTGTGCTTCATCGGCGCGCCGCGCCGCGGCCTCCGCCGCATCGGCTTGGACGCGGAACGCCTCGCGTGCGGCTTCCGCCTTGCGCTGCTTCTCCGTCGCGAGGAGGGCGTGCGCCTTGTCCTCGATCGCCTTCGCGAAGACGTCGGGCACGCCGTCGCAGTCGGCGTCGACCGGCGCCCCGCAGGCGGCGCAGTGCGTCTTGGAGAAGTCGAGGGCTGCTTGACAGCGAAGGCATTTCACGTGCGGATGATCCTGCGGTGTTGGCGAGCATCGGGCATCGTTCGATGCCACCGCTTCGGGTGCGATGCCGCCCGGAGCGAGACGCTCTCCTGGTTCCCGGTGAACGTGACAGCGCGGAGATCACGTTAACGTAGAAGGCGAGCTGGGACAACGGGCCTACATCGATGAATGCCGGGCCCCACCTCGCGGACGACGGTGCCGCGCGAGCTCAGACTCGTGTTCCCCGTCCATGGGCGTCGGCTCCTCGCTCGGCCAGGGTACCACCACGGAGGCGTCACGCGACGGCGTCGTGCGACGCAATCGACGACCTTGCACGTCGGGCGCGCTTCTGTGTAGGGTTCGCGGTCGCGACATCGTCCGCGCGCGGCCGCTGCGTTCAAGGGGGCCTCGGGTGGACCACAACCTGGTGGGGAGCTCATGAGCGTGGACGTTTTTGCCATGCACTGCGCAGCGCTGCCGGCCGCCCGGGCCGTCGGCTTCAAGGGCACCGAGGCGCTGTGCCGACCGTTCGAGTTCGACGTCCTGTTCACGGTGCCAGCGGGCACCGACGTCCGCGCCGCGATCAACGCCCCGGCGACGCTCACGCTCCAGCGCGGAGCCGACTCGCCGCCGATGTGCTGGCACGGCGTGTTCGTGCGCCTCCGGCTGCTGCGCGAGTCGGCCGACCGCGCGCTCTACCATGGGTCGCTCGTGCCCAGGCTGTGGCTCCAGCGCCACTCGGTGCGCAGCTTCGTCCACACGAAGAGCAAGATCGACGCCTTCCTGACGAAGACGCTCACGCATGGCGGCCTCACGACGAGCGACTTCCGGTTCAGCGTCGATACCGACCGCTATCCGGAAGAGGAGTTCGTCTGTCAATACCGGGAGAGCCACCTCGACTTCGCCCATCGATGGCTCGAGCGCGAGGGGCTCTACTACCACTTCGAGCACCCGGTCGGCGACGGCGGCGCCGAGGTCATGGTCATCGTCGACAGCAAGGATCAGCACGAGCCGCTGAGCGGCAACGGCCGGGTTCGTTACCACCCGACCTCGAGCCACGACGTGTCGGCGGGCGAGTGCTTCCGGGAGGTGCACGTCGATCTCAGCGCGCTGCCGGCCGCGGTGCGGATCAACGATTACAACTACGCGAACCCGGCCGCCTCGGTGTCGGGAGAGCACGCCGTGTCGAAGAGCGGCCACGGCGAGGTGCGCGAGTACGGCTACCGGGTCTTCACGCAGGACGAGGCGACGCGGCTGGCCCAGGTCAAGGCGGAGTCGATGGCATGCCGTGAGCTCACCCTGCATGCGACCGGCAACGCGACAGGGCTGCGGGCCGGCTACGTCTTCGAGCTGGAGGACGGGCCTTCGGACATGCCGACCCGCTACCTGGCCGTCGAGGTGCGGCACGCGGCCGCGATCACGGGCGGCTCGTTCGACATCACGCGCTTCACGGGGATGGCCGTGAACGAGACGTACCGCGTCGAGGTGGTGGCGATCCCGGCCGACGTGCAGTTCAGGGCGGCCCAGTCGACGCCGTGGCCACGCATCTACGGCTTCGAGAACGGCGTCGTCGACGGCTCTAGCGACAGCCAGTATGCCCAGATCGACGACATGGGTCGTTACCTGCTCCGCCTCAAGTTCGACGCGAGCGACCTGCCCGACGGCGCCACGTCGACGTACCTGCGCATGATGCAGCCGCACGGCGGCACGGTCGAGGGCTGGCACTTCCCGCTGCGCAAGGGGACCGAGGTCATGGTGTCGTTCCAGGGCGGCGACCCGGACCGGCCGTTCATCGCCGGCGTGGTGCCGAACGCCCACCGGCCGAGCACGGTCACGAGCCGCAACCTGACCCAGAACGTGCTGCGCACGGGCGGCAGCAACCACATGGTCGTCGAGGATCTCGAGGGCAAGCAGCACATCGACCTGTTCACCCCGGTCGGCGCGACCAACGTCCATATGGGCGGCCCCACCCACCAGGCGTTCGTCGTGCCCCCGAAGACGCCGGACGCGAACCCCGACATGCAGCCCGTCGACTGCATGTTCTACGTTTCCACGGAGGGCAACGCCGGCTTCAACGTGTGCGGCGAGTGGTGGCAGAACGTCGGCGGCAAGTACTACGTCGACGTCAGCGACGACGCGACCATCCACTACATCGGCATCCACACGATCAACGTCGACGGCGACTCGAACGAATTCTACAACAGCCACCAGAACATCAAGGTGCGCTCGGGCCGGACCGACAAGGTCGAGAGCGGCGGCATGACGCAGGACATCCACGGCGGGTTCACCCAGACCATCGAGGCCGGCGGCAAGCAGGATGTGATGGGGAGCTGGTTGCAAAAGATCAGCGGCCATAACCACGACGACTACGGATCGTGGAAGACCGACGTCAAGCTGGGGTGGACGGCGGACATCAAGGGGGCGTGGTCGCACACCGTGAAGGGCGACATCACGGTCAACAGCACGAGCGGGACCATCCACGTGGAGAGCCCGACGAAGATCACACTCAAGGCGCCGGTGGTGGATATCAGGGCAGACGAGAAGATGCACAAGCACACAAACTTCCTTCTCGAGACCTTCTACATGAAGGAGTCCCTTGGCGCTCAGAAGTGGGACAACACCGCCGTCAACATGGCAGCCAATGGGCTGAAGATAGAGACCACGAGGTACTCGGCAAGCTATGGGGGTTTCAAGGGAGAAACCTGGGGCAACAACCAACTGAAGTTCGGAACACTCTTCGAGACATTGGGTGCCAATATGAGAAAATCCGGAACGGAAGCCTGGAACTCGGCAGCGCGAATGCTGAACGCTGCGATCACGAAGCTAGGCTAAGAGAGCCGGAAGTCAGCTGAAACAGCTCGCGACGGAGGTCTTCATGAAAGCGACGGGAACATGCCCCAAATGTCTCTGCACGGCCCTCTGGTACGTGGAGTACGTCGCGAACAACGATCCGAACCCCGGTACCCAGAATGAAGCAACCCGATTTCAGCTCGCGGTCACCGGTAAGCTAGGCCTAGACGGCACCAGCGGAAGGCTCGAAGCGTACGCCTGCCAGCAGTGCGGCTACGTCGAGCTCTACCTGAAGGAGCGCCTCCCCGTCGACGGCAAGCACATCCGCGAGCTGCGGCGCCCTCAGGGCCCGCCCTACCGCGGTTGATCGATGCAGGCGCAGACGCGCTCGACAGACCATCGTCTCTCTCAGACCCACGCTCGACAAGAGGTCCCGTGAAGATCGTCAAGCCCATGAAGGTCCCCATGCTGACCCGGGTGCTGGAGTTCCGGCGGCGGAGCTACTTCCATGTGACCGCCATGCTGGGCTTCCCGCTCACCAGCCCTCGCGCCCTGGTCGATGAGCTGTCGTTCTGGCGCACCGTCACCGGCGCCCTCGGCGAGCAAGGTGCGATCGACGAAGGCTTCGCCAAGACGCGCGGCGAGCTGCTCGTCGCGGGCAGCTTTCACGCCCCGGGCGGCGTGCCCACCCGCGCCTCGTACGTGAGGGCGCAGATCGGAAGCGTCGACAAGCGCCTCGCCGTGGTCGGCGACCGGACGTGGCGCGACGGCGTGCCGACCGAGCCCGCGCCGATGACCACCCTGCGCATCGACTGGGCGCACGCCTTCGGAGGGGCCGGCTACGACAGGAACCCTCACGGCAAAGGCTACGAGCCGCTCGATCTCGGCGGTCGTTCCGTGTACCCGATGCCCAACGTCGAGCAGTACGGCGCCATGATCCGCTCCCCGTCGGAGCGCCCGGAGCCCGCCGGCTTCCTGCCGATGGACATCACGTTCGCGCAGCGCAGGAGGCGCGCCGGCACCTACGACAAACGCTGGCTCGACGAGAACTTCCCCGGCATACCCGCCGACACGGATCCGACATTCTTCAACGTGGCACCCGAGGACCAGCGGCTCGACGGGCTCTTCCGCGGGGACGAAGAGTTCCTCATCGAGAACATGCACCCAGAGAAGCCTCGCCTCGAAGCGCGGCTGCCCGACCTCGTGACGCGATCGTTCGTCACTCACCGCACGTCGGAAGGCGATCGCTTCGTCGAGATCCCGATGCGCCCCGACACCGTCTGGGTGTTTCCCGCCGAGGAGCTCGGCGTCGTCGTCTTCCACGGCGTGCTCGCGATCGCCGAGGACGATGCGGCCGACATCGTGCACCTGGTCGGCGCCTGCGAGGAGTCAGGGTCGCCGCGCCCGCTCGAGCACTACCAGGCAGCCCTCGCGCGCCGCCTCGACAAGGACAAGGGCGCGGTCGCGGAGATCTCCGACGGCGATCTCATGCCGCCGCGCGCGTCGGGCGTCGCGCCCAACATCGACCTTGGCGACATGGGACGCTGGGTCAAGAGCGAGAACCTGGCCGCCCAGAACCTGCGTCGGGGCCAGGAGCGGAGCTTCGCCGAGGCGCGCGCACGCATCGAGGCCGAAGGGCTCGACCCGAAGGACCACGGCCTCGACGAGCTGCCTCCCCTCCCCGAGCCGCCGCCAGACGACCTCGACGGTCTCGCCGCGTATGTCGAGGCCGCGTCCCTGAGGACCGAAGAGCTGATGGAGCGAGCCCGGGCGTCGGAGACGCAGGCCCGAGAGGAAGCGAGACGAGCCTGGGCCGAGAGGGGCGAGGACTTCGATGCTGCCATGGAGAAGGCGGCCAAGGAGGGCGCAGGGCCGCCCAAGTTCTCGGCAAAGGCGCACCTGACAGCGCTGCGCTCGATGGCGGCGGAGGCGCGCGAGGCCGGCGTCGTGCTGGACGACGTGGAGCAGATGCTGGCCGACCCGGGGTATCACGCGACGATCGACGAGCAGGAGCGGGGCCTCTTCGAGATGTACCGGCGGATGGGGCACCTGCAGCCCGCAGCCGCGGCGATGGAACCCGAGGCATCGGAGCGCGCACGCGTGATCGTCAGGCTCGCCATGGAGGTCGGCGAGCCCCTGGCGAACCGCGACTTCACGGGTGCGAACCTCGCGGGGATGTCCTTGTCCGGCGTGGACCTCTCCGGCGCGTTCCTCGAGTCGGCCGATCTCTCGGGGTGCGACCTCTCCCGGGCCAATCTCGACGGCGCGGTGCTCGCCAGGGCGAACCTGGAGGGCGCGAACCTCACCGAGGCGCGGCTCCGCGGCGCGAACCTGGGAGGAGCAACGCTGCGCCGCGCCTCGCTCGAGCGCGCCGACCTGAAGGAGGCGGTGCTGAGCCACGCCGATCTCGCGGAAGCGCGCTTCTCCCGCGCAGATCTCACGGGCGCCGACTGGATCGAAGCGAAGCCGGGAGGCGCGGACTTCACGAGCGCCACGCTCGGGCAGTGCAACCTGCTGAAGGCCGACCTGTCCGGCGCCCGCTTCACAGGCGCCGATCTCTCGGACGCGAACCTCGTGGAGAGCACGCTCGATGGCGCCGATTTCTCGAGCGCCACGCTCCGGAAAACGACCTTCGTCGCCTGTCACGGAAAACGTGTGTCGTTTCGATCAGCGTGTCTTCAGCAGGGCGTCGTCGTCCACGGATCGTCCTTTCCCGAGGCCGACTTCAGCGACGCCGACATGGAGAGGGCCAACCTGCGCGGCACCATCCTCGCAGGCGCACGGCTCGACCGGGCGAACCTGCGCGGCGCCGATCTCTCCGGATGCGACGCCTCCGACGCCAGCCTGGAGCGCGCCGTCCTCAAGGGCGGCCTGCTCATCCGCACCAACCTCGGAGACGCGTCGCTGCAGGGGGCCAATCTGATGGACGCGCTCGCCTCCAAGGCCCGGCTGGCGGGCGCCGACTTCACCGGAGCCAACCTGTTCCGCGCCGATCTGTCGCGCGTCGCCGGCGACGAGCGGACCACGTTCGCCGAGGCGGAGGTCGGACACGTGCGCTTCCTTCCGAAGGCCGACGCCACGAGAGGTGGCTCGTGAACCGCGACGAGCTCCTCGACAAGCTCCGACACGGCGAGCCGATACGCCACGTCGACCTGTCGCGCCTCGCGCTCGATGGCGCCGACCTGTCGGGCGCGACCTTCGAAGCGGTGCGCTTCCCCACGGCGCTACGCGCCGTGCTCTTCAAGGAGTCGACCTTCGTCGAGTGCGATCTCGGCGGGTGCGATCTTCGCGACGCTGACCTGCGCCACGCGAGCTTCTACCGATCGCGGCTGGAAGGGGCGCGCTTCGACGGCGGCAAGCACATCGCGGCTGCCTTCGTCGAGTGCGCCGCCGATGGCGCATCGTTCGCGCTCGTCGAGGCGCCCATCGCGAGCTGGGTGAAGACCTCGCTCCGTGGGTCGTCGTTCGCGGGCTCGAACCTCGACCGAGCGAACCTCGTCGACATCGACGCAGACCGGGCGAGCTTCGCCGGGGCGAACCTCGAGAAGGCGACCCTCTACCGCGCCGATCTGCGCACGGCCGACCTCGCCGCCGCGAACCTCGCGCTGACGACGCTCGTCGAGGCCAAGCTCGGGCCGAAGGGTTTCGCCGATATAAGGCTGTTCCGCACGCAGTTCATGAAGAGCGATCTCGCCGGCGCGAGCTTCGCCGGGGCAGACTGCGCGCAGTGCAACTTCATGGGAGCCGACCTGCGCGAAGCCCGGCTGGAAGGCGCGAGGGGGCCGCAGTGCTTCTTCGGCGAGGCGAAGCTGCATGGAGCGCGCCTCTCGAACGGCCAGTTCCCCCAGGCGGTGTTCGACAAGGCCGAGCTGCTGAAAGCGGACCTCTCCGGCGCGTTCCTCGAGGAAGCATACTTTGGTCGCGCGCTGGCAGCTGGAGCGCGGTTCGTCGATGCCAGGCTCCGGGAGGCGGACTTCTCGCACGCCGACGTGTCGGCCGCCGATTTCTCCGGAGCGGGCCTGTATCGGACCAGGTTCCACCTCGCGAAGCGCGACGGCGCGGTGCTGCCGCGGCTCTCGGGGTGGCTCGGCGATGACGAGGAGCTGGCCAGGGTGGAACGATGGCAGCCGACGCACGGCGCGGCGCCCCCCGTGAAGACGTGAAGCAGGTTGCAATCGAGGCGAGGAGCAGGTCGTTCAGGAGACGCTCCCCAAGAGACAGCACAGACGACGTGGAGAAAGGGTTGATACCGTGACAGCCGTAAAGAAGCTTGCGAGGCCGGAGGCCTATCTCGAGACAGGGAGCGTTGAGCGGGTCGGCGCGACACTCCTGGTGCGCCTCGCCTCGTCGAGCTGCGAGGCACGGCGCGCCAAGAGCTGCCTCGTCGCCCCCGAGGCCGGAGACAAGGTGCTCTGCGCCATCGAGCCGGAGGGGGTCTATGTGCTGGCCGTGCTCGACGGTCGCGACGGCGCGCCTACCAAGCTCGCGACCGACGGCGACCTGGAGGTACAGGCGCGGGGCGGGCGGATCGCGGTCTGCGCGTCGGAACGCGTCGACATCGTGGGCGCCCGCGAGGTGGCCATGACGGGCGCCGAGGTGCACGTGCGCGCCAAGAAGGGTGCCATCGCGATCGATGAGCTCGGCTTCTTCGGCAGGCTCGTGCAGGCCGAGGTGACGAAGATCGCGCTCGTGGCGCAGGAGGCCGACACAATCCTCACCCGCTTGACCCAGCGCGCCAAGCGCGTGTTCCGCTTCGTGGAGGAGATCGATCAGACACGCGCGGGGACCGTCGATCTACGCGCCCAGAACCTGATCGGCATTCGCGGAGAGAACGCGATCATCTCGGCCCGTGTCCTCGCCAAGGTCGATGGCGAGCAGATCCACCTCGGCTGACCGCTACGCGAAGAGAGGAGATCCCGATATGTTGGCAAAGACGAGCGCTGGCGGCATGTGCCTGGCGTTTCCCGACGTGTGCCTCACGCCGGCCCCACCTGCGCCGGCTCCGGTCCCGGTGCCTTATCCGAACATCGCGATGGAGCCCACCGACGTGGGGTTCGTGCCGAACGTCCTCATGACGTGCACGCCGGCGCACAACATGGCCACGATGCCCATGCTCACGAACGGTGATAACGCCGGTTTGGCGACCGGCGTCGCGTCTGGCACCGTGATGGGCCCTGCACGCACGGTGACGGGGGCGTTCACCGTGGTGGTCGGGGGGATGCCGCTCGCGCGGCTCACCAGCATGACGATCCAGAACAACACCAATGCGCCAGGCGCCAAGATCGTGCCCAGCGTCACCAACGTGCTCGTTCTGGCGCCGTGAGCGTGCCAGCCGCGCGATGTGGGCCTCGGAAGGCGAGCTGCGCGCGCGGGCGTCCGGCTGGCTACGTGGCCCACATCACGGCGGCGGACAGGGCGATCGCGAGCTGGACGGCGAGGATCACCAAGATTGCATGGGCGAACGACGCGCGCTCGTGGGAGTCCGACCGGCCCCGGATGCGGCTCGACACGGCGGCTGCAAGCGCGAGCCCGACGGGGAGCCCCGCTGCGAGGCCCAGAGGAACCGGCGTGAAGCACCCATCCCACGACAGCAGCACGCTCGCGCCGCCATTGTTCTCGAAGTCGCATCGATCTCCCGCTGCGAAGAAATAGACGGGCGCGCCGAGCAAGAGAAGAACAGCGCAGAGAACGCCGCCGACGAGGAGCAGCGTGCGCCCGGTGTCCGCCGGCCGCAGCGCGGACGATCGCCCCACATGAGGGACATTGCGGGCAATCGTGGCAAATGCATCGAGCATGCGCGCGGCGCAGCCGGGCCTGCAGTGCCTGTCCGCGAACGCCTGGAGATGCGCGCAGATCTCGCCTCGTTCGTCGTCGATATCGATGCTCGAGAACCCCTCAGCCAGCAGCTCGCGGACGCTCGCGCGCAGCTCGGGCGAGCCGAGCACCCGCTGGACGATGTGAGGATCGCTCGGCGAGTGGATATAGACCTCGTGATCGAACGGCGAATCGCCCGTCTGGACCTCGGTCGAGACGAGGGCGGCCTTGGCAGCGCCGTGCTCGGACGTCTCGGGCCGCAGCTCGATGCTCATCGGTCGGACGGCAGAGAGCGGCGCGCCGGCGGGCTCGCGATAGGCCACCTGGGCGCCGTCCACGGGCCGCTGCGCGCCGGGCACGTACGGCGACCTCAGCCGGATGAAGTCTTGTACCGAGTACGTCACGCGGACCGGGTAGCCGCCGATGTTGAAGTGGAAGTCGACGGGCCACTCGGCCTCTTTGGGCGCGCCCGCGAGCTCGCGGAACTGACGCGCGAGCGCGGACTCGGGATCACCGTTCATCTCATGGCTCCTTGCAAGGCGATCGTACCCCGCCCCGCCGCGCCGGCGCGGACCGTGACCGCCGCGTTCACCGTGGTCGTCCGGGGGATGCCCCTCGCACGGCTCATTAGCATCACGGTTCAGAACAGCACGAACGCGCCAGGCGCCAAAATCGTGCCCAGCGTCACCAACGTGCTCGTCCTGGCGCCGTGAGCACGTTGCGCCAGGGGAGGTGACGGTGCGCGTCGTGCCGTCATCCAGCCGCCACGGTCAGCGGTACGGCGTGCCGACCGCACCCCCGTCGAGGTAATGAACCCTGGACCCCGGTTGCGACGCGAGCTTGGCGAGGGCCTCGTTCGCGTCGCGCGCGTACCACTCGGTGAAGCCGCAGAGCGCGCAGATCCAGGTCTCGAAGGTGCCCGCCTTGACGAGCGCGGTCGCCGCGCTTATGGGGTGCGTGATGCCGGTAAGGACATACTGGGACGTCACGTGCAGCGGGTTCGTCTGCGCGTATTCGCTGACGGGCTGCTCCACTCGCTCCACGACCCAGAGCTTCCTGGACTGGCACTTCGGGCACTGACGAGAGGTCTTCATCGCGATGGGTCTCCTTGATCCGGACGAGCCTAGCACCTCGGCTCGTGGCCGATCCTGGTGACCTGCCGAAAGACGACGCCTCCGGGACCGTCTCGGCGGCGCGGTCCCAATCCCCACATGGGAACCTCACCAAAGCCGCACGCCGCGCGCACCTGCCCTGGCGCCCCGTTCTTGCTCGCATGTCGACGTCCGAGATCACCGCGCGAGACGCTGCTCCGGCTTCCCTCGGCCGAGCGTCTGTCCCGCAGCACCCGCCACGCTCATCGATACGGTGAGTCCCCTGGCCTCCGCGTACCGCCAAGGCCGAGCTTGCGCTCGAGCGCGTCGATCTCGGCCTCCCACGCGGAGCGCTTGCGCTCGAGCTCGCGCGTGCGCAGGGCGGCAGCGACGAAGGGCCCAGCGAGGAGCAAGACGAGGAGCACGAGACCGACGTCCACCGGCACGCTCGCCCAGCGGGTGAGGCGGTAGGGCGCGAGATCCTGGTCCTCGCGACTGGACACGTCGCTCCACGTGAGGCGGTCGATGTCGACAGCGCGGTTGTGACAGAGCTCTACCGACACGTCCGCCTCGGCCCAGGTGCCCGACTCGTGCCATGTGAAGACTCGCCCCGGGCCGCGGCACCCGCGGCATACGCTCGGACAGAAGACGCTCGCAGCCATCATCGAGCGGCCGATCATGGGCTCCACGCACGCGGGGAACATGACCCCGCCGATCAGCGCCGCGAGAAGGGCGAACAGGACAAGCACGACGCGACTCGCGTACCACATCGTGCGCACTGTGCCGAGGCTCGCGTCGTGCCGGTCGCGGAGGCGCGCGAGGCGTGATTCATCGGCGATCCGCTCCTCGGCCGCCGCCTTCTCGGCCTGGGCGCGGGCCGCCTCGCGCACGGCTTCCTCCTCGCGCCGCTTCTCCATCGCGACGACCTCGCGCGCCTTGTCTTCGATCATCTTCGCGAGAACGTCGGGCACGCCGTCCCCGTCGGCGTCGACCGGCGCACCGCAGGCGGGACATCGCGGCTTGGAGAAGTCGAGGGCGGCTTGACAGCGAAGGCATCTCATGGGCGCGGGCTTTCATCCAGAGCTTACCACAACGCACCTCGTGCATACCGCGGCAGCGCCGGGTATCCGATCATCGGAACGCACGCCCTGGATCAAACGGCGGATCGCCGATCTGGCTCTCGACCGCGAGGCCGGCGGCTCTCACAGCGCCGTGATCGCAGCCTGCCCCTCGATCGCTCACGGGCCTTCGGGATCTTCCGGGCTCACCGGCGCCGTCTCGTCGATCTCCTTCATGTTGGCGCCCGCGATCTTCGCCCGCCTCCGCGAGGCCCCATGCAGATTGGCACGCTCCAGGTTGGCGCCGCGGAGATCGGTCAGATCGAGCCGCGCGTGCGCCAGCACCGCGGCGACGAGGCGCGTCTTGCAGAACGAGGCCGCGCCGAGGTCGGCGCGGTCGAACCGCGCCGACATGAAATCGGCGCGATCGGCCTTCGCGTCACGCAGGTTGGCGCCGGCGAACGACGCGCCCACGAAGCGCGCATCCTCCAGGTCGGCGCCTGCCAGGTTCGCCGCGGAGAGGGTCGCGCCGTCGCCGCGGGCACGAGCGAGCCGCGCTCGCTCCAGGTTCGCTCCGCGCAGCGAAGCGCCGTGAAGGTCTGCCTCCTCGAGCGAAGCCTCGACGAGCTCCGCGCGGTCGGCGCGCGCGTTCGTGAGATCGGCGCGAGACAGATCCGCGCCGCGGAGGTCGGCCTCGTCGAGCGTCGCCTCGACCAGGCTGGCCCCTGCGAGGCGAGCACCACGGAGCCTCGCGCCGCGGAGCGCGCACCGCGCGAGCGAGCGCCCGCTGAAGTCGAGCCCCGACAGGTCACCGCCCGACAGGTCGTCTCCATCGAAATCGCCGCCTTCGGCGAGCCTCGCCTCGGCCCGCTTTCGCGCCTCCAGCCCGGCGAGCGGCTCGATCGTCACAGGCGGCGATACGGCTGCCGGCGACACCACCTCGGGCGGCCGACTCACCCTCGCCGGCACCGCCACCTCGGCCAGCGCCGGCGGCGCCACCTCGAACTGCGGACTCACCTTTTCCGGCGGTGCCACCTCCACCGCCGGATAGACCGCCTCCTGTCTCGATGGCTCTCGCGCCACGAGCGTCGACCCGGATGACTCCGCCCGAGGAGCCGCCACGGGATGCGGCTCCAGCGGCGGCGCCGATTCCACGACACCGCTCTCAGGATCTCCCCAGTCGACCAGCGTGCGCCCGGCCTGCGAGCCCCCGGCGCCAGCGGGGCTGACGAGCCGAGGCGCGGCCATCGGGCTCCACGGCGCGCCCGGGATGGGGTCCTCCCCGCGCGACGCGCTCGTCCCCGGCGCTGCCACCGGGAACTGCGCCCGCTCTGCGCCGACCTCCGCGAGCCTGTCCTCGGGGATCGGCATCCTCTGGCCCAGCGGTCCCGTGATGCCTCCGCTCACGGCGAGATCGGCAGGAGCCTGCGGCGCGGCAGGCGCATCGCGGAAGGGGAGCACTGGCCTTTCCCTCTTCTCGAGGGGGCCTGTCTCCACCAGCCCGGCGGGCGCCACGATCGGCCTCGGAAGCGGCACCGCCGGCGCCGAGCTCCGGTGCGTCGCCGCAGGGCCCCCGGGGAGCGACGCGCCGTGCTCCGGCCACGGAATGGTCCCTTTGAGCGTCTCGACGCCCGCGAACAGGCGGATGCCCTGGAGCGCCTCCTCGCTCTCCGTCGCGAAGTTGCCCCGCCACACGAGCGAGGCGATCTGGCGATCACCGTCGATGACGAGCGTGTCGGCCGTCAGCGGGATCTCCTGCGATCCGCCCGCCCGCGCGGCGTCGATGCGGTAGCGGCGCACACGAGCGCGCGCCGCGGGGAGGCGCGTCCAGACGAAACGCCTCTCCGCGCTCAGGTTCTCCAGGAGGATGCGCTCATCGCCTTGCAGAAAGGGGATCTGCTGATCGAACGGCGCCGGGTTGAAGGCGCGAAAGTCGAAGTCCTCCGGGATGTGGAGCACCTCCGCGCGCCCCGCGGCGGCGGGGTCCGCGCCGGGCGGGCCGAGCTGCGCCGAACGCCGCGTGGCGCCTGGCTCGAAGCCGTTGAACAGCCGCTTCCGCAAGGCCCAGTGAGGCGCGATCGGCCCGAAGCACGCGGGCCGGTGGGGGCTCGCAGGATTGACCAGGTTCGGGCGCGCTCGCCTTGCGCCCATCGCTGGATCCAGCGCGTCGGCGCGCGCGCCCTCGCCGGCCTCGGAGACGCCGACCGGGTTCCACGGATGGCTGGATCCGCCCGCCGCGCGCTCGTACACGAGCGGCATCCTCTGGAACGGCGTGGGCGCGATGCTGCCGGGCGTGGCGTCCCCGAAGACGTGGATCGTCTTGTCGAGCAGCGGCCGATCACGGAAGAGCGCGAGCCTCGCCGAGAGGCCGATCACCGGCCCGGTGGCGTCCGGCGCATGCGCGTGCCCGGTGAGCACGACGCCGGCGCCGGGGAGGTACGGCGCGGTGTCGCTCGCGGAGCGCAGGCTCCGCGAGGGGTCGTCGTCGTGAAAGCGGTCCTCGCGCTCGACGGGCTCGGGCGCCACGAGATCCGCGTCGCCGTCCGCGCCGAGGGCGAACGTCGCCTTCACGAGGATCGTGACGCGCAGCACGCCGCCGATGCGCCACAGGACCGCGCCGCACGACACGGGATTCAAGGCGACGATGTCCACCGGCCAGAGCGCGCGCACGCGCCGATCCTACCCGCTCGTGGTCCGGCGCGTGCAGGGAGCGTGCGGGGAGACCAGGGAAACTTCGCGACTGTGACGCGCGTCTCCATCGCCGCCAGCCGTCGCGCCGCCGCGCCGCCTCGCACGGCAGGACGCGAGGGGCTGGAGGCGCCGGCGGACATGGTCTATCGTCACGAGTCCGCCGATCGGACGCCGCGAGGCGCCGAGAGCCGCTCCAACGTCTCGATGGCCGCTGAAGGGGGTCTTGCCATGCGGATCGCGCTGATATCCGACATCCACGGCAATGAAGTGGCGCTCAGGGCCGTGCTGGCCAGCATCCGGGCGACGGGCGTCGATCAGGTGATCTGCCTCGGCGACGTCGCGACGCTGGGGCCGCGGCCCTCGGCCATCCTGGACATGCTGCACGAGCTCGGGTGCCCGTGCATCCTCGGGAACCACGACGAGTTCATGCTGGATCCGGAGCTGATCCGCACCTACACCGAGGCCCCCATCGTCGTCGACGCGGTGGACTGGTGCCGTGATCGGCTGTCGAGAGACGAGCTCGCCTTCCTGCGCACGTTCCAGGCGCACCTTGAGATCCCGCTCGACGCGCACTCGACGCTCCTCGTGTTCCACGGCTCGCCCCGGTCTCACATGGAGGAACTCCTCGCGAACACCCCGCCGGAGGAGCTCGATCGCCGCCTCGCGGGCCACGCTGCGACGGTGATGGCCGGAGGGCATACGCACCTCCAGATGCTCCGCCAGCACCGCGGGACGCTCCTCGTGAACCCGGGGAGCGTCGGGATGCCGTTCAAGGAGTACGCGAACGGCGGGCCGCCGACGCTGCTGCACCACGCCGAGTACGCGACCGTGGAGGCGCAGGGCGGCGCGGTCAACGTCAGCCTGCACAGGGTGCCGGTCGACAGGGACGCGCTCCGCGCGGCGGTGAAGGCCTGCGACAACCCCATGCGCGGCGCGCTGCTGCAACAATACGCCTGAGCGAGCCCGGCCGGTCCCGCCGGCCGCGGCGCGCGGAGACCAGGGAGCGCGAGCGCCTCGAGGCCGCCCGCGACGCCGCGACGCCGCGCGCTGCGCCGAAGAATCCCGCGGCGTCGGCGAGGCCGAGGGGCCCGATCCGCGTGCGGCGAGGCGCGGCGATCTGGTAGCCTCGAGGGCGCGCGCCGGAGAGCGATGGAGTTCCGATGACGAAATACGAGCAGATCAAGCTGTCCTATGAGGCCTCCAAGGCGGCGATCGGCCAGGTCGCCGAGGAGCTCTTGCAATGGATAACCGAGCTCCGTGACCACATGGCCTGGCCGAGGGACAAGTGGGCGCTCAACCGGATCGCCGGAGACGCCCACGCCAACGGGCTCTTGCAGCGGTTCGTCGTCGAGAATCAGCCCGGCGTCGGCGAGGTCTTGAAGTGCCAGCTGTCCCTCACCGTCGAGGAAGAGCTGCCGTTCACCGTCGACTTCTTCGCGGTGGGCAGGACCGACAGGGGCCTCCTCGTCGTCCTCATCGGCGGAGAGCAGATCACCGTCAGCAAGACCTCCCCCGAGGCCTTCCTCGAGAAGGCCGTGGAGCACATCCGGCAGCAGGCGAGGCGCGTGGCGAAGACGCGCCGCGTAGGAGCCATCGCCGGCACGCCCCACCGCCCTGCCTAGGCGCAGCGCTCGCCTGGCTGCCCAGGCGCAGCGCTCGTCTGGCGCTCGGGCGAGCGCCACCGTGCCACCGCTCGCGGGAGATGGCGCCCCTGCGCTTCACCAACGAAATCCGCCACACCAAAAACGAAAGCCTCACCCGTACAACGCCTACGTAAATTCACGGACCCTCGTCAGGAGATCCCTGGCCTAGCTCCTGCATAGCCCTGACCCCGGAGCGCCTGAGGGACGGTTTCCCCCCCCACACCGTCGGACGGGCGCTCTTTTTTTCTTTTGTGCGACGCCTCCGCGTCGGCACCCGCGCGGGTGCCGAGGCGGGTCACCGCGAGACGCAGGGCACGCCTCTGTCGCCGGAGACGAGCTGCGTGGCACGCTCTGCCCAGGTGGTGCGTCACGCCAGCTCGGCGAGCAGCACGCGATGACCCAGGTCCAGCGACTCCAGGCGTCGCAGCGCCCTGTACTTGCGATCCCACTCCCCCGACGCGAGGTCCGCCTTCAACCACGCGAGCCCTCTCGCCACATCGCCCGATCCGCGGCGTGCCCGCGCTCGCCGCGCGCGAGGCCAGGGCTATCGCGCGCGGCGTGCTGCGTCGGAGAGGAGGCGCTTCGCCGCGCCAGCGATGGCGGAAGCATCAAGCCCCGCCGCGCGCAGGAGCTCGGCCGGGGTGCCCGAGCCGGGCATCTCCCTCACGGCGAGGTGGACGACGCGCGCGACGACGGGCTCTTCGCCAGCCAGCGCCTCGAGCACGGCGTCGCCCAGGCCGCCCTCGGCCCAGTGATCCTCCACGACGACGGCGTTTCCAGAGGTGGCCTGCACCGCCGCGCGGATGCCGGCGGCGTCGATCGGCTTGATGCCATACGCGTCGAGGACTCGAGCGGAGAGCCCGCTCGCCTCGAGCTCTGCGTGGGCCTTCAACGCCTCGTGGACGGTGATGCCCGCAGCGATGATCGTCACGCGATCGTGGGGTGTCTCGCGCAGCACCTTGCTCCCGCCGATGGGGAACGCTTCGGTCGCATCGTACAGGATAGGCGTCTTCTCGCGCGTCGTTCGGAGGTAGACGATGCCCTTCTGATCGGCCATGGCGGCGACCAACCGAGCGGTCTGATTGGCGCAGCACGGATAGAGCACGGTGCTCCCGTGGACGGCGCGCATCATGGCCAGATCCTCGAGCCCCATCTGCGACGGGCCGTCCTCGCCGATGGATACACCCGCGTGCGAGCCGCACACGCGGATATTGGCCCTCGACACCGCGGCCATCCGGAGAAAATCGTGGGCGCGCGTGAGGAAAGCCGCGAACGTCGACGCGAAGGGCGACCAGCGCCGGACGCTCAGCCCGACGGCGGCGGCCACCATCTGCTGTTCGCTGATGAACATCTCGAAATAGCGATCTGGATGAGCCTTCGCGAACTCCTCGGCAAAGGTCGAGTTGTTGACCTCGGCGTCCACGGCGACGATATCCGCGCGCGCAGCGCCGAGCGCCTCGAGCGCGTCGCCGTAGGCCCTCCGCGTCGCGACGGCCGCGGAGCGCTCGTAGATGGGGAGCCTCAGCGGCCCGGCGGTGGGCCGCGGAGCAGGCTCACCCGGCGCAGGCGCCTCTGGCGTGATGACGATGTCGCGCATGCCCCCCAGCTCGTCGATCGCCTTCGCGCACTGCGCCTTGTCGAGCGCCTTTCCATGCCAGCCGTCCTTGTCCTCGACGAGGGACACGCCCTTTCCCTTCACCGTGCGCGCGACGATCAGCGCGGGCGCGTCCGAGGCGCGGAGGGCTTCGGCATAGGCGCCGGAGATGGCGGCTGGATCGTGGCCGTCGATCTCCAGGGCACGCCAGCCGAACGCGCGGGCGCGCGCCGCATAGGCCGCGGAGTCCCAGCCGAGGGGCGTCTGGCCGCGTTGCCCGAGGCGGTTCATGTCGAGGATGGCAATGAGGTTGCCGAGCTTCGTGTGGCGCGCGTGGTCGAACGCCTCCCAGATGGATCCCTCGGACATCTCGCTGTCGCCGAGCAACACCCAGACACGGTAGGGAGCCTTCTCGAGGTACTTCCCGGAGAGCGCGATCCCGACGGCGATGGGGAGCCCCTGACCCAGGGAGCCGGTCGCCACGTCGACCCAGGGGAGCGTCGGCACCGGGTGCCCCTGCAGCGGGCTCCCGAAGCGCCGGTACGACAGGAGCTCCGCGTCGGAGATGACGCCCGCCGCCTTGAGCATCGCATAGAGCAGCGGGGAGGCGTGGCCCTTCGAGAAGATCACGTGATCGTTGTTCGGGTTCTCCGGATGGCTCAGGTCCCAGCGGAGGTAGTCGCGGAGGAGCACCGCCATGAGATCGGCCGCCGACAGGCTGGAGGTCGGGTGTCCGGAGCCGGCCATCGTCGAGCAGCGGAGGCTATCGACGCGAAGCTGCTGAGCGAGCTCACGCTGACCGTGAGCCTGCTCGGCGCTGCTTCGGCGTTGCCCCTCGGTCCGGTCGCGCCCGCCGCGCGGTTCGTGCCCACGCGTAGGCACCCCGTGGGGCGCCTGGGTCGACCGCTCGCCAGACGGCGCGGGCGAGCGATCCTTCTCGGCCTTCGGCGCTTGCTCTCGATCATCCTGCGCGGGCAGTCCCCTGGGGCGGCTCGGCGCAACGTCTTTCAGGGGGCTGCGTACATGCTTTGGCCGTCTCTTCTCGGCCGGCTTGGGGGCTTCTTGCGCCATGGCTTCACCTGACGCCGCCGTCTTGATGCAAGCAGGGCGCCACCGCGCACGAAGCTCGTGTCTGGCCACGACGACGGCAGCCAAGTCGGCCCGCATGGATGGCGCCGACCGGCCGTAGGATGCGGATGAACCTGGGCGGCGGCGCCGAGCTCTGCAGCTCATCGACAGGCATGCCGTGCTCGATCTGCGCGGATGCCCTCGAGCTCGGCGCGGTTCGCCTCTTCGACGGCCCGGAGCACGATCGCGCACGTTCCGACCAAGACGGGTGCGAGCGAGAGCGGGAGGACGCGACCGGCATGATCTGATGAATCCATGGCGACCCCCTCCCATCTTGAGGATGGCAGGGACGCTGGATACGCCCGCGACGAAATCGCCTCATCGCGCCCGGGCGCTGCGAGGTGCCGCCGCCGGGATCGTGGACACGCGAAAGCCGGGCCAGCATCCGGCGGGCGAAGCCGGCGGCCGGCGAGACGGGACATGGTTACGCCTCGGCGCGACGAGGGCGACTGAGGTAGTGTTGATGGCCGCCGTGACGAGCTCCAAGCCCATGTCTGCCACGGAGAAGGATCATGGATCGTTCCGTCTACATCACCAGCACTGGCGCTTTCTTGCCTGGCAAGCCGGTCCTCAACGAGGAGATGGAGCAGTACATCGGCGAGATCAACGACAGGCGCTCCAGGCTCGGGCGCTTCGTCCTCCGGCAGAACGGCATCAAGACACGTCATTATGCGTTGACGCCGGACGGCGTGCACCTTCACAGCAGCGCAGACATGGCGGCTCGTGCGATCCGGGACGCGCTTTCGCGCAGCGAGATCGCCGCGGAGAGGCTCTCCTTCCTGGCGGCGGCCACCACCCAGGGCGACCTCCTTGTCCCCGGTTTTGCCAGCGCGGTCCACGGCGAGCTCGGCCTGCGGCCCATGGAGATCGCGAGCTTTCAAAGCGTCTGTGCCAGCAGCATGATGGCGTTCAAGTCCGTTTACCTCCAGCTGAAGGCGGGCGAGCACGACTGCGGCGTGGCCTGCGCCGCCGAGTTCTCCAGTCGCTTCTTCCGACCTGGCTTCTACGCCGGTCGGGAGCAGGAAGGCGAAGACTCCTCCGCCTTGATGGAGACCGAGTTCCTCCGCTGGACCCTCTCCGACGGGGCCGGCGCCTGGCTCCTGGAGACCAGGCCGAACGAGGGGCGCCGCTCCCTGAGGGTGGAATGGATCGATCTCTGCTCCTACGCCGACCGCTTCGACCCCTGCATGTACGCGGGCACCTCCAGGAACCGGGCGGGTGAGAGGAAGCCCTGGAGTCACTACGACAGCCCTGCGCTCGCGGCGCAGCAGGGCGCCGTCGTCCTCAAGCAGGACTTCGATCTGCTTTACCGCATGTTCCCCGTGTGGGCGAAGCATTACCTTGAGCTCGTGGATCGGCGACGTCTGAGGCCCGGAGCCATCGACCACTTCCTCGCGCACTACTCGTCCCACTCTCTCCGCGGAGAGATGGTCAAGCTGCTCGCGAAGACCGGGGCGATGGTGCCCGAGGCTCGCTGGTTCACGAACCTCTATTCCCAGGGGAACACGGGGGCCGCATCCATTCTCCTCATGCTGCACCAGCTGATCGAGGAGCGGGATCTGCAGCCGGGCCAGCAGGTCCTCGGCTTCATCCCGGAGAGCGGCCGCTGCGTCATCGCCTTCATGCTGCTCACGGTCGTCTGACCCGCCGTCATCACCAGGGAGGTTCAGCATGCTTCCGGAACGTACATCGCCTCGAGACGAAGATTCACCGCAGGCCGTCCTGCGCGGGCTGTCGTCCATCTGGCTGGATTTCGAGTCCCAGGTGCATCACATCCCGATCGTGCGGCGCGTGATCGAGCGTCGCATTCGCCTGGCCGATTACCACGAGCTCCTGCTGAACCACCGGGCGCAGGTCATGAACGGGGCGCTCTGGATCGCGCGCGCCGCCTCCAACATCGGCCACGAGTTCGCCGAGCTGCGCTCGCGCTTCATCCGCCATGCGGCCGCGGAGCATCGCGATTACCTGATGCTGGAGGAAGACTACCTGAAGAGCGGCGGCGACCCGGCCGGGCTCGCGCGGCACGAGCTGAACATCGGCAGCGAGGCCCTGTCTGCCTGGATCTTCCATCGAGCCGATCAGCCGAACCCCTTCGATCTCCTCGGCGCCATGTACATCATCGAAGGCCTCGGCAAGCGGGTCGCGGCCCAGTGGGCCGAGCATGTGCAGTCCGCCCTTCGCCTGGAGGCGCAGGCGGTAAGCTTCTATTTCTATCACGCGAAGGCCGACGAAGATCACCTGGGCGAGCTGGAAGAGGCGCTCCACTGTGGTATCTTGAACCTCCCGCGGACGGCGCCGAGAATCCTCAAGACCGCCCGGGTCACCGCGCGACTCTACCGCCTCCAGCTCGAGGAGATCGGGAGCTACTGACATGGACTTTCAGGGCTTTTTCAGGAGAATGAAGCACGACCCCGGGGATCCCGATCCGTGGCTGGCCTTGTACCTGGACCGGTCCTTGCCGATCGACGAGAGGGCCAAAGCCGCCTTCCTGAAGAGCCAGCGCAGCACCACGCGCAGGGTCGTGATGCCGATCATCAGGCCGTTCGCCCGCCTGTCGATCTCCGGCATCAAGCTCATGAAGATACTTGTCCCGGCGAGCTGGCAATCTCCGTGGTTGTTGCACCGGTCCATTTACTGGGGCCTGAGGCTCTTCGTCGCCCCGGAGGCCAATTACCTCATCCTGCGCCACTTCACCATCGGCACGGAGATCTTGAAGTTCATCGAGGACAACGTCCCGGGCATCGATATCCGGACGACGACGCCGCTGAGGACCAGGAGGCTGGAGGACCTCTTGGACAACACGTTCACGGTCCACGATCTGATCTTCTACAACTTCATCATCGAGCTGAACGAGAAGCTTCGCGCAGAGGGGCGTGAGATCGAGCCCCGGAAAGAGATCGACTTCTCTGCCATCACAGATGACGACGCGAGCATCGACGATCTCCCGAACACCTGGCTGAACGTCGTCGACCTGCAGACCGCCATCGAGATATACACGCCGCTCTATGCGCTGTTCCTGTCGGATCACCATTTCTGGCGGGCGAGCAATTCGCTGCAGCTGGACGAGATCATCGCGCTCTACGTCGGCAAGATCCTGAACGACCCGCTTCCTGTCGCCCTGGTACACAACCATCATCCCATGGTGCCCAGCTCGACGCTCGAGGCCGGCTTCCGGTTGACGCTACATGGCCTCGACTCCGAGACCCTGCACGGACACCTGAGGAAGCTGAAGGCAGAAGCGAAGAGAGCGGCGGCCCAGGGAGCCCGCGCGCCGTGACGATCTCCTGAATCCTCCTCCTCGAACCGAGGCTTCTCCGGGCGAAATCTGGAGGAGCGTCGAGGCCGCCGGAGGGCAGAAGATCGCGCCTCGTGCCCGCTCGATCGCAGCGAGACGTGTGCCACGTGCGATCCTCTGCGCGCCGCGAGCTCGACACCTGTGCCTCGCCGGCGTGATGGCCCGCCGTTTGCTGGTCTTCGAGACGGGACGATGGGCGTCTCGAACACGATGCTGAGTGCGATTCCAGGAGGAGAGACAATGAATTGCTCCGAGCTCATGAAGACCGACGTGGCCTGCTGCAAGGCGAGCGAGCCCGTCGAGAACGTCGCCGAGCTGATGCAGGCGCGGAACATCGGTTTTGTTCCGATCTGCGGCGACGATGGCTCCGTCATCGGGACCCTGACCGATCGAGACCTCGCCATCCGGGTGCTCGGGGAGCACCGTCGCGCCTCGTCGACACGGGCGGAGGACGTCATGACCCGAGAGGTCGTCTGCTGCGGGCCGGACGAGGATCTGAACGTGGCCGCGCGCCTGATGAGCAGCCACAAGAAGTCGAGGATCATCTGTGTCGATGGTCAGAAGCATCCTGTCGGCGTCATCAGCCTGTCGGACATCGCCGACCGGGACGGCGGGGCAGGGTCGTCAGCGCTGCTGAGCTCGATCTCTCAGCGAGAGGCGCGCTCGTAGCACCGGGCGCTCCGTTCCCCGCCGTGGCCGATCACCCCGGGCTCCTGCGGGCTTGCGCACTCGGGGTGCGCCGTTGCTCCCGAGCGCGTCCATCGGGGTGGGGGCCCCGGCGCGACCCGGCCCGCCCTCGCGCGGGCCGAGCGTGCTCGGGTCCCGCCCGCCGCGCCGGCGCTACGGGGTGGCCTTGCAGAGGTCGCTCGAGCGGCACGCGACGATCCGGTCGAGGGTGTCGAACGGATTGTTGCAGTCGTCGTTGCGGATCTCCTGCAGACACTCGTTCAGCTCCTTGGAATCGGTGCCGCCCGGGCACTCCGCGAGGTTGAGATCCTCGCGCCACTCGGCCCGGACCCTGCTGCTGCAGGCCTCATTGCTCGTATACGTGCGGTCAGGGCCGATGTTGTTGCACCGGGCCTCGCGGTCGCACCGCGCCTGGACGATGCGGTCGACCGCATCGACGGTCGCCACCCGCGCTTCGATCTGCGTGCCGTCCGGGGGGCGCGTCGTCCCGAGCGCCCTCTCTTCTCGATCACACGCCGAGGCGAGCAGGGCCGCCCCCGCCGCGAGGACCAGGCCCATCACCGACTCTCCGCTGTTCGTTCGCATCGCTCTCTTCCTCCTCTCCAACCGGCTATGACGCTTCCGGCGGCTGGCTACCGAGCCACCTCGCGAGCTGCCCCATCGCTCCGGCCGCTTGCCCCTTCCGGTCCTCCCCGAGGGCCTCCCCACGTGAGTCGTCGGTCCGACAGCCGGCGATGGTCAGGAGCAGAGCGGTCCCTGACCAGAACAGCCGCACGCTGGCTTCTCGCAACATGCTCCGACGCCCTTGCGACTGGCGTGCCTCCACTCCCGCCGGGACCGGCTGTCACGGGCGCCGGGCGCCGGCTCGATCCGCCCTCGAACGGACGGCGGCCATGCGCCGCTGGCCAGGCGCGCCGCCGGAGGCTCGAATCGAGACACGCACCTCGACCCACGACGGGGTGCAAGCGTGGGCCGCGACAGACGCCCCCCGAAGCCGGAGGTCGCCGGGCACGGCCGCTCGAGCGCGGCTGCACCGAGCACCGCCGGGCGCCGTCACCGTCGTGCGCAATCGCGCCGCGATCGGGCTCGTTTTACTTACGCGCTAGTTGGCAACAACCGCTCAGTGGCGCGTCCTGAGCAGCTCGCGTTCGGTGGACACGCTTCGCGCGCCCGTCGCGCGGCTACCGCGGGGGATGCGAGCGCTCCGCGGCGCCGGGCGGGGGTCGGCCGGGCGCGCGGCCTGCGCGGAGAGGGGGCGCGGCGCGGCCGCGGGGACGGAGGCCTCCGCGGACGCGGGGACGGCGGCCCCCACCGCCGCGGCGTCACCCGATCTCGCCGCTAGGTGTGGGCTCGCTTGGGCTGCGATGCGCGCCTGCGCGGCGCGGACCACGGACGCGGCGCGCGCGTCGACGCTCGACGCCCGCAGCGCGGCGGGGACCTGTGCCTGCGCCCACAGCGCGCCGGTCGACAGCACGACGCCGAGCGCCACGACGAGGCCGGCCGCGAGGCCCAGCTTGCCCCGGCGCGCGGGCTCGGCTCGCTCGGCGCGCGCCGGCGCACCCGACGGGCCGACGGCGGCCTTGTAGGCGGCGACCATGGCCTCGATCGAGGGGAACCGCTCCGTCGGGTTCAGGGCGAAAGCGCGCGCGAACCAGGCCGAGAGCGCTGGCGCCTCCGGGTACAGCGCCGAGCGCGGCGGTTGCGCGCTGGCCAGGATCGAGGCGAGCACGTCGCTCATGGTGTGGCCCGGGAAGGGCAGCCGGCCCGTGAGCGCCTCGTACGAGACGACCGCGAGCGCCCACATGTCCGAGTGCGGGTTGGTGTCCCCGTCGCATGCGTGCTCCGGGCTCAGGTACGCCGGCGTTCCCAGCACCACGCCGTCGACGGTTCGACGGGGGAAGTCGGCTGGCAGCTCCTTTCGGATCCACTTGGCGATGCCGAAGTCCGCGACCTTGGCGCGCACCTCACCGTTGCGCTCCTCCTCGAGCAGCACGTTCGTCGGCTTGATGTCGCGGTGCACGATGCCGAGGCCATGCGCGACGGAGAGGGCCTCTCCGATCTGGCCGAGGAGCGGGGCGAACTCCGCCGGGGAGATCGGCCCCCGCTCCTGCATGAGCTGCCTCAGGGACCGACCTCGAACGTAGCCCATGACGAGGTACGGACCCACGGCAGGATCGTTGCCGACGTCGTGCACGGCGACGACGTGGTCCGTCTTCTGCGCCAGCTGCGCCGCGACCTGGGCCTCGAACCGGAAGCGCTCCAGCGCGGTGCCAGCCTGGCTCTCGCGCTGGACCGTGAGGAGCTTGAACGCGACGTCGATCCGCAGGGCCCTGTCGTGCGCGAGCCACACCTCGCCCATGGCGCCGCGTCCGACCAGCCGCGAGAGCTTGTACCGCCCGGCGACGAGCTGGTTGCGCCGCGGGTCCTGGGCTACGTCGCCCCGCCCGGCCGCAGAAGAAGCGGGACCGGCGTCGCCGGAGCGGTTCGAGCGCGCCGCAACGGTACGCGCGCTGTCCACCATCTGGAGATTGGCGTCAGATCGTCCACCAGAAGCCGATGCTTGCCACACGAGCGGTACCCTCCGTGCCGTCGCCGTGTCCAAGCTCATTGACGCGCTGATGCGACAACGCTCCTGGACACCGAGACCGGGGCATGGCGATCACGGTACCACCGGGAGGGAGAGACTGGAATCAGGATCGACGGAAGCGCCTCGCTCGGGAATCTCCGGATCCACCATAAGGTGCGCAAGGGTGGTGGATCAGCGCCATGGTGGCGCCCTCGCCCAGGTCAGAACGTGATCTTGATAGCGTCCGCCGACCTGTTCGCCGGGCCGTGAGGGAAACCATGCGGCGACGCCGGATGACGCGATGAAGGGCCGCCGCCCAGACGGCCATCCATGCCCCCAGAGCGCCCGTCGGGGCGGTCCGGCCGGCCACTCCGCAGGTGCACCCGCCGCCGTCATCGCCTTCTCCACCTGCGCTGTTCGATGTGCTGGAGCCGCCGCTGGATGCGGAGGATCCCGTGCCGCTACCGGCGCCAGCGGCCACGCACCTGCAACCGTTCGGCTGGTCGGGAGGAACGCATCCCGCGGGGCAACTCCCGCCATCGTCGCCGTCGCATTCCTCGGGAGCCTCGATCTTGCCATCACCGCATTGGCTCGCAGGCCCACAGGACTGACCCGGGCAAGAGCAGGTCTCGGAGCAGCCCCGGAAGCTGCTCCACATGCACTCACCCATCGCTCGTTCACGGTTGCCCCCGTCCTTGTTGCTCCCATCGAGCTCGGGCACTCTCCCCGAGCCGGAGATACAATCTCCGCTCCCGTCAGGACCGTGATCGGAGCCGTACTGGCCCCCGACGGGCGCGCAGGGATCCGGCTGTGTCAAGGCGCCGTGGTCGACCCAGCGATCCGCATAAGAGAGGAGGACGTCCTTGTTGACCGGCCATGCCGCCGCGAGCGCAGGCATGAGCCGCATGAGGAGCGCCGAGTATTTCGTCGGTTTGGCCGTGTTGTCTTGATACCATCCGCCAGGCTCGAAGCCGCCGTCGATGTACCCATAGGGGTCTCGAATCGTCCGGGTGGATTGGTCGGAGAAGTCGTCCCAGTACTCCTCCTCCGTACCGACGGGCTGGCCCCACAGGGCGGCGCCGTTCTTGCCGGCGTAATAGCTGGCCGTCTCGAAGAATCGGCCCGCATCGACGGCCGCGAGGTCCGCCAGCATCGCCGGGTCCGCCAGCATCGCGGCCGCGAAGGCATAAGCGAAGAGCTTGCCGCCGCCATTGCCGCCGCCGCCTCGGAACAGGCTCGCGCCCATCCTGTCGACACCCCAGATGTCGATACCGTGCTGCACGTAGCCGACGAGCACGGGGAATTTGGCGGCGAGATCCTCCTCGGGCGTGCAGGGCGGCGCGCCGCAAACATCGGCGAGATGAAGCCAAGCATAGACGTCGGTGTCGCGCGCCCAGATGTCGGTCGACCACGGCCTGCCGTCGGGGAGCGCGTCCTCCGGCGGCATGAGGTCGCACGTGACCGAGTGGCTCGTGTAATCGAGGCGGAGGTGGCGCGTCCAGGCCAGGGCCGTCTCCAGCGAGGGTGCGTCGGCGCACGCGGCCTGCAGACGGGACAGGAGCTGCGTCTGCAGCGTGGAGGTCGAGAGCACGGGCTTGTTCGTGCCCACGAAAGGAGGACGAAAGGTCGTGCTCGGGTCAGCGGGCGGCGCGTCGATCACCGTGACCACCGCCGCGAAACGCCCGCACGACTTCTCACCGGCGCCATCGCAATCGCTCGACGGGTTGTCGGACACGTACTTCACGACGGAGCTGCCGGGCGGCGCAGCGTAAGGCAGGCTGACGGGCGGTGCATGATCGTCGAGCCGGTCGTCCCACCGCTGCGGCCCGTCGGGGGAAGGATTCACGTCCACACCGTGACGGCCGCCGGCCGCCTCGGGCGTGATGGTCGTGATGCTGGCGACGCCGTTCTCGCTGATGACGAAGTACTCGCCCGTCGCATACTGACCGCAGGCATAGGCCTTATCGAAGCGGAACGTGATGTCGTTGCTCGGCCCCGATGGCGCCTCGTAGCGCAGGCAAGGGCCGCTCGAATCGGACGTGACGGTGCTCGGGCTCCCTGAACAGCCGCAGTCCGCCCTGGCCTGCGCGTCAAGGAGAACAACCGCCGCCGAAGCGGCGAGTGCGACGGTCAACAGGTTGAGCTTCATCCTGTACACGACCTAACACGGGGCACGCGCTCGAGGGGTGCCGGTCAGCCCTCTCGAGCTGTTCTGCGCGCGGCGCTGCCTCGGCGCCGCGCGGGTAGCGGTGGCGGAGGCGGCGCGCCCCGGGACGGTCACGGCGAGACGCAGGGCACGCTCGGCGCGGCGTCCGGCGAGAGGAGCGGCGGCAGCCAGCGCCGCAGCACCAGGGGCACCATGGCGTCGTGGGGCATCGGCTCCGTCGGGACGAGCGGCTCGAGCTCGCGGAGGACGCCCGGCGCCGCAGGGTGCGCCTCGACGCCGCGCTGGAAGGCGCGGCGGAAGTCGGCGATGGGGCGCTTGGCCCAGGTCATCGTCTGCCACGACACGACGACGTGCGTGGTCGGGCGCGAGCGCGCGAGGGGGAGCGCGATGTCGACGTCCATGCACGTGTCGATCACGAGCGCCGCGTGCACGGGGGTGGACGCGCTCAAAGCGGTCGCGATGCCGCCCGCCTTGTTGCAGCCGCCGCCGGAGTGGCCCGCGACGACGACGCGCGCGCGGTCGAGGGTCGCGACGCCGCGCAGCCGCGCGGCCGTGGCGTCGAGGAACGCGTCCAGATCGAAGGCAGGCCAGCTCGTCCGCGCGACGGCGACCGCCGCCGGGAGCACGGCGCTCGGCGCGGCGACCAGCATCGGCGGGATCTGGCCCGCCTCCATGAGCTGCGCCGCGATCCGGCGCACGTCGCCCTCCTGGCCGCCCCCCATCCAGCGGTGCTCGATCCGCGCCTCGTTGGTGCCGTGCAGGAACACGAGGATCGGCAGCGGCCGCGCGGGCTCGGCGGCCGCCAGGCGGTGCACGAAGGCGCGACCCCGCCAGCGCCGCTCCGGCGGCACCGGAGGCGCGGCAGCCCCGGCCTGCGCTGCGCCCTGCTCGGCGGCGCCGCTCGCCGGCGCAGACGGGTGCTCGTAGTCGTACGTTGCGCCGTCGAGCTGCGCGGGTGCCGCCGCCGACGTCGACGCCGCCGGCGCTGCGGCCGCCGGCGCAGGCTTCGGCTGCGCCCCCACGGCGCCCGGGGAGGACACGGCCGCGAGCCCCGCCGCGAGCGCGAAGGCGCGCGTCGCGGGCGCAAGACCACGCGCCGCCGCCCGCGGAGCGCGCGCGCCCCCGCGGCGCCCGACGGCCGTCACTGCGGCTCCTCCGCCGGCGCCGCGCGGCCAGCGCCGGGCGCCGGGGCCTGCGACGGGGCGGGCGAGGCGCTCGCGTCCCGCGGGATCGTGCGCTTCCGCTCGAAGGCGCGGGTCGGGTCGACCACCTTGACGTCCCCGAGGCGGCTCAGCATCGGGCCGATCGCCTGGGCGTCGCCCACCACGACGATCGCAGCGTGCGCCGGTCGCACGTTGTCGTGCGCGATCTTGCCGGCGAAGACCGGCGTGATGTCCCGGAGCTCCTTGCGGTAGCTCTCGTGGTGGTCGTCCGGCAGATCGAGCGCCTGCATGACGGCGATCTCGTCCGCGAGCCCGGTGGCCGTCCCGAGGCCGAGGCCGAGGCCGGCCGTGAGCCGCCGCGCCGCGGCGTCGACCTCCTCCTGCGAGGGCGCCGCGGCCGCGAGCTGCTCCGCGTGCTCGAGCATCGCCTGCGCGGCGAGGCCCGTGCGCGCCGCAGGGACGCGGACGTGAGCCAGGAGCGGGACGGGTCCGTGCGCGACGTCGAGCGGCGCCGCGGACACCTCGCGCGCCGGCCCGCGCGGCGCGAGCAGCTCCTGCGAGAGGCGCCCGGAGGGGCCGCCGAGGACCTCGCCCGCGACCGCGAGCGCGGGCCACTCCGAGGCGCTGCGCTCGGGGCCGAGCACGCCGAGGAAGAGCTCGCTCTCCGCGCTCTTCGGGCGATCGACGATCGTGATCTTGAGCGACGCCGGAGGCACCGGATCGGTGAACGAGAGCGCCGGCGGCTCCGCGCCGCGGCGGTCGGTGAAGGCCTTCTCCACGGCCGCGCGCGCGGCCTCGGGCGTCGTGTCGCCCGCCACCACCACCACGGTGTTCTTCGGGACGTACCACGCCGCGTGGAACGCGCGGCAGTCGGCGGCGGTGATCCGCGGGAGCTCCGCCGCTGTCGCGCCGAACGAGGCGTAGGGGTGCAGCTCGGTCGGGAGCGCGTAGAGGTCGCGGAAGAGGACCATCAGCGCTCCCCAGCGGCCGTCCGAGCGCGCGCGCTCCCTCGCCGCCTCGGCGGCCTGGGCCTTCAGCTTGGCGAGCTCCCCGGCGTCGAGGCGCGGCCGCTGCACGACGTGCCCGAGCAGCAGGGCCGCCTCCGCGAGGCGATCGCTGGGCGCGCGCAGCCCGATCACGGTCGCGTCGAGGCCGGTGTCCACCCGCAGGGAGGCGCCGAGCGACTCGACGCGCGCGAGCAGCTCGCGGCCGGGGAGCCCGCCCGCGCCCCCGCGCAGGAGGAGCTCGCCCGTGAGCGCGGCGAGCCCGGTGCGCTCGCCGTCGGCCGCGGAGCCGCCGCGGATGACCACCCGGACCTCCACGAGCGGCAGCGCGCGGCTCACCGCCGTGGCGACGCGGAGGCCGCTCGGGAGCTCGGCCCAGGTGATCGCGGGCATGCGCGCGGGCTTCGCGGGGCCGGACGGCGGCGGCTGCTCCCCGCGAGCGACCTCGGCCGGCGGCGCCGCTGGCGCAGACGTCGCCGGCGCGGGCCTCGCCGGCGCGCCCGCCTGCGCGGGCGGCTGCGGCGCCCGCCCAGCAGCGCAGCCGCACGTCACGGCGGCCGCGAGCGCCGCGGTCCAGGAGAGCCAGGGGCGCGCTGTCCGTCGCCCGCGCAGGTCGCGTCGCTCGCTTCGCTCGTTCATCGCGTCACGCGTTCTCCGTCGCTCGCCTCTTCGCGTCACTTCTTCGTGGGTTTCGCCGGCTTCGTCGGCGCCGGATCCGGCGCGGGCCGGCTCGCCGCGCCGTGCGCCTTCGCCGGGCGCTCGCCCGGCGCGGCCTTGTCCGCGCCCTTGCCCGACGCGGCCTTGCCCGGCGCGGCCTTGCCCGGCGCGGCCTTGTCCGCTCTCTTGCTCGGCGCGGCCTTGTCCGCTCTCTTGCTCGGCGCGGCCTTGCCCGCGCCCTTGCCAGGCGCCGCCTTCTCTGCGCCCTTGCCCGGCGCCGCCACCTCAGCGTCCTGCTCCGGCGCCGCGGCGCGCGCCCTGCCTCCGGCCCGCGGCGCGCCGGCCGACGCGCGCGGCGGCGGGGCGGCTCCCGGCATCGCAGGGGGATAGGTCTCGACGATCGTCCGGCGCGTCGGGCCGAGGTGGGCGCGCGCGGCGCGCTGCACGTCCTCCCGGGTCACCGCGAAGTAGCGCGCGAGCTCCCCGTTCAGGTGGGCGGCGTCCCCGAAGAGGAGCTCGTGCTCGCCGAGCGCCCGCGCCCGCGCGCTCGCGTCCGCGAGGCCCGCCAAGAACGCCGACTGGAGCAGCCGGCGCGCCCTCGTCAGCTCGGCCTGCGAGGGTCCCGCCGTCGCGAGCGCCCGGATCTCGCCCTCGATCAGCCTCTCGACGTCGCCGACCCGGGCGTCCTCGGCGAGCCGCACGTCGATGGAGAAGAGATCGGGCCCGCGGTGGCCGTCGATCGCGACCCGCACCGACCGCGCGACCGCCTTGTTCCCGACGAGGAGAGCCGGGAGCCGCGAGCTCTCGCCGCGCCCGAGCAGGGAGGCCGCGAGCGCGAGCGCGTGGTGATCCGGGTGCTCGGGCGGCGGCACGGCCCACCCGTAGAGGATCGACGGCGCGCGGGCGGCGCTGTCCCTCACGACGCCGGTGCGCTGGCTCGTCTGCTCGGGGAACGGCACGTCCTTGAAGGGCGCGGCGGAGACGGCGGGGATGCCGTCGAAGTACTCGTGCACGAGCGCCATCGCCGCGCCCGCGTCGAAGCCGCCGGCGATCGCGAGCACCGCCCTGTTCGGGCCGTAGTGGGCCGCGTGGAAGTCGCGGGCCCACGAGAGCTCGGCGCCCGCGAGGTCGTCCGCCTCGCCGAGCGCCGGGTGCTCGTGGGGCCAGTACCCCTGGAAGACCAGCTCGCGGAGCCGGATCGCGCCCTGGCCGTGGGCGGCGCCGAGGACCGCGCCGCGGCGCTCGAGCGCGCCCCTGCGCTGCGCCTCGAAGCCCTCTCCGCTCGGCGCGGGCGCCCTCATGCGATCGGCCTCGAGCCACAGCGCCAGCGCGAGCTCGTTCGCGGGCAGCGCCGCCGTGAAGGTGGTGCGATCGACGTCCGCCTCGGCGTGGAGCTCGCCGCCGCGCTCGGCCACGAGGCGCTGGGGCTCGCCCGCCGGCAGGCTGCGGCTGCTCCGGGCCATCGTGTCCATCACGAGGCGCGCCACGCCGCTCCTACCGCTCGGCTCGTCGCGCGAGCCCGCGTCGTACGTCACGGCCACCGCGACCGTGGGCGAGCTCTCGTCGGGGCTCAGCACCACGCGCATCCCGTTCTTCAGCTTGATCCGCTCGACGGGCAGCGCGAGATCGAGCGGCGCTTCCGCCGGAGCCGCCGCGGCGCTCCTCGGCGCCCCCGCCGTGTGCGCCACCTTCCCGATCGGCGCGCCCCCGCCGCGCGCCGCCTTGCCGGCGGGCACGCGCGCCGCCTTGCCGGCGGGCACGCGCGCCGCCTTGCTGGCCGGTACGCCCGCCGCCTTGCCGGACGGAGGCGCTGCCGCGGCGAGGTGGGGCGCGCCTGCGCAGAGCAGGCCGAGCGCCGCGAGCGCGGCCGTGAGGGCGCGGCGGGGCAGGGTTCGGCTCACGGTCGTGGACACCGCACGGCGATAGCACGTCGCCGCCCGGGCGCGCGCGTCGAGGAGCGACGCGGCGCAGCGACCGCGCTTCACCCTGCCGGCCGACTCGCGTAGGCTCACGCCCCGAGCCCAAGACGTCACGAGCGCGCGCCGCGCGCCGCCCCGCGCCGCCCCACGCCCAGAGAGAACCGCCGATGCCCGACGTTCAAAATTTGATCAAAGCCGTGGTCGGAACGCTCGTCTTCGTCGCCGTCGGGCTGATCGTCTTCCTGCTGGCGTTCGTGCTGATCACGAAGCTCACCCCCTTCTCCATCCGCAAGGAGATCGAGGACGACCAGAACACGGCGCTCGCGATCGTGATCGGCTCGGTGATCCTGGGCCTCGCCTGGATCATCTCCGCGGCCATCCACGGCTGACGCGCGGGTCTCGGCGTTGGCCTCGGCCGGGCCCGACCTCCTCGGCGCGCTGCCGGCCGGGCCCCGCGGCGCGGCCCGCGGCGGCTTCATGTGGAGCCGCCGCGTCGACCTCGCTGTGTTCGGCGGCTCCGCGGCGGTCGCCCTCGCCCTCGCCGCGCTCTCGACGGGGGGCGCGCTCCCGGCCTGGGGCTTCCTGCTCTTCGTGGTCGGCGTCGACGTGGCGCACGTGCACACGACGCTCTTCCGCACGTACCTCGACCCGGAGGAGCTCCGCCGCCACCCCGCGCTCTACGCCGGCGTGCCGCTCGCCTGTTACGCCGCCGGCGTCGCGCTCCACCTCGCCTCCGAGCTCACCTTCTGGCGCGCGCTCGCCTACGTGGCCGTGATCCACTTCGTCCGCCAGCAGGTCGGGTGGGTCGCGATCTACCGCGCGCTCGCGGGCGAGCGCTCGCGCCTCGATCGCCTCCTCGACGACGCGCTCGTCTACGCGGCGACGGGGTGGCCGCTCCTTTACTGGCACGCGCACGCTCACCAACCGCGCGCGTTCCAGTGGTTCGTGGACGGCGATTTCGTGAGCGCGCCCTGGCTCGCCGCCGCGGTGGGCCCGCTCGGCGCGGTGTACGCCGCGCTCGCCGCCGCGTACGTCGCCCGCGCGATCCAGCGGGCCTGCGTCGACCGCGCGCCGCTCAACCTCGGCAAGCACGTCGTCGTCGGGACGACCGCGGCGACGTGGTACGTCGGCATCGTCGCGACCGACAGCGACTTCCAGTTCACGGTCACCAACGTGATCGTCCACGGGGTCCCGTACATGGCGCTCGTCTTCGCGTACGCCCGGGAGCGGGCCCGCGAGGCGCCGCGCTCGCTGCTCGCGCGGGTCCTCGCCGCCGGGCTGCTCGCCTTCCTCGGGGTCGCGCTGGCGCTCGCGTTCGTCGAGGAGATGCTCTGGGACCGGCTCGTCTGGCACGACCGGCCGGAGCTCTTCGGCGGCGCGCGGACAGGGGACGAGCCGCTCCTCGGGCCGCGCGCGCGGGCGCTGCTCGTGCCGCTGCTCGCGCTGCCGCAGGCGACCCATTACATGCTCGACGCCGTGGTCTGGCGCCGTCGCCACACCCGCCCTGCCCAGGCGCGCGCGCTCGGGTTCCGGCCCGGAACGCCGGAGGGCGAGCAGGGCGAGAGCGGAGAGGCTTGACCCGCGGCGCAACTCCCGTAACCCTCGGCGCTTCGCATGGCTTCGCTCGCGGTGCCCGTGCTCCCGCCACGCCCCTCGCCCGCTGCTCGGCGCGGATCGGCGCCGCCCCCGCGTAGCCCGGAACCATGTCCGGAGAAGATCCGACGATGTTGAGGGCATGCAATGCGTGCGCGGTGCTCGCCTGCTATCGCTCCTGCATGCTTGCGCCGTCTGGAAGAGGTAACAGCGATGAGTGAACCCCGGCCAACCGACGGGCTCAACGGGCCGCGCGTGACGCCGATTCCCCCGAACCCGCGCGCCCCCGTCCTCCTGGTCGACGACGACGCCGAGCTCCGCGAGATGCTCCGCGAGATGCTCGAGTCGTCGGGCTACGATGTCTACTGCGCCAGCAACGGCAGGGAGGCGCTCGATCTCCTGCACCAGGCGGACCCGCCGCCCGGGCTCATCCTGCTCGATCTCATGATGCCGATCATGACCGGCGAGGAGATGCTCGCCGCGCTGAAGCAGGTGCACGCCCTCGCGGCGATCCCGGTGACCATCGTCTCCGGCCACGACGGCCCGCCCGAGGGCACGGCCTACCTGAAGAAGCCCGTCGACTTCAGCGCGCTGCTCGGCGTGGTCCAGAAGACCTGCGGTTAGCCGCTCAGGTCGAGCGCGGCGCTCCCAGAGCGTTGACCAGAGCGTCGACCGGAGCGCCGACCAGCGCGCCGACCTCGACAGGCGACGGCGACCGCGGGCTCATCGCCGCGAACGCGAGCAGCGCCACGACGGTCAGCAGGAGCGCGAGCGCGAACGCCGCGGCGAGGAACAGGATGCCGAGCGACGCGCGCTCGCTCCCGGCCTCGCCCGCGCCCTGGTCCGGGTCCTCGTCGCGCCGCTCCGGCTCATCCACGCTCCGCCCTCCGCTCGCCGGCTGTGCTTACCGCCTCGCGCCGGACGGCGCAACGGACGCAGCGAGGACCTCCGTGTCCGCCGCGCTCGACGGGCGCGGCGGCGTCCTCGGCGGACGCGCCCGTCCGGACATTGTCTGTCCGGAAGGGCCATCGCCGTCCGCCTCCAACGGCTGTAGGTTCGCCTCCTCGGAGGGCGTGAGAATGGCAGAAGGCCGCACCAGCGACGCTGCGGAGAAGAGCGGACAGGCGAGCTCCGATCGCCTGTGGATCCTTGTCAACACAAGTCTTCGTGAGTCTGCGCCAGAGCGCGTAAGTGGCCGCCCTCCCCGGGAAACCATGGTGATACGTGACGGCGATACCCTCCTCGTCAGCGTCGATGTCGGCCGGGGCCGCGGCAAGGCGCTCACGGTGCCATTCAACATGGTAGAGCTAGGTCGCCTGGAGGCGACGCTGGTGGTGCGGCTCGCGGCCACCTCCGCCCCGTGCGCCGCCTGCATCGACGAGAGCCTTGCCAGGGCGGCTCAGGAGCCCGGGGGGCTCGACACGGATCGCGTCTTCTGCGCGGTGCGCGCCGCGATCGCCGGCTGCGCGCAGCGCGCGCACGGCGAGGCCGCCCGCGGCGCGGCCGACGCCGGCGGGCCTCCGCCGGAGAGCTCGGGGCCGCGGCCGCTCGGCGCGCTCCGGCTGGCGCCGGTCAACGCGCCTCACGTGCCCGCGGGGGGCGCGCCGGGGGCGGGGGGCGCGCAGGCGAAGGAGAGCGAGCTGGATATCCTCCTGATCATCTGACCTGGGCTCGCTCTCGTTATCGCTTGTTGCATCTCCACGGTGGCACTCCTTGCTCCAACCGTTGTGCATTTGCCTCCCACCCTCTGGTGTACGGCAAGGACGCCAAACTTCTCTGCTGCCACACAAGCCAGCTCACGCAGGGGATGGCCGATTGCACCACCGTCGCGGCCGAGCAGGATCTGCGTACCTGGCTCCGCACGTCGGTACGGCGGGGCGGAGCGCGGGTGCTGAAGCGCGCGACACCGGCGCTGACGCGCCTAGAAGGCGCGCCGCTTACGCGTTCGATGTGGTAGGATGGCCCCCGACGGTATGCTCCACGGGCCGTCACGAGCGCCATCATGCCCTACTCGCTGGATCTCCCGAACTCCTGCCGCCGTCACCTTGAAGCAGCCAACCTGCTCAACCGGCCTGAACCGCGGAGCGCGAGGCCGGACGTCGCGGGTTACCTTTACGGCATCGCTGCCGAATGCGCGTTGAAGGAGATGATGCGCGACTCCGGGATGCACCCGCTCCCGCCCAACCAGCGCCGAGATGACCCCTTTTACGCGCATTTTCCGGAGCTGAAGACCCTGCTCCGTGACTGCGCTCGCGGCCGTCGGTCCGGTGAACTGCGAAAGTATGCCGAGGACGGTCAGCTCATGCAGGACTGGGACACGACAATGCGGTACGCCCCAGGCAAGGAGATCCTGCCGCGCCATGTCGAGCGATGGCGGGAGCAGGCAGAGCGGCTCAGGCAGGCGATGGAAACCCCATGAAAACGGAGAAGCTGACCGTTCACTTCGATGACAGCCTTCCCGTCCTCGTCGACGAGGTCGAGGCCCACCTTGGCCGGAGCTCCCTCGAAGGCGGGGTCGTGTTGCGGGAAGCGTCGGGGCGGCTGACCTTCTTCGTCGACGGAGAGCTCACGCCGGAGAGCCTGGCCGCGCTCACCGATGCGCTCCGGAAGGCGCTCGGTCCGTACGCACGACCGGACCGTGTTGTCGCCGATCGGCAGTCGCCCGGCGCCGCGCGCATCCTCGAAGACCCCGGTACCTGCGCGGTCCGGGTCGGCGACCGGACCGTCCGGTATCTTGATCGCAGGATCGTCGGGGCAGACTGGGTGCGCGGTCCCGAGCCCGAAGCACCGGCGCCGCCGCAGTTCGTATTTGCCAGCCTCAAGGGAGGCGTCGGCCGCTCCACAACCCTATCCGTCGTGGCCGCAGAGCAGGCCCGCAAGGGCCGGAACGTCCTGGTGATCGACATGGACCTCGAAGCCCCCGGCATCGGGTCGATCCTCCTCGACCCGGACCGCAGGCCGGCTTTCGGCGCGCTCGATTATCTCGCGGAGAGCGGCCTCGGCGGCTTCGACGAGACCGAGCTGGCTGACTTCGTGGGAACGAGCGCGCTGACCAGTGGAGCCGGCCTCGTGGATGTCATGCCAGTGAGCGGGACCTCCTCCGAGAAGCATCCGGAGAACTTCCTGGCCAAGCTCTCCCGGGCCATGCTCGAAGACGTCGAGCCCGGCGGCGGCTCAGTCTCACTGCGAGACAAGACCCGAGGGATGATCCGCCGAGTGGTCGGCCGCCGTCCGTACGATCTCGTGCTCGTGGACGCTCGCGCCGGTATGGCAGAGCTCTCGGCGGGCCCGCTCCTCGGTCTCGGCGCGACGGTCTTCCTGTTCGGCACAGCGCAGCGTCAAACCATCGACGACTACCGATATCTCTTCGCGCATCTCGCGACGCTCCCGACGCCGGAGGGAGGCTCACCGTGGCGGCAACTGCGCATGGTCCACGCGAAAGCGCCCCTCTCCGACGAGGTGAATACGACGTTCACCGACGAGATGTGGAACCTGTTCACAGAGTACCTCTATGAGGAGATCGATGGCCTGGACGGCTTCAACTTCGACGTGAATGACCCCCAAGCCCCACACTACCCGATTGCCATTCCCTTCGATGCCCGCTTCGTCCACTGGGATCCGGCCAAGAAGCCGACCGAGCTGACACGTAGTTACTACGAAGCCACCTTCGGCGCCTTCCTCACCGCGGTGGATCGCCTGCTGGGTCCATGAACCACCACCCGCCGGAGCTCGAACCGCAAACATCGCCCGTGTCCTCCAGCACATGATCGCCGAGCAGCCCACCGCCAGCGTCGACTTCAACAGCATCCGCCAAGGGCTCGCAGAGCTGCCGCGCGCGGACAATCACGCGCCTGGCCAGCCCGTCGACCCGGGCTTGGTCTACGTCGTGAGCGGGCACCGGAGCGCGCTCGACCCCGAGCGCACCCTGGTGGTTGGCAACCGGGGTATGGGGAAGAGCTTCTGGGCACACGCCCTGGCTCAGAAGGAGATCCGCGAAGAGGCGGCGCAGAGGTTCCGTCAGCCGGACCTCTACCGGACCTCTGTCGAGATTGGCTTCAATGCCTCGGAGCAAACCGGCAGGGTGGCGCCATCGCTCGATATCGTCCGGCAGATGGCCCGCGATCATCGCGACTCCGAGAGCGTCTGGCGAGCCGTGATCGCTCGTGCAGCCGTTGGTTTCACGGATCACGAGCTCCCCGCCAGCTTCATCGACCTAGTGAGTTGGGTCGAGGCGGATGCCGAGCGGTATGGCCACCTGGTTACCGCCGCGGACGCGCAGCTCGCGGCGACCGGCCGAAAGCTGCTCGTGGTGTTCGACGCGCTCGATCGTCTGGGGAAAGACTGGTCGATGACGCGCGAGCTGACTCGCGGACTTCTACGCAGAGCGCTCGCCGCCCGGTCATTTCGATCCATTCGCCTCAAGCTTTTCATGAGGCTCGACCAGTTCTCAGATCAGGCTCTCTTCGACTTCCCCGACGCGTCCAAGATCCGGAATACCCGCGTGGATCTCGACTGGACGACAAGCGATCTCTACGGCCTCCTGTTCAATCGCCTGTCCCGCTCGCCGCATTCAGGCGAGGCTTTTTCCCGGCTCGTCGAGCGTCTGAAGGCAACTTCCCCCGTTGGCCTCTTGCCCGCCGACGTGGAACAGAAGCGGATCGTCGACTCCATTGCCGGCGAATTCATGGGCGCGGACAAGAAGCGTGGGTTCGTCTTCACCTGGCTTCCCAATCATCTGTCGGATGCCAGGGGCCAGACGTCTCCTCGTACGTTCCTCACCGCCTGGCGCGAGGCAGCGCACCACGGGGCGCCGCCGGTGGGGCGCGCGGTGGACCACCTCGGTCTCCTGGAGGGCGTGCGCAAGGCTTCCGAGGACCGCCTCACGGAGCTCGGAGAGGAGTACCGCTGGGTCAGGACGGTCCTGGAGCCTCTCCGTGGCCAGATGGTCCCGATGGAGCAGGAGTTCCTCGAGTCGCTCTGGCGCAAACGCGGCACCGCGCAGACGCTCCTCGCCCAGCCGGCGACCACGGCGCTCGGTCTTGCCCCCGTCCAGCTCGCCGATCCAGGCGTAAACCCCGAGAAGGCATTGGTCGACGCGCTCCAGACGATCGGCGTCCTCGAGATTCGATCCAGCGGCAAGATCAACGTGCCAGACATCTTTCGAGTCGAGGCGGGGATCAAGCGCAAGGGCGGGGTCAAACCCCCGCGACGCACCGGGTCTGCGGATGGGTGAGCTTGCCAGTTCGCGATGGGAAGCTATCGCCCAGAACGACCGCTGACCGCCGAGCTTCACCACGCGGACGACGCCGTCGGATATTCTCCCGCCGATGCGTCGCCCTCCCCTTGTCTCCAGCGCCGCGCTCGCCGCAGCGCTCCTCTTCTTCCTGTTCCTGCCCTCCCTCCTCGCGTGCGCCGGCCCTCGCGCTCGGCCTTCCCCTCCCGCTGCGAGCGCTGGTGCGCTGCCCGCGCCGCCCGTCGGTGCGACGCGCCGGCGCGCGCGGGATCTCGGCATCGTGATCGGCCGCCTGCCGACCGGGAAGTTGAACGCGATCACCGATGTCCCCGGCGTGCGCGTCGGGCACGTCACCCACCACCGCGGCGCCGGCCGGCTCGACCCGGGCAAGGGGCCGGTGCGCACGGGCGTGACCGTCATCCTGCCGACGTCCGATGATTTCTGGCACAACAAGGTCCCCGCCGCGAGCTTCGTCCTGAACGGGAATGGGGAGATGACCGGCCTCCATTATGTGAGGGAGTTCGGCGTCCTCGAGACGCCCATCGTCTTCACCAACACCCTCGCCGTGGGCCGCGCGCTCGACGGAGCGATCCAGTACATGCTCCGACGCTATCCGGCCATCGGCGTGGACGAGCCCACGGTGACACCGATCGTCGGCGAGTGCGACGACAGCGCGCTCAACGACATCCGTGGCCTGCACGTGTCGGCGGAGGACGTCATCGAGGCGGCGGAGCGCGCCGCGGATGGCCCTGTCGAAGAAGGGGCGGTCGGCGGCGGGACGGGGATGATCTGCTACGATTTCAAGTGTGGTATCGGTACGGCGTCGCGCGTCCTGCCGGAAGCCGCGGGCGGGTTCACGGTGGGCGCCATCGTGCAGGCGAACTTCGGGGCGCGCGGCGAGCTCCGGGTCGACGGGGTGCCGGTGGGGCAGGAGATCCGCGATCTCTTGCCCGTGCCGGATGTCCACGGCGAAGGCTCGCTGCTCGCCGTGGTCGCGATCGACGCGCCCCTGTCCGCGCGGCAGCTCGAGCGGGTGGCGCGGCGCATCGCGCTCGCGGTGGGGCGCACAGGAACGATTTCGCGCGATGGAAGCGGGGACCTATTTCTGGCCTTCGCGACGGGCAACCGGGTACCGTCCAAGCCGGAGGGGCTGACACGGAGCCTCCGCGAGGTGGACGACGCGCGTCTGAACCCGATGTTCCAGGGCGCCGAAGAGGCGGTGGAAGAGGCCATTCTCAACGCGATGACCATGGCGACGACGACGTTCGGACAGGACGACCACGTCGCCCACGCCATCCCGCTCGATCGGCTCCGCGAAGCGATGGAGCGGTACGGGAGGCTCGACCCGACCGGCATCACGAAACGACGGATGCTCCACGGGACACCCCCGCAGAGCGAGTAGCGCTCGCACACCAGCATGTGCATCAGCTCGCTGGATCGGCCGATGCTTGGTCAGTTGACGCAGCTCGACCGGGCCCAGTCTGGCACCTGGCTCAAGCGCAAGACCTGGGTTAGTTCGTCATGAACGCAAGCTGTCAATGCTGGTTCGCGCCGCTGACCCTGCTCGTCGCGAGGTGTGGGTCTCATTCTGTGATGACGAGCAGGTCGGCTCGAGGAGAGATTATCAACGATGCTAGGTTGGCGTCGGGCGACGTCGGCAACGCGTGTGGCGTGGACTTTGGCCCCTGCCGCTCCGGCCTGCACTGCCTGAAGCCGAACCACGCCAGGAACGGCTGGTGCGTGGCTCCCGGTGATGTCGGCAACGCTTGTGGCGTGGACTTTGGACCCTGCCGCCCCGGCCTGAACTGCGTCATCAGCGGCGCGAGTAGAAACGGTTTTTGTAGATGACGCCAGGTGGGACAGACATTGGGCCCGCCCCGTGAGCTGGCGCCGCGTACCTCTTCGCGGGCCCAGTCGGGGTTTGCCCGCAATCTGCGCCGTCACTCCGGGCACGATCCGGATGGGCGGTCGTTATGGGCGGTCGTTAAGGAGCGATAGAAGATTCCTTATGCGATCTGCCCCGCTCCTGAAAAGCGACGCTATCTCGACCGATCGTCCACCCATGGAAGGAGCCCCCTTCACGCCACAGCCAGCGTGCGGGAGGATCTGGCGGGGAATTGCCGCGCATCCCGCTCGCCGATGCGCTCCATCTCCCGGAGCCAGGCCGCTCGTTGCTCGGGGGTCCGCGTCTTCTGATCGAAGAAGGTGGTCTCGCGGACGGGCCCAAAGCCGACGAAGCGCAATGTCGCGTTGATGAACGAGGTATGAACGGAGCGCCAGTGCCAGAATCGGTACCAAAAGCCCGGGCTATCCATCGTGGTCACGACGCGCGCGCTGCGGCCGGCGAGCAGCCCCTCGGGCAGCGCGCTCCGCTTTCGATAAGCGAACGACCATCCTGGCAAGAAGGTGCGATCGATGAAGCCCTTGACCAGCGCGGGTGGCCCTGCCCACCAGGTGGGGAAGAACCAGGCCACGTGGCTCGCGCGCTCGATGGTGGCCTGCGCCTGGCGAAGATCGGGCTCGAGCTCCTGCTGGCCGCTGAAGCCAGCGCGCAGGTGCGGATCGAAGGCGAGCGAGCGCAGGGCCAGGAGCTCGACGCGGGCTCCGCCTCTGTCGAGGCCGCTGGCGTAGGCTCGAGCGAGCGCGTCGCTCAGGCTGTCGGGGGCTGGGTGACCTTGGATGACGAGGTGCATGCGTCGATCTTGGCCATGCAGCAGCGTCTGGGTAGACGGTTCTGCGCAGGTGTGCCATGCGTGGGTGCATGGCACGCTCTCCCGCGCCGCCGCCCGCGGGCAGGCCGCTCGCCGACCTGGATTGGGCCGATCTGCGCCTCTTCCTGGAGGTGGCGCGCGCCGGCAGCTTCTCGGCCGCCGGCCGCAAGCTCGGCATCGAGCAATCGACGGTGAGCCGGCGCATGGCGACCTTCGAACGAACGCTCCGGGTGGCGGTCTTCGATCGGCTGCCGGGAGGCTCGATGCTCACCCCGCTCGGCGAGCAGCTCCGCCGCCACGTCGAGTCGATGGAGGCCGGCGCCGACCAGTTCGTGCGCGAGGCCAGCGGCCACGAGAGAGCGGCCGAGGGGATGGTCCGACTGGCGCTCACGGAGTCGATCGCCGTACACGGCGTCATCCCGCGCGTGCTCCCGGCGCTCGCCGAGAGGCACCCGCGCGTCTCGCTCCACCTGCTGACGAGCTACGAGGTGGCCGATCTGGGCCATCGTGAGGCCGAGATCGCCGTGCGTTTCTTCCGGCCGAAGAGCGGTGATCTGGTGGCCGCGCGGATCGTCACCCTGCCGACGGTGCCTATCGCCCACCGCAGGCTCTCGAAGAAGGGCCGCGACGAGCTCGACTGGGTCGGCGTCGATCTGGGCCGCACCCCCACCGTCGAGGACGACTACCAGAAGCGGCATGTAAAAAAGGCACCGAAGCTCATCGTGAGCAGCTACATCGCCCAGATCGAGGCCGTGCGCGCGGGGCTCGGCGCCGCGGTCTTGCCGTGCAGCGCGCTCGATCTGGACGACGACCTGGTGGAGCTCGATCTGGGCCTGCCCGCAGGCCCGGTGCTCGAGCTCTGGCTCGTCACGCCGCGCGGCCTGCGCCAGGTGCCGCGCATCGCCGCCGTGTGGGGCGCCCTCGAAGAGCATCTCCAGTTCTTGAGCTCGCCGCGACGCGCGCGGGCGCGCGGGCGCTCGGCTGATCCTCAGCAGCGATTGCGGCTTCGGCCGTCAGGGCATGAGCCGGATGCGAGCAGAGACCCGCCCGCCAGGTAGCCTGTCCGTAGACGAGCTTCGGCGTCGAGAACCCGTGGAAGAAAGGGTCGCGCAGGGCTTCCTGATGCCGGTGCTCTTCGGTTATGTGGACCGCGGCGCCACCCGCACCACGTTCGAGCACCCCATCGACGACTGGGCAGCGCAGCTGCGCGAGGCCGGCTTCGCGCGCGTCGACCGCCGGCTGATCCATCGCACCTGGTGGGCGCCGGCCTGGATGCTGGCGGCGCGCTGAGGCGCCTTGCGAGGTTTCTGGTGCGCGAGCCGGCTCCGGGCGCTGACGGGGCCTCTTGTGCCAGAACGGGCCAGTTTCTCGCCAGATGTCAGGGTTCGGGGGCACCCCGCGCGCAGCGGCTCGGTCGCTCCGCGCGTTCCGCCTCGGAAATAGACGAGCCCGCGATCGGAGCCGGCGCGGCACGGCCGATGCTGGACGGGGCGGCATGCAGCCAACCCTCCGAACCTGCGCTCCCTTCTTCGTCCTGTCTCTGACCGCGATCCTCGGTTGCGAGACGTCCACCGATCCCAACACGTACCCCGACCCCGACGGCGAGGATTGCAGCGACGCCGACAAGCCCTTCTGCGTGGTCGCCTCGGACAAGCAGCGCATCTCGAGCCCGGACGTCCCTCCGGAGGACAAGACCGCGCTCGTCTCGGGCAACTCCGCGTTCGCGCTCGACCTCTACCAGCAGCTCCGCCAGGAGCCGGGCAACGTCTTCTACTCGCCCTACAGCATCTCGACGGCGCTCGCGATGACGTGGGCCGGCGCGAAGGGCGAGACCGAGACGGCCATGGCCGACACGCTGCGCTTCGACCTCGGGCAGGACAAGCTCCATCCGGCGTTCAACTGGATCGACCAGGAGCTCGAGAGCCGCGGTCAGGGCGCCCAGGGCGCCGACGGAGAGGGCTTTCGCCTCAACGTCATGAACGCGCTCTGGGGGCAGATCGGCTACTCGTTCGAGGCGCCCTTCCTGGACACGCTCGGGCTGCACTACGGCGCTGGAATGCACGTCGTGAACTTCTGGGACTTCCCGCAGGAATCGGTCGATCTCATCAACGGCTGGGTCAGCGACCAGACCGAGGGCAAGATCGAAAAGCTGGTGCCCGTCGAGGCGATCACCACCGAGACGGTGCTGGTCCTCACGAACGCCATCTACTTCAACGCGGCGTGGCGCACCCCGTTCGAGCCCACCGAGACCGAGGACGGCCCGTTCGAGACGGCCGATGGGACCGAGGTAACGGTGCCCCTGATGCACGGCAACCTGGAGATGCCCTACGCCGAGGGCGACGGCTACCAGGCGATCGCGATGCCCTACGACGGGGACGAGCTGTCGATGGTGATCGTCCTGCCGGCGAAGGGCACGCTCGACGCGTTCGAGGCGTCGCTCGACGCGGCGAAGGTCGACGGCATCGCCTCCGCGATGAGCGAGCACCTGGTCGACACCACGATGCCCAAGTTCAAATTCGAATACGAGCTGAGCCTCAAGAAGACGCTGGAGGCGATGGGGATGGAGATCGCGTTCAAGTCCGGGGTCGCGGACTTCACCGGCATCAACTCCAGCGGACGGCCCTTCATCCAGGACGTCATCCACAAGGCGTTCGTCGGCGTGAACGAGGCCGGCACCGAGGCAGCGGCGGCGACCGCGGTCATCGTCGGCGACGAGTCGGCGCCCCAGCCGGCGTCGCTCGCGCTCGTGAATCCCTTCCTGTTCCTCATCCGCGACAACGCGACGGGCAGCATCCTGTTCGTCGGCCGCGTCGCCGACCCCAGCGCGAGCTGACCCGCTGCGCCCGGTTCTGCGACGGACGCGGACGCATCCCCATGCGTGCGCCGATGTACGTGGCAGAGCGCCTGTACTGACAATGTCAGGCCTCGCCACGCTGAGCGCAGCGTGCCACAGCAGAGGGCGCTCGCGCCTGTCGAGGGTCCGCCTTCACGCCAAACGCGGCGATGGTGAACACCGACATGATGGCACCGAAGACATCGAGCCTCATGAAGACGGCGATCCCGACGTGCAATCCGACCGTGGCCGCCACCCAGAGCCGCCGGGTCCGACGTGGCCAGATGAAGAACGGGTACCCGATCTCCACGAGCAGCACGAGCCACCCCGCGGCCACTGCGATCCAGGCGTGGTGCGCGAGCCACGAAAAATCGAACCGCCGGTACTCGGGCAGCATGAGCGAATGCCACATCGCGTCGCCGTCCCACCACGCTGGGCCCAATGCCTTCTCCACACCACTCGAGAGGTAGACGAGACAAAGGTGCAGCTGCACCACCCGCAGCGCGAGGCGCGCTGTCGCGCTCGGCTCAGGCGGCGCTCGCCCAAAGGCACGATCGAGCGACAGCACAGCGCCAGAAGGCATGAAGACGAGGTAAAACAGGAAGATGTTCGCGAACTGATCTGCTCCGTAGTTCGTCCTCTCCGCGGTCATCATCAACGTGAAATGCACGAGCCATGTGCACGCCGCGGAGAACCTCGTCCTCCAGCCGAGCAGGAGGCCAACCAGCGACAGCGCGTAGAGCACACCCACGCCAGCGATCACCGAGCTCTCACCGACCCCGAAGCGCGAAAATGCGTTCACGAGGTGGCCGATCCGGGGGAAACCGATCGCGCCGGCCCCGTCGAGGAGCTGTCCCTGCACGATGCCCGAACGCGAGTACAGCTCGGAAGCGATGGGCGCGATCAGCGCTGCCTGCATCAAGAGAACCGACGCGAGCCCTATCCGGAGCGCTGCCAGGGGCCGGGCCGACGCGGGTGCGAACGCGAATCGCCCCATCGAGCCCCACAGGCGCGCAGCTGCCTCTCTAGCCTTCGGCAGGAGCAGGGTATGGGTCCGCTGCCTCATGGCGTCGCCTCTTTGTTGATCTCGCCGGTAGCGAGCTGCGTCTTCAGGGTGAACTTGGCCTGATATTCGACATACCACCGCGGCTGTTTGCCCGCGCGATACTCCGCCATCGAGGGCAGGTCGTAGCTTTCGATTCGGACAACAACGTTGTCCGCCTCTGGGTGCCTGGCGAACACCTTCGCTACCCAGGACGCAATCAGGGAGCGCCTCGCGGCCGGGTCCTGCTCATCCCAGTACATGCCGATGATATTCTTGACGCGGAGGTCCGCTTCGCGGCTCGCGCCTGTCTCCAGCACCTCGGTCGTCAGCGTTCCCGCGCGATCCCTGACCTGGAAGGTGGCCCAGGGCAGGGGCCCGACGCTCGGAGCAAAGAAGGAATACGCGCTGCTGGCCCCGGAGAGCGCGCCATAATAGCCCACCGCACGCTCCGCCCAGCCCCCGTACGGCAAGCGCACATGCAGCACCCCCAGCACGATCACCAGCCCGAGGTGGATCGCCGCGGCGGGAAGCACGAAGAGCACGCGCTTTCCTATGTTTCCTGTTCCGTCCATGGAGCTCACCCCTGTGGAGCCGTATTGCGCGCGGCGTGCCACCCGCTTTCGCCACCCACGTTTCCAACGCGTCGTCATTCGGCCGCAGCGCAGGCCGCGGCCGGATGGCGACGCTTGACGTGCGATGTCTCAGCGCGATCGCCCGTAATGTTCGACTTCGCGCTCGGCAAAGCGGACCCGGCATTCCGTGATGGCCGCGCCCAACTCCGTGCCCATCACGGCAGGGCCCAACCCTGTCCTAGCGCCAATAGGGCCGATAGTAGCCAGTAGCCGGCCGATAGTAGCCGACAGCCGGCCGGTAGCCGCCGACAGCCGGCCGGTAGCCGCCGACAGCCGGCCGGTAGCCGCCGACAGCCGGCCGGTAGCCGCCGACAGCCGGCCGGTAGCCGCCGACAGCCGGCCGGTAGCCGCCGACAGCCGGCCGATAGCCGCCGACAGCCGGCCGATAGCCGCCGACAGCCGGCCGGTAGCCGCCGACAGCCGGCCGGTAGTTGTAACGCACGCTGTCGGGTGACGGTGGCGTTGATGTCTCCTCGACGAGGTTCAGGTTGTCGATCGGCACCGTATTCGCCGCAGAAGCAAGCGCAGAGATCCCGCACACTCCTGCGCAGACGGCGATGAGGCCAAGAATTTTCACATGGTTCATTTGTCGGCTCCTTCCCTCTTCGGTTGCGCCCGTGGGCGCGACGTTGCGCCCATGACGATGCAGGAAACGAGCCGAGTTCGACCGGTGCGGCAGGTGGCAGGCTGCTGATCGCAGCGCACCAATCATCCCTGAAATGTGGGCTGGCCAGGTGAAGGTGCGCGATGCGTGAGCAGCGCGCTGCGGCGCTGGAGCATCCGCGGCATGACAGCCATTCATGGCAGTCAAGAACCTACCGCAGCAGGGAGCATCTAGATGCGACAAACGGGTTGAAACCTCGAGAAAAGCATGAATTTCACAGGGAGGCGGAGAGGCGGGGAGCGAGAGGCGGCGGGAGGGAGAGATTCATTTTTTCTCCCTCCCCGCCTCCCCGTGAAAATTCTCCGGGTTTCAACGCGATCGGTGTTCTAGGATCTTGGGAGACCATGTTCAGGAACATGCGGAGGTCCTGGCGAGACGGCTTGAATTTGGCGTGTGACGCGGCAGCCGCGGCAGATGAAGCAGTTCAAGCATTCGTCCTCCCCGCGAAGGACGTCGCCCGCGCCCGCGACGCGGGCAAGGTCGTCGCCATCCCCCACCTCGAAGCCGGGGACGAACGTGCCCCCCCCCTTCCACCGCCTCCACGACGCCATCTGCGCCGGAGCCGATCGCCTCTCCCATATCCCACAACGGCGTCGTTTTCCCTTGCGATCACGGCCTGTACGTCATGAAGCTCGACGCGGCAGGCACCACCTCTGGAACAAGACGTTCGGCAGCCCCGAGGACGATTGGAGCCTGGTCTGCACCGGCGACCCTGAAGGCAACGTCATCGCAGGCGGAACCTTCACGGTCCGCATGAACCATTCCCCCGCCGAAGTACCCACCTGTCCGGTATCATGGAGTGTCTGCACCCCATGCGAAGCGCCGGCAAATCAGGGGGCGGTTCGCAGGAAAGGATGTACTGCTGTGCCGACATGGGCCATTGCTGCGGCGGGAATCCCGCGTGCGCCGTGGCACATGATGCGCTCACATCACCGAAATCACGCGCAAGTCTCGTGAATGCGCCTGGCCCGCCGCTTGCTGATTGTGCCAGCGCGCGACGAGATCGCTGCGCTTTGCACAGGCGCTGCGTCCTGCGTCTTGCTGTCAAGGAGAGGTAACCGTGTCCATCCCGTTCAGCGCCTGCGCCAGCTGGATCGTCCTCGCTGCGACCACTGCATCGGTCGGACTACCTCTCCGACCCGCTGAACCCGCGGCACAGCTCGGTGGAGCTCCCGGACGGCGCCGGCCGCGCGGGCCTTCAGCTCGACGGTACCACGGTGCTCGTCTCGCGCTGGACGCCGCTGCCCGACGATCCCTCCAGGGCGCGCTTCTATCTCGATCGCATCGACGTCGCGGACCCGTCCGCGCCGGTGGTGCGGGCGCCGGTCAACGTGCCCGGCTCGCTGCTCGCGTTCGATGGCGCGTCGAGCAGGCTGCTCACGACGGATTACGAGACCGTCGAGACGCCGGTGGCGGGGAGGGAGGCGTGTGCTCACGGCTTCGCGTCGAACGCGGCGTTCACGCCGGCAGCCGCCGGCGATGACGCCGGTCCGGGCGTGTGCAGGGGCACGCGGAGGACGCTCAAGCTCCTCGATCTCGGCGACACGAGCGCGCGACTCCTGGATGAGAGTCCAGTGGACGACGCCGTGGCGGTCATGAAGGCGCTCGCCGGCGAGGGCCGCGCCTTCCTGTCGGTGGAGGGCGCCGCCCACGGCGGAAGGTCCTCGATCCTCGTGGCCGGCGGGCTGCAGGAGGGCAGCCTGAAGACCGCGACGCAAGAGGTCGCGGGTTTCAGCCATGGCTCTGGCTCGCTGCTCCTCGCGGACGGAGCGCGCCTCCTCGTCGTCGACAACTACCTGTCCACGCTCTCCGTCCTCGACGCGACCGATCTCACCGCGCTTTCGTTCGAGAAGAAGAGCGAGCTCCCGGGGCATGTGTACCACGCGACGCTCTCCGGCGACCGCGCGCTCTGCTCCTGGGGCTACGGCCGCGAGGCCGTGGACGTCGGCCCTTGATCCACGTCGCGCGGCCCGCGGCCGAACCGCGCCCGCGTCCGCCACACGAGAATCCGCGCCCTCCGACCAAGCCGCGTCGACCAGCGCTGGTTTTCTTGAATGACCGTCCCAGTGGCATGCCTGGTGGCAAGCCGAAGTGCATCGCGAGGAGGCGAACGATCATGCGCAGGGAATTGGAGTGTCTCAGGCCCGTGAATGGACTTGCACAGATGCGAACGTTGGCGATGGGTTGCATCGCCGCGAGCGTCCTCGGCCTCGCCGCGTGCGGCGACGAGGGGCAAACGAGCAGCAACGCTGGAGGCGCGGGCGGGCAAGGCGGTGTCGGAGGCGCGGGCGGGCAAGGCGGTGTCGGAGGCGCGGGCGGGCAAGGCGGTGTCGGAGGCGCGGGCGGAGGGGGATCGAGCGCGTGCGAGCCCGGCGTTTCGGGGACGGCCACGCCCGTGACGATCCGCTTCCGAAACACAGGGGCGACCGAGCTCCTGGTCGGCGACACCCAGTGCATCTCGACGTGGATCGTGACCTCGTCGAGCGGCGCCGAGGCCCCGAAGAACCTGGCGAGGCCGCTGTGCGACGACGGGAACCCGATCTGCCCCGCAGATTGCCTCGACGCTGGCTATAAGCCGCTCCCGCCTCAAGGCGAGGTGACGTTCACCTGGAACGGCGTCATCTTCGAGAGCGTCGACGCCATGGAGGCGGGGTGCCCCGCGGCTCAGGCGGGCGAGCTGTGCCCCGCGATGTGCGCGCGGCCCGTAGACGCCGCGCCGGGCAGCTATACGCTCAAGGCATACGCGTACGACGGATCGACGCCGATTGAAGAGACCGTCACGTTCACCTACCCCGAGTCGGCCGAGGTCGAGGCGGTGTTCCCATAGATCGAACAGCTCGCCGGCGCTCGTCGCGGACCTCGGCGCGGCGCGCTCGCCCTCGTCCCCGCCTTTGCGCTCCTGGCTTGCGGCGCGCGCACCAGCCTACTGGAGCTCGATACTCTGAGCGAGGGTGGCGCGTCGTCAGCGTCGTCCTCTGCCGCATGCCCCTCCCGCGCGGGGGCAGAGCTCTATCCTCGTACAAACCTGGGCTCGAACCCGAAGCCCCTTCACGAGGACCCGATGAAGAGCTGCACCCTCCTCCTCTCCCTGCTCGCCGCGGCGAGCTTCGCCTCCGCGTGCGGCGGCGACGACACCGGCAACGGCGGCGGCGGCGATGGGAACGGCGCGCTCCTGTTCGGCCCCTACAAGGACACCAGCGTCCACATGAACTGGGACACCAGCGTGATCTCCACGAAAGTGTCGGGGACCCAGACCGTGTTCGCCGACGACCTCAGCGCCGCCGGCGGCAACGTCGTCAGCCTGGCCTTCGCCACCGGCGAGTGCGGCAACGAGCGCTGGGGCGACGTGCCCGGCGCGGCGATGGCCGCCGCCAACGTCCCGGTGCTCGAGGCCGCCGGCGTCGGCTACATCCTGTCGACCGGCGGCGCGGCGGGCTCGTTCACCTGCGGCTCCGACGCCGGCTTTGCGGCCTTCCTCGATCGCTGGGCCGGACCGCGCCTCATCGGCGTCGACCTCGACATCGAGGCCAGCCAGTCGCCCCAGGTGATCGCGGCGCTGGTGCAGCGCCTCGGGACCGCGCACGCCGCGTACCCGAACCTGCGCTTCAGCCTGACCCTGGCGACCCTCGCCAGCAACGAGGGCGCGTCGACCGCGCGCTCCCTCGGCAGCAACATCGGCTCGAGCCTCAACGTCGTCGGCGACACCGCCATGGCCGCGGTCGCTGACGTCTTCGGCTTCGACGGCAGCGCGGCGACCTGGCCCAGCTACGTCACCGTCAACCTGATGACCATGAACTACGGCTCGCCCGGTCCCGGCGCGTGCGTCGTCTCCGGCGGCCAGTGCGACATGGGCCAGTCGGCGATCCAGGCCGCGTACAACCTGCACGATCACTTCGGCGTGCCCTACGCCAACATCGAGCTCACCCCGATGCTCGGCGGCAACGACGTCCAGGGCGAGCTCTACACGCTGACCGACGTCGACGAGACCGCCGCCTTCGCCAGGTCCCAGGGCCTCGCCGGCGTCCACTACTGGTCCTACGACCGCGACGTCGACTGCCCGATCGGCGCCGCCTCGCCGGTGTGCAACTCCCTCGGCAACGCCGGCACCCGCGGCTTCCTCGCCCGGTTCCTCGCCGCGGGGCTCTGACCACAGCGCGACCGCGCGCGGCGGAGCGGCCGGAGTACGGGGTGAAGCGGCCCTGCGCCCCGGACGCCGCCCGGCCGTGGGGCCAGAGCGCCCTCCCGGTCCCGAAGAACGGGTGATGGCGGCGACGAGGTGCGGCCACACAGCCTCGACCATCACCTCGGAGGTACCGGATGCGATGTAGGACATGGCTGGCGCCCTTCGCTCTCCCTGCGCTCGCGGCGTGCTCGGCGGTTCCAGACGAGCTGCCCGGCGCGCTCCCGGTGGAGGAACCGCCCGTGGCCTCCGACGCCGGCGAGGCAGCCGCCTGCGGCGCCCTCGCGGCCGCGGGGCCCTCGCTGAGCCTCGCGCTGCCGGGCACGGACCTGCTCGATCCTCAGTGGGTCCTCGGGGCCAAGGACGCGCCGGTCTATCTCTACACCTCGGCGGCGACCCCGACGGGGGATCGGGTACTCCAGCGCGTCACCCTGGATCCCTGGTCGGCGCAGCCGCCCGCCTTCAGCGAGCCGGCGCTGGTGCTGGACGCAAAACACCAGGCCATCCCGGGCGAGGCCTTCGCGGTGGCACAGCTCTATCCGCTCGACGAGGATGACAACTTCGAGTCCGTGGTCGTTTACCGAGAGCGCTATACGACCCCCTTCCCGGATCCCCTGCCGCCAGGCGGCTTTTTCAGGACCGCGCGCGCCTGGAGCGAGGGCAACGAGCCCTTCTCTTCATGGTCGCAGCACGTCGGCACGCACTACGGCGAACGCATGGTGTCGTTTCGTTCCTCAGGGGCGGAACAGCTCGCGATCACCGAGCTCCACGAGCCCGGCCCGCGGTACTGGATGGTGGTCGGCACCGTGTCGGAAGGGGTGGGCCACTCGATGGGCGGGATGCACGTCGGGTGCGCAACAACGCCCATCGCCTTCGATGCGGCATGGTGGAAGCGAGTGGATGAAGACGATACGGGATGGGTGCTGCACTACTGGCTCTTCGGCGCCGCGCTGGGCGCGCCCACCGATTGGAAGCCCAAGGGGCCCCTCTGCGACGTCAGGTTTCCGGGCGTCGGACCGGCGACGACCATTTACCTGGGGCGGTACTCCGCAGACGGCATCAGCATCGGCTACAATGGCAGCGCGATGGCCTCGAAGGAGGCAATCCACGAGGCCGCGCCGGTCGCGCGCCTCCGCATGGCCCCCCGCCCGGACGGCGCGTGGCTCGCCTGGACCCTCGCGCCGCTCGAGGACGCGCCGGGCGCGCTGCGCGTCGCGCGCATGACCCCGTCGGGCGGGATCGCGCTGCCCCCCACCACCGTCCCCTCATGCTCCACGCCCGTCGCGGAATCGCTGGCCGCCGAGCAGGTGGACGGAGACCTGGTGGTCGCGGTCGTCGAGACGAACACGCGCGGCAAGGACCGGATCGTGCTCCGCCGCCTCGACGCGGAGGGCACGTTGACCTGGATGACCACCCTTTTCCCGGGAGGGAAGGTGGAAGGCAGCCTGTCGATGCTCGCGCAGGGCGGTCGCGGGCTCTTGATCGCGTGGGCGGAGCGGCCGTCGAGCTCGTCCGCCTCGCAGCTGCGCGCGGTGCGCCTGGGTTGCGCCGAGGGGTTCGCCGCCGGCGCGCCCGTCTGCGAGACCGAGGACGTGATCCCTCAGTGACGCGGCACGCGTCCGCCGGCCTCCGAAACTTGGCCCGCCCTCGCCCGGCGTGCGAACCCCGAGCCCGGAGACCTCTGCAAGGATGACCAGCCCTCGCTCCCACGCCGAGCTCGTCACGCTGCGTAAGCTCGCGCAGGACCTCGCCGCCCAGCGCAAGGAGCGCCTGTCGAGCGTGCACCTCCTCGCGGCCATCGCCCTGAGCGGAGGCCCCGCCGCGGATCTGCTCCGCGATCGGCGGCTCGACGACGAGGCCCTGCTCAAGGCGACCCGCTCGGTCGACGACGAGGGCCCCGACCCGATCGGCCGGGCGATGGGGGGCGCGCGCGACGTCGCGAAGCGAGCGACCGCGAAGGAGCCCGCGGCGCTCCACCTGCTGCTCGCGCTCCTGTCCGACCGCAGCTCGGCCGCGCACCGCGCGCTCACCCAGTCGGGGGTCGATCTGGCGCGGCTGCGGACCGCGGCGCTCCAGATCGCGCTCGGCGTGGTGCAGGCGCGGCGGACGCCCTCGCGGCTGCTCCACGACGGCGGCGCGCCGGAGACGCCGCCCGCGCCGGCCGCGGCGACCACGGCGCGCCGCGCCCGCGGCGAGGCCGCCGATCCGGCGCGCACGCCGCGCTCGCCGCGCACGTCCCAGGAGCTGCGGCCCGCCAAGGGCGCAGGCGTCGCCGTCCCGGAGCTGCGGCCTGCCAGGGGCGCCGGCGTCGGTATCCCGGAGCTGCGGCCCGCCAGGGGCGCCGGCGCGCCGGAGTCACGGCCCGCCAAGGGCGCCGGCCCGGGCGTCACGGTGCCGCTGTTCCCGCCGACGCCGCTGTTCCCGCCGGGGCGCCCCCGCCCCGCCGCGGCCCCGGCCGGAGCCGACGCGCTGATCTCCGCCGAGCCGATCGCCCTCACGCCCACCCCCTCCCCGGCGTCCTCGGCCTCCCCTGCCCCCGCTTCCGCCGCCTCCCCCGCCGCGCCCGCGCCGGGGCGGCCGTTCCCGCCGCTCGCGCCGCCGACCGCCACGAGCGCCGCCGCGAGCGCCGCCCTCGCGGCGCGCTTCACCCTCGACCGCGCGCGCTTCCCGGCCCTCGCCTCGCTCGGGCACAACCTCTCGCTCGCGGCGGTGCAGGGGGAGCTCGAGCCGATCGTCGGCCGCGAGCACGAGATCGAGCAGGCGCTCGACGTCCTGGCCAAGCGCCACGCGAACAACCCCTGCCTCCTCGGCCCGGCGGGCGTCGGCAAGACCTCCGTCGCGCGCGGCGTGGCGCACCGGCTCGCGTTCGACGAGCGGGAGCCGCGCGTCGTGGTCGAGCTCGTGCCCTCGGAGCTCCTCGCCGGCACCGGCGCGCGCGGCGCGCTGAGCGAGCGCCTGTCCGCGCTCCGGTCCGAGCTCCGCGAGGCGGGCGGGCGGGTCATCCTGTTCATCGACGGCCTGTCGGAGCTCTTCGGCAGCGGCGCGCTCGACGAGGCGATGGCCGAGATCAAGCTCGCGCTCGCCCGCGGCGAGCTCACGCTGATCGGCACCGCCACGCCCGAGGAGTACAGGAAGAGCATCGAGGTCGACCCGGCGCTCGCGCGGCGCTTCACGATCGTCGAGATCGACGAGCCCGAGGAGGACGAGGCGTTCCTGCTGCTCCAGAGCGTCGCGGTCGGGCTCGGCGCGCACCACGGGCTCGCGTTCACGGACGAGGCGCTGGCCTCGGCCGTCGCCTGGTCCGTGCGCTACCTGCCCGGGCGCGCGCTGCCCGACAAGGCGCTCTCGATCCTCGATCTCGCGGGCGCGCGCACGCGGCGGCGCGCGTCGTCGACGTCGCGCGCGTCGCGCGCGGCGCTCCGTGAACCTGCGCAGCCCGCGCGGCAGGTGGGCCCCGCCGAGGTCGCCGAGGTGGTCTCCGAGCTCGCCGATCTGCCGGTCGAGCGGCTGCTCGAGACCGACCGCGAGCGGATGCTCTCGCTGGAGGCGCTGCTCGCCGAGAACGTCGTCGGCCACGGCGAGGCGCTGGCGCGCATCGCGCGGGTGCTCCGCCGGAACGCGGCCGGCCTGCGCGCGCGCCGCCCGATCGGGTCGTTCCTGCTGCTGGGGCCGACCGGCGTGGGCAAGACGGAGACGGCGAAGGCGATCGCCGAGGCGCTGTTCCACTCGCCCGACGCGATGACGCGGCTGGATTTCTCCGAGTACGCGGAGTCGCACGCGGTCGCGCGCCTCGTCGGCGCGCCGCCCGGCTACGTCGGCCACGAGGCGGGCGGCCAGCTCACCGAGGCGGTGCGGCGGAGGCCGTACCAGGTGGTGCTGCTCGACGAGATCGAGAAGGCGCACCGCGACGTGCTCGAGGCGTTCCTCCAGGTCTTCGACGAGGGCCGCCTGACCGACGGCCGAGGCCGGCGGGTGGACTTCACGAACACGGTCCTCGTGATGACCTCGAACCTCGGCGCGGCGGAGGCCGGCGCGCTCCGGTCCGAGCGCTCCGTGGGCTTCGCCCGCGCCTCCGCGGCCGTGTCGCCCGAGCGCCTCGGCGAGGCGATGCTCGCCGCGACCCGCGCCGCGCTCCCGCCCGAGCTCTACAACCGCATCGACGAGGTCCTCTGCTTCGCGCCGCTCACGCGGGCGGACGTCGCCGAGATCACGCGGCGGCTGCTCGGCGGCCTGGAGCGCGAGCTCGAGGCGCGCGGCGTGGAGCTCGAGGTCGAGCCCGAGGCGATCGACGCGCTGCTCGACGCCGGGGGGTTCGACCCGGAGCTCGGCGCCCGGCCGATGAAGCGCACGATCGCGCGCCTCGTCGAGGCGCCGCTCGCGGAGCTCATCCTGCGCGGCCAGCTCGAGGAAGGGTCGGCGGCGCTCGTGGGCGTCGAGCAGGGCGAGGTCGTGGTGGACGCGATCGCGCGGGCCGGCACGCGGCGCTACGCCGCGTGCTCCAGCTGAAGCCCGAGGGCCCTCGGATCGAAGTACGCCTTGAACCTCCTGATGGTGCCGGCCGGGTGCTCGATGACGCTCACGCCGTCGTACGAGAACTCCCCTCCATTGACTAGCTTTCCACGGCTCGTCCACTCGAGGATGGCGGCCTCGTCCGACTCGACGACGCACCGGAACTCGGACCGCACCTCGACGAAGGTGTGCCGGTAGCTGCGCCAGAAGTTGCGGGCGCCGTCGGGGCCGTGGAGCGGCCTCGTGATCGTCGAGTTGCTGAGCTCGGCGTCGGGCGCGAACAGCCGCGCCATGGGCTCGACGTCGCCGCTCTCCTCGATCCGACGCAGGGCTTCGATGAACTCGCTCGCCTTGGACATGGTGCCTCCTGCGGTGCTGGCGCGTGCAAGGGGCGGACCTCTCTCAGTGCGCGGCGGAGCGCTCAGTGCGCGGTGGAGCGCTCGTGCCGCCGCGTGACGACCGCGATGGCGACGGCGAGCAGCGCGGCGAGCAGGAACCCCCCGCCGAACGCGAGGCCGATGATCCAGGGATGGATCGCCCTCCCCAGGCCGTCCGCGAAGCCCGTGGCGGCGGCGCGGCTCGCGCGCTCGATCGCGGCGCTCGAGCAGCCCGGGTCGCCGGCGGGGCACCCGGCGAGCTGCTCCATGAGCTCTGCCGTCCCCTCGCGCGCCGCGGCCCTCGCCGCGGCGCCCGTGCCCTGCTCGACGAGGGTGACGAGCGCCCGATCGTGCTGGAGAGCGCCCTCGACCACGGCGCTGCTGACCGCCTCGCTCGTCTGCGCGATGACCGGCTCCAGGCCCCCGGCCTGCCGCCCGATCTCCGCCGCGCCGGCCCGGACCGCGTCGTGGACGATGGCCCCCACGAGCGGCCGCTCGCGCTCGCGCGCGCCCTCGGCCGATCCGCCGGCGGGCCCGGCCCGGTCCTGCGCGCTGCGATCGAGCGCCTCGAGCGTGCCGTGGGTCGCCTCCTTCGCCGCCTCGCGGACGCACCCCGGGGCGAGCACGAGGGCGGCGATCAGCGCCGCCGCGGCCGATCGACCGGAGCGCGTCGGCCCGCCCGCGCGCGGCGCCGCCGGCGCCCTTGGTCCGGGAGAGAGCGGGCATTGCACAGCCGCGCCGGCCTTCATCAACCGTGCCCGCCGCGCGCCGTACGGAGCGCGCGCTGCCCCGGTCCCCGCTACGGCGGCCCCGCCTCGATCGCCCGCCGGTACCGCTCGCGCCTGTGCGGCTCGCGCAGGATCTCGTAGGCCTCGTCGAGCACCTCGATGACGAGCCGCACGTCGTCGAGCAGGTCCACGGTCGCGGCGGTGAGCAGGGTGGACGGCTCGAAGGCCTTCCTCAGCGCGAGGTACGCGCGGCGGATCTCGTAGTTCGTCGCGTCGCGCGGGATGCCGAGGATCGAGAAATAGTCCCCGTCCTCCACCAGCGCGAGCCGCGCCCGGACGCGCTGCCGGATCGCCTCCTCGTCGAGCGGATCCTCCACCGGCGGGGGCGGCGCCTCGGTGATCGACGGCGGGATGAGGACGTCGAGCACCTCCAGGCAGACGAGCGCGTAGAGCACGCTCGCGTTCTCGGGCTCCGCCACGCTCACGAGCTCGCCGACGCTGCGGCCGCGCGCGGTGCGCACGAGCTCCTCCTCCTCGCGCCGCAGCGCGCACTCGCCGAGCAGGTTGCGCCGGACGCCGTCGTCGAGGCGCGCCCCCGGGCCGCCGAGGCGGCGCAGGGCGACCTCGGGGGCGATCACGCGGCGGATCGTCTCGACGAAGACCTCGGCGCCGGTGGCGCCGCCGAAGACGTTCGGCTCCGCCTTGAGGCGGCCCGGCGGCTCGGGCTCGAGGTCGCACGTGCCGGCCTCGACGAGCACGACGTGGCCGATGACCCACTCGGCGTGCGCGCGCAGCACCGGCCAGAGGTCGTCCTGGCCGAGGTGGCCGTGCGCGATGAGCGCCGCGCCGGCGTGCCGGCCCGAGGCGGGGAGCTTGCCCGCGAGCCGCGCCGCGACCTCGCGCTCGAGGTCGCCGCGCCCGACCAGGAAGGCGAGCAGCGTCTCCTCGGGGATGCTCGAGCCGGCGGTGACGAGATCGCCCTCGTGCAGGACGATGCGCCGCGCGCCCTCCTCGGTCGTGATCGCGAGGGCGCCGGAGGAGCGGCTGCCCACCGCGCGGGCCAGCGCGCGCGGCGCGTCGCCCGGGCCGAGCACCGTGGCCGACGAGGCCCCGCCGGAGCTCGGCGCCTCGTCGATCGGCTCAAGCGCCATGGCGCGGCCGAGCCCGGCCGCGGTGACCGTGGCGGGCGCGGGCGGCACGAGCGGCAGCGCAGGCGGCGCGGGCCCACGCAGGGCCGCGCCGGAGATGGCCATGGACGGCGGAGCTGGCAGGGGCCCGCGGCCGAACGCGGCCGTGCTCGGCGCGGCAGGCGGGCTCGGCGCCAGGAGGCCGCGCCCGAGCGAGCCGGCGCCCGCGCTCGCCGGGACGGGCCCGCCAGGAGGCGCCGCGGCGCGCCCCGCCGGGGCGGAGCGGGCCGGGGACGGCACGGGCGGCAGCGGCTCGGGCTCGGCCCTTCCGACCGACGGCAACAGCGCGGTCCTCACCTCGACCGAGGGAGGCGAAACGAACGCGACGCCCGGAGACGGCGGCGACGGAAAGCCAGGCGCGCGGGCGTCGCGGGCCTCGCGCGACCGGGGCGGCGGCGGCTCGGTGATGCGCTGGCGCAGGCTCGGCTCGACGCGGCCCGACGGAGCGCGCGCCCAGTCGACGTCCTCGCCGCCGCGCGCAGGGCCGGCGCGGTCCCACGCGGGCTCCTCTCGCGGCGCGGGCGATGGCGACCGATCCCACGCGGGCTCGGGGCGCGGCGGCGGCGACGCGAAGGCGTAGGGCCGGCCCGCGTCGCGCGGGGTCGGCGGCGCGGCGTCGCGGCCGCCGCTCCGGCGCGCGGGACCGCCGTGATCGCGCTCCTCCCTGCCGTGCAGGTGCGCCTCCCTGCCGAGCGAGAGCGCCGCGAGCTCGGGGCCTGCGCGCTTCGTCGCGTGCGCCCCGTCGAACGCGGGCTCGGAGGCGCGGTCGTCCTCGTGCTCGTCGCCCGGCTCCGCGAGCTCGACGAGGGAGTCGCCGGGCCCTGTGTGCTCGGCGCGGGTGGCCGCCGGCTGCGGAGCGGGCGCGACGCCGTACGGCTCGGAGCTCGTCCTCGGCTGCGAGGGCAACCCGGTGGGCACCGGGGCGACGGCCGCGCTCGCGCCGGTCCGCGGCTCGTCCTCCTCCGGATCCAGGGGCTCGTCGAGCGCGGAGAGCAGCTCCGGCGACAGCATCAGGTCGACCTCCTCCTCGGCCGCCGGGATGCTCGACGGGTGCGCCTTCGCCGTGACCCGCTGCTCGGCGGCGACGAGGATCTCCTCGAGCTCCGGGCTGATCCGCGCCGGCAGGAGGCGCGGACCGACCTCGTCGCCGTCCTCCTCCGGGGGCGGCAGCACCGAGCCGACGTCGAGCGGGTCGAGATCGCTCGAGAAGTCCGGGTTCGACGGGACGTCGTTGTCGAGCGGCCCCGGAAGGCCGGCCGCGAGGCGCGCCTCGACGGCGTGCTCCCCGCGGAACCGCCCGGGCTCCGCGACCGCGCTCACGTGCGCGGCGAGCTCGGCGGTGTCGACCGGGCGCTCGAACACCTGCCCGAAGAGCTGGGGATCGAGCTCCGCCGAGCGGACCGGATCCCCCACGAGGAGCACGGACGCGGCGACGCCGCCCGGCCGCAGGTAGAGGCGCTCGAGCGCCTCGATCGCGCCGGGCTCGTCGATGTCGACGATCACGACGCGCGGCGCGTCGCTCGCGAGGCGCGCCTCGAGCTCGGCGATGGGCGCCGCGATCACCTCGAAGCCCCGGCCCCGCAGCGCCGCGCCGATCGCCTCCCCGTCCGCCGACGCGTCGGCCAGCAGGATGGCGCCTTCGCGCGGGCGCGCCTGCACTGCTTCGTAGTCGTCGCGGGGCTCGGACACGGCGGTCATCTTGTGGCGGCGGCCCGGCGGAGCAGCGCCCAGGGGCCCGCATCGACTGGACTCTCGACGGTCGTCGGCGGGCTGTCAAACGCGATCGCGGCCCGCTCGCGTTCCCGCCGCGCAGCGCAGCTCCCTCCACGACCGCCCGCCGGCGCGGCGAGGTCTCCACCCCTGCCGCGCTGGGAGCGCCCGGCCGACATCGCCTCCGCGACGCGAGCGCGAGGTCGACGTCGCCGCGCGTCGCCCCCCGCTGTGTGCGCCGCGTGGTAGACGTCGATGCATGGTGCTCGGCGCTTCCCACAACGAGATCGCCCTGACGGCTTTCCTGCTCATCGTCGTGCTGCTCGCCGCGAAGATCGGCCGCATCGGCGAGGCGATCGGCGGGCTGTTCGAGCGGGAAGCGCCAGCGACGGACGGCGGCGCGCCCGGGGACGGCGCGAAACAGGCGGAACAGAAGGAAGAACGCCAGGAAAGCTGAGCACGCCCCCTCGCCGGCGGCCTCGCCCGCGCTTGCGTTCTGTTTTTTTGGAATTCATAGTTTCCGATGCTCGTGAACGGGCCGGCCTCGCCGCGGTCGCGGCGGCGCGCGGAGATCGCGGCGCGGATCCCGCGCGGGTACCGCCCGGCGCTCCACCTCGCGGCGCCCACGCTGCTCGGCGCGCTCGTGCTCGCGGCGGCGGTGCGCCTCCTCGACGCCGTCGATGCCGTCGAGCTCGTCGCGGTGCCGGCGACCCTGCTGCTCGGCTTCGCCTTCGAGTGGTGGGCGCACAGGTCGGTGCTGCACCGGCGGGCGCCGCTGCTCGGCGCGCTGTGCGAGCGGCACGAGCGCGAGCACCACCTCGCCTTCACCGCCGACGACATGGCGCTGCGGAGCGCCCGCGAGCTCTGGCTGGTGCTGACGCCGCCGACCTCGGCGCTCCTCGTCCTCGCCTCGCTGCTGCCGCTCGCCGCGGCGGCGGGCGCGCTGTTCTCGCTGGACGCGGCGCTGCTCGGCCTCGCGACGGCGATGGTGTTCTTCGTCAGCTACGAGTGGCTGCACCTCGCGTATCACCTGCCGGCGGACAGCCCGGTGTACCGGATCCCGGGGCTCGCGCGGCTCCGCGAGCACCACCGCAGGCACCATGACCCCCGGCTCATGAAGCGCTGGAATTTCAACGTGACCGTGCCCGTGTTCGATCTCGTCCGCGGGACGCTCTGGTCGCCGCCGCGCAAGGGCGTGTAGCCGCCGCGCAAGGGCGCGCCCTTGCGCAGCGCCATGCTCCGCCCCGCCGGGACGCGCGCGACGCGCCCGCCGGGGCGTCCGCCGCGGCCGTGTGCTAACGGGTCGCGCGTGCAGCCGCGGACCAGAGACGGCCTCGTCCTCCTGCTCGTCGGGGTCCTGCTCGGCGGCGGCGTCGCCTGGCTCCTCGGCCGCCGGCGGGAGAGCCCCCCCGCGGCGCCGCGCGCGCTCGACGCCGTGCCCGCCGGCGCGATGCTCGTCGCGACGCTCGATCTCCCGGCCCTGCGCGCCTCTCCCGCGTTCGCCTCGTTCCTGCGCGAGGAGCGCGAGATCCCGGGGCTCGGCAAGGTGCGCGACGTGTGCGGCTTCGACCCGGTGGCCGCGTTGACCGAGGTCGCGATCGCCATCCCGGCGGCGGGCGAGGGCGGCGACTTCGGGCTGGTCGCGGCCGGCGCCGTGCAGGACGAGGCGCTGCTCGCGTGCGCCTCCAAGGTCATCGAGGCCCGCGGCGGGCGGCCGGTCGTCTCCGGGATCGGCAGCTTCCGCGCGGTGCGGGACTCGAGCGCCGAGGGCCACGGCGAGATCGCCGTGCGCCCCGGGGGGCCGATCCTGCTCGGCGGGGGCGCGTACCTGCGCGCCATGATCGACGCCGCCGAAGGCCGCGGCGGGAACGTTGGAGGGAGCGTCGGCGCGAGCGCCGCGCACGACGACATCGCCCGCGCCGTGGGCGAGGGGGCGGCGCGCGTCACGGTGGTGCTCACGCCCGAGCAGCGCGCCGAGATCGGGCGCGAGCTCGCGCTGAGCGGCTCCAGCCGATCGCCCGCGGCGTCCCTGCTCTCCGGCGGCGCCAGCGTCGCGCTCGGCCCGGAGATCGCCGTCCACGCCGCCGTGCTCTGCGACGCGGAGGCCCCCTGCGCCGCGCTCGGCGCGGAGCTGCGCGCGGCGCGAGACACGCGCGCGGCGGACTTCGCGACGCGGCTCATCGGCTTCGGCGCCGTGCTCGAGCGCATCGCGATCGCGGCCGAGGGCAAGGCGCTCCACGCGCGCGTCAAGCTGTCGGCCGAGGAGGCCGGCGTCCTCGTCGATCGGCTCGCCTCGCTGCGCGGCCTCCGCCAGCCCGCGCTCGCGCCCAGGCGGCCGCCGGCGCAGGCAGACAGCGAGGCGCCGCCGCGCGGAGACGCCGCCCCGCCGCCGCGCGGAGACGCCGCCCCGCCGCCGCGCGGAGACGCCGCCCCGCCGCCGACCGATGAGGTTGTCACACCCCCGCGGCGAGCGAAGCCGGACGGCGGCGCGCCATAGCGCGTGAACGCGCTGGGGAGAACCGACCGCCGCGTCGCGCTGCCGCGGCGCGGCTCCGTCGATTCCGTGGTCTGCCTGACGAGCGCGCCGCTCCGCCGCCCAAAGCCGCGCGGCGCGCCCGATCGGGCCCCCACGGGCTGCCCCGAACTCCTGTAACCTGATCGGTGCCTTCCGACGGGATCGGCGCTCCGGTCTTTCCCGCCGCGCAGGAGGCGGGTGGGGCACATCGCATGCAGGTCGTCGGGATCTCCGCCTCCGTGGTCGTCGGGACCCTCCTTCTGGTCGCCCTCTGGGCGCTCCGCCGGCGGCTCCACGCCCGCGAGCTCGAGCTCGAGCGGAAGGCGCAGGAGCTCGCGGTGAGCCGCGCCGCTTCGCTGCGGCTCTGCGAGGAGCTCGCCGAGGCGCGGCGGGCCGAGGAGGAGGCGCGCAGGGCGAGGGAGGAGGCCGTGACCGCGAGCCGGTCGAAGAGCGCGTTCCTCGCCAACATGAGCCACGAGCTCAGGACCCCGCTCAACTCGATCCTCGGCTTCGCGCAGCTCGTGGAGCGCGACCCCTCGCTCGCCGACCGGCACCGCGAGAACCTCGCGGTCATCTGCAAGAGCGGCGAGCACCTGCTCGGCCTCGTCAACGACATCCTCGAGATGGCGAAGATCGAGGCCGGCCGCATGACGCTCGTCGACGCCGAGTTCGACCTCCACGACACGCTCTCGGGGCTCTCGGAGATGTTCGCGGTCGAGGCCCAGAAGCGGGGCCTCACGCTCAGGGTCGAGCGGGCGCAGGACGTGCCGCGGCACGTCCACGGCGATGAAGGGAAGCTGCGGCAGGTGCTGATCAACCTGCTCGGCAACGCGCTGAAGTTCACGCCGCGCGGGTCGGTCACGCTGCGCGCCTCGGCGCGGCGCGCGACAGGCGCGCACGACGGCGCGGCGGCGGGGCGGGTGCGGGTGTCGTTCGAGGTGACGGACACCGGCCGGGGCATGGCCAAGGCGGAGCTCGCGGAGCTCTTCGAGGCGTTCGCGCAGACCGCGACCGGGCGGCAGTCGCGCGAGGGCACGGGCCTCGGCCTGCACATCAGCCGGCGCATCGTGCGGATGATGGGGGGCGACATCCGGGTGGAGAGCCAGGTCGGCCGCGGGACGACGCTCCGTTTCGACGTGCGCCTGTCGCTGGCCGACGCGCCCGACGCGCGCGCCGGCGGCGCGACGCCGCGGGCACTCCGGGCCGTGGGCCTCTCGCCGGGCCAGCCGAGGTACCGCGTGCTCGTGGTCGACGACCGGTGGGACGTGCGCCACTGCCTGCTCAAGCTGCTCGACTCGGTGGGCGTCGAGGCGCGCAGCGCGACCAACGGGCTCGGCGCCGTGGCGCAGTGGGAGACGTGGGCGCCGCACCTCGTCCTGCTCGACCTCCGCATGCCGCTGCTCGACGGCTACGAGGCGGCGAGCCGCATCAAGGCGAGCGCGCGGGGGCACGAGGCGGTCGTCGTGGCGATGACCGCGAGCGCGTTCGAGCAGAACCGTGCGCTCGCGGCGGAGGCGGGGTGCGACGACTTCGTGAGCAAGCCGTTCCGCGACGCGGACATCCTCGGCCTCCTGACGAAGCACCTCGGGGCCCGCTTCGAGTACGAGGAGCGCGCCGCCGAGCCCGGCGCTGCCCAGGGGGCGCCGGCGGTCGACCTCGCCCGGGCGGCGGCCGGGCTGCCCGCCGCGCTCCGCAAGGACCTCCGGCGGGCGGCGACGCGGCTCGACGCGAAGGCCGTCCAGGCGACGCTCGATCGGTTCCGGCCGGAGGACGCGGATCTCGCGGGGGCTGTGGCCGAGCTCGCGCGGGGGTATCGCTTCGACAGCATCTTGGCGCTATCGAGCGCCGACGAGGAGGAGCCGTCATGACGGACACCGACGCAAAGCCAGCCCCCCGCGGAGCGGCCCCGGGCGCGCGGCCGGAGCGCCCCAGGGAAGAGCCCCCGAGCATCCTGATCGTGGACGACATGCCGGCGAACCTGTCGCTCCTGACCTCGATGCTGACGGCGCAGGGCTACGAGGTGCGGGCGGCGATCAGCGGCGCGATGGCGCTGATGTCGGCGGCGGCGGCGCCTCCGGACCTCATCCTGCTCGACGTGAGCATGCCCCACATGGACGGCTACGAGGTGTGCCGCCGGCTCAAGGGGGATCCCGGGACGGCGGACATCCCGGTCATCTTCCTGAGCGCGATGACCGGCATCGGCGACAAGGTGATGGCGTTCGACGCGGGCGGCGTCGATTACGTCACGAAGCCGTTCGAGCTGCGCGAGGTGCTGGCCAGGGTGGGGACGCAGCTGCTCTTGCACCGGCAGCGCCGGGAGCTCGAGCGGCAGCGGAGGGAGCTCGAGGAGCGCTACGCGCAGGTGCGCCAGATGCAGGCGGCGCTGCGTGGTTACCTGTCCGACCGGGCGTGGGAGAGCATCGAGGAGAGCGTGTCGTCGAACCGGCCGAGCCCGCCGGCGCGCGAGGTGCTGACGGTGCTGGTCAGCGACATCGAGGAGTTCGTGCGGCTCTCGGAGAGCGAGGAGCCTGGGCCGCTGATCGCGGATCTCAGCCTCTACATGGCCACGGTGGCGCAGATCGTCTACGACCACGCGGGCGAGGTCGACAAGTACGTTGGCGACGGCATGCTCGCGTTCTTCCGGGGCGCGAGTGACGCGCTCGCGGCGGCGCAGCGGATCCAGCGGAGCATCGCGGCCTTCAACGAACACCAGCGCTCGCAGGGCCGGCCCGCCTTCCCGACGCGGCTCGGGCTCTCGACAGGGCCCGTCCTGCTGGCGAGCATCGGGTCGAGCGGCAGGCGGGAGTTCACCATCATCGGCGATCGTGTGAACACCGCGTTTCGGATTCAGGCGCAGGCGAGGGCCGGCGGCCTGCTGATGGATGAGGCGACGTTCACCGCGGCCGGGAGCCCGGGAGAAGCGATGCCCGCGCTGGTGCGGATCCGGGGAAAGCAGGGAGAGGAGAGGCTCTATGCGATCTCGCCGGAGGCGATGTTGGCGGGCGCAGGCGCAGAGGGTAGCGGGGAGGACGGCGGTTGAACGTTCACGCTCGCTCCCGGCCCGATAGGCTGGCTGTTCAAGGCTGCTCCCGGGCCTTTTCGTGTTGCCCCGCACCGCCGGGGCCATTCGAGTTCGAGCGCCTGGATCGTGCGATCCGCCGAAAACGTTCGTTCTTGAACCACGCGATGACCTCGTGCAATAGTCGCAGCGGAGGATGGAAACGAACATGAAGCTTCGAGTTAGCGTTACTTTGCTTGGCCTGCTCGCGACCTTTGCGGCGGGCGCGACTGCGTGCTCGGATGACGATGGTGGCACGACGTCGGCGTCGTCCTCGACCACCGGCACGGGCGGCGGCGCCACCAGCGGCGGCGCCACCGGCGGCGGCGGCGCTGGCGAGGGCGGCGGCGCCACCACCACCAGCAGCGGCGCCACGGGCGGCGGCGGCGCCGGCGAGGGCGGGGGGAACGGCGGCGGCTCGGCCTGCGCGGCGCTGCTCTGCGACGACTTCGAGTCGTACGAGGGCCAGGGCGCGAACGGCGAGAAGCTGGGCGCGTGGACGGTCTACACGGCCATGGCGGGCTCCACCGTGTCGGTCGACACGACGAAGCATTACAGCGGCGCCAAGTCCATCAAGGTGACCACGCCCGCGAGCACGGGAGACAGCAACTACAAGTCGGCCATGATCAAGTTCACGGACGCCGACGCCCTGCCCACCGAGGCGAACGTCATCCATGGTCGCATGATGTTCTTCCTCGAGGCTGCGCCGACGGGGGATGTGCACTGGACCATCATCGACGGTTCGGGGACCATTCCTGGCAGCGATTTCGAGGGAATGCCCTACGCGGCACAGTATCGCTACGGCGGGCAGCACCCGGTCACGGCGGGCAGCCAGCTCATGGCGAACTACGATACGCCCGGGTACTGGAGCGACCCGAAGACCGGACCGCAGACGGACTGCTGGCACCACGCGGAGGAGACGACGGTGGTCCCGACCGGCGCATGGACCTGCGTCGAGTTCAGCTTCGACGGGCCGAAGAACGAGATGCGCTTCTGGCTCAATGGCGCGGAGTTGCCCGATCTCAAGGTGTCCGGGACCGGCCAGGGCTGCGCCAACAACGAGGCGAACTACACGTGGAAGGCGCCGGCGTTCGACAGCATCGCCCTCGGCTGGGAGTCCTATCAGGCGGATTCCGCCCGCTCGATGTGGATCGATGACGTCGTGATCGGCACCGGGCCCATCGGCTGCCCGCCCGCGCAGTGAGCGCGCGCCGCTGAGCTCGGCGAGGCGCGGCGGCGGACTCCGCGCCTCGCTCGTCGCTGTCGAAGGGTCGGGCGCGCGCTGCCCATGGCGCCGAGGGCCGGCGCGAGCGGCGCTGGCCGCGCGCCGGCGCGCCTCAAGCCGGCGCACCTGACGAATGTCGGGTTCGCCGATTGATCGCTCGCCAGGACCGCTCTACGAGACGGCGGAGGTCCAACGCTTCACGAACCTGGAGGTCTCCGCTGTGATGAAACCGGCCTATCGTCTCTCGCTGCTCGCCTCGTTCGTCCTGGGCGCCACCGCTTGTGGCGGCGCGCCCGAGCCGGCCCCTGCGGTCCCCGACGTCCCCGCCCAGCCGCAGCCTGCGCCGGAGACGCCCGCGGCGCCCGCGGCCGTGGCGCCCGAGGCCAGCCCGCCGGCGGGCGCCGCGGCGCCGGAGGCCGCTGCGCCGCCGGCCGCGCCGCCTGCACCGCCGGTGAGCGTCTCAGTGCCCATCGAGGCGCGGACCAAGTCGAAGCTCAAGGGCACGGCGACCTTCACCGAGGTCGAGGGCGGCGTGAAGGTCGCCGTCCAGGTCTCGGGCGCTCCCAAGGGCAAGATCGCCGTCCACGTGCACGAGACCGGCGATTGCAGCGCGCCGGACGCGAAGAGCGCGGGCGCGCACTACAACCCCGAGAACCACCCGCACGGCCTCCCCGACGCCGCGGCTCGCCACCTCGGCGATCTCGGCAATATCGAGGTCAAGGCCGATGGGACCGGCACCCATGAGATCATCGCCGCGGGCGCGAATCTCAAGCAGGGCGCTCCGAACACCTTCCTCGGCCGCGCCATCATCGTCCACGAGAAGGCGGATGACGGCGGCCAGCCCGCCGGAAACGCCGGTGGCCGCATCGGTTGCGGCGTCATCTCGCAGGGCAAGTGACGCGCGCGCGGCGCGGCCCGCCGCTCCGCGCTCACGACACGTCGACTCCACCTCACCGCCTGTCCCGAGAGGGCCTCTCCCCGAGCGCCCGCAGGGCGGGAGTCTCCCTCTCCGGTGTCACCGGGGCGGAGCGCTGACCGGAACGCCCTTTCCCCCCGGGGGCGAGCCCGGGCTCGGGAGGCTCCCGCTCGCGGGCCGCTCCTCGGGCCGCGTTCCGCTGGCCAGCAGCGCGACGACGATCGCCGCCGCCACCGCCGCCAGGACGAAGCCCGCCCTGAAGGGCGAGCGCAGCCGCCGGAGCGTGTCCGCGAGCGTCGTCTCGTCGGCGTCCTCCTCGACGCGCGCCCTCTCCGGAGCTGAACCGGCCGCGCCGAGCCCGACACGGCCGGCTTCCACCCGGGGCTGCGGCCGGTCCGAGACCGTCGCCGCCTCGCTCCGCTCCGCAGGGCTGGCCTCCGCCCGGGCGCGAGGGCGCTCCGAGACCGTGACGGCCTCGCTCCGCTCCACCGGATCCGCCTCCGCCGGGGCGCGCGAGCGGTCCGACACCGTGATGGCCTCGTTCCGCTCCACCAGGTCGGTCTCCTCCCGGGCGCGCGAGCGGTCCGACACCGTGATGGCCTCGCTCCGCTCCACCGGATCCGCCTCCTCGGGAGCCGCGGGGAACACGGGAGGTGGCAGCTCCGGGCGAAGCTCGATCGCCATGCCGCCGGTGGATGGGCCGGAGCCCATGGTGGTGGGGATCGAGCCGCGCTCCCCCGCGTCGACGCCGTCCACGCCGGGGCGCACCCCGGACAGCGAGTCGCGCAGGCTCCCGCGCAGGATGCGCTGGATGCGGTCGACGAGCGGCTGCGCTGCGGGCGGCGCGAACGGACGGAGCGCCAGCGTGAGCTCCGCCAGGTCGGGCCAGCGCCTGTCGCGATCCCGCTCGAGGCACCGCATGATGATCGGATCGATGTCCGGCGAGAGCCCGCGGCAGACCTTCGACGGCAGCTGCGGCACGAACTTGCCCCCGAGCACGAGCGAGACCGTCTGGACGGAGCGCGCGTGCATGGGATACCGGCCGGTGAGCAGCACGTAGAGGAGCGACCCGACCGCCCAGATGTCCGCGCGCGCGTCGACGTCGCGCTGCCCGCGCATCTGCTCGGGGGGCATGTAGTGGGGCGTCCCCAGCATCTGGCCGGTGCTCGTCCGCATCTCGGCGACGCCGAGGAGCGCCGCCTGCGACACCTTGGAGACGCCGAAGTCGAGCACCTTGATGCACGGCGTCCCCTCGCGCGTGTGCGTCAGGAAGAGGTTGGCCGGCTTCACGTCGCGGTGCACGAGCCCGAGCGCGTGCGCCTCCGCGAGCGCGTCGCACGCCTGGATGACGTAGAGCGTCGCCTCCTCCACCGGCAGCGGGCCCCGCTGCTTGCGGATGACCCGGAGATCGCGGCCGTCGAGGAACTCCATCACCATGTACGGCAGCCCGTTCTCGAGCCGCCCGACGTCGTGCACCTTGACCGCGTGCTCGCTCCTGAGCCGCGACGCGATCCGCGCCTCCTGCAGGAAGCGCCCGCACATCTCCGGATCGGCCGCGGTCGCCGGCAGCAGCACCTTGATCGCCCGGAGCTCGTCGAGATCGACGTGGGTCGCGGCGACGACGGCGCCCATCGCGCCCTTGTCGAGCAGCCGGTCCACGCGGTACTTGCCGGCGATCAGGGTTCCGGCCTCCAGCCCTTCGATCTCTTCCAGGCCGCGCATGTTCGAAACCTCCGACCGAGAGCGCCGCGCCGCGGCAGCCAGCATAGCGCAGCCGATCGCCGGCCGGACAGCCGATGCCGAGGAAGCGACGCTCCTCTGCCCCTCTGCTGGCCGGCGCGGCGTTCGCGTGCCGGCGCGGCGCGATGTCGCGGACGCCCTCACCGCGCGCCGCGCCGCTCGCGGGAGCGCACCACGGCGGCGCGGCCCGCCCTGCCTCAGCCCCCTTCCCGCGCCCCGCTCGGCCTCTTGATCGCGATCGTCCGCCGCGCGCCGCCCGACTCGAGCGTGAGCTCGAGGGTGGCGCCCTCCTGCGCGCTCGGCAGCGCATGACGCATCGCTTCAAAGCTGACGAGCGGCCGGCCATTGATCGCGACCACCGCGTCGCCGACGCGGACGCCCGCGGCCGCGGCGGGGCCGCGGTCTTCCACGGCGACCACGACGGCGTCTCCGCTCGTCTTCAGCGCGCCTTCGAGCAGCGGAAAGAGGGGCGCCGCGGTCAGCCCGAGCGCGCTGACCGTCCTCCGGTAGCTCTGCACGGCCGCGTCGAAGCTCTCCTTGCGCATGCGGTAGCGCGCGACGGCCGCCACCGCGCCGCCGCGCTCCTGGAAGCGCGCGTCGACGCGCTCGGGGGTGGCGAACGCGCCGACCTGCTTCAGGTAGCGGCTCGCCTCGGCCTCCGCCATGCCGGCGCGGCGCGCGCCGCCGCCGTGCGCCTGGATGAAGCCGTAGGCCTGCGACCCCGCGAGCGCGGGCACGACGTTGCTCGCGAGCCGGGAGATCGCGTCGGCGCGCGCGACCGCGAGCGCTGCCTCTCGGCTGGCGCCCGAGCCCTCGCCGACCACGAAGATCGCGTCGCCCTCGGCGGTGAACGGCCGGTCCATCCACGGAGGGCTCTCCTCGGCCGGCGGCGCCGCGCGCCACCCCGAGCTCGGCGCGGGCGGCGGGTCCGCCCCGGCGGCGGTGCGCGGGCGTCCCCGGCCCTGGTAGGCGAAGGCCACGGCGAGGACGAGCAGCGCTCCCGCCGCGAACGCCGCGAGCACCCCGCGCGAGCTGGAGCCACGGGCCGCCGAGACGGCCGCGGCAGGCGGAGACGCCCCCGCCGGCGCCGCTGCGCCCGCGCGCGCCGCTGCCGGCGCCGCTGCGCCCGCGCCCGCCCCCGCCGCTGCGCCTGCGGGCGCCCCTGCCCCTGCGCCCGCCCCCGCCGTCGTCACGTGCCCCCCCGCGGCAGAGCGCTTCGTCGCCGGCTCGGGCGCTCCGGCGAGCGTGGGCGTCGGCTCCGGCGCGGCGCCGAGGCGCCTCAGCGCCGGCCGGAGCCACGGGAACGCGAGCGGCGCGTTGCACCGCTTGCACGGCACGTACGGCTCCCGGTCCTCGCGGGCGGCGTGCGCGGCCTCGTTCACGTCGAGCAGCGTCTGCCGGGGCGCGTTGCACCGCTCGCAGGTGCCCTCGACGATCGCCGAGACCACCTCCGCTCGCAGCGGGGGGCTCTCGGAGGCGAGGTGCTCGAGCAGCACCACGGGACAGCCCTCGATCTGGATCGACGTCACCTCGCCGCCCAGCGCGCGGAGCGACAGCGCGAGCGCCCTCGCGCCCTCGGACGTCACCCCCGCCGCGCCCGCGAGATCGAGCACCAGCGCCCCCTCGATCCCGTCGAGCGCGCGCTTCCACCGCACGTGCGCGTCGAGCTTGCAGCGCACGCGGATGCGCGTCCCGCGCTCGTCGACCGTCTTCTCGATCGCCTCGTGGGTCCCCGCGTCGAGCCGCGCGAGCTCGTCGAGCGCCGCCCGCACGTCCGCCGGCAGATCGATCCCCGCTTGGCTCGCCGCGAACGCGAAGTAGCTCTCGGCGTCGTCGTCGAACACCGCCGCCGCGCCGCAGCGCGGGCAGGGGCTCGCGGGCGGCTCGTGCGTCCTGACGAGGTGCGCGTCCCTGTCGCAGTCGAACAGCCGATCGAAGGCGGCGCCGCAGCGCTCGCACCGGTACGGGCCGTAGAACGACACGACGCGCCCGTCCCCGAAGAAGCGGCGGATCATGCTGATCTGGTTCACGATCGGCTCGGTGCAGCGGCCGATGTAGATCTCGGACGCGCTCCGCGACACCTCGGCCAGCATCGCCATCCACTCGCGCACGCCGAACGACGTGACCCGCTGCACCCCGCCCAGATCGAAGAGCACGCGGCCGGAGATGCCGCGCGCGACCGCGAGGCCCTGGAGCTCCTCGGTCATCCGCCCCGACAGCGAGACGATCAGCAGGCTGCCCAGCCTCCGCTTGGTCACCGTGAGGGCCCGCGGCCCGTGCCCGTGCGCCCCCTCGGGCTCCGCCCCGGGGCCGGCGTCCGCGAGCGACAGCGCGGGGAGCCTCCTGGATCGCGGCGGCGTGTCCAGATCCCCCGCGGCGTCGGGACGCGACGCCGCGAAGAGCGGCGCCGAGAGCTTCGTGGCGACCCCGCCCGGGCGGCCGGTCTCGGCGGCCTGCGGCGCCCCGCCCACGGCGTCGAGCGCGCCCGCGAAGGAGTCCTCGTTCTGTATCGCCTCCTGCTTCTCGACGATGTGCGATTCGAGGTCCGCCCCCGAGGCGAGCGCGCCCCGCCACACCTCCACGCGCTGGCCGAACAGCTCCGACATGAACGACGACAGGGCGAGCGCCGAGGTGGCGAGCCGCTCCTCCCGGGCGAACGCCTCGAGGTCGATCTGGAGATCCCTCGCGGTCGCGTACCGCTTCTCCCGATCCCGCTCCAGGCACTTGAGCAGGATGCGCTCCAGCCCCGGCGGGTAGTCGGCGCAGACCTCGCTCGGCGGCAGCACGGGGTCCTCGACGATCGCCCGCATCAGCTCGAACTCGGTGGCGCCGCGCCGGAACATCCGGCTCCCCGTCGACATCTCGTAGAGCAGGAGGCCGACCGAGTAGATGTCGCTCCGGCGATCGAGGTGCTCGCTCGTGCACTGCTCGGGCGACATGTACGGGACCTTGCCCTTGAGCGCGCCGTCGCGCGTCTCGTTGACGCGGTTCGCCGCCTTCGCGATCCCGAAGTCGAGGATCTTCACGGCCCCGTCGTAGGTGACGATCACGTTGTGCGGGGACACGTCGCGGTGGACGATGTCGAGCGGCTTGCCGTCGAAGCCGACCTTCTCGTGCGCGTAGTGGAGCCCCGCCGCGATGCCCGCCGCGATGGTGATCGCGTGCTCGATCGGCATCCGCCGGTTCGCCGACCGGAGCGACTTCCGGACGGTCCTGAGATCCTCGCCGTGGAGGTACTCCATCGCGATGACCGGCACGCCGTCGACGTCCTCGATGTCGTACATCTGGACGAGGTTGGGGTGGTCCAGGGTGGCGGCGATGCGCGCCTCGTCGAGGAACATCCGCACGAACTCGGGGCTGTCGACGAGGTGCGGGAGGATGCGCTTGACCACGCAGATCTTCCTCACGCCCGAGATGCCCGCGACGGAGGCCACCCAGATCTCGGCCATGCCGCCCATCCCGATCTTCTTGATCAGGCTGTACCTGCCGAGCGTGGTGGGGTGGCGCGAGCCGACGCTCATGGGGCCAGCGGCGTGGCGCTCGGTCATTCGACCACCTCCATCGCTCGGGCCGGCGGCGTCACTTCTCCAGGAGCGCGGCGGGCGGTCATGGTGCTCATCGAGGGCCTTCGGCCTGGGATTTCGCGAAGCTCACGCTGCGGCGCTCACCGCGCGACTCGATCTGGAGGGTCATCGTACCACCGGCCGGCGCGCGCGCCCACGCGTCCGCCGCGGCCTTCCCGAAGATCTCGACCGAATGGACGGGGCGATCGTTGACCGAGAGCACGACGTCCCCCGCGACGATCCCTGGATCCGCGCCGCGCTGCGAGCGCTCCGCCGCGACGACGACGAGCTCGCCGGAGGTGCGTACCCGCGCCTCGAGCTGCGGGAAGAAGCGCGCCACGGTGAGCCCCTGGAACGTGGCCGTCTGGCGGTAGAGCTCCGCGGCCGCGTCGAAGCTCTGCCGGGACAGCCTGTACCGCGCAAAGGCGAGCACGCCGTCGCCTTCCCGCCGCACGACGGCGTCCACGCGCTCGGGCGTCGCGAACGCGCCGACCTGCGCGAGGAAGCGCCCGGCGATGCGCTCGACGATCTCCGCGCGCTGCGCCGCCCTGGCCTCGGCCGGCGGCTGCGCGACGAGGAGCTCGGCCGCGGGAGAGCCCGCGAGCTCCGCGGCGAGGCCGGACGTGAGGCGCTCGATCGCGCCGTTGCGCGCCGCCGCGAGCGCGCCCGACTCGCTGGCCGCGGGGCCGCCGCGGCCGACGACGAGCACGCTCTCGCCCTCGACGACGAACGGCCGCTCCACCCACGCGGGCGGGAGGTCGTCCATGACCGACCAGCCCGCCGTGCCGGGGCCGCTCGCGGGCGGCCCCGGCGCGCGCGCCTCCCCCGCGGGTGCTGCCGAGGCCGCTGGGGCCGCCGAGGCCGCTGGGGCCGCCGAGGCCGCTGAGGCCGCGGGCGCTGCCGAAGCAGCGGGCCCCGCCGAGGCCCCTGGCGCGGCGGGGCCGACGCCGCCGCGCCACGCCGCGAAGCCGGCGGCCGCGAGCGCCACCCCGCCGAGCAGCGCGAGGAACGCCGCGTTGCCGCCCGCGCCGCGCTGCTGCGGCGCGGCGGCGCCCGCGCCGTGCTGCTGCGCCTCGGGCGCCGCGGCCGGCTGCTGCTGCGGGCTCGCCGCAGGCAGGGCGGGCGGCGGCGGGACCGAGGGGGCGCGCGTCGCGTGGGCGCCGAGGACGTAGAGCAGCGAGCGGGAGCCGTCGAAGGCGAGCGGCGTGTTGCAGCGCTTGCAGGTGACGCTCGGGTCGTGGCCGCCGCGGAGCAGGGGGGCGTGCCGATCGACCTCGACGAGCACCGTCCGGGTCGCGCTGCAGGACGCGCAGCGGCCCTCGACGACCGCGGACTCGATCCGCGCGAGCTCGGGCCACGAGGGGCCCGCCGTGCGCTCGGCGAGCAGCCGGGGACAGCCCTCGATGCGGATCGCCTCGACGGCGCCGTCGAGCTTGCGGAGCGCCGACTCGAAGCGCGCCGCGCCGTCGGCGGTGACCGCGGGGACGTTGCTCAGATCGAAGACGACCTGGCCCTCGAGGCCGTCGATGATGCGGCTCCAGCGGATCGTCGCGGTCAGCTTGCTGCCCACCTTGAAGCGGGTGACGCGCCCCTCGACGGACTTCTCCACCACGTCGCCGACGGCGGGCTCGTCGGCCCTCTCGAGCTCGTGGAGGATCTCGCGCACCTCCGGCGGGATCGCGCCGGCGCCGTGCTGGGCGACGAACCCGAAATACGTCTCCGCGTCGTCGTCGAAGGCGCCGGCGCCGTCGCAGCGGGGGCACACCGCGTCGGGCGGCTTGCCCTCGGCGAGCGAGGCCGCGTCGTGGGCGCAGTCGACGAGGCGCTCGAACTGGGCGCCGCACGACTCGCAGCAGTACGGCGCATAGAACGAGACGACCCGCCCGTTGCCGGCGAACCGCCGGATCATGCTGAGCTGGTTGATGACCGGCTCGGAGCAGCGCGCGAGGTAGAGAGCGCGGAGGCGCGGCTGGGCCGCATGGATCATCTGGAGCCACTCGCGGACGCCGAACGACGTGATCCGCTCGACGCCGGCGAGGTCGAGCAGGACCTTGCCCTCGAGCTCCCGCGCGAGCGCCGCCCCCTTGAACGCCTCGGTCATGCGCCCGGCGAGCCGGACGACGAGGACGTCGCCGATCGTGCGCCGATCGAACGCGAGGCTGTCGAGGCGGCCGGCGGCGCCGGCGGGCGGCACGCTCCGCGTCGGCGCGGCGCGGGGCGCCCAGGCGGCGGGCGGCGGCCGGTCCACGGTGGTGGGGCTGTGCCCCGACGAGACCGGCCCCGAGGCGGGCTCGGCGCTTTGCGGGCGCGACGCCCTGCGGCCGTTCGGCGGCACCCGGATGGTCGGCCGCGGCTCCTCGCCCTCGCGCCCCGGCGACAGCGGCGACGGCCCCGGCGTCGCGCTCGACGCCGACGCCGGCGCGTCGAAGGAGGTCTCGGACGTGAACGTCGAGTCCGACGCGATCTCGAGCTCCTCGAACTCCGCCATCCCGCCGGCCGGCTGCGCGACGACGCGCGCCGCCACGGCCGGCGCCCGCTTCGCGGCGCGCGGCCTTCGCTCCCGCGGGCCTTCGCTCCTGGCGAGCGGCGTGGGCGCCTCGGAGAGCACGGTGAGGGTCATGGTCTGGTTGTGCAGGTCGCAGTGGCCGGTCGCGTACGGCGAGATCTCCCCGTACGAATAGAACCCCGTCACCTGCGTGCCCTTCGGCAGCACGTCCGCCACCGCCTCGACCTCTTCCTCGGTCCGGTCGCCCAGCACGATCCGGCGCCCCACGCAGCTGATCGCGATCGCCAGCGCGCTGTCCCCGCCCGCCCTTCCCGCCTCGCTCGCCGCCCTCGCCGCCAGCTCCGCGCCCCCGATCAGCCGCTCGAAGTCCGCCTTCATCAGCTGCACCAGGTGCCCTCTCGGCACGTCCCCCGCGAACGTCAGCGACTGCGCGTCGTGGTCCACCGCCAGCACCGTCCGCACCAGCGCCTTCTCGTCCTGCGCCGTCGCGCGCAACGCCAGCGGGAACAGGAGCGCCGACGCCGGCAGCTCCGCCGCCTTGTCCCCGAGGTACTCCTTGTACAGCGAGAGCGCCGGGCGGCCGTCGACCTCGTAGAGCACGTTGCCCTCCGAGCGCGTCACCACGCGCTCCGGCCCGAACTTGTCCCAGCCCCCCTTGGACCCGTGCTGGATCACCACGTGCTCGCCGTACAGCCCCACGGCCGCCACGAGCCCGCTGCGCACCACGTCCCCCGCGCACACCCACGTCCGCTTGAACTGCGTCCCGTCCCCGGACAGGCCCCCGGTCACCACCACCGACTCCGGCAGCACCGCGTTCAGCCCGCGCACCAGCTGGCTGCCGTTCACCCCGAGCCCCTCCGACAGCACCAGCACCCCGCGCAGCCCCGGCCGCTCCAGCTTGCGCGCCAGCGCCTGCCCCGCGGCGAACGACGCAGACGCGCTCGCCACCTCGACCTGCGCCGTCGCGAGCGTCGTCCGCTCGAACCGCGCCACCGCCACCGTCAGCGTCCCGTCGCGCACCGACGTGCCCGCGATCTCCCCCGCGCTCGAGCACCCCACCATGTGCGACCGCGGGTACGCCCGCCGCAGCTCGCGGATCGCCCCGGGGTCGTCGAGGAGCTCCGGCGCCCCGAACGCCAGCACCAGCGTCCGCTCGCTGTCGAGCACCGGCAGCACCCGCACGGACCACTTCTTGGTGTCCCGATCGTAGTGGAAGGTCTCGAGGATCATGGATCTCCTCGCTCTCAGGCTACTACAGCACGCGGGCGACGACGGGCGTCGTGTCGCGACGGGCGGGCGTCATGACGCGGCGGTCGAGCTCGCTCGTACGCCCCTGGCCCTCTACAAAATCCTCACGACACGCGGGCCACGACGAGCGTCACGTCGTCGTCGAGGGCGCGCTCGCCGCGGAACCTGGACACCGCCGCGACGATCGCGTCCCTCGCCTCCTCGGGCGCGCAGGCGGCCACGCTCTGGAAGAGCGATCGCAGCCGCTTCTCGCTGAACTGCTCGCTCGACTCGTTCTCGCACTCGGTCACGCCGTCGGTGAACCAGAGGAGCGCGTCGCCGCCCTCCAGGGCGACGGTGCTCGACGTGTACTCGGCCGAGCTCGCCGCGCCGAGCGGCTCGCCCTGCGCGGCGAGCTGCCGGATCGCGTTGTTCCTGACCAGGTAGGGGAACGGGTGCCCGGCGTTCGCGAGGGTCATCGAGCCGGCGCCGGGGTCGAAGATGCACGCCGCGCAGGTCATCAGGAACTTCTGCTGCCCCGCCTCGAAGATCGAGCAGTTCATGACCCGCAGCAGCTGCGCCGGGCTGATCGCCTCGCGCGCGAACGTGCGCACGACGTCGCAGGCGGCCTTCGCCGCCCCCGTGATGATCGCGGACGAGATGCCGTGCCCGGTCACGTCGCCGACGACGGTGAGCAGCCTGCCGTCCGGCAGATCGTGGAACGTCCACCAGTCGCCGCCGCACTCCGCCGCGGGCTGGAAGTGGCTGGCGAGCCGCAGGGAGGGCCGCTCGATGACGTCCTCGCTCGGCACGAGCATCTGCTGGACGGCGCGCGCGACCTCGAGCTGCTTCTTCAGCGACGCCTTCTCCGCCGTGTCGTAGAGCAGCTGCACCAGCCGGTCCCCGAGCGCGACGAGCTGGACGCGGACCTCGTTGATGGCCTCGTCCGAGCCGCTCGCGCCTGCGGCGTCCTGGCCGGCGGGGGCCTGGGTCGCGCTGCCAGGCGCGGCCTGGGTCGCGCCGCCGGGCGCCGCGCTGCTCAGGGAGAAGAGCTCGCCGAGCTTCGACGCGAAGCGCCGCTTGGCCGTGGAGATCGTCGAGCCGACCTCGATCGGCCGCGACGGCTCGACCTGCGAGCTCGCGGCGTCGTGGAAGATGGTCAGCGCGTCCCCGATGGCCACGACGACGCTGCGCAGGCGGTCCCGCTCGGCCAGGAGCTGCCGGTGCAGCGCGCCCATCTCGTTCGTGGAGAGGTCGAGCGAGCGGGTGAGCAGGCTCCGATCGTCGGCGACGTGGCGGTAGTGCTCGCTGATGCGCGCGACCACCTTGTGCCAGGTCTCCCTGTCGGGCGGCGCGTCAAGGTCCTCGAGCCCGAGGCGCCTGAGCTGCCGCGCGAGGAGCGGATCGATCTCAGCCATGGCGCCCGCCTCGGCCGGCTCGTCGTCCTCTTGCGCCGCGCGCGGCGAGCGCGGGCGTCACCACCCGGTCCGCTCCAGCGTCTCCATCGCCGGCGTGGAGCGCTCGAAGAAGTGGAGGGACGCCGGGAGCGAGCGGAACTCGCGCGGGTTGACGTCGAGGTCCCAGAAGGACGTGACCATGGTCGAGGCCATGGGCGAGACGTCGACGACCAGCACGGCGCCGGCCGCGTAGATCTTGAGCATGCCGAGCCCGGCGCCGCCGCGCGACGTGTCGAGCACGGGGGCGCTGGTCGAGTCGGCGCCGCGGGCGCTCAGGCCGCGGGTGATGCCCTCGAAGACGTGGTGTCGCCGGAGGCCGCCGAACGGATCGTGGGCCTGGAGGGCGAGGTACGCGCCGTCGGTGCCGAGGCGCAGGGTGGGGATCTCGTTCTCCTCGAGCACGAGGTCGCGCCGCCTGTCGTGCGCGTAGCGGGGGCGGCCGCGGCGGTCGACGGGGGCGTCATACATGGCGTTCATGAGCAGCTCGTGCGCGAGGGCGGCGATCCGCTCGGCGACCCGCGCGGGGGCGCCGGAGCGCTCGGCCCAGTGCGCGACCTCGGCGACGGTGCGGTCGCGGTCGTCGCTCGTGCGGGGGCGCCATTTCACGATGGTGGCGCCCCAGGAGAGCAGGTCGGAGAGCCGAGGCGGCAGGGCGAGCGGCTTGAGGATGCGGCGGGCGGCGAGGGCGATCTCCCAGGGCCGCGGCATGGAGGCGAAGCTCGGCCAGCCGACGATGCTGGAGAGGCGGGGCTCCTTCAGGGCGGCGTGGAGGATCGCGTCGGTGCTGCCCGAGGTCCACACGAGCAGGTGCATGCTGGGGTATCGCTCGGCCGCCCACTCGAGCGCGAGGTCGAGATCGGCGGCGTCGCAGCCGAGCAGGAGGGGTCGCTCGGACAGCCGGGCGCGCAGCTCGGCGGGATCGCTGGCGACGGGGACGTCCTGCAGGCCGGAGGCAGCGGACATCGCGCGGGCGATGCGCTGGCCGACGACGCGGTTCCGCTCGAGGACGGCGATCGTCGCTTTGGGAGGAGAGGCGCTCAAGGGCTCACCGCGGGTTATCCCCCGGGCAGCCGCTGCCCTGGGGGGTGGACACGGCCCATTACATCACAGCGCGCGTCCGAGAGGCGCCGTGAAGACGCCGAGCCGCCGCGTGGGCGTGGAGGCGCGGGGGACGCTCGCCCCCGCAGACGACCGCACATGCAGGGGCGGCGGCGCCGCCGTGCCGGTCACCGGACGCACTGAGACCAGGCCGTCTTGTTGTTGACGGTGTGCTGCTCCCAGTCGAGCGTCGTTGGATTGTACTCGAGCCAGACGCCATCGGTCCAGTTGTTCGACGTGAAGGGCCCGCCCAGCCCTGTCATGCCGCACGCCACCCCGCCGACCGAATTGCTCGCCAGAGGATCGATGCGATGGTTGTTGCCGGCGAGCCACTGCCATGCACCGTAGTTTTGCGGCACGTCCACGCAGATGGCCTTCACCGTGGCCGTCACCGGGGTATCCACGCCCGTGGTGCTGACGCCCTCGAGGAACCACTCGCCCGAGGCATCCTTTCGCACCCTCGCGTAGTCCGTGATCCAGTTGTTGAACCTGAACGCGCCGTCGCTGATCACCTGCGTGAGGAAGCACCGCCGTGACGACGTGCCGAATCCCAGGCTCGTCGGCAGGCCCTCCCCCGGTCCCCAGGTCCAGGTGAATTGAGCCGTCCTGTTCTCCGCCGTGTTGACGCACACGGCGTTGGCGCCCAGGTTCTGGCCGCTGGCGGCATCGACGTTGAGGATCCAGTCCCCGCCGGACCGCTGCACGCGCACCGCGGCCTGAGAGCTGGCTCCGAGCTTGCCCCAGACGCCTGCGAGGAAACACGTCCGGTCGACGTCCGTCCCCAGGTTGAGCTCGCAGCTCCCGCCGCATCCCCAGCTGTACCCCGACCAGCCGATCGCCGCCTGGGCCTCCCCGACGGGCTCGTCCAGGGTCCCCTCGTCCTCATCACCCATCTCGCTCACACAGCCCAGCGCCAGGGGAGCGACGATCAGCGCCAACGCCGAGCCGAGATGAGCGCTCCAGGGCTTGTTCACCAGCGGATTCGATCTCATGGGAGGAGCTCCTTGGCAGAGGGGAAGTGAATCGATTTCAAGTTCAGGGCAACACTACGACATCTATCTTTTCCGACGGCGCTTTGTCAACATGGTTAACTTTCAGTCAGCGCCTTCTCTCCGACATGAAGCATGAAGGCGGAGGGCTCGCCTGTCCGGGGAGCGCGGGCGCGCGACCCGCTCGGACAGGCGTCCACATCCAGCTCCAGTTCCAGTTCCAGTCCAGTTCCAGTCCAGGCGTCCCTCGCCGGACGGCGGCGGAGCGCGCGGCGCCTGCCAGATCTGCACATTGACACCCACACGGCTTAACCGGTAAAGTGCGCCTTGCCATGCCGAGCACGGCGTGGAGGACCTCGCGCGCTCGTCCGTCGTCCCTTGTTTGCCGGGCTTCGGCGCCGCGCGCTGTCACGGGGATGGAGCGTCGCGGGGACCCGACGTCGCCCGCGCGGAGAGGCTTGTCATGAAGACTGGACTTATGTCGCGTCGCATCTTCTTTCTATCGGCGCTGATGCTTTCCGCCAGCGCCGCAGCGGGCTGTTCTTCCAAGGAGAAAGCCGAGGCGGCTCGTGGCGCTCCGGACGCGTCGGCGGCGCCCGCGCCGAAGCCTGCGGCGAAGGGCGCCTCGATGGTCACGATCTCGAGGGAGCAGCAGGCTTCCTGGGTGCGGAGCTTCAACCCCCTGCTCGCCGAGGGGAGCGTGCGGTTCCCGACGGTCGCCGGCATCTACGAGCCGATGCTCATCTTCAACACGATGAAGGGCGAGTACACGCCGTGGCTCGCCACGAAATACGCGTGGAGCGACGGGAACAAGAGGCTCACCTTGACGACCCGCTCCGGCGTCCAGTGGTCGGATGGACAAGCGTTCTCGGCGAAGGACGTGGTGTTCACGTTCGAGCTCCTGAAGAAGCACCCCGCGCTCGACCTCTCGGGGGTGTGGAAGTTCGTCGAGTCCGTGAAGGCGACGGACGACACGACGGTCGAGTTCGCGTTGAAGCGGCCGTACGTCCCGGGGCTCAGCTACATCGGCCACCAGCCGATCGTGCCGGAGCACAAATGGAAGGACGTCGCCGATCCGGTCACGTACGCGAACGAGAACCCCGTGGCGACGGGGCCGTTCACCGAGATCAAGACCTTCCAGAACCAGGTGTACGAGCTCGGCAAGAACCCGAACTACTGGCAGAAGGGGAAGCCGGCCGTCGATGGGCTGCGCTTCCCGGCGTACCCGGGCAACGACCAGGTAAACCTGGCGATCATCAACGGCGAGGTCGACTGGGCGGGCGCGTTCGTCCCCGAGATCGAGAAGGTCTATGTCGCCAAGGACCCGGCGAACCACCATTACTGGTTCCCGCTCGTCGGCGGCATGGCCACGCTCTACCCGAACAGCACGAAGAAGCCGTTCGACGACGTGCGCGTGCGCAAGGCGATCAGCATGGGCATCGATCGGGCGCAGATCGTGAAGATCGCGTCCAACGACTACACCCAGCCGGCGGACGCGACGGGGCTCGACGACTCCTACGAGCGCTGGCGCAACCCGAAGGCCGTGGCGGCGGGCGACTGGGTGAAGCTCGACGTGGCGAGGGCGAAGCAGCTCCTCGACGAGGCCGGGTACGCGCCGGGCCCGGACGGGATCCGGGTGAAGGACGGCAAGCCCATGCGCTTCGAGATCAACGTCGTCACCGGCTGGTCCGACTGGGTCCGCGCGGTCCAGATCATGACGCAGAACCTCAAGCAGCTCGGCATCGACGCCTCGCTCAAGGCGTACGATTTCAGCGCGTTCTTCGAGGCGCTCCAGAAGGGCACGTTCGACATGTCGATGGGGTGGACCACCGTCGAGCCGACGCCCTACAACTACTACCGAGATCTCATGTCCGCGGAGCTCGTGAAGCCCGTCGGCGAGGCGAGCGCGCGCAACTGGCACCGCTACGGCGACAAGGAGGCCGACAAGCTGCTCCAGCAGTTCGAGGCAGCGACGGAGTCAGCCGAGCAGAAGCGCATCCTCGACGAGGTGCAGATGCTCTATGCGCAGAACGCGCCGGTGATCCCGCTCTTCAAGAACCCGTCCTGGGGCGAGTACAGCACGAAGCGCTTCACCGGCTTCCCCACCAAGGAGAACCCGTACGCCAAGCTGTCGCCGAACAACCCGCCGGAGTACCTGCTCGTCCTCACGGAGCTCAGGCCGAAGTGACGCGCCGCGGGCCTCCGCGGGGGATACCCCGCCGGCCGCGTCGACGGTGATCCCCCCCTTGACAACTCCTCTCATTTTGTTGGCATTTTTAGCGAGAAATTGAACAGGGAGGCGGGGAGACGGGGAGATTCATGAGATCTCACTCCCCGTCTCCCCGCCGCCCTGTAAATTCCACCCCACGTGCGAGCGCCTCCACCCAAATCTCTTCTGCGTTGGCCGTGCGTCAGGCGGCGGCCCCGAACCCGAGGGCGAGGTCCTTGCGCCGGACCGCCCGGATCACCTCCGGAACGACCGAGGTGGCGATCCCGATGGCGAGCGGTAGCCACTTCTCTTCGCCCTCGGCGCCGCCAGCGGGCAGCGGGCTCGCCCCCGGCGGCGCCAGCTCGAAGGAGACGTCTTTGCCTCGGATCGCGCTGATCATGCCAGGCACCGCGCTGATCGCAGCCGGGACAGCCGCCCGCGCCAGCGCCGCGACCCACTTCTCCTCGGCGTCTGCGGTATCGCCGTTCCCGGCGTACACACCGTTGGCGGCCCCGGCTTCGGGCGCGAAGTCCTTGCGCCGGACCGCCCGGATCACCTCAGGAACGACCGAGGTGGCGATCCCGATGGCGAGCGGCAGCCACTTCTCTTCGCCTTCGGCGCCGCCAGCGGGCGGCCGGGTCGCAGCCGGCGGGGTCTGCTCGAAGGAGGCGTCTTTGCCTCGGATCGCGCTGATCATGCCAGGCACCGCGCTGATCGCGGCTGGCACAGCCGCGCGCGCGAGCGCCGCCACCCACTTCTCTTCCGCGCCTGCGAACTCGCCGTCACCGGTGTTGTACCCACCGTCCGTGGCCGGCGCTTCGGGCGCGAACTGCTTGCGCCGGACCGCCCGGATCACCTCGGGGACGAGCGATGCGGTGACGCTGGCAGCGAGGCCTATCCACTTCTCTTCACTCATTTGCGTGGCATCCGCCGGCGCTCCCGCCTGCGCTCTCATGCCCGTGTTGGCCTGTGGCGCCCCGGCGCCTGTCGCCTGGGACGTCGCGCCTTGCTGCCGCGGCGCCCCGCCCGCGGCGATGGCCGGCGAGGCCTGCTCGAAGGAGGCGTCTTTGCCTCGGATTGCGTTGATCATTCCCGGCACCGCGCTGATCGCGGCTGGCACAGCCACCCGCGCGAGCGCCGCCACCCACTTCTCTTCCGCGCCTGCGAACTCGCCGTTGCCGGCGTACCCACCGTTCGCGGCCCCGGCTTCGGGCGCGAAGTCCTTGCGCCGGACCGCCCGGATCACCTCCGGGACGAGCGATGCGGTGACGCTGGCGGCAAGGCCTATCCACTTCTCTTCGCTCATTTGCATGGTATCCATCGAAGCGCCCTCCTGTTCTCTCCTGTCCGTGTTCACCGGTGGTGCGGCCGCCGTGCCTGTCGCCTGGGACGTCGCACCTTGCTGCCGCTGCTGTCCGCCCGCCGCGGCGGCCGGCGGCGTCGCGGGCCGCGCTCCTGTCGCGCCCGCGGGCGCTGCCTCGGCCGGGCGCTGCTGCTGCGTCGCGGGCCGCGCTGTGGCGCCCTCAGGGGCTGCCTCGGCCGGGCGCTGCTGCTGCGTCGCGGGCCGCGCTGCTGTTGCGCCCGCGGGGGTCGGCTCGGCCTGGGGCTGCCGTGGCTGCCCCTCCGCCGGCGTGGTCGGCGACATCGCGGCGCCACCGGTCGCCGGCCTGGCGTTCGGCGGCGAGCCGGGCGCTGCGCTGCCGGCCGTGGTCCTCGTGGGCTGGGCGCTCTTCGCGGCGCCCTTCGCGGGCTGGCCGGGTGCCTCGGCCGGCGCGGCGGCTGCGCCAGGAGCCAGCGTCAGGAAGCTCGACTCAGCGAGGCCGGCCGGCTCCGCCGGCACCTTCAAGAGCGGAGTCTGCCGGAACCCCATCTCCTGGAGCTTGGCGCGGACGCCCTCGTGCACCTCGGCGATCGACGGCTCGTCGCCCGCAGCGCCGAGCACTTGCTGCAGCGCGGACGAGAAGGCCGACAGGCCCTCGGTCGCCGAGGTCGAGGCCGCCGCCGTCTCGTTCTCGGAGCAGGCCGAGAGCAGCAGTCCATTGAAGGTGAGCTGATCGGTCTCGTCCCCACCGCCTTCGCCCGGCGCGGCCGCCTTCCCCGCGGCGATCGCCTCCCGGCCCAGCACCAGCCGCTTGACGCCCGCGTCGCTCGCGATCTGCACGCTGCCGAAGGGCCGCGGGACGAGCGGCCTGCCGATGAGGCTCTTTTGCTCCTGCTGCACGTCCGGCGGCGGTGACCACGCCTTGCTGCGCACGAGCTCGATGCGCCCGCCCATCGCGACCTGCTTCTGCATCCCGCCGGAGAAACAAGAATCGAGCACCACCGTGAGCACGCCAGGCGGGGCCGTCTGGCTGAGCTCGCTCAGGCGGTTGTCGAACAGGAACTGCATGTCGCCGAGGACCAGGCACTCTTCGAGGTTCTCGCCACGCGGCTGCTGAAAGCCATGGCCAGAGTAGAAGAAGACCAGCCGGTCATCAGGGCCGACATTCTCGAATAGCCAGGCGAGCCCCGCCTCCACGTTGGCGACGGTAGCGTCGCCGTCGTAGAGCTCCTTGAACTCACTGAAGCCGTAGCGCTCGCTCAGCAGCGAACGGAACTTGGCTGCATCCTCGAGGCAGCTCGGGAGGTTGTTGTCCTCGCTACCGTAGTTGTTGATCGCCGTCAATAACGCTCTCTTCGATGCCATGTGAATACCTCCTGTCAAAAGCGGGGCGAGGCCGAGACCGCCCCGCGTGACCGTCAGGCGCTCTCGATAGGGTTGCCGGGCACGCTGGTGGACCTCGCTTCGCTCAACCGGTGAGGGCCCCGCCCCTGCCGCCGTATCGAGACCGGGGAGACAAGGGAGCGAGCGAGCGCCCAGACGGCCTGCTTTCGGGCCGCCTGGACACGGTGTCATCAGGCATTTCCAGGGTCGCGAACGAGTACGTCGCCACCCTCAAACGGATGCGCTCGAGGCGGCCGACACATCAGGACGCGTCGGCCTGGGTGCACCTGAAATGACCGCACACCTCGAGGCGACCCTCGTTATGTCCAATCGAGATCCGGGTTCACGATCCGATTTTCGCAAGCCCTGCTCGTCGTCCGCCGTACGGATCGACACAGGGAGCGGGACGATCGACGAGCACTCGACATGCCAAGCTTCGAGGCTGCACGTGCTCGAGAGGGCCCCTCCGGACGATGACAGACGCGCTACGCCTCGTCGCATTGCTCGAATGTTTCACGAGCGCTGCCGTCGCCTCCGGTTCGTCGTGCGCCTTACGGTGCGCACGGGGCAAAGAGCCTCAGTGTGGCGTTCCTGAGTGCTGTCTGGCGCGACGCCCTCGCGAGCGGGGGCTTCTCCTGTTCGTCGCAGCAGGGGCGGGCGCACCGAGATAAGAAGAGCTCGTCAAGCGCGAGGGAGCTCATCTGCAGGAAGCGAGCTAGAGTGGCGGCTGGCGAGGGGGGGGTGCGTCACAGGTGGCGGGGTCACCACGCCCCGAGCGCCACAACGCCGATCTGCTGGGCCGTCGTCACCGGCAAGACATGGAGGGCGGCCGGCGCCGCCTTCGCTCGCGGGGACGAGGAGCCCGCGAAGAAGGACACCACGGTCGCAGCGCCAACGACGACCCCCGTCGCGACAAGGGCGGCCCCGAGGACGCGGGACGTGTCGCGCTGGACGCGCAAGCGGTGGAGCTCGGGGCAGGCGGAGGGCTGCGGCACCTGGCGACACGCGTCCCAGGTCGATGCTGGATCGCGGTTGAGGCCGCCGCCGCGCTCGTCGATGTCTCGATCGAGGACGTTCGCCCGGAGCATGAAGACAGTCCCCGAGGAGATGGCGGCCGTCGTGACGGCGATCCCCGCGATCCGCAGTGTTCCCGGCCACGACGCCCAGGGCCCAGGCGCCGGGGCCGCGGCCGGTCCGACCGGGCCGCGCTTCGTCGCGCTTGGCTCGGGGGTGCGCGGGGGCGCCGGGGCCACGCGCGACAGCGTCAGCGTCGCGCCGATCGTCGCCCCGCCGGCGATCTCGACCCGATGAGAGAGCTCCTCGTATCCCGACAGGCGGGCCCGGAGCGTGTGTTTCCCCGGATCGACGAACAGCTCGAGGACCGTGGCTCCCGTCCCGATCGGCTCGTCGTCCAGGAGAACCTCGGCGTCGGGCGGAGCGGCAGCCACGTAGATCCTTCCGACGTGCTCCAGCGCCTTGTTGAACCCGGCCGTGAACCGGCGGACGAGCGGCTCCTTCAGGGCGGCATCGTGTTCGAGGCTCTCCCCCAGGTGCTCGGCGGCCTCCCGGTGCTTGCCCTGCTCCAGCTCGGAGAGCCCGAGATACCCGAGGACCTCGGCCTGCTGCACCTCGGTCATCCCGGCGGCGTCGGGCGCCGCCAGGGCGGCCTCGAAGCTCGCCTCGGCGTCCGCCCACCGCTTCGAGAAGAAGGAGATCCGGGCCTTCTGGCGCAGCGCCGCGGCCGCCGGCGGCGAGCCCCCGGGCGGCGGCGCCGCGCGCGAGGGCCCCGTGGCGCTGATCAACGCGCCGAGAAGGCAGCACCGCAACAGGACCGACCGCAAGCGCAAGCGCGTCATGGATAGCCCACCTTATCAACGACGTCCCCAGCCCGGCAACGGCGCGCGCCCGCGCCGCTGCATGCGTTTTCACGACGATTTGACGTCGTCTCGACGTGCCCGTCGACCGCGCGCGCACCTGAACGTCCGCTCCTTACGCGAGACCGCCCAGCACGATGGCGTTCCACTTCCATCGGCACCCCGGGCTGGTGTTCCATGGAACGGTCCCCCCACCCACGCGCGAGCTCGATCCCATGCCCCCTGCCGCCTCGCCCAACTTCGCGTTTCTCGCCCACCACGACCCGCGCCTCGTCGTGCTCGGGACGCAGGCGGAGCGCTACTTCGCCGAGGACCCGAACACCTGCCTGGTGAAGCTGCGGCAGTTCGGCGAGATCCTCGCTCAGCGCGCCGCCGCGCGCCTCGGGCTCTACATGTCGCCCGAAGACAACCAGGCCACGCTGATCGGCCGGCTCCGCGACCGGGGCGCGCTCGACGCGACGACACGGCAGCTCTTCCACGATCTGCGCGTCGCCGGAAACAAGGCGACCCACGAGCTCCGCGGCGACCATCACGAGGCGCTTCACCAGCTCAAGATGGCGCGCGAGCTCGCCGTCTGGTTCCAGCGCTCGTTCGGGAACAACAGGAAGTTCGACCCCGGGCCCTTCGTGCCGCCCCCGGATCCCGCGAAGGAAGACGCCGCGCTCGCCGCCGAGCTCGAGCGGCTGCGCGGAGAGCTGGCCAGGAGCAAGGTCGACATCGAGGCCGTCCGAGCCGCCGCCGAGGAGGAGGCAAGGAAGCGCCTCACGGCCGAGGAGCGCGCCCGGAAGGAGGCCGAGGACCGGGCGCTCTGGGAAGCGCTCGCCACCGAGGCCGAGCAGAAGCGGTCGAAGGACGTCGAGGCCTTCGAGCGCCAGAAGGCGCAGCTCGCCGCGGAGCTCGCCGCCCTCCAGGCCCAGGCCGCGGCTGCGCCCGCCGCAGAGGTTCAAGCCTTTGTCGACCGCGCCGCGGAAGCAGCGCAGGCGATCCACCTCGACGAGGCCGCGACCCGCCGGCTCATCGACAAGCAGCTCCGCGACGCCGGATGGGAAGCGGACTCCGAGCAGCTTCACTACAGGCGGGGAACGAGGCCGCAGAAGGGAAAGAACCTCGCCATCGCCGAGTGGCCGACGGAGACTGGCCCTGTCGACTACGCGCTGTTCGTCGGGCTCGAGGCGTTCGCCGTCGTCGAGGCCAAGAAGATGAGCGTGGACGTGGCCAACGTGCTCAAGCAGCAGACCACGCGTTATAGCCGCGGCTTCAAGGTGGAGGGCGACGCCAGGTTCGCGGGTGGTCCGTGGGGTGGGGCGCACAAAGTGCCGTTCCTCTTCGCCACGAACGGGCGGGCGTATCTCAAGCAGCTCGAAACCAAGAGCGGTATCTGGTTCCGCGACGCGCGGCGGCCAGCCCACCTCGCGCGCCCGCTCCAGGGCTGGTACACGCCCGAGGGGCTCGTCGCGCTCTTCAAGCAGGACATCGACGCCGCCCACGCGAAGCTGGGGAGCGAGCCCACGGGCTACCTCGATCTGCGCGACTACCAGATCAGCGCCATCCGGGCCGTGGAGGCGGCGATCGAGAACGGGCAACGGGCGTGCCTCGTGGCGATGGCCACGGGGACAGGGAAGACGCGCACCGCCATCGGGCTCGTCTACCGGCTGATCAAGGCCCAGCGATTCCGGCGCGTGCTCTTCCTCGTCGACCGGAGCGCGCTCGGGGAGCAGACGGTGGACGCGCTCAAGGACGCGCGGCTCGAGAACCTGCAGACGTTCGCGGAGATCTACAACATCAAGGGTCTCGACGACGTGCGGCCCGACGCGGGCACCAAGCTGCATGTCGCGACCATTCAGGGCATGGTCAAGCGCGTCCTCTCGCCGAAAGAGGAGGGCGACAACGACAAGAGCGACGTGCCGCCGGTCGACCAGTACGACTGCATCGTCGTCGACGAATGTCATCGCGGGTACACGCTCGACCAGGAGATGAGCGACGTCGAGCTGAGCTTCCGCAGCCTCGACGACTACGTCTCCAGGTACCGGCGCGTCCTCGATCACTTCGACGCGGTGAAGATCGGCCTCACGGCCACGCCCGCGGCGCACACCGCGGAGATCTTCGGCAAGCCGGTCTTCCTCTACTCGTACCGGGAGGCGGTGATCGACGGTTGCCTCGTCGACCACGAGCCGCCGGTGTCCATCGTCACCGAGCTCGCGAGGAAGGGGATGATCTGGAAGAAGGGCGAGAAGATGCGGCGCATCGACCCGCGCACCGCCGCCATGGAGCTCGTCGACGTCAAGGACGAGGTGAAGATCGACATCGACGGATTCAACAGCAAGGTCATCACCGAGAGCTTCAATGAGGTCGTGTGCGCCGAGCTCGCCAGGCACATCGACCCCACGCTCCCAGGGAAGACCCTTATCTTCTGCGTCAACGACGCTCACGCCGATCTGGTCGTCAGGTTCCTGGAGGCGGCGTTCGCCGCTCAATACGGCAGGATCGACGAGGGGGCGGTGGCCAAGATCACCGGCCACCCCAGCGTCGATCGCCCGCTCCAGCTCATCCGGCACTTCAAGAACGAGCGCCTCCCCAACGTGGTGGTCACCGTGGATCTCCTGACCACCGGCGTCGATGTCCCGGCGATCTGCAACCTCGTCTTTCTGCGGCAGGTCAAGAGCCGCATCCTGTACGAGCAGATGCTCGGCCGGGCCACGCGCCTGTGCCCGCAGATTGATAAGGCGAGCTTCCGCATCTTCGACGCGGTGGCGCTGTACGAGAACTTCGAGCGGCTCACCTCGATGACGCCGGTGGTGAACGACGTGAGCTTCTCGTTCGAGGCGCTCGTGGGCGAGCTCCGGACGGTGAAGGACGCCGAGGCGCGGGCGGCGGTGCTCGAGCAGCTCATCGCCAAGCTCCAGCGCAAGCGGCAGGTGCTCAAGGGGGATCGCCTCTCCCGGTTCGAGAACATCGCAGGGATGTCGCCGGCCGAGGTCGCGCGCTTGCTCAAGGCGGGGACGCCGGAGGCTGCGGTGGAGTTCTTCGCCCAGCACGGGTATCTCGTCTCGTTCCTCGACAAGAAGATCGAGGCTGGCCGGCCGCTGATCGTCTCGGAGCACCCCGACTGGGTGATCGAGGTGGGGCCCGGCCACGGCAAGCTGGCGCGGCCGGACGATTACCTGGAAGGCTTCGCGGCCTATCTTCGCGACCACGGCAACGCGCTCCCCGCGCTGATGCTCGTCACACAGCGGCCGCGCGACCTCACCCGCGAGCAGCTCCGGGAGCTCAAGCTCGCGCTCGACGGGGCCGGCTACAGCGAGGCGGGGCTGCGGGCCGCGTGGCGGTACAAGACCAACGCCGACATCGCCGCCTCCGTCATGGGCTTCATCCGGCGCGCTTCGCTCGGCGATCCGCTCGTGCCTTATGGCGAGCGGGTGGACCGGGCGGTGGCGAAGATCGGCCAGAGCCGCGCGTGGACGGCCGTGCAGCGAAAGTGGCTCGAGCGCATCGGCAAGCAGATCAAGGCGGACGAGGTCGTGGACCGGGCGGCGCTCGATCGCGGGCAGTTCCAGGCCGACGGCGGCTTCCAGCGGATCGACAAGATCTTCGACGGGCAGCTCGAGCAGGTGCTGGGCGACCTGAAGGAGGCGATCTGGGAGAAGGCGGCGGGCTGACTATGGTAGGTAGAGCGCGCCGACCATGACGACCGCCGATATCGTCCGCAAGCTCTGGGATCTGTGCCACGTCCTGCGGGACGATGGCATCACCTACCACGAATACCTCACCGAGCTGACGTACCTGCTCTTCCTCAAGATGGCGAAGGAGACGGGCACGGAGAGGGAGCTCCCGAAGGGGTATCGCTGGGACGACCTCGCTGCGAAAGATGGTGTCGGGCTGCTCACCTTCTACCGCGCCACGCTGCTCCACCTGGGCACCGAGGCGTCAGGGCGCGTGCAGGCGATCTTCGTCAACGCCAAGACGTCGATCAAGCAACCGAAGAACCTCGGAACGCTGGTGAAGGAGATCGAGCGACTCGACTGGTACTCGGCGCGCGAGGAGGGCCTCGGCAAGATGTACGAGGATCTGCTCGAGCGGAACGCGAGCGAGAAGAAGTCGGGCGCAGGGCAGTACTTCACGCCGCGGCCGCTCATCGACTGCATGGTGCAGCTGGTCCAGCCGAAGGCGGGGGAGCTGGTGCAGGACCCGGCGGCGGGGACGGCGGGGTTTCTGATTGCGGCGGATCGGTTCATCAGGGCGGATGACAAGATCTATGAGCTGAGCCAGCGCGACCAGGAGTTTCAGAAGAAGAAGGCCTTCTACGGGATCGAGCTGGTGGAGGACGCGCACCGGCTGGCGCTGATGAACCTGATGCTGCACAACATCGAGGGGAATCTGCTGCGCGGGGACACGCTCTCGTCCGATGGCGAGCGGCTCGCTCCTGCAGATGTGATCCTGACGAATCCGCCCTTCGGGACGAAGAAGGGGGGCGGGCTGCCGTCGCGCAAGGACTTCACGTATCCGACGTCGAACAAGCAGCTCGCGTTCTTGCAGCACATCTACCGAGGACTGAAGCCGGGCGGGCGGGCCGCGGTGGTGCTGCCCGACAATGTGCTCTTCGAGGAGAACACCGGGGCGCAGATCCGGGCAGATTTAATGGACAAGTGCGATCTGCACACGATCCTGCGACTGCCGACGGGAATCTTTTACGCGCAGGGGGTGAAGACCAACGTACTGTTCTTCACGCGCGGGGAGGAGCGGAAGGATAAGGGGAACACCAAGGCGGTGTGGGTCTATGACTTGCGGGCGAACATGCCGTCGTTTGGAAAGCGGACGCCGCTCGGGCAGGAGCACTTCTCGGAGTTCGAGAAGGCGTTTGGGAGCGACCCGTACGGGAAGAGCCGGCGGAAGGACCAGGGGGAGGAGGGGCGGTTCCGGAAGTTTACCCGGGAGGAGATCAAGGGGCGGGGGGATAACCTCGATATCGCGTGGCTCAAGGACGAGAGCGTGCATGGGGCGGATGATCTGCCCGAACCGGAGGAAATCGCGGCGGAGATCCTAGCGAAGCTGCGATTGGCGACTGAGGAGCTCGAGAACCTCCGGGCAGCGCTGGGAGTGGAAACGTGATTGGCGATGACATGCCCGCCGGTTGGTGTACCGCGCGAGTAGCAGATCTCGCGCGACCAGACGAACAGCCAGTCCTGACTGGACCATTTGGTACCAACCTGGGACGCGAGGACTTTGTTAACAAGGGTACGCCGGTCCTGACGATCGGGTGCCTAACGGACTCCGGAGTCTGCCTTGATAAGGCCAACTATGTAATCCCCGACAAAGCGAAAGACCTGGATAGATATAGGTTGCGCGAGGGAGACATCCTGTTCTCGCGCATGGCATCCGTTGGGCGTGCGAGCATTGTACCCAGGGCGTTAAACGGCAGCCTGTTTAATTACCATATCATGAGGCTTCGCCTTGCGGACGCAACGTACATGCCGCAGCTATTCATGTACTATGTACGCGGGGCCTCGATCGTTCGTGATTACCTTGATGAGGTGAACCACGGAGCCACACGGGACGGCGTCAATACAGCACAGTTGCTGGATATGCCCGTTCTGCTGCCACCGGCCGCTGAGCAGCGCCGCATCGTCGCCAAGCTCGAAGACCTCACCACCAAGAGCCGCCGCGCCAAGGAGGCGCTCGACGCCATCCCCGCGCTCCTCGAGCGCTTCCGCCAGTCCGTGCTCGCAGCCGCCTTCCGCGGCGATCTCACGGCAGACTGGCGGGAGAAGAACCCCGACGTGGAGCCGGCCGAGGAGCTGCTCAAGCGGATCCGCGCCGAGCGGCGGCGGCGGTGGGAGGAAGCGGAGCTCGCCAAGATGCGGGCGAAGGGGAAGGTGCCGGGGGACGATCGGTGGAAGGAGCGGTATAAGGAGCCGGAGCCGGCGGATGCGAGCGAGTTACCGGAGCTGCCAGAAGGGTGGTGCTGGACGACTCTGGGCGAGTTAGCATGGTCCGTCAAAGACGGCCCTCATTACAGCCCAAAGTACGAGGATAGCGGAGTTCCGTTCTTGTCCGGAGGCAACATCCGACCGGAAGGTATTGACTTCAAGAACGTGAAGTACATCAGCGAGAAACTTCACGCAGAGCTCGCCGAACGATGCTTACCGGAGATCGGTGACATACTCTACACCAAGGGTGGCACTACCGGAATCGCTCGTGTTAATACTTACGATCGCATCTTCAATGTGTGGGTGCATGTTGCGGTGCTGAAGCTCGTGTCCGGTGCTCGCCCGTTCTTTGTGCAGCACATGTTGAACTCGCCGGCCTGCTATGCCGAGTCGCAGGTGCTCACGCATGGCGTAGGGAATCAGGATCTAGGTCTCACCAGAATGGTCAACATAGCCCTGCCGCTGGCGCCAGTGGCAGAACAGGACCGCTGCGTCGAGCGCATAGATGCCATAATAAGCCGTTCGCGAGCGCTTGCTGAGGTTGCGGGGCGAGCGACCGAGCTTGCGAATGGCATTGACCGCGCCATCCTCGCGAAAGCCTTCCGCGGCGAGCTCGTCCCCCAGGACCCGAACGACGAGCCCGCCTCCGTCCTCCTCGAGCGCCTCCGCGCCGAGCGCGAGCAGAACGGCAAGACCACCAACGGCGCCGGCCACCGCCGCACCGCCGCATCCCCGCCCCCAGCCCCATCCGACCCCACGGTTCCAGGAAGGAAACCCCACGCAAGCCGCCGAAGCCAAGCGCCGGCGCGTTCTCGAGGGTAGCAAGCAGTTCCCGGTGCCGCACTACCGGCGGCCGTACTCCTCCCCCTGGCAGCGGGCGCAGTGAGAGGCATCTGGTAGCCTCGCCTGCCGAATGGACTCACCGTCACCGCCGCGACCGGGAGCGCTCAGCCTTCGCAATGGCCAGCAAGTAGCCCGCGCGCGGAATGCGGCCGACCGCGCCAGATCCGTACGCACTACCGCATGGACATCGTCGTGATGTAGACAACCTGTTGACGTCGCCTTCCAGTGGGAGAACGGTGCGCGCATCCGGAAAGGGAGGAAAACATGGGAGACGGCTTGAAGAAGGTGAGCGCGCTCGTGTCGTGCGGCGGGCTCGCAGCGGTGCTCGTGTCGGCATGCGACTTGTCCTACACTTGCGACACAGTGGAGCCGGGAAGCGCGGGTGCTGGATACCCGACAGAATCCGCAGGGGCGGGAGATTTCCCAAGTAACGGCGAAGAAGACGAAGGTGGAAGCGAAGACGTGGGCAGCGACTCGTCCGCGTTAATGGCAGGGTGCACGCCAGTTCACGAATGTACCGAGATGTACGAGAAATGCAGGGACATGGGGCGGCGGTGCACGCGTCCGATTGGCCACAGGAGTCTTTGTGATTACTGCCGCGAAGATTGCCAGGATAAACGGCCCTACAAATACAGTGAATGCTACGAGTGTGGGTTTAATTGAGCATGACGGACGTCCCTATGCTTCTTGATGCGACGCACGTCGCCTTTGATCCGCCAACAGCAGACCGCCTGGTTCAGCTCGGTGCTACCAACGTTGTGCGCGCGTCAGACTGTCTTGTCATCGGACCGAGCCGTCGGGATGCCGCAGAACATAACCGGCTCCGCGAGACGTGGTTGTCCCTCTCTGAGGCCCACTCCGATAGGGATGATTCTGGCGAAAAGTGGGATCGGCTCTACTCTACGGATGTTCGCTGGGAGCTGCCCGTCGTCTTGTGGGTATCAGTGAGCCTCCACGAACGAGTGAACCTATGGAGGACCTGTAGCTGGTTGAGGCACATTGGTATCGCATGCAGTGACATCATTGTCGCCGAGTTCGAGTTTGTGTACGGCACAAGAACAAGTCCTCCAGAGCCGCCGATCGTTCCGCGGTTCAACTGCTCCGCCTCGGTGGCCGACCATCTGGACAAGGCTCTTCTGGATCGTCTCGTCGAGTCGCGCCCTTGGCCAGTGGAACGCTACGATCGTGCCGTTCGCCTCTGGGAAAGCTACGCCGATGAGGATCCCTTGGCCTTCGTCGAGAGCTGCATGGCTGGTGTCGAAGGGTTCCCGGAGCTTGCCCCCTTGTGGGAGCTTCTGTCATGCTTCTTTCCGAGAAGGACCACGGAAGGCGCCCTGCGCCTCAGCCGATTCGACGAGCTCATCCTGACCATCCTCTCGGGAAAGGATTACAAAACTGACGTGTCCGTGTTCTGCGACAAGTCGCAATCGGGACTGGACTTGCGAGGAATTATTACCTGTACAGGCGACCTGTTCCTGGAAGCTCGTCTGTCCCAATGGGCGAGGCACGATTCGAGCGCATTCGTGGAGCGCGCGCCTGGCCCGAATCCTGGCGAGGTGATGAAGTCGTTCGTCTACCGCCTCACCGAACGTGGCATCCGACTCCGCGACGAGGGGCTCGAACAGCTCACGGATGCGCCAAGCCTGCCCATCGCCGGGACCGAGGCGTATGCACCTTCATCCCCCTGGATATTGCTCGAAGACGGACGGCTCGCTCGGCTGTGAGGGGTAGCAGCGGCTCCGGCCAGCGCGGCCCAGATCGGCGCAGGCGCCAGCGGTGAACGGTGAACACCAGCGAACACGTGGCCGCGATCTTCACCGGCCCGACGCGGGACGCGATGATCACCGACACTGCACACCGGCGGCCGTGCTCCCACTCCTGGCCCCGGGCGCAGTGAGATGCCTTATGCAGCCTCGGCTGCAAGAGGGGCCGGCCATCATGACCGCGACCGGGCGCGCCCATCGACCTGGCGATGGTCAGCGGGCAAAGCCCATCTGATTCATCGCCAGCCTGGCGGGCGGCATCGGCCAACCGTCACGAGAGCACTTCGATGGCCGTCGTCGCCCCAAGGACGTTATCGATCCAGCGGTCGAGGGTCGCCATGTCCGTGCATGCCTGGACGCGCTCTCTCTCGCTCTCGCTGAGCACGATCCCGGCCCGCGCGAGCAACCGAAGCAGGGTGTCCCTCTTGCCTTCGAGCTTGCCCTCGAGCTTGCTGCGATCCATGAGCTCCCGCACGAACGGAAAAGTCGTCTCGCCTTCGATCTGCCGTTCCATCACCAACGCCTCCAGAGCCCGCCGCATGGGCTCACGCAACCCGCTCCAGATGACCTGAAAGTAGACCATGGCGTGCTCCTGGTCGAGCCGGCCAAGGGCAACGAGCGCCGCCCGGACCACGGTGAGCCCGTTCGGCCCGTTGCCGTGCGCCACCGCCGAGAGCACGGCGAGCTCCGCCTCCTTCCCGGCCTCGTCAGGGTCGGTGATCTCGGGGACGACGGCCGGACCGAGCACCAGCGGCTCGACGTTGCCGCGGCCCAGGCCGAGATCGATGGTCTCCGCCGCCCAGGCGGCCACGCCGGCGTCCGGTGCGACCACGAGGACGACCGTGCCGCAGCGCTTCCTGGCGCGTACGACCGTCACGTACGTCGGCCACGAGAACTTCTTGTCCGGGTCCACGTCGCGCTGGACCTCGACGACGATCGCCAGAACGAGCGTGCCGCTCGTCTCTCGAAGCTCGAGCACGAGGTCAGCGCGGAACTCCACCGGGATGAGCTGCTCGAGCGACGACTCGACCACCGCGACCGAGGCGTGCGGCGGCACCTCGACGTGGAAGAGCGTCGCGAGCAAGTGGGGCGCGAGCTCCGGGTGCTCACGGAACATCTCGACGAGGGCGTTGTGCTCGAGCGTCGGCATGATGTTCGACCTTGAGCACCCCCCATGCCGGCACGAAACGACGAGAAAGCTCGGTGACAGTGCCGACTCAGGGGTGGCGGCGCCATGGCGGGTGGCGGCCACCACTCCCCCTCCACGGCGGTGGCCCATGCGCCAGCCAACCGCTCCGCGCTCGCCTCCCTGAGCACCGGCGGCAACGGCCTGATTCCGCTCGTGTATCCGAGGGCCCCCACGTGCAGCCGCCCCGTGCCCTGACCGCCGCGGGGCACGCGCTGGCCACACGCCGTGACGAATCCGAGGAGCTCCCCGGAATTCATGAGTGGGAGAGCGCAGCTCGGCCCCTGCGGGCCCCACGGCACGAGCCTGGCGCGCCGCGCAATCCAGCATGACCGCAACCACTCTAGAGACGCCCCGATGCCCTCAGTGACCCATGAAGCCCTGGTGGAGCTGTTCAAGAACCGGCCGACGCTGGCCGCCGAGATGCTGCACGACGCGCTCGGCCATCCGGTCCCGACCTTCACGGAGGCGCGCGTCGAGTCCTCCGATTTCACCGAGCTCGTGCCCTCCGATCGCCGCGCGGACGTCGTCGTTGTGCTGCTGGTCGGCGAGCAGCAGCAGCCCGCGATGGCCATCGTGGTCGAGGTCCAGCTCGGCGTGGACCCGGACAAGCCCTACGTCTGGCCGGTGTACGTCACCCAGACGCGCGCCCGGCACCGCTGCCCAACCCGGCTGCTGGTCGTGACGATCGGCGCGGCGATAGCGCGGTGGAGCGCGCGGCCGATCGACACCGGCCACCCTGGCTGGACGCTGACGCCGCTGGTGCTCGGGCCCCAGCGCGTCCCGGTCGTCACCGACGTCGAGCAGGCGAAGGCGGCGCCCGAGGTCGCCGTGCTCTCCGCGATGGCGCACGGACAAAGCGAGGCGGCGGAGGCGATCGGCGAGGCATTCTTCGCGGCGGCGGCCGGGCTCGATGAGGAGCGCCGGGCCGTCTACGGGGATCGGGTGCTATCCTCGCTGAACGCAGCGGCGAGGCGGAAGTTGGAGGCGATGATGAAGAGCGGTTATGAATTTCAGAGCGAGTTCGCGCGCAGCTACGTAGCAAAGGGCCGACAGGAAGGCCGGAAGGAGGGAATCCTCGAAGCCAAGGCGCACGACGTGCTCGCCTTCCTCGAGGCCCGCGGGCTAGAGGTCCCCGCCGAGGTCCGGGAACGCGTCCTCGCGAGCACCGACCTCGACGAGCTGGATCGCTGGATCCGCCGCGCCGCCGTGATCAGCGACGCCAGGGAGCTCCTCGCCACGACCGGCTCCTGAACCGACGCCTCGGGCTTCAGGAGCAGACGAGCGCGCTGCTCCTGTCGCCTGAAGGCGACGGCAGGTGGCCCATGCGCCAGGCTGCTTCTCCGCGCTCGGCTCCTTCGGCGCCAGCGGTAACGCCGGCGGCCCCGGACATGACGGTACCCGGGCTTCCGGTACGACAGGTTCGGAGTCGCCTCGGTTTTCGGAACGAAAATCCACGGCTCTCGCCATGTCGTCCGGGTGGAGGCGCCGGGAATCGATCCCGGAGCTGACTCGGAGGGCCAGCTGCGCACGAAACACGGAGCACCCCCTCTCGTGCAGCCCCGTGCTCTGACCGTCGCTGCACACGCGGATCACACGGCGTAATGACCTCGCGGAGCCACCCGGAATTCATGAGTGGGAGGACGCTGCTCGGCTCCTGTGGACCGACCGCAGGAGCCCGGCACGTCACGCAAGTCAATCATGACTGTAACCACCAGGACCCGCACGACGAGCCCGCCTCCGTGCTCCTTGAGCGCCTCCGTGCTGCGCGCGAGCAGAACGTCAAGACCACCAACGGCGCCGGCCGCCGCCGCACCGCCGCATCCCCGCCCGCCGCCCCGACTGTTCCAGAGAGGAAATCCCCTGCAAACCGCCGAAGCCAAGCTCTAGCGCGTTCTCGAGGGTAGCAAGCAATTCCCGGTGCCGCACTACCGGCGGCCGTACTCCTACTCCTGGCAGTGGGCGCAGTAAAAGGCATCTGGCAGCCCCGGCTGCCGGAGGGGCCGACCATGATGGCCGCGACCGGGAGCGCTCATCGCGCCTGGCGATCGTCAGCGGGCAAAGTCCATCTGATTCATCACCACGCCGATGGGCCGCATCCGTCAACTGTCACGAGAGCACCTCGGCGTTCCGCTCCCAGCGGACGCGCAGGGGCGGGTCGTGCGAGCCCACGAGATCGATCTACTCGGTCTCGCTCGCGGACAGCTCTATTCCTAGCACTTCACAAGCCAGGCGAGTACAGGAGGCGCAGATGTTGGCTTCTGGCCCGGCTACAAGCTTCGATTCTGTATCGGCCTTTCCGCAGAACGAGCATGACCTGGGTACCGCAGTTTCTGTTACGTGCGCGATCTCGCCTTGACGTGCGTTGAGGTGGCGTCCGGTTCCGGCAAGTTCTTCGATGACGGCCATTGCCGTATACATCAATCTGATGGACTCGCGTGTTACTGCAAGGAGGCCTTGCGCGATGGTCGTGGACGCTTGAGCCAAAGCGGCCGGACTTGACACCGCCTCCCTACAGTGTTTCAGCGCTGAATCCGCATTGTCAATAGTGACGCTCAAGAAATCCTGGTAGCGACTCAGTGCCTTGCGTCCAAGATGCAGATCCTTTGTCGCGCGTTCAAGATGCTCGGCCGCTGCACTTCGCGCGAACTGAACCAGGTCTTTAACCGCCGTGATCTCGTCATCGAGCGTCATGTTACGGACATCCTGAACTACTGCGCCTTTTTGAGGCATGCGGTGAGCAGTGCTGAAGCAGCCGCCCAGCACGCGAGTCGGAGGTTTGGTGGAGACGCGTTACACAGCTTCATGTTGTGCTTCCATGCCGTGTAGCATTGCTTCTTCGTCCATTCCGGCGATATAGGCTCGTTGCTTGTCTCGTTCTCGTCGAGGGAGTACGGCCCTTCCGCGATCGCTGCGCTCGTCTGAAAATTGTAATTGCCAACACCAACCGCGTCAACGTAATTGGTAGCTGGGCTCGCCGTCTCGGCCATCGACTCTGTATGTATTCCCATTGTGCCCAGGAATCCGAGCGCAAGACACCAGCGTGTCAGCAGAAATCCTTTTGTTCCCATGGCACGGATCCATGCACGGCATTGTTTCCTCGTACACGCAGTTGACTGTCACGCGAGCGAGCGGTTTCAGCGATTGGGTTCGGGACGTAGTCGAGCATCGGGAGGCGCACGTCAGCGAGCTCAGGAAGAGCGCCGGAGCTGACTCGGCCAGCTCGGTCGCGGTAGGGACGGCCCTTCGCCCCGTCGAGCTCGGACCGCCCCCCGCACGGATCCCAGCGAGCGGAATTGCCGCACTGGGCTCCTGCCTCGGGTTCGGACGTCAAAGCGCTCGTCAGGCCAGGGATGCAGCACGCGGGCCGGAGGGATCCACCGCTGTTCAAGCTCCTTCATCCGCCCCCAGTCCGTCCGGTCACGTTGGCCCCGACGCCGCAGGGCGCGGTGCCACATACGGACGATCTGCGTACGGAACGACGACAGCGTATGGATGTTCGTCGGCACGGCGTGGTACGCAAAGTATCCGCGCACCACCTGCGCTGGATCCACAGGTCGAAGACGTAGTGCAAGTAGACATTCGCCAGCAGGGGCAACACCGTCGCCCCCTGGGAGGATCCCTGCTCGCTTTCAGTCCAGCGACTCCTGGCGCGGACCTCTTCTTCAGCGAGAGGTAGGCATCCCGAAGCCGATCCACGGTGAGGTGGTGGAAGAGCGCCGTGAATCTTGCTTTCCTGTCCTGTCGTGCCCTCTGGCGTATACGGTCGAGCGCACTGGGCGCACCTTCGATCCGGCTCTGCGTCCGGAGTGCGTTTTGCGTCGGCGCCCGGGACTGCCTGATTTCGCGGCTCAATACCCTGCCCTTGCGTACCCCTGTCAACGCTTCGCGGGCCCCCTTGCGGGTGCAGGCGCATGACTCGGGGCCGTTGTGGGTCGCTACTCCTTCAACGTAAGGCTCTTTCATCCTCATCTTCCTGCCGGTTTATCCCGGCGCACTATCCGTTCGGTAGAGCCCATCCTGACGTCGAGCCGGTCAGGGACATAGGCTTGCCGTGCGATGCGAGAGCGACGGCAGGGCGCCGGCAACGGCGGCGAGACCGGACCGAGGGGCCCCGAAGCGACGCCCGAGGAGCGCACGGCCGGTGACGGCGGCGTGCGAAGGCGGCGCCCCAGCAAGTCGAGCGCATTGGCCGCGGAGACCGAGCCGCAGAGGAGCGGCCGCAAGCGGCGCGCGCCGAGTCCTCCGATTTCACCGAGATCGTGCCCTCCGATCGCCGGGCGGATGTCGTCGTCGTGCTGCTGGTCGGCGAGCAGCAGCGGCCCGCGATGGCCATCGTGGTCGAGGTCCAGCTCGGCGTGGACCCGGACAAGCCCTACGTATGGCCGGTGTACGTCACCCAGACGCGCGCCCGGCACCGCTGCCCGACCGGGCTGCTGGTCGTGACCATCGACGCGGTGATGGCGCGCTGGAGCGCGCGGCCGATCGACACTGGCCACCCTGGCTGGACGCTGACGCCGCTGGTGCTCGGGCCCCAAGGCGTTCCGGTCGTCACCGACGCCGAGCAGGCGAAGGCGGCGCCCGAGGTGGCCGTGCTCTCGGCCATGGCGCACGGACAGAGCGAGGTGGCGGAGGCGATCGGCTTGGCCTTTTTCTCGGGGGCGGCGGACGAGCTCGATGAGGAGCGCCGAGCCGTCTACGGGGACCTGGTGCTATCCTCGCTGAACGCAGCGGCGAGGCGGAAGTTGGAGGCGATGATGAAGAGCGGTTACCAGTTTCAGAGCGAATTCGCGCGCGGCTACGTAGCGAAAGGTCGGCAGGAGGGAATCGTCGAAGCCAAAGCGCACGACGTGCTCGCCATCCTCGAGGCCCGCGGGCTGGAGGTCCCCGCCGAGGTGCGGGAACGCGTCCTCGCGAGCACCGACATCGACGAGCTGGATCGCTGGATCCGCCGCGCCGCCGTGATCAGCGACGCCCAGGAGCTCCTCGCCACGACCGGCTCCTGAACCGACGCCCCGGGCCCCAGGAGCAGCCGAGCGCGCTGCCCCTGTCGCCAGACGGCGATGCGGGGTGTCCCCTGCACCCCTCCTACTTCTCCGCGCTCGCCTCCTTGAGCGGCGGCGGCAGCGCCGGCAGCCCCGGACGCGGACGATACCCCGGCTTCCGGTACGACATGATCGGGATCGCCTCGTTCTTGTACGGCGCGCTCTCCCCCGGCTTCGGGCACTGATCTCGCACCCAGTACACGTCGAACGCCACGATCTCGTCCTCCGGCCGCCCGGTCCGCTCATGGTACCTGAGCAGGTAGTCCTGGAGGCCCGGCTTGCGAAATGCCTTGTTCCGATCGAGCCGGATCCGGTTGAAATAGTCCTGCTGGATCTGCCCGAGCCCCAGCCCCCGCGCGTCGGAGAGGTTCAGATCCGGCGGGAGCCCCGTGAACGGATCCACATGCCGGCCGTCGACCGTGATCGCGTCCACGCTGATCGACCCGTCGTCCGTGATCGGGTTCGGCGCGAACATCCCCCACCCCTGGAGGATGCGCGGATACACGATCGTCGCCTGCACGAACTTCGGCTGAGTGTGCTTGAGGAACGCCGGAACGCTCTTGTTCTCGTTGATGGCCTGGCTCACCGCGCAGAGCCCTAGGTACGCGACCAGCGCCTCCCGCGCGATCGTCCTTCCGCGGGCGAAGCGCTCCGCGAGCGGCGACGGGCTCTCCACCACGCCCGCCCCCCGCCCGCGCGGCGCCCGATCCAGCCCGAAATACCGCGCGATCCCGTCGCGCCGCCTCGAGACGACCCCGAGCAGCGCGCCCGGCGCGCCGAGGGCCAGCGCCCAGACGAACGGCCAGGCAAAGCGACCTCCAGGGAGCGCCTGCACGATCTCGCGCAGCGCCGCCGCGCCGCGGAACACCCGCCCATCCGCCAGGTCGGTCGCGTCGCGCACCTCGAAGAGCTCCGGCCGGAGCTCCCCTCCCCCGGCCGCCTCCGCGCCGTCCGCCGGGACAGCGCGCGCCTCCTCGAACCGGAGCAGCTCCAGCGCGTCGAGCCGGACAAGGAAGCGCATGAGCGCGAACGCGATCGGCGAATCGCCGTCATAGACGACGACCCGGGGCGCCGCGCGGCGGCGGTACCAGCGCTCGAGCGCGTCCCAGTGCTGCGCCGTCGGCAGCAGGAACGACCAGGCGATCATGAACCACGAGAACGGGCCGAGGCGCATCATCACCCCGAACGAGCCGTGCAGGGCCCACATCCCCCCCATCGCGAGCGCCCGCGTGAAGCGGCGGCCATAGGGCGAGAGGATCCACGTGATGAGCAGCGCCTCGAGCACCAGCACGCCCCAGGTGAGCCCCTTCATCGCCCAGAAAGGGATGAGCTCCCGCGCGAGGACGGCGATCCCGGTCACCATGCGATCGAGGTGCAAGACGTAGTGCACCGTCTCGCCGCGACGCCAGATCTGGCCCGACTTGTTGACGACGTTGAAATAATAGATGGTCGCCAGGTTCAGGATCGCGAGGAGCACGATCCCCGAGACGTACGGCCGCTCGGCCCACTCGGGACGCCTCCGATCCGCGAGATCGGCGGCCGTCCGCTCCCGCCGCTCACGGTACGAGCGAATCAGCGCGTCGACGGAGAAGCGCCTGCCGGTCGGCATGAACATGGCCCAGCAGGTGATGATGTTCACGACGACATAGCCGCCGTTCTCGATCATGACGATCCGGTTGTCCCTGCTCGCCACGAGCACGAACGCCAGGATCGAGAACAGCCGCGTGTTCCATCCGACGAAGAAGCAGAGAAAGCAGAAGAGCGAGAGCGCGAACGCGACGTGGACCTCTCCCGTCGACGAGAACGCGTGATACAGGCTGAAGTTGTATCCGCTGCTCGGGTGGAAGAGGTGATAGTGGTTGGTGAGCACCCCTTCGTTGCTGTAGATCCAGCTCGCCTCGGCCCAGTGGCGCACGCAGTCGGCCGAGAGGAGGAAGCCGAGCACCAGCCTGAACAGGCCGAGCGTGCGGACGTCGATGGTGCAGTAATGCTCCTTGATCCATCGCCCCACGCGCCGGAGGCGCCCCTCGGCCGGACGCCTCGGAGCCCCGCCCTCGGGCGCTCGCGGCGCGCCCTCACCGCGCGGCGCGCTCTCCCGCGGCTCGCCCTCGCCGGGCGGAACATCCCCTGTCGACGCGCCCTCACCGGGCGGCGCGCCCGCGCCACTTCCGAGCGCCGCGTCGGGTTCCGCGGCGCTCGGGTCCTCGTCAGGCCGACCCATCCGAGCGCCTCAGTTCGGCTTGCCGTGCCGGCGGAGGGTCGGCACGAGGGGTAGGCCCCCCTCGCCCAGCTTTCCCGTGCCACCCCGCGAGTGCGAGAACAGCTTGTCCCGCTCGAAGCTGCTCGGCGCGGGCTCGCCCGGCGCGGGGATCGACGCCGAGACCCAGTACGCATCGAAGCCCGACAGCGACGCCTCGCGCCCTTTTCCGGACGCCTGGGGCCCGCCCTTCGCGAGGTAGTCGCGGAAGGCGCGCTGGTAATCGGACCACTCCGGCCGCCGGATGCGATCGAGGTAATCGGACCAGAGCTGGCCGAGCCGCGCCCCGGAATGCCCCGCAGGCTGGAGCCGCGGCTCCTCCCCGGTCAGCGGATCGATCGGCTCCGACGCGCGCGTCTGGCCGTCGATCACCATCAGCGCGTTGTCCCGCGGCGGCTCGGGCGCCATCACGTTCCACCTCGCCAGCATGCGCGGCCACGACGCCACGCCCGCGAGCACCGCCCCCTGCGGGACGGCCGCCGCGCCGGGCAGCGGGTTCTCCTTCGCCGTCTGCGCCAGCACCGCGGCGAGCACCACGAGCACCGCCGCCTCCCGCAGCGACCCCAGCGCGAGCCGCGCCGTCCGCACCGCCGGCGCAGGGACGTCCGGAGCGGGGCCCGCGTCGCCGCCGTCCGCTTCGCCCTCGTCGGGCAGCGGCATCCCGCACGCCTGCCGCCCCAGGAGCTCGCTGATGCGGTGCCGGCGGGCCGCGACCACGTCGTAGAGCGCGTTCAGGAGGTGCGAGATGCCCGGCAGCTTGAGCGGCCAGGCGAGCCAGCCGAGCGGCAACGCCAGGAGCCCCTCGGTCACCGCGGCGCCCCGCATGTACACGCGCCCCTTCCGGTCGATCGCGAGCGCCGTCCGCTCCACGAGATCCGGCGTGACCTCCTTCGGCATCGGCACGCGCTCCTCGGCCCCCGTCTGGTTGCGGACGTAGAGCTCGTCGAGCGTCACATTGCCCTGGAACGTCAGGTGCTCGCGCAGATCGAGCCGCTTGACAAGGCGCGCCAGGAGGAGGCAAACGCCGCAATCCGCGTCGTACACGAGCGTGCGCGCGCGCCCCTCGCTCCAGGAGCGCTCGTACACGTCCCAGAGCTCGCCGGGCAGCACGAGCGGCGCCGCGGCGGCGAGCGCCCAGCCGAACAGCCCGAGATCGAAGAAGACCCCGAGGATCAGCCCGTGCAGGACCATCAGCGCGGCCGCGACCCCGCGCGTCCAGCGGAAGAGCGCCGGGACGAAGAGCAGCGCCGGGATCGCGAGCTGCATGGCCCACGTGCCGAACGTGAGCCCGCGCAGCGTGCCGAGCGGCAGGACGTCGCGGAGCCAGACGCCCGCGTCGCTCGCCAGGCGCTCGGCGTGGAGCGCATAGTAGAACGCCGTCCCGTCGCGCCACGCCTCGCCGCGCTGCTGGAGCGCCGTACAGAGGTAGATGAGGGCGAGCTGCAGCAGCACGGCCAGCGCGGCGAGCGACGTCGGCGACCACCCGGGCAGGCGCTCGGCCGCGATCTCGGCCTCCGAGGCCCTCGACCTGTCGTTCAGCTCCGTGTCGCGCTTCTCGTCCCGCAGGGCGAGCGAGGCGCGGAGGCTGTCGAGCGAGAAGCGGCTCCCGCACGGCAGGAACGCCGTGAGCGCGAGGATCGCGATCGCCGCGTAGTTGCCGGCGTTCTCCAGCAGGACGTTCCTCGACGTCAGGCTCACCAGCACGAGCAGCGAGAGCACATGGAAGACGCGCGTCCGGTGGCCGATGAGGAACAGGGCGTAGACGACGAGCGCCAGCGAGAAGGCGAAGTGGGCCTCTCCCTCCGTCGAGATGGCGTGGAACAGGCTGAAGACCTGCTGTTTGCCCCGGAGGTTGAAGAGGTGGTTGTGGTTCGGGAGGACGCCCTCGTTCGAGTAGAAGTCCCGCACCCATCGCCACCGCCCGAAGAGGTCGGCGATAAGGACCAGCCCGAAGGTGATGCGAAACAACCCGAGCGAACGGGCATCAAGACGCAAGAAGTGATCGCGAAGTGATTTCACGGAGAGTCCTCGACACGGAATCCGTAATCCGATGCGTGCTCGAGCTCAGGGACGCTCGGCTTACGCAAGAGCAGGGAGCGCACCGTCCAGAGATCGCCGAAGACGCGGTAGCGCAGCGCGGTCTGGTCGAGGTAATCGACGCCCGCGGAGCCGCCCGTGCCGGTGCGCCGGCCGATCACCCGCTCGACCATCCGCGCGTGGCGCTGCCGCCAGATGAGCATGGCCTGCTCCATCTCCAGGATGCGGTCGAGCACCTCGCGCGGCCACGCGAGCCGGGGCAGCTCGCGGTAGCTCTCGATGAAGACGATCGCCGCGCGGACCGCCCGGCGCTTCTCGCGCGTGGCCGCGTCGGCCGCCGGATCGTCCTCGGCGAGCAGGAACGCCTCGGCGGCCGCGCTCTCCGCCTCGTAGCGCGCGCGGAGCCGCTCGACGTCCGGCGGGGTGAGCGCCTTGTCGATCGCCATCTGGACGCGGCGCTCGTTCTCCTGGCGCATCGAGCGCGTGTAGCTGCGCAGGAAGCTCACGACGCCTTCCGGCTCGCTCGATCCGTCGATCGGCGTCCGCGAGAGCCACTCGTCCAGGAAGTGCTTGAGGCTCGGCCCGCTCGCGAGCCTCGCCTCCACGCGGCGCGTGGCCGCCGAGGGCGCGCCGTCCGCGGTCTTGAGCGCCTCCTTGTAGCTGCCCTCCCGGCCGAGCGGGATCCGGAGCGCGTCGTCGAGGCCCAGCAGGAGCTCGATCTCGCGCAGCTGCGCCGACTGGAAGCCGCTCGCAGGGATGAGGCGATCGCGGAAATCGAGATAATCGCGGGTCGTGAGCGTCTCCATGACCCGGAAGTGCTCGATCGCCTGCTCGAAGATGGTGACGACCCGCCGGAACGAGCGCGCCGCGGAGGCGAGCTTCTGATCGGGCACGGGGTTCTGGCGGAAGAGCTCGCGCGCCGAGGTGAGCTCCCGGAGGATGAGCTTGAACCAGAGCTCGTAGATCTGGTGGACGACGATGAACAGGGCCTCGTCGTTGCCGACCTTCTGCTCGTCGTCGTCGAATCCACCCTGGAGGGCGAGCAGCTCCTCGACGTGGATGTAATCCCAGTAATTCATGTCCTTGGTGATTCGAGAGGCGCCGCCAGCGGCGTTCGTGCGGCGTGTTCGCAGCAAGCGGTGCGCCCGCGCCACGAGCGGCGCCGGGAGTCTACTTCCCGCCCCCCAGGAAACGGAAGGGCCTGGCACGGGTCGCACGGATTGCGCGTCTGCGCAAAAAGCAGCGGGATGCGCCGCCGGGCGAGCGCGCGCGGCGAGGCGGGGCGCGCGCGGGCGGCCTCCACCGCGGAGCGCGCGCGGCGCGCTCAGGGCGCGCTCGCGGCGCCGGGAGGCGGATCGGCCGGGGCGCGCCGCACGCCGTCGGGGCCCATGTCGACGGGCGGCGCGTAGCTCTTGAGCTCGGCCCGCTCGTGGCTCGCCCCGCCCGCGGCCTCGATCACGACCACGCCGACGTCCGGGCAGAACGTCGACACGTAGCGAGCGGGCCTGTCGCCGAGGCGCTCCTCCACGGTCTGCACGCACCCCGTGAACCGCCCCGCGGGCACCTCGATCGCCACGTCGACCGCGGTGATCCGCGCGCGGCCGCCGTGCTCGCCGGTCCACGTGGTCCCGGGCGCGATCGGCTCCTTGAGCACGAAGACGCCCGTGTCGCCGCGGATCACGCCCTCGCCGGTGAACTCGAAGCGCTTCACGCCCGAGGGGAACCGGAGCTCGCCGCGGCGCGCGTCCGCGCGGTGCACGCGCGCGACGAGGAGGCCCTGCTCGCCGCCCTCGCTCATGGTCGCGTAGTGGTAGATGTGCCCGTCGACGAGCGGGAAGTAGCGCTCGGCCCGCGTGCCCGAGGCGGCGCCCCGCTGCCCGTCGGGCGCCGCGTCCCACGCCGCGGGCCGACCCGGGCTCGGGGCGCCACCGCAGGCGATCAGCGCGAGCGCGAGCGCGGCGAGCCAGCGCGCCGGGGGGCGGCGTGAGGGACGTCCGGGCTCGGCGTTCACCGCGCTGCCTCCTCGGGGATCACGGGGCCGCGTGGCCGTGGGACCAGTACCAGAGCGCGAGGAACGCGAGCAGCGCCATGGCCGCGACGAGCAGGACGACGGCCAGCGGGTCGGGGTCGATCCGGCGCAGCAGCGCCCGCGCCGCGCGGCGGAGCTCGTCGCGCTCGGCCTCCTTCGCGAGCCGCCCCGCCTCCGCGCGGACCAGCGCGTAGTCGCCGCGCTCGAACGCCTGCTCGAGGCGCTCGATCTCGGGATCGCGAGGGCGCGCCGGCGCGTCGTTGCCGGGGGGCGGCGCCGCCTTCTCGTCGCGCCGCTTCCCGCGCTTCTTCGGCGGGCGCCGCGGCTCGGCGTCGGCCTGCGCGTCCGGCGGCGAGCTCGGATCCGGCTCGGGCCGGGCGTCGGTGTCGGCCTGCTCCGTGTCCGTCACGTACAGCTCTCGGTGGTGATGTAGGCCATGGCCGAACCCGCGGCAGATCCCCGGGACGGCGCAGGCTACCTCAGGCCCGGCCGCGCGTGCCCGAAAAAGGCCCGAAAAGCCGCGGTCCGCCGGTGGCAAGCGCCGGGGCCCCGGCCTACTCGAACGGCAGCCGGTCCCGCTGCCGATCGACCTCGGCCGGATCCGGGCGGTCTCGCCACGGGACCATCGCCTCGCCCTCGCCGCTCACCACGCACCGGAGCGCCTCGCAGGCGGCCCGGTAGTACGCCTTGCGACCGCAGCCGACAGCCTTGAAATGACCGCCGAGCTGCTCCTCGATGCGGACGTCCTTGTCGGCGCAATCGAGGTCGGAGGTGGCACGCGCCCGGATCATCGGCATCGCGTTCGACGGCACGTTGGACACGCTGCACGCCGGCGAGAGCGCGCCGGCGAGGAGGACGGCGAGGGGGGCGAGGGCGGCGAGACGGGGCGGGCGCACGGCGGGAGCGTAATGCACCGTTCGGCTCGAAATCCCGAGAAATGAACCGCGGCGGGCCGGCGAGCACACCGCGTTCGCCCTTGATCCCGGCGCCCTCCGCCTCTCGCGCGGCCTGGCCCGCCCGCTCCCTCCGCCCCGTCGCGCACGCTCTGCACACGCGCCGCAGAGCGGCGGTCACCCGCACAGGAGACGGGTCCAGATCGGCGTTTTCGGCGCGGAAGCGCACTCCAGTGCGCTGAGCACCGAAAACGCCGAGATGGGCCCGTATCCGAAGCGGGTGACCGCCGCTCTCAGAACTGGAAGTACACGAACGGCACCGCGGCCGCGCTCGCCGCCTCGTGGAGCCCGATCGCCACCAGGAACAGCAGCGCGCCCTGCACCGGCGCGGGCGCCGCGATGAAGGCGCCGCGGGCGCGCTCGTAGAGGCGCTCCGGCACGTAATGGGACAGGAGCGCGACCCCGAGCAGCGCGACCAGCACGGGCGGGAGGTTCGGGTGGAAGGTCGTCAGCGTGCCGATCTGCCGCAGGATGAGCACGGCCTGCGAGAACGTCGGCACGCGGAAGAAGATCCACGCGAAGCAGACGTAGTGGAACGTCAGCAGCACACACAGCGCGCGGAGGGGAACGCGGGAGAGGGGCGAGCTCGCGGTCGCGCCACCGCGCTCGCCCTCGCCGGCCGGTCGCCGGCGCTGGACCGCGCGCTGGAAGGCGCGCGTCACGGCGAGGCCGAGGCCGTGGAGGAAGCCCCAGAAGACGAAGTTCCACGATGCCCCGTGCCAGAGGCCGCCGAGCAGCATCGTGATCATCAGGTTGCGGTACGTCGCCAGCTCGGAGCCGCGGTTGCCGCCGAGCGGGATGTACAGGTAGTCGCGGAGCCAGGTGGAGAGCGAGATGTGCCAGCGGCGCCAGAAATCGGCGAGGTTGTGCGCCTTGTACGGCGCGTCGAAGTTCTTCGGGAACCGCACGCCGAGCAGGAGCGCCGAGCCGATCGCGATGTCGGTGTAGCCGGAGAAATCGCAGTAGATCTGCGCGGCGTAGCCGTAGACGCCCGCGAGGACCTCCAGGGCCGAGTAGTTCTCCGGGCGCTCGAACACGCGGTCGACGAGGTTGAGCGCGAGCTGGTCGGAGAGGACGACCTTCTTCACGAGGCCGATCGCGACGAGGAACAGGCCCTCCCCGCCCTCCTCGAGGGTGAGGCTCGGGGCGCGCTCGAACTGCGGGAGCAGGTCCCGCGGGCGAACGATCGGCCCGGCGACGAGGTGGGGGAAGAAGGCGACGAAGAGCAGGTAGCGGAGGTAGCTCTTGTGGGGCGGGAGCTCGCCCCGGTACACGTCGACGACGTAGCTCATCGACTCGAACGTGAAGAACGAGATGCCGACCGGCGGCAGGAGCACCCGGAACGCGTGGCCCACGCTCGCCGGCTCGCCCGTGAGCAGGGCGCGGAGCGCCGCGGCGTTCTCGAGCGCGAAGTTCCAGTACTTGAAGAACCCCAGGAACCCGAGGTTCAGCGCCACGGTGGCGATGAGCATCGCGCGCCGCGCCCGGGGCCGCTCCTCGCGGGCGATCGCGCGGGCGAGCAGGAAGTCGACCGTGGACGAGGCGAAGATGAGCGGCAGGTAGCGCCAGTCCCAGGCCGCGTAGAACCCGTAGCTCACGAGCAGCAGGAACACGAGGCGCGGCCAGGCGCCGGCGTACCGCACGAGCGCCCACGATCCGACGAAGACGGCGGCGAAGAACTCGGCGTAACGGAGGGTATTGAAGAGCACGGCCGGTCGGACCCCGGGTCAGGCTGCGGCGAGGGGCGCGGCGCGCGGCGGGGCCGAGCGCGTTGTCGAGGAGGAGCGGGCTACCCGGGCGGTGGGGGGCCGTCTACCACAGGGAGCGCGGCGCGGTCGCGCTCCTGGCGCGGCCCGATGGCGCCGCGCGGTCGCGCTCACAGCGCGGCGCCCTGCGGAACGTCGCGGAACGGCGCGGAACGGCGCGGAATGGTACGCAACGGCGCGGAACGGTACGGAACGGCGCGGAACGGCGCCGGGAACGCGACCGCGCGGGGCCGCGTTTGAACGGCGCCATGGCGCTGCGCCATGTTGAACGGCGCCCCGCGTCGTGCCAAGGATGGAGCTGATGCTGGGTCGCCTGATCCTCGGGGTTGTGAAGGGGCTCATCGTGGGGGGCCTGCTGGGCTTCGCGCTGGCGAAGCTCGGCTTCGCCGCGCCCATGGCGATCGTCGCCTACCTGGCCGCGGCGCTCGCCGGGGTCCTCGTGGGGCTGGTCGCGGGCAAGCCCATCTGGGCGAAGGACGCGAAGATCGAGGCGGGGATGAAGGCCTTCGTCGGGGCGCTGCTCGGCGCCGGCCTGATGTACGCCGCGCGCAGGTGGCTCACGGTGCCGGTGCCGCTGCCGCTCGGCGAGCTCGGGGGCGCGAACCTGTCGCTCGGCGAGGCCGCGGGGAGCACCGGGACGTTCGGCGGCCTGGCGATCACGTCGCTCGCCGCGATCGCCGCGCTGCTCGGCGGCTTCTACGAGGCCGACAACGACCCCTCGGACGAGGAGAAGCCGGGCGCGAAGCCGGCGGTGAAGGCGGCGGCCGGGGGCAACAACAAGCGCATCGCCGCCTCCGCCGCGGCGGACGAGCTCGACGACGACCTCGAGCTCGAGCCCGAGAAGAAGCGCGCGAAGAAGTAGCCGGTGCCGTTCGCGCGGGCCCTCCTCTACGCGGCGTCGCTCGGCGCGCTCGCGCTGGTCGCGCGCTCGCTGCTCGTCGCGCCGGTGCCCATGGCGGTCGCGGGCGCGGCCATCGCCGGCTACCTCGCGCTCGTCCTGTGCGGGGTCTTCTTCCTCGGGCTCGGGATGTTCGTCGACGTCGTGAAGCGCGGCCCGCCCGGCGCGCGGGGCGTGGCGCTGACCTTCGACGACGGGCCGAGCCCGGAGCACACGCCGGCGGTCCTCGCGCTCCTCGACGAGGCGGGCGTGAAGGCGACGTTCTTCGTCATCGGCCGCAAGGCCGAGGCCCACCCGGAGCTCGTCCGCGAGATCGCGGCGCGCGGCCACGCCATCGCCCTGCACAGCCACGCGCACGACCGGCTCTTCTCGCTGCGCTCGGCCCGCCGGGTCGAGCGCGACCTCCGGCAGAACCTCGACGTCATCGAGCGGATCACCGGCGCCCGCCCCACCCTCTTCAGGCCGCCGGTCGGCCATACGAGCCCGCGCATCGCCCGCGTGGTGGACGCGCTCGACCTCGACGTAATCGGCTGGTCGGCGCGGGGGTTCGACGGGCTCGCCGGGGCGGACCCCGGGCGGGTGGCGGCGCGGATCATCCCGGGGCTCCGCGACGGGGCGATCGTGCTGCTCCACGACGCGGCCGAGCGCGACGACCACGCGCCCGCGGGGCCCCTGGCGCTCCCGCGCATCCTGGCGGCGATGGAGAAGCGCAACCTGGTCGGGGTCCGCGTCGACGCGTGGCTCGACGACGGCGCGCGGGACGCCTAGACCACCTCTGTCGGGTGGCGCTACGCTCGGTTCGATGGCCGCGCCGGTGAGTCTGACGCTCTTTGCGCATATCGCCGGGAGACCGGAGGATGAGCTCGACCTCGCCGAGGCGGCGCTCCTCATCGACGACGCCGCGTACCCGGGCCTCGACATCCCGCACTACCTCGGCGTGCTCGACCGGCTCGGCGGCGAGGCGCGGCGCGCGGTCGATCGCCCCCTGCGCGCCGCGGAGGCGACGCCGGGCAGCGGCCCCATCGAGCAGCTGCTCCGCTGGTTCTACGGCGACCTCGGGTTCCACGGGAACTCCGGGGACTACTACGACCCGAAGAACAGCTACCTCCACGAGGTCCTGGATCGCCGGACGGGCATCCCCATCACGCTGGCCGTCGTCCTCCTCGAGGTGTGCTGGCGCGCGGGCCTCGAGGCCCAGGGCGTCTCGTTCCCGGGCCATTTCCTCGTGAGGACGCCGGTCCGCGGCGGCGTGCTGCTCATCGACCCGTTCGAGGGCCGCCTGCTCGGCCGGGACGATCTGCGCGCGCTGCACACCCGCGCCACGGGCGCCACGCGCGATCCGGAGCCGCGGCTGCTCGTGCCCGCGCAGAAGCGGCAGATCCTGGTGCGCATGCTGAACAACCTGCGGTCGATCTACTCGAGCCGCTCGGACGCGTCGCGGCTGCGCAGCGTGCTCGAGCGGATGCAGGTGCTCGCGCCGACCGACGAGCTCCGGAAGGAGCTCGATCAGCTCGGCGGCGAGCGCCCGTGGCCGTCCGCGGGGCGGGACGTGAACTGACGCGGCCCGATCGCCGCTCGCGCACCGCGCGCGATCGGATACGCTCGTCGGCATGGGTCAACCCGCCACGACCCCCCCGACCTTCGAGGAGCTCTACCGGAGCATCCGCGCCCTGCCCGAGCACCTGACGGGCGAGATCCTGGAGCCCGGCGTCCTCCGCACGATGTCGCGGCCCGGGAAGCGCCACCGCCGCGCGGCCAGGCTCTGCCTGCACGGCCTCGTCCCGTTCGACGCGAACGTCGGCGGCGTCGGCTGGTGGATCGAGCCCGAGACGGAGATCCGTTTCCCCGGCGGCCGGCTCGCCGTGCCTGACCTGTGCGGCTTCCGGGTCGAGCGGGTCCCCGAGCTGCCGGACGAGAACCCGCTGACCATCCTCCCCGACTGGTGCTGCGAGGTCCTGTCGCCGCGGACCGCCCGCGACGACGTGGCGGTGAAGCTGCCGCTCTACGCGCGCTCCGGCGTCGGCTGGAGCTGGATCGTGGACCCGATGCGCCGGCTGGTCGAGGTCTTCGAGACGGTCGGTGGGAGGCCGGCGCTCACGGCGACCGCGCAGGACGACGAGCGCGCTGTGCTACCGCCCTTCAACGGAGAGCTCGCGGTCGCCTCGTGGTGGATTCCGGGCGCCGCCGAGGAGTAGAGCGCTCCCGCCCAGGGGAGGGCGGGGGCTCGCCGCCAGACGGGAGAAGCGAGGGCCACTGCCGATCGCTCCGTTCGCGTGGAATCGAGCCTGGGATCGCGCGTTGGCCCTCCCATCACCCATGCCCGTCGGCCGCCCCCGGCAGCAGCACCACGAACCGCGCCCCGCCGTCCGCGCCTCGCTCGACCCCGATCGTCCCGCCGGCCGCCTCCACGAGCCCCCGGCACACAGCGAGCCCGAGCCCCGTCCCCTCGCCGACCTCCTTGGTCGTGATGAACGGCTCGAACAGCGTCTCGCGGACCGCCTCCGCGATCCCCGGCCCGTTGTCCTCGACCTCGATCCGCGCGCCCCCGCCCGCGCCCCGCGACGCGCGCACCGCCACGCGCCCCCCGACGCGCGGCACCGCGTCGGCCGCGTTCAGGAGCAGGTTCAGGAGCACCTGCACGAGCTGCCCGTGCGCGAGCGGCACGGCCGGCACGTCGGGCGCGACGTCCCGCTCGAGCTCGATCGCGCGGAACGCCTTCTGCGGCGTGACGAGCGAGACGACGTCGCCGATCGCCTCCGCGACCGACCCCGAGGGGAGGTGCCCTGCCTCTCCGTCGTCGCCGGCCTCGGCCGCGCCCCGCGCCGCGGGCCGGGCGAAGTCGAGCAGGTCGCGCAGGATCTTGTGGATCCGCTCCGTCTCCCGCTTCATCCGCTCGACGAAGTCGCGCTCCTCGGCCGGCGTGAGGCCCCCGGCGAGCAGCAGATCCTGCAGGCCGAGGATCGCCGCGAGCGGGTTGCCGATCTCGTGCGCGAGCCCCGCCGCCAGGCGCCCCACGGACGCGAGCCGCTCCGAGCGGACAAGCCGCTCCTGCGCGCTCTTCAGGTCCGCCGCGTAGCGCTCGATCTCGGCGATCTTCGCCCGCAGCGACTCCTCGTCGGCGCGGAGGCGGCCCGTCATGAGCGCGAGGCTCGCGCCGAGCTCCGCGAGCTCCCGCGCGCCGGCCCGCGGCACTTCCAGGTCGCGCGCCCCGCCGGCCACGCGGCGCGCGGCCTCCGACACCGCGTCGATCGGCCGCACCACGAGGTGCGTCATCGAGATGTACGCGAACACGAGCAGCGCCAGCGCCACGATGCCCGTGTAGAGCGCCACGATCCGCACGAGCGGCGCGGCGGCCACCGTCGACGGGTCGGTCGGCACCAGCACGGCCACGGAGCCCGTCGACGTCGCGGGCGCCGGCTCCGCGAGAGACGCCGCCTCGCGCGCAGGCTCCGGGACGACCACCAGGAGCGCATCGCCGCGCGCCGTCCGCACCGTCTTCAGCACCTCCGTGCCGGCCTCCACCGAGGCGGGCAGCGCCGCCGCGATCTCCGGCTCCCCGGCGCGGCCCGAGAGCGCCCCGGCCGCGTCGTAGACGCCGATCGCCGACGCCCCGTCCGGGCCGAGCTGCGCCTCTAGCAGGAGCGAGAGCTCCGGGGCGGAGCGGGTCGTCCGCGCCGCGGCCACGTGCCCGGCGATGGCGCGGCCGATCGCGCGGGCGCTCGACGCGCGCGCGCCGCTCATCGTGGCCCGCGTGAGGCTCGCCACGGCGAAGAAGAGCGGCACGAACGCCAGGAGGAGCAGCGCGCCGAGCGCGAACAAGAGTTGAAGCCGGATCCCGAGCCGCACGGTGTGGTCTGCCCCCTGTCGTACCGTCCTCGCCCAGCTCGGCGCCCGCTCGTCCGCGGCATCGCGCTGGGCTCGGAGGAACGACCTCTCTGATAGCGGCATGCGCGCCCATGGCAAAGCTCGCGAAGCTCGCAACGCGCGCAACGCTCGCAACGCTCCGACGAACGGCTGGGCCTGGTGCCCGCCGCGCCGGCCTGGTACCCGCCGCGCCGCGCTGGTACCCGCCGCGGCAACCAGACGTGAACGACGTAAACAACGTGAACGACGCGAACCACGCTGGCTGTTACAACGGCGAACCTCTTACGCGCTTGATCGCTCGCCCAGAGGCGTGACATCATGGCTGGTTCAATGGGGATAGTCTTATGAGCTTGCTCGAATCCTCCTCCGACGTGATCGACCCACACCATGTTCCTTTCCTCGCCGGCTCCGCCGCCCGCGACGCGCGCCCGTCGACCGGCCGGCGCGACCGCTCGACCGAGCGCGCTGGGCTGGCTGCGGCGAGCGACGCCGATCACGACCTGCTCCGCCTCGAGATCGAGCTCCTCCGCCGCGGCGGTCGGGACGCCCTGGAGCTGCGCCGGGAGCTCGCGGCGTTCTTCTTCGTCGTCATCGCCCTCTTCGGCGTCGCGCAGCTCGTCCGGGATCTCATCCGCGCCGATCTGCCGCCGCTGCTCCAGATGGGCTATTCGTGGGGTTTCTTGCTGCTGCTCCTCGTGCCGATCGGGTGGTTCGTCCGGCGGCAGCCGCTGCCGCTCGCGCGGCTCGGCGTGACGCTCTCGGGCGCGCGGCATAGCCTCCGCGAAGCGCTCGTCATCGCCGCCATGGCCTTCGCCGCGTGCCTCGCGCTCCGCGCGGGGCCGGCCCTGCGCGGCGAGCCGTGGCTCGACTGGGGCTCGGTCGCGGGGTATTCGGGCCTCGAGTTCGCGATCTTCCTCGCGAGTTATGGGCCGCACTGCCTGCTCCAGGAGTTCATCGCGCGCGGCGTGATCCAGACCTCGCTCGAGCGGCTCCTGCCCGACGCCGGGCGCCTCGCGCCCATCGTCGTCACCTCGGTGCTCTTCGGCGTGTTCCACCTGTATGTCTCGCTGGCCTTCGCGGTCATCACCTTCGCCGCGAGCGTCCTCTTCGGCCTCTTTTACGCGCGCCACCGCACCCTCGTCGGCGTCACCGCCGTCCATCTCACGGTCGGCCTCGCCAGCGTCGCCGCCGGCCTCAACTGACGCTCTCCGCGACAGGCACCCTTCCGCGCAACGGCCCGAACGGATTGTCTCCCTCGACGTCACGGTGTCCCGAAAGGCCTTTTCTTCCGAAGGCGGCGACCAGCGGCCGGAAGCGAGATCAACCGACGTGGTGCGCGCCCAGCGCCCTGGAGGGCGCCCTGCTCGATGAGCAGAGAAGACCTATGACGCCCTCGATGCAGGAAGCGAGGAATGGCCTGATGAGGCAACATGGGGTGACCACGCCGAGATCGGGCGCACAACATGGTCTCGATGGCCTTGCGCTTGCTATCGGCCGGCGTACGTGCTCGGCGTGCTCAGGATCGTGGACCGGATCGGATCTCCCGTGCCGGCGTCGGCGCCCGCGCCCGAGCCGCAAGCGAGGCGAGTGTGAGGAGGTCTGCGGCTACAGGGGCTGCGCTGTGCGCGATCGCCGCGATTCACCCCATGCCGGCCTGCACGCCGGGCATCGAGCCGGACCACGACCGCTCGTCCGCCGAGCCGGCGGCGTCGTCCCTGGGACGCGCGACGCAGCGGGCGAGCAGGTACGGGTGGAAGGCCGTTCGTATGAATGACTTCAGCCGCGACGAGATGGTGGATGTGCTCTGGGAGCATCCCGAGAAGAGCCTGGCGGCGATCTGGCTGATGGAGGGGACCCAGCTGGTCGCGCCGGGGCCGGTCATCCCGGGGCCGATCGGCCAGGGCTGGGAGGCGGTCAACGCGGGTGACTTCAACTCCGACGGCATGGCGGATGTGCTCTGGCGCAACATCGACCAGAACCTGGTGGCCATATGGCTGATGGAAGGGAGCCAGCTGCTCTCGCCGGGGCCGATCCTCCCGGGGCCGCTCGGACAGGGCTGGAAGGTGGTCGCGGTGTCCGATCTGAACCGCGACGGCATGGGGGATGTGATCTGGAACAACAAAGATCAGAACGTGATGACGACATGGACGATGAATGGACCGCAGCTGCTCGCGCCGGGGCCGGTCATCCCGGGGCCGCTCGGCCAGGGCTGGGTGGCGCGCAGCGCGCGCGACTTCAACCGCGACGGCATGGCGGACGTGATCTGGGACAACGAAGAGCAGAGCCTGATGGCCGTCTGGCTGATGGAGGGCGCCCAGCTGCTCGCGCCGGGGCCGATCCTCCCGGGGCTCGGCCCCGGCTTTCACGTCGTCACCGCGCAGGACTACGACGGAGACGGCATGGCGGACGTGCTCTGGAACGACACGGAGCGGAACCTCATGGCCGTCTGGCTGATGGCGGGCGCCTCCCTGGTGATCGCGGCAGGGCCGGTGATCCCGGGGCCGCTCGGCCGCGGCTGGGAGGCGCGCCCCGCCTCCGACAGCAATTTCGACGGCATGGCGGACGTGCTCTGGTACGCCAAAGGAACGAACCAGGCGGCTGTCTGGTTGATGGACGGCACTCAGCTGCTCGCGCCGGGGCCGGTGTTTCCGGGGCCCTACGACGGCGGGTGACAGGGCGCCGTCCCACGTCCGCGGCTCTGTCTCGGCGCCGGCGGCGCTGGCGGCGGCGCTGGCGCCATCGACGCGGAGGCAGAGGGGGGCGGAGGCGCTCAACACAGCCGTGGTTAGGCAACAATTTCGGGCACTTGCGTCCGTGTCCCGCCGTCCCCCGCGACGATCCCTCCGGAGCGCGCAGAAATGATGGATACAGCGTGGCTGTCCAGGAGGCGCGGGCGGGCAGGCGATTCTTGTCACCTCGGATCAGCGCCGTGATTTGTCATTGACAGCCGCGAATCGCTTTGCTCTTCATTTTAATGCTGCCCTTCTGAACCGACCGGGACGTACATGACCGCCGCATGCTCCGCGACAGCCCTCTCGTACGAGTCCATCCGCGTTTCGGTCCAGCGTGGCGTTCGTCGGGACGGAGGCCGCCTTGGCTCGCGGGATTGAGCTGGATCGTTCGCGCTATCCGCTGGTCGTGATGCGGGCCGGCGAGCACTACACCCAGGACGATTGGGACGTGCTGATGCGCGGCATGATCCAGCTCATCGTGTCGGGGCCGTTCGGCCTGATCAACGACACGCGCGGCAGCAGCATGCCGAACGCCGTGCAGCGGCGAGCCGTCGCGCAGATGTACGCCGACTACGAGCGGCAAGCGCGCGCGCACCTGCTCGCGTCCGGCATCGTGGGCGACTCCAGCCTGGTGAACGGCATCCTGACCGCGCTCAACTGGCTGAAGCCGCCGCCGCATCCCGTCAGGGTCTTCTCGTCGATGACCGACGCGGAGCGCTGGGTGCTCCAGCATTTCAACGTCGAGCTCCGCCGGCAGGCCCAGGCGCCTAGCGTCGAGCACCGGGTCGGCTGACCCGCGCACGAGCGCACGCGAGCTACCGGCGCGGCGCGAGCGTGGCGCCCTGGGCGGCGATGATCGCGCGCCGCCTGTTCATCGAGCATCTGCGCTCCGCCCGGCGCGAGCGGCTCGGCGCGCCCGACACGCTGGACGGCGCCACGCCCGCGCGCGCCGCGGTCCCGCCCGACGAGAAGCTCGCCGCGCGCCGGATGGCGGGCGCGGTCGAGCAGGTGCTCGGGGGGCTCCCGGCACGCCAGGTCGAGGCGTTCCGGCTGGTGCCGAGGAGGGGAACAGCCTCGACGAGGTCGCGGCGCGGCTCGGGTGTACCGAGATGGCGACCCGCCTCTGGGCCTACCGGGCGCGGGCAAGCATCCGCCGCCACCTCGGCGAGGTGTTGGAGGTCGCGGGGTGAGCGAGGGGAGACGGGAGAACGATGAGGATCTCGCAGGGCGGGAGATCTGGCGACCGTTCGCGTGAACACGTCGCAACCATGGTAAGGCGCCAGTACCGTGTGCCCGACGTCCGAGCCCAAGCCCGCTCCCCGCGGGGAAACACTGCCGACCAGAGGCCGCGCGCGCCGCTCGGGGAACGACAAGCTGCCCGAGCTGCTCCGGCCGTTCTTCTGGGAGTACGATTTCGACGAGCTGACGTGGCAAGCCGACCGCGCGATGATCATCGAACGGCTCCTCAGTCGCGGCTCCTGGTCCACGTGGCGGTGGCTCAGGGACGAGCTGGGAGACGGCTCGCTATGCGACTTTCTGACCAAAACCAGGGGGCGCGCGCTCGCCCCGCGTCAACTCCGGTTCTGGCAGCTCATCCTGGAGCTTCCGGAGAAGAGCGTTCGTTCTTGGATGGACGACAAGAAGAAGTCCATTTGGTTCTCGAGGACCGGTCATGAAGCTACACCGAGGAATCCTCACCGCAGCACAACGGAAGGCCCTGGATCTGCTCGGTCCTCCGGCAACGTCTCGCGGCCTTTACCTCGGCGGCGGCACCGCCCTGGCGCTGCGCCTGGGCCATAGGTCTTCGATTGACTTCGATTGGTTCTCAGATGCGCAGCTCGATCAACAACGCTTCCAGACGGCCGATGTTGGCCATGTGCTCGTCGCTCTCAGCTACTTCGACGACGCCGAGCGGACACGGATGCCACGAATGAACTGGGATATCGACTGGAAGACGATCAGGCGAAGTGTCGAGGGCTCGATCCGCGATGCTGCCAGAAGACTATGAGGAACGGCCGTCAGGATGCTTGCGCATTCCGACGAACGTGAGGGTTCGTTCCGGTCGCTGGGGTCCATCAACGTTCGCGGTGATGCTGGGCGCACGGTGTTCACGCCAGCGCCGCGGGCTGCCTCGCGCCAGGAGATGACGGCGGGGCGCGCCAGTGGAGAGTAGGCGAGCTCGAACGCTCAGCGTGAATGCTGACAACGACCCATCGGGGCAGTTGGGAAGTCAGGGTAGGTGGTGAAATGGGCGGCGGGCGGGCGGGAGAGATGGCCGGGCAACGCCTGGCGCAGCGCGCCGCACTGAGGAAGCGGATGTGGTCAGCGAGGCGGCCCGACGTCGCTCATGTCCGGGGCGACCCCCTCCCGGTCGCTGGATCGACGCGCACGCCCATCACATCGCCTGTGTACACGTCATCTCTGGACATCTTCCGTCCCTCCGTCCGCAGGCACCGCTCCTCCAGCTGCCAGCAGCAGTTGTCGTCGGCGAAGGCCTGGATGCCATACTCCCATCCACCGTCGCCGCAGGCTCGCCCCACGACGACCCCGCACGTGCCCCACAGCCGCCCCGGCGCTGCGTCGCAGGGGAGAATGGATACAACCTCGTAAAAATCGAACTTCGGCTCCATACCCGTGCGTGTTCTCCCCTTTCAAACATATCAACCCGCTGGCCGCATGACCGCCAAACCATTTTCCTTTATCCTCTTCAAATACGCAAAAGACCTCATCTCGGGACAATCTAGAACAGCCTCCTGGAAGACCGCGGGCGGACAATAGTCGTGAGCATCAATGTAGTGCGCGATCAAGCTCGGAGCGATGTACACCACAGCTTCGTCACGCGCAGGAACAAACAGATTATTCACCCCGACAGAGATCTCCACATCTTCAAACCGAAGCTGGGCTGACCCTCCAGTGAAGCGGCAGTAGGGGCATGGCTGAGGTCCCGCAAGAGCAACAGGCTGCCATGGATTGGAGAGAAGACGCATCAGCGCCCCAAAAAACTCCTTTGACACAGGACCTGTTGTAAACGAATGCCCTGACTCATGCCACCCGACCGCCCGCAGGACATCTTGCCAGCGACCAAAGTAGTTACATGGACTCAAATCTGGATAGTAAACCACAACCCCTCCACCTCTCACGGCTCGGACTCAAGCAGCTCCCATTTGCCGTAAGCACGATAGACTCCATACATAGCGCTCCAGATCGGCGACGTATAGCACGTGAGGGTGACCTCATCAGCAGTCGTGTACGATCACGCAACCCCGACAAACCCGTTCAGTCAAGCTCCGTCTCCTCTGGCAGGGTCGCCCCGGTCTGCAGGATCCGGGTCAAAGTTGCCTCGTTCCACATGACCAACCACGAGATCCGGTGGCGAAGGTTGGTCACTGGGTCCGTCGCCCCGAACACGATGGATCCACCGGTCGAGGACGCCACCAGCCCTAAAACCCGCACCGCCTCCCAGCCCGGGTTCTGGCGCACCCACCACAACCAGTCGTCCGCACTCATCGTTCCGAGTCCAGAGTCGAACTCGAATTTGTCGGCGAGTGCCACCGGCAACGGATTTTCCGGAGCCATCCACCACTCGAACAACGATCGCATCCGCGCCACTGCTTCCGTCTCCGTCATTGCCATACCTATAACCTCACCGGGCATGCGGCGAAGCTGCTGAAGTCTACCCTTTCGCTCACGTGCGCGGTCCACGTCAACGTGGCGGAGGGCTCGTTCGACGTGCGGTTCGTCAAAGGCCAGTGTGGCTCACCGGCACGGGAAGGCGTCGAAGTGGCCGCAAACGGACAGGTCGGTGCGTCCAGCGTCCACGGATAGATCCCACGCGATCGCCGAAGGCGTACCGACGTAGGGCTCGATCGTGAGCGTGCCGGTGATGGGATCGGGCTGCGAGACCATGCCGGCCTGCGCCATGCCGTGCGGCGTCTCGACACCGAGCGTGAACGTTCCCGGTTGCCCGTCCCACCTCAGGATCCCGAAGACGAGCACATCGTCCACGATGGTCGCCGGGGCCAGACAGCCGGAGCCCGCCGGCCAGATCTCCACGAAGAGCGTCGGGTCGGCGGGGTCGTCGTCGCAATCGATGTGGCTGTAGGTCCGATCCGGCGGCACCGTCCAACCGGGTGAGGAGGACGAACTGCTGGCGTCGCCGCCTCCGGCGCCTGGTGCTGACGTTCCGCCGCCGTCGCTCGCGTCATTGCCGTCTTCGGGAACGATGACGGTGCTGTCGCAAGCGCTCGCGAAGAGGAGCGCACCCAGGAGGACCACCCACACCATGCGGGCGATGCTAACACGCGCGAAAGATCTCAGCGAGGGTCCCCCCGCAGTCTGTGGCTGTGGAGTGAAGATGGAGCCTTTAATTCGTGGACAAATAGTTGATATAGCGTCGCTTTTCCCGGAGGTGGTGGATCGCATAAGCCGTTTACGGTCCCGTGGAGTAGCTCAGTTGCGCCCGCAAGGGTCGTTCACGGTGCCCGCTGGCGATCGTCGAGCCGCGCACGTCGCGACAAGCATCGTTGCCCCGCCTCAGCGTATCCGAGCCAGGCCCCTCGACTCTCCTCCCTCCATAACTCCAGGTCACACCCCCTCCTCCACTCTCGCCCCTTTCCTTCCCACCGGCCAGCCTGCTCCCTGCGCCGGCAGAGAACTGGGCCCCGGCGATCGACCTCTGGTACCGGCATCCGAGCCGATGGCCAACCTGGTGCTCGCCGTGCTCACCGCCCGCCGTATCGCGCGCAATGCGGCGCCGCTCGCCTGCGCGCTGGCCCTCGGGGCGCTCGTGGTCCTCGACGCGGCCGCGCCGCTCCCGCCGCTCGCGGCCGCGACCGCGCTGCTCGTGCTGCTCGTTGCGCTCGTCCAGCGGGCGCGGCGGCGCGCCGCCGCCATCGAGGCGAGCGCCCTGCTCGACCTCGAGGTCGGCGCCCTGCTCCTCGTCGGCACGTTCGCCGCGGTCCTCCGCCTCGACGGCTCGCTCGACGGCGACGCCCACGCCGCCCTCTACGTCGTCATCGCCCTCGTGAGCGCGTTCGCCCGCCCAGGGGCGTCGCTCCTCGTCGCGCTCGCCGCCGCTGCCCTCGAGATCGCCGTCCGCTCGGCCGCGGCCCAGCGCGGCGCGCCGAGCCTCCTCGACGTCACGCGCGCGGCCGCGCCGCACATCGGCTTCATGGCCGTCTTCTCGCTGCTGAACGCCACCATCCTCCGCGCGGAGCTCGGCCGCGTCAGGAAGGCCTCGCATACCCGCCTCCAGGCCGAGATCGAGCGGCTCCGCGACGACGCGCGCAGCTACCGCCTGCTCTCGGCCCCGGCCCAGGCGCGCGGCGCGGGCGCGTGCCAGAAAGGCGACGACGAGCGGCTCGCCCGCTCCGGCGTCGAGGAGATCCACCAGTCGGTGCTCTTCGCCCTGCGCCTGCTGCGCGAGTCGCTCGACCTCTACACCGCCGTGCTCCTCTGGCAGAACGACGCGGGCACGCACCTGCGCATCAGCGAGCTCGCGAGCGACGCGCCGAACCTCTCCGAGGGCCCGTTCCTCTCCGGCGACGGCGTCTTCGGCGCGGCGATCACCCAGCGCGCGCCGGTCGTCCTCGGGGGCCTCAAGCCCGGCTACAAGCTCCCCTACTACGTCGGCCCCTCCCCGGTGCGCGCCGTGTGCGCGCTGCCGGTGTTCGAGCACGGCCAGCTCCGCGGCGTGCTCGTCGTCGATCGCGTCGAGGACCGGCCGTTCTCGCCGCGCGAGCTCGAGCTCATCGACGAGGCGTGCCGCTACGCCGTGCGGGCCATCCAGAACGAGCGCGTCTTCGTCCAGCTCGAGCGCGCGAAGATCGAGCAGGGCAAGCTCTACCGCGCCGCCGAGGGGCTCGGCGCCGCCACGACCGAGCCCGGCGTCATCGAGGCCGGCGTCACGAGCGCCCGCGAGATCACGTCCGTCGATTTCGCGGCCGTCACGCTGTACGACGAGGCGCAGAAGGTCCACGAGATCCGCGCCGTCAGCGGCGACGGCGTCGCCGAGCTCACCGGGCAGCGCTTCCGCCACAACGCGGGGCTCGTCTCGATGGTGCTGCAGAACCGGCACCCGCTGCCGTACCGCGGCGAGTACGACGAGAAGCGGCAGGTCGTCTTCACCCGCCGCGTCACGCCGCCGTCGATGCCGTCGATCATCGTGCTCCCGCTCGTCGTGCACGACCGGCCGCTCGGCACGCTGGTCCTCGGCTCGCGGCGGCGCGCGGCATTCACCGACTCGGTGCGCAGCACGCTCGAGGTCCTCGCCAGCCACATGGCCGTGTCGCTCTCGAACGCGCGCATGGTGCGGCGCCTCGAGGAGCTCGCGACGATGGACGGGCTCACCGGGCTGCTCAACAAGCGCGCGATGCTCGAGGTGGCGGACCAGAAGATCACCGCGGCGCGGCGGTTCTCGCGGCGGCTCTCGGTGCTCGTCACCGACATCGACCACTTCAAGAAGGTGAACGACACGTACGGCCACGACGTGGGCGACGTGATCATCAAGGGGCTCGGCGACGTCCTCCGGCGCGCGAAGCGGACGACCGACGCGGTCGCGCGCTTCGGCGGGGAGGAGTTCGTCGTGATCTGCGAGGAGACGGACGCGCGCGGCGCGATGCTGCTCGCAGAGCGCGTGCGCGAGGAGCTCGGCAGGACGACGTTCCACGCGGCCGGGAGCAACGGGCCTGTGCAGTGCCAGGTGACCTGCTCGATCGGGATCGCCACCTACCCCGAGGCGGGCAGCACGTGGGAGGAGCTCTTCAAGGCCGCGGACGAGTCGCTCTACGTGTCGAAGCGGTCGGGCCGGAACCGCTCCACGGCGTGGTCGCCGGCGGTGCGCTCGAACAGCGCGCATCCGCCCGCGGTGGAGGCGGGCGCTCCGGCGAAGCACGCGGCGGACGCGACCGGCGCGGCGAAGCAGGCAGCGGAGGCGGCGGCCACGGCGAGGCACGCGGCAGAGGCGGCCGCCGCGGCGAGGCACGCGGCGCCCGCGACGGCGCGGTCCCCGGCGACGGCCGCGGCGGCCAGGGCTGCGGCGGCGAAGCCCGCGGCAGGGGCGCCCGCGCCGCAGCGCAGGCCGGCCGTGACGGGCGGCGCAGGCGGCGCCCCGGCGGCCCCGGGACAGGACGGCGCGCCGTCCGCCGGGAAGCGCGCCTCGGTCGCCGCGCAGGCCCCGGGGAAGGCGCCCGGCGAGGCCGAGCCTCGGAGCAAGCCGAGGCGCCCGCCGGACGTCGATCCCACGAGCAAGCCGAAGACGGCCGCCTGAGGTCTGCGCGCCGCTTGCGGCGCAGGCGCGGCGGGAACATAAGCCTCCTCGGCGAAACCGAAGCCAAGGAGGCGCGATGAGCTCGGACCCCGATCGAGACGACCCCAGGGAGGATCTCAAGCAGGGGCTGAGCCTGCTCTGGCGCGCGGCGCGCAAGACGGCCGTGGACCTGCGCAAGGACCTCGACAGCACGAACGTCGGCAGGGCGATCGACGACGCCGGGCGCGAGCTCGTCCGGGCCGCGACGAACGTGGTCGGCCGGATCGGCGCCGAGCTGAGCAAGGGCCCGGCGCAGGCGCCCCCGCGGGACGAGCGCTCCGAGGGCCGCGGGGAGGCCGAGGGGCCCGAGACGCGGCCCGCCGGGCCCACGCCGGAAGACCCGGGGTTCCGCATCGCGGTCGACCCGGAGGACAAGGACACGAAGCCCCGCTAGAGCGACAAGCGGATTGTCACTGAATACGAAGGACCGCCTGACTCGCGAGCTCTCCGTTTGCCACCGTCACCTGATAGTCGCCGGGCGGATACTCCTGGGTGATCAGGATCCTGCGGATGTTGCAGGCGTCGATGGGCGCGAGCTCGTCGATGCCGTTCCCGGTGATGCGCACGGTCGTCCAGCCTTCGACGAAATTGTCCCCGATGATGTAGATGGGATACCAGACGAGGCTGTCGAACTGGTCCGACGCAAAGCGCTGGATGCTCGGCGGGAGGCCCGGATCGGGCGTGGGCTCCGGCTCGGCGCAGGGGCCCCACGGCGGACAGTCGCCGAGGACCCGGTACGGATCGCGCCCGAGGATCTCCTGAACTCGCCATTCGGTCAGGAGCCGGTTGTACATGCTGCCATAGGGGTTCAGGTTGGGCGGCGGCGGCTCCAGGGGCACAGCGTCGAAGCACCCCTCCCCCAGGGCGTGGTCGCGGCACAACGCGACGTCGATGTCGTCGGCGACGCTGAATTGAGAGAGCCACTCCGCGATCGGGAGGGGCCGCGACGGATCGATGGCGACATCCAGGATCATGAGCTGCCCACCGACCCGGACCACGGGCGCGACGTGGCCGGACCACGTCACGCTTCCGGAGGGCTCGTTGGCTGTCGGGAAGACCAGCCGCTTGCGCGGCTTTGCCTTGACCCTGGCGAAGTAGGGCGTCGGATAGTCCCATTGCTGGAAGAAGTAGATCGCCGCCTCGGCCCGCTCCTCGCAGCCGTTGTCGGCCGCGAGCCACGGGAGCCGCCGCAGAAACTCGGGTTGCTCCGGCATGGTGAGCAGCCGGCTGTCGCGGATCGCGGCGAACCCGGAGCTCAGCTGCTCCTCGGTCCACGTGGGAACGCAATCGGCCGCCAGGCTCCCGGGCGGGCCCTTGAGCTCATCGAACGAGCGCGGACCGTCGGGCAGCTGGCAGGCCGCGCTCGCGCCGCCTCCGGGGGATCCTTCGTCACCCGGCGAGCCCGCGCCGGACGGCGGGGAGTCGGCGGCGTCCTCCAGCAGCGCTCCCGTGTCGGAGCGCTCGATGTCGGGAGCCCGATCGGAATAAGCGCCTTCGTCGCCTCCACAGGCCGAGGCGGCCAGGGCCGCCGACGCGACACACAACGCTTTCGCAAGAGCAATATAGGACTGTCGCATGAATCTGATCTCCCTGCGTAAGATATGATGCACCCCGAGAGGAGCCGTCACGCTCGGAGCATGTCGGGGACCGCGGGGCGCGGCGCACCATAGCACCGCTCGCGGTCCCCGCACGGCGGACATCGGCGATCCTCGAGGGCGGCGCGAGACGCAGGGCAGGCGCAGTCCCGCAATCGCCTATTCGTTCGCCCCAGGTTGGGCCCATGCCGTCCGAGGGATTGCAATCCGTGGTCACGCCCTCCGCGAATCTCCGCGGATGCTACGGTTCGCCCCCACGGAACCTTCCCGCCAGAAAACCGATCGACGTGGTGGGCGGTCAGGAGCGGTGGCCTCGCCGCACGCGCGCTCGCCTCTCGCCGCGCGACACGTCCGATGTTCGCGCGGTGAGGCGAGGAGGGAGCAGGACCTCTCGCGCGACCCTGGCGCCCGCCAGCATTTCAAGGAGCAGCCGGACCGCTTCGCGTCCTATCGCGCCGACGTCCTGATCGACTGTCGCGACGGGATAACGCAGGAGATCGGCCATCAGGATGTCGTCGAATCCGACGACGTCGATCTCGTCGGGCACGGAGAGGCCGGCGGCGCGGATGGCGCGCAGGGTCCCGACAGTGCTCCAGAAATTTGCCGCGTAGACGGCCAGAGGTCGACGCAGCCGCTGGAGAAGCTCGACCATGCGCGTCTCGGCCGCTTCCGGGGTGGCCTCCTTCAACTCCTCGATGGCCGCCGCCGTGACGCCGCTCCGCGTCAACTCCGCCTGGAACCCGTCGAGACGAACTCTGTAGGTGGGGATGTCGAGCGGGCCGCCGATGTAGACGAGCGACCGATCCTCGTGCCTCAGAAGGTGGCGGAGCGCCAGCACCGAGCCGGCGGCGTGATCGGTGCGCACGCACGCCACGCCGAGGTCCGGGACCGCCCGGTCGATCTGCACGAAGGGAAGTCCCTGCCTGTGCGCCTCGATGAGATCGCAATCCCCTCCGGAAACCGGGGACACGATGAGCCCATCCACCCGGGACTCGTGCACGAGCTGCAACGCGCGACGCTGGCGCCCCGCGTTACCGGCCAGGTGGCTCACCACGAGCGCGTAGCCGTGGAGCTCGGCCTCGCGCTCGGCGCCGACGGCTATCCCGGCCCAGAACGGGTTCGCCAGGTCCTCGACGGCGAGCGAGATCGCGTACGATTTCTGCTCCCGGAACGCCTGGGCCATGGCGTTGGTCCGGTACCCCAGCTTCTGGGCCAGCGCCCAGACCCGCTCCACCGTGGCGGCGCTGATGCGAAACTTCGCATGCTTGCCCGTCAGCACGTGAGACACCGTGGTCTGGGACAACCCCAGCTGTTCGGCGATGTCCTTCATACGGACCGGACGCAGGCCGGGCACGTGCGGCGGGTCGGGGTCGGGGGGATCGTTCAAGCGCGCGCTCCGTTCAGCTAATTCGGATTAGCTGTTGACGGTAGCACGCACAGGCATAGTATTGAAGCGGAATACGCGGTCGGTGGTTGCGGTCCCTCGCGCGCGAGGTGGCCATGGCAGCGGTCTACGGATCCGCCAGATGGCGCCGACGCGACGACGACCTTGACGTTCCGGCGGGCTGGAGCGGCAAGGCCATACTTGCTCAAGCCCGCCTGCTCCAGGAGACAGCAATGGCACAGAGTGAACCGGTGATCTTGGGCTTCATGGGCAACCGGGGCTTCTTTCCGACGGAGTTCGCGAAGGAGGGAGCGAAAGCCACCCGATCGGCCGTGGGCCATGTGCTCGGCCAGCGCGTGCGCTACGTCGATCTCGGCAACGTCGAGACCTACGCCGACGCGCGCGCGGCCGCGGGCGTCGCCCAGCAGTACCGCCGCGCTCCCGACGGCGGCGGGGCCATTGGCGTCATCTGCTCGATGTACAATTTCTCCGATGAAAACGGGATTCGGGACTTTCTGCGGCTGGCCGACCTCGACGTGCCGGTGCTGCTGCACACCGAGCCTGACGTGCGCGGGTTGGGACGCATGGGACAGAAGGGCCGGCGGGACGGGGCGTGCGGGCGCTTCTCGGCCGCCAACGCGCTCCGCCACATCGGCTACCCGTACACCCTCACGTCCAGGCATTGCGAAGCCGTGAGCTCGGCAGCCTTCGCGGACGATCTCCACGCCTTCTACGCGAGCTGCGTCCTGGCATCGAAGTTCCGTCGCCGGGGCCGCGGCGTGCGCCTCGGGCTGGTGGGCTCGGGGCCCGACGCGTTCCAGACGGTCACCAACGTCTCCACCGAGCTCTTGGGGCACATGGGCCTGAGCACGGTCGGCCTGGAGCTCATCGCGCTCGATCGACAGATGCGCAAGGTCTCGCCGCGCGAGCTATCCACCCAGCTGGAAGCCGTCTCCGGCTACATGGCGGCGGCTGACGTCCCGCGCGCCTCGCTGGAGGCGATCGCCCGGATGGGCGTCGTCTTCGATCGCTTCGTGAAAGAGAATGACCTCGACGGCATCGCGGTGCGCTGCTGGACGGAGATGCAGAAGTACCAGATCGGCGGAGAGGTGGGCGTGATGCCCTGCACCTGCATGAGCATGCTCTCGGACAAGCTCATCCCCGCCGCCTGCGAGACCGACATCGCGGGCTGGATGGGGATGTACATGCTGCAGTGTGCTTCCGGGCTCGTGCCGCTGCTGGGCGACTGGAACAACATGTACGATGACGAGCGCGAGGAGGTGGATCTCTTCCACTGCGGCGTCTGGGCCAGGAGCGTGATGCGCCCCGGCGCCCGCATCACCCGCCAGGAGATCCTGGCCACCCAGGCCGACATCGGCGCGGAGAACACCTGGGGCGCGGTCGACGGCGAGCTCAAGGCGGGCACCTGCGCCTTTCTGAGACCTTGCACCAACGCGCGCGAAGGAAGCGTGTTCCTCTACGGCGGGGTGGGCCGGGTCAGCGAAGAAGGCGTCGACACCTTCGGCACGCGCGGCCGCATCCAGATCCCGCGCATTCAGGAGCTCTTTCGCTATTTGACGCAGCCCGAGCGGGCGGTGGAGCACCACACCGCCCTCGTGGTCGGGACGCAGAAGAACATCGAGCTGACGATGAAGGCGATTCGAGACGCGGTGCCCTACATCAATGCCCAGGCGGGCCTCGGCCGCGGCGGCCAGGCGCTGGTCGATTTCTACGAGCACAGCCAGGTCGGCGAGCTCTGAGGCGACGGTCGGCTCGCTGCAACGTAGCTCGACGTGGGCTCGGGCGCGTTCCGCCTATACCATGCCGCTCCCGGGCGGCGTTCCGGCGGGCGGGAGCGCGATGAGGGGCTCGTCGTCGGGGAGGCGGAGGGGGTTCGGCAGGTAGGGATCGAGCTCGCCGGGCTCGAAGCGGCAGAGGCCGATCACGTGCCAGAAGGAACCTGCGATGTCGCCGCCGAACCTGTAACGACCGTCGGGGGTGAAGGCGGCCCATCCCTCGGCGCAGGGCAGGAGGATCGCGAGACATCGGCCGGTGGCAACCCGCCAGAGGCGGAGGGTGCCGTCGGTCGAGGCAGAAGCGAGGAGCGTGCCGTCAGGGCTGAAGGCGACGCTCACCACAGGGGCAGTGTGGCCCTTGAGAGCGCCGAGGGCTCGATTGCTTCCGGCCTCCCACAACCTCACGATCGTGTCGTACGAACCCGAGGCCAACGTTCGGCCGTCAGGGCTGAACGCCACGCTCGTCGCCCCCTTGCCATGGTCCTCGAAGACACGGAGCGCTCGCCCGCTTTCGACCTCCCACAACCTCACGGTCGTGTCATTCGACCCCGAGGCCAGCATCCGGCCATCGGGGCTGAACACCACGCTCGTCACCACCTTGCCATGACCCCCAAAGGTGCGGAGGACTCGGCCGCTTTCGACCTCCCACAATTTCGTGGTCGTGTCATTCGACCCCGAGGCCAGCGTCCGGCCGTCAGGACTGAACACCACGCTCGTCGCCGCTTTGCCATGGCCCTCGAAGACGCGGAGGGCTCGCCCGCTTTCGACCTCCCACAACCTCACGGTCGTGTCATTCGACCCCGAGGCCAGCATCCGGCCATCGGGGCTGAATCCCACGCTCGTCACCGCCTTGCCATGATCGCCCAAGGTGCCGAGGGCTCGCCCGCTTTCGACCTCCCACAACCTCACGTTCGTGTCATGCGACCCCGAGGCCAGCGTCCGGCCATCAGGGCTGAACGCCACGCTCATCACGTGATGGCTGTGGCTCTCGAAGACGCGGAGGACTCGGCCGCTCTCGACCTCCCACAACCTCACGTTCGTGTCATGCGACCCCGAGGCCAGCGTCCGGCCGCCGGGGCTGAACGCCACGCTCGTCACCGCCTTGCCATGACCGCCCAAGGTGCGAAGGACTCGACCGCTCTCGACCTCCCACAACCTCACGGTCGTATCATTCGGCTCCAAGGCCAGCGTCCGGCCATCAGGGCTGAACGCCACGCTCATCACGTCATGGCTGTGGCTCTCGAAGACGCGGAGGACCTGCCCGCTGTCGACCTCCCACAACCTCACGGATGTATCGTTCGACCCCGAGGCCAGCGTCCGGCCGTCAGGGCTGAATACGACGCTGTTCACCCGGGCGCCATGGCCCTCGAAGACACGGAGGACCTGCCCGCTCTCGACCTCCCACAACCTCACGGTCATGTCCCGCGACCCCGAAGCAAGCGTTCGGCCATCAGGCCTGAACGCCACGCTCGTCACCATCAGGCCATGGCCCTCGAAGACACGGAGGGCTCGCCCGCTCTCGACCTCCCACAACCTCACGGTCATGTCATCCGACGCCGAAGCAAGCGTCCGGCCATCAGGGCTGAACACAACGCTGTTCACCCAGTTGCCATGACCCTCGAAGACGCGGAGGACGTGCCCGCTGTCGACCTTCCACAAGCGCATTGCGCGCCCCGCCCCCGAGGCCAGCGTTCGGCCGTCAGCGCTGAACACGACGCTCCTCACCCCGACGCCATGGCCCTCGAAGACGCGGAGGACTCGCCCGCTTTCGACCTTCCACAACCTCACGCTCGAGTCATCCGACCCCGAGGCCAGCGTCCGGCCATCAGGGCTGAACGCCACGCTGTTCACCGGACCGAGGTGTCCAGCTATCCCCCGGATGGCTCGCCCGGAGACCACATCCCAGAGCCGGACCGAGCCGTCGCCATGGCCCGTCGCGAGGAGATCTCCCGAGGGATTCCAGGCCACCGCGTTGCACGATGACGCCGGTATCCACATCAGGTCAGCCCCGGAAGGCCGAGGTGGTGCCGCCCCTTCCGCCACGAGCGACGCGACGGCCACCCCCCGGGCGCCGACCAGCTTGGCGCCGCGCAGCGTCGCCCCAGCGAAATCCGCACCGGTCAAATCCGCGTCCACGAGGCGAGCAAACGACAGGTCCGCGCCCCGGAGATCGGCGCCCGTCAGCGAAGCGCCGCGCAGATCCGCCCGTCCAAGCCGCGCCGAGAGGAGCGAGGCGCCGGCCAGCCTGGCCTCGACCAGCGCGGCGTTCGTGAGGTTGGCGCTCGCCAGATTGGCGCTCCGAAGATCCGCGCGGTTGAGGTTCTGCCCGCTCAGGTCCTGGCCGGCGAGGTTCACGCCCTCGACCACCTCGATCTCGTCCTCCCCGACGACCGCCGCCCCCTGCTCGCTCTTCTCCAGCAAGCGCACGATCCGCAGCCCGTTGTCCTTCGCATGCCCCTTGGCCGCCCCGTGCAGCACCCGCGCCGCCCACGCCGCCGCCTGCTCGCGCCCCGCGAGCGACACGAAGAAGTCCACCATCAGCTCGCTCATCTCGTCGGCCGCGAGCGCCGCGCTGTCCCCTGTGTCATTCACCTCCCGCGCCGCCGCCTCGGCCACGAGCCACTCGAGGACCGAGCGGTGGACGAACGAGAAGGCCCCCTCCGCGTCCCGCACGAGCAGCGATCCCGAGCCGATCAGGAACTCGACCATCGCCCGCTCCAGCGGCGGCCCGTCCTTCGGCTGTACGCCCTTCACGAGGCTCTCCGGCAGCTCGGCGATTCCGACCGCGCGCGCCCGCCGGTCCCACAGCAGCCGCGCGAGCTCGGTCATCGCGCCCCGGAGCGCCTCGCGCGAGATGCCGCGCGGCGCTCCCCGCGGGTTGGCACGCCGGTGCTCGTGGTCGAGCCACTGCTCCACGAGCAGCTCGTACAGCTTGGCCGCGGTGATCTCCCCCGTCCCCTCCTTGGCTTCGAGGAGCTTTCTCTCCTCGATCTTCGCGATGAACCCGAGCATGCGCGGGTTCTCCGAGAGCCCGAGCAGATCGCTGACCTCGTGGAGCAGCCGGTACCGGGCCTCGGCCTCCGCGGGCTCGGGGATCAGGTTGCCCAGGAACCGCCGGATCTGTGGCTGCCCGAACCCCTCCAGCTGCACGAGCCGGTAGCCCTGCACCTGCTCCGCCCGCCGGGCGAGCTCCTGCTCGATCTGCCGGTCATCGAGGAAGTGCTGCGTCCGGCTGGTCACCACCACCTTCGCGATCCCCTCGGCCGCCTGCATCACGGTCTCGAAGTGCTCGAGCACCCGGTCGTACGTCAGCCGCAGGGCGAGCTCGTCGAAGCCGTCGAAGAGCAGCGCGATCCGCCCCTCGGCCAGCATGTAGCCGAAGGCGCGCGGGTCGATCGGCTCGTCCGCGAGCGCGAAGTGCTGCGCGACAAGCACGCTCAGCGAGCGCTGCTTCTCGAGCCGGCTCATCTCGATGAGCACCGGCACGAGCGGGTGCTCCTCCCTCACCATCCGCCGCGCGAGCTCGTGCAAGAGGAACGTCTTGCCCGCGCCGAAGTCGCCGAGCACCAGCACGAAGCGCCGGCGGGGCGCGTCGAGCAGCTCCCACAGCGACGCGAGCGCGCTCTCCGTGACGCTCTTCTCGCGGTCGCCGAGGCTCACCACGGCCGGCTGCTCGACGTAGAGCCACGGCGGGTAGATCGGGTCCGCCTCGAGCCGGTCCGTCTGCCGCACGAGGTACCGGCCGAAGTCGATGAGCCCCTGGTACTCCGAGAAGCTCTTGAGCACGACGCCGCGGCGCCATGCGCGCTCGATCAGCGCCGGCGGCGCCTGCGGGCCCGCGTGGATCAGCGTCGATCGGAGCAGCGGATCCTGCTCCCGGAACGGGCGCTCCACCTCGGTCACGTAGCGCGCGACGAGCTCCTCCGTGATCGGCTGATCGAGCGCGCCGATCACCCGCAGGTCGACGAGCGATCCGTCCCGCGCCGCCAGCTCGAGCACGCCCGCGAACGGGGGCGGCGTCCGGTGCCTCGTGACGGTCGCGCCGGGCGTGCGCAGCAGCGCCACGCGCTCGATGCGCTGGAGGAAGCCGTCGTGCCGCTCCTCGAACGCGCGCTCGCCGCGCTCACCGTCGCCCGAGGTGCAATCCACCTCTCCGGCCGGCCCCCGCCGCCCCGGCAGCTCGCGCTCCGGCCGCGGCGCCGGCGCGAGGTGCTTCTGCAGGAACGCGACAAGCACCGCCGCCGAGGCGCGGCACGCGAACGCGCGGAAGCTGTCGTCCTTGGCGAGGTCGGCGTGATCACTCACCGCCTTCACGAAGATCGACCGCTTCTGGCAGCGGCCCGCGAGGTCGCCGATCGCCGCGCCCTCCATCTCCAGGCCCAGCGTGCCCCGCACCACGCGCTGGAGGTCGCGCCAGACGCCCGGATCCTGCACCACCGCCGTGAGCGTGGCGACGGCCCCGACATGCACGCAGAGCGGCGGATCGGACGGCGGACCGTCCGGGTGGAGCAGCCGCTCCTCCAGCGCCTTCTCCCGCCCGGCCTCGGTGAGGCGCAGCGCGCCGCCCTTCATCGCGGCGAGCCCGTCCTTCACGGCCTCCTTGACCCGCGCCGTCCACCCCGGGCAGGCGCGCCTCCGGCCGGGGTGCGCCACCGGCGAGGGCCCGCCCTCCGCCTCGTGCGCGTGGAGGGCGTCGAGGAGCCACCGCTGCTGGGACTCCCGGGAGGGCGGGCGCTCGCGGGAGAGCGCCGCGAGGTCGAGCTCGCGCGCGAGGAAGGCGGCGTCCATCTTCCACGTGGCCGCGAGATCGAAGGTGCGCACGTCGTGGAGGCGCTCCGCCTCCTTGCCCGGCGGCGCGAGGCGTTTGCCCTCATCGAAGCTGTAGAGCCGGTCGGCCACGATCACGTCGCCGAGCGCCACCTTGCGGGGGTCGCCCGCGCAGATGCCGCACATCGCGAGGCACGCAGGATCGAGCTCGGCGAGGAGCTGCTGCCCCCGGATCGCCGCCGTGCGCTGGCCCGCCTCGCCGATCCACGCCGCGGCCACCGCGAGCGACCCGCCATGAGCGCTCGGAAGGGCGCGCCGGTAGTAGCGAAAGCCGCCGAGGTCCCGCAGCTCGCGCCACCCCGCGGCGCCGCCATCGCCCTGCGCGAGCACCCCCTCGAGCTCGTCCTGGAGCGCCACGACCACGAGCACGTCGATCGGCCCGACGTCGACCTCCGCGCCTGCGTCCGCGCCTCCCCGGCCCCCGTCCCGCGCCTCCGCCGTGTCGTGCTGCGCCTTCGCCACGCAAGGCATGGTGCAGCCGGAGCGAGAGGCGCCGCAATAGAGTGAGCGACGTCGCCTTCGCCTGGGAGGGCGCTTCGGAGAGAATCGGGCCGTGGCGACACCCGCAGGTGCTCGAGCTCCGCGGCGCCGAGGCGATCTCGAGCCTGTACCGCGATGAGCTGGTGCTGGTCGCCCACGACCCGGCGCCCGCGGTGGACCCAATGCACGCGTTTCCCCCAGGGCAGGTCGAGGTGCCCCGGAAGACGCCGCGGGGAAAGCTCGGTTCGGCCCGACGCCGGAGCTCGTCGGGCTCGGCGAGGTGGCGCGACCGCAGCGATCTATCTACGCATTGCCATCCTCTGCGTCCGGAGCTCTTCGAAGCCTCGACTCCGTGAGCGCACCGATGTTCTCCGGGCTCGGCACCAAGGGGACCCATTGCTCATGCGAGAACATCACGATCTCAGCGACCCGCTTGGCGAGCAGGCGATCGCGGTCGGCCGCCCTTTCGAAGCCTGCGAATCCGAACGAATGTGCCGCCTGCAGATCCTCGATACGCCGCTGACAGGTGCGGTACAGCGCCCAAAGCTGCTGAGGCTTCCTCAGCTGGAGCCATGTCGTCATTCCCGCTGCCAGCAGCGAGAGCAGCGACGGCACCAGCTTGCTCAGCCAGAACCCCTCTCCGAGCATGACGAAGACCGGTGCCACCAGCGTGCATGCGACAGTGGCGGTGAAGCAGATCAACGCCTCGGCCTTGTTGTGATCCGCCTTTCTTTCGAAGTGCAGGCGCCACTTCCCCGCATAGCTTACCGCGTCAATCTCGTCGGCCATGGTGATTCGAACTTTGCTGTCTCTCCAGGAGAGCGCGCTTCCAGTTCGCCGCTGCGTATCGCGCCTGAGGCGTGCAGGTCGAGGCTACGCGCACCTCTGACGGTGGATCAAGTCGGCCGGGATGTCGTAGGGAGCCAACCGGGAGCCATCCTCGGCCCATCATCAGCCGCAGGCGAACCCTACGCGCAGGAGTTCCGTCCATGCCGCTCACGAAGACCTCCGCAGCTCGACGGCTGCCCCCACATCATCGCACCCGGCCGAGGGGCCAGCGAATCCAGATGTCGGCAGCAAACGCCGATCGCGCCGGGAGCCTGGCAGCTCTATTTGCCGCTCAGAGCTTTCCAGCTCCGGCCGACGCGGGCACGAGCGTCTTCACGGCGTTCGCGTCGCTCGTCAGCGCGGAGGAGTACGCGTACGGGATGTCCGCCGCGCAATTGGCGGGATAGGCGCGCGACGTGCGGCTCACCTCGACGTTCGAGATGCGCTCTGCCTTCCCGGGTGAAGGGCCCGGGCCGGATCCCCGGCGCGGCGATCACCTGATGGTGGCGAACGGCTTGATCTGCGCCTCGATGGCTGCCCGATCCCCGGCGATCACGATCGTCATCCGCGAGTCGTCGAGGTACTTCTGCGCCACACGTCGCACGTCCTCCGGGGTCACCGCGAGGACGCGCTCCACGTAGGTGTCCAGGTGATCGTCCGGCAGCCCCTGGAGGTCCACGTCCTCGAGCGCGTTGATGAGGCTGCCTCGCGAAGACATCTGCAGCGCGAACGCGCCGGCCATGTAGCGCTTGATCGAGGACAGCTCCTCCTGCGAAGGCGGCTCGGCCTGGAGCCGGTCGATCTCGGCGAAGATCTCCTTGAGCGCGGGACCCGTGACAGCCGTCGTGATCTCGGCGGCCTCTACCCAGTACGCCGTCCTCCGGTGGTCCACGAGCACGCTCACGGGCGAGTACGTATACCCCTTCTGCTCGCGGATGTTGCTTATGATGCGGGACGAGAAGGCCCCGCCGAGCAGCGTGTTCGTCACCTCGAGAGCGATGCTGTCGGGGTGACGGCGCTCGATCACCGGCAGGGCCAGGCGCACGACCGACTGCGGCGCGCCGGGCCGGTCGATGACGTGGATCTCCCGGGCGCTCCGGCCGACCGGAGGCGTGCGTTTGGGCTCCGCGCCGCGCTTCCAGCTGCCGAAGGCGTCGCGGATCGCAGCCTCCACCGCGGCCGCGTCGAACCGCCCAGCCACATAGAGGTGCGCGCGCGCCGCCGCGAAGTTCGCCTCGTGGAAGGCGCGGGCGTGCGCGGCCGAGTACCCTTTCAGCATGGCCGGCTCGGGGAACAGGCGGCCATAGGGGTGCCCGGGATAGAGCAGGGCGCCGAGCTTCTCCCGGGCGAGCTGCGCGGGATCGGACTTCGCGATCGACAGGGCGCGGAGCAGGTCCGCCCGGATCCGGGGCACATCGGCCTCCGGCAGCCTCGGCCGCTGCGCCACGTCGGCGATGAGCTTCACCAGCTCCGGGCCGCACTCGGAGAGCGCGTCGCCCTCGATCTCCGTCGTATCGAAGCCGACGTCGACCGCGAGCTGCCCGCCCATGCGGGCCGCGGCCAGCGCGATCTCCTCCGCGCTCCGGGCGGTGGTGCCCTCCTCCATCAGCTCGCCGGTCAGGCCAGACAGCCAGACCTGATCGGCGGCCTCATCGATGTTGCCCGTGCGCACCGAGAGCTCCACCGTCACCTTCGGCAAGGTGCCAAAGGGGATCAGGGTGGCCCGCATCCCGTTCGGCAACGTGAGCTCCGTGGTCGATGGGACGTCGACGTCCCTGGGGGGGCCTGGTCGGGGCGGCCCTTCGGCGCGCGCCGCAGCGCCGAGGAGGGTGAGCGAGGCGAGCGTGGTGAGCACAGCGCGTTTCATGAGGGCCTTTCTCCGTCTACCTACCTGTCGGCCCTCTTCGGGCTCTTCGTCTCGGTTTGCCCCTGCGGCAGGCTGCCCGCGGCCGGCTCCTCCGCAGCGGCCGGCTCCTCCGCGGCCCCGGGGGCGACGGTGAGCACCGTCCGGTTCGTCGGCCTCAGGTACTCGCGCGCGGTCGCATGCAGGAGCTCTGGCGTGATCCGGGCGAGCTCCCCCTCGATCCGGTTGAGCCGCTGCGGATCGTCGTCGAAGAGCGCAAAGCAGGCGAGCAGGTCCGCCCGGCCGAGGCCGTGCTCCGAGTCGACAAGGTCGTAGAGCTCGGAGCGAGCCTTCAGCACGGCGAGCTCCAGGGTCGCCCGATCGACGGGCTCGCGCCGGACCCGCTCGATCTCCTCGTCGATCGCCGCGAGGATCACGTCTGCGGGCTTGTCGGCGTCGTGGATGAGATAGGCGGTCCACAGCGCCGGGCCGTTGATGTTGAACATGTTCCCGAGCCCCACATTGATGCCCCCACCCACGCCGCCGGTGAGGCCGCGCCGCCGCACGAGGGCCTGATGCAGGCGGCTGTCATCGCCTCGGAGCAGGATCTGATGGAGCAGGCCCATCGCGTAGTACTCGGGCGTGTTGCGCGGCGGGGCGTGGTAAGCGACAGCGAGGGCGGGGCGGGTGGCGAGCGCGTCGGTCCTGCTGGCGCGCTTCTCCTCCTCCTGGCGCGGCTCGGCGGTGTCGGGCCGCTCCGGCTGCGGGGACCGCGGGATGTCGCCGAGGTGCTCCTTGACCCACGCGAGCGTCTGCGCCGGATCGAACTCGCCGACGACCGCCACGACCGCGTTGTTCGGCGCGTAGTAGGTGCGGAAGAACGCCGTCACGTCCTCGAGCGTCGCGGCGTCGAGATCCCTGAACTCGCCGTAGAAGTTGTGCGCGTTGTGCCAGTTCTCGTTGGCGAACTGCGGCATGTCGAGCCACGGGAAGCCGCCGTACGGGGTGTTGAGGATGCCGCCCTTCACCTCGTTCTTCACGACGTCCTTCTGATTCGCGAGGTTCTCCTCGGTGATGTCGAGGCCCCGCATCCGGTCGGCCTCGGCCCAGAGCATGATCTCCACGGTGTTGGAAGGAACGGTCTCCCAGTAGTTGGTAAGGTCGAACCGGGTCGAGCCGTTGAGGACTCCGCCGTGCGCGTTGACGAGCCGGATGAACCCCATCTTTCCCAGGTTCTGCGAGCCCTGGAACATCATGTGCTCGAACAGGTGGGCGAACCCGGTCCGATCTTTGGGCTCGTTGCGGAAGCCGATGCCGTAATAGACGGCGACTGTCGCGATGGGGGCCGTCGTATCGCGCGAGAGGACGACCTTCAGGCCGTTGTCGAGCTTGTGGTACGCGACGTCGACCTGGAGCCGGGCCGGGGCGCCGGGCAGCGCGGGCGCGTCAGGCGCGGCGGCGGGCGGCGGCGAAGCAGAGCTGGGCGCGTCGCTGGTACAGGCCGCGCCAGCGCAGAGCGAGGTGGCGAGCGCGAGGGCGAGAAGGCGGATCCGGATCGAGGGCAGGAGCATCGTGGGCGCCTTGGCAAGGACTGCGGATCAAAGGCGGGCCAGAGGAGCGGCCGGCCAGGGCGGCTATGCACCGTGGGATGATGCCAGCGCGATGTCGATCACCTGATGCTGCGCAGAGACATGGCAATGGGGTCGTCGTCGCCGTCGCGATCGCGCCCGTTCGCAGGTCGCCGCGGCCTCCTCCTTCCGAGGCGCCAAGGACGAACTCGACCGGTCAGGCCTCCGCCGACACGGCGCTTCAGTCTGCGCGGGTCTCCACAGGCCTCCCGCCGATCGACGCAGCGGTGAGCCCGTCGGCCTGCACCACGCACGCCTGGACCGGCCGGCCGAGCGACGCGCGCCCCGCCACGGCCCCGCGCTGCGCGTCGAGGAACGAGATCCCGCCGCGCGCGTCGCACAGCGCGAAGCCGCCCGCGTAGGCGGCGCCGCCGAGGAAGTCGGCCTCGCCGGCGTGCGCCCAGGCGAGCGCGCCGGAGCGCGCGTCGAGGCCGACCGCGGCCCGGTAGTACGTCGCCACGTAGCGCTCCGCCTCGATGCCCGGCGGGCCGGCCGGCCTGGGGCGGGCGTAGAGCCGCGCCCTGTCCTCGGCCGAGGCGGCCGGCGCGAGCACCTCGGTCCCGGCGGTCATCCAGACCGGCGCCCCGGGCAGCTCGCGCGCCGGCAGCCGCGCGGTCGACGCGCGCCCGGCCGCGCCGAGCCCAATGAAGGCGTCGAACCGCGTCGCCGCCTCGCCGCCGAAGAAGACCGCCCCGCCGAGCAGGAAGGCGCGGCTCACCTCGGTGCGGAGCAGCGCCCGCGCCACCTCGCCGCCGGTCTGCAGGTCGAACACCGTGACGTAGCGCCCCTGCCAGGGCAGGAACGCGTAGCGCCCCACGACCGCGGGCACGCCGATGGCGGCGGAGTCCTCGATCTGGCGCAGCACGAGGCCCTCGCGGCTCACCGCGAGCACGACGCTCGTGGTGCCGGTGGTCGACACGAGCGAGACCACGGTGGTCTCGCCGTCGTCGCCCGCGCCGCGGAGCCTGCCGCCGGCGCGCCGCGTCCAGAGCAGCTCCCCGGTGCGCGCGTCGAGGGCGAACAGCTCGCCCCGGCCGAGCCCGACGACGACGCTCCCCGCGACGGCCGGGCGCGCGTCGAGCGGGTGCGCGAAGGTCCACGCCGGGCCGCCGTCGAGCGGCACCCCGACGAGCTCGGGCGCGCCCGCGCCCGCGACGACGCCGACCGCCACGTCGGCGCCGAGGGGGATGCGCCTGCCCGCGAACCGCCGCTGGAAGGCCGCGATGCCCGCACCGCCATCGTCCTTCCAGCGCGGGTCGAACGCCTCGCCCTGCGTCTGGCCGCCGCCGCAGGCGACGGACAGGGCCCCGAGCGCGACGCATACAGCGAGGAGGAGCGCGCGGGCGCGGGCGGCGGCGCGGGGCGAGCGCGGGCGCGGGGCTCGTCCGCGGGCCGTGGCCGGAATAGCCCTGTTCGAATCCATGATCTCGGGCACCTGCGTCCACGTTCCGGCGATCCCCCGCATGCGGTGTGTTCCTGCGCCGGTCGTAGCGTGGCTTCGGCTCACCGAGCAAGTGAGGGGGGTGTCTGCGAGCAGCGCTCTGGCAGCTCACGCCGAGAAGGCGCCGTCGATCGTCAGGCTCACGCCGTTGATGTAGGTCGACTCGGGCCGGGCCAGGTACGTGACGAACCGCGCGATCTCGTCGGGGTCGGCGATGCGCTTCTCGGGGCTCATGTTGCGCACCCAGTCGACGTGCGGGCCGTCGGCCGGCATCATGTCGGTCGTCGTCGGGCCAGGCTGGACGTTGATGACCGAGATCCCGCGCGGGGCGAGATCCAGCGCCAGCCCGCGCACCAGCCGGGCGACCGCTGCCTTCGTCATCCCGTACACGGCCGAGCCGGCGAGCATCGCGCGCTCGGCGATGTTGCTGCCGATGACGAGGATCTTCCCGCCGCGCGATAGGTGATTCGCCGCGGCCTTGGCGGCGACGAACACGCCGCGCACGTTGACGGCGAGCATCCTGTCGAAGTCCTCGAGACTGTATTCCTCCACGTTGCCGAAGATCAGGATGCCGGCGTTGTTCACGAGGACGTCGAGCCCGCCGAGCGCCCTCGCGCCCTCGGCGATCGCGCGCTCGAGCGCGCTCGCATCGGCGCTGTCGGCCTGAAGGGCGATGGCGCGCCCACCCTCGGATTCGACGGCCGCGACGAGCTCTCGCGCCCGGTCCGGCCTGCTCACGTAGGTGAAGGCGACCGCCGCGCCCTCCCGCGCGAGGCGCTTCACGATGGCCGCGCCGATGCCGCGCGATCCGCCGATGACGATCGCCTTCTTCCCCGCGAGCGGCCCGATGTCGTTGTTCATGTTGAGCTCCTTTGCGTCGTTGGCTGTTGTGCTTCGGTTTACTTGAACGATCAGTCAAAAATAGCGCGCGGCGAGGGCGGGGCCCGGAGCGGCCGCCGCGCGATCAGCGCGGGCGCAGGCTCTGGACCGCGAAGGCCGCGACGTCGCGGAGGGCTTCGGTCGATGCGCCGGCCTTGGCCTGCACCTTCATCCCGCTGAGCGTGGTCGCGAGGAAGCGAGCGGCCGCGCGGCTGTCGACCGCGCGGCCGATGTCACCCTTCACCTTGCCGTCGTCGATGACGTCCTTGAGCACGGTCTCCAGCAGCGCGGCGCTGGTCGCGGTGAGCGCGCGCACCTCGTCGTCCTCGCGGGCGAGCTCGCAGACGGCGTTCACGCCCATGCAGCCGAGGGAGCGCGCCGCGCCGTGCTCCTCGGCGAGGTCGACGAGGACACGCTCGAGCGCCGCGAGCGCGCTCGGTCCGGCCCGGAGCTCCTTGATCACCGAGGCGATGCTGTCGGCGTTGTAGGCGCGGAGCGCCTCGAGGAACAGGCGTCGCTTGTCGCCGAACGTGTCGTAGAGGCTCTGTCGGCCGATCCCCATGGCACGGACGAGATCTTCGGTCGAGGTGCCGGCGAAGCCCTTCTCCCAGAAGACCGGGATGGCGCGCCGGAGCACCTCGTCGCGATCGAACTCCTTGGGACGGGCCACGGAGAGAGCATGATCGTTCTGGACTATTGAGTCCAGAAAAAAGAGCAGGGCACCGGGCCTGCTTTCCTGCGGCTCTGGCCATCGGGGCGCCGGGAGCGCCGTGTGCTCGACCGCGGGGCGGCAGCGCACCAGCCGAGGGCGCCCCATGGGCGTCCAGCTGGGGACGGGGGCCGCGATAGAGCCCGCGTCCCTGGATGAAGCGCTGCGTCCCTGGGTGACGAGCACGCTGCCGCAGTTGCCCCCTGCACGGAGGCGGAACAATCCCGTCCCTGGAGCGGCGCTCACCTGCGCGCGGTACGGGCTCAGCCGAGGAGCTCGGCCTGCGGCTAGGTGGCGCAGATCTGAAGCTTGAAAGGTCAGGCACGCTCGTTGCTCATGACGCCCGCACCCCGCGCGACCCCCGCGAGAATCGGAGCGCGATGAGGGGCTATCCGGAAGCTCTGAGCTTTCGGCGGCGAGGAACGCGCGCTCGTCGAGGACCGGCGGCGTCAAGGCCGGGCGCGCGACCTCACACAGGCTGGGTAGTACGGGGGCCACCAGCAAAGAGAATGAAACATCGGTTTCTCCCAGCCTCAGGGCCATTTCGAGTTCGCATCATTCACTGCGAGGTTCAATCATGAAACGATTTCATTGTGAGACGCTCTCCGTGTGCATCCTGGCAGCGGGCGTCGCCGCTTGCAGCGGCTCGACCGGCGATCCTCTGCCGGTGGGCTCGACGAGAGGCCCCCAGCCCGACCAGGCTGCGCCGATCTCCTCCGGGGACGACGGCTCCGGAGCGGAGGGGGATGATCTCGCCCCCGCCGGGGAGCTGAACGACGATACCAGCGCGACCGAGGAGGAGCTGAGGCCCAAGGAGGACGACTCCCCCCTGTCCACCCTCCCGTTCGACCCCACGGGGAGGGAGAGCCCGAAGGGCCTCTCGCTCCCCTTGCAAAACGTGACCTGCCCCAGCTTCGAGGGGTTCACGTGGCATGACGAGACTCCCACGACCGGCGCGGACCTCGGGAACGCGGTCGCCGCGTCCTGCGACGCCGTCTACCAGGTCGGGTCCACCACCGGGGCCATCTCGGGCGAGGTGAACAGCGGCGCGAGTGACGCCTTCATCCGCAAGGTCGGGCAGGACGGGAACCTGTTGTGGGGCGCGCAGGTCGGCACGTCGGCGAGCGACCAGGCGACGAGCGTCGCCGTCTCCTCGGCCCAGTGCCCCACGAGCGGCAACGAGTCGCTCTACGTGGTCGGCCACACGAGCGGCGCGATCGAAGCCGGCCAGCACAAGGGATCGTCGGACGCCTTCCTCGTCAAGCTGAACGCAAACGGGACCGAGGCGTGGCGGCGCCAGTTCGGTACGGCTGTGGTGGATCAAGCGTGGTCCGTGGCCCACGCACCTGACGGCAGCGTCTACGTGGTGGGCTCCACAGGCGGGAATCTCGCCGGGGTGAACCCGCCGCCGACGAGCGGCACGACGTCGCTGTTCGTGGCGAAGTATTCGGCGAGCGGCAATCCTGTCTGGACCAGGCAGCTCGGAGTGAACAACAGGACGACCATCGCGCGCAGCGTGTCCGTCGGAGCCGATGGGCAGGTCTACGTCGCCGGTTACACCACCGGCGCGCTGGCAGGCCAACCGTACGCGGGCGGCAGCGCTGACGCCTTCGTCGCCCGCTACAGCGACAGCGGTGCTCTGGGCGGGGTGGCTCTCCTCGGCACGAACCTCCAGGACCAGGCGTTCAGCCTGACCACTGCGGTGGAGTCGGGTCAAACCGTCGTCTACGTCTCCGGCACGACGAACGGGAACTTCCCCCCTTATGCCTCTTCGACGGCGTATGACGCCTTCCTCGCCAAGCTGGACGCGAGCCTCACGACGCAATGGATCCGGCAGACAACGGCGAGCGAGAACGTCTCCGCTACGTCGGTGGCCGTCATCGGTGGATCTGTCGTGTTGACCGGCCAGACCCCCCGCGACCTCGACTCCGACGCGTCCCTCGGGAGCGCGGACATGTACCTGCGCGAGTACAGCACGGCGGGGGCACACCTGCGCACCGAGTACATCGGCACGAACGCGACGGAGGCGGGACAAGGCGTCGCCGTCGATCCGAGGGGCAACGTCTTCCTGACGGGCAGGACGGACGCGCCGTTCTGCGGTCACTCCTTCGGCGGCGGTGGTAGCGACGCCCTCCTCGTCAAGGTCATGAAGGGGTGCCGGGTGGACACCGCTGATTCGTCCTGCAAGCCCGCCGTGTGCTGGGGAGACCCCCATTACGTCAGCTTCGATAATGTCGCCTTCGACTTCCAGGGGGAGGGCGACTTCGTGATGGCGACCAGCACGGCCACTCCCGATCTGGAGATCCAGATCCGGCAGTGCCCCGTGTCGCCGGGCGTCTCGACCGGCCGGGCCGTGGGCGCGCGCATCGCGGGTGATCTCGTGGAGTTCCACGCGAACGGCGCGCTCTACTTGAACGGGCAACAGGCGACGGTGCCGTCGAGCGGCGCGCTCGCGCTCGCCGGCGGCGGGAGCGTCTACCAGTCCGCGAGCGGCAGGACCGTGCTGGCCTGGCCGACGGGAGAGCGGCTGGCGGTGCATCCAAGGAGCTATGTCCTCGGCTTGTACCTGGACATGCTCTTCCTCGTCCCGCCGGCCAGCGTGGGCAACATGGTCGGCCTCTTCGGGAACGCCGATAACGACCCCACCAACGAGTTCATGATGGCGCGGGACGGCAGCGTGCTGAGCAGCGCGCTGACGTTCTTCGAGATGTACCAGGACACGAACAGCTACGCGGACGTCTGGCGGGTGGGCGCCGCCCAGGGCGACGTCGCGCTCATCCAACAGGGCACGCCGTGCGGCGATCCGGCCGGTCCCGGACAGCCAGCGTGGCTCAACAACCTGACCCCCGCGCAGAGGGCCGCGGGCGAGCAGGCCTGCGCCGGCATCACCGACGAGGCCGTCAAGCAGACGTGCATCCTCGACGTGGGCCTCACCGGCGACGCGAGCTTCGCGGACTCGGCCCAGGAGGTCGCCACGGATCTCGCGAGCCACGGGCAGGGCGGGCCGGTCATCAACAGCCCCCGCAGCGTCTACTTCAACCAATTCACCGGATCCATCGGCCAGGAGTGGGCGTCCATCGTCACCAGCGTCACCCCGCTCGGAGACCGCACCTTCCTGGGGCAGTTCGGCAACGAGACGGCGCACCTGACGCTCAACGATCTCGCCCCCCACACCGAGCTGACCGTCAGCTTCGACCTCTACCTCATCAACGCTTGGGATGGCGATGGCCCCTTTGGCCCCAGCGTCTGGGCCGCCTCCGCGGACGGCGTCGAGCTGCTCAGCGAGTCCTTCTCCAACACCATGAGCTCCCAGAGCTATCCGCTGGACGGGAGCCTGGCCGGGGCGGGAGCGCTCGAGGTGAACACCCTCGCCTATCCGTACGGCGATTCCGTGTACCGCATGAAGCTGGTCTTCCCGCACTCCGCGCCCGACCTCGCGCTCGACCTGTCCGCGACTGGGCTGACCGGCCTCTTCGATGAGGGCTGGGGCGTGACCAACTTCGAGGTCCAGGGGCGCTGACGTTCGCCGAAATCGCCGTGAAATAGTGAGGGGGGGTTGAGATGAACGAGGATGCGGCGCACCGCCTCTGGGTCCGTGATCGTGGAGAGCGCGCGCATCCTCCGTTCGCACCTCGGGCATCGCAAAGCATCGAACCCGAAGGTGCCTTTCATGAGCACGGCCCACTCGACGTGGCGCGACGTTGCGAACAGCTCCCCGTCGAGCAGCCGCCCCCAGTGCAAGACCGAGATCAGGGTCGGCTCAACTCGCACCGTAGGCTCGGCATGCGCGAGCGACTTCGCTGAGGGCGCCGACGGAGCGCACGACGACGCAGGGCCAGGCGCAGGCGACGCAGGCGCAGGCGCAGGCGCAGGCGCAGGCGCAGGCGACGCAGGCGCAGGCGCAGGCGCAGGCGACGCAGGCGCAGGCGCAGGCGACGCAGGTGCAGCGGGCCGAGGCACGTGGCCCGGGCACGGTTCAGGCTTCGCGGCGCGGGCCAGCGGTTTGGGCGTCACGAGAGAGCGCCACGACGAGCGAGGCGCGAACACGCCATGGGAGCAGCGGCGAGCGTTTCCGCCGGCTGCGACGCCTGGGAGGACTTTCGTGCTGTGCGCGTCACGCCGCGGGAGGATGCCGCGGGTGAGCTCCGGCCGCGGCGCCGAGGCCATGCTCCCAGCGGGTGCCGGTGGAGAGGCACACGACGTCGATGTCGGGCGCATCACGCGCGAGCAGGAGCAAGTCTCGATCCGAGAACGGCGTCTGGAGCAGGAACGATCTCCCCTTGAGCGCGTAGTGGATCGGAACCAGCGTCTTCGCGCCGAGGATGCGGGTCGCCTCGATCGCGTCGCGCGGGTCCATGACCAGCTTGTGGCCCATCAAGCTCGCGCTGTCGATCGGCAAGAGGGCCACGTCCACGCCGGGCCGGCTCGCCCGGTATCGACGCAACGGCTCCAGATCGCGCGCCTCGGTGCCGATGAAGATGCGACGGCCGGCGGAGGAGATCACATAGCTGTTCGTCTTCATGCCGGTCACGATCTGCGAGGGCGCGACCTCCACCTCCAGCCCTCCGGGGAGCGCGCGAACGTCGCCCCAGTCGACGACCGAGACCTGCTCGAATCCGGCCGATCGCGCCTTGGCTGCCATCGACCTCGTGGCGACGAAGACGGGCGTCTCTGCCTTGAACGGGTACGACGCCATGGACCCAGGCTGCCAGTGGTCGAACACGCCGTGGCCTCCGAGGATTGCGGCCAGTCGAGGGAGCTCCGCCACCTTCAGCCCGATCGGCTCGCGAAGACCGATGAACCAGTGGCTGTCGAAGTACGGATCGGTCAGCACCGCGCCCCCGTCGAGCTCGAGGACGACGCACGCGTTGACGACCCGCGTGATGGCGATCCGGGCGCTCACGACGCAGCTCGCAGGCCGAGCGAGGTCCCACCAAGGGACGCGCGGTCCGGATCGAGATCCTCCACGCTGGTCAGCCAGGCTCGCGGATCCCGGATCGCGTGCCTGTCCTCGGCGCGTCGCAGCCGCAGCCAGGCTTCCTGCACGCAGTCTTCCGCCTCGGCGAGCGAGCCGGTGATCGCGTACGCCACGCGCCGCAGGCGCGGCCGCTGCCCCTCGAACGCGCGCGTGAGCGCGCCCTCGTCCGCCGCCGCGCGCTCGTCGGCGCCGGGGACGCGATCCTTGTTTTCGTCAATTGTACGGTTCACGGCAACTGCTCCCCTGCCTTCAACCAGGCAGCAAACGAATCCAGATCCACCCCCGGCGATCACCGCAGCGCAGAGAGCACGGAAGCTTTATGTCGTGATCTCCTCCGTCTCCTCCCCCGTCCGCCGTATCGAGGTGTCGGAGCCAACGCATTCCCGTCCTCGGCCTCCTGCCGTGCGCCTGCTGCACCTCGGGATCAGGCGGCGGCGCGGAGGGCGCTGCGGCTGCGGGCGCGCAGGGCGAGCGGGACGCCGCCCGCGGGGCCCAGCATAACCAGGTTGCGCCGCACGGACCGGGGCGGGCGCTCGTCGAGCAGGCGGAACTGCCACGCCGACAGCGCCACGCCGAGCACGATCTTCATCTCGAACATCGCGAAGGCCGCGCCGATGCAGCGGCGGTTCCCGCCGCCGAACGGCAGGTACTCGAACGGGGAGTGCTTGCGCTCCAGGAAGCGCTCGGGCCTGAACCGCGACGGCTCGGGGTAGAGCTCGGGGTGGTGGTGCACGAGCAGGATGCACGGCGCCACCCCGGTTCCCGGCGGGAGCATGTGCTCGCCGAGGCGGAACGGCTGCGCCGCCACGCGCGGGACCTCGGTGACGATCGGATGCAGGCGCAGCGCCTCCTTGCACACCGCGTCCAGGTAGGGCAGGGCGGCGAGGCGCTCGGGGTCGGGCTCCGGGCCGAGGGCGTCGATCTCGTCGCGCAGCCGCGCGAGGACGCCGGGGTGGCGGTGCGCATGGTCCAGGGCCCACGCGAGGGCGAGCGCGGTGGTGTCGTGCCCGGCGAAGAGCAGCATCCGGAGCTCGTCGAAGATGGCCTGGTCGCTCATGCTCGAGCCGTCGTCGTAGCGGGCCGAGACCAGGAGGCTCAGGATGTCGTCGCCCGGCGCCGCGCGCGCCCGCTCGATCTGCTCGCGGAACAGGGCCTCCAGGTGGTCGACGCGCCGGCGGAAGCGCGCGTAGGGGCCGAAGCCCCCGAGCTCCCGCTGCAGGAACGGCAGGAAGGTCAGCGCCGGGGTCAGCGCGTCGGTCATCGCGACGACCGCGCGCGCGAAGGCGCTCGTTCGAGACGGCTCCTCCACCCCGAAGACGGCGCGGATGATGACGTCGAGCGAGATCGCCTGCGTGATCTCCTGGGCGACGGCGCGGGGCGCGCGCGCCGCCTCGGCGAAGCGGCGGGCGGCGACGTCCGCCATCGTGGCGGCGTAGGCGCGCATGCGGTCGCCGTGGAACGGCGGTGTCAGCAGCTTCCGCTCGCGCCTGTGACGCTCGCCCGACAGAATGATGAGCGAGTGCTCCCCCAGGAGCCGGGCGATCGCCTTGGTGGCATACGGAACGAACGTGTCGGGCGGCGCCGTCATCACGTCCTGGACCGACGCGGGGCTGCCGGCCATCACGAAGTCGCCGGTGTACATCGGGACATTGAAGACGTCGCCGTATGTGGCGGCGCACCGGAACAGGAACTCGGTCGGACGCGTGAGGAACTGGGTTGTCGTCAGCAATCGACCCTGCGGGCCTCGGGGCAATTGGCTCATGGCACACCTCGGCAGGAGCTCGATCCCGGTGGCGCGCGGCGCCTCGCCGGGATCGATGCAACGATGGGCTCGGCGCGGCGCCGCGGCAGCGGCGTCGGGCGCCAACGTTGCGACGGATCGCGCCAGGGGCGCGCGCGGGGAGCTACCCGGCGTCGCTAGCGGACGCGGGTGCGCCGGTACTCGCCCGGGGTGGTGCCTGTCCAGCGACGGAAGCTGCGGTAGAAGTGGCGCGGCTCGCCGTAGCCGAGCAGGAAGGCGATCTCCTGGAGCGCGAGGTCGCGCCGGCGGAGGAGATCGAGCGCCTTGCCACGCCGGACCTCGTCGAGCTGCGCCGTGAACGACGTGCCGAGGTCCTTGAGGGCGCGCTGGAGCGAGCGCGTGCTCATGCCCAGCGAGCGCGCGATCCGCTCCTGGTCCACGTCGCCGCGATCGAGCCGCTCGTCGATGCGGGCGCGCACGCGCACGTCGAGCGGCGGGGGGCTGGCCGGCGCCGCGCGCGCGGCGAGGAGCTGCTCGGCGTGGCGCACGAGGTAATCGCGAACCGAGGGATCCGCGCCGACGAGGGGCGCGTCGAGCACGCGCGCGTCGTAGAGGAGGCCGGTCGCGTCCGCCTCGAAGCGGGCCGGGGCGCCGAGCACCTCCTCGTAGAGCGGGGGCGGGTGCCGGCGGGGGTGGCGGAACACGGCCTCGATCGGTCGCGCGGCGCCGTCGAGGTAGAGCGCGATGAAGCGCGCCGACGTCGCGACCATCATCTCGATCGGCTCGGCCATCGCGACGATCCGCGGCTCGTGATCGAGCGCGAGGTGGACGACCTCGCCGCGCTCCTCGATGACGACGCGGAGGTGCGGGTCCATGAGGCGGCAGAAGCGGCCGTAGACGGCGACCCCCTCCCGCAGGGTCTCGCTGTGGCGGACGACGTGCCCGACGAGGCCGACGACCGATACCGGGGCCCAGCGCGCGTAGCTCAGCCCGAGCGGCTCGCCGGGGAAGCGCTCGATCAGGAGCTCCCACAGCGAGTTGAGCGATGCATACGGCACGAGCTCGTCGGGCGCGGCGAGCACCTCGGGCGTGACGCCGGCTGCGCGGAGGAGATCGTCGCGAGGGACGCCGCGCGACAACGCGAACGTGATGAGCGCGGCAGGCATGGATGCGAAGACGAGCTCGCCGTCGGACATGGCGTGCGTCGAGGATAGCGCACGCGCGCGGCGGCCTCCGTGGAGGCGCTCCTCCCTGCGCCGGGTCGCCCCGGTTCACGGCCGTGGTCACGAATCCCACGGGAGCGGCATGTCCTCCGGATCGGCGCGCCCCACGCTGCAATCGCCCGCTGTCCGCCCGGAACAGCGTTCTCGGTGCGATGCGGCAATACCGGGTAGCATCGCATCGATGCTTGGATTCGAGCGCTCTCCGGGGTCGATCGCCCCTTGTGCAAGGCCACGCACCTCCACCGCTGCGGTGTTTTCGCTGCGCGCCATCTCGGCCTGCTGCGGCGCTGCCGATCGTGCGGAGTCACCCGCCCAGAATGCGACCACGAGCGAGGCGTCGTCGTCTGCCGGCGCGGGCGGGGCGGGCGCGGGCGGCGCTGGCGTGGCCGGAGCGGGCGCTGGCGAAGCGGGCGCTGGCGGAGCGGGCGACGCGGACGTGGCCCCGCTCGCCGACCTCCAGGGCTGTCACGGCGAGAAGAGGCCTCTCGTGGTCTCCAGCCAGATGCCTTATGCCGTCGCGCGGATCGGCGCCGCCGAGGGCCACTTCCTCCTCGATTTCGGCGCCACCGCCAGCCTCATGTCCGCCAAGGTCCGCGCCTTCTTGGCGTTCGTCGTCGCACTGACGCGCGAGTAGCGTCAGCGCCATCGGCGCCGCGCGGCCAAGGGTCGCTGCCCATCAGGAGGGAGAAGGGAACCCAGACGTCTCGGCGCCGTCAGGCCCCGACCGAGGGCTCCGCCCGGTCCAGGACGTGGGTGGCGCGGTACCTCGTCGATGCTTCGCAGAACACCGAACGACGAAGAGAACAGTGGATCTCCATACGGACACACCCCGATTGCAAGGAGAAGCTGGCGAAGCTCCGTATCCGCGCGGCACGTGTCGTCCTTGACATACACCAACGCATCACGGACGAACGATATGCACACGCGGCAAACATGCTGTACACCGCGACCGCGGTCCGAGGCACGGGAGGATGAGCTCTGCCGTGATCCCCGGCGGTTCCACGGTTGACCGCGCGGGGGATGGCCTTAGGGTATATCAAGGGGCCAGAGGCGGGGTGAGCGAGCCCGCCACCGGGAGACGATATGGAGTTCACCTGTGCGCGAGGACCCGACGCCAAGGGCTCCACGGAGCACTTCAAGGGGCTCGGGCGGCAGTTCGAGATCGATTTCGAAAACATCCTCCAGCACGAGATCGCGAGCGACACGGAGCTCGTCGAGCATCTGGTGAACAATACGAGGAGGTACGATCAGAAGGCCGCCGCCCTCCTCTCCGCCGCCTCCACGTGGGCCTACTCGGATGCAGACACCATGGCCAGGATGATGTGCCTCCGTGGCATCCCGAACAATGAGACTGTATCCATGCATCTAAAGAATGACGCGCTCTTCCTGGACACCACCGTGCACGTCATCCAGAGCCAGTGCGGAGAGCTGGTGATCGTCTGCTTCGGGGGGACACTGCCGACCAACACCATCCAGCTGCTCCTGGATGCCAGTGTAAAGGCGGACCCCTTTTTCTCCACGGGGATCGTGCACGGCGGCATTTTCCGCGCCTTCCTGGGGTTGTGGCCCGGTATCAGGGTACAGCTCAAGGGCGCGCTGCTCGGATACTCGAACTGTTTCATCAACGCCATCAACGAGATCAGCCATCGCGACTACACGGATCTGAAGCCGCTCGACTTGAAGAGCTTGACGATGGAGAACTCGACGCTGCCTGGCGCCGAGGACGGCTGCCCCGCGACGGTCGGCAGAGCCAAGATGAAGGCGCTCTACCTGACCGGGCACAGCCTGGGCGGAGCGCTGGCCGTCCTGGCCACGGCGGCCATGCACATGGATCCGGTCCTCGCTCCGATCAGGGATAGGCTGTGCGGCGTGTATACGTTCGGGCAGCCGATGGTCGGTGACGAGGTATTCGCCAAGGCATTCGGATCCATGTTCGGGGACCGGCTCTTCCGGCATGTTTACCGGAACGACCTGGTGCCGCACCTGCCGCCGCAGACGGTGGGGCGGTTCACGCACTTCGGACAGGAGTATACGTCGCCGCTGGCCACATGGGAATTCAGGAACACGCGCGCATCTCAGACGTGGCTCGGGCTGTACGCCCTCGCAATCGGCGCGGCGGCCTGGATCAAGGACCAGTTCCCGCTCTTGTCCAAGGTGTCCCTGCCCTACTCGCTGGGCGATCACAGCCCGCTCAACTACCTGCGCACCTCGCTGCAGTCTTTCCCCGGCGCCGAGTTCCTCCCCTGAGCAAGGCTGCCCCACGCCAGACGGATAGTGAGCCGAGTGCGACAGGCCAGCCGGGTCCGAGAGGAGCGAGAGCTCGTTGAGCCGAGAAATCCCTCAGGGTTCCGGGCAAGCACCTGCGCAGGTACGCGGCCGCGATGGTGCGCACGGGCACCGGCAGCCGCCCCGGGCTCCTGTACCCGTGCACGGCGAGGCAAACACCATCTCCTGGCTCGGGGCGTCCTCGCGGTGGAACCGACCTACTGCCGCGGGAACCACTCGGCCATCCAGGCCTGCCACAACGGCTCGTCGCGCGCGGCTGCGGCCTGGGCCCCCTCGCCGTAAAGATAGATGCGTATCGGCAGGAAGATCTGTCCCGCCATGGGCAGCGCGAACAGGTGCGCGATGCCGGGCGCCGGCTCCTCGAGCCGGAGGAGCAGCTCCGGGTACTCGCTCGGGCCGACACGCTCGACCACGCCGGCGAGGGGCGGCGCGCCGGCAGCGGTGCGCACCCGCTGGCCCTCGGCGGCGCCCGCGAGCCCGAGCGGGCCGACCAGCGCATCCCATGCCCTGGCGGCGGGCGCGGGCCCGGCGCCCATCAACTGGAATGGCACGCAAGGCCGGCCGTGGAAATCTCACTGGCATGATGGCTCCTTTCGGGATGTCTCGTTGGGTGTGGGGTGCGCGACGATCACCAGGCGATGCGGCCGCCCGCCAGGCGCTGATTCATCGTGGTAGCGCGCGACGAGCTTGGACGAGCTCCTGCAGGCTGTGGTGAAAACGGCCCCTCGATGTATGGATAAGTTGCTGATACAGCATCACTTTCCAGGAGGGATGCGGATCGCGTAAGGTTCTCTATGTCAACCAGCGCGTGCAGCGTGGCCGTACGGTGGGACCGGTGATGCCGCGAGCCCTTAACCGCGGGCGACGCGGCGGCGCAGGGCGCCCCGTTGGGCCACACCGGAGCCACCCTCGTCGGCGAAACAGGCGTAAACAATGGAAATCGCTACTGTTTCCGGCACCCGCTCGTCATCGACCGGTTTTTCTGGCGGCGCGTCCACCGGGAGACGGGCGGCACCCGTCTTTTGCTGGTGGCGCGTCCACCCCGGAGATGGGTGCGACCCGACTTTTGCGTGAGGCACGTCCACCGGGAGACGGGTGGCACCCATCTTTGGCTGGAGGCACGTCCACCCCGGAGGGGGGTGCGACCCGTCTTTTTCTGGAGGCCCGTCCACCGAGAGACGGGTGCCACCCATCTCCCGCGTGGACGAGCCGGATCACCCGGACGGGTTCACGGCGTGCCGACAGCCCCGGCCGGGGGCGCCGGGACGGCTTCGGGCTTCCTGGCGGGGGCCCTTCGACGGGGCCTCGCGAGGTCGTCGACCATCTCGACGTAGGGCGCCAGCAGGAACGCGGCCAGCGCCTCGCTCCCCGGGATCTCCGGATCGGCGTGGCTCTCGATCTTCTGGATCAGGCTCCGCAGCGCATCCCGGGCGGCGCTCCACTGCGGCCGGCCATCGGTCGGCCCGCCCTCCTTGGCGAGGGCCACCGTCGTGAAGCCGAAGGCGTCGCCGAAGCGCGCGTGGGCGGCGACGAGCTGCCGGTGGTGCCGGGTCCCGCCGAACCCCTCGATCACCGCCTGCGCGCGCTCCTCCTCCAGCGTCTTCATCCGCTGCACCATCGCGGCCCACTGGAGCCGCGGCCGGCGCGTGATGAAGCGAAGCCCCTCGGGCGCCGGGAAGAGCTGCGCATAGAGCCAGCGCGCCTCGGACGGCGCCGGCCTCTCCCCATCGTCGGAGAGCCCGGCGGCTCCCGCGTTCCACTGCTCGAACGCGCGCCACCGGTCGTCGCTGTCGGTGTTCGCCGCGCTCCGCTCGGCCTCGCTCGCCGCCGAGTGGCGCTGGTCCGCCTGCGCGCTCGCCCGCAGCTCGCGGAACCCCTGAAGCTCCGTCGCGGCCGCGTCGAAGCGCCTCCACGGCCTGTCGATGTGCGGCGGCAGCGCCGCGAGCGGCTCGACCCCCTTGGGCAGCGGCGCGTCGCCCTCCTTGCGCTTGCCGCCCCTCGGCCGGAGCACCGCCGCGATCCGCGCGCTCACCTGATCTCGGAGACCGAACACGTCGTCGGCGACGAGATCCGGGGGGAGGACGATGGTCGAAAACATCGGTGATTCACTCACGGGGAAAACCTCCTGTGATGTCTGATGGGATCCGGCCTGCCGCCGTGGCGACACGCCGTGGTTTCGTTGCGGCGTGGCGGCATGGCAACACGTGTGCCGGCGCGAGGTGCGCTCATGTCTCGGCGCTGCCGCGCAGGACGGAGAGGAAGCGGAGAGGAGGGGAGCGCAACGCCCTGCCGCTCACCGCAATGGATTGCGCCGTTGCGCAACGCGCTCGCCGGCGCGTCACCCACGGGGTGCAGGACCGCGGGCGGGAGGCGAGCAAGAGACCGGAAGATCCGGGCCAGATGGCCGAGTCCAAGGAGCGCGTCGCCACGAATGTTCGGGGACGGGTGCCCCGCTAACCGGACATGGCCCTCATCGCGCCGCGAGATGGGTCTCGAGCAGGTGCGCGAGCACGCGCCGCCGCTCGTACATCGACGCGCGCGAAGGAAAGGATCTCCCCGATTGGGCCAGAGGACGAAGCTCCGCGTAGATGGCGTCCTTGGCTATCGGCTCGGCCTTGAGCGCCGAGCTTGTGGCCGGCAACAGGTAGCGCGGCACCGCGGTCGGGCCGGAGCGGATAGGAAACGGTAGAACTTTCGCCCGTGTCAAGCCCCGCGGGGACGGCGCCTGGCGAGCCCGTTTTTGGCCCATCAGACACCCGCTTGCCCCGTCGCAGGGCTAGAACACCGATCACGTTGATCAAGCGAGAAATGAACCGCCAAGACGCCATAAGACGCTAAAAAAAACACAAGAATCTTGGCGTCTTGGCGGTTCGAAATTCTGCGCTTTTCAGGCAGTTTCAACCCGTTTGTCGCTCTAGGGCGGCGTGCTCCGGGCGCAGCTGTGCCTCGAGGACGGCGGCGTGCGCTCGCCATGACGGGGGCGGGTCGTGGGCCCAGCTATGCGGCGTCGAACCCGAACGCCATCGGTTCCCACGTTGGGTCGCGTGCGGGTGCTGCCGTTCGCGGGTGTGAGGGGGGGTTGAGATGAACGAGGATGCGGCGCACCGCCTCTGGGTCCGTGATCGTGGAGAGCGCGCGCATCCTCCGTTCGCACCTCGGGCATCGCAAAGCATCGAACCCGAAGGTGTGTTTCATGAGCACGGCCCCCCGCACGCATCCTCTCCTCTCGGTCAGCCGCTGCTCTTCAGCCCCTCCCTCGCCGGGCCCGCGCCGCTCAGCCAGCCTCCGCGAGGAAGGCTGCGAGCTTCTCCGGGTTGCGGTGGGCATAGATCCCTCGAATCACGCCCTCGTCGACGCTCACGCTCACGGCGGCGATCAGCCGATCTTCGTCGTGGACCAGGAGCCCCGGGGAGCCGTTGAACCACCGCAGCACGAAGCGGTAGCGGCCATCGGGGTGCGCCGTGGCGCTCCAGACGCGGGCGAAGAAGGTGCTCACCGCGTCCGCGCCGCGGAGCACGTGGGTCACCGTCTCGGCCTTGCCGCCCCCGTCCGCGTGGAGCTCCACGCCCTCCGCGAGCAGGCTGCGGAGCTCGTCGATCCGGCCGGCGCGGGCGGCGTTCAGGAACGCGGTCAGGAGGCGCTGGTGCTCGGTGGACGACGCCGCGAACTTCGGCCGCGCGTCGCGGACCCGCGCGCGGGCGCGGGAGGCGAGCTTCCGGCACGCCGCGCTCTCTTTGCCGAGCAGGGTGGAGATATCGTCGAAGCTGTAGCCGAACACGTCGTGCAGCAGGAACGCGGCGCGCTCCTTCGGCGTCAACCTCTCGAGGGCGTGCATCAACGCCACCGAGACCGTCTCGTCGATCTGCGGCTCCTCGTCAGGGCTCCGCGTATCCTCCATCAACGGCTCCGGCAGCCATGTGCCCACGTACGTCTCTCTCCGGGAACGCGCCGATTGCAGCGTGTTCAACGCGATGCGGCTGCACACCGTGACGAGCCACGCGCGCGCGTCGCGGATCTGGTCGATGTCTGTCTGGCTCCACTTCAGGAACGTCTCCTGCACGATGTCGAGAGCGTCGGCGCGCGTGCCGAGCATCCGGTAAGCGAGCCCCTCGAGGAGGGGGCGGTGGCTCTCGAAAAGACGCGTTCGGTGATCCATGACGGTTACTCGATGGCGTTGGACATCAGCACGGCGAAGCGCCAGCCCTGCGCCGTCCGCCGGAAAACATGCGTGTACTTCTGCCGCGCCGCGAAGACGCCCGCGGCCCCGCCGCGCCGCATGGCCACCTCTTGCCGGCCCACCTCGACGGCCAGGTCGCCGCTCCGCTCGATCCGCTCCGGCGTCTTCCTGAACGACGCGAAGCTCGCGCTCCGGAAGAGCTCCGCTTCGCACGCGAGGAACCGCTCGCGGCCGGAGACGACATCGTGCCCCGGGATCAGGAGCTGGATGTCGTCGGTGCAAAGCGCCGCGTAGGCCTCCGCGTCGCCCCGCTGGATGGCAGCGGCCTGCGCAGCCCGCAGCCCGCCGATCTCCCGGCGATCTTCCTCGGTGAGCGGCCCGAGCCACACCGGCTCTCCAGGAGAGGCGAAGAGATGGTCGATCTCGGCCCGCGCGCACGCGACGCGACGCGACCGAGAGGCCTCGTCTCCGCTCATCCCATCCAGTGAGATCACGTCGACCTTCGTGACGCCGATGAAGGCCAGTATCGCCCGCAGCGTGCGGGTCTGAAGCTCGTCCTCGGCGGCGGGCGAGGCGACGCCGCCGCGCGCCGTCACGATGGACGCCGACTTGCTTGTAAGGAGGCCCACATAGCGCCCTTCTACCTGTGCAAACGTACGGTCATTGCGGATGACGTGATCGAAGTAGGCCTTGAGGGTCGATGGCAGCGTGAGGTTGTACAGCGGGCTGCTGATCAGCAAGTGATCGGCCGAGCTCAGCTCATCGATCAAGGCGTCGGACAGCACGAGGCCCTCGGGCGGCGGCCCCCCGGAAGGCGGCGGGGGCGCGAGAAACGCAGCGATGGTCACGGCGTCGAGGTGCGGCACCGGATACCGGGCGAGGTCGCGAACGATGACGCGGCCGCCCGGATTCGATTCTGTCCAGCGTACCTGGAAATAGTCCGCCACGCTCCGCGAGATCGACCCTTGCGTACGGGCGCTTGCATCGATTCTGAGCAGTCTCTTCATGTCCTCTCCGGGTGGGGTCCGCTCCCAGGACAAGGCAGCCCCCCGGAATGTGACCGCCGGCGCAGCACGGACGCAGGCGCTCACGCCCGAGCGCTGCGGCGATGGACTGTCGAAGGGGGCCAGCGGGCGATGTCACGTCGAGCCGCTGCTGCCGCCGGGCGCCGCGCGGGCGCCGGCTTCTTGCCCCGAGATCTCCCCGGAACGCGCTCCAGAAGAAAAAAGATGTGCCCGTCTTCGAATCCATGAAGGCCGGCCGGGCTCGGCGGCATTCAAAGGGCACAGGTTGACGATCGCGCAGAGGATGGTCCCAGGACGGGCTCGCGCTCGAGCGGGCATCGCCGTGTCTCTCGAGGTCCTCCCGCAGGGAAACCTCCGCGGACGCGACGAGGGTGACGACCGATGATCCGCGGCCAGCGCCGCAGGCCTCCGTGGGCACCTCCGGGCTCGCCGGAGCGCCGCTCGGATCCGAGGGCCGGGACGACGTGGCTGCGCGAGGGCGGAGATCTCTCGATCTCGGCGCATCGCTCGCCCATGGAGGAAGACTCATGATCATGCGGAACAGGTTCGGTGTTCAGGCGATATTTGGTCTCGGGCTCGCGCTCCTCCCGGGGTGCGTCGGAGAGCCCGGCGCGGACGGGGAGGGCGCCGGGAGCTCCTTCGACGCGCGCACGGAGCTCGCGTTTCCCGGCGTGCGCGGCCGCGTCGAGGAGCGCATCGTCGATCTCCCCGGCCTGGGGCCGCAGAAGGTGGTTTACGAGCGGATCGGCGGCGTGGCGGTGTTCGAGGGCGATATCCTCCTCGACGAGCGGGACCGGCAGGCGCGCTCCGCGGCGCGGCTCGTCGGCGCCTCGCGGTGGCCGGGCGGGGTCGTCCCGTACACGATCGACGCGAGCCTGCCCAACCAGGCCCGGGTGAACGACGCCATCGCTCACATGCAGTCCGCGACGCCGCTCCGGTTCAAGCTCCGCACGACCGAGGTCGATTACGTGACGTTCCGGCCGAGCACCGGGTGCTCGTCCCTCGTGGGGCGGAGCGGCGGCCAGCAGTTCATCGACCTGGCCTCCGGCTGCTTGACCGGCAGCACCATCCACGAGATCGGGCACGCCGTCGGCCTGTACCATGAGCAGTCGAGGGCCGATCGCGACGAGACGATCACGGTGCACTTCGAGAACATCGATCCAGGCCACCAGCACAACTTCTTCAGGTACGTCGATAGCAACAAGGACGGCGTGGACCTCGGGCCATACGATCTCGGCTCGATCATGCACTACGACGCCTTCACGTTCTCCGCCAACGGCCAGCCCACGATCACGAAGAAGGACGGGACGACCTTCACGTCGCAGCGCGTGGGGCTGTCGAACGGCGACATCAGGGCGCTGGAGGCGATGTACGGCCGCCGCGTGCGGCTCCGGACCGGGGTCGCCTCGAACCGCTGCCTCGACGTGTCGAACAGCAGCACGGAGGAGGGGGCGACGGTGCAGACCTGGGAGTGCAACGGCACGAGCGCCCAGGAGTGGCTGCTCACGCCGAGCGGCGAGCTGCGGAGCAGCGTGGCCCCGAACCGCTGCCTCGACGTGTCGGGCGGCGACACGACGCCCGGCGCGCAGGTGCAGACCTGGGAGTGCAACGGCACGGACGCCCAGAAGTGGACCCGGAGCGCGAGCGGCGAGCTGCGGAGCGCGCTGGCCGCGAACCTCTGCCTCGACGTCGCCGGCGGCAGCACCGCGGAGGGCGCGGCCGTGCAGACCGGGACCTGCAGCGGCTCGAACGCCCAGAAGTGGAGCGACTACGTCGAGATCCAGAGCGACCTGAGCTGGAACCGCTGTCTCCACGTCGCCGGGGCCAGCTCGACCCCGGGGACCAACGTGGCCATCTGGGATTGCGACGAGAGCAACGGGCAGCAATGGTTCTACTCGCCGAGCTTCGAGCTGCGGAGCGCCATCGCCGACGACCGCTGCCTCGAGGTCGACGCCACGGGCGCCGTCCAGTCCGGCACCAACGTCCAGATCGGCGTGTGCAACGGCAGCAACGCCCAGAAGTGGCTCTGGACGGCGGCGGGCAAGGTGCTGACCTTCCTCAACAGCGGGCTCTGCCTCGACGTGAGCGGCGGCGCGATCGATCCCGGGACGAACGTCCAGATCTTGCAATGCAACGACACGCGCGCGCAGCGCTGGATGAGGCCCAGCATCAGCTTCTGAGACGGTGAGAGGCGGTGAGGTGCCGAGGCGGCGAGAGGCGGTGCGGTTCATGATGTCGCGAAGGCGCCTTCGGCCCGTGTCGCTCCTCGCCCTCGCCGCCCTCTCCGGCTGCGCTCCCCGGGACGCGCTCGAGGGCGCGGCGGAGCGCGTCGGCGAGCATCGGGCCGCGATCCTCGGCGGCGCGCTCGACGCGGCGCGCGACTACGCGGTCGGCGTCGGGGACGAGGGCGGCGCCTCCTGCTCCGGCGTCCTCGTCTCGCGCCGCGTGGTGCTCACCGCCGCGCATTGCCTCGATCCCTCCGCCGGGCCCGGCGGAGGGATCACCCGGATCTACTTCGGCGAGGATCTCCGCCCGGGCGCGGCGCCGCTGCCGGCGGTCGTCCGCGCGGTCGAGGCGGTGCGGCACCCGGGCTTCGACGAGGCGACCTTCTCCAGCGACCTCGCGATCGTCGAGCTCGCCGCCGCGGCGCCGGTCGCCCCGGCGCCGCTCCTGCGCGAGGCCATGGACGGCGGCCCGCGGTACGTGGGCCCGCGCCTCGCGTTCGTGGGGCACGGCATCGACGAGGCGGGCACCTCGCTCGCGCGCCGCGTCGCCGTGTTCCCGATCGCCGCCGTGGGGCCCGCGGACGACGTCGGCCTGGACACGGACAGCGGCCCCATCGACGCGACCCAGCTCTACGCGCGGAGCGCCGGCGGCAACACCTGCTTCGGCGACTCCGGCGGCCCCGCGCTCCTCGCGCGGGGGGGCGTCGAGCGCGTCGCCGGCGTGAGCTCCTACGGCGACCCCCACTGCGAGATCGACGGCGTGAGCGCCCGCGCGGACGCCCCGGCGATCGAGGCGTTCATCCAGCCCGAGATCGACCGCATCGAGGCGGGCGATCCGTGCCGCGGCGACGGGATCTGCGGCGCGTCGTGCGATGTCGGCCCGACGCTGACCGATCCGGACTGCGCGGAGGCGCATTGCGGCAAGGATGGGATCTGCGCGGTCGCGTGCGTCGATCCCGTCGATCCCGACTGCGCCGGCCCGGACCGCTGCGGCCCCGACGGGGCCTGCGACCCAAGTTGCCCGGACATCGACGCGGATTGCGTGCCGCCGCCGGACGGCGAGGCCGCGGCGGGCGGGCCTGAGTCTGGCGCGGCCGGGGAGCCCGGTGGATGCGCGCTCCGGCCGTCCGATCGCGACGGCGAGGCCGCGCGCCGGCGGCGCGGATGGCTCGTCGTGGCGGCGCTCGGGGCGTGGGCGAGGCGGGCGGCCGGCCGACAGCGCCGCTGCCTCTTCTTGTTGTGCCTTCTCCCTGACAGCCTCTCGCTCAGGGCACCGTCGTGTTGAGCAGGAGCTGATTTGCCTGGCTGTAATTCCCCAGCATGAGATCCAGGTCCCCGTCGCCATCCATGTCGCCGACGTCCCCGTCGGCCGTCAAGAGGAGGGTCTGGGTGAGCCAGGGGGCGTCGATCTGGGCGAAGTAGCCGCCGGCGTTCGTGTACAGCGAGTGCTTGCGCGATAACATCGAGGGGATGTTGCCCCGCAGCATGACGATGTCCACGTCGCCGTCCATGTCGAAGTCGCCGAGCTCGACCTCGCGAGCGTCGGCGTCGTAGGCGTGCGCGCTGATCCGGCTCGCCGTCACGTTGGCGAAGTACCCGGTCCCGTTGTTCGAGAGCAGGACAATCTGAGCTCCGCTTGCGGGGGCGAACACCAGATCCAGGTCCCCATCGGTGTCGAGGTCCGCAGCCTCGACGTCGACCGACCCGAACGTCGTCAGCGGCAAACTAGCGCCCAGACGACCGCTGGCGTTGACGAACGGGCCTCCCTGGGTGTTGCGCAAGAACATCGTCGTGGTGCCGGCCAGGATGAGCTCGGGGTAGATGGCTTGACGGATCGCGAGGCAATCCGCCTGCTGGGCCGGCGTCACCGCGCCGCTCGCCACGAGCCCGGCGACCGATCGCTTGGGATCCGAGCAGATCCCACACAGGGCAGCAGGGCGGCCAGCGCACGCGGAAGCGTTGACGTCCGCGATCTCGACGCACAGCGCCTTCTCCACCGTGATGTTCTGCGTCGTGGTGCCGAACCAGAAGCTGCTCTGGTCGGTGAACACGCCGTTGCCCCCGTTGATGAGCAGCGTCGAGTTGCCCGGCGAAACGTTCCCGAAGAACGCGTCGAGATCGCCGTCGGCGTCCACGTCGCAGAGCTCGACCGCGCGATCCGACATCGTGGTCGATGGCAGGCGCCCGGTCGTGGCCACCGTGAAGGTGCCGCCGGAGTTGAGGTACAGGGCGGCCTGCTTCGACGCCGTCGTGCCCGTGGCGGAATCAGCTGCCGCGATGATGTCCATGTCGCCGTCGCCGTCCACATCGCCGGAATCCACATCGGTGTGAATGACCAGCACGCTGGGGAACTGCAGCGCCGTGACGTCCACGAGGTGGCCGCCGTCGTTCCTGAGCAGGCGCGGCTGCATGAGAGCGACCGAGTAGGGCGTGATGAACACGTCGAGATCACCGTCGTTGTCGATGTCGATCAGGTCGATGTCGCTGGTCGCGGTCGTCGTGCCCAGCGGGACGCGCCCCACCGTGCCGTCGGTGAACAGCGGCTGCGGAGGCAGCGGCGCGGTGAGCGCGGCGTGCGCGTCGACGATGCCGCCGGTGCGGGTGAGGCCGGCGAACGCGGGCAGCGGCGCGGCGGTCTGCTCGATCATCTTCACCACGCGCACGGGGTCACCCCGCAGCTCGCTGTGCTGGGACAGGAGCAGCCCGGCAACGCCGCTGACCATCGGGGTGGCGAGGGACGTGCCGTTGGCGCCGAGGAACGTGTTCGTGCCAGGCGCCGCGACCGAGACCGTCTTCGCGCCATAGGCGGACGATTGGCCGCCCGTCCAGACGGAGCGGTTGCCGGACTGGTCGCTCGCCGCGACCACGATCTTGTTGGGCAGCCCGAGATGAGCGGGGAAGTCGGCGACGAGCGGATTCCCAAACGAATCGACCGCGTCGAGGTTGGTCCCCCAGTTGCCCGCGGCGGTCACGAACAAGAGGTGGGCGACGCCGAGGTCCCAGACGGCCTCCGTCAGGTGACGAAGGGCGTCCTCGGGAGTGTACGAGATGCCCGTCCAGCTGTTGAAGCTACCGCCGAACGAGCTGTTGACGATGTGCGCACCGTTGCGCGCGGCGTACTGGTACGCCTCGAGGATGGCGTCGTACGTCGGGGCGGCGACGGTCGTCGGTGTGCCGTTCACGATGCGCGTCTCCAGGCGCCCGTTGCCCAGGGGCATGATCTTGACCCGCTGCATCACGCCGGTGTAACCGGCGCAGTCGTCTCCGATCTCGCCGAGAGCCCCCGCCACGATGTCTCCGTGCGTGTTTCCGGTGTCCACGGGCGACGGGTCGTTCGGCCTGAGCGGGCTGCCGCCGAGGTCTTGCCCCGGGCGCGCGAACTGGAAGCCGCGGCAGTCGTCCGGATAGCCGTTCTCGTCATCGTCTCGCGCGGCTCCGTCGCAGTCCTGTCCTTCGGGCGCGCCCAGCAGCGCGCCCGGGGGCAGGGCGTTGCAGGCGACGCCGCCGGGGCCGATCTCGTCGGCGATCGAGCCGTCGCCGTCGTCGTCCAGGTCGTTCGTGTAGATGCGCGCGACGTCGGGATCGAGCAGATCCGTCGCGCCGTCGCCGTCATCGTCCACCCCGCAGCCGCCGGGGCAGCCGTCGCTGTTCAGGTCCGACCGCGGGCAGGTCCCGCCCGTCGTGAGTGGCATGCAGTCGCTGCTGCACGGGGGCGCGGCGCAGCACTCGTCCGCGTTGAGGTAGATGTTGTCGACCAGCGGATGAGGGCCCGGGCCGCCGCAATTGTCCGTGCCGTAGTACGCCGCCTGATAGTAAATCACGCCGCTGTCGACCACCGCGACGACGACATCGTGGGATCCTCGCTGGATATCCCAGGCGGCGTCCACGTTCATCGCCTCGATGTACCAGTCCTGCGTATAATAGAATGGATCGTTCGGCACATAGGTCGGCACGGCGATCAGGTTGGGCAGGGCGAGCCGCACCGGCTCGCCGCCCGCGAGGAGCGCCGAGAGCGCCTCCCTCTCCGTCCCCTTCGGCACGGTGACCACGCCCATGTCCGGAGTGATCTGCCGCGCGAGCGCGCCCTGTACACCGGAGAGGACCCTCCCGCGCTCCTCCGTCGACGTGCCGGAGCTGAACTTCACGATGAGCTCGCCCGGCACCATGGACGCGAGGGACACGACCACGATGTCAGAAGCGCTCTCGTTGCCGTCGATGTCGGTCGCGACGATGTGGACCCGGTTGGGCGTCAGGAACTCACCCGGGTCGTTCCGGAGCGGCAGGTCGATGGAGAACTCTCCTGCCGGCGTGAGCGCCGACGCCTGCGCTGGCGCATCGCCGATGCTGACGCTGACCGATCGCGCCAGCGTGTTGTCCTCGACGCGGCCTCGCAGGGTGAATGTCCCCTGAGCCACGATGTCCCCCTTCGCCGAGGACCTCGCGTAGTCCTCGGCGACGCGGAGCCTCGGGGCCTCGTCCGTCGCGCCGAGGCGGATGGCGTCGAGCCGGCAAGGGCCCGTGGCGCCCCGCGGGAGATCCAGCGCGATCGTGAGCCGCAGGTCGTCGTACTCTGTCTTGAGCGCCGCCACCAGCTCGGCAGGCAGCTCGAAATCGACGCGTGTGAACTGACCCGCCGCTCCCTGGGGGAGCGCGACCTCCTGGACGAACCGGCGCTCGATCCCCTGGGAGGGCAGCTCCACGAACAGGTGGACGTGCCCCAGCGGCTCCGCGCCGGGCGGCGCCTCCGGGAGCGACAGGCTGATGGAGAGGGTGGAGTGGACCGCCGCGAGGGTGCTGAGCGGCGCGCTCACCAGCTCGTGGTACCCGCTGCCGGGCACCTCGAGGCTCTTCTCGCCGTGCGCGCGCTGGTCGCTCGCCTGCGCGGCGCCGCCATCGAGCGTCCACGCGCCCGCGTCCTCGAACCCGAGGATGCTCTCGTTCGACGGTCGCGCCGCGCCGGCGCTCGGGGCGCCGCCCGGAGCGACGCTCGTGCCATCGCAGCTGCATATCAATGCTGCGGCGACGACCCATCGTCCACGTTTCATATCATTCTCTCGCTGATGCCCGAAGATTGAACCAAGATGGAAGTCGGCAGGTCCACGATGGAGGACCTTCAGGGGGCGCGCTGCATGACGTGCCTGTCGCCGGCCCGTTGGACGCCGGCCCGCGTGTCGGGCGTGCACCGGGCGCCAGGCAGGCATGGCAATGCTCATGCCCGCCGGTTCTGCACGCGCGGCCATGTCTTTCGGCCGGCTTCTCTCGCGAGGGCGGGCGTGAGGTGGCGCGATGTCACGGTGCGACGGCCCGCTGTCACGTGACAATGTCACGTGACAGTCACGGGACACGAGCCGGCCCGCCGCTCCGGCCCCCGGCTGGCCTCGACGAAGCACGTCTCCGGCTTCGGCCTCGGATTGTGGATGACGCGGCGCATCTCCGTCCCAGCCGCAGCCTCCGCCGATCGCCCGGATCCGCCTTACGCCGCGCGTGCCCCTGCCGCACGAGTCGGTCGATCAGGGGTGTGGGGTCGTGCTCGGCTGGGCTCCATCGGCATCTGACACACGAGGCTATGCCCGCTGTCCGGCGTAGCCCACACGAAGGGGGACCCCATGTCCGTGTGCATCACCGATGTCATCGCCCGCGACATCCGCTTTCCGACCTCGCGCTCTCTCGCCGGCTCGGACGCCATGAACCCGAGGCCGGACTACTCGGCGGCCTACGTCGTGCTCGAGACCGATGGCCCGGAGCGGATCGAGGGGCATGGCCTGACCTTCACGATCGGCCGTGGAAACGAGCTCTGCGTGGCGGCGATCGACGCGCTCCGCCCCCTGCTCGTGGGCAGGCGCGTCGACGCCATGACGGCCGACATGGGCGCTTTCTGGGACGAGATCACCGGCGACAGCCAGCTCCGCTGGGTCGGCCCGGAGAAGGGGATCCTCCACCTGGCGACGGCCGCCGTCGTCAACGCCGCCTGGGATCTGTGGGCGAAGACCGCGGGCAAACCGCTCTGGAAGCTGCTCGTGGACATGACCCCGGAGGAGCTCGTCCGCTGCGTCAGCTTCCGCTACATCACGGACGTGCTGAGCCCCGAGGAGGCGCTCGAGATCCTTCGCCGGAACGCGCCTACCCGCGCGGCGCGGGAAGACGAGATGCGGCAGCACGGCTTTCCCGCCTACACGACGTCGGCAGGGTGGATCGGCTATTCCGACGACAAGCTGCGCCAGCTCTGCCGCGAGGCGCTCGCGCGCGGCTTCTCGCATTTCAAGATCAAGGTCGGCGCGAGCATCGATGACGACGTCCGCCGGGCGCAGATCATCCGGGAGGAGATCGGGGCGCAGCGCCGGCTCATGATGGATGCCAACCAGGTGTGGGACGTGGGCCAGGCCATCGCCAGCATGCGGCGCCTCGCCGCGTTCGATCCGTGGTGGATCGAGGAGCCCACGAGCCCCGACGACATCCTCGGCCACGCCGCGATCGCCAGGGCGATCGCGCCGATCGGCGTGGCGACGGGGGAGCACACCCACAATCGCGTCATGTTCAAGCAGATGTTCCAGGCGGACGCGATCCGGTTCTGCCAGGCGGACGGCGCCCGGCTGGGCGGCGTCAACGAGGTGCTCGCCGTGCTGCTCATGGCGGCCAAGTTCGGCGTCCCGGTCTGCCCTCACACCGGCGGGGTCGGCCTCTCGGAGATCATGCAGCACATCTCGCTCTTCGACTACATCTCCGTGAGCGCGTCGCTCGAGGATCGCATCCTGGAGCATGTGGATCACCTCCACGAGCACTTCGTCGATCCGGTCGTCGTCCAGGCTGGCCGGTACATGCCGCCCACCGCGCCGGGGTACAGCACCACCATGCGGCCCGAGTCGCTCGATCGGTTCGAGTTTCCGACCGGCGCGGCGTGGGCGAGGTGAGGCAGGCTGACGACCTGCCGTGCGCCTGCCAGAGCAGCCGAGCGCTCGGGAGGCTAGGACCGGGCCCTTTGTCTCGACGCGATCACGGCTCTTCGAGCCGCGAGCGGACGACCTCGCCGTCGAGCGTGCTGCCGTCGGCCTCGATATAGAGGTGATCGCCCACGATCGTGACCGCCCATTGGCGCCGCAAACCCGTGTTCTCCGCGAGCGCGGCGACGAGCCGGTGGTCGACGGTGGAGAGCGAGATCGCGCCGGTGACCTTGCTCGCGCGCGAGGCGGCCTCACGCGCGCCGGACACGAGCTCGTCGCGCCGGCGCGCGTCCGAAAAGAGCGCGTGAACGGCCACGCCCGCGTTGTGCTGCACGACTCTCTTGAGCTTCTCGAAGGGCGCCGCGCCGCACTCGATCCAGGTGAGGACGCGGCCCGCGGGATCGCGCGTCCAGAGGTCCGCCCCCTCGGCGTCGGCGAGCCCTGGGCCGAAGGCGAGGCCCTCCTCGTGAAAGAGGCAATACGCGAGCACCCGCAGCATGACGTGCTCGGCGCTCTCCGACGGGTGGCGGGCGACGATCACCCGCTCGCTCGCCTCGCGACCGCGATCGACGTGCGAGAGGTCGATGCGGAAGTCCATTCGCGTCGAGGGGAGTGCCATCGATGCTCCCGCTAGCCTCGATGCGCCGCGCCGCCGTCGCCGAACGCGGCTTCGGGCAGCGCCGCTGCCGCTTCTTGTTGCTCTCGCCGCAGGCGGGCATCGAGCACGACAACCCCTGTGTTCAACATCGATGACCTCCGGAGCGCGCCGCTGTTCGCATCGCGCAGGACCGTGCTCCAGCCGAGTACCACGCGAGCGAAGGAGAGCCTATCTGGAACGTGCCTCACGGTCACGTGCTTCGCGCGGGTCTCCCTCGCACGGCTTCGCGATCGTCGGCCGGTGATGGTACAGGGCCTTGTCCATGATCTCCCGCCGCGCCGTGATCGCCGCAGCCGGCCTGTTCTCCGCCGGCGCGCTCGCCCCGGGCCTGGCCCGCGCGGCGGGGCGCGTGCCCGCGCCCCTCCCGGCGTTTCCCCTCTCGATCGCTGTGACCGAGGAGGAGGCGGGGAAGCCGGTGCGCGACGACGCCTGGATCGACGCGCAGATCGCCGAGGCGGTCCGGCTGTTCGAGCCCGCCGGTGTGGCGTCGCCCCCTCCGGGGCTCCTCCGTGCCCCCGCCCCGCGCGGCATCCTACCTACTCATCGCGAACCATCCGACACGAGCGGGAAAGGCCTGGATTTCGGCTCGATTCGAGGAGGACGCGAGACCCATCACGCGCTCGTTCGAAATCACGAGCGACCCGAGTAAACTGTGCGGGAATGTTCTACGTGTCGAAGCTCGCAGCGCTGCGGATCGCGGGGGTGTTCGTGCTGGCCTCGCTCGGGGGCTGCTCGAGCGAGGCAAGCAAGGCGAGCGAGGCGAGCGGGGCGAGCGATGACGGGAAACCGCCTGCGCCTGCCCCGAAGTCGCTGGCCGTCGTGTTCACGCCGAAGGGAGGCACCTTCCAGGCGTCCGAGCCCGTGGAGCTCACGGTCGAGGACGAGCGCGCCGCGGTGCACTTCACGACCGACGGCTCGCTGCCCACCGCGAGCTCGCCGGTCTACGTCGAGCCGCTCGTGCTCACCGCGTCCACGCGGGTGCGCGCCCTCGCCGTCGTCCCTCACGCCGCGCCTTCCGGGGCGGGGGGCAACGGGGGAGCGGGGGGCAACGGGGCGGCGGGCAGCGACGGGGCCGACCTCCTCGGGCCGATCGCGAGCGAGGCGTATTTCAAGGTCGCCGCCGATAGCGCGGAGTTCAGCTCGGAGCTGCCGATCGTCGTGATCCACACCTTCGAGTCGAAGCAGCTCGACCCGCTCGAAACCGAGTTCGTCCCGGCCACGTTCATGCTGCTCGAGCCCAACGCCGGGCAAACCAGGCTCCTGGGCCGCGCGAGCTTCGATGGCCGCATCGGCATCCACGTCCGCGGCGCGACGTCCCGCGAGTTTCCGAAGAAGCAATACGCCGTCGAATTTCGTGACGACGCTCTGGACACCGATCTCGACCGGGAGTTCCTGGGGATGCCGGCGGACTCCGACTGGGTGCTCAGCGATCCGGTGAGCTTCGACCGCTCGCTGATCCGCAATGCGCTCGCCTTCGAGATGAGCAACCGCATCGGCCGGTACGCGCCGCGCACGAGCTTCGTCGAGGTGTTCCTCGTCGACTCGGGGGCCGACGTGGCGAAGAAGAGCTTCCTCGGGTTCTACACGGCGATCGAGAAGATCAAGCGCGGTCGGGATCGTGTCCCGGTGGCCAAGCTCTCGGCCGACGATCTCACGGAGCCGAACGTGACCGGCGGCTTCCTCTTGCGCATCGACAAGGGCGACGATCAATTCAAGGCCGCCGGCCAGGACCTCCAGTTCGTGTACCCCGACCCGGAGGACATGCTGGCCCCCGCGCGAAGGCCGCAGCTCGACTACATTCGCGGTTACATCGACGACTTCGGTCAGGCCGTCGACGCGGATGACTTCAAGCAGCCCAGCAGCGGCAAGCACTATTCGAGCTTCATCGATCAAGACGCCTTCATCGACCACAACATCATCAACGCCCTGACGAAGAACGTCGATGCCCTGCGGATCAGCACGTACTTCTTCAAAGATCGACAGGGCCTCCTCTCGGCCGGTCCCGTGTGGGACTTCGACCGGAGCCTCGGAACGCCCTACGATGAACGCGCGTTCGAGCCGGAGGAGTGGAAGCTCGAGGGCTCCGACGGGACCGACTACTTCACGGAGGGCTGGTGGGGGTCGCTGTTCCGCGATCCGGCGTTCAAGGCGCGGTACAAGGCACGTTTTCTGGCGCTGCTCCAGGGCGAGCTCGCGCCCGACAAGCTCGACGCCATGGTGGACGGCCTGGTGCGCAAGGCGGGAGCTCCGGCCGTGGAGAGGAACTTCGCGCGCTGGCCGGATTCCCCGCCTCTCAATGGGTCCCACGACGCCGAGATCAGCCTGCTCAAGGACTTTCTCCGCAGGCGGGCCAGCTGGATTCGCGACGAGCTCATGACGTGGTGAACGTGCGTTTCATGAGCGCGGCCCACGCGACGTAGCGCGACGTTGCGAACAACTCCCCGTCGAGCAGCCGCCCGAGGGCAAGACCGAGATCAGGATGAGCAACGACCTTGAGAAATGGATGCGCCTGGCGATCGAGGAGGCCGAGCGGGCGCGCGGAGGAACGGGCGACAACCCTTGGGTCGGCTGCGCGATCGTGAGCGCCGCCGGGGAGCTCCTCGGCAGCGGGCATACCCTGGGGCCGGGTGAAGATCACGCGGAGATCGCCGCGGCACGCGCGGCGCACGCGCGCGGACTCAGCGTGGTCGGAGCGACGCTCTATTCGACCCTCGAGCCCTGCTCGTTCCACGGCCGCACGCCGGCGTGCTCGCGATCGATCATCGAGCGCGGCGTGGCCCGCGTCGTGATCGGGATGAACGACCCGAACCCGCGCGTCGACGGCGAAGGCGTTCGCATCCTGCGCGGAGGGGGCGTCGAGGTCGTGGAGGGCGTATGCGAAGCAGAAATCCGCCGGCAGCTCGGGGGTTGGGTGCTCGATCACCATCCTCACGAGCCGCTGCGGCGCGCGCTGACCTTGCCGGCATCGGACCGCGTCCCGCGGCTCGCGGAGATCTACGGCGTCGATCAGCCCCGCATCGAGGCGCTGCTCGCGAAGGGGTAGAGATCGCACAGAGACCGAGCAGAGCAGGGTCGTGACGCTCCGCGCTTCCCCGAAGGCGCTTCTGTCGATGGCGGGGCTCGCGCTCCTCGGCGCCGCTGCGCTCGCGTCGCGGCGCCCCGCGCCGAGCGCGCCCGCTCTCCCGGGGGCGAGCGTGATCGCTCCAGCTGCGCCGAGCGCGCCCGCTCCTCCGGAGCCCCCGCCGCCCGCTCCCGCGACGCTTCCCCCCGCGGAGGGCCCGGCGGCCGGCGCCCCCGTCCAGCCCGAGGTGATGACCGTCGAGGGAGAGGACTACCGCGTCCATGTCTTCGCGTTCCGCCTCGCGAACGCCCATTTCGAGGTCGTCGACGTCGAGATGTCGCGCGACGTGGCAGGGGTGCTCGAACGCACCCGCGCGTCGTTCGTCATCAACGGTGGCTTCTTCGATCGACAGAGGAGACCCGAGGGGCTCGTCGTGGTCGATGGCCGGGAGCTCGCGCCGCTCGCGCCCTCGCTCGGGGGCGGCGTGCTGGTGGTCTCCGGCGGCCGCGCCGCCCTGCACGACGCCGCCGGGTTCGTCCTTTCGCCGGGCGCTCACCTCGCGGTGCAGGGGCTGCCGCGGCTGGTGCTCTCCGGCAGCCGGAACGTGCGCAGCGACGGCGGCCCGCGGGCGGAGCGGACCGCGCTGTGCGTGCTCGACAGGGGGCGGCGCATGGAGGCCATCGTCGCGCGCGGGGACATGGCGCAGAGCGGGCCCACGCTGGGGCTGCTCGCCGACATGCTGGTGGCGCGCGGATGCGAGCAGGCCCTCAACCTGGACGGCGGACCCTCGACCGGCGTGGCGTGGCGCGAGGACGGCGGCGCGCGCGAGATGACGCCGCGAGGGCCGATCCGGCACGCGATCGCGGTGCGGCTGGATCCCTGACAGGGGAATCGCAGGAGGAGCGCGGCTCGTGGCGGCTGCGCGCCCGCCGCTCGCTCGTATGCCGCTCGGGCCTACTCGCTTCGGTCCAGCTTCACGACGCGGGTGCCCGCGATGTGATCATGCACGCAGCGCCGATCCTTGCGAAAGATGAACAGCACGTCGACGAGGACGAGGAAGGTGCCCACGTACGGTATCTGAGCCACTGCCGCCTCTGGCAGGAGCCGTCGCAAGACGATCGTGCCGAAGGCCGCGGGCTTGCCGTCGCTGGCGTTGACGATCTGTATGTTCATCGTCTTCTTGCCGATCGTCTGCGCGCTGCGGGCGAGGAACGTGCCGTGAAGCACCAGGGTGAGCGCGAACCCCGCCAGCGCCCACAGCAACGACTGCAGAAACGGCAGCGCGGAGACCTTCGGAAAGTCGCGATAGACACCGCCCCAATACTGCAGCGGGACGAAGATGATGAGGGCCAGAACCGCGTCGATCATCGCCGCCCAGAAGCGCGACATGCGCGACGCGCTGCCATCGTAGGCTCGCTCCGAGTCAGTCTTCGGCTCGAGCGCGGTCGGCGGTTGATACGGGTTGGGAGCGGATTGAGCCATGGCTCATGCAACGCCGACCGCAGCCGCGCGTCAATTGGCTACCGGGGTTGCGTCCGTCACTGGTAATGAAACGCAACCCCCATCCCGCAGACCTCGCCGACGCCGGCCGCGCGAATCGAAGCTAGGTGTCCGCCAGCAGCAAGCGCTCGGCGGCGTCAGCGTGCATCGCGCGGATGGCGTCGAGCCGAGCGCGCCATGCGGGGCTGTCTCGGAGTTGCTTCTCGACCTGCAGCGACAGCTCGGCGGCCGACAGCGCGGCCGCCAGTCCGCCATGCTGGATGAGCCAATCGATCAGGGAGGCGGCGAGCCCGGAGTCCTTCAGCTTGCCGGTGGAGGGGCTCCGGCGCGCAGGCTGTTCGTCTACAAGGGCCAGGTACACCGACCATAGCTCCTTGGCGAACCTGACCTCGACGAGATCGACGTCGAGGATCTCCTTCAGCGAGGCGGCGGCGATGAGGCGCAGGCCGGCAGCCTTCTGGGCCAGGCCGAGCGCGATCCGGAACGCCCGTGGCCTGGGCGCGAGCCGTGCCAGTCGGGCCGCGGCCCAGGTCCGACTGCCGCTCGCTGCGGCGACGAGCCGGGCCAGCGCCGCCTGCCAGTGGGGTAATCCGGCGTCGTCGGGAAGGCGGCTCAATGAGTCGACAGTCTGGACCAGGACGCGGCCGGAGGTGCGCGCCTCGGCGAGGAGCCTGGTAGCCAGACCGAGCCCCTCCGAGCACAGGTCATGCTGGGCAATGCAGACGCCCGCTGCCGTCGAAGCGATGCGCTCGTCGCCGCATTCGACCAGCGCCTCGGCCAGGGCCACGAAGCCGCGAGCCACCGCGGGTCGCGCCTGCGACTCGTTCGGGAACAGGAGTCTCGACCCGGGGTTGAGCAGCGGCCACGTATCCGGCACCGTCGTGATGCCGTCGATCAGCACCTGTCGGACGTCGGCCTGGTCGACGAAGCGCAGCAACCCCGCCAGGATGTCCGGCCGGATGCTGGGGTGCAGGTCCTCGGACCGCCACGCCTCCATCAGGAGGTCGCGAGCCTCCACGGTCGCGGCGGCTGAGACCCTGCCGGCGGCGTTCTTGCGGTTGACCACCGCGCAGTCCTTCGACAGCAGCAGCTCACGGTACGGCGCCAGATCGAGCGGGCCGGGCATGCGCTCGGACAGCACGTTGAGGGCGCTCATCGCCGCGCGACCCACCACGCCGGATCTTCGCGCGCGCTCCAGGAACAGCCGCCGGAGCTCGGCGGTCGGCGGAGCGATCCGGGCGCACCGCGCCAGGATCGCGGCGGCGACCGGCCCGGCCGCTCCCGGCAGCAGCTCGAGCAGCAGCAGCGCGTCCTCGACGCGGCCGATGGCCTTGACGCGCCTCGAGAGATCGAGGCTGGCGTCCCGCGCCACCCGCAGGAGATGCTGCGTGAAGCGCCTGCGCTGGGAGGGCGTCCACCGCCCGGGGGCCGATCGTGAGATCGCCGCCACCAGATCGGTCTTGTGGGGATCGGTCGTGTCGTCCCGATCCAGCAGCTCGTCGACCAGGGCAGTCTCCTTCAAGCTGATCTCCGGGACGTACCCCATCACCTCGTCCAGCGGCCCGCCGCACGTGACGGGCTTGCGCGGAGGCCGCGGCGTCTTCGGTGTTCTTCCGAGGAGCAGGTCCAGGATGAGCCGCTCCGCCTCGGGCTCGTAGCGACCGACCGCCACCGGTCCCAGCATGGGTGTGGTGCCGTCGAGGCGCACGCCCTCGTAGGCCGCATGGAGCTGGGCGGCGAGACCTTCGGCGATGCGCAGCGGGCTCGGCAGATACTCCTCCATGGACGGCTTCTGGCCGGGCGCCGGCGCCTTGTCGGCGCGCCAGCGCACCCGGGGATCCAGGCGAATTTGAACCAGGAGCCCGAGCAGCTGCGCCGCGCGCGTGATGCTGTCCCGGAGGATCGCTTCGCCGATGGCCTTGTGCACGGCCCGCTCGGCCTGGGCCAGGGTGGTTGCGTTCGAATCGCGCGACTGGACTGTGGTGAGCAGGGCGTCCCTGTACGTCTGCACGGGGATCTCCGAGACCTGGCGATCGGACAGCTGGGCCAGCTCGGACATGACCAGATGGCGGCTCGAGCCATGCCATGCGGGCTCCACCTCGGCGAGGACGGACGCGCAGGTCGCCGGGTCGGCGCCGCGGCGGAGCGAACGCACCAGCGCAACCATCCGCGCCGCGCGCTCGCCCCGGTCCCTGGCGGCGCCCAGCGCCTCGTGCTCGGATCGCAGCTGGGCAAGGTCGAGGTGCTTCTCGATGGCCTGAAGCCGCTTGCGCCGGGTGTCCGGATCGACGGGAGGAATCAGGGCCGCCGCCGTGAGCCGCGTGACGCTCGCCGGTGGCATCGTGGCCAGCCGCGCCTCCATGCCAGGACGGGGCGACCATGCCGCCGCCGCGGCCTGTTCCAGCTCGGCGCCAAGAAGACGTTCGCGCTCGGTCAGGGGCAGGAAGCGGAAGAGCGGATCGGCGGAGGCGTCGAGGGGCTTGCACCGGTTCCGGAGCTCCAGCACATCCTCGGCCGGCAGCGTCGAGATCGGCGGCGATCCGGAGGGAAGCGGACCGCTTGCGAGAGAGACAGTCCAGTCGTTCCGGCGCAGGACCTCGAGCAGCTCGGCCGGGCAAGCCATCGCCAGGGCGTGGATCGCCCTCGCATGCAAGGCATCCCGCCGCACGAGCAGCGCCACGGCCTCCCTGGGATATCGGGTGCAGAACAGCGTGCCCTCGTCCGCCGTGATCTTGCGCCTCGTCGCCAGCGCCACCCGAAGGCCCCGCTCCGGCGCGCGCGCCAAAAGCTCGCGCCACGCGGCCTCGTGCTCGGCCGCGTGATGTTCCAGCGTGTCGAGATCGCATGTCGCGAAGAGGCGTGTCGCGAGCCCCACACCATGCCTCGCGACGACCAGGGGAATGACCGCCGTCGCCTGGGCGACGAGGCGGTGCCTTTGCATGATCAAGACCACCCCGCGGGCCTCGCGGCGATTCCCCTCGCGCAGCACCTCTAGCAACGCTTCGTCCGACACCGGCACCCGGCGCGCCGAGGAAAGCGCGGCCCGGCGCATCATGGGGTCGCGTAGCGCCTCCTCGATGCGCGCCACGTCCCGGCGATAGGTCGCCAGGTCCAGCGCCAGCCGCCGCTCGTCGCCGTCGCCGCCATCCAGCGCAGCCATGACCCGATCGGCCGTGGCCTGATCCCAGCCGCGGGCGAGCAGGGCAAGCGCCCGCCCCCGCCTCACGAAGCTCAGGCTTCCGAGTCGACGGACCTCCGACAGCGGTTCCAGCATGCGCCGAGTCTAGACGAACGCGACGCCGACGACGACCACGTGTGGGGCGTCGCGGCTCCCGCTGATGCCAGCAGGGGCGGGCGGCGTAGCCCGGGGCAGTCGCGTACTCTCTTCAAAAGAGCCGCACGGCGCTCGCCGCCGAAATCCGAGGCGGCACGCCGGCCCGAACTGGGCGCGCTCTCGGCCATGGCGCACGGCGAGGGCGAGCAGGGAACGACCATCGCGGCGGCGGTGCTGCCGCGGTCGCCAGGCTCAGGGACGATCGGGCCAGGGTCTACGGCGATCTCGTGGTAAATTCGCTGAACGATGCGGCCCGGCGGGCGCTGGAGACGATGATGAAGGACAATGAGCTCCGGGGCGATTTCGCGAAGAAGGCGGCGCAATGGAAACCACTTCACTGCCCATGACACCTCGAATAGCATCCTGCAGCTGCGGCCAACTACAAGCGAGAACTGCTCGCGAACCTGTTCGCGTTTCGGTGTGCCACTGTCTAGCGTGCCAGCGCCGTACCGGCAGCGTCTTCGGTGCTCAGGCTCGCTTCTCAAGCGAAGCAGTCACCATCGTCGGCGAGAGCGTCGAGTACGTTCGCGTCGGAGACGAAGGCACAAGAAGCATTTTCAGATTCTGTCCTCGCTGCGGTGCCACCGTCTACTACACCCTCGAAGGCCATCCAGAGTCCGTGGCAATACCCGTTGGTGCATTCGCCGATCCTGAGTTTCCAGCCCCGACGTTCTCGGTCTACGAGGAGCGCATGCACTCCTGGGTCAACATGCCCGCTGGCATCGAGCACATGGCATGAGGCTCACAGCACCTCCTAACCCCTCCATCGAGCGGACATGCTCCGGCTGGCTTCGCCCCGCAGGCTGCTTCGTTCAGGCGGCCCCCCAGAGCGACTTCGGCGGCGCTCGTCGGGGTGTTGTGGTCGCTAGCTAGTCACTGCCCGCAGGCGCAGTGCCGCTGCGGCTCGTAGGCGAGCGTGGCGGGGTTGGTCCCGCAAAACGTGAGATACCAGGGAGATTGCAGCGGGCCGCCGGCCTCGGCGAGGAGAGTATAGGTCTCGGGCTCCGTCCCGAGGTTGTAGACGCGGAGTTGACCCGTCGTCGTGGGGTCGCCGCCCGCGATTGACACGTACAGACCGTTCGGGCCGAAGACCAGCGCCTGAGCAAAAGCGCGGGGCTGACCGATCTGCCATAGAGGGATCGAATCCACGAGCACGGCCTGCGTCCGGCCGAGCACGTCGAAGACGAGGATTTGGTCGATGGTGGTTGCGGTATTGGTGTTGTCGCGAAAGCTCGTGACGTACAGCTTCCCATCGGGGCCGAAGGCGAGGCCTTCCGGGCGGCGGAGCGTGGGGAACATGGCGCTGTCCGCGACAATCCCGAGGAAGGCGCCCGTATCCGGGTCGAAGCGTACGATTCGGCCCAGGTCCGAATCCGTGTAGCTGAAGACGGAGGCATAAAGCAACCCGTCCGGTCCAATGAGGAGACTGCGCGGGCCGAGGACCTGTGGGGGAGCCGTGTTCGGGTCCGACGGGAAGGCCGCGCCGTTGAGGACCCCGCGGAAATCTCCCGTCTTGGCGTCGTACATGCGGATCCCGCCGGGGTGGAAGTCCGGTGCGTTGTCGCCCGCGTCGGCTACGAATAGAATGCCCTTGTAGATGATGGTGCCCCGTGGCGCGAAAGCCCCGTTCGGATCAGTCGAAGGGATGAAGACATCGCGGAGCTTGCCGTTGTTTTTTCGGTAACGGAAGATCTCTCCATTGATGCCCTGGACGTCGGTCGCGTCCTGATCCACGACGTAAAGATTGGGGTTCGCGCCATTCTGTCGATTGAAGACCATTCCGCGTATCGAGTTTGGGACGACCTCACCCGGCCGAATGAACGAGCCTTCATACGTGCCCGAGTACGGGTCGAACATCTCGATCTGGTCGGCCGCGCCCTCATCGTCGCCGACATAAAGGCAATCCGGCAGAGGACCTCGATCACGAGCAGCGCTCTGCGCTTCGCCCGTCACCGGTTCCTCGACGCCCTCCTGCGCGCAGGACGCCATCGCGCCCGCGGCAACGGCAATCACAATCGGAAACAATCGTCCAATGTACAAAGAAGAACGCATATCCACCCCCGTCCGCAGCCGCACGCGAAAACAGCGAATATGTGAGGGGTCTCATGCTAGCGGTGATGGATGGAATGGCAATGAAGAGTTCGCCGAAGTATTCATCCGTGGGGAAAAAGCGCCCGCGTCGATCGCCGCGCGTTCGGGACGTTCTCGTTCCGGAGATTCAATCATCCCATCGCACGAGCTGGCCAATGTGAGCATAACCGCGAGAATTGAGGGACCCCCGCGTATCATTAGTTTATCTATGCATCGAAGGGGCCGCCTGAACGAAGCAGCCTGCGCCGGGTCGCGCGATCGAGCCGCGCCGGGCGCGACACAGCGGGGCCCAGCCCGAGCGCCGGCGGGAGCACGACCCCATCGGCCGTGCGCAGCGGCCGGCCGACCATGGGCATGAACCGCACTCCGAAGGGCGGGAGGACGCGGAGGCCCATGCCGACCGTCCCCTCGGGGACGAACGGCTCGCTCGAGAGCGGGATGGCCGCGCGCACCGAGAAATCGAGGCCCACCCCGCTGACCAGGGTGGTCATCGCGCCGACGTGGGAGCCGTGTTGCCCGGGGAGCTCGTCGCTATAGCGGGTGCGGTACGTCCATCCGAGCTCGCCGTCGATGCTGGAAGCGACATCCTCGAGGTTGTCCGGGATATCGCTGCCGCCGTGCAGGCCGGCCGCGAAGCGGCCCGCGGAGAAGTTGAGCCATGTCGCCTGCACGAACGGACCGAATCCCATATTCCCCGAGCTGTACCCTCCGGCCAGACTGCCCTCCATGAGGATCGCCGCGCGGAGGTCAGCGCCCAGGCCGAAGGCGAGCTGCTGGCCAAACGAGAGCGACAGGGAGACCCCGCCCGAGAGGGCGTGAGGCTCGTTGGACCGGGGCGTTGTTCGCGCTGAAAATGGAGGCTGAGAACGTCAGCGTCGATCCGGGCCCCGCGCGCGTGAGCGCGGGACGCCGCGGCAACGCGCGCGTCCCTCAGCGGAGCGCCCCTCCGCCGTCGCCCACGCTACCGTGCAGGCGCCGCGCGGAGCGCGGATCCAAGCCGCCGCAGGCGCCCGCGCAGCGGGGCGAAGCGCCTGGAGGCGCGCGAGCACGGTGCCACCCTCGCCAGGCGACGGCGGAGCTCCTCCGACGTGTCCGGTTGCGCGGCCTCGTGCGGCAAGTGCGGGAACCAGCAGGATCGACCTTGCGGACGCCATGTTTCTCCCAGAGAGGGAAGTGTCTCCGGCGGTTCACCGGCGCTTTCGCGATCGTCGGCCGGTGATGGTATAGGGCCTTGTCCATGATCTCCCGCCGCGCCGTGATCGCCGCAGCCGGCCTGTTCTCCGCCGGCGCGCTCGCCCCGCGCCTGGCCCGCGCGGCGGGGCGCGTGCCCGCGCCCCTCCCGGCGTTTCCCCTCTCGATCGCTGTGACCGAGGAGGACGCGGGGAAGCCGGTGCGCGACGACGCGTGGATCGACGCGCAGATCGCCGAGGCGGTCCGGCTGTTCGAGCCCGCCGGTGTGGCGCTGCGCAAGGTCGGCTCGCGCGCGCTCGCCCCGCGGTTTTCGCGGATCGAGACGCGCGAGGACCGGGACGCGCTCGCCTCGGCGATCGAGGCGCGCCGGATCAACGTGATGGTGGTCGCGTCGCTGCGGGACGTCGACGATCCGCGGCGCTTCCGGATGGGCGTGCACTGGCGGCGCCGGGCGACGCCGGAGCGGCGCTTCGTCATCCTCGCGGCGAACGCGCGGCCCACCGTGCTCGCGCACGAGCTCGGGCACTTCTTCGGCCTCGGGCACAGCGGCGTCGACGACAACGTGATGAGCTACGCGCGCACCGGAGCGCCCGTCTCCTTCGACGCGGCGCAGATCGCGAAGATCCGGTCCGCCGCCCGCGGGTACGCGTCGAGCAAGGCGTTCGAGCCCGCTTAAAACGGGACCTCCGCTCAAGCGCGCCGGGGCGCGGCCCCGCTGCTCCCGCGCCTGTTCGTCTGCTACGCTGCCGGGGAGAAAAGAAGGGTAGTTTACGATGAAACCGATGATGACCCACGTCGCGCTCCACGTAGGCAGCCTCGACGCGACGATCGCCTTTTATCGCGAGTTCTGCGGGCTCAAGGTGGTTCACGAGCGCAGCGACGCCGGCACGCGGGTCGCCTGGCTCGCCGAGGAAGGGAAGGAGCGGACGTTCGTCCTGGTGATGATCGAGGGCGGCCAGCGCTCGCCGCAGGCGCCGGAGGACATGAGTCATTTCGGGTTTGCGCTCGAGAGCCGCGCCGCGGTCGACGAGATCGCGCGCCGCGGCGGAGCGCACCTCGTCTGGCCGCCCAAGGAGCTGCCCTATCCGGTGGCTTATTTCTGCGCGCTCAAGGACCCGGACGGCAACTACGTCGAGTTCTCCTACGGCCAGCCGCTCGGGCCCGGCGCCGAGGCGCACGACGCGGCGTTGCTGGAGGCTTCGGGCTGAACCAACCAGGGTCGACCCCACATCGACCCCTCCGGGGCCCCTTCATGCCCCCGCCGCTCAGCCCCCGGCCCGCGCGGCGCGCCTTGGCCGGCCGGGCTCACGCCGCCCCTCCAGGGCGCCGTGCGCCTGCGAGAAGATCGCCGGCCAGCCCCGGCTATGCGCCGCACCGTCGTTGTAGGTTGGCGCGATGGGGCGGATAGGAAACCGTAGAACTTTCGCCCGTGTCAAGCCCCGCGGGGACGGCGCCCGGCGAGCCGTTGTTGTTATGGCCCATCAGACACCCGCTTGCCCCGTCGCAGGGCTGGCAGCGTGCTCCAGGCCTCGTGGACCGCGGCGTGAGCCGCGCCTCGTTGTGCCAGATGGAAACGGGCTCCGCGTACTCGTCGCTCGTGACGTGCGTGACGCGATACACCATGGTGAAGCGGCCCGGGCGCGCCGGAGCTTCGAGCATGACCCGGAACGCCTCGGCCCTCGTGCTATTCTCGAGCGCGTGGGGCAGCCTACCCGCGTCGCACCCGCTCTGATCCTGGTCGGGGTCTCCGCGTTTCTCGTCCTCACCGCGCTCGCCGCGGCCGCGTATCCGGGCGGCACCTTCTGCGACGCGAACGCGCCCAGCTACGAATTCTGGGGCAACTTCTTCTGCGACCTCATTCAGCCCGTGACCCAGCGCGGGGTGGACAACACGCGCGCGCGCTCGCTCGCGCAGGCCTCGTTCGCCTGCTTTTCCCTCGCGCTCGTCCCGTTCTGGTGGGTTCACGGCGCCCTGCTCGGCGGCCGGCTCGGCGGCACGGTTCGCGTGTTCGGACTGCTCTCCGCCGCCGGCACGAACCTGATCGCGTGGCTGCCGTCCGTGGTCTCGCCGCTGCTCCACGAAGTGTCGGTATTCGTCGCGACGCTCCCCGGGCTGCTGGCGACGCTCCTGGGCGTGACCGGCGCGTTTGCACGGCGCAATGCGGGCGAAAGCCGCTCGTCACCGTTGCGCTTTTCGGCGTGGCTCGGTGCGCTTTCGCTCGCGCTCGGCAGCGCGGACGCCGCGTACTACGCGTATGCGATTGCGGTGCCGGGCTGCCACGTCTTTTTGCCAGCGCTTCAGAAGCTCGCGGCGCTCTCGGTGATCGGATGGATGGGCACGATTGCGCGCGTGGGTGCCGCGCGTGGGGCGCGCTAGCGCGTCGGCGTCAAGCCGCGCGGGGACGGCGCCTGGCGAGCCGTTTTTGGCCCATCAGACCCCCGCTTGCCCCGTCGCAGGGCTGGGGCGGCGTGCTCCGGGCGCAGCCGTGCCTCGACGACGGCGGCCGGGGGTTTGGGCGTCACGAGAGAGCGCCACGACGAGCAAGGCGCGATCACGCCATGGTACCTCACAAGCGGGAGCTTCGGCGTAGGAAACAAAGCCGCGGGCCGGGCCATGAACTCCATTGGACTCATGACGCGGTGAGTGCGTCCCCGCCGAGGTGTCTTCATCAAGTGCGCTATGCCCCCGTCGGGCAGGAGCTCGATTCGATCGAGTGCGAAGGCCGGGCGGATGCAGCACCGCACGAGCCTCTCGCGCCCCTGATCGTCATCCGCGGCGATGGCCAGACTGTTTCGTCATCGGCCGTCACCTTGAGGCAGGCGCGGTTCTTGCATCAGGCTCGCTGGCCCGCATTGTTGGGTACGACTCACGACTGAAGTGAGCGAGGTGCGCGTTTCTTTATGTCTCGATCCACCGGCCGGCCATGTGCCGAGCGGCGCTCGCGAAAGGTGTGTAAACGCGGACGACTTTCGAGGTAATGTGGCTCGAGCAGGAAGACCTGCCTATCGACTTCGTACGATAGGCGGCTCTCCGATGGGCAGAAAACCACGAAAAAAAAGGGTGAGAGCAGCGATGCGTGCTTTGTACAGGGTGTTGGCGCTGGTGCTCGTGACGGCGGGCGCTCCCGCCTGCAAGAAGATCGCGGGCATGGCCACCGACGCCGTGCAGGGGAACTCGAACGATCCAGCGAAGAGCTCCACGGCGGTAGAGGCGATGGGTCACTACGCGACTGGCTTCAACGCGCTGATCGGCGACCCGCAGGACATGATCAAGAACTACTACCGGGAGTTCCCGGAGAGTGGGCCGGTGGAAGGCAAGAAGCATCACCTGTTCCCCAAGCACACGTCGGCCGAGGGCAAGATCGCCGAAGCGAAGAAGGAGTTCGCGGCGGCCGCGAAGATCGCGCCCGATTCACTCAAGCACCTGGAACCGCTCGCGAGCGCGACGGTCACGGACATCGAGAAGGTCGCCGTCACCTACAAGTCCGTGCACGGCTACTTCCAGGCCGAGGACTTCAAGGACGACAAGGGCGCCAAGGGCAAGACGCTGCACACCCAGTTCCTGCAGGAGGCCGCTGCGTTTCGCGAGGACATCAACAAGTTCGAAACGGCGCTTTCCGAGATCGCGCTCAAGCAGGCCGAGGAGGAGCTCAAGGAACACACCGACAAGAACACGTACAGCTACCAGTTTCGCTACTTCAATCATCAGGCGAACAAGCTCGTGAGCGTGAAGCGTGACGGCTTCCTGGCGCTCTATCCGACGGTCGAAACCGCGTACAACGAGCTCCAGGCCTTCACCAAGGGGAAGGGCACGCCGCAGGCGACGTTCAAGGCCTACGCGGACGCCGCCGACCGCTTCTTCGCCGAGGCGAAGAAGCTGAAGCGCGGCATCGAGGGCAAGGAAAAGGAAGAGCAGCTCGACTCGATCAGCGAGAGCATGACCTCGAACTACAACAACCTGGTCAGCCTCTCGAACTCGCTCCGAAGCCTCGAAGCGAACAACCTGCTGAAATAGCGCTGGATCCGGCACGCGCCCTGGCCGGCACCGTGAAACACGGTTCTCGTCCGGGGCGTGACTGTGTAGCGTGTCCAAAAAAAGAGCGGGCGAGCGCTCACGGGAGGGAAGGGGCCCAGATTGTGGTCATGCCGCTGATTGGCAAGCTGGGCGGGGGGTTTGGGCGTCACGAGAGAGCGCCACGACGAGCGAGGCGCGATCACGCCATGGTACCTCACAAGCGGGATCTTCGGCGTAGGAGCGCGTCCGCCGCCCCCTCCACGCGCCCCCGGCCCCCTGGAAAGGCAGCGACTGCCGCCGGTGTTCGACGGGTCTACCCTATGGCGCGGGACAGCATTTGAGCCTTGCGGCGCAGAGCCGATCCGTGAGACTTTCCGTGGGGGGAGGTTACAAAAGGCGACGAGCTAGACGGACCTGGTCCGGCGGTCTCGGTTGACCAATCGACTGATAGTCAGGCGGCGCAATGGAAACCACTTCACTGCCCATGACACCTCGAATAGCATCCTGCAGCTGCGGCCAGCTACAAGCGAGAACTGCTCGCGAGCCTGTTCGCGTTTCGGTGTGCCACTGTCTAGCGTGCCAGCGCCGTACCGGCAGCGTCTTCGGTGCTCAGGCTCGCTTCTCAAGCGAAGCAGTCACCATCGTCGGCGAGAGCCTCGAGTACGTCCGCGTCGGAGACGAAGGCACAAGAAGCACATTCAGATTCTGTCCTCGCTGCGGTGCCACCGTCTACTACACCCTCGAAGGTCATCCAGCGTTCGTGGCAATACCCGTTGGTGCATTCGCCGATCCTGAGTTTCCAGCCCCAACGTTCTCGGTCTACGAGGAGCGCATGCACTCTTGGGTCAATATGCCCGCTGGCATCGAGCACATGGCATGATCCAAGGAGCAGCTGGCTTCTGAAAGAACGAATCTCTCCTGATCGCGGAGCAGGTGGCCGCTCCAGAGCGACGTTGGCGGCGCTCGTCGGGGTGTCGTGGTCGCTGGCGTTGCTCGCGCATGCTGCCGCCGCGATTGCAGCTTGGGTGCTGCTTCCCGGCGGTTTTCCCCTCCTTCACGCGCGTTTCTTCGCGAACCGCGCTCTGCCGGCGGTCGCGGTCGGGAGCGTGATCGCCGTCGGTGTTCTGGCCGCGCGACGGTCGACGGGTGCGCGTGTGTTGCTGTTGCTCTTTCCGGCGGCGTGGCTCGGGGTTGCTCTCGCTGCGGGGACCATGTTTTCGGAGAGCGGCGGGACGGTCGCGTTCGGTGCGGGTTGTCTGGCGGTGGTCCTGTCGCTGGGCCTCGCGATGGCGTGGTGGCGGTTCGGGGTCCCGCCGCGGCTGACCTGGCTCGCTGCGCTGCCCGGTGTCGTTTTCGGTGCGGGCTTCGTGGCCGCGCAGCGGGCGCCGGAGCCTTCGACAGCTCCGTTTGCCGCGCCCGAAGTCGAGCTCGGCGGCGATCGTTGGACGCGATCACTCGCTGGGCCCGCTTCGTTCGACGTGGCTCCGTGGCTTCGGGTGGTACCGAGCTCGGGTGAGGTTTCGGTGCAGGCGGGTGCGGTGGGCATCGTCGTCGAGCCGCGGCTCGAGTTCATTTCGCGCTCGCCGGATCGTTTCTGGACGGTGTTCGCGCCCCTGCAATGGCGCGGCGACTCGCCCGTTCGTCGTCTCGAGCGCGCCGATCGCGAGCTCGCGGTGGACTACTCGGACGAGGGGAGCCTGCGCGTGAGGGCCACTTCGGATCAATCTGCCGCCATCGACGCACGAACCGCGCTTCAGGCGCCCGTGTTCTCGCACCTGAACTCCTTCACGCGCGTCTCGATCACCGGCCATCGCCGGCTCGGCTTGCGGTTCTCGCCTTGCCCCGAGGTCGTTGTCGAGGTGATCCACTTCGACTATCCGTTCGGCGCGCCCGCGCGCTTCGCGTACCTCGACGCCGGCGGCGCGTTTCGCGTCGTCCAGGCGAGCGACGCCGAGAAGGGGCCGTTCACGACGCTCGGCGAAGGCCGGCTCGCCCGCGGCGAACCCCTGAGCGTCGTGCTCGTCGAGAAGGGAGATTCGCCACCCCGCGAGCTCGCGACGATCGTCTTCCACGACTGGTCACGGCAGCTCTCGACGGAGCTCTCGCCCACCGCCGGCTGGGGCCTGCCGCAGAATGCGTTCGAGTTCGGGCTCGCCTCGAACGCCCCTTCGTCCGCGGCCTACCTCACGCTCACGCTGGCCGGGACGAGCGTGGGGCGCGGCTGGGACAGCGTGGGTCACGCCGCCGGCAGCTACACGAATCGGATCGAGATCCGGCTGCCGCCATCCAGGTGAAAGAAACGGTACGCTCGCTCGTTCTACAGCGGTTTCCGCCCGCCTCTGCACCATGCAGAGCAGAGCGGCGGTCACCCGCACAGGAGACGGGCCCAGATCGGCGTTTTCGGCGCGCAAGCGCACTCCGGTGCGCTGAGCACCGAAAACGTCGAGGTGGGCCCGTATCCGAAGCGGGTGACCGTCGCTCTAGGGTTTACGCCGTCGGCGCTTCGGGTCGAAGATGGCGGCCATGAAGGTCATCGTTACCGGAACGACCGGCATGGTCGGCGAAGGCGTGATGCTCGCTTGTCTCGCGGATCCCACGGTCGAGCGGGTCCTGTCGGTGGCACGCCGGCCGTCGGGGCACGCGCACCCGAAGCTCGAGGAGTGCTTGATCCCCGACTTTCGCGAGCTCGGCGCCTTCGAAGCGCGGCTCTCGGGCTACGACGCGTGCTTCTACTGCGCCGGCGTGAGCTCGGTCGGCATGAGCGAGGCGGACTACACGGCGATCACGTACGATACGGTGCTCGCCTTCGCGACGGCGCTCGCGCGCCTCAATCCCGGCATGGTGCTCACGCACGTTTCGGGCGCGCACACCGACTCGAGCGAGCAGGGCCGGGTGATGTGGGCGCGCGTGAAGGGCAAGGCCGAGAACGCGCTGATGCGCCTGCCCTTTCGCGGCGTTTACAACTTCCGGCCGGGCTTGATGACGCCGGTGCCGGGACAGAAGAACCTGAAGCGAGCCTACCGCTTCCTGCTTCCGCTCGTCCCGCTCATGAAGCTCGTGTTCCCGGCCCTGAAGCTCGAAGAAGTGGAGCGCGCGATGGTGCGTTCCGTGACGAGCGGGACGCCGAAGCAGGTGCTCGAGGTCGCCGACATCAAGGCGCTCGCTTCGGCGTAGCTCGCGCGCCCCTCACCGGGATCAGCCGACCACGGCGAGCGTCCGGTTGAGCATCCGTTCCCCGTCGCGCCGCGCCGCCGCCCACGTCTCGTCCCACGCGGCGTCGGCCTCGGCGCGCGGGAGCTGGCCGAAGGCCTGCAGCTCCTTCCGCTCGCCCTCGACCTCGGCGTCGTCCGCCGGCGGCGCCGGCGCCGGCCCGGTCATCGCGTCGCCGACCGCCTCGCGCACCTCGCGCCCACCCTCGGCCAGGCAGTGGGCGAGCACGCGCCACCCGAGCTCGGCGTGCAGCGCCTCGTCGCGCGCGATCTCGCCGAGCGCCGCGCCGGAGCCGACACCGTGGGGCCCAGCCCGAGCGCCGGCGACGACTCCCATGTTCCCCGTGCTGTACCCTCCGGGCTGACTGCCATCCAGGAGGACCGCCGCGCGGAGGTCGGCGCCCAGGCCGAAGGCGAGCTTCTGGCCGAACGAGAGCGACACGGAGACCCCGCCCGAGAAAGTGTATTGCCCGTCGGCGCGCGCCTGGCCGGGGCGCGAACCAGCACGACCGCGGCGGATGACGGAAAGCGGCTCTGGACGGCGGGCTGAAGCATCCGCTCGAACTCTTCGGGACAATTCACAGGGAGGCGAGGAGACGAGGAATAAAATCTCACCAATCTCCCCGTCTCCCTGTTCAATTTCCCGCTAAAAATGCCAACAAAGCTGACGGCGAACGGTCGAGCTCTCGCTTTGGGCCACGCGCTCCGGCGCCCGGTGATAGAACGACCGCCGTGAATCCGCACACCGACGCTGGCCCAGCGAGCAGCGACTACCTGGATCGCCTGATGCGTCGAGGGTCGTTCGAAGCCCTGTGGCCGCTCTTCGCCAAAGCCACGCGCCCCGCCAAGGAAATGACCGAGAGCTATTCGGCGCTCGAGCACCTGCGGCCCTTCATGTCCGGCGCGCCGTGCCGGGTCATCCACGTCGGCGACGGCGCCCACGCCCGCACCGGGGCGTTGTTCGCGCTGAAGACGGAGGCTGAGAACGTCAGCGTCGATCCGGTGCTCAACGAGCCGCTGGTCGAGGCCTGGCGCACCAGATTCGGCGTCCGCCGCTTCGCCTGGCAACGCGCCGACGTCTTCACGGCCATCGAACGGCTCAACGCGTTGCCCGACATGCCCGTGCTCGTCACGTTCGTGCACGCCCACGTCCCCATCGACGATGTCCTCGCCCGGCTGCGCTGGAACGTCGCTTACACGCTCGCCTGCTGCCAGCCGGGTCATCAGCTGAGCCAGCGGCACGACGTGCTCGCAACGGGCGAGGACCCGTACGTGTTATCCAGCGGACGGCGCTTTCAGGTGCTCGCCCCGCGCGCGTGAGCGCGGCCGTCACACGTTGCACGCGCCGTCTTGACGGACGAGCGCACCCGCGCATTCTTGCAGCCATGTCGCTACGCCGCGCGCCCGCTCCGCTCGCCCTGCTCACCTCCCTCCTCGTCGCCGCCCCCGCCGCGGCGGCCGTCGTGCCGGTCGGCACCACCGACGAGCTCGTCGCCGCGATCGGCGCGGCCAAGGCCGGCGACGAGATCGTCCTCGCCTCGGGCACCTACGCCTTCGACGGCGTCTCCTGCGCGGCCGCAGGCACCGAGGCCGCGCCGATCGTCGTGCGCGCCGCCGAGCCGCTCGGCGCGATCGTCGAGCTTTCGGGCCTCGAAGGCTTCAAGGTCAGCGGCCCGAACTGGCACTTCGAAGATCTCGATATCCGCGGCGTCTGCGCCGACGACTCGGACTGCGAGCATGCCTTCCACGTGTTCGGCGCTGCCAGCCGCTTCACCCTCCGCCGCTCGAAGGTGCGGGACTTCAACGCCCAGCTCAAGATCAACGCCGCGCAGGTGGACGGCGTCTGGACGGCCCCCGACGACGGGCTGATCGAGCGATCGGAGCTGTTCGACACCCATCCGCGCAGGACCAGCAGGCCCGTCACCAAGATCAACATCGACGGCGGCAAGCGCTGGACCGTGCGCGACAGCTACCTGCACGACTTCCAGAAAGACGGCGGCGACACCGTGAGCTACGCCGCGTTCATGAAGAGCGGCGGCTCGGACGGGCTCTTCGAGCGCAACCTCGTCGTCTGCACCACCGCCGGCTCGCCGGACGGGGCGCGCATCGGGCTGTCGTTCGGCGGCGGCGGCACGGGGGCGCAGTACTGCGCCCCGGCCTACGACCCCGACGTGCCCTGCGAGGTCGAGCACACCGGCGGAACGATGCGGAACAACATCATCGCGAGCTGCTCGGACGTCGGGATCTATCTGAACCGCGCGACGGATACGCGGCTTCATTTCAATACGCTGATCGCGACGAGCGGGATCGACTTCCGCTTCGCGACGACCAGCGGCGTCGCGCGCGGCAACGTGCTCACGGGCAAGATCCGGGACCGCGACGGGGCCACGCATCAGGAGAGTGATAACCTGGCCGAGGTGGGACTCGCGACGTTCCAAACGTGGTACGAAGATCCGAGTCTCGGCGACCTGCACCTCAAAGGGGATGTGGCGTCGCTCGTCGGCGAAGCGCCCGCCGAGGTCGCGGTGACCGACGATTACTGCGCGCGCGGGCGGCCGGGCAGCGGGAGCTTCACGCTCGGCGCGCTCGAACATTCGCTCGGCGACTGCGCGACGGTGCCGCCGCCGGGGCCCTCCGGCGACGGGGGCGCGGGCGGCGGCACCGCCGGCTCGGGCGGGATGGGCGGCGGCACCACCGGCCCGGGCGGGATGGGCGGCGGCACGACCGGCTCGGGCGGGGGTGAGGCAGGCGGCACGGGCGTGGGCGCAGGCAGCGGCACCGGCGCGGCCGGCGGGGGCGGCGACACCTCCAGTGACGGCGGGGGCTGCAGCTGCCGCACCGCGGGCGTCGGCGGGAATCACACCCTTGGCCTCCTGACGGCGGTCTTCGCCGCGTTCGCCCTCCGGCGACGACAGGCCTCCTCATCGCTGAGCGACGCCAGCTAGCTGGAGAGGGGCGACTGCGATCCACCCGGGCTCGCGGTGGACCGCAGCCGCCCGCGCCCGGCGTGGGAGTTCGCCTTGCGGCGCGGGTCGGCCATACTGCGCAGCATGACGAAGGGAAGCTGCCCATGAGGACCACGCACTCCATCCGCGGCAGCGACCATGCGCTGGTGCAGCGGATCTCGCACGTCGCCTACGGCGACGACGCGCAGGACCAGTCCCTGCCCGACGGCTGCTGGGACCTGGTGTTCATGAAGCGCCGCGGCCGGCTGCAGGTGCTGCATACCGGTCTCATCACGCACCCGGTGACGCTGGGCTACGAGACCGGCGACGAGTATCTGAGCATCGCCTTCCGGCCAGGCGTGTTCATGCCGGGGGTGCCCGCGACGGGCATGCTGGACCAGGGCGTGCTGCGCCCGCTGGCGAACCCGCGCTCGTTCCTGCTGGGGCCGCGAGCCTTCGAGGTGCCCGACCTCGAGAACGCCGACGATCTGGTGGCACGCCTCATCGGGGCCGGCCTGCTGGTGGCGGATCCGGTGGTGTTCCGCGTGCTGCAAGGCGATCCCGCCGGCACCAGCCTGCGCTCGGTGCAGCGCCGGTTCCTGAGCGCCACCGGCCTCACGGCGAAGCAGCTGTCGCAGATCCACCGTGCGCAGGCGGCGCTGCAGCAGCTGATGCATGGCGATGCGCCGGCCGACGTGGCTCTCGCCTGCGGCTACGCCGACCAGGCGCACCTGGGCAATTCGCTGAAGCGAATCATGGGCAGGACGCCCGGCGAAGTGGCGCGGGCTGCGGCCCGGCCCGGGCCTGGGCGCTGAGGACCCAGACGGTCCGGCGAGGCCTGAGCCTGTCGTTTTCTTCCAAGACCGGGCCCACCCCGGTGGATACGGTCGCGTCGCCGGCTCGCACCGGCGATATCGACCAACCCGAGGACGCCTATGCACCGCGACTCCGAGATCCACCCCTTCCGCATCGACATTCCGCAAGCCGACATCGACGACCTGCGCGAACGCCTGGCGCGCACGCGCTGGCCGGCGCAACTGCCGGGCGGCGACTGGGTGAGGGGCGTGCCGGTGGCCTACCTGCAGCGGCTGGCGGCGCACTGGCAGCACCAGTACGACTGGCGGCGCTGTGAGGCCCATTGGAACAGCCGCCCGCAGTTCACCACCCGGATCGATGGCCAGACGATCCACTTCGTGCACCTGCGCTCGCCCGAGCCGGACGCGCAGCCCCTGCTCTTGCTGCACGGCTGGCCCGGCAGCTTTGCCGAGTTCGACCGCGTGGTGGACGCGCTGTCCGACCCGCGCCGCCACGGTTGCGACCCATCGCAGGCTTTCCACCTGGTGATCCCGTCGATCCCGGGCCACGGGTTCTCGATGCCGCTGGCCGACGCCGGCTGGAACCACGGCCGCTGTGCCCGTGCGCTGGCGGCGCTGATGCAGCGCCTGGGCTACACACGCTACGGCGTGCAAGGCGGCGACGTGGGCGCGTTCATCGCGGCGGAGCTGGGCCGCATCGACAGCGAGCATGTCAGAGGCGTGCACTGCAATGCGCTGGTGACGTTTCCCTCCGGCGACCCCGCCGAGCTGGAAGGCCTGACGGCCTCGGAGCAGCAGCGCCTGGAACGGCTACAGAACTTCCGCGACCGGATGATGGGCTTCGCGCACATCCAGGGCACGCGGCCGCAGACGCTCAGCTACGGGCTGCATGATTCGCCGGTGGGCCAGCTGGCCTGGATCGTCGAGAAGTTCAAGGAATGGACCGATCCCGCGGCCGCGCTGCCGGAGGACGCGGTGGGCCTGGACGCGCTGCTGGACAACGTGAGCCTGTACTGGTTCACCGGCACCAGCGGCCCCTCGGCCAACCTGTACTATGAAGCCTTCAACGACCCGTCCGGCTGGGCGCCCAAGCCGCACGGCACCGTGCCCATGGCCGTGGCCGTGTCGCTGACGCAGGACGTGGCGGTGCGCCGGCTGGCCGAGCGCGACCACCACATCGTGCGCTGGACCGAGCTGGCGCGCGGCGGGCATTTCCTGGCGACGGAGACGCCGACGGCGCTGGCCGCCGATCTGCGGGAGTTCTTCGGTTCGCTGTCCTAGGGCCTGCCTGTCCACACGACTTGCGCGCCCACGCCGGCGGGGGGAGCCGGGCCGCCCGCCCTGCCATCACGGCTGCGCGTCATGTCGCGCAGGGCGGTCCGGCCTTGCGGGCCTGTGGACGACCATCACGATCCGCGGGTTCCGGACGCGATCTCGCCGCCGGCTGACGAGATCGCGCCCGGGCTCCGGGTCGTCACCGCCGCGGCCTGGCCGCGCTGCGGCTCGGCCGGCTCCTGTCACGGGTGCTCGAGGGGGTGCATGCCGCTGGCGTGATGCACAGGACATCGAGCCGCAAAGCGGATAAGAAACCGTAGAACTTTCGCCCGAGTCAAGCCCCGCGGAGGCGGCGCCTGGCGAGCCGCTTTTGTTTTGGCCCATCAGACCCCCGCATGCGCCGTTGCAGAGCTGGGGCGGCGTGCTCCGGGCGCAGCCGTGCCTCGACGACGGCGGCGTGCGCTCGCAATGACGGGGGCGGGTCGGGTGCTCAGCTACGCGGCGTCGAACCCGAACGCCATCGGTTCCCACCTTGGGTCGCGTGCGGGTGCTGCCGTTCGCGGGTGTTGACGCTCAGGCTGATTGATGGCGTTGCGCGCCGTCTGGTTGATGGCCATCACGAGCCTGCGCGGGCGAGGTCGAGGAGGGCGATGGCCATCACCCGCCTGCACGGGCCGCGCCGCTGGGCGATGGCCATCTCCGGCGCACGTGGGCGCTCAACGCGCGATGGCCATCGCGTCGGATGACCCGTAGGCGCCGACGGCGCGATGGCTGCCGGCGCCTGCCACGCGTGAGCGTAGACGCCGTTCAGTCGGCGTCACTCCTGACGTCGCCGATCACCCGGGCCATGACGTCCCGCTCGACGAGCTTCTTTTTCCGCCGAGCCGACTCGCGCAGCGCGGCGGTGGCCACGCGGTCGATCTCGCGCAGGCTCGAGCCGGCGGCCTCGTGCAGCGAGGTCAGCGCCTCGGAGGTAAAGAGATCGCGATCGCAGCCGGCACGGCCGAGCCGCAGGCGGACATACTCGCTCGTATCGTCCGCCGTCATCGGTCCGATCGACAGGCGCCGGTCGATCCGCGAGTACAGGGAGCGGTTCTTGCGCAGCTCAAGCCGGTCCTTGAGGTCGGGCAGCCCCACCAGAATCAGACTCAGCAGCGCCCGGCTGTCCCATTCGTAATTTGCCAAGATGTGAAGATGGTCCAACGTGTCCTGATGAAGCAGGTGCGCCTCGTCGAGCAGAAAGACCGGGTGAATCCGTTCTCGTCCGAGGTTCTCGACGTGCGCGCTGATCGCGTAGAAGACGGCGGCCGCGGTCGCAGCAGGGGTCAGGCCGAGGGCCTGGCAGAGCTGCCGGTAGAAGTCGCGGCGTCCGAGCGTGGCGTTGTGGCAGTAGGTCAGGCGGAATCCGGCCTGCGGCAAGCGATGGCGCAGCGCGCGCAGCACGCACGTCTTGCCGGCGCCCGGCTCGCCGACGAGCAGCACCTGGGAGCGCTCGTGGACCGCGTCGCACAGCTCCTCGACGAGCTCATGTTTCGAGGGCGGCAGCCAGAGGTCGCTGTCCGGGATCTCCTTGGAGAAGGGCGACTCGGAGAGCCCGAAGAATCGGATGAAAGACTCGCTCATCGAGCACCTCCCTCGGAGCTGTCGTCGGGATCCGAGGCCTCCGGCCTTTCGCTTCCAGCCCGCAGCAGCGCCCTCGTCGGAGCGAAGTCGGTGGGGCGGCTCGGCCCTTGTGAGAGCGGACCGCCGCGTGGCGGCCGCCGGCGCCGCGCGTTCTTCGCCGGATCGAGGAGGCGGAGCGGCAGGCGCTTGCCCTCGTGCTCGACCCACGGGGTCGCGTCCGGGGCGACGTGACAATGAGCGACCGTGACGAGCTGGCCAGCCAGGTAGCCCTGATCGAGCTCCCACGCTTCGCCGTCGATGGAGATCACATTGTCGCTGGACACGCGCCGCCGGCTGCGTTCTGTCAGCGCGGCGCGCAGCGCCCGCTCCTCGACCGCGCCCTCGCCGGCGGGCTTTTGCGCGTACAGCTTCGAGGGGCTCTTGCCCATCAGCCCGGCGTGCGGTGCCGCGTGATAACGCCGTTCGAGGAAGGCCTTGAGCCGTGCGTCGATGTCCTTGAGCGACGCGACCTCGCCGAGGAAGCTCAGGCACCCCTCGCGCAACGTCCGCCAGAAGCGCTCCATCTTGCCGCGCGCCTGCGGGTCATAGGGCTTCGCATGCAGCAGGGTGATACCGAGTCGCGAGCACGCCGTCCGGAGGACTTCGCCCCGGTAGGTGGAGCCATTGTCCAGGTAAAGGGCATCCGGTTTGCCGTGGCGGCGAAGCGCGTCCACGAGCAGCCCGAGCATGTCGACCTCCCTCTCGGTCGAGTGCGCCTCGAGCGCGACGACGTAGCGAGAGGCATCGTCGAGCAAGCCATGGATGCGGACAGGCACCGTCCGACCGCCCATCTTGCACTGCGGCAGGTGGCAGACGTCACCGTGCCAGAGCGCTCCGGGCCGCTCGGCCTGCCAGCGCAGCCGTGTGCTCGGCTGTTGTTCCGAGCGAGCCGCCCGACGCGACAGACCCGCCGCCGCATACAACCGTCGCACTGTCGGCTCCGAGACCTGGCCCGGATCGATGCGCCCCTCGTCGACGAGGGTGCTCAGGATGAGCGACACCGATGCCGCGGGATGCTCGCGCCGGATGTCGAGCAAGAGCTCGCGCAGCTCGGCGCGCAGCTCCTGCGCGAAGCCGCGATCGGAGCGCGGCTCGGGACGAAGGCCGGCGAGGCCTGTGGCGCGGTACGCGTACAGCCAGCGCTCGAGCGTGGGGACCGAATAGGTGCGCGTGCTGTCGGCGCCCGGCGGCCGGAAGCGCTGGGCGCTCAAGGCGCGCAGCTCGGTGGCGAGCCGTCCGCGGCCGAGCTCGCGGTGCATGACGGGGCCGATGACCGAAGCGCGAAAGATCGCGACGGCCTCGGCGTGATCGGCAGGTCCGAGATCCATATCGAAGGGTCCTTTCTGCGCCCTGCGGCGCGGGGCCCTTGTGCGCCACCGAGGCTCGTCGAGGGAGGGATCCTCTCGGGTGGGCCTTGTTCTCTGGGCTCGTCGCTGACAGCCGCCCTCACGCTGCGTGCGCGGCGCCGAGGAACGCTCGGTGCTCCAGCGCTTCGCCCCGGGAGGTCGGATCCGCGTAGGCGGCGAGCGAGGCCGCCGCGCTCGCTGCCACGCGGCGCAGCATCGCGCCGGGATCAGACGACGGCAGTGCGGGAAAGAGGCGTCGATGCGCGACGTCGCGCGTCCAGCGGCGGAGCGTGGCCCAGCCGGTGAAGGCCGTGGCGCCCAGGATCGTCTGCGGGCTGATCCGCCGGCGCACCTCGCGGGCGGTCGCCAGCACGAGCCCGTAGAGCGCAAGAGCGAAGCCGATCGCCGCGGCGCTGTAGTGCCGCCGCGGCAGCAGCTCGCGTGGACCGACGAGGATCACCGCCCCGCAGGGCAGGCAGCGGTAGCGGCGCAGCTGGAGCACGAGAAGAACGGCGGGCGCGTTCGGGCCGGCCGGGCCACGCACCTGCCGCTCGCGAAGGCCATGGCCGTGGAGGCCAAGAGGTCCCCCGACGGGGTGGCTTGCCGCTCCGCACGCAGGGCAGCGAGCGGGGCGCACGGCCTCGACCGTGGGCAACTGCTGCTGCCAGCTCTTGATATCGAGCGCGCTGTGGACGAGACTGTGACCGCTTCGATTCCTCGACACGCGAACCGGAGCACGACGAGGAGGTTGTCCGCCAAGACTGGGCCTCCTCGTCGCCTTTTGTGGCTGGCACCGCGCCGATGCTCCGCTCCCACTCCGCGGCCGCTCCTACACCCGTGGGCGGCGGGAAAAGCGACGATGAGCATGACAATTTCGGTCGGCACGAAGCAATGCCTCTCGGCGTGGCGAGCCCGGGCGGCGACGCGGACGTCCGCGTTCCCCATGATCTGAGAAAAAGCGCAGGGAGGAGCAGACGGCGTGAGAATTTGAGATAGGTCACGGGAATGCATCCGGCGGGCACGAGGAGGCGCCCCTGCACTCACGGTGGACGATGCCTCGTGCGGGGATGCGTACCCTCCTCCATCAAGGAGCTTGAGCGAGATGTCGGCCTGAAGCCTTATTGAGGCTGGGCGCTAACAGCGGGTCTCAGGGGAGGTTGAGATGAACGAGATGCGGCGCACGGCCTTTGACTCCGTGCTCGTAGAAAGCGCGCGCATCTTCCGTTCGCATCTCGGGCATCGCAAAGCATCCAAGCCGAAGGTGCGTTTCATGAGCACGGCCCACTCGACGTGGCGCGGCGTTGCGAACAACTCCCCGTCGAGCAGCCGCCCCCCAGTGCAAGACCGAAATCAGGCGATCGTTCTCAGGTTCCACGCGATCTCCTTCTGGCGTGCGGAACTGCTGCTCCATCGCGCCCGCGAAGACGAGGACGCTTTCCTCGAGCTCGACCGGCCCGTGGCGGAGGCGTCGCCTCGCCTCGAGCTGCGGCGGCGTGCGCGAGTGACCGACATCGTGCCGTTCCTCCGGGCCCCTAGGGCTGGACAGTAGAGATCCGCCACGAGGACGAACTCGCAGAGCTCGGCGTTCCCCAGGTCGAGCTCTGCGAGGCTCGAGCTCGGCATTCGCCCCGCAGCGAGCTCCCCCTACTTTGAACGTTTAGAGCTTGGGGCCTCCGGAGCGGCGTCCAATTGCTTGAGCACTGTCTCGACGTCCTCCCATTCGAATCCGCTGACGACGGGGGAGTCCGCGTTCACTGCCTTCCGGAGCGCAGTTGCCACGACATCTCTTGAAACCGACAGCGGTTCAGCTGAGTGCTTCGCCCAAAGAGCCAACGCGTATGGGACGAGGTATACGGCGTCGACTCTCTCGTCCAATTCCTCGCCTGACGCGCCCAGGCCTTTTGAGAACGAGTCGTAGGCTGCGATTTTGCTGCCTGAAACATACTCTACTGTTCCTCGATTGAACCATGCATATGTGTTATGCGGATCTTTCTCCGTTGCGCGCCTTGCTGTTTCGAGTGCAAATTCCAGGTCTGGATCGGGGGACCCATTCTGCATTGCGCAGATGGATACCGTGCTGCTCATCACCGAGCTTTCGATTCCAATTTCGCGCAGTCGCCTGTAGTCGCTAATGGCGTTCTGCGCCTTCCCGGAGAGGTAAAGTCCTCCAAGTAGTCGCTCGGCACAATCAATGTTGAATCGGGAAATTTTACTTCTATCGTCGATGTAAGGGGACGCTGCATAACGTGCCAATTCAAAGGCATGCCTGGCGTCGTATTCGGAATGCTGTCCGTAGGCTACGCCGATACAGACTGTGCCCGGCGTAGGAACGCGTACCTGTAGTTCTGTTGATATGTGCTCAAGCTCGTCGTCTAGGTGATCCGCATACTCGTATGACAGGGACCGCTTTATGTCAGATGAATCGAGGTGGCTATCCTCTACGACAATCGCGAACTGCGAGGGTCGGATCTGCGACACGAGCGGCTTCGGTCCTAGGTTGTTTCGAATAATCTCATAGACCTGCGCCAGCATTTGATTAATTGCTGCGTTTCCGTGCCGTTGGCCGAGTTCGTATAAATTGTCAATGCCAATGACGATAACGGCGAAATTCTTGTCCGATTTTGCAAGCTGGGCGATGCTTGCTTCTATGAACTCTGACGTCGTGAGAGGGGCGGCCGTCGTCAAGGTCGAGACTGGAAGGAGGTGTGCAATTGATCCAATTGGAACTGCTTCGAGGGCGCAGCCAGGAGGGAATCGGCTGACAGTTCTTTCCCCTGCAACGTGACAGAACGACATCTCTTCTTGAGCTTCGAATACTATAATTCGGCCGCACGAGCGCTTCGGATAAGATCCCCTTCTTCTCTTGGTCCGACCATCGGACACGTAGAAGTCCTTCTTTCCGGTAAAGTCTGGATGGTAGACGTGAAACTCTTGGCCGACATCGACAGCGTCCTGCCTCCCGAGATCGATGGCGACCGCGTCTGTGTCTGGATGGTGCTCTAGGATACGGCCGTACTCGTTTGCAATGTTAGAGAAAACGCAAACGTGGTTTCGTCCCGCCGACTTCGCTCTGTAGAGGGCCATGTCGGCCCTCATTTTTACGCTATTGAATTTGGCGTCCAAGTCCTGCTTCTGTGGCCACTGGTTGATAGTTGATCCGGATAACCCGACGCTGACTGTGACACGTCGAGCGCTTGCTAACGGAACGTTTGCGCTGATGTTCGCGTAAATGTTTGGTTCGGCACGCAATTCGGAGTCACTGGGAAGCTCCGACGTGCCGATGGTTTCTCGGATTCGTGTCGCAAAGGCTTCTACCCAGCCTTTTTCGAACGTTCCCAGTACGACGACCAGAAACTCTTCCCCCCCGTCGCGCGATGTTAGAATGTTGCGGAGCGAGGTGGGAGCAGTACGGGATTCGTCCTCTGTCAACCGCTGTAGACGGACGGCGATGCACTTGAGAACCACGTCGCCGTAGATGTGGCCATAGCTGTCGTTGATCTGCTTGAAGTGGTCAGCGTCCACAACGATTGTCACTAGTGACAGTGGCCCACTTTTTGCTCTTGGAAGCATCGGATTGGTGTGATGTTGTCCGATGCCGGTGGGTGGTTGCCAGTTGTGGAGTGCAGCGTATAAACCGGCCCTGTTGAGGAGTCCGGTGAGTCTATCGTGGTGCGCCTCTAGAGTTCGGTCGACGCTGGAGGCTACAAGCTCAATTCGCCGCGCAAAGTGCCGAACGCATGTGGCGTCAGGTTCCTTGGTGAGGGAAACCCGCGCGACGAGTTGCTTGTTGACGATTGGGACGTAGAGTGAGCTGGTGCTTCCGATCCATAAGCTTTTTCTTTCGGCTAACGTGCCTTCCAGGGTAGACCGTTGCTCTTCGCTGATCTTCTCGGCTGCGAGTGCGTTGTGCCACTCGTTCTCGATCTTTGCGAATGTAGCAACCGCGTCGGTTCCGTCTTCCGCTGTCAGCTCAACTAGTAGCTCCTTAGCAAGAAGCTTGACGTGGGTTAATGAGGCTAGTGGGTCGACTGTGTAGGTTGGCTCTGGGCGAATCATCGGGGGCGTGTCTGGTCTCGACGTCATCTAAGCGGGCTACCTACTTGGGGAAGTTCCCGTGCGTAGGGCCAGCGGGGGTCGCGCGCTGGTATTACCGCGAAGTCGCTTGATTTTCTAGCAGTTCGGTGTCAGGCCCACCCGGGCGCGGGCCGCGGACTGGTGCTCCTTCGGCGCAGACGCCTAGCCGGGCGCTCGGTCGTGCTGCGCGCGGGCGTGCCGAGGAGTTACGTCCGAACGCGCGACGAGAACCAGGGCGCGTCCGAAGGTGCGCCGAAACTCCGCGTCCCTCCGTCGAGTTCACGAAGGCGGGTGGTGCTGACACTGTTCGCCCCGTTGGCTTACCTGCGCTGCTCGGCCGCGACCCGATGCTCCAGACGCAGGCGCCCAGGTCGAGCGCGCGGAGCTCGGCGCTACCAGTATTTGGCACGTGGATTGCGCTAGAGAAAACCCTTGTGAGCCTAAAGATACGCTAGGCCACTTTCAGCACCGGCAACCTTACAAATCCCGCTCGGGGTTCGTACCCGCATACGGCCAATCATCTGATCGGTCCACGAGAACCCAATTCCGCCGTCCCGGTGCCCGCACCTGAGCTCCGGACGCTGCTCGGGACCGACGACTGGGCGTTGGGGGATCGCCCCTGCTGCTCAGCGCGCAGGACGGGCTCCTGGCGCGCTACCCCTTCCCGACATCCCCGGGCGCGAGCACCTTCTTCCTGAGGGCCCGGATGAGCTTCTGCAACCCGGCCTGGAACTTCGCCTCGTCTGCCTCGGCGCCCTCGAAGTCGGTCACAACGCGGTCGCGCACGGCCTGGGCGACGGCCGCGTTCGGCGGCTTACAGCCGGTGAACACATAGTCATTGAGCCGGGTCGGAATTGAGGTATGAGGCGCCGCCGTCCCGTGCCTGGCGGGTTGTTGACGCTCCCGTTAGATGATGGGTGGGGGCCGCTTTTCGCTCACGCAGGATGATGGCTCGCTCACGCACGCGATGGCCATCGCCCGCCCATCCGGTGCCCGGAGCCCCCGCCGGAGGCTCCGTCCGCCCATCGCCCGTGCGACGTGGCCGCCGGGGCGCGCAGGGCGCGTCAAGGACGGCGCAGCCGCCGAGCCCTGCGAGGGAACCCTTGACGCGTCCGAGCACCCCGGCACGCTCATGACGCGATGGGCCGACCATCACGCCCGTGACCGGGCCCGCTCACCGTCGCGATGGTCATCAGCCAGCCCGAGCGAGAAAGCATCAACCAGCTTGATTCTCAACACCAGTGCAAGACCGAGATCAGGGTCGGCTTAACTCGCACCGTAGGCTCGGCATGCGCGAGCGACTTCGCTGAGGGCGCCGGCGAAGCGCACGACGACGCAGGGCCAGGCGACGCAGACGCGGGCGACGCGGGTGCAGCGGGCCAAGGCGCATGCCCCGCGCGCTCGATCACGACAGGCGTGCTCGCGCTCGGCTCACCCGGCCGCGACGCGCAGCACGTCGGACCGGAGGTGGAGAAACGACGCGTGCACATAGCGCACGAACGGCGCCTTCAGGCCGAAGAACTCCGCCAGATCGACCTCGGCCGCCGCGCGGAACATCCCCTGATCCAGCACGGGAGCCTCGGTGCGGAGCGCCCCGCTCGCGAGGCTCCGGCAGGCGGGAGACGCCGACGCGGGGTGGATGACGACCACGAGCGTGGCGGCCCACGGGGCGGCAGCGAGCCGCGCGCCAATGGATCTCGGATACCGATAGCGGAGCGCGAGCACGCCGCCCCGCAGCGCGGCCTCAATGACGGGTGCCGCCGCCGCGGCCCGGGCCGTTGGCGCGGCCTTCTTCGCCGCAGCCGCGCCCCTCGCCCCCGCAGGCGCACCCGCCGCCCCGGGCGCGCCGCCGCACCCGCCGAGCACCACGAGGCCAGCCCCCGCGGTCACCTGCGCGATGAACGCGCGCCGCCCCTCACTCGCCATGCGACGGCCCCTGGAGCCTGCGCCTGCGCGCCTGCCCCACCAGCATCCGCGCCGGCGTGATGCGGCCCAGCACCGCGGCGCTCTCCTCCGCCGTCGGCCGCACGGGGTGCCCCGGCGGGAGCTCGGCGACCATGCTCTGCCACAGCGCGAGCGCCCGGTGCTGGTAGATCTGCGCCAGGCTCGATCGCGGCGAGAGGAAGCGCTGGCCGAGCACCATGGCCCTCTCCAGGAAGGCTATCGCCTCGTCGTCGCGGCCGTCGTTCAGGAGGTGGAGCCCCTCGTTGTACCAGGGCATCGGATCCGCCGGATCCTCCTCGCGCATGCGCTGGTTCGCCTCGAGGTAGCGCGACAGCTTCTCTTCCATGACGCCGTCGTCCTTCAGGAAGCCATAGTGCTGGATCTCCACGCCGGCCGGGCGGACGACGAGCTCCGGGTGCCGATCGAGGCTCGGCTGCACCGTCTCGTGCACGGCGCGCCCGTACCGGATCCGCGCGTCGTTGCGGAACAGCCGCACGGCGATCGTCATGACGGGCGGGCCGTCCTTCTGGTGATTGGCGATCTCGAAGGAATAGGCGTGGACGTCGAGGTCGTCCATGAGCCGCACGACGCGCGGCAGATCCCAGTGCGCGAGCTCCTCGTCCGGGTCGAGGCTCAAGATCCAGGGCCGCGTGGCCATCTCGAGGCCCACGTTGCGCACCTCGGCCAGGTCCAGCCGGTCCGTCCGGTGGGCGCACACCCGGTCGGTGAACCTCCGCGCGATCTCGACCGTCGCGTCGTCGCTGCCGTTGTCGACGATGCAGATCTCGTCGACGAACGGCTCCAGAAACGCGAGGAACCGCTCCAGCCGCTCCGCCTCGTTCCTCGCGATGATGCAGAGCGATACGCCGGACGCGGGCGCATACCTGCGCAGCGTCACCGTGTTGCTCGCGAGATCGGCCAGCTCGGGGGGAGCGCCCGCGCGCGGCGGCGTGTACGGGTCCGGCCGCCCGTGGAGCGCGAGCCGCGCCTGCCGCGACGCCTCGGTGTCGTAGCCGAGCCGCCGCACGCGGACGTCGGTGAAGCGCCCGCACCCGTCCGGCATCTCGGGGATGCCGCCGCCGGGCAGGCCGCCCTCGGCCCCCCGGGCGACGCGCAGGCCCGGCTCGCTCCGGTACATGCGGTACCCCGACATGGCCCCGAGCGCGCCGTCCGCCCGGAAGTACGTGCGCGTCGGCTCCCAGAACGTGTACCAGTGGAAGCCGAGCGCCTTGATGTGCGGATCGGCGAGCTGCATGAGGCGCTCGGCGCGCGCGCGGTCCATCTCGAACACCTCGTCCCCGTCGACCGCGAGGATCCAGTCCGGGGCGAGCTCCGCCGCCATCTGCAGGGCGCGGTCGCGATCGCGCCGATCGTCGACGCCCGGCGGCAGCTCCGTCCGCTCGTACCTGGCCACGGCGGGGTGCGACCGGGCGATCGCCCCCGTCCCGTCCGTCGATCCGTCGTCGAGCACGACGATCGCGTCGGCGAACCGCGCCGTCGCGTCGAGGCTCTCGCGCAGCGTCGCCTCCGCGTCCCTGACGCGGTACGCGGCCACGAGCCGCGTCTTCCCGGCGCGGCGGGCGCGCCACTTCTCGAAGAAGAGCTCCGCGCCCCCGAGGCCGCCCTGCGCGCCGGGGAATGCCTTGCTCAGCGTGGCGCTCCCCTCGTGGTGCACGTACACGTCGCTCGCGATCATGCACTCGAAGCCGCGCTCCTGCGCCCGCAAGGCGAGGTCGGCGCCCTCGTGGCCCACCGGGAAGAAGCGCTCGTCGAGCCCGCCGATCTCGGCGTAGACCTCGCGGCGCATCATCAGGCAGAAGGTCGAGAGGGCGAACGACGGCGCCCACCGCCGGCGGAACGCCTCGCGGTGCTCGGCCGCGAGCTCGTTCAGCGCCTCCGGCTGGAACGGCGGCGGGTTCTGCACCTTCTGCGGGCCGCGCGCGCTGTTCGTCACGGGCCCGACGAGCCCGACGCGCCGCGCGCCGGGCACGGCCCGCGGCGCCTCCTCCATGCACTCCCGCAGCCCCTCCAGCCACCTCGGGGTCACCACGACATCGTTGTCGAGCAGCACCAGGTACTCCCCGGCCGCGACCTCGATTCCCCGGTTCGCGCCGCCGGCCAGGCCGAGGTTCTCGTCCAGGAAGACCGTCTTGGCGGCGTCCCCGAGCCGGCGCGCGACGTCGGTGAGGTAAGCGGGCGTGCCGTCCTCCGAGCCGTTGTCGACGAAGACCACCTCCGCGTCCGAGGGGAGCGTGCGGAGGAGGGCGTCCACACATCGCGCCGTGTACTGGAGGTTGTTCCACGTGACGACGATAACGGAATAAACAGGCGTCATCGGGCACCGGGCGGGGCCATGAGGCGAACCACGTTGGAGACGTACTGGCGATACGCCGCGTGCAGATAGAACGCCCCGACCCGGGGTGCCAGGACGATCTCGCACCGGAAGCTGCCCACGAGGTCCGCGCCCACGTCGTCGATGTCGTCGGGGAAGACCAGCCTCGGCCCGAGCAGAGGCACGGTGACGCCGCCCTGCGCGGGGGCGTAGATCAGCGTGAGAAAGACGCCGCGGAGCACCTCGGCGCGCTCGACCTCGATATCGACGGCGGGCACCCGCGCGCTGCCGTGGACGACGTGGACGAGGGCGCCGCCCTCGACGGTGGGCGGGCCCGGCTCGGCGAGGACGACGCCCGCGCCGGAGGTCGCGGGCGTCTCCGCGGTCAGGCCGAAAGAGACGGATCGGACGAGCATGGGTTCACCGCCGGTCAGAATTCGATGGCCTTCTTGTCGACGAGATCGATGCCTATCACGTTCGACACGTAGTTCTCGAGGACGAGGTACACATAGACGCTCGGCCGGTAACGGGGCACCGCCACGGCGCAGGGGAACGCGACGGTGACGTTGAGCCAGGCGCCCTGGTACCCCTCGGACGCCAGGCTGCCGCGGCCCGGCATCGGCAGCGCGGGCTCGGCGAGCTGGTTCGGGCCGTCGCGCTCGCCGGCCGGGAACTCGATGAACGTGTTGCGCGCGAGCAGGGCGCCGCCGTCCGCCTGCTCGATGTCGTGGACGACGAGGACCATCGACTCCTCGACGTCGCGGTAGCGGCTCGCGACGGCGTCCGGGAACAGGAACGAGGCCGAGACGTCGAGCTCCACCGTGCCCGCCGCGAAGGACACCCGCGAGATCGCGAGTCGGATGGCCTCCTTGCCGGCCGCGATCTCGGGCGAGCCCGCGTGGGGGGCGAAACCAAAGGGTGTCCGGGGTTCGATCTCCATGGGGTCCTCTCGACGTGGGCGCGGCGCGGGGCGCGGGGTCGAGAGAGCAGCGCGCCCCCGCCCCGCCCGCGAGGTTCAGCCAAAGTGGTTCCAGTTGCGGGAGGTCTGCGCCGGCGTGTCGAGGCGCACGCGGCGGATGCGCGGGGCGCACACGGGGCAGAAGACGCCATCGTCGCGGTTGTTGTGGCCGGCGTGGTAGATGGTGCAGAGCCGCCCGCCGAGCGCGGGCCACCAGTCGTACCGCTGGCCCGACGTGGTGGACGGGTCCGGCGTGAGGCCTGCGTTCGTGTTGCAGTGCGGGCCCTGCCCGCCGAACTGGTCGGTGTACCAGCGGGGGTTGGCGAGCTGCGTGGCGAGCGCCACGCCGGTCGCGCTGTACTGCGGCTCCTGCCGGACGGTCTGCCCGATGCCGTGCCCCATCTCGTGGACGAAGGTTCCGAGGACCGCCGTCTCGCTCCGGCCGGGGCCCGTGCACCCGACGACGCAGAAATTGCCCCAGCTGTAGCCGTTGATCGAGCTCTTCCAGATGAACGAGAACGTGAGGTTGTACGTGTTGCCCGGCGTGGCGAGGTGGGCCGTGAGGCCCGGCAGCGTGGTGAGGTTCCAGTTCACGCGGTTCGGCGACCCGGGCGTGAAGGTGAAGTACGCCCGCACGTCGGTGGCGCCGGCCGCCGGCCACGACGCCTGCGCCGTCCACATGAAGTTGTTGCCGTTCGTGGGGTCGCGCCACACGGTGCGGAACGTGGTGATGCTCCCGACCGCGTTGTTCGCCGTGGGCAACGCGCGCCGCTCCAGCTGCGTGTAATAGCAGTTCGGCACCAGCAGGAAGGCCATGTGAAGCGGCTTGTCGGTCAGCGTGCCTCCCCCGGGGGGCAGGCCGCCGACGCGCAGGTTGAGCAGCGCGTTCGGGCCGCCGTTCATGAACGGCCAGTCGAAGGTCGGCGAGCTGACCGCCTGCTGCGACAGGCTCTGGAAGTCGACGCGGGCCGAGTCCACGGTCGCGAGCGCGGGGAGGACCGCCCTGCGCTCCAGCTCGATGAAGTGCCGCGCGAACTCGCCCACGAACCGCGGATCGATGTTGTTGTACGTCGCGAGCGTCTGCGCGCCGGAGTACCAGACCGTATAATAGAGCTTTCGCCACGTCTGGAACTCGTCGGTGGCGAGGAACTGCGCCCGCTGCCCGTCGCGCGACGCCTTGATCGTGTACTTGTCGCCGCCGATGTGCGTGAACGTGAGCGTGTTGTCGAAGTGGTGCCCGGCGCCGACCGTCACCCCGGGGGCCGCGCCGTGCGCGAGCCGCGTGCGCTCGGTCAGCGACTGGAATGCGAGGTTCTCGTTGCCCGGGTCGGGCTCGATCCACCAGTCCACCCGATCGCCGGGCGCGACGTTGGGCACCTGGTTGGGCGTGACGCGCAGCTGCCGCACGGGGCCGTTCACGCCGGTCGCGGCGGCAGGGAGGTTCACGTATTGCTTGATCGTCGGCATGCGAGAGCTCCAGGACGAATCAGCGGGGAGTCCGGTCCATCAGCGCGGCGCGGGTCGAGGCTCGCTCCGCGGCCGCCCCCTCAGAACACCTCGATCTTGTCGACGCCCCAGTCCTTGGGGTTCTCGGGCGCGGGCGGGGGCTCCTCCATGACGATGACGATGAGCGGCGGCTGGACGAGCGGCGTGGGCGGGGTGTTCTTGCTGTTGTGGAGCATGAGATCGAGCGCGCGGGCGCAGCCCTTCCCCTCGACCTTGACGTCGAACGAGTAGCTGATGAACTCGGCCTTGTTCATGTTCACGCCGGAGACGACGCCCCCGTTCGTGCCCGCCTCGTCGCCGCTGCTGCGCGAGAAGTTGCTGTCCTGATGGCAGACGGGGTTGCCGTCGGCCTTGACGTTCTTCGCGGTGCTCGCGGCGTCGGACGACATGGCGATGTTGGGATAGGGGATGGGGACCGGCGGCGCGGGCGGCGCGGGGGTGAGGCACACGTCCGGAAAAGCGATGGTCATTCCATTGCTCGCGGCGTGGACGACCGTGCGTGAGTTGACTCCTACGGTGACAGGCATATCGCTCCTCCTTCACGCCCTCTTCGCTGCAGCCGAGACGAGGCACACGGCGGCGCGCGTCCCGTCGCCGGAGCCCGCGAAGAGCGCGGCGCGCGCCTCGGGGGACGCGCCGCGCTCGAACGATCGCACGCACGCGGCCGCGAGGCACCCGCCGGTCGCGGCGCCGACGTCGCCGTAGCCGTCGGCGGGGTGCCACAGCGCCCGGACGCCCCCGAGGAGCGCGGGCGCGCGGACGCGCGCGAGCCCCCACTCCTTGGCCCGGTAGCTCTCGCCGTTGAGATCGCAGAGGACCCACGCGGGCGGGCCGCCCGCGGCGCACGCGGCGGCGAGCGCCGCGGCGAGGGCCTCGCCCGAGGGGGGATCGCCGCTCTCGATGGGGCTCTGCTCCTCCCCGGCGCCCGAGCCCTCGATCTCGGCCAGGATGGGGGCGCCGCGGGCCTCGGCGCGGCGGCGGTGCTCGACGAGCAGCGCGGCCGCGGCCTCGCCCGGGATGAACCCGTCGAGGTTGCGGCGGCTCTTGAGCCGGCGCGCGTGGTCGAGCGCCTCGAGCAGCCCCACGTCGACCTGGGAGTCGGCGCCGGCCACGATCCAGGGCGTGCCGGGGTCGGCCTCGACGGCGCGCGCCGCGTGGGCCAGGCCGAGGAGCATCGCCGCGTGCCCGTCGGGGGCGAGGAGGCCGCGGGTCACGGCGTCGACCCCGGCGGCGTCGGCGAGCCGCTCCCGGAAGGCGTCGCGCAGCTCGTGGTGGTGCGCGGCGGGGCCGGGCGAGGGGCGCGCGAGGAAGAACGAGGCGTCCTCCAGGTCGGCGCGCGCGAGGTCGCCGGAGGTGGCGAGGTCCTGGAGCGCCAGCGCGAGCAAGCGGACCGGGAGGTCGAGCGCGCGGGGGAGATCGGTGTACGCCGCGACCACGGAGAAGGGCTCCTCCGGGCGGGGCGGGTCGGCGGGGAGGCAGGGGTAGCTCGGCCACTCGCGGAAGCGCGTGAGGCGAGCGCGGACCGCGGCGGTGGTGGACGCGGCGGTGTCGCCGAGGGCGGTGACCATGCCGGCGGCGGTGATGACGGCTCCGGTGCTCATGCGGGCGCGGGCTCCACCTCGATGCGGCGCACGCGGAAGAGATCGCGACCGACGGGCATGGCGCCGCGGTACACGAGCACGGCGCGGAGGTCGTCGGGCTCGAGGACCACGGTGTCGAGGACCAGCGGGAGCGGGCGGCGCTCGGAGTCGATCAGGACCACGGCGCGAGGCGCCGCGGGGGGCAGCGAGAAGCGCTGCGGGCCGAGGGGGCTCAGGTGCACGAGCTCGACCGGCTCGCCGCCGCGCAGGTGCGGCGTGGCCACGAGGCGCGGGTGCGCGCCCTGGTGGTAGCGAGGGTCGAAGGCGGCAGGCAGGAACGGCGACGGGGCGGGAGGCGGCGACCCGGCAGGAGGCGGCGACGCGGGGTCGGGCGCCGTGGCGGCGTAGCGCAGGCGCGGCTGCCAGCTGCGCCCGATGAAGCCGAGGCCGACGGGCTCGGGGCGATCGTCCGGCGAGCGGAGCGGCTTCCTGGGATCTTCGAGGTTCGGCATGGCGAGCTGCGCGAGGTCGACGAGCGAGCGGCGGGCCCGGAACCCGCGCCCGACGGGGTTGCGCGGCTCGACCTCGTGGTCGGCGGCGGACTCGGCGGACTCGTCCCGCCCGCCGAACGCGCGCTCGTACACGAGCGGCATCCGCTCGAAGGGCGCGGGGGACGCGGGGCGCGCCCAGGTGCGGTCGCCGAAGACGGCGAGGGTCGTGCGGATCGGGCCGACGCGCACGGAGACCTGGACCTCGGCGTCGCGGCGGCCGGGAGGGTACGCGTGGCCGAGGACGACGACGTCCGTGCCGACCTTGTGTGGCGCGAGGTCGCTCTCGTAGCGCACGCTCGAGAGGCCCGGCTCGCCGTGGAAGGCGTCGGCGAGCTGGAGCGGCACCTGCTCGGCCGCGGGCGCGAGGCGGCCGCCGGCGTGGATGGCGAACGTCGCCTTGACGAGGACGACGAGCACCTCGGCGCCGGCGGCGTCGACGTGGACGATGCGCTCGGCGACGAAGGGGGTTCGATTGCGGAGATCCATGTTCAGCTGGGCGTGGGCGCGGCGTCGGGCACCGAGCGGAGGAACGAGGCGCCGAGGCCGTCGGCCGCGACCTTCGCGGGGCGGCGCTTGCGCGGGGGGATGAGCGGCTCCGACGAGGGGCGCGCGTCCGGGGCGAGGCGCTGCCGGCGCGGGCGCGCGGGGCGCCGGGCAGGGGCGGCGGCTGCCGCGGCGGGCCAGGGTGGGGCGGCGGGCGACGATCCCAGGGCGTACGACGGCGCGATGCGCGGCTGGGCGAGGGTGTACGACGGCGCGACGGGCGGCGGCGAGGCGACGTGCGCCGAGGCCGCAGCCGCGCCCGACGCCCACGGCGAGCGCGGCTCCGAGGCGGCGTGGGGCGCCGCGCCCGACACCCATGGCGAGGAGCGCTCCGGCGCGGACGGCGCGGGAGGGGGCGCGGACGGCGCCTGGGGAGCAGCGGGGACGGGCGCGGACGGCGCTGGCGCGAACGGCAGCGCGCCGGACGCTGCCGCCGGCGATACGAACGGCAGCACGCCGGACGCCGCCGGCGCTCGGACCGGCGCCGCAGGCGACGCCGCGGCCGGGGCGGCGAACGGCAGCGCCCACGCCGCCGCGCCATCGCGGGCGCCCGGGGGAGACGGGGCAGCGGGCGCGAACGGCAGCGCCTTGGAAGCTGCGCCCGCCGCCGGCGCCACGAAGGGCAGGCCGCCGCGCCGCGGCTCCGCGGGCGGTGTCCCCGCTGCGGGCATCTCCGCCGTGCCAGACCTCGCGAGGTGCGGTCCTCCCACGGAGGCCGCGGGCGACCGGAACGGCAAGGCGGGGTTCGGCTGGACGTCGTCCGGATCGACCGACACGGTCCCGGACAGCGGATGGTCGGTCGCCCCGCGCGCCGCCCGCTGCGGGCTCGCCGCCGCCGACGCCTCCTCCGGATCGAGCGCCACCGTCCCCGCCAGCGGATGCTCCGCCGCCCCGCGCGCCGCCCGCTGCGGGCTCGCCGCAGCCGGCGCCTGCGCCCGCTCCGCGCGGACCGGCGGCGCTGCCGCGACGTCCCACGGCACCGCCTCGCCCGGGAGCGCGACCCTGGCCGTGACCCGGACGCTGGCGAGGGCCTCCTCGCCCGGCAGCAGCGCGCTGGCGCGCCACACGAGCGAGCAAAGCCAGCGATCGGCGTCGATCACGAGCATGTCGGCGACCAGCGGCAACACCTGCGGCTGCGCCGCCCCCCCGAACGCGACCCGCGCCTCGGCGACGGGGCCCGGCAACCAGGCCTCGATGCGGTCGAGATCCGGGTGCATCCCCTCGATCAGGATCCACTCGTTTCCCCGGAGGTACGGCGTCTGCTGATCGGCCGGCGCCGCCTGGAAATACGCCCAGTCGAAGCCGTCCGGGACCACGGGCCACGGGGCCTGCACGCCGCGCGGATCGGCGTTGCCCAGCCGGCGCTGCCGCGCGGGCCAGTGCGCCGCGATCGGCCCGAGGCCGGCGGCGCGCGTCGGCTGCCGGGGGTCGATGATGTTGGGCGCGCGGCCGGCGCGCGGATCGACGCCGGCCGGGTTGTCGGGGTCGGCCGCCCCGCCGAGGGCGCGCTCGTAGCCGAGCGGCATGGCGAGGAACGGCTGCGGGGCGCCGCGGCCGTTGCCGCCGCGGTCGCCGTAGACGTGCAGGGCCTTGTCGAGGAGGACGGCCGCGTCGAGGCCGACCCGCAGGCGGACGGGGACGAGCGGCGCCGGGCTCCGCCCGCGGGCCCAGGCGTGGCCGCCGAGGAGGATGTCCGCGCGCGGAAGGAACGGGGCCATCTCCGCGGCCGCCGAGATGGCGGCGCGCGGGTCGGCCGCGGCGCGCGCCGCGCGCACGTCCGCCGCGACGATCGGCGCGGGCGGGAGCGGCGACATGGCGCGCTTGTGCTCGAGCTGGAAGGTCGCCTTGACGACCACCGCGAGCATCACCCGCCCCCGGGAGCGGAAGGGGCGCACCGCGGCCGCGGCGTGCCCGAGGGCGCGCGGCGCGGGCGGCGCCCTCACGGCGACGCCCCGAGCGCGGCCCTCTGCCGCTCGACCCGCGCGGCCACGTCGAACAGCGGGCGGCCGGGCGCGCGCGCCGCCCGCTCGAACGCAGCGCCCGCGCGGCGCCGCTGGCCGCCGAGCCGGAGCACGCGATCGAGCGCCCCCTCGTCCAGCGGGCGGCCGTCCACGTGGCGCACCCCCGACGCGAAGCGCCCGCGATGCGCCGCCCAGAGCGCCCGCGCGTTCGCCCCGTGCGGCCACGGCAGCTGCGTGTCCGGATCCATCTTCACGCTCGTGTCGCGCGGATCGTCGCTCGGCCCGGCGTCGAAGCCGGGCGCCGGGGCCCCGCGCAGCGCCCCCTCGATCGGCGCGCCGGTGATGCGCGAGAGCGCCTCGCCGGCGAGCCGCGCGAGCGGCGCGACGTCCAGCCGGTCGAGCACCCACGGCAGCAGCGCCGGATCGCCCAGCGCCCCCGCCGCGACAAGGCAGACCCGCCCGAGCCCGGGCGACCGCATCAGCGCCTCGATCCGGCGGCGGGCCTCGCCCGGCGGGCTCACGCGGGCGGCGCAGTCGGCCGCCTCCTCGGCGAACGCGCCGCTCCGCCCGGCGACGCTCCACAGCGCCTCGTCCGCGCCGCGCGCCCCGAGCAGCGCGCCGGCCCACGCCGACCAGAAGCGCTCGGCCTCGTCGTCCGAGCCCCACGCGCCGCGGAGCTCGCCCGCCAGATCGGCGCGGCCGAGCGCGCCGGCCGCGCGGAAGGCCAGCGCGCGGACGGCCGCGTCGCCGTCGCAGAGCGCGTAGCCAAGGAATTGCCCGGGATCGCGGCGGTGCGCCACGCACGCGGCCAGCGCCAGGCGGCGCAGCGCCGGCGGCTGCGCCCCCGACAGCATCGGCGCCACGATCGCGAACGCGTCGGCCGGCGACGCCCACGCGAGGGCGCCCGCGACGCCGGCGGCGGGCTCGTCCGCCTCCTCCGTCGCGTCGAGCACGGCCGCGAAGCCCGGGTAGTCGCGCGCCTCGACCGCCGCGATGGCCGCGGCGAAGAACGCGCCTGGATCCTTCGTCGAGAGGGCGGCCAGCGTGAGCTCCCAGCCGGGCTCCCCCGCGATCCGGAGCCCATCGAGGTGGGCCTCGACGCGCTCCTCGAGCTCCGCGAGATCGGCCAGCGTGTAGTGGTGCGACCTCACGGCCATCTCGCGGAGCTCCCAGAGGAACGACGCCATCTCCGCGTGATCAGCCACCACCTCGTGAACCATCCGCCTCGGCTCCGATCCTGCGCGACGCCGCTCAGTTGATGTCGACCCCGCTGCCCGAGAGCTTGATGTTCGAGCCCGCCTTGACGCTCACGTCGCCGTCGCTCTTCACCTCGACCTTGGCGCCCTCGACCTTGACGGTGCCCGAGCCCTTCACGGTGATGTCCGACCCCTCGACCGTGATCTTGCCGGAGCTGTCGACGATGATCTTGCCGCTCCCGCACTCCAGCGTGAACTTCTCGCCGACCTTGACCGTCTTCTTCGCGCCGACGGACTCGGTCGCGTCCACGTCGATGTTCCGGGTCTCGGTCCCGCCGACCGAAAGCGAGTCGTCGGCGCCGATGGTGGTGTTGCGCTTCGAGCCGACCTCCAGCGTCGCGCGATCACCCACCTTGACGGTCTCCTCGCCGCCCACCGAGAGCTCGCGCTTGCCGCCCACCGACTCGATGTCGTCCTTCCCGACATCGGTCTTCCGGCCCTGCCCGATCTTCAGGCTCGCGTCCTCGCCGATGTCCACGCTCTCGCTCTTTACGACGCCGAGCGTGCGGTTCGCGCCGATCTTCTCGTTGTGATCCTCGCCGACCTCGGTGGTCTTGAAGGCGCCGATCGACTCCCACTGGCTGTTGTCGATGCGCTTCTTCCGGTCGTGGCCGACGGTCAGGCGCTCGTCGTGGCCGACGGACTGGGTCTTGTCGTTCTCGACCTCGATGTTCCAGTCCTTCTGCGCGTGCAGGTAGATCTCCTCCGCGCCTCTCCTGTCCTCGAACCTGAGCTCGTTCGACCCGCCGCCGCCCGGCGAGGTGTCCGACTTGATGGTGCTCTTCGTCTTCTCGGCCGGCAGCGCGTAGGGCGGAACGTTCGCGCCGTGGTAGACGCGCCCGACGATCAGCGGGCGATCCGGGTCGCCCTCGAGGAAGTCGATGACGACCTCGTGGCCGATGCGCGGGATGTACATCGAGCCCCACGCGGCGCCCGCCCAGATCTGGCTCACCCGCATCCAGCACGAGCTCTGCTCGTTGCGGCGCCCCTTCCGGTCCCAGTGGAACTGCACCTTCACCCGGCCATAGATGTCCGTGTGGATCTCCTCGCCCGCAGGGCCCACGACGATCGCCGTCTGGATGCCGCGGGGCGTCGGCTTGGGCGTCTGCACGGGCGTGCGGTAGGGCACGTCGTCCGGGATGCACTGGAATCGATTGGAGTACCCCACGACGGTCTCCTGCGATTCCCCCCCGACGGCCCGCGAGCCGAAATGGTCGACGCGCGTGATCAGGTATCCGCGGTTGAAGCTCTCGCGGCCGTGGTCCTCGAGCGTGAAGGTGGCCCCGGGCATGAACCGGAGCACGCTCCCCTGCCCCTCCGCGGTGCGGCGCACGAGCTGGAGCTGCTCGAGCCGGAGCTTCGCGAGCTGCGTGCCCTCCTCGGGCAGATCGTGCTCGGTGGCATACACGTACACCTCGAGATCGGTGTCGCGGTCGGCCTCCGCCTCCCCCTCGAGGCTCAGGCTGGGCTTCTGGAAGTTGTAGTCGCGGACGGTGACCTTGCCGGGCCGGACCTCCTCGGCCATCGAGAAGCGGGAGACGGCCTCCTGCCAGGCGAGCGCCCCGCCGCCGGTCCGGTACGGCACGACGGCCGGCCCGTCGATGGGCTCGTGGACGAACGGCGCGTCGCCGAAGACGAGCACGTGGTTGTCGGCCTTGTGCTCGAAGAAACAGAACATGCCTGTCTCTTCCATCAGGCGGCTGATGAACGCCCAGTCCGTCTCGGCGTACTGCACGCTGTACTCTCGCCGATCGTGGGTCATCGCCGTCGAGATGCGGAAATCGTCGGAGGACAGGCCCGCCGCGCGGAGCACCTTGTCGATGATCTCCGGCGCCGTCGCCTCCTGGAAGATGCGGTAGTCGTGCCGGTGCTGCAGGCGCCACGCCCGCGGGACGACCGTCGCCAGGTACGTGGTGACCGAGCGCCCCTCCTCGTGCTGCTCGAAGCGCGCGACGATGCCGTGGATGTACCGAGTCGACGCGTCGTTCCGGATCGTGAGCAGGCACGTTTGCCCGACCAGCCCGTCGAACGCCAGCGCGGCGTCCGTCGACGCGAGGGTCACGCGGAAGTGGAACAGCCGCGATATGCCCTCATGGCCCTCGATCCGCGCGACGCGCCACGGATCGGTCGCGCCTTCCACAGCGAAATCAAACTCGATCGCACCGTCCGCCATCGGTCGCCTCGCCCTCGCACGTCCCGGAGCCCGAGCCGTCGAGCCTACCATCGCTCGCCGGCCGGGTGGGCACATTCACGCGCGCCGACGTCGTCGACATGCCGGCGCACATGCCGTCGACATGCCGGCGCTGCTTGACGAACGGTTGACGCACGGCGAGGACGGGCCTAGTCAGATCGGGCGCCGGGGGAACAGCGGACAGCGGATCGCGCGGATTCATGGGCAACGTCTGGCAGGTCGTCGATGCGTACGGAGACGTCGGCTTCGTCCGCGCAGCCGGCGCGGTCCTGCCCGAGGGCGCGGAGCCGATCGAGCCGCACCTGGCCGCCCTCGAGGTGCCCGCGTGGTTCCCTTTGGAGGAGCCGGACCGCGAGCGCGTCGATCTCCTGAGCGAGCTGTGCGCCGCGGGCGCCGGCATCGTGTCGCTCGACGCGGCGCGCGAGCTCGACCTGCTCCGCGAGCGCGTCGCCGAGCTGCTCCGGACGGGGTGCATCCTCGCCTTCCGCGGCCCGCCGCCGCGCGCCCCCGAGGCGCGCAGGCCGCTCGAGGTGCCGCCGCCGGTGCAGCCGTCGCCGAAGGCGCCCGACATCGTCCACGCGCTGGTCGGCGTGATCCAGGTCGACTTCGCGGCGAACCACGCGGTGGAGCGGGACTCTCTCGGGAACTTCGCCTCCCCCGAGTGGCTGAGCACCCGGCAGGCAACGGATCAATCGCCGGTCTGCTACGTCCGCGGCGCGCGTGTCCCGCTCGCCGTGGTGCTGCGCGTGCTCCGGCCGCCCACCGGGACCGAGTCCGTGCAGCTGCGCGGCCGCGCCATGGCCGGCGGCGTGACGCTCGAATGGACGTGCACGGTCAGCGTGTCGCCCGGGTCGGTCGACGTCTCCACGCCCTCGATGACGAGCAGCGCGCCGCTGCCGAACGTCATCGCCTGCTACGATCCGCTGACGATCGCGTGGGAGGCGAACGCCGCCGGCACCGGCTGGGTCGGCGCGGGCACGACGGCGCACCTGGTCTACGCGGTTCTCGGCGCGCCGGCCGGCACGGTTTACTGGACGCTCGTGGACATCTCGTGCCGCGCGGCCCAGGGCGAGACGACCGAGGGGCGCGTCGTGTCCCAGAGCTTCGCGCCCTTCGCGACGCGGGCGCTCACGCGCAAGCGCGACGGCGTGGGCCTCACGTACTGGAACCCGAACACGACAACGTGCACGAACACCCGCCTGCTCCTCGCGAGCGCCGACGGCAGCGGGCAGTGCGGCTCGTGGGCCGAGTTCTTCATCGACATGCTCAAGGTCCACGGCATCACCAGCGCCGACAAGGTGGTGGTCGTCGTCACCGTGACGGCGTGGACCTCGGGATCCCAGGGGTTCCTCGTGAAGAACTGGCAGTGGAACGCGGCCACGCAGCCCGCCCCGTGGACCCACCGCATGTGGACCGACGTTGTCAACCTGCCGGGGATCCCCGGCCAGCGGAACCCCGAGCCCCCGCCCGCGTTCTTCAACCATTTCATCGTCGTGCACGGCGGCCAGCTCTACGACCCCTCGTATGGCGGCGGGCCGTTCGCCGACGCGGCCACGTGGGAGACCGGCGCGATCGACGGGCTCTTCGCGGCCGCGCTCGCCGGCTATCCGAAATCGTCGAACCCGCAGGCCCTCGTGCAGCTGTGGAACATGCGCACGAACGCCCGCATCTAGCGAGGCGCGGAGGTCGAACGGCATGCCCTCGCCCCTCTCGACCGCCGCGCCCCGCTCGACCAGCGCTCCCAGGAGGCCGCGCCGCGGGCCTCCCGCGCCCGCGCTCCTCGTCTGTCTCGCCGCCGCCGCGTGCCGCCCCGCCCCCGGATCTGCGCCCATGAACGAAACGCCCCCTCCGCCTCTCGCGCTCTCTCCCGCCGCGCTGCCCGACGCCCCGCTCGCGGACACCCTGCGCCTCGTCGCGCTCGACGGGGCGCCCGTGCTGCTCGCGTCGTCGACGCACAGCGCGGCTCCGCCGCACCGCACCGACATCTGGGCCTTGCCGCTCGCGGGCCGCGGTCCGTCGGGCGCCGTCGCCACGATCCCGCAGCTCTTGCCCGCGCTGCCCCGCTGGGACGCCGCGGCGGCGGACGGCGGCGCGCTGTCGTTCGTGGTGGAGGTCGCCGGCGGCGCGGTGAACGCGCTGGTCCGGCTCGACGGCGCCTCCGGTGCCCGCGCCTCGCTCACCGCGCACCGGCCGTTCGCGAGCTTCAGCGGGCCTCGGTTCGTGCGCGGCGCGGGCGCCGGCTCGCTCCCCGCGCCCTCCCCCGGCGTCCCGGGCGCCGTGTCCGCCGTCGTCGACAACGCGACGGCGGTCGTGCTGGAGGCCGCGGCGGCCGGCGGCGCCTCGGTGGACCACCCGATCGGCGAGTGCATCGATGTCGTGGTCCTCGCCGGGTCACCGGGCCCGACCGCGGTGTGCAAGCGCGTCGCCCCCGGCGCCTCGCGCGGCGGCGCGCTGCCCGGCACCGTGCGCGTCTCGGCCCGCGACGCGGCGTACGGCCCTGCCGGCGCCGAGGAAGCGCCGTTCGGCGACCGCCGCGTCTTCGAGCTCGACGCCGACCGCGCGGGCGGCGGGCTCGTGATCGTCGCGACGTCCGCCGCCCATCTCCTCGTCGCGCACCGGCCGGCCCCGGGCGCCGCGTTCCGCGTGCTCCCCGTGGACGCTGGCGGCGCCGATCCAGCGACGTTCTCGGCGCCGTGTGTGCTGGTCACGGATCGCACCGTGACGCTCGCGGTGCTCTCGAAGGCGCGCACGCCCGACGCGCGCGCGCTCGTGGCCACGTGGCCGCTGGACCCGCCGCCCTGACGGGCGCCGCCGTCGTGGCCCCCTCCCCCATGCGCCGTCGCGTCCTGTACATCGGTAATTTCGGCCCGTCGTTCTCGACCGAGAACCACGTCGGCGAGAGCCTGCGAGCGCTCGGCGTCGAGGTCGTCCAGGCCCAGGAGAACGCGTTCACCCTGGGCGAGCTCGACGGCATGGCGCGCGACGTCGATCTGCTGCTCTACACCCGCACCTGGGGCCTGCGCGGCGACGCGCTGCGCTGGATCACCCAGCTGCCCATCCCGACGGCCTCGTACCACCTCGACCTGTACGCCGGCCTCTCGCGCGGCCGCGATCTCCGGCTCGACCCGTTCTGGCGCACGCAGCACGTGTTCACGCCCGACGGCGGGAGCGAGGCGTTCTTCCGGGCGCAGGGGATACGCCACCATTACATCAAGCCCGGCGTGTACGGCGCCGAGTGTTATCTCGCGGAGGTCGATCCCGGCGTCGCGTCCGACGTCTGCTTCGTGGGCTCGTACGATTATCATCCGGAGTGGCCTTATCGGAGGCGGCTCGTGGATTTCCTGTCGGAGACGTACGGCCGCCGCTTCGTGAAGCACGGAGCGCCGGAGAGCTGCGTGCGCGGCGACGCCCTCAACCGCCTGTACGCGTCGGCGAAGGTCGTCGTGGGCGACAGCCTGTGTGTCGGCTTCGATCACCCGCATTACTGGTCCGATCGCATCTACGAGACGCTCGGCCGGGGGGGCTTCATGATCCACCCCTACATCTTCGGCCTGGAGGACGAGTTCCGGGATCGCGAGCACGTGGTCTACTATCCGTTCGGCGACTTCGCGGCCTTGCGGCGCCTCATCGACTATTATGTGACGCACGACGACGAGCGCGAGGTGATCCGGCGGGCCGGGCACGCGCGCGTCAAGGCGAGCTTCACGTATGTGCACCGCATGCGCCAGATGCTCGGCATCCTCGGCGAGCACCACGCGGCGCTGAGGGGCTGGGTGTGACCCTGGCCTGGTGGAGGGCCCTCCCGGCGCCGGCAGAGCCGGGGCTGCGGCTGGATCGGGCGGTATCGAGCTGAGATGCGGATCCACATCGTCACCAACATCGACAACGGCAAGGGGCTCGAGCGCGACTACCGCCTTCTCGGCAGCCTCCTGGAGAGCTGGGGTCATCGGGTCACCGGCCTTCACTTCCAGCACCCCGAGAGCGCGGGCGGCGCGGGAGGCGCCGATCTCGTCATCTTCCTCGAGGTCTACGAGCCGCGCCTCGCCGAGGGCGCGCCGCGCCGCTGGCTGATCCCGAACGCCGAGTGGTGGCGGCCGGAGGCCCGGCCCGCGCTCGACGATTTCGAGCTCGTCCTGTGCAAGACCCGGGACGCGCTGTCGCACTTCGCCCCGCTCACGCCGCGGGCCCGCCACCTCGGCTTCTTCTCGGAGGACCGCTGGGACCCGGCCGTTCCTCGGGCGCGGCGCTTCCTGCACGTCCCTGGCGGCTCCGACGCGAAGGGCACGGACTCCGTGCTTCTGGCCTGGGAGCGCCACCGCATCCCGTATCCGCTGACGGTCGTGTCCTCGCTCGGCTGGCCGCTCAGGCCGCGGAACGTCGAGTTCGCGGGGCGCGTCGACGAGCGGCGGCTTCGCTTTTATCAGAACGCGTCTCGGTTCCACCTCTGTCCGTCTCGTTACGAGGGCTGGGGCCACGCGCTCCATGAGGGCCTGTCGGTCGGCGCCGCGGTCCTCGTGCCCGACACCGAGGCGATGAGCGAGATCGACGGCTGCGCGCTGCGCATGCCGGCCGCGCCGCACGGCGCGCAGGGCCTTGTGCGCACGCACGCGGTGGCGCCGGAGGACGTGCGCGATGCGGTCGAGCGCTGCATGGCGTTCACGGAGGCGGATCTCCGGCGCATCCAGGAAGCGGCGCGCGACGCGTACCTGACCGAGCGCGAGCGGTGCCTCGCCAGCTTGTGGGAGGTGCTCGGCGAGCGGCCGGCGCTGAGGGGCGGCTCCGCGGCAGGCGCGGGCCGCAGCGGCGCGTCCGCGGGTGATGCGGCCGTCGGAGGCGGCGCTGCGGGCGATGCGGCCGGCTCCGCGGCCGGCACGCCCGGCTCGGCTGCGGAGGCTCACGCGACGGGCGCCGCGCCGCCGCGCATCGCCCTCGTGATCCCGTGCCACCCCTCGACCGCGCCCCTCCTGCGGCGCGCCGTGCTCGCGCTGCGCGCGCAGACCGCCGCCCCGTCGTCCTTCGAGGTCGTGGTGGTGTGCGACGGCGGCGACCCGGGCGGCGCGATCCGCGCCGCGGCGGAGCCGGGCTCTCAGCCCTTCCGGGTCGAGATCGTCGACAGCCCGCGCCCGCGCGGGCAGTTCCCGCACTGCAGCCACGCCAGGAACGCGGGCTTCCGCGCCGCCCGGGCGCCCTTGATCTGGTTTCTGGACGCCGATGTCCTGCTCCCGCCCGAGGCGGTCGAGCACGCGCTCTCGGAGCACGACGCGGCGCTCGCGCGCGGCGTGCCGGCCGTGCTCACGCCGGCGCTGGCCCGCGTCGCATTGCCGCCGGCCGCGTGGATCGAGCGCTCGGCCGCGTGGGCGGCCTCGGGTGCGGTCGAGGGGCTCGCCCCGCTCCTCGCGGCCACGCCGCTCGACGGCGGCGTGCCCGGCGCCCAGGGCGATCGGCTCGGCCCCGGCGCCCCGAGCTCCGAGTCGCTCTGCGATGTGCGCGACGGGCTGCCCATCGTCTGGCGAGGCCTTGTCGATGCGCTCGGCGGCTTCGACGAGTGGTTCATCGGCGGTGGCGCCGAGAAGGGAGCCTTCGTCGACCTCCTGGAGGGCGTACGGCGCGCGGACCTCATCGATATGCGCCTGCTCACGAGCGTTCGCGCCCTGCGTCAGCCGCAGAAGGCCGCCACGGAGGCGTTTCAGGTCCACGTCCATCGAGGGCGGGAAGAGCGCGAGCGCCGCGCCCGGGAGATCGGGCATGGCGCGCGGTGGTGGCGGGCGCGGCTCGCCGCGATCCGGGCGGCGCTGTCGCCGGCCGTCATGGCGGCTGCCCCCGACGCGCCGGCGGCGGAGCGCCTGCCGGACTGCTCGCCCGACGCGATCGAGGCGCGCGCGCGGCTCGTGCGCGGCGTGAGGGCGGTCGCCGCCCCCGCCTTGCGCGGTCTGTACGGCGGCGTCGTCGTGGTCGGCGAGGCGGCCGAGCTGCTCGCGCGCGACGTGGCGCAGGTGTGCGGCCTCGCGGCCCGCGTGGCGAGCGTCACAGGGCTCGCCGCGCTGCCGGCGAACCGCGCCTGCGGGGTCCTCCTCAGCGGTGTCCTCGCCGGCGCGACGGAGGAAGAGAGGGCGCGCGTGCTGGACCAGGCCCGCCGCATCGTGAAGGCGACGGGGCCGCTCCTCATCGCGGAGATCGCGGGCGGCTCGGTGGAGCGCGGCGCAGGGACAGCGGGCGGCGATGCGGCGCTGGCGGCCGCCGAGGTGCGGGTACGCGTCGAGCGCGTCGGCGTGTGAGCCTCCCAGCGCTGCTCTTCCTCGTTTGCAGCTCGGGACTCGATCGGACAGCGCTGCGTCGCTGGCCGGAGCCCCGGCGCGCTCGAGCGCATGCGGGGTTGCGCCCGAACCATCGGGGCGCGGCTTCGCGCAGGCGGATCGAAAGACATCGCGATCGCTTGGAACAATTCGCGCATTTTTCGTAGATTGTCCCACCCATGGACCCTCGCCTACCCAACGTCGCTCTCGACGAGATCGTCCTCTTCACGAGGGTCGTTCAGGGAGGCAGCTTCACGGCGGCGGCGACCGCCGCCGGGATGCCGAAGTCGACCGTGAGCCGGAAGATCTCCGATCTCGAGTCGCGCGTCGGCGCCCGGCTGCTCCAGCGGACCACGCGAACCTTGAGCCTCACGGACGTCGGTCGCGTCTACTACGAGCACTGCGTTCGCATCGTCGCCGCGCTCGAGGAGGCAGAGCTCGCGGTCTCGCAGCTCCAGTCGACGCCCCGGGGGCTCTTGCGGGTGACGGCCCCGCTCGCGTTCTCCGTTCTCGGGCCGATCTTCGCCGAATACCTGCGTCTTTTCCCCGATGTCCAGGTCGACCTGGTGTGCACCGATCGCAGGGTCGACGTCGTCGAGGAGCGCTTCGACCTCGCGCTGCGGGCCGGTACCACGCCGGACACGAGCCTCGTCGCCCGGCGTCTCGGCGCCGTGCGGCGCCGTCTGGTCGCTGCGCCCGAGGTCAAAAGGGCGCTCGGCGAGCCAAACGACATTGCCGAGCTCGCGGACCACCCGTGCATCGTGTTCGCACCGGAGGGAAGCTCCTGGGAGCTCAGGTCGGGGCCCAGGATCGCCGAGATCACGGTTCACCCGCGGCTCGTCGTCAACGACTACGAGATGCTTCGCTCGGTCGTTCGCGCGGGTTTCGGCGTCGCCCTCTTGCCGGAGTACCTGTGCGCGGAAGACCTCGCCGAGGGACGGCTGATGCCGGTGCTCGCGTCCTGGTCGGCGCCCGAAGTGCCCGTGTTCGCGCTTTATCCGAGCACACGGCACCTCTCGCCGAAGGTGGTGGCGTTCCTCGACCTGCTCCGCCAGCGCCTCGTGTTGTCCACCACGCCGAGCGCGGCCGCGAGCGTGTGACAAGATTGTTCCAAAAATTGGATCAGTTCTTCCTGTTCTTGCACATTGTTCTATGAGCTCGGCATGTCTATTCCTCCTCGTGTCAGGAGAACGCAGCCATGACCACCACGCTCTGGGTGAACCTGCCGAAGGCGCACAAGATGTCGCCGCCTCGGTATCAAAGCATCACCAGCGATCGGATGGGCATCGTGACGCTCCCCGAGAATGCGGGCTCCGTCCGGGTCGTCGCAGGCGAATACCAGGGCGTGAAGGGCCCCGCGCAGACCTTCACGAAGATCGATGTCCTCGACGTCCGCCTGAATGCGCGAGGCAGGGTCGATTTCACCTTCCCGGCGCGCCATAACCTGGGCCTGCTCGTCATGAAAGGCGACATTGCGATCAACGGAACGCACGCTGCGGCGCACGACCTCGCGGTGTTCGAGAACGCCGGCGAGCGCTTGCTCATCGAGGCCGAATCGGAGGCCCACCTGCTCGTCCTGAGCGGCGAGCCGGTCGACGAACCCATCGTCCAGTACGGCCCGTTCGTCATGAACAGCGCGCAAGAGATCCAGCAGGCGTTCGCCGACTTCGCGAGCGGCAAGTTCGGCCACCTGGACGATTGACCGACTTCCATGCTCGGGCGTCGAGCCACACAGACGCATACCCACGACAAGAGAAGAGGAGACAGCCCATGACCAAGCCGTACGTTCGACTCGACAAGAACAACGCCGCCGTGTTGCTGGTCGATCATCAGGCGGGACTCTTGTCGCTCGTGCGCGACATCCAGCCGGACACGTTCAAGAACAACGTGCTCGCGCTCTCCGATCTCGCGAAGTACTTCAAGCTGCCGACGATCCTCACGACCAGCTTCGAGTCCGGCCCCAATGGCCCGCTCATGCCGGAGCTGAAAGAGCAGTTCCCGGACGCGCCGTACATCGCGCGCCCCGGCAACATCAACGCGTGGGACAACGAGGACTTCGTCAAAGCCGTCAAGGCCACGGGCAAACAGCAGCTCATCATCGCGGGCGTCGTGACCGAAGTCTGCGTGGCCTTCCCCGCGCTGTCGGCGATCGAGGAGGGTTTCCAGGTCTTCGTCGTCACGGACGCGTCCGGGACCTTCAACGAGATCACCCGGCACTCCGCCTGGGATCGCATGTCGCAAGCCGGCGCGCAGCTCATGACGTGGTTCGGCGTCGCCTGCGAGCTGCACCGCGATTGGCGCAACGACATCGAGGGACTGGCGACGCTGTTCTCGAGCCACATCCCCGACTATCGCAACCTCATCACCAGCTACAACGCGCTGACGAAGAAGTGACGGCGAGCGTCCTGCCCGTCCACCCTGCTGCCGTCGCGATGGCCTCCTTCCAGCAGGCCAGGTCACCGAGCCCGACCGCCGCGTGCCGCGTCCAGGCCGACGTCCTCCAGCCGCATTCGGCGGCGTCGCCTCGACGCGGAGCGCGTTCCTGCTCGACGCGGCCCGGACGCGTGGCTATCCATGCGCCATGGAACGCTCACCGCGCGTGCTCCGGTGTGGACTCGCCCTGATCAGCTCGCTCGCCCTCGCCTGTGTGTCGGGTTGTGGGAGGGATGTCGAGCGCACCGCGCCGGAGCACACGCCCGGCGCTGCTCAGGAAGGAAAGGCCATGTCGCTCTACGACTTCACCATGAAGACCATCGACGGACAGGACCGCTCCCTCGGCGATTACCGAGGCAAGGTGCTGCTCGTGGTGAACACCGCATCGGAATGCGGCTATACGCCCCAGTACGCGGGGCTCGAGGAGCTCCATGATCGGCTCAAGGATCGCGGCTTCGCCGTCCTCGGCTTCCCGTCGAACGATTTCGGCGCGCAGGAGCCGGGAACCGACGCCGAGATCGCCGCCTTCTGCTCCACGAAGTACGGCGTCAGCTTCCCCATGTTCTCGAAGATCCCGGTCAAGGGGGGCAGCAAGCACCCCCTCTATGCCTTCCTCACGCAAGCCGCGCCTGCCGGTGAGGTGAAGTGGAACTTCACCAAGTTCCTGATCGGCAAGGACGGGTCGGTGATCGCGCGGTTCGAGTCGTCCGTGGCGCCGGACGACCCGAAGCTCACGCAGGCGATCGACAAGGCGCTCGGCGGGTGAGCAAGGCGGCGCCCGAGCCACCGGCCCGACGAGGCGGCCATCAATTGCAGTCGAGGCACCTCCACTCGACCTGTCCAGACGCCGAGACCCCGAACCGCTGAGCGGTGTATTTCTCGATATCGATCAGGTACCCCGACGGCTGCGCGTTCCGCGTGCAGCACCCGCTGCAATCGGCGTCGGAGCACATGTCGTACACCTTGACGTCGATCTCCTTGCCATTCTTCCGAAGGCGCAGGGTCTTGAGCTTGTACCTCTCGAAATCCTTCGAGTGCACCGCGGCGATGTTGTTCTCTCTGACCCAGCTCTCCGGCTGCTTTCCGTCGAGCGCCGCGAACTGACCGGCCCACGTGCACCCGTTGTACTCGATGCACTCCTCGCTGCCGGGGTCGGGGTAAGACTCGAACTCCGTCAGGCTGGCCGTCTGCCACACCACGCCCGAGCCGCCGCTACCGCCGCCACCCGTGGTGCTGCCGCCGCCCGTCGTGCTGCTACCGTCCGTCGTGCTGCCGCCGCCCGTGCCCGTGGTGCCGCCGCCACCCGTCGTGCTGCCGCCGCTGGAGCAGCTGGTGTCGCGGAGCTCGACGCGGGACGGGGTGAACGAGGACACCGAGTCGGTGGAAAAATTGAGTGTGAATGACGCGCCGCGGGCGATGGACACGTTCGATGTCCTCGAATAGGTGCATCGGGAGCCGGCTTGTGTGTGAGTCCAGCCCGGCTCGTGATGATCGCACGTGACACCGCCGGGCACGTCGAAGGCGACAGTCGGCTTCTTCAGCGCGCTCGCGCCCGTGTTCTTCACCTTGATCGTCCCCCAGTACTCCGGGGCTCCTTCGTACGCGTTCGTCGTGACCGCATACGAACAGGCTGCAAGATTCTGGTCCTGCTCGCCCATGTCTTCGGCCGTGGGGCCCGTGTCGGCCGAGCACGCTGCGAAGCAGAAGGCTGCTCCCGCAGACGCGGACGCGAACGCGAACGCAAGCTGAGCTGCCCGCAGACCTCGGATTCGATTGATGCGCATACGGCGATCCTTTCCTGCGTGCATCGGCGACAGGCCATGATGTAATGACATGTCCTCCCCTCAACGCCGGACACGTGAGATGGGTAGCACTGCCGCGTTGGGCTGTCGAGACGAGGAGGCCGGGATTTGCAGCCAGGCGCCGCGTGAGCCTTGGATACCCGCGACAGGGACCTTCGCTCGTCACCCCATCGCGTCGTCGCATGGAGGGGCTCAACCCACGTTCTCTGCCATGCAGCCTGCGCCGCCAGCATCGGATCGCTCAATCGATCTGCCGGGGTTTATTTTATATGGTCTCGCTGCACTCGGATCGTCCACCCATCGCCGGTTCGCCCACAACCACCCGGGACACGCTGTGCATTCAGGGCTGAAGGCGCAGCCTGGCGGTGACGGGAAAGTGATCCGACGGATAGAGGCCGTCGCGGTGTTCGCGGATGATCCGGGCCATCTGCACCTCGCCGAGATCATCGAGCTGCGACCTGAGCGCCTCCTGAAGCCCGAGCACATCGGGGTGTGCGTCACGGATGACCTGATAGAGCATGTCGCGGCGATTCGGCCAAGCGTTGTCGCCGTCCGCGCGGTTTGCGTAACGGATGTTGAACGTCATCAGGTCGAGCTCCATCGGCGGCACCGCGACGGCGCCACCCGCGCCGCCTACCCCCGGCGATACCGCCTGTGCCGCCCGCTCCGCCTGCGCCATCCGCACCGCCCTGTCCACCCATACCGTCCCCGCTGCCTGTGCTGCCCGTTGCGCCGTGCTGCTCTCCACCTACGGGCTCGCTGCTGCATCCGGCCAGAAAGAGGACTGCCCCCGCTGCGAGGATCAGCGCTCCCTTCGAGGCGAGAGCGCGGTGGTGCCGGCGATCAACCAGGTCGAGCTCAGCCCGTTCCTCGGGCAGGCCGAGCTGCGCGCGTTCTGCGCAAAGCACCGGATCCTCGTGCAGGCGTACAGCCCGCTCACGCAGGGCGTGAAGCTCGGGCACAAAGACATCGTCTCCGCGGCGACAAAGGCCGGGCGCACACCAGCGCAGGTGATGCTGCGCTGGGCCGTGCAGCACGGCTTGATCGTTCTGCCGAAGTCGGTGACGCCCGCGCGTATCGCCGAGAACGGCGCGATCTTCGACTTCGCGCTCGACGCCGACACGATGCGCACGCTCGACGGGCTCGATGTCGGCTTCCGCGCGAGCTGGGACCCGACAGACGTCCCCTGATCCACACCGTCAGCGAAAGGCGCTCAGCGGAAGGCCGCATGGGAGCCGGCGTTCTTCAGCGTGGTGCCGAGGGCAGAGATGCGGCGGCCTTCTCGTCTGGTTCGTGACGGATCGGCAAGCCCTCGCGCAACTGCGTGTGATGCAATTCCGAATCCGACCACCTCCCCTCCCGGGAAGGCGACGCTAGCCGCTCACGGACACGTCTTCGGGCGGACCACCGCATAGACGAAATCGTGGAATCCGGCCGCCACGAACCCGCCGCCCGGGAGTGATGTGATTCCATTGATCCGGCTCGGCGTGCCAACATCCCCTTCGTACTCCCAGCGCAGCTCCCCGTCGGTGTCGACGGAGAGCAGCCAGATCCGCTGCGTTCCTCCGTCCGTTCCCCGCGTCGCCCCGCCGAGGTGCAAGAGCCCCGTGCTCGGATCGTGCGAGATGGCGTGAAGCTCGGTGTCGAGCTCAGGGTGATAGGTCCTGGCCCAGATCACCGCTCCCTCGGCGTCCAGCAGGATGACATGACTCTGACCGAGGCTGATCGCGGCGATCGCGATGCGGCCATCGGGCAGGGCCGCGATGTCCTGTGGCCACGCTCCGCCGACCTCCTCCAGCACACGGTCGAACACCGGCGCCGTCTGCTCGGTGCTGCGGACGACGCGCAGGTAACCGGCGTGCGCGGTCAGCTGAACCACGTCACCTCCGGGCAGCAGCGCGGCCCCGCCCCGACTCCAGGACTCCGTGATCGCGGACCCGGGAGCGATCGGCATGAACCGTTCGTGGACGATCTCGCCCGCGTCGTCCAGCCGCACCAGGCGCAGCCGAGGCGCCGCGCCCTGGGCCTCGCTGTCGTGGGTGGAGAGCACGTACCCCCCGGTCGGGTGCCGGAGCAGCTCGATGTCGACGTGCGCGCTGAAGGCCGATGGTCCGAGCCGCCGGCTCGCCAGCAGCTGACCGGCTCCGTCGAGCCGACCGAGCCACAACCCCGTGCGGGAGGGAGACGTCGAATCATCCACCTGGCCCGCGACCATGAGGCCCCCGTCCTCGGTCTTGGCGCCGGTCTTCAGAAATCCACCGGGCAGGGGGATCGAGCTCCACACCACGTGGCCCGCCTCGTCGAGCTCCGCAACCCCCCCGTTCGCTGGTGCTCCAACCGCGATGAGCCGTTCCCCATCGACCGGAAGAAGCCAGTCGGCGTCCATTCCCGAGGGCGCAAAGAACGATACATCCGTGCCTTCAACGCAGCTCTCGGGCTCGCTATCGACAGGGGCCGGTGGCTCGACGTCCTCGGAGCCCGGTGGCTCGACGTCCTCGGAGCCCGGTGGCTCGACGTCCTCGGAGCCCGGTGGCTCGACATCCTCGGAGCCCGGTGGCTCGGCATCCACAGAGCCCGGTGGCTCGACATCCACAGAGCCCGGTAGTTCGATCGTGACTTTGCCACAGCCCGCAATCATCGCGAGCGCGACGAGGGAACCCGCAGGGAAACCAGTGCGTCCCGAGTTGGTCTTCATGAAGCGCCTCCTGCAACCAGCGTGCCCTACATTCAAGGATGGCGTGAACCTCGATGACATCGAGCTGTTCTGAGCCAAAGCGCCCGGCGGGCGATCATGCCGGGCGCGCGAGCGGAGCGAGCCCCTCGTGGACAGCTTCTATGCGGCGTCGCGAGGGGATCGCGCTCGGCGGGCTCGCCGGCGGCGCGCGCTGAGGAGCAGCGCGAGCCCGGCGGCGGCAGGCTGCCAGTCGGAGCCCGAGCCGGCCGCGCTGCAGCCGCTGCTGGAGGGCGGGGTCGTGGCGGGACTCACGTCGCTCGCGCCGGCGCTCCCCGCGCTCGTGACAGCTCCGCCGTTGCCGGTTCCGGCGCCCCCCTCGCCAGCATCAGCGCCTCCTGCGCCAGCGTTAGCGCCACCATCGCCGGCGCCAGCGCCTCCCGCGCCGGGGCCGCCATTGCCGGTGTCTCCAGCGCCGGCGCCTCCCTCGCCAGCATCGGCGCCGCCGTTGCCTGCGCCTCCTGCTCCAGCGCCAGCGCCGGCGCCGCCGTCGCCACCGCCGGCGCCGCCGTCGCTCGCGCCTCCTGCTCCAGCGCCACCACCTCCAGCGACTCCTGCTCCAGCACCGGCGCCGCCATTGCCGTCGCCAGCGCCTCCCGCGCCAGCGACGGCGCCCCCCTCGCCAGCGCCTCCTGCACCAGCGTTAGCGCCGCCATTGCCGTCGCCAGCGCCTCCAGCGCCACCGCCGGCACCCCCCTCGCCAGCGCCAGCGCCTCCTGCACCAGCGTTAGCGCCGCCATTGCCGGCGCTAGCGCCTCCAGCTCCAGCGCCGGCGCCGCCCTCGCCACCGCCGGCGCCGCCCTCTCCAGCGCCGCACTCCGCGCTGCTCGATAGAGCTCCGGCGCACACCCCGGCGTCGCAGGAATCGCCGAGCGTGCACGCGTCGCCGTCGTCACACGGGACGCCGTGGGCACGCGTGCACACCCCGTCCACCGTGCCCCCCGCCGCGATGGAGCAGGCGATGCACTCAGCATCCCTGCACGGCGACGCGCAGCACACGCCGTCCACGCAGATCCCGCTCGCGCATTGTGTGGCGGTCGAGCAGGGCGCGCCGTTCGTCAAGGGGTTGCTGGCATACACGACGGCGCTGTCTGTGCTGAGGCCCTCGCGCGTCGACCAGAGCCACGTGTACCCACCCGCCACGAGGACGTCGCCGCCATCGAGCGACGTGGCGGAGTGATAGCCTCGCGCAGCTGGGATATTGCCGCCCGGCGACCACGCGTCCGTGACCGGGTCGTAGAGCTGGACTCGATCGTAGGTGTCGTGGGCGTGCGCAAGATAGAGCGAACTGCAGATGGTCCCTCCCCAGGGGTCCGCATAGTAGATCGCCTCGATGCCTCCGCTGATCATGACCTGGCCGCCGGGGAGCCGCGCCGCCGCCTCGCCGAGCACGCCGAGCCCGGTCACGTAGGTCCCGTCATCCAACGAGCCCGTCGCGGGCGTGTCGCCCCACTTGCCCGGGGCCGCGGTCCAGGCGTCCACAGCAGGATCGTAGACCTCGGCGGCGCCTGCGAGGCCCGTGACCAGCACGCGTCCGTCGAGGAGCAGCGTCGCCGTCAGCCACGGAGTGCCGCCGCCGAGCGGCGCCGCGGCCGACCAGGCCGCTGTCGCCGGGTCGAAGATCTCGACGGCGCCCGCGGCCGCCCCGTGGGTGCCGCCCGTGACGAGCACGCGTCCATCGAGCAGCCGCGTGGCCTTGTGAGCGGCGCGGGCATTCCGCATGGAGGGTCCCGGGGCCCACGTGTCGGTCGCCGGGTCGTAGATCTCGGTGCTCTCCGTATCCGCTGACCCGACCCTTCCGCCGGTGAGGAGGACCCGCCCGTCGTCGAGCAGCGTGACCGTGGGTCTCGACCGCGACACCGATGGCGACGAGGCCGCTCGCCATGCATCGAGCGCGTCGTCGTAGATCTCGGCGCTCGTGCCCCCGGCCTCTTCGCCGATGACCAGCACCCTCCCGTCCGCGAGGCGTGTCGCGGTGTGACCGCCGTTCACAGCAGCCATCGGCGCGGCCGCCAGGAACGCGCCCGTCGCGGGATCGTAGATCTCCGCGCTGCCGAGCGGCGTCGTCGAGAACATCGGATCGCAAATGATCCCCTCGTCCCAGCTCAGGAATCCCCCTGCGATGAGGACCCTGCCGTCGTCCAGCAAGGTCGCCGTGTGCTCGGCGCGCGGCGTGATCATCCTCCCGGTCGCCACCCACAGCGGGTCCACGAGCACGGCCTCCTCCGGCGGGGCGTCGACCCAGAGCGAGAGCGTCGAGCCCTCGGCGTCGAGGCGCGTCGAGACCCTCCGGCCCCCGCGCGCGTACGCCGACGGCGCCGTCACGGCGAGGCGCGCGACGCCGGCCTCGTCGGCGAGCTCGATCGCCGCGCCGCGCCGCCGCAGCGTCGCGCCCTGAACGGACCAGGCGGCGACCGGCGCGTCCGCCCGGAAGGTGCCCGGCCGGAGGAGGAGCCACTCTTCGTATCCCCCGTGCGCCGCCGTCCAGAAGGAATACCCACCTTCGTGTGCATAGGCGACGGCATCTCCGCCGGCGATCTCCTGAGTCCCCACGAGCCGTCCGGCGCCAAGCCCCCTGCGCTCGCGGACGCGCACGTGAAAGCCGTCCGGCAGCTCGATCCGGATCTCATCGCTCCCGTGCTCGGGCAGATGGACGACGAGCCCCCGCGACGACGAGCCGCTGCCCGGCGCGGCCTCGCCGCGCGCCGCCGTCACGGAATAGCCGCGCTCGCCGCGCGCCAGGGCGCCGTCGGCGGCGAGCACCAGCCCGGCCTGCTCCGGGAAGAGGGCGCGCAGCTCGGCCTCGGCGGGGTCGAGTTCGTCCTGCATGCCGCTCGCGCAACCGGCGGAAAACACGGCGGTGAACGCCATGAGGCAGAGCCCGAGCGCGGTCGAGGGCCCCGCGCCGCTGCGGCGAGTCGGCGCGGCGCAGGGCCGCCGCAGCGCGCGCGCCGCGGGCTCGCGGGAGCGGGGCGGGCGCCGCGCACCGCCAGGTGACGGGCCGTCGGTGGGAGATGGAGACGGTCGCACGGCGGGCGTGGGATCATCGAAGCGATGCATACGGCTGCTTCGATGCGCCCGCTCGGCCGGCATTCACGCCGGGCACGGGCTCGACGTCACGGCACGCTCCACGCGCGCGCCGGCCACGCGCTCGATCGCGGCGCCGCCGCACGCGCGCTTAACTGCTGCATGCAGTGCGTGAGGCCGGCCCGCAGGTTGGCCTGGGTCACGATGACGCTGAGTCGAGTCCTGGCGCCAAGCTGCGCCTGGTTGCCGACCTGCCCGCGACCGGCCTCCGCCGCGTGATAGAAGGGCCGCGTGCACTTCACCATCTCGCACGAGCTCGACGCGCCCCTCGACGCCGTGGAGCTCGCCGTGCTCTCGCCGGACCTCGGGCCTCGGCTCGCCACGCGGGTCGCCTCCCTCGAGAGCGTCGTGACCGTCGAGCACGCGCTCCGCGACGGCGAGCTGCTCCGCGTCCTGCGCTTCCAGGCGAGCGCGCCGCTGCCGATCTTCCGGAGCTACCCCGTGGCGAAGGACGCCATGTCCTGGGAGGAGCGCTCGACGTACCGCCTCTCGGACCACGCCTCCACGTGGCAGGTCAGCCCGAAGGAGCAATGGCGCAGCTACTTCCGCTCCGCGGGGACGTACCGGCTCGAGCGCCTGCCACAGGGCCGCACCCGCCGCCGCGTCGATGGCGACATCCAGATCCGGCTGCACCTGCTCGGCCCGCTCGTCGAGCGCCTCGCCCTCGCCGAGGTCCAGCGGACGTACGACGCGGAAGCAGATACGCTCAGGGAGCTCATCCGCGCATGAACAACCTACCCCGCCCCCAAAGCCCCGCCCGCTCCCCGCGCCCCGCCCGGCCGGGGCGGCTCGCCAGCATCACGCACCCCGCCATCGCCGCTCGCTCGGCCAGCGCCGCTCGCCCCGCCAGCGCTGCCGCCGCGCTGCTCGGCCTGTGCGCGGGCCTCTGCGCGCTCGCCGGCCCGACCGCCGCGCTCGCCGCGCCGGGCGACGGCCCCTCGCAGCCGCTCCCGGATCCCGGCAAGCCCGTCGCCAGCAGCGACGACACCTCGGCGATCGCGGTGAACCCCGCGAACCTCTCCTTCCTCCCGGGCACCGAGCTCCGGTGGACCTGGGTCCACACGGGCTCCGCCTCGCCGCTGCCGGCGCGTGGCCACTCGATCGCGCTCGGCGTGCCGCTCTGGTACGTGTCGACCGGGCTGCGCTTCGACTTCCTCGACCCGCCCGACGCCGCGCCGGCGCCGTTCGACAGCCCGTCGCGCTGGGTCCGCTGGGGGCTCGCCCTCGACACCGGCCCCACCTTCGCCTTCGGCACGACGCTCGGCTGGGGCAGCTCCGACGCGCCCGCGCTCGACGGGTACTTCTCGCTCACGAGCGGCGTCACGCTCCGGCCCTCCACCTGGCTCTCGCTCTCGGCCGTCGCGCGCGACTGGAACCGCCCCGAGAACCGCCTCCGCGAGGCCATCGAGCGCAGCTACGACTTCGGCGTCGCCGTGCGGCCCGCGGGCGGCAGGCGCGCGCTCGAGATCGGGCTCGAGACCTCCTACGTCGAGAACAGCGACCCCGACGAGAGCGGCACCTGGACGCCCCGGGCGACCCTCGGCCTGCGCGTGCCCTACGTGGGCACGCTCCGGGGCGACGTGGCGCTGCGCGACCTCACGGCCGACGGCGGCCCGAAGATCGCCGCCATGGCCGGCCTCGACGTCAACGTCGACGAGCTGCAGGTCTCCGCCGGCGGCGTCTTCGGCAACGCCATCACGAAGAGCGGCACCGGCTTCTACACAGGCGTCGCGCTCCGCAGCTTCTCCGAGCCGGGCGTCCGGCTGCCGGCCCGCGTCGTCCGCGTGCGCCTCGACTCGACCCCGGGCGTGCGCAGGCACACGCGGCTCCTCCAGCAGCTCTGGCGCCTCGCCGAGGACCCGGAGGTCTCCGGCGTCGCGCTCGTGCTCCGCGCGGAGCCCGCCAGCTCGCTCGCCCACGCCGAGGAGGTCTCCGACGCGATCCGCAACCTGAGGAGCCACGGCAAGAAGGTCCTCTGCCACCTCGAGGACGCCGGCGGGCGCTCGCTCCACGTGTGCTCGAGCGCCGACGCCATCGCCATGAACCCCGCGGGCGGGCTGCGCTTCGCCGGCATGTCGTCGAGCTACTTCTACTTCGGCGGCCTCCTGAAGAAGCTCGGCGTGCAGGCCGACATCGTCCGCATCGGCGCCCACAAGCTCGCCGCCGAGCAGTTCGCGCGCGAGACCAGCACCCGGGTCGGCAAGGACGACCACCAGGCGCTGCTCGATCAGCTGAGCGGCGCCTTCCTCGCCGAGGTGAGCGCCGGGCGCCGCATCCCCGTCCCGGAGCTCGAGCGGCGGATCGCGCGCGGGCCGTTCCTCGCCCAGGAAGCGCGGCAGAGCGGCCTCGTCGACCAGCTCGCCTACGACGACGAGCTCGGCCGCGTCGTCGACGAGGTCATGGGGCGCGCCTCCCGCGTCGTCGACGACGACCCGGGCGACGAGGCGCCCGAGCGCTGGGGCCGCTCGCCCAAGGTCGCGCTCGTCTACCTCGACGGCGACATGATCGACGGCGAGAGCCGGTCGATCCCGTTCGTCGGCGTCAAGCTCGCCGGCTCGTACACCGTCGCGGGCGCGCTGCGCCGCGCGCGCGAGGACCAGAGCGTCCGCGCCGTCGTGCTCCGGGTCGAGACCGGCGGCGGCTCGACGCTCGCGGCGGACGTCATCCTGCGCGAGGCGATCCTCACGGCGCGCGTGAAGCCGCTCGTCGTCTCGATGGGCTCGTCGGCCGCGAGCGGCGGCTATTATGCATCCGTCGCCGGCGCCCCGATCTTCGCGAGCCGCTCCTCGATCACCGGATCCATCGGCGTCTTCTACGGGAAGGTCGACGTCACGGGGCTGCTGCAGAAGCTCGGCGTCAGCATCGAGACGTTCCGCTCGTCGCCCCGCGCCGACGCCGAGTCGCTCTATAGGCCGTACACCGACGACGAGCGCGAGCAGCTCGGCGTCAAGGTGAAGCAGTTCTACGATCGGTTCGTCGCCCGCATCGTCGAGAACCGGCACATGAAGGCCGAGGAGGTCGACGCGCTCGGGCGCGGGCAGGTGTGGACCGGCGCCCAGGCCCTCGAGCGCCGGCTCATCGATCGCCTCGGCGGGCTCCGGCAGGCGATCGCCGAGGCGCGCCGGCTGGGCCAGCTGCCCGACGACGCGCCCATCCAGTCGCTCCCCGAGGAGGACACGTCGCTCCTCGGCTACGCGCTCAGCCTGGTCGGCTTCTCGGCGCAGGCCCAGGGCGAGCTGGCGAGGGCGACCATCCCGCCCGTGATGCTCGACGCCGCGCGCGCCCTCTCGCCGTTCTTCGTGTTCGGCGCGGACAGGCCGCTCGCGCGCAGCGAGTTCGCCGGCGAGATCTCGTTCGGCGCCCCCGCCACGGCCCGGGAAGACGAGCCCGGAGGATCCGCGCCGCCGGCGTCGCCTGCGTCGAAGGAACGCTGAGCCCATGGAGCAGCTCGAGCCCGCGTCGCCCAGGACCGCCGAGCCCGCGGAGCAGGCCGGGCCCGCGTCGCCCAGGACCGCCGAGCCCGCGGAGCAGGCCGGGCCCGCCGCGCCGCCGCTGCTCCACGCCCGCGCGGCGCGCATCGCCGTGGACGACGTGGTCGCCATCGACGCGCTCACCGCTGCGACGCGCGGCGATCGCGTGCTCTGCGCCGGCGACGCGGGCGCGCTCTTCGCGGCGCTCACGGGCGTCCCGTTCTCGTCGCTCCGGAGGCCGGCGCAGGCCGGCGCGGCGGACGACGCGAGCGGGGGGGCGCCCGGGGAGGCGCGCGTCGTCGCCGGGCGCCTCGAGGTCGCGGGCCGCGACGTGGCGCGCACCGCGCACCGCGCGGCGAGCGGGGCGGCGCCGCTCGATCCGCCGCTGCCGCTCGCGTGGACCGCGGACGCCTACGTCGGCTGGGGCGCGCGCCTCGCGGGGGCCTCGCCGCGCGCGGCGGCCGAGATGGTGGCCCCCGCCCTGGCCCGGGTCGGCCTCGCGGCCTCGCGGAAGCGCGCGCTGAGCGCGCTCGCGCTGCCCGAGCGCCGCGCGCTCGTCCTCGCCCAGGCGATCGTGACCGCGCCCGCCGTGCTGATCGCCGAGGATCCGCTCGTCGGCCTCGACGGCGCCGCGGCCGCCTTCGTCCTGGCCGCGCTCGCGGGCGCCACCGAGGGCCGCGGCGCGCTGCTCACGGCCGCGCGGCTCGACGTCGAGGGCCCGCGGGGCGCCCTGGTCCGCGGCGCCACCGACGTCCTCGTGCTCGCGGGCGGCGAGCTCGCCTTCTCGGGCACGTTCGCGGAGATCGCCGCCGGGAGCCGCCTCTACGCCGTCACCGTCCGCACCAACGCGGCGCTCCTCCGCGAGGAGCTCGCCGCCCGGGGGATCGCGCTGCGGGGCGGGCCGGTGCGCTTCGCCGCCGCGCTGCCCGAGGGCGCGACCACCCGCGACGTCGTCCTCGCCGCGACGCGCTGCCGCGCCGCGATCGTCGAGCTCACCCCCCTCTTCTGACCTGCCGCCCGCCGTAGTACCGTGCGCGCGATGTCATCCGAACCCGCCGCGAACAAGCCGACCGCCGCTCAGGTCACCCCGGGCGGCCCGCCTCCCGGAGGTCGACTCGCCGTGCTCACCGCCTTCGCGGTGGGCGCCTCGTGGATCCCGGTCCCGGTGCTCCCCGCGCGGATGCTGCTGCGCATCCGCGGGGCCATCGTGCAGGACACCGTCGCCCGCCACGGCCTCAGCCTCACCACCGACGCGCGCGCGCTCCTCGTCGAGCCCGGGTCGGAGCAGACCACGCTCCGCAAGGCCGCGCAGCTCGTCACGAAGGAGGTCCTCCGGCGGCTCAACCCGGCCCTGGCCCTCGCGGCGGCCGCGCGCGGCCTGGAGGTCTACGCCCTCGGCCACCTCCTCGACCGCTACATCACGCGCTTCCGCCGGAGCACCGCCGTGCGCGTCCACGCCGAGGAGGCGCGCTGGGTCCGCGACGCCGTCGATCGCGCCGTGCGCCGCGCGCTGTCCCCCTCCCTCCAGGCGAGCTTCACCGTCCTGCCGAGCGGCACCGAGGACCTGCGCGACGAGTTCACGCGCTGGATCGACGCCTTCCTGCTCGCTGGCGCCTCGGTCCCGGAGTACATCGAGCGCCGCCTCGACGCGGCGTTCGACGAGATCGCCGCCGCCGGCATCCCCCATGACTGACACCGAGGACCGCACCGCCACGAAGGGCGGCGCCGCGGCCGACGCCGCGCCGGAGCTCGATCCGCAGGCCGCGCGCGCCGCGCTCCGGCGCTGCCGCCGCATCATCATCAAGATCGGCTCGAAGAGCCTCTCCGGCGACGCCTGGGACCGGCTCGCCGCCGAGGTGGCCGCGCTCCGCGGCCGCTCCGGCCGGAGCCTCGTCATCGTGTCGAGCGGCGCCATCGCCCTCGGCGTGGCGAAGCTCGGGCTGAAGTCGCGCCCGAAGGACATGGCCTGGCTCCAGGCCGCCGCCGCCGCCGGCCAGAGCGTGCTGATGCAGCGCTACGAGGAGGCCTTCGGCAAGGTCGGCCTGCTCGTCGCGCAGGTGCTCCTCACGCACGCCGACCTCGCGGACCGCACCCGCACCAACAACGCGAGGAACGCCCTGGCCGCGCTGCTCGAGGCGGGCGCGATCCCGATCATCAACGAGAACGACGCCGTCGCGGTCGAGGAGATCAAGTTCGGCGACAACGACCAGCTCGCGGCGATGGTGACCCCGCTCTGCGAGGCCGATCTCCTCATCCTGCTCTCGGACGTCGAGGGCCTGCTCGACGGCGACGGGCGCCGGGTGCCGTTCGTGCGCAGCGTCGCCCGCGAGGCGCGGCACCTCGCGGGCGCGTCGACCTCCGGCGTCGGCACCGGCGGCATGGCCAGCAAGGTGGAGGCCGCGCGGCGCGCGACGCTCGCGGGCTCGCACGTGGTCATCGGCGCCGCCCGCGAGGCGGGCATCATCACGCGCATCGTCTCGGGCGAGGACGTCGGCACCCTCTTCGCCGCCGTCCCGCAGCGGCTCAGCGCGCGCAAGCACTGGATCGCGTACACGCTGCGCCCGCGCGGCGCCATCCTCGTCGACCGGGGCGCCGCCGAGGCGATCGGCTCGAAGAACCGGAGCATCCTCGCCGTCGGCGTCCTCGGCGTGCGCGGCACCTTCCTCCCTGGCGACGCCGTGGCCGTCGTCGACCCGGACGGCGCCGAGATCGCGCGCGGGCTCGCGCGGATGTCGGCGAGCGACGCCGCGCGCACCGCGCGGAAGAAGCGCGAGGAGGCCGGCGATGACGACGTCGTCGTCCACCGCGACGACCTGGTGGTGCTCCCGAGCGAGTAGCCCCGCGGCCCCGGCCGCCCTGTAGGTGCGTCGGCCCTCCCGGCCAACCACGATGGCGCGCCGCTCGCGGGTGGTGGCCGGATTTGAACATGAAGGCGGGAAGGCGGGAAGAAAAGATCAATGATCTTCCCGCCTTCCCGCCTTCATGTGAATCACTCCGGGGCAAATCAGGCCACCACCCGCTCGCGCTTCGCGGGAACCTTCGCGCCGCCCCGCTGTCGCTTCGTTCACCGCATGTTACCGCACGCGACTGCCCGTCGCCGCCGGCCGCCGCCGACGGCCGGGGGTCCCTGCCGGTTCCTGGAGGTCGTGTGATGCGCTTCGGGTTGTTCGTCGCGAACGGCTTGGTTCTCGCGGGGGTCGTCTGGACGATCGGGCTCGGGCCGAGCGTCCGGGCGTCGCAGCTCCTGCCGTCGCGCGCCGCGGCGGGGGCCGACGAGCTCGCGGCGCTCGAGGCCCGCTACGCCGAGGGCAGGACGCCGGCCAGCGTCACCGCGCTCGCCGCGGCCTACCTGGAGCGCGATCAGCCAGGACTCGCCTCCTCGGCCCTCGACGCGGCGCCCGGCGAGGTGCGCGCGCTCCCGGAGGCGGCGCTCCTCTCGGCGCGGGCGCTCCTCCGCCGAGGCCGCGTCCAGGACGCCCTCGCCGCGTCCGAGCAGGCGTCGGCGGCCTGCGCGGCCGGCGCCTGCCCCGCGTGGCTCGCGGCGAAGTCCGAGCACCAGCGCGCCTTCCTCGAGCAGCTCGTCGCCGCGGGCGTCGAGGATCCGCAGGTCGACGCGGCAGCCGCCCGCGCCGCGCTCGACGCCTACGCGCGCAGCGCGAGCCAGGTGCGCCTCGTCGCGGTGCGCTAGCGCGGCGCGGGGAACATCGACGCACGCGCGAACGTAAACGCAGGCGTAAATGTACAGAGCAACTACAAACGAGGCGGCGAGACGGCGAGACGCGCAACGTGATCTGCGATCGTCGAGGCCGTATCCAAGCTTGGAAACCCTGTCGTTGTCGAATGACGGTCACCGCCTTATGTCGTAGTCTTTGGCATTGCTCGGCGCGTTCGTACCGGGGGCGCTGTCCGAGAGAACAACCGGTTGCGCTTGGGAGGGTCTCCCTCAGGTGGAACAGCCGCAAGCTCGCACGCTGGGCGCCCTGGCGACCGCATGGACAGGGTTGTACCGACGCGGCGCCGCCGTGGCGGCCGCGCTCGCCCTCACCGTCGCCGCGGGCTGTGCGCGGCCGATCACCAACGCGGGGCTGCCGATCCCCGCGGCGAAGCCGGGCATGGAGCAGCGCCCGTTCGAGCTCCGGCCGCCGTTCGAGCTGGCGACGAACGAGGACGCGATCGTCCGGATCGTCACCGACGTGACGTGCACGGGGACGCTCATCACCGAGGACCTGGTGCTCACCGCGCACCACTGCGTCGCGGCGCGGGACGACAACGGAAGGACGCTGCGCCGCGATCAGGATCCCGAGGTGATCTCGATCGAGCTCGGGGGCGACCACCTGCCGTGGGGCGACGTGAAGGTCCGCGCGGTGGTGTCGCCGGACTGCGGGTACACGTCGGGCGAGGGCGACATCGCCATCCTCGTGCTGTCGCGGCGCCTCGTCGGGATCCCGACGCTCCCGCCGCGGATCGAGGCCGAGCCGGTCTCCAGGGAGCAGGTGACGCCCTATGGCTTCGGCCGCTGCGCGCTCTCGCGCGACCCGATCCACCTCGCGCCGCGGCCGGGCGGCGCGATCGACGCCGTGAGCCCGGGGCACTTCGTCGCGATCGCCTCGATCTGCCCCGGCGACTCGGGCGGGCCGGCGCGCAGCGATCGGGGGGGCGACGTCGTCGGCGTCATCTCGTCGAGCGTGATGGACGGTGACGAGCACACCACCGGGACCTCGTATTTCAGCCGCCTCGACGTGTGGCCCGAGCTCTTCTCCGCCGCCCGCGAGATCGCGGCGGGCGCGAGCCCGAGCGAGCTGCCGCCGTACAGGGGGTGCCTGCGTTGACGGCGCCGCGGCGCCTTCGCGCGGTGCTTGCCCGCCGCCCGCGACCGGAGCTGCGCTAGGCTGCGCTGCTGCATGCGGAAGCTGTTCAACGGGCTGCTCTGGATCGTGGGGACCCTGCTGTTGCTCGGCGTCGTGCTCCGCGCGCTCGTCCTCGACGTCTGGGTGGTGCCGAACGACCCGATGCTCGGCGCCGCGCTCGCGCCGAGCCTCGCCCCGGGCGACGCGGTCGTCGTGCTGACGCGGGGCACGCCCGGCTTCGGCGAGCTGGTGCGGTGCCCGGATCCCGAGGCCCCCGGCAGCCACATCGTCGGCCGGATCGCGGGCTTGCCGGGCGACACGGTCGACGTCGACCACAACGTCCTCCTCGTGAACGGGCAGCGCTACGACGCCGAGACGGCGTGCGCCGAGCCCAAGGTGAGCATCACCGACCCGGCCACGGGCAACCCGGTGCAGCTCTCGTGCGACATGGTGATGATGGGCCCCGGCCTCCACCCCCGGGCGACGGGGCGCAGGCCCCCGCTCGAGCGCCGCTACCACGTCGAGGTGCGGCCCGACACGGTCTTCCTGCTGAGCGACAACCGGAGCTACCACGACGACTCGCGCGACTTCGGCCTGCAGCCGCGCGCCGCGTGCAACCAGCGGATCGTCTTCCGGCTCTGGGGCGGCGCCGGCTGGAGCGACGACCGGCGCCGCTTCACCTTCGTGCGCTGAGCAGGGCCGGCCGTCGCCCCCACCGGCGTCACCTCAGAGCTTGACCCCTCCGCTCATCGACGTCTAGAACCGTGTCTCTCTCCACCCGGGTCAGGGACCCCGCGCGAGCAGCGGCCCGGGTTCCCCGTCCTGGCTCGCTTCATCGGTCGGAGGTCCGCCACGGCGGCCTTCCACTGGCGCGGGTCGGAGAACCGCGATCCGCGGTCCTCCAATGCACCGAGGAGACGTTTGCACACCGAGCAGAACGAGATTGGCATCGTCTGTGGCCAGTGCGACCTGTGGAGCCCGATGGGCACCGCGCGTTGCTCTGAGTGCGCGAACGACTTGGCCCTGTTCACGACGCGCCGGGCGAGCTCGACGACCACGCCGGCCCGGCGCTCCCCCACGCCCGCGGCCGGCAGCGCGAGCGCCCGGCTCGACCCGACGAGCGCGCGCGGTCAGGGCCGGGGCCCCAAGACCACCTCGTCCAAGAGCGAATTCGCCGAACTCTCCCAGGAGGAGCTGATGGAGCAAGCCCGTAACTACGTCTGCCGTTCCTGCTCGAGCGGTGTCCCCTCGGGCCACAAGTTCTGTGGGAGGTGCGGAACGGCGGTCCCGCCCGAGATCCTCAACGCGCAGACGCTGTTCTTCGGGGACATGCAGAACCCGGCGAAGGCGAAGCTGATCCTCATCCGCGGCGAGGGCATGGACGGCCTCTCGTTCCACCTCAAGGCGGAGCAGCACATCGTCGGCCGCAACGGGCAGCTCGTCTTCCCGGACGACCCGTTCGTCTCGCCGAAGCACGCGAACTTCTTCTACCGCGACGGCAAGCTGGTGGTGCGCGACGAGGGCTCGCTGAACGGCGTGTACATCCGCGTGCGCGGCACGATCGACATCACGCCGGGCGACACGTTCCTCGCGGGCGAGCAGCTCTTCCGGCTCGATCCGACGCCGCGCGCCTCCGACGGCCAGGATCCGGACGGGACCTTCTTCTACTCCTCGCCGAAGCACCCGAGCCCGTTCCGCCTGACGCAGGTGCTCCAGGGCGGCGCGGTCGGCATGACCGTCTGCGCGCGCGGCACCTCGCTGCAGATCGGGCGCGAGGGCGGCGACCTGAACTTCCCCGTCGACCTGTACATGTCGGGCTCGCACTGCCGCCTCGAGGAGCACAACGGCAAGTTCACGCTGACCGATCTCAACAGCCGCAACGGGACCTACGTGCGCATCAAGAGCGAGCGCGAGCTCGCCCACGGCGACTACCTCTTCATCGGCCGCAAGCTCCTGCGCGTCGAGCTCAACACGAACTAACGCTGGCCCGCGGGCGCGGCGCCCCTCGCCATGACCACCGCGCGTCTTGCCCTCGATGTCCTCCGCGCCGGCCCGGTCGCGGCGGGCGCGACGCTGTGGCGCAGCCGCGGCCAGCTCCACGTGACCCTCGTCGCCAAGGCGACCTTCGCGCTGGTCCCCGGCGGCGAGGCGCGGCGGATCGAGCCGCTGGAGCTGGTGCGGAGCGAGGTCTACACGCGGGGCAACCCGATGAAGCCGCTGCTCGCGGCGAGCGATCTCGCGCCCTGGCTAGCGCGCGCCGAGGTGGTGCTCACCGGGCACGCGTGGGCGCCCGGCGGGGCGCCGGTCCGGGGAATGGCGGTGCGGCTCGCGATCCTGCGCGCGGGGGCGGCGCTGGTGGACAAGCGCCTCGAGGTCGTGGGCGATCGGGCGGGCGGCGCGGCGGCGGCGGGGGCGCTGCCCGAGCCGTTCGTGAAGATGCCGATCGAGTACCAGCGCGCGTATGGCGGCCCCGGTGAGCCGGAGAACCCGCTCGGCGTCGGGGCCGGCGCCGACGAGCGCGTGGGCGGCGGCGGCGCGCTGCCCAACCTGCTGCCGCCGGGCGGGGGGCGCGCGCCGGTCGGCCTCGGGCCGATCCCGCCGATCGTGCCGAGCCGGGCGCGGCTGCTGCGCGGGCTCGCGCGCGCCGAGCTGGAGGGGATCGCGTCGATCCCGGACGATTTCGACTGGTCGTACTTCCAGTCCGCGCCGGCGGATCAGCGGTTCGATCGGGTGCTCGGCGGCGAGGAGATCGTGCTGGAGGGCCTGAGCCGGCACCACCCGGCGCTGGCGACGCGCCTGCCGGCGCTGCGGGCGCTCGCGACGATCCTCCTGCCGAACGGCGCGGCGCGGTGGCTGCCGCTCGTGGGCGACACGCTGATCGTGCAGCCCGACGCCGAGCGCTGCGCGGTGGTCTTCCGCGGGAGCTTCCAGGTGGCCTCGGAGGAGGTGCTCCCGGCGCTGCGCGCCGCGGTGGGCGTGGAGGTCGGGGACGAGCCCGTGCCGTGGCCGGACCTCAGCGAGGCGCCTGCAGGCGCGGCGGGCGCGGCGGGCGCGGCTGCGGGGGAGAGCGCGAAGCGGACGGACTGGAGCTCCACGGTGCGGCTCGGCGAGGGCGACGTCGTGGATGCGCCTGTGAGCGTCGCGGGCGTCGCGACGGGGCGAGAGCCGGCGCGCGAGGGGGCGCACCCGCTCGAGGGCACGTTCCCGCTCGATGACACGTTGCCCCCGGCGGGGAGCGAGCGGAGGCCGCGCGAGGCGCGCACCGTGCCGCTGCCGCCCGTGAGGGTCCGAGGCCCGGGCCAGGACGACGCGGTGAGCGCGCCGTTTCCGATCGCGCCTGCCGGGGCGCGTGGCGAGCGGGAGGGCGGCGAGCGCCCGAGCGCGCCGTGGGCGGCGGGCAGCGCGGCGGCGGTCCCGGCGATCGCGTCGCCGCTGGAGGGCACGGTCGATCTGAGCGAGCCGGAGGCCGCGCCTGCGCAGACGGCACCGTCGCCCGCGCAAGACGTCGCGCCTGCGCCTACGCCCGTGCAGATCGCAACGCCTGCACCTGCGCCAACGCAGGCCGCCGCGCCTGCATCTGCGCCAACGCAAGCCGCCGCGCCTGCGCCGGTCGCCACACCCACGCCCGCGCGCGCCTCCGAGCCGCTGCCCGCGCCGGAGCGCGATCCGCAGGTCGAGCGTTCACCCGAGCCGCGCGCGCCGACTCCGGCGCCGTCCGCGTCGAAGCAAGAGCGGCCCAACCTCCTCGGCAGCCTGTACAAGCGCTTCCGCAAGGACTGAGCCGGAACAAGGATGGAGGGACCAACCATGTCGGAGGGAGCCGTGGTTCGGGAGCGCGCCACGTCCGCGCGCGCCGAGGAATACCTGGGGCCGGCGCACGTGCTGGAAGCCCGCGGACAGGCGGCGGTGGTCGAGCTGCCGGACGGGGAGAGCGCTGAGGCGACGATGGCGCTGGCGATCCCCTATGCGCCGGCGGTGGGCGACGTGCTGCTCGTGATCGGCCGAGGCGCGCGCCTCTATGTCATCGGCGTCCTGCACGGGACCGGCAAGGTGACGCTGGAGCTCCAGGGCGACGTCGACGTCCGGGCCGCGGGCGGCGCGCTGCGCCTCTCTGGGGACCGGGGCGTGGAGCTCCGGGGTCCGGAGGTGGACCTGCACGGCGACAAGGTGCGGGTGTTCGCGGGGTCGCTCGTGCAGAAGGCGGCGTCGCTCGTCCAGCGCGTGACGGACCTGTTCAGCCTGCACGCGCGCGAGAGCCACACGGTGGTGGACGGGTCGGCGACGACGAAGGCGAAGAGCGCGACGGTGCTGACCGAGGAGACGATGACGATCAACGGGAAGGAGATCCACCTCGGGTAACAGGGAGGACGCGCATGAAAAAAGCCAGGCGGTTGAGCCACAACGGGCACAAGCTCGGGACGGACGCCGCGACCGAGACGGAGGGCGGCGCGGCGACCCTCCGCAATTCACAATCGATCCAGGCGCAAACCGAGACCCGGACCGACGCCCCCGATGCGAAGGAAACCGGCGAGACGAAGGACGAAGAGAGCGAGCCCGAGCCGCCGAACCGGAGCACGCCAGGCTCCGTGCTGGATCTGGCCCAGAAGACGGCGATCGAGGCGTACCATGCCTCGTCGAACAGCCGCGGAACCGGGCTCGAGCTCGCGGTGCTCGACCTTCGGGCCGATCGGAGCGGCGCTCTCCTCGACGTGGCAGAGCGCATCATGAAGGCTGCGCGCAAGACGATCTCCGAACCGACCGCTCCGCCCATCGCGGAGCTCACGTGGTGGCCCTTCAAGTCCATCAACAAGCGAGAGGACACGAGGGACAAGGCACGTCAGAAAGAGCTCTCTTATGCGGCCTGGGTCAACGCAAGGCAGATGGCGTATACAAGGGCCAAGACGGGCACGTCGCCGCTGCACATGAGCATGGACCAGGTGCGGGCCTTTGGAGCGCGGGTCGCGCAGGAGAGGGTCGGCAATTGCCTCGAGCTCTCCGCGTTGACGATCTGGCTCCTCTCCCATCCAGAGGAAGCCCACGGCGCGGAGGTGGACATGGTGCGCCTCGGCAAGCGGCTGCCCACCGCGGATAACGGCGGCTTCGCGAGCGGAGATCACGCCTTCGTCGTCCTGAACCCGCCGGAGGCCGACGAGAACGGCGGATATCCGGGCGACTTCGACGACTGGGGCGAGGCGATCATCATCGACCCCTGGGCGAACATCGCCTGCAAGGCGCGTGACTTCCCGGAGCGATGGCAAGAGAAGATGCGGAAATGGAAGCGCAAGGGGAAGGAGATCGACACCGTGACGAAGGACGGCGCGGGCACGAGGCCGCCTGACCAAGAGCCCTGGATCGACGGCATCGTCGTGTTCGAGAAGATCTCGGTCACGAAGTCGCCGCCGCCCGAGCCGACCCCCGGCGGCGAGGCGAAGGACGAGCACGACGCGGAGGCAGACGACCATCACGGTCAGAAGTGCGCTATCTGCAGTGTCATGTGAGAGCGCGGCGAAGCTGACCGAGGAGACGATGACGGTCGACGGGGAGGAACTCCTCCTCGGTAGCTTCCCGGGCGCCGATCGCCCTGGCCACCAGCCGCCTCAGGGGCCTGGGTAGCTCGGGTGGTGCTGGATGATGTGATCGGTGTGACCGGAGTGCTTCTGGTCATCGTAGTAGTTCTGGAAGTCCGTCCAGGGGCGGTCCGGCCTCTCGAAGCCCGGCGCGAACCGGTTCAAGAGCGCGTAGCCGCGATCCAGCTGCTCCATCTCCTTCATGATCTGGTAATGGCGCTGCGCCGCCTCCCACTCCGAGCGCTCGACCGCCCTCCCGTAGGCTTCGGGATCGACGAAGCTGCTCATGCCGGGCTTCAGGCCCGTCGCGTCGGCCCATGCATTGCACATCTCGAAGATGATATCGGAGTCGGTGCGATGCTCGCCTCCGGGAAGATTGAGGCCGATGGAGATGATGCGCCGATTCCCGGCTCGATCGTAGAAAGACACGTTGTCGTTGGTGATGATGTATTCGACGTCGCCGTCCTGGAGAACCCGGTCGACCATCGCCCGGAAGATGGCTGAGCCATGGTAGACCGCGTCGAAGACGCCCTGGGGTCTTCCCGGCGGGATCGTGACACGCCCGGGCTGCTGAGTCGGAGGAGGAGGCGGTGGCGGATTCGGAGGCGGCGGTGACGGCTGAACGATCGGAGGATTGCTCGGGGTGCCATTGTGGTACTGGGCGACGAGCGCCGAGTCCACGCGTTGCTGATTGCGTTTCCGGTACCCAGGCTCCGGATCGGAGAAGCCGAACGTCTGTGCGAGCGCCGACCTGCGCCAGGTGCCGTCCTCCGCCTTCGTCAACCGTTGGCGGCGTGCTGCGGGCCCGGCAGGCTGGTCGCCGGTGCGTTTCTTCGGGCTTCTGGTGACGGATAGGGTCTTGGTGCCAGACTTTCCCCGACCGCCGGTCGCGTTGTTCCGCGGTCTCGACGTACCCCCGGGGCTCTGCTGCTTCTTCTTCCTGTTCGTCACGGCCACCACCCGCGACGACCAGCGCCGCGCCGACCTGTCGGATCCTACAGACCGCCTGGACGGGGGGGCACATAGCCTGTCCCCCCATGATCCCACCGGTACGTGTTGTCGGGCAGCTTGTCACCCAGATCCACCACGTACGGCGTGACCGTTCCGTCCGGCTGCTGGACGTAGATGAACCCTATGCCGCGCGATCCGGTCGAGAGGTGCTGGTGCGACATCCTGCCCTCGGCGGCGCGATGGTGCCGATCGTTGAGCTGGCCGCGCCCGAGGTCTCTCAGGATCCGATCGCCCTCGGGTGACGCCCGGATATCACCTTCGGTGATGCCGTTCAGGTACTGCACCGGGTTCATCTCCCAGGTGCCGGAGTCATTCGGTTCGAACCGCGCGCGCCGGAGGGCGACGGCGTGCGCGCGCGCGTCCGCCGCGTTTTGCTGGTGCATGAGGTGGTTTCGCAGCTGCTCTAGCTCTCCCCTGGCAGTCGCCTGCTGCCCCGTACCCCAGAAGTAGGCGTCGGGAGCGGTGCTGAGGATGGCGAGCCTGCCCTTGGCCCATGCGCTCAGCGCAGGATCAGCGGATCGCGACGCCGACTCGAGCTCACGTTTCAAGTAGTTGGCCAATCCAACCAGAGCGTGATGCTCGACCTCTTCCGGCGACGGCGGCGGCGGCGCTGTCGGCGGCGGTGCCGCCGTCGTCGGCGGTACCAGCGGCACTGTCGTCGGCGGCGGCGGTGGCAGCGGGGCCGGCGCCGCCGGCGGCGATGCCGGCGGAGGTGGCAGCGGGGCCGGTGCCGCCGGCGGCGGCGCCGGCGGAGGCGGCAGCGGGGCCGGCGCTGGCGGAGGCGGCGCGGGCGGAGGCGGCAGCGGGGCCGGCGCTGGCGGAGGCGGCGGCTGGGAAGCCGCCCCTCCCCGATACCATCGGACCAATGCCCCGCCGACCCCGCCGGCCAGGATGCCCAGGCCCGCGCCAACCGGGCCTGCAACCATCGCCCCCACGGTCGCCAGGACCGTCGCGGGGGCTCCCAGGGTTATCGCCGTCTGCGTGGTGGGGAGGTACGCGGTGACTGAAAGCGTTCTGGTGGCAGCATTTCCCCCACCGGCCGTCGCGTTGTTGAGCGGTATCGAGGTGCCGCCGGGGCTATTCTGCTTCTTTTTCTTGTTCTTTTTCTTCACCCCGGCCACCCCCTGGCGGCCGTCTCGCCAGGATCCGGGTCCACACCCACCCCCTGCACCTCCGCCCCGCCCGGCAAGGTCACCCGCACCGCCGCCGCCATCCGCGCGCCCCCCTCGCCCGCGCAGAGCGCCTGCCCCACGCCTTTGCCGTGAGTCCTCTCGCCCGCGATCCCCGCCCGCCCGTGCACCTTGAGGCACCCCGCGAACAGCTCCGACGCCGACGCCGTCCCTCGGTTCACCAGGATCGTCACAGGCACCGTATACGGCTCCTCCTGCCGCGAGCGATAGACCACCTCATCACCGTCGCCGTCCGTCACCGTCGCCACGACGCTCCCCGCCGGCAGGAAATCCCCCGCGAGCTCCACGAACGCCCGCAGCTCTCCTCCAGGGTTGTCCCGTAAATCGATGACCAGCTCCCGCATCCCCTCCGCCTCGAGCGCCCGCATCGCCCGGTACACCAGCGCCGGCACGTCCAGCGAGAACACCCGGATCCGGATCACCCCGACACCATCGCTCAGCAGCGCGTGCTCCACGTTCCCCGCGCCCGGGAGCACCTCCGCCGGCGCCGCCGCGCACGTGTAGAACACGTTCACCGCGCTCGGCACCAGCACCGCGCCCACCGCGTTGTTCCCGGCGTTCCCGGTCGTCGGACAGGTGAGGTTGATCGCCGGCAACCCCTCGATGATCACCTTGGGATTGCCCGCCACGTAGGCGCCGAAATCCATGTAGAGCGGGTGCGCCACCCCGGGCTCCATCCCGAAGGTCATCGGGATGGTCGTGCCGAGGTTCAGCGCGTTCATCATCGACACCTTCACCTTCACCGAGAAATTCACCGCCATCGCGTTGAGCGCGAAGTTCGGGTACGGAATCGGCACCACCACCGGCCCCACCGGCGTCAGGCACACGTCCGGAAACCCGATGTTCATCCCGGCGCCGTTGTTGCTCGCAGGCAGCACGCGTCCGCTCCTTCCGCTCTTATCGCGGCGGACGCGGGGGCGTGTACGCCTCCGCCTCCAGCCGGTCGACGTCCGTCCGGCGCGCGCCGAGCAGCCTCGCGCCGGAGAAGCGCGCGCCCTTGTCGTGGAGGGCGTGCAGGTTGGCGCCGCCGAGATCGGCCTCGCTGAAGTCGGCCTCCTCGACCCGCGCGTGCGACAGGTCGGCGCGCTCGAGGCGGGCCGAGAGGAAGAGCGCGCCGCGGGCGTCGGCATGATCGAGCATGGCGTCTCGAAGATCCGCGGCGGCGAGGTTCGCGCCGTCGAGATCCGCCCGGGTGAACGTGGCGTACCGGAGCATCGCCCGCGAGAGCTTCGCCCCGCGCAGCGAGGCGCCGCCGAAATAGGCGGCCTTCGCCACGACATGCGGCAGGCTCGCCCCGTCCAGCGCGGCCTCGCGGAGCCTGGCCTGGGTCAGGATGGATCCCTCGAGATCGGCGCCGCGCAGGTTCGCCTTCGAGAAATCGCTGCCCATGAAATCGCAGTCGCGGAGGCTCATCCGCTCGAGGTTCGCCTCCATGAAGGCGCAGCGGTGCACCGTGAGGCCGGCGAACGAGACGGCGCGCAGATCCACGCCGGTGAAATCGACGCGATCGAAGATCGTCTTGCCGAGCACGGCGCTCTCCAGCGCGGCCCCGCGGAGGAGCGCCTGCTGGAGCACAGCGCGCGTCAGGTTCGCGCGGGAGAGCCGCGCCCTGTCGAGGATGCAGCGGACGAGGCGCGCGGCCGTGAGATCGGCGCCCTCGAGATCGGCCTCGATGAGGATCACCGACTCGAGATCGCGGCCCGAGAGGTCCACGCCGCGGAGGATCGAGCGCGAGAGGTCGCAGCCGAGGAGGCTCGCGCCCCGGAGGTCCGCGCCGGTGAGATCGCAGTCCGAGAGGATCGAGCGCTCGAGGCGGGCGCCGCGGAGGCTCACGCCGCGCAGGTCGGCGCCGCGCAGCGAGCAGAGGGAGAGATCCGCGCCCGTGAGGTCGAGGCCGGAGAGATCCGCGCCCGTGAGGTCGGTCCCGGCGAGGTCCTTGCCCGCGAGCTCGGGCCGGCCGAGCTTTGCCTCGTCGAGGACCACGCCGTGCATGCGCTTCGGGAAGCGGGCGCCGCGCAGGTCCGCCTTGACGAAGACCGCGCGATCGAGCTCCGCGCCGTCGAGGTCCGCGCCGGTGAGATCGGCCCCCACGAAGGCGCCGGCCTCGACGCGGGCGCGGGCGAGGCGCGCGCCGCGGAGGTTCGCGCGGGTGAACGAGGCGCGCGCGACGCGGGCCTCCGTGAGATCCGCGCCCTCGAGGTTCGCGAGGTCGAGGCGCGAGCCCGAGAGGGTCGCGCCGGCGAGCCGGGCGCCAGACCAGTCCGAGCCCACCGCCTCGACCTCGACGATCGTCGCGCCGGAGAGATCGGCGCGGGCGAGGCGCTGGTACGAGAGCTTCGCGCGGGTGAGCGTCGCGCCGGCGAGGCGCGCGCCCTCGAGGTTCGAGCCGAGCACGAGCGCGCCGTCCAGCGCGCAGCCCGCGAGGTCCGCGTCGCGCAGGTCGCACTCGACGAAGTGCGCGCCCGAGAGCGCGCTGCCCGCGAGCCGCGCGCCGCGCAGGCTGGTGCGGAGGAACTTGACGCGGGCGAGATCGAGGTTCGTGAGATCCCGGCCCGAGAGATCGAGGCCGTCGAGGCGGGCGCCGTGGAGCGGCGCGCCGGAGCGGATGCGGTCGAGAAGCTCCTCGACGCTCTTCACGCGCCCTCCAGGCTGGAGCGCCGCAGGTTCGCCCCCTTGAAATCGCAGCCGGCGGCGCTCGCGCCCTCGAGGCGGGCGCCGTACAGGCTGGCCCCGGCGAAGGAGGCGCCGTCGAGGCGCGCCTTGCACAGGTCGGCGCCGAAGAGGTCGGCCTGCGCGAGGTCGGCGCGCTCCAGCGAGGCGCGGTAGAAGCGGCTCCCGCGCAGGACCGCGCACGCGAAGCGCGCGCCCCGGGCCGAGGCCCAGGAGAGGTGCGCCCGCGGGAGGGACGCATACCGGAGATCGGCGCCGTCGAGCTTCGCCCGGAGCAGCGCCGCGCCCTCGCCGCGCGCTTCCACGAGCGTCGCGCGCTCGAGATCGGCGTCGGTGAAGCTCGTGCGCGGCAGGGACGCGCCCGTGAGATCCGCGTCCTTCGCGGAGGATCCGGCGCACATGCACCCGAGGAGCGACGCGCCCCGCAAGGAGGCCCGATCGAGCTTCGCCCCCTGGAGGACGGCGCCGTCGAGGTGGAGCTCCTCCCCGTCGATCTCGCGGAGGTCGGCCTCGTCGAGCAGCGCGCCGCGCCCCCGCGCCCTCGCCAGGCGGGCGCGTGCGAGATCGGCGCGGGTGAAGATGGCCTGGTCGAGCGTCGCGCCGCGCAGATCGGCGCCCGCGGCGCGCGCGCCGGTGAGGTTCGCCTGGGAGAGGTCGGCGCCCGGGAGCGCGGCGCCCTCGAGGTTCGCCTCGAACAGCACGGCCCGCGAGAGATCCGCGTTCGAGAGGTTCGCCCCCGCGAGGTTCGCCCCCGAGAGGAGCGCGCCGGAGAGCTTCGCCCCGGAGAGGTCCCGGCCCGAGAGGTCCTGCCCGGAGAGATCGCGCCCCGAGAGGTCGGCGCCGGGGCCGGGCTCGGGCGGCGGCGCCGCGGCCTCGCCGGGGAGCCGGTAGCCGGGGACGATCTCGCGGAGGCGGGCATCGCGGAGCAGCGCGTCGAGGCGCTCGACGCCCTCGAGCGCCGTCCCGCGCGCGGCCGCGTCCCGCCGGAGCTTCTCGACGCGCGCGACGAGCGCGTCGAGCGCGCCGCCCATGGGGACCCGCGGCGCGCCCGCGGGCGCGGCCGGGAGGTACGCGGCCTGCCGCTGCGCCGGGAGCCGCGCGAGCGCCTGGGCGACGGTGCGCTCGAGGTCGACGCCCTCGGGGGTGCGCAGGGCCCGGAGCTTCGCGACGAGCTGCCGCACGCGGTCCTGCTCCGGCGCGTGGAGGCCGCCGAGCCGCTCCGCGAGGAGCTTCGACACCGGATCCGCCTCGTCTGCGGCGGCGCGCGGCGGCCGCGGCGCGCCGTCGCGGACGAGGTCGTAGGCCTCGCGCACCTCCGGCGGGAGGTCCTCGAGGCCGCGCGGATCGCGGGCGAGCTGGGCGAGTGTCTCCCGGTAATCGTCGAGCGGCAGCGGCGCAGCCGAGAGCGGCTCGGCCGCGATGACGACGGCGCGCACGTCGGCGAGATCGTCCTCGGCCACCTCGGCGTGGCCGCGCCAGGTCAGCGTCACGAGGCCCGCGTCCGGCTCGACGAAGAGGGTGTCGAGGCTCATGCGGGCGTCCTGCACGCGGCCCTGGGCGTCCTCGACGACCGCGCGGATCCGGAGGCCCGGCAGGCGGAAGGAGGCGGTCTGCGCGGCGGGGTGGAGGTTCAGGAGCGTGACCTCCTCGTCGCCGCGCAGGTGGCCGGCGAGGCGCTGATCCGGCGGGGCGGCCTGGAAATAGGCCCAGTCGAAGTCCTCGGCGTACCAGGGGGCGCGTGCCTTCCGGTACGAGGGGCCGTACTCCTTGCCGAGCATCCGGCGGTGCTCGGGCGAGTCCGGGTGGATCGGCCCGAAGGGCGCGGGCACCTGGCGGCCCTCGCGCGGCGCCGGAACGAGCAGCGATTTCGACCAGCTCCCGACCGCGAACCCCACGGGGTGCTCGCGCTGCGGCTCGCCCGGCGGCGGGTGGCAGGCGCCGCGGAGCAGGAGATCCGCGGCCGGCTTCCAGTCGGCGAAATCGCCGGGGTACGTGCGCTCGCCGTCGCGCTCGCCGTCGCCTCCCTCGAAGGTCTCGGCGGTCAGCGCCCCCTGCGCGAGCTGCCCTTCCAGCGGCGCGAGCGGCTCGCCCAGGCGGAGCGAGAACCGGCCGCGGACGACGAGGACGACCTCGGGCTGCGGCGGCCTGCGCGAGCAGACCTTGGCGCCGAAGGGGAAGGGCGTGAGGTTCCGGGTCTGCATCAGAACAGGTTGATGACGCCGGACATCACGCTGTACGCCCCGGTGCTCACCGACTCGGCCGACGAGACGCTCGCGCAGATGTTCTTCACGTTGGTGCGGAACTGGGAGAGCTCCTGCCGGTTGGTCAGGTTGAGCTCGGCCTTGGGGCCCATGTTGATCGAGACCCCCGCCGTGAGCGAGACCTCGAGCATGGCCGCGATCGTCAGCTCGACCAGGCCGCCGATCGTGACCTCCTCGGTGGCGCCGACGGTGATCGACGCCGCATTGCCGATGGTGACGTCGCTCGTATTGCCGAGGGTCACCGACTGGACCTCGCCGATGGTGGTATCCGACACGAGCGAGGCGGTCGTCGTGCTGGACACGGTGCTGGCGGCGGTCTCGTCGCTGATCGACGTGGCGCTCGTGGTGCTGGAGATGGTCTGCGCGGTGGTCTCGTCGCTGATCGCGATCGCCGTCGTCTTGCTGGCGATCTGATCGGCCCAGGTCTCGTCGGAGATCAGCGGCACAGGGCAGGCCGCCGAGCCGGTGTACGACTCGATCCGCTGCGCCCAGGTGGAGCTCAGGCAGGTGGGGTTCGGTCGCTCGGCCGTGGGGGCCTCGGAGCCGGTGATGCTCGTTTGCTTGTTGCCATAAAAGCGATCGAACGTGTCGCCGTGATAGGTGGTGTCGACGTCGCCCTTCTCGGTCTTCTCGGTGACCTTCCAGGTGCCGTTGTAGTTCTGGACCCATTCGATGGTGGTGGCGGCGGTCCAGAGATCGGTGGCGTCCTGGATATGGCCGCCGGAGACGTCCCAGCCGGCGGTGTCCTCCTGCCGGCCGAGGACGAGCATGCGGTAATTGCCCTTGATGACCTCGACCTTGTCGCCGCGCGTGGTGGTGATGCGGTTGCCGTCGGAGTGGTCGCGCCAGCCGCCCTTGGTGTGGAGCTTTGCGGTCTCGGCCTGCCGCTCGGCCTCGGGGAGGAAATCGGGGCAGCCGTCGCGCTTGCGGGTGTCGTCGATGAACGAGGTGACCCGGGCGGCGAGGTCCTCGCCGGTCGCCCTCGGCGCGCCCGGGCTTCCGGCGAGGCTCGGGTCCTTGACCGCGCCGAGGCGCAGATACGAGCCCATCGCCTCGGCGTCGGACGCCGCGTCGTTGAAATTCGGGACCTCGATGAGGAGGTATTTCCCGTTGATACCCTCACCCTCGCGCGTACCCATGCGTGCCTCCGCGTCGGGTACAGTACCAGGCGAGCCGCGGAGGAGGCGCGACGATGAACCGAGAGCCGACGGAACCCCTGAGGTGCAGCGAGCCGTCCCCACCCGCCGCCGCCCCGCCGTGCGGTGAGCCCACGGCCGCGACGGCGCACCGCGCGCCCAGCGCCGTGACGATGGCCGCGGCATCCCCCGCCGCGCGCATCCGCGAGGCCCCGGACGCAGGGCCCCCGTGCAGCGAGCCGATCGCGCGCGCGGCGTGCGCCGAGAGCCCGGCGGAGGCGGCCGGGCCGGTGGAGGATCCCCCGCCAGCGCCGTCTCCGGACGACCGAGAGCTCCTCGAGGCGCCGGTGCGAGCGAGCGCCGGAGGGCCTCGCGAGGTGCCGCCATTGCCGCCGCGGGCGAGCGCCGGAGGGCCGCGGGAGCTCCCGCCGTTGCGCCCGGGGGCGAGCGCCGGAGGGCCGCGGGAGCTCCCGCCGTCCCAGGGCGGCCCAGGGGCGCCCGATCACCTGCCGTTCCGCGGGCTCGGCGCAGCGGAATCCGTGCTGCGCCCGCCGCGCGCGGCGCCGATGGAAGCGCTTCAGGAGGCGAAGGCCGCGCTCCGGGACCGGGCACGGCAGGCGCCGATCCTGCGGCTCGACTCCAGCGATTTCTCCTGCGACCTCCTCCGGGTGCGCGGGGTCCACGGCAAAGAGGCCATCGGCCAGCTCTTCTCGTTCGACATCGATGTCGTGTGCAGCGACGGCGCCGAGCTCTCGATCGAACAGGTGCTGGGGGCGGCGGCGTCGCTCGTGTTCGAGGTCGAGGGCGCGGACGAGCGGACCGTACACGGCATGATCGCCGAGGTGGAGGACCGGCACGAGACGGAGACGGCTCTCCGCTCCTACCGGCTTCGGCTCGCGCCGCGGGCGTTCCGCGCGACGCTGGTGGAGCTCCAGCAGGTCTTCCTCGACATCAGCGTGCCAGAGCTCATCCAGCACAAGCTCGCGATGGTGGGGCTCGGGCCCGAGGACGTGGTGATGCGCCTCTACCGCGATCACCCCCAGCGGGAGATGATCGTCCAGTACAAGGAGACGGATCTGGCCTTCATCTCGCGGCTCGCCGAGCACCTCGGGATCTCGTTCTTCTTCGAGCACGAGTCGGGCCGCGACGTGATGGTGTTCACCGACGAGCCGACGGGCTTCCAGCCGCTGCCGGGGGGAGACGCGGTGGTGTTCCGGCCGCGGGGCGAGCGGCGCGACATGTTCGAGCTCAGGGAGCAGGCCAGGGCCTTCCCCGCGACGTACGTCATGCAGGAGTACAATTACCGGACGCCAAGGCTCGACATGACGGCGGCGCACGAGTCGCCGGCGGGCCTCGGGGGCGGCGTCGTCGAGTACGGCGCCCACCACAAGACGCCGGAGGAGGGCCAGCAGCTGGCGCGGATCCGCGCGGAGGAGCGGGCCTCGTCGAGCCGCTATTTCGAGTGCCAGAGCGACGAGCTCCGGCTGATCCCGGGGGCCGTCTTCGCGCTCGAGGGCCACCCGCGGCTCGACGGCGAGCGGTTCCTGGCCGTCGAGGTCGAGCACCGCGCGGTGCAGCCGGTGGCCATCGAGGGCGGGGCCGGCGGCGAGCAGGAGTACGTCAACCGCGCGCGCCTGGTGCGCGCCGGGCAAGCCTACCGCCCGCCGCGGACGGCGCCGCGGCCGAAGATCCACGGGGTGGTGACGGCGCTGGTGGAGCCGCTCCCGGACGGCGAGATCGGGGAGGTCTCGCCGATCGACGAGCAGGGGCGCTACCGGGTGCGCTTCCACTTCGACGCGGGGGATCCCGCGTCGCGCGCCTTCCCCTCGCGGCTCGTGCGGATGATCCAGCCGCACGCCGGGCCGAACTACGGGATCCACTTCCCGCTCAAGCCCGGCATCGAGGTGCTGATGGTCTTCGTCGACGGCGACCCTGACCGGCCGATGATCGTGGGCGCCGCGCCGAGCCCGATCACGCCGTCGCCGGTGGCGCGGGAGGTGAACCTGATGCACCGGATCGAGACGTCGACCGGCATCCTCATCGAGATGCGGGACTGCCCGCCGCGCGGGTGACGCGGGCCGCCGCTACTTCTTGCGCCCCGATCGGCCGCTCAGGCGGCTGATCGCGTCGCCTGCGGCCCAGGCGACGCGGGCCGCCGCGTTCAGGGAGCGGACCATCGCCTCGGGCACCTGCGCGATCAGCCGCTCCAGATCGACCGGGCCGTCGATCGACGGCAGGAGCTGCTCCATCAGGTCGGCGAACAGGTCGTACTTGCGCGACAGGTCGTCGAGCCGCGAGCGCATCGCGTCGGCCTCCGCGCCCTGCGCGTCGCCGAGCAGCGAGAGCGCGCGCCGCGCGAGGGCGCGCTTGTCCTGCACCACGCGGCGCAGGCGGCCGAGGTACGCGCCGACGATCACGTCGGGGTACTTGCCGCGCAGCGCGAACGAGTCGTGCCGCGCGCCCGACTCCCGCCGGCGCTCGATGATCCCGGCCGCCTCGAGGCCGCGCAGGTTGGCGAAGATGTTGCTCTTGGAGCGGCCGAGCTCCTGGCTGAGCTCGTCCATCGAGCGCGGCTCGTCCGCCAGGTAGAGCGCCGCCACGACCTGCCCACCCAGCCGGGTGATGCCGGGGAACGACGCGGCGATCTCGGCGCCGACCCCCTCGAGCAGCGCCTGCCGCGCCGCCGCGACCCGCTCGTCCGAGGCGCTCCCGTCGCCCCCCTCGCCCGTTGCGGGCGGCTGCGGCGGGTGCGCTGTCGGCGACGTCGGCCTCCGGGCGGTCATGATGGGTGACTCACATAACGATCTTTCACGAATGCGCCAAGCGGCGAGCGCGCCCACACCCCGTATGCCTGGCCTGATCGCCCCGGCGCGGGAAGCCCGCTCAGGAATCGTCGGTGCAGACGTCGACGGACCCGGCGCGCGGCTTGCTCTTGTAGATATCAGCCGGGCAGCTGCCCCAGCGCGAGACCATCTCGCCCACCTCGATGGCCAGGCTGCTCGACCAGTCCCGCGCGCCGTCGAAGCGGGCCCGGATGATCCCGTTCGGGTCGATGATCCACGTCTCCGGGTAGAGCTGCGTGCCGTACTGGTCCATCACGACCTTGGACTCCGGGTCGAAGAGGACCGGGAACGGCGGGTCTCCATTCAGGGCCACCTTGAGCGCGTCGCGCACGTCGTCCGGCCCCTCGTCGGTCGAGACGGTGAGGACGACGATGTCCTTCCGCGACTGGGCGATCCGGCCGAGCTCCGCGAGCGCCGGCATCTCCTGCAGGCACGGGGCGCAGGTCTTGGTCCAGAAGTTCAGGAAGACCGTCTTGCCCCGGAAGGACGACAGCCGGACGGGCTTGCCGTTCATGTCCGGCAGCTCGAAGTCCGGCGCGAGCCGGTTCCGGCCGGCGTACGCAGGGCGCAGGGCGCAGATGGCCTCGCAGCCGGTGGTGCGCTGGTCATTCTGCGCGGCGTGCACGAAGCCGTAGACGGCGACGGCAGCGACGAGGATGAAGGCGAGCTGCGCGATGGTCGTCCACTTCACGGGGGTTCGCATAGCGTAGCGCGGCGCAGGGCGAAAGCGGGCCGAAACGCCCCGCCCCCGCTCTTCGACGCGGCTCTTCACTCCGGGCCGGAGAGCAGCCGCTCGAGCCGCCGCTCGTCGACGCGGTACTTCATGATCTTCCGCCCATCGAGCTCGACCACGGGGACCTCCCAGTCGTACAGCGCTCGCTTCTCCGGGCCGGCCTCCCGGTCGAGGTCGACGACGGCGAGCTCGAACGGCAGCCGGGCGCGCACGCGCTCGAGCGCGGCGTGGGCCTCCTCGCAGAGGTGGCAGCGCTCGCGCGTGAAGAGGGTCAGCGTCTTCATCGTCACGTGGCACCCTCCGGGCCGGGCTGCCGCGCCGCTCACCCCGCCGCGAGCAGCGGCAGGCTCTGGCGGCGCGGCGGCTCCGGCCGCTTGATCTTCTCGAACGCGCGCTCGTAGTCCCGGAACGAGCCGCCCGCGTGCACCGCCTGCAGCACGGCGTGCCCCTCGGCCTCGCCGCCGGCGGCGAGCACCGCCTCGACCCACGCCCAGCGCGCGCTCGTGGCCCGCACGTCCGCGCGGCCCCGCAGCCCGCGGCGGAGCCGGTCGAGCCGCTTGTTCACGACGTCGATCCCGGCGAAGCGCGCGCCGTGGAGCGGCGTGTTGCGCTTCGGGCAGAACGGCGCGATCCCGAGCGCGACCGGCACGATCCGGGACAGCTCCGTGACGAAGGAGACGCACTCGTCGACGTCGGCGTCGGTCTCGCCGGGGACGCCCACCATCAGGTACAGCTTGAGTCGATTCATCCCGTGCTGCCGCGCGAGCTCCGCGGCCCGCTGGAGGTGCCTGGGCCGGGCGCGCCGCTCGAGCGTCTCGCGGACCCGCTCGCTCGTGCCGTCCATCGCCGTCGTGAGCGTCTTGTAGCCCGCGAGCCGCAGCGCACCGACGAACTCGTCGGTCAGCCGGTCCGGCCGGAGGCTGCTCAGCCCGACCTCGCAGCCCCTCTCGGCGAGCGTCCGGACCACCTCGACGATCTTCGGATGATCGCTGACCGCGGCGCCGACGAGGCCGACGCGCCTCGCGTCCTCGGGGATGAGCTCGAGGAGGCGCTCCTTCGGGACGATGCGCATGCCGCCGTTGGTCGAGCGGCGCATCACGCAGTAGGTGCACCCGCGCGAGCAGCCCCGCTCCGCCTCGATGAGGAACATGTTCGAGAGCTCGGTCTCCTCGGCGCGGATCGGCGACCAGGCGGGAAGGAGCGCGTTGTCGCACTGCGCGACCGGGGGCATCTCCGCGCCGTGGCGCGCGGGGACGAAGACGTGGGGGAGGGCCGCCAGCGCGTCGAGCGCCGCCTCCCGCGACGAGGCGTCCCGCAGCACGCGGAGCGCCTCCACGGCCAGGGTGTCGGCCTCGCCCATGATGATCGCGTCGGCGAACACCGCGAGCGGCAGCGGGTTCGAGAACGTGAGCGGACCGCCCGCGAGGACGAGCGGATCGCGAAAGGAGCGCTCCTCCCGGAGCGCCGGTATCCCTGCCAGCTCGAGCAGGCGGACGACCCCGGCGAGCTCGAGCTCGTAGGCCACCGAGAGCGCGATGACCGGGAAATCGGAGATGGGGCGGAGCCCCTCGTACGTGATCGGGGGGCCGTCCGCGCCCTGGCCCTCGTCGTCCGGCAGGAAGGCCCGCTCACACGCCATCCCGGGCTCGGCCTGGATGGTCTTGTAGATCTGGAGGAAGCCGAGCGAGCTCATTCCGGCCCGGTACGGCGAGGGGTAAGACAGCGCGACGCGGAAGGGCGCCTGCTTGTCGATACGACCGATCTCGCCCGCCAGGCGGCGGCGGATCGTGGTCGTCATCGCGCTTCGAGACATCGACCCAGCGTCGCTCAGGGGACGTCCAGGCGCAAGGATGGGAGGCCAGCTGACAGCCGTCCGGAGCGGGGATTTTTTCCAGCTCACGGCCCACCGTTCTCCAGGGCATGTCCGGCAGCGGCACCCCCGCCGCGGGGACCGGGGGCCGGGCGCGGCGGCTCGCCCGGGCGGGACCAGAGGACGCGCTCGCCGTCGGTCTCCCAGGTCAGGGCGCCGCCGCGGTCCGTGCGCGCGATCGCGACGCCGCCGGCCGAGAGGCGGGAGAGCACCTCCGGGCTCGGGTGCCCGAAGCGGTTGCGGACGCCCGAGGACACGGCGGCGATCGAGGGGTCGACGGCCGCGAGGAGCGCCGCGCCGGTCGACGTCCGGCTGCCGTGGTGCCCCACCTTGAGCAGATCGGCGTGGAGCGCGGCGCCGTAGCGCGCCACGAGCGCGTCCTCGGCCTCGTGCTCCGCGTCGCCCACGAGCAGCGCGGAGCGCGCCCCGTAACGGATGCGCAGGACGAAGGAGTTGTCGTTGGCGCCCCGGTCGGGGTGGAGCTCCGGGCACGGCGCGAGCACCTCGATCGTCGCCCCCGAGAGGACCCGCGGCCTGCCGCAGAGCGAGTCGGGCCGCACGATGGGCACGCCGCGCCGGCGCAGGTCCGACAGGAGCTTCCGGTAGACCGGGCCCGCGCCCTCGGCCTCGCCCTGGCCGGTGTCCCAGAGCTCGCCGACCTCGACGCCCTCCACCGTGGTCGGCAGGCCGCCGAAGTGATCGGGGTGCGGGTGCGAGAGGACGACGGCGTCGAGGCGCGCGCGGCGGCGCGCCCGCAGGAGCGGCCGGAGCACGCGCGCGCCCGTGTCGACGGGGCTGCCCACGAAGCCGCCCGCGTCGACGAGCATCGCGCCGCCCTCGGGGAGGTCGATCAGGATGGCGTCGCCCTGCCCCACGTCGAGGACGTTGACGCGCAGCACGCCGCGCGGCGCGCCCGCGCGCGTGGCGACGCCCTCGAGCAGCAGCCACGCGCCGGCGCCGGCGGCGAGCGCGGCGAGCCGGCGGCCGCGGCGCTCCGCGGCCCACGCGAGCGCGATCGCGGCGGCGAGCGCGGCCAGCTGGGCGGGCGACGGCTCGGGCAGGCGCAGCACCACGCCGGTCTCCGCCGAGGCGCGGGCCACGGCGCGGACCGCGAGCAGCGCGCCCGACCCGACGAGCGCGCAGCCGCGCTCGACCGGCGGCGCCCACGAGAGCACGGCGTGCGCGAGGCAGAACGGGAGCGCCGCGAGCTCGCCGATCGGCGCGGCGACCACGTTCGCCGCCACGCCGAGCAGCGGGAACGTCTCCCCGTTCATGAGCAGCAGCGGCGCGCACCCGAACATGGCGGCGAGCGTCGTCGCCAGCGGCGCGAGGACCTTGCGCGCGAGCTCCCGCGGCGGCGACGCGCCCGGCCCGCCCTCGGCGCCGCCGTCGCCGCGCTTCCCCTCGCCGGGCACGAGCAGGGCGGCGAGCGGCCGCTGCAGCCAGAGCAGCCCGGCGGTGGCGGCCGCGGACAGGCCGAACGAGAGATCCCACGCGACGAGCGGATCCACGGCGGCGGCGCCCGCGAGCGACAGGGCGAAGCAGCGGACGCCCACCGGACGGAGGCCGAGGAGGCGGGCGCCCATCGCGCAGCTGAGCATCGCCGCGGCGCGCATCGCCGAGCCGCCGCCGCCGGCGAAGTCGGCGTACAGCCACGCGGCCGGCACGCACAGCGCCGCGGTGATCCGGCCCGCGTCCCACCGGGCGGCGATCGGCCCGACGCGGACGAGGATCGCGCGGAGCGCCGCGGCGAAGCCCGCCACCGCGAGCACGAGGTGCGTCCCCGAGACCGCGAGCAGGTGCGCGAGGCCGCTCTCGCGGAACGCCTCCTGGTCCTCGGGCGCGAGGTCGGTCTCGCCGAGCACGAGCGCGCGCCCGAGCGCCACCGCGTCGGGGTGGAACGTCGCCTCGATGCGCCCGCGCACGAACGCCCGCGCGCGATCGACGGCCGCGTCGATCGAGCGCCCCTCCGACGTCCGCCGCGCCTCGACGATCGTCCCGCTCGCGACGATCCCGCTCCGCGCGATCGCGGCGGTCGCGTTCCGGAGCCCCTCGTTCCGGAACAGGTGGATCGGCGCGAGGTCCACGGTGACCTCGAGCCGGTCGCCCCGGGCGAGGTCCAGCGGCGCGCCGTAGAGGCGCGCCCGGAGCGGCCCCTGCAGCGCTCGCCCGCCGCACGTCCCGCCGGAGAGCTCCACGTCGATGCGCGAGGCCGGCGGCTCGTCCTCGCCGCGCTCCGCCGCGGAGCGCCGCTGCGCCGCCCCGACCACGACCGGCGAGCCGACGACGGCGCACGCCACCTCGCAGCGCGCCGGCGGCTGCAGCAGCGCGAGGGCGCCATCGTAGGCGGCGCCCGCGCCGTCGAGCAGCGCGCGGGCGCGGAGGCCGCTCACGATGAGCGCCACCCCGGCGGCGGCGAGCGCGGCGCGGCCGGCCCGGCGGCGGAGCGCCGCCGCGGCGAGCGCGGCGCCGAGCGCCGTGGCCAGCGGAGAGAGGGCGAGCGGCGCGCCCGCGGCGAGCGCGAGGCCGAAGAGCAGGACGGGATCGATCACGGCCCCGCCGCCCCGCAACACCTGGGCCGCGCGCGTTCCCGCGGAATTTCACGGGGGAGCGGCCGCCGCGCCCCTGGCGCCGCCATGGCGGCGCCGGGCGCGGCGGCGCGCCGGCCGATCCTGCAAGAGCTCTCTGTTATGTGGGGGGAGCAACGAGCCGAGTCGGTCATCGTGCCCGGTGCGCGTGCACGACCGCGGCTTCGCCTCTAGAATCTTTGCTCCTTGCGGCACCCCGCGGCGCGCAGACATTGCAGTATCTGGAGGCCTTCGATGTCGTTTTGCTTGCCCAGAGTCACCTGGATTCTCGCCCTGGGACTCGCTGCGACAGCGTGCAGCTCGGCCCTGGAGGCGCCTCCTGACGAGATCGGTGAGGCGCGGGATGCCATTCAGGACGGATATCTCGACGACGGCGACAGGGCTGTCGTGGGCATCTACAACGACGTGATCGGCGCGATCTGCACCGGCAGTTTGATCGCCCCGAACGTGGTGCTGACGGCCCGTCATTGCGTGTCGGACATGGCCAATGAGCTCGACGGCCAGATCACCTGTCGATCGACGAAGTTCACGGACACGCACCTCGCGCGCCGGATCCTCGTGACGCCCGACGCGGAGATCGGCAGGTACGCGCGCTTCTACGGCGGCAGCGAGGTCGTGCTGCTCCCCGGCGAGGGGACGGACGCGTTCTGCGGCAACGATCAGGCGATCCTGATCCTGGACGAGCCGATCCCGGAGAGCGAGGCCGTGCCGCTCGTGCCGCGCGTCGACGTGCCGCTCGTGGAGGGCGAGGAGTACTACGCGGTCGGCTTCGGGGCGACGAACGACGAGAGCACGGGCGCGGGCCTGCGGCGGCGCCGCGACAGGCTGTTCATCGACTGCGTGGCTGACGGCTGCCCGTCGTCGCTGGTGAAGGCGACGGAGTGGGTCGGGGACACCGGCATCTGCGAGGGAGACTCGGGCGGACCCAGCCTCGATCTGATGCACCGCGTGATCGGCGTGACCTCGCGCGGGGCCGCGGGCTGCGAGTATCCGATCTACGGCTATGTGTACGGCTGGGCGGAATGGATTAAAGAGACGACCGTGCGCGCCGCCCGTGCCGGAGGATACAAGGAGCCCCCCTGGGCGACCGGCTACCCCACCGATCCCGCGTACTCGGCGGAGGTCGGCGCCACGTGCGAACAGCCGGAGCAGTGCCCTGCGAACGCGTGCCTCGACGGCACCTGCACGCGGCCCTGCAACGAGGCCGCGGCGTGCCCTGACGGCTACAGCTGCAACGGCGAGCCCGGCTTCTGCGCGAAGGTCCCCGAGCCGCCCGCAGACGACGAGTCGAGCGGGTCCTGCAGCGTGAGCCCGCGGCCTGATCCGACGCAGCCGGTCCCCTGGGTGCTCGGGGCCGCGAGCCTGGGCGCTCTCACGAGCCTGCGGCGGCGGCGCAGCCGGGAGCGGCTTGGCTGACGAGCGGCGCTCCTCCACGCGGAGCGCCGCCGGCGCGGCGCTCCTGCCGGGCGCCGCGAGGCCTGCGCTCCTGCCGGGCGCCGTGCGGGCCTCGCTCCTGCCGGGCGCCGTGCGGGCCTCGCTCCTGCCGGGCGCGCCGGGCCGCGCGCTCTCGCGGCGGGCCGCGCTCGCCGGGCTCGCGGCGCTCGGGCTCGCGGCGTGCGGGCGCACCGCCCCGGCGCGCGCGGCGGGTGCGCGCGTCGTCTCCCTGTCGCCCAGCACCACCGAGGCGGTCTGCGCGATCGGCGCCGGCGCGGCGCTCGTCGGCCGGTCCCGCTACTGCGACCACCCGCCCGAGGTGCTCGGACTGCCGAGCGTCGGCGGCTACGCCGATCCGAGCATCGAGGCGATCATCGCGCTCTCGCCGACCCTCGTCGTCGGCGCCCGCGGCCCCGCGGGGCCCGCGCTCGACGAGTCGCTGCGCGCGCACGGGATCGCGACGTGCTTCCCCGGCACCGAGTCGCTCGCGCAGATCGAGGACATGCTCACGGAGCTCGGGCGGCGGCTCGACGCGGCGCCCGGCGCGGAGCAGGCGATCGGCCGGATCCGCGCCCGGCGCCGCGCGGTCGAGCAGGCCGTCGCCGCAAAAGGCGCCCCGCGCGTCCGCGCCGCCCTGCTGTTCGACACCTCGCCCCTCTTCGTCGCGGGCCCCGGCAGCTTCCCCGATGAGCTCATCCGGCTGGCCGGCGGCGAGAACGTGATCGCCCGCGGCGGCGCCTACCCGTCGATCAGCGTCGAGCAGCTGCTCGCGCTGGATCCCGATGTCCTGCTCGACGGCACGTCGAGCGACGCCGACGCACAGGGCGCCTCCAGGCTGGCGGCGCTCCGGGACGCGCCCGGCTGGAGATCCCTGCGCGCCGTGCGCGAGGGGCGCCTGCGCCCGCTGAACACCGATGTCGCGCTGCGCCCGGGCCCGCGCATCGGCGACGGCCTCGCTTCCGTCGCGCGGGCGCTCCACGGCGACGCGCTGGCGCTCTCCGGCGACGCGGCCGTCCCTCCCTCGCCCGGCGGCGCAGGCCTCGCCGCGCCCGTGCCCAGGACGGACGCGCCATGACCCGCGTGCGCGCCGACGCCCTGCTCGTCGCCCGGAAGCTCGCCGGCTCGCGGACCGAAGCGCAGGCGCTGATCATGGCCGGCAAGGTCACCTCGGGGCCGCGCCGCATCGACAAGCCGGGCACGCTGCTCCCCGAGGACGCCGAGGTCCACGTCGCCTCCGGCCCTCGGTTCGTCTCGCGCGGCGGCGAGAAGCTCGAGCACGCGCTCGCGGCCTTCGCCGCGCACGGCCTCGACGTCGCCGGGAAGACGTGCGTCGACGTGGGCGCCTCGACCGGCGGCTTCACCGACTGCCTGCTCCAGCGCGGCGCGGCGCGGGTCTTCGCCGTCGACGTCGGCTACGGCCAGCTCGCCGCCAAGCTCCGCGCCGATGCGCGCGTCGAGGTGCGCGATCGGGTCAACGCCCGCGAGCTCCAGCGAGAGGACTTCGACGTCCCCATCGATCTCGTCGTCGTCGACGCGTCGTTCATCAGCATCTCCCGCCTCATCGACGCGATCGCCCGCCTGCTCCGCCCCTCGGGGGATCTCGTGGCGCTGATCAAGCCGCAGTTCGAGGCGGGCCGCGAGGCCGCCGCCCGCGGCCGCGGCGTCATCCGCGACGAGGCGACCCGCCTCGCGGCGATCGCCGACGGGCGCCAGGCCATCGAGGCCGCGGGCTTCTCGGTCGTCGGCCAGGTCGACAGCGCGGTGCGCGGGCCGAAGGGGAACGTCGAGCACTTCGTCCATGCGCGCCGCACCGGCTAGCCGCCGCGTTGATCAGCCGCCAGGTGCACCCCGTTGACCAGTCGCCGCGTCGGCTAGCCGCCATGCGCACCGCGTTGGCTGGCCGCGGCGCGCGACGCCGCGCGCCACGACGCCGGGCTCGGTCGCCGGAATCCGTGGAAAGTCGAACACTTAAGATGCTCCACGCCGACCGCATCGCGGCCCGACGGTGCTGACGTGCCGCGTAGACAATGGTAGACGCGGTGAGTACACGCGCTCTGAGCCGCTCCGTGGGCGGCCATGGCCACCGCGGGCGACCCCACGCGAGGCAGCCCGGCGACAGGGAGGACGACGACATGCTCGGACGACGGGGTTTGGTGAAGATGATCGCCGGGGCGCTCGCGCTCAGCGCGATGACGCTCGGTTGCGACAAGAAGAGCGAGGGTTCGGCCGACAACGCCGCCCAGCACGCCAAGGACGACGCCGAGTGGAAGGTCGGCGCTTACTTCAGCCTCTCGGGCGAGGAGACGGCGTTCGGCGTCGACTCGAAGGAGGCTATCGATCTCGCGATCGACGAGATCAACAAGGCCGGTGGGGTCAAGGGCAAGCCGATCCACGTCCTCTACGAGGACAACAAGTCGAAGCCCGAGGAGGCGACCAACAAGGTCCTGCAGCTCATCGATCGGGATCACGTGCTGGCCCTCCTCGGCGAGGTCGCCTCGTCGCGGTCGCGCGCCGGCGGCATCGTCGCCAACAAGAAGAAGGTGCCGATGATCACGCCGTCGTCCACGAACCCGGACGTGACGAAGGTCGGCCCGTTCGTGTTCCGCGCCTGCTTCACGGACGACGTGCAGGGCCAGATGGGCGCGCAGTTCATCGTGAACACGCTCGGCAAGAAGAAGGTGGGGCTCTTCTTCGCCTCCGACGACCTCTACTCGTCGGGCCTCGCCAAGGTTTTCCGCGACGAGGTGAAGCGCCTAGGCGGCGAGATCGTCATGGAGAAGAGCTTCCTCAAGAAGGAGACCAACTTCACGACGTACATCAACGAGCTCAAATCGGCGAACCCGGAGATGATCTACGCGCCGATCTATTACACGAGCATGGCCCCTGTCGCGCGGCAGGCCAAGGCCGCGGGCGTACCAGGGAGCATGTTCGTCGGCAGCGACGGGTGGGACGCGAACGAGCTCCTGCGCGACGCCGCGGAGGAGCTCGACGGCGCGTACTTCACGAACCACTACGCGCCGGACGTCCCCTGGCCCAACTCGCAGGCCTTCGTGAAGAAGTACAAGGAGCGGTACAACCGCACGCCGTCGAGCATCGCGGCGCAGGGCTATGACGCGGCCAGGCTGCTGGCCGACGCGATGGGCCGCGCGAAAGCGATGACGCCGGACGACATCCGGGCGGCCATCCAGGACACCAAGGGGTTCCAGGGCGCGACGGGCGTCATCACCATCGATGCCGAGCGCAATGCGGACAAGCCGGTCGTCATCGTCCGGATCAAGGACAAGCAGTTTACCTACTACGCGACGGTCAACGAGAAGGCTGCGAAGCAGTAGCGGCCGTCCCCGCGCGCTGGCTCGGACGTGAGGAGCGCGCGGAACGTGCGGAACGTGCGTTAAAGAGGTCTCCATGGAGAAGATCGTGAATGCCCTGATCACGGGGCTCGCCCAGGGGTCGATGATCGCGCTGGTCGCCCTCGGCTACACGATGGTTTACGGCATCCTCAAGCTCATCAACTTCGCTCATAGCGAGATCTTCATGATGGGCGCCTTCGCCGGGCTCTTCGGGATCGCGGCGTTCGGCGGCGGCAGCGCGCCGCTGTTCGCGGGCGTGGCCGGCACCCTCTGCGCGATGGCCTTCGCGGGCGTCCTCGGGGTCCTCGTCGAGAAGGTGGCTTACGCGCCGCTGCGCTCGCGAGGGCGGGGCCTCGCGAACACCCGGATCACGCCGCTGGTCACGGCGCTCGGGATGAGCGTGCTCCTCCAGAACCTGGCGCAGCTCCTCTTCACCGCCCGCTACCGCGGCTATCCGCAGCTCCTGCCGATCGAGAACACGCGGCAGGTGATCTTCGTCACCTCGATCCTCGTGATGATCGGCCTGGAGCTGCTCGTGCGGCGCACCTGGACGGGCAAGGCGATGCGCGCGCTCAGCGTGAACGTCGAGGCCGCCCGGTTGATGGGCGTCCGCACGAGCCGCATCATCGCGCTCACCTTCCTCACGGGCTCGATGCTCGCGGCGGTGGGCGCGGTGCTGTACTGCCTCGATCAGTCGCAGGTGTACCCCACGATGGGCGTCGTGATCGGCAACCGCGCGTTCGTGGCGGCGGTCATCGGCGGCATCGGCAACATCACGGGCGCCATGCTCGGGGGCATGCTGATCGGGATCATCGGAGAGATGACGAAGCTCACGCCCTACTCCGGCTTGCAGGACGTCCTTGTGTTCGCGGTGCTGATCGGGGTGCTCCTCGTGAAGCCGACGGGGCTGCTCGGCACGACCGGGACCGAGAAGGTGTAAGGCCGCCCTGGCCCGCCGGCCCACGCGCCGCGCTTCCATCCATCCTCCAGAACAAGCAGGCCACCCTGGCCCGCCGGCCCACGCGCCGCGCGTCCTTGCGGTATGCTCGGCGCATGCGACGCCTCGCTCTCGTCGTACCGCTCTCGCTGCTCGCGGCGTGCGCCGCGACGCCCCCCGCCAACTGGGTGCGCGGCGGCGCGCTGCTCGACATCCCCCGCGCGCGCTGGGCGCTCGCCGACCTCACGATCGACGTCATGCCGGACGGCAAGATCCTCGTGAACGGCGAGCACCAGCTCAGCGTCGATCGCGGCGGGCGCGTGTTCGGCCTGGAGGCCGAGCCGGTGGCGCTGCTCGAGCCGGACGGCCGGGTCACCGGCCCGAACGACGATCCGCTGGGCCAGGTCGGCGTGCTGCACGCCTCGCTGCCGCGCCAGGCGAACGCCTGGATCACGGTCGCCGAGGGCGGCGCGGTGATCCGCTACAGCGAGGAAGGCGAGCGGGAGCCGCTCGGCGCCTGGATGGGGTGCGAGGCGACGGCGCGGGCGCACCAGGCCTGCACGCTGATCACGCACCTCGTCGGGATGCGCATGGGCAAGCTGGCGCGGCCGCGCGCGCCGGACGCGCTGCAGATGGGGCTCGGGAACGGGCTCGGGCTCGGGACGGGGTCGCTGTTTCCTTAGAGGGGGGCGCGCCTACTTCAGCAGCCAGCCGAACAGCATGCGCTTCGTCGTGTCGCGGGAGACGGCCGCGAGCGAGTCGACGAGCGGGATCTCCTTCGGGCACACCTCGACGCAGTTCTGCGACTTGCCGCAATCGGTGATCCCACCCTCGCTCATCACCGACTCGAGGCGCTCGCCCTCGTGCATCGCCCCCGAAGGGTGCATGTTGTAGAGCCGCACCAGGTTGATGGCGAAGGCGCCGACGAACTTCGTCCCGTCGCTGTACTGCGGGCACGCCTCGACGCAGCAGCCGCACGTCATGCAGCGGGAGAGCGGATATCGCTCCTGCTGCCGCTCCGGCGACTCGCGCGGGCCCGGGCCGAGCTCGTGCGTGCCGTCGATGTCAATCCACGCCCGCACGCGCTTCATGTCCTCGAACATCCGGCTCCGGTCGACGAGCAGGTCGCGCACGAGCGGGAACTTGGACATCGGCTCCAGCGTGATCACCTCGCCCTTCGGCGCGAGCTGGTCGATGAGCGCCGAGCAGGCCTGTCGGACTCGACCGTTGATCACCATCGTGCACGAGCCGCACACCTCCTCCAGACACACCGCCTCCCAGACGACAGGAGCCACCTCCTTGCCGTCCACGGTCCGCGGATCCTTCTGGATCTGCTGCAGCGCGCTGATCACGTTCATCTGCGGCAGGTAGGGGACCTTGAACTCCTCCCAGCGCCGCGACTCCGTCCGATCCGCGGTGTCCTGCCGCCGCACGCGCAGGTGCACAAGCCGGCCCTCGCCCTTCGGCTGCGCCGGCGCCGCCGCCCCGTTCGCCTCGTCTCCTCTCGCCTTGGCCATCCTACACGCTCTTCTGCGACAGCTTCCCTGTCGCTTGCGCGCTCGCCGCGCTCGCCGCGCTCGCCGCGCCCGCCTGCTCGTACTTGCGCTCCCGCGGCGTCACGAGCGACGTGTCCACCGCGTCCGTCACGTGGATCGACTGGCCGGCGCACGCGTAGTCGAACTCGCGGACGAACCTCACCGCGCCCTTCTCCTCGTGGCGCGCCAGCGTCGTGCGCATCCACGCGGCGTCGTTCCGCGCCGGGAACTCCGGCTTGTAGTGCGCCCCGCGCGACTCGTCGCGGTTCCTCGCGCCCTGCGCGATGACCCGCGCGAGCACCAGCATGTTCTCGAGATGGCGCACGAACTGCGCCCCCTGGTTCACCCGCGGGGCCGTGTCCGTGCACTTGATCCGCCCCGCCCGCTCCTCGAGCTCGCCGAGCTTCTCGAGCACCCGGTCGAGCGTGGCGTTGTCGCGCTCGATCGTGCAGTCGCGCAGCATCGTCTCACCGAGCTCCTGGTGCAGCCGGTACGCGTTCTCCGGCTGCTTCGCGTCCTGGTTCTGCGTCAGGATGCGCTGGTAGCTCGACTCCGCGCGCTTCTCGGCCTTGTCGAAGATCGAGCGCGGCAGGTCGAGCGCGCTCCGCTTGATGCTCCGCTGATAGGTCGCGACGGCCGGCCCGCACACCATGCCGGCGTAGATGCACGAGAGCAGCGAGTTGGCGCCGAGCCGGTTGGCCCCGTGGTACTGGTAGTCCACCTCGCCCACCGCGTAGAGGCCCGGGATGCTCGTCGCGTGGTTGCGCGGCGACCCGGCCTTGAGCGAGCCCCGCGCGTCCGCCTCGTAGTCGACCCACAGGCCGCCCATCGAATAATGGACCGCCGGGAAGACCTTCATCGGGTTCTTGTACGGATCGGTGCCCGCGAACTTCTCGTAGATCTCGAGGATGCCCGCGAGCTTCGACCGGAGGAACTTCTCGTCCTTGTGGGTCAGGTCGAGGTAGACCTCGTTCTCGTTCCGGCCCGTCGCGGGGCTCCAGATGCCGCGCCCCTCGTGGAAGCACGTCTTGAAGATCGCGCGCGCGGCGATGTCGCGGGGGACGAGGTTGCCGTAGCCGGGGTACATCCGCTCGAGCAGGTAGTCGCGCTCCTTCTCGGGGATGTCCCGCGGGCTCCGCGCGTCGGTCTTGTCCTTCGGCACCCAGACGCGGCCGCCTTCGCCGCGCGCGCTCTCCGAGATGAGCCGCAGCTTGTCGGCGCCCGGGATCGCCGTCGGGTGCACCTGGATGAACTCGCCGTTCGCGTACACCGCGCCCTGCTGGTAGACCGCCGACGCCGCCGTCCCCGTGCAGATGACGCTCAGCGTGGAGCGGCCGAAGACGATGCCGCAGCCGCCCGTCGCGAGCACGACCGCGTCGCCCGTGAAGGCGCGGATCTGCATCGATTTCAGGTCCTGCGCGACGCAGCCCACGCACGTGCCGGAGTCGTCGAGGATCGCCTCGAGGAAGTCCCAGAACTCGAACTTCCGGACCATCTTCTCGCCCGGGATCGCCACGCCGTGCTCGTCGGTCACGTCGGCGAGCTCGTACCGCCGCACCTGCTCGTCGAGCGCGTAGAGCAGCTGCTGCCCCGTCGTGGCGCCGGCGAACGCCGTGCGGTGGTAGAGCGTGCCGCCGAAGCGGCGGAAGTCGAGCAGGCCCTCGGGCGTCCGGTTGAACGGCACGCCCATGCGATCGAGCATGTTCACGATGCCCGGCGCGGCCTCGGCCATCCCCTTGACGGGCGGCTGGTTCGCGAGGAAATCGCCGCCGTACGCCGTCTCCTCGAGGTGCACCTGGGGGCTGTCGCCCTCGCCCTTCGTGTTCACCGAGGCGTTGATGCCGCCCTGCGCGCACACCGAGTGCGAGCGCTTCACCGGCACGAGGGAGATCAGGTCGACAGGGACCTTCGCCTCGCACAGCTTGATCACCGTCATCAGGCCGGCGAGCCCGCCCCCGACGACGATCACGCGCCGAACCTTCCCCCCCTCGCTCCTCGTCGTGCTCTTCGCGGCCATGTTCGATCCCGATGCTCCCGCGCCGCTCCCCGGAAGGGCGCGGCCGATACGATGGTCAGTGCGAGGCCGGCGCGCCCACGTCGGCGCCTGCGCCGGCGCCGACAGACGCGCGCGCGGGCGCGCCGGTGGAACCGGTCGACGACGACGCGATGTCCGCGCAGGTGCGGCCCCCCTCCGCCGACGGGCCCGGCGTCCCGGGGAACGGCGCGCCGGTGGCGAAATAGATCACCGTGTTGGCGCCGAACAGGAAGACCACGAGGCCCACCGCGCCGAAGACCACCGCGGCCATCCGCTGCGCCCGGCGCGACACGGTGATCCCCCACGAGAAGCAGAAGCCCCAGAGGCCGTTGGCGAAGTGGAACACGCTCGCCGCGATGCCGAAGAGGTAGACGAGCGCGATCACCGGGACGCCGCCGACGGTCGACGCCATGTCGGCGCACAGCCGCGGGTAGAACTCCTCGGGCGCCATCCGGCCCAGCCACTTCTGCGCCCAGTACGACCAGAGGTGGAAGCCGATGAACGCGAAGGCGAGCACCCCCGTGACCCGCTGCAGCGTGTACATCCAGTTGCGCGAGAACGTGTAGCTGCCGACGTTCGGCTTGCCCTCGAGCACCAGCTTGACCCCGTAGAGGGCGTGGAACGCGAGCGGCAGCACGACGAGCCCGATCTCGAGCACGGGCAGGTACGGCATGTGCGAGATCTCGCCGACGGCCGCGTCGAACCGCTCCTGCCCCTGGAGCGCCTTCGCGTTCGTCCAGAAGTGGAAGAGCAGGAAACCGCCCACGGGGAGGGCGCCGGTGAGAGAATGCAGCTTGCGCAGGAGAAAGGACCGGCGGCTCTCGTGAAAGAGCGATCTCGCGGGGGTTGCCTCGGACACGCTGACCTCGATGGAAGGCGGGCGCGGCGGGTGTATGGGATGCCCCGGGTGACGTCAAGGTGAACGCAGTCAACAGTTCCGGCCGGTTTTCCGCTGCCTTTGGCGCGTCGAGCGGCGGCGCGGCATCTCGCCCGCGCCGCGGCGCCGCCGGGCAACGTCGGCCACTTCACGCCCGCGCGGCCGCGATCGCGGCGACGGCCCTGCTCGCGCTCGCCGCCGCGACCGCCAGCGCCGGCTGCGGCGCGCAGGAGGGCGGAGCGCCGGTGAGCCCGGCGCTGGCCGGGTCGCCCGCGGCCCAGGCCGAGCTGCGCCCCCTCCTCTCGCGCTTCGCGAACGGCGCGCGCGCGGAGCGCATCGCGCTCGAGCCGGAGCTCCTCGCCTTCCGGGGGCGCCACGCCTCCGACGACCTCGCGCGCGTCGCGACCGTCCACCTCGCGTGGATCGCCCTGGAGCGCGGGGACCTGCGCCGCGCCGGGGCGCTCGCGGCCGAGGTCGAGGCGGCGGGGCGGAGCGCGATCGGAGATCTCGCGCGCGTGATCCGCGGCGCGGCGCTCCGGCGAGCCGGCAAGCCGAGGCCCGCCTTCGGGGTGCTGCGCCCGCTGGTGAGCAAGATGATCGACGCGTACGTGCGCGCGCTCCTCAACGAGGAGGTCACCGCCGCCGCGATGGAGGCGGGCGCGTGGACGCAGGCGATCGAGCTGATGAGCGTCTGGCTGCGCGAGGCCGACGACGACCGGCGCGCCGCCGTCCGGGCGCAGATCGGGGCGCAGCTGCGCGAGGTGCCGATCGATCACCTCGTCCAGGCGCTCCGCGCCGGGCGGGCGACCGGCGAGGTCGTGAGCCCGGAGGTCGACCTGCGCTCGCTGGTCGCCGAGCGCCTCGCGATCGTCGCCCGCGAGCGCCGCGACGTGGCGCTCGCGAAGGAGCTGCTCGATCGGGCCGACGCGGCGCTCGGCACCCAGCGCGACGCGATCTTCGAGCTCGCGGCCGGCGCGGGGGCCGCGCGCGTCGAGCCGCCCACGGTCGGCCTGCTGCTGTCGACGCGCACGGCCGCGTCGCGCCGCCGGGGCGTCGAGATCGCCGCCGGCGTGGCGCACGGGCTCGGGCTGCTCCGGCCGGGCTCGGACGCGCGGCTCGTGAGCCGCGACGACGGCGGCGAGGGCAGCGTGGACGAGGCGCTGAACAGCCTCACCGCCGAGGGCGCCGCGGTGCTCATCGCCGGCTCCGATCGGGAGCAGGCGACCGAGGCGGCGAAGTTCGCGCGGACGCACGCGATCCCGGTGCTGCTCGTCCACCCGCCGGAGCCGGCGGCGCTGGACGGCGCGTTCGTCTTCGTCGTGGGCGAGGAGCCCGCGAGGAGCATCGAGGTGCTCGCCGCCGCGCTCGCGGAGCGGGGAGCGAAGCCGGTGGCGCTCGTGGGCGGCGATGCCGAGGTCCGGAAGGACGCGGCCCCCGCGCCGGCGGGCGCTGCGGGGGCCACGCCGGCGGGCGCTACCGGGGCCGCGACGGCGGGCGCCGCCGGGGCCGCGCCGCTGGCCGAGCGCGGCATCGCGCTGGCGCTGCCCTGCGACGGGACCTTCGACGCGCGCGCTCTCCGGCCCCCGGCCATCCGCGGGATGATCCTCGCCGGCGACGCGCGCTGCGCGGACCAGGCGCTCCGCGCGGCTCCCCGCTCGGTGACGATCGCGCTCGCCTTCGAGGCGGCCGTCGCGCCGCCGCCGGGATCGCTCGTCGCGACGGCGGGGCTCTTCCCGCTCCTCGCGGCGCCCTCCGGCGCGCAGCCTCCGCCGGGCGCGGGCGATCCCAGGGCGACGCCTGACTCGGGAGCGGCGGCCGCGCTCGCGGCGTGGCTCGCCACCCATCCGTCGCCGCCGAGCTTCTGGGCGGCGCTCGGGCGCGACGCCGGCGTGCTCGCCTGGGCCGGCGTGCAGCGGCTGCCGAAGACGGGCACCGAGGACCCGGCGGAGGTGAAGGCGCGGCGCCTCGCTGCCGCGAGCGCCATGAGCACCGCGACGGCGGAGCTCTGGACGACGGCGGCGGACGGCTTCGGCGGGCGGCGCGTGCTGCCGCGGGTGATCGGCCACCGCGAGAGCGGGAAAGCGCGATGAGCGGGGCGAAAGCGCGGTGAATGACGCGGCTCACGTGGCCGGCGCCCGGCCAGCGCGGGGCACGACGCGCGAGGCCGCGCGTGGAGACCGTGCCGGCGCGTCGCCCCGGGGCTGCTCCGGCCTGCCGGCGGGCGTAGCATGGCGCCGCATGATCCGCCGAGCCCTCTCCTGTGCCGCCGCCGCCGCGCTCCTGGCGATCGCCCCTGCCGCGCTCGCCGATCGGGTGGCGTTGCTCCCCACGCGCGGGGGCACCGACGAGGCCGCCCGGAGCGCCGCCCAGGCCGAGGTCGCGCGCGGGCTCGCCGCCCTCGGCCACACCACGGCGCCGGACGGCGCGGTCGCTGCCGCGCTCAAGGACGTCGCCGATGGCGTCGCCGACAGCGCGGACGAGTACCGCGCGGTGGGCGCGCGGACGGGCACGGACTGGGTCCTGACCGGCACCGTCGATCCTGCGGTCACGACCACCCGGATCGAGCTCACCGCGTACCTCGCCTCGACGGGCCGGGTCGAGTCGGTCGCCAGGGAGGTCGACCGGGGTAAAGAGGCCCGGCAGACGCAGGAGATGCTGGCGGTCCTGCTCCGCCCGGAGGGCGTCGGCGCCGGCGAGCTCCCCTGGGAGCGCGCCGCGCGCTCCGCTCCGGCGAGCGCGCCCCCGCCTCCGTCCGCGGGCGGGGCGATCGTGCTGCCCCCCGTGCCGGCGCCGCCGCCCGCGCCGCCCGCGAAGGAGGTGCTGATGGCGTATCCCCTCGGGCCGGAGCGCGGTTGGCCGGCGTACTCGGGCGGGCGCCGGGTCGCCCTCTCCGCGTCGCTCGGGCTGGCCGTCGCGGCGGCGCGCCTCCCGGGCGCGAGCGGCAGCGCGGCCTCGCTGGTCGGGGAGGCGCGCGTGGCCTATGCGCCCGGCGACCGCGGGCTCGAGCTGTTCGCCGGCGGCGGCGGCAACCTGGCCGGCCCCTTCGCCGGCTGGATCGAGGGCGGCGCGCGCCTGCTGCTGACGCCCAGCCTGACGCCGCACGACGGGGCCTGGCGCGCGTTCCCGCTCCACCTCGGCCCGTCGCTCCGCGCGGGCGCGTTCTTCAGGTCCGCCCCCGGCGCCGTGGGCCCCGATCTCACGACGTACCACGGCGACCTCGAGGTCCACCCGGTGCTCGGGGCGTCGCTCGACGTCGCGCTCGCGCTGAGCCCCTCGGTGCAGCTCGAGGCCCAGCTCGGCAACCTCCGGTGGGTTCCCACGGGGGGCGGCTCCCTGTTGCTGGTCGGCGCGACGCTCGGCGCCGGGGCCCGGTTCTGACGCATGCGCATCGAGCTGCCGAGCCGCCGCAGCACCATCCGCCTGGCACGGGCGCTCGCCGCGCGCCTCGCGGGCGGCGATCTGGTCGTCCTCGCCGGCGATCTCGGCGCCGGGAAGACGTTCTTCGCCCGCGCCCTCTGCCGGGCGCTCGGCGTCCCGCCGGCGCTCCCGATCACCAGCCCGACGTTCACGCTCGTCCACGAGCACGAGGGCCGCGTCCCCATCGCGCACGCCGACGCCTACCGCCTCGGGGGCGCGTCCTCCGCGGGGGGCGCGCGCGACGACGCGGCCGCGGAGCTCGCCCAGCTCGGGCTGCGCGAGCGCCGCGCGGAGGGCGCGCTCGTCGTGGTGGAGTGGGGCGAGCCGTTCGTGGAGGCGCTCGGGGGCGACGCGCTCCTGATCCACCTCGCCGCCCCCGAGGACCCGGCCGCGCCCGGCCGCGCCGCCGAGATCAGGGCGACCGGCGCGCGGAGCGGCGAGGTGCTCGCGGCGCTGGAGGGGGAGCGGCCCCTGTAGGCTCCGCTCGCCATGGCGACGTGCCGCAGGCGAGCGGCTCGGTGGAAGCGACTGCTGCGTGAGTCGAAGGCGCGACGCGCGTTCGACAAGGTCGATCCGCATGCGCCGCTTCAGCCGAGCTGCCGGAGCTTCTTTTCCAGGTAGTAGGCAGCAGCCTGGCAGTAGGGCGGCAAGAGACCGGTCCCATCCGGAGTCGATGCAAGCTCCAGCAACTCCTTCACGCGTGCGGCCCGCGGCGCCTTCTTTTGGAATTGAGACCGGAGGGCACCGATCACGTCCCTCCGGTTCCGTCGAAGACGAGCGATGTTGAGGTTCAGACGCTCGATCTGCGCTTCGACGCTGGCGCGCATCGCGGGCTCCAGGCCCTCGGCGGGTCGCATCTCCCCCTGGTTCGTATACGAGAACATCGAACTGACGTCGGGCGGAGACGCCGCCGGGTTCAGCTCGATCCGCTGCTCCTCTCTCGGGAGATGTCCGCGGTAGGTGTCGCAGTGATAGCGCTTGCGGTGCTCTCCTCCGCCCTCGCGGATGCCCACGTCGCCCAAACAGACCCCGAGCAGATTGTCCCAGTCGAAGACCAGCTCCGGCGACAGCGCGCGGGTCTCGAAGTGCTCGATCTTCATGCCCTCGGCGCTCGGCGGTCCCGGCAGCGGGGACATGCAGTACGCGCAGAGCCCATGCTGCTCCTTGAACGCGTGCTCCCGCATCTGCTGCCGCTGTGTTCCATGCACCGAGCTCCAGGCTGCGCCAGGGGTGCCCCGGAGGTCGGCCAGGCACGCGGGCTCGCGGGCCTTCTCAATCCGGCGCATTTCCGGTCTCCGCCATGGAGATCTCCCACCGCGCGGTGACGATCTGAGCGTCGTCCTCGCCGAGGAGGCTCGATAGCTCCGCCAGCAGCGCCTTCGCTGCCTCGAGCTGGCCGTCGTCGATCAACCGCGCGAGCTCGTCGAGCTTGTCCTGCGTCTCCTTCAGGCGCGACGGGGCACCGAGGATGTCCTCCAGGATGGTGTTGGTGTCCTTTCCCGCGATCCTCTCGACCCGGTGCGCCTGGTGATCCGGGTCGAGGAGACGCACCGATCCGCGCGGGGCCGCCGACATCACCTGAGGCGAGTGCGTCGTCACGACGAACTGGATGCCGGGGAACGCGCGAAGAAGATCGTCGAGCACGCGCCATTGCCACGCGGGGTGGAGGTGGAGATCTACCTCGTCGATGAGCACGACGCCCGTGGCCCGCGCCGGTGCTTCGGCGCCGAGCTGCGGGTTGAGCTGCGTCGCGCGCCACGCGATGTCTGCCGCCACCGCGATGAGGTTCCGCTGGCCATCGGAGAGAGCCCCGAAGGGGAGGGAGGAGCCATCCAGGAAGTCGACGCGCAGTTCCTGGTGGTTGGCGCTGTAATAGATCCGGCGAGCTCCCTCGAGGCAAGCGCACGCCGCCGCGCTCACCCCCTCCAGTTCGGGGCTTCGCACCTCGGAGAGCGGGCGCCCTTCCTCCGCGGCCCGCGCGAGGCGCTGGACGCGATCCTCCTCGCGCCAAGCCATCCAGGCCTCGAACCCCTTCTGGTCGGACGCGGCCTCGAGCGAGGCCCGGTAGCCTTGAAGCCTGGACTTCAAGCCCGCCCTCTCGGGGTTCCTGTCCCGCTTGTGGTGCCACAGCCGACCTGTTCCGTAGTAGGCGAGCACCGGGAGCGCGATGGGCTCGGCGCCCGATATCGCATCCTCGATGCCACGAGGCATGAACCGGGTCGCCTCCAGCGGACCTTCCCGACCGGACTTGGTGACGCCCGTCGTCGTGCGGCTGTCTGCGCCGCGAAGCTCCCTCGCCCACGCCACGTGGCCCAGCGGGGTTTCACCGCTCGCTTCGACGCGCACCGGGTAGCACGTCGCCATGCTCGGGACGCCGCCGTGCATCGTGGTAACAAAGCGCGCTGCCGACTTCGCGATCGGGCGGTCGTCCCGGCTCGCGTTGAAGAAGCTCAGCCACGCGCCCAGCGCCACTGCCAGCCCTTCGAGCACGGTCGTCTTGCCCGTCCCGTTGCGGCCGACGAGCACCGTGAGCCGCGGCTCCAGATGCAGCGCGAACCGCTCGAAGGCGCGGAAGTTGATCAACCGGATCTCGTCGATTCGCATCGAGGCTCGATGGGTGATACGCGGTGGAAACCCGGGGAGCTAGCGGTTTTCGCCGGGATCGCTGGGTCCGCTGGCCGCCGCCTTGGGCAAGTTGAGCGCTGAGAGGATCGTGTCCTTCCGCGCCTCTTGCCGGTGCCACGCCTCTACCATGACGCAGCCAGGCACCGCCTCATGGTGCGAAGGCACCACCGCGGCGCAGCCCTACCCCGTGTGGCCTCCCGGAGTCGGCGCAGCGGGCACCTCTCCGGCGGCACCCCCACCTGCCACCGCGAAAGCCCATCAGGCCGTGCGCCCGCCCGCCGGGCGGCCCTCCCCGGCCACGCGCCGGCGCGAAGCGCGCGCCGCGGCGCGGGCGAGCGGGCGCGCGGGGTCGTCGCGAGCCCGGCCCCGTGCGCGGCGGCGTTGCGTGGTACAAGAGCGCACCGTGAAGGAAGGCGCTGAGACCAGCCGCGGCCAGCTGCTCGACAGGGCGCTGGAGCCGGTCCTCGCGTTCCTCGACAACATCGGCAACATCGTCACGCTCACCTTCCAGACGATCGTCTGGCTCGTGCGCCCGCCGTTCCGCCCCGCCCAGTTCCTCGCGGCGATGGACTTCATGGGCGCGCAGTCGGTCTTCATCGTCGGCCTGACCGGCGTCTTCAGCGGCATGGTCGTCACGCTGCAGACGTCCTACGCGCTGCGCGCGTTCAGCGCCGAGGGCCGCGTCGGCGGCCTCGTCGCGGTCTCGCTGGCCCGCGAGCTCGCGCCGGTCTTCTCCGCGATCATGGTCACCGCCCGCGCCGGCAGCGCGATGGCCGCGGAGCTCGGCAACATGCGCGTCACCGAGCAGATCGACGCGATCGCGACGATGGGCGTGAGCCCCGTGCAGTACCTGCTCTCGCCCCGGCTCTTCGCCGCGACGGTGATGCTGCCGCTGCTCTGCATCCTGTACACGAGCGTCGGCATGTGCGGCTCGTACCTCGTCGCCGTGCTCTGGCTCGGCGGCGACGAGGGGGCGTTCTTCCAGAGCATCCGCGACTTCGCCCTCCCCAAGGACATCTCCATGGGGCTCATCAAGGCGTGCGTCTTCGGCTTCATCGTCTCGTCGGTCTCGTGCCGCCACGGCTTCTACGCCTCGGGCGGCGCGCGCGGCGTCGGCGTCGCGACCACGCGCGCGGTCGTCGAGAGCTGCGTCACCGTGCTCGTCACGAACTACATCCTGACGCAGCTCTTGCTCGACATGTGAGCCGCGACGGAGGACCGCTGCCCTCCACGTGCCGCGATGCTGCGGCGCGGCGGCGCGGATGTTACGGTGACCGGCGTGTCGCTCGATCGCGCCTCCGAAGTCGAAAAGTTCGATCACTACGCCCCCACCTACCGCGAGGCGCACCAGCGGAGCGTGCGCCTGAGCGGGGAAGGGCCCGAGTACTTCGCCGAGCACAAGCTCGGGTGCCTGGCGCGGGCCGGCGTGTCCAGCGCGCACAGCGTGCTCGACTACGGCTGCGGCACCGGCAGCCTCACGCGCTTGCTCTGCGGTCGCTTCGCCTTCGTCGGCGCCTTCGATCCGTCGGCGGAGAGCGCCAAGCTTGCGCGCGAGCAGGCTCCGAGCGCGACCGTGTACGGCGAGGAGGCCGCCATCCCGAGCGAGCGGTTCGACGCGGCCGTGCTGTCGGGCGTGTTGCACCACGTTCCGCCGCCCGAGCGCTCCAGGCTGGTGCAGGCGGTTGCGGCCAAGCTCAAGCCGGGTGGGCGCCTGTTCGTCTTCGAGCACAACCCGTACAACCCGCTCACGCGGCGAGCGGTGCGGCTGTGTCCGTTCGACGACGACGCCATCCTGCTTCCGCCACGCGAGGTGCGCGCGCTGCTCGCTGGCGCGCTTGCCTCGGTGCGGCAGGACTACGTGCTGTTCTTCCCGCGGCCGCTCGCGCCCTTGCGGCCGCTCGAGCCCTGGCTCGCGTGGTTCCCGCTCGGCGCGCAGACCATGACGGTCGGCGTGCGTGCCGGCGCTTGAGGCGCCCTCGCCGGGGCCCTGCCGCCCGTCCTCGCCGCTGCTATGGGGGCATGACGCGCCCGGTATCCGCTCTGGATTGCATCGATTGAACCGCTGGTATGCGAGTTCAACTCGCCACCGGCCCCCACACGTCCTCGGCCTACACCTCTTCCGCCGGGTCGGGTTGCACCTTCCGGTGCGGCCCCCGGGCGTCTAGCTTCGCCTCATGAGCACCTCGTCCCTCTCCAACCGCCACTACATCCTGAAGGCGCGCCCCGAGGGCCCGCCGGACCGCAGCCATTTCGAGCTCCGCGAGGCGCCGGTCCGGGAGCCTGGCGACGGCGAAGTCCTCGTCCGCACGCGCTACCTGTCCGTCGATCCGACGAACCGGCTCTGGATGAGCGACATGAAGCAATACATGCCGCCCGTGAACCAGGGCGAGGTGATGCGCGCGCTCGGCGTCGGCGTCGTCGAGCGCTCCCGTCACCCCGACTATGGCGCAGGAGACCTCGTCTCCGGCCTCCTCGGCTGGCAGGACTACAACGTCGCGGCTCCCGGCGACCTCGCCCTCACGCGCTTGCCCGCGCTGGACGTCCCGCTCGGCGCCTTCCTCTGCCCACTTCACGTGGCCGGCGGCTTCACCGCTTATGTCGGCCTCTTCGATATCGCGCAGCCGAGGCCCGGCGAGACCATCGTCGTGTCCGCCGCCGCCGGCTCCGTGGGCTCCCTGGTCGGCCAGATGGGCAAGATCGCGGGCTGTCGCGTGGTGGGCATCGCCGGCAGCGACGCCGGGTGCCGCTATGTGACCGAGGAGCTCGGCTTCGACGCCTGCATCAATTACCGCACCGAGGATGTCGCGGCGGCGCTCGACCGCGCCTGTCCGGACGGTGTCGACATCGATTTCGAGAACGCAGGCGGCGACATCCTGGACACCGTGCTCGACAAGATGAACCTCTTCGGAAGGGTCACGATCTGCGGCCTCATCTCGACGTACAACGACAAGCAGCCCCGCCCGGGCCCTGTGCGCTTCCCGCTGATACTGATGCAGCGGCTCCGGTTGCAAGGCTTCGTCATCCTCGATCATCAAGCGCGCTTCCCCGAGGCCTTCGAGAAGATCCACGGCTGGATCAAGGAGGGCAAGATCACCTGGCGCGAGCGCGTGGTGGAAGGCCTCGAGAACGCCCCGGATGCGCTCGCGATGCTCTTCCAGCCGAACAAGATCGGAAAGCTGCTGATCAAGGTCTCCGAGTGATCAGCCAGGCCGGCGGACGCCCATATCGACAAGGCGGGGCAGGACCTCCTCTCTGAAGTACGGGAGCTCGGCAGCGTAGTCGATGAAGCAGAGGGCCAGGCCGCGGACCCCGACGAGCTCTCTCCCCGGGGCCGGTCAGCTCATCGAGACCTCGAGCTCACCAGGAGACTACCGCAGCCCCCCCGGCGGATCCGGCTCCCGCAGCGCGATCAGCGCCGGCGAGAGCTGCACCGGGTACCTCGCCGGCGCGCGCAGGAGCGCGACCGCGTCCGGCAGCAGCTGGCGCGCCGCCAGGGAGCGCTCGCGCCCGGCGCTCGCCGGCTCCGGCGACTCGAGCGCGCGCCCGCCGCGCATCGCCGCGCGCGCGAGCGGGGCGAGCCTCGCGACCCCGAGCGCGCGCGGCGCAAGCATCCGCTCGTGCGCGAGGTGGATCACGTCGAAGGCCGCGCGCCCCGCCTCGTCGTAGTAGCGCGCCACCATCTTCCGCCCCGCGATCACGTCCCCGCGATCGCTCGTGCCCTGCCGGAGCGCCCACGCCCCCGCCTCCTCGAGCGCCACGAGCTCGCAGCGCGCCACCGGCAGCCCCTCGACGGCCTCCCCGAGCCCCGACGCGACCCAGCCGCCCGCGCTCGTGCGCACGCGCCTCGCCTCGAGGAGCAGCGCCTCCTCGTCATCGCCCCCGAGGTCGACCATCGGATCGGCGTACCAGGGCCAGCGGCCCTCGAGCGGGGACGGCGGCGGCGCGAGCTCGCCGAGGTCGATCCCCGCCTCGCAGCGGAACGGGATGCCGAGCGCCGTGGCCGCGAGCGCGCTCGTCGTCGCCACGGCGCCGCCCACGTGCGCCGCGCGGGCGAGCGCGAGCGCCTCGTCGGCGAACGGCACGCTCGCCGACGACCCGTCGACGATGTCGCCGCCGCCCGCCGCGATGTGGAGCCGCGCTGCCCGCGTCGCCGCGGCCGTGCCGCGGCGGAGCGCCGGAGCGAGCAGCGCGCCCACGAGCAGCGCCTCGACGAACGGCCCCTCGACCGAGGCAACGGGCGTCCCCGGGAAGGCGATCGTCCCGTCGGGCATCGCGTCGATGTCGACCGAGAGCGGCGCGCCGGCGAGCCGCTCCTCGAGCGCGTCGCTCAGGCCGCACGCCGCGCGCGCCGCCGAGACCGCCGCCGCGTCGAAGCGGGCTCCGTCCCCCGCGAGCGCCTCGAGCGCCGCCTCGACCCCCGCGACCACGAGAAAACCCGTGTGGGGCGGCATCGCGGCGAAGGCGAGCTCGAAGCTCGCGCGCCGGTCGGCGACCCCCGCGTGGACGAGGCGATCGGCGTCGAGCAGCGCGCGTCCGTCGCGGAGCAGCGGGCTCGCTCGCAGCAGGGGCGCCGGCATCGGCCTCCGTCAGAGCCGCTCGGCCAGCATCCGCGTGCCGGCGGCCGTCGAGGCCTCGTCGAAGAGGAACGGCAGCATCACGGTGGGCAGGTCGAGATCGCGGCGCAGGCGGGCCAGGCTCTCGCGCTGCACCGACTCGCGCATCGCCCGCCGCGCGCCGGCCACGAAGGCGCTCTCGACGGTGTCCGCGGCGCGCGCCGGCGCCTGGATGTCGAGGCGCGCCGGGTCGACGAGGAGCGCCCGCTGCTCCTCGGGCGAGAACAGCGCCGGCAGCACGCCGTTGATGATCACCCGGTGGACGGGCAGGCCAAGGTCGCCCCGGACCTCCGCCACGAGCTCGACGGTCTCGGTCGCCGGCATCTCCTCCGGGAGCGTCACGACGACGACCCCGCTCCGCGCGGGATCCCTGAACATCGCCCACGCCGCCTCGGCGTCCCGGCGCAGGATGCCCGGCGGCGCCACGTCGAGGATCACCTTCGGCACCCGCAGCATGTCCACCCCGTGCCCCGTCGCGGGCGCGTCGAGCAGGACCACGTCGAAGCGGTTCGAGCCGTCCGGGAGCAGCTCCGTCGTGTGGAACCACGCCTTGCCGAGCATCGCCCACTCGAACAGCCCGGGCACCGCGCGGAAGAAGGTGCGCGTGTACTTGTTGTCGAAGACGAGATCGGCCGCGGCGCGCATCTTCAGGACCATCTCGCCGTACTCCCGGAGGGCCCTGTCCGGCGCGATGTTCACCGCCGACACGCGCTCGGCGACCTGGATGACCTCCGGGCCGATCGGCTTCGAGCCGAGGATGGCGGAGAGCCGCTCCTTCGTGTGGCACATCGCGACGAGGACGCGCTTGCCGCGGGCGGCGAAGGCGAGGGCGAGGGCGCCCGAGATCGTCGTCTTCCCGACCCCTCCCTTGCCGGTCACGAACAGGAAGCGCCGGCGCTCGAGCTCCGGCAGGTCCTGGCCGAGCCCGCCCGCTTTTGAGGCTTGATAGACGCTGGTCATTCCTCGCCAGCGGAGTTACGCGCAAGCTCAGGCGAAGGCAACCCGGATCAAGGAAACGGGCTCTGCTATGCATCGCTCATGCGCATCACCGAGCGACACCTCGAGCCGCTGAACCGACGCTTCCAGGGCGCGTCCCCCGTCGAGCTCCTCCGCTTCGTCCGCGAGTCCTTCGGCCCGCGCGCGGCCATCATGAGCAGCATGCAGCGCGCCGGGACCGCGCTCTGCCACATGGCCGACCGCGCCGGGCTCTCCTTCGACGTGGTCTTCGTCGACACCGGCGTGCTCCACGCCGAGACGCTCGCCACGCGCGACGCGCTCGCGCGGACCCACCCGAACCTGCGCGTCGTCACGCTCTCGCCCGAGCGCAGCTTCGCGCAGCAGACGCGCGAGGAAGGGCTGCTCTACCTCTCGAAGGAGGGCCAGGAGCGCTGCTGCGACCTCCGCAAATCGGCCCCGCTGAGCGCCATCCGGGGCCGCTACGACGCGCTCGTCGCGGCGCTGCGGCGGGGCGAGGGCGGCGCCCGCGCCAAGGTCGCGCCGTTCGGCCTCGACCCCGCGAACAACACGCTCCGCGTCCACCCCTTCGCGTCGCTGACCGGCGAGGAGCTCGACGCGTACTTCGCCGCGCACGAGGACGCGCTCGAGAACCCGCTGCACGGGATGGGCTTCCGCACCATCGGCTGCTTCCCGTGCACGACGCCGGTGCTGCCCGACGAGCCCGAGCGCGCCGGGCGCTGGCGCCACCTGGCGAGCGTCGAGTACTGCGGGATCAACCCGGTGGACCGGGGAGACACCGACGGCGGCGTCGACCTCGACGACCGGTACGAGCGCCTGTTCGCCGCGTGACGGCCCGACGACCTGCACGAGCCCATCGACGCGGCGTGGCACCTCGACGCGGCGTGACGATCGCCTGCGAATACCGGTTCGCGGCAGCTCGATCTTGACTCAAACGGCATGCAGGGAGATTTGCCCCGCATGCCGGCGAGCTACTTCGACGTAGACGGCACCCTGGTCACGACCAACCTCGTGCACCCGACGGTGTTCTACATGCTGAACCAGCCGACGCCGATGCACAGCCTGGCGAAGCTCGGCCGCGCGATCGTGAAGGCGCCCTGGATGGCGATGGCGGAGCTCCAGGATCGGCGCCTCTTCAACGAGCTGCTCTTCAGCTCGTTCGAGGGCGTCTCCGAGGATCGCCTCGTGGCGCTCGCGGAGGAGGCGTTCGCGAAGGTGCTCAAGCCGGCGATCTACGCGAAGGCGCGGGACCTCGTGAAGTGCAGCCTCGACAAGGGGCACGACGTCGTCCTCATCTCCGGCGCGCTGGATTTCCTGATGCAGCTGCTCGCCGATCACCTCGGCGCGACGGGCATCATCGCGAACCGCCTCGAGGTGAAGGATCGGTTCGCGACGGGCAAGCTCCTGCGCCCGGTGGTGGCCGGGCCCGAGAAGGCGCGGCTCATCCGCGAGCACGCCCACGCGCACGGGCACGACCTCGACGAGTGCTTCGCCTACTCGGACAGCTACTCGGATGTCCCGATGCTCTCGGTCGTCGGCTACCCGGCGGCGGTGAACCCGGACCGCAAGCTCAAGATGCTGGCGCAGGCGTACCACTGGCCGATCCTCCACCTCGCCGCATGACCCCTGCCTCCCCCCGCCGGCGGCGGGAGGCCACCACCCAGCCCAACACGTCGCACCCCCTGCTCTGAAGGTCCCATGAGCCATCCTTGCGTCGTCACGCTAGACAGCCGCAGCGCCCCCCGGGTGCTCTTCTCAGGCGACCAGCTGGTCGAGGTCGACCTGCCCACCGGCACCCGGGTGCTCTACGCGAAGCCGCCCATCGAGCCGCTGAAGGACGTCGACGCCGCGATCCGCTACGCGATCAACCACCCGTACAACTCGGAGCCGCTCTACGCGAAGCTCCGCCCGGGGATGAAGGTCACGATCGCGGTGGACGACATCTCGCTGCCGCTGCCGCAGATGAAGCGCCCCGACATCCGCGAGCGGGTGCTCACGATCGTGCTCGATCTGCTCGCCGACTACGGCGTCGACGACGTGGAGATCATCATCGCCACGAGCGTCCACCGGCGGATGAAGGACTGGGAGGTCCGCCACATCGTCGGCGACCGGATCTTCAACGCCTACTGGCCGAAGAGGCTCTACAACCACGACGCCGAGAACGCCGCCAACATGAAGTACGTCGGCACGACCGACGTCGGCGAGGAGGTCGAGCTCAACAAGCGCGCGGTCGACAGCGACCTCGTGATCTACGTGAACCTCAACCTCGTGCCGATGGACGGCGGGCACAAGTCGGTCGCCGTCGGCCTGTGCGGGTACCGGAGCCTGCGCGCGCACCACAACCCGCGGGTGATGCGCGACTGCTACTCGTACATGGATCCGAAGAGCTCCGCGCTGCACACGAGCGTCGAGCGCATGGGCCGGCTGGCCAACAAGAAGCTCAACGTCTTCACGATCGAGACGACGATCAACAACCGCATGTTCGATCGCCCGCTCGAGTTCCTCGCGAAGAACGAGGACGACCTGAGCGCGGGCGAGAAGAGCGCGCTGCGCGCCCTCCGCTTCACGCTCTCCAAGGTGCCGCAGCCCGCGCGCCAGGCGATCTTCCAGCGCGTCCCCTCGCCGTTCGGGGTGACCGGGGTGTTCGCCGGCGAGACCGAGGCCGTCCACGAGCACACGCTGAAGCGCAGCTTCGACCAGTACCTCGTCCCGGTCACGGGCCAGGCCGACATCCTGATCACGGGCATCCCGTACATCAGCCCGTACAACGTGAACTCGTTCCTGAACCCGCTGCTCGTGCAGGTGATGGCGAACGGCTACCTGTTCAACCTCTACCGCGGCGCGCCGATGCTCAAGAAGGGGGGGACGATGATCATCCTCCACCCCTGCACCGACCTGTTCGACAACGAGCACCACGCCCCGTACATCGAGTTCGTGCACCGGCTCCTGCCGGAGACGCGGGACGCGATGGAGCTGCACAAGCGGTACGAGAAGAAGTTCTCCGAGAACCCCGCGTACATCGAGATGTACCGCTTCGGGCACGCGTACCACCCGACCCACCCGTTCTTCATGTGGTACTGGGGCGAGGCGGGGCGGCAGCACATCGGTCGGATGATCGTGGTCGGCGCCGACAACGAGTACATCCCGCAGCTGCTCGGCTGGGAGACGGCGCGCACGATGGACGAGGCGCTGCGGATGGCGAAGCAGTCGGCCCCGCCCGCGCCGGAGATCCTGGCCCTGCACACCCCGCCGATCTTCATGGCCGACGTGACGGCCTAGCGCGCCCGCGGAGGAGCCACCCTGCGGCTGCACCTCATCGACGGCACCTACGAGCTCTTCCGCGCCCACTACTCCAAGCGGCCCGAGCACCGCGCGCCCGGCGGCTGGGACGCGAAGGCGACGGTGGGCGTCGTCGCCTCGCTCCTCGCGCTCCTGCACCACGCAGACGAGGAGGTCACGCACCTCGCCGTCGCGTTCGACAACCCGATCCGCTCGTTCAGGAACGACCTGTTCGCCGGGTACAAGAGCGACGACGGGATGGATCCCGCGCTGCGCCAGCAGTTCGATCCGGTCGAGGAGGCGGTGCGCGCGCTCGGGGTCGTCGTCTGGTCGATGGACGCGTTCGAGGCGGACGACGCGCTCGCGACGGCGGCGGCGCGGTTCCGGGGCGCGGTGGAGCAGGTGCGCATCCTCAGCCCGGACAAGGACTTCGGGCAGTGCCTTGCCGGCGATCGGGTCGTGCAGGTCGACCGCCGGAAGGAGAAGGTCGTCGACGAGGCGGCGATGCGCGCCGCGCGGGGCGTGGCGCCGGCGAGCATCCCGGACTTCCTCGCGCTCACGGGGGACGACGCCGACGGCATCCCTGGCCTGGCAGGCATCGGCGAGCGGACGGCGGCCGCGCTGCTCGGCGCTTACGGCCACATCGAGCAGATCCCGGACGACCCGGCCGCGTGGTCGGTGGCGATGCGCGGCGCGGACCGGATCGCGCGCGCGCTTGTCGAGCAGCGGGAGGACGCGCTGCTCTACCGGACGCTGGCGACGCTCCGGACCGACGTGCCGCTCGCGGAGGGCCTCGACGACCTGCGCTTCCGCGGCGTGCCGCGCGACCGCTTCGAGGTGTGGTGCAACGCGATGGACGTGCGCACGCTGAAGGCGCGGCCGACGCGCTGGGCACCTTGAGCGACGGTCACCCGCTTCGGAGACGGGCCCACCTCGACGTTTTCGGTGCTCAGCGCACCGGAGTGCGCTTGCGCGCCGAAAACGCCGATCTGGGCCCGTCTCCTGTGCGGGAGACCGCCGTTCTGCTCTGGTGCAGAGGCGGGCGGAAACCGCTGTAGAGCGGGGCCTTTATAAAGGCTGCTTCCTCATCGGCGCCCTGAGCTCGGCGAGCACGCGCTCGCGGACGAGCGGCAGCGGCGGCGAGCCGTGCGAGAGGAGCGCGTCGTGGAAGCGGCGCAGCGAGAACGCCGGGCCCAGGGCCGCCTTCGCCTCCTCGCGGAGCTTCAGGATCTGGAGCTTGCCGAGCGTGTAGGCGAAGTAGCCGGGGTCGAACGTCGCGCGCACCGCCTGCTCCCGCGCCGTCGCGCGGTCCTGGAAGCAGTCGTCGACGAAGCGGCGCTCGGCCTCGTCGAGGCTCATGCCCTCCGCATGCACCCCGAGCGACACGACCACCCGGCAGTTGCGCAGCAGCGCGTCCGCGAGCTGGCCGAGGCGACTCTGCGGGTCCTCCTTGCCGAACCCCTGCTCGATCATCATCTGCTCGACGTAGTGGGCCCAGCCCTCCACGAACGAGTAGCTCCCGAACATCTTCTGCGTCTCCGTCGGCGCCCGGTTCCCCCACAGGCCCTGGACGAAGTGCCCCGGGTAGACCTCGTGCACGGTCGTCGAGAGCAGCGTGCCCCGCGGCATCACGTACTCCTCCTGCTCCTTCCGGGGCCACGAGGGGTCCGGCTTCGTGATGTAGTAGAACGCCTCGAGCCCCTTCCGCTCGAACGGCCCCGGCGCGTCGAGGAAGGCGGCGTTCCAGCGCATGTAGGGCGGCGTCTCCTTCACGATCGCCCGCTCGTCGGACGGGAGGCTCACGATCTCCTTGTCGACGAGGAACTTGCGCGCCGACTCCATCATCCGCGTCGCCTCGGCGAGGAGCTGCTCCGCCTTCGGCCGGGAGGTCTTCACCTTCCTGGCGAGCTCCTGGTACGCCGCCTTGTTCGCCGCGAGGTCGTCCTCGCCCATCTTCTTGAACTCGGCGAGCGGCATCGAGAGCCCCTCCTGCGCGAGGAGGAGCTTCCGGTACCGCGCCTCCCCGAGCACATGGCTCGCGTCGCCCTTCGGCAGCTCGACCTTCGCGAGGTGCTCGGCGAGCTTCTCCGCCGCGTCGGCGAGCGCGGCGTTCGTCTTCTCGAAATCGGCCTGGAACGCTGGGTCGCCCACGCCCTTGAGCAGCTTGACGACGTCGCCGCGCAGGTACTCGGCGTAGCCCCGGAAGATCTTCACGGCGACCTCGATCACCGGCTTCGGCATCGGGCTCACGAGGTTCTCGAGGACGCGCGGCGCCTGGGCCAGCGCCGCCTTCTCGTGCTCGAGGAGGCGCCGCGCGCGCTCGGGCAGCGGCGCGTACGCGCGATCGAGGTAGTGGTTCACGCCGAACAGATCGCCGTAGAACTGCGGCCGCCGGCGCCACTCCTCGACGTCCCTCCCAGTGAAGATCTTGAGGTCGATCTGCTGGAGGAGCAGCGCGCGGTCGAGCGCCTCGTCCGGGGAGAGCGCCGCGGCGTCGACGGCGGCGAGCGCCGCGCGGTCGCGCTCGAGGCGCGCGAGCCGCCGCTCTATCGCCGCGGCGGCGTAGTCGGAGACCTTGCCGTCCTGCTCGTGCAGCCCGCGCGAGCGCGCGAAGGCCGGCTCGTCCGCGACCCACTCGCGCAGGATCCGATCGCGCAGCGCGGTGAACGGCTCGCGCGGCGCCTCCGCTGGCCGCGCGGGCTCGGCGCTCGCCACAGCCTGAGGGGGCGCCGCGGCCTGAGGGGGCGCCGCGCCGAGAGAAGGACGCGGCGCCGAGGCGCTCCCGCTGCAGGCGGCGAGCGCCGCGAGCGGCGCGAGCGCCGCGAGCCGGCGCCAGCGCGAGCGGACAGGTGTGGGTGCGGCCATGACGGGGCGAGCCTGTCAAACCGGCCCGCGCAGGTCAACGCCGCAGGTCAGTCGCGGAGCGCGCGATCGATGATCGTGTCCACGTGCGAGAGCGCGTGGTCGAGGTCGAAGCAGCGCGCGATTTCGTCCGGGGCGAGCAGCGCCGCGACGTCGGCGTCGGCGTCGAGGTTGTCGCGGAAGCGCCCCTCGCCCGCGATCGCGCGCATCGCGCAGCGCTGCACCAGCTCGTAGGCCGCCTGCCGCGGCCTGCCCTTCTGGACGAGCGCCAGGAGCACCGCCTCGCTGAAGAAGAGCTCGCCCGTGCTGTCGAGGTTCTGGCGCAGCTTCTCGGGGTAGACGACCAGCCCCTCCACGAGCCCGGCGGCGCGGTCGAGCATGAACCCGAGCGTCGAGGTCGCGTCGGGCGCGATCATCCGCTCGACCGACGAGTGCGAGATGTCGCGCTCGTGCCACAGCGGCACGTTTTCGAGCGCCGGGATCACGGCCGCGCGCACGATGCGCGCGAGGCCGCACAGGTTCTCGCTGAGGATGGGGTTGCGCTTGTGGGGCATCGCGCTCGAGCCCTTCTGGCCCACGGTGAAGCGCTCCTCCGCCTCGCGGACCTCGGTGCGCTGCCAGTGCCGCACGTTGGTCGCGAGCCGCTCGATGCCCGCCGCGATGAGCGAGAGCGCGGTGAAGAGCTCGGCGTGGCGGTCGCGCGCGACGACCTGCGTCGAGACCGTCTCGGGGCGCAGGCCCAGGGCGGCGAGCGCGCGCTCCTCGATGCGCGGCGACAGGTGCGCGTACGTCCCGACCGCGCCAGCGATCTTCCCGACCGCGATCGCCTGGCGCGCCGCGAGCAGGCGCGCCCTGCCGCGCTTCATCTCCGCGAGGTGGCCAGCGAGCGCCAGGCCGAACGTGATCGGCTCGGCGGCGATGCCGTGGCTCCTGCCGATCATCGGGGTGCGCCGGTGCTCGTCCGCGCGCCGCGCGAGCGCGCTGCAGAGCTTGTCGAGCCGCGCCGAGAGCAGGTCCGTCGCGCGGACGAGCAGCACCGCGAGGCTCGTGTCGAGCACGTCGCTCGAGGTCATCCCCCGGTGCAGCCACCGCGCGCCCTCGCCCGCGAGCTCCTCGACGTGCGTCAGGAAGGCGATGACGTCGTGCTTGACCGTGCGCTCGATCGCCTCGATCCGCGCGGGATCGAGCGAGAGCTGCTTCGCGCGGATCCCCTTCGCGATGCCGGCGGGCACGAGCCCTTCGGCCTCCATCGCCTCGCAAGCGGCGAGCTCCACCTCGAGCCAGGTCGAGAATCGGGTGGCGGGCGACCAGAGCTCTTCGAATTCAGCAGGAGTGTAGCGGGGGATCATGGGCGGGACGCTGCGAAGGTCTGGAGGGTGCGTCAAGGATGGAGTGGTCCAGGGAGGTCCGGGCGCGCGGGGGCCGGCTCGCGCTGCTCGCCTGCGCGCGCCGCGCCGCGCCGCGCCGCGCGCGACCCGTACCGTCGGGCGGGGCGCTTGCGGACGCGCGGCGCGCGGCAAACGTTGGCGCGATGCCAACCGAAGCACCGGCGCCTGCGCGCGCCGATCAGGGCAGGTCGTTCGCCCGCACGCCCCACGCGGCGGGCGACGCGCCGCCAGAGACGCTGCCCGCAGGGGCGAGCGAGCCGAACGCCGTCAGCCAGACGCCGCTTCCCCCGCGGGCCGAGCCTGGGCGCCGCGAGCCGGCGGGGCGCGCTGGCGGCGCGGCCGCCGCTGCCAGCGCGCCGGCTGTCGTGAACGAGCCGGCGCCCACGAGCGAGACCCGCGCGAGCGTGCGCGGGGGTCGCCGGGTGAAGCCGTACATCGTGGTGGTCGCGATGGACCTGTCCGAGCCGGGCGGGCGGGCGTGGCGCTTCGCCTTCGATCTGGCGGCGCTCCGCGGCGAGACGGAGATCCACGCGGTGGTCATCGGCCCGCGGCAGGTCGCCCCTGCAGTGCGCGACGTGACGACGCCGGGCGCGTCGTCGCCGCCGTCGCTCCGCGTGCTCCAGCACCGGTTCGCGGACGGCCAGGCCCGGCTGATGGCGATGCACTTCCGCACGGGCCGGCCGGACCGGGCCATCGTCTCGCTCGCCCGAGAGCTCAGCGCCGATCTCATCGTCGTGGCCACGCACCCGCAGTCGCCCCTGCAGCGGCTCTTCGGCGGCTCGACGGCCGATCGGATCGCGCGGAACGCGCCGTGCCCGGTCGTCGTCGTGCGCCCCAAGGAGGACGACGACGCCGACGCGGCCAACTACGACCCCAGGCTGCGCTGACGCGGAGGCGCGCGGCGGACCACCGAGCGCTCGATCTGCGCGCTCGGTGTCGCTCGGGCGCGGGCTACCGCGCGCTCGATGCCCGCGCTCGGGCTACCGCGCGCTCGGTGTCGCCTGCGCGGCGGGCTACCGCGCGCTCGACGGCTGAGCGTCGACCTGCGCCGCCGGGTCGAGCTTGTCCGGCGCGCTGACGCCCTCGGCCTTGCCCCCTTCGCGCGTGTCCGCGTAGCCCCACGCGACGCCGGCCGCGTCGACGAGGAGGTTGTTCGCGTCGCCGATCGGCATCGGGTCCATCACGAGGACGTGCCCTCGCCGCGCGAGGTCGTCGAGGGCGGCCTGCGGCGGAGGCGTCAGCCGCTCGACGCGCACGCGATCCGGCATCCACTGGTGGTGGATGCGCGCGTGGCGGACCGCCTCGTCGATGGTCATCCCGTGATCGACCAGGTTGCGGAGGACCTGCGCGACGGTGTTCGGGATCGTGTCGCCCCCGGGAGATCCGAGGACGAGCGCGACCTTGTCGTCGCGGCTCACGAGGGTGGGCGTCATCGAGCTCGCCATGCGTTTGCCCGGCGCCACCGCGTTGATCCCCGTCTCGGAGAAGGCGCCCATCGCGTTGGCGAGCAGGATGCCCGTGCCGGGGATCACGATCCTCGCGCCGAAGCTCGCCGACAGGGTGGTCGTGCACGAGACCGCGTTGCCCTGCGCGTCGATCACCGAGAAGTGCGTCGTCTGCGGGGACTCCTGCGCGACGGCGCCCAGGGGCGCCGCGATGTCGCCCGCCGGCGTGGCCCGCTCCGGGTCGACGGGCGGCCTGCGGCGCATCAGGTAGGCCCCGTCGAGGAGCTGCGCGAGCAGCTGCGCCGTCTCGGGCGCGACGAAATCGGGGTCGGCGCTCACCTTGCGCCGATCGGCGTACGCCCGCTTCGCCGCCTCGACGAACAGGTGCAGCGACATTCCCGAGTCGGCGGGCGCCTCGTGCGCCTTGAGCCGCTCGAGCGTGAGCATCATCTCCGCGAGCGCGACGCCGCCCATCGAGGGGGGCGGCATCGTGTCCACGGTGAAGCCGCGGTACGAGAACCGGAGGGGCGCGCGCCACTTCGCCTGGTAGGCGCGCAGGTCGCTCTCGCTGATGTGGCCGCCGCGCTCGCGCATCGCGCCGGCGATCTGCCGGGCGATGGCGCCCTCGTAGAACGCGCGCGGCCCCTCCGCGGCGAGCGTCTCGAGGGTGCGGGCGAGATCGAGCTGCCGCACCAGCTCGCCCTGGGCGACCGGCGCCTTGCCCCGCCCCCAGATGGCGCTCGCGGCCCGATCGGCCTTCAGCCGCGGCCACGCCCAGCGCAGCGTCAGCGCCTGCCGCGCGCCGAGGCGGTGCCCCTTGCGCGCGAGGGAGATCGCCGGGGCCAGGAGCTCGGCGAACGGGCGGGTGCCGAACCGCTCGTGGGCCAGGGCGAGGCCGGCGACCGAGCCCGGGACGCCGGCGGACGCATAACCGTACGCGCCGGCGCGCACCATCGCCATGTTCGACTCGGTGGTCACCGACGCGGGCGCGGCCTCGCGGAAGTCGATCGCCTGCGTCTCGCCGTTCGCGAGGCGGACCAGCATGAAGCCGCCGCCGCCGATGTTGCCCGCGCTCGGGTGGGTCACCGCCAGCGCGAACGCCACGGCGACCGCGGCGTCGACCGCGTTGCCGCCGCGCCGCAGCACGTCCGCGCCCGTGCGCGTCGCGTGCTCCTCGACCGAGGTCACGAGCCCGGCGTCGCCGCGCACCGCCCGCGGGCCGCCCGAGGCGAGCGCGATCGGCGGCACCGGCGGCATCGGCTCCGGCGCCGCGGCGTCGGCCGTGGGCGCCGCCGCGGCGCTCGCGGCGCTCGCGGCCGACGCCGCGGCGCCCGCGCTGGCGATGGCCGGCGCGCCCGAGGTCGCGGGCGCCGCCGGGTGCGGCGCGGGCAGCGTGCGGGCCTCGCAGCCTGCGAGCAGCGCGAGGGCGAGCGCCCAGCGCGGCTTCGAACGACGGAGCAAGGTCATCAGGGTGCGCGCGAATCTACTACGGTGCCGCGGAGAGCCGGGCCGGGCCGCGCGGGGCGGCCGGCCTGGGGGATTCGTTCAGGACGCGAGGATGCGCAGCCGGCGCGCGCCGGATCCGCCTCCGGCGCGCGCCGTCAGGAACGCCGGACCTCGCTCAGGACCGCTTGCGGCGGCGCGCGGCGGCCACGCCCACGCCGGCGACGAGCGCGGCGAGCCCCGTGCCCGCGAACGGCGCGGAGGAGGACCCCGGCGCGGCGGCGCAGGAGACGCTGGCCTCGGCCTCGGCGTGGGCGTTCACCTCGATCTCGAGCGTGCTCAGGTAATCGAGGCAGTCCTCCAGGCTCCCAACGACGTCGACATACTGACCGTTGCAGAACAGCGCGCCTTCCGGCTCCGAGCACTTCGTCTTACATCCGCCCTCGAGATCGACCGTGCATTCCGCATTGCAGTCGATGTCGCAGTCGAAGTTCGCCTCGGCCTTGCACTCGCCCTCGCAGCTCGCGTCGCATTTTGCCTGGCAATCCGCGCTCGGTGGTGTCACCTCGCAGCTCGCGCTGCACTCGCCGTCGCAGCTCGCCTTGCAGGCCCCCTCGCACTCCGCCTGCGACTGGCCGGGGCTGGCGCTCGCCGAACACTTGCCGCTGCAATCCGCCGAGCAGCTCGCCGAGCAGCTCGCCCTGCAGTCGAAGCTCCCGGGATTGACATTGCACTTGGCAGAGCAATCCGCGGAGCAGTCGACGTTGCAGTCGGCGGTCGCGCTGGCGTTGCACTCGCCCTCGCATTTCCCGGCGCACGCCGCCGTGAGGTTGACCGGCTTGCAGCTCACCTCGCAGCCGCCCGAGGTGCGAAACTCGCAGTTTGCGCTCGCTGCGAGCTGGATATTTCCACAAGCCTCCGGGCCGGGCGCCGCCGACGCCGACGAGGCGATGGCCAGAGGGATCGCAAAAGTAAACGCACTCACAAAAAGCTGAGCAATGGTCCGTCGCATGCCAATTCTCCTGGGTTCAGAGCGCGGGATCCGCGTGTGGTCTCCGCAGGTGTTGCAATCGGACGACCAGCGCCACCCTTTGAAGCATTTCCCAAGAAAAAAGTCTCGCTGCTCGTGACCGATCGGCCACAGCGTATCTCCGAGTTCACGGTCCCATGATGCGCCATGCCACACGAAGGGCATGTCCGGGCAGGTGAGGACACCTGCGACGTGGTGATCAGCGGCTCACAGTGTCGGCGATTTGCCCTGTTCCGTAGCGCGCCACCACGCCCTTGCGGGCTCTGCCGGGTGTCGGCTGGCTAAGAAAGTCCCCGCCGACCGCCCAGAAGGCCCCTTCCCCGTCGGCCCAGACGGCGTGGAGATCGGCGTAGGGCTCCTCGGTGAACTCATCGATCCAGGCCCCGTCGGCGAGGCGCTGCTTGAGCCCTCCATAACCGACGATCGCGACCTCCCCCGGGCGGCCGCAGGCGACGCCGTTCACGTCGTTGGTGAGCTCTATCTCGAGCCTGCGCCACGACGCGCCGTCCGAGCGGAGCACGTCTCTCCCGCCGACCGCGTATACCTCTTCACGGCTGCAGCCGGCGGCCGTGAACAGGGTGCCCTGCGCGATCGGCGGATCGGATTGCACTTCCCAGGTCGAGCCCGAGCGGTGCCAGATCACGCCGAACTCGCCGACGGCATAGAGATCCTCGGAAGATTCGCCCCATACCTTGTAGAGCGCCCGGCCGGTCGCCGCCGGCAGCGGCTCTCGCGACCATGCGCTGCCGTCCCAGCGGAGGACGATGTCCTTCTCCGCATCCGCGCCGCTGCCGGGCATGCCGCCAACCGCCCAGGCATCGTCGGGTGAAAACGCGATCACCCCCCACAGCGTCGCCTCCGTCCCCGTCGCGTGCTCGGTGAACGTCGCGCCGTCCCACCGCGCGGCGCGACCGCGCTCGCCGACCATCCAGACGTCCTGCGGACCGGAGCCGGCCACCCACCAGAAGGTCGTATCCCCGCCCGCCGGGAGCTCGCGCCACCTCGCCCCGTCGTAGTGCAGCGCGAGCGCCTGGAGGCCCGTGTTGCCGAGCGGCCCCCCGACGGCGAACACGTCGTCGGGCGCCGTCCCCCAGATCGAGAGGACCGCGCGGTCGAGATCGCCCTCGTCGAGCAGCACGCGCCACGCCGGCGGCTCCTGCTCGGGCGGCCTCGCAGGATCGCCGGGGCAGCCGGCGAGGGCGACCGCGCCGAGCGTCGCCAGAGCCATGGAGTGAAAGCAGGTGCGCATGGGAGTGAAGACCCGCCTGGAGAGGTCCTGCCGGCGCGCCGCCATGGAGGGCTCAGTTGCAGAACACGTCGGTCTGCTTCGGATAGTAATAGACGAAGATGTTGCAGTGCTCGTTCTTCTCGACGATCGGCCCGAACGTGTAGCAGCAATCGAGCGACTCTGCGGCGGTCCCGTTCTTGGACACGTCGTAGTCGTCGAGGCCCTTGCACCCAACGGACGGGTCCGGCTGCTGCCACTCGTAGGTGCATCCGTACCAGACGCCGCCGTTCGTCGGGAGCTCCCTGTCGAGCTCCGGCGCGATGAGCATCGGCGGGTCGTCCCACGCGTCCGATGTGTAGAAGCGATCCGAGGCCGGAGGCGTGCCGATGGTCTTGCCGTCCCATGCATACATATCGAACCGCGTGCCTCGGCTGTGGAAATGGCCGTTGGCGCCGATGATCTTCACGGGAGAGGGGCTGTTGATCTGGCACGAGCCCTCGAACGTGGGCGTCGGGTTCGACTGACAGACACGGATCGACTGCTTGGTCGCGAAGACGGTGCCCATCTCGGCCTTGACCTCGGCGGCGGGCAGCGCCCAGAAGTTCACCCGGACGCGGCCGACCGCCTCGGGGGTCTTCTGCGACGTCGCATTCACGTAATGCGTCTGCAGCATCAGCCACTCGTCGGGCGCGAGGACGTTCGCGACGCCCTCGGGGAACTCCCAGTCGACCTGGCCGTTCTGCTGCGAATTCGCGATGAGCGGCCAGTCGGCCCAGTTGGGGCTCTTGAAGCACTCCCCGACCCCGTTCTGGTTCTTCTGGATGAGCCCGCCCTCCGGCCCCAGCCCCTTCACGGTCTTCACGCGGAAGATGTTCATGTGGTGCGAGCCGTCGCGCTGCGCGATCTGCACGCGGTGGAGGTTCACGGGCGCGGTCGGGTCCAGCCCGTTCGACGCGGCGAGCTCGCTGACCTTGAAGAAGTAGCAGTCCTGCTGCTCGACCCCCGCCGGCACCTCGGTCTCCTCGGTCTGCATCTGGAAGCCCTGGCCGACCGGCGGCACATCGAGCAGCGACTCGTCGACCGGCGCGGGCGTCACGCCCCCGCCCCCCTCAACGCAGGCCACGATCCCCAGCACGACAGGAAGCAAACCAAGCGTCAGGCATCGAACAGCCATGAGTCCCTCCGGGCAATCGCGTCGCGATGAGGAGAGATATACACGGCTGCACAATTTCAGGGCGTTCGTGTCGCGCGGCGGGCATGGTTCCGTCGGGCTCCGGGGCGCCGTGGCCGAGCGCTGGCCGGTGCTGCTAGGATGTGGGAGAGGTTCAACCATGGCGGCGCCCAAGAAATGCGGTCCACACACCGAGCTCGCCTCGAACGAGGCGACACGCATCACCCGGTGCGGGTGTGGCACCGTGCACGTGACACTCATCGGCCCTGGCGTGACGTTTCGCATGCCAGCGGACGCGTTCCGGGGCGTCGCCTCCGGGCTCAAGGCAGCGGCCGAGCGGCTTGACGACGACCCCCGTTTCGGCACGACCTCCATCAATTAGCTTGCGCGAGCGCAGCGGAGCGGCCTACCAGTGGCTTCGCCGCTGAGATCTCTCTCCTCGGATGGCCGCTGGTCGAAAGAGGGCGCCTCTCGTGTACGACGACGACGCGGAGCACTGGGTCGGCAAGACGTTCGCCGGGACGTGGTGGATCGAGCGCGTGCTCGGCACCGGCGGCATGGGGAGCGTGCTGCTCGGGCGTGCGGCGGACGGCTCTCAGGTCGCGCTCAAGGTGCTGCACCCGGAGCTCAACGCGATCACGGAGGTGCGGAAGCGCTTCCTGCGCGAGGGGTTCATCGGCAACACGCTCGGCGGGGCGGACGCGGTGCCCGGCGTGGTGCGCGTGCTCGGCTCCGGCGAAACGCAGGAGGGCCTCGCCTACCTGACGATGGAGGCGCTCCAGGGAGAGACGCTCTTCGATCGGATGGCGCGCACCGGGACGATGCCGGCCGGCGAGGTGCTCGCGCTCGCGGACCAGGTGCTCGAGACGCTGGCGATCGCGCACGCGCGCGGCGTCGTGCACCGCGATCTCAAGCCCGAGAACATCCACCTCGGCAACGATGGGCGCGTGCGCATGCTCGACTTCGGCATCGCGCGCGTCGTCGACGGGCTCACCGGCCTGCCCGAGAAGACCGCGACCAAGACGGGCATGATCATGGGCACGGCGACGTACATGGCGCCTGAGCAAGCGACGGGGCTGATCCACGACATCGACGGGCGCACCGATCTCTTCGGGCTCGGAGCGACGATGTTCCGGCTGCTCGCGGGCCGACAGGTGCACGGCGAGGTGACGGAGGCCATGGAGGTCATCGCCGCCGCGACCGAGGCCGCGCCGCCGCTCGCCTCGATCGCGCCCGGGATCTCGCCCGCCGTCGCGGCCGTGGTCGATCGCTCGCTGGCGTTCATCAAGTTCCATCGCTACCCGAACGCCGAGACCATGCGCGCGGACGTCCGCGCTGTACGCGCAGGCGCGCTGCCTCCCTACGCGCAGGCCGTCATCGAGGGGCGGATCCGCGCCGGCCAGCCGATCTCTCAGCCGGCGCCTCCGCTGCATGCCGGCGGTTCGCCGAGCGCGCGCCCGCAGCCGACCGTGGTGGAGCCGGCCGCGGCCCCTCGCCATTCGCACTCGATGAGCCGACCGGAGCGAACGCTCGACGACAACCCGTCAGCGCCCTCCCGCGCTGGCGCGTCGCTCTCGCAGCTCTCGACGGGCAAGCTGCTCCTGCTCGTCGGCGGCGCCTCGCTCGTCACGGGCGTCATCGTGGCGGTGATCGTCGTCCTGCTTGTGTTCAGCCGCTGAGGGCCACGAGCGCGCCGCCAAGGGCGCGCTCGTCAGAGGTGCAGGGGATCGTCGGTGGAAGATGCCGGCGGGGCCGCTGGGCCCCGCTGCGGTCACTCGCGCTCGTCGAGCGGCGTGTAGTCGACGGCGTTCTCGCCGGTGTAGATCTGCCGCGGACGGCCGATCTTGCCGGTCGGGTCGTCGTTCATCTCCTTCCAGTGGGCGATCCAGCCGGGGAGGCGCCCGAGCGCGAACATGACGGTGAACATGTTCGTGGGGAAGCCGAGCGCGCGGTAGATGATGCCGCTGTAGAAGTCGACGTTCGGGTAGAGCTTCCGCTCGACGAAGTACGGATCCTTCAGCGCGGTCTCCTCGAGGCGCTGCGCGATGTCGAGCAACGGATCCTTGATGCCGAGCTTCGCCAGGATCTTGTCGGCCGCCGCCTTGATGAGGACGGCGCGCGGATCGTAGTTCTTGTACACGCGGTGGCCGAAGCCCATCAGGCGGAAGTTCGAGGTCTTGTCCTTCGCGAGCTTGACGAACTTCGAGACGTCGCCGCCGTCCGCGCGGATCGCCTCGAGCATCGTCACGACCTCCTGGTTCGCGCCGCCGTGGAGCGGGCCCCAGAGCGCGCAGATGCCAGCGGCGACCGAGGCGAAGAGGTTCGCCTTCGAGCTCCCGACGAGGCGCACCGTCGACGTCGAGCAGTTCTGCTCGTGATCGGCGTGCAGGATCAGGAGCAGGTTCAGCACCTTCACGATGTCCTCGTCGATCTCGTACGGCTCCGCCGGGACCGAGAACATCATGTTCAGGAAGTTCGCACAGTACGAGAGCGAGTTGTGCGGGTAGACGAACGGCTGGCCGATCGACTTCTTGTACGAGAACGCCGCGATCGTGCGCACCTTGGAGAGCAGCCTCGCGATGGTGATGTCGAGGTGCTCGGTGTTCTTCACGTCGATCGCTTCCGGGTAGTAGCTCGACAGGGAGAGCACCATCGCGGACAGGATCGCCATGGGGTGCGCCGTCGACGGGTAGCCGTCGAAGAAGCGCTTCATGTCCTCGTGGATCAGCGAGTGCCGGGTGAGCAGCGTCGAGAACCGGGACAGCTCGCTCTTGCTCGGCAGCTTGCCGTAGATCAGGAGGTACGAGGTCTCCACGAAGGTCGACTTCTCGCCGAGCTGCTCGATCGGGATGCCGCGGTAGCGGAGGATGCCCTTCTCCCCATCGAGGAACGTGATGGAGCTCGTGGTCGAGGCCGTATTGACGAAGGCCGGGTCGATGCAAACGTACCCGGTCTTCGAACGAAGGGACGCGACGTCGATCGCCTTCTCCCCTTCGGTGCCCGTGATCACAGGCAACTCGATCGTCTGCTCCCCACCGTTCTTCTTCAGCGTTAACTTCGCGGTCTCCTGCACGCCTCCTCCTTCCGCCGCAGCGCGGCGTAAGCTATCACGGGCCGAGGGAAGAATGCTTCCCCGAGAAAATGAGGTGATGCATTTGAGCGAGCCGGTCGTGCGGGGGGAGCTGGCCCACCACCCGGAGGCGCCTCGGTTTGCGGCCGAGGTGCGGCGTGTCCACGGGCGTTACGCCGACGAGGTTGTCGCTCGCTACCGGCTCTGCCCGTTCATGCGCGACGCCGCAACCGGATTCGGACGCTTTTACGTCCTGCTCGATCGCGAGCCCGTCCTGGAGACGGCGCTGGCGGTCATGGAGGAGGCCGACTCCGCGGTGGTGCACCTGGTTTTCCCGTGCATCCATGCTCCGTCGCCCCAGTTCGAGCGCTTCGCGTCGCGCCTGGGTGAACAGCTGCGGCGGCGCCTCAGCCCCGCGCCGGTGCTCGCCGCGTTCCACCCCGAGATGGCGGGGGACGAGACGAACTCGCACCGGCTCGTCGGTCTCCTCCGACACGCGCCAGATCCGTTTGTACAAACGATTCCAGAGGGGCTGAACCATACTGGGACCGTCCTCGCGGGGGCAGGCGTCGAGCCTGCGGTCGACCCCGCCGAGGACAATTACCGACGCCTTGAAGGGGCAGGGATCGCCGCAGTCAAGATGAGGCTCGCGGAGATCATGGCTGATCGGGACTCGAGTTATGCGCCCTTCCTCGCGCAGCTCGGGCTCACCCGCCCCGGCCCGCGCTTCAGCCCGCTCCCAACACCGTAGCGCACGGGGGAAGAGCGCAAATGAAACACCTGCGAAACGCGCGCGAAACGCGTGTTGAGCGTGGTGATGGCCCTCGGCTCAATCCGCAGGCGAGCGGCGCGGCGCCGGGTCCGACCCGTCGGAGCCGGACCCGGCCTTGGCCTCGCGCTGCGCCATCAGCGGCATCAGGTACGGGAAGCCGGCCGCCATCGTATCGAGGTGGGGATCGATCTGGGCGGCCAGCCAGAAGAGGAGCACGCAAGCGCGCTCGACATAGAACCAGTCCTCCGGGTACTCGAACGACCGCATCAGCTCCTGGAGCTCACCGCGCTCCAGCTCGGGGTCCGCGAGCCGCTCCAGCTGCTCGGGGCGGGCGCGCATCAGCGCCGCCGGCGTGCGATCCCGGATCTTGAGCAGCTTCGCGAAGTAGGTCTTCACGGTCCTCTCGAGGAGCGCGTCGTTGCCCCCGGGCGCGACGAAGCCCATCCTCCGGAAGCCGCGCACGACCGCCGCGTCGTCCTGCGCGAAGATGCCCTTCAGGATGTCGAGCAGCCCGTCGATGAGCTCGTCCTGGGCCTCGCAGCTCGCGCCGAAGTCGAGGACGACGAGGCGAAAGCCGCCGCCCTCCTCCGCGCGCCGCGCGGCGACAAGGAAGTTCCCCGGGTGCGGATCGGCGTGGAAGAAGCGATCCGCGAAGAGCATCTTGTAGAAGGCCTGCACGAGCCTGAGCGCGACGTCCGAGGGCTCGACGCCCGCGCTCCGGAGCGCGTCGAGGCGGGTGATCTTGATTCCTTCCATGAAGGTCATCGTGAGCACGTCGCGCGTCGTGAGCTCGTGGATGACCTCCGGGAACGCGACGCCCGCGTCCCCCTCGAAATTCTGCGCCATCCGCTCCATGCACGCGGCCTCGTGCAGGTAGTCGGTCTCCCGGCGGAGCAGATCGACGAGCGACTCGTGCACCCGCTCGATGTGCCCCACCGGGACGAACCGCTTGTAGACGAGGATCGCGAGGCGCAGGACGCGCAGGTCGACGGCGATGATCCCGCGGATGCCGGGGTAGAGGAACTTGACCGCGACCTTGCGGCCGTCGCGGAGGCGCGCGACGTGGACCTGCCCCAGCGACGCGGCCGCGAGCGGCGCGCGCTCGATCGACGCGAACAGCTCGCCCGCAGAGCGGCCGAAGCTCGCGCGCAGCGCGGCCTCGAGATCGCTGAACGGGTGCGGCGGCACCTGGTCCTGGAGCTGCTCGAGCTCCTTGCCATAAGCACGAGGCAAGAAGCCGCCCATGATGGACAGCACCTGGCCGAGCTTGATGAAGACGCCCCGCAGCTGGAGCATGGCGCGCAGCAGGCGCCGGGCGTTGTTCTGATCGACGCGGGCGCGGCGCGCGACGAGCCAGCGAGGCGGCTCACCCGCAGGCGAGCCGCGCCCGAGGCGCCTCGCGAACACCCGCACGAGCCCCAGCTGAATGAGGTAGCTCGTCAGGATGACCGAGAACGCGAGCAGCGCGCGGAAGAGTCGGACGGCGAGCGTCATGTGCGGCAAAGCAGCCGCACCATGCTACCGCAGGGGCCGCGCGGGGCCAGCGGTGCTCGCCCTCGCCCGCCGGCGATGGGTGAATCCCGGCGAGGGGGCCGCCGCGGACCTCCGCCGCGCAGCGGAGCCCTCCGGCGAGCCGGGCAGGCTCAGGACAGCGAGTCCTTGATCGCCTTGATGGGGCGGGCGCGGACCGACTTGCTGGCCGGCTTGGCCGCGAACGTCATCGGCTGCTTCGTGAAGGGGTTGATCCCCTCGCGCGCCTTCGTCGCGGGCTTCTTGACGACGCGGAACTTCGCGAAGCCGGGCATCGTGAAGATGCCGTTCTTCTTGAGCTCCTTGTACGCGATGTCGGTCAGCGACTCGAGGATCGCCTTGACCTGCTTGCGCGAGATCTCGTTCTCGTTGGCCTCGACCACCGCGTTGATCAGCGCGCTCTTGCTGAGCGACGTGCTCTTCTTCCCATCCGCCTTCTTGGCCGCCATGTTCATTCCTCCTGAGGTTTGTGCCCTCTTGCGGGCCAAAGGAACCACAACGGCCGCCGCAGATCCAGTGTCGAATCGTCGATCGGAGCTACAAAAGAAGGGGTTTCATGCCCCGGGGGGCGCGCCGCTCCGCCGGAAGGACGGCCGGGGGGCCCTGGCACGGGCCGTCAAATCCGCGGGAAAACAGCTCAAATCGACCCTTCTTCAGGCCTCGCGCGCCCGCCGCGAGGGAGGTCGCATGCCGGGCGCTCGCCGTAGGAGATCACCCGAACCCCTTCCGTTGAAGGCGATCCTGGTCGCCCGGGCGGGCCTAGCGGCGGCTCACCGCCGAGCCCGCGCCCCACTTCCGCTTGGCGGAGAGGCCCAGGATCGTCAGCGACTGGGGCGCCTGCGTGAACTCGATGACGTCGCCGAAGCCGACGCTGACCGAGTGGATCGGCCCGTCGAAGAAGAGCTTCGCGTCGTGCGTCTTGCTGCGCACGACGAGCGAGGCGCCCGGCTGGATCAGGGCGTGACGGAGGCGGTACTCCTCGCCGTGGGGGGTGTAGGGCTCGCGGACGACGAGCTGGAGCCGCTTCGACGTGAGCGGCAGGACGCGCCCGCCCGCGGAGCGCTGCGCGGCCGTGGACCCGGCCGCAGGACCGATCCAGAAGCCGCTCGACTTCTGCTCCTCCTCGGCCCGGCCGAGCCGGAGCACGTAACGCGACGTGGCCGCGGGGGAGATGTGGCAGAAGAGCGCGTCGTTCAGGACGCGCCCCGTGGCGAGCTTGTCGTTCACCGTGACCTGCATGCGGGTGAGCACGGTGCTGCGGAGCGAGCCGCTCAGCGCCCCCGCGATCGCGTCCGCCGCGTCGCCGCTCGTCGCGCCGCAGAAGAAGCCGACGGAGTGGCCCGGCGCGCTGTTGATGCCGAGGATCGGCACGTCGCCGACGTTGTGGGACGCGCTGAGCAGCGTCCCGTCGCCGCCGACCGTAATCACGAGGTCGAGCTCGCCCGCGTCGAAGGACTGGGCCGCGCTGGCGACGACATCGATCTGGACCCCGAGGTCGTCGAGCGCCGCCTTGACCTCGCGCACGGTCTGCTCGTGCGCCTCGTGCGACGCCTTGAGGCGCGCGACCGCGGAGTCGCCGGCCTCGATGAGCCGCGTGATGCGCGGATCCTTCCGCTCCTCGCGGTAAATCTTCCAGGCGGAGCGCTTCACGACGAGCGCGACGCGGGGCGGACGCCGCGGCGCGGGCGCGGGGGATCGTTCCGCCATCAGAGCTCCGCGAGGCGCCGGAGCGCCACCTCCGTCTTCGCGTCCTCGATCACGCCGCGCCGGGTGAGCTCGATCGCCTCGTCGAGCGGGACCGCCGCGATGGCCGCGAACCGCTCGAGGGGAGAGCCGTCCTCGAGCGGCGTCCCCTGGCGAGCCGGGTCGACCTCGACATGAAAGAAGAAGTGCCGCTCGCCCACCATGCCCGGCGCCGGGAACGTCGACGGGCCGAGCGGGTGGAGGTCCGACGGAGGCACGTCGAAGCCGACCTCCTCGAGCAGCTCACGCGCGGCGGAGCGCTGCAGGCCCTCCGGGCTCCGCTCGTCGAGCTCGACGAGCCCGGCGGGCAGCTCCCAGATCGCGCCGAGCGTCGGCGCCTCCGGGATGGGCCACGCCTCGGGCGGGCGGGTCGCGGCCGGAGGCCGGAACGCCGAGCGGAGGAAGACGTGACGGCGCCCGTCCGCGCCGCGGTAGTGCGGGGCGATCACCACCGCGTCGAGGCGCGCGCGATCGACGCTGTCGTAGGTGAACGGGTCGCTCAGCGAGCCGTCCGGGAACTCGACGCGGAACACCTGGCGTCGCACGTTGAGGAAACCAGGGCCGTCCAGCGAGGGGACCGTCCGGACCAGCTTGAGAGCGAGCTTCGGGAAGGGAGGTAGCCGCATGCGTCGAGGCGCAAAGCATAGCGCCAAACGGCCGCCGATCGCGATGCGCCTCGTCCCCGCGCCCGGCGCGACCTCGCCCCCCGCGCCCGGGGGGCCTCGGGCTCAGCGGAGCACGAGGACCCAGACGTCGTAGAGCGCGTGGGTCCAGACGGCCGGCGCGAAGCCGCGGAAGACGTAGATCGCCGTGAGAACGAGCCCGCACACCATGCGGAACACGAAGGAGGGGAGGTTCCAGGGATCGCCCAGCGACCCGACATAGTGCCAGCCGGAGAAGACGGCGGCGGCCACGACCGCCCAGCCGACCATCAGCACCACCCCCTGGACCCCCCTGCCGAAGAAGAACTTGATCCCGAGCGCGCCGAGCCCGTAGAGGCCGGCGCGGAAGGCGATCTCCTCGTAGAAGCCGGCGCCGAGCGACATCACGACCCCGGTGAAGATGTCGTTCGACGCGGCGGGCGGCCCCAGCCGGAGGGAGCCGACCACATAGGAGCCGGCGAAGCGCATCAGGATGGCGTAGAGCGCGCCCTCGGCGGCGAGCAGCGCGAAGCGCCTCGTCTGGAGGGCGTGGCCGCGGCCGAGGATGGAAAGGACGAGGACGAACGCGGCCCCGACGGCGACGGTGAGGCCCGCGTAGAGCGGGAGGCTGTGCTTGGCCAGCGCGCGGAGCTCGGCGGTGACCGGATCCGCCGCGTTGCGGATGGGGAGGAAGGCGACGCCGAGGTGATACAGGACGAAGATCGGCATCGTCAGCGCGAGATCGGTCAGCGCATCGCTCTTCGCGGTGGGCTTGTCGCCGGCAGGGGCCGCCCCCGGCCGGGCGAGCTCCGGTCCGGCGCCGAGCATCAGGACGGCCTCAGGCGGTACACGATCACCAGCACCTCGGCCGACCACATGACGACGTTCAGCACGAAGGGCGTGTCCCGGAGGATCTCCTGGGTGGGGCTCTCCGACCTCGCGCTGCCGGCCACGAGCTGGAGGAACCGGATCCCGCCGAAGAGCGGGTGGATCGCCGTGAGCCAGAGGTACGGGTTCTGGAAGAACCGCTGCGTGTCGTGGTCGAGCGTGTACGCCAGGTAGGTGGCGAAGGTGGCGAGGCCCGTCACGGCGAGCGCCGCCGTCAGGGCGGAAGGCGAGTAGCCGTCGAGCGCCGCGCGCTGCTTCGAGGCGTTGGCCGAGGCGAGCTCGTGGCGGCGCTTGCCGAAGCCGAGGAAGAGCGCGAGCAGCGCGGTGCAGGCGATCATGAAGCCGGAGAGCGGCGTCCTCGTCGCGAAGCCGCCTGCGAGCACGCGCAGCACGAAGAAGATCGCGATGCAGCCGACGTCGAGGTAGGCGATCTTCTTGAGCCGGAACGAGTAGGCGACGTTGAGGACGTAGTAGCTGGCGGCGACGACCGCGAAGAGCGGCGGGCCGAGCAGGCTCGCGCCGAGCGCGATGACCGCGAGGCCGACCGCCATCGCCTTGGCGACCGGGATCGGCACGCGGCCCGAGGCGATCGGCCGGAAGCGCTTGACCGGGTGGACCCGATCGGCCTCGACGTCGACGATGTCGTTCAGGATGTAGACGGCGCCGGCGAGCAGGCAGAAGATCGCGAAGGCCCCGATCGCGCTCGTGATGATCGAGGGGTGGGTCAGGTGCTTGGCGAACACCACGGGGGCGAGGACGAAGAGGTTCTTCACCCACTGGTGGGGCCGCATTGCGCGGACCATCCCGCGCACACGCCAGAGCAGCGTCCCCTTCGGCGAGTCGGGCAACAGGGGCGGCTGCGCTATCAAGCCGCCCGAGGGGGGCCCGCTCTCCGGCGGACGGGAGCTCGGCACGCCGGCGCTCCGCGGAGGCGACGACGGAGGCTTGCCGGCGAGGACGGAGCTCACCGAAGCGGGCGAGCCGCCCTGCTCGGCAGGCGCCGGCGCGTCCGGCGCGCCCGCATCCGGGCGAGCCTCGGCGCCGGGCGCCTCCTGATCAGGGAAGCCTGCGGCACTGTTGCGAAAAAAGGGCCCCGAGGCGGTCACGGCGCGCGGAGCATACTCGGGCGCCCTGGTCCCGGCCATTCCGCGGCAAGTTAAAAGCACAGGGGGCGCTGGCGCCCGGGACCGACGAAACCGAGCGCCAGCGGCAGCGCCGAAGCCCCTCCACCCCTCCAGGCCACGAACCGGGAAGAACGTGGCGCAGCGCACCCGGTCCTGCGGCCTCGCGGTGAGGTCGCGAATCTGGGTTCGCACCCGCCAGCCCGGCTCGTGGAACGCAAAATGCGCATCCCCGCAGGCGCGCCGTGACCTCGTGCTACCATCGCCCCCGATGACATCAGCGCTCTCGGTCGCGCGTGAAGCTTCGCCTCTTCTCCTGAAGCTTCGCTCTGCCGTGGAGCAGGCCCTCGAAGGGAAGCCAGAGGCGGTCGAGCTGGCGCTCATCGCGCTGCTCGCCCGGGGCCATGTCCTCATCGAGGACGTCCCCGGCGTCGGCAAGACGACGCTGGCCCGAGCGCTGGCCAAGGCCGTTGGGGGCGAGCTCCGTCGCGTTCAGTTCACCAGCGATCTCCTGCCGAGCGACGTCCTCGGGGTCAGCGTCTTCGACCAGCGGCTCGGGCAGTTCGTCTTCCGGCAGGGGCCGATCTTCGCGAACGTGCTGCTCGCCGACGAGATCAACCGGGCGAGCCCCCGGACGCAGTCGGCGCTGCTCGAGGCGATGAACGAGGGGCAGGTGTCCATCGAGGGGACGGCGACGCCGCTGCCGTACCCCTTCTTCGTGCTCGCGACCCAGAACCCGCAGGATTTCGCGGGCACGTTCCCGCTGCCGGAGTCGCAGCTCGACCGGTTCATGGTGCGGATCCGGATCGGGTACCCGCCGCCGCAAGTGGAGATGCGGCTGCTCCTCCAGGGCGGCGAGCCCGACCGGGCGCGGAACGTGCCGCAGATCATCGATCCGGCCCAGCTCGTCGCCCTGCAGCGCGAGGTCGATCGCGTCGAGCTCGACTCGTCGCTCGCGACCTACCTGCAGGCGGTGCTCACGGCCACGCGGTCGAGCCCGACCCTCTCGCTGGGCGCATCGCCGCGCGCCGGCATGAACCTGGCGCGCGCGGCCCGGGGGCGCGCGGTCCTCTACGGACGCTCGTACTGTATCGCGGACGACATCCACAACCTTGCGGTGGCCGTGCTGGCGCACCGGGTCCGGCTCTCGGCCCACGCGGAGGGCTACATGCCGACCCGCGACGAGTGCGAGGCGGCGGTGCGTGACCTCGTGGCGCGGGTGCCGGTCCCCCTCTGAGGGGTGGGCGATGGGCGCAGAGGACAGGGAGCGGGGATCTCTCAGCGGCAGCTCCCGCGGCGCAGAGCGCGCCGGCGCAGCGGCGCGGAGCGCCGTCCGGCCGAGCAAGCCGAGGCGCGACAGGCCGCTTGTCGAGCAGCGCCCGCTGCTGCCCCCGCGCGGGGACAAGGCGTCGTTGTGGACGAGGGTCCTGCTCTTCCTGAGGCCGCCCCGGAAGCTCAAGTTCACCCGGGAAGGAAAGTACTACCTCGGGATCACGCTGGGCGTCGGCTTCGCGGCGATCAACACGGGCAACAACCTCCTCTACCTGCTGCTCGGGATGCTGCTGTCGCTGATCGTCGTCTCCGGCGTGATGAGCGATCTGTCGCTGCAGCACCTCACGGTGACCCGGCGGCTCCCGGCCCGCGCCCAGGTGGGCCGGGCTCACCTCGTCGAGATCGAGGTCTACAACCACAAGAAGCGCGTGCCGTCGTACGCGATCGAGGTCGAGGATCTGCGCGCCGGCCAGCCGGCCGACAAGCGCTGCTTCTTCCTGAAGATCAGCCCCTCCAGCGCGCAGGTGGCCGCGTACCGGCGGACGCCGGCGAGGCGCGGCCGCGACCGGCACACCGGGTTCCGCATCGCGACCCGCTTTCCCTTCGGGCTGTTCGAGAAATCGAGGGAGGTCGAGGCCGAGGGCGACCTCATCATCTACCCCGCGGTCGATCCGGTCCGGCTCCCCGTCGAGGACGCGGGCCGGCGCGAGGGCGGCGCGAGCCTCAGCGGGCGCGGGGGCGGCGACGAGACGTTCGGCCTCCGGCCGATGCGCGAGGGGGACGATCCGCGCGACATCTACTGGAAGAAGAGCACGATGCGCGACCAGCTGGTGCTGCGCGAGCGCACCCGCGAGACGCGACCGGACGTGCAGATCGTCGTCGACACGGTGCGCCCCGCCGGGGAGGGCGACGCGTTCGCGCCGACCTTCGAGCGCAGGATCCGCGAGGCGGCGTCGCGCGCCGTCGCCCACGTCAAGCGCGGCGACGCCGTGGTCGTCGCGACGACGCTGGGCGAGCGGGTGCGCGGCGATCGCAACATCGGCTCCGACGCGATCCTCCGCTTCCTGGCGCTGCTCGATGCGGTCGACGACGGCCGGGCGCCCGAGCGCAACGCCCGCGCGCCGCTGCGCCAGGGATCGAGCCCGAGCCCGAGCAGCGGTGAGCGCCGCGCCGGCGCGCCGAGGAGCGCGTCGTGAGGTTCGGGATGGTGCACCGGGTCATGACCGACGCGCTCGCGGCGCTCGGCGTCATCGCCCTCGTCGCGAGCGGGCAGTTCAACCGCTACGTGAGCTGGGCGATCCTCATCTGCCTCGGGCTCGCGCTCGTCGTGCGCGAGTCGTGGCAGCGGCACCCGGCGCTCCGCCACCTCGACACGGGCATCCTGCTGGCCGTCATCGCCGTCCAGGTGGTCCGCATCGTCGCCACCGACGCGAGCGTGCTCGACGTGCTCGTGGAGTTCGCCGCCGCGCTGCAGATCATCCGGCTCGCGACGCGCAAAGGGGCGGCGCACGACCAGCAGGTCATCGTGCTCGCGCTGCTGCACCTCATCGCCGGGACCGTCCTCGGCGGCGGCATGGGCTACGGGCTGTGCTTCCTGGGGGTGCTCGTCGTCGCGCCGGGCGCGCTCGTGCTCAGCCACCTGCGGCGCGAGGTCGAGGGCAACTACCGGCAGGGGGCGCGCGACCGGACGGGGCTGCCCGTGGACGTGCCGCGCATCCTGCGCTCGAGGCGGGTCGTCGGGCGCTCGTTCCTGGCCGTCACCTGCCTGCTCTCGGTCCCGATCTTCGCCTTCACCGCGCTCCTGTTCGTGATCTTCCCGCGCGTCGGCCTCTCGCTGCTCCTGCTCAACCGCGGCCACACCGGGCGGATGATCGGCTTCTCGGGCAAGGTCGACCTCGGCGCGGTCGGCGTGCTGCGCAGCGACCCCAAGCTGGCGATGCGGGTCGAGATCCCCGAGCTCCCGGAGCCGCCGCCCCCGCGCCTCACCATGCACCTGCGCGGCACCGCGCTCGACGCGTACGACGGCCGCACCTGGACCCAGAGCGAGATGTTCAAGCGCCCCGCGGAGAGCGACGGGGGGCTCGTGCCGATCGAGCGGTACCCGGACCCGGCGGTCGACCCGGTGATGCGCATCGATCTCGAGCCCATCGATCCGCCCGTGATCTTCCTCCCGCCGAACGCGACGGGGCTCCGGCTCAAGCACCGCGGGCAGCTCGGGGTCGACGCAGGCACGATGGCCTACCGCGGGCCGGAGGGGGAGCTCAGGTACCAGCCTACGGACGATCGCGGGCTGGTCTACGACGTCTTCCTGTCGCGGAAGCGGGCGCCGACCTTCCAGCGCCTCCCCGGCGCCGAGCGGAGGCGCTACCTGGAGCTCCCGAGGGATCTGCCGTCGCGCGTCGTCGATCTCGCGCAACAGTGGACGCAAGGCGTGGATCGTCCGGCCGATCGGGCGCGGGCGATCCAGGAGCACCTGCGCACGGAGTACCGGTACGACCTTGCGTCGCCGTCGGGCGCGGACCCGCAGCCGCTCGATCATTTCCTGTTCGAGTCGAAGCGCGGGCACTGCGAGTTCTACTCGACCGCGATGGCCATCCTGCTGCGCGCGGTGGACGTCCCGACGCGCAACGTGACCGGCTTCGTCGGCGGCACCTACAACCGCTTCGGCCGGTTCTATGCGGTGCGCCAGGGCGACGCCCACTCGTGGGTCGAGGTGTACCTCGACGGCGAGGGGTGGATGACGTTCGACCCGACGCCGCCGGCCGACGCGGCGCCGAAGAGCGAGCTGGTCGGGGCCTGGGCGTACCTCCGCGATTTCATCGAGGCGACGAGCCAGCGCTGGGACAGGCACGTCGTCGGCTACGACCTGAACCAGCAGGTGGGCCTGCTCCAGACGCTGACGTCGCGCTACCGGAGGTCCGGATCGAGCAGCGATCTTTCGCTGTCGCGCCCGCGGATCCTCGCCGTCGCCGCCGTCGCGCTCGCGCTGGGCGGCGGCGTGCTCTACTGGCGCCTCCGCCGCACGCGCCGCGGGCGCGAGGAGCGCCGCGCGGACGCCGGGCGCACCCCGAGCGCGATCCTGGCGACGGCGCTCTACGAGAGCCTGGAGGCCGCCATGCTCGTCCAGGGCGTGCCGCGCCCGCCCAGCCTGCCGCCGCTGCGCCACGCCGAGGCGCTGGAGCTCGCGGAGCACCCGCTGGCGCGCGAGATCCTGACGCTCACGCAGGTCTACCTGCACGCCCGCTTCGGCGGGGCGACGCTCTCGGAGGACGACAGCCGCGACTTCGAGCGGCGGGTCAAGGCGCTGCGCGGGGCGGAGCGGCGAGCGCGCTCTGCGAGCGAGAGCGGGCTCGCCGCGTCGACCTGATCGCGGCCGAGGAGACGCGCGGCGCGCCCGGAGCCGCGGCGCGCGGGCCACGCGGGTTGCGCCGCGCGCGCTGCTCCAGCCGCGCGGACCGCATCAACGGCGGCGCAAAGGTCGCTTCGCGATGAACGCCTGCCGGATACCGGCGACGGCGCGGCGGCTCGGGCCGCCGGAGATGAACGGATCCTCGGGCGCGAGCTCACCCAGCCGGTCGAGGAACGACTGCGCCACGACGCGCTCGCCGAGGAGGCTCACGACGTCCGACTGGCTTCGCATCGTGGACGCGAGGACGGCCGCCGTCGACGTGTCCGGCACCGCGGCGATCGAGAGCGACTCGAGCACGCGCCTGAGCGGCACGATCGACTGCGCCGTCGCCAGCTTGCGATCCGAGGCGCCGAGCGGCTGCGGGGCGTACTCGAGCCAGATGCCGGCGACGTTCAGGTGGCCGAGCAGCTTCTTGGACCAGCGCGGATCGAGCTCCACGTGGAGCGGCCGGACGTCGGCCAGCGTGGAGAGGGCGAACTCGCCGGGCTCGCCCGCGAGCGCGAAGTCGCGCAGGAGCGGCGCGAGCTTGCGCTCGTCGGCGAGCAGGCTCGCGGCGACGTGGCCGCGATCGAGCAGCGGGATCGGGACCACGAGGACATCCGGCCGCTCGCCGCGCGTGATCCGCGCCGCCCACACCCGCCACGTGATCGCCGGGGATCGCACGAGGATCGCGGACCCGGGATCGAGGCTCCCGTACGCCTCGTCCGTCCAGACCTCGGCGGCCGTCTGCTCGCTCCGATCGGCGGCGAAGCCTGCCTCTTCGCTCGTCAGCGCGACCAGCGTCAGCTGGAAGACGACGAGCAGCGCCGCGCCGCTCCGCGAGAACGGCACGCGCGTGTGGAGCAGCGCCCGCACCGCGGCGTGCGCCCCGAGCGCCGAGCCGACGGCGATCGCCGCGACCGCGAGCGAGCGCAGGGGGGTGAGCGGATCCGCGGAGAGCACGCCGGCAGCCCGCGCGGGCAGGAGGGTGTCGAGCGCGAGCAGGACGAGGAAGGGCGCGACGAGCCACCGCGCGCGCGGGCGCAGGAGCGAGAGCGAGAGCCCGGCCGCGGCGACGAGCAGGGAGACGACGCCGATCTCGCGGCTCCACGCGGCGAGCGCCGTGGTGCGGGCGCTCGCGACGTCGAGGGCGGCGAGGCTGCCGGCCGTGAGCGCGCGGCCGATGTCGGCCCAGGCGCGCGGCGCGAGCGGCCTGAGCACGAGCGGCGCGAGCAGGAGCGCGGCCGTGAGCGCCCCCGCGCCGGCGGCGGCGCCCAGCATGCGCCGGGGCGGGCCGCCGGCCGTGGCCTCGGCGGGGCCCCCGCCCGCGCGCTGGGCGCCGCCGCGCGCGAGGAACATCGCGTACGACGCCGCAAAAGCGGCGAGGCCTGCGGGGGGGCTCTCGGCGAACGTGGCCCCGAGGAGCGCGCCGAGCGCGATCCACGCGCGCCCGGCGTGCCGCGCCTGCTCGGCGCACGTCGACGCGAGCGCGAGCGTCACGAGCGCGCAGCAGGTGCCGATCATGGCGCCGCCGCCGACCGTCGCCTCGCGCTGCCAGGTCGGCGACAGGGCCGCCGTGAGCACGGCGATCGCGGAGAGCACCGAGGCGAGCCGCGGGCTCACGGCGCCGCCGAGCGTGTCCGGCGCGGCGGGCGTGGATCGCGCGCCGGCGGGGGTCGGCTCGGCTGCGCCGCCGCGGAGCTTGCGCCAGAGCGAGAGCCCCGGGAGGGGCGCCGGCCGCGCGGACTCCAGGAGGAGGCGGCGGACCATCCCGTAGAGCAGGCGCGACGCGAGCGCGAGCGCGAGCGCCGATCCGAGGGCGGTGCGGAAGGTGCGGGAGCCCAGCGGGAGCAGGCTCAGCGCCTGCGAGAGCGCCGTCGACAGGCCGCCGCCCACGCCGACCGCGACGAGGCCGAGATCCCGGACGGCCGTGAGATCTTCCCGCCATTGCCCGGAAGAGGCGGCGCGGCCCAGCGACAGCCCGAAGGGCAGCGCGGCCGACAGCAAGGCGAGCGACCGATCGAGCCAGCAGCGTTTCTCTCCGGAGCCCACCGAGCGGCCATGCCAGATCGGTCGCGGCCGGGCCAAGTTCCGGCGCACCCCGGCGCCGCGCGCGGTTCGGCGGCGGCGCGGCGCGCGCGGGGCCGATCCGCGCGCGCAGGGCGCGGAGGATACGGAGAGGCGGTGAGCGGCGACCTGGGCTAGAGTCGCCCCTTCCACGGAAAATCGGAGGTCGGCTCGTGTCCCGTTTCATCGATGAGCTCAAGAGGACGCACCGCTGCGGCGATCTGCGCGAGGCGGACATTGGCAAGCAGGTCGTGCTGTTCGGCTGGGTCGCGCGGCGCCGCGATCACGGCGGTTGCATCTTCATCGACCTCCGCGACCGCACCGGCGTGACGCAGATCGTCTTCGATCGCAGCTACCTCGAGGCGATCCGGAAGCACGGCCTGAAGGTGGAGGAGAAGGACCTCGTCGACGCGCACGCCGCCGCCGAGCGGGCCCGATCCGAGTGGGTCATCGGCGTCCGGGGCGTCGTGGTCAGCCGAGAAGGCAACGTGAACGACAAGATCGACACGGGGGCGATCGAGGTCTGGGTCGCCGAGGCGACGATCTTCAACAGGGCGGAGACGCCGCCGTTCGAGATCGCGGACGAGATCGAGACGCGCGAGGAGATCCGCCTGCAGCACCGGTACCTCGACCTGCGCCGCGCCCCGCTCCAGCGGGCGCTGCGGATGCGCCACGAGATCAACCGGACGACGCGCAATTACCTGTCGGACAACGGCTGCCTCGAGCTCGAGACGCCCTTCCTCGTGAAGTACACGCCGGGCGGGGCGCGCAACTTCCTCGTCCCCTCGCGGATCTCGGCCGGGAAGTTCTACGCGCTCGCCGAGAGCCCGCAGCTCTACAAGCAGCTCTTCATGGTCGCGGGCTTCGACCGCTACTTCCAGATCGTGAAGTGCTTCCGGGACGAGGACCTGCGCATCGACCGGCAGCCGGAGTTCACCCAGATCGACGTCGAGCTGTCGTTCGTGAACCAGGACGACGTCTTCGGGCTGATGGAGGGGCTCGTCTTCGCGGTGTTCAAGGCCGCCCTCGGCAAGGACCTCACCGAGCTCTACCCGACCGGCCGCTTCCCGCGCATGCCGTACGCCGAGTCGATGCGCCGCTTCGGCAACGACAAGCCCGACCTCCGCTTCGGGATCGAGCACACCGACCTCACGGACCTCATCATCGAGCACAACGGCGGCGGGGTGCCGTTCTGGGTCGAGCTCGCCGAGAAGTTCAAGTCGGGCAAGCTGCGGCGCGACCTGCCCGCCGAGATCGTGAAGGGGCTCGTGATCCCGGCGAGCGCCAACCTGTCCCGCCAGCAGACCGAGGACCTCGAGAAAGGGCTCCGCGACGTGAAGGGCTTCCGCGGCCTCGCGCGCGCCAAGCTCGCCGAGGACGGCTCCTGGACGCAGTCGCCGCTCACGAAGTCGATCACGCCGGAGCTCCGGCAGAAGCTGAACGAGGTGCTCGGCGCCAAGCCGGGCGACGTCCTCTGCTTCCAGTTCGGCAAGGAAGCCGTTGTGCACACCGTGATGGCGAAGCTCCGCATCGACGTCGCGAAGAAGATGGGGCTTATCCCGGAGTACGGGCATGGCGACCAGTGGAGGTTCCTCTGGGTGACCAACCCACCTCTGTTCGAGTTCGACGAGGACACGGGGCGCTGGGCCGCCGCGCACCACGCGTTCACGCGGCCGATCGACGAGCACGTCGCGCTCCTCGAGAGCGATCCGGCGCGCGTGGAGTGTTACCGCTACGATCTCGTGCTGAACGGGTTCGAGATCGGCGGCGGCTCGATCCGGCTGCACGATCCCGAGGTGCAGGCGCGCGTCTTCAAGACGCTGGGCATCGACGAGAACGACGCGCGCGACAAGTTCGGGTTCCTCCTGGACGCGCTCCGCAGCGGGGCGCCCCCGCACGGCGGCATCGCGCTCGGCATGGACCGGCTCGCGATGCTGCTCAGCGGCGCGCCGACGCTCAGGGACGTCATCCCGTTCCCGAAGACCAACCAGGGCACGGATCAGATGACCGGCGCGCCCGTGATCGTCGACGCCGCGCAGCTCACCGAGCTTCACGTGAAGACGGCGGTCGCGGCCGCGGACGCCCGGCAGGGCGCGACGGGCACCGGCAGCGCCGGCGCCTGATGCCAAGTCGGGGGACGCGCGCGCGATCGGGCGCACCTCCGGCGGCGGCGGCGCGGCGGCGCGGCGGGCCTCTCGCCGGTCGCGCGCGCCGCCGCGACCGCGCTCGCTGTGCTCTGCCTCGCCACGCGTGGCCGTCCGCGTTGGCCTTTATGTTTGCAGGCCGCGCACTTCTGGTAGGGTAGGGCCTGTATCCTTCGCCATGGCCTCCCCGGCGCGAGTCCTCGTTGTCGATGACAGCCCGACCATCCTGAAGGTCGTCAGCGCCATCCTCGCTCGCAATGGGTTCGACCCGACCGTGGCGCGCGACGGGCTCGCGGGGATCGAGCTGGTCAAGAAGGGGCCGAAATACGACCTCGTCCTCCTCGATTTCGTGATGCCGAGGATGAACGGCTACGCCTTCTGCCGGGAGCTCCGCTCGAACCCGTCGCACCGCAACGTGCCCGTGGTCCTGATGAGCGCCAAGGGCGACAAGCTCAGGGGGCAGTTCGTCCAGCAGACCGGCGCCGTCGACGCGATCACCAAGCCGTTCGACGCACGCGCGCTGGTCGCGGTGATCGAGGGCGCGCTCTCGAAGGCGGCGGAGGGGCGCGCGCGGCCCGTGCCCGAGGGCGCGAAGATGCCCGACGAGGACACGATCGCCGAGAGCGTGCGGCCGAGCCTCCTCGCCAGGAACATGCGCCAGCGCACCGGCGCGGAGTTCGCGCAGCAGCTGTCGACGGTGATGACGCCGGCGATCATGAGCCTCTCGCCCGAGGCGCGGACCAACGAGGCCGCAGTGATGCAGGCGGTCGCCCGCGTGATGACGAGCGAGGTCGTCTCCAAGCTGACCCTGACGCTCCGCGACCTCGACGATACGCCCGCGGACGCGAAGGAGGTGATGAGCGGCGACGTCTCGGCGATCCCGCTCGCCGAGATCCTCCAGCTGCTCCAGATGCAGCGGCAGACGGGCGTGCTCCGGGTGACCACGAACCGCGCGTCGGTCACGATCTCGCTCCGCCAGGGGCTCATCGATCTGGTGCAGGCGCGCAACTCGTCGGACGAGTTCAAGCTGGGCCGCTACTTCATCGAGCGCGGGCTCCTGACGCGGGAGCGGCTCGAGGCGCTGCTCCGCGCGAAGCGGCCGCACGCCCTGCTCGGCCAGGTGCTCGTGGAGGCCGGCGTCGCGACGAACGACGACCTCATCGCCGTGCTGGAGCGGCAGTCGAGCGAGCTCATCTACGAGGTGCTGCGCTGGCCCTACGGTCGCTTCTCGTTCACGCGCGAGCCGTTCCGCCCCGAGGTCGAGCAGGCGCACCTCGGCCTCCCGGTGTCCGCGCTGGTCCTCGAGGGGTTCCGGCGCGTCGACGAGTGGCGGCTCATGGAGGGGACGATCAACTTCGACCAGGTGGTGGTCGTCGACCAGGTCGCGCTCGACGGCGTGGGCTCCGGCAAGCTGACGCGCATCGAGCAGCTCGTGCTCGGCGCGGTCAACGGCTCGCGCACGGTGAACGAGGTGATCAAGGAGAGCGCGGTCGGCTCGTTCGACGCGATCAAGACGATCTACCAGTTCCTCCAGTCGCGGGTGCTGAGGACCAGGGCGGCCTGAGCGCCGCGGCCGCGAGGGCCACGCGGTCCCGCGTGAGGCCCGCGTGAGGCCCGCGTGAGGCCCGCGTGAGGCCCGCGTGAGGCCGCGACGGCGCGATGACCACCCACGCGCTGCTCGCCGCAGCGGCGCGCTCGAGCGCGGCCCGCATCACCCGCGGGTCGTCTGTTTGTGTTCGCGTGTTCGCGTGTTCGCGTGTTCGCGTGTTCGCGGTGCTCAGGCCGCCGCACGACGGGCGTAGCGCTGAGCGTTCTCGCGGCGGAGAGGGCGGGATTCGAACCCGCGGATCAGTTTCCCGATCGCACGCTTAGCAAGCGTGTGCCTTCAGCCACTCGGCCACCTCTCCTGGTACCCAGGATGGTCCACCCGCCCCGTGCTCAGCGCAGGAGCAGCGCGGACCTCGATGCATGACGATAGAAAGAACGCTGGCTCGTCCGACGCTCGGCGCGGCGGCGAGGGAGCGGCAACATACCAAAGAGGTTGTCGCCGTGCACAAAAGATCGTGCAGGGGGATGCCGGTAGCGACGGATCCCGAGCGGGCGGGACGGACGGCCCGGGAAGCGGGCTGCCAGGCTCGTCCTTTGGCGCTCGGATCGGCCGATCACCGTCGGGCGAACGGGGAGCGCTGAACGCGCCGGGACAGCTCCGGTCGCCAGGATCGCGCGTCCGTCATTGCGGCACCACGTAGGCCAGGGCCAGCAACACGGCGCCGAGCGCTGCGCAGACCCCCCACGCGCGGGCCGCGCTGCGGGCCAGGAAGGCGAAGCACATCGCCGCGAGCCAGAGCGGTACCACGAGCGAAAAGCCCAGCGCGGACCGCGTGTCCTCGGCGAGCGGCGCGAATCGCGCGAGACACACGCTCGCCAGGACGGCGAGCGGCAGGGTCCCGATCAGCGCCGCGAGCACGCGCAGCGCGGAGTCGAGGTGGGCGAGGCGTCGGCTAGCCATGGCGCGCTCCGAGGAGCGAGAGCGCGGCGATGGCCGGCGGACACAGGAGGGCGAGGCCCCAGACGGCGCGCGGCCAGACCGGCGCGAGCAGGACGAACGCGCTCGCGGCGCAGAGGAGCGTCGCGAAGGGGACGAGGAACGCCGCGACGCCGGCCTCGGCTCGGCTCCACAGCCACACCGAGAGCGAGAAGAAGGCGGCGGCCAGGACCCGGGCCGAGGCGCGCCATTCGCGCCTCGCGCGCAGCCGCGCCGCGACGCCGAACGGCAGGCGCTCCGGCCGCGCCCCGTGGAGCAACGCGAAGGCGAGATACGCCGAGAGGACCGACGCGGTCTCAACCATGGGACGCCGTCTGCCGCCTGGCCACGAGCCCTGCCCCGCCGTGGGCCAACGAAGGCTGCGGCGCATGGCGCGTCACCAGCAGCCGCGCCGCAGGTCGCGAGGTCGCCCGGCGAAGCGCCCACGCAGAGGCGCAGAGCGCCGCGGCCGTGAGCAGGAGCGCGACATCGACGGCGACGACGGCTCCGAGCTTCGGCCCCGCGCCGAAGAGCCCCGCCCCCGACCAGCGCGTCGCGAGCGCGGGGACCGGCAGCAGCAAGAGCCCCGCGAGCCCGAGCTGGCGCGACCAGAGGCGCCCGCCATCACGCGCGGCGAGCGCCCAGGCGATGCAGAGCACGAGCACCCCCAGGAACGTCAGCTCCTCGGCCGTCGCGCGCGCGCCCCAGTCGAGCGGGAACGCCCGGCTCACCAGGAAGAGCGCCGCTGTCGCGACGACGGTCCCAGCGCCGAAGCCCACGGTGAGCCGCGCGAGGAGGCGGTTGCCGAGGCGCTCTTGCCGCGCCTCCCGTCGAGCGAGCCAGATCCAGTTGCCGGTGAGGATCGTCGCGCACGTCGCCAGGGCGAGCACGAAGAACAGGATGCGAAGCGTGGTGCCGCCGAAATCGGCGTAGTGGAGGCCATAGATCCAGCGAAACACGTCGCTGCGCGCGCCCTCGGCGCCCGGCGCGTCGAGCGAGAGGACCGCTCCGTCGATCGCCCGCAGCCGCATGCGCACGCTGCCACGCGTGAACGGGACGCCCTCGAGCGAGCCGCGGATATCGACGGTCCCGCTGTCGAGACCGAGGTGCCAGATACGCAATCTCTCGGGCACGAGCCGGGGCTCCGCGGCGCGCGCGCGGGCCATGAGCTCGTCCAGCGTCAGGCCACGAGCGGGTGTCCCCTGCGCCGGCTCGTCCGCGAAGGACGCCCCCCAGGCGGAGAGGTCCGCCCGCGCGGCGTCGCCGCCGAACACGGGGCCCGTGAACACCCCGACGAGCACCCCCAGGAACACGATGAACGCGCCGGAGTACGCGTACAGGAGCTGAAACGGAAGGCCTATCACGCCAAGCACCTTGTGCATATCCGACCACAGGACACGGCGCGTCTTGTCCGGCCGGAACTGATGAAACTGCCGGACGATGTCCTTCAGGTGGATGAGCACGCCGGTCGCCAGCGCGAGCAGGAGCGCGACGCACAGGAGACCGGCCACATAGAACAGCCACACTCCGGTCGCTCGGTGCCAGAGGTAGTGCAGGTCGTAGAGGAAGTCGGACAGCCGCTCTCGCTCGGGCACGAGCCCCTCGTGGACCCACGCCGTGACCGCCTCGCCCTGCGAGAAGTAGAGTAGCCGCGCGGCGCCCAGCCCACCTTCCGGCACGTCGAACCAGAGCTGCTCCGGCGTCGTCCCCGCAGCGGCGAGCCCCTCATCGAGCGTGGCCTGGAGCCCTACCTGCTCGACGGTGGAGCGCTGCTGGGTCAGGGGCTCCTCCCACACCGCGAGCTGCCTGCGGAAGAGCGTGATCCCCCCCGACAGGAACATCACGTAGAGCAAGAGCCCACCTATCACGCCTGCCCATGCGTGCACGCTCCAGAAGGTCGTGAAGGCATGGCGGGAGAGCTTCTTGGCCATCGCGAGTCACCCTGTTCCCTCGCGCGGAGCGCCGCGCGCCGCGCGAGATTATCTCACCTTCGCCAGCCCGTGCAGGTATCCCGGCGTCTTCAGGCCGAGCTTCGGGCCGCCCTCGGCCGTGAGCTCGATCAGCGTGCTCTCCGTGGAGCCGCTCCCCTCATCGATCGTGAAGACCCGGCCGTCGACCTCGAAGAAGGAGACGTTCGCGGGCGAGGGGGCCAGCTCCCCGACCGCCGTGGCCTCGTTGGTCGCGGTGTCCCACCGCCACCAGTGCCACGCCGGCTGGCTCGTGACTCCTGACGTCTTGGTCTCCTCCTCGATCGTGGCGAGCTCCGGTTCGAACACCCGGAGGAAGAGGCTGTCCCCGCCCGCAGGGATGGGATCGCCCGCGATCGCGCCGTCCGAAAGCTCGCTCAGGAGCAGATGGAAGTCCGGGTCGAAGGCGTCCGCGTCCTTCAGGATGCGCAGCGCGCAGGGCTCGGACTCCAGGCGCTCGAGGTGATAGGCCGCCCCCGCCAGCGCCGAGCTCACGAAGTAGGCGTCGCCGGAGGCCGTCTCGATGGGCTGCGTGATCCCGCCGCACCGGTCGTCGACGTCGAACCGCACGACGGTGTCCGTCTCGGTGTCGATCGCGATGAGCCCGGTCTCCGGAAGAATGGTGTCGGTCGTCTTCCAGTCGAACCACCCCACCGAGATGAGCAGCGTCTTGCCGCGCAGAACAGACCCGTATCCGTACAGCGCCAGGTAGCCCTCGCGGTGCGTGTCCGGCAGCGGGATCGTCCCTTCTACCTCCATCGTCGTGGGGTTCCACACGACGATCTGCTCGCCCGCGCGATCCGGATGATAGACCTTCGTCGACGAGATGAGGTAATTCGTAGGCCAGAGGGACTGCACGCCGAAGGGCTGGAAGCTGATCGAGTCTCCCTTGACCAGCTTGTTGGAACCATCGAGCGTGTAACGCGAGATCGTCGGCGCCTCGGCCTCACCGATGCCGAACCAGCCCAGCCCCTCGAACGCGAACAGCCGTGCCGATCCGGGGATCTCGAGCGCCTGGGACGGGTCGACCTCCGTGCCTGGCTCGATCGACGGCAGCACGTGAAAGTAAGAGTTGGTCGCGGTGTCGTCCCAGACGCGCGTGGCGACGATGAACGCGTCGCCGCCGTCCTGCCCGCCGCCGCCGCCGCCCTGCCCGCCGCCACCGCCGCCCTGCCCGGCTCCGCCCTGCCCGCTGCTGCCGCTGTGATCGACGGGGTTCGACGTCTCGTCGTCGCCGCAGCCGCTGCCGAGCACGCCGGTCAGGAGCACGAGCACGAAGGCCGTCGCGCTCGTTCGGGTCGATGACCGCTGCTTCCGCTGAATCACACTCATCCGTGTCTCCTTCTGTCGTGCGAGCGAAAGGGCTCACCTCGACATCGTCGTCATCACATCTCCAGCGTCGCCTTGGAGAACAGCGTCCGCCCGGGTCGCTGGATACCGTAGAAATCGAAGGCCCGCTCGTTGGTGAGGTTGTGAGCCTCGATGGTGAAGCTCACCGTGCGCGGCTCGTCGCGCGCGACGTAGGTGAGCGCGAGCGAGTGCAGGAGCTGCGAATCCACCTTGGCCTTGGACTCGGGCTGCCCCCAGTTCTCGAAGCCGAGGTAGAACCCGTGCACGTAGCGCGTATCCCAGGTGAGCGAGATCGCGTCGCGCGGCGCGACGACCTCCTGGAGCTGCACGCGCGCCGAGCCGTTGGCGAAGAGCCACGGCCGGTTCGGCAGCCGTTGGCCCTCGGAGCCAGCGAAGTTCCCTTCGTCGGACACCTTGCGAAAATCGTCATAGGTGATGTTGCCGTCGAGGGCGAGGTGCTCCCCCGGCGACGTCCAGCCGGCGGCGGCCTCGACGCCCAGCGACCGTGCCCCCGAGACGTGGATGTACTGGATCGATTCCGTGCGGTTGTTCAGCACGATGAGCCGCTCGACCGCGCGGACGAACCCGTTCGCGTCGAGCCGCCACGCGCCCCACGCGGTGTCGCGCGCGTCGATCGTGAAGCCGAGGTTCCCGTTGTGGCTCGTCTCGGGCTTGAGCGCGAGGTTGGAAACGATCATCATCCCGTCGCCGAACACCTCGACGGGCCGCGGGAGCCGCGTCGTCCACTCGTACGACGCCTTGGCGTAGAGCCATTCGGAGAAGCGATAGCGGAGGCCATCGCCGACGCCGAGGCGGTGGGTGTCGCGCTCCCGCTGGTCGAAGTACCCGTGCAGCCCCGGGAGGCGCCCCGTCATGCGGAGAAGCTGCACGTAGTCCTTCACGAAGGAGCTGTTCTCCAGGCGATCGTCGAGCAGGTTGAGCTGATGCTCGACGCCGAGCACCAAGGTGAACAGGCTGTGCGCGCCCCTGAGCTGCTCGCGGGCATCATTGTCCAGCCTGCGCTCTTCTGCCGTGCGCGTGATGAACGTCGGAGACACGGAGAGCTGCAGCGCGTGCTCCGGGTGGGGCCGATAGCGGAGGTTCAGGCGGCCGAGACCGCTGTGCTCCAGGAACACCCGATCCCGGGGGGACGTCTCGTCCTCGCCTGGATTGGGGCGCTTGCTGCGGCAGCGACCGAACCAGTCGTAGTTGCACTCGCTGACATCGAGGAAGGTGGCGCGCCCGTACGTGTACCCGACGAGCGCTTCGAGCGCGACGCCGCGGCCGAGCCCTTGCTCGTACTGGAGCGTCGCCCCCGGCGCGGTCTCGCCGTTCGTGACCTCGCCATAGGGCGTCTCCATGACGCCGAACTTGTGCTGATGCTCCTTGTCGTAATCGGTGACGTAGGCGCGCAGGAGCAGGCGCCGCGCCCAGGGCCGATTGACGAAGCCGACCTCGGCGCTGGCGCCCGCCGCCCGGTAGGCGTCGTGGAATCGGCGGACGCGGGTGAGCTCGGAGTCCCTGCGCCCGGTCTTGAAGTCCACCACATGGACATCCACCGGATAGTCGTTCTTCGCGTAATCGAAGAAGCCGCTCACGCGGGTGAAGAAGCCGCTCGGCTCGTGCAGGTGCCGCGCCGAGAGCGTGAGCCGGTGGGTGTCGTAGGAGCCGACCTCGTACGACGCCGCGCCATGGGTGCCGCGGACGTCTCGATCCGTGACCAGGTTGACGGCCCCGCCCAGCGCGTCGGCGCCGAAGCGCACCGGGACCACGCCGCGGTAGATCTCGACGCGCTCGACCAAGTTCACAGGCACGTTCGAGACGCCGAACGGGTACCCCGCGAGATCGAGCGGCACGCCGTCGATGAAGAAGCGTATCTGTTCGTCCGTGAGGCCGTTCAGCGAGAAGCGCGCCCAGGAGCCGAGCCCCGCGCTCTTCCGCACGCCGACGCCCTGGGTGCGGGCGAGCACCTCGCCCATGTCCGCGGTCCTCCGCTGCGCCTCCTCGGTCTCGATGACCGTGACCGCCTGCGCGGATTGCCGGAGGCGCTCGGCCATCGCGGCGCCGCGCACGGTCACCTCGGCGGGCGCTGCGCTGTTCGCCGGGTCGGACCCCGTGGCCGGCGGGGGAGCTGCGTCGTTCGCCGGGTCGGGCCCCTTCGCCGGCGAGGGAATGGTCGCCGCCGCGCCCGTGGCCGCGACCCCGCTTCCCCCCGTCGCCGAGGGGGAGGGCTCGGCTTTCGGCTCCTCGGGGAGCCGGAACGCGTAGCTGTAGAGGATCCGTGCAGCGACCGGCGTGCCGTCCCGGCGCGCCGGCGTGAAGCGGGACCGGAGCACCGCCGCGCGGGCGACCTCGTCGAAGCCGTCGCCCAGCGGGCTCGTGACCTCGGCCTCGGTCACGCGCCCCGCCGCGTCGATCAGGAGCTTCAGCACGACCGTGCCCTCCCGTCGTGCCGCTCGGGCCGCCTGCGGGTACTCGGCCTCGGCGAGCTCGAGGAGCTGCGGCGGCTCGATGCGGGGGCCCCCTCCGCCGGGCGGTGAGCGATCGAGGCCCGGCGAGCCAGCGACGGGCGCGCTCACGGTCGGCTCCCGGTCCCCCGCGGCGCGCTCGGGCATGCCTTCGTCCTGCGCGTGCGCTGGTGCCTGCAGGCCAAGCAGCAGGAAGGTCAACACGCCTGCAAGCGGGCCTCGAAGCGCGAGAACACCTCGCGCCACCGCGTCCATCTTGAACCCGGCCCGCGGCTCGGGACGCGGCGGTTGGGGAACCGAACTGACAAACATGTCCGGAACTTCCGGTACCCAAGATGAAAACAGAATTCAATTTCATTCGTCGATGGGTCGCATCGTTCAGAACCCAAGATTCCAGCTGTAATGGATTGTCCGCGCGCCTCTGAACCGTGGCCTGGTCCCTCCGAGAGTGGACCGGGAGCACCTCGCTGACCGGACCGCCCCCCTCCCCGTCCGGCCACGCCCCGCCAGGCCTCCCTCAGCGCCCCCAGACCCCATCCCGCCGCTCCGCTCGCCCTCGTCGCGCATCCTCGCGGACCAGTGTCGGTTTTTGCCTTGACAGCAATCGGATCTGTATTCCATAGAACCGCCGTTCAGAAGTTGATCATCATTTTCATTTTCAACATTGCAACGTCGCATCGACAGGCGGGTGACGCGGTCGCCGAAGGAACTGTCCGGCGCTTTCGCTCACAACGCTTTGCGTCATCAAGCTCGGAGCCCAGAGCCTGGTGAGCGGGACCTCTTTTTGTCGGGCTTTCTTCGTCGGGAGCTGAGGTGGCGATGGAGTCGAACCGATCCGCTGGGCGTGCGATCAGCGATCGCGGCGCAAACGAGCCTGTGACGCTGGTCGCGCTGCTCCGGCGTCGCGCGGAGCAGCGCCCGTCAGGGCACGCAACCACCTTCCTGGTCGACGGGGAGGCGGACGCCCGCGCGATGACGTACGGCGAGCTCGATCGGCGGGCGCGCGCGCTCGCGGCGGAGCTCCAGGCCGACGCGCGGGCGGGTGACCGCGCGCTCCTCCTGGTGCCGCCGGGGCTCGACTTCATCGCCGCTTTCTTCGGCTGCCTCTACGCGGGGCTCGTCGCGGTGCCCGTCCCTCTGCCGCAGCGCAAGAGCGGGCTGATGCGCGTGCTGGCCATCGTGCGCGACTGCCGGCCGAGCGTCGTGCTCACCACCGAGGCGTTCCTGGGCGCGGTGACGATGCTCCGCGACGACCCGAGCTTCGCCGAGCTGAGCCACCTGCGCTGCATGGCCGTCGACACGATCCGGGACGGCCAGGAAGACGCGTGGCGAGCGCCGCGCGTGACCGCCGAGACCGTGGCGTTCCTCCAGTACACGTCGGGCTCGACCGGGACGCCCAAGGGCGTGGTGCTCACGCACGGCAACCTGCTGCGCAACGAGCTCATGATCCAGCGCGCGTTCGCGCACACCGCGGAGAGCGTGATCGTCGGGTGGCTGCCGCCGCACCACGACATGGGGCTCATCGGCAACATCCTCCAGCCGCTCTACGTGGGCGTGCCGTGCATCCAGCTCGCGCCCGAGCACTTCCTGATGAGGCCGCGGCGCTGGCTGGAGGCGATCTCGCGCTACCGGGCCACGACGAGCGGCGGGCCGAACTTCGCCTACGAGCTGTGCATCCGCAAGATCCCCCCGGAGCAGCGGGAAGGGCTCGATCTCGGCTCATGGAAGGTGGCCTTCAACGGGGCCGAGCCGATCCGGGCGGCGACGCTCGACCGCTTCGCCGAGGCGTTCGCGCCCGCGGGGTTCCGGCGCGAAGCGTTCTATCCCTGCTACGGGCTGGCCGAGGCGACGCTGCTCGTGACCGGCGGAGCGGCCGACGCGCCGCCCGTCGTGCGCGCCGTCGACCGCGCGGGTCTAGCCCAGGGACACGCGGTGTTCGAGCCGCGCAGGCCAGAGGACGGTGTCGCCCTCGTGGGCTGCGGGGGATCACCCGCAGGCGACGAGGTGCGGATCGTCGATCCAGAGACGCTCAGGCCCTGCAAGGACGAGCGCGTCGGGGAGATCTGGGTCGCCGGAGCGAGCGTGGCCCAGGGCTACTGGGAGCGGCCGGAGGAGACGGCGCTGACGTTCGAGGCCCGGCTCTCCACGGGAGAAGGGCCGTTCCTGCGGACCGGCGATCTCGGGTTCTCCTCGCGCGGCGAGCTGTATGTGACGGGCCGGCTCAAGGATCTGATCATCGTCCGCGGGCGCAACATTTACCCGCAGGACATCGAGCTCACCTCGGAGGAGAGCCACCCGGGCCTCCGCGCCGGCGGCGGCGCGGCGTTCTCGGTGGACGTCGACGGCGAGGAGCGGATCGTCATCGTCCAGGAGCTCGGGCGGCGCGCGCCCGCGTCGGAGCCGGCGGAGCTCGGGGCGGCGATCGAGCGCGCCGTGGCCGACCGGCACGAGGTCGCGGTCCACGCGGTCGTGCTCATCAAGCCGGGGAACCTGCCGCGGACCACGAGCGGCAAGGTGCAGCGGAGGGCGTGCCGCGCCCGGTTCCTGGACGGCTCCCTGGACGCCGTGTGGCAGTCGACGCGCGTCGACCGCGCGCCGCGCGCGGAGGCCGAGAGCGCGGAGCCGCCGCAAACGGCGCTGGAGAGCGCGCTGGCAGGCATCTGGGCCGAGGTGCTGGGGCGCGGGCGGGTCGGCCGCAGCGAGGAGTTCCTGAGCCTGGGCGGCGATTCGCTGCGGGCCATGCAGGTGAGCGGCCGGGTGAGCGAGGCGCTGGGCGTCGACGTGGGACCGGCGCAGCTCTTCGAGTCGACGACGGTCGCGGCGCTCGCGGCCTGGATCGAGGCGAGGCAGGCCGGCGCGTCGACGGACGGATCGACGGGCAGACCCGCGGCGCTCGCGCCGGTGGAGCGGCCGGAGCGGCTGCCGCTGTCCCTCGTGCAGGAGCGCCTCTGGTTCCTGGAGCAGCTGGTCGCGGGGGCGCCGGTCTATCACATCGCGGCGGCCGTGCGGCTCGCCGGGGCCCTCGACGCGGGGGCGCTCGAGAAGGCGGTGACAGAGCTCGCGGCCCGCCACGAGGCCCTTCGCACGAGCTTTCCCTCCGTCGAAGGGAGGCCCGTCCAGCGGATCACACAGCCCGCGCCGGTCGCGCTGCCGCTGGAGGACATGAGCGCTCTTGCAGAGGAAGCGCGGGAGTCCGCCCTGCAAGCGCGCCTGCGCGAGGAGGCGCGGCGCGCGTTCGACCTCGCCGAGGCGCCGCCCGTGCGCTGGACGCTCCTCCGCACGGGCGAGCGAGAGCACGTGCTCTCGGTCACCTGCCATCACCTCATCGCGGACGGCTGGTCGATGAACGTGCTCCTGCGGGAGCTCTCGCTGCTCTACGGCGCCTTCGCCGCGGGGCGGCCCCCGGCGCTCGCGCCGCTCGCGCTGCAGCAGGCGGATCACGCGCTGTGGCAGCGCCAGAACGAACAGGCGGCAGCGCGCGAACGGGAGCTCTCGTACTGGCGCGACCGGCTGAAGGGGCCCGTGCCTCCCCTCGAGCTCCCCACCGATCGGCCGCGGCCCGCGGTCCAGACCTACGCGGGGGCGCGCGAGGAGCTCGCGCTGCCGCCGGAGCTCGTGGCGCGGCTGAGCGCGCTCGGGCGGCGGACGGGCGCCACGCTGTTCACGATCGTGGCGGCGGGGCTCTTCTCGCTGCTGCACCGGTACACGGGCCAGAGCGATGTGTGCATCGGGACGCCGGTGACCGCGCGGCCGCGGGCGGCGCTGGAGGGCGTCGTCGGGTGCCTGCTCAACACCCTGGCGCTGCGCGTCGATCTCTCGGGGAATCCGAGCGTCACCGAGCTCCTCGCCCGCGTCCGCGCGGCGGTCCTCGAGGGGCAGGCGCACCAGGAGGTGCCGTTCGAGCGCGTCCTCGAGGCGCTGTCCCTCGAGCGGAACCTCAGCCACACGCCCCTGTTCAACGTGATGATCGCCATGGATCCCGCGCCCGAGCAGGCGCCGGAGATCCCCGGCCTGTCGATCGGCGCGCAGCGGGTGGACACGGGCACGGCCCAGTTCGATCTGGCGCTCAACCTGGTCCCCGACGGCCAGGGAGCGCGCGGCGCCTGGGAATACAACACCGATCTCTTCGACGGCGCGACGGTCGCGCGGATGACACGGCACCTCCTCGCCCTCATCGAGGGCTTCGTCGCCACTCCGGAGATCCGGCTGGCCGATCTGCCGATGATGGATGCGGCCGAACGAAGGCAGGTCCTCGTCGGCTGGAACGCGACCGAGCGCGCGACTCCGGACGAGCGGCGCGTCCACGAGCTCTTCGAGGCGCAGGTGGAGCGGGCGCCGGACGCCGCGGCGGTGATCTTCGATGAGGAGCGGCTGAGCTATCGAGAGCTCAACGAGCGCGCCAACCAGGTGGCTCACGCGCTCAGGAAGCGCGGCGTGGGGCCGGACGTGCTCGTGGCCATCGCGGCAGAGCGCTCCGTCGAGCTCGTCGTCGGGCTGCTCGGCATCCTCAAGGCCGGCGGCGCCTACGTGCCGATCGACCCGGAGTATCCCGCGGACCGCATCGCGTTCATGCTCGAGGACGCGGGAGCGCCGGTCCTGCTGAGCCAGCGGTCCGTGGCGTCGCGCCTGCCGGCGCACGGCGCCCAGGTACTGTGCCTGGACGCGGATCGCGCCGAGATCGACAGGGAGCCGACTGGCAACCTCGCGACCCCGCTGTCGCCGGACAACCTCGCTTATACGATCTACACCTCCGGCTCGACCGGTCGACCCAAGGGCGCCGGCAACAGCCACCGGGGCCTGCTCAACCGCCTGCAATGGATGCAGGAGCGCTACGGCCTCACCCGGGATGACCGGGTGTTGCAGAAGACGCCCTTCAGCTTCGATGTCTCGGTCTGGGAGTTCTTCTGGCCCTTGATGATCGGCGCTGGCCTCGTCGTCGCCAGGCCCGGCGACCACCGCGACGGCGAGCGGCTCGTCGAGCTGATCACGCGGAACGACGTCACCACGCTGCACTTCGTCCCGCCCATGCTCCAGGCCTTTCTGGAGGCGCCGGGCGCGGCGTCGTGCCGGTCGCTGCGCCGGATCATCTGCAGCGGCGAGGCGCTGCCGGCGGAGCTCGCGCGGCGGTGCTTCGAGCGGCTCGAGCAGGCAGAGCTGCACAACCTCTATGGCCCGACCGAGGCCTCGATCGATGTGACGTCCTGGGCCTGCGAGCGAGGGGACACCTCCGCCTCGGTGCCCATCGGGTACCCCATCGCCAACACCCAGATCTACCTGCTCGACCGCCACGGCCAGCCCGTGCCCGCGGGCGTCGCCGGCGAGCTCCACATCGGCGGCATCGGCCTCGCCCGCGGCTATCACCGTCGGCCCGCCCTCACGGCGGAGCGCTTCGTGCCCGATCCGTTCGGCTCCGCCCCGGGAGGGCGCCTGTACAGGACTGGCGATCTGGCGCGCCACAGGCCCGACGGAGCCATCGAGTTCCTCGGCCGCCTCGACTTCCAGGTCAAGATCCGCGGCCTGCGCGTCGAGCTCGGTGAGATCGAGGCCCGCCTGCTCCAGCACCCCGGCGTCGGCGAGGCCGTCGTCCTCGCCCGCGACGAGGCCCACGGCGGAAAGCGCCTCGTCGCCTACGTCGCCGGCCGCGACGGCGCGGCGCTGGAGCCCGAAGCGCTGCGCGCCTGGCTCGCCGAGGCGCTCCCAGCCTACATGGTGCCAGCGCCCATCCTCGTGCTCGACCGCATGCCGCTGTCGCCCAACGGCAAGGTCGACCGCCGCGCCCTGCCCGCGCCCGAGCAGCTCGACGCGCCCGCCAGGGCCGTGACGCCGCCGCGAACCGACCTGGAGCGCACCATCGCGGCGCTCTGGCGAGAGGTGCTGTCGGTCCCGCAGCTCGGCATTCACGACAACTTCTTCGATCTGGGCGGACACTCGCTCTTGCTGGCCAAGGTCCACAGCCGGCTGCGCGACACGGTGGACCGTGATCTGCGGCTGCTGGTCCTGTTCCAGCACCCCACCATCGCCTCGCTCGCGGCGGCGTTGAGCCGGGATCCCAGCGCCAAGACGACGCCGCCGGGCGGAGCGCCGGAGGGCGAGCGGGCGAGAGCCGCCCAGCAGCGACGCGGAGAGATCTTCGCGCGTCGGCGCGGCGGACTGGAGACCAAGAAATGACCACACCGACCAGCGGCGAGCCCCGCCCGGGCCTGGACATCGCGATCATCGGCATGGCCGGGCGCTTCCCTGGCGCGCCGGACGTGGCGACGTTCTGGCGAAACCTCTGCGCGGGCGTCGAGTCCGTCTCGATCCTCACCGACGAGGAGCTCCGCGGCGCGGGCGTCGACCCCGCGCTGATCGCGCGGCCCGAGTACGTGCGGGCGCGCGCGGTGCTCGACGACATCGAGATGTTCGACGCGGAGCTCTTCGGGTTCACGCCGCGCGAGGCCGCGGCGCTGGATCCGCAGCACCGGCTGTTCCTGGAGTGCGCGTGGGAGGCGTTCGAGAGCGCCGGGATCGACCCCGAGCGCGCGGGCGGCCCGGTCGGCGTGTACGCCGGATCGAGCCTGAGCGGGTACCTGGCCCACCTCTTCCCCGACGGGCCGCGCCTGCAATCGGCGGCGGACGTCGCGGCGCTCCTCGCGCTCGACAAGGACTTCCTCACGACCCGCGTGTCGTACAAGCTGAACCTGGAAGGGCCGAGCATCGCCGTGCAGACGGCGTGCTCCACGTCGCTCGTCGCCGTGCACCTGGCCTGCCAGGGGCTCCTCGGCGGCGAGTGCGATCTGGCGCTGGCGGGCGGCGCCTCCGTCAGCGTCCCGCAGAAGAGCGGTTACCTCTACCAGGAAGGCGCGATCGCGTCGCCCGACGGGCACTGCCGCGCGTTCGACGCAGGCGCCCGCGGCACCGTCGGCGGCAGCGGCGTCGGCGTGGTCCTCCTGAAGCGGCTCGACGACGCCATCGCAGATCGGGACGCGATCATCGCGGTCATCAAGGGATCGGCCATCAACAACGACGGCCGGGCCAAGGTCGGGTACACGGCGCCGCGCGTCGACGGCCAGGCGCGCGCGATCCGCGCGGCGCACGCGGCCGCGGGCGTGGACGCGGACTCCATCACGTACGTGGAGGCGCACGGCACCGGGACGCCGCTCGGCGATCCGATCGAGATCGCCGCGCTCACCCAGGTGTTCCGCGCGACGACCGACCGGAAGGGCTTCTGCGCGATCGGCTCGGTGAAGACCAACGTCGGGCACCTGGACGCGGCCGCGGGGGTCACCGGGCTGATCAAGGCGGCGCTGGCCGTGGCCCACGGGAACATCCCGCCGAGCCTGCACTTCCGCGCGCCGAACCCCGCGCTCGACCTCGAGAACAGCCCCTTCTGCGTGGCCGCCGAGCTCGCGGCGTGGTCGACCCCCGGCGCGCCGCGCCGCGCCGGCGTGAGCTCCTTCGGCATCGGCGGCACGAACGCGCACGTCGTCCTCGAGGAGGCGCCGCCCCCGCCGGAGGCGGACCCGCCCAGGCCGTGCGAGCTGCTCGTGCTGTCGGCCCGGTCGAGCGCGTCGCTCGAGCGCCTGACCGACGCGCTCGCGGAGCACCTGGGGACCCACGGCGATCTCGAGCTCGGCGACGTGGCGCACACGCAGCAGCTCGGGCGCCGGGCGTTCGGCCACCGCCGCGCCGTGGTGTGCCGCTCGCGGGAGGAGGCAGCGCGCGCGCTGCGCGATCGCAGCGACGCGGTGCGCACCGGCGGGCCCGCGGCCGGGCCGCGGCCGGTCGCGTTCCTGTTCCCCGGGCAGGGTACCCAGCGGCCCAACATGGGACGCGATCTCTACGAGACCGAGCCCGTGTTCCGGGCCGAGGTCGACGCCTGCGCTGCGCTGCTCCAGCGCCACCTGGGCACGGACCTCCGGGCGCTGCTGTTCCCGGCGCCCGCGGACGTCGAGGACGCGGCGAGGCGGCTCGACCGGACGTCGATGACGCAGCCGGCGCTGTTCGTCGTGGAGTACGCGCTCGCCCGGCTGTGGATGGCCTGGGGCGTGACGCCCGACGCGATGCTCGGGCACAGCGTGGGCGAGTACGTGGCCGCCTGCATCGCGGGGTGCCTGTCGCTCGAGGACGCCGTGGCGCTGGTGGCGGCGCGGGGGCGGCAGATGGAGGCGACGCCGGACGGGGCGATGCTCGCGGTGTCCGCGGCCGAGGCGGACGTCGCGGGCTGGCTCGGCGACGAGGTCGCGCTGGCCGCCGTCAACGGGCCGCGGCAGTGCGTGCTGTCCGGAAGGGCGGCGGCGATCCAGCGGGTCGAGCAGGAGCTCGCGGGCCGGGGGATCGAGGCGCGCCGGCTGCGCACGGCGCGCGCCTTCCACTCGCACCTGATGGACGGCGCCCTCGCGGCGTTCCGTGAGGCGGTGGGCAGGGTCACGCTGCGCACGCCGCGCATCCCGTGGATCTCGAACGTCACCGGGAACTGGATCACCGCGGCCGAGGCGCAGGACCCCGCATACTGGGTCCAGCACCTCCGAAGCACGGTCCGCTTCGCCGATGGTGTGCGGGCCCTGCGGGAGCAGTCGGAGCGGATCTTTCTGGAGGTCGGGCCGGGGCAGACGCTCACGGCGCTGAGCCGGCAGCTCGCGGCGGAGTCGCTGGCGCTCGCGTCGATGCCCATGGGGCGCGCGCCTGGAAACCAGGGCGCGGCGGGGGCGGCGCTGCTCGACGCGGTCGGACAGGTCTGGGCGGCCGGCGCTGCGGTGGACTGGGCAGGCCTGCAGGCGGGGCGACGCCGGCGGCGCGTCGCGCTGCCGGCGACCCCGTTCGAGCGAAAGCGGTACTGGCTGGAGCGGCCCGACGCGAGGGGGGCGACCTCAACCTCGGTCGGTTCGACCTCAACCTCGGTCGGTTCGACCTCAACCTCGGTCGGTTCGACCTCAACCTCGGTCGGTTCGACCTCAACCTCGGTGCGGGCGTCGTCCGATCTGGATGGATTTTTCTACGTCCCATCGTGGAAGCGCTCCCCCCTGGAACCGCTCGCACCCGCGGCTGACGCGGACGAGGCGCACTGGCTCGTCTTCACGGACGAGGAAGCGATCGGCCACCGGCTCGTGGAGCGGCTCGAGCGCGCCGGCCGGCGGGTCACCCGTGTCCGGAGCGGCGAGCGCTTCGAGCGCATCGCGGAGCGCTCCTTCACGCTCCGCCTGGACCAGCCCGAGGACTACGCCGCGCTCATCCGCGACCTCGGCGCAAGCGCGGGGCCGCCCACGCGCGTCGTGCACGCCTTCAGCCTCGGCGATCGGCGCGGCCACCACGACGCCACACGAGAGACGCAGCTCGACCCGGACGCGTTCCGCGAAGCGCAGCGCCGCGGCTCGGCCACCCTGCTCTGGCTGGCACGGGCGCTGGGCCAGCAGCCCGGCGGCGCCCACCTCGTCGCCCTCGCCAGCGGCCTGCACGACCTGACCGGCCGGGAATCCCTGCGCCCCGAGCACGCCCCGCTCCTCGGCGTCTGCAGGAGCGTCCCGCTGGAGTACCCCCACGTGCGCTGCCGCGTGATCGACCTCGAGGCCCCCGTCCCGGACACCTCCGAGGCCGATCGCCTCGTCGAGCGGATCCTCGCGGAGGCGCGCTCCGACGCCGCCGACACCGTCGTCGCCTACCGCGGCCACCACCGCTGGGCGCCCGCCGTCGAGCCGGTCGCGCTGAGGCCAGCCCAGGCGGCGCCCCCCTTGCTGCGAGAGCGCGGCGTCTACCTCATCACGGGCGGGCTGGGAGGCATCGGCCTCTGGCTCGCGGACCACCTCGCCCGCACGACGCGCGCGCGGCTCCTCCTCACGGGTCGCTCGGCCCCGACCGACGAGCAACGCGCGCGGCTCCTCGCGCTCGAGCAGGCCGGCGCCGAGGTGGTCGCGCTGCGCGCCGACGTCGCCGACGCCTCGCAGATGCGCGCCGCCGCGCGCGAGGCGATCGACCGGTTCGGCGCCCTGCACGGCGTGATCCACGCGGCCGGGGTCGCCGCCGGCGGGCTCATCGACCGGCTGACCGCGGACACGCTGGACGCGGAGCTCAGCCCCAAGGCGCTCGGCGCGCTGGCGATCGACGAGATCGCCCGCGCCCTGAAGCCGGATTTCGTCCTGCTCTGCTCCTCGATCACCGCGCTGAGCGGCGGCCTCGCCCACGCAGGCTACGCGGCCGCCAACGCGTTCCTCGACGCGTACGCGCAGGCCTGCGCGCGCAGGGCCGGGCCGTACACGGTCTCCGTCAACCTCGATCGGTGGCGCAACGTCGGCATGGCGGCCCGCGCCGAGGCGCGCCTCCTCGCCCTCGGGATCGACGACGTGATCCGCGACGGGATGAGCCCGGAAGAAGGCCTCCAGGTCTTCCACCGCGTCCTGAGCCAGGCGGCGCTGCCGCAGGTGATCGTCTCGGTACGCCCGCTCCACGGCCTGCCCAGCGACGACGAGGGCGCCGCCCTGGCGCGGCGGCTCGGCGCTGCGGCAGGCCGCAGCCACGAGCCGCCCCGGCGCGCCGAGGCAGCGGCCGCCAGCGCAGCCGAGGGCCTGTCGCCCGAGGCGATCACAGCGCAGGTGACCGCGATCTGGGCGCGGGCGTTCGGCATCGATCCCATCGATCCCAGGAAGGACTTCTTCGCCCTCGGCGGCGAGTCGCTCCTCGCCCTGCAGATCCTCAACCGCGTCCGCGAGGCGTTCCAGGTGGAGGTGCCGCTCCGCGAGTTCTTCGAGCGGCCGACCATGGCCGCGCTCGCGGAGCGCATCCACGAGGCGCGCGGCCAGGCGCCCGCGGGCACGAGCCCCGAGCCGGCGCTGGTCGCGCTTCCGCGGACCGCGCGGCGGCTCCCCGGCGCCGGAGGCCCGAAGGCGCCGGCGCGCCCGGACGGCGAGCCGGTCCCCGCGAAGGAACCGAAGGAGGACGGGCGATGAGCGTGCTCGGCTTCCTCGTGCGCCGCGACCTCCGGCGCCTCCTGCTCGCCATCGCCGCCGGCGCGATCAGCGGGCTCGCGGGCGCTGGCATCATCGCGCTCGTCCAGGAGGCGCTCTCCGCGGACGGCCGCCCCGCCGCGCGGCTCGCGTGGGCGTTCGCGGCGCTCGCCGTCCTCGGCGTGCTGAGCAAGGCCGTCTCCCAGGTGCTCCTGACCCGGCTGGGACAAGCCATGATCGCAGAGCTGCGCATGCAGCTCGGCAAGCGCATCCTCGAGGCGCCGCTGCGCCGCATCGAGCAGATCGGCCCCCACCGGCTCCTGGCGGCGCTCAACGACGATCCGGCCGTCATCACGCAGGCGTACGTCTTCCTGCCCCTCCTCTGCGTCAACGTGGCCACCGTCCTCGGCTGCCTGGCCTACATCGGGCGGCTCTCGTGGTCGGCGCTGGCGATCGTGCTCGGCGCCATGGCGCTCGGCGCCGTGCTCTTCCGGGCGCACAACGGGCGCGCGATCCGCTCTTTCACGCGCGCCCGCGAGACGAGCGACGCCCTGTTCCAGCACTTCCGCGCGCTCACGGGCGGGATCAAGGAGCTCAAGATGCACGGCGGGCGCGGGCGGGCGTTCATGGAAGGCGCCCTCGGCACGAGCCTCGCGACGTACCAGCGGGACTTCGTGGCGGGCACGACCGAGTTCTCCGTCGCGATCGGCTGGGGCACGCTGCTCTTCTACGCGATCCTCGGGCTGACGCTCTTCGCCCTCCCGGCCTGGGCAGGGCTGACGTCGACGGCGATGTCGGGCGTGGTGCTGGCGATGCTGTTCCTGCTGACGCCGTTCGCGCAGACGGTCGAGCTCCTGCCCGCGGTCGGGCGCGCCAGCGTCGCGCTCTCGAAGGCGAACGCGCTCGGCCTCTCGCTGACGCCGGAGCTCACGGGCGCCGCGCCACAGCCGCCGCGCAGCGGCGCGGAGGGCGCGCCCGCGGCGTGGAAGCGCCTCGAGCTGGCCGGCGTCACGCACCGCTATTACCGGGAGAAGGAAGACGGGAGCTTCCAGCTCGGGCCCATCGATCTGACCTTCCGGCCCGGCGAGATCGTGTACCTCGTCGGCGGCAACGGCAGCGGCAAGACGACGCTGTCTCTCCTGCTCCTCGGGCTCTACACGCCGGAGTCCGGCGAGATACGGCTCGACGGCGTGCCCATCGACGACGCGGGCCGAGAGCGGTACCGGCAGCTCTTCTCGGTCGTCTTCGCGGAATACCACCTCTTCGAGAGGCTGCTCGGCCTCGGCGGCCCCGACCTCGACGAGCGCGCCCGCCGCTACCTCGAGCGGCTGCAGCTGGATCACCGGGTGCGCGTCGAGGAGGGCGCCCTCCGCGTGACCGGGCTGTCGCAGGGGCAGCGCAAGCGCCTCGCCCTGCTCACCGCCTACCTCGAGGACCGGCCGTTCTACGTCTTCGACGAGTGGGCCTCCGACCAGGACCCGCAGTTCCGGAAGATCTTCTACACGGAGCTCCTGCCCGAGCTCCGGGCGAGGGGGAAGACCGCCCTCGTCATCACGCACGACGACCAGTACTTCGCGCTCGCGGATCGCTGCCTGCGGCTCGACTTCGGCCGCCTGACCGAGCTGCCCGCGGCCCCCGCCGGGGACGGCGAGGAGCCGCGAGCGGCGCGGGAAGCGCTCGCCGCGAGCGCCCGCGCCGACGAGGGCGGTCGGGCTCGCTCCGCGGAGGTCCACCGCCTCCACGCCGAGCAGCAGCAGGTCGCGCTGGAGCCGGGTGTGCGCGGCCACGCGGTGCTGAAGGCAGCGGAGCAAGAGATATGAGGCGCAACGTCCGCTCACTCCTCCTCTCGGCGCTCGCCTCGCTGGCGCTCGCCGGCTGCGCGGAGAGGACCCAGGGCACCGCCCGCGCCCCGGCGCCGCGCGCCGACAAGGCAACGACGTTGGCCGGCCTGGAACACGCGGTGACGGTCACGTCCGATCACCTCGGGATCCCCAGGATCCGCGCCGCCTCGCGCCTCGACGCCCTGCGGGCGCTCGGCGTCGTCACGGCGCGCGATCGGCTGTTCCAGATGGACCTACTCCGGCGGAGCAGCGCGGGGCGGCTCGCGGAGGTCCTCGGGCGCGATCTGGTGGAGGCCGACGCCCAGCAGCGGTCCTACGGCGTCCCGAAGGCCGCGGCGGCGATCCTCTCGCGCCTGCCGGAGCGCCAGCGCGCCGCGCTCGACGCGTACGCCGAGGGCGTCAACGCCTATCTCCGGAGCGCGGAGACGCTGCCCGTCGAGTTCCAGGAGCTGGGCTATCGGCCCGAGCCGTGGCGCTCGGAGGACAGCGTGCTCGTGGTGCTGGGGATGTTCAACGCCCTCAGCGCCACCGAGGACCTGGAGCGGACGCGCACGGTCCTGACACGCACCCTCCCGAAGGGCGTGACGTCCTTCCTGCTCGACGACACGGACCCTTACACGAGGTCGCTGCTCGGCGCGCAGGCGCCCGCGTCTCCGCCGCTTCCGCGCGAGGAGCTGCGCGCGCTGGTGGCGCAGAGCCGAGGGGACCACGCGCGGACCGCCGGGCTGCTCAGCGAGGACGCCGGCGAGGCGCCGGTGGGCTCGAACGGCTGGGCGGTGGCCGGCCAGAGGACGCGAGACGGCCGCGCGATCCTCGCGAACGACATGCACCTCGAGCTCGGCGTGCCCAACATCTGGTACCGCGCGGAGCTCCGTTATGGCGACACGGAGCTCGCGGGCGTCGTGCTGCCCGGCTTGCCCATCGTCATCGTGGGGACCAACGGCCACGTCGCCTGGGGGATGACCAACCTCGACGGTGATGTGAGGGATCTCGTGCAGATCGAGGGCCGCCCCGAGCACCCCGACGAGTACCGGACACCCTCCGGGTGGAGGCGGTTCGACGTCGCAGAGGAGACGATCAAGGTCCGCGGCGAGCCCGACGTCACCGTCACGGTCCGCAGCACGATGTGGGGCCCCGTCTCGCCGCGGCCGCTCCTCGGAGCGCCGGTCGCGGTCCGCTGGACGGCGCTCGATCCGGCGGGGGTCGACCTCGGGCTCCTGGAGATGGATGAGGCCCGGAGCGTCGATGAGGCGGCCTCCGTGATGAACGCCGCCGGCGGGCCCGGGTGCAACATCCTCCTGGCCGACCGGCGCGGCCGCGTGGCGTGGACGGTCACCGGGCGCCTGCCCCGGCGCCGCGGGTTCGACGGCTCGGTCAGCGTCTCCTGGGCAGACGGGCGCGCGGGCTGGGACGGATACCTGCCGCCCGCCGCGCTGCCGCGCGCCGTGGATCCCCCGTCGGGGTTCGTCGTCAACGCCAACCACCGCATGCCGCTCGGCGAGGGCGCGCCGGCGCTCGGCCGCGACTACGCGAACGGCTACCGCGCCTACCGCATCACCGAGCGCCTGCGCGAGGCACGACAGGTCACCGAGGCGGACCTGCTCGGGCTGCAGCTCGACACCCGCGCCGAGTTCTTCGGCTTCTACCGCGACGTCGCGCTGCGCGCGCTCAGCGAGGAGGCCGTGTCGAGACGGCCAGCGCTCGCCGAGGCGCGGCGCGCGCTCCTGGCATGGGACGGCCGGGCGGACGTGTCCAGCGTCGGGCTGCCGCTCCTTGCGCGCTTCCGGCGCGTCCTGGCCGACGAGGTGTTCGCCGCGTGGCTCGGCGCGAGCCGCGCAGCGGAGCCGACCCTGGAGCTCGCGCCGCCGGACATCGACACGCCGCTGCAGCGCGCGCTCGGCGAGCGGTCGGCCGATCTCGTGCCCGCGCCGGAGGGCAGCTGGGACGCCTTCGTCCTCGCGGCGCTGGAGAAGGCCATGACGGCTGTCCAGCGGCAGCACGGCGGGCGACCCCTCGATCAGCTCGAGTGGGGCGCGGTGAGCCGGGTGCGGATCGCGCACCCGCTCGGCGCGGCGCCGGAGCTCGCCGCGCGCCTCAACATGCCCGACGAGCCGCTCCCGGGCTGCATCACCTGCGTGCGCCTGGTGGGCCGCACGCTCGGCGCCAGCGAGCGGCTCGTGGTCTCGCCGGGCCACGAGGCGGAAGGAATCCTGCACATGCCCGGCGGGCAATCGGGCGATCCGAGGTCGCCCCACTACCGCGATCAGCAGCGCGCCTGGGTCGACGGGCGCCCGCTGCCGCTCCTTTCGGGGGCGGCCACACACACGATCACGCTCGTTCCCGAGCGCCCATGACATCGATCACCACATCTCGAACGGAGGAGTCCATGGCCAGCGAAGAACATGAAGACAACACCATTTACAAAGTCGTCGTGAACCACGAGGAGCAGTACTCGATATGGCCCGAGTACAGGGAGAACCCCCTCGGCTGGCGTGACGCGGGCAAGGCCGGCACCAAGGCAGAGTGCCTCGATCACATCAAGGAGGTCTGGACCGACATGCGTCCGCTCAGCCTCCGCAAGCAGATGGAGGAGGGCCGGTCGCCGTGACCGACTCGAGCGCTTTGTCAGCGCCGCGCGAGGCGCCGCGAGGGACGCCCGCGGACACCGCGCTCCGCGAGGCCGCGGGCCTCTCGCGGTCCTGCTTCCCCGGCGGCGCGCTGCCGCTGGTCGTGAGCCCGCTCGGCCGCGGCGATGTCAGCGTCCCCGCGCTCGCCGCGGCCATCCGGGCGTGCGCGGAAGAGGAGCTGATCCGGCACGGGGCGGTGCTGTTCCGCGGCTTCCCGGTCCGATCGACCGCCGACTTCCACGCCTTCGTCCGGCTCGTGACGCCGGATCTGCTGGACTACACGTTCGGGTCGACGCCGCGCTCCCACGTGCAGGACCGCATCTACACGTCGACGGAGTACCCCGCTCACCAGCACATCCCGCTTCACAACGAGCAGTCGTACACGCTCGATTGGCCGCTCAAGATCTGGTTCCACTGCGCGGTGGCCGCGCCCGAGGGCGGCAGCACCCCGATCGCGGACAGCCGCGAGGTCTTCCGGCGCATCCCGGCCCGGCTACGCGAGCGATTCGCGGCGAAGAAGGTGATGTACGTCCGCAACTACGGCAACGGCCTGGACCTGCCGTGGCAGAAGGTCTTCGGCACGAACGACCGGGCCGAGGTCGAGCGCTTCTGCCGGGCGGCAGGCATCGAGTGCGTGTGGAAGGCCGACGGCGAGCTGCGCACGCGCCAGGTGTGCCAGGCCGTGGCCACCCACCCGCGCACCGGAGAGCACGTGTGGTTCAACCAGGCCCACCTGTTCCACGTCTCCAACCTGGAGCCGGCCGCGCGAGAGGCGCTCCTCTCGATCTTCGCCGAGGAAGACCTGCCCCGCAACGCCATGTATGGAGACGGATCGCCCATCGAGGGCGCCGCGCTCGACGAGATCCGCGAGGTGTACAGGCAGCTCGCCGTGGAGTTCGCCTGGCAAGAGGGCGACGTGCTCCTCGCGGACAACATGCTGGTCGCTCACGGGCGCGCGCCATTCCGCGGCCCGCGCAAGGTCCTTGTCGCCATGGCCGAGCCGTACCGGGCCAAAGCCTCCTGAGGTTCTTTCATGCTTGAGGATGTCTTCGTTTTTCCGATGAGCTTCGCCCAGGAGCGGCTGTGGTTTCTCGCCCAGCTCGATCCGGAGAGCGCTTCCTACAACCTGGCCACGGCCGTGCGGCTCACAGGAGCGCTCGAGGTCTCCGTGGTGGAGCGGTGCCTCTCCGAGATCGTGCGCCGGCACGAGATCCTGCGCACGACGTTCACGGTCGTCGACGGCGAGCCCGCCCAGGTGGTCCACCCCGACATGGCGCCGCGGCTCGGGCGCGTGGACCTCGGCGCCTTGCCGGCGGCGCAGCGGGATGCGGAGCTCGGGCGCCTCATCGAGCGCGAGGCGCGGCAGCCCTTCGACCTCGTGAGCGGTCCGCTCCTGCGGCTCACGCTCCTGCGGCTCGGACCGGAAGAACACGTCCTCCTCTGGGTGGTTCACCACATCGTCTTCGACGGGTGGTCCACAGGCCTGGTCCTGCGGGAGTTCGCCGCGCTGTATGCGGCGTTCGCCGAGGGCCGGCCCGCCCCGCTCGCCGACCTGCCGCTGCAGTACGCGGACTTCGCGCACTGGCAGCGCGAGCGCGTCAAGGGCGGCCTGCTCGAGGACCAGCTCGCCTACTGGACGCGGCAGCTCTCGGGGCAGCCCCCGCTGCTGGAGCTGCCCACGGATCGCCCCCGGCCCCCGGAGCAGCGCTACCGGGGAGCGCGGCGCTCCTTCCGGGTGCCCGGCGCGCTCGCCGCGGCGCTCGGCGCGCTCGCGCGGCGCGAGGAGACGACCCTGTACGCGGTGCTGATGGCCGCCTTCCAGGCCCTCCTCGCCCGCCACGCGGGGACATTCGATATCAGCGTGGGCACGCCGGTGACGAACCGGAGCCGCGCCGAGCTGGAAGGGCTGGTCGGCTGCTTCGCCAACACCGTCGTGATCCGCGCCGATCTCTCGGGGGATCCGCCGTTCACGGCGCTGCTCGCCCGGGTCACGAGCGCCGTGCGAGAGGCGCAGACGCGCCAGGAGGTGCCGTTCGATCAGGTGGTGGAGGCCGTGAGCCCGGCCCGCGATCTGAGCCACGCGCCGCTCTGCCAGGCGATGTTCGCGCTCCAGCCGGCGGCCCGGCAGCCGCTCTCGATCACGGGCCTCGAGGTGCGCCTCCTCGACCTCGAGGTGGGCGGCGCCCAGTTCGATCTCTCGCTCGACATCGCGGCGGACGACGAGGGGCTGACGTGCGCGCTCGATTACGACACCGACCTGTTCGACGAGCGCACGACCGCGCGGATGGCCGACCATTTCCTGCGCCTCCTCGCGGGCGCGGCGGCGAGCCCGGGGACGCGCCTCTCGGAGCTGCCGATGCTCGCGCCCGAGGAGCAGCGGCAGGTGCTCGGGTGGCGGACGACAGGGGCGCCCCACCGGCCCCCGCGCGCCGTGCACCGGAGGGTCGAGGAGCAAGCGGCGCGCGCGCCCGAGGCGACGGCCGTCGTCCACGAGGGGCAGGAGATCACGTACGGCGAGCTCGATCGGCGGGCCAACCAGCTAGCGCAGCTGCTCCGGCGGCGCGGGGTGGGGCCGGAGGTCCGCGTGGGCCTCTGCCTGCCGCGCTCGATCGGGGCGATCGCCGCCTCGCTCGGCGTGCTTAAGGCGGGCGGCGCCTACGTCCCGCTCGACCCGAGCGACCCCCGGGAGCGGCTCGCCGCGAGGATCGACGGCGCCGGGATCCGCGTGGCGATCGCCCAGGGCGACGCCGAGCCGCCCCCCGGCGTGGAGGTGATCCGCCTCGACGCCGACTGGACGTGCGTGCGCGGTGAGCCCTCCGCGCCGCCGGCCGGGGAGCCGGCGCCCGAGCAGGCGGCGTGCGTCCTCGATCCCTCCGACGCGACGGGGGAGCCGAGGGGCGTCGTGATCCCGCACCGCGCGCTCGCGAGCGCCGTCGACGCCGCGGCGGCGGTCCAGGAGATCTCGCCAGGCGACCGGGTGCTGCAGCTCGCGCCGCTGACCTCCGGCGCGAGCGCCGAGGAGATCTTCCCGTGCCTCGCGCGCGGCGCGACGCTCGTGCTGCACGCCGAGGCGGCGCTCGAGTCCGCGGCCGGGTTCCTGGCGGCGTGCGGCGCGCGGGGCGTGACCTCCGCGGTGCTGCCGACCCAGCGCTGGCACCGCCTCGTCGCGGCGCTCGGCGAGGGGCTGACCCTGCCGCCGTGCCTCCGGCAGATCGTCCTCACCGGCGAGGCGCCCTCGCCCGGGCGCGTGAGCGCGTGGCGGGCGTCGCCGGGGGCCGCGCGCGTTCGCCTGCTGGGCGCGTACGGTCCGATCGAGACCGCGGCGATCGCGGCGGTCGGCAACCTGGCGGCGGCGGATCCGCGCGAGGCGCGGGCGATCCCGATCGGCCGGCCGCTCTCGAGCGCGCGGGCGTACGTGCTCGACCCCGCCGGTCAACCGGTGCCGGCCGGCGTCGTCGGAGAGCTCTACCTCGGCGGCCAGGGGCTCGCGCGCGGGTACTGGGCGCGCCCGGCGCTGACCGCGGAGCGCTTCGTCCCCGATCCCTTCGCGGAGGAGCCGGGAGCGCGGCTCTACCGGACGGGGAACCGGGCGCGGTGGCGGGCGGACGGACAGCTCGAGCTCGCCGGCCGCATGGACCACCCGGAGACGGTGCGCGGCTTCCGGATCGAGCCCGCGGAGCTCGAGGCGCGCTTGCTCGACCTGCCCGGCGTGCGCGACGCGGCCGTGATCGTGCGGGAGGACCAGCCGGAGGCGCGGCGGCTCGTGGCGTACCTCGCGGCCGGCGCGGGCGTGACGCCGGAGCAGATCCAGCGCGCGCTCAAGGAGCAGGTGCCGGACTACACGGTGCCCTCGGCGTTCGTGGTGCTCGCGGAGCTGCCCCGCACGCCGCGCGGCGCGGTCGACCGGCGCGCGCTACCGGCGCCCGTCGCGCCGAGCGGCGAGGCCGTGACGCCGCGCACCGAGGCCGAGGCGGCGCTCGCGGGGATCTGGGCGGAGGTCCTGGGACGGCGAGCCGTCGGGGTCCAGGAGAACTTCTTCGAGCTGGGCGGCGACTCGATCCTCGCGCTCCAGGTCGTCTCGCGCGCGCGGGCCGCGGGCCTCTCGCTCACGCCGCGACAGATCTTCCAGCAGCAGACGATCGCCGGCCTGGCCGCGGTGGCGACGTCGGCCTCGGCGCCGGTCGTGGAAGCGCCGCTCACGGGCGACGCGCCGCTCACGCCGATCCAGCGCTGGTTCTTCGAGCAGAGCGGGCCGAGCCCGCACCACTGGAACCAGACGGTGCTGCTCGAGCTGCGGCAGCGGGTCTCCGTCGAGGCGCTCACGGCCGCGGTCCAGGCGGTGATCGACCATCACGGCGCGCTGCGCCTGCGGTTCACGCGCGAGGCGGGCGGGTGGAGCCAGTATTTCGCGGACGCCGTCGCCGCGGAGGTCGCGCGGGTCGACCTGTCGCACCTCCCCGCCGAGGCGCAGCCCGCGGCGCTGGCCCGCGCGGCAGGGGAGCACCAGGCGCGCCTCCACCTGACCGAGGGGCCGCTCTTCCGCGCGGTGCTGTTCGATCTGGGCCCGGAGCGCCCCGGCCGCCTCCTGCTGATCGCCCACCACCTCGTCGTCGATGCCGTCTCGTGGCGGATCCTGATCGAGGATCTCCAGACCGCCTGCCGGCAGCACGAGGGCCGCGAGGAGATCCGGCTCCCGGACGAGATGGTCTCCTTCGGTGAATGGGCATGGCGCCTGGGCACGCACGCCCGGTCCGAGGCGGTGGCCCGGCAGGCGGACGCGTGGCTCGCCGCGAGCCGGCCGACGGCGGCGCTGCCCGCGGACGATCCGGCGGGCTCGTCGCTCGAAGCGGACACGGTCCATCGGACGCAGCTCCTCGGCGCCGAGGACACGCGCGCGCTGCTGCAAGCGGCGCCCGCGTACCGGATGCGCGTGGACGAGGTGCTGCTCGCGGCGTTCGCCGGAGCGCTCGCGCAGTGGACGGGCGATCCCGCCGTGCGCGTCGACCTGGAGGGCCACGGTCGCGACGCGCTGGACGAGCTGGACCTCTCCCGGACGGTCGGGTGGTTCACGAGCATCTATCCCGTCCGGCTGGAGGTCCCGGCCGACGCGGCGCCCGAGCGCGCGCTCAAGGCGCTGAAGGAGCAGCTCCGCGCGGTCCCCCGGGGCGGCGCGGCGTACGGGGTGCTCCGGTACCTGGGCGAGGACGAGCGGGCCGCGCGCCTCCGGGAGCGCGCCGCGCCAGAGGTGCGCTTCAACTACCTCGGGCGGTGGGACGACCTCTTCGCGTCGAGCGCGCTGTTCGCGCACGCCGAGGGCGAGGTCGGGCGCGACCACGATCCGCGCGCGCCGCGGCGCCACGAGCTGGAGGTCGACGCGGCCATCGTCGGCGGGCGCCTCCGGGTGATGTGGAGCTACAGCGGGGCCCGCTACCGGCCCGAGACGATGGCGCGCCTCTTCGAGGACTTCGCGGCGCGCCTGCGCGCCCTGGTCGAGCACTGCCTCGCGCCGGGCAGCGGCGGCGCCACGCCGTCGGATTTCCCCCTGGCGCGGCTCGATCAGGCCAGCCTGGACCGGCTGCTCGGGCCCGGGCGCGACGTCGAGGACGTCTATCCCCTGAGCCCACTCCAGCAAGGGCTGCTCTTCCACAGCCTGTGGGAGCCCGGCTCGGGCGTCTACGTCCAGCAGGTCACGTGCACGCTGGACGGGGCGCTCGACGTCGACGCGTTCCGCCGGGCCTGGGAGGCCGTGATCGAGCACCACGGCGCCCTGCGCACCACCTTCGCGTGGGAGGGCGCCGACGAGCCGCTCCAGATCGTGCGGCGCGGCGCGGCCGTGGAGATCGAGGTCGAGGACCTCCGCGGCGCCGGGGACGAGGAGCAGCGGGCGCGCCTGTCGGCCCGCATCGAGAAGGATCGCGCGAGGGGCTTCGATCTGGCGCGGGGCCCGCTGACGCGCGTCTCGCTCCTGCGCCTCGGGGACGAGGTCCACCACGTGCTCTGGAGCCACCACCACCTCCTCCTCGACGGGTGGGCGGCGGCCCTCGTGCTGCGAGACGCCTTCTCCGCCTACGACGCCCTGCGCGCCGGCCGCGCGGTCGCGCTGCCGGCCCGGCGCCGCTACCGCGAGTACATCGCCTGGCTGCGCGAGCGGGACGCGGGCGCGGACGAGCCGTTCTGGCGAGGCGCGCTGTCGGGCTTCAGCGCGGCGACGCCGCTGCCCCTCGAGCGCCCGGCGCGCGAGGCGTCCGAGGCGCCGGCCGAGGGGAAGAGCGGTTACGGGGCGAAGTTCGTCTCGCTGTCGGAGCCGGCCACGGCGCGCCTGCAGCGCTTCGCGCAGCAGCACCACGTGACGTTGAGCACGCTCGTCCAGGCCGCGTGGGCGCTCCTGCTCAGCCGCGCTGCCCGGAGCGACGATGTGGTCTTCGGCGTCACGGTGGCCGGGCGATCGGCGCCGCTCGCCGGGATCGACGCCATGGCGGGGCTCTTCATCAACACGCTGCCCCTGCGCGTGGCGGTGCCGCAGGCCGCGACCGTCACAGGCTGGCTGCGCGATCTCCTGACGACGACCACCGAGCTCGGCCCGCACGAGCACACGCCGCTGTCCCAGACGCGGGCCTTCAGCGCGGTGCCCGCGGGACAACCGCTGTTCGAGAGCCTGCTGGTCTTCGAGAACTATCCCACCGATCCTCGGACCCTGCAGGGCTTGCCCGGGCTCGGGGTCCGCGACGTCGCGTTCACGGACCAGACCAACTACCCGCTCACCCTGCTCGCCCTGCCGGGAAATCGGCTCCAGCTCTGCCTGTCCTACGACAGGCAGCGGTTCGACGAGGAGAGCGCCGCTCGCCTGCTCGACCTCGTGGAGGTGGCGCTCGGGCAGCTCGTCCGCCGCCCCGAGGCGCGGGTCGGCGAGCTGTCGCTCCCCGGTGAGCTGGAGTCCCGGCGCGTCGTGACCGAGTGGAACGCGACCGAGAGGGCATATCCGGGCGAGCGGCTCGTGCACGAGCTGTTCGAGGCGCAGGCCGAGCGGACCCCCGACGCGACCGCCGTGATCTTCGGCGAGCGGCGGCTGAGCTATCGAGAGCTCAACGTGCGCGCCAACCGCGTGGCCCACGCCCTGCGCCGCCGCGGCGTCGGGCCCGACGTGCTCGTGGCCATCGCCGCGGAGCGCTCGATCGAGCTGGTCGTCGGCCTCCTCGGCATCCTCAAGGCCGGCGGCGCCTACGTGCCCATCGACCCGGATTATCCGGCCGACCGCATCGCGTTCATGCTCGACGACGCGGCCGCCTCCGTCCTGCTCAGCCAGTGGCCCGTCGCCTCCCGCCTGCCGCCGCACCGCGCCGAGGTGCTCTGCCTCGACGCCGATCGCGCCAAGATCGACCGCGAGCCCGCGACCAACCCCGCTGTCGCGGTCTCGCCGGACAACCTCGCTTACACCATCTACACCTCGGGCTCGACCGGCCGGCCCAAGGGCGCCGGCAACGGCCACCGCGGCCTGCTCAACCGGCTGCAGTGGATGCAGGAGCGCTACGGGCTCACCCCGGATGATCGGGTGCTCCAGAAGACCCCCTTCAGCTTCGATGTCTCGGTCTGGGAGTTCTTCTGGCCCTTGATGACCGGCGCGGGCCTCGTCGTCGCCAGGCCCGGCGATCACCGCGACGGCGAGCGGCTCATCGAGCTCATCACACGCAACGCCGTCACCACCCTGCACTTCGTCCCACCCATGCTCCAGGCCTTCCTGGAGACGCCCGGCGCCGCGTCCTGCAGGTCGCTGCGCAGGGTGGTTTGCAGCGGCGAGGCGCTGCCGGCCGAGCTCGCGCGGCGGTGCTTCGAGCGGCTGCCCGACGCCGAGCTGCACAACCTCTATGGGCCCACCGAGGCGTCCATCGATGTGACCTACTGGGCCTGCCAGCGACAGGACACGTCGGCCTCGGTGCCCATCGGGACACCCATCGCCAACACCCAGATCTACCTGCTCGACCGCCATGGACAGCCCGTGCCGGTGGGCGTCGCCGGCGAGCTGTACATCGGCGGCGTCGGCCTCGCCCGCGGCTATCACCGGAGGCCCGCGCTCACCGCAGAGCGCTTCGTGCCCGATCCGTTCGGCGCCGCCCCCGGAGGCCGGCTCTACCGCACCGGCGATCTCGCGCGCCACCGGCCCGACGGCGCCATCGAGTTCCTCGGCCGCCTCGACCACCAGGTCAAGATCCGCGGCCTGCGCATCGAGCTTGGCGAGATCGAGGCGCGCCTGCTCCAGCACCCGGATGTGCAGGAAGCCATCGTGGTCGCGCGCGATGAGGCCCACGGCGGCAAGCGCCTCGTCGCCTACGTCGCCGGAAAGGGCGGCGCCGCGCCGGAGCCGGCGCCGCTGCAGGCCTGGCTCGCCGAAGCGCTGCCGGCCTACATGGTGCCCGCGCCGATCCTCGTGCTCGACCGGCTGCCGCTGTCGCCCAACGGCAAGGTCGACCGGCGCGCGCTGCCCGCGCCGGACGCGGCGGCGGCGGCGCGCCGCGCGTACGTCGCGCCGCGGACCGAGGCGGAGCGGATCCTCGCCGAGGTCTGGGCGGAGGTGCTGCACCGCGATCGGGTCGGGATCGAGGACAACTTCTTCGAGCTCGGCGGCGACTCGATCGTCACGTTGCAGGTCCTCTCGCGCGCCTTCCAGCGAGGGCTTCAGCTGACGCCAAAGCAGCTCTTCGAGAACCCCACCGTGGCCGAAGCCGCGGCCGTGGCGACCGTGGCCGCCGCGCCGGCGCCGCCCGAGCCGCCGCGGGACCCCGAGACCCCTGACGCCGGCCTCTCCGCGGAAGAGTGGAGCGATCTCCTGGACGAGCTCCAAAGGTGAACCGTGTCTACCAAGCCTGATCCCTCTGCAAACATCGAAAGCGTCTATCCCCTCTCTCCCATGCAGGAGGGGATGCTGTTCCACACGCTGCTGCGCCCGTCCTCGGGCGTCTACCTCATGCAGAATCGCTATCGTATCGAGGGCGATCTGCAGCTCGACGCGTTCGTCAGGGGCTGGCGAGAGGTGGTGGCGCGACACGCGATCCTGCGCACCTCCTTCGTCTGGAGGAGCCAGAAGCGCCCGCTCCAGGTGGTCCACAAGACGGTCGAGCTGCCGTTCGAGGTGCTCGACTACCGGGGCCTCACCGGAGAGGCCCAGGAGGCGCGCCTCTCCGAGGTGCTCGGCGCCGAGCTCGATCAGGGGCTCGACTTCGGCAAGGCGCCGGTGATGCGCCTCCGCCTCGTCCGCCTGAGCGACAAGACCTATGAGCTCGTCCACAGCTTCCACCACATCCTCCTCGACGAGTGGTGCACGTCGCTCCTGATGATGGACTTCCTCGCTCACTACGAGGCGCTGGCCCGGGGCGAGGTGCCGCGCCCCGCGCCCGCGCGCCCCTACCGCGATTACATCGAGTGGCTCGGGCGAAAGGATCCTCAGGCCGGAGAGGCCTTCTGGCGGGACGCCCTCCAGGGCTTCTCCGCGCCGACGCCCCTCGGGTTCGAGGAGCGCTCCGCCCAGGCGGCGGCCGCGGATCACGCGCAGATCGACAGCCTCGTGATCCGGCTCGGCGCGGAGCCTTCGGCCGCGCTGCGCGCGCTCGTGCAGCGCCACCGCCTCACGCTCAACACGCTGGTGCAGGGCGCCTGGGCCCTGCTCCTCAGCCGCTACAGCGGCGAGCCCGAGGTGCTCTTCGGCGTCACCGTCGCCGGACGCCCGCCGGAGCTGCCAGGGGTCGAGTCCATCCTCGGCCTCTTCATCAACACGCTGCCGCTGCGCGTCCCGGTCCCCGCGGAGGAGCCGCTCCTGCCGTGGCTCGCCGCGCTCCTCGATCGGAACCTCAAGCTGCGGCAGCACGAGCACACGCCGCTCGTGGACATCCAGCGCTGGAGCGAGATCGAGCGCGGAAGGTCGCTGTTCCAGAGCCTCCTCGTGTTCGAGAACGCGCCGATCGACCCCGCGCTCCGCGAGGGGCGGATCGTCTTCCGGATCGCGGACTTCCGCGCCCGCGTCCACACGAACTACCCGCTCACGGTCATGTCGTGGCCCGGCGCCGAGCTGCCCCTCCAGCTCGTCTACGACCGGTCGCGCGTACGGCCCGAGCTCGCCGAGCGGCTGCTCGGGCACCTCCGCGCGCTCCTCGAGGCCATGGCCGCGCGGCCCGACGCGCGCCTCGGCGACCTGCCGCTCCTCACGCCGGCAGAGCGAGAGCAGGCGCTCGTGGCCTGGAACACGGCGCCCGCGGCCGAGGAGGATCTCTCGTCCTACGCCGCGCGCTTCCGCGCCCAGGTCGCCCGGACGCCGGACGCCGTCGCCGTGTCCTGCGCGGATCAGCGGCTGACGTACGCCGCGCTGAACCGCGACGCGAACCGCGCGGCGCACGCGCTGCGCGCGCGTGGCGCCGGCCCCGAGCAGCGGGTCGCGCTGCTCGACGACCGCGGCATCCCGCTGCTCACCATGATCCTCGCCGTGTTCAAGGCCGGCGGGGCCTACGTGCCGCTCGACCCCGCCTACCCGGCCGAGCGCGTGGCGCAGATCCTCGCGTCGAGCGAGCCCCGGGTCGTGCTGACCCGCGAGCGGCACCGCGAGGCTTTGGAAAGAGCCATTTCTTTGCTGCCCGGGCCGCGCCGGCCGGCGATCGCGATCCTCGAGGACGCCCTCGACAAGGCCTCTTCCGACGAGGACCCCGAGGAGCGCGGGGGGCCCGATCACCTCGCCTACGTCATCTACACGAGCGGCTCCACCGGGGTGCCCAAGGGCGCGATGGTCGAGCGGCGCGGGATGCTCAACAACATGCTGAGCAAGGTCCCGCGGCTCGGCCTCGCGGCGGGCGACGTCATCGCGCAGACGGCGTCGCCGTGCTTCGACATCTCGGTCTGGCAGTTCCTCACCGCCCTGCTCTTCGGCGGCACGGTCGACATCGTGCCCGACGAGATCACGCGCGATCCGGGCCGCCTGCTCGAGCACGTCGAGCGCCGGGGGATCGCCGTCATCGAGGTCGTCCCCGCCGTGCTCCAGGGCATGCTGGACGCGGCGCTCGAGCGCCCCGCGCCGCCGGGCCTCGAGCGGCTGCGCTGGGTCCTGCCGACCGGCGAGGCGCTCCCCGCCGCGCTCGCCCGGGCGTGGCTCGAGCGCTTCCCGGCGGTGCCCCTCATGAACGCCTACGGGCCCGCGGAGTGCTCGGACGACGTGGCGCTGCACGCGCTGACGGCGCCGCCCGCGGCGGACGACGCTCAGGTCCCGATCGGGCGGCCCGTGGACGGCCTCCGGCTCTACGTCCTCGATCGCCTGCTCGCCCCGTCGCCGGTCGGCGTGACCGGCGAGCTGTACGTGGGCGGCGTCGGCGTCGGGCGCGGCTACCTGGGCGACCCGGGCCGGACCGCCGCCGCGTTCCTCCCCGACCCCTTCAGCAAGGCGCCGGGGCGCCGGCTCTACCGGACCGGGGATCTCGGCCGCTACCGCGACGACGGCACGATCGAGTTCGCCGGCCGGCGCGACCACCAGGTCAAGCTGCGGGGCTACCGCATCGAGCTCGGCGAGATCGAGGCGCGGCTCGCCGAGCACCCCGACGTGAAGGAGGCCGTGGTGCTCGTCCGCGAGGACCGGCCGGGCGTGCGGCGGCTCGTCGCCTACGTGGCCGCCGCGAGCCCTGCGCCGGCCGCGGAGGCGCTGCGCGCGTGGCTCGCGGAGCGCCTGCCCGAGTACATGGTGCCGCCGGTCGTCGTGTCCCTGCCGGCGCTCCCCCGCACGGCGAACGGCAAGGTGGACCGGCGCGAGCTGCCCGTCCCCGAGTCCGGCGACGCGATCCGCCACGTGGCGCCGCGCACGGCCACCGAGGAGCTGCTCGCGGGGATCTGGGCCGAGGTGCTGGGCGTGGAGCGCGTCTCGGTGGAGGACTCGTTCTTCGACCTCGGCGGCCACTCGCTGCTGCTGACGCAGGTCCTCTCGCGCGTGCGCCGCGTGCTCGACGTCGAGCTGCCGCTCCGCGCGTTCTTCGAGACGCCGACGGTGGCCGCCCAGGCGCGCGCCGCGGAGGCGGCGCGGCGCGGCCCTCCGGCCCCGCCGGCGCCGCCGCTCCTCCCGCAGCCGCAGGGCGGCCCGTCGCCGCTCTCGTTCGCGCAGGAGCGCCTCTGGTTCATCGCGCAGCTCGAGGAGACCGCGGCGTCCTACAACGTCCCGGCGGCCGTGCGCCTGCTCGGGCCGCTCGACGTGGCCCGGCTCGAGCGCAGCTTCGCCGCGGTCGTCCGCCGCCACGAGTCCCTGCGCGCCACGTTCGCGGAGCGCGACGGCCACGCGGAGGCGCTCGTCCACGCCGAGCGGCCGGTGGCGCTCTCGTTCGTGGATCTCGGCGCCGCGCCGGAGGAGGCGCGCGAGGCGCGCGAGGCCGAAGCGCGGCGCCTGCTCGAGGAGCAGGCCCGCCTGCCCTTCGACCTGACCGGCGGGCCGCTGCTCCGGATCGCGCTCGTGCGCCTCCACGAGCGCGAGCACCTCCTGCTCGTCGTCCTCCATCACATCGTGTCGGACGGCTGGTCCATGAACGTCCTCGTCGGCGAGGTGACCGAGCTCTACGCCGCCGACGCCGAGGGGCGCGCCGCCGCGCTCCCGCCGCTCCCGATCCAGTACGCCGACTACGCCCGGTGGCAGCGCGGGTGGCTCACGGGGGCGGTGCTCGATCAGCAGCTCGCCTACTTCCGGCAGCGGCTCGGCACGGAGCCGCCGGTCCTGCGGCTGCCCACCGATCGGCCGCGCCCCGCCGCGCGATCGTACCGCGGCGCCCGCCACAACTTCGCGCTCCCGCGCGAGCTGTCGGCCGCGCTGTCCGCGCTCGCGCGCGGCCAGGGGGTCACGTCGTTCATGCTGCTCCTGGCCGCGTTCCAGGCGCTGGTCGCGCGCAGGAGCGGCCAGACGGACCTGTGCATCGGGACGCCGATCGCGGGCCGCACGCGCGTCGAGATCGAGGGGCTCATCGGGCTCTTCGCCAACACGCTCGTGCTCCGGGCGGACCTCGGCGGCGACCCGCGCTTCGCCGATCTCCTCTCGCAGGCGCGCGAGGAGGTGCTGGCCGCGCAGGCGCACCAGGACCTGCCGTTCGAGCAGCTCGTGAAGGCGCTCCGGCCGGCGCGGGATCTCGGCAGCACCCCGCTGTTCCAGGTGATGTTCTCGCTCCAGGAGGCCGCGCGGCGCGCGCGCCCGCTCGACGGCCTCGAGATCCTGCCCGTCGAGGTGGATCCGGGCAGCGCCCAGTTCGACCTCTCGCTCCACATGGTGACCGCGCCGGAGGGGCTGCGCGGCTCGTTCGAGTACAGCACCGAGCTCTTCGAGGAGCGCACCATCCGCCGCATGGCGGACGACCTCCGCGCGCTCCTGGAGACGATCGTCGCGCGGCCGACCGCGCGGCTCAGCGAGCTGCCGCTGCCGGAGCCGCCGGCACCGGCGCTGACCGAGCAGCCCGAGGCAGCGCCGCCCGCGGACGCGGGCCTCGAGCTCGAGGCGGCGCCGCCGTCCGGCGCGGGAGAAGCGCGCCCGGCCGCGGCGCACGACGTCGCGGCCATCGAGGCGCAGCTCGCCGAGATCTGGGCGGCGGTCCTGGGTCGCGAGCGCGTTGACCGCGACGACAACTTCTTCGAGCTGGGGGGCGACTCGATCCTGAGCCTGCAGGTCGTCTCGCGCGCGAAGCAGGCGGGCCTCCGCCTGACCGCCCGCCAGATGTTCCAGCACCAGACCCTCGCGGCGCTGGCCGCCGCGGCGGGCCTCTCCACGGGCGCCGCCGCGGCGCCGGACGAGGAGGAGCCGGCGGGGGGCGACGTGCCGCTGACGCCGATCCAGCGGCGGTACTTCGCGCGCGACCTGCCGAACCCGCACCACTGGAACCAGGCGCTGCTGCTCACGGTCGCCGAGCCGCTCGTGTGGCCGGCGCTGGAAGCGGCGGTGCAGGCGCTCCTGCGCCACCACGGCGCGCTGCGGCTGCGCTTCGTGCCCGGAGAGCGCGGCGTCCGCCAGACGCTCGCGCCGTTCAACGAGCCCGCCGCGGTCGTGCACCGGGTGGACCTCGCCCGGGTGCTCGAGGCCGAGCAGCCGAGGGAGATCGAGGCGCACGCGACCCGGTGGCAGGCGAGCCTCGACCTCGCGGACGGGCCGCTGCTGCGCGTGGTCGGCTTCGATCTCGGCGCCGGCAGGCCGGGGCGGCTGCTCCTGATCGCGCACCACCTCGTCGTCGACGGCGTGTCATGGCGGGTCCTCCTCGAGGATCTGGAGGCCGCTTACGATCAGGCCCGCCGCGGGGCGCCGGCGCAGCTGCCCGACAGGACCACCTCGTTCGCGCGGTGGGCGGAGCGCCTCGACGCCGCGGCGCAGGACGCCGCGCTCGAGGAAGAGGCGGCCTTCTGGCTCGGTCTGCCGTGGGATCGCCTCGCGCCGCTGCCGGTCGACGATCCGGCGGGGGACCGCGCGGAGACGGCCATGGCGACGCTCAAGGTGGGGCTGAGCGGGGTGGAGACGCGGTCGCTGCTGGAGGCGGTGTCGGAGGCGTACCGGACGCGCATCGACGAGTTCCTCCTGGCCGGGCTCGCGCTGGCCCTCGCCCGGTGGACCGGCCGCGCGCTCGCGGGCATCGAGGTCGAGGGCCACGGGCGCGAGGCGCTCGACGGCGACGACCTGGATCTATCGCGCACGGTCGGCTGGTTCACGAGCGTCTACCCGGTGCTGCTCGAGGTCGCGCCCGACGCGGCGCCGGGCGCCGTGCTCAAGACGGTGAAGGAGCAGCTCCGCCGCGTCCCGCGGCGCGGCCTCCCCTACGGCGCGGTGCGGGAGCTCGGGAGGGGGGCGATCGCCGACCGGCTGCGCCGCCTGCCGGCGCTCGGCGTCGGGTTCAACTACCTCGGGCAGTGGGACCAGGTGGTGGGCGCCGGCGCGCGGTTCTCCCTGGCCGAGGAGCCGCCCGGCGCCGAGCACGACCCGCGCAGCCCGCTCGCGTACGAGATCGAGATCGACGCGGCCGTGTACGACGGCCGCCTCGAGGCGACCTTCCGCTACAGCGCCGCGCGGTACCGGCAGGCGACGATCGCGGCGGTCAGCGCGCGGTGGCGCGACGCGCTGAGAGAGCTGATCGCGCACTGCCTTTCACCCGAAGCCGGCGGCTACACGCCGTCGGACTTCACCGATGTCGCGCTCGCGCCGGACGAGCTGGACTCCATCCTCGAACGACTGGACTGAGCCATGGCGAACAACAAGAAGGACGTTGAGTCGATTCACTATCTCTCCCCGCTCCAGCAGGGGTTGCTCTTCCATGCGGTCTCGGACCGGTCCACGGACCCGTACTTCGTGCAGGCGGCCTTCCTGCTGGAGGGACCGCTCGATCCGGACGCCTTCGAGCGCGCCTGGCAGGCGCTCGCGGAGCGGCACACGATCCTGCGCACCGGCTTCGTCTGGGAGGGCGTCGCCAGGCCGGTGCAGGTCGTCCGGCAGCGGGCGACGATCCCGGTGGCGCGCCACGATCTCCGCGGGCTCGCCGCGCGCGAGCGCGAGGAGGCGCTCTCCGCGCTCATGGCCGCGGACCGGCGCGCCGGCTTCGACCTGCTCAAGGCCCCCCTCATGCGGGTCACGCTGGTGCGGCTCGCGGACGACGCCCATTGCTTCATCAACAGCCATCACCACCTCTTGCTGGACGGGTGGGGCTTCGCCCTCCTGCTGAGAGAGGCGCTGTTCGCGTATCAGGCGCTCGTGCGGGGCGCGATCCCCGAGCTGCCGCGGGCGCGCCCGTACCGGGAGTACCTCGCGTGGGTGCAGGCCCAGGACGAGGGGGCGGCCGAGCGGTTCTTCCGCGGCGCGCTGGCCAGGTTCCGGACGACGACGCCGCTCCCCCTGGGGGCCGCCCCGGCCGCGGCCGCGGCGGGCGACGGCGCGTTCCCCTTCGCCGAGCAGGAGCTGCGCTTCTCGCGGGAAGAGACGCAGGCGCTCGCGGCCTGCGCGCGCCGCCTGCGCGTCACGCTGAACACCCTCGTGCAAGGCGCGTGGGCCCTCCTGCTGTCCCGGCACAGCGGAGAGCCCGACGTGGTCTTCGGCGCCACGGTGTCCGGCCGGCCCCCGGAGCTCCCCGGCTCCGAGGCCATCGTCGGCATGCTGATCAACACCCTGCCGGTGCGGGTCCGCGTGGACGAGCACGAGCCGCTCGCCGCGTGGCTCCTGCGGCTGCAGGACCGGAACAGCGAGCTGCGCCAGCACGAGTGGACCCCCCTGTCCCTCGTCCAGCGCTGGAGCGAGGTGCCGGGCGGGCAGTCGCTCTTCGACACCCTGGTGGTGTTCGACAGCTACCCCGAGGAGGACGTCGGCGGCGCGCTCCTCGACCTGCGCGTCCGCGCCTTGCCCCGGCCCGGCGGCGGGCGCGAGGGCGGCGCCCTGCTCACCGCCGGACGCAACAACTACCCGGTGTCGCTCATCGTGGAGCCGGCGGGCGATCTGGGCCTGATCCTCTGCTACGAGCGCCGCCGCCTCGCGCACGACGCCGCGGCCAGCCTGCTCGCCCAGTGCCGCGCGCTGCTCGAGGCGATGGCGGCGCGGCCGCACGCACGCCTGGCCGAGCTGCCCCTCGTGGGCGCCGCCGAGCGGCGGCGCCTGCTCACCGATCTGAACGCGACGGCCACGGCCTCCCCGCCGGCGGCCTGCGTCCACGAGCTCTTCGAGGCGCACGCCGCCGCGCGGCCCGACGCGCTCGCGGTCGCCTGCGAGGAGACGGCGCTGACCTACGGGGAGCTCGACCGGAAGACGAACCAGCTGGCGCGGAGGCTGCGGGCGCTCGGCGTGGGGCCCGAGGACCGGGTCGTCCTGTGCATCGAGCGCTCGGCGGAGATGGTCCTCGCGCTGCTCGGCGTGCTCAAGGCGGGCGCCGCGTATGTGCCCGTCGACCCGAAGTTCCCGCGCGATCGGCTCCGCGCCGTCGTGGAGGACAGCGGCGCGCGCGTCGTGGTCACCCAGGAGCAGTGGGCCGGCGCGTTCGACGGGCCGGGGCCCTCGCTGCTCTTCCTGGACCGCGACGCGAGCGCCCTCGCGGCCGAATCCGACACACCGCTCGGCGAGACGGCCCGGCCTGGCAACCTCGCCTACCTCATCTACACGTCGGGCTCGACGGGGCGACCGAAGGGCGTGGCCGTCGAGCACCGCCACCTCGTGAACTACGTGCGCGGCGTGCTCGCGCGGCTGCCCCTCGCCGAGGGCGGCGGCATGGCGCTCGTCTCGACCGTGGCCGCGGACCTCGGGCACACGTCGCTCTTCGGCGCGCTCTGCTCGGGCCGCGCGCTGCACGTCCTGTCCGAGGCGCGGATCTTCGATCCTGACGCGACCGCCGAGTACATGAGCCGCCACGGGGTCGACGCCCTCAAGATCGTCCCCAGCCACCTCGCCGCGCTCCTCGAGGCGGCGCGCCCCGAGCGCGTACTGCCGACGCGCTGCCTCGTGGTCGGCGGAGAGGCCTCGAGCTGGGAGCTCATCGAGCGGATCCGGACGCTCGCGCCGGGCTGCACCGTCGTGAACCACTACGGCCCCACCGAGACGACCGTTGGCTCGCTCACATGGCAGGTCGACCCAGCGGGCGGCCGCTCCGGAACGACCGTGCCCATCGGACGGCCGCTCCCCAACACCCAAGCGTATGTCCTTGGTGTAAATTTTGAACCGGTACCGGTGGGCGTGCCCGGGGAGCTCTACCTGGGAGGAGCCGGCGTGACGCGCGGCTACCACGCTCGCCCCGAGCTGACGGCGGAGCGCTTCGTCCCGGATCCGTTCGGGGGCGTCCCGGGGGGTCGGCTGTACCGCACCGGGGATCGGGTGCGCCTCCTTGCGAACGGCGCGATCGAGTTCCTCGGGCGCACCGATCACCAGATCAAGCTGCGCGGCCACCGCGTGGAGCTGGGCGAGATCGAGGCGCGGCTGCGCGAGCAGCCCGAGGTGCGCGAGGCGGTCGTGGCGGCGCGGGACAGCGGCGGGGCCGTGCGCCTCGTGGCCTACGTCGTGGCCCGCGAGGCGGCGGCGCTCGACGCGGAGGCGCTCCGCGCGCGGCTCGCGAAGCAGCTGCCCGAAACCATGGTGCCCGCCGTGATCGTGCCGCTGCCGGCGCTGCCGCTCACCCCGAACGGCAAGATCGACCGCGCGGCGCTGCCGGAGCCCGAGCGGGCGGGCGCGCCGGAGGCCGGCGGCTTCGTCGCGCCCCGGAACGAGGTCGAGGCCACCCTCGCCCAGATCTGGGCCGACATCCTGCGCGTGGAGCGGGTCGGCATCCACGACAACTTCTTCGCCCTCGGCGGCGACTCCATCCGGAGCCTCCAGGTCATCGCGCGCGCCAACCAGCGCGGCATCAAGCTGAGCCCGAAGCACCTGTTCGATCACCCCACGGTGGCCGCCGCCGCTGCGGTCGCGGCGTCCGGCCCCGCGGGCACAGGCCAGGCGGGAGCGCCGCCGCAGGGCGAGCCGTGCCAGGCGGCGCCGTGCGCGCCCGCGCCGCCGCCGTCGCCGTTCTCGCTGAGCGGCCTCACGCAGGACGAGATCGCGCGCAGCCTGCCGGAGACGTCGGGGCTCGATGACGTCTACCCGCTCTCGCCGATGCAGGAGGGCATGCTCTTCCACACCCGCCTGAACCCCGGCTCTGGCATCTACCTGATGCAGCAGCACTACGTGTGGCGCGGCCCGCTCGACGCCGGCCGCCTCGTCGAGGCCTGGCGCCGGGTGGCGGCGCGGCACCCGATCCTGAGGACGTCCTTCGTCTGGAAGGACCTGGAGCGGCCGCTCCAGCTCGTCCACCGCGAGGTCGACCTCTCCGAGGTGATCCAGGTCATCGACCTCCGCGATCTGACCGAGGCCGAGCAGGAGAGGCGCGTCGCCGAGACGCTCGAGGCCGAGCTCGCCGCCGGGCTCGACATGACCCGGGCGCCGCTGATCCGGATCCGGCTGTTCCGCCTGGCGGAGGACGCTCACCGCATCGTGCGGAGCTTCCACCACATCCTCACGGACGACTGGTGCTTCTCCGTGATCATGATGGAGTGCCTGTCTTATTACGAGGCATCGGTCGCGGGCCGCGCGCTGGAGCTGCCCGAGCCGCGCCCCTACCGGGACTACATCGCCTGGCTCGCGCGGCAGGACCTCTCGGCGGCCGAGCGGTTCTGGCGCGAGGAGCTCCGCGGCTTCGCCGAGCCGACGCCGCTCGGCATCGATCGGGCCGCCCCCGACGGCGCGAGGGCCGGGGTGAGCGACGAGTTCGTCGAGCTGCCCCCGGCCATGACCGAGGCGCTCCTCCGGATCGCGAACCAGCATGAGCTGACGCCCAACACCCTCGTGCAAGGGGCCTGGGCGCTCCTCCTGAGCCGCTACAGCGGCCAGCGCGACGTCGTGTTCGGCGTGACCGTGGCAGGCCGCCCGACCGATCTGCCCGGCGTGGAGACGATCGTCGGCCTGTTCATCAACAGCCTGCCGCTCCGGGTGCGCGTGTCGCCCGAGCAGCCGCTCCTGCCGTGGCTCAAGGGCCTCCTCGCCCACAACTACCGGATCCGCGAGTTCGAGTACCCGCCGCTCGTGGAGATCCAGCGGTGGAGCGAGCTCCCCAAGGGCCTTTCGCTGTTCAACAGCCTCCTCGTCTTCGAGAACGCGCCGAAGGATCCGCGCCTCGGGGAGCAGGTGGGCGACGTCGGCCTCTCCTACGAGCAGGACCGGGTCCACACGAACTACCCGATGACGGTCGTGGCCTACCCGGGCGCGGGGCTCGGCATCCGGCTCTCGTACGACCGGCGCCTGTTCGATCGCGACGCCGTCGCGCGGATGCTGGGCCACCTGATCCAGCTCCTGGAAGAGATGGCCCGCCGCCCCGAGGCGCGGCTGGGCGACCTCTCGCTCCTCGACGAGCGCGAGCGCCGGACGCTCCTGCGGGAGTGGAACGACACGAGGGGCACGGAGCCCGCCGCGCCGAGCTACGTGGCGCTCTTCGAGGCCCAGGCGCGGAGGACGCCGGACGCGGACGCCGTCACGTGCCGCGGGCGCAGGCTCACCTACTCGGCCCTGAACCGCGCCGCGAACCACGTGGCCCACGCGCTGCGGGCCCAGGGGGTCGGTCCGGACACGATCGTCGCCGTGCTCGAGTCGCGCGACATCGAGCTGGTCGTCGCGGTGCTCGGCGTGCTCAAGGCCGGCGGCGCGTACCTCCCGCTCGATCCCCACCAGCCGGAGCAGCGCATCGCCGGCGTCGTCGAGGCGAGCCGGGCGCCGGTGGTCGTGACCTCGGACGCGTGGGTCCCGCGGCTCGCGAAGGCGCTCGCGCACCTGCCGGAGCCGGCGCGGCCGCGGTTCGTGACGCGCGAGCGCCTCGCCGCGCAGCGCGGGCCCGCGCCCGAAGGCGACCTGCCGCGGCTCGCCGGCCCCGGCCACCTCGCCTACGTGATCACCACGAGCGGGTCGACCGGCGTGCCGAAGGGCGCGATGGTCGAGCACGCGGGGATGCTCAACAACGTGTGGGGGAAGATCCCCGCGCTGGAGCTCGGCCCCTCGGACGTGATCGGCCAGACCGCGTCCCAGTGCTTCGACATCTCCGTGTGGCAGCTGCTCTCGGCGCTGCTCTGCGGCGGCCGCGTGCACATCGTCCCCGAGGAGATCGTGGGCGATCCGCGGCGCCTGCTGGAGGAGGCCGAGGCGCAGGGGATCACGGTCCTCGAGCTGGTCCCGTCGCTCCTCAGGGAGCTCGTGGCGGCCGATGAGGACGCGCCGCGCCTCGCGCGCCTCCGGTGGATGCTGCCCACCGGCGAGGCGCTGACGCCCGACCTCTGCCGCCAGTGGTTCGCGCGCCACCCCCGCGTCCCCCTGATGAACGCCTACGGTCCGGCCGAGTGCGCCGACGACGTCGCGCTGCACGTGATGACGGCGGCCCCGGGGCCGGAGGTCACCCACGTGCCCATCGGCCGGCCCGTGCCCAACGTGGGGCTCCACGTCGTGACGGGCGACGACCTCGCGCCCGTCGGCGTGACCGGCGAGATCTGCGTCACGGGCATCGGCGTGGGGCGCGGCTACCTGAACGACCCCGCCCGGACCGCCGAGGCCTTCGTGCCCGACCCGTTCGGCGGCGCGCCCGGCGCGCGCATGTACCGCACCGGCGATCTCGGCCGGCGCCTCGCGGACGGCACCCTCGAGTTCGCGGGGCGGCGGGATCATCAGGTGAAGATCCGCGGCTTCCGCATCGAGCTCGGGGAGATCGAGGCGCGCCTCGCGCGGCACCCGGAGGTCCGGGAGGCCGTGGTCACGGTCCGGGAGGAGCGCACCTCGGGCAAGCGGCTCGTGGCCTATGTCGTCGGCGAGGGCGGCGCGACCCCTGCGCCCGAGCGCCTGCGCGACTTCCTGAAGGAGGCGCTGCCCGACTACATGGTGCCGCCCGTCTTCGTCGCCCTGCCCGCGCTGCCGCTCACCCCGAACGGCAAGGTGGACCGCAAGGCGCTGCCGGCGCCGGAGGCGCCCGCGGTCGATGCGGGGAGCGCGGCGGCCGGCGCCCCGACGACGCCGACCGAGGAGGCCCTCGCGGGCATCTGGGCGGAGGTGCTGGGGATCGAGCGGGTCCCCGTCCACGCGGGCTTCTTCGAGCTGGGCGGGCACTCGCTGCTGGCCACGCAGGTCGTGTCGCGCGTGCGCAAGGCGCTCGGCGTCGAGCTGCCGCTCCGCAGCCTGTTCGATCACCCCACGGTGGCGGAGCTCGCCCGCGACGTCGATCGGCGCCGCGCTCCGGCCGGCGGCGCGCCCGCGGCCGCGGCGCCGCCGCTCGTCGCGGTGCCGCGGCAGGGGCCGCTGCCGCTCTCGTTCGCGCAGCAGCGCCTGTGGTTCCTGGCCCAGCTCGAGCCCGACAGCGCCGGGTACAACATGACCGCGGCCGTGCGCGTCGAGGGGGAGCTCGACCTCGCGGTGCTCCAGGAGAGCCTCGCGGCGCTCGTCCGGCGCCACGAGTCGCTGAGGACCACGTTCGGCGTGGTCTCGGGCGAGCCGGTGCAGGTGATCGCCCCCGAGGGGGCGCCGGGGTTCGAGGTGGTGGACCTGTCCGCGACGCCCGACGTGGAGCGCGGCGCGGCGGTCCAGCGCCTGGCGACGGACCGCGCGGAGCGGCCCTTCGATCTCGGTCGCGGGCCGCTCCTGCGGCTGACCGCGATCCAGCTGCGCCACGACGAGCTCGTGCTGGTCGTCGTCGTCCACCACATCGTGGCGGACGGCTGGACCATGAACGTGCTGGTCGCGGACCTGGCCGAGCTGTACGCGGCGGCGAGGGCCGGGCGGCCGCCGGCGCTGCGGCCGCTGCCCGTCCAGTACGCGGACTTCGCGGTCTGGCAGCGGCAGTGGATCAAGGGGCCGGTCCGCGAGGCGCTGCTCGGCGCCTGGCGCGAGCGGCTCGCCGGGCCTCCGCCGGCGCTCGATCTGCGCCCGGATCACCCCCGGTCCGCCGCGTCGACCTACCGCGGCGGGCGCCGCACGATCGCGGTGGACCGCGCGCTCTCCGAGGCGCTGCGCGCGCTCGGACGGCGCGAGGGCGCCACGCTCTTCATGACGCTGCTCGCGGCGTTCAAGGTCGTGCTCCTCGGGCGCACGGGCCAGAGCGACGTCCTCGTCGGGACCGACGTCGCGGGCCGCAACCGCGCGGAGACCGAGGGGCTCATCGGGTTCTTCGTGAACCTGCTGGTCCTGCGCACGGATCTCGGCGGCCTGCCCACGTTCCGGGAGCTCCTTCAGCGGGTCCGGGAGGTCACGCTCGACGCGTACGCGCACCAGGATCTGCCGTTCGAGCAGGTGGTCGACGCCGTGCGGCCGGCCCGCGAGCCCGGCCGCCACCCCCTCGTGCAGACGCTGTTCGTCCTGCAGAACGTGCCGGCGTCCGAGATCTCGCTGCCCGGCGTGCGCTTCAGCGCCATGGATCTCGACCGCGAGGTGTCGCGGTTCGACCTCGGCGTGTTCGTCGAGGAGACGGACGAGGGGCTCGCGTGCACGTGGAAGTACCGCGCCGATCTGTTCGAGCCGCCCACCATCGAGGCGATGGCGGCCCACTTCATGGCCGTGCTGCGGGCCATCGTGGACGACCCCGACCGCCGCGTGACGGCGCTCGCGGCAGCGGAGAGGAAGGAACGCACCGTGGAAGGACGCGCGCGCGACGAGGGCCGGCTCCGGAGCCTCAAGCGCATCACCCCCCGCAAGGTGGACATGGGCCCGAGCGCGCTGGTCGCGACCAGCACGCTGAGCGACGGGCCGCTGCCGCTGGTCGTGAAGCCGGCGGTGGCCGACGTGGATCTCGCGGCCTGGGCCCGCGAGGAGCGGGCGTTCGTCGAGGCGCAGCTGCTCCGGCACGGGGCCGTGCTGTTCCGCGGCTTCCCGATCCGGTCGGCCCCGGAGTTCGAGCAGGTCGCGCAGGCCATCTGCGGCGAGCTGTTCGGCGAGTACGGCGATCTTCCCCGGGAGAAGACCGGACAGCACATCTACAGCTCGACGCCCTACCCGGCCGACAAGGCCATCCTGTTCCACAACGAGAGCTCGCACCTGCCGCGCTGGCCGCTCAAGCAGTGGTTCTTCTGCGTGCAGGCCGCGCCGGAGGGCGGCGCGACGCCGATCGTGGACTGCCGGAGGCTCTACGAGGCCCTCGCGCCCGACGTCCGCGAGCGCTTCCGGCGGTCGGGGCTGCTCTACGTGCGGAATTTCACGCCGGGCTTCGACGTGGGCTGGCAGGACTTCTTCCACACCACGGATCCCGCGGTCGTGGAGGAGCGCTGCCGCGCGGGCGGCATGCGGTGCGACTGGCTCGCGGGCGGCCGGCTGCGGATCAGCCAGCGCGGGCCGGCCGTGCTCTCGCACCCGAAGACGGGAGAGCAGGTGTTCTTCAACCAGATCCAGCTGCACCACCCGGCGTACCTGGAGGCGCCGGTACGCGAGTCGCTGCTGGCGATGGTCGGCGAGCAGTGGCTGCCTCGCAACGTGACCTACGGCGACGGCGCGCCGATCGAGGTCGAGACGACGCGCGCGCTCGGCGAGGCCTACGAGCGCTGCGCCGTGCGGTTCCCGTGGCAGGAGGGCGACATCATCCTGCTCGACAACATGCTCGTGGCCCACGGCCGCGATCCGTTCTCGGGCCCGCGGAAGATCGTGGTGGCCATGGGCGAGATGATGACGGCCGAGCGGGCGACGCAGGCGACGCAGGCGTCGCGGGCGTCGGACGGCGCGGTGGCGTCATGACGATGCAGGCCACCGAGCTCGGGCCGAGCGTGCAGGGCGTGCGCCTGTCGCCGCAGCAGCGGCGCCTGTGGGCGCTCCACCGGAGCGGAACCACGGTGTTCGCGCGCGGGTTGATCCGCCTGGAGGGCGACCTCGACGCCGCCCGCATGGCCGGCGCCCTCGGCGAGGTCGTCGCGCGCCACGAGATCCTGAGGACGACGTTCCGCCGGGATCCGCGCCTCAAGTTCCCGCTGCAGGCCGTCGGCGGGGCGGCGCCCGCGTGGCACCGGGTGGATCTGGGCGGCCGCGCGACCGGCGAGCAGGAGGCGCACGTCGAAGCGCTCTGGCGCGAGGCCGCGCGGCTCAAGGTCGACCTCGAGCGCGGGCCGCTGCTCCACGTGTGGCTGGTGCGCCGCGCCGAGCGGCTGCACGACCTGCTCGTCGCCGCGCCCGCGCTCTCTGCCGACGCGTGGACGCTGGACCTCCTGTTCCGCGAGCTGGCCGAGGCCTACGCCGGCGGCGCCGGCGAGCGGCAGGAGGCCGGGGTGGAGCCCGTGCAGTACGCCCAGTTCGCCGAGTGGCAGAACGATCTTGTCGACTCGGCGGAGAGCGCTCCGGCTCCTTCGGGGATACCCGTCGTCCTCCCGTTCGAGGGCGCCGCCGAGGAGGGCGCCGCCGAGGAGGGCGGCGCTTCCGGCGAGGTCGTCGACGTCGACGTCGACGCGGCGCTGCTCGGCCGGCTGGAGTCGCTGGCCCGCGGCGAGGGCGCCTCGCTCTCGTCGGTACTGCTCGCGGCCTTCCAGCTCCACCTCGCGCGCCTCACCGGCGCGCGGGAGCTCGTCGTCGCGGTGGCATCGGCCGTGCGTAGGATCGAGGACGTCCAGGAGGTCATGGGCCCGGTGGCCAAGTGGCTCCCGGTCCCGTGCCGCGTGGACGAGGCGCAGCGGTTCGCCGAGCTGGTGCGCCGGACTCAGGCGGGCGTCGACGAGGCGACCGAGGAGGAGGAGCACTGGAACCCCGACCTGCCGGACGCCGGGGGGCCCGGGAGCACCGTCGGCTTCGAGTTCTCCTCGCTCCCCGAGCCCAGGGTGGCGGGCGGCCTCGCATGGCACGTCGAGCGCCAGTGCATGGGCGCGGGCGGGCTCAAGCTCGCGCTCTCGGCCCAGCGCGGGCGGGGCCGCGTGCGCCTCTCGCTCTGGCACGACGCGCGCCGCTGCGGCGCGGAGGGCGCCCTGGCGATGGCCGAGCAGTACCGGGCGCTGCTCGGCAGCGCTGCCGAGGCCTGGTCGGAGTCCGCCCCGCGCCTCGGCCTGCTCGGCCCCACGGAGCGGGCGCGGCGGCTCTCCGAGGGCCGGGGGGCGGCGCACGACGTCGCGCCCCCGCGGTGCCTGCACGAGGCGTTCGAGGAGCATGCGGCGCGGCAGCCCGAGGCGCTGGCGGTGGTCGCGGGCGACCGGCGGCTGACCTACCGCGAGCTCAACCAGCAGGCCAACCGGCTCGCCCACCACCTCCGCCGGCGCGGCGTCGGCGGCGGCAGCCCGGTAGGCCTCTGCGGCGAGCGATCCGTGGACATGATCGCTGGCCTCCTCGGCATCCTGAAGGCCGGCGGCGCCTACGTGCCGCTCGACCCGCACGCCCCCGTGCAGCGGCTCACCCAGCAGATCCGGCGCGCGGGCTTCTCCGTCCTGCTCACGAACGCGCCCGTCCGCGCCCGGCTGCCGGACCTGCCGGACACCGATTGCGCCGTCCTCTCCCTGGACGACGCGGCGCTGCTCGACGGCGAGCCCGAAGGCGAGCCCGCCGTGCCGGTGCTGCCCGACGATCTCGCGTCCGTCGTCTTCACGTCGGGCTCGACCGGTGAGCCCAAGGGCGTCGGCGTCACGCACCGCGGGATCGCCAGCTACACGCGCTCGGTGTGCGAGGCGCTCGGGATCATCGAGGCCGGGCTGCACTTCGCGACCGTCTCGACGTTGAGCGCCGACCTCGGCAACACGAGCATCTTCGGCGCGCTCGCCTCGGGCGGCTGCCTCCACGTGATCGGCTACGAGACGGCGACCGACGGCCGGCTCTTCTCGGAGTACTACCGGCGCTGGCCGATCGACGTGCTGAAGATCGTGCCGTCGCACCTGAGCGCGCTGCTCGACACGGGCGAGGGGGCGGCGGTGCTGCCGCGGCGGCTCCTGGTGCTCGGCGGAGAGGCGCTGCCGTTCGCCCTCATCGAGCGGATCGCGGCGCTCTCGAGCGGCTGCGCCGTGGCGAACCACTACGGGCCGACCGAGACGACGGTGGGCGCGCTGGTCTTGCCGCTGCGCGAGCTGCGCGACCGGCGCGGGTGCGCGTCGGTGCCGATCGGCCGCCCGCTGGCCAACGCGGAGGCGTACGTGCTCGACGAGCGCCTGGAGCCGGCGCCCGTGGGCACGGTGGGCGAGCTGTACCTGGGCGGCGCCGGGCTCTCGCGCGGATACCTGGGCCAGCCGGATCTGACCGCGGAGCGGTTCGTGCCGCACCCGTTCGGCGTGGGCGCGCGCCTCTACCGGACGGGTGATCGGGCGCGGTACCGGCCCGACGGCGCCATCGAGTTCATGGGCCGGCGCGATCACCAGGTGAAGATCCGCGGCTTTCGCGTGGAGCTCGGGGAGATCGAGGCGCGGGTCCGGGAGCACCCCGCGGTCGGGCAGGCGGTCGTCATCGCCGCGCGCCAGGACGGCGCGGTCGCGCCGACCATCGTCGCGTACGTCGTCCCCCGGGAGGGAGCGCTCGACGAGGCCGCGCTGCGCGCGTTCCTCAAGGACCGGCTCCCTGAGTACATGCATCCGAGCGACTTCGTGCTGCTGCACGCATTGCCGCTGACCGCGAACGGGAAGGTCGATCGCAAGGCGCTGCCCAGCCCTGCCGCGCGCCGGCGGCGCGAGTACGTCGCGCCGCGGACGCCGGTCGAGGAGACGCTCGCGGCGATCTGGGCCGACGTCCTGGGGCGCCCGCAGGTCGGCGTCGAGGACAACTTCTTCGACCTCGGCGGGCACTCGCTGATGGCGATCCCGCTGATGCACCGGATCCAGCAGGCGCTCGGCGGCGCGCTGTCGTTGATGGCGATCTTCGAGGCGCCGACGATCGCCGGGCTCGCCAGGCTGCTCGACGCCGGGCGTCCGGCGTCGAGCGTCGTCGAGCTCCGCGCGGGCGGGTCGCGCCCCCCGCTCTTCTGCGTGGACTCCTCGGGCCTGCACGTCATGGCCTACCAGGGCCTCGCTGCGGCCATGAGCGAGGAGCAGCCGGTTCTCGGGCTCGATCTGGGCCCGTCGCTCGCGGAAGACGCCGGCGCGCTCTCGCTGCCTCGGATCGTCGAGCGGCTGTCGCGCGAGATCCGGGAGCGGCAACCGCGCGGGCCGTACCGCCTCCTCGGGTGGTCCGTGGGCGGCGTGCTGGCGCTCGCCGTCGCGCGGACGCTGGAGGAGCAGGGCGAGCGGGTCGCCTTCCTCGGCATGCTGGACTCGCAGCCACGCACGCGCCTCTACGCGACGGGCGAGCCGGATGTCGTCGAGGAGCTGGCGGCGTACATCGATCAGGGCCGCAGCGCGGAGCTGCTCGCGCTCGCGCCGGCGGAGCTCGACGCGCTGCGAGCGCGGCTGAAGGGGCTGAGCGACGGCGATCGCGTGGCGGAGGCCGTGCGCTGGGCGCAGGCCCGCGGCTTCGCGTCGAGCGACATCCCGCCCGCCGCGTATTACCACCGGTACGCGCTGCTCCGAGGCGCGGCCCTGCTCACGAAGGATCTGCCGCAGCGGTGCGTCGCGGCGCCGATCCACGTGTGGTGGAGCGCCGAGACGATCGCGCACCACGGCGGCCCGCCCATGGACTGGCAGCAGTACACGGCGGGAGCGGTGCGCACAGCGATTCTTCCCGGCGATCATATCGCCGCCGTGCAGGGGGCCGACGCGCATGCGCGCATACGCGAGACCCTGGAGGTCCTGGACCCGGCAGAGCGCGCCCTGGAGCGCCCGGAGCGGAACAACCCTTCTCACCAGGGAGTCACCCCATGAGTCTGTCTGCAGCTTCCAGTTTGCCTGTGTCGGACCCGGTGCCGGCGGCCTCCAGATCACCCCTTCACGCGGGCCTCGCCGCGGAGCTCGGCGAGCGCCACCGGCGGCGCGCGCTGTACGAGCTCGGGGATCACCCCTTGCTCGAGCGGCAGCGGCAGCGCGAGTCGAACGCCCGATCGTACCCGCGGCGGCTGCCGCTGGCGCTCTCGCGCGCGCAGGGCGTGTATGTGGAAGACGTCGAGGGGCGCGTGTTCCTCGATTGTCTGGCCGGGGCCGGCACCCTGGCGCTAGGGCACAACCACCCGGCGGTCACCGACGTCCTGGTGCGGACGCTGCACTCCGGTCTACCGCTCCACACGCTCGACCTCACCACGCCTGTCAAAGATCGCTTCACGCAGGACGTGCTCGGCGTGTTGCCGGCGACCTTTGCCCGCCATGCGCGCGTCCAGTTCTGCGGCCCCACGGGGGCGGATGCCGTCGAAGCCGCGCTGAAGCTGGTCAAGCTCGCGACCGGGCGCGGCACGGTGCTGGCCTTTCAGGGCGCGTACCACGGCATGACGCAGGGCGCGCTCACCCTGATGGGCAACCTCGGGCCCAAGGCGGCGCTCGGCTCCAGCCTGCAAGGCGTGCAGTTCTTGCCGTATCCGTACGAGTACCGCTGCCCGTTCGGCCTCGGCGGCGACGCCGGCATCGCGGCCTCGCTCGCGTACATCGGCAACCTGCTGTCCGATCCGGAGGGCGGCGTGCCCACGCCTGCTGCCATCATCGTCGAGGCGGTGCAGGGCGAGGGGGGCATGATCCCGGCGCCGGTCGCCTGGCTGAAGGGGCTGCGGGAGCTCGCGACGCGCCATGATATCCCGCTGATCCTCGACGAGGTGCAGACGGGCTTTGGCCGCACCGGGCGCATGTTCGCGTTCGAGCACGCCGGCATCGAGCCGGACGTGCTGGTCCTGTCGAAGGCGCTGGGCGGCGGACTGCCGCTCTCGGTGGTGGTGTATCACGAGCGCTTCGACACCTGGCGTCCGGGCGCCCACGCCGGCACGTTCCGCGGCAACCAGCTCGCGATGGCGGCGGGCTCGGTCACGCTGTCGGTGCTGCGCGCGGAGCGCCTGGACGCGGCGGCCGCGGAGCTCGGCGCGCGGCTCATGGCGCAGCTCACCGCGCTCGCCAGGGAGCACGCCTGCATCGGCGACGTGCGCGGGCGCGGCCTGATGGTCGGCGTGGAGCTCGTGGACGCGGCGGCCGCGCCCGACGCGCTCGGGGCGCGCCCTGCCCACCGCGACCTCGCCGGGCGCGTGCAGCGCGAGTGCCTGCGGCGGGGGATGATCGTGGAGCTCGGCGGCCGCCACGGCAGCGTGGTGCGCTTTCTGCCGCCGCTCATCATCACGGCGGCGCAGATCGACGAGGCGGCGAGGATCTTCGGCCAGGCGCTGGCGGCGGCTTCTCTGTAGCTGTCGTTCGGGAGGAGGGATCTCGGGGACACGGAGGCGCCGTGTTCAGGAGCCGGTCGTGGCGAGCAGCTCCCAGGCGTCGCTGACGACGGCGGCGCGGCGGATCCAGCGGTCCAGCTCGTCGAGGTCGGTGCTCGCGAGGACACGCTCTCGCACCTCGACGGGGACCTCGAGCCCGCGGGCCTCGAGGAAGGCGAGCACGTCGTGCGCCTTGGTCCTCAGGGTGCCCTCCCGCATCCCTTCCTCTCGCCCCTTCGCCACGTAGCTGCGCGCGAATTCGCTCTGAAACTGGTATCCGGCCTTCATCATCGCCTCCAACCTCCGCCTCGCCGCTGCGTTCAGCGAGGATAGCACCAGGTCCCCGTAGACGGCTCGGCGCTCCTCATCGAGCTCGTCCGCCGCTGCCAAGAAAGCCAAGCCGATCGCCTCCGCCGCCTCGCTCTGTCCGTGCGCCATCGCCGAGAGCACGGCCACCTCGGGCGCCGCCTTCGCTTGCTCGGCGTCGGTGACGACCGGGACGCCCTGGGGCCCAAGCACCAGCGGCGTCAGCGTCCAGCCAGGGTGGCCGGTGTCGATCGGCCGCGAGCACCACCGCGCCATCTCTGCGTTGATGGTCACGACCAGCAGCCCGGTTGGGCAGCGATGCCGGGCGCGCGTCTGGGTGACGTACACGGGCCAGACGTAAGGCTTGTCCGGGTCCACCCCGAGCTGGACCTCGACCACGATGGCCATCGCGGGCTGCTGCTGCTCGCCGACCAGCAGCACGACGACGACATCCGCCCGGCGGTCGGAGGGCACGATCTCGGTGAAATCGGAGGACTCGACGCGTGCCTCCGTGAAGGTCGGGACCGGATGGCCGAGCGCGTCGTGCAGCATCTCGGCGGCCAGCGTCGGCCGGTTCTTGAACAGCTCCACCAGGGCTTCATGGGTCACTGAGGGCATCAGATCGTCTCACGAGTGGTTGCAATCATGCAGGATTTGCGTGGAGCGCCAGGCTCATGCGGTAGGACCCGCAGGAGCCGAGCAGCCACCTCCCATTCATGAATTCCGGGCTGCTCCTCGGATTCGTCACGCCGAGTGCCCTGCGTGTGCTCCGACGGTCAGGGCACGTGGGCTCCACGGGAGGGCTCGCGCGTACACGAGCGAAATCGGGCCCTCGACGGCTTCGAGACGCTACCGACGATGGGTGGTGCTCACGCAGCGGTTACCGAGTTGCTCGCCGCTGCTGCGCACGAGCGCGCCGCGCACCGCGCGCAGCCCCTCGGTCAAGCTCGCATAGCGCGGGATCGCGTACCGCTCGCACACGACATCCACGTTGCCCTTGCGCCAGAATCCCTCTGGACAGACGACATGCATCTTCCCGGAGCGCCCGAACAGGCCGAGCTCCAGCAAGCTGATCGGCGCCTTCGAGCCCGGCGCGAAGTACATCAAGACGACGTCCGCCTCCTCGAGCCCGCGGAGCTCCCATTGCACCTGCTCCACGAAGCTCGGGTTCTCGAGGCTCTGCGCCCAGCCCGGCTCCCACCGCTCCCGCCTCGGGTTGAGGATCACCACGTCGAGATCCGCGAGCTCCTCTGCGACGCTCGCCTGCCACCGCTCGGCCTGGCCGTTGTCGATGGATCCGGCGAGGAACAGCTTCGGACCCGCCAATCCGTCGAACGGCCGCGGCGCCAGCACCTCGATCATGGGGAACACCTCGCTGAGGAGACACGTGGACGACGATCGCCATGCGGGCCGCTCCCCTCCCCCGCTCCGTAACCCGTAACCCGTAACCCGTAGACGATCAGCCCGCTCCGCCGTGCCCGTGCCCGCAGCCTCGCTTCGGCTCGGGCTCGCCCTTCGACGGCGGCGGGGGCACCGGGCCGCACGTGCAGTCGAGGCACCCGTGCTCCGCGCAGCTCCCGCACATCGCGGTCACCTGCTTGCGGAGGGCCTCGCGCGCGCGGAAGAGGCGCACCGCCGCGTTGTTCGCGGTGATCGACGCCTCCTCGGCGAAGGCCTGCACCGAGAGGCCGTCGACCTCCACGCGCTGGATCGCGGCGGCGTACTCGGGCTTCAGCGTGCCGGCCAGCGCCCGGACGCACTGGCAGACGGCGCGGCGCTCCACCTCGGGCTCGGCCACCTCGTCGAGCTCGGCGGCCAGCGCGGCCATCGCCCGCTCCGACGCGCCCTTCCGCCGGAAATGGTCGACCACGGCGTTCCGGAGGGTCCGATAGAACCACGCCGTGGCCGACTCCTCGTCGCGCAGGCTGTCGATGCGCCCTATGCCCCGCACGAAGGCGTCCTGCAGGATGTCCTCGGCGATGGCGCGATTGCCCACCTTCCGTTCCAGGAAGCGCAGAAACTCGCGGTGACTCTCGACGAGAGCCGCGACCGCCCCCGCCGCCCGCGCGTCCTCGGCGCCTCCCCTCGCCTGCTCCGCGCCCTCCGGGCTTCGCTCTGGCTCGCGCTCGCTCATGACGCACCAGGCTACCCACGAGGGCCGCCCTCCGCCACCGCGCCACGGCACAAAGCGATGGCCGGCGTGACCGGTCGGGTCAGAATGTCCTCCTCTTCACCGGGAGGCTTGAATGACGCTTCAGAGGGTGCTCGTCCTGGCCAGCGTGGGGCTCCTGCCGGCCTGCTCAGGGGCAGACGCCGACGCCCCGCTGTCGTCCGCGCCGCGCTGTAGTGCATCGCCGGAGTGCGCCGCCACGCCCGACACGCCGCTGTGCGACCAGGCGCTCGGCGCGTGCGTCGAGCTGCCGCCGGGATCTTCGATCGGCGTGAAGGATGGCAGTCCGTCCTCGGTCGCGCTCGTGTCCGTCTTCGAGCCGAACCGGCAGCGCGAGCCGACCGACCTCGCCTTCAACCCGGAGCGGCCCGAGGAGCTCTGGGTCGTCAACCGCAAGGACGACAGCATGATCATCATCACGAAGCCCGGCGCACCGGACGGCTCGTGGGTCCGCCTCCGCGACCCCGCCGCGGCGCACTTCATGGACCAGCCGCCCGCGATCGCCTTCGGCCACCCAGGCACGTTCGGGGTCTGCGGCGACAACGACAACGGCGGCAACTACTTCATGGGCCCGTCGCTCTTCTCCTCGGATCTCTCGATCTTCGCCACGGAGACGCCCGACGGCCTCGGGTCGCACCTCGACATGCTCCACTCGAGCTCCTTCTGCAAGGGCATCGCGCACGAGCAGGCCAACGTCTACTGGGTCTTCAACGGCAACGACAAGGCGCTCGACCGGTACGACTTCGCCCACGATCACGGCCCCGGCCACGACGACCACTCCGACGGCGAGATCTACCGCTATGCCGCCGGCGAGGTGCTCGGGGTCGAGGCCACGTCGAGCCATATCTTCTACAGCGCCAAGGAAGAGCGCCTCTACGTCGCCGACACCGGCCACAAGCGGCTGCTCAAGCTGGATCCGACGAGCGGCGTGCCCGGCGCGAGCTTCGACGGGCAAGAGCCGGTCAAGGTGCGCAGGCACATGGACGGCGCCACGCTCATCGAGTTCGTCCCCCCGGGGACGCTCGAGGCCCCGAGCGGCCTCGAGGTCCACGAGGGCCTCGTCTACGTCACGGATCACGCGACCAGCAGGATCTACGCCTTCGACACGGCGGGGCAGGTGGTCCGCACCCTGGACACGGGCCTGCCCGCGGGCTCGCTCGCGGGGATCACCTTCGGGCCGGACGGCAAGCTCTACCTCGTCGACACGCTGACGAGCCGGGTCTACCGCATCGATCCGATCCTCTGAGGCGGCCGATCGCGCGCCGCGCGCCGGCCGTGACGGCCTCGGCAGCGCGGCGCGCCTGCGCCCCTGCGCTCCTAGCCCATCACTCGCCGCCCGCCGGCGCGCTCGCTTCCGGCCCGCCGAGCAGCGCGTCCAGCTCGGCCTCGCCCTTGTCCTCCGCCGCCCTGCGCCGGCGGCGGCGGAGCCACTCGGCCGCGTCGTCGAAGAGCGAGTACGCCACCGGCACCGCGAGCAGCGTGAGGACCAGGGAGAGCGACTGGCCGCCGAGCACGATGGCCCCCGTCGTCCGGTTCTGGCCCGAGCCGACCCCGTGCGAGAGCACGAGCGGGATCATGCCGGCCACGAAGGCGATCGTCGTCATGAGGATCGGGCGGAGCCGGTCCTTGTTCGCCTGCAGGATCGCCTGGAGCCGCGGCATCCCCTCCGCGCGCAGGTGGTTCGTGTGATCGATCTGGAGGATCGCGTTCTTCTTCACCACGCCGAAGAGGACGAGCAGCCCGAGCCCGGAGAAGAGGTTCAGCGACTGGCCGAAGAGCTTGAGCGAGAGCAGCGCGAAGGGCACCGTGAGCGGCAGCGAGAGCAGGATCGTGATCGGGTGGAGCCACGACTCGAACTGCGCCGCGAGGATGAGGTACATGAACACGAACGCGAGCCCGATGACGACGACGAAGCTCGCCGCCGTGCTCGCCGTGTTCTTGGAGCTGCCCACCGGCTGCGCGGAGTAGCCCGCCGGCATCCGCTGCTCGGCGATGATCCTGTCGAGCGCCGCCTGCACCGCCGAGTCGCCGACGCCGGGGGCGGCGTTCGCGCTGATCGTGATCTGCCGGCGCCGGCCGAGGCGGCCGATCGACGAGGGGCCGCTGTCGGGCTCCATCGTGACCACGCTGTGGAGCGGGACGGCGCCGTGCTTGGACGACGGCACCGTGAGGAACGCGAGGCTCTCGGCGTCGGCGCGGTGCTTCGCGTCGGCGCGCACACGGACGTCGTACTGCTCGCCGGCCTCCGAGTACGTCGACACCTTGAGCCCGCCGACGAAGAGCTGGAGCGCGCCGGCCACGTCGGCCACCTGGACGCCGAGATCCGCGGCGCGGTCGCGGTCGATGGTCGCGCGGAGCTCGGGCTTGCCCACGACGAGGCTGTTGTCGACGTCCACGGCGCCGGGGACCTTCCGCAGCTCCTCGGTGATGCGCGCCGCGTACTCGCCCAGCCGGTCGAGATCCGGCCCCTGGATCGCCACCTGGATCCTGGCCGAGGACTGGCCGCCGGACGAGATCGCCTGCACCTCGCCGGCCGTGACGCGCAGCTCCTTCGGCAGCTTCGCCAGGATCTCCTCGCGCACCCGCTGCATGATCGCGAGCTGCCCGAGCGCGCGCTGCTCCGGGTCGACGAGCATCACGTAGACCTTCGCGACGTTCGCGGCCTGCTGCTCGCCCTCCCCCACGGTCAGGAGCGTCCGGGTGACGCCCGGGAGCCGGCGCACGTCGCCGGCGATCCGCTCGGCGATGAGGCGGGTCGAGGTGAGGCTCGTCCCCTCGGGCGCGCGCATGTTGATCTCGAACTGCGCCTGATCGTCCTCGGGGAGGAAGCCGGCGGGCAGCGTCTTCGCGATGGGCGCGCACGAGCCGAGCGCGACCGCCGAGGCGACGACGATCACCCAGCGGCGCTTCATGACCCACGAGAGCGCGGCCATGTAGGCGCGCTCGATGGGCCGGTAGAAGACGTCGACGGCGCGCTCGAGGATCGAGGGCCGCGCGGGCGCGCCGTCATGCGCGTTGCGCGCGTGCCCCGAGAGCCACCGCGCGGCGAGCGAGGGCGTGAGGGAGAAGCTGACGATCAGCGAGACCCCGATCGCGAACGCCATCGTGAGGCCGAAGCTCTTGAGGAAGCGCCCCACGATCCCGGGCATGAACGCGACAGGGATGAAGACCGCCATGAGCGACAGCGTGGTCGCCAGCACCGCGAGGCCGATCTCCTTCGTCGCGAGCACGGCGGCCGGGAACGGCTTCATGCCCTTCTCGTCGATGTACCGGACGATGTTCTCGAGCACGACGATGGCGTCGTCGATGACGATGCCCACGGCGAGCGCGAGCGCGAGCAGCGTGAGGAAATTCAGCGTGAACCCGGCGATCCACATCACCGCGAACGTGCCGACGACCGAGATCGGGATCGCGAGCGCCGCGATGAGCGTGCTGCGGGCGTTGCCGAGGAAGAGGAGCACCACCGCCGCGGCGAGGAGGGCGCCTAGCACGAGGTGCTCCTTCACGGCGGCGATGCCCGTGCGGATCACGCGCGAGCCGTCGCGCACGACCTCGATCTTCGTCCCCTCGGGCAGCGAGCGCTGCACCTCGTCGAGGCGCGCCTTCACGGCGTCGACGACGGCGACGGTGTTCTGGCCCGACTGCTTGACCACCGACAGGAGGACGGTGCGCCGCTCGTCGAGCTGGGCCCAGGTCTTCTCCTCCGCGCGGCCGTCCTCGACGCGGGCGACGTCCGAGAGGCGCACGGCGTGACCGTCCTGCTCCCGGAGGACGATGCGCCCGAGGGCCTCGGGCGACTCGACGCGCCCCATCACGCGGAGCGTGAGGTCCTCGGGGCCGGTCTCGACGCTGCCGCCCGGCGTCATCAGGTTCTGCGCCGCGATCGCCCGCTGCACCTCGGCCGCGGTGATCCCCTGCGCCCGCAGGGCGATCGGGTCGAGCCAGACGTTGATCTGCCGGCTCTGCGCGCCGATCAGGCTGACCTGGCCGACGCCGGAGATGCCCTCGATCTGCCGGCGCACCCGCTTGTCGACGATCTCGCTGAGCTCGCGGATCGGCTGATCGGACGCGACGGAGACGAGCAGCACCGGGGCCGCGCCAAGGTCGATCCTGCTCACGATCGGCGGATCGACGCCCTTGGGCAGGCTGGGCAGGACGACGCTTATCTTGTCGCGCACCTCCTGGGCCGCGACGTCGGCGTCCTTCTCCAGCACGAAGCCGACGACGACCTGGCTCACGCCCTGGGTCGACGTCGAGCGCAGGTCCTCGATGCCGCTGATGGTGTTCACCGCGCCCTCGATCCGGTCGGAGATCTCGGCCTCGACCTCCTCGGGCGCGGCGCCGTCGAGGCGCGTCGTGACGACGACGTACGGGACGTCGATGTCGGGGAACTGGTCGAGGCCGAGCCGGGTGTAGCCGGCGACGCCGAGGACCACGATGACGAGCATGAGGACCGACGCGAAGACGGGCCTCTTGACGCAGACGCGAGCGAGCCACTGCATGACGACCTCACTCCACGGCTTGGCCGTTCTGGAGCGCCTCGGACGGGTTGATGACGATCGCTTCCCCTGCGCGGACGCCGCGGAGGACGGCCACGGCGTCGCCCTTCTCCACGCCGGTCTGCACGACGCGCTCCTCGAGCCTGTGGTCGACGACGGCGAACAGGTGCGCGCGCCCGTCCCGCGGGACGATGGCGGATCTCGGCACCACCGGGCCAGGCGCTTCGGCCGTGGCGAGCGCGACGGACGCGAACATGCCCGGCCGCAGCGCGCCGTCGGGGTCCTGCACCTCGGCCTCGGCGACGAGATCGCGCGTGGTCTCGCGGACCGCGGCGCCTACCCAGCGCACCGTGCCCGCGAACGACCGCCCCGGGTACGCCGGCACGGTGAACGTCAGCGCGCCGCCGGCCTTGACGGCCGCGAGGCTCGCCTCGGGCACGGTGAACCGGAGGCGCGGCGCGCCCTTCGAGACGAGCGCGACGACCCGGGAGTCCTGGCGGACGTACTCGCCGACGTCGACGAAGCGCTCGGCGACCACCCCGTCGAACGGCGCGCGGATCTGGCCGTCGCCGACCCCCTGCGCGGCGGCGCGGGCGCGGGCGGAGGCGGCCGCGACCGAGAGCGGGGCGCTCCGGCACTGGTCGGCGATCCGGTCGTGCTCGACGCCGGAGATCGCGCCGCTCTCGAGCAGCGCCCTGTAGCGCTCGCACTCGCGCTTCGCCGTCTCTTCCTGGGCGCGCGTCAGCGCGGCGTTCGCCTGCGCCTCCGCGGCGGAGAGCGCGGCGGCGCGGACGTCGAGGCGCGCGAGCAGGTCGCCCTTCTTCACCTCGGCGCCGCGCTCGACGAACGTCTCCACCACGCGGCCGACCGCGTTGGCGGCGAGATCGGTCTCCCGATCCCCGCGCAGCGTGCCGGTGAGCGCGATGCTGCGCGGCATGGGCTGCTCGCGCACCTCCGCTGTCTCGACGCGGGCCTTGGGCCCGTTCGTCTCGGCGGCGGTGGAGGCGCTGGCCCTGGTCCCGCAGCCCGCCGCTGCGGCGGCGAGCGCGAGGAGCAGGAGGAGGCTTCGGGCGCGGCCTTTCGTCGTGGTGTGGCTCAAGGGTCCCTCGGGGCAGCGTCGGTCGCGGAGCGGCCTGATGCGGGCGGAGCGCGGCCTCGGCCGAGCACGGCGCCGCGCGCGCCGGCGCACGCGCCGGTGCGCTGCGCCGTCCGCTCGTTCCCCCGTCGCCCAGCCTCCGGCCTTGCCGCCCGGGCGCGCCGGCGCCCAGGCGATCGCAACCGACAGTTGCGATGGGTATAACACGGCCGAAGCCGACCGCAACCACCGGTTGCGATGATCGCAACGAAAAGGTGCGATAGCCGGCCACGCCGTGAAATTGGGCTGGCGTGTGCCGCGCGGCGGAACTTCAATGGCGGCCGATGCAGGCGACGACGGCGAAGCGCACGGCGAAGCGGGGCTCCGCGAAGGCGCGCGCGCTCGTGCGCGGCGAGCCTGTCGTGCGGGGCATCCTCGCCGCCACGCTGGAGGAGCTCGCCAGCGCGGGGTATCGCGCGCTCCGGATCGAGGACGTGGCGACGCGCGCGGGGGTCAACAAGACCACCGTCTACCGGCGCTGGCCGACGAAGGAGGACCTCGTGCGGGCCGCGCTCCTGTCGGTCACGGACGAGAAGATCATCCCGCCGAACACGGGCTCGCTCCGTGGAGATCTCGTCGCGCTCGGGCGCGCGATCATCGAGATCCAGACGTCGCCGGTGGGGCAGAGCCTCTTTCACGTGTTCCTGTCGGAGGGGCCCGACTCGGAGCTCATCACCATCGCCCGCTCGCTGCGCGCGGTCCAGGAGGCAGGGCTCCGGGCCATCATCGAGGCCGCGGTCGCGCGCGGCGAGCTCGCGCCGAGCGCGGATCCGCTGCTGCCGTGCGAGCTGCTCGCGGCCTATCTCCGGCACCGGATGCTGGCGGACCGCACGGTCGTGGACGAGGCCCAGCTCGCTCACGTCATCGACGTGATCCTCCTCGGCGTGCTGCGCCCGGACAGGCGGAAGCGGGCCTGAGCCGCTCGGCTGCCCCGCCGAACGCGATCCCTCCTGCCGACGCACCGCCCTCGACGCGGCCGTTCGACGCGCGCGCCACCGGCATCGACTGTTAGCGCTCGGTCTCGCTACGGCCTTCTCCCCCTTTTCAATCAAACTCACCGAGGGGGACCTCCGCCCGCGCCAGTCTTCGCCCCCGGCCGCGCCACGAGCGCGCTCCCCGGCGCCGCCGCGCGATGATACCGCCGCCGTACCGCAGGTCGCCGGAATCATGCCCCAACGTTGAACCCGCAGGCATCCATGCTCGACCTTTCAGCATGGAATGATGGCCTGCCCATCATTCCGCGCTGGCCGAGCCAGCATCGACATTGAACCAGCCAGGAGGACTCCATGGCCCCCCCGAACGACCACGAAGGAGAGCGCGGAGAGCACCAAGAAGCCGAGCAGCGACAAGCCCCTGAAGCCGCCGAGCACGCGCGAGCTCGCCGCCCGCGCGATGAAGATGCTCGAGAAGCTCGCCCGGCGGGTCAACGCCCTGAAGGAGGACGACCGGGATCTGCCGCGGCGCTGGAAGCTCCTGCTCGACTTCCTCGGCACGTTCCGCCAAGGCGGCGCCAAGCGGAAGGCCGCGCCCGCGGAGCCGGCCGCCGCCGTCGAATAGAGCCGCGGAAGCGAGCCTCGCCAGCGGCGCTTGACCACGCGTGCTCGGGTGGCCATCGCCGGACGACCGTGATGCAGCCGGCTCGCATCTGTGGCCACGTCCGCTCCCCGTCGCGTCCGCTTCCGTCATCTCTGTCGTCGACTCCTGTACGTCCGGGGAAGCCGCGGACGCCGAGGTGCGCCTCACGCATCGAAAGTTGGGGGAGGTGACACGGGGCGCACGACCCGTGTCACCTCCCCTACTTGCTGCGCCTAGGTCTCTACTGTACACCTGTGCAAGTCATGAGCGACGGCAGCGCGATCGAGTGGACGGACGCGACCTGGAACCCCCTCCGTGGCTGCACGAAGGTCAGCCCCGGCTGCAAGCACTGCTACGCGGAGATCTTTGCGGAACGCTTCCGGGGCGTGCCCGGTCATCCGTACGAGCAGGGCTTCGATCTACTGCTGGTGCCCGACAAACTCTTCGAGCCGTTCCGATGGAGTCGCTCGCGCAGGATCTTCGTCAACTCCATGAGCGACCTCTTCCAGGTCGGAGTCCCAGATGAGTATGTCCGCCAGGTCTTTGAGGTCATGGCCTCCGCTGATTGGCACATCTACCAGATGCTCACCAAGCGTGCGGCACGCCTCCGCGCGCTCACGTCGCAGATGCCGCCCGAGATCGTTCGCCGCAAGCATATCTGGCTTGGGGTAAGCGTGGAGGACCGGGCTTACGGCCTCCCGAGAATCGACGAGCTCCGCCGGACTCCAGCCGAGGTACGCTTCCTCTCCATCGAGCCGCTGCTCGAAGACCTGGGCCGGATCGATCTAGAGGGCATCGACTGGGTGATCGTGGGCGGTGAGAGCGGTCCAAGGGCTCGTCCCATGGAGGAGCGCTGGGTGATTTCGCTCCGCGACCAGTGCAGGGAGGCGGGCGTCCCGTTCTTCTTCAAGCAGTGGGGAGGGGTCCAAAAGTCACGCGCCGGCAGGGAGCTTGGAAAGCGAACGTACGACGAGTACCCTGCGATTGAAGCGGCGGCGCCGCCCCCTGCGGTCGTACGCGCGCAGCGGCTTGCAATGCTTCGGGAGCGCTTCCAGCGTGGGGCACTGGCGGCGGAGTAGGAGCGCGTCGTGCCGAAATACGATTATTCTGACGGCCCAGCGACGCTGGGGGCCCACAGCTTGGCGAAGCACACGATCCTGAGGGAGTACATAGAGCGGTATATTCCCATCTTGACCAAAGGCGGCACTGTACCCCTCAAATTGATGCTCATCGACGGGTTCGCCGGAGGAGGTCAGTACGTCGTCGAAGGCCAGGGCAACACGCCCCACCCCGGCTCACCGCTCATCCTGATCAACGCTGTCCGGGCCGCAGAGGCGCGGCTCAACGCCACGACTGGCCGTAAGAAGCCGTTCTCCGTCGACGCGAGCTACGTCTTTATCGAGAAGAACCCCAAGACTCACGCTTATCTGAATGAAACGTTGAAGTCGCATGTCGGCGAGAGCTTCATCCGAGAGAAGGTCGACCTTCGGCGTGGGGCGTTCGAGGAGGAGCTCGATAGTGTCCTGGATCGGATCAAGGCTACGACTCCGAGGCGCCCGCGGCCGATCTTCGTGCTCGACCAGTACGGTTATAGTGCCATCCCCGTCGACTTCATCGCGAGGATCATGACGGAGATTCCCACAGCGGAGGTGTTTCTGACCCTGGCGGTAGACTACATCTCCGCACACGCGAAGACAGCCGGAGAGGCGCTCTCCAGGCTGAAGGACGCGCGCCTGGTCGCGCCCGAACTGGACGCGTTCCTTTCCGGTTTCCGGGAGATGGACGAAGCGGCGACACTGTCCACCGAGGACCGTGGCCAATTGATGCGCTCGATCCAGCTTCTCCTGCACGAGACGTTCGCGAAGCGCGCTTCTGCCAAGTGCTATACGCCATTTTTCATTAGGTCTAAGCTCAGCCACCGTTCGTACTGGTTCCTGCACCTTGCCAATAGCTCCAGGGCGAACGACGTCGTGAAGGCTCTCCATTGGTCGGTGAGCAACCACTTCGAACATTTCGGCCGCGAGGGCACGATGATGCTGGGCTTCGATCCGACGAAGAACAGGGACCAGATCCTCTTGCCGTTTTCGTTCGAGTTCGACGACTCGGCGAAGACGCGGACGGTCAGGGCTCTCGTCGAGGAGCTGCCGGCAATCTTCCACGCCAGGCACCAGAGCGGCGTCTCCCTCAAGGATCTCTACAGCGCCCTCTGCAACGAGACGCCGGCGGATCTAGCAACGCTCGGCGACGCCGTCAACCGGCTGTGTGCTGACCTCGAGTTCGAGAAGCGCGGAGCGAACGGTGAGGAACGCGAGATGTCGACGAAGGTAAAGAACTCGGACATCATCCGCCCCGCCAGACAAGGACGTCTGTTCAGGAAGTGAGCTCGACGAACGACGTGGGGAACGCGATGATGTGCATCCGACGCTCGACGCGTGTCGAGCGACCCCTCGCGCGCCCGCTTGCCCACGGCCGGCTCGGGTGAGCGCGTCCGCGTGGGCAAGAGACGCTGGATCGCTGCGCGAAGATGTCTATCCGCGCCGCGCTAGAGAGATCGAGTACGCGGAGTCGCGCTCTGAGGAGGACCGCGCATGAAGGTCTACACGATTGGCTTCACGAAGACTTCGGCCGAGCGGTTCTTCGGACGCCTCAAGGAGGCCGAGGTTCGGACGCTGATTGACGTTCGGCTCAACAATGTTTCCCAGCTCGCGGGCTTTGCGAAGAAGGACGACCTTCGGTACTTCACCCAGGAGATCGTGCGCGCGCCTTATATCTGCCGACCCGAGCTCGCGCCGACCAAGGACATTCTCGACAGGTACAAGAAGTCTGGTGGTAGCTGGGACCAGTACGCACAGAGGTTCCTGGACCTCATGGCTGTGCGTCGGATCGAGACGACGATGCGACCCGCCGATCTGGATGGTGCGTGTCTGCTGTGCAGCGAGGATAAGCCCAATCACTGCCATCGACGCCTCGTCGTCGAATACCTCCGCGACCGATGGGGCGACATGGAGATCGTGCATCTCTGATCGATCGGCTCCTGGATCACCGGCCGCCCGACCGTGCCCGCGTCGGGGGTGGGGAGTCGTCACCACATCAGGCAGCGGTCACATTTCCGGCGACCTGCGGTACGGCGGCGGCATCATCGCGGGGAGCACCAAGAAGCCGAGCGGCGCCAAGCCGCCCAGGCGCCCGAGCATCCGGGAGGTGGCCGAGATGGTGGGCGTCGAGCTTTCGCCCCCGCTCGAGCCCGAGCAGAGCGCGAGGGCGCGCAGGAGGCCGTCGAGGCTTGCGCACGGGGACACCGACGCTGCGCAGGGGCCACCTGATTGCCGCGCAGAACTCATGCACGAGCTGCGCAGGAAAGCGCCAGGGCTGCGCAGGCACCGAACGACGGTAACAAAGGACACCAACATGGGTGCGCAGGAGAGGCGCCGAGGCTGCGCAGGAGGGCCTCTGGGGCGCGCAGGAGTGGCGCCGGGGCCGCGCAGGAGGGCAACGGGGCTGCGCAGGAGCGGCGCCGGGGCTGCCCGTCGTCCCGGCGTCCCCCTCGGGGGCTGCGCCCCTGCGATCGCCGCCCGCTGATTTCCTGAGCACATCCGGCTCCAGCGCCCGATCACTCTGCAGGGGCTCCCAAAGCCGCGGCGCCCCCGCCAGAGCCCCGTGCCCACAGCGCTGAACGCCCTCCCAGACCCGTGCCGCGCGGGCACCCGCGCCGCGGGCGCCATTGACCCGCCGCGAGCGCGCTGCGTAGAAGGCGGCTCGCCATGAGCCTACCGGAGGGCACCCGCTCGGACGCGCCGCCGCCGCCGGCCGAGGACCGGACGTACGCCACCGGCGATCGCTGCGAGAAATACCGCATCGTGCGGCTCCTCGGCGAGGGCGGCATGGGGCAGGTCTACGTCGCGGAGGACGAGTACCTGGGGAGGCGCGTCGCGCTCAAGGTCGTGCGGCGCAAGTACATGCAGGGCGGCGGCTTCGCCCAGGGCCAGCGCAAGGAGGCGCGCGTCCTGGCGGAGCTCGACCACCCGGCCATCGTCAAGGTCTACGACGCGGGCATCACGCGCGGCGGGGTGATGTACATCGTCATGGAGCTCATCGAGGGCATCTCGCTCCGGGAGCTGATCTTCCGCGTCGGCGCGCTGGACCTCCCGAGCGCGCTCTCGATCGCCGCGCAGATCGCGGACGCCGTCCGCGTGGCCCACCGGGCGGGCATCGTGCACCGCGACCTCAAGCCCGAGAACGCCCTCGTCACGCGCGCCGGGCTGGTCAAGGTCGTGGACTTCGGGATCGCCAAGCGGGTCCGGCGGCAGCCGGCGGGGCACACGTCGAGCGATCCGTTCTCGAACATCGGGACGGTGCACTACATGGCGCCCGAGCAGATGCTCGGAGACGGCGCGACCAAGGCGTCGGACGTGTATGCGATCGGGATGATCCTCTACGAGATGATCGCCGGCAGGCACACGTTCGCGGCGACGTCGCACGAGGTGCCGACCGCGGGCGAGGTGATGCTCCACCAGCTGCACGCCGTGCCGACGCCGCTGGTGGAGGCGGTGCCGGGGTTCGACGCCCGGGAGATCAGCGATCTCGTCGACCGGATGCTGTCGAAGCTCCCGCGCGAGCGGCCCCGGGCGGCGGAGGTCCAGCGCGCGCTCGCGCGGGCGGTGCGCCGTTACCGGGAGGAGCACCCGCACGACGAGGGGCGCATCCCGCTCGCGACGGAACACCGGCGCGACCCGCCGATCGCGCCCCAGCCCCGGAACCGCCAGGCGAGCTGGGCGGAGCTCGACGCCGGCGCGGCGCGGGGCGCGGGCGGCGGTCCGGAGAGCACCGACGAGCGCGCCGCGTGGCCGGGGCCGGACGGAGCGCCTCACGTGCCGCAGTTCGGGACGGCGCCGCTCGCCGCCGCGTTCCGGGCGCCGGAGGCGGCGCTGCCGTTCCGGCCGGCGGGCGCCGCGCCGCCCGAGCTGCGGGGCCGCGGCTGGACGATGCGGATGCCCGGCGCGCCGGGGCCGGCGGGGGCCGTGGCGGGGCCGGCGGCTGGCGTGGCGACCGCCATGGCGGGGCCGGCGGCGGGCGCGGTGGCGCCACCGCCAGAGCGCGCGGCGGCGGGCGCATGGATGCCCGCAACCGGCGTCGTGCCGACGCCGCACGGCCCCCTGCCGTGGGAGCAGCCGGCGACCGTGGCGCCCACGACCGCGCCGCTCCTCGACGCCCGCGGGATGCCGACGGCCGCTCCGGGGCCGGGCGCGTACGCGCCGGAGGCGACGGGGCGGGCGGGGTTTTCGACCGCCCCGCTGGGAGGGAGCGCCGGCGCGCGCGCGAGCGCGCCGCATGCGGGGACGGCGCCGACCGATCCGAACGCGTGGGCGCGCTCGTTCGAGCGCCCCGCGCCCTCGACCGCGCCGCTGCGGCCCGCCGAGCTCGGCGCTGCACCGAGCGGAGCACCGCCGTGGGCGGGGGCCGGCCTGCCGGGGAGCATGCCGCCCCAGCCGAGCATGCCGCCCCAGCCGGTCGAGATCGGCCCGGCGTCGAGCGGAGGATCGCCGTGGGCTGGGCCCCCCCTGACGCGGGGCATCCCACCCCAGTCGGTCGGGCTGGGTCCACCGCCCATCGACCGGCGCCGGAGGGTGCGGCTGGGCTTGGCCGCCACCGTCGCGTGCTCGATGACCGTGGTGCTCTCGGCCGGGCTCGTGTTCGTCTGGCGCTCACCTCGCGATGCCGCGTCCTCGGCGCCCGTCGCAGCCGAGCCGGCAGAGAGGCGGATCGTGACGGTGGACCTGCCGGAGGGGGCGTCGAGCGCCGGCGCACCCTCGGCGCCGCCCTCGAGCGTCGAGCCGCTGGAGGAGCCTGCGCCGCCGCCGGCCGTGGAGCCCGTGCCCGGCGGGGCGGCGTCGCCCGCGCCAGCCGCCAGCGCGCGGCCGGCGGCCTCGGCGCAGGAGACGGCGACGCCCCCTGCCACGCCGGACGCCCCTCACGCCGCGGCCGCGCCCCCGGCGTCGCCCGCCCTGGTGGCGCCGCAACCGCGCCCAGCCGACGCGGCGCCGCAGCCACGGGCGGCGCCTGACGCGAAGGGCGCCCGGCCGCCCGTCACGGCGCTGGAGGACGACGACGACATCTATGGCATGCCGGCACCCGACCGCCGGCGCGCCGCCCCGCCGCCACCCGCGCGCAAGGCGCCCGCACGGCCGTTCTGATCGAGGTGCCGCATGAGCCACGACGTCAAGAATTACCTGCCGAACGATGAGACCCTGCGCCGGGTCGCGGATCAGGACGCCTCGGACGAGAACATGCGCCGCGCCATCGAGAACCCGCGCCTCCAGGACGTGCTGACGCAGCAGGAGGCGGCGCAGCAGGAGGCGAAGCGCGGCGCGGGAGGGCCGGCGAGGGCCAACCCCGCGGCGGTGCCAGCGACGGCGCCGGGGACGGCCACGCCCGGCGCCGCGGCGGCGCGGCCTCCGGCGCGACGGTGGCTCCGGTACGCGTTGATCGCGCTGGTCGCGGCGCTCTGCGTCCTCGTTCCGACGGCGCTCGCCTTCCTGGCCGGGAAGAAGAGCGCCCAGGAGGACGATCGCGGCGGCGCGCTCTCCCCGCCGGCGCCGCCGAGCGCGCTCCCGGGCGCGGCGAGCTCGGCGCCGGCCCCGAGCGCGTCCGCCACGGCGTCTGCTCCGAGCACGCCGGCCTCGGCACCGGTCGCCCCAAGCGCGCCCTCCTCGGCCACCGCCGCCCCAACCGCCTCGGCCTCGGCTCTCGCCGCCCCGAGCGCCTCGGCCGCCCCCGCCCCGAGCGCGGTGGTGCGCCCGAGCGCGGCGGCCGTGCCCGCCCCCCGAGCCGGCGCGGTCCGGGCGCTGCCGAGCGCGCAGCGCGCTCCGGCGCCGCGCTCCGCCGCGTCGTCCGCGCCCGCCCCGGCGGCGACCGCGCCCGCGCACGCCCCTCTTCCCTTCGGAAATAAGCCGGAGTTCTAACGCCCATGAAGACCCATCGATCGCTCGCCGCCTCGCTCCTCGCCGCCCTCGTGCTGTCGCCCGCGACAGGGAGCGCCGCCCCGCCCGCGCCACCGCAAGGCCAGCCGGCCGCGCCGCCGCAGGCCACCTCGCCAGCGCCAGCGCAAGCCGACGCCATGTCGCGGGCGGCGCGGGACATGTTCGCGAAGGGCGAGGAGGCGTGGATGCAGGGTAAGTACGACCAGTGCCACGCATGGTTCCTCGCGGCGTGGAGCATCCGGCCGCACCGGCAGATCGCCGGCAACCTGGCGGCCTGCGAGCTCAAAGTCGGGCGCTACAGGGACGCCGCTGAACACCTGGCGTTCCTCACGCGACCGACCCCCGACGGGAAGCCGACCCCGCTGAGCCAGGAGCACCGCGCCCTGCTGGACGAGGCGATGGCGAAGATCGCCGTGCTCCAGATCGACGCCGAGCCCGGCACGACCGTCGTGCTCGACGGCAAGATCGTAGGGCAGGCGCCGCTCCCCGCGCCGTTGTACCTGGAGCCGGGCGAACACACGATCGAAGGGCGATCGCATGCCGGCGGCCTGGCGCAGGTCCCGCTCACGCTCGCTCCGGGGACGCAACGGAACATCGATCTCCACCTGCAAGCGCCGCAGCCGGCGACCACCACACCGGAGCCGGCGCAGGCGCCGCCGCGGGTCGCGCCGCCGCCTCCGCCGCCGCCGGATACCCGGGTGCGCCACGGCGTCGTGATCGGAGGGCTCGCGCTCGGGGGAGCGGCGATCGCGGCAGGCGTGGTGCTGGCGGTCGTTTCGAACGGCAAGAGCGGGGAGGCGGACGACGCGCTTCATTCGATCGTGAAGGACGGCGGCATCAACGCGTGCAACGACCCCGCGTTCAGGGCGCGCTGCGACGCGCTCGCCGACGCGAACACCGCCAGGCGGACGACGAGGGACCTGGCAATCGCCGCCTTCGTGACCTCTGGCGCCGCGCTGGGCGGCGCAGCGCTCGCGTCCCTGCTATGGCCGGTCGGGGCGCCGCGAGAAGCGACCTCACGCGGCGTGCGCATCGTCCCGACGGTCACGGCGCAGAGCGCCGGGCTCACGTTTGGAGGTGCGTTTTGAGTGAGCATGCGGCGAAGCCAGGGACGACTTTGAGTGACCGAAGGAAGAGGGTGATGCGGCGCGTGTACTGGAGCGGTGTCGTTGTCATGCTGGCCGGCCTCGCGGTCGCCACCGGCTCAGGGTGCGGGACGCGGTCGGCGGACTGCTTATACGAGGCACGGTGCGATTTCGGGGAAGCAGGCGGGGGCGGGGGCGGTGGAGGGAGCACGCCGGAGGGGTGCGTGCCGAGCAAGAACAGCGGCGGGGCGGTCGACGATGTGTGCGGGATCTTCGTTGCAGCTAGCGGAGACGATGCAGGCGCAGGGACAAAGGGTGCGCCCGTCAAGACGATTCAGCAGGCCATAGCGCTGGCGCAGCAGGGAGGCGCCGCGCAACGGGTATACGCCTGCGCCGAGACGTTCGAGGGCCAGGTCGAGCTGCCCGGTGGCGTCGCGCTCTTCGGAGGGCTCGACTGCTCGAACGGCTGGGGCTGGATCGGTGAGACGACGAAGACGACACTCTCCGCCGGTGAAGGCGAGATCCCGCTCGTGATGCGTGGTGGCGACGGTGCGGTTCGCGTCGAGGATGTGCAGGTCACAGCGCGCGCCATCGACCCGAGCAACACGGCGGCGCGAAGTATGTCGTCCATCGCCGCCCTCGCAGAGGGCGTCTCCGTCGAGATGGCGCGCTGCGCGCTCGAGGCGAGCGACGCCGCTGACGGCGTCGATGGCGATGCGTACCCAGAGCCGGCACTAGCCGGCGAGCAGGGCAACCCGGGCAGAGAGGCGTGCTCGGACGAGATCGTCGTGCCGGGCGGTGTCAAGCAGAATGATTGCGGCACGCCGGACGACCCGAGCGACGATTCCACAGGCGGCACTGGCGGTATCGGGCAGCAGACCGAAGGCGGCGCTGGGTCGCCTGGGAAACCAACCGGAACTGGTGGCACGGGTGGCATGGGCGAGAGCCCACTGGAATGCACTCCTGGCGGCGCCGGTTCCGAAGGCGCCGCCGGCGACCCCGGTCCGAGCGCCACCGGCTTCGGATCGCTCTCCTCCTCCGGCTATGCCGGCGTCTCCGGCACCGCCGGCATGCCGGGCACCACCGCGCAAGGCGGCGGCGGCGGTGGTGGCGCCAAGGGCGGCGCCGCCGCCAACCAGTGCTCCGCCGAATCGCCCGGCGGTGCCAGCGGCGGCTCCGGCGGACCCGGCGGCTGCGGCGGCAAGGGCGGCCACCCCGGCGGCCCTGGCGGCGCCAGCATCGCCCTCGTCAGCCTCGACGCCGAGCTCACGTTCACCGACGTCTCCCTCAAGGCCGGCCGCGGCGGCCGCGGCGGCAACGGCGGGCCCGGTCAAGAGGGCGGCATCGGCGGCATCGGCGGCATCGGCGGCACCCTGCCGACCGGCGTCGAGGGCCTCAAGCCCGGCTGCTCCGGCGGCCCCGGGGGCAAGGGCGGCAACGGAGGCATCGGCGGCGGCGGCCTCGGCGGCCACTCCCTCGGCATCGCCTTCCGTGGCTCCCCGCCCCCCACCGACGGCCTCACCATCACCACCGGCGAGCCCGGCAACGGCGGCAACGGCGACGGCGACAGCGCCGCCACAGGCATCAAGGCCGATACGCAGGAGTTTGCTCAGTAGCCTCGTGCCGGCGACAGCCCCGCCGAGAAAAAACGCACTGCTTCAACAAAATCTGGCAACAAACGGCGCCCATCGGCAATGGCTCGTGGCGAGGAGGCTTCGCCCTTGGGCCCGCACATAGGACCTTCACGGGGGGTGGGCAGCCATCTCCCTCTCTGCATCTTCTTCCCTGCATCTTTCATGAACAAGCCGGAGCTCATGCGCCCATGAAGCTCCATCGACCGATCGCCTCCCTGCTCGTCGCCGCGCTGCTGCTCCCGCCTGCGGCAGCGAGCGCCGCACCACCCACGGCGGGGAGCGCGGCGAGGGTGGCCACGGCGAGCGGCGTCCTCGTGTCGCCGACGCCCTGCAGCGCCGCCGCGGCGGTGGCCTCGACGAACGCGAACGGGAGCGCCGGCAGCACGATCCCGAGGTACGCGGCCGCCTGCTCGATGACCGCCCCGCCGGCGTGCGGGAAGAGCGCGCGGAGCAGCAGGCCGCAGGCGGCGAGCAGCGGCAGCGCGATCGCCGCCCCGAAGGCGAGCGCGAAGAGGAGCGAGGCGCGCGCCGCGGCGGCGGCCGCGGCGCGATCGCCGCCGCCCACGCTGCGCGCGACGACGGCGAGCGTGCCGGCGGAGGTGGCGCTGAAGACGGAGACGATGGTCCACGTGAGCGTCCCGCAGATCTGCATCGAGGCGAGCGCGGTCGTGGAGTAGCGACCGACCATGCCGCGCCCGACGAGGAAGACCAGCGTCAGGAGCAGCATGTGCGTGATCGCGGGCCAAGCGAGCCGCCAGACCTGCCCCGCCAGCACGGCCCACTCCCGCGCCGCGGGGGCGGCGCGCTGGGCCGTCGGGGAGCCTGTCGCGGCCACGCGGCTACCGTAGCGCCGAGCCGGCGCCCGTCGAGGCGAGCGACCAGGCGGCGCGGCGGCCCGCGCTGGGCGCGGCGATCGGGTCGGTCTCGGCGCGCGGGTCGGCCCGCGCGTGAGGTGTCCGGCGTGCGCTCGGCCACAAAAGATATTTTATTGTAAATGCAATCAAGTTGCTTTAAAGCGAGCGCACGCCAGACCGGGGCCCGGCCGATCGCGCCGTGGCCGCGGGTTCGCCTTGTTCACCCCACGCCGCGCGCGCGGCACGCGCACCCGCCCGCGCTGGAGCGCGCCGGCGCTGGCGAGAGAGGATCTCGACGTGACGCAAAAGCTTCCTGTGACCGTGCTGTCCGGCTTCCTGGGCGCCGGCAAGACCACGCTGCTGAACCATGTCCTCGCGAACCGCGATTCGCTGCGCGTCGCGGTGATCGTCAACGACATGAGCGAGGTCAACGTCGACGCCGCGCTCGTGCGGGGCGGGGGCGCGGCGCTGCGCCGCGTGGAGGAGCGGCTCGTCGAGATGTCGAACGGCTGCATCTGCTGCACGCTCCGGGAGGACCTTCTGATCGAGGTGGCTCGCCTGGCGGCCGAGGGACGCTTCGACTACCTGCTGATCGAGTCGACCGGCATCTCGGAGCCGCTCCCGGTCGCCGAGACGTTCACCTTCGACGATCCGGCGACGGGCAAGAGCCTCTCGGAGGTCGCCCGGCTCGACACGCTGGTCACCGTCGTCGACGCGCAGCGGTTCCTCGCCGACTGGACGAGCGCCGACGACCTGCGCGCGCGCGAGGCCGCGCTGGACGGCGACGACGAGCGCACGGTCGCGGATCTGCTCGTCGAGCAGATCGAGTTCGCGAACGTGCTCGTGCTCAACAAGACGGATCTCGTGAGCGCTGACGAGGTCGAGCGGCTCACGGCGATGCTGCTGCACCTGAACCCCGGCGCCCGGATCGTCAGGGCCTGCCGCGGCCGGGTCGATCCTCGGGAGATCCTCGGCACCGGGCGCTTCGATTTCGAGGAAGCGGCGCGCTCGCCCGGCTGGATGCGGGAGCTGCGCGGAGAGCACGTCCCCGAGACCGAGGAGTACGGGATCGAGAGCTTCGTCTACTCCGCGGAGCGCCCGATGCACCCGGAGCGGCTCTGGGCCTTCCTCCACGGGGCGGCCGCCTGGGATGGAGTGCTCCGCTCCAAGGGGTTCTTCTGGCTGGCGACGCGCATGGACATCACAGGCGCCTGGTCGCAGGCGGGTGGCGCCGCCTCGTTCGAGGCGGCCGGGCTCTGGTACGCCGCCTTGCCGGAGGAGGAGCGGCCGGAGGACGACCGGCCGGCCGCCGCGTGGCATCCGGTCTGGGGCGACCGGCGGCAGGAGATCGTGTTTATCGGCGTCGACATGGTCCGAGAGGAGCTCACGCGCGGGCTCGACGCCTGCTTGCTCACGCCGGACGAGATGGCCGCGGGGCCTTCCGCCTGGAGACGGTTCGAGGATCCCTTCCCGGCGTGGGAGAACGCGGGTGAGCCGGATGAACAGGAGCGCGAGGCCGGGCCGGCGCAGCTCCTGTCCTGAGACGCTCCCTGCAGGCCGGCTGACGCGGCCTCGGCGGGGCGCGCTGCTGCGCGGCGCGGCCACGCTGGCTGCATGGCCGCGAGCTGTGGAGTCGCGACTACTTGCCTCCTCCCTTCGAGATCTTCCCTTCCGTGAAGACCACATGTTTGCGGGCGATCGGATCGTACTTCTTCATCTGCATCTTCTCCGTCATCGTCCGTTTGTTCTTCGTCGTGTAGTAGCAGTGACCCGTCCCCGCAGACGAGACGAGCTTGATGACATCGCGCATGAGGTGCCCTCCTTGACAATCGGCGTCAGGTCGCGTTCCGCGGCAGCGGCGCCGGATCGGCATGACCTGCTGGATGCGACACCACTAGCGCCGCCTGGCCATTGATGCAACTTGATTGCATAAATGGCGCTCCTCATGACATCTTGTTCCATGCGGCTTCGTCGCGGCATGGCGGCTCATGCCCGGGACCGGCTCGGGCATGGCGCGGGCGGGGTCCCCGACCAGGGCTCGGGGGCGCTGCGCGCCGGAGCGCGCCTCCACCAGTTGGGTCCGTTCACCGTCGGGCTGCTCAAGGGCGTTCAGCATGGAGGTGTAGCAACGAGGCTGACAGCAACCCTGGATCTGTGTAGATTTCTCCAGCGTGCCCCCGCTCTCGACAAGCGCTGACGCTCTCGTGCACCTCGTCCGGCCAGGAGGAAACGCGCGATGCGCTCCGAAGCGCCCCTGATGGCCTCTGGAACGACACACCCGCCCGCCGCGGCGACCGCCGATCGCCCCGATGCCAATCGCATCGCCCTGCGCGCGTTGCGATCCCTCCTCGACGCCGCGGCGCCGATGGATCTCACCGTCGAGGCAAGGCCCGTCCAGGTCGCGGTCGAGCGCCTCCCGGCTGCACCGTGGCCAGCGCGAGGGCTGGAGGGGCTCGACCAGGCCGTGGACGGGCCGTTGCCCCGCGCCGTGCGCCTGCGCTGCAGCTGGCCGGGCGGCAGCACCGAGTTGCTCTTCAGCGTGGCCTGGTGGCAGACGATGGGCGCTTACCGGCACCTCGTGGGCATCAAGGTCAACGTCGTGTCGACCAACCGCGAGATCCTGTGGACCACGGTGGCGCTCCGGCTGCGCGATCGGCTGGACGGCGAGGTCGTGCCCGTTCCGGCCGCGTTCTCGACGTCGCGGCGGAGGGACGAGGACTCCGAGGAGGCGTTTCGCCAGCGGAGCCTGCCCTTGAAAGGCGCCGTCGAGCGCGCCGGATTGCCCCTCGTATCGCCCTGGAACATGGAGGCCTTCGCCGTTCGCTTGCCCGATGGCGAGGTCGTCCCCTCGCCCGAGGAGGGCTTTCGACGCCTCGCGCACCTCGCCTTGCTCAAGCTGCCCTTCTTCCTTCGCGACGGCGAGGGAGGCATCGAAGGCGAACCCCTGTTCGACCTCGCCGCGCTCGCCCTCGCGAACGGCGAGCCCCCGGCGGGCCCCGCCGTCGCGGAGGTCGGCGAGCCCGCGCGTAGGCCCTCTGCCGATGCGCGGCGCGATGGTGTCTGGCCGCTGCCGGGAGGGGTTCGACACTACAAGCAGACGCTCGACACGCTCCTCTCGGAGCTGCGCGATCGCCGGTTGCCGGAGGCGGAGTTCTTCGCGCTGCTGCGCGATCGGTACGAGGTCACGGGCGACACGGCACGGCAAGGCTACGTCAATCTGCTCCTCTACCTGGGCCTCGTGAGGCTCTCCGACGATCGCCTCGAGCTCACGCCCGGAGGGGAGTCGTATCTGGAGAACCCGCGGCCACAAGCGCTCTTCGAGCGACTTCACGAGACCTACACCGGATTCCTCGAAGTGCTGGTCATCGCGAACGCCCTGGGCCGGATGGACACGACCAACGCGAGGAACCTGTTGACGGCGCTCCTCGAGAAGGACTGGAGAACCAGCAACCAGGTATCCTTCCGTCGAAACTGGCTCCTGTCGCTCGGGGCCACGGAGCGTCAGGGCGACGGGGACGCCCTGACGGATCTCGGCCGGCAGATCCTCGCCGATCACGCGGCAGAAGAAGCCCGAATTCGGACGCGGCTCGACGAGCTGCTCGCCGATCGCAGCAGCCTCGGCGATAGCGCCGTGACCGGAGGCGACGTGGACGAAGACCTGGTGACCCCGCCAGGGACGACCATTCCCGCCCCGCCCGAGCCGCATGCGAGCACGGCTCCATCGGCCTGGTTCGATGAGACGCTCGATCTTACGCCCGAGCTCGCCGGTCCGTTCACCTCCGATCTCGAGCTCCCCGCCGGCCTGCTCGCCCAGGCCTGCGCCGCCCTCTCGGCGGGCAAGCACCTGCTCCTCGTCGGCCCGCCCGGCACGGGCAAGACGCAGCTCGCGCAGGCGCTCGCGAAGGCCGCCGCGAACGACGGCTACTGCACGGGCGCCTTCGTGGCCACGGCGTCCGCCGACTGGACCACGTTCGACACGATCGGCGGCTATGCGCTGCAGCAGAACAGCGCATTGACCTTCCGGCCCGGGGTGTTCCTCCGCGCCGTCGAGCGATACCAGTGGCTCGTGATCGACGAGCTGAACCGGGCCGACGTCGATCGCGCCTTCGGTGAGCTAATGACGGTCCTGTCGGGGCACTCCATCGATACCGCCCTGCTCGGCGAGGACGGCAGGACCATCTCGATCGGGCCACGCGAGTCCCACACCTACCGCGTGTCGCCGACGTTCCGGGTGATCGCGACCATGAACACCTGGGACAAGACGTCGCTCTTCCGCCTGTCCTACGCTGTGCAGCGGCGCTTCGCGATGATCCACGTCGACGCCCCCGACGACGCGACCTATGCGCGTCTGCTCGAGGCGCACGCCCGCCGCGAGGGCGTCGCGCCGCCGCTGGCCGAGGGCGCCCTCGGGCCGCTCACGCGGTTATTCAGCACAGCAAGCCTGCTCGCCCACCGCGCGATCGGCCCCGCCGTGGCGCTCGACATGGTGCACTACATGCGGCGCCGACAGGCCTCTGGAGATGGGCTCGCGGAGGCCATGGCCATGTACCTCTTGCCGCAGCTCGAGGGGCTACCGCAGGAGCCGGCGGCGAAGGTGCTCCGGGCCCTTCTTTCGAGCCTCACGGGCTGGACGTCAGCAGAGGCAGTGGTCCGGCTGCGGCGTCGTTATGAGGAGCTCTTCCCGCACCAGACCTTCGGCGAGGTATGAGCGACGGCGGCTGGGAGGCGTTCGTCCGCGCCCATTTTCCGGGCTATCTGTTGCCGAGCTCGCGGGTCGAGGCCATCGCGGTCGAGGAGGCGGCGCGGTTCCTCGCGCGGATCACGGGGAGGAACCATGAGCTCGCCTTGCTCCGCGCGGTGAGCACGGTGGCGCCGCGGATCGCCGAGCTGCGCGCGTTCGCCATGCAGCTCCTGCCCGACCTCGCCCGGAACCTGCCTTCCCGGGCCGACATCACGACGCGCGACTGGCGAGGTGGCTTTCAGGGCCGGCTCGACGTCCGGCGGACTTCCTATCAACAGGCCAGCGGGGATCGTTCGCGCTACGTGACGCAAGCGCGGGACCCGAGCTTCGCCCTGCCGGAGAACATCCTCGTGCGGGCGGTGGCCGAGCGGCTGCTCCGGCTCTTGATCGACCTGCGCAAGGCGGACGTACTCGCGAAGCACGGGTGGGGTGCTGACGCGCAGGGAGCCGAGGGCGAGCTAAGGCGCATCTTGAGCGCGACGGCGCTGCGTGAGGTGCCCTCGGAGCCGATCACCCCGCAGCACGAGCTCGGCGCGCAGGGGGCGGCGCACCGCGGCTATGGCGCAGCGCTCACGTGGCACAAGGCGCTGCGGCAGGGCCTCGACGCGACCGAGGCGAACGCCATCGCCACCATGCTCGCCGAGGGCGCGCTGACGCCCATCGAGGAGCACACACGCTTCGAGATCGCCGTGGTGATCCGGCTCCTGCAGGCGCTGTGGAGCAAGCTCGAGGCAGCCCAGGGGGCGAAGGGCGAGCGCTTCGAGTTTCATCGGTCCCTCGTGCACGCGAATCGCGACGAAGTGGCGTCGTTCGAGCGAGGCGACGGCACGCGCGTGCAGGTCTATTACAATCAATGTCACCTCGACCCAGGCCCGCGTGACGATGGGGCAAAGTACTATATGGGCGGGCGCGCTGGACGTCTGCGGCCCGATATCACCGTGGTGGTCGAGAAAGATGGACAGCGGCGGGCCGCGGTGGTCGAGATCAAGCTGACCGAGAATGCGAGCTACGTCCTCCAGGGCTTTCACGAAGCCATCGTGTATCGATGGGAATACGCTGGGGCGCTGCGGGGGTGGCCGAAGGCGATCCTGGTGACGTCGGCGGATGTGCCGGGGGCGGTGCGGCCGGGGGATGATGTGATCGCGGTGGGGTGGAGCAAGTGGGTGCCGGAGACAGTGGTGGAGGGGCTCCTGGAGGGGGTGTGACGCAGAGCGTCCACCGACATTTCGATCGAGGTCGCGCCCCCGAACGCAGCCCTCTCGGGAGGGAGCGACCATGTTAGCTTCGCCCATCTAGGATGCTGGACGAATCCATCGCCTCGTTTCTCCCGTCCTGGCTCGTGCGCCTCGACGCACCCCCCTCGAGCCGTGACCCTCTGGGCCTGCAAGCGCACGCCATGGCGCAAGCCGATCGGCTCTTGCCGGGTCTCAACGTCTTCACCTCGCGGGCCCGCTACTACACCTTCCTCTGCTGGGCTCTCTCTCGCGCGCAGGCCGATGCGCCGCCGCGCACGCACCTCGAGCGCGCGCTCCGCCTGGAGCGCCTCCTCGTCCTCTGCGAGGCTCTGCAGCACGAGGACGATCCTCTCGCGTGCGCCTACATCGGCCGTCGGCGCGGTCGCCGCTTCGTGTCCGAGCGAAGAGGCGCAGGGCTGTGGGAGCTGCCGACGCGCGTCCTCAAGAACCAGGTATCGAACGGCGCGCTGCGCCTCTACCGCACCTCGCTCGCGAGCCTGGGCCTCATCGAGGAGGACGACCTCGATGAGGGCCTAGGCCTGCGCCTCACCGATCGCGGACAGCAGCTCGCGAACCAGCTCGAGAAGGTGATCGACGAAGGCGTCGTGGGCTGGGCGCTCGAGGGCGGCACGCAGCAACAGAAGCGGCGCAGCACCCTCGTCGAGGCTGGCGCGCGCATGTGCCTGAGCAGCCGCATGGGCGCCTACGAGCGGCGCTACCTCGTCGCGGCGCTCCTCGGCGCCGACGGCGACGGCATCGAGCGCCGCGAGACGATGCAGGTCCTGTTCGAGCACAAACTGCTCGGCTTCGCGTCCGTGGGCAGCGACTCGACCGACAACGACGCGGACCTCATCACCGACGATGGCGGCAGGCCCGCGGAGGAGGCCGCCCTCTTCGAGACGCGAACGAACTGGAGCGTCCTCCGGCCTGCGCTGGCGCTCCCTCCCACGAACCGCCTTCAGTCCGTCCAGATCGCCGGCGCCTACCAGCTCGCCGCCCTCGGCCTCAATGCGCTCTTCGCCTCTGCGCTCGAGCCGACCGCGGAGCAGGGCCGTTGTCCCCTTGCGACCTGGCGCGAGCGCATCGCCGAGCGCGCGGGCATCGATTTCGAGGCCGCGTCCGCGGCCGCCTGGGCAGGGCACCGCTCGCCCACGGAGGTGGCCCAGGATCTGCTCGACGAGACCCGTCGGCCCTGGCCCGAGATCGGCGCGCTCGCCATCGAGCTCCTCCTCCGCCTCGGCCTCGACGAGCGTTACGCGCGCTGGCTCGGCGACGACCCAACCCCGATCGTCGAGCGCCTGCTCCTGTGGACCCGTGACGCGGCCATCGAGCGTGCGGGGGAGCTTGCGGCGCGGCTCCTGCCGGATCTCGTCGAGCATCACCGCGATGTCTCGGCCAAGAAGGGCAAGGGCGAATGGCTCTTCCTCGACGGCGAGGAGCTCGTGAAGCACGACCCGCGCCCGCTGCGCCCGCTCCTGCACTCGCTCCGCTTCGCGCAGCTCTCGCAGCTGGCAGCCGATCTCAACCTGCACCCGAAGGACGTGGCCGATGAAGCGTGAGACCCGCCTCTTCGACGAGCTCGATCGGTTCGCCGGCGGCAGCGAGATCACGCACGCGCTCGGTCTGTCGTTCGGGTACGACGGCGACCTCGCGAACGAGCGCCTCTGGAAGCCGCTCGTCGAGAAATATGGGCTGCGGCATCCGCTCGTGATCGCAGACGGGGTGGTGGACGCGGGGACCGCGCTCGGTGTTCACGTGCTGCGGGCGAGGCGCCCGAGTGGCGTCTTCCATTCCAAACTCTTCCTCGCGGTCCGGGACGGCGCGGTCTTCGCCGCCATCGGCAGCGCCAACCTCACGCGGGGCGGACTCGGCGCGAACCTCGAGCTCCTCACGCCGCTCGTGTTCGCGCCCGACGCAGAGCGGTCACCTCCTCGAGCGGTCCTCGAGGAGATCCTGGCGTTCGTCCGACGCGTGGCCGGCAACCTGCACATCGCTGAGGACTCCATCGAGCGGGTCCTCGACGTCGTGGACCAAGCGACGCTCGTGCTCGATGATCTGCCAGCGCCGCGGCGCGGCCTGGATCTGCGGTTCTTTCATTCCTACGAGGTGCCGATCTGGGAGCAGCTCCGCGATCTGCATGGCGACGATCCGGTGCAGCATCTCCTCGTCGTGAGCCCGTTCCTGGAGGCCGACAAACCGGAGGCGGAGGGGGCCGACTCGCTCCTGCGCCATGCGCTCGGGGAGGGCCTCCCGTGGGCGCCGCGGGCGAAAACGCCGCGCCTCTCGCTCTGCACCGACGCCATCGACCCGAACAAGCCCATGCCGCTGCCTCGCCTGGCCCTCGAGGAGCTCGCGGCCGCCGTGGAGATCCGGGCGCAGGCGCTCAGCGCCGAGCCGCGGCGACTCCACGGAAAGCTCGTGGCCATCTTCGGCAAGAAGCGCACGACGGTGCTCTGGGGCTCGCCCAACTTCACACCCTCGGCGCTCCTGCGGGCGGCGCGAGATCGCGGAAATGCCGAGTGCGCGCTGGCGCTCTCCATGGCTGCCAGCTCGGCGGATACCGCGGACGTGCTCGAGGAGTTCGACCTCGGCGATCTCTTTCACGTCTACCGCGGCCCGTTGCCCCTCGCGCTCATCCCCGCCCCGCCCCCGCCATTGATCTTCGATGTCGGCGAAGCGCTCTACGATCCGAAGACGCGCGTCCTCGTGGTCTGTGGCGAGGCCTGGAGCCCGAGCGTGGACCGCATCCGCGTGCTGGCCGTGGAACAGCAGGGGTCGCAGGTCCTCTTCGAGGGCGCGTTGCTCGGGGCGGGGAAATACGCCTTCGAGATCCAGGGGCCGCTGCTCGAAGAGGAGGACCCGGAGACCGGCAGGCGGAGGCTGCGGACGCTCGCGCTGCGGATCGAGGCGCTCGACAGCGGCGGCGCCGTGCTGGATGCGCGCGAGGTGCGCCCGAACGTGCGGTTCGAGGACGCGCTCGCGTTGCGGGAAAACCTGCTCATCGAGACCGAGGCGATCACCGCGGACGCCCTGCTCATGCCCACGGCCACACCAGAGCAGCGCGCCACGGCCATCGACGCGCAGATCGAAGCGTGGAAGGCCGCTCGACAGGGCGAGCAGAAGGGGCCGACACTGCACCAGGCGTCGCTCGATACGTTCTTCCGGAACGTCCGGCTGGGGCTGGACAAACAAGAGAATGGGCTCGTTGGACGGCGTTGCTCGCGCTTCGCGCTGCGCAGATGGTCGGGCGATCTAAGGCGCTCGTTGACCTCGGCCTGCGCAGGTTCCATCGACGGACTGCGCTGCGCGTACCTCGTGGCGCGCGTCGCCGAGCACGTGGCGCGTGTGCTCGACATGGTGCCACCATGCCATGAGGATCCGGCGCCGGCGTATGCCGCGATGGAGGCGGAAAAGCTCGCGGCAGCGCTCGAATCGATATCTCTGGAGGGGGGCGTGCAGCAGGAGCTCCTGGACGAGGTGCGTGTTGCGCGGGACAGCGCCGCCGCGTTGCTGCGGCGGATCGCCGCCGGAGAGCAGGTGGCTCCACCGAAGGGGAACGACGCGGAGAGGCCGAAGCGGCGCGCGCGGAGGAGTACGTGATGAGCGTGGATATCCACCAGCTCGCTGCCGGGATCGGGCTCGACCGGGAGCACCAGATGCGCGCGATGCGGGCCGCGCTGGAGGCGCTGCTCGTCAGGGGCCAGCGTGGGATCGTGCTGGCTGACGAGGTCGGGTGCGGCAAGACGTACGAGGCGCTCGGGATCACGGCCTTGCTCTGGCGGCATTTCCAGCGAACGAGCACGCCCATCCAGCGCGTGCTCGTCGTGGCCGAGCCGGCCCTGATGAACAAGTGGTTCGACGAGATCGAGAAGCCGGAGACCCAGGGGCGAGGGTTCCAGCAATACGTCGCCGGCGACGACTGGAAGCCCTTCCGGCAGATGCTGCGCGACGTCACCCAGATCGGCAAACGCTGGGAAGCTGACGAGATGCGGGGGGTGCGCGAGGCAGGGAGGTTCCAGGTCCCGCCGGGGCGGTTTTACCTGGTCAAGCCGCTCCTGCTCACCGGCGGCCGCGCCGGCGAGTCCTCGCCGATTGTGCGCTGGCTGCGCCGGACCGATTGGGACGTGGTGATTGCCGACGAGGCGCACCACTTCACCGGCCTGCACACCGAGCGAAGCCGCGTGTTCTTCCCCGAGCAGACTGCGGAGAGCCGCGAGCGAGGGCTCCTCGGCCGGTTCACGCTGGCGCTGACGGCGACCCCGTTCCAGCTCGCGACGAAGGAGATGCTCAATCTGCTCCGGATCGTGCGCGCGCCCGAGGAGGACATCGAGCGGACGCGGGACGGGTTGGAGCGCTACGAGAATGCCCTGGGGCAATTCTACGCGCGGCGGCGCCTGTCGCCCTCGGACGAGGCGCGCAGCCGGTGGGTGGAGCGCCTGTACGAGCTGCGCACGAAGGACGCGTCGGGCGGGCAGCACCCGGGCACGCCGGGCTTGCAGGAGCTCTTGCGTCGCTATCTCCTCCGCAACGTCAAGGACCTGAGCGAGCGCGACTACACGCTGACCGAGAAGAAGGATGGCGGCTACGAGCCGCGCCCCTTCGGCAAGCTCGACGATTTGCGTCCGCTCGTCGGGTCGAGCCCCCTCATCCCCCTCGAAGGCGATGACGCCTGGGTCTACCTGCACCTGCGCGATCTGCTCGTCGACGCCCAGCAGGCGGCGCAGGTGCGCCAGGGGGAAGATGCGCACGAGACGCCGTCTTTCGTCGCGGGGGATCTCCGGCAATGCCTGTCGAGCTACGAGCAGCTCGCGGCGAGCGCAATCCTCCAGAAGAACCTGCCCCGCGCGGAGAGGACCCGTGCGATGGTCAAGCGGCTGCAGGATTCGGGCCACGCGCACCCGAAGATCGCGGCCCTGTGCGCGGTGATCGGAAGGATCCTCGATCGGGAGCTGGAAGCGCTCCTTGCGCGGCCCCAGGCAGGGCTCGGCAAGATCCTCGTCTTCAACACGCTGATCCACACCGCGGGCGCGCTCAAGCATGCGCTCGACAAGGCGGTGGAGGCGCGGCTCGATCCGTTCGTCGAAGAGCAGGTGAAGGCCGCCGGCTGGGCCAGCCTGGACGACGCGCGGGTGATGATCCGCGCGGCGCTGGAAGAGGAGCGTGAGGCCGTCAAGGCGCAGCTCGGCGGGAGGTTCGACCGCCGGTTCCTCGTGGTCACGCGGGAGCTGCTCGAGGGCACGGGGCTCGAAATGAAGGCCGACGAGGGTGAGATCGTCGACATCATGTTCAACCGGGCGGAGAACCACTGCACGCAGCCGCTCTTCTTGCTTCGGCTCGCCCTGTGGTTCAGGGCGAGGGGGGAACAGCCGGATCCCTTCGAGGTGCAGACGTTCCTCATGCAGCGCGTCGGGCACAGGTTGCGTAAATCGCTCGAGACGATCGTCGATGATTACCTCGACGACACACCCAAGCAGGGCGACGCGTTCAGCGAGGAAAACCAGGACCGCGCGCGCCGCGAGATCCGCCGGCTCGCGCACGTGCTTTCACACCCTGGATACGTGGCTCGCTTCGACGGCGCGCAACGCGACGAGGACCGCGAGATGCGTCGGGAAAATTTCAACCGTCCCTATGCTCCGCTCGTCCTGCTCACGAGCCGCGTGGGCGAGGAGGGCATCGATCTGCAGCAGCATACCCGCTACCTGCTGCACTACGATGTCGAGTGGAACCCGGCCAAGATGGAGCAGCGCGAGGGGCGGGTCGACCGGGAAGGCCGCAAGACGCGAGGGCCGGTCAAGGTGCAGTTTTTCCTGCTGAAGGATACGTACGAGGAGCGGATCTTTCACACGGTGATGCAGCGGGATGCATGGTTCCAGGTCCTCATCGGCTCGAAGCGCAAGGAGCTCGCCCGCGGGGTCGAGGACGACGAGCCGGAGGCCACTGCCGGCATCGACACCGGGACCGAGGAGCAGGGGCGGCTCACGGCCGAGGAGAGAACGAAGGTGATGATCGATCTGCGGCCGTGAAGCCGACGTCAACGGGCGTGACGTGCGGATCTCGCCACAACCGGGCATCGAGCGGTTCATGCCCGACTTCGAGTCAGCATTCCCTCCAGAGATCGCCGCTGCGCGGCGTTCAGCCGGATCCCGGGCCGTCGGAGCCGGAGCTGGGCCTCCGCCTCGCTCGCGTTCGCGGCGAGCCCCCGGTTCAACAGCAGGGCTGCCGCGATCGCCGCCGAGCGACCATGGCCGGACGGCGCGAACGGCAGGCAGGCCCACCACGCCAGCGCGCCGTCGACCCGCTTTCCTGGCAGGGCGGGCTGCCGCGCCAGGTAGGCAGCGCCGACGAGGGCGAAGCTCAGCGCCGGCCAGAGAAGTGTTGACGCGATTCCAGGATTGCATCGAGAGTGCGTGGGTGGACGCGCAGGGCGGCGCGGCCCTGGCATCGCGATCGACAGGGCGACCCTGTAGGAAGGTGCGGACATGAAGCTGTTTCGGTTTGCGAGCGGTGGCGGTCCTCGGCTCGGGCTCGAGGACGAGCGAGGAGCGCGCCACGACCTCACGGCGGCATCCCCGGAGGCGTTCGCGTCCGTCGCCTCGTGGCTCGCCTTGCCGGATCCCCTCGGCGCGGTGCGCGACGCGCGCGCGCGCGCCGCGGCCCACCCCCTCCCGCCCGACGTCCCGCTGCTCGCCCCGATCGACGGGCAGGACGTCTGGGCGGCGGGCGTCACCTACGAGCGCTCGCGCGCCGCGCGCAAAGAGGAGAGCGCCGGCGGCGGCGACTTCTACGACCGCGTGTACGAGGCCGAGCGCCCCGAGCTGTTCTTCAAGGCGACGCCCCGCCTGGTCGTCGGCCCGGGCGCGCCGGTGCGCGTCCGGCGCGACTCGATCTGGAACGTGCCCGAGCCGGAGCTCTCGCTCGTCGTCTCCGCGGCGGGCCGTATCGTCGGCTACACGGCCGGCAACGACGTCTCGTCGCGGTCCATCGAGGGCGACAACCCCCTCTACCTGCCGCAGGCGAAGGTCTACGACGGCTGCTGCGCGCTCGGCCCCGCCATCGCGCTCGCGGACGAGCCCGGGCTGGACCTGCGCGCGCTCTCCATCGAGCTCGCGATCCGGCGCCGGGGCGAGGCGGTGTTCGCGGGGAAGACCTCGACCGCGAGCATGCGGCGCTCGCCCGAGGAGCTCGTCGCCTACCTCACGCGCGAGCTGAGCTTCCCGGCGGGCGTCGTCCTCATGACCGGGACCGGCATCGTCCCGCCAGACTCGTTCACCCTGGAGCCCGGCGATCTCGTGGAGATCACGATCCACGGCGTCGGCACGCTGGCGAACCCCGTATCTCCACGTTGACAAGGCTCCCCATGGAATTCCTCGCCCACAACGCCGCCACCGGCGAAACGCTCGGCGCCTACCGTGACGCCACCGCCGACGAGATCGACGCCGCCGCCCGCGCCGCCGTCGCTGCGGCGCCGGCCCTCGCCGGCCTCGCGCCGGAGATGCGCGCCCGGCTCCTGGAGACCGCCGCCGACGAGATCATGGCGCTCGGCGACCCCCTGATCCAGACCGCGCACCGGGAAACCGGGCTGCCCATCGCCCGCCTCGAAGGCGAACGCGCCCGCACCACCGGCCAGCTGCGCCTCTTCGCCGCCGTCGCGCGCGAGGGCTCCTGGGTCGATGCCCGGATCGATCCCGCGCTGCCGGACCGCAAGCCGCTCCCGCGCCCCGACGTGCGCCGCATGCTGCGGCCGCTCGGTCCGGTCGCCGTCTTCGGCGCGAGCAATTTCCCCCTCGCGTTCTCCGTGGCCGGCGGCGACACCGCCTCCGCCCTCGCCGCGGGCAACCCGGTCGTGGTCAAGGCCCACCCGGCGCACCCCGGTACCTCCGAGCTCGCGGCCTCGGCCCTGCGCTCCGCCGTGCAGAAGGCGGGTCTGCCCGCGGGCGTGTTCGGCATGGTGCACGGCGCCTCGCCCGACGTCTCGCTCGCGCTGGTGCGCCACGAGGCCATCCAGGCGGTGGGCTTCACCGGGTCCACCCGCGCGGGCCGCGCCCTCTGGGACGCCGCCGCCGCCCGCCCGCGGCCCATCCCCGTCTTTGCCGAGATGAGCAGCATCAACCCGCTGGTCGTGCTGCCCGGCGCGCTGCGCGAGCGCCGCGACGCGATCGCCGAAGGGCTGATCAACTCGTGCACGCTCGGCGTCGGCCAGTTCTGCACCAAGCCCGGCCTTGTCCTGGGGCTGGCCTCCCCCGAATGGGATGCGTTCGCGCGGTCGGTCGCCGACCGGGCCCGCGCCATCACGCCTGGTGTGATGCTGCACGCCGGTATCCAGGCGTCGTTCGACCGCTCCGTGCGGGAGCTGAGAGGCGTGGAGTGGCTGACCGACGCCGGCGCGCGCGTCGCTCGCGTCTCCGCCGCCGACTTCGCGCGGGAGCCGCACCTCGCGCACGAGATCTTCGGGCCGTACACGCTGCTCGTCACCGCTTCGAGCCGCGGCGAGCTGCTCCAGCTCCTCGGCGCGCTCGACGGCCAGCTCACCGCCACGGTTCACGGGACCGCCGGCGACCTCGCCGCCGCCCAGGACCTCGTCGATGTCCTCGGCCGGGTCGCGGGCCGCCTCGTCTTCGATGGCTACCCGACCGGCGTGGAGGTGTCGCACGCCATGCACCACGGCGGGCCGTATCCAGCGAGCAGCGACGCGCGCTTCACGTCGGTTGGGACCGCGGCCATCCTCCGCTTCGCGCGCCCCGTTTGCTACCAGTCGTGCCCGCCCGCGCTGCTCCCGCTGGAGCTGCGCGACGAGAATCCGCTCGGAATATCGCGTCTCGTCGACGGCCGGGCCACCTGCGACCCCATCGCACCCCGCGCATGAGCCACGACCCGGTATTCGAGTCCGGCAGCGAGGCGATCTACACCCTGCGCACGACCGCGCCCGGACCGTCGGGGCGCCTCCCGCTCGGCGCCGAGCAGCTGCGCGCCATGTCCAGCGGCGAGCTGTTCGGCTGGACTCAGAATGCCGGGATGGGGTGGGATCCTGCGCGCCTGAACGGGAAGCAGTTCCTCGTGCTCAGCACGCAGGGGGGGATCCGCGCGCCCGACGGCACGCCGATCGCGCTCGGGTACCACACCGGGCACTGGGAGGTGGGGCTGCTCATGGAGGAGGCAGCCCGCACGTTCACGGCCGGCGGGGCCATCCCGTTCGCCGGCTATGTCAGCGATCCGTGCGACGGGCGGACCAACGGCACCGTCGGCATGCTCGACAGCCTCGCTTACCGCAACGACGCCGCCATCGTCTTTCGGCGACTGATACGCTCGCTGCCCACCCGCCGAGGCGTGCTCGGCGTCGCCACCTGCGACAAGGGGCTGCCGGCCATGTTGATGGCGCTCGCCGGCACCCTCGACCTCCCCACGGTGCTCGTGCCGGGAGGCGTCACGCTCCTCGCGGAGGAGGCCGAGGACACCGCCAAGGTCCAGACGCTCGCGGCGCGTTATGCGCGCGGGGAGGTGAGCCTCGACTACGCCGCCGAGATGGGCTGCCGCGCCTGCGGTTCCCCCGGCGGCGGCTGCCAGTTCATGGGCACGGCCGCGACGAGCCAGGTGGTGGCGGAGGCGCTCGGCCTCGCCCTCCCGCACGGCGCGCTCAGCCCGTCGGGCGCCGAGATCTGGCGCGACCTCGCCCGCCGCTCCGCGCACGCGCTCATGGCCCTCGAGCGACGTGGAGCGACCACGCGGGACATCGTCACCGACGACTCGGTCCACAACGCCATGGTGCTGCATGCCGCCGTCGGCGGGTCGACCAACCTGGTGCTCCATGTGCCGGCGATCGCCCACGCGGCCGGGCTTCGGCGCCCCACGGTGGACGACTGGGCGCGCATCAACGCCCTCGTTCCGCGGCTCGTGGACGTGCTGCCCAACGGGCCGAAACACCACGCCACGGTTCAGGTCTTCCTCGCGGGAGGCGTCCCGGAGGTCATGCTCCATCTGCGCGAGCTCGGCCTGCTGCGGCTCGGCGCGCGCACCGTCAGCGGCCGGACCCTGGGCGAGAACCTCGAGTGGTGGGAGCGCAGCGAGCGGCGCCGGCGCCTGCGCGACAAGCTACGGCAGCTGGACGGCATCGATCCGGACGACGTGATCATGTCCGCCGGGAAGGCACGCGAGCGCGGCCTCACCAGCACGGTGACCTTCCTGCGCGGCGACCTCGCGCCCGAGGGAGCGCTCGTGAAGAGCACCGCGATCGCTCCCCAGGTGATCGGACCGGACGGCGTTTATCTGCACGAAGGGCCTGCGCGCGTGTTCGGCAGCGAGGACGCGGCGATCGAGGCGATCAAGACGGGCGCCGTGCAACCGGGTGACGTGATGGTGCTGATCGGCATCGGCCCCGGTATCGGGATGCCGGAGACGTACCAGATCACCTCGGCCCTCAAGCACGTGAAGGAGGGGCATCGTATCGCCCTGGTCACGGACGGTCGTTTCTCCGGCGTGTCCACCGGGGCGTGCATCGGCCACGTCAGCCCGGAGGCGTGGGCGGGTGGACCCATCGGCCGCGTGCGCGACGGCGACCGCATCAGGCTGCGGATCGACACGCGCAAGCTGGAGGGGACGGTGGACGTCGTGGGTGTGGACGCAGGCGGTCTTGCCGCCCGCTCGCCCAATCCAGCCCTTCAACCCGACGGCCGAGTGAACGCGGATACGCGGTTGTGGGCTGCGCTTCAGGATGCCAGCGGCGGCAGCTGGGGTGGTTGCGTCTATGACGCGGAACGCATCATAGGGCTCCTCGGTCGCGCCATCGCCGCTGAGCGGAGCTCCTCTGGCACATAGGCTTTTGATGTAGCGTTATTTTTCCAGGAGAAAGGCGGATCGCGTGAGATTTCATCATTCAGCCAACGCGTGCAGCGTGGCTGTACGATGTGAACGATCACAACGAGAAGCTTGACTTCCGGATCGCGTTTGGATTTCCTAAGCCCCGAAACCAGAAGATCTGTCGTGGTAGGCCCCACGAGCGTCGCCGATCACGTCATTGAATTGTGAGGGCGCCCGCGAAATCCGCGTGGTGCCCCGGGAATGACGCGCGACACCGTCGCTCGCCAGATGCGAATCGTTGTACCCCAGTGTTTTTGCCGTGAGCAACGCGGCGGCACGCAGACATTGCCCTCGTGGTTCGTGAGGGCGAGAACGTGACGACGTGGGATGGGCCGCAGAGGTCTCCATCCGACCACGTCTCTTTGCTCGAAAGGTAGCGGCACGATGTCGATTGGCCAGTTGAAGTCACGTGGATCGGCGCGGCGCGCAGCGGCGGTGTTGAGCTGTGCGCTCGGGCTCTGGGGTCTCTCTGCTTGCAAAGACAAGCCCGACAGCGCTCCGGCCGCAGGAGGCTCCGCCAGCGCCGCGGCCGCGCAGGCGCCGAGCGTCGCGGCCGCGCAGGCGCCGAGCGGGCAAGGGCCCAAGGTCGTGCCAGGGCCCGGCTATAACCCCGAGTGCTTCGCGCCGTGGAAGCAGGACACCAAGTATCTGCAGTGGACGGCGCGAAAGCCGCCGTTCCGCCTCGCGCTCGTCAACGGCTACGTCGGGAACGCCTGGCGCATCCAGATGGTCAAGACGGCCAAGGCCTTCGCCAAGGATCCGGCCATCGCGCCGCTGATCAAGGAGTTCAAGGTGGTGTCGACCGGCACCGACGTCGCGGCCCAGCTCGGTGCGATCGAGGACTTCATCAACCAGGGCTTCGACGGCATCGTCACGCTCGCCGTCAGCCCCGACGGCTTCGATCGCGTGATCCGGCTCGCCGACAAGAAGGACGTCGTCCTGGTTCCGTTCGACAACGTGCTCGACACGGACAAGGTGATGCAGGTCAACGAGGACCAGCTGGCGATGGGGCGCCAGTGGGGCGAGTTCCTCGACAAGCAGCTCGGCGGGAAGGGCAAGGTGCTCGAGGTCCGCGGCCTGCAGGGCAACTCCGTCGATCGCGACCGCCACCTCGGCTTCCGCCAGGTCATGGAAGCGCCGGGGAAGAGCTACACCATCGTGGAGGTGGTGGGCAGCTGGGACGACGGCAAGGCGCAGAAGGCGGTGGCCGACGCGCTGGCCGTGCACCGCCAGTTCGACGCGCTCTTCGCGCAGGGCGGCTCGACGGGCGCCGTCCGCGCGCTGCTCGACGCCGGACACAAGCCGATCCCGGTCGCCACGGAGGCCGAGAACGGCGTGCGCAAGCTGATCGCGAAGCACCACGAACAGGGCATGAAGGGCCTGTCGCTCGGCCAGTCGCCGGGGCTCGCGGCCATCGCGATGAAGGCGGCGCTCGAGGGCCTGCAAGGCAAGGTGCTGCCGCAGATGATCTCCGTGCCGATCCCCGCCGCCGATCACACAACGCTGAAGGACGGCGAGAGCTTCTTCTCCCAGCTCTCCGACAACTTCTTCACGCCCAACGAGTTCCCGCCCTGCGGGGTCAACATCTCGGGCGTGAAGATCATGAACGAGTCGGAATCCGACGTGAAGTAGACGTGAAGCAGACGTGAAACGTGAAGTAGACGTGAAACGTGAAGCAGACGTGAAGTAGCGCCCCGCGGGCGCCCCAGCATCATGACCGAACCGGTGAGCCCTCCGCTTCTCGAGCTCCGGGCCGTCTCCAAGCACTATGGCGGAGTCACCGCCCTCAGCGGCGTCGACTTCGCCTGCGCGCCGGGGAAGGTGCACGCCATCCTCGGCGAGAACGGCGCGGGCAAGAGCACCCTGATCAAGATCATCGGCGGCGTGGTCAAGCCGAGCGCCGGGGAGCTCTTGCTCCACGGCAAGCCGGTCCGGTTCGACCACCCGATCGAGGCGAACGCCGCCGGCATCGTCTGCGTCTTTCAGGAGCTGTCCCTGATGCCGACGCTGACCGTGGCCGAGAACATCGGCATCACCATGCCGACGAGCCGCCTGGGCCTCTTCGATCGCAAGGCGCAGGTCCGCAGGGCCGAGGAGCTCCTGGCGCGCGTCGGCTGCGAGGGCGTGAACCCGAACGCCTGGGTGAGCGACCTGCCGCTCTCGCGCCGCCAGATGGTCGAGATCGCGAAGGCGCTCGGCAAGAACCCGCGGCTGCTGATCCTGGACGAGGCCACCTCCGCGCTGACCAACACCGACGTCAAGAAGGTCTACGAGCTCCTGGCCGAGCTCAAGGCTCAGGGCGTCGGCATGCTCTACATCTCGCACCGCATGCACGAGATCAAGGAGCTCGCGGACGTGATGTCGGTCTTCCGCAACGGTCGGCACATCGAGACCTTCGCCAAGGGCCAGCGCAGCGACGACCAGATCGTGGAGCTCATGATCGGCCGCGACATGGGTCACGTCTTCCCGCCGAAGCCGGCGGCCCGCAGCTTCCCGGCGACGCTGCTCGAGGTGAGCGGCCTGAGCTGGGAGCGGCAGCTCGAGGACGTGTCGTTCAAGCTCGGCAAGGGCGAGATCCTCGGCATCGGCGGGCTCGACGGCCAGGGCCAGCGCGAGCTGTTGCTCAGCTTGTTCGGTGTGCTCAGGGATGTGCGCGGCGAGATCAAGATCGACGGCAAGCCGGTCAAGCTGACGAGCCCGCGCCAGGCCAAGGGCCGCGCGCACGGCATCGCCCTCGTGCCCGAAGACAGGAAGACCGAAGGCCTGATGTTGCCGATGTCCATCGCCACGAACCTGTCGCTGGCGTCGCTCGACAAGTTCACGAGCGGCGTGGTGCTCGACCGCCGGCGCGAGGCGGCGCGCATCGACGAGATGGTGCGCCGCATCCAGATCAAGATCGGCTCGCTCGATCACCCGGTCTCGTCGCTGTCCGGGGGCAACCAGCAGAAGGTCGTGCTGGCCAAGTGGCTGATGACGGAGCCGCGGCTGCTGATGCTCAACGATCCCACCCGCGGCATCGACGTCGGCACGAAGCAGGAGATCTACCAGCTGCTCCGCGAGCTGGCGGACGCCGGCACGTCCATCCTCTTCTACAGCACGGACTACGACGAGCTGATCGGCTGCTGTGACCGCGTGCTCGTCCTTTACCGGAACCGCGTGCAGGGCGAGCTCGTGGGGCCCGACATCACCGAAAAGAACATCCTGGACCTGGCCCTCGGTCTGCGCGGCGGGCCTGATCGCGCGAAGCGCGAGGACGAACGCGCGCCATCGGAGGCACGATGAACGACTGGAAGCTCCGCCTGCGCCAGAACCAGGGCCTGCTCGTGGCCGTCGGTCTGTGCATCGTGTTCTACGGGCTCTACTCGCTGTCCCATCCCAAGGGCTTCAGCGCGCCGCTGCTGGGGCAGAACGCCAACGAGTCGTTCGTGCTGGTGGCGGCGGCCATGGCCCAGACGATCCCCGTGCTGACCGGCGGCCTGGATCTGTCCGTGGGCGCGGTGATCACGCTCGTCAACTGCGTGGCCTCGCACGTCCTCGCCGGCAGCGCGCTCACGATGTTCCTGGGCATCCTGCTGTGCCTGGCCGTGGGCATGGCGGCGGGCCTGCTCAACGGCTGCCTCGTGGTCTATGGCCGCCTGCAACCGATCATCGCCACCCTGGCCTCGGGCACGATCTTCCTCGGCGTCGCGCTGTTCCTGAGACCGACGCCCGGCGGCCAGGTCGACGGCGATCTGGCGTTCGCGGCCACCTTCGATCTCAACGAGCTGCTGCAGGTCGCGGGCGCCGCCCCCCTCGAGGGCGCGCTCGGCTTCGTCGGCAAGATCCCGTCGCCCGCGATCTGGATGGCGCTGCTCGCGCTGCTCTGGACCTACTACCGCCGCACCCGCTACGGCCTCGGCGCTTACGCCGTCGGCGCGTCGCAGGAGGCGGCGTACATGTCGGGCGTCCGCATCAAGCGCGTCAAGCTGGCCGCGTACACGCTGTCGGGGTTCTTCGCCAGCGTCGGCGGCCTCTACCTCGCGCTGCAAACGACGTCGGGCAACGCCGACATCCCACAAGCCGGCTCTTACACGCTGAACTCCATCGCCAGCGTCGTGATCGGGGGCACCTCGCTGTACGGAGGGATCGGCGGCGCCATCGGATCGCTCTTCGGCGCGCTGGTGCTCCGCTCCGTCGCCTTCAACTTCCGCGTCTTCGACGAGGGCTCGGCGCTGGGCCTCCTCGCCAACCCGCTCTACCAGCCGCTGTTCGAGGGCCTCATCCTGCTCGCGGCCGTCTGCCTCGGCGCGCTCTGGGTCATCCGCGTCAAGAACCGGCTGCAGATCTTCAGGTGAGCTCGATGCAACAGCCCCTCTCCCTCAAGAGCCGACTCGGCGAGATCGACAAGCCGACCTGGTACGCGCTGCTGTCGATCGGCGTCGTGCTCGTGACCGGCTCGATCGGCACGCTGGTCACCCAGGGCACGCTGAGCTTCCTGAGCCCTTACTACATCCTGCAACAGCTGCAGATCGCGGCCTTCCTGGGCGTGGCCGCCACCGGCATGATGATCGTGATCCTGCTCGGTCACATCGATCTCTCGCTGCCGTGGGTGCTCACCTCGAGCGCCATGCTGGCCGCAGGGGTCGGCGGCTGGGCCGCGTTGCCCTGCGGCCTGGCCGTCGGCGCCGCCGCGGGTCTGGTGAACGGTCTCGGCGTCGCCTACCTGCGCGTGCCCTCGATGATCTTCACGCTGGGCACGAACACCGTGCTTCAGGGGCTGATGGTGCTCTACACTGGCGGCTTCGCTCCGCGCAGCGAGGCACCGGAGTGGATGGAGGTCCTGGCCGTGGGCAGGACGCTCTCCATCCCGAACTCGCTGTTCGTGTGGATCCTGGTCGGCGGCGTCGGCACCTTCGTGCTGAAGAAGACCGCGCTCGGTCGCTACATCTATGCCGTGGGCAACCAGGAGCAGGCCGTCTACCTGTCGGGCGTCAGAACGCACCTGGTGCTGATCGGCGCCTTCGTGATGTGCGGCGTGTGCTCCGCCATGACCGGTATGCTGCTGGCAGGTTTCTCGCACAAGGCCTACCAGGCCATGGGCAACGACTACCTCATGCCGGCCATCGCCGCGGTGGTGATCGGCGGAACCAACATCATGGGCGGGCGCGGGACGTACCTCGGCACCGTCCTCGGCACCATCCTGATCGTGCTGCTCCAGAGCATGCTCAGCGTGCTGCAGATGCCCGAGGCCGGCCGCCAGATCATCTACGGCGCCGTGATCATCGCCATGCTGCTGGTCTACGGCCGACAGCATCAGGAGGGACGATGACTAGCGCCCGGCGCCGCGGGTGTTTAGATAGACCGCGTAGAGCGAGGTGGTGCCGCAGATGAACAGGCGGTTGCGCTTGGCGCCGCCGAAGCAGACGTTGGACACCGTCTCGGGGATCAGCACCTTCCCGAGGAGCGCGCCGTCGCTCGCGTGGCAGTGCACGCCGTCGCCGGCCGACAGCCACAGGTTGCCGTGCACGTCGACGCGGAAGCCGTCGTACACGCCCACCGGGCAGATCGCGAACACCTCGCCGCCGGTCAGCGTGCCCTTCGCGTCGACGCGGAACTTGCGCACGTGGTGCGGGCCGCCCTTCACGTGCGTCGCGCCGGTGTCGGCGATGTACAGCAGCGACTCGTCCGGCGAGAAGGCGAGGCCGTTGGGCTGCACGAAGTCGGCCGCGACGACCGTCAGCGCACCCGAGGCCGGGTCGAGGCGGTAGACGCGCTGCGCGCCCTGCTCGCTCGGCGACGCGTCGCCTTCGTAGTCGCTGTCGATGCCGTAGCTCGGGTCGCTGAACCAGACGCTGCCGTCGGACTTCACGACCACGTCGTTCGGCGAGTTCAGCCGCTTTCCCTCGAAGTGCGACGCGAGCACCGTGCGCGAGCCGTCGTGCTCGGTGCGCGAGACGCAGCGGCCGCGGTGCTCGCAGGACACGAGGCGGCCCTGCAGATCGACCGTGTGGCCGTTGGTGTTCATCGCGGGCTGGCGGAACACCGAGACCGAGCCGTCGGTCTCATCCCAGCGCATCATGCGGTCGTTCGGGATGTCCGACCAGACGAGGTAGCGCCCCGCCGGGAACCACGCCGGCCCCTCCGCCCAGCGGCAGCCCGTGTACAGCTTCTCGACGTGCACGTGCGGCAGCGCCAGCTTGCGGAAGCGCGCGTCGATCACCTTGAAGCTCGGGGTCAGCTCGATGACCATCGGGTTCTCCTTCTAGCCGGTCCGGACCTGCCGCGTCACCGTCGCGAGGACGAGCTGCGTCACGCGGCGCATGAAGCCATAGTCGAGCGTCTCGGGGGTGTCCGTCGGGCGGTGGTAGTTCGGGTTGCGGAACTCCGCCGTGTCGGTCCAGAGCATGGCGGGGATCTTCGCCTTCCAGAACGGCGAGTGATCGCTCCGGTGGAGCACGGGGAGCCACTCTTCGAGGCCGAGGTAGACCTTGAGGCCCACGACCGGCAGCTCGGGCACCAGCGCCTCTGCCTGCTTCGCGGCGAGCTCCACGAGGTGGTTCGAGCGGTGGTTCGTGAGCAGCCCGATGAAGTCGCCGACGTCCGGCGCGCCGGGGACCGGGACCGGCATCCGCTGGGATCCCGGCTCGTGGCTCGCGTAGCCGACCATCTCCAGCACGTGCACGGCGGCGATCGGCGCTCCGCCCTGCGATCGATGGCGCGCCACGAACTCGACGCTGCCGAGCAGCCCGTCCTCCTCGCCGTTCCAGGCCACGAAGCCCACCGGCAGGGCCGGCTCGAAGCGCGAGAGCGCCCTCGCGCAGGCGAGCATCGCGGCGATCCCGCTCGCGTTGTCGTCGGCGCCGGGCGTGTCGGGCACGCTGTCGTAGTGCGCCCCGACGAGGATCATCGGGCGATCGACCGCGGCCCGGGGCGTCGCGACCACGTTCGCGAGCTCGCCCTCGACCTCGACGGCATAGCCTTGCTCCTCCAGCGCACCTGCGACGTACTGCGCCGCGCGGCGGTTCTCCGCGCGCTGGCGGAACATGTGCCGCGGCCTCGCGAGCGCGACGATCGCGTCGAGCAGCTCCGCCTCGCTGACCGACGCGAGCGCATCGATGAGGCTGCCGTGATCGCCCATGGCCTTCGTGCGCCTCAGCTCCATCGCGGGGACTCCTCCTGCTACCCGCGGAGTGTAGCCGAGCCCCACCCCTCCCCTCACCCCGACGTTCGGCCGCGGCAAAACGACCGCAACGGTCACCCGAGCGGGTGCACTTCGTACCTCGGAACGCTGATGATCCCCTCGTCGCTCACGAGGCCGCACAGCGCCGGGTCGAGCAGGACGTCGGCCACGCAGCGCTGCTCCGACCCGAGGGCCATCAGGCCGCCGATCAGCCGCACCCCGTGGCTGTAGTCGGCGTAGGTGTCCTCGTGCGGCAGCCGCCGCCGGAGCGACGTGTCCAGCGGCTGCCACGGCTTGCCGTCCGCCTTGTAGAAGCCGAAGATCGCCAGCCGGCGCGCGTGGTGGTGCAGCCGGTTGGTCACCACGACGTCCTTCTTGTGTCCCGCGAGCAGCTCGCCGAGCTCGCCGACCCGGTGCTGCTCGATGGCCAGGTGGTGGTCACGAAAGCGCTCCACCTTGGTGCCGTCCTGGGGATCGAACGGGATGGCCGTCTGCTTCCGCGAGGCGGCATAGATGTCCTTCACGAGCTTCTTCGTCGGCAGCACGCAGCCGCACGCATCCGCCACGCGCTGGGCGGTGACGCCGGTGAGCGGCATGCGCAGGAAATCGGTGTCCGGGCCGATCGCCAGGTAGTCGGCGCATACGTACGCGACGCCCCGCTTTCCGTCGGGCGCCTCGACCGTGACGCGATGGAAGCGGCGCAGGAAGCTGGGCACGTTCCCCCGCAGCACCTCCTGGAGAAAGAGCTCCTCCCGCGCCGCGAGCGACAGGCCCCGGACCTGCTCGTAGAACCTCGTGCCGGTGAGCGCGCCCGGATCGCGCGGCGGCAGCCAGTCGAGTCCCGTCCCGTCGAACACGGGCGCCAGACGCGCGGACCCGGGCTGCGCCTGGCTCGACGCGAAGAACGCCACGGCGCCCCCGGCGTCGTTCGCCCGAGCCGCCGCGACCGGCTCGGGGGTGGCGGTCACCGTGAACCGGAAGCCGCTCTCCGCGAACGTGTAGCGGCGGACGCCGGCCGCGTCGTGGCCCGGCGTCGCCATCGCCGCCGACCCGCTCACCGCTCCCTGGAGCTCTGCCTGCGGCCCCGCCGCGCGCGCCGCGCCTCCCGCGGCCGCCCCCTGGCCGACGACGCCCAGGAGCGCTCGGCCCAGCGCGCGCGGCAGCTCGAGCGCGCAGGGCGGGCGCGGCAGCGCGCGCTGCATGGCGTCGCGCGTCTCGGGCCCGACCGCGCCGGTCACGGGCAACCCCATCTCCTGCTGGAAGATCCGCGTGGCCGCCTCGGTCTCCGCGCCGAACTCGCCGTCCGCGCCGGACCGCGGCAGGAGCCCGGCGCGCCACATCAACAGGTGCTGTTGCCAGGCCTTCACCTCGGGCCCCCTGGCGCCGCGCGCGAGCCCGCCGCCGGGCGGCGAGGCGCCGTAGTCGAGGCCCGGGATCCGGCCCGCGTGTGTCCAGCCCCGGTCGAGCGCCGGGAACACGCCGACGCCATGCGCGGTGTCACGCGCCTCGATGGTGCGGCCGTCGCCCAGGCTCATGGCCACGTGGGCGTGCTCGGGGCGCCCGCCCGTGAACGGATCCGCCGAGAAGCGGAACAGGAGGGCGCCGCGGGTCGCGATCGCCGTGTCCACCGGCATGAGCAGCCGCGCCGCCTTCACATGGCGCGCCTGCATCCAGGAGCCGTCAGGCATCGTGGGCTCGACGGCGAGCTGGGCGCAGCCCCACTCGATGAGCTCGGAGCAATCGAACGCGGAGGGGTTGGGGTCGGTGAGGCGCACCTCGTGTCCGAAGATGTATCTGTCATCCGCCTGCGAGAGCAGCTTCTGGCAGAGCGCGTCGGCCGTGGGCAGCGGCTCGGACGTCACGGACCCGGCCTCGAGCCGGGCGAGGCGCCGCAGATCGCTCACCGTTCCATTGAACAGGTTGGCGTCCACCGTGTTGGTCCGGACGCCCGGCATCACGGCCTTGGCGGTGATCTGCCAGAACGACCACGCGGACCAGGGGTCCCAGGCCCTGAGCGGCTTCCTGTGCGCCCAGTCCGCCCATTCCTTCGGGTTGGCCGGGGGCCTCGCCCGCACCGAGTCGAGGCCATAGGTATAGTTCGCGATCCAGAGCGGGCAGTCGACGAACTCGGAGCTGCCGCCGAGGTGATCGTGCCAGAAGTTGTGGCGGGTATAGAGGATGACGGAGCGGCCCGGGTAGCGCGACTTCACCTCCTGGACGAAGCGGCGGGTCCACACCTGGAGAGCCAGGGTGTCCTGCGACGTCCAGACATGGCCGTTGTCGCCCGCGTGCTGCGTCTCCTCGAGGTCGAGCACCATGTCGAGCTCCCCGGGCTCGAGGTCGCCGACCGCGCTGCAGAGCCTCTGCGCCTGCTCGGCGGCGTCGAGGCGCGGTAACGCGTAATGGTAATACCCCCGGAGGAGCCCGCAGCGCGCAGCCTCCGCGCGGTTGGTCGCGAACTTCCTGTCGACCCCCTCGATCCCATACGTCGCTCGGATGAAGACGAAATCGAGCCGTGAGGCGAACGCGTCCCACTGGATATTTCCCTGGTGGACGGAAACATCAGCACCGCTCAACATAGGCTCCCACCTCCCCCGCGCGCGCGGAGCGCGGCCTCGTGCCCGAGAGCCGTGCCCTGCGTGCGCGCCCTTACGCTCATGTCGCGCCGCCCGGGCGACGTGATCCCCGGGGTAGCTCAACTGCTATCGCAGGGCGGCGCGTCCGTCGAGCAAGGTCGACGCCGTGGCTCATCCGTCCCCGCGGTCATCGCGGCTGTGGAGGCGGCGATCAGCGCGTGTGTTGGAAGCCTATGGCACCGTGCAGCAGAAGACGCGAGACGCCTTCACGCTCGTGAACCACAACGGCCGCGCCTTCCGATCAGCGGCCCCCCGGGAGGCCGAGCTGGGCCTCCAGCCGCGCGATCGCCGACGAGAGATCGTGCCATTGGCGCGCCGTCGTGACCCTGACGATCCCGCCCGAGAAGCAGAACGTCAGGATGCCTGGAAAGACCGCCACGCGGCTCTGCCGGAGGAGATCGCGGAAGCACCGATACGAGTCGTTCCACCCCGGTAGCTCGACGGCGAGGTTGATCGAGCAGCGCGGCGAGATGACGCGCGCGGACGCTCGCGCGAGCCGGCCGATGGAGGCGTCGCGCAGCGTCTGCAACGCGTCCTGCCGCGCGCGCCGCTCGGTCCGATATCTCTCATAAGCTATCGAGAGCTGCGCGCGATCCAGCCCGTAGGAGCGCTCGAACTCGTCGACCTCGGCCGCCCCCGGCTCCGTGACGCCGGTGATGAGCCAGCGCTCCATCCGCGCCAGCACCTCCACCAGCGTGTAGAAGAAGGAAGGCGGCCCGCCGAAGGTCGTCGAGGCGTATTCGTAGTAGTCGGCCATGAACCCGGCGTCGGCGAGGAACCAACCTATCTTCAGCCCCGGCGCCGACCATGTCTTCGAGGCGCTGAAGACGCGGATCACGTTGGTGGCCGCGCGCCGCTGCGAGCACCGCCCGAGCGGGCCGAGCCACTCGTGGCACTCGTCGAGCACGATCATCGTCGACGGAGACGCGGCGCCGATCAGCCGCCCGAGATCGGCGTCGGAGACCGCCGCCCCCGTCGGGTTCGCGACCGTCTGCAGGAGGACGAGCGGGGTGCGCGGCGTGAGCGCGGCGATCAGCGGCTCGAGCGACGTGTGGCCGGCCCTCGACGGGAGGGGAACGAGCTCGACGTTGCGCCGACGGGCTATCGACTCCACGAGAGGGGGATAGTTGGGGATCCCGCACAGCACGGGCGCCCCCTCCCTCGGCGCGCCCGAGAGGATGAAGTCCGCGAGCGCGCTGATCGCGAATGTCCCGCCCATCGTCAGCGCGACGTTGTCGGCCGTGTAGACCGCCCCGTCGATCCGAGCGTTCTCGTACATGGCGACGGCCTCGCGCGCCGGGCGGCGCCCGCACGAGTCGGAGTAGCCGTACCAGTCCCGCTCGAGCGCGAAGCGGACGCAGTCCTTCAACGCCTCCGGGAGGCCCCACGCCTGCTCGTCGACGGACCCGCTCGAGAGGATGATGTGATCGTCGGACCGGAGCTCCCCGTAGAGGTCGTCGCGAAAGAACCAGTTGAAGAGCTCCTTGATGAAGCGCACGGTCGCGCGCGAGGTGAGCACCTCGCTCGGGTGGACCTGCCTCCGCAGCGTCGCGGCGCGCCAGCGCTCGGCGAGCGATGGCCTGTGCGCGTGCCTGCCGAGCTCGTGCTCGACGCGTCCGAGCCAGAGATCCCGCAGCTCGATCGGATCATCGGGGTTCTTCGCCCGCGCGTACACGTCGAGCATGCGCTCGTCGACGGTCGGCACGAACGTATCGTCGAAATCCCCGAGGGAGCGGGCGCGCCGCGCGGCCTCGTGCGCCTCGTCGGGCAGATCGAAGGAGCGCGCGCGCGGGGCCCTGGCGAAGAGCTGGAGCTCTTGCCCAGCGAGCTCCGCCGGCGCCGGGGGCCACGGAGCCCTGGTTCGCTCCTCACTCATTGGGCTGCTCGGCTGTGCGAATCCGCTCCACGTGCCGCGCGGAGATGCCGTCCACGATGGTCCGGTTGATCATCGGGTGATCGTCGTGAACAGGGCCGAAGTCGCTGTCGGGGTGGAAGGCGACGACATCCATGCTCTCCGCTTCGGTCTGGAACGCGTGCTTCGAGCCCGGCGGCAGGTGGAACACCAGCCCGGGCGAGAGCGGCACCCGCCGGTCGCCCAGCCTGCAGACGCCGCGCCCTCGCACGATGAGCCCCGCGCGGAGCGAAGGATGGGTGTGGAGCGTCTGGTCCGTACGAGGGGGGAAATGCAGGTGGTTGAGGCACGGCTCGCCCCGGACCTGAGGGGCGATGAGCAGGGAGTCGGTGCAACCGTCGATGTAGCGGAGCCGCCCGGACGCCTCGATCGGCCCGGCGATCTGGAAGAACCCTTTGCTCCGAACGTGGGTGATCCCGAACGCCTCCCCCTCGCCGTGCAACGCCAGCTCTCCCGGGACGCAGAACACCATCCCTGCGCCGATCTCGAAGACCCCCGAGCGGCAACGGAGGGTCAGCCTCCCCGAGAAGACAGCGCCGTAGTGAGTCCCCTCCGCAGGAGGTTGCCACGGCCCCGGGCGATAGCTCCAGAGCTCGCAGGGCCACGTCGGGTGCGGGAGCCTCTTCAGGCTGCCGCACTCGATCCGGTGAACCGAAAAATCCGTCGCTGGATCCATCCCCGCCATGGGCTCAGCCTACCAGGCGTCCTGGTCGATTGTCGCCTCTCGTGACGTCGTGGAGCTCTCCGGCCGCCTTGGCCCGTCAGGCGGAGGGGCCGGCGAGGATCCGCAGGCGCTGGAGATGGCGGCGCTGGCTCGATCCGGCGCTTCGCCCGGCCGTCCGCCCATGGAAAAAGAACGTGTTGTCGATGATGACGAGCTTTCCGCGCGTCCAATGGACGCGGATTGCGGCGCCGGGAGCGTACATCGATGCCAGCAGGTCGCGAAGAGCGCCGTTGATGGCGTCCGCGGAGGGGGCGTGCCCCGCGTGCGTCCACTCGAGCGGCTGCGAGAGGAAGTCGCGGAACGAGAACACCCACCGACCGTCGACGCGCCGCGCTATCCATGGACCGTCGGGGCTCCTTCGATATCGCGTCTGCTCCAGCGTCGCCAGCGCGTCTGGCGACAGCCCCTCTGCGACGGCCGCCATCGGGACGAGCACGGTCTGGGCCGCGGTCCCTTCGTCGCCGGGATCGCGGCACATCAGGACGATGTACCGAGGCTGCTCCTCGGCCCGCCGGCCGCTGCCCTCGCTGTGGAGCGTCAGCGGGTTCGTCGCGAAGGGCTGGAGAGAGACGTCCTCCGTGCGCCCGTGCTCGGCCACGAGGTTGAGGATCACGCCCCTCTCCACGTACGGGAGCACCGCTGGATCCGTCTCCGGAGAGGCGGTCCCGAGGAGCGATCCCAGGGTGGTGAATCGATCGTTCGAGAGCGGCTCGTCGAGCTGGACGGCGACGAGGCCGCGCTCGCCGAGCTCGCGGAGGAGGCGCTCGCGGACCGCGTCCGGGAACTCTGCGGCCGACGCGCGGAGCACGTCTGCGCACGGCTGCAGGGCGGCGCCGCCCTCGAGCAGATCTCGCCTCCGCCCGACGTGGGCGTCGCCCGCGCGCTCGGTGAAAACGCCCTCGATCAGGTCTCGCCCTCCCTCGACGGCGCCGGGAAATACGGCTGCTTGGCGCCGATCTCGTGGCCCGCGGGGATGGGCGTGCCGAGCTCTTCCAGGCGGAACACCTCGGGCGGCAGCCGGAGCGACGCGCGGAGGCGATCCATCGTCTCGGGGACGAACGGGTAGAGCATGATCATCAGGGTCTTCAGCACGTAGAACGACGTGTAGAGGGCGTCGCGGCGCCCCTGCTCCGGGTGCCGATCGTCGTGCGGTTTGTACTGCGTGAAGAGGCTGTTGATCGTGCGGGCGTAGTTCTCGATCTCGAAGAGAAGGTTCGGGTAGTCGGCCCGCTCCATGGCGCGCACGTAGCGCTGGACGATGCGCACCGTGTCGGCGACCACCTTGTCGAGCAGGGCGCCCTCGGGGACCTTGCCGCCGAACTTGGAGTGCACCGCCGAGATGGGGCGCTCGAACGCGGCGTTCATCGGCCCGGCGAGGAACTTGTTGCGCTCGTCGAGCTTCTCGAAGTCGAAATCCGAGGGTTTCTCCGCGAGCGAGAGGAGCGCGAGGTAATACCGGATCTGATCGACGGAGTAGCCCTTCTCGTCGAGGAGCTGATTGCCGGTGAAGAAGTTGCCGCGGCTCTTGCTCATCTTCTCGCCGCCGACGAGGAGGTGGAAGCAGCCGAAGACGTCGGTGAGCTGGAGCTCGCCCGCCGCCGGCAGCCGGTGCGGGTCCTCCTGGGTCCCGAGCCACATGGCCCCCTGCATGAGCACGTAGAAGTAGACGTTGTCCTGCCCCAGGAACTGGACCACGCGGGCCTCGGGATCGCGCCAGAACTCCGCATAGCGCGCCGGGTCGACCCCCTTGTCGCGGAGCGCCACCTTCGAGAACGAGATGGGCGCGATGAGCGAGTCGGGCCAGACATAGAGCGTCTTGCCCGCGAGGTCCGGATCCTCGGTGATCGGGATCCCCCAGGCGATGTCGCGCGTGATCGACCGGTGCGCCCACTCGTCGACGAGCTCGACGCGGACGCCGTGCTGCTCGAGGATCGCGCGGCCGCTCTCCAGATCGGCCTTGTTGCCGAACTGGACAACGAGCTCCTTCCCGCGGGCGAGCTTGCTCTTGTGCTTGGGCAGGCTCGCCTTGATCTCCTTGTAGGTGGCCTCGTGCGCCCGGTCGAGGCGCACCGACGGCATCACCGTCTCCAGGACCTCGGACAGCATGGCGCGCCGCCACGTCTTCTCTTTGCCGCTGATCCACTCGCGCAGCGTCTCGGACACGGACCACATGTCGAGCCACCAGTGAACCGTCTCGCGGAGCTCGGGCACCGCGTCGCTCAGCGTGCTGCGCGGGTTGAGGAGCGCGGCGGGGGCGTGCTGCTGGCCGCAGCGGTCGCACTCGTCGCTGTAGGCGTCCTCGTTGTCGCACTGCGGGTTGGGGCAGCGGCCGCGCACGTAGCGGTCGGGGAGGAATCGCCCCATCTTCGGATCGAACCACTGACGCGTTGCGCGCTTCTCGAGGAGGCCGTTCTCCGAGAACCGCGTCAGGAACTCGTGCGCGAGCTCTCGCTGGAGCGGAAAGGTCTCCGGCTGCGAGGTGCCCGTGAAGGCGTCCAGGCTGATGCAATACCGCTCGAGCGTCTTCTTCTGCGCCTGCTGGATGCGATCGATGTACTCGCGGATGGGGAGCCCGGCCTGGACCGCGGCGATCTCGCTGGTCGACCCGTGCTCGTCGGTGCCGCACACGTACAGCACGTTCTCTGCCCCGATGAGCATTCGACACCACCGAGCGTAGATGTCGGCGGGCAGCTGGGCTCCAGCGAGGTGCCCGAGGTGCAACGGGCCATTCGCGTACGGCATGCCCGCGGTCACCACCATCCGCTTGGGCCTGCGGAGCTGCCCGATGATCGAAGCGACGTCGGAGGGGGGGCCTTTACGCGTTTCCATTGGTAAATCCAGGGTTTCCTTTAGCCCGAAGCCCCTCCCCTGACAACCGCAAAGGGCGGCCCCGCCGGAGCGGCGAGAGCGCGCGTCACCCGTTTTGACCGGATTTCCACGACCGGATCGGCGCGGACTCGCAGGTCGATCGCTCCAGAGGGCGCCGCGGACGATGCTGCTCGTTCGCCACGTGGTGAGCGCTGGCCAGCGGCGGCGCTGCGTCGTGGGGCGCAGGGAGTCGGGGGACGAGGCGCCGGTGATCCGCGCTGAATGTCGGGCCGCGCTGAATGTCGGGAGGCTTCGCGGGGCGTGGAGTCGAGGGCTAGCGTCGCGAGCCCTCGTGAGAGCGAGCCCTCTCGACTACCAGCAGGCGACGGAGCCCGGGTTGACTCGCAGGCCGGCCTTGATGAGCTCGAGGTTCACCTCGTTGAGGCGCGCCTGCGCCTTACGGTACTCCGAGAGCGCCTTCAGCTTTTCGCTGTAGAGCTTCAACTGCTCTTGATTGAGGTTGTGCGCGAGATCCTTGAGGTCACGTTCCGCCATGGCTGATTCCTCCCATACCTGCGATTGATCGCAGCAATCGAAGAGGCTATGGGATCGGTCGGCGGACTGTCAAGGGCGATGGGGGACCGCGCCTCGGGCGATTTCTCGCCGAGCGCTGCGTCATGGCGTATCGGAGGTCGCGAGGAATGCGCGCCGCATATGAATCGACACACGCGAAGCTTCGATGAACATCGCCAGCCTGAATATCGGGCCCACCTGCGATGTTCCCGTCAGGCGGCATTCCGGTAGGGGCAGATCGTCTTCACCTCGCGGCCACTCGGTCGACACGAGATCGGGGCCGATCGGCGCCGACACGAGGGCGCCGCTCCAATCGCCCTTGGGCCCCCCCTGCGAGAGCCCGAGGCCGTGATCGGCGCGCTCGATCACGGCCTCGCAGCTCGCCGGACGGTCGTCGACGGCGCCGCAGCTGGCGCAGCTGGCGAAATAGCGGGGGGCGCCGCCGGGCGCGCTCACGTCGTAGACTCCCGCCCAGAGGTCGGCGCCGCAGTCGCCGCACGTCCTGCCGGCCAGCTCCTCGCGGAGAGTGGCCGTCGGCAGCCACGAGTCCAGCCAGCTCGACCACATCGTCCTCGTCAGCACCCCGAGGAGCGTTCGTCGCAACGCGGCCTCCAGCTCGGCGCGCGGCCCCGGCGTCGTGCTCGAGCGCGCGAGCTCGCTCGCCTCGACCGCCGCCCGACACGCATCGACCGCCGGGGAGAGATCGGGCTGCCACGCTCTCACGTTCTCGAGGAAGCGCAGAATGAGCGGCGCCTCGGTGGCCTCGACGGGGGCCGAGGGCGAGGGCGCCGTCATATCGAGGGCGGCCTCGTCGAGGGCGGCCTCGTCGAGGGCGGCCTCGTCGAGGGCGGCCTCGTCGAGGGCGGCCTCGCGCGCTGGGTTTGCGACGACCGCGGGATCGCCGAACAGAAAGAGGCGATCTCGGATCATCGCGTGGGACTGTCTCCCGAGCGTCTCTCGCCACGCCGCGAGCGCGTCACCCACGCTCACCCCTTCATGCAGCGTGGCGACGAGGGGGATGACCTGCACCGGCCCGGTGTTCACGATCGCGCGCAGCGCGACGAGGCAACCGACCTCGGCCGAGGCGAGGAGCTGGGGCATAAGCCCCCAGGCGTCGACAACGCTCCAGTGCCGCCCCATGATCCCGAAGCAGCTGTTCCACATGAGGACCCGGCTCGACAGCGCGCGCGCCGGCACGAGCCGGCCGGACGCCAGCGCCTCCGCCACCCGCATCTTCTGCCGGTGGCATTGGCCGGTGATCACGCACTTCGGCGACGGACCTCCGGGGACGGAGCTCGGGTCGAGGTCCACGAGGGCACAGAGCGTCGCCCGCTCGCCGAGCAAGGCGTCGATCCCGTCGGAGTGCGTCGTCAGCGCCATGACGGCGTGCGGCCCCGTCTCGAGATCGCCGGGCGTCTTCAGCGCCCCCCGGAGCTCGACGGCGCCGACGCGGACGGGCTCGATGTGCCCTGTCATCGGGCTCAGCACGGTGGCCCGATCGAGCGGCGCAGGATCGAGCCGCGCGGCCGCGGCGCGGATCCGGACCTGTCGCGAGAGGGAGCCCGCGTCGGCCGCCCAGAGGATCCCCAAACGAGCATTCCTGCGCGCGCGCGTGATCTCGTCGAGGAGATCGTGCGGCGCCGACGGGGCGACGCAGACGACGACGTCGACCGCGTCCATCGCCGTCGCCTCCCGCGGCGAGCCCACATGAACGTAGCGGCGCCCGGTGAGATGGGCATACAGGCGGCCTGCCCGCTCGGCGCCCTCGTCGTACCCCGCGACGAGCCGTTCGCCGCCGTCGCGTGGGCCCCTCGAGGCCGGCTGGACATCGACGATCTCCCGCCCGAACAGCGTCGCGACCTGGGCGAGCAGCGCCCTCTCATCGGGGCCGGCGTAGGGCCACACCGGAGCTCCCCGCTCGTCGCTCAACAGCGGATCGTCCCCGGCCTGCGCCACCGGCAAGGCGAGCAGTCGCTCCATCGGCTCACGCGGAGCCTATCAAGGACCTCCCGGGGGATCAATCGGCGGCCGCCGCGGCTGTCTTGGCGCATTCGTCGACGGTTCTCCGTCGGCGCCTCTTCGCCGGCAGCTCGGGCAGGGAGAAAAAACGTGCAGATCCACCCCTCGCCGGAGAGGTAGTCTCCAGACGATGGATGACCTCCTACGAGCGGTGTTGGACATCGCGGCGCGCCACGTCGACGCGGAGAGAGCCTCCGCCGTGGGCCCCGACACGGATCTCTCGGCGCTCGGGCTCGCGTCGCTCGAGATGGTCGGCTTCATCCTCGATCTCGAGCGGGGCCTCGCGGTCCGGTTCCCCGCGGACCTGATCGATCCCGCCACGTTCCGCGACGCGCGGACCATCGCCGGCCACGTGCGCGCGCTGCGCGGGCCCGGGTGACCCCATGTCGACCGACTTCGATCTCGCCCACAGCTACGGCGGCGTCCCCTTCGATCGAACGCTCCCGATCGAGCCGACGATCCTCGCGCACGTCGCCGCTCGCGCGCGGTCGCAAGGCGACGATCCCTTCCTCACGGCGGCGCGGGCCGACGGAGGGGTCGTGACGCTCACCTACCGTGATCTCGAGGTCCTGAGCCGCCGGGTGTCGTCGTGGGCCCGCCGGCGGCTCGGGGTCGGCTCCGGCGACGTCCTGGCGCTCGTCCCGACGAACGAGGCGAGCTCGGTCGTCGCCCTCTTCGGCGCGTTGCGCGCCGGCTGCGCGCTCCTCCTCCTCAGCCCGGCGGACCCCGCCGGGCGGCTCCGACAGCTCACCGAGGCGCTCGGGGCGAAGGCGGTCCTCCGCTCCCCCGACGTTGCGGCCGACGTCCTCCCGGAGGCGATCCCGGTCCCCGAGGCCGCTTCGCTCGAGGACGGCGCCGCGTCCGATCCCGATCCCGCCGTCGAGCCCCGGGCAGACGCCCTGTTCTTCGGGACGTCGGGGTCGACCGCGACGTCGAAGCTCGTCGCGCAGTCGCACTACGCCGCGGCCGTGAACGCGGAGGCGCTCCGCCGTCACCACGGGCTGAAGCGCGGGGACCGCCTCCTCGGCTGCCTCCCCATTCATCACGTGAACTGCCTTCATTTCACCATCTTCGCGACGCTCGCCGCGGGCGCGCACGCCGTCCTCGCGCACGCCTTCGATCCGTTCGGCTACCCGCGGCTCGTCGAGCGGTTCCGCCCGCGCATCGCCAGCGTCGTGCCCAGCATCCTCGAGGCGCTGCTCGGGATGTGGCGGCAGCCCGCGCTGCCGGGCGATTTCGAGTACTTCGTCTCGGCCGCCGCGCCGCTGACCGCGCGCACGGCCCGCGCCGTCCGCGAGAAGCTCGGCGCGCGGATCCTCCAGGGCTACGGGCTCACGGAGACCACCAATTTCTCGACGACGATGCCGGCGGACCTCTCCGAGGACGCGTATCGGGCGCACATGCTCGACGTGGAGATCCCCTCGATCGGCACGGCCTTGTACGGCAACGAGGTGGCGGTGCTCGACCGCGGCGGCGAGCGCGCGGCGCCCGGCGAGATCGGGGAGATCTGCATGCGTGGGCACAACGTGATGACGTGTTACGCCGGCAACGACGAGGCGACGGCCGAGGCCTTCCGGGGCGGGTGGTTCCATTCCGGGGATCTGGGCCACGAGATCGAAGATCGAAGAGACGGCCGGCGTTATTTCACCATCACGGGGCGGAGCAAGAACATCGCGAAGGTGCGGGGAGAGTCGGTGTCTCTCGACGAGATGGACCGCGTCCTCCGCGCGCTCCCGCACGTCGAGGACGCCGCGTGCGTCGCGCTCCAGCACCCCCTGCTGGGAGAGGAGATCGTCGCCGCGATCGTGGGCTCGCAGGGCGCCGTCGGCGATGCGGAGATCCTGGCCCACCTCCGCGCCGTCTTCGCCCCGACGGTGCTGCCCCGCCGCCTGGTGCGGCTCGAGGCGATCCCGCGGACGCCGACGGGGAAGCTCCTCCGCGCGGATCTCGCGCGGAGGCTCGCCGCGCTCGTCGGGGCCGCTCCGGAGCGCTGATCAGCCGCGCTTCGGCGCCCGGTACACGGTCCTGTTCGGGTACGAGCGTCGCAGAGCGGCGGTCACCCGCACAGGCGCCAACGCGGGTGCGCGACTCCCGCCGTGGAGCGCTGGTTGACAGCGCGCCACGAGGGTGCGACCGTCGCTCTCATCCCCGCTCCCGAGATACCGTCTTTTCCATCCACGCGATAACACGGAGACGCTCCCCATGTCGACTCCCCACACGCTGCAGCCCGACGATGTCATGGAAGAAGGCGGCGACGTCGTCCGGCGCGCGCAGGAGGCCTGCTGGTATGCCGAGACCTCGATGGGGAAGGCGGTGCTGCGGTATCGCGAGGTCCACGATCTCCTCCGCGACGCTCGGTTCCGTAACATGGGCACCGACGTGCTCACGAGACAAGGAGTCACCGATGGCCTCGTCCGGCGGATGTACGAGGGGTTCCTCCTGAGCACGGAGGGCGCCGCGCACGCGCGCCTCCGGGGCCTGCTCAAGAAGGGTTTCACGCCCGACGCCGTGGACGCGCTCCGCCCGCGGATGCGGGAGAGGATGCACGCGCTGCTGGACGAGATCGGCGATCGAACCGAGTTCGATTTCGTCACCGCGGTCGCCGAGCGATTCCCCGGCCAGGTCATCATCGAGCTGCTCGGGCTGCCGGTCTCCTTCGAAGATCCCGATTTCCGGCGGTGGTGCTCGGATCTCGGTTACATCGTCGGGCTCGAGGTGAAGAAGCACCTGCCTCGGCTCGAGGCCGCGTTCGAGGGCCTCCGCAGGTACATCGAGCCGACCATCGCGGCGCGCAGGGCCGAGCCGAGGGGCGACCTGATCTCGACGCTCGCCGCCGCCGAGCAGAACGGGGATCGGTTCAGCGAGGAGGAGCTCGTGTGTCAGATCGTGGCGCTCCTCTTCGGCGGCCTCGACACCACCCGGCGCACGATCGGCAAGGCATTCCTGGTGATGCTGGAGCACCCGGACCAGCGGCGGCTCCTGCAGGAGCGGCCCGATCTGGCGGAGCCGGCGGCGGAGGAGATCCTCCGCTACGCCCCGGGGACGCGCGTCGCGATCCGGGTCGCTACCTGCGATCTCGAGCTCGACGGAGTCCCGATCCGGGCCGGCGAGCTGGTGATCGCCGCGACGGGCGCGGCGAACCGCGATCCCAGGGTGTTCGAGGCGCCGGAGACGTTCGATATCACCCGGCGAGGCGCCGCCCCGCTCTCGCTGGGCGCCGGCCCCCACCACTGCCTGGGCGCCTACCTGGCGCGCGCCGAGCTGCAGGAGGCGGTGCCGATCCTGACCCGGCGCCTCACGGAGGCGGCGCTCGCCAGCCCGGTCGTGGTGCGGACGGCGCGCGAGGGGTCGCCCGGCCCGCGGGTGATCCCGCTCCGATGCCGCGTGCGCCCGCGCTGACGAGCGCCTGCTGCGCCGCCGGATCACCGCCCGGCGGGCAGCCCCGCGAGCCCGTCGAAGAGCCGGTCCTCCCACCCGGGGGGGTACCACGAGGCGATCATCAACCGCAGCATCACGTGGCCTCGATCCGCGCACCGGAGGGGCCATCGGCCCGCTCCGTGGCGCAGGAAGACCTCCGCCGTCTCGGGCGGCGTGGAGAGAAACACCACATTGCCGGCGCTCTCCGGGCTCATCACGAAGCCTCGTGATCCGAGCTCCGCGCGGATGCGCGCGGCGCGATCGACGTGGCTCCGGAGCGTCTCCCAGAGCAAGGCGCGGTGCGACGTCCACGCCGCCTCCCACCGCGCCGACGTCTCCCAGGCCTCGAACTCCGCGAGTCCGATGGGCTTCACCGAGGCCCGGAGTCGGTCGAGGCTCCCCTCCTCCGCGCGGGGGAAGAAGACGAACGCGCCCGGCCCACAGTCGATCTTGGGGAGCGAGAACGTCACCGCGTCGGCGAGCCCCATCAGATCGAGGAGCCGAGGGAGAGGATCGGAGTCCTCCGCGAGCTTGTGCGGGCCCCAGACGAGATCGAGCGCGAGCTTCATCCCCTCCCGGTCGCAGGCGGCGCGGAGGGCCCGGAGCTCGTCGATGGACGGCGCGAAGCCGAACAGCGACGGCCACGAGAGGAGGAGCACACGGGGGGTGGGGAAGTGATCCCGCCCGAGGGTCGTCTCCGCCGCTCGTGGGCAATGGGCGAGGAGCGCGTCTTCGAGGTCTTCGAGGCGTATCGTCCCCCTTTCGTCCGTCCGGATCGCGACGGGGAAGAGCTGCCCGCCGCTCATGACCGTGACGGCCCCCGCCTCGAGGATCATCGCATGTCCGACGTCCTCGGCGAAGAGCGCGCCCGGCCCGCTCCCCGCGAGGAAGCGCGCCGCGACGGCGCCCGCCGCGGTCGCCGAGGGGCAAGGGAGCCACACGCCCGGCCCGAAGAAGGGGGCGAGCGTCTCGGAGAGGCGCTTCGTGATTCGATCCCTGGCGTAGGGCCCGAGATCCCGGCGAATCAGCTGCTCCGACAGCGCGCGGAGGCTCGATCCGGCCAGCGCCGTCCGGAGCGCGATCTTCCCGGGCTCGGCGGCGCCTGCCACAGAGTCGCCCGCGGAGGAGCTGCCGTATCCCTCCAGCACGCGGCGGAGCAGCCACGGAGGCGCCCCGAAGTGATCGGCGATCACCCGCAGCGCCCCCTCGATCTCGTCGTCCCTCCGGATCATCGCGCCCGCCCCTCCCGCCGCGCTCGGAGCAGAGCGCAGATCGCCCCGACGTTCTCCAGACCTCGAATCTCCCGGGTCGTGAACCGGACCCGGAAGTGCTTCTCGATGGCCAGGACGATTTGCACGTTCGAGAGCGAGTCCCAGCCGGGCACGTCTCGCGCGACCGTCTCCTCACGGAGCTCGAGGCTGTCCGCGTCGAGGATGCCGGCGATGATCCTGGTCAGCTGGGCGAGGATGTCGTCCCCTTCCACGTCACGCCCTCCGGATGAAATGCTCGCGAGGCCGGTAGGTCTCCAGATCGAGATACCAGAGATCGCCGCGGCGCTCGAAGCCGAGCGTCGCGTAATGGTCCCTCACGAGCGCGTTCTTCGGCGTGGGCAGGTGCTCGCCGACGATCCCGCGCGCCCCTCGCCCGCGCGCCGCCTCGACGAGCACGTCGAGCACGAAGATCTCCAGCCCGCGCTTCAGCACCCGGCAGCTCATCAGCCAGGTGTCGACGAACATGGCCTCTCCCCGCGCCTCGAGGATGACCACGCTCACCAGACCGTAGGCGCCGAGCCGATCCTCCAGGCTGAACGCGAACGGGAGGTGCCCCGCCGAGCCGCTGATCCGCCGCAGCTCACCCTCCGCGTGGCGCACCGACCGCAGGTTGAACTGGTTGGATCGCTGCGTGAGCTGCGCGACGCGGGGGAGGTTGAAGGGCGTGAAGCCCTCGACCTTCGCCATCATCTCGAGGCCCCGGAGGAAGTCCTCCGGAGCTCCGGACGAGCCCTGGAGGGCGCGCCTCTCGCTCTCCTCCCGATAATACGCGGTGCGCCGCGCGTCCTCGCCGGTGAAGGACGCCGCCTCGAAGAGGTTCAGCCGCCGGAGGAAGGGCATCACCTCGACAGGATCGGCGGGCAGCTCGGGCACGCACACCTCGGGCAGCGCCGCGCGCACGGCCGCCCGCTCCACGGCGCTGTCGTCGAGGAAGACCATGCCGTCGAACCCGATCCCGATCACGCTCTGGATGTGCCGGAGGTGGTCGACCTTGCTCTCCCAGCCGGCGCAGAAGACCGCGATGTCCTCGAGCCGCAGCACCATGTCCGGGTGACGGTCGAACACCTCCCTCGCGACGCGCTCTTCGTTCTTGCTGGACACCGCGAGGACGACGCCGCGCCGCTCGAGCTCCTTCGCCCAGCACTGGATCTCCGTGAACGCGGGCCCGAGGCCGAGCTCGCCGAGCTCGATGCCCGGCAGGCCGTCCTCCGCCGCGATCCCGCCCCAGAGCGTGTTGTCGAGATCGAGGACCAGGCACTTTCGGGCGCGCCCGAGGATCGCGTCCACGACGTCCAGCGTTCTCTCGGCGAAGACCGGGAGGAAGTCGACGCCGAGCGCCATCCTCGCGGTGGCGGCGAGCCGCCGGTCCTCCGCGGCCGCCCTGCCGTGCTCCGCGAAGAGGAGGGCGAGATCGAGGACGAAGAAATCGTCGCGCGAGCTCGCGAGCTCCATCAGAAGGACGTTGATCCGGCGGAGCTGATGGACCCAGGACGAAGGGATCTTGTTGGCGAAGCTGCCGAAGACCCCGTCGTCGATCTCCGGGACGTTGACGTGGATGATCCGGGCCGAGGTGCTCTCCGCGAGCGCGTCCGCGAGGCTCCGGACGTGCGCGACGTGCCGATCCGCGAAGGAGGCGCGCTCCGTCGAGGGCAGCGCTCGAAACGCCGAGAGCAGCCGCTCGGCGGATCGCCAGACGACAACGAACTCCGGTCGAGAGCGGCGTAGCTCGGAGGAGGGATCGAGGATCGCCTGATCGATCTGATCGAACTCGCCCTCGAGCACCGCGAGGGAGAGGCGGCGATCGGCGGCCTCGCCCCGGAGCGCCAGGGCGTAGAGCTGAACTGCGGAGTCGGCAAGGACGGCCAGGCGGACTCGGCGGAATTCCGGAGAGGGCCTCTTCGCCAGCCTCCGAAGCTCGTCGAACGTCTTCACGCGCAGGCGCCCACCGAGACCCAGCTCGCGCAGCCGGAGCGCGCCTCCCGGATGACGTCGAGGGCCGCGGCGTTGCTCCCGACATCGACGAACTCCGTCTCCATCCCCGGGGTCGTCTGGAGGGTCAGGTGCAGGAGCGTGCCGGCGACCCGGTACGGCAGGACCTGGCAGGAGCAAACCCAGTTCACGAGCCGCCCGTCCTTGACCAGACCTGCCGCCACGATCCCGTAATCGCTGGTCGAGGCGCGGCATCTCCCCACGTAGATGGCGTCCAGCGTGTCGAGCTCGGGCCGATCGCCGGTCAGGTTCATCTCGGTGCACAGGACGAGCAGCTCCTCCACGCGCGGATACTCCGCGGGCGTGGCCGCCCGGACGTCGACGACAATGTTCAATCCGCGCAGGAAGGCCTCGACGCGCTCGGCGGCGGCGCCCGATCCCGCCGGCGCGACCGCCGGAGGGGAGCCGGCGATCGACGCCGGCCTCGGGGCCGGGCTCTCCCAGCGGACCAGCCGAGGACCGTGGAGGAGGAACTCTCGATATCGATGCGCCGGCCCCTCCGGCACGGTGATCTCGGGCGCGTTCGCTCGGACCTCCTCGCGATCCGCCTCGGTGGCGCCGAGGAACGCCAGCGCGTGGAGCTCGATCCCCAGGCGCTCGGCGACGCGCCGGCACGCCTCGGACGCGGGGCGTCGAGGGTCGGCCTCGAGCGCCGCGAAGTCGGCGACGTCGAGCGCGAGGCCGTCCACCAAGGCAGGGTGCGCAGAGAAGATCGAGCTCCGTACCTGCTCCGGGATCCCCTCGTACATCCACGCGAACGGCCCCGGATCGCCGTCGGCGACCGGAGCGCGCTTCTGGAACCGGCGCTGGGTCGCGTCGCGATCATTGCGTGTCGTCAGCGCGAGCGCGACTCCCCGCCTCGCGACGATCCGGAGCGCCTCGTGGAGGCCCCGCTCCATGGACCACCACGCCTCGAGGACGGTGGCCGCGGGCGCTCGATCCGGCGGGAGCCAGGCGGGGTTGCGAGCGTGGAAGTCGTCCGCGAGGAGATCTCCCCGGATCAACAGGTCGAGATCCACGACGACGCACTCGATGGGCGGGAGCGCGCGGGCGGCCCACAGGCTCGCGACCCACTGCGCCTCGTGGAACACCGCCTCGGCGACGGCGTTCGGGCCGGCCTCCTTGCCCGCGCCCGCCCCCAGGGCCTCGCCGTGGCCGAGGCCGCCGAGGACGTCATCCATCGGGATCCCGTGGCGGGCCCAGAGGCCCTGCACGTCGAGGACGCGGTGCGCGCGTATCACCGACGCGAGCTCGTCGAAGGCAGCGTCGATCTCCGCGTCTCCGCCGAGCAGCCCAAACGCACCTGCGGAGGGGCGGCGCACTCCCCTGTAGACGACGGGTGTCTCGCTCAGCGCGGCGACGACCGCCCGGAGCGGGTCGAGATCGAAGCGGGGAATGGGGCGGCCGGCGATCGCGGCGACGCAGATCGGCGCGATCACGTCGAAGCCGAAGAGATCGACGTAAACGAGCGTCGGATCGAGGCGGAGAGCCGCGTCCACCTGCGTCCACCCGAGGACCTTGACCTCGGCGCCGGTGAGCTGGCGGAGCGCCGGCGCGACGCGGAAAGCACCGCAGTTTCCCATGAGAAGGATCATGGCCCCTCGCTCTTCGCGCGGTGAGTGGAGCACATCCCCTGGGGGTCGTCAACGCTCGCGCCCCGGGCCCCGCGCCGCTGATCCGGGGCTGTTGCCCGGCGTTGACGGCCACTTTTGGACCTGATTGAATCGCGCCGTGGTGGCCAATGGCGCGATCCGACGTCTCGAAGAGCTGGTGTCGAAAGAGGACCTGCACCACCCCGACGCCACTGCGCTCGTCGACGGCTCGGCGCGGCTCTCGTATGGAGAGCTCGATCGCCGGAGCGACGAGCTCGCGCGCGCGCTCGTGGCCCGCGGCGTGCGGCCGGGCGACCGCGTGGCGCTCCTCGCGCCCAAGTCGTCCGAGGCGATCGTCGCCTTCGTCGGCACCCTGAAGGCCGCGGCCGTCTGCGCGCCGCTCGACGTGACGAGCCCTGCCCCTCGTCTGGTCCGGATGCTCCGGGCGCTCGAGCCCTGTCGGCTCGTGATCCACCCCGAGAGCGGCGGCCTCGCCGCGCGGTGCCTCGACGAGCTCGGGGACGCCTCCGTCTCCGAGGTCCTCCGCCTCGGCGAGGACATCGCGGCTGCGCGCGCCGAGCGGCCGGCGCCGGGAGCTGCTCCGGACGATCTGGCGGTCATCCTCTTCACGTCGGGCTCGACCGGGGAGCCGAAGGGTGTCCCCCTCACCCACGAGGCGGTGCTCCACTTCGTCTCGTGGTCCACTACCCATTTCGGAGTCGGCGCCGACGATCGCGTCTCCTGCCATTCACCACTGCATTTCGACGCCGCGCTCTGGGACATCTTCCGCGCGTTCCACGCGGGCGCGGAGCTGCATCTCGTCCCTGCGCGCGCCAACCTCCTGCCGCGATCGCTGGCGGAGTTCATCCGCGGCGCGAGGCTGACGCAGTGGGACTCGGTGCCTTCGGTCCTTGTCGGCATGGCGAGCAGAGACGTGGTGGCCCACGGCGACTTCCCCGAGCTTCGAAGGCTGATCTGGTATGGTGAGGTGTTCCCCACCAAGGCCCTTCGCTACTGGATGGAGCGCCTGCCCCACGTGACGTTCACGAACACGTACGGTCCCACCGAGACAACGATCACCGCCAGCCATTACACGGTGCCGCGCGTCCCCGACGACGACGCGCCCATCCCCATCGGCGAGGCGGTCCCCGGCAAGCGGCTCTCGGTGCTCGACGCGGATCGCCGCCCCGTGGCGCCCGGGGTGATCGGCGATCTCTACATCGGCGGCGTCGGCCTGAGCCCGGGCTACTTCCGCGATCCGGACAAGACCGCATCCGCGTTCGTCGAGGCGCCCCCCGGCTCCGGCGAGCGCCTCTACCGGACAGGCGATCTCGCGAGGATCGACGAGGCGGGGATCGTCCACTTCCACGGCCGCGCCGATCGGCAGATCAAGTCGCGCGGGTGCCGCATCGAGCTCGACGAGATCGCCGTCGCGCTGGGGCGCATCGCCGGGCTCGCGGAGAGCGCGGTCGTCGCCGTCGCCGTCGACGGCTTCGAGGGCGCGCGGATCTGCGCCGCGTACGTCCCGATGCCCGGAGCCACGCGCAGCCCGGCGGAGCTCCGCGCGGAGCTCTCGAGCTGCCTGCCCCCGTGCATGCTGCCGGCGCGCTGGCTCGCGCTCGACGGGCTGCCCAAGAACCCGAACGGAAAGATCGATCATCGCGCGCTCGAGCGGCGGTTTCTCGAGGAGAGGTAGCGCGCATGTCGGAACGAACCCCGCCGATCGCCGCCGTCCAGCAGATCCTCGGCGAGTCGCTTCACCTCGGGCCCGTGGGCGCGGACGTCGATCTCGTCGAGAGCGGCCTGATCGACTCCGCCGCCTTCATGGATCTCTTCGTCCTCCTTGAAGATCGCTTCGGGATCAGGATCGAGGCCGGCGACATGGATCTCGAGCACTTCCGCACGGCCGCCCGGATGGCGGCGTTCGTTGCGGGCAAGCAGGCGGGTCCTCCGGGGCGATGAGCGGCGCTCGAAGCCCCTGCCGGATCACGGCCTATCGCCCGGGCGACCGGGATGCCGTCGTCCACTTCCAGCGGCTGCTCTGGAACGGGGGGCCGAGCCTCAACGCCGCCTACCTGGACTGGAAGTACGGCCGCAATCCCTATCTCGATCATCGCTATCTCATGCTCGCCTGGGACGGCGACGAGCTGGCCGGGATGGTCGGCGCCTTCGGGGCCTGCTGGGAGGCGAACGGCGGCGATCGCGTGGTGCTGCCCTGCCTCGCCGACGCCGTGGTGGCGCCCGACCAGCGAGGCGGGCCCCTGTTCGGGCGCATGCTCGACGAGCTGGTCGCGCGGCTCCGCGCCGACGGGATCCCGTGGCTCCTGGATTTCGGGAACGGCCTCGCGGTCCCTGCCCTGCTGATGCAGGGGTGGAAGGCCATCGGCCCGTGGCCGCTCGCGAGCGCCAGGCGAGGAGGGCGCGTCGTCGACGCTCGCTCCTGGCCGGACGCGGAGGGCGGCGGCCTCCAGGGTTCGCGGTCCGGCGTCTCGATCCGCGCCAGCCGCGCGCCTCACCCGCCGACGATCGCCGCGCTCGCGGCGGAGGTCCCATTACCGGACGGCGTGCGGCGTCATGTGCGCGATCTGGAGTACATCACGTGGTGGAACCAGAACCCCTTGGCTCGCTATTTCTATCTCACCGCGGAGGCGGAGGGGGCGCCGTGCGGGTATCTGGTCGGCCACCGCTCGCTGGACCCGGACGACCACCCGACCCCGACGACGATCCTCGACTGCGAGGCGAGGAGCGACGAGATCTGGCTGGATCTGCTGGAGATGGCGTTGACCCACCTGCCGGGATCCACGGTGCTCCTGTGGGCGCGCGACATCTCCCCCGGGCGCCGCCACGGACTGGGCTCGGTCGGCTTCGAGGTGAAAGAGCCCACGGGACAGGTCACTCGTGACTGGCAGTTGCCGAGTCTCATCCTGCGCTCGACCGGGGTCCTGGATCCTTCGTCGCCGCTCGCCGCGCTCGACTCGCCGGCGGCCTGGGATCTGCGGGCGGTGTGCGGGCGGAGCTGGCGTTGAGCGCCGGGCGCGCCCGCTCAGCGCAGGACCTTTTGCAGGTACACGCGGCGCCGCCCGTCCTCCGACTGCGCCCGGCCGTGCTCCTCGAAGCCGAACATCCCGAGCAACGCCCGCACCTGCGTCAGATCCGGGTTCGCCTCCGAGCGCAGCACGTCGGCCCCGCCCGCCGTCGCCAGCTCGACCGCCCTCCGGAGGCAGCGGGCGCCGGCGAGGGAGCCCCTCGCCAGCCCCGCGGGGTGGACGACGAGGCGCGAGAGATACGCAGGCTTCCCCGCGGGCGGGAAGATCGCGAGGTCGGCCTCGAACGGCGGATCCCACGTCAGCGTGAACATGGCGATCGCCTCCGCCCCCTGCCGCAGGAGGTGCACCGAGCCTGCCTGCACGCGCCGCCGCGTCGTCTCCACGCGCCGCGCGGGCGCCGGGTTCTCGGGCGTCGCGTGGTGGGCGTCGCTGGCGCAGAGGAGCGCGTGGACCTCCTCCGCGTTCGAGGCGACCTCCCACGATCCCTGCGGAGACGCGATCTCGGTCACTGCATGTCCCTCTTTCACCGCTTCTTCTGGAACGGCAATCGACCCAGCCGCTCCGCGACATGGGAGGCCACGTAACCGGCGAAGAGGTGATAGAGCAGCGGCGAGAACGCCTCGCGCACCTCGCCCGCCACGGGCAACGTGAGGATCGCGTGCCTCGACACCTCGGTGTCGGCCTCGTGCACGACCGCGAACACGCGCCTCCCGAGGCCTCGCGCCGCCTCCGCGATCTCGCTCGCCCGGCGGTGGGCGCGCCCCGGAGGGGCGATGACGAAGAGGGGCATGTCGACGGGATAGGCAAACCGCTCGACGTGCCACCACTCCTCCACGTCTTCCCCGACGGTGAGGAGGCCGGTCGCCTCCACCATCTTCGCGGCGCCGAAGCGCGCGGTGCCGTGGCTCGGCCCGCTTCCCAGCATCACCATGGCAGGGGCGCCGGCGACCCTCTCGGCGGCCTCGCGACACCGTCCTTCGACGGCGCGGCGCGTGGCGTCCACGGCGTCGGCAAGCGCGACGATCTCCTGGCGGAGGGCGCCCGCGTCGGCGGTGCCCCGCGCCTCGGACAGCCGGATCGCGACCAGCAGCATCCCGAGCAGGCTGGCCTGGTACGTGCGAATCCCCGGCGAGCGCTCCTTTTCCGGCAGCGTGGCCACGACGGCGCGATCGGCGGCCCGGGTCACGGCGCTGTCCGCCGTGCAGGTCAGCGCGATCGTCGCCGCCCCGCCCTCCTTGGCGCGCTCCACGGCCTGGATCACGCGCGGGGTGCCCCCCGAGGCGGAGGTCGCGATCACCAGCGCTCTCTGCGGCGAGCGTCGGCGCATCCGCGCGCCGCCGTACTCCAGGAAGCGCTGCGAGCTCATCGCCGCGCAGGCGACCCCGCCGATCTCCTCGAAGGCCATCTCGGCGGCGCACGCGGCGTGGTGGGAGTCCCCGCTCCCCACGAGGTAAACCTCGTCGATGGACGCCCACGCCGGGGGCGAGAGCAGGGCGCGCACCTGCTCTTCGAGCGGGCCCGCGAGGGCGCGCAGATCGCTCGCCAACGCCTGGATCTCGCGGGCCATCACGGCCGGCTCGAGCTCCCTCGTCGTCGCCTGCGCCGCCGTTCCCATCAACGCTCCAGCCCGCGGACGATCTCCACGTACGCCGCGACCCGGTCCCGATCGATCCGGCCGCCCCACCCGCCCTGCTCGAGGCAGGCCCCCACGAAGGCCCCGTCGGCCGCCGCCATCAACCGCGCCGCGTTCGCGTGGTTCGTGTGGCCCGCGAGGAGGATCGGCAGCTCGGGCGCGGCCGCCCGCACGGACGCGATCATCGCGAGCGTCTTCGCCTCGTCGGGGTCGCCCAGCGACACGGCGTCCGCGCCGACGTGCTTCGCGCGCCTCGCCACCTCTGCCACGGGCTTCGCCCCGCCGAGCCACGTGAACTGCGTCGACGCCACGTCGGCGATGATCTTCACGCCCCACGCGTCGATCTTGTCGCGATACTCCATGACATCGAGCGGGTTGGCCTCGACAAGGCCGTGCTCGGTGAGCGTGGCGCCCACCAGCGCTCCGGCGCGGACGAAGCTCCCCCGGGCCACCTTCGCCACCGCGAGCGACGCCCGGATCGCGTTCCGCATCAGCTGCACGCCGATCTGGAAATCGTCGCCCGTGGCGCGCCCGATCGCGTCGACGATCAGCCCCATCGCGGTCGTGCGCGCCGGATCAGACTCGTCCTTGACGCCGTAGACGCGCTCGACGGTCTGCACCAGGCACCCGTCCGCGCCGCCCTCGCTCAGGGCGATCGCCGACTGGACCGCGACATCGAGCGTCCGCTCGAAGCTGCCTTTCTCGTGGAAGGGCGTGCCGGGCAGCGGGGCCAGGTGGATCATGCCCAGCACGGCCTTCCGTCGTCCGAGGGTCGCGAAGGTCCGCATGATGGCCGCTCACCTCGAGAACGCGTGGGTCGTGACGTGGCGGTGGATCATCCCGGGATCGAGCCGCGCCGAGGGGAAATCAGCGCGGTTGGGCGCGTCGGGGAAGGCGCCTGTCTGCAGGCACAGCCCCGCGCGCGGCCGGGCGAGGCCGTCGCCCGAGTAGACCGCGAGCCCCGGCTGATCGGTGACGACCCGCATTCGCCGGCCGGTCGAGGGCTCGAAGAGCTCCGCGGCCCACGTCGGATCGTCGAGCACGAAGCAGTCGTCGATCCGCGCATCGCCGATCTGCCGCGGCGCCCGGTAGTCGAGCCGCGTACCGGCGACGCCGGCGGGCGGGCCCCGCGGGATGAGCTCTTCGTCGCACGCGAGGACGCGCGCCGCGTTGAGCGCGAGCCGGTGATCGTCGATGGTGCCCGAGCCGGCGAGGTTCCAGAAGGCGTGATTGGTGAACGCCACGATGGTGCTCGCCGTGGTGGTCGCCCGATAGTCGAGCGTGAGCCGACCGTCGCCGTCGACTCGATAGGTGACCTCGGCCGACAGGGCGCCGGGGTAACCCTGGTCGCCGTCGGGGCGCTCGAGCCGGAGCCGGAGCGCGAGCTCACCCTGGCGGCGCTCGGCGTCGGCGCTCCACACGAATCGATCGAATCCGATGCTTCCCCCGTGGAAGTGATGCCGGCCGTAGTTGCGATCGAGCTGGTGCTCGACCCCGTCGAGCTCGAACCGACCCCCCGCGACGGCGCGCGCGAAGCGGCCGAGCGTGGACCCGATGTAAGGGTTCTTCGATCGATCCTCGTAGCTCTCGAGATCCGGGAGGCGAACGACGACGTTGTCGACCCGGCCGTCGCGATCGGGGACGAGGAGCTCGACGAGCGTCGCCCCGTAGGTCCACACGGTCACGGCGAGCCCCTTCTCCGTGTCGAGCGAGTACGCATCGACGCGGGTGGGGCCTTGCCCGGCGTGCCCCGCGGTGGTGCCGATCGTCGTCCGCCGGATGTTCATCGCCGATCGGCCGCCAGCCTAGACGTCGCGAGGCCCGAAGTCCAGGGCCGGCCCCGCCTGCGGGCCCGACGACCGGCCGGCGGGGCCGAGCGCCGTGCTACGCTCCGGCGGCGTCTTCAGCGTCTTCCAGGGTACCTCGACGATCGATGTGGCGTAGCCGCTCGGGATCCGAACCCTGGGATCATCCAAGGTGGCAGGAGGTCCAGCGTGCGGGTCTTGATCCTCGGAGGCACCGGCTTCATTGGGGCTCGCGTCGTGAACGCCTTGCGCGGGCACGACGTCTGGACCTACGAGCGCGGGCAGACAGGACACGTCTCACCGACTACGTTGCGCGGCGACCGCGCCGAGATCGCCCGGCACCGCGATCGACTCGAGCGACTCGGGGTCGACGTGGCGCTCGACATGATGCCCCGCAACGGCGCGGACGCGCGCGGCGTGCTCGATGTCTTGAGGAGCGTCGCCCCGCGCCTCGTGGCGGTGAGCAGCGGCAGCGTGTACCGGGTCTTTGGCCGCCTGCTCGGTCGGGAGGCCGGGCCGCCGAAACATACGCTCTGCGACGAGCAAGCCCCTCTGCGAACATGCCTGTTCCCCTACCGCGGCGCCTCGCCTCGACCCGCCTCGGACCCTCGCTGTTGGCTCGACGACTACGACAAGATCCCGGCCGAGGAGGCCTACCTCGCCGCCGGGGCGAGCGTGGTGCGGCTGCCGATGGTCTACGGCCCGGGCGATCCGGACCGGCGGCTCGCCGGCTACTTGCGGCGGATGGTGGACGGGCGCCGAGCGATCTGGCTGCACGCGGCCGGCGCGGCCTGGATGAACTCGAGATCGTACGTGGAGAACGTCGCCGAGGCGATCGCGTGCGTCGTCCTGCGGGGCGCGCCCGGGCGCGTGTACAACGTGGCCGAGCCCGAGGACTGCTCGGAGCGCGTGTGGATCGAGCGGATCGCCCGCGTCGTCGGTTGGGGGGGCGAGGTCGCCGTGGCTCCGGCGAGCGAGCAGGCCTGGGCACGCCCCGCCATCGAGGAATTGCCCCCCGAGGCCCGCTTCGAGCACCACGTACGCCTCGACAGCGGCCGGATCCGGCGGGAGCTGGGCTTCATCGAGCTGGTCACGGCGCCGGAGGCCCTGGAGCGGACCGTTCACGCCGAGCTGCGCGCAGGGCTGCCCTCCGTCGACTACACCCGCGAGGACGACTTCGAGCGGCGGGCATAGGGAGCGTACCCTCCCATCGAGTCACCGGAGCCGGGTGGGGAGCCGTTCAGGCGAGCGCGCGGGACATCCGGAGCTCGTCGAGGCCGTCGCTGGTCTTCGCGCCGCCGTCGAGCGCGAAGCCCGCGCGCTCGTAGAACCGGATCGCGCGCGCGTTGCCGCGCAGGACCCAGAGCTCCGCCCGCGGGAAGCCTCCCGCCGAGAGCCAGGCGAGCGCGTCAACGATGAGCGTGCGCCCGGCGCCGGTCCCCCAGGCGTCGGGGTGCGCATAGAGCGCGTAGAGTTCGCCGTGGCGCGGGTCATCGCGGCTTGGCCCGGCGCTGGCGAAGGCCACGACGCGAGCGTCGCGCTCGAGCACGGTGGTGCGTGATCCGGGCAAGGGCTCGGCGAAGTTTCGTTGCCAGCGTTGCGTCCGAGCCTCGACGGTGAGCCCGTCGAGCACGGTGTCGGGCATCAGGCCGCGGTAGGCGGCCTTCCACGCGGCGACATGCACGACGGCGATCGCCGCGGCATCGACGTCGGCGGCGGGACGGATGGACATGCGTTGAGGCTGCCACCCCGAGGCGGCCGTGGCAACGGGCGGTCCGAGCGCGCGTTGCGCCATCTCCTCTCGAAAGGCTGCGGAATACAGCGGTTTCACGCGATAGCTCTCGCCTCACCCCTTGCAGGATCTTGTATATCCCCTGGGTTCGGGACCTACGCGGCGCGCCGAGCTTTCGTTCGAGAGCTTGCAAGTGGCATAGATCTCCGCAGTTGTAGAGCGTCAGTAAACGTTACCCTCCATCCAGACGGCGCCTGGGTCACCGGCGGCAGTGCAGCCGATGCCTCGCTCACGGCCCACCACGGCAAGCCGCGCTCAGTCGTCCTCCGCGACGTGTAAGCTCTTCCACTGCTTCGAATCCTTCACCGCCGTTCACGCGCCCTGCTGGGTCTTCTTCCACGCGTTGAGGCGGAGACGGTGTCTTCCAGGCACTCTCGTAGTTCTGAATGGACGAGAACGTTGCCGCTCACCTGGGGAAGTCTCTCCAGGTCTGGCCCCGGAGCCTCTCCGCTAGATCGGCCGCATCGCTGGGCGCAAGCCTCTCGATGTCGAAGTACTGCTTGCTGTTCTGCATCCCGCCCTTGGTCGGCTTTCGGAAGTCGGTCGGATGAAGCGGGCCAAGCAGAAACACTCGCGGCTCACGCCTGCATTCGATTCGGCATTCTTTCGAGAGATCGCCGCTGCGCGGCGTTTAGCCGGATCCCCGGTCAGGCTGGAGGAGCTACCGGCTGCCTCCCGTGCCCGTGAAGGGCCATGGTCCCCACTCGCGACCATCGAGGTCCGGGAACACGACGTCGCAGATCCCCGGATCCACGTCGTCGATCCGCGCGGTGCCGTTCGGATCGAGCCGGCCGCGGACGCGCTGCCCGTCCGGCAGCGCGACGATGAACGACACGCCGGGCATCGGCCGGTTGTCGGCGTCGACCAGCGCGATCTCCACCCACGTTTTCTGCGGGCGGCGGGGAGGGCTCGTCCTGGGGGGCTCCGCCGGGGGGAGCTCCGCTGGCGTCGTCGGGCTCGCGCCGGCCGCCCGAGGCTCGGCCAGCACGATCAGCTCCTCGCGCTCGAACGCACCGCGGAGCGCGGGGAGCACGACGTCGGCGAGGAACTCGTCGTCGAACGGGTGAATGCCGATCGGCCGAACGTGGGTGACATACACGTCGACAAGGACAGCGCGGTTCTCCGGCGCAAGCGCCCAGCGGTCGAGGAGGCTGAGGACGTGGAACGGCGCCAGCGGTTCGAGCCCCTCGTCAGGCGTCGCGTCGCGTGGCACGACGAAGAGCGACTCTGCGCCGAAACCGTGGAGGATCCAGAGAGGGTGGATGGTGTCCTCCATGAGGTTCGCTCAGGGACCCACGCGCCGTGCGGCCCACGCGCGGCGAAGCGGCTCGCCGAGCCAGCCCTGCTCGGGCGGGTAGCCGACGAGCCTTCCCATCATGATCTTGTGGTGCATGAAATAGAGCGCGTCGCGCGCGACCCCGCCGTCGAGCTTGGGCTCCCCGGGCGGCGGGGCGCTGAAGTAGTTGAAGGGATCGGTGGAGAAGCGGAGCGACTCGTCCCCCACACCCGGAAAGAAATGGAGCGGAGCCTGCCCCATCGTGAAGAGCGCCGCGGCGATGCGGCGGATCACCTCGGGGCGCCGCGGCTCAGGGCCGAGGTCGGTGTTCACCCAGGTCACGATGATCGCGCTGGTCTCGTGGACATCGAGATCGAGCCCCGAAGCCATGTAACGGTGATGGAGGATGTCACGGTGCTCGCCGAGGTGGAAGCGATGCCGGACCGCTGCGCCCGGCGCGTAGGGGCTCGCGGCAGGAAGGAAGATCGCGCTCGGCCAGAGCCCCGACGCCGCCTGGACGGCGCGCAGCTCCTCGTCGGTCTGGACGTCGAGGTACGCAGTCTCCTGCGCGGCCTCGATGAACCAGCGCCCCCAGAACACCATGTCTTCAGGTCGTACGTTCGGTTTTGCCATGAGGCGGCGCTCCTCGTCTCGCTTCGCGCGCAGGTGGTCGGCCCGGGCTGTGATCGCCGGCAGGCCCGGCGCTGTCTGTGGAGCGTCCGGCGACGCGCGCGGCCCGCCGCAGCCCGCGACGACGAGCGCGAGCGCGAGCGCGAGGCCGAGCCTATCGGTACGTGCAGACGATCTCATCGACCCGGTTCATGATCGCGCCCGTCTCCGGCGAGCGGATCTGCGATAGCCACACCAGCCCATAGAACACCTTGATCACGTCCGCGGGCTCCTTGAAGTTTCCCTCGGGTACCCCGCCGCCGAGGTATCGCGTCGTCCCGCCGTGGGTGAATTTGAGGCAAGCCTCGTAGGAGTTGAAGACGCTCCCCGGCGGGATGAGCTCGCCCACGGCGACCTCGCGATCTGCCAGGGCCAGAAGCTGCACCACCGGCGCGCCGTCGATGAGGTGGCTTCGCATCTGATTGCGGTTGAGCCCACCGGCGACCCGCATCCGCCCCGCCATGAAGCGGTATTTGCTCGCGTCCGGGTCCGGCGGGAGGAGGCTGTCCTCCAGCGCGGTCTTGCCCTGATCGACGTCGGCGTGCGCGTAGACGACGGCCATGCGCGCCTCGCCCGGGCAGCCGATCTGCAGCAGCATCCCGCGCACGTAGCGGACGATGGCTTGACACTCGGCCCGCTGCGCCCGGAAGTCGACGATCGGCCACGCCCCCGCCTGCGCCATGCCTGGTGTTTCGTTGTAATAGTGCGGGTGGCCGAGCTCCGCGGGGACCGACGCATCAGGCTCGATGGTGTAGCCTGGGACGGTGGCGATGAGGATCCGCGCGATCACGTGAGGATCGTGCGGATCCATCGGCTCGCCGGTGTCGGGGTCGTCGGCCCTGGGCGCCTGCAGCGCCATCTCGCGCGTGATCCGCACGGCCGCGGCCAACCGCTTGTGGGTGATGCCGTCCTCCAGCGGCGCGGGCTCGGGGCCGAAGGGCGTGTGCAGGGGGACGCCGGCGGGGACGGGGGTGTCGAAGGTGACGAAGAGATCGTGCGGGCCGGTCGCCCCGAGATCGAATGTCTGCCCTCCGATGGTCGCCGTCCAGCGGAGGGAGCGGGCGAGGCAGTCTGCGACCTCGTCGGGGAGCGCGCCCTTCGCCGTGAGCTCGACGCGCGTCGTCGGGACCGCGGCGCCGATCAAAAAATTGCCTTCGAACTCGAGGAAGGGCTCGTCGCCGGAGGGCTTACCGTGGAGCGTCCCCTCGAGAGGGCCGACGTCGGCGCCCTCGATCCTCAACTCGACCGCGACGGTGACGGTCGTGCGCTTGGTGAAGCTGGCCGGGAGGCTCTGCCCCGGCGTCCAGTGCGCGCCGCCCATCTGGGCTGTGTAGAGCGTCCCGCCCGGGCGCCAGTCGGTGAGGTTGTCCGCGATGAGCCCGTGATCGGAGAGGAAGGTGAGCCGCTCGATGGTGACGCGCTGGACCTTCTTCCTCAGCGCGTTCCTGTGCGTCAACCCGCGGGCCGTGCGCATCACTCGAAGCTTGCCCTGATCGGTCATCGCGCGGCGGCTCCTCGGGGCTATCCGTCATGAAACACGCGCAAGTCAGCGCGCGTCGCGTCGTCGAGCGCCCCGTCGGCGCGGGACAGGCCGCGGAAGCGTTGGTAGGCGGCGAGGGCCGCCTCCGTCTCCGCATCGAGCACGCCGCTGACCGGGCAGGCGAAACCCAGGTTGTCGAGGCGGGCCTGAACGCCGCCGATCGTCTCGATCGGCTCGAGCTCACCGAGGAGGAGCGACCATCGATCTTCGAGCTCGGGCGCGCCCCGGGGGCGGAGCACCAGCTCGGCCTCCGTCGCTTCGGGCGGGATGGGATGATCGATGAGGCCGCCCGGCGCCACGGTGCCTGTGAAGGAGCGCCCGCCGACGCGGAGCTCGTAGTCGTTGGGGAGCGAGCCCTCGTAGACAAGGCGGAGCCGCGTCGGCGCGGCGGTCGCTTGAAATACGGTGCGTGCGCCGGTAGCCGCCTCCTCGACGCGAGGCTCCTTGTCCGGAATATACACCTTGTCGCCGCGGACGAGCAGGTTGGGATTGGGCCGGAGCGCGCGGAGCGCGTCGTTGTGAGGGTCCTGGTAGAGCGTGCGCCAGTCGAGGAAGCCGTGCCGTTGAGCGATGCTCGACAGGCACTCTCCGCGGTCGACGACGTGGATGAACCCCATGCGCTGTGGTGAGCGCCGCGCGACCGGGCGCCCGATCTCCGTTACGCCAACTCGCGAGCCTGGTCAAGGCGCGGCGCGGGCCGTGCCGCGAAGGCCGTGTTGCGTCGAGCGGGGAGCGGGTGGTAACTTCGACGTTGGCCGCGCTCCCGGTCGCTTCGTCTTCATGGATCTCCACAACGACACGCCCCTCTGCGCGCGGCTCCACACGGGTTTCACCGGCCCGACCGCGGCGGTGGGCATGCTCGTCGCGCGGATGACCTGGCGGCTCGATGACGCGGGCTCGCTCGCGCCGAGCGACGATCGATGGCCCGTCTTCACCGAGGCGCTCACGACGGAGGTCGGCGTCTTCCCGCCCGACCTCGTGCCGGGCCACGCGGGCTGCGACGTGGTGCTCACCGGCGTCGCGCGCACGGCGGCGCCCGTCACCTCGCTCGCGCTCTCGTTGAGGGTAGACGCGTTCGAAGCGCGGCTCGACGCCATCGGCGATCGGATCTGGCATGAGCGCAGGGGCGAGCTCGTACCCAGCGATCCCGCGCCGTTCACCGAGATGCCACTGGCCTGGTCGCGCGCGTTCGGCGGCGCAGCCCGCCACGAGGGCGCCGATGCGCCGTATCCGCTGAACCCCGCGGGCCGAGGGTTCTATCTCCGGCGGGAAGACGCGCTGGGCATGCCATTGCCCAACCTGGAGCGGCCCGACGAGCGAATCGCGACATGGCACGACCGGCCTCTGCCGGCCTGCTGGGCGCCGGTGAAGGACTCCTTGGGGTGGCACCTCGTCCGCGTCGCGCGCGAGGCGGCGAGCGCGCCAGACGACGAGGCACGGGCCGAGCTCCTTGCGAGCGCGTCCGAGCGCGCGACGATGTCGGCGGCGCAGCCCGACATGATCGCGCCCGAGGTGCGCGAGGGGGCCGAGGTCGTGCTCGCTGGCGTCGCCCCCGACGAGCTCCGTTTCCGCATTCCGGCGCTCGACCCGCGCGTCCGCGTCGACACCGGACAGGTGATCTTCGAGGCGACGGTGCCGGTCGCGGGGCTCTGGGTGCTTCTGGGCCAGCGGCTGGTCGTCGTCACGTACCGTGTCGAGTTTCAGTACCCCTATCTCCGCCGGAGGCGGCGCGCCGCCGCGCTCGTCCTTGGCCCGGGGCGCGCCGCGCCGCAGGCCGAGGAGCAGCGCGGCGGCCATTGAAAGGATCGACCACCCATGGGCGTCCCCTGCATGCCGGTGCGGCCTTCGTGCTTCGTTCAGAGCATCGACCTTCACGGCGCGCTCGGCACGCTCATCGCCCCGCCGGCCCCGCCCGTGCCGTTCACGCCCTCCGACATCACGATGTGGTTCGCGTTTTCGAACACGCACTACGGCACCGGCGACCGGCCGGTGGCGAGCGTCCTCATCTGCGGCGAGCCGGCGATCAACAAGGGCGCAGACACCAAGGAGAACCGCCCCCATCTCGTGATCATCGGCGCCGTCCCGCCGAACGTCGTCGTCGGGCCCATCGTGGATCTCGGCTTCTTCGTCCTCGTGATCATGGTGGGCGCGACCAAACCCGTGTGGGGCCCGACCACCGTGAAGGCCGGCGGCAAGAGCGTGGCGGTGATCGCCGTCCCCTACTCGCCCTTCTGCCCCTTCAACCAGCTCGTCTGCACCGATCCGTTCGACATGCCGCTCGGCATCTCGATGCAGGCGCCGACCAGCGTCTTCGCCGGGATGTCGCTCGCCGATTATCTCCTCTGCATGGCCAGCATCGCGGTGGACATGCTGCTCTCGTTCCTCTTGAACCTCCTCTTCGGCGGGCTGAAGGGAACGGGGAAGTTCTTCGGAAAGAGGGTTTTCAAAGCGATCATGCGGCGCATCGCGCCGAAGCTGCGGGGCCTGCTCGGCAAGGGGCTGGCGCCCGTATTTGATTGGATCGTCGAGAAGGTCAGCGAGAAGGTGGGGAAGGTCCTTGGAGAGCAGGCGGGCGAGGCGATCGGGAAGTGGCTTGGTAAGACCGCTGAGGAGAAGGCCAAGAAGGCGACGAGCGACAAGCTCGGCGGCCTGAGCCCCGACGATCTGCTCGGCTTTGGAAACGACCCGCCTCTCTGGGCGCGTTGAGCGCCGCCATGGCACGACGCATGAGCACCGAAGCCCCGGTCACGTCGATTTCCCACTTCACCAAGGACACGCAGGGGAGGCGCTACGCGCACGTCCTGGCGAAGCGCACCTATCGCCTGCCGCGGACGCGCGCCCCGGAGGTCGCGCCCGAGCAGCTCGCCATCGTGAGCGAGCTCGTCCACCACGGCGACGACGAAGAGAGCCCGGTCAAAGACGAGCCGGACTTCTTCGCGTGCCCGCGGGGCGGGACCGACGTCCTCGTGCAAGGGAGCGCCTTCAGCCCGCGCGGACCTTGCCGCGACCTCACGGTGAGCGTCGCGGTCCAGCGCGCCGGCGCGACCCGCGAGCAGGCCGAGCGGTCGGCGCGCCGTATCCGGGTCTTCGGTGATCGGACTGCGCGCTTCTACGCGGGCTCGATCTCGTTCTCGGATCCCGAGCCTTTCGAGGTGATGCCGCTCTCGTATACGCGCGCCTACGGGGGTCGCGATCGGGCCGCCGACGCGACCCGACCGGACGACTTCGCGACCTGGATGGCGAGGCTCGCCGAGGAGGACGTCGAGGACCTGTCCCCCTACGAGTACCCGCGCAACCCGCTGGGCCGCGGATACCTCGTCTACCCCGACGCCGCGGCGGTGGAGGGCGCGGCGATGCCCAACCTGGAACTGCCTCATGACCTTTTGACGCCGGAGCGCCTCGTCCTCGGGAGCGCGGAGCGCTGGCCCACAGCGCCGCGCCCGGCGGGGTTCGACTGGACCGGGCAGGACTGGTTTCCGCGCGCCGCCCTCATGGGCGTCGCGCCCACCTTCGAGGGTCGCGCAGAGGACGTGCCCGAGGTGAAGGAGGGGTATCTGCCCGCCGCGCTGCTCGAGGGCGACGTCTTCGATCACCTCGGGAACGCGCACTCGCCGCGCTTCTTCCACGGCGCGCCCGCCTGGATGATCTTCCCCGACTTCACGGGCGATGAAGTGATCCGGATCGAGCACATGCACCCGGAGCGCCCGGCGATGGAGGTGCCCTTGCCCCACGAGCGGCCGCAGATGATCCTCGAGCTCTTCGGCGGCGCGCCCCGGGAGCTCGCGCCGGGGCTCCGCACCGTGATCCTGCGCCCGGACAGAGAGCTCCTTGTCTGCGTGTGGGTGGGAACGATGCCGGTCGACAGGGCGCCGACCGAGATGCAGCTCGAGAAGGCGCGCCACGCGGTACGGTGGAGCCGATGATCTGGGTGAGGGGGAATGAACACGCGCCGTGAGCCGCTCGCCGGGCAGGCGATGGAGATCGATGACGTACCCCTCGTCGAGGCGGTGGATACCGTCGCGACGGCGCGGCGGGACGAGCGAATCCCGATCCGCTGGGGCAAGACGATCCAGGTGACCTCGGCGCCCGATCACGAGCGCGTGGTCCTCGTGAGCGGGACGGGGCGCGTCGAGCTCACCCTCGAGATCACCGCCTCCGGCGCGAAGGTGGTGCTCGACGCGACCGACGTCGAGCTCCGCGCGAGCCGTGAGGTGGCGGTCGCCTGCGACAGCTTCAAGGTCGCGGCCCGCCGCTTCGAGGTCGACGCGGCCGAGGTTGCGGTGATCACCGCGCAGGACGCGGCGATCACCGCGACCGAGGGCGACGTGGCGATCACCGCGAACGACGACGTGAAGGTGAACGGCGAGCGCGTGCTGCTCAACAGCGACGGGGAGTTGCGGGTGCCGGGCTGGATGAAAGCGCAGCTCTCCGCCACCCTCAGCGCAGCACCCGCGGCGCCCGCCGAGCCGGCGACCGTGGCTGCATCGGACGTGTCGGGGGACGAGGACCTGCTCCGCGCGTTCGACGAGGGCGCGCGAGAGGGGTGAGAGACGGGCGCGCGATGGATGCCGAGGAGCTCACATGGAACCGGAAGGGGCAGCTCGGGCCCGGACAGCGCCGCGAAATCGAGGCGCAGCTCGGTGCGTGGCTCGCGCGTCCTGAGTACGACGACTGGCGGCGCGATCTCGCGGACGGGCGGGTCGTCGCGTTCGAGGGTGAGGTGGTCTTCGATTTTCAAGCGCTCCGCGACAAGCGTTCGGCAGATGCGCCCCAACCTGGCCGGCTTGAGCCGGTGCAGGCGGCCTATTTCGCTGTGGCGCCGCGGCAGGCGCCCGCGCTGCTCGCACCCTGGCTCGGACTCCCACCGGGCCCTTACCGGCTCTACCTCGCGCCCCACGCGCGGACCGTCGTCGGCGCCGAGCCGATGGCCTCGCCCGAGGTGTACCAAACGAACCTCCACGCGGTCCTCCGCGGCGCGCAGGACCTCACGGAAGCGGCGCTGGCAGCGAACCGGAGCGGCCGAATGAGCGCCGAGCAGAGCGCGGCGCTCGGGGCACGGCGGGGCACGGACGCGGCGTTCGCGTCGAGGCTCGGGTGCGCCGGCGTGTTCTTCCTGCTCCTGGCGACCGGGGGTGCGCTCCTGGATGGGCTCTCCGGCCCGAGCTCCGCTGGCCGCGCCGCGCGGTGGCCGGCGCTGCTCGCCGTCGCAGGGGGTGCGTTCGCGCTCGCCATCGTCGCGGCCGTCCACCGGCGCTTCGCGCGAGCCGCCGAAGCGGAGGACGCGCGCGAGGGGCGCGCCGTCGCCGTCGAGGGACCGTGCACGAAGCAGCTCGTGGTCCAGCGCCACGGCCGGATCCGGCGATCGCTGCGGATGGGCGATCGCTCGTTCGACGTGTCGCACCAGGGCGAGCTCTTCGCGGCCGTCGTCGAGGGGCCGATCTACCGTGCCTACGCTGCGCCGCGCTCGGGGCGGCTCCTCGCGATCGAGCCCACGCGGGTGCAGCTCTCGTTCGGATCGGGATAGAGTGAGCGTGCGGCACAGGTCACAGAGCGCTGGAGTGTCGAATGGATAAGGACTTCACGTTCGCCTGGGAGGGGGCCAGCTCCTCGGAAGGCCCCTGGCACCACCTCGAGGTGCTCGAGTTCCGAGGGACCGAGGCCATCAACGCTCTCTACGAGTTCGAGATCGATCTCGTGCGCCGCGGTCACGCGCCCGACGTCGATGTCTCCGACCTGGTGGGCGCGCGCGCCGCGCTGCGGATCCGCACCTGGACCGACCCGCCATTCCGGATCATCCATGGCCTCATCAGCACGGCGCGGGAGCTCGGCGATGTCTCGTTCGGGACGCGCTATCGTGTTACCCTGGTCCCGCCCTTCTTCCGCGCCACGATGATGAAGAAGAGCGTCATTTACCTGGAGAAGACGCTCAAGCACATCCTCGAGCAGGCCCTGACGCGGACCGCCTGGGGCGCCGGGCTCACGCTCTCGAAGAGCGACTCGCCGCCCGGCGACGACGGCGATGAGAGCGCGTTCAAGCCCGCTGCGGCGACCTACCTGTGGTCGATCCACGACCTCAGACGCCTCGTCGACGACGCGGCCAGGCCCTACTGCGTGCAATACCAGGAGACTGACTTCGCCTTCATCGCGCGGCTCCTCGAGGAAGAGGGGATCTCCTACCACTTCGAGCACACGCGCGACGAGTGCCGCCTGGTGATCACCGATGCCGACGACGGCCGCCCCCTCCTCCCGGACAAGAGCCCGCTCGGACCGAGCATCCTGGGGCGCGAGGTGCACGCGTTCCAGGTCGGCGCGCGCGTGCGCCCCAAGGCAGCCTCTCTCAGCGATTTCAACTGGTGCAAGCCCCAGCTCGATCTGATCGTGTCGTCCCCTGCGGGCGTGACCGACTTCCAGGTTTACCAGCACCCGGGCCGCTACGAGCACTCCAGGGAGACGGGCGAGGCGCTCGCCGAGAAGATCGAGCAGCGCTTCGACACCGAACGGCAGTTCGCCTCCGGCGAGGGGCATTGCCGGCTGCTCGGCGCAGGCACCCTGTTCACGCTCGATCACCCGAACGCGCGCTGGTCCGGGAGGTATCTGGTGACCGCGATCCGGCACCACGGCCATGAGCGCGGCAGCTTCGCGACGCGCGGCTCGGACACCGCGCCGTACACCAACGTCTTCGAGGCGATCCGCTGTGGCGCCGTCGCCAAGACAGGCGAGTCCAACTTCCGCCCGGCGCGCGCCACGCCGCGCCCGCGGATCGTCGGGAGCCAGACGGCGATCGTCACCGCGGAACCGAACGCGGCCGAGGCCGAGATCAACGTGGGCGGGCCCGAGAACGCCGGCTGCGTGCGGGTGCGCTTTCACTGGGATGTCGACGTGGGACGTCACGAGAAGGAGGCGACCTCCTGCTGGGTTCGCGTCAGCAACCTCTTCGCCGGCAGCCGGGGGCACGGCGCGATCTGGAACCCGCGCGTGGGCGACGAGGTGATCGTTGATTTCCTGGAGGGCGATCCGGACCGGCCGATCGTCACGGGGCGTGTGTACAACGGCGCTAACCCAGCGCCCGAGAACGCGGCCAGCCGGCCGACGTACAGCGCGCTCAAGAGCTATACGAGCCCGTTCGACGGTAACTACAACCTCCTGTCGTTCGAGGACCAGAAGGGCCAGGAGCGGATCGACATCCATGCAGCGCGCGACTACGTGACCAAGGTCAAGCACAACCAGAGCGTCGAGGTGGTCGGGTCACAGTCGACCAGCGCGGGTTCGATCTCGGTGAGCTCGGGCTCGACGATCACCATGACCGCGAAGACCGACATCAAGGAGCTTGCCGGCGCGAACATGCAGCTCGCCGCCGAAGGGGGCGACTTGGAGGCGACGGCCTCGAGGGACATGCACCTGGGCGCCGACAGCAACATCTCGTTGCGCGCCGGCACGGAGGTGAACGTCCAGGCCGGCAACAACGCGGTCGTGACGTCCCCCTGGATCGATCTGCGAGGCGGCGAGAAGCTCCGCGCCGGCGCGGCGGTCGTCGAGATCAACGCCGGCAGCAACCTGAACGCCAACGCCGCCTGGATCGACATCAACGGCTCCGCGAAGATCCGCGTCGGCACCGCGCTCTACGAGCTCAACGCCGCCACCGTGCTGGTGAACGGCGGCGCGGTGTCGATCCAAGGGGACGTGAAGATCACGGGAGGGACGGTTGACATCAGCGGAAGCACGGTGACGGTCACCGGAGGCACGGTGAAGCTCAACTGCTGACGAAGTCGAGGAGAGCGATGACCGACGCGAACGGCGCGACGCACGGCGGGCTCGGGAGCGGAGAAGACGACGGCGAGGAGACGACGCACGGCGGGCTCACGATCGCGCGGTACGGAGAGATCATGGCGCACGTGCGCTATTTCCCTCGCGCCAAGAAGCATGAAGTGCTCGCGCGTCTCGGGGTCGACGAGGAGGACTGGGAGGAGGCCGTCTCCTCGTGGACCGACGCGCTCGCCGACGCGAGCGAGCGGGAGGACGAGGGGCTCTCGCGGCAGTTCGGGCTCGCGGTGGCGCAGACGAAGGACCGGCTCGCCCGCGAGAAGCCGCCCATTGCGTCGCTTGGTCCGCTGCCCGGCGAGCGCGAGAAGAAGCCGGCGACGGCGCAGCAGCTGCCACTGCGGCCGGTTGTCGAGCCGAGCGCGCCGCCTCCGGCCCAGCCGATACGGAACCTCGCGCCGCCTCCGCTCGGGCTTGTGGCGCCGCCCGTGCCTCCCACGCCCGTCGCGCCGGCCTTCGTGATGCCGAAGGGCATGAGGCACTGGACCCACATTCATGGGACGCAGCCCGCGCTCGCAAATGCGCCCGTGAAGCCGGCGCTTCCGTTCTCGTCCGGCGAGCCGGGCGACAGGTCTGGCTCGCCATCCCACGCGGCTGCCCCCGCGGAGGCCTCGCGGGCGCTGGGCCCCGCCGCGCCGCGGGTGGGGGGCGAAACGCTCGATATCTCGTCGGTCGTAGCGGCCGTGCTGGCGCAGGGGAGCTCCGTGAGGCCGGCGTCGGCCGTCCCGCAAGGGACGCCCAACGTGCGGACCTCACTCGCGCCGCACGACGTGCTTCCCGCGGACGCGGCGCCGGGGCCACCCACGCTGACGCTGGAGCAATATGCATCGCTCTGCGTGGAGTTCGCGGCGGCGCCGGGTCAGGCGCAGGAGATCTCGTCGCGGTACGGGCTCACGCAGGAGCAATGGACGAATGTCAACGCTTACTGGACAGGGCGGATGTCGAGCGAGCCGGCGGTGCGGGCGGCGTGGGAACGGGCCTGTGTAACCTACAGGCAGTGGCTGATGCGCAGATAGAGGAAGCCCACGCTACAGCTTCAAGCGATTCCAAAGGCCTTCAGCAAGGCCGCGAGAGATCCATGACCGTCGCTTGGCACGCCCCTACTCGGACACGACCAGCTCCGGCCGGGGGAGAGGGTCCCCAAGCAAGCACGACGCATCCGGTCGATGCCTCATCAGGGCCACGGGCTATCGGAATAGCTCGGCGCAGGGCGATAGTGAATCCGGGCGCGCGCAACGGAGCCACTCACACAGCTAGACCCGGACCCAGGGAGCTGCCGTACCCAACGTTGGCCAAATCTCGAGTCCACCCAGTCGGCGGCTGACCCCTTCCCGTCCCTCTTCTCAACCGCGGCAATTATCGGAACCCACAGCAGATTTCAGCGGAGGAGAAGGGATTCGAACCCCTGGTTGAGTTGCCCCAACGGCGGTTTTCAAAACCGCTGCCTTCGACCGCTCGGCCACTCCTCCAAACATCCAGAACGACTCGCTTTTCTGCCTCTTCTACCGCCCCCTGTCAACGCCGCCCTGAGAACCCGCCCCCTGCCCTACCTGCTCAGGGCATCGCCTGTGCCCTCCAGCCCCGGCCCCGCCGCTTCCGTCCCCCACCGGCATCTCTTCCCGCCCCCACCGCCCTTCGCCCCCTGCCCCTTACTTCTCCCTCCCCGCCGCCTGCGCCCCCGCTGCCGCAGCCCCCGCCAGCGCCCCGGCGCCCTGTCCCCCCACCCCGCCCTTCATCACCTCCGCCAGCCACTTCCCCGCCCCCGCGCACGTCCCCGCCGCGCTGACCTCCCCTCCCCCGCGCCTCGCGTACGGCCCTGCCACGATCGCCACGTCGCTCCCTCGCGCGGCCCACGCGATCGGCCCGAGCGCCGGCCGCCGCCTGCACACCTTCCCGAAGCGCCGCTCGATCAGCTTCCCCGCCTCTGCCGCGTCACCCGCGCTGTCGAACCGCAGCCGCCACGCGAGCGCGACCTCTTTCCGCGACGGGTCTTCCGGGTCGTCCCGCCGCACCACCGCGAATCGATCCCCGCCCCACCCAGCCGCCGCGCCGATCGCCGCATCGCGGTGGGCATATGCCCCGAACGCGATACGCAGCGCCTGCTCGCCCATCACGTCGTCGAAGACCACACGAAACCCCGGGCCGAGCGCCGCGGCCGTCGGGACCGCCACCGCGACAGCGGGCTCGCGCGCGGCGAGCTTCTCGGGATGGAGCAGCTGCTCGGTGGTCTCCGGCAGCGCGCGCCAGACCGCATCCACCGAAGCCCATCCGCCCTCCCGGCGCAGCGCCTGCACGAACGCGAAGCCGTCCGTGTACGGCGCGCCCAGCGACTCCTGCAGCACGAGCGGCGTGTCGCCCACGGACGACAGCGCCGTCGACATCGCCACGAGCCTGCGGAGCATCGACTCGTCGACCTGGAACGCCGAGCCGACAAGCACGTCGAACATCGCGCTCATCGCCTCTCCCTCGACGAGCGCGTGTGTGGCCGCCAGGCGATCGCTGTCGCCGAGCTTGAAATCGAGCAACCTCCCCAGCGAGAAGCTCTGGTCCTGGAGCGCGTGGACGAGCTCGTGCGCCAGCGTCTCCTCGGCTTCGGCCTCGCTGAGATCGTCGACGAGGTACATCGTCGCGTCCTCCGGCTCGTAGAAGCCCGCGATGCGGCCCTCGAGCAGGCGGTACATCCCGGCGGTGAAGTCGTAGTCGGCCGGGATGAGCTCGAGCGCCGCGAGCACCTCGCGCTGGTGATCGAGCACGCCCTCGGGGATCTCTCGCTCCACGTGCGCGCGGACCCGCTCCAGGATCTGCCCGCGGGCGAGCACGCGGCTCCGCACCTCGCGGCGCACCGGCAGGCCCCGCGCCTTCGCCACGCGCGCGAGCACGCGCGCGATCTCGCCGTCGGTCAGGCGAGCCGCGTCCTCGTCGATCTCGCCCGCATCCACCGGGCCTGCGCCCCCAGCCGGCCGAGGCGCGGCTGACGCCGCAGGTAGCGTCGCAGTCGAGGCCTGCGCCCGCGGCGGCGCCGCAGGCGCGGCCGTCGGCGCGCACCCGGCGAGCACAGCCGCCCCGACCAGCCCGATCGCGCAGCGCCCCTGACCCACCGCGGCAGCGTCCTCGACGCGCCGGGTCACGACGGCTCCCTGGCGGGCGTGCGGAGCGCGCGGATCGCCTCGGCATACCGCGCGACGCGCTCGTCGAACGGCAGATCCTCGCCCCGCGCCACCGCACCGAACACCGCCGAGCCCGCGACGAGCGCCCGCGCCCCGGCGGCGATGACCTGCCCGGCGGTCGACGGGGCGACGCCGCCGTCGACCTCGAGCGCGATGTCCAGGCCTGCCTGGTCGATCGTCTGGCGCAGGCTCTGCAGCTTGGTGAGCGCCCCCGGGATGAACCGCTGGCCGCCGAACCCGGGGTTGACGCTCATCACCAGCACCAGACCGATATCCGCCATCACGTGCCGGATCGACTCCTCCGGCGTGTGGGGGTTCAGCACGACGCCAGGGCTCGCGCCTGCGTCCCTGATCTGCTGGAGCGTCCGGTGCAGGTGAGGCGACGCCTCGACGTGGACCGAGATGCGATCGGCGCCGGCGGCCGCGAACTCCGCGACGTAGCGCTCGGGCTCGACGATCATCAGGTGGACATCGAGGGGAAGACGCGTCGCGGCGCGAACCGCGCGAACGACGAGCGGCCCGATCGTGATGTTTGGCACGAACCGGCCATCCATCACGTCAACGTGGATCCAGTCGGCGCCAGCGGCCTCAGCGGCTCGTACTTCCTCCGCGAGACGACCGAAGTCAGCCGACAGGATCGACGGAGCGACGATGATTTTCTCGTGACGCACAGGGGTAGCGCTAGCAGGCGTGACGCGCGGCGGCTAGCCGAGCATCCACGAGCGCGCTTACGGGGAGGCCGGCGCGGCTGCTAGGCTGCGCAGGTCTTCGCGATGCGTTCGTGTCGTGCGCGCGGACGCTGCAGATCGAAGGCTGGGGATCCGAACCGTTCGAGTGAGGTGATGCATGGAGACACGGCCGCTGACGAAGCCCGACTACGACCGGATCGTGGGCGAGATCGATCGGTGGTGGGCAGGCCCGACCAGCGCGCTCGCGCACCCGATCTTCTTCTACGAGCTCGGCAGGCTCGCGCGCGTCGTCGAGGATCGCGGGCTGCTCGTCGGCTTCCTGCTCGGGTTCAGGTGCCCGGACGCGGCGATCGGGTACGTGCACCTCGTCGGCATTCACCCGGACTATCGCCGCCGCGGCGTCGGCAGGATGCTCTACGCGGCGTTCGAGGAGGACTGCCGCCGCGAGGGCTGCCGGCAGCTCAAGGCGATCACGACGCTGGGCAACGAGGGCTCGGTGCGCTTCCACGCCGCGGTCGGCTGGTCGGCGGCCGAGATCGAGGACTACGCCGGGCCTGGGCGTCCGCGGATCGTGTTCACCAAGGACCTCTAGTGCGGATCGCGCGGAGCACGGGCGTGTTGCGGCGTACGCTCTCGACGGGGTACATCTGCTCGGGACCGCGAGGTGGAGCGATGCGAGAAGGCGGGCATGTTCGCGACGTGGTGGTGGGCGTTGTCGGGTCAGCCGACAGGACGGTCGCCGCGGGCGCCCTCGGTGCATCCAGGTGAGCCATAACCCTTCGCTGATCACGCAGCTGCGCGAGATCGGGCTGTTCGGAGGCCTGGGCGATCACGTCCTCCAGGGCCTCGCCGACACCCTGGAGCTGCTCGATCTGGAGCCGGGCGCCGTCGCCTTTCGCGAGGGCGACAGCGGCCGCGAGATGTTCGTGCTGCTCTCGGGGGAGATGGAAGTGCTCAAGCGGTCGAAGCGCGACGTCGAGGCGCGCATCGCGGTCCTCGGGCCGAACGACTGGTTCGGCGAGATGTCGATCCTCGACGTGATGCCTCGCTCGGCGACCGTCCGGGCGATCGCCCCGTCGCGCTTGCTGCGCGTCACCGCGCACGATCTCGACGCCCTCTACCGGCGCGATCTCAAGTCGTACACGCTGCTGGTGCTGAACGTCGCGCGCGAGATGTCGCGCCGCCTTCGCGTGGCGGACAGCCTGCTCGCCGAGCTGGTAGCGAACATGCTCGACGAGTACGCGCGGCCGCGGCGACCCGGGATCTGAGCCGGCGCCGCCGCGTCAGTCGACGTCGAGCGCTCTGCCCGCGGGTGCCGGGCCCACCGGTCGCCTCATCCGCCGTCTGGACCGATCGCTCCACCGGCGCCGGCTTCGCCGCCCGCGCCGCCTGCACCACCGCCGCCGGCGTCGCCACTGTCGCCGGCTTCGCCGCCCACACCACCAGCGCCGGCTTCGCCGCCCGCACCACCAGCGCCGGCTTCGCCGCCCGCACCACCAGCGCCGGCTTCGCCGCCCGCACCACCGTCGCCCGCTTTGCCACCCGCGCCGCCCGCACCACCGGCGCCGACTGGGTTGGCCGGTTCGCCCCCCGTGCCGGTTCCGCCGGTGCTAGCGGCCCCAGTCGAACTGGACCCAGTCGAACTGGCGCCGTTCGAACCGGCCGCGTCTGGCGGCAGGAGGCCACCGCCGCCCGCGCCGTCGTCTTCGCCGGGATCGCCGGCGGCGACGCCCCCTCCTGCGCCGGTCGCGCCGAGGTCTTCGCAATCACCGCACCCGATGCCCCCCTCGGCGGGAGGCTCCGGTTGTGGATTGAACACACAGCCCGCAAGGACGACCCCGAACACAAGGACGACAAGCTGGCGCATAAGCTCCCTCCTCATAGCACCCTGCGCATGTCCCTGCCCGCTTGTGCGGCGCCCTCGTCCGCGGGAACGCTGCGTCGAGCGCGATCCGTCGGCTGCTTCTCGCTCGCTCTTACCGCCGGGCCGACGCCGCCGTCAGGCCCGGGCCGCGTGCTCCTTCAGCCGCATTCCACGGCTCCGGCGCCTCCAGCGCCGCCCACACCGCAGGGCTCGCCGCCGGCGCCGCCGGCGCCGCCGGCGCCGCCCGCGCCGCCCTGGCCGCCCGCGCCGCCCGCGCCGCCCTGGCCGCCCGCGCCGCCCTCGCCCCCTCCAGCGCCGCCCTGAGCGCCCGCGCCGCCGTGGCCGCCCGCCGCGCCCCCATCGCCAGCGCCGCCGCCCGCACCCGAGGCCTCCCCGCTGCCAGCGCTGGTCCCTGCCGCCGTGTTGCCGGCGCCCGTGCCACCCGAACCTGAGCCGCCGACCGCCGCACCGGTCGACGACGACCCGGAGGGATAGGGATCCCTGTCATCGAACGGCGGTTCAGGCTGCGGGTTGAACGAGCATCCAACCGCGAGGAGCAGGGGGAGGAACAGCAGGCTTCGCATGGCGGGTACGCCGAGTATGGCAATCAACATGCCACGTGAAAATAGCCAGAAAGCGCCTTGCTCGGTCCGCCGTCGACGCGGTGCTCAGGCACACTCTGGCACGCCGCTCGGGCGGTTGGATCCGGCACTTCCCTCCGCGCCACGACCCGCGCGGACCGTCCGCTGCGGGTGTCCCCCCTGGTGTCCACGGCGGCAGCTCGCGGTATCGTGCGGCGTGATTTCGGAAGACCTGGGGAACGTCGCATCGCGGCTCGACGAGGTGCGGCGCCGGATAACGAGCGCCGCCGCGCGGGCAGGGCGCGGGCCAGAGGAGGTCCGGCTCATCGCCGTGTCCAAGGGGAAGCCCGCGGAGGCCATCCGCGCCGCCTACGCCGCCGGGCAGCGCGATTTCGGCGAGAACTACGCGCAGGAGCTCGTCGAAAAGGCCGAGGCGCTCGGCGATCTCGACGGGCTCGTGTGGCACGCCATCGGCCAGCTCCAGAGGAACAAGGCGAAGCTCGTCGCGCGCGTCGCGCACGTCGTGCAGTCGGTCGACCGGGAGGAGCTCGCCGTGGAGCTCGATCGGCGCGCGGCCGCGCTCAACCGCACCCTCGACGTCCTGATCGAGGTGAACGTCGGCGGCGAAGCCTCGAAGGGCGGCTGCGCCCCCGACGATTTCGCGCCGCTCCTCGCCGCGATCACCCGGTGCGCACACCTCCGGCCGATCGGCCTCATGACCATCGCGCCGTTCCTCGAGGACCCAAGCGACGTCGTGCCGTTCTTCGCGCAGCTCCGCGCCCTGCGCGACGCGCACGGCGGCCGGGCCGTGCTGCCCGAGCTCTCGATGGGCATGTCGCACGATTTCGAGGCAGCCATCGCGGAAGGCGCGACGTGGGTCCGCGTCGGCACCGCCATCTTCGGAGCCCGCGGATGACGGCGACGTCCGCCGCGTCGCGCCTCGGCGCGGCCTTCCCTGGCGGTGGCGTCGCGCGCGGCGCCACGTTGGCTACGTGCGCGCTGCTCGCGCTCGCGTGCGGGCCGGGCGCGATGCCCGCGTCGGTGCGCCACCCGCTCGTCGGCAGCGCCGCGCCGGAGTTCCACGCAGAGTCCACGGCGGCGGTCACCGTCGGCGTGCCCGGCACGCGCAGGACGCGGGTCACCGTGATCGACTTCTGGGCGTCCTGGTGCGCGTCGTGCAGCCGGACCATGCCGGCGCTCGACCGGCTCTGGCGCGACCGCAAGGCGGACGGGGTCGCCGTGATCGGCGTGAACGTCGACGACTCGGAGGCCGCCGCGGAGGCCGCCGCCCACGAGCTCGGCGCGACGTTCCCCATCGTCGCGGACCTCGATCAGCGGCTCTCCGGGACCTACGGCGTCGCGCAGGTCCCCCTCACGTTCGTGGTCGACGGCGCGGGCACCGTGCGCTGGGTCGGGCACGATCCGGCGAGCGCGCGCCGCGCCGTCGAGGTCCTCCTCTCGGAGCGCCCCGCGGGCGCGCGGTCGGTCTTCGAATGAGCGCGCCCCGGGGCGGCGGCGGCGCGCGACGGCGGCCCGCGGGCGACGAGCCGACGCTCTTCGACGCCGCCCGGCAGCGGGAGCCGGAGCTCAGGGCCGCGGTGCCCCTCGCCGAGCGCATGCGCCCGCGCTCGCTCGAGGACATGCTCGGCCAGGCCCACCTCCTCGGCGAGGGCAAGCTGCTCGCTCGCGCGATCGCGGCCGACCGGATCCCCTCCATGATCCTGTGGGGCCCGCCGGGCGCCGGAAAAACCACGCTGGCGCGCGTCGTCGCGCACACGACGAACGCCCGCTTCGTCCCCTTCAACGCCGTGCTGGGCGGCGTGCCGGAGCTCCGCGAGATCCTCGCCCAGGCGCGCACCGCGCGCTCCTACGAGGGCAAGCGGACGATCCTGTTCGTCGACGAGATCCACCGCTTCAACAAGGCCCAGCAGGACGCCTTCCTCCCGCACGTCGAGGACGGGACGATCACGCTCATCGGGGCGACCACCGAGAACCCCTCGTTCGCGGTCAATGCGCCGCTGCTCTCCCGATGCAAGGTCTTCCGGCTCCAGGGCCTCGACGCCGCGGAGCTCGTCGAGCTCCTGCGCCGCGCCCTCGAGTCGCCCGCCGGGCTCGCCGGCGCGATCGCCGCCGACGACGACGCGCTCTCGGCGATCGCGGCGCTCGCGCAGGGCGACGCGCGCAGGGCGCTCACCACGCTGGAGATCGCCGCGGACGAGGCGGGGCGGGCGGGCGCCTCGACGATCACGCGCGAGCTCATCGCCGGCGCGAGCGAGCACAAGACGCTGCTCTACGACAAGGCCGGCGAGGAGCACTACAACGTCATCAGCGCCTTCATCAAGTCGATGCGCGGCTCCGATCCCGACGCCGCCGTCTACTGGCTGATGCGCATGATCGAGGCCGGAGACGACCCGCTCTTCCTGCTGCGCCGGATGATGATCTTCGCCTCCGAGGACATCGGCAACGCCGACCCCCGCGCGCTGGAGATCGCCGTCGCCGCGGACGCCGCGTTCCGGCGCATGGGGATGCCGGAGGGGCTCTACCCGCTCACGCAGGCGGCGCTCTACCTCGCCACGGCCCCGAAATCGAACGCCTGCAAGGCCGCCTGGCAGTCGGCGCAGGCCGCCGTGCGCGAGCACGGCGCGCTCCCGGTCCCGCTCACGCTGCGCAACGCGGTCACGCGGCTGATGCGCGACGAGGGCTACGGCGAAGGCTACCGCTACGCGCACGACGAGCCGGGCGGCGTCGCGCGGGGCGAGGCCTACCTCCCCGAGCCGCTCGCGGGCAGCCGGTTCTACGAGCCGACCGATCGCGGCTACGAGCGGACCATCGGCGAGCGCCTCCGCCGGATCCGCGGCGAGGGGGAGGGCGAGGGCGGCTGAGGCGCGGCGACGGCCGAGCCGTCACGGCGTCACGCGTCGTCGTCGTCGCCGCCGCCCGCGCCGGCGAGCGCCTGCTGGAGCTCGCTCAGCGCGTGCTGATCTCCCTTGCTGCGCGCGGCCCCGATGCCGTCGACCAGCCAGGCGCGCCCCTCGTCGAGGCGGCCTGCCTTCACCAGCATCGTCCCGCACATGAGGTACATCGGCACGTACGCCGGATCCATCGCCCGGAGCGCGCCGAACGTGGCGAGCGCGTCGTCGTGGCGCCCTTGCCCCGCGTACTCCAGCGCGAGCGCGTACCAGTGGAACGGATCCTTCGACCCATCCCGGGTCATCTTCTCGAGCATCAGCAGCCGCTTGCTCACGTCGCCTCCACAACCCCGATGAACGGCAGGTTCCGATAGCGCTCGGCCCAGTCGAGCCCGTAGCCGACCACGAATTTGTCCTCGATCGTGAAGCCCAGGTAGTCGATGGGCACCTCGACCCGCGCGCGCGCCGGCTTGTGCAGGAGCGCGCAGACCTTCACGCTGTTCGGCATCCTCGTGCGGAAGAGCTGGAGCAGGTGCGAGATCGTGAGGCCCGTATCCACGATGTCCTCGATGAGGAGGATGTCCTCGCCCTCGATCGGGCGGGTGAGGTCCTGCGTGATCTGGACGACGCCTGTCGAGGCCGTGCCCTCGCCGTAGCTGCGCACGCCGAGGAACTCGACGCGCACCGGCAGGTGGATGTGGCGCGCGATGTCGGCGGTGAACACGAAGCTCCCCTTGAGCACGGAGACGAGCACGAGCCGGCGCTCCGCGTAGTCCCGGGTGATCTGCGCGCCGAGGTCGCGCACGCGAGCGCCGATCTGTTCGGCGGACAGGAGCGTCCGGACATTCGCCATGCCGCCCGCTAACATCGCGGCGCCCGCGCCACCAGCGCCGAGGCGGGCCCGCCGTCGCAGCGCGTTGCGATCCCATGTCGTGCGGCTGGTGTCGCGCGGTCGCTCTGCTGCTGCCCGGGTCGAAACTGGGTTAGTCTCTGCGCCTCCCGCGATGCCGCTCCCTTCTCTGCCCGACGCGCCCCCGCACCTCACCTCGCGCACGCCCCTGGCCGTCCGCTTCTGCGAGACGGATCTCATGGGCATCGTCCACCACGCGAACTACGTCATCTACCTGGAGGCCGGCCGCATCGACTGGCTGAAGCGCCGCGGCCTCTCCTACGAGGAGATGGTGCGGCGCGACCTTCACCTCGCCGTCGCGGAGCTGCGGATCAAGTACCGCCAGGCCGCGCGGTTCGGCGACGACCTCGTGGTCGAGACGACCTGCCGCGAGGTCCAGCGCGTCACCGCGCGCTTCAGCTACCGGATCCTCCGGGGCGAGGACGTGATCTGCGACGGCGACATCCTCCTCGCGTGCCTGGGCTCGAACCTGACGCTGACGCGGATCCCGGACGACATCGTCCAGCTCCTGGCGAGCCCCGAGACGACGGCCGATCGCTAGGGCGAGGGGACGCCGTCCTCGCTTCCGCCGCCGTCCGCCGCCCCGCTTCAGCCGCCGTCCGCCGCCTCGGCCCCGCTGCGCACGATGCGCGCCGGCATCTCGACCGTCTGCGGCGGCTCGATGCGCTCGCCGAGGAACGTGCGCCACTGGACGACGTAGCGCCCGCGCAGGGGCCCGATCACGTAGCGCTCGCTCGCCTGCGGCACGGCGACCGCGGGGATGCCGTCGACGAGCAGGTAGAGCAGCGCGTCCGTCTGGTTGACCGCGACGAACCCCTCGCCAGGCGCGCCCGGGTCGACGCTCGCGGGCAGCTGGAGCGGCTCTGCTCGGATGGCCGCGAGCTCGTCGCGCGTCAGGAAGACGCCGCCCTGCGCCGACGGGAGCCCGGCGGCGGCGTACGCGGCGCTCGGGGGCGGCATGAGCATGTCGGTCGAGATCAGGTCCGTTCGCCGGGCGATCGACGTGACCTCGAACGCGACGCCGCCGCCGCCTTGCCAGGCGTAACTCGCGTAGAGCGGCACCTCGCCGGCAACGCACTCGGGCGACTTCGGATCCACGCCGAGGATCTCCAGCAGCGCCCGGCAGAGCAGCGGCCCCCCGTCGCCGGCCTCGGTGACCCTGCCGAGCTCGACGTACAGCGTGCCGAGGCTCCCGTGCACCTCGACCTTGCGGACGTCGATCTCGAGCCGCTTGCCGTCGCCGACAGGACGCGCCGAGCCCGTCGACAGCGGCGTCACGTCGACGCGCCGCTCGCCGAGGAGCGTGCGGAGCGCCCCCGGCGGCACGACCCGGTACTGGGTCAGGGACGGCCAGAGCAGCACCTCGCCGTACACGTCGTGGCGCGCGCGGAGCTCGGAGCCCGCGGGCAGCGGGAGCGCGCGCGACGTGAACTGGACCCGCATCCGGCCCGTCTCCGCGAGCTCGACCTTCCACGTCAGCTCGGTGAGCTTCTGCGCCGCGTGGATCCCGGAGGCCGCCACCTCGGGCGCCTTGGGGGGCTGCGGCACGTCGCGGAAGCGAAAGGCCGCCTCGAGCGTGACGCCGGGGAGCTCGCGGGGCGAGAGCGCGTCGTCCGGCAGGGGGGTGGCGGGCGAGAGCGGCAGCGGCGACTGCGGGCTCGCCTCGGACATGATGAGCCGGCCGTAGTCGTCGGCGATGATCTTCGAGGTCGCCTCGGCGGCGGAGGCGTCGTTCAGGTCCGGCGTCTCGTTCGCGAGCGGCGCGGGGAGGATCCTCGCGTTCGGGCTCGCGCCGGCCTCCACGGGATCGACGGGCGGGTGGCGCGACGGCTCGCACCCGGCGGCGGCGAGCAGCAGGAAGGCCGCGGCGGCGCGCGCGGCGATCACGGCTCCAGCTCGAACGTGTGGATGACGCGCACGCGCGCGTCGAGCGGCGGCGGGTCGGGCGCGCACTGCGTGTCCAGGAAGACCGCGGTGCAGCGGGGATGGCAGCCCAGGAGCAGGTTGCAGTTGGCCGCCTCGTTGTCGAACACCGCGATGACCCGCCCGAGCCGCGAGAGCTGCGGCGCGACGCTCCGCTTGAACTCGGTGTCGGGCATCTCGAACCTCGGCTTCACGACGAGCTCCGTGCCGATGACCCCGATGGGGAAGCCGAGGTCGCGCAGGCTCGCGAACGAGCCGAGCGCCATCTTCGGCAGGTCGCGGCCGGTGAGGTACACGAGGGTCGCCCCCGCCGCGTGGCAGTCGCGCGCGTACTGGCTCGCGCCCGGCACCTCGACGTCGTGCCGGATGTGCGGATCGTTGAAGAAGCGGGCCCTCCAGAAATCGAACGCGTGCAGGTGGAGCGCCTCGTCGTGGACGCCGAGCTGCCGCAGGTTGTCCTGGAACCCGTACACGATGCCGTCGGGCGACGCGCGCTCGAGGAGGGCGGCGGCGTACGGGTGCTTGCGGCGCCACTCCTCCGCCAGCTCATGGAGGATCGCGACCACCCGCGGCCGGTTATCCATGAGGGTGCCGTCCAGATCGAAGACGATCACGGGGGGCCCCTCCGACCGATCGGCCGCGCGCTCGACGATGGATCTCAGGAGCCGCGTCCGCTCGAGAGGGACGAGGCGCTTCTCGTGAAACAGCGTGCTCAAGGTCGTCGCGCCGTGGAAACGCGCACCGTCCGCGCGGCTCCTCGGGCCGGAACCCTAGCGCGAACTCGCCCTCCCCAGAAGCGACGGCGCCCCCACCCCTTCGCCGGGCCCTGCGGATCTGCGTAAGTGTGCAGAAATATCCTACATTGTTGGCCTAGTCATTCCGTTCTTCGTAGGATTTTCCAAATCGGGACCCGTCGAGGCTCCGAAGGAAGGCCCATGCAGAACCGCATCAAGACCGCTCTGGCCCTGGCGATAGCGCTGACCGCCGTGGTGGGCTGCTCGAAGACCCCTCGCGATCGTCTGCAGGGGCGCTGGTATGGCGATGCCATCGAGAACGCCCCTGTGGATCAGCTCACCAAGGCGACCGGATGGGTGAAGGGAACAGCGCTCGAGTTCAACGGCAGCAAGGTGACGGTGACCGTGCCCGCGGAGACGCCGCGCAGCGGCACCTTCAAGGTGACGAAGGCGGACGGCGATCAGATGACCGTCGCTTTCCTCCGCCCCGAGGGCGGGCTCGATGAGGCGGCGTTCCGCTTCGCCACGGATCAGACGCTGCGCTGGGAGATCGGCGACGGCCGCGCCATCGTGCTGACGAAGGCGAAGAACTGAGCTCGGCCGGCGCCGCGCCATCCGGCGCCGCCGCCGAGCACCGCTGCCGGGCGCTCGCTCCGGGCGCCTCCGCCGGCGCCCCGGGCGAGCGCCCGGCCGTCTATCGCCGCACCCGCTCCCTCCGCACCCGCGTGAGCCACCGCGCCTCGCCGCGATCGCCGTCCCGCGCGAGCAGCACCACGACATCCTCCGAGAGCGGCCCGGTGAGGCGCCGCCGCGCTTCCTCGATGGAGCGCACCTCGACGCCGTTCACGGACAGGAGCCGATCGCCGGGCTCGATGCCGGCCTCCTCGGCCTCGCTCGCCGGGGGCACCGACACCACGGTCACGGTCTTTCGCTCCTCGCCGAGCGTCACCGCCAGGCTCCCTGCGCCCTTCGGATCTTGCCGCGCGCCGTCTCCTGGCAGCGCGATCCTCACGCGTTCGGTCGTCCTGCCGGCCCGGACCTGCACCGGCTGCGACTCGGCGCGCCCGAGATCCGCGCTGTACGCCTCGATGACCGCCGTGCCTTCGGGCAGCCCGCCGAGCTGGAACCGCCCGTCGCGGTCGGTGGTCACGACGCCCGGCGGGAGCGGGCCGAGCGGCAGGTACGTCGGCACGCGGTCGCGCGCGACGCGGGCCCCCGCGACCGCGTCCCCGCGCTGATCGACGACCTGGCCGGCGACCTCTCCCGCCTCGGACAGGTCGATGCGTCCGAGGTCCGTCGGGCGATCGGGATCGCCGGCGATCGTCACCCGCAGCGTCGCCGGCGCGTACCCGTCGCGGCTCACCGTCACGCGGAACTGGCCCGGGGCGAGGTCGGCGAGCGTGAAGGCGCCCTCCGCGTCGCTCGTGGCGCGCCGCGGCCCGGTCGTCGAGAACAGCGTGATCCGCGCGCCCTCGAGCCGCTCCCGCCCGCCGCGCCCGGTCACGGTGCCGGTCGCCTTGAGGGCGGCGCCCATCTCGAGCCGCAGCTCCTTCGGCGCGGCGTCGACCTGCTCGACGCGCGGGGACTTGCCGGAGCGCACGAGGCTTACCCGGAGCGGCAAGCCGGCGGCGTCGGGCAGCAGCGCGTCGCCGTCGTCGTCCGTGAACAGCGTCTTGCGGAGCGGGACGGCCACGTCGAGCGAGAGCACGCGCACCTCCACGCGATCGAGCGGGTAGCCGCGATCGTCGGCGACGTGGATGGCCACCGCCTCGCGCACCTTCGGAAGGACGACCTCGATCTCCTTGCGATCGCGCTCCGGCACCTCGACGACGAGCCGCGCCACGACGTCGCCTGGCGACTCGGCTCGGGAGACCGAGACGAGCACCTCGTCGGGGACCGCGGCGAAGGCGAACGTGCCGTCGTCCGCGGAGTACGTCACCCGCTCGAGCGAGCCGGCGGTCGCGGCCAGCTCCACGCGCGCGCCGGCGACCGGCTTGCGGTCCTCCTCGAGGACGCGGCCCTCGATCAGGCCGCCCTGGCGCATCACCACGCGCACGTGGGCCTCGCCGCCCGGCTGCAGGGTCACGATCTCGCTGGGCGTCTCGACGTACTCCGGGTGCCGAACGATGGCGTGGACGCGCCCGGGGGTGACGGGCTCGGCCCGGAACGTGCCATCGGCGCGCGTGACCCACGGCTCGCCCGACCGCACCGAGGCGGCCGGCAGGACCGCGTCGCCATGCGGCAGGTCCGGGATGGGGCCCGGCATGACCCCGAGCTCGCCCGCGGGGATCAGCGGCGCCGGGCCGGGCAGGGCGCGCTCGAAGTGCTCGTCCCTGAACTCGGACATCGCGGTGGTCTCGTCGATGGGCATCCCCTCGGCGTCGGCGCCCACGACCTCGATCGTCGCGCCCGGGACCGGGTAGCCGCGGTCGTCGACGACCTCACCCACGAGCGCGCCGCCGCGGAGCAGGGGGATGCGCACCTCGGTCGCGCCCGCGTCGACCTGCACGGCGTTCCTCGGCACGAAGCCCGCCGCCAGGGCCGAGGCGCTCGCGTACCCCGGCGCGATGGGCCCGAGCGTCACGGACCCGTCGTCGCCCGTGCGGCCGTGCAGCGGGAACGCCGACAGGCCCTGCTCGACGAGCACGACGTTCGCGGCCTTCACGGGCGGCGCGTCCTCGCCGTCGCCGTCGGTCACGAGGAGCCGCACGTGGCGGCCGGGCCCGAGGACGAGCTTCACCTCCTTGCCCTCGCCGCGCCTCACGGGCACGGCCAGCGCGGTCGCGCTCACGGCGGCGCCGCGCCGGGCCTTGAGGTCGTACACCCCGTCGCGGAGCCCGGCGATCCGCGCGGCGCCCGTCGCGTCGGTGGTCGTGCTGCGCGCTGGCCACAGCCCGGTGCCGGCGGCGAGCACGGTCGCGCCGTCGGCCGGCTGCCCCTCCGCGTCCACCACGCGGACCGTGAGGGCGCCGAGCCGATCCATGCGGAGCCTGAGCGGCGCCGGCCCGGGCACGATGCCCGTCCGCACGGTGTCCTCGAAGCCGAGCGCCGACGCGCGGACGACGTAGGGCGCCGCCCCGAGCCGATCGAACCGCGCGCGGCCGCCTTCGGCGGTGGTCGCCGCGAAGGGGAGGGGATCGGCGGTCGCGACCGTCACCTCGGCGCCGTCGATCGGGCGCTCGGCCTCGTCGACGACCAGCACGTCCAGCACCTTCGCGGGCCGCAGCACGAGGTCGACGGCGCGGGGGCCTGGCTCGAGCGCGACGCGGGTCGAGGCGCGGGCCCGCTCCGCGCCGTACGCCATGATCCAGGCCTCCCCGGACGGCAGCCCGGCGAAGCGAGCCTCGCCCGAGGGATCGGTCTTCAGCTCGCCCGCGAAGTAGGCGCGGTCCTCGCGCATGGCGAAGACGCGCACGGTGGCGTCCTTCAGCGGGCGCCCCTGCTCGTCGCGCACGGTGGCGGTGAGCTCTGCCGCGCGCCCTTCCACCCACGCGGGCACCGGCGGCGCCGGGATCGGCGCCCGCGGCAGGAACCGCGGCCCCAGATCGCGCAGCGTGGTCGCGGCGAGGAAGCAGACCAGCGCGGCGATCGCCGCCAGGACGGTATCGAGCCGCGACCGGCGATCGGCCCGGTCGCCTTCCGCTGCGGGTTGCTTGTCCTGTTCCGCTGCGGGTTGCTTGTCCTGCTCGGCCACGGCCTGGATTTCTACTCCGGATCCGTGAAAACGCCGAACGTCCCGCCGCCGTTCCCGCCGCCAGCGCCTGATCGCGCGGCGCCGCGCCGGCGTCCCGAGATCAGGCCTGGCGGCCGCGGTGCAGCTCGATCACGGCCTGGATCTCCTCCTCGGACAGGATGTGATCCGTCGCCTTGGCCTTCGCCAGGATGGCGTCGACGAGCTCCTTCGAGGGCTCGATCTTCCGCTGCCGGAGCCAGTAGTTCACGTTGGAGGCCCCGGACATGTAGCCCACGCAGATCTCCTGCTTTCGCCCGAACATGCCGGCGGGGACGCCGGAGTAGATCCGGTCGGCCATCCAGGAGTCGCCCTTCGACTCGGCCTTGATGATGGCCGCCGCGTGCACGCCGGTCGCCGTGCGGAAGGCGTCCCGTCCGACCAGGGGATAATTGATGGGCACCTCCCAGCCGACCGCCTGCGCGGCCGTCGTGCAGTACTCGAGGAGGTGGGTGAGGTCCTGGTGCTCGAGGAGGCCGAGGAGCTTCATGTTGAGCAGGATGAGCTCCATCGCGGCGTTGCCGACCCGCTCGCCGATCCCGAGGGCGGTGCCGTGCACCCGGTCCGCGCCGAACTGGAGCGCCCAGATCGCGTTCTCGAGCGCGAGGCCGCGATCGTTGTGGCCGTGCCAGTCGATGCCGACCGACGCCCCGGCCCCCGCGACGATGGCCCGCGTGAAGTTGATGAGGTTGCGAACCCCGTCCGGCGTCGCGTGCCCGACGGTATCGCACAGGCACAGCCGGGACGCGCCGTGATCGATGGCGACCTTGAAGAGCGTCGCCAGCACCTCGGGGCGCGAGCGCGTCGTGTCCTCCGTGACGTAGGCGACGGGGAGCCCGGCCTTCACGCCCGCGTCGATCGCCGCGGCGCTCCGCTGCGCGATGAGGTCGACGTCCCACGCCTCCGCGAGCTGGCGGATCGGGCTCGATCCGATGAAGGCGTAGATCTCCACAGGGATCCCTGCGCGCTGGGAGATCTCGATCATGGGCGTGATGTCCGAGACGACCGTGCGGCCCGCGCAGGCGACGCGGAGCGGCAGGTTGTTGTCGGCCACCTCCCTGCACATCCGGAGCACGTCCTCGAACGCCCGCTGCGAGCTGCCGGGCAGGCCGACGTCGGCGATCTGGATACCGATCTTGGCCATCAGGTGGAGCAGCTTGAGCTTGCTCTCGATGTTCGGATCGGCGACCGAAGGGTTCTGCAGGCCGTCGCGCAGGGTCTCGTCGAAGAAGCCGATGTTCTCCGGGATGACCCGCCCGGCGCGACCCACCTCGTTCCAGTCGTAGGTCAGCTCGGTCGGGCGGTTACCGGAGGCAGCGATCGCCATGCACTATTATAGTGCGCCGCGCTCGACGCCGGGCCTGAAGCGAAGCTTTTCCGGGGCGCTCGACATGACGCACGGCGCAGGTGGAGACGGGCGATCGGTCGCGCGCTGCGGTGCGCTGGCCCTGCGCGCCCGGCAAGCCTAAGCTTGCGCCCACGACGATGTGGCAATCCCTACCTGAGTTCGGGACCGGCGTCCTTTACGCCATTCTGGTGACCGCGGCGTATACCTTCGCCGTCGGGCTCGCGTCGGCGCGCGGGCGGCCGCGGCTGCTCCAGGCGGCGCGGCTCGGCGCGTACGGCACGATCGCGCTGGTCGGCCTCGCGGTGCTCGTGCTGGCGTACGCCTTCGTCAGCCACGATTTCCGGATCGCCTACGTCGCGCAGTACAGCGACCGGTCCATGAGCACGCCGTACCTCATCGCGGCGCTCTGGGGCGGGCAGGACGGCTCGCTGCTCTGGTGGATGTTCCTGACCGCGCTCTTCTCGGGGGGCTGCGTCGTCTGGCTGCAGCGCCGGTATCTGGAGCTCCAGCCCTACGTCATCGCGACGCTGATGAGCGTCCTGATCTTCTTCGCGGCGCTGATGATCTTCGCGGTGAACCCGTTCCGGACGAGCGTGGCGGGCGCCCCGCTCGACGGCAACGGGCTGAACTACCAGCTGCGCAACTTCTACATGATCATCCACCCGCCGAGCCTCTACATCGGCTTCACGAGCGCGGCGGTCCCGTTCGCGTTCGCGATCGCCGCGCTCGCCACGGGCCGGCTCGACAGCGAGTGGATCGTGGCGACGCGCAAGTGGATGCTCTTCTCCTGGCTGTTCCTCTCCATCGGCAACGTGCTCGGGATGCTGTGGGCTTACGAGGAGCTCGGCTGGGGCGGCCCGTGGGCCTGGGATCCGGTCGAGAACGCCGCGTTCCTCCCGTGGCTCACCGCGAGCGCCTACGTCCACTCGACGATGATCCAGGAGCGCCGCGGCATGCTGAAGGTGTGGAACATCTCGCTCATCTGCGGGACGTTCTTCCTCACCATCTTCGGCACCTGGCTCACGCGGTCCGGCCTCATCGCGAGCGTCCACTCGTTCGCCCAGTCCGGCATCGGCATCTGGTTCGTCGGCTTCATGGCCGTGATCCTGGCCACGTGCACCGCGCTGATCGTCTACCGCCTGCCGCGGCTGCGCAGCGACGGGCAGTTCGAGTCGATGCTGTCGCGCGAGGCCGCGTTCCTCTTCAACAACTGGGGCTTCTTCAGCATCATGATCTTCATCGCGGTCGCGACGGTGTGGCCGCGCATCAGCGAGTGGCTGCTCGACCAGAAGTCGACGCTCGGGCCGACGTTCTACAACATGTGGCTGCCCCCGATCGCGCTCGTGGTCTTCCTGCTCATGGGCGTCGCGCCGCTGCTCGGGTGGCGGAAGACGTCGCCGGAGCTCTTCCGGAAGAGCTTCCGCTGGCCGGTGCTGGCCACGGTCGTCACGGTGGCGCTCCACCTGACGCTCGGGAAGAGGGTGGGCTTCGCCCCGTTCGTCGCCGTGGACCCGATCTACCCCGGCCAGCTCGGCGACGCGCTCGCGAAGCTCGCGTCGACCTACCCGTTCTTCACGGTGGCCATCGCCGCGTTCAACATCGCCGTGGTCGCGCAGGAGTTCGCCCGCGGCATCGCGGCGCGGCAGAAGCGCGGGAAAGAGCCGCTCTTCACCTCCTTCTACAACCTGATCGCCAGGTCACGGCGCCGCTACGGCGGCTACATCGTGCACGTCGGCATCGCGGTGATGTTCCTCGGGTTCGCCGGTCGCGCGTGGGGCGTCGACAAGGAGATCAGCCTCCACCCGGGCGAGTCCGTGCAGATCGAGGAGTACCGCCTCACCTACGCCGGCCCGCGCATGGAGGTCGACAGCGAGAAGCGGATGGTCTTCGCCGACCTCGACGTCGAGCGCCACGGCGCGCCGATCGGCCGGATCAGCCCCGCGAAGTTCATCTACAAGGCGTCCCCGGAGGCGCCGTCGACCGAGGTCGCGCGGCACATCACCGTCAAGAACGACCTCTACGTGATCATCGGGATGGCGAACCCCCAGACGAAGGTCGCTTCGTTCCAGATCCACGTGAACAACCTGATCTCGTTCATGTGGTTCGGCGCGGGCATCCTCATCCTGGGGGCGCTCGTCGCGATGTGGCCTGACATCGCGCTCGAGGAGGCCGGCGCGTTCGGTTATGTGCGGGCGGCGGGGTCCGTCACCGCGTCCGTCGTGTTCGCCTTCCTGCTCGCTGGCGGCGCGTCGCAGGCCTACGGGCGCCCCGCCCAGGAGGGGCTCGGGCGGCCCGTCTTGGTCGCGCCCGGCGCGGCGGACGGCGACGTCCGCGCCCCGGGCTCGGGCGCGTCGGTTGATTCCGGGCGGTCGCCCGCGATCGGTGCCATGCTCCCGACCGCTGCCGAACCGAGGCAGCCGGCGTTCGAATGAGCCGCACGCGAAGACTCATCCAAGGCATCACCCTCCTCGTCGCGGGCGCCCTCGCCCTCGTCGTCCTGCTGCGCTCGCCGGAGTTCGCCCACAGCCAGCAGCTCGGCGAGGGGATGCAGCGCTCGGGCGTCGTCGGAATCGCGAACGACATCGAGCGCAAGCTCTTCTGGAGCCTGATCTGCACGTGCGGCTGCCCGCGCGAGACCCTCGGGACGTGCACGTGCGGCACCGCGCACGAGCGCCGCGACCAGCTCCGCGCGGCGCTCGCGTCGGGGCTGTCGATCGAGGCGATCCAGGCCGCCTACGCCGAGCGCTACGGGGCGGAGGCGCTGGCCGTGCCGCCGAACAAGGGGAGCCAGCGGCTGCTCTACCTCCTCCCGCTCGGCGCCATCGTGGTCGGCGCGGGCATCGTCGTCGCGACGCTCCGCCGATGGAAGCGGCGCAGCGACGAGGCGGGCGCCGCCGGCCAGCAGCGATCCGCGAAGGGCGTTGTCCCCGGCGCCCGTGACGATTACGACGACAAGCTCGACGAGGAGCTCAAGAGCCTGGACCGCGAAGACCGCGAATGAGCGCCGAACAGCCCGCCAAAAGCGCCACCTCGGCCACGGCCGACGAGACCGTGACCCGGGGTACTGACTCGCCGCTGGAGCGGCAGATCGTGCACTACGCCCGCTTCGGGGCGCCGCTCGCGGCGCTCGTCGGCGCTGGCATCGCGGGGCTCGTCGCCGGGCCGCCCGCGGCGATCCTCGTGCTCGCGGGCGGCGCGCTCGTCGCCGTCATCGCCATCTTCTGGGCGAGCCTCCGCGTGCTGATCGGGGAGACGCCGCTGAGCGGCGCCGACGCGTACGCGATCGGCGCGCCGCGCGCGGAGGAGGAGCAGAAGCAGGCTGTCCTGCGCGCGCTCAAGGACCTCGAGTTCGAGCGGAGCGTCGGGAAGATCAGCGATGAGGACTACGCCGAGCTCGTCGCGAAGTACCGCGCCGAGGCGAAGCGGCTCCTCCGCCTGCTGGACGCCGACGCGCAGCCGCGGCGCGAGCAGGTCGCGGCGCTCGTGGCGAGGCACCTCCAGCGCGCCGGGCTCCAGGACGACGGCGCGCCCAGGGAGCCGGACGAGGCCGCGGCGACGGCGGAGCCCGCGGCGACGCAGGGCGTGGCGTGCGGGGAGTGCGGCACGCTGAACGACGAAGACGCGGTGTTTTGCAAGAAGTGCGGGACGAAGCGCGCGCTCGGCGCGCCTCAGGACGACCCGGCTGCGACGGACGACGCCGCGGCCAGCGTCGATGAGAACGACCGCAGGAGGGCCTCGTGATGCGCTGGACCGGGTGTACCGCGCTCGCCGCGATCGCCTCGCTGAGCATCACCGCCGCGCAGGCGGTGCAGGCGCAGCCGGCTGCGTCGGCGCAGCCCGCGGCGGTGGACGCAGGCGCGCCCGACGCTGCGAGCGAGCTCCCGCCGGGGCATCCCGAGGTGGGGCAGGGGCTGCCTTCGGGCCATCCGCCGGTGGGAAAGCCTCCCGCGGCAGATGCGGCCTCCCGGCGCACCTCGGAGCAGCTGACGGGCCTGTTCGATGCGCCCGAGGACACCGTCCAGGAAGACACAGGGCTCCCGCCCGGCGTCCTCGTGCTCACCGTGCAGGACGCGGATGGGAACCCCGTCCCTCGCATCTCCGTCGACGTCGACATCTTGCAGAGCTCGGTGGCGAAGGGCGACTCGCGCGAGCGCATCAGCCGAGAGACGGACGACGCGGGCACCGTCCGGCTCGAGAACCTCGCGATCGCCGGCGGCACGAGCTACGGCATCTCGGTCACGCGCGACGGCGGAACGTTCTCGATCCCGCATTTCGGGCTCAGCGCCGAGGCCGGAAAGCGGGCTGTGCTCCACGTCTACGATGCCACGCCGAACGTGAGCGGCCTGATGGTCGGGACGCAGGGCATCGTCTACCTCCAGCTCCGGCAAGACTCGATCTCGGTGGAGCAGCTGTTCCAGGTCTTCAACCTCGGCCGCGTCGCCTGGCTGCCCAACGAGACGTTCGCGCTCCCGCGCGACTACAAGGCCTTCAACAAGACCGAAGGCATGGGCGAGGAGATGCGCTTCGACGAGGTCAAGGGCACCGGCGTGGCGCTGCGCGGCACCGTGAGCCCTGGCCGGCACGAAGGGCAGTTCCGCTGGCAGGTCCCGCTCCATGACGAAGAGCGCCAGACGATCCGCATCGAGCTGCCGCCGCGCATGGCCCAGATGCGGGTGATGGCCGAGGCGTCGAAGTCGATGACGCTGAACGTCGCCGGCTTCCCCGCGGCCCAGCGCACCCAGAACCGGGACGGGAAGAAGATCCTGATCACCGAGATGCAGGGCGTCCGCACGGAGGGCGGGATGAAGGTCATCGAGATCACGCTCGGTGGTCTGCCGACGCCGGGCGTGGGCCGGTGGATCGCGCTGGTGCTGGCCGGCGCGACCGTGATCGGCGGGGCCGCGCTGAACCTGGTCCGGCGGCGCGACCAGGACCGCGGGCCCGACGACGAGGAGCGGCGGGAGCTGCTCGAGGCGCGGAACGCGCTCCTCGACGAGTTCGTCGAGCTCGAGCGCGCGCGGAAGCGGGGCGACGTCGGCCCGAAGACGTACGATCGCGTGCGTGCGGCGCTCCTCGACGCGCTCGCGCGCATCGTGGCCATGATCGAGGCCAGGCCGGCGCGCGGGAAGGCCGCTGGCGCGCGCGAGGCGGCCGGCGCGCTCAAGGTCGACGCCGGATCGCCGCGCTCCTGAGGGGTGGGGGCAGCACCGGACGTCGGGCGGATGCCGCGGTGGAAGGCCGGTCTCGCCGCGGGCGCGGCCCTCCTGATCGGCGCCATCGTCGCGCTGGCGCTCCATCGCGCGGAGCCGCCGGCGCGCTGCGCGCCGGGGATGGTCGCGCTCGGCCCGCGGTGTTGCGGCGAAGGCCAGCGCCTCGATGACGCCGGCCGCTGCGCAGGCGCGCCGGGGCGATGCAGCGCCGGCCTCACGGTCACGGCCGCTGGCTGCGTCGCGCCGGGCGCGGCCGTCCGCATCGCCTCCGGGACGCTGCGCCTCGGGCCAAGCGACTGGGAGGCGCAGGGCATCGTCGACCCGCGCGCGGTGTTCGTCCCGGCGTTCTCGCTCGACGCGTTCGAGATCACCGAGCAGCGCTACGCCGCTTGCGTCGAGGCCGGCGCGTGCGCCCCGCTCCCGCTGCGCGGCGAGCCCGGGGTCCCCGTCACGGGCGTCACCCTGGCCGAGTCGGCTCGGTATTGCGCCTTCGCGGGCGGGGCGCTCCCCTCACGTGATCAGCTCGCCTTCGCCGCGGCGGGCGACGCGGGCCGGCGGTACCCGTGGGGAGACACCGGCGCGGTCTGCCGGCGCGCCGCCTTTGGCCTGCGAGCGGGCCCGTGCGGCTGGGGCGCGACGGGCCCCGAGCTCGCCGGCTCGCGCCCCGACGGCGCCGCCGTGCACGCCGGCGGTCGGGTGTTCGATCTGGCCGGCAATGTTGCCGAGTGGGCGGCCCCTGATCCGCTCGAGGGCGAGTTTTCGGGAACTCACGGCGGATCATGGACGGATGGGGCCGCGGCGGCGCTCCGCACCTGGAATCGTCGCCTTGTCCCGGTATCCATCCGAGCGCCGGATCTCGGCTTCCGGTGTGTCTATCCACCGTAGCGCTCGCAAGCGCGCCCCGCTCCGCGGCGGGCGGGTGGGGGAGGGGACGGGGTGGGGGGACAAACGGGGTAGGGGGACAAAACCACCCCGCTTTCCGACCTCAAAACAATCCGGAAACGCGCTCCGGCGGCGCCGGATGGAGTTAGAGTCCCGAGTCCCAATGGCTGTCGCGCTTCTCTCGATCGGGACCGAGCTCACCCGGGGCGAGATCATCAACACCAACGAGGCCTGGCTCGCTGCCGAGCTCACCGCAGCGGGCTTCACGGTCAGCGAATCCAGCACCGTCGACGATGACGTCGATCGCATCGTCGCCGCGGTCCGCCAGCTCGCGAGCGCGCACCGGTTGGTGATCGCCACCGGCGGCCTCGGCCCCACGACCGACGACCTCACCGCGCGGGCCGCGGCGCGCGCGATGGGCACCGACCTCGTGCGCGACGAGAGCACGCTGCTCGCCATTCGCCGGCGCGTCGAGAGCCGGGGCAAGACGATGAACGCGGGCCACGAGAAGCAGGCCGAGGTCCCCGCCGGGTCGGAGATCCTTCCGAACTCCTCCGGCAGCGCGCCCGGCTTCGGCATCCACCTGGGCGAGTCCACCGTGTTCTTCCTCCCGGGTGTGCCGCGGGAGATGAAGAGCATGTTCGCCGAGCAGGTGCTGCCGCGCGTGCGGCCGGCTGCGCCGAACAACACCTTCCAGGTCCGCCTCCGCACCTATGGTCTTCCCGAGTCCACGCTGGGCGAGCTCCTGAAGGGTGTGGAGGAGGCCCATCCCGGCATCACGCTCGGCTACCGCGTGCACTACCCGGAGGTCGACGTGAAGGTCCACGCCCGCGCCGCCACGCAGTCGATGGCGCACGAGCTGGCCCTGAAGGCGACGGCCGATGTCCGTGAGCGGCTCGGCACCGCCGTGTACGGGGAGGGGGGCGACGCCTTCCCGGAGATGGTCGGGCGTTCCGTGCGCGCCCGTGGCTGGAGGCTCGCCGTGTCGGAGTCGTGCACCGGCGGTCTGATCTCCCACCTGCTCACCAGCTATCCGGCGAGTGACTACCTGGTCGGCGCCGCGGTCACCTACGCGAACAGCGCCAAGACGCGGCTGCTCGGCGTCGCGGAGGACACCCTGCGCGGCCACGGCGCGGTGTCGGCCGAGGTCGCCGCCGAGATGGCGCAGGGCGTCCGCCGCCTCTGCGAGGTCGACGTCGCCATCTCTGTGACGGGCATCGCCGGCCCGACGGGCGGCACGGCGACCAAGCCGGTGGGCCTCTGCTACTGGGCCGTGTCGCACCCCGGCGGCCTCGTCGTGCGCGACCGGGTGTTCTCGGGGGATCGCGAGGAGGTCCAGCTCGGCGCCGCCTACGCCGTCCTGGACCTCCTCCGCCGCATCGCCGGCAATCTCCCTGAGCGCTGACGCAGGCCGAGCGCGGGCGCGGGCTGGCGAGCGTCAGTTCGGCGCTGCGCGCGTGAAGGTGAGCCCTCCGGCCCCGCGGTCGATCCGCACCGTGTCTCCCTGCTTGAACTCGCCGGCGAGGATCCGCTTCGCGAGCTCGTCCTCGATGCTCCGCTGGATGGCGCGCTTCAGCGGCCTCGCGCCGTACTGCGGATCCCACCCCTGCTCGATGAGGTAGCCCTTCGCCTCCGACGAGATGGTGAAGAGCAGCCCGCGTCGATCCAGGCGCTTTCGCAGCAGATCGAGCTGGATATCGACGATCTGCTCCATCTGCTCGCGCGCCAGCCGCCGGAACACGATGAGATCGTCGAGGCGATTCAAGAACTCCGGGCGGAAGTGCTTCCGCACCTCCTCGATCACGGCCCTCCTCACGAGCTCGGCCTTCTCGTCCGCCGGCAGGTTCGCTCGCTCCTCGATCGCCGCGGCCGCCGGCGTCCCGAGGTTCGATGTCAGGATGATGATCGTGTTCTTGAAATCGACCGTGTGCCCCTGGCCGTCGGTCAGGCGTCCGTCATCCAGCACCTGGAGGAGCGTGTTCCAGATGTCCGGGTGGGCCTTCTCGATCTCGTCGAACAGCACCACGCTGTAGGGCCGCCGGCGCACCGGCTCCGTGAGCTGGCCTCCCTCCTCGTAGCCGACGTACCCGGGCGGCGCGCCGATCAGCCGGGCCACCGCGTGGCGCTCCCCGTACTCGCTCATATCGAGCCGCACCATGGCCCGCTCGTCGTCGAAGAGGATCTCGGCGAGCGCGCGCGCGAGCTCGGTCTTGCCGACGCCGGTCGGCCCGAGGAACAGGAACGATCCGATCGGCCTGCGCTCGTCGCCGAGCCCGGCCCTCGAGCGCCGGATGGCGTTCGACACCGCGCGGAGCGCGTCCTCCTGCCCGACGACGCGCCGGCGCAGCTCGTCCTCGAGGCGCAGCAGCTTCTGCATCTCGCTCTCGAGCATCTTGGAGACGGGGATCCCGGTCCATTTCGAGACGACCGCGGCGATGTCCTCGTCGGTGACCTCCTCCTTCAGGTAGCTCTGCTTCGACTGCACCTGGGAGAGGGTCGCGCGGATCGACTCGAGCTTCTTCTCGATCTCCGGGATCTTGCCGTAATGGATCTCCGCGGCGCGCCCGAGGTCGCCGGCGCGCTTCAGCCGCTCCTCCTCGAGCCGGAGCTCCTCGATCTGCGGCTTGAGCCGGCGCAGCTCGGAGATGAGCTCCTTCTCGCGCATCCACTGCGCCCGCATCGCGTCGCGCTGCCCCTGGAGATCGGCGATCTCGCGCCGCACCTCGTCGAGGCGGACCTTGCTCGCCTTGTCGCTCTCGCGCTTGAGCGCCTGTTCTTCCATCTGCAGCTTGAGCAGATCGCGCTCGACCTGATCGATCGGCGTCGGCAGGCTGTCGATCTCCATACGGATCTTCGACGCCGCCTCGTCGACCAGATCGATCGCCTTGTCGGGCAAGAAGCGCTCGGTGATGTACCGGTTCGACAGGACGGCGGCCCCGACGAGCGCCGCGTCCTGGATGCGGATCCCGTGGTGGACCTCGTACTTCTCCTTGAGGCCTCGCAGGATGGCGATCGTGTCCTCGACGCTGGGCTGCGTGACGAGCACCTGCTGGAACCGCCGCTCCAGCGCCGCGTCCTTCTCGATCCGCTTGCGGTACTCGTCGAGGGTGGTCGCGCCGATGCACCGGAGCTCGCCGCGCGCGAGCGCCGGCTTCAGCATGTTGGCCGCGTCCATGGCGCCCTCGGCCGCGCCGGCGCCCACCAGCGTGTGGAGCTCGTCGATGAACAGGATGATGCGGCCGTTCGAGCCCTCGATCTCCTTGAGCACGGCCTTCAGCCGGTCCTCGAACTCCCCTCGGAACTTCGAGCCTGCGACCATGGCGGCGAGATCGAGCGCCGCGATGGTCTTGTCCTTGAGCGACTCCGGCACGTCGCCCGCGACGATGCGCTGCGCGATGCCCTCGACGATCGCCGTCTTGCCGACGCCGGGCTCGCCGATGAGCACCGGATTGTTCTTGGTGCGCCGCGAGAGCACCTGGATGACGCGCCGGATCTCCTCGTCTCGGCCGATCACCGGATCGATCTTGCCCTGTCGAGCGAGCTTCGTGAGATCCCGTGTGTACTTCTCGAGCGCCTGGAACTTCCCCTCGGGGTCCCGGTCCGTCACGCGCTGATTGCCGCGCACGGCCGCGAGCGACGAGAGGAGCTTGTCGTACGAGAGCCCCGTTCGTTCGAAGATCGATTGGATCTCCTTGTCGGCCTTGATGCCGGCGAGCAGGACGTGCTCTGTCGAGATGTACTCGTCCTTGAGCGCCTTCGCCTCGTCTTCGGCCTTCTGCAGGACCGTGAGCGCGCGCCTCGACAGGTTCGGCTCGGCGCCGCCGCTGACGCGAGGGTAGGTGTCGATCTTCGCGTCGAGGAGGCGCAGCACGCCTGCCGGATCGGCGCCTGCCTTCTGCACCAGAGGCGCGCCGACGCCGCCGTCCTGGCTGACGATCGCCCGCACAAGGTGCTCGGGATAGAGCTCGGGGTTTCCCCGACGGCTGCCGAAATCGACAGCGTCTCGTATGGCCTCTTGGGCCTTCGTCGTCATTCGCTCGATTTTCATGGCCCCTCGAAGCTAAGGCGGGTGCCCCGCCTAGCAAGGGGACGCCCAGGCAAGCGGCTTGCCAAAACGTTGAAGGGCGTTGAAGGGCGTTGAAGGGATGCCGAGCGAACGGGGCAGGTGAGCGGTGCAGCGGCAGCCCCGTGTCAACCCCCGACCGTGCGCCTCGAGCGGGGGCTCGGCGCGCCGCACGCCCAGGCGCGGAGCCGGGGCGCCGCGCCCCGGGGCGCAAGCGCCGCGCGGGGCGCGCAGGAGCCGCGCGCCGGCGACGCGGGAGACGTGGGCTCAGATATCGAGGTTCTTCACGTTGAGCGCGTTCTGCTCGATGAAGTTGCGCCGCGGCTCGACCTGATCCCCCATCAGGATCGTGAAGAGCTCGTCCGTCTTCACCGCATCGTCGATGCGGACCTGGAGGAGAGTCCGAGCGTCCGGGTTCATCGTCGTCTCCCAGAGCTCGTCCGCGTTCATCTCGCCGAGGCCCTTGTAACGGCTGATCGAGATGCCCTTCTTGCCGCGCTCCTCGATGTAGTCGACGAGCGACTCCCCGTTCTCGATGGTCTCCTCGCCGCTCGAGGTGCGCGCCCGGTACGGGGGCGCGCCGATGGACCGGAGGTCCTGCTCGATCGACCAGGCTTCCTGGTACTCCGGCGAGTTCACCAGATCCCAGTCGATGACGCTCTTTCGCGCGCTCGCGCCCGGGCGCGGCACGATCTCGATCCGGCTCGTCCCGTGCTCCGTGTCCCGGGGCGTCGACAGCGTGAGCGGGAACAGGTCCGGATAGCGCTGCTTCAGGTAGGCGCGGAGCTCGTCGGCGGCCGCGGCGACCTTCTTGGTCTCGCGCAGATCGTCGCGCCCGAGCCCGCTGGACCGCAGCAGCGCCGCCACGATCCGCGCGTCACAGCGCTTGTCGATGTTGGAGAGCACGGCGCGGAACCGCTTCAGCCGCTGCGCCAGCCGGTAGAGCGGCTGGCCTGCGACGCCCGTCTGGGCGCCGCTGGCGACGATCTCGAGCCCGTCCACGGCGTTGCCCACGAGGAACTCGTCGAGGGCGCCCTGGTCCTTCAGGTACAGGTCCCGCTTGCCCTTGCGCACGCGGTAGAGCGGCGGCTGCGCGATGAACAGGTACCCCTTCTCCATGATCTCCGGCATCTGCCGGAAGAAGAAGGTCAGCAGCAGCGTGCGTATGTGGGAACCGTCGACGTCGGCGTCCGTCATCAGGATGATCTTCTGGTAGCGGAGCTTGTCGATCTCGAAGCCGCCGGCGTCGTTGATCCCGCAGCCGAGGGCGGTGATCAGCGTGCCGACCTCGGCGGAGCTCAGCATGCGGTCGAGCCGCGCGCGCTCGACGTTCAGGATCTTCCCCTTCAGCGGGAGGATCGCCTGGAAGTGCCGGTCGCGCCCCATCTTGGCGCTGCCGCCGGCGCTCTCACCCTCGACGATGTAGATCTCGCTCTTCTCCGGGTCCTTGGACTGGCAATCGGCGAGCTTGCCCGAGAGCGAGGTCACGTCGAGCGAGCCCTTGCGGATCACCTCGCGCGCCTTGCGGGCCGCCTCGCGCGCCTTCGCCGCGACGACCGCCTTCTCGATGATCTTCTTCGCGCTCTGGGGGTTCTCTTCGAAGTACTGCCCGAGCTTGTCGCTGACGGCGGCCTCGACGATGCCCTTGACCTCGCTCGACACGAGCTTGGATTTCGTCTGCGAGTCGAACGACGGGTCCGGGTGCTTGATGCTGAGCACGCACGTCAGGCCCTCACGCGCGTCCTCGCCCTGCAGGCCCTGCTTCAGCTCCTTGAAGAGGTTGTGCGCGCTCCCGTAGTTGTTGATCGTCTTCGTGAGCGCGGCGCGGAGCCCGGTGAGGTGGGTGCCGCCATCCTTGTTGTGGACGTTGTTCGTGTAACAGAAGATGGCTTCCGTATAGGAGCCATTCCACTGTAGCGCGACCTCCACGCCGACCGGCGGAGTCGCGGAGCTGCCGCGGCCGTTCGCGCCGTCGCCTGTGGCGCCGGCCTCATGCTGCGACACGAAGCTGATCACGTCGTCGTGAATCGGCTCCTTGGTCTTGTTGAGGAGCGACACGAACTCGGAGATGCCCCCCTTGTACTCGTAGATCTCCGCTCTCCCGTCGGGGCGCTGGTCGTGGAGGTGAATGACGAGCCCGGCGTTCAGGAACGCGAGCTCGCGCAGGCGGCTCGCGAGGATGTCGAAGCTGAACTCGACCGTGCTGAAGACGAGCGGATCGGGCTTGAAGGTGAGCTTCGTCCCCGTCTTGTCCGTCACGCCTATCCCCTTGAGCGGCGCCTTCGGCACGCCCCGGGCGTACTCCTGAAACCAGAGCTTTCCTTCGCGCTTGATCTCGAGCTTCAGCCACTCGGAGACGGCGTTCACGGCGCTCACGCCGACGCCGTGCAAGCCCGCAGAGACCTTGTAGCTGGAGTTGTCGAACTTGCCGCCGGCGTGGAGGACGGTCATGACGACCTCTGCCGCGCTCACGCCCTTGGCGTGCATCCCGACCGGGATCCCGCGGCCGTTGTCCTCGATCGACACCGAGCCGTCGAAGTGGACGGTGACCCTGATCTCCGTGCAGGCGCCGGCGAGGTGCTCGTCGACCGCATTGTCGATGGCTTCCCAGACGAGGTGGTGGAGCCCCGATCCGTCGTGCACATCGCCGATGTACATGCCGGGTCGCTTTCGCACCGCTTCAAGGCCTTCGAGCGCCGTGATGCTGTGGGCGTCATACGACGCCTTGGTGAGGTCGGTCGGCTGGCTCAGGGTGGGTTCCGTCATCTCGGTCCTGGTGGCGCGCCCGCCGCCTCTCACCGGGGGCGCAGAGCGGCGGAGACCGCTCGGATTGCCGGAGTTCTTGCAGTGGAGGGGCCGGCTCGATGGCAGCTCGTCTGGTGAGACCCGGGCGCCGCGGCCGCGACGCCGGATCGATTCCGGGGCCACGAGCGTTCATGTGCGGACCGCCCGTCGATGCCCCGTAAAGACTGCGGAAATGTAGCCGAAATCAGGGGCTCGGGCAAGCGTTTCGCCGGGTCCGGAAGGCTCGTAACACCGTATTTTCGGTGCCCGTCGCGGGCGCGTCCGGAGCATCCCAACTCGCGCGCTCCGGGGCCAGGATCAACGCGGTTGACGGCGGTCGCGGCGCGGTCGGCGGACGTTCGTCCATCGCGCGCGCCGCGCGCCGCGCACGTCCGGCAGCGGCGCGCCCGGCAGCGGCGCGCGCGCGACGAACGTCAGCCGACCGCGCCGCCTTCGACGTGGAAATCGCGCCGCTCCGAGGAAGGTACGCCCGGCGTGACGATGAGATCGCGCCGCGTGGTCGTCAGGAATACCTGTCCGCGCGCCATTCCGAGGAACATGAACAGCGCCGTGGTCCGGTCGGGATCGAGCTCGCTCGACACGTCGTCGAGCAAAAGGATAGGTTCTACGCCCCGGACGGAAGCGATGGCAGCGGTCTCTGCTGCCTTGAGCGCGAGCGTGAGGGCCCTGTGCTGGCCCTGGGAGGCGACAACGCGGGCGGGGTGGCCGTCGAGCTCGAGCAGCAGGTCGTCTCGGTGGGGGCCGTAGCCTGCGCTCGGCCGGTGCGCGTCGCGGCGGCGCTGCTCGCGCAGCGCCTCGCGCGCCTGCTCGGCGTCGCTGCTGCCGCCCGGCGCGTACCGTGCGACCAGGGTCAGGTCGGGCGCGGCGATGCGGGCGAAGGCGTGCGTGAGCTCCGGCGCCAGCGCCTGGACGGCGGCCTCGCGGGCGCGGGTCAGCGCCGCGCCATGGAGGGCGCAGAGCGCCTCGAACGCGTCGAGCTCGGCGCTCGCCTGGGCCTGCGCGCCCCCGCCGCGGTGGAGCAGCTCGTGGCGCGCGCGGAGCGCCTGCGCATAGCGGGCCCGGTGGTCGGCGCTCTGCGGGTCCATGAAGAGCGCCAGGCGATCGAGCAGCGTGCGCCGCGCGCTCGCGGGCCCGGTGGACAGCGCGAGCTCCTCCGCGTGGAAGGCGACGACCGGCGATCGCGTCGCGAAGCTCGCCAGGCTCGGGGGCCGGTTGCCGTCGATGCGCACGACGCACCGCTTGTTCTCCACGGCGGCGGTCTGCTCGCGCGCGAGCGGCTGCAGCGCGTCCCGGCGCTCGACGAAGCGCGCGCGCGCGCTCGCGATGGGGGCGCCGTGGCGGACCAGCTCGGCCAGCCGGTGGGTGCGGAAGCTCCTCGAGGTCGCGGCGAAGTAGATCGCCTCGAGCAGGCTCGTCTTGCCCTGCCCGTTGTTGCCTGCGATCACGTTGATGCGCGGCGCGGGCTCGACGTCGACGCGGCCGAGGTTCCGGAACTCGCGGATGTGGAGCCGCTCGAGGAGGAGGCTCGGGGAGGGCCCCTGGAGCTCGTCGGAGGGCGCGCTCAAATCCGCATCGGCATGATGACGGCGACGTAGCTCTGCTGGTTCGACTCGCTGCCGGGCCGGATCACGGCGGGGTCGAGCTCGCCGGAGATGCCGAGGATGACCTCCTCGTCGTCGATCGAGGCGAGCACGTCGAGGAAGTACTTGGCGTTGAAGCCGATGGTGACCTCGGGTCCGCTGTAGTCGACGGCCACCTCGTCGAAGCCGGCGCCGGTGTCGGGGCTCTCGCTGGTGATCCGGAGCGTCCCCGGCGCGATCGACAGCTTGACGCCGCCGGTGCGGTCGTTGGCGGCGAGCGCGATGGCGCGCAGGGCCTCGGCGAACGCGACGCGGGGGGCGCGGACCGAGCGCTCGGTGACGGACGGGATGACCTGCTGGTAGGGCGGGAACTGCGCGTCGACGAGCTTCACCGAGAACTGCATCCCGGCGATGTTGAAGAAGGCGTTCGGCCCGCTCTGGGTGATGGCGACCATCGGGGTCTCCTTCTCGGCGCGCGCCTCCTCGGCGAGGCGGCGGAGCTCCGTGATCGCCTTGAGCGGGATGAGCATGGTGGCCGTCGCGGAGCTTCCCGACACGGTCGCCTCCATCTTGGAGAGGCGATGGCCGTCGGTGGTCACCATCCTGACGCGATCGCCGGCCCACTCGAACAGGGCGCTGTTCACGTGGGCGCGGGTCTCGTCGGTGGAGATCGAGAAGTGGGTCCGGGTGATCAGGAGCGCGAGCTGCTCGACGGGGAGCTCCAGCGAGGGCGCGTCCACCGCCGGGGCGGGCAGCTGCGGGAACTCCGAGCCGGGGAGCCCGGGGAGCGTGTAGCGCCGGGGCGATCCCACGGCCTTGAGCGACGTGTGCGCGCCCTCGGTGGTGGTGATCTGGATCGGACCATCGGGCATGGCCTTCACGCGCTCCAGCAGGTCCCTGGCCGGGACGGCGACGGTGCCGCCGGTCTTGATGTCCGCGTGGGTCTGGCCGGTCACGCCGAGGTACAGGTCGGTCGCGGCGACGCGGACCGCGTTGCCCTCGGCGGCGAGCAGGACGTTGGCGAGCGCGGGCATCGCGCTCTTCTTGTCCGCCACGCCTTGGCAGCGCGCGACGAGGCGAAGCAGATCTTTCTTGGGGATCACAAGGTCCATAGCCGACTCCGGAGTCGCTCCCTTTAGCAGGGTTATCGCCCGGGGGTGCGCTGGAAATGAGCGCTCGCGTGACCTTGCGCAACGCCTCTTCTTTCCATGAAATAGATAGATAAAGACATCGTCTTCGTCGTAGGCGTTGTGGAGGGCGGGGATAACTCAGAATGCGCAACGAATCCAACGAGTTAGAAGCGGACGCCCTGGGGTAAATGGACCGTCCTCAGGGGTAGGTGGACAGGGGAGAGCTGGCGGATGGCCGATCTCCCCCGTTTTGCCCCCAGGGTTGCCGGCGGGGTTATCCCCAAGGATCCCCCAGGGGGCGTGCGGGGTGATGTGGAACCGAGCGTTACCTGCGTGCTCTGCCCCGATGCGCTGTGCAGTTCCGAGCAGCACCTGGATGGAGTATTTCAAATTGTACGGACTTGAGTTCGGTGCGGTGCATCCACTGCGGTAGCCACCACGATCTCGCGGTGGTCGTGTGTCCGGCGACCGGGCTGGTCGTCGCTCCGAGCGATCCGCCGCCGTCGCGCGCGGGCGCTCGCGCTGGCGCGGCTCCGTTGCTGCCGAGCCATCGGCCCTCAGCGCATCCTTCGTCGAGGGTGGCGCCGCCGTTGCTGAGGTGGCCGGCCGGTGTGGCGCCGAGCTCATCGGTGCGCGGCGCGCTGGCGCCAGGTGCGGAGCAGCGGGCTCTTGCGTCGCGCGCTCCGCCGTCTGCCGTGGCGGGCTCGCGGACGCCGGCGTGGCCCGGGAGCCGCGGCGTGAGCCCGACCTCTTCCGGGCGCTCGCTGCTCGGCCACGTGATCGGCGACAAGTACGCGGTCACCGCCATCATCGGGGAGGGCGGCATGGGCGCGGTGTACGAGGCGGAGCACCTCCAGATCGGGCGGCTGGTCGCTGTCAAGGTGATGCATCCGCGGGAGACCCAGAAGCGCGAGGCCATCTCGAGGCTGGAGCACGAGGCGCGGGTCGCCGGGCGGATCGGTCATCCCAACATCTGTGAAGTGTACGATATGGGGTGGCTCCCTGACGGCAGTCCCTACCTCGTGATGGAACGTCTCCACGGGGAGACGCTGGCGCAGCGGATCGAGCGCTGTGGTGTCGTTCCGCCGAGCGAGCTCGTCGACATCATGCTTCAGGTGCTCTCGGCGCTGGTGACGGCGCATGATCGCGGGGTCGTCCACCGTGATCTGAAGCCAGAGAACATCTTCCTCTCGGAGCGCGCCGGCATGTTGCCGGTGGCCAAGCTGCTCGATTTCGGCATCTCCCAGGCCTCGGGCATGGATGGGGCGCTGACGGATCTGACCCGCACCGGCATGGTGATGGGCACGCCGTACTACATGGCGCCCGAGCAGGCACGGGGGGACGCGGAGCTTGACCGCCGGCTCGATCTGTGGGCTGCGGGCGTGATCCTGTACGAGGCGCTGACAGGCCAGCGCCCATTCGTGGCCCGCAACTACAATGCGTTGCTCGTCCAGATTCTCACGCTGTGGCACCGGCCGATGACGGAGCTCGATCCGACGATTCCGCCCGGCCTCTCGCGCCTCGTGGATCGCGCCCTGGCGAAGGCGCGGGATGAACGATTCCAGAGCGCGCGGGAGTTCCTGGAAGGGCTGCGGCGGTTCAAGAACAAGGTGCCGGTGTCACAGAAGCGCCGGCTGGAGCGCGTTGCCGTTCAGAATGTCGTCGACGAACAGTCCGACGACGGCACGATGAGGTTCGCTCGGCTCGGAGAGGGCGAGCACGAGAGTGACCCTGGCAGAGTCGTCCTGGCGGACGCTCTCGGCACAGAGGCGGCGGCGAGGAAGGGACCGCAGACGGCGGACCGCAACAGCAGAGGGCTGCAGGTCCCTCATGGCGTGCGGTCGCTGCGGTCGTCCGACGGTGGCGCTGTGCGCAGACCGAGCGAGCCGGTCGCGGAGACGGATGACGGGCAGTCTCGAGACGATGAGTCGGAAGATCGACCGACGATTCCGTCGTTGAGTCCGCTCGAGGCGGGAGCGGAGCTCTCCGACGATTCCGAGGCGACTGTCGTTGATCCGCCAGCGTTCCCGGAGGACATCACCACGGTCGTTCAGGGCGAAGGTCGCGCTCGAGGCGGCGACAAGGGCTGACGGGAACGCGAGCGCAGGAACGAGGTGAGCGCTGTGAGGACGATCGAGCGCGTGGTGGCTCGTGGCGTCGTGAAGACCTACGGAGCAACGGCGGCGTTGCGTGGGGTGAACGCGACGATCGAGGCAGGGCGATTGACGCTCATCGAGGGGGCGAACGGGTCGGGCAAGTCGACGCTACTCGGGATCCTCGGGACCGTGATCCGTCCCACGTCGGGCGCGGTGAACTACGAGCCGCTGGGCGACGATGTCGGGACGGCGCGCGGCACCATCGGCTGGCTGTCCCACGAGTCGCTGGCGTACCCGGACCTCTCCGGTCGGCAGAACGTCGAGCTGGCGGCCGGCTTCCACGGGCTCGACGCGCACGAGGCGTGGCGTCATGCGGAGGAGCGCTTCGAGCTCGGGAGCTTTGCGCTGAGGCCGCTCCGCACGTGTTCGCGCGGCCAGCGACAACGAATCGCGCTCGCGAGAGCCCTGGTGCACCAGCCTTCGCTGGTGCTGCTGGATGAGCCGACCACGGGCCTCGACCGCGCAGGGGTGGCGCGGCTGCTCGCGGTCGTGGACGCGGAGGTGGCGCGGGGCGCCGCGGTGGTCGTGGTGTCCCACGAGCCGGAGGTCTTCCGGGAGCGAGCGGCCGCCCGTCTCGTGCTGGAGCGGGGTCGCGTCGTCACCGGCGCTTCCTGACGACGCGCACCGATCCGTCGCAAGTCCTGCGAACCCGCCGGGTGGGGGCCTCGGGCCGGAGCTCAGGACCGGGTACTCGGGTCCGGTAGCTCGGCTTGATTTCTCACAACCTCGGGGCTGGTCACCCCTTGAACGTGACGACGTCTCGCTACGAAAGGGCGAGGCGCGCCAGGGCGATCTGCGCCGCGGCGAGCGATGCCGGCGCTGTTGGAGCGGCGCGCGGCATCACGACAGCGCCGGAAGCAATGCCGAGCGCAGCGAGCTCCCCCGCGTTCGTGCCGGTGGATGCATCGGGCACTGTCGGCGGGTTCAGCACGATCACGGCTGGCGGAAGACCAGGGGCGAGCGCGCGAAGGGCGAGCGTGCAGCAAGCGACCTCGTGAAGGATGCCTAGCCGGTCGAGGCCGACCAAGACGACGGCATCGGGCGAGAGTGCGCGCACGAGGTCTGCGTTCGTCAGTCCTGGTCCGAGCGGGGAGAGGAGCGCGCCGGCGCTCTCCACGACCGCGAGGGGAGCGGACTGCCTGTCGACCCACGCGGTGGCGACGTCCAGCGATATGGCGTGTCCGCAACGGCGCGCTGCCAGGTGAGGGGAGAGCGGTTCAGCGAAGCGGTAGGGGGCTGGTTCGGGCTGGACCGAGCTGACGAGCGCCAGCTGTTCGGCGTCGGTCGTCGAGGTGCCGTCGATGCCCGATTCGATGGGCTTCAAGCCGCAGACCTTATCGCCGCGAGCTGCCAGCGCTGCGACCAGCGCGACCGACACGTGCGTCTTGCCCACCCCGGTGCCGGTTCCGACCACGGCGACCCGGATCCGTCCTGTTTCACGTGAAACAGGATGTTCCCTCATCGCATCGCCTCCCGGAATCCTGCGAGGGCACGCTCGACGTCCGACTCGGAGAGTGACGCGTTCGCCACGATACGGAGCCGCGACGTACCCGCCGGCACCGTCGGTGGCCGGATCGCCTGGACGAGGACGCCCTCGCTCGCGAGGCGCCGAGACATCTCCACCGCGGCCCCCGGCGACTTCAGAAGCCAGGGGAGGATCGGGCCCAAGGAGCCAGGAAGCAGCTCGGCTCCCAGCGTCAGCAGACCAGAGCGAAGCCGGTGGGTGATCATCGCCAGACGCGCCCGAGCCGGGTCGTCCGCGGCGGCGCGGCGGACCCGCTCCACCGCAGCGAGCGCCACCACAGGGCTGATGCCGGTCGAGTAAACGAAGCTCCTGGCGCGGTTCCACAGGTAGGTTCGCAAGGTCGACGAGCCCGCGACGAAGGCGCCGTGGAGCCCGAGCGACTTGCCGAGCGTGCCAATGAGCACGTCGGGGCGAACCCCGGCCTCGGCGCAGAGGCCAGCCCCGCGCGGTCCGAAGACACCGAGGGCGTGCGCCTCGTCCACGATCAACGCGGCATCGTGACGATCGCAGAGCTCACGGAGGCGGCCGAGGTCGGGGGTGTCGCCATCCATGCTGAAGAGCGATTCGGTCACCACCCACCGGCGGCGCGCGCCCCTGGCCCGCACGAGGGCGCTCTCCACCGCCTCCACGTCGACATGGCCCACCACCTCGACGGTCGCGCCGGAGAGACGACATCCGTCGATGAGCGACGCGTGGTTCAGCGCGTCCGACACGACGACATCTCCCGGCCTGGCCAGCGCAGCGACGGTGCCGACGTTCGCCGCATACCCCGAGGAGAACAGCAACGTCGCTTCCACGCCCAGCCAGGCGGCGATCTCTCTCTCGGCCATCAGGTGGGCCTCGTGGGTCCCGCTCACCAGGCGGGACGCCCCCGCACCGCTCGCGGTCCCGACCTCGGAAGGCAAGGCGAGCCCGGCGTAGCCGAGGTAGTCGTTGGAGCACAGGACCAGCAGCCGGTCGGAAGCCGGGGCAGCAGGCGGCGTGCGAAGCAAGCCGGCGCGCTCCATCTCGGAGAGCTCGTCCTGGAGATGGCGAAGAGCGTTCATGCCTCCAGGCGTGGGGTCGAGGGCCTGGAAAGCTTCATCCATGGGTGCAGGCATGCCATCTCCAGACAGCGGCAGGGCCGCTCAGAGGGGACCCCGCCAGGTACGGGCACTCCAGCTCAGCGCGTGCTGTCGTTCGCTCCGCTGGACGAGGGCGACTCGGGACCGGCGCCGAGGACCGCGTCGACCCGCTGCAGGATACGGCCAAATGCGTCCCGCGCGCGCCCCGCGATGACCGACGCCCGGGTCCGCTCCTGCTCGAGATCGTGCGCGAGCGCGATGGCGGCGAGCAACATGGCCTGGGGAGTCACGGCGCGGCCGGCGGGCACAACGGTAGCGAGCTTCTGATCGACGACCGCGGCGAGCCGCTGGAGCTCTTCGTCGCTCGCGGACGTCACCACGCGGTAGGTCTGACCTCCTACCCGCAGCTGCACTGTGCGTCGCGCCATTGCCCCCGGACGCTACCATGAACGCCAGCGGGCGCGCAGGGCGGGCTGCGTGGTGCGAACGGAGGGACTCACCCGCGACGGACGCGACGCACGCGACGCACGCGACGCACGCGACGCACGCGACGCACCGAAAATGAACTCCGGAGAGCCTCATGCAGGGCGGGGCTCCGTGCAGCCGAATTCAGGCGCGCTCCCCGCCAGCGCCCTGTAGCATCGCTCCATCATGGCCACCGCGGGCCGCCCAGCTGCCTTGGTTGCCGCGCTCCTCGGAGCCGTTCTCCTCCACGGCACAGCCCGCGCCGAGCCCCAGGCGAGCGCCGGCGTCACCGTTGGCCTTGCCGGCGTCGGCCTCGATCGCCAGCTGTGGGACTCCACGGTCTTCCACCTCGGGCTGCGCGGGGATGTCCTGTTCGGCCGCGCTGCCAACGACGACTTCGGCGTCGGTCCCTACGCCGAGGTGCTCACCCACGCGTTCGATGAGATCCAGACCGGCGCGGGCGTCTCCGTGCTCGTGCCCATCCACGACTCGTTCCCTCTGGTCCTCTTCACCGGCGCCTACGGCCGGTGGAGCGACGACGCCCGCGGCGTGGAGCCAGGGATCGCCGCCGCCATCTTCTGGGGTGGACGCAGCTACAACTTCCACTCGCGTTACGGGATGAGCACAGGGCTGCTCGCCCAGGGGCGGTTCGGGCTCGGCGGCTCGAAGGAGACCGCGGTCGTCCTCGCGGCGCAGCTCGATCTCGCGCTGCTCGCCCTTCCGTTCGTCTACCTCTTCGAGGCTGCGAAAGGGCCGTCGCCCGAAGCAGCCCCCGTGCACCGCGCCAGACCGGCGCGGTGACGGCGGCTCGGGCCTGCGGTGAGCGCTCTACAGGCCGAAGCTTGCGATGTGATCGGCGCAGGGCTGACCGAGGTCACGACAGTCCTGAGGGCCCCGGGCGCCAGGGCAGGCGCCCTCGAGCTCCTTGGCGTCCTCGCACTCCTCGTTCGCGGAGCTGTAGCAGCAGTCCGGCGGAGACGTGTCGACGCACCGGCTGCAGGCGAAGCAGACCCTGACGGGGTAGGTCCACTCCGTGGTCTCGACCTCCTGGCCGCCCAGCGTCCTGCCGCGCAACACCACCGTCGCCCACACCTGGATATCGCGCCGGAGCTGCGCGGCCTGCCCGCGCAAGGTGTCCATCGTGGCGCCGTCGATCAGGAGGACCTCGGTGCAGTTGTAGCCCGGGTCGCCGGACGAACCCGGGTCGACCGTGCCGGTGATCGGAACGACGTAGCCCGGCGTCACGTCGTTGCCCTCGATGTCAGCGACACGGACCTCGGCCTCGTAGAGCTGGACGCGGGATGTCTCCGTCCGGAGGACGTCGGGGTCGCCGCGCTCCACGATCTGGTTGCCCACCAGGAGCAGCGCGCTGTGGCTGCCCGCATAGGCCGAGTCCACCGCATCCTCGGTCCAGAACGGTTCGCTGGGGCCGCAGCTCACGCTGCAGTCCCCCGTCTCTGCCATCCGCATGCGGATGAACACGCTGCTCTCGTTGTCGGCGCATGCAGACCCGAGCAGGCCACCCGACGTCGCGAGCAGCGCCAGCGCGCACAACCTCCTCGCGAGGCCGGGCGTTGCGTTCACGGACCCTTCTCCTTCATCAGTCATGTCCAACGCCTCCACCGCGGAAATGAACATCAGCAGCGAACAACGAGCGCCGCTGATGCAAGTCGACCTGCCGGATCGTACTGCGCGAGCCGACCCACGGCCGGGGCGAAAAGAGTAGCGGGTCAGGCCGCCGACCGGCAAATTCGCGATGGCCGGCGCCGTCCGAAGAGCGACATCACCGCGCCTCGCGGGAACCCACGCGTGAGCTCCAGATACGCTACGATGCCGCCGGCCAGATGAGCAAACCCGAGGAGAGCGGCGCCGTCGGCGAGTGGAGTCGCCTCGCGATCACCGAGCGCGCCGAAGGCGTCCGCATCTCGGTCCAGGTGCGCCCGAAGTCGTCGCGCTCGGCCATCGTCGGGGTGCGCGAGGGCGCGCTCGACGTGTCGTTGACCGCGCCGCCCGTGGAGGGCGCCGCCAACGCGGAGCTCGTCAAGCTGCTCTCGCGCGCGCTCGACGTGCGCCAGAGCGATGTCCAGATCGCCCTCGGCGCGAGCGGCAGGAGCAAGGTCGTCGCCGTCCGCGGGCTCAAGGAAGCCGAGGCGCGAAAGCGGCTCGCCGAGGCGAAGCGATGAAGGAAAACGTCGTCCGGTTCGAGAAGTGGGAAGGTCTTGGCAACGACTTCATCCTGGTCGAGGCGGTCCCGATGACCGCCGAGGCGGCGCGGCGCCTCTGCGACAGGCGGTTCGGCATCGGCGCCGACGGCGTGCTCGTGATCGATCGCGAGCAGCCGCGCATGCAGGTCTGGAACGCCGACGGGAGCCGCCCCGAGATGTGCGGCAACGGGATCCGCTGCGTCGCGGCCTACCTCGTCTCCCGGGGGACCCCCCAGAAGGCGCTCACCATCGCGACCGACGCCGGTGACAAGCGGTGCGAGGTCACACGGGCGGGCGATCGCTTCGACGTGCTCGTCGGCATGGGCCGGGCCCGCATGGGCGAGACGCTCGTCGTCACAGCGCTCGGCGCGGAGCACCGGTTCGCCTGCGTCGACGTCGGCAACCCGCACGCGGTGACGTTCGATCCCTACACGGAGGACGCGATCGACGAGCTCGGGCCCATCGTCGCGACCACGCCGGCCGAGGGCATCAACGTCGAGTTCTGCCGCGTTCGGCCGGCCGACCACGGCGAGGCCGCGCGCATCGACGTGACCGTCTGGGAGCGCGGGGTGGGCCGCACGCTGGCGTGCGGCACGGGCGCCTGCGCCGTGGCGGCCGCGGCGTGCGCCCAGGGCCGCGCGCCGTACGGAGCACCTCTCCGCCTGGCGCTGCCGGGCGGCTCGCTGCGCATCACCGTCGCCCCCGGATCCCTGGAGCTGCTCATGCAAGGCCCAGCGCGCCGGGCGTTCTCGGGCGAGGTGGTGATCGCGTGACCGCCTCGCTCGAGGGGGTCTGGAGTCCTGGCCGGGCGCCGGCCCGCGAGTTCTCGCTCAAGGTGCTCGCCGTCATCGCCGACGAGGCGACTCGCACGCTGTTCTCGCGGGTCATCACGTCCGATGAGCTGATGCTCGCCGGCGATCTCGCCGAGGGGATCGTCCTCGCCGAGACCGCCGCGCCCGACGTCGCCTTCATCGATGTCGGGCTCGGGGACGGGGCCGGCCTCGCCATGGTCCACCACCTGAAAGCCCTCGCGTCCGAGGCCACCGTCTTCGCGCTGGCGACGAGGGCGGAGCTCGAGGCGGGCGCCCATGCGGTCGCGCTCGGCGGCGCCGGGCTCTTCCTGCTGCCGCTCGGTGGGGACGAGGTGCTGAACGCCGTCGGCTCGGTGCGCCTGCGCTTCGCCGAGCGGGCTCTCCGGATGCAGCTCGAGCAGGAAGCCGCGCGCAGCGCGCGCGCTGCCGGGTGGATCGCCCGCGTGGCCGAGCTCGCCGATGCGCGCGACCGCAACGCGGCGGCTCAGCAGCTCGCCGAGGTGTTCGTCGAGGCGACGGGCGCGGCGGCGGCCGCCGTCTACCTGGCCGCCGGAGAACGCTCCAGCGAGCTGGTCCGCTCCGCGGCGATGGGGCCGCTCGACCGCGCGCCCGCCTACGGGACCGAGACGGACATCCTCGATTTCGCCCGGCGCGAGCAGCTCATCGTCGTCCCGCTGGCGCTCCGCAAGCTCGCCGCGGGGCATCTCCTCCTCCAGAAGGAGCCCGGCCGCAGCTCCGCGTTCCCTTCGGTCAGGCGCCCGGACAGCGCGGCCTCGACCCCGCGGCGCGCCCCGCTCCTCGACGGCCTCGTCAAGCTGCTCGCCACGCAGGCGACGACGGCGCTTGCCCTCCTCGGCGAGCGCGAACGCTCGACGGGCGGCGCCGCGATGAAGGATCCGGCGTCGAGCGCCTACTCGTTTGCCTACTACGTCGACGTCGCCGGCCGGGAGATCGACAAGGCCAGGCGGTACGGCCGCCGGTTCACGATCGCGACCATCGTGATCGAGCCGGATGCAGCAGTCGCACCGGAGCGCCCAGGCGACCTCGCTTTCTGGAGGACCACGCCGGCGCCCCCTGCGAACACGCACAACCCGGGTCAGGTCGTCGAGCACCTGCTCCGCGCCGTGCGCGACACCGACATCCTGGCCCGCGTCGACGAGAACGAGTTCCACCTGCTCATGCCCGAGACGGCCGCGCTCGAGGCCCACGCCTGCCATCGACGGATGCTCTCCCACGTCGCCGAGAGCGAGAAGCGGGCCGGGTACCTGCCGAAGGGCCTGCTCGTCGGGGTCGCCACCTTCCCCCAGGACGGCCAGAGCCTCGCTCAGCTGCTCCGCATCGCCCGGCGGCGCGCCGACGCCACCAAGTCCTCGATCGTCCACCGCGTCCCTCAGGACCGGCGGAGCATCGGCGAGATCGTCAGCCTCCTCGTCCGGGAGTCCCCCGCGGCCGGCGGAGCTTCCGCGATCTCGGCGCCCCGCGCGCTCGATCTGTCGGTATCCGATACGATCCTGCTCGCGACGTCGGTCGTCAGGAACGCGCTCCGCGGGGGCGCCGTGTTCCTGCTGGTCGCTCACCACGACGGGCTGAGCCTGGGAGCGCAGGTCAAGGCGCAGCTGGCCTCGCCGCGCGACGACGTGGTGGTGCACACCGTCGACCTCCGATCCTCGCCAGGGTGCGACGACATCGAGGCGCTCTGTGTCCTCGCGGAGCACGGCGCGTATGCCCTGGTAGGGCGTAATCAGGGGGGGTTCGTGAAGGGTATCCATGCCGCCGATCCGCTGCTCGCGGACTTCCTCGCCGAGCGGCTCGGCCGCGCGGCCGGGCTGCGGGTCTTCGGCTGGCTCGGAGGGCGCCGATCCAGTGTCTCGCAGGGTGCTGTTGGTTGATTCGGACGTGGACGCGCTCGGCGCGCTCGCGTCGGCGCTCAGGGCGCGTGGTCTCACCGTGACCAACGCGAACGGCGCGTTCGAAGCCGTGGAGCAGGCGTTCAAGCGCCGGCCCGACGTCGTGCTCGCCGCCAGGGCGCTCGACGAGGACAACGCGCTCGCGGACGCGTTTGCCGCCGTCCCCGACCTCGCCGATACCCCGATCCTCTTCCTCGTCGACGGCGCCGAGGGCGATCTGGGCTTCGACGAGGTCCTGCGGGGCGACGTCGATCACATCGTCTCGCGGATCACCGAGGCGTCGCCGCGCGGCTCCAAGCCGACGGTGCCGCAGGAGATCCGCGGCGACCTCCAGCAGGTCCCGCTCGTCGACCTGCTCCAGCTGCTCGCGATGAACCGCCGGAGCGGCATCCTCGGCATCACCACGCCGACCGGGGCAGGGGAGCTGCGGCTCTCGGCGGGGGAGGTGATCGATGCCGTCTACCGCCGCCTCGAGGGGGAGAAGGCGCTTTACCGGCTGCTCGGCGAGCGGGACGGACACTTCGCGTTCTCACCCGGCGAACCGGCGAGCGCGCGCCGCATCATGGCGCCGACCTCGCGCCTCCTGATGGAAGCGCTCCGCCAGGTCGATGAGGTCCAGCGCCGGCGATCCGAGCTCGCGCCGGCCGGTGAGGCCTTCCTGGTGACCGAGCCCGCTAGCGACGATCTCGACCTGTCCCCGCTCCCGGACCACGAGACGTTCAGCGTCGACGCGACCTTCGGCGACAGCGCCGCGGCGGACCGAGGGAGCGCCGCGCCCCTGGCGAGCGCCATGACCTCGCTGCCCGACTTCACCGCCCCGCCGATGCCGGCCAGCGACGTGAAGGGCAACCGCGGCGGGTCGATGCCGCCGCCGCCCACGCTCCGCGCCGCGGAGCCGGCCGCGTTCAGGCTCGAGGCGCTGCGCACCCCGACGACCTCACCGCCGGCGCCCCTCGGGGAGCCGGCGGAGCGCGCGGCCGTGGCCGAGAAGCTGGCGGCGCTGCTCCAGATGCCGCACAACCTCGACGAGCTGCTCGACGAGATCAGCGGGCCGGATCTCCTGATCCTCGAGGTCCTGATGGAGCTCACGGCCTCCGGGAAGATCCGCCGCATCTCGCTCGCCGACCTCACGACGCCGTTCGCGCCGTCGGAGCACCTTCCGGTCCTCCGGTCCCTGGTGACCCGTCTGGCCCGGCCCGGCTTCGCCTCGCCGCCCCACCTCGTCATCGCCGCAAGCACGCGCCGCATGGCGACGCTCTCTCATGCGGTCCGCCGCATCGGAGACGCCATCGTCCCCGCCGAGCCTCCGCCGCAGGCGGCGATCCCGAGGCCGCTCGGCGTGATCCGGCTCGGCGACGGCGTCGAGCTCGCGCTGGTCGGCCTCCCCATCGAGGAGAGCTTCGCGCCAGCCTGGCCGCTCGCTCTGCACGGCGCGGCCGCGGTCGTCCGGCTCGGCGACGGCGGTGAGGACGCGCTGGCAGCGCACTGCGAGGCTCTGGAGCTCCTGCTGCTCGACGCAGAGGCCATGATGGGGCCGCTCGATCTCGCCTCGCCGGGACAGATCACGCTGCTCGTCCGCGCCGCGCTCGAGGCCGCCGCGGGCGTGTGACCAGCCGACGAAAACGTAGCTTCAGAACGGATCTTCCGGGTTTCTCGCCTCGGAAACCGGCGTTTGACTCGGTGGCTCACGGCGTTGCGAGGGCAGGTTTCTGCTATCGTCGCACACGCCTCGCTTCAGCAGTTCGGCGAGGAGAGGAGCGCGATCGTGCTTATCGGAGTCCCCAAGGAGATCAAGACACGTGAGTACCGCGTCGGCATGACGCCCGCGGGAGTCCGGGCCCTGGTCGGGCACGGGCACAAGGTCCTCGTGGAGTCCGGCGCCGGCGAAGGCAGCGGGATCTCCGACGAAGCCTACGGACGCGCGGGCGCCCTCATCGCGAGGTCGGCAGCGGAAGCGTGGAGCGCCGACATGGTCGTGAAGGTGAAGGAGCCGCTCCCCGCCGAGTACGGCCACTTTCGCCAGGGTCTCCTCCTCTATACCTACCTGCACCTGGCCGCCGAGCCGGATCTCACGCGGGAGCTCGCCAAGCGAGGCGTGACAGGCATCGCGTACGAGACCATCCAGCACGAGGACGGCTCGCTGCCGCTGCTGCGGCCCATGAGCGAGGTGGCCGGCAGGATGGCCGTTCAGGTCGGCGCCTCGTGCCTGGAGAAAGAGCGGGGCGGCAAGGGCGTGCTCCTCGGCGGCGTGCCGGGGACGCGGCGCGGCCGCGTGGCGATCCTCGGCGGCGGCGTGGTCGGCCGGAACGCAGCGACCATCGCGGTCGGGATGGGGGCGCAGGTCACCGTGCTCGATGTCCGCGCCGAGACGATGAGCTACCTCGAAGACGTGTTCGGGGGCGCGATCGAGACGCTCTACTCCAACGCGGAGAACATCGAGATGATGTGCGAGCGCGCCGATCTCGTGGTCGGCGCGGTGCTCGTGCCCGGCGCCAAGGCGCCCCAGCTCGTGACCGAGGAGCACATCCGCCGCATGGAGAGAGGGACGGTCGTCGTCGACGTCGCCGTGGATCAGGGCGGGTGCATCGCGACCTGCCGCCCGACGACCCACGACAACCCTACCTACGAGGTGCACGGGGTCGTTCACTACTGCGTCGCCAACATGCCGGGCGCGGTCTCGCACACGAGCACCTGGGCGCTCACGAACACGACGATCGGCTACGCGGTGGCGATCGCCAACCAGGGCATCGTCGCCGCGGCCAAGGCCGACAGGTCGGTCGCCCTCGGCATCAATACCCACGGCGGCCACGTGACCTACGGCCCCGTCGCAGCGGCCCACCGGCTGGAGTACGTGCCGGTCGAACGCGCGCTCGGCTGACCGGGAGCGCGACCTCGTGGCAGCCAAAAAGAAGAAGAAAATCGCGATCATCGGCGGTGACGGCATCGGCCCGTCCGTCATCGCCGAGGCGAAGCTCCTGCTCGAGCTCTATCAGGAACGGGCAGGGCTGCCGATCGACCTCTGGGAGCTCGATCTCGGCGCCGACCGGTACCTGCGCGACGGGACGACCTTCCCGAACCAGATCCAGATCGCCATCCAGCGCGAGTGCTCGGCGGTGCTGCTCGGCGCCCTGGGTGATCCCCGTGTGCCCAACCTGGAGCACGCGCGCGACATCCTCTTCGGCATGCGCTTCGGCTACGACCTCTACGCCAATGTGAGGCCCGTCCGCGCGCTGTCGGACCGGCTGGTGCCGCTCAAAGGCCGCACGGCGAAGGACATCGACTTCGTGGTGTTCCGCGAGAACACCGAGGGGATCTACGTCGGGATGGGCGGGCAGTTCAAACGCGGCACCCCCGACGAGGTCGCGATCAATGAGGACGTAAATACGAGGAAGGGCGTCGAGCGGATCATCCGCGCGGCGTTCGACTACGCGCGCGCGAACGGCCGGACGCGGGTCACGATGGCGGACAAGTCGAACGCGATGCGGCACGCGCACGAGCTCTGGCTGCGCGTCTTCCACGAGGTGCGCGCCCAGTATCCGGAGATCCAGTCGAACCACGTCTACGTGGACGCCCTCTGCCTGTACGTCATCCAGGATCCCGCGCAATTCCAGGTGATCGTGACGAACAACCTGTTCGGCGACATCGTGACCGATCTCGGCGCGGCGCTGCAGGGGGGGCTCGGCATGGCGGCGAGCGCGAACGTGCACGCGTCCGATCCGGCGCGGGTCGCGCTGTTCGAGCCAGTGCACGGGTCGGCGCCGCCGCTCGCCGGCAAGGACATCGCGAACCCGTTCGCGGCGATGCTCACCGCGGGGCTGCTGCTCGCTCACCTCGGGTGGCCCGAGGAAGAGCGCCGCATCGAGCGCTGGGTCTCCCTGGCGCTCGACCAGGGGATGTGCACGGTCGATGTGGGCGGCACGCTCGGCACGCGCGCCGCCGGCGCATGGGTCCGGGAGCAGATCGCCGCCGAGCTGGGGCCGCCGTGAGGTGACCTTGGGGCGCCGGCGCGCGGCCGGGAGCCACGGGCGCGGGGGCGCGATCGCCGAGAAGTTCGGGTGTCCGATCCTCCTGTGATACGGGACCGCCAATGGGCGTAGGATCGACGGCAGTGGAGCACGCGGGGCCGCGCAGCAATCCAGCGAGCGAGGCTCGGCACGAGCGGCTGGGCGGAGCGCGCGCCGAGTTCGTGGCGAACCTGGGTCGCCGCGTGGCGGAGCTCCGCGAGATGGTCCGGCGGATCGAGGCAGACGGCGATGCGCCGCGGCTCGTCGAGGAGCTGAAGCGGCGCATGCACTCGCTCGGCGCGGGGGCGCGCCTCCTGCGCTTCGTGCGGGTCGCCGAGCGGCTCGCCGAAGGGGAGTCGCAGCTCGTCGCCGCGAACGGCGCGCGGCTCAGCGGCGAGGCCGCGGCGGCCCTCCGGAAGCTGCTCGAGGAGCTGCCCGCCCTGGCCTGGGGGCAGTCGGCCATGGGTGAGCAGGCGCCGGCGCCGCCCCGCGCGCGCGCTGCCGCGGATCAGCCGAACGCACGCAGCGCCAGCGCGCGGCCGGATGGCGCGGGTGTGGCCAAGGGCCAGGCCACGACGTGGATCGCGGGCGTGAGCAACGGCCGCGCGCTCGCCGCCGAGCCGCTCTCGCTCGAGGAGGAAGAGGAAGCGCGCGCGTCCTCGACGCGCGGCGCGGAGCAGGCGCCCCCCGCCGAGGCGCCCGAGGCCGCGCCGGTCGCGTCGATCGACGCGCCGATCACGGTCCTCGTCGTGGGCGCCGCGCCGCTCGCCGAGGCGTTCGACTCGGCGAGCGCCGACGTCGGGCCGTCGTTCGAGGTCGAGCGGACCGACGACGTGGAGACGGCGATCGATCTCGCGCGGGCCTTCGCTCCGGATCTGGTCCTGCTCGACGCGGACATGCCGGGCGCGCGCGGGCTGGCGGAGGCGCTGGCCGCCGATCCGCTGACCGACCTGGTCCCCGTCGTCGCCGTCGGCCGCTTCGCGCGGCCCGAGGACGCGGCTCCCTACGTGGCGCTCGGCGCCGCGCGCGCGCTGCCGAAGCCCGTGTCGCCGGACGCGCTCCGGCGCGCCGCCGCGGAGGCAGCGGTGGCCTGCGTGCGCGCTGAGACCGCGCGCGCCGCGCGCGGGCCGCTCGGGGCCGTCAACCTCGACGAGCTCGGGGCGCGCCTCGCCGAGGAGCTTCGCCGCGGCCTCTGCGACGCCGCCGAGCCGAGGAGCCGCGGGGAGCACGTCGATCTCGGCGACGGCGCCGAGGTCCTCGCGGCGCTCTGGGGCGCGGTGGCGCGCATCCGCGATCTCGTGACGATCCGCTCGCAGGGCGGCGTGCGGTTCTCGCCGAACGGGCCGGAGGGCGCGCTGCCGCTCGCCCCGTGGATGATCGCGCCGAGCGCGCCCGAGGGCGAGCGCTCGCGGCTGCACAGCGAGATCCGCGCGAAGTCGCCGGCGCGCACGATCAGCGCGTCGATCGCATCGAGCGCGGCGCCGGGCGACGCGGGGCTCGACGCGCTCGACATCGTGGTGGCGGACGACGATCCGGCGGTGACGTGGTTCCTCGCCGGCGTGCTCCGGGCCGCAGGCGCGAACGTGCACGAGGCGCACGACGGCGCGCGGGCGCTCGACCTCGCGTACCAGACGACGCCGGACCTTGTCGTGAGCGACGTGCTGATGCCGCGGCTCGACGGCTTCGCCCTCTGCCGCGCGCTCAAGCGCGACGTCGCGCTGCGCGACGTGCCGGTCATCCTGCTCTCCTGGAAGGAGGACCTGCTCCAGCGGCTCCGCGAGCTCGGCGCCCAGGCCGACGGCTACCTCCGCAAGGAGGAGAGCGCCGCGGCCTTCGTGCAGCGGGTGCACGAGGTCCTGCGGGGCAGGCGGCGCGTCGCCGAGCGCATCGCGACGGGCGGCGAGGTCCGCGGGCGGCTCGACGGCATGACGGCGCGGACGCTGCTGTCGCTCTCGTGCGCGCGCCGGCCCGACGCGCTCGTGTCGGTCCGGGACGCCGCGTTCCTGTACGAGGTGCTGCTCAAGGACGGCCGCCCCGCCGGCGCGACCCGGACGGCGCAGGACGGGACGTTCCACCGCGGCCCCTCCGTGCTCGCGGCGCTCCTCGGCGTCGGCTCCGGCCGCTTCGTGGTGGAGCCTCTGCCGGAGAGCGAGCTCGCGGCGCCGCCGCGCCCCGGGTTCGAGGGGACGCTCGCGGAGCAGCTCCTGCCCGCGATCGCGGCGGCCCGGGCCGCCCAGCGGCTGTTCCACGGGCCGTCGTTGATGCAGGTCGAGCGCGTCGTCCTCGACCTGGAGGGGATGGGCGCGACCGCCGACGCGACGCCCGAGCCGGCGCGCTCGCTCCTGAGAGCGCTCGCCCGCGGGACGTCGCCGCGATCGGTCATCACCTCGGGGGAGTTCGCCGCGGGCCTCGTCGAGGACGTGCTGAACGACGTCGCGGCGCGCGGCGGCGTGCGCAGGGTGATCAGCCGCGAGGGAGAGGACCTGCTCGCCCCCGCCGTGGCCTACGAGGAGGAGACGCTCCGCGGCGTGCGGCGCGTCCCGGAGCGGGCCGCCCCGGTCGCGGCGCTCCCGCCGGAGCTCGCCGGCGACGCCGCCGCCGCGTCGTCGCGCGCCTCGGTCGAGCTCACCGACGACCAGCTCACGGTGGTGCCCGGCTCGGTGGCGCCGCGATCGGCCATGCCGGCGCGCGGCTCGGCTGCGCCGAGCTCGGTGGTGTCGGGGCCGGGCTCGGCCATGTCTGTCCACGTGCTGTCCGTGGACGGCGAGGACGAGGACACGGCGTTCGCGAGCGCGCGCGAGGAGGAGGCGACGGCGCTCTCCCGCGCGCTGGTCAACGCACGGGTTCCGAGCGATCTCGCCGAGCTTCAAGGCGATGTGGTCAGCGTGCGCGCGGCGCGGAGCCCCCAGGTGGACGCTGCTCTGCTGGCGGGCGTGACGCCGGCCGTGCCCGGCGTGGCGCCCGCGCCCCGCAGGCCGGAGGCCACGCTGCCCGCGCTGGAGTACCCGAAGCCCGAGCGGCTGCTGACGCTGGGCTCGCTCCCGCCGCCGCCGGTCGTCGAGGCGCCTGCGCCCGCGGCGCTCAGGGTCCCCGCGGCGCCGCCCGCCGCGCGGCTCGCGGCCCCCGCCCCGGCGCCCGCCATCGACGAGTCGCCCACGCCGCGCCGCGTGCGCCGGCCGTCGGCCTACGTGCCGACGCCGCAGCCGCCCGCCCGCGACAACCGCATGACGATGTGGGTCCTCTTCGCGGTGGCGGCGTTCGTCTTCGCGGTGGCCGCGCGGTTGTCGCGCGATCACGAGCTGCAGGCTGCCTCGCCGCCCTCCGACCAGCCGAGCCCGCCGGCCGCGGAGCCCGCGACCGCTGCCCCGCCCGGCGCTGTGCCTGCCGCCGCCGGCTCGTCGAGCGTGGTCGCGGCGGCGGTCGTCGCCACGCCGGCGCCGGCTGCCGCCGGGCCGATCGGCGAGACGACATCGAACCCCGTGCTCCCCGAGGATCTGCCGCTGGCCGCCGAGCACAAGGTGCCCGAGGGGCAGGGCATGCTGGAGGTGATCGCCGGCGCGGGCGACACGCTCTTCGTGGACGGGCGGAAGGTCGGCACCGGCAGCGTCAAGCTGCCGCTCGCGCCCAGGGACGGCGCCTACGAGATCCGGGCGAAGCTCCGGGACGAGGAGCGCGTGCGCTTCGCGGTCGTCAAGGCCGGCCGCCTCACCCGGCTCCGCGTCGCGCCGCCGTGGCGCCGCTGAGCGCGCCACGAGCGCTCCCCCAGGCAATCGAGAAGCCGGCGCTCGCCCCGGGGTGCCCAGCCACAGGCAGGGCACCCCGCTCGTGGTAGAGGACGCCCCGTGCGCGCCCGCGTGATCCGAACCCGCCATCCCTCCTTCGCGCTCACGCTCGCCTCCGCCGCGGCCGCGCTCCTCTCCGGTTGCACCGGGTGCGAGACGTCGACCCGCGATCTGCCTTCCGGCGCCCCGGCCGCAGCGTCCGCGAGCCCGCGGGCGACGCCTCCGCCGCCGGCGCGCGACGTCGTGCACCTCATCGACGAGCTGCCGAGCTGCGATCTCGAGCACCGAGGGCTCCTGTTCGATACCGGCGCGGGCGCGCTCCTCGGCCGCTTCGCGTGGCAAGGGACCGTGCCCACCGGCATCCAGGCGGTCGAGCACGATGGATCCACCTGGGCGCGGATCTCGGAGCGACAGATCAAGCTCACGTTCGTTCTGCCGTCCGCGAGCCCCATCTTCGTGTCCGCCCGGGCCGTCGGGCTCACCTCCAAGTACGCCACCGTCTCCCTGGACGACCAGCTGCTCGGAACGCTCCGCCTCCAGCGCGACCAGATCCGCATCGCCTCGACCCCGACCACCACGCTCCCCGCCGACCCCGGCCTGCACACCCTCACGCTCCAGTTCTCCGGCCGGCTCCGCGAGGGGGAGTCGTTCGCCGACGTCGACTGGGTGCGCGTGGGCATCCCGGACGAGGACCCGGCCACGTACGGCCCCCCGACCCTGCGCGACGTCGTCGCGCCCGCCGCCGCGCTGTCGGGCGTCCCCCACCGGTCCATCGCGCTGCGCGCGCCGGGCGCGGTCCGCTGCGCCTTTCGCCCTTCCAGGGTGACCCGCCTCCACACCTCCATCGGCGCGCTGGGCTCGGGAGAAGGCGACGCCGAGATCCGCGTCCTCCGCGACGGCCAGGAGCCCCTCGTGATCCATCGCGTCCACGTCGAGGGCGGCGACAAGGCGACCTGGACCGACGTCGAGCTGCCGCTCGCGCCCTTCGCCGGGTCCCTCATCTCCCTCGAGCTCCGCGCCGCCGCCGCGGCCCGCGGCGGACGCATCCTCTTCGGCGACCCCGTCCTCGCCGGATCGCCGGAGCCGCCTCCGTCCGTGCCCGCAGCGCGCGCCGTCGTGATCGTCGCCCTGAACGGGGTCGAGCGGCCCGATCTGCCCCCCTGGAGCGGTCGTCCGGAGCCGCACCTCGCCACGCTCTCGGAGCTCGCGACGTCAGCGACGACGTTCGATCACCACCGCGGGCCGAGCACGGTCGTGTCCGCCGTGGCCGCGTCGCTGCTCACCGGTCTTCCGCCGCCGGCCCACACCGTCGCCGACACCGGGGCCCGCCTCCCCGCCCACGTCACCACCATCGGCGCCATCGCGAGCGACAGCAGCATCCGCACCGGGTTCTTCACCGGCGTCCCCACCACGTTCCGGGCGTTCGGCTTCGGACCCGGCTGGTCCCGGGTCCTCGAGCACCCCCCGACGAGCGGCGAGCCGGCCACCACCCCGATCGACGCCGCCGCCACCTGGATCAGCGAGACCGTCCGCCAGGACGCTTCCAACCGCCTCCTCGCGTTCGTCCACGCGCGCGGCGGCCATCCGCCCTGGGAGGTCACCCCGAAGGAGCTGAACGCCCTCAAGCCCGCCGAGTACGCCGGCCCCGTCGAGCCGCGCCGCGCCGCCCAGGTGCTGGCCAGGCTGAGGAACCGGCGCCGCGATGTGCTCAGCCCCGAGGATCGCGACCGGATCCGCGACCTCTTCTCCATCGCCCTCGCCGGCCAGGACCGCGCCCTCGGCAACCTCATCGGGACCCTCAAGGCCGCCGGCCTGTGGGACGAGACCCTCTTCATCGTGACCGGCGATCTGGCCAGCGGGCGCTCCGACGCCGTGCTCTACGGCGAGGGCATGGAGCTCCAGGAGCCCGTCCTGACGCTCCCGCTTTATGTCCACTTTCCCGGTGATCTGTACGCCGGCCAGCGCGTCGCTGCCCCGACCGAGATCATCGACGTCGCGCGCACGGCGATCGCCGCCCTCGGCCTCTCGTTCGCCCGCAAACCGCTCGGGAAGGATCTGGCGGCGGTCGCCTCCGGCCTCGAGGGCGTCGAGCGCGGCCCCCAGATCGCCGCCCTCGGCGATCGTTACTCCACCCGGTGGGGCAACCTCGTGCTTTCGGGTCGACTCGGCGTTCCCCCCTATCTCTGCGACCTCGACGTGGACCCGACCTGCGCCTTCAACCGTCGCGAGGTGATGCCCCTCGCCACCGTGTCGCTCTTCCGGCGTACCGTGACGTTCGACCTGTCCGTGCGCGCGCCCGCGGCGCAACGGGAGCCGGCCACGATCGACGCGGAAACGGCGGCCGTGCTCAACGTATGGGGCGCGAACTGAGGCCCGCGCGATCGACCTGCGCCCGCGCCTGCGAGCCGACGAAAGCCCGCTGACGGCGCCCGGCGGCGCGCCGGCGCCCTGCGCGGGCGAAGGCGTCCGCGACATCGCGCAGGCCGCGCGCGATCACGCTCCAGCGGCGCCATGATGCCTCGCTGCGGGGCAGCACGCCCCGCGTCGCGCGCCGCGACGCCCCCGCGCGGGTTGGCCAAACGACGTACGCCCGCGCCCGCGCGTGCGCGTCGTGCGCTCGCTTCGCGCGCCCATTTCGCCTGGCATGCTTCGCGCAAACCCGCAGGCCGCACAGGCCAAGCGCCTCGACGGCGCTTCATCTTTCCGTGAGAGGAGTCCCCGCATGAAGGCGACCGACCTATTGAAGGAGCATCACCAGGAAGTCGAAGAGCTCTTCGAGCGCATGTCGCAGGCTGACAGCGACGAGATCAGCGCGCTCCGCGACGAGCTCGTGGCGACCCTCGTGAGCCACTCGGCCATCGAGGAGGAGCTCTTCTACCCCGAGAGCCGGGAGGCGCTCGGCGCCTCCCCCCTGATCCCGACCTCGTACGAGGAGCACGCGCTCGTCGACGTCATGTTGCAGAAATTGCTCAGCACCGAGCCGGGTGACGAAACCTTTCACGCCAGGCTCGGCGTGCTGAAGGAGCTCGTGCAGCACCACGTCGAGGAGGAGGAGAAGGAGCTCTTCCCCCAGGTCGAGAGCGCCATGGGCGCCGCGCGCCTCGAGGAGCTCGGCAGCCGCCTGGAGGCGCGCTTCGGCCAGGTGCGCGAGAGCGACGTGGAGGCGCTCCTCGCTCGGAACGTCGCGAAGAGCATGCCCGCCGCCACCGCCGGCCGCCGCGCGCGCACGGCGAAGCCGTCGGCGCGCAAGGCGGCGGCCAAGCGTCCACCCGCGAAGCGCGCGTCGACGCAGCGCGCCGAACCGGCGCGGGCCGCGCAGAAGGGGCGCCGCACCACCGCGACCGGACGGAAGAAGACAGCGGCCACGGCGCCCGCGAAGACCGGGCGAGCCGCGCCCGCGCGCAAGCCGAGCCGACCGGCGAAGACCAGCCGCACAGGCCGCAAGGGCGGTCGCGCGAGCAGCGCCTCCGCCCGCTGACCATCGCAAGCTAGCCAGCGCACATCAACGCACGTTGCCGTAGATCAGCGGCGCGAGGTCCGGCCGGAGGGGACGGCGGGCCTCGCGCCGCCATCGAGATCGAACAGCGGAAGCGTGCCGCCGGCCTTCGGGGCAGCGGCCTTCGGAGCAGCGGCCTCCGCCGCGAGCTCCTGGAGCAGGGCGGGGTCGTCGTGCGCGACCGAGTTGACCCGCGGCGAGACGGCGCGCGCCGCGAGGGCGCCGCGAGGCGCCGGCCGGAGCAGCGCCTCGGCCCGATCCGCGTCCGCTCCGTCGCCGACGCCGAGCCAGAGGTCCACGTCCCCGGGGCCCAGCAGGACCGGCATGCGGTCGTGGATCGGCGCGACGTCGGCGTTCGCCTCGGTGGTCAGGATCGTGAACCGGAGGCCGGGCTCCCCCGTGTCGAGGTCCTTCGCCGGCTGGTACAGCCCCGCCAGGCGGAGCAGCCCGCCGTCCGCAGGGTGGAACCAGGTGGGCCGCCGCGCGCCCTTGGGTCCGGTCCACTCGTAGAAGCCGTCCGCCGGCACCACACAGCGGCGCGCCGCGAACGCCTCGCGGAACGTCGGCTTCGCCCGCGCGCTCTCGGCGCGCGCGTTGGCCAGGAGCGCAGGCCCGGCGCCGCCCCTGGCGAAACGCCCCGCGAAGCCCCAGGTCGCCGCCACCAGCGCGCGCCGGCCGTCCCGCGCGCGCAGCACCGGGTGGACGGTCGCAGGTGCGATGTTGAAACGAGGCCGAAACCTTGCCGCTATCTCCGGATCAGCGGCAATCGACCGAGCCGGGCCGCCGCCTGCTCGGCCCGCGCCAGAGGAGGACGACTCGAGCAGTGCGATGAGGGTCGCAAAGTCCGGAACGGAGAGGGTGAAGCGCGCGCACATAACACTAGATTAGCGGCTTCGGGGCGCCTACAAGGGCGCTCCGGACGTTGGAGGAGGCCGCATGGTCGACAGCTTTGGCACCAAGAGCACGCTGACGGTTCAAGCCGAAACATACACCTATTACAAGCTCACCTCGCTGGCGCAAGGCGGCGCGTCGATCGACAAGCTCCCCTTCTCGCTCCGCATCCTCCTGGAGAACCTCCTCCGCCACGAGGACGGGCGCGTCGTGCGCAAGGACCACGTGGAGGCCGTCCTCAACTGGGACCCGAAGGCCCGCCCCTCGCATGAGATCGCCTTCCACCCCGCGCGCGTGCTGCTCCAGGACTTCACCGGCGTGCCCGCCGTGGTCGATCTCGCCGCCATGCGCGAGGCGCTCGCGAAGCTCGGCGGCGACTCGCTCAAGATCAACCCGCTCCAGCCCGTCGATCTCGTGATCGACCACTCGGTCCAGGTCGACCGGTTTGCGTCCTCGACGGCCGTGAAGGTGAACGCGGCGCTCGAGTTCGAGCGCAACGAGGAGCGCTATGCGTTCCTCCGCTGGGGAGCGCAGGCGTTCACGAACTTCCGCGTGGTTCCGCCCGACCAGGGCATCTGCCACCAGATCAACCTGGAGTACCTCGCGGGCGCCGTCATGCGGCAGGGCACGCTGGTCTACCCGGATACGCTCGTCGGCACCGACTCGCACACCACGATGATCAACGGGCTCGGGGTCGTCGGCTGGGGCGTCGGCGGCATCGAGGCCGAGGCGGCGATGCTCGGCCAGCCGCTCTCGATGCTCATCCCCGAGGTCGTGGGCTTCAAGCTCCACGGCAGCCTGCCCGAGGGCGCGACCGCGACCGATCTCGTCCTCACGGTGACGCAGATGCTGCGGCAGAAGAAGGTGGTCGGGAAATTCGTGGAGTTCTACGGCCCCGGCCTGAGCGCGCTCTCGCTCCCGGACCGCGCCACGATCGCCAACATGGCGCCCGAGTACGGCGCCACGATCGGCTTCTTCCCCGTCGACGACGAGACGATCGCGTTCCTGCGCTTCTCCGGCCGGCCCGCGCAGCTCGTCGCGCTCGTCGAGGCCTACTACAAGGAGCAGGGGCTGTTCCGCACGGACAGCACCCCGGACCCCGTCTTCAGCGACACCCTCTCGCTCGACCTCGGCGACGTGGTGCCGTCGATCGCCGGCCCGAAGCGGCCGCAGGACCGCGTCCCGCTGCGCGACGCGAAGCGCACCTTCCGCGCCTCGCTCCAGGGCATGCTCGAGAAGGAGTTCGCCGCGGCCGACGCGCCCGCGGTCAAGGCGTTCCTCGAGGAGGGGGCCGGCCATGCTGCCGCGCGCGCGCCCGCGCTCGAGAAGGTCATGCGCCCGGCGGAGATCACCGAGGGCGACACGCGCTACACGCTGCGCCACGGCTCGGTCGTGATCGCCGCGATCACGTCCTGCACCAACACGTCGAACCCGGCGGTCATGCTGGGCGCGGGCCTGCTCGCGAAGAAGGCCGTCGAGCGCGGGCTCACGGTGAAGCCGTGGGTGAAGACGTCGCTCGCCCCCGGGTCGAAGGTCGTCACCGACTACCTGCGCCAGGCGGGGCTCCTGCCGTACCTCGAGGCGCTCGGCTTCCACCTGGTCGGCTACGGTTGCACGACATGCATCGGCAACTCCGGGCCGCTGCCGGACGTGATCGGCGACACGATCCGCAACAACGATCTCGTCGTGGCGAGCGTCCTCTCGGGCAACCGCAACTTCGAGGGCCGCATCAACCAGCACGTCCGGATGAACTTCCTCGCCTCTCCGCCGCTCGTCGTCGCGTACGCGCTGCGCGGCGACGTCGACGCCGACCTCTTCAAGGAGCCGGTCGGCACGGATCGCAACGGCGAGCCGGTGTACCTCAAGGACATCTGGCCGAGCTCGGCCGAGGTCAACGAGGCCATCCGGACGGCCGTGCGGCCCGAGCAGTTCCAGGTGCAGTACGAGAACGTCTTCGCCGGCGACGAGGAGTGGCAGAAGCTCGCGGTCCCGGGCGGCCAGACGTTCGTGTGGGACGAGGGCTCGACCTACGTGCGCAGGCCGCCGTTCTTCGAGGGGCTGTCGAAGGAGCCGGCGCCGCTCACCGACATCCGGGCCGCGCGCGTGCTCGCGCTGCTCGGCGACTCGGTGACGACCGACCACATCTCCCCGGCCGGCAATATCGCCAAGAACAGCCCCGCCGCGAAGTACCTGGTCGAGCACGGCGTCGCGCCCGCGGACTTCAACTCGTACGGCGCCCGCCGCGGCAACCACGAGGTGATGATGCGCGGCACGTTCGCGAACATCCGCCTCAAGAACGCCCTTCGCCCCGGCGAGGAAGGCGGGATCACGGTGCACCTGCCCGACGGCGAGAAGACCACGATCTACGACGCGGCCATGCAGTACAAGGCCGAGGGCGTGCCGCTGCTCGTGATCGCCGGCGCCGAGTACGGCACCGGGTCGTCGCGCGACTGGGCGGCCAAGGGGACCAAGCTGCTCGGCGTGCGCGCGGTCATCGCGAAGAGCTTCGAGCGCATCCACCGGTCGAACCTGGTCGGCATGGGCGTGCTCCCGCTCGAGTTCGCGCCGGGCGAGGACGCGTCCACCCTCGGCCTCACCGGGCGCGAGGTGTTCGAGATCGACGGCATCTCGGACAACCTCACGCCGGGCAAGAAGCTCAACGTCGTCGCGGCCGGGGAAGGCGGGGCGAAGAAGACCTTCACCGTCACCGCGCGCATCGATACGCCGAACGAGGTCGACTACTACCAGCACGGCGGCATCCTCCAGTTCGTGCTGCGCAGCCTGGGCGCCAGCGCCTAGCGCCTCCCTGCGCGCCGCTCCCCGCCGAGCGTCTGGCGGGGAGCGGGCCCATCCTCGGAGCGGCGCGTCGCGGCTGCTGACGCGCGTGCAGGCTTCGGCTAAACCCTGGGGTATGCTCGATCCTCGCTACGTCGCGGAGCACCTCGATGAGGTGCGCGCGGCGCTCGCTCTCCGCTCGCCCGCCGCCGCCGCCAGCCTCGGAGACGACTTCGCCTCCACGGTCAGCGCGAGGCGGTCCAACATCCAGGAGCTCGAGCGGTGGCAGGCGGAGCGCAACGCGGCGAACGACGCGATGGCGCGCCTCGACAAGAAATCTCCTGAGTTCGCGCAGAAGCGCGACGAGCTGAAGGCCCTGTCGACCCGGATCAAGGAGGCCGAGCAGGTCGTCTCCGAGCTCGAGAAGCGGATGACCGAGCTGCTCTCCATGGTGCCCAACCTGCCGGACCCGTCGGTGCCCGTGGGCGCGGGGGAGGAGGGCAACGTGGTCGTCCGGGCGTGGGGCGAGAAGCCGAGCTTCTCGTTCGCGCCGAAGTCGCACTGGGACATCGGGACGGCCCTCGGCCTCCTCGACTTCGAGCGCGCGGCGAAGCTCTCGGGGGCGCGCTTCACCGTGCTGATGGGCGCCGCCGCCCGCCTCGAGCGGGCGCTCATCTCGTTCATGCTCGACCTGCACACGCGCGAGCAGGGCTACCTCGAGGTGCTGCCGCCCTTCCTCGTCAAGGACACGGCGCTGTTCGGCACGGGCAACCTGCCCAAGTTCGCCGAGGACCTGTTCAAGACGCAGAAGAGCGACCCGGAGAGGGCGTACGACCTGTACCTCATCCCGACGGCCGAGGTCCCGGTCACGAACCTCCACGCCGACGAGATCCTGGACGGCGCGTCGCTCCCGATCGCCTACGCGGCCTACACGCCGTGCTTCCGCAGCGAGGCGGGCAGCCACGGGCGCGACGTCCGCGGGCTCATCCGGCAGCACCAGTTCGACAAGGTCGAGCTCGTGCGGTTCTCGGCGCCGGAGGACTCCGCCCGCCAGCACGAGCTGCTCACCACGCACGCGGAGGAGGTCCTGAAGCGGCTCGGCCTGCACTACCGGGTGTCGGCGCTCTGCACCGGCGATCTCGGCTTCGGCTCGCAGAAGACGTACGATCTCGAGGTGTGGCTGCCCGGCCAGGGGGTGTACCGCGAGATCTCGAGCTGCTCGAACTTCGGCGACTTCCAGGCGCGCCGCGCCCAGATCCGCTACCGGCCGGAGCCGAAGGCGAAGCCGCGGCTGGTCCACACGATGAACGGGTCGGCGCTCGCGGTGGGGCGGACGGTCATCGCGATCCTCGAGCAGTACCAGCAGGCGGACGGCACGGTGGTCGTGCCGGAGCCGCTCCGTGCGTTCATGGGCTGCGAGGTCCTCCGCGGCAGGTAACAGCGATGGCAGCGGACGAGGAAGCCAAGCGTGAGCTTCCGGAAGCGAAGAGCGCGCACAACGGAGGGGACGGCGAGCGGCGCTCGCAGATCCCGGAGTCGAGGGGCGCGCGCGGCGGAGGGGACGGCGAGCGGCGCTCGCAGGTCCCGGAGTCGCGGGGCGGACGCGGCGGGGGGGACGGCGAGCGGCGCTCGCAGATCCATGGACCGCCGACCAACGCGGAGACGTCGATGGCGCTCGCGCGCCGGCGGCTGCTCGACCTCTGCAAGCGGCACAAGGACGAGCTCATCGACGACTGGATCGAGAACGTGCTGGCGCTGCCGCCGGAGCGGGGCCGGTACACCGATCGGCCCGTGGGCGAGGTCACGGAGAACGTGCGCTCCTGGCTCGCCGCGTTCACCAGGATCCTCGAGGACGGCAGCGAGACGCTGCTCGACGAGTTCATCACGCACCTGGTCGAGCAGCGCTACGCGACCGGGTACTCCATCAGCGCTCCGCTGATCGCCGCGTCCGAGTTCCGCACCGCGGTCGCGGGCGTCCTCGACACGACGCACGACGACGCCGAGGCCGACGGCTCGTCCTCGATCGACGTGCTCCGCGCGGTCGACGCGCTGCTGCTCCAGTTCGAGCACCGCTTCGCCGAGGCGTACGCCCAGCGCTCGCTGTTCGCCTCCGAGGAGCGCTACCGCGAGATCGTCGAGCTCTCGTCCGACGTCCTCGCGACGATCGACCAGGAGGGCATGCTGACGCGGCTGAACGTGCGGTTCGAGGCGCTCTTCGGGCACTCGCGGCAGGCGTGGATCGGCCGGCCGATCACCGCGCTCGCGGTCGCGGCGGACGTGCCGGCCCTGCGCACGCTCGTGCTGTCCGCGTCGCGGGCCGAGGCGCCGAGGGAGGCCACCATCCGCTGCGGGACGCGCGCCGGCCTGACCAAGGTGATGACGGTCCGGATCACGCGGCTCTACGGCGAGGACGCCTCGCTCGCGCTCATGCGCGACGTCACCGAGGAGGTCGCGCGCCGCGCGCAGATCCTCCACAGCGAGAAGCTCTCCTCGATCGGCCAGGTCGCGGCGAGCGTCGCGCACGAGCTCAACAACCCCATGGCGTGGGTGATGGCGAACCTGGAGCAGATCCGGAGCGGGGCGCACAAGCTCGTCTCGGCGGCGCGCCCGGTCGCCTCGGGCTCGTTCGAGGACCTGCTGCGCGCCATCGACCTCATCGATCGCTCGTGCCACGAGGCGCTCGCCGGCGTCGAGCGGATGCGGGACATCGTGACGGACCTCAACCTCTTCTCGAGCAGCAGCGAGCGCAAGCCCGAGCGGGTCGATCTCGTCGACGTGATCGAGCTCGCGCTGCGCATGACGGGCCCGCAGCTCAGCCAGCTCTGCCGCATCGAGCGCAGCTACGGCGAGATGCCGCCGCTCGTCGGCTATCCGGGCAAGCTCTCGCAGGTGTTCGTGAACCTGTTCATCAACGCGGCGCAGGCGATGCCGAACCGCCCCCGCGACGAGAACATGGTGCGCGTGACGACGCGCTTCGACGCCGGCGTCCACCACGTCGAGGTGGAGGACAACGCGCGCGGGATGACCCCGGAGGTCGTCGAGCGGATCTTCGACCCGTTCTTCACGACGAAGGAAGAGAGCGCGCGCCCGGGCATCGGGCTCTGGGTGTCGCGCAACATCGTCGAGGAGCAGCACGGCACGATGACGGTGTCGAGCACGCCCGGCGTCGGGACCGTCTTCACGATCCGCCTGACCGGCCTCAACCCCACGGATCTGCCCGCGCCGCGGCCGCCGCCGGAGCCGCCGCGCGCGTCGTCGCGCGGGACGATCCTGTTCGTGGACGACGAGCCGATGCTGCTCAACGCCTTCGCGCGCGCGTTCGAGGAGCGGCACGAGGTGCTCGTGGCCAAGAGCGGCCACGAGGCGCTCGACCTCCTGCGGGATCGCGGCGGCAGGATCGACGCGATCGTCTGCGATCTCCTGATGCCGCAGATGAGCGGGATGGCCCTGTACGACGAGATCGCCGAGCGGTTCCCGCAGCTCTTGCCGAAGATGGCCTTCATGTCGGGCGGCGCCTTCACGCCGAGCGCGCGCGAGTTCGTGGAGCGGGTGGACAACCCGAAGATCGCGAAGCCGATCTCGCTCGACGATCTGGAGCGGGTGATCGCCGATCTTCTCAGCGGCGGGTCGAAGCGGGGGCACTAGGCTGGAAGAGCGGGGGGCTCGATGGCGGTCGCGAAGGCGAGGACGATCCGGGAGCAGGCGAACCACGCGCGTTACCGGCCGGGGCAGCGGGGCGGCTTCTACGAGAGCTTCTTCCAGCGCGCGAACCACCCGACGCGGCCGCTCGCCTTCTGGATCCGGTACACGCTGTTCAGCCCGGCCGGGCGGCCCGAGGCCGCGGAGGGGGAGCTCTGGGCGGTCTACTTCGACGGCGAGTCGGGGCGCCACGCGGTCGCCAAGCGCGAGGTCCCGTTCGCCGGGCGCTGCTCGTTCGCCCGCGACAGCCTGGCGGTCGCCATCGACGGCGCCCGGCTGAGCCTCGGCAGGCTCACCGGCGCGGCGGGCGAGGGGGAGCACGCCATCACCTGGGACCTCGCCTACGAGGGCGGCGGGGAGCCCCTGCTGCTGCTCCCGGCGGCCCTCTACGGCGCCCCGCTGCCGAAGGCGAAGGCGCTGGTCGGCGCGCCGATGGCCGTCTACAGCGGCCTCCTCCGCGTCGCTGGGCGCGAAGTGGACGTCTCGGGCTGGGTGGGCAGCCAGAACCACAACTGGGGGACGAAGCACACGGACCTCTACGCCTGGGGGCAGGTCGCCGGGTTCGACAGCCACCCGGACAGCTTCCTCGAGGTCGCCACGGCTCGACTGAAGGTCGGACCGTTCTGGACGCCGAACATGACGCCGCTGGTCCTCCGGCACCGCGGCGAGGAGATCGCGCTCAGCTCGCTCGTCCAGTCGGTCCGCGCCGACGCCTCGTTCGACTACTTCACCTGGCGCTTCCGGACGGAGACCGATCGGCTGAGCGTCGAGGGGGAGATCTCCGCGTCCGCCGGCGATTTCGTGGGCCTGGCCTACAGGAACCCTCCTGGCGGCGTGAAGCATTGCCTGAACACCAAGATCGGGGCCTGCACCGTCACCCTGCGGCGGAAGAGCCTGGGCCGCGAGGTCGGGATCGAGACCCTGACGACGGCGCGGCGCGCGGCGTTCGAGATCCTCACGGACGACCGAGGCCATGGCGTGATGATCCGCGCCTGATCCACGCTGGACGCACCGTCCGCGGTGCTCGGCGCGGGCGGCCGGGCCGACGCGGAGGCGCGGGGCGCCGCCGCCGAGCGATGCGCTGCGCGTCCGGCGCCAGGTCGGCTAAAGAAGGTGCGGTACGTCACCGCACGAAAGGCGGACGCCATGAGTCTCAAGCACCCCCGGACCATCCTCGTTGCACTGGACAGCTCCCCCAAGGCGTCGCTCGTCCTCGCGGAGGGCGTCGATCTCGCGCAGAAGCTCGGCGGCAAGCTCGTGCTCGTGCGCGGGATCGGGCTGCACCACAGCCTGCCCGCGGAAGCGTTGAACGAGTCGCCGACCCGCGTCCCCGAGATCCTGGAGCGGAGCGACCGCGAGGAGCTCTTGCAGCTCGCGCGCGACGTGCCGCCCGAGCTCCTCGCGAAGGTCGTGATCCACGTCGGCGTCGCCTGGGAGGTCATCTGCCGGACGGCCGACGAGGAGAACGCGGATCTCATCGTCATCGGGTCGCACGGCTACTCGGGCATCGACAAGGTGCTCGGCACGACGGCGGCGAAGGTCGTGAACCACACGAACCGGTCGGTGCTCGTGGTGCGCGACAAGCCGTCGGACTGACAGCGGCTCGCCTGCCTCAGCGCAGCCTGGCGATGAGCTCGTCGCTCAACGTGGGCTGATCGATCTTGCCCAGCCAGATCCGCCAGGTGGCCTTCATGAAGTCGACGCCTGCCACGGTCGCCGTCCCGCCGCCAGCGACCGTGACGGTGGTCGCCTTCGCGCGCGGGTCGTACGCGATGGTGACCTCCGCTCCCGCCTTGAGGTCTCCCTCGAACGCCGCCACGAACCTCTCGATCTTCGGCGTGTCCGTGTATCGATTCAACGCATACGCCTCCCGCAGCGCCTTGACGATGCTCGCGCGGTCGACGTCGCGAAGCATCGTCCAGACGAACTTCTTCCCCGTGTCCATGTCGATGACGGCGTCCTTGGACCTGGTGGCAGGGAGCTGCTCCATATAATGGCTGATCCGATAGACATCGACGTGGAGCACGCCGATGGTCCTCACGCGGACGCCCGTGCCGGTGAGCGTGTAGCCCGGCAAAGCAAGGAGGCTCCCGACAGCGAGGAAGACCGCCGCGAACGCGGCGAGAAGAGCTGGAGATTTGCTTCGCGCGAGTTGCATCGGATCGACCTCCTCCGGCATCGCCGCTCCGTGCGGCGCATCGTGTCTGGGCGCCGCGGTCCGGCGATCGCCCATCGACGGTCGTGAATGAGCAAGACCTGAACCACCGACAGAGGGACGTCGGGAGTCGCAGATCTCGCGAGATCTCGAGGTGGGCCCTGGAGTCAGGCAGGGACGACCCATGGATGTGTGCTCGGAGGGGGCTCCGGGCGCGGAGCGGCGGCCTTTCGCCGGTGCGAGGGCCGGCGGCGGTGATGCCGACGCCGGCTCTCCCGGAGATCTTTTTTCGGCCCGGTCCGTAGAAGCCGCGCGCTGCGGAGCCCGGGAGATCGCGGCGGAGGGACGCGGGTCCCCCCGTGGGCCGCGCCATGGCTTGCGGCGGAAGGAGCTTCTCGATGCGGACGATGCTCGCTGGATTGCTGATGGGATGGGCGGCTCTGGGCTGCACGGCCAGCGCGGCGGCGCCTCCGGGCGCGACCGCCGCGGCGGTCGCGCCGGGCGCAGCGGCGCGGGAGGAGGCGGCGAAGCCGGTCGCCATGGCCGCGGCCCCGGCGGAGCCGGCCGAGCCCTCGGCGGCGGTGGCCGAGGCGCCGTCGTCCCGGCCGGAGCCGGCGCCCGCGGGGAACCAGGGCGTCTGGATCGGCGCCGCGGGCGCGAGCGCGTTCGCGCTGCCGGGGACGCGCGAGACGCAGCTCGGCGTGTGGATCGATGTCCCGGCGGCGCGCGCGGCCCGCGGACAGCCGCGCGCGCCGGCGGCGGTCGTGCTGCTCGTGGACGCCTCCGGCTCGATGCAAGGCCCCAAGATGGAGAACGCCCGCGCGGCGGCGCAGGCGTTCGTCGACAGGCTCCCCGACGGCGACCTCGTCTCGGTCGCGTCGTTCGCCGACACCGCGCAGGCGCGCGTCTCGCCCACGGTGCTCGGCCGGTCGACGCGCCCCGCGGTGGCGCGCGCCATCGCCGCGCTCGGCCCTGACGGCAGCACCAACCTCTTCGCTGGCCTCCAGCTCGCGGAGCAGCACGCGCTCACGGCGCCGTCGACGCACGCCGTCCGGCGCGTGGTGCTCATCTCGGACGGCCAGGCGAACATCGGGCCTTCCTCTCCCGACATCCTCGGAGCGCTCGCCCAGCGCGGCGCCGCGCACGGGGTGCAGATCACGTCGATCGGGGTGGGGGCCGACTACGACGAGCGCACGCTCAACGCGCTCGCCATCGGCTCCAGCGGTCGGCTGTACCACCTCACCGAGGCGCGGGAGATGCCCTCCGTCCTCGAGCGCGAGCTCGCCCTGCTCCAGACGACGGCGGCGACGGGCGCGTTCGTCGAGATCGTCCCGGCGCCGGGCGTGGAGCTGCTCGACGTCCCCAACGAGCGCACCGAGCGCTCCGGGGACGCGCTCCGGGTGCTGCTCGGCACGATGTTCGGCGGGCAGCACCGCGAGATGCTCGTGCGGGCGCGGGTCACCGCGCCGGCGGCCGGCTCCCACCCGCTGGCGAGCGTGCGGCTCCACTTCCGCGACGCCGAGAGCGGCAATCTCCCGCGCGTGCAGGAGGTGGTCGCCCGCTACGATGTGACGAGCGATCCGGCCCTCGTCGCCGCGCACCAGAACGAGAAGACCCAGACCATCGCCGCGGTGATGGACGCGGGCATGATGCAGCTCGACGCGGCCCAGGAGGTGAACGCAGGCAACTTCGGCGCGGCCGAGGCGAAGCTCGCGGCAGCGGAGGACCGGCTCCGGCAGCAGGCGGCGCGCGCCCGGTCGGACAAGGAGAAGGAGCGCGCCGTCCAGGCGGCCTCGGCGGTGGCGAGCGCGCGGAAGACCGCGCGCGCGGCCGCGGCGGCTCCGCCCTCACCCGCGGCGCGGCGCATGGATGCGCTCGAGATGAACAGCGCCTCCCCTGTCTGGTCGGGCCGCTGATCCGGCGCCGCGGCCGAGGCGCGCCGCCGGCGCCTGCCCGTTGCGGATCCCTGCCTGTCGCCGCTGACGCCTGGCCGTTGCGGATGCCTGCTCGTCGCCGCTGACGCCTGCCCGCGGCTGATGCCTGCCCGTCGATGACGGGCCGTCATGGTGGGCGGGCGCGGCGTCCCTCATGAGAGGGCAGGTGCGGTGTCCATCATGGGACCGAAGATGTGATGTCCATCGTGGGATGGCAGGTGCGGTGTCCCTCATGAGAGGGCAGATGGGATGGCCGTCATGGACGACCGGACGAGATGTCCATCATGGACGGGTTGACCGGCTCTGCACGACCGGCGGCACCCGGTCATGGTTGATCCATGAATCAACGTTGACGATACAATCCATGATGGATTGGGAGATGCTCCTCGCGTGGCCCTCGACACGGGTCGGAGCCCGCGCGACATTGTTCCGGGCCCTCCGGCACGTCGCCTCCTCGGGGTCCGCTCCTCGCCATGAACCCGAACGCCTTCCCGGAGTCGCGCGCCGCCGCCGTGCGCGAGCTCTGGTCGCTCGACCCGGCCGTCACCTTCCTGAACCACGGCTCGTACGGCGCCTGCCCGCGCGCGGTGCTCGAGGCGCAGCAGCGCTACCGCGAGCAGCTCGAGCGCGAGCCCGTCCGGTTCTTCCTTCGCGAGCTCGGGCCGCTGCTCGACGCGGCCCGAGGCGCGCTCGCCTCCTTCGTCGGCGCTGACCTCGACGACCTCGTGTTCGTCCCCAACGCGACCGTCGGGGTCAACACGGTGTTGCGGTCGCTCTCGCTGCGACCCGATGACGAGCTCTGCATCACCGATCACGGGTACAACGCCTGCAACAACGCGGCCGAGGCGGTCGCGGCCCGCGCTGGTGCGCGCGTCGTGGTCGCGCCGGTGCCGTTCCCCATCGAGGCGCCCGAGCAGGTGGTCGACGCGGTGCTCGCGCGCGTCGGGCCGCGGACCCGGCTCGTCCTCGTCGACCACGTGACGAGCCCGACGGGGCTCGTGTTCCCGGTCGCCTCGTTGATCGCCGCGCTCGCGGAGCGCGGCGTCGACGTCCTGGTCGACGGCGCGCACGCGCCCGGCATGGTGCCGCTCGATCTCCGCGCCCTCGGGGCGGCCTATTACACCGGCAACTGCCACAAATGGCTCTGTTCGCCGAAGGGCGCGGCGTTCCTCCACGTGCGGCGGGACAAGCAGGGCGCGGTCCGCCCTCTCTCCATCAGCCACGGCGCCAACTCGCCGCGCACCGACAGGTCGCGCTTCCTGCTCGAGTTCGACTGGACCGGCACGGCCGACCCCAGCGCGGCGCTCTGCGTCGCGGACGCGCTCCGCGCCATGGCCGCGCTCATGCCCGGCAGCTGGCCCGCGCTCCAGGCGCACAACCGGGCGACGGCGCTCGCCGCGCGCGACCTCCTGTGCGAGGCGCTCGGCTGCATGCCGCCGAGCCCCGACGCGATGATCGGCGCGCTCGCGACGGTGCCGCTCCCCGACGCGCCGTCGTCCCGGCTGCGCCTCGATCCGCTCCAGGACGCGCTGCTCGAGCGATGGGGGATCGAGGTGCCGGTGTTCGCCTGGCCCGCGTCGCCCCGGCGGCACCTCCGGATCTCGGCCCAGATCTACAACGACAGGCCGCACTACGAGCGGCTCGCGGCCGCCCTCGCCGCGCTGCTGTAGCGGCGCGCGGCAGGGCCCGGCCCCGCGCCGCTGCTCCGCGGCGAAGCGCCGCGCGGCGCTCGCCGCTGCCTCCGGGTCGCCCCGTGCCCGTGTCGCTGCGGGATGGCGCTGGCGCTGCGGGATGGCGCTGGCGCTGCGGGGCGGCGGTCGCGCCACCCGAGGCGCGTCCAGCGCTCGCCGGAGCAGACCGCGCGCGCCCGTTGAGACGATAGGATGCGCGCTCCAAGGAGACACGATGCCACGTCGAATCCTGGTCTTGTCCTCGCTTTCCTGGCTGGCGGCGACCCTCGCGGTCGCGTCCTCCGCTGCGCAGCCCGCGACGCCTCGCCCGGCAGCGAGCCCTGCGCCCGCCGCGTCGGCGGGAACGCCTCCGGCACCTGGTGCACGGCAGCCGCCCGCAACGCCGGCGCCGGGCACACCGCAGCCGCCGGCGTCGGGCATACCGCAGCCGCCCGCGACGCCGGCGCCGGGCGCACCGCAGCCGCCCGCGACGCCGGCGCCGGGCGCACCGCAGCCGCCCGCGACGCCGGCGCCGGGCGCACCGCAGCCGCCCGCGGCGCCGTTGCCCAGCGGGCCGCCGCAGCCCCCGGCGCTCGGCGCGCCCGAAGCGGGCGCACCTGAGCCGGACGCCTCGCCGCTCGCGCCGGAAGGGGCGCACACCGCGCCGAGCGCTGCCGGGCCGCCCTCGGACCCGGCGCCGCCTGACCGGAAGCCGGGCGGGGTGGAGGCGGGCCGCAAGGGCAGCACGCCGGCGCCCTGGGCCCTGTCCCTCTCGGACACCGAGCTGGGGCCGCCGCCCGCGCGCGCGTCGGGCGGCAGAACCATCGACGAGGGGACCGTCCCGCTGAGCCAGCGTGGCGCGATCGGCCTGGAGACCTCCTCGTTCACCGGCGGCGACGGCGAGGTCTCCGGGCTCGCGGTCGCCCTCTTCGCCCGCATGCCGTTCGCCCAGCACACGTTTCTCGATGTCCGACTCCCGTTCGGGCTCGCGATGGCCGAGCGCACCGACGCCGTGCTCGGCAACGTGACGCTCGGCGCCCATCACGTCGCCCGCGTCGGCCGGACGTTCTGGCTCACGGTAGGCGGCGACGTCGGGCTCGCGACGCTCTCGGGCAAGACCCACCACCACGCCAGCTACGAGCCCGTCAGCGCCAGCCGGGCGTACTGGGATCTCCACGAGTTCTTCCCGAGCATCCTCCCCATCCACGCGCGCCTCGGCGCCGAGGCCCACGTCGGCTCACTGGTGATCGGGCGCTTCCAGCTCGAGCCGGTGCTCTACATCCCGCTCGGCCGCAACAAGGAGTACGAGGTCGCGATCCAGCACGCCGCCGAGCTCCAGATCGGCCACGGGATCGGCGGCGGCGTGCGCGTGCAAGGGATGGCGCTGCCCACGTTCGACAACGTGAGCATCCGGCACGCCGTCGCACGCAATCTCTACGTCCTGGCCATCGAGCCTTTCCTCGCGATCGAGCGCAACCTCGCGTTCCTCCGGACGGGCCTGCTGCTGCCCTTCGACGAGGAGCTCGGCCCGCCGCTCGACCACACATGGGGCTTCCACTTCACCGCGGGCGTCCGCGTCGACTGAGGCCCGCGGCCGGGGCGCCCGGCCGCGGGCCACGCCTGCCCGGCGGCCGAGCCCGCAGCGCACTCCGGTGCGCTGAGCACCGAAAACGTCGAGGTGGGCCCGTATCCGAAGCGGGTGACCGTCGCTCTAGGCGCCGCGCGCGCGGCTCGCTTCGCCGATCGCGTGCGTGATGTGGCCCTCCAGCTCGCCCGCGGGCAGCTGCTCGGACTCCACGACGACGAGGCGTGCTCCCGCGTCCTCCGCGAGCAACTCGAAGGTCTTCGGCGCACGATCGTGCAAGTGGCTCGGCAAGACGATGGCCAGCGGGCGGAGGCGGACGGCCACCCCCCACGCCGAGCCCGCATCGCAGGAGCGGACGAGGAAACGAGCCCGCGCTGCAACCCTCCGGCAACGAGCCAGAAAATGGGGGCTGCAGTCGAGCGCCAGCACCATGGGTATCCGGATCAACTGACTGCTACTAGGGGGCTCCGACATAGGAAGATGCTACTCCAGCGAAGCGCGATTGCGCGTCCTCTTATCCCGCATAACCGATACAGAGCCTTCCCGAAATAGAAAACAACAAGCTCGCCAGCTCATGTAAGCAGTCACGCGTGATTTTGGTGTATTGGGTAACGTTCTGTGAGCGCAGGATATTTGAAATGAACGCTGCGAGAGGGGGAGGCGCCAGCGCACGAGAACCGCCGCGGGACCGCGCGCAAAATCGCCGAGAATTCGGCCCTCCTTGCGCTGCAACAGGAGCGCATGATGCCCTGAGCGATCGCGCGTTGATGAAATGATGCACCATGGACGGAGAAGGTCTCGGCGCACACCAGTGAAAGCAACATGGCGATCGGGTGTCAGGAACGCCCGGACGGGTGAAGTCAGCGCACACGTGGTAGACGCCGCTCGGGACGTAGGTTGTGAAGGCAGCGTCCACGAGAGCGTCGCACAAGATGGCTCGTGTTCACCCCTGACGCTGCCCAGATCGCCGCAGCGGCGCCACGCCTCCAGCCCGTCGAGGCCGGTACGCCGCAAAGGAGTTGGCGAGCACACGTAATGGAGATCGTGTGTCATCGCCACGCGGCAGGTGAGCCGCGCCAGCGCCGCCGTCGGCCGGACCCCCAACCACCCAGCGCCCGCCGCTCGCCGCGGCGACGCTGAACCGGTTACGTTCCTCACAGAAGCTCGGGGGCGCCACCCACCCAGCCCCCTCCGAAATGTTTCCGCCAGGTTACGGGGAGCGCCGACGACGGAGGCGGCCGCCGGCGGCGCGATGGCCCCGCCGGCAGAGAACCGGACCCTCTCCGAGGCCGGCGGCTGCAGGGAAGGAGCACCGGGGAGAGGTCGAGAGAGGTGGCGGTGTCGAGCTGGCACCTGCAATAAGGTTCCAACTATATCATCTCGTGGCCCGGATAGAAGAGAACAGCGTCGGGGTTGTGATCGCAAAGGCGTCGGCCGTCGCGGTGAGGCGACGACCTCGCGTCCAAGGTCGGAGTCGGCGCTGTAGCGGAGCTGTATTTTTACAGCAACGCCCTGCGAAGGGGGTTATCCTTCTCGGCGGTCGGATAGCCGACCTGATCGGGCGATAGCGTGAATCACCGGTCAGGGAGGCGGCGCGCGCGCCAGCAAGCGGGTGGTGCTCTGATCCCGAGAGAGCTCAGACGAGGTCGGGAGGTTAGGAAGAACACTTGCCTACCATCCGGACAATGGGGGTTTCAGGCGGACACGACCCCCCAGCTCCGGTGATGTTTCGAGGAGTGGACACCTCGACGCGGCGCCGCACCGCGACGGTCATGCGGCCGTCGACGCGTGGCCCGGGGCTCGTCCCCGGAGCGCCGGCTCGGGGCGCCGAGCGGCCCGGGCCGGCGACGTGGCCGGGGCGGCGCGCTCGCGGCACGGGCGGCGACGCGAGCCGACCGCTCGCCGGCAGGACGCTGGGTCGCACATGGTATATGCCGGCCCCATGGCGCAGGTGCACGGCGGCAGGCTTGTCTCGAAGGCCCTCGCGAGACACGGGGTGACGCACCTCTTCACCCTGTGCGGCGGGCACATCCAGGCGATCTACGACGGGTGCCTGGATGACGGCATCCGGGTGGTCGACGTGCGACACGAGCAGACAGCCGGACACGCCGCGGACGGGTACGCGCGGGTGACCGGGAGGCCGGGGGTGTGCGCCGTCACCGCGGGGCCGGGCGTGACGGACGTGGTGACGGCCGTCGCCAACGCCCAGCGCGCGGGCGTCCCGATGGTCGTCCTCGGGGGCGCCGGTCCGCGCGCCCTCGCCGACATGGGCTCGCTGCAGGACATGAACCACGTCGAGCTGATGCGCCCCATCTCGAAGTGGAGCGTCTCCGTCCCCTCGACCGATCGCATCCAGGAGTACGTGGACTCGGCCTTCCGCATCGCCCAGGCGAACGTGCCAGGCCCGGTCTTCCTCGAGATGCCGCTCGACCTGCTGATGAACTACGCCGGCGACGACGCGCCCGCCACCGCGCCCGCGGCCCCGCCTCGCCCCGGGGGAGACCCGGCCGCCGTCGCGCGGGCCGCGGCCCTGCTGAGGGACGCCGAGCGGCCCATGTTCATCGTCGGGAGCCAGCTCCGGTGGTCGCCGCGGCGCGACGCGCTGCGCCGCTTCGCCGACGCGGTGAAGGCGCCCTTCTACCTGAACGGCATGGCCCGCGGCGCCCTGCCCCACGCGCACCCGGGGCTCATGAGCCGCTCGCGCCGCTTCGCGCTCTCGCAGACCGACCTCTGCGTGGTGCTCGGGACCCCCTTCGACTTCCGCCTCGAGTACGGCCGCGCCATCAGCCCGGCGGCCAAGGTCGTCCAGATCGATCTCGACGGGAGCGAGCTCGGCAGGAACCGCCGCGTCGACGTCGGGATCGACGGGGACAGCGGCGTCGTCCTGGAGCAGCTGCTCGCGGAGGTGCCCGACAAGACGGCCGCGGCGTGGCTCTCGGCCGTGCGCGAGGCCGAGGAGCGATCGCGCGCGAAGATGCTGGCGGAGATCGCGAGCGACGGCGACCCGCCGAACCCGCTGCGCGTCTGCGCGGAGATCGGCAGGCGCCTCGGCAAGGACGACATCGTCATCGGCGACGGAGGGGACTTCGTGGCCACGGCGGCGAACGTGCTGAAGCTCGAGTGGCCGCAGCTCTGGATGGACCCCGGCCCGCTCGGGACCCTCGGGGTCGGGCCGGGCTACGCGATGGCGGCCAAGCTCGCGCGGCCAGAGGCGAACGTGGTCCTCGTGTACGGCGACGGGTCGTTCGGCTTCCACGCGCTCGAGTTCGAGGCGATGGTGCGCCAGGGCATCCCCGTCGTGAGCGTGATCGGGAACGACGCGGCCTGGACGCAGATCCGCCGGGGGCAGGTGGAGCTCTACGGCGAGGGCCGCGCGCCGGCGACGTCGCTCGACTTCACCCGGTACGACCGCGTGGTCGAGGCGCTGGGCGGCTTCGGGGCCTGCGTGGAGCGCGTCGAGGAGCTCGGGCCCGCGCTGGACGAGGCGTTCCGGTGCGGCAGGCCCGCTTGCGTCAACGTGAAGATCGCGAAGAGCGACTTCCGCAAGGGCGCCATCAGCGTCTGATCCACGTGGAGCTACGGTTCATCTCCCCCGACCTGCAGAGCCTCGACGAGCTCGACTCGGAGGTGCTCGCGTGCGCCCCGTTCAGCGACGCGCGGCCGGCCCACGGCGTGGCCGGCCTCTGCGACTGGCGGCTCGGCGGCCGGATCTCCGAGCTGAGGCGGCAGGGCCTGATCACCGGCGAGCTCGGCGAGGTCGTCATGATCCCGTGCAAGCCGCGCATGGCGTTCGACAAGCTCGTCCTGTTCGGAGCCGGCGAGCGCGACGCGTTCGACGAGGCGGTCTTCCGCGAGATCGTGCGCCGGATGCTGGCCACGATGGGCGGGCTCTGCACGCGCGCCGCCGTGGTGGAGCTCCCGGGACGACACGACGGGCTCATCCCCGCCGAGCAGGCGGCCGACGCGCTCCTCGACTGCGCGGGCAGGGAGCGCGGCGACAACGTGTGGACGCTGGTGGAGCGCGCCGAGGGCAGGCAGCAGATCACCCAGCACATGATCGAGCAGCGCCGCCGGGTGCGGCGGGCGCTCTAGCCGCGCGGCGCGGAGGGCGTCAGGCAGGCTCTTTCGGCAGGTCGACGGTGAAGGTCGCCCCCTCGCCCGGCCGGCTGTCGACCTGGATCGTCGCCCCGAGCGCGTCGGCGATCTGCCGCACGATCCACAGCCCCATGCCGAAGCCGCTGTAGTTCTCGCTGGAGACGGCGCGCTCGAAGCGCTCGAAGATGCGGGCCTGCTGCTCCGGGGCGATGCCGATGCCGCGATCCCGCACCGTCAGGCGGGCGCGGTCCGCGAGGTCCTCCAGCGTGACGTCGATGGGCTTGCCGGCGCCGTATTTGACGGCGTTCGAGAGGAGGTTCGTGACGATCTGATCGAGCCGGAGGCGATCCCACCGGCCGACGATCGAGGCGGGGGCCGACAGGTTGACGGGGCAGCCGGCGGCGCAGAGCTCCTCGCGGAACCGCTCCAGCGCCTCGTTCACCGTGGCCGCGAGATCGACGTCCTCGAGCTCGATCTGCAGGCGGCCCGCGGAGATGCGCGAGATGTCGAGCAGGTTCGTGATGAGCCGGGCGAGCCGCTCGACCTGGCGCTTGATCATCTCGAGCCGCGGCGTGGCGCGCTCGGCGGTCAGGCCGCCGCGCTTGCCGGCGCGCAGGAGGCCGTCGACCTGCAGCTGCATGGGCGTGAGCGGCGTGCGGAGCTCGTGCGAGGCGATCGTGAGGAAATCGTCGCGCGCGCGCACCGCGAGCTGCGCCTCCCGGTAGAGCCGGGCGTTGTCGACGGCGAGCGCCGCGCGCCGCGCGAGATCCTGCGCGAGGTCGAGATCGACCGCGTCGTAGCGCCGGTGCGTCGAGGCGAACGAGAGCGTGCCCAGCGTGCGGCCGCGCGCCGTCAGCGGGACCGTGAGGTGCGAGGCGAGCGAGAGCGAGCGCAGCGCCTCGTAGTGCGCCTGATCGAACGAGATCGCGCGGACGAAGGAGTCGGTCACCTTGGGGATGAGCTCCGGCTGCGCCGTGCGCAGGACCCTGCCGATGCCCCGCCCGGCAGAGTCGGCCGTGATCCTGCCGAGCAGCTCGGTCGCCATCGCCATCGACGGATCCGCGTGGGCGGTCACCTGCCGATCGATCGCGCCGGACTCGTCCTGCAGCAGGAGCACGCAGATCGACGCGAAGTCGGGGAGCGCGACGCGGACCACGCGCCGCAGCGTCTCCTCGAAATCGAGCGACTCGCCGAGGATCTGCCCGGCGGAGACGAGGATGCGCTGCGCCTCGTGGACGCGGCGGCGCTCCGTCACGTCACGGGTGACCTTCGCGAAGCCGCGCAGCTGCCCGGCTTCGTCGAAGAGCACGCTGATCACCTCGTTCGCCCAGTAGCGGGTGCCGTCCTTGCGGACGCGGTAACCCTCCTGGATCGAGCGGCCGGTCTCCACGGTGGACTCGAGCTCCGCGGCGGGCCTGCCGAGCTCGACGTCCTCCGGCGGGAAGAGGACCGAGCAGTGGCAGCCGATGATCTCGTCGGCGCGGTAGCCGTTGATGCGCTCGGCGCCCGGGTTCCAGCTGGCGATGCGGCCGGCGGGGTCGAGCATGAAGATGGCGTAGTCCTGGACGCCCTCCACGATGAGTCGGAACCGCTCCTCGCTCTGCTTGAGGCGCCGGTCGGCGCGCGCCTCCGCCGCCTCCATCTCCCGGCGCAGGAGGAGCTCGCGCATCCTGCGGTTCTCGTCCTCGTAATGCTTCCTGCGCAGCTGGGCGCGCAGGCGCGCCTTCAGCACCGTGAGCTCGCCCGTCTTCGTCACGAAATCGTCGGCGCCGGCCGAGAGGGCGTCGAGGATCGCCTTGTGGTCGTCGCGGCCGGTGAGCATCAGCAGCGGGATCGGCCGCCACGAGGCGTTCGCCTTGATGCGGAGGCACGTGGCCGGGCCCGACAGACCCGGCATCACCATGTCGAGCAGAATGCCGTCGACGCGCGCCACCGTGAGCCGCGCGAGCGCCTCCTCCCCCGAGTGGGCGAGCACCGGCAAGTAGCCTTCGTCGCGCATCGCCGCCGCGACCTGGTTCAGGTACGTGGGGCTGTCGTCCACGATGAGGATGCGATGGGACGGCGTATCCGCTGTGCGGTTCACGGGAGCCTCCGGGGCGGGCTCCTGTGAGCGAGGCGAGTCGCCAGGACGGGACGCGTAGGGCTGGTTGAACCGGTGCAACACCCGCCGATCACCCCCCGTGGCGCCTCCACCCTCATTGGCCACCCATACAGGTTGGCATGCGTTCTCCCCCGGTCGACGCGAAAAGGCTACCTGGCCCGATGCACTTTGCGTACAGCATCCTTTTTCTACCAGCCGCCAGGCGCTCGCAACGTTGCTTCCCCCACCGAGAACCGGAATCACCGGGGAAGCGCACACGATGCGCTCTGTGGGCTTCGAGCGCCCGGCGCCGGCAGAGGGGGGCTTCCCGCGCGACAAACCAGGGAAATGACGCTTGACAAGCGGCGTGACGATCCGAGTTGCGCGTGACTCGAGCGACCCGAGATCCGCGCTTGGCGAGTCGCGGCCTCGCGGCGGCGCGCCGGCGTCGAGGAGGGCGTGAGCGCGCGGCGAGGAGCGGAGCTCATCACCACGCTGGCTCCTCGGCGGAGCCAGGCCTGGGCGGCGCGGAAGATAGGAGACGCGCGAATCCGTCAGCCCTCGTCGATGAGCTCGATCATCGTGGCCCGGGCGGGCCCGCCCGCGGGAATCCAGCGGCAGAGCTCGTCGACGCCGACGTCATCGACCACCCGGCGGAGCTCCGCGCGCGCCGCGGCGGGCTCGCCGAGCGCGGTGAACGCGTGCGCGCGGGTGATGCGGTAGCGCTGGCGCACCTCGGTCGGCTCTTCTCGCTCGCCATCGCGGAGGCCGATCAAGGAGAGCGCGCCCTCGACGTCGCCGGTGCGCACGAGCACCGCGGCGCGCGCTCCCCGCACGAGCGGCCGCACCGACGCCGGCGCGCGCTCCTCGTCCAGATCCGGGAGGAGCCGCCGGGCGGACTCGATGTCGCCGGCGCAGAGCTGCCATTGGGCGAGGTTGCTCATGACGAGCACCCGAACCTGCGGAGGTATCCAGTCGCGAGGCACGTCGCGCAGCGAGGCGGCCGCCGCCTTGTAGCTCCCCTCCCAGGCGAGCGACTGACCGACGGCCTGGGCTGCGAACGCGTAGATGCTCCGCGGATCGTCGAGCTCGGTCGGCGGCGTCGAGGCGCGCTCCGCGGGGCGCGCGGCCGGCTGCCCCGTCCGCGGGAGCCGAGGCGCCGCGGGCGCCTGGCGCCAGGATCGACCGGGCCTCGCGGCGAAGCGCCGCCGGACGACGCCGCCGAGGAGGACCAGCAGCGCGATCGCGGCGGCGGCCGCGCAGGCGGCGCCGAGCGAGAGCGACCCATCACGCCACCGCGCGAGCGCGCCCCACGCCAGCAGCGGCGCCGCGGCGCCGGCCGCCGCGAGCAGGATGGGCCGCCGCGTCACCGGCGGGCTCCGGCGCCGATCGGCGCGGGTTCGGCCGTGCGCTTCGCTGCCATCGGTCCTCTTCAGCGCTCCCTGAGCATTCTTCGAGGATCCGCGCTCGTCCCGCCCTTCAGCGTGTCGGCGATCGCCTGGTGGAAGCGCTCGAGCCGCTGGTCCGCCGCGTGGAACACGGTCCCCTCCGGGTACCTTCCGTCCGCGTCGGCGACGCCCGCGGGGACGCCGGTGATGATCTCGATGCCCTCCTCGACGGAGCTCACCTCGAACACGTGGAAGCGGCCGGCCTCGATCGACGTCACGACGTCGCCCCGCAGCATGAGCGCGTCGCGGTTCGCGCTCGGGATCAGCACGCCCTGCTCGCCCGTCAGGCCCTTGGCGGCGCACAGATCGAAGAAGGCCTCGATCTTCTCGTTGATGCCGCCCACGGGCTGGATGCTCCCCTGCTGATCGATGCTGCCCGTCACGGCGAGCTCCTGCCGGATCGGGACGCCGGAGAGCGCGGACAGGAGCGCGTACAGCTCGCTCGACGAGGCGCTGTCGCCCTCGATGGGCTCGTAGGTCTGCTCGAAGACGAGCGAGGCGCCGAACGAGAGCGGGCGGTGCTGGGCGAACCGGGCCGCGAGGAAGCCCGTGAGGACCATCACACCCTTGCTGTGGAGCGGGCCGGACATCTCGACCTCGCGCGCGATGTTCACCGGGCCCTCGCGGCCCGGGTAGACGACCGCCGTCACCCGGCAGGGGCGCCCGAACGTCTGCGGGCCGTCGGACAGGACCGAGATGGCGTTGACCTGCCCGACGTGCCGGCCGGTCACGTCGATGCGGATCGTCCCGTCCGAGAGCAGCTCGTGCACATGGTCGCGGAAATGGCTCCCGCGGCGCCGCGCCGCCTCGAGCGCCTCGTTGACCTCGGGGCCGTCGACCACCTTGCGGCCGCGGCGCTGGGCCCGGTAGCCGGCCTCGGTCGCGACCTCGGCGATGAGCCCGATCTGGGCGCTCACCTTGGTCTGGCTCTCCGCGAGGCGGCCGCCGTGGAAGAGGAGCGCGGTCACGCCGTCGGCCGTGATCGGCGGGAGGCCGCGATCGTGCGCGAAGCCGGCGAGGAACGCGGGGTACGTGAGGAGCGCCTGATCGAGCGAGATCGTCGTCTCGAAGCGCGCCTGCACCTTGAAGAGCTGCGAGAACTCCGGATCGGCGTCGTGCAGGTCCTGGTAGAGCTGCGGGTTCGTGACGAGGACGACCTTCACGTCGATCGGGATCGGCGGGAAGAGCAGCTCCTCCGCGGTGCCGCGGAAGTACGACGGGTTGTGCTCGGGCACGATGAACTTGCCCGCGAGGAGGCAGGCCTTGAGCTGCTCGTAGAGCGCCTCGTTCTTGAGGAGCGCGCCCGCGGGCAGGATGAGGAAGCCGCCGGCCGCCTCGTGGAGGGCGCCCGCGACGGCGAAGCCGGGCTCCGGCGGGAAGCCGGAGTCGGGCGGCGCGTGGGTGCGGCCGAACAGGGCGGTCAGCGTGGGGTAGGGGACATCGACGACCGGGGCGCCGGAGTCGGGCGTGTGCTCCGTGAGGAGCGTCGGGACGACCACGCCGCGCGGGAGGGTGGCGCCGCCCTCCTCGCCGCGCGCCTCGTCGACGAGCAGGCGGAACTCCTTCGACACGACCGTCTCGACGTCCGCGAGGAAGGCGCTGATGTCATTGCGCCCCTCGAAGCGCGCGCGCACGGGCTGGAAGCAGCCCTTCACCCCGTCGCTGAGCAGCTGCTTCACGACGCCGCGCAGCTCGACGTCGGCCTCGTCCTGCACGGTGGCGAGCCGCATCTCGAACTCCTCGATGGAGCCGGCGATGGCGAGCAGGGCCTCGCCGTCCGGCGCGTTGGCGGCGTCCTCGATCGAGGTGATCTGCACCTCGTCCTCGCCGCGCACGAGGTCGAGGCCGAGCTCGCGCGCCGCGGACTTGAGCTGCTCCTCGAGCCGCCGCTCCTCCGCGTTCACCCGGCGCTGGATCTTGCCGCGCGCCTGCTTGAAGCGCTCGCCCTCGGTCGCGCCGCGCAGGGCGTCGACCAGCTTCTCGTGGAGCTCCTCCATCGCCTCGACGAAGGGGCGCCCCTCGCCCGGCGGCAGCGACAGGACCGTCGGCTCGCTCGGGCGGTGTGGGTTCGGCAGGAGGAGGATGTCGTCGGGCGTGGGGCGGCTCGCCGCGATCCGCTTCGCGACGGCGCGCGCGCAGAACGTGCGGCCCGTGCCGGGCGCGCCGACGACGACGACGTGGAAGCGGGGCTGGCGGATGTCGAGGCCGAAGGCGAGCGCGGCGAGGGCGCGCTCCTGCGAGCCGATGCCCGCCGACAGCGGCGCGACCTCCTCCGTCGTGGAGAAGCGGAAGCTCTGCGGCTCTACGATCTTGCGACACTCGCTGGGGGGCAGCTTCCGGGAGACCATGGCGGCGCACCATAGCGCCTTTCGCCGGCCGTTGGCGTGGAGCCCGCCCGGCGAGGCGCCCGCGCGCCGATCGAAGGCCGAGCGGGCGCCGCCCGGACGCGCCGCGCCGGGCGCGCTAGCGCCGCAGGACCAGCACGGGGCACGGCGCCCGAGCGAGCACGTCGCGGATGACGCCGCCATGGTGATTCGCGAGCTGCCCGTGCCAGACCAGCACTACGAGGTCGCTCGCCAGCTGCCAGGCGAGGCGCGCGATCTCCGCCGCCGGTTCGCCCTTGCCGAGGAAGAACCGCGTGGAGACGCCGTGCGGGCAGTGCCCGATCGCGCTCAGGAACCGGGCCAGGAACTCCTCGGTGAACGCGGGCCACTCGTGCTGAGGCTGGTCGACGTAGAGGGGCGCCACCATCGCGCCCGGCTCGAATGGCACAGGCGTCGAGACGGGCGGCCCCTCGTCCGCGGCCTCCCGCGGCGACGCGCAGCCGACCATCACGATGTCGAGCTCGGCGCCGAGCTTGCGGGCGACCTCCCCGACGGGCGTGATCGCGCTGGCCGTGCTGGGGTTCCCGTCGAGCGGCAGCAGGATGCGCTGGAGCCGCGGCGGGGAGGGGTCCTCGCGGATGACGACGACGCCGAGCGCGGCGGACTCGAGCGCGCGCGCCGCGAGCCGGCCGACGCCGAAGCGCTCGTCCATGGGCTCGTCCGCGTGCGAGGCCACGATCACGAGCGCGGTCCCGCAGCTCGCCACGGCTGAAGCGAGCGCGCCGGCCGGATCGTCGCTCGCCTCGACGTCCAGCACCATGCCCTGCAGCGCCTCCGGGGCGATCCCGAAGTGGGCCGGCACCTCGCTCGCGTCGATCGGCTCCGTGGAGAGGCACAGCCCGCGCAGCGGGGCCTCGAGCCCGTGGGCGATGAGCCGCCCGAGCGCGATGGCGCCGAGGTGGGCGCGGCGGCCGTGGAGCGCGACGACCACGCTCCTGCGCTGCAGGCCGCTCTGCGGCGGGCGCTCGTCGGCCCCCTCGAGCGCCTCGTGGGGCAGCTCGGCCGGGGGCGCCGGTCCGGGGGGCGCCCCGAGCCCGACCGGGGACCCGTCGCGTACGGCGCTCAGCATGGCGTGACCTCCTCCCATGGCGTGACGCGGCCGCCCAGCCGCCGCGTCGCATAGCGGCGGCCCGGCTCCGCCAGCACGGCGCAGGCGGGCGCGCCCGCGTCGAGCAGGCAGATCGGCAGCGGCGCGCTCCCCTCCAGCGCGACCTCGACCGCGCCGTCCTCCACGTGGATCTCGAGGCCGCGGCCTCGCCAGGCGATCGGGATCTTGAGGTGCCGCCAGCCCGGCAGGAGGTGCGGCTCGATCCCGATCGCCTCGTCCTCGTCGGGGCACGGCTGCGCGTGGGGGAGCGCCTCCGAGAGCGCGCTCCGCGGCACGCGCGTGACGCCGGCCACGCCGAACGCGACGGCTTGCCAGAGGCCGCCCATGGCGGCGATGTGCACGCCCCCCGCGGCGTTGCCCATCGTGTTGCCGAGGTCGATGTCGGCGGTCTGCTCGAAGTAGCGCTCGGCGTGGGCGTGGAGATCGAGCCGGGCGGCGACGAGCGCGTGGGCGCTGGGGCTCAGCGAGCTGCCGTGGGCGGTGCGCGGCTCGTAATAGAGGAAGTTGTCGCGCCGGGCGCTCGCGGGCACCGCGCTCCAGAGCAGCGCGATGAGCTGCACGACGTCCGCTTGCTTCACCACCTGGCAGGCCTGCGTCCGCTCGCGCCCGAGCAGGACGTCGACCGGCGCGCTGCGCACGGCGTAGTCGGCGATGGAGAACGGCGCGAGGCCGAAGTAGCCCGCGAACTGCTCGATCAGGCCGGTCCGCGGGTCGATCCCGAGGAGCAGGCGGTCGGCGACGTCGCACCAGTGGTGGGGCTCGTCGGGCCGGAGGTCGAGCCGCGCGAGCACGTCCGCGCGCGCGATGTTGCGCCGGACGAGCGCGGCGGCGACGCGGAGGTTGTGCCGCGCCATCCAGTTCGTGAACGCGTTGTCGTCCACGGTCTCGTGGTACTCGTCCGGCCCGATCACCCGCCGGATGTGGGCGTGGCCATCCGGCCCGAGCTCGGCGCGGCTCGCCCAGAAGCGCGCCGTCTCGATCAGGATCTCGGCCCCCTCGCCGCGCTGGAAGTCGAGATCGCCGGTCGCGCGGACGTAGGCGTGCACCGCGTACGCGATGTCGGCGCTGATGTGGTGCTCCTGCTCGCCGGAGAGCACCCGGACCACCTCGCCGAACGGCGTGACGACGAGCGCCGGCGTCGTCTCGTCGCCCGTGTCCGCCGACTCCCACGCGTAGAGCGCGCCCTCGTAGCCGAGCGCCTTCGCCTTGCGGCGCGCGCCGGCGAGGGTGCGGTGCCTGTAGAGGAGCAGCGCGCGGGCGGCCTCGGGGTAGCAGTGCGTGTAGAACGGGACGAGGAAGGTCTCGGTATCCCAGAAGACGTGGCCGCGGTACGCCTCCCCGCTGAGCCCGCGCGCGCCGATCGAGCAGCGCGGGTCGTCCGGGTTCGCGGCGCCGATGAGGTGGTACAGGGCGAACCGGAGCGCCCGCTCGATCCTGGGGGCACCGTCGATCTCGACGTCGGCGTGGCGCCAGCGCTCCGCCCACGCCCGCGTGTGCTCGCCGAGCACGTCGGCCATGGCGCGGCGCGAAAGCTCGTCCTGGAGCGCCTGGCCCGCCTCGCGCGGCGTGGGCGTGTCGCGCGACGTGTGCAGCGTCGTGGTCCGGAAGAGGCGGCGCTGCTGGGCGACGCGGACGCCGACGTCGCACCGCTCGGCGATGGATCGCGCGCCGGTGGTGCGCTCGCAGCGCGCGCCCTCGAGGGCCTCGAGCGGGGGCGAGCTCTCCGCGGCCTGCTCCGGGAGCTCGCGCAGGTGCGAGGTCATCGCGGTCACGAGCCCGCCGTGCGTGTGCCCGACGAGCAGCAGGCTCTTCGTGCCCGCGTCCGCCGCGAAGCCGGCCCAGTGCGCCGCGCCGCTCGCGCTCTTCACGTCGCCGCTCAGGATCGCGTCGACGCGGATCGTCCCGGTGAAGTTGAGGGGCGCGATGCTGAGCGCTTCCATGAGGACGTGGCGGTTCGCGAGCGACGCCGCGTGGAGCGTGTGCAGGTGCGTGAGGTGGCCTCCCTCGCCGCGCCGCAGGACCTCGCGCAGCAGCACGCCCCGCCGCATGTCGAGGGCGCGGTGGTGGTGCAGCACGCCGCTCGTCTCCGCGGAGAACGACTCGCCCTCGATGGCGACGCTCAGCCGGCCCCAGTCGGGGGCGATGACGAGCTCCGGCACGCGGCTCACGTCGGCCGAGGGCTCGAAGGCGCCCGCGATGAACGTCGCCGGCCGCGACACGCTCGACCCCTCCGGCAGCGACGCGCGCGAGCCGAGATAGCCGTTGGCGATCGCGAGCAGCGACTCGATCTCGTGCTCGCGCGCGACGTCGAACCCTGGCTCCTCGATGAGCCACGCGGCGTCTCGGGGCGCCGCGAGCGAGCCGAGCTCGCCCTCGAGATCCCGCTGGAGCGCGAGGATCTCGTGGAGCCGCTGCGCGCCGGCCGTCGCATGGACGGCGCCCGCGAGCTCCGGCGCGCCGCGGAGGCCGCGCGCCGCGGATGCCGCCGCGCCGTCGCGTGACTCGCCTGATTCGCGTGGTTCCGGCGAGATCGCGAGCCGATCGTGCGGCTCGATGCGGAGCGGCGCGATCACCTGATCGAGCAGCGCGGCGATGGCGGAGCGCCCGTCCGGCTCCGCGCGGGCGACGAGCGCGACCGCGGCGCCGCGGCGATCGAAGCCGTGGAGCTCCGCGCCGTCGAGCGCGCCGAGGAAGAGCCGCCTGCGGTTCTCGGCGCGCACGCCGCGCTCGAGCCGCCGCGCGAGGTGGGGCACGGCCTCGCCGGCGAAGAGGGCCACGCGCACCCCCATCGCGAGCAGCACGTCGAGCAGCGCCGCGGCGCCGTCGGCCGCCTCGGCGAGGAGGCCCGCGTCGATAGCGATGAAGCGGAAGCGGTGGTGCAGCTCGGCCGGCAGCTTGATCGCGGCCGCCGGCACGTTCGCGCTGGCGGGGCTGCCCGATCCGCCTCGCGCGAGGACGCCTGGCCCGGTGGCGCTGTCTACGAGCGACGACATCCTCGGCTTCTCCTGGGGGCCAGGGAACGCGAGGAGCGTGCCGCCGCGCGTGTGCGAGCCGGGATCGGGGGGCGGCGGCGTCGGTGCGCTAGCGTTGCACGGCGCCGGTCAGGCGATCGAGCACGACGAGGAGCCGGTCGACGTCGAAGGGCTTCGCCAGCACGCCGGCCACGACGCCGCGGATGTTGGGCTCGTTCACGCCGGAGAGCAGGAGGACGGGCACCTCGATGCCCGCGGCGGCGAGCGCGGCGAGGAACTCCTCGCCGGTCATCTCGGGCATCACGTAGTCGAGCAGGACCGCCCGCGGCCGCGCGCCGCGGGCGAGGCGATCGAGCGCTTCCAGCGGCCGCGTGAAGCCCTGAACCCGGTAGCCCTCGTCGGAGAGCAGGTCGAGCAGCGACTCGACAAGCGCGGGGTCGTCATCGACGACGAAGATCTCCGCGGGCGAGCGCGGCGAGGTGGCAGCCGGGCCGGGAGCGGGGACCGGCGAGCTCATCGTATTTCCCTGGATCGCTGGCCATTCCGGCGCATGAGGCGCGCGAAGAATACCAGACGGTTGCCGCGACCGCATGCGCAGGCCGCTCTGGGCGCATCGTTGCACCCTCCGTCACGTCCACCGTTGCGCATTCCACGTCGCGCGGATCTCCGTCGAGCTCCGAAACTCGCTCTGGACGGAGTTTTCCTCACCAATTGGGCTTGCCGCCGCGCCGCTCCTTGCAGATCGTTGAGCACCTGATACCCCTGTAAGGTTCCTCCCAGGACGACCCGAGCAGCTTGACTTGAACTGCTCATGGGTATCGAATTGTGGTCTGAAGGACACTCCAATCCCCCTGCGGTCACCATGGCGGAAACCCCTGCTAGCAAGCTGCACATCTATCTGATCGACGATCACCCCGTCGTTCGCGAAGGCTTCGCTCGAGCGCTCTCGGACGAGCCCGACATGGTCGTCGTGGGCCAGGCCGGGACGGCGGCCGATGCCCTGCGCGAGACGGCGAGCTGCAAGCCGGACGTCGTGCTCGTCGATCTCAACATCCCCGACCGAGACGGCATCGAGCTCCTCGGGGCGCTGAGAGCGCAGTTGCCGCAGGCGAAGCTCCTCGTGTTGAGCGGCTATGACGACGAGTTCCGTGTCGCCGAGGCGCTCCGCGCGGGCGCGCAGGGATATCTCGTGAAGACCTCGAAGCTCGAGGAGGTCATCGAGGGCATCCGCCGGATCGCGACCGGGGGAGCGCCGCTCTCCTCGAGCATCGCGGGGGCCGTGGTGCGCGCGATGCGCAAGCCGGCGAGCGAGGGCTCCGGTGGTCTCGACGCGCTGACACCGCGCGAGCGCCAGGTCCTGCGGCTGCTCGCGGCCGGCGTGTCGACGCGCGAGACGGCAGCGCGGCTGACGATCAGCCCGAAGACGGTGGAGACCCACCGCGTGCGCATCTACGCGAAGCTCGGGTGCAAGAGCGCGGTCGAGCTGACCCGCATCGCGGTCCGCACCGGGCTCATCGAGGCGTAACCGCCCGCGGTCGCGCGGGGCGCTGCCCGCTCGCTCCGCGGGTGGGGCGCTACGGTTTCCGCTCCTTCCTCGGCTTCTTCAGCGGCATTTCCTTCTCGGTGGCCTTCGGGGCCTGGCTCGCGCGTGATCGATCCTTCGCCTCCTCGAGCAGGCGATCGATCCGCACGCCGTCGATGGTGAGCCCGTCGATCGCGCAGCCGACGATCTCGACCTCGCGGAGGTCCGACCCCTCGAAGCGAGCGCGGCGCAGGCTCACGTCGGACCAGCGGGTCGCGGCGGCGTCGGCGTCGTTGAAACGCGCGCCGGCGAGCGAGATGTCGTCGAGCGAGGCGCCGGCGAGGGTCGCGTTGTGCAGGCGCGCGCCGCGCAGGTCGACGTCGTCGAGCTCGGCCTCCGCGAGCGAGACGTTGTGCAGGCGCGCGTTGCGAAGGTCGACGTCGTCGAGCTCGGCCGCCGCGAGCGAGACGTTGTGCAGTCGCGCGTCGCGAAGGTCGACGTCGTCGAGCTCGGCCCCCGCGAGCGAGGCGTTGTGCAGGCGCGCGTTGCGAAGGTCGACGTCGTCGAAGCTGGCCCCGGCGAGCGCCGCGCCGTGAAACCGCGCGGGCCTCGCCGGATGGGTGCCCTCGTCTTCTGCGGCGTCCGCGCTCGGCGGCGCGATGGGGGGCTTCTTGGCCATGGGGCCATGCTAGCGCTAGGCGCAGGCCGCGCGCTCGCGCGGTCCGGAGAGCCATGAACGCACACGCCGGCTTCGTGCCCCACCACGCCCTCGTCTCCGCCCCCTCCGCGGCGCCTGCCCGCTGGATGCTCGTGCTGCACGGCATCTTCGGCTCGGGCGCCAACTGGCGCACCTTCATCCGACGCCTCGCCGAGGCGCAATCCGCCGAGGGCGCGCCAGGCGCAGCCGCCCGGCCGTGGGGCTTCATCCTTGTCGACCTGCGGGCCCACGGCATGTCGCAGAGCCCGCCTGCGCCCCACACCATCGCGGCGGCCGCGGAGGATCTGCTCCGGCTGGGCGACCGCCTCGGCCTCGATATCCGCGGCGTGATGGGCCATTCGTTCGGCGGCAAGGTGGCGCTCGCCTACCTCGAGCGCCGGCCGACGGGGATCGAGCGCGGCTTCATCCTCGACGCCGATCCGAGCGCGAGGCCCGCCGGCGAGAGCGGATCGGAGAGCCCCGGCGTGCTCGCGATGCTCCGCGCGATCCCGCAGCCGATCCCGTCGCGCGAGGCGTTCCTCGAGGCGGTGCACGCCGCCGGGTTCAGCCGCGGCATCGCGGACTGGCTGGCGATGAACGTCCGCCGCGAGGGCGACGGCTTTCGCATCCGGCTCGACCTCGACATCCTGGACGCGCTGCTCGCCGACTATTTCGCCCGCGATCTGTGGCACGTCCTGGAGGACCCGCCGGCGCCGGCCGGCCCGGGCGTGCCGGGCGTGCCGGGCGTGGAGCAGCGGCGCATCCATGTCGTGCTCGGCGGCAAGTCCAAGTCGATCTCGCCGGCCTCGCGCGACCGCTTCGAGGCGCTCGCGGCGCGCGCGCCCTGGCTCTCGGTCCACGTCCTGCCGCGCGCCGGCCACTGGCTCCATGTCGACGATCCGGAGGGCCTCTTCGACGTGATCCGGGCGGCCTTGTGACCGGGCGCCGTGGACCCCGCGCGTGCCCCTGGACCAGGCTTCCCGCCCGGCTCTTCATCCGCTATCGCCCGGAGGACCTATGCGCATCGCGTCCTGGAACGTGAACTCCATCCGCACGCGGCTCGAGCAGCTCACGAGCTGGCTGGTCCGCGCCGCGCCCGACGTCGTTTGCATGCAGGAGACGAAGGTCGAGGACGGCAGCTTCCCCGAGGCCGCGCTCTCCGAGGTGGGCTATCGCTCGGTCATCTTCGGCCAGAAGTCCTACAACGGGGTCGCGATCGCCACGCGCTTCGGCCTCTCGGTCGACGACGTGAAGAAGGGCCTCGACGGCGATGAGCAGGACGTCGCCCGGCGGATGCTGGCGGCGACGATCGAGGGGATCCGGGTCATCAACGTCTACGTGCCCAACGGCCAGGCCGTGGGCACGCCTGCCTTCGCCTACAAGCTCGCGTGGCTGGAGCGGCTGCGGAGCGAGCTCGAGGCCCGCTACCGCCCGGATCAGCAGATCGTTATCTGCGGCGATTTCAACGTCGCGCCCGAGGCGATCGACGTCGCCGAGCCGAAGAAGTGGGAGGGGCAGGTGCTCTTCCATCCGGACGAGCGGGCCGCGCTGGGCCGCTTGCTGGAATGGGGGCTCGTGGACGCGTTCCGCGCCTGCCACCCCGCCAAGGAGGCGTACAGCTGGTGGGATTACCGGATGGGCGCGTTCAGGCGCAACAAGGGCCTCCGCATCGATCTCGCGCTGGTGACGCGCCCGCTCGCGGCGCGCTGCACCGATGTGTCGATCGACACGCGCCCGCGGGAGCTGCAGCGCCCGTCGGATCACGCGCCGGTCGTGGTGGAGATCGCGGACGACGCCGCGCCGCCTGGGGCTGCGCCGGCGGCCTGAGCGCGGGCGGGCGTCAGCGGGGCGCGGCGGTCTGGCGACCGCCCGCGGTCGATGCGGGCGACGCGTTCGCGGCCGCCGGCGCGGCTGTGGCGGGCGCGTTCGCGGCCGCCGGTGCGGCTGCAGCGCGCGCTCCGTCGGTCACCGTCGGCGCCGCCGTGGAAGGCACGCCGTAGATGTCCGTGTCCGTCGCCGCGGGCGCCGCGGAGGCGAGCGGCTGCTTCGCTTCATCGGCGGCGCACGCGGGGCGGGCCAGCGACTCCTCGATGCAGGCGCCGCGCATCGACGGGGGGCACATCACGCGGATATGGAAGTGGTCGTTGTGCAGGTCGGCGTCCCTCGGGCTCATCATCGCGGCCGCGGCCCGGGCCCGGAGGTCCGCCGGGACGCGCTTCTTCGCGGCGTGGGCGAGCAGCCGCGCCCGCAGCGCGTCGGTCACGAAGAGGTATTTGACGCCCGCCTGCCGGTCCTCGAGCAGCGCCTGGACGAGCGCCCAGTTGCGCGCGTCGTCGAACCGCGCGCCGGGGAGGCCGATGGCGTTGCCCTCGTCGTCGAACGCCACGAACCGGTCCGTGCGGAGGTTCTTGCCCTTCGAGTTGACGACGTAGAAACCGACGTCGGCGTCGCGCCCCGTCTGGTGGGAGTTGTGCCCGTCGAGCGCGCCGCCCGTCCTGGCCGAGAGGTCGCCGACGAGCAGCGCGGAGTCGCCGTGCTTCTTGGCCACCTGGAAGGCGGCGCGCCGCAGGGTCTTCACGAGCACGGGCAGCCCCCATGTCCTGGCGCCCTCGCGCGTCTTGAGGTGCCTCGACGATCGAAGCCGCACGGCGCCGGTCAGCCGTCCACGGTTGGGAGCGCCCTTCGACAGCAGCTTCCGCTCGTCGGCGTCCTCGGCGGTGCCGCCGCGCTCCGCGCGGGACGCGTCGTCTCGCTTCACCGCGCGCTTCTTGCCGGCGCGCTCCTGGGCCTTCTCCTTGGATCGGGCGCTGCGCGCCGCCCGCGACTCGCCGTCGCCGTCGACCGAGCTCCGCCGCGCGGCGCGGCGCTTGTTCTGCGGGCTCTTGCCCGGCTGCTGTTCGGCCGCGGCCGGCTGCGCGCCCGCGGCGGGAGCGCCCTGGGCCGGCGCGGCGAGCGAGAGGGCGAGCAGGAGCGCGGCAATGGGGCCTCGGGACGCAAGGCAGCGCCGAGAGAGCGGGCGGAGCAGCGGCATGGCGGAGCGGACCCTACCTTGCGGCGCCGCGGACAGAGAACTTCTTTCGCAGCCGCGCGGGGGCCCGGTGCGGCCGTGCCGGGCCAAACGGCGCCGTGTCGGGCCAGGCGCGCGCCCCGAGGGCGCTGCGCTGTCCGCGGCCGGTGCCGGTGGACGGTGCGCTGCCGACGGAGGGAGTGACGGGATGCGCCCGTCGAGCGCGTCCGTCCGGGCTCGGCGAAGGTGGCGGCCTAAAAATTGCGCATCATGTCGCTACAACGCCTTGACATATCGCCGCCGGTGCGGTTAGAAGCGTTTCGCGAGCCCCGCCGAGGGGCGCGCAGGAGCGCCCGTAGCTCAGCTGGATAGAGCGTCGGACTTCGAATCCGAAAGTCGCCTGTTCGAATCAGGCCGGGCGTGCCGGGCTCAACGGGCGACTCAAGCGTTCCGGCGAGATCCCGGGAGCCGTTCCAGGTTCAGTCGGTTTGACAATTCACTCGGGCCATTAGCTCAATTGGTAGAGCAGTGGACTCTTAATCCATTGGCTGAAGGTTCAAGTCCTTCATGGCCCACCAAGGATACGATGAGGATTTCGCGATCCTCATCAAGACCGAGCTGCTCCGCTGGGCGATTCGTGGACGATTCGCCGAGCGGACGGACCAGCTCGGTCGGTGATTCAGGAAACGCCTCGCCGAAGCCGACGCGTACCTGCTCGGCCTCGCGGAGGTAGCCCTCCGTCGTCGGGAACGACGTGTGGCCGGCCCGGCTCTTGAGCTCGAGCGGGTAGTCCCCGCGCACGGCCATCCAGGGGATGCTCGCCGGGCGCAGGTCGTAGAACGTGATCGGCTTCCGCGTTTTGTCGTTCGCGAAGAGGTCGGGCCGCGTAACGCCAGCACGCTCGAGGTGCTCGCGGAGGCGCCGGGAGAGGTTCGTGACCTCCGGCATGTCCTCGACGACGCGCCCCTTCCCGTCAGCTTCGGCGTGCATCACCCGCAGGAGCGGGAGCCGCTTCGGCTCGACTGGCTGTTCGTGGGAACCCGGGCCGGATGGCTGGGCGGCCCTCTGACGAAGAACAAAACAAGAACACGATGAATTCAACCGCAGCTTCTCATGCTCACGAAGATGCTTCTCGGCACTGGAAACAGCGCCTCTCGTGAACGATTGAACTGTGCGGTTGAGTTGACCGGGCGAGCGGCTATCGGGTGCCGACAGCGGCGAGCCTGGGGCTCGTCGCCTTCACGTAGGAGTCCCGCTGGATGAAGATGGAGCGATCCAGCCGGCCGGCGTTGAAGACGATCTCGTCGTGCTCCAGGAGCTTCGGATCCACGACGAGCTCGAGCTCGGGGTTGAACGAGACCGGGGGGACGGCGCCCATGACGCACCCCGAGAGCTGCTCGGCGACGTCCTGCGGCGCGAACGTGGCGTGAGTCCCGCTCCCCAGCGTCTTGACCGCCTCCATGTCGACCCGGCAGTCCCCGGGGACGACGCAGAGGTAGTAGCGGCGGCTCTTCTTGCCCTGCTTCACCATCAGCACCATGGCCTTCGCAGCCTGCGGCAGGCTGTTGCCGCGGATCTGCGAGATGAGCTCCGTGCGGCCCTCGGCCGGGTGCTCCACCACGCGGAACACGGCGTTGCTCTCCTGGAAGAGCGTCACCAGACGATCGTGCACGTCCGAGCTCATCATGAGACCTTCGCTGCTCCCATCGGTCGGTTCTCCGGAGCGACCATGTTGATGACCCGAGGCCCGAGAACGACGGTGGCGAGCCCGAGGAGGACCAGGGCCGCCGCCGCCACCCCGGCGCCGCTTTGCTCCTCATGCAGCAGGAGCGCCGAGAAAGCCATCCCGAACACGGGCACGAGGAGCGCGAACGGCGCCACCAGGTTGGCCGAGTAGCTCCTGAGCAGATGGCCCCAGATGCCGAAGGCCACGACCGTCGCGATGATGCCCGTGTAAAGGACCGCCCCGAGGCCCCCGAGCCCCATCCGTGACACCGCGGCGACCTGCCCCTCCTCGAGCAGGAGCGAGAGGCCGAGGAGCGGCAGCGGCGGGATCAGGCTCATCCAGACCATCAGGCGAAAGGCGTCGAAGCCCCCGGCCCGCTTGATGAGGATGTTGGCGAACGCCCAGGCGACAGCGGCGCCGAGCACCAGCGCGAACCCGGTGAGGCTGACGCTCCCGGCTCGCGTGTAGCCGATGAGCGCTATCCCAGACAGCGCGATCACGATCCCCGCCTTCTGCACGCGCGAGGGCGCGTCCTTGAGGAAGACGGCCGAGAGGATGAGCGTGAAGAGCACCTGTGCCTGGACCGCCAGGGACGAGAGCCCCGCCGGCATCCCGGCCTTGATCCCCGCGAAGAGGAGCGAATATTTGACCACGCCCAGCACGAGACCCACTTGGAGGATCACGCGCCAGGGGATCTGCTTCCGATCGATGAAGAACACAGCCGGGATCGCGGCGCAGGTGAAGCGAAGCGCAGAGAACAGCAGCGGCGGAAACGAGTCCAGACCGACCTTGATGACGACGAAGTTCAAGCCCCAGACGAAGGCAGTCAGCACCGCCATGAGAACGTGACGAAAGCGCATTTTAGCTCCACACGACTGCATTCCTGAGCTCATCATCGTAGAACCCGATGAAGAAGCCCAGTGTAATCCGATCCTTCCCGCCGACACGCTCGATCTCGTGGTAGTTTGTGGGATTGATTACATAGACATCGCCCGTCTGTGGCCGGAAGACCGTGCGCGGCACGTCGCGGACGACGCTCCTATCATAACCGAGACCCCCCTTGATCTTGAAGGCCTCGTCCTCCTCGTTCCACGTCTTGCGGTAGCTGATCAGCTCTCCTCCCTGATCGCACTCCTGGATGCAGACGATGCAGCTCAGCTGGTGCTTCAGCTTGGCGAGCGAGAGGCCGGTCGACGCCGCGTCGCGCATGATGTTGTCGTTGTGCAGCGGGTTGCACACGCCGTCCGCGTGGACGCGCACGATCGAGTCCGCGTAACGCTGGCCGCCGGGCTCCTCCTGGACCTTCATGCTCTGCAGCCCGAAGAGCGACTTCAGCCTGTCCCGCACGATGTGGCGGAGATCGAAATCGGGCTCGGGGAAGACCTCATCGATGATGCTTGCGTTCGCGAAATACTCCTCCGGCCGCGAGAGGTGCTTCGCCAGGTAGGGGCCGATCGTCGTCAGCGTGCCGTTCACGTACTGCGTCGCGAACTTCTTCCCGTAGTGGTCGCGGATCTGCCTGAGGCCGCTCTGGAGGAGCTTGTCCCCGAGGAGGTCCTTGCACACGACGACCGCGACCTCGCTGTCGACCAGCCCGCGGAGCAGCTTGCGGCCGGAGGCGCGATCGTCCGCGGGGAGGGAGACCTGATTCCAGTGATGATCGTTGTTCATGATAGACCTCTTCCGTGGGCGTTGAGCTTGATGGGTACGATGTGGCGCTGCGGCAACGGCGCCCAGCGCTCGCGCGGCGCCAGCGCCGGGATGATCTCCGAGGCGTAAATGGTGCAGTCTTCCAGCGCGAGCTGGTGCATCGAGAAGTAACGGCGGTACGGGACCTCCTGAGGCGTCCAGTGGATCACGTACGCCCACTCCGCGTTCATGAGGATGGCATTGGCCGAGGTGCCCCCGGGCGGGATGGCGCGCAGCTTGGACAGCGCAGCGTCGATGTCCAGCGTGTGGGCGTTCTCCGGGACGAGGTACTCGAGGTACTCGGCCGAGTCGAACTCGGAGCGCTCCTTGCCGAGCCTCTGGTGGACGGTCGGCAAGAAGCCGTTGTGGAGGAGGTACCACGGCCCCTTCGCCCCCGGGCGCGCCAGCGGGTGCGTGCACTGGAGCCCCTGGTTGCGCGCGAGCGTCGCGTGCCGCACGTGCACCGCCAGGAGGTCCGTCTCCACGCCCCGGATCGGGGACTCGTCGGCCGTGTCGTTGATCCTCCGCGGGTCGCGGTGGATGCTCAGGCCTCCCCCCGGATCCCGCCACACCGCGCCCCAGCCGTTGGGGTGCTGCTGCGTGGGCCCTTCGTGGTCGGCCGTCTGGCCCGAGCTCATCATGATGGCCGCGTCGAGGATCGCTGAGCTCGAGAATCTACCTTTGGCGAGGATGAGCCGGCACATGTCAGTCCTCCAGGCGGGCGGCGATGCAGTGCCGCAGGTTCGCGCGTGCCTCGTCGCGGTGTCGCGCGTACAGGACGACCCTCCCCACGAAGCCCGTGTGGCGCAGCCGGTCCGAGGCGAGGCTCGCGTCATCGCCCGCGTCGTCAGGGTCGCTCGCCGGGGCCGCGAAGCGCAGGATCTCCGCGCGGACGCCGCGCGAAAGGAGCTGCTCCGCCGCGCGGAGCTCGTCCTCGGAGGCGAGCGTCGCCTGACCGATGACGGCGCCCTCGCCCTGCGGCGGCCTGGTCAGCGCGGGCTCACGCCCGTCCAGGTGGCTCGCGACCGACAGCTCTGCCCAGTCCATGTCCGTCACGCGCCGGACCAGCGCCACGATGCCGCCCCCCGAGAGCCGGAATCCCATCTCCACGAAGTGGACGCCTCGCGCGTTCTCGATGAGGTCGATGTGGAACGGACCGCTCCTGTACCCGGTCGCGTCGATGCACCGCTGCGCGAGCTCCTGGAACGCCTGGGGCGCCTGCGCGCCGTGACTCGCGATGTGGGCGACTTCGCGAAACCCGACGAGCCGGCCGGCGTCCCGCGAGCGCTCGCGGAGGATGATCTTCTCGCACGTCGTGAGCACGACGGCGCGGCCGCCGTGCGCGACCGCCTGGATCGAGTGCTCCGTCCCCTGGACGTACTCTTCCAGGACGATCTGCGAGAAGGCCCCTCCATCATAGTTCGTCATGGCCCGGATCTGGGCGATGGCATCGTCGCGCTGCGCCGGCTCGTCGACGACGAAGACGCCAAGGCCACCCCCCCCGTCGGCGGGCTTGATCACGAGCGGTAAGCCGAGGTGATCAAGCGCCTGTCCTCCGGCGCTGGGCCGCACGGGGAGCGTCCTGTAGCGCGGCTGGAGGACGCCCGGCGCCCTCGCGTCGAGCGCCGCCCGCTGCCCCGACTTGTCCAGCGGGGTGAAGCGGCGCTCGGCCCGCGCGTCCTGCGGGGGCACGCCGAGCAGCTCGGCGGCGGCGTAGGTGCTCGCCGTGTAGCGCTCGAAGCCCGGCAGCATCAGCGCGATCCGGGGGCGCAGCGCCTCCAGCGCCGCCCGAACCGCCTCGGGGTCGGCGGGGCGCTCGACGGCGATCTCGACGTCGAACGCGCTGCGCCCGAGCTGCCGGCGCCAGCGCAGGTAGGCGGGCGTCTCCACGAGGACGGCCGACAGGGACCGCTTGCGCGCGACGCCGAGGTACGGGTCCAGCCCGTCCCGCGTGGCGCCGACCTGAACGAAGATGTTTCCAGTCTGAGAGTTCATGTTTCCTTACCTGCCGGAGATGGTCTCTTGAACCAGGGCGCCGCCGGGGGCGCGCCGCGTCTGGATGACGTCCTTGTGCGGATCGCGCGCGAGGATGTGCTCGATGAGGTGTCCCCCACCGCCCTCCGCAGACGGGTGCAGCGGCGACGCGTGGATGACGCGGAGCTGCGAGAGCGTGAGCCCGCTCAGCCGCTCGAGCGCCTGCTGCACCTCGCGCTGCCGTGCCCCGCGGGCCGGATCCTTGCCGTGGCGGAGCAGCTCGCGGATGGCCCCGGCGAGCGGCGCGAGCTCGGGCTGCTCGCGCGCGAGGTAGACGTCGAGGTTCTCGCACCTGTCTGCGAAGGGCGAATAGATCATGCAGACGAGCTGCTGCTCGTCGAGGCCATAGACCTCGCTGGCCATGTCGTCCATGACCACCCGCATGCGCGCGAGCTTCTCGGGGCCATCGTAGCGGGCGAGCATCATGTCCACGAGGACCTGCGGAAACTCCTTCTTGCGCATCAGCCCCACGGCGAAGTCGACGTACTCGGCGATCCCTTCAGCGTAGCTCCGCCCGTACATTCGCTCGCACTTCAGGCCTCGCAGGTGCGCCATGAGCGCCGGGTTGGCGCAGTCCGACTCGCTGAAGCTGAAGGCAATCTCGTCGAACTCGAAGCCGAGGTGTTTGGTGAGCAGATCCCAGTGGTCCCCTGAGGCGTACTGGGTGTCGTCGTAGATCGAGAAGAACTGAAGATCTTTCCGGAGGTCCGCCGTGACGAGCCGCCGCGCGATGGCGTCCGCCGCGTCGCTCCCGTGGAGATCGCGAAAATAGAGCTGCGACAGGCTGCGCATCCTGGTGAGGAAGCCGCCGAAGCCCCCCTCGGCGCTGTTGCTGTCGAACCCGAACCGCTGCGCGAGCCGCGCGACCCAGACATAGTAGGCCCGCTGTTCCCTGCGCGAGTCTCCCGTGATGATGACGTCGACGCCGCTCCCGTGGGACGCCGCGAGGCCGAACGAGTTCACCATGCTGAGGTTGCACGCGTTGCAGAACGTCGGTCGGGCGTCCGCGAACGTCCGGTGCCCCGTCATCAGGATGTCTTCCCGGTTCTGCCGCACGAGGGCGAGCGGCAGCCGCCGATCGACCCTGAAGGGGTTGATCTCGTTGCCGTCGATGAGCAGCGCCTCGCAGTCCGGATCCTCGAGCAGCTTGAGGGCCCTGTAGGCGCGGGCGATGTTCTCCATCACGGCCCGTGGCATCCCCGCGTGCCGGTTGGTCACCACGAGCAGCTTGAACGTCTGGCCGTGCATGCGGGCGAGGAGCAGCTGCATGCACCGCACGAAGGCGATCGTGTAAGAGCTGTCCTTCCCGCCGCCGTAGGCGACCAGGACCTGGTTCCTGCGCAGCTCCTCCTTGTGCGGCAGGCCCTCGTGGAGCTTCTGGGCGCACCTCGTCGCAGCGTCGATGTGCTGCTGCGGCAGGTGAGCGGCGAGGGCGCGGAGCGCCTCTTCTCGAAGTTGTCGTACAGGCGAATGGTTCGTCATCTCAAGTTATCCCAATGAGGGGCCTCCCCCGTCCGCCGCGGAGCGGCGGGCGGGTTCGTCCGGCTTTGAGGGGGCGTCACTCGCCCCGCGGCCACGTTCGGCGGCCAGGCCACCTCGCGCAGCTCCGGCGGAGCGAACGTGACGTGCGACGAGCGCGTCACTGTCGCCTCGAGCTAGCTCCTCAGACTCCGCTAGCGCCGTAGTTCGGCAGCGCGCGCGCGCTCGGATCGGAGACGTCGCAGTTCTTCCATTCCTTGTTCGGCATCCAGTAGTCGGGGATGAGCTCCGCGCGGCCGGGGAAGAGGCTCTCGAACATCTCCCGATACAGGAGCGACTCCTTTGAGATCGGCGCGCGGTGCTCGTACTTGCGCTGCGCCGCCGCGACGTCCGCGTCCGAGTACCGCGCCTCGGCGTGGGCCTTGATCGAGTCGACAAGGCTGTGGCCCATCGCGTCCGAGAAGGCCGCCTTCTCGCGGTAGAGGATCGCGTCGGGGAGGTACCGCTTGTCGGCGAACGCCCGGCGCAGGAGGAGCTTGCCCATGCCGGTCTTGTTCATCTTCCGCTCCGGGTTGATCGCCATCACGTAGCTCGCGAAGGCGAGGTCCCCGAACGGCACGCGGGCCTCGAGCGAGTGGGCGCTTATGCAGCGGTCCGCGCGCAGGACGTCGTAGGCGTGGAGCTCCCGCAGCCGCTTGCGCGCCTCCTTCTGGAACTCCGCGGCCGACGGGGCATAATCGGTGTACTTGTACCCGAAGAGCTCGTCGCTGATCTCGCCGGTGAGCAGGACCTTGATGTCGGTGTTCTGCCGGATGTGCTTGCAAATAAGGTACATGCCGATCGAGGCGCGGATCGTGGTGATGTCCCACGTCTCGAGGTGATAGATCACGTCCCTCAGCGCCTCGAACGCCTGCTCCTTGGTGACGTAGACGTCGTGGTGGCGCGACTTGATGTGATCGGCGACCGTCTGCGCGTACTTGATGTCGATGGCGTCCTCGGCCATGCCGATCGCGAAGGTGTCGATCGGCTTGCCGAGCACGCGCGTGGCGATGGCGCAGACCAGGCTGGAGTCGAGGCCGCCGCTCAGCAGGAAGCCGACCGGGACGTCGGACACGAGCCGCTTGCGCACCCCCTCGACGAGCAGGCGCTCGAGGTTCGCGGAGATGGTGGCCTCGTCGTCGTTCGCGACGTTCTTCACCGCCGTGATGTCGCGGTACTGCACGAAGCTGTCGCCGTCGAAGTAGTGGCCAGGCGGGAAGGGCGCGACCTTCGCGCAGAGATCGCTGAGGAACTTCACCTCGGAGGCGAACACGATCCCGCGCCCGTTCTTCAGGTAACCGAAGAAGAGCGGCCGGATGCCGATCGGGTCCCGTGCCGCGAAGACGCGGCCGGAAGCACCGTCGTAGTAGGCGAAGGCGAACTCCGCGTCCAGCCGCTCGCAGGCGCCCCGAAGCCCGTATTTGCGCACCAGCGGCAGGATCACATCGCAGTCCGACCCCGAGCCGCCCCCGTCGTCTCCGACGTCCGCGCGGATCGCCTCTTCGTTGTACACCTCGCCGTTGCAGATGACGGCGTCCCTGCCGTCCCTCGACCAGAGCGGCTGGTTGCCGTCGGGGCCGAGCCCTCTGATGGCGAGGCGCTGGAAGCCGAAGACGGCCCTCGGGCCGACCTGCTCCCAGGCCGAGTGGTCAGGGCCCCGGTGATTCAATCGTTCGAAGCTGCCCCGGAAACACGTCGCTGAATCGATATCTCCGAAGAAGGCAAAGATTCCGCACATTGTTGACTCCAAGGTACGTTGGTGGACGCTGGCGAGCGTCTCTCAGTTCAAGTCCTCCAGAGCTCTGAGCTGACCCCGGAGCCCTCCATCGTCGAGCAGAGCCCTCCGACCGCTCCTCGAGGGAACGTCGGATTCGCCGCCAGCGCGCTCGGATGCCCCCGATGCCCCCCAGCTCCGCTCCTGTTGAGTCCTCCGCCTCCGGGCGATCGGCACGACGTCAAGCAAGGGTCGCGGCGCCCAGCGATGGACGACCGATGACCACGGACGACGGCCCAGGGGAACGGACGGCGCTCGCTCTTAACGAAGCAACATCACGCGATATTCCTCGAGTGGTCTCCGCAAATCTGCTGCTCCGGCGAGCAACCCATGGCGATGTTCATCCTCCGATCCAGGGATCGAGGGATCGCGGTGATTGCTGACGACCGGCGCCGCGAGGGCAGCGGGACACGTAAGCTAGTGCGGCCCCTCACCATGCGCAAGCGTCTAACACGGATCAAAATCCTGCTCTCCCGTCGACCGGATGACGGGTCGATGCTGTCGATGTCTTACGTCCCATCCCCTGCATTGCAGAAATCGGATGAGGCTATGACGGGGCGAGCGCCGCACCGTGGAAGCCTGCTGCTGAGCGGCCGCGTGCCATCAACACGCGTGCCATCAATGCGCGTGCCATCAATGCGCGTGCCATCAACACGCATGCGCCCCGCGCCCGACGCCGCGAGCTGGTCATCGACGCGGGATCGAGCCGACCGCCGACGGTGCCTGTGCAACGACAGACATCGTTGAGCGGTGGTGACCCGCCTGTGGAGAATGCGGACCAGCTCGGCGTCGCACGCTACGCGGCGCGGGGGCTCCGCGCAGCAGGGACGCTCGCTTGAAGTGAGAGTGAACTGAACTGCAGAGCTCGCTCGAGCGTCGGCTCGGCGAGCGCCGGGACGCCGCGTGAAGCGGGGGCCCGGCGTGTGTAAGGGGGGTCGGAGGCGCGTGCGGGGATCGAGCCGGCGTGCGGCGTGTGCGCCGCGCGCCTCAGCTTCTCTTGACGGAGAAGCCGGCGAACGCCTGCATCACGGGCATCAGCTCCAGCCGGTTCACGTTGACGTGCTCCGGGAGCATCGCGCACCATACGACGGACTCGGCGATGTCCTCGGCCGAGAGCGGCTTCACGCCTCGGTACACGGCGGCGGCCTTCTCCTGGTCTCCCTTGAAGCGCACCACCGAGAACTCCGTCTCCGCCATGCCGGGCTCGATGTCGGTGACGCGCACCCGACTGCCGAGGATGTCAGAGCGCAGGTTCAGCGAGAACTGCGCGACGAACGCCTTGCACGCGCCGTAGACGTTGCTCCCGGGGTACGGCGTCTCCGCGGCGACCGAGCCGATGTTGATGATGTGCCCGCGGTCGCGCGCCACCATGCCGGGCAGCAGCGCCCGGGTGCAGTAAAGTAAGCCTTTGACGTTGGTGTCGATCATCTCCTCCCAGTCGTCCAGATCGGCCTGGTGCGCCGGCGACAGCCCGAGCGCGCCGCCTGCGTTGTTGACCAGCACGGTCACCTCGGAGAACTCGGGCGGGAGCTCGGCGATGGCCTTGTCGACCGCGCCGCGGTCGCGGACGTCCAGCCGGATCAGGTGGATCGCCGGCGCGCGCGCGCCAGCCGGGCCGGGGATGCGGCTGTCCGAGAGCTCCGCCGCGAGCGCTTCCAGGCGCTCGTAGCGGCGGGCGGCGAGGACCAGGCGCGCGCCCAGGCCGGCGAAGCGTCGGGCGATGGCGGCGCCGAAGCCGGAGGAGGCACCGGTGATGAAGACGATGGGAGGCTGAGCAGTCGTGGTGGCACTCATTGCGATGTCCTGGGCGGAGCTATATCAGCTGTGCACGCGCCGAGCGACCTCCGGCGCCCTCGGGCCGCGCGTTCGGGCCGACGGGCATCCTCCTGGAACATCGCGGTGGCGCGGTCGTGGATGTGCTCGTTTCTCCGCCACCCGCCGATGCACATCCCACCTCGGCACGACGCTTGCTCAAATTACCACGATGCGGCCGAGAGGCTGTGGCACCGGCCAGCCCGGACGCGACGCCCGACGGGGACAGCGGGTCCGCCGTGAAGCAGAGAGGCGATCGAGGTGGCGATATGAAGCACGTTGACATGGGACGACGAATCGGCGGCCGGCTAGGGCTTACGCTCGGTCTTCTCGCGAGCATGGCGCTCGCGGGCTGCGGCGGCCCGAGCGAGCAAACCATTCAGGGCACGCGGCTCGCGCCCGGCGCCGATGCGCACATCACCGCCGACATCGACTCCGACGCCGCGACCACGCGGCTGCTGGTGAACGTCGTACACCTCTCGCCGCCCGAGCGGATCGAGGCCGGCAGCACGCACTTCGTCGTCTGGCAGCGCCCGAGCTCCGAGTCCCCGTGGCGACGGGTCGGAGTGCTCGACTACAATGCTGAAAGCCGGAGAGGCAAGCTGGCTGGGATGACCGTGCCGCACGCCGACTTCGAGCTGCTCATCACCGTCGAGAAGCAGAGCAGCCCCCGATCCCCATCGTCTGCCGCCGTCATCGGGCCGACATCGGTCGGGTAGCCAGCAGCCCCCAGCCCCCAGTCTCGACGGCCTTCTACATCAACCCTGCGCGCGCCTCCAGCGACAGCCAGCGACCCGATGTGAAGCACATCCATGTCGCGGCCAGGTCGATCCAGAAGCGCGCGGGGCCATGACACGCGCGTGGAGAGGGAGAGGCCGCTCGCGGCCTCCTCTGCGAGGCCCGGGCTCAGCGCCGAAGCGCCGCCGCCGCGCGCCCCGAGACGGCCGAGCCGCTCGTGACGATCGCCGACCCCAGCGCGAGCAGGGCGACGAGCGTGAGCACCGTGGGATGGATGCCGACCAGCGCCAGGATGCCGAGCACGACCGCCCCGGCGCCGACGAGCGACTGCAAGCCGGCGGCGGCCATCGCCGCCTGACGAGCGACGTGGGCGAGGTGCTGGTGCGCGCCGCGCACGTCGAGCGCGCCGAGGTCCGCGGTCGTACCGCCGCTGAGCAGCAGCGCGCCGCCAAAGACGATCACCGCGACCGACGTCAGCGCCCCGGGGGCGAGCCCGAGGAGCGCGAGGATGCCGAGCACGATGCCCGCCGCGCCGCCGACGAGCTCCGCGCCCATGCCGCCGCCGAGCTCGGCGCGCGTGTCCCACTCGACGGGCGCCGTGGTGCGCGTCAAGGCGCCGAAGCGCGAGGCGATCGCGCCGCCGTGCGCGATCAGCGCGGCGCCGAAGACGAGCGTGGCGATCGAGGTGAGCTCTCCCGGCATGAACCCCGTCAGTCCGAGGATGGCGAGGACGATCGTCCCCGCGCCGCACACCACCTCGGCGAGCGAGCCGCCGAGCACGATCCGCGGCGCCTCCCTCTCCTCCTCCGGCCTGCGCCGCGCGCCCGATATCGGCGCGATCGGGCTCTCCTGCTGTGTAAACCGTTCACGTTCCTCGGGTCCTGGCGTCTGCATGATTCCCCCATCGTGAGGCGTGGCCTCGCCGCGGCTACACGCCTCTGGCTTGCATGTTCTGCGCCCCGCTGCAGGTCGTCGAGGCAATCCGGGTCCACGGGCTCATCGGTCTCTCGCCGCGTGTCGAACGGGCCGGAGCGCTGCTCGATCGCCGCGGCCGATGACAGCGAGGCGTCGCGTCACCATGTTCCCTCGCGGCCCTCTGGCAGCGCAAACCTCATGCGCTGTCGAAAGGAGCAGCGGCGAACGCCAGGCGAGCGAGCAGACGAGAGGCGCCGGCCGGCGGCCCGAACAGCCGCGCGGGAGCGCCCGTGAACGAACGCTCGTCCGAGGTACATGCCCCGCGTCAGGAGGAGATATGAGCATGCTGCATCTCGAGCTCAGCGAGCGCGAAGCGGATGACACGAGGACGGCCCTCTCGACCCGGCTCGTGGGGATGCGAGACGAGCTGGTCCACACCGACGATCGAGCGTACAGGGCGGACCTGAAGGCGATGATCGAGCGGCTCGAGGTGGTGCTCGGCCGCCTCGAAGCGATCGTGGCGGCGCCGACGGCGGCGCCGTAGCTGGTCATGCCGGCGCTCGTCGACGCGCCGGGGCGGCCGGCGGCACGGTTCGTGGTTCACCGGGGGCATGGCAGAGCCCGCGGCGCAGCAGGGGGATGAACGCGGCGAGGAGCCCCTCTCGACGGTACGGATCGCCCTGATCGCGTCCGTCGCCGCGCTGGGCGGCTTCCTGTTCGGGTTCGACACCGCCGTGATCAACGGCGCCGTCGGCGCGCTGGAGAGGGTATTCACAGCGCACCCGGGGACCGTGGGCCTGTCCGTGTCCTCGGCGCTGCTCGGCGCGGCTGCCGGCGCGGTGCTCGCGGGCAAGCTGGCCGACCGTTACGGCCGGACGCGGACGATGATCGCGACTTCCCTGCTGTTCGTCGTCAGCGCGGCGGGCTCGGGGGCGGCGATCTCGCCCTGGGACTTCAGCGCGTGGAGGGTGCTCGGCGGCATGGCCATCGGCGCGGCCAGCGTCGTCGCTCCCGCCTACATCGCGGAGATCGCGCCGGCCCACCTGCGCGGCCGCCTCGGATCGCTCCAGCAGCTCGCGATCGTGCTCGGCATCTTCGTCGCCCTGCTCGGCGACTACGCCATCGCGACGTCCGCGGGCTCGGCGACGAGCCCGTTCTGGCTCGGGGCACAGGCCTGGCGATGGATGTTCTGGAGCGCCATCCCACCGGCGCTCCTCTACGGGCTCGGCGCGCTGCTGATCCCCGAGTCCCCGCGCCACCTCGTGGCGAGGGGGCGTGTGGACGAGGCGCTCGCCGTGCTCCGTGGCCTCCTCGGCGCGTCCGCCCGGACGAAGCTCGTCGAGATCCAGAGGACGCTCTCGTCCGAGCGCCGGCCCAGGCTCGCGGACCTGCGCGGGCGCGCTGGGCTGCTCCGCATCGTCTGGATCGGCATCGGCCTCTCGGCGTTCCAGCAGCTCGTGGGCATCAACGTCATCTTCTATTACTCGAGCGTCCTCTGGCAGGCGGTCGGGTTCTCCGAGCGAAGCTCGCTCGCCATCACGGTCATCACCGGCGTCACGAACATCGTGACCACCCTCGTCGCCATCGCGACCGTCGACCGCGTCGGGCGCAGGCCGCTGCTCATCGCGGGGTCCATCGGCATGACGCTGACGCTCGGCGCCATGGCGGCCGTGTTCGGCGCCGCGGGCGAGGACGCCGCGGGCAACCCCGCCCTGACGGGCGCCGCCGGCCCCGCCGCGCTGCTCGCCGCCAACCTGTATGTCTTCTGCTTCGGGGCGTCCTGGGGGCCGGTGACCTGGGTGCTGCTCGGCGAGATGTTCGAGAACCGCATCCGCGCCCTCGCCCTCTCGATCGCGGCCGCCGCGCAGTGGCTGGCGAACTTCCTCGTGAGCGCGACCTTCCCCCCGCTCAAGGCGGCCGGCCTGGGCATCGCCTACGGGCTCTACACCGCCGCCGCGGCGGCCTCGCTGGTGTTCGTCGTCGCCTTCATCCCCGAGACGAAGGGCAAGGAGCTCGAGGAGATGTGATGCGCGCCCGCGTGGCGAGAGGAGACGTGTGTCAGCGAGGCGCGGCTGTCTCGAGAACCTCAGCGGGCGGCGAACTCCCGCTCGTGGATGGATCGCACCTTCTCCAGCACCCTCGGGCCATGCTCTCGGAACGGGAGATCCATCGCGCGGTCCTTCTTCAAATAGACGCCTGAGAGGTCCCGGTTCGCGCCGAACGCCGCCTCGTAAAGCCGCGAAGCCCCCTCGCTCGGGGGCGGGAACAGGAACCTCATCAGCGGCTCCACGTAAAACGGCAGCCCCGACCGCTTTCCCTTCCTCAGCGTGTTGTTGGGCCCAGGATCCACGCTCCGGATCTTGATCCCATCCCCCGCGAGCAGCGGCGCCACCTCACGCGTCCAGAGGGAGAGCGCGAGCTTGGAGGTCGCGTAGGGACCGAAGAGCTGCTTGAACGACGCCGGGCGCTCCAGGGCGTCCGGGTCGAAGCGCCTCGTCATCTTGAACGCATTGGAGGAGGTGTTCACGACCGTCTTCAAGGCCCCTCTCCGCAGAAGCCCTCTGAGCTCCATCGCGATGACATACGGCACCACCGCCTGGAGCTCGAAGTGCAGCTCTCGGCCTTGCCTGGAGAAGGTCAGCTCCGGGACGCTGCCGCCAGCGTTGTTGAACAGCACGTCGATCTTCTCTTCGCTCGCCTTGATCGCGCCGAGCACCCGCCTGAGGCACTCGAAATCGGACAGATCCGCGCTGTGGACACGGAGCCTCCGGCGCTCGATGCCCTCCCGGATCAGCGGATCGTCCTCGGGGAAACCCGAGCGATTCAGCGCGATGACCTGAAAGCCCTCCGACAGCAGACGACGCGTGAGCTCGAGCCCAATACCGTGGTTTGCGCCCGTGATGAGCGCGACCTTGTCGTGTTCCATGGTGTTTCTCGTGGATCCTGTGAGGGCCGCCTCCCCCGCATCCTCCGACGGACAACGGCCGTGGGCGCGCCGATCGCTCGATCCGACCGCGGGCGCGCCGAGATATCGGTGTCGCTGCAAAGCGGCCTCCCGCGACGCGCCCGCGCGCGAGGGCCCCTGTGCGCGACGGCCGCGCCGAGGCCTCGGTCGTCGCTCGATGCGACGGCGATGGATGGACTCTGTACCTGGGAAGGCGCGCTCCTCCGCCCGAGATCGCTCCCATCGGCGGGGAGCCGCGACAGGGAAAGAATGTGCGACTCAGTGGCATTTGTCAAGGAGAGGCACCAGGCCGTCGCGATCTCTCCGGATGGCTGTCTCGAGCGGCACGGCGGAGCGTCAGGTCCGCGCTTCGTCGCTACGGCAGCGGCAGCGTGAACTGGAAGGTCGTCTTCCCGGGCGCGCTCTCCGCCCAGATCCGCCCCCCGTGGGCCTCGACGAGCCCCCGCACGATGTAGAGCCCGAGGCCCAGCCCGGCGGCGCCTCCTGCCTTCGCCTCGCGCGTCCGGTAATAGCGGGTGAAGAGCCTCGGCACATCGTCCGGCGCGATGCCATTCCCCTCGTTCTCGACGGCCACGAGCACCGCGCCGCTCCGCCGCTCCACCGCGATCCTGATCGGCGTCTCGGGCGCGCCGTACTTGGCCGCGTTGGACAGCAGGTTGGTGAGCACCTGCTCCAGGCGCCCGGGATCGGCCAGGAGCGGCGGGACCCCGTCCAGCACCTCGACGTCGACCCGATGTCCCCTCATCGCGTCCGCCGTCCGCTCCACCGTCGCCCGGATGAGCGCCGGGAGATCGACCTCGGCGTGCTTGAGATCCAGCCGGTGCGACTCGAGGCGGGAGACGTCGAGCAGATCGTCGATCATCCGGTTGAGCTGCGTCGCGCTGGCCAGGATGTGCTGTGCCTTGTCGCTGGACTGCGATTGCTTCGAGAGCATGGTGGCCTTGAGGACGATCGTGGTGATCGGCTGACGCAGGTCATGGGCGATGATGCCGGTCCACTCCTCGCGCATCCGCGCGAGCTCCTTCAACGGGCTGATGTCCTCGGCGGCGACGATGGCCCCGGTGATCTTCCCCGCGCTGTCGCGGAGCGGCGCGGCGGCGACGAAAAATGTCCGGCACGAGCCGTCCGTCCTGGCGACGATGAGCTCCTCCCCGGTGATCGTCTCGCCGCGCAGCGCCCGGCTCGACGGCAGCTCGTCCAGCGTCAAGGCGGTGCCGTCCGGGTGCCGCACGCGACCGACGCACTGACTCCGCTCCTCCGCGCCCCCCGTGAGATCTCGCCCGTGCGGGTTGGCGATCAGGCGCTCTGGGTCGTTTCGATCGATGAGCAGGAGCGGGATGGGCGCGCTGTCGAAGACCGTTTGCAGCGTCCTCCGCTCGGCGTCCAGCTGCGCGAGCAGGCGCTCCCGCTCCTCCTCGGCCTGCTTGCGCGCCGTCACGTCCTCCACCTGGGCGATGTAGTGAATGGGCTCGCCGTCCGCCCCGTGCACGACGGACACGTGCAGGATGACGGGGATGACCCTTCCATCCTCGTGGATGTAACGTTTGGCGAGCTGATAGCGCGAGATCTCGCCGCGCCTCAGCTGCTCGACCAGGCCAACGTCGGTGTCCACGTCGTCGGGGTGGGTGATGTCCTGGAAGCGGAGCTTCGAGAGCGCTTCCGCCGAGTAGCCCACGATCTCGCAGTAGGCGCGGTTGACGCGGATGAACCCTCCACCGAGCCCGACGATGGCCATGCCGATGGGCGCGTTCTCGAAGGTGAGCCGGAAGCGCTCCTCGCTCTCGCGGAGCGCCTGCTCCATCTGCTTGCGCTCGGTCATGTCGCGCCCCTCGGGGATGAGCATCACGACCCTGCCACGGTCGTCGGTGATGGGCTTGATGGAGAAATCGATCCAGCGCCGCCCGGTAGCGCCGATCACGTCGATCTCGTCCCGCACGAGCCGGCCCGCCGCGGCCTCGGCGACGGCGGCGCGGATGCGCTCCCTGTACTCGGGGCGCCACCCCGTCAGCTCCCAGAACGGACGGCCGATCGTCTCTGCCTCCGTGGCCCTGCAGAACTCGAGAGCGGTGCGGTTGTTCTCCAGGACGATGCCCTCCGGCGAGAGCAGGCCGACGAACTGGAGGGCCCCGTCGAAGATCGCCCGAAAGCGCTCCTCTCTCTCCCGGAGCGCCCTCTCCAGGTGACTCGCGCGTCGGAGCTCCTGCGCCACGCGGTCTGAGGTCCGCGCGCTCCCCTCGCGCGCGAGGGCGCTGTCCAGGCCGATCGCGAAGAGCGCGGCGAGCGCGCCGAGATCGACGTCGGCGCAAGGGTAAGGGCGGGACAGGCAAAACGAGAGGACGCCAAGGCAGCGATCGCGGACGCGGAGGGGCATCGAGACCGCGCTCTGTGCGTCGGTCCGCGCGCAGAGCTCTCGCGTCATGGACGGACCCGGATCGAGCGAGCGCGCATCGCTCATCACCTGAACCCGACCCGAGCTCGCCGCCCATTCATCGAGCAGCGGCGCGCCCCGCGCCACCCGCGCGAGGCAGAGGCGGATGTCGGCGGGCACGTGGCGGTGGGAATGGAGCCCGAGCTCGCCGGTGTCCTCGGAGGTCAGAAGCAAGTAGGCAGCGCGAGCGCCGAGCTCCATCGCCTGGTCGAGCAGGAGCGCAGCGAGCTCGTCGAGATCGGCCACGCGCGCGATGCGGGGCGCCGCGCGCGCCATGAGCTCGCCCGGCGCTGGGTACTGCTCGCGGCGAGCACATGGGCTGAGAGAGGCCGTGCAGGCGACCTCCTCGTCGCGGCCGATCGACGCCTCGATCTCTTCTGCCGATAACGTGATCCCCACCGGAATCGACCCATTGTTGCACGAGAGGCGCGCCGCCTGAAGGGTCGACGCGGTCAGGTCCCTCGGCATGACTTCCTCGGATGCCGATCTGTTCCTGCTCGCCAGGGCCGGGGAGCGCCGACGCCGCGTCCGGCGCGCGCCCTCCCTCCGCGGCGCCGGCCTCACGGCATCCCGAGCAGCCCGCTCCCCTGGTAGACGACGAGCGCCGCGACGTACGCCGCCGCGTAGGTGTAGGCGAGGACGAACGCGGGCCAGCGCCACGACTTCGTCTCGCGCCGGATCGCCGCCACGGTGCTCATGCACTGGCAGGCCAGGACGAAGAACGCGAGCAGCGCGAGCCCGGTGCGCGACGAGTACGCGAGCGCCCCGTCCGGGCGCCTCGCCTCGCGGATCTGCTCGGCGAGCGGCGCGGGCTCGTCGTCTGCGTCCTCGACGCCGAAGATGACCCCCATCGTCCCGACCATGACCTCGCGCGCGCCGAACGAGCCGATGAGGCCGACGTTGATGCGCCAGTCGAACCCGAGCGGCGCGGTCACCGGCTCGAGCGCGCGCCCCACGCTGCCGGCGATGCTCGCCTCGAGCGACGTCGCCTCGAGCGACGTCGCCGCGCTCTCGGCCGCGGCGGCCGGAGGCTCGTGCGGCGCGGCGCCCGGCATGGGGACCTTCAAGAGCACCCACAGCACGGCCGAGACGGCCAGGATCACGGTCCCGACGTCGCGCGTGAACCGCCACGCCGCCTGGCCCGCCTTGCGGACCACGAGCCGCGGCTCGGGGCTGCGGTACGCCGGCATCTCGAGCACCATCGGGAGCGAGCGCCCGCGGGTCGCCGTGCGCCGTAGCAAGAGCGAGGCGACGAGCCCGGAGAAGATGCCGGAGACGTAGAGCGCGACGAAGAGCAGCGCCTGCACCCAGGCGCCGTGGGCCGCGAAGAAGGTCGTCAGGAGGAGCGCGTAGGTCGGGATCCGCGCCGAGCAGGCCATGAGCGGCAGGACGAGGATCGCCGTGAGCCGCTCGCGCGGGTCGCGCAGGATGCGCGTGGCGTGCACGGCGGGCACCGCGCACGCGTGCCCCATCAGCAGCGGGAGGAATGCCCGGCCGCTCAGCCCCATCAGCTGGAGCAGGCGGTCGACGAGGAAGGCGCCGCGCGCGAGGTACCCGCTCGCCTCGAGCAGCTCCATGGCGATCGTGAGGATCACGATCTGCGGCATGAAGGCGAGCACCGTCCCCGCCCCGCCGAGCAGGCCGTCGACGACGAACGAGGCGGCGAGCCCCCCGCCGAGGGCGCGGGACACGAGGCTGCCGAGCTCACCGATCGCCGCGTCGAGCGCCTCGGTGACCGGGGTGGCCACGAGGAACACGGCGGCGAAGAGGAGCGCCATGAGCCCGAGGAACAGCACCGGGCCGGCCGCCGGGTGGAGCAGCACGGCGTCCGCGCGCGCGGTGAACGTCCTCCGTCGCTCCGCGGCGGCGTCGCGGCGCGGCGGCTCGACGTACGCGGCGCGCGCGACCTCATCCGGATCCCACGCCGCGGCGCCGGGGGGCTCCACGGCGCCCGACGCGATCGCGTCGAACCGCGCGGCCGCCGCGTCGAGCACCACGCCCCGCGCGGCCGGGTCCCTCGCGCTCACGAGCAGCACGGGCAGGCCGATGGCGCGCTCGAGGGCGCCGACGTCGAGCCCGCGCCCCTCGCCCTCGAGCACGTCGCGCTGCGTGGCGACGACGAGCGGGGCGAGCCCGCGCCGCACGAGCTCGCGCGTGAGCCGCAGGCCGAGCGCGAGCTGCGTGGCGTCCACCACCTGGACGACGAGGCGCGGCCGCTCGCCCTCGCCGGTGCGGTCGAGGAAGCGGCGCGCGACGCCCTCGTCCGTCGCCGGATCGACGACGGCCTCGATCGAGTAGAGCCCGGGGAGATCCGCGATCGTCGCGACGGCCCCGCCCGCGAGGCGGACGTCGGCCGTGAGGATGTCGACCGTGATCCCCGGGAAGTTGCCGACGTGCGCGCTGCCGCCGGTCAGCCGGTTGAACAGCGACGATTTGCCGGAGTTCGGCCGCCCGAGCAGCGCGATGAGCGGCCGCTCTGCCGACGCCGGGAGGCGCTCCGTGCCCGTGCCTGTGCCTGTGAAGTCGAGCGAGGCGGTCATCCGACCCGACTCTGCGAGGGCAGGGGCGCCACCAGGATCGAGCGCGCGAGCGTCGCGTTGATCGCGAGCTCCCCGCCCGACCCGGTGCGCACGTGGAGCGGGCCGCCGAACGCCGCGCGCCGGATCGACGTGAGCGTCTGGCCGGGGCCGAGCCCCATCGCGCCGAGCCACCCGGCGAGCTCGGCGTCGAGGCCGACCTCGACCACGATCACGCGCTCACCGGCGCGCACCTCCGAGAGCGGACCCGCGGAAGCTGCGGCGCCGGCGTGCGCCGGGGTATCCGTGCCGGCCACGCGGCCGGCCGAGTCCACCTCGGGGAAGGTCACGTCAAGTTGGGGAGGAACGCTGGAAACCATGGGTCCTGCCAGATTTTGAAAATCAATTTCAAATCTGAACCCATTGTGAACGGGTTCGGCCGGGATGTCGAGCGTCTCTCGACCCGCTGCCGTGGCGACTGGCCGCTCTGGCGTGGCGGCGACGCCTGTTCTCCTGTTCCCGCCCGGGTGGCCAACCCTTCCAGGTCCTGGAGATAGCCGCGCCGCTCCTCGCTCCGGGGCCCGGCGCACCCTCGATCCGCTCTCCGGCGAGCGGTCGCCGCGCGTCGGCCGAGACCGCGGAGCGGAGCGCGCGAAGCATTCGGGTCGAGCGAGCCATCCGATTCACCGGGCAGCGGCGGAGCCTCGGCCAGAGCGATGGCGGTCCGCGGATTGTCCTCCAGGGGCCCCTTCTACCATGGGTGCGCGACGCGAGCGCCTCGCGGTCCTCCATAGCAGACCCGCCGCTGCTCGGGGTGTAATGAACCCCGATGGCTACGTCTCCGAAGGTGAGCGGCCCGCGGGTCGCCGAAAGGAAGACGCCATGAAAGAGACCATGCTCCAGGTGGACGGGATGAGCTGCCCGTCCTGCGTCCGCCACATCGACAGCGCGCTTCGCGAGCTCGGCGGCGTGGCCAAGGTCGACGTGCGCCTGCGCGAGGGCACCGTCGTGGTGCAGCACGATCCGGCGAGCGCGCCCGTTCCCGCCCTCGTCGAGGCCGTGCGCGCGGCCGGCTACGGCGTGCGCCCGCGCGCCGCCTGAACGCGCGCAGCGCCCCCGGCGCGTTGTCTCGTGACAGCGCATCGCGCCATGAGATCTCCCACGCCGCGCTCGACGCTGCAGTGAAACATTTACCGGTTAATCCAAGCGGCGGCCAGCGCACGCATGTGACCGTCCCCACAAGCTTCGAAGCGCGCTCGCCCGTCGGACATCTCGGCCCCGTGGCGCCCATCGAGGCGCTGGACAATGAACCGATTAAGTGGTTTCCTGTCCGCGCTTCCCGCGTGCCTCGGGCCATGTCGTAGGCGTCGTTTGTGAGCCCCGGTCCGCGGTTTCTTGGTTTCTTCATTCTCGTGGGCCCGCGGACGGAATAGGTCCTCTCCTCGCCGCGGGTTCCTCCCAGGCCTGGCCATGCAGGGCGTCATTGGCGCGCTGCCCGCGCCGCTGCGCGGCGTGCAGGACCTGTTCGACCTGCAGAACGAGAAGGGTTCACCGTGCGGTCACGCAGGGTCGAAGCCGGACGTCGCCAGGTGCAATCAGGGGAGAGGCAGAAGGAGATCACGATGCGCGTTCTTCACGGGTCTTTGGCTGGTTGGACCGGAGCAGCCCTCATGGCGCTGGGCCTCTCCGCGGGATGCGGAGACGACTCGGACGACCCTCAGGGCTCGGGGCAGGAGACGACCGGAGCGGGCGGCGGCGCATCGGGCGCGGGCGGGGGGGCCACCGGAGCCACGTCCGGCGCCGATGGCAGCACGTCGAGCAGCGGCGCCACGTCCGGCGTCGGCGGCGCCGCCTCGAGCAGCGGCGCCGGCGCGGGCAGCGGCGCCACGTCCGGCGCCGGCGGCGCCGCCTCGAGCAGCGGCGCCACGTCCGGCGCTGGCGGCGCCACCTCGGGCGCGGGCGCCGGCGGGGGTGACCAGGAGTCGACGGGGTTCTCGGTGCGCGGCCGCTTCCTCTACGACCGCTGCGGAGAGAAGGTGCTGCTCCGGGGCATCAACGAGATGGTCGTGTGGCTGTCGTCGGGGCCCGACGGCCTGCCGGAGTTCGCGGAGATCGCGAAGACCGGCGCCAACGCGGTGCGGATCGTCTGGCTCGCCACGGAGTCCGCGGCGGGCCTCGATCAGGCCATCACGAACGCGCTCGCGCAGAAGCTCATTCCGATCGTCGAGCTCCACGACGCCACGGGGAAATGGGATCTCCTGCCGAGCCTCGTCGACTACTGGACGAGAGCGGATGTCGTCGCCGTGATCAAGAAGCACGAGCAGAATTTGCTCGTCAACATCGGCAACGAGGTCGGGGACCAGGTGGACAACGCGGCGTGGGAGGCGGGCTACAAGCAGGCCATCACCCGGATGCGCGGCGCCGGCATCACGGTCCCGCTCGTGATCGACGCCTCCAAGTGGGGGCAGAACATCGACCAGCTGCAGGCCGTCGGCCCCGCGCTCGTGAAGCACGACCCGAACATCCTGCTCAGCGTCCACATGTGGTGGACGGACGGCAGCGGGGCCACGATCACGAAAGAGCTGCAGGAGTCCGTGGCGCTGAACCTGCCTTTGATGGTCGGTGAGTTCGCGCAGCACGCCGTGTACGAGTGCGGCAAGCATCCGTTCGATTACAAGGCGCTCCTGGCCAGGAGCGTCGAGCTCGAGGTGGGGTGGCTCGCCTGGTCGTGGGGCGCCGTCAAGAACAGCGACTGTCAGAGCGACGGGCCGTTCGACATGACGACCAACGGGACCTTCGCGGGGCTCACCGGCTGGGGTCGCGAGGTCGCGGTGACCGACCCGAACAGCATCCAGAACACCTCGGTGCGCCCGCGCTCGATCGAGACCGGATCGTGCAGGTAGGCGTGGCGATGGCTCCCTGACCTCTCGCGCCGCTACTCCTGCGGTACCGGCGCGAAGTAGACCTGCTTGGGACCGATGGCGTGCCCGGCGGGGATGGGGGTGCCGAGCTCCTCGAGGCGGAAGACCTCCGGTGGGAGCCGGAGCGACTCCCGCAGCCGATCCATCGTGGTCGGGACGAACGGGTAGAGCATGATCATCAGGTTCTTGAGCACGTAGAACGAGGAGAAGAGGGCGTCGCGGCGGCCCTCCTCCGGGTGCCGATCGTCGTGCGGCTTGAACTGCGCGAAGAGGCTGTTGATGACGCGCGCGTAGTTCTCGATCTCGAAGAGCAGCGTCGGGTAGTCGGCGCGATCCATCGCGCGCACGTAGCGCTGGACGATGCGCAGGGTGTCCGAGGCGACCTTGTCGAGCAGCGCGCCGTGGGGCACGCGCCCATCGAACTTCGAGTGCGCCGCGGAGATCGGCCGCTCGAACGCCGCGTTGAGCGGCCCGGCGAGGAACCGGTTGCGCTCGTCGAGCTTGGCGAAATCGAAGTTCGACGGCTTCTCCGCGAGGCCGAGCAGCGCCAGATAATAGCGGATCTGGTCCGCTGAATACCCCTTCTCGTCGAGGAGCTGATCGGCGGTGAAGAAGTTTCCGCGCGACTTGCTCATCTTCTCGCCCCCGACGAGCAGGTGGAAGCACCCGAGGACGTCGGTGAGCTGGAGCTCGCCGGCCGCCGGCAGCCGGCGCGGATCGGGCTGCGTACCGAGCCACATCGCGCCCTGCATGAGCACGTAGAAGAAGACGTTATCCTGGCCGAGGAACTGGTAGATCCTGGCCTCCGGATCGCACCAGAAGTCCACGTACCGGGCCGGATCGACGCCCCTCCGGGCGAGCGCGACCTGCGAGAAGGCGATGGGCGCGATCAGCGAGTCGGGCCAGACATAGAGCGTCTTGCCGCAGAGCTCCGGATCGAGATCCACCGGCAAGGAGAGCCCCCAGGCGACGTCGCGGGTGATGGCGCGGTGAGCCCAGTCCTCGACGGGCTCGCTGGGGACGCCATGGCGCGAAAGGGCGGCGCGCGCCTCCTCCATCTCCGGCTTGCTGCCGAGCTGCAGCAGGACCTTGCGATCCTGCGTGAACTTCGCCTTGTGCTTCGGCAGCGACGCCTTGATCTCCTTGTACGTCGGGGCGAGGTCGGCCTCGAAGCGGAGCGAAGGCATCACGGTGTTCAGCACGTCCGCGAGCACCGCCGGGCGCCACGCGCCCTGCTTGCCCTGGATCCAGCCCCGGAGCGCCTCGGACACGGCCCACATGTCGAGCCACCAGTGCGCGGTGTCGCGCATCACCGGCGTGGCGTCGCTGAGCGCGCTGCGCGGACTGCCGAGCTGTGAGGGCGAGTGCTGGTGACCGCAGCGATCGCACTCATCGCTGTACGCGTCCCCGTTGTCGCACTTCGGGTTGGGGCAGCGCCCGCGCACGAAGCGGTCGGGGAGGAAGCACTGGAGCTCCGGATCGAACCACTGGCTGCTCGTGCGCTTCTCCAGCAGGCCGTTCTCGTGCAGGCGCCTCAGGAAGCGGTGCGCGAGCTCCTGCTGAATCGGGAGGCACTCCGGCCGCGAGGTCCCCGAGTAGACGTCGAGATCGATGTCATACCGCCGGAGGCTCGCGCGCTGCTTCTCGTGGATGCCGTCGATGAACTCGCGTATCGACACACCGGCCTGCCGCGCCGCGATCTGGCTGGCGGAGCCGTGATCATCGGTGCCGCAGACGAAGAGGACGTTCTCGCGGCCGATGACCAGGCCCAGCCACCGCGCGTGGATGTCCGCAGGGACGTGCGCCCCCGCGAGGTGCCCAAGGTGCAACATCCCGTTGGCGTAGGGCATGCCTGCGGTGACGACCGCCCGCCTGGGCCTGCGAACCTGGCGAAGGACCGAGGCGACGTCGGTCGGGGCGCCGTGATAAGATGCCATCGAAGCTCGCTATACCCCAGCGGGCCCATCCGCACAACGCTCGCTCCTCAAGCTTCCTTCGTCGCGTCCGTCGCGTCCGTCGCGTCCGTCACATTATGCGCGCGGTGAAGCCGCGCCCGCAGAGGGCTCGGGCCCTGCTTGAGCTCCGAGGCGGCCTGCTCGATACCCGTCCTCCGTGTCGCGATTCCCCTTCTTGCCGGCTCGAACGGACGTCGTGAGGTTGCGTGTCCACCGGTGTCCGCGAGCCAGGATGCCCCCAGGAGGAGAACAGGGAGGTTGTTGAAGACTTCCACTTTCACGGAGATCAGGTCCCCTCGGAACACGCGCAGATCGCGGCGCGTGTCGTGTGGGCACGGAGCTCCGCTGTCGCTCGCTGGTCCGGGACCACCCGCCCATCGGCGCAGCCAGCGAAGGCGACAGCTCCCCACGGGTGGGCATCGACGTGACGAGGCCCGGCCAGGTGGGCCTCCAGCCCATGCCCGCGTGACACCGGGACGCGCCGCGGACGCCGCCAGGCCGCCGCGCGGCAGCCGGCGGGCGTCGCCCTGCGTCGGCCCGAGGCCGATCCGTCGCGCCCGGAACCCGCTTCTCGATTAGACTCGCCGTCGATGGCCGACCTAGCCAGGCAAGCCGCCCCGGACCAGGCACGGCAGCAGGTACCCCCGGAGAGGCCCACCCGACGCTGTCCCGTGTGCGGCGTCCGGTACCCGCTCGACTTCCTCGTCTGCCCCATCGACGCGACGGCCCTGGAGCTCCAGGGCGTGACCGCGACCGACCCGATGGTCGGCGAGCTGCTCGCGGGGAGCTTCTGCATCACCGGCGTGATCGGCGCCGGCGGCATGGGCCGCGTCTACGTCGCCGAGCACATCCGCCTGCCGAAGCGCTTCGCCGTCAAGGTGCCGCACGAGCACTTCGCCAGCCACCGGGAGGCGATGGCGCGCTTCGAGCGCGAGGCGCAGACGATCGCGCGCGTGGGCAACGAGCACGTGATCGACGTCGTCGACATCGTCCGCCTCAAGGACGGGCGCCCGTGCATGGTGACCGAGCTGCTCAAGGGCGAGGACCTCGGCGGCCTCCTCGACCAGGTCGGCAAGCTGCCGCTCCCCACCGCCATCACGATCTCGCGCCAGGTCTGCCGCGGCCTGGCCGCGGCCCACGCGACCGGCGTCGTCCACCGCGACCTCAAGCCGTCGAACCTGTTCCTCGTCCGGCGCGAAGGGGGCAGCGTCCACGTGAAGATCCTCGATTTCGGGGTCGCCAAGGTGCTCGACGGCGCCGACCTCACGCGCACCGGCTCGGTGGTCGGCACGCCCCAGTACATGGCGCCGGAGCAGGCGCGCGGCTCGGCCGACGTCGACTCGCGCGCGGACATCTACGCGGTCGGCGCCGTGCTGTACCGCATGCTGACCGGCGAGCGGCCCTTCCCCGAGGAGGAGCCGACGCGGACCATGCTCCGCCTGCTCACCGAAGATCCTCGGCGCCCGCGCGACATCGACAAGACCATCCCCGAGGGGCTCGAGGCGCTGATCCAGCGCGCCATGGCCCGGGCGCGCGAGGACCGGCCGCCGTCCGCCCAGGAGCTCGATCGCCTGCTCGCGGACTTCGATCTGCAGGATCCGCTCGCGCCTTCCCGCGCGCTCGGCGTGGGCGTCGCGGTGACCGACGGCGCCCCGAACGACGAGCGGGCCACGGTCGTCATCCCGAACGCCCAGGGCCAGAGCGCGGACGACGTGACGCGCAAGGCGCGGCGCGCTCGCCCCGTCGCGTCGCTGCTGTCCATCGCCGTGAGCCTCGCCGCGGGCGCGGCCGTCTTCACCAGCGCCGCGATGGTCCTCCGCAGGGTCTACGGCATCACCGAGCGGCGGGCGCTCAGCCAGAGCGAGGTCCTCCTCGCCGCGGGCGCCGCGGGAGCGCTGGCCTTCATCGCCTTCGTCGCCACCCTCCGGGTCCTCGTCGGCCGCTGGCGGAGCGCGCCGGCCATGGAGCGCCTCGGCCACGGCCTCCTGGGCGCGCTCGTGTGGCTGTTCGTCTCGTGCGGCGTCCTCGCGCTCGGCGCCGCCGCGTACAACGCGTTCGCGCTGCCGATCCCCACCCTGGGCCTCGACCCGGCCGAGTGGCTCGGCTGGGTCGACGTCGGCGTGATCGCCGTGCCGACCCTGATCGCGCTCGTCGCGCTCACCGTGGCGCTGCGGCGCGTGACCCGCGTGTCGTAGCGGCGCGGGCGGGCCAGCAAATTCTGCTCATCCGGCGAGCCCGTCACCATTCTCTCATGCATTCGATAGCTTGTAAATAGGTGGCTCTCTCGGCCAGATCCGCGTGCCCGCGAAGCACCCCACGAGGAGGCGAGATCATGTCCGCACGATTCAGGCCCGAGGTGTATGCCGTCGATTTCGGTACCTCCAACTCGCTGCTCTCGGCGGCCAGCGCGGAGGCGACCTGCCCGCCCATCCCGCTCGACGCCGCGGCGGCCGATCCGACCGTCCTCCGGAGCCTCTTGTTCTTCGGGCAGGAGCGGTTCTCCTGCGGCGCGGCGGCGATCAGCGACTTCGTCGCGAACGGCATGCAGGGCCGCTTCATCCGCTCGATCAAGAAATACCTCCCCGATCGCAGCTTCTCCGGCACGCAGATCGGGCACCGGGTCGTGACCATCGAGGACCTGATCGGCCGCTTCCTCCGCGAGATGCGCGAGCAGGCGAACCGCCACTTCGACGCCGACGTCGCGCGCGTCGTGCTGGGCAGGCCGGCGAAGTTCTCGGCCGAACCGGCCGACGATCGCCTCGCCGAGGAGCGCCTCGAGCGGGCGGCGCGCATCGCCGGCTTCCGCGAGGTCTCGTTCTGCCCCGAGCCGGTCGCCGCCGCGCACGACTTCCACCTGGAGCTCGACCGCGGGGCCGTCGTCCTCGTCGCCGATTTCGGCGGCGGGACGTCCGATTACACGATCGTCCGGATGCGGCCGGAGGGGTTCTCACCGTCCGACGTGCTGTCGCTCGGCGGCGTCTCGGTCGCGGGGGACGCGCTCGACGGCAGCCTCATGCGCCACAAGATCGCCCGCCACTTCGGCGCGGAGGTCACCTACCGCGTCCCGCTCGGCTCGAACCAGCTGACCATGCCGCGATCCATCGCCGAGAAGCTCTGCTCACCGGCCGACATGACGGTGCTCCAGCACCGCGACGTCCTCACCTTCCTCCGCGACGTGAAGGCGTGGTCCCTCGGGCCGGAGGATCGGCAGCGCATGGACCACCTGCTCTGCCTCGTGGAGGACTCGCTGGCATTCCGGCTCTTCGAGGAGATCGAGCGCAGCAAGTGCGCGCTGTCCGGCGAGGCGGCCACGGAGTTCCGCTTCGATTACCCGTCGATGCACATCCGCGAGCGCATCGCCCGGGAGGAGTTCGAGGCCGGGAGCGAGCGGCAGATCGACGCCATCCTCGGCGCGCTCGACCGGACGGTGGCGGACGCGGGCCTGTCGTTCGACGGCATCGACGTCGTGTGCTGCACGGGCGGGACCGCCAGGGTGCCGGCGCTCCGGCGCGGCATCGAGCGGCGCTTCGGCGAGGGCAAGGTGAGGCAGCTGCGGAGCTTCCACTCCGTCGTCCAGGGGCTGGCCGAGCGCGCGCGCAGCATCGCCGCCGCGTCCTGCTGAGCGGGCGCCGGCCTTGCCGGTCGGCGCGGAAACGTCCGCGGGCGGCGCGGCCTCGCCGGTCGGCGCGGGCCCGCCGTCGAGCCAGCGGGGATCGCCCTCGACGACCCACGGGTACGCCTCGTGGAGCGCGCGTTCCATCAGACCGCCATAGCTGTGGCCGGCGCCCACGGCGTGGACGACGCGCGTCGTGACGCCGCCGCGCTCGAGCACCTCCCGCGTCCTGCGCGCCTGCGCCGCGCAGTCGGCCCGCCCGCACGCGAGCAGCACCCGCGCCCCGCCGCCGCCGCGAAAGCGCCGGGCGGCGCCGGGCGTCCACTCGTCGAAGCTGCCGTATCCACCCTCGATCAGCGCCGCCCGCGCGAAGCGGGCGGGATGCCCGGGCAGGAGCAGCGCGCCCATGATCGCCCCCTGCGAGTACCCCGCATAGATCGGGTCGCGGAGATCCACCCGATCCCCGAAGCGCGCCGACAGCGCCGAGACCGCCGCGGCGACCTCGCGGCTCAGCGCGTGATGGTCCGGGTAGTAGAAGATCCGCCCGGCGTCCGGCGCCCGGACGTCGATCGGCTTGCCGCGCGGGCAGAGCACGAACCCGGCCCCCCTCACGATCCCGCGCCAGATGTCGCAGTGCCATTCGGGCCGATCGCCCGCGCCATGCGCGACCACGAGCAGAGGCCGCGGCCCCTTGCCTCGCGGCGTCACGACCACCGCGGGGCCGAAGTCCGGGACCTCGAGCGCGATGAGCTCGGGCTCGTCCGCGGACGGCGGAGGCGCTGGCGCAGGCCGAGGTGCGCTCTCCAACCCGCGCCCGCGCTCCTGCCGGGCGGCGGGCGGATCGCTGCGGCCGACACGGCCGAGCGGCGCGGCGAGCGGCGCTCGCGCGCACCCCTCGGCGCCGACCGCGAGCGCGATCCCGAGGAGGAGCGCCCGCCGGGGGCCCGGGGCGGTCAGCGCGTGTCGACGTGCCGCACCTGCCGCGCGCATCGCGCGTGGCTCACGGTTCGCGCGTGTCCTACGGGCCGCACGTGTTGCGCTCATCGCACACCGGAGGGTGAACACCCTCAGCACGGGAATCAAGAACCGGAGAACACGCCACTCCCGGAGACCCTCGAGCGCCCGGGAGATCGCGGCGGCTCTCCGCAGATCGACGCCGGGCTCGGCCGTCCGCTCGCCGGCGCCATGCGAGCTCGACGGGGACCGCGTCGGGCGTGACGTCAGGCGGCGACGAGGACGATACGGCTCACCTCGGGCGGCGCTCCGACGCGGGCGGGCGGCCCGGCGGTGCCGAAGCCGCGGTTGATGTAGAGATGCGAACCGCCACGCTGGTAGAGCCCGGCGACGTAGCCGTGGGGGAGCACCAGATCGGCGGGCCGCACGAGGAGGTTGATCTGGCCTCCGTGGGTGTGGCCGCTGAGCTGCAGGGCGACCTCTCCGGCTGCGTCCGGGAAGAACACGGGGTTGTGGCAGAGCAGCACGCGCGGCAGATCGCGGGGCACGTCCGCGATCGCGCGGCCGAGGTCCGGACCGCCGCCGGGGACTCGCCCTCGCGCCCACACATCGTCGACGCCGAGCAGCGCGAAGGCGCCGCCGGGCCCGCCCACGACGCACCCGCGGTTGCTCAGCACCCGGGCGCCGCCGCGCTCCAGCGCGCCCAGCGCCGCGTCGATGCCGGCGAAGTGGTCGTGGTTGCCCGGGATCGCCGCGACGCCATGCCGGGCGAGCGGGCCGAGCCTCCGCGTGAGGCGCCCGAGGTGCTCGGCGTACCTCGGATCGAAATCGACGAGATCACCCGTCATCACGACGAGATCGCCGCGGGCCTCGCGCACGAGATCCTCGGCGGCGCGCATCTCCGGCTCGCCGACGAACAGCCCGAGGTGGATGTCGGACAGCTGCACGATGGCGAACCCGTCCAGGCTCCGCGGCAGGCCCGGTATCGGGATGGCGACCTCTTCAATTGTGTAGTCGTGTCGCCCGAGCAGCGCGCCATACACAGCGCTGCCGCCGCCGATGAGGAAGGCGGAGCCAGCGGCTCCGGTCGCGAGGAAGTCGCGGCGGGCGAGCGTCGGCGGCTCGACCGGCGGCGGGAGCGGCAGGGCCGCGGGGCCGCCGTCCTCCTGCGCCCCTCGCTCCGCGGGGTGGGGCGCCGCGTCGGCAGGGCGGCTGGTCCCGCCTTCCGCGCGTGCGGCCCCCGTCGCGCGCCGGAGCGCGGCGCCCCCGAGCCGCGCGATCAGCCGACCGAGGTCCACGACGGCGAGCAGGACCGCGGAGATCAGGACGCCGAGCGAGAGCGTGCTGCCGGCGAGCCCCATCCCGCGGAGCACCCCGTCGGGCAGCGCGCCGCGCCCGAGCCGCGCGGCCGTCATGCCGACGATCCCGGCCGCCAGCAGGCACGCGAGCGCGCGCCGGGCACGCACACCCAGGTCGAGCAGCCTGGACGCGCGCCCATGCACGTACAGGCCGAGGACGCTGAGGACAACGACGATGATCAGCCAGAACGCGGCGAAACGCATGGGAAGCTCTGCGGGAAAGGGGGACGGAAGCCTAACCGATCGGCGGCGGTCGGCCAGAAAGCGCCCCGTGACGGCCCGATGACGGCAACGCGCCGCGACGGATGCCGCGACACGCGGACGTGGCGCGCGATCTCCCTCGCTGTCACGTCATGAGCGCCCGGCTGGAAGGCTGGCAAGAAGGCTCGCACGCGCGGGCGAGCGGCGCACTCCGCCCCTCGACATCGGACGCTCCATGGCGCCGTGCGTCGCCTCCTCGCATGACGCCAGGCGCAGCGCTCCGAGCAGCCCTGGTGTGTGTTATCGCTCTGAGAGGCGGAGTTTGTCGCTGCTGACAACGTAGGAAATAGAACTGAAACCCTTCTATGCGTCTGCCGTGTCACATCCAGGCCCAGCCATGCTCGCAACTGCGGAGTCGCCGTGATTGCGCGTTGCGTTGGAGGGACGGCGTTCTCTCTCGTCGCCGGCGCGTTCTCCCCTTGCAGAACCGCCGCAACTTCTCGTGGCTGGACGCGCGGTTGACGCAAGCGTGACGCGCGTCGAAAGGTGTCGCCTGTTCCAACATGCGCGTAAAAATACCTACATGGCGTACTACGACGCATGCCCGTTGGGGTGGGACAGCCGTCGTTTGTCCTTGCCCGAGAGAGGCCTTTGGTCTAAATTCGGCCCGCTATTTGACGCGTTGAATTGGCCTGGTTTCTTCATTGAAGTGATGAGAGGCTTAATATGCTGAGAAGGACTACGCATCAGCTGGGGTTGGCAACGTCGGTTGCGGTCATCCTCGCGCTCGCGGCGTGCGGGGACGGCGGGGGTGGTGACACGACGGCGGGGGGCACGGGCGGCAACACCAGCAGCGGCGGCACGGGCGCGGGCACCCCGACGAGCAGCGGCGTGGGCGCGGGCACCCCGACGAGCAGCGGCGTGGGCGCGGGCACCCCGACGAGCACCGGCGCCGTCGACCCGACGACCACCAGCGGCGCGGGCACCCCGACGAGCACCGGCGCCGTCGACCCGACGGCCACCTCGGCCGTGTCGGGCGGCAACTGCTCCCCTGCGGTCGACATCACGGCGCCGAACGGCAACCCGTTCGCGAACACGACGCTGTTCGTGGACCCCGGTTACATCGCCAAGGTCGACTCGTCGATCGCGAAGGAGACGGATACGGCCCTGAAGGCGAAGATGGAGAAGGTCAAGCAGATCTCCACCGCGTTCTGGCTCGACAGGATCGCGGCGGTCGACGGTCTCGCGGCCCACCTCGACGCGGCGCTCAAGCTCCAGAACGAGACCTGCAAGCCGGTCACGTCGGTCATCGTCGTGTACGACCTGCCGAACCGCGACTGCTTCGCCGAGGCGTCGAACGGCGAGCTCCGGGTCGAGAACGGCGGCGTCGAGCGGTACAGGAACGAGTTCATCGCCCCGATCAAGCAGATCTTCGCCGCTCACCCGGACCAGCGCATCGTCGCGATCATCGAGCCCGATTCGCTCCCCAACCTCGCGACGAACCTGGGCTCGAAGGACTGCACCCCGGAGACGGAGACGGCGTACCGGGAGAACGTCGCGCACGCGCTCAAGGAGCTCGATATGCCGCACGTGTACCAGTACATCGACGCGGCGCACTCGGGCTGGCTCGGCTGGCCGGACAACCAGAAGAAGGGCGCCAAGATCTTCGCTGACGTCATCAAGGCCGCCGGCAGCCCGAAGAGCATCCGCGGCTTTGCGACCAACGTCGCGAACTACACGCAGCTCAGCTACAGCTCGGAGAGCTACGATCAGCAGAGCAACCCCTGCTACGGCGAGTTCGACTACGTCGATGCCATGGCCTCGGCGCTCTCGGCCGAGGGCCTCGGCGACAAGCACTTCATCATCGACACCAGCCGCAACGGCGTCGGCAACATCCGGGCGGACTGGGGTTACTGGTGCAACAACATCGGCGCAGGCATGGGCCAGCGGCCCCAGGCCAACCCGGGCGGCGCGACGAACCTCGACGCCTTCTACTGGGTCAAGCCGCCGGGTGACTCCGACGGCACCGCCGACAAGAGCGCGGCGCGCTTCGACGCCTTCTGCGGTTACGAGGACGCAGATCAGCGGGCGCCGGAGGCGGGCGCCTGGTTCCACGAGTACTTCGTGGAGTGCGTGAAGAACGCCAACCCGCCGCTTTGACGGGCGGGTCGGCCTGCTTCAGGCTGTGACGAGCGCGCTCGGCTGAGCGCGCGGCCGGCGGCCGGGGCAGGCGAGGAGCGTGAGAAAAAGGGGTCTACCTTCCCGCGGACGACGCGGCCCGCTGGAGGGTAGACCCCTTGGAAAGACGCTCCTCGCCTGTCCTGGCCGCCGCGCCGCTTTCAGGGATCTCACCAGCGCAAAGGGCCCGCGGCCTCTGGCGGGCGCGCGCGCTCACCCTATGACCGCGCCGCGGCGCGCCGTGGCATGGTGATGCGCGGTGCACGACTCCATCACGCTCGAGCAGCTGCGCACGTTCATCGCGGTCGCCGACGAGGGCAGCTTCTCGGCCGCGGCAAGGAAGCTCCGGCGCGTCCAGTCGGCCGTGAGCCACGCGATGGCCAACCTGGAGAGCCAGCTCGGGATCGCCCTCTGGGACCGGTCGACGAGGATCCCGGCGCTCACGGAGCACGGCCGCGTCCTGCTCGGCGCCGCGCGGCGGGTGTGCGCCGACGCGGACGCCCTCAGCAGCGCGGCGCAGCGGCTCGCCGGTGGCCTCGACCCGCTCGTCTCGCTGTGCGTCGACGCCATTTTTCCGCTGTCCGCGCTCGTCGATCTCTGCGTCGAGTTCGCGCGCGTCTACCCCACCGTGGAGCTCGTCGTCCACACCGAGACCATGGCCGCCGTCGCCGATCGCGTCCTCGACGGGACATGCCAGCTCGGCGTCGTGGGGCCGACGGCGACGGCCCAGGGGCTCGAGCGCCAGCACCTCACCTCGGTGCGCATGGTGCCTGTCGTCGGCAGGACACACCCGCTCGCCGCCGCCGATCCGCGAGGCGCGCGCGTCGCGACCGAGCAGCTGCGAGAGCACGTGCAGATCGTGCTGAGCGAGCGCGGCGGAGCGCGCTCGCCGGAGCAGGCCGTCCTGTCCCCCCGCACCTGGCGCGTCGTGGATCTCCAGACCAAGCGAGAGCTCCTGTGCGCGGGGCTCGGCTGGGGGAACCTGCCAGAGCACATGATCCGCGACGACCTCAACGCCGGGCGCCTGGTCCGGATCTGGCCGGCGGCGTGGGGGGACGACGAGCACGTCCTGCCGCTCGCCGTGGTCCACAGGCCAGGCCTCGTGCAGGGGCCCGCGGGGCAGTGGGTGCTGAAGCGCCTCGTCGAGCTCTGCCGTCAGCACGTGGGGGGCCCGGAAGCGCCGCGGTGACCTGACGTCGAGCGGGGTCGAGCAGGGAGGAGCGGCGAGCGCGCGCCCATCCACGCTCGCGCTCGCACCGGGCTCCCGGAGCCGGCGCCGCTGTCAGAGCGAGAGCCGCGACAGCAGATCGTTCACGCGGAGCGCGGCCGCGACGCTCCCGGCGTCGTGCGCGAAGTCCATGGCCGCGAACAGGTGGGTCTGCTCGAGGTCGAGCCGCTCCGGAGAGCGCTCGAGGAGCGCCATGTAGTGCTCGAAGAAGCGACGCTGATCCATCTGCGTGCGCTTCAGCACGGCGTGGCGCACCGTCGCGTGCAGCGCGAAGCGGCCCGCGAACGGCTCCTGCACCAGCCGGAAGCGGCGCAGCGAGGCCAGCGCGTCGCCGGCGCGCCGCCCGGCCCGCGCGAGCTCGGCGAGGGAGCCCTCGTCGATGTGGTCGCCGTTCGAGTGCGCCAGCACCGCGAGCATCCGCCGCGCCGGCGGCGAGAGCCCGCGGAAAGCCCACGCGACGAGCAGGCCGACCTCGGGGAGGTCGTCCTCGTGATCGATGACCCGCACGCGGTCGACGCCGCCCGCCACGAGCCACCGGTGGAGCTCGGCGACGTCGGCCGCGCCGCTGCCGACGATCGCGTCGGCGAGCTCCAGGGAGACCGGGTTCCAGCGGAGCAGGCGGGTCAGCGGGGCGACCGCAGGGAAGGGGCTCCGCCCCGACGTCACGAGCGGCGCGATGACCGGAAAGATGGAGACGCCGGCGACGAGGCAGCGCCGCGCCGTGATGACCCAGGTCACCGCCTCGCCGCGGAGGTCGTCGAGCAGCTCGGCGACGGCGCGGTCGTGCTCGTGGTTGTCGAGCACGATCAGCATCTCCCCGAGCGCCCGCAGGCGGCTCCGCAGCGCAGGCAGCGACGGCGACGGCCCTGCCCCGAAGCGGAGCGACAGCATGCCGCGCAGCGTGCGCGCGTCCCATGTGCCGACCCGGAACCAGTGGATCCCGCCGGGGAGCTCGCGCGCGAGCTTGTGCCCGAGCGCGCACGCGAGCGTCGACTTGCCGCTGCCGCCGGTGCCGACGAGCGCGACGCGGGTCGGGCGTGACGCGCGAACCGTCGCCAGGAGCGTCGCGAGCTCGCGGCGACGGCCGCGCAGCGAGGGGGGGCGGGGAGGGAACACGAGCGGCGATGCGGTCATCCCCGCGTGAGCGTACCAAAAAGCGCGCGAGGCGCCGGCGCTCGGCGCGGCGGTCGCGGCGGTCGCGGCGGTTCACCCGGGCGGTCGCGGCGGTCGCGGCGGTTCACCCGGGCGGCTGCGGTTCGAGCATGATCTGCTCTATCGCGCGGGAGATCGGCTCCGGCGACATCGAGGTGAGGCGGAGCCGGAGGGGCTCCTGCCCCTCCCGGATCAGGAACAGCGCCGGCACGCCCCGGACCTGGAGAGCCGCCGCCTCGGCCCGCGCGGCCTCGAGCTGCTGCACGACCTCCGGGCTGTCGCGCTGCGCCATCGCCTGCTCTGCGTCCACGCCCGGCACCTCGGAGGCGACGCGCAACAGGAGCTCGTCCGTGATCGCCGGGCGCTCGCGCGCCTGGAGCCGGAAGAAGCGGTCGACGAAATCAAAGAGCCGATCCTGCATCCCGACCGCGGCAGCCATGCGCGCGGCCTGCACGGAACTCGGACCGAGGAACGCGAGATTCCGGAATACGAGCTTCACCTGCTTCGTCCTCACATGGCGTTCGAGGATCACCGGCAAGATCTCGATCCCGTAATCCCGGCAATGCGAGCAACGCAGATCCGAGAACTCGACAAGCGTGATCGGCGCGCTCGGCTCCCCGAGGATGATGCCGTCCTGGGGAATGCCGGAATAGAGGTCAATCCCGCCCGTGACCGCGCCGGTGGGCTCCTGCACCGGCGTCTCGCCGGCGTCGTGGCACGCCGAGATCCCGAGCAGGAGCGCGGCGAGCAGGGCGCCGCGCCGCGCCACCGAGCCAGAGCGTGAATTGCGTGAATGAGCGAGTGCGTATGGTTCGAACAGCTCAGGACTCATTCTCGAGCATGCGGCACGAATCGTACCTCGATGGGGCCGCGTGTGAGAGATGCTTTCACGAGGATCTCGGTAAACCGTGCTGGGTGAGGACCTCCAGGCGAGGAAGGACTCCTCTCCAGGGCGCCGCGCGGCGCGAGGAGCGACACCGGCAAGCGCCGAGACCGCCGGAAGGGGTCAGGACATGGAGGTCTTCTCTCGGCGTTCCTCCCGCCGCGGCGGTTCGCGCGGCGGCGCGCCCGGCGCGGGCCGGCGCGACGCCGCGCCGGGGCGCTTGCCTGCACCCCGTCCCATCCGCAATGCTGTTGCGGAACCTTCGTGTCCTCGGAATGCCCTCAGCTCAGCGCCGCCCTGGGCCGCGACCGTGAACGGGGCGGCGCCTTCGCCCCGCGCGGCGCCGCGAAGCGAGCGGGCGCGTCCCTCGATGGATCCGCGCCGTCCGCCGACGGCGTGGCGCGGCAGCTCCGCGAGCAGGCGCAGGGCGCGCTCGGCGAGGTCCTCCGCGGCTTTCAGGCGGCGGATCCGCAGGGCGGCGACGTCGCGTGCGCCGGCTCCGCCGAAGGGCGGCGGCGCCTCCGCGCCGGCCTCGTGTCCGCGTTGATGCGGCTCATCTTCCTCCTCTACGCCGAGGCGCGCGGCCTGCTCGCCGGCGTGGAAGGCGGCGGCGCGCCGCTCGCCCGGCTCTTCGAGGATCTCCAGGAAGAACGGCGACGGCAGGGAGACGACCTCGAGCGCCGCCACGGCGCGTGGGCGAGGATCGCGGCGCTCTTCCGCGCGCTCCGCGATCGCGGCCCCGGGGGCGCGCGCGGCGGCCTCTGCGATCCGGACGCCCATCCCTTCCTGGAGGGGAGACCGTGGCTCAGCGACGGCGCGCTCCACAGGGTGCTCTCGGCGCTCCTCGTGCATGACGGCGTGCCGTTGCGCTACGGCGAGCTCGAGGTCGAGCACCTCGGCACGCTTTACGAGGGCCTCCTCGCCTTCGACCTCGAGATCGCCGAGGGCGAGTCGATGGCGCTCTTGCCGTCGCACGTCGTCGTGGATCTGGAGGCGCTCCTCGCCCTCCCCGGCCGTGACCGGCTCGCGCGGCTCGAGGAGGTGGCGGACCTGAAGCTCGGCGCGCGGCCTGCCGCGCGCGTCGCCGCGGCCGGCAGCGTGGCCGAGCTGTCGCAGGCGCTCGCGCGCCGCGCGTCCCCGCGGCAGCCAGACCGGATCGCGCGGGGCGCGCTCTACCTCCAGCCGGGGCAGCTCCGGCGGCGCGCGGGCTCGTACTACACGCCGCGGGAGATCACGTCGCATGTCGTCGAGCGCACGCTGTCGCCGCTGCTCGACAGGGACGGCCGGCCGGCGGCGCCCGCGGATGCCCTCGCGCTCGCCGTGTGTGATCCCGCGATGGGGTCCGGCGCGTTCCTGGTGGAGGCATGCCGCCAGCTCGCCGCGCGCCTCGTCGATGTATGGCAGCGCGCCGGCGCGGCGCCGCCCCTCGCCCCCGGCGAGCCGCCGCTCCCTCGCGCCATGGCGCTCGTGGCGGAGCGCTGTCTTCACGGCGTCGACCTCGACCCGCTCGCGGTCGACCTCGCCAGGCTATCGCTGTGGCTCGTCGTGCAGGACGCGCGCCTCCCGCTGAGCTTCCTCGACGGCAAGCTCCGCTGCGGCGATAGCCTCATCGGCGCCGAGCGCGCGGAGGTCGGACGCTTCCCGTCCGCCGCGCGGCTGCCGGGCGGCCCCGGGGAGCGGCAAACGCGGCGGGCCCTGCTGCGGCAGGCTCCTGCGCCCGCGCGGCCGGAGGGCGCGCCGCCGGAGGGCGCCGACGGAGCGCCCCGCGACGGGCCCGAGGGCGCCGAGGGAGCGGATCAGGCGGCGCTCGACGCCTGGATGGCCCTGTGGTTCTGGCCGCCGGCGGGCGAGCTCGCGGCCCTGGCGCCGGCGCCAGCCACGTTCGCGCGCTACATGGCCGCCGCGCGCGAGCCGGCCGATCCGCGGGCGGCGCTGTCGCGGCGTATCGCCGAGGAGCGCCGGTTCCTGCACTGGGAGCTCGCGTTCCCCGGCGTCTTCGATCGCCCCGAGCCGGGCTTCGACGCCGTGATCGGCAATCCGCCCTGGGTCGCCTACGTCGGCCGCGCGGCGCAGCCGATCGCGCCCGAGGTCTTCCACCTCCACCTCCGGAGGAACCCGGCGTTCCACGGCTACCGCTCGCTGCACGGCCTGTTCGTGCACCGGGCCGCGTCGCTGCTGCGGCCGGGCGGGCGGCTCGGCCTCGTCATCCCGACGTCGGTGTCGGATCTCGATGGATACGGCCCGACGCGCCGCGCGCACGACGCGCTCTGCGCCGTGGACTCCGATCTTCCGAGCTTCGGCAGCGACGCCTTCGACGGCGTGTTCCAGCCGTGCATGGGCCTCCTCTCGACCCGCCTCGCCCCCGCCGCCCCGCGGGCGGCGGAGGCCGCCTCGTGGCCGCTCGCGCGTTCGGATCTCGACGTCGTGTCCCGCCGGCTCCTCGAGCGGCTCGGCGCGCTGCCCCCGCTGCCGGCGGCCCTGTTCGGCGAGCGCGGGTTTCAGACGACGGCCGAGGACGCCGAGCGCATCCGGCGCGCGAACGCCCCGGAGCCGCCGTACACCTGCCCCATCCGGGAGGGCGCCGACGTGGGCGAGCTGATCGCGCGCGCGCCGCGCCACCACGTCGATCGCGCCGGCGTGAAGGGCCGCTTCCGGAAGGACGAGGACTGGAAGGCGGTGCGGCTCCTCATCCGCCAGACCGCCCGCTATCCGATCGCCGCGCTGAGCGACGGCCTCCCGTTCCGCAACTCGATCCTGGCCGGCTTCTCCGACGCCACCTGGAGCGAGTTCGCGCTGCTCTGTTACCTCAACTCCTCTCCCGTCCGCTGGTGGCATTACACGCGTCACCGGGACGCGCGTGAGGGCATGCCGCAGGTGAAGATTGCGCACCTGCGTGCGATCCCTGCGCCCCCGCCGGCGGGAGCCGCCCTGATCACGGCGCTCGACGCGCTCGGACGGGAGCTCGGCCCGGCGAACGCGGGCCTGCCGGCCGACGCCCGGCGCCACCTGGACGGGATGGTGGCGGACATGCTGGAGATGACCGAGGAGGAGCGGGGCTGTGTCGCGCGCTGGGCGGCGGCGACCCCCCTCCCGCGGCCGGACGGCTGAGCGGCGGCCGAGGCGCGCGGAGGAGCGCTCCCTCGTCGGTCCTCGTCGGTTCTCCTCAGTAACCGCCGTCGAAGCCGGGCGCGTCCTTCAGGTTGAACAGCACGCTGCGGAGATCGTCCAGATCGAACGGCTTCTCGAAGACGGCCGAGGCGCCCAGGCTGCGCGCGGTCGCGTGGAGGTGCGGGTGGCCGAACGCCGTGATCAGGATGACCGGCGGCCGCCGCCTCACCTCGGCGAGGCCCTCCAGGATCTCCATCCCTGAGAAGCAGGGCATCTGGATATCGCTGACGATCGCGTCGATCGGCTTCGGGGGCTCGTTCCCACCGAGGCAGGGCGCCACTTTGTCGAGCAGCTCGAGGCCGTTTCGCGCCTCGGACACCTCGAACCCGTCGCTGCGGAGCGCCATGGCGATCGTGGACCGGAAATCCTCGTCGTCTTCGGCCAGGACGATATGCTGACCTTTGCCGAACAAGCCGCAAGGCGGGACCAAGGGCTTATCGCCAATCCAGCTTTCCGTCAGGTTCATGGCAACTTCTCCTTCTTTGGGCCCGCCAACGCTGCGTCGTTGGACCGTCTACCGCGGTCCTCGGAGCTCAGCCCCGCAGGATTTGCAGCGCCCGTGCCATGCTGTCCTGTCTTGCGGTGGAGCGGTCTCGACGGGCTCGACCCCGCTCGTTGGCGGGGCGCTGTTCGAGGCGTAGGCGGCGCCGGCAGGGGCCCCCTTCGGGGCGGGTAGGGGCATTTTGCCGCGCGAGGGGCAGATCACGCCCATGCGGGGGTGTGGGGGTGCCCACGGGCGTCGAGGGACGTTCCGTCCCGAGAACGAGGCGGCCCCCTTGCTAGAGGTGAGGACAGCGACGGCGGGGGGGAGGGGGAGGCGGGGAGGGGCTGGGCCAGCTACGGCGGCTCTCCAGGCTGGTCGCTTGGAGCGGGCGCTGGCCCGGGGACGCTCGCGTCTACGTCTCAGCGGCCGCAGCCGCGGTGATGGTCGCGATCGTTGCGGTTGTCCTCGCAGTCGAGGTCGTCGCGGTGGGGGGCGCAGAGATAGCCGTTGTTGTACTTGTCGAGCATCTCGGACAGGGGCTTGCCGGTCACCCACGGCGCGTTCCTGCTGCAATTGTCCTTCACGTTGCTGCCGAGCGGGTACTTCTTGAGCCAGGCGTCGGCCTGGGCGATGGTGTCCTCGATGCAGCTCGACCGGTTGCCGATACCGACGTTGAGCTTGGCGACGATGAGGTGCTTCGCGATGATGTACGTGACGTCGCCCCGCGTCGGACGGCTGATGATGTCGAGGAGCTGGGACTTCGTATAGGTCTTGCCGCCGATGGTCAGCTTCGTGATCTTCCAGGCGCTCGGGTGGCTCTTCCAGTAGCCGGGGGAGCCGGTGCCGGGGGATGAGCACTTGCAGACGCCGCAGTCGGCCGCGCAGCTCGAGCAGTTCTCGACGCCCGCCTTGCAGACCCCATCGCCGCAGACCGGCGGGCAGGCGCCGCAGTCGGCCGCGCAGCTCGAGCAGGTCTCACCGGCCTCGCAGACGCCGCTGCCGCAGACCGGCGGGCAGACGCCGACGTCGCTCGGGCACTCGAGGCAGTTCTCGCCGGGCTCGATGACGTTGTTGCCGCAGACCGCGGGGCAAGCGCCGCAGTCGCCGGTGCAGTTCGAGCAGTCCTCGCCGTTCTCGCAGACGTTGTTGCCGCAGACCGCGGGGCAGGCGCCGCAATCGTCCGAGCAGGTGCCGCAGTCCTCGCCGGCCTCGCAGGTGCCGTTGCCGCAGACCGGCGGGCAGGTGCCGCAGTCGGCCGCGCAGGTGCTGCAGCTCTCGCTGGCGTCGCAGGTGCCGTCGCCGCAGGCGGGCGGGCAGACGTCGCAGTCGGCGCTGCAGCTCCCGCAGTCCTCGCCGCTCTCGCAGGTGCCGTTGCCGCAGACCGGCGGGCAGGTGCCGCAGTCGACGGCGCAGCTGGAACAGCTCTCGTCACCGCCGCAGACGCCGTTGCCGCAGGAGAGCTGGTAACCGAAGTCCGCGTCGAGCAGGTCCTGTGCCCAGCCGAGCGAGACCGCACCCACGTTGTCGAGCCCGCCGTCGGGGTCGGCCGTCGGCTCCTGTCCAGCGAGCGGACCACTCGTCATGAAGTTGTCGGACGTGACGACCACCGAGTAGGCGCCCGCCGGGAGCGTGTCGAAGAGGTAGAAGCCGGGCTGGCCGGTGTAGGGGCTCGTGCCGGTGATCGTGAAGTCGATCAGCTGGGCCCCCTGGAACAGCTCGACACGGACGCCATTGACGCCGAGCTCGCCGGTCTCCGGCTCGTAGAGCCCGTCGGCGTCGCTGTCGAGCCACACCGTGTCGCCGATCGACGAGTACGTCACGTAGCCGAAGTCGGCGTTGGCCACGTTCTCCCCCGCGTCGAGGGACACGCCGAGCGGCTCGTCGTCGCTGGTCAGGATATGGCCGAGCGGGAGCGTCGCGTCGTCGACGTCGACGACGTAACAGCCCGCCTCGAGCTCGGTGAAGCGGTAGACGCCGTTCGCGCCGGTCACCGCCGTCTGGAGCAGGGCGCCGTCGGCGACGCCGTCGCAGTTCGCGTCGCCGAAGAGGTCGACGACGACGCCGGAGATGCCGAGCTCCGAGGCGTCCTCGATGCCGTCCGCGTTGGCGTCGAACCACACCTTGTCGCCGATCGAGCCCTTCGGCGCCGTGTAACAGACCTCGAGGAGAGGCCGGTAAGACACATCGGTGTGGGCGCTGCCCTTGTACGACGTCTTCCCGCTGGCGCCCTCCTCGAGGAGGATCCCGTGGCTCGGCGCCGTCCCGTCCACCCAGTCCTGCACGATCCCGGTGAGATCGACCGAGCTCCACCCGGTGACGTTGGGCACGAACGAGGTGAACGCGGCGGGGTCCATGCCGCCGAAGTTGTTCCACGTGACGAGCTCCTCGCTCCAGGGGGCGAGCACCTGGTGGACGTACACGGTCTGCGCGGTGCTCGTGTACGTCTGGGCGTAGAACGTGGCCGACGTGACGAGAGAGCCGGCGGGGATGGGGCTGAGATCGAAGCGGAATAATGCGCGCTTCTCTCCGACCGAGCTGGAGTACCCGGTGTTGACCTCGAACGGGGTCGGGACGTGGTAGCTCGGGGCGAGGCTCCAGATCTCGGCGTTGTAGATGTCGCCGAGGACACCCCGCTTGATCACGGTGCAGGTGGGCGACGGAGCGGTGGTGTTGGCGAGGCTGGTGGCGGTGATGAACAGCGTGGCGAGCGCGACAGAAGATGCGATTGCGAACTGCTTCATTGGTAGCTCCTCGAGGTCCTCACGGGTGAACCATTGCTGGAGCGTCATCCGAATAGAAGGCACCATGACACACGGGTCAGGCGAGGTCGGTTTCGCGGGCTCCGGTCGGAATGAGCCCCCGCGGGCTGATCAGGATCGGATCAAGTACGCGGGTGCTTGTGCTTCGATCGGAGAGCGGATGCGCAAGGTAACAGTGTGTAAGTTAGCAACTCAGAGCTGGAGGTGTCCAGATCTTTTTGGCGATAGGTGCGAGAAAAGTGTCGAGTTGCACGGTGACAATTTTGGGTCGTGCGGTGACGCTTTTGGGCTGCTCACGGTCTGCTCGCGGTCCGCGAAGACGAGCGCAGTCTGGCGCATCGAGTTCGATGGCCAGAGCACTCGCCGGCTCGACGGTCGGCGCGCAGCTCGCGGTTCGCTTGGGGCGCGCTGGACGTTCGGCGGCGAGCGGCGACGCTCAGCGGCCCTCTCCGACCCTTCGCAGGGGTCGAGGGACGAGCAGGATCGGATCAGGTACGCGGGAGTGCCTGACGAGATTTGATGCAGAATGCGCACGGGACCATTTTTCAATGTAACGAATCTTTATTTTGCCTGTCCAGATCCTTTTTCGCGGCGTGAGCATTTTGTACGGCTCTTGCTCTCGGGCGCTTGTGACGGTGGCCCCCGGGCGGTTGCGTGTCACGCGTTGCTCGTCTGCTCGTCTGCTCGTCGCTCACGCACGCCGGGGACCTGCGCCTCGGACCCGCGGGCGCCCCGCCGCCCTGGACGCGGTGGTTGGTCGATGGTCGGGCGCGGGACGCGGTGGCTGAACGAGCGGGCCGCGCCGCCGCTCGCTGTGCGGTCTGGCACCTCGCGCAGCTCGCGCCGCACGGCACCGCGCGGGCGGCGCTTCGAGCCTGCCGGCTGCCGCCCGCGCGCGGGCGCTGCTACGGTTCGCCTGTGCGACGCCCGCTGCTCGCCTCGTCGGCCCTGCTCCACGCGCTTCGCCGTGCGTCGCTCGCGTCGCTCGCGTCGCTCGCGTCCATTGCTCTCGCCGTCGCCATCCCTCGCGCCGGCGCCGCGCAGGACCTGCCGACGCTGAGCGGGTCCTGGACCGCGAGCGCCCTCACTGAACAGTGGTCGGTCTCCGCCTGGGGGCAGGCGTGCGGGCCCAGGCCTCGCCCGCAGGGTGCCCCGGGCGGCGCCGTGCAGATCCAGCAGCACGGCTCGGAGCTCTCGATCTCGGGCGCCGGACGGTCGTGGAGCACCGCCGAGTGCTGGGAGCAGATGCCCGGGCTCGCGCGGAGCAAGCACTCGGCGTCTGGCAACGCGCGCTCCTGGCAGACCCGCTGCACCACGCCGGCCAGCGATCCCCGCCGCGCCGTGGTCACCACCACGACCCAGGCGACCGACGCCAGCATCAACATGGTGGAGACGGGGCAGTACCAGTTCATCATCCAGGACACGACCTGCAGCGCGTCGGTCACGAGGACGCGGACCTACACGCTCGTCCGGCGCGAGGGCGAAGCGCCCCCCGCGGCGAGCGCCCCGCCGCCGGTGGCGAGCGCTCCGCCGCCGGTCGTGAGCGCTCCGCCCGCGGCGCCCGCCGCAGCCGAGAAGAAACCCGCGGCGTCGCGCACCTGCGACGCCCCCGGCGAGCCGGCGCGCCTCGAGGTCACGCCGTCGCGCAAGCTCATGCGGCCGGGCGAACGCTTTCAGTTCCGCGCGCTGGTCATGGATGCGGCGGGGTGCGCGCTCCCGACGAGGCCCACGTGGTCGATCGCGCCGGGGCCGCTCGCTTCCGCTGCGACGGTCGACGCGACAGGCGCCCTCTCGCTCGGCGCCGGCGCGGGCGAGGGGGCGCTCGGCCTCGTCGCGTCCGTCGCCGGCAAGGGGGTGACCGTCGCGATCGAGGTGACGAGCCCCGATCGTTACGACGCGCTCCTCGCGGCGAGCGGGCTCAACGATGCCGGCGAGAGCGAGCAGGCCGCCGTCGTGGTGATCGCGGCCGGCACCATCGGCGGGCGCACGACCTCGGGCGAGGACCTGGGACGCCAGCGCAAGAACCTGTTCGTGGCCATCGTGGGCGGGGTCGCGGCCTGCCTCGGATTTGCCGGGTTGATCCTGCTCCGCCGAGGCCGCCGGCGGACAGGAAGCGACGTGGAAGGCCCGGCCTCCACGGCCGGCGCCGCCGGCGAGCGCGACAGCGCAGGCGCCGAGGGCGCGCCGGCGCCCTCGGGGGCCTCGCTCGCGGGCGCCGCAGGGCCAGCCGCGGCGCCGGTCCGGCCGACGCTGCGGGCTCGTGGAAAGATCTGCCCAACCTGCGGCGACCGCTATCCGAGCGAGGCGATGTTCTGCGGGAAGGACGGCACGCAGCTGCTGCTGCTCAATTGATCGCGCCACACTGCGCGCGCTGCGCGAGGACGTGGACGCGCGCTGCGTCATCGCGCGGCGCTGCGCCGGCGGCGATCATAAAAGAAGTCGCCGCCTTGATCGGCCTCGCGCCGTCCCGCTATTCTGCGTCGACCGACCGGGCCGCGTGATCGTGCGCGTGTGTGGTCGTTGAACCCATGCCCGCATGCCGGAACGGGAAGGGCGACAGTCGCATGAAGATTACGTGTGAGTCGTGCCAGGCCAAGTACACGATTGCCGACGAGAAAGTCGCCGGCAAGACGGTCAAGATCAAATGCAAGAAGTGCAACCACTCGATGGTGGTCCACGGCGCGAATGAGGCTGCCCCGGCCGCACCGCAGGACGCGACCGTGGAGCAGCAGGGCGACCTGTCGGATGACGCCGAGGCGAAGCTCGTGGCCGACGTGGGCGGCGCGCCCGCGGCGGCGGCGCCCGACACGTGGACCGTCAACGTCGCCGAGGGCGACGAGCGGACCATGACGACCGCCGAGCTCGTGGCCGAGTACGCGCGCGGAGGCCTGAGCAACGACACGTACGTGTGGAAGGACGGGATGGGCGACTGGCTGCCGATCGCCAGCGTCCCGGAGCTCAAGGAGCGATTCTCCTCGCAGGAAGACGCGGCGCCCGCGCCCGCAGCAGCCGTCGCCGCGGCGGCGCCCGCTGCCGCTGCGCCCGCGATCGCGACGCCCATGCCCGCTGCGCCCGCTGCCGCGGCCGTCCCTGCTGCAGCTGCACCGGCGGCCGCAGCGGCGCCTCCGCCCGCAGCGGTCTCTGCGCCGGCCGCCGCTCCGGCGCCTGCCGCTGCAGCTGCGCCGGTCCCCACGGCTCCGGCGCCTGCTGGTCTCAGGTTCGGGCCCGAGGGGACCGTGGTCATGAAGGACTCGCGGCGCGCCCTGAACCAAGCGGGGGCCGCGACCCCGGCGCCTGCAGCCGTCGCATCGGCGAAGGTCCCGGAAGCTGCGGCGCCGGCGAGCCCAGCGGCCGCGGCGACGGCGAGCCCAGCGGCCGCGGCGCCGGCGAGCCCAGCGGCCGCGGCGCCGGCGAGCCCAGTGGCCGCGGCGCCGGCCCCAGGCGGCGCACCGGCGCCAGCGGCTGCGCGTCGCGCGGCCCGGGGGGCCGCGGTCGACGTCTTCAGCGCCGCGGAGCGCGCCGAGGACCCCGCCGGGTCCGCCCCGCCGCCGGGCCTCGATCGCCAGGTGGGCGAGCGCAACGAGAACTCGGTCCTCTTCTCGCTCTCGGCGCTCACCGCGACCGAGAACGCGGCGGCGGCCAAGCAGAAGGAAGAAGACGAGCTCCCGTCGGGCCGGCGTCCCTCGAACCGCCCCTCGAAGAACAACGGTCGAGCCGGCTATGACGACCTGCTGAACCTCGGCGGCGGCGCCATCGCCTCCGCGCCGATGCTCGCGCCGCCGCCGTTGCTGGCGCCGGTGACGGACTCGCGGCCGCCTCCCTCGATGTCGCTTCCGTCCAAGGCGTCGGTGCCGCCCGCGTCGCTCTCGTCGCTCTCTCCGCTCACGGCGCCGGAGGCCTCGACCAAGAAGGGCCGCACGGGTCTGATCGCGGCCGCGATCGCCGCGATCGTGCTGATTGGCGGCGTCGCCTTCTTCTTCATGCAGTCGCCGACGCAAGAGGCGTCGACGGTCACGCCGGAGCAGGCGAACACCGCCCCCGCCGAGGTGCCGAGCCCTGCGCAGACGGCGGCGCCGGCGCCGCCGTCTGCCGAGACCGCTGCGGCCGCAACGCCGTCCACGGCGGAGACGGCGGCGCCGTCCGCGGAGCCCACCGCCAGCGCCGAGGCCCCGAGCGCCGCGACGCCCGCTGCCGCGACGCCCGCCGCGGCGACGCCCGCCGCGGCGGAGAAGCCGGCGTCCGCGCCCGCCGCCGCGGCGGAGAAGCCGGCGGCATCGAAGCCGGAGCCGGCGGCGTCCGGAGGCGCCGAGTTCAACCGTGGCGCCGCGAGCTCGGCGCTCGGCGCGGCCGCTGGCTCCGCCAAGAGCTGCAAGAAGGCCGGCGGACCGACCGGGACCGGCAGGGTCAAGGTCACCTTCGCGCCGAGCGGCAGCGTCACGTCGGCCGAAGTCCAGGGGGCGCCTTTCGCCGGGACCAGCGTCGGCGGCTGCGTCGCCAGGCTGTTCCGCGGCGCGCGGGTGCCTGCCTTCGGCGGGGGCTCGGTCTCCGTCAGCAAGTCCTTCACCATCAACTGATCGCGGCCCGAGCACGGGCGCTCCCGCGAGTGGCCCTCGCGGCGTGCTGGAGGGCTTTCTTCAAGCGCGAGGGCCCGCGGCAGCGGGGCCGAGGGCTCCTGTCGCGCGCAGAGCCTGCGTTGCGCGCCGGGAGGCTTCTGACGCGCCCACCAAGGTCGCTGCCAGCGGCGCGGGAAGGCCTCCGATGCGCGCCCGGAGCTTCCGTCTCACCGAAGAGGAGGAGACGACATGGGCGGTGCTCGTGACCAGGGCAGAGCGGCTCGGGCGGTAGCCACGGTGCGGTCCAGGGGGACGGTTCCCGGGCATGGCGAGCAAAGCGCCTGTTCAGCGCAATCCCAAATCACTCGGCAGATATCCCCGTAATTCATGGGTGGAGCCACGTCACCGGTGCGCGGCGCCTTCGGGGCACTCGATGACACCCACTCCTTCTGTTGGCCTGCTGGACGGCAACGTTGGCCTGAGGCAACCGAGCCAGGTTGGGCCAGCGGCACGGGCGCGTGTGAGGGACGATTGAGAGATGAGATGGTTTGCCTTGTCGTAATTGCACGACACCGCTCGATGCCATCTCATGAATTGCGTCCAAAAATAGATTTCTTTTCCATGGTCAACCTGCCTGCGACTTGCTAGCGAATCGGCCTCAGAGATGGCGCGCCGCCGATCCCGTATCGGGCGGTGCAAGACCGACGCTTGTCCTTCCGCGCCGCGGAGGCGCTTGCCCCATCACGCCGGCCATTTGCACACGCCGGCCAGAAGGATCGACCCATGGGCGTGCACGTGATTCTCGACATCGATCCGCGAGGCATCGACGAGGCCGAGTGGGCAGCCACCTACGACGAGACGCTCGCGCTCCTTTCGGCGTGGCAGCCGCGCCTCCTGGGTTGGGGCTGGCGCTCGATCGAGGGGGTGCGCGTGCCGATGTACATGCGCTCGCTCCGTCGTGATGTCGATGACCCCAGGAGGGCGTGTTGGTCCGTGGTCGGCGACCGCGACAGCCTGCAAACGGCCGAGTGCCAGTCGCTCTACCGCGACCTTGGCCGGTACACGGCGCGCCGGGATCAAGGCCCCGACGGCGATATCGTGGTCACCGCCGCCATGCCGGACAAAGGCGACACCGGCGGCCCCGCGCGCGTCTTCGGCGACAAGACGCAGGGCTGTCCGTACCATTTCGCCGTGCTCGCGGCGGCGATGCTCGTCGAAGAGCGCTTTCCGCGGAATGCGATGGTGTGGGGCGACATCGACCGCGGGCAGGCCGAGGAAGCCAGGCGGCTGGCTGCGCCCCTGCTCGGCCGCGAGCTGCCGCTGCCTGTGCGCGTCGATGCCTCGCGGCTCATCGAGCGCTTGCGTGCTCGCTACGCTGCGGGCGCGTTGCCCGGCGCGTTCAAGCGTGTGTTCCTCGGGGAGGCGAGCGAGCAGCATGAGGCCATGCTGCGCGCGTTCCCGGGCGAGGACGGCGCACGTGAATGGCAGCGTGCGCTCGCCGAGTGCAAATCGCCAGCTTCGCTCGGCGCAGGCCGCCTGGTGATCGCCTGGCTCAACGCAGGGCGCGGTCTGCGTGATGCGTGCCGGCTCGCTTGCCTCGCGCCGGAAGGTCCGCGCTTCTCGCCGGAGGATTTCGTCGCGATCCTCGCTTCGACATGGGTCGCGGTGCCGCCTCCTGCGCGCGAGCCGCTGGTCGCGTTTTGTAAGCCGCCGGGGGCGCCGCACACGGTCGCGTCGCTGCTTGGCTCTTTCTTCCTCGATATGGCGGCTGCAGGACGGCATCTTCGGATCAGCATCGAGCCAGCGGCGATCGCCGCCGATCTTTCGGAGGTGTTCGGCGATCGCGGGCCTGCGCTCGCCGCGCAGCTGTGCGAGAAGAGCGCGACGATCGAGGCGCATCTCCGCGAGCACGCGGACGGCCTGAACGCCTTCGTCGCGAGCGCGGGCGACGTTGCCGGCGACGATACGGAGGCGCTCGCGGTGCTCCGCTCCGCAGATGCGATGGGCCCGAACCAGCGAACCTGGGTGCGGGCGATGGCATGGAGCGTGATGACGGTGCTCGCGGGCCTCCGTGGCGGGGACCCGAAGATCGCGGAGGCCCTCGACGATGCGGAGCAGGGGAAGCGTCTGCTCGTACGGATGCTGGCCGAGGGAGCCCCGTTGCTCACCGAGGACGCGTGGGATGGTGTCCTCGCAGAGAGGAAGGCGGACGTCATCGCGTGGTGGGTCGCGCTCGTCAGCATGCGGGCTAGCGAGCTGCACGCGTCGCAGGTCTGCCGTGCCTTTCTCGAGAACGCCGAGCTTCGGGCCTACGCAATCGCAGTTGGTCGTGATGAGGCGGCGATGCGTGAGCTCGGCGAGCTGGCTGCCAAGGTGCGCGCCGGTGGCGGTGGTGATCGATGACGCCCTGTTCAAGTCCACGTTCGGCCAGCCGGAGCACGCGGCTGCGGCGCTGCGCCAGGCGTTACCTGCCGCCCTGGCGGCCCGCATCGACTTCGCCTCGCTGGCGTTGCAACCCGGCAGCTTCATCGATGATGCGCTTGCCGCGAGCCACAGCGATCTCCTCTTCACCGCCAGGCTCGAGAGAGCGTCGCTGTTCGTCTACGTGCTCTTCGAGCACCAGAGCACGACGCACCCGCTGATGGCGTTTCGGCTGCTCACGTACATGGTGCGGATCTGGCAGGGTTACCTGGAGCGCCACCCGAGGGCGACGCTCCTCCCGGCGATCCTGCCCGTGGTGCTGCACCACAGCGAGGGTGGCTGGAGCGCGGCGGTTTCGTTCCAGGATCTGCTGGAGGTGCCGCCGGAAACGCGGACGCTGATGGCCGAGTATGTGCCGCAGTTCCGCTTCGTGCTGGACGACATCAGCCAGGAGACTGACGAGGCGCTGCGCGCGCGGGCGATGACGGCGCTGGGGCGGCTGGTGCTGTGGTGCTTCCGGCATGCGCGCGATCCCGAGGATCTGGTGGAGCGCCTGTCGGCGTGGCGCGACGTGGTCCAGGAGGTGCGTCGGGCGCCTGACGGAGGGGCTGCGCTCGTGCGCGTGTGGCGGTATATTTTGAGCATCGCCGACCCGCGCGAGCCCGACAAGCTGCTGCCGAGGCTGCTCGTGGCGGCGGGACCGGATGCCGAGGAGGAGATCGTGACCATCGCAGATTACCTTCGCGAGGAGGGCCGGCTGGCGGGCGAGCGAGAGGGCCGGCTGGCAGGCGAGCGAGAGGGCCGGCTGGCAGGCGAGCGAGAGGGCCGGCTCGAGGGGCAGCGGAGCACGTTGCTGAAGCAGCTCCGGCTGCGCTTCGGCGAGCTGCCGCAGCCGATCGAGGCGCGCATCCGCGCCGCCGATGCCGTGCAGATCGAAGGCTGGACCGAGCGTGTGCTCACCGCGCCCACGCTCGACGACGCGCTGGCCGAGCGCTGACGCGGCGGTGAACGTCTACCCCCTGCGCCGCCGGCAGAGCAGACCGGCCAGCGCGAGCCCCGCGAGCCAGCCGGCGCTCCCATCCCGGCCTCGCGGGCTGGCCGCGCAGGGGCCGAGCATGCCGCTGCCGGCCGCGTAGAAAGACTCCGGCACCACGGCGACCTCGGTCGGCGGCGCGCCCGGGGCGTCGCCGTTGCCGTCCGTCGGATCGTCGCTGACCGGCGCGCCGAACGCGCCCGCCGCGGCGATCTTCGCCTGGTTCTTGATGAAGTCCGGCGCGTCCGCGTCGACCGTCACCTCGAAGCGCACCGTGACGCTGCCGTCGACAGGGATGCTCCCGCCCTGCGCGCCGTCCGCCCCATCCCCGAGCCAGAACGTGACGGTCCGCGTCGCGGGATCGTACTCCCCGAGGTCGTCGCCAGGCGCGTCCGTCTGGGGACCGGCGTTCGGCCCATCGACGATCGACAGCGAGCCGGGGACGAACGTCACCCCAGCAGGCAGCGCGTCCGTCAGCACCGCGCCCACGGCCTCGTCATTGCCCGTGTTCGTCGCCGTGATGCGGTATTCGACGGCGTCCCCGCGGTAGGTCGGCAGCCCGCCGAGGTCCGTGGCCACCTTGCTCGATTTGCTGAAATCAGGCCCATAGTTGGAGATCGACGTCACCCACCCCGCGAGGAAATAGAGCTCGTCCCTGCTCGTGGCGACGAGCGTGGCCCGATCGTCCCCCGGCGTGAGCTTCGCGCTGACGTCCACGATGTCGATGTCGACCCCCGACATGCTCTGAGGCGTTCCCGGGATCCTCGGGAGATCGCCCTCCACCGACACCGCCTTTCCGAGCGCCGAACGGGTGCTGTTGAAGAAGTTGTCGGCGGGGTTCAGCTCGTCGCTCAGCGCCTCGGCCAGATCGGGCTTCCCCGGGTTCTTGGGGTTGAAGAACACGCTGTCACCGGTGTTCGAGTTGTCGCCCTCGAACGCGACGATGCCCAGCTTCGCCACGAAGCCGGCGTCGGGCACCTTGAAGCCCGAGAGCTCGACCTGCTGCCAGCCCACGTCGGAGACCCGGTCGAGCCCGTCGAACAGCGCGAGGTTGCGCATCGGCGATCTCGGCGCCTCGTAGAACACCACCATCCACCACGCCACGAAGACCACGTCGTCGTCGCTGTCCCTCACGTCGACGACGTCCACGCCGCCCACCCGGTAGGCCCCGGCGCCGCTCTCCTTCACGATCGAGGTGATGTCGGCGACGGACTGGTAGTTGTGCGACTCGTTGGGTTTCCCCTGGTTGATCACCGTCTCGACCGAGTCGATGGCGGTCACCGTGCCGTCGTAGCCGCCCGCGTGGTGGAGCTCCACCTCCGGATCGGCGCCGGCGGTGTTGCGCGCGGCCCAGTACAGGAACGCGTGGGTCACCGCCGCCCCCTCGGGCAGCGTCAGCACCGCGGTCGTGCGCGCCATCTCCGGGGTGATATCGAGGCTCGCCTCCGCCCTGCCGTCAGCAGGCGAGTCGGACCGCCAGAAGAGATCGGGCCCCGACTCGACGGTCGACTGGCCGCAGGCGCCCATCGTGCCCTCCGTGGGCCTCGGCGTCGCGGAGCGGCACTCCTGCCCGATCGAGCTCCCGATGAGGGCGAAGTCGCCCTGCTGATCGATCTGTACACGCAGCTTGGGCTCGGCCGTCGCGCTGGCGGTCGTGAGCCCGATCAGCGTGAGGGACGCGAGCCCCGTGATGCTCAACTGCTTTCTCATCAATCCTCTCCGGTCTCTGCCTGCGGCTTGTACGCGGCCTTCTTGATGATGTTGAACTGGACTCGCCGGTTCCGCTGCCTCCCGGCTTCCGTCGCGTTGTCGTCGATGGGCTGCTCCCGGCCGTAGCCCTGGGCCGTCAGCCGCGTCGAATCGATGCCGCGGCGGACCAGCGCCGCCATGACGGAGTTGGCGCGGTTCTGCGACAGGATCCTGTTGTGCTCCACCGTGCCCCGGTTGTCGGTGTGACCCTGGATCTCGATGAGCACGATCTCCGGGTGCTCCTTCAGCACCTCGGCGACCTCGTCGAGCAGCGGATCGCTCACCGGCTTGATGGTGGCCTTGTCCGTGTCGAACTGCACCTGCTGGAGGATCACCACGTGCTTCTCGGTCACGCGCACCGCCTTCGGGCAGCCGTGCTTCTCCGGGTCCGGATCCGCGAAGCCCTTCTCCCTCGGGCAGGCGTCCGTGTCGTCGCGGAACGTGTCGCCGTCGGTGTCGCGCGGGCAGCCGTTTTTCGCCGGATCCTTCGAGCGGACCCCCTTGACGTCGGGGCAGGCGTCCTCGGCGTCGGCCACGCCGTCGTCGTCCCGGTCCGGCGGGCAGCCGTTCTTCTTCGGGTCGTCGCTGCGCACGCCGGCGATGGCGGGGCAGGCGTCCTCGGCGTCGACGATGCCGTCGGCGTCGCGGTCCGGCGGCGGCGGGCAGCCGTTCTTCTTCGGGTCGTCGCTGCGCACGCCGGCGACGGCGGGGCAGGCGTCCTCGGCGTCGACGATGCCGTCGGCGTCGCGGTCCGGCGGCGGCGGGCAGCCGTTCTTCTTCGGGTCGCCGCTGCGCACGCCCGGCACGCTCGGGCACGCGTCTTCGGGGTCGCCGATGCCGTCCCTGTCCTTGTCGGTCGGCTGCTCCGGCGTGAAGGCGGCCATCGCGACGGCGCGCACGTCCGGCGTCCCGATGCCCGAGGTGATCCCCGGCCCGACGCCGATGCCCGCCTCCATGAAGGGCAGGAATCGATACCTCGCGTCGAGGAGGAGCTCCGCGTTGGTCGAGCGACTGCTGATGTCCTCGAGCACCATCGCGGCGCTGAGCTCCGGCCCCACCTGGAGCCGGCCGTCCAGCGCGAGGAACCCGACGCCGCCGCCCAGCGTGAGCATCGTCCCCTGCGCCACGCCGCCGAACGACTGGGAGCGCCGGACCTCGGTGCCCAGCGCGGTCGACCAGACGAGCCGATCCATGCGGCCGCCGGCCGCGACGTACGGCATCGCCCGGACGCTCCCGTCGCTCACGAACGAGTCGTCCGCGCCGGTCGGCAACCAGAGGTAGGCGCCGACGGCGAGCTGGAACGGGTCATGGTACGCACCATGGAGCTGCAAGCGCGCGCCGAGCCGCACGTCGCCGAGCGCCGCGCCGCTCGGCGACGGGAACTGCTGGCCGCCGCCGCTCGGGCTGTCCCCGGACTGCAGCGCGGTGAGCGGCGCATCGAGGTCGACGCTCAGCTTGTTCCAGAGCGGGAGCGACGCGCCCAGGCGGAACGTGAGCTGATCGCTGACGACCGCGCCGATCTCGGCGCCGTCGCGCTCGCGCCGCAGGACCAGCGGGTTGCTCGCGTAATCGGCGAGCAGCATCACGTGCGGTGTGAGGTGCCCTGCCACGAACGGCGACGGCACGCTGAACATGCGGTCCCCGGCCGGCGCCGGCACGAAGCGGCTCAGGGCCATGCCTCCGGGGTTGACCGGCGCGTCCTGCCCGTGCGCAGGCGCGGGAAGGAGAGGGACGACGACGAGGGCGGCCAGCGCGGTGGCAAGCGAACGGAGAGGCCAAAGTCTCATGAGGTGGCACCCTGCATCGGCGGGTTTCGCATGACGATATAAGACGCTGTCGCGGATGAGTATACAGGTCGGCAAGTGCGGAGTCTTGAACAACGAGCGACGTCGTCCGCATGTTCGTAGGACTTGCGCGCACCTCCCCGGACCATTCCCCGACCATTCCGCGCCACCCCCAGCGCATTTCCCGATCCGCTGAACGAACGAGAGGCGATCGCGCGCAGGCGGCGCGCGCTTCATCGCAGCGACGCCGCCGCGAGCGGGCCGTGCCGCGCGGGCGAAGTCGACCTCGTCGAAGAGCGCATATCCCGCGCTGCCCGCCGGACGACTGTAAAGAGAGGGACCGTCGAGCCGCAGAGAGGGCCGGGAGAGCCCATGTCGTCGCGGCGGCCCCGGCGCGATGCGGTCCGACTCCAGGGTCGGTCGCTCCAGCCACCCTCGCGAATGGCCAGCGCGACGGCGCGACCGCTCCGGCGCCCCGTCGCGCTGGCGCGAGGCGGGCGCCCGGGCCGGCAGCGCGGGATCGCCGGCGATGCGGCGGCGCGCCGCACACCTCGCCCGGCGCGCCCTTCGTGGCGCCTGCCCGCCGCGCAGCGAGCGCGCTCGGCGCACGCCGCTCACCGAGCTCGTGGCACGCCGGGCGCTCGAACCGCCGCGGCCTTCGAGGGCGAGCTCGAACGGCGCGGGGTCCGATCCGGACGGAGGACCTGCTGGACGGCACAGGGGGCGCTCGGGCGCCTGCGCTCTGGACGCCGAGCGGCTATGGTTCGCGGCACATCGCGATGGGCACCCTCCTCAAGCGTGCGCTCGACCAGGCGGCGGTCTGGCATCGAGCCCAGAAGCGCAAGTATCCGAACGCCGACGTCCCCTACATCAGCCACCTCGCCGGCGTGGCGGTCCTGCTCGCGCGCCACGGCTTCGACGACGAGGTCGTCGCGGCCGGCGCGCTGCACGACGCCATGGAGGACCAGGGCGTCACGTTCGACGAGCTGAGCCAGCGCTTCGGCGATCGCGTCGCCACGCTCGTCCGCCACGTGACCGAGCACGACAGGGCGCTGCCCTGGGAAGACCGCAAGCGGCTCTATCTCGAGGCGTTCCCGAAGAAGCCCTGGGAAGCGCAGGCGATCACGCTGGCTGACAAGATAGACAACTTCCAGTCGATCATCGTCTGCGCGCGCGAGCACGGCGATCCGTGGTCGATGTTCAAGCGCGGCAGGGACATGCAGATCGCGAGGTTCGAAGAGCTGCGCGCGATGTGCCGCGGCCTGCCGCCGCACCCGCTGCTCGACGAATACGGGGCCGTGCTCGACGAGCTCCTGTCGACGGGCTGAGCGCCGGATCCGCGGGGGCTCGGCGACGCGCTCCGGGGCCTCGGGCTCGGCGGCGAGCGGAGCTCCGCCCGCGGCCAGGAGATCCTGAAAATCGAGGCCTCGGAGACACGGTGTGTCTCGAACGTGCGCGAGGTGACGGCGACGCGCGCTGGACTCCGGAGAGGCCCTCTCGGGGCTGCGCGCTCGGTGAGAGCAAGCGTGAAGGGTCCAGAGCTCCCGTGAGCCACCCTGCCCCGCTCCGTGCCGGATCGGGTTCACTCGCGCCCTCCGCTCCCTTCATGTGAGCACGACGAGCACCCCTCCTGCCCGTCCCGGGCGAGCGACAACCACCCTGATCCTGGCCGGCGCTGCGTTCCGGAGCGGCCGGGGCGCGCGCGCCGACAGCCGCTCACCGGCACATGCGATGCACCGGGTGAGGGGAGCTCCTCCAAGGAGGCACCGATGAAGCTTCTATCTCCCCGCCATCATGGATACGTCGATTACGCGGTCGTCGTCCTGCTCGCGCTCGCGCCGCTCGCGCTCCGCCTCGATCCGGTGCCCACGGCGGTCTGCTACGTCGCCGCCGTGGCGCACCTCGTCGTGACGCTGCTGTCCGATCAGCCGCTCGGCGCCGCCAGGATGATCCCGTTTTCGGTGCACGGCGCGCTGGAGACCTCCCTCGCCGCCGCGCTGCTCGCGTCGCCCTGGCTGTTCGGGTTCTCCGCCGAGCTCTCGGCGCGGACCTTCTTCGTGGTCACCGGGCTCGCGCTCGTGCTCGTCGCCCTCACCACGAGGTACTCGACCGGCGCCGCCTCCCGGCAGGAGCCGTACGACCGCTACGATCGCTGAGCCGCGCGGGCGGCGCTCAGCAGGCGGAGACGGCCGCCTGCGCCTCCCGCATCACCTCGGGCCAGGCCGGATCCGCGCGCGACACCTCCATGGCGATCGCCAGCGGATCCTCGCCGGCCGCGATGGCGAGGCGCGCGGCAGCGGAGCCGGTGAGCAGATCGAAGGCCGGGATCGTGTCGACGTACTCGTACCGCTCGGTGCGGAAGCGGAACTGCTCGGGTTGCTGCCTGCAGGCGAACGCGATGAGCGCGACGTACGTCGCGACCGGGCGGAAGGCGCGCGGATCGGTGACGTGGATCTGGACGCCGCCGCAGATCTTGCCCGCGTGCTTCTGGAAGGTGGGCCGGAAGGTGAGCGGCCGCGCGACGAAGCCCGGCAGCGCCGTGGACGCGAGGCGCGCGGCGAGATCGCGGCCGTCGAGCCAGGGGGCGCCGACGATCTCGAACGGGCGCGTCGTGCCGCGGCCCTCCGACAGGTTCGTCCCCTCCAGCAGGCAGCCGCCCGGGTAGACGAGCGCGGTGTCCGTCGTCGGCATGTTGGGCGACGGCAAGACGAACGGGCGATCCCACCCGGACGCGAGCGCCTCCCGGCGATGCCCCTCGACCGCCACGACCTGCAGCCCGCAGGCGACGTCGCCGAGCGGGATGCCCTCGCGCCGCGCGAAGAGCGCGACCAGCTCGCCCACCGTGAGCGAGTGGCGGATGGGCACCGGCTCCAGGCCCACGAACGACAGGAACCCCGGCGCCTGCGTCGCGCCCTCGACGCTCTCCGCCGCGCCCCCGAGGGGGTTCGGCCGGTCGAGCAGCACGACGTGCACGCCCGCCGCGTGGGCCGCCCGCAGCGCGAGGAGCGCCGTCCAGACGAACGTGTAGTACCGCGCGCCGACGTCGGCGAGATCGATGAGGAGCACGTCGATCTGCGCGAGATCCGCCGCGGAAGGCGAGAGATCCTCGAAGCTTTCGCCGTACAGGCTGACGATGCCCGCGCCGGAGCGCGCGTCGACGCTGCTCATCACCGTCGCCATGTCCTGCGCCTCGCCGCCATAGCCGTGCTCCGGGCCGAAGAAGAGGCGCGGGCGCAGGCGGAGGCGCTCGAGGACGAAGGCGATGTGGATCAGCTCGCGATCGACGCTCGCCGGGTGCGCAAGGACCCCCAGGCGAGTCGAACGGAGGCGCTGGAGCTGCGGAAGATCCGGGAGGCGGTCCAGTCCGACGTGCACGTCGCTGTGCTACCAAGGCGAGCGCGTGCCGTCCATGCGTCCGCGGTGGATTCTGTGTGACGCGCGGCGACGGGCGGCGTCACTCCTCGGGGGCGCTCTCCGCCAGCGCGTCGAGGTCCATCGGCGCGGCGTCGTCCGCCGAGCCTCCGTCGGAAGGCCCCGCCGGCCACGCCTCCTGCCCGTCGTCGCGCAGGTGGATGCGCTCGAGATAGAGCCCGTCCGGCGGCGCCGTGATCCCTGCGTCGCGCCGGTCCAGCGACGAGAGCGCGCGCGCGATCGCGCCGGGCGCGAGGTGGCCGCGCGCCACGTCCATCAAGGTGCCGACCAGGATGCGCACCATGTTGTGCAGGAACGCGTTGCCCTCGACGTCGATCCGCACGACGCGCGGGTCCGCGGGATCGAGCGACAGCTCGACGCCGTACAGCGTCCGCACCGTGGTCGTCCGCTCGTCCGCGCTCGTCCGGAACGCGGCGAAGTTGTGGGTGCCCTTCGCGGCGAGCGCCTCGGCGCGCGCCCGCTCGATCGCCTCGTCGGTGATGCCCTCGACCCGCCAGGCGCGACGGCTGAGGAACGGGTCGCGGACCAGATCCCGGAGGACCAGGTAGCGGTAGCGCTTGCGGAGGCTCTCGAAGCGCGGCGAGAACCCGAGGCGCACCACGGCCGCGCGCCGGATCACGATCTCTTCCGGGAGGTGGCGCGCGGTCGCGAGGACCCAGCCGCGCGGCGGCAGCGGCGCCGTCGTGTCGAAGGCGACCCGCTGGTCGCGCGCGTGGACGCCCGCGTCGGTGCGGCTCGCGCCGCGGATCTCGCGGATGCCGGGGTCGATGACGCGCAGCGCGCCGAGCAGCTCTCCCGAGACCGTGCGCTGGTCGCGCTGGCGGGCGAAGCCCGCGAACGGACGCCCATCGTAGGCGACCGAGAGCAGGATCCCCCGGCTCGAAGCGGCGCTCCTCGCCACGGCGCGATCGACGCGCGCGGCCTAGCCGCCGCTCCCCCCGGCGCCGCCCGCGCCGCCCGAGCCGCCCGCGCCGCCGGCACCACCCGCACCGCCGGCACCACCCGAGCCGCCGCCTCCCCCGTCGCCGTCCGAGCCGCCGTCGCCGCCCGTGCTGGCCGAGGAGGTCCGCGACGCATACCCCTTGACGCACTCCGGGTTGACGAGGCCCTCCGCGTTCTTGCAGCACTCCTCAGGGGCCGCCAGCTGGCCATTCACCACGCAGGCCGGGAGCTGATAGCAACCGTCCGGATCGTTCTCGATTCCCTGGTCGGCGTCGAGGTTGTTGTCGCAGAGCGCCGTGGTTCCTTCATCGACGTGGCACGCGGCGCTCTGCAGGACGAGCGGCGCGAGCGCGAGGAGGAGCAAGCTGGCCATCCGGGGGGGGAGCGTTCGCATCGGCTGCTTCCTATTGCTTGATGGTGAAGTTGATCGGAACGTTCACCACGACGCATCCGCTCTGCGGCGGAGGCAGTGATTTGCCGCGGAAACGTCCCAGGACGCAAGACGCAATCTCGCCCGAGCCCACCGTGTCGTTGAGGATCGAGGCGCTGCACACCGCGCCGTTGGAGGCGACCTGCACGCTCACCGTCAGCTTGCCGGAGACCTCCGAGGTGCGCAGCGCGCGGTTATAACAACCCTGCGCCGAGCGAGCGAGCCCCAGGACGGCGGAGTCGAGCGCGGGCGAGGTCGCGCCGTCGCCGCACTTGCCGGAGCAAGGCGACTTGCCGGTGGTGGCCGGGCCCTGCCCCGACGCGACCTTGCCGGCGTCCACGCCGGCGTCCTCGACCTCCTCGACGGGCGGCGGCGGCGGGGGCGCGAACAGCGGCGGAGGCTCCGCGGGCTTCGTCTCGGCGGGGACAGCGACGGTCGGCGCGGCAGGCGGCGCGGCAGGCTCCGGGCGCAGCTTCCAGTAGAGCAGGCCCGCCATGAGCGCAGCAAGGACGACCATTCCTGCGATGTAAGGCCCAGGGCCGCCGGATTTTCCCGGGATCTGCTGGGATGACGGAGGCATCGATGCGGACACGTTGAGAAGTCCTCCCGGAGAGACGCGCGAGGTCCGGCCGCTTCGGCGGGACCGTCGTGCGCCGGAGCCGAGACGCGGGCGCGTCCGGCGGGGGCGAGTCTACAAGGGCGGGCAGGGAAGCGCGCCAGGAAACTGGATGCGCCCCGGATGAACACGACAGCGCCGCGCGGAGGGCTGCTCGCGCGTGGCTGGCGCGCAGGCGGCTCAGCGCGCGTGGCTGGCGCGCGCAGGTGGCTCAGCGCGCGTAGAACGACACCGCTGTGTCACCGTAGGCGCGGCTCGCGGTGCAGGTGAGCCCAGCGATCTCCGGGGAGGGATCGCGGCGCGCGTGCTCGAGGACGAGGCGCCCTTCCGGGGCGAGCAAGCCGAGCGGGCCGGCGAGGCGCGCGGCCGCCGCGGCGGCCTTGGCCAGGACGGCGTAGGGCGGATCGAGCAGGGCGAGGTCGAAGGGGCCCTCGTCGCGGAGCAGATCGAGCGCGCGCTCGACGGGGAGCGGGACGACCCGCGCCGCCTCGTCGAGGCCGAGCGCGGCGAGGTTCTCGCGGAGCACGGCGAGCGCGGGGCGGCCGCTCTCGACGAAGACCGCGCGCCGCGCGCCGCGCGAGAGCGCCTCGATGCCGAGCGCGCCGGTGCCGGCGTACAGGTCGCAGACGAGCGCGCCGGTGACGTCGCCGAGCGAGGAGAAGAGCGCCTCGCGCACGCGGTCCGCCGTCGGCCGCGTGCCCTCGCCGCGCGGCGCGGCGAGCCTCCGCCCGCCGAGCCGGCCGGCGATCACCCGCACGGTCGTCCCCCCGTCATCGCGGGCAGCGAGGCAGAGCTCACCAGCGGTACGTCACGTCGACGCCGCCGCCGCCGAGGCCGACGCTGGGCTGCACGCTCCAGCCGGCGCGCTCCGTGGTCTGGCCGTCGCTCGTCACGAGCAGGTACGCGCCGACACCCGCGGACGCCACCGCCAGCGGGTAGAAGACGTACTGGAGCGCCATGAACGTGTCGGCCCTCTCGCAGAGCTCGATGCCCTTGCGGGCCGTCTTCGCGTCGGCGGTGAAGTCGTCCTGGATGGCCCTGCGGTTCTCGAGCGCGCAGACGTCCTCGACCTTCTCCGTGAACAGCCCTCGATAGGCCACGTACCGCGCGTCGCTCTGGATGCTCGCGACCTGGACGGAGCTGATGACGGCGACGGAGCCGAACACCGCCCCCGCGCCGAGGCCGATGAACCCGCCCATGCGCTTCCAGTTGGTCCGCGTCGACTCGGCTGGCATCTGGCTGAGCGCGACGTCCGTCGTGGCGACGGGCAGGACCACGACCGACGCCTGGGAGTCGAGGAAGCCGGCCGACTTGACGCGCACGTCGTGCGGCCCGGCGGTGACCGTGAAGGTCGCCTCGCCGTTGTGCACGTTGCCGGCGGGCTTTCCGTCGATGAAGACGCTCGCCTGCGCGGCGCCCGTCCTCACGCGGAGAGCCCCGCTCGGCGGCCCGCCGGTCAGCGTCGCGATCGCCTGCGTGGCGATCTTGCGGAGCGGCTCGTCGTTGGCCTCGGTGAGGTTCGCGCTGTACTTCACCGGCACGCTCGATTCCGGCTTGCCGCGGGTCCAGAGGTGCAGCTCGCCCTCGACCTCGGTGTCGCTCCTGCGGAGCATGCCCCAGATGTAGCGGTCGCTCTTGATCTGGTCGGCGATGCGGGCCTGGCAGCCCGCGTCGGGACGATCGTCGCACTGGAGGGAGAGCGTCAGGACCTCGAGCGAGAAATCCTCCTCGCGGACCGACCACCCCGGGGCCTCCTTGATGGCGGAGCGGAGCGCCTGGGTCAGCGCGCCGGCCTGGTCGTAGGCGTCGTCTGTCCGGAGGACGACGACGGTGATCGGTAGGGCGGTGGGCGACGGCTCCGCCGCACGGGCGGCGTTGCTGCAGGCGAGGAGGGCCACCACGGCAGCGAGACCGGTCCTCTGTGCGCGCGTCATCATGTGGTCCTGGGCTCCACGCGCCCAAGTTACCCGCCCGGCGGCCAGGAAGGCAATCCGTGAGCCGGCGAGGCGGCGCGGCGGCGCGATCGCGATGTCGGCGAGGCGAGGGGGCGTGATCGCGGTGACGGCGCGGCGAGGCGGCGGCGATCGCGACGACGAGCCGGCGAGCCCACGCTGCGCGGGCGGCGTTTTTCGTTTCGCCCACGATTGCGCCGTGTCAGAGCGTCGTAGGCGCCGGCCCGCCTTGCAGCGCGGGCGCCGCGCGCTCCTCTGCCTGGTCCATGAAGGTCCCCCGACACATCTTCCGCGAGTACGACATCCGCGGCGCCGCCGAGCGCGACCTCACGAGCGAGCTCGCGCGCGAGCTCGGCGCCGCGTTCGCCCTGCTCCTCGGCCGCGAGCTCGCCGCGGGGGCGCCTCCTCGCCGGGCTCGGCCGGAGGTGGCGGTCTGCCGGGACGGCCGCCTCTCCAGCGACCGGCTGTTCTCCGCCCTCACGGAGGGCCTGCTCGCGGGCGGCGCCGACGTGATCTCGGCGGGGGTCGGGCCGACGCCGCTGCTCTACTTCGCGGCGCACCACCTCCACGCCGACGGCGCGATCATGATCACGGCGAGCCACAACCCGGCGCCGGACAACGGGTTCAAGCTCATGCGCGGCAAGGCCTCGTTCTTCGGCGAGGACATCCAGGCGCTCGCCGACCTCCTCGAGCAGGGTGGCGCCGATGGCCGGAGCGCCGCGGCGGCGCGGGGCGCGCTCACCGAGGTCGAGCTCACGGAGGACTACATCGCGGCGGTGCGCGCCGCGGCCCGCCTGTCCGGCACCGACGTCCGCTTCGTGATCGACGCCGGCAACGGCGCGGCCGGCCCGCTCGGCGTCCGGACGCTCGAGGCGCTCGGCTTCGCGCCGGACGCGCTCTTCTGCGACATCGACGGCCTCTTCCCGAACCACCACCCGGACCCGACCGTGCCCGAGAACCTCGAGGCGCTCCGCGCCCGCGTGCTCGCGACCGGCGCCGCGCTCGGCGTCGCGTGGGACGGCGACGGCGATCGGATCGGCGTGGTCGACGAGCGCGGCGAGGTGCTCTGGGGGGACAAGCTGCTGCTCCTGTTCGCGCGCTCGCTCCTCGCGGAGCGCCCCGGCTCGGCCGTGCTCGGGGAGGTGAAGTGCTCCGAGACGCTGTACGCCGACATCGCCGCGCGCGGCGGGCGCCCCATCCTCTGGAAGACGGGCCACTCGCTCATCAAGACCAAGATGAAAGAGGAGGGCGCCCTGCTCGCCGGCGAGATGAGCGGGCACATGTTCTTCGCCGATCGGTGGTTCGGGTTCGACGACGCGATCTACGCGACGGTCCGCCTGCTCGAGATCGTCGCCCGGGCGCGGCGGCCCCTCGGCGAGCTGCTCGCCGACGTGCCGGAGACCTTCGCCACCCCCGAGATCCGCGTCGACTGCCCCGACGCCGTGAAGTTCGAGGTCGTCCGCCGCGTGACCGAGCACTTCCGCCGCGCCCGTCCGGTCGTGGACATCGACGGCGCGCGCATCGACTTCGGCGGCGGGGCCTGGGGCCTCTGCCGCGCCTCCAACACCGGCCCGATCCTGGTGCTGCGGTTCGAGGGGCGGTCCGTCGCGGACCGCGACGCGGCCCGCGCCGAGGTCGAGGCCGTCGTCACCGCCGCCGTCCGCGACGCCGTCGCCGCCGCCCCGCTCCCGTGACCATGTCCGAAGGCGAGCAGCAGAGCGAGGCCTGGACGATCCGGCGCGTGATCACCTGGGCCACGGGCGACCTGAAGAAGCGCGGCGCGTCCTCGGCGCGCCTCGACGCCGAGCTCCTGCTCGGCAAGGTGCTGGGCATCGATCGCGTCGGGCTGCTCATCGACGCCGAGCGGCCGCTCGACCGGGCCGAGCTCGCCGCCTACCGCGAGCTGCACCAGCGCCGCCGCGCCGGCGAGCCGGTCGCCTATCTCCTCGGTGTGCGGGAGTTCTACGGCCGCCCGTTCCGCGTCGATCCGCGCGTGCTCATCCCCCGCCCCGACACCGAGATCCTGGTCGAGGTCGGCCTCGCCCGGACGAGGCACCTCGCCCTCTCCGCGCGCGTGCTCGACCTGTGCACCGGGTCCGGCTGCGTCGCTATCAGCCTCGCGTGCGAGCGGCCGACCAGCCGTGTCCTCGGCGTCGACATCTCGGACGGCGCGCTCGCCGTCGCCCGCGAGAACGCGCTCCGCCTCGGCGCGGTCAACGCGGGGTTCCTGCGCTCGGATCTCTTCGACGGCGTGCCGTCCGGCCTTCGCTACGACCTGATCACCGCGAACCCACCGTACATTCCGGACGAGGACGTCGCCGCGCTGCAGATCGACATCCGCGGCTACGAGCCCCACCTCGCGCTCGCGGGGGGCCCGGACGGCCTCGTCTTCGCGCGCCGGATCGTCGCGGGCGCGCCGGCCTTGCTCGCCGCCGGCGGGGTGCTGGCCATGGAGGTCGAGGCCGGCAAGGCGGGCGCGGTGGCAGAGCTCTTCGCCGCGGCGGGGTTCGGCGGCGTCTCGAGGCACCTCGACTACGGCGGGCACGAGCGCGTGGTCTCCGGCGTCCTGCCCTGATCGCCCGCCGCCCGGGGGGACGGGCGGCCGCCGCGGCCGCGCAGCGCGCGCCTCCGCGAGGGCCGCGCAGCGCCCGTGCCTCCGCGAGGATGGGGCTGGCGCGCTGTATGCACAGCGACGCACGGCGAGGGGGGCGTGGCGCAGTCGGTGGCGGGGGCTCGGTGGTGACCCGCGCGCCGCTGGCTGCCTGCGCCGCCCCCGAGCGCGTTCACGCCGCGAGGCGAAGAGGTGTCCCATGAGGCAGGTGGATCCCAGGCCGGAGAGCTCGACGGCAGATCTCGTGAAGGAGGCGATCGCCGAGGCCAGGGAGCTGATGCAGGTCGAGGTCGCGCTGGCGCGCGACGAGATGAACGAGGAGATCGCGCGGGCGAAGGCGTCGTGCGTCGCTCTCGGCGCCGCGGCGGCCGCGGCGCTCCTCGGGGTCGCGCTGGTGCTCGTCGCGATCGCGCTGGCGATCGCGCCGGAGCCGCTGCCGGCGCTGCTGATCGGGCTCGCGTTCATCGCGCTGGCGATCGTGGTGGGCGTGGTCGGCTACAAGCGCGCGCCGAGGAGGCCGCTCGAGAGGACCCGGGGCCGCCTCGGGGCGGACGTCCGGCTGGTCCGGGAGCTCGTATGAAGGGGCTGAACGGTCAACGCGCGGACTTCGAGCGCAGGGCGGACGAGCTGCGCGATCGGCTGATGCACACGATCGAGGCGCTCGATCGGCGGCGCCACGCGCTCGTCGACGTGCGGTCGCGGGTGCGCCGGCACGGCCCCGAGGTGCTCGCCGGCGGGCTCCTGCTCGCGATCGCGGGCGGCGCGGCGGCGATCGCGCTGATCAAGGAGGCGCGCGCGCGCAACGAGCGGCTGGGCGGCGAGCGCCTCCGCGCGCTCGTGCGCTTCTGGCGGCACCCGGAGTGGGTGGCGCCGCGCGGCAAGCCGAGCGTGTCGCGGGAGATCGGCCGGAGGATCCTGGTGGGCATGGCGTCGTACGTGGCGATGCAGCTCATCCGGCGCGGCGTCCGGCTCACGCTGGCGCTCCCGGAGGGGGACGCGCAGGCGCGGCGGAGCCCGCTCGAGCTCAGCGCCGCGGCGTCGAGGACCAGGCCGCCGTCCGGTCAGGGCCCGGTGTAGAGGGCGGTGCGCCACCCCAGGTAGAACCCTGGCTGGCGGACGGACGTGCTCCAGGTGTAGTCGGCGTAGAGCCACGGGCCCATCGCCACCTTCCAGAGCCGGATCCCCTCGTAGAACACGCCGCCTCCGATGCGGGCCGGCAGGGCGCCGTCGATGACCTCGGCGCCGTCGGCGTCGGAGGTCGTGTACGCGACGCCCGTGCCGGCGTCGAAGATGACGCCGACGTCCCTCCACCGATCCGCGAGCGAGAAGAGCGGGAAGACCTCGGTGTGGAGCATGAACCCGCCGGCGAGGGAGGCGTGGTCCGCCGCGCTCAGGCCGTGTCCGCCGAAGGCCGCGCCGAACGTGAGCCAGTCCGCGAGCGCGCCGCCGATCCAGACATAGCCTCCGGCGCCGATCCCGACGCCGGTCTCGGTGTAATGACGCTGGAATCCGATCTTCTGGACGTCGTTCTGGAAGCCGGCGGCGCTCCCGAGCGCCAGGCCTCCGGCGATGCCCGCGGCGAGCCCGCTGCGCCGCACGGCTGATCTGGGCGCGAACAGCGGGTCGGCGGCGGGCGTCTCTCCGGACGCCGCCGGCTGCGCCGCGGCGGCCGCGGGGACCAAGCTGAGGCCAAGGAGCGCCGGCAGCGCGGCCGCGCGCGCGCGTCGGAGGTGGGGACACGTCGCCATGGGCTCCCTTTCCTATACGATGACGCGGGGCTCGGCATCGCAATCCGCCGCTCGGCGCGGACCGGCGCGGGCCGGTGGGCGCGCCGTCGCACGGGAGGATCGCCCGTGTTCGTGCCGTGTCCTCGCCGCGGTGAGCGCGGCCCCCTCGGTGTTCGCGCTATGATCCCGCCGTGACGCACGAAGCTTCCCTGGAGCGGGCGCCGGCGGGCGGGATCGTCCTCCGGTGGCTCGTCGGGCTGCGCTGGGCGGTGTTCGCGCTGCTCGCGGCGACCCTGGCCGTCGACGAGGCGCTGTTCGGCTATCACGTCCGGTACGCCATCGCCGTGCCCATCCTGGCGCTGGCCGCCGGGCTCAACCTCGCCCTCGACCGGCGGGTGCGGTCGCAGCGGGGCGCGCAGACGGCCCTCGTCGCCGGCGTCGTGGCGCTCGATCTCGTCGCGATCGCCGGGGTCCTCGCCGCGTCGGGCGGCGCGGGCAACCCGTTCAGCGCCCTCTTCTTCGTGCACGTCGCCCTCGCCGCGGCGCTCCTGCCGCCGCGGACGACCTTCGCGCTCGCGGCGCTCGCGGCCTGCCTCTTCGCCGCGCTCTTCGCGCTCCCCGCCGGCGCGTGTTGCCCGAGCCACCCGGAGCACGGCGCGTTCTCCACCCACCTCTACGGGATGCTCCTCGCCTTCGTGCTGAGCGCGGCGCTCGTCGCCCACGTCCTCCTGAAGATCCGCCGCGCGCTCGACGAGAGCGCGGCCGAGAACGCGGCGCTGCGCCGGCGCGCGGAGGAGGCGTCCCGCTTCCAGGCGCTCGGCGCGCTCGCGGCCGGCACCGCCCACGAGCTCGGCACCCCGCTCGGCACGATCGCGGTGCTCGCCGGGGAGAGCCTCCGCGACCCCGGATCGAGCGACGCCGCGCAGCGCCGCGCCCGGACGATCGCGGAGCAAGTCGAGCGCTGCCGCGTGGTGATCGCGCGCATGCGGGCGGACGTCCGGGCGAACGACCTGCGCGCCGGCGTCGAGGTCGGCGAGGCGGCCCGGCGCGGCGTGCAGGCCTGGCAGGCGGCGCACCCCGGCGTCGCGGTCGAGGTGCGCGGCGATCTCGCGCCGCGCCGCACGGTGCCGCTCGACGCGGCCGACGTCGAGGCGGCCCTGTTCGCGCTGCTCGACAACGCGCTCGAGGCGCTCGGGCCGAGCCCCGCGGCCGCGGAGCCGATCGTGGTCACCGTCGGGGACGAGGGCGGCGCGCCGGTGATCAGCGTCGAGGACAGCGGCGCGGGCGTCGCGCCGGGCCTGGAAGGGCGGCTCGGCGAGCCGTTCGTGACCACCAAGGCGCCCGGCGAGGGCATGGGCCTCGGGCTCTACCTCGTGCGGACGCTCATCGAGCAGGTCGGCGGCTGCCTCACCGTGTCGCCGAGGCAGGGGCCTGACGAGCGCGGCGCGCGCGGCACGCGCGTCGCCCTGCGCCTCGCGCCGGTGGACTCATGAGCTCCGAGGCCGCCGGCGAGCCGACGCTGCTCATCGTCGACGACGACGCGACCTTCCGGACCGCGCTCGGGCAGGCCCTCGGCAAGAGCGGGTTCGCGGTGTCCCTCGCCGCCAGCGCCGAGGAGGCCGCGGCGATGGCGCGAGGGCACGTGTTCGAGTACGCGCTCGTGGACGTCCGGATGCCAGGGCAGAGCGGGATCGACCTCGTGGGGACGCTGCGGAGCATGGATGACGGCATCCGTATCGTGGTGTTCACCGGATACGGCACCATCGCGAACGCGGTGGCGGCGATCCGGGCCGGGGCGGTCGATTACCTGACCAAGCCGGTGGACGCCGCCCAGTGCGCGCGGTCGCTGCTCGGCGTCGCCCCGGCCGCGCGCGGCGATGACGACGAGGACCTGCCGTCGCTCGATCGGGTGGAGTGGGAGTACCTCCAGCGCGTGCTCGCGGACTGCGAGGGAAACATCTCGGAGGCGGCGCGCAAGCTCAGGATGCACCGCCGCTCGCTCCAGCGGAAGCTCTCGCGCCTGCCGCCGAGATCGTGAGGGCGTGGCGGGGAGGATCCACGAGAGGCGGTTCCGCTCGGTCGAGCGGGCCCTATGGAGAGGCCATGCCCTACCAACCCATCGAGTCCTACGGCGTCATCGGCGACATGCACTCCGTCGCGCTGGTCGGGATGGATGGATCCATCGACTGGTGCTGCCTCCCTCATTTCGACTCCCCGAGCGTGTTCGCGGCCATCCTGGACGACGAGCGCGGCGGCCGCTTCGCGCTCTCCGCGGCGAACGGCGCGTCGCGCAACAAGCAGATGTACATGCCCGACACCAACGTCCTGCTCACGCGCTTCCTCGACGTGGACGGCGTCGGCGAGGTCTGCGATTTCATGCCGATCCACCGGGACACGTACGGCGCCTACCGCCGCGGGATGCACCAGATCGTCCGCGTCGCGCGGGCCGTCCGCGGCGCGGTGCGCTTCCGGCTCGGCTGCCGCCCCGCGATCGACTTCGCCCGCCGCCCCCACCGCCTGATCCTCGACGACCCGCGCGGCGCCGTCTTCGACTCCGACGGCCTCGACCTGGCGCTCATCAGCCCCGTCCCCCTGTCGAGCGACGGCGCCGGCGGCGTCACCGCCGACTTCGTGCTCCAGCCCGGCGAGTCGGCCACGTTCTCGCTGCGCCAGGTCGAGGACTGGACGGAGAGCGCCGATCTGCTCGCCAGGCCGATCGACGGCGAGGACGCCCTCCGGCGCACGGTCGCCTTCTGGCGGTCGTGGCTCGCCCGCTCGCGCTACAAGGGGCGCTGGCGCGAGATGGTCGACCGCTCGGCGCTCGTCCTCAAGCTGCTCACGTTCGAGCCGACCGGCGCGATCGTCGCCGCGGCGACGACCAGCCTGCCCGAGGAGATCGGCGGGGTCCGCAACTGGGACTATCGCTACGTCTGGGTGCGCGACGCCGCGTTCACGCTCTACGGCTTCCTCCGGCTCGGTTACACCGAGGAGGCTGCGCGCTTCATGGAATGGCTGAGCGCCCGCGTCTCCGAGGAGGACGGCCCCACCGGGCCGCTGCAGCTCATGTACGGTATCGACGGACGCCACGAGCTGCCCGAGGTCGCGCTCACCCACCTCGACGGCTACCGCGGGTCGCGGCCGGTCCGCGTCGGCAACGGGGCGACGACGCAGCTCCAGCTCGACATCTACGGCGAGCTCATCGACTCGGTATATCTCTTCGACAAATACGGATCTCCCATCTCTTATGATTTCTGGCGCGAGCTCCGGCGCATGGCAACCTGGGTGTGTCAGAGCTGGGAGCAGGCGGACGAGAGCATCTGGGAGGTGCGCGGCGGCAAGCAGCAGTTCGTCTACTCGAAGCTCCAGTGCTGGGTCGCGCTCGACCGGACGCTGCGGCTCAGCCGCAAGCGCTCTCTGCCGCTCGACCGGCAGCGCGTCGCGCGCGCGCGCGACGACATCTACGAGGCGATCATGGCGCGCGGCTGGGACGCGCAGCGGAGGACGTTCGTGCAGGCCTTCGGCGGGGCCGCGATCGACGCGAGCAACCTGCTCATGTCGCTCATGCGCTTCATCTCCCCCACCGATCCGCGGATCCTCGGCACGCTCGACCGCACGCTCGAGGAGCTCGCGAGCGACACGCTCGTCCACCGCTACGAGCTCGGCAAGGGCGCAGGCGACGGCCTGACCGGCAAGGAGGGCACGTTCAGCATCTGCACCTTCTGGCTGGTCGAGGCCCTCGCGCGCGCTGGCCGCCTCGACGACGCGCGCTTCATCTTCGAGAAGATGCTGACGTACGCCAACCACCTCGGGCTCTACTCCGAGCAGATCGGGCCGAGCGGAGAGCTGCTCGGCAACTTCCCCCAGGCGTTCACCCACCTCGGCCTGGTCAGCGCGGCGTTCTACCTGGATCGCGCGCTCGGTCAGGGCGGCTGAAGGTCGGATCTGGGTCCTCGCGCGCTCCCCGCCGGCGAGCGGCGGGGCGTCGCTCGTGCGCGAGCGGTTGGAGGGAGAGAGCGGCTACCGGCAGCCCGGGATATCCAACCCCGGGCGGCCGGCGCCCGCGAGCCTCGTCAAAGGAGGGGACTGGCGCGGCGCCGAGGGATCCTGCGACGTGGAGTCCCTGGCGCCGGCCAGCAGGGTGGGGTCAGATCACCAGCCGCCGATGCCGCCGAAGCCGCCGCAGGGGCTGAAGCAGGGGTTGAAGGCCGGCACGAAGCTGGTGATCGACGTCGTGATCGCCGTCAGACCGCAGCCGCCGAAGCCGCCGAAGCCACCGAAGCCGCCCCAGCCGAAGCCGCCCCAGCCGCCGCCGAAGCCGCCGATGCAGCGCTCGCCCTCACGCTGCCCGGTCTCCTGCCCGACCACGCCCGTCTGCCCCAGGCCGGCCTGGCCGAGCTGCGCCGGGCCCGCCTGGCCGAGCTGCGCCGGGCCCGCCTGGCCGATCTGCGCCGGGCCCGCCTGGCCGATCTGAGCCTGCGAGAGGTCGGACGCCTGGCCGAGCTGCGCCGGGCCTTGCTGCGCGTATCCGCCCTTGGTCGGGTAGCCGCCCTTGCTCGGGAGGCCCTTGGTCGGAAACTCGCCCTTGCTGGGCAGCTCGCCCTTGCTGGGGAGCATCGGAACGCCCTTCGAGGGCAGACCCTTGCTGGGGGGCAGACCGAGCTTGCTGGGCCCCATCTGGCCGACCTGAGCCTGAGCCTGCGACTGGGACGCGTACCCGCCGCGCTCGTCCGCCTCCAGCGCGCTGTTCGCGGAGTCGACGCTCTCGTCATCCATATCGAAGTCGTCGTCCGCGCCGACCGCGCACCCGGCACCGAGCGCCAGCATCATCGCGAAACCCATCGTCTTGTGCATCGAGATCATTGGTCCTCCCCGGTGTCCCTGATGAGCCTTGCGGCCCCCGAACACCTTGGTGCACCCCAGAGCAGGCTGTGTGCCTCGCTCTTCTGTGCAGAGGCTGCCGCTTCGCACAGCATGGATTCGCGGGATGGCGCCCGCGAATCAGGCGCTCCTCGCATCTGCGCTCCCCTGGGATTTCTCCGCGATTCAATCGCGGTGGATCCGGGCGAGCGCGGCGATCGCTGGAGCGGCGTCGCGATGACGATGGATAGGATAGAAGGCGCCCCGCCCCGCGCCGCGGGGCCGCGCGGGAGGAAGGAAGACGCGAGCGCGGCGCCCCGCGGCGCGGATCGCGCGCTCCCGCGCGGTGGCCGTGGCGAGCGGAGGTGTCCTCAAAACAGGGTGAACCTCCCTCCGGATCCAGAAAAGAGCGGGCTCACGACGCGTCGACATCACGGGACGCAAACGGACGTGATCGAACCCAAACGGACGTGATCGGACGTGATCGGACGCAGGCGGATGTCATCGGACACAAACGGACGTGATCGGGCGAATTCGATGGCGCCGTCCAGGCGAGACATGCGGCCTGCGCCCCGCCTGCTCAGCGCCTCGCGTTCCGACACGTTTGTGCATCCCTCTGCCCGTGAGAGCGGAATTGTCGCTTCCGGTCGGAATCGGCCGCTGGAGCGCGACGCGACGCGGCGAGCGGGCGACGAGACCGCCCGCGTCGCAACAAGCCACTCCCGCTGCGCCGCTTTCCTGCTCCGGCGGCGGACGGAGTCGAATCGGCTGTTATTCCCACTTGCGCAGGACGTTCTGTAAATGGTCCAGTGGAGGATGTCGGTGACGGGGAGGGAGCATCTGATTGTGTAGTTTGCCCCACGGCTCTCGACGACTCGGTGGCGGGTTGTCTCATGTCGTCCGGGACGCTGGCTCTCCAGCGTGCTCGGCGTTGGCCGAACGGCGGTGGTGGAGCGCCGGATCGAGCTGCCCTGGCCAAGGTTTGCAGCATCGGCGCGCACCGGTCGCGGCGCCGTAACAGAGCAGAAACATGGTCCAGCGTCGCATCGCGGCCGTCGCCGCCTATCTGCCGGAGCGCGTCGTCACGAACCAGGAGCTCATCACCAGCTACGGTCTCCCTCACGCTGCGGACTGGCTGCACGAGGCGACGGGGGTCGCGGAGCGGCGCTTCGCCGGCGCGACGGAGACCACGCTTTCCATGGCCGCGGCGGTGCTGCGGGAGCTCATCGAGGTGGGGCGGCTCCGCGATCCCTTCGTCGATGTCCTCATCATGACGGGCGACGACGGCGGGGGAGGGGACGCCGGCGGGGCGGCCTTCGCCGCGTGCATGGCCGGCCTCGTGCCCGCGCTGACGATCGATCTCACGCCCGCTCAGGGCGGTTTTGCCGCGGCCGTCGAGCTGGCGAATCGGCACCTCGACAGGGGGTGTCGGCGCGTGCTCATCGTGGCGAGCGACGTGCGGTCGCGGCGCCTGCGCGAGGGGCAGCCGTGGGGCAACCACCAGATCACGGAGATCCTGGGAGACGGCGCCACGGGCGTGCTGCTCGAGCGGGTCGACGGCCTCGGGGCCGAGGTCCCCCCGCGCTGCGCCGAGCCGCCCTCGTCCCGCGGCTCCCAGCCTTTCCTCTCCGCGGCTCACGCGAACCGCGGATAGACCTCCTCCTCGAAGAGCGCCTTCACCTGGTCCCCGGGGGCCTCTGCCACGAACTCCTCGTAATCCTCCCGCACCGGCACCCTGTATCCACCCCTCCACGGCGCGACCGAGTTGAGCCACGCCGTGTGGAGGGTCAGCCCCGGCCGGAACGTCGGGTGTCCCAGCTTGCAGAGCGGCCCTCGCGCCAGGTTCGTCGCGTCGAAGATCCAGACCTCCGCGCGGCACGGCGTCGCGACGATCGCCACGACGTAGCCGTCCGTGTCGGCCCCGCTGCCGCCGCGCCGCGGGACGAACTGCAGCGAGCTGAGCCAGGACCCCACGGCGCGCCGCGGGAACTCGTAGCGATCCTCGATCCGCATCGCGCGGTGGTTGAACCGGAACAGGCTGTCGGGGTGGCCGCCCTCCGCGCGCATCCGGCGGAGCGCCGGGAGGGGGAGCGACCTGTGCGGGTGCGCCGCATAGAGCCGGTCGATGAACTCGGTCGACAGCTCATCCCATATCCCGCCGCCGCGCCAGTAGACGTTCTCGAGGCGATCGGGCGGCATCCACGACGCGCCCGTCTCCCGGTACGCATAGAGGCCGACGCCGAGCGCCCGCGCGGCATCGGCGAACACCGCCTGGTCCACGACGCGCTCGGCCGCCGCGTCGAGGGTATACCGGCCGATCCGGTTCACGTCCGCCTGCCCGAGCGGGAACAGGCCGCGCAGGCGCGGCGGCGCCGGCGTCTTGTCGGCGGCGTGCCGATCGCAGGGCCGGAGCCACTCCCCATGATCGGTCGCGCAGTTGTGCGCCGCGTGCACGGTGATGCGGTCCCCCGCGTCCTCGTAGTCGACGAGGAAATGGAGAGTCTCCAGCGGGACGACGACCCGCTTCACCACGACCGGCCCGCCGCCCGGCCGCAGCGCGTCCCTCCGGACCAGGTAGAACGTCGTGCTCGGCTCGTGGGGCATCGTGAGGAGCGACCGGACGAGGCGCTCGACCCCGGGGCTCTCCCTGGAGCCCCGGAACGCCACGCTCTCCAGGCCGATTCTGAACGCCGTGTCCGCGAGCACGACCCAGCGCCGCGTCAGGCCGATCTGGTGCACGCTCTGCTCGATGCGCACCGGCGCGCCGCTCGGCAGGACCAGCGCGTGCCGCTCGGGCTCGTTGTGGCCGTCCCATCGCAGGAGATGCACGAAGTCGCCCGCCGGCTCGTCGAGCGCCACGCCGCCGAAGCGCGCCGCCTGCCGCGCGAGGAGGTCGCCCGGCCCAGGCGGCGCGCTCGGGCGGAGGCGCGCGGGCAGGAGCTCGAGCGCCCGCTTGGCGAACGCCTCGATCCGGTCCGCCCTCGGGCGGACGAGCTGCTGCTCGATCATCGACGCGGCCGCCGCGGCGAGCCGATCCCAGGAGCGCGGGAGCGCGCCGAGCTCGTCGAGCCGCGGCAGCGACGCGACGAACAGGTGGAGGAGCGAGCGGCCGTAGTTGACGGTGAGGAGCTCGCCCCGCTCCGCGTCGAAGCACGGGTGCGCGCTCGAGAGCGTCATCGGAAAGGGGTGATCGACGGGCGCGGCCGGGTACCACGTGCTGTTGCGCCCGACCGGCGTGACGAGCTCCAGCGTGGCCGGGTCGATCTCGTAGGGCCTGCCCGTGTCGCTCGTGACGAGCAGGCGCGCCGGCGCGCGCGGCGCGTGCATGGGCACGAACGCGGTGTTGAGGTGGTTCCGCAGGCCGAGGTGCGGCGAGAAGCGGAGCAGCCCTGCGTCACGGAAGCCCAGCGCCTCGAAGCGCGTGCCGGGGCGCGAGGCGGCGTCCGCGTGATAACAGGGCGTACGCGCGATCCTCGAGGTCAGCCGGACCGCCCCGCCGCGGCCGAAGTCGAGGCGGTAGATCATCCCATTGCCATTGAGGATCGGCGCGCCGTCCGCTCTGGGCAGGTCGCCGTCCACCGAGCCGACGGGCCCGATCGCGAACACGTGGCCCGTGAGGTCCCTCGGCACGCCGCCCGCGTGGGATGACTCCAGGACCGCGAGCTCGACCTTCGTCAGCTCTTCCGTGCTCGCAGCCATCAATGCATCGGGGACGCGCTGGCGCATGATGACCTCGGTCACACCACGCTACGCCAATCCGCGCGCCGCGTGGGCGCCGCGCTGCGCCGCGCGCCTCCGAACACGCTCCCCTCCCCGTGATTCCCGCCTGGGACGGACGCGCGCTGGGGCCCTCGCAGCGCCGCGCGCCTCTCTGCATTGCGCGGCGGCGCCGCGCGGCTGCCCTGGTCTTCCGCGCATTGGCGCTGTCTCGGCGGCTTGCGAAGGTGCTTGTCGGCCCCATCTGTACCTGTGGATCAGGAGGCACATGTTCGACCAGGGGCTGACAGTCCTGCGGATCCGTGGAATCCCGGTACGGCTGCACATCACGTTGCTGATTTTCCTGCCGTACGTGGCGTGGGCGGCGTCGTCGCAGTTCTCGGTGATCGCGTCGTCGCTCGGGATTCCGCGCGAGGAGATGCGCCTGCCGCCGCTCGCCTGGGGGGCGATCCTGGCTGTCGGGCTGTTCGTGGCGGTGCTCGTGCACGAGCTGGCCCACTCGTTCGTCGCGCTCAAGAACGGGATCCGGGTGCGCGCGATCACGCTGATGATGCTGGGCGGCGTCTCGCAGATGGAGCGCGACGATCCCGAGCACGAGGCGTGGATGGCGTTCGCCGGGCCGCTCGTGAGCTTCGTTATCGCGCTCGCCAGCTACGTCGCGTATCGGCTGCTCCCGGCGCCGGCGGAGATCGGCGCCGCGCTCGTGGCCTTCGCGATCACGAACGCTCTCCTCGGCGCGTTCAACCTGCTGCCGGCCTTCCCGATGGATGGCGGCCGGGTGCTGCGCGGGCTGCTCCTGCGCCGTCTCGGGCGGACCCGCGCGACGCGCATCGCCACGGCGACAGGCAAGGTGATGGCGGTGGCCTTCGGGCTCTTCGGCTTGCTCTCGTGGAACCTGATCCTGGTGCTCATCGCGGTGTTCGTCTACATGGGGGCGTCGGCCGAGCAGACGCGCTCCAGCACGAACGAGCTCCTCCGCGGCATCCCGGTCGCGCGGTTCATGACCGATCGGCTCGGCGAGGCGTATGCGGACGAGAGCCCTCGCGCGGTGGCCGAGCGGCTCTTGCGCCACAACCTGGTCGGCGCGCGGGTCATCGACGATCCCCGGGACGGCGCGGGGCGCCGCGAGATCGGCGTCGTCACGGTCTGGGATCTCGCGCGCCAGCTGCAGGGCGGCGCCGCGCCGGCGACGGTCGGCGCGGTGATGCCCGTGGATGTGCCGAGGGCGCACGCGGACGACGACGCGTCCCGCTCGTTCGACGCGCTGGCGAGCGGCGAGGCGAGCGTGATCGCGGTGCTCGACGAGGGCGAGCGCGTGATCGGCCTGGTGACGTCCGCGGAGATCCAGCGCGCGCTCGCGCTCGCCGGCGCGCTCCGCGCGGCCCGGTGAGCGCCGCGCCGGCGGAGATCCGGAGATCTCGAGTCGCGCCGCGCTGGCACTCGCGTTGCTGAGTTGCGCTCCGAGGAGCAATGACGTGAAGCAGAGCAACAACGTGACTCCGCCCGTGCGAGGGCGGTCCAGATCTCTCGGTGTGACGAGGGCCTCGCTCGCCGCGGCTGCGCTCGCGGTCGGCGCCTCGCTGCTCATGGGGTGTATGGGCACGGTCGGGACCGAAGGGGGGTTCGTCGTGTCCGGCGTTCCGGCGGTGCGCGCCGAGGTCGTCCCGGTGGAGATCGCCGCGTATCCGCGCGTCTATTTCCGCGGGACGTATGCGTACCTGGTCGACGGCCGCTGGTATTACCCGACGAACCGGGGCTGGGTCATCTTCGAGGAGGAGCCCACGGAGCTCGAGCACTACAGGCAGACGTACCGGACGTCGCCGCGGTACGTGCCGGAGCGCGAGCTGAGCTATCCGCGCGAGCGGGGGCGCCGTTACTACACACCGCGTTGACAGCGGGGCAGCAGCGAAAGGACGGGTACGAGGATGAATCAGGAGAAGAGCGTCTTTCCCCTCTGCGGCCTCGCGTTATCGAGCTTCCTGGCCCTGGGGTGCATCGTCGACGTGGAGCCCAGCCCCCAGCGCCGGCCGCGGCCCGTGCAGGCCGTCGGGAGCCTGACGCTGGAGTGGACCGTGGCCAACCGGATGGATTCGCGGGCGTGCTCCCAGCACAGCCGCGGAGGAGCGGATTTCGAGCTGATCGTTTACCGGGGCAGCCGCGAGGTGGCGAGAGACTACGCGCGCTGCGACGACTTCAGCATCACTGTGGATCTCCCGCCCGATGAATACACGGCCACGGCGACGCTCGTGGAGCGTGGCAACGACCGCCCCGTCACCACGACGCTGCAGGTGGAGGACATCAATATCGTGCGCGGCGCCACGCTCAACCTCGACGTCGATTTCCCGCCGAGCTCGTTCCTGCGCTAGCAGGTCGCTCCATTGGATGTGGACGGCGAGGCGTCAGCCCGAGCGCGGGATCGTGAGCCGCACCCGCGTCTCCCCCCGCGGCCCGTCCTCGATGGCGATACCGTAGTTCGTGTGGGCGGCGATCGCGTGCGCCGCGATGAGCGGCAGCGCCGGCGGGCGGCCCTGCGCGACCGCCTCGAAGTCGCGGCTCAGCACGACGCCCCGCGCCGCGGCCGGGAGCGGCGGCCCGGCGTCGTCGAAGGTGATCTCGACCCCGCTCGGGCCCTCGGAGAGGGAGACGAGCACCTCGCTGCCCGGCGGCGACGCGCTGATGGCGTGATCGAGCAGCGCGTGCAGCAGCACCGTCAGCGCGCCCTGCGGCACCACCTCCTGCGCGGTCTCCGGCGCCTCGACCACCACGCGCACGTCGTGGCGGGCCGCGCGCGCGAGATCGTCCTTCACGACGTCGCGCAGCACGTCGGCGACGTCGCAGTGGCGCGGGAACTCGTGGAGCGGACACGCCCCCAACCTGGCGAGATCACTCACGATTTCTGACGCCGCCGTCACGTGGCGCCCCACCGACGAGGCCGTCTCGCCCGCGTCGCCGCCGTGGGTCCGGAGCGGCGCGATGTCGCGGCCGATCGCCGACAGGATGCCGCGCAGCTGCGTGCCGAGCACGCGCACCGCGGCGACGAGCACCGCGAGGCTGTCGCCGCTCGGCGGCAGGTGCGACACCGGCTCGCTGCCGCCGAGCCGCGAGATGACGCCGGACAGCGACCCGCGCTCGCGCTCGCCCTCGGCCCGCGAGAAGACCGCGGCGAGCTCGCGCGCGTAAGCCTCGCCCTGGGCCTGCGCGGCGGCGAGCTCCTTCTTGAGGCTCTCGACCTCGAGGCGCTGGAGATCGACCTCGGCGGGCAGCGTCAGCGTCTGCATCTGGCCGTCGAGCTCGAGCCGGCCGCCGTAGCGCAGCGCCATGCGCGACAGCCACACCCGCTCGGTCTCGAAGTTCACGGGCGTCTCCGGGCCGAGGTTGACCCGGACGCTGACCTCGTCGCCGACGCGGTGGATGCTCACTTCGGGCGCCCCGGTCAGGCTCGAGGGGTCGCCGCCCTGCGCGATGAGCACCTGGAGCATCCGCCGGAGCTCGGTCTCGTCGCCGAACACGGTGGTCCCTTCGCCCATCTCGATCTGCACGCGCGCCTCGGGCGCGACCTCCCAGAGGAGCGCCGTCAGGTCGACGCGGCCGCGCCGCCCGCGCGGCAGGGGGCGGCCGTGGAGCGAGGCGAGCATGCTCACCGCCTCGTCGAGCCGGTTGAGCGTGCTCTCGACGCCGCCGCCCGAGGCGTCGTCCGGCGATGGCGTCGGCGGCGGCGCGCTCTCGGTCGCGATCATCCCCACGCCCTGGCGGAGCTTCTGAGCGGCGCTCCGCGCCTCCTGCGCCAGCAGCCACGTCAGCTCGGGTCGGGTCAATCTGTCGCTGGTCACCCTGTTTTTCCCTCTATCCGCGACGCTCTGCGGAATCGCGCGCCATGATGCCAGACGTGGCGGTGCCCTGCTACGCTCATTGCCGCTCACCTCGTTCGATGCGGACTCACACTTCCTCCCTCTCGACGCCTTCCTCCTTGACGCGTCTCGCTCTCCTCTGCGGAGCGGTCGCCGCGGCGGCGCTCTCCGGCGCTTCCTGCGCCTCGAGCGCCCCGAGCCCCTTCCCGTCGGCCGGCGGGGCGGGCGGTGAGGGCGGCGCCGGCGGCGCCGGCGGCGAGCAGGCTCCAGCGGACCCGACGCTGGGCGGCCCGTGCGTCGACGACGATCAGTGCGAGGACGGATTTCCCTGCACCTTCGATGCGTGCGACACCGCCCTCGGGCGGTGCCGTTTCACGCCGGACGACAGCGCCTGCCAGAACGACGTCCACTGCGACGGCGTCGAGCGCTGCAACCCGCGGCTCGGCTGCGTGCCCGGCGCGCCGGTCGCGTGTGACGATCAGAGCACATGCACGATCGACGCCTGCGACGAGGCGACCAAGACGTGCTCGAGCGCGCCGCGCGACGCCGATCTCGACGGCGATCCTGACGAGCACTGCGGCGGGGGCGACTGCGACGACGCCGATCCCACGGTGTCGTCGGCGCAGCCCGAGGTCTGCGGCAACGATCGGGACGACGACTGCAACGGGCGCGCCGACGAGGGCGGCTGTGTGTCTCCGGAGCACGACACGTGCCTGGACGCGCTGGAGATCTCCGCGCCGGGCTCGTACGCGATGACGACGGCGGGCGCGGGCTTCCACTACGCGAGCTCGTGCGGCCTGCCCCGCCCTGCGAGCACGCACGACGTCGTGGCCGCGGTGATCTTGCCGCCGGGGCCGCCGGTCGACGTCGAGGTGACCGCGCGGACGGAGGCCCCCGACGACGAGACGGAGGCCACCGACGTCGCCGTGACGCTCGCCGGCCAGTGCGGCGACGCCGCGACCGAGCTCGCGTGCGGGGGGCCCCACGAGACGGCGGACGGCGGCAAGCTCGCGAAGCTCCGGGCCCGCGGCCTCGGCGATCCTGAGCGGGCGACGGCGCTGCCGCTCTACGTGACGACGAAGGTGGGCGCGCCGGTCATCGTCGACGTGGCGTTCCTGCCGCCGGCGCCGGCGCCGGAGAACGAGACGTGCGGCACGGCGGCGCCCCTCTCGCCGGGCGCGCCGGCGCTGGCGACGATCCTCGACGCCGCCCTGGATCTCGGGACCGCGTGCGAGACCGGGCTCGGGGAGCTCGTGTACACGTTCGAGCTCGCCGAGCCCCAGGACGTCGACCTCTACGCGATCTCGACCGACGGCGACGGCGATCCCTCGCTCTCGCTGCGGAGCGCCGCGTGCGCGCTGCCGGAGGACGAGCTCGCCTGCCAGACGGCGGCGGCGCCGCACCTCTTCCGGCGCGCGCTGCCTGCGGGGGTGTACGCCGTCGCGGTCTCCGCGACGGCGCCGACCTCGGTGCTCGTCACGCTGGAGCTCTCGCCGCCGACCGAGCCGCCGCCGGACGAGGGGTGCGAAGGGGCGGCCGAGCTCGCGCCGAACCGGACGGTCTCCGTGTCGCTGCTCGGCCACCAGGACGACGTGGATCTCGGCTGCGGCCCGGCGGCCGTCGACGCCGTGTACACGCTCGAGCTGCCGGTCGCGTCCGACGTGCTGCTCGTCGAGAAGCTGTCGGCCGGCGACACCGGCGCGATCGCCCTGTCCGCGCCGGCGTGCGGCGGCGAGGGCGATCGGCTCGCGTGCAGCGAGGGGGAGGTCACGCCGCTCCGGAGCGCGCGGCGCAACGTCGCGCCCGGGTCGTACCGGGTCGTGGCCGAGGCGCAGCTCGGCCAGCCCGTGAGCGTGACGGCGTTCGTCCGGCCGGCGGTGCCGCCCACGCTGGTGCCCTTCTCCGACGCGTGCGAGGGGGCGCTGGAGATCCCGGAGAGCGGCGGCTTCTTCCAGGGCAACACGGCCAACGCCGCCGCGGACTTCGACGCCGGCTGCGACCGCGCCGGCACGGAGGAGGGCGGCGCCCGGGACCAGCTCCTCCGGCTCACGCTCACCGCGCGCAGGCGGGTCGTGCTCGACATGGCCGGATCGAGCTACGACACGCTGCTCTCGGTCCGCCGCGGCCCGGGCTGTCCCGGCGTCGAAATGCCGCTTTCCTGCACGATCGGTGCGGATCCCCAGCGGAGCTTCCTCGATCTCGTGCTCGATCCTGGCGTGTATCACCTCCAGATCGACGGCCACGCGCTCGCGCACGGCCTCTGGTTCCTGGACGTGCGGGTCGTCGACCCGGGGGACGGCGCCGGCCCCTGACCCGCGGCCCTTTCAAGCTCCCCCCGTCCCTTGCTAACGTCGCCCCGATGTTCGGCCGCATCTCTGCGATCGCCCTCAACACCTACCGGGAATCGCTTCGGGCGCGCATCCTCATCGGCCTCGCGGGCGTCGCCTTCGCCGTCGCGTTCTACTCGATCATCGTCGGCGCCTACACGCTCCGCAACGGGGCGCGGGTCGTGAGCGACCTCGGCGTCGCGTCGATCTCGCTCTTCAGCATCGCGGTCGCGGTCATCATCGGCGCGACGTCGCTGTACCGCGAGCTCGAGCAGAAGACGATCTTCCCGATCCTGGCCCGCCCGGTGCGCCGCGGCGAGTACCTCGTCGGCAAGTACCTCGGCACGTTGCTCACGCTCGGGGTGTTCATCCTGGCCGACGCCGGGCTCGTGCTGCAGATCAGCGCCGTGCTGGCCGGCCGCTCGCTGGCCCTCGTGGCGGGCGCCGGGGCCGCCTCGCTCGCGGCGCTCGGGCTCGTGGCGTGGCGCTCGCCGCTGGCGCGCACGTACGGGTTCATCCCCTGGGCGGCGGTCTTCCTCGTGCTCGGCGTGCTCTTCTCGGACGGCGCGCCGACCGAGCGCCGCGTCGTGCTCGCGGGCAGCGCGCTCGCGTTCCTCGAGGTCGGCATCGTCGCCGCGGTGGCGACGCTGTTCTCGTCGTTCTCGACGCCGTTCCTGTCCTCGCTGCTCACGCTGGGCGTCTTCCTCATCGGGCGCAACGCGGACTCGCTCGCCCGGCTGCCTGTGAAGTACTTCGGCCCTCAGATCAGCGCCGCGGCGCACGCCTTCTCCAAGGTGGTCCCGAACCTTCAGATCTACGTGCCGCCGCGCCCGTTGCTCGCGGGCGAGGTCGCTGACGCGAACCTCCTCGTGTACCTCGGCTGGGCGGCGATCACGTGCGCGGGGTGGGCGCTCATTCTCCTGCTGGTGGCGGCGTTCGTCTTCAAGAGACGCGACTTTCTGTGAGGCGCTCGGTCGTGCTCGGCGTGCTGCGCGGCCTCGCGGTCGCCGGCTTCCTCGTCGGCGCGGCGTCGCTGCGGGTGGTGGCCGCGGGCGAGCGGGAGATCGCGGAGAGCACGGACGCCCTGCGCGCCGGCGACGCGCACGCGGCGGCGCTCCACGCGCGGCGGGCGGCGGGCTGGTACGCCCCCGGGGCGCCGCACGTCCGCGTGGCGTACGAGCGGCTGATCGCGCTCGCGACGGCCGCGGAGGGCCTCGGTCGGGCCGACACGGCGCTCTTCGCGTGGCGCGCGGTGCGCACGGCCGCCCTGGAGACGCGGTGGCTCACGACGCCGCACGCGGAGGACCTCGAGCTGGCCAACGCGGCCATCGCCCGCCTCTCGGCGGCCGCGCCGCGCCCGCCGGGCACCCGGACCGAGCCTGCCGCGGCGGTCGAGCGGCAGCACCTCGCGGCGCTCGCGCGCGACGACGCGCCGCGGGTCGGCTGGGTCGTCGCCCTCGTCGGGGCGTTCGCGGCGTGGGTCGCGGGCGCCGTCTGGGTGGTGCGGCGCGGGGTCACGGTGACGGGGCAGTGGGTGTGGCCGCGGGCGGCGCCGGGGCTCGCGGTGTGCGCGGCGGGCGTCGCGGTGTGGCTTCTGGCGATCTGGCAGGCGTGAGGCGCGCTGGCGGGCGCATTCCGCGCTGAGCTCGCGCGTTGCGGTGCCGGGAGGTCTTGCCGAGCTGACCGGCCCTCGGAGCGTGGTCGTCGCGCGGCGCAGGGAGGGCTGAACTCGCCTGAGACGTGACTCCTCCGGCAGCGTCAGAGGAATGACGTCAAATGGGCTCAGACATCAGCCCTCCCTGCGCCGCGCGACGACCACGGGCGCGGAGGGCCCACGGCATTGGCCGACGAAGGATGAGCCTGACGATGCGGTGTCAGAGGTGGAATGGGCCGCGAGGCGAAATGGGGCGGTGGGGCGAAATGGGGCGAGCCAGCAGGAGCGGCGGTCAGGAGAGCCACAGGCGGGAATCCGCCGGACACGACGTCTGCTGATCGGGTGCGCGGGGTATTGCAATGCGACGACGCGCGACACATCGATCTCCGGGGAGCGGCTCTTGCAGCGCTCCGCTTCGAGGAGGATACGAAGTTCATGAAGAATCAGATCAAGACGATCCTGTTGCTCGGCGTCATGTCGGCAATCCTGGTGTCCATCGGCGGGGCGCTGGGGCCCGGGTACCTCGTCTTGTTCGGCGTGCTCGCGCTCGCGATGAACCTGGGTGCGTATTTCATGTCCGACCGCATCGTGCTCGCGGTGCACCGGGCTGCCGAGGTCTCGCCCTTCGAGGCCCCGGGGCTCCACCGGATGGTGGAGGAGCTCTCGAGTCGGGCGGGGATCCCGAAGCCCCGCGTCTATGTCATCCCGGACGCGCAGCCGAACGCCTTTGCCACCGGGCGCAACCCGGAGCATGGCGTCGTGGCGGTGACCGAGGGCATCATGCAGCTCCTGAGCGAGCGTGAGCTGCGCGGCGTGCTGGCGCACGAGATCGCGCACATCAAGAACCGCGATATCCTGGTATCGACGATCGCGGCGGCGTTCGCCTCGGGCATCACGTGGGTGGCCCATGCCGTGAGCTTCGCCGGGATATTCGGCGGATCGTCGGACGATGAGGACGGCGCGAGCCCGCTCGGCGGGCTGGCCCTCGCGATCGTGGCGCCGATCGCGGCGACCCTCGTGCAGCTCGGCATCTCGCGGTCGCGCGAGTACATGGCGGACGAGCTCGGCGCCAAGCTGTCCGGGGACCCGGAGGCGCTCGCCAGCGCCCTGTCCAAGCTGGAGCACGGCGTGGCGCTCGTGCCCCCCGAGGCGGCGCGCCCGGCGACGGCCAGCCTCTTCATCGTCAACCCGCTCGCCGGGGCTGGCTCGGTGCTGAAGTGGTTCTCGACGCACCCGACGACCGAGGAGCGCGTGAGCCGGCTGCTCTCGATGGCGTCGAGCGGCCGGACGGCGCGGGGTTTTTCGAGGGTGATGGCCTGACGGCGGGCAGCGGCCGCCTTCACTCCACGGACTGCGGCTCCTCGTCGTCGCTGTCCTCGCCGTCGTCCTCGTCGTCCTCGTCCTGCTCAGGGGGCTTCGGCGCGAGCGCCACGCGCGGGTAGTGCTCGCCAGAGGTGTCACGGCGCCCGGCCTCCCAGGCGTCCTCGAGGTTGACGAGCTCATACCAGCCAAGGCGATTCACGGCCTCGAAGAAGAACTTGCCGTCAGCGCTCGGCTCGAAGCTGAGGGGCTCCGGCTCGAGCTCGGCGAGCGTGCGGACGCCATCGTCGTAGACGCCCCAGACCCGGATAGGCTTGCCTTCGGAGACCTCCAGCACGGCCACGCGGCCCCCCGCGGCGCTCTCCACGACGCGCAGATCCAGGTCGCCGCGCGCCTCCAGCCTGGAGGCGCCGCCGCTGACCGAGAAGATCCAGGTCTCCGACGAGGTGCCGACGATCACCCGCCCGGAGGCGAGCGCCTCGAGCGTGTAGATCTCGTCCTCGCTCTCCTCCTTGCTGAAGTCGTGCACGAGGATCGGCTTGCCGTGCGGGAGGTCTACCCACCAGAGCTTGGCGTCGCCGTCGGTCGCAACGAGGGCGGCGCTCCGATCCGCGTTCACCAGGCCCGTCGACGAGGGGGAGCTCGCCTTCACCGCGGTCTCGATGAGCTCCCCGTCCTTCAGCACGGCGAAGACGAAGGAGCGTCGGGCTTCCTTCTTCCACCCGATGTACACGTCGGCAGGGCGGTAGCGCTCGAGCTCCCGCGCGCCCGCTCCGAAACGCGCGCGCACGTCCTTCGGGACGTCGTCCTCGTCCTCCGGCAGCGGGCGCTGCTTGCCCAGGTAGCGCACGCCGACGCGGCCCGGGGCGGGCTCGATGGCGTACTCCTCGGGCGCCTTCCTCGGGCCTGACTCCGGCGCATCGTCGTCGTCATCGTTCTCCTCGGACGGCGTGTACACGGCGACCTCTGGGCTCGTGGCGAGCCGCTCGACCAGCGCGTCGAGGCCGAGCAGCTCGTAGGTGTCGCCGATGTGATCCATGAAGGCCCGGCCCTCGGCGATCCGGACCTCGCCCACGGAGGCCTTCACGCGGGCCACGCGGCGCAGCTTGCTCCCGTCGAAGCCGACGATGGTCAGCCCGTCCTCGGAATCCTCGCCCTCGTAGCTCTTGACGAGGAGCAGCCGGCCGCCGAGGGCGGGGGTCAGGCCGTAACAGCCCACGTCCCAGCGCTGCTCGAGGACGGCGCCCTCTCCCTCGCGGCGGTAGACGTCGAGGGACTCGCCCGTGGCGAGGATGACGCGGTCCTCCGGGCCGTAGGCGATGTCGGAGATCGACGCCTCGTGCTCGAAGAGGCGGCGCAGCTTGCCGTCCGCGAAGGAGAGCTCGGCGACGAGGTCGTAGTCGAACCCGTACAGCACCGCGCCGCCGTCCTCCCGCGCCGCGATGTAGCCGTGAGGGCTGGGCAGCGCCTCGCCCTCGGCGCGCTTGAGCTCCCCGCCCTCGATCCAGGCGGCCGTCGCCGGCTTGCGCCGGAGCTTCGCGATGCCGTAGACGCGATCGCCGGGCGCCGCCGCGACGCAGGAGGTCGACCCGAACAGCTCGCGCTCCGCGCGCTCGATCTCGGGCTCCGGGGGCACCTCGCGCGACCTCCGCCGCTCCACGCGGAGCGCGCCCTCCAGCACCTCTGGCCGGGAGTCCTCGTCGTCGCCGTCGCCGGACGTGCTCTCGCCCTCGTCGGACGCGCTCTCGTCTTCGTCTTCGTCCTCGTTGCCGGGTTCGTGCTTCTTCAGCTCGGGGAAGGAGTCCGGCTGCGCGGCGAAGCGCGCGGCGAGCACATCAAGGCCGAGCAGCTCGTAGTACTCGCTGCCGTCCTCCACGATGACGCGGGCGCCGTCGAGCACGATGTCGCCGATCGAGATGCGCACGCGGGCCAGCCGGCGCATCGTGGATCCGTCGTAGCCGAGGATCGTTACGCCGTCCGCGCTCTCGTCCTCGTCGTCGAAGCACTTCAAGAGGAGCACGCGTCCGCCGAAGACCGAGTGCATCCCGTAGCCGTCGAGGTCCCAGCGCCCCTCGAGCGCGACGCCCGAACCCTCCCGCCGATAGACGTCGATCGAGCCCGCGAGCACGAGCACCCGGCCCTCCGGGCCGTAGGCGACGTCGGAGAAGGGCTCGTCGTGCTGGATGAGGCGCCGCACGGAGCCTTCCGCGAACACGATCTCCCATACGGCCTCCGAATCCTCCCCGATCAGCGCCGCGCCGCCGTCGTCGCGCGCGGCGAGGTGAGCGCCGGTCGTGGTGGCAAGCGGATCGCCCTGAGCGGTGCGGAGCTCGCCGTTCTCGATCCACGCGGGGACAGGCGGCTTTCGCTTCGGCTTGGCGACGCCGAAGACGAGGCCGTTCGGCGCGATCAGCACCTCGCCGCTCCGCCCGAAGAGCCTCTGTTGCTCGTCGGAGGGCCCGGGCGCCTTGTAGCCCGGCACGAGCTCCAGCCGGAGCCCGCCAGAGATGACCCTGGGCTTGTCGTCGTCGTCGTCGCTGGCGTCCGCCTCGTCCGCGTCGTGGTCGTCGCCCGCCGCGCGCTCCGACGAGCGCTCCTCCTCGGGAGGCGCGGCGCGCGCCGCCTCGCGCGCGGCTTCGACCGCCGGATCCACCGCGCACGCGGCCTCGAAGCGCTCGCCTCCGCCGAAGCGGGGCAGCTCGACGGGCCACCTCGGGCCCGTCGGGGGCTCGGGTCGTTGCTCGGCGGACCAGGCGTCCCAGTCGCTGTCGCTCTCGATCGCCTCGGCCAGGGAGGCCACCTCGATCGGATGAGCGCCGTGCACCGCGGTGAGGGCCTGCTGGACCGCGCGCGCCATGTCGGCGACGCACGCCTTGCTCCACCCCGCCGGCCGCACCCGCACGAGCGCCCAGCGATCGGCCCACTGGAAGGGCTCGCAGTGCTCCACCGCGCGCGCGTCGAGCGCCCGCTCCCACGCCTCGCCGGCGGCGCGCCGCGCGGCCGCGTCCGGGGGCGCCACGAAGCAGAGCTCATAGGAGAACAGGTCCCCTTCGAGGTCGAACCAGTCGCTCGGCGCTGCCCCGAAGAACGCGAACGGATAGGGCTGAGATCCAGGCATGGGGGCGAACGGTACAGCAGCTCCTGGCGAGCGTGCAGGTCCAGACGCCCGGCGGCTCGGCGAGGCGCCGGAGGCGCTGCTCATCGTCCCCAGTGGGCTTATTGGTTGCTTATTGGTTCCGCGAAGTGAGGTGCATGGACGTGGTTTCACGGCGCTTTCGGAGTCGCCGTTGCATGATCCATCGAGGTGGCCCGGATGGAGTGCTGTTCAACTCGACAGCAGCGCTGACCAGGCGAAGATCGACGCCAGACGCGGTCAGCCTGCTCACGTCGGAGCCTTGGGTACCCCCGGCTCGAGCCGCGCGCCGAGCTGCGGGAGCCGGCCGAGATCGTCGGCGTTCCGCCATGTCTCGACGATCTTGCCGTCAACGATGTGGTGAATGAACATCGCGGTGAACGTCTGCTGCCGTCCGTGGCTCGGGATGCCCAGGAAGCTCGCTTGTGCGCACGTGTTCTTCGCGCGCACGACCACCTTGTCCCCTTCGGCGATCACGTCCTCGATCGACCATGTTTGCTCGACGGCGCCGAACACCCTCCTCTTGTCATGCTGAGAGCGCATCGCCGCGCCCGCAAAGCCAGTTCCAGGAGAGCCGCCGGCCGAGGCGCCCGCGGGAGCGCCCATCTGAGCTGAAAAGGTAGCGTAGCGTCGGGCGCGCCGCCGAGGCGCCGCGCCCGTCGCGTCACGACGCCGCGCGCGGCGCCTCGCCGAGGAGCTCCAGCCTGGCCAGGCTCCCGCAGGTCTCCGACAGGGCGCGCATCAGCCGCAGCCGGTTGTCCCGCACGGCCGCGTCGTCGGTCATCACGAACACGTCGATGAAGTACTGGTGCAAGAGCGGGGCGAAGTCCGCCACCGCCCTGAACGCGGTGTCGTACGAGCCGCTCCGGACGTCCGACGCGATCTGCTCGCGCAGCTTGAGGTACCCCGCGAACAGCGCCGTCTCGCTCGGGTGCACGTCCTGTCCGAACGGCGCCACCGGCTCGCCGGCAGGCGCCTTGTCGGCGATGTTCGTGGCCCGCTTGAAGACCTCGCCCACCCGCGCCCGCACCTCCGGGCTCAGCGCGTCGATCGCGCGCACGCGGGCCCTGAGATCGAGCGGGCGATCCGCGGCGACGCGCAGGCACGCGAGGACCGCGTCCTGCGGGAGCCGGTCGGAGAGCAGGCCTCGCAGCCGCTCGGAGAAGAACTCGCCGAGGCGGGTCGCGAGCTCCTCGCGCGAGACGTTGAGCTCCACCCCGGCGTAGCCGTCGTAGGCGGCCCCGAACGCGGCGCCGAGGCGCAGATCGAGATCGCGATCCAGGAGCGTGCGCAGCACGCCGAGGCACGCGCGGCGCAGACCGTACGGGTCGGCGGTGCTCGTGGGGACGAGCCCGATCGCGAAGCAGCCGACCAGCGTGTCGAGCCGATCGGCCATCGCGACCAGCGCGCCGGCGTTCGTCGGCGCCGTCGCGTCCGCGGCGCCCTTGGGCAGGTAGTGATCGCGCACGACGTCGGCCACCTCCGGGCTGACCCCCTGGGCGAGCGCGTACGCCCGCCCCATCTCGCCCTGGAGCTCGGGGAACTCGCCCACCATCAGCGCGACGAGATCGCACTTCGCGAGGTGCGCCCCCGAGGCCGCCGCCACCAGCGTCTGCTCGGGCAGCATCAGGAGCAGGCCGAGCTCGCGGGCGAGCCGCTCGACGCGCTCGGCCTTCGCCAGCACGCTGCCGAGCCGCTTCTGGAACACGATCCCGCCGAGCTTCTCGCGGCGGTTCGCGAGCGGGATCTTGACGTCCTCCCGGTAGAAGAACTGCGCGTCCGACAGGCGCGAGCGCATCGTGTTGTCGTTGCCGCGCTTGATCTTCTCGGGCGCCTCCGCGGTGTTCACGACCGCCAGGTACCTCGGGAGCAGCGCCCCCGTCCTCGCGTCGCGGACGCCGAAGTAGCGCTGGTGGCCGCGCGCGACCTCGAGGATCACCCGCTCCGGCAGCTCGAGGAACCGCTCCTCGAAGCTGCCGACGATGACGTGCGGCTCCTCCACGAGGGAGAGGTTCTCGCCGATCAGGAAGTCGTCCTCGATCAGCACGCCGCCCGCGTCCCGCGCCGCGGCGAGCAGGCGCTCGCGCATGAGCTTCGCGCGCGCCTCGGGGTCGACGAGCACGTGCGCCGCGCGCATCGCCTCGACGTAGTCCTTCGCGGCGCCGATCGCGATCTCGGCCCGCCCGAGGAAGCGGTGGCCGCGGCTCGTGCGCCCGCTGCGGATGCCGGCGATCTCGACGGGGATGACCTCGCCGCCGGAGAGCGCGACCAGCCACTGGATGGGGCGGCCGAACGCGAAATCTCCCTGCCCCCAGCGCATCGACTTGCGGAAGGGGATGGCCGCGACGAGCGACGCCAGGACCTCCGGGAGGAGCTCGGCCGCGGGCTTGCCGGCCTCGCGGCGGGTGCCCGCGAGGTACTCGCCCTTCGGCCCCTCGACGCGGCGCAGATCCGCGACGGTACAGCCGAGCTTCTGCGCGAACGCCTCGGCCGCCTTCGTGGGCGCGCCGTCCTTGAAGGCCGCCTTGACCGGCGGGCCGGTGACCTCCTCCTCGAGGTCCGGCTGGCGCGCCGCGACCCCGGAGACGAGCAGCGCGAGCCGACGCGGGGTGCCGAGCGCGCGCACCGCGCCGTGGCGGAGCCTGAGCTCCGCGAGGCGCTTCGTCGCGAGATCCGGGAGCGCGCGGAGCGCGGCCTCGACAAACGACGAGGGGAGCTCCTCGACGCCGATTTCGAGCAGGAGATCGCTCGCTTCGTTGGACATGGGACCGCGGACGCTACCCCAGAACCGCTCGTTCGGCGAGGTGGTCGAGCGATCGATCCGCGCTGTTTACGCCTGTTCACGCCTGTTCACGTTCGTTCACGCCATTTGCGCCGTCCGCGTCGCTCGCGACGTCACGCCGTGGCACGGCGCGCACCACGGGCGCGCGCCACGGGCGACGTGACGTTCGCGCGGCTCAGCGCGCCTGTGCCGCGCTCCGGAGCGCGCGCGAGAGCACCTTCTTGAACGCGGTCGCCTCGCCTCCGTTCGGCTTGCTCTTGCGCCCGTAACGGGTCGCCGCGCCGACCCGGGCGACGCACTGGGCTGCGCGCATGTACCGCCGCGCCGCCTTCGCGACCGCCCGATCGCCCGGAGCAGACGCCGACGCGACGGCCGCGCCGAGCTCGTTCAGGGCCTCATCGAGCGGCGCGCAGCCCTCGGGCGTGGGGGGCAGCTCGAGGGGGGGCGGGGCGTGGCAGCAGCGGGCGCGCAGGGTCGCGACGGTCGCCATGTCGTGCCAGCCGAGCACGGCCCATTCCTTCGTGGCGTCCGAGACGCCCTTGGGCCCAGCTGCCTGGGCGAGGTGGCTCTTGAGCGCCGCGACGCCCTTCATCGGGTCGGTCTCGGCGCAGACGAACGACAGCTGGCCCGCGATGGCGGCGTCGACGCTCTTGCCGGGAAAGAGCGGCATCGCGCATGCGGCGAAGTCCGCCGTGGCCGCAGGATCCGGCGCTGTGCTTGCGGTGCCTGCGTCCGCCGGCGCCGCCGTGCGTGCCTGTTCCGCGCCGGCGTCACCGGGCGCCGGGGCGCTCGGCTCTGCGGGGGCGGCGCATGCGGCGGGCGCAGCGTCCGCAGACGGCGGCGCCGGGAGGGACGGCGGCGCGGCGTCGCGGTGGCGAAGCCAGAACCAGGCTCCCCCCGCGGCGCCCGCGATGGCCACGACCCCCAGGGCCAGCGTGACCCACCGGCGCGCCGGGGACGGCGTCTCGTGGCTCGCTCCGGACGCTGGCGTCGGCGCCCGCGCCCGGAGCGGCGGCGCGACGAGCCCGGACGCGCCGCCGCGCGCGGCGACGCCGCCGGGGGCCATCGGGAAGGGGTGCGACGGCTCGTGCGTGTCGTCTTCGCCCAGCCAGGGGAGATCGACGGCCGGGACGTGGGGCGTCGGCGCGCCGGGCCCGGGCGCGCCGAAGCGCACGGCGACGCTGCCGGGCGCCATCGGGAAGGGGTGCGACGGCTCGTGCGTGTCGTGCTCGCCCAGCCAGGGGAGATCGACGGCCGGGACGTGGGGCGTCGGCGCGCCGGGCCCGGGCGCGCCGAGGCGCGCGGCGACGCTGCCGGGCGCCATCGGGAAGGGGTGCGACGGCTCGTGCGTGTCGTCTTCGCCCAGCCAGGGGAGGTCGTCGACCATTCGCGGGCTCGCCGGGGCATCCGCGTCGAAGAGAGGCACCGCGCTGGGGGAGAAGGGCGGCTGCACCGTCGCTGCGGGCGCGACGGGCGGCTGCGCGGTCGCTGCGGGCGCGACGGGCGGCTGCGCGGTCGCTGCGGGCACGACGGGCGGCTGCGCGGTCGCTGCGGGCGCGACGGGCGGCTGCGCGGTCGCTGCGGGCACGACGGGCGGCTGCGGCGGTGGCTGCACGTGCGCGGTCGGGGCAGCCACGGCGCCCGCGCGCGAGCGGTCCTCCGTCGCTGCGCCGGCGAGCCGCGGCGATGCGGCAGGCAACGCGGTCTGCGCCTTTGAGGCACGGTCTGGCGCCTCCGGAGGCGGGGTGGTCGGCACGCCGATGGTCGACCGGAGCCCCAGGCTCGCGAGCCCGTGGAGCGGCAACGGCGTCCGGCGGGCCGAGGCGCTCGCGATGGGCGGCGGCTGCGAGCTCGAGTGGCCATGCGGCGGCGCGCTCTTGCGGGGCGGCTGCGAGCCGGTGCCCTCGCGCGGCGGCGCGCTCTTGCGAGGCGGCTGCGAGCCGGTGCCCTCGCGCGGCGGCGCGCTCTTGCGGGGCGGCTGCGAGCTCGACGTCCCCCGCACCCCGCTGCTCGACGGGCGCGGCGCTGGAATGGTCCTCGCCGGCGCCGCGAGCGCGTGCTCATCGAGCGGCGGCAGCTCCTCCAGGCCTTCGCCCGGCCGCGCGGCCTCCAGCGCGCGACGGAGCGCCGCGACCTCGGTGATCCGCTGCTCAGCGCGGCGCGCGAGCGCCTGGTCCAGCACGCGCCACAGCGCGTCGCCCGCCTCGCCGGGCGGCGTTACCCGCGGCGCGGCGCCGGCGCCTTGCTTGCGGCGGAGCTCCTGGTCGCTCTCGGCGGGGAACGGGAGCGCTCCCGAGAGCGCCGTGTACAGGGTGACCGCGAGCGCCCACGTGTCGTCCCGGCGCGACGGCCCCTCACCCGCGGCCCGCTCCGGCGACCGGTAACCCACGAAAGCGGGCGTGGCGAGCGGATCCGAGAGCCACCCCGTCGACGTGCACGGCTCGCCCTCCATGACCACGCACGCGGCCGACAGGCGGCCGTGCACCGTCCCGCGCGCGTGCAGGCTCTCGACGCGCTTCGCCAGGCGGACGACCCAGCCGACCGCGTCCCTGTCCGGCAACGGACCGGCGCGTGCGATCCTCGCAGCGAGCGTCTCCATACGAGCGCCGCAGCGTAGTGCGGCGAACCGCCGCTGACCACATTGTGGCTCTCTCGCGGCACGCCGGATCGCGGATCGCCCGCGTCTGGCCCTGGAGCGCCGCGGTCAGCCGCCGATCACGTCGGCCATCGTGTATCGGCCGGGCGGCTTCCCGTGCAGGTGCCACGCCGCGCGCAGCGCCCCCCGCGCGAAGAGATCGCGGCTGGTCGCGCGGTGCGTGAGCTCGAGGCGCTCGCCGGGGCCGAGCAGGTGGACCGTGTGGTCGCCGATGACGTCGCCGCCGCGCACGGCGAAGATCCCGAGCTCGTTCGGCTTGCGCGGGCCGACGTTGCCTTCGCGGCCGTGCACGTCGGCGAGCGTCCCGGCCGGCTCGCGGGCCCCGCGTATGGCGTCGGCGAGCCGCACGGCCGTGCCGCTCGGCGCGTCCACCTTGGCGCGGTGGTGCACCTCCACGATCTCGACGTCGTAGCCGGGCCCGAGCCGCCGCGCCGCGCTCGCCGCGATCTCCGCGAGCACGTGGATGCCGATGCTCGTGTTCGGCGACCAGAGGACCGGGACGTGCTGCGCCGTCTCGTCGAGCAGCCGCTCGCACGTGCCGTCGAGGCGCGTCGTGCCGCTGACCACGGCGACCTTGGCGCGCATCGCGAGGTGCAGGAGGCGGGGGAGCGCCTCGGGCCTCGAGAAGTCGATGACCACGTCAGCGCCGAGCAGCCCGGCGCTGGTGTCGTCGCTCATCGCGACGCCGACGGTGCCTGTCCCCGCGAGCTCGCCGACGTCACGGCCGATGCGGGAGGAGCCGCGCGACACGATCGCGCCCACGACCTGGGCTCGCTCGTTCGCCGCGAGCCGGACGATGGCCTGCCCCATCTTGCCGCTCGCGCCGTGGATCGCGACTTTCAGAAGCCGGGCGTCGTCTCCCTGGGGGGCCCCCACGAGCGCGCTCATCGGCACGCCTCGATGATCTCCGTTCGATTTCACGACGCCTCGCGCCTCGCCTCGAGCCGCCTCATCGCCTCGGCGATCTGCTGCCGGGTCGCCTCTCCGGCCGGTACGAGGGGCAGCCGGACCGCGGCGCTCATGCGGCCCAGGGCGGCGAGCGCGGCCTTCGCGGGGGCGGGGTTCGGCTCGACGAACAGGAGCCCGTGCAGCTCGAGGAGCGCGAGGTGGGCTGCGCGCGCGCCCGCGAGGTCGCCGGCCAGGAACCGCCGGGTCACCGCGCTGGTCTCGCGCGGCAGCACGTTCGACGTGACGCTGATGACGCCCTGCGCGCCGAGCGCCATCATCGCGAGCGTCAGCGCGTCGTCGCCGCTCAGGATCGCGAGCCGGTCGCCGAGGCGCCGCACGAGCTCCTGGCAGCGGAACACGTTGCCCGAGGCGTCCTTGATGGCGACGACGTTCGGCGCGGCGGCGCAGATGCGCTCGGTCGTCTCGGCGGAGAGGTCGACCACCGTCCGACCCGGGATGTTGTAGAGCACGATCGGCGCCGGGACGGCCCTGGCCACGGCCAGCGTGTGCTCGCGGAGCCCGTCCTGCGAGGGCTTGCTGTAGTACGGCATCACGATCATCACGCCCGCCGCGCCAGCGGCGAGCGCGGCGCGCGAGGCCTCGATCGTCTTCTTCGTGGAGAACGAGCCCGTCCCTGCGATCACCGGCACGCGGCCGCGCGCCGCCTCGACGACGCGCCGGATGACCGCGGTCGTCTCGGCTTCGCTGAGGGTCGGCGACTCGCCCGTGGTCCCGCACGGCACGAGCCCGCCGACGCCGCCCGCGATCTGCGCCTCGACGAGCGCGTCGAGCGCGTCGAAGTCGACGGCTTCGCCATCGGGCGTGAATGGCGTGACGAGGGCGGTGAACGTTCCCGACAAGGGGAGCTGCGACATCAGACGACCATGATCGCCACCCCGGGTGCGCGTCAACAGGAGAGGACAGGTTCGCCGCGCACTCCCCGCTCTCCGCTGGTTCCCGCGCGGGGCGACGCCGCACGGACGCGGCCTTGGGGCGGGCTGGCGGGAGCCCGCGGGGCTTGTACGGCGCGGGCTGGCGGGACCCGCGGGAAGCGGGCTGGACGCTCCAGGGCAGGTCCGCGTCTGCTATCGTCCGCGGTGTAGCGCCTCGCTCCTTCGGGGGATTTGCCCGAGCGCGTCAGGTCCCTGAGAGGCACCGGCCATGGATCTCGCCCAGTACATCAAGAGCATCTCCAGCGCGGCCAATACCATCCTGGAGGGGATGGCGGTCACGTTCTCCCATCTGTTCCGGGAGCCCATCACCGTCCAGTACCCCGACAAGACGGACCGCCCCGTCAGCGAGATGCTCCCCCCGCGGTACCGCGGCTTCCTGGAGGTGCAGATGGACATCTGCACCGGCTGCAAGCGCTGCGAGCGCGCGTGCCCCATCGAGTGCATCGCCATCGATCTGGAGAAGGACCCGGCGACGAAGAAGCAGGCGATGAGCCGCTTCGACATCGACATGGGCAAGTGCATGTACTGCGGCCTGTGCGTCGAGGCGTGCAAGACGGAGTCGACAGGCGCGATCCGCCACACCCGCGAGTTCGAGGGGGCGGCGCCGACGCTCGATCACCTCACGTTCCGCTTCATCCCGGAGGGCCTCGTGCCGCTGTACAAGGCGCCGAAGGACCTCGGCGAGGTGCCCGTCGGCGAGTACGGGCCGCACGCCCGGGAGGCCCGGGAGCGCGCCATGCGCGACAACCCGGCCGCGCTGGAGGAGCTGCGCGCCATCTGGCGCAAGGAGCGCGAGAAGCAGCAAGGCGCCGAGGGCGCGGAGCCCGCGGGCGGGGGGGCCGGAGGGGGAGCTGGAGCGGGGTAGGGGCGAGGGCGGGAGCGGGCGCCTGAGCGAGGGCGCGCGGCGAGCAGAAGGGCGCAGAACGGCGCAGGAGCGCGCCGCGAGCGACGCGCGGGGGTCGCCCTTGCTGGGCGGTGGGCAGCGGTCTAACGTCGCGGCCCTCACCCCATGCCCTCCCTGAGCGCACTCGTCTTCCTCGGGCTTGCCGCGCTGACGCTCGGCTCGGCCGGGCTCGTGGCGTTCTCCAGGAACATCATCCACTCCGCGCTGGCCTTGCTCGGCACGTTCCTCGGCATCGCCGGGCTGTACGTCTCGCTCTCGGCCGATTTCATCGCGGCGACGCAGGTGCTCGTCTATGTCGGCGGCACGCTCGTGCTCATCCTCTTCGCCGTGATGCTCACGAGCCGTATCGCGGAGATGAAGATCTCGAACCCGCGCGGCGGGCCGGCCGTGGCGTTCGGTCTGGTCACGGCGGTGCTGCTCCTGCTCGGCAGGGTGGCGACCCAGACCCCTTGGCCCGCCGAGGCCAAGCCGGCGATGCCGTCCACCGCCAAGCTCGGGCACGCGTTCCTCGGAGAGTACCTGCTCCCGTTCGAGCTCGGCTCGGTCGTGCTGCTCGCCGCGATGATCGGCGCGGTCGTGCTCGCGCGTCGAGCCGTCAGGCGCGCCTGGGAGAGGGAGTAGGCGATGGAGGTCGGTCTCATCCATTACCTCACCGTCGCCGCCGTGCTCTTCGGGCTCGGGCTGTTCACCGTCATGACGCGGAAGAACGCGGTGGGCATCCTCCTCGGCGTCGAGCTCATCCTCAACGCCGCCGCGCTCAACTTCATCGCGTTCGACCACTTCGTCGCCGGAGGCGTGGCTGGCCAGGTGTTCACGGTCTTCATCATCGTCCTCGCGGCGAGCGAAGCGGCGATCGCGCTGGCCATCGTGCTTCAGGTCTACCGCAATCACCGAAGCATCATGGCCGACCAGCTGACCTCTCTGAAGAACTGACGCGAGAGCGGTCATCCGTGCGGAAGCGCGCGGTCAGCGTGACGCGCGTGACGCGCGCGACGTTCGGACCGGCGGCCGCCGCGTCGCGCGCCCGCGCCCCACGCCGATGCCGATCGTCGACCGCCGACCGCCGACCGCCGACCAGACGATGCGCTCGACGCTCCCGCGCTCTGCCGCTTCACGTGGAGCTCAATCCCAGCGACAAGCAGGAAAAACCTGACCTTGCTAAGCCCCAGCGGGCGACCCACGTTCGAAGGCATGCAGAACCTATCCAAGACGGAGCTGGTGGGGTTCGTGGAGCTCGAGGTCGGTTCGCTTGCTGTGCAGGTGCCGATCCGCGCCGCAGCAGCGGCGACAGAGCTACCGCTCGCATCCTTCGAGGCTGAAGGGGACAATTGCGCCATCCTCGTGCGAGGCGACACGTCCTCGAAGGCGGTCGAGGTCGCGCTGCGAAACGCGGCGCAGGAGGCGGTCAAGCACCTCTCGAAGAAGTTGCTCAACTAGAGCGGAGCGATGGTCCCGCTGGCCCGGCGCAGGGCTGCGGGCCATCGTCCCGCGATGTTCCGTGAAGTTCCGCGATGTACGGTGCCCCGGGGCACCGGCGGAGCGGCGTGGTCAGGTTTCTGCTGGCCGCCCGGCGCTCAGCGCGAGCGGGGCGGCTTTCCAGCCCGCGCTGGAGCCTCGCGTCGCGGGGGAGCCCGCTGCGCTCCGAGGTGAATTTCTCGACGCACGTCGTGCTACGCTGCGCCGCGAAATCGCCCGTGAAGCTCATCATCCAAATCCCTTGCTTGAACGAGCGCGACACACTCGCGCAGACATTCGCGGACCTGCCGCGGTCGATCGACGGCGTGGACGAGATCGAGGTCCTCATCATTGACGACGGCAGCACGGACGGGACGAGCTCGCTCGCCGAGCAGCTCGGGATCCACCACATCGTCCGCTTCGCCAAGAATCGAGGCCTCGCCGCCGGGTTCATGGCCGGCATCGACGCGTGCCTGCGGCTCGGCGCCGATATCATCGTGAACACCGACGCGGACAACCAGTATCGCGGCGCGGAGATCCCGAAGCTCGTCGCTCCCATCCTCGACGGCCGGGCCGACCTGGTGATCGGCGATCGGCAGACAGACAGGATCGAGCACTTCTCGCCGCTCAAGAAGGTCTTGCAGCGGTGGGGCTCGCGGCTCATCCGGCGCCTGTCCGCCACGGAGGTGGCCGACTCGCCGAGCGGCTTCCGCGCGGTGAGCCGGAAGGCGGCGCTGCAGCTCTTCGTGCACAACCGCTTTACCTACACGCTGGAGACCGTGATCCAGGCAGGCCGCCGCGGCCTCGCGCTGGAGAACGTGAAGATCACGACCAACCCGAAGACGCGCGAGTCGCGGCTCTTCCGTTCGATCCCCGACTACCTGCGCCGCGCCGGTCCCGTCATGTTCCGGGCTTATGCGATGTACCGCCCTGTGCAGCTCGTGGGCTGGGTCGCGACGGTGCTGCTCGTGTTCGGCTTCGCGCTCGGCGTCCGGTTCCTCTACTTCTACCTGCGGAATCCGGACTACAGCGGTTATATCCAGTCGCTCATCGTCGGTACGGGCGCCGTCGTGATGGCGTGCATCCTGGTGGCCGTGGCGCTGCTCGCGGAGCTCATCGCGACGAACCGCCGCCTCGTCGAGGAGGTGCTGATGCGCGTGCGCCGGATCGAGACCGAGCTCGCGGAGCGGGAGCCGGCCCTCAGGCTGGAGGGGATCCAGTCCACGGGCGCGAAGCCGTGGCACAACCAGCAGGTGCAACCGGCGCGAGCGAGCGCGAGGTGAAGAGCCCGGTCCCCTGGACCGGGCCGCTGGTCGAACAGTGCTCGTAACCCCGGGCCGGGAGCTCAGCCGTCCGGGTCCTCCGGATCGACGTCCTCCGCGGGAGCCACAGGGTCGGTCGGCTCCGGTCCGGGCGGCGCGCCCGCGGCCGGAGGCTCGGGCGGCGGCTCCGCCCGGGAGGTGTCGCGCTGCTGCCGCAGGTAGACCGTGTAGTTCTTGAAGCGCTCCGCCGCGAAGAACACGCCGTCCAGCTTCACGTTCCGGCTGCCCCGCGCGGCGTTCTTGCCGAGCACCACCGCCTCCGCGGCGTCGAGGAGCGCGGCCTGCGCGTTCGTATCCCTGGGCCACGCCCGTGCGGGCTTGGGCTCCTGGCCCTTGGGCGGCTGGAGCTTGGGGAGGATGTGGAGCGCCTCGACCGGATAGAGCCCGTCCGTGTAGCCCGGCGCGCCGAGCGCGAGCACCTGATAAGGCAGCTCGTCGGCCGGCGGCGGCTCCTTCGGCATGGTCACGAGCTGAAGGCTGCCGAAGCGGCGTTTCTCCGTCGCGTATCGGTGCACGAGCTCGTTGAACAGCACGGCGGCCTGGAGCGTGTCCGGCGGGCGCTGGTTCGGCGGGTACAGGATGTGGGTGATGCCGACGCTCCGGTAATGCGCGTAGAGCTCGGCCGGCCCTCGCACGGGCTCGTAGAAAATGAGCGATTGCCAGGCCTGGATATCGAAGATGATCTCGCGCTCGATACCGAGCGTCGTGCGGTAGTTGCGCGCGAGGATGCGCGCGTCGGGCGGGGTAGCCTGGTTGATCGCGCGGTGATCCGCGCGAAATTTGAACCGCTGCGCGTCGCTCCATCGCTTCTCGTAGGTGGAGCGGATCAGCGAGAGCGCGCTCTCCAGCCGGCGGGGGCCGGAGTAGAAGGGCACATCGCCGCTCCACACGATCTGGAACACCACGAGCGGCACGAGGCCGAGCCGCGCGATGGTCCCGAGCTGCCATGTGCGGACGAGCAGCGCCGCGGCGGCGGCGATCGGCACCGCGAGCATGCCCTGCAGGTACCGGTCCGCGGTGTACGTGTTGCTCCACATCCAGACGCCGGCGAACGTCGCCCAGGCCGCGAGCGCCGGCCTGCGACGGCCGCGGATGACCAGCAGCATCGGCAGGAGCAGCGTGAAGAGCGAGCCCATCGAGGGGACGTAGCGAGTGAACGAGTAGTGCGGGGAGAACGAGAACGTGAAGAAGTTGCCGGCCGCGATGAGCTGCCGCTCTAGCCCCTTCCCCTTCGGCAGGTAAGGCGCGTTGGGATACGCCTTCTCCATGAACTCCGCGGAGCGCGCGTGCTGCGGGTACGACCGCGTGAACACGCGCTGGGCCAACGGATAAACGGGGTTGTTATGGTAGATGGTGTTCTTGATCAGGTGCGGCGCGGCCGTGCCGAGCGCCACGCCCGAAGCGATGAGCCCCGCCACGAGGACGCGGCGCGCCGAGAGCAGCGGCCGCCTGCGCTTCTTCAGGGCGCGGGAGGCCGCGCGCGCGAGCAGGTACGCGGCGCGCGGCACGACGACCGCCGCCGCCATGGCCAGGTGATAGACCGCCTGGTACTTCACCAGCATCGCGCCCCCGAGCGACGCGCCGAGCAGGACGGCATACCGCCTGTCGAAGCGCTCCGCGAAGCGCATGGACGCGAGCAGGACCGGCGCCGCGAAGAAGCCCAGGAAATGGTCCGCCGAACCGCCGGGGTTCTGGTCCTGGACGAACAGCGACGGGAACAGGAAGAAAGCCGCCCAGAGGCCAGGGACGCGTTCGCCCTGGAGCAGGTACCGCGCCAGCGCCGCGACGCCGACCACCTTCCCCAGGACGAACACGAACTCCAGGTGGAGCGCCATCATCCACCGTTGCTCCACGAGCATCCCGGGGACGCTGAAACCCCACGCGTAGAGCATGCTCGCGAAGTGGGGGAACGAGCGGTTCACGTCGCCGTAGAACGGCACGATGCGGCCGGCGCGCGCATAGTCCTGCCCGATCGGCAGGTGATACCAGGTCGCGTCGAAGCTGATGGAATCCGGGGTCAGCGACAACAGGTAGAGGAGCACGAGGCACAGGGCGCCGACGCCCGTGGCCGTGAGCCACAGCCAGCGCATCGTCCCTTTCGGCGTCGTCGAGGCGTCGAGATCGTGCTTCAGCCGCGATAGCCAGCGTGGCAGCTCCAGGAGGCCGCCCGCGAAGAGGGCCGCCGGCATCACGAGCCCGTACCAGGGGCGGATCCAGCCGACCACGCCCGCGAGGTACATGCCGAACACGAAGGCGATGCTGCCGAGCGTCATGCCGAACAGGCCCTCTTCGACCGGCGGCAAGTGCGCGAGGCGGAGCACCCGGCGCAACAGCACGAGGCCGATGCCGAGGCTGGAGAGCAGGAACAGCAGCGAATAGCCCCAGAGCGGCGCGAGCCGCCACAGGAGCCAGTGCTGGACTGGAATGTGCGCGTGGACCACGAGCGCGTAGCCGGCGAGGCCCGTGAGGCATGCGACGGCCGCGAAGACGTTGCGCAGCAGCCTTTCCCGGGGCGAGCCGGAGGTCAGGGCGGCACAGAAGCGGGCCAGGGGGGAGTCGGAGTTCAGGGCAACACGCAGGCGGGCCAGCATGAGAGGGGGCGCATCCTAGCGAGGCGTGGCGCGTCGGCAAAGCAGCCGCGCGATGAGCAAGCCGCCGACGTCCACGGCGAGCGAGGTGGCGCGCGAGATGAGCGCGGCGCCCAGCGCCGCGGCGGGTCCGACGGCGGGGGCGAGGCCCACGGAGATCAGCGCCTCGCGCACGCCGATGCCGCCCGGCGTGGCCATCGCGAGGAAACCGGCGATGGGCGCCAGCACGAACAGGCCCGAGCCGCCGAGCGCCGCGCCCGGCGTCGCGCCGACGGCGAGCGCGGCGCACGCGCCGTGCGCGGCCCAGGTCAGCGAGTACACCGCGTGCACGAGCGGCAATCGCACCGGCATGAGCGGCCCGCGCCCCTCGGGCGCGAGGAGCTTGCGCACGCGCTCGGGCGCGCGGGTACGATCCACGGTCATCAGCGCGACGAGGACCGCGCCCAGGGCGAGGAGCACGGGCAGCCTCCATCGACCGATGAGCGCGTTCGCGCCCGCAAACTGCTCGCCGCCCGCCGCGAGCAGGCCGAACCCCACCATGGCGCCGACCGCGATGAAGCTGGTGAACTCGATCGCGAAGGACGACCCCACCTCCGCGCTGGTCGTCCCGATGCGCGGGGCGCCCAGCATGCGGAACAGCGGCACGCCGACCTTGCCGGGGATGTACCGCGCCGCCTGCGACTCGATGTGCAGCGCGATCGCCGGCCAGCGAGGGATGGGCCGGCCGGTCAGCTCTTCCAGGATGAAGGCCCAGGCGAGCCCCAGCACGACGAGGCCGAGCGCGAGGGGCAGCACCGAGAGCGCCACGAACGCGGGACGGATGTCGATCGGCGCGCCGCTCTCCCACCTGCGAGCGAGGTCCCGCGCGGCGAGCCCGATGAACAGGGCAGCGGCGACGACCATGATCGGGCGCAGCGCCGTGCGCACCCTGGCGAGCGGGCCTCCGATCCGCTGAGGCGGGCCAGGCGCGGGCTCGGGCGGATCGGCCGAGATCCTCGGGGGGGCAGGCGGGGCGCCGGTGGGCGGGGTGCTGGGGATATCGGCGAGCGACGCGGATCTGTCCTTCATGCGGCCCAGCGCTTCGCCACGCAGAAGACCGACAGGCCGAAGCTCGGCCGGTAGCCGCGCGCGATGAGGTCGACCTCGGCACCGAGGACGGCTTCGAGCGCGGAGGAAGCGAGGCCCGACTTCGGTGAGGGCTGCTTCATGCTGGTCTTGCGAGGGCGCAGCGTGCGCGCGGCGCTCCAGACGGCGCGCGAGCCGACCGCGGCAGGGAAGAGGAGCTGGTTGAAGTAGGCGCAAGCTTCCACGTGGAGCTCGGCCGGCAGCGCGGCGCGGAAGCTGCCAGCCGTGTACCGGCGGAAATGCTGCAATGCGCGGTCGTGGTCGCTGAACAGCCACGGATACGCCGGCACCGTGGCGACGAAGATCCCGCCAGGGCTCAGGTGGTCATGGATCCACCGGAGAGCGGCGCGGTCGTCCTCGATGTGCTCGATGACATCGAGCGCGCAGATCACGTCATAGCGTCGGTCGAGCTGGAACGGGATGGATGTGCCGTAGAGCGTCCTCGCCGCGCCGGCCTTCGCGATGGCCTCCTGTCCGAGAGGGCTCACCTCGTTTGCGTCGACGGCCCCGAACTCCGCGAGGACACTCAGGTTCTGGCCGACCCCGGCGCCGACCTCCAGCAGCTCGAGCGGCCGCCGTTCCGGGCCGAACTCGCGCACCAGATGGGCCAGCAGCCGGGCCCTCCCCTTCCTCAACCAGTCGCCGGATTCTTCGGAGTATTGCTGATATGCAGTCGTTTCCACGCTTCACTCTGCATGCGGGGCCGGATCGCCCTGGGGCGATCCGGCCGGGGGCGGCGACTCTGCTGGTGAGGTCGGTTCCGCCTCGGGCTCCGGAGGAGTCGGGATCTCGATCGTCAGGTCGTCCACCTTGGCCGGCTCTTTCCGCGACTTCTTCGGCGGTGGCGGCGGCGGGCGCCGCTTCCGCGGCGGCGGTGTCGCGGCGGCCCTGGCCGACGGCTGCGCGGACGTGGCCGTGGCCGTTTCCACGGCCTTCGCCGTGACGGTCGGCTGGGGCGCGGGCTCTTGCGGCGGTGCGGGCTCTGCCGTGACGACGGGCGGCGGCGGGGCCTCGCTCTCGGCCGCCGGCGTGCTCTGCGGCAGGCGCTGCGAGCGGACCACCTGCCACGCGGCGACGCCGGCCAGGGCCACCAGCGCGAGGGCTGCCAAGCGGGCGCGTCGGCGCCGACGTGAGCCGGGGTCGAACTCCGGAAGCACGCTCTCGCGCGCCTCGTGCGCCACCCCGCTCACGCTGGACCCCTTCATCCATTGGTCCGGCGACTGGCCGGAGGGCAACGGGCGAGCCCGAGGGGCGAGCGGCGGATCGAGCGGGGGCGGCTCGCGCAGCGAGGCGGGGGGCGCGGTAGCCGTGACCGCCCCGGCGACCGCCCGCCTGACGTTGTCGCGGAGCTTCTCCGACGACGGGTCCTGGCTCGGCGGCGCCTCGCGCTCGGGGGCGATCGCGTGCGGATCGGCCTCTTGTGGCGAGAGCGCGCGTGGCGTCGGCGAGGAGAGCGGCGGCTCGGCCGTGGCGCCTGGCGCGACGGGTACGCCGCTCTGGGGCGCAGCCATCGCGGGCTCGGCCGGCACGTTGGCCGCGGGCTCGGCCGGCGCCTGGGCCGCGGTCTCGGCCGACGCCTGGGCCGCGGGCTCGGCCGGCGCCTGGGCCGCGGGCTCGGCCGGCGCCTGGGCCGCGGGCTCGGCCGGCGCCTGGGCCGCGGGCTCGGCCGGCGCCTGGGCTGCGGCCGGCGTTGCGTCTGCGCGCGGAGCGAGCGCCGCGGATGCGGCCGGCGCCGTCCAGGGCTCGTCCACGTCGGTATCGATCACGTCCTCTTCGAACTCGTCGATGTCGACGTCGACGAGCGAGGACGCGCTGTCGGCGGCCTTCCGGAACGTGTCGCTGGGCGCCAGCGCCGGTCCAGGCGCGCCTGGTGGGGCGTCGACGCCGTCTGTCGTCGCGGACGATACGCTGCTCGGCTGCGCGGAGACCGGCGTCCCGGTGACGACCGGTGTTCCGGCAGCGACCGGTGTCCCGGCAGCGACCGGCGTCCCGGTGGCGACCAGCGTTTCGGCAGCGACCGGCGGCTTCTGCGATGCGCTTTCGCTGTGCTGCGGCGGCGCCGGAGGTCGATCGCCGGGCCGAGCCGGGAGCGGCGGCCGCTGGCTCAGCGGCGGCCTTTCGCCGAGCTCGGACGAGCCCGGTGATGGCTCGCCGATCTGCGCCAGCGACGGCGTCTGAGGCCGCGCCGTGGGCCGAGGCGGCGCCGGAGGTCGCTCGGTGGCCCGCGGCGGTGCGAGAGGCCGCTCGCCGAGCCGAGACGACAGCGGCGGGCGCTCGCTGAGCGGAGGCCGCTCGGTGAGCCGCGGCGGCGTCTGCGGCCGCTCGCTTGGCACCGCGGGGATCCTCGCGCTCGCCCTGGCCGACGCCGGAGCGGCCGCCATGTCCGCCGGCAGCTCGCCCGATCCTCGCTCGGGCGATCGCGTCGAGGCGGCGCCCGTGGGGTCGGCCACCCGGGGGAGCGGCGGCGCCTTCGGGATCACCGAGCCTGTCGCCGGCCGCGGCGGGGCCGCCGGCGGGCGCGTGGGCGAGGCCCGGGGCGGCAGCGGCGGCGGCTGCGGCGATCGGATGCTGCTCGGGGCATCGGTCGACAGGTCGGCGACGCGGGCGAGCGACTCCGCGAGATCGCGCGCGCTGCTGAAGCGCCGCGACGGGTCGCGGTCGCAGGCGCGCGCGAACCACCCGTCGAAGCTCGGCGGCAGCTCCGGGTTCGCCCTCGACGGGACCGGGATCTCGCCGAGCGAGATCTTGATCAGCAGGTCGCCGACCCCCTCGCTGTCGAACGGGAGCTCGCCCGTCACGCACTGGTAAGCGATCACGCCGAGCGCCCAGAGATCCGCGCGGTAGTCGACCTCCCGGAGCCCCTTCACCTGCTCCGGGCTCATGTAGTGCGGCGTGCCCATGAGCGTGCCGACGCTGGTGCGCTGGGCGACCCGCTTCCCCTGCCCCTTCACCTTGGCGATGCCGAAGTCGAGGATCTTGACGATCTCGTCGTCCTCGTTCGCGCAGAGGAAAAAATTCTCCGGCTTGAGGTCGCGGTGCACGATGCCGGCCCCGTGCGCGCGGGTGAGCGCGCGCGCGACCTGCGTCACGATCTTCGACGTCTCCTGGAGCGAGAGGCGGCGCCGGCGCGCGAGCCGATCGAAGAGGTCCTCGCCCTCGAGCAGCTCCATCACGATGAACGGCTGCTCCCCGTCGATGCCGTGATCGATGATCTGCACGACGTGCGCGCTGCGCAGCTGCGCGGCGGCCGTCGCCTCGCGGCGGAACCGCTCGCGCGCGTCCTCCTGCTTCGCGAGCTCCAGATCGATGAGCTTGACCGCGACATGGGTGCCGAGCGCCAGGTGCTCTGCGACCCACACCGCGGCTTGCGCGCCCTGCCCCACGGGTCGGATGAGGCGGTAGCGCTCGCTCAGCACCTGACCAGCTGCAATAGACACGGCGGCAAAAGCCTACGTCGAGGACAACATCCGTGTCGAGTTCATGCGTACCACCTCAGATGCCCTGCGGAACGGTTTCCTTCATCAGCTCGCGCCATTCGTCGTGGGTGAGCTCTGGATAAATGTAGTCGCCCTCGAAATTTGTATGGTGCAGGAGCAGCCGGGCGACATCGACGATGGCCCGCGCGACGTCGTCGCCCTGCGCAACGCCGGCCAGGGCGTCGGTCGCTTCACGCACGGCGGCGTGCTGCTTCAGCGCCACCTGGACCTCCTCGGCGAGCCCGCGCACCTGGAAATGCGGGAACAGGGCGGTCTCTTCGTAGCGCATGTGCCGCTCCATCGGTCCACGCAGGAACGCGAGCAGGCTCGCGCGCTCGGCGCTCGCCTCGTCCGTGGAGCGCTGCGCCAGCTCGATCAGCTTCTTCGCCGTGTCGCGAGCGAGCTCTTCCTCCTGGAAGAGCTCGCTCACCATCCGGTCCAGTTCCATGAGGTGCGGGCCGTCGTAGTCCAGATCCCGTGGAGGGTCGAGCGGGGCGCGGCGCGATCCCGCGGCGGAGCAGGTCGGCTCCGTCGTGCGCGTCAGTCATGCGCGCGGGCGCGGACGATCGCGGCGAGCCGGCCGACGACGCCGTTCGCGACCATGGCGAGCACCTGCTTCTCCAGCGCCTGTCGCTCGCTCGGCCTGCCGCCGAACGAGATGCGCGAGCGGGCGGTGGGGCCGCCGACGACGCGGCCGACGACGGTGCAGCTCACGCGGTGGACGTCGCCCCGCGTGGCCGAGGTGAACTCGACGACACGCGCGCTCAGCACGACCGATTTCGCCTTGCCGAAGTCCGCCTTCTTCGCGGCGCTGGAGAGCATGCCGCGCAGCGCTCGAGCCCGCTGGGCCTGGCCCTCGCCCGCGGGTACGTCGACGCTCTTCCATTCGACCTTGGTGTCGCGGGCGAAGGTCGATGCTGGCGAGGCCGTGAGCGTGGTCAGGGCCATCACCGCCGAGAGCAGCCATCGTGAAGCGCGGCGCATGCGCGCACGGTAGGGGGCCGCGGGCTCGCCGGCCAAGTTCGCGCACGGCGCGCGGGTGCGGCGCGCGCGGCGCGGCCGCACCCGCGCGTGATCGCCGCGCTCGCGCCGCGATCGGGCCCGCGCTATGCCGTGGCCGGGAAGCGAGGTTCGATGGAGCGCAGCTCGCCGGGGGGAGATCGACGGGATCGACGAGGACGAGATCGACGCGCGCGCGCCCGCGCGCTCCGCGGGGGCGGGTGGCTCGCCGCGCTGCTCGCGATCGCCGCGCCCGCGGCGAGCAACGCACAGTCGCCGCGTCCGGGAGGCGCGACGGCGGGCAGCGCGCCGGCGCCGCGAGCCGGGGGCGCGAAGGCGGGCGCGAGCGCGCCCGCGGCGGGCAGCGCGCCTGCGTCCGAGAAGCGCGCGCCCATCGTGCTGGCGCTGCGGTGGACCGCCGCGACGCCCGACGAGATGCTCGGCGCGGCGCTGGTCCGGGCGCGGCGGGGCGGCGACGATGCGTTCGCCGGGCTCGTGATCGCGGCGGCGCTCGCGGACCGCGCCGCGCAGGGCCGCGCCCGGGAAGGCCTCGCGCAGATCGGGGCGTCCTCCTCGCCGCTCGCCGATGAGGCGCGCTGGCTCGCCGCCTCGCTCGCCCCGGAGCCGCCGGCGGCGACGTGGCCGGGCGCGCGCGCCGTCTCGTACGACGCGCCCCCGGACCCGTCCGGGCTCGTCAAGGCGTTCGCCGTCCTCGGCCCGTTCCAGGACAACTCGGGCGGCGGGCTCGCGCTCCGCGAGGGGCCCGAGGGCGAAGGCCAGCGCTTCTCGGACATGAGCGCCCGCTACGCCTGGGGGGTGTACGACGTCGCGTGGCGCAGGGTGCTGCCCGCCGCGTCGACGGCGCGCGGCGTGCCGCTCGATCTTTACATCCATCCTCGCACCGAGACCTGCACGTACCTCGCCTCGCGCGTGACCGTCCCGGCCGCGCTCGATCGCAAGCCGATGCTCGCCCACGTCGCCGCGACCGGCGCCGTGCGGCTCCTGTGGGACGGCGCCGACGTCGCCGCGAGCGACGCGGCGCACGAGCGCCTCGTGCTCGACCGCATCGCCGCGCGCATCGAGGCGCCCGCCGGCGATCACCTGCTCGCCCTCAAGGTGTGCACCGGGGCCATCGCCGACGAGGGGCGCGTCCGCGTGCGCTTCACCGACGAGGACCGCCGGCCCGTGGCGCTCGCGACCTCGTCGGACCTCACGCCGCTCAAGCTGCCGCCGGCCCCGCCCCCGGGCGCGCGCGCCGCGACCGCCGTCGCGACGGCGCTCGACAGGGCGCTCGACGCGGGCGCGTCGCAGTCGCTCGATCAGACCCTCACGGCCGTCGTGGCGCGCACGCTCGGGGGCGCCGACGACCAGCGGTCGCCCCGCGCGCCCGGGCTGCTCGACCGCGTGACGCGGTCGCCCGGGATCTCCGCTGACGCGCTCGCGCTGGCGGGGTGGGTGTCGCCGTTCGGCGCGAACCGCAGCGGCTGGCTCGAGGCCGCGCGCGCCCGGGGCCTCGCCGAGAAGGACCGGGCCACCGCGGCGTTCGCGCAGCGCCGGCTGGTCGCCGCCCACCTCGCCTCGGAGCGTGTCGACTGGGCCGCGGCCGCGCTGCGCGAGGAGCCGCTGCGCTCGGCGCGCGATCCAGAGGCGCGCGTCCTCAGGGCGCTCGTCAAGAAGAAGCTCGCGACGGCGGGGCTCACGCGGGCCGGGCTCGAGGAGCTGCTCGCGGTCGAGCGCGAGCAGAAGGACCGGACGCCGGTCGTCGTCTGGCAGGAGATCGCGGCCGCGGCCCGGCTGGACCCGGCGCTCGAGCTGCGGGCCGCGCGCCGGCTCGCCGAGATCGCGCCCGAGTCGCGGGGCGCGCCCTACGTGCTCGCGTTCGAGCCCGACGGCGGCGCCGCGCTGGAGGTGGCGGCCGCCGGGGCGCTCGCGCAGCAGACGTCGGCCGAGGACGTCATCCGGATCGGCCGCGCGCTCCACGACGCGGGCCGCGTCGCGTGGGCGCGCGAGGTGCTGTCGTACGCGACGCAGGTCGCGCCGAACCAGCCCGCCGCGTTCCAGGCGCTCGCCGCGGTCCGGGAGGGCGGCGGGGGCGCGCGGCCGACGGCCGCCGCGTCGCGCGTGGCCACGGCCGCGCTCGCGCGGGCGCGCGACCTCACGCCCGGCGATCCCTACCTCAAGGCCGAGCTCGCGCTCCGCCTCGGCGAGGGCTCGGCCGGCGCGCCGGGCCGGCAGCGCATGCGCGACGAGCAGCACCTCGTCGCGCCCGGCGTCTTCATCTCGCGCGCACGTCAGACCCCGGCGAAGAAGGGGGAGGTGGCCGACCGGCAGCTCCACTGGGTGCGCGTCGTGACGTACCACCCGGACAAGCGCGTCTCGCAGCTCATGCACTACGCGCGCGAGATCGTCATCGAGCCGCGCACCGATCAGGATCTCTACGAGCGTGACATCCCCGCCGAGGGGGAGGACACGGAGCTCCTGCTCGCGCGGGTCCACCGCAAGGACGGCACGGTGGCGCAGCCGGACGAGCAGGGCGCGGGCGGGCAGAAGCCGTTCGTGCGCTGGCCCGAGCTCAAGGCGGGGGACGTGGTGGAGGTCGCGGTGCGCTCGTGGACCCGGGGCCCTGTCGGCCGCCGGGGCGACGCGCCGTTCTATTTCATCGACTACGTCGGCTCGACCGACACGCGGCCGATCCTCTACAACGAGGTCGTCGTCGACTCGCCGGCGAGCGACCCCCTGGCGATCGACGTACTGAACGGCAAGGCCGAGCGGGTGCTCAGGTCCGAGAAGGACGGCCGCCAGGTGACGCGGTACATCTGGGACGACCCGCCCGAGGTGCCCGAGGAGCCGCTCGCCCCGCACCTCGCGGAGGTGCTGCCGGTCGTCGTGGGCTCGACGTTCCACGGCTGGCACGACTTCCGGGAGTGGTACCGGGGCGCGGTCGCCGGCTTCATGGAGCCCGACGATCAGGTCCGCCGGCTCGCCGCGGAGCTCACCAAGGGCAAGGCCACGCGCGAGGCAAAGCTGCGGGCGCTCTTCGACTTCGTGGCGGACGACATCCGGTACGTGAACTTCGTGTCGGGCGAGTGGTGGCTGCCGAACCGCCCCCAGGAGCTCCTGGCGCGGCGCCAGGGCGACTGCGACGACAAGGCGATGCTGCTCATCACGCTGCTCAAGTCGATCGGCATCGAGGCGACGGAGGTGCTGGTGCAGACGCGCTACACGGGCCAGCCCTCGCTGCTCCGGAGCGAGGTGGCGGCGATCCCGGTGTTCGATCACGGCATCGCGTACCTCCCGGGCGCGGGCGGCGCGCCGGGCCTGTGGCTCGACGCGACGAGCCCGCAGAGCCGCCTGGGGCCGCTGCCGGCGATGGACGCGCGCACGCTTTCGCTGTTCGTCGACGAGGGGCCGCCGAAGATCGTGGAGACGCCGGCGAGCTCGCCCGCCGATCACGGCGTCGACGCCGCGTGGACGATCGCGCTGCTCCCCTCCGGCGCGGGCGAGCTCGCGGCGAAGGAGCGGCACATCGGCGACGCGGCGTTCGAGCTCCGGTCGAACCTGGCGGAGGCCGACGCGCGCGCGCAGTGGGTCGAGCGGTACCTCGCGTACGGCTGGTTCCCGACGGTCGACGTGAAGCCCAAGGTGGCGTTCCAGGCCGATCTCCCGCACGGGGCGGCGACGCTCGAGTACGAGGCGCGCTCCGAGGGGCTCGCCCGCCGCGAGGGCGCGGAGCTCTCCGTGCCGCTCTCGGGCGCGTCCACGATGACGTCGCAGCTCGCGCCGCTCGTGAAGCGCACGCTGCCGGTGGTCTTGCCGCCGAGCTTCGCGCCGCGGCACCACAACCGGACGATCACGATCACCGCCCCGCCCGGGTACGCGTTCGCCGAGCTCCCCCCGGGCGGCGACGAGAACGGCGGCGCGTTCGGGCGGGCGACGATCTCCTTCGCGAAGGTGCCCGGCAAGAACGCCGTGGTGGTGAAGGAGCGCGTGATCCTCGATCAGTCGACCATCCCGGTGGCGCAGTACGCCGCCTGGCGCGGCTGGCTGCAGCGGGTCGACGGGCTCCTGCACCGGATGGTGCGGCTCGCGCCGGTCGCGCCTGCGAGCAAGCAGGCGCGCAGCGCGCTGGGCACCGGGGCGGGCGGCGCCGGTGCGTCGCCGCAGGCGCGCGGCGCGATCCGCTGACGAGCGGCTTCGCCCCTCGCGCTGGCGGCGCGCCAGGCTCTTGCTCGTCCGCTCGCGGCGGCGATCGGCGATCCCGCGCGCCGCGTCCACCCGCCGGCCACGCGCGCCGCCTCGGTTGGTACCATTCTGGCTAGCCGCGCTCTGGCGTACGCACGCACAACCCCGAACGCGCTGCCCAGGGGAGGGACTCGCCATGTCGCTCGAAGAGTACCGACGCCCGCGAATGATCGTTCTTAGCCCGCGCTCGACCGCTTATGACGCCGTGAGGGCGATGATGGACAACCACGTCGGCGCGGTCCTGGTCCACGACGGCCAGCGCCTCGCCGGCATCGTGACCGACCGCGATATCGCGCTGGAGGTCGTGGCAGGCGACCTCGACGCGCGCAGCACGATGCTGCGCGACATCATGTCCGACGAGATCGCGACGCTCGAGCTCGACGCGTCGATCGACGACGCCGTGCGCACCATGCGCGATCATGCGTGTCGGCGCGTGCCGGTGACCGAGCAAGGGCGGCCCGTCGGCCTCGTGACCCTCGACGATCTGCTCGCCGATGGGGTCATCGACGCAGAGGCCGCCGGCTCCGTCGTGAAGGCGCAGCTCGAGGTGGCCGCCCGGTTCAAGCCGGAAGGCGCGCTGCACCCCGAGGGGACCGCGCGCCCGGAGCGCTCGCACGGCCGCGTGCGCGCCCTCACCCGGCGCAAGGCGCGCGCTGACAGCGCTTATGGCCGGCTGATCCACGCCGTCGAGCGCCACAGCGGCCTCCAGCAGCGCGACCGCGCGGAGCTCGCGCTGCAGATCGTCCTCGGCTGCCTCTGCCGCAGGGTGACGCCCCAGGAGGCGCGGCACCTCGTCGCGCAGCTGCCCTCGAAGCTCCACCCGTCGCTCGAGCCGTTCCTCGACGGGCCGGACAAGCGCATCACGACGGCGACCATCGAGGCCGACGTCGCGCGCGAGCTGCGCATGGACCGCGAGGCCGCCGGCTTCGTGCTGCAGGCGATCTGCGAGGCCGTCGCGGACAGCGTGTCCGCGGGGGAGATCGAGGGGTTCCGCGGTCAGCTCCCGCTCGACATGAAGGACCTGTTCCCGCCGACCCCGCTCCGCCGGGCCATCTGAGCCGGGATTGGCCCGGCGCGACGAGGCCGCGCGCCGCGCGCCGCCTACGCTTGCGGCCAGACCACGCCGCGGGCGCGCAGATCGGCGACGGTGTCCGCGAGGGTCTCGAGCGGGTCGCGCGGCGTCCAGCCGAGCTCGCGCCGGGCCTTCGTCGCGTCGAGGTACCAGAAGTGCTGGCCCATCTCGGCCGACACCGGATCGACCGGCAGATCGAACGGCAGCCGCTTCCGCGCCTGCTCGATGAGGTGCGCGCCCGCCTTCGCGAGCGCGATGCTCCGCGGCAGCCGCAGGGCGGGGGCCGGGACGCCCGAGATGCGCGCGAGGCGGCGGAAGAAGACCTCCAGGCTCATGTTGGCGGCGCCGAGCAGGTAGCGCTCGCCCGGGCGGCCCTTGTCCATCGCCAGCGCCATGCCTTGGGCCGCGTCGCGGGCGTCGACGAAGGAGAGGCCGCCCGCGGGGGTGAAGGGGAGCCGGCGCTCGAGGAAGCTCACGATGTCGCCGGTCGAGGCGCCGTGGACGTCGCCCGGGCCGAGCAGGATGCTCGGGTTGACGGCGAGGACCTCGAAGCCGGGCCCGCTGCGATCGAACGCCGCGCGCTCGGCGTACAGCTTCGAGCGGTAGTAGGGCCAGCCGGCGATGAGGTCGATCGGCGTCGCCGCCGTCTCGTCGCGGACATCGCTCGGGTCCTTGCTGACCGCGACGACGCCGCTCGTGCTCGCGATCACCGCGCGCTTCACCCCGGCGTCGCGGCAGGCGTCGAGGGTGATCTTGGTCCCCTCGACGTGCGTCCGGTAGAGCGCCTCGGCGTCCTCGCGGCGCCGCGAGACGCGCCCGGCGCAGTGGAAGACCCCGTCGCAGCCCTCGGCGGCGCCGCGCACCGACGCCGCGTCGAGGATGTCTCCGCGGCGAAGCTCCACGCCCTGCGCGGCGAGCGCGGGCGCCTCTGCCCGGCAGAGCGCCACCACGTCATGGCCACCCCCACGGAGCGCCGTGACGAGGTGCGATCCCAGGAAACCGGTCGCGCCGGTGACGAGATAGCGGCTCATGCGAGGTCGAAAACCTTCTGGAAGGTCTGCAGGAGGGAGATGTCGTTCGATTTCACGAGGCCCGTCATGAACTCCATCGGGCTCGGTGTGTAGGCCTCGCGGACGATCTTGGTGAATATCTCGGGCGTGGTCTTGAGGACACAGTCCGCTTGCTGGCTTGGCTTACCGATCCGCGCCTCGCAGCTGGCCGCGTCGATCCGCAGCGTCCACTTCGCCTCGTCCTCCGTGCCGAGCGTCACGTAGTAGGTGATCGGCTGGGTGACCCGCCCCGCCACGTATTTCGACTCGAGCTCGCGGAACAGGACCGTGAGCGGGTGCTCCTTGGCGGTGGTGGCGGCCTGATCGATGCTCTCGACCCGGCTCAGATCCAGGGCGCCGCCCTCCTTGAGCTTGATGACGGCGAGCTGCGTGAGCTCCGCGACCTTGCGGCAGGCCACCGCGTACTTCATCCCGGCGGTGAGCCGCCGGAGGTCGCCGATCGCGAGCGGCGGCCCGATGCGCGCGACGAGGTCGCGGCGGATCGGGACGGTGCGCCCCTTGGGGAGCGCCTCGAAGGTGCCGCCCAGGTAGAGGGGCAGGATGTCGACGTTGTGCGTGAGCGCGAGGTGCCCGATCGCCGGCTTGAACTCGAGGATGCCGCCGTCGGGGCTGCGCGTGCCCTCCGGGAAGAGGAGCACGGTCCGCCCGCGATCCAGGATGTCGCCGGTCTGGCGCAGCGCCGTGCGGAGGCCGCCCTTGCGGTCGAAGGGCGCGAGGTTCGTGAGGTTCTCGAAGTAGGCGCGCCGCCAGCGGTTGCCCTCGAAGAAGTAGTCCTGGGCGGCCAGCGAGACGAGGCCGTCTCCGTAGCTGCCCAGCGCGAACTTCACGAGGCCCATGTCGAGGTGGCTCGCGTGGTTCGAGACGACGATCGTGTTGCGGTTGTGCGGGATGAACGCGCGCCCGTAGACCTTCGGGCTCATGACGTTCCCGTAGAAGCCGGACTGGACCTTGTTCATCCAGTGCTTGGCGAAGTCGGCCACCGGGCGGGGGATGTGGATCGGCTCGTCGCCCACGCCGTGCGCCTTCGGCTCTGCGGTCGCCGCGCCGGCGTCTTGCGCGACGGCCGCCGCGCCCGCGCCGGCCTCGGCGGCGAGGCGCGTGACGATCGCCTTCACCTCGGAGCGCTTCACCTGACCGGACGCGGTGCGGGGCAGGTCGGCGTCGTCGAGGTGGACGGCCATGGGGTGGCACGGCTTGGGCAGCGCCTGGATCGCCGTCCGGAGCGCGTCGAGCGCGCGCTCGTGCTGCGTGGCCCGCGCGAGCGCCGCGTCGCCCTCGCCGCCCTTCGCGCCCGGCGCCGTGGGGACGGCGAGGCAGGCGACCTGCTCGCCGCCGCGGCCGTTGTCGATCCCGACGATGGCGAGCTCCTTGACGTGCTCGACCTTGCCGAGCATTCGCTCGATGTCGGCCGGGTACAGGTTCTCGCCCTTCGCCGCGCTGATGACCTCGCTCTGCCGGCCGACGAGGACGAGCCGCCCTTGCTTGTCGAGCTTGCCGAGATCGCCCGTGCGGAGCCACCCGTCCGCGTCGAGGGCCGCCTGGGTCGCCTCCGGGTCGTCGGCGTAGCCCTTCATGACGTTGGGGCCGCGCGCGAGCACCTCGCCGACGCCGTTCGCGTCCGGGTTCGCGATCTTGATCTTCACCCCGGGGATCGGCTTGCCGACGTTCCCCGGGCTCGCCGCCGGCGAGGGCTTGGTGACGGTCAGGAGCGGCGCCGCCTCGGTCAGGCCGTAGCCCTCGGCGAGCGGCAGGCCGAGCCCCTTGAACACGGCGGCCGTGTCCCTGGGGAGCGCCGCGCCGCCCGAGATGAGGAAGCGGACGTTGCCGCCGAGCGCGTCGTGGACGCTGCCGAAGAAGAGGCGCCCCGCGTTCAGGCCCAGGCGCTTGCCGAGCATGCGGTTCAGCTCCATGGCCCAGCTGAACGCGGTGGCCGCGGCGGGCCCCTGCTCCTTCACCCTGGTGACGATCTGGCGCTCCAGCATCTGCCAGAGCGCGGGCACGCCGACCATCGCCGTGACGCGCGCCTTCTTCAGCCCGTCGCTCACCCGATCGGCCGAGACCTCGTCGAGGTAGATGATCCGCGCGCCCTGCGACAGCGGCAGGAGCAGGCCGCAGGTGACCTCGAAGGTCTGGTGGAGCGGCAGCACGCTGAGCACGCGGTCGCTCGCCTTGAGCGGGAACAGCGGCGCCAGCGAGGCCAGCAGCGCCGTGAAGTTGCCGTGCGTGAGCAGCACGCCCTTCGGCTCCCCGGTCGTGCCGCTCGTGTAGACGACGCTCGCGACGTCCTGGCTGCCCACGCGCACGTCCGGGGGCGCGAGCCCGTCGCCGGACGCCGGGCCCAGGTCGGGCACCTGGCCCTCGGCGAACCCGACCATGTCGAAGGCGACCAGGTTCGGCAGCGCCGCGCGCATGTCGGCGCCGAGCTTCTGCTCCACGCCGCTGTCCCAGAGGACGACCTTCGCTGTCGACGAGCGGAGGACGTCCGCGAACGCCTTCGCGTCGAGCCCGGGATCGATCGGGACGGCGACAGCGCCTGCGCGGAGGATGCCGAAGTAGGCGACGGGCCACGCCGGCTGGTTCGCGCCGGAGAGCGCCACGCGATCGCCGCGGCGGACGCCGAGCGCGGCGAGGCGCGCGGCGGTCATGCAGGCCGCGTCGCGGAGCTCGCGGTAGCTCGTGCGCGAGAGCCCGTCCTGCTCGAACCGCTGCACCGAGAGCGCGTGATCGAAGCGCTCGGCGACCTCGTCGAGCAGGTCGACCAGGCTGTCGTAGGGCCGGAGCGGCTTGATCTCCCGGCGGAGCATCTCCTCCATGAGCGGGAAGGCCCACTTCTCCAGGCCGGGGAGGTGGACGTTCCAGATGTAGTCGCGCCAGTCGATCTTCTCGGGCGCCCAGACGAAGCGCGCCCGCTCCTCGGGGGGCATGCGGGCCATCGCCGCGCGCGTGTTGGCGCAGGAGTAGATCCAGTCGCCCTCCGCGACGAACGGCATGAAGACCTCGAGGAGCGTGGCCGTCTTCTGCTCGGTCCTGGCGGCGTTCTCGAGCGCGGCCGCCGCCGGCTTGAGGAGGGCCGCGGCGGGGCCGACGCTCGCCGTCTTGAGCAGGCCGCCCAGGCCGCGGAGCGCGCCCTCGATGGCCCGCGCGCCGTGCGCGCCGTACTGCTGCCGGGTCAGCCCGCGCGGCTCGAAGCGGGACGACACGACGTCGAAGAGCGAGGTCTTCTTTCCCTCGAACACCTGCCGCCGCTTGTAGAGCCCGGCGAGCTCCAGGTAGCGCGTTACCCGGCAGCCGTTCGTGTCGGTCGATCCGTACTGGTACACCGCGGGCGCGCGGCCCTCGATGAGCTCGCAGAGCGAGGCGATCATGCCGCTCGCGGTCATGTCGACCGGGATGAGGTCGAGCCGCACGTCGTGGTCGCCCGGGAACTGCACCTGCCCCTTCGAGGCGAGGTAGAGGTACGGCGCCGAGGTGTTGATCCCCTCGTTCCAGCCGGTGAACGGGAACTCGACGGCGGTCTCGACGACGGCGGGGCGGACGATGGTGAAGGGCAGCCCGGAGCTCGCGAGGACCTGCTCGCCGATGCTCTTCGTGTAGGTGTAGATGTTGGTCCACCCCCAGAAGAGCGCGCGCTCCTTGCCGGCCTCGATGAGCCGGTCCTTGATGAACTTGCGCTTCACCCTGGCGAGCTCGTTCTCGAGCGCGCTGCCCCGGCACGGCTCGCTGCGCGCGGCCAGGTTGGCCTTGGCCTCGTCGAGGAAGGCGCTCTGCCGGAAGGCGTCCTCGCACCGCTGGCGCGCCTGCTGCACGAGGTCGAGGCACTCGCTGATCTCGCGCTGCGGATCCCAGTGCGACCGATCGAGGGTCCGCTTCGGGCAGGCGGCGCCGAACCACGTCTCGCCCGCGGCGCGGGGGAAGGGGATCTCGGCCGGGTGGTTCTCCTCGATGAGCCCGGAGCGGTAGCCTGCGACGAAGCAGGTGCTCGTGTGCATCACCTTGGCCCCGAGGGTCCGCGCGAGCTCGACGAGGTTGCTGATGCCGAACGCGTTGACCTCGAGCGCCTCGTCGAGCGGCGGGTTGAAGTCGACGACGCCGGCCACGTTCACGACCGCGGCGATCGTGCCCGTGAGCTCCCCCACGCGGTCGCCCAGCCCGAGCAGCGGCAGGCCGACGTTGCCGTTCATGGGCGTGATCTTCTGCCGCAGGTACTCCTCGAAGGCGGGCCCGGGGTACTGCTCGCGGATCGGGTCGAAGACCGGCGAGGTCACGATCTGCGACCAGAAGCGCTCCTCCGGCGACTGGTTCTCCTTGGCCCGGACGAGCAGGTAGATGTGGGCGATCTCCGGGAACCTCGCGAGCAGCATGGCCAGCCAGACCTTGCCGAGGAAGCCGGTCCCTCCGACCACCACGAGCCGCTTGCCCGAGAGCACGTGCGACGGCACCAGCGGCGGGGCCGCCGCGGTTTCCTCGCCCTTGGCCCCACCCGGCGACCCCGGCACTGCCTCTCCGGCTCCGGCCCCGTTCGTAACACCCATATGGCTCATCGAGACTCCAGGAAGGCCGCTCAATTCGCGCCTGGGCAGGAACGCGTCAAGGGTGAGGTGCCGCGAACCGGGGTTCGCGCCCTCCCGGCATACGGTTTGCTCGATTTGTTCGCGGAATCGGCGTCGTCCCAAGGGGACGGACGAGGCGGCCCGGGCGTTGCCTTCATGCGTGAGAGCGCGTGGGAGCGCGCGGTGGCGCGCGGTGGCGCGCGGATGACGGGGGCCGTGGCAGATCGGGTGGGCTCGGGGCAATGCCTTGCCGGCGGCGGGGAAGCGCCCCAAGCAGTGCGGCCCATGATCTTCGGCGCGCACGAGTCCGTGGCTGGCGGCCTTCACCGCGCGATCGCGCTGGCGGGGGAGGACCGCTGCGAGGCGGTGCAGATCTTCACCAAGGTCTCGGGCCAGTGGCGGGAGCCGGCGCTGAGCGCGGAGCAGATCGCCGCGTTTCGCGCCGCGCGCGCGGCCTGGGCCGGCGCGGGCCGGACGCTCGCCCATGCGAGCTACCTCATCAACCTGTGCGCCGACGACGCCGCGATCCTCGAGCGCTCGCGGGAAGCGCTGTTCCAGGAGCTCGCGCGGTGCGACGCGCTCGGGATCGACTTCGTGGTGTTCCATCCGGGCGCGCCCCGCAGCCTCGGCGAGGAGGTCGGCCTCGACCGCATCGGCGAGAGCTTGTCGATCGTGCTCTCTCGCGGGAAGGGGCTCCGCGCGCAGCTGTGCATCGAGAACACGGCCGGGCAGGGGTCGACCCTCGGCCACCGCGTCGATCAGGTCGCCGCGATGATCGAGCGCGCCGGGCCGGAGGGGTCGCGGCTCGGGGTCTGCATCGACACGCAGCACGCCTTCGCGGCGGGGCACGACCTCCGGAGCGAGGCCGGCTACGAGCGGTTCTGGAGCGACTTCGGCCGGCTGCTCGGGCTGGATCGGCTGCGGTGCATGCACGTGAACGACTCGAAGGCGGCGCTCGGTCAGCGGGTCGATCGGCACGAGCGCGTCGGCGACGGGGAGATGGGGCTCGCGCCGTTCTGGCGCCTCACGAACGACGCGCGGCTCGCGCGCGTGCCGGCGGTGATCGAGCTGCCGCCGCTCGCGAAGGAGCGGCGCGGCTACATGGAGGAGATCGCGCGGCTGCGCGCCCTCGAGGGCGCGGCGGAGCCGGTCACCCTGCCCGGTGCGGCACCCGGACGCCCTTCTCCTCCGCCACGCGGCACGCCGTCTCGTAGCCCGCGTCGGCGTGCCGGATGATCCCCATCCCCGGATCGATGGTGAGCACCCGCTCGAGCCTCTGCCGAGCGGCCTCGGTGCCGTCGGCGACGATCACCATCCCGGCGTGCAGCGAGTTGCCGATCCCGACGCCGCCGCCGTGGTGGAAGCTCACCCACGACGCGCCGCCCGCCGTGTTCGCGAGCGCGTTGAGGATCGCCCAGTCGGCGATCGCGTCGGAGCCGTCCTTCATCGCCTCCGTCTCCCGGAACGGCGACGCGACCGACCCGCAGTCGAGGTGGTCGCGCCCGATCACGATCGGCGCCTTCACCCGGCCGGTCCGGACGAGCTCGTTGAAGGCGAGCCCGACCTTCGCGCGATCGCCATAGCCGAGCCAGCAGATCCGCGACGGGAGCCCCTGGAACGCGATCTTCTGCTCCGCGAGCTCGATCCAGCGGCGGAGATCGGCGTCGCCCGGGACCGCCTCGAGCACCGCGCGGTCGGTGGCGAGGATGTCCTCGGGATCGCCCGAGAGCGCGACCCACCGGAACGGGCCCTTGCCCTGGCAGAACAGCTCCCGCACGTACGCCGGCACGAAGCCGGGGATCGCGAACGCGTCCTCGGCGCCCGCCTCCATCGCGCAGGTGCGGATGTTGTTGCCGTAGTCGAAGACCTCGGCCCCGCGCCGCTGCATCGCGAGCATCGCCTCGACCTCCCTCCGCATCCCCGCCTTCGCGCGCGCGACGTACACCCCGGGATCGCGGGCGCGGAGCTCCGCCGCCTGCTCGAGCGTGAGCCCCGGCGGGACGTAGCCGACGAGCGGATCGTGCGCCGCGGTCTGCTCGGTGACGAGGTCGGGCGTGACGCCGCGGCGCACGAGCTCCGGGTAGACGTCGGCGGCGTTGCCGCAGAGGGCGATCGAGCGCGGCGCCCCGCGCTGGACGCTCTCGAGGACGGCGTCGAGGGCGCGGTCGAGATCGTCGATGCGCTCGTCGACGTAGCGGGTGCGGAGCCGCTTCTCGATGCGCGCCGGGTCGATCTCGACGCCGAGGCAGGCCATGCCCGCCATGGTCGCGGCGAGCGGCTGCGCGCCGCCCATGCCGCCGAGCCCCGCGGTGAGCACCCAGCGCCCACCGCCCGGGGCGCGCGCCGCGTGCGCCTTCCGCGCGGCGACGAACGTCTCGAAGGTGCCCTGAACGATCCCCTGTGAGCCGATGTAGATCCAGGAGCCCGCGGTCATCTGCCCGTACATCGTCAGGCCGAGCGCCTCGAGCCGGCGGAACTCGTCCCACGTCGCCCACCGGCCCACGAGGTTCGAGTTCGCGAGGAGCACGCGGGGAGCGTCCGGGTGCGTGCGGAAGCGGCCCACCGCCTTGCCCGACTGCACGAGGAGCGTCTCGTCGTCCGCGAGCTCCCGGAGCTCGCGGACGATCACGTCGAACGCCTCCCACGATCGCGCCGCCTTCCCGGTGCCGCCGTAGACCACGAGATCGTCGGGGCGCTCCGCGACCTCCGGATCGAGGTTGTTGTGGAGCATCCGGAGCGCGGCCTCCTGGATCCACCCCTTGCAGCTCCGCTCGCTTCCCCGCGGCGCGCGCACCACCCGGGCCCCCTGCTCTCCGGTCGTCATGCTGTCGTGTACTCCACCCGGTCCTGATCGACCAGAAGGCGCGGCGTCCGCCGCGCCGCGCGGCGAGGCGACGCGAGGCGCACGCCGCCGCGCGACGCGAGCCTGCTCGATCCTCTCCGGGGCAGCCGGCTTCGTCCGAACCGGAGTATGCTTGCTCGGGGCGCGCGCAGCGCCCGTGTGTCCGGGAGAATCCATGATCTCGACGATCCGTTCGGCCCTCGCGCGTTGTCCGGTCCGGGCCCTCCAGCTCGCAGCCCTGGCGCTCACCCTCGCGACCACGGGGTGCGACAAGGTCGGGTGCTTCGAATGGACCGAGATCGAAGGGGCATGCCCCTCCCAGGAAGAGGCGCTCGCCTATTTCGGAAGCGACTCGTGCGGCGGCGAGGTCGAGTCGGTCGACAGCGAGCCCGAGTACGACGACGGTTACTGCTGCTACGACATCACCAAGCGCGACGAATACGGGGGCGCCTGCACCTCGCCCGGCGGGCGCATCTCGCCGCCGCCGCCCGCCCCGTCTCCGCCGAACTGAGCCGGCGCTCCGGACGCCCCCGCGCCCGCGCATCGCGGGCCTCGCGTGTGGCGCCGCCTCCGCCCTGGTTCATCGAGCTAGAGCTCGTCCAGCGCGTTCCTGTCGAGCTCCTGGAGCGCCGCGAGATCCCGCGCCGCAAGCTCCTCCACGTCGCCGGGAGCCTCGCGCGGGTAGGCCAGCGTGAGCTCGCCGTCGTGGACGTAGAGGTGCTGGCTGTCGATGCACCCGTGCGCGCCTCCGGCCGCGTGGAGCGCCGCGATGGCCTCGCCGAGGCGCGCGCGCTGGGCCCTGGTCAGCGCGCGCGCCTCGTCGGCGAGCGCGCGGCCCTGGGGCAGCGCCACCCAGACCTCGCCGCTGGCGAGATCGACCCGGAGGACGGACGTCAAGGCCGCGTGGCCGGCGCGCGCGAAGGCCCGGGCCCGGGCGAGGGTCGCGTCGTCGAGCTGCAGCACGAGGACGTCGCGATCGATCCAGGCGTCGTGCCAGCGCCCCTCCGTGTCCCGGCCGTCGCCGACCTCCAGGGTCGCCGCGAGCCGCGCCGCCGTGGCGGGCGGCGCGTCGCTCGATCGGGGCCGGCCGCTCGCGCGCGACCGCCGCGGCCGCGGGCGCTCTGGCCAGGCCATCGCGGTGATCGCGCGCCGCGCCTCGAACGCGTCGCCCGGCCGCGCGGCGGGGTCCTCCGCGAGCAGCGCCGCCACGGCCGCGTCGTGGGCCGCCGTGAGGTCCGGATGGACCTCGCTCGGCGCGGGATCGAGCCGCCCGCGCACGGCGGGGGCGGGCGGCTCTCCGGTGAGCAGCTCGGCGAGCACCGCGCCGACGCCGTACAGATCGCTCGCCAGCGTCGCCGGTCGGCCCATGCGCTGCTCCGGCGACATGTACGCGAACGTCCCGATCGCGCCCGCCGTGGCGGTGGACGAGAGATCCCCGAGGTGCGCCGCGCCGAAATCCGCGAGGTGAGCCGTCCCGATCTCGTCGAAGAGCACGTTGCTCGGCTTCACGTCGCGGTGGAGGATGCCGAGGCGGTGCGCCTCGCCGAGCGCGGACAGGAGCGCGCCCGCGATCTCGACGGCGCGCGCGGGCGTGACCGGATCCCCCCGCAGCCGCTCGATCAGGGACCCGCCCGTCATCCAGGCGAGCACCATCGCCGGCCCTTCGGGGTGGTACGCGCGGAGCGCGACGACGTTCGGGTGCCGGAGCTGGGCGAGGGCGCGCGCCTCGCGCTCGAACCGGAGGAGCGCGTCGCGGCCCGCTCCGAACGCCGCGCCCGCGAAGATCTTCACGGCGACGCGCTCCGCCGTGATCCGGTCGCGCGCCTCCACCACGCGCGCGTGGGGCGTGGCCGTGACCTCGCGCAGGGTCTCGTAGCGCCCGAAGAGGAGCGGCCCGACGGGCGCGGGGCCCGCAGGAGGAGGTCCCGCGGCGGCGCTGCCGGGAGCGGCGCCTCGCGACGAGAGCGCCTCCTGGCCGGGCGGCTCGAGCCGGGCGAGCTCGTCGCGGACGGTCCGCGCGGCGTCCTCGAGCCCGAGCTCGCTCAGGCAGCGGCCGAGCAGCGGCAGCGCGCGGGCCCGCTCGGCGGCGGCGGGCGGCAGCTGCTGCAGCGCGCGCACGGCGGCCTCCGTGCGGCCGTGGCGCGCGAGCAGCTCACCCAGCGCGAGCCACGCCGCCGCGTCGCCCGGGCGGCGGCGGAGCGCGGCCTCGAGCACCCGCGCGCCGTCGGCGGGGCGGCCGGCGAGCTCGAAGCTCTCGGCGGCGCGGCACGCGTCGTGGGCCGCGGTGAACGCCTCCGCGGCCGCCGCGTGAGCGCCGAGCGCCGCGAACAGCGCGCCCGCGTGGCGCGAGAACCCGCGCGCCGCGAGGTCGGCGGCGACGCGCAGCGCGGCGTCCCGGGGCGACGTGGCGGCGATCCGCTCGAGCGCCTCGCGCGCGAGCGCCTCGTCGCCGCCGAGCGCGGCCATCAGCGCGGCGCGGGCCGGGTCCCCGGCTGCCAGCGCCTCCTGGGCCGCGCCGGCGAAGTCGCAGACGCGCTCGAGCAGCTCGGAGGCGCCCGCGTGATCTCCGGCCGCCGCGAGGAGCGCCGTGCCGCGATCGCGCTGCCCGATCGCGGCGAGCTCGGCCGCGCGACGTCGCAGATCCTCGTACGCCACGCCGATGTCTGTCGGAGCGCCGTCAGCGCGCGGCGATGCGCGCTCGGCCGTTCACGGAGAGGTCGAAGCGCACCTCGCCGAGGTCGATCCCCGAGGTGTTGAACGGCACCTGCCGCGTCCGGTGCACGGCGAGCGTCGCGTTCGCCGGCAGAGGCCCGAGCGTCGAGGGATCCAGCAAGGAGCCCGGGATCACGCCCCGCCCGGTGTCCTTGAACGCGCACCGCACGGTCGCGCCGTGGGCCGAGGTCACGTCGACGTAGATGATGTCCCGCGTCCGGCCGGCCTCGCCGCCCTCGTCCGCGCGCCACTGCACGACCGCGCCGACCCCTGCGTCGAGATCGACGCCGTCGGCCAGCTCGGCGTCGCCGATGCGCACCTCCTCGGGACCCGCGGGGGCATCGGCCTCGAACGCGAACCGGTCGAGCTGCCCCGAGCCGGAGCTCTCGAACACGTACCGCGCCGGCGCAGGCAGATCGCTGGTGGCGTCGCGCGACGTGTAGAACACGCCGAAGACCAGGGCGCCCACGTCCGGGAACGCGCGGGCGGCGAGCGGCATCTCGGTGCTCTCGGTCTTCATCGTCACGTCGCCCGCGTCGAGGAGCTCGATCGGGCTGAGCGAGCTGAAGTTGCTCGCCTCGTCGTCGGCGGCGGGCGAGAGGACCATGCAGCTGCCGGCGGAGGGGAGGACGAACGGCTTCCCGACGGCCCCCTCGGCGAGCTCGGGATCCATCGCGGACGAGAGCCGCATGAACTTCGCCAGCACGTTCGTGACCGCCCCCGCCCCCTCGGCGCCCGCGCTCGGCTGCGCGGCCTCGTCGAGCTCACCGGGGGTGGCGGCCACGGCGGCGTCCCGGCTCAGGTTGATCGCGCGCTCGACGCGCACGACCCCCTGGGTGACCACCCCGTTGACCTCCGTCGCGTCGCCCGCGACAGGCGCCGAACAGCCGACGAGAGCTGCACCGGCGAGCAGGCATGAAGCGGCGAGGGCGCCGTGGGGACGCATAGATCCGAGTCTAAGACGGGTCCTCCGGCCGGGCAAGCGCCTGTGCTTGCCACCGAAAATGGCAGGGAATCCGTCTCATTACGTTTTGCTAGGTTTTGCTACGTTTTGTTGCGCTTTGCCGCGCTTTGCCGCGGCTCGTCACGCCCTGTTACGTTTGGTTACGTCTGGGAACGCTCCGAACGTGGCGTTTGCCGACGTTGCAACGTCGTTGCGTTTGTTTCGACCGTGTCAGAAGGTGACCGTGAGGCCGCCGCCCGGGGCGACGGTGCCCTGATCGATGGCGACCGGATCGCCGGCGATCTCGCCCTCGGCGTGGTGGTAGGTCGCGGTGGCCTCGACCGCGACGTGCACATGGCGGAAGCCCGCGCGGATGCCCAGCACGAACCCGAGCTGGAGATGCTGGCCCGACGCGTCGACGAGCGGTCCTCGGAGCGCCGCTCCGGCGGCGGGCAGCCGCACCTCGCCGCCGAGGAGCTCGAAGCCGAGCCGGGGACCGAACCAGAGCGCGTAGAGATCCGCGTCCGACCGGAAGCCGAGCAGGAGAGGGACGTCGAGCCCTGCGCCGTGGACGTCGATCCCTTCTGCGCTGGGGCCCGGCCCGCCCGCGAGCAACGCCGAGGCGCCGAGGCCGATCGACAGGGCCGCGTCGCCGAGCGGGAATGCGTGGCGCCCGTCGAGCCGGATGGCTCGCCCCGTGTACGTCAGCCCCGCTTCGTTCTCGCCCTCGATCCCGACGCGGGCGCTGGCCCAGGGTGCGACGCCGGGCGACACGGTGATCTCGGAGAGCTTTCGCCGCGCGGCGCCCTCCGCCGTCGCCGGGCCTGTGGCGCTCGCCCCTGCGTCCGCCGCTCCGGCGACGACCATGTCACCCGACAGGCCGCCGCCGAGGCGCACGGCGCCGGGACGGAGGACGTGCGCCGGGTGGAGCAGCGGACCGCTGCCATGGCAGCCCGCGCAGGCACCCGCGAGAACCACTGCGGCCCAGCGCCGGATCACGGTGTGACCCGGGCGCCGCATTGAACCGACGGTGCCGACGGAGGCATGGGAAGCGCGGCCGGAGAGGCGACGCGATGGTGCGCGAAGAGGCGCGCTACTTGCGGAAGCGCGAGGGGTAATCGTTGGCGGCGGCCCGCTTCTTCAGCTCCCCATCGTCGGGGTGCAGCCGGACGGCGCGTGCGATGAGGACCTCCTCGGTCTCCACGATCTGCGGGTTGGGCAGGCAGCACTCGACCGGGCACACGGCCTGGCACGCTTCGTGATCATAGAAGCCGACGCACTCGGTGCAGAGCTCCGGATCGATCACATAGATCTCGTCGCCCTCGCTGATGGCTTCGTTCGGGCATTCCGGCTCGCAGGCGCCGCAGTTGATGCAGTCTTCGGTGATGTAAGTCGCCATGGCCTTCGCTTCGTTCTCCGGGGTCACCCCGGTCCGCTCGTTTGTAGAGGCCTGACCGCAAGGTGTCAATTCGGGCGGAAGCCAGCGCCGGTTCCGGGACGGCGTCTGGGCGTCGTGGGCCTACGCTTGCGCGCGGGCGCCCCTGCCGGTACTAAGCGGCCTCCTCGATGCTCCGCCTCACCGAGCCCGCCCTCCTGCTCGCCTTCCTTGGCGCATCCTCGCTGCTCGCCGGATGTGGCCCCCAGATCGGCGATCCGTGCACCTCGTCGCTCGATTGCGTGCAGGCAGAGCAGCAGCTCCTCTGCGATGGGACGCAGCCTGGCGGCTACTGCACGGTCTTCAACTGCGAGCCGGACAGCTGCTCCGGGAGCAGCGTCTGTGTCGCGTTCAACCCGGTGATCGAGCCGGCGTGCAGCGAGCTCGAGAACGTCCGCTGGCCGCGCTTCGAGCGGACCTTCTGCATGGCCACCTGCGATGAGGACGACGACTGCCGCAGCGGCTACTCGTGCGTCGCGCTGGGCAACATCCAGGGTGCCGCAGCGATAGCGCCGGGCGAACGCAACGCCGCGATCGTCGACGCCACGCCGGAAGGATCGAGGGCCTGCCTGCCGAACCCGCCGTCTGCGTCGAGCGAGCCGCCGGGCGACGCCGAGAGCGAGCCCGGGGTGTGCAGGGCCGCGCCTGAACAGCCGGGAGTTCCGGAGGAATGGCCCACGTACACGGCCTCGGGCGCGGGAGGCGGCGGTGGCGCGGGTGGCGAAGGCGGCGGCTCGGGTGGCGAAGGTGGCGGCTCGGGCGGCGCTGGCGGCGGTTCGGGTGGCGAAGGCGGCGGCGGCTCGGGCGGCGAAGGTGGCGGCTCGGGCGGCGCTGGCGGCTCGGGCGGCGCTGGCGGCTCGGGCGGCGCTGGCGGCTCGGGCGGCGGCTGAGCGCCGCTCGGTGCGGCCCGGCTTTGCGCATCGACCGTGCTAGCGTTGGCCGCGTGTTCGGACCGGCCCCCGCGAAAAGGACGCTCGAGGCTGCGCTGCGCGACGTCGCTTCGCAGAAGCCCGCCGTGCGCGCGGAGGCCGTGAACGACCTCGTCCCGTATGCCGCGACGGCACGGGAGCAGGTCGTGCGCGCGATCGAGGGCGCGCTCCGCGTCGATGAGCACGCGGCGGTCCGCGCGGCGGCGGCCATCGCCCTCGCCGACACGAAGGCCGTCGAGGCGCTCCCGGCCCTGCTCCTCGCCGTCGAGGACGTGGATCCCTACGTCCGGCAGATGGCGATCACGGCGCTCGGTGAGATCGGCGACATGCGGGCCACGGGCCGGCTCCGGCGCGCCCTCTCGGACGAGCGGCCCGAGGTGCGGTTCCAGGCGGTGATCGCGTTCCCGCGCGTCTGCGCCCAGCAGGCCGACGCGATCGAGGCCGTCATGCAGGCCACCCACGACGACGACCCGCTCGTCTGCCACATCGCGCTGCGGATGTTCGAGGAGCTGGGGGAGTCCAGCGGCGAGCTGCCTCCGTTGGGCATGGCGCGGGCCCGCGCGCTGCTCGGCCACGCGTCCCCGCTCGTCCGGGCAGCGGCGGCGGTCGTCACCGCGCGCTTCGGCGATCCGGTGGGCCACCCCGTGCTCGCCGAGATCGTGGGAGGAAAGCTCCACGGGGTCGATCGCGAGGACGAGGCCGCGGCCATCGAGCTCTGCGGCGAGCTCGGCCTCGCCGCTTCCCGGAGCGCCCTGGAGCGGCGCGCGTTCGGGCTGAGGCTCGGCTTCGGCCGCGATCCGCTGCGCTGGCACGCGCGCGTCGCGCTCGCGCGGATGGGCCACGAGCGGGCCATCCGCGACATCCTCGGCGAGCTCGGCGCGTGGGACCGCCACAAGCGCACGCTCGCCGTCGCGGCCGCCGGTCGCGCCCGCCTCTCGGCCGCCCGCGCCGCGATCGCGGCGATGCGGGGAGACGAGCGGAAGGCCGATCAGGGGGCCGTCGAGGAGGCGCTCGCCGCCCTCGCTGCCGAGGTGGATGCATGAACGATGGAGCCCAGTTCAGCGAGGCGGACCTCGCCCCGAGCCCCGAAGAGCGCGCCGCGTCGCGCCGCTCCCTCATCGATCGCGTGGCCGCGAGCGTGGCCGCGCTCGCGGCGGGGGCCTGGGTCGGCGGCATCGTGGCGCTGGGCGCCTGCGCTGCCCCGTTCGTCTTCCGGCTCGCCCCGGCCCCCTTCTCCGGTGACGCGATGAGCGCGGCGTTCGCGCGCTTCGATCAATTCGCGCTCGGCGCCGCGGTGATCCTCCTCGGCGCCGAGGTGGCGCGCACCTGGGCCGCGTACCGCCAGGGCGCCGGCCGCGCGGCGCGCGTGCGCCGGGTCGTCGCCATGGTGTTGGCCGGGTGCGCCGCGTACGTCGGCCTGGCGCTCACCCCACGCATCGCGGCGCTCCACCGCGAGGGCGTCCGGCGCGGCGAGGGGGAGCTCGGCATGGAGCTCGAGCGCGTCCATCGCCGCGCCGAGCTCGTGAGCAAGTCGGAGGTGTTCCTCGGCGCGAGCCTGGTCCTCTTGCACGTCTTCACGCTCGGCGCGCGCCGCCCCGAGCAGGACGACGACGAGGAGGCGGCCGCCCCGCTGCCGCCCGGCCCGCGGTGAGGACGCCGGGGGCGCCCCACCTGCGCCGTCGCCTCGGGCGTGGGCGCGCGCGCGACGATCGAGGCTCCGCGGGGCGCGATCGTCGCGCGCGCGCCGCCGCGCATCGCGCCCACGACACCGAGGGATCCGATGCCGCGTGACAACAAGCTCTATAGCGGCTTCGTCAACCACGATTACATCCTCACCTTCTCGATCGCCGACGAGGCGAACCGGTCGCGCCTCGTCGCGCTCTGCGCCGGACCGTGGCAGGGCGACGAGGTCACGCCCGACACGTGGGAAGTGTCCAATACGCTGAGCCCCGATCAGATGGAGCGCGCCATCCTCGATCTGATGGGCGACGCGGACCGCGCCGCTTACTACTACCTCTCGGACAGCAAGCGGATGTTCCGCGTCCTGCTCGGCTGAGCTCGTGCGTGAGCGATGTGAGCCGCTTCGCTCCGGCGCGCCGCGGGGGCGCGAGGGGCGTCCCCGCGGGCCGAAGGGGCCGCGAGCGCGGTCATTTCGCGGTATGGTCCGGTCATGAGCGAGCTGGAAGCCACGCCGCCCGGCGCCTCGGCGAGGTCCGCCGCCGACGCCCCTCCACCTCACGCGCCCACGCCCCGACCAGGGGAGGGGGCCGACGAGGGCTTGCTCAGCGTCCTCAGGGACGATGGATCCCTGGATCCCGCGACCGACCCCTGCCTGAGCGACGCGCTGCTGCTGCGCGCGTACCGCGAGATCAAGCGCCTCAGGCTGCTCGACGCGCGCATGCTCCTGCTCCAGCGGCAGGGGCGGGTCGGCTTCTACGGCGCGTGCACCGGCCAGGAGGCGACGCCGATCGCCACGGCGCTCGCGGTCGAGCCCACGGACTGGATCTTCCCCGCGCTGCGCGAGAGCGTGATGATGCTGGTGCGCGGCTTCCCGCTCCGCGCCTATGTGGCCCAGGTCTTCGGCAACTCGGGCGACCTCCTCCAGGGGCGCCAGATGCCGTCGCACATGAGCGGGCGGCAGGTGAACCAGGTGTCCTGGTCGAGCTGCATCGGCCCGCAGCTCCCGCAGGCGGTCGGCGCCGCGTGGGCCGCGAAGCTGCGGCGCGACAGCACCGTGGTGGTGGGGTTCATGGGCGACGGCGCGACGAGCGAGCCCGATTTCCACAGCGCGATGAACTTCGCGGCGGTCTTCAAGGCGCCGTGCGTCATGATCTGCCAGAACAACCACTGGGCCATCAGCGTGCCGACGGACCGGCAGACGTCCTCGAGGACGATCGCCATCAAGGGGCGCGCCTACGGCGTGCCGTCGGTGCGGGTCGACGGCAACGACGTCATCGCCGTCTACCGCGCCGTCTCCGAGGCGGTCGCGCGGGCTCGTGGCGGCGGCGGCCCCAGCTTCATCGAGGCGCTCACCTACCGCGTCGGCGCGCACTCCTCGAGCGACGACCCGAGCCGCTACCGGTCGCAGGAGGAGGTCGATCGCTGGACGCAGCGCGACCCGCTGCTGCGCCTCGGGCGCCACCTCGCCGGCCGCGGGCTCCTCGACGACGCCGCGGAGTCCTCCCTCGAGGCGGAGCTCAACGCCGAGATCGCCGCCGCCGTCGCCGAGGTCGAGGCGATGGGCCCGCCTGCCCGAGAGACGCTGTTCGACGACGTCTACGCGGAGCTGCCCTGGCACCTGCGCGACCAGCGCGCAGAGCTCCTGCGCTCCCCGAAAGCGCCGCCGCACGGCGGCGGGCGCTGACCTCGGGGAGGGATTTCCCCTCGCTGCGAGGTCGTGTAAGCCCCGGGCACCCAGGGACGGCTCGCGTTTGCGGGCGCGGCCTCAGGGCTGTCGGCGAGGGGCTTGCCTGACGAACCCCGGCGCCCCTAGTTCCAGTCTTCGAAGCGCACAAAAGGACAAGGATGAAGACCTACGACGCAATCGTGATCGGAGCCGGCCCCGGCGGTTACCCCTGCGCCATCCGGCTCGCTCAGCTCAAGCTGAAGGTGCTCTGCATCGAGAAGGAGAACGTCGGCGGCGTCTGCCTCAACTGGGGGTGTATCCCCTCCAAGGCGTTGATCTCCGCCGCCCACCTCTACGAGAAGTCGCAGGCCGGCGCCGCGATGGGCATCAAGGTCAGCGGCGTCGAGCTCGACGCCAACAAGATGCAGGACTGGAAGGAAGGCATCGTCAAGAAGCTCACCGGCGGCGTCGGGTCGCTGCTCAAGGGCAACGGCGCCGACGTCGTGAACGGCACCGCCACGGTCGTGGGGCCGAAGCGCGTGGACGTGACGCGGGCGGACGGCTCGGTGGAGCAGTTCGAGGCGACCAAGGCGATCGTGATCGCGACCGGCTCGACGACCATCGAGATCCCGACGTTCAAGTTCGACGGCGACACGATCATCGGCGCGAAGGAGGCGGTCAGCCTGCGCCGCGTCCCGAAGCGGCTGATGGTGATCGGCGGCGGCGTCATCGGCCTCGAGCTCGGCATGGTCTACCAGGCGTTCGGCGCCGAGCTCATCGTCGTCGAGGCGCTGCCGGAGCTGCTCACGGGCGTCGACCCCGACTGCACCAAGATCGTCGAGCGCAAGATCCTGAAGCGCGGCGGCACGATCCACAAGAACGCCAAGGCGCTCGGGTACGAGAAGCAGAAGGACGGCTCGGTCGGGGTGAAGATCCAGTCCGACGGCAAGGAGCAGACGATCGTCGTCGACACCGTGCTCGTCGCCGTCGGCATGCGGCCGAGCAGCAAGGGCCTCGGCCTCGAGAAGGTCGGCGTGACGGTCGATCAGCGCGGGTTCGTCCCCACGGACAAGTTCTGCCGCACCAACGTGCCGTCGATCTACGCCATCGGCGACGTCAGCGGGCCGCCCCTGCTCGCGCACAAGGCGACGAAGGAGGGCGAGATCGCCGCCGAGGTCATCGCGGGGCACAAGGCCGAGAAGGACTGGGTCGCGATCCCGGGCGCGATCTTCACCGATCCGGAGATCGCCACGGTGGGGCTCACCGAGGCGGAGGCGAAGGCGAAGGGCCTCGAGGTCAGCATCGGCAAGTTCCCGTTCTCGGTGCTCGGCAAGGCCATGGCCATGAACGAGACCGAGGGCTTCGTGAAGATCGTCGCCGACAAGAAGACGAAGCAGGTGCTCGGCGTCCACATCGTCGGGCCGGAGGCCAGCACCATGATCAGCGAGGCGTCCCTCTCGCTCGAGATGGCGGCCTTCCTCGAGGATCTCTCGCTCACGATCCACCCCCACCCGACCCTCGGCGAGTCGCTGATGGAAGCCGCCGCCCACGCCATGGGCGCCGCGATCCACATCGCCAATCGCTGATCCGCCCGCTCTCGAGCATCACCAGCCTGCGCCGTCGACGAAACCATCGAGTCGACGGCGCGGGCCACCGCCCTCATCAATCGCGCATGAAATGGCACGTATACCCGGCCGGGTATTTTTCCAGGTACTTCTGGTGGTACTCCTCGGCGCGCGTGAACGGCCCGGCCTCCACGATCTCGGTGACGAGCGGGGCGCGCCACTTGCCGCTCTTGTCGACGCGCGCCTTCACCTCCTCGGCGATGCGGCGCTGCTCGGGCGTCGTGACGAAGATCGTTGAGCGGTACTGCGTACCGACGTCGTTGCCCTGGCGGTTCCGCGTCGTCGGATCGTGCATGCGGAAGAACCACTTCTCGAGCAGCTCGGCATAGGACAGCTTCGCGGGATCGAAGACGATGCGCACCGACTCGGCGTGGCCGGTCGATCCGGTCTTCACGTCTTCATAGGTCGGCGCCTTCGTCCGGCCGCCGGCATAACCGACCTCCGTCTCGAGGACACCGGGGATCTGCCGGAGGAGCTCTTCCATCCCCCAGAAGCAGCCGCCCGCCAGGACGGCCGTCTCCAGCGTCGTCTGGCACCCAGGCGCCTCCCCCGGCGCCGGCACGGCGCAGGCGTTCGCGCTCGCTTGCTCCCGAGGCGCGCCGCCGCGGCCCTCGAACAGCGCCCGATAGGCGCCGTAACCCTCCGCCTCGAGGCGAGCCAGCGGGATGAACCGGAGAGACGCGGAGTTGATGCAGTAGCGCAGCCCGTCGGGCGCGGGCCCGTCCTCGAAGACGTGCCCGAGGTGCGAGTTGCCGGCCTTGGAGCGCACCTCCGTTCGGACCATCCCGTGGCCCCTGTCCGAGCGCTCCACGACGCGCTCCGGCTCGACGGGGCGCGTGAAGCTCGGCCAGCCGGTGCCCGAGTCGAACTTGTCGAGCGACGTGAAGAGCGGCTCGCCGCTCGCGACATCCACGTAGAGGCCCGCCTCGTGGTTGTCCCAGAAAGCGTTGCGGAACGGCGGCTCGGTCGCGTCGCGCTGGGTGACCTCGTATGCGAGCGGCGTGAGCTGCTTGCGCAGCTCCTCATCCGACGGTTTGCGATAGCTTCTGTCCGACATCGTCACAGCCTCCTTGGACCCCGGAATCACCTTGCTCGCCCTCCCTGCATCGCCGGCGCGAAAGCACGCGAACACGGCGGCGCACGCAATGAGGACGAGCGCGAAGAGAAGACCAGCAGCGCGGAGCCGTTTCATCATGCACCTGGCCTGTCGAGGGTAGCGCACCTAACCCTCCTACGCCCCGCGGCCCCGCTGGTTTCGCCCGGCGAGCGCGGCCCGCGCGGCGCCGGCCTCAGCGCTACGGGCCGCCGCTCTCCAGCGAGGCGTCGCTCTCGCCGTCGCTCTCGCCGGCGCCCCGCTCGAAGCACTCGGCGGGGATCTCGCGCGCGCGGCGGACGAGGCGGGTCGCCCCGATGAACGCCGACGTGACCGGATCGTAGTAGCCGCTCGCCCCGTGCAGGCCCGGGACCGCGCGCTGGTAGTGGCGCGCGACCCGCTCCATGAGCGCCTCGCGGACGTACTTGCCCACCATCGACGCCATCGCGACGCACAGATCCGAGGCGTCGCTATCGCGGACGAACGCGATCTCGCCGAGGCCGGGGAAGCGGTAGGCGCTGCGGGCGCGGCCCTCCTCGAGCACGGCGTGCATCCTCCCCGCGAGCGGGCCGAACACGGAGCCATACTTGCCGAAGCCACCGACCTTGCCGCACACCGCGAAGACCTCCGCGCCGGCGAGGCCGCGGAGCTCCAGGACGAGGCGCTCCATCGCGTGGAGATCGAGCACGAACCTGTTCTTCCCGGCGCGCGCCCCGTCGTTCATCCGCTTCGCGCAGAGCAGCACCGAGCGCACGGCGACGACCTCGACCCCCTTCTCCGAGAGCTTGTCGAGGTCCTTGCCGATCGCGCCGAGCAGCTCGTCGGATGCGGTGAACGCCTCGCCCTCCGCCGACCAGCACTGCTCCTCGACGTGGCCCGGGCAGAGCGCGCGGAGCGCGGGGCGATCCTCGAGCGCGACGGCGTGGAGCAGCTCGTCCACCGACGACGCGCCGCTGGCCGTCCCCGCGCGGCCGCAGCCGCGCGCGACCAGCGCGCGAGCCCAGGCCTCGCCGAGCGAGACATCCCCGTGCGCCACGAGCTGCTTCGAGTCGCCGAGCCGCTGGGCGAGGGCGCCGCGAGGGGCGCGGCCGGCGACCTGCCAGCCCGCCTCCGTGACGCGCGTGAGGACCGCCGTCACCACCATCGGACCGAGCCGCGGGCCCAGCCCGTTCTCATCGACGCCGATACGGTAGCGGACGGAGGGCTCGGCGGACGTCATGCCGGCCCCTCTGCCACACCATGGCGCCCGCGTCACCGCGCGGATCTCCGCCAGGCCGCCCGCCGTCCCGCTCGGGACCACTTGCCGGTTCGGTCGCAAAATTCTCAAACTTTCTCGAGCTCATGCGCGATCCACGCGCGCCGCGCGCACCTTTTCCCCGGCTCTCGCCGGGGGCGCCGCTATAGTCGACGCCTCATGCGCATCCTCCCCGTGCCCTGCCTCAGCGACAACTACGCGTACCTCGTGGCCGCGGACGGGCGGCGCGAGGCGATCGTCATCGATCCCTCGGAGGCCCAGCCGATCATCGCGGCGCTCGAGCGCGAGAAGCTCAGTCTGGTCGCCATCGTCAACACGCACCACCACCACGATCACGTCGGTGGCAACGAGGCGCTCCGCGAGCGTTACGGCGACCTCCCGGTCTATGCGCACTCGAGCGACGTCGGGCGCGTTCCCGCGCAGACGGAGCGGGTCGAGGAGGGCACGCCGGTCCAGGTCGCCGGCCTCACGCTCCAGCCGTTGCACGTCCCCGGCCACACGCTCGGCGCCGTCTCGTATTGCGTCGAGGACGTTGTGTTCACAGGAGACACGCTCTTCATCGCCGGATGTGGCCGTATGTTCGAGGGGACGCCGGAGGTGATGCACGCCTCGCTCTCCAAGCTCGCCGCGCTCCCGGCGCATACGCGCGTCTTCTGCGGTCATGAGTACACCGTCAACAACCTCCGTTTCGCCGAGGCGGTCGAGCCCGAGAACGAGGCTGTCCGCAGGAAGCTCGCGGCTGCCCGTGCGGCGCGGGAGCGCGGCGAGCCCACGGTCGGGAGCACGATGGCCGACGAGCTCGCGACGAACCCGTTCCTGCGCTGCGGCGAGCCGCGTTTGCAGGCGCGCTTCCCGGGGGCCGCGCCGTCCGACGTGTTCGCCGCCGTGCGTCGCGCGAAGGACGATTACCGCTGACTTTCGGCGTCGCGCGCGGCCGTATTCCGCTCGCGCCCGCCGTCCGATTTCTATACGACTAGGCCCATGGACTCCCGCGCTCCCATCTTCGGGTTCAACGACGCGCGCGACGAGATCGTGCGCACCGTGGTCGACCGGGTCGTCGGCTCCACGAGGGATCCGCTGCTCGCCATGAACGAGGCGGCGTATCAGGAGGCGAAGCGGCTCGAGGGGTCCCGGAAGCCGCAGGACATCCGCGAGCTCGCCGAGTGGCAGCGGCTCGCCCGCTCGCTCGGCCGCATGCACGACGCCGAGCGCCGCCGCCGCCTGCGCGAGCTCTCGGAGGAGTACGCGTGGGACATCGCGGGGAACTTCGACCGGCGCGTCTACCAGCTGTCGTCGCGGCTCCTGCCGCCGGTCGTGAGCGCGCTGCTCGCGCCGCGCAAGCTCATGACCGTGGTCCGCGACCCGCTCAAGCTCGTCAGCCTCGAGCTCCTGGCCGACCGGGTGCTCGTGGAGGGCCCGCTCGCGAAGCTCCGCTCGCTCGTGCAGCGCGGCACGGCCGTCTACGTCCCGACCCACCTGTCGAACATGGACTCGATCGTGTTCGGCTATGCCCTCGAGCGCGCCGGCCTGCCGCCCGCCACGTACGGCGCTGGCAAGAACCTGTTCACGAACCCGGTCCTCTCGTTCTTCATGCACAACCTCGGCGCCTACCGCGTCGACCGGCGCATCCGGCACAACCTCTACAAGGACGTGCTGAAGACGTACTCGGGCGTGCTCCTGGAGCGCGGCTACCACTCGCTGTTCTTCCCGGGGGGCACGCGGTCTCGCTCGGGCGGCATCGAGCGGAAGCTCAAGCTGGGCCTGGTCGGCAGCGCGTTCGAGGCCTACACGCGGACGCTGCAGAGCGGCCGCGAGCGCCGCGTCTTCTTCGTCCCGGCCACGATCAACTACCTCATCACGCTCGAGGCCGAGACGCTGATCGCCGATTTCCTCTCCGAGGCCGGCAAGGGCCGCTTCATCATCGAGGACGACGAGTCGAGCCGCATCGGCCGGATCGCCTCGTTCCTGCGCAAGCTCCTCGCCATGAACGCGGCGGTGGTCATCCGCTTCTCCGAGCCGCTCGATCCGTTCGGCAACCGGGTCGACGAGCTCGGCCGCTCGTTCGACGCCCGCGGTCGCGAGGTCGATCCGGCGAGCTACGTGAAGGATCAGGGCGGCAAGGCGGTCATCGACGCGGCGCGCGACGCCCAGTACGCGCGCGAGCTCGGCGAGGAGATCTGCCGGGCGTACGCGCGCGACACGGTCGTGATGGCGACGCACGTCGTCGCGGCGGCGAGCTTCGCCCGGCTCCGCAGCCAGGCGCCCGCCGCGGATCTCTTCACGGTGCTCCGGCAGCGCGACGTGCTCACGGTGCCGCGCGACGACCTCGCGGCCGACGTCGTGGCCCTCTGCGATCGGCTGCGCGCGCTCGAGCAGCGGGGGTGCATCGTGCTGGGCGAGGACGTCCGGCTCGGCTCGGGCGGGGACATCGTCGAGCGCGCGCTGCGCGCCTTCGCGGGCTACCACTCGTCGCCGGTGCTCGACTCGCGGCCCGACGGCATCGCGATCTGCGACACCAACCTGCTCTTCTACTACCAGAACCGCCTCGCCGCCCACGGGGTGGCGTGGGACGTCATCGCCCCGCCGGGCGTCCCTTCCGGCCTGCAGGTCCAGCCGCCGCTCCCGCCGCTCGAGCCCGCCTCGTCGCCGCCGCCCCTGGAAGAGCCGCGGGGCTCGGCCTCGTCCGCTTCGTCGTCCTCACCGGCCTCGTCCCGCGCGGGCGCTGCGGACGCGCACGTGGGCTCGATGAACGGCGCCGGGGGTGGCCAGTGAGCGCCCCGGGGAGCGCGCTTCCGGCGCCTTCGGTGGGGGTCATCGGCGGCGGTTTCTGGGGCGTGGCGCTGGCGCTCGCGGCCAGCCGCACCGGCGCGGAGGTCCTCCTGTACTCCCGCCGCGAGCAGCCGCAGATCAAAGGCGGCCCGCGGATCGTGCGGGACCACGCGGAGGTCGCCCGGGCGCGGCTGCTGGTGATCGCGGTGCCGTCGAACGCGGCCCGGACGGCGCTGCGCTCGCTCGGCGATCACATGGACGGCTCGCACCTCGTGATCCACGGCGTGCGCGGCCTCGAGGGCGAGGCGCTGAAGACCGTCTCGGATCTGGTGCGCGAGGAGACCCCGGCGCGCCGGGTGGGCGCGCTGGGCGGCCCGGTCCAGGAAGACGAGCTCCGGGAGGGCCGCCCCTCGGCGATGGTGTGCGGCTCGCGCTTCCCGGAGGTCCACGCCGCCGTGACCGCGGCGTTCCAGTCGGACGCGCTCCACGTCTACACGACGCCCGATCTCCAGGGCCTGGAGTGGGCGTCGGCGCTGGTCGGCTGCCTCGCCGTCGGCGTCGGCTTCGCCGAGCAGGCGGGCGCCGGGCCGGGGTTGCTCGCCGCGCTGATCTCGAGGGCGGTCGACAGCGCGGCCCGCGTCGCGGCCGCGGCGGGCGCGGAGGAGCGGACGATGCTGGGGCTCGGCGGCTACGGCGACCTGCTCGCCTCGATCCGGCTCGAGAGCCGCCCCGAGGTGGTGCTCGGCAAGGCGCTCGCGCGCGGGCGGACGCTCGACGAGGCGGTCGCGGAGGCCAGGCTGCGGGTGGAGGCGATCCCGCTGATCCCGCGCGTCGTGGCGTTCGCGAAGGCGCGGAAGGTGGATGCGGGGGTGTTCGAGGCGCTCGAGGCGACCCTGAAGGGCGGCGCGCCGAGGGCGGTGCTCGATCGGATGTTCGCGGCGTGAGGCATGGCGACGGCAGCGCGCTCACTCGTTCGCGAGCGCGAGGACGGCCTGGGCCACGCCGGTGACGACCTTTGCAGCGCGTGCGTAGTCGAGCGTATCCGGCGTGTCCTTGTCGGTGTGGTAACGCCGGTTGCGCAGAAACGCCGTGTCCGTGATCATGACCGCTGGATAACCCGCTTCCCAGTAGCTCCGGTGGTCGGACCAGTCCACGCCCTGGACGAGCGCCGGAGCGCTCAGGGAATAGGCGGGCAGATCGGTCGCGCCGCGCATCGCCCCCTTGACGGTGCGAACGAGCGAGAGCCCCTCCAGGTTGCCGATCACGGCCACGAAGTTCCCCTTCGTGGGATACAGCATGGAGAGCGGCGCCAGCGGGAACGCCTGACTGTCCTCTTCGTCGGTGAAATATCCGATCATCTCCAGGCTGATCATCGCCCGGACCTTCACGCCTGCTGCTTGCATCGCATTCGCGTGATGGGCGCTGCCCATGTGCGCAGACCGGAAATAGGGCGGCTCCTCCAGCGTGAACGCCGCGAGCTCGACGTCGCCGCGGAGGGGCGCGCGGCCGAGCATCCGCCCCAGCTCGAGCAGCCCTGCCACGCCGCTCGCGTTGTCGTCGGCGCCGGGCAAGTCGTCCGCCGCGTCGTAGTGGGCGCCGACCACGACGCGCGTCGACGAATCCGGGCCGAACCGGGCGAGCACGTTGCGATACGTCCGTCCCTCGACATCGTAGAGCTGCTCGGTCACGCGTCCTCCGGCGGCGCTGAGCTCGTCGCGCAGGTACGCCGCGGCGCGGTCCAGCTGCGCGATCTGCCGGTGGCCCCGCGGGCGGAACTCCTCCACGAGCCTCCGGACGTCGCGCTCCATGCGTGCGGGGTCCGCGGAGAGCGCCGGAGCGGGCGGCGGGAGCGCCGCCACGAGGGGCTGGCTGACGCAGGCTCCGATGGCCGCGAGGCCGGCGAGGAGCAGCGCCGCGGCTGCCGCGGCCCACCGGCCGTGGCGGGGGCGAAGCCTTGTGATCGCGCGAGCGTCTTCGAGGGTCGTCGCTGCGCTCGTGGTCATCGAGAGGGCAGGACATCTGGCGGAGGCGCTCTGTTCCTGGCGCGGGCAGGAATCGACGGGCGATCCTCCGAGAGGGCTGCCCGTGATGAGCGCGCCGCAGCCGTCCTCGGGCGCAGCGTCGCTGGGATCGCGCCGCGGGCGAGCTCGCCGGGGCCTGTTGGTGCCGGGGACCTCGGCGCCGAGCCGCGCGTCGTGGCCGGCCGCGCTGTCAGCCGCCGCCGTCTCGCCGGCTCGCGTCGGTCGTCCCCGGAGCGGCTGGCAGCTCGACGCTGTCGCAGCAGCGGAATCCCGTGGAGTAGTCGTGATAGGTCGGCTCGTGGGCGATGGTGGTGAAGTAGCAGCCGGGGCCGAGCTCGCTGGTCGTGCTGAAGAAGCCGCCCATGAACACGCCGTTTCCCTCGTGCCACGGCTGATCGCGGCGCTCGACGCCTTCGGTGCTCATCCGCATCACGAGCTCGTCATCGACCATGTCGCCGACCCACTCGTGCAGGTTCCCGACCATGTCGTGGACGCCGAGCTCGCTGGTGCAGCCGGCGTGCTCGCCGCTCCTCGCCAGGAAGCCTGGTTTCTGGTCGAGGTCGGGGCTGTTGAAGTGTCGCTCGTAGCTCCACCCGCCCGGCGGGTGCTCGCCGAAGACCTCTCGCAGGAGGTGGGGTTTGCCGGTGTTGCACCGCCCGCGCTCGCCGCGCGGGCCGTAGGGGTAGCGGTGGGCGCCGTTGCCGCGGCAGGCGCGCTGCCATTCCCGCCGCGTGCAGAGGCGCTTGCCGGCGGCGACGCAGGCGGCCTTGGCCTCGACGCGGCTGATGTACGCCTGCGGAAAGACGCCGGCCGCGCTGCGGGCGAGGTACCGGACGCCCGGCTCGGGGCGCTTGAAGTGCGGGTGGACGGCGAGCTCTCCGCCGGCGTCGATGATCAGGTGCGCCTCGTAGCGATCGATGCAGAAGCCGCCGACGAGGGCCATGTCGGCGGGGCAGGGGCCGGGCGGCGGGGCGGGAGGGGCGAGCGGCGGGGCGCCGGTCGAGCCGAGCGGGGGCGTCTCCGCGGGGGCGGCGCCCGGGCTGATCGCGGTCGGCGTGGGACCGGGGGCTGAGCCGCTGAGGATGCCTGAGCCGGCGTGCGCGCTGCCGGCAGATGCTGGCGCCGTGAGCGAGGAAGCTGCGGTGGGAGCCATCCTCTCGGCGACGGGCGTCATGTGGGGTTCCCCGGGGGCATCCGCTTTCTTCGCCGGGCTGGTGCCGCCGTCGTTTGGAACGGAGCACGCCGTGAGCCATACCAGGGCGGCGAGCAAGGCTGAACCTGCGGGGCGTGACGGGCGACGTCGGGGCAGCGAGGATCTCTTCGGTAGGCGAGCCCGGAGGCGATCGCGGGGCGGCGCAGACGGCACGGGGCGGAGTGTACACGCGCTCCGCGCGCGGCCGGGTGGGATTGCGGCACGCTCTTTTTCGCCACGCACGTCAGCGCAGCCGCGCCTCTCCCGTGGGTCCGCGTCGTGGTAAGTGAGGTCACGCTGAGGGTAGGCGAAGCCTCGAAGTCAAGGAGCCGGTCGCGCTCGATCGGCGGAGCGGTGGTCTCGTCTCGACGCAACGGTTTGAGCGAAGCGCTCAGGCTGACGCTCCGCGTTTCTCGCACTACGATGGCGCGCATGAGAATCCGCACATCGCTCCGATGTCTCGCAGGTGCCGGCATCATGGCCGTATCTGGTTGTGGGCTGGTGCTCGGCCTCGACGACTTCGAGGACGCAGCACCCGCGGACGCCACGACGGCGACGGGGACAGGCGGAGGCTCCACGTGCGAGCCCGAGAGCGTGATCGAGTGCTACTCCGGGCCCCGCGGGACGAAGGGCGCCGGGATCTGCGAGGCCGGGACGCAGGCGTGCAAGCAGGACGGCTCCGGGTACGAGGCGTGCGAGGGCGAGGTGACGCCGGCGGTGGAGACGTGCGCGAGCACGGAGGATGAGGACTGCGACGGGAAGGATTGCGCCCAGTGGGTGACGAGCTTCGGGAACGAGGCGCCGCAGACCGCGACTGCGGTGGCGATTGATTCGTCCGGTAACAGCTACGTCATCGGAACTTTTGACGGAGACGTCGTTCTCGGGGGGACAGTCTTGGCTTCTTCGTCGGGGGCAGATGATATATTCTTGATTAAGTTTGCCGGGGATGGAACTGTTGTCTGGGCTAAAGCGTTTGGGAATTCTGATATGCAGTGGCCAACTGCGATCGGTGTTGATGCGGAAGAAAATGTCTTCTTCTCGGGTATCACTTCGGGCCCATTTGAGTTGAATGGGGTGTCGATTGACCGTGGCGTGTTCCTGGCCAAGGTTGATTCGTTGGGTGAGCCTGTTTGGTCAAAGCATATTTCTGGTTTGTGTTCCCTGCCCTTTCCGGCCGTGCATTCGATCGTTGCTGCGGGGTCCGATGGTTTGATCGTTGCAGGGGAATTTTGTCAGTACATTAATTTTGGAGACTCTATCCTGTTTGCGGATGGAGCGAGTACTGACGTGTTTCTTGCGAGGATACGTGCTTCGGATGGATCGGGGGCGGTCGCGGACGGGGCCTGGGTAAAAGTGTTTGGCGACTCCGAGCCTCAGTATGGTCGACATCTCGCTGTGAATGACGATGGGGGTATTGTGTTTGTCGGTGAGTATTATGGTAGTGTAGATTTCGGTTTGGGCGCATTGCGCGCGGCTGATGGTCAAGACATATTTGTCGTTCGATTCGCGCCTGACGGAGCAATATCCTCGCAGCGACGTATCGGCGGAACCGGCAGTGACTTTGTGAGCGGTATGGCCTTGGATAGCGTTGGAGGTGTCTTGTTGTCCGGCAGCTTCAACGGGGTTCTTGATGACATGGGTGACGGCGATTTTGAGGCCGTCGGCCGAGATGGATTTTTGCTCAAGATGGACTCAGGTGACCGGTATCAGTGGAGCCTGTGGCTGGGCGGCGAGGGGGAGCAGCTGGGGGGCCATGTGGCAATCGATGGTGATGGCGATATATATGTACAAGGTGGTTTTGATACGGTAGTTCGCTTCGGAGGCGCCGAACTTTCTTCCGAGAGCGACTCCGGCTCCGTGTTTTTTGCCAAATTTTCGAGGGTTGGCCAGCTGTCCTGGTCCAGGAAGATCGATGGGTTCTCTGACATCCGATTGGCCGGTATGGCTCTTACTTCCTTGGGGGAGCCGATGCTCGCGGGGTCGTTCTCAGGAACCATCGAGCTTGGCACCGGCACTCTGACGACGAACGGAGGAATGGACGCATTTCTTGCGAAACTTGTTCCGTGAGAGCGCTGTTCGTGTGATCGGCGGTCGTGGGTCCGCACAGCAATTTAGGTTGGCGGAACTTGTCCAGAGTGTGAGTCCAACGACCTGCCGGGGTCCTGGCAGGGATGAACCAACAAGGTAGGTATCCCGGTGTCACACGAGCATCGGGGAGCTCGGGATTGGGCGTGTCTCGGGCAGTTTGTAACGCGAACTGGTAGCACTGCTACAGGACGTTGCCCCGGATCGGCAGAAAAGCCGCCATGCCACCAAGGCCGCCAAGGGAAGAAGAGGAAGTGTCGTCCCGCTATTCTCCTACTTCCCTTATTCCTTCTATGAAATTTAACCACTTGGCTCGCGATTTTCAAGGCAGTGCAAGGCGTCGCGAGCGTGGGGGCTGTGTGGCAGGAGAGTTCGGAGGGGATTCGCGGGGCTGCGTGGTCGGCACGCGGGGAGTGCACACGCGGCAGGCGGTCTGGCTGGAGGCTATCGCCCTCCGCTCTTCAAGCTTCCCTGCGATCGAGGAGACCGATGAGGGCGCTCACGTGCGCAGAGCCGCCCTCACGCACCGTGCGGGATGCTTAGTTGCACGGAGCCGCGACCGTGTCGCAGCTCTCATCGCAGTTCGTGCACGCACAGCTATATACGGCGTCAAACTGACGCTCGGCGCCAGGGAACTGCGTGTCGCACGCGTCGAAGCAGGTGGGTTGCGGGTCGTTCTGGAAGCACCCCTGAGCGCACTCAAGCCAGCTCTGGCATGTGCCGCTGAGCGCGCAGAGGGTCAGACAGCTGTTCGCGATGGCGCAGGACCGGCATGCTGTAGCGTCAGCGTTTCCGCCCCCAGCGCCGGCGTCGCAGTTGCCGAGGCAGATCAGCAGGTCGGTGTTCGTGACGTTCAGGTCTTCGCACGCTGTGTCGAGGATGCACTGTGAAGCGCACTCGTAGCCCGGTTCAGAGCAGTTGATGGAAAGGGATTCGCAGCTGAGATCGCTGCATTCCTCGACCTTCGCGCACGCCTCCTCGCACTCGGTCAGTCCCGCCCCTCCGCCCGAACCGCCTGAACCGCTCGATGCCGCCGTCGTCGACGCGGCTGTGGTCGAGCTCGTGGCCGAGCCAGTGGTCGTCGTCGTGGTGCTCGACGTCGTAGTGCTGGTCGTCCCCCCGCCGCTCCCGCCGCCCCCGCCGGGGTTCTCCGTCGTTTCCCCGGAGCACGCCGCGAACGCCGCGATACTGAACACGATAATCGAAGAAGAAGTCTTGCTGCGCATCGCCATTCTCCTTGGGCACGCCGCGGCCATTCTCCACGTCATTGCCCCAACGCGGCGCGATCGTTCGCCTGTTTCTCACCCCCGGCAACATTTTTCGCTCGCAAGCGCCCACGCTCGCGGGGGCGTCGCCACCATTCCAGCGTCCGTTGGCATCTCAGCGCGCCCGGGCATAGCCGTCGTGGTCGTGCCCGAGGGCGCCTGCGCCTGGCAGAGCCGCGGCTTCGCGGCGCTCGCTGCCGCCTGCCTTCCCTGCCTCGCCGATGCGCCCCGCCAGCTCGTCATAGCCCCGGCCGCCGCGGCCGGCGGCCCTGACACCTGCGCCGCCGCCTCCCCTCAGCCCGGCCCCGGCGACAGGGCCCCGAGCTCCGCGCCTTTGCGCTCCACGCCGAGCAGATCCCGCGGGGGCACCTCGCGCGGGTCGCCCTGCCCGAGCAGCATCTTCGACGACCGCTTCGGCCTGAAATCCGGGCGGCTCGGGTTCAGCTTCCACCAGCCCCCCTCGAGGATCACCCACGGCTCCTCGCCCGCGCGCACCACCTCCGCGGCGAGCCGCGCGCGCGTGATGCCCGTGATCGCCCGCGTCTCCGGCAGCGCCGCCGCCAGGCGCTTCAGGCCGTCCGGCATCCCGCCGTAGCTCACCTGGGTCACCACGTTGTTGCCCGCGTCGAACCGGTAGATGCCCGTGCTCAGCACCTCGATCGACGACGCGGCGTCGTTGACGAAGATGTTGTTCCGCAGCCGGCAGCCCCAGCTCCCGTTGCCGCACTGGAGCGCGGCCCGGCCGCTCGCGTTCATGATCACGGTATTGTTGCGGATGAGGTTGTTGCGGCAGCCCCACAGCGGGAGCGCCTCCGGGCCGCTCACCTGCTCCGGAGCGCGCGGACCGGGCTCCACGTAGGCCCGGTCGAACGGGTTCGCGTTGTCCCACTGCGCGATCCCGTGGGCGAGGTTGGCGTAAACGAGGTTGTTCTGGATCAGCGAATCCGACAGCCCGGCGAGGTTGATCGCCCCACCGCCGATGCGACCGTTGCCGTTCATCACGTTCTGCTCGATGATGAAGTTGACGCCGCGGCCGTCCGGAAACCCGTGCTCGCCGAACCTGTCCGTGGCGAGCTTCATCAACCCCGCGGCCCAGGCGCGGGTCGGCTCCATCGGCGGATAGCTCCGGAACGAGGGGTGCTTCATCACCTCCTCGAGCGACGCCTCCGGATCGAGGTTCGCCTGGAACCCGCCCGCGTTGTTGCCGAAGAACACGTTGCGACGAACCACGTAGTTGTCCGAGCCGTCGGACGCATAAGCGCCGTGCTCGCGCCCGGAGAGGGCGAACAGGTTGTCCTGCAGGAGGACCGTGTGGCTGTCGGTGGAGTGGAACCCCCACGTGTGATGGTGATGAGAGAAGTTGCCGACGATGGCGATGTGGTGCGCGAGCCTGCCGGTCTCTCCGAACGCGCCGTCCACCATGATGCCCGCGCGCGGCGTGCCCGCACGCGGCGCGCCCGGCTCGCTGCTCCCGGCGATGTTGAAGCCATCGATCACCACGTGGTGCGCCGTCTTCAGGTAGATCATCCAGTTCGGGTCAGCGGCGCACCCCCGGTTGATCACGACCTCGCCCGGGCTCCCCATCGCCTTGAAATGAATGTACCGCTCCTGGCCGGCGCTCGGCTTGTCGCCAATCGAGAACCCCGCGTACGTCCCGGGCAACACGGCGATGAGGTCGCCGCCGCGCGCCGCGTCCGCCGCCTCTTGGAGCGTGGCGAACGCGCGTGTGACAGGGAGCTCCCGCGGCTCGGCCGCAGCGCCGCGCGCGTTCAGATCGAGCGCGGCCACGCGGATCGCGGCGGGGGCCGGCGCGCCGACGACGAGGACGCGCTCGTAGCGCGCCTGCAGCTTCAGCGTCTGGCGCACCCACTCGTCGGAGTCCCGCGTGGTCACGAACGGCTCGGCTGCAGTGGGCGCCGGCGGCTCTGGCGCCTCGGGGGTCTTCGCCGGGGTGGGCGGCTTCTTCGCCTGCGCCGGCGGGGGCGCCGCGTCCTCGGGCGGCGGCCCCGCGACCTGGATCGTGCCGCTGCAGGCAAGCGCGGCGACCGCGACGAGCGCGCCGCCGATGCGCGCGCAGCCACGGGCCAGCTGGATGACGCTTGTCGATCCTCTCATCTCGACGCTCCGGGGAAGGCCGCCCCTCCGAGGTGCGCCGCGCGTGCGGCGCTCGGCTCGGCTACCCCGGCTTACCCCAAAGCGCGCGCTTCAGCCAGACGAGCGCGCGCCTCGGCCAGGGCCCGCGCGCGCTCGGCCCGCATCGCGCGCAGCGCGCCGAGCGAGGTGCGACATCTCCTTCCAGCGGCGGCCGTCATGCAGCCGACACGTGCCCGTTTGCTTCCGTCGCTGCCCTTCCTTTGGTACGAAGAGCTCATGAAAGCGCTGCCCTCGCTCGTGAGCGTCGCTCTAGCCGGCGCCACCCTCCTCACGCTCGCGCCCGAAGCGCAGGCGAACATCAAGAATCCGAACGATCACCCCCGCTACTTCGCCGAGCTCGAGCCGCACGGGGACTTCGTCTTCATGCACCGCGACTACGGCCTGCGGCGGTACGGGCCCGGGCGCTACAACGGCTTCGGCGACCCCGAGTTCGGCCTCGGCTTCAGGGCGAGCATCGAGCTCGCCGACCCGGCGTTCATCCCGAAGCTCAACAACACTGTCGCCATCTCGTTCGGGCTGGATCTCACCAACTGCAGGTACTGCCGCCGCGACTTCACCATCTGGAGTCCGGTCACCATGCAGTGGAACTTCTTCTTCACCGATCAGTGGAGCGCGTTCGCCGATCTCGGCGCAGTCGTCCGTACCGACGGGTTCTACAACGACGTGTGGCTCGACTTCGTCACCATGGTCGGCGGCCGCTACCACTTCAACGACAACATGTCGCTCACGATGCGGATCGGGTATCCCTTCTTCAGCGTCGGCGTCTCGTTCTTCGTCGGCTGAGCCGCTCCCCGCCGGCTCTGGCCCTCTGGCGGGCTGAGCCGCCCCGGGTGCCGCCCTGCTGTCGCGCTCTCCTGGCGCATCCGGGGCCGGCGGGAGCGCACGGCCTCCGCCGCGGGCGGCATCTCGCCGGGGCGGGCGTACGGCGCGGACATCGGGCACGTGCGGACAGGGCCCGCCCTGGTTAGACTAGCCGGAGATGGTCGGCTGGTATTTCGTAGGCATCCTCGGTCTCGCCCTGCTGATGGTGGTCCACGAGGGAGGGCACTTTCTCGCCGCGCGCGCTTACGGCATGCGCGTCTTGAAGTTCTCGATCGGCTTCGGCCCCACCTTCTTCAAGGTTGTCCCGAAGGACCAGTACTACTGGTTCACGACCGCCGCGGACAAGGTCCGCGTGCGGCTCTTTCGCCACGACCCGGTGAAGCACGGCCCCACCGTGTTCCAGGTCGCCATGATCCCCTTCCTGGCGTACGTGCAGATCGCGGGGATGAACCCCCTCGAGGAGGTCGATCCCGAGGACAAGGGCAGCTACGCGAACGCGAGCCTGATGGGCCGGATCGCCGCGATCTTCGCCGGTCCGCTCGCCAATTACCTGTTCGCGTCGGTCCTCTTCTTCGCGAGCCTGATGGTGGGCGGCAAGCCCCACCGCCTGACCGACATCGGCGTGGTCGCCGGGATGCCGGCGGCGGCCAGCCTGAAGGACGGCGACCGCATCGTCGAGATCGACGGGACCCCGGTCCGCGACTGGGAGAAGATGGCGGAGATCATCTCGAGGAGCCCCGGCCGTCCGCTCGACCTCGTGGTGGAGCGCGCGGGCGAGCGCGTCGAGGCCAAGGTCACGCCTGCGAACGAGAGCGGCTCGGGCAAGATCGGCGTGATCCCCGTCGGGCCGGTCCAGCGGGTGCCGGTGACCGCGAGTGAGGCCGCGCTGCTCGCGCTGAAGATGCCGCCGAAGGTCGTGCAGGACCTCGTCGTCGGGCTCGGCCAGGTCCTCACGGGCAAGATCGAGGGCGAGCTCGGGGGCCCGGCGCGGATGATCGGGGAGACCGCGCACGCGGCCAAGCGCGGCTTGCCGCACGCGCTCGAGTTCCTCGGGGTGCTCTCGGCCTACCTCGGCGCGTTCAACCTGATCCCGTTCCCCGCCCTGGACGGCGGCCGCCTGATGTTCCTGTTTTACGAGGCCGCCACGCGGCGCCGGCCGAACGCGCGCGTCGAGGCGCACATCCACCTGGTCGGCGTGTTCATGCTGCTCGGGCTGATGCTCTACGTCACCGCGAACGACTTCGGCCTCGGGTCGAAGTAGCCCTCCCTGCGTGGCGACGAGGCCGCCCGCGCGGGTTCTCGCGCCCGGCGGGCGCCTCGCCCGCGCGGTGATGCGGCTCCTGCTGCGCTGCGTGCCGCTGCTCTCGCTCTGGCCGTGCGCGCGGCCGGCGTCCGCGCTGGCCGCGGCGCCGGGCGCGTGGTCCGACGAGGAAGACGAGGCCGTCTTCGACGTCCCCGCGCCCCCGACGCTCCCCGGGCTCACGCTGCGCGATCCGACCTTCACCTTCGAGTACACGGCGGCCGTGATCGAGCCCGACGCGGCGAGCCGGGCGGGCGGCAAGCTCGCCTTCGCCTGGTACTCGCACGGCGAGATGGAGGTGCCGCTCGTCCCGCGCAAGTGGTTCGTCGGCGCGGTGCATGACAGCGCCGCGGCGAGCGTCCCGGGGGTCGAGCGGTCGATCCTGCTCGGGAGCCCCGAGCTGTACGGGCGCGGCGTCTGGTCGAGCGTGCGCGGGCTCGCCTCCGGCGGAGGCTTCGGCGTCGTGCTCCCGGTCCCGCGCGACGTCTCGCGCGACCAGGCCGAGGTGCTCCGGACGGCGCGCGTGGTGCGGCCGTGGGACGAGACGCGCTTCCGGGAGCTCACGCTCACGTTCCGCCCCTGGTTCGACATGCGGCACATCACCGGGCCGTTCATCTTCCAGCTCAGGCAGGGCCTCGACTGGTCGCTGCTCGTGCGCGGCCCGCGGTCCGGGGAGCGCCGCACCGACATCACGGCGCACACGGCGTTCTACTTCGGCTACCGGATCGCCAGGCCGGTCGGGGTGGGTCTGGAGCTGTGGGAGGTCTACCAGCTGACCCAGGACGTGCTGGACGACCGGCGCGCGACGTTCGCGGTCTCGCCGAGCGTCCGCTTCATCCTGTCGAACGTGCAGCCGGCGCTGAGCGTGCTCCTGCCGGTCACGACCCCGCTGCGCGGCGACGTCGCCTCGTATTACGCCGCGCGGTTCAGCGTCGGGTTCACCTTCCCGACAGGCGCTCCACGGGCTCCCCCGTGAGCGCGGCGGGCGCGCTCGCCGGGCGCGCTTCTGGCCGAAGGCGCGGAAGGCGCGGGATCGGCTTCGAGTGTGCGTGCATCCAGCGCGGGCGCTCGGTACCCTGGCCGCGTGGTCAACGCAGGATGGCTCCGGCGCGGTCTGGTTCTCGCGGCGCTACTCGGCCCGGCCGGCTGCTCGACCCAGCTCGTGAGCCTGAACGAGGGGCCCCGCGAGTACGTCGCGACGGACTACGAGAACGTGCTGCGCAGCTGGACGCGCACGGAGCACCTGTTCGCGCTCTCCGAGCTCGACAACTTCCTCACCGCCACCGCGACCTTCGAGTCGTGGGACTTCCGCTGGGCCTACGTGGTCCGCTACGCGCAGGACTACCGGCTCACGATCGAGCAGCGGCAGAAGCTGCTCGAGAAGACGCTCGAGGAGACGCGCCAGCGCCATCAGTTCTTCGTCGCGATCTTCGGGGGCGAGCGCAAGTACAACGACCTCTCGACGCCGAACAGCGCGTGGATCGTGCGGCTGATCGACGACACCGGGAACGAGACGGCGCCCGAGGAGATCGTCGCGATCGCCAAGCCGAACGCGCTCGAGCGGACCTACTTCCCGTACAACACGGTGTGGCGCCAGGCGTTCCGCATCCGCTTCCCGCGCGCGACCGCGGACGGGAAGCCGACGATCTCGCCGAGCGCGAGGTGGTTCGGGCTCCGCTTCGCCGGGGCGCAGGGCAACAGCGAGCTCGTCTGGCAGGTCAACGAGGAAGCGGAGCCCATCGATCCTGCCGAGCTGGAGCAGGGGGCCGCGCGGCCGCTGCGGCCGAAGAGCGGCCAGCTCTAGGCGGCCAGCTCTAGCTCCGCCCGCCGGGCATCCCGCCAGGGCTCGCTGACGCGCGGAGCCAGCCGAGCCCCGCGCGGCCTTGGCTCCGCGCGCCGCCTCAGCCGCGCTGAGCGTTCATCGAGACCGACTGCGCCAGGATGGAGAGCAGCTCGGGCGTGCTCTCGAACAGCTCGCGCAGCGTGGGGTGGTCGGCGAGGAGCACGAGCGCGCCGCCCCCGGCGGCGCGAGCGATCGAGGGCGCCGGCTGGCCTCCGAGCAGCTCCGAGGCGAACAGGAGCTCGCCGGGCCTCGCGGTGCCTGCGATCGCCTGCGATCGCTCCGCGACCAGCTCCAGCGCCCCAGCGCCGATGATCACGAGCCCGGGGATGGGGTTGCCGGCGTGGATGAGGTGCTCGCCGGGCGCCAGGCCGCGCAGCCGGAGCCGGCCGAGGACGCGGCGCAGCAGCGTATCTTCGAGCTCGCCCAGCGGCCCCATCGTGGCGCCTGCGAGCGACTGGATCCGGTCTGCGACGGTGCGCAGCTCGTCGAGCACCCAGGGGCAGCTGCGGAGCGCGTGATCGATGGTCGCCTGGTCCCAGATCGCCACCCGCGCGCCGTCCGCGCCGGCGACGACGCGCAGGGCGATGCCTTCCTCGAGCGTCCCTCGGGACGGCACGAGCGTCCGCGTCGCGGCGCGCTCGGCGGGGATATCGACGATGTTCGCGCACACGGCGGCGTCCCCGCGCAGGACCAGCGCCGCCCCGTCGACGGTGAGCTCCTCGTCGGACGAGAGGTCTTCCACGCGCGCTGCGAGCGCGAGCTCGTCGTGCATCTCCTCGGGCAGGTCCGCGAACGCCTCGATCTGCTCCAGGTCGCGGCCGGTGAGGGCCGCGGCGTTGGCGGCTGGCGCGGCGCTGGCCGCGCCGGGCCGCGGCAGATCCGGCGCGATCTCCGGTGCGAGGTCGAGGGCCGCGAGCGCCTCCGTCTCCGGTGGCGCGCTGGGCGGCGCGTCGAGCGCCATCGCAGCGAGGTCGGCGCTCTCGCCTGCGGCCGACGGCCGCCCCTCGACCGCGGGCGCATCCACGCGCGGCGCCGCGGCGAGATCGGGGAGGGCCTCGACCGAGGCCGGCGCGCGGGCGTCGGTGGCGGACGCAGGCCGCGGCGCGGCGGCGGGCGCCTGGGCCGGGGGCTCCTCGACGAGCGCGAGGTCCGCGTCGTCGAGCAGCTCTTCCACGGGTTCCGGCGCGGGCTCGCCCGAGGCTTCATCGAGCGCGCGCGGGCGCGGCGCCTGGACCTCGGCGCCGTGGGGCGCGGGCTCGCCGCGGGACGGGGTGGCCGTCGTCTGCAGGTCGTCGTCCTGCTCCGCTGCCTGTGGCGAAGGCGGAGGGGTGGCGAGCCGGCTCGACATCGGCGCTTCGAGGTCGCTGTCAGAGAGCTCGATGACGATCGTCCCCTCGATCGTCGACTCCGCGGGCGACGCGTCTGCGCTCGCAGGGGGCTCGATGTTTGCGCCGTCGCTCGCGGAATTTTCGGCGCCCTTCGCGGGAACGCTGTCGGCCGAGGCCCCGAGGTGTCCTGGGGGTTCGTTTCCGGTGGGCGTCGCCGGGCGGGTGCGCGCCGCCGCAGGCGTCGGGGGCGCGGGAGGTCGCGCGGAGATCGGCTTCCGCTTGAGCGTCAGATCGAGCGGCGCTGCCGAGGTGATGACCTCGTCTTCCTCTTCGTCGCCCGGCTGTGGCGTCGAGGGATGCCTGCGGGCCACGAGGTACGTGTCGCCGTTCGACGTGATGATCTCCTGGGGAGGCCGCGGCGGCGCGGCTGGCTCCGCGTCCTCGGACCAGGGGTCGAGGATCGGCTCGCGCGGCCGGCGTTTGGAGCTGATCGCTCCCTGTGCGGGCGCGGCCGTGCCTGTGCGGGCCGGGGTGGGCGTCGGGGCCTCAGCCTCGACGACGATCTCGCCGATGTCGTCGCTGGGCGCGTGCTCGTCGGCGGGGGCTGAAGGGCTCGGGGCCTGGTGCGACGCCGATGTCTGGAGCGAAGCCGCTGCGGCCAGAGGTGCGGCGGATACCGGCAACGATGGCGCGGGGGGCTGCGCGGGCGGCGGCACGGACGCCGGCGATGGCGCGGCGGGCGGCGGGCCGGCGGGTGATGGCGTGGCGGACGCCGAGACAGACAGCGGTGGCGCAGCAGGCGATGGCGGCGGCGCGGCGAGCGGCGGCACGGCAGGTGATGGCGGTGGCGCGGCGGCCCCCGAGGGCGCATCGGGAGGCGCAGCAGGCGGCGCGACCGGCATCGACGAGGCCAGCGGCGGCGCCGCGGGCGGCGGAAGCGCGCCGGGCGGCGGTGTCGCGGAGGTCAGCGTGGGCGGCGGCGGCGTCGGGGGGGGCAGAGCCTGCGGGTGTGGCGGCGTGCTGATCGGCGGCTGCGGCGGCGCGAAGGACGGCGGCGACACCGGCGGGGGGAGCACCTGCGGGTGTGCAAGCACGCCAGCTGACGGCGCAGCGGGTGTCGGCACGGCGGGCGGAGGCGGAGGTTGCGGGCGCGGAGGTTGAAAAGACGGCGGATGCGGTACTGCCGCAGGCTGCGGGCGCGGGGGCGCAAAAGGCGGCGGGTGCGACGCGGGTGGAGACCCGAACGTGGGCGGAGGCGGCGCGGGTGGAGGCCCGAAGGACGGCGGAGGCGGCGCTGGCGGAGGTCCGAACGACGGCGGGTGCGACGCAGGTGGAGGCCCGAACGACGGCGGGGGCGGCGCTGGCGGAAGTCCGAGGGACGCCGGATGCGGCGCTGGCGGAGGTCTGAACGACGGCGGGCGCGACGCGGGCGCGGCGCCTCCTATCGCCGGCGGCTGCGGCTCCGCGATGAGGCTCTGCAGCGGTGGAGCAGGTAGAGGTACCGCCGGAAGCGCCGACGGAGGTCGCGGTGCCGCGGGCGGTGGCTCGCTCATGGAGCGTGTGCCGGCGGGGCGCGGGGGCTGCAGGGGGCTCATCGCGGGGTCGGACCGGCCGCGCTCCGGCGATGGAGGTAGGGCAGCCTGCAGCTCCTGCGGCGTGGGCACGGAGGCAGGGCGAGGGGGGATCGATGACGGCCGCCGCGATGCTCCCCGCGGTACGGCCGGCGGCGGTATCGGGGCGGGCGGTCGCGCGCTCGGTGTCTTCGCCTGCGCTGTCACCAGAAGCGGGTCCGTGGTGAGCTGCTGCCGGAACGACGGAACCCCCGGCGCGGGAGGCAGCGGCGGAATGGCGTTCGCCATGGGGGCGGGCAGCGCAGCCGCCGGCGGTGGCTGACTCCGGTACATCGCGCCGGCCTGGACGTTGGGCGCAGCCGTCGGCGGTGCGGAGGGCGCGGCCGACGGCGCCAGCGGTTGCGCGTGCGGTGGGTCGAGCCGCTGCGGGTACGCGGCGGGCGGCGGCTGCGAGCGCGACACGGGCGGAGCCGCCGGCGCGAAGGGCGGCGGCTGCGAGCGCGACACGGGCGGAGCCGCCGGCGCGAAGGGCGGCGGCTGCGAGCGCGACACGGCAGGCGGAGCCGCCGGCGCGAAGGGCGGCGGCGGCGGCTGAACGGGCGGCGCAGCCTGCGGGAAGGCACCGCCGGGAGGCTGCTGCGTCGGCCGCTGCGCCATCGGCGGCGTGGGGGGCGACGTGCTGCCTTGCGCATGGCCGGGCGGCGCGGGGGAGAACGGCGCGATCGGTCGTGCTCCGGCGCCCTGCCCGCCCTCTGCGCCCGGGCTGAGCGGCGGCGACGGCCGGGACGATCCCGTCAGTCGCTCTGCTTCGGCCGCCAGCTCCGGCTGCGAGAGCGGTTCGAACATGTCGATCTCGATCGAGGGCATCGAGGCGCGCAGCTCCTGGGTGAGCGACATGCGGCGGCGCCAGGTCTGCTCGTCCGACGGCGGCGCCTCGTCAGAGGACGGGGGCGGCGCGTCGCCTTCGCTGTCGATGGTCTCCAGGAGATCGGGATCGCTCGGCTGCCCGACCTCCGAGGCCATGACCTCCTCGAGCGCCGTCACGCACAGCCCGAGCTCCGAGGCGCGGAACGGCTGCCCGGCCGCCCCGGCGGCGTCGGCCGCGCGTCGCAGCCACACGATAGCGTCGCGCCGCTCGCCGCGCGCCCACAGCGCGCTTGCCGTGGAGATCCCCCACACGACATCTTCATCGTCATTCGGGTGAGGTTCGGGGAGGGCGACCACGCGGTTCGCCATGAGCAACACCACCTATCACAGGCCCCACTGCGGCCGTTTACCCCATGGTACCGAGCGAGCCGACGTCCCGGATCGGGCGTCGCGCGAGCCCCGCGGCGCGGAAAGCCGCGCCACCCAGGAGCTTAGCCGCGCTCGCTACGGCACGTACAAATTACGGTACGGATGTCGCTTTTAGCGCTCGCCTCGCCATCGTTGCCCGCCAGCAGCCCGTCAGAACCCGGTGCTGGCACACATTCGCGACGCGAACGCGGATCCAAGGCGACGCTCCGACGTGAATTCGACGTGGCCCGACGTATAAGGAGCGAACGCCGCGTGCGCCTGCAAAGCGCCCGGCCAGGGGGCCTGGCGGATCCTGGTTGAGAACGGGGCACGCGCGGGTGCGTCCGCGGCCCGTGCAATGACGCCGGGTCAGGTGGAGCGCCGTCCACCGATGCGCCGCGGCCGGCAGCCCAGGACCGCCGCGCGACGGCACATCTCCTCGACACCATCCCGCGATGCGGCCTCTCCGGGCATGCGTCTCGCGAGCCAGCCGATGAGCGTCAGCCCCGCTGCGCGGGCGTCTGCGGGCATCGTCCCGTCGTTCAGGAGGCTCGCGATCTGGGCGATCAGACGCGTGCGCGTTTCCTCGGGCGCCATCCTGGCTGCTCCATGAAGCATTCGAACGGGAAAGTCAAAAGAACCGCCATGCCGGCGCGCAGCCCCGTCGGCGGGCACCTCGACGCTGTGTGCTCCTCGACATCCCGTCTGTCCCGCTTGCCTGGGTCGGCGGCGTGCCAACACCCTCTGTGCAGTGGCGTCAAGATAAATCACACAGGGTCAAATTGGCGCGATCAGCACCTCGCGATCCTTGGCGCCGTTCGCGGGCCCGACGAGCCCGCGCTTCTCCATCGCCTCGACCAGCTTGGCCGCGCGGTTGTAGCCGACGCCGAGCTTGCGCTGCAGCCACGAGGTCGAGCAGCGCCGGGTGTCGGCCACGATGCGAACCGCGGCGTCGTACATCGGATCGGCCTCCGCGTCGGACGTGTCGGGCTCCTCGCCCTCGTCGTCTCGGGGCCGGAGGATCGCCTCGTCGTAGACGGGCTCGCCCTGGAGCCGGAGGAAGTCGGTGATCTTCTGGACCTCCTCCTCCGAGCAGAACGGGCACTGGACGCGGCGCGTATCGTTCGAGCCGTTCATCTTGATCAGCATGTCGCCGCGGCCGAGCAGGTGCTCCGCGCCCTGCTCGTCGAGGATCGTCCGGCTATCCACCTTCTGCGCGACACGGAAGGCGATGCGCGTCGGGAAGTTCGCCTTGATCATGCCGGTGATCACGTCGACGCTCGGCCGCTGCGTCGCGAGGATCACGTGCATGCCGGCGGCGCGCGCCTTCTGCGCGAGGCGGGCCACGCTCGCCTCCACGTCCTTGCCTTGCTGCATCATGAGGTCGGCGAACTCGTCGACCACGATCACGATGAACGGGATCTTCTCCGGCAGCGCCGCGTCCGACCCGTCCTTCGCCGCGTCGATCTCCACCTCGAGCCCGTCGGCGCCGACGGCGCTCACCTTGGCCGGGGGCTTCGGCGGGCGCGCCTCGCCGCGCTGCACGCGCTCGACCCAGGCGTTGTAGGTCGTGATGTTCTTCGTCCCCGCGTTCGCGAAGAGCTGGTACCGGCGCTCCATCTCGTCGACGGCCCACTTGAGCGCGTTCGCCGCCTGCTTCATGTCCGTCACGACCGGCAGGAGCAGGTGCGGGATGCGGTCGAAGGGCGCGAGCTCGACGACCTTGGGATCGATCATCAGCAGCCTGAGCTCCTCCGGCGTCTTGCGGAAGAGCAGGCTCACCAGCATCACGTTGAGGCCCACGCTCTTGCCCGCGCCGGTCGCGCCCGCGACGATGACGTGCGGCATCGACGCGAGGTCGGCGAAGTACGGCGTCCCGATGATGTCGCGGCCGAGCACGCACGGAAGCGGCGCCTTCATCTCGATGAAGCGGCGATCCTCGACGAGCTCGCGCAGGTTGACGGGCAGGCGGTGCTCGTTCGGGATCTCGAAGCCGATCCGGTTCTTGCCGGGGATGGGGGCGACGATGCGGACCTTGCGCGAGAGGCCGAGCGCGAGGTCGTCCGCGAGGCCCGCGACCTTCGACACCTTGGTGCCGGCGGCGGGAGAGACCTCGAACGTCGTGACGGTCGGCCCCGGGTGGATCTCCTCGACCTTCCCGCTGACGCCGTAGTCGGCGAGCGTCTTCTCGAGGAGCTGCGCGGTCGCCTTCAGCTGATCCGCGTCGAGCTGCAGGCGCCCGCCCGCGGCCGCCTCGAGCATGTCCGTCAGCGGCAGGCGGAAGCCCGCTCCGGCCGCCGGGACGACCTTCACCACGGCCGGCTTCTCGCTGACGAGCTCGCGGCTCGTATCGACGATGGTCGGGTCGCGCGGCGCGACCCCGCGAGCCCGCTCCGGGCCGATGGCGGGCGAGGGCTCGCGGTGGGCCACCGGGGCGTCCGGCGCGCGCGCGGGCAGCTCGCGATGAGCCGCCGCGGCGTCCGGCGCGCGCGCGGGCAGCTCGCGATGAGCCGCCGCGGCGTCCGGCGCGCGCGCGGGCAGCTCACGCGCGGGCAGCTCGCGCACCGGCAGCTCGCGCCGCTGGCGCACGGGCAGGATGGGCGACGGTGTCGGCACGTCGACCTCGTCCGGTTCTCCGAGGGCGGTCACCATCTCGTCGTCACCCGGGTCGAGCGCCGCGAGCGCTACCGGCTCGTCCTCGTCGAGGTCGCCCTGCTCCTTGTCGAGGTCGCCCTGCTCCTCGTCGAGGTTGCCCTCCTCCTCGTCGATGTGCGCCTCGCCTCCGAACGGCGGCTCTTCGCTGTCCTCCTGGGCGGCGGCGCCGCGCGGCGCCGCGGGAGGCGCGGCGCGACGCCGTGCTGCTCGGCGCTGCGTTCCCTCGCGCGGCTCGGCAGCGCGCTGCGCCCGGCCGCGCGGCTCGGCGCCGTGCGACAGCGCCTCGCGCGGCTCGTCGTCCCGCTGCGCTGCCTCGCTGGGCTCGGCGCCGCGGGTCACCACCTCGTGCGTCTCACCGCCGTGGATCACCAGCTCGTGCGGCTCGGCGCCGTGGGTCACCACCTCGTGCGCCTCCCCGCCGTGGATCTCCACCTCGCGCGGCTCGGCGTCGTACAGCTCTGCCCCGCGCGGCTCCGCGCCCTGCTGCGCCGCTTCGCGCGGCTCCTTCGCCTGCGCCTTCCGCCCGCGCCGCGGCTTCGCCGGGGCGGCCGGCTCCTCGGGCGACGCGTCGAACGGCGCGCTCTTCCAGAGATCGAGCGCCGGCGCCTCGACGGGCGCCGGCTCGGCGGGCGTTGCCCTGGCGGGATCGGAGGGCCGCTCGTCGGTGTCGTCGGCGAGCGCGGCGATGATCGCGTCCGGACTCGAGTTGCGCGCGATGATCGGCGGCGCGTTCTGCGTCTTGGCCTCGGTCTGCCGCTCCAGGTCGCGCGCCGCGGCCCACGCCCCGAAGAGCGCGCGCGCCCAGCCGGCGACGCGCACGGCGATGGCGATCGCGAGCTGCTCGGCCCGGTGCGCGAGCTCGATGAACGAGAACGTCGCGCGGCCCATCAGGATGAGCGCGACGATGGTGAGCCCGATGATGTAGGACCCGATGTTCGAGAAGAGCGCGCGCAGCACCTCACCGAACAGCTCGCCCACGGCCCCGCCGAGCGGCATCGCGCCGAACGCGACCGCGCGCGGGAACGCGACGTGCGCGAGCGCCGCGAGCACGATGACCACCACGATGTCGCCGCTCAGCCGGAACAGGCTGGCGATCGAGCGCTTCGCCCCCAGGAGCGGCATCGCGAGCAGCGCGAGCTCGAGCGGGACGAACCACGCGATGACGCCGATCGCCTCGATCGACGTCCCCGCGAGCGCAGCGCCCACGGGCCCCACCCAGTCGTCGCCGGAGACCTCCGGCCGCAGCGGATCCCCGCGAAAGGACGCGAGCGCCAGCGCGCTGTACAGGGCGGAGACCAGCAGAACCAGCGCCGCCGCATCCCGGGTGTAGCCATGGCCCGGCGGCGCAGCAGGACCCGCGATCCCTGCTGGGCTGGTCCGCGCGGCGCCGCGCGCGCCGGACCGCAAGGGCTCGCCAAGGCCGGCGGCGGGCTGGGCACGGCGAGGAGCGAACAAGGGGACGTGCATACCTACCTGTACCTACTTTGCTCACATATGCGCACTTCGCTCCGGGGGCAAGAAGTATGGGAGGGCTGCAAGAAGTGGAAGAGACCGGAAGCGGCGGGACGGGCAAGGAAGGGGCGAGGCGGCGTGAGCGCCGCCAAGCGCCGCGCGCCTGAGCTCGCCGGGAGGGCGAAACGCAGCCGCTTCCGGGCAGCGTAGGCGAGGGGGAGGGAGCCGGGAGGGCGGGGATCGCCGGCCGACGGCGTGCTGGAGTTCTGGCCAGATTTCGCGCAGACTTTGAAAAGGCTCCTCTCTATCCCGGCCTTGAAATTCTTTCAAACAGAGCGCTGCGGGCGGTACCATCCCGACCCTCCTGGGACGTGCATGGAAACTGTCGAACGAGCAGGGCGGCGCGTCGGCGCTGCGGGCCTTCTTTTGCTGTGCCTCGCGACCGCGGGCGCAGGGCTCGCGACGAGCGGGTGCCGCGTCAACGAGAACGACATCCACCGGTGGGAGACCACGGCGCACGGCCCGGACAAGCTCAGGGCGGTGCTGTTTCACGATAAGTACGACAGCTCGCTCCGCGTCGAGGCGGCCACCTCGCTCATCCGCATGAAGCCGCGGCAGGGCCGGCGCGTGGGCATCGGCATCATGGTCGAGACCCTCGCGACCATGGCGCCGGAGGCCCGGCAATCCATCGTGGCGGCGCTCGTGCCGTCGATCATCGCCGAGCTGAGGAAGCCGCCGCCCGTCGCGCAGCCAGGGCAGCCGCTCCCGCAGGACACGTCGTTCCCTTACAAGGACGCGGCGTACGCCATGCTCACGTCGGATCGGACCGTGATCATCGCGGACGAGGGGCTGAAGGAGGGGCTCAAGGCCGCCCTCATCGACTGGGCGATGGCGGACTTCGAGCACCGGCTCGAGGACCGCTCGCAGGCCTACGGGATGGAGCAGCTCCTGCGCTTCATCGGCCCCGCCGCGGTGGCCGGCCTGCCGAAGCTGATGACCCGCGAGGCGAAGCGGCTCGACCAGCTGGCGTCGCTCGTGGCCGAGTACGGCGACCCGCCGACGAAGGAGGCCGCCTCGGCGAACCTGGTCGCCATCGCCAGGTTCGTCACCTCCGGCGAGTGGACCGCCGTCAAGAAGCCCGAGCTCCAGGCCGCGAACGCCGCGTCGAAGCTGGCGCCGACCGAGAAGCAGTTCGAGGCGCAGCTCGCGCAGTACCAGGAGGAGGAGCTGTTCCGGGTCTTCGGGTCGATGAAGAAGCTCGGCGGCCGGCCGTCGGTGGACTTCCTCCTCGGGTTCGCGGCGAACAAGGAGCAGCCGGAGAAGCGCCGCCAGGCCGCCCTCGCCGCGCTCGAAGGCCGGCTCGATCGCAACAACCCGAGCGACATCCAGCGCATCCTCGAGATCGCGACCGCGGACGCGCCCGACGCGGTGCTCGACCAGGCCTTCCGCCGCGTCGGCGAGATGCCGCGCGAGCTCGTCGTCGAGAAGCTCTACGGCCTCTTCAAGACCGACAAGTGGAAGATCCGCCGCGCCGCCGCCGCGACCATCCTGAAGATGTCGACGGCGAAGCACATCGACGAGTTCATGAGCAGGCTCCCCGACGGCAAGGACAGCAAGGGGTTCGCCATGCCGGAGGCGCTCACGTACGGCGCCGCGCTCGGCGACCTGAAGGAGGGCTCGCCCGTCGAGGCGCTGAAGAAGCACTTCACCGCGGGGCCGGCGGCGGTGCGGACGAGCGCGATCGCCTACTACTTCACGTTCGGCACGGCGGCCGATCTCCCGGCGGTCAAGCCGCTCGAGGGCGACACCACGCGCGTGCCGGTCTGCGAGGCCGACCCGGACTGCAAGTGGGCGTGCGAGGTGCAGAAAGAGGGATCGACCGAGCGCGAGCTCAGGGACGTGAAGACCGTCGGCGAGTTCGTTCAGTACTGCATCGAGCCGGCCATGCAGGACAGGAAGCCGGAGCTCGAGAAGGGCGAGAAGAAGTGACGCGCTTCTTCGTCCGCCGCGCGCGTCACGCGCGGCCCAGAGCCGTCAGCTGCTTGCAGGGAAGAGGCCGGGAGGAGGCTTCCCAGCGCAATTCATCCTCCATTATCGTTGGGTAGAGATGAGCGCGGATCCGAACAAGAAAAGCGCACGGACGTTCCAGTGTCGCGATGTCCTTTGGGAGACGTTCGAGCAGATGGCGCGCGAGCTCGAGTGCTCCATCGACTACCTCATCAATGAGTCGATGAAGCAGTACGCGCGGCAGCGAAGCTACAGCCCGCGCACGCCGTTCCCGCCGCCCGCCAGGGGCGACGCGGTGCCCCCCTCCGGGCACATGGCGGTCCCGCACGCTCATCAGGCCAGCGCGCCACCTCCCCTCGCGACGCCCCAGCCGCCCGGGCTGGCGACGTCCGGCTCGGCGCCGCCCCTGGGAGGCTTGCAGCAGCAGCCGGCAGCCGGGATGCCCTACGGCGCCTCGGCGCCTGCGTATGGCGCGCCGTCGCCGCAGTACGGCGTGGCGCCCGTCGGGCCAGGGCCGACGCCGGTCCCGGCGATCACGCCGCCTCCTCCGCCTCCGGGGCAGGTCCGTCCGGGCGCGCCGCCGCCGCCCCCGCCGCCCCCCGGCAGCAGCAACGCGGGCGGCAAGCGGCCCAGCCTGCCCGTGCCGCCGCCCGTCCCGGGTCGCGTCGGCGGCCCGCCGCCTCCGCCGACCAGCGTGACGCGCCTCGGCGCGCCGCCGCCGCTCCCGTCGCAGGCCACGAACCCCGGCGGGCGCCAGAGCCTCCCGGGCGCCTCGGTGAGCCGCTCGGGGCCGCCGCCGCCGCTGAGCAACGCCGCCGGTTACGCCTCGCCGATGGGACCGCCGGTGGCGCCGCCCCTCGCGCCCCCGCTGTCGCCGCCGCCGTATGTCGCTCCGCCGCAGGCCTCCAGCAGCGTGCCGGGTCCGCCGCCGATGGCCATGGGGATGCCGAATCAGGTCCCCGTCGGCCCGACGCTCGCCGCGTTCTACGCGGGGCAGCGGTTCGTGGTGAACAAGGATCGGTTCATCATCGGGCGCGGCAAGCAGTCGAGCGACCTGACGATCAAGGACCCGAACGTGTCGCGCCAGCACGCCATGGTCGAGTTCCTGAACGGCCAGTACTACATGGTCGACATGGGCTCGACGAACGGCGTCGAGTACAACGGCCAGCGCATCGCCCGGAAGGCCATCGTCGAGGGCGATCTCTTCCGGATCTGCGATCACGAAGTGCGCTTCTCCTACCGCTGAACCCGCCGACCGCGGGCGCGCAGGCGGGAGTTTGGCTGGAGCGCGGGCGAGGGCTTAGGATCTCGCCGCAGGATGACGAAGCGTGGAGGCGCCGAGGCCGGCTCGCAGGAACGGCGGCGCGGCGCGCTGCGACGAGCGCGCCGCGGCGCGCTGCGCGGCGGCGCCGCGGCGGTCGGTTTAGGCGTGGCGATCTGGGGCGGAGCGGTCCTCGCTTCGCAGCTGCCGCCGTGGGTCTCCGCGGGCGACACGCCGCTGCCGGCGTGGGTCAGGAGCGCGCGCGTGCTCAAGCGCGACCAGCCGCTGTTCGACGCCCCCGGCGAGGGCGCGCGCCGGCGCGGCTCCGTCGATCGCAACGTGCAGCTGCCCCTCTTTGCGGCCAGGCGCGCCGGCGGATGCCTCGGGCGCTGGCTCGAGGTGGGCGCCGCGGCCTGGGTCTGCGACGACGCCGTCGAGCTCTCCGCCGCGGGTCCGATCAGCCCGCTGGTGCGGACGTGGCGCGAGATGCCCGATGGGCTCCCTTACCGCTACTACTTCGTCGGCCCCGACGGGACCTTCGGCTATCGGCGGGCCGAGGCGGCCGACATCGACGCGCCGGACGCGCAGCTCGAGCCTGGCTTCGCGGTGGCGATCGTCGAGGAGCGGATCGAGGGAGGCGCCCGGTACGGCCGCACGAACAGCGGCTTCTGGTTGCCGATGCGAGATCTCGGTCCAGTGCGCGCGTTCGCGTTCCACGGGGTGGACGTCGCGCCGGGCGCCGCGCAGATCGCGACCGCGTGGGTCGTGTCGGAGCGGGCTCCGCTCTACACGCGGACGGGGGCGGGCTTCACGCGGACCGAGGAGAGCAAGGTGCGGTTCGAGGTGGTCCCCTACCTGGAGGAGGCGCAGGGCGCCTCGGGGAAGCTCGCGCGCATCGCGGAGGGCGACGTCGCGGCGTGGATCTCGACCCGCGATCTCCGGCGCCCCTCGGTGGCGCCGCCGCCCGAGGTCGACGTCGAGGCGGGTGAGCGCTGGATCGACGTCGAGCGCTCGACGCAGACGCTCGTGGCCTACGAAGGGCCTCGCCCCGTGTTCGCGACGCTCGTCTCGACCGGCAAGGGCGCGCCCGGGTCGCAGCGCGCCACGCCCGCCGGCACCTTCCGGATCTGGGCCAAGCTGCTCACCTCGGACATGGACAACCTCGAGGACGAGGCCGCCGAGCGGTACTACCGGATGGAGGACGTCCCCTACGTCCAGTACTTCTCGAAGGGGATCGGGCTGCACGGCGCGTTCTGGCATCGCTCGTTCGGTCAGGTGCGGAGCCATGGCTGCGTGAACCTGGCTCCGCTCGACGCGCAGCGGCTGTTCTGGTGGACGTCGCCCCGGCTCCCCGCCGGCTGGACGGCCGTCCTCCCGACGGCGCACGAGCCGGGCACCGTCGTGCGCGTGAGGTAGCGGCAGGCGCGAGGCCCGTCGGGGATAGCAGGGAGGGGGCGGGAAGGAGCAGCGGAGCCGGGCCCGGTAGGCGCGGCGAGCGCTGGCTCAGGGGGCGATCTTGCCCTGGAGGAAGAACGCGATGACCCAGGAGAGGAGCACGAGCGACTCGATGAGCGCCAGGCCGAGGATCATCGGGGTCTGGATCCGGGCAGCGGCGCCCGGGTTCCGGGAGATGCCCTCCAGGGCGGCGGCTGCCGCGCGCCCCTGGCCCATGGTGCCGCCGAGGGCAGCGATGCCGATCGCGAATCCGGCAGCGACGGCGAGCCACGAGTTCGCGTCGTACTTGTTCGACGCCGCGCCATCCTGCGCCAGCGCCATAGCGGGAACCAGTACCAGCGCAGTGCCGACAACGGCGGACAGCGACAGCTTGCTCTTCAGCGACATCCGAATCTGCTCCTTTCAAGCCACACAGCCCGCGGGGCTGCATGCGAAACATCTGCCTGGGTCGGGGGCCGCGGGGCGGTCCCCCATCGAGATCCGGGGATCGCTCCAGGGACCTCTGCTACTGCTCGGCAGGGGCCGCGCTTCCGCGATCCACCACCGTTGTGGGGCAACCCATCGACAGCGGGGCCCCTCTAATCCGATTTTCGAGGGCTGGCTAGCCTTCTCTTCACCTCCAGCGCCATTCTCCGCGGCGCCGGTGGGCGGCTGACCAGGCGGTCAGGCGAAGCGGTCAGTGGTGGTCTGCCTTCTCGGTCGCGAGCCCGATGTAGATGCAGCTCAGCAGGCAAAACACCAGCGTCTGCACGACGATGACGATGATCGCCAGGAACATCAGGGGCACCGGGACGAACAGCGCGACGAGCCCCAGGAAGATGCTCGCCACGAGGTGATCGACGCCGATGTTGAGCATGAGCCGGATCGAGAGCGTGACCGGGCGGACGCAGGTGGAGATGACCTCGATGGGGAAGATGAGCGGCGCCAGGTACCACTTCGGCCCGGCGAGGTGAGCGACGTAGCTCCAGCCGTTCTCCTTCAGCCCGTAGTAATTGAACAGGACGAACACCACGACCGCGCACCCGATCGTGATGTTCAGGTTCGAGGTCGGCGGGTTCACTCCCGGGATGAGCGCCGACGCGTTCGAGAAGAAGATGAACGCGGCCGAGCCCCCGATGAGCGGGAAGTACCGCTTCGCGTTCGCGGGCCCCATCACGTCCCGGGCCATCCCGTAGAAGTAACCGAAGAACGCCTCGAAGAACGTGCGCAGCGTGAGCTTGTCCTCCGGGATCACGGACTCGTTCAGGCGCCGGTACTGGCCGCGGACCTCGCTGGCGAGGAGCACGAACAGCACCATGATCAGAAGGCTCATGAAGATCGGCTCGGTCCCGCGGTAGTCCACGGTGTGGTGACCGATGAACGTCGTGCCGATGTTGCGAGCGTTCTCCCGGAGTCCGGGGAGCTGCGCCAGGAGGTACGTGAGGAACCCTGTGTGCTCAGGCATGGCTTTCGTCGTCGATGCGCCGCGCCGGCAGCCGCGCGGCAGTGCCGGCACGGCCGCGAGCGCTGGCGCGCCTTGTGGGAGTTCGCCCTCGATCGAGGGGCCTCGCCTCTACCACAACTCGTTTACGGTGGGCACCCTGCAGCGCTCCAAGTCTCCTCACGCCGCGCGGGTCGCTCCCGGAGGCCGGTTCCGGCAGGAGCTCAGCCGTGAGCGCCCGGCGGGCTTCCGTCCGCCGGGGGCTTCGGTCCGAACAGCGTCCCCAGGGTGATGCCGACGACGAGCGAGGCGTAGCCGACCATCAAGGCGACGCCCGAGACCACGTCGCTCTTCAGGAGGAGCCACACCCCGCCCATCAGGCCGAGCAGCTTGATCATCGCGATCAGCGTCCACGACACCGTGTGGCCCCGGCGCGAGAGGAACGCGTCGACGATGCGCGCGAAGACGTACAGGTTCACCGTCGCGATGGCGCCTCCGATGCACACGCCGAGCGCCGCGCGCGCGCCGTACGCGAGCAGCGCGGCCACCGACAGGACCGCGGCCGTGCCGGCGACCCAGCGGAGCACAGACCGCATGGTGGCGTCCCCGACGCCGGGCCGCTCCTCCGCGTCGGGCTCCTCGTGCGGCGGATCGCTGCCGGGCGCCCCCGGCCTTCGCTCAGCGCTCATCGTTCCCCTTCGCGTCCTGCAGCCCGTCGGGATCGCGGACCTCGTCGCTCGAGTCTGTCCGGCGGTCGTCGTCCGGCGCGCGCTCGTCCTGCCGTGCCTTCCGGTCGTCGAACCTCGGCGCAGGGTTCCCCTGCTCGCGCTCCTCGCGCTCGGCCACGGCCTGCATTTCCTTCCACGCCCGGAAGACCGCCTTGCCGGCGGCGCCGAGCCCGAAGAAGAACCAGAGCACCGAGAGGTACGGATCGGTCCCGAGCTTCCCGTCGAGCCAGCGGCCGATGAACAGGCCGACCAGGATGCACAGCACCACCTCGAGACCGACGGTCCCGTAGCTTCCGACGGCCTTCCAGTCCTGCTTCATCAGGGGATCCGATCACCGGGCAGTACGTGGGTGCCTCCGGTCGCGATTACAAGCGGTCCCGGACGGGGTCAACCGCCGTCCGGCGTCGCCGCTCGATCGGCACCCACCGCGCACCGCCTGTCGTCCTACCGTCGCGCGACCAGCGCCTCGAGCGAGGAACGCATCTCCCGCGCGGCCTTGCCGCGGTGGCTCACGAGGTTCTTCTCGGCCTCGCCGAGCTCGGCCATCGTCCGTCCGTAGCCATCCACGACGAACAGCGGATCATATCCGAAGCCGCCCGCGCCCCTGGGCTGCCTGCCGATCCACCCCTCGCAGCGCCCTTCGGTCACGATGGGCTGCGCCTCGGACCGCGGATCGAGCAGCACCATCACGCAACGGAAGCGCGCCTGGCGCCGGTCGTCCGCGACGTCCGCGAGCGCCGCGAGCAGGGCCTCGTTGTTCTCCGCGTCGGTCGCGCCCTCCCTCGCGAAGCGGGCGGACCGGACGCCCGGTCGTCCGCCGAGCGCGTCCACCTCGAGCCCCGAGTCCTCGGCGAGCGTCACCATCGCCGACCGGAGCGCCCCGGCGCGCACCTTGAGGAGCGCGTTGTCCAGGAACGTCGCGCCGTCCTCGACCACCGGCGGCGCGCCCGGCAGCACATCCGCCAGCGAGAGCACCTCGATCGGGAGGTCGGAGAGCAACGAGCGCAGCTCCACGAGCTTTCCTCGGTTGGAGGTCGCGGCGAGCAGGCGCAGCGGCTCTCGGCTCACGCGACCCTCCAGCGATCCGTCTGGAAGAGCGCGGAGAGGTCGACGCCGGCGCTCGACAGCGCCCGGTGCTGCGCGCTCGCGAGCGACGCCACGCCCGCGAGCGCGAGGTCGGTCATGCGATCGAGCTCCGCCCGGGGGATGGCCTCGTCCTCGGCCGTCGCCTGGACCTCGACGATCGAGCCGACCGCCGTCGCCACGACGTTCATGTCGACGCGCGCCGAGCTGTCCTCGGTGTAGACGAGGTCGAGCGCGAGCCCGCCCGGGAGGTGGCCCACGCTGATCGCCGCCACCTGATCGCGGAGCACCGGCGCCTCGAGCGATCCGGCCGCGCGCATCCGGTCGAGCGCCAGCGCGAGCGCCACGAAGCCGGCGGTGATCGACGCGGTCCTCGTGCCCCCGTCCGCCTCGAGGACGTCGCAGTCGATCGCGATCGTCTGCTCGCCGAGCTGCTTGAGATCGATCGCCGCCCGGAGCGCGCGGCCGATGAGCCGCTGGATCTCCTGCGTGCGCCCGCTCGGGGCCTTGCCCCGCCCGTCGCGCGGCTCCCTGCGGGCTGGGCTCGATCGCGGGTGCATCTGGTACTCGGCCGTGAGCCAGCCCGCGCCCTTGCCCATCATCCAGGCGGGCACGGTGGGCTCGACCGACGCCGTGCAGAGCACGACCGTCCTCCCGGCGCGGTAGAGGACGGATCCCTCTGCGTTGCGGTGGAACCCGAGGATCATCTCCACGGGGCGGTGGACATCGAGGGCGCGGCCGTCAGGGCGATTCACGGGGCCGCCTTAGCACACTTCGCGCGTCGCGCGGGCTCGCCTCGCGGCGGCGCGCGGCGGCCTCGCGCCGCTACATCCCGAACCAGGGACCCGGATCGATCACCTCGGCGCCGCGCCTCAGCTCGAAGTAGAGGTTCGCGCCGTTCGGTCCGCTCGCGACCGTGCCCACCCGCGCCCCGCCCGGGAGCTGATCGCCGGCGCGCACGTCCGCGGCGCCGAGGTTCGCGTACACCGAGTAGAGCCGCTCGCCGTGATCGACGATCACGGTGAGCCCGTAGTCCGCGTAGGTGTCGGCGAAGGCCACCCGCCCCGCGGCCACGCTGCGGACCGGCGCGCCGTCCAGCGCGGTGAGCTCGACGCCAGGGCCGCCGGCGCCGCGGCGCGACACCTTGCGCACCTCCGCGCGGCCGGCGATCGGGAAGGGGAGCCGCCCCATGAGCGAGCGGAAGCCGGCGCGGCGATCGAGCTCGGCGGGCCCGGTGTCCGCGCCGTAGATCGCGAGGTAGTCGGGGCGCACGCTCGTCTCGAACGCGCGCGAGAACGCGGCGCGGCGCTCCTCCTCCTGGGCCAGCGCGACCCGGGCGCGGTTCATCGCCTCGCGGTGCACCTCGAGGGGCGCGCGCTCCGCTCCGAGGTGCGTGAGCCGGTCCGCGAGCTCGGCGCTGCGCCGGGTCAGCTCCGCCTCGCGGGCGAGGTCGCGCTCGAGGGCGAGCCGGGTGCGCTCCACGCGGGCGGCGTGGTCCACCAGCGCGTCGAACCCGCCGCCCACCGGGAGGAAGCCGGCGCGGACGTGGCGGTAGTACGCGCGCCCGCGCGCGATCATCCGGCGGCGGGTGAGCTCCAGCGCGGGGCCGATCGTGTCGAGCTCCGCGCGCAGCGCCTTCTCCTCGGCGTCGAGCTTCGCGAGCAGGCGATCGAGATCGTTCTCGGCCAGCGCGGAGCCCGGGCGCGCCGCCGGGGCCGGGGCCCTGGCCGCCCAGGCGGACGTGGGCGCCGGGGCGCCCGGCGCAGGCACCTCGGCGCCGCTCGTCGCGGCGCCGGTGAGGAGCGCCAGCGCGAGCGGCGCGAGCCGGATGCGGCGCCTCACACGGCCACCATCTTGCGCAGCGTGAGCAGCGCGGTCGTGGCGCCGAGCGCGGCCCCGAGGGTGACCATCCCGAACGCGACCTCCCACGGCAGGAACGACGGCGAGACGCCGAGCAGGTTGGCGAGCTCGTGATCGAAGCGGCCGCGCACCATCATGAACAGGGCGCCCAGCATGAGCAGCGCGCCGGCCGCGCCCGCGGCGCCCTGCGTGGCGCCCTCGACGATGAACGGCCGGCGCACGAAGCCGTCGGTCGCGCCGACCAGCTTCAGCACCTCGACCTCGATCTTCCGGCGATGCAAGAGCAGGCGCATCGTCGAGCCGATGACGCTCACGACGGCGCAGAGGACGATCGCGGCGAGGCACGCGCTCGCGGCGACGCCGCCGCTGAGGAGGGACGACAGCCGCTCCGTCCAGCGCTGGTACGTCTCCACCGTGTCCACGGCCGGCAGGGCGCGCAGCTTCACCGTCATCGAGGCGAGCGCCTCGTCGGAGACCTCCTCGGTGAAGCCGACCTCGAGCGACGCGGGGAACGCGCTCGGCGGAAGCGCGGCGAGGGCCTTGTCGCCGTCGTCGTGCACCACCTCGCGGCGCGCCTCGGCGCTCGTCACGAGCCGCACCTTCTTGACGCCCTCGGTGCCCTCGAGCGCGCGGGTGAGCTCTGCGGTCTGCGCCTCGGTCGCGCTGTCGCGCAGGTAGACCGTGGCGCGGCCGGCGCGCGACCAGCGATCGCGCACCGCCACGAGGTTCGTGACCACGAGGAGGGCCGACGCGAGGCAGACGAACGCGACCGCGAGCGAGAAGATCGACAGCGCCTGCAGCCGCCAATCGCTCCTCCCTGCCCGCCAGGTGCGAAGCCATCTCCGCCGATCGTCACGCTCGCTGGTCTGCATCCGGTTCCCTCTATCCGTCTCGTGAGGCGGAGCCCTCGGCGCTACGCCGCGCCGCGCACGCCGCTATCCATCTCGTCCTCGTCGCCGTCCGCGAGCTCGCCGCCGGACCCGAGGCCGTGCGGTACGTCGGTCGCCTTCCCGTCGTCGAGCACGACCACGCGCCGGGGGCGCACGTCGAGCAGCGTCCGATCGTGCGTCGCGAACAGGACGGTCGTGCCGGTCTCGTGGATGTCCTCGAACAGGCCGAGCAGATCGATCGCGAGCTGCGGGTCGAGGTTGCCGGTCGGCTCGTCCGCGAGGATCAGCGTCGGCTCTCCGACGATCGCCCGCGCGATCGAGACGCGCTGCTGCTCGCCGCCGCTCAGCACCTGCGCTCGGTCGCCGCCGCGCCCCGCCAGGCCGACGCGCTCGAGCGCCTCGCCGACCCGGGTCCGGAGCAGGCGCGACGGGAGGCCGAGCACCTCCAGCGTGATGGCCACGTTGTCGAACACGGTCCAGCTCGGGACCAGCTTGAAATCCTGGAAGACGAAGCCGATGTTGCGCCGGAGCGCGGGGATCGACGCGTCGGTCAGGCGCGCGATGTCCCGGCCGAGGAAGAGGATCCGGCCATCGTCGACGCGCTCGGTGCGGTGCACGAGGCGGAGGAGCGTGCTCTTGCCCGAGCCGCTCGGGCCCGTGATGAACACGAACTCGCCGCGCTCGATCGAGAGCGACATCCCGCGCAGCACCGGCTGATCGGCGCGGTACGACTTGTAGACGTCCTCGAAGACGAGGATCGGCCGGCGCGCGGCGGACGCGTCGTAGCGGTGTCCGGGCCGGAGCGCCGGACGAAATGAGCCTTGCAGAGGGGGCGCCGCCATCGGAGCCTTCACCTATCAGCCTGCTCGCACACGGAAAACTTTTCGGCCGACGCTCGGGCGAGCGCCCTCTGCGGGTCGCCTTTTTTGGCCTCCCGCTGGCGGCGTTGCTGCTCCACGGCGACGGTCACGAGATCGCCCTCGCCGCGATCAGCCGCGCAGACGCGGTGGGGCTCCGCCGGGCCCGCCGGCTCTTCGGCTCGCGCCTCCTGCTGCGTCCCGACGTCGAGCGCCCGGAGCTCGCGTCGCGCATCGAGGCGCTCGCGCCCGATCTCCTGGTGAGCTGGTTCTGGACCACGCGCCTGCCGATGTCGCTCGTGAGGGCGGCGCGGCTCGGCGGGATCGGCGTGCACCCCTCGCTGCTCCCTCGTCATCGCGGGCCGGACCCCACGTACTGGGCGATCGCCTCGGGAGACGCCGAGAGCGGCGTCACGGCGCACCGGATCGAGGCGGAGTACGACACCGGCGACATCCTGGAACAGGAGAGGCTCCCCATCGATCCGGGGTGGACCGCGTGGCAGCTCGCCCGGGCGCTCGACCGGCCGAGCCTCCGGGTCCTGCGGCGCACGGTCGACCGGTTCGCGCGCGGCGAGGAGGTGGCGGGCGTCGCCCAGGATCCGGCGCTCGCGACGCAGGCACCTGCGCCGGACGACGAGGCGTGCGCCATCTGCTGGTCCTGGCCGACGGAGCGCGTCCTCCGGCACGTCCGCGCCCTCGCGCCGGCTCCGGGCGCGTGGACCGAGATCGAGGGCGCCTGCGTCATCGTCCTGCGGGCCGCGCCGGCGGCGAGCTTCCCCGAAGCGCTTGCGCCCGGCGAGGCGGTGGTCGAGGGCGGGATGGTCCTGGTGCGGACCGGCGACACGGCCGTCGCGCTGCTGGAGGGGGAGATCGACGGAGAGCCGGCGTCGGTGGGTGAGCTCGCGGCCCTCGTGGCGTCGGGGGCGTCGCGCGGGTGACCGCCGGCAGGGGGCGCTTGGCGGCCGGCCGCGTCGCCGGCGGGGTCGCCTGGCCGGCTCGCGGCCATCGAATCCTGAACCTATGGGCGCGCGACCGCGTAGGATGCGCCCTTCGGAGGATTCATGTCGGAACCCGCGCAGCTTGCGAAAAGCGCCCGCGAACTGCTCGCCGCGGCGCTCAATGCGCTCCAGTCGAACGGGGGGGTGTCGCCTGAGATCGAGGCGCTCGCCGAGCCGATAGCGCAGGCGATGGGCATCATGCACCGCATCGAGCGCTCCGGGGGTCAGGCCCTCGACGGCAGCGAGATCGCGCTCGGCCATGTGCGCGACGTCCTGAACCGTCTGCAGAGGATCACCGCGGCTGATCCGGTGGTGGACGTGCTGATGGAGCACGTCGCCTCCTCGCTGAGCAAGGTCAACGCGCTGAGCAGGGCGCAGGTCGCTGGCGCCTCCGCGCAGGCGCGTGCGCCCGCAGCGGCGGCCGCGCCAGCGCCCGTAGCGCCAGCGCCCGTAGCGGCGGCCGCGCCAGCGCCCGTAGCGCGTGCGCCCGTAGCGGCGGCCGCGCCAGCGCCCGTAGCGCGTGCGCCCGTGGCGGTGGCCGCGCCAGCGCCGGTTGCGCCTGTGCCCGCGCCAGCGCCGCTCGTGCCTGCACCTGCAGCGATGGCTGCGCCAGCGCCGTTCGCGCCTGCACCTGCAGCGGTGGCCGCGCCCGCGCCGTTCGCGCCTGTGCCCGCGGTGGCCGTGTCTGCGCCCCTCCAGCACACGCTCCCTTCGCCGCAGCAGCCGGGGCGTGCGCCGGCGCCCGCCTCGCCCGCTTACCCCGCCGCGTCGCACCCGGTTGCGGACCCACGCGGCGCGCCGCCGCCCCAGGCCGTGCCGCAGCCCGTCGACCACCGCATGCACGCGGCGGTCGTCGATGTCGAGCTCGGCGCTCTGACACCGTCGAATTTTTACAAGGGACTGGCAGGCAACGACGTCATCGAGCACGGGGGCATCTTCGTCGCGACCTACAAGATCCCGCCGACGGGCTCCGTCGTGACCCTGCGTGTCCGCCTGCCTGGCAACTACGAGTTCACCGCGCAGGCCGCGGTCCGGTGGACGCGCGAGGCAGGCGGCTCGAGGGACTCGGCCGAGCCAGGCTTCGGCGCCCGGATCACGCAGATCTCGGCGGAGGGCCGGCAGCTCGTGTCCCGGTTCACGCGCAACAGGGAGCCGCTCTTCTACGACGACCTCTGAGGTCGCCACGCCGCCTCGATCGTGGTGAACTCTTCTCCCGCGCGCGCCGGCTCGCGAGCGAGCCGGCCGCTCCACCGCGCAGCGTCCGTCCTCTCCGCCGTCGCCCTCACGGCGCTGCTGCTCCTCGCGCCGCGGCCGGCCCGGGCGACGGGCGACCCCGATCTCGCCTTCTGGACGTTCGAGACCGCCCACTTCCGCGTGCACCATCCGCAGGGCCTCGAGCCCATCGCGGCGCGCATCGCCTCGCTCGCCGAGACGATCTACGGGCGCGTCGAGGATGCGCTCGGCTACGCCCCGAAGGGCCGCACGGAGATCCTGATCACCGACGACTCCGAGATAGCGAACGGGTCGGCCGGCACGCTCCCCTTCAACTCGATCCACCTCCTCGCATCCGGTCCGGACGACCTGTCGACGCTCGGCGACTACGACGACTGGTACCTCGATCTCCTCACGCACGAGTTCACGCACATCGCGCACATCGATAACACCTCGGGGATCCCGGCGATCCTGAACGCGATCGTGGGCAAGACGTTCTCGCCGAACCAGGTGCAGCCGCGGTGGATCATCGAGGGGCTCGCCGTGGTGAGCGAGAGCCACCACTCGAGTGGTGGCCGGATGCGCTCGAGCATGTTCGACATGTACCTGCGCGCCGACGTGCTCGAGGACAACATCGCGGGGCTCGATCAGATCTCGAGCTCCGCGTTCCGCTGGCCTCAAGGGAACCTCTGGTATCTCTATGGATCGAGGTTCCTGGGCTGGATCATCGACGTCTACGGGCCCAACACGATGCGCGCCGTCTCCGCCGACTACGGGGCGTCGCTCCTCCCGTGGGGGATCAACCGCGCCATCCGCCGCGTGACCGGCAGGACCTACGTCGAGCTGTACGAGGGCTGGAAGGACCACCTCCGCCGGCTCTACAGAGAGCAGATGGCGGCCGTCGAGGCGCGCGGGCTCCGCGAGGGCGCGCGGCTCACCTACCACGGGCGCACCGTGCTCTACCCGCGGTTCGTCCCGCCCGCCGCGCGCCGGACCGCTGCAGACGAGATCGTCTACTTCCGCGACGACGGCGGGGAGCGCCCCGGTATCTACCGCGTCTCCCTCGCCGCGCCCGCGCCCGGGAGCGAGCGCCACGAAGCGCTGGTCGCGCGCACCAACGCGCCCTCGCGACCGGCGTTCACGCCGGCAGGTGACCTGATCTTCACGGCGCTCCTGCCGTGGCGCAACCACTACTACCGAAACGATCTGGTCTTGCTCCCGCGCGGCGAGGCGGCGCCCGACGGCGACGAGCCCTGGCGGCGCCGGTTGACGCTCGGCCTCCGATCCTCGGCCCCGGACGTCAGCCCGACCGGAGATCTCGTCGCCTTCTCCCTCAACAGCAAGGGCACCCGCTACCTGGAGATCGCGCGGCTCTCCAGGGATGGCGCCCTGTCCGAGCGGCGCGATCTCGTCCCGAGCGCCCGCTTCGAGCAGGCCTACTCCCCGTCGTTCTCGCCCGACGGCAAGCGCCTCGCGTACAGCGTCTGGACCGCGGGCGGCTATCGCGACATCCGCGTGGTGGACGTCGCCACCGGCAGCTTCCGACAGGTGACCCGCGATCGCGCGACCGACATGAACCCCGTCTGGTCGCCCGACGGCGAGACGCTCTATTTCACCTCCGATCGCACCGGCATCCACAACGTCTACGCCCACGACGTCTCGTCCGGCGCGTTGCGCCAGGTCACGAACGTGAGACTCGGCGCCTTGCACCCGGCGATCAGCCCCGATGGCAAGACGCTTGTCTATGTTGGATATACCTCTCGGGGCCACGACCTCTTCGCCATGCCGCTCGATCCGGCGCGCTTCCTCCCGGCGCCGCCGCCCCCGGGCGATCGCCCCGATCCCGCCACCGAGCCTTCGGCGGTGCGGCTCGAGCGCGTCCCTTACAACCCGCTTCCCACGCTCGCGCCGCGCGCGATCACGCTCGACTACGCGCCCGGGAGCTATGGCTCGAACGCGCTCACGGTGAGCGTGACCGGCACCGACATCGTCGGTCGCCACGCGATCTTCGGCGAGCTCACCGTGCAGCCGGACGCGCCGGCCCCGAACGTCCTGCTCGGGTACAACTACGGCCGGCTGCCTGTCGACCTCGGCGTCCGCGCGTACCACAACATCTCGCCGCGCGGCGGCTACCGCCTCAACGGCCGAAACGTCGTCTACGACGAGCGAACGATCGGGATCTCCGCGGGCATCAGCTATCCGATCCGCGGCGAGTTCTCGCGGCATACCCTGAGCGCGTCGTTCGGCAGCGCCGCGTTCAAGGGGCAGCTCCCCATCGGCGACAAGCTCGACCCGTACGCGCCCCGGACCATCCTCCCGCCGCGGGGCACCCTGAACCTCGCGCACCTCGGCTACGCATTCTCGAACGCCGAGGGCTCGCTCGACGCCGCCGGCGCGCCGCGCGGGGTGTCGCTGAGCGCTGGGCTCGATTACGCCGGCCCGGAGACGGGCAGCAGCTATACGACCTACGCGTTCTCGACGGGCCTCACCGCCTACGTCGCCATGCCCTGGTCAGGCGATCACACCCTCGCGTTTCGCGTCGCCGGGGCGGTGTCTGGCGGCAACTTCCCCCGGGGCGCCAGCTATGGCGTGGGCGGGTACGATCTCGAGAACCTCACCCTCGTCGACACATTGCTCACCGGGGTCACGAATAGCGCGTTCACGCTCCGTGGCTACGCGCCGGGCGCGATGTTCGGCCGCTCGTATTTCTCGCAGACGTTCGAGTACCGCGTGCCCGTCCTGCAACCTGACCGCGGCCTCGTGACGCTGCCGATCTACCTGCGCCGCATCGACGCGAGCCTCTTCCTCGACCACGGCGGCGCATTCAACCGCTTCGAGATGGACGACCTCGCCCTCTTCACGCAGAAGAGCCTGCTCTACTCGCCCCAGCTGCACGCCTCGGTCGGCGGCGAGCTGTGGCTGAGCTTGAGCATCGGGTACGTCCTCTCCTCGCAGCTGCGCTTCGGGTACGCCTATGGCCTGAGCGATCTCGCGATCCCCGGCGGTCAGTTCTACTTCGTCGCGACGAACTCGTTCTGAGCGCCGCGCGCCTGCTGGAAATTTTGCCCGCGCCGACCCCTTCGCCCAGGGTGCTCGGCATGCGCCGCGTCCTCCTCGCCCTGAGCCTCTTGCCCCTCGCCAGCTGCGGCATCGCCCCGAGCACGTCGCAGCGCCTCACCGAAGCGGCGCTCGAGATGAACACGGCTGCCCGGTTCGGCCGCATGGATGTCGCGCTCGAGCGCGTCGGCTCGAACGCGCGCCAGGATTTCATGAATCGTCACGCCGGGTGGGGCACCCGCCTCCGGGTCGTCGACGTGGAGTTCGGCGGCTTCGAGATGACCCAGCGCGAGGAAGCCGAGGTCTACCTCGACGTCCTCTGGCTGCGGAACGACGAGGCCACGGTCCGCAGCACCCGGGTGGCGCAGCGCTGGCGCGACGAACGGGGCCATTGGGAGCTTATCGGCGAGGAGCGAAGGGAGGGCGACACTGGGCTCCTCGGCGAGCCCCCGCCCAAGGAGCCCCAGCCCACGCAGAATGGGGCTGGCGATTCGGCGAGCGCGACCGGCATGGGTCGGCAGCCCGGCCTGAGCCTCCACACGCGAGTGATTCGCGACGAGTGAGCGCCGCCGCTGCGAGGTGTGCGGCCGCGCGCCGGGGGGCGCGCCGGGCCGAGCACAACGCCGGCGTGCGAGGCCTGGGTGAGCGACGGGATCGCAACAGCGCGGCGATGCGACGGGTGGCGCGTGGTGCGCGGTCGAACGACCGCGCCTCGCGCCCCATCAAGCAGCCGGCGAAGGGCTCGCAGGAGCGGCGCTCTTGGGAGCGCGGGGCTTCTTGGCCTTGCCAGCGACCTCCGTCGGGGCCTTCGCCAGCTTGCTGCGCTTGGCGCGCTCCTTCTTGGCAGCCTGCGCCTTGCGGCGCCTCATCTTCATCGACTGGCGGCGATCGCGCTTGCCCATCTGCTTCAATCTCCTCACGGTCGGGGGCGCGGCATCATGACGACAGCTCGCCAGGCGAGCCCCATCCTGCACCGGTGGATGGCCTACCGCGGGGCCCCTCAAAGGGAGCGGGACTGTGCCCAAGAGCGAATGGAAGCGCAAGGGGCAATGCGCGCGGAGATGCAGTTCTCGTGCTAGACGAGTGTGCAGTGCATCGCGCCGCCGTGAGGCGTTGACCTCCGCCTCCCCGCGCGGTCACGTCAGAGGCGCGTGGTCACATCAGAGGCGCGCGCTCGTTCTGAAGGATCCGAAGAATCCGCACCGCCTGGGTCGCACCTGGCAGGGCTCAGCCGCCGACCGCGCCGTCCAGCGCGACTTCGCGGCCGCGCACCTCGAGGCGGTACCTGGAGTTCACGGTCTCTATGTAGAAGACTTCGCGCCCGGCGAGGCGCAACACGCGCTTGACCGGCGTCGTGACATATTCATGCATTCCGTCGGAGAACTCGATGACGATGACCGAGCCTTTCCGTGGTGCACGGACGAGCCGGCCAACGACTGCGCGTGATCCCCGGCCGAGCTTGCGGAGCACAACCTGCACAACAGAGATGCTAGCACGCGGATCTCGGCCGAGCACAAGCTGCACAAGCAGCACCTCTCGCAACTAGGTCCCACCCTGGCCCAGGGTGTCCGGCTGCATCGGAGCGGTCCGGACCTTCGCGCCGCGGACGGCGAGCCGGCGGGAGGGGTCGCCCCCCGGGCGGAAAGTTTCCATGAATCGATCGCCGCCGCGGCGTGTACGATGAGCCTGCACACCTGTCGGCCACCAGGCAGGCACACCGGTCCGTGACGCACCGTCATCGCCGGATCCTGGTGAGGGCGGAAATCACGACGAACGATTTCGGCCTTACGGAGGCCTCGTGAAGGTTGCGCGGTGGTCTCCCTGACGGGCCGACAATGCGCTGGCGTCGTCGGCCGAGGGAACCTCGCCGGGGGCACGGTGCCGCGTTCAGGTGCATCTGCGCAGCGCGGCGCCGCGATCGGCCTGGCGCGCTGCGGCTCGGCGGCTCGTCAGCCCCGCGTTAGCGGCGGAGCGCTGTCGCGCCTGTCCGGTTGTTCGGATCGCTCACGCCGGGCGCGCCCTTGTCGGCGAAGTAGGTGCGGAGCATGTCGCATGCGACGTTCGTCGCCTTCACCCGCCATTTCGCGCCGTTGGCGACCATCACGGAGATGGCGACCTCGGGCTTGCGGCTCGGCGCGAACCCGACGAACCAGGTGTAGAACGGCCCCTCGGGCGTCGGCTTCGTGAGCGTCCCCGTCTTGCCCGCGACGCGGATATCCGGGAGGTAGGGGCGGCCGTTGCGATCATGGAACGAACGGTAGCTCGTGCCGTTATCCACCGTCGCCTCCATCATCGCGGTCACCGCGTTGGCCGTGCTCTCGTCCATCACCCGCTTGAGCACCTGGCGCTCGCTCGGGCCCTGGTAGATGTCGCCGATCTCGTCCTTGACGCTCGACACGACGTGGAGCCGGATCATCTCGCCGCCATTGGCGAGCGTGGTCGCCAGGTTCGCCCCCTGGAACGGCGACAGCGTCGTGTTCCAGAAGCCCGCCGCGGTCCGCGCGAAGCCGAGATCGTCTTCCGGGAGCGCGATCGTGCTCGTCGCGACCTTCACGTCGAACGGCGTGTCCTGACCCCAGCCGAGCTTCTCGGCCACGGCGCCGAGCTTCTCGCGGTCGAGGTTCTTCGCGGCGAGCCGCGCGAACACCGTGTTGATGCTCCGGCCCATCGCCTGCGCGAGCGTCGCGCAGTACTTGTCGCGGCGCTTGTTGTCGACCATGTCCGCCGGCCGGATCGAGTGCTCGCCGCCCGAATAACACTGCTTGGTGTTCGGGCTCAGGCCCGCCTCGACGAGGGCGGTGCCGGTCACGACCTTGAAGACGCTCGCCGACGGCGCGGTGGCCTCTGCAGCGACGTCGTGCATCGCCCCCTCGTTCACGTAGCTCGCCCAGACCAGCACCTTCCCGGTGCGGATATCGGTCATGACGACCGCGCCCTCCGGGACCTGGCCTGCCCGCAGGAAGCCGAGCGCCGCCCGCTGGTACATCGGGTCGATGGTCAGCTCCGCGACACGGTCGCCGTGCGCCGGCGCCGTGGGCGGGGTCCTCCGGTCGTCGATGCGCGTCAGATCGAGGTCCGTGAGCGGCGGCGGCGTCACGGTCCGCGTGATCGTCGGGCCCCCGGCGGTCGTCTTCTTGGCGAGCAGCCCCCCGAGCTGGACGTCGTGCTCGCGCAGCATGGGGAGGGTCACGGCCACGAGCCCCACGGCTGCACCGACGGCGATCCACTGACGCATGTCGCGCATGGCCCGACGGGTACCCCGCCGCGCTGTCCTGGGCCAAAATTGAGGCGCGCGACCTCGCCGGCGGGGCTCCCGCGCTGCCGGCGCGCCGCGGATCGTTGGAGGACAAAAGGATGAGGGGGCGCGGCCGGGACGCCGGCCGCGGCGGGGCGAGGGCGCGTCAGAACGACATGCCGAGCCTGGCGCCGAGCTCGTGCAGCGCATGCGCGTCCGGATCGGCGGGCGTCACCGTATTGCCGGGCACCCGGAGGAGGTTCTCGCTGGAGCCGCTGCCGGGCGTCAGGTAGGCGCTGTAATTCACGCCGAGCCGTATGTTTTTCGTGTACCAGTAGTTCGCGGCGAGGCCGATCTGCATGACGTTGAGATCGGTGCCCGGCCCCCCCTCGGCGCCCGGCGTCTTCTCGTCGTACGCACCCCCGCGGGACGCGCCGTCGTACGTCGCGTTGATCCCCGCGAGGAGCGCCGCCACCTCGAGCCCCGACTTCGGCTTCTCGAGCTCCTTCGACAGATCGACCTTCGTGGGGCGCGGGCTGAACCCTGGATCGCCGCTGACGAAGGCGTCGCCGACCGGCCACGCCGAGAGCTGCACGTACCAGCCGAGCCCCTTCACCTGCCCGAGCCGTTCGGTGTTGGTGAGCTGAAAGCCCTCCACCGCCTCGCGCGTCTCGTTCGCGACGTAGTACGCCTCGGCCCGGAGCTCGACCATCTTGATGGGCAGCCGGAGCTCGCCGCCGATCGCGGCCTGCGAGGCCGACGGGATGACGTGGATCGGGCGCTTCAGCGAGTCCGTGTAGCCGGCGCCCCAGAGCGTGTAGCCCTGCGCCGTCCTGATGGGCGCATAGTCGTAGCCCACGTACTCCTGGTCGCGGTCGCCGTAGCGCGCGCTGACGCCGATCTGCGCCTTCGCGAGCAACCCCTTCTTGTCGCTGGCGAACGGGCGCGCGACCACGCGGCCGATGAAATCGAACTGGCTGTCGACGCCCGGCCGGTTCTGCCCGTCGCCGCCGACCATGCTGACGCCGTAGACGACCATCCTGTCGGCGACGTCGCCCCAGATCGTCAGGCCGATGTCCTTGCCCTCGGGGTAGGCGAAGCTCCGGGTCGCGATGTTGCGCTCCATGAACGTCGTGCTGTTGTCGCTCGTCTGGTTATCCATCGAGAAGAACGCCTGGTGTTGCCCGAACAGGAAGTTGAGCGCGGGCATGACCGAGTAGTTGATCCAGGCGTCGGCGAGCACGGCGTTCGCGGTGGTGCTCTCGACGGGCGCGAAGCGCGCGCTCTCGGCCGTCGGCGTTTGCCCGGCCGCAGCGGCGGCGTTCTCGGTCCGGCCGTTGGCGTTCGCGAGCCCCTGGCCGCCGAAGTCGACGTCGACATCGAAGGAAAACCTCTTCAGGAACTCGCCGGCCACCTCGAGCCGCGCGCGGCGGATGAAGAGGCGCGGCTTGAGCGCGCTCCCACCGCCCGCCGCCGACACGTCCGACACGCCGGCGCCGAAGCTGCTGGCGAAGTCGAAGTTCAGCCTCCCCTTCGGGTAGAGCCGGAAGGTGTCGTTCGCGTCCCGGAGGAAGAAGCCGCCGTGCCAGCCGGCGAGCGGCTGCCGCTCTTCTTTCACGACGGCGGCACCGGCGGTCGGCGCGAACACCTGCGCAGGCGGAGGAGGCGGCGGCGCGGCGGTCGGTGCCGCTCCAGGGGGCGGGGGCGGCGGCAGCTGCTCTGCGGGCGGCGCCGCGTCGGGCGGCGGTGCGGGCGTCGGAGCGGCAGCGGCAGCGGGCGGAACCGCGCCGGCAGGAGCCGCCGGGGCAGCGGCCGGAGGCGGCGGCGGGGCAGGTTGCGCTGGGCCCTGGGGTCCAGGCTGTGCTAGCGCCGAAAGGCCCGACAGCGTAACAGTCATGCCCAGCAGCGCCGATGTAGCTAACCTCATGCAGTTCTCCCTGTGTGCGGCTCGCCCGCTCGCCGGATCTCGCATGCACTGCGACGCGAAATTATGACCAGGACGTTACGATTCTGTGTAGGCCCTACGGCGAGCGAGCGCGACATTCGAGCGAGAGGTGAGCCGCGTCAAGGTCCTGCGCATGGAGTGGCGGCACGTGCCGGCGACGGAGCGCCGGGGCAGAGGCGGGGAAGGATCACGGGATGACGACCAGCGTGCGGATCACGGCGGATGTCGAGGTGCTCGACAACAGCACCTTGGTGGCCCTCGCCGGGCCGGGGAACGAGCATCTCAAGCTCATCGCGCGCACTCTTGGCATCGAGTCGGGCGTTCGAGGCAACACGATCCGGCTCGCCGGGGACGCCGACAAGGTCGCGCTCGCCGAGCGGTGCCTGGCAGAGGCCGCGCAGATGTTGAGGAGCGGCGTGGTCCTCGATCCCCAGGACTACGTGCGCGGAGTGCAGGCGCTCCGGGACGACCCGGGGATGAGCTTGCGGGAGCTGTTCGAGGACGTCGTCCTCATCTCGGCGCGCCGCCGGCCTATCTCGGCGAAGGGGCTGGCGCAGAAGCGCTACATCCAGGCGATCCGATCGCACGACATGACGTTCGGCATCGGGCCGGCGGGGACGGGCAAGACCTACCTCGCGATGGCCATGGCGGTGCACGCGCTGCTCGAGCGCCGCGTGAAGCGGATCATCCTGACCCGTCCTGCCGTCGAGGCGGGAGAGCGGCTCGGCTTCCTCCCCGGCGATCTCGCCGAGAAGGTGAATCCTTACCTGCGCCCGCTCTACGACGCGCTCCATGACATGATGGATGCGGACAAGGCGCAAGGCCTCGTGACGCGCGGTCAGATCGAGGTCGCGCCGCTGGCCTTCATGCGCGGCCGCACGCTCAACGATTGCTTCGTCATCCTCGACGAGGCGCAGAACGCGACGAGCGACCAGATGCGCATGTTCCTCACCCGCCTCGGCTACGCCTCCCGCGCCGTGGTGACGGGCGACGTCACGCAGGTCGATCTCCCGCACGGCGCGCGCAGCGGCCTCGCGGAGGCGCGCGAACTGCTCGCGGGGATCGACGGGATTGCGATCTGCTCGTTCACCGAGGTCGACGTCGTGCGCCACCCGCTCGTGCAGCGGATCATCGTGGCGTACGAGCAACGGGACGCCGAGGTGGCGCGCCAGCGCGAGGAGCGGCGGGCGGAGGCGGGTCGCGGCGGCGCGCGCGGCAGTGCAGCGGGAGAGGCCGGGGCTGCGCCGCAGGAGCCGCAGGGCCGCGCGCCAGCAGGCGAGCCGGGAGGAGCCGGCGCAGCGAGCTGACGCGCGACGCAGCCGGGCGAGACGCCGGCGTCGACGTCTCGCTCGGCTGCGCTGATCATTTCTTCTTCAGCTCGATGGGGGACTCGCGCACCAGGAGGGCATCGGGCCCGGTCACCCGGATCCTGCCGTGGACGACGTTCTCCTTCAGCTCGCCGACCAGGACGCCGGTCATCGCGTTCGGCGCGCGCGGATCGTCGGGGAAGACCGATGCGCGGACCATGCCGTCCTCGACCTTTCCCACGAGCGTCGCGTCGCCGAGCGCTCCCTTCGCGGTGCCCTTCAGCTCACCGCTCGGCTCGATGGTCAGCGTCACCGTCCCAGGGCCGGTGACCTGCTTCCCGTCGTCCTTCTGGCGCGCGGCGTCCTTGACCTTCGGGGGCATCACGACGCTGCCTTTCTTGGCGTCGTAGCGCCCCTCCCATGTCCCTTGCCATGCGGGCGTGCCCTTCGGCTCGCCCGCGTCTCCCGGCGCGCTTGCGCTCGGGGGCTCTGCGGCGGCCGAGCTGGCCGCGGGCGGCGCGAGCCCCGCGCTCGGCTGAGGCGGCGGGGGCGCGGGCCGCTCCGGCTCGCTCGGGCGAGGCGGGCCCTCCTCGCATGCCGCGAGGACGATGGCGAAGGACAGGAAGAGCGCGGGGGCAACGCCGCGCGCCCGGCGAGCTCGTGTTCCGATGGCGTTCACGTGGACGCTTTTATTACGAGCCGGGCTGGCCGTCGCGTCGATTTGACGTGCCCGCGCCGCGGCCCGGACCAGCGCGCGGCGCCCGCGGATCAGGAGGCCCTGCGGAACGCGAGGGTCCAGTGCCGGTCGCTCGTCATCTGCGCGCATTCGGGGGGAATCCGGAGCGAGCGCAGCACCTCACGCACCTCGTCGAGCGAGAGCGCCGCGCGCAGCGACGCGTCGAAGAGGGCTCGCTGGTACGCCGTGTCGTTCGCCGCGTACATGTCGACGAGGGCGGCGAGCGACGCCTCGTCTTCCGGACGGACCAGGTCCCGCACGAACAGGAGCCCGCCGGGCTGGAGGACGCGGAGCATCTCGCGCAGCACCTGCGCTGGCTCCGGGACGTGGTGGACGATGCTGTTCGAGAGCACGGCTGAAAATGTCTCATCCGGTTCGGGCAGCGCCTTGGCATCCACGAGCGCGAGCGCGATGGCCTCGGTGAGCCCGGCGTGCTCGACATGGCGGCGCCCGAGTTCGAGCATCGCCGCGGAGAGATCGATCGCCTTGATCCGCGCGGCGGGGGCGCGTCTGCAAAGCTCGATGGGCAACAGGCACGTCCCTGTGCCGACGTCGAGGGCGTATGCGAGACCGGGGTTGTGGGAGAGGAGCGCGTCGCAGAACGCCGTGTTCACGGCGGCGTGGTCCATGCTGTCGTAGGCCCGCGCGTCCTCGTCGGTATCCATGACCTCTGGCTCGAGCACGCGCACCAGTGACATGCGCGCATCCTTCTCCGCGGCCGAAGCGCGTGTCAACCGATTGTCGGCGGCTGGTCAATCTCGGCCGCCGGTCGGACGGAGGTCGAGCGGGGGCGGGGTGGATCCTGGGCGTCGTAGATATGGACAGGAAGGCGTTTGAAGAAGTCGAGACGGAGCCGGCCGGCTCCCCGCCTCGTCCTCCTCCCATTGGAGCAGGCGCCAATGTCGTAGAGGACGTGCCCTCGGGGCGGACGCGCGGACTCGCGCTCGCGAGCGCGGGGGCCGAAGGCTGAGCTCTCTCGGAAAGGCTCGATCGGAGAGGCCGAAGACGACGATGAGCGCGCCTCCGCGCTCCGCTATGTAACGAGGTGTCTTGCGGGATGAGCCTGAGCCGCGCGTACACACCGGTCCGCCGGACACGACGGCCCTCAGGCGCCTACCCAGCGGGAGCCGCGGGCGGCGGCCGCGCGCGTGATGTTGAGAGCGGCACTGCGGGGCCCGAGCGCGCCTCCGGCGGCGAGACCGGCGCAGAGTCGTCATTTCGAAGAGCTCGGCGGGTTGGCGCGCGATCGGGCGGTCAGCGTGGGTCCGCGAAATCCCCGGCGTGATGAGCGGATGTCGTGTCGAGAGCTCGACCCGGACTCCCCGCCCCGCCGGCGCTCATAGTGAAGCGTCCGTGCTGCGCCCCACCCGCCGAGCGGGGCATCCTATCACGCCTCCGCATAGGTCAGTCGTGCGCCCGGGGCGTGCAATGTAGCCACGCGCCGGCCGCCTGTGTGGGGTCGCCAGGCGGTCGCACCCTGCGTGAGGCGCTTCAATGATTGGGGGCGGGGAGGCTCGCGCCGGGTCGCTGCACCTCGCGGATGTGCGCGCGCCCGCATTGCCGCCCGTGACGGGCGCGGCCCCGAGGCGCGGGGTTGCTCGGTTCTCGGACGGTGCTTACCTGACCAGACCCGAGCACCCGAGACACGCAATGCCGCGGTGCATCGTCAAGGGGGCCGAGAGAGGATTGGCGCGGCCTCGAGGCCGTCCCGCGCGGGGGAGGGGTCTCGGCCATCAATCGACGCTGGCGGGGGTTTCATCGCTCGGCGCCTGTCGAGCAAAGCAGCCCAGCCGTTCGGGGCCGTCCCGTCCAATGAGCTCTCCGATTGAGCCCGCCCGCAGCGCCTATTGAAAGAAAAGACGGCCCTCTATCCTCAATTCGCTTGACCAGGCAAGTGGCAACGGCATAGTCGTATCCAACCGCCGAGCTGGATTCGGCGACGAGGGAGAGCACATGGCAACGGACGCCTTTTCACAGCAGATTGTAAACCTCGTGCGGAAAATGCCGGACGAGGCGATCCTCGCGCTCGTCAAGAATCAGCTGGGCGCCGTGACAGGGGAAGCGCCGTTGGTTCCTCCTGCGGCGCCGCGCCGCAGCCGCGCGCGCGCCCGCGCTGCTGGAGCGGTCCAGTCCAAAACGTCTTCCGTCGCGGCCAAGCGCGGCGCCGCGCCGAAGCGTCGGCCTGGTCGCCCGCGCAAGTCGCCGGCCGCCTCGGCGGAGCGTCAGGAGACGCTGGATGCCGTCGAGCGTGTGGTCAAAGCGAGCTCTGGCGTCAGCGCGAGCGAGGTGGCGAAGCAGGCGGGTATCCCGCAGACCCGCGCCGCCGCCGCGCTGAAGGAGCTGAAGCTGGAGAAGCGGATTTTCCAAGGCGGCGACCGTCGCTTCGCCCGCTATGCAGGCGACGCGAAGACCGCCGAGCAGGCGAGCGCGAACGCGCGCAAGACCGCGGCTGGGCCTGCGCCCGTCGTGAAGAAGCCGAGCGTCAAGGGGCGCAAGCGCGTCTCTCCGGCTGCCGCTCCTCCGAAGTAGGTCTGGGGACCACCGCGCACGTCAGCATCAGATGGGATGCAAGCTGTGCTGACGCGCTGCGTTTGGAATGACTATCCCGTTCGAGACGGAGCTCAGGGCGGGCTCCAGGTGAGCCCGCCATCATCGGAGGCCGCGACGTACCAGCCGCGGCGCGATGTCCCGGTGACGTCCGCTTGGAGGAGCATCAAGAGTCGATTTCCGAACGAGAGGAGGGTTCCGAGCTCGATACGGCCGCGCTCGCCTGTGCCTTCGCCGATCATCCTGGGGACGTCGTAGATCTTGCCCACTTCCGGCGATAGCGCGATATAGAGCCCCCATCGCGCTGCCGCGCGGGAAGTCAGCACTGCGGTGACGCCTTCGCGTGTGGGCGCCAGGGCGATAGACCGTTCATGCGGCTCCAGCCAGGGGCGAAAGGGCGGTTTCTCGGCGATGACGCAGGTGCCTTGGAGGGTGCACGTCGCGAGCGTGGGCTCTCCGGTTGTAGGCGTCATGACTTCGACCATGATCCGATCGGCTGCGCAGCCGACCGACGCTCCAGGCGGAGCTTTCGCCGGGAGCTTCAGCACGGCTGTCTGGGCAGCGGAGACGGCGACCACGGCGGTCTTGTCGGGCGGCTGAGGAACGAGCTGGATCGACCAGCCGGCGAAGTCGCATGCTGGTGTCGTGGAGAGCGCGGCGATAGCCGCTGGGTTCATCGCGAGTCCCTCGACGCTCTTCGGTGCGTCGAGCGGCTTCCCCGGCGCGGGGACGGGCCGCACGAGGAGGTTGCGCCCGCGCACCGACAGGAGCATCGGTGGGCGGCCATAAGGCACGGGCAGCGCTTGTTCCTGCGTGGGGAGCGGGACGGGAGGCACCGGCTGGGCGCCCGCCGGCCCCGCATAGACGAGGGTCGCGTGCCGAGGCTTGGGCTCCACGAGCAGCGCGGCGCTCTCGGCGGAGAGCACCGCGGGCACAGCGTTCACCAGCGGCCGCGCTCCGCGGCTCAGCGCGGGTAGCGTGACCGGTGAAGGCGCCGAGAGGTCGGTCGCCTCGAACGGAGCGAAGAAGAGACTCGGCGGGTCCAGCGCGGACGGCGTCCCTCGATTGCCGCGTGTCTCCGTAGGGAGAGCCGGGCCACGCGGACCGGTGGTGAGCACCGTGGCGCCGTCTCCGCCGACCGACCAGGTCGACCACCCCTCGCGGACGCGCCGCAGAGATCGCCAGGTCCGCCCTGCGTTTTCGGTCACGAGCGCGATCGCCTCGTTCTCGACCTCTCCTGTCACCACGGCTCGCCTCTCATCGAGCACGAACGCTCGTCGCCATCGGGTCGACGACGGCGCGAGCGCCGAATCGACGCCACGCGCCTGGCCAATGGCGGTGGTGAGCTCATCCGAGGACGCCGCGCCCGGGGGCGGCGGGACGGTGATGGGCGCTGCCTTTTCCTTCTTCCCGCAACCGAGCGCCAGGAGGGCCGTCAGGGCGGCAAGGGCGGTCGCGGCGGCACGGCGCCGCGTGGGCGCGCTCACTATGGAGTCGAGCATCGGCAATCTCTTCGCTGGTGTCGCCCTGGCTTGCTGCGCGGCGGCCCTGGCTTCTCCACGACTCGCACGCTCGCTCGCGCCGCGCCCGAGCCGTCTTGTCGGAGCGCCCGTGGCGTCACGGAAAGATGCGCGCGCGGCGACCGCCCTGTCTCCCCGCTGGATCGCCCCGAGCTCCGCGTTCGATTCGCGTCTGCCCCATAGCGGGCTGCGGGTTCGCGCGCTACAGGCTCATCCGCGTCGTTCGGCTCGCTGCGGCGTACCTTCGTACGCCTCACTCGCCTGCCTAGCGGCTGAGCCCGTATCACACCAACCTGCACCCTCGCTATCATGCCGGCCGCACGCCGCGCGGCCAGCACTAGTCGGCCTGCTCCGGATCCATGCAGCACCGGAAGCCCGTCGAGTAGTCGTGGTAGCCGAAGGAGTGGGCGGTCGTGGCATATTTGCAGCCCTCGCCGTTGCGCGTCGTGTCCATGAAATAGCCGCCACGGAAGGTGCCGCTCGGATCATCGACCCACTCGTGGAGGTTGCCTACCATGTCGAACACGCCGTAGGCGTTGGTGCATCCCGCGCGCTCGCCCGTCGGGAGCAGCGCCTGGGACAGCTGGTTGATGAGCGGGTTGTTCATCGCCGTCGTCCAGCGCTCCTCGGGCTTGATGTCGAGCAGCGCCGCGATCTCGGCGACGGGGTGAACCCGTCGCTCGTCATCGTTGCACGCGCCCTGCTGGCGGAGCGCGCCGTAGGGGAACGTCGTGTCGTCCGGCCCTCGGCAGGCGGTCACCCACTCCTCCGAGGTGCACAGGCGCTTGCCCGATGCCGCGCACGCCAGCTTGGCCTGCCGCCCGCTGATGTAGCCTTGGGGCATGACCCCCTGCCAGGACACGGCGCGGACGCGGCGCTCGTTCCCGTCAATCGGATCGTAAGGCGACCAGGGGCGCTCACCGCTGGGCGTCACCTCGACCAGAGCGCCCTCCCAGCGGTCGACGCACACGCGATCGTCGACGAGGGCCATCTCCGCGGGGCAGCGCGCGCTGGCCATCGAGGAGGACATCGGGATGGCGCCGATCTCGGACTCCATCCCCGAGGCGAGCGTTGCGCTGTCCTTGACGGCAGCGAGCGCGCTCTCCTTGGCCTTGATGCGCCGTTCCGTCGGGACGGCGGCGGTCCCCTCGAGCGAGGCGCGCACCATCAGGCGCGGCGTGATCTGCTCCGCTGTCGTCGACCCCGGAGCACAGCCGGCCGACGCGACGAGCACGCCGAGCAGCGCTCCGCCGCGGAATGGACGCGCCCCCGGCGATCGCGGAACGGAGGCTGCCAGGCGCGGGCGGGAGGAGTCCTTGGCCACGGAGGAGCCGAGGATCCCTTCCCGCGATCTTTTTTGCAACCGAATACCGCGCTCGGGGGCTCCCCGAACGGGCCTACATGAGAGGGTGCGCGCGCTGGGGCGCTAAGGTGGGTGTGAGCTGGTGAGAGGCCCAGAGGTCATCTGGTGTGCGTCGAATGCCAGGGGAAAAGAACGGCGAGAGCAGAGCGCGCACGGTGGGCGCGCAGGCTGTGCACCCGTGGCGGCGGCCGGGTCACTCGAAGGCCATGATCTCCTCGTAGCATGCGTCGTAAGCCTCCTGGCAGGAGACATCGGGGTTGTCGTTCATGCACGCGACGAGATCGTCCGCTGCATCTCGGTTGAGGGGGTTCATCTGAGCCGCGCACTTGGCGGGGTCGAACGTGCCAGCGTCGCAGAAGTCGGAGATGGTGTCGCAGATCTCGTCGGCCTGGTGCGGGCACGCGTTGGCGTACGTGCGGTTCATGCACGCTTGAACGGGATCCACATCGCACGCCCGCTCCACGCCGATGTCGCTCAGGCAGTCCACGAGGTCCGCGGCGTGACCCGGGGAGAAGACGGCGAAGCCGTGCTTGCAGAGCCCGTAGCCGATCGGGTCCTCGTCGCGGTTCGCGCCGCACTGGCTCGTCGCCCCCTGCGCAGGCGAGATGTTGAGCTCGTCACAGGCCGCGACCGTGAGGTTACCGTCCGACGCCTCGATGCAGGCGTCGCTGCCGCCGGTGCCGCCCTGGCCGCCGTCGCCGCCGGTGCCGCCGTCGCCGCCGGTGCCGCCCTGGCCGCCGGTGCCGCCCTGGCCGCCGTCGCCGCCGTCGCCGCCGCTGCTCGTGGACCCGTGGGTGACGCCGGGGCCGACCGTCTGGTCCACCTCGTTGTCGGTGTCCTCCGTGGTCACGACGCAGCCGGTGTAGATGGCGGGCAAGATAAAGGTAAGCGCGAGGAAAGAATGGCGATGGCGAGCAAGCATGGTCACGTTGCCTCCTACAATGTCAGGGAAGAGTTCCACGGCCTGGTGCGTTCGACTGAACCTGGGGCTCCCCTATTCCCCTCGCAATCCTGCTCTTCGGCCTGGTCCAGCCGTCCGACGCCGACGCTCCGGGGGGGCACCTCCGCCGTCGACGGCTCAGGCCGCCGTCGACGGCTTGTCTCAGCTGTATTTCGTCAGTGTCAAGAACAGAACTCAGCCTCGTGTTCGTCCGTCCGCCTGCCCGGGCACCAGGCTCGGCGTGCCCGGAGCCCCCCGACGTCCGTTCAGGAGGAACTGAAAAGCTGCTCAGCCCGCGGGGACGCGCGAAACAAACTGAAGGGGAGCGGAAGGATCGCGCTTGCGTACCGCGCCCCCCGCTGGTAATCACCGCGCTCCGTTTTCCCGGGCGATCGGGTGTCCTCCCGGTCTCCCAGTAGAAGAGCCGTAACGGCGCTTCGATCCCAGCTCCGCTCCTTCGGCCGCCGCGGGAACCCCCCCGGTGACGCGAAGGGGGCCCACGTCGATGGACGTCGAGCTGGGACCGGAAGCGTACGACGGTGCAACCGGTTCGCAGCGAACCGAAACCCGGTACGGAGTAACTCCGCCCGCCGGTGTCGCGAGGTGTCTCGAATGGTAAGCAAAGCCAGTGCGATGTTTTCGCGGATCGCCCCGCGCAAGGCTCGCATGATCGCCGATCTCGTTCGAGGTCGCGACGCGGACGAGGCGATCCAGCTGCTCTCGTTCACGCAGAAGAGCGGAGCCCCCGTCCTGCGGAAGATCATCGAGAGCGCGGTCGCGAACGCCCAGCAGGCGGGCGCCGACATCGACGCGCTCTTCATCAGCAAGGCCACCGTCGACAAGGGGCCGAACAAGTTCAACCGCCGCTGGCGGCCGCGCGCGATGGGCCGTGCGACCCGGATCACCAAGGGCGTGTCGCACATCGTCATCGAAGTCGACGAGAGAAAGTAAGTAGAGGACCTGCCGCTATGGGACAAAAGACCCATCCGTATGGCTTCCGCGTCGGTGTCATCAAGACGTGGAGCAGCAAGTGGTACGAGGACGGCGCTGCGTATCAGAAGTGGCTCCACCAGGACATCCGCATCAAGCGCGCGATCAAGCAGTACCTCTACAACGCCAACATCGCCGGCGTGGAGATCGAGCGCGCCGCGAACCGCGCGAAGGTGATCGTCTTCACCGCCCGCCCCGGCATGGTGATCGGCAAGGGCGGCAAGGGCATCGAGACGCTGAAGAGCGGGAACGTCGGCACCGCATCCAAGGGTGAGACGCTCTTCCCCGGCGTGTCGTCGTTCACCGACAACGAGGTGTTCATCGACGTGCAGGAGGTCCGGAAGGCCGAGACCAACGCGCAGCTCGTCGCCGAGAACATCGCGACGCAGCTCGAGCGCCGGATCGCGTTCCGCCGGGCGATGAAGAAGGCGGTGGCCACCGCGATGAAGTTCGGCGCGAAGGGCATCCGCGTGCGCTGCGCCGGCAGGCTCGGTGGCAGCGAGATGAGCCGCGTCGAGACCTACCGCGAGGGCCGGGTGCCGCTGCACACGCTCCGCGCCGACATCGAGTTCGGCCTGGCCGAGGCGAAGACGAAGGTCGGCATCATCGGCGTGAAGGTCTGGATGTTCAAGGGCGAGGTCCTGCAGCGTAAGGCGCGCCGGATCCAGTAGAGGGATTGCAGAATGCTGTCTCCGAAGCGAACCAAGTTCCGCAAGATGCAGAAGGGGAACAACCGCGGCCTCGCCATGACGGGCAGCGACGTCTCCTTCGGCGACTTTGCGCTCCAGTGCGTCGAGCCTGCCCGCGTCACCTCGCGGCAGATCGAGGCGGCTCGTATGGCGATCCAGCGGCACGTGAAGCGCGCGGGCAAGCTCTGGATCCGTATCTTCCCGGACCGTCCGGTGACGAAGAAGCCGCTCGAGGTCCGCATGGGTGGGGGCAAGGGCGCGCCCGAGGAGTGGTGCGCGCTCGTGCAGCCGGGCCGCGTGATGTACGAGATCAGCGGCGTGAGCGAGGAGACTGCGAAGGAGGCGTTCCGCCTCGCGTCGCACAAGCTCCCGATGCAGTGCAAGTTCCTCGCCCGCGGGCTGACGTGAGGTAGGCGATGAAGGCGAAGGATTTGCGTGAACGCACCACCGAGCACCTGCGCGAGCTCGAGAAATCTCTGGCGGCGGGCCTGTTCGAGGCGCGGTTCAAGAATTTCACGAATCGGCTGAACGACACGGCGACGATCCGCAAGTCGAAGCGGGATCTCGCGCGGGTGAAGACGATCCTCACGCAGCGCGCGCGTGCCGAGGAGAAGGCGTAGCCATGGCGAAGAAGAAGGCAGAGACCCAGCAGCCGGCCGCTGCGGCGCCCGAGCTGGCAGCCGCGGCGCCTGCGCAGGCCGAGACCGAGGCGAAGGCGCACGGCTTCCGGCGCAAGCTGGTCGGCAAGGTGACCAGCGACAAGATGAACAAGACGGTCACCGTCGAGGTCATCCGGAACGCGCTCGACCCTGTGTACAAAAAGTACGTCCGTCAGCGGGAGCGCTACAAGGCGCACGACGAGACGAACCAGTACAAGGTGGGCGATCGCGTCGAGATCACGGAGCACAGGCCGATCTCCCGCGACAAGCGGTGGCTCGTGACCAAGCTCGTTGCCCGCCCGGTGGAGGAGTAGCGCCATGATCCAGGTGTCGACGCATCTCGAGGTCGCGGACAACTCCGGCGCCCGAATCGTGAAGTGCATCAAGGTGCTCGGCGGCTCGCGCCGCAAGTACGCCGCTCTCGGCGACGTCATCGTCGTCTCGATCAAGGAGGCGTTGCCGGGCACCAAGGTGAAGAAGGGCGAGACGGCGCGCGCCGTCGTCGTCCGCACCGCCCGGGAGTACCAGCGCTCGGACGGCAGCTACATCAAGTTCGACGGGAACAGCGCGGTCCTCATCAACAAGGAGAAGGAGCCGATCGGTACCCGTATCTTCGGGCCGGTCGCTCGTGAGCTCCGCGCGAAGAAGTTCATGAAGATCATCTCTCTCGCTCCGGAGGTCCTCTGATGAAGCGCCTCAGGGTCGGTGACCTCGTGCAGGTCATCAGCGGCAAGGAGGAGGGGAAGCAGGGCCGGATCACCAAGATCCTCGCTGACGAGGATCGCGTGGTCGTGGAAGGCCTGAACACGGTGACCCGCCACCAGCGGCCCACGCCGCGCAATCAGGAGGGTGGGAAGATCACCAAGGAGGCGCCGATTCACGCCTCGAATGTCATGCCGGTCGATCCGGCGACGGGCAAGCCGACGCGCGTGAAGGTCCGCGTCGGTGAGGACGGCAAGAAGATGCGCGTCGGCAAGAGCGGCAGCGCGATCGGTGTGGGCTAGCCATGGCGGACAAGAAGGACAAGGACAAGGCGGCCAAGGACGCCGGCAAGGGCAAGGACAAGCCCAAGCCGCAGCAGGCCAAGCCGCAGGCGCCCGCCAAGAGCAAGGAAGCCAAGGGCGCGAAGGCCAAGGGCGCCGACGCCGAGGCCTCCGGGCCGGCCGAGGAGCGCCCGCGCGACCCGAACTATGCGCCGCGGCTTCGCACGCACTACAGGAAGAGCGTGACGGCCGCGCTCGCGAAGAAGTTCGGCTACAAGAACCCGATGATGGTGCCCCGCCTGCAGAAGGTGGTCATCAACATGGGTCTCGGCGCCGCGGTGCAGAACCCGAAGATCATCGACTCCGCCGTCGAGGACATGCGGGCGATCTCCGGCCAGAAGCCGGTGGTGACCCGGGCCCGGAAGTCGATCGCGACCTTCAAGCTGCGCGAGAACCTGCCCATCGGGGTGATGGTGACCCTGCGTGCCGAGCGGATGTGGGAGTTCGTGGATCGCCTGATCGCGTTCTCTCTTCCGCGTGTTCGCGACTTCAAGGGCGTGAGCCCGAAGGGGTTCGACGGCAAGGGCAACTTCACGATGGGCCTGCGCGAGCAGATCATCTTCCCCGAGATCGACTACGACAAGATCGATGTCGTGAAGGGGCTCAACATCTCGTTCGTGACCACGGCGAAGACGGACGAAGAAGGACGCGCGCTCCTGACCGAGCTTGGCATCCCGTTCCGGCATTGAGGGATTTTCGATGGCCCGTGCAAAAGAGTTTGCGAAGCTGAACCGTCCGCCGAAGTTTTCTACGCGGCAAAAGAACCGTTGCAAGGTGTGCGGGCGCGCGCGCGCTTACTACCGCGACTTCGAGCTCTGCCGCGTCTGCCTTCGGTTGTTCGCGCTCCGTGGTGAGCTCCCTGGTGTGATCAAGGCCAGCTGGTGATTCTATGATGACCGATCCCATCGCCGACATGCTGACCCGCATTCGCAACGCGGCGCTCGCGCGGCACGACCGGACCGAGGTCCCCGCGAGTCGCATCAAGGCCGCGGTCGCGGAGATCCTCAAGTCCGAGGGCTTCATCGCCGACGTGCGCGAGACCGAGGGTGAGGGTCCCAAGAAGCTCACGATCGTGCTCAAGTACGGGCGCGATCGACAGAGCGCGATCGACGGCGTGCGCCGCGTCTCCCGCCCCGGGCGCCGCGTGTACGTGCGTCACGACAGGATCCCGCGCGTGTTCAGCGGGCTCGGGATCTCGATCCTGAGCACGTCCCGCGGGCTCATGAGCGACAGGGATGCGCGCCGCCTCAAGATGGGTGGCGAGCTGATCTGCGAGGTGTGGTGATGGAAGCTCAGGCGAACGCAGCCCAGCCCGCGAACGGTGACAGCCGGCTCGCTCCGAAGACGTCGCGCGTTGGCAAGCGCCCGATCGACCTGCCGAAGGGGGTCACCGCGACCGTCAACGGCCGGAAGATCGACGTCAAGGGTCCGAAGGGCCAGCTCTCCCGCGCGATCACCGACAAGGTGGACATCAAGCTCGAGGGCAGCAAGCTGCACGTGAGCTCGGTGGCGCCTGGGCGCGACGGGTCGCGCCTCCAGGGCCTCACGCGGGCGCTCGTGGCCGCGATGGTGAAGGGCGTCGCCGAGGGTTACGAGCGGACGCTCGAGCTCAAGGGGACCGGCTATCGCGTCGAGCTCAAGGGCACGACGCTGAACTTCGCCCTCGGCTTCTCCCACCCGGTGACATTCCCGGTGCCGACGGGGCTCACGGCGACGATCCCGGCGGACTCGAAGGGCACCGTCCTGGTCCTGACGGGCGCGGACAAGGAGCTCATCGGGCAGACGGCCGCGACGATCCGTGGCTTCAGGCCGCCGGAGCCGTACGGCGGCAAGGGCGTCCGATACCGCGGCGAGCGCGTGCGGGAGAAGGCTGGCAAGGCCGGCAAGGGCGGCAAGAAGTAAAGGCGAGCGGCGGCGTGTACGCCGCTGCACCGAGGGACGAGACGGTCATGGGCATGAAAATCGTCGGTCGGGAGCGCCGGAAGCTCCGCATCCGCAAGAAGGTCGAGGGGACGCCGGAGCGCCCGCGCCTCAGCGTCTTCCGCAGCTCGAAGCACATTTACGCGCAGGTCATCGACGACGTGAGCGGCAAGACCCTCGCCCACGCTTCGACTCTGTCGAAGGACCTCAAGGGCTCCCTCGACGAGGACAACAAGGTCGAGGCGGCGAAGAAGGTCGGGGCTCTGATCGCGAGGATCTGCAAGGACAGGCAGATCGACAAGGTCGTCTTCGACCGCAACGGCTATCTGTATCATGGGCGCGTCAGCGCCCTCGCCCAGGCGGCGCGCGAGGCAGGTCTCGATTTCTGACTCCCACAGCCGCTGCCCTGATGGTGAGGGCGGCGGGCGCGGTCAACTGCCGCGGCGGAGAACGTGATAGAGGACGGTTATGGCGTTCGATCATGTCGACGAAGAGAAGCTGAAAGAGCGAGTCATCCACATCAACCGCGTCGCCAAGGTCGTCAAGGGCGGCCGGCGCTTCAGCTTCTCGGCGCTGGTCGTGGTGGGCGACGAAGCGGGGCACGTGGGCATCGGCCTGGGCAAGGCCAACGAGGTGCCGGAGGCCATCCGCAAGGGGAACGATCAGGCTCGCAAGAACCTGTTCCGCATTCCCCTGGACGGCGTGACCATCCCGCACGACTCGTTCGGCCACGTCGGGGCGGGCAAGGTCCTGCTGAAGCCGGCCAGCCCTGGGACGGGCGTCATCGCCGGCGGCGCGGTGCGCGCCGTCGTCGAGTCGGCGGGGATTCACGACGTGCTGTCGAAGTCGCTCGGCACGAGCAACCCGCACAACGTCGTGCACGCGACCGTCGCGGCGCTCCGTGGGCTCAAGAGCCCGGAGAGCGTCGCCGGCAAGCGGTCGATGCAGCTCGACTCGCTCGACTACCAGCGCCGCGGTAGCACGAACACCGCGGGTCGACGGCGCGCGAGCGTGGCGCCGCCCCCCGGGAAGCCGGGCGGCGGCGGTGGTGCACCGAGCGGCGGCGCTGAAGGAGGCTCGCAGTGAAGCTCCGGGTACGTCAGAGGGCCAGCAACATCGGCCAGGTCGAGCACACCCGCAAGATCATCAAGGGGCTCGGCCTGCGTGGGCCGGGGTCCGAGGTGGTCGTCGCGAACACGCCCTCGTTCCGTGGCATGGTGAAGAAGGTCCTCCACCTCGTCGAGGTCGAGGAGGTCGCCGACGGAGCGACCTCGTCGAAAGCCTGAGAAGCGAGATCGTCATTCCAGCGGAGTCGCCGCGTACGGAAGTGTGAAACATGGACATTCTTTCTAAGCTCCAAGCCCCTGAAGGCGCCGTAACCAAGAGGCTCCGCGTTGGCCGTGGCGTGGGGTCGGGCGTCGGCAAGACGTCTGGCCGCGGACAAAAAGGGCAGAAGGCGCGGGCCGGCGGCAACATCAACAAGAAGCACTTTCAGGGCGGGCAGACGCCGATCCAGCGTCGCCTCCCGAAGCGTGGCTTCCGCAACCCGCTCGCGGACATCGTCGTCAACGTCAACGTCGGCGACCTCGAGGCGTTCGACAATGGCGCCCAGGTCGATCTGATCGCGCTCCACGAGCGCCGCCTCGTGCAGGGGCGGTTCGACGTGCTGAAGATCCTCGGCGACGGTGAGCTCACGAAGAAGCTCACGGTGACGGCGCACCGCTTCTCCAAGGGAGCGGTCGAGAAGATCGAGAAGGCGGGGGGCAAGGCGGTCGTGCTCGCGGCGCCTGCACCCCAGGGCAACTCGACGGACTCCTCGTCCTCGTAGTCAGCGCGCACGCGCACCCACCAAGCCGGAGTCCAGGATCGCCTATGGCCAGCCTCGCGGGAATCACCAACTTCCACAAGATCCCCGAGCTCCGGCGACGCGTGATCTTCACCCTGGTGATGCTCGCGGTCTACCGGGTTGGCGTCTTCGTGACGACGCCCGGCGTCGACCGGAACGCGATGCGGCAGTACGTCGCGAAGCAGTCCGGCGGGCTCCTGAGCTTCTTCAACATGTTCTCGGGCGGCGCGCTGGAGAACCTGTCGATCTTCGCGCTCGGGATCATGCCGTACATCTCGGCCTCGATCATCATGCAGCTCATGGGCATGGTCTACAAGCCCATCGACGAGCTGCGGAAAGAGGGCGAGCAGGGTCGCCGGCGGATCGATCAGTACACGCGGTACGGCACGGTCGCGCTCTCGCTGTTCCAGGCCTTCTCGATCGCGAAGATGCTCGAGGGCCTGTCGAGCAGCGAGACCGGGGCCGGGATCGTGAACCACCCCGGCATCGGCTTTCAGCTGATGACGGTCATCACGCTGACGACCGGGACCGCGTTCCTGATGTGGATCGGCGAGCAGATCACGGAGCGCGGCGTCTCGAACGGCGTCTCGCTCCTGATCTTCGCGAGCATCGTCACGCGCATTCCGGAGGAGGTCGGCAACTACTTCGCCCAGAACGCCGGTGATCTCCAGCCCCTGACGATGGCCGCGATCGTCGCGTTCATCGTGTTCGTCATCGCCGTCATCGCGTTCTTCGAGAACGGCAGGCGTCAGATCCCGATCGTGTACTCGCGGCGCCAGGTCGGTCGCCGCGTCTACGGCGGGCAGACGGCGCACCTGCCGCTGAAGGTGAACACGTCCGGGACCATCCCCCCCATCTTCGCGTCGTCGCTGCTGATGTTCCCGCAGACGCTCGCGAACATGAACGTCCCCGGGGCCGAGCAGATTCAGGCGATCATCAACCGGGGGGACTGGGTCTTCAACACCGGCTACGCGCTGCTCATCGTCTTCTTCTGCTTCTTCTACACGAACGTCACGTTCCAGCCGGTGGACGTCGCGGAGAACCTGAAGAAGCAACAGGCAAATATCCCCGGGATCAGGCCAGGAAAGCAGACGGCGGACTACATTCACCGCGTGATCCAGCGGATCACCGTGGGCGGCGCGCTCTATGTCGCCGCGGTGTGCGTGGTGCCCTCGATCGTCGGCAACCTGCTGCGTGTCCCCTTCGGCTTCGGAGGCACGTCGCTCATGATCGTCGTCGGCGTCGCGCTCGACACCGTGAACCAGCTGGAGGCGCACCTGATCACGCGGAGCTACGAGGGGCTGACGGGCCCCGGTGCCACCCGCATCCGGGGCCGCAGGCTCCCGGAAGCGTGATGGAGGGCAAATGATCTTGGTTCTGGTGGGGCCTCCTGGAGCTGGGAAGGGTACGCAGGCGAAGCTGCTGTGCGCACGCTTCGGCATCCCGCAAATCTCGACCGGCGACATGCTGCGCGAGGCAAAGCGATCGGGGACCTTGGAGAAGCGCTATCTGGACATCATGGACTCTGGCGGACTCCTGCCGGATGAGGCCGTCATCGGCCTCATCGCGCGCAGGACGGTCGAGCCCGACTGCAGCGATGGCTTCCTGCTGGACGGATTTCCCAGGACTGTGCCTCAGGCGGACGCGCTCGACGAGCTGCTGGCCAGCGCCAACCAGGGCGGCAAGCGGATTGATGCGGTGATCCAGCTGGACGTGGCGCGTCCCCTGCTCGAGGAACGCCTGATCCATCGCCGAACTGACAAACGCAGTGGACAGATATATCATCTCGTCTATAATCCGCCGCCCCCCGGTGCGGAGCTAGAGCATCGGGCCGATGATCGGCCCGAGGCTGTTGCAAAGCGTCTCGACGCCTACGAGGCGATGACGGCCGCCCTTCTTCCGTTCTACGAGCAGAAGAAGCTGCTGCATCGCGTCGATGGAGTCGGGAGGCCTGAAGAAGTTACGCACAGGGTGCTGTCGGCGATTGGCCGGCCGGGCTCGGGTGGAGAATGAGGCGTAAGAATCAGACCAGACCGCCGAAAGAACCGAAGGGCGACAAGCTCGAGTTCGACGGCGTGGTTCAAGAGGCCTTGCCGAACGCCATGTTTCGCGTGAAGGCGGACAACGGCCTCGGCGTCCTCGCGACCATCAGCGGCCGGATGCGGCAGTACTACATCAAGATCCTGCCGGGCGACCGCGTGACCGTCGAGGTCTCGCCGTATGACCCGAGCCGAGGCCGGATCACGTACCGGCACAAGTAACGTAGTTTTTGAGGAATCTGGAGGCTCCCCGTGAAGGTGCGCCCGAGCGTCAAGAAGATCTGCGACAAGTGCAAGGTGGTCCGGCGGCGTGGTGTCGTTCGGATCATCTGCGAGAACCCCCGCCACAAGCAGCGCCAGGGGAACTAGCTCTTTCGGCGGTAGCCCGCCCTCGTTTCGGTTTGGAGTAACCATGGCTCGTATCGCTGGTGTCGATCTCCCGCGTCGGAAGCATGTCGCCTACGCCCTGCCGTACCTGTTCGGCATCGGGCGGACTCTCGCCTTGCAAATCTGCGAGAAGACCAACATTCCGCAGAACAAGCGGGTCGAGGAGCTCAGCGACGCTGAGGTGAAGGCGATCCGCGACCTCCTGGACGCCGAGTACAAGGTCGAGGGCGACCTGCGGCGCGAGGTGCAGCTCAACATCAAGCGGCTCATGGACCTCGGCTGCTACCGGGGGCTCCGCCACCGGCGCGGGCTCCCGGCGAACGGGCAGAGGACGCATACGAACGCGCGCACCCGGAAGGGACCGCGCAAGGGCATGTTGCAGCGGCGTCCTGCCGCGACCAAGTGACGAGCGGGGATTAGGACGCCATGGCGCAAGCGAAGACGGCTGCCACTACCACGAAGGCCAAGCAGAAGAAGAAGGTCAAGAAGAATGTCTCCGCGGGTATCGCGCACATTCAGTCGACCTTCAACAACACGGTCGTGACGATCACGGACATCAACGGCAACGCGATTGCGTGGTCGTCCGCTGGCGCTCGCGGCTTCAAGGGATCGCGCAAGTCGACGCCGTTCGCCGCGCAGCTCGCGGCGGAAGAGGCGGCGCGCCGGGCGCAGGAGCACGGGATGCGCTCGGTCGCCGTGTTCGTGAAGGGGCCGGGGGCCGGACGCGAGAGCGCGCTCCGTGCGCTCCAGACCGCTGGCTTCAAGGTGACGCTGATCCGTGACGTCACGCCGATCCCCCACAACGGTTGCCGGCCGCCCAAGCGGCGCAGGGTTTGAGGTAATTCACGATGGCTCGCTACATTGGTCCGGTCTGCAAGCTCTGCCGCCGCGAGGGGATGAAGCTCTACCTCAAGGGCGAGCGGTGCTACTCCGAGAAGTGCGCGTACACGCGGCGCCCGTATCCCCCCGGCCAGCACGGCCAGGGGCGCATCAAGCTGAGCGAGTACGCGGTGCGCCTGCGCGAGAAGCAAAAGGTGCGTCGCATCTACGGCGTGCTCGAGCGGCAGTTCAGCGGGTATTTCCAGGAGGCCAACCGGCGCAAGGGCCGGACGGGCGAGGAGATGCTCGGGCTGCTGGAGCGGCGGCTCGACAACGTAGTGCACCGGATGGGCTTCGGCTCGTCCCGCGCCGAGGCGCGCCAGCTCGTCCGGCACGGGCACGTGCACGTGAACGGCAAGCGGCTGGACATCCCGAGCTACGTCGTTCGGGCGGGTGACCGGGTCGAGCTCACCGAGGGGGCGCGCAAGTTCAAGAGCGTCCTCGCCTCCGTCGGCGGCGCGGACAAGCGCCCGGTCGCGAGCTGGATCGACGTGGACCGCGCGGCGTTCACCGGTGCGATCAAGGGCGCGCCGATCCGCGAGGATCTCAACGAGCCGGAGATCCGCGAGCAGCTCGTCGTCGAGTACTACTCGCGCTGATCGCGCGAGGGCGGCGCGGAGGAGGGCGGCGTCGCGAGCGCACCTTGCAGGGTGCGCTCGATCGCTGCGGGCTCCCCTCGGCGCCGCCATCCCGCGCTCGCGCGCGGGGGCATGGAGCCTAGGATGCGGGCAGGAGGCGGCGTCGATTGGTCGAGTGCGGCCGCGGCGTGAGACCTCCGCGCAAACCTCATGAAGGAAGGAGATCGCCATGACGATGAACAACCCGAACCTCACGATGATCGCCCGTAACTGGCGCGATCTGATCCGGCCCAAGGGCATCTCGATCGACGCGGACAGCGGGACCCAGTTCTACGCCAAGTTCACGTGTGAGCCCCTGGAGCGCGGCTTCGGGATCACGATCGGCAACTCGCTGCGCCGCGTGCTGCTCTCCTCTCTCCAGGGGGCGGCCGCGACGGCCATCCGCGTCGAGGGCGCGCTGCACGAGTTCACCACCGTGCCGGACGTGGTCGAGGACGTCAGCGACATCATCCTCAACGTGAAGGAGGTCGTCTTCAAGGCGGCCACCCCGAAGACGTACTCGGTGCGGATCGATCGCGAGGGGCCCGGGCCCGTGTACGCGCGCGACATCCAGCTGGTCGAGGGCCTGTCGGTGCTCAACCCCGACCACCTCATCGCCGTGCTCGACAAGAAGGGCCCGCTCTCGATGGAGCTCACGGTCAACGTGGGCCGCGGCTACGTGCCCGCCGAGCGCAACAAGACGCCGACCATGCCGATCGGGACCATCCCGATCGACGCGCTGTTCTCGCCGATCCGCAAGGTGAACTACACCGTGCAGAACGCCCGCGTCGGGCAGGTGACCGATTACGACAAGCTCACGCTCGAGGTCTGGACCAACGGGTCCGTCTCGCCGGCGGACGCGGTCGCCTTCGCCGCGAAGATCCTCAAGGAGCAGCTCTCCATCTGGGTCAACTTCGAGGAGAGCGAGGAGACGAGCTACCAGGCGGTGATGAGCGACGACGAGCCGCTCAACGAGAACCTGTTCCGCTCCGTCGAGGAGCTCGAGCTGAGCGTCCGCTCTGCGAACTGCTTGCAGAACGCGAACATCACGCTCATTGGCGAGCTCGTGCAGCGGACCGAGCAGGACATGCTCAAGACCAAGAACTTCGGTCGCAAGTCGCTGAAGGAAATCAAAGAGATCCTCGCGAACATGGGGCTCTCGCTCGGGATGAAGATCGACAACTGGCCGCAGCTCCTCGAGCGCTGGAAGGCGCAGCAGGCGCAGGCGTGAGTCGGTACTGAGGGAACGTCATGCGTCACAAGAAAGCGGGCAGGCAGTTTGGTCGGGATACCTCCAGTCGCAGGGCGATGCTTCGCAACCTGACGGCGAACCTGATCACCCACGAGCGGATCGAGACGACCGACGCCAAGGCGAAGGAGCTGCGGCGCGTGGCCGAGCGGCTCATCACCAAGGCGACGCGGCTCGGCAAGGTCGCGTACACCGCGCACGGGGAGCTCAGCCCCGGCGACAGAGCGCGCCGGCTCCACGCGGAGCGGCTCGTGGGCAGCTACATCCCTCGCTGGGGGGTCGCGACCGACGGCAAGAAGGTCGACATCATCGCGAAGGTGATGATCGATCTCTCGAAGCGCTTCGAGGGACGGCCGGGCGGCTACACGCGGATCATCAAGCTCGGTCCGCGCCGCGGTGACTGCGCGCAGATGAGCCTCATCGAGTTCATCGACGCGCCGCCGGTCGCGGACGCGCCTGCGCAGGCCGCCGAGCCGGTCGCCGCGGCGGAGCCGGCCACCCCGGCGACGACCGCCGGCTGAGCCCGGAGACAGGCCGGCGCCGCGTGGCGCTGGCACAGTCGCAGACAGCACGCCGGGAGAGCGCTCAGCTCGCCCGGCGTTTCTGCGTTGTGAGCCCGGCCGGCGCTCAGGGGCCGACCGCTGCGTGGGCCTGGTGCGCGCGACGCCTCAGCGGTCGCGCGGGTCGGCTGCAGGGGCGTCGTCGCGTCGCGGTTCCGCCTCCTCGATAGGCTGTGCCGGCAGGTCGGGGTCCGCCCTCGAGGCGGCGGCCGGGGCCGGCTCGGGAGACGTCTGGGGCTGCGGAGGAGCGGCGCTGTCCTGCCTTCGGGGCGGCGCCGAGGCAGGCGGCGATGCGGTCGGCTGCGGAGGGGGCGGCGCCGAGGCAGGTGATGCGGTCGGCTGCGGAGGGGACGGCGCCGAGGCAGGAGACGCCGGCGGGGGCGGAGGCACGGCGCCGGCTTGCTCTCGAGCGCGCGACGGAGCGCTCCGTCGCCGGGCGATGAAGAACATCGAGAGCACCGCGGCGAGACCTACCGCTCCCGCGGCGATGTGGCGGTTCGTCTGGCTCTTCCGCTCCGCGACCTTGTCCCCGAGGGAGGCGAGCGCCGCCCTCGCGCCGGCGTTGGAGGGGTCGAGCTCGATCGCACGCTCCAGCACGAACTTGTCCGGCGTGCCGCGCTCGATGAGGAGCGCGCCCTCGAGATAGGCGATCTCCGCTTCGATCTTCCTCGCGCGCTCGCCTGGCGCGTCGAGGCGCAGCGCCTTGCGCAGCATGGCGAGCGCGTCGTCGCGCCGGTCGGCAGACAGCGATCGCGCCCGCTCCACGTAGGCGTCCACCATCTCCTTGCGGCGCTCGAAGAGCGGCGCGCGGGCGAGCACCTTGTCGAACGCGTCGGTCGCCTCGGCGGGCTTGCCCGCGCTCGCCGCGGCGACGCCCTCGTCCATCAGCTTGTACACCTCCGCGAGGCGCGCGCGATCGTACGTCCCGAAGAGCTCGCGCGCGACACGGTCCCACGACCACTCGCGCGGCGGCTTCGCGCCGGTGAGGTCCAGGTAGGCGTCGCGGAGCTGCCAGATGCCGGGCTCGCCGATCGCGGAGATCGCCTCCCGCGCGGCGTCGCGCAGCCGCGCGCGGTCGCTGTTGCAGAAGCTCAGGATCACGCGCACGGCGTCCACGTCCCGGACGCGGCCGTAGGCGCGGAGGACGTCGGCCAGGATCTGCGTGTCATTCGACGCGATCGCCTCGCCGGGGATCGCCCGGCCGAGCAGGTCGAGCTGCTTGTTGGCCCACCGCTGGACGATCTTGGCGTCGTGCTGGCGCGCCTCGATCAGCGCGGGGACCGCCTTGTCGCGCAGCTTGGCCACCTGCCGCTGGAGATCGATGCGGAGCAGCTCGCCGAAATAGGCGTGCAGCGCGATGAGCTCGCGGACCGCAGGCGTCGTGCCCGCAGCGACGAGCATCCGCTCCATCGCGAGCAGCTTGACGACATCGCGCCACGCGCTGTCCCGCGGCCGCGCCACGGCCAGCATGAAATCCAGCCAGTCCCCCTCGTCCTTCTCGTCGTCAGCGCCCTTCTTGGCGCTCTGGTCGGCCTTGATGTCCTTCTTTGCGCCCTTCGCGTCGCCGGCGTCCTTCTTTGCGCCCTGGTCGGCCTTCGCGTCTTTCTTCGCGTCACCGGCGCTCTTCTTTGCGTCACCGGCGCCCTTCTTTGCGTCGCCAGCGCCCTTCTTTGCGTCGCCAGCGCCCTTCTTCGCGCCCTTGTCGGCCTTCGCGTCTGCAGCCTTCTTCTTGTTGCCGTCGCGCTCGTCCTCCCCCTTCTCGCCCTTCATCGCCTTGCGGCCTTCTCTGCGCGCGTCCGCGAGCACGCGAGGCGCCGCGTCCCGATCGAGCGAGCCGCGGATGTCCTGAACGCGCAGCCGCACCGCATCGACGATGCCAGGGATCGGCTCATCGAGGGCCGCGCGGGCGTTCTCCCGCGAGCGCGCGTCCTCCGACGTGAGCTGGTCGAGTATCCGGTCGAGCTCGCGGACCGCGGCGATGTCAGGCTCCGGGCGGGCGATCGGGGCGAGGCGCGGGAGCTCAGGGAGCGCGGAGGAGGCCGGCGCGGAAGTGCCCGCGTCGCGCTCGCCGGCGGCGCGCGCCGGTGGCGTCGCGAGCGGCGCCGCTGCGAGCAGGCCAATCAGGACGAGCCACGCGCACGCCGGCCTGCGTCGCTGCGCCCATCGCGCGCCTGCACCCCTCGGATCCGACGAGCTGCGTGCCAAGCGCCTCAATCCGTGATGCGAAAGTCGAAGAAATCGCCGGAGAAGCCACGCCACCGGACGTCGACGCGCTCGACCCGCGCGGCGCTCGGGCCGCGGTTCGCCCAGGCGATGAGCTCCTTCAGCTCGTCCTCCTCCCCCTCGGCGAGGACCTCGACGCTGCCGTCGGAGCGGTTCTTCACCCAGCCGGTGAGGCCGAGCCGCTTGGCCTCGCGCTGCGTGGAGGCACGAAAGAAGACGCCCTGGACGCGACCGCGGACGAACAGCTGAACCTGTTTGAGCCCCATGGAACCAGCTTGACTTAGCCGCGCGTTCCGGGGGAGGCAACTTCAGGCAGCACCTGGGAGCCACGGGCAGTTCGCCCGCGCCGTTCTTCGTACGGACGGCGCGGGCGACCTGAATCCGTGCCACGCCCCACGACGCGCGCGCGTCGTACGTGCCTCCCGCCGCGCATTGACAGAGCAGACGCGCTTGATAGAGTCGCCGCCCGATCGGCAAGCACAGCCCGCCGATCGAGCGACATGAACGGAGGGGCGCCGGTTGCGAGGCGAGCCCTCTTCCCTCTGGCGACCCGCCGACATCGACGACATGCTCGGCCCCGCCTCGGGTCCGACCCGCTAGACCCCCCCAACCAAAAAACCAACGACCGACGGCCTCCACGCCCTTGACAGGGCACGTGCCGTCGCATCCTGGAGCTTTCCGACTCATGCACCTCAGGGAACTGAAGCAGAAACCGATGGCCGAGCTCGTCCAGATGGCGAAGGGGCTCAACATCGAGGGCGCTGCCGGGCTGCGCAAGCAGGAGGTCATCTTCGCTCTCCTGCAGGCCCACGCGGCGCAGGACCAGCCGGTCTACGGCGAGGGCGTGCTCGAATGCCTGCCCGACGGCTTCGGCTTCCTCCGGGCGCCGGACTACAACTACCTGCCGGGTCCGGACGACATCTACGTCTCGCCGTCCCAGATCCGGCGCTTCAACCTCCGCACAGGCGACAGCGTGAGCGGCTCCATCCGGCCGCCCAAGGAGCGCGAGGCGTACTTCGCGCTGCTCAAGGTCGACAAGATCAACGGCGAGCCCCCCGAGGTCGCTCGCGACAAGATCCTGTTCGACAACCTCACGCCCCTCTACCCGCAGCAGAAGTTCAACATCGAGAACGGGACGAAGAGCTTCTCGACCCGCATCATCGACATGCTCTGCCCCATCGGGAAGGGGCAGCGCTGCCTCATCGTCTCGCCGCCCCGCGCGGGCAAGACGGTGCTGCTCCAGCAGATCGCCAACGCGATCTCCGCGAACCACCCGGACACGACGCTGATCGTGCTGCTCATCGACGAGCGCCCGGAGGAGGTGACCGACATGCAGCGCACCGTGAAGGGCGAGGTGATCAGCTCGACCTTCGATGAGCCCCCGACGCGGCACGTGCAGGTCGCCGAGATGGTGATCGAGAAGGCGAAGCGCCTCGTCGAGCACAAGCACGACGTCGTGATCTTGCTGGACTCGATCACCCGCCTGGCGCGCGCGTACAACACGGTCGTCCCGCCGAGCGGCAAGATCCTCTCCGGCGGCGTCGACTCGAACGCGCTGCACAAGCCGAAGCGGTTCTTCGGCGCCGCGCGCAACGTCGAGGAGGGCGGCTCGCTGACGATCGTCGCCACCGCGCTCGTCGACACGGGCTCGCGCATGGACGAGGTCATCTTCGAGGAGTTCAAGGGCACGGGTAACAGCGAGATCCACCTGGATCGCAAGCTGATGGAGAAGCGGATCTTCCCCTGCCTCGACATCAACAAGAGCGCGACCCGCAAGGAAGAGCTGCTGCTGCCGGAGTGGATCCTCCAGCGCGTGTGGCTGCTCCGCCAGCTGCTGCACCCCCTCAACGTCATCGACTCGATGGAATTCCTCCTGGACAAGGTGAGCCGCACCGAGACCAATCAGGAATTCCTCGAGAGCATGAACCAGTAACGGCGCGTCCTAGGGGCGCTCCCGGCGGCCGTCGGGAGCGCTCTCTGTCACGCGAACGGTTCGCGCAGGGGCCCGCGCGCGCGCTCCTCCGGGCGAAGTCGTGGTAGCGTCTTCTGGTGACCGCGAAGGCGGAACAACGCACGAAGGCGCTGCAGGCTCGCGTAAAGGAGCTCGAGGCGCGCCTCGCCCACGCCGACAAGACGGTGCGGGCGCTCCGGGATGTCGGGCTGGCCCTTGGCAGCACCCTGGATCTCGACCAGCTCCTCGCGCTGATCCTGAACAAGATCACCGAGCTGCTCGACGCGGACCGAGCCACCCTCTACCTGCTCGACGAGCAGCGGCAGCGGCTTTTGTCGCGCATCATCATCGGCGAGGAGGCGCGCGCGATCGAGCTGCCCGTCGGCGCGGGGATCGCGGGCCACGTCGCCAAGATGGGGCGCACCGTCCGCGTGAAGGACGCCTACCGGGATCGCCGGTTCCAGCGCGACTGGGACGAGGTCACGGGGTACCGCACCCGCTCGATCCTCGCCGCGCCGATGAAGAACCACGTCGGCCGGACCATCGGGGTCATCCAGGTCCTGAACAAGCACGGGGAAGGGGAGTTCTCGGTCCACGACGAGGAGCTCCTGAGCGCGCTGGCGACGCAGGCGGCCGTCTCGATCGACAACTCGCGGCTGTTCCTCTCGGTGATCCAGAAGAACACGCAGCTCGTGGAGACCAAGGAGCAACTCGAGCATCGCGTGAGCGACCTCAAGCTGCTCTTCGACCTCGAGAGCGCGATGGGCCGCGCGACCACGATGGAGGACCTCGCGCGCGCGGTCATCACGGAGGCCGGCAGGGCGTGCAAGGCGCGGGCGGGGGGGATGCTCGTCGACGAGATCGAGGGCGGGCTGTTCCTCTACTTCTTCGATCTCACGGCGTTCGACGGGGGCGGCGCGCCGCCCCGCGCGCCCGCCCTCGGAGAGGAGCCGGACGGCGTCGTGGTCGGGGCCGCCCCGTGGCCGGCGGTGAAGCGCATCGCGATGCGCCGCGGCGAAGGGGTGGTCGGGCGCGCCATGGTGAACAACGAGGCGGTGTGCTTCTCGCGCGAGGGCGGGGGCCGGGATCCGGACGACACGCTCGTGTCGCCGCGGCTCGCCCAGCTCGTCGGCGCGGAGCTCAGGACGGCGATCGCCGTGCCGCTCGAGGGCGAGGACGCGGTGCCGATCGGCTCCATGGCCCTCTACAACTCCAGGAACCCCCACGGCTTCTCGAAGGACGATCGCGCGCTGCTGCGGCTCGTGTCGGCGAACGCGTCGACCGCGCTGCGCCTGTTCCGGTCGCGCCTCGAGCGGGAGCAGAGCGAGCGGCTCACCACGATCGGGCGCTTGCTCTCGGGCGTGATGCACGACATGCGCACGCCGCTCACGGTGATCAGCGGTTACGTCCAGCTCATGGCCGGCGCTCCCGACGCGGCGACGAGGGAGGACCACGCGCGGCTGATCCTCAAGCAGTTCGACGTCATCAGCGCGATGCAGCGCGAGGTGCTGGAGTTCGCGCGCGGCGAGCGGAGCATCCTCGTGCGCAAGGTCTACTTGACCAAGTTCTTCGGCGACATCGAGAAGCAGCTGGAGCACGAGCTCGCCGGGACCGGCGTCTCGCTCTCCCTGGAGCTCGACGACCGAGGGACCGCGCGGTTCGACGAGGCGAAGATGACGCGGCTCCTGCACAACCTGGTCCGCAACGCGGTCGAGGCGATGCGGCCAGGCGGGGGCACGGTGACGATCCGCGCCTACCGCGACGGGGGCGACCTCGCGATCTGCGTCGCGGACACCGGGAAGGGGATCCCCAAGGAGATCCAGGGCCGCCTCTTCCAGTCGTTCGTCACCTCCGGCAAGCGCGGCGGCACCGGCCTCGGGCTCGCGATCGTGAAGAAGATCGTCGATGAGCACGCCGGGACGATCACGGTCGCGTCGTCCGACAAGGGCGCGAAGTTCACCATCCGCCTGCCCCAGGAGAGCGCGCCGTCGCGGTCTCCCGGGACCGCAGGGGGGCAGCCCCAGCTGGTGTCGACGGACGGCAGCTCGGCGACCAAGGCGCGCGCGAGCGTCGCGCCGGTCGTCCACGAGGGCATCCCCCGCCGCAGGCCGGCGGGCTCAGCTCCCGCCGTCACCCCCGTGAACGAGCGGGGCCGACGCTCGTCCAGCAACGGCTCGGACGCCTGACGCGCTCCCGCCGCTTGCGCGAGGCGCACCCGATGGAGAGACTCGAACGGTGTCCCAGCTCCGCCTGAAGCTCCTCGAGCCGCACCGGACGTCGCTCGAGAAGTGCGTCTACTGCCCCAAGCTCTCCCGCGCCGCCTGCCCCGTGTCGAACGTCGAGGCCAACGAGACGGTGACGCCGTGGGGGAAGATGTCGATGGCGTACTTCGCCGCGCGCGGCGACGTGCCGCTCGACGAAGGCCACGCGGATCCTGCCTGGGCGTGCTCCGCGTGCTTCGGGTGCCGCGAGCGCTGCGATCACAAGAACGAGGTGGCCACCGTGCTGACGGATGCGCGCGCGGAGCTCTTCGCGCGCGATCTCGCGCCGGAGGGGGCCAGGCGCGTGGCAAAGCGCTTTTCGGCCCGCGAGGAGGACCGCGCCGGTGAGCTCGACGCGCGCTCTCGATCGGCCGTGGCCGCGCCTGACGCGGTCCACGTGCTGCTCGGCTGCGGCTACGAGCGCCACGCGCCGGACGTGGCCCGCGACGCGCTCGACGCGACCGAAGCGCTGGCGGGCGCCCCGACCCGCCCGGTGCGCGCCTGCTGCGGGTTGCCGCTCCTGTACGCCGGCGATCGTCCGGGCTTCGAGGCCGCCGCGCGGCGGCTCGCCGCGGAGGTCGCCCCCGGGGGGCGCTTCGTCGCCGTCGATCCCGGGTGCGCGCGCGCCGTGCGCGTCGAGTACCCGCGCGCGGGGGTGAGCGTGAAGGCCCCGGAGCTGTTCGTCGATCTCGCGCGCTCGTCGCTCGACAGGCTGCAGCGATCGGCGTCGGAGCGGCGGGTGCGCTACCACGATCCCTGCCAGCTCGGGCGCGGCCTCGATCGCTACGACGCGCCCCGGGAGATCCTCGCCCGCATCACGGGGCGCCCGCCGGAGGAGTTCATCCACCGCCGCGAGCTCGCCGACTGCAGCGGCGGCGGCGGCCTGCTGCCCGCCACGCGTCCCGCGTCGTCCGCCGCCATCGCCGACGCCAGGATCGCGGAGCACCGCGCGCTCGGCGGCGGGCTGCTCGTGACGCACTGCGCGCAGAGCCTCCAGCGGTTCAGGACGCGGGGCGAGCCGGCGGAGGACCTCGCGAGCCTCGTCGCGCGGGCCGTCGCGCCGCGATGACCGCGCCGCCGCCAGCCGCGGACGAGGCGCGCGGCGGCGCCGCGGGGTCGGAGGAGCGCGCGCCCCAGAAGCGGCGCACGGTCGCGGGGAGGCTCCTCGCGAGCTACCTCGTTGTGCTCGCCGCGTTCGCGCTGACCGTCGGCTGGAGCGTCCAGGCGCTGCGGGCGGCCTCGCGCGACGCCCAGCTGCTGCGCGCCGGGTACGTCCCGCTGCTGCTCCGCATCGGCGAGGTCCTGGCCGAGCAGAACGTCTTCAACGCCCAGCTCAACCACATCACCGCCGCGAAGAACCCGGGGGACGTGCGCGAGTGGATCGAGACCGCGAGGCGGACCCGTCCGCTCGCGTTCTCGATCGTCAAGGACGCCGCCCGGGCGCTCGCCGGCGCCGATGAGAAGGCGACCGGCGGGGACGCCAGCGTCGGGCAGGCGGCCGCGTCGTCCGGCGTCCGCCGGTTCAGCGACGAGGTCGCGGCCGAGGTGGCGGCGATCGAGCGGCTCGTCGGCGCCAGCCCGGAGCGGTTCGCCCAGCTCTTCCAGGCGCTCGCCGTCGGCGACCGCGACCTCGCCGAGCGCACGCGCGACGAGCTGGTCAAGCGAGAGGTCGAGGGCGCGCAGCGGCTACGGGCGATCAGGAGCCGCGTCGAGGGGCAAATGCAGAGCCTCACCGACGAGGCGGAGCTGCGCGAGGAGCGCTCGATGCACCTGCTCCTCGGGCTGGGCGTGCTGACGCTCCTCGTCGGCGTGATGATGTCGCTGTACGCGCGGCGGGTGCTCGCCCCGCTGACCGCGGTCACCGAGCGGGCCAACGCCGTCGCGCGCGGCGACCTCACCCCGAAGCAGGCGCTCGCGACGAACGACGAGATCGGCGAGCTCGCGACGACGTTCGAGGACATGGTCGCCGCGATCCGCCGCGCGCGCGCCGAGCTCGTGAACGCCGAGCGGCTGGCGGCGATCGGGAAGATGGCCGCGCACGTCACGCACGAGATCAGGAACCCGCTGTCGTCGATCGGGCTGAACCTCGAGCTGCTCGAGGAGGAGGTGGCGCGCGCCTCCGCCGCGGACACCCCTGACGCGGAGCTCAGGCCGGTGATGAAGGAGTCGGCGCAGCTCGTCACCGCCATCCGGGCCGAGGTGGACCGCCTGTCTCGCATCGCGGAGCAGTACCTCAGCGTCGCCCGCCGCCCCCGCCCGCGCCTGGAGCCAGAGCGGGTGGACGACCTGGTGCAGGAGCTGGTGGCGTTCGTGAGGCCCGAGCTCGACCGCGCCGGCGTCGCGGTTCGCGTCGAGGTGGAGGAGGCGGGGCCCGAGCTCCTCCTCGACGAGTCGCAGATCCGTCAGGCGCTCCTGAATTTGCTCCGCAACGCGCGCGAGGCGATGCCGAAGGGCGGCGAGATCGTCGTGAGCGTCAGCTTCTCGAGCGGCGCCGCGACCATCGCGGTCGACGACACGGGCCCCGGCGTGCCGGAGGAGCTGCGCGCGTCGATCTTCGACCCCTTCTTCACGACGAAGCAGCGCGGTACGGGGCTCGGGCTCGCGGTCACGCGGGACATCATCGAGGCGCACGGCGGCACGATCTCGTGCGAGCCGCGCGAGGCGGGGGGAACGCGGTTCCGGATCGTGCTGCCCGCCGGGCGCTCACCCGCCCAGGGCCGCGCCGCGGACGCGGTGCTGTGAGCCGCGCCGGCCGCCGCGCGCTCGCGCGTCGGAGAGCGGCACGTCCGACGCGGAGCCGCTGCGCGCGGCCTATTTCGGCATGTCCAGGTACTCGAGGGCATACCCCATGAGGAGGAAGCCCACGACGGCGAACAGGATCGCCGCGAGCACATAGACGATGGTTCGAAGCGTTCGCGCTGGCGGCGGCGCCGGAGGCCGCTGCTCGATCGGCTCTGGCTCACCGGCGGTGGTGGGCCCCAGGCTCGCCGAGCCCATGCTTGGCCGCACGGGTTTGTAGACGAGCGTCGGACCCTGGCCGGTCGTCGACCCGCCCGAGCTGTCCTCGGAGAAATCCGGGAGCGTCCGCGGCGTCACGGGGGGGGACACGAGCGGGGGCACGAGCTCTCGGGCCACGTTGTTGAGCACCATGGTGCCGTTCGGGCCGGTCCATTGGACGGGCGCCACCGCCGTCTGTACGCCCGGCGCGCGCCCGCCAGGCATGTACGGCGGGAGCTGGCCCTCGTTCTGCGTGAGCGGCGGCTCCACGAGGGGGTGGGCCGCCCGCTCAGGCTCGCCGTGCGGGCGCACGGCCTCGACCCGCGGTTGCGCCCCCGGGTCGGTCGCCGTGCGGATCAAGATGGGGTCGACCGGCGGCACCGGGAGCTTGACCGCGCCGGAGGACGGGGGCTTGTAGCTCTGGTGCGCTGGCGGGATGGGCGAGCTGCGCGCATGGCCGGAGGCGCTGCTTGCCGGCAGCGTGGAGATGGGTGAGCCGCTGACCGGATGGCTGGAGCTCCTCGCGGGCCGCAGCTCCCGCCAGGCGGTGAGCCCCTCGAGCGCGCTCTGGAAGCGGTCCGCGGGCTCCCGCGCCAGCCCCTTCGCGAGGAACGCCTCGAGCCGCGGGTCGACGGGCCCATCCATCGCCTCGGCCAGCGTCCGCGCGGCGGTCTTCTGCTTCATCTCGACCATGATGAGCAGGTTGCGCGCCTGGTAAGGCAGCTGGCCGCTCATCGACTGGTAAATCATCGTGGCGCAGGCGTAGATGTCCGCGCGGTGGTCGACCGTCTTCGCCTTGCCGATCTGCTCGGGCGGCATGAACGAGAACGTGCCCAGGCTCTGGCCCATCTCGGTCAGGGTCTCTGCTCCCATCTCCTTCGGCAGCTTGGAGATGCCGAAGTCGAGGATCTTGACCCGCTTCGACCCGTCGGGGCGCGCCTCGATGTACACGTTCGACGGCTTCAGATCGCGGTGGATGATCCCCGCGCGGTGCGCGTCGGCGAGCCCCATCCAGACCTGCTCGATGATCGGGTGAAGCTCCTCGAAATCGATCGGTCCCGTCCGCTTCAGCCGATCGATCAGCGACTCGCCCTCGAGCAGCTCGAACACGAGGACGATGCCGTGCTCGGGGTCCTCCTCGACGTCGAGGATCTCGGTGACGTGATCGCTGTTGATGGATCCCGCGGCGCGCGCCTCGCGCCGGAACCGCTCGGCCGCGGACGACTTGGCCTTCGACTCCGCGCGCAGGAGCTTGATCGCCACCTGACGGCCGGTGCGGATGTTCTCCGCGGCGAACACCTCGCCCATGCCGCCGCGGCCGAGCTGGCGGATGATGCGATACCGGTTCGCAACGACGGTTCCAGCTTCGAGCTCCAAGCGCGCCCTCGCCGCAGAGTATCCTCCGCGCCGATGCAGAGGATCAAATTCTCCGGCGCGAACGAGGTGATCCGACCGTAAGCCGCCGGATGCCGGTCGTGGGCCGCCGTCGCTCTTCCCGGGGCCGAGCGCGGCGGAAGAGCCGCAGGATCGAGCTCTTCCGTGGGTTCTCCTCCCCTTCGCCGAGGAGCAGGCGCCGCCCCGTCGCGCGCGGTGTCCTCGCGTCGGTCGCAGGGGCACGGCCGCGCCCCTGCGCCGCCGCGGGGCTCACTCCTCTTCTTGCTGGCGGAGCTTCGCCATGACGCTCAGGTCCTCGAGCGTCGAGGTATCGCCGGTCAGCTCTCGACCAGCGGCGACGTCCTTCAGGAGCCGGCGCATGATCTTGCCGCTGCGGGTCTTCGGCAGGGCGTCCGCGAAGCGGATCGCGTCGGGGCGCGCGAACTTGCCGATCTCCTTGGCGACGTGCTCGCCGAGCTTTGCCTGGAGCTCCGGCCCGGCCTTCACCCCCGGCCGGAGCGAGACGAACACCACGAGCGCCTGCCCCTTGAGGTCGTCCGGGCGACCGACCGCGGCCGCCTCTGCGACGGAGGGGTGAGACACGAGCGCGCTCTCGATCTCGGCCGTCCCGATGCGGTGGCCGGCCACGTTCAGCACGTCGTCGATGCGGCCGACGACCCAGAAGTAGCCGTCCTCGTCGCGGCGCGCGCCGTCGCCGGTGAAGTAGCAGCCCTCGATGTCGCTGAAGTATGTTTTGCGGAAGCGCTCGTCGTCGCCCCACACCGTGCGCAGCATCGACGGCCACGCCTGCTTCAGGACGAGCAGCCCGCCCTCGCCCGCCGCGACGGGCTTGCCGTCCTTCGTCACGACCTCGGGCACGACGCCGAACATCGGCAGCCCGGTCGACCCCGGCTTCGAGGACGACGCGCCGGGCAGCGTGGTCATCATGATCGAGCCCGTCTCCGTCTGCCACCAGGTGTCCACGATCGGGCAGCGGCCGCCGCCGATGGTCCGGTGGTACCAGACCCACGCCTCGGGGTTGATCGGCTCGCCGACCGAGCCGAGGAGCCTGAGGCTCGACAGATCGCTCTTCGCGGGCCACTCGTCGCCCTGCCGCATGAAGGCGCGGATGGCCGTGGGGGCGGTGTAGAGGATGGTGACCCCGTGCTTCTCGATCAGCCGCCAGAAGCGGCCCCAGTCGGGGAAGTTCGGGGCGCCTTCGTACATGAGGCACGTCGCGCCGTTCGAGAGCGGGCCGTACACGATGTAGCTGTGGCCCGTCACCCAGCCGACGTCGGCGGTGCACCAGTAGACGTCGTCGTCGCGCAGATCGAAGACGTACTTCGTCGTGACGTGCGCGCCCACCAGGTAGCCGGCGGTCGTGTGCAGCACCCCCTTGGGCTTCCCGGTCGAGCCGCTCGTGTAGAGGATGAAGAGCGGGTGCTCGGCGTCGACGACCGTCGGCTCGCAGGCCGGGGCGGCCCCGGCGAGCAGGTCGTGCCAGAAGACGTCGCGGCCCTCCGTCATCTGCACCTCGCAGCGCTCCTTGCCGAGGTGCTGGTACACGACGACGCGCGTCGCGCTCTTCGCCTCCGGCTGCGCGAGCGCCTTGTCGACGGTCGCCTTCAGCGGCACGACCTGCCCGCGCCGGTACGCGCCGTCCTGCGTGATGACGAGCTTGGCCTGGCTGTCGTGGATGCGGTCGCGGAGCGCGTCCGCGGCGAAGCCGCCGAACACGACGGTGTGCACCGCGCCGAGGCGCGCGCACGCGAGCATCGCCACGGCGACCTCGGGGACCATGCCCATGTAGATCGCGACCCGGTCCCCCTTCTCGATGCCCAGCCGCTTGAGCGCGTTGGCGAGCAGCAGCGTCTCGCGGTGGAGCTGGGCGTAGGTCAGCGTGCGCGTGGCGCCGTGCTCACCTTCCCAGATGATGGCGGCCTTGTTCTTGGTGGCCGTCGTCAGGTGTCGATCGAGGCAGCTCTCCGTGACGTTGAGGGTGGCGCCGAGGAACCACTTGGCGTGCGGCAAGGACCAGTCGCTGGTCGTGGTCCACGGCGTGCGGAACACGAGGTCGCTCGTCTCCCGGCGCCAGAACGCGTCCGGCTGCTCGATGCTCTCGCGGTAGAGCGCCTCGTAGGTCGCCTGCGCGCCGACGCGCGCACGACGCGAGAACTCGGCCGGCGGCTCGAACCGGCGCGTCTCCTTGAGCAACGACGTGATGGCATCCTGCGACATGGTCACCCCTTGAGGGGACGGCGGCAGCCGATCCCCGGCTGACGTTGAAGGGGACGGCGGCAGCCGATCCCCGGCTGACGTTGAAGGGAACGGCGGCAGCCGATCCCCGGCTGACATGATTATTGAAGAGGACGGCAGCAGCCGATCCCCGGCCCACGCTCCCCGCTGGAGAGCGCGGCGAACCCTCGACGACTCGCCGCGAGGGCGTGCGAGGATACATCCGTCAAGCGGCAGAACAAGGATGGAACGAGCGGCCGGGATCGGCAGAGGCCGATCACCAGAACGCATAGCCGGCGTGCAAGCTGCCTCCCAGCTGCAGCAGCACGGCCGAGTAGAGCGTGACGTCGTCCTCGTCGCGGTTCTTGTAGCTGATGCCGCGCGACGACTGGAAGTAGCTGTCGAGCGAGAACCCGAGGAGCACGCCGCCGAGGTCCAGCTCGGCGCCCACCTCGGAGAACACGAACGCGTTCACCCCGGCGGCCTTCTGGCACAGGCCATTGCAGATGTCTCCGTCCTGCGTCTTGATGCTGTCGAACTTCACGGAATCGTAGGTGAGACCGCCCCCGATCGAGCCCACGAACCGCCAGGTCTGCCCAGGGGTCATCAGGCGGACGTTCAGCCCGAGGCGCGTCGAGCCGAGCGTGTAACTGGCGTTCGGGTAAGCGGGGTCGTCCGAGCCGGTCGCGATGTTCGCGTACTGGAGCATCACGTCGAACGCCGCGGGGGTGTTCACGCGGTATCCGACCCGGATCGAGCCAGCCCCCCCGCTGTTCGCCTCCGGCGCCGGGAAGGCTCGCGGGTGGCCGAGCGGCCAGAGCAACGACGCGGCGCCGATCACATAGTAGCCCTGCGGCGGGAGCGAGAGGGGCACCGGCTTCGGCGGAGGGGGCAGGGGCGGCGTGAACGGCTGCGCCGCCGGGGTCGCGGGGGCCCTGTCCGGGACCAGCGCGAGCTTCACCTTCTTGTCGCGCTCGCCGCTCACCACGGTGACGCTCTCGTCAGCGCTCGCGTGCCCCTCGGCGCGCGCGCCGATGCGGTGCACCCCCGGCCCGAGCTCCACGACCCGCGTCCCCGAGGACGAGGGGGGCTGTTCCTCGCCGTCGATGATCAGCGTGGCGGTCTGTGGGCTGAGCTCGATCGTGAGATGGGCGAGGAGCGCGCGCATCTCCTCGATGGCGCTGCGCGCCGTCTTCTCGTCGCCCTCATCCATCGTGTCGCGGTGCTGCGCGAGCGCGCGCTCGAGCGCCGCGATGGCCCTCGGGTAGTTGAAGAGGGCCTTCTCGGCGAGCGCGATGTTGAACAGGGGGCTGGCCTTCGGCTTCTCCTTGTAGGCCGCCTCGAACTCGACGACCGCGGCCCGGTAGTTCCTGTCCTGGAACAGCTTGATGCCGTTCTCCATGTGCTGCCGGTACGGCTCGACCTGCGCGAGCGCCGGCGAGAGCTGCACGGCCAGGCCGAGCGTCGCCGCGCAGAGCGCCAGCGTGAGTCGTCCGTGTGATCTGCCCAATCCCGCCTCAGTCGACCTTGAGCTGCAAACCAGCCGCGACCCCCGCCGGCTTCGGCGTCGCGATCACCGGGGCGGCCTGCGCCGGACCGGCGGCCTTCGCCCCGGCGCCCGTGCCCCTGGGGCGCGCCGCGAAGGGGAGCGCCGTCGCCTTCTTCGGGATCGGCTCGGCTTTAAGCGCCGGGGCGGGCGCCGCGGTCGCGGCCTCGGCCGCAGGCGGCGCCGGTGTCACCGCCGGCAGCGGGTGGAGCAGGACGTCGATCGGGGAGCTGCCGTCCTGGAGCGTCACCTCCTTGTCCACGGGCGTGTAGCCGGAGGCCTCGATCCGCACACGCTTCGTCTCGCCCGTGCGGCCGCGCAGCGTGCGGTCGGCCAGCGCCGCGCCGTCGACGGTGAAGAGGGCGCCCTCGGCGTTCGTCCGGAGCTCGACCGAGACCTGGGTGGGCAGCGCAGGCGCGGTGGCCACCGTGCGCGCCTCCGGCGAGCGGCGCGCGTGAAGGACAGCGCCGGCGAGCCCGCCAACCAGCGCGATCAGCGCCACCGCGGCGAACGCGAGCCGCCGCGGGCCGCGCGCGCCCGTGGGCCCGCTGCTCGACCAGCCCACCTTCGAGCCGCTCCCGTGCACCTCGAGCGTCGGATCCAGCCCGATGCTCGGATCCCCCGGCCTCTGCTTCGCCGGCGTCTGCCCGAGGGCGCCAGGAGCGCTCGTCGTGTGCGCTCCGAGCTCGTCGCTCGAGCTGCGCCGTGACGCAAGGAGCCCGCCGGCGCCGGCGACCAGCGCATCGAGGAAATCTCGCGCGGAGGAGAACCTCGCGTCCCTGTCCCGCGTGAGCGCCTTCGCGATCACGCGCGCGATCGGCTCGGGGACGGCCGGGTTGCTCATCCGCACGTCGAGGGCGTCCTTCATGCAGATGTTGACGATCACCTGCTCGTACGAGCTGCCGCTGTGCGGCGGGTGTCCCGTGAGGCACTCGTAGAGGATCGCGCCGACGGCCCAGAGATCGGTCCTGCCGTCCACGTCGGGCATCGCCTGCGCCTGCTCCGGCGACATGTAGAACGGCGTTCCGAGCACCGTGCCCTGCCGGGTCAACGTGTGGGCCGGAGCGCCGTCGGCGCGGCGCACCTTCGAGATGCCGAAGTCCAGGATCTTGGCGAAGTTCGGGTCGTCGTCGCGGTCGACCAGGAAGACGTTGTCCGGCTTGAGGTCGCGGTGGACGATGCCCGCCTCGTGGGCGCGGTGGAGGCCGCGGAGGAGCTGCGCGGTCACGTGGAGCGCCTCGCCGAGATCGAGCCTGCCGCAGCGCCGGATGCGGTGGCCCAGATCCTCGCCGCGGAGCAGCTCCATGACGAGGAAGGGGATGTCGTCGGCGAAGCCGGCGTCGAAGATCTCGACGATGTGCGCGCTCTCCACGGCGCTCGCCGCCTGCGCCTCGCGGTGGAACCGTGCCACCGCGTCCTTGTTCTGCGCGAGATCGGCGTCGACGAACTTCATCGCGACGCGCTTGCCGATGGCGGTATTCACCGCCTCGTAGACCGTGCCCATCCCGCCACGCCCGATCGTCCGTACGATTTCGTACTTCTGAACCCGCTTTCCGACGAGCGCCCCCTCGACCAGCTGGGTCGCTGCGGCGGTGGTGTCGGTGCTGCTAGGCATGGCGGTTCGACGTGGGGGAAGCGGATGAAGCCCGTGAAGCCCTTTGGACGAACCGCATCAAAGAAAGCTGCGCCCCGTCCCCGCGCGGCAGCTTATCACCTCCTCACGCCGGGGTGCACCTTCGCCGGCGGGGCCCGAGGGGTGCGTCCGACGAGGATTCTCCGTCGTACCTCTGCCACCCTCATCCGCCTCAGCGCGGCATGGGAGGTGCGTCTGCGCTCGGCGCCTCGCCGAGGCGCGGATCGAGCCCCCCCTCCTTGTCCAGGGCCGAGAGGTCGCTGAATCCGCCGATGCTGGCTCCATTGATGAAGATCTGAGGAACCGTCCGCTGCCCGGAGGCCTTGACCAGCCAGGCGCGGAGGTCATCGCGGTTCTCCACGTTGATCTCCGTGAAGCGCGCCTGCTTCTGCGTCAGCAGGCGCTTCGCCATGGCGCAGTATGGGCAGTAGTCGGTGACGTAGATGGTGACTTCGGCTGCTTGCATGGGCATCTCGTCCTCTTTCCTTTCCCGGGCAGGCCAAAGATGCAAGCGCACAGGGCTCCACCTTGCGGTAGGCTGCGCGCATGGCCGAGAAAGAGGGCACGATTCACCTCGATCGCTATACCGGCGACGCGAAGCAGGTCGTCGCCGGCGCACAGCAGATCGCGGACGAGCGCCAGCACGCGGAGGTCACGCCGCTGCACCTGCTCATGAGGTTGCTGGAGCGCGATCGGGGCGTGTCCGAGGTCTTTCGGCGGGCGGGCGCCGACCCGAACGAGGTGCTCCAGCTCGCCGAGAACGCCCTGAAGAAGCTGTCCAGGGCGGGCAGCAGCGGTGTTGCGTACGTGAGCCCTCGCCTGCTCGATCTGCTCGGGCGCGCCGAGCGGGAGGCGACCCGGGACAAGTCGCAGAACGTGGGCATCGAGCACCTGTTGCACGCGCTCGCCCAGGAGATCCGCGGGCCTGCCGGGGAGATCCTCTCTTCGTTCGGCATCGGTCCGGGAGCGTTCCGGCCGCACCTCGGGGCGCTGGAGGCGGCCTCGCGGGAGCCCTCGCCCGCGCCGGCCAACGCGGCCGAGCCGGGTCAACCCGCGCCCTACACGCGGGACCTCGTCGCGGACGCGCGCGAAGGGCGGTTCGACCCGGTCATCGGCCGTGACGTCGAGGCGCGCCGCTTGCTGCAGATCCTCGAGCGGCGGTTCAAGAACCACCCCCTCATCGTCGGCGAGCCCGGCGTGGGCAAGACCGCGCTCATCCGGGGCCTGGCCGACCGGATCGCGCACGGCGACGTGCCCACGAACCTCGCGGGCGCCCACCTCTACGAGCTCGACACCGGCGCGCTCGTCGCCGGGGCGAAGCTCCGCGGGGAGATCGAGCAGCGCCTCAAGGTCCTGGTCGATCGGCTGCGCGGCGAGCAGGACGCGGAGAGCATCCTCGTCGTCGAGGATCTCGACGCGCTCTTCGGCCAAGGGGTGCAGGGCGCCGGCGTGGGCGAGCTCCTGAAGCCGCTCCTGTCGCGCGGGGAGATCCGGATCATCGCCACGACGACGCCCGAGGGCGTGCGCAAGATCAACGAGCGCGATCCCGGGATCATCCGGCGGTTCTCGACGATCACGCTGGAGGCGCCGAGCATCGATCAGGCGACGGAGATCCTGCGCGGGATCGCCACGAAGTACGAGGCCCACCACCGCGTCCGGGTGGGGGAGAGCGCCATCACCTCGGCGGTCGCGCTGGCCAAGCGGTACATCTCGGATCGCGCGCTCCCCGACACGGCGGTGGACCTGCTCGACGAGACGTCCGCCCGCAAGCGGGTGGAGGTCGACGGCGTGCCGGCCGAGCTCGACACGCTGACCCGGCGTGTCGACGCGCTCCGCGCCCAGATCGCCGCGCTCGCGGACGACGACGACAAGCTCAGCGTCCAGACCCGCACGCGCCTGGAGGCGGAGCTCGCGGAGATCGAGCCGAAAGCGTCGTCGATGCGCAGCCGCAACGCGTCGCGCCGCGGCGTCATCGCGGCGTGCCAGGCCATTCGCCGGGAGCTCGTCGCCGCGACGGAGGCCTTGAAGGCTGCCCAGCGCGACAAGGCGTTCGCCAAGATCGGCGAGCTCGAGCACGTCACGCTCCCGGAGATCAGGCGGCGGCTCCAGGCCGCGGAGGAGGCCGCGCAGCGGGAGGGGGTCGCGCCGACCTCGAACGTCGTCGCCGAGTCGGACGTGGCGGCGACGCTCAACGACTGGACCGGCATCCCGGTGGCCAAGATGCTCGAGGGCGAGGCCGAGAAGCTCCTCAAGATGGAGGCGCGGCTCGCGCAGCGGGTGGTGGGTCAGGATGAGGCGGTGCGCGCGATCGCGAAGGCGGTGCGCCGCGGGCGCGTCGGCCTGCGCGATCCGGGCAAGCCGATCGGCTCGTTCCTGTTCCTCGGTCCGAGCGGCGTCGGCAAGACGGAGCTCGCGAAGGCGCTCGCCGAGTTCCTGTTCGACGACGAGCAGGCGCTGACGCGCATGGACATGAGCGAGTTCATGGAGCGCCACATGGCCCAGCGCCTGATCGGGGCGCCCCCGGGCTACGCGGACAGCGAGCAGGGTGGCTTCCTCACCGAGGCCGCCCGGCGCCGGCCGTACAGCGTGCTCCTGTTCGACGAGGTCGAGAAGGCGCACGCGGACGTGTTCAACCTGCTGCTCCAGATCCTCGACGACGGCCGGCTCACCGACGGCCGCGGGCGGCTCGCCGACTTCTCGAACACGGTCGTCATCATGACCTCGAACATCGGGTCGAAGCGCGTGCTCGAGACCGACGCCAAGCTCTGGACCACGGAGGACGGGCGCGAGGCGATCCGCGACGTCCTGCTCGAGGAGCTGCGCGGGTTCTTCCGCCCCGAGTTCCTGAACCGGGTCGACGATATCGTCGTCTTCAAGGCGCTCAGCAAGGAGGACCTCCGGGGCATCGTCGACATCCAGCTCCGTCGGCTGGAGCAGCTGCTCACGGACAAGGACATCCGCCTCTCCCTCACGGACGCCGCGAAGGCCCGGCTCGTCGACCTCGGTTACGAGCCGAGCCTCGGCGCTCGCCCGCTGAAGCGGGCGATCCTGCGCGAGCTCCAGAACCCGCTCGCCGAGACCATCCTCGCCGGCGGGTACCAGCCCGGCCAGACGATGCAGGTCGACGTGGTCGACGAGAAGTTCGTCTTCACCAAGGCGTGAGGGCGAAACAGGCGCGCGGTACGCGACGAGCGACGAGCGCAACCCGCGCCGCGACCGGGCGCGCGGTCCGGGCTGCGCTTTGCCAGGGGCTTTCCAGGGCCTTGCCCACGCCCGGAGGCCGCGGGCGTCGCTCCGGCGAAGAACCTGGGCGACGCCGCTGCGAACCACTTGCCAAGCCGGAGAAGGTCCGTATACTGCCGCTCCCTCGCTCACCGGGTCCTCCGAACGAGGGCCATTTGCGTGGGTATGGCGAGGGATCGCGGTCCCCAGGTTGAGGAAGACGCACCATGTACGCGGTCATCAAGACGGGCGGCAAGCAGTATCGGGTCGCCGAAGGTCAGAAGCTCCGGGTTGAGAAGCTTGTCGGCAATGCCGGTGACAAGGTCACCTTCAGCGAGGTGCTCCTCGTCGGCGGTGACTCTCCCAAGGTTGGCAAGCCCCTCGTGAGCGGCGCTTCCGTCGCCGCCGAGATCACCGGGCAGGACCGCGGCAAGAAGATCGTGGTCTTCAAGTTCAGGCGGCGGAAGAACTACCGCCGCAAGAACGGCCATCGCCAGCCGTACACCGAGCTCAAGATCACCGGCATCACCGCCTAGCAGGAGAAGTAGAGATGGCTCACAAAAAAGGCGGCGGCTCCTCCAGGAACGGCCGCGACTCAAGCGCACAGCGCCGTGGGGTCAAGGTGTATGCCGGGGCGCCCGTGCGCGCTGGCAACATCCTGGTCCGGCAGGTCGGCTCCTCGATCCACGCCGGCCACAACGTCGGCACCGGCCGCGACTTCACGCTCTTCGCCCTCGTCGACGGCGTCGTCACGTACGAGTGGAAGTCCAACACCAAGAAGCAGGTGTCGGTCTACCCGGCTTCCTGAGCCTTCCTCACCGGGAGGGCGTCCTGAACCGTCCCATCCCGTCCCGCCTGCTGCGCTCCACGCGCTTCCGAGCTACTCAAGCGCGGTGACGACCTACAAGCTCCTCGCCCTCGACGTCGACGGGACCCTCGTCCGTCGTGATGGGTCCATCCACGACGAGGACCTCCGCGCCATCCAGCGGCTCCAGGATGCCGGCGTCCCGGTCTCGATCGCGACCGGGCGCCTGTACTCGGGGACGCGCGAGGTCGCGCGGCGGATCGGCGTGCTCGGCCCCATCGCGTGCGTCGACGGCAGCCACATCGTGCACACCGAGGGCGACGCGCACCTGTACTCGCGCACGATCTCCGGCGCCGAGGCGTCCCTCCTGCGCTCGATCACCGAGCGACACGCGACGGCGTCGTTCCTCTTCGCGCAGGACAGCATCGTCCACGACGCGACCGGCGCGCCGCACGTCCACTATGTCCGGGGCTGGTCGCACGCCATCGCCGAGGTCGAGCGCGTCTCGTCGCACCCGTACTGGGAGCACGACCACGGCCTGCTCGCGCTGGTCGCGCTCGGGACCGAGCTCCAGGTCGCGGGGGCCGTCGAGGAGGTCCGAGCCGAGCTCGGTGAAGCGGCCTTCGTCGTCTCGTTCCCCCTCATGAGGGACGACCAGACGAGCCTCTTCGCGATGATGGTCCGGGCCGCTGGGCCGACGAAGGGCACGGCGATCGCGTGGCTCGCGGAGCACCACGGCTGCGAGCTGTCGGACGTGGTCGTCGTCGGCGACTGGCTCAACGACGTGCCGATGTTCGAGGTGGCGGGGCGATCGTTCGCCATGGCGCAGGCGCCCGAGCAGGTGAAGCAGGCGGCGACGGATCGCCTGAACGCCGACGGCCTGGTGGGCGGCGGCATCGCCGAAGCCATCCGCCGCGCCTTCGGTCGCTGAGCGCCGGCAGACGGGGAGCGCCGAGGGCAGCGGAGGAGCGCCGCTCAGCGCCAGCGCCCCCCCACGCCTTGCTGCGCGTCAGGCCTTGCGCTGCGCCGGCTGGGCCGCCGCGGCGAGCTGCTGCTGCTGCTGCTGCAGATACTGAGCGACCGCGCGCGACCGCTCGATGGCGAACTGCTTGACCTCCTTGTTCGGAGAGCCCGCGAGGGCATTCAGCAGCTTGGTCACCTTCTCGAGCTGGCGCGACTGGAACAGCGCCTCGAAGTAGTTGTTCGCCAGGCGCACGTCGCGGCTCATCTTCGCCTCGTGCGGCTGGAGCAGGCGGACCACCGCCTCGAGGTCGTTCTTCTGCCCGTAGAGCGCCGACAGGCAGAGCAGCGCCAGCGGGTTGTCCGGGTTCTGCGCGACCGCCTTCTTGGCGTACTCGACCGCCTTGTCCCGCGTCTCCTCGTTGGCCGCGTAGAAGCCCTGGATCGCGATGTACGGCGCGGCCGTCTTCTTGTCGGCCGAGAACTTCTCGATCGCGGCGACCGCGCTCGCCTCGTCGCCGCGCTGCTTCTCGTACTGGAAGAGGTAGGCCCACGCGTCGATACAGTCCACGTCGATCGCGAGCGCCTTCTCGATGAACTCGCGCTCCTTCGCGTCGTCCTTCTTCGCCTGGTAGAGCTTCGCGAGGTGCAGCGAGGGGTAGGGGTTGTCCTTGAGCAGGTTCTGCGCGCCCTTCAGCGTCCCCTCGGCCTTGTCGTGCTTGTCCTGCGAGAGCTGCGCGATGCCGAGCGCGAGCCAGTCGTCGCCCGTGCCGCCCTTCGCGACCACCTTCGAGAGCACCTGCTCGGCGCGCGCCAGCCGGTTGTGCTTGAGGAGCTCCTGCGCGTAGATGCGCCCGCGGTTCAGGTCGTCAGGCTGCTCGGTCCAGTGCTTCTCGAGCCCCGCGAGCAGGTCCTCCAGGCCGATCGCGATCGGGCGCCCCTGATCGTCCTGCACCTGCACCGCCGGCCCGTTGAAGCCGAGGAGCTGCCACATCTGCTCGAGGGTCACCGCCGCGGGACCCTGCTCGAGCAGGCCCTTCAGCTCGTCGGTCGGCTTGTTCATCGGGATGACGATGAGCGCGTTCCCCGGCACGCCGTTCGGAAACGCGCTCACGGGCGCGACGATCGCCGCCCCTCCGGTGATGTTGAGCCCACCCGCCTGCTGCTGTCCGTTGGTCGTCATCGTCGATGCTCCGAGATCTCTCCCCCACGCGCGCCGAGGCGCAGGCATCGCCCAGCCTCGCCCCGGTACCCTGCGCGCCGTAATGATGGGGGCCGTAGTTCGTGTAGAAGGGGCGCGAACGCTAGCAGGGAGGGCCCAGCCGGGCAACGGGGGAGCTCGGAGCGCGCGCGGCCTCATCGCGGCCATCGCGTTCGGGTCAGACGCGCGTCCGCCGCGTCCGCCGCTTCCGCCGCTTCCACCCGTGAATCCGCGCGTCGCGACCGTGAACCTCGCCGCGGTTCCCGCGCTCGAAGCCGGCTGCGCCGCTGCGGTTCGCGTCGCCGTCGCCGCCTCGCGGTCGCTCGTGTGATCCCTGTCGTGCTCGCTGTCGCTATCGCCGTCTCGGACGCCCATCTCGCTCGCCCTCTCCCTCGCCGCGCGCCGTCCTAGTCGAGTCGTGGGCCGGCGGCGAGGGGTGCCTCGAGCGTGCGCGCCGATCCAGCGCGCGCCGGCGCGCCGCGACGCAGCCGCTCCGCGAGGTGCGTGCGGCGCTCCTCACGGCGGGTCTCCGCCAGCGCCAGCGACACGGCCCGCGGATCCGCCACGAGCACCACGAGCCGCTTTCCGCGCGTCACCGCCGTGTAGATGAGGTTGCGCGACAGCATCACGAAATGCTGGGTGAGGATCGGCACGATCACCGCCGGATACTCGCTCCCCTGGCTCTTGTGGATGCTCGTCGCGTAGGCGAGCGTCAGCTCGTCGATCTCCGCTTCCTCGTAGCTGACCTCGCGATCGTCGAAGCGCACCTGGAGCTTCCGCTCCTCGGTGTTCACGTCCGTGATGAAGCCGACGTCGCCATTGTACACCTCGCGGTCGTAGTCGTTGCGGAGCTGCATCACCTTGTCGCCGAGCCGTAACGTCCTCGCGCCGCGCGTGACGCTCGGACCCTCGGGGTTCAGCGCCGCCTGCAGCCGCGCGTTCAGCGTGATCGCCCCCGCCTCGCCCTTGTGCATCGGCGTCAGGACCTGGACGTCGCGCCGCGGATCCAGCCCGAACCCCTTGCCGATGCGCTCCGTCACGAGGTGGAGGATCAGATCCGCCGCCGCCTCGGCCTCGATCCGCTCGATCACGTAGAACTCGCCGCCGGGCCCGCGCGCGCCCTCCGGCGGCTCGCCGTCGTGGATCCGGTGCGCGTTCCGGACGATCAGGCTGCCCTCGGCCTGGCGGAAGATCTGCGTGAGCCGCGCCGTGGGCACCTCCCCGGAGGCGATCACGTCCCGCAGCACCGCGCCCGGCCCCACCGACGGGAGCTGATCGACGTCGCCCACCAGCACGAGGCGCGCGGCGTCGGACGTCGCCTGCAGGAGCGCGTCGGCGAGCGCCAGATCGAGCATCGACGCCTCGTCGACCACGATGGCCCCCGCCTCGATCGGCCGGCCTCGCTGGCGGCCGAACTTGCGCTGCTTGGGATCGAACTCCAGCAGGCGGTGGAGCGTGACGGCCTCGCGCCCCGTCGCCTCGCTCATCCGCTTCGCGGCGCGGCCCGTGGGCGCGGCGAGCCGCACCGGGAGCCGGGCGCGGTCGAAGAGCGCCAGGATGGCCCGGACGATGGTCGTCTTGCCCACGCCCGGGCCGCCCGTGATGACCAGCACCTTGTTCCGCGCCGCCTGCGCCACGGCGTCGCGCTGTGCAGGCGCCAGCGAGACCTGCGTCTTCGCCTCGAACGCGGCGATCGCCGCGTCGACGCCCTCCACGAGGCGCGCCTCGGGCGCCGCGTCGTCCTCGTCGTCGCCCAGCAAGGAGCGCATCCGGCGGGCGAGCCGCACCTCGGCCTCGTGGAGGTCCTTCGGATAGACGGCCACCTCGCCGGTCTCTAGCGTCTCGACCCGCACATGGCCGCTCGCCACGAGCGCGTCGATCGCGCTGTCGACCTCCGCGGCGTCGCGCTCGAGCATCGCCGCGGCGAGCTCCGCGAGCTCCGGCCGCGCCGCCAGCGTGTGGCCGCGCGTCGACAGATCGACCAGCGTCTGCAGCACGCCCGCCTGCGCCCGCTCCGGCGAGTCGGCCCGGACGCCGATCGAGCGCGCGATTCTGTCGGCGGTCTTGAAGCCGATGCCCCACACGTCGAGCGCGAGCCGGTACGGGGAGCGGGAGACGATGTCGATCGCGTGGGGGCCGAACCGCTTGTAGATGCGGCTCGCCAGCGCCGGAGAGGCGCCGTGCGCCTGGAGGAAGATCATGATGGCCCCGATCGCCCGCTGCGCCGCCCACGCCTTCGCGACGGCCTGCGCGCGCCGCTGGCCGAGCCCGGGGACCTCGGCGAGCCGCTCCGGCGACCGGTCGAGGATCTCCAGCGTCTCCGCGCCGAACGCCTCCACGATCCGCTTCGCGTACGCCGGGCCGATGCCCTGCACCATGCCGGACCCGAGGTAGCGCTCGAGCCCATCGAGCGTGGCGGGGGCGATCGGCAGCAGGGTCTCGACCTTGAGCTGCTCGCCGTGCTTGGGATCGCGCTCGTAGCGCCCCGTCGCGCGCACGCGCGTGCCCGGCCCGACCGGCGGGAGCACGCCGACCCAGACCTCCGGCGGGGCGCCGGGGGTGACCTCCACCCGCAGCACCCGGAAGCCGCTCGACTCGCTCTCGTACGTGACGCGGACGACCTCTCCCTCGACCGTCGCCGCCCCGTTGCCCGCCACCTCCCGGGCCGAGAAGAGCTTCTGCTGGCCCCCACCGCCCGGCTGCCGCTCACCGGTCCCGCCCGTGCGCTCGCCGCGGTCGTCGTGGCGCGGCGCGTTGTCCGGCCCCGGCGTCGGCGCCGGCGCGGCTGCCCCCCGGGCCGCCCGATCGGGGCGGCCGCTCCGCTGGGACGGTTGCACGAGGGCAGCATGTAGCCGCCGGCGCGGCGGCGGCAACGTCCTCGTGCGCGGACGCGAGCGCCGCTGCAAAACATCGCGCAACGCCGCATGGCGCCCCGTAACCTGGGCTCACGCTGAACGCACGTCGCGTGGAGCGCGCCGCACGCGAGCGCGGGGCCGCGGTTGGCGTCGCTCCCTCGCGTCAGTATAGTGGGCCCGCGATGGGGCGCAGCAGCTTGGTTTCCGTCCTCTGCGCCCTCCTCCTCGCGGGCTGCGCCGGGAGGGCGCCCGAGGCGGCGCGGTCCAAGGACAGCCTGCTGCGCGTGGCCTCCGGGGTGTCCCCGGAGCAGCGCGGCGCCTCGCCTTCGCCCGCGCCCGGGACGCCGGCGGAGGAGGCCGCGCTCGCGGACGCCCACGATGCCGAGGTCGACGACGACGGCGGTGAGGTCGACGACGGCCTGGAGCTGCCGGCGGATCCGGGCACCGGGGCGAGGGCGCACTCGCCGCTCTCGGCGATGACCGAGGCCCAGATCGAGGAGCTTTTCTCTAAGGACCCCGCGGCGCTCGGGCCGATGTCGCTGGGCGCGACCAACGCGGGCGCGCTGTTCAACGGCGTCCGGATGCCCGAGGGCGATCGGTGGGAGCTCGTCGATCCGGCCCACGCCTGGGGGACGCGCGAGACGATCGACGCGATCGACCGGGCGATCGCCGAGGTGCACCGGCAGTTCCCGGGGAGCCCGAAGCTCTACATCGGGCACATCAGCGCCCGGGAGGGCGGCCGCCTCTCGCCGCACAAGAGCCACCAGGCCGGGCGCGACGTCGACATCAGCTATTTCCTCGACGCCCGGCACCGCTGGTACCAGCGGGCCACGGCGGCGAACCTCGATCGGGAGCGCACCTGGGCCTTCGTCCGGGCGCTCGTCACCGAGACCGACGTGGAGCTCATCCTCATCGACAGCAGCGTGCAGCGGCTGCTCAAGGAGCACGCGCTGAAGATCGGGGAGGACAAGGACTGGCTCGACGAGGTCTTCCAGCTCGGGTCGAGGAAGCTGCGCCCGCTCGTCCGCCACGCCCGCGGGCACGCGAACCACATCCACGTCCGGTTCTACAGCCCGATCGCGCAGAAGTCGGCCGCGCGTGCGTATCCGCTGCTCGTGAAGCGCGGGGCGATCAAGCCCACGTCGCAGTACGTGCGCCACACCGCGAAGAAGGGGCAGACCCTGGGCTCGCTGGCCCGGCAGTACGGCACCACCGTGGAGGCGATCAAGCGGGCCAACGGGCTTCGATCCACGGCGATCCAGGCGAAGCGCGTCTACAACATCCCGCGGCCGTCCAGCGGCCCCGCCGCGCCGCCGAAGCAGATCGTCGTGCCGCCGCGGAGGCTGCCCCCGCCGAAGGCGGCCGACGCGCCTCCGCCGCCGGCGCGCCACGGCGAGCCGGGGCCCGCGCTGGACGGCTGAGCGGCGGGAGGCGCGCCGCGCCCTGCGGCCCGCCCGCGGCGCGGGGGCCGCAGGGGTGCCGTGGACGCGGCTTCAGTGCTTCACGTCGACGACGAGCCGCGCCGGCTTGGTCAGCTCGAGGACGCGGTACCGGTTCGGCGACGAGACCCCGAGCACCCAGGTCACCTCGGCCTCGAAGTCGCACGTCCGCTCGATCTCGCGCGCCACGCCGAGCGCGAGCTTCCGCTCGCGGAACGGGATCGTGGGAGCCCCCGCGTCGTTGTGCGCCGCCGCCGGGGTCATCCGCACCGCGAGCCATCCGTCGCCCGCGATCTCCGTCACGTCGCCCGAGCCGCACTGGCGGACCGGCTTGTCGATGTAGTCGATGTGGTAGCCCGGCACCGCGTCCCCCTCGAACTCGAACACGACGCGGTCGTAGTGCTCGTGCCGGGCTGCCCGTACGTCGCGCAGGACCGCGACCTTCGCGGCGGCGCGCGGCTTGTCGGTGGCGCCCGCGGTGCCCTCGAACGCGTCGGTGCTCGTGGGATCGGCCTCCTTCGGTGGCCGCGGCGTGGGCGGCTCGTCGTCCGCTGCCGGCTCGGCGGAGGCGCGCGTGTCGATCGGCGTGACGTTCGGCGTGGGCTGGGCAGGCTCGCTGCCGGCGCCGTTGCGGCAGCCCGCGGCGAGCGACACGGCGGCGGCTGCGAGCAGCAGGGCGGTGGTCCTCATGAGGTCCCATCCATGGTGCCGCAGCCTCCGCGCGTCCACCGAGACGACGCGCACCGCGACGCGGCGGCGCTCGCGCGGGCGGGGCGGCCGGCGCGCCTCGAGGATCACCGCGCCGAGGCCCGCGCTCGGCTCAGGATGGCCGCGAGCCGGGGCACGATCTCGTCCACCGCGCGCTCGCCCTTCACCGAGCCCTCGATGCGGAGGGGCGTTCCCCGGCCGTCCTCGCCGGGCACGACGAAGAGCGGGATCATCTCCGACGCGTAGCCGGCCTCGGCGAGCCGCTCCCGATCGCGGTCGAGGTCGAACTCCAGCAGGCGCAGGGCAGGCAGGACCGCGTCGAGCTGGCCGGCCTTCACCGCGTCGTGAAACCTCGTGCACGGCTCGCACCAGGGCGCGCCCACGTAGACGACGAGCTCGCGGCCCTCCCGCCGCGCGCGCTCCCGCGCCTGCTGCACCAGCGCGGCGAGCTCGCCGCCCTCCGGCGCCGGCTCGAGCTCGGCCCGCAGCGCCGCCGGCCGCGTGACCCCGCTCCCAGCGGCCGGCTGGGAGGTCTCTTCTCGCGAGCAGCCGAGCAGCGCCGCGAGACAGAGGACCAGCCCCGCGCAAACCGACCCCTTTCTGCGATGACCGTTCACGTCGTCGTTTGCCTCTCGGCCACGGTCTTTGCTCAGGGCCGGCCGCGCTGCCAGCGATCAGGGCAGCACGAGCTTGAGCGAGAACACGTAGTCGACGTTGACGCCTCGACGGGCATGGGGGCGGCCTGGACGGCGGCAGGGGTGCTCGTGGCGTCCGGCCTGCGCCAGCCGAGCGCCAGCACCAGGCCCCCGCCGACGATCGCCGCCACGAGCGCGACCAGGTAGAGGGACATGGTCGCGTGACGGGGCGGGGCGACGGAGCCGCTGAAGGTCGCGGGGGCCTGCGGCGGAGAGAGCGAGTCGAGCTGCGCCGGGCGAAGCGACACGAGCGGCTCGCTGGGAGAGGGCGAGAAGGCCGAGATGCGGAGCTCCGAGATCGACGACGCGGAGGGCAGCGCGCCCCGGGGCTGCGCCAGGGACAGGCGGTCCGGGACCGAGGCCCGCGAGGCGTCGGTCGGCTCGCCCGCCGCGCTCTTCAGCGCGGTGAGGCACTCCCTCATCGACTGGAAGCGCCTGTCAGGGCTCTTCTCGAGACACCGCATCACGATGGCCGTCATCGCCGGCGACACGAGCGCGCCCTGAGCGCCATCGGCGAGCGGCGGCGGCGGCTCGCTGACGTGCGCCATGAGCGTCGCCGAGGCCACCTTCCTGTCGAACGGCGCCCTGCCGCAGAGCATCTCGTAGAGCAGGACGCCGAGCGCATAGACGTCCGCGCGCGGCGAGAGCTCGTGGCCCATCGCCTGCTCCGGAGCGGTGTACTTGGGAGAGCCGATGAACAGGCCCCTCTGCGTCAGCTCGTCCAGCTGCCGCCCCGAGACGTCCTTGACCAGGCCGAAGTCGAGCACCTTGACGAAGTCCTTCTCGTCCTCCTGGTCGACGAGGAGCACATTGCCCGGCTTGAGATCCCGGTGCACGAGGCCGAGGCCGTGCGCCTCGGCGAGCGCGCGGCAGATCTGCCGCGCGATCCGGCCCGCGCGCGCCTCCGGGAGCGCGCCCTCGTCGTGGAGCACGCGGTGGAGCGTGCGCCCGGCGATATACTCCATGGCGATAAAGTAGATCCCGCGCGGATCGTCCCGGCCGTAATCGAAGACCGTGACGGAGTTCGGGTGGGTGAGCCTCGCCGCGGTCGCCGCCTCGCGCGAAAAGCGTCGAAAGAACTCCGGATCTTGCTCGAGGCGCTCATCGGGGAGGAGCAGCTTGAGGGCGCAGACCCGGCCCAGCGCGAACTGCTCTGCCCTGTAGACCCTGCCCATCCCCCCTCGCGCGATGAGCGAGATGATCCGGTATCGATCGGCCATCGTCGCGCCGATGAGGGGGTCTTGACCGTTGCTCCTGGCCGCACCCATGGTCTTTACTATATGCGCGATGACGGGCGCACCGCCACCCCAACTCGTGTGTTCTGGCCGACTGCGCGGCTCTGGATCAACGATGCGGCTTGGACCGTACGGCGGTGGAGCGCGAGCGACGCGGCGAGTTGCCGACACGTTTTCCTGACGGCCTCGTCCCATGGGTCCGCCGCGGTTAACCAGCGAGCGCCGAACCGTTGCGATCCGGTTTCGCGCGGCCCGCGCCCGCGCGCTGTCCAGCGCGGGGCGCCTCTCCTCCGGCACGCCCGTCACAGCGCGGCGACATCGATGTCGACCTCGCGCGGCTCCTCGGTGACGCCGCTCGGCGTGGCCCCGGCGCCCAGGATCGCGCCCACGGTCAGGGTCAGGGTCACCTCTCCGCTCGTGAGGGGCGTGGCGACGTACTTCCAGCGCAGCCGCACGCTGCCGCCTCTCTCCCCCTCTGCCGAGAGCGCCTCCACGGCGCGCCGCTCGATCTCCGGCGCCGTGAGCGCGGTGCGGAGCCGGTGGCCCGTCGAGGCGATGGCGGGCCAGCGGATGAGGGCGCGGTTGAAGGTCCCATCGAGCGTGTGGGTCACGACCGCGCGATGCCCCTGGACCCGGACGCCGTTCACGGCCCGGAACACGAATGTCTTGTAACGATGGACCTCCGGGGCGGAAGCCGCCGTTCCGTCCTGATCCTCGCGCAGCGTCCTCCGCTGCACCACGGCCCCGATCTCGTCGTTCGGTATGCCCCAGCTGTTCAGGCGCGCCAGCGCGTTCCGCCGGAGGAGCGCCTCGTCCGGCGAGATCCGCGGCCCGCTCGGCGTCTTTCGCAGGACGAGCACCTGGCCGTTCGACGGGTCCTTCTCGTAGGTCCAGTCCGCCGACTCGTGCTCCGTCCGGCGCCCCAGCTCGCCGAGCGGCGTGAACTGCTGATCGGCCCCGATGAGCGAGCGCTGGATGAGCGCGTCATCGAATGAACGCAGCGTCAGCCGGGCCGCCGGGAGCCTCGCGGCGGGCGCCGTGGCGAGCTCCCGCGCGTCGAACGTGAACCCCTCGATCGCCTGCGCGGCCGCGGCGATCTCGCCGTCGTCGCCGCCCCCTTCGGTCGCTACCTCCGGCGCCCCGCAGGCGATGAGGGTCATCGAGAGCGCGGCCCAGAAACCAATCGTTCGCGTCGTCATCGTCATGTCTCCTGTCGTTCGAATCCCTCGGGCAACACGCAGCGTTCGTCGTTCATCCGCCGGGCAGCACGCGCCCGTTCGAGGGGTCGCAGCCGGCGATGTAGTAGATGGTCGAGCCGGTCTTCAGTCCGGTGTTCTTCCGGTCGCGCCACCCGCCGTACTCGTACATGAGCTCCCGCGACGCGAACGACGCGCCGAACACGATGGAGACGGGGCAGTCATCGTCGTTGCTGAACTGGCTGTCGTCGTAGGCCTCGTCGATCCAGTTCTCTCCCACCCCGTTGGAGATGGAGCTGATCGAGTAGTCACCCACGTAGTCCTTCACGTGATTGCCGCACGACGAGTCGCCGTGGAAGGCGTTCCACATCGTCATGGTGCTGTCCGAGGTCGTGATCTGCTGCCGGTATCCGCCGTTCTTCCACACGTCGTAGTCGCCTGACTGGCACGCTTTGACGACCGCGATCTCCAGATCCCCGCCCGTGCCCGGGTTGCCGAAGAGCATGTTCTCGTTCGTCAGGACGCGGCAGTCGTAGCTGCCGTTGCCCATGACCAGGCCGCTGTAGGCGGGCGTCGACGAGCTCCCGGCGTCGTGCCAGCCGTGCGTGTGGATGAAGACGACATCGGCCTCGTCCGCGCCCGAGCCGGACGCCATGTCGTTCGCCGAGCAGGCGCAGGACGCCGCCTGGCTCGAGTCAGTCCAGTAGCTCCCCCGGGCGCTCGTGTTGTTGCGCGTCGAGACCTCGTCCCAGAGGGAGACCATGCTGAGGAGGTTGAACGTGCTCGCGAAGACGGCGGCGGTGCTCGTGTGCACCGAGTGCGACAGGCTGGTGTCGTCCTCGCACTCCCCCGTGTGTCCGAAGTTTGCGACCCCATAGACGTGCGCCTCGTGCTGCGCGCGCGCCGACGACGGCATCGCAAGGAGGCACCCGAGCACCGGAACCCCCGCGAGGACATGGAACAATCGCCTGTTGCTCATACGCTCGACTCCTTCGTTGTCTCGATCGGTGGATGTTCGCCGCGGCCCGCCGCCCAGCGCGCGCTCCACGGGCGCGCCGACGGTGGACCACGGGCGTGGACCGGCGCCGGGCAGCGTCGACGGGCGCGGGCGTCAGCGCGCCGCGCTCCGTTCAGCGCGGTCGCGCGTCGTTGACGTCGACAACGGCGTCGACCTCGACGACGTCGCCAACGCACCCAACGTTATTCGCAGCTTCCGTGCCATCGCCTGGCGTCCGCCAGCGGGGGCGTCGCGTCACCCCAGGCTTCAGCCATCTCCCTGGGATGCGCGGGGATCGTGCCCGCGCGGGCGCCGTCGACTGCCGTCGGCCGCCCTACGGTTCCGCTCGAGGTGGCGGCGCGATCCCGCGGGGTGATGGCGCGGGCCACCACCACCACCTCGAGGCGCCGGGCGGCGGTCCAGAAACTGGAACCCCCGGGCGCGCGGATGCGCCGCTGAAAATCGCGGCGCGGCTCCGGAACCTGGGGCGGGCGGCGCTGTCGATCCCTGGCGTGGACGCGGTGCTCCGCGGCGCACGCAGAGAGCGGTGAAGCTCGCCGCGCGTGCGCCGGGGCGCGCCGAGAGAGGCGGGCTCTCGATGGCTCGCTCCATTCAGACCGCTCGCCGCGCGGACATGCGCGCGAGCGCGAGCAGGGAAAGGGCTGTTCTCCGATGGACACGTTCAAGATGGCTCCGGGCATCGCACCCTCGAATCCGTTCCTCAGCAACCTGCCCTTCAGCCCGTATCCGGCCACCGAGGCCGACGTGCCCGCGGACGCGCCGGAGGGCTCCTATACGTACGCGCTCGTCAAGAGCGCGCCGGACGTCCCCGCCGACGAGTGCGAGACCGACGCGCTGTCGCTCGAGGTGATCATCCGGTGGGGAAACACCCCGCTTCACGTGGCGCACCTGACGCCGCCGCGCGCCTTTCATGTCGGCGAGGCGGAGGGCCCCGGGGGCGTGTGCGACTTCTTCCTACCTGCGGAGCGGCTCGGCGCGGCGCGGGCGCCGCTCGTGCTCGTCGGCGAGGGCGGGGAGGTGAGCGCCGTCATCCCGCCGGGCGCGTCGGGATCCATCGAGTTCGGCAGCTGCAGGATGACGATCGCGCAGGCGATCGCCACGGGCCGCGCGGCGCCGTGCGCGGAGCTCGACGGGGCGCGGCGGATCGCGCTGCCGCCCGGCGCTCGCGCGAGGCTCGAGCTCGGCGATTTCGGGTTCGAGGTGGCGGTGGGCAGGGCGGGCCGCCGCGTCGCGGGCAAGGCCGGCATGGACCGCCGCAACCTGCCGTTCACCGCGCTCTCGACGCTGCTCCACGTCGGCCTGCTCGGGGCCATGGCCGCGTTCATGCCCCCGCTCGCCATGGCCGACGACGGCGGCGTGAGCGCGGAGCAGGCCTACCTCATGGCGCAGGCGATCGGCGCGATCGCCGAGAAGGAGCTGCCCGAGGTGAAGGACGTCACCGACGCGACCGGCCAGACCGAGCGCGAGGGCGGCTCCGGCGCGGCCGCGATGGGCGAGTCGGGCAAGGCCGGGAGCGAGACGAGCCGGAAGACGGGCGGGCGCTTCGAGATCCAGGGGCCGAAGGACAACCGCGACGTGCGGATCTCGCGGGCCCAGGCGCTCGACGACGCGGCGCGCTTCGGCATGATCGGCGTGCTCCAGGCGGGGTCCGGCGGCGATCCCAACGCGCTCTCGGCGCCCTGGGGCGGCGCCGACACGCTCGGTAACGGCGAAAGGAGCGTGATCGCCAACATGTGGGGTGAGACGATCGACGAGTCGGGCGGCGTGGGCGGGCTCGGGTTGACGGGCGTCGGCGAGGGCGGCGACGGGCGCTTCACGGGCATCGGGATCGGGGCCATCGGCACCATCAACCACGGGAGCGGCGTCGGCGATGGGCAAGGCTTCGGCCCTGGCGGCGGCGCGTCGCGCTTCGCCAACGGCCCTGGCCACAAGGCGAGCGCGCCGCGCATGCGGGTCGGCTCGCCCTCGGTGTCGGGCCGGATCCCGCCGGAGGTCATCCAGCGCATCGTGCGCCAGAACTTCGGCCGCTTCCGGCTCTGCTACGAGAACGGGCTGCGCAACAGCCCGAACCTCACCGGGCGCGTGTCGGTCGGCTTCGTGATCGGCCGCGACGGGGCGGTATCGAGCGTCCACAACGGCGGCTCCGATCTGCCGGACGCCGGCGTGGTCTCTTGCGTGGTGCGCTCGTTCTACGGGCTGTCGTTCCCGCCGCCGGACGCTGGCATCGTGACCGTGACCTATCCCCTCCTCTTCAGCCCCTCTGGCGGCTGATTCCTCGCCTCGACTCTCCAGAGGCCGATTCGCCCTCTCCGCCTCTCTGTGGGCTGCAGCGTCCCTCTCTTCCGCCGGATCCCTACGGCCCGCCGCGCGCGGCGATCTGCCCGACGGCCCGCTCCGCCTCCGCGATCTCCCGCTCTCGCTGCTGGATCATCACCCCCTGGGGCGGGCCCTGGAAGCGGCGGCGCTCCAGCGCGAACCAGACGATGGCCGTCACGGCGAACACGATGAGCATGATGCCCAGGGCCTTGTCGTTCGGCGGCTGGACGCTCACCACGATCAGCATCAGGCACGCGAGGACGCTGATGATCGCGAGCGGCCGGTACAGCGGGCCGAGGTCCCACGGGCCCATCTTCACCCAGGTGCGGCCGTAGGCGCGCACGCCCATCATCGTGGGCATCACGTACGAGATGTAGAGGAAGATCACGCAGACGGCCGTGATCGTCGAGTAGACGGGCGTGTACACGGTGAAGCCGATCGTCAGCGCGCTGACGACCCAGATCGCCGTCGCCGGCGTCCGGAATTTCGGGCTCACCTTGCGCAGCTGCTCCGAGAGCGGCAGCCCCCCGTCGCGGGCGAACGCGAAGGTCATGCGGGAGGCGGACGTCACCGTCGCCAGCCCGCAGAGGTACTGGGCCACCGAGATGCCGGCGTAGAGCGCGATCCGGAGGTTCTCCGGGATGACGCGCTCCATGACCCAGAAGAAGACGCCGCCGCCCTTCGACGCCGCCTCATCCATGTCCGGGATCGCGAGCACGATCGCGCTCAGCATCAGCGCCCCGAAGACGCCGGAGACGAGCACCGCCCGGACGATGCCCCGCGGGACCGTCTGCGCCGCGCCGATCGTCTCCTCCGACGTGTGCGCCGACGCGTCGTACCCCGTGATCGTGTACGCGGGCAGGAGGAAGCTCAGGAGGAACAGCGTGGTCATGCTGCCCGTCTCCGGCCACACGTCGCCTCCCTTCGGGCCGCTGTAGTTCGTGAACGTGACGAGCCGGCCGACGTCGATCGCGGGCGCGTAGAAGAGCATCGCGGCGGTGAGGATCACCGAGACGACGAGGATGAGGTACCCGCTGAAGTCGGTGAGCAGCGTGGTGACGCGGATGCCGAGGTGATTGAAGAGCGCCTGCGTCCCCGTGATGAGCGTGACCCCGACGGCCTGCGTCACCAGCGCGCGATCCGGGGGCATCGCGGCGAGATCCACGCCGAACAGCGGGCCGAGCGAGCTCATGATGAACAGGTAGGCGCCGACGTTGATGGCCGCGAGGACGGTGATCAGCCCGATCAGGTTGAACCACGCGGTGGCCCAGCCGAAGCCCCGGCCGCCGAGGATCGAGGCCCAGTGGTACAGGCCGCCCGCGGTCGGGAACGCCGACGCGACCTGGCCCATCGTGAGCGCGATACAGAGCGTGAGCGCGCTGCACACCGGCCACCCGATGCCGATGCCGGCGCCGCCGACGCTGCAAAAGCCCATCTGGAACGACGTGATGCCGCCCGCGATGATGCAGATGATCGAGAACGAGATCGCGAAGTTGGAGAAGCCCCCCATCCTGCGCAGCAGCTCCTGCGCATAGCCCATGCTGTGGAGCGTCTTCACGTCGTCCGCGATCACGCCCTCCACGCTGCCCGGCGCACCGCCTGCGCGCGGCCCGACGTCCCCCTTCGTCTCACGGCTCATGAGCGGTCCCCTTTCGTCACGGGTCTCTCGCCCGGGGCCGACGGAGCCCTTCGGGCCTCGTCAGGATCGGCGCGTCTCGCCGATGAGCGCTCCCCCTTTTGAGGGCCCTCGCCCGGACCCATGCAGCCTACATGGGGGCACGTGGGCCTGCCCAGGGCTGCGCCCGCGCCCCGCTGCTACCCTCGCCGCCGATGGCCGCCACGACGATCCCCCCGCTCTCGCGCCGGCGCGCGCTGCTCGGCCTCGCCGCGCTCGCCGCGCCCTCGTGCCGGCGAGGCACCTCACCGCCGGCGCCGGAGGAGGCGGCCCCCTCGGCCTGGAAGGATCTCCGGTTCGAGCCCGCCTCCGAGGGCGAAGGCCCGCAGCGCGCGCTGCTCCTCGCGCCCGAGGCCGCGTCGGCGCCGCCGCTCCTCGTCGCGCTGCACGGGCGCGGCGAGGCGGTGCGAGGCCTCGAGGTCGGCGCGCGCGGGTGGCGCGACGACTACGGCCTCGACGCGGCCCTCCGGCGGCTCCGCTCGCCGCCGCTCACGCCGGACGATCTCGGGCAGATGGTGACGCCCGAGCGGCTCGCGCAGCTCAACGCCTCGCTGAAGGAGCACCCTTACCGCGGGCTCTGCATCGCCACGCCGTTCACGCCCGACCTCCGCGACCGCTCCGTCGAGGGGGCCGCGGGCTTCGGCCGTTTCCTCGTCGAGCGGCTCCTGCCGCGGGCGCGCGCCGAGGGCGGCTGCCAGGCGGCGCGCGAGGCCACCGGCATCGACGGCGTGAGCCTCGGCGGCCGCCTCGCGCTGCTCGTCGGCCTGTCGTTCCCCGACGTCTTCGGCGCGGTCGGCGCCCTGCAGCCCGCGGTGCGGGCGGGCGAGGCGGAGATGTTCTCTGCGCTCGCGCGCCGGGCCATGGAGCGCCGCGCGGTCGCGCTCCGGCTCGTGTCGAGCGAGGCCGACCCGTTCTTGCCCGCCATCCAGGCGCTCAGCGCTCGGCTGCGGCAGGACGGCGTGACCCACACCCTGCTCGTCGTGCCCGGCCCGCACGACTACGCCTGGAATCGGGGGCCTGGCGGCGTTGAAATGGTGCTCTGGCACGAGCGGATCCAGCGCGGTTTGCCGCCGCTGTGATCGCGGCGGCCCGGCCGTCACATGCCCCTGACCCAGGCCGCCGAACCGTGTTACTCCCTCGGCATCGACGTGGCCGACCCCACACGCACCGCCCGCGCCGACGGCGCGACCGATCCGCCCACCGTGCGCGAGTGGCTCAAGCCGCTCGAGAGCGCCGGCCTGCGCCGCCACACGAGCGCGAAGCGCGTCGGCGGCAAGGCGGCCTCGCTCGGCCGCCTGCTCCGCGACGGCTTCCCGGTGCCGCGCGGGTGGGTGCTCGACGCGCGGTGCTTCACGGAGCTCGTCGACCGGCAGCTGCCGCCGGGGCACGACCTCGCCACGCTGATCCGGCTCTCGGGCACGAGGGCGGGCGTCGACCGGGCGGCGCGCGCGCGCGACCGCATCCTGAGCGAGCCGCTGCCCGAGGCGCTCTCGACCGCGCTGCGGGCGCTCTGGCAGGCCGTCGAGCAGGAGGCGCCGTGGGGCCTCGCGGTGCGGTCCAGCGCCACGTGCGAGGACAGCGAGGAGACGTCGATGGCGGGGCTCGCGACGTCCGTGCTCGGCGTGCGCGGCGAGGCCGGGCTCGACGCCGCGATCCGGCAGGTCTGGGCGAGCGCCTTCCTGCCTCGCGCGCTCGCGTACCTCGCGCACGCCGGCGTCCGCGACGTCGCGATGGGCGTCGTGCTGCAGGTGATGGTGCGCGCCGAGGCCGCGGGCGTGCTGTTCACCGCGCCCCCGCCGGGGCTCGAGGGCGAGCACTGGCACGCCGGCGAGCGGCTCGTGAACGCCACGCTCGGGCTCGGCGCGCCGGTCGTCGACGGCGCCGCGGCGGCCGACACGATCCGGCTCGCGCGCGACGGCGGCAGGGTCGTCGCGTCGGCGGTGGCGCAGAAGCGGCGCGCGCTCGTCGTGGGCGCGGCCGGGCTCGAGGAGGTCCCGGTGCCCGAGCCGAGCGTCGAGCAGCCGGCGCTCGGCGAGGCCGCGCTGCGGCAGCTCGCCGAGCTCGCCGAGCGGCTCGAGCAGGGCGGCAAGGGCCCGTTCGACGTGGAGTTCGCTGTCGAGGCGGTCGAGGAGCGCGGCGAGGGCCCGCCCGGCGCGGCGCTCGTGGTCGACGGGGAAGCGCCGTCCGACCCGCCGGAGGCCGCCGCCGCGGCGGGCGCGTCCGCTCCGGTGGCGCGGGAAGCCGGCGAAGGCGCGCCCTCCCCGGCGGCGTCGGAGGGCGGCGAAGGCGCGCCCTCCCCGGCGGCGCGGCGCGTGTGGCTGCTCCAGGTGCGCCCGGTGAGCGGCGGCGGCTTCCCCGAGGGCGGCGACGCCGACACGATCTGGTCGCGCGCCAACGTGGGCGAGGCGCTCCCCGGCGCGGCGACGCCGCTCACCTGGTCGGTGGCGCGGGCGTTCTCCGACCGGGGCTTCCGCGAGGCGTTCGCCGCGCTCGGCTGCCGCGTGCCGCGGGGCGCGCGCCTCGTGGCCAACGTGCACGGGCGCTTCTACCTCAACCTCACCGCCTTCATGCGGATCGCGGCGCAGGTCCCGGGGCTCTCGCCGCGCGCGCTGCTCGGCATGAGCGGCGGGGCGAGCGAGGCGCTCATCGCGCGGCTCGCCGAGCAGAGCGAGGGCGTCTCGCGGCGCGGCTTCTATGCGCGGCTGCCGCTCACCGGGCCGCGGCTCCTCCTCCGGCAGGCGCGGCTCGAGCGCGAGGTGGCGGCCTACGAGGGCGAGGCGCTCTGGGCGCAGCGCGCCCTCTCCGAGCTCGACATGACGCTCCTGCCGGACGACGCCATCGGCACCACGCTCCGGAGCGTCTTCATGCTGCTCGAGCGGACCGGCACGCGGATGCTGCACTGCGCGTCGGCGTCGCTCGCGAGCCACCTCGCGCTGTGCAAGGCGCTCGAGCGCATCGCGGGCCGCCGCGCCTCCGCGCGCTCCGCCTCCGGGGAGGCGCACCTCGACGCGCCGGCCGGGCGCGCGGAGACGAACGTCGAGCACCTGGCGCAGGTGCTCGCGGGCGGCGTGCGCGAGCTCGACAGCGCGGGGCCGGGCATCGAGCTCGCGCGGGTCGCCGAGCTCGTCATGCAGGATCGGACGGCGCGCGAGCGGCTCCTCGCCGGCGGGGTCCTGTGGCCGCGCGACCTGCCCGAGGGGCCGGCGCGCGACGCGTACGCGCGGTTCCTCGACGCCTACGGCGACCGCGCGGTGCGCGAGGCGGAGCTCGCGACGCCGCGCTGGGGGGAGGACCCGTCGCCGGTCGTCGCGATGCTCACGGCGTCGCTGCGCGGCGCGCCGGGTGATCCGGAGCGCGCGCTGGCGCGCGCTCGGGCGCTCGCCGATCGGGAGATGGCGATGCTCGAGACGCGCGTGCCGCGGCTGGAGCTCGCGCTCCTGCGCGCCCTCGTCGGCCGCGCGCAGCGCTACGTGCGCCTGCGGGAACGCATGCGCACGTGGGTGACGCGCGTCCTCGGCATGCTGCGTAGGGTCGCGCTCGACATCGACCGGCGCCTCCGGCGCCTCGATCCCTCGCTGGAGCCCGGGAGCGTCTTCTTCTGCACCTACGAGGAGCTCGCGACGGCGCTCTCCAGCGGCCGCGCCGACGTGGGCCACCTCGTCCGGCTGCGGCGCGCCGAGCACCTCCGCGACGCCGCGCGCCCCGATCCGCCGGCCACCTTCATCGGCCGGCCGCCGCCGGTCGTGCTGCCGCCCGCGTCCGGGGAGCGCCTGCTCGGGCTGCCGGCGAGCCCCGGGGTCGTCGAGGGGCGGGCGCGCGTGCTCGAGCCGGGCGCCTCGGCGCTCGACGCGGTGGCGCCGGGGGAGGTGCTGGTCGCGCGCACGACCGACGTCGGCCTCTCGCCCCTGTTCCTGGTGGCCGCCGCGGTCGTGACCGAGCTCGGCGGCCCCATGTCGCACGCCTCGATCGTCGCGCGGGAGTACGGCATCCCTGCGGTGGTGAACGTCCCCGGCGTGACGCTGGCGATCAAGACGGGCGATTGGCTCCGCATCGACGGCGATCGCGGCGTGGTCGAGCGCCTGGACGAGCGCGCCTCGCCGTCGTCGCCGGGCGTCGTCGCCGGGGGAGCTCCTGGCGGCGGCGCTGCCCCGCGCCCGGCGCCGCCCGGATGACGGCCGCGCGGTTCCGCGTCGGGCCCTCGGACGGCCCCACGGTGGCCGACGTCCTCGAGCGCGCGGGCGGCGCGTCGCGGGGCCTTGCGGGCGCGGCGGCGGAGGGGCGCGCGTTCCTGAACGGCCGGCGCGCGCGGCCCGGCGACGGGGTGGCCCTCGGCGACGAGCTCGCCGTGTGGCCGGCGCGGCGCGACGCGCCGGGGGCGCCGTCGGTGGAGGTGCTGGCGCGCTGGGGGGAGCTCCTTGTCGCGTCGAAGCCTGCGGCGCTGCCGACGGAGCCGGAGCGCCGGGGCACGCGGTCGCTGGTCACGGAGATCGCGGAGCTGCTCGGGCTGCGCGACCTGCCGCACGCGGCCTCGCGGCTCGACGTCGGCGTGAGCGGCGCGGTGCTGTGCGCGACGGGCGCGCGGGGCCGGCGGCACCTGGCCGCGATGCGCGAGGCGGGGCGCATCGCGCGGGTGTACGTCGGCGTCGCTGGCGGGCGCGTCGAGGGGTCGGGCACGTGGGATGCGCCCATCGGCGCCGCGCGGTCGCGGGGCGGGCGCAGCCTGCCCGCGGTGGGCGGCGCCGGGGCGAGGGACGCGGCGACGCGTTACCGCGTTATCGCCTCGGCGGGCGGCGGCGCGGCGCCGGCCACGCTGCTGCGCCTCGACCCGGTGACGGGCCGCACGCACCAGCTCCGGGTGCACGCGGCGCACGCGGGGGCCCCGCTCCTCGGCGATTGCGACCACGGAGGAGCCCGGTCGGTGACCACGGCGAGGGGCCGGGTGATCGCGCTCTCGCGCGTCGCGCTGCACGCCTTGCGCGTCACGGTGCCGGACGAGCGCGGCGAGCTCTGCGCGGCGATCGCGCCGGTGCCGGACGAGCTCCGCGAGCTCTGGGTGGCGCTCGACGGCGACGGCTCGGCGTGGGAAGAGGTGCTCTCCGCGACGCTCGAGGCGGCCCTGCCGCTCGGGCCTCTTTCCGGTACCCGATGACCTCGCCTCGCCCTCTCACCCGCGCCGCCCTGGGGCTCCTCGCTGGCCTTGCGCTCGCCGCCGCCGGCGTGGTCGCCGTCGCCGAGCCGGAGGCTCCGCCGTCCCGCGCGGGGTATGCGCCGGACCCTGCCCCGCGGCCCAGCGCGAAGCAGTGGGTCTTCGACGTGCAGTACGCGAAGGGGAGGGGCTCGGTCGTGCGGGTGCGGCCGGTTGCGCTCGACCGGCCTCTGGCGACGGCGCGGGTGATGGGCCGGTTCGCGATCGAGCTGTACGTTGGCCAGGAGCTGCTCGATCGGGTCCGCTTCGACGTGCCGCTGACGGGGGACGCGCCGGAGCGGCCGCCGGGCGCCCTGCTCCGCCGTCCGACGTTCGACAACGGCGTGACGACGCGGCTGCGCGTGCAGATGGCGGACAACCCGCGCGCGAGCTGGGCCAAGCTGGTGGACCGGAAGACGGGCGCGGAGGAGCGCTTCTTCTGGCCGCCGGAGCCGGACGGCCGGCTCGTGTCGCTGAGCGCGCAGGGCGGGGTGGCGATCGACGGGGGCGCGCCGGGGGATGCGGGGAAGCTGCCTGCGGACGCCGGGGGACCGGAGGATGCGGGCTGGCCGGACGCTGGCTCCGATGGGGGCTTTCCGCCGGTGGACGCGGGCTGGCCGGATGCGGGCTGGCCGCCGGTGGATGCGGGGCGGCCTCCGGATGCCGGGTTGCCGCCGGATCCGTTCAGGCCGCGGCGGAAGTAGCGCGCCCTGCCTGAGCTGCGGTACCTTGGCGGGCATGCAGGACCGCTCGCTCGCTGTCGTCGCATCGCTCGCCCTCGCTGTCGTCTTCTCCGCGGCGCCGGTCGCCGCCCAGCCGCCTGCGGGCAAGGAGAAGCCGCAGGCGGCTGCGCCTGAGCCGGCGGAGGCCGCGCCCGACGCTGCTTCGTCGCAGCGCAAAGATCCCAGCGGGCACACCGGCATCAGCCCCTACACGGAGCAGGTGCTGAAGGGCCAGGCGTCGTTCGTGGCGCGCGACATCCCGGGCGCGATCGCAGGGTTCCAGGAGGCGATCAAGCTGGATTCCTCGAAGATGCTCGGCTTCTACCTGCTCGGCGAGGCGATGCTCGAGTCCGGCAACATGGCGGAGGCCGAGACGGCCTGGACCACGGCGATCGGCAAGAAGGGCACGGAGGAGCTCCACGCCAAGGTGCTCTTCTGCCTCGCCGATCTGCGCGAGCGTCAGAAGAACTGGCAGGCCGTGAAGGAGGCGTGGGGGGCCTACAGCACGTACCTGACGAGCAACCCCAAGGCGACCGGCTATCCGGCGACCGCAGCGGAGCGGCAGAAGCAGGTCGACCGGCGGGTGAAGGACGAGAAGGACTACGCCGCGGTCAAGGAGCGCATCATCCAGCGCGAGGCCGAGCGCCAGAAGGAAGCCGAAGAGAACGCCAAGAAGGACAAGCTGAACCGGTAGCGCGCCCTCGGCCGCGCGCGGCCCCCGCCGCGCCCCCTACCCGCGACGCCAGCCGTCGCTGGGCTGGGCCCCCGCCTCCGTCCATCGATAGAACCCTTCCCCCGTCTTCTTCCCGAGCTTCCCCGCCCGCACCATCTGCCGCAGGATCACCGGCGGCCGGAACTGCTCCCCCACCTCGCGGTGGAGGTGCTCCAGGATGGCGAGCCGCACGTCGAGCCCCACGAGGTCCGTCAGCTTGAGCGGCCCCATCGGGTGCCGGTACCCGAGCTCCATCGCCCGATCGATGTCGACGGCCGACGCCACCCCGGCCTCCAGCATCCGCATCGCCTCTGCGCCGAGCGCCACGCCGAGCCGGCTCGTCGCGAAGCCGGGCGTGTCGTTCACCACGATCGGCGTCTTGCCCAGGCGCCTCGCCACCGAGAGCGCCGCCGTCACCGTCGCCTCGTCGGTCTCGAGCCCCCGCACCACCTCGAGCAGCTCCATCACCGGCGGCGGGTTGAAGAAGTGCAGGCCGATCGTGCGCCCGCCCGCGCCGAGCCGGCGCCCGAGCTCCGTGACGCTCAGGCTCGACGTGTTCGTGCCGAGCAGCGCCCGCTCCGGCGCCGCCGCCTTCACCCGGCCGAGCACCTCGACCTTGAGGTCCATCCGCTCGGGCACCGCCTCGATCACGAGATCGGCGTCCGCCGCCGCGCGCTCGAGATCCGGCGACGCCACGAGCATCCCGATCATCTCGCTGCGCGCCTCGTTGAGCATCTTGCCCTTCTGGACGAGGCGATCGGTCGAGCGCTTGATGTCCTCGATCGCCGCGCCGATCCGCGCGGCCTCGACGTCGTAGAGGCGCGTCACGTAGCCGGCGACCGCCGTGACCTGCGCGATCCCCTGGCCCATCGTGCCCGCGCCGAGCACCAGCACCGTGCGCATGCGCGCTGCGGCGGGGTCCACCACGATCTCGCTCACTTCGACGGAGCCGGAGCGCCGTCCTTCTGCCGCGCCTCCATGCGCTTGCGCACCAGCTCCACCTCCTGCGGCGTCAGCTTGCGCAGGTTCGCCGGGCCCGGCGCGGCGGTGCCCGCCGCGCGCTGGGCCGCGGCGGCGCTCAGGGCCTCCGCGGCCGCCCCCGCCGCGGGCCCGGTCGGCGCCGCAGGGCGCGCGCCGGGCTGCGCCGCAGGGCGAGCCTCGGCGGTCGCCGGGCGGGCGCCGGCGGGGGCGGGGCGAGCGCCGGCCGCCGCCGGGCGAACCACGGCCGCAGCCGGGCGCGCGCCCGCCGGCGCGGCCTGCCCCGCGGCGCCGTCGTCGTCGCTGTTCATCGCGAGAAACGTGACGCCAGCCACCACGAAGACCGCGAGCCCCAGCGCAGGGACCCAGTTCGGGGTGGGCGGCTCGTCCGCCGGCAGCGCGCGGGCGGGCTCCCCGTCGAAGCCATGGTGATCGCTCACGTCGTGCGCCGGGGCCGCGTGAGCCTCGTGATGGGCCGTGCTCATGCGCGGACAGTTGCCGCACTTCGAAAGCGGCGTCGAGGGGGTTCCACGCGCTTGCACGTACCGCCCACGTACGGCCCGCGCCCCGCCGGCCAGAACGGCCGGGCGCGCTCAGCCCGCGAGCCGCCGGTGGCTGTCGAGCGCCGCGCGCTGATCCTCGAGATCGTCGTCGTAGACGGCCTCGATCGCCTCCGCCGCGAGGCGGTGCTGCCGCTCCGCCGTCTCCTTCGGCTGCATCCCGTACGCGGCGTCGCGGATCAGCACCGTGCAGAACTCGAAGCGGTGCTCCCCCATCCGCGACCAGATCCGCTGCGCCTCGCCGAAGCGCAGGTGATCCACGAGCGCCGAGGCGTCCGGGATCATCCGGGCGAGCACGCGCGTGTCGAACTCGCGCCCCAGCACCGCGGCGGAGATCACCGTCTGCCGCGTCCGCGGCTCGAGCCGCTCGAGCCGCGCGACGAGCAGGCTGTTCACGGTCCGCGGCGGCATGAACCGGCTCGAGCGCGCGGCGTCGTGGGCCGACCCGTACCGCCCGTCCTCCAGCCAGTACGCGAGGATCTCCTGCGCGAAGAACGGGTTCCCCCCCGCGGTCTGGCCGAGCAGCGACCCGAGCATCGTGGGGAGCGGGCCGCCGAAGAACGGCTCCGCGAGCGCGAGCAGCCGCTCCGCCGGGAGCGGCGCGAGCTCGATCGCCTGCGACGGGATGCCGGCGTCGAGCGGGATGCGGGCGTCCACGCCCTCCCCCGAGGACGCCGCCGGCCGCGCCGAGCAGATCACCGCCAGCGGCAGGTCCCTGCAGGCGGCCGTGATCGCGCGCACCGCCTCGAGCGACGTCCGATCGGCCCACTGCGCGTCGTCGAGGTGCACCACCACCGGCTGCAGCGAGCTCTCCGCGACGAGCAGCGCGGCGAGCGCCCCGAGGACCTCGTCGCGCCCCCCGGCCTCGGCCCCCGCCTCCTGGCCGCGCAGCCTGAGCAGCCGCGCGAGCGCCTCGCGCGACCTGTCGATCCCGGCCCGCACCTCGGTCCAGCTCTCGGGCAGCCGCTCCAGGAGCAGCTCCAGCGCGAGATCGAGCCCCGCCTCCTTGGCCCGCTGGCCGAGCTCCGACGAGATCCCGAGGTACTCCTTGAGCGCGAACTCGAACGCGTAGAGCGGGGTCCTCAGCGTCTGATCGCAGCGGGCCTCGATCCACAGGAGCGGGCGCATGTCCATGAGCTGCGCGCGCTGGTGGCGGTAGCTGTGCACGAGGTAGCTCTTGCCGATGCCCGCCTCGCCGAGGATGTACACGACGCCCGCGGAGCGCCCGGTGAACAGGGGCTCGAGCGCCTGCGTGAGCCGCCCGAGCTCGACCTCGCGGCCGATGGGGCCGAGGTCGTAGAACTCCTCCTGCACCGCGATGCGCCGCCGCTCGAGCGAGTAGACGAGGATCGGCAGATCGAACCCGTCGAACCGGAAGATGTTCTCCGTCGACCACTGGTGGCTCGCCTCGCCCGCGCGGAACGCCCGCTCGTCCGCCCAGATCGACGACGGCGCGGCCTTCCGCGCGATCTGCGCGGCGAGGTGGATGGCGCGGCCGACGCACGCGAACTCGCGGCGGCCCACGGCGCCGAAGAAGCCGACGAGGCAGCGCGCGCGGGTGACGCCCACCGCGAGCCGGGGCACGCCGAGGCCGTTGCTCTTCAGCTCGAGCGCGAAGTCGAGGGCGCGATCGTGGTCGCTCTCGTGCGCGACGGGCGCGCCGAAGTAGAACTGCGCGCCGAAGCCGCGCTCGGTCACGGTCATGCCGGCGAACGTCGCGCCGTACATCGCCGAGATCTCGTGCAGCTGCTGGAGGAGCTCCGTCGGGCTCTCCACCCGATCGAGCGAGACCGACACCGTCGTCACCTCGCGGATCTCGCCCTCCGGCGCGAGATCGCCCGCGCCCGGCGGCAGGAACGCCTCGACGTCCGCGTCCGTCGGGGCCGACGTGATCGTCAGCGAGGGGGGGCCGCTCAGGAGATCGGCCTCGTCGAGCTCCGCCACGCTCTCCCGCGCGCTCGCCGCGGGGAGCCGCTCGCGGAAGCTGCGATCGAGGTGGAGCTCGCTGTCGTCCCCCCCGCGGTCGGTCGCCTGGCAGGCCTCCATCGCGGGGCCGTAGATCAGGAAGTACGCGCGATCCGGGGCGATGCGCACGATCGTCCAGTGGACCGTGCCCCAGGCGAGCCCGATCCTGAACGGCGTCTGCGCGCCCCCGGCGCCCAGCGTGCGCCGCGCCGCGAGCTCCAAGAGGCTGCGCCGCATCGCGAGCGCCGCGCTGCGGGCGTGCCGGGTGACGTTGCGCCCTGGCCGATCGGGGAACAGCGCGGTGAACCCGCCGGCGGGCGACAGCGTCGCGACGAACCCGCCCGACTGGTGCACGGCCTCGAACAGCGGATCGAAGAACGAGCGCAGCGCGTCCGGATCGAGCGCCTGGCGCGCGATCATCTGCTCGGCGAGCTCCACGATCGCCGGCAGCGAGACGTGCAGGACAGCCGCGTCGACCGCTCCCGCGTATTGCCCTTCGGCGTCCTGTTCGAGGATGAAGTCCGGGACGAGCGGATTCATGTCGAAACTGTATCGGGTATCTCCGCCCGACACGAGCGCGGCGGGAGGGCCGCTCGATCCCCGGGCGAGCGCGCCCGGGGGGGCGCTGAAAAGGTTGTTACGGAAGCGCGCTGCGAGGGTCGTTCAGGACATGTGAAGGGAGGGGTGCGCAAGAGAGGGCCTCCGCGCGTGGGCGGAGGTCGGTCCCGTCAGGTTCGTCTTCGTCCGTTCCGTCAGTTTCGTCAGTTTCGTCAGTTTCCTCAGAACGGCGGGGCCGCCAGGCCGTCGACCGGCACCAGGCGGGAGGTGAAGAAGACGCGCACCGTGCCGAGCTCGAGGCGCGCGCCGTCGAGCGTGAAGGGCACCTTGCGGGTCTCTCCCGCGAGGCGCAGGGTGAGCTCGCCGCGGACCGGGCCCGGCGCGCTGGCCCCGGGGCTCGAGGCGCCGGCGCCCTCCTCGGCCGACGCGCGCGCGATCTCGACGACGTAGCTCCCCTTGGGGAGGCTCCGCAGGGCGAGGGACTCCGAACGCGTGCTCGTCGCGTCGCGCGAGCGCACACCCACCGACGGGAGGGTCGCGCCCATCCACGAGACGCGCCGCCCCTGCGCGTCGATGAGGGAGAGGTCGAGGTCGGCGCCGCCGGTCCACTCGGCGCTGAGCCGCACGTCGCCGGGCAGGTCGGCGGCCGGCGCCGCGTCCGGCTGCGCGAGCCGCCGGTCGATCTCCGCGCGGAGGGCGGAGGTCGCGTCGAGGCGGAGCTGGCTCGCGAGCTCGCTCATGCCGCCCTCGCCGGCGCACCGGATCGCGGCGGCGACGAGCTTCGCGTCGGCGGGCGCGAGGTCGGCGAGCGCCACCCGGTGCTGGCACGCGAACGCGGGCCGCCCCGCGGCGTCCCAGAGCTCGGCGAGCCGCGCCTGGGTGGCCCGGTCGCCGGGGCGCACGTCGGCGAGGCCGCCGAGGATGCGCGCGGCGCGGTCGCGCTGGCCCTGCCGCGCCGCGAGGTCGGCGCGGGCGATGAGCGCGTCGGGATCGAGCGCGTCGCGCCCGCTCCAGCGCGCGGTCAGCTCCTGGGCCTCGCCGAGGCGGCCGGTCGTGGCGTAGAGCGCGTAGAGGCCCGCCGTCCTGTCGCGGCTGTCCGGGGCCGCCGCGAGCGCCGCCTCGGCGGCCGCGGTCTTCGCGGCGCTCTCGGGCGCGAGCGTGTTCGTCGCGTCGAAGCTCACCTTGCGATCGAACACCCGGCGCATCGGGATCATCCGCCGCGACGGCGGCGGGCGCGACCACTCCTCGGCGGCGACGAGGCCGTCGTCGCGCGATCTCCGGGCGCGCTCGTCCAGCGGGGGCGCCGGCTTCGGCTCCGCGGGCGCGGCGGCCGTCGGCGCCGGCGCCGGCGCCGGCATGTCGTCGAGCGAGCCCGAGAGGGGATCGAACTTTTGGAATCGTCGCTTGGCGGGCGACGCCGGGCGGGCGCCGGCCGACGTGCGAGACTCCGCCTTCGCGGCCGGCGCGGCGTCCGGCCAGCCGGAGCCGCCGCCGCCCCTGCCGCTGCCCGACAGGCCGAGGCCCGCCCCGAGCGCGTCGCCCTTCTCCTCGGCGCCCTCGTCCGCCGCGTCGCCGGGCTCCTCCCCCTCGGCGCTCGCGCTCACGCGCTCGGCCTGCTCCTCGCCCGTGAAGGCGGAGGTGATGCCGTCCCGATCGAGGCCGAACGCCTTGAACATCGCCTCGCTCTCCAGGACGAGCAGCGAGGTGAACCGGCTCGCCACCGAGAAGCGCCGCGACAGCTCGATGATGGCGGGCTTCTGCGCGTCGCCGCCGGTCTCCTCGAGCTCCGCGATCTTCGCCGCGGCGTAGAGGCGCGGGACGAAGGCGTTGCCCGCGCCGGTCGTGGCGACGATGTTGACGGGGTAGCTCTGCTCGAAGCGCTCGCCCGAGACGCGGCCGCGGAGGCGGATCGCGCCGCTCACGTCGGCCCCGGAGCTCATCCGCGCCACGACGAGCGCCTCGCCGCCGGCGCGGATCGGGTCGAGCCGCGCCGGCGTGACCTGGGTCAGGCCGGGCGGGAGCTCGATCTCGGGATCGCGCAGCGCGAGGCCGTACGCCGCGCCGAGGACCGACTGCGCCGCGCTCGCGACCTTCTGGCCGGGCACGTAGGGGACCATCACCCCGCCGCCGCCCCGCGCGAGCGCCCTGAGCGACGTGGTGTCCGCGTCGCTCCCGAGCGCGACCGCGACCACCGCGGCGGCGCCGTCCGCGGGGACCGCGCCGCGCACCGCGGCCTCGATGTGGGCGGGGCGCGTCGGGCCGACCGAGGGCGTGCCGTCGCCGAGGTAGATGATCCGGAGCTCCTTGCCGTCGAGCGGGCCGGCGGCCGCGCGCGCCGCGATCATCGCCGCGGCGAGATCGCTGCCGCCGTCGGGCTCGATGCCGCCGAGGAAGCGCTCGACCTCGCCCGCCGAGGCGGCGCCGGGGGCCATGGGGCGCGCGGCGCCGCCCTGGCCGGCGTCTCCGAGCGAGCGGCAGAGGGTGTCGCACGCGAGCACGACGACCTCGTCGCGCCGGTCCATCTCGCGGACGAGCGACGAGGCGAGCCGCGTCGCGCGGGCGAACCGCTCGCCGACCATGGATCGGCTCGAGTCGACGACGATCGCGTGGCGCCGCGAGGTCGACTCCTGCCACCGGGGGAGCCGGGGCCGGATCGCGATCGCGACGTACGGCGACGTGTCGCTCGCGATGGCCTGCGCCGCGGCGAGGGAGGCCTCGTGCTCCGCGCCGTCGCGCTTCGACGTTCCGGCCGCGCCGGCCGCGCCGCGCCGCGCCTGGGAGGCCGCGGGTGGCGTGGCCGGCGCCGGGGCGGGGGGCATCCTGTAGGCCCAGGCGGTGACGGGCCGGTCGCGATCGGGGAGCGCGTACTCGACCGTGAGGTCGCCGGCCGGCGTGAACCCGCGGGCCTCCAGCGTGCGGCGGTCGGCCGCGCCGTCCGCGGGCGCGGCGGCGAGATCGTAGCCGCGCGTCGCGACGCCGAACTCCCGGTCGTGGCCGAGCACCTGCACGTCGAGCGAGAAGTCGCCGATGTTCGTCGTGCCGCTCTGGTCGTGGGCGAGCGGGTAGGTGAAGCGCCGGACGCCGCCGGCCTGCTCGACGAGCTGCGTGTAGGTGAGCACGACGCGCCGCGAGCCGCGCTTCGGGATGGGGAAGATGCGCAGCTCGAACCGGCCGCCCCGCTGCCACTCGAGCAGCGCGGGGTCGCGCCACGGGCCGGGGACCCAGATGATCTCCTCGCGCGGCTTGGGCGCCTTGGGGGCGGCGTTCTGGAGGACGCCGCGCCAGATCGCGGCCCCGCGATCGCGATCGACGAACGCGCCCTCGACGAGCTTGCCGTCCACCTCGAGCGCGAGCCGCTCGATCTGCGCGCCCGGCGGGAGCGGGAACCGGAAGATGCCCTCGAGCTCCTCGTCGGTGTCGTTGGCGAAGGTCTCGTCGATCTCGGTCCTGGCGACGACGTCGACGATCCGCACCTTGACGGCGTGCCTGGCGAGCCGGACGGCCCGCTCTTTCTCCTGCGTCGCGCCCGGCCTGCGCGCCCTGAGCTCGCCGAGGCCGCGGAGCGCCGGGGCGTCGGCCTCCTCGGCGGAGCGGTCGCTCCACTCGAGCGTGTCGGCGAGCGACGTCGCGCTCGCGACCTCGGGCGCGGCGCCCTTCGCGAGCGTCGCCTCCTCGCCGGCGCGCACCTCGACGGGCTCGCCGCGCTCGCCGGTGACGCGCACGGCGCCGCGGGCCACCTCGACCGAGGCGCGCGCGGCGCCCGCGGTGATCGCGAGCTTGGTCCCGAGCACCTCGATCTGGCCGTGCGGCACCTCGATGCGCGCGGGCGGCGCGCCGGGGGCCGGGGTGACGTCGAGGACGACGGCGCCCTCGTCGACGCGCGCGCGGCGGCCGTCGCCGGCGATCCACACGCGGGAGCCGCGGTCGATGGCGAGCGCGGAGCCGTCCGCGAGCGACAGGTGGGCGCGCGTCCGCGCGTCGGTGCGCAGGGTCGCGCCCTCCGGGAGCGCGGCGCCCGCGGCGAGCGGCGCGCAGGCGCCCGCGGCGTCGCACGCCTCGAGGCCGCCCGACCTGTCGGCCGACGCGCGCGACACCGAGGCGACCTTGCCGGACCACGGCGCCCCGGCCGCCGCGGCGACGGACGCCGCCGTCGTTTCGCCGCCGCGCCGCAGGGCGACCCCCGCCGCTACCGCCGCCGCCGCGGCCAGGGCGGCGGCGGCGAAGGCCGAGCGCCGCCCGAAGGCCATGCGGCGCGCTGCCGGCGCGGTTCGCTCCGGCATCGTGGAGCGCGGTCCGCCCGTGCGCGCCTCGGCCGCGCCGGATCGCGCTCCGGAAGTGTCGGAACGCGGCCTGGGCGTAGGGGAACGCTCTTCGGTGGTGCCGGATCGGACGTCGGCCGAGTCGGATCGCCCTTCGGCGATGTCGGATCGGGCTTCAGCGGTGTCGGATCGCCCTTCGGCCGTGTCCGATCGTTGCTCGGCGATGTCGGATCGCCCTTCGGCCGCGTCCGATCGTTGCCCGGCGATGTCCGATCGTTGCTCGGCGATGTCCGATCGCCCTTCGGCGATGTCCGATCGCCCCTCGGTCACGCCGGATCGCGCGCCTGCGGCGCCGTGTTGCTCGTCGGCCGCCACCTTTAGGACCGCGCCGCTCGTCGCGCCCTCCGAGGGGCGCGCCGCCTCGAGCCGCCGGAGCAGCGCGTCTGCGAATCCGTCTGCCGGCCGGAAGTCCGCGCCCGCCGCCGCGGCGACCTCCGCGGCGCGCGCTGCGTCGTGCCGGAGATCGCGGCACGCGTCGCAGCCGGCGATGTGCTCGTACAGCGCCGGCCGCGCCGTCCCGTCGAGCACCTCCGCGAGCTGCTCCTCGACCTCGTCGCAAAGCCCAACCGAACCCGTCTCTGTCGCGCCCATCGCCCTCACTCCTCGCCCAGCTCGGCCCTGAGCCGCGAAAGCGCGCGGCTCACCCGCTTCCGCGCCGCCGCCTCGTCGATCCCGCACGCGATGGCCACCTCCTTGAAGGAGAGGCCTGCCTCGAAGCGCAGCACCACCGCCTCGCGCTCGCTCGGCTTGAGCCGCGAGAGCGCGGCGCGGGCGCGCTCGGCCCGCTCGCGCTCCGCGGCGAGCTCGCTCGCGTCGGGCCGCGGCCGGGTGTCGTGAACGAGGCGCAGCCGCGCCTCGCGCCGCGCCCTGAGCTCTGTGTGCCGCCCGCAGAGGCGCCGCGCGATCCCGAAGAGCCAGGCCCGCACGCTCCCCTCGGCGCGGTACTGCGGGAACGCATCGAACGCCGCGAGCAGCGTCTCCTGCACCAGCTCCTCGCTCTCGGCCTGCGACCCCGTGAACGCCATGCACAGCCGGCCCAGCGGCATGGCGTAGGCCTTCGCACACCGCGACAGCGCTTCCCGGAAGTCGCCTGCCCCGATCAGCCCCTCGATCGCGCGCGCCTCGTCGGCCCGCGCGTCGCCCTCCGACCCAACGAGCGCTAACCCAGCTGCCATCGCTGCCTCATCGCCGGCCATGTGCCCCCGTCCCCCGAGTTCGTGACCGGATTTTTTTTTCGCCCCCCGCCCCCGGCGGACTCCGGTGCCCGATCCCACGGTACAGCGCGGTCCGGCCTTTGCCTTTTGCAATGCGATCCCCGCCGCAGCAGAATCGGCCGTCGCCTCAGGAGCCGCGCTTATGAACGAGACAAGCCCGCCTGGTGTCACAAACGCCGCCGCGCCCCGGGGCGCGGCGCCGAGCGATCCCGTTGACAGGTCGCGTGTGAAGCGATGGAGACGGTCGCTGGCGCTCGCCGCTGCCGTGTCCGCCGCCGCAGCGCTCGCCGCCCCCGCGGCGCTCGCGCAGGGCGCGCCCGGCGAGGCGCAGGCTCAGGGGGAGGGTGAAGCCCCGCCGGCCGGCAAGCGGGTGGTGCTCCCGACCCGGGCCAGCGCGGGCGGGAAGGAGAAGAAGGCGGTCGCCGCCGAGCCGAAGGGGGGGCCGGCCGAGAAGGACAAGGCGGAGCCGCCGGTGGAGGAGCGCGCCGCGCGCGGCGTGGTGGTCATCGAGCGCGGCGGGCAGGTCGTCGGCCTCGGCGCGGCGCTCGCCGGCGACGGGCGCATCCTGACGGCGCTCTCGCCGCTCGGCGCGGGCAACGACCTCACGGCGCGCCTCGCCGACGGGACCACCGTGCGGGTGAAGCTCGGCCACCACGACCGCGTGTGGGATCTCGCGCTGCTCGTGCCGCAGACCGGCAAGTGGGCCGAGGGGCTCACCGCCTCGTCGCGCGATCCGGTGCGGCCGGACGCGCAGATCCGCTCGTTCTCGGCGGCGCGCGGCAAGGTCGCGGCCACCGCGCTCGTGCTGCGATCGCACCGGACGCTGATCGGCGGCGACGACCGGCCGCTCGAGCGCGCGATCGAGCTCGGGTCGCGCGTCTCGCCGCTCGATCTGGGCGCGCCCATCATCGACGAGGACGGCCGCGTGGTCGCGATCCTGGGCCGCGGCTGCGCCCCGAACGAGGGCAAGCCCTGCACGCCCGTCGCCTTCGGCGTGCCGATCAGCGCGGTCAGGGCGTTCCTTCGCGCGGTGCCGAAGGACGCCGTGCCGCCCGCGGCGTGGCTCGGGATCCAGGGCGTCAGCGCGGCGGCGCCGGTCGCGAAGGGGGTCCGGGTCACCGTGGTGCACCCCGAGAGCCCTGCGGACGAGGCCCGCTTGACGGGCGGCGATCGCGCGGAGAGCGACATGATCCTCGCCGTCGACGGCGTGCCCGTCACCAGCCCCGAGGCGCTCTCCGACGCGATCCGGACGCACGCGGTCGGCGAGAAGGTCCCGCTCACCTTGCTGAGCCGCGGGAAGTACCGGCAGGTCACGGTCGTGCTCCGCGCTGCGCCGGATCCGTCGGCCCCCGCGGCGAAGCGGCCGGAGGCCGAGCTCCCGCCGCCGAGCTCGAGCGGCAAGTCGACCGAGGAGTACCGCAAGTAAGAAAAAACTGATGCGGGGCCGCGCGCGGATTCTATAAGCTCGGCGCTCGGGCCCGATCCGGTTGACACCCCGTCAACCGAACCTCCAGGATCGGGCTCGAGCGGCTCGGACGGGCGCGCTCGCGGTTCTCATTCAACCTCGCGCCTCGCGCGGGGCCATCGATCGGGTGATCCGTGTCCCAAACGTTTCGAATCGAAGTGGCCGGCGAGACGAACGTCGGGCGCAAGCGCAACCACAACGAGGACAACTTCGGCATCATGGTGGAGTACGGCCTCTTCATGGTCGCCGATGGAATGGGGGGGCATGCGTCGGGCGAGGTCGCGTCGAAGATGGCGGTCGACGCGATGCAGGACTTCTTCGCCCAGACGCAGGACGACCCGGAGCGGACCTGGCCCTACAAGATGGACCGGTCCAAGGGCTACGAAGAGAACCGGCTGATCACGGGGATCAAGCTCGCCAACCTGCGGATCTACGAGACCGCGCAGCGCGAGGCGAAGAAGCGGGGAATGGGGACGACGTTCGTCGGCATCTTCACGGCGAACGACGGCGTCTACGTCGCCCACGTCGGCGACAGCCGGGTCTACCGCTTCCGCGAGGGCCGGCTCGAGATGCTCACCGAGGACCACTCGCTCCTCAACGACTACATCAAGATGAAGCGGCTCACGCCCGAGGAGATCGCGAACTTCCCGCACAAGAACGTGATCGTGCGCGCGCTCGGGATGAAGGACACGGTCAAGGTCGACACCCGCTTCGAGGTGCCGCAGCTGAACGACACGTACGTCCTCTGCTCGGACGGGCTCTCCGGCCCGGTGAGCGACCTGGAGATGACGCAGATCCTGACGGAGCATCAGGACATCCAGGTCGCGACCGCCAAGATGATCGAGCGCGCCAACGAGAACGGCGGGCCCGATAACGTGACCTGCGTCCTCGTTCGTTGGACCCAGTGACCGCCGCTCGGCGGCGGTGATCAGGGCAGGGCGCCGCCGCTCCAGGGAATGAGTACCAGGAAGACGAAGGCGATGAGGGCGAGCATGAAGAGGCTCGTCATCAGGTAGGTCGAGCGCGGCGAACGCGCGGTGCTCCAGCCGTCGCCGTAGAACTTCCCCCGCGAGCGCACCCGGATCCGGCGCTGCACGCCGCGGAGAAGGCTCGGCGGCGCCGCGGGCGGCGGACGCATCGCCCCTCGGACCAGCTCGCGCAGATCCAGCTCGTCGACGAGCGGCAAGTCGCCGTCCTCGGGGAGATCGCCGTCCTCGGGGAGATCGCCGTCCTCGGGAAGGTCGCGCAGGGGCGCGGCGGCGGCGGGCGGGCGCTCCACGGGGGGAGCCGAGGGACGGCTGCCGCTCTCCGCGCCCGAAGCGGCCGGCTCATCGGCTCGCCCCGTACGCTTCGGGTCGTCCGCCCCGCTCATTTCCCGCCTCTCACCTTCTCACCCATCATCTTCTCGACCAGCGCGCGGAGCTGGCCGCGCGCGCGATGAATCCGGCTCTTCACCGTCCCGTCCGGCAAACCCGTGACCGAGGCGATCTCTTCGTACGACATGTCCTCCACGTCGCGAAGGATGAGCGCCTCCCGGAACTCGGGATCGAGCTGCCCGATGGCGCGCTTCACGACCGCCTCGAGCTGCATCCCCTCCACCAGCTCGTCAGGGCGGCTCACGTCGCCGACGCTCACGCCCTTGGCCGCGGACAGCGGCACCCGCTCGGCCATGGCGTCGACGTCGTCCTGGGCGCCAGCGTGCCGCCGCGAGAGGTACTTCGTCCGGTTCTTGCAGAGATTCACGGCGATCCGATAAATCCACGTCGAGAGCTTCGATTCGCCGCGGAACTGATCGATCGCCTTGAAGACCTGCACGAAGACTTCCTGGGACACGTCCTCGGCCTCGTCACGCCGGCCGAGCATGCGGTAGACGAGCGCGAACACGCGGCGCTCGTACATGATCACGAGCTCGTTGAACGCGCTCTCGTCACGCGCGACGAGCCGCGCGATGAACTGCGCCTCGCCCGCCTCGAGCGGCGCCGCCGACGCGCGTCCGAGCTCCGCGCCCGCAGGGGGCGGAGAGCCGCCTCCGCGGTTCGCATCTACATGGGTAGGGGCTCCGCGTCCGCGGGCCCCTTCATCGCTCGCCACGCCGTCCGGTCCTCCAGGAGCCAGGGGCTCGCGCACGCCGCGTGGCAGGCGCAGAGCCCTCGGTGAGACCACGGTAAACAACCCCGGCTCGACCGCGCCAGACAATAGCGAGCAGGTGACGGCGCAGGACGCACCCGCGAGGCGGTGCGACCTCGCCCGAGGCGCCCCCGCCGACGCGATGGACATCGACCGCCATGACCCCCCTCAGAGGGCGCGGGGGCTCGATGGTTCCGGCGCGTGGATTCGAACCACGATTAGGGGATTCAAAGTCCCCCGTCCTGCCCTTGAACGACGCCGGAGTGCTGCGGGACGGAGCCGACCGCCGCGCGGCGCGCACCTTAGCGCGAGTCGCGCAGGATGGCACCCGTCCCGATCCATGAGTCGGCTCTGCGGGACGGATAACTGATGCCGCGCGTGGCGTCCGCCTCGGATCGGCCTCGCCTCAGGCGGAACTGCCCGCGCTCGCGGCGACCCGACGGCGCCGGCTTCGCGCTGGACGCCGAGGCCTTCTCCGCCCGGTGGAGCGGCAGCGCGGGCGCGCCGGTGCCCTCGCCCGGGGTCGCGGCCGCTTCCTCGCGCGCCGAGATCGCGTCGGCCGCCGCGCCGTCGCGCGCCGGGGCCGCTTCGGCCGCCGCGCCGTCGTGCGCCGGGGTCGCCACGGCAAGCGCCGCAGCGCCGGTGCTCGCGGCGAGGTCCGGGGCAGGCAGGGCGACCTGCGCGGCGGCGGCCGCGACGCCCTGGGCCACGCCGAGGTGCGCAGCCTGCGCGGCCGCAGGCCTCGCAGGTGAGGCCTCAGGGGCGACCACGCTCAGCACCGAGAGGCCCAGCACGAGCACGAGCGCCGCGCTGCCCGCGGCCGCTCCGGCGGCGCCGCGAGAGACGCGGGCGCGCCGCGCGAGCCGCGACCAGGCGCCCGACACCCGCCCGCGCGGCGTCTGATCCGCGTCGCGCTCGCCACGCGCCGGCCCGAGCCCGGGCTTCGCGGCGCCGGGCCTCGGCGCCACGGCGCTCGGGAGCGTGTCGGGCGGGGACGAGGGGGCTGTGGGGAAGCAGGACGGAATATCAAGAGAAATCGGCTGCGAGGGGCTGTCCCGCCGCAGCACGGCTTCGGACAGCGGGAACCGGCCGAGGGTGAAGGCCTCGGCGCGCTCGCCGCGCGCCTTCGCGGGGGCGCCCTGGTGGAAGCGGGGCGCGACGGAGCTGAGGTCGTCCGGCGTCAACGCGAAGCTGAGCGGGCCGGTGGACTCAGGCGCCTCGCCCGCGGCGGAGAGGGCGGGCGCCTCGTCGCGCGGGGGCGGCTGGGAAATGGTCCAGCCGAGCGCCTTCACCTCGCCGGCAGGCGTCCAGCACTCGAGCCCTTCGCGCCAGACGCGCGTGCTGTGGGGGAGCTCCCCCAGCTCCAGCGCGCGCCAGAGCGTGACCGTGCTCATCGCCTCGAGAAAGTCGCCGCGGTCGATGCACCAGGGCTTCGACTCCGCCGGTGCCTCCTCCGCGCCGCCGGCGTGCGACGTGAACGGCATCGTGGGGGCGCTGCAGAGGCTGCTCAGCTGCCCCTGCCCGCACCCCTCCGCGCCGCCCGACGCCGGCACGCCGTCGCCAAGCCCCTCCACCTTGTACGCTGCGCTCGGGCCCATCGCTGTCTCCCTAGCGAGCCGCGGCGGCCCACCCGATGCTGCTTCCGGGTGCACCTCCGCTGCTCTCGTGCGTCGGTAGCGGATGCTGGCGCGGTGGGCCAAGAAAGGTGCCGGGCGGGGCAGGCGCCCAGGCCGGGGCGCTGCGTCTGGCGGCAGGGTTCGCGGGAGAGGCCGCGGCGACGCTGCGCGGGCGAGGGCGGGGCGGCCGCGAGGGGCGTGTCGCGGCCCGACGTCAGAGGTCGGTGTAGTTGTCGGCGAACATCGCGCGCTGGCCGAGGAAGGCGATCTCGAGCGTGCCGCTGACGTCCGTCCCTCCGGTCGAGCTACGGATCACGTTGAGCGCTGGCATCAGCCGGATGAGCCCGCGGTACTCCGTCCCCACCGGCGCGCGCGCCAGCGTCACATGGACCGGGGCGCGCAGGCTGAGGCGGACATCGGCGGGCGCCTCGTCGTTGAGCGCGACCGCCACCTTCGCGCCGAGCGCCGCGCGGAACGTGGCGTTCGCCACCTTGTCGACGAGCCCGGCGTGCGCCGCGATCGTGAGCTCCTGGCTCTGCACCGGCGCGCCGAGCACCTCCTGCCTGCAGCGGGTGGCAGGGACGAAGGTGGTGGACTGGGTGACCGGATCCACGCCGTGGGCGACGTCGCCCGCGGGCTCGCACCACTCGAGCGTGTCCGCCGACGCGGTCCAGCGCGAGTCGAACTTGATCTGCCCTTCGAGCGTGGGCGCGAGCTTCTTCCCGCCCTCGCCGACGTAGACCGCCGCCGCGCCGACGCTCCAGGGGACGGCGGTGAGCTCGCGCGGCGCGTAGGTCGGCGGCAGGCTCTGGTCGCGCCGCTCGGGGCCCGGACCCAGGTAGCTGAACCGGGTGCGGCCGACCGCGCCGCCGACGTAGAGGATCAGCGGGGGATGGGCCGAGCTGCCCTCCCCCTCGAAGTCGAGCCGCGCGAACGAGGCGGACAGGCGCAGGGTGCCGGTGGGCGTCTGGGCCGCATCGTCGGTGGCGGAGAACCCGATCAGCGTGGCCAGCCCGTCCTCGGCCGCCACCTCGGCCTCGATCACGGCGCTCACATCCCATGCCGTCGGATCCGTCACCTCGCCGAACCCGGCCAGCACGCCGAAGCCGACCCGCGCGAGCGCCGCGCCCCCGGAGCTGCCCGTGATCCCGACCGGAACGAGGTAGACGAGCTCGCGGCCCGTGGCGGCCGGCGAGATGGCCGCGCCCCCGGCAGGCGCGAGCGGCGCAATGGGGGCGATGGGAGCGCCCGACGCGGCCGGGGCGACCGGCGCAATCGCGCGGCCCGGCTGCGCGGGCGCCACGGCCGCGCCTGTGCTCGGCGCGGCAGACGGGACCGGCGCCGTGGGGGCGCTGGCCGCCGTGGGGGCGCCGGGCGCGGTGGCGGCCGGCCGGACGGGCGCCGGGGGCGCTGCGCCCGGCGGCACGGGAGCCGACGGCTGCCCCGCGCCCTGGGCGAGCGCGGGCGCGGCCAGCGTGAGCGAGAGCAGCGCCGCGGCGCGCTGGAGCAGCAGGGCGCCCCTCACGGCGCCACCGTGAAACGGAACGTGAGGCAGTCGGCGCCGCTCGACGTGTCGTATTCGGCGCGGGTGCTCTGGTTCGTCTTGGGATCGAAGGCGAAGATCTGGAACTTGCCGCTTCCGTTCCGGACCCTGAAGCGGAACACGTAATTGCCGGGATCCAGATCGAACTCGGGGAAGACCGTGTTGCGGATCGAGAACGGCCTCACCCCCGCCGGATCCGCGGTGGGCGCCGGGTCCTCGAACAGAAAGCCGACGGCGCTGAGGTGGTACTCGTCGCTGTGGAGCTTGAGCTTGATCCTCTTCATGGTCGAGAGCGATCCTCTCACACGCGCGCGGCACGGTACAGCGGCTGGAGGGCGCGCTACATGGCAGCGATCGGGCTCGCCCGACCGTCCGGACCATTTCTGACGAGCGCAGGTGGGTCGTTTCTCGTGAGCGCCGAAGGGATGTCGGAGCGGAGCGGTAATGTTCTCAACTGGGCATATGCATGGTCGAGCGTCGGGGGCGCTCGGGTATCCGTGATAGAGGAGCGTGGCGCCTCGAGGCGCTCAGCCGCCGCTGGCGCGCCGCACGGCGACGCCGACGCCGGCGGTGCTGTAGCAGCCGCTCACCGTCCAGGAGATGGTGGTGTTGGAGTTGGCCACGAGATAGCCGGCCAGCGCGACCATGGTCGTCGGATCGGTCAGGCGCCTGTTCATGGTGGAGGTCGCCGCGGTGGGGCTGATGGTGGCGCCGGTGTTGCCGTTGCGCGCCGCCATCACCGTGTACACGAACGAGCCGCTCGCGCTGAAGTTGGTGGTCACCCCTCGGGGCACGGCGCTGGGGCCGCAGTCCGTCGTGTTGGTGTGGATGCCGGTCGTGGTGGCGCTCGCGAACGGGTTCGACTGGTGCACGGCCTTCAGCTCCACCACGTTGGCGAAGTACACGCCCCAGGTATTCGAGCTCGCCATCTGCACCACCACGGGCTTGTTGCCGGTGGCGGCCGGAAGCTGGCTGTCCAGGAGGTAGTAGATGTGCGCGGCGGAGTTGTTGTCGGCCTGCCGCGCGTTGAAGAGCGTCATCGGCGTGCCGTCGTAGGTGACGCTCACCGGCACGAGCGAGTTCTCGGAGGCGACGATCCCGACAAGGACCATGCGATCGTTGTCCCGCGGTGTCTGCAGGGCGTGGCTCACGTTGATGATGGGCGCCGAATTCCCGATGGTGCTCAAGGTGCCGGTCGTGCCCGAGTTGACGACGACGATGTCCGGCGAGACGACGCAGTTGCCGTTCGAGCAGATGGACCTCGTCCCCGAGCACACGTGGCCGCAGTCGCCGCAGTTGCTGGCGGTGCCGAGCTGGGTCGTGCAGCCGCCGCTGGGGTCGCCGCAAGCCTTCCAGCCCGGGTCGCAGGTGGGCACGCAGGTGCCGGCCGTGCAGGCGGTGGCGCTCGCGTGCGCCTGGAGGCACCGGGCGTTGCAGGCGCCGCAGGCGTTGACGTCGCTGGAGACGTCCTTCTCGCAGCCGTTCATTCCGTTGCCGTCGCAGCTGCGCCACAGGCCGCTGCACACCGGGTTGCAGCCCGACGAGCTGCATTGATTGCTGGCGACGTGGGCGCTGGCCCCGCTCTCGCACACGAGGTTGCAGCCGAGGCAGTTGCTCTCGTCGCTCCACAGGTCGATGTTGCAGCCGTTCCTCGGCACCCCGCAAGCGTCGTACTGCGCGCTCGTGCACACCGGGTTGCAGGTGCCGTCGAGGCACAGGTTGCTGGTGGTGTGGATTGTGTTGCACTGGGTGCCGCAGGCGCCGCAGTGCCCCTCGTCGGTCCTGATGTTGGCCTCGCAGCCGTCGGTCAGCGAGCTGTTGCAGTTGCCGTAGTCCGCCTTGCAGCCGGCGAAGGAGCACGCGCCGCCCTGGCAGGTCGCGGTGGCGTTCGCGTAGATCGTGTTGCAGTTGACGCCGCCGGCGGCCGCGCAGGCGCCGCAGTGGGTCTGGTTCGAGTTGACGTTCGTCTCGCAGCCGTTGTCCGGATTGCCGTCGCAGTCGCCCATCCCGCTGTTGCACGTCCGCACCTTGCATTCGCCGCCCTCGCACTTGGGGGTGCCGCCGGCGATGGTGCAGGTCTCGCCGCAGGCGCCGCAGTGGCTGAGGCTCGTGTCCGTGCTCGTCTCGCAGCCGTTGTCGTAGCTGCCGTCGCAGTCGGCGAAGCCCGGCTCGCAGCTGCCGATGGCGCAGCCGGTGGCCGTGCACTTGCCGGTGCCGTTGGCGACCGTGCACAGGCCGCCGCACGTGCCGCAGTTCTCCGGATCGGCGGCCAGATTCACCTCGCAGCTGTCCTCGGGGTCGCCGTTGCAGTCGCCCCTGCCGGCCGGGCAAATCGTCTCGCCGCAAACGCCGTTGCGGCACCAGGGCCTGCCGCCCGCCTCGGGCACGCACTCGATGCCGCACCCGCCGCAGTGCAACACGTCACGGGTAGTCGCCCTCTCACAACCGTCGACGACCTGGCCGTTGCAGTCGGTGAAGCCCGCGTCGCACTCGACCTTGCACTCCGACGCCTCGCAATACGCGTCGCCGTTCGCGGCCGGGCACAGCTCGTCGCACCCGCCGCAGTGGCTCGAGTCCGTCGCAGTGTTCACCTCACAGCCGTTCTCGGGATCGCCGTCGCAGTCGGCGTAGGGTGCTTCGCACGCCTTGACCTTGCAGGCGCCGCCCTGGCACTCGGCGGTCGCGTTCGGCAGCGCGCACTTCAGGCCGCAGCTGCCGCAGTTGTCCGTGTCGGTGCGGACGTTCACCTCGCATTCGCCCTCGGCCTGGCGATCGCAGTTGGCGTAGCCGTCCGAGCAGGTGGGGCCGCACACCCCGTCGATGCAATCGTCGCTGAGGCAGTCCCCGCTCGAGCGGCAGATCTTGCCGTCCTGGCAGCCCCCACAGTCGGCGCCGCAGTCCACGTCGCTCTCGGTGCCGTTGGGCACCCCGTCGGTGCAGGTCGGCGCGACGCATTGGCCGTCCTGGCACACGCCGCTCTCGCAGTCGCTGGCCCCGTTGCACGTCTGGTCGGTCGCGCACTTCTTGTCGCAGCTGCCGCCGCAATCGATGTCCGACTCCGAGCCGTCGCGGGCGCCGTTCATGCAACCCGCTTCCTGGCAGACGCCATCGATGCACTCGCCCTCGGCGCAGTCGCGGCTCGCGGCGCAGCCGGAGCCGAGCGGGCATGGATCGCACTCGCCGCCGCAGTTCAGGCCCGTCTCGCCGTCGGACTGCGCGTCGTCCGTACAGTGCGCCGGCGGGCCGGATACCGACGCGAACTCGAAGTCCGGCACGCTGCATGATGCGGCGGCGGCGAAGATCCCCGCCGTCAGCGCGGCGGCCGAGAACGCGCGGAGCAGCGCGAAGCGACGCAGAAAGCTAGGGGTCGACATCGAACGACAAAAGTATCATTCGCTGGCGGATTTCGCGGCCATAAATTGAGAAGGCGGCGTCAGGATCCGCGCGCGAAAGCTCCGCCGGCGCGCGCGCACCTCCGACCACGACGCGGTGCGGCGTCGCGCGCGGCGAAAGCCGCGCCGCCATGTTGACGCGCGCCGCGAAGGCCGCGCCCGCCATGTTGACGCGCGCCGCGAAGGCCGCGCCGCCATGTTGACGCGCGCCGCGAAGGCCGCGCCGCCTCGTTGACAGGAGCGGAGGCCTCAAGTCACCATGGCAGGCGCCGCATGAGGAATTTCCCGCGAATTTTCCGCGTCGCAGCGGTGCTGCTGCTGCTCGAAGCGCCCGCGCTCGCCCAGGACACCGACGAGCTCAAGCAAGCCCGCGCGCAGTTTCAGCAGGCGACAGAGCTCGAGCAAGCGGGCAACTGGGCCGCGGCGCTGCAGCGGTTCCGCGAGGTCGGCCAGGTGCGGATGACGCCTCAGGTGCGCTTCCACATCGCCGTGTGCGAGGAGAATCTGGGGCGGCTCGTGACCGCGCTCGGTGGCTACGAGCTGGCGCTCGCGGAGGCCGACACCGTGGGGCCCGATTTTCGGGCCGAGGTCGAGCAGTCGATCGGCCGGCTGCGCGCCCGGATCCCGAAGCTCGTCATCGTGCGCGGCAAAGGGGCGGCCTCCGCGGCCATTGCGCTCGACGGCGTCGCCCTCGGCGGTACGTCCATCGGCGTCGAGGTGCCGCTCGATCCCGGGCCTCACGCGCTCACCGCCAAGGCCCCCAATTACAGGCCGTTCCAACAGACGGTGGAGCTGAAGGAGGAGGGGGTGACGCGCGTCGAGGTGACGCTCGAAGCATTGCCGCAAGAGCTGCTGATCCAGGCGGGCGCCTTGCGGGAGAGGCCGCCGTCCAAGGTGGTGCCGTACGTCATCGGGGGCGTCGGCGCCGCGAGCCTGATCGGCTCCGGGGTGTTGTTCGGGCTCCGCCAGGGAGCGCTCAAGGATCTGGAAGACGCCTGCGGCCCGGACGGCAAGTCGTGCCCGCCCTCCATGCAGTCGCGCTACGACGACCTCAAATTCTATCACTATGGCGCGCAGGTGGCGCTCGGCGTCGGCGTCGCCGCGGTCGGCACGGCGACCGCGATCTTGCTTCTTCAGAACAGGAAGCCAAAGCAGCCCGAGAAAACCTCGCTCGAGCTCGTGCCCGTCGCGGGCGGATCCGAGATCGGCGCGAGTCTCTCAGGAACATTCTGAGGGAGTCGAGTTCGCCCAGAGCGGGGTGCTAGAACCCCGGATCATGCTTCCACGACTTGGGCGGCGTGGGGGTTGGCGTCGGGCTCGGCGAGCTGCTCTGCTCGGCGGGCTTGGTCGGACGGCGGGGCGTCGCGCGCGCGGGTGACACCGGGAGCGGAGCCGGCGTCGTCGGCGCCGGGGCCGGCGCTGCGCTGGCCGAGACGGAGGCAGAGGGCTCGCCCGGGGGCGCGCCGGGCTCGGTCGCAGGGGGCGCCTCCGCCCTGGGAGGCGCGGGCGCCGGGGCGGCTGACGCCGGGGCGGCGGGCGCGGCGACGGAAGGAAGAGGGGCGGGCGCGTCGGCGCCCCGGAGCAGTACGGCGAGCACGCCGGCGGCGAGGAGACCGAGGATCACGACGGTGGGCAGCGCGTGGCTCCTGGAGCGCGCGAACGGCGGGATCTCGTCGTCGAGCGTGCTCTGTCCGGCCACGCCCCGGGCCGCGCCGCGGAGGTTGACGGTCCTGAAGGCGCTCACCGACGAGGGGCTCGCGCCGGTCACGTCGGAGCGGCCCAGGTTGTTGCTCAGCTGATTGCGGTCAGCGCGCTCCAGCGCTTCGGTGAGGGCCGCGCGCGTTTGCTCCTGCTGGTCCTCGAACAGCTCGCGGACGAAATTGGCGACGTCCTCGTCGGTGGCTCGCTGGCCCGGCGGAAGCGCCTTGTCGAGCGCTCGCATCAGCTCGTTGGCCGTGGCGTAGCGCTGGTCGCGCTCCTTTTCGAGCGCGCGCATCAGCACGGCCTCGAGCGACGCCGGGTAGTCGGCCTGGAACTCGTGCGGCGCCTCCACCGGGTCCGTGGACGAGATGGCGAACAGCGTCGCGCCCTCGGATTCCCTGCGGAACGGGTGTTTGCCGGTGGTGAGCGTGTAGAGCACGATGCCCATCGCGAACACGTCGACGCGCCGGTCGATCGCGTCGCCGCGCACCTGCTCCGGCGCCATGTAGCTCACCTTGCCCTTGAGCTGGCCGGCCTGCGTCGTGCTGTCGTTGAGCGCGGTGGCCTTGGCCACGCCGAAGTCCACCACCTTGGCCAGGCCGTTGTACGTGACCAGGATGTTCTGCGGGGAGATGTCGCGGTGCACCAGGCCGACGAGCTTGCCGCTCTTGTCCTTGAGCTCGTGCGCGGCGTGCAGGCCGGCGCAGGCCTGCGCCACGATGCGCACCGCGATCGGGATCGGCATGCCGTTCTGCCGCTTCGCGACCTTCATCACCTGGTTGAGCGGAATGCCGTCGATCCACTCCATCGCCAGGAACAGCACGCCGTCCTGCTCGCCGAGGTCGAGGATCTCGACGGCGTTCGGGTGCCGGATCTGGGACGCGAGCGACGCCTCCGAGAGGAACATGCGCTCGAACTGGTCGTCCTCCGACAGCGTCGGCAGCATCGTCTTCACTGCGACGATCTTCTGGAAGCCGCGCGTCCCCTTCAGCCGCGCCGCCCACACCATGGCCATGCCGCCTGCTGCGATCGGCAGCAGCAGCTCGTAACGACCCAACACGGTCCCGGGCCCGAGCTCGGCCGGGGTGTTGGGCAGGAGGTTCGGCGCAGGATTCACGCTACTCGGAAGGTTTGTTAAGTGCCCTGACCGTACGAGTGTGCGGCGTCACGAAGCGAGTGCCCAGCGATAAGAAACACCGCGGAGACAAATTGCGGCTATCGCACCAATAACCCCACCTCCTTACATTTGCCGACAGCTGCGGCGGCGCTTCGTGGCTGGGCAGCTGCCGCCAAAACGTCGTTAGGAAGTCCAAACGCTGTCCGGAAGTCAAGCTGCTCTTATCCGCCTACCATCGTACAAGGACGGCGGACGGGCGCGCCGTCACGCGTCGTCACGCGTCGTCACCGCCGCACGACGAACATCGCGGCGAAATACCCGTCCGTGCCGTGCACGTGCGGCAGCAGCCGGAACGCGTCGCCGCCGCCCGCGAGCTCGCGCGCGAGCTCCGCGTCGAACGGCGCCGGCTCCAGCCGGACGCCGAGGCCGTCGTCCGCCGGGGCCGCGAGCCGCGCCGCCACGGCCTCGCACTCCTCGCGCAGCACGCTGCACACCGCGAACACGAGCCGGCCGCCGTCCCGGGCGCGGGTCGCGGCGCGGCGCGCGATCGCGACCTGGAGGTCGGCCAGGCGAGGGAGATCGTCCGCCTCGCGCCGGAGCGCGATCTCCGGGCGCCGCCGCAGCGTGCCCACCCCGGAGCAAGGGGCGTCGACGAGCACCCGGTCGTAGCCCTCGGGGACGTCGCCCGCGCCCACCGTCCAGTCGACGGCGTAGGTCTCGCGCACGGAGGCCGCAGCCCGCCCGAGCCCGTCGCGCGCGTCGGCCTGCGCATCGCCGGCCTCCGCGCCTGCGCCCTCCGCGCTCACGGGAGGCGCGCCCAGCGCCGCGCGGAGCTGCGAGAGCTTCGCAGGGTACAGGTCCGCCGCGTCCACCGCGCCGAAAGGCAGCACCGCGCGCGACAGGAGCCACGACTTGTTGCCCCGGCCGGAGCAGGCGTCGAGCACGGCCTCGCCAGGCCGCGCGCCGAGCGCGAAGGCGAGCGCCTGCGCCCCCTCTTCCTGGCCGATCCACGCGGCGCCGAAGCCTGGGAGCCGCCGGAGATCGCCCGCCCCCCGCGCGACGATCGCGGTCGGTGAGACGTGCCCCGCCTCGAAGGACCCGGTGGGCGCGGCGGCCCGCAGCGCCTCGATCCACGCGCCGCGGTCCTCGCCAGGGGCGAGGCAGAGGCCGGTCGGCGGCGGCACCGGGCCGGCCGACAGGAACGCCTCGGCCGCGGCCCGGCCGAGCGAGCGGCGCAGGGCGCCCCGCAGCCACCCCGGCGCGGAGGCGACCACCGCGCTCGCGAGCGGCGGGCGACCGCCGGACTCCACGGCCGCCGCGAGCCGGCGCAGCACGGCGTTCGCGAACGCGCCGACCCGCGGCCCGCCGGCCGCCTGGGCGCCATCCACCGCCTCCGAGACCGCGGCGAACGAGGGGACGCGATCGAGGAAGCAGAGCGAGTACGCCCCCATCAGCACGTGGGCGCGCACCAGCGGGTCGGCCGTCCAGCGGCTCTTCGCGGCGAACTCGGCGATGCGCGCCTCGAGCGCCGCCTGCGCGCGCAGGACGCCGTAGACGAGCTCCGTCGCGAGGCCGGCGTCGCGCGGGTCGAGCGCCGGCGCGCGGCGCAGCTCGGCGTCGAGGGCCGCCGAGGCGAAGGCGTCCGAGCCCCACACCCGCGCGAGCACGCGCGCCGCGACCGCGCGCGGCGCGCTCTCGGCCGGATGCGGCGGGCGCGCCGGGCCGCGGCCGCCGTCGCGCCCGTCACCTTGGCCCCGGTCAGCCAACGAGCTCCTTGAATTGCCCCTGGATCACGTCCCAGCGGCGCTCGACGTCGTTCTTGAAGGCGATGCCCATCAGGCCGATGAGCACCACGAGCCCGACAAGGCTCGCGATCTCGCGGACGCGCAGCGGCAGCGGGCGCCGCAGCACGGCCTCGAACGTGAAGAACAGGAGGTGGCCGCCGTCGAGCACCGGGATGGGCAGCAGGTTGATGAGCCCGAGGTTGATTGAGATGACCGCCATCGCCCAGACGAAGTAGCTGACCCCCTTCGCGCCCTCCTCGCCGATCACGTCGTACACCGTGATGGGGCCGCCCAGCGTGGAGATGCTGACCTTGCCCTCCATGATGCGGACGATCCCGACCACGATGAACCGGATGACGTCGTACGTCTCGTCGACCGCGCTCTCCAGGGCGAACTGGAAGGCCGACGGGCTGTCGACGAACGGCTCGGCCACCATCGGCGACCAGTTCGACGCGCGCAGGTAGAAGCGCGGGCGGCGCTGGCCGTACTCGTCGATCCAGTCCTCGCGGCGGAGCTCGATGGTGCCGCTCTTGCGCTGGCCCGAGCGCTGCCACGTGATGACGTGCGGTCTATCCGGGGCCGCGAAGAGCCGCTCGACGAAGGTCGACCAGGCGGTGACCTCGACCCCGTCGACCTCCGTGATGCGATCGCCCGGCCGGAGCTCGGCGTCCCACTCGGCCGAGCCCTCGGGGACCTCGGCGACGTAGAGGTCGGCCGGCTCGATGCCGGTCCGCGCGAGCAGGTCGCCGTGGCCGCTCTCCGGCGTCAGCGCGGCGACGCCCGACTCGTAGACGGCGAGCTCGGCCAGGCCGCCGAGCGCGCGCGGCACCGTGACCGGCCGCAGGTACGTGACCGGCACCGTGGCGCCGCGGCTCTCCTCGAGCGCGAGCTCCAGGTCGGCGAACGTCTTCACGGGCGTGCCGCGCACCTCCGTCACGACGTCGAACGTGCGCAGCCCGGCCCGGAACGCGGGCGAGTCGGGCCGCGAGACGCCCACCACGGCGGCGGGGCGGCTCGGCCGGATGCCGATCTCGCCCACCCGGTCCACGATCTCGAGCGGCTTCTGGACGACCTTCTCCTCCGGGACGACCGTGACCTCGACGTGCTCCTTGTTGCGGAACACCTTGAGGCGGAGCTCCTGGTTGGGGCTCTTCGTCACGATCCGGTGCAGCTCGGCGAAGGTGCTGACGCGCTCGCCGTCCACCTCGAGGATGCGATCGCCCGGGACCAGCCGGCCCTCGGCCGGGTGCCCCGGCAGGACGACGCCGACCGTCGGCGGGACGAAGCGGGTCTCCCCGATGAAGACGGCGAAGTAGAGCAGCACCGGGAAGAGCACGTTCATCGCCGGGCCGGCCATGACGATGATCACGCGCTTCCAGAGCGCCTGGGACTCGAAGGTGCGCTTGCGATCCTCGGGGAGCACGGCCTCCTGCCGGTTCTCCTCGAGCATCTTCACGAAGCCGCCGAGGGGCAGGAGCGCGACGCAGTACTCCGTCTCCCGGCCCCGCAGGCGCAGCACCCGGGGGCCGAAGCCGATCGAGAAGGTGAGGACCTTCACGCCGAAGATCTTCGCGCACACGAAGTGGCCGAGCTCGTGCACGAAGATGAGCACGGAGCAGAGCAGCGCGAAATACAGGAGGTCCACGGCGGCGGCTCTCTTTACGCGAGGCCGGGCTCGGTGACCACTGGCCACTGAGGGGCGCAGGGCCAGGGCGCCCCCGCGCGAAGGGCGGCCTCCGGCGCAGGCCTCCGGCGCAGGTACGCCGTCCGGTCCGTGGAAAGGCGCCCTCCGGCGCTGCGATGCCTTCACGGTGATGGCCCCGGTCGGCCGCCCACAGACACCCGCGGTTCCGCCGCGTGGCGAAATGTCACAGAGCGCGGGCGCGCGATGCGCGATGCTGACGAGCGCCAGAGGGCCGCAGGCCCCGTGCATCCGTGTTATCTCACCGATGGAACTCGGCCGGGCGCCGCGCCCGCGAGCGACGCCTCACGGCGGACGGTCCCCTGGCCGATTCTCGCGATGTGCCCTGATACGAACTGCGAGGTCCCATCATGAAGCACACGATTGAGCACGACCTGAACGACAGCGAGGCAAAGCTGGCGACCGAACGAGCGATCGCGCAGTACCGAGAGCGGTACGCCGAGTACGAGCCTTTCCTCGTGTGGCGCGACGCGAAGCGCGCCGAGCTCGGCTTCTCGGTGAAGGGCGTCAAGCTGAAAGGCAGCATGGAGCTCCGCCCCGGCGCCGTGGACGTGGATCTCGACGTGCCTCTCCTGATGCGCCCCTTCAAGGGGATAGCGATCGCCGCCATCGACAAGGAGGTTCGTCACTTCATCGCAGAGGCGCACCGCGAACGGGCCCAGGGAGGCGGCAAAGCCACCTGAGCGAGCGGGCTGTTCCGCTATGGACATGAGCGCCTGCCGGCGCTATGTTGCTCCAACAGTATCTACTTCGCCGGCCGAAGTACGCTTCGCGACACGACTCACTCCAGTGCTCGGCCGGCAGGGGGCTGCCTCTCGTTGCTCGCCCTGCCGGCCTCATCGTCGCGCTCACGGAGCGAGCGCCTTCACGGCCGTCAGCTTGTGCGAGGCCAGCACGGAGTGGATCGCCTTGATGAGGCCGCTCGCGTCGATCTCGCAGCGCATGACGAACCGCGGCGCCAGCTTCTCCACGGTGGTCGTGCGCTCGATGACGACCGCCGGGAGGCCGTTGATGAGGCGCAGCTCGTGGCGGAGCGCTCCGGGGTCGTCGATCCTCAGCAGGCCGACGTAGAACCGCGCGACCCGGTTCGGGCCGACGACGATCCGGCGCGCCGCCTTGAACTCGCCGTTCGCGTCGTTGATGACCCGGACGCCCTCGCTCAGGAGCGCCTCGATGGCGGCGACGTCCTGCGTCGCGAGCGTCTGCAGGAAGCGCACGAGCGCCGCGCCCGACCGCTCGACGAGCTCGGGTGAGGGGCGGCAGCGGTCGCGCTCGTACGGCTCGAGGGCGCGGCGGGCGCGGTGGTGGGTCGTCTTCACGCTGGCCTCCGACAGGTCGAGCGCGGCGGCGGTCTCCTGCACCGAGTAGTCGAAGACGTCGCGGAGCAGGAGCACCGCGCGCTGCTGCGGGGTCAGCGCCTCGAGCGCGATGAGGAAGGCGAAGGACGCGCTCTCGAGGAGGTCGTAGCGGCCCTCGGTGCCCTCCTTGCCCGGGATCTCGAACGACGGGGGCTCGGGCTCCGCCTCGATCGGGGAGGGGAGCCACGGTCCGTCGTAGGTGAGGCGCTTGCGGCGCCGGAGGGCGTCGCGGCCGAGGTTCAGCGCGACGCGCGCGAGCCAGGGGCGGACGGGCTCCTCGGTGCGCGCGGGCGGGCGCTCCAGCGCGCGGACGAACGTCTCCTGCACGATGTCGTCCGCGTCCGCGGCGCTGCCGGTGAGCCGGTAGGAGAGGGCCCAGAGGAAGCGCTCGTGCTCGCGGTAGCTCGCGGCGACGAAGCCGGGGGCGGCGAGCCCGGCGCTCGGGGCAGGAGAGGCCGTGGAGCTGCTCATGGAGCGTCGGGTAACCCCGTCACGCCGCGCGGTCGAGCGCGCGGCGCGAGAGGATGGCCCGCGCGGCGTCCCGCGCGCTGGCGAGGCTCGCGTCGGCGAGCATGCCCGTCGGCCCGACCCAGTCGCCCGCGAGGAAGAGCCCGTCGAGATCCGGGACGCGGGCGCCGGGGCGCCCTGCGTGGCCGCCGCCCTCCGCCGTGACCACGGCGTTGGAGACGATGAGCGAGGGCAGGAAGCGGCGCTCGACGATCGCGCCACGGTAGCCGGGCTGCGCGCGGTCGAGCAGATCCTCGAGCTCGCGCTCGGGGTCGCGGCCGGCGAGCTCGGGGCTGTACTGGGCGGTGTGGATCACGGCGCCGCCCGCGGGGGCGAGGCGCGCGGCGTCGGTGTGGACCGACAGGTAGAGCGGGCGGTCGATGCCGAGCACGAAGCCCGGGCGCTGGCGGGGGAGCCTCGACAGGGCGACGTCGAGGCACGCGGCGCGGACCGGGACGGCGCGCTCGGCGTGCGCGGCGAGCGCCGCGCTCGCGGGCGCGAGGGCGGCCGCGGCGCGCGGGCTCGCGGCGACGAGCACGGCGCCGGCGCCGAGGCGGTCGCCGTTCGCGAGCTCCACGGCGGAGACGGCGCCGCCCTCGGCCGCGATCTGCGCCGCGCGCGCGCCGGTGAGGATCTCCACGCCGGCCGCGACGGCGGCGTCGCGCAGGCCGTCGACGAGGGTCCTCCAGCCGCCGTCGAGGTAGAGCACGCCGTGGCTCAGGGCGAGCTGCACCTGCGCGAGCGCCGCGCCGGCGCTCTGGCGATCGTCGTCGGCGCAGTAGGTCGACAGCCGGACGAGCGCGCCGACGAAGCGGCGCGCCTCGGGCGTCCGGAAGGCGTCGCGGAGCCAGGCCGAGACCGGGACCGCCGCGAGCGGCGCGGGGTTCGCCGCGGCGAGGCTGCCGAGGACGCGCCCCATCTCGACCTTCGCGGCGAGGGGGAAGAGGCCCGTCGTGAGCAGCGACAGGGCGCCGGACGGCAGGGTGTGGAGGGCGCCGCGGTCGAGCGCGAGCGCGCCCGACGGGGACGGCGGCGCGCCGGTGAACCGGACGCCGAGCTCGCGGAGCACCTCGTGCGCCGCGCCCCCGCGGTAGAGCGCGTGGGCGCCGAGGTTCAGCGAGAAGCCGTGGCTCTCCTGCGTGGAGGCGCGGCCGCCCGGCGCGTGCGCCTTCTCGACGAGGGCGACCGACCGGCCCGCCCGGCCCAGGTACGCCGCCGCGGCCAGGCCCGCGAGCCCGCCGCCGATCACCACCACGTCTTTTGTAGTACGCATCACATGACCCCTTTCCTGGCGGTACCACGATCGGGGGGCCGGAAAGGTTACGCGCGCCCCGTCGAATTTTCGGAGCGCGCCCGGAGGGCTGGACGGCGGGGGGGAAGCGGCGTGCCGGCGCTCAGGTGGCGCGGACGAGCGGCGTGTCGACGAGGTGCTCGGACAGGAACCACACCTGCATCTCGTTCGTGCGGAGGACGTCGCTCATGAGCAGGTCGGCGGTGCCATCGTCGCGGTTCTCGGTGGTGAGCTTCACCGCCTCGCGCGTCTCCGCGAGGATGAGCTCGTGCGCGTCGAGCAGGCGCGAGAGCTGGGCGGGCACCTGCTCGCGGCCGCGGGGCGCCCGCTCGATCCTCGTCGTCTCCGCGACGTCGTGCGCCATGGCGATCGCGACGCCGCCCAGCATCTGGACGCGCTCGGCGAGCATGTCGATCAGCGCGGCTTGCTCCTTGAAGTGCTTGTCGAAGAGCAGGTGGAGCTGGAAGAAGGTCGCCCCGGACACCTGCCAGTGATGCTTCTTGTACATGTCGCGCAGGACGAGCGTGTCCGACAGGATCTGATTCAGCGCCCGGATGCTCTCCGCGCGCGACTTCGCGGCGAGCGCCAGCGGATAGTCCACGACCGTCCCGAAAGGCTGGATCTCCTCGCTTCGCTGGCGGAGGAGGGGCTGGGCCTCCAGCGCCCGCGCTCCGCCTTCCTTGCCACCACGCCCCTGTTTCCTCTGTTGCTTCCTCTGTACTGCCATGGTCCCCTCCCCGTCGATCGGTTCACTACGTATCTAGAGCCCGAGCCCGCTCCGTCCATGGCTGCACGTCCGCTGTCGTGTCCACGCCGGCCCGCGCGGCGCTCCGCTGGAAGGCGCGCCCGCGCGCCATCGGCGGCTCGCATCCGGCTTGGATTTCGTGCAAAGTCCAGCGCAGCATGAAACGGCTCCTGCTCACCAGCGCGCTGCCCTACGCCAACGGGCACATCCACATCGGCCACCTCGTCGAGTACACCCAGACCGACATCTTTGCCCGTTATTGGCGGATGACCGGGCGGAGGTGCATATCCCTGTGCGCCGACGACACCCACGGCACGGCCATCATGATCCGCGCTCGGCAAGAGGGGCGGAGCGAGGCCGACGTCATCGCGGACATGAGCGCGGCGCACCAGCGCGATTTCGCGGCGTTCCAGATCCGGTTCGACCACTACGGCAGCACGAACTCCCCCGCGAACCGCGCGCTGTGCGAGGAGATCTGGGCGTCGCTGCGCGAGCGCGGCATGGTGACCACGAAGGAGGTCACGCAGCTCTTCGATCCGCAGGAGGGCATGTTCCTGGCGGATCGCTTCGTCAAGGGCACCTGCCCGAAGTGCGCGGCGCCGGACCAGTACGGCGATAGCTGCGACCGGTGCGGCTCGACCTACGCCGCGACCGATCTGGTCGAGCCGAGGAGCGCGCTCACGGGCGCGCGGCCCGAGGTGCGGAGCGCGCAGCACCTCATGGTGGCCATCGAGCCGGAGCGGCCGTTCCTGTCGACCTGGACGCAGGGTGAGGGGCGGATGTCGAAGGAGATCGCGAACTACCTCGCGGGGCATTTCCTGTCGGAGCCGCTCCGCGACTGGGACGTGTCGCGCCCCGCGCCGTACTTCGGGTTCGAGATCCCCGACGCGCCAGGGAACTACTGGTATGTCTGGTTCGACGCGCCGATAGGGTACATGGCGGCGAGCAAGGAGTGGTGCGCCCGGGAAGGCGAGGCGTTCGACGACTGGTGGCGATCCGAGGAGACGGAGATCGTCCACGTCATCGGGAAGGACATCGTGTATTTCCATACGCTCTTCTGGCCGGCGATGCTGAAGAGCGCGAGGTTCTCGCTGCCGTCGCGCGTGCAGGTGCACGGGTTCCTCACCGTGAACGGAGAGAAGATGTCGAAGAGCAAGGGCACCTTCGTGCTGGCCTCGACGTACCTGAAGCACCTCGACCCGGCGTACCTCCGTTATTACTACGCGAGCAAGCTGAGCTCGAAGGTCGACGACATCGATCTGAACCTGGAAGAGCTCGTGAACAAGGTGAACGCCGAGCTCGTGAACAAGGTCGTGAACCTGGCGAGCCGGTCGTCGCGCTTCGTGGCGCAGACGGGGCTGTCGGCGGTTTACCCCGAGGACGGGGGGCTGTTCGCGGCGGCGGCGGAGGAGGGCGACGCGATCGGGGCGGCGTACGCGGCGTTCGACTATGCGCGGGCGACGAGGAGCATCGTGGCGCTGGCGGACCGGGCGAACGAGTATGTCGACCGGATGCAGCCGTGGGCGCTGGCGAAGCAGCCGGAGAAGAAGGCGGAGCTGCAGGCCGTTTGCACCGTGGCGCTCAACCTGTTCCGGCAGATCGTGCTCTACCTGGCGCCGGTGCTCCCGAAGCTGGCCGACGACGTCGCGCGGCTGCTCGGGTGCCCCATGGACCGGTGGGCGCTCGCGAAGACGCCGCTTGTGGGCACGCCTGTGGCCGCGTATGAGCACCTCATGAAGCGGGTCGAGCCGGGTGCGGTGGAGAAGATGATCGCGGAGGGCCGCCCTGCCGAGGAGGCGGCGGCGCCGGGCGGCGCGGCCGGGGCGAACGCGGAGCCGGGCCAGGCGGCGGGCGGGGGCGCGGCCGCGGAGGACGACGGCGCGGCGCTCGCCAAGGAGCCGCTCGCGCCGGAGTGTACGATCGACGATTTCAGCAAGGTCGACCTGCGCGTCGCGCGCATCGTCGCGGCGGAGCACGTGCCCGAGGCGAAGAAGCTGCTCAAGCTGACCGTCTCGCTCGGCGGGGAGGCGCGGAGGACGGTGTTCGCCGGGATCAAGGCGTATTACAAGCCGGAAGATCTCATCGGGCGGCTCGTCATCGTGTGCGCCAACCTGGCGCCGCGGAAGATGAAGTTCGGCCTCAGCGAGGGAATGGTGCTCGCGGCGGGGGACGAGACGGTGCATCTCCTGTCGCCGGACTCGGGGGCGAAGCCGGGGATGCGGGTGCACTGAGACGGCTGCCGGCTGCGCGGGCTCGATGGACCCGCGCAGCCGCGCGCCACGTCCTCTCCTGTCCGCGTAGCGGACTACTTGGTGAGGATCGGGGGGACGGTTGGCCGCGGGAACGGGAGGACGATCAGGCCCTGCTTCTTGATCTCCACGTTGGTGAGCTCGCCGAACGGGCCCCGCGCGGTGACCGTGATGTTGGTCCTCGTGCCGTCAGCCCAGAAGAGCTCGCGGGCCTCACCATCGAAGGTCAGCTGGCCGAGCTTGCGCACCTGCTTGTGGACGATGCTGCAGCTCTCGGCGCCGGAGGGCGGGTACTGGGCGGCCAGCGTCGGGTCCTCGACGATGTGCCAGACGACCACGCTCGAATTGAGCGGCGCGTCGTAGACGTCACCGGCGCCCCAGCGGTTCTCGAGCAGGAAGTACTCCTTGTCGCCGCGCGCGGCGTCCCAGAGCAGCGTGACCTCCTTGCGGGTCTCGATCGAGGCCAGCGGGAAGGTCTGGGTGGTCCACGAGCCGATCTCGACGAGGTCCGGGGTCACGAGGGCGCTCTTCAGCTTCTCGAACGGGCCCATGTGGGTGGCCTGCCAGTGCCAGTACATGGCGTCGAAGTACTTCGACGCCGTGCTCGACGAGTCGCAGCCGTACATGTCCTGCGCGTCCAGGATGCGGTGGGTGAGCTCGTGGGCGAGCAGGCCCACGCCGTTGCGACGATCCGAGTCGAACGGCGATAGGTAGACGTCGAGGAGGTCGAAGCTCATGGGCGTCGAGTTGCCGTCGACCGCCACGTCGACGCTGCGGTTGGTGCCGTAGGCCGAGTTCTGCGGGCGCACCACGATGAGGACGAGCTCGTCGCGGGTGATCTTGCCGTCGCCGTTGGTGTCGTAGTTGTGGAAGTTGATGCTCGGGTCGGCGGCGCGGATGGCGTCACGCCAGGCCTCGGCGTGCCCGCCGGGCGTGTCCCAGTACCAGTTGCCCTGGTGCGCGGCCGGCGCCTGGGCGAACGGGCCGCAGTTCACGTACTGGAAGCTGTCGAAGGCGAGCTTGCCGTCGGTGTTGTCGGCCAGCCAGCCCTTCATGCTCATGCCGCCGTCGCCGCCCTCGTGGTAGTTGAGGATCTGGGAGAGCGAGGGCGCGGCGTGATCCGGGCGGACCGGGTCGATGCACAGCACCAGGGCCTTGTGGGTGCGCACGCGCGGCGAGTGGCCGTAGCCCTGGCCGATGCCCATGAACGCCTGGGCGAAATCGGAGCCCGAGCGCCTCTTGGCGGTCACGCGGAGGGAGCGGTCACGGATGTTGGCGGTGGTGCCGGTGTCGCTGCGCGCCTGCAGGGTCACGGTGTGGTTGCCCGGGCGCAGGTTCTTGAGCACGAAGGTGTGCGAGTTGACGCGCATGAGCGGCTCGCCCTGGATGAGGGTGACGTCGCCGGGCTGCGCCGGCACGCCGTCGACCAGGGCGCGCAGGAACAGGCGGCCGCTCGAGGAGTAGACCTCGCCGGAGAAGGTGATCGCCGCGCTCTCGGCGGGAGCCTGGGTGTTGAGGTTGACCGAGAGGTCGGGGATGTTGGTCCAGGTCAGGCCGGAGAAGGGCACCGGCGGGCCCTGCATGGTGGCCGCCGCGGTCGAGCCGCCCGGGGCCGAGGCCGGCGCGGCGGAGACGGCCATGGTGCGGTCGCCGAGGCGGATGTCGCCGCCGGCGGTGTCGCCGGACCACTGGATCTGCACGGTGTGGTTGCCGGCGGGCACGCTGGGCGCGACGAAGGTCATGCTGCGCGTCCCGCCGCGGTTCGACATGTTGGCGTGGAGCAGGGTCACGTTGCCCACGTCCACGCCGTCGACGAGCGCGCGCACGAACATGCGGCCGCTGTTCGAGGCGGCCTCGGCCGAGAAGGTGACGATGAGGTCCTGCTGGGCGCTCGTGGTCAGCTGGGTTGTGAGGCCCGGGACGTTCTCCCAGGCGGTGGTGGTCTTGACGAGGTCCGGGCCGCTGGGCGCGGCGGCCACGGCGAGCCGGCCGTCGCCGCTGAAGGGCGCGGCCGAGTTGACCACCAGCGAGCGATCGCGCATCTGGGCGTCGCCGCCGTTCACCACGTACCACTGGATCTCGACGATGTGCTGACCGGCCGAGACGCCCGATTTCACGAAGGTGAAGGAACGCGTGCCGTCGAAGTTCTCGCTGCCCATCTTGATCTTCACGTCGCTCGGCGAGACCGGCGCGCCGTCGACGAGCGCGCGCAGCCACACCGTGTTGGTGGCGTAGATCTCGGCGCTGAAGCTGATCTCCAGGTTGTCGCCCGCGTGTGAATAGACCGCGCTGGACAGGCCCGGGGCCGAGGTCCATGCGCTCTTGGTCGCGATCGCGTAGGGCGCGCCCTCGGCGGGCGAGAGCACGGACAGGTTGCCGACGGGGTTCTGCTGGTAGAGCGAGAGCGCGGCTGCCTCGCTCGCGATGTCCTCCTCGTCCGACACCGCCTGCGAGACGTCCTCGTCGCCGACGCAGCCGAGCTGGACGGTCGAGGCCGTGAGCGCCATGAGCGCAACGTGCTTGAGACGCATCCGCGGGGCCAGGAAATCCCAGCCGGCGTCGCGCTCGTCCTGACGCTTGAGATGCTGAAAGAATGCCATGATGACACCTCCGGAAAAAGCCAATGGGCCCTTGTCCTCGAATCGGATCCGGCATGACGGCCCATGTCCCCATCGCAGAACACCTGTCGATCGGGCTGTCCGTCAGCGCGTGTCCTCCTCGTCATTGTCATTGCACACGAGGTGCCAAGCAGATGTGCTGTGTGACTGGGCTCACTGCCGGGCCGGCGTGGGTACTACGCCGCCCGAGCCAGGCACGCTGGCCCTCGCCGAGCGCGTGCTTCGGAGCGGGATCCTCGTCGCCCCGCGGGCGTCCTCCACGCCCACGCCGACATTGCGCGACCTGGCCAAGGCCGGAGGAGCATGGGACGGCGCGCGGTGGCCATGGGACGGCGCGCGGGCGCGCACGTGGGCCGCCCGGAAGCGGCTGGCGCTCGCGCGATCACGCGATCACGCGATCGCGCGATCGCCAGCCAACGCCGTCGGACGACACGCGCACGCGGACCGCAACGACCCGCTCCACAGCCCAGCATGGTTACGTTCAGAGCCGACGCAGGCGAGTCCTGGCCAGGTGGTGTGAGGAGATGACGCCGAGAGGCGATGTTTCGAGGACAGGTCGATACCAAGGCCGGCGAGCAGCCCCTTGACAGCCGTCCAGAACTCGAATCACGTAAGCAGCATGACCCCGCATCATGGCGATCGAGCATCTGGCGATCGGGTCAATCTCGGCGGCGAGCGCCAGCACCATCCTCAGCTTCTCGCCCGCGACGAGGTGCTCCTCGAGATCGACGCGCTCTTCCGGAAGGGCGCGACCACGGTCCTCGTCACGGGGGCCCCTGGCGTCGGCAAGAGCGCGATCCTGGCCAGCTATCTTCAGCGGGTCACCGCGACCTGCCAGGTCGAGCGCGTGCGCGGCGTGATCGCCGGCGCGAGCCGGCACCTCGCGCGCTGGGCCGAGCAGGTCGAACGCAACGTGCGAGCGCGCCCGGGGAGCGCGCGCTGGGCGGTCGCCTCCCATTTCCTGAGGACCACCGCGTTCGATCGGCCCGAGATCGTCGCGAGCTCGCTCGCAACGCAGCTCGAGGACCGCTTCATCGACATGCGCGACAGGAATGCGCACCCCGAGCGCCGCCTCATCGACCTCGTCGAGCGCATATCGAGGCGTGTCCTGGAGCCGGAGTCCATGAGCCTCCTCCTCGTCATGGATGACCTCGACGAGGCGGAAGACGAGAGGGGTCACTCCGATCTCGCCCGCCTGCTCCCCGCGCCGCTCCCGCCGCGCGTCGTCCTGCTCGCTTCCTCGCGCCCTACCACGGATCTCAGCTGGTTCATGCGTTACGCCCCGGCGCACGTCGACCTCGACGCCCCGCGATGGTTCCCCTCGAATCACGCGGCGTGCCGGGCCTTCTGGGACGGCGTCGTCCGGGAGCTCGGCCTCCCGGCCTACGTCGCTGATGAGGCCGTGCAGCGCGCCCAGGGCAACATGCTCTACTCCGTCGAGCTCGCCGAGTGGCTGCGGCGGTTGCCCCCCGAGGGCCGCCTCGGCAGTCCGCTCCCCCGCACGCTGCGTGACGTCTTCATCAAGCTATGGGGCCGCGTGAACCACCTGCCGGCCGAGTCGGAGGTGCTGGTCAAGCGCAGCCTGGCCGTCCTCTGCGCCGCCCCCTCACCGCTCCCCCTTTCGACCATCGCCGCGCATACCGGCTGGAGCAGCCACCTCCACGCGACCACCTTTCTGCGGGTCACGCGCCCCTTTCTCCAGCGCTTCACGACCCCGGGCGCCGAGGACACGTTTCGCCCCTTCCACGATGAGCTCCGGACGCTGATCACGGAGCAGCTCACCGCCGAAGCTCTGACGGCCAGCGCAGCTCCGTACTCCGCTGGTGTGGCGCTGGCTGCGTCATCGCCGTTGCCCTCGTCGCCGCCCCCACAGACGCCGCTGTCGGCGCGGACCGCGCACGACCAGGGCATCCTGTGGATGCGCGCGGTAGAGCCGATCCAGCAGCCGGCGCTCGACCAGGGGTCGACGGCGAGGGCACAGCGGGCTCCCGACCGCCGTGATCAGGCAGCGCGCATCGCTGATACCGAGGCGGAGCGCGCCATCGCCGCCGCGGAGGCGCAAGTGCTCGGTCCCGTGGCCGCTCGCTATGCCTTCCTCGTCGGCGTGGGCCGCTACGATGACCGCAGCCTGGGCAATCTGCGTTTTTGTGTCAACGACGTCATCGCGCTCGGGAACGCACTCAGGAACGAGCTGGGCTACGCCGTCGTGAAGTCGATGCACGACCACGTCGAAGAAGAGCGCATGTTGCCCCTGCGCAACCGCGTCTTGCAGGAGCTGAGCCTCTTCGCCAGTGGGCTGAGCCCCAATGACCTGCTCCTGGTGCATTTCTCCTGTCATGGCACCCTCCACGACGGCAAACCGCATCTCCTCTTTCGCGATACCGGCAATCAGGTGCTCTCCGAGACGTCCCTCTCGGTCGACAGGATCAAGAAGATCCTCCTCGAGTCGCCCGCCCGCCGCAAGATCCTCGTCCTCGATGCTTGCCACGCTGGGGTCGATCTCGGCCGGGCGCCCCGCGCTCCCTCGCTCGACCCTGGGTTCGTCCACGAGGCCTTCGAGCTCGCCGAGGGCATCGCCGTGCTCTCGGGCAGCACTTCCCAGCAGATCGCGATGGAGCGTCCGGAAGCCAAGCTCGGTGTGTTCACGTCGTTCGTGCTCGAGGGGCTCCGTGGCGCCGCCGATAGCACGGGTCGCAAGCGGTTCGTCACCGTGGACGATCTGAATCACTACGTCACGTACAGCGTCCAGCAATGGAGCCGCGAGCAGTCGCTCTCCCTGCAGACTCCCACGGCGAGGATCGAGGGGACCGGGAGCATGATCCTCGTCGACTTTCGCCACCGGAGCGCCTGAGGGCTCGACGTCCACGGCGCCTGGGCTCATCGCAGGGCGACCGGCACGTCCGCCGCGCAGGTCACGCGCGGTGACGTGCCGCGCGTGCGCGCGGCGCGCCGCGCGACTACGTCGATCGCAGCGCCTTTATCGTCCGACCTGCGTGGTGACGGCTTTTGGCTTTGTGATGAGAGGATCTGCTGGGCCCGAGGGGTTGATCTGGGAAGCCTTCATGCCATTGGCGTCGGTAAACGTGCCGAACTCGGCGGGCCTGGCGTCCTTGTGACCCGCCTGTCCAGGCGCCGGATCGCGACCGGCGAGCGCGGCGGCGATCTCTTTTCGGCGGAGGGGTGTCGGTGAGCTGAACGCGAGGATCTTCCCCTGGGTGGGGGTGACGAGCCACCCCGTGGCTGGAATGCGCGTGGCCTCGCCGGTCTTGGCGTGGATGGCTTCGCCATCCAGCGGGTACGTCGTGATGATCCGAGTGATCTCGGCGACCTGCACCAGGTACACGTACGCGTCTTGCTCGACCGTTCCCTCGAAGGCGATCTTCGTGTTCGCGGGAGCCAGGAACTTCTCGGTCGCGGCGGCGGAGAGGTTCTTCGTCGTGTCGCCGACGAGCACCGAGAGCGCCCACCGCAGGCGGTGGAGCTCGTCGCTCGACGTGGAGGGGGCGCTCTTCCTGGCTTTTTTGTTGGCTGACTTCGCTGGAGCCGTCGTGGACTGTGTTGCCCGCTTGGGTCTCGCAGCGGTGTTCCGGATCGGCATGACCATGTTCTCCTGGAGACGTGTTGTCTGGATGATTGAAGCGCACGAGGACCGATAAGCTGCGCGAGCGAGGGCGCCGGGCGGTGAAGCGCCCTCTCCGTCCGTTCCTGGTCATGCGGCCGCTGCCGTGCCCTGCTCGCCGCCCTCCGTCGGCGAGGTGGTTCACCGCGAGGCGCACCGGAACCCGAGCCCAGAGCGACCCTCGATGCGCTTCGAGCGGCCGCGCGTCACACCTCGAGACATCACATCCAGCGCCGGCCATGAACCGCCGCGGCGTATGCGCTGGTCCTCCTCGCGCGACACGCCAGGGCCTTCCGTCACGGGATCGATGCAATCGCCGCATGAGCCGTAGTGAGGAAGCAAGAACTGATCCTGCACCCACTCCGCCGCATTGCCGCCGAGGTCCCAGACCCCCTCCGGCGTCCTGTCCTGCAGGGACGTGCCCACGTCCTGCTCGCCCTTCGGAGACCTCTCGCAGAGGCCCTTCTCGTACACGCCAAAGGCGACCCCGTCGCAGCGAGGTGGATCCGAGCCCCACGGAAACCGGCGCGCTGTCGCTCCACGCGCGGCGAACTCCCACTCGGCCTCGGTGGGGAGGCGTTTCCCGCGGGCTTTGCAGTAGAGCGAGGCGGCGTCCCAGGTGACCTGGATGACCGGCTTGTTCTCGTGGCCCGGCCGGGGCACGAAGCGCCTCTCCGGGCGCAGGAGGATCCCCGAATACTCGGGGAAGAGATCGACCAGAAGATAGCCGCGCGCGCGCTCGTGTACGTAGCGCTGGATGCGGTGCTCGGGATCCTCCTTGATGTCGAGCGCCGGCGAGGTGACATCGAGCCACGCGGCGAACTCCGCGTTCGTGGTCTCGTAAGCATCGATGTAGAAGGGGGACACGGTCACCTCTCGCACGGGCTGCTCTCGCTCGAGCAGGTCCCGGCGGCACTCGGGCCCGAGGCGCTGGCACTCGGCGTCGATCTCGGCGAGCGTGCTCCCCATCCGGAACTGGCCTCCCGGGAGCCGCACCATGTTGGACAGCGACACGGGCGCTCTCTCCGGGGGCGCGGGCCTCGCTGGTGCGCTCGCCACGAGCGCAGCCTTCAGGGGGAGCCTCCTGGTCAGCGCAGCCTGCGCGGGTCCGCCGCCGACGCCGTTGCTGCACGCTCGAACGAGGCCATAGGACGCGGTCACGAGCAGCGCAGGGATCGCGAGCAAGCCGACCAGGCCCCGCCCCTGCGGCCGCGCGGACGACGCGGTGACCTCTTGCGTCTCGGTGCGCTCGACGCGCACCTCCATCTGCTCCGGTGTGTTGTCGGCCCCGGGGCCGGGTGACGGCGCGGCCTCGGACGGAGTCACCTCCGCCGCCTCGGCGACCTTCGTTCCGCCTGGCCGTGATCCCCTCTCGTGCGGGGTCGTCTCCCGGACGGCCGGCTTCTTCACGGTCGTCCTGCCGGCGTACCCCGCCTCCGGTGTCGCTGCTGACGTCGACTCCGCTGCGGATCCCACGACCGCTGCCGGCGTGACAGCGGGCGTCGCTGCGATGTCGCGGCGCATGGCCTCGGCGATCTGGGCGATATCCGGGCGCCGCGACGGCTCCTTCGCCAGCATGCGCCGGATCAAGCTCGAGATCTCCTGGGGCACCTCCGGGGCGACCTCGCTCAGAGGACGCGGATCCTGGAAGAGGTGCATGCGCAGGACCTCGACGGGCTCACCCGTGAACGGCGGCTCTCCCGCGAGCAGCTCGTGGAGGACGACGCCCAGGGAGTAGATATCGGATCGGCTGTCCACCGGCGATTGGCCGACACACTGCTCGGGCGACATGTACATCGCCGTTCCGAGCACCGAGCCCGGCGCGGTGAGATCGGCCTTGTCCTCGGTGAACCGGGCGATGCCGAAATCCAGCAGCTTCAGGCGCTCCCCGCCGGACGCCTCGTCGTCGGCGACGAGCATCATGTTCGAGGGCTTCAGGTCGCGGTGGACAATCCCGTTCTTGTGGACCGCCGCCAGCGCCGACGCCGCTTGACGGCCGATACGAAGCACCTCCGGAAGGGCGAGCCTCTTGCATCGCATCAGGCGACTCCGGAGCAGCTCGCCTCGGAGATACTCCATGAGGATGTACGGCTCGCCCTGGGGCGTCTCACCGAAATCGAAGATCTTCACCAGCCCAGGATGGTCGACCAGGCTCAGCGCGCGCGCCTCATTGGTGAACCGACGAAGCTGGCTCGCGTCCCGGGCGAGCTGGCTGGAGAGCACCTTGACCGCCGCGAGCTGTCCAACGCTCCGATGGACCGCGCGGTAGACAACCCCCATCCCCCCACGGCCGATCTCCTCGGTGATGAGGTACTGGCCGATGCTCGATCTGAGGAGTGAATCCACGCTGCGCCTCGGTTCAGACTCGGCGGCCTCGAACGGCTCGGGTGAATCCTATAACGGTGAACGATGGGGGAAAACGACCTATCGATGCCCCGGCCTGCGCAAAGCAGCGGGGGCTATGGCGTTATGCCGCCCACGCTGTAATTTGCTTCGCGCTCGGGGAGCGCGCGCGGTGAGCGCCACGTCAGCGGCGGAAGCGCTGCACATCGAGGTCGTGATGGGCAATCCATCGATAGATCTGCTTGCGCGACCGGCGCGTCGCCCGCGCGATGTCCGCCACCACGCCGCGGTGCGCGCGGAGCAGCTCCTCGAGCTGGGCTCGATCGGGCGGAGGCTCCCGCTCGTCGGCTGCGTTTGACGCATCTTCCTCGCTGGAGGGCGCGGGGGCCGACGAAGGGTGCGCGTCGGAGGTGGTCGTCCGTGGAGATGCGGGCGCTGCGCCGGACGGAGGCCCGAGCCGGTCGGCCACGAGCTCGAGATCCAGCACGCCGGCCTCGCCGCCGCGAATGCGGAGCTGCGCGGCGAGGGCGAACACCTCGCGAACATTGAAGGGCCATGGATGCAGGAGCAGCGCCTCCGCGAGCGCGGAGCTGACGCGCGGGCGGGGCCGGCCCAGCGCGTGATCGAGCAGGGGCAGCACGTCCTCGCGCCGCTCGCGGAGCGGCGCGATCCCGAGCGGGAACTCCGAGAGCCTCGCGAAGAGATCGCCGCGAAAGCGGTGCGCCGCGATATCCGCCGTGAGGTCGCGGTTCGTCGCGGCGACGATGCGGACGTCGCAGGCGACCGGGGCTGTCGCCCCGACGGGGAGCACCATGCGATCCTGCAGCACGCGAAGGAGCTTGGGCTGCACGCCCTGCGGGAGATCGCCGACCTCATCCAGGAAGAGGGTGCCCCCGTCGGCGGCGCGGAACAGCCCGGGGCGGGCCACAGCCCCGCTGAACGCGTTGGCCAGGTGACCGAACAGCTGGCTCTCGGCGAGGCTCTCGGGGATGGCGCTGCAGTTCACGGCCACGAACGGCCCTCGCCGCTTGCTGGCGTCGTGCACGGCGCGCGCCACCACCTCCTTGCCGCAGCCGCTCTCGGCGAGGAGCAGCACCGTGACCTCGGTGGGGCCGACGCGGTGGATAGCGGCGCGCAGCGCGCACATCGAGGGAGCGTCGCCGAGGAGCGATGGCACCGGCGCGTCGGTCTGAGGCTCCGGTTCGGCGCGGACCACCAGGTACGAGTCGCCTATCGAGAGCACGTCGCCGTCGTCCAGCAGCGCTTCGTCGATGCGCCGTCCGTTCACGTGCGTGCCGTTGCGGCTCTTTTCATCGACGACCCGCAGGCGGCCGAGCGCGTCTGTGTGGAGCGTCGCGTGGAGCCGCGATGCGCGAGCGTCGCGGGGCAGGGCGATGCCGCTCCGCACCTCCCGCCCCATGGGCGTCGCACCTCGCGACGGCGTGAAGATGACCGGCGGGTTCAGGAGGTCGTCGCCGGAGTAGACAAGGCGCAGACGGAACACCCGCAGCAGGCCGCGCAGGATCACAGGCGCCTTCTCCTCGGTCGTCGCCGCGGGCGGGACCTCGCCTGGTCTGTTGATGGGTACATCCTGGGGCATTCACCAGACAAATAGCGCATCGAGGCGCTCTCCTGGGGACCGCGAGCGGCTCTCCCGGAGGCCATGCGTCCCGTGGCGACGCCTCCAGCGATTGCAGTGAGAGTGAACTGGCGCTGCGGCGATCGCGGCCATCGCTCCGCCGGGTGTGCACGGGTCGTGGGACCGCCCGCGGGCCGTCCAGGCGGAGGGCGGCAGGGCTCGATGGGCGTCGCCGGGGTCGCGGTGGGCGTCCACATCGGGTGCGCGACGACCTATCATCCTGCAACCGCGAAAGTATTCCAGGGACCTCGATGAGCAGACGTACGTGGGCGGATGGGTTCGACGACTCGACTGGCGGTCAGGAGCTCGCCGTGAGACGACGAGATGCGCTCCAATCCTTGCGCGGCCCGGAGGGAGGCTATGCCCGATCGCACCGCGGCCTTGCTTCGTTCTGGCGGACCATTGCGGAAGAGATTCGCGCTCGGCCGACTTCGCCCGACATCCTTCCGTTGCTGACACAGCTTGACGACTGGCTTGTCGGCGGGCCGCCCTGCGGGATGGTGGTGAGCGCCAATCCCGCGGCGCGCACGGCCCTCTTGGCGCGATGGGCTTTGTCGATCGTGGAGCGCAAGTCGGCCGAGGTGATCTTCGTACCGGTAAGCCCGTGCCTGGGAACAGCGGTCGAACGCGACGTGCTGAAGCTGCTGTTTGGCTTGTTTCGGAGCTCAGAAACAGCAGTATTCAGTCGACCGCGGAGCCCCGAGGAGCTGATGCTGTCAATCCGAATGGCGCTACGAGGCGTCGATTCGGTCTCCTCGGTTCCAGACGAGGAACGTCCCCAGTTGCTCGTGATAGTGGACGGGATCGAGAGGGCGGTGGATGGATGGCCTCATAGACGAATGCCTTTCCTGGGCGAGGCCTACGATGGGGCACACATCCTTGTGTCCACCAGTCCGGAGGATTCTTCCGCACGCGGCCTGGGGTTGCATGAACGCCTCGCTTGGTCGCGGGAGAAGACGAGTGTCTTCTTGATTGCGAGCGAGAGCGAATCTCCGGAAGGAACGGCGCAGGCGCAGCGAACCGTCGAGAGAGCTGGCGACGTGGCCCCCTCGTCGGTTCGCTTCTTCGATGCACTCGGGACGGTGCTCGCACCCGTATCGAACGATGATCTCGCCTCGGCACTGGGCTTGGACACAACCGAGGTTGAGGCCTTCAAGGACGGACCGCACGCTGCTCAGCGGCTCGTCCTGCTGAGCGACGACGGCAAATTCTCCTTCCGCGACGACGCGACTCGTGCAGGTTGGACGATGGAAACGAGCAAGGTCGCGTCCATCGAAGATGCCCTCATAGCGAGGGGGCTGGCGGCGCTCACACGCGCAGCCATCTCGCCCGAGGCGTGGCCCTCCTACCTCGTGGAGTACCTGGGCGCCCACATGAAGCGGCGCTCTGTATCAATAGTTGACTTGCTGACGCTCGTGTCACCCGAGTGGCTCCGGATCTGGATGAGCCATCCCGGGGGCTTGGTCGGGTTCACCACTGACGCTCGTCGCGCGCGCTACGCCGCCGAGGACGCGCTCATCGAAGTCTGCCGTCCGGCGCGCGCCGCAGCGGCCGAGCAAGAGAGGGCAACGCTTCTCTGCGTTATCGTTCGGTGCGCCCTGGTCGAAGCCTCCTTGTTCGCGAAGGAGGGAAGTATCGAAGAAGTAGACTATCGCAAGGCGCCTTATGTAGAGCCAACGGTGGATGTGGCGAAGCCGACTGGAGCCGCGCGTGAGCGTGCCGAGGCGCTGGTGACGTTCGCCTCCCTGGTGACAGGCTCGGAGCAGCAGCTGGTTCAGAGATGGGCTATGGACGCTTGCGCAGGTCTCGATGAGATCCTTCCCCGACCCATCCCTCACGTGACGACGGACCGGAGCGCGGCCGACCCCGAGCGCACCCGCCGGATCCGCGCGGGCGCGACGTACGACGAGGTCGACGCGTATCTGTCGAGGGACATGGTGATTCGACCCACGGACCTCTCGCCCGATGAAGCTTGGCGCCTCGCGGAGAGCCGAGAAGGGGAATCTCGGATGGTCTCCTTCGCGGGCATCTTGCCCGATCTCTCCGAGGAGATGCGCGAGAGCGCCGTTCGAGAGGTCATGTCCTCCTACTGGGCCCACGGCGACCGGCTGGCCTTGCGCGTCCTTTCGGCTTGCGCGCCCTGGATGGCCCTCCCCGATGCAGCCAGGGTCATCTGCAACGAGCTCGGCAACGACTGGACGGGCGACTTCCCCGGGATGCTGGTAGGCTTCGGCAGCCTCACCGAGCTCTCTCCGCTCCTGCAGCGGTTGGGCGGGACAGCGGCGATCGTGGGGGTCGCCCGCGCCATCGCCGAGGTGGGCCAGTGGCTCCCCTAGCTCCGCGTGTCACAAATCCCGCCAGAAACACCGGTTGATGACGAGCGGCGGCCGGGAACAGCAGCGATTTTCGTAGCTTCCGCCTGTTTCGCCGCCGAAGGCGGCTCCGGCGTGGCCCGACTCCGTACGAGCGAGAGCAGCGTTCTCGACGAGCTCCACGCGCCGCGCTCTCGTGGACCCGTCAGCACGTCATCGACGCCGAGCGCGACGTGCTGCATTGACATCGCGCGCTCCAAAGCTCTGTACGAGGGGCAGGAAGAGCTCGTCCACGATGGACTGGATGCGTGCGGGCTTCAGCGGCTTGAGATCCATGAGCAGGTCGTGCCGCACGAGGTCGTACGGCAGGGCGAGCACGGCGGAGGGAATGCGCTCGAGGTCGATCTCACCGCGGTCGTGGGCGCGTTGGTAGGGGATGCGGACACGCGGCTTCCGGGTGTCCATGACCTTGTCGCGCACCTGCGAGGGGGTCAGGCCGGTGCCGGCCAGCAACCCCGAGAAGGCGGCGGCTGCGGCGATGGCGAAGAAGCCGGCAAGGGCGTCGCTCAGGGCCGTCAGGTGGGCGAGCAGGTCGCTGCGCAGGGCGCCGGTGTCGGGGACCGCGACCGGGCTTACGTCCCGGCGGTGCTGGAGGGCGGCGAGCACCAGCTCGTCCTTGTTCGCCCAGCGACGGTACAGGACCGCGATCCCCGTGCGAGCGCGTGCGGCGACCGACTCCATGGTCAGGTTCGCGAAGCCGACCTCGACCAGCTCCTCCCAGGTCGCGTCGAGCAGATCGGCCTCGAGCTGCGCGCCGCGTCGCCTGCGGCGCGCTCGCGTTCGTGTTCCTGTCGTCATGGCCCGATCGTTTAGAGATATTTTCATTTCTTATCAACGCCGCGGATGATAAGAGATGGATCGCTCTCTTCAACCGGAGGCTGCCGATGGCGGATCGCGAGGCGTGCGCAGTGCTGATCGTCGGCGCCGGTCCGACCGGGCTGACGCTGGCCTGCGAGCTCGCCCGCAGCGGCGTGTCCTTCCGCCTGATCGAGGCCGCCCCAGGCCCGCGGCCCGGCTCGCGCGGCAAGGGCATCCAGCCGCGCACGCTCGAGGTCTTCGACGATCTCGGCATCGCCGATCGCGTGATCGCCCACGGCCGGATGGCGATGCCGATCCTCTCCACGGTTCCCGACGGCCGGGAGACGCTGGGCGGCGCCGTCCCCGAGGCGTTGAAGGGTCGCTCCGACATTCCCTATCCGGCGAGCCTGATCACGCCCCAGTGGCGCACCGAGGAAGCGCTGCGGCTGCGGCTCTTGGAGCTCGGCGGCGCGGTCGAGTTCGGTGCTGCGCTCGCGAGCTTCGAGCAGTCCGACGAAGGCGTGTCGGCGGTGGTCGTCAAGGGCGGTGAGGCGGAGACGGTCGCCGCGCGCTGGCTGGTCGGCTGCGACGGCGGCCACAGCATCGTCCGCAAGCAGGCCGGCATCGCGTTCGAGGGCGAGACCCGCGAGGAAGTGCGGATGATCGTCGCCGACGCCGGCGTTGACGGCCTCGACCGCGACGCCTGGCGCATCTGGTGGCATGAGGAGGGCGTCGTCGGCCTCTGCCCGCTGCCCTCGACCGACGTCTTTCAAGTTCATGCCGTCGTCACGCCGCGACAGGACCCCGAGCTCAGCCTCGCGAACATGCGGGCGATCCTCGATCGGCGGAGCGGCCGCACCGACCTCCGGCTCCACGAGCCGACGTGGTCGTCGCTGTGGCGCGCGAACGTCCGCCTCGTCGACAGGTATCGCGCAGGTCGCGTGTTCCTCGCCGGCGACGCGGCGCACATTCACTCGCCCGCCGGCGGCCAGGGGATGAACACGGGCATCCAGGACGCGCACAACCTCGGCTGGAAGCTGGCGGCGGTCGCGAAGGGCGCCTCGCCGGCATTGCTCGACAGCTACGAGGCCGAGCGGCGACCGATCGCGGCCGGCGTGCTCGCGCTCTCGAACACGCGCCTCCAGCAGGTGCTCGAGCGGAAGGACGTCGCCCTCCGCCGCGATGCGAGCATCACCCAGCTCGACATCCACTACCGCGGCTCTTCCCTGGCGCGCGACGACCGCGACGAGGCTGCCCTGCTCCGCGCCGGCGACCGCGCCCCCGACGCGACGAAGCTGACCACGGTGGAAGGTGAACGCCGGCTGTTCGAGCTGACGCGCGGCGGGCGCTTCACGTTGCTGAGCTTCGGGCCCGCGCAATCGATCGGCGCCTCAGCCTCCGACCTGAGGACGCTCCATGTCGTCGGACAGCCGTCGGGCCCCGACGACATCGCCGACACCGCTGGCCATCTCGCCCACGCCTACGGCGCAACGGAGCGCACCCTCGTGCTCATCCGCCCCGACGGCTACATCGCGCTGATCTCCGACGCCGGCGACGCCTCGGCCGTCTCGGACCATCTCGCCGCGTTCAGCTGAGCGTTGCGACGGCGGGTCTGCGGCGGGCGCGACAGAGGAGCACACGGTCCGATGAGAGCGAAGTGCGTTCTGGCAGCGGCGAGGGCCATGAGGGCGTTTGGTGCCAGCCGACCGTTGCTCCGACGATGCGAAGCGTGGTCACGGGACGACCAGCACTGGAGCGCCCTTGCGGACCACGTAAGATATGACGAACTTGAGCGGCTTCGTGGCGCTCGTGTTCTTGAACATCACGTGGGGCACGTTCGGCAAGTCCCGAAAGCTCTGCCCTTCGCGGACCTCGATGGTCTTGCCGCCCTCGAAGGTGGATTCGAAGCTGCCGCTCACTACGTACCCGACGCCAGCCGCCGGGTGGTGGTGCGGCGGCGCCGCGACGCCGGGCGCATACTCGATAAGGTACATCCGCGTCTCCCACCCGGGAAGCTCCTGCAAGTCCGACTGATCGAGCAGCGTGCGCGAGATTCCCTGGGCAGTCTTTTCCTGGGCGCGCTCCGCGCTTCCTGCGGAGCTTGGCGCGGTCGTCGCCGGAGCTCGTGCATTCGGGTGCGTTTCCACCGCAGGCGAGGCAAGTTGGTTGGCGTTGGCCGCCGGCACTGGAGCCGCGCCGCCCTCGGTTTCCTGCGTTCGAACGACCGGCGTCGCCTCCGGCCCGTTCAGCGGGAGCTTCGAGTCAGCGGACACAGGCGCCGGGGACGGTTGCGTCGCACAAGCGCTCACCAGAAGAAGCAACAACGTCGCACCGCCGAACAACGTCGAGGGAAACTTGCAATCGAGCACGCTCTTTTCCATGGCACTCCTCTTCCAAGTCGAACCGTCCGGGGCGAGCTCAGACCTGCGTGGCGATTTGACAGGGCCCTCACGCGTCTCCGCATCAGGAGAGGCTCTTGGAACGCCTCCCACAGAACTACATTTGTAGTTCATGGCTTGCCGCTTGTCAACCGTCTAGAGCAGGGGGACACGGCCCGGTCAGGGGCAGCGTCTCGGAGAAGGCCAGCAGTCGGGCCGGTTGCAATCAATCACCGGCAGGCTGACGCCTTGGATGCGAGCGCGTCGCATGCTGCGGCGTAGCCGCTCCGCGGAGCGCGTTCCGAAGCGGGCGCTTCGGAACGCAACCGCTGCGCGCGGGCGATCAACTACACAAAATCTCTTCACCGATAAGGCCCTGCCGCCGGCGCTCCCGGCAGCCGGCAGGAGCCGCTCGCGCAGGACGGGTGGCCGAACCAGCCCGCGAGCCACTTTCTGTTGCCCGAGAGCGCGTGGAAGAAGCGCTCGGCCATCTTCGAGAGCGTGTCGCCGCTCAGCCGGTACGACCACTCGCGATACCCCTCGAGCGCCCAGAGCGCCACGATGAAGGCCGCGGGGCCGGCCCAGACCTCGCCGCGATCGCTGATCACCACGAGCTCCTCGCCGAGCCAGGGCACGGCCCCGTACCGCTCCGCCGCCTCGGGCGAGCCGGCGGGCAGGAACTCCATCTCGACAAGCGCCGTCTGGTGCTCCATCCAGTGGCGGCACCGCGTGCACAGCGCGCACTCGGCGTCATAGAGCACGGTGATTCGCTCGATCATGGCCCGCTCTCCTCGCAGCGCGGAGGCCAGGGCGCCTGGCCGCGCCGCCAGCGCGAGGCGCCACGGCGCCTCACGCCCGCGTCTGCATTCGTCACGCCGAGACCTCCGCGACGGCCCGCCGGCGCTCTCGCTGCGCGGCCATCTCCTCTTCCGCGCGCGCCGTGCGCGGATCGATGCGCATCTGCGGCGCGACCGGAGGCGGCAGGACCGCGAGCTTCGCGCGGCGGCGGATGCGGTGGAACACGAGGAGGTTCGTGAAGTGCATCAGGGCGAGCGACAGCAAGAGCAGGCCCAGCTTCGACGACAGCACCTCGACCGCCTCCGTCATCGTCGCCGAGCCTTCCGCCTTCAGGATCAGCGACGCATACCCCAGGTTCACCAGGTAGAACCCCACCACGAGCAGGCGGTTCACCGCCTCGGCCATCCTCGGGTTGTCGGCGAACACCTCCTCCAGGAACACCGATCCATTCTTGAACAGCGTGCGGGCGATCCAGATAGTCAGTCCGACGCTGATGACCGCATAGGCCCCGTACACCGCGATGAGATAGCTTTCGACCGGGTCTGCCATGGTTCGTCTCCTCGGCAGGCCTCTCAGCAGCGCCCGTGCCATCCGCGGGATCCGCGCTGATCGACCGGATCGAGGCGCGGCGGCGGGCCGCGGTGCCCAGGCCATGGGCAGGCCGCTGTCCACGCCGTGGACACCTCGCGCCCCCGGGGCCTCTGGCGCTATCGTCGGGGCTTCCCACCCCTCCGAGGCCTTGTGAGACCCCTGGTCGCTCTCGCGTACTACCCGCTCTGGGCCGCTGCCGTGACCGTCGCGGTCACCGCGCTGCGGCTCGGGCGCAACGTGGGCCGCGGCCTCGTCGCGCTCTGCTTCTTCCTCGCCTTCTGGGTCACAGGGCTCATCCTGCTCGAGACGGACGGCACGCTCGTTCTCGCCGAGCACGTCATTCCGAGCGGGATCATCGTCTCCGCGGGCCTCGCCCACGCCTACGCCGACATCGCCGGCGCCTCGCGCCGCCCCGTCGTCTTCGCCTACGCCGTGTGCGCCGCGGTCGCGCTGCTCGGGGCCGTCGACCCGCGCCTCCTCTACGGTCCTGGCGCCCGCTCGCCGGGACCGCTGTTCTTCCCGCTCTCGGTCGTGATGGGCGTCGCCTGGGTCGTGGTCGGCGTTCGCCTCGGGCGCGCGGCGCTCGCGGCCCGGGGGCTCCAGCGGCGGCGCATCGCCGCGCTCTTCTTCGGCAGCGTGCTCGCGACGCTCGGCGGCGGCTTCGTCGTGGTGCTGCGTGTGCTCCGGCTCGGCGACGTGCTCCTCGGCGCGCCGCTCCTGCTCCTCGCCATCCTGCTCGTGGCCTACGCCGTGCTCATCGGCGAGCTGGGCCGCTCCCGCCGCGTCTTCGCGCAGGGGCTCGCCTACGCCGGCCTGACAGCGCTCCTCTCGACGCTCGGGCTCGTTGTCTTCTTCAGGGTCCTGCCCGCGCTCGCGCCGGGCGGCGGCGCGTCGCTCGGCTGGCTCGTCTTCGTCGTCTTTCTCGCCGCGCTCCCGTCCGATCCGCTGCGCATGCTCGTCGTGGAGCACCTCGGGCGCCGGCTGTTCTCGAGGCCCATCGGCGTCCGCGATCTCGCCGACGAGATCGAGCGCGTCGAGGTGCGCGCCGACCAGGCCGAGCGGCTCGCCGAGCTCGGCCGCCTCGCGAGCGCGGTCGCGCACGAGATCCGCAATCCGCTCGGGGTCATCGCCGCGCAGGCGAAGCTGCTCGAGCGGCAGGGCGCGAAGCCCGAGACCGTGGCGTCGCTGCGCGCCCAGGTCGACCGGGCGAGGCGCTTCCTCGACGATCTCCTCCGCTACAGCCGCCCGAGGCCGCTCGAGGTGAGCGAGGTCGACGTGCTCTCCACGCTGCGGCTCGCGGCGAGCCAGGTCCGGCAGATCGTCGGCGAGGGCGCGCCGCCCATCGAGGTGGCGCCCGAGGCAGGCGGGTCGATCTTCGTCGAGGCCGACCGCGGGGCGTTCCTCGACGTCGCCACGGCGCTCCTGCAGAACGCGGCCATCGCGCTCGACGGGAGCCCCGAGGGGCGGATCCGCGCGGTGGTCGCGCGCGGCGAGGGCGGCTTCGTGGTCGTGCGCGTGGAGGACAACGGCCCGGGGGTGCCGGCCGAGATCGAGGCGATGCTGTTCCAGCCGTTCGTGACGGGTCGGGGGCGAGACGCGAAGCACCCGGGCACGGGCCTCGGCCTGGCCGTCGCGGCGCGCTGGCTGGAGCGGCACGGGGGAGCGCTGCGCTACGAGCGCGCCCCGGGGGGCGGCGCGCGCTTCGAGGCGAGGTGGCCCGCGAGGGCGGCGGAGGCGGGGGGGTGATGTTCCTGCCTGGGCGTTAGGGCGATCCGATACCGAGGAACGGGTTGAACGAATAGCTCCTGGAGAAGCCCGCAGGCACGCTGAAGTAGTGCGCGACGAGCTTGGCAGGATCGGTCGCGATCTCCCCGCGGGCGATGGGGCCGTCATCGCCGTCGTCCCAGCCCCACGGCGCGTTGGCGGCGTTCGTCGGGCAGTAGAAGGACAGGCCTGAGCCGCAGCCGCCGCCGCGGTCGCCGAGGAACGCGCCGCTCGAGGTGAACAGCGTCGCGAGGTTGCGGCGGGGCCAGATGCCGTCGGGCCCGTACGTGTCGATCAGCCGGTAACGCACGTCCGGGTCCGAGGCCGACGAGGGCTCCTCGGCCTGGGTGAGCGAAGGATAGTACTTCACCCCATCGCCCACGATATCGTAGCTCGGCCAGGCCTTGAGCCCGTGCCCCTTCGCCTCCTGCGCCGTGATCGGGTGGCTCTGCCCCCCGAACGAGGCGAGCGACAGCTTGCCGTCGATGGACTCGCTGCCTGCGACGAGGGGGCTCCCGTCGGGCACGAACGAGTAGAAGTCGGTGTGGGCGACGGTCACGGCGCCGAGGAGCCGGCCGTGCTCGGTGCCGTCGCGCTCGACGATGATGAGCACCCCTTCGGAGTCGTTCTCGTGCTCGGTGTCGAAGGGCGAGTCCATCCAGTCGCGCGGGTGGAAGAAGGTGTACACGATGAACCAGTGTGTGCCGGTCTCGACGACGGCGTGGTAAGCGTGCGCAGGGAGGGCTCGCCCGCCGGCGTTCTCCCAGTTGTTGGTGGCCGACCAGTCCCCGTCGAAGTCGACGCGGGAGATGTAATCGGCGCGGCCGCCGAGCGCGTGCGAGCCGGTCACGTCCACGTCCTGGTAATGGATCGGCGCCCAGCGCAGCGCGAGCGCGGCGCGCCCATCGGCCGAGGAGACGGTGAGCGCGTCGCTGGCCTCGGCGACAGCCTCCTCGGCGACGTCGAGCGAGCAGGCAGAGAGCGCGAGGCACGAAGCGGCCACGACGGCGCCGCGGCGATTCAAGGACATCATGGGAAGACCGCCTTTCCTCCCCACGACTAGATGAACGGCGGAAAAGCTCGCGTGAATTCATGGCGACGTTATGGAGGAGCCTCAGTTACGAGACGAGGTAGCCCGACGCCCCCTGCCAGGGAGGTGAATCGGCAGCGGAGCGACGGCGCCCACGCCCTCGTCCTGCCCGCCGGAACTCAGCTAGCAGGAGTGTACGGGGCCCCACCGTTCTTCTTGACAAGGACAGACTCCACGCGTCTACTCCTCTGTAACCTGCCATGCTCCTGATTCCCCGTTTCAGGTGATCGCCGTCGGCGCGCGAAGCAGCGTGCGTCAGGGCGCATGCCGAGGGCCGCGAGGCAGAAGAGAGCGTCTCGACGGCCGCCGCAGGAGAGGGACGGCGACGCACGCCAGGCGGCAGACGGGTCGCATCACGGAGGTTCCGATGCCGAGTGACACGGGTAAGGGCTGGAATCAGACAGGCAATCTCGAACCCGGGAAGAGCTGATGCGCACCGTCTATGCCGCGCGGAAGCTCCGGGCCATCGCCGCGGAGGTCGCGGACGCCGCCGAGAAGGGCGGCGGCGAGACGGTCCTCATCACGAAGGGCAGGAGCTCGTTCTGATGCGACACGTCAGCATAGCCGTCGTCAGCATAGCCGTCGTCCTGGTCGCGATGGCGCTCGGCTGCGCCAGGCCGCTCACGTGCCCTGCCGCGGGGGGACCGCCCTGGGTCGAGCTCCAGTCTCCGCATTTCCTGCTGCGAACCGATCTCGACGAGGTCGAAGCGAAGGAGATGATCGTCCACTTCGAGCGCATCTACCGTGCCTTCGAGCGCGTCGCCTTTCCCCATGAGCCCAAGCCGAACGGGCTGACCCATGTGGTCGTCTTCGACGACGAAGACGCTTTTGCGCGCATCGCCCCGCGAGGCGCGGGAGGGTACCTCTCCCGCAGGGGCAACGACCTGGAGCACGTGCCTACCCTCATGTTCCCTGGCGGCCTGAGCGACGCGGGGCGCGAGATTTTCCAGCACGAGCTCAGCCACCGCTTCTTTGCCTATTACTTCCCATCGGCGCCGGTCTGGTTGAACGAGGGGATGGCGGAGTTCTACTCGACGCTTCGCATCGAGGAGAGCAGCGTCGTCCTCGGGAAGCAGCTCCCGGACCGGCTCATCACGACAGGCAGCCAGTGGCTTTCCCTGAGGATCGATGGGCGCTCTGTCGTCGGCGTGCCCAAGGCGGCGCTGCCCAGCGTCCCTACGCTCCTCTCGCTCGACGCGGCCGCGTTCTACGCGTGGGACGTCGAGGACCCAACCTCGCGCGAGGCCCGCATGCGCAGGAGCGCGAACTACACCGCAGCCTGGGCGCTCGTCCACGCCCTGCAAATCGAGGATGACGGCTTGCATCCCGGCTTCCTCCGCTACCTCCGGGCGCTGAGCGACGCGCGCGACGCGCGGGATCGCACCCTCGTCGATGCGTTCGGCGACATGCCCGTGAGCGCGCTCGAGCGCGCGCTCACGCGCTTCGTCGAGGCGAACGAGATCGAGGTGCAGACCGTGAGGCGCGCGTACGTCGACCGCGCCCCGGCGGTCCTGCCCCGCATGCGCAGCATGCGAGACGAGGACGTGCACGCGCTCTGGGCACGACTCCGGAGGTGGAGCGATCCGTCGGCAGCACGGGCGGCGGCGGCCGATCTCAACGAGGCGGTCCGGGTCGGGCACGAGAGGCCGGAGCCGTACCTCGCCCGCGGGACGTTCCGCTGGGACCGGGGCGATCTGGCCGGTGCCAGGAGCGACCTCGAGCGCGCCGCATCCCTCGCGCCGGACGAGCCGCGTTACCTGTACCCCCTCGCGTCGTTCTACACCCGAGCCGAGGCGTCGCTTCCGCTCGAGCAGCGAGTCTGGGACGATATCGAGCCGCTCGTCGCCCGGCTCGAGCCGCGCGCGACGAGCCAGATGCAGCTGGATTACCTCGCCCGCTACCACGCGCTGAGACGCCGCTTCGGCCGCGCGCTCGCGTACGTGAAGCGCGCGGTCGACGGCAATGCGTCCTGCAGTCCTTGCTATGAGACGCTCGCAGACATCCTGTTCCAGCAAGCGAAGACCGCAGACGCCGTGAGGGCGCAGCGCATCGCGATCAACATCCTCGGCGACGACCAGGTGAGCGACACGAGCCTGCGACGGCTGTGGTACTACAAGCAGGCGCTCGAGCAGGCGGAGCGGACGTCCGGCGAGGAGTGATCGCGCGGGGCGCTCCGCACGGTCGACAAGCTGGCTCTCGAGCGCGCCGCTTCCCGCCAGGAAGCTATCGTGTTCCGCTGGTGGTGGGCTGGTCCCCTGCCACGCCTTACATTGGCCCACTCTTCTTCTGTTGGGTAACCGCGCCGCTCTTGCCCGAAGGTCGGCACCCACGGAGCCGAGACGGCAGCTAGGATGTTGCCCCGCCACGGAGCTGGGCGCGGTGGAGCAGCGGAACGGAAGGGAAACGACATGAGAAGCAGGGATGTCATCAGCTCGTCCGTCGCGCAGGGCGCGGCAGCGTTGATCCTCGCCGGCTGCGGCGCGAGCGAAGGCGACGGTCTTGGCAGGGCGCACCTGGCCGTCGGACAGGAACTCGCTTTGGAGGCGGAGCCCAACGGGACGGCGTTGCAGGCGAACGCCATCTCCAGCGACACGGTCATGCGCGCCAACCTCTTTCCAGGCGGCGACACGGATCTCTTCTCCTTCCAGGCGCCCGCCGGGAGCCGTGTCTACGCCGCCGTGATGACAGCGTCGTCCACCGCGTCGCAGGACGCCGACCTCGACATCCTCGATCAGGATGGCACGACAGTGCTGGAGACCGACGTCTTCAACGGGTCGTTCGGGGGCTCGTCGCCGAGCATCGCTGGCACGCCCCTCGCGACCGCGGGAACCTACTACGCGCGCGTGCGCGTGCCCTCCGCGACCGTCCAGCTGCGCCCCTACGACCTCCACCTCAAGGTGCAGAGCGGCGTGCCCACGGCGGAGGTCGAGCCGAACGACACGACACCGCAGCCGCTCCCCGCGACCGGCTGGATCGCTGGCACGCACAGCAACGCGAGCGACGTCGACAGCTACTCGCTCTCCCTCAACGCCGGCGACACCCTCTTCGCGAGCCTCGATCAGGACCCGACGCGCGACCTCACGCAGTTCGCCGCCGCGCTCGCGATCGGTCCGTTCGGGTCCGGGTTCGACATCCAGGTGGACAACCAGTCCGGGCCTGTCGAGACACCCTACTCGGACGCCATCTTCGCGACCGTCAAGGCAGCGGGCACCTACAGGGTGACCGTGACCGGCTCGGTGACGGCGGGTGATTACGGGCTCAGCGTGAGCGTGCATCCGGCGGCGCCGAGCGTGGGGTGCACCACGTACGACAGCGCGAGCGTGCCCAGGGAGATCCTCTTCGGCGCGCCCACGACGTCGTTCATCGACGTCCCGGGCGCGACCCGTATCGGTGACCTGAACGTGAGCGTCCGGCTCAGCCATCCCATGCCCCCCGACGTGGACGTGTACCTCGTCTCGCCGGCCGGCAACACCAACGGTCTCTTCACCGATATCGGCGATAGGACCTACCCGAACCTCGATATCACGATCGACGACGAGGCTGCGTTCCCGGCCGGACACTTCACCCTGCTGAACGGCATGATGGTGCAGCCGGAGCGCGACTACCGCTTGCACTGGTTCGATGGGGAGAACGGCGGGGGCCGGTGGACGCTCACGCTCCGGGACGATACGGACAACTCGAACAACCTCGGCGTGTTGTCCGCGTGGAGCCTCACGATCTGCGACGCGCCGATCCCCGCGCTCTCGTGCTCGAGCGGCGACGCCCCGGCCGCCCTGCTGTCGGCGGACTTCGAGGGCGGCGCGCAGGGCTTCACGCACGCAGGCACAGCCGACGCGTGGGCGCTCGGCACACCGAGCGCCGCGCCGATCGCGACGTGCAACGGCGGGACGCAATGCTGGAAGACGAACCTCTCGGGCGTGTACAACGCGAGCTCGAATCAGGACCTCGTCTCCCCGCCGATCGACCTGTCCGGGGTGCAGGCGCCCATCCAGCTCCGCTGGGCGATGAAGTACCAGCTCGACAACGCCTCCTCGGATCACGGGTGGGTGGAGATCCGAGAGGTCGGGGGTGCGAACGCCAGGCGCCTCTGGGAGTTCCTCGACGCATCGATGACCACGACCGTCGGTAGCTCCAACCTGGTGCTCCAGGAGAGCGCGGGATGGGGCACGCACTACGCTGACATCAGCGGATACGCCGGGAAACGAGTGGAGGTGGTGTTCCACCTCGACAGCGACGCGAGCGTCCAGCTTGCCGGTCTCGCGATCGACGACGTGTCGGTCCTGGGCTGCCCACGCAGCAGCACGGGCGAAGGCGGCGGTACCGGCGGCGGAAGCACCACGGGGGAGGGCGGCGCGACGGGCAGCGGCGCTGGCGGCGCGGGGACCGGCGGCGCCACGGCGGCCAGCGGCGCCGTCACGAGCGGCGCAAGCACCACCGGTGAAGGCGGCGCGACGGGCAGCGGCGCTGGCGGCGCAGGGGTCGGTGGCGCCGCGACGGGCAGCGGCGGTGGCGGCGCAGGGGTCGGCGGCGCCGCGGCGGCCAGCGGCGGCAGCACCACGGGCGAAGGCGGCGCGACGGGCAGCGGCGCCGGCGGCGCGGGGACCGGCACCGCCTCGGCGGCCAGCGGCGCTGGCACGAGCGGCGGCAGCACCACGGGCGAAGGCGGCGCGACGGGCAGCGGCGCTGGCGGCGCGGGGACCGGCAGCCCCGCGTCGGGCAGCACCACGGGCGCCAGCCCGAACGGCGACCCGCCCGCCAGCAGCGACACGACGGGCGGCTGCGGGTGCCGCTTCGTGGGTCGCGAAGAGCCCCCGTGGCCATGGCCTGCGGCGCTCCCGCTCATCGCGCTGCTCAGAATGCGTCGCAAGCGGTTGCGCTCCCGAAGCTCCTGAGGAGATCCTGCCCAGATGACCCCTGAAACCGTCGATGTCCTCGATCCGGACCTCTACCTCGCCGGCGCGCCGCACGATCGCTTCGAGATCCTCCGCCGGGAGGCGCCCGTCCACTGGCACCCCGAGCCGGCGGGCAGGGGTTTCTGGGCGATCACGCGCCACGCCGACGTCGCCCGCATCTCGCGCGATCCGGCGGCGTTCTGCTCGGGGCGCGGCCTCTTCATCGAGGATCTCCCGCCGGGGGACATGCGCGACAACCCCGATGTCATGATCATGATGGATCCTCCCCGGCACGCCCGGTTCCGGGCGCTGGTCAGCAAGGGGTTCACGCCCCGTGTCATCCAGCGCCTCGAAGGCCACGTTCGGGAGCTCGTGACGAGGCTCATCGACGACGCCTGCGAGCGCGGCGGGTGCGATTTCGCCAGCGACATCGCGGGCAAGCTGCCTCTCTCCGTGATCCTCGAGGTGCTCGGCGTCCCCCGCGAGGATCAGGAGCAGATGCTCGACTGGACGACGCGGTTCTTCGGGGCCAGCGATCCCGCCTATGGCGTCACGCCCGAGGAGCTGAACGCCGTGCTCCACAACATGAACGCCTATGCGCACCAGCTCGCCGAGCAGCGGCGGAAGGAGCCCAAGGACGACATGCTGAGCCTGCTCATGGCCGCCGAGGTGGACGGCGAGAAGCTCTCCTACACGGAGTTCGGCGGCTTCTTCAACCTGCTGCTCACGGCCGGCCACGACACCACGAAGAACCTCATCTCCAACGGGATGCTCGCGCTCCTCGAGCACCCCGACCAGCGCCGGCGCCTGCTCGACGATCCCTCGCTCCTCCCGACCGCCATCGAGGAGATGCTGCGCTTCACGCCGCCGGTCTATTACTTCCGGCGCTCCGCGGTGCGGGACACCGAGCTCCACGGGCAGCGGATCACGGCCGGAGACAAGGTGGTGCTGTGGTACGTCTCGGCCAACCGCGATGAGGCGGTCTTCAGCGATCCGCACAGATTCGATGTCGGCCGGACGCCCAACGAGCACCTCTCCTTCGGCATCGGCCCCCACGTGTGCCTGGGCCTCGTGCTCGCGCGCCTGGAAGCGCGGGTCGCCTTCGAGGAGCTCCTGCGCAGGCTCCCCGATCTCGAGCTCGCCGGGCCGGCCGTGCGGCTCCGCTCGAACTGGGTGAGCGGCGTGAAATCGATGCCGGTCCGGTGCGCGCGCCCTGTCCGGTAGCGCGTCCCAGGGCGGCGGGATGCTGGGTAGTGGTCAAATTTGAACATGAAGGCGGGAAGGCGGGAAGAAAACCTTAATGATCTTCCCGCCTTCCCGCCTTCATGTGGACTCTCTCTGGGCGAAGTTGACCACTACCGGATGCTGGGTGAAGCAGGGAGAGCGCCCCGCGCCGCGCCCCGCGCAACCCTGGATCCGCGCCCTGGCAACGCGGTACGGTCATCCGTGACCGAGACCGTCCTGCTCATCGACGACGATCCGGGGTTCCGCGACGCCTACCGCGAGCTGCTCGCGCTGGAGGGGTACGCCGTCGCCGAGGCCGGGGCCGCCCCGAAGGCGCTCTCGGAGCTCCGCCGCACGAGCGCGCGCCTCGTCGTGCTCGACCTGATGCTCCCGCCGACGGGCCGCGCGGAGGAGGGCGCGGCGCTCGCGGACAGGCTCCTCGCCGAGCGGCCCGCGGCCAAGGTGATCGTCGTCTCGGGCGCGGGCGAGACCCCGCTCGCCCTGCGCCTCGTCGAGCGCGGCGCGTACGACTTCCTGGCCAAGCCCGTCGACCCCGACGTGCTGCTCTCCGTGGTGGCCCGCGCGGCCGCGCGCCTCGCGCTGGAAGATCGGGTGGCGGAGCTCGAGCGCTCGCTCGCCGCCCGCGAGGGCGACGCGTCGGCGATGCTCGGTCAGTCGCCGGCCTTCCTCGAGGCGAGGACGCTGTGCGAGCGCGCGGCGCCGACCGACGTCCCGGTGCTCATCACCGGCGACTCGGGCACGGGCAAGGAGGTCTTCGCCCGCTACCTGCACGCAAGGAGCCGCCGGAAGGACAAGGCCTTCATCGCGGTCAACTGCGGCGCGCTCGCGCCGACCCTCCTGGAATCGACGCTGTTCGGCCACCGGAAAGGCGCCTTCACGAGCGCGATCAAGGACGCTCCCGGCCTGTTCGTCGAGGCGGACGGAGGGACCCTGTTCCTCGACGAGATCGGCGACATGGAGCCGGCGCTGCAAGTGAAGCTCTTGCGCGTGCTCGAGACGGGCGAGATCCTGCCGGTGGGCGCGGCGCGCCCGCTGACCGTGGACGTCCGTGTCGTGTCGGCCACCCACAGAGCGCTCGAGTCGATGGTGGCGGACAGGACCTTTCGCGACGACCTCTACTGGCGCGTGCGCGGGATCGAGATCGCCTTGCCCCGGCTCGCGGATCGCGTGGGCGATCTGCCGCTCCTCGCGCAGCACTTCCTGAACCTGTCGCGTGCCCTCGTGCCGCGCTCGCCGGCGACCGCGATCTCGCCCGGCGCGATGCGCCGGCTCGAGGCCTGCGACTGGCCCGGCAACCTGCGAGAGCTCCGGCACGAGATGCAGCGCGCGCTCGTGATGGCCGGGGGCAGGGGAGAGATCCTCGAGGAGGACCTCTCGCCGGCCCGGCGAGGCAGCGGTCCCGCGGCACCGGCAGGCGACGAGCCGGCCGAGGGGGCGACGCTGGAAGAGAAGATCGCGGCGCTGGAGCGGCGCGAGATCGCCGCCGCGCTCCGGGCGACCCAGGGCAACAGGAGCCAGGCAGCAGCGCGGCTCGGGCTGTCGCGGCAGGGGCTGCTCAACAAGATGGATCGTCATGGGCTGAAGTGATCTCGGTCGCTCGTGTGCTCATGAAGGAAGATTTTGTTCGAGCGAGAATGATACGGGATCTCACGGCCTGACGTGATCTCGGTCACTCATGTGTTGGTGAAGGAAAAATTCAATCGTTCGAGAACGACACGGGATCGGAAAGCGCCCACAAAAACATGAGCCGCGCCGAGCGCAGGCCGGCACTGAAGGAACCGAGAGCGCGGCTCCTCATGGGCTGCAGCTGGGGCGGGTGGATCGAGAACATGGTCCCGCCGGCTCGGGGTCGCCTGTGCGCCCCGATCCTGCGCAATGCCCGCCGCCTGACACGCGCGATGTCGCTCGCTCTTCGCGAGGAGCGCCCATCGCGCGATGCGCAACTTCAGGAGGAATCATGACGCTTGGCAGGTTGGTGCTCGTGGGGTGTCTGTCGCTGGTTGGCTCCGCTCTCGTCGCCTGTGGGAACGGCGACCCGGATCGCCTGGGCGAGGGCAGAGGCAACGTGGTCGGGACTCCGCCCCCGTCCGAGGGGGACGGCTGTACGCTCACCCAGGGCTACTGGAAGAACCACGAGGAGAGCTGGCCGACATCGAAGCTCACCATCGGAGGGGTCGAGTACTCCCAGGCGGAGCTGCTGGAGCTCTTCGAGACGCCGCCGAAGGGCGACACCAGCCTCATCCTGTGTCACCAGCTGATCGCCGCGCTGCTGAACGTGGGTAGCGGCGCGAGCGAGGCGGCCCTGGGCGGGGCGCTCGCGGAAGCCGAGACGTGGATGAAGGACAACAAGGACGCCGATGGCCGGCTCCCGTACGGCACCAAGCAAGGCGGCGCGGCCGAGGGTGCCGTCGCGCTGTCCGGTGCGCTTGCGGACTTCAACGAGGGCGGCATCGGCCCTGGCCATTGCGACGGCGGCCCCGGCAGCGGCTCCGACGACCCCGGGGACAGCAGCTCCGGCGATCCGGGCGGCAGCGACGACGGCGGGCACGATTGCCCCGACGATGGAAGCACGGGTGAGACCGATGGCGGCGGCGGCTCCGACCCTGGCGGCAGCTCCGACCCCGGCGGTGGCGAAGGTGGGTCGGCTCCGACGTGCGCGGATCCTTGCAGCGACGGCTGCGCCGACGGCTACATCTGCGTCGTCGGGTGCTGCGCGTTCATTGCCAACTGATCCGGGAACGACGAGCTCGCGCGAGCCGAGCTCTCATGACAGCTCACGGGGGTGCCGCAGCTGCCACTGCTGCGCACCCGCCGAGATCAAGGTGGGCGTCGCGCCGGTCCTATTTGATTGACGCCGCCTATGTGAGCGTTCACAGTCGACGCGTCGATCCTTCTTCCGCTTTGCCACGGACAGGCGTGCCATGCGCACCGGGCCTTTCGTCACTTCTGCGCGTCCGCCGTGAGGGTCGGGCTGGTGCCTCCACGTGAGGCGCATCCTCGCCCGAGAGCATCGCGGGATCGGCACGCGGCGAGCGCGGAGAGACGAACCGGGCGATCACGAGAGGGTCCAGACGATGCCGAGATCAGGTGCTTATTCCTCTTTTCCTGCCGTCGCCTTGATGTTTCTCGCTTGCTCGTCCGAGACAGGCTCGCCCGGCACGGGAGGCGGCGGAGCCGATCAGGCCACGGGCGGCGCGGGCGGGGCCCACACGTCTACGAGCGGCGGGGAGACCACCTCGACTGGGGGAACGAGCGATGACGCCAGCTCCTCCAGCAGCGGCACGACAGGTGGGTCGACCGGGGGCGGACCGCAGGCCGGGGCCGGTGGCATGGGGACCGGCGGCACGGAATCGCCGGCGGGCAACCCGAGCCCAGGCTGCGGCAAGTCGGGGCGGCCCGAGAGCGGAACGGTGAAGGTCGACGACGATCACATCTACACGTTCCCGGACAGCTACGATGGCAACACCCCTCTCCCCCTCTTGATGGGCTTCCACGCCTGCGGCAACCCGATCGACCAGTTCATCAACCTCACGCGAGGATCGGCCTTCGAGACGGAGTACGTGCGCGCCGTGGGGAGGTCGTCGGACCGGGGTGGATGCTGGAACTACAACAACGACATCGCCAGGGTCCTGCGAATCTACGACGACCTCATGGACAGCTACTGCATCGACATGGACCGCGTGTTCGCCACCGGCCACAGCTCCGGCGCGCAGATGATCATGCAGATCTTGGCGCACAAGTCCGATGCCGAGCACATGAACTTCAGGGCGGTCGCGCCCGTCGCGGCCTCCGATTACGGCGCGCTGCAGGTATCCATGCCCGCGATGTACATCCAGGGCAAGAACGACACCGTCCGCGGGGGAGACGGAGCGAGCGCGGTCGCGAGGTTCCGCACCGCCAACATGTGCGAGATGAGCTCGACGCCGTATTCCCAGGTGATGGGCTGCCAGAGCAGCGGCAAGACGGTGAACCCCGGCTGCATCTCCTACAGCGGCTGTTCGGAGCCGACGATCTGGTGCTCCCACGACGATCCCGCGTACAGCAACACGAGCCACGGCGTTCCGTGTTTTGCCATCGGGGCGATGTACGACTTCTTCACGGGCATGCCGTGAGGACGCGCCGAGCCGCGATCGCGAGCGCCGCCTGCGGGCCGCCGCCCTGAGCTCACGGGCTCGGGGCAAACGCCACACGGACCGTCACCGCAGCGGTGACACGGATGTTTCCGGGCTCGACGGGGAAGCCGTCCGCGCCTCCGAGCCCCTTCATCTGCTGCGCAAATGCATAACGCTCCTGCTGGACGACCGAGATCGACTGCAGCTCGGCGATCCTGACGTTCGCCGCCTTGGCCACCGCCTTGGCGTTCGCCTGCGCGTCCTGCACGGCAGCCGCGATGGCGCTGCGGCGCGCCTCGGTGCGGTCGCTCAAGAAGAACTCGAGCCCGCCGACGTCGTTGGCGCCCGAGGCGAGCGCGGCCTGGAGGATCCTCGAGCCTGCGGCCTGGAGCTCGGCCGGCGACACGCCCCGCAGCGCGACGGAGAGCTGGATGGAAGCCGAATAGCCGATGATCCTGGGCTCGGTGATTTCCTCGTGCGGCACGTGCGACTCTCGGATCGGCGAGAGCGAGATGTCGACAGTGCGGATCTCCAGCCCTGGGATGGCGAGGCCACGCAGGGCGGCGAGCACCGCCTGCGACCTGCCCGCGGCCTTGTCGCGCGCGGCCCCGAGCGTCTTTTCGCGCACCTCCACGCCGATGCTCGTGCGCATCGAATCCGCAGGCCGCGCGACCTCGCCGATGCCGCCGATCGTGATGGTCCGGTTCTCGTCATTCTCCGCCGTGGCGCAGGGTTCCTTGGCTGCGAGGCGATCCGCCGCGAGGACCTGGGCGACGGGGCGCCCGGCCAGCGCGGTCGACGAAATGCAGGTGATGACGCCGAGCGCGAGCCCTGCGATCAGGCTTCCCGTGAGGGTCGGCATAGTACGACGCATCGCGATTCTCCTCCTTCGAGCGGATCGTCTGCCCTGGCAGTCGAATTGGCTGTCAGCGCACCGAATCTAGGGCGGAGGCGGCTCGATCGCGAGGGGCGGGCTCAAGGTCCTTCGGGTCTGTAAAGTACGGCGTCTGCCCGCGAGAGCCCGCATGCCCCGGCTGCGGGACCTGCCTGCCTCGGGTCGACAGAACGTCCTTCTCGGTCCGGTTCGCGCCTCACGCGCCCAGCTCGAAGAGCTGCATCGCGACCAGCGCGACGCAATCGGGCTCGCGCGAATCCGACACGATCTGCCGGAGCTCGTGAAAGTACCGGTGGCGGCGTACCGCCTCGACGAGAGCCCGTTCCCGGACGTGTACGCCGGCCGCGGATCGGGGGACGGCTGCGCCGGGTGCGGCGGCGCATTCGAGCTCTCCTTCGAATCGCGCTGGGCGGCGGGCGAGTCGACCCCTCGGGGCCATGTGGACCTGATCGAGAACGGGACGCTGCTCGGCGAGGTCGGCGCCTTTTGACGGCGCGCCGGTCAGGGCAAGGCGGTGGTGATCACATCCTTGACGGTCGCTGTGCTCTGGCCGGGGCGGTCGACACAGGACGGATAGTACTGGCCGGCCCCGTTGAGGGTCTGGCAGACCCGGCTGCAGGGGCCGACCATGCGGATCACCCCGCACCCCACGAGCTGGCCGTCGGACAGCAGGTGGCCCGCGGCGCAGTCGCGCTGGTAGGAGCGCGAGTTGTCGACCGTCGCGCTGTTGTAGCAAGCGTTGAGGTAAGGCTGCGCCGCGAACAGGTTGCCCCAGAAGGCCCCCTCGACATCTGGATAGTCGACGAGCTCCTGGCTCGAGGAGAGCGTCTTCAGCGGATCCCGCAGCGAGCGGGCGGAGAGGAGGACCGGTATTTGATAGTAGTTCACGCGCGCCGCCACGCAGCTGGAGACCATGCGCTGCCCGAGCTCGTCGAGCGGCCCGGTCGCCCAGGCGGGCGCGGCGCCGAGCAGCCCGGGGTAGCGCTCGTTGTGGACGGTGCCCTTGGAGTCCGTCCACGAGAAGGCGAAGGACTCCGTGCTCCTCAGGGCGCAGCTCGTCGCATACCGCATGAACTCGCGCGCCAGCGCGCCGCTCGGGCCGGGATCCCGGATCGCGGCGAGGTTTTGCGCGCTGAGACCGTTGAGGTTCAGGGCGTTGAGGTTCAAGGCGTTGAGGTTCAAGGCATTGAGGTTCAGGGCGTTCGCGCTGAGCGCGTTGCCGCCCAGAAGGGCTCCCTGGGATTCCCCCACGAGCTCGTCCAGCGCCTCGGTGTCCCCCACCTCCGCGGCGCAGCCCGACAGCACCCCGGCCCAGACAAGCACGATGAATCTCTCCTTGAGCGACATGGGTTCCCCCCCATTTCTGGCGCATACCCGGCGGCTCCCTGCGCGCGGCGCGCGAGCGCGGGCTCACCAACATCGCCCATAGGTTGACTATGGGTTCAATATTCTATCTTTTCGCATTATCACGCCCGTGCAAGGTGATTCAGCGGCGACGAGGGTGGTTGTCCGGTGCGTCCGATTCTGACAGCGCCGTCAGCTCCGTGTGCCAGCGACGGAGGCGACTGCCCATGACGGTCGGCGTGGTGGAGGCGGCCGCGAGGGCGCGCTCGATCTGCAACCGGGCATCGACGTACCGGCCGCGACGGAAGGCGGCGAGGGCCCGCGCCTCGAGCACCTCGATCCGCTCCTGCCCTACCGAGCAGCGCGCGGAGCGCTCCTCGAGCGCGGCCCACGCGGCGCCGTCGTCGTCGCGCGTCGCGAGCTCGATCATCGAGCAGAGCACGTCCTCCGAGGGCTTCAGCGCGTCGCCGCCGGCTTCCTCCTGCGCCGCGCGCAGCCGCAGGGCGATCCCGCGAGCGCCCGCCTCGTCGCCCTGGTAGAGGCGCAGGCGCGCGGTCAGGAGCGCCACGGCGATCGGCGCGTGGTGCTCGTCGCAGCGCGGCCCCATCGCCTGGACGGCGCGCGCGTGGGGCGCCGCGGCCTCGAGATCGTCCATCAGATACAGGTACTCGGCGAGGTTGTAGCGGCCGACGAGCTCGAACGCGGGCTGGCCGAGGTCGCGCCCGAGCGCGATGGTGCGCTCCAGGTCGGCGATCATCCCGGCGCGGTCGCCCTGGAGGGCCCGCGCGAGCGCGCGGTTGTTCAGCGCTGCGCCGAGGTGCATGAGATCGCTGCGCTCCTCGCAGCTGAGGATCACCGCGTCGAGGTCCCGCGCCGCCTCGTCGACCCGGCCGAGGCTGGCCAGGATGAAGCCGAGCATCAGCCGGGCGATGATGTGTGTCTCATAGCCCTCGTCCCCGAGCCGCGCGGCTTGCTCCGCGGCGCGCGACAGCACCATGGCGGCCTCGTCCTCGCGGTCGTCCCGGTGGAGCGAGCGGCCCACGCCGAGGAGCAGGCGGGCGCCGAGCAGGGGGGAGTCCACCCAGTCGGCGAGGCGCTCGGCGGCCTCGACCCGCTCGCTCGCGGCCCGGTACTCGCCTGTCCAGTCGAGGATCATGGCCTCATCGAGGAGGAGCTCGATCTCCGCCCCTGGCTCCGACGCCTCGGCCGCCTCCTCGCGCGCCGCGGCGAGGTCGGCGAGGGCCTCGGTGTGGCGCCCGAGCCGGAAGCGAGCGAGGCCCCGCGCGTGGCGCGCCGCAGGGAGCAGCGCGCCGACCAGCGCCTCGGCGCGCCCGTAGCAGGCCTCGGCGTCGAGGTAGGCCCGGCGCGCGGCCGCGAGCTCGGCGCCTCGGACGAGCAGCGACGCCGCCCGGGCGGTCAGGCCGCCGCGCTCGCAGTGCGCCGCGAGCACCAGCGGATCGGCCTCGCCCGCGCCCTCGAGCCACTCGGCGGCGAGGCGGTGGCCGAGCGCTCGATCGTCCTCGGTGAGCTGCGCGTAAGCGCCCTCGCGCAGGAGCGCCTGGCGGAAGCAGTACTCCTCCTCGCCGGGGAAGCGGCTCTCGCGGCGGCGGACGCAGAGCTCCCCGGTGACGAGCGCGGAGAGGTGATCCGCGAGCAGCGCGGCGTCGCCGCCGAGCAGGTGGGCGACGGCGCCTCGCCAGAACACCTCGCCGAGCACGCTGGCGGCGCGCAGGATCCGGCGCGCAGCGGGCGGGAGCGCCTCCAGCCGGACCTGCACCATCGCCACCACGGTGTCGGGCATCGCTTCGCCCCGGCCCTCCGCCGTCGCGCGGATCAGCTCCTCGAGGAAGAAGGGCTGGCCCTCGGACTGGGTGACCAGACGATCGACGAGCGCCCTGTCGGCCGCGCCGCCCAGCGCCTCCCGCGTGAGCTGCGCGCACGCCTTCGGCGAGAGCTGCCTGAGCCAGATCTCCTGCCGCCCGCGCTCGCCCCAGAGATCGGGGTAGGCTTGCTTGATCTCGGGGCGCGCCGTGGCGAGCACGACGAGCGGCTGGTCCGCGAGCTCGCGCAGCGCCGCGTCGATGGCCGCGACCGAGGCGCGATCGGCCCAGTGCACGTCCTCCAGCGCGAGCACCACCGGCTGGGCCGCGCACTCGGCGCGCAGAAAATCGCGCAGCGCGCGCTGCATCTGCTCGCCGAGCAGCTCGGGATCCTGCCGGGCGGCGCGGAGCGGGAGGCTGTCCTCGTCGGGGAAGGGGACGCCGGCGAGCTCTCCGAGGAACTCCTCGATCCGGCGCCGCTCCGCCTCGGGCGCGCGGCGGGCGACGCGGGCCCGGAGGAGCGCGCGCCGCTCCTCGATCGGCTCGCCGCCCTGGATCCCCGCCGCGCCCCGGATCACCTCCGCGAGCAGGCCGCCGATGGAGCCCGCGCGCAGCGGATCCCCGAGCCCCGCCCAGATCTCCGCGGGCGCGCCGGCGCGCCGGAGGGCCGCGAGGTGCTCCTGGAGCAGGCGGGACTTGCCCATGCCCGCGGCGCCGATGACGAGCACCGCCCGGGCGGCGGGCTCGCCGGCGCAGGCGGCGAAGGTCTGCTCCAGCAGGCGGAGCTCGTGATCGCGGCCGACGCAGGGCGTGGGCCTGCCGAGGAGCGGGCGCCACGGCTCGGCGGCGCTGCGCTCGCCGCGCAGCTCGACGGCGCCGGACGCGGTGATCGCTGCCTCGAAGCGGGCCTCGAGCAGCCCGGCGGTGGTCTTGTCGAGGAGGATCTGCGGCGCGCCCGCGCGGCCCGCGCTCCGGAGCAGCCCCGCCGCGCGCTGGATCGCGTCGCCGACCGGCAGGCCGCGCCCGAGCTCGCCCCAGCCGACCGTGATCGCGATCGGGCGATCGGGGACGCGCTCCCGCAGCGCCAGCGCGCAGCGCGCGAGCTGCGCGGCGACGTCGGTGGGCACGTGCGGGCGGCCGACGATGAGCACCGCCGTACCGTCGGCGAGCAGCTCCAGGCGCCCCTCGAAGCGGGCGGCGACCTCCCGGAGCGCGCCGGCGTCCGCGTCCGCCTCGCTGACCGAGAGGGTGGCGCCCTGCGCGGACGCTGGCGCGCGGCCGATCACCGCGACGCCGTGGAAGCGGCGCTCGCTGCTGGTGAGGGCGGAGCTCGTCGGTCCCGAGCTCGCCCCGCCATGGACCTCCTGCGCCGCGAGCGCGGCGTGGGCCGCGGCCCCGTCGCGCGGGCGCCGCGCCGGATCCTTCTCGAGCATCTGCGAGACCAGCGCGTCGAGCCACGGGGGCGCGCCGAGGCAGCGCTCGGACAGGCGCGGCGGATCGTCGAAGATGATCCTGGCGAGGAGGGCGACCAGGTGATCGGCCTGAAACGGCGGCGCGCCGGTGACGCACTGGAAGAGCACGCAGCCGAGCGAGAAGATGTCGGCGGGCGCGCCGACCTCATCGCCGCTGCGCGCCTGCTCCGGGGCCATGTAGTCGGGCGTGCCGACCAGCACCCCGGCGCCGGTGATCGGCGCCATGTCCGGGAGGCGGGCGACCCCGAAATCGAGGAGCCTGGGCTCCTCGATCCGGCCGCCGACGAGGAAGATGTTGGCCGGCTTGAGATCGCGGTGGACGATCCCCAGCGCGTGGGCGGCGCCCAGGGCCGCGGCGACGCGCGCCCCGAGCTCCACTGTCTCGGCGACCGAGAGCCGCCGACGCGAGAGGAGCCGGGAGAGGTCCTCGCCCTCCAGCCATTCCATGACCAGGAAGGGCGTGCTCTCGCGCGCGGCGCTGTAGGCGACGTACCGGACGATCCCGGGGTGTGCGAGACGGGCGAGGAGCTCGGCCTCCCGCGCGAAGCGCGCGAGGTGGTGCGGCGACGGATCGTGCAGCACCTTGGCGGCGACCCGCCTTCCGGTGGTGACGTCCCAGGCGCGGTAGACCGCGCCCATGCCTCCGCTCTCCGCGAGCGCTTCGACGCGGAAGCGCCCCCCCAAGAGCTCCCCCGAGCGCACCGCTCAAGGATAGACGGAGAATGCCGTTCGTCCAGCGATCCCCTGGATTCAGGCCGCGGATCCTGCGCGCGGCGCCCCTGACGCATCGATGGTCGACCCCGATTCCGACCCTGGCTGATGTCGCCCCGGGCTCACTGGGGATGCGCCGATCGGGAGATCGGCGCTTCTGCCTGAACGTCCCTCCCGAGAGCTCGAGGAGGGGCGGGGAGTCACTTCTCGAGCGTGAGCAGACCCAGCTTGTACGGCAATTTGCCGTAATCCCCCCCGACGTTCGGATCTCTGCCCTGGTAGAGGAACTGCATGTTGCACGCGTTGATGGTCATTCGCTCGTCGTTCGCGGAGCGGATCATCTCACCATGGCTGATGTCGTCGCTCCAGTCCCCGCCTTCGTACGTCACGTTGGCAGGGCCGGCGAAGGGCTTCTGCTTGGTGTCCGCCAGGGGGGCCCAGGGGCCGTCGAGGCTCTCGGAGGTCCACGACCTGAAGAAGCGAGGGCTGTTGTCGAACGCCTCCACCAGGAGCAGGTACTTGTTCGTGCCATCCACCTTGTAGACGTTGCTGGCCTCGAACAGGAGCCCCGAGCTGGGAGCCGTCATGACGACCTCGTACCCATCGAAAGCCGGGAATTTATCGATGCTGACCTTGGAGCGGTAGAGCTTCCCGTCGTCCCGGGAGAAGAACAGATGGCAGTTCTTGTCGTCGCAGATGTTCCAGAAGTCCAGCGCGCCAAGGACGTTCCCCATGGCGCCGGGCTCGCCCTTGAGCAGCGACTGGGGCCGGCTCCAGCCGTTGACGTTGTTGATGTCGTCGTTGGTCGAGTACCTGCCGTTCCACTGGTAGATGAGGTACCACTTGTTGTGCGGCCGGAAAAAGAAGACCTGGGGCGCGACCGTGCCGCCGGTGGGCCAGTTCGCCATGTGCTGCTGCGGCGCGGAGTTCGACTGAGTGAAGTCGGTGAAGTTCAAGTACACGGAGCTCCACGACCCGTTGCCCGACGTGGTGTCGAACACGGTGGCAAATACGTGGTACTTGCCGTCTTCGAACACGATCGTCGGGTCCTTGACGGAGGCGAAGGTGCGACCGGCAGGCGGCTTGGGGCCGATCACCGGAGGCCCCGACTTCCACTTGAACGTGGTGGGCAGGTCGCAGGTCACGGGCGAGCCGCCCGCGCCTGCGCCGCCGCCGCCGTCCCCCGGAGCGCCGCCGCTCCCCCCGGTCCCGGACGTCGGGTCGCCGCCCGTGCCCGTGTCGCTTCCGCTGCTCGTGCTCGTGCTCGTGCCGGAGCTCGATCCACCCGTGCCGCTCGCGCTCGTGCTCGCGCCTGTCGTGCTGCTGGCGCTCGTCGTCGGGTTCTCCGAGCCACCCGTACCATCACCGGGCGGCTGCTCGTCCCCCGTGTCGCTTGCGCAACCGGCGAGCGCGGCGAGCACACAGCCGAGGGCAGAGAGACGAAGGAGGGAACGGGAAGGAGTCAGGGTCTGACGGTGCAAATCGAAGGGAGTGATCATGCTGGTCTCCAGAGGGATGCCCAGTCGGGCAGCGAGCTCCTCAGAGCCCGACCTTCAAGGTGGATGTGCACGAGGACGAGGGCCCGGCGCCGCATGGCGGCCTACCCAGGGCAAAGCGGAAGGATACCTGGGACATTGTGAGCGTTCACATTGCTGGCGTCAAACAAAAACCGGCGCGTGATCCTCTCCCGGCGGCTCGCGCGCACCGGTGCGGAGCACGGCGAAGTGCGGCGCATCTTGGCACAAATTCGTGACGTGTTGTGCCGCTGCGCCTGTGCGCCAGGCGCGAGATCCAGAGATCTCGTTCATCTCCGCACTGACGCACGTGTCGCTTCACCGTGACGGCATGAAGCGTACGTCAACCGTGGTTGCTCTTGCGGTGATCCCGAGCTCACCGTCGAGGAGTGGCCGGACGAGTCGTTCGCGCCTCTCCTCGTGAAACGCTCTACCGTGATCCCGCGGCTGCCACCGGCGCGGCGGCGCGGCCGGGAAGGAGAAAGGCGCAGCCGATCGTCAGGAGCAGCGCCGCGCCGAAGATGGACGTGGCCATCGTGTGCTCGCGGTTCACCACATCGGCCGCCGGGCGGTCGGTGAGGACGAGGCCGAGCACGGTGAGGCCGACGATGCCCCCCATGTAGCGCATCGTCGATGTGAGGCCTGCGGCCATTCCGCTCTTCTCGCGCGGGACGTCGCTCATCGCCGCGGACTGCGACGGCGCGGACGTCAGGCCGAGGCCGGCGCCGAGCATCACGAGCGCGGGGATCGCGTCCGTGAGCGCGCCCAGAGGCCGCGCCGCGAGCAGGAGCATGCCGGCCAGGGCGAGCGAGCAGCCGGCGAGCGCCAGCGCGCGCGGCCCGAAGCGATCGGAGCCGCGCCCCGCGAGGGGCGAGACGACGACCATCGTCCCCATCATGGCCAGCAGCGTCGTGCCGACGTCGCGCGGCCCGACGTGGAACAGCCGCCCCGCCACCTGGGGCAGCTCGAAGATCGTCGCGTACATGGCGAAGTTCTGGAGCGCGATGAGCAGGCTGCCGCCGAGGAACGCGCGCCGCCTGAACAGGGAGAAGTCGATGACCGGGTCCGCCGCGCGCCGCTCCCAGAGCACGAAGGGCACAAGGCCCAGCGCGCCGAGCACCGCGGCCCAGCGGAGGTGAGCGGCCTCGAGGCCAAGGACGAGCCCGATGAGCGACCCACCCAGCAGCACCGAGCCCACGACGTCGAACCGCGGTCGCGGCGCGGCAGGCGTCACGGCCGCGGGGCGCGGCGGCCCGCCGATGTGCGCGAGCGCGGCGGAGAGGAGCAGCACCGGGACGTTCGCGAGGAAGATCGAGGTCCACCCGAAGGTCCCCACGAGCAGCGCCCCGATCGTCGGTCCGGTGCCCGCCGACAGCCCCATCACCGCCCCGAAGGCGCCGAAGGCGCGCCCGCGCACCTCGGGCGGCAGCTCCGTGCGGAGCATGGCCGTCGCGCTCGGGACCACGATCGCGCCGCCCGCGGCCATCACGACGCGCGACGCCGCGAGCACCGGGAGCACCGGCCAGAGGTAGGCGAGCGCGGCCCCGACCGCCAGGAGGAGCTGGCCCAGCCCGAGCGCGCGCCGGTGGCCGAGGCGATCTCCGAGCTTCCCACCGGGGCTCTGCAGGACGATGTTCGTGAGCAGGTAGCTCGTCACGAGCGCCTGCCGGAGCGCGCCGGAGTCGACGCGAAGCGCGCGCGACATCTCCGGCAGCGCCACGGCGACCATCGTGGAGTTGAGCGGCGCGAGCGCCGTCGACAGGGCGATGGCGGCGAGGAGCCGCACCGGCAGGCGCGACGAAGGCTCAGGCACGGGCGAGCTCGCCCGCGCCGTCCTGACGGTCGCCCCGGCGCAGGAGCGCCACCCGGCCCTCCGTCCCGTCCACGAGGATCTCCTGGCCATCCGTGATGCGCTCGGTCGCCCCGGCAGCCCCCAGCACCGCCGGGATCCCGTACTCGCGCGCGACGATGGCCGCGTGGGAGACCGCGCCGCCGACGTTCGTCACGACGCCCGCGGCCAGCGTGAAGAGCGGCGTCCACGCGGGGTTCGTGTAGCGGCAGACCAGGATCTCCCCCGCCTTCAGCCGCTCGAACTCCCGCTCGTCCCGCACGATGCGCGCCTTGCCGCGGACCACCCCGGACGACGCCCCGATGCCGCGGAGCTCGTCGCCCGAGGCGCCTCCCGCGCCCGCCCCGAACGACATCTTCTGCCACCTCGCGTTGACCACCCCGTACGTCGCGCGCCGCCGTCGAACGAGCCGCTCCACCTCGTCGAGCGGCGGCGCCGCCCCCTCCAGCCACCCCCAGAGCTCGGCTTCCGTCAGGTAGAAGACGTCGTCAGGGCGCGGCAGGCGCCCGCGCTCGCAGAGGCGACGCGCGATCTCGGCCACGATCGCCTGCAGCGCGGAGAACGAGCGCACCAGATCGAAGTGTGTGCGCTCCCGGAACACGATCGCGCTCCGCAGCCGCTCGAGGGTGCGGCGGAACGCGTCGGGCAGACCCGGCACGAGGCGAAGCGCGCGGGTGACCTCCTCGAGCGCGGCCCGGTAACGCGCGAGCCCGGCCTCCTCGGACGGCGGCTCGGCGACGTCGAGCAGGCCGCGAAGGAGCCCCCACAGCGGCGCGGGATCCTGCCGCCACGTCGGCGCCGAGAGGTACAGACCGGTGCTCTCCCGGTGCCCATGCTCGTCCAGGAACGCGTCGACCTCGGCCAGGTAGGCCCGGCCGGCCTCCGATTCGCGGAGGGCCTCCGGGCGCCCCTCCCGGATCGCGCCGGCGACCTCCGGCCCGGCGCTCACCGCCCTGCGCGCGAGGTGGAAGATCGCGAGGTTCACGTCGGACGTCCGGGTGCGCAGGCCCGAGACGAGGTCGCGCATGACGGTCGCTGCCCGCTTCGGTCCCACGGCGAGGGCGACCGGGACGCGGAGGGCGATCGCGGCCAGCTCGCTGGCGCGCTTCTCGAACCGCTCGCCCAGGACCGCGGTCGTGGTCTCCGTGATCCGGTCGGCGCGGCGGAGGAGCGCGGCGTCGTCCAGCGCGCGGAGATCGACCGGCGCGCAGGCCTCCTGGAGCCGCTTGAACCCGTCGCCCTCCCACCACGCCATCGCGTCGTCGCGCAGGCTGGCCGCGACCTTCTGCGGCAGCCGGAGCAACCGGAGGGTGGGTCGCACCTGCGGTGGGACGAGGACCTCGCGCCACACCTGGCCGACCCACGCGCGCTCCTCGGCCTCGTCCACGTCGAGCCCCAGGAAGCGCACCATGCGCACGATCGCGGGGAGCGTCGCCCGGAAGCCCCATTGATCGAGCGGCCTGGGGGCGACGGGGAACCGGTCGTTGTCGTTGGCCTCGAGCATCCTCCGCTGCATGCGGTTGAGCTGCGGGGGCGGAGGGAGGGGCTCGATTTCGGCCGTGCCGAGCGTGGTGATCGGGCGCGACTGGAGGAGGTGAATGGAGCTCCCGGCGAAGGCGAACTCCACGTCCTGCGGGCAGCCGAAGTGGGCCTCGAGGCGGAGCCCGATGCGGGCCAGATCGAGCACCAGCGCGTCGCTCGGCGCGGGACGGCCGGCCTCCCGGCGGTCGCGGTCGTCGATCGCGAGGTCGTTCGCCCCGGGGCCCGCGGCCCCGTTCGGTCGGTCCGGGCCGGGCGCCGCGGCCCCGGCGAACGGCGCGCGCCGCAGGCGGTACACGTCGCCGGTCGTGTGTCCTGACACCACGGCCTCGCCGAGGCCCGGGGCGACCTCCAGGAGCATGCGGTCGGCGCGCTGGGCCACCGGGTCGACGGTGAACAGGACGCCGGCGAAGTCGGCCGGGACCATGCGCTGCACCACCACGGCGATGTTGACCCCCAGGTGATCGATGCCCCGCGCCGCCCGGTAGCCGAGGGCCCTCGGGCTCCAGAGGGACGCCCAGCACCGCCGCAGCGCGAGGAGCAGCCCGTCCTCTCCCGCCACGTCGAGGTACGTCTCGTGCTGGCCCGCGAACGAGGCGTCGGCGAGGTCCTCCGCCGTCGCCGAGGAGCGAACCGCGACCGGCGGCGCGCCGAGCTCGCGGTACGCGTCTCGGACCGCGCTCTCCATCGCGGGCAGCATCGCGCCCCGCTCGAAGAGCTCCGCGGCCTCCGAGGCCGCCGCCTCCCAGCGGCTCGCGGCGAGGTGCGCCGAGAGGCGCTCGGCGAGCCCCCATGCGCGCGCCTGCTCCGCGTACGCGTCAGCGCTCACAACGAACCCGGGCGGCACGGCCAGGCCGAGCTGGATCAGCTCACCGAGGTTGGCGCCCTTGCCGCCCGCCCTGGCGAGGTCGGCTCGGGACAGCTGGCTCAAGCGATGAACAAGCATCAGGCATCTCCTTCGGCCAAGAAAGGCTGCTTCCGCCGCGTCGCGCTCCCCGGCGCTCGCCCGCCCTCCGGGCAGCGCCTCGCTCGCGACGACAGCGTCCGCTGGACCGTCACCTGAAAGTCATTGTGACGTCACGCAGTAAGTATCATGATACTTATGAATGGCAAGGCCGCGTAACATCACCGACGCGCAGATCCTCGACGAGGCACGCGCGTGTTTTCTGGAGCACGGCGCGGGCGTCTCGACGACGCTCATCGCGGAGCGGCTCGGCGTCTCGCACGGGGTGCTGTTCCAGCGCTTCGGCACCAAGGAGCAGCTCCTGCGCGCCGCGCTGCTGCCGCCCTTCGAGCCGCCGTGGATGGCGCGCGCGCGGGCGGGCCCGGACGACCGCGACGCGCGGATCCAGCTCCTCGAGCTCGCCGAGGAGCTCTCCGCCTACCTCGAGCGCATCGTGCCGTGCCTCGCGGTGCTCCGCTCGGCCGGCATGCACGTCGAGTCCATGGCCGACCGGCGCGAGGACCTGCCGCCGGTCCGCGCGCGGCGCGAGGTGGTCGCGTGGTTCTCGCGAGCGATCGCCCGCGGCCTGCTGCGCCCGGTCCGCCCGGAGCACGCGGCCGACCTCTTCCTCGGCGCGCTACACTTCCGGCCGTTCCACCAGCACCTCTCGAACCAGGGGTTCGATCGGTCCGAGGGGCGGGCCTACGTCACGTTCGCGATCGACGCGATTCACCGGACGCTCGCGCCCGCGGCGGAGCGACCGTGACGCGCGGCGCGCCGGCCGCGTCCGGCAGCAGCGACGGCCAGCTCCGCGGCGGCTTGAACCGGTGGGTCGGCGCGGGCCCGTCGACGATGTGCTCTACCTCGTCGAGGCGACTGCCAGGGAGCAGCACCCCGCCCAGCGACTCCCGCACGAGCGGTATCCGCGCCGGATCGAAGCCCATCACCTGCGAGGCGATCGCGTCGACGAGGCCCGGATCGAACCCGCCGAGCAGGAGCCCTGCGCGCACGGGCGTCGCCCCGAGCGGCCCTTCGCCCTCACCCGCGACGATGCCGTCCACGATCGTCAGGTACCGCCGCTGCGGCTCCCCGCGCAGCGCGCCGCCGCGGTCCGCGAAGAACAGGATGCGGTTGAGATCCAGGATCGTCCGCCAGAGCGTGTTGTTCCCCTCCCAGCTGCCATCGATGACCTTCGGCGGCGCCCCGAGCCGCGGCGCGCGCGCGACGAGCGAGTGATCGCCGGGGAGCGGGAACCGGCTGAGCTTGTTCTCCACCGCGTCTCCGAGGCCTTGAGGCCGATCGAACTCGTCGCCGCCGACCGATGGATCACCCTCGGTGAAGTGCGGGAGCCAGTACTTCTCGTTCGTCAGGCCGATCACGCTCTTCAACGACAGCGTGATACCCGTCTTCTTGTGCGTCTTCAGCTTGGGGAGGTTGATGACGACATCCGCGTCGAGGAGCGTCTGGGGGATGCTGTACTCGTGCCGTTGCCCTGCGTGGTGCGGCACCGGCGTCGCGTAATGGCTGCGGTGGAAGCGGAGCGCGGCGCTGCGCGGGGCGCCCGCGCCGGCGAAGAAGCTGCTCGAGCCCAGATCGACGACCCGGTAGCCCCGCGGATCGCCGGGCAGTCGGCGGCGGAGGAGCAGGCCGAGGTTCCAGGAGCGGCCGAAGCGGCGCACGTCGTCGAGCGCGAACACCGGCGCGATCCGGAAATACCGCAGGTCGATGAAATCGACGTCATGCCCCTGGGCCCTGAGGTGACCGATGACGTCGAAGATGCCGAGCGGGCCGGCGACCTTCTCGATCTCGCAGCCCTCGACCGGGGAGTCGACGACGCGCACGCTCCCGCGCGGGCCGGCGGCGCGGAGCGCGTAGTCGAGCACGGGCCGGAGCAGCGAGCCGTGCGTGCTGGAGGCGGCGAGCCGCTCGCCCGTGATCTTCTGGTGAAGGTTCTTCGACGAGACGAGGTTCGGCTTGACGACGACGCGGTCCCCCGGCGCGATCAGGTCGCCGAGCGGGTTCCACGCGGGCGTGCCGGCGCGGGCCGCGTCGAGGCCGAGCCGGCGGAAGAGCGCCTCGACGGCCTCGTAGACCGGGCTCGGCGGGCCATAGGGCGCGCTGCCCCCGTAGCTCACGCCCGGCCGAGAGACCGTCACCACGCGGCGGCTCGTCGCTGTCATCGGGAGCCCCCGGTCAAGCGCCCGCGCCGTTCAGGCCGGACGAGAGGATCTCCGCCGGCGCGGCGCGCTGGAAATCGACGTTGAGGCGCGAGACGCTCGCGAGGTGCTTGCCCGTGCGGACGAGCGCGATGTCGTCGGCGAACTCGACGTCGATGCGCATCCGCTCGCCGAGGTGATGGCGGAACGTCGCGAGCACCTCGTCCAGGACCTGCTGCGAGAACCGCCCGCCCTTGACCACGCGGAAGGTGATGGCGTCGCGCTCCTCCTGCACCACCTGGAAGCGCTTGATCGCGTAATCGAACTCCTTGAGGTAATGCGCGAAGAACGTGCCGGGCAGATAGCGCCCGTCCGTCCCGCGGATGATGGACTGGACGCGCCCCTCGATGCGGCCGACGCGCGGCGCCCCGCGGCCGCAGGGGCACGGCGCGGACGGGGACATCGCCTCGGCGAGATCGCCGATGCGGTAGCGGACGAACGGCATGCAGAAGTTGTTGAGATCGGTGATCACGACCTCTCCGATCTCCCCCGGCTCGGCGGGGCGCCCGTCGCGCAGGACCTCGACGATGTACCCCTCGGCCACCACGTGGTGGCCCTCGTGCGCGTCGCACTCGTACGCGATGCCCGAGAACTCGCGGCTGCCGTACTTGTCGAAGACCTTGCAGCCGAACGCCTCCTCGATGAGCCGGCGGCTCGGCAGCGGCAGCGTCTGCGCGCTCGACATGATCGCGCGCGGCCGGGCCGCGACCTTTCCGGTGCTCTTGACGTAATGGGCCAGGAAATCGAGCGCCTCGGCGTAGCCGTCCATGAGCACCGGCCGCGCGCCGGCGATCCTCGCGATCATCTCGCCCAGGTTGTCGTCGGACAGCTCGAAGATCGGGATGAACGTGCGGTTCGACAGGACGGCGTCCGCGCGCTCGCGGGCGGCCTGCCACGTCGTCATGCCGATCGTCTGGTGCCAGAGCCGCACCGTGGGGTCGCCGAAGCGGTAGCCCGTCCACTCCTGCGCCCGGAGCGTCGCCGCCCAGCGGAACTCGAGCTGAGCCCGGTCCGCGTAGCAGACGAAGGGCTCGCCGGTGGAGCCGCTCGTCGTGATCTTGAGGACCTGCGACTTGTCGTGGTTCTCCGACATGATGTCGAAGTAGAGGTGGCGCCGGATATCCGCCTTGGTGAGGAACGGCAGCTTGTGGAGGTCCTCCTGGCCGCGGATGTCCTCGGGCCGGAGCTTGAGCTCCTGCATGCGAGCGCGGTAGTAGGGCACGTTGCGGTAGCAGTGGCGGAGCAGCCGCCGGAGCTTCTCGTCCTGGAGCTCGCGGGTCTGCGACGGCGCGAGCCACTGCGTCCTGCGCAGCGTCTCGTAGTAGTGCTCGACGTCGCGCGTGATCATCCAGTGGGTGTGGTTGAACGCGGCCAGGTACGCGCGCCACCTCGCCGTGGAGAGCGGGTCGCGCTCCGGCGAGCGGTCGACCACCGGGTTGCGGCGGAGGTACTGCGTGGCGATGTCCGCCGGCTTCCGGCCCACGCGGTATTCCCAGCTCGCCTTGCCCAGGTCGTAGAACGACTTGACCGCGGCGCGCGCCGCGGCCCCGTCGAGGAAGGAGACGCCCTGCCGGCGCTGCTCGAAGAGCGTCTCGACCTCCTTGTACGAGTAGCCCTTCGCGTGGGCGGCGACCAGGACGAAGGACTGCCAGTAAAAATAGCTGCCCTTGTACGTCAGGAGATCCTGGAACACCTCTCGAGCGCACATCACGAAGCCGCTCTTGTTGTCCTGGAGCGACATCCCGAAGGTGGTGTTCAGCAGCGTGTTGAACCCGCGGCTCAGGTGGTACCGGCGGTCCCTGCGGCGCCCGACGGCGCTCCTCCAGCCCTGGACGACATCGACGCTGTGCTCGTAGAGCTCCCGCCGGAGGCGCAGGAGGTCCTCGGGCTGGTACTGGAGATCGGCGTCGATGGTGGCGACGAGCTTGCCGCGGGCGGCGGCGGCGCCGGTGCGCCACGCCGCGGTGATGCCGCGGTTCTGCGGGTGGAAGCACCCCACGACGAGCCCGGGGTGCGCGGCCATGAGCGCGCGGATCGTCGTGGCGGTGCCGTCGGTCGAGCCGTCGTCGACGAGGATGAGCTCGCCCGTGAGCGCCCCCTCGCGGAAGACGCCGAGGATGCGGTCGGTGAGCTCGGGGATGTTCAGCTCCTCGTTGAGACAGGGCACGAGGACGGAGAGCTCGATCGGCGCCTCCGGAGCACGCTCGGTTCGGGGTTCGGACATGGTGTGTTCGCCTATCTTGCCTTGAAGGAGACACCACAGCAGGGCGAGGGGCGCGCTGGGCGGCCCGGCGCGCGGGAGGAGTCACCGGGGGACGCAGCGGAAGCACGCGCGGATCGGCAGCGCGCCGTGCGGCGCCGCGCGGCGCTCGGTCACGCGGAAATGGCGGTCGAGGAGGCGGCCGAACTCGTCGGGGGTCCACTGGTGCAGGTGGTAGGCGTCGCCGCCCCACTGGATGCGATCCCGCAGGAGGTAGCCGACGGGCGTGCGGCGGACGATGCCCTTCAGCCGCCCGATGAGCGGGTCGTTCGGCACCGTGATCGCGGCCACGCCGCCGGGGCGCAAGAGGCGCGCGATGGCCGCGAGGACGGCGGCGGGATCCACGGTGTGCTCGAGGACCTCGGTGCAGACGATGCGATCGAAGCTCGCGGCGGGGAGGTCGAGCTTGTCGACCTCGCCCTTGAGGAAGCGGGCGTCGTAGCCCGCGAGGTTCTTGCGGGCGGTGTCGAGGAAGACGTCGGAGACGTCGATCGCCGTGATGCGGGCCCGCGGGAACATCCGGAGCACGTGCCCGCCGCCCGAGCCGACCTCCGCGAGGTCGAGGCCAGCGCAGTCGCCGAGCATGCCGCGGATGATGGCGAGCCGCTCGCGCTCGATGAGCCGGATCGGCAGCGGGGCGCGGTCGTAGTAGTCGTCGATCGGGTGCTCCCGCGCGAGGCGGTCGTTCAGCGCCTCCACGTCGATGTCGCCGGCTGTGTTCGGCATGGCGGCCCCTTAGCACGGGGGCGGCGTAGCCTCACCCCGGCGGCGGCTCCGCGCCCGGCGATGGGACCGCGCGGTCGGCCGCCGACGTGAACGTCCGGTCGACGGCGGCTCCCTGGCCGCGTGAGAGGCCGCTGACAGTGCCGTGCGGCGCGCATCCAGCTCGTCCGCCGGCAGACGTTGTTGAGCGCCCCCGGACGCAACCCGCGCGCATCACGCGCGCATCACGTGATCGCGCGCAGGTTGCCGCTGCGGGCGGAAAGAAAGAGAAAAGATCGCTGAGACACCGCTTGCTGTTGGTGCCCCAAGGGAGTAACTTGGGCCCCTCACGACGTCACTGGCTCTCGACACGATGCGTTCTCTCTCTCTCCACGCGAGGGAGATCGTTGCTCGCGCGGATGACTGGACGACGCACCGTGTGCCTGCGCGGGTTCGCTGCGCGGCACGTCCCCGTTCGATCCGCGACGGCTTCATCGAATGGCAGGCGAAGAGCGCTCACGAGCGCAGCTGCAAGCCGTGAAAGTAACGTGTCATGGGTAATCGTCTTTACGTCGGCAATCTCTCGTACAGCACCACCCGCGAGTCCCTCGAGGCCGCGTTCGCTGGCAGCGGCGAGGTCCGTGAGGTCTCGATGCCGACCGATCGGGAGACCGGCCAGCCGCGCGGGTTTGCGTTCGTCACGATGGGCTCGGCCCAGGCGGCGAACAACGCCATCTCGCAGCTGAACGGCATGATGCTCGATGGGCGCTCGCTCAAGGTGAACGAGGCGCAGGAGCGTCAGGCAGGCGGTGGCGGCGGCGGCGGCGGCGGCGGTCGCGGTCGTTACTGATCGCTCCTTCGTCGCGTCGGAACATCGCGGCGGGCCATGAAGGCCCGCCGCATTTATTTTGTCTTCGAGACACCCGAGCCGCACGCCGGTGCGCGCGAGCGCCGCGCCAGGCGAGAGGGCCGCTGGACCATGGGGCCGCTGCACGGCGCCATCGTGAGCTCGTGCGGCCACCGCTACGGCGACTTCAGCTTCAACGACGACGACGGCTCGCGCGACACGCTGGCCCTCGATAGCGTGACGCTCGGCGAGCTCTCCCACAACGACCGCCACGAGTCCTCGATGAGCCCGAGCTTCGCGGTGCGCTGGTTCGAGGTCGACCCGGCCTATCAGATCGCCCGCCTGGAGCCCGCGCCAGCGCCTGCCGAGGCGGTCCACAGTCGTCTCTGGCCGCTGATGCCCCCGAAGCGCAGGATCGTGAAAAGCCCCGCATCGACCAGATCGGCCTCTATATCATCAACTTTCGTGGTGCCGCGGCGCGTTCTCTGGTACATGATGACGCTTGCGCAGCGAAGCTGGACGCTCGCGCAGCGAAGTCGATAGCGATGCCGCCTGGACCCGTTGGGCTCGAGCGACAGGCAAGGCCGTAAAGAGCCGCTCGAGGCAGCTCCTGCATGCACATGCGGAAGCGCGCGCCCGGCGTGCCTTCCGCGTCCGTGCGGCTGAGCGCAAGGAAAGTGGTCGCCATGAAAGCGTGTTTATCGCGGGTCGTGGATGGCGTTGAACAGAGGCTCTGCTGGCGCTTCCAGGTGCACGGCAGGAGCGAGTCCCTGTACGAGCCGGCGGACGGCTCGCACGGTCCGTTCGATCGCGACCGCCAGCGGAACCTCAAGCTGGGCGAGACGTTCCAGCGGCTGGACCGCTCGGGATCCCCCCGGAAGTACGATGGGCTCTTCTGGCAGCCAAAGAGCTCGATCGGCGGGTTCGGTCCGTAAGTGAGAGGCTGGACCGTGGCGGCCGGAAGCGAGGACAACATCCATCTCCGGCATGACACGGAACCGTGAACTTGTCGCTGAGCTAGCAACCGAGTCGTGCAACACAGCCATGTCTACCTCCCAGAAGCCCGTCACCTCCGCCACCCTGCTCGCCACCGCTGCCCACCTCAACTTCCGCGCGACGTCCCGCGACCGGAGCGGCTCGACGCTCGGCGTGCTCGTCGACGCGTCCGGCGCTCAGCAGTACCTCGTGATCGCCTCTGGCGGCGAGGAGGGCACCTGGACGCTCGCGAGCGAGCTGCCCGTCGGCCTCGCGCCCTTTCTTCTGTACGAGAGCGCCGCCAACGTGCTGCGCGGCGGAAGCTTGAGCGAGGACGGGAGCATCTCCTTCCATGGAGCGCTGTATACGATCGAGTCATCGGTCGACGGCAGCACCCGCGCAGCGAAGGTGAGCGGTAGTGTTTGAGCGCTGGCGCGCTCGGATGCCAATCCGAGGATCTGGTTCAGCGCGGTTGCAGCGCTGAGGGCCGAGCCCGGCTCCCATCAAGGCTCGACGCGGCACCTCGCGCTGCACCCGTCGCCAGCCGCCGTGTTGCCGTCATCGCACGTCTCGAGCCCCGCGACGTCGCCGTCGCCGCAGACGATCGCGGGATCGACGAGCGCGCGGCGCAGCGTGAGGTCGCTGCGCAGGGCGCCCACGTGCGCCTTGAACTCGCTCAGGTCGCCTCGAGTCGCGTCGCCGGCGCTGGCCTTGCCGAGCACCTGCTCTGCCTGATCGATGGCCGCGAGCACGGCGCTCTCGTCCCACGCCGCGCTCACGACGCGCGCGAGCTCGGCGCGATACCGCTCGTCGAGCGCCGGGAGCTCCCGGATCCGGCGCGGGAGCACGGCGACGGGCTCCGTCTCGGTGTCGAAATGCGGGTCGTCCAGGATGCGGTCCATCCCGTGGGCGATGAACACGAAGCGCCCGTCGGCCGGGTTCTCGTACAGATAGTAGTTGTTCGCCCGGTAGGCGTAGCCGTCCCAGTGGCCGAGCAGCGCCTCGAGGGCGTAGGTCGTGAGGAACCGACTCAGGTCGAGGCGCTCGCTCACCTCCGCGGCGAGCTGCTCGTCCGGCGCGTCCTGGATGGCGGCGGCGAGCGAGCGGAGCTCTGCCCCGCCGCCGTCATCGCCGCCGTCGAGCGCCACGGCGTCGATGTCCTCGGCGAAGTCGCCGCAGCACGGGCCCTCGTAGAGCGCGCCCTCGTCGTTCACCTCGCCGAAGTGCCGCCGCAGGAACCGCTTGTCGATGGCCTCGGTGACGACGTAGATCCCCCTGTCCACGCCGTTGACGCTCACCACCGCGTGCGCGGTGCGCGCCGCGGGCACGCCGGCGCGGTCGTGCAGAACCTCGCCGATCTGCTCGCGAAGGAGGCTCGGGTCCTGCTTGGAGTTGTTCAGCAGGAGCTTCTTGAGCCCGTGCAGGTTCGCCTCTTCATCGAACTCGTCGAACTTGACGCTGAAGCTCGGCTTCTCGGACAGATCCACGGCCGAGTTGCCCTTCTGCCGGATGCCAGCGCCGCTGACGACGTCGCCGTCGTAGACGATGGTGCACGGGACGCGGTTGTCGAGGTCTGTGCGGAGCTGCCCCAGGTGGGCCTCGTCGATGGTGATCGCGATCTCGTGCAGCGCCGTCCGATCGAAGACCACGTCGCTGCCCGGGTCGAGGGGCACACAGCCGCCCTGGCTCGCCGCGACGAGCGCGAGGACCGCGGGCGCATGAAAGGAGCGCATCGTTCCCGGCCTACTGTGGAGCATCTCTCCTACTCTCCGTCTTCCGGCGATGGTCGCCCGCCTCGGCGGGGAGCCGGCCGCCGACGGCGTGGCGGAGCTCGCCGACCGCGGTCCAGTAGCGGCGCACGAAGCGCAGCAGCCGGAGCTCCAGGCGCACGCGGCGCTCGTCGACCTCGAGCGCCCGCCCCACGTCGACGTTGCGGCCCTCGATCGCCCGCTGCGCCTCGACGCCTGCGCGCTCGGCGGCAGGGGTCATCCGGCGCCGTAGCTCGGTCACGAGGGCCCGGGTGGCCTGGGCCTCGGCCAGGCTCGTCCGCACCTCGCGCGTCACGAGCTCGACCGCGGCGCCGAGCGAGCGCTGCTCCGCCTTGCGCGCCGCGTCCGCCGCGGCGACGGCCGGGCGGTGCGTGTCGAACAGCGGCAGCTCGACGCCGAGCCCGAACGTCCACCCGAGGCCGAGCTCGTTCTCTCGCCGAAAGTCGTAGCCGACCTCGACGAAGGAGAGCCAGGGCCACCGCGCGGCGCGCTCGGCGTGGAGCGCCGCGTCCGCCGCGTCGCCCTGCGCGGCCGCGAGCTCGATCTCGGGGCGGCGCTTGAGCGCGAGCTCGACGGCCTGCTCCTCCGTGGGGAGCTCCGGGGGAGGCCACGCGCTCTTCGGCGCGCCGAGGAGGCGCACGGGCACCGCGGGATCGAGCCCCATGCGCGACAGGAGCGCGGCGAGCGCCGCGCTCCGCTGCGCACGCAGATCCACGCCGTCCTGCTCCGCGTCGACGGCGGTGAGCTCCGTCATCGCCTCGTCGACCGCCGTCGTCCGCGCGGCGGCGAGCTGCCCCTTCATCCAGGTGGCGAGCGATCTTCGCGCCTCGGCCACCGCGTCGGCGGCCTCGATCTCGGCGTCGAAGAGCAGCACCTCGTCGAACAGCAACCGGACGTCGGCCTCGAGGGCGATCTCGATCTCGCGCGCCTCGGCGAGCGCCTTGGCCTCGTCCACGCGCGCCTCCGCGACGTTCGCGTCGACCTCGCCAGGGCGGGTCACCGGGAAGCGGAGCGCGGTGCTCACGCGCGGCTCGCGCTCGCGGATGCGCTGGAGCTCGATGTTCGTGATGCGGAGCTCCGGGTTCTCAAGGTGGTCCTCCGCGTCGACCTGCGCCGCGGCCGCCTCGGCGCGAGCGTTCTGCGCGGCGAGCTCGGCGCTGTGGTCTCTCGCCCAAGCGACGGCGTCCTCCACCGTCATCGCGAGCGGCGCCGCGCTGGCCGCGCCTCCCGGGCGCGCGCCCGGGCCCGCGCGGCGGAGCGCCGGCGCGCCGGCGGGCGCGCGGCCCTCGCGGTAGAGGGCGATCGCGCGGTCGGACGCCGCCGGCCTCGGCGGGGAAGAGCAGCCCGAGAGGGCCGCGCAGAGCAACATGACGGGGATCGCCGCGCGGCGGCGGCGCTGGCTCACGGGCCCCACGAGAGCTCCTCGAACGAGGGCATGGCGCTGCCGGCGTCGAACACGATCGTCAGCGAGCCCGGCGTGAGCGACGGCGTGATCCCCTCGGGCTTGAGCCCCGGGAACCGCTGGACGAGGCGCGGCGAGAGGACGCCGCCCTCGGGGCGATCCACCCGCCACAGCGCGCCGGCGTCGCCGTCCGCCGTCGAGGGCGTGGACGTCATGGCGAGCGCGCCGTCCGGCATGAAGACGAGCTCCGAGATGCCGCCCGGCGTGGGCTTCCCGGCGACCTCCACGTCGACGCGCGCGCGCGCCCACAGCGAGACGCGGGCCGCGTCGAAGCGCGCCGCCTCGGCCGCGATCCGATGCTTCTTCTTCGCGCTCGCGGCCTCGACCGCCGCGGCCCCCTCCCCGCCGAACAGCGCGCTCGGGGAGCCGACCCGCCAGATCATCGCGTTGCCCTGCGCGTCGAGCGGCGCCTTCAGCCCGAGGTACAGGGCGCCCTGCCGGAAGGCGAGGCCCTCGATGTCGAGCGCCCGCGTCCCGTCGGGGAGGCCGAGCGCCGCGGCGCGCGCGGGGTCCGCGTCGAGGACTTCGGCCAGGTGGATCCCGCCGTCGACGCGGAAGCCCTGGCCGTCCTGGCGGAGGCGGAGGAGCGCGGTCCGCTCCGGCTTGCGCTTCCCCTTCTTGCTGTAGCTCTGCGACGACAGGAGGTAGATCTCGCCCGCGTCCCCGGCCGCGATCCCCTCGACGTCGCTCAGCTCGTCGACGCCGCTCACCGGCACCGGATCCGCGGCGACGGCGCCGCCCGCGGACATCGCGAAGAGCCACGGCGCGCCCTCGTTGTTCTGCTCGTGGCCCGTGTCGTCGCTGACGAGGAGGTACCGGGACTCGCCGGGGCGCGCGAGGACGCCGGACGGCTCGAAGCGCGTTCGGCGCGCCAGGGTCGGGGGCACCTTCATGGGGGACTGCGCCGCGACGGCGCCGGCCTTGGGCGCGGCGCCGGGCTTCGGCGTGGTGGCGGTGGGCTTCGGCGGCGGCTGGGCGGCCGCCGCGCCGCGGCGCGCGTCGAACGTGATGTCGAAGGCCTGGCCGGGGACGAGCGCCATCGGCGCGTCCAGCGAGATGGTGACCACGCGGCCCCACGCGGGGATCTCCGGCGTGAGCCAGCAGCGCAGCGGGAGCTGGGAGACGAGCGGGCCCACCGCGATGACCGTGCCCGGGATCGGGTCGCTGAGCTGGCCGCGGATGTAGAGCTTGGCTGCGTCCCCGTCGCTGACGCCGAGGGCGAAGCGCTCGGGGACGCAGGCGACCGCGCGCGCGCCCGTGCGCGCGCTCAGGAGCTGCACCAGGGGCATTCCTGCCGGGACCACGTCGCCGGGCTGCCTGTCGATGGAGGTGACGCGCCCCGCGTTCGCGGCGCGCAGCACGTAGCTCGCGCGCCGCTGCTCGAGCATCGCGATGTTCTCCGTCGCGACGCGCACGTCGGCGTCGAGCTTCGCCGTCAGCCCCGACGTCCGATCCCGGAGGCCGTTCCGCCGCCGCTCCGTCGCCTTGAGCTGCTCCGTGAGGACGCTCAGCGTCCGCGGCTTCTCGCTGGCGATCGCCGCGACCGTCGCGTGCTGCAGGTCGAGCTTCGTCAGGTCGTCGAGCACCGCCTGCCGGTTCTCGACGAGCGCCTTCATCCGCGAGATCTCGCTGTCCAGCACCTTGGCCTCGGCGACCGCCCGGCGCTGCTCCTCGCGGTGGATGGCGAGGTGGCGCTCGACCGTCTCGCGGTTCGTGTCGAGCTCCTGCTCGAGGACGGCGAGCTCCATGTTCAGATCGGCCTCGACCTGGGTCTTCTCCGCCTTGGCGACGGCGATCTCGGCGTCGATCACCGACGTGTCCAGCGTCGCGATGATCTGCCCGGCCTCGACCTCCTCGCCGACGGTCACCTCGATGGAGGCCACCCGGGCGGTCTCGACCGGCGAGAGCACCTCGGGCAGCGCCTCCGCGTAGCCGAAGACCCGCCCGTGCGGGCCGCTGCCCAGGTGGAGCCACAGGGCGGCTCCGAGCGTGAGCACGAAGGTGATCGCGGGGGCGGCGTCCTGGAGCGCCGAGCGGAGTCGCGGGTAGCTGTACATCGATGATCCTTGCGCGGTGATGACGACGGCGGCTGCGTCAACGAAGCGAGAGGGCCCACGAGGGCGTGACCGACAGGCATCCTCCGCGATGGACCTCGGCCGCTAGAGATCCAGCGTCGGCTCCTGAAGCATGAGAGAGACGTCCTGCACGCCCGGGATGGCCTGGAGCTTCGCGACGAGCGCCGAGCGCAGCTCGGGCGCGAGGACGGTGATCTGGTAAGCATGCTCCATCACGGTCCCCTGCGCAGCCTCCCGGAGGGTCACCAGCGAGAAGGTCCGGCAGTGCGCGCGGAGCACCCTCGCGAGCGCGTCCTCCACCTCGGGCACGGCGGGCGCGGTGAAGCGGAGCAGGCCATCCGGCTGCCGTCGCGAGCCCCAGCCGGTGAAGTGGAGGAGCAAGGTTCCGGCGGCGAAGATCGCGGTCCCGCCGAGGGCCACGCCGACCGCCTGGAGCCCGCAGGCGATGCCGACGCCGAGCGCCGCGAAGACGAACATGACGTCGCGGGGATCGCGCATCGTCGTGCGGAACCGGACCGCGCTCAGGCCCACGGCGACGCCGATGCCGGCGGCGATGCTGCTGCCCACGGAGAGCATCAGCATGCACGTGATGACGCTGCCCATCGCCATGCTGTGCACGGATGAGCGGGAGTAGGAGAGCCCGCGAAATGTGGCCATGTAGACGAGCGCGACCGCCTGGCCGAGCCCGAACGCCAGCAGGAGCGCCACGACCGCCGTGCGGAAGTCCGTGGCGCTCCCCTGGGTGACCCATCCGAGCCAGTCTATCACGGCGAGCCGCTCTTTCCCGGGGCGATCGCCGGACGCGGCGCGCGCCCATCTCCATCCACGCGATCCACGCGATCCACGCGCGTCCGCGTCACGGCGCCTCGGAGGCGGCGCCGCGGCCAGGGTAGGGGCGCGCTTGCTTGATGTAGAGCGTCGGCGGCTCGTCGGGGTTCGCGTCGTCGTCGAACTTGAAGTCCACTTCCAGCGCGTACCAGCCGGTGTTCCCTGCCGCGGGCCCGTAGGCGGGAGAGAACCGCGCATGGATGGCGTCGAGCGCCACGCCGAGCTGATGAACCTGCGCCGCCGAGAGGACCGCCTGGCCTTCCGGCATGAGGCTCGATCGGCTCAGGTACGTGACGGGCTGGTTCGGCTGGCTGAAGAAGTAGAGGAACGCCTCGTTCGTCACGCCGGCGGGCGGGGCCACCACCTCCACGTCGCCGCCCGTCTGCACGTTGACGTAGAAGGCAGGCTGGACCCCGGCCGTGTCGAACGGGTTGTTGGTCGCGGCAACGCCGTTCGCCTCCTCGTCCGGGAAGTTGGGGTGCACGAGCAACGCCATCCCGATGGACCTGTGATCGATGCCGTAATAGGTGCGCTCATCGAAGGTGCGGAGCTGCCAGGCGCTGGCGTAGACCTTGCGGATGGCGTCCTCCACATCGGCCCAGTCCGCCGGATCGCCCGTCTTGGAGTCGTAGCATCCGGCGCACGGGAACCCATCGAGATCCTCGCTGTTCGTGCTGCTGCGGAAGCGCATCGGGCGCCCGGGGTAGTCCGCCTCCATCTTCGCCTTGAGGATCTCCTGGAACTCGGCGTCGAGCGGCGCGCTCTTCATGGCGTCTCGGAGCGCCTTCAGCTGCTCGTCGCGGGTCGCGGCGTCGGTGGTGAACTTCGGGTCGGCGAGCATCGAGTCGATCTGGACGTAGAACCCGTTCTGCTTCATGAACTGGTCATAGTAGTACACCGGGATCGCGAAGGCCTTCTGGATGGGGACCTCGGGGGTCCTGGCCAGGATGGAGTAGTGAGCCGCCTTGCCGCCGAAGGCGAGGACGGACTTCTTGATCGCGTCCCGGAGCGACTCGCCTTCCGCCGGCTCCGGGGTCACCTCCTCGATGTCGCGCAGATCGGTGACCGTCAGATCCAGCTCGGGGAGCGTGATGGGCGTGGGTTTGTGCGCCTCCCAGAACGCCTCGGCCTCCGCCTCGGTGACCTCGCGGACGCTCCAGGACGACGGCCCCGCGGTGAGCTCGACGAGCTTGTCCTTCAGCGCGAGCAGGTCGGGGTGGCTCATCGCGTTGCGCAGTCCCATGTTGGGCGTGCGCCGGTTCTGGGAGAGCACGTTGACGTGCGAGAGCGGCGTCTGGAACTCCTCGGTGATGATCCCCTGGACGACCGAGATGTCGTTGGGCACCTGGTCGAGGACGGCGATGTCCTGGTGGGACAGGTACTCCGAGTCGAGATCCGCCGCCTTCGCGAAGTGGAGCCGGCCCACCGCCGTGCCCAGCGAGAGCGGCTGGTAGTCGATCCCGGCGTAGAGATCGTCGGTGCTGATCACGGGGATGTCGGTGGGGAGCTTCTTCGCCTCGGCCGCGACGGCCTCCGACGTGGGGTGGAAGGCGAGCTTCGACCCGAAGAAGGAGGCCGCCTTGACCGCCCTGAACAGGGTGGCGATCATGTCCGCGGACGCGGTGTCGTAGGGGGAGAGCTCGAGGGCCCACACGTCGGGACCCTCGTAGTGCGTCGCCGCGCCGAGGACGAAGCGGCGATCCGGCGTGAAGTACTCGGTCGCGTTGAACTCGGCGAGGGGCGGGACGAGGGGCAGCGCGTCGCCGGAGAGGTGCGATGACACGAAGTCGTAGTGGATCTTGTAGAGAACGCTGTTCTGGAAATACAGCGCGTTCTGATCGGCTTGATCCAGCACGACCTTGACCGACCGCGCGCCGGGCAAGCTGGCGTCGATGGGCACCGAAGCGAGCGCCTCGAAGTCCGCGGCGCACCCGACGCGCTTCAGGAACTCCGTGGCTTCATCGGCGTCCTTGCGTTCGCAGACCTCTCCGGTCACGCCGGTGTCGTCCGAGCCGCCGCCGCACGCCCCCGGGAGCGCCGAGGCGAGCAAGGCGAGCGCGACGATCGACGTGATGCGAGTGCCTTTGTACATGATTCCTCCTGAGATAAGGATGCTGACCGAGGAGCGGCGCGCGCCGGTCATCCCGCGTCGAGGTGTCAGGGCGTCGAGGTGTCAGGGCGTCAGGGCGTCAGGGCGTCAGCGCGAAGCAGTAGAACCCGCCGTAACCGCCGCCGGACCCGACGGTGACCGCGCCGGGTAGTGGTCCCCCCTGCTCCAGGAGGTTGATGCCCGGCGCGCACCCTGACTCGTCGAGCGATGACATCCAGTTGGCCATGTTGATGTTGCCGCCGGGGCCGCCGGCGCCGCTGCTGCCGCCGGGGCCGCCGGCGCCGCTGCTGCCGGCGGGCCAGGTGGAGCCCCCGCCACCTCCGAAGTTCCTGGGCCACGAGTGACCGACGCGCGGCCGCCCCTCGCTCGAGTCGCCCGACTTGGCCGTCCAGTCCTTGCAGGTCGCGGTCGCGCTGTAGAGCTGTCCCTGGTCGTTCGTCCCCGTCAGCATGTCGTGGTTGTCCACCTCGGGCTGGCTCGGATCGGGCTGGTGGTTGGGGACGCCGTCCTCGTTCGGAAAATCGTCGATGATCGCAGGGTCGGCCGCGGTGGGGCGGTCGTTGAGCAGCTCCTCTTTGTTGTTGGCGAGCAGCCGGCCGAGCCGGTCGTACCAGGGACCCTCGCCGATCCGATCGATCGCGTTGACCTGCTTGCCGTCCTCCCCTGCGACGGCGCTCAGGAAGGCGCGCCACGGCTTGCTCCCCGCGCCGGGGAGGCTCTTCTCGGCGATGGTCGCGCAGATCTTGTCCGCGCCGCGGAGCCCGGCGCCGGGGCCCGTCTCTCCGAAGCGGAGATCGCCGCCGAAGCCGTCCTGGGAGCCCGACAGCTCCTGCAGGGCGACGAGGCTGGTCACGAAGAAGCTGAATTTCTCGGTCGTCCCGCCCGAGCTCGACGAGGTGGTGTCGCCGCTGGACGACGAGGAGGTGGTGTCGCCGCTGGACGACGAGGAGGTGGTGTTGCCGCCGGAGCTGGACGAGGTGGTGTTGCCGCCGGAGCTGGACGAGGTGGTGTTGCCGCCGGAGCTGGACGAGGTGGTGTTGCCGCCGGAGCTGGACGAGGTGCTTGTCGAGCTGTCGCCCGAGGCGCCCACATCCGAGTCCGAACCGGAGCAGCCGACCACGGGGGAGAGCAGCGCGAGGGTGAGGGGCAGCAGCAAGGGGCGATAAGTGCGTGTCATGGTCTCTGTGTCCTTTTCCTTGTTAAGCTAGACGGTCGGCCGCGCCGCGGATCGGCGAGGCTCACTTGCAGGTGAGATCGCTCTGGCAGGTCTGGCCCTCGGGGCACTGCGAGTCGTCGTTGCACGACGTGAGCCCCGCGATCACCACCGCCTGCTCGATCTGGGACGAGACGACCAGATCGACCCGGCCGGGCGGGATCGTCGTGGAGCCCACGGACCTGCGCGTGACGATGATCGTCGGGAAGCCCGCGACGCCGAGGTCGAGGAGCTGCTTGACGAGTGATGCCGGGACATCGAGCGAGCCGGTGTCATCGACGTTGCACTCGATCATCCCCTTCGTGCCCCCGTGATGGCTGATGTCGAGCTTCACGTGGAGCCTGGCAATGTCGGCCTGCCCCGGCGGGGTCCACGCGAGCTGCAAGGGCTGATCGGGATCGAGCTCTATCGTCTCGTTCAGGAGATCGAGGGGGCTCACGCCCCTGGCCTCCACCGTGAAGGCGCTGAAGTAATCGCCGCTGGCCTCGAGGCGGATCACCTGGCCCTCGTCGGCGGGCGGGTAGCCGAGCTTCACGCCGGCGGGAGGCTGGTAGTTGTTCGCCGTGGGGCTCATGACGAGGGACGCCGCGCCCGACTCGAGGTTCAAGCCGGTCACCGTCACGTCGCCGGCGCTGTGCGCGGCCGGGTAGGCCTGGCACGTGTCGTCCTCCACGCAGACGGCGCTGCCCCCGCAGGGTTCGTTGCAGAACGGGACGCGCGGCGTGAGGATCTGACAGCCCCCCTCCTCGGCCTGCACTTCCCAGACGATCTGCGAGGGCGTGGGGCCGTCGTAGATCTTCCCGATCACCGACGTGCTGCCCGCCGCACCCGGCTCGGCAGCAGGCAACGAGCGCACCTGGAAGGCGCCGACGAGCTTCGTGGGGTCGCCGGTCGGTTCGCCCGACCCCGTGGAGCCGCCGGAGCCGCCGGAGCCGCCGGCTGAGCCCCCCGAGCCCGACGCGTCGTTGGTACCACCCCCGGAGCTCGAGCAGGCGAGCGACACCAGGGCCACGACGCCGCCAAGGATACCGGCGCGCCATCCGCCTCGTGAGGGGAATTTTTCAATTCGGCAAAGGTTTTGCGACATCTCGATGGCCAGGTGGCGACGCGGCGGGATCAGGGGTCAATCTTTTTTGAAGAAGCCCCACCGCGCGGACGCCGGCGATCCGGCGTCAGGCCCCTGCGCTCAGCCGCCGCCGAGCTCGGACAGGCGCGCGCGCAGCCGCGGCGCGTGGACGCTCTCGCCGTGACGCGCGAGGAAATCGGCGATGGCCGCGCGCTCGTCGGCCGCCCGCCCGAGCCGGCGCAGGCTCTGCACCCGGCCGACCCGGGCCTCCGCGGCGAGGGGGCCGCCGGCGCCGGCGAGGTAGCGATCGAAATAGCCGAGCGCCTCCGCCGCCTTGCCCTGGTGGAGCGCGATCTGCCCGAGCGACACGAGGGCCGCCCGCGCCTCGGGGCTCGCCGGGTACTGCGCGAGCAGGGCGCGGTAGGAGGCGTTCGCCTCGGCGCTCTTCCCCTGGCCGAGCTGGGTCTGCGCGCGCAGGAGCAGCGCTTGCGGGCCCGCCGCGGGCTCCTCCGCGCGCGGCCTGGGCGGCTGCTGCGCGCGATCCCGGGCCCCGACGGCGCTGGCGGCGCTGGCGGTCGCGAGCTCGCCGGTGGGCGCGCCGGCGCCGGGCGAGGGCTCGGCGGCGGGCGCGCTCGCGCCGGGCGGCGGCTCGCCGGTGGGCGCGCTCGCGCCTGGCGAGGGCGCGCCGGCGCCTGGCGAGGGCTCACCGGCGCCTGGTGAGGGCCCGCCGGTGGGCGCGCCGGCGCCTGGCGGAGGCGCTTCCGGCACCGAGAGCGTGGGGAGGCTCAGGACCGTGCGCCGTGCGCCGCTCGGATCGAGCGTCTCGCTCCCGTTCGGCGCCGGCGGGGGCGCCTGCGCGGGCCCGTCGAACAGCTCCGCCGCGAGCGCGGCCAGGAGCGTCGCCGCGACGGCGACGCCCGCGAGCGACCCGGCGATCCCGCGCCGCAGCATCGGCCGAGGCGCCGCGCGCAGCCGCGCCGTGCTCTCGGGCGCGGCCTCGACGCGGGCGCCCCTCGGGTCGAGGCGAGCGGCTCGGGGCTCGACGCGGGCGCCCCCGGGCCCGAGGCGGGCGCGCGCGAGCACCTGCTGCAGCATGGCGGCGTCGCTGAGCTCGCGGCCGTCGCCGCGCGCGTCGCCGAGCCTGCCGATGGCGGCCCAGAGCGGCGCCTCGCCGCGGAGCTCGGGGTCGTCCTGCTCGGCGCGGCGGAGGAGCTCCGCGTCCTCGGGGCGGACCGGCTCGCCGCGCGCCTCCGCGGCGAGGATCGCGGGCAGGAGGTCCAGATCGATCTCGGACTTCTGCGTCCCTGTCATGATGCTCTCTTCCGGCCGACGGCGAGGTCCTGTCGCACCTGCTTGCGGAGCGCGCCGATCCCGAGGCGCAGCCGGCTCTTCACCGTATCGGCGCTGACCTCGGTCATTCCGGCGATCTCCTCGATGGAGTAATCGAGCGCGTGGTGCAGGAGGATCACGTGGCGCTGCGCCTCCGGCAGCTCGTCGAGGTACGCGCGCGCCTCGCGCGGGAGGGCCTCGAACGGGGGTTGGTGCGGCGCCTGGGCGATCTCCTCGTCGATCGCGCTCTCCGGGGCCACGGGCGCGCCTTCCCTGCGCTGCTGCCTTGCGTACCGGAGGATCGTCCGGACGGCGACGCGCCTGGCCCAGGCCTCGACGGCGGCGTCGCCGCGGTAGCTCGACGCGCTCTCGAGGATCGCGAGCAGGGCGAGCTGCGCGGCGTCGTCGGCGTCGGCCGCGCTGCGGAGGAACGTCCGCGCGATCCGGCGGACCCGCGAGATCACGTGCGTCATGAGCCAGGCCTGGGCCTCCGGGTCACCCGCGCCGGCGTGGCGCATCCGTTCGAGGTCAGACGGCGAGGACACGGCGGGTGACGGGGCAGGCGGCGGGGCGGGGACGGGGCGCGTCATGGCGCTGGCCAGGAGCGGCTCGGGCAGGGGGCCGAGGCTCCTGGAGAGAGCTCGCGCGTGCTCAGCGTCCATCGCTTCGACCTGGTGCGACGCACGGCCCGAAGCGGGTCAATTTTCCTTTCGTGTCGGGTCATGCGGCGCGGGTGGTCACTTCCTGACCATGCCCGCGGGGGCCGGCGGGGCCGGCAGGTCGAGGCCGAGCTCCAGCCCGACGCCGGCGAGGATCCGCACCGGATTGGCCGAAAGCGCGAGGGCCGGGTGTACGGTGGCGTCAGGGTCCGTCAGGAGCACGTCCACACCCAGCGTCGTCTTGAGGCGGAGCCACCCGGTGAGCGGGACCCCGAGCTCCGCGACCGGCGCGACGCTCACGAGCACGTCGGTGCGGGCCTCCGGCGGCGGCAGTTGCTGCGGAAACATCCGCGGCCACCGCCACGGGGGCGGCGGTGGCGGGCCATGACCGGGAGGTGGAGGGAACGGTGGTGGCTCCGTGAGCGCCTGCTGGGTCGTGCCTTCCTCGGGGACGCGCTCGACGATATCGACGGTGGCGCGCGCGCCGAGCTGCAGGTCGAGGCCGAGGGGGAGCCTGAGGCGGACCTGGCCGGTCGTGATCACCGGGTGGCGCGAGAGCGCGAACGTGGACTGCTCGTCGCCGAGGGAGGTCGAGGGGATCAGCTCGTACCCCAGGCCGAGGACGGCGTAGTCGACCGGCGCCCAGGAGGCGCGGAGCGCGGCGGCGCTCTGCCAGGGCGCGGCGCTGCTGAAGTTCGCGCCGGAGTAGCCGGCGAGGACGGCGAACGTGGGCAGCGGGCTCGCTTCGCGGCGGGCGCCCGTGGATGGCGACGGCGGGCCCGCGGGCGGCTGCAGGTCCGGCGCGGCGCCCGCGGCCGCGGCGCCCGCGGGCGCCGCGGGGGACGCGGCGAGCTCGGGGGCAGCGTCGGGCTCGGGAGGAGCCGCTGGAGCCGGCCCGATCGCGGCGACCTTCACCTCGGCCAGACCGGCGACGTGGCCTTCGCGGAGCTCCTCGGCGACCGCGCCGGCGATGTTGGCGAGCGACTCGAGGGCGGTGGCGGTCTGCCCGGGCAAGACCGGGATGCGGCGGCCGTAGATCTGCTCGCCGTCGCGCTCGACCACGTACAAGGCGAGCTCGTCGCTCGCCCCGGCGTCGATCCAGAGCACTCCCCGCGCGTCCCACGCGTCGGCGAGCGCGTTGGCTTCGGGGAGGAGCGTCTGCAGCACGGGCCTCGGCGTGCTGGGACGGACGATCTGAAGGCGGACGCCGACGGGGCGGATATGGGCGACGACGAGGTCGATGGCGCGCTTGTCGATGCCGCCGGCGCCTGGGAAAGCGGCGAGGACGAGCACCGGTTCGCCGGCGCCGCGAGGCTCGCCCGCTGCGGCGGGCAGGGCGACGGCGGCCAGGGCGACGGCGGCCAGCAACGTGCCCGCGACCGCGCTCGCGGCCGTTCGGGCAGCGCGGAGGGCGAGCGCGAGCGACGCAGCCGGCACGGGCGCGGAAAATTATCACCCTTCCCCGCGGGGCACCATCCCCCGTCGGCCATGGGTGTTCCAACCCATCGGTCACCAACGTAAACGTAAACGTTCGGATAGAGGAGAACGCGGCGCGAGGCTTCGTTAACGGCAATGCCCCCGCCCGGGCCCGGCGGGATGGCCGCGCCCGCGCCTCAGCGCGCGGCGGTCGACCGCGGGTAGCTCCCGAGCACCTTCACCATCTCGCAGCGCGCGCGGAGCCGCTCGATCGCGTCGGCGACGCGCGGATCGCTCCGGTGGCCCTCCAGATCGACAAGAAAGACGTAGTCCCAGTGCTTCTGCCGGCTCGGCCTCGACTCGATCCGGGTCAGGTTGATGCCCGCGTCGTCGAAGATGGCGAGGACCCGGCGGAGCGCGCCGGGCTCCTCCTGCACGGAGAAGACGATCGAGGTCTTGTCCGAGCCGGTGGCGGGCGCGTCGGCCGGGGCGATGACGATGAAGCGGGTCGCGTTCTCGGCGCGGTCGTGGATGCGCTCCCGCAGGAGCGGCAGCCCGTAGAGCTCGCCCGCCCCGCGGCTGCCGATCGCCGCCGCGGCGGGGTCGCCGAGGGCCTCGTGCGCCGCCGCGGCCGCGGAGACGGTCTGGACGATCTGCGCGCCGGGGAGGTGCTTCGCGAGCCAGAGGCGGCACTGCGAGAGCGCGTGCGGGTGCCCGTGGACCCGCGCGACGCCGCTCAGCCCCTCCGCCTTGCTGAACAGGCAATAAGCGACGTCGAGCACGAGCTCCTGCCGGATCTGGAGGTCGCTCTCGATCAGGGCGTCCGCCGTCAGGGTCACCGAGCCGTCGGTCGAGCTCTCGACGGGGACGACGCCGCAGGCCGCCTCGCCCGCGCGCACGGCGTCGAAGACGCCCTCGATGGTGCCCGTCTCCCGGTAGCGCGCGGCCAGCCCGAACAGGTGCCGCGCCGCGACCTCCGCGAAGGCGCCCTCCGTCCCCGGAAAGGCCACCTTCATGGGCTCCTCCAGCGACAGGCAAGCGCTCATCACCTCCCGGAAGACGACCCGGATGGCGTCGCGCGGGAAGCGCCCCGCGCCCTTCGCCTGCAGGCGGGTGAGCACGCGCCGCTCCCGCTCCGGGTCGTGAAACTGCGTGGCGTTCGCGGCGCGCTTCGCGTGCGCGACCTCGACGGCCACCTCGGCCCGCTCGGCGAGGAGATCGAGGATCCGGTCGTCGATGCTGTCGATGCGCTCGCGAAGGTCGCCCAGGGTCGCCATGGTTTGTTCCACCTCGGATGGGGAAGGGCGGGCATCAAAGCGCAGGGGGCGCCGCAGCGCAAGGCTCGCCTCGGCGCAGGGAATGCGGTGCGGAACGCGCGCGACGGAGACGCACGTCAAGGGCGAAGCGGCACCCGTGCGGGCTCGACGCGTGGAGCGGATGGGTGAGAGAGGACCGGTGAGGGGGCAGAGGAAGAAGACAGAATCCGCACGCCACCGTGGGGCATCAACATCGCTTCGTTTGGATCGGGCGCGGGAGCGAGAAGATCGGCTGCCGGAGCGATCGGGACGGGCGCGGGAGCGATCGGGACGGGCGCGGGAGCGATCGGGACGGGTGCGGGAGCGCCCTTAGATCGGCGCTGCCTGCTCCGCGATCGGCGCTGCCTGCTCCTCGGCGGTTTCTACCTTCGCCTTCTTGGCCTTCAGACGGGAGCGCCGGCTCAGGGTCGTCCGATGGCGCGACACGAATCTGGCTGCGATCTTGGGCTGGTCGCGAAACGCGTACCGGCCGCCCTCACGGATCTCCTTGGCGAGCTCGTCGGCGGCCCAGAAGCAACGGTTGCGCAGCTCCAGCGCGTGTGCGGCGCTCGCGTCCGATGCCTCGTTGGCGGCCGCGTGTTCGAGCGCGTCAGCGAGCGCCTTGGCCCGCGCGAGATCCTTCGTCGTGATATCGGTCACGCCGAGCGCGCCCTCGTGATCGGACCAGAAGTCGACGAGATCGCGCAGGTCCTGGATGGTGTCCGAAAGGCCGGAGCCGTCGGCGATGCGCGAGAGCTCCGCCTGGGCGGCGTCGTCGTTGCGGCAGCCCCAGCGGCCGCCGGCCACGAGCTTCGCGTCGAGCGCCTCGGCCTCGTCGCGGAGCTTGCGCTGCGCGGACGTGAGCGTCACGGCGCCGCGCGCCCTCTGCCACCCCTTCTCGAGGGCGCCGAGGCGCCGCGCGAAGCGCGCGAGGAGATCCACCTTGTCGGAGGTGATACCGATCCTCGACATGCGTGATTGCTGCGCGTGCGCGAGGCGCGCCAGGGAGGAGAGCTCGCGCTCCGCGACGCTCGTGGGCATGTCAGGGGCGGAGGCGTAGGCCGAGTCCAGCGCGAGGAGCGCCTCATCGCTGGTCGGTTCGTGGGGCATTGCGGCCGGGCGCTTCGACGTTGCGGCCGGCGTCCTGCTGGACGACCTGGCCTTGGGAGACGTAGATCCGGGGGTGTTCTTCACGGTGCTTGCCGGGGGCATGAGCTCCCTCCTGGTTGAGTGGTACCGGAGGATGGTCGCGTATCGAGAGTGGCTGTCAAGGTCGTGTGACGCGCTGAGGCGTCTGAATGCTGCTGCGACGAGCCATTCGCGCGACAGCGAGGGAGAGGCGGCCGGCGAGGCGAGGAGAGGGCAGCGCGCTGTAATCGCTTGTAATCGAGGTGGTGTTGACACGGCGGGGCATGCGGGACATAGGTGGCCGCGAATTCAACAGACCTTGCGTCGGGAGTGTCTCGAATGCGACACGCGGGCTGGTTGTACCGTCTTGCTTTGTTCTGTGTGGTGGTGCTGCTGCTCGGGCGGGGGCATGAAGGCCTCGCGCTGGCAGGACCTCCGGAGCCGCGGCTCATGCCGCTGTCGCCGCCGGGCGGCGGGGTAGCGCTCTCCTCGATTCCCTTCCGGCTGCCGAGCGACGGTGTCGGGGGGCTGCCCCTGGGGCCTCGCGTCGATGCGCCGCTGGTCGAGGACGTGGGGGCGCCGTTCGGCGAGATGGTGCTGCCCGACAATGCGCGGGTGGTGGCGTTCGAGGGGGCCGTGCTGGAGATCCCTCAAGGCGCGGTGGACGAGCCAGTGCGGATCACGATTCGCCCGCTCGACCAGGGCGAGGTGCGTCCGATGGGGCGCGCGATGGTCAACGTCACGCCCGGGGCGAGGGCGTACCGCTTCGGGCCGCACGGGCTCAGGTTCAAGAAGCCGGTGCGGCTGACGTTGCCTTATGACGAGCGCGCGATTCCCCCGGGGATGACCGCGCAGCACGTGACGGGCTTCTACTTCGACGAGGCGCTGGGCCAGTGGCAGCGCGTCGCGCGGGACGGCGAGGCCGCAAAGGGCAAGCTGGCGAGCCTGACCGACCACTTCACCGACTTCGTGAATGCCACGCTCGCGATGCCGGACGCGCCGGGCACGCGCAGCTTCGATCCGAACAGCATCAAGGGGCTCGCGCTGGGGAGCCCGTTCGCCGCAGTGACGGCGGTCGCGCCGCCGGAGGCGAGCTCCAGCGGCGCGGCGCGGCTGAGCTATGCGATCGCGGTTCCGCCGGGGCGCAACGGGATCGAGCCGGCGCTCGCGATCGCGTACGACAGCGAGCACCGCAACGGTTGGCTCGGCGTAGGGTGGGATCTGCGGCTGTCGAGCATCGAGATCGACACGCGCTTCGGGGTGCCGACGTACGCGGCGGGGGAGATGCCGCGCTACCTGCTCGACGGGAGCGAGCTCGTGCAGGCTGACGGCGGCGCCTGCGGCGATCCGTGCCTGTTCCGGCGGCGGGTGGAAGGGCGGTTCGACCGCATCGTGCGGCATGGCACCGGGGCCGCCAGCTACTTCTGGGAGGTGACGGACAAGGACGGGACAACGGTTGTCTACGGCCGTGATGCGAATGCGCGGCTCGACGATCCCGAGCCGGGGCCGGGCCAGCCGCGCAACGTGTTCCGCTGGTACGTCGACGAGGTGCGCGACACGTTCGGCAACCAGATGCGGGTCCGCTATGATCGCGAGGTCGAGGCCGGTCCGCCGCCGCGCATCGAGGTGCACCCCGAGCGCATCGAGTACACGGCGAACGCGTCACGAGGGGTCGAAGCGGCCTATGCCGTGGATTTCGTGTCCGAGAGCGGGCGGCCCGACGTCATGCTCAGCGGCAGGCCCGGCTTTCTCGAGCAGACCGAAAAGCAGCTCTCGCGTGTGGACGTGCGGTTCGGCGACGTCGTGGTCCGCAGCTACGCGCTCCATTACATCGACGGCGATTTCGGCAAGCGCCTCCTGCAGGCCATCGCGTTCCATGGGCGAGGCGCGCGGCAGGCGGGCGGTCAGGTGACGCTCGGCGAGGAGCTGTACCGGCATACGTTCGACTACTTCACGGCGCCGCGCACCGCGTCCGGCGAGGTGGCGGCGTTCGCGCAGGCCGCGGAGGCATGGGGACAGGCCAAGACGAAGGGCGGCCTGTCGCGCACGGAGGACTCGACCGCGGGCGGCAGCGCGTCGGTGGGGCTGGGCATCGGCATGTTCTCGATCTCGGTCGGCGGGGGCGGCTTCTTCGGCGACGAGACGGTGCGCAAGAGCGTGTTCGACCTCAACGGCGACGGGACGCCCGACTTCCTGGAGGACAGCGGCGATGTCGGGCTCAACCTGCTTCGCGCGGCGTCCGGGAGCCATCTTACGGCGGCGAGCGCGCTCGGCTTGTTCGACAGGGATCTGGGCTTGACGGACCGCTCGGGATGGAGCGTGTACGCGGGGCTGAACGTCGCGGTGCTGAGCGGCTCGGTGGGGTACACGCGCAGCAGCACGGAGGACGAGCAGATCGTCACGGACATCAACGGCGACGGCTACCCCGATCTGGTGTCGGGCGGTCCGCTCGGGGGCGTCTACGCCGCGCTCAATGACCGGCGGGGCCGCTTCGGGAGCAAGCAGCCGTGGGGCGCGCTCGACACGAGCGGCGCGCCGTCCGGCCGTCCCGACCTGGCCCAGGCGGCGCGCAAGGACTTGCACCCGGCCGATCCGCTGCTGCGCTGGACAGCGCCGTTCGAGGGAGACATCCGCATCGGCGGGGTGCTGCAGAAGCAGGAGGCGGGCGGCGATGGGGTGCGGGTGCAGATCGTGCGGAGCGGCGCGGTGGAGCCGCTCTTCGACGATGTACTCGACGGGGACGAGCTGACTCCCTGCCTCCTTGGCGCGCATCGGTGCGGCGGCGATGTCCTCACGACGCACGTGGCCGCGGGCGACCGGATCTACTTCCGGGTGAGCGCGGCGCCGGTGATCGACCCCGAGCGGCCCGTGGACACGGCGGCTGACCTGATCTCGTGGAGCCCGTCGATCACCTACGAGGCGAGCGAGGCGCAGCTCGCGCAGGTGGGGCCGGACGGGGCGCCGATCCACCGCTTCGAGTACAGCCACGACCACCGGCTCGCCGGCAGGCCTGACGTGCCCTGGGTGGCGCCGGCCGATGGCAGCGTCCGGATCACGGGCGACCTCTCGAAGTGGGCGACGAGCGATGAGCTGTGGGTGGAGATCGTGCGGGAGCGCGGCAGCGCCGCGGCGGAGTCGATCCTGGCGCCGCAGCACGTTGACGCGGGCGCCGGTGGGCTCGGGATGGGCGCGCTGCTGCCCGAGGCGATCCCGGTGCTCGCGGGCGATCGCCTCCGGTTCCGGGTGAAGGGGGAGTTGCCCGATGATCCGGCGCGCATCGCGTGGAGCCCGGTGATCCGGTACGAGGAATACACGCGCGTGGACCGGGCGACGGGCGCGCCGCGGCGCGGGCAGGTGCAGTGCGGCGCGCAGCCGAACGGCCGCGCCGGCTGCACGCTGCACAACGACGGGCCCGGGGACGCGCCGCTGCCGCTCGCGCTCATCGAGCAGCAGGCGCATGTGTCGATGCCTGTCGCGAGGTGGTCGCATGCGACGCGCCCGCGGCCGTGGATCGCGCCGAGCACGGGGACGGCGCGGCTCGAGGGAATGCTGTTGGTACCGGGGACCTATACGTTCACTCAGCCCTTGACCCTGGTCGTTCAGGGCGTGCATCGGCTGCTCTTCAAGCAGGCGTATTCCGCGCCGAGCGCTGCTGGTACGGCATTCCCCGTGGACGTCGACCTGGAGGTCCAGGCCGGCGAGCCCATCTTCGTCACGGCCTTCGCGCAGGAGCCGCCCACGGGCGCCGCCCTGCAGGCGACGATCGACGGGGAGCCGGTGTCGACCGGCTTCTTCGCGCCCGAGGCGGCGAGCGGCGGGTCGGAGGACCCGATGGCCGGCGGGTTCCATGGCTGGTCGGTCGGCTTCCTCGATGGAGATCGCGCCTTCTCGGAGGCGGACATCGCCTTTCCGACGCTCCACCCGGAGCGCGGCTTCACGCTCGCTGTGCCGCTGCCGCAGGGCAGCGCGCCGGTGTGGGGCGCGGCCGCGTCGGAGGCGTTCGTCGGCGGCAGCGCGGTCAAGCCGTCGATCGTGGGCAAGGTGAGGCGGGGAGGGGGGCAGCTCGGCCGGCTGCGCAGCGCGGAGACGTGGAACGCGGAGATCAGCGCCAACCTCGGGCCGCTGGGGGCGGGCTACAGCTTTGGCAGCACCACGTCGGACAGGGACCTGATCGACATCAACGGCGATCGATTGCCCGACAGCGTGACGCGCGAGGGCGCGGTGCTCAACACCGGGCGAGGGTTCGGGCCGCGGGACAGCTGGTCGCTGCCGGAGGCGCTGCGGCGGATCGAGCACCGTGCGATCCGGCTGGAAGGGAGCGCCTCGGTCACCGTGGACAGCGAGATCCAGACGATCTCCAAGACCACGAGCGAAGGGCGCTTCGAGGGGTACCTGCACACGCAATTCCACCTGGGGACGAGCTATGGCCTGTCCGCCACGCACGTGGATCTGGTGGACGTCAACGGCGATGGTCTGGTGGACCAGGTGACGCAGGATCCCGCGAGCGGGGTGATGACGGTGGCGTTCAACCTGGGGCACCGGTTCGCTGGACCGGTGCCGCTGGAGCGGGCGCGCTTCGAGAAGAGCGACTTCGATGCGGGAGCGCTGCGCGAGACGCTCGGCGACATCTTGCGCGAGTTCACGGACGCGGCCGGGGTGGATGCGGTGCGGCTGGAGGACACGGGCGCGAACAGCGTCGGCGTCGGCGTGGACGCGACCGTGGCCGCCGCCGGCGCGGGGTACACGTACACGACGGCGCGGACCGTGGTGGACTTCGCGGACGTGAACGGCGACGGGCTGCCGGACAAGGTGATGAAGGCGCCGGAAGAGTCGTGGTTCCGGGTGCAGCTCAACCTCGGGAGCCGGTTCGCGCCGGAGGAGTCCTGGCCCGCGGGGGCGTGGGGCGTGTCGATCGATCCGCCAGAGTACGCGTTCATGGGCGGGGGCGACGCGGTGAGCTTCCGCAGGTCGGAGAGCTACGAGGGCAGCTTCAAGGTCGATGTCTGCTACTTCGTGTGCGTCGGCGGCTCGGTGTTCTACTCGGAAGGCGCCGGCTCATCGCACCTCGCGTTCGAGGACATCGACGGTGATGGCCTTCAGGATCACGTGCTCAAGCGGGACGGCGACGCGACGGTGTACGCGCGGGTCAACGCGCTGGGCAAGACGAACCTCTTGCGGCGGGTGAGCCGGCCGCTCGGCGGGAGCATCGAGCTCGACTACCAGCGCGAGGGCAACCTGGTCGTGCCGAGCGAAGGGGCGCTCGGGGAGATGGATAGGGCGCCTCAGGTCGATATGCCGTCGAGCCAGTGGGCGCTGAGCGAGGTGACGGTGCACGACGGCGTGGAGGGAGCGCCGGGGGTGTACGGAGTGCATGCGTACCGGACGCGCATCGCGACGCACGCGGATGGGGTCTACGACCGGGAGGAGCGGGTCGAGCTCGGGTACGGGCTCGTGACGACGACGGCGCTCGGCGAGGATGGCGTCACGGCGATGTCGAGCGAGGACGTCGAGCACCTGAACCACGACGTCTACCGCCGCGGCTTGGTCGCGCGCTCGACGCTGCGCGACGGCGACGGGCTGCTCTACACGGTGAACGAGGTCGACTATGCGCCGCCGCCCGAGGGGCTGGAGCCCAGGGCGGGCTCGTTCTTCCCCAAGGAGACGGAGAGAAGGAGCGCGTTCTACGAGGGGACGACCGACGACCCGAGCGCGCCGCACAAGAGCGCGCGCGAGACGCGGGTCTTCGACGAGCTCGGCAACCTGATCGAGCTGCACGCCGACGGCGAGGCCGATACGCCGGACGACGATGTGCATCAGAGGGTGGACTACACGGAGCCTGGATCGGCCTACATCGTGAAGCCGGAGCTCGTCGAGACGACGGACGAGCAGGGTCGCGTGCTGCGCCGGCGCACGGCGACGTACTGGCCGGGAACGGGCGCACTCAAGACCGTCACGAACGTCATCTCCGGCGGCAAGCGGGCGGATGGGACGACCTACGCGAATGCGGAGGCCACGTGGAGCTATGGGTTCGACGACTTCGGCAACCTCAAGACGTCGACCGACCCGAACAGCTACAAGCTGACCTACAGCTACGATGAGGTGACGCACAGCTACCGCACGTGCGCGAGCGATAGCTTCGGGTACCATTCGAACAGCGTGCCGAATCTGCTGTATGGCACGGTGACGCAGGAGACCGATGTCAACGGGCACACGATGGTGCACCGGGTGGACGACTTCGGGCGGCTCACGGAGGTCTGGGGGCCGAGCGATCTCGCGGAGGACGGCGAGGACGCCGTGCCGGTCGGATGCGAACCGAGCAAGGTCTGGAGCGCGGAGGAGCTGGCGGGAGAAGGGGAGCCGACGATTGGGTTCGCGTATGCGCTCCACCCGGGTCAGACGGCGGCGCTGCCGGCGTGGGCGAAGACGAGCCACAAGGACGTGGAGCATCCCGGCGACCCGATCGTGACGGTGATGCTCGCGGATGGGCTGGGGCGGGTGCTGCAGACCAAGAAGGACCACGAGCGCGACACGGGCACGGGCACGGAAGTCGGGATGACGGTCAGCGGGGCGGTGGCGTTCGACGCGCTCGGCCGCGTGGTGGAGCAGGGGCAGCCGGGCTTCAGCGCGGCGCCGGACACGGCGTTCGTGAGCCTGGGGCTGGTGCGGCCGACGCTCACGCATTACGACGCACTGTCGCGCGTGCGAGAGGTCGCCACGCCGGATACGAGCGCGCCGGGCGGCTACGCGCGGACGGCGATCGAGCACGACCTGGTGGCGCTGGAAGGACGGCTGCTGTTCCAGGAGATGGTGATCGACGCCAACGGCAAGGTGCGCAACACGTACCGGGACGTCGGGGGGCGGATCGCGGCGGTGGAGGAGTTCAACCGGATCAAGGGGGTGGAGACGCGGATCGTGACGCGTTACCAGCACAACCCCCTCGGCGAGCTCGTGCGGGTGACCGACACGCGCAACAACGCGACGACGGCGACGTACGATTCGGTCGGCCGGATGGTGACACTGGTCAGCCCCGACGCGGGCCGCACGGAGTGGCGCTACGATCTGGTCGGGAACCTGCGAGCGAAGCAGACGGCGGAGCTCGCGGCGCGGGGGCAGCTTATCCGGTACGAGTACGACTTCAACCGGCTGCGGAAGATCGACTATCCGGTGACGCAGGACGTTGTCTACACGTACGGCGAGCCGGACGACGCCGGGGACGAGCAGGGCAACCGCGCAGCGCGGCTGGTGGAGGAGACGAGCGCGGCGGGCAAGCGCAGCTTCCGTTACGATCGGTTCGGCAACACGGCGGAGCTGACCTCGGAGTTCCCGCGGCTGCGGGAGCCGCACCGTGGGCCGTACCAGGCGACGATGAAGTACGTGTTCGACGCGCTGGGACGGATGCAGGAGATCCACTTCCCGGGTTCGGGCGAGGAGATCGTGCGCTACGGGTACGACCGAGGCGGCTCGGTGGTGTCGGTGATCGGGGAGAACCAGCGCGTCAATCCGCAGCACCCGAGCGAGCCGAGGACGACGGAGTACCTGAGGCACATCGGGTACGACGAGTTCGGGCAGCGGGTGCGCGTCGTGGCGGGCAACGGGATCGAGACGAAGTACCGGTACGACGAGTCGACGCGGCGGATGACGGAGGTCAACGCGGACCACCAGAGCGCGCAGATGCGGTCGATGGGGCGACCGCCGAGGCCGTTCCAGCGGCTGCGCTACCGGTATGACCTCGTCGGCAACATCCGGGAGCTGAACAACGAGGTGCCGTTCGACGAGTCCCTGGGAGGGGCCGTCATGGTGGCGCGGACGCAGCAGCGGTTCGCGTACGACGACCTGAACCAGCTGACCGAGGCGTCGGGGATCTACCAGGAGCGGAACCAGGAGCAGGAGCGGTACACGCTGGGCATCGACTATGACGTCCTCGGGAACGCGACGACGAAGCGGCAGGAGGTCGCCCGGTACGCGCAGAGCGGGGGGAACAACTGGCAGATGCAGTACCCCATCCGGGAGAGGACGTACCGGAACGAGTACCGCTACACGGGGCCGAGGCCGCACGCGGCGAACCAGGTGGACGAGTACGTGCCGGCGGAGTCGCAGCCGCGGCTGAGGGAGCTGTCGTACGACGCGAACGGCAACCACAAGCAGTGGAAGTACCGGGGCAGCGTGCAGCGCACGCTGAGCTGGGATGAAGACAACCGGCTGGTGTCGGTGAGCGAGAACGGGCAGGAGATGTCGCGTGCGCTGTACGACGGCGCGGGCGAGCGTCGGGTGCATCGGCACGGGGTCGCCGGGGAGGAGGAGACGGCGTACGTCGACCAGCACCTCGTGGTGCGTAACGGGGTGATCGCGACGAAGCACCTGTTCGCGGGGGAGACGCGGATCGCGAGCAAGATCGACGCGGACTGGTTCCAGAGGCCTCCGGTGCTGTACTACCACCCGGACCACCTCGGGAGCACGCAGTACGTCACCGATCAGGACCAGGCGCTGAGCCAGCACGTGGAGTACCTGCCGAGCGGGGAGCTGTGGGCGGACCAGACGGACTCGCGGTTCCAGAACCGGCAGCCGTACCTGTTCAATGGGAAGGAGCTCGACCTGTCGACGGGTCTCTATTACTACGGGGCGCGGAGCTATGAGCCGCGGCTCGGGGTGTGGGTGAGCCCGGATCCGGTGCTGGCGGAGTATATGGCCGGCAAGTTCAACGATGGGGTGTACCGGCCGATCAACCTGAGTCTCTACACGTACGCGTGGAACAACCCCGTCGTCCTCATCGACCCGGACGGGCGCCTGACGACGCAAGCGATAGCCGAGGCGTTTGTGAAGGGCTCGGCGGTCGTCGGGACGGCGCTCACGGTGCCCGCCACCGCTGCCGTGGTCGAGCCGACCCCGATCGGAGAGCTGGTCGTGGGCGGCCTGTTCGCCGTGGGAACGGTGGGTTATGCGATCTACACCATCGCCACTGCTGATCCCGATGAGTCCGCGACCGGGCCTAGTTGCGACGTACCGGCAGACTTCCCGACGCCCGCGACGCCTGGAGCACCGCCGCCGTCGGAAGCGGGAGGTGGTGGGGCGAAGGAGCCTCCCAAGCCGCCTGCGCCGCCTGCGGCGGAATCGCCGGAGCCACCGAAGAGCCCCGCAAGCGGAGCGGCTGCGGCGAGATTGCCGGTTCCTCCGACCCCCGGTGGGATGCCACTGAAGGATTTCGGAAATGTGATGAGGTGGGGCACGGGAAACGATGCGGCTCGGGCACAGATTCCAACACTCACGCGTGAAGGGCTTCAGCGGGGTGGGGTCACTCGGGAGATCGCTGAAGCGTGGGCTAAATTCTATCGAAATGAAATTATTCGTAATCCTGCGAACCCGTCCGCACAGGGCCGGGCGGAGCTGATGGAGGCAGCGACCAAGATCCTCCGATGAAGGAAACAATGAGCAATCCAAATGATAAGCCGAATGTGCATGGGATCCTCTCCGTTACGAATAGCAACGACGATGCGCTGCTTCTTACCTTGGAGCCATGGGCCGACGAAGTCGTGCTCTCACCAGGTCAAAGTGTACAGGTCGCCTTCTCAGGTCCGCAGGGCGGGCAAATGGAACTAGAGCTTAAGTCGGGAGCGCTCATCCTGTATGGATGGGAGGGTTCCGTCCTCACCATCAAAAGCGAGGAACCTTGAGCCGTGGGGAGGCCGCCGTTGCTCCGAAGGGGTGTGCGCTGAGGCCCTCGGGCAGCGACCGAACATCCAGTTTACGCCGACAGGTCGCCCTCGTGTTGGCGCGGTCGATAATCTCTGTCCGAACTGCGAGGCGAAGCATGGACGCGACCCATTGTTCCCGAGGCTGCGGGAGCCGTATTGCGTGCCATACGAGGCGACGCTGAAGTACGTGTTCGACGCGCTGGGACGGATGCAGGAGATCCACTTCCCGGGCTCGGGCGAGGAGATCGTGCGCTACGGGTACGACCGAGGCGGCGCGGTGGTGTCGGTGGTCGGGGAGAACCAGCGCGTCAATCCGCAGCACCTGAGCGAGCCGAGGACGACGGAGTACCTGAGGCACATCGGGTACGACGAGTTCGGGCAGCGGGTGCGTGTGGTGGCGGGCAACGGGATCGAGACGAAGTACCGGTACGATGAGTCGACGCGGCGGATGGCGGAGGTCAACGCGGACCACCAGAGCGCGCAGATGCGGTCGATGGGGCGGGCGCCGAGGCCGTTCCAGCGGCTGCGCTACCGGTATGACCTCGTCGGCAACATCCGGGAGCTGAACAACGAGGTGCCGTTCGACGAGTCCCTGGGAGGGGCCGTCATGGTGGCGCGGACGCAGCAGCGGTTCGCGTACGACGACCTGAACCAGCTGACCGAGGCGTCGGGGATCTACCAGGAGCGGAACCAGGAGCAGGAGCGGTACACGCTGGGCATCGACTATGACGTCCTCGGGAACGCGACGACGAAGCGGCAGGAGGTCGCCCGGTACGCGCAGAGCGGGGGGAACAACTGGCAGATGCAGTACCCCATCCGGGAGAGGACGTACCGGAACGAGTACCGCTACACGGGGCCGAGGCCGCACGCGGCGAACCAGGTGGACGAGTACGTGCCGGCGGAGTCGCAGCCGCGGCTGAGGGAGCTGTCGTACGACGCGAACGGCAACCACAAGCAGTGGAAGTACCGGGGCAGCGTGCAGCGCACGCTGAGCTGGGATGAAGACAACCGGCTGGTGTCGGTGAGCGAGAACGGGCAGGAGATGTCGCGTGCGCTGTACGACGGCGCGGGCGAGCGTCGGGTGCATCGGCACGGGGTCGCCGGGGAGGAGGAGACGGCGTACGTCGACCAGCACCTCGTGGTGCGTAACGGGGTGATCGCGACGAAGCACCTGTTCGCGGGGGAGACGCGGATCGCGAGCAAGATCGACGCGGACTGGTTCCAGAGGCCTCCGGTGCTGTACTACCACCCGGACCACCTCGGGAGCACGCAGTACGTCACCGATCAGGACCAGGCGCTGAGCCAGCACGTGGAGTACCTGCCGAGCGGGGAGCTGTGGGCGGACCAGACGGACTCGCGGTTCCAGAACCGGCAGCCGTACCTGTTCAATGGGAAGGAGCTCGACCTGTCGACGGGTCTCTATTACTACGGGGCGCGGAGCTATGAGCCGCGGCTCGGGGTGTGGGTGAGCCCGGATCCGGTGCTGGCGGAGTATATGGCCGGCAAGTTCAACGATGGGGTGTACCGGCCGATCAACCTGAGTCTCTACACGTACGCGTGGAACAACCCCGTCGTCCTCATCGACCCGGACGGGCGCCTGACGACGCAAGCGATAGCCGAGGCGTTTGTGAAGGGCTCGGCGGTCGTCGGGACGGCGCTCACGGTGCCCGCCACCGCTGCCGTGGTCGAGCCGACCCCGATCGGAGAGCTGGTCGTGGGCGGCCTGTTCGCCGTGGGAACGGTGGGTTATGCGATCTACACCATCGCCACTGCTGATCCCGATGAGTCCGCGACCGGGCCTAGTTGCGACGTACCGGCAGACTTCCCGACGCCCGCGACGCCTGGAGCACCGCCGCCGTCGGAAGCGGGAGGTGGTGGGGCGAAGGAGCCTCCCAAGCCGCCTGCGCCGCCTGCGGCGGAATCGCCGGAGCCACCGAAGAGCCCCGCAAGCGGAGCGGCTGCGGCGAGATTGCCGGTTCCTCCGACCCCCGGTGGGATGCCACTGAAGGATTTCGGAAATGTGATGAGGTGGGGCACGGGAAACGATGCGGCTCGGGCACAGATTCCAACACTCACGCGTGAAGGGCTTCAGCGGGGTGGGGTCACTCGGGAGATCGCTGAAGCGTGGGCTAAATTCTATCGAAATGAAATTATTCGTAATCCTGCGAACCCGTCCGCACAGGGCCGGGCGGAGCTGATGGAGGCAGCGACCAAGATCCTCCGATGAAGGAAACAATGAGCAATCCAAATGATAAGCCGAATGTGCATGGGATCCTCTCCGTTACGAATAGCAACGACGATGCGCTGCTTCTTACCTTGGAGCCATGGGCCGACGAAGTCGTGCTCTCACCAGGTCAAAGTGTACAGGTCGCCTTCTCAGGTCCGCAGGGCGGGCAAATGGAACTAGAGCTTAAGTCGGGAGCGCTCATCCTGTATGGATGGGAGGGTTCCGTCCTCACCATCAAAAGCGAGGAACCTTGAGCCGTGGGGAGGCCGCCGTTGCTCCGAAGGGGTGTGCGCTGAGGCCCTCGGGCAGCGACCGAACATCCAGTTTACGCCGACAGGTCGCCCTCGTGTTGGCGCGGTCGATAATCTCTGTCCGAACTGCGAGGCGAAGCATGGACGCGACCCATTGTTCCCGAGGCTGCGGGAGCCGTATTGCGTGCCATACGAGGCGACGCTGAAGTACGTGTTCGACGCGCTGGGACGGATGCAGGAGATCCACTTCCCGGGCTCGGGCGAGGAGATCGTGCGCTACGGGTACGACCGAGGCGGCGCGGTGGTGTCGGTGGTCGGGGAGAACCAGCGCGTCAATCCGCAGCACCTGAGCGAGCCGAGGACGACGGAGTACCTGAGGCACATCGGGTACGACGAGTTCGGGCAGCGGGTGCGTGTGGTGGCGGGCAACGGGATCGAGACGAAGTACCGGTACGATGAGTCGACGCGGCGGATGGCGGAGGTCAACGCGGACCACCAGAGCGCGCAGATGCGGTCGATGGGGCGGGCGCCGAGGCCGTTCCAGCGGCTGCGCTACCGGTATGACCTCGTCGGCAACATCCGGGAGCTGAACAACGAGGTGCCGTTCGACGAGTCCCTGGGAGGGGCCGTCATGGTGGCGCGGACGCAGCAGCGGTTCGCGTACGACGACCTGAACCAGCTGACCGAGGCGTCGGGGATCTACCAGGAGCGGAACCAGGAGCAGGAGCGGTACACGCTGGGCATCGACTATGACGTCCTCGGGAACGCGACGACGAAGCGGCAGGAGGTCGCCCGGTACGCGCAGAGCGGGGGGAACAACTGGCAGATGCAGTACCCCATCCGGGAGAGGACGTACCGGAACGAGTACCGCTACACCGGGCCGAGGCCGCACGCGGCGAATCAGGTGGACGAGTACGTGCCGGCGGAGTCGCAGCCGCGGCTGAGAGAGCTGTTCTACGACGCGAACGGCAACCACAAGCAGTGGAAGTACCGGGGCAGCGTGCAGCGCACGCTGAGCTGGGATGAAGACAACCGGCTGGTGTCGGTGAGCGAGAACGGGCAGGAGATGTCGCGTGCGCTGTACGACGGCGCGGGCGAGCGTCGGGTGCATCGGCACGGGGTCGCCGGGGAGGAGGAGACGGCGTACGTCGACCAGCACCTCGTGGTGCGTAACGGGGTGATCGCGACGAAGCACCTGTTCGCGGGGGAGACGCGGATCACGAGCAAGATCGACGCGGACTGGTTCCAGAGGCCTCCGGTGCTGTACTACCACCCGGACCACCTCGGGAGCACGCAGTACGTCACCGATCAGGACCAGGCGCTGAGCCAGCACGTGGAGTACCTGCCGAGCGGGGAGCTGTGGGCGGACCAGACGGACTCGCGGTTCCAGAACCGGCAGCCGTACCTGTTCACCGGGAAGGAGCTCGATCTGTCGACGGGGCTCTACCACCACGGGGCGCGGAGCTATGAGCCGCGGCTCGGCGTGTGGCTGAGCCCGGATCCGGTGCTGGCAGAGTACATGGTCGGCAGGATCAACGGCGGGGTATTCAAGCCGATCAACCTGGGCCTGTACACGTATACATGGAATAACCCCGTAGCTTTCGTTGATCCGGATGGCAGGTATTCAAAGGAAGCTGCGCAGGTTTTGGAAACTGCCGCGAAGACAGCCGGTTCGGCCACTGCGGTGGCACTGGCCGAGCCCTCGCCATTTGGGGAGGTGATCGTTGCTGGCGCGGTCATTGTCGGAGGTGTAGGCCTCGTGGGCTATTTGATCTACGATGCCATCTCGGATGGAGACTCCCCCAAGCCATCTGAAGCTGCGCCTGCGCCCGCGCCTCCCGCGGAAGTACCGTCGCCACCCCCACCGCCTGCAGCGGGCGGGGGCGGGGCGAAGCAGCCTCCCAAGCCGCCTGCCGCAGCTGCGGTGGAGCCGCCGAAGAAGCCGGCCGCAAGGGGGGGACCATCCGTTGACGCTCTCTCGAAAGCAGGGCAGGCGTTAGACCCAGCCGATAAGGCAGGACTACTGACGAGGGCTGGGCGGGCACTGCAAAAGCATCGGACCGGCGGGAGACCTGGGACCACGAAGTTTCCTGGCGCCAAGGGGCCATCCGAAAACTGGAACAAGGCTGGACAGGATCAGTTGGATGACATCCTGACCAGCCCAGGGTCAACAACAACGCCCCTCGGCCGAGGGGGCTGGCAGGTCAGCGCGCCTGATGGAAGAGGTGCTCGGTTCAATGCGGACGGCTCCTTCGGTGGTTTCGTGGAATAGTACTAGGTGAGGCAGATGTCACCCGAGATGCTCTGGAACCGTGTGCGGCAGTGCTTTGAGACCAATGATGGCTCTCTTCCAACCGTCGAGCTTCAGAACCTAACAAACGGTGAAGTCGCGGACCTATATTCGTCGATTCGACGCGGGTCCCATGTTGTCAGTCGAGATGCGACATTCTGGGACACGCAGGCAACAATAGATCGTGGACTAGACGAGGTGCCCAATGCCGCTCTGCTGGTTAGCACCGGCCAAGCATCACCCTTCCACTTCGCAATCGAGGGAGCTAGCGCTTGCGAAGTCACCATTCCGTGTCTCGGCGTTCACGTCTTTCAGGACACCATCGCGTTCGACTACCGCATGGGAGCAGAGTGGGGTGGGCAGCAGGTATTCGCGCTTTTCTCATGGCTGGAGCATCTGCTGTCAAGGACACGTGCAGGGGTTCTCGCTCCCAGTGCGAACGAGGGGCCTCCGGACCCGGAAGCGTTCATGCTCGCGTGGAAGCTCTTCCGAGAGTGGAGCGCCGGTGGAGTAGACAGGGAGTGACCCATGCGTGCTACACCCTCGCGTTCGTCAAGCGCCGGGCCTGGACCGTCGCGGACACCTTCGTGACCGGCGGTAACAGCCCAGTGAAACTCTCCAGCCTCACTCGCTGTCCTCTTCGTGAAAGCCACCCGCTACCTCCGTGGCTCGACGATCGAGCAAAGCACGGACAACCAACTCCCTGACCTCGAAGCCTTGGCGTCTCGCAGCCGATCGCCCAGTCCATGCGCCGTCGACCCATCCGCTGCTCATGGTGTTGAGCCTTGCCATCGATCGCTGTCCATGCGCCAGGTGAGCGGGCCGAAGATGGGGATGGTGGAAGCCTGGAGCGGATAATGGATCGGTTCCCAGCGGCGGTGTTCCAGAAGCTGAAGCATCTGGCACACCGCGTTCCCCGGGATCGACCCCTTGGATCACCGGGGAAATCTGGCCCTCGATCACCTGGCCACGGCCGATGCTTCTGGGACAGGTTCTTCGAGTGCTCGAAGCGCTCGATGGAGGACGGAGGACGACAAGCCAAGCTTCTCGGCCGCCTTCCGGATGGAGAGGCCCTGGGTCCGAAGCTCGATGGCACGATCGAACTCCACCACCGCTCAGGGACGGCCGATGTGCTTGCCCTGCCGGCGGGCACGCTCCTGGCCAGCTCGACACCGGGAAGCGATCTGCCGTCGTTCCTCCTGGGCCACCCACGAGAAGATGGCGATGAGCAACTCCCGGGTCGGGCCGCCCATGTCGAGCCAGGGCTCCCTCACGCTGACCACCTCGACGCCAAGCCGATCGAGGGTGAGCACCTCTTGGAGGTTGCCCACCAGAGAGCGGCCCAGTCGATCGAGCGCGAAGACCAGGACCGCATCGAGCGTGCCCTGGTGGGCGGCGGTCTTGAGCCGCTGCCACTCGGGTCGATCTTTCACCGCGGAGATGTTCTCCTCGAAGACCTCGACCACCGTGAGGCCACGAGCTTCAGCAAGCTGCATCACGGCGTGCCGAATCTGCTGTATGGCACGGTGGCGCAGGAGACCGACGTCAACGGGCACACGATGGTGCACCGCGTGGACGACTTCGGGCGGCTCACCGAGGTCTGGGGGCCGAGCGACCTCGCGGAGGACGGCGAGGACGCCGTGCCGGTCGGGTGCACGCCGAGCAAGGTCTGGAGCGCGGAGGAGCCGGCGGGAGAAGCGGAGCCGACGATCGGGTTCGAGTATGCGCTCCAGCCCGACCAGACCGCCGCGCTGCCGGCGTGGGCGAAGACGAGCCACAAGGACGTGGAGCACCCGGGCGACCCGATCGTGACGGTGACGTTCGCGGATGGGCTGGGGCGCGTGCTGCAGACCAAGAAGGACCACGAGCGGGACACGGGCACGGGCACCGAGGTCGGGATGACGGTCAGCGGGGCGGTGGCGTTCGACGCGCTCGGCCGTGTGGTGGAACAGGGGCAGCCGGGCTTCAGCGCGGAACCGGACACGGCCTTCGTGAGCCTGGCGCTGCTGCGGCCGACGCTCACGCGCTACGACGCGGTCTCGCGCGTGCGGGAGGTCGCCATGCCGGACACGAGCGCGCCGGGCGGCTACGCGCGGACGGCGACCGAGCACGATCTGGTGGCGCTGGAAGGACAGCTGCTGTTCCAGGAGATGGTGATCGACGCCAACGCGAAGATGCGGAACACGTACCGGGACGTGGGTGGGCGGATTGCGGCGGTGGAGGAGTTCAACCGGATCAAGGGGGTGGAGACGCGGATCGTGACGCGTTACCAGCACAGCCCCCTCGGCGAGCTCGTGCGGGTGACGGACGCGCGGAACAATGCGACGACGGCGACGTACGACTCGGTGGGCCGGATGGTGACGCTGGTCAGCCCCGACGCTGGGCGTACGGAGTGGCGCTACGATCTGGTCGGGAACCTTCGAGCGAAGCAGACGGCGGAGCTCGCGGCGCGGGGGCAGCTGATCCGGTACGAGTACGACCACAACCGGCTGCGGAAGATCGACTATCCGGTGACGCAGGACGTGGTCTACACGTACGGCGAGCCGGACGATGCCGGGGACGAGCAGGGCAACCGAGCGGCGCGGCTGGTGGAGGAGACGAGCGCGGCGGGCAAGCGGAGTTTCCGTTACGATCGGTTCGGCAACACGGCGGAGTTGACCTCGGAGTTCCCGAGGCTGCGGGAGCCGCACCGCGGGCCGTACCAGGCGACGATGAAGTACGTGTTCGACGCGCTGGGACGGATGCAGGAGCTCCACTTCCCGGGTTCGGGCGAGGAGATCGTGCGCTACGGGTACGACCGAGGCGGCGCGGTGGTGTCGGTGGTCGGGGAGAACCAGCGGGTCAATCCGCAGCACCCGAGCGAGCCGAGGACGACGGAGTACCTGAGGCACATTGGGTACGACGAGTTCGGGCAGCGGGTGCGTGTGGTGGCGGGCAACGGGATCGAGACGAAGTACCGGTACGACGAGTCGACGCGGCGGATGGCGGAGGTCAACGCGGACCACCAGAGCGCGCAGATGCGGTCGATGGGGCGGCCGCCGAGGCCGTTCCAGCGGCTGCGCTACCGGTATGATCTCGTCGGCAACATCCGGGAGCTGAACAACGAGGTGCCGTTCGACGAGTCCCTGGGCGGGGCCGTCATGGTGGCGCGGACGCAGCAGCGGTTCGCGTACGACGACCTGAACCAGCTGACCGAGGCTTCGGGGATCTACCAGGAGCGGAGCCAGGAGCAGGAGCGGTACACGCTGGGCGTCGATTACGACGTCCTCGGGAACGCGACGACGAAGCGGCAGGAGGTCGCCCGGTACGCGCGGAGCGGGGGGAACAACTGGCAGCTGCAGTATCCGATCCGAGAGAGGACGTACCGGAACGAGTACCGCTACACCGGGCCGAGGCCGCACGCGGCGAATCAGGTGGACGAGTACGTGCCGGCGGAGTCGCAGCCGCGGCTGAGAGAGCTGTTCTACGACGCGAACGGCAACCACAAGCAGTGGAAGTACCGGGGCAGCGTGCAGCGCACGCTGAGCTGGGATGAAGACAACCGGCTGGTGTCGGTGAGCGAGAACGGGCAGGAGATGTCGCGTGCGCTGTACGACGGCGCGGGCGAGCGTCGGGTGCATCGGCACGGGGTCGCCGGGGAGGAGGAGACGGCGTACGTCGACCAGCACCTCGTGGTGCGTAACGGGGTGATCGCGACGAAGCACCTGTTCGCGGGGGAGACGCGGATCGCGAGCAAGATCGACGCGGACTGGTTCCAGATGCCGCCGGTCTTCTACTACCACCCGGACCACCTCGGGAGCACGCAGTACGTCACCGACCAGGACCAGGCGCTGAGCCAGCACGTGGAGTACCTGCCGAGCGGGGAGCTGTGGGCGGACCAGACGGACTCGCGGTTCCAGAACCGGCAGCCGTACCTGTTCACCGGGAAGGAGCTCGACCTGTCGACGGGGCTCTATTACTACGGGGCGCGGAGCTATGAGCCGCGGCTCGGGGTGTGGATGAGCCCGGATCCGATCCTCGACCAGTACATGTGGGGCGCGGTGAACGGCGGGGTGTACGAGCCGGCGAACCTCGGGCTATACAGCTACGCGCGGAACAATCCTGTCGTCTACGTCGACCCGGACGGTCGGTCGTGGTGGACCAAAGCGCTCAAGGTCGGCCGCAAGCTGCTGAAGGGTGCGGACGCAGCCGATGCGTTCGCGGACAACATTCAGGACGCCAAGACGATCATTGATCCGAATGCGTCGTTGACCGATAAGCTCATCGCAGGAGCTTCGCTGGCGAGCGAGTTCCTGCCGGTCAGCGCCGGCGATCTTAAGGACGTCAAGCGCGCCATCGACTGAGCGGATGCCGTACGGGATGCCGCGAAGAAGGTCGAGAAGGCAGATGAACGACTGGATGCGGCAAGAGCCGCACGCGACGCGAGGGCTGCCGAGCTGGGTCCCCTCAGACCGCCGGAGCGACCTGCCGCGGTTGCGGGTGGATACCATAAGGAAACAGGTAAACCCGTCACCGGATGCTCTGGTGGAGGTAAGTGTGCCGAGGATCGCGTTGTCGAGGCCCTTGGTGGTGACCCGAGCAAAGTCAAGTTCACAGAGGCGGTTCGTCCGAGACGTCATGGTCCGCCGTTCAAAGAGGTAGACGTGTGTGAGAGATGCGAGGGAAAATACGGACGAGAACCGTTCCCCAAGCGAACGAAATTCGAGTCCGACAAGAGGAGGTAAGATGGATTGGGAAGTTCTTCGGCATGATTGGTCTTCCCTGCGCGCCGCGGGGGGGGCAAGTCACATCCCTCGGGCGCTTCAGGACCTTGAATCGGCATCGACAGACGAAAGCGCGTCACACGCATACTGGCAGATCGATAATTGTGTGGTTGTGCAGGGGCATGTGCACCAGGCCGCCATTGCTACAGCGTCGTGCCTTCTGGGAACGTTGCTTCGCTGCACTGATGTTGCTCGTCGTCATGTGCTTGAGCTGCTCGTCCAAATCGGCGGAGGCGAGCCTGCGCCACCTGAGTTTGAGCTCGGTGAGGCCGACGTGGTCGCTCGATGTCTGAAGGAGATCGCTCGCGGATTTCCGATTTATATCAATATCTTGGAGCGCACCACAGATGATGATGAGCAAGGGTTCTGTGTCGACCTTCTCGGGCTGTCGTGCAGGGCGGACGATAGACTGCGAGAACGTGTCCGGTGGTACTATCGGAGGCTGCTTTTGCGGCCTGTTTGTAAGGGAACTCCAGAGCTGGTATCTAGCTGGTTAGAAGAGATTGGTGGTTCTGCTGATCGACCGAAAATAGGATAGTATGTTCCTGGCTATTGCGAGTGTTTGTCGCGCTGACTCGGGTTTTGTTCACGGTACGCCAGGAAGCCCGTTATGAGGCAGGATCTGATGAAGGCAGCGACCAGGATCCTCCGATGAAGGCAACAATGAGCAATCCAAATGATAAGCCGAATGTGCATGGGACCCTCTCCGTTACGAATAGCAACGATGATGCGCTGCTTCTTACCTTGGAGCCATGGGCCGAGGAAGTCGTGCTCTCACCAGGTCAAAGTGTGCAGGTCGCCTTCTCAGGTCCGCAAGGCGGGCAAATGGAACTAGAGCTTAAGTCGGGAGCGGTCATCCTGTATGGATGGGAGGGTTCCGTCCTTACCATCAAAAGCGAGGAACCTTGAGCCGTGGGGAGGCCGCCGTTGCTCCGAAGGGGTGTGCGCTGAGGCCCTCGGGCAGCGACCGAACATCCAGTTTACGCCGACAGGTCGCCCTCGTGTTGATGCGGTCGATAATCTCTGTCCGAACTGCGAGGCGAAGCATGGACGCGACCCATTGTTCCCGAGGCTGCGGGAGCCGTATTGCGTGCCATACGAGGCGACGCTGAAATACGTGTTCGACGCGCTGGGACGGATGCAGGAGATCCACTTCCCGGGCGCGGACGCAGCAGCGGTTTGAGGTGAAAAATATGTCGGACGTGGCGGATTCGAGGCGCAGTCGTCAGCCAATCGAAAATGTGTCAGCCGTGCTCGCCATCCGATTGGACGAGCCGTCGGCGACATGGGTTATGGATCTTCTGTGCTTGGATCGATTGCTAAGATTTGTTCCGCTTGGTCTCGTCTATCTGAGCTGCTCGCACGATTCCATCGAGCGCGACGAGACGCGGTATGATGTCGTTGAGACAACGACAGAGCGCCGGGTGATGAGCGGCGAGGAGCTCCGTCGGTATCAATACATTGGAAATGGGGACGCCGCTCGTTCATGTTGGATCGTCGGCATCCATGGAAGTGGCATCGTGATCACTGTTGTGTGCGACGACTTCTCGCTCGAGTGGCTCGATCTCGCAGGGCATTACCCGCATCTGGCATGACGCCGTCTGCTGTGAAAGCATCTCCGCGGCCGCAACGGCGAGACCTTGTTTGCTCTGCGGCCGGTGGGTTCCTGTGAGCGAGACGGCGATGCGAATGTGTACGCGCGCGTGAAGGCGATCGGCACGGCGAGCCGAGTTCGGGTACGGGCTCGTGACGACGACGTTCGCGTATGCGCTCCAGCCGGACCAGACCTCCGCGCTGCCGGCGTGGGCGAAGACGAGCCCCAAGTACGTGGAGCACACGGCGGCAAGAATTGTGGTCAGTAAACTGAGGCGAATAATGAGCGTGCTTGATACGATAAAGCCATTCGTCGACGAAGGTGGCTCGTTGGCCATGGTTGGGTTGTACGTCGACGAGGACCTCGGTGGACAATGTGTTGGTGCGCACCTCGCGTTCCCTGAGAAAGAGCTGTATGTTTATGCAGAAGGAGCGGATGATTCCATAGGCGCCTCCGAGGCTTTCCCCGCTGCTCTTTCGGATGGGGCGATTCGTATGGTATTGGCGCCTGTTGAGTGGACCTCGGCGATCGGTCACCCCATTCTATGGGCCTGGGCAATGACCAATACCCAAGGAAGAATCGATGGGTTACAGATCGAGTTTGGTACTGTTGACGGTCCTTCAATTACGTTGCAGATCGTGGTTCGCGCCTCGACGCTTGTGCTGCGCACGCTTTAAATCGATTTCGTGGGCTTTTGGCGAAAGGAGAGCTGCGACGGAAGCTTCGAGGTGCAAGTCTGCTTCTTTGTCTGTATCGGAGGATCGGTGTACTACTCCGAGGGAAGCGGGGGTTGCATCTCGGGTTCGAGGACATCGACGGCGACCGGCTGGCCGACCATGTGCTGAAGCAAGCGTGCAGCGCACGCTGAACTGCGACGAGGACGACCGCCTGGTGTCGGTGAGCGAGAATCGCGCCCCGGCCGAGGCCATCGATCACCTCGAACCGGCCGAGCCTCGCGCCCGGATGCAGATCGGACGGCGCCTCGGCGCTGGGCAGTGCCGGCGCGGCGAGCGCCCTCCGTCCGGGCAGGTGATCGCGCTCGCGGACGGCTCGGCCGCGAAGCCCGGGGTCGCGCCCCGGGGGTCGCGCCCCCGCCGATAGACGAGTGATCCAGGTTGCTCGCGGCTGGCGCCTCCGGCTCCTCCGAGAGCGGCGCCCCGCAGCGGGCGCAGCGCGGGTTGAACGGTGAGCTGTCCGCGCTGCAGCGCCGGCAGGCAAACGACCGCGCGCTCCCCCGCGATCACGGGGCGCTCGTACCACGCCTTGGCGCCCGCCCCCCCCCCGGCGTGGCGACCTGACGTCCCGATCCGAACCCCGCCTCCGCGTGGGCGCGTCCGCGCTGGAAGAGCAGGGATCCGTCGCGCTGGAGCTCCGCATCCTGGCGCGATGCCTCACTCGCCCTGTCTCTGTCGAGGAGACACCTGGTCCTCCCGGGGCGACACATCGCTCGAGACGACGGGCTCGCGAGGGGGCCGGAAGAAGCGTCCCTCTCCGCTCATGCGCATAGGCGACCCGCGGGGGCGAGCGCCGTCCCGACCCGGCACGTGCGTTGCTGAAGCCTGAAGAGCGACGCGTTGCTGAAGAGGCCCGCTGAACGCCCTCCAACGACGGAGGGCGCGAGCGCGCGCCAGAGCAAACGATGCGTGTCCCCTTCGCGCGTCACCACGGCGGGCGAAGCGAAAAGGAGGGTAGCGATATGACGATTGAACCGATGATTCAAAAGCATGTTCGTCGACGGCGCTGGCTGTGTCCCTTGCTGGCGATGCCGCTCGTCGCCTGCGCGGCCGACCCCGGCGGGGCGGGCGACTTCGAGGAGACGGCCCAGGTCGCATCGCCGATCGTCGACCCGACGCCGGCGGGGCCCAGCGATCTGCTCGCGATGGTGAAGGTGTCGACCGCGCAGGGGAGCTGCTCGGGCATGGTCATCGCCGCGGACACGGTCCTCACCGCCGCGCATTGCTTCTGCGAGGACGGCTACGTCGGCGACAACGGCTGCTCCACGGACGCGACGGTGACCTTTCGCCCTGACCCGGCGACGCCGGGCGCGCGCCCGCGCGTGCTGAGCGGCGTGGCCGAGATCCAGCCGGACTACAACCCATCCTGGACCGAGAGGCAGATCGAGCATGACATCGCGGTCATCAAGCTGAATGGCGTCGCGCCGGCGCACGTGAAGCCCTTCGTCGTGGCCAGCGATTACCCCGCCGAGGGATCGCGGGTCACGATCGCCGGCTTCGGGCGCACGGGCGCCGATTGCAGCACCCCCTTCGGCACCCTGAACTTCGACGCCGCCGTGGTCGGCGGGTACGAGGACGGCCACGACATCCTGCGCTTCAACGACCAGGTCTTTTGCGGCGGCGACTCGGGCGGGGCCGTCTTGAACGTCGAGGCGAGCCGGCTCTACGCCGTCCACTCGATGCACACGTGGACGGTGACCCACGACTGGGTCAGCAAGGGGGTCACGACGGGCTCCGAGTTCGACTGGATCAAATCGCACATGTGCCCGTCGTCACGCTCGAACCAGTGCAGCGGCGACGGCGACACGTGCTCCTGCTCGGCCAGCACCAACTTGCTGTGGCGGCACACCAATGGCCAGGTCGCCATCTGGTTCATGGACGGCGGCGACATCGTCGGCGAGGCCTACCCCGGCGGCCAGGACCCGAGCCTCGCCTGGCAGATCCAGGGCTCCGGAGACTTCGACGGCGACGGCCAGAGCGACGTGCTCTGGCGACACACCACTGGCCAGGTCGCCATCTGGTTCATGGATGACGGAGCCGTCGTCGGTCAGGCCTACCCCGGCGGCCAGGACCCGAGCCTCTTCTGGAAGGTGGCTGGCGTCGGCGATTTCGACGGCGACGGGCGCTCGGACGTCCTGTGGCGCGACGCCAACGGCCAGCTCGCCATCTGGTTCAAGGGCGACGCCGCTCAGGCCGCCTATCCCGGCTACAACAACCAGCCCGCGCCGGTCGACAACGCGTGGAAGGTGCAGGGCGTCGGCGACTTCGACGGCGATGCGCGCTCGGACATCCTGTGGCGAAACACGAACGGCCAGGTCGCCCTCTGGTTCATGTCGGGCGGGGTGCGGGTGGGCGAGGCGTACCCCGGCGGCCAGGACCCGAGCCTCTTCTGGAAGGTGCAGGCCATCGGCGACTTCGACGGCAACCTGCGCTCGGACATCCTGTGGCGGGACGCCAATGGCCAGCTCGCCATCTGGTTCGGCGGCGAGCAGGGCTTCGACTCACCCTCGTACAACAACGCGCACGGGCCCGGCGACCTCGCATGGCAGGTGCAGGGCGTCGGCGACTTCGATCACGATCGCCGCGACGACATCGTCTGGCGGCACACGAACGGCCAGGTCGGCATCTGGCTGATGCACGGCGCGCACTTCGTCGGCGACCTGTACCCGCGCCAGGTCGACAGCGGCTGGGCGATCAAGGGCCTGCTCCACGACGCCGGGCGGTGAGCTGTCGAGGAGGGGTCCTCGGTCGCCCGGGGCCCCTCTCACAGGTGGGCGCCGCTGACGAGATCGTCGATCTCGCCGGGCGCAAACCCCACGAGATCCGGCTCGGCCGAGAGCGCCACGCCGAACCGGTCGAGCACCCCGCGCCGCACGCGCCGCGCCAGGCCGAGCAGCTCCTCCGCCGTGGCGCCGCCGCGGTTGACCAGCGCGAGCGTGTGGCGCGTCGAGATGCCCGCGGCGCCGTGGCGCGTCCCCTTCGCGAAGCCGGCGCGCTCGATCAGCCAGGCGGCGGACAGCTTCACCCGGCCGCCGTCCGCCGGATACCGCGGGATCGCCTCGCCGGGCGCGAGGACGCCCGCCGCCTCGATGCGCGCGATGACGGCCGCGGCGGCGCCGGGGGCGAGCGTCGGGTTCATGAAGAACGACCCCGCGCTCCGGCGGTTCTCGTCCGCCGGATCGAGCACCATCGACTTGCCGCGGCGGAGCGCGATCACCGCGCTGCGCACCTCGCCGAGCGGCGGCGCGGCGCCCCCCGCAGGCGCGGCGAGCGCCCGCTGGAGCTCGGGGTAGCGCGCCGTCGCGGCGCCCCCCGGGCGCAGCGCGAACGTGACGGCCGTGATGACGTACCGCCCGCGCCACGCGCGCTTGAACCGGCTGTCGCGGTAGCCGAAGCCGCAGTCCGCACCGGAAAGGACCGCGGCCACCCCCGTCGCGCGATCGATCGCCCGGACCTCGACGATCGTCTCCGCGACCTCCTGGCCGTACGCGCCCACGTTCTGGATCGGCGTCGCGCCGACGTCGCCCGGGATGCCCGACAGGCACTCGACACCCGCCCAGCCCTCGACGACCGAGCGCGCCACGAGGTCGTCCCACGCCTCGCCCGCCCCCGCGCGCACGAGGGCGCGCCCGGCCTCCCCGCCGTCGCCGGCCCCCGCGCCGCCGTCCTCCCCGCGCCCGCGCAGCAGCTCGATCCCGCGCACGCGCACGCGCAGCACCAGCGCGTCGACGCCCCGGTCCGCGATCAGCAGGTTCGATCCGCCGCCCAGCACGAAGAGCGGCACGCCGCGGGCCTCGGCGAAGCGGAACGCCTCGACCACCGCGGCCTCGCCGTCGACCTCGGCGAAATAGCGCGCCGGCCCGCCCACGCCGAGCGTCGTGAGCGGGGCCAGTTGGACCGACTCGCGGACGTCGAGGCTCACGGCTTCTTCTCCGGCGCCTGCGGCCGCGCCCCGCCGCGGACAGCGCCCGGCCCCTGTGCGGCGCCGGTTTGCCGCGCCGGCGTCGCCGGCCGCGCCACCCGGATGCCCGCCATGAAGCCGCTGTCGACCGCCTGCACCCGCTCGACGAACGCCTTGTACTCGTCGATCGACACCGTCCCCGTCGGCAAGCTCAGCGCGAAGTCCTCCTCGATCGCCGCGCCGTAGCTGCCCTTGCGCGACGCCGCGAGGCCCGCGTGCTCGACGCGCACGCCCTCGGGCGCGCGCGCGACCGCGTAGCCCTCGGGCAGCTCGATCCTGCGGCGCACGTGGTACTGGAGCGCGGTCTCGATGGCGAGCGCGCTCTTGCGGGCTCCCCGCGAGGCGTACGAGGCGCCGAGCGTGCTCGTGTACGCGCGCGGGAACACGAGGTGCACCGGCTCGAGCCCCGGCAGCGTCCACGCCGCGGCGTCCTTGCCCGCAGGCTGCGCGAAGCCGTGGATCGTCACGGTGGCGCGGAGCGCGACCTCCCACGAGCCCTCCGTCGACGAGACGACCACGTCCTCGACGTCGGCCCACGGGAGCCAGCCGAGCACGACGCCCCGGAGCATCTCGCGCCGCGCCGTGCCCACCACGGTCTCGAACGCCTCCGAGAGCGCCTGCGCCGCCCGCCCGTGCAGAAGAATCGTGAACGTTCCCGTGGCGTTACCCTGCACGTCGACCGTCAGCCGCAGGTCGACCTCGTCGCCGGTCTCGCCGCTCGTTCCGGCCACGGTGACGAGCTCGCCGCTCGGCAGCATGGCGGCGCGGCCGCGCAGCTCGGGGCTGATGCGGCCGGGGGGCAGCGGCGGGCCCTCGACGTCGGCGTCGATCCACACGTCGCCGCCCGGAAGGCGGGCGATCACGAGCGGGTGGCGGAAGCGCCCCGCGTGCGGCGGGAAGTCCGCCGACGAGCTGAACGGCTCGGTCTCGGCGATCGCGAGATCGGCGCGCACGCCGAGCTCGCGCAGCGCGCGGTAGACGACCCACGATCGGCTGCCCTGGCCGAGCTCGATCATCGCGCGCGCCGTCGTGCGCTGCGGGCCGCCGCCGAGGAGCGCCGCCATGTCCGAGAGCTCGGCGCCGCCGGCGACCTTCACCGCCTTGCCCGCGGCCGCGACGACGCGCTCGAGCAGCGCGGGCGACGGCGTCCGGTCGGCGCCCGCGGCCTCCCGCGCCCAGCGGGTCATGGTGGGATCGCGGTCCTCGAGCGCGCGGATGTTCTCGTCGAGCGCCGCGGCCACGTGGCCCCAGGTCTGCGTCCCCAGGCTGACGCCGACGCCCATCTCCACGCGAGGCACGCCGTCCTCCATGCGCCGCGGCGGCTGGTCCTTGATGCGCCAGACGCTGACCGTGGAGGCGCCCTCGGCGCGCTGCTCCGCGGCGCCGAGCAGCGGGTGCGACCAGAGCGCGAGCCGGAGCGACGTCGGGCGGCTGACCTCGATCGTCGCCTCGCGGACGCTCGTGCGCTCGGGGAGCAGGTCCCACGTGTCGATGACGAGCTGGCCGCCGTCGCCCGGCAGCGCGTAGCCCTCGGTGACCTGCTCGACGTAGTCGCCCTGCTCGAGCTGGGAGAGGTCGCTCTGGTCCTGCGCGGCGTTCGACGCCGCGTCGGGCGCGAGGATGCGGCCGTCGCGCTTGTGGATGCGGCGGCGCAAGAGGCGCGGCATGGCGCGGCCCTCGATGAGCGGGCCGTAGGTGGCCGCGCCCTGGGCCACGTCCGTGGTGCCGGAGACGCGGCGGAGGTCGTACGTGACGTAGTGGACGAGCCCGTCGGGCGAGATCGTGAACCGCTCGACGTGGCGGAGCACCGCGGTCGCGGCGCCGGGGAGGAACGCCTTCTGCTGGTCCTCGAGCACGAGCTTGCGGCCCTCGGCCTCGAGCGCCGGCGCCGGATCCGGCGCGAGGCCGAGGGCGCGGGTGATGGGGCCGATCCCGGCGGGGGTGTCGCGCGCCGTCGTGCGGTCGCGGGCGAGGCGGCCCCGCACGGCGCGGGCGTCGCCGCGGCCGGCGGCGAGGCCGAGCGCCTCGAGCATCGCCCGCTGCCCCGGCGGCATCGCGTCGTACACGGCGAGCGCGCCGCGCAGGTCGCCGCGGGCGACGCGCTCGCGGAGCTCGACCTCGCGCAGGGCGTCCGGCGCGCGGCGGAGCCGGCGCAGCCGCTTGATCTCGGCGAGGACCGCGTCGCGGTCGCTCGCGTCGAGGAGCGCGCCGAGGCACGCGGCGCTCGAGCGATCGAGCCCGCCCTCGCAGGCGGCCTTCACCGCGTCGACGCCGGCGCGGCCGTGGATGCGGTCGTCGACGACGGCGAGCAGCGTCGAGCCGGGCGCCGCCGCGGCGAGCTTCGCGTAGGCGGCCTCGGCGACGTCGGTGACGTTCGCGCGGCGGGCGACCACCGCGAGCTCCGCGAGGACCATGCGATCGGCGTCGGCGACGGCAGGCGCGCTCGGGCCGGCCAGCCCGGGGGGCGCGACACGGACGCCGAGCTCGCGGAGCGCGTCCATGGTGCCCTCGCCCCGGCCGCCGCGGCGCTCGGCGAGCTCCGCCTTGTAGAGGCGCGCCTCCCAGGACGCGGGCCACGCGGCGAGCACGCGCTCGATGGCGGCGCGGGTGCGCTCGACGACCTCGGCCTCGGGAAGATCGCCCACGCGGCGGATGGCCCTCGCGTAGAGCAGGTCGAGGCGCGGCGAGCGCGGCGCGGCGGTGGCCGGAGGCGGCGCGGACGCCGGCGGGCGCGGCGCGGAGGCGGCCGGGGGCGGCGCGGATGCCGGCGAGCGCGCGTCGCTCTGGCGGAGGCGGCCGTCGCCGTCCGGATCGAGGAGGTGCTCGGCCGCGCGCGCGTCGCCGAGCGCGAGCAGGGCCGCGGCCGCGACCTCGACGTTCGCCGCGCCGGGGCGCTGGCCGGCGGCGCCGCGCGACGCCGGGGCCGGCGCCAGGCTGACGGCGGCGGGCCGGGACGCGGACGCGGTCGCGGCGGCGCCGGGGCGCGGCGCGCGGGCGCGGAGCGGCAGGCCGTTCTCGCCCCACGCGGTGAGCTCGATGGCGTCGCCGTCGCCCTTCTGCGCCACGCGCACGACGACGCGCAGCGTCCCCGGCTGGGCCTCGACCGTCGCGAGGCGCGTGACCTGCGCGCCACCGGCCGCGTACTCGCGGTGGAGGGCGGGAACGCCGCCCACCTCGAGCACGGCGGCGGACGACGAGGCGAGCGCGAGGCTCACCCGCTGGGCGATCGGGTTGTGGAGGTCGACGACCACGGCGCGCGTCCCCTGGAGGGCGCTCACCGCGTCGCTGTCGATGGCGCACGCGTCGGCGCGGACGACGATGGGCGAGGCGCTCTGCGCGAACGGCGCGAGCCCCGGGTAAGCCCTCGCGAGCGGCGCGCCCGGCGCGGAGCTCACGGGGGACGGCCGGGCGAGGCCGTGGAGGGGCGCCGCGTCGAGCGGGCCGACGAGGGCGGCCTCGCCCGCGCAGCCGCGGCGCGCGCTCCAGGTCGCCGCCGCGGCCTCGTCGCCGACGAACAGGGCGATGCGGTGGAGGGCGCTCGCGAGCGCGCCGCGCACGAACGGCATCTCCGGCGCGCCGCGGCCGTCGACGTCCGCGAACGCCCAGGCGCGCTGGAGCCGGCGGGCGACCTCGGGGAGCGCCTCGCGCGAGCGGAAGGCGATGGCCGCGGCGTCGGGGTCGGGGCCGCCCGCGGTGCCGGCGCCGAAGACGAGCGCGTCGAGCGACGCGATCACGGTGGCGAGGGCGCCGTCGTCGCTCGGCGCGTCGACGGCGCGGTCGAGGGCGTCGAGGTACGGCGCGGCGGCGGCCGAGCTCGTGATCTCGGCCTCCAACGCGGCCGAGAACGCGGCGGGGAGCGGCGCGTCGGCGGGGAGCGGCGATGCGGCGCCCCGAGGGGCGCACGCGGCGGGCGCGGCGGCGGCGAGCGCGAGGGGGAGCGCCAGGGCGGCGCGGCGAGCGACGAGGAGGGGGCGGCGAGCGACGAGGGGGCGCTCGGCGAGGCGAGGGCTCCCGGGGCGCTGGCCGCCGCTCCTGGGGCTGCGGGGGTGGGTGGTCACGATCGGCGTCTCCACGGCGCCGCGCGCGCGGTGCCTGTCCGCCGTTCCTTACGGGCCTGGGATTGCCGACGCAAAGGTGAACTTCCGCAGGCCACCGCGATCTACCCGACCTCCGAGGCCCGCCTCGTGTCCTGGACCTCAGCGCCCGCCGCTTCCCGGGAGCCTCGGCGCTGCGCCCCCGGGGGCGCGCGGCGGCGCGCCGTTCGGCGTCGCGCCGCCCGCTGCCACGCGCTGCATGCAGAGCTTCAGGCCCGCGCGGAGGTTTCCGACGGTCGCGATGCCCGACAGATCGAGCCCGAGGGAGACCATCGTCTGCGCCACGTTGGGCCGGATGCCCGTGATGACCCCCTCGGCGCCCAGGAGCCGGATGGCGCGGATGAGCTCGATGAGATAACTCGCTGTCTTCGTGTCGACGATCTCGACGCCGGTGAGGTCCAGGATCGCGAAGCGGGCCCGCTTGTCCACGATGGCGGCCAGGAGGTCGTCCATCACGTCAGCGGCCCTCCTGCTGTCGACGACGCCCATCATCGGGAGGGTCAGCACGCTGTCCCAGACCTCGATGATGGGCGTCGACAGATCGCGGATCACCTGTTGCTGGAGCTCGATGACGTCGAGCCGCGCCTTCAGCTCGTCTTCCCTGAGCTTCGCCTCCGTGGCGTCTTGCGTGAAGCTGACCGCGCCGTTGCGCTCCCCGCGCTCGTCGGTCAGCGGGATGATCCACGTCTCCCAGGCCATCCCGTACGCCTCGACGCGGGTGCGGACGAACTCTCCCCGGACCGCCCTTCGCATCGGATCCATGTCCATCGGCGCGGGAGGCTCGTCGAACACGTTCATTCCGACGAACTGGCCGGGCCTGAGGCCGAGAGACGGGAGCGTCTTGCCCTCGTGGAAGGTGCAGACTCCATCCCGATCCATCCGGGTCACGGCCGTATCCACGGCGCCGAGGATGGCCCGGAGGATCATGTCGCCCTCCTTGAACTTCTCGACGGCCTTGACCTCTTCCGTGACATCCTGCCCGAAGCAGAGCAGCCGAATCGGTTCGCCGCCGTCGTCGAGCACGGGCGCATACCGCCACTCGCACACGACGGCACGCCCGTCCTTGCGGGCATGGGTGTAGCGGTGCGCGGCGCTCTCCTGCCCGAGCGAACGCCCGAAGGTCTCGGCGTCCGGCCCGCTCACGATCGTGTCCGCGAGGCGGCGGCCCACCGCTTCGTCAGCGGTATATCCAAAGATGCGTTCTGCCTCGCCGTTCCACTCGGCGACCACGAGATCGTCGAGTTTTCCCGCGCACTCGATCACCGCGAAAGGCGCGCTGCGGACAGCCCTCATGTAGCTCGCGGCGAGGCCCGGGGATCCGGGAGCAGTCAGTGTGCTCGTCATCTTTCGTCCAAGGTAAACTGGGCCGGCTGTCGGTGTCGAGGACGACCGACCGGAGGCCGGCAGCGAGGACGAGGGGTAAGCCGAGCTTGTGAGATGAACTTCGTCAGGCCGCCCTGCGGGGTCGAGCCCTTCGAGGCAAGGCCCCTTTCCATCGGATGAGGTCGGGGACGAGGAGCCGCTCCACGTCCATCCCTCCGTCCTCATCGCGAAACCAGCCTGGCGTGCTCATCCGTGAACGGTTACATTCAACAGGACGAGGAGGCGCTGCGTCTACAATGAACGCGATCGACTACCGCACGGGTGATGCGACCGATCCCGTCGGAGAGGGGGCGAGGATCATCTGCCACGTCTGCAACGACATCGGCGGCTGGGGGCGTGGGTTCGTGGTCGCGCTCTCGAAGAAGTGGCCCGAACCCGAGGCGCAGTACCGCGCCTGGCATGCCCGGGGTGAAGCAGCTGGATTCAAGCTTGGGGAAATACAGATTGTGAGCGTGAAAGGCGATCTCTCCGTCGCAAACATGATCGCCCAGCACGGCGTGCGTTCGCAGCATGGCGTTCCCCCGATCCGGTATGATGCGCTTGAGCGATGTCTCGCCATGCTCGCGGAGCACGCGCGGCATGTCAGCGCATCAATCCATATGCCAAGAATCGGTTGTGGCCTGGCGGGCGGGGAGTGGCCAGAGGTCGAGTCCATTGTCCAGAGAACGCTCTGTGCTGCCGGACTGTCCGTGCACGTTTACGACCTCTAACGCGGGGAACGACGCCAAGCAGATGAAGCTCATACGCGCAGAAGATAGCCATGTCATGGCGATCGAGAAATGGTTCCCCGATCGGCGAAGCTGCCAGAACTGGGGTGGTCCGCAGTTCAGGTTCCCGTTTACGGACAGTACCTTCCTGGAGGACACGCGGAGCGGTGTGCTGCCCTCCTATGTGATGCTCGGAGCTGATGACCAGCTCCTCGGTTTTGGCCAGTATTACCTGAGGGCCGGTCGCTGTCATCTCGGACGGCTCGTTATATCGCCCGAGCACCGGGGTGCGGGGCTGGGCCGGTGGCTCGTCGGTGGCCTGGTCGAGCTTGGTGTTCAGGAGCTGGGTGTCGGCGAATGCTCCTTGTTCGTCGTTGCGGACAATACGCCTGCAATGCGGCTGTACCGGAGGCTGGGCTTCGTGGAAAGCCAGTACCCGGAAGATGATCCAAGCGTCACCTCCTTGGTGTACATGGTGGTGGTCGCGACCAGACTGGCAGAGCTGCGCCCGTGTGCCCAGTAACGCGCTGCGAACGTGACGCACTCGGAGAGCACATGGGAGTCGACCTCGCCTTTGTCCTGGGCCATTCACTGGGAGCCGCCGAGCTGCTCGCATTCCCCGAGCGTGCGTCGGCCTCCCTCGAGATGCAGCGCGCGGCCCGAATGGCCAGCGAGGATGAAAGTCTGAATCTCGACAGAAGCTGCTATTTATCGCGGTCGTTGACCTTGTGGTGAAACAAGAGATCCAAGCCTTGTGCGCTGTCGCGCTCGAGTCCTTCAAGGACGTGCTCCCCCCAGAGCGCTTCCGCGACGCGCACCGCTGGGTTCACAAGTACGGGGAATGGGGGCTCGCCATGGAGCACGTCATCGACTGGATCGGCGACCTCGATCTCCCTGTCCACCAAGCGCAGTTTGATGCCATCGAGCGCGCGATGGCCGCAATGGGATGGGCTGAGAGCTCAAGGATGAAGTGGCTCCGTGGATATTTCGCGTCGCTCATAGCGCAGAATTCCCATGAGGGTGAGTCTGCATGAAGCTTCACAAGCGCCACGCGCGTGCATGGCGCCCTACAGGAGGAAATCCGATTGCCTGAGCTCCATTTCCGCCGTGCCAATCCCGAGGACGCGGCCCGCCTTCAGGACATCCGGCGCGCGGCCTTTGCACCCGTGTTCGCGTCGTTCCGCTCGATCCTCGGCGACGATCTCTACGAGCTGGCGCAGCGGCGAGACGACGAGGCGCAGGAGGGGCTGCTGACGTCGCTGATGGCGGCCGGCTCGGGCTGGGAGCTGTACGTGGCGCAATCCGGCGACGAGGTCGTCGGCTTCGTGGCGCTCCGGCTCGCTCCGGAGACGCTTGTCGGCGAGATCGGCCTCAATGCCGTCGACCCCGCGCAGGCCGGCAAGGGAATAGGCACCGCGATGTACGAGTTCGCGGCGGCGCGCCTGAAGCAGGCCGGGATGAAGGTCGCCACCGTCGGAACCGGTGGCGATCCGAGCCACGCTCCGGCGCGACGCGCGTACCGGAAGGCGGGGTTCGACATCGAAATCCCCAGCGTGTGGATGTACCGCAAGCTCTGATCTCGCCAGCACGACGACGCGCGCGCGGCTCGCGTCGCCCTCCGACAGCGAGGCGCAGCCGAGCAGATCGCCGCCTGGCCAGGCGCTTGCCGGGGCGCGGCGGTGGTACGCTTCGGCTCGATGAGCGCCCCCGCGAGCCCCGGGCCTGCGGACGTGGTGTGGACCGCGTTCCTCGCACGGATGGGCTTCGTGCGCTTCGACGCCGAGATCTCCAGGCGAGCACGCCTCGCCCCGTATGCGAAGGCCGTCAAGGCGCGGCCGAGCTTTCGCGAGGCGGACGTCTGGGACCGGTTGAGCCCGCTGAAGCTGATCAAACAGGTGCTCTGACCCCGCTCGTGCGCTGGTATACGACGTTGCTGCCCGCGATGTGCGTGGCACAATGCGTTTTGGCGCCGAGCAGGCCGCTGCCGCCCCGCCAAGCGGGCAGTCAGCGTCCAGCCCGCTCGTATCGCATCCGTGCCTCGGGTGATCGCATGAAGACCTACAAGAAGGCAGATTTTCCGGTCGCGGATGTCCGGCGCTTCCTGGAGCCGGGTCCTGTGGTGCTGGTGAGCTCTGCGCACAAGGGCCAGCGGAACATCATGACGATGGGCTGGCACATGGTGATGATGCAGGAGCCGTCCCTCGTGGGGTGCTTCATCTGGGACCAGAACGATAGCCATGAGATGGTGCGGCGCAGCAAAGAGTGCGTGATCAACGTGCCCACGGTCGATCTCGTGCGCGTCGTCATCGGGATAGGGAACAGCCACGGATCCGAGGTCGACAAGTTCGAGCAGTTCGGGCTCACCGCCGTCGAGGCGACGAAGGTCGGCGCGCCCCTCATCGCCGAGTGTTATGCAAGCTTCGAGTGCAAGCTGGTCGACACGAGCGCCGTCAAGCGCCTCAGCCTGTTCGTCTTCGAGGTGGTGAAGGCGCACGTCGCGACATCGCCGCGCTATCCGACGACCGTTCACTACCGCGGCGACGGCGTGTTCATGGTGTCCGGTCGCAACGTCAGCTACCGGAGGCTCTTCAAACCGGAGAACCTGTAGCTCGCCAGGCGCTGGAGATGAGGCCGGCGGACACGAGCGTGGCCGTGTCGACCGGGGCGGACTCTTGGCCGAGCGCGCGCGGTGCTGGTTGCGGCGCCGGGACGGTGCCAGGAAGAGGGCACAAGCAGGAAGCTTGGTGCGGGGCACTGGCCTGCGCGTGCCGAGCCGGATCAGACGAACACTTGACGGAGTATATACGAATGTATATACTCTTTGAGTTATGGGCGCGAGTAGAGCAAAAATATTTCAAAACGGCGGAAGTCAAGCTGTCAGGCTTCCCAAGGATTGCCGGTTCCCCGATGGCGAGGTGCTCGTACGGCGTGAGGGACGCCGCGTGATCCTGGAGCCGATCGACGAGTGGCCTTCGAGCTTTCGTGCCTGCCTTGGGGCCTGGTCGGATGAGATCGAGCGGCCGGCACAGGAGCCCGTCACGGGGATAGAGGATCCGTTCGAATGACGCTCCTCTACATGCTCGACACGGACACCGTGAGCTTCGCTCTCCGCGGATTCGGTGGCGTTCCCACGCGGCTGCTCGAGCACAAACCGTCGGAGATCTGTATGAGTGCGATCACGCTCGCGGAGCTACGATACGGCGCTGATCATCGTCGCTCCACGAAGCTGCATGGTCTCATCGACGCCTTTGCTGCTGCCGTGACGGTCGTCCCTGTCGATGAGGGAGTAGCGGCTCGGTTCGGAGCGGTTGCTTCGGCGCTCGTCCGTCAAGGTACGCCGATCGGCAGCTTCGATACGCTGATAGCGGCGCATGCGCTCGCGCTCGACGTGACCTTGGTGACGAACAACACGAAACATTTCAGCCGCGTGCACGGGCTACGCATGGACAACTGGGTCTGAAATGAACCTCCGGTCGATCAGCCGTCGCAGCCGTCGTCGTGGACGATCGCCCAGCCGAACTCGGGTGCGAGCGCGCCGGTCGCGGCTTCCTGCGTGACGCCGAAGAGCCCTGCGACGAAGCGCAACGGGTGATCCGTACCGTCGCGCACATCGACGAAGTTGACGGGGGCGCTGGAGATCGAGCTCGGGATCTGCAGGAGGCTCGGTCCCTCGGGCTCGAGTATCCAGTCCGTGCGCTTCTCCGCGGCGCGCAGCGCCTGCTCCCACCGGCCGAGATACGGGTTCGGCTCGAGGCGCTCGCCGTTCCGATCGAACGTCTTGAGGTACGGAAAGAGGACGAGGATCCAGCCGGTCAGCTCGCTCGGCCCGGAGCCGCTCTCGTAGCGGAAGAACGAGCGCCAGAACGCCGGGTCGACGTGCCCCTCGGCGGTGCGGACGACCTCGTCGAGCACCGGGAGGAGCGCGTCGGTCCAGGCCTCGAGGCCGAACTCGGACAGCATCGCGGCGCGCCGGCGAACGCTCTTCCAGTCGTCGACGCTGCCCAGCAGCGTGATCGCAGGGATGCCGCAACCAGCCAGCATCTCGTACTCGAAGTAAGGCTGGAACGCGTCCATGAGGACGACCTCCGAGGCGGCGCGCTCCACGGCGCCGGTCGTCGAGAAGTCGGCCACGATCAGGTCGCGCAGGCGGCCGATATGCGCGGCGATCTGCTCCGAGAACGCGGTGAACGCCTCGGGCCATGGATTGGGCTGGCCCAGGAAGAAGTCGGGCCGAACGACGACGAGCTTCTCTTTCCCCTGATGACGGACGAACCGCCCGCGCAGCGCCTCGGCGTTCAGCGCGACATGGTGGGCGAACCCCTGCGCGAGGCAGAGCCACACGGCATCCGGCGACAGAACCAGCGGATGGTGAAGGTAAAATGCATCGTGCGCCGCCTGCGCGAGCGCGTGGGCGTCGGTCGCGGAGACCAGCGGCGCGTCGCTCGGCGAGAACGCCTCGATGCGCGCCACGGGAGGTCGCGGCTTGCCCCAGAGCATTCGCCGCTGCTCCGGCGCGGTGCGCTCACCCCCGCCGAGCAGGCTCGGGATGGCCTTGGCGCGATCGAGCACCTGCATGAGTTGCTGCGGCCGATCGACATCGGACACGGCGAAGGTGATTGACATCGATGCATCCTACCTTACGCATCGACGACACCTCAACGTCGCTTCCCGAGGCTCCCGCTGCTACGATCCGCAGCTCCCGCGCCCCGAGGCCCACCGTCGAACGCGTTATCGCCGCCGCCTTCGATTCAATCGTCTGCGCGATCAGGCAATGGCTCCGGCCCGCTCGCCCGCCAGCGCCGCGCGCTCCCGCGCCGACGAAGCGCGGCGGGCGCACCGGAGGCGCCGCGCGCGCCTCTTCCGTGAGCTTCCTCATCATGGCGGCTATGCGACGCGCGGGAGGAGACGCTCCCGCCGGATAGAGAGCTGAACAACCTCCTGCGATGTGCCGGCCAACCCGCCGACAGCACCGAGAAATCAACGTCCGCGTCGGGAATTCCCCTCAGGACGGCTCGGTAGAAGCCCTGTCCGCGCTTGCAAGAAAGTGGACCGCCCGGCGAAGGTTCTGCTAGGGGGGTCTATCATGATCATCGCGCTCACCGGGCAGAAAGGTGGGATCGGCAAGAGCACCACGGCCGTGAGCCTCGCCGTGGCCGCGCTGGCGAACGGCCGGCGTGTGCTGCTCGTCGACGCCGATCCCCAGGGGACCGTCCGCACGTGGGGCGACGTGGCCGCCGAGGCGGGGCACGATACGCCGACCGTCATGGCCATGGGCGCCTCGATGCACAAGCCGGGACAGCTGCCGGAAGTCGCCGCCGCGTACGACCTCACCGTCATCGACTGCCCTCCGCGCCACGGCGAGATCGCGCGATCGGCGCTGATGGTCGCCGACATCGCCATCTACCCCTGCGGCCCCACGGCCGCGGACGCCTGGGCCCTCACCGCCGCGATCGAGGTGTTCCGCGAGGCCGCCGCGCTGCGGAGCGCGCTCAAGGGCTGCATCCTCATCACGCGCAAGCAAGGCCGCACGGCGCTCGGCAAATCGGCGCGCGCGGTGCTCGAGACGTCGGGCTTGCCGGTGCTCTCCACGGAGCTCGGCTATCGTATCGCCTACCAGGAGTCCCTCGCCTGCGGGCAAGGGGTGACGGGCTACGCACCGCGGGACGCCGCGGCCAGAGAGATCACCCACCTTCTCGAAGAACTGGAGAAGCTTCACCATGGCCAAAAAGCAAGTCGCGGTCTCGCTACGAAAGCCGCCGTCGCCTGAAAAGGCCGACGCGTTCGTCGCGGGGGGCGAAGGCGGCAAAGCGGCGGTCGACGTCGTGAGGTCGAGGCCCGCCGCCGATCAGCGCGCGCACGACGGCGAGACGCCCGTCGAGGCGCGGCAGGAGCGAGAGCGAGCGCAGGAGGCGCCGCAGGACCGAGCACCGGAGGCGCGGCCAGGCGCCGAGCCGCCCGCGGCGACGGCGCCGCAGGCCGCCAGCGCCGCCGCCGGGCCCCAGGCGCTCGCCACCACCTCGGAGCCGCACACCGGCCCGCCGGTGCTCCTCGGCAACGACGGCCGCTCCCGGCGCGCGGTCACCGTCTACCTGCCCGATCCGCTCGCGGATCGGCTGCTGCTCCATTGCATCGAAAACGATCGCGACATGAGCAACCTGGTCGGCGAGGCGGTCGAGGTCCACCTCGACAAGCGCCTCGGGCCGGCGTCCGTCTCCGCGGCCCCGGCTGAGGCCGCCGCCCCCCGCGAGGCGCCGCCCCCGAGCGCGAGCTACCGCACCGAACCGTTCCGTCCGGCGGACACCGGCCCGAAAGGGCGGGTCGGTCGCGTGGTCCAGGTCGGACGGGTGCTGATGACGCTCTGGCGTCAGCGGCCGCGGGCGAGCTGACCGGCCAGCGCGCATCGACTCCGCCCCTATCGCACCTGACTGGCGCGGCCGCCTCGCCGGGAGTTGACGTTCACGTCCATCTCGCCAATGAGAACGTAGGAGACAATGGACGTCGAAGAAAAACTCTTGAACATCCTCCTCGTCGAAGACGACGACGTCGACGTGATGAATGTCCGCCGGGCGTTCAAGCGGAACAACATCTCGAATCCCCTCTGGGTCGCCGGGAACGGCGTCGAGGCCCTCGAGATGCTGCGCAGCGGCGTCGTCCCGGCCGAGCGGCGGCTCATCCTGCTCGACCTGAACATGCCCAAGATGAACGGGATCGAGTTCCTGCGCGAGCTGCGGGCCGATCCGGTGCACGGGGCCACGTCGGTCGTCGTGTTGACCACATCGAACGACGACCGCGACAAGGTGGGAGCCTACAACCTCAACGTGGCTGGTTATCTCCTCAAGCCGGTCACGTTCCTCAGCTTCGTCGAGCTCATGGCGGCGCTCAACAAGTACTGGAGACTTGTGGAGCTACCGTAGCGAAACACATCGGTTTTCCGGTCCTTGTCGTGGCGAGGGGCGCTCCGCGCGGCGCGCGCACTCACGCTCTCCGAGAGACAGCGCGCGTCGGGCCTTCAGGCGCGGTGTCGTGGCGGAGGCCGATCGCGCCCTGACCGGGATGGCGCCCCTCCCGGATCGGCTCGATACGCCGGAAGATGCGGTTCCCCAGGCTCAGGATCGGCGCCGCGACGCCGCGCTACTTGCTGCGCTTGACGACGCCGAGCGCCTTCTGCGCCGCCTTGACGGCCGCCTGCGCCTCCTTGCCGGGGGCGCTCGAGAGCGCCGAGATGAGCGCCGTCGCGACCTCGCGCCGGCTGTGCGCGTGCACGTCCGCGAGCTTGAGGTAGAGCGGCGCCTTGTCGGCGAGATCGGCGTCGCCGCGCCGCGCCTCGATCCGCTCGACGAGGCAGGCCGCCACCGCGGTGTCGTCCATCTTCTTCAGCGCGTCGAGCGCCGCCGCGCGCTTCGCGAGCTCCGGCCGCGCCTCGATGAGGTCCACGAGCGGCGTGAGCGCCACGGGGCCGAACGCGCGGATCGCGTCCGCCACGATGCCGGGCTTGTATCCGTCGGCGTAGGCCGAGAGCAGCTCGCTCAGCCCGCGGACGTCGCCGAGGAAGCCGAGCGCGTACGCGGCGATCTTCGCCTCCCGCTCGTCCACGCCCCGGCTCGCCAGCATCCGCACGAAGGTCTCGACCATCTCGACGTCGCCGAGCTGCGCGAGCGCGTAGGCGGCCTCCTCGCGCACCTCGCGGGAGGCGTCGGCGTAGAACGCGCGCCGGAACGCCGGCAGCGCGGCGAGATCGCCGAGCTCGGCGAGCGCCTTCAGCGCCTCGAGCCGCTCCTCCTTGGTCGGCGCGGCGCCCAGCGTCTTCGCGAGCTCGTGCACGCGCCCGAGCCGCGCGGCGCGCCGCGCGCGCACCGCGTCGTTCCCCGGCCCGCCCGACGGCGCCGCGTGCGTGAGCTGCGTGACGTCGATTACGTCGAGCGCGTCGCGGGCGAGCGCCCGCAGGCCGGCGTCCTTCGCGTGCTCCGCGACCTTGCCGAGCATCGCCGTGGCCTCGGCGCGGGCCGGGCCGCCGTGCAGCACGACCGCCTGCAGCACCCGCACCGCCGTCAGCTTCGCCACGCGGCCCGCCTTCACCGTGAGCGCCTTCTCCGCGGCGGCGATCGCCTCGGCCCCGAGCGGCGCGAACGTCCTCGCGATGGTCGGCGTCGCGGTGCCGTCCGCCCAGATCGGGAAGATGCTCGCCACGAGCTCGCTCGCCGGCAGCGACGCGTAGTAGCGCGCGTGGTGGACCGCGGCGACGTAGCGGTTCATCGCGCCCGCCGCGCGCCGCCGCGCCACCTCGTCCGGGGAGAGCGTCTCGTCGGGCCGCGCCACCGCGACGCTCTCGTAGGTCGGCACGCGCTCGGTCGAGGCGCGGTCGATCTGCGTCGCGCCGGCCAGGCGGACGAGCGCCATCTCGAGCACCTGGTAGAGCTTGATGAAGTCGTCGAGCCGATCGGCCGGCTCGGGCCGCTGCGGCAGCGCCTGGAGCAGCGCGGCCTGCTTCTCGAGGCGGAGGTCGCGCAGCCGCGCGGCCAGCGGGTCCGTCGCGCGCGCGCCGAGCCCGGTCAGGCCCGTGACGAGCGCCTCGGCGAGCTCCTCGCGGACCTCGCCGAGCGCGATGGCCGCGGGCGAGGCGCCCGCCTCGCGGGCGGCGGCGTTCCACGCGGAGCCCTCGAGCGGCCCGCCCCGCGCCGCGCTCCCCTGCTCGAAGACAGGGCGCAGCTCCAGGCCGAGCGGCCCCTCGACGACGGCGGCGAGCGGCCACAGCGTGGGCAGCGCGGCGTCGATGCCGACGTCCCCGAGCAGCGCGCGGAGCCGCGCGTCGCGGAGCGAGCCGGCGAGCCGCTCCTCGAGCGCCGGGTCGTCGGGCAGGTGGAGCGCCTCCCCCTTGTCGTCGACCGCCGCGAGCCGCGCGCCGCGCGCGAAGAGCGTGTCGGTGAGCACCGCCACGGGCACGAGGTCGGGCGCGAAGACGTCCTTGCGGTGCTCCTGGAGCGCCGCGAGCGCCGCGCCGACGTCGGGCAGCGCCCGCGCGAGCACGGACTCGAGGGCGCCGGCGTCGAGCGGGCGCTTGTCGCCGAGATCGCTGAAGTCGACGCGGAGCGGCGGGTAGCCCGGGTAGGTCGTCGCCCGCGCCCCGGCGAGCACCTCGCCGGCGAAGCTCCGCTTCGGGTCGGTCCGCTTCGCCAGGAACACCGGGAGGATCTGCTTCTCGCTGAAGTGGCGGCCCGACTCGAGGTCGATGAAGCGGCTCTCCCGGATGACGAAATCGTCGCTCGTCGTCCGCGTCGAGAAGGCGTACTCGATGAGCGTGAGGCCCTCCGCGGGCTTCCTGTCGGACGCCTTCCACGTCTTGCCGACGAGCTCCTCGACGTGGCGGTCGTCGAGCGGCTCGCCCGCGAGGTGCTTCTCCAGCTTGCGGGCGGTGAGCAGGAGGTCGGCCATCACGTTCGCGTAGGCGACCGCCGGCAGCGCGCCGCGGGGAGCGCCCCGGGCCTGCCGGCCCCCCGCGGCCTGCCCGCGGAGCAGCGCGGCGAGGTCGAGCGTGCGGGCCGAGAGGCGCCGGAGGCGGTTCTCCCGGAGCGCCTCGGCGAGCTTCTCCATCTGCTCGATGCGGTCGCCCCCGATCGTCGCGACGCCGGACACGCCGAGCTCGCGCACGAGCGTGCCGACCTGCTCGACCCCGGACTTCATCATGGCCTGCGCGTTCGCGCTGCCCTTCTTCACGCTCTTGCGCGCGGTGTCCCCGCCCGGCGCGCCGGGCGGCGGCGCCTCGCTCACGGCGAACGACTCGGGCGCGCGCGCCCACGCGATGAGCAGCGCCGCCGCGTGCTTGCAGAACGCGGTGTTGAAGGTCCGCGCCGGGCAGGAGCAGCGCCCCTTGAACGCGGGCGCCGGCGCGTCGCTGTAGACGAGCGACACCTTGTAAGGCGAGGCCCCCGAGCCCTTGGCGTCGCAGAACAGCTTGTTCTCGTGGCGCGCGAGGTTCAGGAGCTGCCCGCCGTCGTAGAGCAGCGTGCCCTTCTTGAGCTCTCCCGCGTCCTGGATGAACGCCCGGAGCTCGCCGGCCCCGATGCGCTTCACGTCGCCCGGGGCCGCGCTCACGGCGCCTCCGCGGGCGAGCGCGCCGGGCGCGGCGCCGTGGGGATCTCGTCGTTCGGGAGCAGCGGATGGGCGGCCGGCATCGGGCTGGAAGCCTATCATGGGCGGCGGCGCGGGAGCTCCTCGCCACCTCCGCCCGCCTCCGCCCGATCAGGCCATCGGGTCATGGGATCAGGCCCTCGGGCCCTCAAGCCGTCAGGCCATCTGTGCGCCGGCGCTGGCGCGCCCCACCGCGGCCTCGCCGAGGCGCGGGTAGTCGATGTAGCCGCGCGGGCCCTCGGAGTAGAAGGTCGCGACGTCGGGCGCGTTGAGCGGCGCGCGGCGCGACAGGCGCTCCGGAAGATCGGGGTTGGCCAGGAAGGGCGCGCCGAAGGAGACGAGATCCGCCGCGCCGGTCCGCAGCGCTGCCTCCGCGGTCTCCAGCGTGTAGCCGCCGTTCACGACGAGGGCGCCGCGGAACCGCTCGCGGAGGAGGGGCGTCACGCGCGCCGCGGCGTCGAGCGCCTGCCCCGAGAGCGGCTCCACGACGTGCAGATAGACGACCTTGCGCGCCGAGAGCTCGGCGGCGACGTGGCCGAAGAGCGCCCTCGGATCGGAGTCGCTCATGTCGTTGAAGTCGGCCAGCGGCGAGACCCGCACGCCGACCCGGTCGGCGCCGAACACCCCCGTCACGGCCTCGGTGATCTCGAGCAGGAGCCGCGCCCGGTTCTCGACCGAGCCGCCGTACCGATCCGTCCTCTGGTTCACGCCGTCCCGGAGGAACTGGTCGATGAGGTAGCCGTTCGCCGCGTGGATCTCGACTCCATCGAAGCCGGCGGCCTTGGCCCGGCGCGCGCCGTCCTCGAACCGCGCGACCACGCCGGCGATCTCGCCCGTCTCCAGGGCGCGCGGGGTGGTGTACGGCTGCGGGCCCTCGGGCGTGTACGCGTGGCCGTTGCGGATGGCGACGGCCGAGGACGAGACGGGCGCCTGCCGGTTCGGCTGGAACGAGGGGTGCGACGCCCGCCCGACGTGCCAGAGCTGAAGGAAGCCGCGCCCTCCCGCCCGGTGGATCGCGTCCGTCACGAGCCGCCACCCGGCGACCTGCGCGTCCGTGTGGATGCCAGGTGTGCGGAGATATCCCACGCCCTCCGGGGTGACCTGCGTCGCCTCGGTGATGATGAAGCCCGCAGAGGAGCGCTGCTCGTAGTACCGCGCGTTGAGCTCGGTCGGCACGTTGCCCTCGCCGGCGCGGCAGCGCGTCAGCGGCGCCATCACGAGCCGGTTCGGCAGCGAGAGGGGGCCGAGCGCGAAGGGGCTGAAGAGCAGGTCTTTGGCGGTGGTCACGATCGATGCTCCTTGCAAAGAAGATGTAGCTTCCGAAAGGGAAGTGGCATCCGTTCGGGGGCATCATGAATCTGCACTGTACGATGTCAAGTCACTTCCCTTTTGGAAGTGGATAGGTCATTCTGGTGCCTGGGACGACACATGAAGCACGCGTGTCAGCACCTCTGCGAGAAGTTTCAGGTCGCGATGGACGTGCTCGCGAAGCCCTGGAACGGGCTCATCATTGCGACGCTCGAGGAGGGGGCGCTGCGCTTCGGCGAGATCGGCGAGCGGCTCGACGCCATCAGCGATCGGATGCTCTCCAGCCGGCTGAAGGAGCTCGAGGCGCTGGGCCTCGTGGTGCGGCGCGTCCTGCCGGGGCCCCCCGTGCGCGTGGAGTACGAGCTGACCGACGCCGGCCGGGGATTCGGCGAGGTGGCGCAGGCGATCTCGCGGTGGGGAGAGCGGCTCGTGGTGAGCGCGGCGCGCGGCGGGGGGGCGAAGCGCGGCGCGCGGGCGGCACGGGCGGCACGGTAACGACCGGCGGCGAAGCGCGCGCGGGCGTCATCCACGGTGCCTCCACGCAGGTCGCGTGACGGATGTCACGAAGGAGTCCGCCCGGTCCTGAGCAGCGCTCAGGCAATACCTGACGCCGAGCGCTCGTGTGGCGAGGTAGCGGCGAGGAGCGAGAGGAGCGCCTCTGTCGAGCTCGAGGTTGCGCTTGCCGCTCAGGTAGAATGGTGATGTAATTCGAGGGCTTCGCATCTCAGTGGCTGTCAAAGCGCGGTGCAGATTCGTAAGATACGAGCTCAGCCGTTAGGCAGGCGAGTGAGGCGTACGAAAGTGCGCGGCAACGAGCCGAACGACGCGGATGAGCTCGCCAAATACGAAGACGTACCTCGCTATGACGCGAAGTGTCAACGCATGGGCGTCCCCTGGGGGTCGCGGTGGATCCGCCGTATGGTACTGCAGCACCAGCGTCGACCGGGGGGGATGAGGCTCGCGCACCAGTTCTGGTTGTCTCTCGTCGTCCCCATCGCGATGGCGATCCTGCTGTATGGCGTCTTCGCGTCGGCGCACCGCAAGCAGGTCCTGCGGGAGGAGGCCACGGCGGAGCTCCGCAACTACGCCACCCTGCTTCAGGCGTTCGTCGAGAGCGCGCTGCAGCGCAGGGACCTCGCGCTCGTCCGGCGGCGGGCGGAGCACTTCGCGAGCGCCGAGCGCATCCTTGGCATCGCCGCGTTCACCAGGGAGGGCGAAGCGGTCTTCGTCACGAAGGGGATCGAGCGCGAAGCAGCGCGCCTCGGGCAGCTCGCGCGCCGGGCGTTCCGTGAAGGAGGCGACATCGAGGAGGCAGCCAGCCTGGTCGGGCAGCCCGTGCTGCTCCGCACGGTCTCCATCCAGCCGAGCAGCGCCAATCAGCCCCTGGTCGCCGTCCTGGTGCGCGATCATCATTACGCCGAGGTGCTGGAGAGGGCGCTGAATCACGGCCTCGCGGTGACGGGCGTCGTGCTGCTGCTGATCAGCGCGGTCGTCGCCGGGCTCGTCGGGCGCTTCACGGTCGCGCTCCCCGCGCGGGCCATCCTCGCCGGGGCCGAGCGCGTCGCGAGCGGCGATCTGGACGCGGCCGTGCCCGAGCGGGGCGCGGAGGAGCTCTCCCGTCTGGCGAGCGCCTTCAACACGATGACCGGCTCTCTCCGCGAGGCGCGGGAGCGCGCCCTGCGGGAGGAGGCGGCGCGCGTGAACGGGGAGCGCAAGCTGCAGCAGGCGCAGGCGCTCGCCGCCGCGGGGCAGGTGGCGACCTCGCTCGGCCACGAGATCGGATCGCCGCTCAACGTGATCCATGGCCGCGCGCGCCGCGCGGCCGATCTGCCCGGCTGCCCGGAGCACCTGCGCGCCGAGCTGGAGACCATCGCGCGACAATCCGAGCGGATCACGCGCGTCGTCTCTCGCCTCGTCTCCCTCGCTCGGCCGCCGAGACCGCAGCAGGCGGACAGCGATCTCAGGCGCGTCATCGACGATGTGGTCGCTTTCCTGGGCCCGGAGTGCAGGAGGCGCGGCATCGAGCCGAGCGTCCTGGGCCCGCTCGAGGGCGGCGCGAGGGCGCGCGTCGCCCTCGACTCCGATCGTCTGTTTCAGGTCGTGTTCAATCTGTGCTTGAACGCCGTCGAGGCCCAATGCAGCGGCGGCGAGCTCGTGGTGCGCGTCTTGCCCGAATGCGATGGTCCGGCGGGCTCTGGCGCCGTGAGCTTCGAGGTCGCCGACGGGGGACCGGGGATCCCTGCGGAGGATCTGCACCGGATCTTCGAGCCGTTCTTCACGACGAAGGCGGCCGGCGGCGGGAGCGGGCTCGGGCTCGCGATCGTCCGTGGGATCGTCCAGGAAGCCGGCGGCTCGGTGGAGGTCGCCGCCTCATCGACAGGCGGGGCGCGCTTCCGGATCACCCTGCCCGCGATCGTTTCCGGTCCGCCGGCGAGCGTGGAGGCGAGCTCAGAGGCGAGCTCGGAAACAAGTATAGAGGAAGGGCAGAAAACATGAGTCTGAGCTCACCGAGTGTATTGGTCGTCGAAGACGACGATGATCTCGGCCGGTTCGTCGTTGACATCGCTACGGACCACGGCTACCAGGCGACGCACGTGGCCGATGCGATGTCGGGCCTCGGTCTGCTCCCGACGGGGGAGTTCGACCTGCTGATCACCGACATCCGCATGCCGGGGATGGATGGCATCGAGCTGATCGCGCGGGCCAAGGAGCACGACCCGACGCTGGCGATCATCGCGATCACCGCGTTCGGCTCCGTCGAGACCGGGATGCGCGCCCTCCGCGTCGGCGCCTCCGACTACCTCTCCAAACCCTTCCGCTCCGATGAGCTAAGCTCTCGCATGCGACGCGCGCTCGAGCGTCGCGCTCGCGAGATCGAGCATGCTCGTCTCCAGAGGCAAGTCGCAGAGGTATTGCGCCGCGGCAAGTCGTGAAACGGCGGTACTCCAGGGTCTCATGACGCCGAGGTCCCCCGGCATCGACGAAGGACGAGGCCTGAACACCTGAAATGGGATCAAGCACTCCAGGCGCGCTATCGTCGTCAGGAAGGTGGTCATGCAATCGAACAACATCGCGGCGACCTCGAAGGACAGGCACGGGAGCGGAGCGAGCAAGAAGAAGTCGCCGCCCCGCAAGCGCGGCGCCAACGGGAGCCACCTGGATGTGCGGGAGATGCAGCTCCAGGCGGTGCTGGAGGTGCTCAAGGCGGTGAAGGCCGGCAACTTCTCCGCCCGCGTCGGCATCGGCGAGGTGCCGGGGACGATCGGTCAGATCGCCGATGAGGTGAACGACGTCGTCCAGCAGCTGCAGACCGTCGGCTCGGAGATCACGCGCGTGGCGCGCGAGGTAGGCACCGAGGGCAAGCTGGGCGCGCAGGCGGAGGTGCAGGGCGTCAGCGGGACGTGGAAGGACCTCACGGACAACGTGAATGTCCTCGCGGGGAACCTGACGAACCAGGTACGCAACATCGCGGTCGTGACGACGGCGGTGGCGAACGGCGACCTGTCGAAGCAGATCACGGTCGAGGCGAAGGGGGAGATCCTCGAGCTGAAGAACACCATCAACAAGATGGTGGAGCAGCTGCGCGCGTTCGCGTCGGAGGTGACGCGCGTGGCGCGCGAGGTAGGCACCGAGGGCAAGCTGGGCGCGCAGGCGGAGGTGCGCGGCGTCAGCGGGACGTGGAAGGACCTCACCGACAACGTGAATGTCCTCGCGGGCAACCTGACGAACCAGGTGCGCAACATCGCGGTCGTGACGACGGCGGTGGCGAACGGCGACCTGTCGAAGCAGATCACGGTCGAGGCGAAGGGGGAGATCCTCGAGCTGAAGAACACCATCAACAAGATGGTGGAGCAGCTGCGCGCGTTCGCGTCGGAGGTGACGCGCGTGGCGCGCGAGGTAGGCACCGAGGGCAAGCTGGGCGCGCAGGCGGAGGTGCGCGGCGTCAGCGGGACGTGGAAGGACCTCACCGACAACGTGAATGTCCTCGCGGGCAACCTGACGAACCAGGTGCGCAACATCGCGGTCGTGACGACGGCGGTGGCGAACGGCGACCTGTCGAAGCAGATCACGGTCGAGGCGAAGGGGGAGATCCTCGAGCTGAAGAACACCATCAACAAGATGGTGGAGCAGCTCCGGACGTTCGCCGCGGAGGTGACGCGCGTCGCGCGCGAGGTAGGCACGGACGGCAAGCTCGGCGGCCAGGCGCAGGTGCCGGGCGTCGCCGGCACGTGGAAGGACCTCACCGACAACGTGAACCAGCTCGCGGGCAACCTGACGAACCAGGTGCGCAACATCGCCCTCGTCACGACGGCCGTCGCCAAGGGCGATCTCTCTCAGAAGATCACCGCCGAGGCGAAGGGGGAGATCCTCGAGCTGAAGGACACCATCAACAAGATGGTGGAGCAGCTGCGCGCGTTCGCGTCGGAGGTGACGCGCGTGGCGCGCGAGGTAGGCACGGAGGGCAAGCTGGGCGCGCAGGCGGAGGTGCGCGGCGTCAGCGGGACGTGGAAGGACCTCACCGACAACGTGAATGTCCTCGCGGGCAACCTGACGAACCAGGTGCGCAACATCGCCCTCGTCACGAAGGCGGTCGCGAGCGGCGACCTGTCCCAGAAGATCGCGGTCGAGGCGAAGGGGGAGATCCTCGAGCTGAAGGACACCATCAACAAGATGGTCGATCAGCTGCGCGCGTTCGCCGCGGAGGTGACGCGCGTGGCGCGCGAGGTAGGCACGGACGGCAAGCTCGGCGGCCAGGCGCAGGTGCCGGGCGTCGCCGGCACGTGGAAGGACCTCACCGACAACGTGAACCAGCTCGCGGGCAACCTGACGAACCAGGTGCGCAACATCGCCCTCGTCACGAAGGCGGTCGCGAGCGGCGACCTGTCCCAGAAGATCACGGTCGAGGCGAAGGGGGAGATCCTCGAGCTGAAGGACACCATCAACAAGATGGTCGATCAGCTGCGCGCGTTCGCCGCGGAGGTGACGCGCGTCGCGCGCGAGGTAGGCACCGAGGGCAAGCTCGGCGGCCAGGCGCAGGTGCCCGGGGTCTCCGGCACATGGAAGGACCTGACGGAGAACGTCAACGTCATGGCCTCGAACCTCACCTCGCAGGTGCGCGGCATCGCCAAGGTCGTGACCGCGGTCGCGAACGGCGATCTCCGCCAGAAGCTCGCCCTGGAGGCCAAGGGCGAGATCGCGTCGCTGGCGGACACCATCAACGACATGACCTACACGCTCCGCGTGTTCGCCGAGCAGGTGACCACGGTCGCGCGCGAGGTAGGCATCGAGGGCAAGCTCGGCGGCCAGGCCAAGGTGCCCGGCGCGGCCGGCACCTGGAGGGACCTCACCGACAACGTGAACCAGCTCGCGGGCAACCTCACCACGCAGGTGCGCGCGATCGCCGAGGTCGCCACCGCCGTGACGAAGGGCGACCTCACGCGGGCCATCTCGGTCGAGGCGCAGGGCGAGGTCCTCCAGCTGAAGGACAACATCAACCAGATGATCTCGAACCTGCGGGACACGACGCGCGCCAACCAGGAGCAGGACTGGCTGAAGACGAACCTGGCGCGCTTCTCCGGGATGATGGCCGGGCAGCGGACGATCGAGGCGCTCTCTCGCCTCATCATGTCCGAGGTGACGCCGCTCGTGTCGGCGCAGCACGGGGCCTTCTATGTGCTCGAGTCCGAGGAGAAGTACCCGGCGCTCAAGCTCACGTCGAGCTACGCGTTCCAGAAGCGCAAGGGCATCTCCAACCGGTTCGCGCTGGGCGAGGGGCTCGTCGGGCAGTGCGGCCTGGAGAAGAAGAGCATCGTCGTCACGGATCTCCCGGACGACTACATCCGGGTGAGCTCGGGCCTCGGCGACGCGCCGCCGCGCAACATCTGCGTCCTGCCGGTGCTCTTCGAGGGCGGCCTCAAGGCGGTCATCGAGCTGGCGAGCTTCCAGAACTTCACGCCCATCCACCTCACGTTCCTCGAGCAGCTCACGCAGTCGATCGGCGTCGTGTTCAACATGATCGGCGCCAGCATGAGGACGGAGGAGCTGCTCCAGGAGCTCCAGAGGTCCAACACCGAGCTCGGCTCGCGGTCGCAGGAGCTGGAGGAGAAGGCGTCGGAGCTCGAGATCAAGAACCGCGAGATCGCGCGCGCCAGCGCCTCCCTGGAGGAGAAGGCGAGGGAGCTGTCGCGCACCTCGAAGTACAAGTCCGAGTTCCTCGCGAACATGTCGCACGAGCTGCGCACCCCGCTGAACAGCCTGCTCATCCTCGCCAGGATCCTCGCGGACAACGAGGAGCACACGCTCACGCCGAAGCAGGTCGAGTACGCGAAGACGATCGCCGCGGCGGGGCAGGACCTCCTGCAGCTCATCAACGAGATCCTCGACCTGTCGAAGATCGAGGCCGGCAAGATCGACGTGAAGACCCAGCGCGTGCTGCTCTCCGAGCTGGCCGAGTACGTCGAGCGGAGCTTCCGGCAGATCGCCGAGCAGAAGGAGCTCGAGTTCTGGGTGCGGGTCGCGACCGGCGTCCCCGCGGGGATTATGACGGATCTGCAGCGGCTCCAGCAGATCCTGAAGAACCTGCTGTCCAACGCGTTCAAGTTCACGTCGTCCGGGCGGATCTCGCTCGAGATCGAGGTGGCCGGCAAGGGGCTCACGTTCAAGCGGGAGACGCTCATCAAGGCGAAGACCGTCCTGGCGTTCGCCGTCACCGACACGGGTATCGGCATCCCGGCAGAGAAGCAGACGCTCATCTTCGACGCGTTCCAGCAGGCGGACGCGTCGACCAGCCGCACCTACGGCGGCACAGGGCTCGGCCTGACGATCAGCCGGGAGCTGGCCAGCCTGCTCGGCGGGGAGATCTCGCTGAACAGCACGCCCGGGCTCGGCAGCAAGTTCACCCTGTACCTGCCGGCGGAGCGGACGGAGCCGAAGGCGACGAGGCCGGCACGCGGCGAGCTGCCCGAGCCGGTCGCGCCGCTCCTCACGAACGGCGCCTCCTCGGTCGCGCTCGCCGGGCGCAGCGTGCTTGTCATCGACGATGACGCGCGCAACGTCTTCGCCATCACGAGCCTGCTCGAGAGGCGCGGGGCGCACGTGGTCCTGGCCGAGAACGCAAGGCACGGTATCGAGATCTTGCGCGAGGCCGATTCGTCCATCGATGTCGTCCTCATGGACATCATGATGCCCGAGCTCGACGGCTACGAGGCGACGCGGGAGATCCGGAGCGATCCTCGCTTCAACGAGCTGCCGATCATCGCTGTGACGGCCAAGGCGATGCCGGAAGATCGACAGAAGTGCCTGGACGCCGGCCTGAACGATTTCGTGGCCAAGCCGGTGGACGAGGGGCGGCTGATGTCGACCATCCTGCACTGGGTGCGGCCGGATTGAGCCACGGAGCCGTACGGTGTCCACCCCGCCCGCGACGACCAGCATTCTCCTTGTCGACGATCAGCCGGAGAACCTGACGGCGCTCAGGGCGATCCTTGTCGACGAGAGCTACCGCCTCGTGACCGCCGCGAGCGGGAAGGACGCGCTCCTCAGGATCCTGTCCGAGGATTTCGCGGTCATCCTGCTCGACGTGCGGCTGCCCGACATCGACGGCTTCGAGGTCGCCTCGCTCGTGAAGCAGCGGGAGCGGTCGCGTCACACGCCGATCATCTTCCTGACGGCGGCGACGGACGATCTCGCGGCCATTTACAGGGCGTACGCCGTGGGCGGCGTCGACTACCTCCTGAAGCCGCTCGAGCCGGAGGTCGTCCAGGCGAAGGTCGCCGTGTTCGTCGAGCTCCACCGGCGCGGCGAGCAGATCAAGGAGCAGGCGGAGCTCCTGCGCCAGGCCGAGCAGCGGCGGCGCGACGCCGAGGTCGAGGACCTCCGGCGCGCCGCGCAGGCGAGGTACCAGAACCTGGCCGACGCCATCCCGCAGTGCGTCTTCACGGCGAAGCTCGACGGCGGCATCGATTACGTGAGCTCGCGCTGGCTGGAGTACACGGGGCTCGCGTTCGAGGCGCTCCGCGGCTGGGGCTGGCAGGCCGCGGTGCACCCGAACGATCTGAACCAGTTCGTCAGCAAGTGGCGGCGCTGCCTGGAGTCGGGTGAGCCCTTTCAGGGCGAATGTCGCCTCAGGTCGATTCACGGCGCCTACCGCTGGCACCTGTGCCGGGCGGTCCCGGAGCGGGACGTCTGGAAGCGGGTGGTCGCCTGGCTCGGCAGCTTCACGGACATCGACGACGGCAAGCGCCACGAGCAGGAGCGCCTGCACCTCCTGACGCGCGAGCGGGCGGCCCGCGCAGAGGCCGAGGCCGCGGTGCGCCGCTCGGAGATCCTCGCGGAGGCGTCGAGCTCGTTCTCGGCGTCGCTCGACGAGGACAGCGTCGCGGCGGCCCTCGTGCGCATCTCCGCGGAGCGCGTCTGCACCTGGTGTGTGCTCGATCTGCGGGAGGAGGGCGGCGCGCGCCGGCTCGCGGCCGCGCACAGGGCCCGCGACGCGGCGCGGTTCATGGCGCGGTTCGGCCCGCGGGAGCTCGCCTTGACCGCGGACGGCGTCGGCGCGGTGCTCACGACCGGCCGCCCCGACCTGCGCGTCGAGTGCGCTCCGCGCGACGTCGCCCTGGCGCTCGACATCGACGATCCCGCCGTGATCCAGGAGATCGGCGCCAGCAGCTACCTGTGCGTGCCGCTCCTCACGCGCGGCGAGGTGCTCGGCGCGCTCAGCATGGTGTGGGTCGAGCCGGGCGAGCGCTTCGAGCCGCCGGATTTCGCGGTCGCCCTCGACGTCGCGCAGCGCGCGGCGCTCTGCCTCGAGAACGCCCGGCTGCTGCGGATGACGCGCGAAGCCGTGCAGATCCGCGAGGATTTCGTGGCGGTCGCCTCGCACGAGCTGAGGACGCCGCTCAGCGCGCTGGTGCTCCAGGTCCAGGGCCTCACCCGCGCCCTCCACCGCGCGGACGGCGGGCTGCCGGCGGAGCAGGTGCTGGCGAAGCTCTCCCAGGCCGGCGGGCAGATCGACCGGCTCACGCGGCTCATCGACACGCTGCTCGACGTGGCGCGCATCAACAGCGGCCACCTCGAGCTCAGCCTCGATGACGTGGATCTGTGCGACGTGGCGCGCGACGTGGCGGGCCGCCTCGAGGCCGAGCTGGAGCGGGCCGGCTGTACGCTCGACCTGGACATGCCGATGACCGCGGTCGGCCGGTGGGACCGCCTGCGCATCGATCAGGTGATCACCAACCTGCTCGTGAACGCCATCAAATACGGGCGGGGCAAGCCGATCCAGGTGCGCATCTCGGTGGATGGGCGGTCCGCGGTGCTCCAGGTGGCAGATCAGGGCATCGGGATCGCTCAGGAGTACATCGCCCGGATCTTCGGGCGCTTCGAGCGGGCGGCGCCCACCAGCTCGTATGGTGGGCTGGGCGTCGGCCTGTACATCGTGGACCAGATCCTGAGGGCCCACGGCGGCAGCATCCAGGTGGAGAGCGCCCCGGGCATGGGGGCGAGGTTCCAGGTGGCGTTGCCGCTCCCGCCCCGAGCGGCTGGTCCGTCCGGGCCCCTGGGCGAGCGCCCTGGATCGTCGTTGACCGGTCCCGCGGGCTGAGAGGCGCTCTCCTGAGCTCACCTGGCGTCCGCGCGGGGCAGGGATGCGGTCGCGCTGCGCCACCGTTGCAACCGGTGGTTTCAACCGTGAAAGACGCCTCACGGTCCCCCCGGGAAAAGAGGCGATGCCGGCGTCCGGCCATCGTTGGCCTGCATCGTGCAACAAGCTCGTGACAGAGCGCCCGGTGCGACACCCGGGGGCAGTCCCTCGCCGATCACCGCGGAGACACGGAGGCACGGAGCGAACCCAGACCCGTGCCTTCGTGCCTCCGTGGTGCCTGCGTGCATCCGCCGTGAGAGGCGGAAGGCGAGTGGATCTCCCGGGTGGACAAGTTCACGTCCGGACGGGCGCTCAGGGCTCGTGATCTCCGCACTGCGACGCTGCGTAAAAGATCAAAACGGTTTATAGGTGATGAGCCCTCGCTGAGCGACGTGATCAGTCCGCCACACATATCGGTAGTTCAAGTGAAACTTTCTATCAGCCTAGTTGGCCCCTCGATCAGCGCCGTGGACAGCGCGGGTCCCCTCCTGGTCAAGACACCCTCTCTCGAAGAGGTGGTTCGGGCGGCCGGGGCCCGCCGGCGGGTCTCTGCGAGCGCTGCCCGGGGCGCCACGTCCCGGAAGCGCGCCGCCGCCCGTCGGACGGACGAGCGCTCGGCGAAGGCGACCCGCCGCGCGCGGTGACAGGGCCGGCGCGGGGCGTCGCGGACGCTCCCGCTGGCGCCGGCCGGTCGAGAGAGCGCGCCGCCCCCGCGTTGCGGCGCGAGGGGCCACGGAGGCACAGACGACGCAGAGGAAGGAAAAGAACCTCTGTGTCCTCTGTGCCTTCGTGGTCTTTGTGCCCTCGCCGGGCGCTCAGCGCGCCTCGGCGTCGAGCAGCGGGCCGAGGTCCTGACCTCGCATGAGCCGCTCTACCACCTTGACGAGGAGCTTCGGGGTGCAGCCGAAGCACGGGGTCCCGAGGGCGGCGAGCTTCTGCGCCATGTCGTGGTCGTACGAGGGTTTGCCGCTGTCGGACAGCGCGAGCAGGCAGATCGACTTCACCTTGCTGTCGGCGAGCTGGCGCATGCGGGCGAGGAGCTCCTCGGCGTTGCCGCCCTCGAACAGGTCGGTGATCAGGATGAACAGCGTCTTCTCGGGGCGCTCGATGAAGTTCGCCTGGGCGTAGGCCACGGCGCGGTTGATGTCGGTGCCGCCGCCGAGCTGCGCCGTGAACAGCACGTCGACCGGATCGACGAGCATCGGAGTCACGTCGACGACCTCGGTGTCGAAGAAGAGGAGCCGAGTGCGGAGGACGTCGAGGGACGCGAAGATCGCGGCCATGATGGAGCTGTAGACGACGCTCTCGCCCATGGAGCCCGACTGGTCGACGAGGATCGCGACGTCCCACTCGTGCCTCCGCGTCTGGTTCGCCCAGAAATAGAGCTTGTCCGGGACGAGGCGGCGCCGCTCCGCGTCCCATCCTCTGAGGTTCTTGCGGATGGTGCGCTTCCAGTCGAGGTTCCTGAGGACGCGGAGCGGGCTCGTCGTGTTCCGCCGCAGGGCGCCGAGGACGGCCGTGCGGATCTCGGACTCCAGCGCGCGCCGCACCTCCTCGACGACCTCGCGCACGATCTGGCGGGCGGTCTCCCGGGCGGCGTCGGGGATGAGGCCCTTCGCGCTCATGAGGGTGGCGACGAGCTCGACGTTCTTCTCGAGGAAGGGCAGCGTCTCGGGCTCGAAGAGGAGCTGCGTCAGCCCTCGTTTCTCGATGGCGTCCTTCTGGACGAGCGCGACGATGTCGTGGCTGAAGAACTCGCGCACCGCGGAGAGCCACTCGGGGACGTACGGCCGCGAGCCGCCGAGGTTGCCGGCGCGCTCGTCGTAGATGAACGAGAGGGCCTTGTCGAGGTCGCCGAGCCGCCGCGGGTCGACGTGAAGAGCGGACGCCCCGCCGCCGAGCCCCCCGAGGGAGAGCCGAGGATCGACGCGCTCTGCCTCGGGCCCGAGCGCGAGCCGCCAGCGCAGGAGGGCGTCGCGGTCGCCGTCGGTGAGGTCGTCCGTCGCGCCGGCGGGGGAGGGGGGCGGAGGGGCTTTCTTGGGGGTGCGGGCGCTCATCGCTGTGGGGTGTCGGAGGGATCGTGAGCTCCCAAGAGAGCCTGTTTGGCGGGAGCCCGATGAGCCGCCCCGCGGCGCGAGCAGCGAGCGGCCGCGAGCGCCGTGCGCGCGTGCCGCACAGCGGCAGGATAGGGGGCGTGGCCGCCGGGCACAAGGAGGACGGCGCGGCGGAGCGCGGCGGTGCTGCCGGGCTCCGCCGGCGCGGCGGAGCTACGCCTTCGGAGCCCCGACGGTGAACTCCCAGACGAACTTCCCCTTGCCTTGCTTCTCATCGGGCGGGGTGAGGACGAGCCCGTCGATCGACTTCACGACGCAGCTCGCCACGTCGTCCGACGCGGTGGTGCCGGCGGGGTCGACGGCGACGTTCGTGATGCGGCCGCTGTCCTCGAGCACGGTGAAAGCGACGGTGACCTTGCCCTGCGCGCCGGGGTTCCGCGCGAGCTCTGCGTCATAACACGCGCTGATCTCGTCGCGCCTCGTCTCGAGCAGCGCGGCCGTATCGTCTCGGTACATCTCGGCGTTCCGCACGGCGAAGGAGCAGCCCGCGGACGCGCTCGCCAGAACCATCATGGTAAGACCCGACAACCACTGCTTCATGCTCGCCTCCTTGCGGGGAGCGCCGCTCACGGGCGGCTTCGGACCAGCGTTCATTTCCCGGCGTCCGCGGTCTTCTGCGCGGTGTCCTGCTCGACGATGTTGAACTCGACGCGACGGTTCTTCTCGCGCCCCTCCGGCGTGTCGTTGTCCGCGATGGGCTTCGATTTGCCGAAGCCCTTGGCGGTGAGCATGCCGGCGGCGATCCCGTGGTCGACGAGGTACTTCATCACGGCTTTGGCGCGGCGGTCCGAGAGCTTCAGGTTGTGATCGGCCGACCCCTCGGCGCTCGCGTGGCCCTCGATGGCGATCTTCTTGATGTGCGTGTGCTTCTTGATCGTGGCGACGACCTCGTCCAGCAAGCTGTGGGACTCCGTCCGGATCGTCGCCTGGTCGTATTCGAACTGGATCTTCTCGTTGATGATGATCTTGTCGTCCGTCACGACCACACGCTCCGGCGGGGGCGGCGGAGGCGGCGGGGGCGGCGCGGGCGGCTGGCCCACGACGGCGAGCGCCTTCCCTCCTTCGAACGTGGTGACGCCGCCGCAGGCGATCGGGCCCAGGGCCATCGCCGTGAGCACGGCGCCGGCGACCCAGGGCCCGAGGCCCGTGGCTCGCCGCGCGACGAGCCAGCGGCGGGGGCTCGGGCGGCTCGTCACATCTCGTTTATCTTCGATATCGTTCATGATCGCGTCTCCATGGCCCGCTGTCACGGGCCCAGGCCACCGGGGCGCTCTGGCACGGATCTGTTCGCGCCGGAAGATGCGCCAGCGGCGGCGCTGCTCTGGCCTGGGGAGCACGGCCTTGAACCGCCGAAACGATCCGGACCCCTGGAGGCAATGCAGGAGCAGCAGCCGGAGCTCGATGGGGTGCGGCGGCTTCGGTACGACCTATTCCCGCGGGCCGGCGGGCGCCTTCTCCGGGCAGCAGAACAGGTGATCTGGCACCAGCATGGCGCAGCCGTCTTTCCAGGGGTCGTCAGGCGCGTAGTCCGTCCGGTTCTCCGCAGGATAGAAGTACGCTTTGGGCTTCGCGGGATCCGCGCAGCCGCTGTCGCGCTCCGGCGCTGCCTCGCGGCCCTTCGGCGCGCCGGTGACCCTGGAGCAGGCCGCGAGTGCGGCGCCCGCCACGAGGAGCATGAGCAGCGCCGCGACGGGCCTGTGCACCCACGGCGACGAGCGACCGGGCCGTCGCCGCGGACATGGCTGTTGTCGAGAGCTACCTATCGCCGCGCCCTCCGGGTGCATGGACATCAGCGGGTGCATCCGGCCTGCGGGGGGTTCGATTTCAAGAGCTCGCAGGACGTCAGAGAGCAGCCGAGGCCCGCACAGGCCGCTTCGAAGCTGGGGTAGCAGCAGCCGGCGGCGAAGACCTCGCGGCCGGCGCAGTCGACGAAATCCGGAGCAGGTCGGGCCGGAGCAGCGCATCGTGCCGGCTTGGTGGGCGGCGGGAGGTCCGCTCTGGGCGAGTGACCGGAAGCAGGGCTCTGGTCGGGATCGGACGTCGGCGCGCCGCCGGTCGCGGGCTCGGGCCCTCGGGCCGGCCCCTGCTCGGGGGCCGCCTCCGGGCCGGGCCCGCGCTCCGCGATCGCGCCAGGCCCTCGGCCGGGCGGAGCGTCCGGGGTCGCGGCCGAGGTCGTCGGGCTCGGCGTGCTCGTGCAGTGAACGAAAAGCAGAAGAAGCGAGAGCGACCGTCCGAGAGCGAGCGCCTGGGCCGATGCGATCTTCCGCGTCATCAACCGAGCATCGCACGATGGCCTGCGCGAAACCAGGGGAGCCCGCGTCGTACGCGCGCTCGTTCAGCCGCCAGGGCGGCCCCCCGCGCCGGCGACGTCGGTCAAGGCATAGTGCCTCATCTCCTGGATGCACGCGTAGAAGGGCTTCACCTTGGCGAAGAATGACGGGAACGACGCCTCCTTGCGAAACCCCTGGAGGTGGCCTTCCAGCGAGTCCCAGCGGATGCGGACGACGAAGCTCGCCGGCTCCTCGGTGCATCGGGAGATCTCATAGTCGAGGCAATGCACGGAGCCGCGCAGCTCCGTGGCCGCAGCGCGATAAGCGGACAGGAACGCCTGCTCTTGCTCGGCGGGGATCGTGTAGCGAATGTACTCGATGATCATGGCAGCTTCCTGGGTTGGGGCCCGGGGGCTCTCTCTGTGCGGCGGCACGAGCCCTCCGGAGACCAGAGATACGCGCCGGCGGATCGATCGTCGAATCGATAGCAGGCGCGCCAACACATAGGTGATGTCTATGGGTGGGCGTGGTATCCATCGACCATGCGCTTGCAGTCGGTGGACACCCACCTTGTCGTGGCCTTGCACGCTCTGCTCCAGGAGAGGAGCGTCACGCGCGCTGCGCGCCGGGTGGGCGTGACGCAGCCCTCGATGAGCCACGCGCTTTCACGGCTGCGCGCCCATTTCGGGGATCCGTTGCTCGTGCAGGTGGGCAGGCAGATGACGTTGAGCGAGCGCGCGCGGGACCTCTTGCCGAGAACAGCCGAGGCCGTCGAGCGGCTCGAGCAGGTCTTCGGTCAGGCGGAGCGGTTCGACCCGAGGCGCTCGACCCGCACGTTCCGGCTCGTCGCGACCGACAACCTGGAGCTGCTCGTGCTCCCGCCGTTGACCAGGATCCTCGCCGCCGAGGCGCCGCACGTCAACCTGCGGTGCCGCAACATCCCGCCGGATTTCGCCGAGCTCCTGCGCCGCGGCGAGCTCGACGCCAAGCTGGGGCGCGGCGGGCCGGTGCCCGACGGATGCCGGTCCACGCAGCTCGCGGCCGAGCAGCTCGTCTGTCTGATGCGGCGGGGCCACCCGGCCTCCCGGAAGGCGCTCACGGCGGCGCGCTACGCTGCCTGCGAGCACCTGATGATCTCGCCGCACGGAGAGGACCACAACGTCATCGATCAGGAGCTGGCGGCGCGGGGGCTGCGTCGTCGGGTGACCCTCACCGTGTCGCATTTCCTCGTCGCTCCGTTCATCCTCTCCGGCTCTGACCTGCTGCTCACCGTGTCCGCGCGGGTCGCCGTGGCGCTGGCCCGGAAGCTCGATCTCGTGGTGCGGCCGTGTCCGCTCGAGGCGAGGGGCTACACCTTGACGCTCGTCTGGCCGGAACGCTCCGAGGGCGACGAGGGCCACAGCTGGCTTCGCGCCGCCATCGAGCGCGCCGTCGCGTGCGAGCCGGTCGCGGGGCTGGGCGAGGCCGGAGGGCCCCCTGCGCGAGGGCGGTGAGCAGCTTATCGCTTCCGGTCGCGGCCGCTTGGCGACCCGGGTGTAGCTCAGGACGAGCGCCTCCTCTTCCTCGGGCGTCGCCGGTCCGGGCTCGACGAGCGCCGCTCGGAAGCATGGCAGAGGGCCGAGCGCGATGGCGCGCTCCGGCGCGTCCTCCGGCAACCGGCGGAGCGCTTCGATGACTCGCTGCGAGCGCAAACAGCACGCGATAACGCTCACGTGCTGTGCGGTCTTGCGTGCTTGTTTTGTGCGTAGGTCGTCCTCCGCGCCGCTGGGGGAGTGGGTGGAGAGGTTTTTTCTGGGCCTGCGGGCGCGCATCGTCGCGCCGGGTCGACGGGGCAGCCGAAGGGCGCGCTCGCGAGCATCGCGCATGCGAGCTGCACGGCGGTAGGATAGGGAGCTCGGGTGCGGGGTACGAGGAGAGCGGCGCGACGGGGCGTGAAGCCGATGGCTCCGCGATCACGCGTCGAGAGGAGAGAAGGGCCATGGTCAGCGTCGCGGTGAAGGTGGAGACGAAGTGCGGCGCCTGCCGCGCTCGGGTGCCGGTCAACAGGCTCGCCCGCGAGGTGGGCTGCCCGCGCTGCGGCAGGTCGACGGCGATCGACGGCGGCCTTTGGTCGGGGCTCCTCCGCGACGCGATCGACGATGGCCCGAAGCTGGCGCAGAACGAGGAGCGCCGCAGCTCGGCGGGCGATCTGTCGGTCGTCTACGCGCGGGCCGTACCCGCGTGCCATGGCTGCGAGACGGCGATCCCCGTGGCGAGCGTCCAGGAGGTGCGAGCGCAGGCGCTGATCCGCTGCGCCCGCTGCGCCAGGCGGATCTGGGTGAGGGCGGTGCCCGCGGAGGTCGCGGGCGCGCTCCCGAGCGTCACGCACCTCGTGGGCGAGGAGCCGGATTGGCGCGCGCTGCCGCCTGAGCTCCAGATCGACGCGGCGACGTTCCCGTGTCCGCGCTGCGGTGCGACGGTCGAGCTCGACGGGGTGAACCGAACGTGCGCCTGCAAGCTCTGCGGCGCGAGCGTGAGCGTTCCGGGCGAGCGCGTGGGCTCAGGGGCAAGCCAGGCGGTCGCGCCCTGGGTCCTCTGCTTCGAACCTTCGGTCAGCGAGCGTGCCCCTGCCGTCGCCGCGGGGCTGTTCGACTGGAAAGGCCTTCCGGAGGTGGCCGTCGACACAGAGGGGAACCTGTACTGCGCGGCCACGCAGTCGCGCTGGCACTGCGACGCGAGCGGATGTGTGAACGAGGAGGTCGAGCATGTCCTGTGGTCGATCGATCCGTCGCTGAACGTACGCTGGGTGCGACGCGATCTTCCGGGAGCCGCGCGCTCCCTGCACTGCTCGAAGGACAGGCTCCTCGTGATCGGCGCACGACGCTCGCCGCCGCTCTGGCTCTCTCTCACGACCGGCGCGTCCGTCGAGGATCCAGCCGCCGCGGCGCTCGTGCCCGACGCCGATCGGCGTGCGCGCGGTCTGTTGACCTGCGATCGCGACGGCTCGCTGCTGATCTGCGCGGATGGCAAGCTCCGGCGGATCGCGGCGAACGGCGTGGAGGTCCCCGTGTGGGCGAGCAGCGCTCTGCAGAGCGACGCCTCGAGCTGCGATTTGAAGGATCTGCGCGATCGTCCGGTGGACCTGGGGGGCGCGGCCGACGTCTTGCACTGCGGTCCGGACGGCTCCCTCTACATGGTGAATGAGTCACCGGGCGGCATGCTGGCTCGCTTCGATGCTGACGGACGGAAGATCTACTGCGTCGAGCTCCCCAGAGCGGACTGGGGTGGCGATGAGCTCGCGCTCGGCGCCGACCTCCGCGGCAATGCCTACGTGCTCGGGTGCAGCCGCGTCGTGCGGGTCAGCGCGACAGGCGAGCCGAGCATCGTCGTGAAGGCCGAGATCGACTTCGAGGCGGAAGACGGCCCTTCTTTCTGGTCGGAGAGGAGGCTCGCCGTGTGCCCTGACGGGGCCTTCTGGCTCTTCAGCGAGGAGGGCATCGCCTGGAAGTTCGATCCGGCGGGCAGGCTGCTATTCGACGGCGAGAAGGAGCCCGGGCCGAGGAAGATGACTCGGGACCAGGCCTTGCAGCGGGCAGCGGACATGGCTGAGGAAAGGCTGAACCTGGAAATGAAGCTGGAGATGGAGCAGGCGCGTGCTCGCGCCGAGGAGGAGCAAGCCCGCTACCTGGAGAAGGAAGCCCGCTACCTGGAGAAGCAAGCCCGCAGCCTCGAGGAGGCGCGCAAAGTAGGCAAGTCATTGCTCGAAGAGCGCAACAAGATCGAAAATAGGCAGGCTGTGTATGCCTTGATATTTGGAATCATAGTGATGCTGTTGTGTCTGTTGCTCCCGTGGCACTGTTCACGAGCTTGAAGCCGGTGCGTGTTGGCCGAGCTCGGCTTGACGTGTGCCGACCCTCCAGGCAGCTCAGCCGAGGTCGATCCGCGCGCCGTTCAGTCGAATGCTCCCGCTTCCCTTGAGCTCCACGGAGGGCGCCTCGACCTTCACGCCGTCCTTCGTGCAGGTCACCATCGAGCCACACTTGAGGACAGCCGAGCCGTTCGTCAGCGTGCACCCGGAGGCCGGACCGCCGATTCTCGCTTGCCCCGATTTCAGCGTGGCGGACCAACCGCCCGACTTGAGCTCAGCTTCCTTCGTGCCATGAAAGGAGACGTTCGCCGCCTCCCCTGCGAGCGCGGAGCCGCCCTTGATGCTCACGGAGCCGACCGATTTGATGCTGGTGTTGCCGGTGACGCGCGCGTCCAAGTTGCTCTCGACATCGATGTCGAGAGCCTTCGCCTGGATAAGGGCCCTGGAGGCGGCTTCGATGCGTAGGATGGCCGCTTGCATGGCGATGGCGGCGGTCGCCCGGATGTCGACAAGCCTCGATGTGATGAACGCCTTGACGCCGCTCGCCATCTCGACCGCGCCGGGAGACTTGAGCACCGCGGTCGCGGCCCCCGTGACGACGGTGCCGCCGCCCGACGCGAGCACGGCGTTCGACGAACCGCACACGAACGCGTTCGCGAGCCCGATGACCGCCGACGTCCCGAGGGCGGCGTTGGTGCAGCTCGGCGAGCTGACGGCCTTTACCGGGCTCGGTACACGCCCCGGGCTCGCCGCCATGGTCGCGCCGACGGACATCCCGTTCACCACGGCCGCGGCCGACTTGTCCCCGGCGGATTTCATCAGCTTGGACGCGCTGCTGATGAGGGCGCGCCCACCCTTTATGGCAGCGTGCCCGGCTGTGGCGAAGTCGACCGCGCTCCCGACCCCTTTCAGCGCGACGTTGGTCTCATCGGCCTCGAACGCCTTCTTCCTCGCCTCGGCGGCCTTCTTCGCGCTCTGCGCCGCCGCGCGCGCCTCAGGGACGCGCTGATCGGACACCGCCAGCTGTTCATTCCACTCTTCCTGCGTCATCGGGCGCTCGATCCCGTCCGGGCCCTGGACCATCGGAGGGGGCGAGGGGAGCGCCGCGCCGGACAGGACCGCTTCCTCCTCCAGCCGCTTCGCCGCTTCTTCGGTCCGCACGACCTCCTCGTCCAGCTTCGCCTGCTCGGTGGCCTCGTACTTCTTGGGAAGGTCGAGCACCGATTTGGCCGTCGCCAGGAGGTTCCCAGAGACGCTCTCGATCTTGTCGCCAAGGCTGAGGACGTTCGACACCCCCGCGAAGTTCGTGATGTCGGCCGCGGCGAAGAACGACATCGTGCTGGCCACCGAGTTCATGACGGTGGTGACCGTGTTGATGCCCGCGCTGGCCACCTGGCTGTAAGCGTCCGTGGTCGTCATCGCGGCGCCGGACTCCGGCGTGTTCGGCGCTCCCAGCTGGAGGCAGGCGCCCCCGTACGGCGTCGAGATCTTGATGCGCTCTTCGCCCTCGGTGTCGTCGATGTTGATCTCGTTCCCCCCGCCCGTCCTGATCACGTTCCGCTTGGCGTTCTTCGCCTCCACCGTGCTCGGCGTCTGCGGGTTCGGCACCGCGCCGGCGATGATCGGGCGGTCCGGATCGCCGTCGATGCACGTCAGGATCACCTCCACCCCGCTCCGCAGCGGGAAGTGGAACCCGTAGCCCGGCCCCGCGTGGGGCTGGGCCATGCGCACCGGCCTCGACGCTCGCCCCTCCTTCGCGTCGCTCGTGTCGAACAGGAACCGCACATGGTAGCGGCCCGTCTCGTCGACCTCGGCGTACTTGCTCTTCGCGGCCGCCTCGACGACGCCCGTGATCACCCCGTGCACCCGCGGCTTGGGCGTGACCCGAGGCGGCCTGTACGCCGTCTTGAAAGGGATCGCCCGGAACTCGTTGGCATACGCGTCTTCGTGCCCCGTGCCCGTGCCGAGCGCCGCCTGTTGCAGGCGATGGCGCACCTCGACGAGCAAGAGCTCCATGTCCCCGCGCGGGTGCCCCTCCAGCGTGAAGCGCGCGCCGGCGCCGAGGACCTGCACGTCGCTCGCCCCCGCGAAGACGCGCCGCGTCGCCCGGAGCTCCTCGGCGCGGATCCGGGCGAGCTGCTGCGCCTCGTCCGGCGTCTTGAAGTGCGCCCCGTACTCGACGATATCGCCGCCCGCCGCGCCGGAGACGGTGGCGGTCGCCATGAGCGGCAGGTGCGGCGTCCTGTAGTTGTAGTCCTTGACCACGTACCGGTTCGGGATCGTGCGCGTCGTCCCCTCGAACCGGTGCACGCCTATCCGATCGCCGCGAGCGTAGAACGGGACGTGCTCGTCCCCCGCGATCGGGTGAAAACCACTGTTGTCGTCCGTGAAGACGATCACGTCGCGACCGCTCTGGTGCTCGAAGAAGAAGGAGATCCCGAGGTGCTCCGCCAGGCGCGACACGAACTGGAGGTCGGTCTCCTGGTACTGTACGACGTATTCGCGCGGTTCGTAGGAGCCGTTGAGCCGGAGCTCGAAGTCGTCCGCCTCCGACAGGCCCGCCCGCTCGAGCTTTCTCTTGATGATCTCCGGCACCGTGAGATCCATGAAGATCTCCGACGTCTCGGTGAGGCTCAGCCTCCAGGCGCGCGGCACGAACGTGAGCGAGTAGCCGAGGCGCATCGTCTCGGTGTGCAGCGCGTCGTTGACCACGGAGACCATCCCGAAGAGCTTTCGCTCCTCGTGTCCGCCCCGGGAAAAGACGAGCGCCGCGGGCTCCGTGAGGAGCGCCTCCTCGTCGATCCCGCCCGGATCCTTGCACACGACCCGGATCTCGAACGCGAAGAGCTGCGCCAGCGTCTCATGCCCCGAGAGCTCCACGAGCTCGACGCTGCCGGCGGGGAATGCGCCGGAGTCCAGGCGCGCGGAGAGGATGTCTTTCACGAAGGCCTCTAGATGTCAGAGTGGAAGGATGCCCGTTCTTAGTCCTTGCCCGGCGCGCCGGGGTGCGCCCGGCGTTCCTCGGGGAGGATACTGCTGTCGGACGTCATGGTGCCGGTCTTTCCGAGGACATCGAGCCAGGCGTGGTTCAGGACGAGCGCCCGGCAGGCTCGGCGGAGATGGCGTCGTGCACGGCTTCACGCGTCCCGGTTCCGGCGAGCAGGTGCCACCTCCGGAGCGTCGGCAGGTCGCGCATGGCTTCCACGGCGGACTGCAGCGCTGGCGGCATGGGGCCGAACCGCGCTTCGTACAGCTCGATCGTTCCTGCGCCATCCCCTGCTTGCGCCCCTGCTCGATGAACTGCTCGAGCACGATCGCTCTCGCTTTGGGGCGCGGATCGTCCTCGCCCGGCGAGCCATTGACCGGGTGAGAGCGCGTTCGTGGCGACGTGGCCGACCCATCCCGCCCTCTGAAGGGCCATGATGGTTCCTGGCTGCCACGCGGTGTGGGCCTGCGGAGACACCCGCCTCCTGCGCGGCGCGGCCTTTCCTGACAGCGCTCTGCGGCACGCGCCGTGCTCCTCCGGCCGGCATGCCGCGCCCCCGACTCGCCACGTCGATCGCTTTGCTTGCGCTGATCTCCGGCTGCGCCGCCCGCCCGCAGTCGGCTCTTCCCGTTTCCCTCGACGTCCCGCACCCGCCTGCCCCGCGTTCGTCCGAGTCCAAGGGCGCTGAGGGCGCCGCGCTCGGCGGGGAGCTCCTCGTCTGGGGCCGCACGGGCGATGGGCCGCCTCGGACATGGCACCTTACCGAGGAAGGCGCGGTGATCCGCGAGGAGCCCGGGATCGTCGTGGCGACCGGTCGAGGGGAGTGGCGCTGGGAGGTGCGCGAGGTGAAGGTGGAGACCTCGGCCTGCGAGTTCGGGCCCGAGGAGACGCGCGAGCCGGGCGAGGGCACCGCGAACCGCGCGGAGCTCGTGCTGCGCGGGACGGGCGCGCGCCAGCAGGTGATCGCACCGTCGGACGCGGATGGGAGCAACGTGATCCAGCACGAGGCGGAGGCGATCGGGAGCGTCGGGCCGTACCTGTTCATCGAGGAGCGGACGTACAGCTACGCGTGCGGCGCACACGGCTTCGTGGGCGTGGGGTTCACGGTGTGGGACGCCGACAAGGGGGCGATCGTCGACCTGCTCGCCGAGGTGTCCGGCGTGCCGGCGCTGCAGGGCGAGGCCGAGGCGCTCCTCGACGAGGACGAGGCCGATCCCGAGGCCGCCCGGCAAGAGGAGGATGCGCCGGAGCTCGTGCAGATCGCGCCGGCCTACGACGCGCGGGGGGCGCTCCGGGTGGCCGCGAAGCTCGCGCGCGCCGCGTGTTATGCCTGCGGCGACGGCGCGTGGAGCTCCTACACGCGCTCGGCGGTGGTGCCCGCCAAGAAGGCGCCGGCGCGCCTCGCAGCGTGGGTGTCCCCGCCGCCCGGCATGCAGAGCTTCCTGGCGGAGCACCCGGACCTCAACATCGGCGGCTGGTCGCGGGCCGGCCGGGAGGAGTGAGGCGAGCGAGCCCCGCTGGCCGGCCGGACGGCCCCGGCGCGCGCCCGTAGCGATGTGCTTTTACACAGGTGGCCATGTAAGCAGGAGAGCTCAACGACGCCGCGGCAGCTGTAGCAGGAAGTGGTCGACCTCGGGGCCGTCGATCGATCTAGCGCGATAGTAGCCACGGAGCGGGCCTTTGCACTCGATCCACTCGCTGTCCCTCACCTGGCATTCTTTCGTGAGACATCGCTGCTTGTACTGTTCTCGCCAGTCGCCGTTTTGCGCTTTGCTGATCATCACCGCCGCCAGCGCGGTCGTGGAGTCGTATTTGTAGTCCAATACTTGTTGGTGAATCCTGAAATCACGAGCCCAGCGCTTGACTTCGATGATGGCATGCTCGGATGGGAAATCGTCGTGCGTCGCTCTGACGTCGGCGAATCCCGTACTGCGCCTGTCCTCGCGTACGGCCTTCCACCCCCGGGAAATCAGGTTCGATGTGATGAGCGCAGAGAACAGCTTCTCCTGCACGAGCTCGCCGCCTTGCCTGAACATGTCGAGCGCCATGGAGCGCACCACGACGAGGATGTCGAGCAGGTCGGCGATGAGCTGCTTCCGGAGCGTCGGCTTGCTCTTGCGGGCGCGCCGGGGCTCAAAGTTGAGGATGCTGGGGATCGTTGTGACGAGGATGGGATCGGCGTCGGCGGCCGACAGGACCCGGATTAGGCCTGCGGACTGGAGCAGATGGAGGATGTCCAGGATCTCGAACTGAAGCGGGTTCTCCTCAGTTGCAAATATTTCATCCACCTTTCGTCGGCGGAGCTTGCCGCCGCCTCGCAAGATGACGTCCCAGAACCTCATGGGCAGACGCGACAGCCTCACGTCCGCGATCGCTCGGCGGAAACGGCGTACGAAATCCGGCCGCCTCTCTCTGAAGGCGCCATAGATCTCGACGACGTCCTCGATGCGAATGGAGTCTCGCTCCCATAGCTCGTGGAGACCGTACTGTGCGAGGTAGGCGTTCCCTCCCGAGTGCAGCAGGATATGATCGATGATCTCGTCATCGACCATGACACCCATCCTCTCCCAGAGAGGTGAAGATAACGCGCGTAACTCGTCTCGCGTGAACGCCGGCATGATGAACCGGCGCGCGCGTGAGAGGAAGGGGGAGGCCGACGATTCCCCTATGTCGAAGACCCCTAGGCCTCCCGTGGCGAAGACCTTGAGGCGGGCGGATCGCGCCTTTCTGGCGCTCTCGATCCGCTTGAACCACTCTCGCCCGAAGCCTGACGGATCAACGTAGTCGTTCAGCTCATCGTAAAGCAGCACGAGCACATGCGGATCGGGCTTCACGTCATTCTGGTACCTCTCGATAACCTTAAGAGGCTCGGCGAGCAGATAGAGATCTTGGCGCAGAGGCTCGAGCCTGCCTTGTTCGACGGGGACATCCACAAGGAGCGCATCAACCAGCTTCCGGCAGAGCGCATCGATGGTCCTGAACATCGGTGGCTCGCGGAAAAAGAGCGACTGGACGCCCGGGATACCTTGGAGCTGTTTGTGCAGCTGGGCGAGGAAGACGCTCTTACCCACGCCCCAGCTTCCGAGCAGGTATCCAAGCCCTCCTCCCGACATCAGCTCCTGCTGTACCTCGCGCAGCAGGTCGGTGCGCGGCACGACGACTTCGATGTCCTCACCCAAGCGATAGGGGTTGTGCTCATGCGCCATGGCGCGCCCTCCGCCGCTGCACCGCACGCGTGCGCACTGGCGGCGCATGTGCGCCACGCGGTCGGAGCGCTTCCGGGATCCGAGGCATCTCTGCGCTGCCGGTCAGCAGGCCATAGCGCTGGAGATGCTTCGCCGCGCTTCCCTCCCAGCCGTCGTGCGCCGCGACGACCTTACCCGGGTCCTTGGTGCTCGGTGCGGTGAGCTCCTGAAAGAGCCCCAGCGCCGGCGGCGAAGATCTCGCCAGCAAGGCGCGAACCTCGCGTCCGGCCTCGAGCACCAGAGCGCGCTGCCGGACCAACATCGCGGCTTCCGCGCAGAGAACATCCGTGTGCACGACGTGCTGGCTATCAGGCTGATCGCGCTTCACCACTTCGAGCAGGGCCGAGCCGTACTGCCGCAGTAGCACCGGGAATCCGCCGGTTGACGCCCAAGCGGCTTCCTTCGTCATCGACCCGACGGTGAGACCTACTCGGAGGCAGAGGCGCGTGAGGAGATCGTCGCTCTCGTCGCGTCGAAGCGGGCCCAGCCAGGAGATCTCGCAGTAGGAGCGCAAGGGGTTGTCTGCCGCTCCGCGGTCGGAGCGCAGGAGCGGTCCTGGGTCTCGCCCGACCAAGGCAAGCGAGACGCGCTGAGTGTGCTGCGCGATTCGACGTAGCCGCTCGAAGAACTTCTCGATGCGCCATATGCCGTGCTCGCCGAGGTGGTCCTCGAAGAGCAGATCGCATTCATCGAGAATGAAGCAGATAGGCAGAGGCTGGATGGCGAGCGCGAGTTGGAGCAGGCGCTCGAAGTCGTCCAGCAGATCGGCTTGACGCTCGGGCAAGACGGCGTGGGGGGCTGCCCGAAGGAGCCGATCGCGCAACTGTTCGACCATGACGAAGAGCAGCTTGTCGAGCCCTTGTCCTGCGGGATGCTGCACATCGGCGATGTTCTGCACGTCCAGCGCGACCACCAGCGCCTGAACCAGCGCACCCTCCTCGGGCGCGGGCGTGAAGTGAATGAGCGCCTGCGGGGCACCGACGGGATCGAAGCGCTCCGCCACGGCCTGAAGGAGCGAGGATTTGCCGACCTTGCTCAGCCCGAAGAGGCCCACGGCGTCACCGCGGAGGAGGTGGGACGAGAGGCGCGAGATCTCATCCTCACGGCCCATCAAGGCGCGTCCGTGGACGGGATCGACGCGGCTAAAAAGGTCGAAGTCGCGCGCATGTAGGCGGATCGACTCGATGAGTGGTGGAAGCACATTCTCCACGGGAACCCAGGGGATCCGCTGCCCCCAAGGACCGGGCAGAAACGGGAGGCGCTCGGTGAGGTCCCTGCGCTCGGTTGCGATGAGCAGCAGATCGGGATCGATCTCGCCGGCACCCGCAGGATACTCCGCCGCCCGGAGGATGTCTCGACCGTCGAAGCCCCCGGTGGCTGCCAGGATCCGTAGCTCGGGCGCTAGTGCGAACGTCTCGCGGAGCTGTTCCGACGCGCGTGCCTGGATGAGCCATGTGGTGCTGAGCTCGTTCAAAGGCTCAATCTTGACCGGTGTGCAGCCGTCTCTCTGCAGGCGGTTGAGCATGTCCTTGCCCCAAGGGACTCGCTGGACGAACAGTGCTTCGTGGCGGGCGAGCCGTTGCTCGGCGGTCTCGGACACCTCGTCGGGCAGTGTCAGATCGATAGCGCCCGCGAGCGTCTTGAATGCCGGGAGGAAATCGTCCTTCACCCCGGTAAGGGAGGCCCACGTGAAGACGTCCTGGAGGCCGCACGCCAAATCCGCTCCCGCAGCAGCGAGGAACTCGGCGACCCGACGTGGCTCAACGCCGTTCTGCGTGAGGTGGTGCGCTGCCAAGCAGACGAGCCACGGCTCGGTGGCGATCGGGAGAGCGGCGCGCTTCAACGCATCTTTCAAGGCATTCCCGAAGACGGTGGGCATGAATGCGAAGCACGTCGCCACGAGCTTTTTTCTTGAGTCGGAAGGATCGGCTGCCGCGGTCAACCACAGGCGTCGAACTGCATCGTAGATAGTCCAGAAGAACGCGTTGAGGCCTGCTCCTGGTTGTGCGGCGTCCTCCGCGGCCCCGAGGAACGCGCAGGCGAACAGACCGATGCGCACGAGGATGAGACTCGGCTCGTCGCTGTCATGGTCCTCGTAACGGACGAGGAACTGGCTCCGGCGTCGTTGTGGTTCGAGGCGCGCATAGGCCACGCGCCACGCAGTGGCCGGGGCGGGGAGGCGCGCGAGGAGCCGAGCAAGCGGTTGCACGGCCTCATCCCCATGCGACCAGATCGCCGCGCTCGAGAGGCCGGGGGCGCGACCGTCGAGGATCTCGACGAGCCACGCCCAGTATCCTTCCAGCTCCTCATGGGGAGCATCGGCAGCGTCGAGCACGCGGGCAGAGCCGTAGAGCAGGGGAAAGGCATTGTAGCTGAGCTGCCGACGGCCCTCGCCGACGTGCGCAGGCTTCTGGAAGGAGCGGGCATGCACGGAACGTCGGGCCGAGCCATCACGGACTTCGCGCTGCGTCAGCGCCTCGCGTTCTTTCCAGAAGCGATGAAGGAAAGCCACCCGGACGCCACTGTGTGCTAAGCTTTCCACCAGCGTCTTCAACGCGACGTTCGAGGTGGACTCATCGCCTTGGCGTTGTCTCGCGACGTTGCTCAGATGCTGCGCCGACAAATCGGCGAGCAGCCCGCACGCGATCGTCGCGCCATCTGGGCGGGTGAGGAGCAGGCCATACGCCTCGCGCAACCATTGGGTTCGCGTGCCCTGATCGTCGAGGAGATCGGCGTGCATTCGGAGGAGCTCCGCCACGAGCAGCAGGGCAACGCTGCGGGTCCATCGACCCTCCTCATCGAACACGGGCGGAGCGGCTCGGATGAGCTCTATGAGGAGCTCCCTATTTGAAGCGATGTCCGACAGCCAGACGGTGTTCCACATCAAGCTGGGCCATGGCAGCGCGTCGAGCGCCTCGAGCCACGCCGTTCGATCAAGCCGTAAGAGGACATCGAACTCGAACCCCCCCGCATCCTTGAGGGGGCCGTCGTACCTTCGAGCTTCCCACACGAGGAACGGATCACGCAAATTCTGCCAGTGCCGAGCCTCAGCTTCGAGCGCCTCTCGGTCGCGTGAATCCAGGCGTTCATCTGCGAGCGTGTGCGCGGTGGCAGTACACGTCGTGATGGCGGACCGCAGGGCGTCAATCCATGCGCGGTGTCGAGCGGGCTGGGCCAGTACGGCGTCGACGAACGCGTCCTCGAACGCCATGAGCGCATTACGGGGTAGGCCTTCGCTGCCATGGTACACGTGCATCAACGCCGTGACGTCGACGGGGCCTGACGAGAGATCCATTGCGGCGCGCCTGAGCACAGCAGTGCGTTCATCGCCTTCGGTCGGCGCTCGCTGCTTCTCTGTCGCCTTGCCGAGCCACGGCGCGCTCATGAGCCCTTCTCCTGCGGCGTCGAGCTGATCGGTGATTTTATAATTCGAGATGCGTGCCGCTCGTGGAGCCACGAAGCGAGTTCCTCTGCGTCGTTCCAGGCTTGGCGGAGCTTGTCACGCACGAGCTCCGGGTGCGAGAGCGAGATGATCATGGTGCCGCGCGATGCGAACTCATTGAAGGATGAACCCAGGAGCCAAATGCGGTCGTCCACCACTAGAAAGCGATCGTGGATGACCGGGCGTTCGCCTGGCATGACGCGGATCTTGAACGTGTTGATATCCTTTTGCGTCGCCAAGTTCTCGATTTCTGCGTGGAGTACGTCCCCCTTCTCCATGTTATTGGAGGAAGGGTCCATCGCTTTGAGCACTTCGGCGGATGTGAGGATCGAGATTGGTGCGTCGATCTGCCCTACGGCCAGGGCAAATCTGACCAGCTCTGGGCGGGCGAAGTAGGGGTCGATGATGAGGACCTCTCTCGTCGCCTCATTGAGGAGGCTCCGGAGGATGTCAGTCGCCTCCTGGACGTCATCGTCGAACAATCGCTCGCTCAGGCTCCGGACTGCATCCTGCGCCTTACGGGCGCGCTGGGCCGCCCAAATGCGGGATTCGGCTCCGGGGACATGCGGCCCCCGCGCCGAGCCGATCTTGATGGTGAAGCCTTCAGTCCTGAGTGTCGGAACCTCATACTCCTCGGCGGCTCGTCGGGGCGTCGCTGGAACCGGGACAACACGCTTGCGGTTTTCGCCTATAGAGAGGTTTCCGGTTACGCCAGCCAGGACGACGGTGTGGCGCGTGTGGAGTAGGCCGCGAAGCGGATCGCGAATCGTCTCTCGGAATCTTCCGATTCTATGTCTGAACGTCATGCGGACGAGAGGCGCTTCGAGGGCGACTCTCGCCGTGGAGCACTCACCCGAAGCCCGCTGCTCGTCGACGGCGAGCTCCAGGCCGGTAAGGTCCTTTCCCGCTCGTGGGTGTAGGCGGTAGAGCATCCGGCCGATGTGCTCCGTGCTCGCCGACAGCCGTCTTCCCTCCATCTTCCGGAAGCGTGGGTTGGGTGCCATGAGGTGTACCGAGCCCCAGAGTTCCGGGTAGTCGTCCAAATCGAAGTGAAGCCGCTCCGACAGGAACTCGACCGCGTTGCGGCACTCGTTTTCACGTGGCCAGAGCGTCTTTAAGTCGAAGTCGATCAAGGGAATCATATGGTGCATACGTGGCTGTCCGTGCCACGTGGGGACGAAAGGCGCTTCCTGTTGTTGCTCCACTGCAAGCGCAAGGCTCGGCCATGGGGGCTCTTCCCCGAGATCGAGCAGCCGCAGTCGTCGTGCTTGCTCGTCGCCTGGAGCCGGAAGCGTTCCATCGTCCGTCGGTAGCACCGCGTCCCCGCCTCGGCAGCGAAGATACCACTCCAGTGCTCGTCCGGCGGGCATCACGGTGTGGCGCACGTACACGCGGCGTTCGCTCCTTCTGAGCTCACGGACCTGCTCGCCGTCGTCGGTGGGCGGCGGCACTTCCGCAGGGAGGAGCTCGACCAGCCCGAATAGCAGCACCCGTTCCTTGGTTCGTTTATGCAGGTCCCACGCGAGGTGGACGACCGCGTGGCCGTAGTCGCTCTCGAGCGTTGCGAGCGGATGGGACGGCTGGGCGGTCACTTCCTGGATTGCCATATCCGCTTGCATCATGAGCCGGCGGCGGCCGGCCGCGCAACCAGGGCGGCGCGGGGCGCGCCGCGGTCACAGCCCCGCGTCAGAGCAGGTCGTCCAGGTCGTCCATGGCCTGCGACAGGTCCTCGCTCATCTCCTTCAGCTTCTCGCGGTCTTTCTCCAGGAGCACCGCCTGCGCCGCGCGGGCCTTGTCCCCGAGCTTCCGCGAGGCGAGCACGTTCTCGAGCAGGTACCGCCGCTCGGTCGCGCCGAGCGCCGCGAACGCGCGCCGCAGGACCGGGAGCGTGTCCTTGAAGCGCTCGGGAAGGATGCCCCCGAGGAATGCGTCGAGCGCCTCGACCACGGGGCGGCTCTTCACGAGCACGAGCGCGTTCACCTCGAGGAAGCCGGCCAGGAACGACGCCGCCGCCTCGGGCGGGGCCGCGCTCCCGAGCCGCAGGCCGACGATCCGCGCCACCGCGTCATCGTGGTTCGGGGATCCGCCTTCGCGGTCCCCTCGGTCATCGATGACCTGCGCCAGGTAGAGCAGCCCGCACGCGAGGCCCGACGCCGTGGGGTTCACCGCGTCGCTGTCCACGAGCGCCCGCGCCGCCTCGAACCACGCGGCGCGGTCGACGATCGGCTGCGACAGGGCCACGTCGTGCAGCGTGCGCAGCGCCTCCTTGGCCGGGGCGACCGCCTCGTCGCTGCCCGTGCAGCCGCCGTGGACGCGCAGGACAGCGCGCGCGAACGTCTTCTCCAGCATCGTCGCGATCACCCCGTCGCCGAGCGACGACAGCGAGCGCGACGACCCGAACGACGCGAGCCCCGCGAAGGCGCGGCACGCCCGGGCGAGCGACGGCAGATCGCTGTCGCCCGCGGCGAACCTGTCGCACGCGTCGAGCGCCGAGGCCGCCGCGCGGGCGCTCGACGCGAGCACGGCGTTCAGCAGCACGTCGGCGGCCTCGCCGGTCGTGTGGCACGCCGCGAGGTCCTCCTCGAGCAGCCGCGTCGCCACCTGCTCCAGCGTGTCGCCGAGGACGATCTTCTCGACGAGCGCCACGTCGGTCGCCGGCGTCCACTGCGCCTCCCACGTCTCGCTCAGCTGCCGGAGCAGCTCGTCCGGCGGCACCTCACTCGCCGTGGTCGACGAGGGCCCGCGCCGCTGCCCGCGAGCGCCCGCGCCGCCCCGCCCGGCCGCCCGGGTGCCGGCGTACGCCGCGTAAGGGATCTTCGCGATGCGGAGCCGGTGCAGGAGCACGCTCGTCCCGACCTCGACCTCGTTCGTGAGCGACAGCCGGAACGACTCGGGCGCGTCGGTGGCGGGGAGCCTGCGCTCGCGCACCTCGCGCCAGAACTCCTCCTGGAGCGAGTTCTTCCCGATGCCGCCCCCGACGCGGCCCACGTTGCGCCCGATGACGGCCGGCCAGAGGAAGCCGTCGACGTGCGTGGCGTCGCCGCGGCACATCGTGGCGATCGTCGCCTCGCGCACCTCGTCGAGGCCGGGCTCCGCCTTGCCGCGGAGCTCGGCGAGCGAGACCGCGAGGCGGAAGGCCTCGATGGTGTCGGCGAGCGAGGCCATGAAGCCGCGGAGGCGGAGGTGCTCGGTGAAGTCGATCAGCACCTCGAGGGTGGCGCGCCGGAAGTCGCCGCCCGCGTCGTGCGCGCGCTGGTAATACTGCGGCGCCCGGTTGCCCGCGCCGTACCCGAGCTGCTCGGAGAGCCGCGGAAAGCTGAACGGGATGAGCGTCACGGCGCACGGGATCGGCGCCGGCAGCCGCGCCTCCAGCGCCGGATCGACGTCGCGCGCCGCGAACGCCGCCGCGTGCGCTGCGCCGAGCACGGCCGCGACCTCGTTCGGGGCGAGGTCCGGCCCCATGCGCTCGAGGATGCTCCGCGCCATGTAGGCGTCGCGCGCCCGGTGGATCAGCCGGTCCCCGTCGCTGCGCACGAGGTCCGCGTACGCGAGCAGGGCCTCGCGGAACGGCCCGGGATCGTAGCGGGGCGCCTCGAACGAGGCCTCCCAGAACTCCTCGAACGAGCGGAAGCCCCGGGCGCGCGCGCACGCCGCATAGATGCTCTCCTGCTCCCCCTCCGCGCTGGCGGGCTCGCCGTCGCCGCCGTCCCTTGCGCCGCCGTCGTCCGCGTGCTCGCCGTGCTCGCCGGGCTCGCCGTGTTCACCGTGCTCGCCTCGGTCCTCGTCGATCTCGCGCTCGTGGCCGCCCGGATCGTCGGCGTCGTCGTGGCCGACCAGGGCGCCGTCGAAGGGGGCGAGCGTCGTGCCGACGGGGATGTCGATGAGCTCGACGCGCACGCCGTGCTCGAAGGCCCATTTCACCGCGACGTACTCGGGCGAGTAGGCGGCGAACGGCCACAGGGACGACGCGGGCTCCCCGTCGGTGCGGTAGCCGAGGATCGCCACGGGCGGGACGGTCTTCGGGTCGACGAGCGCCTCGAGGAGCGGGGTGGCGTCGCTCGGGCCCTCGACGAAGATCGCCTTCGGGCGCACCTCGTCGAGGTAGGCGCGCAGCGTCGCGCTGGAGCGCGGCGAGTGGTGGCGCACCGGGAAGAGGTGCACGGCGGCGAGCCGGTCGAGGTCCATCGGGTCCCTTCAGATCGCGAGGCGCTTCTTGGCGGAGGCGTAGAACTCCTTCCAGAGCCCTGCGCGCCCCTTGGCCACGGTCTCGCAATACTCGCGGACGGCCTTGAGGTCGTCGCCGCCCTCCTTGCTCACGGCGCCGAGCAGCGAGCGGGAGAGGTCGTCGGCGGTCACCTTCCCGGTGCCGAAGTGCTGCGCGAGGATGCCGCTGTTGAAGAGCACGCTGATGGCCTCCGCGGTCGACAGGACGGAGCCCGGGGTCTTCACCTTGGTCTTGCCGTCCTTGGTGACACCGGCGCGGAGCTCCTGGAAGAGCGTGACGAGCAGCTTGGCGAGCTCGGCGGGCGGCTCGACGCCGACCTGGTAGTCGCCGCGGAGCTCGGCCTCGCGCTTCTGCACGATGCGGATCTCCTGCTCGAGGTCGTCGACGACGGGGACGGTGATGAAGTTGAAGCGGCGCTTGAGCGCGGCGCTCATCTCGTTGACGCCGCGGTCGCGGGTGTTGGCGGTGGCGATGAGGTTGAAGCCGCGCTGCGCGGGGACCACCTGGTCGAGCTCGGGGACGGCGATCTGCTTCTCGGACAGGATGGAGATGAGCGCGTCCTGGATCTCCGACGAGGTGCGGGTGATCTCCTCGAAGCGCGCGAAGCGCCCGTCGCGCATGGCGCGGAGGATGGGCGAGGGCACGAGCGCCTTCTGCGAGGGCCCTTCGGCGAGGAGCAGGGCGTAGTTCCAGCCGTATTTGACGTGCTCCTCGCTGGTGCCCGCGGTGCCCTGGACGACGAGGGCGCTCGTGCCGCTGATGGCGGCGGAGAGGTGCTCGGAGAGCCAGCTCTTGGCGGTGCCCGGCTCGCCGACGAGCATGAGGGCGCGGTCGGAGGCGAGGGTCGCGAGCGCGACCTGCACGAGGGCGCGATCGCCGATGTACTTGGGGGTGATCGCGACGCCGCCGACGGGTTTGTCGCTGCCGAGGATGTAGGTCTCGACGGCCCTCGGCGAGAGGCGCCACCCGGGCGGCCTGGGCGCCGTGTCGTTGGCGGCGAGTGCCGCGAGCTCGTGTTCGTATTTGGTCTCGGCGGGCTGGCGGAGGTCGCTCATAGGGCCGGGAGAGGCTACCGCAGAACGGGGCGGGGCGTCGCCGGGGGGACGTCAGGGGTCGATCGGCTGCGCGGTCGGCGCGGGCGCGGGCGGCGGCGCGCCCGGCGGCGGGGCGGCGGGCTCTGCCTCGCCGCTCGCGGCGCCTGTTCCAGGAGCTCGTCGAACCGGAGCAGCGGGAGCGCCTCGCGGAGGCGGGCCTCGTGGGGTCTCAGCGCGTCGACGCCGCGGGTCGCGTTGAGCCGGACGATCAGCGCATCGCCGGTCCAGGGGTCGAGATCGTCCTCCGGGGTTTGCGCCACGATGGATCGGAAGTGGTGAAACGCGACCTCGGCGTCCTCGGTCAGGAAGGGTTGCCTGACGCTGGTTCCGGGCTTCTTCGCCTGAGTCTCCGGCTTCTGGTTGGGTTGTCTTCGAGTCGAGGGCATTCTGGCAACATCGCACGTGGTATTGGCGAGGCGCCAGCGCGCGCTGGGTCGGTTTCTTGCCCGAGGCGCGGCAGGCGCCTCGGGCGGCGGGAGATCGGCGGGAGGGCCGGAGATGAAGACACGATGTTTCTGCGTCGGCTGGCTGTCGACTGTCGAGGCCGATCGGGGAGGGGATGGGGTCTCCGCCGCCGGGTGAGGAGGCAACGGGCAGCACGATGGAGACTCTCGGCGGTGGGTGGAGCGGCGGTCGCAAAGACGCCTGGAACCTGCGGCGCGGGGCGGGGAGGCAACGGCGGGGAAGCCGGGAGCTCTCAGGGGCTGAGTGAGGAGGCGACCGCCGGGAGGTCGCGTGCCCTCGGGGGCTGGGTGGAGAGGCGACGGCTGGGAGGGCGGGGACTCTGGTCTCGACTTGGGCACTTATGCATCATCAAGGTCCCCACTTCGTGTTCCGAATGGGTGGATTGAGGGGGCCGCTGCCCGCGTTTTCGACCTTGTCGTCGATCCTCCGGGCGATGAAGTGGGCACCGTCCACGAAGACGACGATCGAGCGCTTCTGCGCGCTGCTGCACGAGAGATCGGTCGAGCGGCGGACGGCGACGGCGTTCGCGAGCCAGCGTGTGGCGCAGGTCCTGCCACGATGTCCTCGACAGGGTGGCGCCGGCGTGGGGCGTAGCGCGCGCTGGGGGTTCGCGGAGGAGGACGGATGATGTTCCGGCGCCTCGTCCGCTCAAAGCGATGGCGATGCACGCCGGTCGTGGCAGCATGCTTCGCATTACCCGTTGTGGGGGTCCTGTGGGCACCAATCCCGTCTGGTCCGATCACGGGGCGTCGTCCCGTTACGCCATCATTGAGGTCCTCTGCGAGGGTTCTGACACCCTTCTTTACCGGGGTGTACGCGAGGGCGACGGCCTTCCCGTGGTGCTCAAGGTCCTCCGGCGCGATCACGCGAGCCCCCGTGCCCGCGAGCGGCTGCGTCACGAGTACGAGGTCGCCCGGGCGCTAGAGACCACGGCCATCGTCAAGCCCTATGCGCTCGAGATGCTCGGCGATCAGCCGGCGCTGGTCCTGGAGGATTTCGGCGGTGTGTCGCTCGATCGGCTCCTGGAAGGGCCGATGCCGCTCGAGCGCTTCTTCCCCCTCGCCGTCCGCCTGGTGGAGGCGCTCGCCGAGGTGCACCTCCATGGCGTCGTCCACAAGGACATCAAGCCGCAGAACGTGCTCCTCAACCCCACCACCGGCGAGGTGAAGATCACCGACCTGGGGATTGCGTCCCAGATACCCCGCGAGCTCCAGCACCTCGAGCACGTCGGGCTCATCGAGGGGACCCTGGCGTACATGGCCCCGGAGCAGACGGGCCGGATGAACCGCTGGATCGACGAGCGGACCGATCTCTACTCCCTCGGCGTCGTCTTCTACGAGATGCTGACGGGCACCCTGCCGTTCCGGGCCAGCGATCCCGTCGAGTGGGTCCATTGCCACATCGCGCAGACGCCGGTCGCCCCGCACGCGCTCGTCCCGTCGATTCCCCCGCTCCTGTCGGAGGTCGTCCTCAAACTGCTCTCCAAGGCCGCCGAGGAGCGTTACCAGAGCGCGGCCGGCCTGCGGCACGATCTGGACGAGTGCTTCGCCCGGTGGCGGACGAGCGGCGCCATTCCGCCCTTCGCGCTCGGGGAGCGCGACGTCTCCGACCGGTTCCAGGTGCCGCAGCGGCTGTACGGGCGCGAGCGCGAAGTGGCGGCGTTGCTCGCCGTGTTCGAGCGGGTGGTGGCGCAAGGCCGGCCAGAGCTCGTGCTCGTGTCGGGGTACTCGGGCATCGGGAAATCGTCGCTCGTCGCCGAGCTGCACCGGCCGATCGTGAGGGAGCGGGGGTTCTTCCTCTCCGGCAAGTTCGATCAAACCGCGAGGGACGTCCCCTACCGCGCTTTCCTTCAGGCGTTCCGGACGCTGGTGCAGGAGATCCTCTGCGCGAGCGAGGAGCAGGTCGAGCGCTGGAGACAGCGTTTCCGGGAGGCCCTCGGCCCCAATGGGAGGCTGCTCGCCGACGTGCTCCCCGAGATCGAGCTGCTCCTCGGCCCGCAGCCGCCCGTGCCCGAGCTGCCGCCCGCCGAGGCCCAGGGCCGGCTGCTCGCGACGCTCCAGCGCTTCGTCGCGGCGACTGCCCAGAAGGAGCACCCGCTGGCGCTCTTCCTCGACGATCTGCAGTGGGCCGACGCGGGAAGCCTCCAGTTGCTCGAGCAGCTCGCCACCTACGCCGGGTCCGAGCATCTCTTGCTGATCGGCGCGTACCGCGACAACGAGGTTGGCCCCGCGCACCCGCTGCGGCTCACGCTGGCCGAGGCGCGGAAGCGCGGCGCCGCCGTCTCCGAGCTCGTCCTCGCGCCGCTCTCGGCCGCCCACGTCGGGGCGCTCGTCGCCGAGACGGTCCACGCGCCGCACACGCCCGCGGAGCAGGTCGAGCCGCTCTCGCAGCTGGTCTACGAGAAGACCGGCGGAAACCCGTTCTTCGTGCTGCAGTTCCTGATCGCGCTGCACCAGGAGGGGCTCATCGCCTTCGACGCGGAGGAGGCCAGGTGGCGGTGGGACATCGCCGCGATCCGCGACAAGGGGTTCACCGACAACGTCGGCGAGCTGATGGCGGGCAAGCTCAAGCGGCTCTCGGTCCCGGCGCGGGACGCGCTCAAGCTCGCTGCGTGCCTCGGCAGCAGCCTGGACCTCGACACCCTCGCGGTGGTCGCGGGCCGTCCGGCGGCGGAGCTCCGCGACGCGCTCGAGGAGGCCGTGCGGGAGGGGCTGCTCCTCCGCCAGAGCGGCGCCTATCGATTCCTCCATGACCGGGTACAGCAAGCCGCTTACTCGCTCATCCCGGCGGGACAGCTCGCCGAGATGCACCTCGGGATCGGGCGGCTGCTCCTCAGGGCGCAGCGCGCGGACGAGCGCGACGAGGCGCTCTTCGACGTCGTCGGCCACCTCAACCGCGGCGCCGCGCTCCTGCGTTCCCGGGCGGAGCGGGACGAGGTCGCGGCGCTGAACCTGCGCGCCGGCAGGAAGGCCAAGGCCGCCGCGGCCTTCCAGACCGCCGCCGCGCTCTTCGCCGCGGGCCTCGCCCTGCTCGCGTCGGACTCTTGGGAGGCGCGGCGCGAGCTGACCTACGCCCTGACCTTCGAGCGCGCGCACGTCGCGTACATCACCGGCGGCTTCGACGAGGCCGAGCGGCTCCTGGAAGAGCTCATGGAGCGCGCGAGGACCCGGCGCGAGACGTCCGCCGTCGTCGAGCTCGCCGTCGCCTTCTACCTGACCCGCGGGCAAGGCAAGCGCGCGGTGGAGATCGGGCTCGCGTGGCTCCGCGCCTGCGACATCGATCTGCCGCTGCATCCCTCAGGCGCACAGATTGACGAGGAGACCGAGAGGGTCTGGCAGGCCCTGGGCGATCGGGCCATCGAGGACCTGATCCATCTGCCCCCCATGACGGACCCGGAGATCAAGCTCACGATGGGCGTGCTGCAGGCCATGGACGCTCCTGCGTTCTTCGTGGACCCGGACCTGCTCTATCTCATCGTCCTGCGCATGGTCCAGCTCAGCCTGCGCCACGGCAACGCCGAGCCCTCCGCGCTCGCGTACGCCGCCTTCGCGAGGCTGATCGGCCCGAGGTTCGGGCGCTACAAGGAGGGGTATCTGTTCGGCAAGCTCGGCTGCGACCTGGCGGACAGGAGCGGGCTCCTCACCACGAAATCGGCGGTGTTCAGCTACCTCGGACAGACCGTCGTCTTCTGGACACGCCACTACAGAGAGGCGTCTTGGTACACGCGCGCCGGCTTCAGCGCCGGCGTCGAGTCCGGGGATCTGAACAGAGCATGCTTCAACTGCATGTGGGACGCGCTGTTCCCGCTGCTCTCTGGCGAGCCGCTGGAGGACGTGCTTCACGAGGTCGAAGAGCGCCTCGGCTTCATGCGCAGCGCCGGTTACGCGTTCGCGCACGGTGTCCTCCTCGGCGGCCACGCCATGATCCAGACGCTGCGCGGGAGGCCGGTCCGCTTCTCGATGCTGGATGGATCCGAGCTGGATCCGCCGGCCTTCGAGGCGCAGCTGGAGGAGGGGGATCTGCAGCGCGTTCACGCTTTCTATTACGGCTTGAAGGCCCAGGCGCTCTTCGTGCTCGGCTCTCCCCGAGACGCGTTCGCGGCGGCGACCCGCGCGATCACCGAGCACTCCTTTAAGAGCGAGCCGCACGCCCTCAGCGCCGAGAACCTCTATTATCTCGCGCTCGCGCTCGCGGCCCTCTGCGACGAGGCGCACGAGGCGGGGCCCTCCCCGCAGCGGGAGCTCCCCGAGCGGCTGCTCGAGTGCGAGCGGCAGCTCGGCGAGTGGGCCAGGAGCGGCCCCGACAACTTCCTGCACAAGCACACCCTGGTCCGCGCCGAGATCGCCCGGCTCCGTGGGCAGGACCTGGAGGCCATCGGGCTTTACGAGCAGGCCATCGCGGCGGCGCGCGAGGGCGGCTTCGTCCAGCACGAGGCCATCGCCTGCGAGCTCGCCGCGGCGTTCTACCGCGCGCGCGGCCTCTCCACGTCCGAAGGCGCCCACCTGCAGAAGGCACGCGCCGGCTACTTCACGTGGGGCGCCCACGCCAAGGTGGAGCAGCTCGACCAGCGCTATTCCCACCTCGCCCCGCGCAAGCCGATGGCCCCCACCGTCACCTTCGCCGTACGGGCCGAGCAGTTCGACGTCCTGCCGGTGGTCAAGGCCTCGCAGAGCATCTCCGGCGAGCTCAAGCTCCCGCGGCTGCTCGAGATGCTGCTTCGCGTCGTGGTCGAGCACGCGGGCGCCGAGGAGGGATGCGTCGTGCTGGTCCGGGAAGATCGCCTGTGGGCCGCGGCGATCGAGACGCCAGGGGGCGCGGTGCGGCTGCTCGATGCGGGCGAGGCGCAGTCGGCCGCGCTGCCGCAGTCCGTCCTCAACTACGTTCGCCGGAGCCACGAGCGCGTGCTGCTCGACGACGCCGCCGCCCGGCACCCCTTCCTGGAGGACGAGTATTTCCGGCGCAAGCGCCCGAAATCGGTGCTGTGCCTTCCGATCCTGCGCGAGGCCCGGCTCATCGGCCTGCTCTACCTGGAGAACAACCTCGTCACCGGCGCCTTCACCCCCGGCCGGCTCAGCGTCATCGAGCTGCTCGCCTCGCAGTCGGCCATCTCGCTGGAGAACGCCCTGCTCTATGCCGAGGTGGAGCAGGAGAACGCCGAGCGGCGGCGCGCGGAACAGGCGCTCAAGGCCAACCAGGAGATGCTCCAGGCCGTCGTCGACAACTCGGCGGCGGCCATCTACGTCAAGGATCGCGACGGCCGACATCTGCTCGCCAACCGGCACGTGGGCGACCTCCTGGGCGTGCCGAGCGAGAAGATCCTCGGAAGGACTGTCGCCGCTTTCTTCCCTGCTCCGATGGCCGAGGCCATCCAAGACCACGACCGGAAGGTGATCGAGGCGGGCGCGCCGATGGAGTGGGAGGAGACGGTGCCGCTGGAGGACGGGCCGCACACGTTCCTGTCGGTCAAATTCCCGCTCGGCGAGGGGCCAGCGCCCCGCGCGCTCGGCGGCATCTCCACCGACATCACCGAGCGCAAGCGGACCGAGCAGGCCGTGCGCTTCCTGGCCGAGGCGAGCTGCAAGCTGGTGACGCTGGGTTACGGCGCGACGTTCGAGAGCGTGGCGCAACTCCCGGTGCCGGAGCTCTCGGACCAGTGCGTCATCGAGGTGCTCTGCGAGGGCAGGACGCCGGGCTGGACGGTCGCGGCAGGGGTGCCCAGCGAGCAGCTCGACGCGCTGAAGGACGCGCTGCGCGTTCTGGCGGAGGCGTCGCCGGCCGGCTCCGAGGGCGAAGATGGCCGCGTCACGCCGCTGCTCCAGCAGGTGGGTTCGCTCGACCCGCGGGTCAGGCATCCCTGGGAGCAGCTCGGCGTTCATGCGTTCCTGCGGGTTCCGCTGGCCGCGCGCGACCGGTACCTCGGCGTCATGACCCTGCTGGCGACCGCGCCCGAGCGCCGTTATGGCCCCGCCGAGCTGCGGCTGGCCGAGGAGCTGGGGTGCCGCGCGGCGCTCGTGCTCGACAACGCCCGACTGTATACCGAGGCCCAGGAGGCGATCCAGCGGCGGGACGAGTTCCTCGTCGTCGCGTCTCACGAGCTCAAGACCCCGCTGACGTCGCTGCAGATGCAGGTGCAGGCGGTCGAGCGCCTGCTGCGCCGCCGCTCGCTCGCGGAGCTCCCCGCGGAGCGGATCGAGGCGATGCTCCAGATCCTCGGCCGCCAGACGTCGCGGCTCGGGCGCCTGGTCGACGAGCTGCTCGACGTCACGCGGCTGAACGCCGGGCAGCTGGCGCTCGCGCGCGCGGAGGTCGATCTGGCGGCGCTGGCGCGCGAGGTCGTCGAGCGGATGCGGCCGCAGCTCGCGGCGTCCCACTGCCGGACGCAGCTCGAGCTGGACGAGCCCGTGGTCGGGCAGTGGGATCCGGATCGCCTGGAGCAGGTCGTCATCAACCTGCTGTCGAACGCGATGAAGTACGGCGCAGGCAGACCTATTCTCGTCGGCTTGCGGCGGCAGGCCGATCGCGCGCTGCTGGTCGTCCGGGATCAGGGAATCGGGATCGCGGAGGCCGATCAGGGCAGGATCTTCGAGCGCTTCGAGCGCGCGGTGTCGGTGCGCAACTTCGGCGGCCTCGGGCTCGGGCTCTACATCGCACGCTCGATCGTGGCGTCGCACGGCGGCTCCATCCGGGTGGAGAGCAAGCCGGGCGCGGGCGCGATGTTCGTGGTGGAGCTCCCGCTGAACCCGCCGGAGGCGGGGGAGCGCGGCGCCGCGCCGGCCTAGCCCTACTTTCGCCATGGGGACGCCCTGGAGCCGCCGCGCTCGCCCGAATTCCTCGTGGCCCTGGACACCGCAGCCGCTACGAGCAAGGAGCAGGACCGCCTCTACAAGGTGCTCGACGGGCAGCTCGCCGGGTCCGAGCACCTCGCCAGCGATTACTCGATAGCGGACATCGCCACCTTCCCGTGAGTCTCGATGGCAGCGCGCATGGGGGTGTCGCTGGAGCCCAACCCCCACCTCGCGCGCTGGGAACAGGCGATCAAGGCGAGGCCGGCGGTCACCCGCGCGTTCGAGACGAAAATCAAGCCCTGAGGCTGGCCGCGCCTCGGCGCGGGCTCCAGGTACAACCCGAGGAGCGGCAGCATGAAGGGCATTCACACGTTGGTGGAGAGGTGGGCGAACGCGTGGAGCTCGGGATCCCCGGACGAGCTCCTGTCCCTCCTCTCGGACGATTGCATCTACGAGGACGTACCGACGCAGCACGTGACCCGCGGCAAGCAGGAGATCGCGGCGTTCGCCAGGGTCGCCATGAGAGCGTTTCCGGACCTTCGCATGGAGGTGACCTGCAGCTTCGCCACGGAGGAGGCGGCCGCCGCCGAGTGGATCGGCACGGGCACGCACGCCGGCGATTTCGCGGGGTTGCCCGCCACGAGCAGGCGGTTCCGGATGCGGGGCGCCTCGATCCTGGTCTTCCGGGGCGACAAGCTGCAGCGGGTCAGCGACTACTGGGATCTCGCGTCGAGCGGGCTTTTGCCCGGGGCCCCGTCCGGCCAGACCGGCTCGGGCTGACCTCCCGCGGCGCGCGCGGCGCGGAGGTGGGGCCGGAAAACGCGCTCCGTCAGTTCACCTTTTCTCTTCGGTTCACGGGCCCGTGGCTCGTGACCGCCTCTATGAGGATAGGTCGAGTACATCCTCGACAATGTGATCAAGTTCATCCTGTGGAAGGCAGGGATCAAGCACCCGTCGCCCGAGCTGTTCGATCTGCTCGACTGTCGGATACCTGAGGTTCCTCAAGTCGGTCGCGTTTACCTGGGTGTGGCCGTTGAACTGCCGAAAGTGCGTATCCACGAGGGTCGAGTTCAAGAAGGCAGCCAGGCCACGCGCCAGCAGGGCCGGCAGCCCTTTGCCATTGCGGTGGATCACGTTGAGATGGTTCTCGAACCCGATCCTGGCTCCCGGAGCGCTCTCAGGCGTGAAGAGGGCGGCGACGACCCGCCGCCGCTCCTCCTTCGACGAGAAGCGCTTGACGAGCACGTAGTTCCCGCTGGGCATCCAGAGAGCGGCCGTCTCAGGCGCGTCTACGAGGGCGTTCGGCTTCTTGCAGCGTTTGGGCCAGCGAACGACGCCCGACGCAAGGTGCGTCGGGTAGATCAGCGGACCGGTGCCCCTGTCGGGCTCCTGCCGCAAGAACTCGCGCGCTCGGAAGTCGACGACCTTGCCCGTCGAGACGTCCACATTCAAGTCCGTCACGCGTGATGGCATGCGGGCGAACGTGGCAGCGACGCTCTCCCCGGCATCGTCCGGCACCACATGGACGAACAGCTCGGGATCTCCAGGCCGGACGACGTCCTCGAAGGGCACGGAACGGACGGACAGCAGCCTGTCCTCGGGACCGCGCGACGACGAGATGGTGACGGACGTGCACCGGCCGTTCTTGACGGCATGTACAACGATGTTCTCTTGAAGGACCTCGTCCTCCGCGAACGCCGCTTTGCGCGACGCGAAGACGTGCACCCTTCGCAGCGACATCTCTCGGAAGAACAGCTCTCGGAACGGCCGAAAGTAGGGGCCGTTGCAGAAGCTCCGGGGGGTGATCGCGACGAGCTCCCCGCCCGGCTCCAGAAGAAGGATCGCAAGACCAAGAAAGGCCGTGTACAGGTTGCTGGTCTCGATGCCCACGCGCCGCAGCGCTGACCTGGCCTCGGAGTCCGAGCTGAGCTTCTTGTACGGCGGATTCAGGATCGCGTGCGTGAACGAGCGTGGCATGCTCGGGCGAGACCGGCCGCCGTCGAGCCGCTCGACGGCCGACCGGATGAAGTCGGCCTCGATGATGCGGGCAGTGAAGTCGATCCCGGCGCCGGCGCACTCGTCGCGACACTCGCGCGCAGTCCGACGCAGGTGCGCTGCGAGTCGCGGGTCGATCTCGAAGCCCGTCGCGCGGATCGCGCTCGGGCGTACCCTGCGGGCACAGGCCTCGGCCGTGAATGCCGCGAGGAGGCTGCCCACACCGGCGCCGGCGTCCAGAACGCGAATTTCCTCGCAGGACCGCTCGAACAGCGACGTCATGAAGGACGCCACCGGCGGCGGCGTGAGGAACTGACCCAGCGCGGACCGCGTGAGAGGGTCCAGCGCTCGCGCGGCTTCGATGCGGCGGAGGTTGACGCGGTCGAGGAGCGGCGGCTGGGCGACTGCCTCGAGTCTCGCGGGCCGACGCATCGGCGATGTGGCTACCGCAGTTGGGGCGTCGAGCCAACCGTGGCCGGGCGGCAAACGCCCCGGGGGCGCCTCGCCGACGAGGCCACGTTCGTCGCGGTCGAGCTCGACGCGCGCCGGGAGGCCCCCTGCTGTCGCGCGGAGGCCTCGGACGCCGCGCAGGCGCGCCTTCAGGCTGCCTGTTGCCGCGGCTCCCTCGCGGCGAGCGGCGGGATCCCGAACCGCTCGCGCACCTCGTCGAGCGGCAAGTGGACGACATCCCAGAAGTTCCAGCGATCGCTCAGGTCGACCTTGCAGGCCGCGCCGCGCGCCACCGCGCGCAGCACCCTGTGCGCGTCGAAGAAGCCCACCTCCGGCGCGGCGATGGGCGTGATCTGGATCCCGAGGTGGAACTGCAGGAGCACGAAGATCAGGTAGGAAAACCCGTCGCGCCGGATGAACCCGGCCTGGAAGGAGCCGGCCTGGATCTCGCCCGCCGGATCCGTGTCGTACGCCGCCAGCACGTGGCCGAGATCGTGAAACACCATGCGCTCGGCGATCGCGTCCCTGCTCTCGCCGGGGAACAGGAAGCCGCGCGCGGTGCAGTGCTCCCAGAACACCCGGCCGAACGTGCCCTCGGGCAGGAGCCCGAGCTGCTTGTAGCGGAAGGCCCGCGCGCGATCCTCGACGCCCGCGCCGAACAAGGGCCCGATGAGCCTGCGCACGCCGGAGAGGCCCGCTTCGTCCATGGCTTCGCGGATGAACGAGCCGAGGAGCCGGCGCCTCACGGCGGTCTGGGCGAGCCGCCTGTGGCCGCGCGCCACGAGGCGGAGCACGCCCACGCCCGGCTCGCGCACGCCGAGCGCCCGGTCGAGCGCCTCCACGGTGTCCACCTTGGCCGCCGTCACCTCGCCGTCCGCCATGGCGGTCACGAGCGCGAGCTGCACCAGGCGCTTGCGCCGGTGCCGATCCGGGATGGCGCGGGCCACCGCCTCGGGCGCGACGCGCGGCAGCGCGTCAACGTCGACGACGTCGATGCGGGCCCCGTGCAGGGCCGCGATCTCCTCGAGGACCCCGCGCTCCGCGGGCGCGAGCATGCCGTCGGCCAGGGCCACCTCCCGGAGCGCGGCGAGCGCGGCCGGGATCTCATGAGACTCAAGCACGACGATATCCATGTTGACCTCCTCTTCCCACAAGGGGTTTCACACACCACACCTCACGCGAGATTCGATGAAAGACACTCACTCTCGCCGGAACGCGCGGACCGCGACCAGCATCGCCGCCGAGATCTCCTCCGGCAGCGACCTGGCCGTTTCCATGATCACCCGCACCCGCTCCACGCTCGCCCGGTCGACAAAGCGGCGGCCGAGCGGCGTGAGCGCGAGCGTCTTCGCGCGCCGGTCCTCGGGATCCTCCTCCCGCGCCAGGAGCCCACGCTGCACCAGGCCATCGGCGAGCCGGCTCCCGGCCGAGGCCGAGAGCCCGAGCGACGTGGCGAGGGCGGTGACGCGCATCGCGCCCTCCTGATCGACGAGGTGCAGCGCGGCCACCTGCGCCACGCTGAAGTCCTCCTCGTGCAGCGTCCGCGCGAGCCCCGCGATGATGCGCGAGAACATCATCCGCGCGAACTGCTCGATCGGCGAGCCCAGGACCTTTTGCTTGCTCACAATATTATTGTCTACGCATTGGTTGCGCATGTGCAAGTAATTTTCGGCGTGATCGCGCGCGGGTCCGTCCGCCGCGGAGATCGGACGAGGCCGCCGCGCGTCAGGCCACCGACCGGCGCGGCCGGTCAGCCGCACAGGCCGGCCGCTTCACGGGGCGGTCGAATCCGGGCGGCGGTTACTTGCGGGCGGCGGTCACTTGCGGGCGCCGGTCACGTGGACCTCGCGGAGGCGCGCCCGCGCCGCCGCGTAGTACGGCTCGATCTCCTTCGCCGCCGGCGTGCCCCAGAGGTTCTTCCGCTCCTCCGGGTCGCTCGCCAGGTCGTAGAGCTCGAACCGGGCGCCGCCCGAGATCGTCAGCTTCATGTCGCCGCGGAGGAACGACCGCCGCGCGTCGTTGTACGGCCCTGCCGGCATGTCGATCAGCACGTCGCGCGCCTGGGCCTGCTCGCCCGGGGCGAGGAACACGTCGGGCAAGAGCGACGCGCCCGACAGGAAGTCGCTCGCGGCCGCGCCCTCGGCAGGCCCGGGCACCCGCATCAGATCGAGCAGCGTCGGCGCGAGATCGATCAGGCTGCGCCGCGCCGAGACCCGGGACGGCGCCGCGCCCGGCACATGGACGACCAGCGGCACCCGCACGAGCTCCTCCCAGAGCTCGAAGCCGTGGCGGAACATCTTGTGCTCGCCGAACGCCTCGCCGTGATCGCTCGTCACGACGATCGCCGTGCGCCCGCCGAAGGGCGCCGCCGCGATCGCGTCGAGCAGCCGGCCGATGTGCCGGTCCGTGAAGGCCACTTCGCCGTCGTAGAGATCCCGCTGCGAGGCCGCGCCGAAGCCCGCCGCGTCGTCGTGCCGGAGGTAGTCGGCGTGCGGGTCGAGGTAGTGGACCCACAGGAAGAAGCGCCCGCCCGTGTTGTCGGCCGACCCGAGCAGCCGCAGCGCGGCGTCGGTCAGCGCGGCGCTCGTCGCCTTGTTGTCGACGTCCCAGGGCGCGCCCTCCGGCGGCGCCGCGGACATGTCCACCACGTCGAAGCCGCGGTCGAGCCCGCCGAAGCTGCCGAAGTAGCGGTGCCCGTGCACGCTCATCGTGCGCACCCCGGCGCGCTTCAGGCGCTCGGCGACGAACGTGTCCTCCTCGCTGAACTTGTTGAAATGCCCCCAGTTCCTGTGGGTCTCGCTCCCGTACTTGCCGATGAGCATCGGGCCGACGCTCTTGCCCGTGTAGGACGCGAGCGAGTACGCGCGCTCGAACACCGTGGAGCGGGCCGCGAGGCCGTCGAGGTTCGGCGACACGGGCCGGGGGTTGCCCGCGTAGCCGAGGTCCCAGCGGAGCGTGTCGACGGTGACGAGGACGACGTTCAGGTCCGCCGGCAGGCGCGCGGCGGGCGACCCGCGCGAGTCGGCGCGCGGGTCCGCCTTCGGGGCGGGGGCGAGCGCGGCGAGCGCCGCGGCCGTCAGATCGCCGCCGGAGCAGTCGTCGTCGACGCCGTTGTCGAGGATCTCCTCGGCCAGCGGGTGGACGCGCGCGTCGCGGTCGTCGCAGTCCCCGCCGCCGAAGAGGGCGGCCGCGCGGTCGCCGTCGCGATCGGCGAGGCGGCGCAGGACCGCGAGGCTCTTGCCTCCGACGGGCGCGCCGCGCTCGATCGCCTGCGCCACCGCGGGCTCCGCGTTGAGCGCCGAGGCGGCGCGCGCGGTGAGCGCGAGCGGCAGGAGCGCGGCGAGGAGCGCGACGGGCGCGCGCGCCGTCCGGACCGCGACCGGCGCGAGGGAGGCGGCGAGCGCGACGACCAGGAGGAGCGCCGGGGCGCGCAGGTCGAGCTCGGGGCGCTTGAAGATGCCGTAGATACCGAGGAAGCCGCCCTCGCCCGAGACGCCGCCCGTGGCGACCCCGAACGCGAACAGGGCCGCGGCGATCGCGAGCGCGACGCCGCCCGTGACCGCCGGATCGACGCAGGCGGGGCGGCCGTCGCTGGCCTTGGCGAGCGCGCGCCTGAGCGGCGGCGTGAGGGCGAGGACGGCGAGGCCCGCGATGAGGCCGAGGCCGAGCGCGCCCGCGGCGACGGCGGTGCCGACCAGGAGGGGCGCGGCCTCGAGGCCGAGCAGGGCGCGGGCGAGGTGGGCGCACAGGGTCATCCAGAGGAAGGCCGCGAGCACCGCGAGCGGCACGAACGCCGCGATGTCGGCGGGCCGGCCGATCGCCCGCACCCGCAGCGCGCCCACGAGCGTGGCCGGCGACGGCGGGCTCGACGGGTCGACCACGATCGCGGAGGCGCCCGCGAGCAGGCCGACGACGAGCGCGACGGGCGCGAACACCCCGATGTCGGCGAGGTAGGTGGCGAGCTGGAAGGCGGCGTCGTCGCCGGCGCCCGCCGTGGCCCACCCGGCGTCGAGCGACGCGGCCACGACGCCGAAGACGCTGGCGCCGAGCGCGCTCCTGGCGAGCCGCCCCGCCCACGCGCGGGCCAGCGTCGGGACCGCGGGGCCCGGCGAGCTCGAGGCTCGCTTCACGCCGGGCCCCGCTTCCGCGCCATGGGGTGAGCGGCGTCGTAGACCTTGAGCAGGTGGTCGATCGAGACGTGCGTGTACCGCTGCGTTGTGGCGAGCGAGGCGTGCCCGAGCAGCTTCTGGATGGCCCGGAGGTCGGCGCCGCCGTCGAGCAGGTGGGTCGCGCAGGTGTGCCGGAGCGCGTGCGGGTGCAGGTCGGCCCGGCCGGCGCCGAGCGCGCCGTAGCGCTGCACCAGCGCCTGGACGCGGCGCACGCCGATGCGCGCGCCGCGGCGGGACAGGAAGAGGGCGCGGGGGTCGCGGGCGCCGGTCGTCGGGTCGGCGAGCTCGTCGCGCCGCTCGAGGTAGCGCTCGATGGCGGCGAGGGCGTGGGAGCCGAGCGGGACGATCCGCTCCTTGTCGCCCTTGCCGACGACGCGCACCGCGGCCCTGTCGGCCGGGCGCCGGTCGACGTGGGTGAGGTCGAGCCCGCAGAGCTCGGAGACGCGCAGGCCCGCGCCGTAGAGGGTCTCCAGCATGGCGCGGTCGCGGAGCCCCTCGGCCGTCTCGGCGCCGGGGATCTCCATGACCTCGGCGGCGGCGTCGACGTCCAGGAAGGTGGGCAGCGGGCGCCGGACCTTGGGCAGGGCGAGCTGGGCCGCCGCGTTCTTGTCGACCTCGCCGCGCCGCTCCAGGTAGCGGAGCAGGGCGCGGGCGGCGCCCACCTTGCGCGCGATCGAGGCGGGCGCGTGGGTGCGCGCGAGCGAGCCCAGCCAGCTGCGCAGGAGGAGCACGTCGAGGCCATCCACGGCCGTGGCCTCGTCCGGAGAGGGAGCCTCGCCGGTGGCCGAGGCCTTGCCGGGGGCCGGGGCCTTGCCGGGGGCCGGGGCCTTGCTGCGCGCTCGCGCAGGGCGGTGATCGGCGTTCGCGGCCGCCTTCTCGCGGGCGAAGCGCGCGAGCTGCTCGAGGTCGCGCCGGTACGCAGCCACGGTGTGGCGCGAGGCCCGCCGCTCGGCCGTAAGGTAGGTCAGGAAACGCGCGATCGCCTGCTCCAGCGTGGTCCCGCCGGATCGATCGTCGCTCCGCCGCGCGTGCATCACGGGGTTTGCCCTACCACCAGGACGGCGCCGCAGGCAAAGACTCGCCGGCGGCCGAGCTGCAGCGCCGCTCGGCCGGCGCCGCTGCGCGGCGCGGCAGGGGAGGCGGGCGCTGGCCGGACGGGACCGCGGTCGCCAGGTGCCGGGCAGGCAGGTGGCGGTCGCAGGGCGCGTCGCGCCATGCCCTGACAAGAAACGCCCCTCACGGATCACGAGCGAACCACCCGCCCGGTGGGCGACATGGCGCGAACTCCGCTCGCTCCCGGCTCTGCTGTCCAGGATGATCCATGATCCGCGCTGTCGAGGCGTGAATCGGACTGCAGAGCGCGGCGGTGGAGATCGGCTGTTTCGACGCGCATGAGACCGGCGCCCGCTCGCTCGCTGCGAAGGAGCTGCTCAATCGTAGTTGCCCCTGACGGACCGCGGCGGGACACGCTTGTGATCCAGGTGTGTACGCTCCTCTCGGTGTGGTACGAGGGCTTGCCCGGGGCCCGGGCGCACGAGGAGCATGAAATGACCAACGCCGCCGTGAGCGAGCCGGCCGTCGAGGCGCCGCAGAAGCTTTCCTTTGCTCAGACCCTGAAAAGCCTGCCGCGCTCCTTCTGGATGGGCTGCACCATGGAAATGTGGGAACGGCTGGCTTACTACGGCGTGCGCGTCGTCATGCCCATCTACATCGCCCAGGCCGACGAGCCTGGAGGGCTCCACTTCAGCCAGCAGGACAAGGGCACCATTTACATGGTCTGGGCCCTCATCCAGTCGCTGCTCCCGATGGTCACCGGCGGTTACGCCGACCGGTACGGCTACAAGCGCACGATCTTCATCACGGTGTGGCTGAAGATCATCGGTTATCTGCTGATGGCGACGCAGCGGAGCTTCACCGGCTTCCTGCTCGGCGTGGTCATCCTCGCGACGGGCACGGCCCTCTTCAAGCCCGGGATCCAGGGCACCCTGGCCCAGTCGATGGACAAGTCGAACTCGTCGGTCGGGTGGGGCCTCTTCTACTGGCTCGTGAACGTGGGCGCGGCGATCGGCCCGCCGCTCGCCGGCTACCTCCACGGCAAGAGCTGGTCGTGGGTCTTCTACGGCTGCGCCGCCATCATCTCCCTGAACTTCCTGATGCTGTTCACGTACAAGGAGGTCGACTCCGGCGCTGACAAGACCTCCGGGGCGTGGAAGGTCTTCAAGGACACGATCAAGAACATCTGGGACGCGCGGCTCATCACCGTGATCCTGCTGCTCTCGGGGTTCTGGCTGATGATGTACCAGCTCTGGGACCTGATGCCGAACTTCTACACGGACTGGATCAGCAGCACCTCCTTCGTGCAGAACAACCCCTGGCTCCCGGCGTCGTGGCTCGATATCAAGGATCCGCGCGGGGTCCAGCTCAAGCAGGAGAACGTGCTCAACGTGAATTCGGTGAGCATCGTCCTGCTCCTCGTGCCCTTCTCGTACCTGGTGGCGAGGATGAAGGTGCTCTCGGCGATGACGCTGGGCATCCTCGTCGCCATTTTCGGCATCCTCGTCTCAGGGACCACGAGGTCGCTCTACGTCCTCTTCCTGGGCATCCTGCTCTTCTCCATCGGAGAGATGCTGACCGGCCCGAAGAAGAGCGAGTATTTCTCGCTCATCGCGCCGAAGGGAAAGAAGGCGCTCTACCTCGGCTACATCAACATCCCGGCGGCGATCGGCCCCGCGATCGGCGCGCAGATGGCGGGGATCCTTTATGGGACCCGGGGCGAGAAGGCCACGCTGGCCCTGCGCTACCTCGCCGAGAAGACCGATCTCGCCAAGGGGAAGGCCTGGAACGGCGATGTGGCGTCGCTCTCGGAGCTCCTCGGGGTGTCGCGCCAGCAGGCCTTCAGGACGCTGCAGGAGACGCTGCACATCGACGCCGCCGAGGCGACGCGCCTGCTCTGGGACACCTACCGGCCTTACGAGATCTGGTATTCGTTCGCGGCGATCGGGGTCGCTTCGCTCGTGGGGATGCTGATCTTCTCCCGGCGCTCGAGGCGGTGGAAGGACCTCGACGTGTAGGGCGCGCGGCCGCGCCGGCGCGAGCGACATCGCCTCGGATCATCCACTCCGCTGCTGGACTCGCAGCGCTCCGGCCTACTTGCACGCCTCGCCGAGGACGTACCCGTGCTTGCAGATGCAGCGGCACTCGACCTCGAACTCGGGCTCGTTGCACGCCGGCCGGACCTGCCGCACCTGCTTCGCCGTCCGGCCCTCCCTGTCCTTCACCTGCACCTCGATCTCGTAGTCGTGATCGAAGATGTCGCTGCCCGACCAGTTGTTCGGGCAGACTCCCACGTTCGCGAAGGTCGAGATGTCGGCGTCGACGCTCGCTCCCCAGCCGTCGCCGGTCGGCCTGAGGTTGACCGTCCTCGACTCGGACATCACACGCCCGGACACGGGATCGCGGAGCGAGCCGGACAGCTGGACGCCGCAGGCGCTCAGGTTCGTCGCGCGGACGCCCAGGAAGAGCACCCGCCCGCCCTGCGGCGGCATGATGATGTCGATCCCGTCGCCGTCGCTCACCGGGCGCGCCGCGTCGCTCGAGTCGAGCGCGATGACCTCCATGCGGATGTCGGCGCCCTCCTCGCCCAGGTACTCGAGCTTGCAGGCGTGCTCGACCGGCGGGGGATCCCTGCCGTCGTCGGCGCACGCCGGCGCGGCGAGCAGCAGCGCAGCGAGCCCACGGCTCGCCGCAGCGGGCCAGGCCATCAGCGGTCCCGTCCCTCCGGCGCCGGAGGATCACCCCCGTCGTCCTCGGGCTCCTCCCGCGGGATGGGCGCGCGCGGGCGCCTCGTGGCGCCGAAGGAGCTGGAGCTGGTCGGCGCGATGGTGATCGGCGCCATCGCCCGCGAGTCGGGCGCCGGCCGCTGGGACAGCGCGTCGCCGCGCCACCTGCCGTCGACGTCCGCCTCGGCGCGCCCCGGCGCCTCGCTGGGCGCCGAGCTCCATTCATGAAGACCAGCCTGCGGGAACGGCGTGCGCTCGGCCAGGTACGCCGCGAGCAGCCGATCGCGCTCGAGCTCTTCCGTGCTCGGCGGCGGGGGAGGATCGAGCGTCGGCAGCTCGTCGGTCCACGTCAGGTCCGCGTCGTCCAGGCTCGCGCCGGACCCGGCGCTGGAGAACGCGCGCGGCGCGTTCCGCTCCGTCGGGACAGGCTCCGGGGCGTAGCTTGGGGCACCGCCCGGCGCATGGCTGGAGGCACGGGCCGGCGCCGGGCTGGGGATGCGGGGCGGCGCGTGGCTGGAAGCACGGGCCGGCGTCGGGCTGGGGATGCGGGGCGGCGCGTGGCCAGGGGCGCGGTCCGACGCGTGGCTGGAAGGATGGGGCGGCGGATAGCCAGGAGCGCGGTCCGACGCGTGGCTGGAAGGACGGGGCGGCGCGTAGCCAGGGGCACGGTCCGACGCGTGGCTGGAAGGACGGGGCGATGGATAGCGAGGGGCAGGGGCGCGGTCGGACGCGTGGCTGGACGGATGGGGCGATGGATAGCGAGGGGCAGGGGCACGGTCGGACGTGTGGCTGGAAGGACGGGGCGATGGATAGCGAGGGGCAGGGGCACGGTCCGACGCGTGGCTGGAAGGATGGGGCGATGGATAGCGAGGGGCAGGGGCACGGTCCGACGCGTGGCTGGAAGGATGGGGCGGCGGATAGCCCGGGGCGCGGTCCGACGCGTGGCTGGAAGGACGGGGCGATGGATGGCGAGGGGCAGGGGCGCGGTCCGACGCGTGGCTCGAAGGACGGGGCGGGGTGTACGTGGGCGCGTGATCGAGCGCGCTGGCGGGCGGAGGCTCGGACGCGAAGGAAGGGCTCCGCGAGGTCGGCGGCGGCCCCGGCGGCGGCGGATCGATGGTCGGGAGCTCGTCGTCCCAGTCCCAATCCTCCGGATCAACTCGGGAATCCGACCGGCGCGCCGACGCGCCGAGCCGGAGATCACCCGACCTCCGCGACGCCGGGAACCCCGCCGGAGGGCCGATCGTCGGCAGCTGGCCCACGCCCGGGTCCCGCGCCGGCGCGTCGTCCCGGCGCTCGAACTGCCGCGACGGGCGCGTCGGCTCGGGCGCCGGCACGGAGTACCTCGTCGACGCGACCTGCCCGAAGGGCCGCGAGTCCCGCGGCAACCGCGGCGGAGGAGGGACGGCCATCGCCGCGCGCGCCGCCGCCGTCGAGGGAGGCGGCTGCGTCGAGATGAGGTTCTCGTCGCGACCCCGCTCGGCCGGCGCCGGGCGATCCGCCGGCGCGGGCTGCCGGGGTTGCACGCTGGTCGGCGACGGCCCGGCCTGCGCGGAGCCCGCGAGCGGCCTGCCGAGCCACGCGGCCTCCTTGCGCGCCTGGGCGGAGCGCGCGCCTTCCTCCGAGCGGACCGCGCGCGGCGCGAGCGTGTCGCCCGGCTCCGTCGGCGGGACCTCGTCGCCGAAGAGCACCGGCGCGGCGGCCGTCACGCGCGACTCCACCCCCGCGGCGCCCCTCCCGGAACGGAAGCCGAACGCGGCGCGGATCGCCCGCTCGTGGTGAGGCTCGACCTCGACGGGCCGGACGATGAAGCACGGCTCCGCGCCCGGCGCCCGCTGCGAGAGGTCGACGTCGAACGGCGCGCCGAGGAGGTGGCCCTGCTCGTCGAACAGGACGCGCACCGGCGGCTGCGCGAAGTGCGCGGGCGACAGCGGCGTCGAGAGGACGACCCCGAGCTCGCCGGTGCTCAGCTGCACGAACGTCCCCGTCGGGATGATGCCGAGCGCGCCGACGAGCAGCTTGCCGATCGCCCGGTCGGTCGCGCTCTCGGCGCCCGAGATCATGCGCTGGAGCACGGCGTCGAGCGACGAGGCGCCGCCCGACGCGGTCTCGATCGTCGGGAACGGCGCCGTCCGGAGCTCCGTGAACTGGCGGGCGGCCGCCAGGATCCGCGCGAGCACCGTGGGGCTGCGCCGGCCGCCGTAGAGCGGGCCCTGCCGGCCGCCTTGCCGGAGCGCGAGCGCCTCGTAGGCGATCACCGTGCGCGTGATCGAGGGCGCGTGCAGCTTGCCGAGCGCCGTCAACATGACGGCCGCGCTCGCGGGCAGCCGCTCCTTCTCGTCGTCGCTCAGGCCGCGCTCGAGGAGAGAGCGCGCGACCGGCTCCTCGCCGTCGCCCGAGCCGGCGAGCACCCCCGTGAGCCGCAGCCGGCTCACGTCGTAGAGCAGCGCCGCGGTGACGAGGCTCCCGAGCATCCTCCTGTCGGTCGTGAGCTGCCGGGCGATGCCCAGCGCGACGATCGCCGTGGACACGCTGATGCCCCCCTCGTCCGGGTCGGCGATCTTGCCCGCGGCGACCGAGAGCAGGAGGCGCGCGTCCTCCTCGGCCGCGGCGACGAGCTTCTGCGCGACGCGCTTCACCCGCTGCGGCAAGATCGCCGGGGACGAGCGCAGGGCCGCGTAGAACGATCGCATCACGAGGATCGCCGCCGCGTAGGTGCGGCTGATCCGGCCGATGCGGGTGCCGTCGCCGTCGATGGCCCCGCCAGGGAACGGGTTCGTGAGCTTGCGGACGCGGACGCCCCGCAGGCTCGACTGGAGGAGCCGCGCGGCGATGCTGCGGTCGCGCTGGGCGTCGGCGAGGAGGCGGGCGAAGGCGGCGAGCTCGGCGCGACGGACCGCCTTGTCGAGCACGAGCTCGGAGACGTCGCAGGCCTCGAAGAAGCTGCCGAGCTCCAGGGCGACCTCGTACGTCTCGCGCGAGGCGCGGAGCATCTGGCCGTTGATGAAGAGGGTGTTGCCCGCGAACACGATCGTCGCGGCCTCGCTCCCCGACAGCTCGCAGAACTGGACGATGCTGTCGATCGCGGACGGAACGAGCGACAGCACCGCCTGGTTCGAGTCGCTGTGCAGGAGGCACGCCTTCGCGAGCCGGTAGATCATCTGCACCAGGCCGAGCGCCGCGCGGCGCCGCCCGTCGGCCTTCACGCCCGAGATCGCCGTGTCGCCGGTGCTCTCGTGGAGGTTGGCTTTCTCCTCGCTCACGGCTTCCTCCCGCCGCGGGGCGACGGAGACGGCGCCGGCTTCGTCGAGGGCACCGCGCTGCCGGGCGCAGGCTCGATGGCCGTGCGGGACGGCGCGCCGAAGGGCAACGAGGCGGGGCCCTGCCGCACGCTGTACGGCGCGGCGCTGGCGCTCGAGGGCGGGGCGGGGGACCTCGGCGGCGCGGCCGGGCGCGGCATCGACGGCGGCATCGGCGGCGGCGCGGCCGTCGGGGTGGACGACGACGTGGAGGAAGGCGGCGGCCCACGCCGGCTGAACGGCACGGAGGTGGGAGGCGCCGAGGCGGCGCTCGTCGAGGCGGGCACCGGCGACACGAGCGGCGCCCTGTAGGCGGATCGGCCGCCGTCGCCGCCGTTCGGGGTCATGGATCCGGGGCGCGGGGTGCTCCACGGCTCGAGCTGGTCGGGCAGGCTGAGCGGCCCGCCCGGGCTCACGCGCCGGACCGAGACGGGCGAGTACGAGCGCTTTGCGCGCGAGGGCGGCGCGCTCGCGTCCGGGTGCGCCTGCGCCGGCGGGCGCTCGCTCGGGCGGGTCGGCGCGACGAGGCGCGCGGCGATCGCGACCGCGGCGCGCGCGGCGGCGTCGCGCACTGGCGGGGTGTTCCACCAGCGCGGCTTGGTCGCCTCCTTGACCGCGCGGAGCGCCTCGTAGCTCCGCGCCTGGCAGAGGAAGTGCGCGGCCAGCTCGCGGGTCTGCTCGATCGCCTCGGACGGGATGAGCTGGCGCTTCTCGAGCAGCTCGATCGCGAGCTTCTCGGCGCGCGCGGGGTTCAGGTGCGCGACGGTCTCGAGCCACTGCCGCCGCTCTGCCCCCGAGAGGTCGTGGAACGACGGCGCGACGATCCGCCGCACGAGCGTCGGGCCCGCGGCGAGCACGCCGAGCTTGCCGATGAGGCGCAGGGCCTCGCAGCGCACCGGCGGCGCGGGGTCGTCGAGGAGCTTCTGGAGCTCCTCCCGGACGCGCTCGGCGGCGGAGCTCGCGGAGCCGCCCTCGCCCGCGGCGGCGTCGGGGAGCTCGGCGAGCGCGTTGATGCGCACCTCGACGTGCGGGCTCGCGAAGCCGGCCTCCAGCGCGGCGAGGGCGCCGGGCGTCTTGAGCTGCGCGAGCAGCTGGAGGAGCGTCAGGGCGAGGGGGGCCGGGGCGCGAGAGAGCAGGTCCCCGAGCTCGGCCTCCCGGCCCGGCGCCCACCGCCGCATGTAGGCGAACAGGACCTCGCGCAGGCGCTCGGACTGCACCGCGCCGTGGCACTGGCATGCGGCGCTGAAGAGCGAGCCGTCCTCGAGCACGTCGAGCGCGTGGGCCAGCCCCTCGACGATCGCCGGGTCGAGCGGCGCCACGCTCCGGCTCGCGCCGGCTTGCGCCGCGCTCCGGCTTGCGCCGGCCTGCAACGTGTTCCGGCTTGTGCCGGCCTGCAACGTGTTCCGGCTTGCGCCGGCCTGCAACGTGTTCCGGCTTGCGCCGGCCTGCGCCGCGCTGCGCCCTGGATCGGCGTGCGCCGTGCTCCGACCTGCGTCGACCTGTGTCGCGCTCCGGCTTGCGCCGGCCTGCGCCGCGCTCCGGCCCACGCCGGCCTGCGCCGCCACGCCTGCGGCCGCCGCGCCGCCGAGGGCAGCGCCTGCGGCCGCCGCGCCGTGGCCCACCGCGCCGGTGGCCGACGCTCCCGTGGCCGCCGCGCCGGTGGCCGCCGCGCCGGTGGCCTCCTCCGGGTGAGCCGTCGCGAGATCGCTGAGGATCGCCCTGAGCGCCTCGACCGGGAACATCGCCTGCGCGAGCGCCCGGTCGACGGCGCGCGGCGAGAGCTGCGGCAGCGCGGCGCTCGATCGACTTGCCGCACTTGCCGCGCCTGCCGCACCTGCCGCGCCGCGCTGCATGCCGTCGAGCCGCGCGAAGAACGCGCGCCGGAGCATCGTCTGCACCTCGAACGCGAGCTCGTAGCTGTGCAGGACGATCTGGTCGGCGGTCCACGCGGTGAGCGCCCCCGTCATGCGGTCCTCGTCGCCGTGCCGGACGGCATCCACGTAGCCGTCGACGAACGCGTCCATGTAGCGCTCGTTCCACTGCTCCGACGGCAGCGCGATCTGGGCGCCGAGGGTGCTCCGGGTCAGCGGGTCGATGGCGAGCGCCGAGGCGGCCGCGCCCGTCTCCGCGAGCGCGGCCTCGACGTTCCGCTGCAGCGCCCTGCCCGCGAGCGAGCTCTCGTCCCACAGGCTCTCGATCTGCGCGAGGGCGCGCGCCCCCACCGCGACCTCCCGGCACTGCTCCTCGAAATCCTCCAGGTCCGCGTCGCCCTCGGCGAACTGGTCGATCGCCATGTACGCGATGTGCTCGAAGCGCCGGTCCCAGAGCGCGGTCACGGCGTCGTCGTCCTCGCCCATGCCGAAGCTCTGGTCGCGGAGCAGGATGGCGGCGAAATCGCGGAGCTCGGCCTCGGTGATGCCGGCCTTGATCTGGATCTTCCGGACGCCGTCGGCGAAGAGCTGGTAGGGGATGCGATCGAACGGGGGCCTGTCGGGCTGCCAGATCGGCTGGCCGCCCGAGGTGAACGCGCTCGGGGTGACCTCCCAGCGGACGCCGAGGGGGTTCTGCGAGAGCGTCCGCGTGATCTCGTCGAACGCGAAGTGGATGCCCTTGTTCACGTGGGGGTGGTTCCACCCGTACTGGCGGATGTTGCTGAGCACGAGCGCGAGCTGCCTCCAGACGCCGACGAGCCGCTGGCAGGTCTGCTCGACGATCGACGGCGGATCCTGGTCCTCGTCGATGGTGTCGTTGCCGCGGACGAGCACGCGCGGCGCCTTCTTCTCGCGCGAGGGCGTCAGCTGGCCGGCGGCGTGCGCGGCCGTCAGCCGGCGGAGCTCGCCGCGCATCGCGGCGGCGCTCTGGAAGCGGCCCCCGCGCTCGAAGGCGAGCGCCTTGTCGACGAACGCCACGATCTCGACCGGCAGGTCGGGGACCTCGGTCGCGATCGACGGCGCTGTCTGCGTCGCGGCGAGGAAATACGACTCGGACTCGCTCCGGCCGCGGTTGAGCCGCTTGCCTGACAGGAGGGTGAACAGGCTCGCGCCGACCGACCAGAGGTCGGACCGGCCGTCGATGCCGGACACGCCCATCGCCTGCTCGGGCGACATGAAGGCCGGCGTGCCGAACGTGAGCCCCGCGCGCGTGGCCTGCCGCTCGGGGTCGCGCATCCGGGCGATGCCGAAGTCGAGGACCTTCACGTGGCCGGCGCTCGTGACGAAGATGTTGGCCGGCTTGATGTCGCGGTGGACGATGCCGATCGAGTGGCACTTCTCGAGCAGATCGAGCACGACGTCGAAGACGGGCAGCACCTGGGCGAGGGGGAGGGTGCCGCCTGCGCTGCTCGCGAGCCGCTGGAGCGTGGTGCCGGAGAGCAGCTCCATGACGAGGAACGGCTCGCCGCGGTCGCTGAGGTCGTCCTCGACCACGGCGACGCGCGCCGGGTGATCGACCCGGTTCGCGATCTTGCCCTCGCGCAGGAAGCGGTCCCGCAGCTCGGCGTTGCGCGCGAACTCGATGTGGAGGACCTTGACCGCCGCCCGCGTCCCCCTGCGGTGGGTCGCCGCGAACACCGCGCCCATGCCGCCGACGCCGAGCAGATCGTCGAGCCGCCACTTGGCGTTCAGGGCTGTCCCGATCCGCGAAGCGGCGGTGTCCACGAGGTTCGGCTCCTCGGCGTACGGGTCGAGCGGGGCCATAGACCGGGCAGCGATCAGGGGCCGCGCAGTGCGCGGCAGAGGGCGAGCAAGCCTGGCCGAGCATACATGGTTCCCGCTGAAGCGCGAACCATGACAAGAAGGTCCGCCCCCACGGAATAAAGGTGGGAGAGGCATCCTGTGGGGCTGCTGCCAGGCGCCTCGCAGCGCGCAGCGCGCGGTTCACGTGGGTTCACGTGGGTTCACGTGGCTTCGCGTGAGTTCAGCTTTCGCGTGCAACCGATAGAGAAGATCACGGCCCGCCGCGGAGCGCGCCGACACGCCCGGACACTCACCGACGATTCCCCGCTTCAGCGCACGTCCAGCCGCGGCGCTGCGCCGGCGTCCTGCTCGGGGGCGCCTGGCCACTCGGGGCACGTGGCGCGGTAGTCGATGCCGGGCATGAGCTGCGCCCATTCCTCGCGCGTGAAGTTGCGCCCGGCGTAGGCGCATGCGCGCGCCATCAGGGACTCGGCCGCGATCGAGAAGACGCGCGCCGCGCCGTCGTTCGCGGCGGTCACGACGCGGGTGGCGTCGGGGCTGAACACGGCGTCCGTCAGCGTGACGCCCTCGGCGCGGAGGGTGATCGCCTCGCCCTGCCCGTCGACGGGGAGCACCCGCGCGATGCCGTCGCTCGACACCGCGACGAGGCGCGCGCTGTCGCTGCTGAACGCGACGGTCCGGACCGCCGCGCCGAGGCCGTTCAGGAGGAGGGGCTGGCCCTGGCCGTCGACGCGGAGCAGCCGCACGCCGCCGTCGAGCGCGGCGATCGCGACGTGGCTCCCGTCCGGGCTCACCGCGATCGCGGCGATCGCCCGGTCCTCGTACCCCGACGGGAGGACGCGCGGGGCGCCGCGGCCGTCCGCGGGCCAGACCTTCACGTTGGGCCCCGACGTCGCCACGATGTGCTGGCCATCCGGGCTGAACGCCGCCCGGAGCAGCCCCGCGCGCTCGTCGCGCAGCACGACGGGCTCGCCCGGGACGCCGTCCTCGAACACGCGCAGGATGCCGTTCCACGAGGTGGTGACGATCCGGGTGCCCTCCGGGCTGAAGGCGACGCCCACCACCCGGTCGTCGTGGACCCCGAGCACGATCGGCTGGCCCCGCCCATCGGCGCGCCAGATCCGCGCCGTCTTGTCGGCCGAGCCGGTGACGAGGCGGCTCCCATCGGGGCTGAGGTCGACGCTGAGCAGGTGCTCCGCGTGCCCGCGGAAGACGACGGGCTCACCCGAGCCGTCGGCCCGGAAGACGCGCGCGGTCTTGTCGGTCCCGGCGGTGGCGATCCTGCTGCCGTCGTGGCTGATGGCGATGCCGGTCAGCGGCCCCTCATGGCCGCGCAGGAGCAGCGGCTCGCCCGGCCCGCCGAGCCGCCACACCCGCGCGGTCCCGTCCTCCGACGCGGTGACGACGCTCGCGCCGTCGCGGCTGAAGGCGGCGCTGTTCACGACCCCCTCGTGGCCCTCGAGGACCATCGGCGCGCCCTTGCCGTCCGCGCGGAAGACGCGCGCGGTCCCGTCCGCGGAGGCCGTGACCACTGCGCCGCCGTCGGCGCTGAAGGCGGCGCTGCGCACCGCGCCCTCGTGCCCGCGGAGGACGACGGGCTCACGCCGGTCCGCGCCGGGGATGCGCGCCGTCCCGTCGCCCGTCGCGAGGACGATGCGGTCGTCCACCGGGCTCGTGTCCGCGCTCTCGACGCCCGGCCCGTGCCCCTTCAGCGCCGCGGGGGCGCCCTGCCCGTCGGCGCGGACGACGTAGACCGTCCCGCTGATGGCCGTGGCGAGGATCCGGGCCCCGTCGTGGCTGAACACCGCGCGCCGGATGAGCCGCTCGCCCAGGGGCACGACGAGCGGCGGCTCGCCCTCCATGCCGGGGCGCCACACGTAGATCGCGCCGCCCGTCGTCCCCGCGACGACGCGGCTGCCATCCGGGCTGAACGCCACGCTGGTCGGCGCGGCGTCCCTCGTCCCGAGCGCGCGAACCTCGTGGCCGTCGGGGCGCCACAGGCGCACCGCGCCGTCGGTCGACGCGGTCGCCAGGAGGCTCCCGTCGTGGCTGAAGGCGACGGCGACGACGCCGGCGGAGGTGGGGGCGCGCAGCACGAGCGGCTCGCCGCGCCCGCCGAGGCGGAAGATCCTCGCGGCCCCGTCGGCCGAGGCGGTGGCGACGAGGCGGCTGTCGGGGCTGAAGGCCGCGTGGTGGACCGCGCCGCCGCGCCCGACGAGCACCTCCTGGTCGACGGCGGGGCCCCAGACCGCGTCGCCGAGCGCCTGCACCACGGCGGGGCCCGCGGGGCGGCCGCTCGCCCTGGCGGCGAGGGCCGCCTCCACGGCGAGCAGGCGCGCGCGGGGCAGCAGGCCCTCGGCGCGCTCCTTCGCCGACTGGGCCGCGAGCCGCCGGGCGCCGTTCTCGCGCGACTCCTGCTGCGCGCGGAGGAGCGCCCGCTCCTCCTTCCCCATCTGCCAGAGGAGCACGAGGGTCAGGCCGCCGAGCAGCGTGACGGCGACGGCGAGCACGGTGACGAGCCGCCGCGCCGACCGCTTCTGGCCCTCCGCCCGCGCGCAGGCGGAGAGGAACGCCCTCTCCTCCGCCGAGAGGTCCGCCCGCCCATCGCACCACGACGTGAGCTCCGCGAGCGCCGCGCCGCCCACGACGTAGTCGTCCCTCCGCCCGTGCGACAGCCAGCGCGCGAGCGGCTCCCTTGTGGCTCGGTCCGCCTCCCGCGACAGCACCCACGCCCGGTCGAAGACCTGGCGGACGACGCGATTGCGCACGTCGAGGTACGGCGCGCCCGAGGCCTCCGTCCGCTCCACGGAGAGCCCCGAGAGCAGCAGCGTCCGCTGGACCGGGTCCCCGGCGTCGACGCCCACCCGGTGGCCGTCGAGCAGCTGCTTGTACAGCCGGAGGAGCGCCGGCGTCCGCCCGCAGCGGGGCCCCTGCGCCTCCAGGCACCGCTCCGCGTGGCGCAGGTTCGGGTCCTCGGTCCGGCCCTGGTCCAGGAACCGCCGCGCCACGGCCTCGTCGACGTCGAGATCGCGCCGCTCTCCGGCGAGATCGGCGCAGAGCCGCTGCGTCATGTAGGGGTGCCCCGAGGTCCACGCGAAGACCGCGTCGAGCAGCGCGTCGGGGTCTGCCACGAGCCCCTCCAGGCCCGCGCGGAAGCCGCGCGCCTCGGCGCGGGTGAAGTCGCCGAGCCGGATCGGGCGGCCGATGTTGAACGGCGCGCGCGCCGGATCCGCGACGAGCTCCGAGGGCGCCGCCGCCCCGAGCAGGCAGAAGGTCAGCCGGGCGTTGGCGGGGCGCTCCGCGCGCCGGTTCACGACGGCCCGGAGGACGGCGAAGAAATCGTCCCGCGAGAACGGGAGGGCCAGCGTGGCGTCGACCTCGTCGATGAACAGGACGATCGCGGAGGAGATCTCCACGAGCACGACGTCCTCGAGCCAGCGCAACCAGCAGTGCACCGGCCCGAGGTGCCAGTGGGCATCCCAGAACTCGTCCGGCGGCTCCAGCCCGAGCTGCTCGGCGAACTCCGACGCGATCCCGAGGTACCAGCTCACCGGCGAGGTGGTGTCGGTGCCGAGCGCCCCGAGATCGACGCTCGCGCACTCCACCTGCTCGGCGCGGAGCCGCGTCGAGACCTGGAGTCGCAGGCTGGATTTCCCGATGTGCCGGGTCGACAGCACATAGCAGAGCTCTCCGCGCAGGAGCGCCTCGAAGAGCTCTCTGTCGGCGGGGCGCTCGATATAGATCACGCCGTCGCCCACGGTCCCGCCCGCCTGGAACCGGCGCCTGTGATCTCCGGCACTGGCCTTCGCCTGAACGAGGTCGGGAGGCGCCGAGAAGGTCACGAATCTGACGGTGCCATGCGACGCCATGACCGTCAACGGAACGACAGCCCGTGTCGCTGGCGTCCGCGGTGAAACAACAGGGCTCGCGACGGCGCGGTGAATGTCCCGCGAATGTCGCGTCGACCGGATGGGCTGGCGCTCACACGATCGGGATTCGCCGGCGACGCGCGTCCCGGCCCCGGCTGTGCGCCTGCGCGCCTGTGTCGCGCGCGGCGCGATTGCGTGTGCGTCGATCGTGTCGCGCCGCGAAAACCCGCTTTTTACGTCCAGAAATCGTGGACCGGGCCACCGCTGCCGGTGTAGCGTTCGCGCCGTGCGAGGGGCGTTGAGGGCGGGGCAGAATCGCGTCGTGGCCGCGCCGGCCGCCGTGCCGCTGCTCGTCTGCGCATTGCGCTCCGCGGCTCGGAAGGCTCCTGCGGACACTACGGTTTTGCCTGACACTCCAGAAGCTCCTGCCGGAGCGCGCGGGCGGCCTGGCCCGGACGCGGTCGCGCCGCTGCCCATCGGGCTCATCCGTCGAGATGGGCTCTCGTCCGGCGCGTGTGTCGGCTCGCGTGGATGCGTGATGGCTCGACACGCCGAGCTAAGGTGATCGCGATGGACCGGCGGCGATCGAGACTCTCCCTCTGGCGAACGGCGCGCGCGGCCGCCCTCGCGCGGGCGGCCGGGGCCGCCTCGCTCGCGCTCCTCGCGGCGGCGTGCGCCGAGCTCGACGAGGAGCCCGCGCGGTCGGCCTCGCTCGGGGCCCACGCGAGCGACTGGCGGGAGGAGATCATCTATCAGGTGCTGATAGACCGCTTCGCCGACGGCGACGCGGGGAACAACCATCGGGTGTCCTCGGCGCCAAGCAGGTGGCACGGCGGCGACTGGAAGGGGCTCGAGGAGGGTCTGCCCTACCTCGAGGCGCTCGGCGTCACCGCGCTCTGGATCTCGCCGATCGTCAAGAACGTCGACACCGACGCCGGCGTCGACGGATACCACGGTTACTGGACGCAGGATTTCACCGAGCTGAACCCCCATTTCGGCGACCTCGCGTCGCTGCGCCGGCTCGTCGCGTCGGCCCACGGCCGCGGTATGAAGGTCATCCTCGATATCGTGACGAACCACGTCGGCCAGCTGTTCTATTATGATATCAACGAGAATGGGCAGCCCGACGAGGACGCCCACGGCAGCGGCGAGGACGGGCGCCTCCAGGTCGAGGCAGTGAACGAGTACGATCCGGAGTTCGACCCCCGCGGCGTCCAGGCGCGGACGTCGCCCGGCAAGTCGGGTCCGGCGCCGATCGTCTTCCGCCACGACCCCGCGACCAACCACCTACCGCCGCAGCCCGTGCTCTTCCAAAACCCCGAGGTCTACAGCCGCAAGGGGCGCATCCTCGATTTCGAGGATGTCGACCAGCTCGTGCACGGCGATCTCCCGGGCGGCCTCAAGGACATCGACACCTCCCGCTGCGACGTGAAGCGGGCGATGGTCGACGTGTTCGTGCGCTGGGTCGAGCTCACCGACGTCGACGGGTTCCGCATCGACACGCTGAAGCACGTCGAGCACGAGTTCTGGCGCTATTTCACGCAGAACGTCCGGCTGCAGCTGGCGACGATGGGCAAGGCCGATTTCTTCATGTTCGGCGAGGCCTTCGACGGCAAGGACGACCTCGTCGGCAGCTTCACGAAGCACGAGGTCCCGGCCCACCCGCACGACGAAGCGCTCGGCGGCGATCTCGAGCGCGAGAACGGCGACGAGGCGGAGGGGGGCTGTCCGGGCGCCGCGCCGATCACGGGGGACTCGGTCGACTCCGTGCTTTATTTCCCCCAGCATTATCGGGTCTTCCGCGACGTCTTCCGGGACGCTCGGGCCACGCGGCGGATCGAGGCGCTCTGGGACGCGCGGGCGCTCAACTACGGCGCTGAGCCGAACGCGAACGGCATTGGCGTTCCGCCGCTGAAGGCGCTGGTCAACTTCATCGACAACCACGACGTCCCGCGCTTCCTCCATGTCGGCCCGGGCGCCTCGCCCTTCAAGGCCGATCCCGAGGCGGCGCTCAAGAATGCGCTCCTGTTCCTCTTCACGGAGGACGGCATCCCTTGCCTGTACTACGGCACGGAGCAGGGCTTCAGCGGCGGCGACGATCCGGCGAACCGCGAAGATCTCCGGGAGAGCGGCTATGACACGGAGCACCCGCTCTTCCGGTGGGTCCAGCGGCTCACGGCGCTGCGCAGGGGCTACCCGGCGCTCACCGTCGGCGAGCAGCGGGTGCGCTGGTCGACGGAGCGGACGGGCGAAGGGGACGAGGACGCGGGGATCTTCGCGTTCGAGCGGGGGGAGCCGGACGGCGACTATGCGCTCGTGGTGCTCAACACGCACCCCCGGAAGCAGAGCGCCACGAGCTTCGACGGGGCGGCGATGACCACGGGGCTGACGCGGGGGACCGTGCTCGTCGACGTGCTCTCGCCCGAAAAAAAGACATATAGGGCGGGCGCGAACGGCGCTGTCACCGTCAAGCTGCCTCCGGTGAGCGGGGCGCTGCTCATCCCGGAAGACCAGATCATCCATGGTCTCTGATCCTGCCTGGCACTCCTCCCTTCCAAGAGAGTCTCCAACATGGCGTCTGTCAAAGTGCGCGGACTCAACAAGCGATTCGGCCAAACCCACGTGCTGCGCGGCGTCTCGGTCGACGTGCCCGACGGCTCGTTCGCCGTCCTCGTGGGACCGAGCGGCTGTGGCAAGTCGACGCTGCTCAGGCTGCTCGCCGGGCTCGAGGAGGCAGACGACGGCACGATCGCGCTCGGCGACCGCGACGTCACGCGGCTCGAGCCGCGCGATCGCGACATCGCGATGGTGTTCCAGTCGTACGCCCTCTACCCGCACCTCACGGTGCGCGAGAACCTCGCCTTCGGCCTGAAGCTCCGGAAGACGCCGCCGGCCGAGATCGAGGCGCGCGTGAAGGAGGCGTCGGAGATGCTCGGGCTCGGCCCGCTCCTCGACCGGCACCCCCGGGCGCTCTCCGGCGGCCAGCGGCAGCGCGTGGCCATGGGCAGGGCCATCGTGCGGCGGGCGCAGCTCTTCCTGTTCGACGAGCCGCTCTCGAACCTCGACGCCGCCCTGCGCGCGCAGGTGCGGGTCGACATCCGCAAGCTGCACGATCGGCTCGGCGCGACCAGCGTCTACGTCACCCACGATCAGGTCGAGGCCATGACGCTCGCCGACGAGATCTTCGTGCTCAACAAGGGCGTCGTCGAGCAGTCGGGGCCGCCCCTCGAGGTCTTCGCCCGGCCTCGCACCCGGTTCGTGGCGAGCTTCCTCGGCAGCCCGGCCATGAACTTCGTCGAGGCGCGCCTGGAGAGCCGGGGCGGCCGGTGGGTCGCGGCCCAGGGCGACCTCGCCATCGACATCGACGCGGCCGACTTCCCGGGCGCGCTCTCGTCCGGGCGGCAGGTGACGGTCGGCGTGCGCCCGCACGAGGTGGACCTCGCCCCGGGCGACGGCGGCGCCCCGTTCGAGGTGGCGATCGTCGAGGCCCTCGGGGCCGAGTCGTACGCGCACGGCACCGTCGCGGGGGCGCCGTTCGTGGCGCGCCTCGACCCGGCGGCGCGCGTCGCGAAGGGGGACACCGTGCACGTCGCGCTCCGCCAGGTGCACCTGTTCGACGCGGACTCCGGGCTGAGCCTGCGAGGAGCGTGAGGCGACCGTGCCGAGCCGTCGCTGCCGTCTCGCGCTCACGCTCGCTGCGTTCGCTGCGCCCGCGCTGATCCTCCTCTTGCCCGCGCTCGCGGCCGCGGCGCCGATCCGGCTGTGGCACGCCTACCGCGACGACGAGGCCAGGGCGCTCGACGCCATCGTCGCGGCCTTCGAGGGCGAGGAGGTCGAGGTTCTCGCCGTCCCGTTCGACGCCTACGCCTCGAAGCTCCAGGCCGCGATCCCGATGGGGGAGGGGCCCGACCTGTTCATCGACGCCCACGAGCGGCTCGGCGACTTCCGCGCGCGCGACCTCGTCGCGCCCGTGGGCGACGCGCTCGATCCGGGCGGCGAGGCCGTGTTCCAGGGGCCGGCGCTCGCCGCGGTCCGGCAGGGGGGCGAGATCCTCGGCCTGCCGATCAGCCAGAAGTGCGTGGCGCTCTACATGAACACCGCGCTCGTGAAGGAGGCCCCGGCGGCCCTCGAGGACATCGCGGCGCTGGCCGGCTCGCTCCCCGAGGGCGTGTACCCGCTCGCGTACGAGGCGTCGAACGCCTACGCGCACATGCCGATCCTCGCGGCGTTCGGCGGCGCGATGCTGGGCGAGGACGACCAGTTCGGCTTCGTCGGCCCGGGGCCCGAGCGCTCGATCGAGCTCGTCCGTTCGCTGATCGAGCGGCGGGTCGTCCCGGAGGACGCGAACGGCGCGCTGGTGACCGACCTGTTCAACGCGGGCCGCGCCGCGTTCGTGATCAGCGGGCCGTGGTTCGCGGGCGGCCTCGGCGAAGAGGCGCGGCGGCGCGCCCGCGTCGTCCCGCTCCCGAAGGTGCGCGAGACCGGCCTCCCGATGCGGCCGTTCCTGACCGTCGAGGCGGTGATGCTCTCGCCCCAGGGCGCGCGGCGCGCCGGGGCGCGGGCGCTCGCGCGCCACCTCGCGGGCGCCGCGGCCGCGGCCACGCGGCTCGAGCTCGCGCGCACGCCGCCGGTGCGGAGCGACGTGGCGGTCCCGGCCGGCGACGCCTTCATCGCGGCGTTCACCGAGCAGGCCAAGGCGGCCATCCCGATGCCGACCTCGCCGGCGATGCGCTCGACCTGGGAGCCGTCCACGCGCGCGATCCGCAAGGTGCTCCGGGGCGACGCGCCCCCCGACGTCGCGCTCTCCGAGGCCAAGCGCCGCTTCGACGACGTCCGCCGGCCGCTCCCGCCCCCCGCCTCGCCGGCGCCGCTCCTCGTCGCGCTCGGCGCGCTCGCGCTGGCGCTCGCTCTCCGGTGGGTCCGCGCCGCGAGGGGCGCGGCGCCCGGCACCGCGCACTGGCGCTCGTTCCGGCGGTCGCTCGGGCGATCGATTCCTGCCTACAAGTACGTCGCGCACGCGGTCGTCGCGATCGGCGTGCTCGTGGTGATCCCGCTCGTCATCGGCGCGGCGACGTCGCTCTTCGCCGGCAGGGGCGAGGGCCTCCGGTACGTCGGCCTCGCCAACTTCATCAGCATCCTCACGGCCCGCGGCGGGCCGCTCTTCGCGAGCGGCTCGTTCTACCTCGTGCTCGCGGTGACCGTGCTCTGGACCGCGGTGAACCTCTGCCTCCACGTCCTCCTCGGCGTCTCGCTGGCGCTGCTCCTGCACCGCCCGACGCTGCGCCTCCGGGCGCTCTACCGGGTGCTCCTCATCGTGCCCTGGGCCGTGCCGAGCTACGTGACCGCGCTGTCCTGGAAGGGCATGTTCCACCGGCAGTTCGGGGCCGTCACCGGCCTCATCGAGGCGGTGAACTCCGCGCTCGGGACGAGCATCGAGCCCATCTCCTGGTTCTCGAGCTTCACGACGGCGTTCACGGCCAACGTGGCGACCAACGTCTGGCTCGGGTTCCCGTTCATGATGGTGGTCACGCTGGGCGCGCTCACCGCCGTGCCGGAGGACGTGCTCGAGGCCGCCGAGGTCGACGGCGCCACGCGGTGGCAGCGTCTGCGGAAAATTACGCTGCCTCTGATCAGGCCGGTGCTCGCGCCCGCGGTGACGCTGGGCGCGATCTGGACGTTCAACATGTTCAACGTCGTGTTCCTCGTGTCCGGCGGCGACCCGGACGGCACCACGGACATCCTCGTCTCCGAGGCGTACCGGTGGGCGTTCACCCGCGAGGCCCAGTACGGCTACGCGGCGGCGTACTCGGTGCTCATCTTCCTGCTCTTGACGCTCGCGACGCGGGCCTTTCGCTTCCGGCGGCGGCGGACGCCCGTCTCCGCCATTCCGCAGGGCGGGGCCGAGGCTGGATCGGCGCCCGTGCCGGCGGCGGCGACGGAGGTCGCGTGACGCGGAGGCCCTCTCCTGTCGAGTCGATCGCGGTGCACGCCGCGCTGGTCGCGGCGGTCGCGTTCGCGCTGTACCCGGTGCTCTGGGTCGCCTCGATCGCCTTCTCCGCGGCGCGTCCGCCGGTGCCGGAGGTGCTGCCCATCCCGAACCAGCCGACGCTCGAGCACATCGTGGCGGTGGTCACGACGTCGAAGAAGGTCGGCGGCGAGCCGATCTGGCTCTTCCCCCGCCAGCTCGCCAACTCGATCGTCGTCGCGCTCGCGACGGCGGCCGCCGGCGTCTCCGTCGCGGTCCCGGCGGCGTACGCGCTCGCGCGCTTCCGGTTCCTCGGCAAGGACCGCGGCCTGCGCGCGCTGCTCGCGACGCAGATGTTCCCCACGGTGGCGAGCGCGATCCCGCTGTACCTCCTGCTCGACGCGCTCGGCCTGCTCAACTCGCGGACCGGGCTCGTGCTCTGCTACGCGTCGACGGCGGTGCCGTTCTCGATCTTCCAGCTCCGGGCGGCGTTCGAGGCGATCCCGGTCGACCTGGAGGAGGCGGCGATGGTCGACGGGGCGACGCGCTTCCAGGCTTTCCTCCGGGTCGTGCTCCCGGCGGCGCGGCCGGCGATCGCCGTGACGGCGCTGTTCGCGATCATGACGGCGTACAACGAGTTCATCCTCGCGGCGACGCTGCTCGGCAAGGAGGAGATGTTCACGCTGCCGGTGGTGCTGCAGCGGTACATCGGCGAGTACGACGCGCAGTGGGAGCGGTTCGCGGCGGGGGCGCTCCTCGTGTCGCTGCCGGTCATGGCGGCGTTCTATGTGGTGCAGCGCCACCTGATCGCGGGGCTGACGACGGGCGGCGTGAAGGGGTGAGCGCGCCGCGGTGAGCGTGGCTGCGGGCGCCCCGGCGCGCGACGGCCGGGGCGCCGGCGGCGCGGGCCGCCAGCGCCGCGTCCGCCGGCGGCGCGACCCGCGCTTCCCGGCCTCGTGCTGCTCGGGGCCGAGGGGCGTCCCTCCTACTTGCCCGCTGTGCCCCGGCGCCGCCCGTCCATGGGACCCGGCCCTCGCGGCCGTGGACGCCCGATCGCGACCCCGCTATCTCCATGAGGCCATGCCCAAGGCCGAGGATCCCCCGCCCGCCGCCGCGCCGGGGACCGCTCACGCGGACCCCCGCCCGTCGGTGAGCGGTGAGCCTCGCCCGTCAGTGGGCGGCGAGCCCCGCCCGTCGCTTGGGGGCGAGCCCCGCCTTTCGCTGGGCGGCGAGCTCCGCCCTTCGCTGGGCGGCGAGCCCCGCCCGTCGCTGGGCGGCGAGCCCCGCGCATCCATGGGCGTGGGCGGCGACGCCGACGGCCGCGGCACGTTCCTGCCGCTCCCCTCCGCGCTGCACCGGCGCCTCGGCCGGCCCTCGTGGGAGAAGTTCGTGCTCCCGCTGCTCGGCCCCGTGCTCGCGCTGCTCGTCATCGGCGCGGTCACCACGCTGGAGGCCGCGCTCGACTGGACCATCCCGAACCCGCCCGCGATCCTCTCGATGATCATCGTCTTCGCGGCGTTCAGCGGCGGCCTCTGGGGCGGCATCGTCACGGCGCTCATCTCGTGCGTCTTCTTCGCGCTCTACTTCTCGAAGGATGGCGTCCTGTTATCGTACGAGGAAGACAACCTCCTCCGGGTCATCGTCTACGCCGTCACCACCCCCGCCATGGCGGTGATGGCGAGCATCGCCAAGCGCCGCGCGGACGCCATGGGCGAGGCCTCGCTCGAGAACGAGCGCGAGCACTCCGCGAGCCTGCGCGCCCTGCTCATGCAGCGCCAGGCGGTCGAGGAGGAGCTCCAGCAGGCCAAGGAGGCCGCCGAGGCGGCGAGCCGCGCGAAGAGCGAGTTCCTCGCCAGCGTGAGCCACGAGATCCGCACCCCGATGAACGGCATCATCGGCATGACGTCGCTCGCGCTCCAGACCGAGCTCACCCAGGAGCAGCGCGAGTACCTCGAGATGGTCAAGATCTCGGCCGACGCGCTGCTCTCCATCATCAACGACGTCCTCGACTTCTCGAAGATCGAGGCCGGCAAGCTCGAGATCGAGCCCGTCGTCTTCGACCCGAGCGAGATCATCGGCGACGCCGTGAAGACGCTCGCGCTCCGCGCCCACGAGAAGCGGCTCGAGCTCGCCTACGACGTCGGCCCCGGCGTGCCCGAGGCCCTGGTCGGCGATCCGCTGCGCCTGCGCCAGGTCCTCGTCAACCTCGTGAGCAACGCGGTGAAGTTCACCGACGCCGGCGAGGTCGTCGTCCGCGCCGAGGTCGACGCGCGCGCGCCCCTCACCGCCGAGGAGGAGGCCAGCGCGGACAGCCAGGGCACGCCGAGCCTCTACGCGGGCGAGGCGCTCGGCGACGCCGTGGTGCTCCGCGTGAGCGTGATCGACACGGGCATCGGGATCGCCCCGGAGAAGCAGCGGGTCGTCTTCGACGCGTTCGCCCAGGCGGACGGCTCGACCACCCGCAAGTACGGAGGCACGGGGCTCGGCCTCACGATCTGCGCCCGCCTTGTCGAGATGATGGGCGGCAAGATCTGGATCGAGAGCGAGGTGGGCAAGGGCAGCACGTTCCACTTCACCCTCCAGCTCCGGGCGCTCGAGGGCGCCGCCCGGTCGCGCCGCCTGGAGATCCCGAAGGACCTCCTCGGCACGAAGGTCCTCATCGCCGACGACAACGCGACCGCGCGGCGCATCCTCGCGGACACCATCGAGGGCTGGGGGATGAAGGCGGTCCCCGTCGACTCGGGGGCAGCGGCGATCGCGGCGCTCTCGGAGGACTCGGGCGTGTGGGCGCTGCCCTGGGGCAAGCCGGGGGGCAACGCGGTCGGGCCGAGCAGCTCGTTCGGCCTCGCCATCGTCGACGCCCGCATGCCGAAGGTCGACGGCTTCGCCGTGGTCGAGCATTGCCGGAAGCGCGAGATCTTGAAGGGGCGCGTCCTCATGCTGCTCAGCTCGACGTCCGCGCAGGCGGACGTCGCGCGCTGCCGCGATCTCGGCGTCTTCGCCATGGTCACGAAGCCCGTGAAGACGTCCCACCTCCAGGAGGCCGTGTTCCACGCCTTCGGCGTCCCGACGCGGACCTCGCTCCGGTCGGCCGACCCGCGCCGCGCCGCGCCCGGGACGCGCGCGCGCGGCCTGCGCGTGCTCGTCGCCGAGGACAACGCGATCAACCAGAAGCTGATGCGCCGCTGGCTGGAGCGGCAGGGCCACCACGTGCACATCGTCGAGAACGGCCGCCTCGCCGTCGAGAAGATCGCGGGCGGGCAGTACGACGTGGCCCTGCTCGACGTGGAGATGCCCGAGATGGACGGCCTCCAGGTCGCGCGGGCCGTCCGCGCCCGCGAGCGGCGCGAGGGCGGGCACATGCCGCTCATCGTCGTGACCGCGTACGCGATGAAGGGCGACCGCGAGCGCTGCCTCCGGGCCGGCTTCGACGGCTACCTGTCGAAGCCGGTGCAGGTCGACGAGCTCCACGACATGATCGACCGGCTGGCCGCCGGGCCCTCCGCCCTGGAGATCGAGGACCCGGCGCGCATGTCGCTCGGCGCGCCGAGCTCGTACGCGTCGGCGCCCTCGTCGACGTCCGACAGCGGGCCGCCGAGCACCCGATCGGAGGAGCGGCTGCAGCCCTCGCCCTCCTCGATCACGGCCCGGCCGATGTTCGATCGCACCAGGGCGCTGGAGCGGACGGGCGGCGACGCCGACCTCCTGCGCGAGCTCGCCGAGGTCTTCCTGGAGGAGTGCCCGCGCTGGATGGGCGACATCGACGACGCGGTGGCCGCCGGCGACGCCCGCAAGCTCCAGCGGGCCGCGCACAGCCTGAAGGGCGGGGTCGACAGCTTCGGCGCGCGGGGCGCGTTCGAGGCCTCCTTCGCGCTGGAGAGGATGGCGCGCGCGAACGAGCTCGGCGGCATGGCCGAGGCGCAGTTCGCGCTGCGGGCGCAGATCGAGCGCCTGCTCCCCGAGCTCGCCGCGTTCGTGCGCGAGGGCGCGCCGGCGGACCCGGCGCCGCCGGTGCAGGGCGACCGGCGCTCTGATAGCGAGGTGACGCGATGGTGAGGGTGCTCGTGGTGGACGACTCCCCGATGGATCGGCGCCTCTCCGGGAGCTTGCTCAAGAAGCGCGCCGGGATGGAGCCCGTGTACGCCGAGAACGGCGTCGAGGCGCTCGAGACGATCGCCAGGTCGATGCCCGAGATCGTGCTGACCGATCTCCAGATGCCGGAGATGGACGGCCTGGAGCTGGTCGAGGCGATCCGCCGCGAGCACCCCTACCTCCCGGTGATCCTGATGACGGCGCACGGCAGCGAGGAGATCGCGGTGCAGGCGCTGCGGCGCGGCGCCGCGAGCTACGTCGCGAAGCGGAACCTCGCGGCGGAGCTCGTGAACACGGTCGAGAACGTCCTCGCGGTGGCGCGGCTCGATCGGCGGGAGCAGCTGCTCCTCTCGTGCCTGACGGCGACCGAGTCCCATTTCGAGCTCGATAACGACGTGGCGAAGGTCCCCGCGCTGGTGGGCCACGTCGAGCAGAGCCTGGGACGGATGCGGCTGTGCGACGAGACGGGCCGGATCCAGGTCGCGGTGGCGCTGCGCGAGGCGCTCGTGAACGCCATCGTGCACGGCAACCTCGAGGTCAGCTCGACGCTGCTCGACGAGCAGCCGAGCGCCTTCTCCGCGCTCGTCGAGCGCCGCCGGGCGGAGAGCCCGTACCGGGATCGGCGCGTGATCGTCGTGGCGCGCGAGACGCGCACCGAGGCGACGTACGTGGTGCGCGACGAGGGGCCCGGCTTCGACCCGCGCAACCTGCCGGATCCGACCGACCTCGCCAACCTGGACAAGCCGAGCGGCCGCGGCCTGATGCTGATCCGCACGTTCATGGACGAGGTGCGGCACAACGAGAAGGGCAACGAGATCCGCATGGTGATGAAGTGCCGCTCGCCGGGGACCGGCGGCGAGCCGGGCGAGGACGGCGGCTGACGCGGTCTCCGGTCGCGGCTCGGGAAGATCAGGCGGTGAAGCCGCCGTCGATCTTGAGGTTGGCGCCCGTGACGAAGGCGCCCTCGGGGCCGGCCAGGTAGGCCACCATGCCGGCGACCTCGTCGCCTTGTCCGTAGCGCTGCACGGCGATCTGGCCTTTGAACCCGGAGGCGAGCGGGCCGTCGGCCGGGTTCATGTCGGTGTCCACCGGGCCCGGCTGGACGTTGTTGACCGTGATGCCGCGCGGACCGAGATCCCGGGCCCAGCCGCGGGTCAGGCCGGCGACCGCTCCCTTGGTCGCGGCATAGACGGCCATCCCGGGGATGAGCGCTCCGTCGCTGCTGATGCTCCCGATGTTGATGATGCGCCCACCCTCGCCCATGTGGCGGACGGCCTCGTGCGTGGCGGCGAAGAGGCCCCTGACGTTCACCGCCATGAGACGATCGAACTCCTCCAGCGAGGACTGATCGAGGGGGGCGATGGCGGCGACGCCGGCGTTGTTCACCAGCACGTCGAGCCGGCCGAAGGCCTTCACCGTCTGGGCAACGGCGCTCCGCACCGCCTCTGCGTCGGCGCTGTCCGCCCGGACGGCGATCGCCCTGCCGCCTGCCGCCTCGATGGCGTGCACCACCTCGGCTGCCCTCGCGGGCGACGCGGCATAGGTGATGGCCACGGTGGCGCCCTCGTGCGCCAGCCGCCTCGCGATCGCCGCCCCGATACCCCGCGAACCCCCGGTGACCAGCGCAACCTTGCCCTTCAACGTACCCATCGAGACGTTCTCCTTTTTTTTGGAACGATCGTTCCTTATAAAGAAGCTACGTAGGCTGATGCTGTCCGTCAAGCGATTTATGGAACGATCGTTATGAAAAATTCGGCGGGGCGGGTCCAGCGAGGGCGAGGGAGGCCGCGCGCCTTCGATCAGGAGGTGGCGCTGGAGCGGGCCATGCTCCTGTTCTGGGACCGGGGCTATGAGGCGACGTCGCTCGACGAGCTGAGCGCGGCGATGGGCATCAGCCCGTCGAGCCTCTACGCGACCTTCGGGGGCAAGGAGCAGCTCTTTCGGACGGCGGTGGATCGGTATCTCGCCAGGGGGGGCGAGCGCATGGGCTGCATCTTTGCCGAGGAGCCGACGGCCCGCGGCGCGGTGCAGCGGCTGCTCGAGACGGCGGCCGACGAGTTCACCCGGCCCGATCGGCCGTCCGGCTGCATGATCGCGCTGGCCGGGACCCAGTGCTCCCCCGGCGCGCGGCCCGTACAGGACCTGATGCGAGGGTGCCGCGAGGCCTGGCATGCCTCGCTCCAGGCGCGGATCCAGCGGAGCACCGAGGACGGCGAGCTCGCGTCCGACACGGACGCCGCCGCGCTGGCCACGTTCTACGTGACCGTCTTGCTGGGGATGTCGGTCCAGGCGCGGGACGGCGCGTCACGGGAGAGCCTCCGCGCGGCCGTGGAGGCCGCGATGCGGGCATGGCCTGGGCCCGACGCCCCGCGCCGTCCGTAGGGCTCCCGCGTCGTCCCGTGGAGAGCTCGTGGGTCGACGCGGTGTTGAGTCGCCGAGGACGATTGCCAGGACGGTTGTGTGGCCGGCTGGCGCGCTCAACCGATGTTGGTGCGGGTTGTCGAGGACGAGCAGGCCGCGTGGCACGAGCATGGCGACCGGCGCATGGGTGTCGATGGGAAGATTGGTAAGCGTTAGCGTTCAGCACGAATGGACCGAAGTGGTTTGCGAGCGAGCAATTCGACATCGCCCCGTCGCAGAGAGATACGTCCGGACCGTGGTATATAGGTGGGCACGCGAGCGCAGCCGTGGGACGGGGGAGCAGGGAGACCGGGGCGATGGTTCAGGGTAGCCGGGGCAGTGAAGTCGAGTTGCCGGAGCAGCGGGGCGGCCGATCTGACGGCTCGGCCCAGGAAGATGGCGCGGACGGGCAGCCGGCCACAGGAGGAGATGCCGGCCGCTCGACGCGTGACGTGAATCGCCTTGCGGAGCCGCCCCGCCGCGGTACAGGCGCCCATGGGATGTCACGTGGGATGACCGTGGGCGTCATCACACCCTATCTGGACGGCTCGTTCTGGAACCCGGTCCTGACGGGTATCCACGAGGCGGCGCGGCAGCACGGCTGTCGCATGCTGGTGATGCGCGGCACGGCCGGCTCGCTCCAGGCCCCTTCGCTCGCCAGAGAACAGGTGGATGGGTGGATCGTCGTGATCGGGGTGGACGGCATCGAGCAGCTCGCCGCCGAGCGGGTCCCGCTCGTCGTCGTCGGCACCCATGTCCACAAGGGCGACTGCCCGTCCGTGATCCCGGACAACCACAGCGGGATCCGGGGCGCGGTGCGCCATCTGATCGGACACGGGCACCGGCGCATCGCGTTCGTCGGCTGCTTCCACGAGTCCGATGTGCGCGAGCGCTTCGACGCCTACCGAGAGACGCTCGCCGAAGCGGGGATACCGCTCGACCCGGAGCTGGTCGTCCGGACCGACGACAACTGGTATACAGGCGGCGAGAACGCCGCCCCGCGGCTCATCGCGCTGCGGAATGCGTGTACGGCGGCGGTCTTCGGGACGGACAAGAACGCGATCGGGATGATGCCGTCGCTGAAGGCGGCGGGCGTCCGCATCCCCGAGGAGCTGGCGATCGTCGGCTTCGACGATGTGCCGGAGGCGCAAACCGCCGACCCACCGCTGACCACCGTGCGCCAGCAGTTCGAGATGCTGGGGAGCGCCGCGTGTGAGCTCGTCGTCTCGATGCTCGCCGGCGAGACGGCCCCGCCAGAGCTCGTGCTCACGCCGAACACGTTGATCCAGCGGATCTCGTGCGGATGCGACGTGGTCCAGAGCTTCCTCGACGAGGACGCGGCGCCGGGGGAGCGCGGCGGCGGCGACCTGGAGCGACGGATGGTCGAGCTGCTCCTCGCGCCCCGGCCCCTGGCGCCCGATACGTCGCCTGCCGCGGTATGGCCGGGGGTCGCCCTGGTGCTCGAAGCGTATGAGGCGGCGATCGAGGGAGCCGCGCCCCCTCCGGCGAAGGCGCTGGAGCGCGCCTACAAACAGGCCGTCGACATCTCCTCCGATATGGGCACCTTGATGGCGATCGTGCGCCTGCTCCGCCGGTCCCACGAGCGGCGCCGCGAGCGGCTGGGCGGGGACGCGGCGTCGGCGCAGCGGGTCGAGGCGTTCCTGGACGGCGCGCACCTCTCGATCGCTCGGGCTCGGCTCAGCGTCGAGGCCGAGTTCGTGGCGCAGCTCGGGATGCTCGTGCGGTCCAATCACGACGTGGGCCTCGCGCTGGTCAGCGGCTCCCAGGAGGAATCCATGTCGCTCTCGTGGCTCGCGAAGACCAGCGCGATCTGGGCCTGCCTTGCGCTCCGGGAGGACGCGAAGACGCTCGTCGTCGCCGGCGCCTACAGCCGTGACGGCAGCGCGACGCCCCCGATCGGCAGCCGCCATCGGCTGGAGGCGTTTCCGCCGGAGCATCTGCTGCCGCCCGCGGCCGCGAGCGGCGCGCTCATGATGATGCTGCTGCCGATCCGCACCGAGCGGCGCGACTGGGGGTTCGTGGCGCTCATGGGGCCGACCCTCCGCGAGCTGGCCGGCGACGAGGGCACCGTCGGGGTCTGGGCGTCGCTGCTCGCCGCGGCCCTCGAGCGCGGCGAGCTCGTCCAGTCGCTCTCGACGAAGAACGCGGAGCTGCAGATGGCCTATGCGAGCGAGCGGACGCTCTCGGAGACGGTGCGCGAGCTCGGCTGCCCGCTCATCCCGCTCCTGCCCGGCGTGCTGCTCGTGCCGCTGATCGGCGCGATCGACCGGGACCGCGCCCTCCAGGTGCTCACGGCCGTGGTCGAGGGGGTGGGCCGGCATGAGGCGCGCTTCGTGCTGCTCGATATCACCGGCGTGCCGGCGGTGGACGCCCAGGTCGCCCACGCGCTGGGCCAGACCAGCCGCGCGGTCGCCCTGCTCGGCGCGCGCCTCTTCCTGGTCGGCGTGCGCCCCGAGCTTGCCAGGAGCCTCGTGGACGTGGAGCTAGGCAGTCTGGCCACGTACTCGTCGCTGGCGGGCGCCCTTCACGAGCTGACGACAGGAGGGCTCCGCCCTGGCGGCGCGAGGCGCGGCGCAGCGCGCATCGCCTGATGGCCGTCCGCGACGGTGTCGCGCCTGACGAACCGCTGAAGCTGACACCGGGGGGTTGTTTCGACTGTCGTGCCTGGCGGCACATCGGTGTGCCGGCGCCTGTCCTCCGCGAGCAGTGCGCAAAAGGCCTGCGTGGGGCCCGGAGCCTTGCGCCACCGTCAGCGATCGTCGCAGCTGCTATCCCAGGTTGTGCAGCTGTGTATTTCACGGGTCTTGGAGCCGCCGTCGAGGCAGTCGGCGTTCATTTCGCACATGTAGCGATCGGTTTGCTTGCTGGCCGCCTGTCCCGCACAGACCATCTCCGACGGATCGACCGTGGTGCCGTTGACCTTGGCGGCGCAGAAGGCTTTGAAGGAGTCGGTCGACACGACGCCTGTTGTTGTGAATCTTTCAATGTTCCCGTGTCTGACGATTCGCATGGGTCCGACACGCGACCACGAATCGGCTCATTTCCGTTCTTTATCCGTGGTCCCAGGCAATCCTCGTGCCCAGTATCGACGATGCCTGTGTTCAAGGCGTGTGCCAGATGCAAGTTGTCGAAATGTTTAGTCAATCGTGCCTGTCTGAACAACTGTAATTCATCGTCGAACCGTTCGAAAATCGCTTGAGGCCATCGGGCGATTGATGCACGATGGGCACTCCAAGGAGACGACCGCTATGAGACGAACCCTATGTGTGCTCGTGACGGCAGCAGCGGCGATGCTCTTGAGTGGGGCCGCTCTGGCCCAGTCTCCCCAAGCAGCGGCGCCCGCCAAGGCGGCCGACGCGAAGAAGCCAGAGGGAAAGGCTGGCAACGTGGCGAAAGCTGAAGCGCGAGGGCTGGCCAGCAAGAGCGAGCATGGCGCCGGCGACGCCGATCTGGCACCTGGCAAGAGCGAGCATGGCGCCGGCAAGGCCGATCTGGCACCTGGCAAGAGCGAGCATGCCGCCGGCAAGGCCGATCTGGCACCTGGCAAGAGCGAGCATGCCGCTGGCAAGGCCGATCTGGCGCCCGGCCAAGCGGACAAGGCAGCCGGCAACGCGGAGGTGGAGGGCAGCGCTGCGGCCACGGAAAAAGAAAAGGCGCGAGAGATCCGCAAGAAGAGCCAGCGTGAGGCGGCGCGCACGAAAGTTGTCGCCGCACTCGAGAACCAGCCGATGACGGAAGCGATGAAGCAGGAGCTCCGCCGTCATGCCCGGCGGATTGCGCGCCTCGAGCGCGTCAACCAGCTCGCCAGGGATGAAAAGGATCAAGCTTCGTCCGAACGCGTGTCCAAGCTGATCGATAAGGAGAACGCGCGTCACGAGACGTGGATGGCGAATTTTAACGCGAAGGCCGTCGCGAAGGCAGGTGCAAAATGAGGCACGCTCTGAGCGCCGTTGGGATAGCGGCATCGATGCTGCTGACGGTTGGCTGCAAGCAGGACTCGACGACCGAGCAGCAGGATCCGGCGCCCAGCGCGCAGCCGACGATTGCAGACACGGATCTCGCCGTTCCGGCGGACTTCGAGGAAGAGGCCGCGAGCTCGATCACGGTCGCGAATTACAAGACGGAGCTCGACGCGATCGAATCCGAAATCAACTGATCCATCTGCGGCGAGCGGTTGGCTCGGGTGAAGTTGGTGCTCGCGCGTCACGAAAGACGCTTTGAGCGGTGCGGCACCGAAGTTCCAGCAGTGAGCGTCGCTGCGATGCGCTTTTTATGTGAGCCGTCGGAAGAGCGCTCGAGCACTGTACGAAACAGGTGACGGAGGCCCAGGCAATGGGCTTCTCTGCCAAGGGGGCGCGATGCATGGGCGCCGCCTTCAGCCTGAACGAAGGAGATTGATATGCACGCTTTCTCATCGCACCTGGTCCGCTTCGGCTTTTTCGCGCTCGTCATCGCTGGCTGTGGCGGCGGTGATGCCACCGTGGAGGTGGGGGTCACGGCCCAACCGCTTCAGGCGTCCGCTCCGTCTGAGGGAGGCACGGAAGAGGCCGTGCAGAGACACCTCGTGGTCATGCTCACCGAGGTGAGCGTCCATGTCGCGAAGGACGCGGAGCAGGATGAAGCCGGCCAGGCGTCGCCCGGCGATGACGACGGGTCGAGCCACGAAGAGAGCGCGAGCGAGAGGGGCTGGAGCACGATCTTCAGCGGCGAGGTCAAGCTGGATCTCCTGGACGCGAGCTCGACCGAAAAGCTCCTCGGCTCGAGCGAGGTCCCCGCGGGCAAGGTCACGCAAGTTCGGCTCGTGCTCACCGACGCCGAGCTTGTGGAGGGATCCACCACAAGCGCGGTCTCCTGTCCCTCCTGCTCGGAGTCGGGGCTCAAGATCGTGACGGAAGGCGCGGTCGAGGTGAGCCCCGGTGGCACACTGCACCTCACGCTCGACTTCGACCAGGCCAGATCCCTGACGCAGGAGCAGAGCGGCTATCGCCTCGATCCTGTCATCAAAATTGCCAAGGCAGAGGAGCTCTGAGCACCAGGAGATCAAGAGGATGACGAGGCGCTCCCGGGGCGTGGTCAACCGGAGCACGTTCAACAGAGCACCACGCGGCCCCTGCTCTCACGAACCCAGTCACGCGCCCCGGCCGCGCGGAACCAGCGCTCATAGACACGAGTACACCGCCTCGATCAGCGCCCGCCACCGCGGGTCGCCGCCCTGGCCGCTCGCGATCGTCTGGTTCGGCGTGTAGCCGAACCCGAGCCCTGCGTCGGGGTCGGCGAAGCCGAGCGCGCCGCCGGCGCCGGGGTGGCCGAAGGTCCGCGGGCCGCGCCCGAAGGGGCGCAGGGCGCTCGGCAGCATGAACCCGAGCGAGAACCGGCTCTCCGCGAGGAGGACGGCGTCGAGCCCGGCCGATCGCTCCGCCAGCGCGGCCTCGACCGCCTCCGGCGACAGCACGCGCGCGGTGCCGGCGAGGGCCCCGCCGTTCGCGAGCGCTCCGTACATCCGCGCGAGCGCGCGCGCGTTCGCGTGGCCGTTCAGCGCGGGGATCTCCGCGCGCCGGGCGCGGGCGGTGTTGACGAGGCCCGGCGACAGGAGGTCGCGCGGCCTGGTGAAGGCCATCGAGGTGAGCGACGCCGGGTCGCGGAAGCTCGCGCCGAACGCGCCGCCCAGGCCGCTCGGGCTCGCGATGGTCGGGGGCACCTCGGCGATCCGCCCGTCGTGCTCGGCGCCGGTGCCGATGTGGAAATCCAGGCCGAGCGGCCCCGCGACGGCCTCCCGGAGGAACGCGCCGACCCGCTGGCCGCTTGCGCGCCGGATCACCTCGCCCACGAGGAAGCCGAACGTCACGGCGTGGTAGCCGTGCCGGGCGCCCGGCTCCCAGAACGGCTCCTGCGCGGCGAGGGCGGCGGTCATGGCCTGCCAGTCGTAGAGCGCGCCCTCCTCCGGCTCGGCGCGGAGCGCCGGCAGGCCGGCGCTGTGGTCGAGCAGCTGGGCCACGAGGACGCGCCCCTTGCCGGCCGCGCCGAACTCCGGCCAGGCGGCGGCGACCGGCGCGTCCACGTCGAGCGCGCGCCGCTCCGCGAGCGCGTGGGCGCACAGCGCCACAGCGCCCTTCGTCGCCGAGAAGACGTTCACGATCGTGTCAAAGCGCCACGGCGCGGTCCTCGCCGCGTCCCGGAAGCCGGCCCAGAGGTCGACGACCACGCGGCCGCGCACGGCGGCGCACACCGCGGCCCCGAGCTCGGGAAACCGCTCGAAATTCGAGGCGAACGCCGCGCGCACGGGCGCGAACGCCGGGTCGCAGGAGCCATGGATCGCGAGGTGCATCGCTCGTCCCTTCGTCCCTTCCTCGGGGCAGTACGGGCCCGGGTGCGCGCGGGCGAGCCGCCCGGCCCTTCGAGCCCGACCCCGATGATACGCAACCCATGTTGCGCAACCTTGGTTGATGAATAGGGCCGCCGCCCGCGGCCGTCAACGTCATTTGCGCAACCTCGGTTGCGGGTTACACGCTCCGGCCGTGAAGCCTGCGCGCCCGGACGAGGACCTCGTGCTGCTCTTCGCCGCCATCGCGGCCGCGAACAGCGACGAGGTGATGCGCCGCGTGGAGCGGGCCGGCCACGGGGATCTCCGGCCGAGCCATGGATACGTGTTCCAGCACCTCATCCCGGGGCCGGTGAAGGTGAGGGAGCTCGCGCAGCGGCTCGGCATCACGGCGCAGGGCGCCTCGAAGGCGGTGGCGGAGCTGGAGGAGCTCGGCTACGTGCGCCGGCGCGTCGCCGAGGACGACCAGCGCAACCGGCTCGTGGAGCTCACCGACCGCGGGTGGGCGGCGGTCGAGGCGGGGCGCGCCGCGCGCGCCGCGGTGAACAGGCGGCTCCGCGCGCTGCTCGGCGAGGAGCAGGCCGGCGCGCTGCTCGCGTCGCTCCAGCGCATCGCGGAGCGCACGGGAGGGCTCGAGCTCCTGTCCTCGCGCCGGCTCCGCCAGCCGTAGCCCGTCGGTGTGCTGCACGACCGCCGCGAAGCGCGGAAACGTCGCTTGTCCGGCGGGCTGCGGCGGCCGAACGGGCTCGTAATCGAGCAGGGAGCTCGCGGAGTCCGGGACGCCAAGGCTCCGCTCCGTGGTGCCGTCGAGCACCGTGAGCTGCCGGACCCCTGGGAGCGCTTCGACGATCCCGAACGCCAGCGGCGCGTCGTCGGGCGCGAGGGCGAAGCGGGCGTAATCGCTGCCGCTCGGCCGGCTCGCCGGCGCGACGTCCCAGGCGTCGCTGGACGTGCGCGTCGCATGCGCGAGGCTGTCGTCGCGCACGTCCGTGTTGATCCAGATGTGGGGCTCGCCCCGGGAGTCCACCGCGATATCGAGGACCGGCACGTGGTTGTCGTCGCGATCGAACACCCTCTGCGTCTCGGTCGCGCTGCCGACCAGCGGCAAGAACACGACACCGCCAGGATAGCCGTCACCGCTGCCCTTCGTCTCATTCACCGCGGCATACGCCCTTCCGTCCGGCGAGAGCGCCACGCTCAGGGTATTGGACTGCACGTCGAAGTCTCGTTGCGTCGCTCCATCGTCGTCGAGCTCGAACAGCCGCGTCGGGTCGTCGCTGCTCGTCACGAGGTATGTCGCGCCCGCCGCCGGCACGGCCCGCACCCCGCCCGCTGCAAACTTGGAATCGGTGCACGTCACCTCCACGTCGAGCGTGATCGCGCAAGGCGCGTCCGCGGGACAGGCGTCGTTGTGGTCGCCTCGCCGCGATTCACACGTCGCCGGGGCGTCGCCAGCGCCGCCCTGACCGCCCGCGCCGCCTTGATCCCCGGCGCCACCGGCCTCTCCTGTGTCAGCCGACACGGTGGTATCGACCTGGCACCCGAGCGTCACCGACAGGCCGGCGAGCATGCCGGTCCCAAGCATTCGAAGGATGTGTATTTGCAATTTCTGGCGCATGAGTGATCGCCTCCCTGCGATGCGCTGGCACTTAACATCAAACGTGCCAGTCGATCTTCTGCGCAAAAGCCGGCGTCACACGCGATGGCTTGTGTCGTTCTGTGTCAAAATGCGCATTCGGCCCGAGGCACAGCCGTGGTAACCTGTCGAGCTGCCGGAGATCCATCGTGATCTGGAGGGCTCGATCTCCTGTCCTCGCGCCGGCTCCGCCAGCCGTGGCGCGCCCGAATCCGATCCGGCGGCTACGCTCGTGGAGTCGAGGACCGAGGCGTCGATGTGCAGCGCGCGTCTCAGTCGCCTGGCGCCGCAGGCCCGAGGAGCGAGGTGTCGACGCGCAGCACGCGGGCCGTGAAGGGCCCCACGCGTGACGCCTGGGTGCGCATGGCCACGGTGAGCTCCGTGCCGAACGCGGAGACATCGACGAGCGGGTGGCGCTGGTACACATCGCTGAAATGGCTCTCGCCTGCGATCGCGGGGAGCGGCAGCGTCACAGCGACCTCGGGCGCCCCTCCGGCGGCAGGCACGCGCACGAGGCGCAGCTCGCCGCGGCTCGCGTCCGCCGCGATGTTGCCGACGCACGTCGGCAGATCGGCGTTCTGCACCTCGTAGGCGATCGTCCAGTCGATGTGGCTGATCAGGAACGCGATCCACACGTCGCCGTCGCTCGTGCGCGCGGCCGAGAAGGCCGACCATTCGAGCCCGGAGGTCACCTCGTGGCAGTCGGCCGGGCAGCCCGGCGACGGGGAGTCGCCGAAGCCGCGCTGGCAGCTGTACGCCGGCGTCGCGGTGCCGGGGATCGCTACCTCGTCGACGCCGTCGCCCTCGCCGGCGCTCTCCAGCCGCAGCCCGTCGGGGTGCTGCACGACCGCCGCGAAGCGCGGAATCGTTGCTTGACCGGCGGGCTTCGGCGGCGGGACGGGCTCGTAACGGAGCGGCGAGCTCGCGGGGACCGGAGCGCCAAGGCTCCGCTCCGTGGCGCCGTCGAGCACCTCGAGCTGCCAGCTGTCGGAGCCCGCTTGGACCATGCCGAACGAAAGCGGCGCGTCGTCGGGCGCGAGGGCGAAGCGGGGCCAACCGCTGTCGGCCGGCCGGCTCGCCGGCGCGACGTCCCAGGCGCCGCCGGACGTGCGCGTCGCGTGCGCGATGATCTCCGGCGCATCCGTGAGGATCCAGATGTGCGGCTCGCCCTGGGAGTCCACCGCGACATCGAGGACCGGCACGTATTTGTCGTCGCGATCGAACACCATCTGTTTCTCGGCCGCGCTTCCGGCGAGCGGCAGGAACACGGCACCGCCGGGATAGCCGTCAGCGCTGCCCTCCGTCTCATCCACCGCGGCGTAGGCCCTTCCGTCCGGCGAGAGCGCCACGCTCACGCTATTGCTCTGCACGTCGAAGTCGCGTTGCGTCGCCCCGTCGTCGTCGAGCTCGAACAGCCGCGTCGGGGCGTTGCTGCTCGTCACGAGGTACGTCGCGTCCGCCGCCGGAACGGCCCGCACCCCGCCCGCTGCGAAGTCGTGCCCGGTGCACGTCACCTCCACGTCGAGCGTGATCGCGCAAGGCGCGTCCGCGGAACAGGCGTCGCCGTGGTCGCCCCGCTGCGAATCGCACGTCTCCGGGCCGCCGCCCGTGCCGCCCTGACCGCCCGCACCGCCCTGACCGCCTGCGCCGCCTTGACCGCCCGCGCCGCCTTCACCCCCGGCACCGCCGGCCCCTCCTGTGCCAGCTGGCACGCTGGTATCTCCCTGGCACCCGAGCGTCACCGACAGGCCGGCGAGCATGCCGATCCCGAGGATTCGAAGGATATGGTTAGGCAATTCCCTGCTCATGAGCGCTCGCCTCCTTGCGATGCGCTGCCACTCAGCACCAAATGTGCCAGTCGAGCTCCTTCGCAAAAGCCTGGTTACGCTCGATAACCTGTGCCGTTCTGTGTCGGAATGTTCGTGTGTTCGCTGCTCGTTGCAGGCGCGGGCCCGACGACCACGCGCCTGCCGCGAGCTCGGAGCGCCTCAGAGATTCATGCCGCCTGATGCCTCGATGCGCTGGCCGGTGATCCACTGGCCCTCGGGCGAGAGCAGCACGGCGACCGCGCCGCCGATGTCATCGGGGAGGCCGACCCGGCCGAGGGCGGTCTGGGCGGCGATCATCTTGTTCAGCTCGGCGTTGTCGCGCACGACGCCGCCCCCGAAGTCGGTCTCGATCGCGCCCGGCGCGAGCACGTTCACCGCGATCTTCCGCGGCCCGAGCTCCTTCGCCAGGTAGCGGGTGAGCACCTCCACGCCGCCCTTCATCGAGGCGTAGGCGGCGTACCCGGGGAAGCTGAACCGCGTGAGCCCCGACGAGACGTTGAGGATCCGCCCGCCGTCCGCGATGAGCGGGAGGAGCTTCTGCGTGAGGAAGAACGTCCCCTTGAAGTGCACGTTCATGAGCGCGTCGAACTGCTCTTCGGTCGTCTCGGCGAAGCTCGCGTGGCCGCCCATGCCGGCGTTGTTCACCAGGTAATCGAAGCGATCGCGCCCGAAGCGACCGGCGAGCTCCGCCTTCACCGCGGCGGCGAACGCGTCGAATCCGCGGGTGCTCCCCAGATCGAGCGCGATGGCCGCCGCCGTCCTCCCCTTGGCCTCGATCTGCTTCACCACATCTGCCGCCTCCGCCGCGGCGCCGCGGTAGGTGATGATGACGTCCACGCCGCGATCCGCGAGGTGGAGCGCCATGCTCTTTCCCAGCCCGCGGCTTCCGCCGGTGACGAGGGCGACGGGGCTACGCTTGGATGTGCTCATGGTCGGGTCCTTTCGATGGCGACGCGGCTGCTCGCCGCTGTCCGTGGCGGCTGCTCGCCGCTGTCTGCGACTGTGAATAGCGATCCGATCCCGGTTGCGGAAGGCCCGAGGCTCCGACACACTGTTTCGCCAATCGAAACAATGACCGTCGACGTCGGATCGCTGAAGATCTTCGTGAAGGTGGCGGAGCTTGGCAGCTTCACGCGCGCCGGCGAGCACCTCGGCATGCCCAAGGCGCGCGTGTCGCTGCGGCTGAAGGCCCTGGAGGCCGAGCTCGGCACCCGGCTCCTCCAGCGGTCGACGCGCGTCGTGCGCCTCACGCCGGACGGAGAGGAGCTCCTCCCGCGGGCGCGGCGCCTCGCGCTCGAGGCCGACGAGCTCGGAGCGATGTTCCAGGCCGCGCGGGGCCTGCGCGGGCGGGTGCGGATCGATCTGCCGGTGAACTTCGCGCGCGACGTCATCATCCCGCGCCTGCCCGAGCTGCTCGCGCGCCACCCCGAGCTCGAGGTGCTCCTCAGCACGACCGATCGGCGCGTCGAGCCGCTCCGCGAGGGCTTCGACTGCGTCCTGCGCGTCGGCGCCCCGGGGGGCGACGGGCTCGTCGGCCGCAGGCTCGGCGTCCTGCGGATGGTGAACCTCGCGAGCCCGTCCTATCTGCGCGAGTATGGTACGCCTCGTCGCCTCGAGGATCTCGAACGGCACCTCCTCGTGCATTACTCGTCGACGCTCGGCGCCGAAGCGCCGTCGTTCGAGTACCCCCACGACGGCGGCTACCGCGAGTGGCCGATGCGCAGCGTGGTGACGGTCAACAGCGCTGACGCCTATCTCGCGGCGTGTGTGGCGGGCCTGGGCATCATCCAGGCGCCGCGGGTAGGCAAGTTCGCCAGCATCACCGCGGGCGAGCTCGTCGAGGTTTTACCCTCCCTCACCGGCGCGCCGATGCCGGTCTCGCTCCTCCACACGCACGGTCGAAGCGTGCCGCGCCGCGTGCGCGCGGTGATGAGCTGGATCACCGAGGTCCTCTCTCCGCACCTCGAGGCGCTCGACCGCTGATCCACGCGCTCCCGGCCGGCGAGCCCTCCCGCTCGACCCCTCGAGGGCTCACGCCGCGCGCCCCGGCGCGATCCGCAGCAGATCGAACTCCGCCACGAAGCCCTCGCCGAGCGGGCTGCAAGCATAAAGGCCGCACTCCACCTCGCGCGCGCCGTCGTCCTCGTGCAGGTGGGCCATGCGGATCTGCGTCCACGCCGCGCCGTCGTCCGAGCTGTCGACGAGGTAATCCGGCCCCTCCCGCCGGACGCGCAGCCAGATCTCGCGGCGATCCGAGGGAAATGGCTGGGTCGACCAGTCGCTGTAGCCCGCGTTCGTCACCACCGCGCCGAGCCGGCTCGGGCCGTCCGGCTCGAACTCGACCGACGCCTTCAGCCAGCACGACTCCGCGATCCGCACCATGAGCCCTGCCTGGTCGTACTGGTGCGCCGGCCGGAACCGCACATGGCAGGTCATCACGAAGTCGCCTCCGGCGCGGGTGAAGAGGAAAGGCCCGTTGTCGTTGCGAAAGCCGTAGTGCGTCCGCTGCCAGTAGTCCGTCTTCGCGGCGGGCTCGACGACGAGCACGCGCCGCTCGGGCTCCACCACCCAGCGCGCCGGCGGGTTGCGCCACGTGAGCCGCGGGTCGATTCCAGGGTTGGTAAAGCCCTCTTCCAGAAGCTGTCCTGTCATGACGCAGACCTCCGAGCGCCGCGCGGCGTGCGGTCCGCCCGCGCGCGGGCGAGGGTCGGGAGGCTACCACGGAGCGCGCCGCGTTCGGGTGCGCCCCGCTGCGATCGGCCGCGCCGCTCACGCCGAGGGCGCGCGCGGGCCGAGCACCGCGTCGTGGAGCTGGTCGAGATCGAACGGCTTGGCGAGGAACCGCGCGAGCCCGAGCTCCGCGGCCAGCTCCGAGACGTCCACCGCGGCGCTCACGAGCACCACGCGCACCGCCGGATCGACCCGCGCGAGGATCGCCTTCGCGCAGACGCTGGGAGAGAGCCCGGGCATGAAGTAGTCGCACAGCACCGCCCGCAGCACGTCGCGCTCGCGCTCGAGCAGCGGGAGCGCCTCGGCGCAGTCGGCGACCTGGAGGCAATGGAGCCCCCACCCGTCCAGGCTGAGGGCGACGAGCTCCCGGAAATCGGGGTCATCGTCGATGACCAGCACGCGGTTTCGCAGCATGTTCCCTCTGCTAGCTAGCGCCTCAGTTCCAGAGAAAAGACCATGAGGTCACCGGGCCTCCGCTCGATCCAGAACCTCGCGCCGTGGAGCCGGGCGATCCCCTGGACGAGGTGGAGGCCGATGCCCGTGCTGCGCGGCTCGTCACGCCGCCCCTCGAACGCGACGACGGCGAAGGGCTCCAGCAGCTTCTCGAGGTCCTCCGGGAGATCCTTCCCGCCCCGGACCTCGATCGTGATGAGCACGCGCGCGGCGGAGCCGGCGTCGATCGTGATGAGCACCGGATCGCGCTCCAGCGCGACGGACACGGCCTGGACGAGCAGGCTCCAGAGCGCCTGCTCGACGAGCTCTGGATCGCCCAGGAGGTGCGCGTCTCCCCGGGGCACCAGGCGAATGCTGTGATCTTTGGCCACGAGCTCGAGCTCTCCGATCACGCGGCGGGCGAGCTCCTCGACGTCGATCGCCTCGGGCTTGAAGGGGAGCTCGCCTCCGGAGATGCGCGCCGACCACAGGAGATCCTGGACCAGGCGGCCGAGGCGCGTCGCCTGGCGATCGATGATCGTGAGGGCGCGCTCGCGGATGGCCGTGTCGTTCCGGTGGGTGAGCGCGACCTGCGAGAACCCCTTCATGGTGGTGAGCGGCGTCTTCAGCTCGTGCGCGGCGACGGCGAGGAACCGGTCGCGATCCTTGTCGCGCTCGGCGATGGCCTTGAAGCTCGTGTTCAGCGTATGGGCGAGCACGGCGAGCTCGTCGTCCCCCCGGTCCCCGAGCGGCTCGTAGGCGCCGCGCTCGCGAAAGCGTTGGACGGCGGTCACCATCCGGTGGATGCGCGGCGCGATCGCGCGGCGCACCGCGAGGCCGAAGAGCGACGCCGCCGTGACGCCCCCGAGGCCGACGGCCATGAAGACGAGGAGGATGCGCCGCCGGACGCGGTCGAACGCGTCGTAAGCGACCTCCATGTACCGCAGGTTGATCCTGTGCAGCTTGACGAGGGCGTCGCTGAGGTGCTCCACGTCGGCGCGCCGCACGTGCGGCGCGGCGGGCGTCGGACCCACGAGCCCGGTCGTGCGCTCGAGGTGCATCACGACAGCGGCGATGGTGTCCGCCGCCTCGCGCTCTTCCTCCAGGAGCACGAGCTCACCGGCCCGAGCGAGCGCAGCGCGGAGGTGGATGGCCTCCGGGAGGGTCGAGGTCGCCGTCAACCACTCGCGCTGGTACCGATCGATGAAGGAGCGGAGCCGCATCATGGGCTCCCGGACTTCTATCGAGACGTCCGACGGCGGGCGAGCGAGCAGGGCATAGAGAGCGTTCGATGACTCGATGCCGCTGCTGATGACGACGAACGGTTGGAAGACGTAGTGACGCAGGTAGGCTGTCTCGGTGGCCAGCCGTCTGAGCGCGACGATGGACATCGTGATGCCCAGGGCGGCCAGGATCAGCTGACTCAACACGAGCAAGGAAAGACGCCTTCCAATGGACATCCTCCCCGGAGGCCCGTTGCCTCCGCCGCTCGGAGGCGAGCCCGCGTGCTGAGCGCGTTGAGACCACCGAGGCATCGGCCACCTCCTCGGTGTGACCGTGGAAGCAAGGGGGGCACCACGACAAGGCCGGAGCGACCCTGGCGATCGCCCCCTCCCGCTCGTTCGCTACTGCGGCCGGCCCTGCGCGATCCAGCTCTCGACGAGCTGGATCTCCTCCGGCCCGACCGCGGGCAGCCCGAGCGGCATCCCGCGCACCGCCGGAGCCGCGCGGCCCGCCTCCTCCGCCTGCCGCGCCAGCAGCGCGGCGACGAGGCGAGGGGCGCCGTCGGGCCCGCGTGAGAACACGCTCCGCCGCTCGCCCTGATCGTCGACGTAGCCCGCGGCGATCCCCTCGTACGTCGCGAGGTTCAGCCCGCGCGGCTTGAACCCGAAGCCGCCCGTGTTCCCGGGCCCGCCGTCGCCGAGCGCGTAATCCGGCTCGGAGTGGCAGTGCCTGCACGTGACGCGGAACACCCGGCGATCCACCTCGGCGTAGGTCACCCGCCGCGACAGCAGCGGCAGCCGCTCGGGCACGCTCGCCGGCGCCCGCGGCGACAGCTCCGCCGTCACGACGAAGGCCGCGATGTCCCGCGCCTCGGCGGGCGACATCGGCACCTGGGGCATCGGCGTGCCCGGCTTGATCGCCGCGGGGTCGAGCACCCACGCGACGAGATCGGCGGGCTCCATCCGGTCGCGCGCGTGCCTCAGATCCGGCGCCAGGGCGATCGCGGCGCGCGTCTCCTTCTCCATCCCCTTCACGGGCGCGACCGCCGTCACCCCGGCCGCCCCGGAGAAGGCGTGGCACGTCCCGCACCCCTTGGCCTCGTAGAGCTCGCGCCCCCGGGCCGCGCTCGCGCCTTCCAGCGGCGCACTCGGACGTTCGCGCCCTTCGCGGCGATCGCGCGTGAGGTAGGCTGCGATATCGCTCGCCTGCTCGGGCCCGATCGCGAGCCGCGGCATCGTCGCGTGCAGGCGCGGGCGCACGTCGTGCGGCGACAGCAAGAACGCGCGGATCCAGTCGCGGCGCAGCCTGTCGCCGGCGGCGGCGAGCGACGGCACGTCGCGCAGCTGCACGAGGTTCTCGTTCCACCGCTTCATCGCCGCGGCCGGCGCCTGGAACCGCCCCGCCGCGATGTCCTGGTGGCACTGGACGCAGTGGGCGTCGCGCGCCGCGGGCGCCTGCCCGGTCCCGTCGTGGCAGCGGTTGCACTGGAGCTCCGCGACGAGCCGCTCCCCGCGCGCCGGATCGCCGGCCGGCGCCGCGGCCACGGCGGCCGGAGCGGCCGCCCCGGCGCCCTGGTCGCTCGCGCGCGGCGCCGTGGCAGGCGCAGACCCTCGCGCGTCCTCGGAGGTACACCCCGCGGCGCCCGAGGCGAGCGCCGCGAGCAGGGCGAGCAGCGGACGGGCGCGCATCGGCGTCAGCTCTGCGGACCGACCGCGCCCGTCGCCCGGCAGAGCGCCTTGTTCTGCGCCATCGTCTCGCACCGGGTGGCCGCGGCGTCGTGCCCCGCGTTGTCCCCCGAGAGCGCGCGCAGCCGCGCCAGCGTCGCGTACGCCTCGGGGCTCGTCAGGAGGTCCTTCTCGGCCAGATCGCCGAGCAGCTTGAGCGCCTCGCCGCGGTGCTCTGGCGCCCTGGCGAGCGCCTCGCCCAGGTCGGTCTGGAGCGCCGGATCGTTCTTCCGCTGCTCGTTCAGCCGGCGCAGCGCGCGGATCGACCAGTCGATGTTCCCCTTGCGCTCCTCGGCCGACGCCCCGCCCCACGTCTCGAGCAGCTCGCGCGGCAGCTGCGGTCCGACCTGGAGCGCCCCGTCCGCGCGCGCGGTGGCCACCGCGAGCACGCGGAAGGCCCGGTTGATCAGCGGGTCCTTGTCATAGGAGATCCGCCGGATCTCGGGGAACATCCGGATCACGCTCCCCGCCGCCGCGGTGAACCGGCCGTCGTGAAGTGCTTGCTCGGCCTGGGCGATGCCCATCACGCGGTGGTCGATCGCGGGCATGATCTCGACTCCACCGCAGGCCGACGCGTCCGCCGAAGGGACGAGGGCGGACGCGATGAGAGCACAAAAAAGCGTGAATCGAACGGCGGGACCATTCATGGAAGGACCTCCTCGGGAAGGCTGCGCCGGCGCGCCCCGTCGCTCATCGGGCGCTGCCGATCGACTGTGACAACGCTCGAGGAAAAAATGTTGCTCCCCCGATCGCGATCTCGAGGGGAGGCGCGCGGCGCTCCCGCGCAGCCGGCCGTGCTCCCGCGCAGCAGATGAGAGCGCTCGTGTGAGCAAAGGTGTGCCACTGCGATACGGTGGTTGCCTTGGTGCGCGGCCCGGTGTCCAATGCGGGCCTTCCAAGGAGATCCGCCATGTTGAAGAAGCGGCGCGTCGCGATCGCGGTCCTGCTGGCCCTCGCCAGCGCGCTCGCGGGGTGTAACAGCAGCAGCAAGAAGGCCGACTGCGCGAGCCCCGAGGTGTTCTGCGTGGGCCTCGTCACCGACATGGGCAAGATCGACGACAAGTCGTTCAACCAGTCGGCCTGGGAGGCGATCCAGCGGGCGCAGAAGGAGCTCGGCGCCACGACGCAGTACATCGAGACGACGGATCCGAAGGACTACCCCAAGAACATCGCGACGTTCGCCGAGGAGCGCTACGACGTGGTCGTCACGTCGGGCTTCGGGCTCACGGAGGCGACGCGCGCCGCGGCGGATCAGTTCAGCGGCGTCAAGTTCATCGGCATCGACCAGTTCCAGATCGCGAACAAGCCGAACGTCGTGGGCCTGGTCTTCCCCGAGGACCACGGCGGCTTCCTCGTCGGCGCGCTGGCCGCGATGATGACCAAGACGGGGAAGATCGGCGCCGTGCTCGCCACCGACGCCGTCCCGCCCGTGTGGCGCTTCGGTGAGGGTTTCCGCGCGGGGGCGCGCCACGTCAAGCCCGAAATCGAGCTCAGCGTCGTCTACCACAACGACGTCGGCTTCGATAAGACGTTTACCGATCCCGAGTGGGGGAAGACGACCGCCGTCTCGATGATCGACAAGGGGGTCGATATCGTCTTCGGCGGCGGCGGCAAGACGGGCAACGGCGCGCTGCTCGGCGCGGCCACGAAGGGCGTTTACGCCATCGGCGTCGACACCGACCAGTACTTCACGGTGCCCGAGGCCCAGAAGGTCCTCCTCTCCAGCGCCGTCAAGCTCATCTCCGACGGCACCTTCGACCTCATCAAGTCGGCCAAGGAGGGGAAGCTGCCGTCGGGGAACTTCCAGGGCAAGTCGGGGTATGCGCCGTATCACGATCTCGACGCCAAGGTCCCCGCCGAGGTGAAGGCGAAGATGGAGGAGCTCCGGAAAGGGCTCCTCGACGGGACGCTCAAGACGGCGGTGCCGCCGGCCAAGGGGCCGTGATCGCCCTGGGCCCCCGAGGATGCGAGAGAAGCTGATCCGGCGTTTCGAGGGGCTGATCCGGCGCCTCCGGCCGCTGCTCCTGCCGGCCCTCTCGGTGTTCACCGCGATGGTCCTGGGCGGCGTCCTCATCGCCGTGGCCGGGGGCAACCCGCTCGAGGCCTACGCCGGCATGCTCGAGGGCGCGCTCGGGTCGCCGCGGGCGGTGAGCGAGACGCTCGTGTGGGCGACGCCGTACATCCTGGCCGGCCTGTCGGTCTCGCTGGCGCTCAAGGGCGGCCTCTTCAACATCGGCGCGGAGGGGCAGCTCGCGCTCGGGGCGCTCTCCGCGGCCTGGGCGGGCCACTGGCTGCCGCAGCTCGTGGGCGGCGGCCTGCCCGCGGCGCTGCACGTCCCCTTGACGCTGCTCCTCGGCGCGCTCGCGGGCGGGCTGTGGGCCGCGGTGCCCGGCTGGATCAAGGCGCGCGCCGGGGGACACGAGGTGATCAGCACGATCATGCTCAACTACGTCGCCCTCAACGCGGTCAGCTTCCTCTTGAACGGCCCGATGAAGGATCCGGGCGCGTCCAACGTGCTCTCCCGCACGCCGCTCATCGACGAGAGCGCGCGCCTCCCGGCGCTCGTGGAGGGCTTCCGGCTTCACTGGGGCTTCCCGCTCGCCCTGCTCGCGGCGGCGCTCGTCGGGTGGGCGCTCCGGCGGACGACGTTCGGCTTCGAGGTCCGCACGGCCGGGCAGAGCCCGGACGCCGCGCGCTACGCCGGCGTGCGGGTGAGCCGCACCGTGATCGCGACCATGGCGCTCTCGGGCGCCTTCGCCGGGCTGGCAGGGGCCATCGAGGTGAGCGCGCTGCACCACCGGCACGAGCTCGGGTTCTCGCAGGGCTATGGCTTCGACGCGATCGCCATCGCCTTGCTCGGCAAGGCGCACCCCGGCGGGACGGTGCTCGCGGCCCTCTTGTTCAGCGTGATGCGCAGCGGCGCGACCCGGATGCAGTACCTGACGCAGGTGCCGATCGACGTGATCTCCGTCATCCAGGCGCTGATCCTGCTGTTCGTCGCGGCGGACGCCCTGGTCCGGCGCATCTACCGCGTCCGGGGCGAGCACGAGCGGCTCGTGCTCACGCGCGGGTGGGGTGGTTAGCGCGCCGGCTCGGGCGAGGAGCCGGGGACCGGAGCGGGGAACGGGAGCAGGGAAGGACGAAGATGGGCTATCGACGCTACGCATTCATCGCGGTGGTCGTGGGCGTGCTGGTCCTCGTCGTGACGCTGGTCGGCGCGTCGCAGGTGCCGCCGCTGACGATCGTGGCCAGCATGGCGGCCACGACGCTCGCCGTCGCCACCCCGCTCACCCTGGGGGCGCTCTCGGGCGTCTTCTGCGAGCGCTCCGGGGTCGTCAACCTCGGCATCGAGGGCATGATGCTCGCGGCGGCGTTCTCGGGCTGGTTCGGGTCGATCTACGCGAGCTCGATCCTGGGCCTCCCGCCGCTGCCGAGCCTGCTGCTCGGCGTCGTGATCGCGGTCGCCACCGGCGCCGCGCTGGGGCTCCTGCTGGCCGCGCTTGCGGTGACCTTCTCGGTGGACCAGATCCTCGCGGGGACGGTGATCAACTTGCTCGCCGTGGGGCTCACCGGCTTCTTCAACCGCCAGCTCTTCTTCGGGTCGGGCAGCGTGTTCGGCGGGCAGGTGCCTCACGCGCCGGGCGTCCTTCCGCGCCTCGGCGTCCCGCTGCTCGCGGACATCCCGGTCGTGGGCCCCGTGTTCGAGCAGCAGCCGATCGCCGTCGCCGCCGTCGCGCTGGTCGGGCTGACGCACCTCGTGCTCTTCCGCACGCGGTGGGGCCTGCGCGCGCGGGCCGTGGGCGAGCACCCCCGCGCGGCCGCGACGGTCGGGATCGACGTGGCCCGCGTGCGCTACGTGAACGTCGTGATCGGCGGCGCGATCGCCGGGCTCGGCGGGGCGTATTTCACGCTGGAGTCGGTGCCGTCCTTCGAGCCGCTGATGACGAACGGGCGCGGCTTCATCTCCCTCGCGGCGATGATCTTCGGCGACTGGACGCCGTTCGGCTCGTGGGCCGCGGCGCTCGTCTTCGGCGCGGCGCAGGCGTTCCAGATCAACCTGCAGCTCTTCCGCGACCAGATCCCGCCGTCGTGGTCGTTCCTGCAGCAATCGTCGGTCGTCGGGCTGGTGCCGTATCTCCTGACGCTGCTGCTCCTGACCGGCGTCATCGGCAAGACCACGCCGCCGGCCGCCGACGGCCTGCCGTACGAGCGGGAGGGACGGCGGTGACGGCCGTCCTCGAGGCCCGGGGGATCACCCGGCGGTTCTCCGGCGTCCTGGCGAACGACAAGGTCGATCTCGACCTCCGAAAGGGCGAGATCCACGCCCTGCTCGGGGAGAACGGCGCCGGGAAATCGACCCTGATGAACATCCTTTACGGGCTCTTGCGCCCGGACGAGGGGTCGCTCGTCCGGAGCGGGCGCCCGGTCGCGCTGCGCTCGCCGAGCGACGCGATCGCGCTCGGGATCGGCATGGTGCACCAGCACTTCATGCTGATCCCGGTGTTCACGGTCGCCGAGAACGTCGTGCTCGGCGCGGAGCCCGTGCGCGGCGCCCTGCTCGACCGCCGGCGCGCGAGCGCCGAGGTCCGCGAGCTCTCGGCGCGCCACGGGCTGGACGTCGATCCCGACGCCCGGGTGGAGGACCTCCCGGTCGGCGTGCAGCAGCGGGTGGAGATCCTCAAGGCTCTTTACCGGAAGGCGGAGATCCTGATCCTCGACGAGCCCACGGCCGTGCTCACGCCCCAGGAGGCGGACGAGCTGTTCCGCGTGCTGCGGGGGCTGACGGCGCGGGGGGTCTCGGTCCTGTTCATCACGCACAAGCTCAGGGAGGTGCTCGCGGTCGCGGACCGGGTGACGGTCATGCGCGCCGGGCGCGTGGTGGGCGCCGCGATCCCGGCGGAGACGGACGAGCGCGGCCTGGCGGCGATGATGGTGGGCCGCGAGGTGGTGCTCCAGGTGAGCAAGGCCCCGGCGAGCCCCAAGGATATCGTGCTCGACGTGCAGCGCCTCGGCGTCGCGGGCCGCCGCGGATCCGGCGCCGACGTGGTGCGCGAGGTGAGCTTCTCGGTGCGCGCGGGCGAGATCCTGGGGATCGCCGGCGTGCAGGGCAACGGCCAGACCGAGCTCTGCGAGGCCATCACCGGCCTCTCGCCGCCCCGCGCCGGGCGCGTGCTCCTCCGGGGCCGCGACGTCACCGGCGCGCTGCCCCGCGCCCTGATCGAGCGCGGCGTCTCGCACGTGCCCGAGGACCGCCAGCGCCACGGGCTCGTGCTCTCGTACGCGATCGCGGACAACCTCGTGCTGTGCACTTACTACAAGGCTCCGTTCGCCGTGCGCGGCGTGCTCCGCGACGACGCCCGCGAGGAGAACGCGAGGCGGTTGATAAAGACCTTTGACATCCGTGCGCCCGGCCCGGAGACGCCCGTGTCCGCGCTGTCGGGCGGCAACCAGCAGAAGGTGATCCTCGCCCGGGAGATGAGCCGCCCCGTCGAGCTGCTCGTGGCCAGCCAGCCGACCCGGGGCGTGGACGTCGGGTCGATCGAGCACATCCACCGCGAGATCGTGGCGGCGCGCGACGCGGGGGCGGCGGTGCTGCTCGTGTCGGCGGAGCTCGACGAGATCCTGGCGCTGTCGGACAGGATCGCGGTCATGTACCGGGGCGAGATCGTGGCGACGCGGGACGCGGGCGCGGTATCGCGGACGGAGCTCGGGATGCTGATGGCCGGGGTGCTCCCCGGCGAGGAGGCCCCGCCGCCCGCCGCGGAGGAGGTCGACGCATGAGGGGGCGCGCGCTGCGCGCGCTGGCCGTGGCGGCGCCGCTCGCGGCGGCGGCCGCGGCCTCGTTCGCGCCGCCGTCCGCCGCCGCCCCGACGCTGGAGCAGTACCGGTATTTCCGGGCGCTCTCCCTCGATCTGAAGGGGCGGCTCCCGACGCGCGAGGAGCTCGCCGAGCTCGAGTCGCCGGGCTTCGATCTGGACGCCTGGATAGAGCGCCACCTCGACGGCCCGGGGTATGCCGAGCGGCTCACGCGCATCTACATGGATGTCCTGCGGCTAGAGCTCGGCCCGGCGGGGCTGTTCACGCCGCCCGCGACGACGCTCCGCCGGGTGGAGGTGCTCGGCCCGGAGGGCAAGCCGCTCTATGTCTATTACCGCGTCAACCAGCGCCGCCTGAACCCGGTGATCGACGGCGAGTTCTGCTTCTCCGACGCCGAGAGCGGGCTCGGGGTGGCGGCCTACGCGCCCATCAAGGGGACGCCCGCCCGCATCTCCCAGCGGCTGCTCGACGAGCGGACGACGCTCGTGCGCCCCTACTGGCTCTATCGCGATTACCTCTCCGTCGTCCCGACGCAGCGTTATGGCGACGGGTGGAAGGACCCGGACAGCGCCTATGTCCCGCTGCCGCAGCTCCTGGTCGAGCCGGACGGCAAGACGCCGACCGTCGAGGTCCGGGTCTGCAAGGAAGAGGCGCAGACCGCCGACGTCGGCCACATCTACGCGAGCGACATCCCCCCGCCGCCGAAGGGGGCGCCGCCGCCGCCGGGCCGCGCGCGCCCGCCGGTGCGCGAGGATCGTTATGCGAAGGCGCACCGGGGCGAGCCGATCTCGTGCCGGAGCGCGCTCGCGCCCGTGATGAGCGTCGACTGCGGCTGCGGCATCGGCCTCGAGCATTGCTTGCCCGCCGACAGCGCGGGCAGGGATCCGCGCGCCTTCGTGCTGCCGGCGAATACCCCGCTCGGTATCGAGGATCCCATCGGCTCCGCGCCGCACACGATCACCGGCTGGAACAAGTTCTGGTGGTCGCAGGAGGCGATTCATCTCATGAATCACGTCTTCGCGGCGGATCGTGATTTCCGGGAGATCCTCACCGGTCGTTATACGTTCATCAACGGCCCGCTCGCGCAGTTTTACCGGTCGAGCGCGCCCGCGGCGTGCTGCTCGCTGCACCCGTCGTACGGGATGCGCGAGGACGAGGCGCCCCTGTTCTTGCCGGGCGCGGTGCCGCCGGTCGTCGCGCCGCACGACGTCTCGGCCTGGACGTTCATCCCCGATCGCGGGCCGCGCGCGGCGGGGATCCTCACGACGCCGGTGTTCCTCACGAAGTATTCCTCGCGGCGCGCGCGGGCGGCGGCGCTCTACAGCGCGTTCCTGTGCAAGAGCTTCACGGCCGAGCACGCGGAGCTCCCGCCGTCGGAGGAGCCCGACCTCATGGTCCGGCCGGGCTGCGCGAGCTGTCATGCGACGCTGGAGCCGCTAGCGGCGTATTTCACGCGGGTCGAGGAGACGACGTGGACCTATCTGCCCGCCGGGAGGTTCCCGATCGAGAACCCGGTGTGCAAGCTGAACGCGGAGGGGAAGACGGGGCAATCGTGCCAGCGCTTCTACGACCCTGTGTTCTCGAGCCGGGAGCGCGGCGTGCTGCGGGGCGCTTATGCCTCGGCGGATCACGCCGAGCGCGGCCCGGCCGGCGCCGCGGCCGATCTCACGCGTTTGCCGGAGTTCGCGTCGTGCGCCGTCGAGCGCGTGACCGAGTCGTTCCTGGGGCGGCCGCTGCGCGAGGAGGACGAGGCGCTGCTCGGCGCGCTGCGCGAGCGGTTCGTGTCGCGCGGCTACCGGATGCGGCCGCTGGTCGAGGCGATCGTCCGCTCGCCGGCGTATGCGCGCGCGAGCAACGTGCGGCCCGCGCTGGAGCGGGGCGGGGCGGCGAAGGGCGAGGCGGAGCGGGGTGGCGCGGGGAAGGGTGGAGCAGAGCGGGGCGGCGCGACGCGCGGCGAGGGAGCGCGGTGATGCAGGGCCGGGGGAGGGCGCCCGGGCGGACGGGGGCCTTCGCCCTCGCTGGCGTGGCCGCGGTGGCCGCGCTGGCCGGCGCGTGCGGCCCGCCGGAGGCGATCGCGCCGCGGCCTGCAGCGCCGCTCCGGGAGACGGGGCGCGTCGCGCAGAGCCGGGCGCCGAAGGAGGATCTGCGGCTCATCCCGGCCGAGGCGTACCTGAGGACCTATCTCCGGCTCTTCGGCGGCCTCGCGCCCGCCGAGGTCGAGCGCCGCGCGCGGGGGGACGACAAGGCGGCGCTGTTCGACAGCTGGGGCGACTACCTCGCGGCGCTCGGGCTCCCCGATCACGGCCTGGATCTCCCGCGCGCCACGCAGACCAACGCGCTCATGCTGGCGGCGTTCGAGCGGCTCGGGATCGCGCTCTGCGACCGCGCCCTGGAGCACGATCTCAAGGCGAAGGAGCGCGTCCCGATCGAGCGGCGGCTGATCTTCGCGTTCGAGCTGCCCGCGCAGGACCCGGACGAGGCGGCGTTCGCCCCGCGCTTCGACGTGCTGCACCGGACGTTCCTGAGCTACCCGGCGCGGCTCGGGCCGCCGGATCGGCAGGGGAAGTTCTTCGCGCTGTACGAGGGGACGGTCGCGCGGCACCGCGCCAAGGGCGCGGCGAAGTCGCGGTTCTCGCCGGAGGAGGCGGGGTGGGCGGCCGTCTGTTACGGGCTCGTGCGGCACCCGGAGTTCCACCTGTATTAGGGGTACTATCAGCGGGCCCACGGCGCGGCCGGCGTCGCGCGTGGCTCCGGCCGCGCCGGCCGTGACCTACTCGTCGCACTCCTTGACGTGAAACAGAGCGGAGACGAGCAGCGCGGGATGGCCGTCGAGGGCTCGCTGCAGCTCGCAATCACCCGTCGAGAAGTCCACCTCGCGCGGATCGCTGCCGACCGTCGCCACGACGTGGCAAAAGCCATCGTAGAAATCCTCTCCTGTGTGCATCGCGACATTCGGTAGAGGCTTGCCGCCGTCATCCTCGCGCTTGACGAGCAATGCAATTGAGCTGATCGGCGGGTTGTCGTCGCGCGCGCGGTCCAGGTACATCTCCGGCAAGGAGTCTTTCAGGTAGCACCCCGTCGACCACCTCTCCCCTGTTTTCACGAACCTCCGTCCATCATCGCCGGTATCGTAGCTCAGGGTTTCACCGTCGAGGGCGACGACCGCCTTCCCCGCGATGTCCGGATGGTTGGCGCACGCCATCGCTGGCAGCGACAGCACGGCCAGGAGCGTGAGCTGCGCGCTCGACATGGACATCGTCATCCGCCTCACGGGGTGTCCCACCAGATCTCGGAATAGGAACATACGATGTGCGGCTCGCGTCGCTCCAGGGTGCCAAGCACGGCAGCGACGCTCGGGGAGCAGGCGCCTGGCTCTTCCTCCACGAGCGTGGCGCGCATCGCGCTGAGCGGGAGGGGCGAGGTGACGTCCGCGCAGGCCGTCTCCCCGAGGCCGACGGGGAGCCCCGCGTCTATGCGGTCGCTGCATGCGCTGTCCCCATACAAGCCGACGTCGGCGACGCACCTGCCCCCCGCTGGGGGACCACACTCGCACGGAGCGCAGGCGCGGTTGTCGATCAGCTGTTCGAAGAACTCGTGTCGTGTCAGGCCACGCCTGCAGGTCCCCTCGCTGCTGGCCTGCATGCAGGGGATGAACCCCGGCGGTTCCTGCGCCGTGTTGCCGGCGCACACCCGGACGAACCTTGCAGGAACGGGCGGCGGCTCGGGCGTCGCCGAGGGGGTGCACGGCGAGAGTGTCGGCGGCTCGTAGACGACGGACGCGAAATCGTCCGGCTGGACGGGCGACGGGAGCGCAGCGCACGTCCCATCCCATCCCGCTCCGGCGTCGAGCGCGATCGAGGTGCTTCCGCCTGGGCAGGTCATCGCGTTCGCCATGACCGTGGAGGGCAGCTCGCACGCCGCCGGACCGCATTCGCACGCATCACACGTGTCCGGCAGCCCTTCAGGCGCGTCAACCATCCAGCCTTCCCACTTCGGTGGCTGGCCGTCGATACAGGGAGGTGCATCGTCCTCCGGACCTACCCACATCCACAGCACTGGAGCCGAATCGGCCGGCGGCGGAAGCAGCGGCACAAACCACTCGTCTTCGCACGCGAGCAGCGTTATCGCGGAGACGAACAGCAACATCGGACGCCGCATCAGAAAGGCCTCCGTGCCAGCGTCGCCATGCTCACGCGCTGACGGTCCAAAGCGACATCGCCGACGCTCACCATCGAACGCGAACCTCCGCGCCGTGCGCCGTCACTCGAATCTGCGCGTCGTTCGGCAACCAGACGTACACGAGGGTGGCCGCGCCTGCTGCCGCCCCAGCGATCAACGCGCTGGTACCCAGGAGACGCATCAGCTTCCCGCTTGCGGCAGTATCGACCATCTCGTCGTAGTCGGGTTGAAATGCGGGGTCGACCGTGCTCATCAGCTGGGCGTGCTGTCGAGCCGCCTTCGCCTCCTGCTCGTACCCCTGCGCGCTCTGCAGGGACACGGCGCCTGCCACCAAGAACCCGACCGAGGCCACCGCGCCCGTCGTGACGATCCGGAGGTCCGGCCCGGGCCGGCCTGCGCCCTGCGGCGGCCCTTTGGGCGCCGCAGGCCCGGGCGCTCCAGGCCCGGAAGCCCCCTTCGGCGGCTGAGCGCGGTCCTTCGGCGGCTGCGCGTGGTTCTCCGGCGCTTGTGCCGGCTTGTCGAACGTGAGCGGCACCTCCTTCGACTCGCCCGCCTCCACCTTCACACCCGCGCGCGCGACCTGCCCCTCCTGCCCGACGGCCATCACCTCGTGCTGGCCAGGCCTCACGTAGACGCGGCTGCCGTCCTTCACCCCCCGGCCGTTCACGAACATGCCCACGACGCCGGGCGGCGGCATGAGGACCACCTCACCCACGCGCCGCCGGGCCCGGGCGAGGTCGGCGTGCCGGTGATCATACAGGCGCCGCTCCACCTCCGTGCGCGGGGCCGGCATGTGCTCGACGCACTGCGAGAGCTCCACCACGGCCTCCTCCCAGCGGCCCATCCGCAGGTCGAGCTGCCCCATGTTGCACATCGCGACGTTCGACCGCTCGATATCGTACACCTCGCCCCACAGCTCCCGGGCTCGCGCGACGTCGAGCCGATCCAGCGCCGCCCCCGCCTCGCGAATGAGCTCCTTGACGGCTCGCGAGCGCTTCAGAGGCGCCTCCGCACGCGCGGAAGCAGCCGCGAGCAGCACGAGGAGCAACGCCGCCCACAACGGAAGACAGGATGCTGATCGAGGACCTCGCACGCTCCACCTCGGGCGCGCCAACGCACGTGACCGCGCGCCAGCGTCACGCTCGCTCTCTACCATCCTCCGTGTGTGCCTGGCCAGCGTTCCCGGCGCGCGAGCGATGCCGAGAGGCATCTGGCGTTGCATTGCATTTCGGCGACGAAATTTCTCATCTCACCCGCATCGATGGCCGTCTCATCCTTCCGGAATCGCACCCGCGCGGAGGATGGCCGTTGGACGGGACGGTGCGAAGGCGGTCGCAGCGCGCTAAGCTGGGTTGACGAACACCTCCACCGGCGGGCGCTCCGCTGTCCGCGGATGTGCTGGTGTGCAAGGCGGCGCTGTTCGACAGCTGGGGCGACTACCTCGCGGCGCTCGGGCTCCCCGATCACGGCCTGGATCTCCCGCGCGCCACGCAGACCAACGCGCTCATGCTGGCGGCGTTCGAGCGGCTAGGGATCCGCCGGCAGCTTCGGGAACGCGTCCAGCACCGCCGGGGCGTACTCAGCAGCGCCGGAAAGTAGCCCAGCAGCGCCGAGGAGCGTGCCCTCCCGGGCTCGCGTTGGGTTTGCACCCTCAGCAGGCACGCGGGAGGCTGTCCTGTCCGCACGCTCGGGGCGCCGCTGGAGGTTGACGCCGAGGATGGCGCCGGATGGAGCGTCGACGTATGCTCCACGAAGGGCCATGCACGCACACAAGCTCATTGTCCACGTTCCCAAGTCGCGACACGTCGAGATCGACCTTCCAGAGGATGTGCCGGAGGGAGAAGCCGAGGTCATCGTGCTGATTCACGAACAGCGAGACGCGCACTCCATGGAGGGGGGACGCCATGAAAGGCTCTTGGCCGCTTGCCGTGCCGTCGACGCGTGGCGCGAAGAGAACCCGGAGCGACTCTTGTCGAAGGAGCAGGTTGATGCCGCGCTGAGCGCGGAGCGCGACAGCTGGGGAGAACCGTGAGTCGAATCTATCTGGACTCTTGCGTCCTCATCTATCGGGTCGAGGGGGCGGAGTCCTACAGGGGTGCATCGGATCGCGCGCTGCTTTCGCTCGGATCGAGCGATGCGTACATATCGCCTCTTGTTCGACTGGAATGCCTCGTGAAACCCGTTCGGTTGAATGATAGCGGCCTGCGAGCGATGTATGAGGGCATGCTCTCCGCCTTCGGACTGTTGCCGCTCTCCCCGGAAGTCTTCGACCTCGCGACCACGCTTCGAGCGCTACACGGGCTGAAGACCCCCGATGCTCTTCATGCAGCGTGCGCCGTCCACCACGGCTGCGATCAGATCTGGACGAACGACGATCGTTTCCGGCAGCTGAGCAGCAGGATCGCTGTCAGGATCATCGGCTGACCCCCGCCGCCGCGCGCACCTCGTCGTCCGGCGCGCTCGAGGCGTACTGCGCCGAGCACGGCATTGCGGCGGCGCAGGTGATCGCGTTCGGCGACATGCCCAACGACCTGCCGATGCTCGGCTGGGCAGGGCGCGGCGTCGCCGTGGCCAACGCCCATCCCGACGTGCTCGCCGCCGCCGACGAGGTCACGATCTCCAACGATCACGACGGCGTCGCGCTCGTGCTCGAGCAGCTCGCGCACCTCGGCTTCGTTCCGAGCTGGTATTGAGCGCACCTCGGCCTCGCCGCCTCAAGGCGGCATCAGCGCGCACCTCGGCCTCGCCGCCTCAAGGCGGCATCAGCGCGCACCTCGGCCTCGCCGCCTCAAGGCGGCATCACGACCAGATCCCCGATGAGCTCGTCCGTGTAGCGCCGATGCACGCGATGGCGGCCGCGTTCGACGGCAATGTCGTGCGGGCGCGCGCGGCCGCGGAGGGTATCCTGAGAAGCACGCCCGATGCCTCGCCCCGCCCCCCGCCCCCGCCGCCTCGCCGTCCCGCGCCGCGCGCTGCTCGAGGCCGCCGCGGGCGCGGCGCTCGCCGGCGTCCTCGGCCTGCCGGCGCGCGCGCTCGCCGCGCAGGGCAAGGCCGCGGAGGACGAGTTCTTCCTCTTCATCCACGCGTCCGGCGGCTGGGACGTGACGCTCTGGGCCGATCCTCGCAACGAGGCCAGGGGCCTCGTGAGCCCCGCGACGACCGACAACACGGACACCGCGGGGCTCCGCCTGTGGGTCGACGCGCCCGCGGCCGGCGGCGCGAAGAGCTTCGCGCCGGTCACGCCCAAGGGCTCGAGCCTCGTGTTCGGCCCGGGCATCGGCGCCCTCGCGGACATGCATGACCGGCTGTGCATCCTCAACGGCCTGGCGATGAACACCGTGAGCCACCCCGACGGCACGGCGTTCTCGACCACGGGACGGCACCTCAGCGGCGGCCGCACCGTGGCCTCCAGCGTCGACGCGATCTGCGGGAGCGAGCTCGGCGCGAGCCAGACCTTCCCCGTCGTCTCGGTCCAGTTCCCCTCGGCGTTCGTCGGCGACCGCCTCGATCGGCGCGCCGTCCCGCTCATGGTCGGGGAGATCGGCACCCTCAGCCGCTCGCTCTCCCGCGCGCGCCACTACGACACCGACGAGGACCGCGCCGCGGTGACCGCGCTCCTCTCCGAGGAGGCCAGGTCCCTCGCCGCGCGATCCAGCCACACCGACGCCCTGCGCGGCTTCGCCATCCAGGCGGAAGGGCTGGGCAAGATGCTGAGCTCAGGCCTCCAGGAGGTGTTCTCCAGGGGCAAGCTCATCCAGGCGCACCCGGAGTTCAACCACGCGGCCCGCTTCGCCAGGCAAGCGGCCGTCAACGCCGCGTTCGCGATCGAGGCCATGCGGCGGAACGTGGTCCGCTGCGTGAGCTTCTCGAGCAGCGGGTTCGACACGCACACGAGCACCTACCGCCAGCACGCGGCCACCCAGCAGGAGCTCTTCGACCTGATCGCCGCCCTGCTCGGCTCGCTCGACAAGACCCCGCACCCGACCCGGGCCGGCAAGAAGCTCTCGGATCACACCCACATCCTCGTGACGAGCGACTTCTGCCGCACGCCTCAGCTCAACACGGCGATGGGCCGCGACCACTACCCCAACAACTCCGCCATGGTGATCTCCCCGCGCTTCCGCGGGAGCTTCGCGTTCGGCAAGACCGACCCGGAGCAGCTCCTGCCGGCCCCGGCGAAGACGTTCCAGGGCGGGCCGCGGCCGATCGCCCCGCCCGATCTGCTCGCCACCTTCCTGTTCGCCTTCGGCATCTCCCCGCGCGAGCACCTGCGCGACGGCGAGGTGGTGCCGGAGCTGCTCCGGTCGCCGTGACGCTCCTCCGCCGAGCGGCGTCCGCCGCCGCGCTGGCGCTCTCGTCCTCCGCGCTGGCGCTCTCGTCCTCCGTGCTGGCGCTCTCGCTCGCCGGATGCGCGTCGCAGGCCGCGGCGCCCCTCCCGCCGCTCGTCGTGCGCGAGGTCGCGTGGCCGTCCCCGGGGGAGCTCGGCGCGGTGCGCGCGGTCGCCGACGACGGGCGCCGCGTCGTGGTGTTCCACGACGGCGCCGCGGCCGTCTTCGTGAACGGCGCGCTCGCGAGGGTGGAGCGCGCGCCCCACCGCTGGGTGAGCGCCGCGGCCCTGCCCGCGCCCGACGGCCACGGCACGTGGATCGTCGGCGTCGACGCCGAGGGCCGGCTGCTGCGGCTGCCGGGCCAGGGGGCCTTCGAGGCCGTCTCCGACCGCTACGGCCTCGAGCGCGCCGCGGTGCGGTCCGCGATCGGCCTCGGCGAGGGCGGCGCCGCCTTCGCGCTGGACAGCGAGATCGCGGTGGCGGACGGCGAGACCGTCACGCGCTACGCGACGGGCCCGCTCGCGACGTTCGCGGCGCGGGCCGGGCGCGTGGCCTTCGCGGCCGGGGGCGATGGGCTCGGCGCCCTCGACGTCGCCACGAGGGCGCTGCGATCGTACCCGCTCCCGGCGGACGGCGCCGCGCCGCTGCTCGCCCTGACCGGCGCGGGCGCGCTGCTCGCGGCGACGCCCGCGGCGCTCTACGCGGAGGACGGCGCCGGCGTCCTGCGCCTCCGGTTCCGGGCGCGCGCCGCGCTCCACGGGCTCGCCGTCTCCGGCGACCGCGCGTGGTTCGCCGACGGCGACGAGCTCGGCGTGCTCGAGCAGGCCGGCGCGCGCGAGACCCGCGGCGCGCGCCTCCCGCAGGGCGGCAGGCTCGTCGGCTCGCCGAGCGGCGACGTGTGGCTGCTCGCGTCGGGCGCCCTCCGGCGCTTCGCCGCAGAGGACGGCGACGGGACCGCCTGGGGCGAGATCGCGCCCGTGTTCGCCCGCGCGTGCGCGCGCTGCCACCTCCCGCGCGGCGAGGGCGGCGTCGACCTCTCCACGCCCGCGGCGTGGGCTTCGCTCCGCGAGGCCATCGCGCGCCGGGTCGTGGACGAGCGGAATATGCCGCCCCCGGGATACGCGCTCTCCGAGGCCGACCGCGCGCGGATCCGCGCCTTCGTCGGGCGCGCAGGGCCGCCCGCGCGGCCGTGATGTGGGCTCGCCGCCGTGGCCGCGACGCGCGCTCGCCCGCGCGGCCGTGAGGCGCGCTCGCCGCCGCCGCGCGCCCGTCTTGCGCTACCCTGGGGCACCATCGCGAAGAGGAGAGCTGCCTGATGATGTCGTTCAGCCCGGATCCGCGCGTCGCAGAGCAGCAGATGCACGCCATCATCTACTACCTCACGGGGTTCGGGTACATCGACGGCGAGCTCGATCCGACCGAGAAGTCCTTCATCCGCGGCTACATCCACGACCTCGTCCGGCAGCGCGCGCGCGACGCCCTCGCCGGCGAGGCCCAGGAGAACCAGGACGTCGTCGGCCGGTGGACCAGCCACTTCCACGAGGTCTTCTCCGAGATCGACCACCAGATCCAGAGCCATTTCACCGAGAGCGTCGCCGAGGGAGAGGACCCGAAGGACTTCGTCCTCTCCAAGATCAAGCTCCGCTGCTTCGAGCTCCTCGACGGCTTCGACGACGACAACCGGAAGGCGCTGCTCGCGACCGTCGACGAGCTCATGCTCGCCGACGGCGTCGTCCACCCGAACGAGCAGCGGTTCCGCGACGAGCTCTCGTCGCTCCTGTCGGCGTCCCCGATCGAGATCGACGACGTGGACATCGAGACGATCGAGCAGGGCGCGGTGGTGATCGATCCGGCCACGCGCAAGCAGGCGCGCGAGGTCGATCACCCGTTCTTCAAGGCGTTCGAGTGGGACTACGCGAGCGATCCGGCCACGTTCGCGGAGCAGGCCAAGGTCGACATGGACCTGATGCGCAGGTTCGAGGCGAAGCTCGAGGAGCAGCGCGCGCGCGGCGCGGGCCGGCTCGACGGCGCGGCGGATTTCGCGGGCTTCGCCGGGCAGGCGCCCTTCCTCGACGGCCACGTCTACGTCGCCTCGCCCGACCCCGCCGAGGACGTCGAGCTCCTTGTCATCGGCGATCTGCACGGCTGCTACTCGTGCCTCAAGGGGGCGCTGATGCAGGCCGACTTCTTCGCCAAGGTGCAGGCCCACCGCGACGACCCCGCGCACAACCCGCGGATGATGCTGGTGTTCCTTGGCGACTACATCGATCGCGGCAGGTTCAGCTACAACGGCGTCCTGCGCACGGTGATGCAGCTCTTTCTCGCCGCGCCCGACAGCGTCTTCGTGCTGCGCGGCAACCACGAGTACTACGTCGAGCTGAACGGCCGCGTCCTCGCGCCGGTGCGGCCCTCCGAGGCGATGAGCTCGCTCGCGGCCATCGCGCCGAACGAGGTGTTCGCCGCCTACATGCGCCTCTTCGAGGCGCTCCCCAACATGCTGGTCTTCGACAGGATCCTCTTCGTCCACGCGGGGATCCCCCGCGACGAGACCATCGCCGCCCGGTGGACGTCGGTGTCCTCGCTCAACGACCCGGAGATCCGGTTCCAGATGCTCTGGAGCGACCCCAGCGAGGTCGACGCGATCCCCGCGGAGCTCCAGAAGTCCACTGCGCGCTTCCCCTTCGGCAAGCGGCAGTTCAAGAGCTTCATGCAGAAGCTCGGCTGTACCACGCTGATCCGCGGCCACGAGCGCGTCCCGGAGGGCTTCCGCGTCGTGCACGACGACCCCGACGGGGTGCTGCTGACCCTGTTCTCCGCGGGCGGGAAGACCAACGACGACCTGCCGAAGGCCAGCAACTACCGCGAGGTCACGCCGATGGCCCTCACCATCCGGTACAAGGGCGGCGTCAGCCAGCTGACCCCGTTCGTGATCGAGTACGAGCGGTACAACGATCCCAAGTACAACGCGTTCTTCCGCGAGCAGCTGCCGCCGCTCCATCCGTAGGACACGATGGCCTGCCGGCGGGACCTCCTCGCTGCCGCCGCAAGAGACAGGAGGAACCATGAATCGTTCGACTCGCGTCGCGCTCGCGTTGCTCTTCACGGCTGCCTCGCTCGGGAACACCGGCTGTCAGCCGCAGGATCTGCCCATCGGCGGCGATGAGGCCAGCTCCGGCGGCGAGGGATTCGACGCCGCCTCCCTGCTCGTCGCGCACTGGGAGGGATACATCGAGAACTTCGGGTTCCGCTCGGGATCGGACGTGATCCAGATCGACATCGACACCGTGGAGGGCACATCGATCCAGGGGAAGGTGCGCTTCGGCACGGGAGCCTCCCTACCCCCGGCCGTAGATCCGGATGTGGGCTATCCCGAAACCGTCGGGCCGGAGGTCGGCTACAATATCGGCCTGCCCCACGAAGGGTTCGATTTCACCATGCTCGGTGCGCAGCTCACCGACCGCCGGCTGCGTTTCGCCATCGACCCCCGGGAGCTCTGGAAGGGCTGGTGCGAGCTTCAGGCGTCGTCCCCAGGCTCGGGATCCTACGATTGCGTGAACGGGGGGGCGTGGGAAGAAGGGTCCGAGGGCTGCTTCGCGGACGGGCAGCCCGTCGACTGCGGATACCTCGCGCTGTGTGAAAGCGGCGTTTGCAAATGTCAGGAGTCCTGGTGCGCCATCGAGGGGCCCGACGCGATCTCCTTCGATTTTCTCGTCGACCAGCAGACGGCAGACGGCAGCATGGCGCTCAGGAGCGCTACGTACAACGTCCGGCTGACGCGCGACCCCTGACGGCGAGCAGCTCGGGGACCGGTCCCCTCGACGACGCCGTCATGGTGTGCCGCGCCGCCTGGCACACCGAGGCCCAGCGCCCGCGCGATCCGGGCCGAGATAGGCGGGCGCGTCGACCGGACGCCCAGGGCATGCGCGTTGCAATTCGCCCGGCATGCCTCGGCGCTTATCCCTGGGTCTTGGCTTGCTTACCTCCCTTCTGCTCGCCGCAGGCTGCTCCGGGAAGGTGGACCCCGCGGGCTCGGGCGGCGGGGACCCGGGCGGAGGCGGTTCGTCCGCGGAGACCGGCGGCGGCGGCGGTGGCGGCGGCGGCGGGGAATTGCCCGTCCGGTGCCTGCTGCCGGCGGATCCTGGTCGGTGTGACGCGGCGTTCCCGAAATACTGGTACGACCCGGCCGCCGGCGCGTGCAGGGAGTTCACCTACGGCGGCTGCGAGGGCAACGAGAACCGCTTCGATTCCCTCGGCGCGTGCGAGGAGGCCTGTCGGGGCGAGCTGCCCGACATAGGCGTCTGCAACGCGCCGAGCGATTGCATCCTTGTGTCGCGGGGCTGCTGCGGCGCCTGTGACACGGCCGTTGCCGAGAACTTCCGGGCCATCAACCGCGCCGGGACGAAGCTCAACGAGATCATCCAGGGGTGCGGGGGCGTCGCGTGCGGCGCGTGCCCGGAGGTCACCGAGGCGGAGCGCACGACCCAGTACTTCACCGCCACGTGCGAGGCGGGGCGCTGCGTCGTCCTCGACGTGCGCGAGTCGCCGCTGACAGCGTGCACGGTCGACTCGGACTGCGCCCTGCGCGACGGCCTCGGCTGCTGCGAGGGGTGCGACGGGGCAGGCATCGTCGCCCTCAACCAGAGCGCGGAGCTCGATGCCCTGGTCTGTCCCGCCGGCATGGGCGCGTGCCCTCCGTGCGCGCCCGTGTTCCCGGACGGGATGACGGCGGTCTGCTCGTCGGGCAGGTGTCAGCCGCAGATGCCCCCGACGCCTTGAACGCCCAGGAACGACCAGCGCTCCCGGCGTGCGTGGTCAGGCGCTGTCTCGTGAATGGTGGATAAGGCACTTTCCTGGACCCACCTGGGCGCCTTTCGAGGCTCGGCGCGTCAGTGGCGGCGCTGCGCCGATTCCGGTGAACAGCTCTGGCGCATTGGACGGGAAGGACGGCACCGACGGAAACCGACCGCTCCATCGTCGCCTCGCATTGACGCTGAGCGCCTGGCCCCGATAGCCTGATCCATGGAGCGCTCGTAGATTCTTCTTTCTTCGACCTCATTCACGAAGGAGCTGCCCGTGAATCGAAGCACCCCGAGGATGCTGCTCGCGGCCATCGCGCTCTCCAGCGCGGCCGCGTGCTCGGGAACGTCTGGAGACGGCGGATCGGACCCGGGCGACGGCCCCGGCCCTGGCCCCGGCCCAGGTCCCGGCCCCAGCGCGCAGTGCGAGCCCGGCGTCACCGCGCCAGGCCCCACCCCGCGACTGACGCGGCTGACGCACGCGCAGTACGACAACACCATCCGGGACCTCTTCGGCAAGGACATGAAGGCCTCGGCGGCGTTCCTCGCGGACCCGGCGTTCGAGGGGTTCAACAACAACGCCAAGGGGCTCCTCGTCTCCGACCGCCTCGCCCGCGATTACCGCCGCGCCGCGGAGACCATCGCGGCCGACGCCGTCGTCGACCAGGCCGTGCTCGGCAAGATCGTGCCGTGCGCGCCGGAGGGCGACGGCGCGGCCTGCGCCCGGCAGCTCATCCGGGAGCTCGGCAAGCGCGTCTACAGGAGGCCGCTCTCGGCGGAGCAGGAGGAGGCGTACGCCGCCGCCTACGCCCGCGGCGATGGCCTCTTCGACGCGGGCACGCCGTTCGAGCAGGGCGTGCGCCACGTCATCGAGGCGATGCTCCAGTCGCCGCACTTCCTCTACCGCGTCGAGCTCAGCGAGGCGCTCGACGGCGGGGGGATCATCCCGCTCGACGCCTACGAGGTCGCGACGCGGCTCTCGTACCTGCTCTGGAACAGCCTGCCCGACGACGCGCTCCTCGAAGCGGCGGAGGGCGGCGCGCTGGGCACGCCCGAGGGCATCGAGGCCGAGGCGCGGCGCATGCTCGCCGACCCCAGGGCCACGAGCGCCCTGGACGACTTCCACGCCCAGTGGCTCCACATGAGCCGTTACGCGGATCTCTCGAAGGATCCGGCGCTCTACGAGGACTTCGACGCCAGCGTGTCCTCGGCCATGGCGGCCGAGACGAGGCAGTTCATCCGGCACGTCGTCCTCGAGATGGAGGGCGACTTCAGGGCGCTGATGACGGCGCCCGTCGGCTTCGTGAACGACAGGCTCGCCCCGATCTACGGTGTGGAGGGGTCGTTCACGAGCGAGCTCGTGGAGACGCCGCTCGACCCGGCGGAGCGGGCAGGGCTCCTCACGCAGGCCGGCTTCCTGAGCTCGCACGCGTTCTTCAACAAGAGCTCGCCGATCCACCGCGGCGTGTTCATCCAGCGCCAGATCCTGTGCACCGACCTCCCGGACCCGCCGGCGGACATCAACACGACGCTGCCGCCCATTCAGGGCGAGATCAGGACGACGCGCGACCAGGTGGAGGCGCACACGTCGCCGGACGCGTGCAACAAGTGCCATGGCGTGATCAACCCGCCGGGCTTCGCGCTGGAGCACTTCGACGCGGTCGGGCGCTACCGCGCCGACGAGGACGGCGAGACCATCGACGCGACAGGCACGATCGCCGTCGGGGACGGTGAGATCAGCTTCGACGGCGCCGTGGATTTCGCGACGCAGCTCGCGGAGAGCCCCGTCGCGCAGCGGTGTTATCTGACGAACTGGTACCGTTACGGCAATGCCCGCCAGCTCTCGCGGGAGGACGCGTGCACGATCGCCGATCTCGACGCGAAGCTCGGCGCGTCCGGGTACAACATCAAGGAGCTGCTGGTCGCGCTCACGCAGACGAAGACGTTCAGGTACCGGGCCGTGGAAGAGGTGGACCAATGAATCGCAGAACGTTCCTGCGGGGCGCGTGCGGGGTGATGCTCGGCCTCCCGCTCCTCGAGTCGCTGCGCCCGCGCGACGCCAAGGCCGACGCGAGCGCGCCGCGCCGGTTCATCGCCTTCTTCATGTGCAATGGCGTGAACATGGCCAAGTTCTTCCCGAGCACGCAGTACGGCGCGCTGACGGCCGCGTCGTTCGGGTCGGATCGCGCGATAGCGCCGCTCGCCGCGTACCGGGACAAGCTCCTGATCCCGCGGGGCATCCACATGGTGCCGCGCGGCTACGGGTTCGACCCGAGCGCGGGCGATGATCACGCGAAGGGGATGGGCTGCAAGCTCACGGCGCAGCCGCTCGTCCAGGGCAGCCAGTACGCGGCGGGGATCTCGCTCGACCAGTTCATCGCGAACAAGATCAACCCGCCGGGCACGCCCGCGCTCACGCTGATGGTCGGGGCGAAGACGCCGAACGTGCGCGGGCACATCTCGTACACCGGAAGCGAGCAGCCCGTCAGCGGCGAGAACAACCCGTGGCTCGCGTACCGGGACCTGGTCGGCGGGACGGACCTCGAAGAGGAGGCGATCGTGCGGCTCACGAAGCGCCGCGAGAGCGTGCTCGACCTGGTCTCGGTCGAGTACGAGGCCCTGCTCAAGAAGAAGCTCAGCAAGGCCGATCGCGACAAGCTCGAGATGCACTTCCAGACGGTGCGCGACCTCGAGGTGGGCATGGGCGGCTCGGGGATCATCCCGCGCGAGCTCTCGCCGGAGCGAGCGGCGGAGATCGAGGGGATCGACCCGGACACGGTGGGGTTCGACGCGGAGTTCAAGAAGGTCGGGCGGATGCAGATGGACATCCTCGCGCTGGCGATCGCGACCGGCGCGACGCGGTCGGCGACGCTGCAATGGGGCTCGGGCGCGGCAGGGCCCATCTTCAAGTGGGATGGGATGGCCCACGAGTACAACCACCACAAGCTCTCGCACGGGAACACGAGGGACGACGACACCGGGAGCGCCGTCGACGGCTACGAGGAGATGCTCTTCAACATCGATCGCTGGTTCATGGGCGAGTATGTCTATCTGCTCGACCGGCTCGCGGGCTACGAGGAGGGCGGGGCGACGGTGCTCGACAACAGCGCCGTCGTGTTCATGAACGAGCTCTCCGACGGCCTGCGCCACGATTTCCGCGATCTGCCGTACATCATCGCGGGGAGCTGCGGCGGCTACTTCAAGACGGGGCAGTACATCAAGGTGACGCGGCAGTCGAGCACGGTGCAGGACAAGGACGCGCCCCACAACAAGCTGCTCACCACGCTCGCGAACGCGGTCGGCTGCACCGAGGAGGGCGGGGGGCCGATCGCGAACTTCGGCTCCTTCGGCCAGCCCGGCGAGCTCGACGAGCTCAAGGCCTGATCCGGCGCGCCGCCGGTACGGCGGCGCTGCCGTGAGCGCCGAACGAGGGAAGAACTCAGGCGCTAGTTGGAGGCGTCGTAGTTGAGGTTGGGGCCGAGCCAGCGCTCGACCTCCGCGACGGTCATGTCCTTGCGCGCGTGGTAGTCGATCACCTGGTCGCGATCGATCTTTCCCAGGCTGAAGTACCGGGCCTCCGGGTGCGCGAAGTACAGGCCGCTCACGCTCGAACCGGGCCACATCGCGAACGACTCGGTGATCTGGATGCCGGTGCTCTTCTCGACGTCGAGCAGCCGCCAGAGCGTGCCTTTCTCTGTGTGATCCGGGCACGCGGGGTAGCCCGCCGCGGGCCGGATGCCGCGGTACTTCTCCTCGATGAGCTCGGCCTTGGTCAGGTCCTCCTGCCGGCCATAGCCCCACTCGTCGCGCACCCGCTTGTGCAGGCACTCGGCGAACGCCTCGGCCAGGCGATCGGCGATCGCCTCGGCCATGATGGCGTTGTAGTCGTCGTGGCCCGCCCTGAACCGCTCGCACAGCTCCTTCAGGCCGATCCCGGCGGTCACCGCGAAGCCGGCGATGTGGTCCCGGAGGCCGGTCTCCCTGGGCGCGATGAAATCCACGAGCGACCGGTTCGGCTCGCCGCTTTCCTTCGCCGTCTGCTGGCGCAGGAAGTGAAACCGCTCGAGCACCTTCGTGCGCGTCCCGTCCGTGTACACCTCCACGTCGTCGCCCACGGCGTTCGCGGCGAAGAAGCCATACACGCCGCGCGCCGTCAGCAGCTTCTTCTCGATGATCGTGTCGAGCAGCGCGTTCGCCTCGGAGAAGAGCTGGCGCGCTTGCTCGCCGTACTTCTCGTGCTCCAGGATCCGCGGATAGACGCCCTTCAGCTCCCACGTGTGGAAGAACGGCGTCCAGTCGATGTACTCGCGCAAGGTGGCGAGCGGGAAGTCCTCGAGCACGCGCGCGCCCGTGAACTCCGGCACCGGCAGATCCTCGGCGCGCCATTCGATCCGCGTCCGGTTCGCGCGCGCGGCCTCGAGGGAGACGAGCTTGTGCTTCGGCGCCGCGTGGAGCCGCCGGAGCTTCTCGTACTCGGCGCGGTGCTGGGCGACGAACGCCGCCTTGCCCTCCTCGCTCAGGAGGCTCGTCGTGACGGGCACGGCGCGGCTCGCGTCGACCACATGCACGACCGGCTCGCTGTAATGCGGGGCCACCTTCACGGCCGTGTGCGCCTTGCTGGTCGTCGCCCCGCCGATCAGGAGCGGCAGCTTGAAGTTCTGCCGCTCCATCTCGCGGGCGACGTGGATCATCTCGTCGAGCGACGGCGTGATCAGCCCGCTCAGGCCGATCAGATCCGCCTTCTCCTGCCTGGCGCGCTCGAGGATCTTCTCGCACGGGACCATGACGCCCATGTCGATCACCTCGTAATTGTTGCAGGCGAGCACGACGCCCACGATGTTCTTGCCGATGTCGTGGACATCGCCCTTCACCGTGGCAAGGACGATCTTCCCCTGCGTCTTCACCTCCTGTCCAGCGGCGGCCATCGCTGCCTTCTCCTCCTCCATGAACGGCGTGAGGTACGCGACGGCCTTCTTCATCACGCGCGCTGATTTCACCACCTGCGGCAGGAACATCTTGCCGGCGCCGAAGAGATCTCCGACGACGCTCATTCCATCCATCAGCGGGCCCTCGATCACGGAGAGCGGGCGGCCGAGCTTGGCGCGCGCGTCCTCGGTGTCGACATCGATGTACGTGTCGATGCCCTTGACCAGCGCGTGCGACAGCCGCTCCTCGACGGTGCCTTTGCGCCACTCCTCTTCTTTCTTCTCGGTCGCGGCGGCGCCGGCGCTCCTGGCCTTCAGCGCTTCGCCGAAGTCGACGAGCCGCTCCGTGGCGTCCGGACGCCGGTTGAGCAGGACGTCCTCGACGAGCTCGCGGAGCTCGGGCTCGATCTCCTCGTACACCTCGAGCATGCCCGCGTTGACGATGCCCATGTCCATGCCGGCCCGGATGGCATGGTAGAGGAACGCCGAGTGCATGGCCTCGCGCACCCGGTTGTTGCCGCGGAAGCTGAAGGAGATGTTCGACACGCCGCCGCTGACCTTGGCGTGCGGCAAGTTCGCCTTGATCCAGCGGGTGGCCTCGATGAAGTCGACGGCGTAATTGTTGTGCTCCTCCATGCCGGTGGCGACCGTGAGGATGTTCGGATCGAAGATGATGTCCTCGGGAGGAAACCCCACCTCGTCGACGAGGATGCCGTACGCGCGCTTGCAGATCCGGATCTTGTCCTCGTAGGTGGCGGCCTGCCCTTGCTCGTCGAAGGCCATGACCACGACGGCGGCGCCGTACTTGAGGACGGTCTTCGCGGTCTCGCGGAACTTCGCCTCGCCCTCCTTGAGCGAGATGGAGTTCACGATGCCCTTGCCCTGCATGCACCTGAGGCCCGCCTCGATGACCTCCCATTTCGACGAGTCCACCATGAACGGGACCTTCGCCACCTCGGGCTCGCTGGCCAGGAGCAGCAGGAAGCGTGTCATCGCGGAGACGCCGTCGATCATGCCCTCGTCCATGCAGATATCGATGACGTTGGCGCCGTTCTCGACCTGCTGGCGCGCGACGCTCACCGCTTCTTCGAACTTCCCTTCCTTGATGAGCTTCGCGAACTTCGGCGATCCGGCGACGTTGGTGCGCTCGCCCAGGATCATGTAGACGCCGGGCTGCTGCGTGAACGGCTGCGAGCCGGACAGGCGCAGGGGGATCGGCGCGCCGGACGAGGCCTCGCCGCCGGGCGGGGCCTCCGCGGGGGGCCTCGGGTCGAGGGCGCGCGGGGGCTTGCCGGCGAGCGCCTTGGCGATGGCCGCGATGTGCTCGGGCGTGTTGCCGCAGCAGCCGCCGGCGATGTTGAGGAGGCCTGCGTCCGCGAAGCCGCCGATGTGGCGCGCCATGTCCGGCGGCTCCAGATCGAAGCCCGTGGGGGAGAGCGGGTTGGGCAGGCCGGCGTTCGGGTAGCAGGAGATCGCGGCGCTGGACTTCTCCGAGAGGTCGGACAGGAACGGATACATCAGGTCCGGGCCGAGCGAGCAGTTCAGCCCGATGGCGAGCGGGTTCACGTGCTTCACCGCGTTCCAGAACGCCTCGACCGTCTGCGCGGAGATCATCGTCTCTCCTCCGCGCCCGACCGCCGCCGAGATCATCACCGGCAGGGTCTTGCCGTCCTTGTCGAACACCTCTCGAATGGCGACGAGCGCGGCCTTCGCGTTGAGCGAGTCGAAGATCGTCTCGACCAGCAGCACGTCGGAGCCGCCGGCGATCAAGGCGCGGATCTGGTGGACGTACGCCTGTTTCACCTGATCGAACGTCACGACGCGGAAGCCGGGATCGTCGGCGTCCGGGGAGTTGGACAGGGAGACGGTGAGCGGGCCGATGGCGCCCGCGACGAACCGCTGCCGCCCGTCGGCGTTCGCCACGCGATCGGCCCATTCGCGGCACTGCCGCGCGGACTGCTCGTTGATCTCCCAGGCGAGGTCGTTGAGGAACGGGTCGTCGATGATCCCTTGATAGAAGGCTGGATCCTTCCGCCCGCCGTGCTCCCGCGGGTCGTCCACGAAGAACTCGCTCTGGGTGATGCTGGTCGCGCCGAAGGTGTTCGTCTCGATGATGTCGGCGCCGGCCTCGAGGAACCGCCGGTGGATATCGCAGATCATCTCCGGCTGCGTGAGCGAGAACAGATCGCCGTTGTTCAGCAGGTCTTTCTTCGAATCCGCGAATCGCTCGCCCCGGATGTCCGCTTCCTTCATCCCGTAGGTGCGGATGGTCGTCCCCATCGCCCCGTCGATGATGACGATGCGGCTCTGGAGGAGCTTCTGGAGTGGATGAAGGGGAGGCGTGGTGTTGTTGGACGGCATGATCAGCCTCGCTTGGCGCTCTTGGAGGGACCGGGGGTCGGCTTGTCGGCGATGGCGAGCACGACCTGGAAATGGGGTTTCTTTGTCTCGCGGCAGGCGACTTCGGACGCGGCGACATCGAGCTTCACGCGGGTGAGCATGGCGCGGATGTCGGAGGGCGAGAAGCCGGGGTGGCGCTCGCCGTAGGGCACGGTGATCTCGCGCTGCTGGTGCGCGTCGAGCGACAGGATGACCACGCGACCGCCCGGGCGGAGCACGCGGGCGCACTCTTCCAGCGCCCGCGGCGGGTCCTCGGCGTAGGTCAGCGTGTGAAACACGAGGACCGAGTCGAAGGAGGCGTCTCCGAACGGCAGCGCCTGGACATCGGCGACCTGGACGCGGACGTGGGGCTGGGTCGAGAACCGCTCTCTCGCGGCCTCGATCATCCGGCTGCTCGAGTCGATGCAGGTGAGCGAGCGGCAGTAAGGCGCGAGCGCGCTGGCCGCCGCGCCGTCGCCCGATCCGACGTCGAGGACGTCGCCGAGGCGGAGCAAGGCGGCGATGCCGACCGCGAGCGACTGCCATGTGCGGCCCGGGGAGTAGTGCCTCTCCATCTCGCCGGCGAAGGACTCGGGGAGGCCGCCGCGCCGCTCGGCGTCGAGCTCCAGGAGGCGCCGCTGGTCGCCTTCCAGGGTCGGGTCGGGCGATTTCGTTGCCTCATCGAGGAGGGCCTTCGCGGTCCCGGGCAGGGTATCGACCGCGAGCGCATAGAACGACTGCGGCCCCTGGCGCCGATCCCGCACGAACCCCGCCTCGCGGAGCCGCCCGAGGTGCGTCGAGACGCGCGACTGCGCGATGCCCGTCACGCGAACCAGATCCGTCACCCGCAGCTCGCGCTCGCGGAGGAGCACGCAGAGCCGTATCCGGCTCTCGTCCCCGAGGAGGTTCAGCGTCTCGATGTATTCGGAAAGACTCATGTATTCATGTATCTCGATGCGCGAATGTCATAGAGGCCCCGGCTGCCGGAGTCAAGCGCGGCGGTGCCCGAGGAGCGCCGAGGGCTGCGCGCCACGCTCGTGCCTGTGTTCGCATGGCATGTCCCCTGCAGTCGGGCTTCGCCCTGAAAGGAGCGTTGCCCTGTCATGACGAAGCGACCTTCTCGGCGGATCTTCCTCCACGCCGCGGGCGCCAGCCTCGCGCTCGGCGCGTGTGCGGGGAGCGCGCAGCTGCGGCAAAACGCTACATCCCCGGGCGCGGGCGCTCTGGAGCCTCCCGAGGGGCCTTCCTCCGGGGCGCCAGACGAAGAGGACGTCGCGCTGCCGGCGGGCGGCGTGATGCCGACGAGGACCCTCGGGCGGACCGGCGTGAAGGTCAGCCTCCTCGGCCTCGGCGGCTACCACATGGCGGTCCCCACGGACGAGCAGGAGAGCATCCGGCTCGTTCGCTTCGCGATCGATCACGGGGTCACCTTCCTCGACAACTGCTGGGATTACCACGACGGCAAGAGCGAGGAGCGCATGGGCAAGGCGCTCCAGGACGGATACCGCAGCAAGGTCTTCCTGATGACCAAGCTCGACGGCCGCACCCGGGCGACCGCCGAGGCGCAGCTCGAGCAGTCGCTCCGGCGGCTGCGCACCGACGTCATCGATCTCGTGCAGATGCACGAGATCATCCGGATGAGCGATCCCGAGCAGATCTACGGGCCCGGCGGCGCGATGGAGGCGCTCGTGGCCGCGAAGAAGGCCGGCAAGATCCGGTTCATCGGCTTCACGGGGCACAAGGACCCGGACATCCACCTCGCCATGCTGAAGATGGCCGAGCGGCAGGGCGTCCCGCTCGACACCGTGCAGATGCCTCTCAACGTCCTGGATCCCCATTACCGGAGCTTCGAGAAGGCGGTGCTCCCGGTGCTGACGCAGCAGGGCATCGGGGTGCTGGGGATGAAGCCGTTCGCCGGCGGGGAGATCGCGAAGGCGGGCGTGGTCTCGCCGATAACCTGCCTGCACTATCCCATGAGCTTGCCGACGTCGGTGGTCATCACCGGCTGCGACAGCCTGGGTGTCCTCAAGCAGGCGCTCAAGGCGGCTTACACGTTCCAGCCGCTCGGCAGCGAGCGCGTCTCGGCGATCCTCGCGCGCACCGCCGAGCTCGGGGCCAGAGGAGAACACGAGCATTTCAAGACCACGGAGCGCTTCGACGGCACGACGAAGAACCCCCACTGGCTGACGACCGCGAATCTCTGAGCGGGAGCCCGGCGGGGGCTCCCAACGCAAGGGGGGCAAGCCTCGCCACGGACGTCGCCGCGCAGGCGCCCTGCTCCTCCGCCGGCGCCCCGCGCGCGCCAGCCGCTGCACGTGCCCGAGCGTGTGGATTTTCTAGCCCCACAAGAGAGAGCGCCGCCGACGGCATCGATCGATTGTTGAACTACCGTCGCTTTCCCAGGAGAGTGAATGAATCAGGGTTGCATCTCCGACATGGCCGACCGCCTCGCCGCCCAGGCGCGGGCCGATGTCCGATATGCCGGGGCGCCTCGCCGCCCAGGCGCGGGCCGATGTCCGATATGCCGGGGTGCCTGGTCGAGCACGCGCCGGCCATGTCGTCCGGGCATTAGCACTGCTGCGGGAAGTCGGAGGGGGAAGCGAACGGCCATGACGCCAAGGGCGCCAAGAAACCAGGGAACTGGAGTTTCGAGGGGCTGGAAGCGCCGCCCCCAACCATCGCCGGACGTGTCGAGCCCGGGGTAACTCGCTCGTCGTGCAGCCCGGAGCGCACCGGTTCGGAGGACCCGGCGCGCTCCCCGCGGGGCTTCAGTGGTGGAGGAGCCACCGCGCGAGCGGCGCCCGGACCTGGTCGACGGCGTCCGCGGCGTAGAGCGGGTCGCCGTGCCCGAAGTCCTCGTCCTCGCGCGCGGGCGTGAGGCGCCTGACGACATGAGCGGTGACGTTCGTGGAGGCGATGAGCGTGGTGGTGTAAAGGCCGTGATCGCCGAAGCCGCCGGCGGCGCCGAGGTAGAAGAGCGGCTCCTGGATGTCCTCCAGGTGATCGGCCAGCGGGAGGGGGGCGTCGCCGCACCGCCGCGGTCTGGGCGGACACGCCCGCCAGGGCGGGTGATGTCGACACGGTGGGCGCCTCTCGGCGGGTGCGGCCAAACCGCGGGTCCGCGGCCGGCCGCGCGCCAGTTGCTTCGGCTCACCCTGGTGCCATTCGAGCGTGGGGACCCGCCGGCGGTGCACGATGTCCAGTGGTGCGCCATGTCAATGAATCACGAACCTGTTCGACGACTTGCCCAGGATGGTGGATGGCATGTTCTGCCCACTGCGATGTGAGATGAGATGCCCCTTGCCTTCCGGAACCCATTTGCTTTCACTCTCCGCCCGAGTCGGTCCCGCTCCGCCGCGCGGCGATTCGATCCTGGCCAAGTCGTCGATTAGGATTGTGATTTCAATGAGCAGATCGGGAGAGGCAGGCGATCATGGACGTCTATGAGGCAGTCAGGAGCCGACGGGCGGTGCGCGGATTCACCGACCAGCCCGTCTCGAGGGAGGTGCTGGAGCGCGTGTTATCCGCAGCGGCTTGGTCGCCATCCGGATCGAACCTCCAGCCATGGAACACCTACGTGGTGACCGGCGCGCCGCTGGCTGAGCTCAAGAGGCTCGCCGTGGCGCGCGTCGCTGCGGGCGACCCCTGGGACGAGCGGGAGTACGAAATGTACCCGCCGGGACTGAAGTCCCCGTACAGAGAGCGCCGATCCGCCTTCGGCAGGGAGCGCTACGCCTCGCTCGGCATTGCTCGCGAGGACTGGGAGGCGCGGCAGAGGGCCGCGATCGCCAACTGGGACTGTTTCGGCGCGCCCGCCGCCCTGTTCTGCTACATCGACCGTGACCTGGGCCCGGCCCAATGGGCCGACACCGGGATGTATCTGCAGACCGTCATGCTGCTGCTGCGCGCCGAAGGGCTGCACAGTTGCCCGCAGATGGCGTGGTCGCAGGTTCGCAAGACCGTCGCGCAGGTCCTGTCACCCCCGGACGGGCTCATCCTCTTCTGCGGCATGTCGATCGGCTACGAGGACCCCACGGTCGGTTACACCCGTACGGGCCGGGCGCCGCTCGACGAGACGGTCAAGTTCATCGACGGTTCTAGTTCGCGCTCTTCAGAGGAGACGGGATACTAGAAGCCGAAGGTCGGATCCTTCTCGGAAGCGCCCTTGCTGGAGGGCGCCCCCTGAGAGGGCCGCCTGGCCGGGGGAGGCGCCTGCGGGCGCGCAGGCCTTGGCGTGGCCTTTGCGGCGCCAGGTGGGGGGGCGGCCGATGGGGGGGGCGCCGAGGCGGAGGCCGCGCTGGTCGGGGCCGACGATGCCGGCGTGGCGGGGACGGCGCTCGCGTCCGGGGGAGGCAGGGCAGGCACCTCCTCCACCCGTGTCGGCGGTGCAGCGGACGCCGGAGCGTCCGGCGGAGACGTCGACGCGGGGGCAGCGGTGACCTCGGGAGCAGGCGAGCGAAGCAGGACGACGGCGGCGATCCCCAGGCCGACCACGAGCACGCTGGCAGCCACGGCGAGCACCGCCCGCGACGGGGCGCGACGATCCACGGGCGGGGGCAGCGCGCCTCCAACGGCCTCCAGCGTGCCGCTGGCGGTCAGCGTGCCGCCCGCGGCCAGCGTGTCGCCCGGGCCCACCACGCCACCCGGGACCCGCGTGCGGTCCTCGACGACCGTCCCGCCCGCCGCCAGCGTGCCGCCGGCGGTCACCGCGTCGTCCAGGGCCACGGTGCCGCCCCCGAGGACCGGCGCGGCGCCGTGAGCCGGCGGGATGCCGAGAGCCTGCGCGATGCCGAGAGCCGGCGCGGCGCCGTGAGCCTGCGCGACGCCGTGAGCCTGCGCCTCGGTCGAGTCCAGCGAGTCGCGCGAGTCCGGCACCGCCGTGCGCTGCACCGCCGCGGCGAACGCGCGGGCGAGCTCGCTCGCGCTCTGGAAGCGCTCCGCGGGCTCGCGCTTGAGCGCGCGCTCCAGGAAACGATCCAGCTCGGGCCACAGCGCAGGCGCGAGCTGCGAGGCGACCGGAATGTCGCCCGTGCAGATCTCCACGAGCACGTCGCCGAGCTCTTCGCCGGGGAAGGGCAGCTGGCCCGTGAGGCACTGGAAGATGATCACGCCGAGCGACCAGAGATCGCTGCGGAAGTCGATCGTCTTGCTCCGGCGCACCTGCTCGGGGCTCATGTAGTGCGGCGAGCCGATGAGCGTGCCGGTCTTCGTCGCGTCGGCGGCCAGCCCGGTGCCGATCGCCTTGGCGACCCCGAAGTCGAGGATCTTGACGATCTCCTCGCCCTGCCGCGCGAGGAAGATGTTCGCCGGCTTGAGGTCGCGATGGATGAGCCCCACCTCGTGCGCGCGGCGGAGCGCCTTGGACACCTGGCTCACGATGCCGAGCAGCTCCTCCGGCTCGAGGCGCCCGTGGCGCGCGAGGTACGCCGCGAGGTCCTCTCCCTCGAGCAGCTCCATCGCGAGGTAGGGCGTGTCGCCCTCGAGGCCGTAGTCGTAGACGTGGACCACGTGGGGGGTCCGGAGCTGGGCCGAGGCCTTCGCCTCCCGCTCGAACCGCGCGCGCGCGACGGGAGAGTCGGCGTGCTGCGGCATCATGAACTTGAGCGCGACCTCGACGTCCAGCTGGAGGTGCCGGGCCACCCAGAGAAAGCCCATGGCGCCGCCCGCCAGCGGCCGCTCCAGGCGATACTTCCCACCGACGACGCTCCCCGCCTCAAGCGACAGCATGCGATCGAGCCTTCCGCGTCCCAGCGTCGTTCCGTTCGGGCCTCCGCGGTCTAGCAGAGGCCGGGCCCCATGTCGTGCTCCTTACAGCGGCCGGCATCTCGCCCCATCATGCCACGGGCGCGGCGACGCGACGAAGGCCGAGCGCGAGCGGGCTGCTGTCGCATCTTCTCCTCCCCCGCATCGGCAGGCTTTTCGCCCGACCCCATGGGCGCTCCGCGACCTCGAGGCGAGGGGTCGATGTCGCTGAAGAGGGAGGAGCTGCTCTCGCCCAGGTGACCCAGGCTTCGCTCCGTGCACGCAATGATGGTGAAATTTTCCGACTATTCAGGCGTTCGGCACCCGCCGATCGCCGACGCCGATGCAGTCCAGAGATAAGGGCGAGCTGCCGCGCTCGTCCGTGACACGGGCCAGCGCGCTGCGTGCGCAGGAGCTCGATCCCCAGCGTTGAGGCCCACGCCTTCGGCCGCCGCGTCCTTCGCGCTCTCCCCCGGTACGCGCACGCGCACCCCGAACCTCCGCCCGACGAACTACCACTCTCCTATCCATCGATTCGCGCCCCCCAGCGCCGTGGCGGTACAGCGCTGAATACGCGATTTCTGAATGACATCGACGCGGCGCATGTAACAACCCGATTCTCCTCCTCCCCATACGCGATGACGCTCTCCCTCGCTTCGCAAAAACAGCATGCCCCGCGTGAAAATTGGCTTGCTGGCACGTTCGGTAAATCCCATTCTCGTCACCGCACCGATGCGCATCAGATACGACGCGTTCGGCAAGAACGTCCTGCGCGAGACCCTCGCTCTCACCGGCGGCGCCGACACTCAGGTCGAGGTCATCTCAACTTCTCAGACCATGGACATCTGGTACGTGCCCGATCCCGCCCGCGCCGCGTTGCGCGCAGAGCTCGGCCTGCTCGGCGAGCTCGCGGCGGAGCCCTGCCAGTTCGAGCTCTTCCACGACACCCCCGGTCCGGCCGAGCTGCGCGGCTGCGTCCGCAAGCAGCTCCACTGGCACCACGAGCTCGAGCGCCGCGCTGGCGGCGCCGTGCCCTTCCCGCGGCTGTGCGTCCTCAGCAGCGGCCGGCCCGCCACCGTGCTCGACGCGTTCGGCTTCGACCCGGTGCCCGGGCGCCCCGGCCTCTACCGGGCCGCGCCGGGATGGCAGATCGACCTCGTTGCCATCGCCGAGCTGCCGCGCGTCCGAGACACCCTGCTCCTGCGCCTGCTCGGCGCACGCGCCGTGCTCCGCGATGCCATCCGTGAGCTCATCGCCCTGCCCGACGACGCCTGGGAGAGGAGCATTGCCCTGCCTTGGCTGGTACGATTGCGCTTCGAGGTCCCGGCCGAGCCCTCGGCGCGCACGACGGAAGACGCGGAAGAGGAGGAGATCGTGACAGAAGTTCAGCAGTGGTTCGAGCAGCTCAAGCAGTCGCTCCGCGACGAGGCGCGGAAGGAGGCCCTCCAAGAGGGGCGCAAGGAGGGCATCAAGGAGGGCATCAAGGAGGGCATCAAGGAGGGCATCAAGGAGGGCATCAAGGAGGGACAGCTCCGGGTGCTGGCGATGCAGTTCGAGAAGAAGCTGGGCCGACCGCTGACCGAGATGGAGCACTCCGTGTTGGCTGAGCGGTTCGAGCGCCTCGGCGCCGATCGCCTCGACGATGCCAAGCTGGCACTCCCGCCCGAAGCGCTCGCCGCCTGGCTCGCGGACCCGACGGCGCGCTGACACGATAGCCGGCGCCATCAGGCTCGGCGAGCCCGAGGACGAGCCCGCCCGGCCGCAAGGACCCGAGGCGCACGCCCTCGGCGCGTCGCGCGGGGGCGTAGCTGCGGCGTCCGGTACTAAGCTGCGTGCGCCATGGTCGACGCTTCCCCCATCACCGCCGTCCTGGGCCCGACCAACACCGGCAAGACCCACCGCGCCATCGAGCGCATGCTCTCGCACGACTCGGGCATGATCGGCCTGCCGCTGCGCCTGCTCGCGCGCGAGGTCTACGACCGGGTGAGCACCCAAGTCGGCGAGGCCCGCGTCGCGCTCGTGACCGGCGAGGAGAAGCGCGTCCCCAGGCGGCCGGACTACTGGGTGTGCACCGTCGAGGCGATGCCGGTCGATCTGGAGGTCGACTTCCTGGCCATCGACGAGATCCAGCTCGCCGCGCACGACCAGCGCGGCCACGTGTTCACCGAGCGCCTGCTCCTCTCGCGCGGCCGGCGCGAGACCTGGTTCCTCGGCGCCGACACGATGCGGCCGCTCATGGCCGAGCTCGTGCCGACCGCCAGCATCGTCCAGCACCCGCGCCTCTCGCGGCTCGCGAGCGCCGGCGCCGGCAAGCTCTCGCGGCTGCCGCCGCGCAGCGCCGTCGTCGCGTTCTCGACCCCGCAGGTCTACGAGATCGCCGAGCGGCTGCGCGCGCAGCGGGGCGGCGCGGCTGTGGTGCTCGGCGCGCTCTCGCCGCGCACCCGCAACGCGCAGGTCGCCCTCTTCCAGTCGGGCGAGGTCGACTACCTCGTCGCCACCGACGCGATCGGCATGGGCCTCAACCTCGACGTGCGCCACGTCGCGTTCGCGGCGCTCCGCAAGTTCGACGGGCGCGCCGTGCGCGACCTCGACCCCGCCGAGCTCGCGCAGATCGCCGGCCGCGCGGGCAGGCACCTCGCGGACGGGACCTTCGGCACCGTCGCGCCGCTCTCGCTCCCCGACGGCGTGGCCGCCGCGATCGAGGCGCACCGGTTCCCCCCGGTGCGGCGGCTGCTCTGGCGGAGCAGCGAGCTCGACATGAGCTCGATCGACGCGCTCCTCGCGTCGCTCAGGGCGCGCCCGCGCGCCCGCTCGCTGAGGCTCGTCGACGACGCGGAGGACACGGCCGCGCTGGCGAGGCTCGCCGAGGACCCGGAGGTGCGAGCGCGCGCGCGGGGTGAAGAGGCGGTGGGGCTCCTCTGGGAGGTCTGCCGCATCCCCGACTTCCGCAAGCTCCTGTTCGAGTCGCACGTCGCGCTCCTCGCCGAGATCTACGGGCAGCTCTCGGGCCCGAGCGCGGCGCTCGACGCCGGCTGGATGGCCGCCCGGGTGGCCGAGATCGACGAGGTGGCCGGCGACATCGACACGCTGATCACGCGGATCGCGTCGATCAGGACGTGGACGTACATCTCGAACCACCCGCGCTGGGTCCGCGACGCGGCGGCGTGGCAGGAGCGCACGCGGGCGATCGAGGATCGCCTGAGCGACGCGCTCCACGAGCGGCTTGTGCAGCGCTTCGTCGAGCGGGGCGGCGGCGCGGCGCGCCGCTCGCGGTCGTCGTCGGGCGCGCGGTCGTCGCCGGGCGCGCCCTCGACGCAGCGGCGCGCGGAGGCCGAGCCGCCGGCGGTGCCGGCGGGGCACCCGTTCGCGCCGATCGCGGCGCTCAGGGCCCGGCTCGCGCCGGGGCCCGCGGCGCTCGCGCCCGAGGACGATCGGGCGCGCTGGGTCGAGGCGCTCGTCGGGGCGCCGCACGAGCGGTTCTCGGTCGACGTGGGCGGGCGGATCTTCGACGGCGAGCGGCTGCTCGGGCAGCTCGCGCGCGGCCCGACGCTGCTCCTGCCCGACGTGCGGCTCGCCGCGCTCGAGGACCTCGGCGCGGGGGCGCGGTCGCGCGTGCTCCGGCGGCTCGTGGCGTTCGCGCGCGATCTCGTCGAGGCGCTGCTCGCGCCGCTGCGCTCGCCCGAGGTGCGCGCGCTCCCGGCCGCGGCGCGGGGGATCGTCTACCAGCTGGAGCAGGGGCTCGGGACGGCGGCGGCGCGCGACGCGGAGGAGCAGGTCGCGGAGCTCGCGCCGGAGGGCCGGGCGCTGCTCGCGGCGCGCGGCATCGAGGTGGGCGAGCGCGTGCTCTACGTGCAGCCGCTGCTCCGGCGCGGCGCGCTCGAGCGCCGCCTCGCGCTGTGCGCCGCCTGGTTCGACCGCGGCCGGGTGCCCGCGTGCCCGGCGCCCGGCGCGGTGTCGATGGCGGTCGCGCGGGGCGTGGATCCCAAGGCCTACGCGGCGATCGGCTACCCGGTGTTCGGGACGCGGGCGCTCCGCGCGGACGTGGCGGAGCGGGTGCTCCGGGCGCTCGCGAGCGGCGAGCCGGCGGAGCGGCTCTCGGGCTGGATGGGGTGCTCCGCGCGGGAGGCGCCGAGGGTGGCGGCGTCGCTGCTGGGGTAGGGGAGAGGAGAGGGGGCCGGCGACAGCCTCGCGAAACGACGCGCGCGTTGCGACAAGCATTCATCCTTGAGTCCCTCATCCCCTCACAAGCTGATTTCACAGGTAAGCTCGGGGGTATCTCTCGACTCGCCGTGCGTAATAGCCCAGTTGACGTCGCTCGACATAGCGCGTCGCACGATCTCCTCCATGACCCCTACAATCCACAAACGAAGCAGCACCGAAGGGGGCCCGAGATCTCCGATGGTCAGCACCACCTTCCAGGCAAATCCGGTGTCAACACGCCAAGATCCGGACGTAAAGAGGCACGACAAGATGCTGGTCGTATGGTGCAGGACGGGCACGACGTTCACCGTCGGCACCGCGTAAACTGGGCGCACGAACTGGTGCAGGTCGCCGCTGACCGCCAGTCGACCGAAGTCACGCCAGCGCTTGGGATCCCGCAGGACCAGCGACGTGGCGAGATCCATGTAGGTCGTGAGCGTCTCGAGATCGTATCTCGCGAGCAAATCGAGCGACTCATGGCGGAGGTCGTCGCGGCAGTGTTCGGGCATCTGCGCCACGACCAGGTCGCGTGCGCTCCTGCCGCACTCGTCGATGAGCGTCCGATCCATGCTCCGCAGGACAACACCGCTTACTCGAACTTGTCCTGCGGCGCTCGCGCGGCGCGGCTGTCCCGGGGTGACGCTCGGCCGCGTGAGGCGCGTCGCGACGACGGCTTGCTCGATGCGCGCTGCAACGTCGGCCCAGGCGATCTCGGGGTCAGGAGAGCTTGCCAGCGGCTCGCCGTCCGCGGGGAGGGGCGTCAGGAACGCGAACGCCGCAGCGCTCCAGTCGCACGGGCGCAAGATGATCGGAATCACCCGCGCGCCGTCGCTGGTCAGCAGCCGCTGACGCGCCTGCTCGACGTCGGCGCCGCACTCGTCGTCCGCCAGGAAATCGGCGCTTACCAGCAGCAAGATGATACGGGCCTGCGCGAGCCGGGTGGCGGCCGCAGCGCTCCGTTCCTCGTCGGCCCCGATCAGTCCTCTGTGCCAGGGACGGATGAGCCCCTGTCGGACGAGCGGGCCTAGATGGCTATCGAGGCGACTCCTCAGCGCCTCGTCCGCATGCGCATAGGAGATGAAGACGTCGATCGCCAGATCGGCCACGCTCGCGAGCATACCAGGATCGGCGACGAACGCGCAGGAATTCGTGGCGTGCGCGAGGTCGATCCTGCTGGCCCCCGCGCCTGCCGACCGTGGCCGCGCGAGCACGGAAACGGGGGCGGCATTTTCCCCTCTCATTTCCCTGGTTTCTTGGCGCCCTTGGCGTCATGGCGGTTCGCTTCCCCCTCCGACTTCCCGCAGTAGTGCTAGGCTCGCGGAGCCGTGCGATCGACCCACCCGGTCTCACAACTGCGGCGGTCCCCGAACCTGCCTTGAAAACGAGACAATTCTCATGTCCGAATCGTCGTCCAGGAACGCGAGCCAAGATCTGACGAACGCCGTCAGGCCGGCGGCCATCGTCGTCATCTCGTTCTATATCGCGGCGCAGCTCATCAGTCAGATCGCAAGCCTCAAGATCGGCGTCGTCTTCTCATTGGCCGTGGATATGGGGACCTTTATCTATCCCCTCACCTTCACCTTGCGGGACATGGTCCACAAGACCATCGGCAAGCGCGGCGCCCAGACGTTGATCCTTTGCGCCGGCGGGGCCAATCTCCTCATGGCCCTCTATCTTCTTTGGGCCGCACAAGTGCCGTCTGACCCGTCCTGGGGGCTCGGCGATCAGTTCTCGGCGATCCTGAGCCCGGTGTGGCGAATCGTGTTCGCGAGCATCGTCGCGGAGGTCGTGAGCGAGCTGCTGGACACCGAAGTCTTCCATCGGGTCCGCGAGGCCTATTTGAGAAAAGCGGGCCCCAGGCGCCAGTGGCTCGCGGTCCTTGCGAGCAACGCCGTCAGCGTTCCGGTCGACAACCTGCTGTTTTGCTTCGGCGCCTTTGCCTTTGTCCTGCCGTTCGACGTGATCCGGCAGATCTTCGCCATCAATCTGGCGACCAAGCTCGCCATGACCCTGATAAGCCTGCCGGGCATCTATCTCGTGCCCGACAAGAAGAGCGAGGACGCCCCGGGGCCGCAGGCATAGCCCGCTGCTCAGGGCTTGCAGAAATCTTTGGCCGTCTGGACGGCGGCGACGGTGAGCTTCACCGCCTTCGCGCCGCCGGAGACGACGTACTCGGACGCCCCGTAGATGTCCGCGCCCGGCGCCCAGTTGTACGAATAGCCCAGCCTGGTCCAGGGAAAGCCCGTGGGCGTCTGACCCTTCTCCGGCACTTGCCACGACGACATCGCATGGTTCGTGAACCACCTGTAGTAGTCGGCCGGCGCCAGTGAAGGCTGCTTTTCAGGCAGCTTCGTCCCGTCGCAGGAGTCGGTGTCGACGCGGGCGTCCGTGCACGGGCGGAAGATGCTCGCGGCCGGCACCCCCGAGAACGTGACGAACTGCCGCTCCGTCGTGTCCGCGGGGAGCGGCGGCTGCGGGGCTGACATGCCGAGGACCTGGTGGATCTGGAGCACCACATCGCCTGTCCACGTCTTGCACTTGTTCTGGAGCTCGCCGTTGCTCGTGACCCACACGTCCCACTTCACGTTCACGGGCTGCTGCGCCACGTAGGCGCCGCACTTGTTCGGTCCGCCGTCGCCCCGGCAGCCGGCCCAGGTGGTCACGGTGTAGGTGCCGTTCGCGTCGGGCTTGAGCGGCACGAGCTTGCGCGCGGCAGAGGGCGTGACGACGGCGGACTTGAAGATCGCCTCTCTGTAGAGCGCATCGAGATCCACCACCGCGGGGGCCGCCGGGCCCGGCGCGGCTGTCGCCGGCGCGGTGGCGGCTGTCGCCGGCGCGGTCGCGGATGGAGCGGGGCTCGTCGCAGGGGCCGCGGGCTCCGGGCTGGGTGATGGGGCGGTGGCCGCCGCGGGAGGCCGGGCCCCCGACACCGTGACGCACGCTCCGAGCGGGAGCAGGAACAGGCTTGTCATGGCCGCCGTCGCGGCGCGTGAGGATCGGATCATCTTCGCGGCTTCTCCTTGGTTGCCGGACAACACTATCCGACCTGCGGCGACGGCTACAGCGTCACGGGCCCCGTGTGCTGGAGGAGCTGCCCGGTCGGCCACGTCGACTCCGGCGCGACGTGAACGAAGGTCATCTCGACGTGATCGGCGGGCCCTCGGTCGCCGCGAGCTCTTCAGGACCGATGGTCGAGGGCGGCGGGGTCGGATGCTCTCGACGCGTGCAAAGCCGGCACGGCCGTGCCACGGTAGGCGCCCGCCACGCAGAGCTCGATGCTGAGGCCCCCGCGCACCACAGGCCACGTCCTCACCCTGGCGCTCCTCCTCGTGGTCGCGCCGGCCCAGGTCGAGGCGGGTGATGGCGCGCCAATCCCCCCGGCCATGGCCGCGCCAGGCGGGGCGCCGGCGACCGCGGCGCCGCCGACGAAGGATGTCTCCGCCGGGCGCCGCGCCGTCGCTGCGGCCGGCGCGGTGCTTCGTCGTTGCCCTGGGTCGAGACGCAGCTCGGATTCGCCTACGTCCACGACCCCACGTTCGCGTACTGCACGTTTCTCGTGCCAGGCATGGATCTGCGCCTGAGCTCCCTCCGCCTCTCGGGCTCCGGCTGGTTTGCCTTGAACGACGACAATGCGCGCCTCCGCGTCGAGGCCGCGCATCGCTTCATCGGCCCCGGCACGGCGGACGGCCCGCGCGCGGCGGACGGCTCGTTCCTCGAGATCGAGGGCGCGCTCACCCATCACCGCTACACCTCCGACGACTTCTCGATCACCACCGGCGAGGTCAGCCTCGAGGGCCGGCTCGATCTCGCCCACCTCGGGCGCACGCTGCGGGGCTCGTTCGCGGAGATGGGCTGGGGGATCGCGGTCGAGGGCTACCGCCACGGCCGCCGCCCGCTCGAGGGGAACGAGCTCTTGATTCCCCACTTCGCCTTCGGCGCGTACCTCGGGCACGCGGGGTATCCGCGCGGCGAGGCCAAGGTGGTTTACGACCACCGGCACGACGGGTACGTCGGCGGCGCGAAGCTCCCCGGCCTCGGCAGCGGCGTCCCGGGCCATTTCGGCCTGGAGGGCCGGCTCTATGCCTCGCCCCGCTGGGGCCTGCTCGCCGACGTGAAGGCGGGCTCCGCGTACGTCGGGCGCCTCGCGCTGCTCTTTCGCCCTGGAGACTCGCCATGATCCTGAGAGACGCTCTCCTCGCGCTCATCGCCCTCACCGCGCCGCTCGCCCTCTCCTGTCTGGACGTGGCCGAGGGCCGCGCGCGCCGCGACCTGGAGGTGGGAAAGGCCTCACGCGGAAAGGCGCGCGTCGCCGTGGACGAGGGGCTCGCGGCGATCCGCCGCCTCGACGCGGGCGAGCTCGCGCTCTGGGCGAGCGCGCCTGCGCTCTCGATCCGCCTCACCGACGAGGCGGGCGGGCCGTGGAAGATCACGATCGAGAACATGCTCGCCGACGCCGAGCTGTCGGCGCGCGTCGGGGACGAGCGCGTGCCCGTGGAGCTCGTCGAGGCGCCGTTTCCGACCCAGCGCACCTTCCGCCTCTCCCTGCCGCCCGGCGCCGAGGCGACCCTCTCGCTGCGCCCGCCGGACGAGGCGCGGCGCGAGCCGTGGCGGTTCGCGGTCTTCGCCGACGTCCAGGAGGACATCGACCGCGTTCAGGACATCTACGCGAAAATGAACGAGGCGGAGGGCGTCCGCTTCGCGCTCATCAGCGGCGATCTCACGTCGCGGGGCTCGCCCGAGCAGCTCGAGCGATTCCAGCGCGAGATGAAGACGCTCCGTTTTCCCTGCTATGCGACGCTCGGCAACCACGAGCTCGGCACGCGGGACGACCTCTACCACGAGTGGTTTGGCCGCGGGAATTACCGCTTCGCGTTCCGGGGTGTGCAGTTCACGATGCTCGACTCGGCGAGCGCGACGATCGATCCGCTCGCCTACGGGTGGCTCGACGGCTGGCTCACCGAGGGGCAGGATCTCCTGCACGTGGTCACGATGCACCTCGCGCCCCTCGACCCGGTGGGCTCCCGCAACGGCGCATTCGCGAGCCGCGCCGAGGCGAACAAGCTCCTCACGATGCTCGCGGACGGGCGCGTGGATCTCACGTTCTACGGCCACATCCACTCGTTCTATGCGTTCGAGAACGCGGGGATCCCTGCGTACATCTCGGGCGGCGGCGGCGCGATCCCCGAGCGGCTCGACGGCATCGGGCGCCATTTCGTCACGGTCGACGTCGAGCCCCCCGCCAAGATTGCGCAGGTCGCCGTGGTCCGCGTGGATTGAACCGGATCGCTTCGCTGTCCGAGCCGATCGTCATCGCAGGCGACCTTCGCGCTGGTTGTCCGGGTCGTCCGCCCTCGTCGCGCCGCGGTCGTAGCCCTCGTCCGTCAGCCCCTTGCGGTAACCGAGATCGATGAGCCAGCGCAGGAGCCTCGGGAAAGCGCCGGCGCCGCTGCCGAGGAGGCGAATCATCGTCGCCTTCGCGCCGCCGCCCTTGTTGAGCGCAAGGTGCTGAGTCGCCAGCGCCATCAGATCGGGGACGGCGCCCGCGTCGACGTCGGCGGAGCGTTGCCAGATCTTCGACCGCTGCAGGGCCTCGTTCGCCAGGAGCTCCGCGCGCTCCACGCGGATGACGAGCGCGGCCTGCGGTGGCTTTCCCGCGAGCGCCATGGTCGACAAGAGCGCCGGCTCGTCGGTGACGCACGCCGTGCCGCTGACGTGCAGAACGTCGTCGCGCCCTGGAACCACGGCCGCGAGGGAGACCTGGTCGCACGTCACGACGTTGTGGAACGTATCGGTCCGCCGGTTTCCCCGGCGATCGGGGATGACGAGCGTCTCGCGGTCGAGGATCCGCAAGAAGCCCGGGAAATCTCCTCGCGGGCTCGTATCGCCCGAGCCCGCAGCGTCCCACGACGAGAGGACGGCAAAGGGGCTCGATGCGAGGAAGCGAGCAACGCTCGGATCGCCGAGGGGTCCGCCTTCCCTTTCGTGGCGCGCGCCATCACGCGGCAATGGCGGCTCGACAGCGGCCGCGGCGCGAGCGCGCGGCCCCTCCCAGAGGCGGGATCGGAGGATGCTCCTCGCGCAGTGCACGAAGGCCTCTTCGACGGTGACGACGATCCGGCCGCCGCGTCGCTCGGCCACGGAGCCGTTGAGCCGGAGGGTCTCGCCGATCCCCGGCACGAGGAAGACGAACGAGGCGCCGCTGCCGGACTTCGGCGTCGGGTGCCTCGCCGGTAGCTCGAACCGGACGCGCTTCGGCGATTCCACGTGCGCAAAGCCGCGGGCGCCTCCGACGAAGGTGCTGCGCCAGCCTCCCTGTTCGTCACGAAAACCGAAGCCGGCGACCGGAGCATTGGCGAGGACGCGCCGACATCCCTCGTCCAGGGCGCCGATCTGCTTCATGCGCACGGCCGGGATCGGGGCGCCGACGATCGCCTCGATCTGCTGCGCGGTCATCACCTTCCGCATCGAAGAGCCTCTGCCTTCCTGCCCACCGAAGAGCGGTTTCCCGGGCTCCGGCACGGCCGCCGGAGTCCGGCACGGCCGCCAGAGCGCGCAGAGGAACCATCGCAGCCGGCGAACTTGACCGCATTCCGAAATGAGGACATTTTATTTTGCAATCCGGCCATGGGTTCGAAGCGAAGGAAGCGCCCCGCGTCGCCCGTGTCATCAACGGCATCGGCATCGGCATCGCCCTCCGCCGGCTCCACCACGAAAGGCTCGTCAGCCCCGCCCGCGTCGTCGTCGATCGATTCCCCCGGGTGGACCTTTCACGGCGACGTCCAGATCGCGAACGAGCCACGCGCGTCGGCGGCCGAGGCGATGGAGTCGCTCTCGCGTCGCTTCGCGCGCGAGGATCGTGGCCAGTGGCGAAGCACGCTCGCCCGGCCCGCCAACGCCGTCGGCCTGAGCATGGTCACCGGCGGGCTGGAGAGCGAGTTCCACAGCCACCGCGAGTCACAGCTGTTCTTCCTCGAGCGCGGCGAGGTCACGTGCGAGGCGTCGAACGCCCTGTGGATCGTCCCACCGCGCTCGGCGCTGTGGATCCCCGCCGGAGTGCTCCACAAGATACGAGGGCGCGCGCCGCTCGAGGGCTACGGCGTCTTCATGGAGCCGGACGTGGCTCCGAGCCTGCCGGCCGAGTGCTGCGCCGTCTCGGTCACGCCGCTCTTTCGCGAGCTGCTCGTCCGTCTCGCGGCGCGCCCCGCGCTGTACGACCTCGACGGGCCGGATGCGCGGCTCGTGGCCGTCCTGTTCGACGAGCTGGCGGCGGCGACGATCGAGAAACATCGCCTGCCGATGCCGGCCGATCAGCGCCTCCGAAAGCTGGTCGATGCGATGGCGGAGAACCCCGCCGACGGCGCGACGATGGGCACGTGGGCCCGCCGGATCGGCGTCGGCGAACGGACCCTCAACCGGCTGCTCGTCCGGGAGACCGGCCTCAGCTTCGGTCGCTGGCGCCAGCAGCTCCACATCGTCCTGGCCCTCCAGCGGCTCTCGCGCGGAGCGAGCGTGCAGAGCGTCGCGAGCGATCTCGGCTACGAGAGCGCGAGCAGCTTCGTCACCATGTTCCGCAAGGCGCTCGGCGTGTCGCCGGCGCGGTACATGGCCCGTCGTCTCGGCCGGCTAACGCTGGACCAAGGAGCTCAGCCATGACTCGATGTCCCGCGTCGGCGGGTAGCTGTCTTGCTCTCGCTCGCGATCGCCGTCGATCGACAACCGGAACATCGGGCACTCTTCATCCGGCGGAAAGACCTTCTTCTGCACGACGGCCCCGGTCCGCCTATCGAGCACGGTGGCCTCGGTCTCCTTGAACCGGATCGTCAGGTCGGCGAGCGGCTCGCCCGCGCGGTCCTTGTACCCGGTGCACGTCTTTCGGCCCTTGATCTCCGGGAGCCGGCGCGTGATGGCCACCAGATCCACGTCTTGCAGAAGGACCGCCTGGCCGAAGAGCTTCATGGAAGCCGTCTCGAGGAGGAGCACGCTGCTCAGATCGCTCTCCTGCTTCGGCTCGCCTTCGAAGAGGACCGGCCCATTCTTGACGCGATCGAGCACCGACAGGACGGACATGGCGGCGTCGACCTGGCGCAGCTCGATGGAAGCTGCCTGTCCGGAGGGGAGCTCGATCTCGAGCTTCGCCTTGGGTCCTAGCAGGGTATCGCGGTACCTGGCGACTGGAACTCTTCCGAGCTGGCCCTCGACATTGTCGAGCTTGATGATGTCATAGATAGTGCTCTCGATGCGCCCGCTCTTCTCCCCGACCTTCCACCTGGTGCCTTCCGGGAAGCTGTGGAAGGTGATCTGGTAAGTGCCCTCGAAGATGGCGACGTCGCCGTGGAGCGCTTCGTCGGACTTGACGACGAATTTGCGCTCGTTCGACCACTCCAGCTCGAGCGGGCCGCGGAACGGTTCGGGGACCCGCGCGCCCCGCGGGGCCAGCACGGCGATGCTCACGATCATGGCGATCGCGATGGCGACCCCGAGGAGGATCGCCGCCAACGTGCGTCTCGGCGCCGCAGCGGGGCGACGGCTCGGCGCCGCAGCGGGGCGAGGCGCGGCCACGGACGGGATTGGGCGCTGCAGCTCGTTGTGTGTTCCGCAGTAACGGCACACGATCGTGCGGCTGCCCGGCGGGACCTCCAGCGGCGCGATGCATCGCTGGCAGTGGTAAACGTTGACGGGGCTCATCGGCTGCAAGCTCCCCCAGGAACGCGAGGGCACGTGGACACTCCGCGCGCGGGTTCACGCTGGAGCTGACAAGTGAACACAAGTGAACAAGTGAAAAGGACGAGGACGAGCTCGTGGACGATCCCTACATCATCGCCTCTTCCTCGCCCAGGCTCCCCGTTGTTCTGCCTTGACAAATGAACAGTATCGCGCAAAAGTTCGACCTGGCGTGTGTCCACCTTGACAGGTGAGCAGTACTGCGCAAAAGTTCGACCGGGTACGCCTGCGCCCGCACGGAAAAGAGGAGATGACGATGCCCATGATCGGACGACAGTGCACGCGCGACGGCAGGACGGTCTGCCTTCGGATGAGTCAGACCGGGCTACCGGTGAATCAAGAGGAGCGCGGGCTCACGCTCGTGTACGGGTGGGCGAGCGAAGAGCGCCGCGCGCAAGGGATCCCCGCGTCGATCCAGGGAGTCGAGTTCCGCACCGACGCGGGCAAGGTCCTCGCGTTCGACTTCTGCCCGTTTTGCGGCGAGAAGCTCGCGGGGAGCACGAGCAGCGTCCGAGCGCCCGTCGCGCGGCGCACCGCGCCGGAAGGCGCCCGCACGGAGTCGCAGCCGGTGGCGGTCGAGCGCACGCAGCGCGCCGGGCGCGCGGTCGAGGCCGTGCCGCCCACCCGTCCGAGCGCGCCGGCGCGCGCGCAAGCGGCGGCGGGCTCGACGACGCTGAAGGTGCTTCGCGAGAAGCTCGGGCTCTCGCAGGCCGAGCTCGGCGAAAAGCTCGGCCTCGCGCGCAGCTCGGTCGCCAACTACGAAAACGGACGGTCACCGCTGTCGCAGCGGCTCCGCAAGTGGGTCGCAAAGCACGAAGCGAAGCTCAACGACGGGGGAAACGGCGCATCCGGCCGCGGGAGCGCGGCCGCCTAGAGCGACGGTCACCCGCTTCGGATACGGGCCCACCTCGGCGTTTTCGGTGCTCAGCGCACCGGAGTGCGCTTGCGCGCCGAAAACGCCGATCTGGGCCCGTCTCCTGTGCGGGTGACCGTCGCTCTGCTCTGCATGTATGACCGCCGCTCTGCTCTGCATGTATGACCGCCGCTCTGCTCTGCATGTATGACCGCCGCTCTGCTCTGCATGTATGACCGCCGCTCTGCTCTGCATGTATGACCGCCGCTCTGCTCTGCACGTCGCAGAGGTGGGCGGAAACCGCTGTAGATCGACGAGGATGAGCGGCCGGAGGCCGTCGCCCGCGCCTGGATCGCGCGGGCGCACTCGTCGCGACAAGCGCCTTGTTCGGCGGTAGAGTGGCCGCCGTTCCCCCCGGAGGCGACGATCGATGAAGACAGCCCTGCTCCGTTCCGCGCTCGCGCTGGGCACCCTGCTCCTGGCCGCCGCCGGGTGCGAGGAGAAGACGACGGCGACCGCGCCCGACGCGAGCGCGGAAGGCCGGGTCGCGAAGCTCTCGGTCGCATCCTATGACCCCACCCGCGAGCTCTACCAGGAGCTCAATCCGGCGTTCGAGCGGTGGTACAAGCAGACGACCGGCAGGGACGTCGACGTGGAGACCGATCACGGCCCGTCGGGCAAGCAGGCGCGCGACATCGCGGCCGGCAAGGAGACGGACGTCGCCGCCCTGTCGGTCGACTTCGACATCGACACCATCGCCAAGGCGGGCCTGCTCCCCGCGACATGGCGGGAGCGCCTGCCGAACGGCTCGGTGCCGTACACGTCCGCCGTCATCTTCCTGGTCCGCAAGGGCAACCCCAAGCAGGTGAAGGGCTGGGAGGACCTCGCGCGACCCGAGGTCGTGGCGCTGTGCCCGGATCCGAAGACCGGCGGCGGGGCGCGGTGGATTTACCTGTCGACCTGGGCGCACGCCGCGCGCAAGGCGAAGGCCGAGGGCCGGACGGACGCGGAGGCCGCGGCGCGCGAGTTCACGGCGAAGGTCTATGACGACGCCATCCTCGACCCGGCCATGCGCGGCTCGTCGACCCGCTTCATCGTGCAGCGCACGGGCGACGTCCTCTTCGGCTGGGAGAACGAGATCCTCCAGATCGCGGCCGATCCGGCCACGGCCGACCAGTTCGAGGTCGTCGTCCCCTCGGACTCGATCACGATCGAGGTCCCCCTCGCGGTCGTCGACAAGGTCGCCGAGCGGCACGGCGTCAAGGACGTCGCCGAGGCGTACGTCCAGTTCCACTTCTCCGACGAGGGCCAGGAGCTCATCGCGAAGCGCTACAACCGCCCGTACAGCGAGGCGATCGCGAAGAAGCACGCGGAGCGGCTCAGGCCGCTCTCGCTGTTCCGGTTCAAGGACCATTTCAGCGACTGGCCGACCGTGATGAGCGTCCACTTCAGCCAGGGGGCCGAGCTCGACAAGATGCGGAAGAAGTGATGTCGCGCCGCGCGCGCGTGCTCCCTGGGCTCTCGCTCTCGCTGGGCGTCACGGTGCTCTACCTGAGCCTCGTGGTCCTCTTGCCGCTCTCCGCGCTGTTCCTGAAGACGGCGGAGCTCGGGTGGGAGCGGTTCTTCCGGGTGATCACGAGCGGCTGGGTCGCCGCGGCCGTGCGGTTCACGCTGGGCGCCTCGCTCGTCGCCGCGCTCCTCAACGTCGTCGTCGGCCTGCTCATCGCGTGGGTGCTCGGCCGGTACACGTTCCCGTTCGCGCGCGTGATCGACGCGGTGATCGACCTGCCCTTCGCGCTGCCCACGGCCGTGGCTGGCATCGCGCTCTCGACGCTGTATGCCGAGAGCGGTCTGCTCGGCGGGTGGCTCTCCGGGCTGGGTTTCCGGTATCCGTGGCCCGCGTGGCGGGGGTTCGCGCACGGCGGGTGGCGCGAGTTGCCGATCGAGTGGACGGTGTACGACAGGATCTCCCTGGCGCCGCTCGGGGTGGTGATCGCGATGGCCTTCGTCGGGCTGCCGTTCGTCGTGCGCACGGTGCAGCCGGTGATCGAGGACCTGAGCCGGGACGTCGAGGAGGCGGCGGCGACGCTCGGCGCCGGCCGGCTCCAGATCTTCCGCGCCGTCGTCTTGCCCGAGCTCGCGCCGGCGCTCCTCACGGGGTTCGCGCTGGCGCTCGCGCGCGGCCTCGGCGAGTACGGGTCGGTGATCTTCATCTCGGGCAATCGGCCGGACACCGAGATCGCGTCCCAGGTGATCATCAAGATGATCGAGGTGAACGAGACTGGCACCTACGCCGACGCGACGGCGGTCGCGGTCCTGCTCCTCGCGGCGTCCTTCGCGCTCCTCCTCGCGATCAACCTGCTCCAGCGCGCCGCCGCGCGCGCCCACGCAGGCAGGGCGGCGGGCTGACCGCCCGCGGCCGGCGGACCCGAGGCACGAGATGCTCGCCGCGCGCTCCCGGGCAGGCAAGGCATTCTCCGCCGAGGGCGGCGGCGCGCGCCGGCTGCTGATCGGCCTGTGCGTGGCGCTCGTCGGCGTGTTCCTCGTCCTCCCGCTGGGGGTGGTGTTCTGGCACGCCTTCAGCGAGGGGCTGAGGGCCTACGGACAGGCGGTCTTCGACCGCGCGACGTTCCACGCGGTGAAGCTCACGCTCTTCACCACGGCCATCGCGGTGCCGCTCAACACGCTCTTCGGCGTCGCGGCGGCGTGGGCCGTCGCCAAGTTCGAGTTCCGGGGCAAGAGCCTGCTCGTCACGCTGATCGATCTGCCGTTCTCGACCTCACCGGTGGTCGCCGGCCTGTGCTTCGTCCTGCTCTTCGGGGCGAACGGGTTCTTCGGCGCGTTCGTGAACAGGACCTATGCGGTGAGCCTCGGGTTCACGAGCCTCGAGGTCTCCACCCGGGTCATCTTCGCCCTTCCTGGCATCGTGCTCGCCACGGTGTTCATCACGTTCCCGTTCGTCGCGCGAGAGCTCATCCCGCTGATGCAGGCCCAGGGGACCGAGGAGGAGCAGGTCGCCCGCGTCCTCGGCGCGAACGGATGGCAGATCTTCTGGCGCGTCACGCTGCCCAACATCCGCTGGGGCCTCCTGTATGGCGTCATCCTGTGCACCGCCAGGGCGATGGGCGAGTTCGGCGCCGTGTACGTGGTCTCGTCGGGCTCGTCCGATCAGGTGACGCTGCCGCTCCACGTCGAGCGCGTCTACTACGCCAACATGGTCCGCGTCGTGCCCGCGTTCGCCGTCGCCAGCCTCCTCGCCGGCGTGTCGGTGATCACGCTGGGCGTGAAGGCGGCGGTGGAGTGGCGGTTCAAGGGCGAGCTGAAGAAGACGGACCGCGGCTAGCGGTCCCGACGCCGGCGAGGCCCGTCCACCAGCCGCTCGAGAGGGCGAGCGCGATCCAGCCCTGCAGATTTGCCCGCAGCTGCGCTGCTTCCGCCGCCGTACAGCCCTGCTCGACGGCGGCAAGGGCCTGCCCGAACGGCAGCTCCCGGCAGCGCTCGAGCAGGCGGGCGAACAGCGGATCCACCGAGGTCGTGGTCGTGCCGGCGGCGCTCCGGGCGAAGACCCACGCGCGGGTGGACGCGTGGCGACGCCTCGCGTCCAGGGGGCCCTCGTCCAGATCGCCGCCCGCGAGCCGCGAGAAGCGCGCGAGGTCCCAGTCCTCGTGGGTCAGCGTGAAGGAGACCGCGAAGCGCAGCCGCGCCTCGGCCAGCGTGGCGAGCTCCTCCGGCGTCGGCCGCCAGAGGCCCTCGAACGGCGACTCGCAGGCGAGCCGCTCCGCCTCGTCCATGCGCAGCGCCTGGCGGACCATCGCGAGCGGCGCCCTGGAGAGCTCGAGCCGCCGGCGCCACGCGTCCTCGTGCCCGCGCGCCGGGCGCTCCGGTTGGCGACCGCGGCGCGCGCCGTCAGGGCCGCGCAGCGCGCTGCGGAGCCGCTCGGCGAACCCGCACGAGCTCTTGTCGATATCGATGTGACGGGGCGGGCACGCCTCGAGGTGCAGCGCGGCCAGGTGATTGAAGTGCCAGCAGCCGATCGCCCGCGACACGCGCGGGAAGCTCGTCTGCAGGCCGGTGAACAGGCGCATCCAGTACTGACGGTGATAGATCGCGAGCCGCTCCGCCGGCGCGAGGCCCCCGGGGCCGCCCTTCACCTGCGCCACGAGCCCCGCGGGATACCGCTCCTGCCGCTCCCGGAACCGGCCCGCGCTCGAGTCGAGCGGCGCTCGGAGGACGGCGGTGAAGTCGCGCTGGAGCTCCCGCAGCCAGCCCGGAGGATCTCCACCTTTCGGGCTCATGGCGATCGCACCTGCCGCGCTTTGTCGAGCTCCGCGAGCGCGATGTGCAAGGGTGGGATCTCCGCGTCCCACTCGAGGAGCGTCGGGAAAGGGCCGCCCCGGCGCCATGCCTCCTCGTAGAGAGACCATACCTCGTCGCACACCGGACGATCGTGGGTGTCGTGCCGCAGGCCCGAGGGCAAGACCTGGTGGCCGGCCAGGTGCACCTGCAAGACCCGGTGCCAGGGCACGCCGTCGAGGTACTCGCGCGGATTGAACCCGTGGTTCTCGCTGGAGACAAAGACGTTGTTGATGTCCAGCATGCACCAGCAGCCGGACTCCTCGATCACGCGGCGATAGAACTCCCACTCAGGCATCGTGTCGCGCTCCCACCCGACGTAGGAAGACAGGTTCTCGATGCCGAAGGGGACGCCGAGGGCCTCCTGGACCTCGAACGCCCGGCCGGCGGCGTACGGGATCAGCTCCGGATCGTACGGCGCCGGCAGGAGGTCGTGGTGCGTCACGCCCTCGAACGCCGTCCAGCAGAGGTGATCCGTGAAATAGGGGATCCGGAGCTCCTGGATCAGATCCTTGAGCCGGGACAGGTGATCCCGGTCGAGGGGGGCTTCGCCGAGCAGGTTCAGCGAGACGCCGTGGGCGACGATCGGAGTGCGCTCGGCGATGCGCCGGAGCCGCTCCCGGGGCAGCGGCGACGCGCCGAGGTAGTTCTCCGCGATGATCTCGAAGAAGCCCAGCGGGGGCCGGAGCCGCTCGATCGCGTCGTAGTGCGGCGGGCGCAGCCCGAGGCCGAGCGCGCCTCGCGGGAGCGCACGCTCCATGGGCGCCTGGCTGCCGGCCAGGCCTCGCGGCGCGCTCATCGGCGGCTCAGTTGCTCGGCTCGATGGGGTCGGCTGGCGCCATCGGGTCGAAGCTTTTGCCCTCGGGCGTCAGGGTGCGCAGGTAGGCGATCAGCCGATCGATCTCAGCGAGCGAGAGCAGGTGGTAGGAGCCGGGCATGTTCGAGTAGGCGTAGCCTTCGGGGTGGACGCCGTCGATCCCGAACGCGATGATGGACTGCAGGTAGAGATCCGAGCGGCGCTCCCAGAACTCGGCGACGTAGGTGGCCATGTCCTCGGTGGGCCGCACCTTCACGCCGAACGAGCCCGCCGAGCCGGAGTGGCAGTGGTCGCACGTCGCCGCCTTGAACGCCGCGGGGCCGTCTCGATCCTGATCCTCGGCGGTCTCCACGCAGCTCCAGCCCGAGCATCCGTTCATGGCGCGGCAGGTATGCTCGTAAAGCTCGTTCCAGGACTGGTAGACCATGCCGCGGCAGCTGTTCGAGTGGCTGCAGGATGAATTGATCTGGACCACGCCGGGGCGCGCGGGGCCCGTCAGCGACGCGGACCTGGCGCACGCCGCGGCGAACTCGGCGAGCGAGATCTGGCCGTCGCCGTCCTCGTCCATGAGGTCGATCGCGTCCACCAGGTCGGGCTCCGGGCCAGCGTTCCATACGAGCGTCTTGACCGGCGCGTCGGACTTGTCGCAGTTCGAGTCGACGTTATCGAGATTGCGCTCCTCGGCGTCGGGGTGGACGGTGTTGTTGAAGTCGTCGCAGTCGCCCTCGCGCGGGGTGAAGCCGTCCCTGTCGTGGTCGCTGTCCTCGTCATCCACGGGCTCGCCGCCGCCGCCCGCGCCAGAGCCGGTCACGGCGGGCTCCTCGCCGCCGGAGCCGCCGGTCCCGGCGGGAGACTCGCCGCCGCCGCCGCCGGACCCAGCCGGCGTCACAGCGTCGTCGTCGCCGCAGCCTGGAGCAAAGGCGGTGAAGCTGGCGAGCGCCAGCGCAAGCAAGGTGGATCTCGGCGATTGGGTCATGGTGGTCGTCGTGCCTCCGAAGGAACGCGCAGGGCCCCCTTGCTGGCTGCCCGGCGCACGACCTGTGGCACGGCTGCCGTGCGCGGAATATGCGGCAAGTTGTCGCGGGCCCGTCGTCCACCGGACGGATCGTCGCTGTACAAGCTGGCGTCCCGCGTGGCTCCCGCGTCCGCGCCGCGAGGAAGGGGCATCGCGTCTATGGCCGGTCCGCGGGGCTCGCCGCCCGCGCTGATGGTGCGCCGACGGTGAGATAGCCCATGAGCGCGTCGGTGATCGCCCGCCGGAGCGCGCCGTCGTCGACGCCCGCGGGCGGATCGAGGGCCGCTGCGTGGACGAGCTCCTCGAACATGCGCAGGACAACGTAGGTGGCGAGATCGAGATCCGGCTGGACGATCTCCGAACCGTGGCGCGACAGCAGCCGCCGGGTGCAATCGACGACCGCCCGGCTGGCCGCGCTCAGCGTGCGCTGTTGCTCCAGCGTCGGGAGGTCGGCGTGGAGGAGCCGTTGCAGCCGCGGCTCCGACCGGTGGAGCTCGAGGCTCCTCTCGACGAGCGCCTCCGTCGCTCCGCGCAGCGAGACGCCGTCGGCCGCTGCGTCCACCTGCTCGACGAGCCGCAGCATGTGGCGCACGTGGCGCTCGTGCAGCGCGGTGACGAGGGCGTCCTTGTTCGGGAAGTACTGGTACACCGACCCGACGCTCACCCCTGCGACCTTGGCGACCTGGTTCGTGTTCGCCCCGTCGTAGCCGTGCGCGTCGAAAACGCGAGCCGCGGCCTCGACGATGGTCTCCACGAGGAAGCGCGAGCGCGCCTGGCGAGGCTCTTTGCGCGGCTTTTCTGGGCGCTTCATCGTCTCTCCCGAACGCGAGTCTCCGCGTTTTGCCCTGTCGCTAGACTGGTGGGGCATGATCACCTCGAACGCACCCTCGCGCAATCTGCTCCCGCCGGTCCTGCTCCTCCTCGTGGTGGCGGTCATGTGGCTGACTCACGCCGTGCTGCCGTTCCCGCCGGTGCTCCCGGCGTCGACTCGCTGGCTCGGCGCCTTGCCGCTGGCGATCGGCGTCGTCATGGCGGTCGCGGCTCGGGCGCAGTTCGCGCGGGCCGCGACGGAGATCAACACCTTTGCCGAGCCCACGCGGCTCGTGACCGGCGGGCTGTTCCGGTGGTCCAGGAATCCGATGTACCTCGGGATGGGCCTCGCGGCCGCGGGTATGGCGGCGTTGAGCGGCGCGGCGACGTCGTTCCTGCTCGCGGCGGTCTTCGTCGCGATCGTCGACCGCTGGTACATCGCGTTCGAGGAGCGGCGGCTGCGCGCCCGGTTCGGCGCTGCCTACGAGACCTACGCCCGGTCGACGCGGCGCTGGGTCTGACGGCGCGCGCCGCCGAGCAGCCATCCATCGCCGATCGCAGGAATGCGGCGCAGGATTCGAGCGCAGCGGCCGAATGGAAGGAAGCAAAAGAGGTTGCGAGCGCAGAAAGAACGAAGCGAGTATCGCCGGATGACAGGCATGCTTCGCGATGGGCTGCGGATCGTCTGCGCAACGGCCGTGGTGCTCACGGTGGCACCGGCGAGCGCCATGCAGCCTGCGTCCGGGGCCTCACCTGCGCCCGCTGCGCCGCCGAGCGGTCCGGCCGCGGCGCCGCCCGCGCCGGCTCCGGGCGTCGCCGCGGCAGCGCCCCTTCAGCCGCCGACGGCGCCAGGCGACGAAGGCGCGCCACCAGCCGGGGTTGCGCCGACCGGAGCTCCCCAGGCGCCCGCGCGGTGGACGACGAGCCCGGGTCCCTGGCAGCCCGGGAGCGCTCCTGGTCGCGAGCGATCCGAGCCGAAGCGCACCTGGTACGGCTGGCAGCACCTCCTCGTGCTCAGCGGGACCGTCGTGCTCGGGCCCCTCGCCGCCACCACGGAGAACGAGGTGTTCGGCTGGATGGCCACCGGCTCCGTCATGCTCGGCGGCCCGGTCACCCACTGGGCCAACGGCCATCTCGGCATGGGCTTCGTCAGCCTCGGCCTCAACGCCGGCTGCACGATCGGCGGCGGCCTGATCGGCGTGGCCATCGGCAGCGCCTCGGACGCCGGCGACTGGGGCGCGCTCGGGGGCATGTACATCGGCAGCGGCCTCGGGCTGATCACGGCCAACATCCTCGACGTCGCGCTCCTCGAGTACGAGGAGCAGCCCACGGCGGCCGAGACCTACGAGTACATCCGCCTCCGCCCGCCGCGGCTCCGGCTGGCGCCGCACGTCGCCCTCGCGCCGGGCGGCACCACCTTCGGCCTCCGCGGCGCCTTCTGAGGGGGCGGCGCCGGGCGCGCGCCTCGGGCGGCGCTTCGGCCTGGCCCGGCTGCGGCGGGGGTGTAGCATCCGCGCGTGTTCATTCCGAGATCAGGTGCACGACGGCTCGCGCTCGCCGCGCTCCTCGCGCTCGCCGCGCTCCCGGGTTGCGGCGGCGCGGAGCGGCAGGAACCCCAGTTCGCCGATTCTCCCGCGGTCCCGCTCCCCGGGCCCCCGGGCAGCTCCTCCGGCGCGCCGCTGCTCGACGCGCCCGGCGGCGCGCCGGAGCAGCTGCCCGGCGTGGATACGACCGAGCTCGTCCGCCGCGAGCGCGATACCTGGTGGCAGCTCGTCTCGCAGCTCTACGCGCCGTGCCCCGATCAGGCGGTGTCGCTCGCGCAGTGCGTCCGCGAGTCGCGCGCCTGCGCGGCCTGCGCGCCCGCCGCGCAGCTCCTCGCCGACAAGATCCGCGGCGGCGCGAGCGGCGCGGAGGCCCAGGCCGCGTACGGCGTGAGGTTCGGTCCGAACGTGAAGCAGATCGACCTCGCCGACTCGCCCTCTCGCGGGCCGGAGCGCGCGTCGATCCAGATCGTCGTGTGGTCGGACTTCGAGTGCCCCTCCTGCGGGCGGGCGGTCCCGCACCTCGACGAGGTGGTCGAGCGCCACGCGCCGTACGTCAGGCTGATCCACAAGGTGTACCCGCTGCGATCGCACCCGCACGCCGACGCCGCGGCGCGCGCGGCCATCGCGGCGCACCGCCAGGGCCGCTACTGGCCGATGGAGCGCCTCCTGTTCGAGAACCAGCAGCGGCTCGAGGAGAAAGACCTGCTCGGCTACGCGCAGAAGGTCGGCCTCGACATGGCCCGGTTCCAGGCCGACATGGCGGGCGAGCCCGCCGCCCGGGTGGTCGCGCGCGACAAGGCCGAGGCCGACCGCGCCGGGCTCTCGGGGACGCCGTTCATCGTCATCAACGGGCGGGAGTTCGATCTGGCGCTGTTCAGCCTGCAGGGCGAGCTCGACCGGTGGATCGAGACCGAGCTCGCGATCCTCGGAGGGCGCGAGGCGGCGCCCGGGGGCGGCGCGCCGCGCGACGCGAAGTAGGGCGCGCCGCGCGGCGTGGCCGGGGCGCGCGCCTGCGGGTCGCGCTCGGTCGACGATTGACCCCCTCCGCCGGGTGACACCGGGGCGGCGGCGCGCCGCCGCCCCGGTGGGCCCCAGATCGAGATCGGCTAGCTGGGCCGGCTCTTCTCGGACATCTGGCCGCCGCCAGCGCTCGTCCCCTGCGAGGGCCCGCCGCTCTTGATCTCGACCGAGCGGCCGCGCTGCTGCTGCTGCGGCAGCTTCAGACAGACCTCGAGGACGCCGTTCTCGAACCTCGCGTCCACGTCGTCGGCCTGCACGCCCTCGGGCAGCGGGATGGCGCGCGTGAACGACCCGTAGCTGCGCTCGGTGTAGCTCACCCCCTCGCGCTGCTCCTGCTGCTCCTGCCGGCGCTCGCCCTCGATGATCAGGGTGTCGTCGCGGAGCTCCACCCGGATGTCGTCCTTGGTGACGCCGGGGAGATCGGCCTTGACCACGAGCTGACCGTTGCGCTCGCCCAGCTCGATGCGCGGCGACCAGAGGCCGCCCGCGAGGGACGAGAGACCCCGGCCGCCACCAGGCTCACCCATCGTGCGGCCCTGCCTGAACGGCGAGAGCAACCCTCCGAAGCCGAAGTCGTCGAACATGCGATCCATGTCCTCCATCATCCGGCTCATCATCGCGAACGGGTTGAAGACGCCGCCTGCCGCGCCGTACCGCCCCATCTGACCGCCGCCCTGCTGACGCTGCAGCCCGGTGGACTGACCGCCGGCCCCCTGGGAAGGGGTCTGACCTGTCGCCTGGCTGCCGGGCTTGCCTTGCTGCGACTTGCTCACGGACACGTCCTGGCCTGTCGGCTGACGCTGCTGTTCCGCCATGAGAACCTCCTTTCTTGCGAACGTTGCCAACGTCGGACTTGCAAGTGTGGTGCCGTGTCGCGAGCGTGAACCAACGTAGATGACGTGGCCTGTCGACGCCGCGCCCGCTGGCCGTGTCCGCCATGGCGCGCCGCGCAGGCCGGCGCGGAGCGCCACACGGGCGCGCCGTCCTCGGCAGCGCGCGCCGGGGCCGAGCTCGCGCAGGCGCCGCTGCGCCCGGGAGCCCGGTGGAATCGCTCACCGCCACCCCGCCAGGATCTCCTCGAAGCGCTCCAGACTGCACGGCTTCTGCAGCACCGGACGGCTGAGATCGGACTCGCGCAACCCAGCTTTGCCATATCCGGTCAGGAAGACGAACGGGATGCCTCGCTCGCTCAGGATGTCGGCCACCGGATAGACCTTCTCGCCGGCGATGTTGACGTCCAGGCTCGCCCCGTCGATCTCGGCGGCGCGGGCCAGGCGCGTCGCGTCCTTCATGTTCAGCGCCGGGCCGATCACCACACAGCCGAGGTCGGTCAGGGCGTCCTCGAGGGACGAGGCGATCATGGGCTCGTCCTCGACGATGAGGACACGCAGCCCCTCCAGCCCACGTTCGCCTCCTGGGACCGGGTTCATCCTACGCCCACGCGCTCGAGGGGCAGGTCCATCACGCAACGTACGCCGCCAGGCAGGTAGTCGAGGCGCACCTCCGTGGCGAGCTGGCGCCCGAGATCGCGCTCGATCAGGCGTGAGCCGAAGCCCTTGCGGCGCGGCGGCCGGACAGGCGGCCCGTCCGTCTCCTGCCATTCCAGGTGGAGCAGGCGCTCGTGCGCCTGGGTGATCACGTCCCATGTGACCGCGACGTGGCCGGACGGCTGCGATAACGCTCCGTACTTGGCCGCGTTGCTCGCCAGCTCGTGAAAGACCATGCCGAGCGTCACCGCCGCCTCCGGGCGGAGGCGCACGTCCTGGCCGACCAGGCGGACGCGCTCGGCGTCGCCGCTGGCGTGCGGCGCCAGCTCGGAGCGGACGACGTCGTGGAGGTCGGCGCCCTGCCACGCGGTCTGGTTCAGGAGGTTGTGGGTCTGGGACAGGGCGAGCAACCGGGCGAGGAAGGCGCTCGTGAAGGCCTTGGGCGAGTCCGCCATGCGGAGCGTCTGCACGGCGATCGCCTGGACGATCGCCAGCGTGTTCTTCACCCGATGGTTCAGCTCGTTCATCAGGAGCTTCTGGCGCTCCTCCGCCTGCTTGCGCTCGGTCACGTCGAGGACGAACGCCACCCCCTGGCTCTCCGACCCCTCGAACCGCGCGCCGCCGATCACCACCGGGACGCGGCCGCCGTCCTTTCGGAAATACTCCTTCTCCAGCGGCCTGAATTCACCTGTCATGCGGACATGTTCGAGCGTCCGCTGGGTCGTCTCCTTGAACTCCGGCGGCGTGAGATCTGCCCAGCGGATGTTCCCCGAGGTCAGATCTTCACGGCTGTAGCCGAGCATGCACAGGAGCGCGTCGTTCGCGTCGATGACCCTGCCGTCGAGGTCCCAGACGGCGATCCCGATGATGTTGGAGTCCACCAGGCGCCGGATGCGCGCCTCTCTCTCCCGCAGCGCCAGCTCCGCCCGCCTGCGCTCGCCGTTCTCTTGCTGGAGCTGGGTGTAGAGGCGCGCGTTCTCCAGCGAGATGGCGGACTGGGAGGCCAGGAGCTCCAGCACCTCGATCCGATCCGCGGTGAAGGCGCGCGGGGTCAGGTTGTTCTCCAGGTAGAGCACGCCGACCAGCGTGCCCTGCTTCACCAGGGGGAGGCAGAGCACGGAGCGGGGGCGCCGCCCGCGCACGTAGGCGTCTTCCGAGTACAGGTTGGGCACGGCGGCGTCGTCCAGGATCACGCTCTCTCGCGTGCGGATGACGTACTGGAGGATGGCGGTGGGGAGATCGCTCGAGGTGACGGGCGTCTGGCGAAGGGTGACCTCGACCCGGCCGCGCCGGGTGACGACCTCGGCCTCGACGTCGTGCGCGGCGTGCGAGGCGCTCGACGCGCGGATCAGCAGCCCCCGCTCGGCGCCCGCGTGCTCGACCGCGATCGTCAGCAGGGCCTCGATCACCCGGTCGAGGTTCAGCTCGCCAGACACCGCCTGCGAGGCCCTGAGCATGGTCATGAAGTCGAGCCCCGGGCGAGCGCCGTGACCCACGGCGGCGCCGCGGACGCCGGCGCCTCCGTCCCGCGCGAGGTCGGTCCGCCTGCGCAGCGCCTCCGGCCCGAGCGCGTGCGGAAAGTCCCTCTCGAGGCGCAGCATCGGCCGCACGGCGCCCCAGCGCGCATAGAGCCTGTGCGCCTCGGTCATGTAGGCGCGCGCGACGAACGCCCTGCCCAGGTCGAGGTAGTGTCGAGCGCAGAGCTCGTTGGCCAGCGCCTCGTCGTGCAGGAAATGGCCCTCCCGCGCGGCCGCGATCCCCTGGTCGTAGAGGGCGCCCGCGCCCTCTCGCCGCTCGCTCCGGGCGACCTCGGCCTTCAGGATCAAGCTGCGGTGGCGGTGGCTCTCCGGGCCGAGCGCCGCCCACGACTCCACCTTGCGCGCGCAGTCCCCGAGCCTCGCGAGGTACGCCGCCCTGAGCGCGGGGGCGGCGGCGCACGCGGCCCGTGAGAACGAAAGCCCGCCGTAGAAATGATAACAAGGGCTCGCGTGCCACGCGGCGAGCATGCCGAGGCTGGCCGGATCGGTCGAGCCCCAGATCTCGGCCACCTCCTCGTACGCGCCCTGGAACACGCCGGCGTGGACCTTGAAGACGTTCACGAAGTAGAGCGACGCCCGGTTGTCGATGCTGCGGGCGGCCTCGGTGACCGCGTCGATGTCGACCCACGCCCCGCGCTTCCAGTCGCCCTCGTCCGGCGTGCTCAGGTATTCGCAGAGCTGCCCGACGGCCCCGACGATCCACGTGATCGCGTTGAACTTGTCGAGCTTGCAGAGCGGCAGATACAGCGTCGCCTCCTCGATGACGTCGTGGAGGTGCTCCCCCCGGAGGAGGCCGTTCATGCTCGCGTTGCACGCATTGTAGAAGGCCCAGATGTACTGCCCCGTCTCCATGCCGGCGTGGACGCCCTTGCGCAGGGACGCCTTCGAGCTCTCGTAGGTATCCATCCAGTGCTGGACCCACGCTCCCCACATGTTGCACAGCATGGACTCGGACTTCGCGTCCGGGTGGCGCTCGTTCAGGCGGACCGCCGCCCGGCCGAACTCGTACCCCTTCTCGATGTCGAGCCCGGCGCACAGGAGCGTCCCGAAGTTCACGTAGGCGTAGATCGAGTTCCTCGAGATGCCATGGGTCAGCGAGTTCTGGAGCGCCTTCATCACCGTGATGCCGAAGTTGTTCGTGCCGAGCTGGTAGGTCGGCGAGAACATCTCCTGGAGCACGTCCTGCAGGGCGGCGATCTCGGGATCGTCGAGCGCGGGCAGATCGACGAGCGACGCGATCGGGCGGTCGCCGATCATCGCGATCGTCCGCTCCATCTCGGCCATGAGCGCGTCGTCGTCCGGATAAGGCGGCAGGTGGATGTCGTACGCCCCGAGCGCGGCGAGCCCCTCTTCCATGGCGGCGGGCAGGTCGTTCTTCAGGATCTCCACGTTCATCTTCAGGCGGCGCACCTCCGTCTTGTGGAGGCGCCCCACCGCTCTTTCGAAGGTCCCCGAGAGGGTGGAGAGCGCGTCGTCGTGGCGTCCGCAGAGCGACTCCAGGAGCCCCTTCTTCGTGTGGTAGGTGAAGGTCAGCTCGTACCTGGAGGTCCACGCGTCTCCGGGCAGCATGGATATGCCATGTTCCAGGTACCTGAGGGCCGCGGTGAAGGCCGACGACTCCTGGGCGCGCCCGGCCGCCTGGAGGTTGAGCCTGGCCGATTCCATGCGCTCTTCCGGCGCGCGGATCAGACCGCCGGCGCTGTTCAGGTGATTGACGACGTCGAACAGATCGCGCCCCTCGTCGGAGCGCGGCTTGCCGAGCAGGAGCTTCCCGATCCGGTAGTGAAACGCCGCCCTGTCTCCCTCCGGGATCAGCGAGTACGCGGCCTCCTGGATCTTGTCGTGCGCGAATCGAACCTGCTCGTCCGCGCTCACGATCAGGCCCTCGGCGACGGCGTGGTCGAGGCTCGCGTACGTCTCGTCGGGGGGCCGCTCGCTGACGGTGTTCAGGACGTCCATCTCGAACGTGTTGCCGATCGCCGAGGCCAGCCGGAGCACCCGCTGCGTCGCCTGCGGCAGGCGCCGGATGGTCTCCGCCATGAGGCTCAGGACGTTATCGGTGCACTCCAGCCGCTCGATCTGGGGCAGGTCCCAGCGCCAGCCCGCCGGTGGATCGAAGACCAGCGCCTTCGTGTCGTAGAGGTGCCGCATGAACTGCTTCACGAAGAACGGGTTGCCCCCGGTCTTCTTCAGGATCGCGCCCGCGAGCGCCTCTCCGCCGCTTGTCTGCAGGCTGTCGTTGATGAGCTCGGTCAGGTGCGCGAGGCCGAGGGGCGCGAGGACGATGTCGCGCGCCTCCAGGCCGCCCTTCGTGAGCTGCTCCAGGGCGACGAGGAAGGGGTGGGTCGGGCTCACCTCGTTGTCGCGGTAAGCGCCGCAGAAGAAGAGCGACTCCACGTCCTCTCTCGCGAGGACGCTCGTGAGCAGGCTCAGGCTGGCCGAGTCCACCCACTGTAGATCGTCGAGGAAGATGGCCAGCGGGTGGGCGTGCCGGGCGAAGACGGACACGAAGTTGTGGAAGTAGAGGATGAAGCGGTTCTGGGCCTCGACCGGGCCGAGCGCGGGGACGGGCGGCTGCTCGCCGATGAGGTGCTCGAGCGACGGGAGGACGTCGCAGATCACCTGTCCGTTGGTCCCGAGGGCGCCCAGGATGGCGTCCCGCCACCGCGTGATCCGCTCCTCGCTCTCGGAGAGGAGCTGCCTGACGAGCGTGTCGAACGCGTGGACGATGGCGCTGTAGGGCGTGTCGCGGTTGACCTGATCGTACTTCCCGCTGATGTAGTAGCCCTTCTCGCGCACCAGCGGCTTCAAGATCTCCTGGACCAGCGACGACTTGCCGATGCCCGAATAGCCCGAGACGAGGACGATCGTGCGCTTGCCCCGCAGCACGTCGTCGAACGCGTCGACGAGCTTCCGGATGTCTCCTTCGCGGCCGTAGAGCTTCTGGGGGAGCCGGAAGAGGTCTCTCCTGTCGTGGCGGCCAGGGCTGAACGCTGCTATCTGGCCGCCGCGCTGCCATCGCGCTCGGATCTCCTCCAGATCGGCCCTCAGCCCCTCGGCGCACTGGTAGCGGTCCTCGGCGTTCTTGCTGAGGAGCTTCATCGTGACGGCGGAGAGCGCGTCGGGCACCTCCGGGTCGAGCTCCGAGGGGGCGACGGGCGTCACGGCGATGTGGGCGTGCATCAGCTCGAGGGGGTCGAGCGCCTCGAACGGCCTTCGCCCCGCGAGCACCTCGTAGAGGACGACGCCGAACGAGTACATGTCGGTGCGGTAATCCACGCTCCGGTTCATGCGGCCGGTCTGCTCCGGCGATGTATAGGGGAGCACCTTCGAGAGGACGCGGCGGCAATAGATCTCCTCCTTCTCGCGCGTCACGATGGACTCCACGCCGAAGCCCGTGAGCTTCACCTGACCGTCCTCTCCGAGCAGGATGTTCGGAGGCCTCACGTCGCCATGGATGAGGCCATGGCGATGGATGTCGGCCAGGGCCTCGGCCACGGGGATCAAGACGTCCAGCGACGCGCGGACGCCCAGCTTGCAGGCCGTCCTCGCGGACAGCGGGGCGCTCGGGAAATACTCGGTGACGAGCGCCAGCCCGTCCTCGTGCTCCTCGACGGCGTACACCTTGACGACCCTCGCCGAGTCGACCTGCCGTATCGCGCGGTAGGCGTGCCTGAAGCGCATGATATCGCCGGCGCGGGCGTAATCGGTGTGCAGCATCCTGATCGCCACGTCGATGCCGTCGGCGTCCCGATGGGCTCGATACGTGGTGGAGCCCGGGCCCTCGCCGGTCTTCGCGGTGACGTGATACCCCCTGAGCTGGGCTGTGCCTGGTCGCACCGAGAGCGCGCGCCCAGGCTCGACGGAGCGAGCCTCCTGGGCAGCAGGTCGATTCCATGCCTCCGATGAGCCCTGCATCTCGGGGGCGTTTGAGCCCACGAGTTGCCATGTCAACTGGACGGCCGGGGCCGGCGGGGCCGCCCTCGGCGCCCGCTCACATCGCGTAGCGCAGGATGATCTCGGTGAGCCCCGCCGCGAGCAGCAGCAAGAGCCCGCCCACGAAGCAGAGCAGCGTGAACCGGTCGTCCCGCCACCGCTGCCGGAGCGGCACGATGTCCCGCTCCGGCAGCACGACGGCCCTCAGGGTCGCGTGGATCGGCAGCCCCCCCGGCCGCATCGCGACCGCCACGTTCGGCGGCTGCGCCAGCCCCATGTTCATGAACCGCGTCACCCCCGCGCGGAGCCGGTCCCCCATGCCGGGCATCGCGCTGCCGATCGCCACCGCGCGGAGCCACGGCGCCCGCTCGAACGCGTTCGCCATCGCGATCACCCCGAACAGCTGCTGCAGCCGCGGCATCAGCGCCCGCACCTCGGCCAGGTGCTGGAACGCCCGCGTCCGCGCCTCGGGCGCGTCCTCCGAGCTCACCCGCGCAAGGCAAGTCGACTCCAGCCGCGCGTTCAGCCCCTCGAGCTCCTGGAGGATCCGCGGCCCGGCGTGGTCCGGGCTCGTCTCGAGCGGGAGCGTGAAGCCCCACGGCTCCTCGCGCCCGCGCTCGGCGGTCCACTGGAACACCTCGGCGAAGCCCCAGAGCGTGTCGTAGCGCGACAGCACCACGTACGTCGGCACGTCGGCGCGCAGCGCCCGGCCGACCTCGACGAGGTACGCGCGGATGCGGTTCGCGTACGCGTCGAGCCCCTGCTCGTCGAGCTCGACGAACTCCGCGATGCTCAGGACGAGCAGGATGCCGTCGATCGGCTCGCGCTCCCGCGAGCGGCGCAGCTCGTCGCAGAGCCGCGAGAGCTCGGCCGGCTCCCGCCGCGGGCCGAGCACCGACGCCTCCGGCTCGATGAAGAGCGCCTCCTTCGCCAGCCAGTAAGAGCACCGCGCCCCGGGCACGCCGATCGGGAGCTGCCCGCCGCTCACGGGCCACGTCAGGTTCATCGAGCGGATCACCGTGGAGCGGCCCGATCCGGGCTCGCCGAGCACCAGGTAGCAGGGGACCGCGTAGATCCCCTGGTCGTTGCCCAGGTTCGCCTGCTCGACCAGCGTGTGGACGCTCGCCAGCTCGTAAACGAAGGAGCCGCTCATCGGACCCTTTGGGCGATCGTCCACGCGAGCGCGAGCGCGCCGGCGATCGCGACGAGCGACGCCAGCGCCCGCCCGACGAGGACGGACCGCCAGAACGACTGGGTGGGGAGGTGCTGCACCGCGACGCCCTCGACCTGCACCGGCTTGAGCACCCCGCCCTTCCAGTCCCGATCCGGATCCACGCCGAGCTTGAGCGACAGCTCGCGGCGGATCCGCAGCAGCTCGTCGGTGTTCTGCCCCGGCAGCCCGTAGCGCCCGCGGAAGCCGAGCCCGAGCACGCACGCGTACGTCGCCATGACCGGGAGCGGGCCCTTCCGGACGCGCTCCAGCCGCTCGAAGAACTCGACGCCCGCGTTGTTGGTCGTCCACCGCGACGCCTGGAGCGGGCGCTGCGCCCAGACCGGCCGCAGGTCCGGCAGCGACATCGCGAACTCGTCCGCGCACGCGGCGATCGCGAACATCCCGTCGTCGACCGACGCGATCGGCATCCCCTGCGCGAGCCTGGACCCCTTCAGCTCCTCGAGCAGCAGGTTCGCCTGCCGCAGCACGTGATCGGCCGGCGGCCGCCGCGGGGACTGGCGGAGCATGCAGAGCCAGAGGAGCATCTCCTCACCGAAGACGCCGATGGACGTTTCCACGCGGGCGCGAGCTTACGCCAGGCGCGCACCGACCGTCGACCCGGGCGCGCGTCCACCTTGCGCGCCGCGCGTAGGTCGACGGGCGGTCCGCGTCGGTCCGCGTCGGATCCCGCGCCGCGCGCCGCGGGTGCACCGGAGCGTCGACATCCGGGGGGGGCCGTGCCTATGCTCCGGCCGCTTCTCGAGCCCCCTTCGAGAGCAGCCGGGGTCGCGCGAAGGCGATCCCCTTGAGGAGAGGTCATGTCGGAGATCCAGAGCGTCATCGCGCGCGAAGTCATCGATTCGCGCGGCAACCCCACCGTCGAAGCCGAGGTCACCACGCTGAGCGGCACGGGCCGCGCGGCCGTGCCGAGCGGCGCGTCGACCGGCGAGCACGAGGCCGTCGAACTCAGGGACGGCGACAAGAAGCGCTTCCTCGGCAAGGGCGTGCTCACCGCGGTGAAGAACATCGAGACCGTCCTCGGTCCGGCCGTCCTCGGGATGGATGCGCTCGACCAGGCCGAGCTCGACAAGGTGCTCATCCAGGCCGACGGCTCCCCCAACAAGTCGAAGCTCGGCGCCAACGCCATCCTCGCCGTCTCGATGGCCGCCGCCCGCGCCGCCGCGGACACGGTCGACCTGCCGCTCTGGCGCTACCTCGGCGGCGCCGCGGCGCGCGTCCTTCCGACGCCGCTCATGAACATCCTGAACGGCGGCGTGCACGCCGACAACGGCCTCGAGATCCAGGAGTTCATGATCGTCCCCTACGGCGCCGAGTCGTTCGCGGAGGCGCTGCGCACGGGCACCGAGATCTTCCACACCCTGAGGGGCCTGCTCAAGAAGGACGGCATGGTCACGGCCGTCGGCGACGAGGGCGGCTTCGCCCCGCGCCTCCCGTCGAACCGGGCGGCGCTCGAGTACGTCGTGCGCGCCATCGAGGCCGCCGGCCACCGCCCGGGCGAGGACGTCGGCGTCGCGCTCGACTCGGCGCTCAGCGAGTTCTACGACGCGAAGACCGAGCGGTACACCTTCGACAAGCAGCAGAAGACCCGCGAGGAGATCGTCGCGATCTACGACGAGCTCGCCAAGGCGTTCCCGATCGTGTCCATCGAGGATGGCGTCGCCGAGAACGACGAGAAGGGCTGGCGCCTGCTCACGGAGCGGCTCGGCAAGAAGGTCCAGCTCGTCGGCGACGATCTCTTCGTGACGAACCCCGCGCGCCTCGCGAAGGGCATCGAGGACGGCCTCGCCAACGCCATCCTCATCAAGCTGAACCAGATCGGCACGGTCACCGAGACGCTCGAGTGCATCCGCCAGGCGGCCGAGGGCGGCTACCGGTCGATCATCTCGCACCGCTCGGGCGAGACCGAGGACACGTTCATCGCCGACCTCGCGGTCGCGACGAACGCGGGCCAGATCAAGACCGGCTCCGCGTCCCGCTCGGATCGCGTCGCGAAGTACAACCAGCTGCTCCGGATCTCCTACGCGCTCGGCGACGGCCAGGTCTTCGCCGGCCGCGCGCCGTTCCGCCGCCCCGGGGCGAAGCGCTCCAGCTAGCTCTGTTCTACCCGGCCAGGAGTCCGGCCATCGCTGGCCGGGCTCCTGCGCGGGTCGCCGCGCCTTCGCGCTGGCGTTTCTTGCTTTATTTCCTGGAGGATCCCCCTGCGCTCCGCGCCCCGGCGCCCGTGGTCGAGGCGGCGAGAAGCCCCGCGCGGCGCTGACCGCGCCGTCGGGGTCGATCTTGCAGCGCTACCAGCGGTCGCGCCCGCCGCCGCCGCGGCCACCGCCGCGCCCGCCGCCGCCACCTCCACGGCCGCCGCCGCCGCCGCCACCCCCGCGGAAGCCGCCACCGCCGCCGCCGCCGCCGGGGCCGCCGGTGCGCTCGCGCGCCTCGTTGACCGTCAGGGTACGGCCGTCGAGGTCCTTGCCGTGCAGCGCGTTGATGGCCGCCTGCGCCTGGGCATCGCTCACCTCGACGAACCCGAACCCGCGCGACTGCCCGGTCATCCTGTCTGTCATCAACTGAATCGAGAGTACCTCGACGCCGGCCCCTTCGAACGCGGTGCGCAGGCTGTCTTCCGTCGAATGGAACGCCAGGTTCCCCACATAAAGCCGCTTGCTCATGTCTGCCGCCAATCCCGTTGCACGATCCCCGCTTCCCTCGCGAACGGCCCGGATCGTGCCGCGGGCCGCACGCGAAAACGCTCCCCGACGACCGGCCGTCACCCCACGTTCGGACGAGGCAACCACGTTGCAGCAGGCGGCCGGATCAGAGGTCGAGGACGAACGAGCCTTGAGGCGCTCCGGAAGCTACCGGCCGGCGGCGGGGTACGCAAGGTATTCCCCCAGGCTGGCCGCGTCTGCCTGTTCCTGACCACCGCCGCGCGCGGCGAGCCGGACCGTCGGACGGCGGCGGCGACGGCGCGCACCCCCCGTTGGATACGGCGTGCGCCTCGTGCCGCGATGCCCCGTGCGATGTGGACGAACGGGCTCCGGGCCTCCTCGCGCCGTTCGTGCTCGAAGTCCCGGCGAGCCGGCCGTCAGACCGGCGCGGTACCCTGCCTGTCCGGAGCTCGACCTGGAGGTCCGTCGCGCTCGCCCACGGCGAGCCCGCCGCCGTGCAGCTCGCGGCGATCGGCCGCTTCCAGGACGGCTCCGAGCGCGACGTCACGGCGCAGGTCAGCTCGAGCGCCAGCGACCTCTTCGCCGCGTGGACGCCGGCGAGCTCACGCGGCGGCGCGCGCGGCGGCCACCGCGGCGCGGGGCTGCACGACGCCGAAGCCCTGGCGCTCCGGCGCGATGCCGGGCAGCCCGCGCGCGGTCTTCATCAGGATGCGCCGGCATTGCTGCGGGGAGAGGCGCGGGTTCGCCTCGAGCATCTGCGCCACGACGCTGCTCACGATCGGCGCGGCGAAGCTCGTCCCGTCCACGTGTTTGTAATTGCCGGAGATCACCTTCTGGTCGCGCAGCTTGGCCGCCGCGAGCTGGCGCACGAGGTACGGCTCGCGGCCGGCGATGGCGTCGAGGTCCGGATCGACGCACGCGTGCTCGACGAGCAGCCCGGGCAGCTCCTCGTCCCGGGCGCGGTCGAGCAGCGAGAGGAGCTGCGCCTGCGCCGCCGTCGGCGTCCCGGGCAGGATGGGCGCCGCCAGCCAGATCGCCGGCGCGATGAGCTCCGGCTTCTGCAGCCCGTCGAGGGTGAGGCCGTACGAAGAGTGGTAGTTCCACGTCTGCTCTCCTGCGCCGCCGTCGTCGAGCCCCCCGACGGCGATGACGCTCGGCGCGCTGGCCGGCGGCAGGACGCGGTGCCCCGGGTCGTGCCCCGCGTTGCCCGCGGCGGCCACGACCACGATGCCGTGCCGGGTCGCGTCGTCGGCGGCGCGCGACAGGCTCCCGGTCAGGTACGACTCCTCGTAATCGCCGCCGCAGGAGATGTTGAGCACACGGATCCCGTGCTGCTCGCGGTGCGCGATCACCCATTCGATGCCCCGCCGGATGTCGTCGTGGATGATGCGGTGGGCGAAGCCGACCTTGACCAGCACGAGGTTCGCCTCCCAGGCGAGGCCGCGGAAGCGCCCGTCGGAGAGCGCGCCGTTCCCGGCGGCGACCACCGAGGTCATCATGCCGTGCCACGACGAGGCGTCCCCGTGCTCGAGCGCCGAGGGGCCCGCCTCGGGCGCGAAGAGGTCGTGGTAGGCGAGGACGCGGTTCCGGGGTGTGGTGAGGTCCGGGTGGGCGTAAAAGCCGGAGTCGAGGAAGGCGATGGTGACGCCGCGGCCGGCGTAGCCGGGGTCCGCGTGGAGCCGGTCCGCGATCGGCAGGATGCGCCGGGGGTCGAGGTCGCTTGGAGGCATCGGCGCGACACTATTTCACCGTTCCGCCGCCCCTGCCCTCGGGAACTCCGCGCGAGCCCGCCCGCTCGTCCGGCGGACGCGCGCAGCGCGCCGTCTGGACGGGCGCGCGGCGCTCCGGCAGGCTCGGGCGCATGAGGTCGTTCATCGCGACGATGGTGTATGAGCTCCACCCGGACACGCCCCCGGAAGCGAGGAAGCTCCTCCGCGCGCACCTCGTCGGCAGGCGCTGGCAGGACAGGCACGAGGGCGCGGTGATGCCGTCGACCGCGGTCTGGATCCGCCGCTCCGCGGAGGACCACGAGACGACCGACGACCTGCACGCCGCGTGCGCGCGCGACCTCGGCGACGCGGTGGCCGCCGTGGCGCGGGCGGGGCGGCCGATCCAGGTGCTGCGCGCGTGGATCCAGGTGAGCGGCGCGGGGACCTACGGGCTCGTCACGGTGCCGAGGCCGGCGGACGGCTGAGCGCGCGCCCCGGAAAGCCGCGCCCTGTCGTGGCGCTTCGGATAGGCTTGGATGGCTCGAAGGGAGGCTTGGATGGCTCGAAGGCTGGGGATTGGCGCGGCGCTGCTCTCGCTGGTCGCGCTCGCGGGTGGCTGCGGGGGGCTCTCGACGGAGGAGGCGCAGCAGCGCTGTGCCCAGCTGCGCGACGCGGTGCCGTCCTGCTCCACCGACGAGAGCCACGAGGCGTGCGTGAGCTGCTACGAGGAGTGCGGCGACGCCTGCGAGCCGTCGGGGGCGTGCCCGCAGACGTTCACCTGCGCAGAATGAGAGGGAGCTATATGAGCAAGGACAGGAAGAGCTCGCTGTTGGTCGCCGTCCTCGTCGCGGTCGCGGGCGCCGTGTCCGGCTGTGGCGGCTACGACACGGAGAAGGCGAGGGAGGTGTGCGCCGAGCACGTCGGCGAGGTCACCTCGCCCGCGCGGGCCGCCTCGTACGCCGACTGCATGGACTGTTTCGAGGAGTGCGGTTCGGGCTGCGCCGTGATGGAGAGCGATCCGCCGCAGTTCGCCTGCTCTGACTGATCGCCGCGCGCGCGAGCGTCGCAGGGAGGGGGCACCCCGACGAGGCGCTACGGGAGGGCCAGGCGCGCGGCCTCGCCCGTCGCCGGCGTCAGTTGACCTGGATGCCGCAGTTGAGGAACTCGATCGATGTGTCGATCCGGAAGTGAGAGTCGGTCACGTGGCGCTCGGCGAAGAAGAAGTCGAGCTGATACGTCTTCCCGATCTCGAGCCCGAGGTCGTCGAGGTCGACGACCTCGAGCTGCTCGGCGTGGATGCCCCCGAGGTCGACCACCTTCTTCCCGTTGATGTACGTGAAGACGTCGTCGTCGCCGGCGAACGTGAACTGCTCGCCGCCCTTGTACTGGAAGCCCATGTGCATCTCGAAGGTGAAATGGTAGTTGTGCGGCCGCCCCTCGTTGCCGAACAGCGCCTCGTCGACCGGGAAGAACTCCCGGTTGTTGTACGTCCACACGCCGTCGCCTTCGGGGTCCTCGAACTGCAGCGTGAGGTTCATCGGCATGTTCACGCCCTCGGTGTCGCGGAACCACACGTCGAAGTTCTCCTTGCCGGTCGTGGTCGTGGTGCCCTCGGCCCCGCCGGCATAGACGGGTTTCAGGTCCTCTCCGAGGGTGTCCGTGACGATCATGTGATCGTCGCAGTTGATGCACTTGCCCTCGTCCTGCGGCTCCATGTCGGGGTGCGCCTCCTGGAAGTCGCGCACCCGGCCGGTGAACTTGCCGTCGCACGACTTGCCGGTTTCCTGGTCCTCCCCGGGGTTCCCGCCGACACCGCTGCTGCTGACGGTGGGATCGACCGAGCCGAAGCTGTCATCGTAGCCGCCCGTCCCGCTGGGCCCACCGGTGGTCCCGCCGGGCCCGCCTGCGCCCTGCCCCTGCGATGACGCGTCGCCTCCGCTGCTGCTGTTCCCCTGATTCTCTGCGCTACACGCGCCCAGCACGCCCATAAGCGCAAGCGCCGCCACGCACCCAGCCGTCTTTTTCATCGCCAACCTCGTGTTAAGATGCCGTCCCAAGACCCCGCCGGTAAATTAGCATGAGGGTGTCCTCCCGGCGTGCTGACGTGGTGCGTTATCTTGTGGAATTGCACCCGGCAAATGTGCCTATTCTTTTGATGGTGCTGGGATTTTCTTCTGATGGTGTTCGCTCGGCGAGTCATGGCGCGCAAGCGCGCCGGGCGCAGGGAGCACGTCAATTCGGTGATATCGACGCTTCGGCCACCCGGCGGCCGCCGGCCGACTCCCGAGCTGACGCGCAACGGCCGAATGCCGAGCTGACGGCCACAACCATGCTCCCCTCTGCTGCGCCGGCGGCCCTCGCCCCGCCGCGCGAGGCATCTTTCGTGGCGGTGCGATCTCCTGCCACGTCGTTTCGTCCACGGCGCGCGCCGCTCGTGGCTTGGGCCACGTCGCCGGGGCCGCTGCGCCGGCACGAAAGGCTCGACTTCCGGGCACGCTCGGGTTACGCGAGGTCCGCTCGTCACGGACACGGAAGAGACGCAGGTGCGCAGTGGACCACGAGACGCGGAGCGATACCGAGCCCGGCTCCAGCGCCGCTGAGGCGCGGGAGGCTCTCCACGCCGCCGAGGCGAGCCCGGTGCCTGTCCCGTGGACGGAGCCGCCGCCCCGGCGATCGACCGGCGCCGGCGAGGCGACCTGTCCTGTCTGCCTCGAGCGCATCGCCGCCGGGGTCGCCCTCTGCCCCGAGTGCGGGGAGCCGGCCGACGCGCCCAGGCGGACGGCGACGGCGCCTTCGATCCCCGATGCTCCCAAGGACGCGAGCTGGCTCTCCCTCCACTGGCGCCCGCTCGTCACGATCGGCGCGATCCTGGGGCTCATCAGCACCGGCGGCGCGCTCCGTTACCTGGCGCCCCACCGGTTCGCGCCGTCCCGGGCCGCGTCGCCGGTCGCTCCCCCGGCCCCGGTGTGCGGGGCGCCGTGCTGGAGCGGCGAGTCATGCCAGCTCGGCCGCTGCGTCTGGCAGCGCCCGAACGACGTCGGCCACCTGGCCGACACGCACGCGCCCTCGATCGCCGGCCCCTTCTCGCTCCCCAAGGACGCGCTCGACGCGCTCCCGCTCGACCGTGACCGCTTCGTGGTCGCGCTGTCCGCCGGCCTGGAGGTGCGCAGCTCCCGGACCGGCCAGGCGCTGAGCCTCGTCTCCGAGGCGCCCCACGTCCGGCGCCTGCACCGCGTGGGCGACGTCGTCTACGCGACCGCGCCCTCGCGCATCTACGTGATCGACGCCGCCACGACGCGGCTGCTCAAGACGATCGAGCTCGGCGAGGCCGTGGGCGACATCCAGGTAGGCGCCTCGGGCCGGCGCGCGCTCGCCTCGCTGCCGGCGGCGCACGCGGTGGCGATCCTCGCGACCGAGTACCACGCCGAGATCGAGCGCATCCAGTTCGGCGACGACGCCGTGGGCCCGGTGGCCGTGGACGACAGCGGCACCCGCGCGATCACGACGACGGGCCAGCTCCCGCTGCCCGGCAAGGGCGAGCCGTCGGGCGGCGTCGCCTATCCGTTCGACCCGAGCCGGCTCGGCTCGGAGCAGGATCGCGTGCGCACCTCGATGGTGGGCAACCCGGCCAGCGCGCTCATGATCCCCGACGGCTCGGCGGGCTTCGTGGCCCTCCGGGCCGAGAACACCCTGGTGCCGCTCACCTGGCTCCCGTCGGGCGCGGTCCGGCAGGAGGCGCGCATCACGACGTGCCGGGAGCCGGAGCAGATCGCGCTCGTCCGGAGCGACCGGCGCGCGATCGTGCGGTGCAACGAGGGGCGGGCGATCCAGGTCTTCGATCTGTCGAAGCGCGAGCTGCTCCGCGCCGTCACGTTCCCCGGCCGCGCGCTCGACATGGCCATCGCTCCGGACGGGGCGCAGGCGGTCGTCGCGCTGAGCGGCGACGGGGCGGGCTCGGTGGCCCTGGTCGATCTGAAGAGCTACGCGGCGAAGGTCCACCCGCTCGGCGGCGAGCCGACGCGGGTGCGGCTCGCCCCGGACGGCGGCTCGGCGCTCGCGCTCGGCGATCGCGCCAAGGTCGCATGGGTGCTGCAATGAGCGAGCGTCGCGTCCCGTGCCCGAGCTGCGGCGCGCGGATCGTCGAGGGGGCGCGCAAGTGCCGCGCCTGCAAGGGGTGGCTCGGCGAGCGCCACCGCGGCTCCGTGGGGTCGCTCTCCGGCCGCGAGCCGCGCCTGGCGCGGGCCGCGGTGACCGTGGCGAGCGGCGTCGCGGCCGTGATCATCGCCACCCTGACCAGCCTGAAGTCGCCCGTCGGCGAGGCGCCGCCGCTGACCGCGCTCGCGCCGGAGGGCGCCGCCTCGCGCGCCGCGCCGGACGACGCGCCGGACCCCGCGGCGTTCGGCCCCGACGCCGCCGAGCCCGCGCCGCCCCCGGCGGAGCCGAAGGGCCGCTGGCGCGCCCGCGAGTTCCGGATCGGGGACGTGCACCCGCTCGACGTGGTCTTCAACCCGAGCGGCACGTCGATCTACGTCAGCGCCGACGACGCCTCGCTGCGCGAGTACAAGCTCCAGAGCGGCGAGCTCATCCACAAGGCGTCGATGCCGGCGCAGGGCGACCACATCCGGCTCCTGTTCGACCGCTACGTCGCGGTGCTGCGGCACGAGGACGCCGCGCGGATCCCGGTGATGGACACGACCGCGTGGGATCGCGATCCGGTCCTGCTCGACGTCGGCCGCACGCCGGGCGACATCGTGGCGCTGCCGGACGGCAGGACGGTGGTCGCGGCGACGACGGACACGAAGCGCGTGACGAAGTTCGAGCTGCCGACGGGGGTGCGGCTCGCGAACATCACGCTCCCGCACGCCACGGGGCAGCTGTTCCTCGTGCAGGCCGAGGGGCGCCCCTACATCGCGGCGCTCGGCGCGCTGACGCACGCGGGCCGGCCGGGGGGCGCGTGGATCGACCTGTTCGATCCGAGCGAGTCGCCGTTCGGCGCGACCCGGCGGAGCATCGCGGTCGGGCGCGAGCCGCGCGAGGGCGACATCACGCGGGATGGCGGCGCCGTGTTCTTCCCCGATCGGCTGTCCAACACGGCGATCCTGCTGAGCGTCGCCGGGGTGACCGAGACGAGGAAGACGCCCGTCGGCGTCGGCCCGACCGCGGGCTTCTTGCTCGATGAGGACCGGTACGGCATCACGCTCAACGCCGAGGCGCGGACCGCGAGCGTCATCGACCTGTCGACGATGGAAGTGAAGAGCACGCTCCCGCTCCGCGGGGTGCCGCTGACGGGCGTCACGTCGCCCGACCGCAAGACGCTCTTCGTGGCGCTCGGCGGGACCCGGTGGCCTCCGGTCGGCAGCGGCGTCGTGGTCATCGCGGGCGACCCGCCGAGGGTCGTCGCGTCGCTGCCCACGGGCAAGGGCGCGTGCGCCGTGGCGGTCTCGAAGGACGGCGCGCGGGCGGTGGTCGCGTCGTACTGGGACCGCTCGATCACGGTGCTCGAGCGGTAAGGCCCGGCCGCGGCGGCGGATCGGCGCTCCGCGCATCGCTCGCCCGCGGCTCGTCTTGATGGCCGGCAGGTTTCTCCGAGGTTCCGCGGCGCGCAGGTAACGACATCTCCGGCGAACAGAGGTGTCGAACACGCGCCATCATTTCGTCCCTGTCATCTTTGCGAAACCTCTCTGCGCGGAGAGTGGGAGCAGGCTCAGCAGAGCCGACGGCAGTTCCGAAGGCCGTCTCGTTGCGCTGGCGACGAGGCCACAGCGGTTGTCCTCCAGCCCAACCCCCTGCTCTGCCCATGACCAACAAGCATCCATGTCGTCCGTTGTTCCGTGTGCTCTTCGGCGCGAGCCTCCTTTGTCTGCCTGCGTTTCAGGCGTCGGCTCAGCCCGCGACGGAGCCTGCCGCCGCGGAGCCGCCGGCGGACAAGCCCAAGCCGCCTCCGTATTCGTTGCCGTTTCAGCTCCGTCCGGTGGTCGCCGTGTCCGTCGTGCGCTCCGACACCGCGATCGCCTTCTACAGCGCTCCTTCCGCGAGCTCCTCCGGCTCGACAGTCGCGTCCACGCTGCTCTTCAGCTACAAGGTGACCGACGAGCTGGCCCCGCTCGTGCGGCTCGGCGTCGTCTCGAACTCCCCGCCTGCGGGCGACTCGGGCTTCGGGTTCCTGAACCCTGTCGTCGGCGCCACCTACGCGCTGAAGCTCACGCCGGAGCTGCGACTCGCCCTGTTCCTTGGCCTCACGGTGCCCGTGGGCTCCGGCGGCGGCAACACGCCGAGCCCGGAGATGGGCCCCGCGAGGACGGCGGGGATCTACGCCCGCTCGGCGATGGATAACGCGATGTTCGCCGTCAACGACCTCACGGTCTTCCCGGGCGTCGGGCTCGCCTATGTAGCGCACGGCTTCACCGCGCAGATCGAGGCCACGGTGCTCCAGCTCGTGCGCGTCCGCGGGGAGGACGTGCAGCCGGACTCGTCGAAGACGAACTTCACCGCCGGCGTGCACCTCGGCTACTTCGTCGTCCCGATGCTGTCGATCGGCGCCGAGCTCCGGCACCAGCGCTGGCTCTCGACGCCGGTCTCCGTGCAGAAGGACGCCTCCCGCGCGACGCGCGAGACGACGACGGTGGCCGTGGGGCCGCGCGGCCACTTCAAGCTGGGAGAGAAGATGTGGTTGCGCCCCGGGGTCGCGTTCGCGATGGGGCTCGATGATCCGATGACGGCGTCAGAGCACAAGATCCTGCAGATCGACGTGCCATTCGCCTTCTAGATTCCCGATCCTGATCCGACCATCGGTCCAGGCTCGCTCGCCCGTCCGGCGCGACCGGCGGCCCGAGCAGCCGAGCGATCGCTTCGTGAATCCCCTCCTGGGGTCGCCGTCCGTCCAGGGGCGGGCGCAGCGGGGTCCTCGTGGTATCGATAGTGTATCGATACAGGAGGGGTCTGACGATGTCACGATCGCGGGAGCATGGGGCGGGCGGCGCGGTGTTTGGCGGGATCCGTGTGTGCGCGCCGGTTGTATGGCTGAGCCCCCTCGGGGCGGCACACGGGCTCGGCCGCTCCGGGGTCGCCGACGGCCTCGATGTCCCCCCCGGCCGACCGGCGCCAGCGCTTTGCGGCATGTCGTCCTCGTGAGTCTGCCCAAGGAGATGCGCGCTCCCTCCCCGTACACGATCACCGGGACCCTCCACGAGGGCGGAAGAACCCGCCTGCTTCGCGCGGTCCGGAGCGCCGATGGCCGCCCGGTGATCTTGAAGGTCATCGACCCGAGGAGCGGCTGCTCGCAGGACATCGAGCGCCTCCGGCGCGAGTACACGATGGGCAAGGGTCTCCGCCACGAGGCCTTCGTCGAACCGCTCGCCCTCGAGACGTTCGAGGGGCTGCCGGCGCTCGTCATGGAGGATTTCGGCGGCGAGTCGCTCGATCACCTCCTCCTCATCGACGCGCCCATGAGCGCCGGGCGGTTCCTCGATCTCGCGGTACGTCTCGTCACCTGCGTGGCGGAGCTCCACCAGCGGGACATCCTCCACAAGGATCTCAAGCCCCAGAACATCCTCGTCAACGCGACCACGGGCGAGGTGAAGCTCGCCGACTTCGGCCTTGCCTCCCGCCTCCCCCGCGAGCAGCCCCCGGTCGGGACTCCCCGGCTCATCGAAGGCTCCTTGCCGTACCTGTCTCCGGAGCAGACGGGGCGAATGAATCGGGCGATCGACAGCCGCGCAGATCTCTATGCGATCGGCGTCACCTTCTACCAGATGCTCACGGGGCGCCTGCCCTTCGTGGCGCGGGATCCGCTCGAGTGGGTGCACTGCCACGTCGCCCTCGCCCCGCCGCCGCCCTCCGCGATCGTCCCCGGGATGCCCGAGGTCCTCTCGGCGATCGTCCTGAAGCTCCTCGCCAAGATGGCGGAGGATCGCTACCAGACCGCCCGCGGCCTCAGGCACGACCTCGAGCGGTGCCTCTCGCAGCACCGGGCGTGCGGCAGGATCGAGCCGTTCTCCCTGGGCGAGCGCGACATCTCCGGCCGCGTCCAGCTCCCGCAGAAGCTCTATGGCCGCGAGCGCGAGGTGAGCGCCTTCCGGCGCACGTTCGAGCGCGTCGTGGACACGGGGGTCCCCGAGCTCGTCCTGGTCTCTGGCTATTCCGGCAGCGGAAAGTCGGCCCTCGTTCACGAGCTCTACAAACCGATCGTCCGGGAACGAGCCCTGTTTCTTTCGGGGAAGTTCGAACGATCCAACCGCGGCATCCCTCACTTCACGCTCGTCCAGGCCTTCCGGGATGTCGTGTGCGAGATCCTCGCCGAGCCCGAGGACCGGATCGCGGCCCTCCGGCAGCGGCTGCTCGACGCGCTCGGGCCCAACGGACAGCTCATCGTGGACGTCATCCCGCAGGTCGAGCTCGTCATCGGCCGGCAACCGCAGGCCCCTGAGCTCCCGCTGGCCGAGGCGCAGCACCGGTTCCGCGTCGTGTTCCGGAGGTTCATCGGGGCGTTTGCCCGGAAGGAGCACCCGCTCGTGCTCTTCCTCGACGATCTCCAGTGGACCAACCCCGCGAGCCTCGGGCTCCTTCATGATCTGATGACCCACCCGGAGACGCGCCACCTCCTCGTCGTCGGCGCGTACCGCGACAACGAGGTGACGCCCTCGCACCCGCTCATGGCGGCGCTCGACAAGGTGCGAAAGGACGGCGCGCGCGTCTCGGACATCGTGCTCGGCCCGCTCTCCCGGGAGCACCTCGGCGCGCTCGTCGGCGACGCGCTCCGCTGCCGCAGCGAGGACGCCGCGCAGCTCTCGGCCCTCGTCCACGAGAAGACGGCCGGCAACCCCTTCTTCGCGATCCAGTTCCTCACCGCGCTGCACGAGGAGCGGCTCATCGAGCTCGACGAGCGCGCCGAGAGCTTCCGGTGGGACGTCGCGAAGATCCGCGAAAAGGGCTTCACGGACAACGTGATCGACCTGATGGTCGGCAAGCTCGTGCGGCTCCCTCCGGGCACCCAGGAGGCGCTGAAGCACCTCGCCTGTCTCGGGAGCACCGCCGGCGTCGACCGCCTCGCGATGGTCCGCGGCAGCTCGGTGGAGGAGACGCACGCGGACCTCTGGGATGCCGTCCGCGTGGGGCTGGTCCTGCGCAGGGACGCCTCGTACAGGTTCGTCCATGACCGGGTCCAGGAGGCCGCCTATTCGCTCATCCCCGAAGGCGAGCGGCCGGCGATGCACCTCGGGATCGGCCGGCTGCTCGCGTCGCGCGCGGCGCCGGAGGCGCTCGAGGAGAAGATCTTCGAGATCGTCAATCAGCTCGACCGAGGCGCTCCGCTGATCACATCACGGGCGGAGCGCGAGCGGGTGGCTGAGCTCAACCTCATCGCGGGCAAGCGCGCCAGGGGGTCGAACGCCTGCGTCCTGGCGCTGAGGTATCTGGCCGCCGGCAGGGCGCTGCTCCCGGAGGATCGCTGGGAGCGACGGTACGAGCTCACCTTCGAGCTCGAGCTCCATCGGGCCGAGTGCGAGTACCTCACCGGCGATCTCTCGGCGGCCGAGGAGCGGCTCTCGGCGCTCTCGCGCCGCGCCGCGAGCCTCGTCGATCTGGCCGCCGTCACGTGCGTGCGCCTCGGCCTCTACACGACCATGGACCGCAGCGATCGCGGCGTCGACGTCGGCCTCGACTACCTCCGCCGCGTCGGCGTCACGTGGTCGCCGCACCCCACGGACGAGGAGGTACGGAAGGAATACGAGCGCGTCTGGGAGCTGCTCGGGAGCCGTTCGGTCGAGGACCTCATCGACTCACCCCGGATGACGGACCCGGAGTGCCGCGCGACCCTCGAGGTCCTGACCCACGCGCAGTCGCCGGCGCTGTTCACCGACGCGAACCTGAATTGCCTCGTCGTGACGCGCATGACGACCCTCAGCCTCGAGCGCGGCAACTGCGATGCATCGTGCCTCGCCTACACCTGGTTCGGCATGCTCCTCGGGCCGCGCTTCGGCGATTACCGCATGGCCTACCGGTTCGCCAGGCTCGGCCTCGAGCTCCTGGAGCGCCGCGGGGCCCTGCGCCTCAAATCCCGCGTCTACTTGGGCTTCGGGCACCGGGTCAACCCGTGGGTGAGGCACATGCGCGCCGGCGTCGAGCTCCTGCGACGGGGCTTCGAGGCGGGGCAGGAGACCGGGGACATCACGTATGCTTCGTACAACAAGAACTGCCTGATCACGATCCTCCTCGCCGCGGGAGAGCCCCTCGGCGAGGTGCAGCGCGAGGCCGAGCGCGCGCTCGACTTCGTGCGGCGGGCGCGGTTCGGCCTCGAGGTCGACATCGTCACCGCGCAGCTCAGGCTCATCCGGGCCCTCCGGGGCCTCTTGCCCGCTCTCTCCTCCTTCAGCGACTCCGACTTCGACGAGCGCCGGTTCGAGCAGCGCCTGGAGGGTGACCCGCGCCTCGCGATCGCGACCTGCTGGTACTGGATACGCAAGCTGCAAGCGCGCTTCCTCGCGGGCGATCTCGACGGCTCGCTCGAGGCCGCGGAGAAGGCGCGGCCGCTCCTCTGGACGTCGGGCTCGTTCTTCGAGGTGGCCGAGTACCATTTCTATGGAGCGCTCGTGCGGGCGGCGCGCTGCCTCGCGGCGGACGCCGCCGAGCGGCGCCGGCACCTCGAGGCGCTCGCCGCCCACCAGCGGCAGATCGACACCTGGGCGGAGAGCTGCCCCGAGAACTTCGGCGACCGGGCGGCGCTGATCGGCGCCGAGATCGCGCGGCTCCGCGGCGCATGGGACGACGCTGCCCAGCTCTACGAGCAGGCGATTCGCTCGGCGCGCGCGAGCGGCTTCGTGCACAACGAGGCGCTGGCCTACGAGATCGCGTCGGGGTTCTACCGGGAGCGAGGGTTCGAGTTGATCGCCGACACCTACCTCCGCGAGGCCCGCGCCTGCTATGTCCGCTGGGGGGCGGACGGCAAGGTCCGGCACATCGATCAGCGGAATCCGCGTTTCTGGGACGCGAGGCCGCTCGCCCCGACCGCCTCCTTCGCGGCGCGGTTCGAGCAGCTCGACCAGCTCTCGGTGGTCAAGGCGTCGCAGACCATCTCGAGCGAGATCGTCCTCGACAAGCTCCTGCGGACGCTGCTCACGGTCGTCCTCGAGCAGGGCGGCGCGCAGCGAGCTTGTCTCGTCCTGCACCAGGACGAGCGCCTCTCCATCGGAGCCGAGGCCATCCTGGAGGAGAGCGGGGAGGTGAGGACCGTCCTCCCGCGCTCCGGGGAGGGCGCTTCACAGCGCGTCCCCATGACGCTCGTCCGCTACGTGCAACGGACGAAGGAGCGCGTCATCCTGAGCCCTACCGAGGCTCTCGCCGGCAAGTTCTCCGGCGACGCGTACTTCGCGGGGCGCAAGCCCAGGTCGGTCCTCTGCATGCCCATCCTGAGGCAGGCGGAGGTGGCGGGCCTGCTCTATCTGGAGAACGACCTCCTCGCCGGCGCGTTCCCGCCGGAGCGGCTCACCGCCCTGTCGCTGCTCGCCGCGCAGGCCGCGATCTCCCTGGAGAACGCGCGGCTCCTCTCCAAGGAGCATGCCGCGAGGACCGGGGCCGAGGCGGCGGAGCGGCGCGCCGCCTTCCTGGCCGAGGCCGGGGAGATCCTCTCCGGGTCGCTCGATTACGAGGAGACGCTGGCGCGCGTCGCGCGGCTCGCGGTGCAATCGCTCTGCGACTGGTGCATCACCGATGTCGCCGAAGGCGAGCAGATCCGGCGAAGCATCTGGGCGCACAGGGATTCCGCCAAGGAGTCGCTGCTCGAGCAGCTGCGGCGTCGGTATTCTCCTGCCCTGGATTCGCCCCATCCGGCGGCCAGGGCGCTGCGGTGTGGTGAGCCGTTGCTGGTCTCCGGGTGCTCCGAGGAAGAGCTCCGGCACTACTGCGAGGACGACGAGCATGCGAGGCTCATCCGCGAGCTCGGCGTGCAGAGCCTCATCGCGGTGCCGCTCATGGCGCGGGGGCGGCCGATCGGGGCGCTGAGCGTCGTCTCGTCCGCGCCGGGGCGCTGCTACGGGGAGGCCGACCTGGAGATCGTCCAGCACGTGGCGCACAGGGCCGCGCTCGCGATCGACAATGCGCGGCTGTACCGCGCTACCCAGGAGGCCATCCGCATGCGGGACGAGTTCCTCACCGTGGCGACGCACGAGCTCAATACGCCGATGACGTCGCTCACGCTCTCGCTCGAGGCCATGGATAGGAGCCTTCGCTCGGGTCGGCCCTGCGATCCGCCGGCGATGGGCAGGCAGGTCGAGCGCGCGCTGCGGCAGGCGATGCGCCTCGCCCGCCTGAACCGCGAGCTCGTCGAGGTCTCGAGGATCGACACGGATCGGGCCTCGCTCGACCTCGCGGAGGTCGACCTCGGCGGCGTCGTGCGCGACGTGATCGCGCGGTTCGAGCTGGATCTGGCGCGCGCCGGCTGCTCGGTATCGCTGAGGATCAGCGGCCGGAACGTGGGCTCCTGGGATCGCTCCCGCGTCGACCAGATCGTCACGAACCTCGTCGCCAACGCGATCAAGTTCGGCGCGGGCAAGCCCATCGAGATCGTCCTCGGCGAGGAGGCCGGGACGACGCGGCTCTCGGTGAAGGATCACGGGATCGGCGTCGACCCGGCGCGCCAGGAGCGGATCTTCGATCGCTTCGAGCGCGCCGTGTCCGACCGGCACTACGGCGGGCTGGGGCTCGGCCTGTACATCAGCCGCCAGATCGCGCAGGCGCACGGCGGCTCGATCCGTGTCGAGAGCGCGCCCGGGGCCGGCGCCACGTTCACCGTCGAGCTCCCCGGCGCCGGACCGCCGGTGTCGCCGCGCGCGCCGGTCTTCTCGAACGATTCGATAGGATCGATTCGATAGGAGGGCGCTCCTTCACATCATGATCGCGAGCGACCATGGCGCCCTGTACGCGCGCGTCTGCGCTCCCTGAGGTTCCCTGCCCATCACGGGGTTACGGTGTGTGTGGCGATCGATGACGATTTTACACAATTAGTTTCCCATGTCCGTAAGTGTTTGTTGTTCGGTGAGGCGTTACGTTTGTCGCGCGCTGTTCGCGGTCATTTCTGGATCGTTGAATTCGTCCCCCCGCGTCGATTCCTGGTGGTTCATGCTGTCTGCATGGATTAGAGTCGCGCTCCGATGCATAATCGCTCCGACCAGTTCTCCAAGAACTTGCTGCGAGACGGGCTGAGCCTCGTCTCGGCGGCGGAGACTGAGGTCGAGGTCCTGGCAGCGACACAGAAAATCGATGTCTACAGCGTGCCTGATCCAGCGCGGCACGCCGAGCGCGCCGGCATGGGCCTGCTCGGCGAGCTCTCGGCGGAGCCGAGCCTGTTCGAGCCGTTTCACCGCACGCCGAGCCTTCGTCTGATCCGCCAGTGCTTGCGCAAGCAGCTCACGTGGCACCACGAGCTCGAGCGCCGCGCCCGCTCGGCGGCCGGTTCCGTCGCGCCGGACGAGGACGTCGACGCGTCGCCGCAGCCGGGGGTGGACTTCCCTGCGCTGGTCGTCATCGGCCCGGGGCGCCCTGAGACGGTGCTCGACGCCTACCGCTGCGAGCCGGTGCAGCCAGGCGTCTACCACGCCGTGCCGGGCCTGGCGATGCGTGTCGTGGTGCTCGCCGAGCTGCCCCGGACGCGTGCGACGCTGCTCCTGCGGCTGCTCGGTTCGGGCCGCCTCCTGCGCGAGGCGCTGGCGGATCTGGCGGCGCTTCCGGACGATGCGTGGGAGAAGAGCATCGCCAAGCCGTTGCTGGTACACTTCCGGCTCGGAAGACAGGAGCCGGCGATCGGCGAGGAGGACGATGTGAGCGCAGAGATCCGGGCGTGGTTCGAGGATTACGAGAGGAATCTCCGGGCCGAGGAGCGAAAGGAAGGCCGTGCCGAGGAGGCGGCGCGTGCTGTGCTGATCGCGCTCCGGGCTCGAGGCATCGCCGTTCCGGACGTGGCGCGGGAGCGCATCCTGGCCGAGAAGAACCCGGAAACTCTGGAACGATGGCTTGAGCGGGCCGTCATCGCCGCGTCGCTCGCCGAGGTGCTCGACGACCCCAGCTGAGCGGTGCCGGTCAAGCAAGGGTCTCTCCGGAGACGCTGCCCGCTGCGGTGTACCGGTGGTGCGAGTAGCGGCACATCTTCAGGCATAGCGCACATCTACTTCGCGCGACCGACTCGCCAGAGGTGGCGAGAAAACAACCTTCGCCCTTCGCGTGGACTTCCCCTTCGTTCCACGGGCAGCGGGCATGATCAGGTGCCGAGGCGCCGAAGGACGCCATGAGGCGGAGTTCTCTCGGTTTCTCTCGCGTCTGATGGTTCAATCTTCTTCGCCATGGGCCGTGATGGTTCAGGCAGGTTGCACCGGATAGGCAGAGAGACTGCCGAGCGGAAAGCGGTGCTGTGTTCTCTGGGCCTCCCTCGCCGAGCCCTGGATCTCGACTCGGTGCGACGCGCTCGACGTGACGGCATCCGGCGATGTTTCCCGGGTTGACGCTACACGCCGTTCGCCCGATAGCTTTCGCATGCGTTCGGGGAACATCCAGGCCCTGCTCGGAGTCGGGCCGCGGTGGTGAGCTATCCCCCCCTGGGCGCGCGCGTGCTCGTGTTGGCGGCGCTCGCCGCCTGCCGTGACGGCTCGGGTACGCCGGGCGCCGGGCCGGCGCCCGACGCGGGTGCTGCAACGCCGGCGCCCTCCGTTGCGCCCACCGCGAGCGCGGCCAGCGCCCTGAGTGCGCCGTCGCTGGACGCGGGGGTGGCGGACGCAGCGGCACCGGACGCAGCAGCGCCAGACGCGGCAGCTCCGGACTCCGCCGCGCCGGGCGCAGGCTGCACGCTGCGCCGAGGGCCGCTCTCGCTCTCGCTCCGGGGGCCGGCGCTGCTCTGGTCTCCCGACGAGGCGGAGCGCGCCGACTTCCGGGTGATATTCAACCGCGACGGCGTGGCGCAGCACGTCGCGCCGTCGTTCGGTGGGCTCACCGCGCCAGGCTCTCCGCCCGCGGAGGCCGCGCCCGACGCCGGGGATGGCAGCGGTGATCCAGCGCGCGCCTCGTGGCCGGCGTGCGCGGTGGCCTCCCGGTTCGTGTACTGCATGGATCACGGCGGCACGATCCGGAGGACCCCGCTCGGCGGCGGCGAGGGGCCGCCCATCGGCGCCGGGCGCCGAGGCACGGGGATCTCCGCCGTCGCGCTGCCCGGAGGGCACACGCTGCTCGCCTTTCTCTCGGATCGGAAGACGAGCGAGGGCGCCGTGACGCAGGCCTTCGCGGTGCTCGACGACGGGGCCGCCGTGCCGCTCTCCGAGGAGGGCAGCGGCGCCACCTTCGTCGCGCTGTCGCCCTGGAAGGGAGGCGCGCTGGCGATGTACATCGACGCGCGGTCGGCGCTGACGCCGGTGCACGCCCGCACGCTGGGGCTCACGGCGGAAGGCAAGCTCGAGCTCGGCCCTGACGCTGTCGTCTTCGTCGGCGACGCGGGGGAATCGCGGATGGGCGGCGCGCTCGCCATCGGCGCCGCAGGGCCTGCGTACGTGCTCCTGCCGGCGGCGAAGGACATCTCGGCGTTCGGCATGGCGGCGATCCGCGTCGACGAGGCGCCGCGCGACGACATGCCCGCGGTCTGGTCGCTCTACCCGAACGGGCTCAGCCCCGCGCCGATCGCGGCCACGCAGGGCGTCTCGCCGATCCACGTGGCCCGGGTCCGGCCGGTCTCGCGCGAGCCCGGGGCGCGCCACGCGCTCGAGCTCGGGCAGCTCGACGGCGAAGGGCGGTTTCACGCGCGCTGCGTCGCCGTGGAGGGCAAGTCGTTCAAGCACGTGGCGATCGAGGCGGATCGCGGCGGCACGCTGTGGATCGCGTACACGACGGCGGCCGGCACCTTCATCGAGCAGCGCGCCGCGGGGCCGTGATAAGCCAATCGAGTGGATTTGCGAATCCATTCCTATCGTAAATCTTAAGGAGTCGAGATGAAGCTAGGTTATCTGCCCAGGGGCATTTCATGGCCGCTCGCGTCGCTGATCGCGCTCGGCGTCGCTGGCTGCAGCGACGGCGGCGGCGGTGACGCCGGCAGCGCGGAGAGCGCCTCGTCCGCCGCCGGCGGGCCGGGGGGCGCGGGCGCGGTCGGCGCCAGCACCGGTACAGGCGCAGGGGGCGGGGACGGCGTCACGACGGGCGCGGGCGCTGGTCCGGGCAGCTCCACGACGGCCGGCTCCACCTCCTCGACGAGCGGCGGCGGCGATCCCAGCGCCACGAGCACCGGCGCGACCACCTCGACGGGAACGGGCAGCGAGCCGGTGAGCTGCGACTATCCCGCGGAGTACGCGAACGGATCCATCACCTTCTACACGCTCGACATGGGCTCGACCGAGGTGAACTGCAGCTACCCGATCGTCGGGCGCAACCCGGACGTCGTCGGGCACGTCCCGTTCGGCGGAGGCCAGTACTTCGCCGCCATGAACACCACCGACTACGACGCGGCGGCGATGTGCGGCGCGTGCGTCGAGGTCTCCCGGGACGACGGGCGCAAGGTGCAGGCCATGGTCGTGGACCAGTGCCCGATCGCCACGAACCCGAAGTGCACCGCGGGCCACATCGATCTCAGCAAGAGCGCTTTTCTCAAGATCGGCGAAGAGCGCGAGGGGTATCTGGGGACCACCCACGGCGGCGCGGCGGGGAAGATCTCCTGGCAGTACATCCCCTGTCCGACGACGAGCGCCGTCTCCTTCCGCCTCAAGGACGCGAGCAACAAGTACTGGAACGAGATCCTCGTCGAGGGGCATGCGCACCCGATCGAGAAGCTGGAGGTGGAGATCAACGGCACGTGGCAGACGGCCACGCGGCAGTCGTACAACTATTTCGTCGTCGGCGACGGGAACATGGGGAATGCGCCCTATCACGTCCGCGCCACCGACATCAACGGTTCCACCGTGGAAGCGATGCTGGACCTCAAGGCCGGAAACCAGCCCGCGAGCGGGCAGTTCGCCGCCTGCAACTGAGACCGAGGCCTGCGCCCCCTGCTCGAGGGCGGCCGCCCGGAGGCCCGGTGGTGGACGCGCCCCTCGCCCGGCGCGGCCGAGGTCCCACGGGCGCCGCGGCCGCGCCGGGCTGCGGGGAAGCGCGCTCGCCAGCCGGCTGGTCCCGGGGCCAGCTGGTAGGATGGGCGCCCCCTGCGGTCGGGACGCGCCGCCGGGATCTCCAGGAGAACACCGTGCAAGACCCTCGCCCCGCTCCGTCGCTGCTCACCGTCGACGACTTCGAGCGCGCAGCGCGCGCCCGGCTGTCGAAGATGGCCTATGACTACTACCGATCAGGCGCCGACGAGGGCCGCACGCTCCGCGAGAACCGGCGCGCATTCCGCCGCCTCGAGATCCATTACCGCGTCCTCGTCGACGTGGCCGAGCGGGACATGAGCACGACGGTGCTCGGCACGAGGGTGCCGTTCCCCATCCTCGTGGCGCCGACGGCGTATCAGCGCCTCGCGCACCCCGACGGTGAGATCGCCTCCTCGCGGGCGGCCTCCGAGCTCGGCACCATCTTCACGCTCTCCACCCTCTCGACGACGAGCCTCGAGGCGGTGGCGGGCTCGTCTCCAGGGCCGAAGTGGTTCCAGCTCTACGTCCACAAGGATCGCGGCCTCACGCGCGCCCTCGTCGAGCGGGCCGAGTCCTCCGGCTACCGGGCGCTGATGCTGACCGTCGACACACCGGTCCTCGGCCGCCGGATAGCGGACGTGCGCAACGGCTTCGCGCTGCCCGAGGGGCTCGTGATGGCGAACCTCGTCGACGCCACGGCGGCCGCGCCGGCCGAGGAGCGGGGCTCTCTGCTCGCGTCCTACGTCGCCTCCCGACATGACGCCTCGCTGACGTGGCGCGACGTCGGGTGGCTCGCCTCGCTCACGAGGCTCCCTATTCTGCTCAAGGGCATCGTCAGGCCGGACGACGCGGTCCGCGCGCTCGAGGCGGGCGCCGCCGGCGTCGTCGTCTCCAACCACGGCGCGCGGCAGCTCGACGGCGCCCCCGCGACGATCGAGGCCCTCCCGGCGATCGCCGACGCGGTCGCCGGGAGGTGCCCGGTGCTGATGGACGGCGGTATCCGGTGGGGTACCGACGTGCTGAAGGCGATCGCGCTCGGCGCCCGCGCGGTGCTGGTCGGACGCCCGGTCCTGTGGGGGCTCGCCGCGCTCGGCGGCGAGGGCGTCGCGCGTGTGCTCGCGGGGTTGCGCGATGAGCTCTCGATCGCCATGGCGCTCGCCGGCTGTCCTACCCTGGCATCCATCGATCGCGACCTGATCCGACGAGCTCAGGCGCGATGATGGATGCCTGAGTCGCACGAGCGCGGAGTTTTCCAAGATCGGCGCTGTCCCGCGTGCGGCCAGGCGGCGGACGGCGACGATCGCGACGCGCACGTGCGCACGTCGACGCATTGCTGCGCTCCGCTGAATCGAGGTGTCAAGGCGTCTTCGACGAAAGAAAAGGTGGCGGCCATTCAGCCTCACCCGTACACTCGGCCATCGTGAGCAGCGCAGTACCTGCGAGGGAGCGGTGGCGGAGGCTCTTTGCGCGAGGCGCTGGCGCCTCCGGGGGGGAGCCCGCGCCTGAGGGAGCGGACCCGGCCATGGGGATTCGGCTCCGGCGTTTTGCGGGGCCGGCGGCCTACCTCGATCAGATGTCGTCGCTCCGGATTGCCCACCTGACCGATCAGCATGTCGGTCGCGTGACGTCGGTGCGGGTGCAGCGCGCGGCCGTCGCGCTGACGAACCTGCAGCGGCCCGACCTCGTCGTGCTCACGGGCGATTTCGTGTGTCACAGCCAGCTCTACCTCGATCAGCTGGAAGAGGTGGTGCGCGGCTTCGAGGCGCCGGTGATCGCCGTGCTCGGGAATCACGATCACTGGTCGGGCGCCGACGCGGTGAAGCGCGCGCTCGAGCGGGGCGGCGCCGCGGTGCTCTGCAACGCGAGCACGGTGATCACGCTGGGCCATGAGCGGCTCCAGGTGGTGGGGCTCGACGACGCGTATACGGGCCACGCGTCGCTCGAGAAGGCGGTGAAGGGGATGCGGCGCGACCTGCCGACGCTGGGCCTCTCGCACATCGCCGAGGAGGCGGACGGGCTCTGGCGCCATGGCATCCCGCTTGTGCTGTCGGGCCACACGCACGCGGGCCAGGTGACGGTCGCGCGCCTGAACGAGCTCTCGATCGGCAAGATCGCGGGGCACCGGTACATTCACGGGCTCTACGGCACGCGCAAGCGGGGGGAGCCTGGCCAGGGAGCGGTCTACGTCGGGGCGGGGATCGGCGCGGCGGTGATGCCGTTGCGCCTCGGCGAGCGGGGCCAGCGGGAGGTGGCGATCTTCGAGCTCGGCAGCGAGCCGGGGTCGTTCGACGAGCACCACGCGGAGCAGGAGCCGCACCTGGGGCGCAAGCCGTCTCCGGAGCTCATGGCGAGCCGCGCGGCGAAGGTGGCGAGGAACCGGGAGCGGCGGGCGCGGGGGCACCGGCACGGCGAGGGGAGCGTCGGCGGCGGAGAGCCGTAGCGCTGCAGCGCCCAAGGCCGTCTCTGCTTGCGCAGGTCAGAGATCCGTCTTCGCGCCTTTGCGTCTTTGCGTTGAAATCTCTCCCTGGATCCCTGGCCGGACTCCTGGTGAGTAGAATTAGTAGCGAAAGCCCAGGGCTCCCGAGGGCCCCCAGAGGATCGCCGAGGCGAGATCGACGTTCATCCGAGCCTCGAGGTAGATCGCGTGCTGATCGAGGGTGACGAGGTCGTAGCTCAGGTGCCCGCTGAACCCGAACGCCGTGGAGGTCATGGACGACGTTGACGTCGCGCGGGTCACCGCGAGCAGGAGCAGGCCCGCGCCTCCGCCGAGCCGGAAATCGCCGAGGTGGGTCTCCACCGCGAAGCTCGGGCGGAACATGCGCGCGGGGAGGCCGAACTCGGTGACGCCGACGAAGCCCTCGAACCCTCCCCAGAGCGCGACGTGCTCGAGCGTGCCCCCGGCGGCGGCGCCGAAGCTCGCTCCATAGATGGCGAGGGAATAGAAGCTTTGCCACGAGCCCCCGGCGTGGAGCTTGACGCCGAAGCCGCGCTTCCACCCCTCCGGGCCCTCGGGTGCGGGCGCACCAGGCGGCGCGGTCGACGGCGCCTCTGCGGTCGTGGGCGTCGCGGGCGTCGCGGGCGGCGGCGAGGGGAGGGGCGCCAGAGCGGGCGGCCCCGGAGGAGGCTGCGGCTCCTGCGCGCTGGCGAGGGCGGGGGCGAGGAGCCCGGAGAGCACGGCCGCGCCGCCCCATCGCCGCCTCGACGAGCGGATACGCCGCTTCATCGACACACCACCGGGCGCGCGACGCCTGCGCTCCCCCCCTCGGCGAGCTTCATGCGCGCGGCCGCCTGCTCGCAGACGTTGCTCGCGACGAGGTCGCCGCACTCCCTGTCCTGGATGCACCGGCTCTCGTCGGCCGTGAGCCACAGCTCCTCGTTCCCGTTACAGCCGACGTTCTGCTGGCAGAGCCCGGGAGTCGCGGCGAACGACGGACAGCACTCCTCGAGATGCGCAGCCGCGTTTTCGCACAGGAACTCCTGCTCGCTGATGCCCATCCCGAGGGCGAGCGGCGCGAGCAGGAGGACGCACAGGATTCGACGGGCAGAGATCCAGGATCTCACGTTCAACCTCGCTGCAAAGCGTGAATGCGGCGCGACGGAGCCCGGCGCCCCGGGCGCCATGGCATCCTACCGCGAGCGCAGGCCCATGTCCTCGGCCCCGCCCCCCCGCACGCTCGAGGAACCCCGCGGGTCGGTCGATTCGCATTGACGCCCGTCATGTGAACGTTCACATTGTCGGCCGCACGTCCTCCTTTGGCTTCGTCCGGTAGTGCACCGGGCCGCTCACGAACCTGACATGGTCACGCGAACGAGCCGTGATATCAAGGCAACGACGTTTCGCGTCCCCAGCCTCTACTGCCGGCGCCCTCGCCGGACTGGTGTAAAATGAGAATCTCTTTGATCGTGGTCCCTGCGATGATGGTCCTTCTCGCCTGCGGCTCCGATTCCGACCCGCCTGCGGACGATCAGGCCAGCTCCAGCACGACGAGCGCTGCGGGTTCGGGCGGGGGAGCCTCGACGGCCGCCAGCACGAGCGCCTCCAGCAGCGTGAGCTCCAGCAGCAGCAGCGGCGGGGCCGGCGGCAGCGGCGGGGCCGGCGGCAGCGGCGGGGCCGGCGGCAGCGGCGGCGAAGAAGAAAACCTGCTCGCCGCGGCCGACAGCATCGACGGCTTCCGCTGGGAGATGCCGTGCGACCGGGACCCGGGCAACAGCGACGAGTGTGCGTGTTCGGCGCTGGTCGACGAGAAGAAGACGTTCGGCGGCTCGCCCGACACGGTCTATCTGGTGACCGTCCGGCTCCGCGGCGTCGTCGAGCCGGAGACCTACAAGGGCGGCACGCCCGACGGCATGCACTTCCGCGTGGGCGGTACACCCGACAACGCGACGTACAACCGCTACAGCATCTCTGTCTCCGACCCGGCCGAGGTCTACTGGCTCAACGATAGCCCGACCGTCGGGCACGACACGTTCATCATCGACCACACGAAGACCATTCCGATCCGGGGCGGATCCACGGTGTCCTTCAAGGGCGAGGATCCGAATCACACCAGCATCGCCAACTTCAAGCATCTGGTCGTGGAAGGCGTCCCCCCGGCGCCCGAGCCGTACGTCGGTCAATTCATCCAGCTCGACGTGCAATCCGTCGAGAAGCAGCCGTGAACGCGCGCCGCGCCGCCCGCGCTCTTCGCGCTCGATCAGCCGCGGAGCGGGGCGGCGATCTCGCTCACTCGATCGGCGCGTCCGCGCACGCGCCCCGCGCGTCGACGGAGGTGCCGCTCGCTGCCGCCGTGCAAGCGTTGGCGTACGTCTGGCCGTCACAGCCGCACACGGGAGCGAGCTCCTTCGTGCAAACATCGGGCTTCTCCGCGCAGGTGCCGGACGCGTCCGCGCGCCCGCAGATCGCGGACGGCGCGTACTTGCAGTAGAGCCCCTCGCCGCACACGCGCGGCCCGCCGAGGGTGAAGCCGCCACAGCTCTCGCCGATCCCCACGATCGTGGGGCCGCACTCCCCCGCGCTCCTCACCGAGACGCCGGCCGTGGCCGCGACGCAGCCGTTGCTGTAGGTGCGGCCATCGCAGCCGCACACCGGATCGTAGTCCTGCGGGCACGCGTCGGGCATGAGCTCGCACGTGCCGCTCCGGTCGTACGCGCCGCAGTTCGCCTCGGGGGCGAAGTCGCAATATAGGCCCGCCGCGCAGCGTATGCCGGCGATGCCCCCGCACATGCCGCCGGGCCGCGCGAGGGTGAAGCGGCTCTCGTGCTCGAAATACGCCGGTGCTGCCGCCACGTCGCTCACCGCGAGCGCGCCCTCGGCGGCCCCGGTCTCCTCCGCATCCGCGACCTCGGCATCATCGGATGTCGCCGTGCAGGCGGCGAGCGTCACAGCGAACACTGCACCCAGAACATGTGTCATCTTCATGATCGTGAAAACTCCTCGTGAGGAAGCGCCCCGGCGCTCCGGGCGTCTCCTCGGCCATGCGCATCGCGCGCGAGCTGGGCAAAGCGTCGCTGTGCGATGTCGCCGTGTCCTCCAACCCGTCGAGCCCTGGCTCGACCTGGGGTGACAGTGCGTCGGCATGTCAGGACTCCAGCGCCTTGACGATCGCTCCCCTTCACGCCCCGCGGCGTCTGCGCTCATCGATCCGGTGTTTGCTCGCTTCCCGCGTTTGCCGTTTGTCGTTCATTGAGCGTCGATTGCCGATGAGCGCCTGCCGTCTGTCATCCACCGCTTCTCGTTCGTTGCCGTCTGCAATCGGTGTTCCCTTGGAGAAGAGATGAGCCCGCCCGCCGGGGAGCTTCGCGGCGTCGCGGGAACGGGGAGCGGGGCGATCGCCAGGTCCGGGCGGGTCGGACGCCGAGAGGGCCGCGCGCTCCCTGTTTCCACCTCACATGCGGCGATGCGGCGTTCCGCCACACGGGGGTGCGGGCTGTAGGAGCCCATCCCCCGAAGCGGGGCAGTTTGCTACGTGGAGGGCGGCAGGGGCGCTGCGCCGGTGGCCGTCCGGGCAGCGACGATTGTGATGCTGACATAAACAGCTGACGCGCCGCGGGGTGGGGGGCGTCGAGGCAGCGACGCGCGGGAGAGCGCGGGAGAGCGCGGGAGAGCGCGGGAGAGCGCGGGAGAGCGCGGGGGACCACGCTCGCCGCGCGCGCTTTCGTGACAGCTCGGCTGCGACGCCCCTTGCTTTTGCTGCACGAGGACGGCTAAGTCTGGTTTTGCTCGAATGGTCCGTGCCAACGACAAGACGGCGAACAACCGTACCCCTCGGGAGCTGAACCGCTCCCTCGTCCTCGACCTCGTGCAAGAGCACGGTCCGATCTCCCGCACGAACCTCGCGCGGTTGAGCGGGCTGACCAAGCCGACGGTCTCGGCCATCATCGAGGAGCTCCTCGACAGCGGCAGCGTCCGCGATGTCGGGACCGAATCGCGCGGCGGGCGCCCGGCGCGGCTCCTCGAGTTCAACGACGACAGCGCGGCCTTCCTCGGCATCGAGATCGGTGTCGAGAAGACGGCCGTGGCCGTGGCCGACGCCCGCGGGCGGCTGCGGGCGCGGCTGGAGCAGCCCACCGTCCTGCGCGATCCGCACCGGACGGTCCGCGATATCGTCGAGCTCTTGCCGAAGGTGCTGCAGCTGAGTGGGGTGCCGCGGAAGCGGCTGCGCGGCGCCTGCGCGGTCTTGCCTGGGCTCATCGAGCGGCCGAGCGGCGTCTGCGTGCTTGCGCCCAACCTGGGCTGGGAGCGGTTCCCTGTGCGCGCGGAGCTCAGCCGCGCGCTTCGCATGCAGGTGCCTGTGTATAACCTGCCTCAGGCAGCGGCGGTGGCGGAAGGGGAGCTCGGCGCGGCGCGGGGGCAGGCGTCGTATGTGTGGATCTACGTCGGGCTCGGCGTCGGCGCGGGCCTCGTCGCCGATGGACGCCTGTTCTTCGGGATGCAGGGGTACAGCGGGGAGATCGGCCACTGCCGCGTTGCGGACGACGGCCCTCCTTGCGGCTGCGGGCGCCGCGGATGTCTGGAGACGTTCGCCTCGGTCATGGCGCTCCGGCGCGCCGCCGAGGCGGCGTCGGCGCGCTCACCCCAGCTCGCCGCGCTCGCTCGCCCGCACGCCGTCAGCGCCGTCGCGAGCGCGGCGCTCGCCGGCGACGAGAGCGCCCGCGCGATCTTCCACGAGGCGGGCACGCAGCTCGCGCGCGGCATCGCGGTCCTGCTGAACCTGCTCAACCCCCAGCTCATCGTGCTGGGCGGCGAGCTGCTGGCGGCGCCCGACATCCTCCTTGCCGGCGTGCGCGAGGAGCTGCCGCGCCACGCCGTCCGCGGCGCGGACGTGCCGGTCGTCGCCTCTCCGCTGGGCGACGAGGCCGGCGTGCTCGGCGCCCTCCTGCTCGCGCGCGAGGGCGCGGTTCGCTCGCTCCGCCTCGTGCCCGACGGCGTGCTCCAGGACAGCGCGCCGTAGGTGATCGGGTTCTAGGCGAGCGAGGCGCGCTCTCCGCGCGCCGGGTCGCCCTTCGGGTCGGGCGACCCGGACCGCCCCTCGGCGAGGAGCGGCGCGAACGCGTGGCGATCATGCCAGGTGAGGGCGCCGAGCAGGCCGAGGAGGACGACGGCGTTGATGCCGGCGCGGGGGTCCAGCAGAAGGTGGAACAGGGCGATGTTCACCACGACCGGCCATAACAGCGCGAGCGCGAGGGGGCGGCGGCGGTCGAGGAGGAGCAGGACCGCGGCGGCGATCTCGACGACCTTGACGGCGTGGATGTAGCCGCTGTCGACAAGCAGCTGGATGAACGGGTGGAGCGGCTCGGGGACCGGCACGATGCGCACGAATCCGTTGATGCCGCCGAGCAGGACGATGAGGCCGAGGGCGACGCGGGCTGCGCCGACAGCGCGGGGGGGCATGGATCCTCCTTGGGTTCAGGGGATCACCATGGCCCCGGCCGTGGCCTCGGCTTGTACGAAGCGGCTGCGAGCGACCGAGCCCGGCGTGCGGCCCAGCGTGGCGACGATCGCGCGGGCCAGGTGGGCCTGGTCGTGGAAGCCGCCGGCGAGCGCCGCCTGCGCCAGCGGGGCGCCGTCCATGAGCGCCCGGATGGCCGTCCGCACGCGCAGGAACGTCACGTAATCGCGCAGCGGGTGGCCGAAGGCGCCGTGAAACAGGTGGGAGAGCCGCGAGCGAGAGAGGCCCTCCGCGGCGGCGAGCGGGCCCAGCGCGGGGCGGCCCGGCGCCTGCTCCGCCAGGCGGCGCATGGCGCGGAGCACGCGGCGATCGACCGGCGGGCCGCCCGGCGCGAACGCACCGGCGCACGCCCTCATGAGCTCGTGCGTCGCCGCGTGATCGAGCCGGCCTCGGAGCGCGTCGCGCGCCGCCGAGCGCGCCCGCTCGGCCTGCGCGCCTTCGAGGACGAGCACCCGCCCGCGGGCGGCCGCCTGCGCGCCGGCGCCGAGCCCCTCGGGCGCAAGAAAGGTCGTCACCGTCGCGCCGGGAGAGCCGATGGAATGGGCGACCCCGGCGCCGGTGAGCACGGGCGCGCGCACCTCGAACGGCCGCCCGACCTCGGCCTCGATCTCGAGAGGACCCTCGACCGGCACCACCAGCTTGACCAGGTGGAGCGCATGACGGCGCGTCCCCCCGGCGCCCTCGATGATGTGCACGCCGCCGTGGCCGACAAGCGCCGTGTGCTCGAGAGCCGTCACGCTCGAGAGCAGATCACGCGGACGCGGGCGCCGCAACCGGCGTGCCCTCGTTGACGCTGCTGCCTCGAGCGGGCATAGGGGGGAGATGCGCAGAATCGCTATCGAAGGGATGACCTGCGGCCACTGCGTCCAGGCGGTCTCGAAGGCGCTCGCGAAGGTCCCTGGCGTGACGCGGGTGAGCGAGGTGAGCCTCGAGCGCGGAGAGGCGGTCGTCGAGGGGAGCGCGGCGGCGGAGGCCCTCCTCGCGGCCGTGCGCGAGGCCGGCTACGAGGCGCGCGACGCTGGCTGACGCCGCGGTGCCGGAGCTCGGCCGCCTTTGGTATGGTGGCGGCCACCATGACGCGACAGCAGAGCGAAGAGCGCTTTCCGGAAGGGTTCCTGTGGGGCGCCGCCGCGGCGTCGTACCAGATCGAGGGCGCCGCGCACGAGGACGGCAAGGGGCCGTCCGTGTGGGACATGTTCTGCAAGAAGCCGGACGCTGTGTGGAACGGCCAGACGGGCGACGTCGCGTGCGACCACTACCACCGGTACCAGGAGGACGTCGCCCTCATGCGCGACATCGGCCTCCGCGCCTATCGACTCAGCACCTCGTGGCCGCGTGTCCTCCCGGAGGGCACGGGCGCCGTCAACGAGCGCGGGCTCGCGTTCTACGATCGCCTCGTGGACGCGCTGCTCGAGGCGGGCGTCGAGCCCCACATCACGCTGTTCCACTGGGACTTTCCTCTCGCGCTCTACCACAAGGGCGGGTGGCTGAACCGCGACAGCGCCGACTGGTTCGCCGAGTACACGAGCGTCGTGGTCAGGAAGCTCGGCGATCGGGTGAAGGACTGGATGACGCTCAACGAGCCTCAGGTGTTCGCCGGCGCTGGCCACTACGAGGGGCGCCACGCCCCCGGCGACCGGCTGCGCTTCGCCGAGGTGCTCCGGGTCTGCCACCACGTCTTGCTCGCGCACGGCAAGTCGGTGCAGGCCATCCGCGCGGCGAGCCCCGGGAGGTGCAACGTCTATTATGCGCCCGTCGCGCAGGTGAAATACCCCGCGACCTCGTCGCCGGAGGATCTGGAGGCGGCGCGCGCGGCCACGTGGTCGGTGAACGCGCGGACCACGTGGACCAACACGTGGTGGATGGATCCCGTGTTCTTCGGCAGGTACCCCGAGGACGGGCTCCGCCTGTTCGCGAACGAGCTGCCCGAGGTCCGGAGCGGCGACATGGAGATCATCGCGCAGCCGGTCGATTTCTGCGGCGTGAACGTCTACTGGGGAGTCCCGGTGCGCGCCGGGGCGAACGGCGCAGCCGAGGTGGTGCCCCACCCGGTGGGACACCCGATCACCGCGTTCGAGTGGTCGGTCACCCCCGAGTGCCTCTACTGGGGGCCCAGGTTCTTCTACGAGCGGTACAAGCGGCCCATCGTGATCACCGAGAACGGGCTGTCGACCCGGGACTGGATCTCGCTCGACGGGAAGGTGCACGACCCCCAGCGCATCGATTTCATGGCGCGCCACCTGATCGAGCTCCGCCGGGCGATCGCCGATGGCGCGGCCGTGAACGGTTACTTCCACTGGTCGATCATGGACAACTTCGAGTGGGCCCACGGCTACAAACACCGCTTCGGCCTCGTCTTCGTCGACTACCCGACGGGCAGGCGCGTCCTCAAGGACTCGGCGCACTGGTATCGTGAGGTCATCGCCTCGAACGGCGCGACCCTCGGGGGGTGAGCGGCGCCGCGTCACGCGCAGCGACTCGATAATCTGCGGCGTTAACCAGGCTCGTTCGGTCACGCTCAGGGCATGAGGCCCGCCCCCACCACCGATCACCAACGTGAACGTGAACGTAAACGTTCGTATGTAGGAGAACGCGGCGCGAAGCGTTGGTTAACGCCGAGGGGATGGGCGTGATCGCTGCCGACTGCAGAGCGAAGGCGGTGTGAGGAACGGCCATTCGCCCGTGATCGCCGGGCGAATGGCCGTGTCGCCGGCGCGCGCTGCGCGGCCCGCTCCTCGATAAAGCGCCTCGGGCGGCTCAGGAGGCGATCGGCTCGTCGCCGTCTTCGTCCTCGTCGTCTTCTTCGTCGTCTTCGAGCGACTCGTCGCCTCCGCCCGCCAGGTCGTACCCGTGCGGATCGAACTCATCGAACATCGCCTGCAGGCGCTCGCTCAGGGAATCCCACGTGTCCGGCGGCTCGCTCGCGTGGCGGTCGCGCTCGGCGAGGGCGAGCGCGGCGGCGACCACCGCCGTCAGCGGGCGCGCGTCCTGGAGCACCGCGACCTTCGAGGCGTCGCCGCTGCACGCGTAAGCCAGCAGATACGCCCTGTAGATCTCCTCATTCGTCTTGTCGCTCATTCCTGATCCTTCGTCCTTGTCGTCCGCGCGCCGCCCGTCGCCCCGTCGCCGTGCTCTGGCCTCCTGGGCGCCGTGGAACCCGGGGGCGCGAGCCTAGCCCATCTCGGCGGCCCTCGGGGCCGCGTCGCGCCGGGAGCCCGCGCCACGCGGGCGCGGTCGGCTCAGTAGCGCAGCCGGTCCCGCAGGGCGCGCACCGCGCGCTCGAGCCCCTCGTGGTGGTGGAAGCAGCACTGCCCGATGCGCGGCTGGCACTGCGACGAGCGGAGCATCTCCAGGAACACGAGCGCGCGCGCGTCCCCCTCGAGCGCCGCGCGCTCGAAGAGCGCCTCCTTGCGCCGGCAGGGGGCCTCGCGCAGCGCCACGGCGATGCGCAGCGGGACGCTCGCGCGCTTCAGCACCTCGGGGCGGCGGAGCAGCGCCGCCGCGCGCTTTCCGCCCTGCGTGCCCCCGTAGCCGCTCCAGATCTCGTAGGCGATGTCGAGGCCCTCCGGGCCCAGGCGGCTCTCCAGCGCGTCGAAGATCGCGTCCGCGCGGCCGTCGGTCCGGTACGAGCTCTTCACGGCGACGGCGGCCGCGGCCGTCATCACGTCGCGTTGCTCGAAGGCGGCGCGATCCTTCTCGAGCAGCGTGAGCAGCGCGCTCTCCGCGTCGCCCCACCGCTTCGCCCGGACCGCCGCCACGAGGCGCTCGCGCTCGGCCGGGAGGCCCGCGCCCTCGAGCGGCTCCGGGCCGGCGAGCGCCGCGCCCGCGTCCGGCGCGTCCGCGTCCGGCGCCGCCGCACCCGCGTCCAGCGCCGCCGCGACGTCGGCCGACCCGGGGGCCGAGGCGCTCGCGACGGGCGCCGCGGAGGGGGCTTGTAGAGGGGGGCCGAGGGCATCCTGCGCCTGGGCGGCCGGCGCCCCGGCGGGGGCCGTCTGCGCCGCTGCGGGCGCCGCCTGGAGCTCCGGGCCGGCGGCCGCCGGGGCGCCCGCGCGCAGCCAGCCTGCGCCCGCGGGCAGCCGGCCGAGGAGCAGCGCTCCCGCCGCTCCCATCACGGCCACGGCGGCCACCCCGAGCATCCAGCCCCACGCGCGCCCTCGCGCTCGCGGCCGGCCCCCTGCCGCTCCGCGCGCTGCCTTCCCGCGCGCCTCGCCGTCAGCCCCGGCGGCCCCGAGCTGCAGGCCGAGCGCGTCGGCCTCGGCGCTGCCGGTCGCCGCTCCGCCAGCCGCGCCGCCCCTGGCCGCAGCGCCGCCGGCCGCGCCCGCGCGGTCTTGCCCTGCCGGCAGCTCGGGCGGCATGGCGTGCGGGATCGCGCGCAGCGGGTCGCTGAGCCGCCACGTCCCGCTCGAGAGCGGCTCCTTCCAGGGGAGGAGGCCGAGCGCCTCGGACCTCGGCACGGCCGCGTCGAGCGCCGCGAGCAGCGCGCGGGCGTTCGCGGGGCGCTCCGCCGGGTCCTTGCGCAGGATGCGCATCACGAGCGCCTCGAGCTCGCGCGGCGCCGCCGTGCCCGGGGCGCGCAGCCGGAGCGGCGGCGGCGCCGTGTGGAGCTGCTCGCGGAAGATCTCGACGGGCAGGATCGCGTCGAACGGGTGCTTCCCGGCGAGCATCTCGTAGAGGATGAGCCCGAGCGCGTAGAGATCGGAGCGCTCGTCGACGTGATCCATGCCCTGCGCCGCCTCGGGCGCCATGTACGCGAGCGTGCCGAAGACCATGCCGCTCAGCGTGATCCGGCCGGCGTCGGGCCGCGCCTCGCTGCTGTGCGCGTCCGTCGTGGAGAGGCGCTCGATCGGCACCTTCGCCAGGCCGAAATCGATGAGCTTCACGGCGTCGGTGCCGTCCTCGACCATGACGTTGCGCGGCTTCAGATCGCGGTGGATGACGCCGCGCTCGTGGGCCGCGGCGAGCGCCGCCGCGATCTGCCGCGCGATCTCCGCGGCGCGCGGGGCGGGCAAGGGGCCCCTCTTGATGATGCGATCGAGCGTCGTGCCGCGGACGTGCTCCAGCACGAGGAACCGGGAGCCGTCGGGGAGGGTGCCGAAGTCGGTCGCCGAGGCGATGTTCGGGTGCTGGATGTGCGCGCCCGCGATCGCCTCGCGCTCGAAGCGCGCCGTGAGCTCCGGGGAGCCCTTCGCCGCGGGCAGGAGGAGCTTCACGGCCAGCCACTTGCGCAGGAGCAGGTGCTCGGCCTTGTACACCGCGCCCATCCCGCCCGTAGCGACGAGCTCCACGATCCGGTACCGGTCCGAGAGGACCGTCCCGACCAGCTGGGCCGCCGCGCTCTCCGCGAGCGCGTTGCTCGCGACGGGCGGCGGATCGCCGGGGGCAGGGGGCGGGGAAGCGCTCACGTGAGGCGTGAACTGTCCGGCCTACCCCGATTTTTGTCAAAGGTGCGCTGATGTGGCGGTGCCGCTCCGGCTTGTCTATTGAATTGGCCGGGCGCTCGGGCCAAAGGATACGCCATGGCCGATCCCGTCCACGCCCTCGCCCGCGCATTCAAGGCGGCGATCACCGCCGCGTTCGGCGCCGAGCACGCCGCGGTTGATCCTTCCCTGCGCCGCTCCACCCACGCCGACTACCAGGCGAACGCCGCCATGGCGCTCGGCAAGCGCCTCGGCAGGCCGCCGCGCGAGGTCGCGGCGGCGATCGTGGCGGCGCTAGAGCTCGACGGGATCTGCCGGAAGGTCGAGATCGCGGGCCCCGGGTTCGTGAACCTGACGCTCGAGGACGCGTACCTCACGCGCGAGCTCGCCGAGACGGCGGGCGGCGGGCGGCTCGGGATCGCGCTCGCGGCCGAGCCTGAGACGGTGATCGTCGACTACTCGGGCCCCAACGCCGCGAAGGAGATGCACGTCGGCCACCTCCGCAGCACGATCATCGGCGACGCCCTCGCGCGCGTGCTCGAGGCGCTCGGCCACCGCGTGATCCGCCAGAACCACCTCGGCGACTGGGGCACGCCGTTCGGCATGCTGATCGAGCACATGCTCGACCTCGGCGAGGCCGCGGCCTCGCAGGAGCTCTCGGTCGGCGATCTCAACGAGTTCTACCGGCAGGCGCGCGCCAAGTTCGACGGCGACGCGGCGTTCGCCGAGCGCTCGCGCCGGCGGGTCGTGCGGCTGCAGGGCGGCGACGAGCAGACCCTCGCGCTCTGGCGGCAGCTCGTGCGCGAGTCGACGCGCTACTTCGACTCGGTCTACCGCCGCCTCGGCGTGACCTTGACCGACGCGGATTTTGCCGGCGAGAGCTTCTACAACCCGATGCTGCCCGACGTCGTCGAGGAGCTCGGTCGCAAGGGGCTGGCGCGCGAGAGCGAGGGCGCCCTCTGCGTCTTCCCGGCCGGCTTCACCGGCAAGGGCGGCGAGCCGCTGCCGCTCATCGTGCGCAAGCAGGACGGCGGCTACGGCTACGCCACGACGGATCTCGCGGCGATCCGCCACCGCCTCACGACGGTCGGCGCGCGCCGGATCGTCTATGTCGTCGGCGCGCCGCAGAGCCAGCACTTCGCGATGGTCTTCGCGACCGCGCGCGAGGCGGGCTGGCTCACCCCGCCGGCCCGGGCCGAGCACGTGGCGTTCGGCTCGGTGCTCGGGGCCGACAAGAAGATGTTCAAGACGAGGCGCAGCGAGACCGTGAAGCTCTCGGACCTGCTCGACGAGGCCCTGGAGCGCGCGGCGAAGGTGGTGCGGGAGAAGAACCCCGAGCTCGACGCCGAGGCCGGAGGCGCCGTGGCGCGGGCGGTCGGCGTGGGCGCGGTGAAGTACGCCGATCTCTCGAGCGACCGGATCAAGGACTACGTGTTCGACTGGGATCGCATGCTGGCGTTCGAGGGGAACACGGCGCCCTACCTGATGTACGCGCACGCCCGCATCCGCTCGATCTTCCGGAAGGCCGGCGTCGAGTCGCCGCGCGAGGCCGGGATCGTGCTGGGCGAGCCGGCGGAGCGGGCGCTCGTGCTGGAGCTGCTCCGGTTCGGCGCCGTGCTGGAGGACGTGGCGGCCACGCTCGAGCCGCACCGCCTGTGCGGTTACCTGTTCGAGCTCGCCGGGTCGTTCACGAGCTTCTACGAGCGCTGCCCGGTGCTCCGGGCCGAGAGCGACGACGTGCGCCGCTCGCGCCTCGCGCTCTGCGATCTGACGGCGGAGGTGCTGGCGAAGGGCCTCGGCCTGCTCGGGATCGAGGCGCCGGAGCGGATGTAGAGCGTCCGGCAGCGGCGCCCGACCCTGCCTGCGTCCGGCGATCGCGCATCCGCCTGAGGATGCGCCTCTGCCTGAGCTGCGCGTGCCTGCCCGCGCATTCGAACCGAGGTTGCGCTCGCCCGCTCGAGGTTGCGCGCGACGTCGGTCCGTTCTCTCTGGCAAAGTGCGGCATGATCGAACAACGGTTGGCTCTCCCCTGCGCCGGCATGGCCGTGATGGCGGTGCTCGCCGTCGCATTCGGGTGCTCCGCGGTGGGCGGCGCGTCCGCGCCGGGGGGCGGGGGAGACGGGCGCGAGGAGCCCTCGGGGACCATCGGCGAGGACGGCCCCGGCGGGCTCGATGAGCCGGGCGAGCCAGAGCTGGGCTCCGGTGACGCAATCCCCATCACCGATCCCAACGTGGACGGCGACGGGGACGGGTTCACGCCCGCGGAGGGCGACTGCAACGATGTTGATGGAAATGTGAATCCAGGCGCGATCGAGGTCGAGGTCACTGAGCCTGACGCGAACGGCCAGATCCCCGCGCCGGCGGACGAGGATTGCGACGGGGTGATCGACGACGTGCCGCCACCGTGCGACGAGGGCCTCTCGCTGGAGGACTTCGATCCGGCGAACGGGGCCAAGGCGATCGACCTTTGCGCCGTGGCGTCCCGCGAGGACAGGCGGTGGGGTGTGCTCTCCGCGAGGTATGTCCGCGGGGACGGCTCGCCTGCAGAGCGGTCGCCCGCGGTTGGCCTCTTCGATGGGTTCGGCCCCAACGTGCACGTGCAGGGCGGCGCGCGCCTGCTCGCGCTCTCGACGGGGAGCGCACGCCTTCCTGGCCACCCCGACGCCTGCTGGTCCGGGAGCTGCTCGAGCTACGGTCCCGGCACCGCGCCGCCCGGGTTCCCTCAGGACAACCCTTCCTGTCCTCCGTCCAGCTTCATCAACGACGACGTCGGCCTCGAGGTCGTCCTCCGCGCGCCGACGAACGCGACCGGCTACGAGTTCCTCTTCAAGTTCTATACGTTCGAATACCCGGAGTGGGTCTGCGAGGACTTCAACGATCAATTCGTCGCGCTGGCGACGCCCGCGCCTCCCGGATCGTACAACGGCAATCTCTCGTTCGACGGGGAGGGAAGGCCGGTCAGCGTCAATATCGCGTTCTTCGATGTCTGCGACGGATGTCCGCTCGGCTCGGGTGAGCTCGTGGGGACGGGGTTCAGCCCGCGCCGCGACGGCGGCACCCGGTGGCTCAAGACCCGCGCGCCGGTGCATGGCGGCGAGGAGATCTCGCTCCGGTTCATCCTGTTCGACACAGGCGACGATCGCTTCGACTCGACCGCGCTCATCGATGGCTTCCGCTGGATCGCGACCGGCGGCACGGTCAGCCTGGAGACGGTGCCCGCGGTCCAGTTCCTCTGAGGCGAGGGGCGCTCCTCCCCGCGCCGACGCCTCGTCGGCGTGCGGTAGCGAGGCCTGGTCGCCTCGCTGGGCGCTTCGGGCTACCGGCACGTCCGGCAGTCCCCCCCGCAATCCACGGCGAGCTCGCTTCCATTCAGGACCCCGTCGTCGCACGAGGGCGCCTGGCAGACACGCTCCCTGCACACGCCGGACCCGCAGTTCTCGCCGGTGAGGCACGCCTCGCCCGCGGGGCAGAGCGGGCACGAGCGCGTGCCGCAGTCGACGCCGGTCTCGAAGCCGTTCGCGACGCCGTCGACGCAGGTCGGAGCCTGGCAAACCCCCAGGCGACACACGCCCTCCTTGCAGTCGATGCCCGTCTCGCACGAGGCGCCGAAGCCGCAAGGCTTGCACGAGCCGCCGCAGTCGCGGTCGGTCTCTCCTTCGTCTCCATCGGTGACGTCATTGTTGCAGTGCGGGGGGATGCAGGCGTCCGCCGTGCAGGTCCAGCCCTTGAGGCACTCCTCGCAATTCCAGATCTGGATGACACCACCACTCCCCTCGCAGGAAAGGAAAAAAGGCGCCGTCAGCCCCAATGCAATGACGCGTCGAAGCATGGTGCTCGCTCTTCTCGTAGTTGATGGTCTGGTGACGATGACAGTACATCATGCACGGGCATCGAGGGCACCGATCTGGCTTTTTGCGCGCGGATTTATAGCATTCCGGACTGGTGGTCCGGATTGTCAAATAATCGACATGAAGAGGTGCTCGGCGTGCGAGCGCCCTGATCCGACGCGCGGAGATCGGACACGCAGAGATGGGACGTGCAGAGTAAGGCGGGTGAGGAGAGGGGAGGGGGGCTCATCCACCACGCGCCGCGCGAGAGGGGCCGCAGCGGCCGTTCTCTACGGATCGGCAGGAGCGCGCCGTTCGATGGCTCTCGCGCCCGACAGGACCGCACCGAGCGCGCCGGCTGGACGGCGATGGGAAGAAGGGGCTGTGATGGCGCCTGGGCTCCTTGATGGGGCGGCGCGCTCCGAGCGCGCGCCGCGTGGCGGGGCGGCGCGCTCCGAGCGCGAGGCGGCGCGCGTCGCGCTCAGGTGCGGGCGGCGGCGCGGCGCGCCGCGATGAAGGATCGCACGCAGAGGGCGACGTAGCCCGCCGAGAGGACGGCCATCACGGACTGGGCGATGACGGCCGGGGGGCGCGCCACGTCGCCGCCGGAGAGCAGCGTCGGCAGCTGGGTCAGGCCGCGGGCGGAGCCGAGGAAGCCGAGGACGCCGACCATGGCCGACGCGTGCATGGCGTGCATGCGGTACCTCTCCTGTCGCGCGAGCAGGCCGAGCCCGATCGCGACGACCCCGAAGCCGGCCGGGATGAGCGCCGTCGGCGCGCTCGTCGCCGCGAATCCGCCGACGCCGAGCGCTGTGAGCAGCGCTCCGTAGCCCATGGTCAACGTGGACATGCTCGACATGAAGAGCCTCCTTTTCTTTCGGAGGCCCGGGATACCGCGCCGGGCGCGCGTCCGCCACAGCATCCGCCCGCCCGCCCGCCCGCCCGACCGCGACCGCGGCCGCCCGTGGTCGTCGCGCTCGCGTCCCTCAGCCCTCGCGCCCTCGCGGGTCTTCGCGGGCGGAGCGCCGCGGCGTGGTTAGAATCCGCCGTCCATGCTCGGCCTCTCCCGCCTGCGGGACAGCTTTGCCTACACACCACGGACGCTCCAGCTCGTCTGGCGCTCGTCGAAGGCGGCGAGCGTCGCCCTCGGCGCGCTCACGCTCGCCGCGGCGGCGCTGCCGCTCGGGGTGGCCTACGTGGGAAAGGCGATCACGGACGCGGTGGTCGCCCGCGACGAGCGCGCGGCGCTCGTGTGGGTCTCGGTCGAGCTCGGCCTCGTGGCCGCGCTCGCGCTCGCGCAGCGCGGGCTCTCGCTGACGCGGCAGCTGCTCGGCGCGCGGCTCTCGATCGACATCCACGGGATGATCCTCGAGAAGGCGCTCTCGCTCTCGCTGGTCCATTTCGAGGACCCCGAGTTCTACGACCAGCTCACCCGCGCGCGCCGCGAGGCGTCGTCTCGCCCCGCCGCCGTCGTGACCGAGAGCTTCTCCCTCGTGCAGAACCTGATCACGCTCGCGGGGTACGCCGCGCTGCTCCTCGGGTTCAGCGCCCTCGCGGTGCTCGCGCTCGTGCTCGCGGCCGTCCCCGCCACGGTCGCCGAGGCGCGCTTCTCCGGCGCGGCGTTCCGCCTCCGGAACTGGCGCTCTCCCGAGGCCCGCCGGCTCAACTACCTGGAGTACGTGCTCGCCAACGACGGCCACGCCAAGGAGGTGAAGCTCTTCGGGCTCGGGCCGACCTTCCTCGAGCGGTACAAGGCGCTCGCGGCGTCGTTCTACCGGGAGGACAGCGCCCTCGCGGTCCGCCGCGCCGGGTGGTCCTATGGCCTGTCGCTCCTCGGCACCGCGGCGTTCTACGGCTGCTATGGCGCCATGGCGGCCGGCGCCGCGGCGGGGCGCCTCTCGCTCGGCGAGATGGTCCTTTACGTCGCCGCCTTCCGGCAAGGCCAGCAGGCGTTCCAGGCCGTGCTCGCCGGCGTCGGCGGCATGTACGAGCACAACCTCTACATGTCGAATCTCTTTCAGTATTTGTCCATCCCGACCGGCGAGCCGCCCGCGCCGCCGGCCGGCCGCGCAGACGCGCCTGCGCCCCTGCCGGCCGACGGCGCGCGCGACCGGGGCGTGCGGTTCGAGGGGGTCGGCTACCGGTATCCTGGACAGTCGCGCTGGGCGCTCCGGGGGATCGATCTCCACATCCCGAGCGGTCAGAGCCTGGCGCTCGTCGGGCACAACGGCGCCGGAAAGACCACGTTCATCAAGCTGCTCGCGCGCTTGTACGAGCCCACCGAGGGGCGAATCCTGCTCGACGGCAAGGATCTCCGCGCCTGGGAGCCCGACGCGCTCCGCCGGAGGATCGGTGTCGTCTTTCAGGACTTCAACCAATACCAGCTCACGCTGCGCGAGAACGTCGGGCTGGGCAGCGTCGAGCACCTCGCGGACGAGCCGCGCGTCGCGCGCGCGGTCGCCGAGGGCGGCGCCGACGAGGTCGTGACGGTCGTGCCCGGGGGCCTCGACGCGCAGCTCGGGCGCTGGTTCAAGGGCGGCGTCGAGCTGAGCGGCGGGCAGTGGCAGAAGGTTGCGCTCGCGCGCGCCTTCATGCGCGAGCAGGCCGACATCCTCGTGCTCGACGAGCCGACCGCGGCGCTCGACGCCGAGGCCGAGCACGCGGTCTTCCAGCGGTTCAGGTCCTTGTCCAAGGGGCGGACGACCATCGTCATCTCTCACCGCTTCCCGACCGTGCGCATGGCCGACCGCATCGTCGTGCTCGACGGCGGGCGCATCGTCGAGGAGGGCACCCACGACGAGCTCGTCGCCCGTGGCCAGCGCTATGCCCGCATGTTCGCGCTGCAGGCCGAAGGGTACCTGTAGCGCCGCCGGCGCGGCGCGTTCGGTACGCCGGCGAGCGGGCGCGCTCCTCACGCGGGGCGGCCTGCCTTCTCGGGGGCTCGGGCGAGCTCTGCCTGCTAGGCTCGCGCTCATGCGCGACACGCTCCCCAAGGAGGTCGGCCAGGCGGTCCACATCCTCCGGTTGCTCCGTGGGCTCAGCATGCAGGAGTTCGCGGAGCGGGCGCAGCTCTCGGCCACGTACCTGCGGCAGGTCGAGCGCGGCGAGCGGGATCTCGGGCTCGGCGCCCTCGGCCTGATCGCCCAGGGGCTCCAGTGCGAGCCGCGCCTCCTGCTCCCGGGCGACGGGCGCAGCCCTGTCGCGTCCATCGTGGCAGAGCGCTTTGACCAGGCCGAGGAGGCGCTCCAGAGCGCGATCCTCTTTCTGCTCATGGAGCCTGACGACTCACCGAGAAAGCAAGCAATGCTCGCCCTCGCCAGCGAAGATCCGGAGCGCGCACGCCCGGCAGCTCCGCCCAAGTCGCCCCGCCCGGAGCGCGCTTTTTCAGGGCGTATTACTCCGCCGTCGAGCCGTCGTTCCGGAAAGTGATAGACCCGCCTCGCGCGCTCCGTGGCGCCGGTCCGCGCTGGCGACGGCTTCCGCGCGCCTGAGACCTCTGTTACTGTCTCCGCCAACCGATGTTCCCCGCGCCGTGTCCGGGGGTGTCATGGACTCGAACCTCGTGCCGGAGGTCCGACGCAGTGAGCAGAATCTTTTGGGCTGATCCAACACCGCAGCCAACATCGAAGAACGCGCGCCGCGCCGTCCTCTCCTTCCAGCGCGCGAGGCCTGAATCCTCCGTGCCCGTCGCGCGGATCGAGGCGGAGGGGCCATGGTGATCCTCGGGCAGGAGTTCGCGGGGTACACCATCGTCGCGAGCCTCGACTCTCCCGCTCCGGCGGAGGCGTATCGCGCGCTCGACGCCGATGGCCGCGAGGTGACGCTCTATGTCCAGGAGGGCATGGGCATCGACGCCGATGCGTTCCGCGGCGCGCTGGAGAGGCTCCTCTCGCTGTCTGCGCGGGTGCACGGCATCGTGCCTGTGATCGCGGGCGGGATGGAGGGAGATGCGGGGTGGATCGCTGCCCGGCAGAGCGACGATCCCTCGGTGGAAGATCTGCTGCCCCGGCTTCGCTCCGTCGCGTACGAGCTCGTCGTCGACGTCGCGCGGACGCTGGGCGCCGCGCACGCGCTGGGGCTCTCGCACGGGGATCTCGGCCCGCACACGGTGGTGATCACCGGTCAGGGCGCCGCTGTCCTGAGGGCGTTCGGGCTGCACCTGCCGTTCGGGGCGCCCGAGGACGCCATGGCGGATGCGGCGCGGTACCGGGCGCCGGAGCTCTTCAACGATCCGCATGCTCGCGCGATCGATGAACGAACCGACGTCTACGGGCTCGGGATGCTGCTGTACTGCCTCCTCGGGGGGCAGCGCCCGTTCGACGGCCGCGACGATCTGGATGTGTGCGCGCTCGACGAGGTGCCGCCGCCGCTCGAGGGGGTGTCGGCCCAGGTGAACGAGGCGCTGACCCGGGCGCTCGCGAAGGACCCTGACGCGCGGTTCCAGACGGTCCACGAGCTCATGGCCGCCGTGCGGCCGCTGCTCGTGGGCGCGGCGCCGCTCGCGGGGGGCGCTCCGCCGCCGAGGGGGCCGCGCCCGCAAGCTGCGGCCGCCCCGTCGCTGCAGGAGTCGGCGCCAGATACGGAGCGGAGCGTGCCCGCTCCGGTGTCCCGCAACACGCTGCCCACCGGGACCCTCCCTCCGGAGGCCATGCGGCACCCCGTCGTCGAGATCGCCGCGCCGCGCTCGCGCAGCAACGTCCTGCTGGCCGGCGGAGCGCTGCTGCTCGTCGCGCTGACGAGCGCCGCCGTCGCGGTGCCGTTGAGCTCGTACATCGCCCGACATGGGATGCCGCCCCCACCCGCTGGGCCGCCGGCTCACGTGAGTGACTCACATCACAATGAGCCGACAGCTTCCCCGATGCAGTGCGATCCCGGCGCCTCCGAGGCGGCGGGTTCTGCCGTGGAGGCGCCGGCGACGAAGTCCGGGGTGACGCGCCGTGCTGAGCCCGCCCCGCTGGTCGCGACTCCCGCCGTGGAAGCCAAGGGTAGCCCCGGGCAACCGTGGTACGGCGACCAGCTGTTCTAAGGCAATCCCACAGGTCCGGTAGCAAACGACACCCCGGCGGATTGGGGCCGCCGGGGTGTCTACGCCGCAGACCTCGTGCCGGAGGCCTGGACGCATGGCTAGCCTACTCAAAGCATTGCCTCGATCGATCGTATTTTCTCGCATCGAGGACAATTTTTCTTCGATTGCCAGCGGAGCCGCCTTTCCGGCCGGATTTGGGAGGGCGGGCGGGGCGAGTTGCCGGGCGGTGAACCGACCGAGGTTGAGGGCGGGGCGCCGACCGACGGGTGAACCGACCGAGGTTGAGGGCGGGGCGCGGGCGCCGACCGAAGTTGGGGATGCCGGCGAGCGAGGATGCTGAACCGCAAGCCCGAGGACGCGGTCGGCCCTCAGGCTCCCCTCGGCTCACCGCGATCGCTCAGCGGAGCTCGTTCCCCGGGAGCGGCTGGAACACGTTTGCCCGGTACCACCTGAGCTCCTCGATCGACTCGCGGATGTCGTCGAGCGCGCGGTGGATCTCGCGCTTCTTGGGCGCGGCGCGCAGCGGATACCAGCGGCGCACGAGCTCCTTGAGCGTCGAGACATCCACGATGCGGTAGTGCAGGAAGGAGAGGAGCTCCGGCATGTAGCGCTGCAGGAAGGCGCGGTCCTTCCACACGGAGTTGCCGCACAGCACGGCCGTCCCCTTGTCACAATGCGCCTCGAGGAACGCGCGCGTCTCGGACTCCGCGTCGCCGACCGAGAGCGTGGACGCGCGGATGCGCTCGAGGAGCCCCGAGCGCTCGTGGAGATCGCGGACGAAGTCGCTCATTCCCGCGAGGACGCTCTCCGGCTGGTGGATGACGAGGCACGGCCCCTCGGCGACCACGGTCAGGTCGGGCTCCGTGACGATGGTCGCGATTTCCACGATCGCACACGAGCTCTCGTCGAGCCCCGTCATCTCGAGATCGACCCACACCATGCGCTGCGACCGGTCCGTCATCGGCGGCGAGCATAGCCGATCCGCGCCGGCTCAGGTCCACCGAGACCCGACGCGACCAGGCTGCCCCGGGAACGGGCGGTGTGCTAAGCACGGGCCGGACATCGGGCTCGGAGGCCTGTCATGCGAGACGTCTTCATCGTGGATGCCGTTCGCACGCCGCGCGGGCGCGGCAAGGCGGGCAAGGGAGCGCTCTCGGGCGTGCACCCTCAAGAGCTCCTCGCGCAAACGCTCAATCGCCTCGCCGAGAAGACCGGGATCCGCAAGCAGGACGTCGAGGATGTGGTCGTCGGGTGCGTGACCCAGGCGGGCGAGCAGGGCGCGTGCATCGCGCGCACCGCCATTCTCGCGGCCGGCTGGCCGGACGCAGTGACCGGCGTGACCGTCAACCGCTTCTGCGGCTCGGGCGCGCAGGCGGTGAACTTCGCGGCGATGGGGGTCATGTCCGGCCAGCAGGAGGTCGCCGTCGGCGGCGGCGTCGAGAGCATGTCGCGCGTGCCGATGGGCTCGGACGGCGCGCCCCTCGACGGGAACAATCTCGCCCTCCGCAAGAAGCTCGCGATGGTCCCGCAGGGCATCTCGGCGGACCTCATCGCCACGATCGAGGGCTTCTCGCGCGAGGACGTCGACCGCTTCGCGCTGGAGAGCCAGCGCAAGGCCGAGCGGGCCGCGGGCGAGGGGCGCTTCGCGAAGAGCCTCTTCACGGTCGTCGATCTCGACGGCAAGCCGCTGCTCGACAGGGACGAGCACCCGCGGGCCGGGGCGACGATGGAGGCCCTCGCGAAGCTCGAGCCGGCGTTCGGAAGCCTCGGGTCGACGCCGATGGGCCCCGCCGGCGAGACCGTGGATGCGCTGGCGCTGGCGCGCTATCCGCAGGTGGCGTCGATCCGGCACGTCCACACGGCGGGCAACTCGAGCGGCATCGTGGACGGGGCGGCCGTCGTGCTGCTCGCGTCCGGCGACTACGTGAAGGCGCACGGGCTCGCCCCGCGGGCGAGGATCCGCGCCACGGCGACGGCCGGCGCCGAGCCGGTGATCATGCTGACGGCCCCTGCGCCCGCGTCGGAGCGAGCCCTCAAGAAGGCGGGCATGCAGGCGCGCGACGTCGATCTCTGGGAGATCAACGAGGCGTTCGCGGCGGTGCCGCTGCAGACGGCGCGCAAGCTCGACATCGACCTCGACCGCGTCAACGTGAACGGCGGCGCGATCGCGCTCGGGCACCCGCTCGGCGCGACCGGGGCCTGCCTGATCGGGACGGCGCTCGACGAGCTCGAGCGCGCCGGCAAGGCGACCGCGCTGATCACGCTGTGCATCGGCGGAGGGATGGGCGTGGCGACCATCCTCGAGCGGGTGTGAGCCGCTCCGGCGCGGCGATGGGGGTGCGCGACGATCACGGGAGCGCCTCGGACGAGCACCAGCACGGGCGCGGCGCTCGGCGCGGCGAGGGGCACGATCACGGGCATCACCATGCCCCGGGTCACGACCACGACCACGATCACGACCACGGCGACCCGCAGCACCACGACCACAGCCACGATCTCCGGCACGCGCCGCTCCGCCGGCTGATCGCGGCGTTCGCCCTCACGGCGTCGTTCCTGGTCGTCGAGGCGGCGGTCGGGTGGTGGTCGAAGAGCCTCGCCCTGCTGGCCGACGCGGGCCACATGCTCGCGGACGCCGCGGCGCTCGGCATCGCCATCATCGCCCAGCGCATCGCGGCGCAGGCGCGGACGCGCGAGCGGACGTACGGCTTCCGGCGCGCGGAGGTGCTCGCGGCCTTCGCCAACGGCGTCGCGCTGGCGCTGACGGCGATCTGGATCTTCATCGAGGCGGCCCACCGCTGGCGCGCGCCCCAGGCGGTGCACGCCGAGGCGCTGGCGATCACCGCGGCGCTGGGGCTGCTCGTGAACGTGGTCGCGGCGCTGCTGCTCTCGACCGGCGAGCACGGGCACAACATCAACACGCGGGCCGCGCTGGCGCACGTGCTGTCGGACGCGCTCGGCTCGGTCGGCGCCATCGCTGCGGGCGTGCTCATCCTCGCCTTCGGCTGGACGCGGGCCGATCCGGTGATCAGCGCGGCCATCGGCGCCCTCGTGCTCTGGGGCGGCTGGCGGCTCGTGCGGGACACGTCCCGCGTGCTCATGGAGGGCAGCCCGATCGAGATCGATCTCGCCCACGTCGAGGACACCATCCGGAGCGTGCCCGGCGTCGTCGACTTCCACGATCTGCACGTCTGGTCGATCTCCGACGGCTTCAACGTGCTCACCGTGCACGTCGTCCTCGCCAAGGGGCACCACGGCACGAACGTGGCCGCCGCGGTGGCCCGGCGGCTGCGCGAGAAGCACGCGCTCACCCACTGCACGATCCAGCCGGAGCCGCTCCAGGAAGAGCTCCTGGTGACGCTCAGGCGGCCGGGCGGCGGGGCGCCGGGCGGGGACGGGCCCGCGGGCGACCGGAGCGGCGCGTAGGGCCCTACCGGGACAGGCCCTTCGCCCGCGTCAGACCCCGCACTCGACGTTGCCGCGCTGGAGCGCCGTGAGGCGCGAGTCGCCGAGCGCCTCGGCCTCGGCGAGGAGCCACCGGAACATCGCGTTCGCGATCACCCGCTCCTTGCGCGTGTTGAACAGCCAGACGGCCGCGTGGCACACGTCGGCGTGCAGCTTGGGGAACGCGAGGCGGCGGAACTCCCCGCCGACGAGCACCGCCGCGGCCTCGTACTGAGCGCGCAGCGACGTCCACTCGCGCCACTCCGAGAGCGCCGGGAGCTCGCGCCGCTCGTCGACGCGGCGGCGCAGGGCGTCGCACGCGATCTCCACCTCGGACAGGAGCTCGTCGCGGAGGCGCCGGCGCGTGCGGCCGATGGTCGCGCCGAGGTCGTCCCACGCTGCGCGCGGCACGCGCGCCGCGCGCAGCGTCGCCGCGAGGTCCTCCTCGACCGCGTGCGCCAGCGGGCCGAGCGCCGCCTGCGCCCCCGAGGCGCCGAGCGACGCCGCCCGCTCGCGGAGCTCGGCCTGCGCGCGCTCGTCGTCGAGCGCCGCGTCCCACGCGCCGCCGAGCCGCCTCAGGTCGTCGCCCGAGACCTGGCCCCGGGGCCGGAGCAGCAGCGCGGCGTGGAGCAGCACCGCCCGGCTCCACAGATCTCCCTCGGCGACCTTCGCGGCGCAGGGCTCGGGCGCCTCCGGCTCCGGGCGCGGCGCGCCCGCGCCCGCTGCCAGGGCCCGGCGCACGAGCGGGAGCGTGGCGCGGCGGCGGGGCGCGATGAGCCATCGGAGCCAGAGCCCGAGCGCCCCCGGCGCGGGCGCCTCGCCGAGCAGCCGCGCCGCGACGGCGCCGAGCAGCGACAGCGCCCGGCCGCCGCTCACACACGCGTATCCGCTCACGGCCCCCCAGTCGCCGCGGGAGGCCGCCTCGGCTGCGAGCCAGCCCGCGGCGATGCGGCGGGCCTCGTCGGGGCAGGCGCGCTCGTCCAGGCCGGCGACGCTGTCGAAGAGCGCCCGCGCGCCCTCCACGTCGCCGCGGTGCGCCGCGAGCATCGCGCCCGCGGCGATGCCCGCGCCGCGCAGCGGAGCGGCGCTCGCCGAGGAGGGCGCGGGCGCCGCGCCGACGCGCTCGATCCGCTCGCTGACCCAGGCCTCCACCGCGGCGTCCGGCTTCCGCGCGCGGCAGAGCGCCCACGCGGCCGCGAGCGCCGCGCCGCCGCGCCGGTCGGCGCGAAAGGCCCCGTCCGACAGCGACGCGACGAAGTACGCGGCGCGCGGCAGCCCGAGCGGGATGAGCGCGTGGCGAGCGAAGGACCAGGGCGCCATGAGCAGCGCGAGCGGCGCGAGCGGCACCGCGCACCAGAGCTGACCCCCGGCGAGCGCGAGCGCGAGGAGGAGCGCGATCGGCGCGAAGACGAACAGCACGACGACGTTCCAGAGGCCCACGCCGAGCATCTGGGGGCGCGGCGCCGCCCCGGGCGAGGCCCTCCGCGCGGCCGCCTCGCTGATCACCCGCACGAGGATGGCGAGCACCAGGAGGCCGCCCCAGCTCATCGTGCCCTCCAGCCGAGCGCGGACAGCGCCTCGGGCCACGGCGCTCGCGGATCCTCCCCGGGCGGCTCCGGCGGCGGCAGCTCGCCGAGGTCGTCGTCGAGATCGTCCTTCGGCGGCGGCCTCGGGTCGAGCCGCGCCCAGACCTCGTGCGCCAGGCGGCGCTCCGGGTCCCGCAGCGCCGCCATCGCCTGCCGCACCTTGTCGGCCGTCCGCGCGCCGGGGCCGACCGGCGTCGGGTACGCCGCGGCGCTCGCCAGCTTGAGCTCGAGCATCCCGAGCAGCTTCTGCCCCTCGCGCTCGATCTCTGCGCGGCTCGCGCTCGGACGCAGCCCGAGCACGTAGAACGGGTTGTCGCGGATGCGGCCGAGCGCGTCGTCCATCACCGCACCCCCGACTCGTGGCCGAGCCTGCGCTTCTGCGCGTCGACCGGCAAGAGGCGCCAGAGCTCCTCGGTGATCGTCCTGAGCGCCGCCGTGTCGCCGCGCTCCGCCGCGCCGCGCCCGTCGCGCACGAGCCGCTGCGCGCGGACCAGATCCGAGGCCTGGTGCGCCTCGGAGGCGGCGTCCTCGAACATCCACACCCACGCCTTCGGGTGGCGCTGGAACGCCGCGCTGCTCAGGTTGCGGACCAGCCGGAGCTGCCGCTGCAGCTCGACCTGGTTCTTCTCGGCGCGCGCCCGCGCAACGCCCTGCGCGGCCTCCTCGAGGAGCGCCTTCTCGGTGCTCGATCCGAGCTGCGAGATCCACGTCGACGCGCTCGCGACGGCGGCCTGGGCCTCGGCGTCGAGCTCCGGCCAGCGCTTGTCGGCCTCGGCCTGCTCGAGCAGGACGTCGAGATCGAGCAGCGCGCGCCGCGCCTTCTGCCCCGCGTCGGCGTCGCCGCCGCGCGCCGCGGCGGCGTCGCGCTCCACCTCGGCGAGCGCGCACTCCACGTAGGTGACCTTGCCGAGCGCGTGCGGCGCGTCCCTGCGCAGGGCGGCCTCGCGCACCGCGGCGAGCCGCTCGCGCATGGCGGCGATCGAGGCGTCGAGCACCTCCGGCGCCGCCTCGGGGACGAGGAGGTGCGCGACGCGCTCGAACACGAGCCCCTGCGACGGGATCAGCGCGCGCGCCGAGAGGTGCCCGCCCCGATCGAGCTCGAGCGTCAGCTCGATCGCCGAGCCCGCGGGCAGGGTCGCGGTGAGCCCGCTCCCGTCGATCTCGAGCGTCCCGACCACGCGGCAGAGGTGGGCGACGTCGAGCTCGCCCTGCACGACGGGGATCTTCAGCACGCACGCGCTGGAGCCCTTCGGGACGCTCTCCACGCTGTGGTGCACGAACGTCCGCCGGGCCGGCAGCGGCGCGCCCCGCTCGAAGTAAACGCGCACCGAGTTGTCCGCGAGCGCGACCCCGATCGTGCGCGACAGCGGCGGATCGCCGATCGTGAGCCCCTGGACGATCGTGATCGCCTGCGGGTGCACCGGCACCCGCGCGCCGCCGGCCGCGCTCGCCTCGATGTTGAACACGTTCGGCCGGCGCGGCAGCAGGTCGACGGTCACCACGAACGCCCCCTCGGCGTCGAGCGGCGCCTCGGCGCTCGTCCACCCGTCGCCCTCACGCGTGAGCCGGATCCGCTCGGGCGCGGCCCCCGGCCCCTCCATGACGCGGCCGACCACGTGGGGCGTGAGATCGCTCGACATGGCCGGATACTGGAGCCACAGCCGGCGACCCTCCTCCTTGGGCCGCGCGCCCGAGGAGGAGGCCCGCGCGTCGAGCCCCGCCGTCGCCGCGTAGATCGCGGCCCCCTGCGCGACGAGCGTCATCGGATCGAGCCCCTCGCCGAAGGGCGCGCCGAGCGCGTCCCGGACGCGCTCGCGCAGCGCCGGCATCACCGTCGGCCCGCCCACGAGCACGACGCGCGCGAGCTGCGACGCATCGAGCCCGTGCGCCGCGAGCAGCCGCCGGCAGACCTCGACCGAGCGGTCGATGATCGGCGCGCAGAGCGCGTCGAGCGTGGACCTCTGCAGGACCAGGTCGACGTCGACCGGCGCGCCGTCCACCTCGAACGCCGCGGGCACCGCGAGCGCCGCCTCGTCGGCGCGGGTGAGCTCGATCTTGATCTCCTCGACCGCGAGCTTGAGCTTGCGGAGCGCGGCGGCGTGCCGCGGGTCGGCGCGGCTCACGGTGACGCCCTGGGTGCGCGCGATCTCGGCGAGCGCCCAGTCGACGATCGCCCAGTCGAAATCGCGACCGCCGAGGAAGTTGTCGCCGTCGTGCCCGACGACGCGCAGCAGCCCGTCGCGCGTCTCGAGCAGGGAGACGTCGAACGTCCCGCCGCCGAGGTCGTAGACGAGCCAGCTGCCCGTCGACTCCTCGACCGTCCAGCCGGCGGCCAGCGCCGAGGCCACCGGCTCCTGGATCAGCTCGACGCGCTCGAACCCCGCGCGCCGCGCCGCTTCCGACGTCGCCGCGCTCTGGGGCAGCTCGAAGAGCGCAGGCACGGAGATCACCGCCGAGGCCGGCAAGACCCCGAGGTGCTCCGCGACGTCGGCGCGCAGGGAGCGCAGCACCTCGGCGGCGAGCTCCTCGGGCTTCTTCGCGACCTTCGCCGCCGCGAAATCGATCGGCTGGGCCGTCCCCATCAGCCGCTTGAACTCCGCGCGGGTGTTCTGCGGATCGCTCTCGAGGAACCGGCGCGCGCGCGCGCCGACCGTGATCGTCCCGCGCGCGTCGATCCGCACCACGCTCGGGGTGAGCGTCGCGCCCTGGGAGTTCCGGACGAGGGTGACCTTCTCGCCGTCGAAGGCGGCCGCGGTCGAGTTCGTGGTGCCGAGGTCGATGCCGACGTAAAGCGGGCGTGCAGCCATCGCTCGCAAGGATACACGCGCGGCACGGCGGCCGCCCGGCGAGGCATGGAACACGCCCGGCGAAGCCGCTGGCGCGCGGCGGGCGCCCGCCCGCTCGCCGCGAGGCGCGTCCGCCCTCGGGGTACGGGAACAGCGTACGTCAGCGCAGCGCCGCGGCGTCCGCGGTCACCCTGCGAACAGCTGCGTCACCCAGACCCGGCCGGTCGGGTCGCGCACGACCGCCACGCCGGTCCTCCGGTAGCGCCGGTCGAGCAGGTTGCCCCGGTGCGACGGGCTCGCCCAGATCGCGCGGTGCGCTCCCTCGGTCGTGCCCGAGCTGGCCACGTTCTCCCCCGCGATCGTCGCCTCGTACCCGGCCGCCCTGAGGCGCGCCGCCGGATCGCCCGAGCCCACGTCGTGGCCCACCATCTTCGCCTTGATCATCTCCTCGGAGTGCGCCCGCGCCAGCGCGGAGAGCGCCGCGTCGCGCGCGAGCGCGGGCAGGCGCTCCGACGCCCGCGCGGCGTTCATCATCCGCAGCATCGCATCCTCGCCGCCCTGCGCCCCCTTCGCGGCCTCCTCGCCCGGCGCCGCCGCGCGGACGAACCGGCCCGGCGGAGCGCTCCCCGCGAAGATCATCGCCTCCAGCACGGGCCTCGGCCCGGTCGACACCGTGGCCAGCACCTGCACGAGCCAGCTCCCCGGCTGGTCGACCGCGAAGCTCGAGCGGAGCCGCGCGCCCGACAGGGAGCTCAGCACCGTCTTGGGCGCGCCCCGCGGTCCCAGCAGCACCACCTTCGCCGCGGTCGCCGGGACCCGCATCGTCCCTTCGAGGGTCACCCATTGCCCTACCCGCGCGGTCGTCGGCAGCGGCGACAGATCCGCGAGCGCGTCCACCCCGATCGCGGACACGATCACCGTCCCGTCCGGCTTCCTCGCCTGGGCCACCCCACATCGCCGCACCCCGAGGGAGGTCCACCCCGAGAGCCACCCGTCGATCCGCGCCCCGATCTCCGCCGGCCCGAGCCCTCGGCCGGAGATCGACCATCCCCTCGGCCAGGCGTGCGGCGCGCCGGCGGCGCGCAGCGTGAACGCCAGCTCGTCGGGCGGCATGATCTCCCCGCCCTGGAGCTGCCGCTCGACGTTGCGCTGGGCGACCGCGGCGAGCGCCGTGTCCGCGCTGCCGCAGTGCGCCGCGAGCGCGGCGATCTCCGGCGAGACCGCCTTGGGGGGCTGTGGCGAGCGCGTCGTCGCCTCCCACGTGAGCGCCGGCGGCTCCGCTGCCGCCGCGGCCGCGGAGGCGAGCGCCGCGCCGAACACCCCGCTGGCCCACCATGACCGCATTCGACTCGGCTAGCAGCTTTCCCGCCCCGGCGCTCGTTCACCTGCGTCGCCGCGAAAGCCGCGCGGTCCCGCGGGCGGCTCGTGCTACCGTGGCCGTCGCGCAGCATGGCTGAGGTCTCCAAGGCCGCGAAGGTCGGCGTGATGACGATCGTGCTCGCGGGCGCGGCCTACGGCGGGTACCGCTTCGTCTCGCGCGACATCGGCGGCGGGAACGGCTACCGCGTCTGGGCCACGCTGCCCGACGCGATCGGCGTGTCGCCGCAGTCGCGGGTGATGATCTCGGGCATCCAGGTCGGCGTCGTCGACAAGATCTCGCTCTACAACGGGCAGGCGCGCATCGACATCAAGATGAGCCCCGACGTCCCGCTCTACGAGGACGCGGCCATCGGCAAGCGCGCGACGAGCCTCATCGGCGAGTCGTTCGTCGTGCTCTCGCCCGGCACCGAGGGCAAGCCGCGCATCCCCGACGAGGGGAGGGTCCTCTATTACATCGACGAGCCGACGATCCAGTCGATGCAGGGGCAGGTCTCCGAGATCCTGAAGGACGTCAAGACCGTCACCGAGACGCTGAGGAACACCGTCGGCTCCGAGGGCGGGCAGGAGCGGCTCGCGCAGATCCTCGACAACCTCGCCGAGGTCACCGAGCAGATGAACGCGACCGTGCGCGAGAACCGCGCGGGCGTCACGGAGACCATCAACAACATCAACCAGATCACGGGCGACTCGGGCCCGCGCCTGAAGGAGATCCTGCGCAACGTCGAGCAGGTGACCCGCGACATCCGCACGATGACGGCCGCGGCCGAGGTGCCCGGCCGGAACGGGCAGCCCGGGGAGCTCCGGAGCGCCGCAGAGCGCGTGGGTCGCGCGACCGAGAGCCTCGAGTCGGCGCTGAAGCACGTCGACAGCGTCGCCGCGCGCGTCGACCGCGGGGAGGGGACGCTCGGCCGCATCACCCGGGACGAGACGCTGATCAACGAGGTAGAGACGGTCGTCGAGAACGTCGGCGAGCTCGTCGGCGGGCTCAGCCGGTTCCAGACGGTGGTCGGGCTGCGGACCGACTACAACTTCCTGGCGAACACCATCAAGAGCTACGTCGAGCTCAGGCTCCAGCCGACGGAGGACAAGTACTACGTCGTCGAGCTGGTGAACGACCCGCGCGGCAAGACGGACTTCCAGCAGATCGACGTCGACACGACCAACCCGAACGAGCCCGCGCACTACCGCGAGGTCCGCACGATCACGACGAACGCCTTCCGGTTCTCGTTCCAGTTCGCGAAGCGGCTCGGCCCCTTCACGGGCCGGTTCGGCATCAAGGAGTCGACGGGCGGCCTCGGCCTCGATCTCCACCTGCTCGACGATCGGTTCGAGCTCCGCCAGGACCTCTTCGGCTTCGGCGAGGAGCTGTCGCCGCGCTGGCGCGTCGCGCTCGCGTACGAGTTCATCCGGAAGCTGTGGCTGCTCGGCGGGATGGACGACATCCTGAACGCCGATCGCCGGGATTACTTCATCGGCCTGCAGCTCCGGTTCAACGACGCGGACCTGAAGACGGTCCTGCCCTTCGCTCCGTCGGGCTTCTGATCGCGCTCCCGCCCTCTCGGCGCGGCCCCGGAGGTGCGCCCGAGCCCCTGTGCTATAGCGCGAGCATGAAGCGCTCGCTTCTTCGCGGAGTGCGTCGCGGATACGCGCTCTTGATCCCCTTCGTCGCGATCTCCGCGGCGGCCTTCGCTTCGGCCTGTCAGGGGTGCAAGCTCCCTGCGACGGCCGCCGTGAGCGCGGACGCGGACGTGGACGCGAACGTGAACGCGAACAAGCCGACGGTGCGGCTCTACGTGCTCAGCACCGTGGCGGGCGCGCTGGAGCCGTGCGGCTGCACGAAGGATCAGCTGGGAGGCATCGACCACCTCGCCGCCTTGATCGAGGCCCAGCGCGGCGAGGCCCCGGATCGGCTCGTGGTCGGCGCGGGGCCGATGCTCTTCACGGACCCCGAGGTGAAGCCGGAGCGCTCCTCGCAGGACGCGTGGAAGGCCGAGGCGATGGCGCTGGCGGCGAAGGAGATCGGGCTGACGGCGTGGGCGCCTGGCGAGAACGACTGGGCGCTCGGCGCGGAGGCGCTCGGCAGGTACCAGGCGCAGTCCGGGGCGGCGCTGCTCGGCAAGAACCTCGAGGGCGCGCAGGGCGTCCAGGGCGTCGTCGTGCGCGACGTCTCCGGCGTGAAGGTGGGCCTCATCGGCGTGAGCGACCCGAAGGGCCGCGCCGGCGCCTACCCCGAGGGCGTCAAGGCCGGCCCGGCGATCGACGCGATGAAGGCGGGCGTCGAGGAGGCGAAGAAGCAGGGCGCGAGCGTCTTCGTGGGGCTCGCGGCGCTGCCCAGGGGCGAGGCGCTGCGGCTCGCGGACAACGTGCCGGAGCTGCACGTGCTGGTGCTCGGCAAGCCGAGCGAGCGCGGCGACGGCAACGACGGCCCGAAGCCGCCGGAGATCATCGGGTCGACGCTGGTCGTGGAGACGCCGAACCACCTCCAGTCGGTGGCGGTCGTGGATCTCTTCGTTCGAGGCGGCGGCAGCGGCCCGCTCGTGTTCGCCGACGCGGGCGGCGTCGCGAAGGCCGGGGAGCTCATCAGCCTGTCGGAGCGCATCCGGGAGCTCGAGATCCGCCTCAACGGCTGGGAGGGCGACAGGCGGGTGGCGGCGAAGGACGTCGAGGCGCGGAAGGCGGATCTCGAGAAGCTCCGGGCCGAGAAGGCGCAGCTCGAGGCGGCGGAGACGAAGGTGACCGGCAGCTTCTTCCGCTACAGCTCGGTCGAGGTGCGCGAGAAGCTCGGGGCCGACAAGGACGTCGCCGGGCAGCTCCTCGCCTATTACAAGCGGGTCAACGATCACAACAAGCAGGCCTTCGCGGATCGCGTCCCCGAGAAGCCGGCGAAGGGCGAGGCCAGCTACATCGGCATCGACGCCTGCACGAACTGCCACGACGAGGAGCGCAAGGTCTTCGACGGCACCGCGCACGCGCGGGCCTACGCCACGCTGCAGCAGGATTTCAAGGAGTTCAACCTGGACTGCGTGAGCTGTCACGTGACCGGGTACGGCAAGCCGGGCGGCTCCACGGTGACGCACAACGCCTCGCTGCAGAACGTGCAGTGCGAGGAGTGCCACGGCCCCGGCTCGCTTCACGCGAAGGATCCCGAGAAGAAGGGGCTCATCGTGCTCTCGCCCCCGCCCCAGAGCTGCGTCACGCAATGTCACCACCCGCCGCACGTGGAGGGCTTCGAGCCCGTGTCCAAGATGCAGCTCATCCTCGGCCCCGGGCACGGCAGGGACTGAAGGAGGGGGGCGCGGCGGCGGCCCTCTCCCGCTGGTTCTTCTGGTTCTGGGCTGCGGCATTCCCGCGCCGTTTCGATCGCGCTACGGAATGCGCCTGTGACGAACGTCCACGCCGTCGTCTCCCGCCTGGGCCCGGTCGAGAGCGCGATCCTTGCGGAGCTCACCGCGGGCGCGCCGCCGTTCGCGGTGCACCGCCGCGCCGCGCTGAGCTCGACGCTCCGCTACCTGGAGGGCGGCGGCGGCTCGCCGGTGGTCCTCCTGCATGGCCGCGGGAACGCCGCGACGACGTGGTTCCCGCTGCTCCCCGAGCTCGCGCGGCGCCACCGCGTCGTCGCGGTGGATCTTCCCGGCTTCGGTCACGCGTCGTCTCCGCCCTTCGAGGGCGGAGGTTTCGAGGAAGGCCTCCGCTTCTTCGCCGATCCCGTGGAGGAGCTCCTCCTAGAGCTGGATCTCGGCGGCGCCGCCCTCGTCGGCCACTCCCTGGGCGCGCTGGTCGCGGCGGAGATCGCGCTCCGCAAGCGCGCGCGCCCGCGGAAGCTCGTGCTCATCGGCGCGATGGGGGTCGGTCCCGTCATGACCGCGTGGAGCCGCGCCTATTTCCGCGCCCCGCCGGAGCGCCTGGTGCGGGTGCTCGGCCCCGCGCTCTTCCGCCGCCTCCGTCCGCCGCGGCCGACCCCGCTCGGCGAGCGTCTGGCCGCCTTGCACGGCGAGTTTTACGCCGTGCCCGACGGCCGGGTCGCGCCCGTCGCCGCGTTCAACGCGCTGTTCCCCGCCCTCGGCGCCGTTCCCCATCGCCTCCCGCGGCTCGGCGAGATCGACGTGGAGACGCTGGTGCTCTGGGGCGAGCGCGACGACGTGTTCCCGGCGCCGATCGGCATCGCCGCGGCCGCGGCGATCCCGCGCGCCACGCTGCACATGGTGCCGCTCGGGCACGCGCCCCACCTGGAGGATCCGGCGCTCGTCCTCCCGGCGCTCACCGCGTTTCTCTCGGCCGGAGCAGCGCCCTCCGCGTAGCCCGTCTGGGCGCCATGACACGGCCGTGCCCTCCAGGAAGGGCCGGTGGGTGTCCAGGAACCGGGAAACGGCGTCCAGGAACGCCAGCGCGCCCCTGTCGAGTCCAGGGCCGCTCAGTGCACGCCGCCGACGAGCCACGCCTGCGCCGGGACGAGCACCTCTTCGGGCGAGCCTCCGCCCTGCGACGCCGGGCCGGTCGCGCTGCCGTCTGCCATCGGCGTCATGCGGAACCCGTGGTCGCCGAACACGAGCAGCAGCGTCCGCGGCGGCAGGCTGGCCATGAACCGCGCGATCACGTCGGCGACCTCCTCCGCGATGGCCTCGATCCGCTCGGCGAACGGCGGCCCGGCGGCGCGCAGGCGCGCCTCCACGAGGTCGAGCTTCATCAGCTCGCGCGACCCGACCCGCTCGCGCCGCAGCGTCGCGACCGCGCGCCCGCGGGCGATGGCGGGCTCCGCCTCGCTCGGGGGCATCGTCTCGCGGAGGCCGTCCGGCCCTCGGGCGAGCAGCGAGATCTGCGCCGTCGTCGTCGGCGGCAGCGCCGCCCAGAGGAGCGATCGCTCGACCAGGATGGCCCGATCCACCAGGATCTCCTTCAGGTGCGCGGCGACCCGCTCGCCGAGATCGAAGCGCATCGCGTCCACGAGCAGGAGCTTCACCCCGCGCGCCCCGTTGAGCCGGGCGATGCGGGCGGCGATGTCCGGGGCGTCGAACACCATGGGCGGCCGCTTGCCGGTCACGCGCAGCGCCGAGAACGCCTCCCGGTAGCTGTGCTCGAAGCTGGTCCTCCAGCTGTCGACCACGCCGCGCACGGCAGCGTCCGTCTCACCGGCGAGCGTCGCGCCGAGCAGCGGCGTGTAGTGGGTCGCGAACAGCTGCTCGATGACCCGGACCGGCTTCGGGCCGCGGGCGTTGTCGAGCTCGACGGCGAGCGCGCGCCACTCCGCCGCGCTGAGGATCCGGTCGCGCGGCGCCTTCCGCTCCCGCCGCGCCTGCGGGGGCGCGTCGGCGTCCGCCTGGGCTCCGTCGACGTTTGGCGCGTTCGGCGCGCTCGGCGCGGCCTCGTGCGCCCCTCGCGGCGGCCTGAGCGTCATCGCTGCGCCGCGCTCCTCGTGCGGCGCCCCCGGCTCGGCGGCCGGCGCGCCCGGCGCGCCGCTGGCGGGCGCCATCGCGGCCGTCTCGTCCGTGGCCGGCGGCGTGCTCGCGCCCGGCGCCCGCGCCGCGACGGCGCTTCTCCCGGCGACGGCCGCCGGCGCGTCCGCGCGGCGGATCCTCGAGGAGCGGGGGGGCAGCACGCCGCGCAACCGCCCGTCCGTCCGCCCTTCGGCGGAGGCGGGCGACGCCGGCGCTCCGTGCGCTTCGGGGGCCGTCGGCTTGGCCTCGTGCGCCTCGTCCGGGGCTGTCGGTCCGGCCTCGTGCGCCTCGTCCACGGCTGTCGGCCTCGCCGGGAGCGCCTCGACCGGGGCTCTCGCGCCGGCGCTCGGCTGCGCCGGCCCGACGGGGCGCTCCTCCCCGCGCGCCGCGAGGCTCCGCGCCTGCCCGCGCGGGGACATGGCGGAGACGCCGCCGTACCCGTCGCGCGTGCTCCTCTCGACGAGGTCCGCGAGGGGCACCGGCGCGAGCACCTGCGCGGACCTGTCATCCGCGTCGAAGACGAGGGCGAGGGGCGCCTCGCGCGCCGCGCCGAGCCAGGCGAGGAGCGTCGCGCTGTCGTCCGGGTGGAGCGCGCGCGGCGAGGCTGAGCGCCCGCCCGCGAGGCGCGGAAGGGCGACGGCGAGGCCCGCGGCGCCGAGCGCCCTGGCCCGGAAGATCTGGTCAGCGATCACCACCTCGACCGGCGCGCCTTCCTGGACCCGCGGCGGCAGCGCGCCGCGCAGGGCCAGCGCGAGCTCGACGGCCTCCTCGATCGTCGCGCGGAGCTGCCCGTCGGGCGCCGCCGGGGCGCTCGCCCAGAGGAAGCGCTGCGACCTGAGCTCGCGCTCGGAGTCGGCGCCCTGCCCGCTCGGGGCGAAGCGGGCCGTGCCGCACGGGGGCGCAGGGGGGGACGTCGGTCGGCCCTCCTCGGAGGCGGAGTCGAGGCGGGAGACAGGATCGAGGCGCATCGCGCGGGACCCTCGCAGAGCTCGCGGAAATGGGCCAAGTTTCGGCGAGCGAGCGCGCGACCGCCGAGCGCGCGACCGAAGGCCGCGCCGGCCGCGGGCCTCTCGCGAGGCCGCGGCGGGTCTCGGGTGGGGCCTAGCGGGACTCGCGCGCTGTCTCGGCCATGAGGGCGAGCAGGGAGCAGGCGATGGCGAACCGGGCGTCGATTCGCCCCTGGTTCATCGACAGGTCGAGCGTGAACTCCTTCACGAACCACCGGAACACCTGCTTCACCTTCGCGACCTCCTGCTGATGGAGCTCGATGTGCCACTTCCCGATGAGGAGCGGGAACATGCGGCGGAGCAGCGCGGCGCCGTCCTCCTGCATCAGCCCGACCGGCTGATCCGCGGGGTCGAGGATGTCCCAGGTGTCGCGGACGATCGATTTGAGCCCGCGCGAGCGGATGGTGCCGACGCGCTCGCCGGTGCGCGCGTCGAGGACGTCGAGGCACCGGTTGAGGGCGATGACCTGCCGCGAGCGGATCGTGAGCAGCGGCTGCGACTCCGACTCGTCCGCGAAGAGGGTGAACTCCTCACGCAGCTTGAGCAGCGGGTGCTTGACGAAGCAGACGAGAGAGCCGTCGGGCGCATAGACGTGGAACTTGCGGCCGAGCAGCGACCAGAAGGGCCGCTTGATCGTGTACGTGGGGTGCGAGAACGGTTGAACCGCGAGGCCGCCGTACGCGGCTTGGGCTTGGACCATGGGGCTGGCAGGCTGCATCGGCGTCGAGTAGGCCGGAGCCGAGCGCGTCGGTCAAGCAGCGACGACCGCGCGTCTCAGCGACGACCGCGCCTCTCGCGCGTCTACCGCGCGAGAGGGCCGCGCTCCTCCACGGCAATGCCCGCTGCGATGGCCTTCACCAGCTCTGGTTTGACGACCTTGCCCATCGCGTTGCGCGGCAGGGCCCGCACGACGATCGACTCGCGTGGGACCTTGTAGGGCGCGAGGCGCTCCTTCGCCCAGGCGCGGAGCGGTCCGGTGGCGCACTCCGCCTCTCGCCCGGGCGCGGCGACGACGACCGCGACGACGCGCTCCCCCCACGCCTCGTCAGGGACGCCGATCACCGCGACCTCGGCGATCGCGCCGTGCTCCCGCAGCGCCTCTTCGATCTCGAGGGCGGACAGCTTGTATCCGCCGCTCTTGAGGATATCAACCGAGGTCCGCCCGAGGAGCCGGAAGCACCCGTCGCTGGAGCGCTCGGCGACGTCGCCGGTGCGGAACCAGCCGTCCTGGAAGGCCGCGGCGGTGGCGTCCTCGCGCCCGAGGTATCCCTTGAAGACGCTCGGCCCGCGGATCCAGAGCTCGCCTCGCGCGACCGCGGCGTCGCGCGGCGCTGGCGGGTCGCCCGGCGGCCGTTCCCCCGGCGGTCGTTCCCCCGGCGCCCACGCGTTGCCCGCGTCGTCCGTGATGCGGGCCTCGACGGTCGGCAGCGGGAAGCCGACCCAGCCTGCCCGCCGCGCGCCTGGATCGAGCGAATTGCTCATGCCGACGCCGATCTCGGTCATCCCGAAGCGCTCGAGCGGGATCGTGCCGGTGAGGTCGCGCCAGCGCTCAGCGAGCGTCACCGGCAGCGCCGCGGAGCCGCTCGTCGCGAGCCGCAGGGCCTTCGCCCCCGCGGCGAAGCCGGGCGCGCCGCCCCGGTCGACGTGCTCGAACAGCCGCTGGTACATGGTCGGCACCGCCATGAACGACGTCACCGAGCGGCGCGCGATCTCGGCGGCGACGCGCTGGGCGTCGAAGCGCGGCAGCATCTTTGTCGCGCTGCCCGCGAGCAGCGACGTCATGAGCGCGATGACGACGCCGTGGAGGTGGTGCAGCGGCAGCGCGTGCAGCAACAGGTCCTGATCCGAGAAGCCCCAGGCCGCGCGCAGGAGCTCCGCCTGCACGGCCAGGTTGCGGTGCGTGAGCAGCGCCCCCTTCGGCTTGCCGGTCGTGCCGCTCGTGTAGAGCAGGAGTGCCGGATCGTCCGCGGCGATGTCGAAGATCGCCGCGTCTCTCCCGGGTGCGGCGCGCTCGAGATCCTCCACGCGGAGCACGGCGCGGCCCTGCGCGATCGGGGCGGCCACGGCGGCGAGCTCGCCGTCGGTGATGATCCGCCGCACGCCCGCGTCGCTCGCGAGCCACTCGAGCTCTGCCGGCGGATAGAGCGCCGACAGCGGCAGCACGATCCCCCCGGCGAGGAGGGCGCCGAGGAAGGCCGAGACCCACGCCGCGCCGGGCGACACGAGGAGCAGGATACGCTCGCCCTCGAGGGAGCCCGGGCTCTCGGCCTCACCCGCGCCGCGCCGCGAGCCGCCGGCGAGCAGCGCGCCGCGGACGCGGAGGGCTCGCTCCAGGAGCGCCGCGAAGGTGGTCTGCCCCCGCTCGTCCTCGACGGCGGTTCGGGCGGACGAGCCGAGCTGCGCGAGCCGTTCGACGAGCGGGGAAGCCATCGCGCGGACTCTCGCACAGCGGAGGTGCGCGGAGCCAGGCCGGTTGGTTACACTGCCGCGCCATGAGAGCTTCCTGCCTCCTTGTCAGCGCCTCGCCGCGCCTCGCGGTCGCCGCGGGCCTGATCCTGGCCGCGGCGGCGTGCGAGAGCGCGCCGAAGCCCGCCGAGCCTGGCGCGGTCGCCACGGCAGCCCCGAGCGCCGAGGCGCCCGTCGCGCCGCCGAAGCCGAAGGGCATGCCCGAGCTGCTCGTCGACTCCATGGGCCCCTACATCGGCGGCCAGCGCGTGGATCTGGCGCAGAAGGAGGGGCCCGAGAAGCTGACGAAGGTGATCCGCGAGCTGCCGATCGAGGGCAAGCCCGTGACGCTGCTGGCCGACAAGAGGGCGAAGCCGAGCGCCGTCGCCGCCGTCGTGACCGAGCTCGGCGCGGCCGGCGCGCCGAAGGTCGTCATCAAGACCGACGGGCGAGACGACCTCCCGAAGGAGATCACGGTGGTCCCCGAGGGGCGCGCGTCGAAGCCGCCCTCCTGCGCCGTCAGCACGATGGTGCTGAAGGACCTCGCGACGGCGATCTGGCCGTTCGGCGGCGGCATGGGCAAGAAGCAGCGCAAGGGGCTCGCCGGCCCGGATCTGTCGAACACCGGCGAGCAGCTCACGAAGGACATCGCCGCGTGCAGCGCGACGGTGGCGTTCTTCTCGGCGGACGACGAGGTGCCCTGGGAGATGGCGCACAACCTGGCCGGCACGGTCATGGCTTCCGACGCCAAGAAGAAGCTCGACACGCTCGTCCTGCTCCGCGCTGCCCCGGTCGCGGGGCGGCCTGTGCAGCTCGGTGGAGGCTGACGTGCGCGGCGCCGGGGGGCTCCATCGCGTGGATCGCCGTGCCTTCGGGGCGCACCGGCCGCAGGGGGCAGCGGGTGCGCTCGGTGCGCATTTTTGCGGAGGGGCTGTCGAACGCGGTGGGGCGAGATCGCGTGTGTGCTCGTTCGAGCGCGGGTAGGGTTGGCTGGGGTGACCGCGGCACGATTCGGCACAGGCGATGGTGCTGCGAAGGCACGGAAATGCGCGGGCGAGCGCTCGCCGTTGGGGTCGGCCTGGATCATGAATAGGGCGAGTCGCCGGTCCCCTGCGCCATCGGGGGCGTGACAATCACGGGAGGATGGTTCGGACATGTCGAAGCGACTTCTTGGATCGGCCCGCGCGAACAGGGGCCGAAGTCTCCGTCCCCGGGCCTCCCAGCCGCGGGTGTCGGCGGCGCCTGAGGGGCCGGCCGTCGCGACCAGGGACTCCGCGAGGCCGGTCGCGAGCGGCTCGGACGTCGTCGCCGAGGTAGCTGAGTGTTCCGCCGCTCCTGCGCTGGCAGCCAGCGCCGCGGACGACGCTCCCGCTGTGTCGCCGGCTCTCGAGGCGCCCGCCGCACCGATCGTCGCGGAGGTGGCCGCGGCTGCACCGGTCGTTGCGGCTGCACCGGTCGCCGTGGCTGCGCCGGTCGTTGCGGCTGCACCGGTGGCCGCGGCTGCACCGGTCGTTGCGGCTGCGCCGGTCGTTGCGGCTGCGCCGGTCGTTGCGGCTGCACCGGTGGCCGCGGCTGCACCGGTCGCCGTGCTCGCGCCGGCGTCCGAGGCGCTCGCCGCGCAGCGCGCCGTTCCAGGCGACACGGACGACGCGGACCCTGACAAGGCGCTGGAGCACGACCCATTGATCATGGCTCCACACGCCGGCGCCCTGAGCCAGCCGGGTACCCTTGCGTCCCCGCCCGATGAGCTGGCGTCCGACGAGGATGCGCTCGATCTGATCGACCCTTCCTCGCCCACGGCGGCGTTCTTTCGGCGCGAGGAGGAAGAGTCGTTCCCGCCGCTCGCCGAGGTGGCCAGCGGCCCCGACGATCGCGCTGACGAGCGCCTCGTCGTGGTTCATCAGCTGTCGCCCGAGACCCTCGCCCGGCGGGCGCGCCTTCGTCGGATCGTCGCGGCGGTCGCGGGGCTCGCCGGGGTGATCTCCGTGGCGGTCGTCGCCAAGGCGGTGTTCTCGAGCAAGCCGTCCTCACCTGCGCCGGTCGCGATGGCCGCGCCGGCTCCGAAGCCAGCGCTCGTCGAGACGAAGCTCCTGGCCGCGGCGGGCGCTCCCTCTCCGGCACGGGCGAAGACGCCTGCGCAAACCGAATCGGCGCTGACGGAGTCCTCTGCAAAAGGGGCCGGCGCCGTTCCCGATCCGGTGAAGGTGGAGGCCGACGCGGAGAAGGCCGAGGCAGAGAAGGCCGCGGCGGAGAAGGCCGAGGCAGAGAAGGCCGCGGCAGAGAAGGCCGCGGCAGAGAAGGCCGAGGCAGAGAAGGCCGCGGCGGAGAAGGCTGAGGCGGAGAAGGCCGCGGCGCCGGCGGCCGGCGCTGTGGACGCGGGCAAGCTGAAGAAGGAGGCGCTGAGCTTCCTCAACCGCGGCAGGTACAAGGACGCGATCGAGGCATCTCGCGCGGCCATCGCGGCCGATCCGAGCGACGCGCTCCCCTATCTCTACCTGGGCTCGGCGCTCCAGGACACGGGCAAGTGGAAGGACGGCATCGCCGCGTACAGCGATTGCGTTCGCAACGCCACGAAGGGCCCCGTCCACGAGTGCAGGGCCATGGGCGGCCGCAAGTAGCGCTCAGAGCGGGCGGCGTGCGATCTGCGCGAGGAACGCCGCGGCCGCGGCATAACCGAAGGCCACGCCCGTGGCGAGGCGGCTCGCATGCCAGACGGGGCGCAGCCCGAGGTCCTGGGTCGCCACGTCGACCGCCATCAGCGCGGCGAGGGCGATGAGGATCGGGCGCCACGCCGTCATCGCCAGGCGAGGGCGCGCGATCGCGGCGCCCGCCGCGAGCCCGGCGAAGATGCCAGCGCAGCGACTGCAGAGCGGCATGACGACGCCGTCGAGCGCGAGGGATCGCTCGGGCATCCGGTGGCACATCGGCGCGAAGACACGATCGAGCGCTGCGCCGAGCTCTCCGAGCGGCGCGCGGCTCCGCGCGACGGGGAGGCTCCAGGGCAGGGCGCCGAGGAGGACCAGCGCGCAGCGCACGATCGACAGCAGCGAGGGCCGCTCGGCCGTGCTCGATTCGCTGGGCGCGTGCGGCTCGGCGCCTGCGCCGACAGCGGCGAGCGCGTGCGGCTCCGCGCCTGCGCGGACGGCGGGTACCTGAGCCGCTGGCTGCCCGCGCCCGGAAGCGCACGCGGCCACCTCAGCCCCTGTCGGGCGCGCTCTTGCCGAGGTGGCGCATCACCTCTTTCAGGTCGCTCCAGACCTCTCGCTTCGCGCTCGGCTGGCGCAGCAGGTAGGCCGGGTGGAACGTGGGCATGATCGGGATCGATCCCTTGTAGAGCTTCCACGTGCCGCGGAGCTTCGTGATCCCCTCGCTCGTGCCGATCAGCCCCTGCACCGCGGTGGCGCCGAGCGCCACGATCACCTTCGGTTTGATCAGCGCGAGCTGAGCCGTGAGATACGGGCTGCAGGCCGCCATCTCGGCCGGCTCCGGCTTCCGGTTCTTCGGCGGCCGGCACTTCACGATGTTGCAGATGTAGACCTCGTCGCGGTGGTACCCCATCGCCGCGATCATCTTGTCGAGCAGCTGCCCCGCCGCGCCGACGAACGGCTGCCCCTGCTGGTCCTCTTCCGCCCCTGGCCCCTCGCCGACGAACACGACCGCGGAGCTCGGGTCGCCGCGCGAGAACACCGTGTGGGTGCGGCCCTCGTGGAGCGGACACTTCTGGCAGGTGCGGACCTCCTCCGCGAGGAGCGAGAGCCGCGCCGCGCGCTCCTCCTTCGTGTCAGGCAGCGTTGCGCTCGCGCGTGCAGCCGTATCCGCGCGAGGTGCCGGTGCGGCGCTCACGGCAGGCCGGGGCGACGGCTCGGGACCTCGCTGCGCCTGCGTCGGCGACCACGCCCCCTGCGACTCGAAGCCGCCGCGCTGCTCCGGCTGCGGAGCGCCACCGCGCTGCTCCGGATGCGGCAGGGAGGCGCTCGCGGCGGCTCCGCGCTGCTCCGGATGCGGCAGGGAGGCGCTCGCGGCGGCACCGCGCGGCGGCGGCGGCGAGAACGCCGCGCCGCTGCCCCCTCGCGCCACCGGCGGCGAGGGCGCATCCTGCCCGGAGAAGCCGCGCTCTGGCCGCCGAGGCGCCGGCGTAGCGCCGTCCGAAGAAGCCGCGCCCAGCGCCTCGTGGAGCGCAGCAGGGTGGCCCGGCATTCCGTCCGCGCCGGTCATTGCGTGCCATTCCAGGAACGCCCGGACCGAGGCGGTCAGATCGGCGAGCTCTTCGCGCAGCGCTTCGACCATGGCCGTCCTCTCAGTGGCCGCCCTGCTGCGCGAGCCAGCGCTCCGCGTCGAGGGCCGCCATGCAGCCCGTGCCAGCGGCCGTGACGGCCTGGCGGTAGTTCCAGTCCTGCACGTCGCCCGCGGCGAAGACGCCCGGGATGTTGGTGCGCGTCGAGCCCGGCACCGTCTTCAGGTAGCCGTTCGGGTGCGTGTCGAGCTGCCCGACGAAGAGATCGGTCATCGGCGTGTGGCCGATCGCGACGAACATCGCCGCCGCCGGCACGAGGTGGCTGTCGCCCGTCTTCGTGCTCTTCACGCGGACGCCCGTCACCATATCGGCCTTCACGTCGAGCACCTCCTCCACCACGTGGCTGTAGAGGATCTTGATCTTCGGGTTCTCGACCACGCGCTGGATCATCGCCTTCGACGCCCGGAACTCGTCGCGGCGGTGCACCAGCGTGACGCTGCTGCAGAGGCCGGACAGGTAGGTGGCCTCCTCCATCGCCGTGTCGCCGCCGCCGACGACCACGACGTCCTGGCCGCGGAAGAGCGCGCCGTCGCAGACCGCGCAGGCGCTGACGCCCTTGTTCTTGAGCTTGTCCTCGCTCTCGAGGCCGAGGTAGTTGGCGCGCGCGCCCGTCGCGATCACGACCGCCTTCGTCAGGTAGAGCGTGTCCTCCACCCAGACCTTGAAGGGGTGGCCCGTCAGCTCGACCTTGGTCACGTCCGCCGTCACGATCTCCGTGCCCTGATGAGCGGCCTGATCGCGAAAGCGCTGCATCAGCTCCTGGCCGGTGATCTTCTCGGGGAAGCCGGGGTAGTTCTCGACGTCGGTGGTGAACATGAGCTGGCCCCCCGGGATCAGGCCGCCGGCGCTGAAGCCCTCGATGAGGAGCGGCTTCAGGTTGGCGCGCGCCGCGTAGATGGCGGCGGTGAGCCCGGCGGGGCCGGAGCCGATGATGACCAGGTTGCGGACGTTCGATTCACTCATGGTGGAGGCATCTTATAGGCGCGACCGCCTTCCGCGTCGACCGCCCCGGCGGTCCGGCGCGCCTCCGCTGCGCCGCGGCTCCGCGCGTCCTGCGCTCCGCTCCACCACGCCGGAGGCACGCCGGAGGCACGCCGGAGGCACGTCGGAGCCACGCCCGAGCAGCCGCCCGCTCAGAAGCGCATGGTTCCGCTCAGACCGAACTCGTCCAGGCTGCTCTCGAAGCGGCCGCCGTTGACGCTCTGGATGCTGCGGTAGCCGCTCAGCGCAGCGCCGGATACGGCCTTGAGGCGCCCGTTCCCGCCGTTGTCCAGCGCACCGAAGGACGTGTGCTGAAACGCGGCTGAAATGTCGACCGGGCCGACTCGCGCGGTCACGCCGGCCCCGACGCCGATCCGGTAGCCGAGGTGGAAGTCGAGGTTCAGATCGGCGTCGTCCTGCCCCTTGTTCTCGAAGAAGCCGCCGGCGCGCAGCGCGAGGAGGCTCGGGAGCACGACGAAATCGCCGCCGAGCCGGACTCCCAGGACGTCTCGCCAGCGGTGCGGGACGTCGGCGTTGGGCGGCACCGTGCCCACGCTCGTGCCGCGCACGGGGATGCCCTCGCGGAACCGGACCTCGATCGCGTCGACCGCGCTGTTGTTGGCCCAGGTGAAGTCGAGCTCCACATCGAAGAGGTCATCCGCCATCGGGTCGCGGACGCGGGGCTCGGCGGCGGAGGCGCGGCGTGCGTTCACCGCGCGCCGCGCGCCGGCGCGGGGCATGTGGTACCGGAGGCCGAGCTTCGCCTCCATGGGGATCCGCATCCTGAGATCGCCGGCGCCCTGCTCCTCGGTGACGTTGCACTCCGGCGCCTCGCCCCTGCAGGGGTCCTCGTCCTTCGCCCCTGCCGGCGTCCAGTAGCGAGACTCGATGGCGAGATCGGTCTTCGCGCGCACGGCGTCCTGCCACTTGAACCATGCGCCCAGGTCGAGGTGAGCCGCCGCCGCCCAGCGCGCGCCGAGGACGAAGCCAGGGATGAAGAGGTCGGTCACCTCCGCGCGCGTGCGCAGATCGCCGTGCGCCTTGAAGTCGTCGCCCCCTTCGCCCGAGAGCGCCTCGCTGAAGTTGACGAAATCGATCGCCGCCGTGCCCCAGATGAAGCCGGCGCCGAGCGAGACCCCCTCCGCGGGGGTGAAGCCGACCGACAGCGTCGGCATCAACATCAGGGCGTCGAGCGACGTGAGCAGGTACCGCTGGGGCGACGGCTGCGTCATGTCGCCGAAGCTCGGGTGCGTGTACCGGAGCGACTCGGGCCACGCCCGCTCGCCGACGCCGTGCGGGCCGAGCACCGCGACGCCGAGGGCGAGCGCGTCGCTCAAGCGCAGGGTCGCCGCGAGCTGCGGGTTCGGGAACAGGCCGCCCTCGGCGCACACCTCGGGGTCGGGGCCCCCGTCGCTGCCGGGCGCCGGGATCGCCGTCGTGGCGCTCGGCGGGACGGGGCGGCCGCCGGGGCCGAGCCTCGTGAAGCACTGGGCCAGCTGGATGAAGTGGACGCCGCCGTGGGCGCCGCTCCGCTGCGCGGCGAGCCCCGCCGGGTTGAAGTAGGCGGCGAGCGGATCGTCCGCCCGCGCGACCCACGCCCCGCCGCGGCCGAGCTGGAGCACCCCGATGTCGGGCGAGTCGAGCCCCGACGACGCGCGCGCGGCGCCGGCGGCCACCATCGCAGCGAACGCGGCGCCCGCGGCGCCGGCAGATCCTCGTCTCATGACCCCCGTCCCCGCCGCGCGGCGATCCCCGCCGCTCGGCCTCACTTCACCGGAGACGCCTTGAGCGCCGCCTTGCCGTCCTTCACGTAGACCGTGAAGCGAACACGCGAGCAGTTGTGGCGAGCCACGAGCGCGTCCTTGTTGCGCTGCAGGGTCCCCTTGAACTTCTCGAAGGTGAGCGCGTTCGTGGGCTCCCCGCACTGCTGCTTGACCGACAGGAACTCGTCGTAGACGGCGTTCCATTCGGTGAGCTCGTCCGGATCTCCGGCGCCGTCCTGCCGCGCGGCCGGCGCTTCCGGCGCGCTCATCGGCTCGGGGAGCGGGTTCGGCACGGCGGGCGCCCCCGGCGCCCTGGGCGGCGGCGGCGGCGGCGGGCGCCGCGGCGGCGGGCGCCCGGGAGCGCCCGCGGGCTCGAGGGCGGAGATCGCCATCCCCGCGTCCGAGACCTCCTCGATCGCCTCGACCGGCTCCACGGAGTCGCGGGCCGGCGGCGGGCCGCTGAGCGGGTGCGAGCCGGGCCGCCGCGTGGGGCCGCGCGGGCTCACCATGGGCTTCGGGTACGAGGGGCGCGAGTCAGGGCGCGGCTCGCCGGGGCCGAGCGGCACCGAGAACGCGCTCATCGCCGGCTGCGTCGGGATCGGGCCGAGCACCTGCTCGAGGTCGGCGGCCTTCCGGGGCGCGCCGCCCTTCGCGGCCACCTTCTCGACGCCGTCGTTGATGTCGGCCGCGATCTTCCGGTAGGCGCCGCGGAAGCGGCTCGGCGCCAGCACGTCGACCTCGCCCTTGGAGAAGCGCGCCGCCTCGCCGCGGAAGACGTGGAGCGGCCGCGTGTGCTCCAGGAACGAGAGCACCAGCCCGATCGCGGCCATGGCGAGGACGCCGACCAGGATCAGCACCGTGGGCACCTCGCTCTTGTCGTCGTTGTTCGCCTTGTCGAGGAAGTTGAGCGGCGAGTCGACCGACGCCGCGAGGCGGCCGACCGCGTAGCCGGCGCCGAGCTCCCACGCCTCGCCGGGCAGCCGCGCGTAGACCACGCCGAGGTGCTGGCCGATGACGCGGACCTCCGAGCGCCCCTTCTCGATGTAGTCCTTGTTGTCGTCGAGCAGCTTCAGATCCTGCGTGATCTGGTCGAGGTTCGACTTGTCGAACCCCTCGGGCGCGCCGGAGGCGACGCGCGACCCCTCGGCGTAGAAGCCGACCGCGGCGCCGGTGCGCTTCGTGACGGCGCGGGCGAAGGTGTCGTCGATGATCTTGGCGCCGATCACGGCGCCGACCGGCTCGCCGTTGACGTCCTGCTCGACGGGGCGCGCCACGACGCGGAGGATGCGGCCCTTCCAGACCCACGCGTCATCGCGGATCCAGCCGTGGAGGGCGTCGGCGACCAGCGGGTAGCCGCCGAGCTCCCAGTCCTCGCGGTGCTCGAAGTCCACCGACGCCATCACCCGCCCCGCCGCGTCGACGGCCCACACGTGATCGAACTTGAGCTCCGGGGGCACCTCCGCGGTCGCGGTGCGCAGCGCGGTGCGGGCCTTCTCGCGCAGCTCGGCGCCGGGCTTGGCCTCGGCCGACGACTTGGCGAGCGCGGTCCGCAGGGCCGGGTTCAGCGCGACCCGGATGAGCGCGCTCGAGCGCTTCCGGGCGTCGTCGTTGAGGAACCACTCGACCGCGCTGGAGTCGGCGCTGAGCGCCTCGCTCATCGCGCGGTGGCTCGAGCGGTTGTAGAGCTGCGCGGCGACGAAGAGGATGAAGACCGCGGCGCCGAGCGCGAGCGCGAGCACCCCGTACCAGAAACGCGACAGCAGCATGGCCTACTTTCCAGCCTCCGCGCTCGGTCCGCCGGCCTCACCCACGACGACCGGGTCCTTGATGAACTGCTCGTCCGGCCCGGGCTTCACGATCGCCTCGATGGCCTTCCCGACCGGCTCGCCGTTGAAGTAGCCCTGCAGCGTGTACGTGCCGGCCTCGATCTCCATGGCGAAGTTGCCCTGACGATCCGGGTAGGCGACGGCCACCGCCCTCGGCTCGACGACGATCCACGACCGGACGCTCGGGGCGAGCTGGTCGCGGAGCTCGTACTTGCCGGGGCCTGGCGGTGTCCAGGCGCGGGTCTTGGCCGCGGCGATCTCGACCGGCTGGAGCCCTTTGTTGCCGACGTCGTAGATCTTGTGCGGGAACGGGTCCTGGTTCTCGAACTGGATCTGCTGGCCCTCGGCGACGACGAGCGTCACCGGGGAGGTGCGCCCGCCCGCGATGACGATCGAGCGCGGCGTCTTGAGCGGCGCGCCCTTCTCGCCGAGCGCGGCGATGCACAGCTCCTTCGGCGCGTAGCCGAAGAGCGCGCGGACATCGGCGCGGACGGTCGGGGACGGCTCGCGGAAGGTGTACCGGTTCGCCTTCGGGTCCTTGGCCTCGTTCCAGACCGGGTTCAGGAGCTTGGGCATGCCCGTGGCCCGGCCCTTGATCGTCACCGCCGCCAGGGCGGCCCCGGGCACGGTGAGGATCGCGAGCGTCAAGGCCAGGCGCCGGACGAAGCGCGAGCTGCCGGGGAGGCGGCGCGCGAGGTGGCTTGACGACCCAAACCGCGCTGCGCCGACGAGCGGGCGCTGCTCGTCGTGCTGCGCACCTGCAGATCGAGGGGATCTCGTATCCATCGCAGGCCCGAAGCTACCGGAAGGGGGATGAGAACGGAAACAAAAGCCGGGCCGTGCGCCGCGCGCCCCGCCCGCGCCGCCCTCCGGGCTCCCCGTTCCTTGTGCGGTGTGCTTGGCCTTGTCCGGTGCCGCGAGCGCCGCGGCACCGGACAAGGCGGGGGTACCCCCCGCCGTCAGGTGATGCCGCGGTGCGCCGGTCGCCGGGCGCATGTCGAGGGCATCAAAAAACTGCGGGCCGCTTGGACGGCCCGCAGGGGAGAGATGTTCCGTACCGCCGAGGACGTGGGCCGAAGGACTTGAACCCCTAGCATAGCTGCTAGGTGGGAGCCTAAGTACCGCTTCAGGCTTCCCGGTGAATGGTTCCGGGCCTAGCTCACCACGGTATCGTTGTTGGCTCCCTGGTTCTTGCTTACTCGGGATTCAATTGTCCAGCGCCTCACGAAGTCGGCAGAGGGAACAACCATAGGATAGTTCACTGGGCGGCTCCGTCAACAGCTCTTCCGCACGTGCTCATGTTTTGATGGTCGCGTTCGCCGGTCATCGTTCGCGGTTCGCGGTTCGCGGTTCGCATCGCTCGCACGGGTCATGCATGAATCGCGCAAGGATCTCGCCCGATTCACCCGTGAGTCCTGCACGCGTCATGCGTGAGATGCGCGAGAGCCTGATGGCGTACGGGTAGCCCCGAGCTGGCCGGCGCCTAGCAGGTCGGCGAGCCCGGGTGAGAGAACAGCGCGACGATGGGGGCATGGACGAGGCCGTTCGACGCCACGATGTTGCCTGTGTAGTAGTTCGGCGGACCGCCGTCGAGCGCGGTGATGACGCCGCCCGCGCCGCGCACGATCGCGCTTCCGGCGGCGACGTCCCATGCATGCAGCCGGCGCTCCCAGTACGCATCGTAGGTTCCGTCCGCGACCATGCAGAGATCGATGGCCGCGCTGCCGCAACGACGCACGGCCTGCGCGTTGCGCTTGACGGTCATGAAGGCGTCGAAGTTGTTGTCCGGCGCCCGGTCGCGGATCGGCGGGAAGCCGGTCGCCACCATCGCGCGCTCCAGCGACGCCGTGGCGCTGACCGCGCATCGCTCGCCGTTGCGGCGCGCCTCTCCGTCGATCGCCGCCGTGCCCACCGGCGCGCGAGCGGCGCCGCGCGGCCGGAAGCCCGTCCAGCGGAGCCCGAGCGCGGGCGCGACGACGGCGCCGGCGACGGGCACGTCGTCATCCATCAGGCCGACGGACACGCACCAGAACGGATGGCCGTGGACGAAGTTCGTCGTGCCGTCGAGCGGATCGACGTACCAGACGAGCCCGCCGCGCGGCTCCGCGCGGCGCGCGGCGCTCTGCTCCTCGCCGACGACGGCGACGCCGGGCGTGAGCGCGTCGAGCCGCGCGACGAGCAGGTCCTCGCTCGCCCGGTCGAACTCGGTCACGAGATCGTGCGGCCCCTTCTCCTCCACGTGCAGGCCGCGCGGCCCTGCCCGGAACCCGGCCTGGACGAGCGCTCCCGCCTCCTCGGCGACGCGCAGCGCGATCTCGGAGAAATCGAGCAGCTCGGCTGATCCGCGCCCGCTCATCGCGCCCCCGCCGACAGCGCGCCGCGGAGCTTCTCGTAGATGCCGCCGAACGCCCCGTTGGACAGGAGCGCGATCGTGTCGCCCTCCCGCGCGTCGCGCGCGATCGCGGCGACGATCGCTTCCACCGAGGCCGCCGCCTCCGCGCGCTTGCCCCCGCGCTCGATGTCGCGCACCAGCCTGTCGAGATCGAGCCGCTCGCCGGCGGCGATGTCCGGGCGCCCGAGCGGCGCAAGCACGACGCGGTCGGCCGCGTCGAACGCGCGCCCGTAAGGCTCCTGGTGGAGGGCGCGGCACGCGGTCGCGCTGCGCGGCTCGAACACCGCCCACAGCGCGCCTCCCGGGTGCCTGGACCGGAGCGCGCGCAGCGTCTCGTCCACCGCGGTCGGGTGGTGCGCGAAGTCGTCGTAGACGCGGACCCCGCGCGCCTCGAAGAGGAGGTCCTGCCGGCGCCGGACGCCCGCGAAGCCGGCGAGCGCCGTGGTCGCGGTCGAGAGCGGCACGCCGAAGCCCTGCGCCGCGGCCGCGATCGCGGCGATGGCGTTGCGCACGTTGTGGTGCCCCGGCATCTGCAGGGCGAAGCGCCCGGCCAGGACGCCGCCGGCGTACAGATCGAACGACTGGCCGCTCTCGCCGGCCTCCGCGGGCGCGGCGAGCCAGTGCGGCGGCTGCCCGTGCGTGTCGTCGCCCTCGAGCGCGAACCACGCCACCTCTGCGCGCGCCGATCGCGACACCAGCTCGACGACCCGCGGATCGTGCGCCGCCGCCACGAGGAGCCCGGTCTCCGGGATCCGCTCGACGAACCCGCGGAACGCCGCCTCGTAGGACGCGGCGTCGGGGTAGATGTCGATGTGATCGTGCTCCATCGACGTGACGACGCCCACCTCGGGCTGGTAGTGCCAGAACTTCGGCGTCTTCTCGAAGAAGGCGGTGTCGTACTCGTCGCCTTCGACGACGAACGGCGTCCTGCGGCGCCCAGCGCCCGCCTCGCCGAGGAGCGGCAGGCCGCGGCGGTCGCTCGCCGAGGAGGCGCTCCGGGGCAGGCGGAAGCTCGCCTCGAAGTTCTTCGGCAGGCCGCCGATGAGGAAGCCAGGGTCCCTGCCCGCCTCGTGAAGGATCCACGCGCACATCGAGCTCGTCGTCGTCTTGCCGTGCGTGCCGGCCACGACGAGCGGGGAGCGGCCGGTGAGCATGTGATCCGCGAGCGCGTGCGCCATCGTGGTCACCCGCATGCCTCCGTCGATCGCGGCGCGGGCCTCGGGGTTCGTCGGGCGGCAGACGTTGCCGATCACGACGAGATCGGGCCGGGGGTCGAGGTGCGCGGGATCGAACCCGGTCAGGAGGCGGATGCCCCACCGCTCGAGGGCCGGCCCCATGGGCGGGTAGAACGAGGCGTCGGAGCCCGAGACGTCGTGCCCCGCGGCCTTGAAGAGCCCCGCCAGCGCACCCATGCCGGTGCCCGCGACGGCGACGAAGTGGACGTGCATCGCGGCGCAGTGTGCCCGAGCGCCCCGGGGGGGCAAGGGGGCATCCGCGCGAGAGCTCGCCAGACCGCGCCGGTCCCAGGGAGTCGCCGCGCGCCGCGTCCGCGACGTCTGGAGTCGCGCGCGCGATCTCGTTGCGGGGATACCGAAGAGAACGAGCGCGCCTTGACTCGACATCTCGCGCTCCGCGCGTTGACCGGTCCTGGCAGACTCCCTGTCTGGACGGCTCGACCGAGGCGGCGAGCTGCGCTGCGGCTCGCGTCCAGCGTCAAGGCGGATCGACGAGCACGAGCGGCCTCAGCCGCTTCAGCGACCGCCGGCCCAGCCCCTTGACCCGGAGCAGGTCATCGACCTTCCGGAAGCGCTTGAGCTTGGCTCGCAGCGCCAGGATCGCGGCCGCCTTCGCCGGGCCGACGCCGGGAAGGCGCCGGAGGTCCGCCTCGGTCGCGAGGTTCAGCACGACCTTTCCGTCTGCGGTCACGCCGCCGCCCGCAGGAGCGCCGGCCCCGCCATCGCTGGGCGGCGGCGGCTCTACCGCTGCAGCTCCCGCGTCGGCGCCGGGCTCGGAGGTGGCCTGGGGCGGCGGGCTTCCGGCCTGGGGCGGCGGGCTTCCGGCGGAGCCGAGCGGCGCTGGATCGCCGGCGACCATCGCCAGCTCCGCGGTCGGGTCTGTCGGGCGGGCCGGGTTTGCCGGGCGGGCCGGGAGCAGGCTCAGCGCGTGCCCGGAGCCCACGAGCGCCAGCGCGAAGAACCCCGCAATGTAGGCCGCGACCTTGCCGCCCAGCGCGGTCCAGGCCGAGTCCCTCAGCGCTGCCAGCGCCCGCTCTCGCCAGGGGCGAATCACCTCGTTGTCCTGCACTGCATCGGCCGGCCCGGCGGGCGAGCCTGTCTCCTTCGATGTCGCTTGCATCGTGCCGCGTCTCCTTCCGGTCTTCCCGTCTCGTGCCAAGGACGTCGCCCTCCGCGCACCCGTGAGCGGCGTTCGTCTCGTCGGCGTCGCCGCCACCGCCAAGCGAGCGGCGTGCCGGCGCGCGCTTGCCAGGAAACCCGAGCAAATCCCGGGTGGGAGGCGCTCCGGGGCCTGGCGCCGCCATGGCGGAGGCGCGCGGCGCGGTCGACCTCGCCGCCGGGCGGCCGAGCGCCGTGTCTCGAGCGAGAAGCTCGGCTACCATCAGCGCCCCGGGCGCCCCGCGACCGGCGGCATCCGCCACCGCCGCGAGGCGCTCACCACGAGGTCTTATGCCCCACGATCCCCGTCGCTTCGTTGATCCCGGCCCCGCGGGGCGCTCGCGCCGAGGCTTCCTCGGCGGGCTCGTCGCCGGCGCCGCGGGCGCCGCGCTCCTCGGCCCGCGCGCGGCGTTCGCGGAGGCGCCCCTGAGCCTCGCGGCCGCGCCGCCCCCCGGCTTCACGCCGCTCTCCATTCCGGGGAAGATCGTGAAGGTCACGAAGTCGAACTCGATGCAGCCGAACGGCCTCTGGCCCGACGCGTCCGCGGCGAAGGTGATGCTCGAACGGGCGATGGCCGAGCTCACCGGGAAGGCCGACCTCGGGGCCGCCTTCGCGCGGTTCGTCCACAAGGACGACCGTGTGGCGATCAAGACCAACGGGATCGCCGGCCAGAAGGGGGCGACCATGGCCACCAACAAGGAGCTCGTGCTCGAGATCGTGCGCGGGGTGATCGCGGCGGGCGTCCCCGCGGAGAACGTGGAGATCTTCGAGCAGTACCCGTCCTTCCTCGCCGGCACCCGCTGCGCCGACCGCAGCGCCAAGCCGGCGGCCGAGTTCCCGGCCGGGATCCGCGCCGCGGTGCACGAGAACAAGGACGCGGTGATGCCGAGCATCTCGGTCTGCGGCATCCCCACCAAGTTCGTGCGCCCGTTCACCCAGGCGACGGCGGTGATCAACGTCTCGCTGATCAAGGACCACTCGATCTGCGGCTATACCGGCTGCCTCAAGAACATCACCCACGGCGCGACCATCAACCCGCACTCCTTCCACGAGCACACCGCGAGCCCGCAGATCGCGGAGCTCTACGGGCAGGACATCGTGAAGAGCCGTGTCCGCCTGCACATCACGGACGGCTTCAAGCTCATCTACGACCAGGGCCCGCTCGACAAGAACCCGAAGCGGCGCGTCCTCCACGAGTCGGTCTACGCGACGACCGATCCGGTCGCGATGGACGTGATCGGCTGGGGCGTGGTCGAGACGTGGCGCAAGGAGAACGGGTTGCCCACGCTGAAAGAGGCGAGCCGTGAACCTTCGTACATTCGCATCGCGGGCGAGCTCGGTCTGGGCGTCTTCGACAAGAATAAAATCGCGATGCGCGAGGTCGGATTGTAGCGGCGCCGCGGGATCCGCCCGCGTGACCGCCGTCGATGAGGCCGCTCGCCGAGGCTCGTGTTGCTCATGTCCTGCTCCAGGTCGACTGCGCGCTCGTCCACACGCCGGAGGGCCGCGCCGGTGGTCCCGGTCCTCGCGTCCCTCGCGCTCGTCGCCTGCAGCAGCACCCCCCCGACGAGGCCGCCGGGGTTGCCTCCGACGCCGGCGTCGGTCACCCGCGAGAACCCGGGGGGCGACGCGGCAGACCCCGAGCGGGCCGCGCTAGAGCGGCTGCTGGCCGAGCCGTGGGGGAGGCGGCAGGACCGGTTCAACACGCTCGACGTGCCCCTGGTCGACTGGAAGAGCTGGCGCAGGGTGCGGATCTTGACCTACCCGACGCGCGCGACCTTCCGGTACGGCGACGAGCACTACGCCGCCCTGTCGGTCGTCTACACGACCACCACGGGGCCGAGCGACCCCGACAGCTGCCTCGACGAGTTCTGGGCGAAGAACGCGCCGCTCGCCGACGGTTATGGCGTGCGGCTCGGGGAGGCGCAGATCATCCGCACGACGCAGGAGATCGACGGTGAGGTGCGGCCGCTCGTGTTCAAGGTCCTCCAGGGCAGCGTCGACTCGGTGCTTGCGAGCGACGAGTACGTCGGCGCGATCGCCGTCTACGAGTCGTGGCCGGGGACATGCCTCGTGGCCGCGATGGCCGTGAAGTCGACCCAGCACCCCGAGCTCGCGCGCCGGGTGCGCGACCGCTGGATCGACGAGGGCGCCCCGAAGCTCAAGTGGACGTCCGGCATCACCGACGCGCCCACGACCAGCGCGCGGTAACGGCGCCGCCGCGCCCTGGCGATGGCCGGCGATACCGCCAGGGCGGCGTCGCGGCGCCCCGCGAGATCACGGTCCTCCGGGCGCCGGGCTCTCCGCGGCCTCGAGCGATCACGGCGCGCCCTGAGCCACGCTGTGGAAAACAACGCAAGCGGCCGCGATGAGCAGGCCGACGGCGACCATCCAGGGGACCCGGAGCGGCGGCAGGACGCGGCTGTCCAGAACGACCTCGCTGTGCCGGTCGCACGAGGCGGAGGCGGGCTCGACGGCGGCGTCCGTCGCCGTGGGGCCGCCGAGATCGTTCGCCGGCGCCGCCAGCATGGCGGCCATGGTCGTCTGATCATCCATCGCGCAGCGAAGCGGGGCCGCGACCGCGCCTATCGCGCTCCGCTTCACGATGGCGCTCCGCTCGGACGGCGGTGGGACGGGGATCGCCCGCAGCGACTCCGACGACGGCAGGGAGGCCGGCACCTGCACGATCGCGGAGAACGCTTCCATCATCTCCTTGCCCGACTGGAACCGCGCCTCCGGATCGAACTCGAACGTTCGGGCGAAGAACGCGTCGATCCCGGGCGGGAGCTCCGGCGCGAGCTCGGACGCCTTCGGGAACGACGTCTGACAGATGTGCCTGACCAGCTCATTGATGTTGGCGCCCGCGAAGGGACACTGGCCGGTGATCGCGCGGTAGAGGATCACCGCCATCGACCAGAGATCGCTCCTGTAATCGACCTGCCTGGGCGCCATGGTCTGCTCGGGGCTCATGTACCTGGGTGTCCCGAGGACCATGCCCGTCTTCGTGATCCGATCGCGCGAGCAGGACGACTTCGCGACGCCGAAATCGACGACCTTGACCAGATCGTCGCCCGCCGAAGATGTGATGAAGATGTTCCCCGGCTTCAGATCCCGGTGGATCACCCCCGCGGCGTGGATCGCGTCGAGCGCCTTGCCGAGCTGCGTGAACAAGGCCGTCGCCTGCGCGAGCGGGATCCGCTCCTCGCGCTCGAGGCGGCGATTCAGGTCCTCTCCCTCGAGGTACTCCATGACGATGAACGCGCAGCCGCGATCGACGCCGTAATCGTAGGTCTCGATGACATAGGGGCTCCGGACACGCGCGGACGCGCGGGCCTCGCGCTCGAAGCGGGCGATGAGCTCCGGCTCCGTCGCCGCGAAGCTCCGGATGAATTTGATGACGACCCGCCGCCTGAGCTTGATATCGAAGCCCAGCCACAGATCACCCATCCCACCGCCTCCCAGCCTGCGCTCGAGACGGTACTTGTCCATGACGGCACGACCTTCAGCAGTCTCCTTCATGGCTCCGCACCTGCCACCCAATGCTCTAGCCTGGGACAAGTGATCACCTGATTCCTGTCGAAGGGCCCACCCCCAATACTACGCCTGATCAAACTATAGAGCAATCCGTCCGGGCGGTGAGCTGAAAACGTCCCGAAACAGAGCGCAGCTCACAATGAATGAGCATACTGCGCCGAAGCGCGCGTGGCGCGTGTGTGACTCTATGCGACTTGAGGTGAATCGATGTCCGTCGAGGTGCGGCGGACTGCGATTACAGGATGTCGAATGGGTAGGCGCGATCCGCATAAGCTCGCACCGCGATGGCCTTGCGCAGCTCGTCGTCGTTCTTCTGGAAGTCAGCGACGTGCTGCCTCAGCCGCTTCTGCGCGATGCCGGTGAACACGGTCGTGAGATCGATCTCCCGCCGCGCCCCGTCCTCCCCGCGCCGCTCGATGGCCCGGGTCGTGCGCGAAATGCATGCGGCCATGCAGTACAGGTCGATGGCCATCTCCGCGATGCGGCGCTGCGCGTACTGCATCTCCGCGATCTCCCGCCCGTGCTTCCGGAGCATGTCCTCGCTGTGGGTGGCGAGCTCGGAGGTGCAGTCCTCGAAGATCACCGCCTCCCGGCTGAGCAGCGGGTGCGCCTTCGACATCCGCTCGCGCCCGAGCACCGACCGCGCCTTGCGGAGCGCGAAATCGCTGAGCAGCCCGAAGCCCTTGATGGGCTCTCGCATCGCCTTCGCGACGTCCGCGAGCGACTTGCCCGGGCCGCTCATCCCGGAGAGCGCCATGAAACAGCGCAGGATCTCGTTCGTCCCCTCGAAGATCATGTTGATCCGCGCGTCGCGCAGGTGCCGCTCGTAGGGGTACTCCTCCATGTAGCCGATGCCGGCGGCGATCTGGAGCGTCTCGTTGACCACGAACCACAGGGTCTCGCTCCCCATGACCTTGCAGATCGCGCTCTCGATAGAGAAGTCGGGGACCTTGGCGTCGGCGAGGCTCGCCGTCAGGTACGTGATGGACTCGAGCGCGTACGTGTGCGCCAGCATCGTCGCGATCTTGTCCTTGATGAGCCCGAAGTCGCCGATGCTCCGGCCGAACGCGCGCCGCTCCTGGACCCGGTCGAGCGCCATCCGGATCAGCGTGTTGCACGCGCCCACGCACCCCGCCGAGAGCCCGAGGCGCCCGTTGTTGAGCACCTCGACGGCGACCTTGAAGCCCTTGCCGACCTCGCCCAGAACGTTCTCGCGCGGGACCTTCACGTCGTCGAAGAAGAGCTCCGTCGTCGAGGAGCCGCGGATCCCGAGCTTCTGCTCGTTCGGCCCGCTCTTCACGCCCATGCTCCGCTCCACGATGAAGGCGGTGAGCTTCGGCTTCTTGCCCTCCTCGAGCGCCGAGGTCCGGGCGAACACCGTGAAGACGTCGGCGAAGCCGCCGTTCGTGATCCAGATCTTCGACCCGTTCAGGGTGTAGTACGAGCCGTCGGCCGACATCTCGGCGCGCGTCCTGATCGCCGCGGCGTCGGAGCCGGCGCCCGGCTCCGTCAGGGCGAAGGCCGCCATCCACTCGCCGGTCGCGAGCTTCGGGAGATAGCGCTGCTTCTGCTCCTCCGTCCCGAAGAGCTGGATCGCCTTGAAGCCGATCGACTGGTGCGCGCCGAGGGTGACGGCGATCGACGCGTCGAGCCCGCCGATCTCCTGCATCACGCGCGCATACGCCATGTTGCTGAGGTTGGCGCCGCCGTGCTCGGCAGGGATCTGCAGGCCCATCAGGCCGAGCCTCTTCATCTCGGCCAGGACGCCCGGATCGATGGCGTGCTCCCGGTCGATCCGGCTGCTGTCGACGCTCGACGCGAAGAACCTCCGCACGCTGTCGAGCATCATCGACGTCGTCTCCCGGTCCTCGGCGGGCATCTCGGGATACGGGAAGATGATGTCCTCGGCGATGATGCCGTGGAAGAGGGCCTTCATGAAGCTCTGCTCTATCGTGGGAGGCATCGGACCGTCCTTTCCTGGAGCAGGCCGCTCGGCCTCCGCGGGAGCGCGCGGCGCGCCCGGCCTGCTCAGTGCGTCTTCCTCGGCGTCCGCACGGACTCCGCTGGGCTCTCGTCCTTCACGGGCCCACCGGCTTCGTCCACGACGACGGGCGCGACCGCGCCCCGCGCGCTCGAGGAGGACGGCGGCACAGCGCCCCGAGTGCTCGCGGGGGGCGGCGGGACAGCGCCTCGCGCGCTCGAGGAGGGCGGCGGGGCGGCGCTCCCGTCCCGACCCGGCGCGCTGGACGCGGGGACGGGCGTGGGCGTGCCGGGGCGCGTGGGGTGCGGCGTGACCGTCGGCGGCGCAGGCGTGTGCCCGGCGCGATCGCTCTCGCGCTGCCACGGGTACTTGATGCGCCCGTGGTACATGTTGACCAGCGTCGACGCCATCCGGCTCGTCATGATGCGCAGGTCCTCGATCGTCAGCCCGGATTGATCGAGCTGGCCAGACGCGAGCTTCGAGAACATCACCCGCTGGATCATCTCCTCGAACTTCTTGTGCTCGGGCGGCCAGATGGTCCGCGACGCCGCCTCGATGGAGTCGACGAGCATCAGGATGGCCGTCTCCTTCGTCTGCGGCTTCATGCCGGGGTAGCGGAAGTGCTCCTGCGTCAGGTCCTTCGGGTTCCCTTGCTCGACGCACTTGTGCCAGAAATACTCGACGACCTGCGTGCCGTGGTGGGTGTACGCGAACTCGACCACCGGCTCGGGGATGTTGCCCTCACGCAGGATCTTCGTGCCCATCACGACGTGCGCCATGATCGCGTCGGCGCTCACCTCCGGATCGAGCTCCTCGTGCGGCGATCGCTCGCCGGGCGGGAGGTTCTCGATGAAGTACTTGGGCTGCACCGTCTTGCCGAGGTCGTGGTAGTAGGCGCCCACGCGCGTCAGCAGCGCGTCGGCGCCGATCGCCGCGGCCGAGGCCTCGGCGAGGTTCGCCATCGCGCGCGCGTGCTCCCAGCTGCCCGGCGCCTCTGCCGCCATCTTCTTGAGCAGCGGCTGCTCCAGGTCGGTGAGGTCGAGCAGCTTGTCGCGGGGCACGTGCCCCATCGCCCGCTCGGCCGGCTCCCTCAGGCTCCGACCGAGCACGCCGACGAGCAACCCCCCGCCGATGCAGGCCAGCACGTTGGAGCCGAGCCAGCGCTTCAGATCGGCGCCGAGATCGAAGCTCCCCTCGAACAGCACGGTCAGCGCGATGAACCCGATCGCGCCGGCGATGCCCGCCAGGCTGCCCGCGACGAACAGCTGCCGCGAGCCCTTGCGCTTGAAGAAGAACATCGTCGCGGCGATGCCGCGCACGAGCAGCACCGACAGGAGCACGACGTCGAACCGGAGCAGCGACGACGCGATGAACGCGACCCCGACCTCGACGAGGAACGCGGTCCGCCGATCGAACGCGATCGCCACCCAGAGCGGGAGCGCCGCGACCGGCATCCAGAACTCGGGCAGCGCCGTGAAGAGCAGGAGGAGCTTCGCGACGATGAGCGAGCCCGTCATCAGGACGAACATGCCCACCTGCGTGCGGAGCAGCCGCACCCGGTTCTGCCCGAAGCGACGCAGGTAGACCGTCAGCATCAGGCAGACGATGAGGTAGATGGCGTACATGCTCGCGAGGCGCGCGCCGAGCCCGGGCCGCCGCATCCGCCGCACCGTCTCGTACGCCATCGCGGCGTTGTGATCCTCGTTGTGCTCCGAGAGGACCGTGCCGCGCGGCACGATCACGCGCCTGTGCTCGTACGAAAGCGTGAAGCTCCCGTCGTGCGTGTCGCGCACGATCCGCGGACCGTACGGGACGCGCAGCGTCACGGGCGCAGGCATGCCCATCTCGGGGCTGAGCGCAGGGATGAAGAGCTCGCCCACGCCGAGCACGGCGAAGCACGCCGCGAAGAGGGCGCTCAAGACGAAGCCGGCGAGGGGACCTGCCCGGATACGCGTGCGCAGCATGGAACCGCTCGGTCTCGTCCGCTGGTGCAGCCTGAGAAACGGTTGACGGGGCACGCTCGCGCGTGTCCCCGCCCGCACCGGACGACCGCGAGGGGCCGCCGATGTGAATGTGTAGGCGGGACCCTAGCAAAGAAGCAAGGCCGAGTCAGCGGCGCGCGGAGCGTGGGGGGGGGGACCCGGCGCCGCGCGCCGCTGACTCGGCCTTGCTTCCCCTTGCTTCCCCTTGCCTGATTGCCTCCGTTCTCTGCGTACCCTCCGTTCCCTCCGTACCGTTTCTTCCCCATGGTTCGCGCTGAGTCCCCGCCCGAGCGTGGGACGGCCGCCGGGAAGCCGGCGCCCGAAGCGAATGTGGACGCCGGTGCGCCGTCCAACGCCGGCGCGCGCCCGCCGGCCCAGCCGGCGGTTGGCAGAGCGCGACGCGCCGGACCCCCCTCGCGATGTTCCAATTGCTCCTGGAAAACATCGATTCGAGCAGACAATTGCCGTTCGGCGCAAAAGTTGCTACCCACAGGAAATGTCCCCGCTGCGCATGCTGCTCGAACGCCGCAGGAGCGTGGTGATCATGGGGGTCCTGAACCGCACGCCGGACTCGTTCTCCGACGGCGGTCGCTTTGCGGATGAAGATACGGCTCTCGCGCAGATCGATGCGATGCTCTCCGAGGGGGCAGACATGATCGACATCGGCGCGGAGTCGACGCGGCCGGGCGCGCGGCCCGTGCCGGATGACGAGCAGATCGCGCGCATCGGCGGGAGCGTGCGCGACGCGGTGAAGAGGGGAGCGGTGGTCTCCATCGACACGACCTCTCCCGCCGTCGCGGCGCGCGCGCTCGACGATGGCGCGGCCGTGGTCAACTCGATCTCGCTCGACAGCGCGGCGGAGCTCGGCGCGCTCTGCGCTCGGCGCGGGGCGTCGCTCGTGCTCATGCACAGCCGCGGCCCGATGTCGGCGATGGCCGGCTTCTCCGCGTACCCCGACGACGCCTACGACGACGTCGTGGCCGACGTGGCCCGCGAGTGGTCGAGCGCCGCCGCGCGGGCGCTCGAGGCAGGCTTGCCGGACGGCGAGCTCGTCCTCGATCCGGGCCTCGGCTTCGCGAAGAACGCGCGCCAGTCGCTCGAGCTGTGCGCCAGGCTGCACGAGCTCTGCGCCCTCGGCTTTCCCGTGCTCGTCGGGCCGAGCCGCAAGTCGTTCCTGGCGCGCGCCGCGGCCTCGGAGGCCGCGGGGGGAGGCGACGGCGGGGAAGCGCCGCTCGCGCCGCCCCCGGACCGCCTCGGCGGCACCGTCGCCGCCGCGATCGCGTGCGCCGCGCGCGGCGCCGCGGCCGTCCGTGTCCACGACGTCCGCCCCGTGCGCCAGGCCCTCGACGTGATGCGCGCGATCGAGCGCGCGGGCGCCGGCGACCGTCGGCGCCCGGACGGCCCCGTCGCCCAGGGGGCGCGCGGCGATGGTTGAAGGGTTCCTCCGACTCTTCTCGGTGAGGCCGGCGACGCAGGTCATCCGGGACTTCGTCGACATCTTCATCGTCGCCTACGTCGTCTATCGCGCGCTCCTCGTGCTGCGCGGCACCCGCGCGATGCAGATGGGCCTCGGGCTCGGCATCGTCTTCCTCATCTATCTCGGGGCGAAGATCTTCGGCCTGACGACGCTCCTCAACCTCCTCTCCTGGCTCCTCTCCTCGATCATCCTCATCGTGGTCGTCGTCTTCCAGAACGACATCCGCCGCGCCCTCATCCGCGTGGGCGGCAGCAACTGGTTCACGAGCGGCCGCGAGCAGCAGTCGCGCGTCATCGACGAGGTGGTGGCCGCCGCGACCGAGCTCGCCCGCCACCGCATGGGCGCGATCATCGCCTTCGAGCAGGACGCCAACGTGCTGGAGTTCGTCAAGAGCGAGGGGATCCACATCGACTCGGTCGTCACCCGAGAGCTGCTCGTCTCGCTGTTCGTCCCCGAGTCGGTGAACAAGCTGCACGACGGCGCGGTGCTGATCCGCGATCTCAAGATCGCGCGCGCCGGCGTCTTCTTCCCGATGCCGGAGACCAAGATCCTCGACGCCAGCCTCGGCTCCCGCCACCGCGCCGCGCTCGGGATCACCGAGGAGACCGACGCGGTCGTCGTCGTCGTCAGCGAGGAGCGCGGCACGATCAGCTTCTGCTTCAGCGGCAACATCGTCTCGAACCTCGATGGCCAGTCGCTGCGGCACGCGCTGCTCGGGCTCTTCGGCCGCTCGTCGCGCAGGCGGCGCTTCGCCAAGAAGGTCGCCCAGGTCGGCCGCGCGAGCCTCCCCACGCCGGCGGCGCGCGGCCCCGCCGTGGGCGCGACGCAAGGCGCCGGGCAGGCGCACGAGCCCGCCAAGCCCGCCGCCGCGAAGCCCGCGCCGATCGAGGCCAAGCCTGCAGCGCCGGTCTCGAAGACGTCCTCGATGATCAAGGCGGCCGTGGACCCCGACGCGCGGCCGATGGCGCGGATGTCGACGTCCACGCCGATGCGCTCGGGCGCCGAGGCGCGCGCCGCGACGGGATCCAGCGCCGACCTGCGCGCCGCGGCCGGGGCCGGCGCCGGGGGGACGGCCTCGCCGCAGGACGCGGATCGCCCGTCCGAGCGCGGCCGGCCGGCCATGGTCGACGTCCCCGCGGCGGCCGCGACCGACTCCCCCGTCCCGTCACAGCGCACCTTCGTCCCGACCGGGCAGGTCGCGGCGACCGCCGCATCCAAGGGGAGCGCGGAGGGGATGCCCCCGCGAGATGAGCCATGACGCTTGCCGGCATCCGCGAGGCGCTCCGCTCGGCGCTGCTCGACAACCTCAGCCTCAAGCTGCTCTCGATCACCTTCGCGCTGTGCCTCTACGCCTTCATTCACGGCGCGGAGAACGCGCAGCGCACGCTGATGCTCAGCGTCGTCTCGATCCTCCCGCCCGAGTCGAGCAACCGGCAGCTCATGACCCAGATCCCGAACGAGGTGGCGGTCACGGTGCGCGGCTCCCGGACGCAGCTCGACGACCTGCGCGCCGAGAGCCTCGGGACGCTGCGGCTCGATCTCCGCAACGGCACGGTGACGCACATCGACCTCGACGCGTCGATGTTCCACGTGCCAGCCGGGCTGATGGTCGAGCAGATGTACCCGTCGACGATCGAGCTCGGCTGGGACGACGTCGTCACCCGGGCCATCCCGGTGCACGTCCCCCGCACCGGGGACGTCGCGCAGGGGTTCCTCGTGAAGGGGATGGTCTCGGTCGAGCCGCCGATGGTCAGCGCCCGCGGCCCGCGCTCGGTCGTCGACGTGATGCAGCTCGCGCGCACCGCGCCGTTCGACATCAGCGGGCTCACGGAGGGCACCTACCAGCGGCAGCTGGCGCTCGATCGGCCGCCCAAGCTCGTGACGTACAGCTTCGAGAGCGTGATGGCGACGCTCGAGATCGGGCGCGAGCTCGCCACGCGGACGTTCGAGCGCAAGGTCGAGGTGATCGGCATCCCGCGCGCGACGGTCGCGCCGGCCGTGGTGCAGGTGAGGATCACGGGGACGCCGGAGGACGTGGGCGCCGTCAACGCCGACGCGATCGTGGCGCGCGTGGAGCCCAAGGCGGCGAGCCTCGATCTGAGCCAGCCGGGCAGCGACTTCCTCGACGTGCTCGTCGACGTTCCGCGCGTCACCGCGGAGGTCAACCCGTCGAAGGTCATGGTGAAGTGGTGAGCGCGGCGCGCTGACGCTCCGCCGCCGCACGTCAGCGCGAGAGGACCACGAGCTCGCCCCGCGCGAGCCGCGCGGACAGCGCGCTCCCCCGCGCCTTCGTCGCGCCCGGGATCCTCGCCGCGGCCTGGCTCACGGCGAGCGGGCAGCGCCGGCGTCCCGGGACAGCCCGAGCTCGCCGAGCAGCGCGCGCAGCTTCTCGGGCCCGCGCTTCGGATCGGCAAGCTTGACGATGGCGTAGCGCTCCTCCTCGGTCAGCTCCGCCAGGCGGCCGAGCGCGCCCTCGTCGAGCGCGCCGTCCGGGCCGAGCCGTTCGCGCAGCCGCGCGCTGACGCTGTCCCGATCCCAGGCCGCGCGGCGCACCGGCGCGCCCGCGAGGGGGGCGAGGGCGACCCCGGCGCGCTCCGCGAAGCCGCGGAGCACCTCGGCGTAGACGGCGACGTCCTCGTCCGTGTCGGCCGGCAGGTGACACAGGGCGAGCCGCTCCGCGCGCGACAGCGCCTGCCACCCTGCGAGCGAGATCTTGATCTCGGCGAGGTCCAGCTTCCGCCGCACCGAGAGCGGCACACAGTCGAGCAAGGTGTGGACCTCGCCCTCGAGCGCGAACTGCCTGTACATGGTGGCTCCATTCTATACCCGCTGCCCGCGCCCCGGGCGCTCCGCGAGCGCGGCGCTGCCCGGAATGGGATGCGCGGCGCGGTTGCGCTAGCCTGCCGATGTGCGCCGCTCCGGGCTCCTCACGACGCTGCTCGCGTTGCTCACGCTCGCGTCGCTGACGCCGAGCGCCCACGGCCAGGTCGCGCCGTCGGCCGCGGCGCCGGTGCCGCTCGACCGCGTCGTCGTGCGCTGGCATGCGCCGGAGACGGGCGGCGTGCGCCGGCCTCAGTTCATCTTCGAGCGGGAGCTCGCCTTCGAGGCCCGCCTCGAGGCGCTCGCCGATCCTGACGCGGAGCCCGGGCTGTACCGAGACAGGCATGTGCGCGCCGCGCTCGACAGGCACATCGCGGAGACGCTGCTCGCCAGCCTGCCGATCTCGCCGGCGCCGACCTCGGCGGAGGTGGCGCAGCGGGCCGAGGCCGCCCGGATCGCGCTGGAGCAGCGCGCTCGCGGCCGCGCGCGCCTCCTCGCCGCGGCGGCCGCCGAGGGGATGAGCTCCGACGAGCTCGACGCGCTGCTGCGCCGCCAGGCGCGCGCGAGCTTGTACCTGGATCGCATGGTCGCGCCGATGCTCGAGCCCACCGATTTCGAGCTCAAGATCGTCCTGCGCTCCGGCGCCACGCCGTTCAAGGATCAACGCTACGAGGAGGTCGCCCCGGCGCTGAAGCGCTGGTATGTCGGGCAGCGGCTCGCCCAGGCGCTCGACGCGTACTACCAGAACGCGCGGGCCCGGGTCTCCTTGAGCATCACGCCCGCTCGCTGAGCCGCGCCGAGCGACCGGCCAGCTGCGCGCCACGTCGAGCTGCACGCCCGGGCGGCAGGAGAGCAGAAGTCCATCTCGCGGGTCGATTCCACCTCTCGATAGCGAAGGACAGCACCAGACATCGTGAAGAGGGCTCACGAGCCGTTGCTCATGCAGAGGATGGAGGCCTCTCTTTCAACAACTCAGGCGTTCGGTGCGGCGAGCCGGTGGCATCGCGGCGCGCGCCGCTACCGCGCCCGGAGGCCCGCCAGGCACCAGCCGGCCTCGCCGAAGCAGATGGGATGTTTCGGGGCGACAGCGCAACGCCCTTCCTGGACAAGAACATGTCCACCCACGCTGCACTGCAATCGAGACTGACCCGCTCTGGATCTGCGTCGGTCGTTGCGCCGTTACAACGCGATGCGTTATCCTGTCGACCAAGGGCGATCTGCCTGCGCGGCCTGTGCTCCGCGGCATGGTCCTGCGCGCGCGCGCAGGATCCGCTCGCTGGCGCGGCGCGTTCGGTGCGCCGGCGAGCGTCAATGACGCTCAGCGGGGCCGACGGCTCGCCCCGGGTTCAACCCAGGAGAGAGACGAGCACCGCGGTGACGCCCCGGCCGGGTGTCGACATGAAAAGCCAGGTTCGTGGTCCCGAAACACGCGGCACATCGTCGTGCGCGGCGGCGCCATCACGCTGCGAAAGCTGCGAAAGCGCAGCTGGCCGGGGCTCGCCAATGCAGCCTTCCTGTCCGTGTCACGTGCGCGGCGCGCACCCGGTAACGCACCAGGGGGCACCCGTGAATTCTTCTGGCAACACTTCAGGCAGCGCGAGAGCCAGCGCGAGCCTGTTTTTGGTGCGACGCGTCATTCTAGGCCCCCGTTCCTGGCCCGAGGAAGAGAGCGGGTCCTGCTTAACCAAGTGATTTCGATTACTTAATAATAACGCGCCGCAGAAGATGACAAACTGCCGAAGGGTGTTCGGAGACCTTTGACATGAACAGAACGTTCCTGTTAACTGTGCCCCCCGCGGGCCCCGCATGTGTGGCAGCGGGTGGCTCTTTCCCACAGAGTCAACTTAGATTCTCTTGACAGGCCACTACCTCTGCCGCGCTTGGCCATCTGGCCGAATCACCTCCCATCACCCCAAGCACACTCCCAGAGAATGGATAGGAGCGTCGTTCGATGACATCACTTATGAGAGACAGGTCGTCGGTCCCCAGCAAGCGAATCGCGGGTCGGCGCGCCGCTGTCCGAGCCCTCGGGCTGCTTTCCGTCTCCGCCCTTTGCCTCACGGCGGCGCCGCGGTCGGCTCACGCGGTGGGGAGCGAGAATTTTGAGTGGCACTGGTACTCACGCCTCGGCATGGCGTGGTCCCCGGTCTACGGGCAGAACGTCCAGGGCGCGTCCCTGAACCTGCTCGGGTTCGGCATCGGCGGCCGCTACGAAGAGGGCGATTACTCCGAGCCGTCGTTCGTCGCGCACGTGGTGAAGGGCGCGACGCCGGATGACTTCTACGTGAAGTCCGAGATGACGTTCGCCATCTGGAACCAGTACGGCGGGCCGTTCATGCAGCCGTCCTCGAACGGCGGCCAGTCGATCACGGTGCAGTTCAACCAGGCGTACATCGAGGCCGGCAACTTCCTCGTCCCGGGCCTCAGCGTCTGGGGCGGCGCGAAGTTCTTCCGCGAGCAGTACGCGCCCATCGGCGACTACTTCTACCTCGACGATCTCAGCGGCCAGGGCGGCGGTATCAAGTACGGCGGCCTGCAGCTCGCGATCCTCGGGTATCGGGGCTTTGGAGCCACCACCCCCCCCTACAACGTCGACGTGAACGGGGACGCGCCGGGCGGGGGCCTCGAGCGCTTCCGCACCATCTTCGCCGGCAACTACAAGGCGGAGTTCGGCGGCGAGGCCAAGCACCACGTCAAGGTCCACGGCGAGTTCCATGTCCTGCCGGCCGCGAAGCTGGGCGAGGGCTACGCGGTGCCCGACAACGCGCCGGCGGACTTCGGCGGCGTCATCGGCGCGAAGCTGCACCTCGGCCTCGGCCAGGGCAACTTCAGCGACACGGCGGTGCGCTTCGGCACCGGCATCGCCAACGGCGCCGCCGGCGGCGCGAAGACGTACCAGACCTGGGGCACCGCGAACGACGAGGGCACCTTCGCGGGCTCCTTCGCCATCGAGGCGGTCGAGCACCTCGGCTTCCGGCTCGGCGACGCCGCCGCCCTGGAAGGTCTCGCCACCTTCCACTACACGAAGGCGGCGTACGAGGCCGAGGGCGCCGCGCCCCCCACGGCCCTCGAGAAGCAGATGGACTTCTCGGTCCAGGCGAACGCCACGATCTTCGCGCACAAGAACTTCCACCCCGTCGTCGAGGCCTCGTTCCAGGGCCGTAAGGACGGCGACGGCGAGCTGGGCACCGCGGTCAAGGTGTCGGTCGTCCCGACCCTCGTGCCGACCGGCGAGCTGAGCGCCGGCGCGCGGCCGCACTTCAAGCTCATCTACTCGCTGGCGATCTACAACGACGCGGCGAGGGATCAGGCGATGTCCGGCTACCTGCAGAGGACGGGCGCCGGTCCGGGCGTCGGCTCGAAGCTCGGCCAGTACATCGGCGCGCGCACCGACTGGTACTTCTAGACCGCTCGGCGCTCGAAGCCGCCGCTCCCTTCCGTTCCCTCACCCACCCTCAGGCCAGCGCCCCGGCGCCGCGATCGCGGCGCCGGCGGCGCGCCCTCACGCCGTGTCGCTGCGCGACTCGCTCGCGATCTCCTGCGAAGCAGGCCCGGCGTCGTCGTCTACCGGCCCCTGGGCCTCGTGGTAGTGGTGCGCGAACGAGCGCGCCGCGCGGCGCGCCTTCAGGAACTCCGCGAACGCCGTCAGCGTGTCGAGATCCCGCGGACCGAGCGCCTCGGCGATGTCGCGGAGGTTCTTGCGCAGGCTCTCCACGCTCTTGCCGCGGCGGGGCTCTCGCGTCTCCTCGCGCTCGCGCGCCGGCGGCTCCACCGCAGGGACCGCCGGGACGACCGGCTCCGGACGAGACGGCACCTCCGGCACCCAGAGCGGACGAGGGACCGGGTTCAGCGCGTGGGCGCTCAACCACGCCTCCATGAAGATCCGCAGCCGCTCGCTACGGAACGCGAACCAGCGCTCCCGCTCCGGACCGTAGGACATCAACACATCCTTGAAGCGACGGAACGCGCCCTTGCCATCGATCGCCTGGCTGAGCTTCGCCTGGAGATCCATGTCTTCCACCATCGGGATGTAGCGCTCCATCCACCGGTACTGCTCGCGCGAGCTCACGGGATCGATCCGGAGATAGTTCGCGTCTGCCGCGATGCGCGCGTGCATCTGCGGATCCGCCACGCCGTCGACCACCCGCAGCACGTCGCCCGTGCCGAGGTGCAGGTACGAGTGCACCTCTGGGGCGTTGTTCTCGAAGGCGTCCTCCAGCGCCTCCCAGTCGATCGGGATGTCGCGAACGGCCGTCCCGCCGGCTGAAGCATTCTCGGTAGTCGGCATGTCCTCCTCGTCTCCATCGAAAGCAGCGAGGCGGCGGTGGGCTGGCCGCGCGCCTCGGTTCAAGTGCACCAAGTTTGAACGGAAATGCGCCGTCGTCATAGCACTCTACGCTGGTTGGGGGCTTCTGGGCCTAACTCTCGCAACCTAGGGTTGATTCCTTGATCCGGAAGCCCGTTCGGCCGCCGAGCCGCGGCGCGATGACGGCTCGGGAGAGAGCTTCGGAAGACCTGGTTCAAGCGGAAAACAGCGTGGAAATTCAGGGGAATCGGCGAGTGCTCAGCTGCGCTTCGAGCGCGTGCGGGCGACGGCGTCGGCCCAGCGGTGGAGGTGGGCGGATCGAGCCGCCTCGCTCATCTCGACCTGGAAGCTCTGCCCCACACGGGACATGCGGGCCGCGTCCTCCTTCGTGAGGAAGAGGCCGGCGCCGACCCCGGCGAGCATTGCCGCGCCTCGCGCCGTCGTCTCCAGGTCGGTGGGGCGCTCGATAGCGACGTTCGCCACGTCCGCCTGGAACTGCATGAGCAGGTCGTTCGCGGCAGCGCCGCCGTCCACGCGCATCCGGCGCAGCGGGTGGCCCAGGTCGTCGGCCATGGCCCGCACGAGATCCGTCACGGAGAGCGCGATTCCCTCGAGCGTCGCGCGGGCGAGGTGCGCCGCGGTCGTGCCGCGCGTCACCCCGGAGATGATCCCGCGAGCGTCCGGATCCCAGTAGGGCGCGCCGAGGCCCGAGAGCGCCGGGACGAACGTGACGCCCTCGCTCGAGGGCACGCTGCGGGCGAGCGCCTCGATCTCCGCCGCGCTCTTGATGAGGCCCAGGCCGTCGCGGAGCCACTGCACCGCCGCACCGGCGATAAAGGCGCTTCCCTCGAGCGCAAAGACCACCTCGGAGCCGATCTTCCACCCGACGGAGGTGAGCAGGCCGAAGCGGCTCCTGAGCGGGCGATCGCCGATGTTGGCCAGCACGAACGCGCCGGTGCCATAGGTGCACTTCGCGTCGCCCGTCGCGAAGCAGGCCTGGCCGAAGAGGGCCGCCTGCTGGTCGCCCGCGATGCCGGCGATCGGGATGCCGTCGGGCAGGTGCGGGAAGCCGCGAGTCGCCGCGATGCGGCCCGCCGAGCCCACGATCTGCGGCAAGAGCGAGCGCGGGATCTGGAGCATCGCGAGCATCGCGTCGTCCCAGCGCAGCGACGCGAGGCCCATGAGCAGGGTGCGCGACGCGTTGGTGACGTCGGTCGCGTGCACCGGCGAGCCGCCGGCCGCGTCGCCCGAGAGCCTCCAGACGAGGAAGCTGTCGATGGTGCCGAAGCAGAGCTCGCCGCGCTCGGCGCGCGCGCGCGCGCCGGGCACGTTGTCCAGGAGCCACGCGAGCTTCGTGCCGCTGAAGTACGGATCGAGCACGAGGCCGGTGGTCTCCTCGACCGCCTGCTCGTGGCCCGCGGCGCGGAGCTCGGCGCAGCGCGCCGCCGTGCGGCGGTCCTGCCACACGATCGCGCGGTGGATCGGGCGCCCGGTCGCGCGCTCCCAGACGAGCGTCGTCTCGCGCTGGTTCGTGATGCCGATGGCCTTGATCGCGCTGCCGGCCACGCCCGCCGTCCTGAGCGTCTCGCCCACGGCATCCTGAACGCTCTGCCAGATCTCCTCCGGGTCGTGCTCGACGAGGCCCGGCTCCGGGAAGTGCTGGCGAAATTCGCGCGTCGCGCGGCCCAGCGTCGCCCCCGACGTGTCCATGAGGAGAGACGTCGTTCCGGTGGTGCCCTGATCGATCGCGAGGAGGTACGCGGAATCCATGCGGCCGACTAACGCGGCGGCATGTGGGCGCATAGCCGTTCCAGGCGACGCCTCCCTGAGATGCAGGGCCCGGTAAGCTAATCATCCGGTCAGGTATCCATGCGACAGCCGACGACAGCCGCCCCGGGCGGTCGGGCTCGGCGCAGGTGTTTCCAGCGGGCCGAAGGCGCATTTTGCGCGGCCCGGCACGGTCGCCTCCCGCGGCCGGCGCTGGACTTCGGCCGGAAAGATTGTCGGTCCGTGCCCGGCTGGGTAATCTGCCAGAACCGATGGCCCGCCTCATCCTGCAGACCGCCGAGGGCCAGCAGGCGATCGATCTGCGACCCGTGAACTCGCTGGGGCGCCACCCGAACAACTCCATCCAGTTGCTCGACAAGATCGTCTCCAAGGAGCACTGCATCATCGAGCAGCGGGGCGATCACTTCGTCCTGCGCGATCTGGGGAGCCTGAACGGCACGTTCATCAACAGCGAGCGTGTCCGGGGCGAAGCGCCGCTGAAGCACGGGGACGAGATCGCCCTGGGGTCCACGCGTGGCCGCTTCGACGATCCGGCCGCCCCGGTCGCGCCGCCCCTCGTCCCGGGCTGGCCGCCCGTGGTCAACCACCAAGGCGCGGCGCCGGCGCAGCCGCCGGGCCACGGGTATCCGCCGCAGCAGCCGCAGTACCAGCGCCAGCCGCCGCAGCCGCCGCTCCCGGGCACGCCGGTGGCGCCGCCGGTGACGCGGCAGCCGTACGTGCCGCCGCCGCCGCTGGGCGCCGGGCCGGGCGGGACCGCGCCGCTGCCGGGGCGCTCGGGGGCGCACGGAGGCTCGTTCGTCGCGCAGGGCACCCGCATCGACGTGAACGATCAGGCCCGGCAGATCGGGACGCAGATCGCCGCGGTCGACAAGGGGTTCCTGGCGTTCGATCGGATCGCCAACGACATGAACCAGCTGCGCGCCGACTACGAGCGGCTGCGCCTGTCGCACGAGCTGTCCCGCGAGATCGCCGCCGAGCGCGACACGACGAAGCTGCTCGAGAAGATCCTCACGAGCGTGTTCAAGTTCATCCGCGCCGACCGCGGGGTGATCTTCCTGCGCAACGAGAACGGCGAGCTCACCCCGCAGGCCATGCAGCGGCGCGACGGGACGACGGCCCCGATCAGCGTGTCGTCGACGATCCTGAACCACGTCGTCCACGAGCGGGCCGCGGTGCTGACGCACGACGCGGCGATGGACTTCGCGGCGTCGAAGGGCAAGAGCATGATCTTGAACCGGATCAGCTCGGCGATCGTCGCCCCGCTGCAGCACAACAGCGAGGTGCTCGGCGTGCTCTGGCTCGACTCGGAGACGCTCGCGCAGTTCCAGCCCAAGGACCTCGAGCTGGTGACGGCCATCGCCTACCAGGCGGCGATGTTCATCGAGATCAACATCCTCGGGAAGAAGATCGAGAACGAGATCGTCACGCGCGAGCAGCTGCGCCGGCTGCTCTCGCCGAACATCGCCGAGCGCGTGCTGAGCGGCCAGCTCGCCGTGAAGCAGGGCGGCCAGCACGTCGAGGAGTGCACCGTCTTCAACAGCGACATCCGCGGCTTCACGCGCATGGCCGAGAGCAAGCGGCCCGAGGAGCTCGTCGAGATGCTGAACCTGTACTTCGAGCGGATGGTCGACACCATCTTCCAGTTCGAAGGCACGCTCGACAAGTTCATGGGCGACGGGATCATGGCGCTCTGGGGCGCGCCGGTCGCCCACCGGGACGATGCGGTCCGCAGCGTGGAGTGCGCCCTGAAGATGGGCGAGGTGCTCGGCGAGTTCAACCGCGAGCGGCTCGAGAAGGGCGAGCTTCCGCTCGCGGTCGGCATCGGGATCCACACCGGCCCGCTCGTCGCCGGGTACATCGGGAGCTCGAAGGCGCTCAGCTACACCGTGATCGGCGACGTGGCGAACACGTCGGCGCGGCTCTGCTCCATCGCGCTGGCCGGACAGATCGTCATCAGCGAGAGCACGTACGCGCAGCTCGGGGGAAGGTTCGAGACCGAGGAGCTCCAGCCCGCCAAGGTGAAGGGCAAGGACAAGCCGGTCACGATCTACAACGTCATCCGGAGCCGGCCGATGTCGCAGGTCCCGGCGAACGCCTTCATCCACGCCGAGCCGACCAACGCCCTCCCCGAATGACCGAGGTGACGCGGCGCCTCGGCCGATCGGCCGGGGCGTGCGCGCGCGTCATCCCGTGGACGATGCAGCGCGGCAGCACAGCGCCGTAGCCGTCCGCCCGCTGCAGCGTTAGGGTCCGGGCCGTGGCTGCTTCGATCCTACCCTTTGAGAAACCTGTCGCAGAGCTCATCGAGAAGGTGCGGGAGCTGCGCGCGCTCGCCGCGGCGGACCCGCGGTTCGAGCCGGAGCTCGCCCAGCTCGAGGACAACACGGGCCGGCTGGCGCGCGAGATCTTCGCGGGCCTCACGCCGATGCAGAAGGTGCTGCTCTCGCGCCACGCGAACCGGCCGTACACGCTCGATTACATCAAGCGGCTGTTCACCGACTGGGTCGAGCTGAAGGGCGATCGGCGCTTCGCCGACGACTGCTCCATCGTCGGCGGGCTCGCGACGTACCACGGGCGGAGCGTGGTGGTGGTGGGCCACCAGAAGGGGCGCGGCGCCAAGGAGAACGTGAAGCGCAACTTCGGGATGCCGCACCCGGAGGGCTACCGGAAGGCCATCCGGCTCTACGAGATGGCCGACAGGTTCGGGCTGCCGATCCTGACGTTCATCGACACGATGGGCGCCTACCCGGGCATCGGCGCCGAGGAGCGCGGCCAGAGCGAGGCGATCGGCGCCGCGCTCGCCGCGATGGCGCGGGTCGGGGTGCCGATCGTGGCGACCGTCATCGGCGAGGGGGGCTCGGGCGGCGCGCTGGCGCTCGGCGTCGCCAACCGGGTGCTGGTGCTCGAGTTCAGCTGCTACTCGGTCATCTCGCCGGAAGGCTGCGCGGCCATCCTCTGGAAGGACGGCTCCCGCGCCGACGAGGCCGCGGCCCGGCTCAAGATCACCGCGCCGGATCTGCTGCAGCTCGGCGTCGTGGACACGATCGTCGAGGAGCCGACCGGCGGCGCGCACCAGGATCACGACGACGCCGCGGTGCGGCTCGACAAGGCGCTCTGGGCGACGCTCACGTCGATGGACGGGCTCGGGCCGGAGGAGATCGTCGACGATCGGTACCGCAGGTTCCGCGGGCTCGGGTCGTTCGTGGGTTAGGCGGCGCGCCGCCCCGGCTGGCTCTCCTCGAGCGCCGGGGCTATACGGCTCGCGGATGGACTACGGCAAGGCGATGCGGATGCTGCTGCTCGTGGGCACCAGCGCCGCCGCCGGCGGCGCGGTCCTCTGGACGCAATCGAGGTTCAACGCCTCGGACCGCAGGGCGGCGCTCGGCATCGTGCAGCAGTACCGCCCCGAGGGCGGCCGGAGCGTGCCGGAGGCGATCGGCGCGCGGCACCCGGGAAAGGCGCCCGCCTGGAGCGCCACCACCGAGTCGGCCTGCTTCCAGCACGTCCGCGTGCGCGCGACGATCGAGGGCGAGGCGCGCGCGCGGTACGACTTCCTCGTCGACATCAACGGGCCCTCGATCCACCCGGGCAACGCCGAGGGCGAGGCGATCCTCGGCGAGCTCACGCTCCGGCCGGCCGAGTCCGCCGCGGCGCCGGGGGCGCCGTGAGCGCCGCGAACGTCCGGGTCGCGCTGGTGGGCTGCGGGCGGTGGGGGGAGAAGCTCCTCCGCGCGCTGTCGGAGAACGCGCGGGCGCGCGTGGTCGCCGTGGCGGACGTCGACCGCGGCCGCCTCTCGCGGGCGCGCGCGCTCGCCCCGCGCGCGCGGCTCGTGCGCACGATCGACGAGGCGCTGGCCGCGCGCGTGGACGCCGTGATCGTCGCGACCCCCGCGGCGAGCCACGCCGAGCTCGCGCTGCGGGCCCTCGAGGCCGGCGCCGACGTCTTCGTGGAGAAGCCGCTGGCCCTCTCCGCCGCGCAGGCCGATCGCTGCGCTTCCCGGGCTGCGGCGCTCGGCCGGATCGGCATGGTCGGCCACCTGCTCCGCTACCACCCCTCCGTGGTGCACCTCGTCGCGCTCGCGCGCGAGCGGCGCCTCGGCGATCTCGTGAGCTTCAGCGCGGCGCGCCTGTCGATGAGCGCCGGCGCCGCCGGCGCCGGCGGCGGGGCCCGGTCGGCGCTCTGGACGCTCGGGCCGCACGATCTCTCGTTGCTCTCGGCGCTCGACTCGAGCCCGCTCGCCGAGGCGCGAGCCCACCTCGCGCCGTGCGGCGAGCTCGTCACGCTCGAGGCGCGCCTCGAGAGCGGCCTCGCGGCGCGGATCGAGCTCTGCTCGTCGAGCCCGACGAAGGAGCGGCGGCTGCGGCTCGTCGGCAGCGTGGGCGTCGCGGTCTTCGACGACGTGCGCGCGCCCGACCGCATCGTGTTCCTGGACGCGCGCGGCGCCGCGGCGGGCGCGCCGTCCAGCGAGCGCGCCGCGCACCTCGAGCTCGCGCCGGCCGGGCGCGAGCTCGAGGTGCCGTGGCGCGAGCCGCTCTCCGTGGAGATCGAGCACTTCCTCCGCTGCGTCGAGGACCGCGCGCCGCCGCTGACGCCGCTCGACGAGGGCGCCGCGGTCGTGCGGATCCTCGAGCGCGTCGAGGCGACGCTCGCCCCCGTCGGTGCGCGGGTGGTCGCCGCAGGGTGACGTGCGCAGCCGCGGTCCGCTCCCGCTCCGGCTAGCCCGAGGCGCCCGGGAGGGCGCGGAGAGCGCCGGGGCGGTCGAGCCCTGACGGAGCCCTGGAAACCTCGGAGACACCGCGGGATCCGAGAAAAGCGGAGCGGCGCCCGGTGGACGCGCCGCGGCGCTTTGCAGCGCCGGATCGGCGTGGTACTGCCGTCGCCTGGAAGGGCACGATGCCGCAGGATCCGAAGCTGACTCCCACTCAGGTCAAGGCGCCGCACGGCGCGCGGGTGATGGAGATCCACTGGGCCGACGGCCACCGCAGCGTCCTTCCGCACGAGCTCCTGCGCGGGTACTGCCCGTGCGCGAACTGCCAGGGGCACGGCGGCACGATCAACTTCGTGCCCGGCGGCGACCTGAACGTCCGCGAGATCGAGCAGGTCGGCAACTACGCGCTCCAGTTCACGTGGGGCGATCGGCACGACTCGGGCATCTACACCTTCCGGTACCTGCGCTCGCTCTGCCAGTGCGACGAGTGCAAGCCACAGTTCCAGCCGCCCCGCTCGAAGTGACCACCTCCCGCCGCGCCCCCAAGCCTCAAGCTGCTCCGACGGCACGCGCCGAGCGGCAGCTCGATCCGTTCCAGATCGTCGACTCGTCCTTCGTCGCCGGCGCGGGCTCGCTCGCGTCGCTCCCTCCGCCCGTCAGCGCGGAGGTGGCGTTCGCCGGGCGCTCGAACGTCGGCAAGTCGAGCCTCATCAACACGCTCGTCGAGCGCAAAGGGCTCGTCCGGACGAGCTCGAACCCCGGCTCGACGCGGCAGATCAACCTCTACGAGGCGCGGGCCCGCGACGGCGCGGTGTTCCAGCTCGTGGATCTGCCGGGGTACGGCTTCACCCGGCGCTCGAAGTCCGAGAAAGCGGCGTGGGCGTCGCTGATCGAGGGGTACCTGCGCGGGCGCGTCACGCTCGCCGCGGTGCTGCTCCTGGTCGATGCGCGGCGGGGCCTCGAGGAGGACGATCTCGAGCTCATCCGCTTCATCGAGGCGTCCCGCGACGTCGCGCGACGGCCGGTGGAGCTGCTGCTCGTCGCGACGAAGGTCGACAAGGTGCAGCGCTCGTCGGTCCGGCGCGCGCTGGACCAGCTGTCCGCGGCGGCCCCGCGCATGGCGGGCGGCGCTCTCCGCCGCGCGATCGGCTTCTCGTCGATCACCGGCGAGGGCAGGCGGGATCTCTGGCTCGCGATCCGGCGCGTGACGCAGCTCGGCGGCGCGGCGCCGTCATCGAGCGGCGGCGCCGCGCGCGAGGACGATGACCAGCGGACGACCGACGGCTGACCTCGCAGAGGTGCGAGATACGCGCAGAAACAGCGCGTCTCGCCGCGGAACAGGGCCGATGGAAGTATTGACCCGCCCTGTGACCCTCCATTAACGTGCGGCTCCTCCGGTTCCGCGGGGGAGTCACCAGAGCCGACTGACACGTCGCGGGGTCGTTGCAGAGCAAGACGCGCGTGCCGGCCCATGTTCTCACCGGCTGCCCCAACGATGCCCGACTACTCCGGCCAGGTCACGCACGTCCACACGGCGCTGACGCCACTCTGGTGGATTCCGCTCCTGCCGATGCTCGGCGCGGTGATCAACGCGCTGTTCGGCCGCGCGTTGCAGCGGAGCGCGTTCGGTCGCGACGTGTCGAGGCGGCTCCACATCGGGAGCTTCGGCGTCACGCTCGTCGCCGTGGGCGCCATGCTGGGCGCCTTCGCTCTCGGGCTCGCGAGCTTCGTCCAGCTCGTCGGGCTCGCTCCGGGGGAACGCGCGCTCTACAGCTTCGCCTGGCAGATGGTCCGCATCGGATCGCTCGACGCGAACTTCGCGTTCGTGATGGATCCGCTGAGCTGCCTCATGACGCTGATCATCACCGGCGTCGGCACGCTCATCCATGTTTACGCCGCCTCGTACATGGAGGCAGAGCCGGCGTACTGGCGATTCTTTACCTACCTGAACCTCTTCGTCTTCTCGATGTTGCTCCTCGTCCTCGGGGACAACTTCATCGTGATGTTCTTCGGCTGGGAGGGCGTCGGCCTCTGCAGCTATCTGCTCATCGGGTTCTGGTACAGCGACTACAAGAAGGCCTCCGCCGGCATGAAGGCCTTCGTCGTGAACCGGATCGGCGACTGGGGCTTCGTGTGCGGCCTGGCGCTCCTCTTCTGGGGCCTCGGCGCCAGGTGGCTCGACGACGGCCGGTTCCTCTCCGATTACCGCGCGCGCTTCATCGCGGTGGCCGCGGAGGCGCGCGGCGATCACGGCGCCTCCGCCAGGGCGCAGGACGGCGCCGGGGGCAAGGCGGGCGAGCGCAGGGCGAAGCCGCTCGCCGGGGCGAAGGGATACCTCACCTTCACCGGTCATCCCGGCGCGCGCGTGTACCTCGGTATCGCCGACGCCGCTCAGCTCGCCTCGAGCCCGCGGCCGTTCGGCGTGTCCCCCTTCATCCGCAAGGAGATCGACGCCGGGGCGCACTCGGTGGTGATCGTGCCGGGCGACGGCGCCGTGATCGGGGGCGACGGCGTCGAGATCGCCGCGATCGAGCGGATGCGCGTCGAGCCGGGCAAGGAGATCGTGGTGGCGACCGTGGGCTCGACGGTCACGTTCCGCGAGATCCACGATCAGCTCGTCATCAAGGACGCGAGCGGCAAGGCGTTCCTCAAGGATGCCCTCGAGTCGAAGACGGTGTGGGGCGGCGTCGCGCTGATCACGCTGGCTTGCCTCTTCCTCTTCGTCGGCGCCGCCGGCAAGAGCGCCCAGATCCCGCTCCACGTCTGGCTGCCGGACGCGATGGCCGGCCCGACCCCCGTCTCCGCGCTGATCCACGCCGCCACCATGGTCACGGCCGGCGTCTACATGGTCGCGCGCCTCAGCTTTCTGTTCTCGCTGAGCCCGGTCGCAGGCGGCGTCATCGCGCTGATCGGGGCCTCGACGGCGCTCCTCGCGGCGACGATCGGCTTCTTCCAGTACGACATCAAGAAGGTGCTCGCCTACAGCACGGTGAGCCAGCTCGGCTTCATGTTCATCGGGGTCGGCGTCGGGGCGTACTGGGCCGCCGTGTTCCACCTGATGACGCACGCCTTCTTCAAGGCGTGCCTGTTCCTCGGCTCCGGCTCGGTGATCCACGGGATGCACGCGGTGGAGCACGACGAGGCCGCGGCCCAGGACATGCGCAACATGGGCGGCCTCCGCCGCGTCATGCCGCTCACGGCGCGGACGTACCAGGCGGCGTGCCTCGCCATCACCGCCGCGCCCATCCCGTTCTTCGCAGGCTTCTGGTCCAAGGACGAGATCCTCTGGAAGGCGTTCGGCACCGAGAACACCGGCCCGATCCCGGGGCTGCTCCTCTACGGGATGGGCCTCGCGGCGGCGCTCGGCACCTCGTTCTACATGTGGCGGAGCTACTTCCTGACGTTCGAGGGACCCCACGCCCGCAAGGAGATCGAGACCCAGGTCCACGAGTCGCCGCCGGCGATCACCTGGGTGCTCGCGGTGCTGGCGGTCCTGTCGGCGTGCGCGGGCGCGGTGTTCGGCTTCTCCAGCCACTTCGTCGGCGGCCACGGCGAGCCCCTGCTGGAGGCGTGGCTCCATCCGGTGTTCGCTCACGCGGAGGTCTCGTTCCGGCGCCACGGGCTGGGGCTCGAGCTCGCGCTCATGGCGCTCTCCGTCGGCGGCGCGGTCGCCGCCTTCTCGCTCGCGCGCGCCCGCTACGGCGCGCGTCGCTCCGCGCGCTGGGCCGAGGAAGAGCGGCGGCTCCCGGGCTTCCAGCTCCTCTCGAACAAGTACTACGTCGACGAGATCTACGACGCGACGGTGGTGCGCGCCGCCCTCTCGCTGCGCCTCTTCTTCGCCGAGATGGACCGCTGGATCGTCGACGGCATCGTCAACGGGGTCGCGGTCCTGGCCCGGGCCGCCGCCTGGGTCACGGGCGCCATCGATCGGTACCTCGTCGACGGCGTCGTGAACCTCGTCGCCGAGGGCACGCTGAGCGCCGGGGCGAAGCTCCGCTCTCTGCAGACCGGGCGCATCCAGAGCTACGTCTATTTCCTCCTGGGCGGCGTCGCCTTGTTCAGCATCGTTCATTACTTCCTGCGGTGAACGGCCGATGTCGAACCTCTCCCTCGTCAGCATGCGCCGTGGATTCGCCCTCGCGAGATCGGCCAGGTCCACCTCGATGAAGCTCCTGATCCCCCTCCTGGTCGCGCTCTCCGTCGTGCTCGGGGCCGCGCCGCCGGCGCTGGCGCAGGCGCTCGATGCGCCGAGGGCGCCCGGGCCGCGCGGCCAGATCGCGCTGCGCGCGGAGCCGCCCGGCGCGCCGGTCGAGCTCGCCGCGAGCGGGCCGGATCACGTCGGCTCGTTCACGATCGAGAACCAGGGCGACGGCCCCTTGAAGGTGACGCGGGTGATCGTGCGGACGTCCCCCGAGGACCCGCGCGTCCCGCCGGGCGTCAGCGTGGAGCTCGAGGGCGGCGGCACCTCGGCGACCCTCCCGCCGGGCGCGAGCCGGAAGGTCGTGGTCCGGTGGAAGACCGCGGGCGTGCGCGCGCGGGAGCTCTACGGGCACGTCGTCGTCGAGTCCGACGCGGTGGCGGCCGGCGCGGCCGGCGTGCTGGAGGTAGCGCGGACCGTCGCGATGGGCATTCACGCGGAGCGCGGGAGCAGCCTTGGCTTCGTCGGCGACCACATCCTCTCGATCCTGACGTTCCTGCCGCTGCTCGGCGTGGTCGCGGTCTTCCTCGCGCACCTCTTGCGTTACCAGGACGACAGGAAGCTCCGGCTGATGACCGTCGTGCTGATGGGCGTGAACCTCGTGCTCGCGGCGTGGCTCTACGCGCAGTTCGATCGGGGCTTCACCAGGGCCGACGGGAACGACGGCTACCAGTTCATCGAGCACGGCGTGTGGATCCGCTCGCTGAACGTCGAGTACTTCGTCGGCGTCGACGGCGTGTCGATCTCGATGGTCCTGCTCACGGCGCTGATCTCGTTCGTGGGCGCCCTCGCGAGCTACAGCGTCCACGACCAGCTCAAGGGCTACTTCGCGATGTACAACCTCCTCGTCACGGGGATGTTCGGCGTCTTCATCGCGCTCGACCTGTTCCTCTTCTTCGTCTTCTGGGAGGTGATGCTCCTGCCGATGTACTTCCTCATCGGCATCTGGGGCGGACCGCGGCGCGAGTACGCGGCGATCAAGTTCTTCCTCTACACGCTGGCCGGCAGCGTCTTCATGTTGCTCGCGTTCATCTGGTTCTACCTGAACGCCGGCCACACCTACCTGGTCGACGGCCAGGCCACCGAGCGCATCTTCTCGATCCCGGAGCTCTCGCGGGTCGCCTGGGCGGCGCAGGGGCTCACGATCCTCGGCGTCGCCGCGGTGAAGGTGGTCTGGATCTGGCTCTTCGTCGGGTTCGCCATCAAGATCCCGATGTTCCCGTTCCACACCTGGCTGCCGGACGCCCACGTGGAGGCGCCGACCGCGATCAGCGTGATCCTCGCGGGGGTGCTCCTCAAGATGGGCACCTACGGCATCCTCCGCATCAACTTCACCCTGCTGCCCGAGGCGACGCAGTGGGCCGCGCCGGCCATGGCGGTGTTCGGGGTGGTCAACATCCTCTATGGCGCCTTCTGCGCCATGGCGCAGAGCGACCTGAAGAAGCTGGTGGCCTACTCCTCCGTCAGCCACATGGGCTTCACGCTGCTGGCGCTCGGCGCGATGACGCCGCAGGGCATCCAGGCCTGCCTCGTCCAGATGTTCAACCACGGCCTGATCACCGGGATGCTCTTCACCCTGGTCGGCGTGGTCTACGACCGCGTGCACACGCGCGACATCGACAGGTTCGGCGGCCTCGCCTCGGAGATGCCGCTCTACACCGCGCTCGTCGGCTTCGCGTTCATGGCGTCGCTCGGCCTGCCCGGCCTGTCCGGCTTCTGGGGGGAGGCGATGACGTTCATCGGCGCCTTCCCGCGCTACCGCGCCCTCACGATCCTCGCCGCCGTCGGCGTCATCATCACCGCGGCCTACCACCTCTGGGCCCTCCAGCGGATGTTCCTCGGCACGTTCCGCGCGTCGTGGCGGCAGAGCAAGTACCTCGAGCCGTTCGGCGGGAAGTTCCCCGAGATCAGCGGGCGAGAGCTCGCGTCGATCGCGCCGCTCGCGGCGCTGGTCCTCGTCCTCGGCTTCTGGCCGCGCCCGCTGCTCAGCCTCATCGATCGCGGGGCCCTCGACGTGCACCGCCTCGTCGACAGGCCGGGGCAGTCCCAGATCGCCGGCGCGCCAAGCGCAGACAGCGTGGGCGGCGCCGCGTACGCCCGCGCGGGCGCCCCGGAGGAGGGCGCCTCGCCGGGCCAGGGCGCCCTCGCCAGCGCCAGGTAAGCCGTGGAACCCCGCACCCTCGACAACGTGGCGAGCCTCGCCTACTTCGCGCCGGAGCTCGTCCTCATCGCGGCGGCCCTGCTGCTCGTCGTGTGGGACCTCGCGTCGCCGGCGCGCCTCAAGCTCGCCGGCCTCGTGATCCTCAGCCTCGCGGCGCTCGCCTGCTCGGGCGGGCTGGGCGCGTACTTCCTGGCGACGGACGCCGCCCCTCGCGCGCTCTTCCACGGGCTGCTCGCGTTCGATCGCTTCTCGAACCTCTTCCGCGTGATCTTCGCGCTCGTGACCGGGGCGATCGTCCTCTTCTCGGTGCCCCCGCGGGCCCCCGGGATCGAGCCCGAGCTCCGCCGCGACTCGGGCGAGTTCTTCACGCTGATCCTCGTGCTCTCGCTGGGCATGAACCTGATGGCGGCGAGCCGCCACCTGCTGCTCATCTACCTGTCGCTCGAGCTCGTCAGCGTCATCAGCTTCGTGCTGGCGGGCTTCAAGATCAACGACGCGAAATCGAGCGAGGCGGCGCTGAAGTACGTCATCTTCGGCGGCGTCGCGTCGGGGATCATGCTCTACGGGATGAGCTGGATCTTCGGCATCACCGCGTCGATGCGGCTCGACGAGTGCGCGGCGCGGATCGCCGCGCTCACGGCGCAGCAGGGCAAGCTGCCGGAGGTCGTGTTCGTCGGCACGGCCTTCATGCTCGCGGGCTTCGGCTACAAGATCAGCGCCGCCCCGTTCCACATGTGGACGCCCGACGTGTACGAGGGCGCGCCGACCCCGGTGACCGCGTTCCTCTCGGTGGGGCCGAAGGCGGCCGGCTTCGCGGTGCTGATCCGCTTCTTCTCGGACGCGCTCGGCGCCGGGAGCGCGCCGCCCGGCGTCGCGACGCCGTGGCCGGTGCTCTTCGGGTGCCTCGCGATGGCGACCATGACCGTCGGCAACCTGTCGGCGCTCGAGCAGGAGAACGTGAAGCGCATGCTCGCCTACTCGAGCATCGCGCACGCGGGGTACATGCTGCTCGGCTTCTCGGTGTTCAGCGTCGCCGGCGTCGCCGCGATCGCCTTCTACATCGTCACCTACTGCTTCATGAACCTCGGCGCGTTCATGGTGGTGATGGCCGTGGCCGAGGAGAGCGGCGGAGACGAGACGTTCGCCGCCTTCCGGGGGCTCGGGCGCCGCGCCCCGCTCGTCGCCGCGGCGATGGCCGTGTTCCTCGTCTCGCTCACCGGCCTGCCCCCGATGGCGGGCTTCATCGGCAAATTCTACCTCTTCTCGGCGCTGCTCGCCGTCGGGGGCGCGTGGAGCTGGGTTATCGCGATCGTCGGCGTGCTGAACAGCGTGATCTCGCTCTTCTATTACGCGCGCCTGCTTCGCACGATGTATCTCGACAAGAGCGATCGCACCGAGCCCACATCGGTGCGGCCGCTGCTCGGCGCGACGACGTGCGCGCTCGCGATTCCGACCGTGCTGCTCGGGGTCTACTGGGGGCCGGTTTACGACTTCGTGGCGCGCTCTGTGGCGATCCTGCGCTGAGCGCTGTGCCACGGCGCCGACGTCGCCCCATCCGGCGCGCGCTGGGCCGAACGCGGCGGTATCGATCTCCCCGCGATCCTTGCTAGTGTGCGCGCGCGTGGCCACGACCCAGGACGCGATCTCTCCAGAGGAACGTTTCGCGCGGGGGGTACGCCTTGTCCCGGGCGGCCTGGACATCGGCGGCAAGCTGGTCCCGCTGTACGCCGGCAGCGTGCACTACTGGCGGCTCGACCCGCAGCACTGGCGCGCCTGCCTCGAGGCCACGCGCTCGCTCGGCGTTCACCTGATCGACATCTATGTGCCGTGGGCCGTTCACGAGACCGGCCCGGGGCAGTTCGATTTCGGCCGGCTCGATCCGCGCCGCGACGTCGGCGCCTTTCTCCGCCTTGCGCACGAGCTCGGCTTTTACGTCATCGCCCGCCCGGGCCCGCACATCAACGCGGAGCTCACCTGCTTCGGCATCCCTGAGCGCGTCATCTGGGACCCCAGCTGCCAGGCCCGCTCGGCGCGGAACAACCCGGTCGTGCTCCCGATGTTGCCGTACGGGTTCCCGGTCCCGAGCTACGCGAGCAACGCATTCCACGACGAGGTCGCCCGCTATTTCAACGCGCTCGCCCCGGTCCTGAAGCCGCACCTCTACCCGGACGGGCCCATCGTGCTCTTGCAGATCGACAACGAGGGCGCGCTCTACTTCCGCGACGGGGCGTACGACCAGGATTACCACCCGGACGCGATCTCCCTGTACCGCGACTTCCTGCGCGAGAAGTACCGGACGATCGAGGCGCTCCAGCGCGCTTACGCGACGAAGAGGGTGGAGCCCAGCCCGGAGGGCGACGCGACCGAGGACGTCGGCGCGGCGCTCGTGCGCGCGATCGCCCGCGAGCGCGCGCAGGCCGAGGAGGGCGATCTGCGGTTCGCCACGATCACGCCGCCGGTCGCGTTCGACGCCGAGACGCCGGCCGATCTCGCGCGCCACCTCGACTGGAGCGAGTTCCACGAGCACCTCCTCGAGACCGCCATGGGGCGCTTCGCGAGGGCGCTCTCCGCGGCGGGCGTCGACGGCCTGCCCACGATGCACAATTTCCCGATGGGACAGGACGCGACGCCGCTCAACCCGGCGCGCATCTCGCGCGTCGTCGACCTCGTCGGCCTCGACTACTACAGCATCGCGAGCCCGAGCAGCCGGCAGATCATCGCCCGCCGGACGAGCGAGCTCGCCGTGCGCTGCGAGGCGCTCTCGCTGCCGCCCTTCGCGTGCGAGATGGGCGCCGGCTTCCCGCCGTTCTTCCCGCCGCTCGAGGAGCGCGACAGCGTGTTCGTGATGATGGCCGCGCTCGCGTACGGGCTGCGCGGGTACAACATCTACATGGCGGTCGAGCGCGACCGCTGGATCGGCGCGCCGATCGATCCGCGCGGCCGCCCTCGCCCCTTCGCCGCCTTCTGGCGGAAGCTCTCCGCGGCCCTCGAGGCGACGAGGTTCCACGAGCTCCGCCGCCCGGCGCCGGTGCGCATCGTCACGCCGCGCACGGAGCGCCGGCTCTCCCGCGTGATGCATGCGTTCGGCCCGCTCACCGGGGCGTTCTTCTCGATCATGAACTTCGGCGCCCGCGATCGCTGCCTCGAGGACGACCTCGGGCTCGGTTACCCGCTCGCGGTGGAGTCCGACACGTTCGTGCGTGCGTTCGAGGAGGCGCTCGACGCGCGCGGCGTCCCCTACGCCCACGTCGGCGGCGAGGATCGCGACATCTCGCTCGTCGGGGCGCGCTGGGTCATCTGCGCCACCTCGGGCGGCCTGAGCCCGGAGCTGTTCGCGTGGCTGGAGGCGACGTCCCGGCAGGGGACGCTGATCACGCTCGGCCCCCGCGAGCCCACCTTCGACGGCGCCTTCCGCCAGCTGCCGCGGCCCTACGATCTGAAGCGGCTCCTCGCCCCCGGACAGAACCTGCCGGCGCTCCTCCAGGACGACCCCGCCGCGGCCGACGCCGCGGTGTCTCGCGCCATCGACGCGCTCGGCCTGCCGGCCTTCGCGTGTGATCCCGACAGTGTCTTTGCGACGCTGCACGAGGATGCGTCGGGCACGCCGCGGGTGCTCTTCTTGCTGAACCCCGGAGACGCGGACGTGGTGGCGCGCGTCACCGTGAGCGCCCAGCGCGCGCGCGATGTGCTGGACGACGCGCACTTCGAGGCGCGGCGCGGGGCGCTCGAGGTGCGGCTCGTGCCTCGCTCCGTGCGGATGCTCGCGCTGGAGTAGCCCCGTCGCCGCGCGCTGCGCGGCGACGGCCAGCGAGGCTCGGTATCTCCGCTCGCTCCCCTCCTGACCCGGTGTGCCCCTCGATCAGCGCTCGAACCGCAGCGAGTTGCCCTCTGCGTCGCGGAAGCGGCCCATGCCGATCATGAGGATGTCGATCAGCGACCAGATACCGAGCCCGCCGCACGTCAAGAGCTTCGCTATGCCGAGCCCTGTCTGTCCCAGATAAAAGCGATCTGCGCCAAAGTAGCCGAGGAAATAGGAGAGCAAGAACAGCGTGGACTGGCTCTTGGTCGGGTGGCCGACGGGCGCGTCGCGCCTGAGCACGAGCCCCTGGGCGTCTCGCATCGATCCGGTGCCGATCAGGATCGTGTCGATGAGGCTCCAGAAGCCGAGGCCACCACACGTGAACAGCTTGAGGAGCCCGAGCCCCGTCTGGCCGAGGTAGAAGCGATCGACGCCGAAGGTCCCGAGAAACACGGCGAGCATGAAGGCTGTCGCCTGGTCCTTGTCGGAATAGGCCTGCGCCGGGGCGCCGTGAGGCGGTCCGCCGCCGTGAGCCGGCGGCGGGCCCCAGCCGCCTCCAGGCGGCGCGCCGTAGCCGCCGGGGGGCGCACCCCATCCTGCGCCAGGCGGCGGGTATCCGCCCGACGAGGACGCGCCGCCACCGCCGCCCGGCGCCACGCCCTGGCCGCCGGGCGGGCTCGACCCCCAGCCGCCGCCTGCGTTGCCCCAGCCTTCGCCTCCGGGCGGAACTCCGCCTCCGCTCGTGCTCATCCTCGTTCCCTCCAGCTGATGCGGCTGTGGAGGCGGGCCGTGCGCCCCGCGGTCGTCAGCCGAGCCTGACTGTATCCTGGAACCGCGGCGCCGCGCTTGCGCAACGCGGAAATCGCTGGTGGTTGCCGGAGGCCCACCCTACCTTGGCCCACGATGGGCCGCTGAGCGCGGCGCAGGAGCGAGCGCACCCGGCGATGCAGCAAGATTTTCAGTCCGATCGATGGCTGTCGTTCGCCCTCCGGGCGGGGCTCATCGCTCTGTTCTTCTGGATGGTGAAGGGGCTGCTCGTCCCCGTCCTGCTCGGCGGTCTGGTCGCGCTCCTCGTCTCCCCGCTCCAGCGCCGCCTCGCGCCTCGACTCGGCCGCTTCCGCCAGTTCGCGCCCGCGATCTCGACGGTGGGCGTGATCATCCTCGTGTGCATCCCGCTCGCGGTGATCATCATCGAGGCCTCCGCCTCGATAAGCCGCTTTTTCGCGCGCGATTGGTCGAACACGATCGAGCGGGTCCAAGGCCTCCTGAACGACGGGAGGATAACGGCGCTCCTCAACAGGGCTGGTCTGTCCGGGGACGATGTCCGCACGTACGTGAGCAACCTGTTCGAGCGGGTGGGCAGCTCGATCGCCGGCTTCGCGGGCGGCATGGTCGCCGCGGTGCCGCAGACGATCGTCGACGCGTTCCTGTTCGTCGTCGCGCTCTACTACCTGCTCCGCGACGGGGGCCTGCTGCTGCGCTGGCTGCTCACGCAGTCGCCGTTCAGGAACGAGGAGACGGACGTCCTCTTCGCGTCGATCCAGGACACGGTGCACGGCGCCGTCCTCGGCCTGCTCGCGACGGCGGCCGTCCAGGGGACGCTGACGACGATCGCGCTGTTTGTCTGCAACGTGCCGGGCGCGTTCCTGCTCGGCCTCCTGGCCACGCTGCTCTCGCTCGTCCCCATGATCGGCACCACGCCGGTCACGCTGGGCGCGGCCATCTACCTGTTCGTCGTCGGGCGCATCGGGGCGGGGATCGGCATGTGCGCCGCGGCGGTCCTCATCGGGCTCTCGGACAACGTGATCCGGCCGTGGGTCCAGAGCTCGCACGGCGGGATGCACCCGCTCATCGCGCTCCTCGCCATCTTCGGCGGGCTCGAGCTGTTCGGCGCGGCGGGGATCTTCATCGGCCCGGTCGTCGCCGCGATCGTCCTCTGGGCGGTCGACACGCGCGCGGGCATCTCCAGTTCGGGCCTCCCGCTGGGCCCGTACACGTCGCAGCCGCCGCCCTCGCTGACGTCGCCGACATCGCGACCGCCGCCGGCCTCGCGACCGCCTCCGACGTCGCGACCGCCGGTGTGACGCGGCGGCGCGCCGGAGCGCCGCGAAAGGCGCGCTCCGCGCCCTCGAGCGAGGCGCTCACGGCGACAGGCCGTAGCCGCGGGCGAGGGTGAGGGAGAGGAGGTTGCACGCCGCGTGGAACACGAGCGGCGCCCCGATTCCGCCTGTGCGCGCCCGCAGCCATCCGAAGAGGAGCGCGGGGAAGAAGACGGCGAGCCGGGCCGGGTGCTGGATCGTGAGCACGTGGCCGATCGCGAAGATCGCCGACGAGAGGAGCCACGCCGGGCCGAGCGTCGCGCCGGCGACGCGGAAGCGCGGCGGGAAGACGCGGTCGAGGGCGCTCTGGAGGTAGCCCCGGAAGAACGCCTCCTCGGGCAGCGCGACCACGAGCAGCTGCGCGGCGATCTCGTCGGCGAGCGAGGGCGGCGGGCGCAGCACGAACGGCGAGGTCGCGCCCCAGTACAGCCGGTAGCCCAGCCAGAAGAGCGGGAAGACGATCGCGGCGACCAGCGTCGCCCAGGCGACGGCGCGGAGCGCGGCGCGGGCGAGGCGCCTCGCCGACAGCGGCACGGGCTCCAGGAGCCCTCCGAGGGACAGGCCGTGGGCGCGGATCGTCGACTCGTCGTACCTCAGCACGAGCCAGGACGTCGCCGCGAAGAACGTGAGGCCGACGAGCGTGCCGGCGTAGCTCTTCGGCGCGGCGTAAGACACCGCCGTCACGGCGGCGGTCGTGATGCCAGCGGCGAGGAGCGCGCGCGCCGCGGTCGGCTCGGGCGGCCGCGGGCGCTCGCGCTCGTCGACGCCCGCATGCGCGGCGTTCGCGTCTGCCGGCGCGCCAGGTGTCTCGTCGCCCGCAGGTGCGCGTGCGTCTCGGCTCGGTTCGATGGGTGTGGGCGGCTGCAAGGCGTGTTCGTCGCGGAGGGGAGCGCGCGGTGCGGGGGCTTACGCGGGGATCGCGGCGACCAGGGGTCGCGGCCGCGCGCGCTCAGCCTAGCCGCCACGATGTCCCTCCGCGATGGTCAGCGCTCGGGGCGGCGCGATTCAGGTGCTGCACACGGGTCCAGCCACCGCCCATTTTCTAGCCTTCCAGCCCGGCCACGTTAGAGTGCGGCCGCTGTGGCGTTTTCCCGACTTCGCTGTCTGATGAAGCCGTTGGCCTGCGCGCTGCTTGCGTCCGTCGCGACGCTCGGTCCGGCGCCCGCGTCGGCCGCGTCGCCGTTCCTCACGACGCCGGAGGCGAGCGTCGCCGAGGCGTCTCCGGCGTACCGCTACGCCAACATGACGAACGAGGAGGCGCTGGCGGAGCTGGATCGCCGGAAGATCCTGTACCTCAAGGTCGACCACGCGCCTGGGGTGCGCGCTCCGATCCGGCTCACGGGTAGGCTGAACGGCGTGAACTTTCATTCGGTGCTCCCGCCCGAGCAGCGCGTGACGAGCATGTTCGAGATCCTGGACGCGCGCCTCGCGCTCGCCCTCGACGATTTCGCGGCCGTGCTCTCGAGGCACGATATCGACGAGGTCGTCCATTACACGATGTATCGACCCAACGTGCCGATGCGCGGCCGCGAGGGCGTGGACGGCGACGGAGAGCACGGGCACCCGATCGCTCATGCCAAGGCCGCTGACAGCGCGGTGCAACAGGCAGAGGCCGCGGACGGCGCTGCCCGCGAGGAATCGACGAGGCAGGCCTCGCCGGTCGAGCCTGCGCCGCCGGTGGAGCTCGGCAAGAAGGGCGCGCTCGATGGGACGTCCAAGGCACCTGAGGAGCGGCCGCGACGCCTGAAGGAGAAGGGGGCGGCGGAGGCCGCGTCGAAGGAGAAGGGCGCAGCGGAGGCCGGGCCGAAGGCGAGGGCCGCAGTGGAGGCCGCGCCGAAGCAGAAGGGTGCGGCAGAGACCGGGCCGAAGGCGAGGGCCGCCGCGGGGGCTGCGCCGAAGGAGAAGGGCGCAGCTGGCGCCGCGCCGAAGGAGAAGGGCGCAGCTGGCGCCGCGCCGAAGGAGAAGGGCGCAGCGGAGGCCGCGCCGAAGGAGAAGGGCGCCTTGGAAGCCGATCCAGGCGCCGCTTCCAAGGCTCCTGGCCAGCGGACGCGGACGATCGCTGCGCGCAGCGGGCCGGCCAAGAAGGCCGCCGGCAAGGCCGGAGCGCGCCGCGCTGCTCGGCGCAAAGCCGCGGGGCCGACCCGGGCGACAACGTCTCCGGTCAAGCACCGTGGCGACGTCGCGCTTCGCAGCGATGCAGCGCAGAAGCCCCGCGGCACGTGGGCTCCGCCGGGCACGCGGCACCCCGCCGGCCTGGCCGTCGACGTCGGTGCCCTCAAGAAGCGCGACGGCACCTGGATCAGCGTCGCGCGCCACTTCCACGGCCGCATCGGGGACAAGACCTGCGGTGAGGGGGCGCCCCAGCCCGAGCTCCCCGAGGCGCGCGAGCTCCGGTCCATCGTGTGCGAAGCGGCGGACCTCGGGATTTTTACATACGTGCTGACGCCCAATTTCAATGCGGCGCACGTCGACCATTACCATATGGAGATCAAGCCGGGCGTCCGGTGGTTCCTCTATCACTGAGCGAAGGCCGCGCGCCCCTTGTGCAGCCCTGAACGGCTCGCAGCGCGTCCCACTGCACATCCGTTGATTGCGCGTTTTTTGATGATCTGAGCGGTTTGTTCGCGCAACTTCTGCCACGAGAGCGACGATTCCCTTCCCGAACGAAGGCGCCGGCGCTCCGCCGCGCGCCCCCGCGAGGGAGGTCGACGGACATGGTGCAAAAGAAAGACGGACAGCCGCTGCCGGGGACTTCCTACCGTGTGCTCCGTCGGATCGGGGCAGGCTCGTGCTCGGAGGTCTTCGAGGTGACCGGGCGCCGCGGCCAGCTGCGGGCGCTCAAGCTGCTCCGCGCCATGCACGAGGGGTCGAGCGAGATCGGAGCGCGCCTGGTCCAGGAGGGGCGCGCTCTCTCGGCGCTGAGCCATCCCCACATCGTGAAGGTCGAGGAGGTCGGCGTGACGAGCGACGGCCGGCCCTTCCTCGTCATGCCGCGCCTCTTCGGCGAGACGATGCGCGAGCGGCTCGACGCGCGCGGGCCGCTCGCGACGCCCGCCGCCGTGCACATCGCCATCCAGGTGCTCGGCGGGCTCGCGGCGACGCACCGCGCTGGCATCGTCCACCGCGACATCAAGCCGGCGAACGTCTTCCTCGCGCAAGCGAGCTGCGCCGAGCAAGGCGTTGCCGATCTGGAGAGCGCGCCCGGTGTGCCCGAGGCCGAGCACGCCGTGCTCATCGACTTCGGCATCGCGAAGGTGAGCCGCGAGGGGCTGGAGCCGTCGACGGGCTCGAACGTCCTCGGCACGCCGCGCTACCTGTCGCCCGAGCAGATCCGCGGCGAGGAGGTCGACGCTCGCACCGACGTGTACGCGGTGGGCCTCCTCCTCTTCGAGGCGATCACCGGGCGCGGTCCGTTTCCGGTGGTCGACTCGATGGCGGTGATGCGGGCGCACCTCAACACACCGGCGCCGCGGCTTCGTTCGCTCCTCTGGGTGCCTCCGGCGCTCGATCATGCCGTCGCGCGCGCGCTCGAGAAGGATCCGGGGCTCCGCTGGCAGACGGCGGACGCGATGGCCGCCGCGCTCGCGGAGGCGCTGGGCGAAGGCGGGGGCAGGGAGACGCCGGCTCACGGCGGAGCGGGGCGCGCCGCGCCGCCGGACGGCGAGCGCAGCGCGCGGGCGCACCTCGCGGCCGGAGAGGCGCGATGAGCGGCGCGTCCGCCGAGTGCTCCGGGGCGCGCACGCTGCTCTACGCGCGCGGGGTGTCGCTCGCGCCGAGGGCGCCTTTCGCGCGGTCGCTCCGCGCGCCGGGCGAGGGCGAGGGCGAGGGCGAGCCGTCCGAAGGCGCGTGGCCGCTCCGCGCGCCGGGTGAGGGGGAGCCGCTCCCCGGCACACCGTATGTCGTGGTGCGCCTGCTCGGCCAGGGCGGCATGGGCGAGGTGTACGAGGTCGAGCACCGGGCGCTCGGTCGACGGTTCGCGGTGAAGGTGCTGCACCGCAGCCACGCCGGCCGCAGCGATCTCTCGGCGCGCCTGCGCGCCGAGGCGCGCTCGATCGCTCGCCTGCGCCACCCGGGTCTCCCCGACGTGTTCGATCTCGGCGTGACCGACGGTGGCCGCCCCTACTTCGCCATGGAGCTCCTCGAGGGGCGCGATCTCCGGACCGAGCTCGCGCGCCTCGGCGTGGTCGCGGTCCCGACCGCGCTCGACCTGGTCCTGCAGGCCCTGTCCGCGCTGTCGCTCGCGCACGCGGCGGGCATCGTCCACCGCGATCTCAAGCTCGAGAACCTGTTCCTCTGCGACGACGGCACGCTCAAGGTCCTCGACTTCGGCGTCGCGAAGCTCCTCCACGGCAGCGCCTCGCTGACCGCCCCGGACGCCGTCATCGGCACACCCAGGACGATGGCGCCCGAGCAGTGCGCCGCCCAGCCGATCGATCCGCGCGCGGATATCTATGCGATGGGGCTCGTCCTCTACGAGCTCGTCGCCGGGCGAGGCCCCTTCGACGAGCTGCGCGGCCGGGGCGACGCGCTCCGCTTCGCTCACTGCGAGCAGGAGCCTCCTCCTCCCTCGCGCTTCGCGCCGCAGCCGATCCCGGCGGCGCTCGAGCGGCTGATCCTGCGCGCGATCGCGAAGGCGCCCGAGCATCGCTTCCAGACGGCCGCCGACATGGAAGCCGCTGTGCGCCGAGTGCACGTCCGGTTGCACGACGGATCGCCCTCGAGCGCCGGGCCGGTGGTCAGCGCGACCGCGCTCACCCCGACCGCGGCCGACGCCGTCGCGGCCTGCACGCCTGCGCGCGGCGAGGCATCCGCGGAGGCGCAGCGCCGACCGCTGCTCGCCGCGTCGGCCGGCGCCGCGCGCCTCTCGCGCCGCCCGAGGGCGCGCTCGACGCGGCGCGCATCTCCGGCGTGGCCCGTCGCCCGTGCGGCGTCGCGCGCCTCCGCGCTCGCCGTCTGCGCGCTCGCCGTCGCGTCGGCCGCGCTCGGGCTCGCGCTGGCGCAGCGCTGGATCGCGGCGAGTGAACCCCCCGCGCCCGCGCCTCCGTCCGCGCACGCCGGGGCGCAGGCGCGCTCGGCTGTAAGGTAGCCTCGTCGCGCCCGTTCTCTGGTCGACACCGCAAATGCGGAGTGGAGGGACCATGAACCGGATGCGACGAATCGGGCTGGCTTGTTTGGCGATATCGCTCCTCGCGGGCACCGCCGGCTGCGGCGGCAGCACAGCGGCCCGGCCGGCGGATTCCACGGCAAAGGGGGGACGCGCGATCACGGGCGCTCCCGAGCCCTCCAGCGCACAGGGGTTCCAGGACGGCGCCGCGTTCGACGAGCCGGGCGCGCCCGCCGCGCCGCCGTCGCTCGACGCCTCGCCCGCGGCGCCTTCGGCCGAGATCGAGCGGCCCTCCGCCACGGGCGGCGCCTTGCGCGCCGAGGGAGCGGTGCGCAAGGCGCCGAGCAGCCAGGTCGCGCCGGAGCCCATCGATCGCCCGGGCCTCGGCACCGAGTGGGGCGAGACGCGCGTGTCGCGCATCTCGACCGCGCCGTTCGTCCGGGCCGACGTCAACCGCCCCTTCGTGGTCGCGAGCCTGTTCTACAACGACGCCGAGGGCGCCCGCGCCATGGCGAGCGCGTCCGGCTTCCGCCGCACGTCGCCGCAGGCGTTCACCTTGGCGGGCGGCGCCGTCGCGGTCGGGCTCCGCGGCGAGGGCGGCGGCTTCCTGAGCGGCTTCGTCGCCGGCGAGAAGAGCCACGTCATCGGCGAGGCCGGCCAGCGCTACAGCATCGTGCTGCGCAACCTCACGCCGACCCGGATCGAGTGCGTCGTCTCCGTCGACGGCCTCGACGTCATGGACGGCCAAGCCGCGACGTTCAGCAAGCGCGGTTACCTGATCGATCCCCACGGCGAGCTCGAGATCGACGGCTTCCGCCAGTCCGTCGACACGGTCGCCGCGTTCCGCTTCGGCTCGGTCCGCGGCTCCTATGCGAACCAGAAGCACGGCGACACGAGGAACGTCGGCGTGATCGGCGTGGCCCTCTTCAACGAGCGCGGGACGACGCCCTGGACGTTCGACGAGGTCCAGCGCCGCCGCGAGGCGAACCCGTTCCCTGGGCAGTTCGCCACGCCGCCCGGTATCTGAGCCTTTTCAGCGCCCATCCCGCGTCCGCGCCGCGCTCCGGTAAAATCAAGCTCCCGCTCCGCCGCGCGCCGGGCTAGGCCACGGCACGGTGTCGGACTTATTGAACCCGTCTCAACGTGCGGCCGTCGAGCACGAGCTCGGGCCAATGCTGGTGCTCGCCGGCGCAGGTTCCGGCAAGACGCGTGTGGTGACCACGCGGATCGCCCGCCTTCTCGATCGCGGCATCCCGGCGCGCTCCATGTTGGCGATGACCTTCACCAACAAGGCCGCCGCCGAGATGCACGAGCGCGTCGGCAAGCTCGTCGGCTCCAAGGTCGCGCGCGAGCTCAAGGTCTGCACCTTCCACCGCTTCGGGCTCGACGTCCTCGGCGCGGAGACCCGCGCCCTCGGCCTGCGCGGCGGCTCCTTCGCCATCTTCGACCAGTCCGACGCCCTGGGGGTCATCCGCGAGATCCTCCGCGAGCTCCGCGCCGGCAAGAGCTACGACGTCAGCGCGATCCTCTCCCGCATCTCGAACGCCAAGAACGCGTTCCTCGACGCCGAGACCTGGGCCGAGGCGCAGCGGCAGGGCAAGGGAATCGACGAGTACGACGAGATCTCGATGCTCGTGTACCCGCGCTACATGGCGGCGCTGCGCTCGTTCCAGGCGTTCGACTTCGACGATCTCATCTGCGAGGTGGTCCGCCTCTGGCAGGCGCGCGCCGACGTCCTCGAGCGCTGGCGGATGCGCTACCGCTTCGTGATCGTCGACGAGTACCAGGACACGAACCGCGCCCAGCTGGAGCTCCTGCGCCTGCTCTGCGGCGAGCACCGCAACGTGGTGGTCGTCGGCGACGACGACCAGTCGATCTACGCCTGGCGCGGCGCCGACGTGCGCAACATCCTCGATTTCGAGGAGCACTTCTCCGGCGCGAAGGTCGTCAAGCTCGAGCACAACTACCGCTCCCGCAAGCCGATCCTCGACGTCGCGAACGCGGTGCTCGCCAAGTCCGGCGCCCGGCGGCACAAGAAGTCGCTCATCGCCACCCGGGTGGAGGGCGACAAGGTGCGGTCCATCATCTGCGTGGACCCGGACGTCGAGGCGAGCTTCGTGGCCACGGAGGCGCAGCGCCTCCTGGAGCGGGAGGCCGCGCGGCCGAAGGACATCGCCGTGCTGTACCGCTCGAACCTCCAGGCGGCCGCGATCGAGTCGGCCCTCAAGGAGCGGCAGATCCCGATCCGGATGATCGGCGGCCAGCAGTTCTTCGAGCGCAAGGAGGTCAAGGACCTCATCGCCTACCTCCGCGTCGCGCTCAACCCGGGCGACGAGATGTGCCTGCGGCGCATCCTGAACTACCCGGCGCGGGGCATCGGCGACGTCGCGGTGGCCAAGCTCGGCGCCTACGCGACGGCGCACGACGCGTCGCTCTGGACGGCGGTGTCGCGGCCGCACGCCGTCCACGAGCTGACCGCCGCCGCGATCGAGGGCTGCCGCCAGCTGCTCCGGATCATCGAGGCCACGCGCGCGCGGTTCGAGCGCGGCGAGCCCTCCGCGGAGGTCGCCCGCGCGCTCCTCGCCGACGCCGGCTTCAAGGAAGACATCATGGCCGGCTCGTCCACGGCCAACGCCGCGGCGCGCCGCTGGGGCAACATCGAGGGCCTGCTCAACGTCTTCGCGCGCCGCGACGAGAAGGGGAAGGGGGACCGCGCGAGCTTCGCCGAGTTCCTGCGGCTGCTCGCCCTGCGGCAGGACTCCGAGGAAGAGGAGGCCACCGATCGGGTGACGCTCACCACGATGCACGGCGCGAAGGGGCTCGAGTTCCCGTACGTGTTCGTGATCGGCCTGGAGGAGGGGCTGATGCCCCACCAGCGCAGCCTCGACGAGCGCGCCACGGACGCCGCGCCGAGCGGCGCGGAGGGCGGCGACACGGGCGGCCACAGCATCGAGGAGGAGCGGCGGCTCTTCTACGTCGCGGTCACGCGGGCCCGCGATCGGCTCTACCTCACGCGGGCGAAGCACCGCGGCTCGCGCGGCAAGATGGTGCCGAGGACGCCGAGCCGGTTCATGCTCGAGATCCCCCCCGAGCTCCTCGAGGAGCGCGAGGAGCTCGCGCCGGTCGCTCCGGGGATGGAGAAGGTGAAGGCAGGCGCGGCCGGCGTGCTGGCCGCGCTGTCGATGAACCCGTTCGCTGGAGATCCCCCCCTCATCCCGCGCCGCCGCACCTGAGCGGGGCGCGGGACGGCGGGGGTTCGGTCAGACGGCGCCCTCGGCGGCGGCGAAGCCGGCGCGGGTGATCTCCTGCACGCCCTTGCGCGTGACGAAGTCGCGGAAGCTCTCGCCCTCGGCGCGGCCGGCCATGTAGAAGCGCGCGATCGCGGCGATGACCTTGGGCGTCTCCTCCTCGGGGATGCGGCCGTCGAGGCGCTCGCCGATGCGCGCGCTCGGGCCGCAGCAGCCGCCCACGCGGAGCGAGTAGTGCGGGCGCTCGACGCCGTCCTTGCCCTTCACCATCAGGCCCGTCATCCCGATGTCCGCGACGTGGTGCTGACCGCACGAGTTCGGGCACCCCGAGATCTTGATGTCGAACTCGCCGACCGCGCTGACGAAGTCGTCGGTCTCCTGGCGGCTGCCGTTCGGCACCAGGTGATCCCGGATGCGCGCGCCGACCTCCATGCTCTTCGTGATGGCGAGCGTGCAGTAATCGCCGCCCGGGCAGGTCACCACGTCGGTGATGTGCCCCGAGTCCGCCTCGGCGAGGCCGATCTGCGAGAGCTCGCGGTGCAGGTTGAGCAGCTGCCCCTCCGGCACCCAGCGCAGCACAAAGTTCTGGGTGTTCGTCGCCCGCACCTCGCCGTTGCCGTAGCGCCGCGAGAGGTCGGCCAGGCGCCTCAGCTGCTCGCTCGTGATGTCGCCGAGCGGCAGCTTGACCGTCGCCACCCGGTAGCCGGTCTGCTTCTGCGCGATGGTGTTGGTCCGCTTCCAGCGCGCGAACGCGCCGTCGCCGAGCGTCTCCCGCAGCGGCGTGAGCGGGGGCGGAGCGTTCTCCCGGTACCCGGCCACCTGCTCCGTCAGCTCGGCCGCGAGCGCCTCGCCGCGCTCCGCCTTGATGCGAGCGAACTCCTCGTCGAGCCTGCGCAGGAACTCCGCCTCGCCGATCTTGCGCAGCAGGAACTTGAGGCGCGCCTTCTTCCGGTTCTTCCGCTCTCCGTCCCGGTGGAACACGCTCACCACGGCCTCGCACACCGGCAGCAGATCGGACTCCGGGATGAACTCCTTCCAGAGGTGCGCGATCTCGGGCGTCGAGCCGAGCGAGCCGGCCACGTAGACCGCGAAGCCGCGCCCGCGGTCGCCGATCTTCGCGAGCAGACCGACGTCGTTGATCATGATCTGCGCGTGATCGCGCGCGCTCCCCGAGAAGGCCACCTTGAACTTCCTCGGTAGCCGCCGGTTGTGCTCGTGGAAGAGGAAATGCTCGGTGACGGCGAGCGCATAAGGCGTCACGTCGAACACCTCGTCCTCGACCACGCCAGCGAGGTGGGACGCGGTGATGTTGCGCAGCGTGTCCGCGCACGCGCCGACCGTCGTCACCCCCGCGCTCACGAGCACGCGCTGCAGGTCGATCGTCTCCTCGATCTCCAGGTAGTGGAGCTGGATGTCCTGGCGGGTCGTGACGTGCGCTAGCCCGCGACCCCACCGTTCCGTGACCTCCGCGAGGGCTTCCAGCTGCGCAGCCGTGAGCTGCCCTCCAGGAATCTTGATCCGCTGCATGTGCTTCACGTGCGCGAGCTGCGCGTAGACACCCATGGCCAGCCGCAGAGGGCGGAACTGGTCGGGGGTCAGCTCACCACGTTTGAATTGGGCGACGTTCTCGGCGTGTACGTCGATGGCCGCCGCAAGGCGCTCGACTCGTTGCGACATATCCGATGGTATTCCCTATATTTCCGACGCGTCAAGTGCGACAATTATCACTGCCGGTTCCACGAGGTATCCAGCCCCCAGCACCATGAAGACCGCTCTGCCGAACTCGACCGAAGCCGTGCACGCGGGCGTACTCCGCCAGCGCCCCTCCCACACCCTCGCGCCTGCGATCGCGCAGACGGCGACGTACACCTTTGCGAACACGGCGGACCTCGAGCGCTATTTCGCCGGAGGCGACGCGGATCCCGAGCGGCAGGAGTACGGTCGCTACGGCAATCCCACGGTGCGCGAGGTCGAGCAGCGCATCGCGGCGCTCGACCGCGCGGAGGATGCGCTGCTCTTCGCGAGCGGGATGGCGGCGGTGACGACCACGGCGTTCGCGCTCCTCAAGGCGGGCGATCACGTCATCCTGTTCCGCGACGTGTACCGCCGCACGCGGCAGTTCGTGATCAACGTGCTGTCGCGGCTCGGCGTCGAGCACACGCTGATCGACCCGGGCGCGTTCGATCAGCTCGAGGCGGCCATCCGGCCGCGCACCCGCTTCGCGCTCAGCGAGTCGCCGACGAACCCCTACCTCCACTGTATCGACCTGTCCCGCTTCGCCGAGATCTGCAAGAAGGCGCGGGTGAAGACGGTCGTCGACGCGACGTTCGCGACCCCCTGCAACTCCGACCCGATCGGCCGCGGCATCGACCTCGTGGTCCACAGCGCCAGCAAGTACCTGTCCGGCCACAACGACGTCCTGGGCGGCGCGGTCTCCGGATCGAGCGCGCTGATCTCGCTGATCCGCGACATGCGGAGCGTCCTTGGGGGCATCATGGATCCCCACGCCGCGGCGCTGATCGGGCGCGGGATGAAGACGCTCGCGCTCCGCATCGAGCGGCAGAACGCGACCGGCCTCGCCGTGGCGCGCGCCCTCGAGGCGCACCCCGCGGTGGAGCGGGTGTTCTACCCGGGGCTCCCGTCGCACCCGGATCACAAGGTCGCGGCGGAGCAGATGCGCGGCTTCGGCGGCGTCGTGAGCTTCACCGTGCGCGGCGGGCGAGAGGCGGCGTCGCGCGTCGTGGACGGAGCGCGCATCGCCGCGATCGCCCCGAGCTTCGGCGGCGTGGAGACGCTCATCGAGCAGCCCTGCATCATGAGCTTCCACGAGCTCAGCGACGAGCAGCTCGCGGCGATCGGCATCTCCCCCGCGCTGATCCGCCTGTCGGTCGGCATCGAGGAGACCGAGGACGTCGTGAGCGACGTCCTCGGCGCGCTCGACGCGCTCGGCGAGGCCTAGCCCCGCGAGCGAGCGCGCCGCCCGCGCGAATCCGCCGCGAAGCGGCGCAGAAGTCCGACCCTCCCTGGCGGGCGGAGCTAGCCCCCGAGCTTCTTCAGCTTCCGCTGCAGCGTCCGCCGGTCGATCCCGAGCAGCTTCGCCGCGGTGGCCACCACGCCGCCCGACTCCCTCAGCGCGGCGCGGATCGCCTCGCGCTCGAGATCGTCGAGCTTCAGGCTCCCCGGCGGCGGCGTCGGCGCCGCCGAGGCCGAGGGCGGGGGCCGCTGGCGCTCCCGGAGGCTCGCGGCCTCGCGCAGCAGCTTGTCCGCGTCGACGGGCTTGCTGAGCAGCGTGTCGGCGCCCTCGCGCATCGCCGCCACCGCGAGCGGGATGTCCCCGAACCCGGTCAGCATCACGATCGCCGCGTCGGGCTGCAGCTTGCGGTACTGGGCGAGCGCGCTGAGCCCGTCGCCGCGCGGCATGCGGTAGTCGATGACCACGAGGTCCACCGGCTCGTACTCGAGCGCCACGAGCCCCTCGTCGATCGTCGCCGCCGTCCTCGCCACGACCCCGCGGCGGCGCAGCGCGCCCTGCAGGGTGGTGCGGAACGCGTCGTCGTCGTCCACGAGGAGCGCCGTCTCGATCCGTCGCGTCATCTTCACCTCAGGCGGCCCCGGAGCGCTTCAGCGCGCCGGGCAGATCCGCGTCCATGGGGCCCGTGCCCCCGTCGAGGCGGAGGCGCAAGGTCGCCTTCGCGCCGCCGGTCTCGACGCTCTCCATGCGCAGCACCGCGTTCATGCGGGAGGCCATCATCGAGCTGATGTAGAGCCCGAGCCCCATCCCTCCCTGCGACATCTTCGTCGTCTGGAACGGCTCACCGAGCCGCCCGGCGATGTCGGGGTTGAGCCCCGGCCCGTTGTCGGAGACCCCGATCTCGCAGAGGTCGCCGCGCTCGACGACGCTCACCTCGATCCGCTGCTCGGTCGAGTCGGCCGTCGCCTCGGCGGCGTTGGCGAGCAGGTTGACGAGCACCTGGCAGAGCGCCGGCCGCAGCACGTCCGCCTGCACCGGCCGCGGCGTGTCGAACGCGAGCTCGCCGCGGTAGCCGAGCCGCGCGAGCTCGACCTTCGCCAGGTCGCGGACGAAGCGGGTGAGCTCCAGCGGCTCCATCCGCTGATCGAGCCGGATCTGGCCGCGCATCAGCCCGATGATGTCGCTCGCGCGCCGCGCCTCGCCGGCCACGGTCTCGGCCATGCGCGCGGCGTCCTCGGAGCCCGTCTCGCGGGCCACGTCGACGAGGTCCTTGCTCGCGAGGAGGATCGTCGCGAGCGGCGTGCTGAGCTCGTGCGACATCCCGCCGACCATGCGCCCGAGCATCGCCAGCCGCTCGTTCCGCTGGCTCTGCTGCCGGAGCTCCTCGAGCCTGTGCGCGTAGACGACGACGAAGAAGCCGAGGAACAGCGTCAGCGACGTGAGCGACACGAGGTCGCCGAGCCGCCGGATGCGCTCGCCGCCGAGCGGCGCCGCGTCGAGCGGCAGCGGCGTCGCGTACGTGAGCACGGCGATGGCGGCCAGCGTCAACAGGCCCACGAGCACGGTCGTGCGCCGCGGGCAGAGGAGGCCGGAGAGCGCGATGTGGAAGGCGAGGAAGACGGCGAAGGGGTTCGCCAGCCCGCCCGAGAACCAGAGCATCCAGGCGTTCGCGATCACGTCGCCCACGAGCTGGGCGCGCGCGTGATCCTGCGCGGGCTCGCGCGCCGAGGGCTCGCCCCCGTCCGGCCGGCGCGCGCGCCGGACCCGGAAGGTCCAGGCGACGTTGGCCGCCGCGATCGCGGCGATGCCGACGATCAGCGGAGCGAGCCCGAGGTCGGGGACGAGCTTCCTGCCCGCGACCGTGGTCGCGATCATCCCCGCGATCGCCCCCCACCGCAGCTGGATCAGCCACCTGTCGGCGGTGTCCCAGGACGGGGGCTTCGGCCCGGAGAGCAGGACCGCGAGCCGCCGGCGCGCCGCAGGGGGCGCGCCGCTCTTGGCGGGGTCGTGCCCTGCGTCAAGCGACCATGGCTGGAAGGAGGAGTGCATCCGCGCGCGGACAGGGGGGCTTTCCAGGGCGCGGTCGAGGCGTCCGGCGTCCATCCCGGAGCAACCTTCCGACGTTGCCTTGCATCCGCTCCCTTGTACCGCGCACGAAAGCCGCGAGCACGCGCGAGGTGCGCCCCGGCCCACATCCGGGGGGTGTCAGGAAAAACCCCAGCGAATACCGTGACTTGGAATTGTTGGCTGGGTTACGTTCTGCCTCGCGCCGGCGGGGCGCTCGGCCCCGGGCTGGTCACTTGGCCTCTTCGGCTCCGTTGCCGTGCGCGCCGTGCGCGGGCGGCGGCGGCGCCTTGTGCGCCCGCTTCATCCTCCAGTCGTCGGCGGCGCGCTTGCCGTCGAACGGCGCCTTGATGTCCGCCGGCCGCTCGCCCTCGATCCCCTCGGCCCGGCCGCGGTTGGCCGTGTCGAACATGGTGAAGCCGATGAAGATCGCCAGGAAGATGAGCGACGACGCGAAGATCAGGGTGTGGAACTTATGGTCCCACTTGAGGTGCATGAAGATGAGCGCCACGACGCCCGCCTTCATCGTCGCGATGAGGACCGCGATCGCCAGGTTGGCCGCGCCGAGGTCGACGTAGCTCGCGCCCACGGTGACGACCGTGAGCACGAGCAGCGCGAGCCACGTGGCGATGTAGACCTTGAGCGGCAGGACGTGAGGCACGTGGTCTGCGCCGTGGCCATGGCCGTGCCCGTGCCCGTGCGCGCCAGCTGCTTCTGCGTGTGTCGACATGCTGTCCTCTAGGCCTCAGCCCACCAAGTAGAGCAGGGGGAAGAGATAGATCCAGATGAGGTCGACGAGGTGCCAGTACAGCCCCACCCCTTCGACCGGCGAGTAGTAACGGCTCGAGAACTCACCGCGCAGGTTGCGGATGAGGATCCAGGTGATGAGCCCCATCCCGATGACGACGTGCAGCCCGTGGATGCCCGTCATCATGAAGTAGATGGCGAAGAACGTCCCCGCGTGGGCCGTGGTGAAGCCCTGGGCGGTGAAGTACTTCCCGGGCAGGAGGCCGTCGTGGAACTTGTGCTGGTACTCGAAGTACTTGATCACAAGGAACACGGCCGCGCAGAGCAGGGTCACCACGAGCAGCCGGGTGGTGGTCTTCTGATCGCTCCTCTGCGCAGACCGGACGGCGAGCGCCATCGTCAGGCTGGAACAGATGAGCACGATCGTGTTGATGCCGCCCATCACCTTGTCGAGGTGATGGTGGGCTTCCACGAACGAGTCGAAGAACCAGCCCCGGAAGATGGCGAACGCGCAGAACAGCCCGCCGAAGAGCAGGATCTCCGTGACCAGGAAGAGCCAGATGCCCATCCTGCCGGCGTCGAACTGCGTGTCGGCGGAATCGAAATGATGGGCGACGTGGAAGTCGGCAGACAGGGCGGTGCCTGCCTTGTTCGGCCGGTCGGCGGTCTCGGCGTGCGCGCTCATGCGTTCTCCGTGTCGAAGTCGTAGGCGCCCTTGGTCACGACCGGGGTGCGGACGAAGTTCTCGGTGATGGGCGGGGAGGCGGTGGTCCACTCGAGGCTGAGCCCACCCCAGGGGTTCGCCGGCGCCGGAGCGCCGGAGCGCAGCGATTTGATGAAGCAGATGATCATCACGAGGAAGCCGAGGCCCAGGATCCACGAGCCCACGGTCGAGAAGGCGTGCAGCGGCTGGAACTGGTCCAGGTAGTTGTAATAGCGGCGCGGCATCCCGCGGCTACCGAGGACGAACTGCGAGAAGAACGTGACGTTGAAGCCGATGAAGACCAGAACGCAGGAGATCGACGCGAGCCGCTCCGAGTACATCTTGCCCGTGATCTTGGGCCACCAGTGGTGGAGCCCGCCGATGTAGGCGATGACGGTGCCGCCGACCATCACGTAGTGGAAGTGCGCGACCACGAAGTACGTGTCGTGCAGGTGCAGATCGACGCTGAGCATCCCGAGGAAGACGCCGGTGAGCCCGCCGATCGAGAAGAGGATGAGGAACGACAGCGCGTACAGCATCGGCGCGCTGTAGCTGATGGAGCCGCGCCACAGCGTCGCGATCCAGTTGAAGACCTTCACGCCGCTGGGGATGGCGACGAGGAAGGTCAGGAACGAGAACATGATCGCCGCGAACTCGCTCTGGCCGGAGGTGAACATGTGGTGGCCCCACACGAGGAAGCCGACCAGGGCGATGGCGACGCTGGAGAACGCGATCGCCTTGTAGCCGAAGACCCTGCGCCGCGCGTGGACCGAGATGAGCTCGCTGATGATGCCCATGCCCGGCAGGATCATGATGTAGACGGCCGGGTGGCTGTAGAACCAGAAGAAGTGCTGGTAGAGCACCGGGTCGCCGCCGAGCGCCGGGTCGAAGATGCCGATGTGGAACGCGCGCTCCGCGATGAGCAGGAGGAGCGTGATGCCGAGGACCGGCGTGGCGAGGATCTGGACGATGCTGGTCGCGTAGATCGCCCAGAGCATGAGCGGCATCTTGTACCAGCCCATCCCGGGGGCCCGGAGCTTGTGCATCGTGACGATGAAGTTCAGCCCCGTGAGCACGCTGGAGAAGCCCAGGATGAACACGCCGAACGTGACGCTCAGGACCGACGTCGTGGTCACCGTGCTCGAGTACGGCACGTAGAACGTCCAGCCGGTGTCGATGCCGCCCGTGACGAGCGACGACAGCGTGAAGAGCGCGCCGATCCAGTAGAGGTACAGGCTGAGGAGGTTCAGCTTGGGGAAGGCGACGTCCTTCGCGCCGATCATGATCGGCAGGAGGAAGTTGCCGAGCGCGCCGGGGATGCTCGGGATGATGAACAGGAACGTCATCACCGCGCCGTGGAGCGTGAACATCTGGTTGTAGGTGTTCGCGCTCATCAGCGTCTCCTTCGGCGTCAGCAGCTCGAGCCGGAGGACGAGCGCGAACACCCCGCCCATCGCGAACGCGATGAACGTGCTGATGAGGTACATGAGGCCGATCCGCTTGTGATCGACCGTGGTGAGCCACGACATGATCCCGCTCTGGGCCCGGATGTAGTCCGTTCCGTGGCCGGCGTCGGGTGCCGTATTGACGTCGAGGGTTGTTACGGTCTGCGACATGACTGCTTCTCCCCGGCGCTCACTTCACCGACTTCAGATAAGCGATGAGCGCGTCCACTTCTTTGTCCTTGAGGAGCCCCTTGAACGACGGCATCACCGGCGGGTAGCCGCGCACGACCTGGCCGCCGGGGTTGAACACGCTCTCGCGGAAGTAGTTCTCGTCCGCGATGAGCTTGGATCCGTCCGCGAGCTCCTCCTCGCGGCCGAAGAGCCCCTTGAGCGACGGGCCCTGGATGCGCGTCCCGTCGAGCGAGTGGCAGGTCGCGCAGCTCCGCTTGGCGAAGAGCAGCTTGCCGAGCTCCTCGGGCGGCAGGTCGCTGTTGTTGTTGCCCTCGAGCCACTTCTCGAAGTCCGACTGCTCCAGCACCTTGACCGTGGCGAGCATGTCCGAGTGACCGGAGCCGCAGTACTCGGTGCACAGGAGCACCGTCTCTCGCGTCTCCGTCGCCTCGAACCACAGCGACGTGTACGACCCCGGGACCACGTCCTGCTTCACGCGGAACTCCGGGATATAGAAGCTGTGGAGGATGTCCTTCGAGCTCATGATGAGCCGCACCGGGCGCCCCCGCGGCACGGCGAGCTCGTTCACGGTCGTCGTCCCGTCGGGGTAGGTGAACGTCCACAGGTACATCTCGCCCGTGACGTTGATTTCGTAGGACTCGGCCGGCGCGACGGAGGCGTGCACGTAGCCGCGCATGCCCACGAAGAAGAGCGCGATCACGATGGCGAGCGGGATCAGCGTCCACACGACCTCGACCGTCGTGCTGTGGTCGATGGGGCTCGTCTTGTCGCGCTCGCTCCGCCGCTTGTACTTGATGGCGAAGAGCACCGTCGCCCCTGCCACCAGGATGAAGAAGAGGACGGAGACCCAGTAGGCCGCGTCCCAGCCGGCGTCGATGTGCTCAGCGAGCGTCGAGCCCTGGCGGGGCAGCCAGAAGGAGCCGAGTTCGATCGGGTTTTTCATCACCATAGTTGTGGCTCCGCCACCTTGTATCTAGGAAGCCTCGTTTACACGCGCCCTCGTGCGGGAGCGTTCAGTCCGCCAGAAGCGAATGAGCCAGAGCCCGATGAGCACGACGGTGACGACGCCTGACGCCATCATCAGCCGCCTCGTCGCCAGGACGTACCCTCGGGCGTTGGGATCGTAATGGAAACAGAACAAGAGCACCCGATCCCAGGCGCTCCCGACCTGCCCGCTGCCCGCTTCGCGCAGCGCGAGGCCGAAGTTCTTCTGTGGGAAGGAGATGCCGTACAGCGTGCGCGACAGGCGTCCGTCGGGCGTGAAGACGAACGCGCCCGCCGCGTGTGCGTACTGCTTGGTCGTCTCGTCCCACCGGTAGTGGAAGCCCACCGCGTCGGCGAGCGCGCGCACCGACGCCTCGTCTCCGACGAGGAAGTCGAAGCCGTCGCCGGTGACCGGCTTGCCGTACGCCTCGATGTAGTTCGCCCGCTTCTTGCGCGCGGCTTCGGGCGTATCGCGGGGGTCGAAGCTGACGACGAGGGCGCGGTACTCCTCGCCCGCGGTCCAGGCGCTCTCCTTCATGGCCTGGAGCACGCCGTTCAGGACCAGCGAGCACAGCATCGGGCACTCGAAATAACCGAGCACCAGGACGAGGGGCTTGTCGCCCGCCGCATATTTGGCGAGCTCGACCTCTTGCCCCGACTGGTCGCGGAGCCGGAGCTTCTGCGGGAGCAGGGCTCCCGGCCGCTCCTCGATGTCGATGCCGGCGAGCTCCGTCGGAATGGTCGTGTCCGCAGCTCGCGCGCTCCGCGCCGGGGTGACCGTGGCCACCACGAGCGCGAGAACGGCGAGCAGGGCAGACAGCGGGCGGGACATCACTGCTCCGGAGCGGGGGTCGCCGGGGCTGCGGGCTTGGGCGCCGCGCCTGCAGGCGCGGCGGGCTTGGCGTCCGCGGGCTTTTCGGGCTTCACGGCGTCGGCGGGCTTGGCCGTCTCGGCGGGCTTCACGGCGTCGGCGGGCTTGGCCGTCTCGGCGGGCTTGGCGGCGTCCGAGGGCTTCGCCGCGTCCTTGTCGCCCGGCTTCGCTGCATCTTCACCCTTCGAGGGCTCGCCGGCGGCGCCCTCGGCGGGCTTCGCCGCGCCGTCCGTCGGCTGCGCGCCCTCGGTCGTCGCGGCGGGAGCGGCCGCGGCCCTCACGCGCTTCTCCTGGTAGTCCTTCAGGGTGAGCGCGACGGCCTGATCGATCGGGATGCGGACGACGCCCTTCTTCTCGTCAGCCCACTGGTAGCGGCTGAGCCGCTCCTTCTCCAGGGCCCGCAGGGCGCGGACCCCGCTGCTCGGCGGCTCCAGCACCTTGGTCGAGATCTCGCGCTCCATCGTCGACTTGAAGATCTCGTTGACGAAGAGCACGACCACCACGATGGAGAACAGCGTGGCGATCACGATCACGAAGATGAGCGAGTTGTTCGGTCGATCCACCTCGGCCTGGGCCTCGGCGTGATCGGTCGCTGTGTTGTCGGTCGCTTCGCTCATGGCCGGCTCCTTACGGGTTGTCGATCCGAGCCGCTTCGGCAAGGTGAGGGTCGTTCAGGGGATACAGCGGGCTCTTGGCCGCCTGGAGCGCGAGCATCCAGGCTCCCACGCCCAGCGGGCCGAGCAAGCCGGCGAGGTCGATCCAGCTCAGGTGCGCGCCGTGGTGATCCACGTTCGGCATGACGAGCCAGTAGAGGTCGACGTAGTGCATCACGAGGAGGAGCACCGACGCCGCGCCGAGCACGAGCGGGCTCCGCTTCGCGTGCCGCGACAGGAGGACGAGGAACGGAACGACGAAGTGCCCGAACAGCAGGGCCAGGCTCACGACCTTCCACGAACCCTCCCAGCGGTGCTGGTAGAAGATCGTCTCCTCCGGGATGTTCGCGTACCAGATCAGGATGAACTGCGAGAACGCGATGTAGGCCCAGAAGATCGTGAAACCGAAGAGCAGCTTGCCGATGTCGTGCTGGCGCTCGACGTTGCTCACCTTGCGCAGGAGCCCCGCCTTGTGGAGCGCGATCGTGATCAGCGCGAGCGCCGAGAGGGAGCTCGTGGCCGAGCCGGCGAACACATAGACGCCGAAGATCGTCGAGTACCAGTGCGGGTCGATGCTCATCAGCCAGTCGAACGCCGCGAACGAGATGGTCAGGGCGAAGACGATGACGGCCGGGGCGGCCCCGGCGCGCATCCTCGCGGTGGGCCGGAAATCGGCGCTCTTGTCCTGCGCGCGGGAGGTCTTGATGAACCAGAGCGCGAGGCCCGCCCACGCCGCGAGGAACACCACGGCGCGGATGTAGAAGAACGTCGGGTTCAGGTAGGGCGCCTTCTGGTGGAGCACATGATCGTTCGCCGCGTCGGGCCCCATCCAGTGATGGTAGATGTCGTGGGCGAGCACCGCGACCGGGAGGAAGAGCACGATGCAGGCGGGCAGGATGCCGCTCATCCACTCCATGTGGCGGCGCGCGGCCGCCGACCAGCGCGCGCGGGTCAGGTGCTGGATGATCACGAAGAACAGCGCGCCGAGCCCGATCGTCACGAGCCACGTGAAGCCGGTGAGGTACGAGAACGCAAAGCGCTTCGCGTCGGAGACCGCCGCCGCCGCCGAGAGCACCACGCCGACGATCGCCAGCACCATGCTCCCCGAGACGAGCCGCTTCGCGACCGCCGGATCGAGGACCTTCGTGTCCTCGGCCAGAGCACTTCCGTGGGACTTCATGGAGTTCCGCTCTCCTTCGCGATGTTGCCCCGCTGGGCCTCGGGCACGTCGTCGACGCGCGCGTGCTGGCTGTGCTGCAGCACGCGCACCCACGTGACGATCGCCCACCGGTCCTTGACCGGGATCTGCTTCCGATAGGACGGCATGTTGCGCACGCCGTTCGTGATGACGTTGAAGATCTCGCCGTCGGGCAGGCCGAGGGCCCGGTCGGACGCGAGGTCGATGGGGGGCGGGTACCCGCGCTTCACCACCATGCCCTGGCCGCTCCCGCTCTGGTCGTGGCACGGCGCACAGTAGATGTTGAAGCGATCCTGGCCGCGTCGGATCACCGCCTCATCGACGGTGATGGGCGCGAACGCCAGGAACGTCTCGCCGTCCTTGCCGGTGCGGTAGGCCTCGCTCTCGTCGAGCGCTCCCTGCGGCACCGTGCCTTCGACGATCGGCCGCATCGCCCGCCCGTCGGGGAACAGGCGGGTGCCCTCCTCGGGCTGGAACTTGGGCTGCCAGTCCATGTCTCCGAAGAGGTGGATCGGCGGATCGCTGCTCGCCTGTCCGCGGCAGCCTGCCAGGACGACGAGGAGGGGAATGCACCAGCGCTTCACGAGGAGACCTCCCGGATGCCCTGGGCGCCGAGGCGCTGGAGGAGGTTGCGCGTCTCCGTGGAATCGAACTTCGGGTCGCTCGCCTCGACGCTGATGAAGAAGGCGTCGTCGGTCGCCCGCGGGAACGAGGGGTGCGTCATGGTGGGGTGGAACAAGGTGGGCAGGCGCCCGAGCGCGAAGAGCCCGAAGAAGCACGTGAGCGCCGCGAAGAGGACCGTGAGCTCGAAGAAGATGGGGATGAAGGCCTGGTACGAGAACGACGGCTTGCCGCTGATGATGAGCGGATAGTCGTAGTACTGCGTGTACCAGGCGAGCGCGATGGCGCTGGCGAGCCCCGCCGCCCCGCCGCCGAGCACGAGCCACGGCAGCGGAGACGGCTTGAGCCCCATCGCCTTCTCCAGCCCGTGCACGGGGAACGGCGTGTGCGCGTCGAAGCGGCTGTACCCGGCGTCCCGGAGCGCCTCGCACGCGTGGAAGATGTCCTTCGGGGTCGTGAAGAAGCCCATCATCCCGAACAGGGCCGACTCCCCGTCCGCCTCCTGCTCGACCTTGCGCTCCAGCTTGCGCTCGATCGCGAGCGCGGCCTGACCGTGCGGCCCGCTCTCGCGGGGCTCGTCGTACTCCGCGTCGTCCTCGGGCACGTGGCCCTGCGGCTTGATGTCGGGCTGGCTATCGCGCGCGGAGTCCTTGAGCGCTCGTGCCTCCTCGGCCGAGGCGGGCTTCCCGGAGCGCTTCTGGCGTCGAGCATCGCTGTTACGCTGCATGATGAGCCTCGTCGTTGCTGTGCGAGCCGTGAGGATCGGCCGCCGCCGTGACCCCCTTCACCTCGCTGATCGCGACCATCGGCAGGTAGCGGACGAACAGCAGGAAGAGCGTGAAGAAGAGGCCGAACGAGCCGAAGAACGTCGAGATGTCCCAGATGGTCGGGCGGAAGTAGGTCCAGCTCGAGGGGAGGAAGTCGCGGTGGAGGCTCGTCACGATGATGACGAAGCGCTCGAACCACATCCCGATGTTGACCAGGATCGAGATGATGAACATCGCGGGGATGCTGGTGCGCACCTTCTTGAACCAGAAGAGCTGCGGGAAGATCACGTTGCAGCTCACCATGGTCCAGTAGGCCCAGGCGTACGGGCCCAGGATGCGGTTCCGGAAGGCGAACTGCTCGTAGCCGTTGCCGCTGTACCAGGCGATGAAGAGCTCCATCCCGTACGCGTAACCGACCATGGTGCCGGTCGCGACGATGACCTTGTTCATGTTCTCGAGGTGCCGCATCGTGATGAGCCCCTCGAGACCGAACGCCTTGCGCGCGAACACCATCAGCGTGACGACCATCGCGAACCCGCTGAAGATGGCGCCCGCGACGAAGTACGGCGGGAAGATCGTCGTGTGCCAGCCGGGGACGATCGAGACGGCGAAGTCGAACGACACGATCGTGTGCACGCTGAGCACGAGCGGCGTCGAGAGCCCGGCGAAGATCAGGTAGGCCTTCTCGTAGTGGAGCCAGTGGCGGTGCGAGCCGCGCCAGCCGAGGCAGAGGATCCCGAAGACGATCTGCTTCGTCCGGGTCGTGGCCCGGTCGCGGATCGTGGCGAGATCGGGGATGAGCCCGACGAACCAGAAGAGGGTCGAGACCGTCGCGTACGTCGAGACGGCGAACACGTCCCAGAGCAGCGGGCTCTTGAAGTTCGGCCAGATGCTCATCTGGTTCGGGATCGGGAACAGCCAGTGGGCGAACCAGATCCGGCCCAGGTGGGCCACCGGGTAGATGGCGGCGCACGCGACCGCGAAGATCGTCATCGCCTCCGCGGCGCGGTTGATGCTCGTCCTCCACTTCTGGCGGAAGAGGAAGAGGATGGCGCTGATCAGCGTGCCGGCGTGGCCGATACCGACCCAGAACACGAAGCCGGTGATGTCCCACGCCCAGTTGACGGTGGTGTTCAGCCCCCAGATACCGATACCGGTACCGACGAGGTGAACGAGCGAGCCGGCGAGGATGAAGAGGATGCTGATGGCAAGGCACAGCAGGACGAGCCACCCGGGGGGGCGCTTGCTGAGGACGATGCCCGAGATCTTGTCGGTGAGAGAGCGGAAGTCGTCCTTCCCCTGCACGAGGGGCGCCTCGTCCAAGAGGGCGGCGCGGTCCGAGAGCCGGGGGTGGTCGACCTGGAGGGGTGCTGTGGCGCTCATGCGTCGGCGAGCTCCGGGTTCTTGTTGCGGATCTTGGCGAGGTAGGTGACCCGCGGCTTGGTGTTGATCTCGTCCAGCAATCTGTAACCGCGCGGGCTAGCGGCCGTCGCGGCCACCTGGCTCTTGGGGTCGTCGAGGTCGCCGAAGACGATGGCCTGCGTCGGGCAAGCGCCCTGGCACGCGGTCACGACCTCGCCGTCCTTGATGTGCTCCCGCCCCTCTCGCTTGGCGTCGATCTTGGCGTGGTTGATCCGCTGCACGCAGAAGGTGCACTTCTCCATGACGCCCCGCGATCGGACGGTGACGTTGGGGTTGAACTGCATCTTCCGCTCCTCCGAGTCCGGCTGGTTGTACTCGAGGAAGTTGAAGCGACGGACCTTGTAAGGGCAGTTGTTGGCGCAGTACTTCGTGCCGACGCACCGGTTGTACGCCATGTCGTTCAGCCCCTCGGGGCTGTGCGTCGTGGCGGCGACCGGGCAGACCTGCTCGCACGGCGCGTTCTCGCAGTGCTGGCAGGGGAGCGGCTGCGAGATGCTCTCCGGCTCGTTCGGGTCCGTGCCCTGGAAGTAGCGGTCGATCCGGAGCCAGTGCATCTCGCGGGTCTGCCGCACGCCGTCGGCGCCGACGACCGGGATGTTGTTCTCGGCCTGGCAGGCGACGACGCACGCGTTGCAGCCGAGGCAGGCGTTGAGATCGATGGTCATGCCCCAGGCGTGCCCCTGCCGCCGGTTCGGCTCCTTGAACAGGCTGAGGAGCGGCGGCACGTGGACCTGCTTCTGGGCGAACTCCGCGTCCTTCTGGAACTCGGCGAGCGTCCCCTCGCGCGCGAGCGGGCGGCCCTCCATCACGAAGTGCTCCTGGGTGCGCGCGAGCTCGACGACCTCGCCGGTCTTCTCCAGCGAGAAGCCGCCGGCGAGCTCGAAGGCGTCGCTCTTGCGCAGCGGGGTCGTGTCGACGCCGACGCCATGGCCGACCCGGAGCCGCGCGCGCCGCCCCTGGCCGACGGTGATGGCCACCGAGTCGTCCGCCTGCCCCGGCGCGACGAGGACGGGGATCCGCACCGACGCGCCGCTGCCCGTCAGCGTCACGACGTCGCCGTCCTTCAGGCCGAGCCGCGCCGCCGTCGAGGGCGAGAGGTTCGCGGCGCTGCCCCAGGTGAGCTTCGTCATCGGGTGGGGCAGCTCCTGGAGCCACCCGTTGTTCGCGAACCGACCGTCCCACGCGTGCACGTCGGGCCGGAAGGTCACCTCCAGGCCCTCGCCCACGGCGGGCGCGAACGCGCGCAGCGCCTCGATCGCGCCCTGCGCCGCGGCGGCCACCTGCTCGTCCGCGAGCTGGGTCCCCGCGACGAGGCCGTCGTGCAGCGCGCGGCGGAAGTCGTCCTCGGTGCGCTTCGCGCCCTCGGCGGTCAGCCAGGTCGCCCGCACCAGGTCGTACGCCGTCCGCGAGCCACCGAGCAGGAGCTCGATGACCTCGGCGTCGGTCCTGCCGCCGAAGAGCGGCGCGATGAGCGGCTGCGCGATGCTGGCCGTTCCGTCCTCCGCCCGCACGTCGCTCCACGACTCCAGCGGGTGGGCGCGGTTCAGGTGCCAGCGGGTGCGCTCGCTCGTCTCGTCGACGTGCGTCGAGACGTGCACGCTCACGGGCACCTTGGCGAGCGCGTCGGCGAAGCGCGCGTCCGCGGGCGCGTCGAAGGCCGGGTTGCCGCCCAGGACGACCAGCGTCTCGACCTCGCCCTTCTCGATGGAGCGCGCGAGCTCGACGAGCGCCTCGGGGCCCTCGCGCGAGTCGTCGAAGGGCGCGACGAGCCGGACCGCCTTGCCCGTGTTGTCGAGCGCGTGGTTGATGAGGTGCACGAGCCCGTGGACCTCCTTCGGCAGCGAGCGCCCGGCCACGACCGCGCCCTGACCCCGGTTGGCGACGAGGTCGGCGGCGATGGCGGCGACGTGCCGGGTCGCCTTGGCGTCGAGCCCTTCCGATTTGCCCTCGAGCGCGTTGAGCAGCTGCGGGTCGAGCGCGACCCCGCGCTTGCCGAGCTCGGTCGCGAGGGCGAAGGTGAAGGCGGGGATCTTGCGGCTCTGGATGCGGAGCCGGTGATCCGCGGCCGCGCCGGTGATCGTGAAGGTGCTCTCGACGGAGTAGAGGCGGTTCATCGCCTTCGGGTCCTTGTCGACCGCGCGGCCCGCCGTGAACGCGCGCCCCTGCTTGAGCGGGCTGCCGTCGGAGGCGAACAGGTCGGCGTCGATCGCGACGATCACGCGCGCCTTCGTCAGGTCGAGCGTGGTCTCGAGCGGCTTGCCGAACGCGAGCCGCGCGCCCTCACGCGCGGCGTCGCGCGAGAAGGGCTCGTACCGGACGACGCGCGCCTCCGGCAGCGTCTTGCGGAGATCGGCGAGGCGCGCGGCGAGCGTCGGCGACCGGTGCGCCTCGGTCAGGATCGTGAGCCCCTTGCCGCCGCGGCCGCGGAGCTTGTCGCCCTCGGTGCGCAAGAACGCCGCGGCGTCGTCCCACGACTTTTCGGTCGCGCCCTCGCGCGGCGACTTGCTGCGATCGGGATCGTAGAGGTCGAGGATCGTGGCCTGGATGTAGAGCGTGGTCCCGCCGACGCTCTCGGGGTGCTTCGGGTTGCCCTCGATCTTGGTGGGCCGTCCCTCGTGGCTCTCGACGATGACGCCGAAGGCCGTGCCCATCATCGGGAGCGCCGTCGCGAAGAACAGCGGCTTGCCCGGGATGACCTCCTCCGGGGTCCGCGAGTACGGCAGGATCTGCTCGACAGGCCGGCGGCAGCCCACGAGGCCACCGAGCGCGAGCGACGCGCCCATGAGGCTCAGGAACGTGCGCCGCCCCACGCCCTCCGGCGGCTCGAACGCGGCCGGCGGGAACTCGCGCCCGAGCGCGTCGACGAAGTCGGGCGAGCCGGAGAGCTCGTCCAAGCTGCGCCAGTAGGTCTTTCCAGAGAGGTCCTGGGCGAGGGGGAGAGGAGTTCGTTTACTCATCGGTGGCACCCCGAGCAATGAAGCGGCGCCTGCACCTGCCGCCCGGAGGAAGTGACCGCTGGCACGCGATCGTTGTAAGGCTCGTGGCTCGCGGGGATGCCGGCGCCCGCCATGGCGGCCGTCGCGGGTGCCATATCCATCTTGGTGACGTCGGCGGGATTGCGGAGGTTGGGCCCCGGATTGCGGTGGCAGTCCAGACACCATCCCATCGAGAGCGGCTGGACCTGCCGGACCTTGTGCATCTGGTCCACGCGGCCGTGACAGCTCACGCAGCCGACCCCTGCGGCCAGGTGGGCCGAGTGGTCGAAATAGGCGTAGTCGGGAAGGTTGTGGACGCGCACCCAGGGGATGGGTTGATCCGTCGCCCAGCTCTCCTGCACGAGGAGGAGCTTTTCGCTGTCCCGCCGCACCTTGGCATGACAGTTCATGCACGTCTCGGTGGGGGGAACCGCGGCGAAGCTGGATACCTCTACTGTGCTGTGACAGTAGCGGCAGTCGATGCCGAGGTCGCCGGCGTGCAGCTTGTGGGAATAGTCAACCGGTTGATCCGGCTGATACCCGACCTCGAGGTGTTTGTTGGTACCGTAGTACCAGAATCCGCCGATCACAGCGGCGCCGAGGGGCAGGACTCCGAAGAGCAGCCCCAGCGGAACCACTTTGTTGGCCCATCGTGGGAACAGGAACCGAGCCATAGGGTTGTGGTGGGCGTCGGAGGGACGCGCGGGCGCAGTTATGGCTTGCTGGCGGGGTGCGACAAGACGGCAAAGTGCCGCGTGACTGCGGCACTTTGCCGCTGTGGGTAATTGAGGCTCCATGCCGCGGCAGGTCGCCGCGGGGGCGCGGCAAGTTGCCGCGGGTGCAAGCGTCCGTCCTTACGACACGGTGGCGAACTGGATGCGACACCGGATCGAAAAATTCTCGAAACGTCGACGCCGGCCGGGGAACGTTCCGGGGAAGCCAGGGGAAGGGGAGGGCCTGGCGAGCGAGGGGCCGCCGACCGTGCCGAGGCCGCCTGCCCGGGGAGCTCAGAACACCGGCGTGAACGTGCGTGGGGCCTTCTTTTTCCTGAGGCAGCGGGTCGCCCTGCTGATGTAGCAGACGGTGAACGCTCGCCTCGGCTGGCCGCTCCGGTTCACGGCGGAGCAGTGCCAGAGGTAGTTGTGGATCAGCAGGGCCTCGCCCGCGCGCGCCGGCAGCGCGATCTTGCGGGCGTCCGCGTCGGCCGCGTGCACGCGGTCGCTCGGAATGACGCCGCCGAGCGGCGTCGCGAGCCCGTCGATGTGGCTGCCTTCCAGCACCTCCACGCAGCCGCCGCCGGCGGGCGCGTCGTCGAGCGCGGTCCAGATCTGCAGCTCGGGGTCGCGATCCAGCCCCCAGTAGCTGCCGCCGTCCTGGTGCCAGGGCAGCGGCGTCCCTCCGGACGCGGCCTTGTTGAAGAGCACGGCCCGGTAGATGGAGACCTCTCCGTCGATGAGCGCGCGCGCGATCCTCTCGAAGAGCGGGTTCTCGATCCAGGCGAGGAACAGCGGGTCCTTCTCGAGCTTCTCGAGCTTCCGGTATGACGTGCTCGGCCCCTGGTAGCCCTTGCCGTACGGCAGATCCTCGTAGCGGCCCGACGCCGCGTCGTGCTGGAAGAAGAGCCCGGGGTACGTGACGCGCCCGAGCATCAGGTCATCCGAGCGCGCGCGCAGCGCCGCGAGCCCCGCGTCGGTCATCACGCGCCCGAGGCGAGCGTGGCCGCGGGCGGCGTAGTCGGCCAGGGGGCCCGCGAGATCGAGGTCCCTGGCCCCGGGCAGCAGGAGCTCGATCATCGCGCGTAGCTCGCGTCGGTGCCCAGGTGATCGCGGTAGAGCGCGTCCATGCGCCGCGCCGCCTCCTCCGAGAGCGGGCGCCCGACGGCGTCGGCCGCCGCGTCGAGGTGCTCTGCCCGGACCGGGCCGACCAGGATGGAATCGACGACGTCCCGCCCCGCGAGCCAGGCGTACGACAGCGAGAGCAGGCTCATTCCTTCGTCCGCCGCCACCGCGGCGTAGCCGGCCGCGAGCTCGAACATGCGCCTGCTCCAGTACCGGCGCTGGTAGACGCCGTTGCGCTCGAAGCGCGAGCCCGCCTGCGTCGCCTCCGGCCCCGCGTGCCGCCCCGTCAAGAGCCCGCCGGCGAGCGGGTTGTACACCGCGGTGGCCAGCGCGTACCGCCGCGCGAAGGCGGCGTACTCGACGTCGAGCTGGCGGATCAGCGCGTTGTAGAGCACCTGAGAGACGGCGGGGCGCGGCTTCCCGACGGCGTCGCGGCGCGCGATGATCTCCAGGATCTGCCACGACGCGAAGTTGCTGATCCCGTACTGCAGGATCTTCCCCTGCTCGAGCAGGGCGTCGATCGCCGACAGCGTCTCCTCGAGGGGCGTCTCCGGGTCCGGCGCGTGGAGATAGCAGACGTCGACCCGGTCGGTGCCGAGGCGCGCGAGGCTCTCTTCGACGGCGCGGATCACGCGCTCGCGCCCGAGGCCCTCGGGCCTGCCCCGGACGCGGCGCAGGCCGACCTTGGTGGCGATCTGCGCCTCGGCCCGGCGGCCCCGGAGCGCCCGGCCGAGGATCCGCTCGGACGCGCCGTCCTGGTAGAGGTTCGCCGTGTCGAACGCGGTGATCCCTCGCTCGAGCGCGCGCAGGGTGATGCGCTCGGCCTCCTCGGGCGGCGTGCGGCCGCCGAAGTTCATCGTGCCGACGAGGATCGCGGGCGGCGCGCCCGGGCGCCGCTTCGCCGTCATTCCCGCCCTCACGTCGTCAGCCTTCACGTCAGGCGCCACGCCCTGCTCCTCACGCCCGCGCGACGAGGAGCGCGAGCACGTACACGATCAGCCATACAAGCCACAGGGTGCTCGTCCGCCGCCACCCCAGCCGGAAGCCGTACATCGGCGCGAGCGGCGGCACCACCAGCGCGACGAGCCCGCGCCAGCGGGGCTGGCTCCGGAGCGCGAGCCGCGCGGCCAGCGCGACGTGAGTGGTCACCCAGGCGGCGAACGAAAGGACGAGCGTCGCGGTCGCCGCGATATCCTTCACGGGGCGAAGCCTAGCGTCGCCGGCGCGCCCCGCCTCTGGAAAACGGCGACCCTGGGCAGCGCGGCGACCTCCCGGCGCGGCCCGAGCCCCCGCTCTGTCGCGCTACCAAATCCGGGCTAAGCTTGGCCCGTGCCTCTGCGCAACATGCCGTGTTTTCGTCCGGATTCCTTCCTCACAGCGCGCGCCGCCCCGCTCGTGACCCGCAGCGCGAGGGCGATCGCGGGCGCCGCCCGCGCCCTCGTCGACCGCGACGGCCGCCTCATCCCCCTGAGCCTGCTCGCCGGCGCGGTGTGCAGCGTCGCCGTCGGCGTCGGCGCGGCCCAGGCGATCTCCGCTCCGCCCGATACGTTGCCGCTCTCCGAGGTAAAGCCGGGCATGAAGGGGTACGGCCTCACCGTCTTCTCCGGCACCACGCCCGAGAAGTTCGACGTCGAGGTCATCTCGACGCTCCGCAATTTCCGACCGAACCAGGACCTCGTCCTCGTCAAGACGCAGCACCCGCGCCTCGAGGTCGCCCGCACCGTGGCGGGGATGAGCGGCAGCCCGATCTACCTGAACGGCAAGATGATCGGCGCCTACGCGTACGGCTGGCTCTTCGGCGCGGAGGCGATCGCCGGCGTCACCCCGATCAAGTCGATGCTCGACGAGCTCGCGCGGCCGCTCCCGCGCGGGATCGCCCCGAAGGTCGGCGGCCCGCTGCCCGCCCCGGTGAGCCGCGCCGGCGGCGCGCCGCCGCGCGCCGCCGCGCCGGCGCGCCTGCACGGGAGCCGCGGCTTCCTGGGGGCCGTCGACGCCTACGACCTCGCCGGCCACGCCAGCCAGGTCGCCGCGCGCGTCGCGCCGTCGCTCTCCCCGCCCGAGTCGACGGGCCTCGCGCGCGCCTCGACGCCGGTGATGCTCGGCGGGCTCGGCGGGACGTCGCTGCGCATCGCGAGCGATCTGCTCGGCCCCATGGGGCTCGATCCGATGCAGGCCGGCGGCGGCTCGTCCGCGAGCCCGGAGCCGGGCGCGCCGACCAGGTACGTCGACGGGGGGGCGATCGGCGTCGAGCTCGTGCGCGGCGACATCTCCGCGATGGGCATCGGCACGGTCACGCGCGTGTCGGGCGACAAGCTGGTCGCGTTCGGCCACCCGATGATGAACGGCGGCGTCACGAACCTCCCCGCCGCGATCGCGCGGGTCCACTGGATCCTCGCGAGCCAGAACCGGAGCTTCAAGATCGGCGAGGCGGTGCGGCCTCTGGGCACGCTGGTGAACGATCGGCAGGCCGCGATCGTCGTCGACAGCTCGGCGAAGGCGCCGGTCTTCCCGATGCGCGTCCAGATCGACGGCGTGGAGGGCGCGCCGCACCCGACGTGGAACGTCGAGGTCGCGCACGATCAGTTCCTCGCGCCCGCCTTCGTCTCGATGGCCGTCGGCAACGCCGTCGAGGCGACGACGGCCGAGCGGCGGGACATGACCTGGCGGGCGGTGAGCCAGGTGAAGATCGGGCGCTACGGCGCCATCTCGCTGGTCGACTTCGGCGCCGGCAACGGCACCCCGCTCAGCAGCGACGATTTCGTCCGCAGCCGGCTCGTACGGGCGATGGGGGCCCTGCTCAACAACCCCTGGGAGGACGTCTCGATCGAGCGCGTCGACACCCGCGTGAAGGTCACCTTCGATCGCGAGGTCGTGCTGCTGCGCGGCGCGAAGGTGCTCGAGCCGGAGATCGAGGCGGGCGCGCCCGCGCGGATCCGCCTGGATCTCCAGCCTCATCAGGGCCCCATCGAGTCGCGCGTCATCGAGGTGCCGGTGCCGCGCGAGCTCGCCGGCAGCCAGGTGGACATCGATCTCGCGCCCGGCTACGAGGTGGAGCGCCCGATGGCGACCCCGAACAACGTCGCCGAGCTCGTGGCGATGCTGCCGAGCCAGACCCACGACGCGGAGAGCGTCGTCGCGACGTTCCGGCTCCGGGAGAACGGCGCGGCGTACCGCGGCAAGGTCGCCTCGCGGCTCCCCCCGGGCGCGATGGACACGCTGCGCCCGAGCTCCGCGTCCGACGCGCCCGAGACCTTCGGCGCGCAGGTGCAGGTGCCGGTGTCCCTCAAGCGCTTCCTGGTCGGGAAAGACTCCGTGAGCGTCACGGTCCGGCCTATCCTCCGCTGAGCCCGCCGGTCTCCCGCCTCCCTCTCTTCCCTGACCCCCCTCCATCTTGCGACCCATGAGCACAGAGCGCTCTTCTGCCCATTCCCGATCGCCTCACCCTCACGCCGTCCCCTCTCCGCGCAGGCTCCTCGCCGCCGCCGTCGCCGCCGTGGGGCTCGTGGCGCTGCCGGCCCACGCGGTGGGCACGCGCAGCTTCGAGCTCCGATCGCTCGAGGACCTGAAGGGCGGCGATCTCACTGGCGTCAGCGTGGACTCGAACGGCGCCGTGCGCGCCGGGCTGACGCTCGGCGCGACGCCGCTGCCCGACGCGACGTCCATCTGGAGCTCCGTGGTGCTGCCGGACGGGACGGTGCTGCTCGGCACGGGCAACGAGGGGAAGATCTACAGCGTCTCGGGCGGCCGGGTCGCGCTCGTGGCCACGACCGGGCAGATGGCGGTCAGCGCGCTCGCGCTCGCGTTCGATGGCGACGTCATCGCGGGGACCTTCCCCGAGGGCAAGCTCTTCCGCCTGCCGCGCGGCGCGGGCAACGGCGGCCCGGCGAAGGTCTTCGCCGAGCTCCCCGACACCGAGGACGTGTGGGGCCTCGCGTACGATCCCAGGGCGAAGGCGCTCTACGCCGCCACCGGCTCGGAGGGGAAGCTGTTCCGCGTCGACGCCGCGGGCAAGGCCCAGGTGTACTTCGACAGCGACGAGCCGCACCTCATGTGCGTCGCCGTCGGGGACGACGGCGCCGTCTACGCCGGCTCGAACGGCAAGGCGCTCCTCTACAAGCTCACGGCGCCCGGGCGCGCGACCGTGCTCTACGACTTCGACGCCGACGACGTGAAGGCCATCGCCGTCGCGCCGGGCGCGAAGGGCGGCGCGATCTACGCGATCGCCAACAAGTACGCCGAGGCGTTCGCCCCCCCGAAGCGCAACCGGAGCGGGCCGCCGTCGCCGCAGCCGGCGCGCGCGCAGAAGCCCGGCAAGGGCGTGCTCATGCGCTTCGATCGGCGCGGCGTCGCCGAGAAGATGATGAGCGACGACGACACCCACTACGTCTCGCTCGGCCTCGGCGACGACCTGACGCCGTACGTCGGGACCGGCGCGGAAGGCCAGCTCTACACCGTGAGCGACAACCACGTCGCGCGGCTCGTCGCCGACACCGACGAGCGCCAGGTCGGCGCCTTTCTGATGGCGGGGCGGCGCAGGTTCGTCGCGACCACCGACCCCGCGGTCTTCCACGAGGTGAAGGGCGTCGGCGGCGCCGACGCGGTGTGGACGAGCAAGGTGCTCGACGCCGGGCTGCGGGCCACGTTCGGGCGCCTTTCGTGGCGCTCCGACGGCGCGCTGGAGCTCGAGACCCGGAGCGGAAACACCGACGCGCCGGACGGCACCTGGAGCCCGTGGTCCACAGCGCTCGCCGCGCCGGGCGACGTGAAGAGCCCGCCGGCGCGCTTCGCGCAGATCCGCGCGCGCTGGCGCCGCGATCCGGGCGCGGTGCTCCGCGAGGTGAAGCTCTCGTTCGTCACCGACAACGCGCGCGCCGTGGTCACGTCGATCGAGGCCGCGCCGAAGGGGCAGACGAAGCCCTCTCGATCGAGCCTCCCGCCATCGGGCGGGGAGGCGCCGAAGCCCGTGAGCGCGCTCCAGCTGACATGGAAGGTCGACAATCCAGACCAGGACGACCTCCGCTACCGCCTCTCCTACCGGATGGAGGGGCAGTCGACCTGGCGCAGCCTGCTGAAGCCGGGCGAGAAGGTGACGCGCGCCGAGCACGTATGGGACACGACCGCGCTTCCCGAAGGCGAGTACCGCATCCTCGTCGAGGCGAGCGACGAGCTGGCGAACCCGCCCGAGCGCACGCTGCGCCACAGCCTCGAGTCGGGAACCGTCCTTGTCGACAACACGCCGCCGGTGTTCCGGGCGCTCGCGCTGCAGGGGCGCCGGCTCACGGGCGAGGTCGCGGACGGCCTCGGTCCGGTCGCGCGCATCGAGGTCTCGATCGCGGGCCTGGAGGAGTGGCGGCCCGTCTTCCCGAGCGACGGCGTCTTCGACGAGGCCGTCGAGCCGTTTGAGGCGGATCTCGGCGCGATCGTGCCGCCGGGCGCGCACCTGCTCGCGGTGCGCGCCTATGACAGCGCGGGCAACGTGGTCACCCGCGACATCGAGGCGCGGTAGGCGCCATCACGCACCATCGCGCGAGGCCCGGCGCTCGGTGCGACACGGGCGTCATGCTTGCGCCAGGGATGCCCGCAGGCGAGGTGCCCCCGTGTGCGCGGCGCACAGGACGGCGGCGTCCTCACCCAGGCTGCGCTCGGCGCCCTGGCGACGACACACAGAATCGGCACATTCTGTGAATGCAGGAGGCGACATGATACGCTCATTCCGCTTGTGCTTTTCTGGTGGTCCTGGAATGAGCTCACACCGCGCCCGTCTGCTTTCTGGCCTCGTGGCGACCTGGGTTTTCGCGCTCTCCGCGTGCTCGATGGATGACTCGGCGGCGGGTGGGTACGAAGACGGCGGCGGGGTGTTCGGGAGTGGGGGGGGCGAGAGCGAGTCGGCCCAATCGGGCGGCAGCCCTCCGCCCGCGAGCGGCAGCGGCAGCGGCGGTGCCGGTGGCGTCGTGAACGAGGACCTCAACATCCCGGCGGCTCCGGAGGCGCAGGATCCCTACACCCGCTTCGCTTACCTGTGCGGCGATGGCTGCACCCCAGGCGGGGAGCCGACCGAGTGCTCGTCGGACGGCGGCGCGGGCACGGGGACGGGGCTCCCAGCCGCGCAGACGCTGCACTGCCAGCTCGTGCTCGACGACGGCGATGCGATCCCGAGCTGCCAGCCGGCGGGCCGCTTCGAGGCAGGCGGCCCTTGTCACAGCGGCGCCGATTGCGCGGCTGGCCTGGGGTGCGTGGCAGCCGACGGGGAGGGCGGCGTGTGCCGGCAGTATTGCTGTGGCCACGTCGAGAGCTGCGCGGCGGGGACGTACTGCGACGAGCGACCGATGGCCCAGTCGGTCGTCGAGGCGAGCGCTCCGGTCCCGATCCCCGTCTGTGTTCCCGCGATGAACTGCGAGCTCTTGAACGACAGCGTGTGCCCGACGGGCCTCACCTGCACGATCGTCCGCGAGGATGGGACGACGAGCTGCGTGGTGCCCGGCGAGGGGCGGGCCGACGAGCGTTGCCCGTGCGCGCCCGGCTTCGTGTGCTCGATGCTGACGAACCAGTGCAAGCAGCTCTGCCGGATCGACAGCAGGGCGCCGGAATGCGGCGCAGGCGCCAAGTGCCAGGGCGGCAGCGCGATCTACCCCGCCGGGTTCGGCGTGTGCGTGAGCACGTCGTAGCCGCCGTCCGCCCGTCGCTCCGTTAAGAAATGTTGTCGAGCCTGGCTCCGGCGTGGATCGGAGCGGCGGGCGCGCGCCGCCGTGGTCATGCTGGACGCGTGCAGCGGCCTCTTCTCTCCTTCGTCGTCTTCATCGCTGTCTTCAGCGCCATCGTGGCAGGCGTCCACTACTACCTCTGGCAGCGCCTGATCCGCGCGCCCGAGCTCGGCCCGCTCTGGCACCGCGTCGGCAGTGTGGCCCTGGTGGTGCTCGCGTCGCTGGTGCCCCTCGGCCTCTTGCTCACCCGCGCGCTGCCCCGGCACATCGCTGGCGTCGTCGCCGGCGTCGTCTACACGTGGGTCGGGCTCGCCGTCCTGCTCTTCTTCCTCCTGCTCACCTCCGAGTTCGTCCGCCTCGGCGCCCACGGCGTCACGGCGCTGCTGCACCAGCCGCTCGACGGCGAGCGCCGCACCTTCCTCTCGCGCGCCCTCGCGGGCGCGGCCGGAGCGCTCGCCATGGGCTTCGGCGTCGCCGGCGCCGCGAGCGCCCTCGGCGAGGTCGCCGTCCGCCCGGTGCGCGTCCGCTTGCGCCGCCTCCCCGCGGCCATGTCGGGCTTTCGCGTGGTTCAGCTGACCGACCTCCACATCGGCCCGACGATCGGCCGGGCCTGGCTCGAGCGCGTCGTCGCGCGCGTGAACGCGCTCGAGCCGGATCTCATCGCGATCACGGGCGATCTCGTCGACGGCTCCGTGGAAGAGCTCCGCGAGCACACCGCGCCGCTCGCCGATCTGCGCGCCAAGCACGGGGTCTTCTTCGTGACGGGCAACCATGAGTATTACTCCGGCGCCGAGGCGTGGATCGCGGAGCTCCGCCGGCTCGGCGTGACGGTGCTGCGCAACGAGCGTGTCTCGATCGGCGACGGCGAGCACGGCTTCGACCTGGCCGGCGTGGACGACTGGAGCTCCCGCGGCATGGGCCGCGGCCATGGCCCCGACCTCGCGCGCGCGCTCGCGGGGCGGGACCCTTCTCGCGAGCTCGTGCTGCTCGCGCACCAGCCCAAGCAGATCCTGGAGGCCGCGGAGCGGGGCGTGGGCCTGCAGCTCAGCGGCCACACCCACGGTGGCCAGATCTTCCCGTGGAACTTCTTCGTGCGGCTCGACCAGCCCTACGTGGCCGGGCTGTCCTCGCACGGCGACAGCCAGATCTACGTGAGCCGCGGCACGGGCTACTGGGGGCCGCCGATGCGCGTCGGCGCGCCGTCCGAGATCTCGCTGATCGAGCTCGAAGGCGCCGCCGCGGCGGAGGCCGTGGCGTGACCCGACCGGGCGCTCACGGGAGCGGGGTCGCCGGGTCTCTCTTGCAGTTGATGACCGGCGCCGGGTAGCTGCTCGGATCGGCGATTCGCTCCATGGCGAAGGTAGAGCCCTTGAGATTCAGGGGGAGCGGCCTCGCCGTGGTGCCAGTGACAACGCCACAGATGAAGTCGGCGGGCGCGCAGAGGGAGCCGCCGGTCAGCGTGATGGTGGCCTCGAGCTCGCTGCCGGAGATGGGGTTGGCGTCGCCCGGCACGACGAGCGTGGGCAGCTGCGCGGTGAACGTCCCATCGGCGGACAGCTCGAAGGGACCCACATCGAACGGCTCGCCCGTGGGCGTCTTGCGATCGGCGGCCACGAGCGGCTGGAAGGTGAGCGAGAAGCTCAGGCCGCCGTCGCTGGCCTGGGTGGTCAGGCTGGCCACGAAGAGGATAGGGGCCCGCGGGTTGAGATACGCCGAGAGGCTGAAGAGGAAATCGCCGTCGACGGCGCCCGCTTCCGGCAGGCAGTTGTCGCCGCCGCCTCCAGCGCCGCCATTTCCGTCGCTGCCACCACCACCCTCGCCGCTGCTCTGGTCTTCGCGGATCGTGGTATCGCGAGCTTCGAAGTCATCGTATCTGCCTGCCGGGTCGGCGCAGCCGATGAGGAGCGCCGTGGTGGTGAGGGCAGCTGAGGCGAGCGTTGTCCGGATGGTGCGGGAGAAAAGCATTTGACACCGTGCGAAAGGTGACATTTGACTTGATCGGGTAGAACCTTCCGACGTGGCAGGTGTTGCAACCCTACCATGCAGGGTCCGCCGCAGGCGCCGCATTCCTCCGCCCTCAGAACCGAGAACACCGGATATGTCCATCAACCGCCCCTGTTTCGCGATCTCCGTCGGCCTCCTCGGCGGTCTCGCCTGGACCGGATCCGCGCTCGCCGGTGGGTTCGCGACCGCGCGGTTTGGCGGCGAGCACGGCAACCCGATCACGAGCAATCCGACCGCGGTCTACTACAACCCCGCAGGCCTCGCCGAGAGCGAGGGGATTCATCTGTTCCTGGACGGAAATATCGCGCTGCGCGCCGCGTCCTACACGCACTCGGCGGCGGCGACCGATGACGTGACGGTGCCGCGGGCGAACACGGGGGAGGCGAGCCTGTTCAACGTGGCTGCCTCGCCGATGCTCGGCGCGTCGGCCAGGCTCGGCGATCTGGCGCTGGGCGCCGGCGTCTATGTGCCCTTCGGCGGCGCCGCGTCCTGGGACACGAACGCGGCGTTCGAGGGCAATCGCGAGCTCGCCGGGCCGGTGGACGGCGTGCAGCGCTGGCACTCCATCGAGTCTTCGCTCCAGGCGATGTTCTTCACGCTCGCCGCCGCCTACAGGATCCCGGCGCTCCGTCTCAGCCTCGGCCTCTCCGGCAACCTGATTCGAACCCAGGTGAACACCGTGCGCGCCCGCAACGCCTCCGGCGACAACCTCCTTGCGACCGAGGGGCGCTCGCTGCTCGAGGTGAGCGGCTTCCACGCGAGCTTCGGCGTCGGCGCGCTGGTCGAGGCGGTGCCGAAGCAGCTCTGGATCGGCGCGTCGTACCAGTCGCGGCCGAACGTCACGGGGGGAGAGTCGCTCGAGGGCACGCTCACCAACCGCTTCAGCGGCGTGTCGAACTCCCCGAGCGACGTGGAGCTGCACCAGGGCCTGCCGGATATCGTGCGGCTCGGCGCCCGCTTCGTCCCGGCGGAGCGCTTCGAGATCCGGCTCTTCGGCGACTGGACGCGGTGGAGCTCGATGGAAAACCAGTGCCTCACCCAGGTCGGCGCGGCGTGCGAGATCGACCGCGACGGCTTCGCCGGAGAGGGCGCCCGCGTGGTGCAGAACATCCCCCGCCGCTGGAACGACACGTTCGGCGTTCGCGCGGGCTGGAGCCACTGGCCGCGGCCTGCGATCGAGGTCTTCGGCGGCGCCGGGTACGACTCCAACGCAGTTCCGGACGAGACCCTCGATCCATCGGGCGTCGATTTCCACGATGTCTCGTTCGCTCTCGGCGGGCGCTTCCATGTCGCGAAGCAGCTCCACCTCGCCGCGTCGTATACCCACCTGTTCTACGTCAGCCGGGACACCACGGGGGACAGCATCACCGCCGGCCTGCACCCCAACTCGAGGGCTCCCGACTCCGGCGGGCACTACGCGCAGAGCATCGGCGTGATCAACCTCAACGTCGATGTCGCCTTCTGAGCGAGGAACCTGAGCGCGGAACCTGAGCGCGGAACCTGAGCGCGGCGCCCGAGCGCGAGCCCGCGTCGCGGCGGGGCCGCTGCGCCGCGGCGAGGCGCCTCAGGAGGTGCCTCGCCGGGTCCGGCGGAGCAGGCTGAAGATGCGAGCCCCCAGCTCGGGGGCGCGGAAGGGCTTCACCATGTAGTCGTCGGCGCCGCTGGCGAAGGCCTCGACCATGTCCTGCGAGGAGGCGTGCGCCGTCAGGAAGAGGACCGGGAGATCGCGGAGCCCGGGCTCCTGCCGCAGCGTCCGGCACAGGTCGATGCCGGTCATCTTCGGGAGGTTCCAGTCGAGGACCACGAGGTGAAACGGTGAGCCGCGGACCCGCGCCAGCGCCTCTTCGGCGCTGGCGACGGCGACGACGGCGAGCTCGACCGCCTCGAGCATCGCCGACAGGAGCTCGCGGATGTGGGGGTCGTCGTCGACCACGAGGACCCGCGAGCCTTTGCCCTTCAGCCGAGGCGGCGCAGGGGGCGGCGCCCGGCCCGCCGGGCCGGCGCCCTGGACGCCGGATGACGCGGCGGGCCCGGCCCCGTCCGCGGCGCGGAGGAGCGCCGCGGCGTCGGTGTCGGGCACGGATCCGGGGCGGGGCGCCTCCGTCCGCGCGAAGTGGGCGAGGCGATGCCAGTCGCGCGGCTCGAACGTGAGCCGCGCCCCCTCCGGTGAGACCGACGCGCACGCCGCGGCCGACGTCGCGCGGCGGTTTTCGCCCAGCTCGAAGATGGCGAGCACCCACTCGCCATCGGCCACGACCTCCCCCGCGGGCAGTCCGAGCTCGAGGTCACGCTCCTCCGGATCGCACACGATTTGCTCGAACTGCTGCAGATCCGGGAAGCGGTAGAGGACGCTCCGCACCTCTTGACGCTACACCCGCGCTAGCATCTCGCAAGGGGTCCGACTAAGCTCGCGCCGCGATGTCATTCCTGCGCTGGATGCCGCCGCTTCTCGCGTTGCTCGCGATCGGCGCCACGGGCTGTCCTGGGAACCCGAGCTCGAACGAGCCCAAACCGGCCGCGAGCCCGGAGGTGGCGGTCTCGCTGCCGGGCGTGGACACCTCCTCGCTGACCCCCCGCGAGCGCCGGGAGTGGGGGGCACAGGTCTCCGAGCTCCTCTCCCCTTGCCCGGACACGCCCGTGAGCATCGCGCAGTGCGTGAAGGAGCAGCGCCCGTGCAAGGCGTGCCTCCCCGCCGCGCAGCTCCTGCTCGATCTGGTCAAGGACGGCCGATCGAAGAAGGAGCGCGACGACGCGTTCCACATGCGCTTCGACGCGAACAAGGTGAAGACGCTCGCCACCGACGGCTCGCCGGAGATGGGGCCGCCCGACGCGCCGATCACGATCGTCGAGTGGGCCGACTTCGAGTGCCCGTTCTGCAGGCTGATGGCGCCGCTGCTCGAGGGGCTCGTGAAGCGCTTCGACGGGCAGGTGCGCCTCGTCTTCAAGTTCTACCCGCTCTCGGCGCACGTCCACGGCGAGCCCGCCGCGCGCGCGGCGACCGCCGCGCTCAACCAGGGCAAGTTCTGGGAGATGCACCACCTCCTCTTCGAGAACCAGGACAAGCTGGAGCAGGCCGACCTCGAGCGTTACGCGCAGCGGCTCAAGCTCGATATGGTGAAGTTCCGCGCCGATCTCGTCTCGACCGACACCAAGGCGCGCATCGACAAGGACAAGCTGCAGGCCGACGGGGTCGGGCTCGAGGGGACGCCCCTCGTCTTCATCAACGGCCGCGAGGTCAACCTCCAGCTCCTCTCGAGCCCCGGCGAGGACCTCGAGGCGTGGGTCAAGCTCGAGCTGGAGCTCCTCGGCAAGACGCCGCGGCCAGCGCCCCCGAAGCCAGGCGACGCGTCGCCCTCCGGCAGCGCGATCCCCGCGGCCAGCGCGACCCCAGCAGGCAGCGCGACCCCGGCGGCCAGCGCGACCCCCGCCGCCGGGACCAGCGCGCCGGCGGGCGGCGCGGCGCGCCCCGCGACCTCGGCTGCACCCGCCCAGCCCGCCAAGCCGAGGACGCCGTGAAGGTCGCCGACCCGTGCGGCTGCTTTCCGACGGGCCGGCACTACCCTGGGATCGCGCACCTCCTCAAGGTGCGCGCCGTCGGTGTCGCGTCGGAGATCGACGCGGGCAGCGCCTGGATCGACCAGCCCATCGCCTTCGTCGACGTCGAGACCACGGGGCGCGATCCGGCGGGCGATCGGATCATCGAGCTCGGCATCGTCATCGGCCGCTCCGGGGAAATCCTGACGCGCTACAACTGGCTCATCCACCCGGGGCGGCCCATCCCCGCGGAGAGCACCGCCATCCACGGGATCAAGGACGCGGACGTCGAGGGCAAGCCGTCGTTCGCCGAGGTCGCGGAGGAGATCCTCGGCTGCTTCAAGGGGGCGATCCCCGCGGCGTACAACGCCACCTTCGACCGCTCGTTCCTGCTCGCCGAGCTCGAGCGCGTGGGCATGCGCCCGCGCGAGCCGCCGCCCGCCATGCGGCGCGAGGTCGACTGGGTCGATCCGCTCACGTTCGCCCGCGAGCTCTACAAGAACGAGGAGAGCCGCGCCCTCGGCGACATGGCCGCTCGGCTCGGGATCTCGCTCGAGAAGGCGCACCGCGCGACGGACGACGCCGAGGCGGCGCTCCAGGTCCTGTACGCGCTCGCGAAGGATCCGCGTGTGCCTCGCGCCTATGGCGGCCTGATCCAGGAGCAGCGGCGGCTGGTCCGTCTGCAGGACGAAGCGCGGAAGTTCTGGCGGAAGGCTCCCGCCGCGGCGCCGCCCCCGACCTCGAAGCCCAGCTGACGTCATGGGGGACGCGCCGAAGCGACGCCTCCCGGTCGTCGGCAGCAGCGCGGCAGGCGCGGCGCCTCCTCGGGGCGGCGCGGCAGCGCCGGAGAAGCGCAAGCTCCCCGTACTGCAGAGCAGCGGCGACGACGAGGTCGAGGACCGGCCGCCGTGGCACTGGATCGCGCTCGGGACGGTGGCGATCTTCATCGCGTGGCTGCCGCTCGCGGGCCTCGTCAACACGCTGCTGCGCCGGATGATCGAGCGGGCGGGGGACGCCGGGGCAGAGGGCTCGGTGCGGCTCGCGATGGTGGGGCTCAACGCGATCGCGTTCGCGCTCGCCGGGGTCGCCGGCGGCTACCTCGTGGGGCGGTTCGGCGGGCGCGCCGGGCGGCGCGAGGCCGCCGCGAGTGGCGCCGTCGTCGCGGCGCTCGCCTGGGCGCTCGCCCTCGCCGAGGGCGCGCCGGCGGGCGCGCTGGGGTGGGCGCTGCTGCTGATCGTGGTGGTCACGATCGGCAGCGCGGCGTCGTACGCCGGCGGCCGCGCCGGCCTCCGATCCCGCGCCGCATCCGGCCCGCCGCGCTCGCGCTGAGCGCCGCGCCCGCGCGCCGCGTCGATCAGATCGGATCGAGCTTGCGAATGGGCGCGCTCGCCTCGGAGAGCGCGGCGTACGCGATGGCCGTGCGAGGGTCGCGCGCGTCGGGGGCGACGTCGAGCAGCGGCCTGAGCGCGAACACACGGTCGCAGAGCCGCGGGTGAGGCACCTCGAGATCCGGCTCCGCCACGACCTCGCCCTCGATCCAGAGCAGGTCCAGATCGATCGTGCGCGGCCCCCATCGCACCGGATCGGGGCGCGTCCGCCCGAGCGAGCGCTCCACGGCGAGGGTGCGCTCGAGGATCTGGCGGGCGGGCAGCGACGTGGCGACGAGCACCGCGGCGTTCACGTAGTCGCCCTGCGGAGGGCCGCCTGCGGGCGGGGACTCGTAGCGCGACGACTCGAGGATGACGTCGAGATCGGGATCAGCGCCGAGGGCCGCGATGGCGGCGCGGAGGGTCGTCAGGCGATCGCCCAGGCTCGACCCGAGTCCGATGACGACATGCCGGCGGGATCTCATGGCGAGAACCTACCACGCGCCGCGCGCATCCGGCGGCCCGCGGCGCTCCGCGCGGAGAGCGGGCGCCGCTCCGGAGATCGGCGCGAGGAGGGCGCCGGCGCGACGGTCGCGATCACTCCCCCGGATCGCTGGCGCGGCGTCCTGCGCCGATCCGCCGGCCCTCCGGCCGCGGGGGGAAGACGCGCCGATCCTCGGGGCTGCGGCGCGCGATGGGGGAGCGGCGCTCGACGGACGGATCGCGCTGCGCCGGCTGCGCGCTGCGCTGGAGCCCCACGAACAGCGCGCGCATCTCCTCGAACGTCTCCGGCATGGCGACGGCCACGGTCGCCGCGTGCGTCCGGCACAGGCTGAGCGAGCGCCCCTGGATGACCACGCGCGCCATCCGCGTCCTCGCGCGAGGATCCCCGGGCGCGCCGCCGTCCCGATCGCCCTGCTCGCCGTCGCTGCAGACGGCACACCGCTCGAATGAGTCGCCCATGGGGGAGCCTTCGCAGAGGCGGGCGCTCCGGGCCAACTTTCCGGAGCGGGGTGGCTCACGCGCGCGCGGCCTGGCCGCGCGCCCGCTCCTCGGCCCAGGCGATCACCCTCGCCGCCGGATCCGCGCCGGTGAAGCGCCCGAGCTCCTGGATGCCCGTCGGGCTCGTGACGTTCACCTCGGTCAGGCGCTCGCCGATGACGTCGAGGCCCACGAAGAAGAGGCCGTCGGCGCGGAGGCGAGGCGCGACCGCGCGGACGAGATCGAGCTCGCGCGGCGAGAGCTCCGTCGAGACCACGCGCCCGCCGACGTGGATGTTCGAGCGGTGATCGTCGTCGCGGGGCACCCGGAGGATGGCGCCGAGCAGCTCGCCGTCGAGCAAGAGGACGCGCTTGTCGCCGTGGACGACGGCGGGCAGGTACTCCTGGACCATGGCGAGGCGGTGCCCCTCGTTCGTCATCATGTCCGCGATGGCGCGCGCGTTCTTGTCGCGCTCGTTGATCTGCAGCACGCCGAGGCCGCCCGCGCCGTCGAGCGGCTTGATCACCGCCGTGCCGCCGAGGGCCCGCACGAACGCGTGGATCTGCTCGCGGTCCGCGGTGACCAGCGTCCTCGGCGTCCACTCGGGGAAGTTCAGCGCGTAGAGCTTCTCGTTGGCGTCGCGCAGCCCGCGGGGGTCGTTCACGATGAGCGGGCAGCGCCGCGCGCGCTCCAGGATCAGCGTCGCGTACAGGTAGCTGCGATCGAACGGCGGGTCCTTGCGGATGAAGATGGCGTCCACGTCCGCGAGCCGGAGCCGCTGCGCGCCCCCCGCCAGCGAGATGAACGGGGGCGCGTCGCCGATGAGCACCGGCGAGGCCGAGGCGTGCGCCTCGCCGCCCTCGATCGAGAGGTCGCGCGGCAAGCAGTGGTAGCTCTCGTGGCCGCGCGCCTGCGCCGCTCGGATGAAGGCGAACGACGTGTCCTTGTCGTGCGTCACGCGGCTCAGCGGATCCATGACGAAGACGAAGCGCATGCGGTCTCTCGCGGTAGGGTTGGTCGGGGTTATCGAGGGAGGGAGAGGACGGCGCCCGCTGTAGAGCGAGCGCCGGTGCGCTCACTGCATCGCAGCGAGGACGAGCTGCGTGCTGACGTCGTCGCCGAGATCCGAGGCGAGCGCGTAGCCGACGCCGCTGCGCTCGGCGGCGGCGACCGAGTAGCCGTTGATGTTGCCCACGTAGACGGGGCGCTCGCGCACGACGCGCGGCTGCAGGATCGGCTGCGCCTTCTGCACCGGGACCGCGCGCGAGTTGAACATGTAGACCGTCACGCGGTGGTTGCCCCGCACCACGAACTGGAGCAGCGCGGCGCGCCGATCGCGCATCGTGTGCACGCGGGCGCCCATGAAGTTCGCCGGTATCGACTGGAACTGCGGCCTGCGGACCGGGACGCCGACGAACGGATCGAAGCGCGGGAGGTCCTCCGGGTTGGTCGTCTCCGGCGGCAGCGGCTGTGCGTGCTGGGTGACGAGATCGTCGAGCAGGACCTCGACGCTCTCGGCGCGCGTGAGATCGGCCGCCGCCCTCGCGGCGTCCGCCTTCGCGGCCTCCGCCGGCGCGTCCGGCCGCCGCGCCACGCCCACGACGAAGACGACGCCCGCCGCCGCGGCGAGCGCGATCGCGTACCCCCTGTGCACGAGGCGCGGCCTCGCCTCGGCCGACTGCGCTGCGTCGCGCGCCTGCTCGTGCGCCACCGCCGCGGCGACGCGCGCCCGCAGCGCGTCCGGGCACCCTGACGGCCGCGCCCGCTTCAGGCTCGCCCGCAGCGAGCGCAAGAGCCTCACCTGCTCGAAGCACGGAGGGCACTGGACGAGGTGGGACTCGAGATCGATGGCGTGGTCCGGATCCAGCTCGCTGTCGACGTAGGCGGACAGCGCGTGGTCGAACCGCGAACAGCTCTCGATCGATTTCGCAGCGCTCATGCGGCACCCCGCTTCCGCTTGCGGTACGCGTCCAGGTCGGCGGGCGCGTCCTTCGCAGCGTCTTCGCTGACGATGCCCATCAGGACCGCGTGCTCGCGCAGCGTCTTCTGGAGGAGCTTGCGGCCCCTGTGCAGGCGCGACATCACCGTGCCGATGGGGCAGCCCATCGCCTCGGCGATCTCCTTGTAGGAGAGCTCCTCGATGTCCGACAGCACCACGGCCAGCCGGAACTCCTCGGGCAGGGCGTCGAGGGCGCGCTGCACCTCCGCCTCCACGAGCGGCGTGAGCGCCTGGGTCTCCGGATCGCGCATCGCGCGCATCGTCGTCGCGCCGACCCACGCATCGGTGAGCGGCTCGGCGTCGGGGCCGTCGAAGATGCCTCGCTCGAGGCCCCCGCGACGGTACCGGTTGATGAACGTGTTCGTCAGGATCCGAAGCAGCCAGGCCTTGAGGTTGGTGCCCGGCTCGAACTGATCCCGGGCTCGCATCGCCTTGACGATGGTGTCCTGGACCAGATCCTCCGCCTCCGTCGAGCTCTTCGTCATCCGGCAGCTCACGCCGTAAAGCGTGTCCAGATGACCCAGCAGCTCGATCTCGAAGGCGTCGGCTCGGCCACCATCGGTGCTGGCCAACGACAGGTCCTGCGCTACGGACGCAGGTTTCTTGCTGAAGAAGAACGGCATGGGCTCGCCCGGGGGAACAGAGGAGCGCCCAGGGCTATTCCAGCCTGCTCTCGCTCCCCTGACCCTCGCGACCCTCGCCCGCGGGTTCGTCCGCGCCGGAGCCCGTCTGGTGCGGAACCGCGCCCTCGATGGGTTCACCCGCGCGTCCCTGGAGCTTCGCCTCCAGCTCGTCAATGCGCTGCGACAGGCGCTTGACATCGGACTGGAGATCGCGGACCAGCCCGAGGCCCGGGAGGATGGCCCGGATGCGCTCGTCGACGGCCTGCTGCCATTGATCGAGCGTCTGCTTCGAGCTCTCGACGATCCCGCTCAGGCGCCCCTTCGCGTGGCTCGACCTGTCCGTGTCGAGCGGCGGGGGCGGATGGGACGAGGGCGACGCGGGCGCCGCCTGCTCCGTCCCCGGGGCGGGCGCCGTTCCTGGCGCCGCCACGCCGCCCTCGCCAGGGACCGCGCCGGGGATGAGCCGGCCGATCGGGCCCTCGCGCAGCTGCGAGAGCAGCCGCTCGCCACGCTCCTGGATCAGATCTCTCAGCGTGCCGAGCGGGACCGAGCGCGGCTGCGATTTGAGATCTTCCGAGATGATCAGCGCCAGCGTGACCTCGGTCTTGTCCTCCTTGGTCGCGTTGTCGATGATCTGGACCTCTTCGCCAGCCCGGACCATCTCCCCTATCTGCTGCAGGGTGACGTAACGACTGTCCTTCGTGTCGTAGAGCTTCCGATTGGAGTAGCGCTTAATAACGCGACGCGGTACCTCGCCGCCTCCCAGAGTCTCCTTCGCCGTTTCCATCTCCTCTACGCCTCGAGTCGATTGGACCACCGCAAGAAACCTCGCGCAAGGGAAGATCACTCGATATCACTCAAATCATTCGACAAAAGAGACCGCGTGCAGGGGCCGGCGATCGATCTGCGTGACGTGGCCGCGAGCTATCCCACCGGGAGGCTGGCGCTGGAGGGGATCAGCCTGGATGTGCGCGCGGGCGAGCTCTGCGCCGTCCTGGGGCCGAACGGCGCGGGAAAATCGACGCTGGTCCGGGTCCTCTCCGGGGCCCTGCGGCCGGCGCGGGGCGAGGCGACCCTGCTGGGGAGGCCGCTCGCCGGCATGGACCGGCGGGCGATCGCGCGGTGCGTGGCGGTCGTGCCGCAGGGGATCGCCTCGGCGCCCGGCTTCACGGTGCGCGAGGTCGTCATGATGGGCCGCGCGCCCCACCAGGGCGCGTGGATGCTCGCCGCCGGCCGGGACGAGGAGGCGGTCGCCCGCGCCCTCGACGCCTGCGATCTCGTGGGGCTCGCGGGGAGGCCGGTGGCCGAGCTCTCCGGCGGCGAGCAGAAGCGGGTGGCCATCGCCCGCGCGCTCGCGCAGGAGGCGCAGGTGCTGATCCTCGACGAGCCCGGGGCGCACCTCGACATCCGCCACTCGATCGAGGTCCACGAGGTCGTGCGCAGGGAGGTGGCCGAGCGGCGCCTCGCCTGCGTCGCGGTGCTGCACGATCTCAACGCGGCCGCCCAGTACGCCGACCGCGTGGCGCTCCTCAAGGCCGGGCGGCTGGTCGCCCACGGCACCGTCGAGGAGGTGATGACCTACCGCCGGCTCAAGGACGTGTTCGAGGCAGAGCTCTACGTGGGCGTGAACGAGCTCGACGGCAGCCGGTACTTCCTCCCCGTCCGAGGCCGGTAGGTAAGTCGGTAAGTAGTAGGTAGACAGCGCGAGCAGGAGCGCTTTTCTCCGCATTCTCGACCGCGCGAGCGGCGCGGTTTATAAGCGGCACCATGCGCGGATCTCCTCCCTGGAGAGCTCTCTCTCGAGGCTTCTTGCCGTGCCTCCTGGCCCTCCTCGCGCTGCTCGGCGCGGCCGGCTGCGCCGAGAGCAGGACGGCGCCCGAGCTCCTGAGCGTCGTCGACGTCGTGCCGCGCGAGGTCGACCTCGGCGACCGCATCGAGATCCTCGGGACCAACCTGCCCACCGCCGAGGCGAAGGAGGCGGTCGTCACGTTCCGCGGCACCCTCCGCCGCCCCGGCCAGGCGCCGCTCACCGGCCAGAGCATCGAGATCGAGGGCGCGCAGGTCAGCAGCACGAAGATCTCGCTGGTCTTCTCCGAGGGCCTGCAATCCCGCTTCGCCGGCCGCGGCGACGACGCGGTGCACACGACCTTCCACGGCGACGTCGTCGTCGAGATCCCCGCGACCGCGCAGGGGGCGCTCCCCGTGAACGGCACGGTGAGGGGCGTCACGATGGACTTCCTCCCGCCGACCCCGCGCCGCGCCGTCATCGAGGCGCGCGTGAAGGAGGGGGCGCGCGCGCTCGCGTTCTTCGGCGTCGAGGTCGCGGCCGAGTCGCCGCCCGCCGGCGGGCTCGTCGTGACGGGCGTGCGCGACGGGAGCCCGGCGGGTCAGGCAGGGCTCCAGCCCGGCGACGTCATCACGCGCTTCGAGGGCGTGAAGGTCCTCTCGAAGGGCGACGTGATCCCGAGCGGCCACGAGCGGCGGTCGGCGGTCGGGATCCGCCGGGGCGGCGCGACCCCGTCCGAGATCGAGCTCTCGACCGAGGGGTTCCACGCGAGCGCGCCCGCCGATCTGCTCGGCGCCGGGATCCTCCTCGGCGTGGCCGCCGCGATCATCCTGCTCTTCATGGCGCCGACCGCGGGGATCATCACCTGGGTCGAGCGCCGCGTCTCGGCGCGCATGCAGTCCCGCATCGGGCCGAACCGCGCCGGGCCGCAGGGCCTCCTCGTGTGGGTCGCCGACGGGATCAAGTCGATCATGAAGGAGGACATCATCCCGGCCGAGAGCGACAAGGCGCTCTTCCGGCTCGCGCCCTACCTCGTGTTCGTCGGCGTGTCGGCCACGTTCGTCGTCATGCCGTTCGGCCAGTACCTCATCGCGGCCGACCTCGACATCGGGATCCTCTTCGTGATCGCCGTGACGTCGCTGGTCACCATCGGCCTCATGACCGGCGGCTGGGCGTCGAACAACAAGTGGTCGCTCCTCGGCGGGATCCGCTCGGCGGCGCAGATCATCAGCTACGAGATCCCCGGCGCGGTCGCGATCGTGTGCATCGTGATGATGACGGGCTCGCTGCGGCTCCAGGACATCATCGGCGCCCAGGGCGGCGCCGGGCCCTCGCTCCTCGACGTGGGCGGCTGGCCCTGGCACTGGTTCGTCTTCCGCAACCCGATCACGTTCGCGCTGTTCTTCCTCTATTTCACGACGGCGCTCGCGGAGGGCAACCGCGCGCCGTTCGACCTGCCCGAGGCGGAGAGCGAGCTCGTGGCCGGCTACTCGACCGAGTACTCCGGCATGCGGTACCTCTTCTTCTTCTTCGCCGAGTGGGCGAACGTCTTCGTGATGTGCGGCATCGCGAGCGCGCTCTTCCTCGGGGGCTGGCAGATCCCCGGCGTCTCGCCGGCCCAGCAGGAGGCGAGCTTCGGGCTCCAGCTCGTCGGCGTCTTCCTCTTCCTGCTGAAGAGCTGGGCTCTCGTCTTCGTGGTCATCTGGATCCGCTGGACGCTGCCGCGCGTCCGCATCGACCAGATGATGAACCTCTGCTGGAAGTGGTTCGTCCCGCTGTCGTTCGCGGCCTTCCTTCTGACGGCGCTCTGGATGGTGATCGGCGTCAGCAAGACGGTCCAGCTCGTCATCAGCGTCGTCACCTTCGCCGCCTGGGCGTACCTGTTCATCCACTTCATCCGCAGGGTCCAGCACAACCTGCGGGAGGCCAAGGTTGCGCTCCACCTGAATCCGTTCCTCTGAGCGCAAACCGCGGTGCCACCTCGGCCTTGCGCTGAGGTATGCTGTCGGCGTGGCGGTCCCCTCGAGCCCGGCCTCCGACTTCTGCTCCGCGTGCGGGTTCCCGCTGCGTGGGCCGCGGTGTGAGGCGTGCGGGGTGGATCGGTCGCCTGTGCTCTCCGCCTCGCGCAAGCCGCCCGCGGACGCGGACTGGGACGGGAGCTCGATCGACGCCTGGCGCACGCGCGACCCGGTGCGCTTCGTCGCGCACTGCGCCTCCGCGGAGGCCGGGGCGAGCCTCCAGGCGACGACGCTGCAGGAGGGCGTGGGGTGGATCGTTCCGCTCGGGGCGATGACGCTCTTCGTCTCGCTCGACGCGGCGAACGAGCGGGTGTCGATCGACGTCCCCGTCGTGCGCGTCGCGGAGCGGCACCGGGTGCCGCTGCTCAGGACGGCGCTGGAGCTGTCGAGCGGCCCCGAGCCGTTCCGGCTGTGCATGCGGGAGGATCTGCTGCTGCTCCGCCGCGTCGGCCGCGTCGCCGCCTTCACGCCGGAGGCGCTGCGCCAGGCGTTGCGCGAGAGCGGCGAGGCGGCGCAGCGGCTCGGGGAGACGATGGGCGCGTGGTTCGACGCGCGGCCGCCGTTCTCCGAGGAGCAGCGGGCGAGCCTCACGTGGGCCTCCGCCGGCCGCGCCCGGCCGCTCAAGAGCTTCACGCTCCCGCCCGCGCCTGCCCGCCCGCAGAGCGCTCCATCGGTGCGGGCCGGCGCGCCGGCGACGCCGGTCTCGGGGGCGCGGACGCCGCTCGAGGAGCTGGCGGCGTGGGCGGCGCCCCCCTTGCCGCGCCTGCCCGAGTCGGTCGCGCGCCCCATCCGCGACGCGGACGCGATCCCCGACATCCTGTCCCCGTTCCTGGCGTCGGCGCCGATGCCGGCGCCGAGCGCCGCGTCGTCGAAGAACGGCGGCGCGCCCGCGCCCAAGGCCGGCATCCTCCCGCCGGCGCACGACGCCGGCGCGGCGTCGAAGGCGATCGGCGGCGTCGCGAGCCCGGGGTCCGAGGGCGGCGCAGCGAAGCCGGCTCCGGGGAGCGCGGCGGCCGCAGCGCCGCTGTCGGGTGAGCAGGCGGCGGCCGCGGAGACGCCGGCGCAGGTCAGCGATCGCCGCAGCGCGCGCACCGTGCCCTTTCGTCGCTCGTCCTCCATCATGGCGGCGACGCCGCTGTCGGTGCGCCCGCCCGCGCTGCCGGAGGTGGAGATCGAGCCTCCGTCGCGCCGGAGCATCCCGTCCCGCCCGGAGTCGGCGAACGCGGCGGCCGATCGGTTCTGCCAGCTGCTCCGGGACGCGCAGGTGCTCGGCGCGGCGCTCAGCTTCCAGGAGCGGCCGGGCGTCATGGTGCTCCTCATCCGGTGCACGGTCTTCCGCGCGATCTACGAGCACGGCGAGGCGATGCCCGACGCGGTGGCGCACCTCTACCGCTGCACGGCGGCCGCGACCCGCGAGCTCATCCAGGCCGAGGGCGGCGCGCGCCGCGGGAACACCGCGGGCGTCGCGGAGCCGGCGCTCCTCGCGATGGAGCGGCTCGTGGCGGTGCGCGGCCAGGTGCCCGAGGAGAAGCCGCTCCACATCGATCCGCTCACCACGGCGGCGCTCGCGCGCGAGCACCTCGGCCGCTACCTGCGCGAGATCGAGCGCGCGCCGGCCGACCCGATGCTCCGGCACTTCCTCGCGATCGGGGCCCTGTCCGAGCTGCTGGTGCGCACGAAGCTGCCCGCCAAGACCGAGCAGCGGCTGCGCGACATCGTCGCCTACGCGCAGCGGGACGGCGCCAAACCCGGCACGATCGAGCTGCTGATGACGGCGCTCTCGAGGATCGTCGCGCAATGACGTCGCAGCTGGCGGCGCACGGCGACGGCGATCTCGCGCTGCTCCACGAGCGCGTCGCCCGCGCCCGCCGCTCGGTGGTGGCGATCCGCGCCGGCGCGCTCGTGACGACTGGCTGGGTGGCGCTCGGCAACGGCGTCGTGGTGGCGAGCCGGCGCGGGCTCGGCTACCCGACGGAGGTCGCGCTGACGTTCGAGGACGGGCGGGGCATGGCGGGGCGGGTGATCGCCGCGGACGTGGGCCGCGACGTGGCGCTCGTCGCGCCGGCCGATCCGCCCGGCGTCGCGGCGCTCGCCGCCCGCGCGGCGGCCGAGCCGCGGCTCGGCGAGCGCGCCGCGGTGCTGAGCTGCCTCCCGGGGCAGAGCCTGCGCCTCGCGGTCGCGCGGGTCTGCCACGTGGCGCGCAAGGTCGACGGGCAGCTCCCGGCGTTCGAGCTCGACGTGGCGGCGCCCCTCGGCGCGCCGGTGCTCGATCCCGAGGGGCGGGTGATCGGCGTGGTCGCGGCGCCGTCCGGCGCGGCCGGGGAGCTCGCGGGTCACTGCGTGGTGGTCCCGGCGGGCGCGTTCCAGCCGCTGCTCGCCCTCGGGGATCGGACGCTCGCGGAGCTCAGGGACCGGGCGCCTGTGTACCGCTGCCCGGCGTGCGAGGAGCCGTTCGACGTCGAGTGCGACAGGTGCCTGGGCTGCGGCCGCCTGCTGCCGCACGCGTACCCGCCGTGCCCGGCGCGCGCGGGCGTCGAGCGGGTGATCCGGCGGGGCCTGTCGGCGCTCGGGCTCATCGCCAACCGGGTGCGTGTCGGTCCGAGGGCGTGGCGCATCGCGCAGCGGCCGTACCCCACGGCGGAGGCGGCGACGCAGGTGGACATCGAGATCGACGAGGCGGGGCGCCTGCTGACGCTGCGCGCGCCGGTCGTGGGGCTGCCTGCGGCGAACCACGAGCCGTTCTACCGGTTCCTGCTCACGATGAACGACCAGACGACGGGGGAGTTCCGCGTGTCGCTCACGGGCGACGAGGTGTCGGCGTCGTGCGTGGCGTCGCTGGAGGGCTGCGCGGACCACGACGTGGCGCTGCTCATCGATGGGCTCGTGCAGATGGCCGACGAGTACCGGAGGACGCTGGCGGAGACGTTCGACGCGGCGCCGAGGTTCGAGTCGGCGGCGGGGCGCTGAGGGGAGAGCCATCGGCCTTAACCAAGCGCGTTCAGGGCTCCCGCCCGCCTTCCAGCAGTCACCGTCGTGAACGTGGTCGTGGTCGTGAACGTGGTCGTGGTCGTCTGAGGATCCCGCACATCTTTTTTTGATCCGTTTCGGACCCGCCAAGCGTCTGGAATGTCATGGGAAATCCCGATGTGCCGGAAACGATGCCGTCGATCGTGCGCGAGTTCGAGACGGTGCAGCTGGGCGATGCGCGCCTGCATCAGCGGGTCCGGGCGGTGGTGGCACGGCTGAGCGTCGCGCCGGGCGAGAGCTTCCCGGACTCGCTGAAGACAGAGGCAGAGCTGGAGGGCTTCTACCGGCTCCTTGGCAATCAGCGCGTGTCGTATGGTGCGCTGGTGCAGGCCCACAGCGAGCAGACCCTCGAGCGGATGGCCGGTCACGACACGGTTCGCGCGGTGCATGACACCACCGCCGTCGCCTTCGACGGCGACGGCGACGGCGCACGCAAAGGGCTCGGTCCGCTCAACGGCAAGGACACCCAGGGCTTTTTGGCGCACGCGACGCTCGCCGTGGCCACCGACGCGATCAATCAGCCGCTCGGACTGCTGGGCCTTGCCTGCTGGGCCCGCAAAGCCTCCGCCCTGTCCAAGAGCCCACGCAAGAAGAACAGGACGGGCAGCGACTATGCGCGCGTGACCGACAAGGAGTCGACGCGCTGGCTGCGGCAGGTGGAGGCGGCCGAGCAGGCCGTGGGCGACCGCACGTCGCTGCTGCACATCATGGACCGCGAGGCCGACGCCTATCCGCTTCTGTGCGCCATGGTCGAGCAGGGCCACCGCTTCGTCGTGCGCATGGCGCGCGATCGGAACGTGTCGGAGCTGGCCGAGGATGAGGAAGAAGCGCTCGACGACGGCGCACGGCTGCGGCTGAGCGAGGCGCTGGTCGAGCTGCCGATCCGGCTCAGTCGCGAGGTCGTGCTCACCCAACGCCGCGCCGGCCCTGTCCCGGCGAGCAAGCGCGCGCACCCCGAGCGCTCGGAGCGGAGCGCCACGCTGGGCGTCGGCGCCCGGCGCATAGCGCTGCGCCGTCCGTACTACCTGCCCGAGCTGGCCGAAGAGCTCGCGGTCAACGTCGTGCTGGTGCAGGAGATCGACACGCCCGCGGGCGAAGAGCCGGTCGCGTGGGTGCTGGCGACCAACGAGCCCGTCGACACGCCCGACCAGATCGCAGCGATCGTCGACCATTACCGGGCACGGTGGCTCATCGAGGAGTTCTTCAAGGCCCTGAAGACCGGCTGCGCCCTCGAGACGCGCCAGCTCGAGAGCTTCCGGAGCCTGACGAACGCGCTGGCGCTGTTCGCCCCGATCGCGTGGCAGATGCTGCTGCTGCGCTCTCTGTCCCGCCTTGAGCCCAACGCGCCCGCGGAACGAGCCCTGAACCCCACGCAGCTGAAGCTGCTGCACCAGCACCAGCCCAAGAAGTTGCCGGCTCAGGGGGCGACGGTAGTCGATGCGCTCTACGCCGTTGCCGGTCTTGGTGGACATCTCAAGCGCAACGGTCCGCCTGGCTGGCTGACGCTCGCGCGCGGAATGCAGACCTTGCTCATGCTGGAGACGGGCTGGAACGCCGCCGTTGCCAACTCAGCGAAAACTAAGGGGGAAATGTGATCAATCCTCAGTCGTGGTCGTGGTCGTGAACGTGGTCGTGGTCGTGGTCGTCAACGGCTCGGTCGTGAACGTGAACGTCCCGCTCCGGCGTTCCGCTGCCCTCCGCGATGGGCGGAACGTTCACGTCTACGAACGTGTCGTCGACGACCACGACCACGACCACGTTCACGACCACGTTCACGTTGGTGACCGCTGGGGGTGGAGGGGGCAGGCTTGGAGCCCTCAGTGCGACCGACCGGGCTTGGTCAACACCGATGGGGGAGGCCTCGGTGAGCTGACCGGTCCGCGACGCGGTACCAGGGTGCGCGGGCGTTGGTTTGTGAGCCAGGTTGCTCGATGTCGGTCTCGTGGGTCTCTTCACCCGGCGAGATCGGCTGGGATGGCGTGGCCGTGGGCTTGCCCGGCTTGGGCGGCGCGGCGGTGGGCTTGCGCTGGCGCACCTTGCGGCTCGCGAGGCCGAGGCGGATGAGGTAACCGCGCTTCTTGATGACGGCGCGGGCCGTGGTCGACCACTCGTCGAACCAGGCGCGCAGCTTCACGAGCGCTTCGCGCCAGCGCGCGGTCTCCGGGAGCTCGGCCTGCTCGGGGAGAGGGGATGTCGGGCCGAGCGCGACGTCGACGAGCCCCTGGAGGCGCTTGCGCTCAGCCTTGTCGAGGCTGCGAGTCGCGAGGAAAGCGACTGCCTTCTTGTCGCTCTGCTTCGTTCCGGCGCGGCCCGGGTCGGTGCCATTCTCGAGGGCATCGAGCCTCGCGAGGAAGGTGGCCACTCCCTGGACGGCGGCGGTGCCGGTGGAGGGCGCGAGGTCCTTGAAGACATAAGCGTTCACATCGGGGAAGCGCCGGCGGAGCGCGGCGCCATGACGGGTGAAGTTGGGCTCGTCCCACTGATCGAGCTCCCCCGTCGCGGCGCGCTGCGCCCTGGCATCGTCGGTATCGGGCGGTGCGCCGATCTTGCGGGGAGCGGCGAGGACATCGAGGAGCAGAGTGCGGCCCTCCACGATATCGTCATCGGTCATCCCCGCCCCGGCCATCGACGTGCGAATCGCGGCGACAGCGCCGAGCCCCGTCAAGAACTTGGTGACGCGCTCCGGCGTGGTCTCGAGGACTTCGTCCGAATAATCCATGCTGAGTTCCTCCCCGCCGACTGGGGGATCCAGAAGGCGGCAATGAGAGCAGAAGCTACAATGGGTGTTTCGACGGTCGGAAGAGGATTGTTGCGCGGGCGGGCGTGAGAGACCGTTGGTTTTTTTGCTCTATCGGTCCGGTGCGATCGGCGCTCCGTGTGCCTGGCGGCCCTGGGGGCAACCGCGGACTCCGTCGGACGCGCGGGCGGACGCCCGGGAAAACCCTCACGGCGCGAAGCACGCGCGGCGTTCTGCCATGGGGGAGCTCGGCGATGGTTAGTGCGCTGAGGACGGATGAACGGCGTTCGGGGCCCTACACGGCCGAACGATGCCCCACCGCGTTGGTGTGGACGCTTGCAGCAGGCGGACGTGCGGGCGCGCGAACCGGAGCCCGGCCGATACGCGCAGCAGCGGGTTGCCCGGAGCGACAGGACGGCGACCGCGCTGCTCGGCGGCGTCGCTCTGCGGAGGCAGGCGCTCCTGGCGACGCAGGGCGATAAGAGCACCTAACAAAGCCAGTCTGGACGTAACTGAGGCCGATCAGGCAGACGGAGAGCATGAGGAACCCACGGTGAATGTCGGCTCGCCGCTCGTAGCGTACGGTCAGGCGCCGGAAGCGACGCAGCCATGCGATCGTCCGTTCGACGACCCATCGATAACGGCCGAGCTTCTCCGAGGACTCGATACCCTTGCGAGCAATGCGGGGTACGATGTGGCGCAGATGGCAAGCCAAGCGCAGGGCCGGGTCGTCGTATGCCTTGTCAGCGTGCAGCTTCTTGGGGCGGCGCCACGGTCGGCCGCAAGGACGCGCGAGCGGCGTCACCGCGTCCACCATGGGGGTGAACATCTTCGATGTCATGGACGTTGGCCGGCGTCATCTCGACGGCGAGCGGAATGCCGCTCTGATCGACCAAGAGGTGATATTTCGAGCCCGCCCGGGCACGATCTGTGGGGTTCGTGCCGGTCTCTTGGCCCCCTTTTTGCCGGAACCAAGGAGGCATCCAGCGCAGCACGATTCCAGTTGATTTTGTCGGCCCCGCCGAGTTCATCAAGCAATGCCTCGTGGAGCCGACCCCACACCCCAGCCTGCTGCCAATCGCGCAATCTGCGCCAGCACGTCATTCCGCTGCAGCCGAGCTCTTGCGGTAGATGTTCCCAAGGGATCCCTGTCTTGAGCACAAATACGATCCCCGTCAGGGCGGTACGATCAGGCGTACGCGGCCGGCCTCCCTGCGGCTTCGGCTCCGTTTTCGGCAATAGAGGTTCGACTCGCTCCCAGAGCTCGTCCGGCACCAACAGCTTGCCCACGCTGTATTCTGCAGCACGTTCCTCATCGCTCAAGCGAGCGGACAAACGAGCGGCGTCAGCGGGGTAATGTCAGGCGCTGTTAGCCCTGGGGATACAGGCCCCGCCTGCGTGCTGCCGCGTAAATACGCCTGCCCGAACTTCGACGAAGAGCTGAACACCAAGATTGAGTGAGAGCAAGATGGCCAAGGTCAAATTCGTGGAGCTCCACCTCGTCAGGGCGCACCAGGTCGTCGTCCCGCTGGCTCGCTTCGTCCTCGGGTCGGAGGGCCCCCCCGTGCAGATCGTGAAGCTCCACCCGAATTGCATGAACGCGGTGGGCGACATCCTCGAGCAAGGGCTGCCTAGCTACGAGCGCGTCTACAACCTCGAGGATGGGCTCGATTTCCTGAAGGCCTTGCGGCGAACCTATCGCTCCCTTCGGTACTACGCGACCGAGGTCGCCGAGATGGACGAAGAGGAGGCGCTCCGTGGCTGCGAGGACGGCGAGGGGTAACGCGCGCGGGCCCACCGCGTCCGCCTCAACGCATGATCGACGCCAGAGCCCGGCGGCTGCGGGCGCTCGTCCCTGTGGGATGCTTGTCGTGAGGAGGGGACGATGGCGACGGACATGGCGACGACACAGGTGAGCGAGGCGCCGCGGCAGGTGTGGGTCCGCTGGCAGCGCGAGCATGCGGACATGGGCCTGACCGCAGCGCAAGTGGGCGCGGCGGTGGGCCGCACCGACCGGGCCATGTTGTTGCTGAACATCGTCGTTGATGCCGATGTAACGACCTGTCTGTCTCGCTGGCGAACCTCATCGGAGCTCACTCGCCGTCGTTCTTCACGGAGTCGGTGCGCGCGGCGCCTCGCATGCGCCGGCCCAGCGCCCACGCCGCGCCCACTTTCCGCGCCGCTCTCGCAACGCCGTCCGAGCGCAGCGCGGACCCGGGGAGGCGCGGTAGCCTCGCCCGCTACGCACACCACCTGAAGGAAGTCAACCCACACGCCCCCACGCCGCCGCCGTCCGCAGGCGACGTCGCGCAGGTCCGTCCCGCACCGCCGCGCCACCACCCTCCGCGCCGTCCGCTCGAACCCTCGCCGAGCGGCGCGTGGTAGCTTCACCCGCGCCCGCACGAGGCCGTGCGGCCACCCGTCATCGAGGAGACCATGAAGCGAGAGAAGCGACTGACCAAGCGCGAGCGGAAGGCGCTCGCGCCCGCGCGCCCGGCGCAGCCCCACGAGCACAAGCACATCCACTGCGTCGCCTGCGGCAAGCACCTCGATCCGGAGGAGTTCCTGGCGCAAGGGTCGGCGACCTGGATCCAGTGCCTGCACAAGTCGCGCTTCGCCACCTGCACCGAGTGCGTCGAGATCTCGAAGCGCCTCCTCGCCGAGCACGACCGCACCGGACAGCCAGTTCAGTCCGCTCAGGCATGGCACTGAGCGATCGACACCAGCCGACGCGCCTGCGCGGCCTCACCTGAGCACGCCTGCGCGGCCTCACCTGAGCACGCCCGGACGGCCTCGCCTGAGCACGCCCGCAACGCAGGCGGGCGCCCTGGACAGGTCGTCCCAGAAACCAACTCCCCATCTCCCCCGCTCTCCCGGAAACGGAAACGCACCGAGGACGGCCAATCGCTGGAACGCACGGGTTGCCGGTAGTCCAGAGGACGCTGCCGCGTCCGCTCCACATGCGCCGTCCCTCATCCGGATGCGCCAGCCCTCATTCCGGGTGCGCCGCCCCTCATCGCAGCTTCCGCTCACACCACACACACGCGCTGGCCCGTGCGGTATCCCACGTGCGCCACCTCTCATTGCAGCTGTCGCTCGGTGTCGCACACCCGCGCTGGTCCGCCCGGCGTCCCGCGGCGCCCCGCCGCGCCCCGCCGATCAGCGCGCGCCCTCGGCGGCGACGCGTAACCTTGCTCGCTCTCCCGCGCGGCCGTCCACCCCGGATACGCTTGCGCTCGGGGCCCTTTCCGTCAATGGTTTGCGCCCCATTCATCTCTCTCGGAGGATCTGCATGACGAAACCAATCCGCCGCGCGGGCGTCATCGGCGCGGGCGTCATGGGCAGCGGCATCGCCGCCCACTTCGCGAACGCCGGCATCGAGGTCCTGCTCCTCGATATCGTGCCCCCGAACCTCACCGACGCCGAAAAGAAGGACCCGGCCGCCCGCAGCAGGTTCGCCGCAGGCGGGCTCGAGAAGGCCCTCAAGGCCAGGCCCGCCGCGTTCTTCCACCCGTCGAACGCCCGCCTCGTGCGCACCGGCAACACCGAAGACCACTTCGCCGAGCTCGCCCAATGCGATCTCGTTATCGAGGCGATCATCGAGAAGATCGAGCCGAAGCGCGCCCTCTTCGCGCGGCTCGAAGAGGTCTTGCGGCCTGACGCGATCGTGGCGTCGAATACGTCCGGGCTGCGCATCGAGGAGATGATGCAAGGGCGCTCCGCGGACTTCCGCAAGCGATTCCTCGTCATGCACTTCTTCAACCCGGTCCGGTACATGAAGCTCCTCGAGCTCGTCCTCGGGCCCGACACCGATCCCGCCGTCGTCGCCCGCGTGCGGAAGCTCGGCGAGGACGTGCTCGGAAAGGGCCTCGTCTTCGGCAAGGACACCCCGAACTTCGTCGGCAATCGCATCGGCACCCACGCGATGCTGACCGCCATCCACCTCATGGTCGAGGAAGGCCTCGCGCCGGAGGACGTCGACGCCATCACCGGCGTCGCCATGGCCCACCCGAAGAGCGCGAGCTTCAGGACAGGCGATATCGTCGGGCTCGACACCTTCGCCCACGTCGCCGACAACTGTTACTCGGCGCTCGAGCGCGACGAGGACCGCGACGTCTTCAAGATGCCCGCCTACGTCAGGAAGATGATCGAGGCGAAGCTGCTCGGAGACAAGACCAAGGGCGGCTCCTACCGCAAGGGCAAGGAAGGCCTGGAGACGTTCGACCCGGTGAAGCTCGAGTACCGCCCGCACGGCGGCGACGAGGCCATCAAGAAGGCCACGAGGTCGTGCGAGAAGATCGAGGATCCCGCCGCGCGCGTGAAGAAGCTCGCCAGCGACCCCGGCAAGGCGGGGCAGTTCGCCTGGAAGGTGCTCTCCCGCTCGCTCGCGTACACGGCGCGGCGCGTCGGCGAGATCGCCGACAGCATCGTGGCGATCGATGACGCCATGCGCTGGGGGTACAACTGGGAGCTCGGGCCGTTCCAGACCTGGGACGCGCTCGGCTTCGCCGAGACCGTCGAGCGCATGCAGAAGGACGGCATCAAGCTGCCCGAGTCGATCCTCCGCATGAAGCAGAGCGGCGCGACGTCGTTCTACCGCGCCGATGGAGCGGTGTTCGATCTGCTCAAGGGGCAGTACGTCGCCCAGAAGGTCGATCCGCGCAACGTGACGCTGGCCGGCGCGCGCGCGACCGCGAGGGGCGCGAAGGCCGTGCTCGCCAACGACGGCGCAGAGGCCTGGGACCTCGGCGACGGCGTGCTCGGCGTCACCTTCAAGACCAAGGCGAACAGCCTCGATCCGGACTCGATCGGGATGCTCTCGCTCGCCGCCGAGAAGGCCGAGCAGGACTTCCGCGCGCTCGTGGTCGTGAACCAGGGCGAGCACTTCTGCGTCGGCGCCAACCTGTTCCTCGTGGCCATGGCCGCGGGCAACAAGGATTGGGACGCGATCCGCAAGATGGTGAAGGCGTACCAGGACGCGACCCAGCGGCTGAAGTACGCGAGCGTGCCGGTCGTGGCCGCGCCCTACGGGATGACCCTCGGCGGCGGCCTCGAGCTCTGCTTCGCCTGCGACGCGGTGCAGGCCGCGGCCGAGACGTACGCGGGGCTCGTCGAGGTCGGCGTCGGCCTGATCCCGGGCGGCGCGGGGACGCTCAACATGCTCTGGCGCGCGCTGGAGGGGATCCCCGAGGGCGTGACGGTGCCGACGTACGACATCGTGACGCAGGTCTTCAAGAACATCGCCCTCGCCAAGGTGGCGACCAGCGCGGACGAGGCGAAGGCGCTCGGCTTCTTCCGCAAGACGGACGGCGTCTCGTTCGACAGGGCCCGCCAGCTGTACGAGGCGAAGGCGCGCGCGATCGGGCTGGCCGAGGCCGGGTACCACGCGCCCGTGCCGCGCGCCTACAAGCTGCCGGGCGAGAGCGGGATCGCGACGCTGCAGATGATGATCGACACGCTCGTCGCCGGCGGCCACGCCAGCGAGCACGACGCGAAGATCGCGCGCAAGCTCGCCGAGGTGCTCTGCGGCGGCGCTGGCGGCGGGGCGCGCGAGGTGACCGAGGACGAGATCCTCGAGCTCGAGCGCGAGGCGTTCGTCAGCCTGTGCGGCGAGCCCAAGAGCGCCGAGCGAATGCAGTACATGCTGATGAACAACAAGCCCCTCCGGAACTAGGTGAACGCCATGGTCGACGTCGTAATTGCAGAGGCCGTCCGCTCGGCCGTTGGCCGGGCCCACAAAGGGTCGCTCGCGCTGAAGCGCCCCGACGAGCTCGCCGGCGAGGTCGTCGCCGCGCTGCTCCAGCGCGTCCCCCAGGTGAAGCCGGAGGACGTCGAGGACCTCGTCCTCGGCTGCGCCATGCCGGAAGGCGAGCAGGGGCTCAACATCGCGCGCGTCGTCTCGCTCCTCGGCGGGATGGCGCAGGAAGGGTCCGCGATCACCATCAACCGCTTCTGCTCGAGCGGGCTCCAGGCGATCGCGAGCGCGGCGGGCAGCATCGCGATGGGATCGCTCGACATCGCCGTCGCCGGCGGCGTCGAGTCGATGACGATGGTGCCGATGACCGGCAACAAGCTGAGCGCGTCGCCGGAGGCGATGGAGCGGTGTCCGACGGTGTACACGCCGATGGGCATCACCGCGGAGAACGTGGCGAACCGCTTCCAGGTGAGCCGCGCCGACCAGGACGCGTTCGCGCTGAAGAGCCACCAGAAGGCGGCGGCGGCGCGCGCGGCCGGGCGCTTCGAGGACGAGATCGTCACCGTGAAGGGGGTGCGCTTCGAGAACGGCAAGCGCGCGACCTTCGACTTCCGCACCGACGAGCTGATCCGCAAGGAGACGACGGCGGAGGCGCTCGCGGGGCTGAAGCCGGCGTTCTCGGCGAAGGGGAGCGTCACGCCGGGCAACAGCTCGCCGCTGTCGGACGGCGCCGCCGCGGCGCTCGTGATGAGCAAGGCGAAGGCGGACGCGCTCGGGGTGAAGCCGCTCGGGTACTTCCGGGCGTTCGTGACCGTCGGCGTCGACCCCGCCATCATGGGCATCGGCCCGGTGCCCGCGGTGCGCAAGCTGCTCGCGAGGACGGGGCTGAAGATGGCCGACATCGACCTCTTCGAGGTCAACGAGGCGTTCGCCTCGCAGGCCGTCTACGTGCAGCGGACGCTCGAGATCCCCGAGGAGAAGCTCAACGTGAACGGCGGCGCGATCGCGCTCGGCCACCCGCTCGGGTGCACCGGCGCGAAGCTCACCGCGACCGCCCTCTACGAGCTGCGCCGGCGCGGCGGCCGGTACGCCGTCGTGACGATGTGCATCGGCGGCGGCATGGGCGCGGCCGGCCTCATCGAGCTGGCCGGCGCGACCGCGCGCGCCTGACCCCGCCGCGCCGATCCCGCCTCTCCCGTCCCGTCGCGTCGATCCCGTCGACATCGCGCCCCGCCGCGGCCCGAGCCTCGCGCTCCGGCTTTCCCGCGGCGGGGCGATGGCCTATAGAGCGCCCATGCCGAGCCACTTGACGACCTTTCAGGGGTCGATCCCCGAGGCCCTGAAGCGGGCCATCGAAGAGAAGATCGAGGGCTCCACCGCCGAGGTGACCGGCGGCGGGGGCCACTTCAACCTGGTCGTGACCTCGCCGGTGTTCGCCGGCAAGAGCATGCTGGAGAGCCAGCGGCTGGTCTACGGGGCGATCGCCCACCTCATGGCCGGCGACCAGGCGCCCGTCCACGCGATCGACAGCCTAAAAACCCGGACACCCTGAGCGGGGGCGCCCCCGCTCAGGGCGTGGATCAGCGGTGGGAGGCGGGGCGTCGGTCGCCCTCGTCGTGGCAGGTGCTGCTGCAGCCGTCGCCGTCGGTGGTGTTGCCGTCGTCGCACTCCTCCGGGCCCGCCTCGATGCTGTCGCCGCAGATGGGGGCGCAGGCGCTGGGCTCGCCGGTGCACTGGTAGCCGTGATCGACGTCGCAATCGGGGCTGCAGCCGTCGCCGTCGACGGTGTTGCCGTCGTCGCAGCCCTCGTTGCCGATGAGCAGGCCGTCGCCGCAGAGCGGGCCGCAGGCGCTGGGCTCGCCGTTGCACTCGTAGCCCGCCTCGAGCACGCAGACGGCGTTGCAGCCGTCCTCGTTCCGGACGTTGCCGTCGTCGCAGGCCTCGGCGCCCCGCACCAGGCGGTCGCCGCACATCGTCGACGCGGCGCTCGACCCGCTCGTGCTCGATCCGGACCCGCCGCCACCGCCGTCGCCGTCGCTCGCGCCTTCCCGTTCGCACGCGAGCAGCGCCGTGGCCGCGATCACCACGGCCGCCCAGTCCATCTCGTCAACAGCATGTGTTCCTCAAGGAGCGAGGTCCGCGAGCGACGGGGGCCTCCCCTCGACCCTCGAGCGCGCGTCGAGCACCTGTTGCCCCAACCTTCCACGGAATACTCCGCTCCGATCGTCCGGACAACTTCGCCCTACCCGGACGTCCCGGTGTTCGGCCGCGCGGCCCGCCGGCGCGCATCAGCGCGCATCAACTCATGATTCCGGCAGATCACGGGCCCTCGCGCGGGAGCGCCGGGCGCGCGCCGCTCCCGGGCTGAGCGCCCGGCGCCGGGCGCGCGGCGGGTCGCGTGGCACGTCCAAACGGGCGCCGCGATCGCTCGCGCCGCGAGCTGGCCGCGTCGTCTGTTTGACACCGGAATTCGCGCGGTGGTACGTGGCGCCGGGCGCCCCACGCGCTCGCCCGATAGCGACCTCACACGACCCCGAGGACCCTCCCATGACGCCTCGTTCCCCGTTGCTCCCCGCCGAACCGCTCCCAGGCGCTCCTGGGGCGAACGACGCCCGGCTCCCGGCCCAGGCGCGCCCCGGCCGAGCCTCCCGCCTGGGCGCCGGGCTGCTCTCCTTCGTCCTCGGCGCCGCGATGACCGCCGCCACCGCGGGCGACGCCGCGGCCCAGACGCGCACGGGAGACGGCGCCAACGGCGACGGCATGGACCTGCACCTGTTCCGGCCGGCGGTCGACTCCAAGGGGCTCTTCTCCGTCAACGGGGCGGACATCCTCGGCGCGAACGACATCAGCCTGGGGCTCGTGCTCGATTACGGGCACAACATCCTGCCGCTCACCGAGAACGACCGGGGAACGGAGGTGATGCTCAATCACGCGTTCCAGGGGACGTTCCAGTTCGACTACGGCATCGCCAACTTCCTGGTCGTCGGGCTCTCGGTCCCGGTGGTGCTCAACGGGGGCAAGCCGGTCGACGACATCGGCCCGGGCGGCAGCGCCAACTACAACGACGACTCGCTCGACGCGCAGGCGCTCGGCAACCTGGCCGTCCACGCGAAGGCGCGCATTCTCCGCCCCGATCAGGACGTGATCGGGCTCGCGGTGATCGCCCAGGCCGGGATCGGCGTCGGCGGGAGCCAGGACTTCGCGTCGGATCCGGGGTTCTTCTTCTGGCCGCAGCTCGTCCTTGAGAAGCGGCTCGGCACGACCAACCCGTTCCGGATCGCGGCGAACGTCGGCTACCGCGGCCACGCCGGGAAGAACCCGGTGTTCGGCCTGCGCCAGGACGGCGCGACCTTCCAGCTCGAGCACGGGGACCTCGAGTACTCCGACCTGATCACCGCCGGGGCCGGCATGAGCTACCGCGTCCTCACGCCGCTCGACCTCGTGGTCGAGACCTACCTGACCCAGCAGGTCGGCGGCGGCGACAGCGCCGAGCAGAAGCTGTCGGCCGAGGCGATCGGGGGCATCAAGCTCTTCATCGAGCGGAACAGCTTCCTCATGCTCGGCTTCGGGGTCGGGTACGTCCCCGGGTTCCAGGCCGCGGCGCAGCGCGGGACCATCGGGTTCGTCTTCGAGCCGTCCATCGGCGATCGGGACGGCGACGGCATCAAGGACGATCAGGACGACTGCCCCGACGAGCCCGAGGACTACGACGGCTTCCAGGACACGAAGGCGGACTCGCCCCCCGGGAAGTACGGCTGCCCGGATCCGGACAACGACGAGGACGGCATCCTCGACGTCGACGACCGCTGCCCGAACAACCCGGAGGACCGCGACGGCGACGAGGACGACGACGGGTGCCCGGAGGGGAGCGACGGCGATCGCGACGGCGACGGCATCCTCGACTCGCGCGACAAGTGCCCGGACGACCCGGAGGACCGCGACGGCTTCCAGGACAAGGACGGCTGCCCGGATCCGGACAACGACAAGGACGGCATCCCCGACAAGTCCGATCAGTGCCCGAACGACCCCGAGGACAGGGACGACTTCGAGGACGAGGACGGGTGCCCGGAGCCCGACAACGACAGGGACGGCATCCCGGACGTGGCCGACAAGTGCCCGAACGATCCGGAGACGTTCAACGGCCTCGAGGACGAGGACGGGTGCCCGGACAAGGGCAGCGTCGTGATCGAGGAGAACAACATCGTCATCCTCGAGAAGATCCAGTTCGCGACCGGCAGCGCCGAGATCCTCCCGGAGTCGTTCGGCATCGTGCAGGCGGTGGCCGAGACGCTGAAGCACCACCCGGAGTTCACGATGATCGAGGTGCAGGGGCACGCCGACGAGCGCTCGGCCGACGCGTACAACCTCAAGCTGACCCAGGCCCGCGCGGACGCGGTCGCCGCGGCGCTCGCGCAGCGCGGCGTCAACAAGAACAGCGTTCGCTCGATGGGCTACGGCGAGTACTGCCCGATCGATCCGGCCCACAACGCGGCCGCCTGGGAGAAGAACCGGCGCGTCGAGTTCAAGGTCGTGCGGACCGACAAGGGGCCGACCAACGTGGAGCTCGGCTGCGCCCTCGCCCGCTCCAAGGGCGTCAACCCGCCGCCGCCCTGAGCGGAACTGCGGCGCCGCCGATCTGGACAGGACCGGTCGGGCCGGGAGAGAGTGAGCCCATGAAGGCCCGCGCCAGGCGCTCCGCCGCCACCACGCTCGCCGCCGCGGCGCTCGCCATGATGGCGAGCGGCTGCATCAACACCGACGCGGCCGTGTTCGTCGAGCCGTCCATCGCGGCGCCCGAGGCGACCGTCTCGGCGAATGCGCTCGGGCCCGGCCTGACCGCGAGCTTCGCGCTGGAGCTGCACCTGGGCGCGCGGGCCAGCGGGCCCAGCCGCGTCGCGGTGCGCACCTTCGCGATCACGAGCGCCGATCAGAAGACCTCGATCGTCGAGCCGCTCCCCGTCGAGACCACGGCGGCGCTGCCGGTCGAGGTCGCTCCGGACAGCGACGTCGCCGTGGCGTTCACCGTCGATACCGGCGCTCAGGGCGGGACGCTCCCAGCCGACGCCGCGGCGGCGCTCTGCGCCGCGGAGGGGATCCGCATCACGGGCGCGATCGAGGACTCGCTGGAAGACGGGGCGACGCCGGTCGCTTCCGCGGTGTTCCACGCGGACTGCCCGTGATGCGGCGCACGCCCGCCGCCCCGGCGCGTTCGCCGGCATTGCCTGGCGTCGCCGCGCGCGCGCCGCGCTAAAATGCCGGCCATGGCGCCTCGAGAGATCACCCCCCCTCCGGAGACCGCGGCGGACCGAGCGGTCGGGTCCCCGGAAAACGCCGACGCGCTCCGCTCCACGAACGGCGGGGGCGGAGAGGGGCTCGCGCTCGACGAGGCAGGGCTCGCGGCGCTCCGGCGCGCGGTGGCCGCGTGGCGCGCGGGCCCGGTCGCCGAGGCGTCGGCGCGCTTCCCGCCGCGGAGCGAGCGCTTCACCACGTGGAGCGGCATCGACGTCCCCGACCTCGCGACCCCGGCCGACGCGCCGGTCGACCACGCGGCGGATCTCGGGCTGCCCGGGGAGTACCCGTTCACGCGGGGCGTCCAGCCGACGATGTACCGCGGCAGGCTCTGGACCATGCGGATGTTCGCGGGCTTCGGCACGCCGGAGCAGACGAACGCGCGGTTCAAGTACCTTCTCGCAGAGGGCCAGACGGGCCTGTCGACCGCCTTCGATTTCCCGACCCTCATGGGCTACGACTCCGACTCTCCGCGGTCGCTCGGCGAGGTGGGGATGTGCGGTGTCGCGGTCGACACGCTCCGCGACATGGAGGTGCTCTTCGACGGCATCCCGCTCGACCAGGTGACGACGTCGATGACCATCAACGGCCCCGCCGCCGTGCTGCTCGCGTTCTATATCGCGCTCGCCGACAAGCGCGGGATCCCGCGGAGCCGCATCGGCGGCACCGTGCAGAACGACTGCCTCAAGGAGTTCATCGCCCAGCACGCCTGGCTCGTCCCGCCGCGCCCGGCGATGCGCGTCGTGACCGACATGATCGAGTTCTGCGCGCGCGAGGTGCCGCGGTGGAACTCGGTGTCGATCAGCGGCTACCACATCCGCGAGGCGGGCTCGACCGCCGCGCAGGAGCTCGCGTTCACGCTCGCGGACGGGCTCGCCTACGTCGAGAGCTGCGTCGCGCGCGGCCTCGACGTCGACGCCTTCGCGCCACGCCTGTCGTTCTTCTTCGACGTCCACAGCGACTTCTTCGAGGAGATCGCGAAGTTCCGCGCCGCGCGCCGCATGTGGGCGCGGTTCCTCAAGGTGCGGTACGGGGCGAAGAAGGCCGAGAGCATGAAGCTCCGGACGCACGCGCAGACGGCCGGCGTGTCGCTGACGGCGCAGCAGCCGTACAACAACGTGGTCCGCGTCTCGCTCCAGGCGCTCGCCGCCGTGCTCGGCGGCACCCAGTCGCTCCACACGAACTCGCTCGACGAGACGTACGCGCTCCCGACCGAGGAGAGCGTGACCATCGCCCTCCGGACCCAGCAGATCATCGCCCACGAGAGCGGGGTCGCGAACACCATCGATCCCCTCGGCGGGAGCTATTATGTGGAGTGGCTCACGGACCGCCTGGAAAAGGAGGCCCTCGAGTACATCCAGCGGATCGACGAGATGGGCGGGATGGTGGCCGCCATCGAGAAGGGGTATCCGCAGCGCGAGATCGCCGCATCGGCCTACAGGTTTCAGCGAGAGCTGGAATCGAACGAGCGGATCACTGTGGGCGTCAACCGCTACGCCGCCGTGGGCGAGAAGACGATCCCCCTCCTCCGGATCGACGAGGGGGTGCAGCGCGTTCAGTGCGAGAACCTGGCCCGGGTCAAGGCCCAGCGCGATCAGGACCGGGTGCGGCGCGCCCTGGCCGACGTGAGGAGCGCCGCGCGCGGCCGTGACAACCTGATGCCGCCCCTCATCGCGGCGGCCAGCGCGTACGCGACCGAGCAGGAGATCTGCGACGTGCTGCGCGACGTCCTGGGGACCTACAGCGATCCGGCCGAGTTCTGAGCGCGCGGGAACGCGCGGGATGAAAGCGAGCGCGCGCGCGGCTTGCTGCGGTGCGCCGCGGCCCCGGCGTGCGCATCCGATCAGGTCGCGGGCGGCGCGGTGGCCGGGGAATCCCTCGATTCGTCAGGTTGACACTTCTCTACCTCGGCCGGTAGAGTGCGCCGGCGTCAGGTCGCCGCAGTCGCGGCTCATCCGTGGCGCCGCCGTACGGTCTGCTGTTGTCGCTGCGCTGCGGCGCTGCGAGCTGTCGGTCGAGTGAGAGGATCGTCGTGGGCGACCGAGGTCGCCGCGTAGGGAGCAAGCTTATGAAGAGTCGATCCATGTCGCGCCGCATTTTTGCCCTTTCGGCGCTCGTCCTATCCGTCGGCGCCACGGCGGCCTGCGACAACAAGGGGTCCGAGTCCGGTGGCACGGCGCCCGCGGGCTCGGCCGGGGCTGCAGCCGGTCCCGCTGCGAAGGGCGATGCGAAGGGCGGCGCGAAGTTCGTCACCATCTCCAGGGAGCAGCAGGCGTCCTGGGTACGCAACTTCAACCCCCTTCTCGGCGAGGGGGCCACGCGCTTCCCCACCGTCGCGGGCATCTACGAGCCCATGATCGTGTACAACACGATGAAGGGCGAGTACGTCCCGTGGCTCGCCACGAAGTACGAGTGGAGCGACGCGAACAAGAAGCTCACCTTCACGACCCGCCCCGAAGTCAAGTGGTCTGACGGACAACCCTTCTCGGCGAAGGACGTCGCGTTCACGTTCGGGCTCCTCAAGAAGTTCCCGGCGCTCGATCTCACGGGCGTGTGGAAGCTCGTCGAGTCGGTCGAGGCCAAGAGCGACAGCACGGTCGAGTTCATCTTCAAGGAGGCGTTCGTCCCCGGCCTCACCTACATCGGCCATCAGCCGATCGTGCCGGAGCACAAGTGGAAGGACGTGGCCGACCCGGTCACGTTCACGAACGAGAACCCGGTCGCGACGGGGCCCTTCACCGAGGTGAAGACCTTCCAGAACCAGATCTACGAGCTCGGCAAGAACCCGAACTACTGGCAGAAGGGCAAGCCGGCGGTCGAGGGGCTCCGCTTCCCGGCGTACCCGGGCAACGACCAGGCGAACCTGGCGCTCATCAACGGCGAGGTCGACTGGGCCGGCAACTTCGTGCCCGACATCGACAAGACCTACGTCGCCAAGGACCCGGAGAACAACCACTACTGGTTCCCGCTCGTCGGCGGCACCGTGACGCTCTACCCGAACGCCACGAAGAAGCCGTTCAACGACATCAAGCTGCGCAAGGCCATCAGCATGGCCATCGACCGCGCCCAGATCGCGAAGGTCGCGGTCAACGGCTACACGGTCGGCGCGGACGGGACCGGGCTCGACGACGCCTACGGGCGCTGGCGCAGCGACAAGGCCGCCGCGGCCGGCGACTGGACGACCTTCGACGTGGCCAAGGCGAACGCCCTCCTCGACGAGGCCGGCTACGCCAAGGGCGCCGACGGCATCCGCGCGAAGGACGGCAAGCCGCTGAAGTTCGACATCAACGTCGTGACCGGCTGGTCCGACTGGGTGCGCGCGGTCCAGATCACCACGCAGAGCCTGAAGGCCGTCGGCATCGAGGCCACGCTGAAGACGTACGACTTCAGCGCGTTCTTCGAGGCGCTCCAGAAGGGCACGTTCGACATGTCGATGGGCTGGACCAACACCGAGCCCACGCCGTTCAACTACTACCGCGATCTCATGGCCCCGGAGTTCGTGAAGGCCGTCGGCGAGGTCTCGAACCGCAACTGGCACCGCTTCTCCGCCAAGGAGGCCGAGCCGCTGTTCAAGAAGTTCGCGGCCGCGACGGATCCGGCGGAGCAGAAGAGCATCGTCGAGGAGCTGCAGATGATCTACGCCACGCAGGTGCCGGTCATCCCGCTGTTCAAGAACCCGTCCTGGGGCGAGTACAGCACGAAGCGCTTCGTCGGGTGGCCCAGCAAGGAGAACCCGTACGCGAAGCTGTCGCCGAACAACTCGCCGGATTACCTGCTCGTCCTGACCGAGATCAAGCCGAAGTGACGGCTCCTGCGCTGCGCGCCGGGCGTCCGGCGCGCAGCGTGTGTGTTCTCGCCTAGCAGCGTTTCTCTCTCTTTTCTCTCCGACTCAGCACAAACCTTGGCCGCCGGCGGCGCCGGTGCGAAGATCGCGCTGCATGCTCCCCTCGGGCGTCCAGATTGCGCGCTTCGCTGCGCTCCTCTCCGGAGTCTTCCTCGCCGCCTGCGGCGGCAACCAGCACGCTGGCGCCGCGGCGTTCTGGGAGGGCGACACCGTCGATCCCGCCGCGCCGGCGGATCAGGCGGGCGCGAAGAAGAAGGCGCCGCGCAGGGCTTTCGGCGCGTCCGACGATTTCGGCGGCGCCCCGTCGACGCCCGAGGAGCGGGCGCCCTCGTCGTGGGTGGGCGTGCGGCACGATCTCTCGCTCGCGCGCGCCGACTCGCGCAAGGAGCGCTGCAGCTGCCTGGCCGTGGAGGTGGGGGAAGCGCGCGATCCCAGGTTCCAGTGGGCCGCCGGCGCGCCGGAGACCTCGGCCAATACGCTGGCCATCGCGCTGAGCGCGCGCGGGGTGCCCTGCCCGGGCGGCGCTCCCGACGAGGAGAGCCGGCGACCCTCGATCTCGGCGGTCGATCAGGAGGGGAACGATATCGTCATCGAGGTCGAGGAGCTGCCCACAGGACGGCCGCTCGCGACGGGCGCCGTGATCCCGAGGCCCGCTCCGGGCGGGGCGATCTACGTGAAGGGGCGCAGCGCGAAGATCCCGTATGCGCGCGCCGCGGGCGGCGCGCGCTGCAAGGTCTACTGAGCGCCTGCGCTGCAGGGACAGGCGCTGAGCCGGGCCGAGGGGCTCACTGGGGAGCGCCGGCGCAGATCCAGTCGTTGATCTTCTTGATGCTGGCCTCGGGAAGGGCCATGCCCGAGGCCGGGGGCGGCATGCGCGTGTCGTCGCCGCAGAGGCCGGTGCCGCGCACCTTGTTGATGATGTAGCTCTCGCTCGGCTTGCCCGGCACGACGAGCATCTTGCCGGCGCATTCCGTGCTGTCCCCGTCGACGAGCTCGCCATGGGCCGCGTTCGCGCGGAGATCGAGGCCGGCGGCCGCGGGGCCGGCGTTGCCGTGGCACCCCGCGCAGTTCGTCGTCAGGATCGGCCGCACGTCAGCGAAGGTCGCGGTGTCCGCGCCGCAGAGGGGGTCGCTGGGAGCGGAGCCGCCTTCGCCGCCGGTGCCAGCGCCGCCGGTGCCGCCACCCTGGCCGCCCGTGCCGACATCCGCGCCGCCGGTGCCGCCTTGGCCGCCGGTACCGACATCCGAGCCGCCGGTGCCGCCGCCCTGGCCGTCGGTCCCGCCGGTGCCGCCGCCCTGGCCCGCGCTGCTGCTGCTGCTGGTGCTGCTGCTGGTCGAGCTGCTGGCGCTGGTGCTGGTGCTGGTGTCGGTCTCGCCACCATCGTCAGAGCAGGCAGCCGCCGAGAACCCGATGGTCAGACAGAGGACCAGTTGAAGTGCAGTTTTCTGAGAAAGCATGTGAGGACCTCTTTGACGCTGTGTTCGCGCGGCGAGCGCCGCGCTGTCGATTCGCGGAGGACCCTAGATGGCCTTGTGCGCAGCCACAACGCATTTCAAGAAAATGAAATTGGTTATCGTTATCGCGAGCCCGCGACACTGCAATGCAATGATAGAGCTGTACAGGGGGTTGGTTCGCCGCGTCTACGCGGAGAGCGCCTTCGAGGAGAGCAGCTCTCCGGGATCGCGCTCGGCCAGGTCCTCGAAGCGCGGGAGGTCGGCGAGGCGGCGCGTCGTCGTGGCGGAGGTCTCGGGGTCGCGCTGGAACGCGATCGCGCGGCTGAGGCCCTGCTTCGACACCCCCCTGAGCAGCGCGGGCGAGTGCGTCGTCGCCACGATCTGGCAGACGGAGGGCCGCGCCGCCCCCTCGAGGAGCTGCGCGAGCACCGCGGCGCGCTCGGGGTGCAAGCCGGCGTCCGGGTCCTCCACGAGGAGGAGCGACCCCTCCGGCGCGGTGAGCACGCCGGCGATCTTGCCGAGCGCGCGCAGCGCGCCGTCCGGGAGGCTCGGCGCCGGGACGCGGGCGCCGCCCTTCTCGACGAGCACCATCATGACGTCGCCGAGGCCCGTCTCGGCGAACTCGATATCTTCGATCTCGGGCGCGAAGATCGAGCGCACCCAGCCGAGCACATCGGCCTTGTGCTCGGCCTCCTGGCAGAGCCAGCGGAGCACGGCGGAGAGGTTCTGCCCGCCGGCGCCGAGGTTCTCTATCTCGTGCGGCACATAACCCCTCATCCGCGAAGGATCGATGTCGAGCGACAGCGCGCTCCGCATCGCGACCTGGAGCGCGTTGCAGAGCGCGATGACGTCCGCGAGGCTCACGTCCTCGCCGCGCCCGCGGTGGTGCTCTATCTGGCCGAGCAGGCTGCGCCGGGCGGGGTTGCGATCCATGGATGCGATCCGCATCGAGCGGCCCTTCTTCGACGCCGCCTTCATCGCTCCGCCCGAGGCGAACCCCTCGAGCCCCTTCAGCGCCGACGCCGGCGTGTCGAAGAGCGGGCCCCCGGCCGACTTCGCCTCGAGCGACTCGTGCTCCACGATCACGTCAGGCTCGACCTGACACGTGATCTTGTGTGTGAGCTCCTCCTTCCCGATCGCCCATCGGCTCTCGATGGTGAACGATTTGGCGCCCCTGTGCGTGGCCCCTTGCGTGCCGCCGCGCAGGCCCGGCCACACCTCGCGCCTGCCGTCGACGCGACCGCGGAAGATGTCGCACAGGGGTAGATCCAGCCCGACGCCCTGCAGGAAGCGCAGGGCGTCGAGGAAGTTGCTCTTCCCGGAGCCGTTGGCCCCGAGCAGCAGCGTGAAGGGGGACAGCTCCACCGTTTGATCGGCGAAGCTCTTGAAGTTCCTGAGTCGGATGGATGTCAGCATGCCTGGCCGCTCGCAGCCATCATGTGACCAGGCAGTCGGCCGGATGTAAAGCGCCGGCCGACGGTTCAGCGAAAGTCGATGAGCTCGACGTCGAACACCAGCATGCCGGCGGGCGCGCCGGGCCGTGTGGGCTTGTCGCCGTAAGCGAGGTCGGCCGGTATCCAGAATCGCGCCTTCTCGCCTTTCACCATCAGCTGTAAGCCCTCGGTCCACCCCTTGATCACGCCACCCACCGGGAAGGTGGCCGGCTCGTCGCGGACGATGGAGCTGTCGAACATCTTCCCGTCGGTCGTCCAGCCCGTGTAGTGGACGACGGCGCGGCTCGTCGGCTTCGGGTGCTCGGTGCCCGTGCCCTTCTGCAGGACCTGGTAGGCGAGCCCGGAGGCGGTCTTCTTCGCGGTCTTCGGCGCCGCCTTCACGTCCTTCGGCGCGGGCGGCGGCTTCGGCGCGGGGGCGAAGTCGAGCAGCTCGACGTCGAACACCAGCATTCCGGCCGGGGCGCCCGGCTGGGCCGGCGTGTCGCCATAGGCGAGAGCCCCGGGGATCCAGAGGCGGCGCTTCTCGCCCTTGCTCATGAGCTGGAGCGCTTCCGTCCACCCCTTGATCACGCCGCCCACCGGGAAGGTGGCCGGCTCGTTGCGGACGATGGAGCTGTCGAACATCTTCCCGTCCGTGGTCCACCCCGTGTAGTGGACCGTCACCTTGTCGTCCGGGCCGGGATGCGCCGTGTCCTTGCCCGGCGCCAGCACCTTGGACGCGAGGCCCGATGCCGTCTTCTGCGCGTCGGCGGGCGGCGCCGCGACGTCCGGCGGCGCGGGCAGGCCGGCGGGCTCGGGCGGCGGCTGCGGCGAGGCGGCGGGCTCGGGGGTGGGCGCCGGCGGCGGGGCCGGCTTGACCGAGGCGCTCACCGGCGCGTCGGCGATCGCCTGTGAGGCGGGCTTCTGGTCGCACGCGGTGAGGGGGACGGCGAACATCGCAACGAGGACGAGAGAGAAGCGCTTCATGCGCGGCTTCATAGCTCGTCCGCCGTCGAGAGCCGGTATTTTTGTGAGGTGCACGCGTGAGGTGCACGCCGCGGTTCCGACGGCTCTGGATCCGATAGGGGCCGTCGGCGGTCGGCCGTCCGTCGTACCTCCACTCCGCCGTTCGAGGGCTCTCGACCCGACTGCGAGGACGGTCTAGCGTGCGCCCGCCATGGGGAGATCGATATATTTCTTCGGCGCAGGGCAGGCGGACGGGGACGCACAGCAGAAGGATCTGCTCGGCGGAAAGGGCGCGGGGCTCGCCGAGATGACCCGCCTCGGCATCCCGGTGCCGCCGGGCTTCACGGTCACCACCGAGGTCTGCAACGCCTATTACGCCTCGGGCAAGGCGCTCCCCGCCGGCGTCGCGGACGAGATCAAGGCGGCGATCGGCCGGCTGGAGTCGCTGCGCGGCGCGGAGTTCGGCAGCCCCGAGGCGCCGCTGCTCGTGTCGGTCCGCTCGGGCGCGCGCGCGTCCATGCCGGGAATGATGGATACCATCCTGAACCTCGGCCTGAACGACGAGATCGCGCGGGGGCTCGCGCGGCGCACGGGCAGCGAGCGATTCGCGCTCGACGCCTATCGGCGGTTCATCCTGGCGTATGCCGATATCGTGCTCGGCGTGCCCCGCGACCGCTTCGAGGAGGCGCTCGGCCGCGCGCGCAGGCAGGCCGCCGCGAAGCTCGGCGTCGACGCGACGCGCCTGAACTCCGCCGAGCTCGAGCGCAAGGTGCCCGACTCCCAGCTCGATCCGGAGTCGCTCGCGGCCTTGATCCAGCGCCAGAAGGATATCGTCCTCGGGGCGACGGGCCGCCCGTTCCCCGACGATCCCTACGCGCAGCTCTGGGGGGCGATCGGCGCCGTATTCGATAGCTGGAAGAACCACCGGGCCCAGGTGTACCGGAAGATGCACGACATCCCGGAGGCCTGGGGGACAGCTTGCACCGTCCAGGGGATGGTGTTCGGCAACCTGGGCGACGACTCCGGCACGGGGGTCGCGTTCACGCGCGATCCGTCGACCGGAGAGCGGCGCTTCTATGGCGAGTGGCTCCCCAACGCGCAGGGCGAGGACGTCGTCGCGGGGGTGCGCACGCCGCACCCGCTGTCGAGGATCGGCGCCGGCGAGGGCGGCGGCGGCGTGGACGACGAGAGCTCGCTCGAGGCGCGGATGCCCGCGGCGTACGCGGCGCTCGTCGAGGTGCAGGGCAAGCTCGAGCAGCACTTCCGCGACGTGCAGGACCTGGAGTTCACGATCCAGCAGAACGAGCTCTTCCTGCTCCAGTGCCGCACCGCCAAGCGCACGGGCCGCGCGGCCGTGCGCATCGCGGTCGAGATGGCCAAGGAGGGCCTGATCAGCCAGCGGGAGGCCATCCTGCGGGTGGATCCGGGCTCGATCGATCAGCTGCTGCACCCGAGCATCGACCCGAGCGCGCCGAAGTCGCTGCTCGCGCGCGGCCTGCCCGCGAGCCCCGGGGCGGCGACGGGGCAGGTGGTGTTCAGCGCGGACGAGGCGGAGCGGCGCGCGGGCCAGGGCAGGGCGGTGATCCTCGTGCGGTCCGAGACGTCGCCGGAGGACATCCACGGCATGAAGGCGGCGCGCGGGATCCTGACGGCCCGCGGCGGCATGACGAGCCACGCGGCCGTGGTGGCGCGGGGGATGGGCAAGAGCTGCGTCGCCGGCTGCTCGGCCATCAGCGTGAGCCAGGGACGGATGGCGGTGACGATCTACGACGATCACGGGCGCGCGACCGGCACGATCACGGTGAAGGACGGCGATCTCATCACGCTCGACGGCGGCACCGGCACGGTCTACCTCGGGGCGGTGCCGACCATCCCGGCGGCGCTGAGCGGCGAGTTCGAGGAGCTCATGGCCTGGGCGGACGCGGTCCGGCGCCTCCGGGTGCGGTCGAACGCCGACACGCCGCACGACGCGAGGACGGCGCGCAACTTCGGCGCCGAGGGCATCGGGCTCTGCCGCACCGAGCACATGTTCTTCGACGAGGAGCGCATCCAGGCGGTGCGCGAGATGATCCTCGCGGACGGCGAGCTCGGGCGGCGGCGCGCGCTCGCGAAGCTGCTCCCGTTCCAGCGCAGCGATTTCGTGGGCGTCTTCCGGGAGATGGCCGGCCTGCCGGTGACGATCCGGCTGCTCGATCCGCCGCTGCACGAGTTCTTGCCACAGGACGAGGCGCAGCTCCAGCAGCTCTCGAGGGCGACGGGCGTCTCCGCGGAGGATCTCCAGCGCAGGAGCGAGGAGCTCGCCGAGTACAACCCCATGCTCGGCCACCGCGGCTGCCGGCTGGCGATCACGTCGCCGGAGATCTACGAGATGCAGGCGCGCGCCATCCTCGAGGCGGCGTGCGAGGTCGCGGCGGCGGGCATCGACGTGGAGCCGGAGATCATGATCCCGCTCAGCATGACCCGGCGCGAGCTCGCCCTCACGCGCGAGCTCGTCGAGGGGGTCGCCGAGAAGGTCTTCGCCGAGAAGGGGCGGCGGGTCGACGTCCGGTTCGGGACGATGATCGAGCTCCCGCGCGCCGCGCTCAGGGCCGGCGAGCTGGCCGAGGAGGCCGAGTTCTTCAGCTTCGGCACGAACGATCTCACGCAGACGACGCTGGGCATCTCGCGCGACGACGCGGGCCGGTTCCTCGGCGCGTACGTCGAGGCCGGCATCTTCGCGAAGGATCCGTTCCAGTCGCTGGACGTGCCGGGCGTCGGAGAGCTCGTGGAGATCGGCCGGGATCGTGGGCGCGCGGCGCGGCCCGGGCTGAAGCTCGGTGTCTGCGGCGAGCACGGCGGCGATCCGAGCTCGATTGCGTTCTTCGAGCGGGCGGGGCTCGATTACGTGTCTTGCTCCCCGTTCCGCGTCCCCATCGCCCGCCTCGCCGCGGCGCAGGCGGCGCTCGCGGCCGAGGCCGCGAGGGGTCCGCGCGCGACGGACTGACACCCACCCTCCGGCGACATATGCCCGGACAGGGCGTCGGGACATCCGTTCTCACGAGCGTGCTTTGATTACGCTCGTGCGAGCTTTGGTATCTCGCCAAGTCTGCTAAACCAGGAACCTCGCTGTTCATCGCCGGTGTCTCGCCGGGCGCGCCTGCCTGCCCGAGCCGCTCCACCGCGCGCTGGCGAGACATGGAGGTTTCATGCGTCATCTCGGCGTCTCCTCTGCGCTCCTCGCATTTCTCGGGGCCGCGACATCGGGTGCGTTCGTCGCGGTCGGCTGTCACGCCTCGGGTCCGCACGTCGAGATCGGCGCGAGCGGCGGCGCGCCCGGCGACGGCGGAGGCGGCGCGGGCGGCGGCGGCGCGCCCGAGGTCGGCAGCGGCAGCGGTGATTTCGTTCCGGATAACGGCCTTGGCGGGGCTGCCCCTGGCGACGACGACGCCGGCGCCGGCGATGCTGCCGTGAACCCGTGCGGGACCCAGTGCGGTCCCGAGGAGCTCTGCGATCTCAACCACCTCGGCCTCGACGACGACTGCGACGGTCAGGTCGACGAGACGTGCTCCTGCGTCGCGGGGCAGGCGCACGCGTGCTTCATGGGCGATCCGTCGTACCGCGGGGCGGAGGGGTGTTTTCCGGGCACCGAGCTTTGCAACGAGGTGGGCGTCTGGGGGCCCTGCGTCGGCGGCAGCCACGCGACCGAGGCGTGCTTCAGCGAGAACCCCGCGGGGTGCCACGCGCTGAGGGTGCCTCCGTTCGCGAACGTGGATCTGAAGGAGGGGACAGGCACGTTCAGCGTGGACGCCGAGCCTGGCTCGGAGACCTGGAGCGTCGTTTGCCCCGCGGGCATCGACCCGTGTCCGGCGGTCTCCGGGGCGAGCCCGGCGGATGATTACAAGCCGCTCCAGTCGGGGGAGTACAAGGTCATCTACACGAAGCGCCTCGCCGACGGCGCGACCGGCTCGTGCGAGTATGCCCTTTACGTCGGCGCGCCCGGCCTCCGGGTCGAGCTCGAGTGGGAGCACGACCTCGGTGGCGAAGGGGTGGATCTCGATCTGCACCTGCACAAGCCGGGCGACACGCGGCCGTGGGCGGTCGCCGGCTCGCCGGACGACTGCGGTTACAACAACTGCACCGTGGACACGCTGGGGTCGGATCCGGAGCTCCGGTGGTTCAGCGACGGCGCGTCGCCGCCGGAGCCGGTGAGCTGGTATCTGGACCCGGAGGAGGCCAAGAACACGTGTTATTACGCCCCTCGCGGCGCCGGGCAGGCGTGGCGCGATCTCGGCCAGGGTTGCTACAACCCGCGGCTCGATATCGACAACATCACGTGCGACCCCGACGTCACGGACCCGGACAGCGATGATTTTTGCGCGCCCGAGAACATCAACGTGGATTTTCCGCCGTTCGGGCAGTGGACGCGGATCGGCGTCCATTACTACTCGGCGCATGGCCGGAACTACGCGGTTCACCCGCGGATCAAGATCTTCTGCAATGGCTCCCTCGGAGCGGATCTCGGCCCGACGGGGTTCTACGACCCGGAGGCGCCCGTCACGTTCGCGCCGGCCGACGGGAGCACCCGGTACTGGCTGGTCGCCGACGTCGCGTTCGTCGAGGGGGGGGAGTGCGGGGAGGACACCTGCGTGGTGAGGCCGCTGTACGAGGACGAGACGCTGAAGACGCCGCTGCTGACGACGCGGTCGTCGGTGGAGTCGAGCTTCGGTCCGGCGTACCCGCCGCCGCCCTGATCGCCGGTCTCCCCGGGGCCGCGGGGGCGCCCGCGGCCCCGCGCGCGGGCGCTTTACAGGGGCGGCGGGGCGGTGCACGCTAGCGGCATGGGCATCTTCGACCGGATGGGAAAGGTCATCTCGAGCAACGTCAACGCGCTCCTCGACAAGGCGGAAGATCCGAAAAAGTCGCTGGATCTCATCGTCGAGGAGATGAAGGACCAGGTCCGCGCGGCGCGGAAGGAGCTGGTCGACGCGGTGGCGGCCGAGAAGGTGCTGCGCAAGAAGGTCGACGAGCTCGACGCCGAGGCGGAGAAGTGGGAGAAGCGCGCCGAGCTCGCGCTGAAGGCGAACGACGAGAAGCTCGCGCGCGAGGCGCTCGTGCAGAAGAAGCGGGTGGTGGGCGAGCGCGACCGCGCCGAGGCGATGCGCGCGGAGCAGCGCTCCGCGGTGCTCTCGATGAAGACCGAGCTCGAGCGCATGGAGGCCAAGCAGGAGGAGTTCCAGGCGCGGAAGGGCACGCTCGCGGCGCAGATCCAGCAGCAGCGCGCCGGCGGCGGCGCCGAGGGGCTCGGGGCGAGGGGCGGCCAGAGCGCCTTCTCCGAGTTCCGGCGCATGGAGGAGCAGGTCGAGGGACAGGTGGCGCAGGTCGCGGCGTCGCGCGAGATCGAGGAGGCGATCTCCGGCGGCGGGCTCTCGGCGGCCGAGCTGGAGGCGAAGTTCGCCCAGCTCGAGCACGGCCGCGGCAGCGCCGGCGCCGGCAGCGCGGACAAGCCGGGCGGGTCGGCGGTCGACGACGAGCTCGCCGCGCTGAAGAAGCGGATCCGGATCGGGTCCTGAGGGGCTGAGAAGAGCGGCGGGAGGGCGGGGAGCCGCGGCCGTCCTCGCCGGACGCGCGCCGCGGCGCCGGCGTAGCATCGAGCGTCATTCCGCGTCGGCGAGCATTCTTCCTTCGGTGGTGACGAAGGCTCCATGACGGAGCGGTGGGGGCGACCTCCCGCATTTCGGAGCGACCGCCGCGGGCGCGTCGCGAGAGTGCGGGTTCAGCCGTGCGGGCCGATATTTTTGGCGTACCTGTAGCTCATGTTACGCTACCGCGCGTCACAGAGAGCCGAGGTGCGCATGAAGTGGAGTTCGATCGTCTTTCTTGGGTGCTTGCTGGTTGCCTGCGGGGATGATGAGATCAGCTTTGGTAGCGGCGGCGCGGGCGGGACTGCCGAAGGTGGCGGCGGCGCGGGCACCGGCGGCAAGGCGGAGGGCGGTGGCGGCGCAGGCACGGGCGGCAGCGCCGAAGGCGGCGGCGGCGCGGGCACGGGCGGCAGCGCCGAAGGCGGCGGCGGCGCGGGCACGGGCGGCAATGCGGAAGGCGGCGGCGGCGCAGGCACGGGCGGCAGCGCCGAAGGCGGCGGCGGCGCGGGCACGGGCGGCAATGCGGAAGGCGGCGGCGGCGCGGGCGGCAGCAGCCTCGATACGACGGAGCTCGCGATCGCTTCCGACGAAGCCGCCACGGCGGGCTGCGCGACGTTCGTGGACGGGGCCTGGGGGGTCGGGGAGACCGACTTCATCGACGGTGAGCCCACGAACGACGATTGCGCCCTGGTGCCCGTGCTGGTCGAGGGGACTCCCTACTGGATCACGTCGGGTGAGTTCGAAGGGGACATCGAGCTCGACGGCCTGGAGCACTCGTTCTCGACCGCGGCGGCGGCGATCGACGAGGGGAGTTATTCGATCGTCCTCCGCAACTTCACGTTCGAGGAGCTCTTCACCGGAAGTATCGAGGTGGCGGACGTGACGGAAGACGCTGTCACCCTGTCGATCGAGTAGCGCACGTCGCAGATCAAGCAGCACGCCGCCGCCCGACGGAGGCCCCACCTGACGGAGAGTTGCGCGGCGCGGCGGCCGCGCGACCTCGCCGGACGCCGTGAGCTCGGGCCAGCCTGCGATGAAGCTGCGCCTCGAAAACGCGCCACGCTGGGCAACCGGACGCATCGGGGCGCCGCTCGGGCGCAGGTGGACGGCGATGCGACCCTCTGCCCAGCGGCGCGCCTGGGCAGGCGCTCCCCAGAGGGGCAGCATGCCGTCCTGCACAGCCGCGCCCCGACGACCCCTGTGAGCTCGAAAAGCCATGCCGAGAATACAGATTGGCGTGACCTGTGCTATCAAGCGGGAAGCGGGAAGCGGGAAGCGGGAAGCATCGGGGGACGCCTGGGAAGGGTCGGCCAGAACAGGGCTGTGCGCGTCCGCTTGCCGACTGACACGCGAGACGGAGCGGAATATACTCGGTGCGGCATGGCCATGCCCCGCTCCGCCGAGTTACCGCCGCAGCTCGATCGCCGTCCCGAGGCGAAAGCTTTTCAGATCGACGAGCTTCTCCCGAGGGTACAGGAGGGGAAGGTTCGTGTCCCCCCTTTCCAGCGTGCGCTCAGGTGGGAAGACTCCGATCGGTTAGATTTTTTCGACAGTATTTACCGTGGCTATCCGATCGGAACGCTGCTCTTCTGGCAGCGCCAGGCGCCCGCGAAGCCGCCCTACGGGAGACGATCGTGTTTCTCCGGCGGGATGCCGGTTTCGCGCACGTCGAGTTGCTGCCCTACACCTTGCCCATTGTGGTCCTGTCAAAGTTCTTTTACGAATTTCCGACGCCTCGAGATCGCAGTCGCCTGCTGCTGCGCCGTTGGTTGTGGCGCGGAGCGCTCGGCGCCCGCCTGACCGGAGCCACCGTGGGGATGAGGCAGCACCTTGCCTGTATCCGGAAGGACGACGAAGAGGGATCGGTCCAGCGGCTGCTGGCGCTGGCAGGTACCGCACCGGCAGAGGACGTCCAGCACCTCCGCAGCTTTCACTTCGCCAGGGCGCGTAGCAAGCTGCAGTGCTGCGCGCTCGCGTCGTTGGGTCCGCGAGACCTGATGAGCGCGAGTTGCTCGACGTGACGGCGCTCTTCTCCGCTCCAGGGGAAGAGAAGGTGCCTACCGTGCTGCGAGGCAGGCTCGCCGAGGACGAACGCGCTTCCGGCCTGGCGAACCGCATCCTGCACCCACGGCTACCGACGCGAGAATTGATCAAGGCCATCTCCACGACGAGCGATGAACCGACGCTCGCTTCGCATGCGATCTCAAGCGAGGCGCGGGCGGCTTTGCGCACCGGCGACGCGGCGCGGTTCCTCGCGCTCCGCGAAACGATCCTGTGCCAGACGGTCGAGCGCTACTTCCAGCGCCAGGGCGAGTGGAACGCTGACGACAGCCCGTCCCGCTCCTCAATGATCGTGAGCGAGGACTGAGCCATGATGTTGCGCGTTCTCCTCCGCGACGTTTCGGTAGGCATGATAGAGCGGCACCAGGACGGGCGGGTCGTCTTCCGCTTCGATGAGGCTTACCTGGCGCTCCCCGACCGCCCCGTGCTCGGCCGCTGGTTCGAGGATCATCTGGCCGCACCTCTGGAGTACACCGGACAGAGCGGCCGGCTGCCTCCCTCCTTCCAGAACTACCTGCCGGAAGAGGAAAGCGCGCTTCGCACGCTTCTGGCGCGCAAGGCGGGCGTGCGGGAAAATCAGGAGCTATCCCTCCTGGCGGTGCTTGGCGGTGACCTCCCTGGAGCCGTCGTCGTTCGCACTGAACATCCGGCGGCGGGTGGCGCGGAGCTTGACGAGCCGGCGCCCTCATCCCCGGCCGAAGACGATACCCTGCGGTTTTCTCTGGCCGGAGAGGATCAATGCGTCGCCCGAACTCACGAGCGACATCGTGTCCGAGGCTTCGTCGCGCGCGCGCGACGCGTGGTCCACGCTATGCGGATCGTTGCCTATCGCCCCCGGCGCGCGGAACGCGCTGGATCAGCACCTAAACACGAGCCCGCTCTAACCGCACGCGGGCGTAGCAGGTCGGCGCTCGCATCCTACGGAGGGCTGCGGGGTCGTGCAGGAGCGCGGCGTTCAGCTGAGCCGGGCACCGGGGGTCCGTCGTGCGGCGACGACCATGCGCGAAGTCCGCCGCCCTGAAGGCGCGCGGCAGGACGAGGGCGGCTGCCTCACCGAAGTGCGACTGTAGCACCAGCCCCTCGCGCCTCACCCGCGGCGGCGCGCAGCGACGGTGCGGAGAGGTTCCCCGGGCAGGCAGCGAGCTCCTGGAGCGGGGCTGCGCAAGAGGCCGCCGCTTGCCAGGCTCGCTCGCCGGTGCTCGAGCGGGATCGAGCGACCCGGTAGCTTCGTGCACGCTCGAGATCGCACGTCCTCCGCGCTGCGCGAGGGGGCTGCGCCGCGTGGCGTTCGATTTGATGAGAAATGGATGACTCCAAATGCAATGCTCGGCTCGCTCCTCTGGGCTGTTGCGATAATCCGGCGGCCGCGGCAAAGCTGCGCCGTGCGCCCTGCCTCGATCGAGCCGACCCGCTGGGATTCCCCGCGATGCGATGACTACGAAGATATCGACGCGGTCCGCCGGTACGAGCGCGAGGTGCGCGTCTGTCGAGCCCACAGCGAGCCCTTCTCCGTCACGCCGCTCAGCGGTCGAGTCGACGGCGACTACGCCGTGGCGAGCGGGAGCGGGGGGCGGTACGTCGTCGATCTCGTGGACGCCAGCGCGCGCCACGACACCTGCTCTTGCCCTGATTTCCTGGGCAATCAGCTCGGCACGTGCAAGCACCTCGAGGCGGTGCGCCGCGCGGTCGCGGAGCGTCCGGCGTGGCGCCGCGCGCTCGCCCGGATCGACGCACCGGCGCGGCCCACGCTCACGGTCGACGCGCAGGATGGCCTGCGCCTGCTCGCGGTCGGCGCGTGGCCCGCGTCGCTCCGCGAGGAGCGCACGCGCCTCGTCCAGGCGGGCGGCCTGCTGAGGATGGCGTCGGAGGGAGCTCTCGGGAATCACGCGCCCGCGTCCCGGATCGTCCACGCGGCGTTGCCGGCGGCGGAGCGGCTCGCGGGGGCGATCTGGCACAAGCGCCGCCGGCGCTCGCTAGAGGCGCAGGCGGGCCGCGAGCAAGGCGCGCTGGAGGCTCTCGGGCTGCCGCTCTTCCCGTACCAGCGCGAGGGCGTGCTCCACCTCTTCCGCAACGGGCGGGCGCTGCTCGCCGACGACATGGGCCTCGGCAAGACCCTCCAGGCGATCGCGGCGTCCGAGCTCTTGCGGCGGCGCGGCGAGGCGCGGCGGGTCCTCATCGTCACGGCGGCGTCGCTCAAGCACCAGTGGGCGCAGGAGATCGCGCGGTGGACGGGCGAGCGCGCCGCGGTGCTCGGCGGCTCTCCCGCGCAGCGCACGGGGGCGCTCGCGCTGGAGGCGGCGTACACGGTGCTGAGCTACGAGCTCACCTGGCGCGAGCTCTCGCGGCTCCAGGCGCTCGCGGCGGACGTGCTGGTGCTCGACGAGGCGCAGCGCGCGAAGAATTTCCGCACGAAGACGGCCGCGACGCTGCGCGCGATCCCGTCGCGCTTCCTGTTCGTCCTCACGGGGACGCCGGTCGAGAACCGCCTCGACGACCTGTACGCGCTGCTGCAGCTCGTCGACCCGGCGCTGCTCGGGCCGCTCTGGCGGTACAACGTCGACTTCCACCGCCAGGACGAGCGGGGCAGGATCGTCGGCTACCGGAACCTAGGGGAGCTGCGCCGCCGCGTCGCGCCGGTCGCGCTCCGGCGCGAGCGGGCCGAGGTGCTGCTCGATCTGCCGCCGCTCCTCGAGCAGACGCGGTACACGCCGCTCACGCGGGAGCAGCGCGAGCTCGAGGCGGACTACCGCGCGCAGGCGGCCCGGCTGCTCGCGATCGCGGAGCGCCGGGCGCTGCGCAAGGAGGAGCTGGACCGGCTCATGATGATGCTCATGAAGGCGCGGCAGGCGTGCAACGCGCTGGAGCTGTGCGAGCCGAGGCGCCGCAAGAAGGCGTCGCCGAAGCTCGACGAGCTGGAGGCGCTGATCGCCGAGGTGACGGCGCAGCCCCGGAACAAGGTCATCGTGTTCTCCGAGTGGGTGGGGATGCTCGAGCTGGCCAGCGAGCGGCTCGACCGGCTGCGCGTCGGCCACGCCATGCTCCACGGCGACGTGCCGACAGAGCGCCGCCCGGCGCTGCTCGACAGGTTCCGGGACGACCCGGCGGTGCGGGTGCTCCTGAGCACGGACGCCGGCGGGGTGGGGCTCAACCTGCAGGCCGCGAGCTACGTCGTTCACCTGGATCTGCCGTGGAACCCTGCGCGCCTCGACCAGCGCACGGCGCGCGCGCACCGCCTGGGCCAGGCGCGCAGCGTGAGCGTGACCTACCTCTGCGCCGAGGAGGGTATCGAGCGAGGCATCGAGGGCATCTTGGGCGAGAAGCGCAAGGTGCTGGTGGCGTCGCTCCGGGCCGACTCCGCGGTGGAGGAGCTCGCGGCGCCGAGCTTCTCGGTGGTGCTGCGCGAGATGCGGCAGGTCCTGGCGGCGGCGGACGAGAGGGCGGGGGAGGGAGGCGACGTGGCGGTGGAGGAGAGCGCCGCCGCGCCCGCCGAGGACGGAGGGGCGGCGGGCGCCGGTGTGCCGGCGCTGATGTCCGGGTGGCCGGGGGGTGAGGCGTCCCCGGCGAACGACGCGGCGATGTCGGCTGCCGCGCACGAGGTGGCGCCGGAGCAAGCGGCCGCGGAGGCGGGGGGCCATGGCGGGGGCGGGCGCACGCGGACGGCGGGCCCGCGGGCGATGGCGGCCCGGACGGCGGCCGAGGAGAGGCTCCGGCTCGCGCGGGTGGTGCTGGACGCCGGCTTCGCCGCGGACGCCGCTCGCGCGGCCTACGAGGCGCTCGCCGGGACCATCGCGGGCTTGCTGGAGGGGCCGGCGCCCGAGACACACGCGGCGCTCGTGACGGTCGTGTACCGCGACCTCGTGCCGGCTGGCGGGCTGCCTGTCGAGGCCCACGCGGTGCTCGCGCGGCTGCACGACCTCGGCTCCCTGGCGCGGGCGGGCGTGCCGCTCGACCCCGCGCTCGCCAGGGCGGCGGTCGACGAGGCGGGGCGCTGGGTCGGCCGGCTCGGGGGCGCGGTGCCCGGCTGACCCCCGGAGCGCTGGCCGCGGGGCGGGGTTCGCGTCGCTCCGACCTCCGCGGTCCGAGGGTTGCGGACGGGGTCGATCACCTGACATGTCTCGGCATCATCGCGTCTCGCGCGCAGAGCAGAGAGCGCGTGCGCAGGGAGCGGACTACGGTCCCGCGTCGGTCGCTGCCGCGCGGCGATCCTCCTCTGGAAGGCGCGTCGTCGCTGCTCGGCATGAATGTCTCGGCTGCGCGCCGCATCGGAGGGACGCGCACCGTATCGATTCGTGGTGCCCGGCGGGGACCCTCGGGCATCAAGATCTTGGCGTCTTATGGCGCCTTGGCGGCTCCCTCATTCCGGCGATCCCGCGGTGCCCGGCCACGGGGACCGCGGGGGCTCACGGCCTGATCTCTGCGGCCTGGACCATCCCGTCCCGACGAAAATGCGATGATTTACTAAAATGTATTGCCATAGTCGACGGACCCATATACAGAGTTAATCGTGGGAGACCGCGCGTGCATGACGCTCCCGCGTCGCGGGGGTATCAGGGCGATGGCGGACTCTCATGACCATTGGACCAGTCGCTCGGAGTCCGACCGCGCTTGACCCTGCGGTGCTCGGCCAAGGGAACCGCGGAGGCTCACGGCCTGATCTCTGCGGGCTGGCCCATCTCGTCCGGACCAGAATGCGCCGGATCAAGTCGCGCTAAATTACTAAATTGTGTTGTCAGTGGTCGACTGATTCATCTATAGATCTAATCGTGGGGGACTGCGCGCGCATGGCGCTTCCGCGTCGCGGGGGGTATCAGGGCGACGGTGGGCTCTCATGGCCATTGGACCATTGGCGGAGGGTATGATTCATGGACAAGCACATTCGATATGCTCTATCGACCCTGCTCGCGGCTGCGTCGCTGGGCATGGCGGGAACAGCTCACGCATACGTGACCATCACGGGGGATGTGTCGCCCGGAAACCCGAGTGACCCGTGGGATCTGGGGTCGGGCACCCTCCGCGTGGGCGGCGCGAGCAACCCCTGGGAGCCCACCTTCACCAGCGGGGAGGTGATCGTCGCGAGCGGCGGGCAGCTGCTCAGCGCGGGCGCATTGGTGGGGAATGATCGCAGCGGCACGGTTCAGGTCATCGGGTACGGCTCGAAGTGGACCAACAGCGGATCCATCCAGATCTGCGTCAGCGGCGATGATTGTCATGGGCTGCTCGTCGTCCAGAGCGGCGCCGAGGTGCTCACCGAGGATCTCGTGGTGGGCGATCGATCCTCGCAGAACCATGGGGTCCTGCGCGTCGAAGGGTATGACGCCACCGTGACGAGCCTGGGGGATACGTACGTCGGCCTCAGGGCGCAGGGCAGCGTCGAGCTCAAGCAAGGGGCGAGCTTCTTCTCGAACAATGTCTACATCGGCGGTGCGTCGGGCTGCTCGAGCTGCAACGGCCACGTGACCGCGGCAGGCTCAGGGACGAAGTGGGTGAGCACAGGAGAGTTCGTCGTGGGGATGTACAGCCTGGGCACGCTGGACATCGACCGGGCCGAGGTCTCCACGATCAATGCCAGGATCGGCTACCGAGACGCGCTGATGAGCCCCGCGGCCAGCGTGCGCGGTTGGGGTGGTACGTGGACCAACCAGGGGCTCTTTCGCGTGGGGACGGTGCAGGGAAATGGCGAGCTCGCCATCGGGGCATACGGGACCCTCGTGACGGAAGATACCGAGATCCATTCCGAGCTCGGCGGGGCCTTCATCAAGGTGAATGACGTCTACGCGTCATGGCTCAACAGCGGCGACGTCACCGTCTTTGCCAGCGGCAATCGGTCTCCGTCGATCGTGGTCGGCAAGGACGCCTTCGTGAGCATCGGCGGCCTCCTCCGGACCGCGCCGAAGGTCGTCGGCGTCTATCCCTACCTGGGGCCCTCCGTGCGCCTCGAGGACGGCGACCTCGTCGCGGGCGCCATGGAGGTCGAGGAGGGCGACCTCGACTTCGCCGGCGGGCGCCTCGAGACCGGCAGCTTCGTGGGAGATCTCGCCAACACGCAGTCGGGCGAGCTCTCGGTCGGAGAGGCTCACCCGGCGACGGCCATCGTCGGCAGCTACAGCCAGGGACCGGGGGCCACCCTGAGGATTGCGGTCGGGGGATCGAGCCCCTCGCCGCTTCTCGAGGTCGACGGGGATCTCCTCGTCGATGGGACGCTGGAGGTCGTGCCGGCCGACAGCTCCGTGTCGTTTCAGGTCGGGCATACCATCGCCCTGCTGGGCTGGGGCGGTGACCTCGCGGGGACGTTCGCCGCCGTGAACATCGCCGTGCCGCTCGCCCCAGGCCTCGCCTGGGACACCTCGGCGCTCTACACCACCGGCGAGATCTCCGTCGTGCCCGCGACCTGATCACGCCACGCCCCGGCGCCCGCGCCTACTTCGGCCCCGCCCTTCCGATCGCGATGACGTTCTGCTGCGCGGCGGGCTTGCCGCCCTCGTTCGCGGAAACGAACGCGCGCGGGTGCGCCCTGAGGAGCGTGACGGTGAGGGTGATGCCCCAGCCGTCGTTGGTCTTGAGCTCGGCGTGACCGTGGCTGTCCTCGACCGCCAGGATCAGCCGGCCGAGCGGCTCGAGGCCGGCCGGCGCGGAGCCAGGGGCGGTGAGCACGCGCTGGAGCGCCGACTCCGGCAGCCCGAGGCCGAAGCCGACGTCCAGGATCGAGAGCTGCACGCCCTGGGGCGCCTCGCGCACCGACACCACGGGGCCGTGGCCAGGGAGCCCGCGGCCCGCGACGTCGGTGAGGAACGCCTCGAGCACCTGCCCGAGCTCGCCGCGGTGGCCGAGGGCGTGCGTGGCGCCGCGGATGGGCTCGAGCCGCACGGCCCGGCCCGTCGCGCGGGCGGCGCTCGCGACGGCATCGGCCACGACGTCGCCGAGCTGGAAGGCGCAGAGCGGATCGGCGGCGTCGCGCACGGCGAGCGGCCGCACGTTGTCGGACACCGGGGCCGCCTGCTGGACGGGGATCAGCGCGGCGACGTAGCCCGCGATCCACGAGGAGCCGTCGGACTCGCGCCGCAGCGGGCGCACCGAGAGCACGGCCGGCTCGGGCGCGCTGACGCTCAGCTCGATGCCGTCGTCGCTCGCCATCACGCTGGAGAGCGACACGGCAGCGTCGCTCGCGGACGTGGCGCCGAGGACGTCGCCCAGCGTGAGCGAGCCGGGCGGGAGCGCCGCGCTCGCGCTCTCCGCAGGCACCGTGACGTCGCGCGCCCGCAGCCACTTCGCGAACTCGGGCGCGACGAAGCGGACGTCGCCGAAGGCGTCGGCGTACAGCAGCCCGACCGGCGCGCTGCGCAGCAGCGACCCGAAGAGCTGGAGGTCGTCGAGCGCGACGCGCGCGCCCTCGACCAGGTCGTCCTCCGGCGAGCGGCCGCCGCGCGCCTCGCCCGCGCCGCCGTGCGCCGTGCGCGCGAGGCGCTTCCTGCGCAGGAGCAGCGCGAGCTCGCGGCCGACGTGCTCGGCCCGCTCCGGCTCGCGCGAGAACGTCTGCTCGGCGACCGGGCCGCAGAAGAACACGTACCCCTCGATCTCGCCGAACGCGATGAGCGGGACCACGACCGCCGGCATGTCCTGCTTCGTCAGGAACCGGCGCGAGAGGCGGATCGCCGGCACGCCCTGCTCGCTGCTGTACGGGGGGCGGCGGACGTCGTTGCGGCGCTCGGCGACGAGGCTCTCGCCGCCGCCCTGCCGATCGTTCCAGAACCGGAGGTGCCAGCTCCCCGCGGGCAGCTCCGCGACGAGCACGAGATCGGCCGGGTGCGCCTGCTCCGCGAGGCGCGCCACGCGCGGCCAGAACTCCTCGTCCGGCAGCGTGTGGACGCCCTGCATGCGGAACAGCGCGGCGCGGTGGATGAGCTCGGCCGCGCGATCGACGGAGCGCTGGACGACGAGCCCGCGCACGATCATGACCCCCGCGAACGCGACCGCGAGGCCGAACAGCGCGCTCGGCAGCGCGATGAGGCTCGCCTCGGCCCGCGCGGCGAGCACGCCCTGCCCCGCCGCGAGCGCGAACACGCCGAGGAACAGCGCGGCCGTGGCGACAAGGCTCCCGTAGCGGCGGCGCGCGATCCACACGAGGCCGCCCGCGAGCAGCACGAACAGCGCCGGCACCCACGCCGGCGCCGAGGCGCGCCTGCCGCCGTCGAGCAGCCCGCCGAGCACCGCGGCGACGCCCCTCGCCGGCGGCAGGGCCGACGTCGCGACCGCCTGGGGCGCAACGCCGCCGGCGCCCACCGCGACCACGGCGACGCGGCCCTCGAGCGCGCTCGCGGGGACCTGGCCGTCCGCCAGATCGCGCAGGCTGACCGCCGGGACGCTCTGCGGCGCCTTCTTGAGCACCCAGGGCGCCGCCGAGACGCCGAGCGCGCCGAGCTCCGGCGCGCGCTCCCCCGCCGCGAGCGGGAAGAAGCCGACGACATCGCCGGCGCTCAGGCGGAGCAGCTCGGGCGGCATCCGGACGACCGGCGCGGCGCCCGCGGCGCTCGTGGCGCTCGCGGCGCCCGCGCGGCTCGCGGCGCCGCCGCAGAACGCGTCGGCCGGGGGGATCAGCAGCGCGCCGCGCGCGCGCCCGCGCTCGAGCAGCCCGGGGAGCGAGCGCTCGCAGAGCCCTTCGCGCAGCGCCTCGGGCGAGGCCGTGACGAGCAGCACCTGCGCGGAAGGCGCGGCGTCGGCGAGCGCGGACGCGGTGAGGCCGCGCGCCACGTAGTCGAGCCGATCGAGCGGCGCCACGGCGGCGATCAGCGCCCCCGCGACGATCGAGAGCACGTCAGGCGTGAGCCACCCGAAGCGCGTCGCCTCCGCCTGCGCGGCCATCGGGCGCGGGATGCGAAAGGGCTTGGGGATCCGCGGACGGTAAGTCTTCGCCATAATCGCTGAAGGCCGCGGCCCTCGAGGGGGGCGCGGGACGCCCCGGGCAGCCTGAGCGTCGCATCGTGGTCGAATCAATACAATTGTCCACCCGGGTCCGCCGCGCCAAAAACATCGGCTGTGCGACGAGAAGGTCGCTCCCTAGGGCCCCAGGCGCAGCCGTCGCGCCCGCCTCTATCGTCCTCCGGTGCGCCGCGATCTCCGACCTGGCCGTGGCGCCGCGGTGAATCCCGGGCCGCGGCGCCGCGGCGAAGCGGTTCGCGACAGGGTGCGACGTGATGCTCCCAACGCTCCGCCGACGCGCGTTGTGTTGCGGGCGGCGCACGTGTGATGCGACGTCAGCGCGCTGTGACGATTCGGCTGGATCGGCCTGTCGGAAGGGGTTTGAATCCTTGGTGCGTATGCGCCGTGCTTCACCTGTGCTTCGTGCCGCGCCCGTCCTTGGTCTGCTCAGCTTGGTCAGCAGCGTGGCCTTCTCGGCCTCTGGCTGTGGCTGCGAGTCGGGTGTGCAGATCGCAGATTCTTCGGGCAGCGGGGGCGCAGGCGGCGGCGCCAGCAGCGCGACCGGGAGCGGCGGCGGCGGCGCGGCCGGGAGCGGCGGCGGCGGCGCGGCCGGGAGCGGCGGCGGCGGCGCGGCCGGGAGCGGCGGCGGCGGCGCGGCCGGGGGCGGCGCCGGTGGGGCGGGCGGCGCCGGTGGGGAGGAGCTGCCGGACGAGCTGCCCGACTTCACCGAGGAGGAGCGTGAGCCCACCGAGGCCACCGACGGCATCCCGAGCCCGCTGCCGGGCGTGTACACCGACAAGGGCGTGGCCGGGGGCGACGAGGTGGTCCGCGCGCTGATGGGCTTCCCGATCCGCAACTCGGGGCTGATCGAGCAGCGGATCGCCGAGATCTACGACCCGGCGGGCCCGCGGTTCCGCCAGTACCTCACCCGGGACGAGTGGATCGCGGCGTACGCGCCGCGGGAGCGCGACGTGCACCTCGTGAAGCTCTGGCTCGAGGAGCAGGGGATGCAGGTGAACTTCACGGCCACGAACCGGCTGCTGATCCAGTTCACCGGCACGGTGAGCCAGTTCAACGAGACCTTCGACACGGAGCTCCGGGTCTTCGAGCGGGAGAACCCTCAGGCGGGGAATCCGCCCTTCGACGTCTTCGGCTCCCTCGGCCAGCTCACCGTGCCGACGTGGGTGTCCGATCGCACGACCGGCATCATCACCGCGGATCTCGCGGCGAGCACCCGGCCGCTCCCGGGCGAGGCCGGGGAGATCGAGCCGGATCCGCCGGCCGGCGTGGAGGGCGGGCTGACCCCCGCGCAGATCGCGGGCGCGTACGACGTCGACGAACTCTACGAGCTCGGGTTCACCGGCGAGGGCGTGAAGCTCGGGGTCACGATCGGCGCGACCTTCAAGTACAAGGACCTGCAGTCGTTCTGGCGGGCGCTCGGCGTGGAGCGGGCGAACCCGCTGGTCGTCCAGACCATGGAGCCGGTCTCGACGCGCTATGTGGAGTCGACGCTCGACGTGTCGTGGGCGGGCGGCCTCGCGCCGGGCGCGGACCTCGTGGTGTACCAGGGCCCCGACGCGCGCAACACGTCGATGGTCTACACGTTCAACGAGGCCATCGGCCGCGGCGAGGTGTCGGTCATCACGGACTCGTTCGCCCACCGCGAGGACTCCGAGCCCCCGGCCGTGCGGCTCCAGTACCACCGCTCGGCGCAGATGGCCGCGGCGCTCGGGATCACCGTGGTCGCGGCGACCGGCGACTCGGCGCAGACCGACACGCCCTCGGCGAGCCCGTACGTGACCGGGGTCGGCGGGACGTCGCTCTCGCTCGACGAGGACGGCGAGGTCGAGGACGAGCGCGCCTGGTCCGGCTCCGGCTCCGGCCCGACGCTCTCGTTCCCGATCCCCTCCTGGCAGGTCGGGGTCGTCGAGGGATCCGGCGGCAAGCGGGCGGTCGCGGACGTCGCCATGCACGCCGCGACCTCGCCGAGGCCGTACTGGGTCTACTACCTCGGCGAGTGGCGGACGTACGGGGGGACGTCGTTCTCGGCGCCCGCGTTCGCGGGGCTCATCGCCGTGGTGAACAGCTACCGCGCCGCGCAGGGCCTGCCGCGCGCCGGGTTCCTCAACTCGATCCTCTATACGACCCCCGCGGTGCAGGCGACGTTCCGCGACGTCGTGCGCGGCGAGACGGAGTTCTTTGCCGCGGGGCCCGGCTGGGACTACCCGACGGGCTGGGGCGCGCCGAGCGCGATCGGCCTGGCCACCTCGCTGCCGTAGCGCGCCCGCGCCGGCAACCGCGCCGGGCGGCGGCGCGCGCCGACCCGCCCCGCCGCCGCCGTCCCGCCGCATGCTCGAGAACCTGCCGCTCTTTCCACCGAACGGGCTCGATCGGAGCCTCCACACCGCGGTCCTGATCGGCCTCGTCTTCGGGACGTTCTTCACCGAGACGCTCGGCTGGACGTACGCGGGGCTCGTCGTGCCCGGCTACCTCGCGACGGTGTTCTTCGCGGCCCCGGTCACCGCGGTGTTCATCGTCGCGGAGTCGATCGTGACGTACCTGTTCGTCGCGCTGATCGGCCGCTGGATCACCCGGACGGGCGCGTGGTCCACGGCGTTCGGGCGCGAGCGGTTCTACCTGTTCATCGTCGGCGCGGTGATCGTGCGGCTCTTCGTCGAGGGCTTCGTCGTGCCCGAGGTCTCGGCGCGCTACGACTTCGTGCACTCGCGGGAGCTCTACAGCATCGGGCTCGTGCTGGTGCCGCTCATCGCGAACGCCTTCTGGAACAGCGGCCTCCTGCGCGCGGCGCCGCGGCTCGCGCTCGTCACGGCGCTGACGGCGCTCGTGCTCGGCGTGCTGCTCCGGACGACGAACCTCTCGGTCTCGCGCTTCCAGGTGCTCAACGAGAGCCTGTCGCTCGAGTTCCTCGAGCTGCCGAAGGCCCACATCATCCTGGTCATCGGCGCGCTGCTCGGCGCGCGCAACAACGTCCGCTACGGGTGGGACTACAACGGCATCCTCGTGCCCGGCCTGCTCGCCGTGGCGTGGTACGAGCCGACGAAGCTGCTCACGACGACGATCGAGGCGCTGGTCGTCTTCTACCTCTCGCGCTGGATCACCTCGGTCCGCCCGTTCTCGCGGATGCTGCTCGTGGGGCCGCGGCGGATGATCTTCGTGTACCTGCTCGGCTTTTTCGTGAAGATGGCGATCGGCTTCGCCATGGTGCGGTACGCGCCGGGGCTGCAGATGGTCGACTACTTCGGCTTCGGTTACCTGCTCCCGAGCCTGCTCGCCGTGAAGATGTGGAACAAGGAGCACGTCGGCATCGTGATCATGCCGACGATCCAGGTGTCGCTCACCGCGTTCCTCGTCGGCAACGGCGTCGGCTACGCGCTCGTGGCGCTCGGCTGGGGCGGCGCGCCGCCGCCGCCCGCGGCCGCGGCGAGGCCGCTGCCGCGCGTCGAGAGCGCCGCGCTGTCGCTCGTGCTGGCGGACACGGCGCCGCGGCCCGGCCCGCGCCCGAGGGCGGCCGCGATCGCCGCCGACATCGAGTCGCGGCGGATCGCCCACCGGCTCGCGCGCAGCGTGCTGCGCGACGGGCGGCCGGCGGACGAGCTGCTCGGCGCGGCGGAGCGCGCGCGGGTGTCGGTGGCGCGGGAGGGCGACGGCGAGCGGCCGTGGTACGTGCTGAGCCCGCGGTTCGACGATCCGGACGACACGCCGAGCGCGCCGCGGGCGGCGATCCGCAAGCGCGTCGGCCGGAGCCCGACGTCCGCGCCCGAGTGGCTGGTGCTGGCCGCGCCCACCGAGCTCGGCTCGGCGCTGCCGGCGGTGGCGCTCCGGGTCGCGGAGCTGCTCGACGCGGCGGGGGTCGTGCTCCTGTCGCGCCACGGGGCGATCCGGCGCCACGACGAGGCGTTCGTGGCCGCGATGATCGACGCCATGGAGAACCCCCAGGTGCTCCTCGTCGAGCCGGGCGGCGGCGACGGGCCGGAGCTCAGCGTGGTCGGCTCGCCGGCGGGGCTGCCCGTTGTGTCGATCGGCCTGGGGCTCGGCGCCGAGACGGCGATGACGTTCCGCCCGGCGGCGGAGCCGTCCACGCCCCTCGGCGACGCGCCGCGCTTGCACGTGCCGCGCGAGGTCGCCGAGGCGGTCGGCGCGCGCTCTCTCGGCGCGCCGGAGGCCGTGCGCTGGACCGGGACGCTGGAGGAGGAGCTCGCGAAGCGGATGGTGTCGTTGACGGAGGTCCAGCCGGGCCGCTTCCGTCCGCCGTCGCTCGAGGAGCTCAGGCTGTTCGACGCCGTGGTGGCGCCGCGGCTGGTCGCGGCGGCGACGCGCCCCGGCGGCGCGTCCGGCGCGGCGCCGCCGACCGCGTGGGAGCGGGCGATCCTCGGGCGCCTCGGCTTCCGCGAGGTGCGCATCGGCGGCACCGACGCGGCGCCGGCGGCGTGGGGCATCGCGGAGCCCGGGCCGGCCGAGGGCGGCCCGGAGCGGCGCGGGAACCCGGCGTGGCTCGTGCTGGCTCATGCGTCGGCGTCGCCGCCAGCGGCGTCGACGAGCGCCATCTTGCCCGCGGCGCCCTCGACGGAGGCGGTCAGGTCGCCGCTGACGGGCGCGATGCTCGTCGAGGTGCCCGCGCCGCGGTGGCAGATCGGGGCGTTCGGCGCGGGGCTCGCGCTCGCCGACGCGCTCTCGGCGCAGTCGCTGCTGCTCGCCGGGGCGGTGCCCACGGCGGAGCCGAGCGGGGCCGCCGACGTGCGGCGCGCCGAGGGGCTGCGCAGCTACTTCCAGCGGGCGCACGAGGTCTGGGTCGGGGACGGCGGCAACGCGCTGTCGGTGCAGGCGATCGAGGCGGATAGGACCTACGAGCGGGACGCGGTGATCTCGTTCGGGTACGAGGTCGTGCGGCCGGGGCACGTGCCGACGTTCGCGGGGCCGCTGCTGGAGACGCTGCGCGATCTCGAGCTGCGCGTGGGGATCTTCGACGGCACGCGCGAGCAGGTGCCGTTCAGCGGCGCGACGGACATGGCGATGGCCTACGCGAAGCGGTTCGCCGAGGGGCGGTTCGCGATCGTGTACCTGGGCAGCGCGATCCGGCGCTTCTTCGAGCTCCGGCGCTTCGTCGAGCCGGGGCAGGGGGAGACGCGCCTCGAGGCGCGGCTCGCGCGGCTCGGCGTGACGCCCGAGCCGATCGACGTGGCCGCGCGGGCTCAGGCGCTCGCGTCGTGCGCGGGGAGCGCCGGCGCAGGCGCGAGCGGGGACGAGCTCTGCCCGACCCGGGGTGTGACCGCAGCGTGCGATCTCTCCGCTGCGATAGAGCCCTTCCGGCGCTACACGACCGAGCGGAACCCGTATTACCTGAGGGCGCACTTCGCGACGCAGGCGACGCCGACGGCCGGGCCGGCGAAGGCGGACGCGCCGCGGGCAGCGGTGGCGGACGCGACGCGGGCCGGGTCGGACGCGTCGCGGGCAGCGGTGGCGGTCGTGCCTCGGGCAGGGCTGGCGGCCGCGGCGCGCGCCGCGGCGGCGGCCGCGCTGCGTGGGAGCGCGCCGGCCGCGCCGCGGCGCGAGGCGCAGTGCCATGTGGAGATCGGGCGCGACGTGATCACGGGGCGCCCGTGGGTCATCGCGGCGCGGCCGGGGGAGGCGCAGCTGCTGCCGATCGACGGCGCGCTCGTCGCGGTGCCGGGCGCGGCCGTGCCCGGCGGTTCGCGGCTGCGGCGCGCGGTCACCGTCGGCACGAGCGCGCTCCGGGTCGATGCGGCCGGGCCCGGGGCGGCGCCGCAGCGGGGGGCCCCGTGACCGCCCCGGCGAAGCGCCGCGAGCCGGCGGGTCGCGCGGCGCCCGCGCCGCCGCGCTCCCACGCGGCGCGGCCGCCGTCGCGGGCGCGCCTGGCGACGGCGGGGTTCCGCGCCCGCGACGGCGCGCCGCGCAGGGCGCTGAACCCGCGGTGGCTGATCGCGATGGCGCTGCTCGGGGTGACGGCGTTCGCGCTCTCGCAGCTGTCGAGCGCGCCGCCGCTGGGCAGCGCGCTGCCGGCCGAGGACGAGATCCTCGCCTACCACATCGAGCCGGAGCGGGACCTCGTGATCAAGGTCCCGGCCGAGATCGACGCGGTCGAGGTGACGACCTGGGGGAGCGTGAGGGTCGACGCCTGCGACGCGGCGCGGCGCTACCCGTACGGGTTCGTCGCGGCGTTCGTGAACGAGCGCGGGGAGGAGGTCGCGCGGCACGCGATCGATCTGGAGAGCCGGGTCAGCTGCGATCCGGATCGTCCGCTCGGCGAGGGCGAGTACGCGGCGCGGCTCGCGAGCGGCGGGGGCGCGGTGACGGACCCGCGCTCGACGCTGCTCATCACGCACGACGTGCTCCCGCAGGGCGGGCAGGTGCGGCTCCGGGCGAAGCCCGCGGTGGGGAGCGACGGCGGCGACGGCGCGCGCATGCCGAGCGAGCTGACGATCCTGTCCCGGCTGGAGGGGCGCTACCAGCGCAGCGAGGCGTCGCGCGCCGTCTACGAGCAGAGCCTCGACGCGGAGGAGCGGCGGCAGCTCGGGCTCCGGGCGTCGGCGCTCGGCTTCGCCGACCTGCCGGAGCTGGCGCGGAAGGAGCTGCTCCGGGGCTGGGCGCGGCGGCTCGAGGCGGGGGGCCGCGAGGGGGTCGACTACGAGATGTCGCGCCTGCTCTTGCGGCGGTTCCGGATGCCGTACCCGCGCGCCGAGGGGCGCGGCGCGTCCGAGTTCGTGATCGGCGAGCGCCGCGCGGCCGCGCTGAACTTCCGCGGCCCGCTGTCGCTCGACATCGAGGGCCCGCCGGGCCGCACGGTGCGGGTCGCCGACGGCGCGAGCGGGTCCGCGAGCGTCGAGCTCGGCCCGCTCGGGAGGGCCACGGTGCGGCTCCTGCGGGAGGACATCCGGACGGTGGTGGTCGACGGCGTCGGCCCGGATTTCGGCGTGCGGTTCGGCGCGCCGGAGGCGCAGGCGATGCAGCAGATCGGCGAGATCGTCCACCCGGCGATGCCGTCGCCCGCCGGCGCGGGCGGCCCCGGCGCCGCGCCGGGGGCGCTCCCGCCGGGGGCCGCCGCGGAGCCGTCCGCGGCGCGGGCGGAGGCGGCTCCGGCGCGGCTGCAGACGCCGCCGGACGTGCGGATCGTGCGCTACCTGGCGCTGGATCCGAGCGACCCGGTGATCGCGCGGATGGCGCCCGGGCAAGAGCTCCTCGGGCTGCTGATCCGGACCGAGATCGACGCGAGCGGGGGCGCGAACCAGGGCGACGCGACGGTGGTGGCGCGGTGGGGTCCTGGGCCGTCCGAGCGGGCCGAGCTCAAGGTGACGCTCCCGCGATCGCGGTTCGAGTGGTGGAACGAGGGGTTCGACGCGTCCGAGCCGCGGCTCGCGATCCTCCGGCCGCCGGCGGGGGTGGAGCGGATCGAGATCACGGGCGACGCGAGGACGCGCCTGCGGCTGCGCGCGATCGAGCCGGGCGTGAACGAGACGCTGTACCGGCTGCCGTACCGGGTCACGCTGGCCGAGGACGAGACGTGGCGCTACGCGCCGTTCGACGTGAGCACGTGGACGGACGTCCGGGCGTTCAACCTCGACGATCTGGAGCGGAAGGAGCGCTTCTCGGATCTGCGCGAGCAGGTGCGGATCGAGCGGGCGGGGGAGGGCGCGAGGTCGAACGCGGATCGGCCGGAGCGGGTGCTCGTCCCGGAGCACGCGCCGGTGCGCCGGCGGCTGCTGATGCCGGCGTGGCAGTCGGCGGGGGAGCCGTCGCCGGGCGACGCGTGGACGCCGCTGCTCGTGGCGAAGGACGTGCGGGTGGACGGGGCGGGGGCGCGGGCCGGGCGGCTGTCGGTGATCTACCGGGCCGCGCGCGCGTCGTTGGGCAAGGAGGTGGCGGTGCGCGTGGACGGCGAGGTGGCGCTGAAGGAGTCGATCGTGGCGCTGTCGGGGTCGCTGCGGGTGGCGGCGCCGGCGGGCGCGCGGCGGGTCGAGGTCGAGGGGCTGGGCGAGACGGGGGTGGCGTACACGGACGCGCCGCCGGCGAACGGCGGGGCGATCGTGCGCCGGCGCGACGTGTTCGAGCTGACGCGCGGCCGGCCGATGACGTACGAGTTCGAGCAGGAGGCGGGCGAGACGCTGCACCTGGTGCTGTTCGTGGTGACGCCCGGGGAGAACGCGGACTACCGGATCCGGTACCGGCTCGAGGGCGCGAAGCCGGCGTCGCGGGAGGCGGCGTTCTTCCGGCGGGTGACGATCCCGGACGGCGTGCTGGCGGGCCGCGGCGGCGACCTGACGCGCGCGACGCTGTGGGAGGCGGCGACGGAGAAGCGCGGCACGGACGGGGTGGGGCGCGCGGTGATCCGGCTGGGCGACGACCTGGCGCCGGGGGAGCGCGCGGTGCGGCTGTCGCTGCTGGGGGCGCAGCCGGGCGATACGGGGGAGCCGGCGAAGGCGGTCTGGGTCGGGGCGGTGCTGGTCGGGCAGAAGGCGCCGGGGCGGGACGACGGGCCGAGGCTGTGGGTGGAGGACGATCCGTGAGGAGGAGCGGGGGGCGCCGTAGCGCTCGGCTGCCGCACCCCGTGAGGCGCCGCGCACGGGGCGTTACGTTCAAGGCGACCTGGAGAGTGCGTCTTCCAGGGACCTCGGCAGTGGCGCTGTCGTACCGCTCGTGGCTCGATCAGAGTAGCAACGCATAGTCGGTTTTCCCCTCGGCGAAGAGCCCTGCACACAGATACGTCATGCCTCCGCGAGCTCCGCGGGGCTGGCTGTCTCCAGGATGCGCCGGAGCTCTGCTGTGGAGATGTACCGTTCGCGATCGATGACACCGACAGGCGCAACCCTGCGTACCCGTGTATGCCGGAGCCCGCTGCCCAGCCGTACCAGGTCGAGCGCCATGATGCACTCCGGGTGATCCATCAGGGCCGCGAGGACGACTGGAGAGTGGCTGGTGATCAGCACCTGCGCAGTGCCAGCGGCAGCCGATTCGGTGTCGCTGGCGACGGGGCGCTGCGTCGCCTCCAGGATCCGCTCGATGAGCGTCCGTACGCGCGCAGGGTGGAGCCCGTTCTCCGGCTCTTCGATCGCGATCAACGCGCTCGAGGCGTCTGCACGGAGCGCTGTCGAGAGCGCCAGGATGCGCAGCGTCCCGTCGGAGAGGACACGCGAGGGGAGGCGCTGGCCATCGGACGTTTCCATCTGCACGACGAGCGTGTCGCCCTCGACGACGACCTCGAAGGTGCGGACTCCAGGTACGAGGCTCGCAACGTCCGCCCGGATCTCGGCGATCGCGCCGGGGCTCTGCGCCGCCAGCGTAGCCGCCAGGTTGGCGCCGTCCGTTGAGAGCCTCGCTGGTGCGCCAGGCTCGCTCGGCTCGCGGATCCGCTGGGCTTCCAGGTGCAGGACGCGCAGACCGCTGAGCTCCTCGGCGACGGCGCGCAGGTGCGGCGAGCGAGCCTGCATCTCCGGCTCCGAGAGAAACGTTGCCTCGGGAACGTACTGCACGGTCGCTGTCATCGAGAACTGGGACGCGCTCGGATCCGCCACGGTCAGAGCCCGCTCGTACTCCACGAGCGCGCCGCCATCTCCATGGCGTAGGCGCGACGCAAAGGCTGGATGGCGCCTCAGCCATGTATCCTCATCCGACGTCATCGACCGCAGCACCTCGCGAACGACCGTCAGACGCTCTCTCATGGAGCTGAGCTGCTGAAGCTCGATGTTCACCTCATAACGGAGCCGCGTCGCCTGGAGCGGTACGTCGCGCAGGCCGACCCTCACCGCGGAACGCGGCAGGAGCACCTCGATCGCGAGCGCCATGCTGGCGAGGGCACCGAAGCCGCGTTCGACCGTCGTGGTCGGCTCTTCGTCCCGGCGACGGAACTGCTCGCGGATGCGCCCTCTCCCCTCTCCGACGGCTGCGGCGAGCGGGCTGCCCGCGAGCCGCGCAAGCAGCGAGAGCGCGTCGAGCAGGTTCGATTTTCCGGCTCCGTTCGGGCCGATCAGAACGGAGAGCGGCTCGAGATCGAGGGCGAAGCCCTGAAAAGACTTGAACCCGTCTATCTCGATGCGGGTGATCATCTCCGGCGCCCTTGTGGCAGAGCCTACAGCACATGAGTCCCGCGGGCCAGCGGTTCTCGGGGCTGAGCCGGCCATGCGAAGCGGGCGGCGCCAGCGGCTCTTGCCGGTGCGGTGTCGCCGAAGTCAAGCTGAGCCGGCACCCGGCTCAAGGGCGTGCGATCGGCCTGCCGAGAGCAACCGCGTCGACTGAGCACTCGGCCGGCGGCTGCTCGCAGCAGATGGCCAGGCGTTCTTCCGGCGGGTGATCCCTGCCGGTGTGCAGCCAAATAGGTCACCCGAAAGGGTTTATCGCCGACGGGAAGGCACTGGCACAGTGCCGCCTTGCATACGCCTCCGTTGTCGACATCGCCGCAGCTGCCGCAGTCCGTCGCTTCCCGGTGTACACGCACCGCGCGCCGCACAGCTACGTGGGAGCTACGTCGAGCGGTGCGGATGACCTCGGGAGGGGCTCTTCTCTTCAAGCCGAACCATGCGCTCGCTCATTGATGGGTTGGTCGTGCGGCCCTTTTTGTTGTAGGGTCTCCCCGCGCGCCCCCGCGGCTCGCTGCAGCGGAACGAGCACACATGGCGGAAACGACGACGAGCCCGCTCGGGAAATGCCTTGTTGCGGTGCCCATCCTTCGCCTCGCCGACACCCGTCGTGGCGCCAGCCGCGCGCGAGGCGCGCGCGCCTTCGTCTGCCTCGCGTCTGCGGTCGCGGTCGCGCTCGGCGGCGCGGCGGCGCACGCGCAGGAGTCCGCGCGCGACCCGGTGGCCGCGGAGGCGCTCTTCAAGGCCGCGCGGGCGCTCGTCGACAAGGGGGACGACGCGGCGGGGTGCCCGAAGTTCGAGGCGAGCCTCGCGCTCAACCCCTCGGCGAGCACCCAGATCAACATCGCGCGTTGCCGCGAGCGCGAGGGCAAGCTCGCGACGGCCTGGCACGATTACCATCGGGCCCTCGTCCTGAACCGCGAGACGGCCGGGGAGCAGCGGCGACGAAGCCTGGAGGAGGTCGCCAACAAGGGGATCGCGGCCCTCGAGCCGCGCGTGCCGAAGCTCGTGATCGTGGTCAAGGGCGCGCCCGCCGGCATGGAGGTGCTGCGCGACGGCACGGCACTCCCGGCGGCCGCGCTCGGAGAGCCCCTGCCGGTCGATCCCGGCCCGCACGAGATCCGCGCGAGCGCCCCCGGGCACCAGGCAGAGACCCGCTCGATCACGCTTGCAGAGGGCGAGACGACGACGGTCGAGCTCACGCTGCGACCGGCGGCTGCGGCCGCGGCCAGCGCCGCGACGCCGCCCACCAAGGCGAACGAAGCGCGAGGCGGGGGCACCCCGACCTGGGCCTGGATCTCCGGAGCCGCCGGGATCGCCCTCGCCGGCGCGTCGGTCGGGTTCCTGATCGACGACCTCTCCGCGATCAGCGCATTGCGCGAGAACTGCCGCGATGTCGCCGGCGGGACGTACTGCGACCCCGGCTATGATTTCGCGGCCGACAATGCGCGCAAGAACCGCGATTTCGGCCTCTTCGTCGGCCTCGGCGCCACGGGCCTCGTCGCGGTGGGGGCGGCGGTCTATGGGATCGTCCGGTCGGGCGGCGAAGAGGCGCCGGCGGCCGTCGCGCTCCCGTGGATCGCGCCGTCCGGCGCTGGCGCCAGCATCTCCGGGAGCTTCTGATGCGAACGGGCGAGACAAGACGCGTGGTGTTCTTCAGGGCTCTCTCAGCGATGGCGATCCCGCTGGTCGCGGCGGGCGCGTGCATCCCTGACGTGGAGCCCACGGCGGGCGTGGTGGTCGGCGGCCAGTTCAACCGCCTGAACGACGCGCGTTATCCGGCCACCGTGGCCGACTTCCAGCTCGATCGCTTCGAGGCGACGGTGGGCCGGTTCCGGCAGTTCGTCGCGGGGTACCCGGCGACCAGGCCGAAGGCGGGGGCGGGCGCTCATCCGCTCATCGAGGGCAGCGGCTGGGACCCGGCGTGGGATGCGAGCTTGCCCGCGGGGCAGGACGAGCTGCGGGCCTCGCTGCAATGCGACGCCAACTTCCGGACGTGGACCGATGAGCCCGCCGGCAATGAGGCGGCGCCGATCAACTGCGTGAGCTGGTATCTCGCGTTCGCGTTCTGTGCATGGGACGAGGGCCGGCTGCCCACGGAGGCGGAGTGGAACTACGCCGCGGTCGGGGGGAACGAGCACCGCGCCTATCCGTGGGGAGACGAGGCCCCGAGCCAGGATCTGGCGGTGTTCGGCTGTGACTCCACGACGACGGTGTGCCCGATCCCGTCCGTCGGGTCGAAATCCCCGGCGGGCGACGGGAGATGGGGACAAGCCGACCTGGCGGGGAGCTTGTTCGAGTGGGTCCTCGATTACCACGCCGACCTGACGAGGACGTGCACCAACTGCGCGACACTGACCGACGGCGGCTTCGGAAGGGGCTCCCGCGGAGGGGCGTTCTCCCACACCGAGGAGACGCTCAGTCCGACGTACCGTATCGGCGAGCTGCCCGAGAGGACGCTGTCTTTCTACGGGTTCCGCTGCGCGCGGGACGAGTAGGGGCGGCGACACGACGGTGGCGTCGAGGCCTGTGGTGCCGTCGACTCGATGGCTTTCAGGAACCGTTTCCGGTGCGCCGGAGCGGTAGGACCGGTCGGCCGGGAGCGTTTCCGGGGTCCTGCGGGCGGTCGGACGGGTGCCCGGGAACGCAGGCCCCCTCGCCGATCGCGTGCTTGCGCTCGAACCCGGAAATCGGGTAGCCCGGTAGGTCACGGCGCGGGGCGTAAGTGGGCATGGTGCAAGGGTAATCGCCGTGGATCTCGACGCCTTCCCCGGGGCCGCCGCCCGCCGCGCGCTGCTCGCCGCGGCGCTCGTGCTCGCCTTCGGCGTCGCCCACGGCGTCCCGGGGGCACGCGAAGCCGCCGCCGCTGAGCCGCTCGCCTGGGTGGCGCCCGAGAGCGTCCGCGTCGTGCCATGGAGCAACGGCCCGCAGCAGGGCGCTCCCGCTCCGGACGCGGCGCGCGCCGCGCCCGTCGCAGCCGACCCCGCCGGGCCCGTCGCGCTCGCCGCGGGGCAGCTGCTCCTCGTGCCCGTGGAGCCAGGCGACCGGCTGGAAGTGCGCGGCGACGTCGCGGGGATCGGCCTCGGCTCCGGCGTCGGGAGCGTGCCCGATGTGATCACCTGGATGCCGCTGCCTCCCGCCAGGGCCGGTGCGCGCGATTTCGCGGTGCCGACGTGGTCGAGCGCGCGCTTCGTCGTCGTGCGCGCGGCCGCCACGCGCGGCGCCGGGGGCACGCCGGTCGCCGTGCGGGTCGCCGCACGGGAGCGCGCGCCGCTGGCCTGGTACCGCCTCGACGAGGACGTCGCCGCATGGCTCGGCGGCCGCGCGCCCGCGCCGGCCACCGCGCCAGGCGAGGCGGGCGCGCTGCTCCGCTGGGCCGACGCCGCGCGCGCGGCGCTCTCCGCCCCGGCCGCGGCGGGCGCGCCCTCCGCGCGCCTCGACCCGGCGGCCGCGCGCCTCGCCCCGGCCGCGGCCGCATGGCTCACCGCGCGCTATCTCGAGGAGTCGCTGCTCCTCCGGCCGCTCGTCGAGCCGTACTTCGTGGCGCGCGGCGTCGAGCTGCACGGAGGCCGCGAAAGCCCCGATCTCCCGGCCGTCGAGCGCGCCACTCCATGGCGCTCGCTCGGCGCCGGGGCGCGGCTCGAGCTCCGCGCGCCCGGCGCGGACGTGCTGCGCATCGCCCTCCGGGCGCGCACCTACGGGACCACGCGCGTCGTGGTGCGCGCTGGCGGCGCCGTCGTCCGGGAGCTCGTCGTTCGCACCGGGTCGCGCCTCGCGGACGCCGCGCGCTGGAGCGAGCCGCGGTGGATCCGGGTGCCGCTGCCGGTCGATGCGCGCGCGGTGACCGTCGACGTCGTCGAGGGGGAGCTCGCCGTCGCCGCCGGCGGCTACCAGCAGCGCGCCGGCGTCGCCGAGCTCCTCGCGCCGCAGCGCGACCGCGCCGCCCTGCTCGATCGCGCGGCGCGGCGCGATCAGGCCGGCGACGGCGATCGCGCGCCGGTCCACGCCGAGGCGCCGCGGCTCCTCGCCGCCGCAGACCGGGCCGCCGCGCCGGACGCCGCGAAGGCCGCGCTCGACCTCGCCGCGCGGCCGGCCGTGCCGCCGCCGCTCCGGGCGCTCCTCCTCGCCGAGTCGGTGCGGTGGGCGCCCTCCTCCGGCGCGGCGTTCGCGCGCGCGGCGCAAGCCTACACGGCGGCGCAGGCGTCGGTCGCGGCGCAAGGTGATGCGGCGGCGCAGGGCCGCGCGGCGGCGGGCGCCACGTCGCTCCAGCGCGCCATCCTCGCGCGGCTCGCCGCCGCGCACGCGGAGCCGGGCCCCGCGGACGCGCCCTGGTCCGGGCCCGCTCAGCCCGGGGCCGCGGCGCCGCGTGAGCCCGCCGGAGGCCGCGCGCACCCGGACGACGTCGCGGCCGTGTCCGCGCTGGGCGCGGCGATGTCGCCGCCGCGCGATGGCCGCCGGCCAGCGGGGGCGCCGCTCGCGGAGCGTTACGCGCTCGCCCATGGCGACGTCGAGAGCGCGGCGCCGCTCGCGCGCACCGCCTGGGCGCGCGAGGCCCCGTGGGACGCGCTCGACATCCCCGAGGGCGTGGCCGCGTGGAGCGCGATCGCGACGCCTCGCGACGCGCTGCCGCCGGCGGGAGGCGGCACACCGGGGCGCGCCGCCGCGGACGGCCTCTGCGAGGTGGACGCGGAGTCCGGGCTCCGCTGGACGCTCCTCGACGCCGCGCGCGCGCAGATCGACGTCGAAGCGCCGCCGGGGGCCCACGCGCGGGTGCTCCTGCGGAGCGCCTCGAGCCAGGTGGTCCCCGAGTCGCCGGTGCTCATCGACGGCGCGCCGGCCGCGGTGCACGGCGGCGCCGGGCTCACGTCGGTCGTCGCCGTGGCGCCCGGGGCGCGCACGTTCCAGCGGCCGGCGGGCGCTCCGCCGGTGCTCGCGCGCATCCCGCGCAGCGGGCGCGCGCCGTGCGCGTCGCTGCGCGAGATCGTGCAGTGGGCCTGGGTCGACGGCTCCGCGACCTTCGCGCTCCCCGACCCGGAGCGCGCCACGTTGGCCCGCGTCGTCATCGCGCCGCCCGCCGTGGCGGGCGAGGCGGCGCTGGCATCCGGAGCGCAGGGCGCCGCTGCGCCGGCGTCCGGAGCGCAAGGCGCCGCTGCGCCGGCGCCCGGAGCAGCGGCGCTGGCGCCCGGAGCGCGAGGCGCCCCGCCCCCGGCGGACGGCCCCGCGCGCGTGCTCCGCGTGCGCGCTGGCGCCGCCGTCCACGAGGCCTGGGTGCGCGCCGGCGCCACGGGCTCGATCGAGGTCCCGGTCCCCGCCGGCGCGCACGAGCTGCGCGTCGAGACCGATGCGCCGACGCTGCTCCGCGCCTCGGTGCGCCTGCACCCCGCCGCGCCCGGCGCCCCGCGCGCCGTCAGGCCGGTGCGCCCGCCGGACGGCGCGCCCGTCGACGGTACGCTCGAGCAGATCCGGGGCGCCACGCGCGCCCTCCGCGCCGCGCCCTCACCTGCCCGCGGCGCGCTCCACGCGCAGCGCGCCGCGGCGCTCGAAGCCCTCGGCTTCCCGGCGCTCGCCGCGCTCGACCGCCCCGCCGAGGAGGATCCCTGGGACGCGGCGCATCTGCCCGGCGCGTCGACCGCGGGCGCGCCGCCGAGCACCGTCTTCTCGCTGCCGCCGGGCAGCCCGGTGGCGGTCCCGCTCGGCCTGCCCGCGCGTGTACCGCCGCTCCCGCTGCCCGACGACCGCGCGCCCCTCGCGGCCGCGCGCGGCGCGCGCGCCAGCGGCGACCCGCGGCGCGGCGTCGCGCTGCTCGCGGGACCCGCGGGCGACAGCTCGGGCGCGGACGCGCTGCTGCTCGGCCTCCTCGCCGAGCGCTCCAGCGAGGTGCAGCTCGCCGCCGACGCCTTCACCCGGATCGGGCTCGCCCACCGGTCCGCCGCGGCGCTCGCCCGGGCCGCGAACCTGGCCACCGACGTGGCTTCCGCCGCCCCGGCGCCCGATCGACGGCTCACGCTGCGCGCCCTCGTGCTCGCCGAGCTCGCCGTCCAGGAGGCCGCCCGCGAGGCCTCCGCCGGCCAGCAAGGCGCCGCGCCCGCGGCCTCGGGGAGTGCCGCGCAGGGCCCGGCCGTGGCTCCTCCCGCCGGCGCCGCGCCGCCGCCTGTCCAGCTCCCGCCGGCCGCCCTCGCGCGGCTGGCCCCGGTGACCGGCTGGGCCGTGCCGCCGCGCGCCGACGCCACGGCCGGCACGGCCACGCTCGAGATCCGGGCCAGGGCCGATCGCGATCTGCCGCTCCGCGTGCGGGTGCGGCGCGCGCTCGTCGATGCGCCGGAGGCGTCGCTCCTCATCACCGACGGCGCGCGCGCCGAGTTCCGGCTCGACCGCGCCGCGCCGGGCGCGATCGTGCTCGACGGCGTCTGCCGGGCGCTCGACCGCGAGGAGACCCCCTGCGCGTTCTCGATCGCGCTCGACGGCGAGCCGGTCGCGTGCTCCGCGGCGTCCGCGCCGATGGCCGACCGCTGCGTCGTGCAGGTGCCGCGGGGCAGCCACCGCATCGAGGCGCGGCCTCCGGCGGACCGGAGCGTCCTCGGCTGGATCCGCGCGACCGCGGCCGGCGCGGCGCAGCCCTTCTCGGGCCGCGTCCTGTCGACCTGGAACGACATCGACCCCGCGCGCCCCCTCGAGCTCGCGTTCGTCGGTCCGACCGTGGTGCGCATCCGCGCCCGCGCCGCCTACGAGTGCGCGTCGCCCCGCGCGCGCGCCGCGCCCGCGGACGGCGGGGATCCGGCTTGCCATCCCAAGGTCGCCGCGGCCGCGCCCTCCGGCCAGCTGCGCTTCTCGGTGGCGCCGCTCGACGGTGTCGGCGGCGACGCCGGCGGCGGCGCGGTGGAGGAGGGGACCCTCGCGCTCGACGCCTCCGAGGACCGCGCCGCGCGCCGCCTGGGCGTCACGCGCGAGCCGTTCTTCTGGCTCGGCGGTGAGGTCGAGTCCCGCGTCGCCGTCCTCCCCGAGGGCCCGCATGTGCTGCGCGTCGCCTCGCCCGGCGGCCGGGCGCTGCTCCGCGTCGAGCTCGCCGTCGCGAACGGCGCGCCCCGCCCCCGCGTGCCGCCGCCCGCGCCGCCGCCGCTGCCCGCGCCGATCGCGCCCGCGGACGAGCTGCTTCGTCCGGCGCCCCCGGTGGGAGAGGACCCGGACCCGGGGCCGCTCTCCGTCGGCGGCTACGCGCGCCTCGTCGACAGCGAGCTCGCCGAGGAGGACTCCCGTCTTCCGGTCCGCTTCCTCGAGCTCGGCCTCGACGTGCACCGCGAGCTGATCGAGCGGCGCGCCTGGATCGCGGCCGCGGGGTTCGGCCGCCTGCGCGACGGGCCGGAGAGCTTCGGCGCGGAGGCGCGCTTCGACCTGAGCTCGAGCGGCTGGGTTCCCGGCGGTTCGCTGAGCGGCCGCGTCGTGTTCCAGCCGGACGCCAGCGACGCCATGGGCGCCAGGGCGAGCGCGAGCGCGTTCTGGTCCATCCCGCTCGGCGGGCTCACGCTCTCGCCGTGGGCGGGCTTCACGTGGCTCTCGGTCGACGAGTCGCTGCGGGGCTTCATCGGCGCCGACAAGGACGTCTACACGCCGTACGGCGCCGAGCACGACACGCAGGCCTCGCTCGGGGCGCGCCTGCGGTACCGGCCGTTCGTCGACGCGCTCGTCACGGCGGGCACGTCGCTGCGCCTGAGCCCGGTGCCGTCGGCCCTCGACCGCATCGACGCGACGCTCGACCTCGACCTGCTCCCCGGCCGGGGGCTGTGGCCGTGGATCCAGCTCGGCTGGCTCGCGAGCTACCGGCCGGTGAACGAGACGCGCGACGAGGCCTTCCTGCGCGACGCGTTCACCGCGGGGCTCACGTTCTGGAGCTGGCTCGCGCGCGGGCACCGCGTCTCGCTCGGCGCGGAAGGGACGTTCCTGTTCGACGTCCCGAGCCCGGCCGAGGCCTCGCCGCGCGCCTCGCCGCGCGTCTCGGGGTTGGTCTTCCTCCGCTACGACTACACCGCCCGCCGCGGCCTCCGCGACTTCCCGCCGGCGTCGACGCCGTTCCGCGACCGGCAGGAGGAGGGGAGCGGGCGCGTCGAACGGGAGCGGCCGGCCGTCGAGCCCTCGTGGGAAGAGCCGTGAAGCAGGCTGCCCTGCCGGCGCGGGCGCGCGCCCTCTCGCCGGAGGACACGTGCGCCGCGTCCCACGCAGATTGACCGGCTCGTAGTGCAGGCCGCCACAGGCACCTGCAGCGGGAGGAAGCGAGCCGCAAATCTGTGCGATCGTGCGGCATCGACGAAATCGCAAGAACCATTGAACGGAAATAAGTCGAGAGGGAACGCACGAGCATGACACTCAGCAAGCCCTCGATTCCGCTCTTCTGCATGGCGTCGCTCCTCCTGGGTTGCCCGAGCAGCGCTCCCGAGGAGGGCGACACCACCTACGACGAGCTGCTCCAGCAAGGGGTGGACAAGATTCGCGCCGGCGGGATCGTCGCCGTGCATGCGGAGGTGCTCGACGGCGACCGACGGATCCTCGCCCGCAGCGGCGTGGCGCAGCTCGGCGGCGATCAGCCCATCGACTTCGACAGCTACTTCCGGATGGGGAGCAACACCAAGACGTTCGTCGCCGTCGTGGCGCTGCAGCTCGCCGGAGAAGGAGCGCTGTCGCTGGACGACACGGTCGAGCAGTGGCTCCCCGGCGTCGTGTCGGGCAACGGCAATGACGGCTCGCTGATCACGATCCGCCAGCTGCTCCAGCACACGACCGGCCTCTACAACTACACCGGTCAGGACGAGCCGAGCCTGGCCGCGCTGCGCTCCGCCGACGAGTACATGCAGCATCGGCTCGACCACATGGAACCGGAAGAACTCGTTGCGCTCGCCATGGAACACAAGCCGAATTTCGATCCGGAGACGCAGTGGGCCTACTCCAACACGAACTACGTGCTCGCCGGCATGATCATCGAGCGTGCCACCGGAAATCACTGGAGCGAGGAGGTCGAGGCGCGCATCCTCGATCCGCTCGGCCTGGACCGCACGTTCGAGCCCGGCGACGAGACGGATCTGCCTGCCCCGCACGCCGTGGCATACCAGCAGTACGAGGTCGGCGGGCCGCTCATCGACGTCACGATCGCGAACCAGAGCTTCGCCGACGCCGCCGGCTCCCTCGTCACGACCACCGCGGATCTCGCGAAATTCTGGCGGGCGCTGAGCGAAGGCTCGCTGCTCGATCCGGAGCAGATGGCGGAGCTCCGCGACACGGTCCCGGCGCCGGCCTTCGACTCGATCGCGCCTGGCTCCGGTTACGGTCTCGGGATCCTGTGGATCCCGACCAGCTGCGGTGGAGGATACTGGAGCCACGCCGGCGACACGCTCGGGTACTCGACCCGGAACGCCGCGAGCGACGACGGCTCGCGCGTCGTCGTGATGTCGCTGTCGACGTCGACCAACGACATCGAGGCCAGTTACGCCACGATCGTCGACACCTTCGAGATCATCGATCAGCTCATGTGCGCCGATTGAACTCGAGTTTATTTTCTGACCGTTGAATGGACAAGGTGCAACTTTCTTGCCCCACCTGGAGCGGTGCCCCGCCCCTCGCGGCGGCGGCGCCGGTCGCGTCGATAGGGCGGTGCGGGCGCGGGCCGGGGCGCCGCTCGCTTGCGCCCCGTGACCTCCATGCAACCTATCACGCCATGCGTACTGAATAGATCGGCGGTAGGTTATTGGCGACGGTCGTCCAGCCCTCTCCGCCGTCATCGCTCACGTAGAGATTGCCCGTGGTGGTGCCGAAGGCCACGGCGCCGTCTTTGTTGGCGAGCGCGTGGCGGTAGATGACGTCGTAGGCCTGCTCCTGGGGCAAACCCCTGCGGAGCTGCTCCCAGGTCTCACCGCCGTCCTTCGTGCGAGCCACGAAGAGCGCGCCGTCGACGGTGATTCGCTGCATGTCCGACTTACCGGGGACGACCCACGCCGTGCGTCCGTCCCTCGCGTCCGCTGTGATGGGGAAGCCGAAATGCACGCCTTGCTCTGGGCGGCTCACCTTGCGCCAGCTCTTTGCGCCGTCGCTGCTGTAGTAGATCCCAACGTGATTCTGCTGCCAGATATGGTCGGGATCGCCCTCGCATTGCTCGATGTAATGCGTATCGTGGCCCCACTCGGCGTCTGGTTCGGGCGTGTGATCGAGCCGCATGCCGTTGTTTCGCGGTTGCCAGGTCTCTCCACCGTCCGCTGTTTCGATGACGCCCGCCGTCGACACGGCGACGAGCATTCGCTTCGGGTCACGCGGGTCCACCACGATGGAGTGAATGCCCGGGGCGAACTCGCCACCCTCGGAGGCCGGCGTGCCAAACCATTTCGTCTCGCCTTTGCCCTCGCCTGTGAACAGATCACCCCCGCGTGATTCGTGGTTCCAGAGCGGTCGGTTGAGCTCGAAGGAGCCGCCGCCGTCGCGGCTGACGAACAAGCCACCCGGAATGGTGCCCACGTAGACCGCGCCGCCCGGGCCGAAGCCGATGATCCAGAGCTTTTGCACCGTGGCCGGGCGCGTGACGATCTTGATGCCGACGCCGAAGTCGCTGCCGGCGTCTTCGTACATGTCCTGGCCGATGTAGCGAGCGCCCTCGGGATATTTGATCTGGGCGGGGTTGTCATTCCAGGTCTCGCCTTCATCCGTCGAGACGGACAGCTTGGCCCCCCAATGGCCGAAGCCGAGCAGCGCCCAGAGCTTGCCCGTGTAGGGATCGCGCGCGACATAGTTGACGCCGCCGCCGGCGTGGCCCGCGAGGCGCGGCTTCCACGAGCCGTTCTTTTTCTCGACGATAAACGTGCCTTTTCGCGTGCCTACCAGGATACGGCTTGCCATTTCACCCTCCGCTCAACGCCTGAAGAATATGGACCTCGTCGTCGGCAGCGAGTGCGTCTGTGAGTCCCTTGCGGTCGCGGATCATCTGCTTGCCGACGAAAATGTTGACGTGCGTCCGCAAGCGGCCGCGCTCGTCGCAGATGTAGAAGCCGATGCCGGGCGCGAGCCTCTCCAGGGCCGCCACGACCTCACCTGCTGTCGACGCCTCGACGATGAGGTGTTGACCTTCGAGGTGCGGGAAGAAGGTGTAGAGGTGGCGCGTCAGGTGGACAGACGGCATGGCGTGCTTGCCATACTCCCGAGCTCGCCGCGCGTCAATTGGTTTTGCAAGGTCGGCAGGCAAGACGCAGCCACACGCAGAGCCCCGATGTCTTCAGGGCCCAAGCATTCCCGCGCCCGTTCCCGCTTCCGTTACCGCTACCACCTCCGCAGCCGCGTTGCGTCGAGGTAGGTTGATTCGGTGGGAGCGTGCGCCTTCATTGGGGCAGATGAGTTGCCGCTGACAAGGGGTAGGCACGATATGCCGGCTTCTCGGGGATCTCGGGCGCGCCGGGGGCTCTCGTCAGCGAACGACGGGCTCCGAGGCGTGCTTCAGGCCGGTCAGCACCCTGTAGCGGGCGGCGATGGCCTCCAGCTCGCCGGGGGCGAAGACGTCCTCGATGCGGTCGAAGCCGTCCGGCGCGCGCTCATAGGCGATCTGCAAGCACTGCTCCGGACCGTTGCGGCGATTGGCCGCGACGATGGCGGCGGTGGCGGGCAGGCGCTCGGCCTCGTAGGCGGCCAGCGCTTCCACCGGATCGGCATGGGCGGCGAGCGCGCGGACCAGGGCGCGCGCGTCCAGGATGGCCTGGCTCGCCCCGTTGGAGCCGTTCGGATACATGGGATGGGCGGCGTCGCCCAGCAGCGTCATGCGCCCATGGCTCCAGCGCGGCAGCGGATCGCGGTCGACCAGCGGGAACTCGTAGATCGCCTCGGCGCTCCGGATCAGGTCGGGCACATCCAGCCAGCCGAAGCGCCAGGCCTCGAACCTGGGCAGGAAGTCGGCGGGGTCGCCCCGCCGGTTCCAGTCCTCCCGTCGCAGGCTCCTGGCGAACGCGAGATCGGCGGCCCAGTTGATCCTCTGGCGGCCGTCCGGCCCCGGTGGGGAAATCGGATAGACGACGAACTTCTGGTCCTGATGCCCGGCAATGATCATGCTGGCGCCGGTGAGGAAGGGCATCGCCAGGCTGGTCCCCCGCCAGAGGATGTGACCGCCATAGATCGGCGGCCCCTCGTCCGGATAGAGGCCGGCGCGCGCCGCCGAGTGGATGCCGTCGGCGCAGATCAGGAGGTCGGCGGAGACCTTCCACGCCGCGCCCGCGCGATCGAGGAAGAGCGCATCGACGCGGCCCCCGCCCTGCTCGTGGCCCGCGAGGCGCCGATCGCAGAGCACCCGGCCTGTGCCCAGCCGCTCGACGGCGGCGTCGAACAGCACGCCTTGGAGGGCGCCGCGGTGGAGGGAGAGCTGCGGCGTGGCATGACCCGCGAAGCGGCCGCGGGGCTCGCCCCAGATGCGCTGGCCGAAGCGGTTGAAATTGATGAGCTCGCGGGTCGCCACGCTCTGGGCCAACAGGGCCTCGAGAAGACCCAGCTCGCCCAGCACCTCGGCGGCGTGGGGCAGGAGGTTGATGCCGACCCCGAGAGGCAGGATGGTGGGCGCCGCCTCGAACACCGTCACCTCATGACCCGAGCCGTGCAGCGCCAGAGCCGCGGCCAGGCCGCCGATCCCACCGCCCGCGACGATCACCTGCATAAGTCCTCCCGTAGACATGCGGCTCGACGCCGCCCCTTGTTGAAGCCGCCGCCCTCTCGATCTCCGGCACGGCGGCCGCGGAGGGTCATCATCGCGGCCGCCGAGCATTGAAGCGAGCGCGCCGAGCGGTCCACAGTTCCTTACCACGATGACCTCGCCGCCGCGCGAGGACAGCACGTACCTGGCGTCCAGCGCCGTGCCCGATATCCGCGCGGCGTGACCATGGTTCCCTCGGAGATGAAGGTGTTGGTCGGTCCGACTCTTCGTCGTGGATCGTGCCGAGCGACCCAGCCTGCGGGCCGCGGTCAGGCCGCGTCCGGAGCGCGGTCTCTCGCGCAGTAGCGCTCGATCCACTCGACGATGCGGCGGCTATAGAACACGCGGTGGCTCGGCTTGCCGTGCTCGGCGAGGTGGTGGTCGCCGCCCGAAAAGCGGATGAACTCGACGGGCGCCTTGCCCGAACGCGCGAGAGCCGCGAAGAGCTCCTCCGACTGGCCGATGGGGCAGCGGTGGTCCTCCTCGCCGCACAGGATCAGGGTGGGCGTCGTGGCCTCGCCGGCCAGGGACACGGGCGATAGCTTGCGGTAGAGCTCTCGCTTGTCGAACGGCTCTCCTCGCATGTCGTGGGGATCGACGTAGTAGCCGGTGTCGGACGTCCCGAAATGGGACTCGAGGTTCGCCACCGGCGCGCCGGAGACGGCGGCGCGGAAGCGCTTCGTCTTGCCGATCGCCCACGCGGCCATGAAGCCGCCGTACGACTTGCCCGCGATGGCGACGCGATCGCCGTCGACCGTGCCTTCGGCGACCAGCTCGTCGATGGTGGCGAGGTGCTCCGGCAGGTCGCGCTCGCCCCAGCGCCCCCGCAGGCGATCGGCGAACTCCTTTCCTTGTCCGGCCGAGCCGACCGGGTTCAAGGACAGGACGGCCCACCCGCGGGACACCAGCACATACCAGTACGGCCGGTACGTGAAGCCGAACTCGACAGAGGCGTGCGGGCCCCCGTGCACGTGGACGAGCAGCGGTAAGGGGCCCCCTCCGCCTCCCGGCGGCAGCATCAGGAGGCCGACGTTCTTCATCCCCGACGCGCCAGCGAACTCCCGCAGCGAGACGTCGGGCCACGCGCGATCCTCGCCCCACGCCTCGTTGACGTCGATGAGGAGCCGCGCGTCCGAGCCGTCCCAGCGCGCGCTCCCGAGCAGGCCGCAGAGGCGCATGGTGCTCCACAGGAACGCGATGGCTCCGGCGCCGGGCGCCGCGCTGATCTGCGTGATCTGACGATCATCCGAGATGGCCTTGCGGAGCGCGCGCTGCTCGACCGAGACCAGCGCGACCTCCGAGGTGCTTTCGGTCGCGAGCACCACCGCGAGCTCGCGCCCGTCTGCGGACCACGCCGGGGGCATCAGCTTGCCGAGCGGGAAGCTCGCGACCTCCGTGTCCTCCGAGGTGACCATGCGCGGCTCCGCCTCGCCGCGCGCGTCGACGACCCAGACGTGCAGCCGCGAGGCGCCGTCCTCGCGCGGGCCGTAGAAGGCGAGGGTGCGCCCGTCCGGCGTCCAGGAGGGCATCGTGGCGAGCGGGCAGCTGCGCGTCACCTGCCGGAGCCCTTCGCCCGAGGGCGTCATCACCCAGAGGTCGCTGCAGTGGGCGTCACGGGAGCCCTCCCGCGTCCGGCTGAACGCGATGAGGCGCCCGTCGGGCGACCACGCCGGGTCGCTCTCGTTCGCGTCACCGCGCGTGATCTGCCGCGCCTCGCCGCCGTCGGCAGGGACGATGAAGAGGTGCGTCCGGCGGTCCAGCACGAACCCCACCCCATCGCTCTTGTACAGGGCCCTCGTCACCACCCGCGGAGCCCCCGGCGGCGCATCGGAGGCGACCTTCGCCGAGAGGACCAGGGCAGCGCCGTCAGGCGACCAGGCGGGGAGGCCGGCGCCCGACTTGAGGTCGGTCAGCCGCCTCGCCTCGCCGCCGTCGATCCGGATCACATAGAGCTGCGCCGGGCCGCCGTCCCGATCCGACAGGAAGGCGATCCGAAAGGAGTCGGGAGAGAAGCGGGGGCTCTCGTTCGTGTCCGAGCCGAACGTGATCTGCCGGGGAGCGCCTCCGCTCGCGGGGATCAGCCACAGGTTGGAGACGTAGGTGTCTGTCTCGGCGTCGATCTCCTCGAGGACATAAACGATCCAGCGGCCGTCGGGCGAGAGGACCATCTCGGCGACAAGCTTGAACGACAGCAGGTCGTCCGGCTCGAAGCGGCGGGCGTGGGGATGTCGCATGGTACAGAAAGGCGAGCCGGGGGGGCGGATGTCAAGGCCTCCTCGGAGCGGCGAGGATCTCACGAGACCATGCGCCGTGTACGGTGGACGGAATGGCACTCAGGGAACTGCGCATCTCCCCGACAGAAGCGCCGACAGGCTCATGCGCTCGTCGCGGTCGACGGCGAGGGTGACGGGCTCGTCTTCAGACGCTCGGCCTCGTCCAGAGGCTCGCCGCAGCGTTGCTGCTCGGCCTGGCCGGCGCCTCGGCAGCACAGGCACAGACCGCGAGGTCAATCTCCTCGTCGTGGCCATCCCACCGTACAGCCACGCTGCACGTGCTGGTTGACATGGAGGACCTTCCGCGATCCGCGTTCCTCCCGGAAAAGTGACGCTGGTTCAGCAACTTATCGATGCATCGACGGGGCCGCGTCCACGCCACGGCCCGCGGGGTGAGCGCCGCGCTGCAACGGAGAGTCTTCGCCTGCGCCACCGATCTGTCACGAGCGCGGAGCACGCTGTTTCCCAGGAACATGCGGATCGACCCGCCAGCCACACTGGGACGACACACCGTGACCCTGTACCTCGGGCCGGTGGAGGACGACGGCCCCGAGGCCAGCGAGTCGTTTGGCGAAGCCATCTGGTTCGACCGCCGGGATCCACGATCCATTCGCCGCGCCCAGGAGATCCTCCGGGACCGGCTGCGACTCTCGGTCGTACCGACGCTGTGCGACGAGCCTTCGCCTGGCCTCGGGGCAGCGCTGGGCCGGATCCTCGCGGCCCTCGTCAACGTGCTCGAGCGCTGGCATCGGCGCAACACCGGTGAAAACCACCTTGCGCTCGAGCCTCGAAGGACGGGATCAGGCCGCAAGGCCTCTCCATCCTGTTAGAGCGTGTCGGCAAACCTGAACAAATAGGCGTTTCGGACTCCGAGAGATACGCGCAGGTGACCTCGTCCCACGGCCGAGTGCTGTCCTGGGAGCACGAACGCGGACTCGCCGCCCTGACCGAGCGGCTGGCGCCTGCCGGGCTCGTGGTCCCCTGAGCGGCATCGACGGCGCTCATTCAACATCCAGCTGGGCTACGGCGCGACGAAGTACGGCGCGCCGGAGCGTCTTTGGCTTTGAAGAAGATGCCGCCAATGCCAGTGACTCGTTTCATGGAACCTCCGAGGACGGGTGGTGGTGAGGGAGAGCGTGCTTCTGCGGCCTGACGCCTGAGTCGAGCCGTGCCGCGGAGCGGCCTCGGCTTGAACGATCTGGCAGTTATCACTCCATGGGCTGGCGGATGATGGTCTTCCACTTGGCCGGATCGGCGCGACGTATGTCGCTCAGATACACCTCATGGTGCTTTCCTGCAAGCGCCGAGCGCGCAACGATAAAATCATGGACTCGCTGAATGGTCGGTCCTTCTTCAGTGAAGGGGCCAACGTGAAGTATCTGGGCGCATGACCCTTCGGTGAAGTTCTCCAGCCTGACCGCGTCCAGCGCGGGGAGCGTCTTCTTTCGCCTCACTTCCACCATGGCCGCCTGAATCACCGCCTCCCCCACGAAATGAGGCTGCATGATCATCATCGTCCATCTCCACCTTGACCGATCGTTGGAGGTGAAGGCGGACATGTCATCCGACCACCAAAGGCCTTCGAGAGGCATGACCGCATAGTCGATTCCTTGCGACCCCTTCTTTATCATGAACTTCGTCGTGTAAGCAATGGAGAACAGCGCTTCCACTGCCTCGGCGTAGCCCTGTGATGTGTTGGGGTCGCCCTCGCCGTCGATCATGAGGAACCGAAATGTCGGCACTTCAACCTGAACCACCTCCTTCGCGGATGCCTGGTAGAGATGTTTGAGCTCCCTCTTGAGATCAACTTTCGACACGAATGCACCTGATCATGGCTAATGTGTTGCGCTTCAGCGGGGGCGCTTCAGCGCCGTCGGCTGGAAGCGCCGGTCAGGCGCCTCTTGCCGACCGGCAAAGCTCCTCCAGAGCGGGGTACGTCGACGCAAGATGCTCCCGCCACGCCGCCCCAGTCAAGGTGACGTCGCCGCAGCTGACCTCGACACCTGGAATTTCGCTCACGATCACGCCCGCGATGACCCAGAGCACGCGAACGCCGGGGTCGTTCAGCTTCAGCGTGATGCCACCGGGCCGCGCGTCGCGGTACGAGGACACGAACAGTCCGCCCGTCGTCATGGGTACCCGCTCGACTGTCTGGATGAACCATCCTGTACAGTCGGCGGGTACGCTATCGGGCTCCGCCGGTGGCCCGCCGTAGCCAACCCTTGTCAGAGAGCCAGCTCCGAAGATCTGCGGCGGAGCGGACGATCATGTTCGCCGTTGACCGATTGCCAGGGGGTTCCTGCAGGGGTTCGCGCTGTGAGCCTGACGCACAAGCTCACCTGCCCGGCGGGCGGGGGGAGCTACGAATCTGGAAAGCCTACAAACCCGCAAGGCGAGGTGCAGAGCCTCGCTCGGGCCTACCGGCTCTTCTCCGCGAACCAGCCGTTGTAGTCGAAGAAAGGGTGCCCCCGAACCCGGTGACCGCCCCGCAGCTCGTTCAGCGACCACAGGTGCGGCGTGTAGTCGTCCATCGCCGCCCCATTGAACCGGGACAGCAGCCCGGCCACGAACCCGGCCACCTGCGCGTCGCCGGGGTGCCGCCCGGACACCTCGGCGATCACGCATGCCGCCGGCTCGCCCCCGAACCTCTGGACGATGTCGGCCCAGTCCTCCGGCTCGTGCTCAAGAGGGCCGTGCCGGTACAGGTTGATGTACAGGCACGCGTCACCGGCCACGAACACGACCCACGGGTCCCGCTGCTCCGGGTAGGCGGCGTCGAGGTACGCCGTGACCGCAGACTCCATCGTGTCCCGCAGGAAAACAACGACCGATCGCATCGCGCCCCTACCGCCTCCGCTCGCCGAAGATACCGGCGCTCCAGCGGCGAGCGCAATCTCGTCCGCTGTAAGCGCTCGTTAGCCGCCGTACGTGATGCGCGAGCCGACGAACGGTACGAACGCCAGACCGGGCGCAATCAGCTCCGGAACCCGCCTGGATTCCGGTGGCTCCCAGAACTGCAGCGGGACCAAGAGCCCGCCCCGCTCACACTCCTCAACCGTCAGATCGGACGCACTGCTCGCACCAGACGCTTCTTCCCCCAAGAGACCTAGCTGGAAGGGCTCCTCCTCGAAGATGCGCGCTCCGATCGTCGCGAGGAGACGCTCCAGTCGCACGAACCAGGGACGAGCTCACGGTGCGCGCGTCCTAACGCAGCCCCTCCACGTGCCTGACGAAGGCGCTCATCAACGCGGCGCATTCGGCCGGATGGGTCTCCAGCAGGAAATGCGGGCCGTCGAGGATGTGCGCCTCCATGCGCGGGAGCGCCTTCATCCAGGAGAGGGTCTCCTCGAGATCGAAGAAGATATCGTGCCGCCCCCACAGCATCAGCGCCGGGGGTTGCCAGCGATCGAGATAATCGGCGATCTCCCCGAACCGCGCGACATGGCTGCGATAGTCGAGCACCAGCGCACGCTGCGTCTCGAGCCGGCCGGGGAGCGACATGATCCGCCAGTCCTCCTCCCACAGCCTGGGATCGATGCGCTCGGCGATGTCCCGGGGCACGCCGCCCAGATATTGGTCGCGCGTCCCCTCGAAGGTCAGGTGCGCGGTCGCCTCGGCTTCCCGCTCCGGCGTAGGATCGTCCCAGTAGGCCCTGGTCGCCGACCATTGCGGCCCCATCCCGCTCTCATGGGCATTGGCATTCTGGACGATGAGGCTGCGTATCCTGCGCGGCGCGCGCGTGGCGAGATGAAGTCCTACCGCCGTTCCATAATCGTGGAGGTAGAGGTGGAAGGACCCGGCTCCGAGCCGCGCGAGCAGTCCGTCGATCATGTCCGCGAAACGCGAGAATGAGGGGCGCTCGACCGGCTCGGAGCCGCCGAACCCCGGAAGGTCCGGGGTGATCACGAAGCAGTCCCGCGCGAGGGTGTCGATCACGTTCCGGAACGATTCCGAGGAGCTTGGAAAACCGTGGATCAGGAGAATAGCCGGCTTCTCCCGATCGCCCGCCAGGCGGACCGCCATTTCGGCACCTTCAATCTCGAACCTCACCAGCTCCGGCTTTGTCATCGCACCTGGTTCCTTCGATGCCTTCAATCGTCTGACGGGGCCTCCCGGCAGAAGGTGACACACCCTTCGCGCGCCGGCCACTGTCTCCCCCCTTCAAGGGGCCTATTTCGCCTGCCCTGCGCTGTCCAACGGCCTGCGGGTGAGCCGCGAAGCCCGCCGAGGCCGACGTCCCATCGTGCCACGCCCGTCCGACCTGTCGCAAGGCTTCAATCGTCCGCGCCGCAGGCTTCGTCGGCTCCAGCCGCTTGTTCGCCGAGCCCGGCCCCGGTCGTCATTTCAGCAGGGATACTTTGCATGCGCGATGGCGAGCACGAGCGTGTGCTCGGGTTGCATCTCGAACGCAATGACGTACGGAAACCGGTCGACGATCGCTCTGCGAATACTCTGTGGTGCAGGAGAAGTCCCTGGCCAGATCTGAAAAGATGTCGGGGCCTCTCCAATCTCATCGAGCATCGACGAGACCTCGGCGATGAACTGTCGCCCAGCCCGGAGCGCCTCTCGTCGTACCAAATGGCCGCCGTACGAAGCTCAGCGCGCGCGCTTCAGGATGAAGCTCGACCCGCACGCCGGTCCTCGAGCTCCATTAGGATCTCCGCCCGCGCCGTGCCCCAGTCGACCGTCTGGACCTTACCCTCCGCGACCTCGCGCGCTCGGCGCGTCAGCTCACTCGTCCACGCTGTTGCGACCTCCTCGGCGTCGGGCTCCTCAAGGCTGGAGAGCACTTCTTCTGCCAGCCGGGCCCGCTCGTGGCGGGGCAACAGCAGCACCTGCGCGAGAAGCTCCTCGGTGGACATAGGGGAACTGTAGCGTGGCTCGGGTCCGCCACCCACGGCGATGCGGCCTCCAGCTGGGAAGCGGACTGGGCCGGCGACGGCGGCTGGGGCACGCCGGGCCAGGGCGGCGGCGGCGGCCGCAGGGGCGGGCTCGGCGTGTGCGTCGCGGCGTCCAGGGGGGGCGCCGGGGGAGGATCGGGAGGGGCGGGCGGCTGGGCGGACGAGGCGGCAAGGGGGCGAGAACGGCTACCCGAGCATCGGCATCGTCGCGCTGCACGCTCATGCATCTGCCCAGATCACACGGACATCGTAGGGCGCCATGAGCCGATCGGCGGTGACGAGCTGGATGTCCTCGACCTGGGCCTGCGCGACCAGGATCCGATCCAATGGATCCTTGTGATGCAGGGGAAGTCCGGCGACCTGGAGGGTGTGCCGTTGCTCGATGGGCAGAGGAAGGTGACCGAGGGCGGCCATGCGAGAAGGAATGTATTCGGCAGGCGGGATGGGAAGGGAGAGCTTTCCGAGCGCGTGCTTGATGACGACTTCCCATGCTGTCGCTGCCGAGATGTAGACGTCAGTACCTTCTGCGACGAGCATCTCCACGACGTCGCGCCTGATCCTTTCGGGGTCGGCGACGAGCCAGAGCCAGCAGTGTGTGTCGAGCAGCAACCTCATGTCTCGCCATCGAACGCTCGCTGTAGGTCCTCCGGCAGCGGCGCGTCGAAGTCATCGGCGATCTGGACCGTACCCCGATCCATGCCAAGCGCTGCCCGCTTGTCGCGTGGCGCAGCCTTCTGCGGGGCGGTGATGAGGACGATCACCTCCGCTGGACCTTCTGGAAGGTCTGCGGGCACCTGCAGCTCTACCCGCCGGTCTGCGGGGATGACGATGGGGATCTTGGCGGCTTGCACGCTGCTTCCTCCTGCTCCGTTACCGGCGGACTCAGTCTAGCGTCAGAGCTCCCCGGCGTCACGCGCGATGCCCGAGGCGAGCCGCCCGGTGCGCGCGGCCCCGACGGACACGTCCGGCAGGCGCCGGCCCGACCCGGTGCGATGTGCCGGAACCTGTGCCTGAAAGACCGTACCCCGGTCTTTACCCGCCCAACGACTGCGGTTCTGCCGGCGAGTTGCGCGGCACTGTGCCGCGAGAAATCCGCCAGGATGGGCACAGGCTCAACCACCGAGGCCACGCCGCGTACGGTCCCGTGAAGACACCAAGCTGGGAGTCCGCATCGACGGCGAACCAGCGCACCAGAGTGCCTTCGATGTCCCGTCGAGTAATCATGCATTCATCTCCGCCCGCCGTCCTCAGGCCCTGCCGAGGATGCGGCGGAAGAAACCGGTCTTCGAGGGCGGCGCCTCGACGGGTCGCCCGACCAGCCAGCAGTCGGCGACCACGAGCGTCGCGCGCTCCGGGACCTCCACGGCGTCGGCCGGCGCGACGATGTCGATGGGACCGCCGAGGGTACGGACGCGCGTATGTACGAACCTGCTCCCGGTGATCTCGTTGCGTGCAAGGGTGACCGACTCGACGTTCCCCGTGAGCAGGGCGCGGGCGCGCGCGCCGAGCTGGCCCTCGGCGCCGAACATTCCGTGCGGCAGGAATGCCTGGTCCGCGAGGCGCATGGGCTTGCCGGGCTCGCGCGGGACGCCGGGCTCGGCATCGCCGAAGAGCGCCGCCTGCGCGCGCTCGAGGTCGTCGGGCGTGGTGCAGAGTGAAAGGGACGAGGCGAAGCCGACGATCACGACCTCGAACGTCCGCTCGTCCGCGAGCCAGGCCTGATAGGGCTCGAAGAACAGGAATTGCATCGCGGTCCGCGTGCACATCACGCCGGACGAAGGGTCGAGCACGTCGCAGTCCGCGCCGCTACAATGCAGGCACTCGCGATCGAGGTGCGGCGCGCTCGTGTGCACTCGCCAGCGCGTGCCGCCGTCGGGCGCGGCGAAGAAGGGGGTGATGCAATCGATCGCCTTTTGGTCGTCAAGCCGGGCAGCGAGCGCGGCGCCGCTCGCGTCGCGGAACCAGAGGTAGTGCGCCGCGGACGCGCCGAGGTCCGGCGGCGGAGCGGCGCGCTCGAGCGCGGCGCCGACCGTACGCCGCAAGTCGTCCTCGGAGGAAGCAGCGAAGCCGATCGCGGACAGGTTGCTCATGGGGGAGGTATACCCGAGATCTGTACGCGTGCGTTCATGCGCGCGATCTGGTCGAGGGCGTCACCTTCACGCTGGGGCCGCCGGGCAAGGGCGGCATCCGCTGGGACGACCAGGGCAAGATGATCTCGGGCGAGGACGGCGTCGCGGTGGCGATGCGCCGATTTTCCGGCTGCCGTCCACTCTATTACTCCAGCAGCCGTCTTCAGGCCGGCGACCGTTGAAACCATCGTTGCTTGAAAGAGCGCTTCGAGCCCACGCGGCCGAGGTGCGTGTCGCCGAACGCCGTCCCGTACTTGAGCCCATAGCCCAGCATCCGATCGAAGCCGATGTGCCCGACCCAGATCGCCGCGCCGAGCAGCAGCGCCGGCGAGCCAAGCGCGACCGACGCGACCGCGAGCAGCGCCGGAGCCAGATGGCTGTGCCCCGCGTTGTAGGCCACGGCGCCCACCCGCGGACCCGCGAGGTAGCCGAGCAGCGACAGGTCGGGCAGGAGGAACAGCGCCGCGAACCATCCCCAGCTCCCGCCCAGGTGCGCGTAGGCGAGCAGCGCTGCTCCGAGCACGAGCGCGCCCTCGAGGCGCAGGAGCGCGCGCGGCATGCCCGTGGCCCCGCCCGCCGAGACCTCGCAGGTGGGCTGCGGCACGGGGCGGCGGGTAGAGGGAGCAAGGTCGAGCGCAGGGAGCATCGCGGCGGTGGTCATGGTCGTTGTCCTCGTCGTGCGTACCGGCGCGGGTGCCGGCGACGGGGAGAGCATGGTCGCTGCGGGTGCTCATGAACATTGTACAAATGCGTCCATCCGCTCATCATCTTTTGATGAGCCCAGCCGAGCCCTCGTGGGACCTCTACGGTGCCTTCCTTGCCGTCATGCGCACCGGCAGCCTCTCCGGCGCCGCGCGTGCCCTCGACGTCGCGCAGCCCACCGTGCGCCGCCAGATCGAGCAGCTCGAGTCGCAGCTCGGCGTCGTGCTGTTCACCCGCGCGCCGAACGGCCTGGTGCCGACCGAGCTCGCGCTTGCCACGCTGCCCTACGCCGAGTCCATCGCCGCGAGCGCGCGCGCCCTCGTGCGCGCCGTGTCGAGCCCCACCGATGCCGACCGCGGCACCGTGCGCGTCACGTGCAGCGAGGTCGTTGGCGTCGAGGTGCTTCCCCCGATGCTCGCCGCGCTCCTCGTTGCTCATCCGCGCCTTCATATCGAGCTCGTCGCCACGAATCGCACCGAGGATCTCCTGCGCCGCGACGCCGATGTCGCCGTGCGCATGGCGGAGCCGACGCAGGCCGGCCTGGTGAGGCGCTGCGCCGGGCGCGTCGAGCTCGGCCTCTTCGCCACCAAGGCGTACCTCGCCGCGCACGCTGCCCCGACGTCGCTCGCGGGGCTCGTGCCGGGCCACGCCCTCATCGGCGCCGACGGCTCCCGCGCCATCATCGACGCGCTCGCCGCCGCCGGGCTCGTCACCACGCCGCGCGATTATGCGTTTCGCAGCGACAGCGACATCGCGAAGCTCGCCGCGGTGCGCGCCGGCCTCGGCATCGGGGTGTGCCAGCTCCCGCTCAGCCGGCGGCCGGTGCCGCTCGTGCGCGTGCTGCCCGCGCTCGCCTTCCACCTGGATGCCTGGGTCGTCATGCACGAGGATCTGCGCGCCGTGCGCCGCGTCCGCCTCGTCTTCGAGCACCTCGTCGCGCAGCTTGGTGCCTACGCGACCCAGGCACGCGAAACACGGCCGGTGGCGAGGAAGGCCCGGCCGCCGGGCACGCGGGGAAGGCCCAGCTCGGGCTGAGCGGCGAGGCCCCCTTCCTGACGACCGAGGTGGGGTCTCCCACCTGGCCCACGTTGACACTGCGCCCGCCCGCCGAACGTCGCGATCCGTCGCGTCGCAGGGCCTGGCGGCGGGTTATCGCATGCAGGCGGCGAGGCGCCGCGGCCAATAACGCTGGGGCGCTCGGCGGATCGTCACGGCCCCGTCACGAGACCCGAGATGTGGATCTGTACGAGCGGACCATTCGCCTCGTCGTATACCATCACACTCGAGCCTCCGATCTCGCGTCGGACGATCACGTCCTGAAACACCATCGGCCCCTCTCCGAACTGCAGCAGCGCGCCCGTCGCCTCCAGCGCGTGATGCCGGTGGGGAAAGACGGGCTGCACCGTGTACCCCGCGGGCACCGGTGGATACGAGCCGATGAGCGTCGCCGTCCCGGTCGCGTCGATCTGCCAAAGCTCGACTGCCCCGCTACCCTGGTCCGTGGCGAGCGCGACGCGGAACGAGTCCGGCGCGAGCGCGCGCACGGCGAGCAGCGGAGCGTTCGGCAGGCCGACGATCGGCACCGAGCTCGCGTTGGCGAGATCGACGACACGGTTCTGAGTGAGCGCGAGGTTCGAGTAGCCGAGGTGGACGAGCATGTCCTGCTCGTCGCCGTACACCATGACGCCGTTCGCGTCGTACCAGTGCTTGTTCCCGTCGCCGGAGCAGCTGTGCACCCACGATCCCCCGGGCCCCACCTTGATGTCCACGATCCAATCGTTGGGGACGCATGGCGCCGTCGGCAGGACGAGGTCGTTCGCGTCCGAGCCGTTGAGGTACGTGCCCACGTAGGGACATGCGTCGCACACGTACTCGCGAACCGATCCTGCGAGCACGTAGAGCAGCTTGCCGCCGTCCTGGAGGCGTGCGCTGAACTCATCGTAGGCGCCGATGAACCCGACGGCGGCCGTGTTCGGGTCGCTCCAGTGGGCCATGGCGTCGCGACCGCTGGAGCCCGGCTGGACCGTCCCCAGCAGGTAGACATCCGCAGGATCGAACACGTCGCTGATGTTGCCCGGACCGCCGCCGCCGCCGGCGCTGACCGCGCCTCCCGCCCCGCTGCTTCCGCTGCTCGCGTCCGTGGAGGTCGATCCGCCGCCCGCGCCAGCCGACGTCGATCCGCCGCCCGCGCCAGCGGAGGTCGCCCCGCCGCCCGCGCCAGCGGAGGTCGCCGCGCCGCCCGAGCCGGCCTGGGCGCTCGACGTGGAGCCGCCGCCGGGATCCAGGATGAAGACCTCGGACCCGCAGGCGCCCAACGTGAAAGTGCCGAGGATGAGCACCGAGGCGCGCGCGCCAACGCGCCGATGCCGAGGAGCGCCATCTCCTCGCGGAGCCGGGCCGACGTCGTCGCGACCACGGTCGTCTCGCTCGATATCATCCCCAGATCGCATCGGCCACCCCTCCGCCGTCCTGTTCAGCCGAGCTCCACGCTAGCGGTTTCGCGATTGCACGTCGAATCTTCCCACGCGGGGCGCGTGGTGGCGCTGCCGGATGGGCCATCCGCCTGACGGTTTGCGCGTGGGTTACTCCGCCATCGCTCCCCCTCCCGCAAGCCTCTCTCCACCGAGATGGAAGCTCGCGCCCCCGCCGTTCCCCTGCTCGAGCACATCGAGGAGCATCGGCGCCGCAGGACAGCAGCTTCCACGGACGTCGGCGACGAGACCCCGCGGAACCGAAACGGTCATGCGGGACGAGCTTAAGGGCCGACGGGCAAGGGCGGCATCAGCTGGGACGACCAGGGCAAGATGATCTCGGGCGAGGACGGCGTCGCTGTGGAGACGCTCCGGTTTCCTGAATAGCTGGATGGGAGCTCGCCCGCGCCCGCACAGCGCCTTGACAATCACCCGCAGCGCGAAGCCGCGTCGGGTGCATTGCCGTATTGCGCGGGCCATTCACAAGGCACGAGTGAGCCAGTACAGCGGACGTCGCTTTGCATGCGCGATGGCGAGCACGAGCGTGTGCTCGGGGTGCACCTCGAACGCAATGACATACGGAAAACGGTCGACGATCGCTCTGCGAATGCTCCGTGGTGCAGGAGAAGTCCCTGGCCAGATCTGAAGAGATGTCGGGGCCACTCCGATGTTATCGAGCATCGACGAGACCTCGGCGATGAACTCGTCGCCCAGCCCGGGGCGCCTCTCGTCGTACCAGATGGCCGCCGCACGAAGCTCAGCGCGCGCTTCAGGATGAAGCTCGACCCGCACGCCGGTCCTCGAGCTCCTTCAGGATCTCCGCCCGCGCCGTGCCCCAGTCGACCGTCTGGACCTTACCCTCGGCGACCTCGCGCGCTCGGCGCGTCAGCTCACCCGTCCACGCTGCTGCGACCTCCTCGGCATCGGGCTCCTCAAGGCTGGAGAGCACTTCTTCTGCCAGCCGGGCCCGCTCGTGGCGGGGCAACAGCAGCACCTGCGCGAGAAGTTCCTCGGTGGACATAGGGGAATTGTAGCATGGCTCGGGTCCGCCACGCACGGCGATGCGGCCTTCAGCTCGATGGCCCGCCGCGCCCGCGCCAGGCTGGTCTGCTCGCGGGCCAGAACAGGCATCAGGGAGGCCGGCTGGGAAGCGGACTGGGCCGGCGACGGCGGCTGGGACACGCTGGGCCAGGGCAGCGGCGGAGGCGACCGCAGGGGCGGGCTCGGCGTGTGCGGCGCGGCGTCCAAGGGGGGCGCCGGGGGAGGCTCGGGCGGGGCCGGCGGCTGCGGTGGCCGAGGCGGCAAGGGGGCGAGAACGGCTACCCGAGCATCGGCATCGTCGCGCTGCGCGCCAAGGTGACCGTGCGCGACAGCGAGATCGAGACGTCTGACGGCGGCCAGGGCGGCGACGGCGGCGAGCCCCAGCGAGGCGGACGAGGCGCCGGCGCGGAGACGGCGTGGGGGCGCGGCGTCAACCGAGCACGCCGAACAGCTCGCCTTCGAGCGGCCGCGAGCGGAACCCGTCGGGCCCCTGGGGCAGCTCGCCTGCGACGGTGATGCGGCGGACGGCGCGCGGCAGGTCGAAGTGGGCGTAGTCGATGGGGCCGGCGTGGGCGGTGGCCTGGTTGTCCCATACGGCGATCGCGTTGGGCGTCCAGCGGAAGCGCACCGCGTACTCGGGCCGCGTCACCTCGTCGGCGAGCAGTTCGAGCAGCGCCTGGCTCTCGCGCTCTCGCAGGCCCACGATGTGGCTCGTCGTCCCCGGGTTGACGAACAGCGATTTGCGGCCGGTCCGCGGGTGCACGCGCACGAGCGGGTGAAGCGCGGCGAACGGGCCGACGGCCTTGCGGCCCGGCCTGGGCTCTCCGCTATCGTAGCTGCTCGTGCGGTGGACGGCCTGGAGCCCGTCGACGAGCGCCTTGATCGTGGGCGACAGGCCGTCGTAGGCGCACTCGAGGTTGCTCCAGAGCGTGTCGCCGCCGTACGGCGGGATCTCCACGCCGCGCAGGATGGAGTACCTGTTCGGGTTGGCGACGAAGGTGATGTCGATGTGCCAGCCCTTGTAATCGCGCGGCGGCTTGGCGGTGGGGATGGAGAGGTCCGACCGGTGGTTCTGCTTGTACTCGGCGGCCTTTCGTTCCCAGATCTCCGGGTGCTCAGGGAGCCCCAGCGCGATCGGGTGGGCCGGCGTCAGCGGGCCGAAGGTGCGGCCGAAGGTGAGCAGCTGTTCGTTGGAGATGTCCTGCTCGCGGAAGAAGATCACCTTCCACTGGAGCAGGGTTTGCTCGATTGCCTGCACCGTGGCAGGGGGCCAGCGGCTTGCGCAGGTCGACGCCGTGGATCTCCGCCCCGATCACGGGCGTCAGCGGTCGTACATCCAGCTGCAGAGGGTAGGTCTGTTGTTCGGCAATGAGGGCGGACATGGCACTCTTCTCGCAGTCTTGAACGAGCCTGGACGCCAGCTCGCGGCTCGCCCTGTTGATGATCGCGGCAATCCGCGGGGATTCGGTGAAGTTCACCGGTGAAATCCGCGCCCGGTGCCGGTGAAACCCGCATCCGACGCCTGTGAAGTTCACCGGTGAAGAGGCGGCTCAGTGCTTCTTGGCGCGGCGCTGCTTGATGCGGGAGGCGCTCAGCTCCTTGGCTTCCTTGAGCCGGTAGCTCTCGGCCTCGATCTCGATCACCTCGGCGCGGTGCACGAGCCGGTCGACGAGCGTGACGACGCAGGCGGCGTGCGGGAAGACCTGGCCCCAGTCGGAGAATGCCTTGTTCGTGCTGAGCAGGATCGGCTTCTGCGCGTCGTAGCGACGAGTGACGACCTCGAACAGCAGGTCGGCGTAGCGGCCATCGTAGGAGAGATAGCCGACTTCATCGATGCAAAGAAGGGCGGGAACCGTGTAGCGGTGCAGCCGGCGCGCGAGCGCGGCCGAGGACTCCTGCGCGGCGAGGTCGGCAAGCATGTCGCTCGCGGTCGAGAAGCGGACCGTGTGACCGCGGACGACGGCCTGGTGGGCGACGTTCTTCAGGATCATGGTCTTGCCGACGCCGTTGGGGCCGACGAGCACGGCGTTGTGGCCGGTGGTGATGAAGCCGGGAGCGAAGAGGTCGTCGACGGCCTCGCGGTCGATCTTCTTGGGCCAGGACCAGTCGAAGTCGGCCATGGGCTTGAAGGCGGCTACGCGGGAGTTTTTGAGGCGGCGTTCGAGGCTGCGCTTGTGGCGCTCGCGCTCCTCGATGGCGAGCACCTCGCGAAGCCAGGGCTTGTCGGCGAGCTCCTCCCAGCACGCGAGCAGGCCAAACAGGCCGAGGCCCTTCAGGCGGGCCTTCGTCTCGGTGGGCGTTAGATCGGTCATGGCGTCGGGTCCTTCTTCAGGGCGTCGTAGGTGGCGAGCGAATGCGGCGTGACGACGAGGGCGGCGTGCTGGCCGCGCGTGACGGGGATCGAGACGGGAGGCGGCAGGTGGCGCTCGGAGCGGCGGCGGTCGATCACCTGGCGCACGGCGCCAACGTGGATGGTGTCGCGCTCGAGCACCTCGACGAGCGCCTCTTCGAGCTCGGCGGCGCCGACGGCGTCGAGCAGGTATAGAAGCCGGGCGATGGCGCTGCCGACGTTGTCTCCGCGCTCGGCGAGGATGCGCAGGAATGCCTGGCTGCTGCGGGCGGCGCGGGCGAGGCGATCGAGGCCGCGATGCTCGCGGGCGCGGCGCTTCTCATCGACCAAGCGCTGGATGTGCACGGGCTGCTCGATCTGCTGGCCGCGGTCCCACGAGCGGACATGGGTCGCGACGATCTCGTTGCCGTCGGCGATGCGCACCTGCTCGAGGTCGGCGAGGACGACGAGCGTGCGGCTCGTCCGGTCGTGGGGAACCGAGTAGTCGTTGAGATCGAAGCGCGCGTAGGGGGTCTTTCCGACCTCGACCTCGACGCGCTCGTGGGCTGGAAACGGCGTGTCGGGGGGCCCGAGCAGCACACTGCGCTCGTCGTCGAAGGCCTGGCGCACGGTGCGGGCGCGGTCCTCGACCCAGGAGCGATCGAGCGCTGCGGAGCTGGTCCACTCGGTCGCTTGTCGGTTGAGGTCGTCGAGGTCGGCGTAGGTCCGGGCCTCGAAGAACGCCTCGCGGACATAGCGGATGGCGCGCTCGACGCGGCCCTTCTCGTTGCCGCGGGCGACGGCGACAGGGCGCGGCTCGAAGCGGTAATGCGCCGACAGAGCCAGGAGCATGGGGTGGAACCGGATCGCGTCGCCGTGACGCTCCACGACAGCGCTCTTGAGGTTGTCGTAGAGCAGCACGCGCGGGACACCGTCGATGTCGGCGAACGCCTCGACGTGCCCGCGCACGAAGAAGGGCATCGCCGCGCTCGGGAAGAAGCGCAGGAAGATCCGCCGCGAGTAGCTGAGTACCATGACGAAGGCCCAGAGCGGGCGCAGCGCCCGGCCGACAGCCAGCTTGCCGAAGTGCGCCCAGTCGACCTGCGCTTGCTCGCCGGGCAGCGTGCGCAGCCGCTGGAATGCCTCTGCCGGCTTCTTGGGGCGGAGACGGCCGATCACCCGGCGCAGATGATCGGGACCGCCCGGATAGCCGCGCTCCTTGAGCATGCCGAAGAGGCGACTCGAGCGCAGCGAGGGATACTTGCCGAGCTGCTCGATGATGAAGGGCACGAACGGGTCGACCATCGACGGGCGCGGCGCGACGACCTTCGGGTCGACGCCTGCTTGCCCGAGCACGCGCTGCACGGTGGTGTGATGCAGCCCGAGCTGGGCGGCAATGGTGCCCACGGGCCACTTCTCGCCGTGGTAGAGGCGCAGAACCTCGGCCTCCTTCTCTTTCGCGATCACCGCCGCCTCCCGTCACCGCGGAGGGCTTCGTGGGACGCGGGGAGCGCGTCGGTGAACAGCTGACCGAGCGCGCCGCTCGCGCATGGCCCAGGGCGGAAGCCGCGCTCCGCAGAGCGAGCAGCGGCCGACATCTCGGATCCAATCGTCATCGTTGTCCTTTCGGCCGGGGGTGATCTCCGGCGCGAGCTGGGACATCGACGCGGCCGCGGCTTGTGTCACCCCGTGATGCGTCACTTTCTGCCCGGAGAACTTGTCCCGCTGCCGGTCGCGATACCGGGCCTGGCGAGCGGCATGGAGGCGGCGAGCGCGAAGCCGGGTCTGGTAGGCGGCGCCGGCGCGGCGGAGCGACTCACGACGCCGGAGCGGGCGGCAGTCGGGGCAGAGGCGCTGGCCGCGATCGCAGCGACGGCAGAGGCGAAGCTGGACGCGGCAGCGGGCGCAGTGGGCGAGGCGGTAGGCGGACGAAGACAACGGGCTCCATGCCGCCGCTTTCTGGACCTGGAGCCCGGCTTGTGATGAAGGTGAGGGACTCCGGCAACGCGGAGCTCCAGAAGGCCCGAGGGTGGCAGCCCTCGGGCCTTCGACTTTTCGGCGGGCGTAACGTCTACGCCGCGGAGGCGAGCGTGGCCCAGATCGGCGTGGGGGCCGGCGGTGAACGGTGAACGCTGGCGATCATGGGGCCGCGGTCTTCACCGATCGGACGCGGGACGCGATGATCATCGACACGCCCTGAGCATGCGCCGTTCCAGTCCGGTGACTCGAGAAATTCTTGTAGGGCCGCACAGCTCGGGGCATGGCCCCACCCCGCCGTGGCGACGCGGTCGCGCGGTCCGTCGCGCCGAGGGTGCGTGGGGCAAGGGGTTGCTCTCAACGATGCACGGCGAGGTGGCGGAAGCGTGATGTGCCGCCGCGCCTGTTCCGCGGGCAGCAGCCTTGCGGGTGCAGTGTTGCGCACGAAGCAGTCCCGGGGGGGGGCCGACCCGGAGGGAGCGACCCGGGAGGAGCGACGATCCGGGTCGATAGCAACCCGGCGGGGCAGCAGCCGCCCGCCTCGATTTGCCCTGCATGATCGGCGGCGGCAGCAGCTGGCAGCGGTTCCCCCGCGCGTGCCGCGGACTGCGGGCGCTCTGAGCTCCCGTGGGCTCGCCGAGCCTACGCCTGCCCCCGGGGCTGGGGACCCGGAGGTAATCGGCATCGCCTACCTCGACGAGGACCGGCTCACGGTCGAAGGCGTCATCTTCACGCTGGGGCCGCTTCACGCTGGGGCCGCCGGGCAAGGGCGGCATCAGCTGGGACGACCAGGGCAAGATGATCTCGGGCGAGGACGGCGTCGCCGTGGAGACGCTCCGTTTCCTCGATGGGCCGGGCTCGCCAAAGGATTCTTGCCCAGCGGGTCAGGAATCCCCGCGCTCGCGGTCTCCAGGGCCTTGCCTCTTGGATTTCAGCAGCGCAGGCACGCCTTCCGGCCAGTAGAGGAGCTCCTCCGCTGGCATGTCCGGCTCCGGTGTGTTGTCCCACCCGCCTGGCGGCGCCCTTTTCCCTTCCGCGTGGAGGATGGCGCGCGCGACCTCCGTGATCTCCGCGGGCAGTCCGGGAGGCGACCACGCTTCGACGAGCACACGGAGCCGCATCGCCAGAGGCTCGCGCTCTTCGTAGGGCACCGCGCTGAACTCTGGCGGCACATGCCGGTCACCGCGACGGACGTACGCGAGGTACCAGTCCACCATGCGGAGCAGGTGCTCGCGCGAAGGCATGCGGCTCATCCCCAGGAAGAGCCGCGGAACGGCGAGGGCGTGCACCCACAGCATGGCCGCCACGGAATCCTCGAAGTCGGAGAGCACAGAGCTCCCATCGGGCCTGCGCCTCGCCGCCTGCTCGAACGCCATGCGGAGGAGCATGTCGGTGTCAATGGCGTCATCATCGCGTGCCATGAGCTCTTATTCCTCGAGGGGCACTGGATTCTCGAGCAGCATGCATTTCTCGAACTTGCCAAAGATCTGAACATGCCAGATCATCTTGATTCCTATGATTTGTTTGTCGCGAACACAGGTATAGCTGCACCAACCCTTGTTGATGTATTTTGACAAGTCGATAAAATCGGGGCACACAGAGCATCTTCCCTTGTCGCATCCCGTGACCAGGCATGTTGCATACGTTTTGCCATCGTTGAAGTCACAGTATTGTTTGCGCCTGCAACCAAAGTCCCATTTGTCGACACACTCCTCTTTGATGCTGATCTTGGCCAGCTCAATCACAGCCGGATCGAGATCTTCGATCCACTGTCGCGCTTGCTCCCAAACAATAGGCGCGTAAGCATCGATGGTTTGCTGTATCAACGCCGGGTCCAGAGTGGCTGGATCCTGGCCCTGAGACTCGATCGTCGAGGCGAGCGCGTAGCTGGTATACTCCGTCTTGAGCTCCGTGAGGGCGAGCTCGTAGGGATCGGCGATCGCCAGCGCCTCCTCCAGCGCGGCGATCGCCTCGTCATCCCCCACGGCCGGGACTTCGGAGTCTCCGTCGTTGTCATCCTGGTCGCCGGCGACCTCCTCACCGCCACCAGGATCGGCCTGTGTATCGTCGATCCCATCACCGCTCCCTGGTCCGAAGCGGATCGTGCATGCGGGGACCACCAGCACGCCGAGAGCGCCAACGAATGACAGCGCTGCGATGTGCGACAAGAGCTTCTTCGACATGGCCTCCTCCAGTTCAGAACGGAATGCAAGCGTCACCCGAAGCATCACGGCCAGACGTCGTCTCCTCGCCGATGTCGCTGGTCACCTCGGCGTCCCCGGACCCCTCCTGGCCCGCACGCGTGAAGCAGCCGGACGGCACCGGCATCGGCGGCGCGGCAGCAAGCGCGATCGTTCCAGCATCGCCCCAGGATCTACTGATCCATACGCCCCTCCCGAACGCGACGTACAGGTGGGAGCCTTCGGCGTCTAGACCCGCCCGCAGGCTGCAGCGCGAAGGCGGCATCTGCTGGGCAGGTCGTCGAGGGCAGGCCTGGCGACCGCCAGCAGTCGCCGACCCCGACGCCGAACCCCAGCAACTACGGACGGCGGGGACGTGGCCGACGTGGGCTGCACGGACGGCGACTACGGGATCTACGGCGCGGGAGGCACTGTCGGCGCACCCGGCCAGGGCATCGGGCGCATCAGCGAGGCCGGCTGGGAAGCGGACTGGGCCGGCGACGGCGGCTGGGGCACGCCGGGCCAGGGCGGCGGCGGAGGCGGCGGCCGCAGGGGCGAGCTCGGCGTGTGCGGCGCGGCGGCCAAGGGGGGCGCCGGGGGAGGACCGGGCGGGGCCGGCGGCTGCGGTGGACGAGGCGGCAAGGGGGGCGAGAACGGCTACCCGAGCATCGGCATCGTTGCGCTGCACGCCAAGGTGACCGTGCGCGACAGCGAGATCGAGACGGTCGACGGCGGCCAGGGCGGCGACGGCGGCGAGCCCCAGCGAGGCGGACGAGGTGGCAGGGGCGCACCGGGCGGCGTGCTGGAGGACCGCTCGGCCGTACGCGTTCTGCGGACCACATCCGTATCCGTTCGGTAGAGCCCATCCTGACGCCGAGCAGGCCAGGGACATAGGCTTGAGCAGCGCCGGCAAGATGGAGGTCCCCGGGCGCCATCCTGAGCGCGTTCTTTGAGGGGCGAAAAACGAAGCCCCCTCAGAAAACTTGGTCGAAGTCCTCCGAGGGGGCTCGCCTCCGAGTTGCCAGAAACGGAGGAGCCCATGTTCGATCAATTCACGCTCAAGGGCGAGTTCTTCGCGACGTTGGAGGCCCTGGACCGGGCGATCGCTCGACGGGTGGCGGCGAGCCGGTGCCCGGCGTGCGGGGGCCCGCTGCACGTGGGCAACTTCGCCCGCAAGCCGCGGGGCGCGCTCATCGCGCCCGAGGGCGAGGCGTTCCTCGTACGCTTCAGCCTCTGCTGCGGCCGCGAGGGGTGCCGGAGGCGCGCTACGCCCCCGTCGCTTCGATTCCTCGGCCGGCGTGTGTACCTCGGCGTCGTTGTGATCGTGGCGAGCCTTGTCGCGCAGGCGCTCGGCACCGCCGGCGCGCAGCCGACCGGCGTCCCGCGAAGGACGACGCGTCGATGGCTCGCCTGGTGGCGCGGCCCCTTCCTCGCGAAGGAGGTACTGCTCGCGATCCGCGTCCGGCTCGTTGGCGTCGATGTCGGCGGGATCCCAAGGTCAATCATCGAGCGGCTCACCGGCACGGCCGACGAGCAGATGGGCACGATGCTCCACCTGCTCGCGCCGCTCACGACGGGCTCGGTCCTCGATGGATCACGTTTTTTGAGGGACATCGCATGACCACGGCGCCACGCAGAAGATGTCATTCGGCGTGGATTCCGCGGTGAGATAGGGTTTCCCCGCCCGGTAGGTCCGTTCGCCGACCGCGCAGGAGACCTCATGAGCCACGAGCACCGGACGCGCGCGCGCCCGCCAAGGGCCCGTCTGCGCCTTTCGATCCGGAGGAGGAATCGATGAGCCACGACGACCAGGCGCCCATGCGCCTGCGCTGGGCGCGGATGCGCTTCTCCATCATCAGCCACCTGCTCGCCTCTCCGCCGGAGCCCGGCGAGCTCGCGAGTCGGATCGCCGAGCTCGCCGCGAAGTCCTGGCGACACCCGACCAAGGGCTCGGTGATCCGGCTCTCGCCCAAGACCATCGAGCGCATGTACTACGCGGCGCGCAGCGCGGATGACCCGATCAGCGTGCTCGCGCGCAAGGTCCCGAAGCACGCCGGCTCGCAGCCGAGAATCACGACAGCGGTCGCGTCCGCGATCGAGAGTCAGTATCGCGATCACCCGCGCTGGACCTGGCAGCTCCACCACGACAACCTCGTCGCGCTCGCAAAGACAACCCCCGCGCTCGACCCGGTGCCCAGCTACACCACAGTGCGCCGTTTCATGAAGGCCCACGGCATGTATCGCATCCAGAGGAGGCGCCAAGGCAGGGCGGTCGAATCGGAGATCGTGCCGCGCGAGACGCGCTCGTACGAGCTGGCCTATGTCAACGCGCTCTGGCACTACGACTTCCACGAGGGCAAGCGAAAGGTCATCACGGCCAGCGGGGAGCTGAAGACACCCTATCTCTTCGGCCTGCTCGACGACTGCTCGCGGGTGTGCTGCCACGCGCAGTGGTACCTCGACTGCGAGAACACCGAGAACCTCGTGCACGGCTTCAGCCAGGGGATCCAGAAGCGGGGGCTGCCGCGCGGCGCCTACAGCGATCGTGGAGGTGCCATGAAGGCCGCCGAGATGCGAGAGGGGCTCGAGCGGCTCGGCATCGCGCAATATCTCACGCTGCCGAACAGCCCTCATCAGAACGGCAAGCAAGAGCACTTCTGGACGCTCGTCGAAGGGCGGCTCATGCCGATGCTCGAGGGCGAACCGAACCTCACGCTCGACTTGCTCAACACCGCGACCCAGGCGTGGGTCGAACAGGAGTATCACCGCACCGTCCACAGCGAGCTCAAAAAGACTCCGCTCGATCGCTACCTCGAAGGCCCAGACGTGAGCCGCCCGAGTCCAGACTCCGAGGCGCTGCGCCGGGCCTTCCGCATGGAGATCTCGCGCCACCAGCGCCGGAGCGACGGGACGGTCACGATCGAGGGCGTGCGCTTCGAGGTCCCCTCGGCCTACCGCGTGCTCGAACGTCCCCGGATTCGTGTCGCGCGCTGGGATCTCTCCAGCGCAGAGCTCGTCGACCCGCGCTCGGGCGCGCACCTCGCCACGCTCTTTCCGCTCGACAAGGAGAGGAACGCGGACCGCGCGCGTCGCGCGCTCACCGAGATCACCGCGCCGCTGGCTCCGTCGAGGAAGCCGCCCGGAATCGCGCCGCTCCTGCGACAGCTGATGGCCGAGTACGCGGCCACGGGCCTGCCGCCCGCCTACCTGCCCAAGAACACGGAGGAGGATTGACCATGATGAGTCGACTCCTGTCTCTCTACGGTTTGAAGTACATTCCCTTCCGCGCCGATGTACCCGCGGAGGCCCTCTACGTCTCGCCGCCCGTCGACGCCTTCCTTCGTCGCGTCGAGCTCGGTTTGGCCCACGGCGGCTTCGCCATGCTCACCGGCGATCCCGGAACGGGCAAGAGCATCGCGCTGCGCCTGCTCGCTGCGCGGCTCGGCGCCCTGACCGACGTGGTGGTCGGCACCATCGAGCATCCCCAGAGCAGGGCCGGCGACTTCTACCGCGAGCTCGGTGATCTCTTCGGGGTCCCGCTCTCGTCCAGCAACCGCTGGGCAGGCTTCAAGGCGCTTCGCGCGCGCTGGGCCGAGCACTTTGCCACGACGCTTCGGCGACCCGTGCTGATCCTCGATGAGGCGCAGGAGGCGAGCACGCCCGTGCTCAACGAGCTGCGCATCCTCTCCAGCAAGGACTTCGATTCGAGGCAACTGCTCTGCGTGGTCTTCGCCGGCGACTCCCGTCTCCCCGAGCGTCTCCGCACCGCCGAGCTCTTGCCGCTCGGCTCGCGCATCCGCCGCCGGCTCGTCCTCGACTACGCCTCTCGCGACGAGCTGCTCGCTTGCCTCGACCACGTGCTCGCCGCCGCCGGCAACCCCTCCTTGATGACCGCGGAGCTCAAGGCCACGCTCGCCGACCACTCCGCCGGAAACTACCGCGTGCTCATGAACCTCGCCGACGAGCTGCTCGCCGCCGCCGCCGAGCGCGAGCTGCCGCGGCTCGACGAGAAGCTCTTTCTCGAGATCTTCGGCGCGGCCCCGAAGCCCAAGTCCGCGAACCGCAAACGGTGAACCTGGAGGCGCCCATGCCACGCACCGCCAACGTCACGCTGCCGATCCCCGAGCCCCTCGCGTTGCTCGACGCGACGCTGCTTTTCCTCATCCAGGTCCTGCTCGCGCAGCACCCCGATCTGCTCGCGCCCCCCGAGGAGCCCGCGCCCCGCACTCCGGGCCTGCGCGCGGCCCGCCGCATCTTCGAGGCCGTCCGCGAGCTCCACGCCGCGCTCGACGGCTACCGCGCCTTCCTCCCTGCGGATCACTCGCGGGCGCTCGGCGACGAGCGGCCCGGCGACGACATTCCGTTTTGAGGTAACCCCGCCCGCGCTCGGCTCATCACGCCGCGCGTCCCTCGATCTTCGCGCTCAAAGGCCCTCAAACTTCGTGCTCGTGTCCGTCCTGGCGTCGCGGCCCGGCCACGACCAAGGCCTCGCCGGCCATGACGCCGCGCGTCCCTCAATCTTCGTGCTCGGCACCCCCTCAAACTTCGCGAGCACGCTCAGGCTTGCCGTGCGGTGAAAGTTGAGTGCGCCGGTTGCGGTGAGCAGGCCGTACTTCTTCGCCGTCCGGCGAAGAGAATTCCCCCGGAGGAGCCACTCCTCGATGAGACGCTTCGCCGGATGAGAGCAAATGACACAAGCCATCTAGCGTCAGAAAATAGGACGTCGGATGTTCACTTGACAAGCATTGCAGCCTATCCAATTGTCGATTCAAGTACAAATCGTATGGGGAGCGACCCGGCAAGGTCGTCCTTGACGTGGTCAGGGGCCGGGCTCCACGTGCTCCTCGGGGGAAGCACATGAGACGGCTGCTGTGCGTGCTGGGTCTTCTCGGAGCCACAGGTCTGGCGACGACGATGGGATGTGGAGCATCGCCAGTGGTGGACGAACCTGAAGCGGCCAGCGGCGAGGTCGAACGGCCAGACTCCCTGGACGAGTGCAACCGGGCATGTCGGAACGGACAGCAGGCGATGGAGCAATTTTGCTCCCAGCTACCACCGGATCCTCGCTTGAGGGCCGGTTGCTGGGCGGCAGCGAAGGGTGGATTGGTCGCGTGCCTCGGCTGGTGTTACTGGCACTACGGTACGTGAAGAGGGCGTCCGCTTGACACCCTGCGGGAAGGGGCCGCAAGGTGCGTCCTATGCAGGACGACACCCCGCTCGAACCCATTGCAGAACGCCGCCTCTCGGTCGTAGGCGAGCCCGGCCGGATGGTGACCGTGACCATCGGCAAGCCGGTGCAGAAGGCGTCCGGTGACTGGGCCTGTCCGGTAGATATTCAGGGAATTCCAGATCCCGTCCGAGACTCGGCCTACGGTGTGGACGCGGTCCAGGCGTTACAGCTCGCGTTCGAGACGGCTCGTCAGTCCCTCAAGACGGCTGGGCTTCCCGTCACCTGGTGCGACGGAGAGCCCGGAGAGACGGGTTTCCCGATGGCCGTGCCGTACATCTTTGGCCGCGCTTTCGAGGACAGGATGGAGCGTGTGATCGAGGATGAGATCGAGAAGGCCGTGGAGGCGAAGAAGAAGGGGGCGCCCGGCTGACCCCCCTCCCGGGGCACCCTGCTCCGAGAGGGGGCTGGATCGCGGGTGTCGATCACCGCTTGTGGTCTGAGGACGGGGCTACACCTGGCGCGGGTGTTAATGGCCACCCCGATCCGCAGATTTCTGCCCCTCACATCGTGACGCCTGGGGGCGGGCGCGGGCGGCCGGGAAGTTCGCCCCTGCGAGGCGCGGCGGTAGAGATCACGCCCAAGCGGCGCGCCGGAAAGAAGAAGGCCCTGGGTAGCGACCAGGGCCTTCCGGGGATCGGCGACAGACCGATGTTCGGCCTGTCTCGCACGACCCAGCCGCCAAGGGCAACTTCCCGGCGCGCTGGCCCGGGGACTCGTGCAAGACAGCTTCCGGCTCGCCCGCTGTGGGTGCTGCGCCGAGATGTTCTTCGTCTGCGGCCGATGTGATCGAGGGCAGGTCTACTGCGGCAGCGGCTGCCGCGCCGCGGCTCGCCAGCGGGCTCTGCGCGCGGCTCGGCTGCGTCACCAGCGCTCCGCTGAGGGGCGGCTCGATCACCGGGATCACCAGCGTGCCTACCGCGTCCGACGGGGCCGGCGCGTGATGGATACGGGTTCCGACAACTTGCCCGCATCCGCCAGCGTGTGCCCGCGGACCGGCGCGCCGACGTCGACAGACGACGTGGCCGCCGCCGGCCCGCGGGAGTCAAGGAATGGACGAACTCGTGATGACGATCTCCGCGACAGCGCGGGAGACGCGGGTGCTGCTGACGCAGGGGCCCGACGAGGTGATGAAGGCCCGGCTGCGGTCGGTGGCCACACCGGCGCATCGGTTCGCCGGGCCGATGCTGTGCGAATCGATGGCGCTCTGGCACGACCAGAGGGTCCGTGCTGTCGTTTCTGCGGAGTCCGAGGACATCTTGTTCGCGCTGGGTTTGTGCGACGGCCTCGGCGTCGCGCGCGCGACGCTGCACTACATCGTCGAGCCTCTCTTCATGGACGCCCCGCCCCGCCGCGGGCAACGCCTGCCGGGACTCGGTAACTTCCGTGGCGAGCATCGCCTTCGCAGGAGCCTCGGTCGATGACGATCGACCAGGCCAAGGAGGCGGAGGTTCGCCGCCTACACTTCGCCGAGCACTGGAAGGTCGGCACCATCGCGACGCAGCTCGGTCTGCACCACGACACCGTCGAGCGCGTGCTCGGCCTCGGCAAGGGGGCGCGCTCGCGGCCCGTCGTTCGCGACGCGGATGCCGCGGTGAGCGAGGTGCCTTTGCCGCTGCGCGGCTACGAGGCCTTCGTGATCGAGACGCTGACACAGTATCCCCGGCTCCGCGCCACGCGCCTGTACGACATGCTGGTCGAGCGCGGCTACGAGGGCAGTATGCGCACGGTGCGACGGCATGTCCGGCTCGTGCGCCCGGCGCCCAAGAGCGAGGCGTTCCTCCGCGTCGAGCCGCTCATCGCCGAGCAGGCCCAGATCGACTGGGCCTACGTCGGCAAGCTGCGCGTCGCGGGCGGCACGCGCCAGCTCTGGGCCTTCGTCATGGTCCTGTCGTACTCGCGCGCGATCTGGGGCGAGCTCGTGCTCGACCTGTCCGCGAGCTCGCTCCGCCGCTCGCTCGTGCGCGCGTGCCGCTACTTCGGCGGCGCTACGAGACAATGGCTGTTCGACAACCCCAAGACCGTCGTCCTCGAGCGCCACGGCGACGCCGTGCGCTTCCACCCGGACCTGCTCGCGGTCGCCGGTCAGCTCCGCGTCGCGCCGCGGCTCTGCGCCGTGCGGAAACCGCAGCACAAGGGCAAGGTCGAGCGGGCGATTCGCTTCCTGCGCGACCGCTTCTTCGCCGCGCGCACGATGCGTGATCTCGATCGCGGCAACGCCGAGCTGCTCGTCTTCCTCGACGAGATTGCCAACGTGCGCTCGCACCCCCGATGGCCTGAGCGGCGCATCGACCAGGTGCTCGCGGAGGAGAGGACGAGGCTGCTCGCGTTGCCCGACCCGCTGCCGGAGACGGATCTCGTCCAGCCCGTGCCCGTCGACAAGACCGCCTTCGTCCACTTCGACGGAAACCGCTACTCGGCGCCGTCGCTCCACCACGGCAAGACGCTGACGCTCGTGGCCAGTGACACGACCGTGCAGCTGTTGGACGGCGGCACCGAGGTTGCGCGGCACGTGCGCTGCTGGGGACGACGCCAGGTCATCGAGGCGCCCGAGCACCGTGCCGAGCTGCTCGACCACAAGCGCGCCGCGCGCGAGGCCAAGGGGCGCGAGCGGCTCGGTGCCGCGATCCCCGGCTTCGAGATCCTGCAAGAGCGCTGGGTGGAGGCCGGTCGCAACGTCGGCTTCATGACCGCCAAGGCCCTGCGCCTTCTGGACCTGTACGGCGTCGAGATCCTCGGCGCTGCGGCGCGCGAGGCCATCGCCCGCGGCACCCACGATCCCGGTGCCCTCGCCGTGCTCTGCGAGGAGCGTCGCCGCGCCGCCGAGGGCCCTGTCCCCATCGACATCGATCTCGGAGCCCACGTCCCCGATCGCGACGTGATTCCCCACGACCTGGAGTCCTACGATGCCCAACGATGACGTCGCAGATCTGATTCACTCCCTCGGCGTACGCGTGTCGCGCGAGGCGCTGCTCGCGCTCATCGCGCATGCGACCACGGCGCGCTTGTCGCCGGTGCAGACGTTCGAGGAGCTCGCCGCCATCGCCCGCCGCGAGCGCGCCGAGCGCAACCTCGCCGCGCGCGCCAAGGCGGCGACCCTCGGCACCTTCAAGCCCCTCGAGCGCTTCGACTGGAACCACCCGCGCACGATCCAGCGTGAGCTCGTCGAGGAGCTGATGACCCTCGACTTCGTCGCCAAGGGGCACAACGTCCTGCTCCGAGGTCCGAGCGGCGTCGGCAAGACCATGCTCGCCCAAAACCTCGGCATGGTCGCCCTCCAGCGCGGCTACACCGTGCGCTTTACGACGCTGTCGGCCGCGCTCGCGGATCTGCTCAAGCAGGAGTCGCTGCCGGCCCTCGAGCGCCGGCTGCGAAAGTACACTGCCCCGTCGCTGCTGATCCTGGACGAAATCGGCTACCTGCCGTGCAGCCGTCAGTCCGCCGATCTGCTCTACAACCTCATCAGCCGCAGGCACGAGAGCCGATCGCTCGTACTGACGACGAACCTGCCATTCAAGCAGTGGAGCACGGTCTTTCCGGGCGCGGCGTGCGTCTCGGCGCTGATCGACCGCTTCGTCCAGCACTGCCACATCCTCGACATCGATGCTGACTCGTGGCGGCAGAAGGAGTCGTTGGCCATGAGCGAGGCGCGCTCCAAGCCGACGGCGGAGGCCGCCGCGCCGCCTGCCCCGGCGGCAGCGAAGAGGCGCTGACCCGGGCGACGCCGGGTGCGATTTCCGCGGCGCCCGGGGGTCAGATTTCCGCGGGCGCCACGGTCACTTTTCTGCGGACGTGAGGGTCACGATTCCGCGGATCCTCGTGGCCAGATTCCTGCGGATCTCCGAGGCCATCTACACGCGGGAACCTGCCGCTGTTCGGCAGCCGTCGGAAGATCTCCGCGAAGCCGAGGAAGAAAGCAACAACGGCGTCATTTGTGGTCAGGCCGCCCCGTCTGCGTAACGATGGTGTATGAATGCCGTCGAACGTTGGACTTGAGCGGCGGGACCAAAGGGGCGAAGCCCCTTTGGGCACGTCCGCTCGAAGGACTGGTTAGACCGTTGCCCCGATGAGCAGGGACCCAGCCGCGTTGACCACGCGGCACGGAGCCCGAGATGCAGCGGCGCGCCCTGCCCTTGATGTGTTTTGCCTTCGACCACGCGACCTCCCCAGGTGCTGCTTTCGATTCTTGGGCGCTACTTTACGGCACGGCCTGTTCGACCTGAACCGCTCGCCCGCTGACCGCCAACGGACGGGCAGCCCGCACCGATGCAGGCGTGCAAGCCACTACGGAGCCGCCAAGCCGGCTCGTTGGAGCCCAACCAACGAGAACTTGGGCGGAGCGTCTGGCGTTCGCACGTGCCCGACGGGCACCGCCCGCCCGCTGACCGTCGAAGGACGGGCAGCCCACGCCGATGCCGGCATGCGGAGCCTGGCCGAAGCGAGGCCTTTTGCACGTGCCGTTCTAGCGAGCGCCAGTAAGCGGGCGAAGCTGTTGGACGAGCACACGAGCGACGTCATGCTGTTGCCACGAAGGCTCTAACGTTTGACATGAGAGGCGGCGCAAGGGCGCAGCCCTTGTGACGTCCTCTCGATGGAAGGGTTAGGCATCGCTTGCGCCGAGCATGGGCTTAAAGCCCCCTGCAATGAGACGCCTTCCATCGAAGGCGGGAGCCTGATCACCAAACTGCATTCGCGGGTCATTCGTTACTCTTTCCATGCCTGCGTCTCGTGTAGCTTTGTCGGGCCACTCGACGTAGGAAACAACGACAGTCTCGTCTGGTCTAGCACCTGCGGCCTTAACGAAGTTTCCGTATTCCACCTTAGCTTGCTTGGCTTCCGCTCCGTGATACGTCTCTGCGTCTGGTCCCGATTCATCGAGCCAACATTCCATGACGCTGAGCGCTCCGTGCTCCTTGACCACCTTTGCAGAAAGCCTGGCCAGTTCTTCATACGCGGCCTTGTTCGCGCGAGGGACCGGAGCGAGGAAACAGTCGACGTAGCTCATGCTGTTCTCCTTTGCGATGCCTAACGGCTTGGGGCTGTGCCGCGGGTGGGTGCGCGCAGCGCACCCACGCGTCGGTCACCAGCCCCTCGTTGGGCCGCATCCCGGCGACAGCGACGCCAGCGGTGACGACTTCGACGACTCGAGACGGAGGCCACGCCGTCACTGGCAGTTTGGACACAGATCCTCCCCACGATGGCACGTTCCGGAGCATCCGAGATTCTTGCAGATTATGGGACCATCACCCTGTCGAGTAGCGTGCTCCGGAACTGGCCCGGACAGAGCCGTTGGCGGGGACAGCCATCGTCGCCTTCGCCAGATATCCTGGAGTTCCCGCGTCGCGTTCCGGAGGCGAGCATCGTCCTCCTTCCGGGCTGCCGCCAGCTGGGCGGCCTCGGCCGCTGGATCGCGAATCTCAGGCCCACGCGGATTCGGCGGAGGCGACGCTGCCACTGGAGACACGTCGGCGTCGCACAGCGCCTCATGAGCCTGCGCCAGGTAGTCGAGGATCGTCGGGGAGAGATCCGCGGCCCGTCGCGCTCCATCAATTGCCTCGAGAGACAGGCGAAACCAGGTCTCCTGGTTGTGGTGGGGCGCGTCTCTGAAGGCCCGTCGCGCGTTCTCGATCAAATGGTTGATGGCAAGGAGCACCTCGCGCTCGCCATCAAGGGCGCCCGCGGTGGTAGCCCTACCGATGTACCACTGTGCTTTTTCGAATGACATGACTCGACTCTCCCCCACCGAAGTAGCTCACGCAGTCAGCCGACCCGCCAAGGGGCAACTCTCGTTCCACTCATAGCCGCTGTACGGCTGCCTTCAGGTGCCCTGGCCGATCCTCCACCGGCCCAACGGCTTGGGCTTCAGCCGCGGTGCCGCGCGCGAAGCGTGCCGCACTGTCGGTCTACAAGCCCTTGTTGGCCCGTGGGCGCACTCGTCACCAACGAACTGTCACCAGGGCATCTGGTTTCGCATTGACGTCGACATAATACAATCAATCGTGAGATTTGCACGATACAGGCGAGGCATCGTTTCCATCCATCAAATTATTCTAGCAAGATCCCGCTCGATTGATCTCTCAGCATCAGGCGAATCCGCTGCGGGTTTCCCAGGTCCACGAACAACCGAAACCGACTTGGTTCTCGGGACGTGGTCGCCCTAAAGTGGCGAGCGATTTCATCTACATGTTTTGAACAATAGCCATGGAAGCACACGACCTCCGTGCGGAAAGCATCTGCCTGCTCAACTGCGCGGATGCTGTCGCGCGAGGTCGCTTGGCCGCCGCCGGGGGCACGGTAGTTGGTGCCGTCCTTCATCTGGAGAAACATCGTGAGCCCAGCCTTTCTTGCCTCTTTTCGCTCCTCAGGTGTCGGTTGTGGCCCGAAGTGAAGGGTTGCACGAATTCGATATGGATTCAGCAGTTCGGGCCAATTGGCATGTACGATCTCCACCAATTGCTGTTCGGCAAACGCGTCGTGATCCAGCAGATCGATGAAGTAAAGTTCATCGGGTCGGACCATAACGAACAGGAGCTCCTTCATACCCCCTGAGAGCCCTTTCGGGCCACCTCCGGGCGGTCCGAGGTGAAGATGTTGGATGCTCCAGTCGTTCAACAGTAGGTCGTCGAAATCTGCATTCCAGAATTTGCGTGTCAGACGGTGGTTCAGGTTCAACCCACCCAGTGACTCCGCCTCGATCGTCTGGAGCGCGGTTACCTGATCAGTGGTCAAGTCTCGAGCGTTCAATTCGCGGGATCTCTTCACGATCCGAGAACGCATCGGTATGGTTCGTCCCAAGACCTTGAAGAGAATGATACACGCCTCGTTTGCGTCGAGACCTGCAGGCACAGCGAACCCCATGCCCGCGAGCGCGGCCACGAGCTGTTGCCGCAAATCCTCTGCAAATTCGTCGAGCGTCGAGAGCAGCGTCACCTTGGGTCCTTTGAGCCCTCGCGTCCGAGGCGAGGGATAGCGGCAGGGAACTGCGTCGGGTCCGTGGTGTCAAGAGGTCCGTCGCCGCGCGCCGCGGGTTGCGACCGTGACGTTCTTGGGCGTCGGCCCAACGATCGGCCGCTGTGCCGCGGGCCAGGTTGCCGAGCGGAGCGAGGCTGCCCAGACCGTCGGAACCAGCGGCTTGTTGGGCCGCCCCAGGTCAGAACGTCCGGCTGGCGTCACGTTCGCCCTCAGGCGAGCAGATCGCGTCTCTTCCGGAGAGCGCTCGGCGCTTCAACCGAGCCCCCATTCGCGCAGAGGGATTGGATCGCCAATCGGCCTCTGCGTGTTCGGTGCGTTCGGATGGCGGGCTGCTGATCCTTCGGCCCACATCACACGCAGGAACATGGCGTGCGCTTCCCCGTGCGCTGCGATGCCCCACGTGTTCACCTGGTCAACGAGCGCCTTGGCTGCTGCGAAATCTCCACCTCCGCCCTCTTTCCAGGAGATGATCTCCATGGTAGCGTGAGTCATTGCATCTGCCGCAACCTCGATTCGTGGACCGAAGACGAAATCGAGACCATTGGCGCGACCGAAGGCATGCATGATACCAGGATAGCCGCCGTTGCACGAGTAGAAGACGAAAGTCCAGGGGCCACTGGTCTGTTCGCGCAGAAGAAACGCAAGGTCGTGCCAGCGCACCGCATCATTCCGGACCGAGAACCCGGAGAGAGACGGATGCCCGTGCCCTCCGACAATGAGCACGTCGGGTACGTCGTTCGCCTGCCAGAGTCGGTCGATGCGCGCCCGCAACTGGTTGCCGTCAACGGCGTCGTCACGCACCAGGCGACGAGAATCGGACTGCCATGCATCTAGCGCGTCGCTCAACGGCGTACCCGCAGGATCTCCGACGTTGAAGCAGTTGATGTAGTGGACTCTCACGTCACAACCTCCGAACAGCTATCGTAGACGACGCAAATGAGGTCATCCGTGCCACTCGCACGGAATGCGTGCACACTCGGCCCAGTCGTGTTCCAACGTGATGCTGGCACCTTCATATGCTTGCGCTGGGTTTGCACGCCGGCTCCCGGCTTTCGCTTCGCTTAGCTTGGTATTTTCGCTCTTGAGGATCCACACGATCCTCGCCCGCCTTAGAACGGCCGCGATGTCGGACAGCACCGGATCCTCGCCCAGCGAGTAGATCAGGCGGGTCATCTCGTCGACGGTCGTGTAGTGCTCCCAATGGAAGATCTCCCGGTTTGGGTCTTTCATACCTCGCTTCTGCGGTTGGCAGAACCAGCAATACCGCCTCAGATCCTTGGCCAGTCCGTGTTCCCTTGCCTGCCTTTTCGCGGCCTTGGAGACGTTGACCGGGGCGACCTCGTCCACCTTCCTGATGGCGAGCGAGATCAACTCGTCGTAGCTCCGTGAGGCGTGCCCCTTCAGCCGGTCGCGTGCCTTGATCAGGTGCGCGATCGTTTCGGCAAAAACAAGCAAAACTTCGTCAGTCATGTTTCGGCTCCTCGTGGCGTGAGGTTTGGAAGCGCGCGGAGGCCAGGCGGGCCCAATGACTGCGGCTCTGCTGCGGCGCGCCGGGCCGCGCGGCGCGCGGCCCAGGTGCGCCGTCAGCAGCAGCCGATTGTTCGGCGGCTCTGCACGGAAGAGAGTGCCATGGCTCGGCGACGAGCGGTACATCAACGCATCAAGCCCGCAGATTCTAGAACTCGTCGCCTAAACTCCTCAGAGCGGACTTTGTCCTGCATCAGGGCCGCCAGTTCGTTCCCCTTTCTTGGTGCGCCGTCGCCGCTGAGGCAGTGCGTGGTGGACGAATAGGGATGAAACGGTGGAATCGAATTCACCAAGCGTCCGTCTCGCAGTCGCGTTTCCATGCCCGATCGAAAGACGCGCTCGGGGAATGGAACAGTCGCATGCGGATTGTGGATGATTGCCAGGCCGTCTGCCCAGAGTTCTCCGTCTGTAGTTGGGCGAACCACGTAGGCAAAGTACCTGGGCTCAAACGCACTCGGGTCCGGATCATATGCGGCCCCAACGTGTACGAGCGACACGGTGTCCTGATCGCAGTACCCGAGCTGCATCGCCATACGATGAAACTTGGCGACAGTCGCAGTCACTGAGTAGATGAGAGCGCTCACATGAAATGATTCCGGATTTTTAAACCAGCCATACCCGACGACCTTGCCGTCGACCTCTCGCTGCGTGACGGGCTCGAGTCGACGAATCGGCTCCCCCGACAATTTATCGCGGGTCTCGACGGGCTCGAATCCCCACACATATTGTTGGAGCTCAGAGTCAGAGTAATGCAGTGCGGTGGGACCATGGAACGGAGCCAGGGCGATCCCGACCGGCTTGCCCGCGACCCACGGTAGATCTTGATAGTTTTTTGCGACCTTCTTACGAACGGCACGCATGAGACGCAGCATGTTGATATCGCCGCCGCCTCTCACGTCAGCCGGCATCTCCGCATCGGGGGAGGGGCCGTCTTCGCCAGGGGGCGGGTTGGTAGTCACCGCCTCGATAAAGAACGCCTCGTCACCTTTATTGCCCGCGAAGTCTGGACGATTGTGAGTCGAGTCGATGGTGATGCCGGCCTCCCTGAAACAGGCGTACAGATACAGTTCCCAAAGACGCGCCTCAAACTCAGTAGTCTGAAAGCGTTTAACAAACTCTCCATCTTTGTCGCAAAATGCCGAGAGCAGTTCATCGATCAGACGGCGAGTCCCCTCGTGGGCGACGTGGTCATTGAGAAGCAAAAATCGCGAGTTGCATGACTCTCTCGGTACCGTCAGATCGAACGCACTCGTCACTTTGGTGTCCCTCCGTCAAGGGAAAACCTGCGAATTCTCACATGTGCGGCAGCTTGCTCTCCGTGGTGATGGCCCGAGCCGCCGAACTATGTATGGCCGTTGAGGGGCTTCGGACAGCGACGGTGCGCCGCGAAGCAAGATGCGCGCCTGTAATTGATTGCCTCGGGCGACTGATGTGCGGCCGAAACATCCGCCGGCCGCCGCAACTCCCGCCCGCCTTGCGCCGATAAGGGTCAATGCGGGTCCGACGAACCGGCCCCAACCACTCGGAATCATCCCCATAACGCTCATCGAGGCCGTACGCGCCACCATCCGACGCCTGCATTACTCTCCGCGCACCGAAGAATCGTGTGTCCACTGGAGCCGGCAATTCATCCGCTTCCATCACGGCAAGCACCCACGGCAGATGGGCGCGGAAGAGGTCACGGCCTTCCTCAACGATTTTGCGGTCGCACGCCGCACCGCGGCATCCACGCAGAACCAAGCGCTGTGCGCGCTCCTCTTCCTGTACAGACGGGTCCTCGACCTGCAGATACCCCGGCTCGAAGCGCTCGAACGTGCCCGCCGGCCGGAGCACCTCCCATCGGTCCTCTGGCGACAGGACGCTCTCACCTTGCTCGAGCACCTGATCCCACCTTTTCGACTCATCGGCGAGCTCCTCTACGGAAGCGGCCTTCGCTTCCTCGAAGCGCTTTCGATACGCGTCAAAGACGTCGACCTCGATCGACGGCAGATCATGGTGCGCCGCGGGAGAGGACAGCACGACCGGCCGGCCTTGCTCCCCGCTCGGGCGCGCGACGAGTTGCAGGCCCAGCTCGACGCCGTGGCGCAACGGCACAAGAAGGAGCTCGCGGCTGGCCGCGGCGAGGTCGACCTGCCCCACGCGCTGCGAGCGAAGATGCCAGGAGCAGCCACGAGCCTCGCCTGGCAGTACCTCTTCCCCGCCTCTCGCCCTTGCACCGATCCTGCGACGGGTCGACAGGTCCTCTACCACCTGCACGAATCGGCGGTGCAAAGGGCCGTGCAGGATGCCGGACGGGCGGTGGGGCTCACCAGGCGCGCGACATGCCACGTCCTCCGCCACAGCTTCGCAACCCACCTGCTCGAGGCGGGCACCGACATCCGGACGATTCAGACATTGCTCGGCCACAAGGATGTGCGGACCACGATGATCTACACCCACATCGTCGACCGCGGTCCTCTCGGCGTGATCAGTCGTCTCGACCGCTGACCGCCGCTTCCGCGTGGAGCGCCCTGAACTCCGACCCCACCCCCACGTGCCGCCCCCACGCATCGTGGAAAGGTAGCGTAGCCGACGGCTGCCCCATCTTGTCAAGGAGGCCAGCGCAGGACCGTGCGGTCTCTACACCGGATGAATGCGCGAGCGGGTCCTCGATGCCCTACCCCTCCGAAGCGACGGAGTGCCCCTGCAACCTCCCGGCCGATCTGCGACGGGGCTGTTCAGGTTGCCGCAGTTCGCCGAGTTCTCCACCACGCGGGACGGCGTCCGAAGCCGCAACAACGCACGCGCCGGCGATGCGCCAGGTGGAGAAGGGCGCGGATGGCCGCGGGCTGTCGAGGTGCGGACACTGGGGGTTGACTGTTAGGTGCCGGCGGGACGCTTGCGCGGCCGACCTCGCTTGATCTCCGGCATCGCGGCGCTGCGGAGAAGAACCCCAGGCGACACATCGAGCGCGTTCGCGAGCCTGACGAGCGTGCCGAGGCTCATGCTCTGCCGCCCAACCTCGATCGCCTGCATCGTCCGCAGCTCGATCCCGGCGGCTTCCGCAAGCTGCTCCTGCGTGATGCCGCGCTGCTGACGTAGACGCCGCAGGTTCGCCGCAATGTAGAGCAGAAGGGCATCAAGCGTGAGCGTTCGCACGCCCTTCGCGTACCCCCGCGCCGGGTTCAGAATAATGATCCAGCAGATCGGATTTCCTTGACCTGCCGGCTATCAGTTCGTAACGTGGCGAGACCACAAAAGTGCCGCCCGCGGGTGCTGGTAACACCCCGGGCGGCGTGGCCGAACCCCGCTTCCACGAGGTCCGACATGGAAACCGTACGTCTACGCCCTGACCAGGGCCAAGAGATCGATCCGCCCTCCCGTCGCCGCCCCCGCCCTGCTGCTCTCAACCGGCTCGCTCGCCCGCCCAAACCCCTCCGTCAGCAGCCACCGCACCCCGCCGTCTACCTCGACCCCACCGCGATCCTCGAACAGCGCCCGCTCATCCGCAGCACCCTCCGCGCCCGCGGCGTCCTCCCCGCCGATCTCGACGACCTCACCCAGGACACCCTCCTCGGCGCCTGGCGCAGCCTGCGCGCCGGCCGCTTCCGCCCGTCCCCCGCTCTCCCTCCCGCCGACGCCCTCCGCCGCTGGCTCGCCGGCATCGCCTCGCGGCAGGCCTCTCACTACCGCGACAAGGCCCACCGCCGCCACGAACTCCCCGCGGTCGACCCTGACCGCCTCTCCGCCTTCGCCGCCCCCTCTCCCGAGGCCCGCCTCGTCGCCCGCGGCCTCCTCCGCGCCTTTCACCGTCTCCGCCCCGAGCTGCGCGAGATCCTGTCGCTCGCCGCCACCGGCCTTTCCTCGCTCGAGATCGCCGCATCCCTCTCGCTCCCGCGCCCCACGGTCGCCACCCGCCTCCGCCTCGCGCGCCGCCTCTTCGCCCGCGCCCTCACCCGCTCTCGGAGGTGGCCCCGATGAGCCCGATGAGCCGCGCCCCCGTCGATGCCCCCGCCGAGACGGCGGCCGAGCTGCCGACCGCGACCGAGGCCGCCCTCCTCGAGATGGTGCTCGGCCTGCCCGGCGTCGGGCCGCGCATCCTCGGCACGGCCGCTCTCCCCTCGCTCGGCCGCCTCTCGCCCGCGGCGCTCGCCGAGCGCACCCAGATCGCCCTCTTCGACGCGACCCGGCTCGCCGCCGCCTTCGAGCTCGGCCGCCGCTACCACGCCGCCCGCGCGCGCCGGGGCGCGCTCCTCACCGACGCCGCCCGCGTGGCGCGGTACTTCGGCCCGAGGCTGGCGTCCCTGGTCCACGAGGAGCTCTGGATCGCCGCCCTCGACAGCCACGGCCGCGTCCGCGAGACGCGCCTGCTCGCCCGCGGCTCCGACGACGCCCTCCACGTCGGCCGCTCCACCGTCCTGCGCACGGCGCTGGACATGGCCGCCCACAGCTTCGTCCTGGCCCACAACCACCCCAGCGGCGACCCGACGCCGACCCGCGAGGACGAAGACATGACCCTGGAGCTGCGCCACCTCTCCGCGGAGCTGCACGTCCCGCTCACGGCCCACGTCATCGTCACGCCCAGCGGCCGCTACGCCGCCGTCCACGAGTAGGCCCTCGCGGCGCGCTGCGCCCCGCCGCCGGCGTGCTGCGCCCCTGTGCCTCCAGCCCGCCACCTCCCGCGCACCGCCCCCGCCGGGAGCTCCGCGAGCCCGGGCAGCGGCAGAGGCGCTGGAGCACGTGGAGCAACCGACCGTGGCGTGACTAGCCCGAGCTCGGTCAGGTCGCTCCGTGCCTGCGCCACGCCAGTCGACGTCGGCCATCGCCGTCGTCGCGGTATCTCCTCGCCGATGGGGAAGCGCGCCTGGGCAGCCTCCGAGCCGCGCGGTACAATCCCCCCGTGAACCTTCCTGAGCTGGAAGCCGAAGCCCTGAAGCTGCCCGTCGCGGAGCGCGCACGTCTCGCAGAGACGCTTCTGGCAAGCCTGGATGAGCTCTCCGAGGAGGAGCACAGGCGCCTCTGGACCGAGGAAGCGACGCGTCGGGACGCGGAGCTCGACGCAGATCCGTCCCGGGGGCGACCTGCCGAGGAGGTCTTTCGTGACGCCCGCGCGCGGCTCCGGTGACGCTCCCGGTCATCTTTCACGACCGGGCTGAGGTCGAGCACGACCGGGCTGAGGTCGAGCTGAACGATCGTGCGCCCGAGGCGCGACCTCGACCTGGATGGCGCGCGAGAAAGGCGCTCGCGAGGTCGGGCGGTGGGACCCACCTGACCGCTGCGACGTCCAAGGCGGGAGGACTGCGACGGGCGTACGCGCTCAGGGAGACGACAGCCGGCCGGCCTCGGGAGCCATGCTCGCTCGCTATCGTCGGGGATCACCACCGTGGTACAGTGGGTCAGGAGCCCGACGCCGATGCATGATCGCCAAGCCGAACGAACAGCGGCTGAACCCTCCGACGCCGAGAAGAGCTGGGATCAGCGGATACTCGAAAGGGTCCCCTCTGGCGTTGATGCATCGCTCATCGCCGAGAACCTGCGCTTGACTCCCACCGAGAGAGTCGAGCGGATGCGCAAGGCACTGGAGTTCATCGAGGAGGCGAAGGCAGCCCATGGTCACCGACTTTCGGCGCGTCGTTGAAGCGCTCGTCGGTGAGCGTGTCGATTTCGTGATCATCGGCGGGCTCGCGCTGGTAATTCAAGGCTCGAGCCGCACGACGAACGACATCGATATGTGCTACTCGCGCGATCGCGAGAACTTGCGGCGCCTCGCACGCGCCCTGGCTCCGTTCCATCCTACGCTTCGCGGGTTTCCTCCCGAGTTGCCCTTCTTCTGGGATGACCAGACGTTATGGAGCGGGCTCAACTTCACGCTGAGCACGGATATTGGCGCCATAGACTTGCTGGGCGATGTGCCTGGAGTGGGTAGCTTCGACGACGTTGTGAAAGGGTCGGAGGAAATCCAGCTCTACGGCTCCACGGTTCGAATCCTGGGGCTGGACGCCCTGGAACGCGCCAAGCGCGCGGCCGGTCGTGCCAAAGATCTGCTCGATCTCGGTGAGATCGCTGCGATCCGTGCGCGCCGATCCCCCTGATACTGACCGACGTCGACCTGCGAGAACGAAGCGACGCCGGCTACCGCAAGCCGGCTACCGCAAGCCGGCTACCGCAACCTGGGTCGGGTCACCCCCGGCGTCACGCCGCGCATCCTCGGCACGGCCGCTCTCCTCTCCCTCGGCCGCCTCTCGCCCGCGGCGCTGGCCGAGCGCACCCAGATTGCGCTGTTCGACGCGACCCGGCTCGCCGCCGCCTTCGAGCTCGGCCGCCGCTACCACGCCGCCCGCGCGCGCCGGGGCGCGCTCCTTCTGAGGATGCTGTGTCCTCGAGGCCGCCGCTGCGGCCGACGATTCCGCCTGCGCTCGGATCAGGTCGGGCTCTGTGACGCGATGAGCGATCGCAGCCAGTCGTCCGAGGCCTTGCGGTACTCGGGGATGCGGCTCCGCTCGGCCGCGGCGAGCGCCTCCTTCAGCCGAGGCGCGTCGAGGTCGTGGATGTAGCCGGGGGTACCCGGCTGCTGCCGCCACGAGTCCTCGAGGCCGCCCGCGTCGACCGCATCGAAGCCGAGCTCGTCGACGAGGCGCATGACCTTCGCCCGCGCTTCCGGCGGATCCCCCGCGATCGGGAGCGCGACGCGCCCCGGCGTGCCCTTCGGCTTGCCCTTCGCGAGCAGGCTCTCGAAGTAGATGTTGTTGAACGCCTTGACCACTGGCCGCCCGATCTGCTCGGCGACCCACGCGCTCTCGACCTGCCCCGCCTCGATGGCCGGGATGCTGCCGTCGCGGACCGGGTAGTAGTTGTTGGTGTCGATCACGACCACATCGGCGGGCACGCCGGCGAAGAGATCGTTCGGCAGGTCCACGACCGCGCGCTGGGGGATCGTAACGACCACGATCTCGCCGCCGCGCGCGGCCTCCGCGGCCGTGACGGGGGTGGCCCCGGTCTCGGCGGCAAGCTCGCGGAGCGTGTCCGGCCCGCGCGAGTTCGCGATCACGACCTGGTGACCGAGCTTCCCCAACAGCTTCGCCAGCGACCCGCCGATCGAGCCGGCGCCGATGATTCCGATCTGCATTCGTCACTCCTTCGAGCCGAGCCGCCCGCGATCGAGCGCGGACGCCGGCGGTCCAGGTGCATCGCCTGACGCAGACGGGCGATAGCTCGCTGAATGGTCGGTCCGCCTTGAACTCCGACCCACTCCCACGTGCCGCCCCAACGCATCGTGCAAAGGCAGCGTATCCGACGGCTGCCCCACCTTGTCAAGCAGACCAACGCAGGACCGTGCGGTATCTACACCGGACGAAGGCGCGAGCGGGCCCTCGATGCCCCATCCCTCCGAAGCGAAGAAGTGCCCCTGCAACGGCGCGGCCGATCAGCGGCGGGGCTGTTCAGGTTGCCGCAGCTTGCCGAGCTCTCCACCACGCGGGACGACGTCCGAAGCTCCGGCAAAACACGCGCCGACGATGAGCCACGTGGAGAAGCGCGCGGATGGCCGCGGGCTGTCGAGGTACGGACACCGGGGACTGGCTTTCAGGTGCCGGCGGGACGCATGCGCGGCCGGCCGCGCTTGATCTCCACTTCGCCCGCGCCCTCACCCGCTCTCGGAGGTGGCCCCGATGAGCCCGGTTGGCCGCGTCCCCGTCGGCGCCCCCGTCGAGACGGCGGCCGAGCTCCCGACGACAACGCAGACGAGCACGTGGCGCGTGCGCCGCGCGTCGGGCCATTGATGGTCGCGCGCCGCGCGTCGAGCGCACGGGCATGCCGATGAGAGGCGCACGCGTGGCGCGCCGCTGGACGCGAACGATGACGCAGGCGAGTATGTAGTTGGTACGTGTGCCGGTCGAGGGGCCATCGAGCGTCGTGTCTGAGGCAAGGCATGATCGCCGAGGGAGGGCAGAAGACTGCCCCGCGAACCTCGACGACCGTCTCGGCGTCGGTGTTCTATTGACGGTGGGCCGCCGGATGGAGAAGCTCGCACCATGAGCTGCGCGCTGATCGTCGGTGACCTCCAGGTCGGGATTCTCGACAACTACCCGTTCACGAAGGCCGTGGTGCCGCCGGTGACCGAGCTGCTGCCGCGAGCCCGCGCAGCCGGGGTGCTGGTCGTGTTCGTGCGTACCGCGTTTCGGGCCAACGGCGCGGACTTGGCGGGTGAGGTCTTCGCGGCCTTCCACCGGGCCGGCAACCTGTTCCACGAGGGTTCGCCGGGTACGGAGGTCGCGCTGGAGGTCACCGCGGACGACGTCGTCGTGCTCAAGCGGCGCACGAGCGCGTTCGCAGGAACGGATCTCGATCTGGTGCTCCGCGCCCGCGGCGTGGACTCGCTCGCGCTCACTGGTGTCGCGACGAGCGCCATGGTCGCGGCCACGCTGTACGATGCGTCGGACCGGGGCTACGAGCTGACGGTGCTCCGCGACGGGTGCGCCGACCCGGACCCGGCGGTGCACGAGCTCCTCGTCAACACCGTCTTTCCCAGCAGGGGAGCGGAAATCGTTACTTGCGCGCAGTGGCCAGCTCGTGGTGCGCGTACGGCTCCCCGTTGAACGGCTCGACCTCGCGGTAGCCCGCGGCGCGGTACAGGCCGATTGCCTCGCTCAGCACGCGGCAGATTTATCGAGTCGACTTCATTGTCGTCGGTGGCGTCGCCGCCGTGATCCAGGGAGCCCCGTCAACACGTTTGATCTGGACGTCGTACACGCTCGCACGCCGGACAATATCCAACGGGTGCTCAGCGGCTGTTCGGCGGGCGGGCGTTGTGCCGAGTGGGTCCGGTGTTTGCCGTCAAACGGTGGGCACAGTGCCCCCGTCGATCAGGTACTCGCTCCCATGGACGGACGCCGCCCTGTCGGAGGCAAGGAATGCGACGAGCTCCGCGACCTCTTCGGGCCATGCGGGACGCCCGATGGGGATACCACCGAGCGCGTTCATGATGCCCTGCCGGGCCGTGTCTTCATCCGTACCGGCGCCGTCGGCAAGGCGCTTCACCAGGGCGTCGGCTGCCGTCGTGCGGATCCATCCCGGGGCGATCGAGTTCACGCGGACGCCCTTCGGTCCCAGCTCCTTGGAGAGCGCCTTGCTGTACGTGGACAACGCGGCTTTCGCCGACGCGTACGCGATCGTCGCGTCGTGGAGAGGGAGCCGGCGCTGGATGGACGAAACGTGGAGGACGACCCCCGCGCCTCGCGCGATCATGTGCGGGAGGAGCGCGCGATCGAGACGCACGGCGGCCATGAGGTTGAGCGACAGCTCGTCGTGCCAGATGTCCTCGGTGAGCGACGCGAAGCCGCCGCCCGGCGCAGAGGAGCCGCCGACGCTGTGGACCAGGATGTCGATCCCGCCAAGCTCGCCCAGGACCGCGCGGACGACGGCGTCCACCCCTGCTACCGTGGCGAGGTCGGCCTGTACGAAGACGTTCGGCGACTGGCCTGCCGGGAGCGCAGAGCGCGCCGTGGTCGCCGTCACGGCGCCCGCCGCGCCGAGGCGGCGGACGATGGCCTCGCCCGCCCCCTTGGTGCCGCCTGTGACGAGCACGCGCTTGCCGGCGAACTCCTCGGGATCGATCGAGAATCTTCGGGAGCAGGCGAGCATGGCATCGACGCTCCGCGCGTTCTGCGCGGCGACGTCCCCTGCGAGCGGTTCAGGTACTTGCATGGGCGGTGATTCCTCCTGAGGGACGATGACTCGCGGCCCGGCGCGTGGGCCCCCTCGCGCGCAAAGTTGGGCTAGGCTCATCGGGTGGCAAGAACGCACGAAAAGGTGGGGTACGCACCTGAAGGTGAGTACGACGAGCCGACGACTCCCGAGATCGCCGCCGAGCGTGTCGAGCAGGCCCTCGAGCTCCTCAAGGGGCGCTGGAAGCTGGTGATCCTGTTCCGCCTCTTCGGAGGGAAGGTGCAGCGCTTCTCGGAGCTCGAGCGCGCCATCCCTGGCATCTCGCAGAAGATGCTGATCCAGCAGCTCCGGCAGATGGAGCGCGACGGGATGATCTGGCGCGTCACGCACCCCGAGGTGCCGCCCCGCGTCGAGTACGGGCTCACCGAGTGGGGACAAGCGCTCTGCCCGGCGCTGGACACGCTGCTGCGATGGGCAGCCAAGCGCGGCGCGTCCTCTCCCGTCGATTCGCGTTCGTGATGGCTGCCCCAGCGGCCGCTACGCCGCCGTCCACGAGGTTGCCCTCGCGGCGCGCAGCGCCCCGCCGCCGGCGCGCAGCGCCCCTGCGCATCCAGCCGAAAGCCTCCCGCGCACCGCCCCGGCCGGGAGGTCCGCGAGCCCGGGCAGCGGCAGAGGCGCTGGAGCACGTGGAGCAACCGACCGTGGCTTGACTAGCCCGAGCTCGATCAGGTCGCTCCGTGCCTGCGCCACGCCAGTCGACGTCGGCCATCGCCGTCGTCGCGGCATCGCCTCGCCGATGGGGAAGCGCGCCTGCGCACCCTCCGAGCGGCGCGGTACAATCCCCTCGTGAACCTTCCCGAGCTGGAAGCCGAAGCCCTGAAGCTGCCCGTCGCGGAGCGCGCACGTCTCGCAGAGACGCTTCTGGCAAGCCTGGATGAGCTCTCCGAGGAGGAGCACAGGCGCCTCTGGACCGAGGAAGCGACGCGCCGGGACGCAGAGCTCGACGCAGATCCGTCCCGGGGGCGACCGGCCGGGGACGCCTTTCGTGACGCCCGCGCGCGGCTCCGGTGACGCTCCCGGTCATCGTTCACGACCGGGCCGAGGTCGAGCTGAACGATCGTGCCCGTGCAGGCGGACGAGAACGCGCGCCCGGGCTCCGGGTCGTCACCGCCGCGGCCTGGGCGCGGCAACAGCATCACCTCGCGTCGTCAGTCCGAGAAGTTGATCGCCAGGTGGTACGAGGCGGTCTCGGCCTGGTCCACGATCACGCGCATCACCCGGTTGATGCCCGCGGTCGACTCGGAGAAGCGGAGCAGGACGCCTTCGCTGCCGATGTAGTTACCCAGCGTCTCATCGCTGCCGACGATCCTCTTCCGGAGAACGCGGAGCCGGAGCGAGCCACTCAGGACGTCCGTGTGCCCCTCTGTCGTCTTGGCGCGTCCACCGCTGCTGATGCTCCGGTTACCAGAGACACCCAGGATACAGTGGTCGGTTCCGGATGTGCAGAAGCGCGCGGAGAAGTCCGCCGCCGAGAACGCCGACGCCGCCGTACCGAGCTCTTCGGCGCGACCCGGCCCGCGGTCACCTGCGCCGTCCGGCTGCCCTTGCGTCGCCAGGGCCTCCGGGTTCGACAGAAGGTCGCCTCCGCATTCCGAGGCGATGAGGTCCGGCGGCGCCGGGCGATTCGTCAGGTGCGTGAACAGCTCGCTCGGCAGAAAGCGGCTGATCTGGATCCCGCGCAGCGGATCGAACCCTGTCTTCTCGAAGACGGATCCGATGAAGACGCCCCCCTCTTCATTTCGCAGAAACTCCACGTACCCACCCCCGTCGTAGTCGACTCGCGCGAGCAGGCCCGCCTGGGGGTCGGAGTTCACCTCGAAGTCGTCCTCCATCGTCCCGGCGCCGGCGCTGCAGCCGACAACGGATGCCCCGGCAAGACAAGAGATCATGAAGGCGAATGCGAACGTGAAACGTCGATCGATTTTCATGGCGATCCTCCGCGCTCATTCGACCTTGACCGGCGGTGAGATCGAGGCGCGCTCCATCTCGTCCCCCGGCCCGATGCTCCGCGGGCGAGCGGCGATGCCCGGCGCAACGAGCTCGATTCCGCAAGAGACGTTCCATGTGCAGGCGACGCACGGCGACGAGCTCGCCGCAGCACCGTGATACGGTCACCGCATACGAGCGCTTGGATGTCGCCCACGAGCAGAGCGAGGCGCAGGTCCGGTGCAAGATGCTTGCCCTTGTACACGAGCGGCACCGTCGTCTGGCGCACCACGCTGAGCCCTCACGACTCAAGTTCGAAGTCAAGCGCCTCTTCGTGGACGGTTTCGAGCAGCCCCGGACATCCAAGGCTGCGATGCACCTCGAACGCCGCATCGACGATCTTGGTTGTCCCATTCTCGTTCATTTCCTCTCCATCGTCCTGCGCCTTTGTGCCTTTGCGCCTTTGCGCCTTTGCGTTGAATTCTGGCTGCTCCACAGGATATGCGCTGTGCCTACGGATGGCGTCGCGGTCAGTTGGCGACGAATCCGGATTTCAGGGCAGCGTGGCCGCGTGTCCGCCGTCGTGTGAGACAGGTCGCGCCATGCTCGCTCGCGTCCAGGCCCTCCGCTGCGCTCCGGCCCGCTGCGCGATCGCCTCCCGGCGACGCCTCGCCGCACGCCGCCAGCCTGCAGCGCCCAGCCCCCGCCCGCATCTCCGTCGCCTCCGGCAGCCGCACGACGCGCTGGAGCACGCGGAGCCACCGGCCGTGGCTTGTTCCCCCAACCTCGGTCGGGTCACGGCGCCTCGGGCGTGACGTCCTTCAGGTGGAGCGCCGTCCACCGAGAACGAGCTCATGCGCGACGAACGAAGCCCCCTTGCGGCTCGCGCGCGGCGGAGTTCTGCTCGCCGCATGTCCGACCTCAAATTCTATTACGCCCCCATGACGAGCGCAGACCGGGTGCACTGGGCGCTCGAGGAGCTCGGCGTCCCCTACGAGAAGGTCAAGCTCGACCTCGCGGCGGGAGATCAGCGCAAGCCCGAGTACCTCGCGCTCAACCCGAACGGCAAGGTCCCGCTGCTGGTCGCGGAGGGGAAGCCGATCTTCGAGGGGCTCGCGATCCTGCTCTACCTCGGCGAGCGCTTCGGCGTGGACAAGGGCCTCTTCCCGCCGCAAAGCGCCGATCGCGCCGAGGCGTTCAAGTGGATGGCCTGGGGCAACGTCACGCTGTTCGAGGCGACGACGCGGCTCCTGCGCAACACCCTGGAGCGCTTCCCCGCCGACGAGCGCAACCCCAAGGTAGCCGAGGGCGCAAAGCAGGACCTCGCGAACGGGATCGGGATCCTCGACCGCGCGCTCGAGGGCAAGGAGTACCTCGTGGGCAACCAGTTCTCGCTCGCCGACGTGTCGCTCGTGACGGCGCTGCCGTTCCTGGCCCGCTTCGGCGTGGACCTCTCGCCTTTCGCGAACGTGAACGCGTGGATCGCCCGCTGCACGAGCCGGCCTGCGGCCCAGCGGGTCAGGCCGGGCTGAAGTCTCCGCCCTGGGGCCGCCCAGCCGCGCTGGCGGCTATCTCATGAGCTTCATGAGCGCCAGCAGCGGCGGCCACCCCAACGCCCAGGCCGACTGGATGAACTACCGGCTGCTCACCAGGCTGCGCGAACGTTCGCTCCGGACGACGTGTATCCGGAATATCGGATGCTCCCTTGCTGCGCCAGCACCAGGCGCGTGCTGCGCGTGTGCTGCTGGCGCAGCAGGCAGCGGGCGGCGCGGCGTGACGAGGCGGTCGCCATGGGCCTGCTCCGGCTCGGGAGCGTGGCTTGCAGGGCGCCCGCGCGGCAGCACCACCCGACTCGGCACGGCGGACGAACGCGCCGATCGACCGGCCGCTCGCCTCGGTCCGCGTGATGACACCTTCGCCGCCTCTCCCCCAGCGTTATCTCCTCGGCTTCATGGTGCTCGGCCTGCTCGCGGGCTCGAGCAACGGCGTGGCCAAGGTGGTCCTGCCGCTGTATGCCGCCTCGCTCCACGCCTCCCCCTGGCAGATCGGCCTTGTCGGCGGCCTGCAGTTCACCGGCATGGTGCTGCTCTCGATGCCGGTCGGAGGCTTGATCGACCGCCACGGCAGCCGGCCGCTGTTCCGATTCGGCGGCCTCGCGGGCGCGGCGCTGTACCTGCTCGGCTTCACCCACATGGATCGGCCCTGGCAGCTCATCGCGGGCGTGGTCCTCTTCGGGTTGCTCAACCCGTTTCGCATGGTCGCGACCCAGACCGAGTTCCTTCACCTGCTTCCTCGCCTCGGCCCGCGCAAAGCAGGCTGGCAGCGCGCGTCCCACTCGCTCGGCATGTTCTTCGTGGGCCCGATGCTCGGCGCGCAGCTCCTCGGCCTGCTCGGCTACACCGGCGTGTTCGTGGTGACCGGCCTCGGGCTGCTGGCGACGGTCTTCGTCGGCGATCGCGTGCTCTCCGGGGCTCCCCCCGGCCGCGGGCGCTCGGCCACGCCGCTCCTCGAGCGCCTGCGCGGGCAGGTCGGAATCATCCTGTCTCGCCGCGAGCTGCGCCAGAGCATGCTCATCGAGCTGTGTGGTCAGATGGCGATGTCCTACTTCGCCGTGTTCGTTGTGTTGATCGGGATCCGCGAGTTTCACCTCTCGGTGCCCCAAGCCGCGAGCCTGGTGACCCTCCAGGGCGCCGTGTTCGTGCTGACCTTGCTCCTCGCCGGGGGCGCCCTGTCGCCGCTGCGCGACGCTGCCCGCTACGCGATCGCCTTCTCGCTGCTGCTCGCGACCGAGCTCCTGCTCGCTTTCCCCCTCGGCGTCGCCTCGCTGTGGATCGGGGCGGTCTTGCTCGGGCTCGGGCTGGGCGTGCAGCACCTCACGAGCGTCAATCGCTTCGCGGCGCTCACCGCCGAGCTCGGCCGCGGCCGGGTGGGCGGCCTGTTCTCGCTCTCGGGACCGGCCGGGGGCCTGATCGGCGCGGTGGCGGGCGGCTCGCTCGGGCAGCGCTTCGGCCTGTTCAGCGGCTTTCGCGTGCTCGCGGCGCTCTATGCGGTGCTGATGGTGTGGCACGGGTGCGGCGTTCTGACCGACAACGACCAGCCCGTCGCGCTCGCCGAGGGCGAGTCGGAGTGACCGCAGCAGCTACGCCAGCTCACGCAAGAACGACAGGACCACCTCTCCCAGGCGCTCGGGTTGTTGAAACGGAAGGCCGTGGCCGGCGTCCTGTACCTGTTCGATTCGTACGCGTGGGTTGAGACCCCGCAGCTCCGTTGCCATCTCGAGCGTGACGACGGGGCTGTCGTCACCGATGACGAGCAGGCTCGGGACGTCAATCGCGCTCACCACGTCGCGGTACGCGGGGTTGGGCGGCGTGAGAACGTCGAGCGCGTCCATCCGGGTCTTCAGCCTCGCCTCGGCTTGCAGCTCGATGATCTCGAGCGAGCGACGCGGGTCTCGGGCTCGGGCCTTCGCAACGAGGTCGGACTTCTGCAAGGCGAGGGCCTGGCGGTGTTGATCGGCGACGTCGCTGGCGTGCACCTCGCGCTGGCGCTCGGGGCTCAAGAACGTCGGGTCGACAAGGATGAGGCCGCGGATGACCCCCGCCCCTCGGCTCGCCACCACCGCGGCGGTCATGCCGCCCATCGAGTGGCCAAGCAGGACCGGACGAGAGAGCGAAAGGCCGCGGATGAGGCCCACGACGTCGCTCGCGTGATCGTCGTACCGGTATCCGTGGTGCGGCGCGCTCGAACCGCCGTGGCCTCTGGCGTCGGGCATGACGACGTCGAATTCCCCTTCGAGCGCCCGCGCCAGGGGAGTCCAGCAGGCGCCGCTCCCCATCAATCCATGGAGCAGGACGACGGGAACCTTGGCGCCTCCAGTTCGGAGGTAGTGGATGGTGATGCCGTTCGTTTCGCAGACTCCGCTGATCCAGGTCGTCATGGAACTGTCCCTGCCTGCCGCAGCTTCGCACGTGTGATGAAGTGGTTCAGGTTCAAATGCGCGAGAATTATCGACATGAATGCTCCCGAGCGGTCCGCTCGGCGCCTTGAGTGATTGTTTAAACCTCTCGCCACGGACTGGAGCCAAGTGCCGAACTCATGCCGAGTACCCAGCCGTCGTCAACACGCACACGAGCGTGGGACGGATGCATACGCGGCTAGCTTCTTGCCGGCGTGCCGCGGCGCGGAGCGCCATCGGCAGCAGCGGCGTGCTCGGCGCGCGCCGCCGCGCCGCCTCACGGGTACCGGTTTCGGCGCAATAATAACGCACGCAGGCGAACTCGGTCCTCACCGTTCATGTCCAGGAGCTGGACTGTGGCGCGCCCCTCGGCCGTCAGGCCTTGAATGGTACCCTCAATCGCGACCGTGAAGTGCTCGCGCCAAGAGTGACACCTGGGGTGATACAGCGCCACGAGGATCCCAGTCTGTGGATCAATGGAGGCGATGTTAGGTCCCTTCTTCAGATTGCAATGGATGCAGCAAAGGCACAGATTGGCGACATCATCGGAGCCACGATGCTGCCTCCCGATGATGTGGTCGACTTGATGGGGAAGGATCGAAGCTTGTTGAGGAAGCCGGCAGTACTCACACGCGCCCTGAGCGCGCCGCTGCACCGCCTCCCGCACATCGTTCGAGAGCTTCACGAAGCCGCGCGCATCGTCCAGAACTCCTCGGCCTCGAGCTTGAGGAGGCTGAGCCTGTCGTTCAAGCGGACGATCTCTGCGTACTCCCTTTGCTCCTCCGGGGTGAGCGCGCCTTCGGTGCTCTTCTGAGCGAGCTCCTCGACGCGGGGGGAGAGGTCTCTGCTGACGGCATCGAGCGCCGCCTCAAGCTGTTCGAGGGTTCGCCTTTCCATGAGGTTCTCCGTCCGACGTCGGCACGGAGAGCATGCCATCCCTCCGCCGTCGCCTCAAGCTCCGCCCGCCTTGGGCGGGCGAAGCAGCTCCACGCCCGGGGCCGCACGGCCCGGCGCACGACCGGTAGCAGGATCCATTCCGCGCGCCGGCGGTGCGGAGGCCTAGCTTCGCGGAGCCATTGCCTAGGACTACGCCTTGCGTACCGGGTAGCGCAGGTGTGTGACGCTGACGCCCGCGATCACCGTCGGGTTGCCAAGGACGGCTGGCGTGCGGGCGAGGTGGTCAAAGAGTCGAACTCCGGAGCCAAGAAGAACCGCCGCGATGTCGACGTGGATTTCGTCGAGGAGCCCAGCATTCAGGCACTGCTGGATGGTGTCGGCGCCGTGGACCCCGACGGACTTCCCGGCGGCGGCGGCTTTGGCCTGGTTCACGGCGCTCTCGATGCCGTCGGTCACGAAGTGGACAGTCGAGTTGGGTCGCGGCCATCCGGGGGGGATGTGGTGGGTGAGCACGAACGCCGGTCCCCAAGCGTGATTTCCGCCCCAGCCCTGGGCGAAGTTGAACGTGCGTCGACCGGTGAGCATGGCACCAAGTTCGGACGTGAGACCGCGAAGGTGCTCGGCGCTCGGCCCGGACACCTTGAACGTCATGGGATCCGACCCTCCGGTGTGGATCTCGACGTCCCCCGAATTGGCGTACCAGTCGAACACCTCGGCCACGCCATCGTTGACGTCGGCGACGTAACCGTCGAGCGACATGGACATGATTGCGACGACCTTCGACATTGCGATGCTCCTTTCGAGGGTGGAGGCTGCGTTCAGGGGAGGCACGTCAGCAAAAATGGCACGTCTGGCGAAGATCGCAGCCGAAGCATCGCTCGGCGAGCGCCGTGAAATCGGGCACAGCAAATGGAAGACCTCCCTCACGCGAGAACAGGTCTTCGAAGAGCCGGGCAGGCGGAAAGACGTAGTTGCCAAAGGTGATGCTCACCCATGATCGAGCGGCGGCGATTCCGGCGATCTCCATGCGCCCGGCCTTGTAGGGGTAATTGGCGATGGCATACGGCGGAACGTCCACGAGATCCATGCGCGCTCCGAAATCGAGCGCCGCGTCCTCGGAGTCGAGGTCGGCGGACATCGACACGGGCACCTGGGTGCGATGGCATGTGATCGCGACGTAGTAGACGTCGTCGAACTGCGCTTGCGTCATGTCGTACCGCGCCCCGCCTTGAAGCGCTTCGAGCGCAAGCAGAGGCGGTCGCATCGGTCGGAACTCGCTCCAGATCGTGGCTTGACCGTTGTCATCATTCTCCAGGGAATGGCAGAGCTCCTCCGCGGAGTCGGGACGCAGCCACGATCCCGGATTGCGCCCGCGGTCCCTGCCGGCCTTGGGCATCCCGCGCGACATGGTGAACACGAAGGACCCAACGGGCTCGGGGTCCGTTCGCACAAACCGCTCGGGGTTCTTTCCGACGAACCCAGCACTCATTGCGGCTTCGAGAAACGCCGTCATCGCCTCCGCCTTGAAGACCAAGCTCGGATCGAGCGGGACGAGAAGATGAGAATAATACATGCTCATGGATTGCCTCGCGGTCCTGGGGCCCTCCGTGAACGAGTCGCCACGTATCCGTGGAGGGGGACCCCACCCCCTCGTGCCGCCCTCACGCATCGTGGAAAATTAGCGTATCCGACGGCTGCACCACCTTGTCAAGGAGACCAGCGCCGGACCGTGCGGGCTCTACACCGGACGAAGGCGCGGCTCGTGCCGACGGCGGCGAGCGGCGCGCCCGCGTTCGCGCGGTATCGCCCCGCGCCGGAGGGCGGCCACCGGGCCTGGGCGATCCATCTGCTCGACATCGCGGGGGACCGCATCGCCAGCATGACGTCCTTCCTGGAGGCCGAGACGCTCTTCCCGCGGTTCGGTCTGCCGCTCGATCTTCCTGCATGGCCGCGGCGCTCTCCCGGCGTCACCGGAGTCGCCGTTCCGGCAGGGCCGCGGCCGCCCTTCCGGCGCGTCCGCCGGGCCGGGCGCCCGGTCAGGGGCGGCGCGGCGATTTTTTTCCGGCGACCGATGATTCCTGGTGGGGTCGGGGGTCTACGGGGTGAATCCCAGCACGGAGGCACCCATGACCGCGATCTCCACCAGCATCCATCGTCGTGACCAGGATCTCACCACCGCGCCCCGGGCCGAGGCGCCGACCAGCGCCGCAGCGCCCGGCGCGGCGCCGTCCAGGCGAGCGCAGTGGGCGGGACGCGTCCTGAGCGGGCTGGGCGTGCTGTTCCTGACGTTCGACGCCGCGGTGAAGGTGCTGCAGCTGTTCCCCGCGGATGCAGCCACGGCCCAGCTCGGATTCCCGGTCAGCCTCGTCCCCACCCTCGGCTACCTTCAGATCGCTTGCCTGGTGACGTACCTGATCCCGCGCACCGCGGTGCTCGGCGCGATTCTGTGGACCGGTTACCTGGGCGGCGCGATCGCGATCCACGTGCGGGTCGGGAGCCCGCTCTTCAGCCACACGCTCTTTCCGATCTACATCGCCGCGCTCCTCTGGGCGGGGCTCTGGCTGCGCGACCGCCGCGCGCGCGCGCTGCTCGCGAGCCCGGCGTCGCTCGACCGATGAGCTTCACATGGGCTTCCCGCCTCTCGGCGTTCATGGTCAGCTTCATGGTCAGATCGGGCCGCGACCAGCCCGCCTCTCGAACCATGGATCGCGAGCAAGGAGACCACCGATGATCAAGGTCTACAACTTCGCGCGCGGGGCCCGCGGCCTGCGCGTGATGTGGCAGTGCGAAGAGATGGGTTTGCCCTACCAGGTCGAGATGGTCTCGTTTCCGCCGAGCGAAGCCTACCTCGCGCTGCACCCGCTCGGCACCGTGCCGTTCCTCGAGGATGAGGGCGGCGTGGCGATCCACGAGTCCGTCGCGATGATGCTCTACGTGGCGCAGCACTACGGGCCCACGCCCCTCCTGCCCGGCAAGGGCGACCCGGCGCTCGCGCGCGTGCTGCAAATGGCCGTGTTCGGCGAAGCGACCCTCGGGGCAGCCGTCAATGCGCTGCTGACAGCACATTTCGGCGCGCCGGAGGCGGACAAGCGCAACTGGTCGGTCCGCGCGCACGAGGCAAGCGTCGAGAAGGCCTTGCGCTTCACGGCCGACATGCTCGGCAACATGCCTTTTCTCGCCGGCGAGGGCCTCACGCTCGCCGACATCTCCGTGAGCACCGCGATCGGAATCTATCGCGGCGCGCTCGGCAAGACGCTGCCCGACGAGCTCGTCACCTACCAGGAGCGGATCGCCGCGCGGCCGGAGTACCAGCGCGCGCGCGCGAGGTGCCGCGAGCTGCGGAGCGACGGAGGAGCGCCATCATGAATCGATCGTGGCCCGCGGTGGTCAAATCGTTGATCTTCGTCCTCGCGGCAGCGCACGCCGCGTGCGGCGACGCCAGCGTGGATCCGGGCGGGGCAGGGGGCTCGCGCCCGGAGTCGCCCCAGAGCTCGGGCACGCCGGCGTCGACGTCCACCTCATCGGCGTCCGCCTCATCGACGTCCGCCGGCGGGGGCCCCGGCGTCTGGATCCCGGCGCTCGATACGTCGTGGCACTGGATGATCGACCACCCCCTGGACCTGGACGACCCCAGGGACATGGGCCTGGTCGATCCCACGGGAGCGCCCATCGAGTCGCCGCCTCCCACGGTCTACGACCTCGACTGGGAGTTCACGCCGGCCGAGACGGTGGCCGCGCTGCACGCGAAGGGCGCCAAGGTCATCTGCTACGTCGACGTCGGCGCGTTCGAGGACTACCGGCCAGACGCCGGCGCCTTCCCGGAGTCGGTCAAAGGCAACCCGGACTACCACTGGGAGGGCTCGTTCTGGCTCGACATCCGGCAGATCGATGTCCTCAGGCCGATCATGCTGGCCCGGTTCCAGGTCTGCAAGGACAAGGGCTTCGACGCCATCGAGCCCGACGAGGTCGACGGTTACGCCAACGACTCCGGGTTCCCCCTCCGCTATGAAGACCAGCTCGCCTACAACGTGTTCATCGCGGATCTCGCCCACTCGCTGGGCATGTCCGTGGGGCTCAAGGGCGACATCGAGCAGGCGGCGGACCTGTGGCCGTACTTCGACTGGACGCTGAACGAGCAGTGCTTCGAGTATGAAGAGTGCGAGATCCTCGTCGATTCCTTCCTGGCGAACGGCAAGGCCGTGTTCGAGGTGGAGTACGACGATCCGTTCTCCGGTCACATGACCGACAGGTCGCTCTTCTGCGAACAGGCGAACGCCTGGGGCTTCAACAGCATGGAGATGCCGCTCGACCTCGACGGCGGTCGGTGGCCCTGCCGGTGACCCGCGGCCTTCCGAGCGCCCGCATCATCGCCTCGTCGGTGAGCGGGACGTAGGCCTCGAATCCCGAGGTCCACTGGGCTTCTTCCTCGCGCCCCCCGCCGCGCGGCCGCGCGCGCGGGGGCCGTCGCGGAGCGCGGCGATGACGAGCTCCCGGAAGCAGCGGGCGCCCTCGTCCTCGTGGGTCCGCTCGTGCCAGACGAGCTGCATGCGGAAGACGAGCGCGGCCACGGGCGGCTCGAGGAGGGTGAGCGGCGCGAGGCGCGCGAGCGCCTCGGCGATGCGGCGCGGCATGGCGGCGACGAGGTCGGTGTTCGCGGCGATGACCGCGGCGGCGGAGAAGGTCGGGACGGCGGCGGCGATCTCGCGGTGCAGCCCCTGGGCCGCGAGCGCCTCCACGGCGGCGCGGTTGCCGATGCCGCCGCGCCCGAGCGCGATGTGGATGTCGATGTGGCGCAGCGAGTTGAACGCCTCGCGCGTGAGCCGGCGGCGGGCGCACGGGTGACCGCGGCGGACCACGAACACGCTGTCCTGCTCGAAGAGGTCCGCGGCGTGGTGGCCCGGCGGGAGCGGGTGCGCGGGCGCGATGGTCGCGTCGACGTCGCCGCCGCCGAGCCCCCCGGTCGCCTCGAGGTGGTCGACGCTCACGACGCGGAGGGTCGCGCGCGGCATCTCGGCCGCGGCCGCGCGCGCGATCGCCGGCAGGCTGCAGATCTGGTCGAGGTCCGAGAGCGCGAGCGTGAACGCGCGCGTGGTCGCCCGCGGGTCGAACGCGCGATCCCCCTCGATCGCGCCCGTGATCTCGCCGAACGCGGCCCGGAGCCGCGGCGCGATCTGCTGCGCGCGGGGCGTGGGGACGAGGCCGCGCCCGCTGCGCACGACGAGCGGGTCGCCGAGCTGCGCGCGCAGCCGCGCGAGCGAGTTGCTCACGGCCGACGGCGTCACGCGGAGCCGCCGCGCCGCCCGCGCCGCGCTCCGCTCCTCGAGCACCGCGTGCAGGACGAGCAGCAGGTTGAGATCGAGCGTCGACAAGTTCACGAACGGTGACGATTACCATCACGAATCATCACTGGCAATGAGCGTCAGTCCCACCCATGCTGGCCCGGAATCGAGGTTGGAGGAGGCGAGATGACACAGCGAGGTGTGCGGCGGGTGGTGGTCGTCGGCGGGGGCATCGCGGGCCCGGTGCTCGGGATGTTCCTTCAGCGGATCGGCGTGGAGGCGACGATCTTCGAGGCGCGCGCGGCCCCTCTGGAGCAGGAGGGCGCGTTCCTGGGCGTCGCGCCGAACGGGATGAACGTGCTCGCGGATCTGGGCATCGCGCGCGCGGTGCAGGCGCGGGGCGCGGTGTGCGACGGGATCCGGTTCGAGAACGCCCGCGGGCGGCGCATCGGCGTGATCGATCAGCGCGACGCGGCGCGCCGGTTCGGCGCGGGCCTCGTGATGATCCGGCGCGGCGCGCTGCACGCGGCGCTCGCGGAGGAGGCGGCCCGGCGGGGCGTCGCGATCCGGTACGGCATGCGACTCGAGGGGGTGGACCGCTCGGATCCGCGCGAGGTCGTGGCGCGCTTCGAGGGCGGCGGCGAGGCGCGGGGCGACGTGCTCATCGGGTGCGACGGCGTGCGATCGCGAACGCGGGCGGCGGCGCTGCCCGGCGCGCCGGCGCCGGGGTACACCGGCCTCATCGATTTCGGCGGCTTCGCGCGCTGCCCTGGCGCGCCGCTTCCGCCTGGCTGGAGCGTGATGGTCTTTGGCCGGCGCGCGTTCTTCGGCGCGTTCGCGGCGCCGGAAGGCGAGGTCTGGTGGTTCCACAACAGCGGGGAGCCCGCGCCGGAGGGCGCCGCCGCGCAGGGGCCGCTCCGCGAGCGCATCCTCGCGCTCCACGAGGGCGATCCAGGCTGGATCGCCGACGTGGTGCGCGCGACGCCCGAGGTGCTCGGTCCGTGGCTGCTGCACGACATCCTGACGATGCCGCGCTGGCACGCCGGCCGGGTCTGCCTGATCGGGGACGCGGCGCACGCGGCGACGCCGCACGCCGGCCAGGGCGCCTCGCTGGCCATGGAGGACGGGATGCTCCTCGCGAGGTGCCTGCGGGACGAGCCCGAGCCGGAGCGAGCGTTCGCGGCGTTCGAGCGGCTGCGGCGGCCGCGGGTCGAGGCGATCGTGCGCCAGGCGCGCCGCAACGGCAGCCGCAAGGCGGTCTCGGGGCCTGTCGCCGGGTGGCTCCGCGACAGGGCGCTGCCGCTGTTCTTGCGGATCGGCGCCGCCGCGCAGGAGCGCGCGCACGCGTACCGGATCGACTGGGAGGAGCGGATCGCGTAGCCGGGGAAAGTGCGGCGGCGCGTACCCCTCCCGGGGAGAGCGCGGCGGCGCGTACCCCTCGACGTGGGCGCGCTCGAATCAGCGCCCGAGCGCCCGCGCGGTGATGCGCGCGAACACCGGCCCCGCCACCTTGCCGCCCGTCGCGTCCTCCGCGGCGACCACCGCGCCGACGAGGATGACGAAACGCGGCTGCTCGGCCGGCGCGACCCCGATGAAGCTCGCGTAATTACGCGGCTCGCCCGCCGCCGATTGCTCGTCCGTGGTGCCGGTCTTCCCGGCGACCCGCACCCCTTGCACACGCGCCGCTTTGCCCGTCGCCTGCTCGTCGCTCACGGCGCGCTCCAGCATGCCCATCACCGCCCGCGCCGTCTCCGGGCGGAGCACGCGCTCGTTCTCCACGTGGTGCTCGAAGCGGACGCTGCCGTCCGCGCCCCGGGCGCGCCGGGCGAGCGTCGGCGCATTGAACACGCCATCATTGGCGATCGCGGCATAAGCGGCGGCCATCTGAAGCGGGCTGGCCATCGCGCCGCCATGGCCCGATGCCAGGGCCACGCCGCGGAGCGAGCCGTCCGCGATGACCGGAGGGACCTCGCCGACCGGCGCGCCGCGGAGCTGGATGCGCATCGCCTCGCCGAAATGAAAGCGCCGGAGCCAGCGCCCGAGCGCCTCGCCGCCCAGCTTGTCGAAGATCCGCGAGGCCCCGATGTTCGACGAGCGCGCGAGGATCTGCGGCACGTCGAGCCACTCGTTCGGGCTCGCGTCGCGCAGGATTTCCTTGCCATAGCTCCGCGCTCCCTTGTCGCAGAAGAACCGGTCGGTCACCGCAATGGCCCCCTCGTCGAGCGCGGCCGCGACGGTGAGCGACTTGATGGTCGAGCCGCTGACGCGCGGCGCCGCGGCGGTGCTCGGATCATGGATGGCCAGCACCTCGCCGGTCCTTGGATCGAGCACGATCGCCGTGGCGGCGACAGGGCGCCATTCGTCCGCCATCCGCTTCATCTCTTCATCGACGATCGCCTGGATGTCGCGATCGATCGTGAGCTCCAGGCGATCGGCCGGGGCGCCCAGCACGGAGGCGACCTCCGCGGTCAGGTGGGCCAGAGAGGCCGGCGTGGAGCTAGCAGCGGCGGAGGTGGAGGTCGGAACGGACGCGCCCGCCGGTGCAGGAGCGACCGGCTCCGACTTCCCGGACGGATTGGCCGGATTGGCCGCCACAGCCGCGGCAGGTCCTTCCTTGCCGGCGGTGACGCACGCCACCACCCCGAGCAGCGCCGCAGCCGACGCGGTGATTGCAACGCCCCGCGCCGCCGACGTGCGCAGAGACCCCGCCCGCGGTCGCACGATGGCCTCGACCCGCGCCAAGAGCTGCGAGGGCTCCGCCATCCCGAGCGCTCCGCCCGGCACCTCACGGAGCCGCGCTGCGCTCGTCGCAATGGCCAGCAGGTGCTCGGCATATTCGGTCGGCCGCGCCCCGCTCGCCAGGACCCGCTCGTCCGCCGAGAGCTCGCGCTCCATGCGAAGCCTGCGCGCCGCGAGCCACACCAGCGGGTTGAACCAGTGCATTGCACAGGCGAGCTGCCCAACGATCTGGGCAAGACAATCGCGCTGCCGAACGTGCGCCAGCTCGTGCAACAGCACGGCCCGCCAGCGCGCCTGGCTCCACTCGAGCGCCTCCCGCGGCACCAGCACCACCGCCGAAAAGACCCCGGTCACCGCCGGCACATCGATCTCGGAGCTGACGCACACGCGGGCGTTCATGCGCGCTTCGCCGAGGGTCGCCGTGATCCCCGGAAGCGAGAGCGGGGTTGCGCGCCGGGCGATCCCACGCGCCTTGGCGAGGCCATGAAACAGGCGAGCGAGCACCGCAAATGCCCCGAGCGCCCACACGGCAAGGAGCACCGAGCCCCACGGAAAGGACTGCTTTGCCGGGGCGACGGGCGTGGACGGAGCCTGCGCCACGGCGTGGGAGACAGGCTCGACCGAGGGCGGGGCAATGGCATCCCCGATGGGCTCGGCGAAGGGTCTACCCGCGTCCGGGACGCCAAGCTCGGCGACCGGCAGCACGCGCCACGCCGGAACGAGCCGCGAGGCGACCGGCACCAGCGCCGCGGCCGCGAGCCCGAGCACCAGCACGAGCCGGCGTGTGGAGGCCGGCGCGCGGCGGAGCAGCGGCATCACGGCGAGGGCGAGCCCGAGGAGCACGGCGCCCCGCGCGGCATCGACGAGGAACGGCAGCGGGCTCATCTCGATCGGGCTCATCTCAACCCCCTTCTTTCTTGGCGCGCTCGATCACCTGGGCGATGCGATCCAGCTCTTCCCGCGATAGCTTGGACTTCGACGTGTCGACCAGCGCGGTGACCGCTTGCTCGACCGAGCCTCCAAAGAACGTCCGCACGACCTGCGCCAGCGCGCTCCTGCGAGCCTCGCTCGGGGCCGCGACAGGCGTGTAGACGTAGCGTTGCCCTTCCTCCACGTGCTTGACGTGCCCGCGCTCCTCCAGCAGGCGCAGCAGCGCGCGGACCGCCGAGTAGCTCGGCGGATCCTCGAGGTTGTCCTTCACCTCGTGCGCGGTCGCGCGCCGCAGGCGGTACAAAATGTCCATGATCTCGCGCTCTCGGCGCGTGAGCGGCGGCTTCGGCATGACGTCCTTTCGTAGCCTGGTGCTAAGAAATTAGCAAGCAACGCATGCTAAATTCTTAGCACGTGCGATCCGCTCGGCGACTCGCGGGCTATCCGCTGGCCTGGACGCCATAGAGGGGGAGGGCGAGCGCCGTCGAGGCCCTCCGGCCCTTGCGACCGGCGAGCCCCGTGCGCGCCAGCCATGGTGTCACCCGGAGCGCCTGATTCCGGATCCACAGCGCTCGCGATGTGGCGGGGATCAGGCTGGCCGCGCCGCCGCCGGCGAGCGACTGGTTCACCTCGACGAACGGCCTCATGACGCGCTCGTACGAGGCGAAGGCGGCGCCGGGGTCGGAATGGGTCGCCAGCTCCCCCGCCAGGACATACGCGCCGACCATGGCGGTGCTCGTCCCTTGGCCTGACAAGAACGACGGAGCGTGGGCCGCGTCTCCCGCCAGGGCGACCCTTCCCTTCGACCATCGAGGCATGTGGATCTGGCTGACGACGTCGAAGAAGACATCGGTGGCCTCCTGCAGAGCGGCGAGCATCCGCGGCACTTCCCAGCGGGCGCCGGCGAAGACGCTGGCGGTCAATCTCCGCTGCGCCTCGATGTCGGCGAACTCCGAGAAGGGAGGCTGGGGACGGGCGAAGGTCAGGAAGGCGTGCAGGCGATCGCTGTCGCCGGCCGCGAACAGCACGGCCGCCTTCCCGGGCGTGTTGCTGATGAACGCCTCGTGAGAGAGCCCGAGGGTGTTGGGGATGGTGAAACCTGCAAAGCAGTAGCCGAGGTAACGGTGGTACTGCGCCTCGGGCCCGAAGGTGAGCCGGCGAGTGTTCGAATGCAATCCGTCAGCGCCGATGATCATGTCGAAGGGGCGTTGCAGGCCGCTCTGGAAGTGCACATCGACGCCGCCGCCGTGGTCGTTCAAGGTGGCGATGGAGTCGCCGAAGCGGAATTCGACGTCATCTCGGACGGCGTCGTAAAGCACCGTCGTGAGCTCTCCGCGAGGCAGCTCCAGATCCCGGCCTTCCTTGCCGCCGGTGAGCGCCTCGGGCCGGATCGACCCGATAAGCGCGCCGTCGCCATCGACGAACGTGATTTTGCGTGAGTCGATGTGCGCGGCTGCGATGCGCGACAACACGCCCATGCGCTTCACGACGTCGATCGCGGTGCCCCGGATGTCGATGGGGTAGCCGCCGCTTCGCACAGCGCCAGCCTTCTCCACCACCGTGACCTGGAAGCCGTACCTGTGAAGCCAGTACGCGAGCACGGGGCCGGCGATGCTCGCGCCGGAGATCAGGATCTTCTTGTTCCGCGAAGTCGCCATGTGTCCGCCTTCCTTCGGTGTGAGCTCGCAGCGGCGGAGGGCCCATCCTCGCGAGATCGGCGCGACCCGCCCGCTGCCATGAGGCAGGGCAAGCAGCTGCCGACCGCGGTCCACTCGGCCCGGGGAGCTCTGAGGTCGACTACACTACACCGTGTAGTGTACAAAGGCCAGGGCAAAATGAGGCCGAAATGGGCTATACCTGGAGGTGCATGTCCTCCACTGGCGCACAAAAGGCTCTTCGTAAAGGGTCCGCGCAAAAGCGATCCGCCATCCTCATGGCGGCCCGGGAGTTGTTCCTGGCCGACGGGTTCGACCGCTCGAGCGTCGATGCTGTCGCCGCGCGCGCCGGCGTCTCCAAGAGGACGGTGTATGACTACTTCGGCGACAAGCAGGCTCTCTTGCTGGCCGTCGTCGAGTCCGCAGGTGACCTGCTCATGGCGGCGATCCGACGGGCTATCGAGGACACCTTGACGCGCGTCACGGACCTGGAAGACGCCTTGATCACCTTCTCGGCGCGGATCGCGACCGAGATGCTCGGCTCGGTGGACTACCTTGCCCTCATGCGACTGGTCACGATGGAGTCCGTTCAGCTGTCCCAGCTGCGCGATCGCGACCACTGGATGATGAACGCTCCGGAGGAGGCGATCGCGGAGCGGTTCGCGGAATTTGCGCGTGCAGGGCTGCTCGACGCGCCGAACCCGCGGCTGGCGGCCGATCATTTCATCGCGCTGACGTTCTTGCTCGCCGTCAACGCGTTCGGACCGGCGATCGCCACGAGTGACGCGCGCAGGCGAGAGATCCTCGTCGAGGGGGTGCGCGCATTCCTTCGTGCCTACGCGCCCAGCCGCCCGGCCCAGCTTCGACCCCGCGTGTAGCGCAGGCGGCCCCGGCGGTGCGGCTAACTAAGGGGTCCTGGCGCAACGCGACCCGATGTTGCCTCGGTGCTCGGGGTAGTAGACGTGGCGGGTGGCTGACCGCAGGGTCGGGGCGAGGTCGTCGTTGCTGCCGCTCCGGAAGGCCCGGTAGAAGCCTGCTGTGACGGCGGCGCAGTCATGACATGGCATCGGGTACTGGACCGGATCCCAGTCCAACGTCCATTCCCACGCGTTCCCGCCCAGGTCGGACTGCCCCCACTTCCCGTCGCCTCTCGGTGACGTCGAGCCGACGTTCCGCAGGCTGCAGGTGCCGCCGCAGTAAACCGCGTAGCTGTCGTCGATCGTCGTGGAGGTCGCTGGCTTCGACCACGGATAGTACCTGTGCTCGCTGCCCCCGGAGGCCGCGTAGTTCCACTCCGCCTCTGTCGCCAGCCGTCCACCGTCCCACACACAGAACGCGAATGCCGTGTACCAGTCCAGGCAGTTGATCGGCTTATTTTCGTCGCTCCCCGCCGTGTCCGTCCAGCTCTGGTGCACGAAGCACTTCAGGGTGTCTTTCAGGGCAGCCGTGCTCGGCGGCAGCTTGGTATTCCACGCCGAGCTCCAGCCAGAGCCTGGGATCTTTGGATGTGCGCCCGCGCCATCCCCGGGCGGGCTGGCCTGCGTGCCCATGCCTGCGTTCATGAACGCCCGGAACCGGCCCACGGTGATCTCGTACCTGTCGAGGTAGAAGTCGCTCACCGTCGCCGGGTAGCTCCGGTCCAGATAGTCCACGCCGTCGTAGCTTCGAGCGAACGTTCCGCCGGGGACCAGCAAGCTCTCGCAGCAGTCCTCGTTCTCCGATGGCCCGCAGGTCGCCGGCAGCCCGGCGCAACTTGGCGCCGTTCCAGCCCAGGCGCCCGCGTGGCCGCTGCTTCGATCCCCGGCGATCGTCTCGTCCGCCGCGATCCTCTCCTCGTTTCCGCAGGTGCAACCTGCCGAGAGCAGCAGCCCGAAGAATGCGATGCCGACGGTGTGGCAAGGAGGGGCAAGCGAAATCATAGGTCACTCACGATGGTCAGCTCCTGCTCTCCTCCGGAGCGCGCGCCACCACGCGTGGCGCGCGCCCGTCGACATCGCAGCTCCGTCTCGTTGGGCCTGTGCTCCGATCAGCCCCCGAAGAACGCCTTCGCCTGCTCTCCCAGCACGTTCTCGCCCTTCGGGCTGCTGGCGTGGCAGCCGTCGCTGACCTCGCCCGCGTCGTTGTTGAGGATGAACTTCCCGAGGTAGCTCATGTTCTCGTTGATGGTCGCGTCCTTGGCCAGCTCCTGTGCCTTCATGTCCGTCCAATCGGCGCCGCCCGCTCCCGCGATGAAGCAATCGTGCCCTGCATTGTAGACCGGCTGGCCCACGATGTAGATATGCGTGCCCGGGTTGACGTGCTGGCGCGCCGCGTTGACCATGTCGCGGAGCTCCTTGTCGGTCGCCCGCTGCGACAGGATGCAGATCTGGACCATGATGGCTTTGACGACGTCCTTCCCGCCGATCGACTGCATCTTCCGGTCGAAGAGCTGCCAGGAAGAGCTGTTCGGGTTGGTCCAGTTCTGGACCACCATGGCGCCCGTTTGATAGTTGTCCGCGTTCCACATGACCTTGCCGCCGACGCGCTTGTAGCCAGTGCCGATGTTGTTGGCCATCGAGCAGCCGGTGTACGCAACCGAGTTCTCGCCTGTCGGAGGCAGGCCGTCATCCCCGCCGCCCGTCCCGGGATCGCCGCCCGTGCTCGTGCTGCTCACCGACGCCGGTCCGCTCGGGTCTGCGCCGCCGGTGCCGCCTCCGCCGGTGCCGGAAGCGCCGCTGGTACTGCCGCTCGGGGCTCCTCCCGCGCCGGTCGTCCCCGTCGTCGCTCCGGCAGAGCTGGAGCTTCCAGCAGCTGGCCCCCCGCTCGTCGAGCTCTCGGTCGTGGAAGCGCCGGTGCCCGTCGTCCCTCCGGTTGCTGTGCTCTCCGACTCCGAACCGTCGTTCGGGTCAACTTCGGAAGCGCAAGCTCCGAGGCTGAGCACGGCCATCCCAAGAGCGCAACGGACCACCAATCGGGAGGAAAGAACAGGATAATTCATCGTCGTCACCTTCTGTTAGGGGGCGCTGGTCAGGACCTGCGGAGACTCTCGGCTCGCGTCCGACCCTCCTTGTTCTATTGCCGCTGCGACCCGCGTGAATAGACGGCGAGATCGCCGTCACCCCCCTTGGACAGATTTGTCATCCCCGCTCGTCGACTTGGAGAGCCATCACGATGCCCACTCTCCGAGGGGAGCGTCACCGAAAAGTTCCGTTCGGTCTGACCTGGCGTCTGTGCCAGTTTGCGACCCTTGCCGTCGCCCCCTTCGGTGCCCTACGTGCGCCGCCATGCGTACGTTGTTTCTCGATCTCGACGGCACCTTGACGGATCCGGCCCCTGGCATCGCCGCCTGCTTCGTGCACGCGGCCCATGTGCTCGGGCACGGCTCGATCGGCCTCGCCGAGGTGCGCCGCTTCATCGGTCCGCCGCTGCGCGAGGCGTTCGCCGAGATCCTGGCGACGCGCGACAGCGCCCGCATCGAGGAGGCCGTGCGCGTCTATCGCGAGCGCTTCGGCACGCTCGGCCTGTTCGAGAACAGCGTGTATGCCGGTGTGCCAGAGGCGCTCGCGCAGCTCTGCCAGGCGGGCCACGGCCTCTGCCTCGTCACCAGCAAGGCGGCCGTCTATGCCGAGCGCATCGTCGACCACTTCGGCCTTCGCTCGCACGTGCCCCGCGTCTACGGCGCCGAGCTGTCCGGCGAGCGCTCGACCAAGGCCGAGCTCATCGCGCACGCCCTGGAGCGCGAGTCGCTCACCCCCGCCGACGCCTGCATGATCGGCGACCGCGAACACGATGTCCTCGGCGCCAAGGCGCACGGCCTCGTGGCGATCGGGGTGACGTGGGGCTATGGGTCGCGCGCGGAGCTGGAGGCTGCGGGCGCCGACCGCATCGTCGACACGCTGGAGGAGCTGGTGCTGACGGTGCGTGGGTTGAGGGAGACCCGAGGCCGAGCGGCTCGATGAGTCCACGGCTCCGCAGCGCCGGCCGTTGCCGACTGCGAGCGGCGGCAGCGTCATCATGACGAACCGCGTGTGACGGAGCGGGTCGAGGAGGCGGTCTGCGAGAGATCGTGCCTTACGTGATCCGCTTCACATGGAAAACAACGCTATCTCAGGTCCATCCTCCACGTAGGGAAGCGGCTTCCGTCACCACACTACAGCCCCCTGCGGGCCCCCCATGGTCCGCCGCTCGTCGCCCCTCCCCACGCCCGGGGGGTGTCGGGTTTGTCACTCCCCCCGCTGCCCTCTGTGGCGTTACTCTGTGGCGCGCAACGAGGCTTCTCGTCGATACTTATCAATTTATGACGGTAGAGCTGATTCATGCCATCGTTCGTCAGACCACCGTCCTCATCGCCCAGCTGGCGACCTCGGGCGGCTGGCGTGCCCCTCTGGCCCAGCTCGCAGACCAGGTGTTCCAGGACCTGGTCACCGAGCTCGAGCGGCAAGGGGTCAGCCGCAAGGTGGGCGCCGACATGTTCGGCATGGGGCTCCGGACCTATCAGCGCCGGGTCCGGCGGATCACGGAGAGCTCGGTCGAGCGCGGCCGTTCGCTGTGGGAAGCCGTGCTGGACCACATCCGCCGCCGGGGCATCACGCCGCGGGCCGAGATCTTGAGGGCGTTCGCCGGCGAGGACGACGTCCTGCTCCGCGGGGTGCTCTTCGACCTCTGCGAGAGCCGCCTGATCTTCCAGGCGGGGCAGGGGGCCCAGGTGGTGTATCGCGCGGTGTCCGACGACGAGCTGGGCGCGCTGCGCGCGCTCCGCTCCGGCGAAGGCGTGGACGAGCTCGTCTGGGCGATCATCTATCGGGAAGGCCCGCTCGTGCGCGACGAGCTGCTGCAGCGGACGCACATCGAGCGCGCGGAGCTCGACGCCGCGCTGGGGCGCCTCGTGGAATCGGCGCGCGTCGAGCGGACCGGGGAGGGCGCGGGCGCGACGTACAGCGCCGGGAGCCTCTACGTGCTGCTGGGCTCGCCTGTGGGGTGGGAGGCGGCGATCTTCGATCACTTCCAGGCGATGGTGAAGACCATCCTGTGCCGGCTGCGCGAGGATCGCTCCGCGCCCGGCCTCGGCGACCGCGTCGGGGGGAGCACCTATACCCTCGACCTGTGGCCCGGTCATCCGCACGAACAGCGGGCTTACGAGACGCTGGGGCGCCTGCGTGCCCAGCTGGTCGAGCTGCGCGAGCAGGTCGAGGCCTTCAACGCGGCGCACGAGAGGCCGGACAGGTACACGCAGGTCGTTCTGTACATCGGACAGTGCTTGATCCAGCAGGACAGCGGGGGCGGCGATGAGATCTAGGGTGATCGTGACGGCGTGCCTCATCGCGAGCATGACGGGCGGGGCGCTCCTCGGCTCGGCCTGCAGGGACATCGGGCCTCAGACCGGGAGCGAGACCAACTTTCTCAGGAGCTGTGATGCCAGCTGCGCGGACGGTCTCTCCTGCATCTGCGGCGTCTGCACGCGCGCCTGCTCGGTCGCCCGCGAGTGTACGGCGCTCGCCTCCGGCGCCGAGTGCGTGGCCGTGGCGGAGCGGCCTACCGAGGCGGCCTGCGACGCGGCCGAGAGCGCTGCGTTCTGCGATATCTCCTGCAGCGGCGACGCCGACTGCGAGCCGCTCGGCGCGCCGTTCCGCTGTCAGGGCGGCTTCTGCCGGACGCCCGGCGATGGCGAGACGGCGACCGCCTGCCCGGCGACCACCCTTGCACCCGGCGACAACGAGCGCACGGTGACGGTCGGGGACACCACCCGAAGCTACGTCGTTCGCCTCCCCGCGAGCTACACGGGCGCGAGCCCCATGCCGCTGGTGCTCGATTACCATACGCTGGGCGGGACCCCGGCGGAGGAGGCCGAGGCCTCGGGGTACCGCGAGCTCGCCGAGGCCGAGGGGTTCATCGTCGCGTGGCCGCAGGGCATCGACGGCGCGTGGAACATCGGTCCGTGTTGCACGACGTCGCGCGACGTCGACGACGTGGGGTTCGCGCGCGCCCTGGTCCAGGAGGTCCAGAAGGAGGCGTGTGTCGACGTCAAGCGGGTCTATGCCGTCGGCGTCGCGAACGGCGGCGGGATGGCCTACCACCTGGCCTGCAACGCCGCGGACGTCGTTGCCGCGGTCGCTCCCAGCGCGTTCGACCTTCTGGCGGAGTCGGAGCAGCCCTGCCAGCCGTCGCGGCCTGTGACCGAGATCTCGTTCCGGGGTACCGCGGACTTGCTTGTACCTTACGAGGGCGGGGCCCAGCAGGCGCCGAACGGCGCGAACATCACCTTCCTCGGAGCCGTCGGCACCTTCGAGAGGTGGGCCGAGCTGAACCGGTGCACGGGATCACCGGGCCCGGCAGGCAGCGACGGTTGCTCGACGTACTCGAGCTGCGCAAACGGCGCGGAGGTGACGCTGTGCACCACGGAGGGCGGCGGCATGACCTGGGGGAGCCCCGAGATCGGGTGGGCCACGCTGAAGCGGCATTCGCTTCCTTGAGACGGAGGCGGCCACCGACTCCGACGCCGGCCGGCCACCCCGCGTCGGCGCTCACCACCAGCCGATGTCCTGGATGACGGTGCCGGCGTCGCCGTACCGCACGATCGCGCGGTTCTGACGGATCTCATAGGACTTCGGCGAGCTGTCGACGATGTCCTGATCGAAGGTGTGGCACTCGAGCTTGTAGGTGCCCTCGCCCTGCATCAGCGCGCCCTTCAGCTTGATGTACGTCTCGTTGTGGCGGCTCCTGAGCCGCAGGATCGCCTCCTGGGTTGCGTCGATGAGCAGCTCGAGGTGGACCGTCTTCTCCCGCTTCGGGTGCGACGCGTCGAACGCGAGGTTGACGATGACGCCGGCGTCGAGCAGCGCCTCGATATCCGACTTGGAGAACATCTCGAAGACCATGAGCTTTGCCATCGCGCGCTCCTTCCAGGGATGTGCTCGTGGCTATGTACTACGGCGCGCACCCGGGGCCGAGGATCGTCGCGCGGCGTGACGCCGGGGCCCCACGATCACCCTCGGGCAACGGGGGCAGACCGCCGCGCGCTCCGCGGCCGATCGGCAGAAAATCCCTCCAGATCGCGGTCGAAATGCTGCTCCCGCAGGTCGCATCGTGCGATGAAAATAAAAATCAATTGCATCTGCGCCAGCGCGTATGCTAGGTAGGGAGCAAGCACGCTGGAGAGGGAGGAGCAGGGGCGCGGTGTGCCCTGGGGCTGCCTGTCGGATCGCGTTCGTCCGAGGAGGTGGCTTCGCGGGCACCCTGGCGCCTGCGGACGCTCACGTCTGCGCTCTCGATGTGGGGACGTCATGAAAACAGATTTCTTCCAGCTGCGTTGTCGTCGCGCGCGTGGAGGGCGGCGCGGTTTCGGCCGTGTGGAGTCGATGAGACGAATCGACGGAGATCTGTGCCATGAACGATAGAGACACGCAGAAGCAGTTCATCCTCGAGGGGAAGCTGACGAGAGTGATGTGGGAGCTCTCGTGGCCGGCGGTGCTGGCCATGGTGCTCTACGGGCTCAACGCCTTCCTGGACGCCGTGTTCGTGGGCCAGCTGATGAACAAGAGCGCCCTGGCCGGCGTCGGCATCGCCTACCCCTTGTCCCAGATGACGCTCGGCCTCGGCAGCCTGGTCGGGACGGGCGCGGGCACGGCGCTCAGCATCTACCTGGGCGCCGGCGACAAGAGCAAGCTCCACAGCCTGCTGGGCAGCGTGAACGGGCTGTCGCTGCTCCTCAGCTTGCCTTACACCGTGCTCGCCTACGTGTTCGCTGAGCCGCTGGTGCGCATGATGGGCGGCACCGGGGAGATCCTCGCGTACGGCACCGAGTACTTCAAGGTGACGGCGCTCGGCTCGGTGTTCTGGGTTCACGGCCTGGCCGTGAACATGACGGTGCGCGGCGAAGGCAAGATGAAGACAGCGGCGTGGATGATCTCCCTCGGCCTGCTGGTGGACGTCCTCCTGAAGCCGCTGTTCATCCACACGTTCGGCTGGGGCGTGCAAGGCGCGGCGTGGGCCACCAACGCGGCGATGTTCGTGTACTCGGTCGTGGGGCTCCTGTATTTCGCGAGGGGGCGCGCCTCGTTCGACACGGCCTGGCGCACGATCCGCGTCGATCCGGCGATCCGGAAGCAGATCGTCTCCCTGGGCATGCCGGGCATGATCTTGACCATCATGGGCATCGCCCAGAACGTCGTCGTCTACAACGCGGTCTCGGGCCAGGGCACGGAGAACGACGTCGCCTTCTACGCCGCCTGCAACCGCCTCTTCCTGTTCATGCTGACCCCGATGCTCGGGCTGATGCGCGCCTTGCAGCCGGTGGAAGGGATCAACTACGGGGCGCAGCGCTACGTCAGGGTGAAGCGGGCCTTCAACCTCTTCGGGCTCGCCGGGGTCGCGTTCGTCCTGCCGTTCTGGCTCGCGATGATGCTCGCCCCGAACGCGGTCCTCGGCTTCCTGCTGCCGGGGTCCGAGTTCACCGCGCAGCAGCTGCTCGATTTCCGGATCTACATCGCCGTGCTGCCCCTTCTGCCGTATGTCTTCAACGCGCTGGTGCTGTTCCCCTGCCTGGAGAGGGCGAAGCTCGCGAGCGTGGTCGCCCTCCTGAGGCAGGTGGTGCTCTTCATCCCCTTGATGTGGCTCCTCCCGAGGCTCGTCGGGGTGAGCGGGGTCTACTGGGGGACCACTGCCATCGATGTCGCGATGTTCCTCCTCGTGCTCGTCATGGTGAATCGAGAGTTTCGCAGGCTCGACGGGCGCGACGTGGAGACGAGCGCCGCGCTCAGGGAAGCGCCCGCCGGCTGAGCCCGGCCCGGCCTCCGAGATCTCCCGCCGGCCCGCGGCGATCACCCGGTGACCGCCAGGCAGCAGCACGCACCGGCCGACCCCCGCGCGCGGCGCCCCTCCCCGCGCGCGGTGTCCCCTTCTCCCTCGCCCGCCCAGAGAGCCCGCGCGGATCGCTGCGCGCGGCCATGAACGGCATCCAAAGTTCACATGCAAAACTGTTGCAACAGATTCGTGGTTGCTATAAATGTCGCCGCATGAACTCCGAGGCTCCCGCGCGTCGAGGCCCAGCGCGCCCGTCCCGGGCGCGAAGGAGCGCCGGCGCCGCCGCTTTTGTCGCGGCCGGAGCTCTGCTCGCCGGCGGGGCCGCGCACGCGCAGGACGCCGGCGCGGTCTCGCCGGCGGAGCCGGCCCGGGACGCCGCGCCGGACGGCGAAGCGCCTCCGGGCGCCGCGGATGAACCCCGACAGGCGCCGGAGAATCACCCGCCGGTCCTCACCTCGTTCGTCGAGGCCGATTACCCGGCGGCCGCTCTCGCGCAAGGCCGGGAGGGGACCGTCGTGCTGAGGCTCAGCATCGAGGCGGATGGGCGGGTGTCGGCGGCGGACGTGGCGCAGGCCGCGGGGCACGGCTTCGACGAGGCGGCGCAGGCCGCAGCGCAGCGCTTCCTGTTTTCGCCTGCGCGACGGGGGGACACCCCGGTCGCCTCCCGGATCCTCTACGCCTACGAGTTTCACCTCCCGAAGGCGCCTGCGAGCGGCGCGCTCCGCGGGCGCGTGCTCTTGCCCGGCGCGAGCTCCCACGGCGTCGCCGGCGCCGAGGTGCTCGTGCGGCACCAGGATGGCAGGGCCGAGCGAACGCGCACCGACGGCGAGGGCCGGTTCCGGATCGAGGGCCTCGCGCCCGGGCCCTGCGTCGTGATCGCCGAGGCGAGCGGCGTCGGCCGGGCCGAGGTCGAGACCGAGATCGCCGGAGCGCACGTCGCCGAGATCGCCTTGCGGCTCGTGCCATCCGGCGAGGAGGCCCCGATCGAGGTGACCGTGCGCGGGCCGTCGGAAGCCGAGCGGCGCCGGCAGTCGGCCGAGGCCGTGACGGTCGTCGAGACGGACCGCGTCAAGCGGGAGTCCTCGGACATGGGCGAGGTGCTCGCGCGCACGCAGGGGGTCGGCGTGCGCCGCGAGGGAGGCCTCGGCTCGGCCACGCGCTTCTCGCTGAACGGGCTGACGGGCGATCAGGTGCGGTTCTTCCTCGACGGCGTGCCGCTCGATCTGGCCGGCTATCCCTTCGGCGTCTCCAATGTGCCGGTAGGCCTCGTCGAGCGCGTCGAGATCTACAGCGGCGTGGTCCCGGTGCGCCTCGGCGCCGACGCCCTCGGCGGGGCAGTCGACCTGATCACCGATCAGGACCTCTGCGCGTCGCGCGCCGGCGCGTCCTACGAGGTGGGCTCGTTCGATACCCACCGAGCGGCGCTCGCCGGCAGCCACCTGCACAGGCCGAGCGGCCTGTTCGCCCGCGCGAGCGGCTTCTTCGATTACGCGAAGAACGACTACCCGGTCGAACTCGAGGTCGAGGACGAGCGCGGGCGCTTCTCGCCCGCGCGCGTTTACCGCTTTCACGACGCGTACCGCAGCGCGGGAGGCCACGTGGAGCTCGGGGTCGTCGATCGGCCGTGGGCGCGGCGCTTGCGCCTGCGCGCCTTCGTGACCGACTACGACAAGGAGTACCAGCACAAGCTCGTCATGAGGGTCCCGTACGGCGGCGTGACGTACGGAGAGACGTCGGCAGGCGTGAACCTCCGTTACGAACAGCCGCTGGGGCGCGGCGTGTCGCTCGACGCGGTGGGCGGCTATGCGTACGTCCGAGGGCGCTTCCTCGACGTCGCGACCTGCGACTACGACTGGATGGGACGCTGCGACCCCGAGGACAGCGAGCCTGGCGAGACGGACGCCGTCCCCCACGACCAGGTCTTCTGGGACCATTCCGCCTTCGCGCGCCTCAACGTGGAATGGCGCATCCGGCCGTCGCACGCCGTCCGCCTGGCCGTCGCGCCCACCTACGTGACACGGACGGGGGATGAGCGCCGGCAAAGCGACCTGGATAGCCCCGATCCGCTCTCCGATCGGCGCAGCGTGCTCGCGCTGGTGAACGGCATCGAATACGACCTCGACCTGCTCGAGGACCGGCTCGATAACGTCCTGTTCATCAAGCAGTACGTGCAGCGCGTCGCGAGCGAGAGCCCGGCCGCCGGTGATCTTGCGCGCGACCGCGACGGGAGCACCCACCGCTTCGGTATCGGCGACGCGCTCCGGTACAGGTTCACGCCGTGGCTCTACGGGAAGGCGTCCTACGAGTGGGCGACGCGGCTGCCCAGCCCCGACGAGGTCTTCGGCGACAACACGTTCATCGCGGCCAACCTCGGGCTCGATCCCGAGATCAGCCACAACGTCAACCTCGGGCTCACCCTCGACGCCCGCGAGACGCCGGCGGGCGCCTTTCGCGCGACGGGCAATGGCTTCCTGCGCGCAGCGGACCGGCTGATCGTGCTCCTCGGCAACGATCGGGACCAGAGCTACGAGAACGTCCACGGCGCGCGGTCGCTCGGCGTCGAAGGCTCCGCCGGATGGACCTCGCCCGGGGAGCACCTCGCGCTCGACGGCAACGTCACCTACCTCGATTTCCGCAACACCTCGAGCGAGGGGGCGTTCGGCGCCTTCGAGGGAGATCGCGTCCCGAACCGCCCGTACCTCTTCGCCAACGGCACCGCGCGCCTCCTGTTTCGCCGCGTCTTCGCCGCGGAGGACGAGGTCGCGCTCACGTGGAACAGCCGCTACGTACACGAGTACTTCCGCACCTGGGAGAGCCTCGGCCGGCGTGAGTCCAAGCAGGTGATCCCCTCGCAGCTCGTGCACTCGGCCGGGCTCGGATACGTCGTCCGGCGCGGCAGCGCGAGCCTGAGCACGACGCTCGAGATGCAGAACCTCACGGATGAGCGTGTGTTCGACTTCTTCGGCACGCCGCGCCCGGGACGGAGCTTCTACGTCAAGACCACGGCGGAGCTCTGAGCTCGAGGGGCAGGTGATGGGATGAACGGCCACGCGACGAACCAACAGGCCCTGCGGCTCGCGGAGCACACGAACCCGAGGAGATGAGATGCACACCGTTGTAGCCGTCAAGAACCTGCTCGTTCAGTCCGGCGCGTCCTGGGTCCTGTGGCTCCTGTTCGCGCTCTCGGCGGGCAGCATCGCCATCGCGATCGAGCGCTGGCTCTACTTCCGCTCGAAGGACGACGACGTGCGCGCGCTCGCCGCCGAGCTCGACGCCCACCTGTCGAACGGCTCGGTCGCCGCCGCGCTCGACGCGCTCCGGCCGATGCGGTCGGTCGGGGCGATCGTCGCCCGCGCGGGCCTGAGGCTCGCGCAGCGCGGGTCGGCCGCGGCGGACAAGGGGATGCAGAGCGCGATGGCCGCCGAGCGGAAGGCGCTCGAGGCTCGGCTCGCGTACCTCGGGACCCTCGGCAACAACGCGCCCTTCGTGGGCCTCTTTGGCACCGTCATCGGCGTGATCCTGGCGTTCGAGCAGCTCGGTCAGGCCACGGGGGCGGCGGGCGGCGGGGCTGCGAGCCAGGTCGCCTCCGCCGCGGTCATGGCGGCGATCGCGGAGGCGCTCGTGGCGACGGCCGTGGGCATCGGCGTCGCGCTGCCGGCGGTGGCCGCTTACAACTACCTGCAGCGCCGGATCGCCGCGATGCTCGACGACGCCGAGACGCTCTCGAACCTGGTGCTCGCCTACCTGGCGACCGGAGAGGCCGCGTATCCGTCCTCTCGTGTCGAGCCCGCGCGCGCGGCCCATGGCGGCGCTTCGATCGACGAGCCGATGAACGGCGAGGCGTCCCGCCCGGAGGCGGCCTAGTCGTGGCGAGCGCCGGGCAGAGCGCGAGATCCCGCCGCGGCGGGATCATCGAAGGGATCAACGTGACGCCGCTCGTCGATATCACGCTGGTCCTCTTGATCATCTTCATCGTCACCGCGAAGATCGTCGTCGCGCCCGCCGTCCCGCTGGATCTGCCGCACGCGTCGCAGAGCGAAGAGGTCCAGGCGGTGCTGAGCGTGGTGCTGCCCGCGGAGGGGCCCGTGCAGGTCGACGGGGCCGCGATCGACGATGCTGCGCTCCGCGAGCGCGCGCGGGCGGCCCTGTCGCGCGATCCGCAGCTCCGGGCCGTGATCCAGGCCGACCGCGCCGCCTCGCACGGCCGCGTGATGACGGTGCTCGACACGCTGAAAGCCGCGGGGATCGCGCGCGTCGCCTTCGGCGCCGTCCGCCCGGAGGCCGAGGCCCATGCGGCGGAGAGGACAGGCCACCCATGATTCGATCGGAATTCCACCCCGAGAGCGTCGCCGGGATCGTCCTCGACGCGGCGCGCTCGCACGTCCAGCCCCGGCGCGCGAGGGGACGGGCCCGCGCATTCGCGGCCGACAGCACGGCCGGGATCATCCTGGGAGCCGTCAAGGAACATTCGGCCCGAGCGCTCGTGCTCGCGCTCATGCCGGCGGCCGTCATGCAGGGCACGGTCGGGATCATCGCGCTCCGCCTGGGACCGGACGACACGGCGGCGAGCCAGCGCGAGGCGCGCCCGCCGCTGCAGGTCGAGCACGTGGTCGATCTGGCCCCACCGCCGTCGCCACCGAGCCCCTCGCCGCTCGAGGAAGCTCCGGCGCCCAGGGCCGCCGAGCGCTCCCCCGCGCGCGCGGCCGCTCCTGCCGCTCCTCGGGCGCCTGACGCGCCCTCCGCGCCTCCACCGCCCGCGCAGGCAGGGCAGGTTGCCCTGGCGGAAAACGCGGCTGCGCCGCTCGATTTCACCGGGTTCGACATCGCCGTTGGCCGCGGAGAGCGGTATGCCGGCGGTGTCACCTCCTCTGCGGGGACGAGCCCGCAGGCGGTGAACGCCGCGCGTGTGGACCAGAGCGCTCCTCCGGAGCGCCGGCAGGGGGGCCCCTCGCGCGCGAGGCCCGTCGGGCAGCCCGCGCGGGAGTGGAATTGCCCCTGGCCACGCGAAGCGGACGCGCTCTCGGTGGACGAGCAAACGGTGGTCATTCGCACGGTCGTTCGTTCGGACGGCACCGTCGCCTCGGCGGAGCTCCTCTCGGACCCGGGATACGGCTTCGGCCAGATGTCGCTCGCCTGCGCCCGCAGGCAGCGATTCCTGCCCGCCGCCGACGAGGGAGGCCAGCTCATCACGGCGACGTCGCCGCCCATCCGCGTGAGGTTCACGCGACATTCGCGATCCACAGGCGCGCCCTAGCGAAGCCCGACGCGAGAAAGGAAGCGAGAGATGAACTCTTCAGGTACTGCCAGGCTCCTCGAGGTCGAGGCCGCCGCACGCTCGAGCGCCCGGCGTGGCGAGCAAGGGCGGCGGCTGCGGCGGCTGCGGCGGTTCACCGAACGATGCGTGAACGTGAAGGGGCGCGCGCGATGGCCAGTCGCGATGGCGTGCCTCTTGTCCCTGCCGCTCATGGCTGGTTGCGGCAGCGACCCCGGGGAGAGCGGCGTCGAGGAGCCGGACGACGGCGGCCCCCGCTATGCCACCATCAGCCGCATCGAGGACAATGACTTCACGAACAGCACCGTGTTCGTCTGGGTGGTCGACGACCTGAGCGGAGGGGCCGTTCGCCTGGACGAGGCCATCGAGCTCCCCGGGAGAGGCTCTATCTGGGGAGTCCCGCGAACCGAGGTGTTCTACCTCGTGAGCTCCGAAGATCTCACCGTCTCGAAATACAGGGTGGTCGCCGGCAAACCGGAGCTCGACGCCCGGCTCGGGCTCGGCGGAGCCGGGATCTCCGTCCTCCTCGCGGAGAAGATGGTGTTCGACGGCCCGGACCGAGGGTTCCTCTTCGACCTCGTCTCGGGGCAGGTGCTCGAGCTCGACCTCGCCGCCATGGAGATCTCCCGGCGCATCGACGTGTCGGACGCGCAGATCGACGCCGCGGACTACACATTCGTCGGGGAGCCCAACTTTCGTGAGCATGGCGGCCGGCTCGTCGCTCCGCTGTACGGCGTGAGCGCGGCGTACGATCGCGTGGCCAGCGAGTCGAAGATCCTCTTCTTCAATCCGACCGACGGCTCGTTCGAGGTGAAGGCCGCCCCTTGCGGAGGCCTCCTCAACACGGTGAAGGCGCCGGGCGGAGACATCTATTTTTCGTCCGATCCCTATGTCGCCTCGGTCTTCATGACCGACCCGGAGAGAGCTCCTGCGCCGTGCATGGCGCGCCTGGCGGCGGGCCAGGACGAGCTCGACGCCGACGTCGTGGCGCTCAACGACGTGACCGGCGGCCCGACGGGCGGCATCGTCCCTGGCTCCGACGGCGTGGCGTACGTGCGCGTGCTGGACACCGGCAGCTTCTCGCCCGGCGCCGACGCCACCCATCTGGAGGCGTACGCGGCGCAGGACTGGCAGACGTGGCGCATCCAGCTCGACGATCCAGGATCGGCCGAGCGCCTCGATCGCCAGCCGCTCGCCGGCGGCATCAAGGTGTTCGAGGTGGACGAACAAGCCTACGAGAACGAGTCAACGACAGGCTTCGAGTCGACCACGCTGGTGCGGACGACCGGAGACGGCGCGCCCGCGCGCGCGCTGACGATGCCTGGCGTCACGTGGAGCGTGTTGCGCGTGCGCTGAACCGGATGCGGAGGGATCCCATGTCCAACTCGAACGGGCTGATCGTGAAGGGGTTGACGAAGACGTACGCCAACGGCGTTCGAGCGCTGAACGGCGTCCACCTGAACGTCGGACCGGGGCTCTACGGGCTCCTCGGTCCAAACGGCGCGGGCAAGAGCACGCTGATGCGCACCCTCGCCACGCTCCAGGCGCCGGACGCGGGGACGATCACGTTCAACGGGATCGACGTCATTGCGTCTCCTGACCGCCTCCGCCGCCGCCTCGGGTACCTCCCGCAGCAGATCGGCGCGTACCCGGGGGTGACGGGGCGGTCTCTGCTCGAGCGGTTCGCATGGCTGAAGGGGCGCACGGACCGGCGCGAGCGCGACGCGGAGATCTCGACGCTGCTCGCGCGCGTCAACCTGAGCGACGTCGGCCACCGCGAGGTCGCGACGTACTCCGGGGGCATGCTGCGGCGGTTCGGCATCGCGCTCGCGCTCGTGGGATCTCCGCAGCTCCTCATCGTCGACGAGCCGACCGCCGGCCTCGATCCGGCCGAGCGCAACCACTTTCATCGCGTGCTCGCGGAGGTCGCCGCGGAGGCCGTCGTGTTGCTCTCGACGCACATCGTGGACGACGTGGAGAACCTCTGCGGGAGGCTGTCCATCGTCAACCGGGGGCGCGTGGTCGCCGAGGGAGCGCCGGCCGAGCTGACCGCGCCGCTCGCGGACCGCCTGTGGACCCGGACGTACGCGCGGGGCGAGCCGATCCCCGACGACGCGCTGAACGTCTCGCCCACGCCGAGCGGCACCCGCGCCGTCGTGGTGCGCGATGTGTCGCCCGGCGACGGCTTCGTCGCTCACGCGCCCAAGCTCGACGATGCCTATCATTACCTGCTGGCCGAGTCGCGACAGGCGGAGGCCGCATGAGCTCCGCGCGCACCTATGTCGTCGAGGCGTGGCACGAGCTGCGGGCGGGGCTGCGTACGTCGCTCGTCCCGCTCATGTTCGTCGGCCTCGTCGGCTATCTGTTCATCATGCTCTCGAGCGCGGAGTACCTGCGCGACATGGGCGGGGCAGACGTCGCGCGCAACAGCCCGCATGTGGTCTTCCTGATGACCTCCGGGCAATCGTTCTGGCTCATCTTCGCGTGGGCGTGGATCTTCGCGCAGGTCGTCACGCGGGATCGCGCGGCGGGGCTCCACGAGCTGGTGCTCTCCGCGCCCGTGTCGCTTCGCGGGCTGCTGATCTCGCGCTACATCGGCGCGGTCGGGCTCGCTTGCATCCTGGGCTCGGCGAGCTCGCTCGGGTTTCTGCTCGTCCCCGGGCTCGCCGCGCTCGGGGTGTTCCCCGAAGAGGCGGTCGGGCCCACGCCGATCCTGGCGATCGCGTCGTCGTGGGCGCTCTTCGTGGTGCCGTCGGCCATCGGCCTCGGGGCGCTCTACCTGACTGCGGCGCTCCGGACCCGGAGCACGGCCGGGCCGTTCGCCGTGGCGGCGGTGGTCATCTTGATCTGGATGGTGGCCATGATCGTCCTGCGGGGCGGTGACCTGCACACGGACATCGCGACCGTGGTCGACGTGAGCGGCTTCGGGGAGGCGGAGGCGCAGACGAAGCGCTGGACGCCGCACGAAAAGGCGACGGCGCAGCTGGCCATGACCGCGCCGCTCCTCGTCAATCGGCTCCTCTGGACCCTGGTCCCCCTCGCCGTCCTGGCGTTCGCGCTCGTGCGGCACGGGCGCGAGTCGCTCGTGCTCGGGCGGACCGGCAAGCCGTCGCCGAGCGGCGAGGCGACCTTTCGTGCCGCCGCGCCCGCCGCGCCCGCCGTCGCAGCGCTGCCGCCGATCACGGCGCCATCCTGGCTCCGCGCGACGCTGTCCGAGGCGCGCTGGCACCTCTCGCTGACGACCCGAGGGTGGGCGTTCCGCACCGCGGTCGCGCTCTGGACCCTCATGAACGTGGCAGGCGCCTTCTACCATGTGATCGGGCACGCCGAGGGGCCGCTGGTCCCACGGCCTGCGCTGCTCGCGCCGTTCCTCATCCGCCTTTGTTACGTGTTCTCCGTGTTCGCCGTGGCGGGGTTCGTGGGGGCGCTCGCTCGTCGAGATCAGCAATCCGGGTTCGACGAGATGATCGACGCGACGCTGGCGCCGCTCGGCACACGCGTGGTTGGCCGCGCCGTCGCCGCCCTCCTGTTGACGACGGTCATGGCCCTGGCGCCGACGCTCTCGGCGTGGATCGTGACAGGTCTCACCCTCCCTTCGAGCTTCGAGCCGTGGAATGCGCTGCTCGTGAACGCGCTCGTCGCCGCGCCCGCCCTGCTGGAGCTCGGCGCGATCACGTTCCTCGTCCACGCGCTCGTGCGTTCGCCCGGTACGGGGTACGCCGCCTCGATGCTGGCTGCGTTCATCGCGCTCGTGAATCATGAGATCGACATCGTCTCGTATCCACCCGCGCAGCTGGGGATCCCGGTGCATGTAGCCCTCTCCGAGCTCTCGGGGTGGTCTCCGTGGCTCGTGCCGGTGCTCGAGATGGGCATCCTGAAGCTCGGCTGCGTCGGCCTCGCCGTGGCCCTGGCGTGGCTCGCCTACCCGCGCGGCACGGCCCTGAGGAGGATCGACCGATGGCGCGGGGCAGAGCGGCAGCTCGCCCAGGGCGCGGGAGCCCTGGCGGCCCTCAGCCTCTTTGTGATCGCTTGCTCATCGACGATCTTGCACGAGCAGATCGTTGTGCAGAGCGGCTTCGCATCGAAGAGCGAGGAGAACGCCGGCGACGCGGCCTGGGAAGCCCGTTTCTGGCCGGAAGCGTCGGCGTTCTCCGTGGAGGGCGGCGAGGTCGAGGCGAAGATCGCGCCGTCCGCGCGCACCGCCCGCGTCCGCTGGACGCTGCGGGGAGTGCGGGCCAGCGCGGCGAAGCTGCACGGGAGCCTGCGCACCGGGATGGACATCGACAGCGCCCAGGTCGACGGCTCCCCTCGTGAGGTCGTCACGGCGAACGAGCACTTCATGGTCGATCTGGGCAGCTGCGCGCAGAGCGGGTGCGACGTCGAGCTCGAGATCACGATCGCGTCGCCCCGCTGGTTCGCAGAGGGGGAGGCGCCGTGGCTGGACGGCTCCGGCGTGTGGGCGCGCGCGGCCGATCTCGTCCCGCGGCTCGGGCACGACGGAGAGCGAGCGCTGCGATCTCCATCCACACGCCGTGAGCTGGGGCTCGCGGAGCGCCCCGGCGCGCTCGACAGGAATGCGCTGGTACCCGCCCTCGCCGTGGCGCCGGCGGGCCTTTGGCGCTGGTCGGTGTCGTTCTCCGAGCAAGGCGTGAGCACGCCTGTCGAGGGGAGCACGACACAAGGCCTCGACTTCGCCGTGGCGTGGCTGCCCAGGGGTGCGGAGCCGAGACAGCTGCGGCAGGAGGGCCTCACGGCGTGGCATGGCCCCTCGCGCTCCGGTACGGCGCGCGAGGTCCTGGAGGACGTCCAGGCGATGGGCGCGTGTGTTCACGCGCGGCTCGGGGCCGTCCCGGAGGTGACGACGGTCGTGCAGGCGCCGCGCGACCTCGGCGAGATCCGGGCGCACGGCGCGGTCCTGTGGCTGCCGGAAGGGGACGGCTGGGACGTGGCCGCGTCCGGCGCCGGACGCCTGAAGCGGCGGGCTGCGGTGGCCGAGGCGCTCGCCGCGCGCTCGCTCGCGGACCGCGCCGATCTGCGCGCGGAGCCGGGGGCGCGGTGGCTCATCAACGGCGTCGCGGGGTGGATCGGGCTCGAATGCGTGCGGCGGTCCGATGGCGGTGACGCGTGGCTCGCGCTCCTGGATCGCCGCAGCGATGACGTCGCGGATGCGCTCGGCGCCCTCGACGCGCCCGTGTCGGGTCTGGCCGATGACGGCGCGGCCAGCTGGGTCATGGCGTACGCTCCGCTGGAGACCCTCGCATGGGCGCAGGCCATCGGAGACGCCGAGGCGCTGCGCGCAGCGACGCGGGTCGCCGACATGGTGCGCTCCGGAGAACCGGTCCGAGGCGCGCTCGCGCGAGCAGCAGGCCCGATCATGGCCGACCGCCTCCTGGGTCCCCCTTCGGCCTCGGATGTGACGGTCGCGATCGCCGACGGCGGCGCGCTGGAGGTTCGCGGCGAGCGCTCGCGGTGGGAGGGGGGTGGCTGGCGGCCCGTCTCCAGCTCGTTCGAGATCGTTCAACGCTTCCACGACGAGGAGACGCCGGCGCGCGTGACCCGCGTGCCGGCAAGATTGGAGAGCGATGCGCAGTTCGTCGTCTTCGACGCGTGGCCCTCATTCGAACGCTCGCCGCGGGACAACGCGTGGAAGGCAGGCCCCCATTGATGGCGCGAGCCCTCGCCGCGCCTGCACATCCTCGGGCGTCACGAGGATGAGGGCTGTGCAACGAACATGTTTCGCTGCGGCATGGAGGACCCGTTGGCTGCGCTGGTGCGCGCTGAGTAGGGAGGCGCCTGACGAGCGCATCGTCGACCTATTTCGTTAGACTTTCGATTGTGATCTGAGAGGTCGAATTCCTCCAGATCCGCTCAAATTAAGCGCGAAGGCGCCTCCGGGGAGCGATCGTGTCCGCCGCACGAATTCGCCGTCCGCCCGGCTTGACGTTGATGCAATTCATATGTATATGAATTTAGTACGCAGCTTCAAGATGTAGGCGACTCAGCGTCGTGCCTATCGGCGCTCGCGAGGCCACGCTCCACGGGCATGGCGTCGCGAGCCAGGAGGGGTACATTTGCGATAGCTGTCCATGACAGGTCGGCGTGAGCTCCGACCCGCAGATCGCGGGGGCGGGCGCTGTCGTATTGTCATGTCGTGACGAGAATCTCGTCTGGATGGGGTGCGACCGCATGGGCCTGCGAACCCTCGCAGGGCCCGCGGGTCGATGCTGGAAGGCGCGCGAAGAGGAACGCTTCGACCATCTGCCGCTCGGTCGACGTGTTTACCGTGACGCCTGTTCCCGATTCGAAGGCTCGCCACCCGAGCACGAAGCGGGGGCGCGGCCGTGGCTCGCGCCTGGAACACTGCCCGTAGCGAGCGGGACGTGGGCTGAAGAGCTCACGTGCTTCTCCTGCGACTGACGTCTCGGTTGCGGCCTCTCGTACCAGAGGTGACCTGTGTTGCAAAAGCAACTTTTATGTAAGAACAACGGAAGCGATGCGGAGCGACAGGGTGGATGTGCCATCTTTCGCTCCCCTCGAAGAAATCGAGGCGCAGGCGGCCCGGGACGGCATCACTCACGTGCGGGGCGAGCATGAACATCTCTCATCAACGGCACTACTTCGAGCGCCGCGTCTCGATCGGCGCAGACCCCATCGACCTCGCGGCGGCGCTCGCCAGGTCGGGCTCGCACGCGACGTACTTCGTGTACGAGCGCGACGGCGAGTGGAGCGTCGCCCTCGGCGCGGCCTTCGAGCTCACTGCAGACGTACACGGCGTGCACCGCATCGACGCGACAGGGAAGCAGAGCTGTCCCGGCGGGGACTGGCTCGCCGCGGTCGAGGCGGCGCTCGCGTCGATCCCGCTCCGTGGCTGGCGCGCGTACGGCACGGCTTCGTTCGAGTTCGCGTACCTGCTGCACGGCATCGAGGCGAACCTCGGCACAGAGCCCCTGCTTCACCTGACCATCCCGGAGGTCGAGATCCGCCTCCAGCGCGGCACGGCGCTGGTTCGAGCGCTGACCTCGGACGAGCTCGAGAGGATGGTGGACGTCCTCGCCTCCTCGAACCGGCGCCATGCGCGCGGGATGAGCGACGTCGCCGGTCTCCCCCCCGTCCCGTCGGAGGTGCTCCCCGCGAGGCTGCTCGAGACGACCGGCGCGGCGAAGTACAAGGAGCTGGTGGCCGCGGCGACGAACGAGATCGCGGCGCGCAAGCTCCACAAGGTCATCGCGTCGCGCGTCGTCCCGGTCGCCGCGCCCGTCGATCTGATCGCGACGTACGTCGCCGGGCGGCGACAGAACACCCCGGCCCGATCGTTCGTCGTCAACTGCCGCGGCCTGAAGTTCGCCGGGTTCAGCCCGGAGACCGTGCTCGAGGTGACCGCCGGAGGGCAGGTGATGACGCAGCCGCTCGCCGGGACCCGGGCGCTCGTCTCGGACGACAATGAAAACGCGCGCTTGCGGGCCGAGCTGCTCAGCGATTCGAAGGAGCTGGCCGAGCACGCGATGTCCGTGAAGCTGGCGTTCGAGGAGCTCAGCCGCGTCTGCAAGCAGGGGAGCGTGACCGTGAACGAGTTCATGGCGATATCCCGCCGCGGCACCGTTCAGCACCTCGCCTCACGGCTCTCGGGCATGCTCGAGACGGGCAACACGGCCTGGACGGCGTTCCAGGTGCTGTTCCCCGCCATCACCGCGTCGGGGATCCCCAAGAGGGAGGCGGTCGACTGGATCCGGAGGCACGAAGCGGAGAGCCGGGGCCTCTACTCGGGCGCGGTCCTGACGCTGGACCACGACGGAGCGATGGATGCGGCGCTCGTGCTGCGGACGATCTTCCAGCGGGGGAGCAGCGTCTGGCTGCGCGCGGGCGCCGGGATCGTCGCGGAGTCGACGCCCGAGCGAGAGCTGGAGGAGACCTGCGAGAAGCTCCAGAGCGTGGCGCGCCACCTGGTGCGGTCGGAGTTCGCCAGCGAGCCGGTGTGACGCAGGGGACATGGTGTTCCGGACTTGAGCTTGCCTTCTCACGAGTCAGCCAATGCACGAACAGACACAGCGAATGCACGACGAAGTCGCCTCTTCGGATCTGAGGGAGACGGTCGCGAGCGTGCTCGGCGTGGTGGCCGAGACCGTCCGTGAAGACAGCAACCTGATCGAGCTCGGGATGGACTCGATCACGATGATGCGCCTCGCCGGCAGGTGGCGGCGGCAAGGCATCGAGGTCGACTTCGCCGAGCTCGCGGCGAACCCGCGGGTGTCCGCCTGGAAGGCGCTGATAGGAGAGCGAAGCTGTACCAAGGGCGAACGCGACGAGCGTTCGCCCGCCGCGGCCACGATCGACGAGGCAGCGCCCTTCGAGCTCGCGCTGATGCAGCACGCGTACTGGGTCGGCCGCGAGCAAGGCCAGCAGCTGGGCGGCGTCGCCGCGCATTTCTATAACGAGTTCGATGGCGAGCGGGTCGACCCCGCGCGGCTGGAATCTGCCGTACGGGAGCTGCTCGGGCGGCACGGCATGCTGCGCGTGAAGATCCTGAGCGATGGCCGCCAGCAGATCCTGCCCGACAGCCGCGGGCGTGGGCTGAAAGTCCACGATCTGCGTGCCCTGTCGGCCGAGGCGGCGCAAGAGGCGCTCGCCGAGCTGCGCCGGACGCTGTCGCATCGGACGCTGGATCTGGCTGCCGGCGAGGTGTTCGACATCCAGATCTCGCTCCTGCCGGACGCGATCCGCGCGGGCGGCACGCGCCTGCATGTGAACCTGGACATGGTGGCCGCCGACGCGCTCAGCCTGCGGGTGCTGCTGGCCGACCTGGCGCACCTCTATGCCGGCTCGCAGCCGCTGCCTCCGATCAACACGAGCTATCCGCGCTACCTGGCGGAACGCGAGGCCAGCCGCGCGAGCGTCAAGGGCCAGCGGTCGCGGAACGCCGACCGAGCGTACTGGCAAGCTCGCTTGAGCGACCTTCCCGCTGCGCCGGAGCTGCCCGCCGCTCCCTACCACGTGAACGTGGGCGCCACGACGGTGGTGCGGCGCCATCGCTGGCTCGCTCCGGAGCAGGTGCGCGCCTTCGCGTCTCTGGCGGCGCGCCACGGCCTCACGCCGGCCATGGCGATGGCAGCGGTCTTCGCCGAGACGCTGACCGCCTGGAGCGCGGAGCCGCGGTTCTTGATGAACCTGCCGATGTTCGACCGAGAGCCCTTGCACCCGGACGTCGGGATGCTGGTGGGCGACTTCACCTCCTCGGTGCTCCTGGCCTGGGACGGCGCGGCGCCCGGCACCTTCGCTGAACGCGCGCAGCGCCTGCAGGCCCAGTTCCATGCGGACGCCGAGCACGTGGGTTATTCGGGCGTCGAGGTGCTGCGCGACCTCTCCCGGCAGCGAGGCGAGCAGGTGCTGGCCCCTGTCGTGTATACGAGCGCGCTCGGCCTGGGCGAGCTGTTTCCCGAGGTGGTGAAGCAGCGCTTCGGGAGGGCGTCCTGGATCATCTCCCAGGGGCCGCAGGTGTGGCTGGACGCGCAGGTCACGGAGCTCGACGGCGGCCTGCTGGTCAACCTGGATGCGCGTGAAGATGCGTTTGCGCCGGGCGTGCTGGACGCGATGTTCGACGCGCACGGCCGCCTGCTGGAGCGCCTGCTGGCGTACGAGGAAGCCTGGCGGCAGCCTGTGCCCGCGCTGCTCCCGGGAGAGCAGCTGAAGGTGCGCGTCGCCGCGAACGCCACCAGGACAGCAGTCTCGGGCAAGCGCCTGCACGACGGCTTCTTCGAGCTCGCGAAGCGACAGCCGGAGGCGCCTGCTCTCTTGTGGGGCGAAGGCGGCAGGATCTCGTACGGGGAGCTCCGGCAGCGCGCGCTGCGCGTGGCCGGCTACCTGCGCGAGCACGGCGTGAGCGCAGGCGACGTGGTGGCGATCCAGCTGCCCAAGGGGCCGAGCCAGATCGTCGCCGTGCTGGGCGTGCTGGCCGCCGGCGCCACGTACCTTCCGATCAGCGTGGATCAACCCGCGCTGCGCCGCCAGCGCATCCTCGACGCTGCCGGCGCCGCCCTCGTGCTCGATGACGTCCCGGAGGGGCAGGCGTCGCTGGCGGAGCCGCTGGCCGGCGCGGACTCGGATCTCGCCTACATCCTGTTCACCTCCGGTTCGACGGGCGAGCCGAAAGGCGTGGAGATCACGCACGCCGCGGCGATGAACACCATCGATGATCTGAACCAGCGCCTTTCGCTGGGCGCGACCGACCGGACGCTCGCGCTGTCCGCGCTCGAGTTCGATCTGTCGGTGTACGACATCTTCGCGCCGCTGTCGGCCGGCGGCGCCGTGGTCTGCGTCGAGGAGTGGGCGCGTCGCGACGCGGGGGTCTGGGTCGAGCTGCTGCGCAGCCATCGCGTGACCGTCCTCAACTGCGTGCCTGCCCTGCTCGATATCACGCTCGCCGCGGCCGGCGACGGTCCCGGTCCGCTGCCGCTCCGGGCGGTGCTCCTGGGCGGCGACTGGGTGACCCTCGATCTGCCGGGCCGCCTTGCGCAGCGCGCTCCGCGCTGCCGCTTCATCGCGCTGGGCGGCACCACCGAGACCGCGATCCACTCCACGATCTGCGAGGTCACCGAGGTGCCTCCGCACTGGAAGTCGGTGCCGTACGGCAAGCCCCTCGGCAACGTGCAGCTGCGCGTCGTCGATCCTCTGGGGCGCGACTGTCCGGACTTCGTCCCGGGCGAGCTGTGGATCGGCGGCGCCGGCGTGGCCCGCGGCTATCGCGGCGACCGAGAGAAAACGGCGAACAAGTTTCTCCAGGCGGACGGGACGCGCTGGTACCGCACCGGCGACCGCGCGCGTTACTGGGCCGACGGCAGCGTGGAGTTCCTCGGGCGCGCCGACTTCCAGGTGAAGCTGCGCGGGCACCGCATCGAGCTCGGCGAGATCGAGGCCGCGGTCGGAGGTTATCCCGGCGTCAGCCAGGCCGTCGCGGTGCTGGGTGAACGTGGGCTCTATGTGGCCATCACCTCGGAGGATCCGAGGATCGATGTGCCTGCGGCAGGCGAGATCATCGATCTGCGGCAACCGCCGCCGGAGCTCGCGGATCTGCGCGAGTTCCTGGTGAGCCGCCTCCCCGCCGTGATGGTGCCGGACCACCTGTGGCGCTGCAGGAGCTTGCCGCTCACGCCCAACGGCAAGATCGATCGCAACGCCTTGCAGCGAGCGGTGAACAGCATGGCCCTTCAGGCCAAGGCGACCGTGACCGCGCCGGTCGGCGAGGTGGAACGCCGGGTCGCCGGGGTCTGGGCCGAGCTGCTCAAGGTGCCGGAGGTGGGCCGCGAGGACAACTTCTTCTCCGCGGGCGGCGACTCCCTCCTGGCGACACGCCTGGTGCGCCGGCTGCGCGAGGTCGGACTCGACGGCGTCAAGCTGGCCGATCTGTTCGCCCGCCCGACGCTGGCCGAGTTCGCTGCCACGTTGTCGCTCGGCGCGGGCGCTCCGGCGCTGCCGGCCCTGGTCGCCGATCCGGAGAACCGCCACCAGCCCTTCCCGCCGACCGAGGTGCAGCGGGCCTACTGGCTGGGTCGAGACGAGAGCTTCACGCTCGGGGGCGTCGCCTGCCAGTTCTACCGCGAGTACGACGTCGTCGATCTCGACGTGTCGCGGCTGGAGGCGGCCGTCAACGTCCTGGTGCGGCGGCACGAGATGCTGCGCGCCGTCTTCGATGAGCAGGGCCAGCAACGCATCCTCGCGGACGTGCCGCGGTTCACGATAGAGGTCGTCGACGCCGGCGAGGACCCGGCTCAGGCGTACGAGGCGCTGCGGCGCGACTGCTCACACTGGGTCTTCGATCCGACCCGCTGGCCGCTGTTCGGCATGCGGGCGGTGCGGTCGGGCGACAGGACGCGCCTCGGCATCAGCCTCGACAACCTCATCCTCGACGCGCTCAGCATCCTCACCTTCTACTCGGAGCTCACCGCGCTCTACGAGGCTCCCGGCGCTGCTTTGCCGCCGGTCGGGCTGTCCTTCCGCGACTACGTGCTGACGTGCACGCCGGGATCGGAGGCGCTCGCCGCCGCGCGGGCGTACTGGGCGAAGAAGCTGCCAGAGCTGCCGCCGGCGCCGCAGCTGCCGCTCGCCAGAGATCCGGCCGAGGTGGGGCGCCCGCGCTTCACGCGCCACGAGGGCAGCGTCGACGCGAGCCGATGGCGCCGCATCGTCGAGCGCGCAGGCGAGCACGGCGTCACGCCGTCCACGGTCCTGCTCACGGCGTTCGCCGAGGTGCTCAGCCGCTGGTGCAGCCGCCCCGACCTCACGCTCAACCTGACGCTCTTCGATCGCCGCGAGGTGCATCCCGACATCCACACGGTCATGGGCGATTTCACGTCGCTCACGCTGGTCGGATACCGGCCCGCCGCCGGCGAGAGCTGGGTGACGCGGGCCCGGCGCGTCCAGCAGGAGCTGGGCGACGCGCTCGACCATCGCGACGTCTCGAGCATCTCGCTCGTTCGCGAGCTGGCCAGGTCGAGCGGCGCGCCGAGCGTGACCATGCCGGTGGTGTTCACGAGCGCCCTCGGCGTCCCCGGCGGCACCGCCGCGCCGGCCAGCGGCCCTTTCAGGAAGCAGGTGTGGGGCCTGACGCAGACCCCGCAGGTGTGGCTCGACCATCAGGTGATAGAGGCCGAGGGCGGCATCGCCCTGAACTGGGACGTTGTCGAGGACCTGTTCCCGGAAGGCCTGATCGCCACGATGTTCGACGCGTACCTGCGCGAGCTGAGCTGGCTGAGCAGCTCCGAATGGCACCTGCCCGTGCCCGATCTCCTGCCCGAGCCGCAGCGGCGCGCGCGCGCGCTCGTCAACGCGACGGCCGGAGAGAGCCCACGGCGGAGCCTGCACCGCGCGTTCTTCGACCTGGCGCGCGAGCAGCCGCAACGGATCGCATTGCGCTGGGGCGAGGCCGAGGTGATGAGCTACGGCGAGCTCGCGTCGCGCGCGCTGCGCCTCTCGGCCGCGCTGGCCGAGCAAGGCGTGGCGACAGGCGATGTCGTCGCCGTGAACCTGCCCAAGGGGCCCGATCAGATCGCCGCGGTGCTGGGCGTGCTGGCGGCCGGAGCCGCCTACCTGCCGGTCGGGGTGGATCAACCCGATGCGCGCCGCGACAGGATGCTGGGCCAGGCAGGGGTCCGCGTCGTCGTCACCGGCCCGGAGCCGAGGTGCTGGCCGGAGGGCGTTCGTCCGTGTGTGTTCGGACAGGCGATGGCGTCCGCGCCCGCGCCGAGCCCGGCGGCGATCGACGCGGAGCAGCTGGCGTACATCATCTTCACCTCCGGATCGACCGGCGAGCCGAAGGGCGTTGAAATCACCCATCGCGCCGCGCTGAACACGGTGCTGGACATCAATCAACGCTTCGGCGTCGGCGCGGAAGACCGCGTCCTGGCCGTGTCTGCGCTGGATTTCGATCTGTCCGTCTACGATATCTTCGGTCTGCTGTCCGCCGGCGGCTCGCTGGTCTTGATCGAGGAGGAATCGCGGCGCGATGCGAGGCGCTGGCATGATCTGGTGTGTCGGCATGAGGTGACGATCTGGAACAGCGTTCCGACCTTGCTCGACATGCTGCTCATCGTCGGCAGCGCGGCGGAGCCGCCGGGCGCCATCCGCCTGGCGCTCGTCTCGGGCGACTGGATCAGGACGGATCTGCCCGGGCGGCTCGCCGCGCAGCGGCCGGGATGTCGGTTCATCGCGCTCGGCGGCGCCACCGAGGCCTCGATCTGGTCCAACTTCTTCGAGGTGGATGGGATCCAGCCGTCGTGGCGCTCGATCCCCTATGGCTATCCCTTGCGCAACCAGCTCTTCCGCGTGGTGGACGCGCATGGCCGCGACTGTCCGGACTGGGTGCCGGGCGAGCTGTGGATCGGTGGTCTCGGGGTGGCGCGCGGTTACTGCGCCGCGCCGGATCTGACGGCTCGCAAGTTCGTCGGAGACGGCGCGCGGTGGTATCGCACCGGCGACGTCGGGCGTTACTGGCCCGACGGCGCGCTGGAGTTCCTCGGCCGCACCGACACTCAGGTCAAGATCCGCGGGCATCGCATCGAGCTCGGCGAGGTGGAAGCCGCTCTGCGGTCGCACCCCGGCGTGCGGGATGCGGTGGCCGTGGCGGCCTCCGGGCGCCTCGCCGCCGCGGTGGTCCCCGCTGCCGCGGAGGAAGCGCGAGGCGCGGCGGTCGACGGCCTGAATGGCCACCGCCCGGACGCTGCCGCGGAGCTCAGCGCGGAGCAGCTGCGCGACCATGTCACCATGAGCCTGCCGATTCACATGGTGCCAGAGAGGATCGTGGTGCTGGCCCAGCTGCCGCTCAGCGCGAACGGCAAGGTCGACCATGCCGAGATCGTCAGGCTGATCTCGGTGGAAGCCGAGCCCGACGCCCGGGAGGTCGAGCCCCCGCAGGGCGAATGGGAGCATGCCGTCGCGGCGCTCTGGAGCGAGCTCCTGGCCGTCGCCAGCGTCGGCCGCCATCAGAGCTTCTTCCAGCTGGGCGGCGACAGCCTCCTCGCGACGCGCTTCATCGAGGCCGTGAATCAGCGCCACGCCATCATGTTGCCTCTGAGGCGCCTGTTCAACGGACCGACGCTGCGCGAGGTCGCAGCGGCGCTCGCCGCCGAGCACGAGGCCCGCCAGGAGATCGAGGAGGGCGTGCTCTAGCGGCCTCCGCCGCGGTGGCGCGCCGGAGCCGGCGTGCGGGAGAGCGCTTCGCCGGTGAGTTCATCGTCTGATGTGACGCTTGTCGTCAACAAGCTACAGGAGCTTACGTCCATGCCCGTTGCCGGGATCATCGAAGAGCTGAAGACGCTGGGTGTCGATCTGTGGACGGAATCGGGGCAGCTCCGGTTCCGTGCGCCCAAAGGTTTGCTCACGGAAGACAAGATGACGGTGCTGCGCACGCACAAGGCGCAGATCATCGACTTTCTGGCAGCAAACCAGGGGGTGGTCGTCGCCGCGGACGAGCAGGGGCGTCATGAGCCGTTCCCGCTCACCGACGTGCAGACGGCCTACCTGCTGGGGCGCCAGAGCTCCTTCGGTTACGGCGGCGTCGCCTGCCACGGGTACCTGGAGGTGACGTATCCGGAGCTCGACCCCGCGCGCCTCGCCGACGCCTGGAACCTGCTGATCGAGCGGCACGAGATGCTGCGCGCCGTGATCGAGCAGGACGGCTACCAGCGCGTCCTGCCCACGGTACCTCGGTACCCCATCCAGTCGACGGACCTCCGCGGCGCCTCCGCCGCCGAGGTGGAGCGCGCGCTACGCGGCATCCGCGCCGAGATGGACCACCGGATGTACGAGACCACCGTATGGCCGCTGTTCGAGCTGCGGCATACCCGCACCAGCGGCGGCGACGTCGTGCACTTCTCGCTCGACTCGCTGATCGCCGACTGGGCGAGCGCCGGGATCTTCTTCGAGGAGCTCGACCTCATCCTCGCCGGCCGCAGCGACGAGCTGCGCCCGCTGGACCTCCGCTTTCGCGATTACATCCTCGCGGAGCGGCGGCTGCGCGAGACCGGGCGTTACCAGCGTGACCGCCAGTACTGGCTCTCGCGCGTCAACGATCTGCCCCCCGCGCCGGAGCTTCCGACGCTTCCATCGGCCGCGGAAGCCGGGCCCGTGCGCTTCCGCCGCCACCACAGCCGCCTGTCCGCCGAGCGCTGGGAGCGCCTCCGGCAGCGCGCCGGCGAGCGAGGGCTCACGGCCTCGATCGCGGTGCTGGGCGCCTATGCGACGGTGCTGCAGCGCTGGAGCCGCCGCCAACGGTTCAGCCTCAACCTCACGCTGCTCAACCGCCTGCCGCTGCACCCGCACGTCGACCGGATCGTCGGAGACTTCACGTCGGTCAGCCTCATGGACGTGCAGGCGGCGTCCGGGCGCAGCTTCAAGGAATGGGCTGCGCGGCTCGGCGATCAGATGTTCGCCGATCTCGACCACCGGCTGTTCACGGGGGTCGAGGTGCTGCGCGAGATGACCCGCAGGCGCGGGCGGGAAGCCGCGCTGATGCCGGTCGTCTTCACCAGCGCCATCGGCCTCGGCTCGCGGCGACGACCCAGCAGCGGCCGGCGCTTCGGCCATGGCGTCACGCAGACCCCGCAGGTCTACCTCGATTGTCAGGTCATGGATGACGCCGACGGGCTCGAGGTCAACTGGGACGTGCGTCAGGGCATCTTCCCGGACGGCCTCATCGACGACATGTTCGGCGCGCTGCAGCGGCTGCTGGAGGATCTCGCGGAGCGCTCCGAGGCATGGGAGGCCATCGAGCCGGTCGCGTTGCCCGGATGGCAGGCGCAGGAGCGCGAGCGGGTCAATCAGACAAGCTGTCCGCTGCCGGACTCCCTCTTGCACCGAGGGTTCCTGGAGCAGGCCGCCCGCGACCCCGGCGCGGTGGCGGTGATCGGCCACGCGGGCAGCTTGACGTACGGCGACCTCGCGATGAGGGCGGCCTCGGTCGCGCAGGCGCTGCGAGACGGCGGCTGTACCGCGGGCGATCGGGTCGCCGTCGTCATGAACAAGGGGATCGAGCAGGTCGTCGCGGTGCTGGGCGTGCTGCTCGCGGGCGCGGCCTATCTGCCGCTGGACGCCACGCAGCCGCGGCTGCGCATCGAGAAGGTGCTGTCGAACGCGGCGGTGCGACAGGTCCTGACCCAGTCGTGGATCTCCGCGGCGGCCAAGCTGCCGGACGGCCTGCGCGTGATCGACGTGGACACGCTGGCGCCTGCGCAGACCTGCCCCGAAGCGCCGATGGGCGACCCCGACGCGCTGGCGTACGTGATCTACACCTCCGGCTCCACGGGTGATCCGAAGGGGGTCATGATCACCCACCGGGCGGCGCTGAACACGATCGACGACATCAACCGTCGCTTCGGGGTGACCGGATCGGACCGGGTGCTGGGCCTCGCCCAGCTCGGCTTCGACCTGTCCGTGTACGACATCTTCGGAACCCTCGCCCTCGGCGGGACGCTCGTCCTTCCGGATCCCGACCGCGGCGCCGACCCCTCCCACTGGGCGGATCTCCTCGTGAAGCACGAGGTGACCCTGTGGAACTCCGTGCCTGCGCAGCTTCAGATGCTGGCGAGCTACCTGCAGACAGAGCCGGTCGCGATCCGCTCGTTGCGCATGGCGCTGCTGTCCGGCGACTGGATCCCCGTCACGCTGCCCGACCAGATCCGCCGGTTCATTCCTGACCTGACGCTCATCGGGCTCGGGGGCGCGACCGAGGCGGCCATCTGGTCGAATTACCATCGCATCGAGCGGGTCGATCCGGCGTGGACGAGCATCCCCTACGGGGTGCCGCTCGCCAACCAGGGCTTCCGCGTCCTCGACGAGTCGCTCCGCGACGCGCCGGTGTGGGTCCCTGGAGAGCTGTACATCACCGGGCACGGCCTTGCGGCGGGGTACCTGGGCGACCCGGAGCTCACGGCAGCGCGCTTCTTCAACCATCCCGTCGATGGACAGCGCCTCTACAGGACCGGAGATCTCGGGCGCTATCTCCCCGGCGGATCCATCGAGTTCCTCGGCCGCGAGGACAGCCAGGTCAAGATTCGCGGGCACCGGATCGAGCTCGGCGAGATCGAGGCCGCGCTGCTCGCGCATCCGGCGGTCGGCGCCGCCGCGGCCGTGGTGGCCGGCAAGGACCCCACGGATCGCACGCTGCTCGGCTTCGTCGAGCTCGCGCGGCGCAGCGCGCCTGCGGACGAGGATCTGGCCACGTCGCAGGCTCGCCTCGTGTCTGCGGCGCGGCAGTTCGCCGACAAGGAGGTCAGCGGCGTGACCGCGGCCCAGGTGACCGAGGCGACCCGAGCGCTGCGCGACGCCTCGTTCGCGTCCATGATGAACGCGTTTTCCGAGCGCGGGCTCTTCGCCGGTCCGCGCGACACGCGCTCGGCCGAGGAGATCCTGCGCGAGGCGCGCGTCCACGACCGCCATCACTGGCTCGTTCGCCGCTGGCTGGGGCTCCTGACCGAGGCGGGATGGCTCACGTACCACGAGGAGAGCCGCCGTTACGCGCAGCGCAGGGCCGCCGACGCGACAACGGTCCACGACGCCTGGCGGCGGTTCGAGGAGCTGGCGTCGTCGTCCGGGCTGTGTACGCCCGAGTTCGTTGAGTACCACAAGGCGCATGTCGAGCGGCTGCACGCCTTGCTCGAGAACCAGCAGAACCCGTTCGAGCTGCTGTTCCCGCAAGGGAAGCACGACGTGGCGCTCGCGGTGTACCGCGACGACGCGATCGCGCGTTACAACAACCACGCGGTCGCGGCGCTCCTGTACCGGATCGCCGCCGCGCATACGGACGGCGCCCCCCTGCGGGTGCTCGAGATCGGCGCCGGCACGGGGGCCACCACCGGCGTGGTCCTCCCGATGTTCGACGGCCATGACGTCGACTACCTGTTCACGGACCTGACAGCCTTCTTCCTGGCCGACGCGCGCGAGCGGTTCCGGGAGCGTTCCTGGGTCCGATTCGGGCAGCTCGATCTGAACGAGGATTACCGGGCCCAGGGCTTGCTGCCGAACTCCGCGGACGTCGTGCTGTGCGCCGGAATGCTGAACAGCACCCGCAACGTCGAAGCCGCGGTGGCGGCGGCGGTGGAGCTGCTCGGGCCATCGGGATGGCTCGTGTTCACCGAGCCTACCGCCGATCACCCGCACGTCCTGCTCACCCAGGGCTTCATGATGGACCCCGCGGGCGCAGACAGGGAACGCGGCACCACCAAGTTCCTGTCCACCGAGCAGTGGCAAGGCCTGATCGCGAAGAGCGGCGGCGAGCTGGTGCTCCGCCTGCCGGACGACGACCATCCGATGGCGGCGTATGGCATGCACATGTTCGCTGCGCGCTTCAAGACCGACCGGGCCCGGGTCGGGACCGACGAGCTCACGAGCTTCCTCGGGCAGCGGCTGCCAGCGCACATGGTGCCTGCTCATCTGCAGGTCGTCGACCGGCTGCCGCTCACGGCGAACGGCAAGGTCAACCGCAAGGCGCTCGCCGCCCTGCGGCCCGCGGCGTTCATCGACGGCGCCGGGAAGGAGGCCGATGCCACGCTGGACGAGCTGGAGAGCCGGCTGTGTGCGCTCTGGGCGAGCGCGCTCGGCATCGCGCGGATCGGCAAGGGCGAGAACTTCTACGACCGCGGCGCCGACTCGCTGATCCTCGCCAGGGTGGCAGGGCGCCTGCGCGAGGAGGTGCCGGAAGCCGCGCCGTTCGCCTACGACACGCTCCTGCGGCAGATGCTCAATGAGCCGACGGTCGACGCGCTCGCGCGCGCGCTGCGCAGGCAAGACGGCGCCGCGCACGCGCCGAGCGGCGCTGGGCCGGGCGCGGAGGCGTCCTCCAGCGGCGGCAAGACTGCGCAGGTCGCGCAGCGCCGGGAGGGCAGCAACTCGTTGATCCTCTCGTTCGGCGGCGGGGACGGGCCGGCGCGTGTGATGTTCCACGCGGCGCTGGGCACCATGGATTACTTCCAGCACCTGGGGCGGGCGCTCGCCGCCCAGAACCTGGGGCCCGTCCTGGGCTTCGCTGTCGCCGACCCCGAGCTGTACCTCGCGATCCCCCCGAAGGAGCTCGTCGCGCGCGTGTCCGACGATTACGCGCAGCGGCTCATCGATGAAGGCTTCACGCGGTTTCAGCTCATCGGCTACTGCCTCGGCGGGCTGCTCGCCACCGAGGTGGCCCGGCGGCTGCTCGAGCGCGGGATGTCGGTCGACCTGGCGCTCGTCGACAGCATCCCGATGTTCATCGAGACCGACGAAGAGCTCGCGTTCGAGGCGATCTTCGCCCCGAATTTGAACCTGGATCCGGTGAAGGCCGTCTTCGGCGACGACGTCGACAGCGCCGACGTGTACCGGGCCATCGAGAAGCTGATGGTCGACTACGACCGCAAGATTCCGGCCGGCGCAATGGCCAGGCTCGGCGGAGACCCCGGGCTGGAATCGGTCGCCGCCGCGGTGCGCAGGCAGTCCGCGCGCAGTCAGGACGAGCGCCTGGCCAGCTATGCGAAGGCGGCGGCTGCCCAGGCCGGGGTGCCCGTCGGACCCGAGCTCATCCCGGCGCTGTTCCGGACCTGCAGGCATAGCATGCGCGCAGCGCGGTTCGATCCCGAGCCGTACGTCGGCGATATGACGTTCTTGCGGTGCGACGAGGAGCAATCCTTCGGCATCACCGCGGGCGTCGGGCCCCTGACGGCGCCGTTCTGGGAAGGCGTCTGCCTCGGCGAGTTCAAGCTGATCGACGTGCCCGGCAACCATTTCAGCGTCATCGAGCCACCGCATGTGAATGTCGTGGCCGAGCACCTCGCGGTATCGTTGCGCCACACATGAGAGAGAATCGAGAGAATCAGCAGAAGGACGCCGCGCTCCGCGAGCTGCGCCGCCCGATAGCAGGGCTGACGCGGCTCGGGATCTTCCTTGGCGGCGTCGGGGCGCTGACGACGCTCGTCCCGTTCATCGGGATTGCCGAGCTCGCGCGGATCCTCGTCGCGTCAGGCCCGATCGACAGCGCGAAGGTGGCCGGGGTCGCGCTGATCATCGTTGTCGGCCTCGGCGTCGGGTGGACATGCACCGGAACGGCGCTGTGGGTGACTCACCTGGCCGACCATCGGCTTCAGGCCCTCCTGCGGCGCGCGCTGGTGCGCAAGCTGGGCGAGGTGCCGCTGGGGTGGTACTCCGACAAGACGTCAGGGGTGGTCCGCAAAGCGGTCCAGGACGACCTCGAGGACTTGCACCACCTCGTCGCGCACCACGATGTCGAGCTCGTCTCGGCCATCGTCCTTCCGCTCGGCGGCCTCCTGTACCTGTTCTGGCTGGACTTTCGGCTGGCGCTGCTCGCGATCGCCACCCTGCCCATCTACATCGTCGCTTACGCATGGATGATGCGGGGCTTCGCCGAGAAGATGATGCAGCTCGACGCGAGCTTCGCCAGGGTGAGCGCCGCGATCGTCGAGTTCGTCCACGGCATCGCGGTCGTGAAGGCGTTCGGCCAGACGGGCCGCGCTCACCAGAGCTACCAGCGCGCGGTCAGCGATTTCAGCGATCGGTACGCCGGCTGGGTGCGGCCGCTGCTCCGGCTCGAGGCGCTGACCTCGATGGCCCTCTCGGTGCCCGTGATCATGCTGGTGAGCCTGACGGTCGGCGCCTTGTTCATCCGAGAGGGCTGGGTGAGCCCCATCGACCTGCTCGCCGAGACCCTGGTCGCCGTGGTCATCCCGCAGACGGTGCTCACGCTGAACCAGGGGCTCACGGCCCAGCGCAAGGCCGTGGCGGCGGCGGAGCGCGTCGCCTCGCTGCTCGACGAGCCGTCATTGCCCATCACGACGACGCCAGAGGCGCCGCGCGGGGCGGGGGTGCAGTTCGATCACGTCTCGTTCAGCTACGATGGCTCGAGGAGCGTGCTCTCCGACGTGAGCTTCGCTTGCACGCCTGGCACGGTGACCGCGCTGGTCGGCACCTCGGGCGCGGGGAAGTCCACGCTGGCAAAGCTGGTGCCCAGGTTTTATGACGTGACCGGCGGCGCTGTCCTGCTCGGCGGCGTCGATATCCGCAATATCGCGCCGGACGTGCTGTACCGGAACGTCGGCTTCGTTCTGCAGGACGTCCAGCTGGTCCATGGAACGGTCGCCGACAACCTGCGCCTCGGCCGGCCCGAGGCCAGCGACGAAGACGTCGTCGCGGCCGCGCGCGCCGCGCAGATCCACGACCGGCTCGTCGCGCTTCCCAGGGGATATCAGTCCGTGATCGGCGAAGACGCCATCCTGTCCGGCGGCGAAGCGCAGCGGCTGTCCATCGCGCGCACGCTGCTCGCGGACACCGCGGTGCTGATCCTGGACGAGGCGACTGCGCACGCGGATCCGGAGTCAGAAGCGCAGATCCAGGACGCGCTGTCCGCGGTCGCGCGCGGGCGCACCGTGATCGTCATCGCCCACCGGCTGGCGACGATCACCGGCGTCGATCAGATCGTCGTGCTCGACGAGGGCCGCGTGCGCGAGCGCGGCACGCATTCCGCGCTGCTCGCCGCGGACGGGCTCTACGCCAGGATGTGGCGTGCTTACGCCGAGAGCGACATGGCGGCTGCCACTGCAGCGGTGGGTGAAGCCTCATGATCCGGCAACTGACCAAGATCCTGGGACCGCAGCACGCAAGGGCGCTGCACGTCTATTTCGGCTGGCTCATCGTCTACTCCGTCGTCCAGGGGGTGGCGATGGCGTTCCTCGTCCCGGTCCTCAAGGCGCTGCTCGGCGGGGACCTGGGCGAGGCGCTGCGCTGGCTGCTCCTCCTGGCCGCGGTCGTCGCGGTGACGTGCGTCGCCCGTTACCAGCAGACGATGAAGGGCTTCGCGCTCGCCCTGGTCGTCCTGACCACGCTGCACGACCGGCTCGGCAACCACGTCGCCCGCCTGCCGATCGGCTGGTTCTCCTCGGAGAAGGTCGGCCGTCTCTCACGGAGCGCGACGGGCGGCACCATGATGGTCACCAACGTGTTTGCCCACCTCCTGACCCCGGTGGTGAGCGGCATCCTGACGCCCGCGACGATCGCCGTCGCCATGCTGTTCTTCGACTGGCAGCTCGGGTTGACGGCCATCGCCTGCACGCCGCTGATCTACCTGACGCACCGCTGGTCGTCGGCGTGGATCGGCCGCACCGAGGAGCAGGTCGACACCGCGGGGGCGCTCGCCAGCAACCGGGTCGTCGAGTTCGCGCGCAACCAGCAGGTGCTGCGCGCCTTCGGTCGGGCCACGGGGGGTTATGCGCCGCTGGAGGAGGCGATCGATGGGCAGCGCGCCGCGGGCGGGTCGATGCTGCGTCAGACCTTCCCCAGGTTGCTCGCGGGCGGTCTGTCGGTGCAGCTCGCGTTCGCCGCGCTGATCGCGGTCGGCGTGGTGCGCGCGCTCGATCGGTCGATCGATCCGATCGAGCTCGTCGCGCTGCTGGCGCTGGCCGCCAGGTTCGTGGGGCCGCTGGCCGAGGCCGCGGGGCGTAGCGGGCTCTTGCGGATGGCAGGCAACGATCTGGAGCGGCTGTCCGCCATCTTCGATGAAGCGCCGCTGCCCGAGCCGGAGCGCTCCAGGCCCATCGCGGCGCCGGGGGAGATCGAGTTCTCCGATGCCCTGTTCGGCTATCAGCCGGGCGCTCCCGTGCTCCGTGATGTGTCTTTCCGGATAGCGCCGAGGACGATGACGGCGATCATCGGGGCATCCGGCTCCGGGAAGACCACGATAACACGGCTGATCGCGCGCTTCTTCGATGTCGACGCGGGCTCGGTGCGGGTGGGCGGCGTGGATGTCCGCGAGCTCTCCACGGAAGACCTGATGACGCAGCTGTCGCTCGTCATGCAGGACGTCTATCTGTTCGATGACACGCTGGAGGCGAACATCCGGGTGGGCCGGCTGGACGCCACGGACGCCGAGGTGCGCGAGGCCGCCCGCCTGGCCGGCGTGGAAGAGATCATCGAGCGCCTCCCGCAGGGCCTGAAGACCCGCGTCGGCGAGGGCGGAGCGTCGCTGTCCGGCGGGGAGCGCCAGCGGGTGTCGGTCGCCCGAGCCGTGCTCAAGAACGCTCCTATCGTGCTGCTGGACGAGGCGACGGCGGCGCTCGACCCGGAGAACGAGCGCTACATCCAGAGCGCGATGCGGACACTGATGCACCGGTCGACCCTGCTGGTCATCGCGCACCGGCTGCCGACCATCGTGTCCGCCGATCAGATCCTCGTGCTCGACGGCGGCCGCATCGTCGAGGCGGGAACGCATCAGGAGCTCCTGGCGCGCAACGGGCGGTACACGGCGTTCTGGAACGAGCGTCGCCGCGCCCACGGATGGCGGCTGGTGGAGGCTGCAGGATGACGATCGGCATCTTGGGAGGTTATGGCGACGTCGGCGCGCAAGCGGCCCGGCGGCTCCTGTCGCTCGGCCTCGGGCCGCTGAGGATCGGCGGGCGAAACGTCGACGCGGCCCGCCGCTTCGCGAGTGAGCTGTCCGCGGGAGCGGCCGAGCACCAGGCGGTCGATGTTCGGGACGACGCGTCGTTGCGTCGCTTCGTCGGTGGGTGTCGGATCGTGCTCAACTGCGCAGGTCCGTCGCACGCCATCGCGGACCGCGCGGCGAGCGCAGCCGTGGGAGCCGGCGCCGACTACGTGGACGCCGCCGGCGACGATGCGCTGTACGCGCTCCTGGACGACGAGGCGTACCGCACCCGCGGGCGCGTGGCCGTGCTCTCGGCGGGGCTGCAGCCTGGCCTCACGGCGCTCTTGCCGCGATGGGCGGCGCAGCGGGCTTTCAGCCAGGTTCACGGCATGCGCAGCTATTTCGGCGTGCTGGACCGCTTCACCGAGGTCGCCGCGGACGACTACCTCCAGGCGGCCACGGACGGGGTGAGCGAGCCGCTCGCGGCATGGCGAGAGGGGCGTCGCTCCGGGGTGCTGACCCGGACGCGCAACGTGGAAGTCCCGTTCTTCCCCGGTCCGGCCACCTTGCTGCCTTACCTCAACACCGAAGGAGAGCGGCTCGCGGCGTCGCTCCGGCTCGCTCGAGGAGACTGGTATACTGTCATTACCGGCCAGCACATCCTCACGGCCTTCGATCGCGCCCGCACCCTCGAACGCCGCGAGGCGGTCGCGGCGTTATGCCGGGCCAGCTTGCTCGACCTCGCTGGACGGGAGCCTCACGTCCTCCTCGTCGCGCAGCTCGACGGCCTGCGAGACGGCGCCCCGGTCACGCGCACGCTGGTTATGCGCGGGCGGCGCAACGCCGAGCTCACAGGGACCCTGGCCGCGCTCACCACGCTGGCGGTGGACCAGGGCCAGGTGCCCGCTGGGCGCCACTTCGCAGCGGCGGCGCTCGAACCCCTGTCGACGGTCGGTCGCCTTCGCGAGAGCGGCGCGGTGACCGCGCTCGATCTGCTGGATACGTCGATCGACGCGCTCGGCGCTACCGAGGAGGGCTCCCTGTGACCGCCGGGATCCCTCTCGTGCTGTGCGGCGCCGGGTTCGGTCCTCTGCACCTGGCCGCGCTCCAGCAGTTGAACGGGCGCTTTCGCCTCATCGGCCAGCTCGCCGACGACAGCGAGGGCGCCCGGAGGTTCGCCGATCAGGCCAGGATAGCGCTCTGGACCCGGCCGGATCAGGCGCCCCTCGGCGCCGGCGTGAGCTGCTGGGTATCGGCGACCGGGCACGGGGTGCCGGTGACCGAGCGCGCCGTCGACCTCCTGGGGCGCGGCAGCGCCGTGCTGGCGGAGGCGCCGCTCGAGCACGATGAGCTCGCCGCGTGCCTGCGGCAAGCGCGCCTTGGCCGAGCCGCCTTCCGGGTGGCAGCGGTCGCCTCTGCCACGCCGGCATCCCGGCGGTTCCTCGGCGCAGCGCAGGTGTTGCGCGCGCGCACGCCGGTCAGGTACGTCGCGGCGACGTGCACGAGAGCGTCGATCCAGGCGCTGCTCCGCCTCCTGGGAGACGCGCTCGGCGCCCTGCGCCCCTGGCAGATCCGTGAGCCGGCGCCGCTCGGGAGCGGGCTTGTCGTGCTCGGAGGCAGCCTCGCGGGTGTTCCCATCGTCCTGCGCGTGCGCAACGAGGTGTCGTCAGAGGCGCAGAGGGTCGTCGAGCTCGCCCTGGGCAGCGACGCCGGCGAGCTGAAGTTGACCGGGGTTCACGGCGACGTCCTCTGGACCGCACACGCCACGGGGTCTGCCGTGCTGCTCGGCGGGACGGACGCGCCGGCCGAGCGCGAGACCGTGAGCTGGCTGCGCGCGACCCGCGGCGAGCTGACGGCGTTCGCCAACGCCGTTGAGAGCCCAGGCGCAGCCGTCAGCGAGGCTCAGGTTCAGCTCACGCTGTGCCGCCTCCGGCATGACATCCTCGCCGCGCTCGGCTCGGCGACGGCGCGCGCCGACGCGGAGGTCGTCCCCGCAGCGGATCTGGCCGCGGCGGCCGTGGAGGCCGCCGCCGACGACGCCGGCGGTGAGGCGCCCCGCGTGCCGACGGGAGACGAGACACACGAGGCGGGGCTGAGGCTCACTCGGCTGCTGGAACCGGCGCCGGGGAGGGATGCCCTGGCGCACCTGCCGGGGGCGATGCAGCGACTCGAGGCGATCAGCCTGCGGGCCCTGGGGGAGCTGCTCCTCGCGAGCGGCGCCGTGCATCCGGGAGGCGAAGCGCGCACCGCGGAGGAGATCGTCGCCGCGCTGGGCGCGGCGCCGCGGCACGCATGGCTAGTCCGGCGGTGGCTCGCCGCGCTGCGCGACCACGGTGTGCTCGGCGACGTGGGGGATAAGTACGTGTGGCGACGGGCCCTGCGGGACGCCGGCGCGGCCGCCGACCTGCCCGACGCGTATGCCGCGCTCGGCTTCCCGCCCGCGATGGCGGAAGTTCACCAGGCCGCTCTGCTCCGCCTGCACGCGCTCGTGCGCGACGAGCTCTCGATTCAGCAGCTCTTGTTTCGCGAGCGGCAGGACCTCTCCACCCTCGCCGCCTACCAGGACAACGTCTTCACCGCTTACCTGAGCGCCGCCGGCGCTCACCTCGTTCGCCGCTGCGCGGAGCTGCGGCACCGGCCGCTGCGCGTGCTCGAGCTCGGCGGAGGCGCCGGGCTCACCACGACAGCCGCGCTGCGGGCCCTCGACGGCGCGCCGGTCGACTACCTGTTCACCGACGTCGCGCGCGCGTTCACGGCCGCGGCGCAGGAGCGGTTCGGCCGCCATCGCGGGATGCGCACTGCCGTGCTCGATATCAACATCGATTTCACGGCGCAGGGGGTGGAGCCGCACGCGGCGGACGTCGTGCTCGCGGGCAATGTCCTCCACAACGCCGCGCACACGGGTCGGACGCTGCGCCGCATCCGCCGCGCGCTCGCCCCCGGCGGGTGGCTCATCTTCACGGACTCCACACGAGAGAACTGCGCGATCCTGACGGCGATGCAGTTCCTGCTGTCTCCTGCGGCCGGCTCGCCGCCGCTCGGCAGCGAGGACCGGCGCGCCGGGACCGATCAGGTGTTCATCGACGCGCCCGGCTGGAATGAGGAGCTCCTGGCCGCAGCCTTCGTGCCGCGGTTCGTCCTTCCTTCGCTCGAATCCCCCCTGGCGGTGGCAGGCCAGCACCTGTTCTTCGCCACCGCCTGCTGACGACCACCCGAGGAGGTGCCATGACCGTGAGACAGATCATCGATGGGCTGGAGCGCCTCGGGAATCGAGCGGCGCTGGTGTCGAGCGGGCGCGAGTGGACCGGAGCAGAGGTGCTCGACTCGACGTACCGCGCTGTCACGGCGCTGCGCCAGCGCGGGGCCGTCGCGGGCCGCTCGCTGAGCTGGAGCGCCGGAGACAGGCCTCAGGCCCTGTCGGTCCGGCTGGCTGCCATGCTGCTCGGCGCGCGGTTCTCCGCCGAGCCGCCAGCGAGCGGCGGCGGCGATGTCCTGAGGATCACGGACGCTGACCTGTCCGCGCTCGACGGGGCGAGCGCCTGCGAGCCCCGCCTGGTGGACGACGCGCCGTTCTCCGTGGTTCGCGGATCCTTCGTGTGGTCGAGAGCGGTGTTCTGCGAGTCGGTGGCTGCCCTGCGCGACGCAATCGGCCCTTCGCCTGCGCGCACGGCGGTGCTCTCGCCGCTGGCCGGGTTCGGCGGGGATGCGGTGTTCGCGAGCTGGAGCGCCGGCGCCGCCGTCCACCATCATGCGGTCGACGCGAGCGCCGCGAGCCCGGCCAAGGCCCTTTCGTTCCTCGAGCGAGCGGCCCCGGACTGCGCGATCGTGTCAGCGACGCTGCTGCGCAGCCTCCTGGCCCACCCGGCGGCCGCGCTCGCCGACCTCGGGGCGCTGCGGCGCATCGTGGTCGACGCCGGCGCAGGCGCCGGTGGAGCGCTGTCCGCCGAGTCGTCCGCGGCCGTGCGGCGCGTCTTCGGCGCAGAGCTCGTGGACAGGATCGCCGGTGAAGCCGGGCTCGTGCCCGTGGAGCGCGAGCTGCGCAGAGCCGAGCAAGAAGCGGCGCGCATCGCGGAGCTCGTGATGAGCCATCCGGGCGTGGCGGCGGCGGCGGTGATCCCCTCCGACGGCGACGGCTGGGCCGTCTTTGCCGTCCCCGCGAAGCGTGCCAGCGACGATGCCGACGGGGACGCGAGCGGACAGCGCCTGATCGCCAAGGCGACCGCCGCGCTGGACGCCGAGCTCGCCGGGACCGACCTGAACCGGGCGATCGCGGCCGTGGAGCGGCTGGGACAGACAGCGCTGCTGTCGATGCTCAACGCGCTGGGCCGCAGCGGCCTTTTTACCGACACGGCCGCCGCCCACACCGTGGACGAGGTGCTCGCGCGGGCGCGTGTGGCCGCCGCGCATCGGCCGCTCATCCGTCGCTGGCTCAGGGTGCTCGCGGAGCAGAAGCTGCTGCGCCGGGACGGAGATCTGCTGAGCGCCGTGGGCCCGGTCTGCGACTTCTCGGACGCCGCGCTGGCGCGCGCATGGGACGAGCTGAAGGGAGAATGGCTGGCCACGGTCGGCGCGGCCGGCACGATCGACTACGCGGTCCGCAACGCCGACCGATTGCCCGACCTGATCTCCGGCGCGGTGCGGGCCGTCCACCTGTTGTTCCCGGAAGGGCGCACCGACCTCGCCAGGGCCTTGTATCGCGAGAGCATCGCCGCCCGGTACCAGCACCGCGCCGTCAGCCTCCTCGTGAGCAGGATTGCCAGGGAATGGCCCGGGCAGCGGCCGATCCGGCTGCTCGAGGTCGGCGCCGGCACGGGGGCGACCTCCGAGTCGCTCTTGCCGGAGCTCTCGGGCGCCGAGGTCGACTACCTCTACACCGACGTCTCCAGGTACTTCCTCGATCAGGCCACCCCGCGGCTCGCCGGGCACCGGTGCGTGCGCTTCGGCCTCTACGACATCAACGTCGCGCCGAGAGAACAGGGCTTCGTCCCGAACTCGTTCGACGTGATCATCGGAGGCGGCGTGCTCAACGCCGCGCGGAACACGGATGCCTCCCTCCGCTGGCTCAACGAGCTGCTCGGCCCCGGCGGCTGGCTCGTCCTGACCGAGCCCACGGTCGAAGAGTTCTGGGTCATGGCCTCCCAGGCCTTCATGCTGGACGACGCCAGCGACGGCAGGGCCGAGACGGAGTCGACGTTCCTCTCGCTGCCTCAGTGGAACGCGGCGCTGGACGGCGCTGGCCTCCAGCGCGTCCTCGGGCTGCCCCGGGACGGCCACCCGCTGGAGCGGCTCGGCCATCGTGTGTTCGCGGCCCGGACCAAGATGGATCGGGCGCTGCTGACCTCGGAGCGCCTCTCCGAGCATCTCGGCGAGCGCCTGGGAGCCTTCGCCAGCATCGAGATCGTGGATGAGCTGCCGCTCGCCGCTGGCGGCGCCCTCGACCGCGAGCGGCTGCGCGACTGGGCCGCGCGCCGCCGGCGCTTCGATTCCCGCCCGCTTTCCACGGCGGCATCACAAGGACGAACGCAATGACCACCGCGACGAATCCCCCCATCCCGTATCCCTTCAATCTCTTCGACGGCATCGCGCTCGCCTCTGCGTACTCCCGCGCTCAGCAAGCGCCGGGGCTGCTCAAGGTCAAGCTGCCTTACGGCGAGCCGGCGTGGCTCGCGACCCGCTACGAGGACGTCCGCTTCGTGCTGTCCGACCGGCGGTTCAGCCGCGAGGAGGCCACGAAGCGCGCGGACGCCCCGAGGGCGCTCCCGCGCATCGCCGGCGGGATCGTCATGATGGACCCGCCCGAGCTGACCCGCATCCGCAACCTGGTCACCCAGGCGTTCACCAACCGGCGCGTGGAGCAGCTGCGCCCGCACGTCCGCGACCTCGCCAACGAGCTGATCGACAGGATGGTGGCCAAAGGCCCCCCTGCGGATCTCGTGCGGGACTACGCGCTGCCGATCCCGATGTCCGTGATCTGCGAGCTCCTGGGCGTTCCGGTGGCGGATCAGTCCAGGTTCAAGGAGTGGAACGACTCTCTGCTCTCGACCAACACGCAGACCGCGGAGCAGACGCAGCGGAACCTCGGCGAGCTGTCCCAGTACATCATGGGGCTGATCCGCCTGCGCCGGGCCGAGCCGGGCGACGACCTGATGAGCGCGCTCATCGAGGCCCACGACGTGGACGACCGCCTGAACGAGCGCGAGATGGTCCAGCTCTGCATCGCCATCCTGATCGCGGGGTACGAGGCCACCTCCTCGCAGATCCCGAACTTCATCTACACGCTCCTGACCCATCAGGAGCAGCTCGCGCGCCTCAAGTCGGATCCTGGCCTCGTGGCGCAGGCGGTCGAGGAGCTGCTCCGTTTCGTGCCGATCGCGTCCGCCGCGATGTTTCCGCACTACGCCACCGAGGACGTCCAGGTGGGCGACACGCTGGTGCGCGCGGGTGAGCCCGTGTTTGCGTCGGTCGGCGCGGCCAACCACGACCCCCGCAAGTTCTCCGATCCACACCGGCTCGACTTCGATCGGGACGCGCGGGCGCATTTCGCGTTCGGCTGTGGGATGCATTATTGCATCGGCGCGTCGCTGGCCCGGGTCGAGCTCCAGGAAGCGCTGAGAGCGCTCGTGACCCGCTTGCCGGATCTGCGCCTCGACGCCGACGTCCAGTGGAAGACCGCGACGTTCTTCCGCGGCCCGCTCACGATGCGGGTGACCTGGTGAGCGCCGGCGGCGGCAAGAAGAAGCGCGTCGTCGTCGCCGGCACCGCCTTCGGGCGCATCTACCTCGATGCGGTCGCGTCGGCGCAGGGCTCGTTCACGCTGGCCGGCGTGCTCGGGCGCGGCAGCGAGTTCTCCAGGAAGTGCGCCGAGCGCTACGGAGCGCCGCTCTACACAAGGGTGGAGGACATCCCCGGCGACATCGACATCGCCTGCGTGGTGGTGCGCTCGGGGGCGACCGGCGGCCCAGGCTCCGATCTGGCCAGGACGCTGCTCGAGCGCGGGATCCACGTGCTGCAGGAGCATCCCGTGCACGCCGCGGAGATCACCGCGTGCCTGAAGGCCGCGAAGCGGGGGGGCGCCGCGTACGCGGTCAACACGCTGTACCCGAACGTGCGCCCGATCCGGCAGTTCCTTGCCGCGGCCGAGTACATCAGGAAGCGCCAGCGCGTCCAGTTCATCGACGCCGCTTGCAACAGCCAGGTCGCCTATCCGCTGCTCGACGTGATCGGCCGCGCCGCAGGCGACCTGCGCCCGTGGTCGTTCTCCGAATGCGCGCCGCGAGGCGGCCGGCCGTCGCCGGCCGCGGGCCAGCCGTTTCAGAGCCTGAGCGCGACCCTCGGCGGCGTGCCCGTGACGCTCCGCGTGCAGAACCAGGTCCACCCCGAGGATCCCGACAATCACTCCCTGCTCATGCACCGGATCTCGCTCGGATGCGACGCCGGCGTGCTGACCCTGGCCGACACCCACGGACCCGTCCTCTGGAATCCGCGCTTGCACTCGCCGCGCGACTCGACCGGGCGCCTGATCATGAGCGGCCCCGGCACCGACCGCCTCGCCGTGGAGAGCACGTCGATCCTGGGCGACCAGCACACGCGCAACTATCACGACGTGTTCGCGCGGACGTGGCCCGACGCGGTCGTTGTCGCCTTGCACGACCTGTGCGGCGACATCGCCGACCCGGCCCGCCGTGTCCGCAGCGGCCAGTGGGCCCTGGGCGTGTCGCTCGCGTGGCGAGATCTGACGGAGCGGATCGGGATGCCCGAGCTCATCCGTCCGGAGACCCCGGAGCCGCTCCCTCTCGACGAGCTGCGTGCGGCGGCGCGCGCTGCCACCTCCGATGCGGCCGGGAGCGGCGCGCGTTGATCGAGCGCCTGGCGCTCGGGAGAAATGAACATGGCGACTTCTTGCAGCCACGTCTTGGTATGGGTGCGCGACATTCATCAAGCCGTGCGCGACTACAGAGAGCTCGGGTTCAAGGTGGACTACGCGACACCCGAGCGAAAGGCCCAGCACGCGCACATCTGGTTCACGGAAGGCCCCATCGTCGAGCTGCTCACGACGCCGCGCAGCGCGCGGTGGTTCAAGTGGCCGATCGAGCTGATGGCCGGGCGCGGCTCGGGCCGGCGGATGATCCGCTGGTCCGAGCACGGTGAGGGCTTCTGCGACGTGGCGGTCGTGGTGGACACGCACGGTCTCGACCGTGAGCTCGCCGCGCTGCGGGAGGCAGGGATCCCCGTCGGCAGAGCCATCGGGTGGCGACGGACGAAGCCCGATGGCCAGGAGATCCGCTTCAAGTTTGCCTATCCGGCGAACGATCGTCTCCCGTTCATCGTGACCCCCTACGACCCGCCTCAACATCCGAGAGAGAACCGCCATCCGAACGGGGCCAAGAGGCTCAGCCGGGTGCGCATGGGGGTCCGCGCCGAGCATCGAGAGGCGGTGCGCCGGATCGTCGGTGACGACCCGACGTTCGCGCTCGAGCCCGCCGAGGTGACGGGGGTCTGCGCCATCGAGATCGCTGGCCTGACCGCCGATCTCGACCCGACCCTCCTGCACGGCGCGGCCGTGCTGCCCGCCCGCCCGAACGCTGACCCGGGCCGCGCGCATCGAAGCGCAGGACAGTGAGCGCCGACGAACGTCGGTGAAAGCGAGGGAGCTCCCATGTTGAGTGGATGTGTCGATTGGCCCGCTGAGTTCGTGGATCGTTATCGGGAAGCGGGGTACTGGCGAGGCGAGCGCCTGGGAGAGATGCTGCGCACGCGGGCCCGAGCGACGCCGGCGCGCGTGGCCGTCGTCGACGGAGCGCGTCGCTGGACGTACCAGGAGCTCGACGAGCGCGCGGATCGCATGGCCGCCGGGCTGCGCCGGCTCGGCATCGCGCAGGAGCAGCGCGTCCTGGTCCAGCTGCCCAACATCGCCGAGTTTCTGCCCCTGTGCTTCGCGCTGTTCCGGATCGGGGCCATCCCGGTGCTGGCGCTGCCGGCGCATCGAGAGACGGAGATCGTGCATCTGGCAGAGCTCTCCCAGTCGGTCGCCTATGTGATCGCCGACATGCATGTCGGCTTCGATTACCGGTCGCTCGCCCGTTCGGTATGCAAGCGGGTGGCGAGCCTCCGGCATGTCCTCGTGGTGGGCGACGCAGAGGAGTTCGTGCCGCTCGCCGAGGTGGACGCGCCGCCGGAGATCATGGCCGGGCCGGACGCGCGCGACGTCGCCCTGCTCTTGCTGTCGGGCGGCACGACCGGCGCTCCCAAGCTGATCCCCCGTACCCACGACGACTATGTTTGCAACGTCCGCCTCAGCGCCGATGTGACTGGCCTGGACGCGAACACCCGGTACCTGGTGAGCCTCCCCATCGCGCACAACTTCGCCCTGGGGTGTCCAGGCGCCCTCGGCGCCCTCTACGCCGGCGGAACCGTGGTGTTCTGCAAGGACCCGAGCCCCGAGGCCGCGTTTCGGCTGATCGAGCAGGAGAAGATCACCGTGACCGCCCTCATCCCGCCGCTCGTCCTGCTGTGGCTCGAGGCGGCGGAGTGGGTGCAGGCCGATCTGAGCAGCTTGCGGTGGATCCAGGCGGGAGGCGCTCGCCTCAAGGCCGAGACGGCGGCGCGCGTCCGACCCGTCCTCGGCTGCGGGCTGCAGCAGGTCTACGGCATGGCGGAAGGGCTGCTCAACTTCACGCGGCTCGACGACCCCGAGTCCGCCGTGATCGACACGCAGGGCCGGCCGATGGCCGAGGACGACGAGGTGAGGATCGTCGACGCCTCGGATGTCGAGGTAGCGGACGGCGAGGTCGGTGAGCTGCAGGTCCGCGGTCCCTACACAATCCGCGGATATTATCGCGCGGAGGAGTACAATCGCCGGGCGTTCACCGCCGACGGCTTCTATCGGAGCGGAGATCTGGTGCGGCGGCTCCCCGGCGGGCACCTGGTGGTGGAAGGCCGGAGCAAGGACGTGATCAACCGGGGAGGGGAGAAGGTCCCGGTCGAGGAGCTCGAGAACTACCTCATGGCTCACCCGGCGATCCGTGACGTCGCCATCGTCGGCGTCCCGGACGCCACCCTGGGGGAGCGCACCTGTGCCTGCATCATCGCGCGCGGTGCGGCGCCCACGCTCGCCGAGGTGAACGCCTATCTCGGCCGTCTGGGGGTGGCTGCGTTCAAGCTGCCCGATCGTTTGATGGTCCTGGAGAGCTTTCCGCAGACGAGCGTGGGCAAGGTCAACAAGCGGGCCTTGGCGAATCAGGTCTGTGGCGCCTCGCCAGCCATGCCCAGGTAGTCGACGGCTTAACCTCGGTTCAGATGCCGATCGTTCCTCGAGACATCAACACCGACCCGAGAACCCATGAACAGCTCTGCCCGAAGTTTGCGCCGCATCGTGAGCGCGTCTGCCCCGTCCAGCCCGCACCTGATCGTCTGTCCCTTCGGTGGTGGGAGCCACAGCGCCTTCCGCAGCTGGAAGGCGATGTCACATGGGGACGTCTCGGTGTCCCTCGTGACCTACCCGGGGCGTGACCATCGTCTACACGAGTCCGGGATGCGGAGCGTTCAGCACACCGCGTCCGAGCTGGCGCACGAGCTGTGCGCGGAGCCGCCCAGCGGCCAGTGGCTGCTGATTGGCCACAGCGTGGGGGCGCAGATCGCGTTCGAAGCGTGCCGCTTGCTCGAGCAGTGGGGCCGGGCGCCAGCCGGCATCGTCCTGTCCGCTTGCCACGCTCCCCATCTGATCCCACGTCGCATGCTCAGCCCGCTCGATGACGAAGGGTTTGTCGAGGAGCTGATCCGCCTGGGAGGGTGTCCAGCGGAATTCCGCACCGACGCGCAGCTCAGAGAGGTATTCCTGCCGATGCTGCGCGGCGATTTCCTCGCCTCGGAGAGCTACCGCCTTGCGCTGGACCGCTGTACCAAGCGTCTCCGGACGCCGACCCTCCTGCTCCACGGATCCGCCGACGATGAGGCCCGTCAGGACGAAGTGGAGGCGTGGAAGCACTGGCTGGAAGGGCGGGTCGAGCTGCGCGAGATGGCTGGCGATCACTTCTACATCACGCAGGATCCACGGGCGTTCGTCTCGGAGGTGCTGCGCGTGTTCCGGCTCCCTTCCAGGTCGACGGCTCCCCTCGGACTGGCGCAGGTTCCTTGGGGCTATTTCCCCTGAAATTCCTCTGTCCAGTGGGCCGTTTGACCGGGACGGCCTGCGCGTGGGAGAACGCCCGGCCCGGACGCGATGACGTTTCTCCCGCTGCAGCCGCCCGATCTGCCCCCCATCCGCGCGCGCGGGACGCCGCGCTGCCGCGGCTGCGGTTTGCCGCAGGCGATGTGCCTCTGCGGCGCGCTGCCCCGGCTCCCCGTGCGCACGCGCGTCGTGCTGCTCACCCACCGGATCGAGCGCACGAGGAGCACGAACACGGGCCGGCTCGTCGCGCGCCTGCTCGAGGGCGCGGAGGTGCGCGTGCGCGGCGAGATCGAGCCGCGGCCGCGCCCGCCGCTGCCGGAGGGGCGCCGGCTCGTGCTCTTCCCTTCGCCCGAGGCGCGCACCCTCACGCCCGACGACGCGGGCGGCGAGCCGGTGGTGCTGCTCGTCCCTGACGGCAACTGGAACCAGGCGCGCCGCGTGGTCCACCGGGATGCCGACGCGCGCGGCGCCGAGCCGGTCACGCTGCCCGAGGGCGCGCCGAGCCGCTATGGCCTGCGCCGCGCGCCGCACGAGGGCGCCCTGTCGACGCTGGAGGCCGTCGCGCGCGCGCTCGGGCTGCTCGAGGGCCCGGCCATCGAGCGGCGCATGATCGAGGCGTTCGACGTGTGGGTGCACCGCGCGACGCGCGTGCGGCTCACCGGCAAGCTCGAGGAGGGCGCCGCGGCCCTGGGAGAAGGTGAATCCGCCGAGGCCCGCGCGAGCGCGGCTTCCGATGGATCAGGCGGCCCGTGAGCGTCTCCGTGCCCGTCACCGGAAGTTCTGCACCGCCCAGACGCTGCCGTCCGGGAAGGTGTGGAACCCGCAAGCCACCTTCGTGTAGCGGGTGCTGCTCATGTTGATGTAGTGGCCGTGCTTCTCGAAATCCTCGCCCGGCCCCTCGTCCCACATGAGCTGCAAACACGGGACGATCATCGAGTCCGGCGGGCCTCCCCACCCGGGGCACTCGTTCTGGGCGTTCTCGTCGCAAGCGCCGAACGCGCCGTGAAACTCGCCGGTGTTCCCATCGGACTCGGCCTCTCCATCGGAGCACGACTCCGCCTCGACCCAGCGCGCGAGGGGCGGCAAGCCGAGCGTGGCGCGGTGCTCGTTGATCGTATCGACGCACAGCTGCGCCGCGCCCGTGGCGCCGCCCGAGCCGCCGGCGCCGCTCCCGGAGCCCTCGCCGCTCGAGCCTCCGGTGCCGGCCGTGGTCGAGGCCGTGGCCGAGCCCCCAGCGCCCTGCGCGGAGGAGCCGCCGGCGCCCTCGGCCGACGAGCCGCCGGCGCCCGCCGTGGCCGAGCCACCAGCGCCGCCGGCGCCCTGCGCAGCCGAGCTGCTGGCGCCGCCGGCGCCCTCGGCCGACGAGCCGCCTGCGCCTGCCGTGGCCGAGCCGCCGGTTCCCTGGGCCGACGAGCCGCCGGCGCCCCCGGTCGCCGCGCTGGACGAGCCGCCCGTGCCCGCCGCGGTCGAGCCGCCGCTGCTGGTGCTCGGTCCGCTGCCGGAGTCTCCCGGGTGGATCACGACGCCGGCGCCGCTCGACGGCCCGCCGCCTTCGCCATCGAGCGACCCGTCGCCCACCTCACCGACGCAGCCCGACAGCACAGCACCGATGAACGTCGCGGCGAGCGCGACGGCGCATGAAGGAGTCCGAGGGTTAAGCATCCGTCGAGTCTATGGGGCATTCGACGCATGCTCAACATCGACCGATCCTGCTTCACTTTTGCATGCTTGAGCGGTTCAGGCTCGATTGGCGGGCTTCACGCGTGTCTGTGCGGAGAGAAGCGCGCTTGTCGCACGAATGTGTGTTCGTTTGCTTCGAATTCCACTCGTGCGAGACAGGACAACGCATGCCAGCGAGCTGCGACCGCCCTTCAGATGTCGCCCCCGCGGGCCGGCGGCCCGTGGAAACTTGAACGCTCGCCGGGGCCTGGCCTCGTCTTGCGCCGACCGAGGCGCGCGGCGCCTCCGCTGGAGATAAACGATCGTCGCGCCGGCGAGCGCGTTCGCGACCATGAGCGAGTTCGTCGCCACGAAGACCCAGCTCTCGAGCATCCAGCTGTAGATGACGAACCCGATCGACGCGGCCAGCTGGCCGACGAAGAGCCACCTCGAGATGCCCTGGCTCGTCTTGCTCCTCCACTGCTTGTAGACCTGATTGCCGATGGTCAGCACGAGGATGCCAGAGCTGACCCAGCCGATCGCGTCTTTCATGTCTCACCGCCGGACCGCCGCTCGACCCCTCTCCTCGAGCGGGCCTCGTCAGGCCCGGGCCACGCCGTTCGCGTGGCTCTCGTGGATCGCGTGGCTCGCCTGGTCAGCGGACGTCTTCTTGTAGCCCGCCGGCAGGAGCGTCTCGTAGCCCTCGGCCAGCCGCTGCTCGAACTCCGCCTTCATCGACCTGCCGAGCTCGCTGAGGCGCTTCTCGTCCACGGCCTTCTCGACCGCCGGGAAGAGCTCCTTTTCCTCCTCCTCGACGTGGTGCTGGATGAGCTCCTTCAGCGTCGTCACGCGCGCCTTGAACGAGAGATCCTCCGGGGAGGTCGAGAGCAGCCGCTTCAGCGCGAGCTCGGCGATGGCGTGCTCCTCGTAGCTCTCGAGGATCACGTCCTCCTTGATCTGCTGCACCGCGGGATAGAACGTCTCCTGCTCGATCGCCATGTGCGCGGCGAGCTCGTTGGCGAGCTCGGCGAGCACGAGCGCCGGATCCGACCTGCCGCTCTCGAGCTGCTTGAAGAGGGACTCCACCTTGCGATGCTGCTTCTCGAGCAATGACGTCGCTTTCATCTTCCTGCCTCCATGGTGCGCCGCGCCTCGGCGCGGCCGGGGTTGTTCGGGGTTCATCGCCGGCCGGGGCGATCTCGCGCCCGAGGCGCTCCGGCCGGCCTTGCTCACGGTTCGAGACGCAGCGAGGGGCGAGCGCACGGGCTCGCCCCTCGCCACGCGAACGGCCCGAGATCGCTCGGGGCCGCTAGTCGGTCTTCTCCTCGATCTTGTCACCCGCCTTCTCGGCCGCGTCGCCCGTCGACTCCGCGGCGTCCTTCGCCTCGTCCTTGACGTCGCGCGCGGCGTCGTCCGCGGCCTCGCCCGCCCTCTCGGCCGGCCCCTCCGGCTGAGGCTTGTTGCCTCCGCAACCGATCACACCGACGCAACCGATGACCATGCTGCCCAGGAGCAGCGATCGAATCCCTGTTTTCACGGTATCCTCTCCTCCGCGCTCGACCATGTCAGCAATGCCCGGGCCAAACCGCGCCGAGCGCCCGCGCGTGCTCCTCGTCACCCCACCCTCGGATCCGGGGATCGCGCCCCTGAGACACATCGCCTCGACCGTGGCGTCCTGCGACGCGCAATGGCCGCCCGCCCAGGATCCGGGAGGCGGGCGCTCTCGGCGCAGGGGCAGGGGAGGCCCCGCACCGCAACGTGGGCGCCTCCGCTTGGCCTCCGCGGCGATCGGAGCAAGACTCCGCCCGGAACCGCGACATGACCCACGACTTCGCCAGCGCGCTCAGCGCCATCTTCACGGGCGAGCGAGCCCGCCTGCTGCACGTGATCGTGCCGGCACACGTCCACGGCCACACGCTGGCGCTGCTGCGAGCGCTCGGTGAAGCAGGCCCGGCGCCCCGTCCCGTCTGGGTCCTGGCAGATCCGGTCTACGGGCCCAGCCGCGGCTGGGCGGCCCGAGAGCGCTCGCTGTCGCGCGAGCTCGGCGCCCCGGCGGCGCTCGCGACGCCCGAGGACGGCCCGCTGCGCGAGCCGCTCGACGCCTTCGCCAGCGCCCTCGCGGCGCACGTCGCCGCCAGCGCCCCGGACGGGACCGCGGTCGTCGTGCTGGCGCCGCAGCACGTCGACGACCCGCGCGCCTATGCCCGCGACCTCTTCTGGCTCGCGCATTGCCCCGACCTCCCGCTCGTGCGCTGGGTCCTCGTCGACCCTGTCCACTCGAGCGTCGGCGATCTGCTCGCGCGCCTCGGCGAGGGCGCGTCCCGCGTCGTGTGGCCGGAGGCCGACGGCGCGGCCATCGCCGATCTCGAGCGCGTGATCACCGATCTCTCGGCGCGCGGGCGGCGCCTGCCCGCCGATCTGGAGCTGCGCATCGCCGCCGAGTCGCCCCTCCGCGCCCCGGAGCTCCTCCCCGCGCGGCGCCTCCTGCACGAGGCGGACACGTGTTTTCACGCGGGGCGGCACGCCGAGGCCGCGCAGCTCCAGCAACGAGCCGAGGAGATGCTGGCGAGCCGGGGGCTGGGCGAGGAGGCCCTCCACATCGCCATGCAGCGCGCGCGCTCGCTGATCGCGGCGGGCGTTGTCGAGGAGGGGCATCGGGTGTTCGTCGCCGCGCTGAAGGAGGCGGAGCGGCGCGGCCTGTTCGCGATCGTGCCCGAGGCCTACGCCTCGCTCGGCAGCCTGCACAGCAAGCAGCGCCGCTTCCTGGACGCGTCGGAGGCGTACGCGCGCGCGGGAGAGCTCGCGGACCGCCGCGGGAGCCACGAGTTCGCGGCGGACATGCACCGCTGCTCCGGCCACGCGGCGCTCAACGCCGACATGCCGGACGCCGCGGCGACGGCGTGGCGGCGGGCGTTCGAGCTGCTCGGCTCCGTGGCCCCGACCGTCGGCGCGCTGGAGAAGCCCCAGCAGATCGTCGTGCTCGGGCTCTCCCTTGCCGACGTCTTCGAGGAGCACGGCAACCTCCCTGCCGCGCGCGGGCTGCGGGGGCACGCCGAGGCCATCGAGACCCGCCACCCGCGGCGCTCCGCGACGTGGAGCTGAGGCGCGGCGCCGGCCGGGTCAGGCCGGCGGGCGAGCGGGCGGCGGGGCAGCGCCTGGGCCGGGCCGCTCGGCGACGAGGAGCCGGGTGTTCGTGGCCGGGTTGGACGGCGCGAACGGGGCTCCGAGCTGCCGTGCCCAGTCCGCTGCGCCCGTGTCGCGCAGCGCTCGGAACCCGGCCCGCTCGACCTCCGCGAGCATCACCTCGCGCCGGCGCAGGCCGATGAGCGGCTCGCTCCAGAGCCACGTGAGCAGGCGGAGGATGCGCTGCGCCCGGCGCGGTTCGGGGGGTTCCATGTAGTACACGAGGAGGACGCTGCCCGGCGCCGAGGCGTCGGCGAGCGCCCGCAGCGTCGACCGCAGCGCCTCGTCCGACAGGTACATCACCACCCCTTCCCAGACCCACGCGGTCGGCTCGTCGGAGCGATGGCCGGCCGCCGAGAGGCACGCGGCGAGCGCGTCGCGCTCGAAGTTGACGGGCACGTAGGTCAGCTGCTCCACGAGCGGCGGCAGCCCCGCCGCCTTGCGCCGCTTGAAGGCCTGCGTCGCCGGGTGATCGATCTCGAAGAACCGGGTCGCCGAGAGCGCCTTCATCCGGAAAGCGCGCGTGTCGAGCCCCGCCCCCAGGCTCGCGACCTGGCGGCACCCGAGCGCCACCGCGCGCTCGAGCTCGATGTCGATGGCCATCACGCGCAGCGGGACCGCGGAGAGCCGGGCGAGGGCGCGCGCGCGCTTCGCGGGGTCCAGGCGCCGGAGCCGGCGCGCGAACAGCGCCAGCGCGGCGCTCCACCGGCGCGACAGCAGCCGGTGGACGATCGGATCCTCGAAGCCCGGGACATCGGTCAGGCCCTGGTCCGCGAGCGCCCGGATGAGGGCGACGATGGATGCCGTCTGGCTGGGGCGACGCTCACGCATGCCTCGTGCATAGCCTCCGGCGGCGGGCTTTCAATGCGCGAGGGCCTGGGCAGCGGCCCCGCGGCGCGGTGACGCGAGGAAATTTCGTCGATTCCGGTTCATCGATCCCGACCCGGCAGCTCCGAGCGGCGCCGTCGCCGTCCAGGCCGGACACGGGGCGGAGCGGCTCGGTGGTCATCGCCCCGGCGCGGCCTCAACACCCCACGAGGCGGACCGTCTTTCCCCCGTGCGCCACCTCGCGCACGAACAGCTTCTCTGCCCACGATCGCTCCTTGCGCAGGTCGAACATCACGAGCCATCCCTCGCCGAGCCCCGCGTGCTCCAGGTACCGCGCCACCTGATCGAGCGCCTCGGCCTCGGTCTCGGTGTCGCGGCGGACCTTCACCTCGATGGCGTGGCGCTCCTCGCGCCAGCAGATCGTCAGGTCGAGCGCCCCGCGCCCGAGCCCGTACTCGCGCTCCACCCGTCCGCCGCCGTTCACGACCCGCTGCAAGAAGGCCATCAGCATCAGGTGCGGCCCGGCCTCGCGGTACCCGAACCCCTCGGCGGCGAGGTGGCCGTCCTTGCGCCAGAACGCTTGCCAGTCGGTGAAGAGCTTGCCCATGTCGAGCGAGCCGTCCGGGTGGACGTAAGCGGCGGGCTCGGCCGGGATCTGCGCCTGGCGAATGAACGTGAGCGCCCGAGGGACGACCTCGCGATAGATCGGATTCGCGATTTCGAAGCGCCCGCCGTGGAAGCGGATCAGGCCCAGGCCGAGGACGTAGGAGAAATCGTCATCGAGCACATCGCTGTCCGTTTGCGTGCCGGCCAGCATGGGATCGAGCACGCGCCGCACCCGGGGCTCGCGCAGCCGGGCGATGAGCGAGTCGATGTGCGAGCGGCGCTCCAGGAGGAGCGTCTCCTTGGCCGCCTCGACGTGTGTTGTCGTGATCGGGACGGCGCGGTCCTCCACGTCGCGGCGGACGATCTGGTCGGCCATCGCGTTGGTCAGCCACGGGTGGCCCTGTCCCAGCTCCCAGATCCGCCGCACCGCCTCGGGCTCGAAGCGCTGTCCGGTCGCGGCGGTGTGCTGCGCGAGCAGCTCGGCGACCTCGGCCTCGGTGAAGGGGCCGAGCGTCGTCGCCTCGGCGGTGATGTTGAACGGCGACGTCGTGCCCAGCCACGCGACCGCGCGCCGCTCCTCCAGGGCGAGCGCGTAGTCGCGCACCTGGCGCTGGCCGATGAGGGCCAGGCTGGAGGGGAACGGGATCCGGCTCCGGTCGAGGTAGCCCTGCCGGAGCTGGGTCAGGAACGAGACCATCGCCGCCCCCACGAGCCCGTCCGCCTCGTCGAAGAGCACGACCAGCGGCCTGTCGCTGCGCGCCGCGAGATCGCGCAGGTAGCGCAGGACGAAGGTGCTCGCCGGATCGACGTGGCGGACGTCGTCCGCGGGGCGGCCGAGGTCGGGCAGGTCGCGGTCGATCGCGGTGTCGAGCGCGTAGAGGACGGCCTCGAAGGCCTTCGCCGGATCGGGCTCTTCGCGGGCGATCTGGACGTCGACCCAGACGGCGCCGAGGTCGCCTTTGTGGTTCAGGTGCTCGACGAGCCAGCGGGCGCTGGTGGTCTTGCCCGTCTGGCGGCCGGCGTGGAGCGTGAAGTACCTGCGTTCCTCGATCGCATCGAGCACCGGCCCGAGCCGGCGCTCGGGCGGCAGCATGTAGTGCTCGCCGGGGATGCAGGGGCCAGCGATGTTGAACGAGAGCTTCACGGGCGAAAGCTACCACGCGAGGGGCGGCCCGGCGGTCAGGCCGCTGGGCCGAGCGCGGGTCGGTTGCGCCGGTTGCGCCGGTTGCGCCGGTTGCGCCGGACGCGCCGCCGCCCTCGCTCGCGCCGTCCGTGGCGGCCGGGACTCCCGTGCTCGGATCAGCCGCCCGTGGTGTCGATGAACCGCATGTCGCGCCCGCTGCGCTCGGTCTCCTCGGGCGGCTCCCACATGTCGCTCGCCAGCTCGAACATGTCCGGTGGAACCACCATGGAGAACGTCTCGCCCTTCTCGCGGTTGCGCTGCTCGACCCGCTCGCGACGCAGCTCGCGGGGCGCGTCGAGCACGTAGACGGTGAGCTCGTACCCCGCAGCGTCGACCCGCCGGTACAGCCGCTCGCGGTCGCGCCGGCGGATCAGGCCGATCTCCAGCACGACGTTCGTGCCCACGTCGATCGAGCCCCTCGTCAGGCTCCAGATCTGCTCGATGCAGCGCGCGGTGCGCTCGTGATACCATTCGATGATCCCCGTCTCGGGCCGATCGGGGCGGAACAGCCGCGCCATCCATTCATCCAGGTTCAACCGGAGGGCGGCGTGGTCCCGGTAGAGCCGCTGTGCGAACGTCGATTTCCCTGCGCCCACGGGGCCGATGATCAGGTGGATTCGCGCCATTCCCCGACGCTATCCTGCGGTGCTGTCGGCGAGCAAGCGGCGTGCACGTTCGCGCGAGACAGGGCCTCTCGTGACGCCAGGAGTGTCAGGAGGGGACGACGCCGCGCCTGGAGCAGCGCCTGGCGAACCATAAAAGGACCATGACGGCCACCGCGACGGCCCCCATTCCGGCCCACGCCGACGGGGGCGCGTCGCGCAGGGCGTCGAAGACCCGTTGACCGAAATAGGCAGTCGCCAGGAGCGGCAGGGCGTACCCGGCCAGCGAGCCCCAGAAATGTGTCCAGAAGCGCACCCCGGAGACGCCGAAGAAGACGTGGAGCATGGGCGGCATCCAGAGGACAAGGCGGAGCACGAACACCGTCAGGAACGCCCGCCGCTTCAGGGCCTCGTCGTAGGCGCGGAAGCGCGCCGGCACACGCGCGGCGACCCAGTCGCGGGCGACGAAGCGCGCGAACGAGAAGCCCACGACGCTCGCCGCCATGGTGCCCGCCATCGAGAGCGCGAACGCCACCGGCCAGGGCCAGATGAGCGGCGCCGCCAGGATGAACACCGTGCCCGGCACGCCGAACGGCTGGAGCGCGGCGTAGGCCAGGACGAACGCGACATACCCCCACGGCCCGAGCGAGAGGAGCGCCTGCTTGATGCGCGCGGGCTCGCCGAAGATCTCGAACAGCCCCATGCGCTGCGCGACGACGAGGAGCGCGGCGGCCGCGGCGACCACGCCGATCTTCACCCCCCGGCGGGCGCGGAAGGGAGAGAGCGCGGGATCGGCCGGGGAGGCGGGCTGGCGCACCCGACGTACCTGACAGCCCACCTGCGCACCGTCAAGGTTCCTGTTGACAATTTGGTCTATTATTGTCAATATTGACCATCGTGAACGAGGGCGGCCCGAGCTCCACCGACAGACCCGCCGAGGATCTGCGCCGCCGCAAGCTGATGGACGCGGCGTTCGCGGTGTTCCTGCGCTTCGGCTTCCGGAAGACGTCGATGGACGAGGTCGCGCGCGCGGCGGGCGTCTCGCGGCAGGGCCTCTACCTCCACTTCGCCACGAAGGAGGAGCTCTTCCGCGCGTCCGTGGGGCACTTCCTCGACACCGCGCTCGCCGCGGCCGCGGCCGCGCTCGCCGACGCGGAGCGCCCCCTGGAGGAGCGGCTCGTGGCCGCGTTCGACGCGTGGATCGGCCGGTTCGTCGGCGCGCTCGGGGCCGACGCGGCGGATCTCTCGACCGCCGCGAACGAGCTCGTCGGCCCCCTCGTCGCCGAGCACGAGGCGCGGTTCGTCGAGGCCGTGGCCGAGGCCTTGCGCGCCTCCGGGCTCGCGGCCGCCTACGAGCCCGCGGGGGTCACCGGGCGCCAGCTCGCGGACACCCTGGTCTCCTCGGCGCGCGGCCTGAAGCACGGCGCCGCGACGCGCGAGGCCTTCCTCGAGGGCATGGCCATCGCCGCGCGCGTTGTGTGCTTGCCGGAGCGGCGCGCCCGGGAGGCGAGGGCGGGGCAATCACCGCAGTCACTGCAGGCGGCGCCATCACGGCAAGGAGAGCCGTCCGCGCCGGGCCCTCGCCGCGAGGCCAAGGGGCGCGGCAGCACGGCGCGCAAGGCGCGCGGCACGACACGATAGCCGGAGGGCCACCCGAGCTCGGCGCGGCGGCCCCTCGCCTCAGCCGCGGCTGAAGCGCAGCCGCGAGCGCTCGCGCGCCTTGGTCGCCTCGATCTCGCGGTCCCGCGGCGCGGCGGTCGTGGACAGCGACGCCATCAGCACGCGCGCCGCGGCCGCGACGTCCTCCACGGCCTGCGCGAACGCCGCTTCGTTGGCCTGCGACGGCCGGTTGAAGCCGCTCAGCTTCCGCACGAACTGCAGCGACGCCGCCCGGATCTCCTCCTCCGTCGCCGGCGGCTCGAAGTTGAACAGCGTCCTGATGTTCCGGCACATGGCGATCTCCCGAGGCTCGATGTGTACGGGGAACGATCCTAGTCTCGAGCCACGCCGGCGGTCCAGGCGCTCCGCGCGGCGGCGATGAACACCGGGACGCCCGCCAGCAACAAGAATCCAACGGCCCTTCGATCCACGCGAGACGTCCTCCTCGCCACGCGCGCGGCGTGCGCGGCGCCGCTCTCCTTCTCCCTATCGGTCTCTCTATCGGCCCTGGCGGCGAGCTGCTCTCGCGGCGCGCCAGCGCCTCCGCTGGCGCACACCACAGTCGTTGACGCGGCCACCGTGTAGGCAATTCGCGCATACACGCGGCCAGACACACGACGAGATCGCGGCGAGATACGTGACAAACGCGACACGGCCGCATCACGACATCGCCCTTGTTGGCTGCCCAACAGGAAGCACACTGGCGGCATCAGGAAGTTCTTGATTCCTCAAGGATAACCGTGCACTTCTACACTGAGGAGTCCTATTGCCAAAGCCCCCTGGCAAGGAGGTCGGTATGCGCCCACATCGTGCACTGCGCTCCCAGAATCGCCTGCTCTTCACCGCCGCCACGCTCGTTTGCCTCGCTGTCGGACCAAGCGCGGAGGCGGCTCCGTCGTACACCCTCTTCGAGAGCGGTCAGGTCCGACCGCTCGCGCTCTCACCAAGCCGTCACCTGCTCTTCGCGGCCAATACACCCGACGGCCGCCTGGAGATCTTCTACGTCTCGTCGGGTGGTCTGACACACATTTCGTCCGTGACCGTCGGCCTGGAGCCCGTCGCCGTCGCCGCGCGCAACGACGGCGAGGTATGGGTCGTCAATCACCTCTCCGATAGCGTCAGCGTCGTCGACGTCTCGTTCCCCTTGCGGCCGCGGGTCGTGCGCACGCTCCTCGTCGGGGACGAGCCGCGGGACATCGTCTTCGGCGGTCCTGGGCGGTCGCGCGCGTTCATCACCGCTGCTCACCGCGGCCAGAACGCGCCGTTCGATCCGCAGCTGACGACGCCCGGGGTCGGCCGCGCCGACGTGTGGGTGTTCAACGCGAGCGCCGTCGCGACCCAACCATCGCTCGGAGGCACGCCCCTCACGATCCTCTCCTTCTTCACCGACACGCCGAGGGCGCTCGCGGTCAGCCCGGACGGGACCTCGGTGTACGCCGCCGGCTTCCACACCGGCAACCGCACGACCGCGGTGCACCGCGCGATCGTGGAGGACGAGGGCGGGATGCTGCCGCCGTTCACCAACCACCTCGGGGAGCCGCAGCTGACGACGTCGCTCATCGTCCAGCACGACGGAACCCACTGGGTCGACGCCGGGGGCAACCCCTGGGACGACTCGGTCATGTTCTCGCTGCCCGACAAGGACGTCTTCGTCATCGACGCCACGGCCAATCCCCCTGTCCAGCGGCCCGGCAGCGCGGGCTTCTTCACCGGCGTCGGGACCGTCCTCTACAACATGGTCGTCAACCCGGCGAACGGGAAGGTCTACGTCTCCAACACCGAGGCGTTCAACCTCGATCGCTTCGAGGGCCCGGGCACCTTCGCCGGCACGAGCGTCCGGGGACACCTGCACGAGAGCCGGATCTCCGTGCTCGGCAGCGGCGGCTCGGTCCTGCCGCGGCACCTGAACAAACACATCGATTACTCGACGTGCTGCGCTCCGGTGCCCAACGCCGAGAACGCGAAGAGCCTGGCCACGCCGGTCGACATGGCGGTGACGAGCGACGGATCGAAGCTCTACGTCGCGGCGTTCGGGTCGAGCAAGGTCGGGGTCTTCCAGACGGCCCAGATCGAGAATGACACCTTCACGCCGAGCCTCGCGAGCCAGATCCAGGTCACCGGCGGCGGGCCGAGCGGGCTAGCGCTCGACCAGCCGCGCGGCCGCCTGTACGTGCTCACGCGCTTCGACAACTCCATCTCGGTCGTCAACACGACCACGAACGCCGAGACGGCGCACATCGCCCTCCACAACCCCGAGCCGGAGAGCGTGGTCCGCGGGCGGAAGTTCCTCCATGACGCGAGCTTCTCGTCGGCCCACGGCGACTCGTCGTGCGCGAGCTGCCACGTCTTCGGCGACCTCGATAGCCTGGCATGGGACCTCGGCAACCCCGACGGCGACACCGTGACGAACCCTGGGCCGTTCACGAACATCAACCCGCCGTTCCCCGCCGATACCTCGCTGAAGCCCATGAAAGGGCCGATGACGACGCAGAGCCTGCGCGGCATGGCCAACCACGGCCCGATGCACTGGCGCGGCGACCGCACGGGCGGCAACGACGCGTCCACCGCGCAGCCGGACAGCGGGGCCTTTGACGAGCGCGCGGCGTTCGAGAAATTCCAGGGCGGCTTCACCAACCTGCTCGGCCGGCACGCGCCCATCCCCGACGAGGACATGGAGGCGTTCACGGACTTCATCCTCCAGCTCTCGTATCCGCCGAACCCGATCCGGAACCTGGACAACTCGCTGAACACCGATCAACAGGCCGGGCGCGATCACTTCTTCCGCGAAGGCGGCGCCGGGACCTTCTCGTGCAATTCCTGCCATACCCTGGACCTTGACGGGAACGCCGGTACCAGCGATTTCCCTGGCTTCTTCGGGACGGACGGCGCGAGCATCGGCCAGGAGAACGGCCAGAGCTTCAAGATCCCCCACCTGCGCAACATGTACCAGAAGATTGGCATGTTCGGCATGGCCCCCGTCCCGAGCCTCTTCCACCTGGGAGACAACGACTTCAAGGGTGACCAGATCCGCGGCTTCGGGTTCATGCACGACGGCGTGATGGACACGCTCTTCCGCTTCCACCAGGCGATCGGGTTCGAGCAGAGCGTGTTCTCGCCGAACGGCTTCCCGCCCGGCGCGCCCGGCGAGCTCCTCCGCGAGCAGGCCGTGGAGTTCATGCTCGCGTTCGACACGAACCTCGCCCCCATCGTCGGGCAGCAGGTCACGCTCGGCTCGCACAACGCCACGGCGGCCTGGCCGCGCATCGACCTGCTCCGCCAGCGCGCCGAGGTCGGGGAGTGCGACCTCGTGGCGAAGCTCCCGTTCCTCCTCGAGGAGACGGGCCTCCTCTATATCGGAGGTGGCCAGTTCACCGCGGCGCGGGCCGCGGCCCCGCCCTTGAGCGATCTCGTCCTGCGCTCGCTCGCCGCGCTCACCGGGCACCCGGTGACGTACACCTGCGTGCCGCCGGGCTCGGGCGCGCGCATCGGCATCGACCGCGACGGCGACGGGTTCCTCGACGGCGATGAGTGCGACGCGGGCACGGATCCCGCGGATCCGACGAGCCACTGAGTCGCCGCTGCGTAGTGCTCAAATTTGAACATGAAGGCGGGAAGGCGGGAAGAAAAGATCAATGATCTTCCCGCCTTCCCGCCTTCATGTGAACTCTCTCCGAGCAAATTTGAGCACTACCCGCCGGCGCGGCGACGCGCGCCCATGCACCAGCGCAGCGCTTCCTTCAGGCTGCGCAGCGTCTTGACCTGCGAGAGATCGAAGCCGAGGCCGACCATCGTCTGCGCGACCGGCGGGCGGATGCCGGTGACCACGCCCTTGCAGCCGAGCAGCGTCAATCCATTGATGATCTTGATGAGGTGCTGCGCCGTCGTCGTGTCGACCGAATCGAGCCCGGTGAGGTCGAGGATGGCGAAGGCGGATTGCTTCTCCACCACGCTCGCGAGCAGCGACTCCATCACCATCGCCGCGCGATCCGCGTCGACCGAGCCGATCAAGGGGACGATGAGCACGTCCTGCCAGACCTCGATGATGGGGCTCGACAGCCGCGCGATCGACTCCTGCTGATCCTGCGTCAACCGCAGCTGCTCCCGCAGCTGCTTCTCGACGCGGAGCTGCTGCGTGATGTCCTCGCAGATGGCGCCGACGCCGGTGGTCTCCCCGAGGACGTCCTTCTGGGGAACGAACCTCGTCCGCCAGATCCTGTCTCGCCGGACCTGCTCGACCTGCGCGATCTCCCCGGAGAGGGCGTGCTCGAAGGCAGCGCGCACGTCCTCGGTGTCGCCGCACAGCTCGCGCATGTGCTTGCCCAGCTCGCCTCGCTCCGTACAACCGATCTGCGCGAGCGCCCCGCCCTGCGCGATCACGCAGAGGCCGGCCCTGTCGAACGCCAGGATGGCGATGGGCATGCTGTCGATGCACGCGCGGAGCATCTCCCCCTGCACGGCGAGCCTGACGTCGTCGGCCAGGTTGATGCCGAACGTCTGGACGCCCACGATCTCGCCGTCATCGTCCCGGCGGGGCGCGTAGTGCACGATCCAGTGCACGCCCCCGGCCACGGTGTCCGTGCGGACCGGCTCCCCCTCGAGGACGCGGTTGCACAGGCCCATGATCTCCGCGTCCGCGCCGTAGAGATCGAACATGTTCCTTCCGACGAGCTGATGTCGTTTGAGCCCCATGCTCTCGAGCCCTTTGCCGTCGGAGACGTGGAGCGTGCCCGCCCGGTCGCACCACCAGACGATCGCATCCATCGTCTGGAACACGTCGACGAGGATGCGCGCCTGGTCCTCCCACACCCCGCGATCGGGCTTCACGGCAGCCCAGAGCGCCGTGTCGTCGGCTCGCCACAGCGTCCAGTGCAGCGGGACGCTCTCCCCGCGGGCGCCCACGACGCGCGCCTCGGCGGAGACGCTGCCCGCGGCGGCGCGCGCGCCCGTGATCCGGGCTGACAGCTCGCCCCGATCGTCCTCGTGAACGCGCTCGAGGAGCCGCCCGGACGGGCCAACGCAGCGCTCCCAGGCCGCGTTGCAGGCCACCACCTCCCCCGCGCTGGAGAGCAACGCCAGCGGTGTGGGTGTGCCGTCGAGCAGTGTCTTACACGAGAGCGAAGCGAGCCTGTCGTCCATTGAATCCTTGCATGAATCCTTGCAACGGGCCAGAAGCGACGATCCTCGGCGCGCCAGCCCCAGGCCTGTCACGGTGGGTGAACAAACGCGCTGTGAGCGCCGTCCCGACACCGGGTGCGAAGAGGTGGGATGCTGCTCGGATTCTCGGCGCTGGGGTCATCGAGCCTGGCACCATGGCGAACCGTAACGTGGTGATATCATTTGAGGGCGCCGAGACGCCAGCCTCATCGCTAGACGCGCTGCGGCGGATCGAGGCCCGCGCGACCCCGGCCGGATGGTGAGCGCCCGCTGCCCCACCACATCGCCCCTCCGCGCTCGGCATGAAGCGATGGCCGACAGCGGTTCTGGCGGAAGGATGGTTCTGCTGCCTGTGCGAGGACGCGAGCGGGCGCGGCGCTCGGGGGGGCGCGTGCATCCGCCGAGAGGTCGGCCTGGAGCTCGCTGCGTGGAGAGGGGGAGCGGCCGCCGCTGTACGGCCGCCGACCGCGAGGCGGCCGCGCGGACACTGGCGGTGACGTGCGCTGGGGGACGTCGTTTAACGCGTCGCGCTCGCCTTGTCGTGCGCGCCAGCGCGCGTTAGAGACCCTGCCGAATGGAACCCGAGGGCCACGAGAGATTCGCTGACTCGGACCCGAGTTTCCGACAACTCCATCCTTGCGAGCGCCTCATCAGCGTCGTGCAGGACCTCTCGCTGGCCCGCGACCTCCAGACGATCATGCAGATTGTCGATCGGGCCGCCCGCGACCTCACGGGCGCCGACGGCGCGTCCTTCGTGCTCCGCGACGGCGATCTCTGTTACTACGCGCAGGAGGACTCGATCTCCCCGCTCTGGCAGGGGAAACGGTTTCCGATGTCGGCGTGCGTCAGCGGTTGGGTGATGTTGAATCGGAAGCCGGCGGTCATCGGCGACATCACGCGCGATCCCCGCGTCCCGATCGACGCCTATCGGCCGACCTACGTGCGGAGCATGGCCATGGTGCCGATCCGCGCGCGTGCTCCTCTCGGGGCGATCGGGACCTACTGGAGCTCCATACGAGAGATCCCGCAGGGCGAGGTGTCGCTGCTCCAGGCGCTCGCCGGCAGCGCCGCCGTCGCCCTGGAGAACGTCGCGCTCCACGACGGCCTGGAGAAGGGCAAGGCGCGGGCGCGCGAGGTCGAGGCGGCGAACCGCGATCTCGCGGAGAGGCAAAAGGCCCTGGAGGAGCTCCACCGGCAGAACGAGGCGCTGAGCGAGTTCCTCGCGCACGATCTCAGGAGTCCCGCCGCCGGCATCATCCTCGCCGCGCAGGCGCGCCTGAAAAAGCAGGATCTCCCGGAGCCGGAGCGGCGCCGATGGAATGCCGTCCTCACCTCGGCCGAGGTCATCCAGCGCACAGCGCTGAACCTGCTCGACGTCGCGAGCCGCCAGCACGGGATGTTCGTGCTGCGGCTCGCCGAGCTCGATCCTGCGTCGCTGTTCGAAGGTGTGGCCGAGATCCTGGAGCCGCTCGCCGCGTCGCGCGGGCAGCGCATCGAGCTCTGCCCCGCCATGCCGAGCTGTCTTCTCCGCGCCGATGAGGAGCTCGTGCGGCGCGTCCTGCTGAACCTCGTCGACAATGCGCTCCGTCATACCCCGCCCCGCGGCGCAGTGCGCCTCGAGGCGCGGTGGCTCGACCCGGGCTGGGTCGAGCTCAACGTGTGCGATGAGGGCCTGGGGATCCCGGCCCACCTGCGCGACCGCATCTTCGACAAGTACGCGCGGCTCGCCGACGGGGGCGCGATCTCTGCGGCCGGCCGCGGCCTCGGGCTGACGTTCTGCCGGCTGGTCGTCGAGGCGCACGGCGGCAGGATCGACGTGAGGGACAACGAGGGGCGGGGGAGCCGATTCTGCGTCCAGCTGCCGGCAGGCTGACAGAACAGCATCGAGAGCGCCGAGAGCCGGTGTCGTTCAGATTCCCGCCAAAGATGCCAGCGAGATGAGGGGATTTGTCGGGGATCGCTCCACGACGACGAAGCGATGATGTCGTCGATGTCGTATCATGTGATCTATCGATATCGCACCTCTTCCCGGGCGGCCGAGCGAGAGGCGCGCACGCGAGGACGCGTGCGCGCCTCTCGCTCGGCCGCCCGGCGATGCCTCTCGCGTCTTGCGATTCCGGAGGCGATCAGGTAGCGCAGGATCCACGGTGAGCTCTCCCGCGGACCCCGTGCACATCGCGACGCGCCCGCCGCGGGCGCCCTCCCTCGTGCTCGCGCCGCGGCCGCGAGGTGCCTCATGAGGGAGCGGCTCGAGAGCCTGCTCCTCGTCCTGGCCGTCGGTTCGGCGGTCGCGATCGGGGCGAAGCGCGTCGCGATTCCCTACAACGTCGCGCTCGTGCTCGTGGGGCTGCTGCTCGTCGTCGTCGACGTGCTCCCGAAGGCGCCGATGGACCCGGAGGTCATCCTCATCGCGTTCCTCCCGGTGCTCGTGTTCGAGGGCGCCCTGTTCGCCGACGCGGACAGCCTGAGGGGCGCGAGCCGGCCGATCCTCGCGCTCGCCGTTCCGGGCGTGCTCATCTCGCTGCTCGGCACCGCCGCGGTGGCGACGCAGCTGCTCGCGCTCCCGTTTGCGGCGGCGCTCCTCCTCGGCGCGCTGCTCTCGATCACCGACACCGTGAGCGTGCTGCTCGCCTTCCGCAGCGTCCGCGTGCCGCACCGGCTTGCGGCCATCATGGAAGGCGAGAGCCTCTTCAACGACGGCACCGCGCTCGTGCTCGTGGTGCTCGCGTCGCAGGTCCTCGCGAGCGGCTCCTTCGACGGCGCCGAGAGCTTCCGCGCGCTCGCCCTGGCCATGGCCGGCGGCGCGGCCGTCGGGGGCGCGCTCGGCGCCGTCGGCGCGTCCCTCCTCCGCCGCACGCCGGATCACCTGACCGCGATCCTCGCGTCCATCGTGCTCGTCTTCGCCACGGCCCTGCTCGCCGAGCGGCTCCACGCCTCGCCGGTCATCGCCGTCGTGGTCCTCGGGGTGATCGTCGGCAAGGCCGCGCGCCGCATCCTCGAGCCCTCGCGCGTGCTCGCGCTCCAGGGCTTCTGGGAGACGAGCGGCTTCTGCCTCAACGTGCTGCTCTTCGAGCTCGTCGGCATGCAGATCCAGGCGGAGATGCTCGTGCGCGAGGCGGCGTCCATCGGCCTCGCGCTGATCGCCCTGCACGCGGGCAGGGCGGTGGCCGTCTACGGCTGCTTCGGCGTGCTCCGGGCGCTCACGGGCGAGGTCGTGCCCTTCCGGTGGCAGCACGTGATGCTGGTCGGCAACATCAAGGGCGCGCTGTCGATGGCCGCGGTCCTCAGCCTCCCGAGCGGCCTGCCGTACCGCGACCGCCTGATCACGATCGTCTTCGGCGTCACCTTCGTCACGCTGGTCGCGCAGGCGCTGCCGTTCGCTCGGCTGCTCAAGTTCCTGCGGGTCGCGATCCCGACCGCGGACGCCGCGCTCGACGCCGCGAAGGCCACGCTCATCGCGGCGCGGCGCGGCCAGTCCGAGCTCGACGATCTGCTCGCGGCGGGCCTCGTGTCCCGCAAGGAGCACGCCGAGCGCCGCGCCGCGTTCCAGCGGCAGGTCATCCGGGCGGAGGTGGCGCTCCAGACGCCGCAGGGCGAGGTGGTCCGCGACCACCTCACCGATCTCGCCCTCCTCTCGGCGCAGAAGGCGGCGGTGCTCGACGCGGCGAGGCGCGGCCTCATCGCCGCCGACACCGCGCACGCCCACGTGAACCAGATCGACAGGGCCATGGTGGAGCTCCCCGGCGGACACGCGGCGCCCGGCGCGAACCCTCACGAGCACGAAGGAGAGAGCTGACATGCGCGTTCTCATCGCGGGCGCCGGGCGCGCAGGGCTCAGCGTCGCGGTCCACCTCGCGAAGATGGGCCACGACGTGACGACCGTCGATCGCGACGAGGCGATCGCCAACAGCGCGTTCGAGCGGCACGGCCTCGTCTCGCTCGTGGGCGACGCGACCGACGCCGGGCTCCTCCAGGAGGCCGAGGTGGCGCGCGCCGACGTGGTGGTGGCGATGCTCCGCCGCGACGCCGACAACCTCGCCGTGGCGCTCCTCGCGCAGGCCGGGGGGGCCAAGCGCGTCATGGTGCGCATGCGGGACCCCGCCTACCGGGGCGTGTACGTCCGCGCGGGCGTGGACCAGATCCTCTCCGAGATCGACGTCTTCATCGGCGCGATGGCCACCGCCATCGAGCACCCGGGCGTCCGCCACGCGATGGTGCTCGGCGCCGGCGAGTCGGTCGCGTTCGAGCTCGACGTCCCGGTCGACTCGGTGATCGCGGGCCGCACGGTGAGCACCATCGCGGGCAGCGCCAGCTTCCCTTCGTCGTGCGTCTTCGCCGGCGTCTACCGCCCGGATGGCCGCGTCGAGGCGCCGCGCGGCTCGTCCGTCGTCGCGGGGGGCGCCACGGTGCTCCTCGTGGCCGCGCGCGACGAGCTCGCCGAGGTCATCGCGTTCTTCCTCCGGCGCGAGCCCGCGAGCGGCGCGGTCCACGAGCGCCGCTGACACGAGGCAGGTGTTCTATGACGAGGTGCGCGGGGATCACGGGCTCATGGGCATGGCTTGCGGCGGCGCTGGCCGTCCTCTCCGCCTGCGGCGGCGATGACGCCGGGGCCGCGGCGGGCGGCGGCGTCCAGGCCGCCGTCACGTACTACCGGGACGTCAAACCCATCTTCGACGCGCGGTGCGCGGGGTGCCACAGCGACGGTGGCGTCGCGCCGTTCTCGCTCGAGGGCCACGAGACAGCGGCGTCCTGGGCCGCGCCCATCAAGCGGGCCGTCGTCGAGCGCACGATGCCCCCCTGGCCGGCCGACAACACCTGCGCCGAGTACGTGGGTGACCGCTCCCTGTCCGAGCAGCAGATCCAGACCATTGCCGCGTGGGTCGACGGCGGCGCGGCCCTGGGTGATCCGGCGGACGAGGGCCCGCCGATCGACCCGCCGGCGAGCGCCGCGCTCGCTCGTGTGGACCGCACGCTCGAGATGCCGGTCGAGTACACCCCGCAGACGGGGCCCGACGAGTACCGCTGCTTCGTGATCGACTGGCCGGAGGAGGCCGTGCGGTACGTCACCGGCTTCGGGATCAGGCCCGGCGAGCAGCGCGTCGTCCACCACGTGATCGCCTTCATCGCGGCGCCGGACCAGCTCGCCGAGCTCGACGCCCTCGACGCGGCCGACCCGGGCCCGGGTTATCCCTGCTACGGCGGCCCTGGGCTCAAGCCGCGCTGGCTCGGCGGCTGGGTGCCCGGCGGCGGGAGCATGATCTTCCCGCCGGGCGCGGGCACCCGGATCGAGCCTGGCTCCAGGCTGATCATGCAGGTCCACTACAACACGCTGACGGCGGGCAAGCTGCCGGATCGCACAGCGATCGACGTAATGCTGGAGAGCTCGGTCGAGCGGGAGGGCACGATGCAGCCGTGGGCGAACCCGGCCTGGCTCAGCGGCGACTCCATGCTGATCCCTGCCCTGGAGAGCGACGTCGTCCACCGCTGGGGGGCCGATCCCTCCCGGGCGCTCGCGGGCAGCGAGCCGATCGAGATCCACTGGGTGGGCCTCCACATGCACACGCTCGGCACGCGCGCGCGCCTCGAGATCGAGCGCGCCGGCGGCGGCTCGGAGTGTGTGCTCGACATCCCGCGCTGGGACTTCCACTGGCAGGGAAACTACAAGCTCGCCGAGCCCAAGGTGCTCGAGCCGGGCGACAAGCTGTCGATCGAGTGCCACTGGGACAACACGCCCGAGAAGCAGCCGATCATCGACGGACAGCCGCGGGTCCCCGGGGATGTCGTCTGGGGAGAGGGCACGACCGACGAGATGTGCCTCGGTACGTTCTACATGACCGGGCGCTGAGCGCAGGTTTGCCTGAAGCGATCTCCGGGGATCGCGGCGTGCCTGCGTATAGGATGCAAGATCACCCGCCGGATCCTCGTCCGTGAGCATCGCGAACCAGACCCCCTTCGCCGTCCAGCCCGTGCCGCTCCTCGATCGCGAGGGCAACGATGTCCTGGTCGCCATCGTCAAGGGCACGTTCGTCCTCGATCGGAGCGGGGGCTCGCGGCTCGCGGACGACCCTGCGCCGGTCCGTGTCGCCGACGAGCCCTGGGAGCCCGAGAGTCCGCGGAGCAGCCTCCGCTTCCCGTCGGATCTCGGCGTCGCCAAGCTGGGCACGGACGTGGTGGTGACCGGCGACGCGATCGCCCCCGAGAAGGTGAGGGTGCTCGACATCGCGGTGCGGGTCAGGCAGCGGCTCACGCCCCTGCGCGTCCACGGGCAGCGCTTCTTCTTCAAGGGCGTCCTCGGCGTCGGGATCGGGCCTGCTGCGCCGTTCGAGCGGGTGCCGATCGTCTACGAGCGGGCGTATGGCGGCATGTCGGAGGACCTCTCGGTGGTCGATCTCCGGAACCCGGCCGGCGTCGGCGCGGCGAGGAGCGCGGCGGACCTCGTGGACACGAAAGCTCCGCAGATCGAGCACCCGGAGCGGCCCCACGTGTCTGCGTCGGATCGCCATGCGCCGGTGGGCTTCGGCGCGATCATGATGCACTGGTCGCCGCGCCTCGAGCACGCTGGCACGTTCGACGAGCGGTGGAAGGCGGCGCGGATGCCGCTCCCGCCGGAGGATCAGGACATCCGCTTTGGCAACGTCGCCCACCCTTCGCTCCAGTTCGAGGAGCACCTCGCGCCCGGGGATCCGGTGGGCATCGTCGGCATGTCGCTCGAGCCGATCGTCTTCGCGCTACCGGGGTTTCCGGTGGTGGCGAGCGCGCGTTACGACACGGGGGAGCGCGTGGTCGTGCGGCCGCCGATCGACACGGTGCTGATCCAGCCCGAGGCGCGGCGGGTGGAGCTCGTGGCGCGCGCCGTCTTCCCGATCGGCAGGGGCCGGCGGGTGCTGCGCGAGGTCGTGGTGCGCGGCGATGGGTGACGCGGCGGGCGGCGCTGGGGAGCCTGTGGATCCCGAGATCGCGGGCGTGCCGCTCTCGGCCTATGCGGCGGTGCTGGCGTACACGGCCGAGGGCGTCTCGCTCGAGGCGAGCCTGGAGCACGCCGCGATCGCCGCCGGAGCCTGGCCGCCGGCGGAGGAGGCCTGGTCGGAGCGCCTCGCCGGGAGCGCGATGGGGGACGGGGCGTTGCTCGCGGCGTGCGACGAGCACCGCCTCGCGGCGCAGGCGCACGTGGAGCGCAAGGTGCCTCCGCTCGACACGGACCTGCGCGCCTGGCTCGATTTCTTCCGCGCGTTCACGGCGTCGGAGGATCCGCTCGGGTTCCTCGAGGCGCGCGGGCTCGGCGAGGGCGACGTGTTCCGGCTGCTGGGCGCTTGGCAGGAGTGGATCGTGGCGGAGGGGGGCGTGCGCGCCGAGGCGACGGCGATCCTCGCCGCCGCGCCCGGGCCGGTGCCGGAGGTGCGGCCGGAGGCGCCGGTGCTGAGGGCGTCGACGCGGAGAACTCGTGGCGGCGCGGCGGCGCGCGTGAAGAAGGCGCGGGCGGTGGTGGGGATGCCGCTCGAGACGGCGGAGCTGCCGCGGGATCTATCGAAGCTGATCTTGCCGTTCGTGAAGCAGCCGGGGGGCGCGGAGCGGGTGGAGCCGCCCGCGTCGGCGGCGAGGTCCGGGCCGTTGCCGCCGCTGGCTGCGCCGGAGCTCCCGAAGCCGGTGCTCGCGCCGAAGGAGATTGCCGAGACGGCGCCGGTGTTCCCGGCGCCGAGCCGGCCGGCGCTGCCGTTTGGGTCGCGCGTGGGGGAGGGCGTCGAGGTGAGCTCCGGGTTGCCGGCTGCGGAGCCGCCGGCAAGCGGCGGGGCGCCGGAGGAGTCGATTGCCGGGACGCCCGGCGTCGGGACGGCGCCTGTGATGTTCGAGGCCGCGAAGCCGGCGCTTCCGTTCGTCCCGTCGCCCGGGGGGTCGTCGTCGGGCGCCCCGCCGTCGTCGGGCGGCAGCGCGCGCTCGCCGGCGGCCGATGATCCCCGGCTATCGCTGGAGGACTACGCTGCGATGCTCGCGGAGATCGCGGCGAGCCCCGCGACGGCGACGGCGGCGATCGCGCGTTACGGGCTCACCCGCGAGGCGAAGAGCGCCGAGGACGCGGCGTGGCAGGCGAGGTTCGCGGCGGAGCCGGGGCTGCGGACGAAGTGGATGCGGGCGCTGGTCGAGGCGGGCGAGCGGATCCGCGGGAAGCGGTGAGGGAGCGAGGGAGGAGGAGTCGAGCACGGTATGTTCAAGGCCATCGCATCATCGCCGCAGCCCATCCGGTTGCACAGGCTGCATGGGGCGATCCTCGCCTCTACCGGGTTTCACGTCGCGCGGGCCCAGGGCGGCCAGCTCCACGAGATGCGGAAGCTGGAGTTGCCGGGGGCTCCGGACGCTCAGCCGCAGCTCGAGCCGTCCGTCCCGCCGCAGATTACCAGCATGGTGGGCCGGTGGCCTGACCAGGTCTGGGCTCTTGTCTATGCAGGGCCGGCGATGCGCGCCATCCAGGGGCCGATGCCTGGTGCCACGCTCTGGACCCAAGTCAGCAGGAATGTGGTGGTTCGTTGGGACGACGCCTCTGGTGGTTGGGTGGAACACCCCGAGAACGAGTGGGTTGGTGAGTGGGCTGATGGGGTGCTCGTCACGGGATCCGACGGCAGGTTCAGATGGACGGACGGCGCGGACACGCCGATCGATCCCGTGCTCACTCAGGGTATTTTTGCCTACAATCCTTATGTGACCAGGGCTGGCGAGGTCATCATCCGCGTCGTGAAATCCCCTCAGTATGAGCCTGGCTGGTGGATCTTTCGGCGAGGAGAGCGCGAGCCGGAGCGGTTCGAGTGGCCACCCGGAGTGGATGAGCAGAGCGCGGAGATTTTCATCGACTATCGGTCGAACGGGCTCTTCGCCTCAGGCATGCTGACGTCAGCGGAGAATTTTATTGCACATCGTGTTCAGGGGGAATGGAAGTGGCTGCCGCCCTTTCGAGAGAACTACGAAGTGCAGGGCATCTTGACCACATCCTCGGGGCAAGTATTTCTGTGCGCACAGGCGCACTCCATGCCAGTGCGCATTTACCGCCTGGCGGCGGGAGGGGACTGGGAGAGTGTCTCAGTGCCGTTTCATGCGAGGTGCAGCGGAACTTCTCTGTTTCATCTTATTGCTACGAGGTTCGGTGGCTGTCCTCCGTATCAGCTCGTGGCCAGCGAGAACGATGAGCTGTGGCTCGCCGCCGACTTCGGTGAATCAGACATGCATCGCGCCGTCCTTTACCACGCGCATGGCTGAAGCACGCGTGCAGCTGAGCGGATGTCGTCCGCGAGGCCGGTGTGTGTCTCGGACGCCGCGCATGAAGGGGATGCGGGAGCTATTCGAGACAGGCGACTGGCGTCGCGGGAAGCGATAAGACGGAAGGTGGATCGCGGCATGTTTACGGCCATCGCATCGTCACAGCAGCCCATTCGGTTGCACCGGCTCCAGGGAGCGATCATCGCGTCTACCGGTCCCTACATCGCGCGGGCCCAGGGTGGGCAGCTCCATGAGCAGCGGAAGACGGAGGTAGTGAGGGCACCGAACGCCCAGGGGGTGGTTCCGGAGGCGATCGTCCCGGACGAGATTGTTGGCATGGTCGGTCGATGGCCTGACTGCACCTGGGCTTCTGCCATCGGTGTGGGGTGGACGATCCGCATGGGCTCCCGGCGGCTGCGTCCGGCAGAGGCGATTGTGCTGGCGGAGGAGCTGAAGAAGCCGAGGGGCGCCGCGGTCCGCTGGGACGAGCGGCACGCGCGATGGGTGGAGCATCCCGATGTCCTATGGGTGCTCCAGTGGGCGGGCGGGGTGCTCGGCTTGGAAGCCGATGGCACCCTGAGATGGCTGGACAGCTCTGATAAGCCGATCCCTCCCGTGCTCGCCAAGAAGATCGTCTGGGATGGTTGGTACCCACCTGCGCATTTTCATAGGACGACTGCAGGCGATGTCGCTGTTCACATCGTGCGAGCGCGCCATCACCAGCCTGAATGGTGGATGTTTCCGCGAGGAGAGGAGCATGGTGAAAGGCTCGAATGGCCGCCCGGGGTGGATGAGAGCGGCATCGAAATGGTTGCCGGGTATCCACCCTATGAGTCCATGGCCATCGGAGAACTGGAGTCCGGGGAGCCCTTCCTGGCGTACCGCGCCCAGGGGAGGTGGCTCCCGTTGCCACCCGTTTCACGGGAGTTTCGGGTGATAAGCCTGGCGGCTACGCCCAGGGGCGAGCTTTTCCTCTTTTCAGAGAACGCCTCGTCAGCGCTCTACATTCACAGGCTGGCGCGAGGCGGGGAATGGGAGCGCGTTCCCATCCCCTTTCACACGACCCTGCAGGTCGGGCACGAACGCAGCTTCGTGGCCAGTGAGGACGATGAGCTGTGGCTCGCCATCGACTTCGGCAATTCGACGCAGCATGAAGCCGTTCTTTATCATGCGTGCAGCTGAGAGGATGCCTGCCGCGTGGTCGGAGGGCGACGTGTTCCGGCTGCTCGGCGCCTGGCAGGAGCGGATCGTGGCGGAGGGGGGCGTGCGCGCCGAGGCGACGGCGATCCTCGCCGCCGCGCCCGGGCCGGTGCCGGAGGTGCGGCCGGAGCCGCCGGTGCTGAGGGCGGCGACGCGGAGGCGGCGGGGCGGCGCGCGTGAAGAGGGCGCGGGCGGTGGTGGAGATGCGGGGCGAGACGGCGGATTTGCCGCGGGATTTATCGAAGCTGATCTTGCCGTTCGTGAAGCCGGGGGGCGCGGAGAGGGTGGAGCCGTCTGCGCCTGCGCTGAGGTCCGGGCCGTTGCCGCTGGCTGCGCCGGAGCTCCCGAAGCCGGTGCTCGCGCAGAAGGAGATCGCCGAGACGGCGCCGGTGTTCCCGGCGCCGAGCCGGCCGGCGCTGCCGTTCGGCTCGCGCGTGGAGGAGCGCGTCGCGGTGAGCTCCGGGTTGCCGGCTGCGGAGCCGCCGGCAAGTTGCGGGGCACCGGAGGAGTCGACTGCCGGGACGGCGCCTGTGATGTTCAAGGCCACGAAGCCTGCTCTTCCGTTCGCCGGGTCACCGGACGCTCCGTCGTCGGGCGGCGGCGCGCGCTCGCCTGCTGCCCAAGGGCCCCGGCTCTCGCTGGAGGACTACGCTGCGATGCTCGCCGAGATCGCGGCGAGCCCCGCGACGGCGACGGCGACGATCGCTCGCTACGGGCTCACTCGCGAGGCGAAGGGCACCGAGGACGCGGCGTGGCAGGCGAGGTTCGCGACGGAGCCGGGGCTGCGGATGAAGTGGATGCGGGAGCTGGTCGAGGCAGGTGAACGGATCCGCGGGAAGCGGTGAGGGCTCGCGAAGGGGAAGGAGTGAGGCAGGCATGTTTACGGCCATCGCATCATCCCGGCAGCCCATCCGGTTGCACCAGCTCCAGGGAACGATCATCGCGTCCACGGGCCCTTACATCGCGAGGGCCCAGGGCGGGCAGCTCCTCGAGCAGCGGAAGACGGAGGCCGTGGCCGCACCGGATGATCAGGGGGTGTTCTCGCCGCCTTTCGACCTGAAGGATATTCGTACCATCGACGGACGGTGGCCAGACTGCGCCTGGATCTCGGCTCAGGTGGGGTGGGCGTTCTCGGGCAGAACGCCCTATCCGAGGGAAGGGATGCTCCGCTGGGACGAGGGGCGTGGGCAATGGGTCGAGCAGCCGGGCATCGCGTGGGCCCGTGGTTGGGCGGACGGGGTGCTTGCCGCGGCCGTCGACGGCAAGCTCAGATGGGTAGATGGCACGGACAGACCCATCCCACTTCTGTTCGTCGAACGTCCCGTTCCGGATTTCTTGAGTTTGTCGTCCTATAGGGTAAAGAAGGACGGCGACACTCTCTTCGAAATCCAGCGGTCACCACACTTTGCGCCTGGATGGTGGTTGTTCCCGCGAGGGGGAAGCGAAGGGGAGAGGCTCGACTTCCAGTCGCTCCCCGAGTTGGCCGGGTCGAGCCTCTTCGTGAACTTCGGTCCTTCTCCCTATGATTGGATCGCGCAAGGTACATTGGCGTCCGGGGAGCCCTTTGGTGCTTACCACCTTGAAGGAAGATGGCACATGCTTCCGCAAATGCCATTGAGTAGCAAATGGGTCCAGCGCGAGCTGGTGGCCTCGCCCTTGGGTGGATTATATGTGGTTTCGTTCGAGCGCTTTGGCTCATTGTCTATTTGCCGGCTCGTGGAAGGGCAGGTTTGGGAGCCCATTTCGATTTTCTTCTATCCGAACCGATGCTTTCCATCGGACTATCAGCTCCGCATTGGCGAGGAGGGCGAGCTGTGGCTCGCCATTGACTTCGGAGATCTGAAGCAGAATGATGTCGTTCTCTATCATGCGCGCGGCTGAGCAACGCATGCCGCTGACTGGATGCCTTCGCGAGGTCGATACGTGAGGCTCCGTGGAGCGCTGGGTTGGCTCGCCGGGGTCACCGGAATGGTAGCGGACCTTTCGGCGGAGACACATGGATTGGCTGTGTCTTGGTCAGCGCCGTGTGCTGGTCGTACACGTTGTGGCTGTCCTCGCGCGGTTTGCCATTCCTGAAGTGGTTCCACTGGCCGGGGCGCGTCGGATCGGGCTTGCTGGTGCTCAGCTCCTCGGCCGTGGGCCTCCAGTGCACGCTGTTGGCTACTCCAACGGGAGGCGCGATGGAGTGGCCGAGCCCCCAGACGAGATCGTTCGGTCCGCGGACGTCGCGGTTGGGGAAGGCGGAGGAGACATGCTGGGCGACGCCATTCGCGATGCGACCCGTGTTGCACGAGTTGAGAGTGATGAGCAACGCGCCGTTGTAATTGCCGGCCGCGTGGATCATCTGCACCAGCTGGTCTGGTGTATGCCTGGTGTTCATCCCGTTGACGTCCGTCGACGCGACATGGTGAGGCTCCCCGTGGATCACGACACGATAATTGTGCTCGTCCGGCGTTATGCGCGCTATGGCATGGCGGACGCCCTTGTCGTGCAGCGGGTTGCCGATGACGAGACAGGAAAGGCCCAACGGGTCCGCGTGGGTGGTGGGGCTGCCGTCGAAGGCGAACAGGTTGCGGCTGCCGAACAACTCGAGTGGATCCGGGCTCAAGAAGCGCGCCGTCCCGGGATCGAAGTAGCGGTAGCGGACGTAGCAGAGACCCGTCTCCTCATCGTGGTACTGCCCGAGCAGCCGGAAGGGGGACGCCACGGGCGGGCCCCCCGCGGGGCGCGCGGTGTCGACGACGAGGCCGAAGGCCGAGTGGCGCGCTGACCACGCGACTTCACCCTTCGGGTCAATGAGCTCGGTCGGGGTGCCAAGGTGGTCGGTGATGACCGCGTAGATCGCCGTGCCCTCCTGCTGGAGGAGCGGGCTCATCGTCCCCGGCTCGTGCACGAAGACGCGTACACCGCGCTCCGAGTCGATCTCGGCGGCGAGGCAGAGGCCGTCCCACAGGTACTCGACCAAGCGGGGCTTCGGCGCCTCTGCCGCCTCGAGCGCGCTCGGGGCGGAGGGCGGGACGATCTCCTTCCTGATCCGTCGGCTGAAGGCATCGTAGGCGAAGAGGACGCGTGTGCCGTTGGGGCGACGGATCTCGCGGAGCTGGCCGCGGCAATCCCAGAGGTACTCCGTCTCTCCGTCGGGCCGTGTCTCGCGCGTGCGCCGGCTCGCGTCGTCATAGGCATATGCGACCTCCTCGGTGCGGAGCAAGAGCCCGCCCGGCGCCATCTCCCAGGCCGAGCTCGCGGGCTTCAACGATCCCCCGGCGTCGTACACGAAGGACTCGCGCCCTTTCGAGCTGCTCGCCTCGAGCAACATCCCGAGCTTGTCGTAGCGGTAGTGGGTGACACCCCAGCGCAGGTCGTTGCGCTCGACGAGCGCGCCGGAGGCATCGTGGGTGTAGAGACGATCCACGAGCGTGCGTCCGGCGGTGCCGACCCAGTCGCGGGTGGGGCGCGCCATCGGGTCGACCCCACGCCGCGCCTCCACGCCCGCGCTCGAGAAGACCTTACGAATCACCGAGCCAGCGAGGTCGCGGTGGATCTCCACGCGATAGCCGTCGTGATCGAGCGACGACACGTTGCCCTCCTCGTCGTAGGTATAACGGGTTACGTGTCCGGTCGGGAGGTGGCGTGCAATGCAACGATTCTGGGCATCGTACGCGTAGCGGATGGTCCGTCCGTTCTGTGTCTCGGTCACCACACGGCCGAGCAGATCGCGCTCGACGCGCACTCGCACCTCCCCCGCTGGATCCTCGACGATGTGCTCGACGACGAGTTCCTCGGGCGTCTCGATCCTCACGGCTCCGTGCGGCGTCTCCTCGGCGACGATCTCCCCCGCCCCGTCGTGGCGGAGCAGGCGGAAGGTGCCGTCGGGATTCTCCACGCGCGCCAAGCGGCCGTTCTTTCCGTGCCGGGCGCGGGAGACGCGGCCGTCATACGAGCGGTACTCACGGAGGTTGCCGGCGCGATCATACCGGAGATCGAAGGTCTCTCCCTTCGGGTTCTTCACCTGCTGGAGCCGCTCGTTGAGATCGAAAGATAGGGACCAGACCGAGCCGTCGGGCTCGGTTACTTCTACCGGGGATTTCAGTCCCGCATAGCGGAATGTCTCAACTCGTCCGAGCGCATCGATGCGGCGGGTGAGGCGGCCGAGCGCATCGTGCTCGAAGCGCATCGAGGTCCCATCGGGCAAGTGGAGCGCGATCGGCCGGCCCAGTGCGTCGAGGTCACGGCGAGTCATTCTTCCCAGAGGATCGACGTAGACGACTGGCCGTCCTAGCGCGTCGTGGCGCCATCGACGGACCCCTCCGCGGGGCGTGTGCTCTTCGATCGCGTTGTGCTGCTCGTCGTAGAGGAAGCCGGCGCGAATCCCGTCCGGTCCGTGCATCGCGGCGACGCGCCCGTAATCGTCGTACGTCAGCGACAAGTGAGCTCCGGACGCATATTTTGCCGAAATGAGTCGATTCCGGTGGTCGTAGCTGTACTCGGTGGTCAGACCGTCGGCGCGGCGCCGTACGAGGAGATCTTCCGAATACTCGAGCTCAATCGCTCGGCCCAGGGGATCGGTGATGCTCGTGATGTTCCCCCGCCCGTCGCGGGTGAGCGTGAGGGCGTCTCCCGTCGCGTTCTTCGCCGTGAGGAGCAGGCCATCGGCGTCGAACTCAAGATCGCGCACGAAGAGGCCATCGGTCGATGCCTCGCGTACCACCGAGCCGTCCCCGGGCCGCCACGTGAAGACGCGGGGCTCCGGGGTGCCGGTGAGGTGAGTGATGCCCTGTTGGAGATCGTAGGTGAGATCGCCGGCGTGGAGGTCGCCGTCTCCCCAGGAGCGGACGCAGCGGCCGGATTCGGGATCATAGAGGTAGTAGAACGAGAGGCCGGTCGGCAGCGTCTTGCGATTGAGGTGACGCTGCTCGTCGTAGCCGTACGTCTCCGCGTGGCCGAGCGGATCCGTCGCCCGCACGAGCTCGCCGCCGTCGCTGTACGCGTACGAGATCGAGTGGACCGGAGCGCGCCGCTCGCCGCCGGGAAGAAAGACGTCGAGGCGCACGATATGGCCGTCGTCGTCGTGGGTCAGGGCGATCGTTCGGCGCGCGGTGTCGATGATGCGCGCGAGCCGCTCTGCGTCATACTCGAGGATAACCCTGTGCCCGGATCCATTGCTGATCTCGTGGAGGAGCGCGCGGCTGCTGCCGCTCGGGCGAAAGGTCCGGGTGAGGCGCGTGTCGAGCGAGAACACGGTGGCGCCGCCACGTGTATCGCGGGTGACCACGAGGCGCTTACCGCGGTGGAAGGCTGGCTCGCGTGGTGCCGTATCGTGTACGGTGATCGTCGCGCCGTCCGCGTCACGGAGGTGCAGCGTGTCGCCGTCGATCTCGATCCATTGGTGGTAGGTATGCGTCCAACCGCCGCGACCGAGCGGCGTGTGCTCGCCGGCGCGCGCGGAGCTATAGAGGCGCTTCCAGTCGATCGGAATGAGCCCCGGGATCGATAGATCCAGGGTCTCGTCGATCATGGCGCCGGACGCGACGGAAATCGGATCGAGCACCACCGTCATGTTCACGGTGGCGTTGTCAGCTGTTGCGACTTGGATGATATCAGCCGCCAGGAGCACCCCGCTGAGCTGGGCGAGTTGCATCTTTACGCCTGCTGCGTTGAGAACCGCCATGTCGCCGGTACAGACGAGCCCACGATGGCCTGCCGCAACGATCATTGACGAAGTGTAGACATTGCACACGTTGTTCACGACGTGCGACACAACATCGCCGCCCGTCGACTGGCAAGGGATGTTGCCCGGCGCCTGGACACCCATCGAGCTGCCGTGCACGAGCACCGGCGCGCCGCCAACCTCGATCCGTTCGCTGGTGTCCGTCGCGGTCGACGATCGGGCGACGTACCAGAATGGGCCTGGTACTGGCCCGGTCGGCGGCGGCGGCGGCGATGCGCTGATGGCCGCGACGGGGCCAGGACAGAAATGATTGCTCCGCGTCGTCGCGATATATTTGTAATTGATCGTCGCCACGGCGTTCTCTCCCTCTTCCTCTCCCGCTCGCCCCCGCCCCTCAGCCCCGGCTCCGCGCCACCTTCAGCAACGCCGCCAGGTTCGCCTCCGCCCTCGCCCAGAACCCGCTCACGTCAACCGCATCGGGCAGCCTCAGCCGTGCGCGCAGCTCATCGACCCGCGCCTCCACGGCGACGCGCGACAGCCTTCCCGATGCGCACTCCTCCGCCGCCACCGCGATCGAAAGCGCTCGCCCCCCGCGGTAACGCGCCCTCGGATCGAGCCGCTGCGCCGCGATCGCCTCGCGCCAGGCCCCGGCCTCCAGCTCCCGCGCCTCCTCGACGACCGGCCCGAACAGCGTGCGCAGCGCCTCCGCCGCATCGTCCGCGAGCGTCTCGTCGTCGAGCCGCTGGATCATCCACCCGGCGCTCGCCGGGCAGCCGAAGCGCGCCACCGCGGAGAGCGCCCCGCGTGTCGCCCGGTGGCGGCCGAGCAGGCTCTCGAGCCGGGGCCAGTCGCCCGGCTCCCCGGCCAGCGCGAACAGCTCCGTCGCGTACGGCCCGAGCCGTGCGCACAGCGCCTCGTCGCGCACGAGTTCCACCTCGCCGCCGATCACGAGCACCCGCGCCGCCGACCAGGCCACGGCGGGGGATGCCTCTCCACTCAGCCTTCGCAAGTGCTCGACGAAGCGCGCACGCTGCGCCGGCGACAGCCGCTCACAGCCCCAGATCCCGGCGCGCACCACCGCGTCGTGCTCGTCGGCGAGCGCGGCGCCGAGCGCCTCGACCGGCAGCTCGCCGCGCATCGAGCGCAGGTTCACGCCGGCAGCCCGCGCGATCGGGTGCGCCGACGCCGACAGCGCCCGCGCCAGCCCCGCGAGCCCAGGCCGCTCGACCAGCGCGAGCGCCTCGGCCACGGCGATCGCATGGTCCTCGGCGTCCTGCGGGAGCAGGTGCGCCGCCCGGTGGATCGCGGCGAGCGCGTCGTCCCCCGCGAAGGCGGTGAGCGAGATCGCGCCCGCGAACGACTTCCACGCGTCATCCATCCAGCGCTCCCAGAACGCGGCGACCTCGATCAGCGCCCGCGGCCCCGCGGCCACGATCGCGTCGATCTGCCGGAGCATCCGCGCCTCCGTCTCAGGCAGCCACGAGCGCCGCCCCTCGACGCGGTCGCGAGCGAGCGCGGCCACGAGCTCCGCGCAATGATCCACGACCGACGCGTAGAACCCCGCCAGCGTGACCTCGGTCACGCGCCTCGCGTCGAGCCGCACCAGCGGCGCGGGTGCGCTCTCGCGCGGCAACTCCGGGAGCGCCGGCGCCACATCGTTCGCCGCCGCGACGGTCGCCGCCGCGATGCTCGCCGCAGCGATCGCCGCCGCCGCGCCCACCTCCCCCGCGCCCTCCTCGAGCCACGCCTCGTCTCCCGGCTCCTCCGCCTCGACCGGCGGCGGGACGAACGCCTCGCGCTCCACCCCCCGCGCGATCACCGCCCCCGAGAGCGGCGTCATCACCGGAAGCGCCCCCTCCGCTCCCGCCGCGACCTTGCCCGCTCCCGTGCGCGGCGCGGCGCCGAGCGCGATCCCGCGGGTGCCATCCCGGGAGATCGCCCAGGCCACGAACGACCTCCCGGCCTCGGCCGGCGCCGCGCCGTGCCGGAGCGTCGCGAACGCACACGCGAGGCCCATCACGCCCGCCGCGGCGCCGAGCTCGCCGATCTCCGCCTCGAGGCAGCGATCGAAATACGTCGGCGAGAGCCGCTCCGCGCACCGCGCCGTCGTGAACTGCCACTCCCGGCACCGGAGCGCGCCAACACGCCCTTGCCCGAAGACGGCCTGGATCGACCCGGCATCGGCAGGCAAGCTGCGGAGGAGCGCGGTCATCGCCGCCGCGTCGACGGGCTCGTCGTCCTCGTCGGTCGCGCGCCCCGGCGCGTGCCGGCTCGCGACGATCTCTCCCACGGCCGCCACCCCCCACCGCGACGCCTGCTCCGCGGAGGCCACGAGCAGCGCCCCCGCGCCCTCGGACGGCGGCGGCGGCGCGAGCAGCCACGGGCTCTCCGGCCTCCGCCGCCGCTCGGCGAGCGCGTCCACCCCGGCGTACGAGTCGACGCCGACGAGGAGCGCGGCGCCGCCCGCGCCGCCCGCGCCGCCCGCGAGCAGCTCCGCGATCCGCGCCAGCGCCGCGAACGCGCCCGCCGCCCCGGTGAAGCGCTGCGCCGCGGGGCCGAGCGCGCGGGCCAGCTCCGAGAGCGCCCCCTCGGGCAACCCCGGCCGTGGCGCCGGCGTCACGACGAAGCGCGGGATCCCCGCGGCGTCGCCCCCCGGCAGCGCCGCGAGGGCCTCGGCGACGGCGCCTCGGGCGAGCGCGAGGAGGCGGCCCGCGTCGGCCTGCGAGGGCCTGATCCACGGGCAGTGGCGCGCGTCGATCCGGCGCCCGTCGGGCCCGATGAACGGCGACGGCGGGGGCGGCGGCGCCCCGGCGCGCGGAAAGAAGACGTGATCGCGCGCCGAGGCGCCGGCGGGCGAGACCAGGCCGAGGCCGAGCACGGTGAGCTTCATCGGTGCGTGAGCGAGCCCGACTGCTTCGAGCTCCCGGTGATGGTGATCGAGGGGGACTTGATCGTGACGCCCGCCGGCGTCGCCGAGATCTCGGACGCGCCGCACCGGAAGGTGATCGGGCTGCCGCCGAGCTTCAGGTTCCCGCTCACCTCGAGCGTCAGCGCGCTCTTCGCGGTGAGCGTGTACGAGCCGCCCGCGCTGATCCTCAGCGCGCCCTTCACGTCCGAGGTCATGGCCCCCGCGACGCTCCGGGTGATCGCCCCCCGGCTGCCGATGTTCAGCGATCCGAGCCACTCGCCGAGGCCGCCGCCCACCTGGAGGCCGGCGCTCGCCGCGCTGCTCGTGTGGCTCCCGTTGATCACGGTCGTCGCGGGGCCGGCGGTCACCCACGAGACGGGGCCCGGCGTGGTCAGCGCGTAGAGGGCGCCCACCGTCTCGGTGTACGAGCCGCTCGCGACGACGCTGCGGTGGCCCGGGCCGGGGCCCGCCGGGCCGCCGCCTGCGCCGCTGGCCCCCGCGGTCCCGCCGCCCGGCGCCGCCTCGCCCTGCGCGGGCCGGCCGTGATCCCACGGCATCGGGCTCGACGACCCCTTCACCGCCGCCAGGATCGCCTCGCCCCCCGGCAGCAGCGACATCGCGCTGCCCGCCGCGCTGTCCTTGATCGCGGCGAGCGCGCCCTCCGCGCCCTTCGCCTGGTAGCCCTCGTAGGCCGCGCGCGACGCGCCCATCGCGGACGCCGCGATCTGCCCGGCGGCGCCCCGCGCGCTCACCTTCGACAGCAGCGCGGACGCGGCGAGATTGGCCGCGCCCTTCACGGGGTTGCCGGCCTGCTCCACGAGCATCCCCCCCACCACGGCCGTCTCGGCGCCCACCTCGCTCACGAAGTTGCCCCCCGCGCTCTGTCGCTGCGCGGCGCCCACCGTCACGCTGCGGGAGCCGTAGCCGCCGATGTACCCGAGGTGCACCGAGGTCGACTCGTCGCCCCCGACCTCGGCCTGCAGGGCGGCGCCGACCTGGAGATCCTCGTTCTTCAGCGTCTGCGCCTCGTGGTCGCCCCCGACTGTCGTCTCCTTGGCGAAGGGCGCGTGCACGAGGACGTGCTCGCGGCCGGCGGCGTCGTCCATCTGGATCGCCGTCCGCGCCCCTGCGCCGGGCGAGCTGTCGGTCGCGATCGACGTCACCGTCTTGTTCGCGGGCAGCGCGAGGGGCGGCCGCTGCTTCTCGTTGTACGAGCGCCCGAGCACAACGGGGCGATCCGGATCGCCGTCCTCGAACATCACGAAGACCTCCCAGCCCACGCGCGGCAGGAGCATCGGATCCGGCAGGTGCGGCTGCGCCACCCGCACGGGCAGGCTGCTCCGCTGGTCGCCCTCGCCGTGCAGATCCCAGTGGAAGCGGAGGTGGACGCGGCCGAGCGCGTCGGGGTGGATCTCCTGCCCGCGCTCCCCGGTGACCCAGGCCGACTGCACGCCGGCGATGCGCGGCCTCGGCGTGACCTTCGGCAGGCGGAACGGCACGCTGGCCGGGATCGCCCCGACGCTGGCGCGGAGGACCCCGTCGCTCGCGTCCCAGCGCAGCGCGACGTCGGTCACCACGCAGTCGCCCGCCGCCTGGACGACGCCGTGGTGGTCCGGCGCCTCCACGAGGCGGCAGCGCGCGCCGGGCGAGAGCGCGAGCGCGTTGCTGTCGAACGACAGGCGCGCGGCCTCGGCGCGCAGCGACTCGAGCCGGATCCGCGCGCGCGCCGCGCCCTCCGCCGGCGAGGCGAAGCCGCCGGGCGCCTCGTAGACCTCCACGTCCCGCTCCGCCTCGACGCCCCCCGAGGCCTCGGCCTCGAGCGAGAGCCGGGGCTGATCCGGGTTGTGATCGCGGAGGACGACCTTGCCGACCGCGCGCCGGAGCCGCCGCGCCGCGTCCACCGCGACGGGCCCCGGCTCGTCCAGCGTGCTGCGGGTGACCAGCGCGACGCCGCCCGGGTAGGCGTCCTCGGCGGAGGCGGAGTCGTCCTCGAGGACGAACACCTCGCCCTCGCCGTCGTCCTCGAACCGGAAATACAGCCCGTGCTCCTCGCAGATCCGCCGGACGAACGTCGCGTCGCTCTCCTGGTACTGCACGACGTAGCGGCGCTTCGGGTAGGACGTCGCGAGCCGCTTGCGCACGGTCCTGTAGCCGCCCCGTCGCACCACCTGCTCGACGATCTCCGGCGCAGTCATCTCCTGGAACGTGCGCGCCCTCCGGGTGAGCGCGAGCAACGCGAAGCGCGACGCGAGCGTGAGCCGGTAAGCTCGCAGGTGCTCGTGATCGCTCGCGATCACGGCGAACCGGGTGACGACGCCGAGGAACGTCCGGCTCCCCGTGGGGGCGTCCAGAGCGAGCCGTCCCGCCTTGCGGAGCACGCTCCCGGGCGCGACGAGCGCGTCCCTCGGGCCATGGAGATCGATCTCGAACGCCGAGGCCTCTCCGAGCCGCTCCACGCCGCGGACGCGCGAAGGCGAGAGATCCGGATCGCCCTCGATCGTCAGCGCGACGCCGCTCACGGCAGCTCCACCCGCGCCGAGAAGATCCGCACGAGCGCCGCCATGTCGATCACCAGCCGGTCGCCCTCGATCCGCACCGCGCCGCCGGGCTCGATCCGGAGGCTCGATCCCGGCACCTCGAGCTCCAGCGTCTCCCTGGCGCGGAGCCGGAGGTGGCGGGCGTCGAGCGCGAGCGTCCCGTGCGCGTCCGGCGCCGGCGCCGAGGCCGTCTGGAGCGCGCCCAGGATGGCGACGCCCCCGTGCGCGTCCGCGAGCACGACGGTGCGGCCCTCGCGCATGCACTCCTCGATGAACGCGGGTGAGACGCCGGCGGCGAGCGTCGCGAGGAGCCGGCGCCCGTCGCTCGAGCGCACCTGGAACGCGGGGCGCGCGTCGCTCTCCTCGCCGCGCGCGACGATCATCTCCACGACCCCCGGGTGGAGCCCGGGGCCGAGGGGCTTCGCCTCGCCCCGCGCGGGGCGGGCGGTCGATTGCTGAACCGTGCGCGACCTAGCCATAGTGATGAACCCCTTCCTCCACGCTCGACGTCGGGCCCTCGAGCTTGCCCGAGATGGTGATGGAGCCGGGGGTCATGGTGATCGTCACCCCCTGCGCCTTGATCGTCAGCTTCGCGGCCGCCTCGACGGCGATCTCGGCGCCGGCGATGTCGGCGGCGCCCCGCGAGGTGGTCGTGATCTTGCCGAAGCTCTCGGCGACGTCGCCTCCCGCGGTGACGCTGCGCGAGCCGAAGCTCTCTGCGTAGAGCCCCCGCACGGTGAGGCCGTAGGAGCCGGCGTCGATGGTCTGCGCGCCCGAGACCTTCACGATCGCCGCGCCGGCCACGCCCACCGACTCCGACGGGCCCGCGGTGGTGCTCACCGAGCCGCCGACGAGCAGCGTCGAGGCGCCCTTGACGAACACGCTCTGGTGCTCGACGCCGACCTCCTGTTTCACTCCGCCCACCATCCGGACGAAGCTCGGCGTCACGGTGAGGTAGTCGCCGCCGGCGCGGATCACGCGGGCGCCCCCCACGGTGATCGCCTCGGAGGCCGCCTTCAGCCCGTAGTTCGAGTCGACCGCCACCTTGCGCTCGCCGCCCACCTCGAGCGACAGCGCGCCCGCCACCTTCTCGACCCGCCGCTCCTTGACCTCGACCGTCCGGGCGCCGCCGACCACGCGCTCGGATCGCCCGGCGATCTCGGTCCGCTTGTCGTTCTCCGTCCGCTCCCGGTAGTCGCCCGACGTGTCGAGCCCGAGGCGCTCGTTCCCGGCCTCGTCGCTGATCCCGACGCCGCTGCCGCCCGAGCCGCCGGGGGTCGCCCGCGTGCCGAGGCGGGTCTCGACCTTCTTCGCGGGCAGCGCGGCGGGCGGCGCCTGGACGGCGTTGTATAGCCGGCCGAGGATCACGGGGATCTCCCCGCCCCGGTCGCTGAAGCCGACGAGCTCCTCCCAGCCGACCCGCGGGTTCAGCATCGCGCCCGAGAGCTGCGGCTGGGTCACGCGGGCGAAGCCGGAGCTCCGGTCGTCTGACGTGCCGCACGTGCCGCACGTGTCGCGCGTGCCCTGGCGATCCCAGCGGAGCCGGAGGCGGCTGCGGCCGTGCTCGTCGAGGGCGATCTCCTTGCCCGGCGGCCCGGTGACCACCGCGGTCCCTGCGCCGCCGCGAGGCTCGGGGGCCCGGCGCGCCGGGCGGAAGCCGTCGCGCGCCGGGACCGCCTCGAAGCGAGCGCGGTAAGCGAGCTCCTCCGGACCCCCCTCCGCCCTCGCCTCGTGCACGACGGCAAGCACGAGCCAGCGCGCGTCGCCGAGCTCCTCGGGCGGGTCGGTCACCTCGACGATCTCGCCGGCGCGGAGCTCCGGCGCCGTGGCCTCGCCCTCGAGCGAGGTCGCCCCGGCCCGGCGCTCGGCGAGGCGGATCGCCGCGAGCTCGCGGCCCGCGTCCGGATCGTCGAGGCCGCCCGGGACCTCGTACCACTCGAGCGCGCCCTCGCCCGAGGCGCCGCTCAGATCGAGCATTGGCCGGGTGAAATCGTACGCCTTGAGCGCGACCTTCTCGACAGCCACCCGCCTGCGGATCCGCGCCGCGGTGAGGGCTCGCCCGGGGACGAGCCCCGCCTCGTCGCGCCACGGGATCGCCGCGCCGGTGTCGAGGAACGTCTCGGGCGCGTCGGCGACGTGGAGGAGCGTGGGATCGCCCTCGTCCGGGAACCAGCTCATGCCCTCCTCGGCGAGGAGGCGGGCGCAGAAGCCGAGGTCGCTCTCGAAGACCTGCGCGCAGTGGGGCCGCTTCGCCGCCGCGCGGCGGGCGCGGAGGTCGAGGCGGACGCCGTGATCGCCGAGGACGCGCGCCGCGATCTCGGTGGCGCTCTCGTCGACGAAGACCCGGTAGTCGCGCGTCTCGTCGAGCCGGGCGACCGGCGAGGCGAGGGTCACGCGCGCGTGGGCGTCGCGCTCCTCGACGGCCTCCACCGCGAGCGCGAAGCGCCGCTCGACGCCGTGGAAGCGCAGCGTGAGCGTCGCGGCGCGGCCGATCAGATCGAGCGCCGCGAGCTCGGTCGGCTCGCCGCCCACGAAGGCGGCGCAGCGCGCGTGGGCCACCGTCGGGGCGCAGGCGCGCTCCTCGACCTGGCACGCGTGGACGCGGAGCTCGGCGTCCACGCCGGGGATCTCGAGCAGGATGGGTCGCTCGCTCACTTGCCCGCCTTTCCGCTGGCGCGCCGGGTCGTGCCGCCGTCCACGTGGGTGACGCCGCCGGTCGTCTTCAGCTTGCCGCCGCCCAAGCTCATCGTGCCCGCCGCGATGCTGCCGCTGGCCTGGATCGTCACCACCGGCGCGCTGATCGACACCTTCCCGCCCGCGCCGATCGACACCTTCCCGGCCGTGATCGTCCCGATCGACGCCTTGACGCCGACGTTCCCCGCGGCCCGCTCGTGCACCGCGCCCGCCTGGCTCCGCTTGCCGCCGTTGATCGACTCGGCGTAGCTGCTGCAGCGGATCGTCCGGGAGCCGCGGCAGGCGTAGGTGCGCGCTCCCGCGACCGACTCCGTGACGCCGAGGCCGCTCGCGATCGACGTCGTCCCGAGCACCACCCGGGAGCAGCCGCCGCTCACGTTGACGTTGGACTGGTTGCAGAGCAGCGCGTAGCCGCCGCCCACGACCTCGACGCACGACCCGCTGGCCAGCACGGCGCGGTTGCCGGTGACGTCGACGAGCTCCGCCCCGCCGACGAGCTCGGAGCTCGCCCCCTCGACCGAGAGGAGCATCTCCTGCCCCACGTCGACGCGCTGGGTCGCCCCGACGCGCGCGGTGTGGCTCCCGAGCACGTTGCTGGTGAGCGACAGGCCGACGACCTGCGCGTCGTCGCCGTCGATCCGCGTCGTCTCCGGGCCGCCGACCTTGACCGACAGATCCCGCGAGGCGTGGACCGAGAGCGCCTCCGCGCCCGCGTCGTCGACCATCGTGATCCCCTGGGTCTCGCCGCTCCTCGGCGTGGTCCACGACTGGAGCGCGGTCGTCGCCGACGCCGCGGGGAGCGGGAACGGCGCGACGGCGGTCGCGTTGTAGGCGCGGCCGAGGACGAAGGGGCGATCCGGCGAGCCGTCGAGGTAGCCGACGTGGACCTCCCAGCCCACGCGGGGCAGGAACATCGAGGCGCCGAGCGGGTGCTGGAGGCAGCGGATCCAGTGCGAGGCGCGGTCGTCCGCGATCCCGGAGCGATCCCAGAGGAAGCGCAGCTTGATCCGGCCGAGATCGTCGACGTGGATCTCCTCGCCGGGCGGCCCCGTGATCACCGCGCTGTCGATGTGCTCCACCGCGGGCGCCGGGCGGAGCGCGGGCCGGAAGGGCGGGTGATCTCCGCCGTCCGCGGCCTTCGTCGGCCTGAGCGCGATCCGGTTTCCGTAGGGCGTGGCCGCGCCGCCGTCGCGGCTCGGCCGCGCGTAGCGGTGGGAGAGCTCGGCGACGAGCATCCGCTGCTCGAAGAGGTCCGCCCCCGCGCCCGTGATCTCCACGAGGCGCCCTGGCCCGAGGCGGATGCAGTCGCTCTCCCCCGTGACGGTGACCTTGTCGCGCTGCAGCTGCTCCAGCCGCCTCCGGGCCCGCGCCTTCGCGGCCTCGGCCGTGGGGACGCCGGCCGGGACCTCGAGCCACGCGAGCTCGCCCTCGCCGGCGTGGCCGTCGACGTAGACGTCCGGGTGGCGCACGTCGAAGTCCCGCACCGTGACCCGATCGGCCACGGCCCGCTCCTCCCACTCGAGCGACGAGAGGGCGCGCGCGCCGAGCTTCGCCCCGCGGGCCCCGGCGTAGGGGAGCGCCGCGCCGCCCTCGATCCCGTCGTGCGAGCCGTTGCCGTCGCCGAGGACGATGCGGTGCTCGCCCTCGGCCGTGGTGTCGAACCAGTACGAGATCCCCTCGTCGGCCAGCAGGCGCTCGATGAACGCCCACTCCGCCTCGGCGTACTGGACGCACTGGGGCCGCACCGGGTACGCGTCCGCGAGCCGCGGCTCGATCGCCGCCGTGGGGATGTCCGCGCCCGCCAGCACCTCGGTCACGACCTGCTCGGTGGTCTTCTCGAGGAAGACCCGGTAGCCGCCGCGCAGCGTGAGGAGCCATGGCGGATCCGAGAGGCGGAGCGCGTAGATCCGCCCCCGGCCGCGGCGGAGATCGCAGCTCGCCTCGACGACGAGGAGGCGGACGAGCCGCTCGGAGCCCTCGGCGGGGTCGACGAGCGCGAGCGTCGCCGGGGCGCGGAGGAGCGCCGCGAGATCCACCTCGTCGGGGACGGCGACGCGCACCTCCCAGGACGAGAGGGCATCCATGGCCTCGCGCCCCGCGAGCTCCAGCACGACGCACTCACCGAGCGGCTCGCAGGCGAGCCGGACGTCGATGTCGCTCATGGCTCCCAGGTCCGTGAGCCACGGGGGAGGCCGGCGTCGTTCCGCGGGGATCTGCGCATGTTCGCTGCCACCTCGAGATCGCTCCTGGCCACGCGAGGTCGCCGTGGCCGGTGTAGACAACAGCCGCAGCACCGTAACAGAGCAGATCTGCGCGCCCGTTGGCCAGCCCGTCGCGCGGCGTCGGGCGGCGGACCGCCTGGGGAACGCTCGGATCGGTTCGAGCATGCACGCGGGGCTCGTCCTCGGAGGGCGGCACGACCATGCCCGCCGGCCGTCGTGAGTCTCCGGGTCCCCGGCGCACCCAGGCTCACGCAATTACGCGCGTCCTGCCGGAATGATCTCTCTATTTCTGCCGAGGAGAGTGGTTATTTCAAGTGCGCTTGTGCCCGAGCATCGATATCAGAGCCGTGTGGGAAAGCTGGACCGGTTCGCGAAGCAGACGTTCGCGGAGGAAGCGGTGCGGGTCACGGGCGGCGCCGCCGAATGGCAGGAGGCGCCCGAGGTTCGCCTCGATCGGGTGCAGGCCGACGGCTACCTCCGGGTGCTGCGGCCCGACGGCCTGGCTCCCCTGGCTGCGCCATGGCCGGAGGCTCGGGGACATGACGAAACGCTCGTCGAGCTGAAGATGCCCGGCGATCACGTGGACGTGGTGGAGCTCAAGCGGGCGCTGCTGCGCCGGCAGGCGCGGGAGGTCGAGCGGGTCGAGGAGCGCGTCCCGCCGTGGATGGGGGAGGAGCCGCTGTGGTTCGTCGCTCCCCACGTGCCGTCGTGGCTCCACGGCGTGCGGGCGCTGGAGCGGTTTGCGCCAGGCTGTTACCGCATCGGCCCCTCGCCGTTTCAGTTTCTCTGGATCGCGGCCAACGAGCTGCCGCTGCGGGACGAGCTGGTGCCGTTCCTGGTGGCGCGCTCGGGACGGGCCCTGGACGATTTCGCCCGGTGGGTCGCACCGCGGCGGGAAGTGGAATGGGTGCTCTCCATGCTACAGTACATGCCGATGTCACCGTGGACCCAGGAGGAATTGAAGCGGCGGTTCGCTCGCTCCGATGATCCGGAGATCGAGGCGCGCCGGCAGGGGATCCTGCGCACCTTGCTCGCGGATAGCCCGGAGGTGAAGGAGGAGCTCATCGAGGAAGGCCAGCAGGAAGGCCGGCTGATCGAAGCGCGCGCCGCGCTGCGCACGGTGCTGGCGCGGCGTGGGCTCGCGCTCAGTCCCGCGCTGGAGGCGCAGATCGACGGCTGCGTCGACATGCCCACGTTGCACCGATGGCTTGAGCAGGCCGTGACCGCGGCCGGTGCAGAGGAAGCGCTGACGTAGATCGCGACACCTCGCGGCAGCCGCCTCCTTCAGCGTGACGAGGGAGACACCGACTGCCCCATGGCGCGGGACAGCAATTGGGCCTTGCGACGCAGAGCCGCTCCTGAAAACTTTCGTGGGGGCGTTCACGAGACGCGACGATCTGGAGAGACCTGGCCCGGCGGCTTCGGTGGACCAATCGATTGATAGTTCGGTGGGCAGAGGCACCAGTGAAACGACGGTTTCGGGAGGAATACGATCACAGCCCGAGACCCATCACTCCGGGTTCGGTGACGATCCTCCTCGTCGCCTGTCCGCGCTGCTGCGAACGTGCCGAGTTGGCCCGCCGCCATGAGCCGCCCCAGGAGGCGCTGAGCTGCTCGCGATGCGGGCACATCGAGCAGAACCCGAGCGGGTATCGGTACTGGCTTCGGGTCGCGTGCTGCGGCCACACCCTCCATGCGATCAACAGCCATCACCTCGCGCTCCTGGAGATCTACATGGCCTGTCCCCTGCGCGAGCGGCTGCGGATGCATTGGGCCGACCGCGACTACCTGGCCACGCTACCCCGGTGGATGTGTCTCGCCAAGAACCGCAAGAGGGTTCTCCGCGGTATACGGGCCTTGCGGAACAAAATCGTTGATTCATGATCGGGTCGATGGCTACGCGGTTGACGCGGCCTCATGAACCGAATTGAAAGATGCGCCTGTTCGCGCGCCCCGCGATGCGCCCCAAGGCCTTCGGACCCCCAGGCCGCCGCCGTCCGATGCCCGCGATCCTGCCGGCGCCGTCCGCCACGCCCCACCTCGTCGCGGCCTGACTTCACCGTCGACGGCGTCAGGGCGCACGGGTAACACTGCGTGGAGCCGCGGACCTCCATGACCGACGAACACCCCGCCTTCGGGCAAGCCATCCGTGACGTCATGGAACGCCGCGCCCGCGCCCTGGTGAAGCGCGACCTCGCCGAGCTCGCGCTTCTCCTTGCAGACGACTTCTCGTACGTCAATTCCCAGGGGACCCTCTGGGGCAAGGCCGAGTACCTGACGGCGGTCGAGGGGGGCGCGCTGCGCTGGAGCGCGCAGACCGCGGAGGAGGTCAGCGTGCGCAGCTACGGCGAGCTCGCCGTGGTGACCTGCGTGGTGCGCGACGAGGGGACCTGCCACGGCGAGCCGTTCAGCGCGCGGTTCCGCTCCACGCAGGTCTACGCGTGCCGCGAGGGCGTGTGGCGCTACATAGCGGGCCAGTCGACGGGCCTGGATCAGGGTTGAGCGCGGGTGGACTGCGCGGCGTCGGGCGGCGGACCCCACAGGGGACGCTCGGCTCGAGTATAGTCCCCGGGCGCTTGGCGCGAGGCGGGCCCTCGTGAAAGAGAAGATTGCTTCAACCCTCTCGCAGGCCATCCTGCGCCCCGGCGGCGCGGAGACGCAGCCGCGGGCGGGCGACGTCCTGCCGCCGTCGAGCGTAGGCCCGGAGAGCCTCGCCCCGTCGAGCCTCGCCCCGTCGAGCTTCGGCCCGGAGAGCCCCGGCCCGTCGAGCTTCCACCCGCCGACCCGGTTCGAGGAGTACCGGCTCCTCCAGAAGCTCGGCAGCGGCGGCATGGGCGACGTCTACCTCGCGCACGACACGCTGCTCGACCGCATGGTCGCGGTGAAGTTCATCCGCGCGGCGACCGCGGACGCCGAGGTGCGCGCGCGTCTGCTCGCCGAGGCGCGCGCGGCCGCCCGCATCCAGCACCCGAACGTCGTCGCCATCTTCCGCGTGGGCGAGCTCCGGGGACGGCTGTTCGTCGTCTCGGAGTTCGTCCGCGGTCAGAGCCTCGACCGCGTCGACATACCGATGCCCTCGCGCCGCGTGCTCGAGCTCGGCGCGGGCCTCGCGCGGGGCCTCGCGGCCGCCCACCGCCGGGGGGTGCTGCACCTCGACATCAAGCCGGCCAACGCGGTCCTCACCGCGGAAGGCGAGGCGAAGCTCCTCGACTTCGGCCTCGCAAAGCTCCTCGAGCCGGCGGCGCGGCCCGACACGCGCGGGGCGCGATCCGACGTCCCAGGAGGACGATACGACATCCCTTTCGTGCGATCCGACGTCCCAGGAGGGCGATCGGACATGCCCGGAGGGCGATCGGACATGCCCGGAGGGCGATCGGACATGCCCGGGACCCGATCGGACATGCCCGGAGGGCGATCCGACGCGCTCGGCGAGGACGCGCTCTCTGGCGGCGAGGCCCTGCGAGGAGCGCATGGCGACGCCGACGCGGCGATCCCGCCGGGCGATGAGCCGCTCGAGGGCGAGTTCCGCGAGGCGGCCGAGATGGCGGCGCGCCTGCTCGACGTGACGACGAGCGTCGGCGGCGGCACGCCCCACTACCTGCCGCCCGAGCTGTGGCGCGACGAGCTCGCGACGCGCCGCTCCGACGTGTACTCGCTCGGCGCGCTGCTCTTCGAGCTCTGCGCCGGCGTCCCGCCGCACGACGACGTGCCGATGACCGAGCTCCCGCTCGTCGTCCAGACCGAGGCGCCCCGGCCCCTCGGCGCCCTCGCGCCGGGCGTCGATCCGCGGCTCGCGGCCGTCATCGAGCGGTGCCTCGAGATCGACCCGGCCGACCGCTTCGCCTCGGGCGACGAGCTGCGCGACGCGCTCGAACAGCTGCTCGCCAGGAGCCGCCACGCCTCCGTCGCCCCGGAGGGCAACCCCTACCGCGGGCTCCTCGTCTTCGATCTCGAGCACCGCGCCGTGTTCTACGGGCGCAGCTCCGAGACGGGGACGATCCTCGACCGGCTCCGCTCCGAGCCCATGATCGTCGTGGCCGGCGACTCGGGCTCGGGCAAGTCCTCGCTCTGCCGGGCCGGCGTGCTCTCGCTCGTGCTCGAGGGCGCCCTCGGCGGCGGGCGCGCCTTCCAGGCAGCCATGATGGTGCCCGGCCGGCAGCCGCTCGCCGCGCTGGCCGCCGCGCTCGAGCCGGTCCTCGGCGCGCCCGCCGAGCGCATCGCCCAGGCCGTGCGCGCCGCGCCGGGCTCCCTCGCCCGCGACCTCCGCGCGCGCCTCGGGGAGCGCGGCGGGCTCGTGCTGTTCATCGACCAGATGGAAGAGCTCGCGACGCTGAGCAGCCCGGGCGAGGCGGCGCTCGTCGGCGAGGTGCTCAGCGCCTTCGCGGCGCGCTCGCCCTCCCTGCGCCTGCTCGCCACGGTGCGCGGCGACTTCCTCGCGCGCGTCGCCGGCATCTCCGGCCTGGGCGACGACATCGAGCGCGCGCTTTACCTGCTCCGCCCGATGTCGGCGGACAAGCTCCGCGAGGCGATCACCGGGCCGGCGCTGGCCAAGGGCGTCGCGTTCGAGTCCGACGCGGTCGTCGACGCGCTCGTCGAGTCCACCGCGCGCGCCGAGGGCGGGCTGCCGCTCCTCCAGTTCGCGCTCGCCGAGCTCTGGGACGCCCGCGCCGCGCCCGACGCGCCGCTCAGCAGCGCCGATCTCGCGCAGATCGGCGGGGTCGAGGGCGCGCTCGCCCGCCACGCCGATCGCGTGCTCGGCCGCATGCCGCCCGAGGTCCACGCGGCCGCGCGGCGGCTGCTCGGCGCGCTCATCACCCCGCAGGGCACGCGGGCGCGGCGCGCCGAGGGCGAGCTCGCGGAGAAGGGCGGCGACGGGGCGGCGCGCGCCGCGCTCGACGCGCTCGTGCAGGGTCGCCTCCTGTTCGCGCGCGAAGGCGAGCAGGGGACGGTCTACGAGATCGCCCACGAGGCCCTGATCCACGGCTGGGGGACGCTGCGCCACTGGCTCGAGGAGCAGCGCGAGCAGCGCGCGACGCGCCAGCGCCTCGACGCCTCGGCCGCCGAGTGGGAGCGGCTCGGTCGGCGCCGCGACGCGCTCTTCAGCGCGCGCCAGCTCAAGGAGGCGAGGGACCTCGACCCGGCCGACCTGCCGCCGCGCGAGGCGGCGTTCCTGAGGGCGTCGCGGCGCGCCGTCCTGACGCAGCGCGTGGCCAGGTGGGCCCTCGTCGTGGGCGTCCCGCTCGTCGCCGCGCTGCTCTACGGCGCGCTGGAGCTCAGGGCGGCGCGCCAGCTCGCCGCGCGGGCGGACAGGAAGATCCACGAGGCCGCGCTCACCTCGTCCGCCGCGGCGATCGAGCGCGCCGAGGCCGAGGCCATCCGCGCGGAGGCGCTCTCGGCGTTCGATCGCCGGCGCCGCGACGAGGGGGAGGCGCTCTGGGAGCGCGCGCAGGGTCGCGCCGCCGAGGCCGAGCGGCTGCAGCTGCAGGTGAGCCAGAAGCTGGAGGCGGCGCTCACGCTCGACGGCGCCCGCAACGACGCGCGCGCGCGGCTCGGCGACGTGCTCTACGAGCGCGCGCTCGCCGCGGACACGCGCGGCCACGCCTCGCTGCGCGACGAGCTGCTCCAGCGCATGACCACGTACGATCCCGACGGCGCGCGCCGGCAGCGATGGAACGCGCCCGCAGAGGTCGCCATCGAGACCGATCCCCCCGGCGCGGACATCACGCTGGAGCGGTACGAGAGCGACGCGGAGGGGCGCCGGCAGCTGACCGGCCAGCGCCTGCTCGGGACGACGCCCTTCGCGAGCATCGCGCTCGCGCAGGGCTCCTACCTGCTCACCTGCGAGGCGCGGAATCGCACCATCGTGCGTTATCCGTTCCTGGTCCAACGCGGAGAGTCATTGAAGCTCTCCATCCCGCTGCCGCACGCCGGGGACGTTCCTCCCGGGTACATCTACATCCCGCCGGGCCGGTTCCTCTTCGGCGCCGCCCTCGACGACATGTACCGGTGGGCGTTCCTCTCCACCGTTCCTCTCCACGAGATCCGCACAGGCGCGTACCTGATTGCGCGACACGAGACGACGTTCCAGGAGTGGCTCGACTACATCCAGGAGCTCCCGAAGGAGTCCCGCGGCAGCTCGTCCATCCAGGCGGGCAACGGCGCCATGACAGGCGCCCTGGGGCTGCGTCGCCTGCCAAGTGGTGTGTGGCAGCTCACGATTCAGCCCACGGTCCAGGCGTATACCGCGCGGGCAGGAGAGCCGCTCGTGTATCCATCGCGGGCGGTCCGCGCGCAGCAGGACTGGCTTCGTTTCCCCGTCACGGGCATCTCCTTCGCTCAGGCCACCGAGTATGCCGCGTGGCTCCACAGGACAGGCCGCGTGCGCGGAGCCCGCCTCTGCAGCGACTACGAGTGGGAGCGCGCGGCGCGGGGCGCCGACAGCCGCATCTTCCCGCACGGGGACAGGCTGTCTCCCGGCGACGCCAACTTCGATGAGACCTACGGCAAGGAGAGCTCCACGATGGGGCCGGATGAGGTGGGCTCCCACCCCGCCTCACGTAGTCCGTTCGGGGTCGATGACATGGCGGGGAACGTGCTGGAGTGGGCCATTTCTTCGATCGAGACCGACAAAGTGCTGTTGCGAGGTGGTGCTTATATCTATGATCAAACCTCGGTCCGAAGTGACAACCGGACCGTCGTTGATGGCACCTTCCTCGACCCGGTGATCGGGCTCCGCATCTGCGCCTCGTTCCCTCCACCACCGTGAAGGCGACGAGGCCTGCGGCGCTCGAGCCGCCGCGGGCTTCATCGCTCGCGTGATCGGGGCCCGACCGCCCGAGGGAAGACCGTCGATGCGCAAGGCGTCACGGCTTTAGCGGCAGCGTTCGGAGGCGATCATGTTGAAGCGAGGGTTCCTGGCAGGGGCGATGGTCGGGCTCAACTCCCTCGGCGCCGGTTGCGCCGCGGACATCGACGGCGGCGAGGACGAGGAAGCGCTGGCGGAGAGCTCGTTCGCGATGAGCACGCTCAACGGCGTGAACCTCAACGGGGTCCGCTTCAACGGGGTTCGCTTCAACGGGGTCCGCTTCAACGGGGTCCGCTTCAACGGGGTCTCGCTGGACGCGACGACGCTGGTCGGGACGCGCGAGGGCGACGGCGCGCCGGTCGCCGGGGCCGACTTCATCGGCGCGGACGTCGAGGCGGTCCTGGACGATGGGTCGTCGGTGCTCGTCCGCGTCACGAACGTCGTCGAGCGCGACGGGATCCAGTACTACACGGTGAAGTACAGCGCCGGCCCCGGGGTCTGGGTGAACATCTGCGGCGAGGGCCTCGATGCGATCCCGGTGAAGGGGACGTGGAACGCGGTGACGGGGGTCCACTCGGACGACGGGGGCATGTTCACGTTCGCCTGTCAGGGCGCGGCGATCGGGAAGTGCGCGGAGTGGGGCTACAGGGAATGGGTGACCGAGGCGGAGTGCAATGCGAGCGGCTGCGAGGACAGGGATCTCTCGTACTTCCATCAAGCGTGCATCCGCATGGTGCGCGCGGACTACTGCGGCGACGGCGTGCCGCACACCCAGACCGGGACGGCGATCGACGTCTGGGATGCGCTCGGCATCCAGACCGAGACCGTGGACTCTGGCATGAGCCTCGAGGCCGAGTGGACGGCGGACGGCGCCGCCTGCATCAAGCACACCCGGTGGACGGGCCCCGGCGGCAGCAATCCGGATCGCGACTACATCCTGGCGCATTGCCCGGAGCGGTGGGGCGGGGACGATCCGAGCTGCGGCGGGAGCACCTCGACCTTCCACAAGGAGAACGGCTTCACGACGCCGCTCGGCCAGCGGCGCATCCTGCGGAACGCGTCGTTCACGACCAACGTGAGCCCCCTGTAGGCGGCGCCGTCGCGCAGGTCCGGGCGCGGCCACGGTCGCGCCCGGGCGGGGCAGTGCCGGAGTGTGTCAGCGCTGCGGCGTGACGATCGAGGGGGGCCGCTGCGCTCCCCGCGAAAACCGCTGGTCTCGACGCGATCGCGCCCCGCGCGGCGGTGGACCATGTCTTGCGATGGGGGCTGGAGCGTCAGGTACAAGCCGCCCTGTTCCGAGCTCCTCGCCGTGCTCATGAGGCAGCGGGCAGGGGCTGGAGGTGCACGTCATGCTGCTCGACCGATCCTTTCGACGAACGCTCATCGCCCGTCTCTTGCAGAGCGCTGGCCCCTCGGCGGCCGCAGCGCTCCTCGTCGCAGCGCCGGGCTGCGGAGAGGCCGCGGCCGAGGCCGAAAGCGCCCAGGAGTTCCGTTGCTTCGATTGGTTCGACGAGCTCGGGGCTTGCCTGGACCGCGAGGCGGCGCTGGAGGAGTTCATGACCATCTACCGGCCCTGCGACGGCAAGGACAGAGAGCTGGAGAAAGACACGATCGTGTCGGTGGAGAGCGACGCGACCCGCCGTGACGGCGCGTGCTGTTACGAGGTGATCGTCGAGGAGAACACCCTCGACTGCGCCGCGGTGGGACGGCCCTTTTCCCTGGACGGGCACCACCTCACGGCAGCTCCGCGGCCGGCCGAGGCGGGGTGGCTCGCGCGTGCGACGGCGAGCGGCGCCGGTGGGCAGCAGCCTTCGCTGGCGGATCTGACGGACGAGGAGCGGGAGACGCTCGCCGGGGGATGGCTCCGGAGCGCGCTCGAGGAGCACGCGTCGGTGGCGTCGTTCGCGCGCTTCGCGCTGGATCTCATGGCGCACGGCGCGCCGTCGTCGCTCGTCGAGGCGGCCCACATCGCCGCGCTCGACGAGGTCGGTCACGCCCGCCTCGGGTTCTCGCTCGCGTCCGCCTACCGGGGCGGCCCTGTCGGTCCGGCCGCCTTTCCGATGCCGCCGGCGGTGCCGATCGCCGCGGATCTCGCGGCGCTGGCGCGCGCCGCCGCGGAGGAGGGCTGCGTCGGCGAGACCGTGGCCGCGGTGATCGCGGCGGAGCAGCGCGCCCGCGCCGAGGATCCCGCGGTGCGGGCGGCGCTCGAGGTGATCGCGGAGGACGAGGCGCGGCACGCCGAGCTCGCCTGGCTGACGGTGGCGTGGGCGATCGGGGCCGGCGGCGAGCCGGTGCGCCGCGCCGTGGCCGAGGTGTTCGAGGCCGCCGCGGCGTCGCTCGGGCGTCCGCCCCCGCCCGGGGCCGAGCCGGGCGGCGGCCGCGCCGCGGCCGGCGGCCGCGCCGCGGCGCTCGTGGCGCACGGGCACCTCGCCGTGGCCGAGATGCGCGCGCTGCAGGACGCCGCGCTCGCCCAGGTGGTGCTGCCGAGCGCGCGCGCGCTGGGGCTTTGGAAGGCCTCGGCCGTTCAAGGGTCAGGTCGGCCGGCGGCGAGCGCGTCGTAGGAGCGCGCCGGCCAAGGTCGTGCCGGGCTCTACTAGTTCCGCGGATCAGAAATCCCGCCCGGGAGATCTGCATCGCGAACGGAGAGAGAGTTCAACGCAAAGGGGCCAAGAGCGCAAAGACGCAAAAATGCACGACAATTGTTCATTCGTTTGCGCCTTCGCGCCTTTGCGTTGAACTCTCTCTCCGGATCCCTGGCCGAACTTCTGGCGGGCGGAACTAGGAACCTATCGCGGGCACGCAACCAGGGTCGAGTTCGGACTGGCACCCTGGTGCGGCGGAGCGGACGACGGCAATCATCTCAACAGCTTCACGGGACACGGGCGGCTGGACAGGCCGCCGATCGACTCGTCTCGCTTGATCTCCAGTTCGAACTGCCAGCACACCCGGTACGAGTCGAGCACCTGATCGGTCGCGAGTCGGCTCCTTGCCACTGTCGCTGTGGCGGTCCGATCTGCCCGCGCTCGGTCGCCAGCTCTTCCCAGCCAGGCGGGAAGTGCGCTTTGGGGTCATCTCGTGACCAAGAGATGATGATGCGCGCGGAGGATGTCGCCGGACTGTGACCGGGGACGATTTGACGCTCTGCGTGAGGACGCTGCGTGACGGCGCGTCACGCGTGTGGGGGCGTCAAACGGCCTTCCGCCACCGTGCGTGAGCTCATGGCCGCAGCCGTGCGGCCGTGCTCGGCCGGCGACAGCAAACAACACATGATCGTCGACACGCGTCACGCGTGGACATACCCCGGGACCCTCGAATGGCGGGGACGCATTTGAGATTTTCAACGAGACGCGCCGTGGTAGTTCAAAGCACGTCCAGCAGACGCGTCGGCGGTCGGCCGCTGACGCGCGCCAGGTCGAAGAGGGAATCGACAGCAAACAACTGATGTCTCGCGGAACCGCGAGAGCGTGGTCGCGCTGAGCGATTGGCGCGCGAATCGTCGCGCCGATCGCTCAGCAGCGGCCCTCCTCGTCATCTCCTCCGCTGTCGACCGACGGCGACGAGGCGCACCGACCGCGGCGGCTGAACGCTGCGCCAACTGGTGGTTCTTGACCATGGAATCGAAGGGAGCTCGCATGAACAAGTATAAACTCTCCGGTCGGGTCGTCCGAGCCAAGACCGAAAGAGGTGTCGAGAATGTGCGTGTCGAGGCGTGGGACAGCGCGGAGGTCACCACGGATCTCGTCGCCGTCGCCGTGACCAATCTGAACGGCGATTTCGAGATATCGCTCGACCAGGCCGCCGTGGATCGTCATTTCCAGGGGCGGAAGCCGCTGATCGCGCTCCGCGTGTTCTCGGCCGGGGCCGCGGAGTACGTCACGCGCTACACGCAATGGAAGGTGTCGCCGACGCCTGCGACCGTGCGGATCGAGGTGGACCTCGCGTTGACCTCGACCAAGCGCGCTCCAGCCCAATCGGTCGTGCGCGGCGATGTGCGGACCGAGCAAGGCACGGTAGTCGCGAACGCGATGGTGCGCGCCTACGACGTGAAGCTGACGTCAGAGACCGAGCTCGGTTCGTCGACGACCGACGCGTCGGGTCATTACAAGATCTCGTACTCGAGCATCCTGGCATCCGGCAAGCAACGGCCGGATCTCCGGGTGATCGTCTACAACGGGTCGAACCAGGAACTGGGCCGCTCTGCGCTCGTCGTCCGGGCCTCGTCGACAGCGGTCGTCGACCTGATCACCAGCCAGAACCAGGAAGTCCGTGGCCTCTCGGAGCTGCAGCAGCTCAAGTCCCGCACCGCGGCCCATATGCAGGGGGTGGTCCTCGGAGCCCTCCAGAGCGAGCAGGTCGATTTCGTCGCGAAGGCGACCGAGGTGGAGCGCGGGCAGGTCGAGGCGCTCGTCGCGGCCGACTCCCTCCTGACGTCCGTCGGCGTCGGCGGGGCCGCCGATTCTTTTTACCCCTTCGTCCGCATGGGCTTGCCGACCACCCAGCGCGGGCTCCTTTCGTACCCCAAAGCCACGCTGCGCCGCGTGCTCGACGAGGCGAAGGAGGCGAAGATCGTGGGCCACGAGGTCAGTGACGGCATCGTCGATCTCCTTACCCAGGCCGCCGTCGACCTCGCCATGGAGGCGCCCGCGGGGACGACCTGCAGCCTCGGTCAGCTCCTCGATCTCGAGCTGGGCGGGCTCTTCACGCAGGACTTCATCGCCGAGTACATGGCGTTCGATGGCACGCCGGAGGCCTTCTGGACCCACCTGGCGTCCCTGCCCGACTACCAGGGCGAGGCCTCGCTCCGTATCCCGCGGCTCAAGCTCCTGCTGCAGCTGGGCGCGCTCACGCGCTATCACTTCCCGCTCATCGAAGAGCTGTGGGATCGCTGGCAGAATTCCCAGTTCCAGGGCCTCAAGGACCTCGCGGCCTACAGCGAGGCTGACTGGATCGCGACCCTCGCCGTCCAGCGCAACGGCTCGCCCATCAACTACCCGAGCGACACGCCCGGAGCGACGGTGACCGAGAGGCGCGCGACCTACGCCAAGGTCATCCGGCACGCCCTGGAGGTGGCGTTCCCGTCGAAGGCGGTCGCGTCCGCGATCTCCGTGGTCGGCGGGAGCGAGCTGCCCACGTTCTTCAACAACAACCCTTCGTTCAAGCTCGGCAAGACGCGCGCCGGCCACTACGTCGCGTTGAACCCGGCGGCGTTCGCGGGGCTCTCCAACCCCGCGACCGCGCAGCGCGACCTCAAGGCGGTCGAGCGGCTGTACAAGCTCACACCCAAGTACGAGGAGGCGAAGGTGCTCCTCGACGCCGGGCTCAAGTCGGCGCGGGAGGTCGCCCGCCGCGGCCGGCTCCGGTTCGGCGCCGAGTTCGGCGCTGCCCTCGGAGGTGCCCATATCGCGGACGACATCTACGACAAGGCGGTCGCCATTTCCGAACATGCGTTCGCGCTGTCGCTCAAGTTCGGCGCGGCTTATAACCAGACGTCGGCCTACGTCCTGTCCGATCCCACGCGCCGCGCGAGCCAGGCGGCGTCAGACTTCGCGACGTACGAGGAGCTCTTCGGCTCGACCGACGCGTGCGCGTGTGCGCACTGCGCCTCGGTCTACGGCCCGGCGGCGTACCTCGTCGACCTGCTCCGCTTCCTCGATCGTTACTACTCCACGCTCACGAAGAGCGGCAGCACCAAGTGGACCGCGAAGGAGCTGCTCCTCGGCAGCGCGCCGGGCTCGACGCCGGCGCTCGCCGGGCGGCGCCCGGACATCGGCCGGATCGACCTCACCTGCGAGAACGCCGACACGCCGCTGCCGTACGTCGACCTGGTGAACGAAATCCTCGTCCACGCCTTCGTGGGCGAGACCAAGGCGCAGAACGAGGCCCTGCCCGTCTTCCCGGAGCACATCGCGACCGTCGGCACCGCCGAGGTGCTCGCGGCCATGCCGAACCCGCCGAGCGGCGAGGAGGACTGGCACGAGACGGCTTACGAGCGCCTGGCGGAAACCGACTTCCCCTTCAGCTTGCCGTATCACCACCGGCAGCACGAGGCGCGCGTCTATCTCGAGCACCTCGGCGTGCCCCTGCACACGTTCCTGTCCGAGCTGAGGGCGAGCTGGTCCAGCCCGGACTCCATGTATCCCGAGGACCCGGCCGCCCATCGGCTCGGGCTTTCTCCGCGCGAGCGCGATCTGATCCGGGGCACCCCGATCTCGGGTGCGAGCCTCGCGAGCGCCTGGGGCGTCAGCTGGATCCCCGGCGGGCTGCTCGACGTGCGGGAGTTCCTTAAGCGTTCGGGGCTGTCCTACGACGAGCTGCGCGATCTGCTCGAGACCTCCGTGCTCCATCGCTTCGGGTCGCCGACGATCGAGCCCGCGGGGAGCTGCAAGATCGAGGAGCAGAGCCTCGTCCTGAGCGGCGACCTGAGCGAGCTGAGCTTTCTGCACCGCTTCCTGCGGCTCCGGCTGCGCCTCGGCTGGTCGATCCGCGAGCTCGATCAGGTGCTGGCCGCGTGTGCGCCCAGCGGCACCGACCTCCTGAACGGCCGCGCGCTGCGCGTGATCGCGGTGATCCAGGCGCTGCGCGCCGAGCGGGGGATCTCGCTGCCGATCGCGGTGCTCGCGAGCTGGTTCGGGCTGCTCGACACCCAGCGCCGCGACGCCGGAGCGACGCCCTCGTTCTACGAGCAGCTCTTCCAGCACAGGGCCGTGACCAACCCGGTCGACGCGGCGCTCGCGCTGCCGGGGGTCGCCAGCCTCTCGACCGCCACCCTGCTCGACGACCACACGCCCGCGATCCTCGCCGGCCTGCGCATCAGCCGGGAGGAGCTGTCGCTGCTCACCGAGAACTCCGGGCTCGGGCTGGCCCCGCTCGTCCCGGCGGACACCGCCGATCTCGCGCCGGTGACGCTCGCGAAGCTCCACCGCATCGTCACCTTTGCGCGGGCGTTGCGGCTGTCGTTGCCCGATTTCCACGTGCTCTACAACCTGAGCAAGTACAGGCCGTTTGAGGCCGACAGCCCAGAGCATACGCTGCGCTTTTTGGACACGGTCGATCGCGTCAGGCGTTCGGGGCTGTCGCCTGCCGACCTGGATGTCGTTTTCCGGGGCACGTCGTCTCCGCGCGCACGGATCGCCGTGACGGACGAGGCCGTGAGCCCCGTGCTCGACCAGATGTTCGGCTCGCTGCTGGCGCTGCGCGGCAAGAACGGCGCCCCGGACAGCGAGGCCGAGGCGGCCCTCATCGAGGACACGCTCGGCACGGCGCTGAAGCTGAACGCGCGGTCGACGCACCTGCTCGTCGCAGACATCCTCACGACGGGCGAGCCCGGCGTGTCGCTCGGCAGCGCGTTCTCGCTGAGCACCTCGCCGCCGCCGTCGCTCGACACCGTCAGCCGCGCCGCGCAGCTCGCCGCCTACCGGCACCTGGCCAAGGCCGCGGCCGTCGTGCAGCAGCTCGGGTTGAGCGCCGACGAGATCGAGCGGATGTTCGTCTTGGACGAGGTCGACGGCGCCACGGTGGCCCTCGATCTCGACGCCTTGCCGCGCGTCGAGATCGACGTCACCGACACCGGTTCGCCGCTGCTCGAGGCGTGGGAGAAGCTCGTGGATTTCGTCGAGCTCCGTTCCCAGCTCGTCGGACCGAACCCGTCGCTGGTGAGCCTGTTCGTGGGCGGCACCCCCTTCGAGCTGGCCATCGCGGCGCTGGCCGCCGCCACGGGCTGGCCCGCGGCGGACGTCGAGCATCTGCTCCTCGCCCGCGGCTATGCGTCGAGCAACCCGCTCAACCCGAGCAACGCCGCGGAGCAGGTCTCGGTCCTCGGGCTCGTGCGCCGCGCGATCGTGGTGCTGAAGCGGCTCGGCATTTCGGCCGAGCAGGCGTTCGCGTGGGAGAACGCGATACAGTCGGACGGCGCCGGGCCCGCCGAGAGCATCATCCGGGCCGCAAAGGCGAAGTACTCCGATGCCGAGTGGGCGCGGGTGGCGCCGCCGCTGCGCGACGTGCTGCGCGAGCGGCTCCGGTCGACGCTGGTGGCGTACCTCGTGGCGAAGCGGGGATACGAGGACAGCGACGAACTGTTCGCCAAACTGCTCGTGGACGTCGAGACGAGCCCCGCGGTGATCACCTCGCGCCTGAAGCAGGCCATCGGCTCGGTGCAGACGTTCGTGCAGCGCGCGTTCTTGAACCTGGAGAAGGGCGACGACCTGACGCTCCCGGAGGAGGCGGCGCGCGAGTGGGCGTGGCGCAAGAGCTACCGTGTCTGGGAGGCGAGCCGCAAGGTCCTGCTCCAGCCGGAAATGTACCTCGACCCGTCGCTGCGCGACGACAAGTCGCCGTTCTTCAAGGATCTGGAGGCCGAGCTCCGGCAGAAGGACATCACCGACGACGCCGCGGAGCACGCGTTCGAGCGGTACCTGGACAGGCTCGATGAGGTCGCGAACCTCGAGATCGCGAGCGTGTTCCACCAGAAGGAGGAAGGCGACGACACGCACCTTCCGATCGACGTGCTCCACGTCGTCGGCCGCACCGCGGTCCAGCCGTACAAGTACTTCTACCGCACGCGGGTGGACGGGCTGTCCTGGACTCCCTGGGAGCCCATCGATCTCGACATCGAGGGGGACAGGGTCCTGCTCGCCGTGGTGGATCGTCGGCCACACCTGTACTGGCCGATCATCGAGGAGCGCGCCGAGCCAGAGCAGCCGATTCCGGACGACACGCGCGAGGTGGGCGAAACGGCGGTGACGAGCCATTACATCCGCCTCGCATGGAGCCAGCGCCGCAACGGCGCGTGGAGTGCGCGCCATATGAGCGGCGGCTCGGAGCTGACGCTGGCGTCGGGATCGAATACCGATCGTCTCTCGCTGCTCGTGCAGCGCGAGGAGGAGCAGGATCCGCCCGCGATCGCGGCGATGCTTATCGACAGCTCCGGCGGCGATCGCCTCGGGCACTTCGCGCAGAACGCGTGCGGTGCGCTGGAGGGCACCCCATTCGTCTCCAACTATCCGTACTACATGGATTTCGGTCAGGCAATGCCCCGCAGGACCCGCTGGCGGGGGCAGCACTTGGTGTCGAACAACGCGACCGAGCTGGTCGTTCCGATCAAGATCAACGGCTTCCGGAAGTGGATCCCGCTGCTCGGCAGCGTCACCCCGTTCCGCGTGCTCGTTCCGCGCGAGATCGACAGTGGGCAATTCAAAGACACCGCCTCGGCCGGCGTGTCGTTCTTCTTCAAGGACGCGAAGTCGACGTTCTTCGCCGAGCTCGTCCTGACCGAGTACACCGTGTGGCATGATGTGCCGCAGCCCGGGATGACGGCGTACGGCGACATCGGCAGGACCCTCGGCGTGTTCGCCATGCGCGCGGGGTCGACGGCGGCCGATTGGGCGCAGAGGGCGCCCGAGGTGACGAGCATCGCGAACGTCTACGAAGACGCGAAGCGATACCGCTTCATCTCCTTCTACCACCCCTACGCCTGCCTGTTCCGGAAGGAGCTGCAGCGCTCGGGCGTGGACGGGCTGCTCAAGTGGTCGCTCCACCCGACCGAGCCGATCCAGCGCAGCTCCAGCGACGACTTCGAGGAGACGTACGACCCCGATCCCGCCAACGTGCTCACGCCGTATCCGAAGGAGGAGGTCGACTTCTCGTTCCAGGGCGCTTACTCGAGCTACAACTGGGAGCTGTTCTTCCACGCGCCGTTCCTGATCGCCCTCCGGCTGATGCAGAGCGGCCGGCACGCCGAGGCGCAGCGCTGGTTCCACTTCATCTTCGACCCGACAACGGGTGATCCGGCCCCGTCGCCCGAGCGCTTCTGGAACGTACGGCCGTTCCGCGAAAACAAGGATCTCGCCTCGATCGAGGACGAGGTCCGGGATCAGTCGCCCTCGCAGCAGACCCCGATAGCCAGGCTGCTGGCCTCGCTCCTGACGAACCAAGAGGACGAGCGGGAGAAGCTCGATTTCGCGGCGCAGATCGAGGCATGGCGGAAGGACCCGTTCAATCCGCACATCGTCGCGCGGATGCGGCCGATTGCCTATCAGAAGGCAGTGGTGATGAAATACGTCGAGAACCTGATCGCGTGGGGCGATCAGCTGTTCCGGCGCGAGACCATCGAGTCGATCAACGAGGCGACGCAGCTGTACGTCCTCGCCGGCAACCTCCTCGGCCGGCGCCCGGTGCGCATCGAGCGGCAGGACGCGGTGACGCCGCGGAACTACTGGCAGCTCGAGGCGCTCGGGCTGGGCGATCTCTCCGACCCGGTGATCGCGTCGCGGTCACGCGTCGAGGCCGAGAGCCTCGTGGGCGACCCGCTGAGGGAAATGCTGCTCCGCACGTTCTCCGCGCCGGCGATTGACCTCGGAGAGCTCTACTTCTGCGTGCCCCGTGACGAGGCGCTCTCGGGGCTGTGGGACATGGTCGCCGATCGGCTCTTCAAGATCCGACACTCGATGAGCATCGAGGGGGCGGTCCGGACGCTGCCCCTGTTCGAGCCGCCCATCGATCCGATGCTGCTCGTGCAGGCCAGGGCGCTCGGCGTGGATCTCGCGACGGTGCTCAACGAGGCGAGCTCCCCGCAGCTCCCCTACCGCTTCCAGGTGCTGCACGCGAAGGCGATGGAGCTCTCCGGCGCGGTGGCCGGGCTCGGCGCCGCGCTGCTCGCAGCGATGGAGAAGAAGGACGGCGAGGCGATCGCGCGGCTCCGCTCGGGCCACGAGGTCGAGCTGCTCGCGGCGGTGCGCGAGATCAAGGCGCAGCAGGTCAAGGAGGCGCAGGCGACCGTCGCCTCGCTGGAGCGGTCGCACGAGGCGACGCGGCTCCGCCGCGACCACTACGCGAGCCTGCCGCGGATCAGCGCGGCGGAGCAAGGCGCGCTGGCCATGGGCGTCGCGGGCATGGAGCTCGGGCTCGTGGCGCAGGGGATCGCCCTCGTCGCCTCCAGCGTCGAGGCCGTCCCGCCGACGACGTTCGGCGCCGCGGGCAGCTTCGGGAGCCCGGTGGCCATGACCTCGGTCGGTGGGCACGCGTCGGGCGCGCCGATCGAGGCGGCCTCGCAGGCGCTCTCGATGGCCGCCGGGGCGCTGCGCGAGGGCGCGTCGATCGCGTCGACGCTCGCGGGATACGAGCGGCGCGCCGAGGAGTGGGCGCTGCAAGAGCGGCTCGCGGCCAAGGAGATGCAGGGGCTGGAGAAGCAGATCGTCGCCGCGAAGATCCGCGCCGCGGTGGTCGAGGTGGAGCTCAGGAACCACGATCGGCAGACCGAGCAGGCGCGCGAGGTGCTCGAGTTCCTCCAGGGCAGGAAGCGCACGACCGAGGAGCTGTACGACTGGATGGTGGCGGAGCTGTCGACCGTCCACTACCAGACGTACACGCTGGCCTTCGACATGGCCAGGCGCGCGGAGCGGGCGCTCCGGTTCGAGCTCGGCACGGGTGACGGCACGCACGCCATTGTGCGCTTCGGCGCCTGGGACAGCCTGAAGCAGGGCCTGCTCGCCGGAGAGCGGCTCCAGCACGATCTCCGCCGCCTGGAGGTCGCGTTCCTGGAGCAGACGCCGAGAGAGGCGGAGCTCGTCAAGCACGTCTCGCTCGCCGAGGTCGCGCCCGAGCAGCTCATGCAGCTCCGGGAGACCGGTACCTGCGACGTGGAGTTGAAGGAGGAGCTGTTCGATCTCGATTACCCGGGTCACTACTTCCGTCGCATCAAGTCGGTCGCCATCACGATCCCGACCGTGACCGGCCCGTACGCGGGCGTCAGCTGCACGCTCACGCTGAGCAACACGAAGGTGCGCAGTAACGCGCAGGTGAGCGGCTCCTATGCGGACCCGACGAACTTCCGGACGGATCTCGTGCCGGTCACCAAGGTGATCGCGACGAGCGGAGGGGCCAACGACGCAGGCCTGTTCGAGCCGAACCTGCGCGACGAGCGGTATCTCCCGTTCGAGGGCGCGGGCGTGCTCGGCACCTACAAGATCGAGCTCCCTGCGGCGAACAACCGCTTCGACATCGGGGCGTTGAGCGACGTGATCCTGCACATCCGGTACACGGCGCGCTCGAGCAGCACCCTCGCGGGCGTGGCGAGGATCCATTACGGCGCCAGCGCCAACGTGCCGGTGAGGCGCCGGCTCTTCAGCCTGCGGTCCGAGCTGCCGGCCGAGTGGGCCCGCTTCATGGCGCCTTCGGACTCGAGCGCGGAGCAGGAGCTCTCGATCCCGCTCACGCGGGAGATGTTTCCCTACGCGCCGGCGGACCGGAAGATCGCGCTGACGAAGGTCACGTTCTACGCGCGGTGGAACGGCGAGGTGGCCTATACGAGCGCCCTTGCGCTCGACATCGGGGTGGCGCCGCCAGGCGCCGCGGCGACCCTGGTCGGGCTCCCGGGTTATCCCGACAACAGCGCGCGAAACACGGGCAAGAGCGAAAGCATGAGCCCGTCCGGCGACCCGTGGGATCTCGGCACCTGGACGCTCACCGCGAGCAGCAACGAAGTCGACGACATCGCGAGCGCGCTCAGGACGACGACGACCCCGACGCCGCCGACGACGATCCACCGGCTCAACCACACGCTCCAGGATATCTACCTGCTCTGCGAGTACAGCCTGTTGTCGGCACAGCCATCGTAGAGGACGGACTGAACATCGTTCACCAAGGAGTCAGCACTTATGTCGGACAACATTACGCTTCCTGAGGGCGCGGGCACGATCCTCGCCACCGACGAGATCCTCGGCGTGCACGTCCTGCGCGCCAAGCTGCAGACAGGCGCGGACGGCACCGCCGTCGACGTCTCACAGACCGACCCGCTTCCGGTGAGCCTGGTCGGGTCGCTCCCGGCCGGCACCAACACGATCGGCGCGGTGAACGTGAAGCCGGCCACCTCCGGCGGGCTCTCCATCTACCGCAACACCGGACTGAGCACCACGGGGCAGAACGTGAAGGGCTCCGCCGGCCAGGTGTTCGGCTGGCACCTGGCCAACTGGAGCTCGACCGACGCGTTCGTGAAGCTCTATAACACGGCCGGGGCCCCGACGGTCGGCACGACCACGCCTGCCTTGACGCTCATGGTGCCGGCCGGGCAGGTGGTCTCGGCCGAGCACACGAACGGCATCGCGTTCACGACCGGCATCGGTATCGGCGCGACCGCCACCCCGGCAGACAACAACACCTCTCAGCCCGGGCCGAACACGATCGTCGTGAACGTGTTGTACAAGTAGCGCTGCCCGCAGAGGGGACGAGCCCTCGTCCCGGGGGGACCGGGCGACGAGGACAGGGTCGTGGAGAGTTCGAACCGTCCGTGAGCGGCGCTGGCCCGGCGCCGCTCACGGACTCGGCGGCCGACGCCGTCGCGCCGGAGCGAGTCGCTCCGGGCGCGCGGGCCGCCCATTGCCTTGGAAAGAGGGAGACGGATGAACGCTCGTGAGCCCAAGAAGGAAACCACCGCTGCGCAGGCAGCATCACCGGCCGCGCCGGACGGCGGAGCCCGCGGCAAGAGCCGAGATCCAGCGTCCCTCGCCCGAGAGGGGTCTGGTAAAAACACCGAGGCTCCGAAGGGCCTCCCCGGCGCGCCCAAGGCGCCGGAGCTGCCCGCGCCCGCGCTGCCGAAGGGCGGCGGCGCGATCCGCGGGGTGGATGAGAAATTCTCCGCGAACCCGGTGACGGGCACAGGCTCGTTCTCGATCCCGCTGCCGTTGAGCCCCGGCCGCGCGGGGTTCGGGCCAGCACTGGCGGTGACGTACGACTCCGGGGCTGGCAATGGCCCGTTCGGCGCCGGCTGGCAGCTGTCGATCCCGCGCATCACGCGAAAGACCGACAAGGGCCTTCCCCGTTACGACGACGCGCACGAGAGCGATGTGTTCGTCCTGTCCGGCGCGGAGGATCTGGTGCCGGCCAGGTCGCTCGACGGCGCGGAGCTCGACCGGTACGAGACGGAGAGCGAGCGCGTCATCCGCTATCGTCCCCGCGTCGAGGGCGCGTTCGCGCGGATCGAGCGCCGCGAGGTCAAGGCGAGCGGGAACGTGTACTGGACGGCGACGACGCCCGACAACATAACGAGCGTCTACGGGCGGAGCGAGCCCGCGCGGATCGCCGACCCGGCGAGGCCTGCGCGCATCTTCTCATGGCTGCTGGAGGAGACGCGGGACGACAAGGGTAATGTCGTCGTCTACGACTACAAGGCGGAGGACCTGACCGGCGTGGCGCGCGACGAGGCGGCGGAGAGCCACCGCCACGCGGGCCGCGCGGCCGTCGCGAACCGCTATCTCAAGCGCGTCCGTTACGGGAACACCGTGCCGGGCGACGCGGAGAGCAGCTTGTTCGAGGTCGTCTTCGATTACGGCGAGCACGATGCCGCGGAACCCACGCCTGTGGGGAGCGCCCCGTGGCCAGTCCGCCAGGACCCGTTCTCGGCATACCGCGCCGGCTTCGAGATCCGCACGTACCGGCTCTGCCGTCGCGTGCTGATGTTTCACCATATATCCGAGCTCGGCGAGACGCCGTGTCTCGTGCGGTCGCTCGACCTCACGTATGCGGAGAACGCTTACCTGACGCGGCTCGCCACCGCGACGCAGGCGGGATATGTCCGCGATCCGCAGACCCAGGCGTACAGCCGCGAGGCGCTCCCGTCCATCGCGCTGACGTACAACGAGCCGGTGATTCACCGCGAGGTGAAGTCGCTCGACCCCGAGAGTCTGCGCGACCTGCCCGGCGGCACGATGGGGTCTGGGCGGCGGTGGGTCGATCTCGACGGCGAGGGGCTGCCCGGTCTGCTGATCGAGGAGGGCGAGGCGCTGTATTACAAGCAGAACCTCGGCGGGGGCCTCTTGTCCCCGGCGCGGCCGCTGCCGTCGCGGCCGGCGGTCCTGAACGGCGGGCAGCTGCTCGACGTCGACGGGGACGGGCGCAAGGAGATGGTGGTGTTCGAGTGGCCGGCGGCGGGCTACTTCGACCGCACCGACGCGGGCTGGGCGCCGTTCCGCCCGTTCGCGTCGCAGCCGAACGTCGACTGGAGCGACCCGAACCTCCGCCTCATCGACCTCAACGGCGACGGGCACGAGGACATCCTGATCACGGGGCCCGACACGTTCACGTGGTATCCGTCGCTCGCCAAGGGCGGCTTCGACCGGCCGATCACGATCGCGCGTCCGAGCGACGAGGAGCGCGGGCCGTCGCTCGTCTTCGCCGACGCCGCACAGAGCATCTTCCTGGCCGACATGAGCGGCGACGGGCTGGTGGACCTCGTGCGGATCCGGAACGGCAACGTGTGTTACTGGCCCAACCTCGGCCATTGCCGCTTCGGCGCCAAGGTGCAGATGGGCGGCAGCATGCGGTTCGATCACGAGGGCCGCTTCGATCCGAAGCGCATCCGCCTCGCCGATGTGGACGGCTCGGGGACGACCGACATCCTTTACCTGCACCCGGACGGCGTGCGCTTCTATGCGAACAATGCCGGCAACACGCTGGCTGCGCCGGTGATCCTGCCGCCGCTGCCCGACGTGAGCGAGCTCGCGGCGGTCGACGTGATCGATTTGCTCGGCTCCGGGACGGGGTGCCTCGTGTGGGCCTCGTCGCTGCCCGGGGCGCGCCCCGCGGTGCGCTACATCGATCTGCTCGGGAGCAAGAAACCGCATCTGTTGACGTCGGTCGCCAACAACCTCGGCAGAACCACGACGGTGACGTATGCCCCGTCGACGAAGTTCTACCTCGCCGACCGGGCGGCGGGCCGCCCGTGGGTGACGAAGCTCCCGTTCGTGGTGCACGTCATCGAGCACGTGGAGGTGTTCGATGCCGTCTCGCGGCATCGCTTCGTGACGACGTATGCTTACCACCACGGCGACTACGACGGGGTGGAGCGGGAGATGCGCGGCTTCGGCATGGTGGAGCAGCGGGACACCGAGTCGTTCTCGGCGTTCAGCGGCACCGGCTTCGCGCCGCCCGCGGCCAACGCCGATCCCGAGCTGCACCTGCCGCCGGTGCTCACGAAGACGTGGTTCCATACCGGCGCCTGGATCGAGGGGGCGAGGATCTCGGCGCAGTACGAGAGCGAGTATTACGCCGGCGACGCGGGCGCGGTCCGTCTGGCGGATACGGTGCTTTCCGAGGAGCTGCGCGCCGTCGAGATGCGCGAGGCGTGCCGGGCGCTCAAGGGGCGACCCCTCCGCCAGGAGGTCTATGCGCTCGACGGGTCGGCGGAGGAGCCGCGTCCGTACGTCGTCAAGGAGCACAGCTACGCGATGCGGCGTCTCCAGCCCGCGGTGGGCGGTGCGCACGCCGTGTTCTTCGCCCATGCGCGCGAGGCGCTGGAGTACCATTACGAGCGCAGCGAGAGCGATCCGAGGGTCGCGCACGCGCTCACGCTGGAGGTCGACGATTACGGCGCGGTCAAGCGGACGGCGCAGATCGGGTATCGCCGACGGGCGGCGGGGACGGCGTTCCCCGAGCAGGGGCAGGGGAAGGCGACGCTGACGGAGAATGATGTGGAGCACCTGATCCCGGACGAGGAGGGTGCTTATCGGATCGGGGTCCCGACCGCGACCCGGACCTACGAGCTGCACGGCCTGCCGCTCGGCTCGGAGGGGGTGCTCGGGTTCCAAGCGGTCCTCGACGCGGCGGATGGCGCGACGCACCTCGATTACGACGGCACGCCGAGCGGGTCGTTCCAGAAGCGCCTGTTGCAGCACGCGCGCACGAGGTACTGGAGCGACGATGTCACGGCGCCGCTGCCGTTCGGCGAGGTCGGCAGCAGGGCGCTGCCATATGAGACCTTTGCCAAGATCCTCACCCCTTCGCTGATCACGTCCGTGTTCGGCTCTCGCGTCACGAGCGGCATGCTCGAAGAGGGAGGCTATCTCCAGCTCTCGGGTGATGCGGACTACTGGGTGCCCTCGGGGCGGGCGGTGCCTTCGGCGGCTCACTTCTACTTGCCGACGACGTTCGTCGATCCGTTCGGCAATGCGTCGCAGGTCGTTTATGACGCGTATCGCCTGCTCGTGACCCAGGTGACGGATCCGCTGAGCAATGTCGTGGAAGCCGTCCCCGACTACCGCGTCCTCGCCCCGCGGCAGCTCACGGACGCAAACGGCAACGTGAGCGAGGTGCGCTTCGACGCGCTGGGGAGGGTCACGCTGCTGGCGGTGATGGGCAAGCCGGGGGCTGGCCAGGGCGACACGCCCGCCGACCCGACTGCCACGTTCGCGTATGACCTGGAGCGATTCCAGCTCACCGGCAAACCGAACATGGTGCACGCCCGCGCCCGTGAGCAGCACGGACCGGGCAACCCGCGCTGGCTGGACACGTACATCTACTCGGACGGCTCGGGCAACGAGGTGCTGCGCAAGGTGAAGGCGGAGCCGGGGCTCGCGCCCGAGCGCGACGCGAACGGCGCGCTGGTGCATGACGCGCAGGGCGACCTGGTCTTTTCGCACGCGACGCCGCGCTGGGTCGGCACCGGGCGAACGGTGCTCGACAACAAGGGAAATCCGGTCAAGCAGTACGAGCCGTTCTTCAGCGCGACGAACGAGTACGAGGACGAAGCGGAGCTCGTGGAGTGGGGGGTCACGCCGATCCTGCGGTACGATCCGCTCGGCCGGCTCATCCGGACCGACCTGCCCAATGGCACGTTCTCCAGGGTGGTGTTCGATGCGTGGAAGCAGACGTCGTACGATCCGAACGACACGGTGCTGGAGAGCTCATGGTACGCGGCGCGGCAGGCGCTGCCGACGGGCGATCCGGAGCGCCGCGCGGCGGATCTGGCCGCGGCGCACGCGGGCACGCCGGCGGTGAGCCAGCTGGACGCGCTGGGGCGGGTGTTCCGCGCGGTGGCGAACAACGGGGCCGAGGGGGAGTACATCACCCAGACGACGCTCGATATCGAGGGGCAGCCGCTCGCGATCACCGACGCGCGCGACAACGAGGCGATGCAGCATCGCTTCGGGCTGGGCGGGCAGCTGCTCTATCAGAAGAGCAACGACAGCGGCGAGCGGTGGATGCTGGCGGGCGCGACAGGACAGCGGCTGCGGGCCTGGAACGGGCGTGGGTTCGTCTACCGCTCGTCGTATGATGGGCTGCGCCGGCCGACGCACGAGCACGTGCAGCTGGGCTCGGGCAGCGAGCGGCTGGCGCGCCGTTACGTCTACGGCGAAGCGCATCCGCAGGCGATTGCGCTAAACCTGCGCGGGCGGGCGTACCAGGTGTATGATGGCGCGGGCGTGGTGACGAGCCAGGCGTACGACTTCAAGGGCAACCTGCTGCAGGCTTCGCGCCGGCTGCGCAGCGATGTGCACGCGGACGCCGACTGGTCGGTGCTGTCGGCGCTGACGGATGTGGCTGCCATCGCGACGGCGGCTGACCCGCTGCTGGAGACCGAGAGCTTCGGCACGCAGACGGCGTACGATGCGCTGAACCGCCCAACCAGCCTGACCGCCCCGGATGGCCTGACCGCCTCGGATGCGAGCGAGGTCAAGCCGACGTACAACGAGGCGGGGCTGCTGGAGCGGGTGGAGGCGCGGATTCGAGGCGCGGTGGCGTGGACGACGTTCGTTGAGAACATCGACTACGACGCGAAGGGCCAGCGAGAGCGGATCGACTACGGCAACGGCACGTTCACGGTGTACACGTACGATCCGCTGACCTTCCGGCTCGCGCGCCTGAAGACGACGCGGAGCTCGGACAGCGCGGTGCTGCAGAACCTCACGTATGTGTACGACCCGGTCGGGAACATCGTGGAGATCGGGGACAGCGCGCAGCAGACGGTGTTCTTCAACAACGCGGTTGTATCGCCGAGCGCGCAGTACGTGTACGACGCGGTCTACCGGCTGATCGAGGCGACGGGGCGGGAGCATGCGGGCGGGCTGTCGGACGCACCGCGCGACCAGAACGACCTTCCGATCCAGTCGCTACCGCACGCGAACGACGCGCAGGCGCTGAGGAACTATACGGAGCAATACGTCTACGATGCGGTGGGCAACCTGCGGAGGATGGTGCACCAGGCGGGCACGGGAAGCTGGACGCGGTGGTATGCGTACGAGGAGACGGCGAACAACCGGCTGACGAGCACGACCGGGGACCCGGCGAACGGGCCGTTCCGCAACTATGCGTATGACGCGCACGGCAACATGACGTCGATGCCGCACATCATGGCGCTGACCTGGGACGAGAACGACCAGGTGCGGAGCGCGGACCTCGACGGCGGCGGCGATGTCTATTACGACTACGATGCTGCGGGGCAGCGCGTGCGCAAGGTGTGGGAGCACAACGGGCTCGTGGACGAGCGCATTTACCTCGGCGGCTACGAGGTGTACCGCAGGCGCAACAGCTCCGGGCTGGTGCTGGAGCGGCAGACGCTGCACGTGATGGATGGCGCGCGGCGGGTGGCGATGGTGGAGACCAAGACGGTCGACACCTCGGGGCCGTTCACGGTGACGCCGCGGATGCGCTATCAGCTGGACAACCACCTCGGGTCGGCGTCGCTGGAGGTCGACGGGGCGGGACTCGTGATCGGCTACGAGGAGTATCACCCGTATGGGACGACGGCGTACTGGTCGACCAGCAGCGCGGTGGAGGTGAGCCGGAAGCGGTATCGCTACACGGGCAAGGAGAAGGACGAGGAGACGGGGCTCTATTACCACGGGGCGCGGTACTACGCGCCGTGGCTCGGGAGGTGGACGAGCGCGGATCCGGCGGGGGTGGTGGATGGCCCGAATCTATACGCGTACGTGATAGGGAATCCCGTTCGGTTGCATGATCCCGGTGGCCAGGAGAGCGCGACCGACAGGCAGATCGGTCAGATGACTGACGTACAGTTGCATCGGCATCTTAAAGCTCTCACCGAAGAAGGGCGCGCGGAGTTTCGTGCGTCGGCCACAGGAAAGTTCAATGAACGAGTCGTGGCTTCGTTGTCGCGGGGCAAGCTCGAAGCCATCCGCACTGGCGTCACTACAGTGGAGCATGTGCGGCCCGAACCTAAGGAGGCGACGCCATCGACGTACTCGGCGCCCGGTCGCATACATTCTCCGGACGCGACCTTTGAGGCGCATGGGACGAGTAGCGGCAACGGGGCCGATCGAATGCCCGACCCGGTGACAAAGGCCGTCTACGAGTACCTAACGGAGGAGAATCCGACCGCAGGAGCGGTCGTGGAGGGAATTCAGTCGGTTGGTGGCCTCGCACTGCTCACCATGGACGTTCGCGCACTCCTGAGCGGTAGATCTCCTGGTCAGCGACTCAGCTTAAGAGGTGCTGGAGAAGGCGCAGCGAATGGAGGAGGAACTGCCGCTGGAGCGCTGTCAACGTCAGGTCCTCGCTTGCTACCTCCGCCGCGACCGCTCGCCATGGGGGAAGGTGATGTCATAAGTCACTTCACCGATGCCAAGGGCGTTGAAGGAGTCACGGGTATAGTAGGCAATCGTCTCAGTGTGGGACAGCAGGTAATTGTCAGAGAATTGCGGTTTGGAGTAGGATCGAACGAGTTTCTGGCGGGAGAAAAAGGAAGGATCTTCGTCACCAAGCTCGGGGACGAAGCGACCGTGGGGGAGCTCAACCAGATCGGTGTTTTTGGTGAGAAGCAGTCCTTCGTGGTACAGTTTTCTGGTGAGGCCGCATTCACGCAGGGGGCTCGGGTCACTCCTGAGCTTGCCGCAAGAAACATTTACAGTATTCCCGGTAATTCTACTCTGAAAGAGTATGATTTTATCATCAAGAGGTTGCGATGAACTGCGGTATAGATCTGAATACTCCTCTGAGTAAGGTTGTTAGCGAGCGCATCGATGAGCAGATAGATGCGCTCGGTGCGTTGGCTGTGGGCTTGGATGACGCCGGTAGGCTCATTGTCGAAGGATTCGTGCGCAGTTCCAACCGTTTCTTGATTGCAGAGAGGTTGGTGCGCTTTGGTCATATTGTTGTTGGGCCGCTGCAGGAGGTCGTGGAATCTGCCACGTGCAAGGAGGTGCGCGTGCTGGGATCCGTTGTGCTGCTTAATCTGAAGGTGTACTCGGTGGTGCCGTATTTGCTTGATGTGATTCGTGATGATGATGATTATCTGAGTCTTGTTGCCAGCAATCTTGCTGCCGCCGGCGTCGTGCAGGCTGGTGATCTTATGGTGGAGCGACTTCGGACGCTGACGGAGGCCAGGAAATACGAGATCGTTGGCCTGTTGACGGCACTTGAGAAGCTGGGAGTTCCCTTGCCCGATGACGTTCGTGAGCGTTTTAGCGCACCTGATACGCCTTTTGAAATACGTCTGTCGTTGCCAGCAAAGCGATGAGCTTGCGACCCGTCGATGTTGGTAGCTGGTAAGCAATTTTATGCCCCTTGATGCATGGGCGATCGGTTAAGAATCCGCGGCAATTCCCGCGCGTTTTGCCTTGCGGGAGCGCTCTCGGCGCTGCCGGCGGGACTTGCCCAGTACTTTGGCGAGCAGCAGCATCCGTCGCTCCATCTCGGCCAGATCGACGTTCTGGCCGCGCATGCGCAGTGCGAGGATCATGGGAACGGCGCGGTTGAGCGTCAGGTAATAGCGGTCCTCGCCGCCGTCGGTGGGCGCGATCCCGACGACGCGAAAGGTTCCCTCGACGCGCTTCCCGTCGACGCGCGCGGCGAGGACGACATCCACGTCCAGACGCCCCTTCTCGAAGTCGAGCGCCCCCGTCGCGAGCGCCTCATCGAGTTTCATTCCGCGGCAGAAACGCTTGTCGCCTCGACCGACACGAACACGCGCGATGCGCGGGTCCTGACTGGCCTTGAGCCGCATGAGGATGTGCACGCAACGTGCCTTGAGGCGCAGAAGCCGCTCGTGATCGACGTAGCCGAGGTCCGCCAAGAACAGGGCGCCCGGCGTCAGGACCGACTCGTCCAGGTGCGGATTGTCGTGCTCGCGCTGGGGTGAGATGTGGTGCTCGATCGGAGGTGGTCCTTGAGCGAGATGACCGCATGAATCTTGAACGAAGCCGGGCGCTTGGGGCTTGTCGAAGGCGACCAACACGCCGCGAGCTTGCGGAGCACCTGACAGCTCGAGTCGGCCACCTGGACGTCGGAGAAGTGCTCGAGCAGACGCTTCATCTCCGCCACATCGCGCAACGAGGGGTCGACCGCCCGCACCGCGGCCATCGCGCGGCGAGTCACGTCCGCCATCAGGTTCGCGAACGGCACCGTGAAGCGGTCGAAGGCCGAGGGCGCCAAGTCCTGGCCGGTCAGATGGATGTAGTTGGCGAAGATCGTCGTCTGCGTGCCGGGTAGACCCGACATCGCCAAGACGAATGCCTCCACCAAGGCGCTCACATCGACCTTTCGGTCGCGCGTGACCGCCCCCATCTGCCGCGCCGCCGCCCACAGGGCCTCCGCGTCGAACAGCTCGTGGTACTTCGCGAGAAAGGGGACCGGCACCGCGGGCGGCGCCGATGTGGGCTTATCGGAGGGCTTCGCCATGGCCGCACGATCGCCGACTGTGATCGAAATGTCGATCGTCCTCGGGCCGCTGCGGTCAACCGATCGATTTTATTGGCAGAATCGTCCGCTCTGCTAACCGGACGCCCATGCCTGCGCTGGCTGGACACGTACATCTACTCGGACGGCTCGGGCAACGAGGTGCTGCGCAAGGTGAAGGCGGAGCCGGGGCTCGCGCCCGAGCGCGACGCGAACGGCGCGCTGGTGCATGACGCGCAGGGCGACCTGGTCTTTTCGCACGCGACGCCGCGCTGGGTCGGCACCGGGCGAACGGTGCTCGACAACAAGGGAAATCCGGTCAAGCAGTACGAGCCGTTCTTCAGCGCGACGAACGAGTACGAGGATGAAACGGAGCTCGTGGAGTGGGGGGTCACGCCGATCCTGCGGTACGATCCGCTCGGCCGGCTCATCCGGACCGACCTGCCCAATGGCACGTTCTCCAGGGTGGTGTTCGATGCGTGGAAGCAGACGTCGTACGATCCGAACGACACGGTGCTGGAGAGCTCATGGTACGCGGCGCGGCAGGCGCTGCCCCAGGGCGACCCGGAGCGCCGTGCGGCGGATCTGGCCGCGGCGCACGCGGGTACGCCGGCGGTGAGCCACCTGGACGCGCTGGGGCGGGTGTTCCGCACGGTGGCGGACAACGCGACCGAGGGGGAGTACATCACCCAGACGACGCTCGATATCGAGGGGCAGCCGCTCCAGATCACGGACGCGCGTGACAACCAGGCGATGCAGCATCGCTTCGGGCTGGGCGGGCAGTTGCTGTATCAGAAGAGCAACGACAGCGGCGAGCGGTGGATGCTGGCGGGCGCGACAGGACAGCGGCTGCGGGCCTGGAACGGGCGAGGGTTCGTCTACCGCTCGTCGTACGATGCGCTGCGCCGGCCGACGCACGAGCACGTGCGGCTGGGCTCGGGCAGCGAGCGGCTGGCGCGCCGTTACGTCTACGGCGAAGCTCATCCGCAGGCGACGGCGCTGAACCTGCGCGGCAGGCCGTACCAGGTGTATGATGGCGCGGGCGTGGTGACGAGCCTGGAGTACGACTTCAAGGGAAATTTGCTGCAGGCGTCGCGCCGGCTGCGCAGCGACGTGCACGCGGACGTCGACTGGTCGGTGCTGGCCGCGCTGACGGATGTGGCCGCCATCGCGACGGCGGCCGGGCCGCTGCTGGAGACCGAGAGCTTCGGCACGGAGACGGCGTACGACGCGCTGAACCGGCCGACGAGCGTGACGGCGCCGGATGGTCTGACGGCCTTGGATGCGAGCGAGATCAAGCCCACGTACAACGACGCGGGCCTGCTCGAGCGCATCGAGGCGCGGATTCGAGGCGCGGCGACGTGGACGACGTTCGTCGACAACATCGATTACGACGCGAAGGGGCAGCGCGAGCGGATCGCGTACGGCAACGGCACATTCACGGTGTACACGTATGACCCGCTGACGTTCCGGCTCTCGCGCCTGAAGACGACGCGGAGCTCGGACAGCGCGGTGCTGCAGAACCTCACGTATGTGTACGACCCGGTCGGGAACATCGTGGAGATCGGGGACAGCGCGCAGCAGACGGTGTTCTTCAACAACGCGGTGGTATCGCCGAGCGCGCAGTACGTGTACGACGCGGTCTACCGGCTGATCGAGGCGACGGGGCGGGAGCATGCGGGCGGGATTGCCGACGTGCAGCGGGACCAGAACGACCTTCCGATCCAGTCGCTACCGCACGCGAACGACGCGCAGGCGCTGAGGAACTATACGGAGCAATACGTCTACGATGCGGTGGGCAACCTGGTGAGGATGGTGCACCAGGCGGGCGCGGGAAGCTGGACGCGGTGGTATGCGTACGACGAGGAGACGGCGAACAACCGGCTGACGAGCACGACCGGGGATCCGGCGAACGGGCCGTTCCGCACCTATGCGCATGACGCGCACGGCAACATGACGTCGATGCCGCACATCACGGCGCTGACCTGGGACGAGAACGACCAGGTGCGGAGCACGGATCTCGACGGCGGCGGCGATGTCTATTACGACTACGACGCTGCGGGCCAGCGCGTGCGCAAGGTCTGGGAGCACAACGGGCTCGTGGACGAGCGCATCTACCTCGGCGGTTACGAGGTGTACCGGAGGCGCAACAGCTCGGGGCTGGTGCTGGAGCGGCAGACGCTGCACGTGATGGATGGCGCGCGGCGGGTGGCCATGGTGGAGACGAAGACGGTCGACACGTCGGGGCCGTTCACGGTGACGCCGCGGGTGCGGTATCAGCTCGATAACCACCTCGGGTCGGCGTCGCTGGAGGTCGACGGGGCGGGGCTTGTGATCGGCTACGAGGAGTACCACCCGTATGGGACGACGGCGTACTGGTCGGCGGCATCGGGAATCGAGGTCTCGCAGCGGAGATATAGGTACACGGGCAGGGAGAAGGACGAGGAGACGGGACTGTACTACCACGGGGCGAGGTACTTCGCGCCGTGGTTGGGGAGGTGGACGAGCGCAGATCCGGCGGGGATGGTGGATGGGCCAAACCTCTACGAGTACGTGCGGGGGAACCCGATACAGTTGGTGGACCCCAACGGGACCGATTCGAAGGAGGCCGATGACTTCAAGGCCAGCCTGAGGCTTCAGCTGAAGACCGTATCCGCTGACGATGACACGGTGAAGCCTGTCCAGCATAGGACGAGAAGCATCTTCGGGGACAGGAAGGGCATCAAGCAGATCGGTGAGCTACAGGTTGCGCCGCCTCCCGAGACGAGCACATCGTCTCCGGGAGCGACTCACTCGACCCCGCCCGGACGAGGAGCAGGCCCGGCCGGAGCTACCTATGTGTCGCCTGGCAGGAGCAGCGGTGGCCCGGCGGACAGGATGTCCCCGGAGACCGCCGCCGTCTATCGTTATCTGACGGAGGAGAACCCTCTCCTCGGGGCGGTTGTGGGGACCATCCAGACACTCGGAGCGGTTCTCCTGCTACGCGCCGAAGCGCGGTCTGCCTGGACGGCGGCAAAGATGAGTCTCCCATTGACCCAGGGAGGTGCTGCTCCAGGAAAAGATGTCCCCGCGACCGGCGCTGCCACGGGCAAATTGACCGCGAAAGGCTCGGGAGATGTCCCATTCGACAAAGAGAAGCTTGCGAGAATCGAAGCGAACCTCTCAAAGGAAGGGGTCTACTTTCTCTACAGCGAGGAATTGCTCGCGGACAACAACGCACGTGGGATGTACATTCCCGGGCCTGGCGGGAAGCCCGGGACCGTCGTCTTGCTGCCAAACCCTGCGCGTACGACTGTCATAGAGGAGCTGACGCACCTGGGGCAGCATCGCAAGACCGGATGGTCGCCGGATTTCTTGCCAACTTATGAGTCAATCCGACAAAATGAGATGGAGACGCAGGTTAGATTGCTGAGGATTCGATCGGTTCGATGGACACTTGCCGAGGTGAACCACTACCTGGACGCGTGGAATCATTGGAGGACGCATTAGGTTATGAAGGAGATTAAATGGACCGTGGCGTCTCGAAGCAATGTTAGCAATTTGATAATATTGCTCGTAAATGTCGATGCTGGTTTGCCGAGTCGAGGTGATCTGGTGGTCTGTGTTGAAACAGGACGGCGATACAAAGTTATTAGCCTGGCCGTTGGATTGGGCCACGAGGCCGCAAAGGAAGGAATTCACGGCCTCTCTGTCGAGGCGATTGATGGTCGGCCAGAGGACGACCTGACAACGGGGATGCACTTCGTGCAGGCAAGTGAAGACTGACAGGGGATCTCCAAAGGCCCCGCTGCGGCGCCGATACACGACAGCGCCTGGCGGGACAACATCTCACCAGCGGCCACGGAACTGAAGAAGCTATCACGCCGGCACAGTGACCGGGATCCGCCGGTATGCCTACGAGGCGGCGAGCAACCGACTGACAAGCATCAGCAAGCCGGGGGATCTGCCGGACGGGCCGTTCAGCGCGACGTATGCGCATGATGCGCACGGCAACATGACGGCCATGCGGCACATCGCCGCGCTGACCTGGGACGAGAACGACCAGGTGCGGAGCACCAATCTCGGCGGCCGCGGCGTGGTTTATTACGACTACGACGCGGCCGGTCAGCGCGTGCGCAAGATCTGGGAGCACTGCGGGCTTGTGGACGAGCGCATCTACGCCGGCGGCTGCGAGGTGTACCAGAGGCGCATGATCTCGGGGCTGGTGCTGGAGCGGCAGATGCTGCACGTGATGGATGGCGCGCGGCGGGTGGCGATGGTGGAGACGAAGACGGTGGACACCTCGGGGCCGTTCACGGTGACGCCGCGGGTGCGCTACCAGCTCGACAACCACCTCGGGTCGGCGTCGCTGGAGGTCGACGGGGCTGGGCTCGTGATCGGCTACGAGGAGCATCACCCCTACGGGACGACGGCATACTGGTCGGCCAGCAGCGCGGCGCCGTATACCGAGGTCCTGAAGTAAGCTGCGGAGGTTTGGATGGGTCGATCGGCATCCATTGTTGCTGTTGTTTCGAAGCTCAGATTGAATGTTTATGGTGTCGTGAGCTCGTTGCTTGCTGCTGGGTGGTCCTATGATGATCATGGGCATATAAACTATTTGCCAGTGGGAGATCGTGGTGAGTTTGATTGGCAGTGGGCGGAGCTTGATCGGTGGCCAGAGGTGGTCGCCGTAATCAAGAGCAAGGAGGGTGAGGGGGAGCTGGTTGGCGTTTCCTTGGTGTATGAGGATACGGGGTCCGGTGGGGAATTTCTTTTGAATCCAAGTGATGATAGTTTGTTGGTCAGTCTTACTATCAATACGCGCGATGTGCAGGGGGTTTCTGGTGTCGTTGATTTTACATGGTATCTCGAGCGTCTTATCCCTGCTATTTGCGTGTAGGGCTCTCTATTGAGTATTTGGAGTGCAGTCAGCTCTGATATAGAGGTATACGTGTGCCGCCGGAGGTTCCTACCGAAGGCGGTGCGCGGTCAACTCCTGGGCCGCGCGGCGAGCCCGGCGGCCGCGCACGACCGTCCGGGGGGGGCTACGAGCCGCGCTTCTTAAGACGCGAGCTGAGGGGTGGGAGAGCAAGGATGAGTGAAAGCTCTACGGCGGCCTGGCTGCTCTTCTCGGTTGCCGACGAACGAGCTCATTGACGGTATTGCGCTCAAGCTCGTTGATGGTCCCGACGGCGATCTTTCTATGCGAGCTCTTGGAGCTCCGGGACTCCGGTCAGGCGGAGCTCCAAAACCGAATCGGACCCATGTTACTGTTCTCCCCCTCCCTGTATTACTGCTCTCTCTCCCTGCCAGAAGGTGAGGGAGCCCGTCGCGGTGGTCGTGCAGCCCGGCGCGCGCGTCGCTGGTCCACGTCGAGTGGATAATCCTCACCATGTCCATGCGCCACATAAAGATGCCGAGGCCGGTGAGGTGGGTGAGCCGATCGTGCCGTTCATGCGCCATCGACACCGCGCAAGCTCCTGTCCGCGCAGGCTGAATCCCTCGCAGAGTTTCACGCGCGTGCGAAGCGATTCTTGACGTCAAGGTAATCAAATGAGAAAGAACCAATCGGGCGCGCAGGACGGGCGGCTAATTTACGATGAGCGCGCAGCTGCAACGGATCGAGCCTCTGCTGTTTCGAGAATTGGCTCAGAGCGTCTGTACCAACACGAAAAGGCCATCGCTATGCTATTGCAGCATGGGGAGCCAGCGCTCCGCGAGAGGGCGGCGGCCGTCCTGGTCGCGCTCTGGGGAAGGCGAAGTTACGTGGATGCTGTGATCCACATGCTGCATCAAGATGCCGATCTATACTGTCGCCTGAAGGCGTCGAGTATTCTCTGGAATTTTGCAACATTCTCCGCGTCGAGTCGCGAAGACCGGGACATTGTGCTACGCGCGTTGGCTCAGTCCGTCGCGCGGGATGAGGATCCGATGGTGCAGGCAGCGAGCTACAAACATTTCCTGGAGCTGGTTTCGCCGGAGCGCGCGGCCGGAGTCCCTGACGAGCTTGAACGCGGTAGCGATGTTGATTGGGAGCTCATGATGCCATATTTGGCACATTGATGTCTGATGATGCTGGGGTGGATGATGGTAACCGCCCAGCCATCGCCATGGGAATGGCCCCTTACGGGTCTCACCTGGGTCGACGATGCTCGACGCGGGCCGGCTTCGGTGCTCGGCCCGTAGCGGGCACGGGCGGGCCTGGGTGACCACGCCGGCGCCACGACCAGGTGAGCGATGCCCCACGTCCTGACCGAAAGCTAAGGTTTCACCCGATGCGCGGTCCACGCTATACATGCGCTGGCCATGCGCTGGACACCTGGGAAACGCAGTGCGAACCTCCGAGACCTCCGCGGCGCATCCGGCGGCGCATCCGGCGGAGCGAAGCTCGGTATCGGCGGGACGGTGATCCTGCTCGTGCTCTCGCTCGTCTTCGGGAAGGATCTCCTGTCGGGGCTCGGTCAGGGGTCCGCGACCCCCGGCGCGCAGAGCGGGCGCTCGAGCTCGCCCGAGGAGGAGCGGCTCGTCGACTTCGTCTCCTTCGTCCTCGATGACACCGAGGCCGTGTGGACGCAGGTGTTCAGCCGGACGGGGCAGCGCTATCCGGCGCCCGTGCTGACGGTCTTCACCGACTCCGTGAGGTCGGGCTGCGGTATCGGCGAGTCGGCGATGGGCCCGTTCTACTGCCCGGCGGACCGGACGGCGTATATCGACCTCGGCTTCTACCGCGAGCTCAAGGCGCGGTTCGGCGCGCCGGGCGACTTCGCCCAGGCGTACGTGCTCGCCCACGAGATCGGCCACCACGTGCAGAACGTGCTCGGGACCGAGCGCCGCCTGCGCCAGCTGCAGGCCGCGCGCCCGGGCGAGAAGAACGCGCTCTCCGTGAAGATGGAGCTCCAGGCGGACTGCTTCGCCGGCGTGTGGGCCCACTCCACGGCGAAGCGCGACCTGCTCGAGGCGGGCGACGTCGAGGAGGCCCTCAAGGCCGCGTCCGCGATCGGCGACGACCGGCTGCAGAAGGCCGCGACCGGCAGGGTCAACCCGGAGACGTGGACACACGGCTCGTCGGCGCAGCGGGTCGCCTGGTTCAAGCGCGGCATGCAGGGCGGCCGCGTCGAGGACTGCGATACGTTCGCCGAGGGCTCGCCCTAGAGCGACGGTCACCCGCTTCGGAGACGGGCCCAGATCGGCGTTTTCGGTGCTCAGCGCACCGGAGTGCGCTTGCGCGCCGAAAACGCCGATCTGGGCCCGTCTCCTGTGCGGGAGACCGCCGCTCTGCTCTGCACGTGGCAGAGGTGGGCGGAAAACGCTCTCGTTCCGAACCCCGGCAGGCTGAGCCGTCCGCCCGCGCGCGGGAAGGCGAGGGGCGCGCAGATCGCACGAGCGGCGGCTCACGACAGCTCCGCGCGACGGTGTACGCTGCTCGCCCGCCGATGGTCTCGCCGCACGGTGCCCCTCGCTCCCCCACGCAAGGCCGCCTCCGCCCTCGTGCGCGTCCCCTTCGCCCTCGCGCGCTCGCGGAGGCGCCGTGAGCTCGCGCGAGTCGCCTGACTCCTGGACCGCCGCGCCGCGGTCGATCCTGGAGGTCATCGAGGACAGCCTCCCCCAGATCGAGGTGCGCCTGCGCCCGCGCGCCATCGCCACGGTCGTCGCGCGCGTCACGGCCGATCTGGGCGACGAGGAGCACCCGAGGCCCGCGCTGCTCGCCGCGCTCGCCCGGTGCGCCGACGGCGCGGCCGCCGAGGTCGACCGGCTGCGCAGCGCCGAGTCCGCGCTCGTGCTGGCCTACCAGTCGGCCGCCACCCCCGCCGAGCGGCGCGAGCTCCTCGCCCGGCAGCTCCGCGTCTGGGCGCGAGAGCGCGAGCAACGCGAGAGGGGCGGCGCCGCCTCCCTGCTCGGCTGGGTCGCCGCGCGCGTCGAGCGAGCCGGCGACCTCTCGGCGCTCGGCCGCAACCTCGACCTCGAGGCGGCCCAGGAGCGCTTCGCCACCGCCATCGCCGACCGCCTCGACGAGATCGAGGTCGCCTACCACGCCCTCACCCACCTCGCGAAGCACCTCGACGACCCGTCCGACGCGGTGCACGTCGCCCGCGACGGCGGCGTCCTCCGGCTCGCCATGGCGCACGCCGAGCCGAGCCGCCCCGCGCCCGTCCGCCGGGCCGCGCTGCTCGCCGCCGTCGCCCTCCTGCACCGCCTCCCGGCGCGCGAGCGCCTCGGCCACCTCGGGCTCGACGCGGCCCGCTCCGTGCTGGCGTGGTCGCGCGGGGTCAACGCGTCCCGCTGGGTGCAGATCGCCGCCCTCGAGATCGGCGTCCTCCTGTTCCCCGACGAGGCGTTCTCCCTGCTGGCCGAGCGCCTCCGCGCGCGCGACGCCGCCGACAAGGACGGCCCCATCCTCCGCCGCAACGCCCTGCGCCTCCTCGGCGCGGCGGCGCGCCCGTCCGCCCCGGTGATCCCGCTCGACCGCGCGGCGCGCCTCGCCGGCGCCCCGCGGGATCCGCGCCGCTGGAACGGCGCGCAGGCCAGCCGCGCCAGCCGGTCGAGCATCGCGCCCGAGGCCGCCGCCGCCTCCGGAGGCGCCCGCGAGGGCGAAGGGCCGCCCGACACGCCCGCGCCCGACTCGGCGCCCCGGCTCAGCGCCGATCCCGCCGCCGGCGCGCCGCCCGCCCGCGTGGCGCCCGCGGGCGCGGACCCGCTCGCCATCGCGCTGCTCGCCCGCGACGACCCGAGCGAGCACGTCCGCCAGGAGCTCGTGCGCCAGCTCGTCGAGCTCGGCGGCGCGGAGGCCCTCACGGCGCTCGTCGAGATCGCCGAGGGCGACGGGTCGCCTCGCGTCCGCGGGTACGCGCTGCGGGAGCTCTCGCGGCGCGCGACCGACCACGCGGACGCCGCCCCGTTCGCCGAGCGCGCCGTCCGGTTCGCCCTCGCGAAGCCAGGCCCGCCGCTCGCGTCCCGCGCGGCCCTCGAGGCGGTGCGCACGCTCTGCGCCGGGCCCTACGCCCCGCTGCCTCCGGGGACCTTCGTCGAGCTGCTCGCCGAGTTCGCGAGCCGCCCGGCGATCTCGCCGGACCTGTCGGACGAGGCCGCCGCCGCGCTGCGGCTGCTCGAGGTCGAGAGCCGCCCGGTCGCCGAGCACATCCGCCAGACGCTCCTCGCCGCCGCGTCGGAGCTCCTGGAGGGCGAGAGCGCGCCGGTCGAGCTCCCGGACGACGCCGAGCCCAGGGACGTCGAGCGCGCGCTCGTTGTCGCGTCGCGCGGCGACATGACGTACACGCTGCGGCGCCGCGGCCGGGGACGGTACGTGCTCACGCGCGGCGAGCCGCGCGGCTTCCGCCTCTGGCGGCTCATCCACGAGATGCGCACGCCGATGCCGGACAAGCGCAAGGGGTGGATCCACACGAACGGCCGCCTGTTCGCGGGCGAGCTCGTCGCGCCGCCGGTCGGCATGGCGGAGGTCACGCCGACGCGCGTGCCGGGCGAGCGCCACGTCTACCCGCCCGTCGGCGGCTGGGGGCCGTTCGTCCCCCGCATCGACGACCTGCTCGCCGCCGCCAGCCTGAGCCAGCGCGAGATCCGCCTCATCACGGCGCGCGGCACGGTCACGGTGCGCGGCCCGGCCAAGCTCGCGCACCGGCTGCGCGCCCGCGCCCTGCTCACGCTGCGCTACGACCGCTACGCCCAGGCCCGCATGCGCGCGCTCGTGGCGCAGGAGCCGGCCGAGCAGAAGAAGTTCACGCTGATGACGGGCGAGCTCGGCTTCACGGTCGCGCTCGGCGACACCGAGGGCGAGGTCGAGGGCCGCGCGTACGCGATCGAGCCGCACCTGCCGGGCAAGTACCTCGCGGTCGCGCTGCCGCCTTTGCTCCAGAGCGGCCGCGACTGGCTCGCCGGCCCGTCGGTGCCGGTCTGGATCGACGGCTTCTTCTCGTACCTCGTCTCGCCGGCGGGCAACGTCCCGACGCAGCTCGCGTGGATCGTGTTCCTCGTCCTCGCGTACATGGTGCTGCGGGCCGCGTGGATCGCGGCGCAGATCGAGCGCGCCCGCCGGGGCATCCCGCTCACGATCGGCGGCTGGGGCACGCGCGGCAAGAGCGGCTCGGAGCGGCTCAAGGCCGCGCTGTTCCACGCGCTCCGCTACGACGTCGTCGTGAAGACGACCGGCTGCGAGGCGATGTTCATCCACGCCATGCGCGACCTGCCGGCGCAGGAGATCTTCATCTACCGCCCGTACGACAAGGCGACGATCTGGGAGCAGCGGAACATCCTCACGGCCGGGCGGAACCTCCGCGCCCAGGTGTTCCTGTGGGAGTGCATGGCGCTCCAGCCGCTCTTCGTGGACACGCTCTGCTCCGAGTGGATGCGCGACGAGATCACGACGCTGACGAACGCCTACCCGGATCACGAGGACATCCAGGGCCCCGGGGGCGAGGACGTCGCCCGGGTGATCGCGCGCTTCATGCCCACGGACGGGCTGTCGTTCACGACGGAGGAGCAGATGCTCCCGCTGCTCAAGGACCAGGCGCAGCGGAAGGGGACGAACCTCGTCGCGATCCCGCCGATCGACGCGGACCTCCTGCCGGTCGACCTCCTGGATCGGCTCCCGTACCAGGAGCACCCGCGCAACGTGGCGCTGGTGCTGGCGCTCGCGGACCATTTCGGCGTCGATCGCGAGTTCGCGCTGGTCGAGATCGCGGATCACGTGATCCTCGACCTCGGCGTCCTGAAGACGTACCCGACGGTGCAGTACCGGGGGCGGAAGCTGACGTTCTCGAACGGGATGAGCGCGAACGAGCGCGCCGGGTTCATGTCGAACTGGACGCGGCTCGCGTTCGACAAGCACGACATGGACGCGACGCCCGGCAAGGCGACGGTGATGGTGGTGAACAACCGCGCGGACCGGGTCGCGCGGTCGCGCGTGTTCGCGCAGATCATCGTGGAGGACATCGGGGTCGATCACGTGGTGCTGATCAACTCGAACCTCGGCGGGATGATGCAGTTCATCACGGAGGGGCTCGACGCGCGGCTCCGGGACATGGTGATCACGGGCGACGGGGGCAAGGAGCGCGCGCTCGAGCGCTTCGACGAGCAGATGAAGAAGCTGGGCGTCCCGGCGCGGGCGGGCGCCTTCGAGGAGGATCTCACCCGGATGCTGCGCGCGCTGCCGGCGATCGACGAGGCGGCGGCGGCGGCGATCGTGGGCGGCCCCGGGGTTCTGGGGAAGAAGGGGGAGCCCGAGGCGATCGAGGCGGCGGTGAAGCAGGCGCTGGAGGCGCACGCGCCGCCGGCGGGGGAGGACGACATCCGCCCGGACATCGTCCACCACGCGGCGCGGCTGGCGCGCCGTCTCGCCCGCCGCGACAAGGCGCGCGCGGAGGTGGAGGCGGCGCTGTCGCGGGGCGCGGACGCCGAGGCCAACCAGGCGTTCCGCGCGGCGTTCCGCGAGCTGTGCCTCGAGCGCATCGCGGTCCTGTGGAACGCCGACGCGAAGGGGGACAAGGTGATCGACTTCATCACGCGCGAGATCCCGCCGGGGTTCGACGCGCGGCTGATGGGGTCGCAGAACATCAAGGGGACCGGGCTCGACTTCGTCTACCGGTGGCTCTCGATGGATCGCGTGAGGACCGCGATCGAGCGGATGCAGAGCAACGCGTCGGCGCGGCGCGAGGTGCTGACGTTCTTCCTGTCGTACTCGGATTTCGGCCTGATCGATCTGCGCGAGGCGCTCGCCGCGACGCGCGCGGCGAAGGAGCAGGGCGGCGCCGGGTGGGCGGAGCACGCGAACCTGATCGACGGGGCGATCCGCAGGCTCGAGGCGCTCGACAAGGAGAAGACGGCGGCGCTCGTGGTGACGGGCAAGACGGGGGTCGGGACGAAGGTGCTGCTCCGGGTAGAGCAGTTCGTCGATCACATGGACTCGGTGCGCCGGACGCGGTGGGCGAAGATCGTGATGGACGACCTGTTCGCGATGCGCATCGGCCACGGCCAGGCCGCGCTGCTGCTGCGGGAGATCGTGGGGCGGCAGAAGGGCGGCTGGCTTGCGAAGGATCTCGCCAAGTGGGTGGAGAAGCGCAGGGCGTGGCTGGAGAGCCGCCGGAAGAAGCAGCCGAAGAAGGCCGAACCGGCCGCGCCGCCGGGGGCGGCGGCGGAGCCGGGGTGACGGGATGGAAGCGGGCAGCCGGGGAGGGGAGCGCTGCCGCCGCCGGGGGGCGCAAGCGTGCTATCCTCACAAGCCGTGATGGCTGGCGCCGCCGTTGCTCTGGACAGCTCGGACCGCCTCAGCGATGAGGCCTGGCTGGAGCTCGCCGAGGACGAGCCGGGCGAGCTCGTCAGCGGCGTGCTCGTGGAGGAAGAGGTGCCGGACTGGATCCACGAGACCGCCGTCATGTGGCTCATCCGGGTGCTCGGCGCGTGGGCTGCGGCCCGCGGGGGCTTCGTGGCCGGCTCGGAGCTCAAGTACCTCCTCCGCGAGGGCAGCGGGCGCAAGCCGGACGTCTCCATGGTGCTACCCGGGCATAGGCCCCCGCCACGGCGCGGGCCCATGCGGCGCCCGCCGGACGTGATGATCGAGGTGGTCTCGCCGCGGCCGCGCGACGTCCACCGCGACCGCATCGAGAAGCTGCGCGAGTACGCGGCGTTCGGCGTGCGCTGGTACTGGCTGCTCGATCCGGCGACGAGGATGCTGGAGATCTACGAGCTCGGGCCGGACGGGCGCTACGTGTGGGCGCAGGCAGCCGCGGGCGGGCGCGTCGAGGCGGTGCCAGGGTGTGATGGGCTGGTGGTCGACCTGGACGAGCTCTGGGGCGAGCTCGACCGGCTGGGGGAAGAGGAGCCGGCCGAGTAACAAGCCGGACGAGGCGACCGGCAAGCAATAGCAACGAGGTTGCCGCACGACGGACTCGCCTGCGGACCCCTCGCGTGCCATCAAGCGGCGTCGTGGAAGATGATGCCCACCGTGTGGCGATGCCCCGAGCGCACGCGGCTGACGCCGTGCCGGACGTTGACCCGGTACACTCCCCGCGTGCCCTGCACGGGTCGATGACGGACCGCGAACACCGCCGCATCACCCTGGCGCAGCGGCACCACCATCGGTCGAGACTGCATGCGCGGGCGCTGCTCCGTCATCACGAGCTCGCCGCCCGCGAAGTCGCGCTCGGGCTCGGAGAGAAGCACCGCGACCTGGAGCGGAAATACGTGCTCGCCATAGAGGTCCTGGTGCAAGCAGTTGTAGTCACCCTCGCCATACTGCAGCAGGAGCGGTGTCGGCTGGACCTGGCCCGCGGCGTGGCAGCGCTCCACGAAGCGCGCGTGCTCTTCCGGATACTGGACCTCGAGGCCCATCGCGGCGCTCCAGCGGTTGGCGACGGGCACGAGGCGCGGGTAGATGCTGGTCCGCAACGAGGCGATCAGCGCGGGCAGCGGGTGCGCGAAGTATTTGTACTCCCCGCGCCCGAACCCGTGCCGCTCCATCACCACCCGGCTGCGAAAGAGCTCATTGCACGCGTACAATGCAGCCAGATCGTCGCACTCGGTCCGGGCGAGCAAGCCCTCGATCACGGCGCAGCCCTGCGCGTCGAGATCCCGCGACACGCGCGCCCAGTCCCCCGCCGCCACCCGCTCGTCCACGCGGCTCGCGATCGGGACGTCGTCGCGGCGCGCGCTCAAGCGCCCGCCTCCCGGTCGAGCAGCGCGCGCTTGCGCTCGACACCCCAGCGATAGCCCGACAGGCCGCCATCGTTCCGCACCACACGATGGCACGGGATCGCCACGGCCAGCGCGTTGGCCGCGCACGCCTGCGCCACGGCCCTGACCGCCCTCGGAGCGCCGATGGAGCAGGCGATCTGCGCATAACTCGCGGTCGTACCGCCAGGGATGTCCCGCAACGCCTGCCAGACGCGCTGCTGGAACGCCGTGCCGCGGATGTCGAGCGGCAGCTCGACCGAGGCGCGGGGGCGCTCCACGAGGCCCACCACCTTTGCGACGAGCTGCTCGAACCCGGCATCGGCGCCGAGCAGGTGGGCCCGAGGGAACCGGCGCTCGAGATCGTGCGCCAGCTCCGCCGGGTCGTCGCCGAGCAGGATGGCGCAGACGCCTCGCGCCGTGGCGGCGACCAGGATGGAGCCGAGCGAGCACTCCCCGATCGCAAACCGGATCTCCATCTGCGCGCCTCCGGCGCGGTACCTCGTGGGCGTCATGCCCAGCACCTGGTTCGACTGCTCGTAGAAGCGCCCGCCCGAGCTGTACCCGGCTGCGTAGATCGCCTGGGTCACGGTGCCGTTCTTGCCGAGCTCGGCCCTCATCCGCCTGGCGCGGTGCGCTGCTGCATAGGCTTTCGGCGTCACCCCCGTCACGGCCTTGAAGACACGATGCGTGTGGAAGACGCTCAGCCCGGCATGGCACGCCAGCTCCTCGAGGCTCGGCACCTGCTCGCTGCTCTCGATGAACCGGCACAGCTCGGCGATCTGGGCCGCCTGGCGCTCGGCCAGAGGGGGCCGGTCGGGTTTGCAGCGCAGACACGGCCGGAAGCCCGCCCGCTCGGCGGCGGCCGCGGTCGGATGAAAGCCGACGTTCTCGGGTCTTGCTGGGCGGGCGCCGCAGGAAGGGCGGCAGTACACGCCTGTCGTCTTGACCGAGTAGAAGAACTTGCCATCGGCGCTCGCGTCGCGGGCGATCACGGCTGCCCAGCGAGGGTCGCTCTTTACCCCGACGGCGAGCGCATGGGCCTTTCCCGACATGTCGTCTGCCTCCTTCCGGCGCTTCTTGCGGGTCACGAGGCGAGCTTAACGCGCGCGAAGATCGCCGCACTCCGGGTCTTGCTCTCGAATCCGTCGGTGCCGGCGAGGGGTCGGAGCTCGGCCGAGCGGACCCGGCGAGCGGTCAGCTGCCGGGCTCGATGCGGGAGAGGATCCCCTCCAGCGCCTCGACAGCGCGCATCGGGAGCCGCACCGAAACGGCGGTGGAGATCGCGGTGAGCGCCGGGTTGATCTCGATGGTCGGGACCCCGGAGTGCGCGGCCTCCAGGACCGGCCTCGTGATGTAGGGGAACAGGCTCGACGTCCCGATCGAGACGACCACGTCGAACCCCCGCGCGAGCTCCCGCCGGAGGATCTCGACCTTCTCCAGGGGGAGCATCTCCCCGAAGAGGACGACATCGGGCCTGAGCACGGCGGCGCACGCCGGGCAGCGCGGGCACGGGGCGAGCTCCGCGTAATCGTCGACGTGCGCCTCGTAAGGGCAGCGCGTGCAGAGGATGCGGTGGAGATCTCCGTGGATGTCGATGACGTTCGTGGAGCCTGCGCCGCGGTGAAACCCGTCGACGTTCTGGGTGAGCACCCAGCAGCGCGCGAGGCGGCGCTCGATCCGGGCGATCGCCGCGTGCGCTGCGTTGAGCCGCGCGCCGCGGCACGCGCGCTCGATCTGGTGGACGTACTTCCACGTGACCTCCGGGCGCCGCTGGAACATCTCGCCCGAGAGCGCCTCCTCGATGGCGAGCCCCTCGTCGGTCGCCTTCTCGCTGTAGAGCCCTCCGATCCCGCGGTAGGTGGGGATGCCAGAGGCCGCGGAGACCCCCGCGCCGGTGATGAAGAGGGCTGAGCGGGCCGAGGCCAGGAGCGCGCTTGCTCGTTCGATCGACATCGGGCGCCAGTCTACCTGTGTCGCCCGGGCTCGCGCCTGCGGATTGGCCAGGGGCGCGAGCGGGAGGTGCGCTGGCGCAGGGCCGGCGATGGTCGGCCGCGGCCGCGCCGTCCGGGCCCGTGGCCCGGTGCGCTGGCCGCGGCCGCGTTCGGCGCGGACCCGGCCAGCCCGGGCGCGACTACAGGCTCTTCCCGTCGAATTTCATCGTCTTGAGCGTGTCGATATCGACGTCGTCCAGACAGCGGACGTTGATGGCGCACATCTCCTGTCCGTTGGGACCGACTCCCCGCGCGAACGACTCGACGCCGCAGACCGAGCAGAACACATGGTGAATGACCTTCTTGTTGAACTGGTAGTCGGTGAGAACGTCGCCACCCTCCTTGAGCGTGAGCTGGTCCACCGGCGCGAAGGCCAGCATCGCGCCCAGCTTCGAACAGCGCGAGCAGTTGCACATGACCACGGGACTGCTCAGGTCCACCTTGACCTCGTAGCGAACCTTCCCGCAGTGACAGCCGCCTGTATAGGTCTTGATCTCCGTCATGCGCGCATGGTGCCACAACGAGCTGGCTGCGTGACGCAAAAATGCGATGTGTCGTGGCGGGCTACGCGGGTTACGCGGGTTACGCGGGTTACGCTTGCGCAAAAGATGTTCCGCGCCCAGGCATCGCAGCGGCAGGTCGCCGGCGCCGGTCTCGGCCGCGCTGCATTGCATTCTGTCGGAAACTTTTCTCGGCTCAGGCTGTCGAACGACGCCGCTTCTCGGCGAGGGGCCGTGCCCGCCTATTGCTCCTCGTAGTTCCAGGTCAGCCCGCCATCGACGAAGTAGGTCGAGCCGGTCACGTAATCGGCGTCCGCCGAGGCGAGGAACACGGCGAGCCCGGCCACGTCCTCTGGCTTTCCCAGGCGGCCCAGCGGGATCTGGTCGAGCAACGCGCTCAGCTTGTCGCGATCCTTGAGCAGCGTGGCATTGATCTCCGTCTCGATCGCGCCCGGCGCGATGGCGTTCACGGTGATCCCGGTGCCGCGCAGCTCCACGGCGAGCGTGCGCGTGAGCATGCGGACGCCCCCCTTGCTGGCGCAGTACGACGCGAAGTGGGGAAACGGGAGATCCTCGTGAACCGAGCTGATGTTGATGATCTTGCCGGGCCGCCCCGCCTCGTGCAGGTGACGGACCATTGCCTGGCTCCCGAAGAACACCGCTTTGAGGTTGGTGTTCATCACCTGATCGTAGTCCTCCTCGGTCACCTCCCAGAACGGCGCCCGCTTCTCCAACCCGGCATTGTTGACCAGCACGTCCAGCCGGCCGAAGCGCGCGACGGCCTCCTGGAAGAGCCCCCGCACGCTCTGGACGGAGGCGACGTCGACGGCGAACAGATGACCTCGCCTTCCTGCGGCCTCGACCTCTGCCAGGGCTTCCTCGGCGCCCTCTTTGCTCTTGTGGTACGTGAGCGCCACGTCGGCGCCTTCCCGGGCGAACCGGACAGCGATGCTGCGGCCGATGCCCCGGCTGCTCCCTGTGACCAGCGCGATCTTGCCTTGCAGTCTCATGGGGACCTCCTGTCTTCACGAGCATTGTGCCCACCACGAGCATCGTGCGCACCGCCCCCCGCGGGGATCGCCAGGAGATAGAATACCGCGCATGCGCATCGCCTCCCTGCTGCCGTCCGCGACCGAGATCGTCTGCGCGCTGGGCGCCCAGAGCGAGCTCGTCGGTGTCTCGCACGAGTGCGACTTCCCCGAGGGGCTGACCGGCCTCCCGGTGCTCACGCGCCCGCGGCTCAGGCCGGCGCGCTCCAGCCGGGAGATCGACGCCGCGGTCCGCGACGTCCTCCGGGACGCGCTCGCGGTCTACGACATCGAGCTGGACGCCCTCCGGGAGGCGCGGCCGGACGTGATCGTGACGCAGGACCTCTGCGACGTCTGCGCGGTGTCGTTCGATGACGTCCGCGCGGCCGTCGCCCGCCTTGCGCGGCAGGACGTGCGCATCATCAACCTGCACCCGACGCGGCTCGACGACATCTGGGCCGACATTCGCCGCGTCGCCGAGGGGATCGGCCGCCCGGCAGGCGGCGAGGCGCTCGTCGAGCGGCTGCGCGCGCGCGTCGCCGCCGTCGCCGCGCGCGCGGCCGCGGCGCCGGGCAGGCCGCGCGTGCTCGCGGTCGAGTGGATCGACCCTGTCATGATCGGCGGCACGTGGATGCCGGAGCTCATCACCCTCGCGGGCGGGGAACCCCTCGTGACGCGACCCGGCGAGCACGCGCCCACGCTCTCGCCGGCCGCGCTCGCCGCGCTCGATCCCGACGTGGTGATGATCAAGCCGTGCGGCTTCACCCTCGAGCGCACGCTCGATGAGCTCGATCTCCTCCCCCGTGTGCTGCCCTGGGCGACGTATCGGGCCGTGGCGCAAGGCCGCGTGTACATTGCTGACGGCAACGCCTTCTTCAATCGCCCCGGTCCCCGCATCGTGGAGTCGCTCGAGATCCTCGCGGCCTGCGCTCACCCGGCCCTGTTTGCCGATGCGCGCCGCGCGCATGCCCGGTCGGTGGTGCGGATCGACGCGGAGCTCCGGCGGCACGCCTTCGAAGACGAGTGACGCCGGCGCTCGACGCTTGCGGCTGTTCTATCGTGTTTCTATCGTGTGGCTCGACCGGCCGCTCTGGGCGCCGGTGGGCGCGCCGCCTGCCGCGCCGAGTCGAGCTCCTTGCGGAGCGCCGCGAGCTCACGCTCGAGGGCCGCGATCTGCTTCTGCTGCATCTGGATCGCTGCCACGGCCATGCTCGTGTACCCGTACAGGTCGACGTGGTCGCCGTCGCTCGCGACCGCCGGGCTCGCCGGATTGTCGTCGATGATGAACCCGAGACGCTCGCGGCCGTGCCCGCCCTCGTGGTTATAACGCCAGGTCGCGAGCGGCGTGGCGACGAGCTCGTCGCGCACGCGCGCGAGCTCGGTCTCCTGCAGGTACCGGATATCGTGCTTGTACCGGGCGCGGGATCTGGGGCAACCCTCCGGCCGCTGCCTCGGATCGTCGCTCGTGCAGAGCAGCTGCGCGTTGCAGTCGTTCGCGGGATCGCATGTCGCGTCCGGTGCGGCGCACGGCTCCCCCTCCTTCTCGTCGGTGCATGGCTTCACCCCGTCGCGGGGCCGGTGCCCGCTGCATACCGGATCGCCGCACGTGAGATACCATCTCAGCTCCTCCGCCCCGCCGCCGGTGCCAGCGCCTGCGCCGCCGCCGCCGTCCCCCGTGCCGCCGGCGCCGGCGCCCGCTCCGCCGCTGCCATCCCCCGCGCCGCCGGTGCCGGAGCTCGCTCCGCCGCTGCCAGCGCCCGCGCCGCCGCTGCCCGCGTTCGCTCCGCCGCTTCCGCTATCCCCTCCGCCCGAATTGCAGCCTGCCGCTGCGGCGAACGCGAGCGCGCAGAGGAGCGCCATCGTCCCTGTACCGTGAATGCGCATGAGAGACCTCCTTGGAACGACTGTCCCTGACCCACGAGGGCAGGATGTCGAACAAGGGCAGGAGGCGGCAAGAACCGTGCGCTGTCGGCCGTCTCCGCTTTTGCAACGCGGATGCTCGCTCCTCGGGTATCCTGGGCGGCATGTCTCCACGTCCCGCGCTGGCGTCTTTCGCCCTCGTGACGGGCATCGTGCTGCTCCTGGGCGGCACTGCGCACGCGGCCTGCGTCCTTGCTGGCGTCGCGAAGAAGGGCGTTATTCCGCACGCGGATCGGGCTGCTCATCTCGCCTTCATCAGCCTCGCCCAGTGGACCGCGGGCGCGCTCGATGTGCTCGCCGCCCGTGGGCTGCAGCGAGGCGAGCCGTGGACGCGCGGGCCGCTGACGATCTCGGGGCTCCTCGTGATCGGCTGGGCAGGCGTCGGGCTTCCGCTGCTCCTCGACGCCTCGCTGACATTGCGGGCGATGCTCGCCCTCTACGCGGCCGCGCACCTCGGCATGCTGGTGGCCCTGTGGGGCTGGCGAGGAGCTCGCCTGGAAGTCGGCGCGCCTCCGTGACCGACAGCGGCGCGCGCCCGGCTCACCCGCCGAGGCGCCGCTCGCCGGGCCGGCGCGAGGCCCAGACTCAGTGTTTGCCGAGGCGCCTCACCTCTTGCCCTGCGAGCAGCGCGTGCGCTTCCGCCAGCACCTCGGGGATGCGGTGCCGCTGCGGCGCGCCCGCGAGGGCCTGCGCGAGGTCGAGCTCCCGCACGCGATCGGCGCGGTTCCCCGGGAACCAGTGGTCGCCGCTGCCGAGGAGGTTGTACCGCATCTTGCCGTAGGCCGTCATGTCGAGCGCGCGGGCGAAGTTGTACAGCCGCAGGATCTCGCGGATGTTGACGTGCCCGGGGACGGCTTCCCAGTCGGGGAGGCCGACGTGCCATGTGTCGCACCACGCGCGGCCGAGCACCCGCTCGAGCTCTTCGTCGAGCCTGCGCAGGATCGGCGCCAGCGCGGCCTGCGGGGCGCCCTCGCCGTCGAGCAGCGGCAAGGCCTTCATGTGCTCGTCGAAGTCGGACGGGCGCGCCGCCCCGACGCTGATCGTGTGGACCTCGGGGCGAGCGAGGCAGAAGAGGTCGTTGAACACGATCGGCGAGAGCGGGTCGCAGAGCCGCACGAGCTTGTCGCTCGGCTCGTACAGCTTGCCCCCCTTGTCGGTGGGGCTGATGATGAAGACCCCCATGTCCTGCTCGGCCGCAGCCTGGATGGCCGGCCAGGCGAGCTGATTCACGTAGTACCAGTGCAGGTTGACGTAATCGCAGCGGCCGTCCTGCACCATGGCGGTGATCACGCGCGGCGCCGCGTGCGTCGAGAACCCCACCGCGCGCACGCGGCCTTGCCGCTTCAGCTCGAGCGCAGCGTCCAGGCAGCCACCTTTGCGCAGCGACCACGAGAGGCGCGTCTCGTCGTTGACGCCGTGGAGGGCGAACAGGTCGACGTGATCGAGGCGGAGGAGCTTCATCGACCGCTCGAACGTCGCAAGGAACTTCGCTGGATCCGCCTCGGGGCTGACCTTCGTCTGGACGATGAGCCGCTCGCGCGGCAGCGTCGGCAGGATCTTCCCGAGCTGCTCCTCGCTCGTGCCGTACCCTCGCGCGGTCTCGATATGATAGATGCCAAGCTCGAGCGCCCGCTCGATGCACGCCTCGAGGTTGCGCTGGCTCGCGGGCGAGATGGGGTCCTTGTCGTTCCAGGATTGCTGGTACCGCATCCCTCCGCACGAAAGGACAGGCATCTTGATCTCGGTGCGACCGAAGCGGCGGTAGAGCATGCGTGTTGACCTCAGGCTCGGAAGGAAGGCTTACCGTAGGGTGCCACTCTTCCGCAGCCGCCGCAACGCGAGGAGGGCGAACGGCGAGGCGAGCGTCAGCAGCCGCCACGGAGACCCGCCGCGGGGGTCGCCGGCGTCGATGGCGCAACCGCCGCTGTCCGCTCCTCCCTCGTCCGGCGCGCCGCCGCCCGCGGAGCCCGCGGAGGCAACGCCGCCGCCGGCGCTTCCCGCGCTTCCCGCGCTGCCGGCGCTGCCAGCGCTCACGGCCGTGCCGGCGCCGGTCCCGCTGCTGCACGTGCCGCTCGGGCAGCCCTCGCCGGGCGCGCAGAGGCCTGGGTCCTCGTCGACCTCGCCGTCGCAGTCGTCGTCGAGCGCGTTGCACACCTCGGCGCTCGGTTCGCCGGGCGTGCATGACCCGGGGGCGCACGCGGTCGCTTCCCGCGCGCACATCCCGACGCCGCACACCTCGCGCACGCCCTCGTCGATGCGGCCATCGCAGTCGTCGTCGGCGAGATTGCATGTCTCGGTCGCGTCCGGGTGGACGTCAGGGGACCTGTCGTTGCAGTCGTTGGAGCTCGGCGCGTACCCCTCGGGGGGGCACTTCGCCGTGACCGTCGCGCCGAAGAACGAGCCATAGCCGTCGCCGTCGGCGTCTTCATACTGCGTGGTGACCTCGAGCTCCTCGTCGACCTCTCCATCGCAGTCGTCGTCGATCTCGTTGCAGGCTTCTTCCTGATCGGGATGGATGTTGACGCTGTAGTCGTCGCAATCGCCGCCGCGCTCGGCGTGATCGGCCGGCCGGGTGCAATCGACCCTGGGCACGCTGGAGTCGCCGTAGCCGTCGGCGTCGCGATCGAGGTAATACGTCGTCCCGGTGCATCCGTAGGCAAACGCGGTGTCGGCGGACGAAGCGCCGTCTCCGCGCGGGCCGTTGTCGCCGTTGGCCGCGAGGGCCCACACCTGGACGACGACCCCGCCCGGCGCGCCCGGCGCGATCCACTGCGCGTCGAAGCGGACGGCCCCGCCGCTCGCCCGCTTCGGCGCGTCGTGGACGAGCTGGTGCTCGTCGATGAGCTTGGTGCCTTGGCCGTTGATGGGGGAGAGCCGACCTGTCTCGGTGAGGAGATAGATGCCCCCGGCGTTGATGTTGGCAGACCGGATCTGCACCTGCAGAGTCACCGTCTCGCCGGCCGCCGGGTTCTTGGGGCTATAGTCGATGGTGATATCTGGCTCCGCGCCGCCGGTGTGGCAGCCGTTGCACCCCTCCACCGCAAGCCCGGCGCGGCGGGCGTGGGCCTGCGGCGCAGCCAGGGTGGTCAAAAGGGCCAAGCTCACCGGGAGGACCGGTGAAATAAGCGATGTACTTCGCATGCGCCTCGCCGCGCAGCCCAGGCTCGCGAGCTCCGCGCGCTCCGCTGCGACGCTCAGGGATAGCTGCCCTCGCCGGGTGCGACAAGTGCATTTGCACGGAGTGTAAACTTGCGCCGTGACCATCCAGAGATGCTGTTTTTCGACGTTCCTCGGACGGCGGTTGTCGCGACGTGCATTCGCCGCTCGCTGCGACGCGTTATCCGGATTCGAGCCGAACGTGCTGCGGCCTTGTCACATCGCAGACGACACCGTGGTACTTGAGGAGCCCTTCGTCGAGCGTCACCACGGTGGCATTCGCGCGGCGGGCGGCCCACAGATACACGAGGTCAGTCGCGTTGGCGAAGGGCCTGCGGCCGCGCATGCGCCTCGTCAGCTGGTCGAGGAACTCCGTGATGGCGCCTGCGTCCACGGGCGCGACCAGCTCGATCGCGAGGCCTCCCAGCGGGCTCGTTGCCGCGGGCGCGGCCCGCCGCGACACCGCGAGCCGTTGCTCGGCGACGTACACCTCCAGCCATAGCTCGGGCGGCGCGAGCACGCGCGCCGCGCCCGCGGCCACGGCGGCGCGGGCGCGCTCGAGAAAGGCGAGCGCGTCCGCGTGCCCGGGCTCTCTGGGCTTCATCGAGGCGATGGCGACGGAGCTATCGAGAACGATCCGCATGAGGCCTCCTCGGGACGGACGCACCCTCGCGCCGCTCCAGATCTGCCCGGCGGTCCGGGTGGGTTGGTGACATCGAGACCCGGTATCCAGGGCCGCGGCCGGATGGAAGGTCCACCGGCAGCAGGGGCCGAGGCTGCGTGGAGGGGACAGGGCGATGGCACATGCTGGCACGGCGGTGCTCTCCCGGCGCCCAGAGACACGTGTGTTCGCCCGGTACATGCCTTGCTTGTCGCCGTCCATGCGAAACTTCCTGCTTCGAATCCTGGTCGCATCCCAGTGGGGCGCGAGCCTTGCGCTGGTGTCGGGCTGCGGCACGCACATCGAGTCCGGCTCCAGCTCGAGCTCGCCTGGAGGCGCGACGTCGGGGGTGAGCTCCGGCTCGAGCTCGCCTGAAGGCGCGACATCCAGCTCCAGCTCGAGCTCGACGGCTGGCGCGACATCGGGGGCCGGCGGAGGCGGCGAGGTCGATCCCCCTGACGCCTCGGCGCCGCTCGATCCCTATCCGGATCCGACCTGCATCGGGCCGTTTCATGACGGTGGCTATTACGGCCAGTGTTGCTACGAGGTGCACTGCACGGCGCCGGTCGGCGGCGCCTGCCCTGCGGCCGCCGAGGCTGCGCCGCACCTCGACGACCTGCCGCCCGGCTCGGGGACGTGTACGTGCAGCGCCGAGGGCGAGGGCGCGGCCGGGTGGATCCAGGGCCCCTACGCGAACCGAACGGCGTCGGATCCGGCGAGCTGCTGCTACCTCGTCGGTTCCATCTCCTGTGAAGGGCGCCCTCTCCTGGTCCGGGGCGAGCCCCGCGTCGCGCCGCTCGCGCACGCCCCGAGCGCGTGGTCGCAGACCGACTTGCGGCGCTTCGAGCGCGCGCTCGCCGACACCGACCTGAGCGCGCTCGCGCCCGCGGCGCGCCGTGAGCTCGCCCGGCGCTGGGCCGAGCGTGGCCAGAACGAGCACGCCTCGGTCGCCTCCTTCGGCCGCTTCGCGCTCGCGCTGATGGCCCAGGGCGCGCCTCCCCAGCTGCTCGAAGCGGCGCACCGCGCGGCGCTCGACGAGGTGCGGCACGCGCGCGTCGCGCTCGCGATCGCCTCGGCGTACGCGGGGGAGCCGGTGGGCGTCGGCCCGCTGCCCCTGCAGGGCGCGCTCGACGACCTCGGCTCGCTCGAGGCCATCACCCTGGCGACCGTCGTGGAGGGCTGCGTCGGAGAGACCCTCTCGGCCATCGAGGCGGAGGTCGCGGCGCAGGCGGCGGAGCCGCCGGCGGTGCGCATGGCGCTCCAGGCGATCGCGCGCGACGAGGCCCGCCACGCGGAGCTCGCCTGGGCGTTCGTCCGATGGGCCGTCACGACGGGCGGCGCGCGCCTGCGAGAGCGCGTCGCCGCGGCCTTCGCGCGCGCGCTCGACCAGGTGGGCACCGGAGCGCCGGGCATGGCAGACGGCGATCTCCCGCCCTCCCACGGGTTCCTCGCCGAAGGCGAGCTCTACCGGCTGCGGCGGCAGGCCGTGGCCGACGTGCTCCGCCCCGCCGCCGCCGCGCTCGTCGACGAGCGTGGTTCATCCGCCGGACGAGAGTTCAGCGGCGCTCGCGGGAATGCCGTGCTGCGCGGCGGCGCGACGTACCTGTCGACGTGACCTGGCGCCGGGCAAGCGCCGTTCTCGTCGGGGCCGCGCCGGGCCCGATCTCGCGGACGCCGGCGCGCTGCCGAGACGGCGCGCCTGCGACGGCCAGGATCCTGGCGCGCAGTCAAGCCCTGGGCACGATCTTGCTTGTGCGTCGCGGCGAGGTGGAACGACATGGCTACACTCTCGACGTCCGCATGGGTGCTGCATGAGCTCGGTCTGGCCGCGGGATTCGGTGGTCCCCTCTTCGGCCGGCTGGCGTTGCGCCAGGCGGTCAAGGACATCCATTCCGAGGCCGAGCGGGGCAAGGTGCTCTCTGACGCATGGCAGCGGTACAACCTCGTCAGTGCGATCTCGCTCGGCACCGCCGCGGCCACCTGGTTCATCGGGCGGACGGTGATCTCGGGGCGATCGATCGACCGTGAGACCCGCGATCTGGTGCGCTTGAAGGACATCCTCCTGGGCGCGACGCTCGCCACGAGCGTCGCCAGCATGCTGGGCGGACAGCAGATGCGCGAAGAGGCGCCCGACGGCGGGGTGCCCCTCCTCAAGGAGGGTGAAGCGCCGGCGCCGCGCCCGCCCGCGAAGGCCGCGGCGCTGCAGCGGCTCCTCGGCGTCATGGGGCCGCTCAACATCGCCCTCACGGCGGGGGTGATCGGCGTGACCACGGTCCTCGCCATGAAGTCCGGTCGTTCGGCGAAGTGGAGCCTCCTCTCCCGGCTGCTGCCTTGAGCTGCGCCCTCCCGGGAGCGGTCGCCGGAGAGAGCCGGCGCGCCGCCCTGGCTGCTGCTGCGCACTGGCGCCGACCTGGGCCGCGCCAGCGCGCGGCGTCGCGCTCGTGATACGGTGGGCCGATGAAGGTAATGACCATGTTGGTGCTCGCCCTCGTCGCCGTGGGCTGCAGCGACGAGCACGGCGAGGAGGGTTGCCCCGAGCTCTGTGAGCAAGCCGTGGAGTGCCCGGGGGACGCCATGACGGAGCAGAGCTGCCTCGCGATGTGCAGCGCCGATACGGAGGCCGCCGAGGAGGCAGGCTGTCACGACGCCTGGGAGTCGTATCTCGAGTGTCGGAACCACGCCGAGGACCACTGCGATTCTGCGAAGTACGACGAGGAGTGCAGCATCCAGAAGGAATCGCTGAGCAGCTGCCTGGACCGCAGCTGAGCCGGGGCGCCGGCGGGCGCTCGATCGCGTGAGCGCCGCCCGCCCGGCCCGCGGCTACTCGAAGCGATGGACCTCGCGCCCGCTCGGGAGCTCCTCCGGGATGAGCGCCTCGAGCCGCTTCGGCGTCGCGCGCGGGTCGAGCAGCGCCTCTCCCACGAAGGCGCAGAGCCAGCTGATCTCCTCCTCCGTGAGGTCGATCGGCTCCTGCAGCAGCGGGTCGACGGCGGCGAGGACCGGCGCGAGCGGGCCCATCTCACCCCGCAGATCGCGATCGAGGTGCTTGTTCGTGTACTCCGTGGCCGACGTGTAGACGTCGAGGTGGTGGCGGATGGCGCCTTCCAGCGACGTGAACGAGCCGTTGTGGAAGAACGTGGGCTGGAGGGCGACGTTGCGCAGCGGCGAGGTCCTGAACTTGTACCGATCGGCCGGATCCCCCGTGACCTGCTCCAGGCCGAAGTCCTCATCGGCGTTCGGGCCGTCGAAGACCACGTTCGAGTGCGCCGGATCGTCGGTCGGCGCGATCTGCGGCACGCCGATCGCGTGCTGCTGGAAGTCGCTGAACATCTCGTTCGACTCCCCCGACACCGCGTGGCACCTGACGCACCCCGCCTCGCCGAAGAAGAGCAGCGCGCCGCGCTTCTGCTCCAGCGTCATCGCGTGCCGGCGGCCGCGGGCGAACCTGTCGATGGGCGCGTCGGCGAACGTGAGCGACATCTCGAACTCGGCGATGGCGGCCGCGATCATCTGGTAGGTGATGTCGTCCCCTCGCTTCACCGCCCGGAAGCTCTTGGCGAACCGCTTCCGGTACGCCTTCACGTCGTTCACGCGCGCCGTGACCTCCTCGCGCACGACATCGTGCGATTGCGGCGCCTCGTACCCGGTCATCTCGGTAACCTCGGTCGGCGGGATGAACGCCTGGGCGTTGAGCAGGTGCGGCAGGGAAGAGAGCGACATCCCCTCCGGCGCGGTGAACGAGAACCCCTGGCTGTTGTCGAAGGGGTCGCCGGACACGGCGAAGAACCGCGAGTTCCACATCAGCGTGGGGTAGAAGGCCGTGTTGATGATGGTGGGCGAGCGGCGCTGGTTGCGCGGCCCTGTGCGGTGCGGCCCGACGACGCCGTTGTTGTCGATGCCGATGGCGATCGACTGCGTGTCGGCGAAGCCCGCGGTCGGCGCGTGGCAGCCTGAGCACGAGTTGTCGTCGTTCAGGCCGAGGACGCTGTCGAAGAAGAGGTCACGCCCGAGCTTCGCGAGCTTCTTGTCGAGCTTCCGCCCGAGCCGCGACTCCAGCGTCGACTCGATCTCTCCGGTGAACCCGTGTCGGGCGAGCACCTTGGCGAGCCGCTCATCGACGGAAGAGCCCTTGGCGCGCGCCGGCCGCGCCAGGACGAGCGTGAGGACGAGAAAGGCCGTCAGGGCGGCGAGCGCGCGCCCGAGGGATCGCAGGGTCATGGTGCCTCCAGGTCCCCCGGCGGGGGAGGCGCACATCGGGGTGCGCGCTTGAGATCAACCAGTCCTGCCCAGATCCTGACCGAGCGGCGGTGAATGGGATGTTGGGAATCTAAACTCGTGAGCTGTCTATCGGCAAGACAAATTAGACAAATATTCCATGATTCAAAGGGCTTACTGCGTGTCCTTGAGTGTCCATGCGTATCCCTCCGTACTCTTGCGTGTCCCCGCGTATCCCCTCGTGTTCTTGCGTATACGACGGTCTGTTCACCGCGTTATCTGCGGTTGTCGCGCCTACATTTGGCGGGGGCGCCGCGGTGCGGCGGGCGTGGCGTCGTTGTAGGTGCGTGGCCGGCGCTCCGCGTCGGTGCGGCGCCCGCGCGCAGCGCGCCTCCGAGGTCGCGTGACACTCATGCTTTGTGGGGCGCGATGGGCCGTCGTATGCTTGAGGACATGGGCCGGACAGCACCTCTGGCGGATCCGACGGCGCTCGTGGGGGGCGCGCTCACCGGCGGATATCGGATCGTCCGCGTCCTCTCCGCGCAGGGCTTCGGTGTCGTGTTCGAGGCCCGGGGCCCCTCGGGTCGCCGCGTCGCGCTCAAGGTCTTGCGGCCCGAGGTCGTCACCGAGGACACGCTGTCACGGCTCACCCGCGAGGCGAGCGTCACCGCGAAGCTCGACAACGCGCATGTCGTCCCGATCGTCGATGCCGGCCACGACCTCGAGCGCGATCTCGCCTACCTCGTGATGCCGCTGCTCGACGGGACCGACGTCGCCGCCCTGCTCGCCGAGACGGGGCCGCTCGGGCCCGAGGTCGCCGTGCGGATCGCGCTCCAGGCCGCTGCGGGGCTCTCGGCGGTGCACGCCGCGGGCCTCGTCTACCGCGACGTGCGGCCGCCGCGCATCTTCCTGGAGCACCTCCCGAGCGGAGAGATCCTCGTCCGCGTCTTTGGCTTCGGGCTCTCGAAGGGCTGCGACACGGCCACCTCCGCCCCTGGCAAGGCGGCGAGGAGCACCGGTCCTCTGCGCGACGAGTCGGGGCCGCGGGACCGCACCGCGGACGTGCGGGGTGACGTGTTCGGCCTGGCGGCGACGCTCTACGAGATGCTCTGCGGCGTCTCGCCGTGGGCCGAGCTCGACGTCACGGCGGACACGGCCGAGCTCGGCCCCGCGGACACGGCGGCGGAAGCGCCGGCGTCGTCCCTTTCGCGGTTCCCGTCGATCCAGGATCGCGCCCCGTGGATCGAGGCGCGCCTCGCGACCGCGCTCTCGCTCGCGCTGCACAGCGACGTGGACCGGCGCTATCCGTCGATCGAGGCGTTCGCCGAGGCGCTGCGCGCCGCGTCGCACAGCGAGGAGCGCGTCACCATCGACATGCTGAGGCCGCTCGATCCCGAGCTGCGCGAGGCCATCGCCGAGCGCGCCGGCGCCGAGACCGATCCGCTGGTCGGCCGCGAGCTCGGCGGCCGGTACGCGGTGCGCCGGCTGATCGGGCGCGGCGGGATGGGCGCCGTCTACGAGGCGGAGTCGCCCGAAGGGCGGCGGGTGGCGGCCAAGGTCATCTTCAAGAGCGCCGTCGGGCAGGACGACCACGCCGTGCGCCGCTTCATCCGCGAGGCGCGCGCGGTGACCGCGATCCAGAGCCCGCACGTGGTCAAGACGTTCGAGCTAGGCACGGATCTCACGCTCGCGACGCCGTTCATCATCATGGAGCTCCTGCACGGCGTCGACCTCGCCAAGCTCCTCAGGATGCGCGGGCCGCTGGAGCCGGAGCCCGTCGTGCGCGTGTTCATCCAGGCGGCGCGCGGGCTCGCGGCGGCGCACGCCGAGGGGATCGTGCACCGCGACATCAAGCCGGCGAACCTCTTCCTGCACGCGCCGTTCGAGGGCACGGCCCAGAGGCCGTCGACCTCGATGGCGCCGCCGTCCACCCGGCGCGGCCCGCTCGCTTCGGCGCCGCCGTCCACCCGGCGCGGCCCGCTCGCTTCGGCGCCGCCGTCCACCCAGCGCGGCCCGCTCGCTTCGGCGCCGCCGTCCACCCAGCGCGGCTCGCTCGCGGCGGGGCCGCCGTCGGTTCGGCGCTCGTCCGGCTCGGTCCGCCCGCCGCCTTCAGGGCGGCGCCCGTCCGGCTCCATCCGCCCGCCGTCGTCGAGCGATCGCAGGATCGTGGTCAAGGTGTGCGATTTCGGCATCGCCAAGCGCACGGGGGATGGCGTCTCGCACGAGCTCACGCGCGCCGGCGGCGTGCTCGGGTCGCCCATCTACATGTCTCCCGAGCAGGCGAAGATGGCGAAGGACGTCGACCACCGCTCCGACATCTGGAGCCTCTCGGTCTCGCTCTACCAGGCGCTCTGCGGGAGCTGCCCCTGGGATCCCAACGCCTCGCTCGCCGAGCTCCTGCTCGCGATCTGCACCGAGCGCGTGCCGCCGCTCTCCGGGGCCGCGCCGTGGGTCTCCCCGGCGCTCGCGGCCGTCGTGCACCGCGGCCTCCTGCGGGATCCTGCGGAGCGCTGGCAGAGCATGGAGGAGCTCATCGCCGCGCTCGAGCCGCACGCGGAGGGCACCGGCGTCGTCACGCTGGATCAGCTGCGGGGCATCGACCCCGAGCGGCGCGCCGGCGCCACCCCGATCTCCGCGCTGCGCGAGTCCAGGCTCTCGCGATCGGCCGAGGGGGAGGAGCGATCCATCGGCGGCAGCTCCTTCACCGCGGTGAAGGAGCCTTCCGGCGCGGCACGGCGGCGCTTCGTCGGGGCGGCGGTCACGGTGGTCGCCCTGGCCGCGATCGGCGGCGGTCTCGCGCTGCGCGCCTCGACGGGCAACGAGCCGCTCGCGTCGCCCGCCGCGCCGAGCGAGCCCGCGCTGCCCGTCGCGCCCGCGCCTGCACCTGCGCCTGCGTCCTTCACCGCCGTCGTGACGCTCCCGAAGGAGGCGACGGCGCGGGTCAACGGCGCGGCGCGTCCGGTGAGCGACGGCCGGCTCGACCTGACGGGCAAGGCCGGCGACACGTTCGAGATCGAGGTGACCCGCGGCGGCGCGACCACGAAGGAGACGGTGTTCATGCTGAGCGACGGTACGATCCGCCCTGATCGCATCGATCTCCAGCCGCCCGCGCCGGCCTCTGCGTCGGTCGCGGCCTCCGAGCCTGCCCCGCGCCGTGACAGGAAGAGCCGCGCCCCGCGCGGCGCTCTTCCCGTGGCCGAGCCTGCCACGCCCTCCGCCGCGGGGGCGCCTGCGGCTCCGTCGGCTCCGACCGCGGTGGTGCCGGTCGACCGGTGGTGAGACCGATGCCGCGCGCCCGTCGCGCCCTGCGGCGCTGCTTTGCGGCCTGCGCGCTCGCCGTGGCGAGCGCGGCGCCTGCGCCTCCGGCCCGCGCGCAGCCCCCGCCGGCGGCGGCTGTCCCGGGCGTGCCACCCGAGCCGCCTGCCGCGTCGCCCGCGTCGACGGACGAGGCGCTCGCCCGGGCCAAGGCGCTCTTTCAGGAAGGAAACGAGCTGCGCAAGATCGGCGACTTCCAGCGCGCGCTCGAGCTCTACCTGAGGTCGCGTCAGGTCGTCGCGTCGGTGCCCAACACCCTCAACGCCGCGTTCTGCCTCGATCAGCTCGGGCGTTACGACGAGGCGCTCGAGCTCTACGAGGCGCTGCTCACGGAGCTCCGCGCGGAACTCGGCGAGCCGGAGCGCCGGAGCGTCGCGTCCGCGATCGCCACGCTGCGAGCGCGGATCGGCAGCGTCGTCGTCTCGTCGAACGTCGATGGCCTGGTGCTCATCGACGGGAAACAGCGCGGCCGGCTCCCCCTCGCCGGCCCGATCCGGCTGCTCCCCGGGGATCACACGCTCCGTGTGGTCAAGGACGGCTGGCACACGTTCGAGCGGATCGTGACCGTCGGGGTCGCCGAGACCAGGTCGGTGGACGCGAAGCTCGATCCGCTCGCCAGCACGGGCCGGCTGAAGGTCGAGGACGAGCGGCTCGTCGGCGCCGATCTCATCATCGACGGCGCGCTGATCGGCCAGCTGCCGTGGGAGGGCGCGCTCGCGCCTGGTCCGCATTTCTACTCGGTGCGCAAGGGCAATTTCGGCTCTGCGCCCCGCGAGGCGAACGTCATTGCGGGGCAGCTCGCCGTCGCCACGGTCGAGGCGGGGCCGCTCGGCGAGGAGGTCCGCGTCGTCGCCCAGCCGCTGAGCGCGGATCTGACCATCAACAGCGTCCCGGTCGGCAAGGGGCAGTGGCGCGGGGCGCTGCCGCTCGGGCGCCACACCTTCGAGGCGCACGAGCCGGGCTATTTCTCGCGCACGCTGCGCGCGACCGTCGACAAGACGACGAGGGGCGACATCGTCCTGCCGCTCGCCGTCGACGACGCGCACCCGCGCTGGGGTCGGAGGGTCGGCGTCTTCCGGCTGGAGGCGACCGGCGGCTATGCCTTCGCCTCGTCGCTCGAGAGCGACGCCGAGCGGAGCTGCGGCAGCTACAGCTGCTCGGGCATCTCGCGCCCGTCCGGCGTTCTGGCCGGCGTGCGCGGCAGCTACGAGTTCCCGATCGGCGCCGCCATCGAGCTCACGGCCGGGTACCTGAGCCTCCACACGACGCTCGATCGCTCGCTCGACGCGACGTACGCCGCGCCGCGCGGGGGCGACGAGAGGCTCCCCATCCGCTACAGCTTTCACGACGACATCGGCATGGCCGGCGTGACGGTGATCGTCGGCGGCAGCTATCATTACGGGCTGTCGTCATGGCTCGACGTCGGCGGCGCGCTCGGGCTCGGCGTGGTGCTGGCCGAGATGAGCGACGAGGTGACCGGCACGGCGTCCGACGCGGAGAGGACCATCAGCGTGGCCGTGCAGAACGCGGGCAGGGCCGTCCGCGCCGCCGCCCCGTTCGCGATGCCCGAGCTGAGGCTACGGCTGAAGCTCGGGCGCCTCAGCGCCAGCGCGGGCCTCGGCGTCGGCTTCTTCCTCGTCGACGGCCCGCCGCTCGAGACGGGCAACACCTACGTGGTCGGGGCCGAGTGCGACGAGGCGCACCCCACGGTCGACTGCGCGCCGGGCAAGAAGGTCGTGTTCGAGGAGCTCGCCCACGGCACGTTCACGATGTTCTTTCCGAACGTCTCCGCGGGATACCGGTTCTGAGCGCCGCCGCGCGCGGCGCTCACCGGTTCGCCTGGTCCCTCGCGACGCGCGCCTGCTCGCGCACGAGGTCGAAGAGGGCCGCTGCATCGAGCAGCGACGTCGTGAGCCGGCCGAACTGGATCACGTCGCCCACCGAGATCTCCTGCGGCTCGCTCTCGGAGAGCAGCTTGCCGTTCACGCGGGTCCCGTTCTGCGAGCCGTTGTCGATGAGCACGAGCTGCCCCTGCTCATTCCGCCGGAAGTGCGCGTGCAGCTTGGACACCGAGGGGTGGCGCAGCACCACGTCGCAATTGCGCGTGCGGCCCACCGAGATCTGGTCGAGATAGGGATTGCCCTTCGCCTTGACGAGCTGGAACACCTCGCTCGCTGGGCCGGGCGGAGGCGGCGGTTTCCGGTGCGCCGCCGGCGATGCGGCGACCGTCCGGAATGCGATCTGCTGGTTGTCCGGACCAGCCTCGGACACCACGAGGAGCAGGTTCGTCACCTGGCGGACGAAGCGGTCCCGAGGCATCACACGCGCTAGTTCGATGATGTCCCCTGAGTCTTCCACGATGTGTCGAGTATAAGCGATCCGGCGCCGCGAACCGTCCAGGGAGGCACTTTTGCCGTGGCGTCCCGCCCACGCACGGGGTCCCGCGCACGTGGAACCGCGATGCCGCCCGCACGTCATCGCAGCGCAGCGCGAGGCACCCGGGCCCCCCGAGCGCATCTCGGCATGCAGCGCGCGATGCCGCGACGTCACGCGCTGCTCTGTTTACCGTGTTGCTTACCGTGTTGCAGTAATTATCTGGCGTTGATGCGAGCTCAACGGGCAGCTTGTGCTCGAACGTGCCGGGATCTGGCGTACCTTCCGCGCCTATGCACGCACCCGTTCGTGGACGCATCTCGGTCAACCCCCGTGGCTTCGGGTTCCTGAACATCGAGGCCTCTCCGGAGAAGGCGGGGGGGCCGGGCAGGCCGGGCTGGGCTGCCCTCGGCTCGGCGACCGCCTTCATCGCGCCGCCCGATCTGAACCCGTTCCTTGACGGCGACGTCGTCGATGCGGTGGTCGTCGAGGCGGAGCCGGGCCGCTTCAGCGCGTCGCAGCTCGCCCTCGTCCAGCGCGATCGCTCCGAGCTCTTCGGGACGGTCGTATCGCACGCGAAGCGGCCGCACCTCCGGGTCGATCGCCTCGTCTCCAACACGGACTGGCCGTTCAAGCCGGGCAGCGCCGACGACCTCCCCGAGGGCGCCGCGGTGGTCGCCACCATCGAGGGCGCGGCGGTCGTCCCGGCGCGCGTCGTCGCGTCGGGCGCCGACCTCGGCATCGAGCGGTGCCTCGCCCGCAACGGCGTGCGCGCCGTGTTCTCGGGCGAGGTCCTCGAGGCGTCGCGCGCGGCGGTCGCCGCGGTGTCGGTCGAGCGCGAGCTCGCGCGCGGCCGCCGCGACCTGCGCGACGTCATCACCGTCACGATCGACGCGCCCGTCACCACGGACATCGACGACGCCGTCGCCGTGCTGCCCGCCGGGCCCGACGGGGCGCTCCGCGTCCTCGTCTCGATCGCCGACGTGGACGCGTTCGTCCCCGAGGGCTCGCCGCTCGATCTCGAGGCCCGCGCCCGAGGCACGAGCGTCTACCTGGCTGGCCGCGTCATCCCGATGCTCCCCGACGCCATCTCCAGCGAGGCGGCGAGCCTGCTCCCGGGGGTCGATCGGCTCGCGGTCACGGTCGAGCTGCGCATCGACCCCGAGGGGGGCATCACGTCGATCGACCTGCACGAGAGCGTGATCCGCTCGCACGCCCGCCTCTCGTACGACGCCGTCGAGGAGTTCCTGACGACAGGCCGCGCCGCCGGCATCCCCGAGGCGGCCCGGCCGGTCGTGCGCTGGCTCCGCACCGCGGCCGCGCGGCTGTCGACGGTCCGCGCGGCGCGCGGCGGCGTCGAGCTCGATCGCGAGGAGGCGTACGTGACGCTGGACGCCGAGACGCGCGAGCCGACCGCAGTCTCGCCGCGCTCCGACACGGGCGCGCACCGCCTCATCGAGCGGCTGATGGTGGCGGCGAACGAGGCGGTGGCCAGCTGGCTCGTGGCGCGCGGGCTCCCCTGCGTCTTTCGTGTCCATGACGAGCCGACCGAGGAGCGCGTCCGGGCGCTCGAGCAGTTCGCGCACAACTTCGGCGTCGAGGCCGGCTTTGGCGCGCGCCTGAGCCCCCTCGGCCTCGCGGCGTTCGAGGCGCAGTACAGGGGCTCCGAGCTCGCGCCGGCCATCCGCACCGTGCTCGGCAAGGCGCTCGGCCCTGCCCGGTACACGGGCGCCGGAGGCCTGCATTTCGGCCTGGGCGCCCCGCTGTACCTGCACTTCACGTCCCCGATCCGCCGCTACGCCGACCTCGCGGTGCACCGCGTGGTCAAGCGCTATCTCCAGGGCCGCCGCGACCAGCGCGTCGAGTGCGAGGCGCTCGCGTCGCTCGCCCACCACCTGAACGCGCGCGCGCGCAGCGCCGCCAAGGCCGAGACGGAGCGGCACCGCATGCTCGTGGCGCGCCTCTTCGCCTCCCGCGTCGGCGAGGAGATCGAGGGCTACATCGTATCCATCAAGCCGTTCGGCCTCGTCGTCCAGATGGTCGAGTCCGGCGCGACGGGCACGATCGCGCTGGAGGCGCTGCCGGGCGGCCCGTATCGGATCGACGCCGCCGCCCAGGCGCTGGTCGGCGCGAGCCGTCGCTACGGCGTCGGCGAGCCGATCCGCGCCGCCATCGCGGCGACCAACGAGGAGCTCGGCCGCGTCGACCTCGTCCCTGCGGGCGCTCGCGGCGCCCCGTGACCGGGGCCGCGGCTCCGGTCTACGGCGACAGGAGCACGACGAACGCGTCGGTCCCGTTCGCCCCGTGCTCGCCGAGGCCGAAGTCGATCTTCCCCTCGGCGGTGCCGCAGAGCGCGATGACCCCCGTGCTCGGCGCGATGGCCGCCGCGTTCGACTTCTGGTTGCCGGCGGCGCCGAGCACCTTCCCCCAGAGGTGGTTGCCATCGGCGTCGAGCTTCGCCACGAAGGCGTCGAAGCCGCCGCCGCCGGGCAGCGGCCCGCCGCCGAGGTCGACCACGCCCTGGACCGAGCCGGTCACCACCACGCCGTTCTCCGCGTCCGCGACGATCGACGTGCTCTCCTGGGCGCCGTCTCCGGCGAACCACCGCGCCCACACGGGCACGCCGTCGGGGGCGAGCGACGCTACGAACGCCGTCTGCACATCGTTGGCGGGGAGCGTACCGGCCGCTCCGAAGTTGAGCGCGCCCATGTACGTCCCGGTCACGAGCACCGCGCCCGAGGGAGCGACGGCGATCCCGGTGCCCGCCTGCGACGCCGTGTCTCCATAGTCCGAGAGCCAGACGCCGTTCCCGCTGCTGTCGAGCTTCAGGACGAACAGGTTCGGCCCGAGCCCGGTGTTCTTCACCTGCCGGGGGCCGACGGTCAGGGTGCCGTTGTACCGGCCCGTGACGAGCACGCTGCCGTCGTTGCCGACGGCGGCGCCGGTGGCGAACTGGTTCTTGTCGTCTCCGTAGATCCTCGTCCACAGGACGGCGCCGAGCGGATCGTACTTCCGCACGAAGATGTCGGTGCCGCCTGCGCTCTCGGCGCAGGCTGGGACGGGCGACGACGAGCAGAGCAGCTTTCCGCTGAAGTAGCCGGCGATCGCGATGTTTCCGGCGGGGTCCACCGCGATCGAGCGCAGCGTCTGATCGGCCGCGTCGCCGAGCTGGCGTGCCCAGCCTTGCTCGCCCTTCTCTCCGGTCATCGTGACCACGAAGGTGTCGAGCGCGTTGACGCTGCTCAGCGTCGTGCCGCCGAACGTGAACGAGCCGTAGAACGTCCCGCCGAGCACGAGGTTGCCTTCAGGCGTCACCGCGAGCCCGTTGAGCGTCTCGGCGCCGCTGCCGCCGAACCTCACGCTCCAGCGGTGCTGTCCGGAGGGGTCGAAGCTCGCGACGTACACGTCGGAGGTGCCGATGCTGACGAGGGCGCCCGCCTCCTTGCCGGTCAGGTTGATGGTCCCCGAGAAGGTGCCGCCGATATAGATGTTTCCCAGCGTGTCGACGCCGACGCTGGTCGCGCTCTGGGTGTTCTGATCACCGTAGAGGGCGGCCCAGAGCGGCGTGCTGCAGGCGAAGCCGTCGCAGTCCTCGTCGGTGTCGTCCGTGCACGTCTCTCGTTGCGGGGTGACCTGGCCGCCGCACGGCCGCCACGACGTGCCCGAGAGATCGCACATCTGCAGCCCCACCGCGCAGAGCCCCACGCCGCTCGTCCCCTCGGGGCCGCTGTAGCAAGTCTTGATCTGGCCCGGGGTACACACGCACCCCGCGTCGGGCTCGTTCGTTGCGCCGTCGCAGTCGTCGTCCACGGTGGTGCCGCAGTCCTCGGGCCTCGGGACCACGGCGCCTTCGCACGCGCCGAAGCTCTGGCCGTCTGGCTGGCACCTCCGCACGCCCGCCGCGCACACGCCGACACCCTCGGTGTCTGCCGGGCCGGGATAGCAGGGTTGCACGTCGCCGGAGCTGCAGAGCGGCGGCGCGCCTCCGCTGCCGCCTCCACCGTCGCCGCCGGCGTCGGGACGTGGGCCGATCGGCACCGGGTCCGAGCACGCTCCCGAGAGCGTGAGCGCCAGCGCAGACCCGACGAGCATCGATCGAGCGCGCGGGGTTGTCCTCGTCACCATGAGGGGGCGGAGCTCCATGTTCGGCGATCTGGCTTCAGTCCTGGCGTGATTTTCTCGTCCGCTGCTTCTTCTTGGTCAAGTCGATGATGAACGTGCTCGCGGGCGGCGCGCTCGCCGGAGCGTTCGGCGCTTCCGGGCGCATCGTCTCTGGCTCGTTCACGTTGCTCCGCGATCCTGGCTCGTTCACGTTGCTCCGCGATCCTGGCTCGTTCACGTTGCTCCGCGATTCGTCGGTGCTCTCCGAGGACGGGGAGAGCTGGGTCGGCCCGGCGCTCGCGCTCTGGGCTGGCAGCAGATCGTGCTGGACCGCGTCGCTCTGGGGTTCGTCGCGGAGCGCCATCCAGACCGCGAGCACGCTCACGATCATGAGCGCCACGCCGCCGAGCGCGAGCGGGATCACGAGCTTCGGCGGCAGCCTCGGCTGAGCGTGGCGCGGCGCCCACGCGGCGGCCGGCTGCTCGCCGTAGGGCGCGCTGGCGCTGTGCTGCGGCGCGGGCGCGCCGTAGGCCGAGCCGGTGGTGTGCAGCGACGAGCCGGTGTTGTGGAGCGAGGCGGGCGCGCCGTGCGGTACGCCGGCGCTGTGCCGCGGGGCAGGCGCGCCGTAGGCCGGGCCGGCGTTGTGCAGGCCGGAGCCTGTGTTGTGGAGCGAGACGGGCGGGCCGTGGGGCGCGCTGGCGCCGTGCGCCGGGACGAGCGCGCCGTAGGCCGGGCCGGCGTTGTGCAGGCCGGAGCCTGTGTTGTGGAGCGAGACGGGGGCGCTGTGGGGCGCGCTGGCGCCGTGCGCCGGGGCAGGCGGGCCGTAGGCCGGACCGGTGTTGTGCAGGCCCGAGCCTGTGTTGTGGAGCGAGACGGGGGCGCTGTGGGGCGCGCTGGCGCCCTGCCAAGATGGGGGCGCGCCGTGCGCTCCGGCGTGGCCGGCGCCGGTGTTGTGCAGGGACGACGGCGGTCCATTCGGAGCGCCGGGGACGGCCTGCGCCATGCCGGGGTGGCCTCCGTGCGCCTGGGCAGCATCCATGGCGCTCCCGCGCGGAGCTCCGTGCGCCGCCATCGTGGCGGCCTCCCACGACGACGCCCCGCTGTTGCCTGGGCCGAGCTCCGACCCGATCGCGGGCGCCGAGCCCATCTCGTTCCACCTCGCGCCCGACGGGGCCGCGGGCCGCGGCGGAGGCTCGGCCTGCGCGTCCGCCGAGGCGGCGGCCGACAGGAGCATCGGGGAGAGCGGCGGCGCGCCCGCCGACGGCACGTCGCCCGCCGCGAGGCGCGCCGACGCGTGCGGCGGCGCCGCTCCATGCAGGAGCGCGCGCACGTCGGCCTGCATCGTGCGGGCGTCCGGGTAGCGCCGGTCGCGATCGAACGCGAGCGCTCTGTCCACGACGAGGCACAGCCCGTGCGGCGTGTCCGGCGCGACGCTCGCGAGCGGCGGCGCCGCCATGGTCGCCATCTTCACGAGCAGCTCGGACTCCGTGCGCGCCTCGTGGATCCGCCGCTTCGCGATCACCCGGAACATGGTCGCGCCGACGGCGAAGAGGTCCGCCCTGTGGTCGACCGAGATGCCGCGCACCTGCTCCGGGGCCATGTACGACACCGTCCCGAGCGTCGCGCCCGTGCGGGTCCGCATCGCCGTCTTCACGCCGTCGCGCATGCGCGCGATGCCGAAGTCGAGCACCTTGAGGCGCCCGGTCTTCTCGACGAAGAGGTTGTCGAGCTTGATGTCGCGGTGGATGATCCCCTGCCCGTGCGCGGCGCCGAGCACGTCGAGCAGCTCGTCCATGAGCCGCAGCATCTCGCCCGGTTCGATGCTGCCGAGCCGCTGGAGCCGGTCGGCGAGCGACTCGCCGTCGAGGAGCTCCATCACGAGGAACGGCGCGCCGTCCTCGGTCACATCGATGTCGCGGATCTCGACCACGCCGGGGTGCTGGAACCGATTGACGGCCTGCGCCTCGCGCTCGAACCGGGCGCGCAGGTCCTTCGAGCGCGCCACCTCGGGGTGGAGGATCTTGATCGCATCGCGCCGCCCGATCTTGTGGGTCACGGCATAGACGGCGGCCATCCCGCCGATCCCGACGAGGCGATCGATCGTCCATTTGCCCCGCAGGGTCGTTCCTACGCGCCTTTCGCAGGCCGCCCTCTCGTCGTCCATGCCCCGATCGAATGTCACAGCGTGCGGGATCGAGGTCAAGGTGAGAGCCGCGGCGGAAGCGACCTCGGCGCGCCTCTCCGCGCCGACGAGCCTACCAGCGATCCGCGCTCAATCGGGGACGGGGTGCACCCCGTCGCGCACCCAGGGATCGATGGTCCGCCGGAACGCCGCCTCGGTCCGGAGCCCCGCCAGCACGGACGCGAGCCCCCACTGCAGGCGATTCACGAACGTGAAGTCCTGCGGCATCTTCGGCACGTGGGGGATGGTGGGCATCTTCTCTCCCTCCTTGAGGGCGAGCCCCCGGATACCGCGGGTCAGGTACGCCACCGTCTCGCGCGCCTTCTCCGGGGAGCACTTCCAGGTCCCGTGCGTGCACAGCGGGACCATGAGCTCCATCGTGTAGCTCCGGTAGAGATCCCAGCTCTCGTCGGCCGGGTCGTAGCCGAGCACCTCCACGCACGCCCGGTCGAACTCCTTCCAGTCCGCGTCCATGGCGGCGCGCATGTAGCGCTTCATGCCCGCCACGAGGTCGGGCGGGAGCTGCTTCACGCAGCCGAAATCGAGGATCGTGACGCGGCCATCCTCGTGGAAGCGGTAGTTGCCCGGGTGCGGGTCGGCGTAGAGCCAGCCGTACCGGAGCATCGAGCGGAAGGTGAAGCGCCAGATGGAGAGGCCCGCGCGGTTCTTCGCCTCCTGGCTGCCGCGCTCGCAGAACTCGGCGTAGCTCATGCCGTCGACGAGCTCGAGCGTGAGGACGCGCCTCGTGGTGAGGCTGTGGTGGATGCGCGGGATAGAGACGTCCTCGTCCCCCGCGTTCATGCGGCGGAACAGGTCCGCCATCTCGGCCTCGCGCGCATAGTCGAGCTCGGACAGGAAGACCTTGCGGAGCTCGTCGACGGTCTGCCGGGCGTTCAGCTTCTTGGCGAGGGGCGCCATCATCGCCTCGAGCATCGAGACGCTCTTCAGGTCGTTCTCGATGGCCCTGTCCATGCCGGGGTACTGCACCTTCACCGCGACCCGCTCCCCCGACCTCGTCGTGGCCCGGTGCACCTGTCCGATGCTCGCCGCCGCGAACGGCTCGCGCTCCCAGGTCGCGAACACGTGCTCGGGCGGGGTGCCGAGCTCCTCGCGGATCATCTGCTCCGCGGCCTCCGGCGACAGGGGCGGCGCCTTGTCGAGCAGCTTCTTCAGCGTGGCCTGGAACTTCTCCTCGTATCCCGGCGGCGCGAGCCCGTCGATGTAGCTCGCCATCTGGCCGAACTTGAGCGGCAGGCCCTTCATCTCGCCGAGCGTCTTCAGCATCGCCTCGGCGGTCTTCTTGACCTCCTGGGCCATCCTCCGCCGCGCTTCGGCCTCCTCCTCCTCGGTCCGGGTCGCGCCGAGGACGCGCCTCGCGCCCTCGATGGCGAACGGGATCGTGCGGGGCGCGAGGCCGGCGAGGCGCGCGAGGCGCCCCAGCTTGGAGGTCGGCGGATTGTCTCGGGGTTTGTCGTCGGCCATGCGGGACTGACTCGCTAGGGTGGAAATGTCGGCGGCGGGGTCATGCGCCCGCGCGGCGCTTCGGGGCCGCGCGGATCTTCGGAACCGGCCACATGGAGACGGTGTTCCTCAGCTGCTGAGCCTGCTCGGGAGAGATATCCCCTTCCACGTGGACCCGAGCGCGCCGGTCCTCGACCACGACCCGCACCGCGCCCCGTCCGACCGGCGCTGCGCGGAGGACGTCCGTGATGTCGTCGAGCAGCCGCTGCGGCATCCGGCCCCGGAGCAGCCGGACGTTGCGCCCCTCGACGCGCACGCAAAATAGCTCATTTGCGCGCAGGAGCGCCACGACGAGCGGTACGACGAGGGCGAGCAGGGCGACGGGGATCAGGAAGGACATGGGTGGCCGCCCACGACGAGAGCTCCTCCCCAGGCCCACCGCGGGCCTCGATCGTGAACCGGTGCCGGCCGTTGTCAACGAGGGAGACGCGGCGGGCTGCGCGGCTGGAGCGCCGGCGAATGCCGCACCGGCTGCGTGGGCGTGGCTGGAGCGCGCCCGAGTTCGCCGCGCGGCTCGGGGGCCCTGGCCAGCGCGCCGCGCGGTGCCTACCTTAGCTAGCCATGACGAGCGCCGCGCCCCAGCCTGCCGCCATCGATCCGCGCCTGGATCTGCACGACGAGATCAGCCGCCTGAAGCGGGAGAGGAACGCCGTCCTCCTGGCCCACTACTACCAGGACGGCGACATCCAGGATCTCGCAGACTTCCTCGGCGACTCGCTGCAGCTCGCCCAGCAGGCGAAGAAGACGACCGCGGACGTCATCCTGTTCGCCGGCGTGCATTTCATGGCGGAGACGGCGAAGATCCTGAACCCCGAGCGCATCGTCGTGGTCCCCGACCTCGCGGCGGGCTGCTCGCTCGCCGACGGCTGCCCCGTCGACCGCTTCCGCGCCTGGCGCGCCCGGTACCCCGGCGCGGCCGCGATCTCGTACATCAACTGCTCCGCCGAGGTGAAGGCCGAGAGCGACTACATCTGCACGTCATCGAACGCGGAGAAGATCGTCCGCGCGATCCCGGAGGGGCAGGAGATCCTCTTCGCGCCCGACAAGAACCTCGGGCGCTGGCTCGTCGAGCGGACGGGCCGCCCGATGCGCCTGTGGCAGGGCAGCTGCGTCGTTCACGAGACCTTCAGCCTGCGCAAGATCGTCGCGCTGCGCGAGCGCCACCCGGACGCGAAGCTCATCGCGCACCCGGAGTGCGAGGAGCCGATCCTGCGGATGTCCGACTACATCGGCTCGACGACCGCGCTGCTCAAGTACACGACCGCGGACGACGCCCTGAAGTACATCGTCGCGACGGAGAGCGGCATCGTGCACCAGATGCGCAAGGCGTCGCCGCACAAGGAGTTCATCGAGGGGCCGCCGGAGGGCAACTGCGCTTGCAACGAGTGCCCCTTCATGCGGCTCAACACGCTCGAGAAGGTCTATCTCGCGCTGCGCGATCTCGCCCCGCGCCTCGAGATGGCTCCCGAGCTGCGCGAGCGCGCGCGCGTCCCGATCGATCGCATGCTGGCCCTCAGCTGAGCTCGCCGCACGACACGGCGATCACAGCACGAGGGAGAGGCCGAGCGTCTGGACGAACGAGCCTCGGGTCTGCGGCAGCGCGCCGACGTTGCGCCGCCGCCCCTGGGCGTCGATGGCCTGGCCTTCCCGGGTGGCGTCGCCGCCCCGGCCGAGCAGGAAGGCGCCCGAGGTCTCCAGCTCGATCGTGAGCCAGCGGCGGATGATGTCGAACGACACCCCGAGCCCCAGCGGGATCTCGACGTACGACGCGCCGCGCTCGCGGACCGTGAACGCACCCCCGGGGTCGGAGACCCGCATGCGGTCGAAGTCGAACCTGTCGTAGCCGACGCCGACCGACAGCCACGAGCGGGCGCGCTCGCCGAGCGGAAGCGTGGGCGCGAGGCGCGCGCCGAGCGCGAGGGTGCGCACCGCGGGCGCGCCGTCCTCGCGTGGCTCTGC
>NZ_CP150365.1:3695000-5840000 GCF_051521635.1 Sorangium sp. So ce1504 | reverse complement strand
CCGGAGTCGCTCTACCTCCTGCTCACCGCGGCCGCGCGCGATCGGCTGCGCGCCGTCGAGACCGTCATCATCGACGAGATCCACGCGCTCGTCGCGACGAAGCGCGGAGCGCACCTGGGCCTGTCCCTCGAGCGGCTCGAGGCGCTGCGATCCGCGCCGCGGCCGATGCAGCGCATCGGCCTGTCCGCCACGCAGCGGCCGCTCGACGAGGTCGCGCGGCTGCTCGGCGGCGGCGAGACCGACAGCGCCGGCGGGCGCTTCGCGCCGCGGCCGGTAACCCTCGTCGACGCGAGCGCCCCGAAGGCCCTGGAGCTCCGCATCGAGGTGCCCGTCGAGGACATGACCAAGCTCGGCGAGGCCGCCCGCGCGGGCGAGGGCCCGAGGGGGGCGCCCGCCGAGCCGGCGCAGCGCTCGATCTGGCCGAGCATCCACCCGCGCCTCGTCGAGCTCGTCCGCGCCCACCGCACCACGATGATCTTCGTGAACAGCCGGCGCCTCGCCGAGCGCCTCGCCGCAGCGCTCAACGACACCGCCGGCGCCGAGATCGCGCTCGCGCACCACGGATCGATCGCCCGCGAGCAGCGGCAGCAGATCGAGGAGCGGCTCAAGGCGGGCCTCCTGCCGTGCATCGTCGCGACCTCGTCGCTGGAGCTCGGCCTCGACCTCGGCTCCGTCGACCTCGTGATCCAGCTCGAGGCGCCGCCCTCTGTCGCGGCCGGGCTCCAGCGCGTCGGGCGCGCGGGGCACGAGGTCTCCGGCACGTCGCGCGGCGTCGTCTTCCCGAAGCACCGCGGCGATCTGCTCGCGTGCGCCGCCGCCGCGTCCCGCATGCGCGAAGGCAAGGTCGAGGCGACCCTGTACCCGAGGAACCCGCTCGACGTCCTCGCCCAGCAGATCGTCGCCATCGCCTCGATGGACACCCTCCACGTCGACGCGCTCTTCTCGCTCGTCCGCCGGGCGGCGCCCTTCGCCGAGCTGCCCCGCGCGAGCTTCGAGGGCGTGCTCGACATGCTCTCCGGCCGCTACCCGTCCGACGAGTTCGCCGAGCTCCGGCCCCGCATCGTCTGGGACCGGGTGGGCGGCGCCGTGCGCGCCAGGAAGGGCGCGAAGCGCCTCGCCGTCGTCAACGCCGGCACCATCCCCGACCGCGGCCTCTATGGGGTCTTCCTGGACACCGGCGGCGACGCCGCGCGCCCGGGCCGGCGCGTCGGGGAGCTCGACGAGGAGATGGTCTTCGAGGCCCGCGAGGGCGAGGTCTTCCTCCTCGGCGCCTCGTCGTGGCGGATCACCGACATCACCCACGACCGCGTCCTCGTCGTCCCCGCCCCGGGCGAGCCGGGCAAGATGCCGTTCTGGCGCGGCGACCAGGCCGGGCGCAACGCCGAGCTGGGCGCCTCCATCGGCGCCCTCGCGCGGCGCCTCGCCGCGCTGCCCGACGGCGAGGCCGAGCGCACGCTCGCGGACGAGCACGGCCTCGACGAGCGCGCGGCCTCGAACCTCGTCCGGTACGTGCGCGACCAGGCCGCGGCCACGGGCGACGTCCCGAGCGACCGCACCCTCGTGATCGAGCGGTTCATCGACGAGGTCGGCGACCACCGCATCTGCCTCCTCTCGCCGTTCGGCGGCCGCGTCCACGCGCCGCTCGCGACCTGCATCGCCGAGCGGTGCCGCCTCGAGCTCGGCCTCGCGGTCGACACCGTGTGGACCGACGACGGCATCGTCCTGCGGCTGCCCGAGTCGGAGTCGCCCCCCGACGCGAAGCAGCTCCTGCCGCAGGCCGATCAGGTGGAGGATCTGCTCGTCCGCGGCCTCGGAGACACCGCCCTCTTCGCCTCGCGTTTCCGCGAGTGCGCGGGCCGGGCGCTGCTCCTGCCGCGCAAGTTCCCCGGCAAGCGCTCGCCGCTCTGGGCCCAGCGCAAGCGCGCCGCCGACCTGCTCGCCGTCGCGTCGCGCTACGGCTCGTTCCCCATCCTGCTCGAGACCTACCGCGAGTGCCTGCGCGACGTCTTCGACCTCACGGCGCTCGAGGATCTCCTCCGGCAGATCGCCGCCCGAAAGGTCCGCGTGGTCACGGTCGACGTCCGCGCGCCCTCGCCGTTCGCGGCCACGCTGCTCTTCACCTACGCCGGCAACTTCATCTACGAGGGCGATCTGCCGCTCGCCGAGCGAAGGGCGCAGGTGCTCACCATCGATCACAGCCGCCTGCGCGAGCTGCTCGGCGAGGCCGAGCTGCGCGAGCTGTTCGACGCGGACGCCGTGCTGGCCCTCGAGGCGTCGCTCCAGCGCCTCGACGGCCGAGCGCCGCTCAAGCACGAGGACCAGGCGCACGATCTCCTGCTCTCGCTCGGTGATCTCACGCGCGACGAGATCGCCCGGCGTGCGGCCGGCCACGACGCGCCGCCCGAAGCGGCCCGCGAGCGCGCCGCCGCGTGGATCGACGAGCTCCTCCGGGATCGGCGCGCCATCGAGGTCCAGATCGGCGGCGAGCGCCGCGTCGCCGCCGCCGAGGACGCGGGCCGGCTGCGCGACGCCCTCGGCGTGGTGCCGCCGCTCGGCCTGCCGATCGCGTTCCTCGATCCCGTCGCGGACCCGCTCGGCGAGCTGGTTGCGCGCTACGCGCGCACGCACGGGCCCTTCCGCGCGGACGACGTGGCCCGGCGCTTCGGCCTCGGCCCTGCGCCGGTGCTGGCCGCGCTCGCGCGCCTCGCCGAGCGAGGCCGCGTGGTCGAGGGCGAGTTCCTCCCGGGCGGCCGCGGCCAGGAGTTCTGCGACGCCGAGGTGCTGCGCTCGCTGAAGCGCCGCTCGCTGGCCCGGCTGCGCGCCGAGGTCGAGCCGGTCCCGCCGGAGGCCTACGCCCGCTTCCTCGCAGACTGGCACGGCCTGCACCGCCGCCGGCGCGGCCTCGACGGCTTGCTCGCGGCGCTCGAGCAGCTCCAGGGCGCGCCCCTCTCGGCCTCCGCCCTGGAGTCCGAGATCCTGCCCGCCCGCGTCGAGGGCTACCGGCCCGGCGATCTCGACGCGCTCTGCGCGGCCGGCGAGGTCCTCTGGCGCGGCGTCGAGCCGGTCGGCGACGACGACGGCCGCGTCGCGCTCTACCTCGCCGAGGCCTTTCCGTACCTCGCCCCGCCGCCTGGCCGCGCCGAGGGGGCGCTCGCCGAGGGCATCCGCGCCGCGCTCGCGCGCCGCGGCGCGCTCTTCTTCTCCGACCTGTCGCGCGAGACGGGCGCCTTCGGCGCGGACCTGCTCGCCGCGCTCTGGGATCTCGTGTGGACCGGCGAGGTCACGAACGACACGCTCGCCCCGCTGCGCGCGCTCGGCCGCGCGTCCGGCTCGAGCGGCCGACGGCGCGACCGCGACCGCGCTGCGTCCAGCCGCGGCCTCGCGGCGCTGCGGGCGCGCCGGATCGGCCCGCCGGGGAGCGAGGGGCGCTGGTCGCTGCTGTCGTCGTCTCCCGGCGCGTCCTCCGGCGCGCCTGGCGAGACCGAGCGACGCGCGGCGCTCGCCCGCGCGCTGCTCGAGCGCCACGGGGTGCTCACGCGCGAGGCGGCGGCGGTCGAGGGGCTCGCCGGCGGCTTCTCCGCCGTCTACGACGTGCTCCGCGCCATGGAGGAGGCCGGTCAGGCGCGGCGCGGCTATTTCGTCGCCGGGCTGGGCGCCGCGCAGTTCGCGGTGCCGGGCGCCGACGATCGCCTCCGGGCCTGCCGCGAGCCGTCCGACGATCCGCGGACGCTCGTCCTCGCGGCCACGGATCCGGCGAGCCCCTGGGGCGCCGCCGTCCGCTGGCCCGAGCTCCCCGCGCCTGTTGACGGCGGCACCGAAGGCGCCGTCCGCGGCCCGGTCCGGCCGCAACGGGCCGCGGGCGCCCTGGTGATCCTGCACGACGGCCGGCTGCTCGCCTGGATGGGCCGCACCGAGCGGAGCCTCACCACGTTCCTGCCGGAGGCCGAGCCGGAGCGCGGCGACGCGATCCGGGCCATCGCGTCGGCGCTCGGGGCGCTCGTCGACGAGGGGCGGCGGCGCGCCGTGCTCGTGGCCACGATCGACGGCGAGCCTGCGCACAGCTCCCCCCTCGCGCGCGCGCTTTCCGACGCGGGCTTCACCTCCGGAGCGCACGGCTACCTCAAGCGGGCCATCACGCCCGAGGGGGGCGGGTGGCGGCCGCGGCACGTGCCGCCCGCGAACGCGCCCGACTGGGCTCGCCGCGCGGCGGCGGCGGGCCTCGATGCGCCGGAGGACGAGGCAGATGGCTTCAGGCCGCCGCCCGGGCTCCGCGCGTGGCCCTCCGGGCCTCCGACCGGTGGATGGAGGATGTCGCCCGCCGGCGCGACCGAGGGCGGCGCGCAGGCGGCGGACGGCGGCGCGCCGGACGAGAGCGACCTCGACGACGACGACCCGGCGATGTTCGAGGACGGCGCAGGGATCGACGACGGCTCGGAGTAGCCATCGGTCGGGGGCTGGAGTGGCCCTCTCCGAACCGGTGATTCCGCGTCCTGGCGTCTGCGTTCCAGTCATCACCCACCGTCGCCCGCGCGGCGGGCGCGGCGGAGGGAGCGCTGCGGCGTCGCGTGTCGACAGCGCCAAGAAGGACCGCCGAGCAACCGTGAAAGGGCGATACCTTTCGTGGTTCCTCGGCGGCTCTTCGTGGTCCTCGCGCCCTAGGGGGATCCCGAGCGGCGCGCCGGGACGGTTCAGCCCTGCTGGGTGTGCTCGTCCGCCTTCACATGTTGCTCATGGCTTCCGCCGCGGCCCTTCCGGCTCCGGCCCTCGCCGTTCGTCGCCAGACTCCGCGCCTCGGCGCCCTTGCGCCCGATCTCGGCCATGTGCTCGCGGTTCTGACTGACAGCCTCGCCGCCCTTGCGGCCCGCTGCGCGCGCCTCCTCGGACGTGAACTCGTGCGCCGTGCCCTTCTCATGAGCCGCCTTGCCGCCCTGACTCGCGATCTGGCGCTGCTGCTCCGCGTTCATCGCTGCGAAGCCTCGCTTGCTCTCGCTGGTCTGTCCCATGAATCACTCCTCGGATGGATTGCCTCGTGAACGCCACTCGACGACCGTGGCTACCTGCTGCTGCTTGGCCACATCAGGCCGGCGGTGCCGGCGACGCCGGGGCCATGCTGCAACGCGGGTGCCAGGCCGGGGAGCTCGGACGAATCTGCCGATGCGTCGAGGCCGGACAATTGATGACCATCAGGTCACCAGGGGTGCCGCCACGAGGGTTCGCTGTGGCAAATTGCCTCACTGTGCGCTCCGCCGTGTCTGGTCGCCCCAGTCTGCGGGCTCCGTCGTGACAGGCTCACTGGACGCGACCGGTCGTCCGGATCGTCTTCTGCCTCTGTCCTCTGACTCGAACGAACCAGCGAGATGACTGCCATCATCGCGCAACACAAGAGCTCACGGTGGCCCTTTCAGGGTTCACCTGCGCGGCCGCCGCTGCTCACGATCGAGCGCCCAGCACCTCCGATGGCTCCCTTGCGCTCTGTCCACTCAGGCGGATCCGCTGGATTCTCGTGTGGTTGTTATTTTGCTGTGACATGGCTGAATCTGGATGGCCGAGGGGCCACCTTGACGGTCTTGTGACGGCAGCCTTCAGGCGGGGCGTCGAAGGGCTGCGGCGCTGGCGCGTCGCGTCTTGACAACACGGTGCCGCTGCCGCTCTCGTTGCACTGCATCATCACCTTCAGCGCCCGGCCCGACGACGAGGCTTCCGGGCGGCCGGGGTGACGACATTGCAGGAGATTCACATGGCGCTTGCTATCCAGGGGGCTCGTCTCGATGGGGGCCAGCTCTGCCCACCGAACATGACATCATGGCCGCACCGCGCGCGCGGCCGCGCGCCGGGCTACGCGCGTGGCGCGGGCCTGGTCGCGCTCTCGCTGGCGCTCCTCGCGGGCTGCGGCGGCACCAGCGGCGCGGCGCCCGCGGAGAGCCCTGCGCCCGCGCCCGCGCCCGCGGCGAAGGAGCCTTTCGACATCGAGGAGGCGCTCGCCCGCGAGACAGGCGAGCTGCCCGCCCGGGAGCTCCGCGCCGCGGCCTGGTCGGCGCGCGCGTTCGGGGCGGGGGAGGCGAAGATCGAGCCGAAGGAGAAGCTCGTCGCGATCTCCATCCCCATCGGCACGGACACCCATGTCGAGTGCTTCGTCTACAACACGATGCTCGACTCGGGCGAGGTGATAAGGAACTTCATCGAGTTGCTCGACCCTGCGAAGGTGGAGGTCGCTCGCGTCGTTCCCTGGGAGGTGAGCGTGCACCGGGAGAGCCCCGCGGTGTTCGTGCAGGCCCTCTACCTCGTCCCGACCGCCGGCGGGAAGGCGGCCGGCCTGCTCAAGATCGCGCTGCACGCGGACAGGGCGCGCCCCATCGCCTGTCTGCATGACGAGGTCGGGTATGTCCGCACGTTCGAGCGGCTCGCCAAGGCGCTCTTCGACTCGTTCGAGTCGAAGAGCGCCGCGCCGAAGCCCGAGTACACGGACACCGTCATCCTGCGCCTCGACAAGCTCCCTGTCGGCTTCGAGACGAGCGATCTGCTCAAGGACGAGGGCGGCCAGCGGCGATGGTTCTCCCGCTCGGCCACCTTCGTGCCGCGTGACCCCAAATCGCTGCACATCGAGGATGAGGCGTCGAACGTGCTCATCGATCCTCAGGGGCAGATCAAGGAAGGCGTCTGGATCGAGACGTCGGGAGGCAAGGCGAACCACCGTATCGAGCTGTCCCAGAAGAAGAACTTCGAGTACGAGTACTCGGGAGAGGTCGAGGGCAAGAAGGTCCAAGGGACGTTCACGCCGGCGGCCAAGGCGTGGCTCGCCTCGCCCGTCGCCACCGCCTCGGCGCTCGCCCGGCTCCTCAAGAAGAAAGGCTCCTTCGACCTGAAGCAGCAGGAGTACATGCCCAGCGTCGATCCGACGAAGCCCGTCGACGTCCAGTACCTCCGCGACGCCTCGGGCGCCGTCACGGTCTCTCTGAAGACGATGCGCCTCGTCGGCAGCCTCGCTCCGGACGGCCGTCCGGAAGCGTTCGAGATCTCCGCCGGTCCTCCCAAGCTGACGATCCAGCGAGCCTACGTCAGGGGCAAGCTGTAAAACCGCCCGCGGATGCGCTTCCGGGCCTGTCCGGGAGCGCCAAGGCGCTCGCCGACGGCCATGCGCGGTGGGGCCTTGCTGCTCGGACACCATCGAGCGCAATCGCCAGCCGGCACCGTCGAGGGGGGGGCTTTTCTGTGAAATTGGAAAATTCCCGCGTCGACGAAACGTTGTCGGGTGTGCTGGATGGCTGCAGCGCTTGAGTCTCGTCGTCATTTTTATTGATTCACGACGATTTGGTGATCCTGCCCCGCTCAGATCAGGTTATATATCCTCGCGGTCGGCCGAACGACTCTTCGCTGGAACAAAGAATCATTTTTTCGAGCGGAAGGAGCTCTCAATGCGCTCTGTGAGATCGCGTAGATCGCGTGTCTGCGGCTCGGCCAGCTTCAAGCTTGGCGTAATGACCGCGGGTGTATTCGCGCTTACGGCCTGCGTGTCGGATCTCGAGGACGAGCCGGTCGAGGACGTCGGCGGTGGCCAGGAAAGCTTCGAGGCGTTCGAGAGGGCCGCGTTCCGCGAGCCTGACTCTGGTGTCTACATTGTCGATGGGGACACGCCCGTCGCGGACATCAAGCATCTCCGGGAGTTCTGGGAGACGTACGTACGGGATGGCGCCCTCATCGTGCAACGCAGCGGCGGCAGCGATGTCGTCTGGTCGGCGGCCCAGAAGAAGAGCATCACCTACTGCGTGAGCACGACCTTCGGCGCGCGCCATGCCGCCGTCGTGGCGGCCATGGCTGCCGCCACGGCTTCCTGGGAGAGCGCCGCGGATGTCGATTACATCTACCAGAGCGCTCAGGACGCGAGCTGCACTGCCGCCAACAGCAACGTCGTCTTCGACGTGAGGCCGAAGAACTCCGGCGGCCAGTACATCGCGCGGGCGTTCTTCCCCAACGATGCGCGATCGGTGCGGAACGTGCTGATCGACTTCAACGAGCTCGAGGTATCCGGCGTCGCGCTCGAGGCAGCCCTGCGGCACGAGCTCGGCCACACGCTCGGCTTTCGGCACGAGCACACGCGCCCCGAGGCGGGCGTCTGCTTCGAGGACAACGCGTGGCGCGCGCTGACCACCTATGACTCGGATTCCGTCATGCACTATCCCCAGTGCAACGGCACCGGCGACTGGGACTTCGTGCTGACCGCAAGAGACATCCAGGGCGCCCAGGCGCTCTACGGCCCGCCTGGTGGCGCCGGCGGTAGCGGCGGTAACGGCGGCGCTGGTGGCAGCGGCGGCGCTGGTGGCGGTAGCGGCGGCAGCGGCGGCGCTGGTGGCGGCAGCGGCGGCAGCAAGACAGTGACCGAGAACTTCAGCAGCAGCGTCAACGCAGGTGCGTTCGTGGACATCGGACCGAGCGCCGGTTTCGCCATCACGCCGGGGACGAGCCTCACGGTGGTGATGACCGGCACCGGCGATCCCGACCTCTACGTGGAGTTCGGATCGGCGCCGACGACGGCCTCGTACAGCTGCCGCCCGTACCTCTCCGGGGCATCCGAGACTTGCACGTTGACCGTGCCGACAGGGCAAACCAAGGCGTACGTCAAGGTCAGAGGGTACTCCGCGGCCACCTGCAACGTGGCGGTGACCTATACCCGACCGAGCGGCACCAGCAGCGGCGGCGGCACGGCCACGTCGGCCACCTTCAGCGGCAGCCTCGCGGCGGGCGCATCGGCGCCGCACGGGCCCCTCCCGGTGGTTCCTGGCACGAGCCTCCGGCTTGTGATGACCGGCAGCGGCGACCCTGATCTCTATGTGAGGTTCGGCGCCGCGCCGACCCTCACCTCGTACGACTGCCGTCCGTATCTGGACGGCGCCGCGGAGACCTGCAATCTGACGGTCCCGGCGGGGCAGACGCAGGCCTTCCTCTCGGTGAACGGCTTCGCGGCCAGCACATATCAGCTCAGCGCGACCTACACGGCTCCTTAAGAGCGGGGCCCGCTGACGCGCCGAGCCATCCGAGGGAATGGATTGGTCGAATGGTCGCCCAACCGGGTGTGCTCGCACCCATCGAGGGCGTCATTTCGACGTGACGCGACGCGCCTCTGCTGGCGGCAGCCTGGACACCACCGCAGACGAACCCTCGATACGGGGAGGTGGGTATCAGGCGCAGGATGAGCAGAGTACGGAGCGCCCGTCGTCCAAGCTGCGAGCGACATCTCGCACAAAAATCGTCGCCGAAAACTGGGCACCTCTAGCGAACCCTTCTTAGGGTGCTCTCATGGACAAGAAAATTTTAGCCGCAACTCTCCTGCAGGCTCTGGCCATGGCTCAACGCGAAGGACGCTCCGAGACACTCGACTCGCTGGTCGAGAGGCTGCGCGTTCGCCGCCGGGATATTCGCGGCACGCTGACCCTGCTCCACCGCCAAGGCATGCTGGACGTGCTCCACATGCGACTCACGCTCTCCGGGTTCGCCATCGGCTCGGCGCTCATCGGAAAGACGCTGCCGGCGCTCCGGGCGGCTCCGCGGGCTTCCACCGCGGCGGCGTGAGCCAGCGCTGCGCTGCACGCCGCGCGCGGTGAGGGCGGTGAGCGAGCTTCCAGCGCTCGCCAGGCGCTCCCGCGCGACGGCGCCGCCTAGGCCTCGACGAGGCCCGCTCGCACCGCGAGGCGGGTCAGGTCGGCCACGCTGTGCGTCGCCACCTTCGCGCAGAGGCGCGCCCGGTGCGTCTCGACCGTCTTCACGCTGATCGAGAGCTGGACGGCGACCTCCTTGGCCGAGAGGCCCATCGCGAGCAGCCGGAGCACCTGCCGCTCCCGGTCGCTCAGCGCGGCCACCACGTCGCCCCTGGCGGCGGCGTCGCGCCGCTGGAGCGCGCGCACCATCGCGGCGCTCACGTCCGGCGATACGGCCGTGCGCCCCCGGACGACGGTGCGCAGCGCCTCCACGAGATCGGCGAGCCGGCTCTGCTTCGACAGATATCCATCGGCGCCAGCCCGCATCGCCTCGGCTACCCGGAACTCGTCGCGGTGCATCGAGAGCACGATGACGCGGAGCTCCGCGATGCCCTTGAGATTCCGGATGAGGTCGACCCCGCTGCGATCAGCGAGGCCGAGCTCGATCACCGCCACCTGACAGCGGTGGATCTCCTGCGCTCGGAGCGCCTCCTGCCCACTTCCAGCCTGAACGACCTCGCTCACCCCCGGCTGCGACGTCAGCGCGTACGCCAGCGCTTCCCGGACGACGTTCTGGTCATCGACGAGCAGGATATTCATGTCGAAGGCCCCCCTTATCCAAGGGCCTTGTAACAGACTACTTTGAGCTCCATGAACCTGTTTTCTCGGTAAGGATTCGCCTGGCGACGGCGATTCGGTTCCTGTGATGCTGGACTGGGCTCCTCGCAAAGCGCCTTGGACGAGCGCAGGAGAGACATCGACGTCGGGACGATGGCGCTGGAACGTCGTTTCATCCGAGCGGGGCGTTGTGCCTCGGTGGGGGCGCACGCGCTCCAGGAGCCCGCAGCCCGCGCGTCTCGTGACGAGCCCTCGGCGGGCTTCGCCAGGGCGGCGCGGGGGCCGCGCTCGATGCCTCTCCCTCGGCCGTTATGTTTGCGGTAGATAGGCTGCCTGATGCCTCGCCCGCGCGGAGCGCTCTTCTCCGGTCTACGCCATGACTCGGCCTTCTGGCGCCGCGCCCTCGCCGCGGGCGTCAAGCGCGGGCCGGAGCCCTGGGTGCGCCATAGCCCTCCGGTCTTCGGCGTGCTCTTCGCGGCCGCGCTCCCCGAGCTGCGCCGGCGCGTCGAGCAGAACCTCCGCCGCGTCCGCGGGCCGCGGTCGCGCCTCGTCGACCTGCTCGACAGCAGCGCGGTGTTCGCCGCCTACGGAAGCTGCATCGCCGAGGCGCTGCTGCTCGCGAGCGATCGCGGTTACACGGTGGTGCGGCGCTCCCGGGGCGTCGAGCACTACCACGCGTGCGCTGCAGCAGGCCGGGGGGTCATCATCGTCACCGCGCACACCGGGGGCTGGGACATCGCCGGCCAGATCCTCGGCGCGGTGCATCCGGCGGGCGTCATGCTAGCGATGCAGCGGGAACGGGACGCCGAGGCGCGCGCGATCCAGGATGCGGCGCGGCAGCGCGCTGGTGTCCAGGTGGTGCACATCGGCGATGGGCCGCTGGACGCCCTGCCGCTCCTCAAGCACCTGCAGCGAGGCGGCGTGGTCGCGATGCAGATCGATCGCGCGCCGCCCGGGATGCGCAGCCGGGAGGTCACCTTTCTCGGCGGCCGCTGGCGAGCGCCCGAGGGGCCGATCGCGCTCGCCGCGATGAGCGGCGCGCCGATCTTGCCCGTGTTCACGCACCGCCTGGGCTTCCTCGACTACGAGGCGGTCGTGGCGCCGCCGATCCGGCTCGCCCGCCGGGCGACCGAGGAGGAGCGGGACGCGGCCGCGGCCGAGATGATGGGCGCCCTGGAGCGCTTCGTCCGGGCTCACCCGACTCAGTGGTTCCACTTCACCGGCGACGGCCCGGTCGCGCCGGCGGAGGACGGGACGGGTTGAGCTGAACAGCGGAGAAGACCGCAAGTGGGCCGATCAGCGCAAAGGCGGAGAGGCGGAGGCGAGCCGAAAGAACGCCGGAGACATCGAGAGCAGAGATTTCTCTCCGTGTCCTCTTGGCGTCTTTGTTTCTTGTTCCAGGGCGCCTTGCGCGGCGCGGCGCCGCTCTACAGCGGCCCTTCGGTCAGCCCGTGGACGAATTGCCTCACGCGCGGGTCGTCGCTCGCCTTCGCTTCTGCGGTGGTGCCGTCGAAGATGAGCCGTCCGCGGTAGAGCATCCCCACCCGGTCCGTGACCGTGAGCAGCCGGTCGAGATCGCTCGAGACCATCACCACGGTCGCGTTCATCGCCCTCTGCTCGGCGCGGAGCAGGTCGAAGATGCGCTGCGACGTGACCGGGTCGAGGCCGGCCGCGGGCTCGTCGTAGAGGACGATCTCGCCGCGAGCGATCGTGGCGCGGGCGACGCCCACGCGCTTCTTCTGGCCGCCGGACAGCCCCGCCGGCGTCCGTCCCTCGAAGCCCGCGAGAGACACCGCGCGGAGCCGCTCCGCGACCCGCTCCTCGATCTCGTCCTCGCTGAGATCGTAGAGCCGGCGCAGAGGGAACGCGATGTTCTCCCCGACGGTCATGTAGTCGAACAGCGCGTTGTTCTGGAACAGCATCCCGAACTTGAGACGGAACGTCTGGAGCTCGAGCTCGCTGAGCGCGTGGACGTCCTTCCCATCGACGAGCACGTGCCCGCGATCCGGCCGCAGGAGCCCGGTGATCATCTTGAGCAGCACGCTCTTGCCCGAGGCGCCCGGCCCGATGAGCCCGTAGAGGCAGCCTGCAGGCACGTCGAGGTCGACACCCCGGAGTACCGGCATGCCCCCGAAGCTCTTCGTCAGCTGCTCGATCTGGATCATCGGTCGCGTGGACACGGTCGACGGGGAGGGGCGCGCCGGCCTTGTGGCTCGGCGGGGAGGGGCGCGCCGGCCTCCTTTACTTGAACGTCGTCCGGGCGACGTCGAGCCGCGGGTGGGACGGGAACGACATCCCGCGGATTTGCCCGGAGATGCACGAAGCGACGCTCGGGTTCGACGGGCTCGTCGTGACGGTGACCCCCACGGCGCGGCCGTTCTGCACCGCGGCGCAGACGTTCACCTCCATGCTCGAGGGCACGTTGCACGCATTCAGGTACGTGCCGCGGTTCAGCACGTTGCCGTAGGCGCCCGCCGTGAGGTCGGCCGGGCCGTTGTTGCCCATCTTGTACTCCTCGACATAGCGCGCCTGCGCCGCCTCACAGCTCAGGCCAGCGCCGAGCGTCGGGTAGCTGCCGCCGCCGCTCGGCCGCGCCCCGCTCCCGGCGCGCCCGGTCTTGCCGCTGCCGAGGCCGGCGTCGACCTCGATCGCGACGCGGTCGGTGGCGCCCTGCACCGCGAGCTCCTGCTCCTTGTGGCTGCGCTCGCGGTACCACCAGCCCGCGCCCGCGGCGAGGATGACGCCCATCAGGGCGAGACCGAGGAGCGCCTTGTACTGCGTGCCCTGCTTCTCGGCCGACACGACAGCGTCGAGCGCGCGCTTCTCCTGCACGATGTCCCGATTCAGCTTCGCCTGCTCGGCGAACGGGGCGAACTCCTCCCAGTCCTGGATCGCGCGCTCCTCCGCGGAGAACGTGTCGCGCAGCACCTGATCCCCTGTGAAGGAGCCGGACGCGATCTGCTGGAGCAGCTCCACGGACGAGAACGGCCCATGGTCCATGCCGTCCTTGATGACGACGTACCGCGGCCGCGGATCGGACTCGAGCGCGGCCTTGAGATCCGCGAGCTTGCGGGTCGGATCGTTGCCGTGCAGGCGCTGCGGCTGGTTGACCGGGATGGCGACCGCGAACGGTCCATCCCCGGAGACCGCCTGGATCCTCGGCACGGACGGCGCCGACGGGACGCGCGCTTCCTCCTGGTGCCCGGTCGGCGGCATCATCGAGAGGTTGACGTCGACCTCGAACTCGCCGTCGGCATCGAGGTGCGACGTGTCGGCGCTCGGCGGCATCGACGAGGCGCTCGGGACGATCTGGTAGAGCGCCTGCGCGAGGGCGGCGAGATCCGCCGGGCGGTGCTTCGGATCGGCCACGAGCGACTTGCCGAGCACCGTTTCCAGCGCGGGCGGCAGGTCCGGGATCACGTCCGCCGGACGCCGCATCCCCGGGCCGACGCTGCTGTTCGTGAGCATCTCGTAGAGGATGGCCCCCACCGCGAAGACGCTCGCGCGCGCGTCGCCTTCGTTGCCCTTGCGCTCCTCGGGCGCCAGGCAGGCGCGGTCGCGCGGGAGCAGAGGAGGGGTGTGGGCGAGCTCCTCGATCAGCTGGATCGTGCCGTTGGCGTCGTGACCGAGGCACGAGGGGTGCACGAACATGGTCCGCCCCTGCGCGTGCAGCTCGTGCAGCTGGGTGCAGAGCGGCACGGCGAGGCCGATGGCCTCACGGATGTCGAAGCGGCGACCGGTCGCGCGGCGCGACTCCATCTCGGCGCGGAGCGTGCCGGCGGGGATGGACATGCCGGCCGGCAAGGGGGTGAGCAGGGGCTGGACCTGAGCGGACATCGGGGACGAACACTACGACAACACGCCGGGTCCGCTCAACGCCGCACCGCAACGTTGCAGTGTCGACGTGCGGCGAAGCCAGGTGCACACGTGGGACGAGCAGTGCGGGCGTGCGCTTGCGGCGTCAGCGTTCGTCAGCGCGCCTTCAGCGTTCGTCAGCGCGCCTTCAGCGCGTTTGCGCTGGTCTGCGCCCCCTGGTGTCGGTCTGCGTCCGTGCGCGTCCGCCAGCGCGCGTTCGCGCTGGTCTGCGTCCGGGTGCGTCGGCCGGCGTCCGTCAGCGCGTGTTGGTGCCGGTCTGCGTCCGCGGTCGCTCAGCGGTCTCGGCCGCGGCGGCGTCCGCGCCGAGCGCCAGGACGTGGCCTGCGAAGAAGCGGAGCAGGTCGGTCTCGCGCGACTTCGGCCAGCGGGCGTGGTTGATGGCGCCCTTCTTGGCGGAGCAGCGGTTCCGGAGCGCGCAGTGGGGCTCGTCCCTGCCGGCCTCGTCGAGGCGCAGGAACGAGGTGTGCGCGGAGAGCGCGTCGCGCGCGCGCAGCCATCGCTCGACCGATTCACACGGGAACGTGTCGTCGCACGCGCGGTAGACCGCCATCGCGGGCGGGGGAGGGCCGGGGCACGCCCACTCGGCGGGCGGCGCGTTGCTGCCGAACGTGGCGAACGCCGCGACGCGGTCCGCGCGCATCATGGCGTACGTCGCCGCCATGTGGCCGCCGTAGGAGCCGCCGAGCGCGTAGATGCGCCGCCGGTCGACGAGCTTCTTCTCGAGCAGCTGGTCGACGAAGGCGTCGGTGGTCGCGACGTCGACGTTGCCCTCGCCGGTGAACTCGACGTCGAACGGCGCGGTCGGCGTGTACATCTTCGTGCCGCGCTCGCGCTCGGCCTGGCTCGGCGTCTTGAAGGCGCGGCCCTGGGGCGCGAGGACGATGAAGCCCGCGTGGGCCGGGTCGCCGGTCAGGTTCCACGTGGCGCCGAGCTTGCGCAGGCCCGTCTCCTTGTCGACGCTCGTCGGGTTGTCGCCGTCGGCGTGGAAGAAGACGATGAGCGGCAGCGGCGCCCGCGTCTCCACGCCGCTCGGCGCGATCACGCAGGCGTAGCGGGGCGACCCCTCGGCGTCGCGCGTCTCCAGAACCTGGGCGCCGCGGCACGGCGGCCTGCCGAGCGTCTTGCGGAGCTCCCGCCCGGGGCGTCCCTGCTCGGCGACGCAGCTCCCTTCGCTGGGAAGCCTGGCCTCGGGCGGCTTCGTCGGCGGCGCGGCCGCGCTGGCCGGACCGGCCGCGCGGGCGCCCGCGTCCTGCCGGGCCGCCGAAGGCCGCGGCTGCCCGCCGTCGGCCGCGGCTGCGCCGGCGTCCTGCTCGAAGACGCCGAGCAGGTCACCGCCGTCGACCCCCGACGACGGCGTGGAGCACGCGGCCGCGAGCCACGCTGCGCCGCCGGCGAGCGCGGCGGCGAGCAGGGCGCGGCCGCGCCGGAGGCCGGGAAGGTCCAGCGTCGAGGTTCGGTGCGGGCGGCGCCGGGGCTGGGGTCGAGGCACGCGCGCACTGTAGTACGTACAGCTGTCGCGCTGAACCAGCCCGGCATGGCTCGACGGGTCGAGCCGGGCGCGAGCCGAGGTACACCGGACACCTCATGGCGCATCCCGCGGCTCACAGCTGGGTTCGGTAGAGCCGATTCCATCCCGAAGACCGGTGTCGCGGGCATCGAGCGCCTCATCGAGCTGGCCTCGCGCCTGCAAAACAATCGATATCGTGGTTCCCTGGCACCACGAAGAACCGCTCTTTCGGCGCGTGGAGCCGTCCGCGTGTCGCTTCCACGAACTCCGTCGCTGGCCCGTACTCCTCCCGGGTCCCGTGGTCGGCGACATCACTCGTGGAGCAGACGAGATCGATCGGTATCCCATCCTTCGCGAGAGCATCGAGGTTCCTGGCCCGTTGTCTGGATACGCTCAGAAGGAGCAGGCCGCGGGTCGCAGCGGAGGCAGGAAGTGCCACTGGAGGCGATCGGAGCGAGCTGGAACACGGCGCGGTGCCCCGCGGCGGCGAGCGAAGTAAGGTGTCTTACTATCGAGCGCGAGCGGGAGGCGATCGGAGCGAGCTGGGATGCGGCAAGTCGCCCCCGTCCGCCGGTGCGTCGGCTCCGTGCCCGCCGGGGACGAAAACGCTACGGCGGACGCCGCTGCCTTGCGGGGAGGCCCTTCATGGCTAGGCTGTCCGCGGCCCACCCATGACGCTCTTCGATATCCTCGTCGGCGCCGCGCTCGCGGCGGTCCTTGCTTTCCAGGTCTACGTCACCGTGCGCGTCTTCCGGAGCCGCGTCTACGAGCCCAAGCAGAAGGTCTGGCAAGCGCAGCTCGTCTGGCTCTTGCCAATCATCGGCGCCGGGCTTGTGTTCTCGATCCTCCAGGAGGAGGACCGGGCCCACCGCGACGCCTCCTCGCACCTCCGGAGCTGAGCCGTCGCCTCCCGCGCGGCCGCCTTGCGGCCACGTGCGGTCACGTTGAACGGTCGACCTCGCTCCCTTCTCCGTCCTCTACGCCCATCTGGTCACCCCGGCGCCTCTGATAACCCGGTGGACCTGGGACGATCGAACAGGAAAATTCGGTTTCACCCTTCGGTCCAGCGGCGCCGTGCGCTATGGCTCAGGGAGCATGGCGGACGACGTCTTCGGCATCGTCGGGACCACGCAGGCGGGTAATTTCCACGTCGAGCAGGTGGTCGCGGAGGGAGGGTTCGGCGTGGTGTACCGCGCGCTCCACGCCGGCTTCCGCGCGCCTGTCGCCTTGAAATGCCTGAAGGTGTCCGAGGCGAAGACCCCGCGCGAGCGGCAGCTCTTCCTCGAGAAGTTCCGCGAGGAGGCCCAGCTGCTCTTCCGGCTCTCGGCCTCGATCCCGGAGGTCGTCCGCCCGCTCCACGTCGACGTGCTGCACCTGAAGCGAGGGGAGTTCGTCCCCTTCCTGGCCCTCGAGTGGCTGGAGGGCGAGTCGCTCGACAAGGTCATCGATCGACGGAGGCTCAAGGGAGAGCCGCCGATCCCGCTCCACAGGCTGATGAAGATGATGCGCCCCATCGCGCAGGCGATCGCGCGTGCGCACCGCTTCCCGAGCCCGAACGGCACGGTGTCGATCATCCACCGCGACCTCAAACCCGAGAACATCTTCATCACGACGCAGGAGGGGACGGAGCGGCTCAAGATCCTCGACTACGGCATCGCGCAGGCGAAGACGCTGGCCGAGCAGGCCGTCGGACGGGTGACGAACGGCGACCCGCTGAACGCGTTCTCCCCGGCGTACGGCGCCCCGGAGCAGTGGGCGCCGAAGCGGTTCGGGCAGGCGGGAACTTGGACCGACGTCTGGGGTCTCGCGCTCACCATGGTCGAGGCGCTCGTGGGGCGGCAGGTGATCGATGGCGAGGCGCAGGCGATGATGGGGACGGCGCTCGACGTGACGCGCCGGCCCACGCCCCGGGCCGAGGGCGCCAACATCCCGCCGGAGGTCGACGCGGTGTTCGAGCGCGCGCTCGCGGTGAGCCCGCGCGACCGCACGCGCGACATCGAGGCCTTCTGGACGGAGCTGGAGGCGGCGATGGGGCTCCCGGCCACCTTCGGGCGGACCTCCGCGCAGGACGATGCGTACTCCGTTCCGCCGCCTCCGTCGTCGTCGATGCGTGCAGCTCCGCAGGTCAAGCGCGCCGCGCACGTGTGGCTCGACACGCCCAGCGACGCCGGGTCGCTCGAGCTCGATCTCGACGTGGCTCCGGCCTCGATGCGCTCGCCGAGGGGAGGGCGCCGGGACGGCCCTGCGAGCAGCGTGCGCCCGCCGCCGCCCTCGGATTCGGCCGGTCTCGAGATGGACCTCCCCGAGGCGCCGCAGAGCGCGCGGGGCAGAGGCATGGGCGCGCTCGTCCCGGAGAGCGTGCCGACGAGCGCGCGAGGCCGCGGCGGCTTCGCGGAGGCGACGCCCGTGGGCGCGCTCCCGCGCGGCGGCGGGATGGAGAGCGCCCCGCCGAGCATGCTCGCGCGCGGGGGCGGGATGATGGAGAGCTCGCCGCCGCTGGAGATGGCGCTCAGCGTGGCGCCGCGCACGACGTCGGTGGTGCCGGCCGCGGTGCGCGCGCTGTCGGACATGCCGTCGAGCAGGTACCGGCCGACGGCGCGTCCGCCGGCGGACGTGCGGCCGCGCCCGCCGGACCCGAAGCCGCTCGGCGGGCCGACGCTCCTCCAGCAGCTCGGGCTGCCCGTGGCCTGCATCGTGTTCGCGTGCGTGGTCACGGTGGCCGACCTCATCATGAAGCAATCGGGCGAGGCGCTGAGCTTCGGCCCGGTGCGCTCGTTCTGGGTCGCCGGCGTGCTGCTCCTGTTCGGCGTCGGGCTGTTCTTCTGGCGCATGCTCGGAGATGCTGGAGATGCCTGATCTGACGCACGGGAGCGCCGCCGCGGGCGAGCGCGCCGATCAGAGCGTGTCGGCCCGCTTCACGCGGCTGATGAACGCGTCGACCTCGCGGTGGGGCGTGCTCACCGATCCCCCGCTCGTGGCGCTCGCCTCCGGCGTCTTCCTGCTCGTCTTCCTCGGGGCGCTCGGCCGCGACGCGGGCCCTGAGGTCGCGCGCGCGCTCGGGGTCCTCGTGTTCGCGCCGATCTCGGTCGCGCTCGCCGTCAGCGTGGCGCTGCGCGGCGCGCGTCGCGCCGTCGTCGCGTGGCTCGCGCGCCAGCCGTTCCCGGTGGAGAACCTGAACGCCGTGCTGAACGGCCTGGGCGAGGCGCTGGAGGTCACCTTCGTCGGCGCGGCACCGGAGGCGACGGAGCTCAACGTCGAGCTCGACAAGGTGCACCCGGATGCGTTCGTGACGGGGGGCGTCGAGGACGCGCGCACGCTGGACATCCGCATCGGCGTCGTCGACTCGAAGCGCAATCCGGCCGCGACGAACCACCAGCGCTACGCGCGCGTCCGCGAGCTCGTCGAGCGCGTGCTCGTGCCGCTCGCGGAGCGCTATCCGATCCAGGTCGTCCGCGTGAAGTGAGCGCGCGCCGGACGCGCGCATCCAGACGGCGGGGCGTCGTGCGGTCGTCGCGCGCCTCGCGCGGGCGCTTGCCATGTCGCCCCGTTCCCCTGCTATCGTCGCGGCCCATGACCGCCTCGACCTCCGAGAAGCTCCTCTCCGATCTGGAAGCGCGGGGCATCACCCGCGCCAAGATCGGCGGCTTTGACATCGACGGCATCCTCCGCGGGAAGTACGTCTCCATCGAGAAGCTGAAGAGCGCGCTCAAGAGCGGCTTCGGCTTCTGCGACGTCATCTTCGGCTGGGACATCGCCGACGTCCTCTACGACAACGCGAAGGTGACCGGCTGGCACACCGGCTACCCGGACGCGCACGCCGTCCTGGACCCGAGCACGCTGCGCGACATCCCGTGGGAGCCTGGGACCGTCGCGATGCTCGCCGACTTCCGCGACGAGCGCGGCGGCCCGCACCCCGCGTGCCCGCGCTCGCTCCTCCGGAGCGTCATCGCGAAGGGCGAGCGGATGGGGTTCTCGGCGAAGTTCTCGTGCGAGTTCGAGTTCTTTCTCTTCGAGGAGACGCCGCGCTCGCTGCACGAGAAGCGGTTCGCCGGCCTGACGCCGCTCAGCCCCGGCATGTTCGGCTACTCGTGGGTCCGGGAGGGGCAGAACAAGAAGCTAATGGCCGCCATCCTCGATCAGATGCAGGCCTTCGACGTCGAGATCGAGGGCCTTCACACCGAGACCGGCCCGGGCGTGTACGAGGCGGCGATCCGCTACGACGACGTGCTCCGGGCCGCGGACAAGGCCGCGCTCTTCAAGGTCGCCATGAAGCAGATCGCCCACGAGCACGGCCTGTCGGTCACGTTCATGGCGAAGTGGAACGCCGATCTCCCCGGCTCGAGCGGCCACCTGCACCAGAGCCTCTGGAAGGACGGCCGGAACGTCTTCGAGGACGGGTCGTCGCCCGACCGGATCCCTCCGGCGCTGCGCCACTACGTCGGCGGTCAGATCGCTCTGATGCCCGAGCTCACGGCGCTCTACTCGCCGACGATCAACGCCTACAAGCGGTACGTGCCCGGCGTCTGGGCCCCGCTCACCGCCAGCTGGGGCGTCGAGAACCGCACGGCCGCGATCCGCCTCATCGGCCTCGGCACGCCCGGCGCGCGCGTCGAGTACCGGCAGACGGCGGCGGACATCAACCCGTACACCGCCATGGCCGCGTGCCTCGGCGCGGGGCTCTACGGCATCGAGAACGGCGTCGAGCCGCCGACGCAGGCCGCCGGGGACGCGTCGTCCGCCGAGTCCTCGCGCCTGTCGCTGCCCCGTACGCTCTCCGACGCGACCCGGATGCTCGCGGGTAGCAAGATGGCCCGCGAGATCCTCGGCGAGAGATTCGTCGAACACTATGTCCTGACGCGCGACTGGGAGGTGCGGCAGTACGAGCGCGCGGTCACGGATTGGGAGCTGAAGCGTTACTTCGAGGCGGTGTGATCATGAGCCAGTTCACGGTTTGGAGCTTTCCCACACGCATCCTCTTCGGCGCCGGCGTCGTCGAGCAGACAGGCGCCGAGGCGCGCCGGCTCGGCGCGGCGAGGGCGCTCGTCGTCACGGACAAGGGCGTCGTCCGCTCGGGGCTGCTCGAGCCCGTCGCCGCTTCGCTGCGGAAGGAGGGCCTCGAGGTGGCCGTCTTCGACGACGTGCTCGGCAACCCCATCGAGAAGAACGTGCACGATGGCGTCGCCGCGTTCCGCGCGGCCCGCGCCGATCTCGTCGTCGCCCTCGGGGGCGGCTCGCCGCTCGACGTCGGCAAGCTCGTGCGCCTCGGCGTGAACCACGATCGGCCGCTCGTCGACTACGACGACGCCACGGGCGGCGATCGCTTCATCACGCCCGACGTCCCGCCGATGCTCGCGATCCCCACGACGGCCGGGACCGGCAGCGAGGTCGGCCGCTCGGGCGTCGTGACGCTCGACGTGAACCACCGGAAGACGGTGATCTTCTCGCCGCACCTGCTCGCGAACGCTGCGCTGCTCGATCCGGTGATGACGCGGTCGATGCCGGCGTTCCTCACGGCGGCGACGGGCTTCGACGCGCTCACCCACTGTATCGAGGCGTACGTCGCGAAGGGCGATCACCCAATGGCCGACGGCATCGCGCTCGAGGGGATCCGCCTCGCCGCCGCGCACCTCTCGCGGGCGGTCACGCACGGCGACGATCTAGAGGCGCGGGGCGGCATGATGAAGGCGGCGATGATGGGCGCGGTCGCGTTCCAGAAGGGGCTCGGCGCGTGTCACTCGCTCGCGCACCCGCTCTCGAGCGAGTGCGGCCTGCACCACGGCCTCGCGAACGCCCTCTGCCTCCCGCCGGTCGTCGAGTTCAACGTCGTCGCGGCCGCGCCGCGCCTGGCGCGCGTCGCGGCCCTGCTCGGCGCTCCCGAGGACGCCGCCGCGTGCGCCGACGCCATCCGCGCCCTGCGCGCCCGGATCGGGCTCGCGGCCGGCCTCGAGAAGGCAGGCGTCCCCCGCGACAAGCTCGACGCGTTGGCCGACCTCGCCGCCCAGGACGCGTGCCACACGAGCAACCCGCGCCCCTGCTCGCGCGACGATCTCCGCCATCTCTACGAGGCGTCCTTCGCGAGCTGATCGCGCGCGCCTGCCCCGGGCCGGGCGCGCCACGGGGCTCGCGGCGGACGCCGGGCCGACGCGAACGCGTCGCCGCCACGGAAGGTTCGCGCCGGCGAGCGCCTGCCGTGACGGGATCATGGTCATTTCCCGGTGTCCAGCGGGCCGTTGGGCGCCGGCCTACCGCTGGCCGACAATGGATAAATGCGGTACCAGGGGTGCACGATGACCGTCACCTCCACCGAGCGCACCGCGCGTCCAGCGACATGCCAAATGTTCGAGACGCCGCTCATCGAGCGGTTTTCGCGGATCCATCCGATCACGCCGTTCGTCTTCTGGCTGCCGGTCTACGGCTATCTGGGCGTGCGCGCCGCCCGGCATGGTGTCGGCCTCCTGACCGGGCTCGGGCTCGTGCTGGTCGGCCTGTTTCTATGGACGCTCGCCGAGTATGTCCTGCACCGATACGTGTTTCACTACGTCGGGCCGCGCCTGTGGCAGCGCCGGATGCATTTCGTTCTCCACGGGGTGCACCATGATTTTCCGCAAGATGCCGACCGGCTGGTGATGCCGCTCGGCGCGAGCATCCCCCTCGGCATCGCGTTCTACACGCTGTTTCGCGTCGTCTTTGGCCCTGTTCCGGCGGATCCGCTGTTCATCGGCTTCGGCCTCGGATACCTGGCGTACGACGGTACGCACTATGCCATTCATCACTTCCGGATGAGCTCGCGCTGGGGGAAGTGGATCAAGCGCCATCACATGGTCCATCACCACACGGGAGAAAATGCCCGGTGGGGCGTGTCGTCGCCGCTCTGGGACTGGGTCTTCGGCACAATGGGCACGTCGCAGGCGGGAAAAGGCAGCTGAGCGGGACAGCGGCGCGCTCTGGAGCGCGCCGGCGCTGATCGTCGACAGGGGGGAATGGGCCCGGAGCGCGGCGGGTTGAGGGGCCATGAAGCGGTCGCGCCCGGACGCTCGTGCTTGCGCGGGAGATGCTGCGCAGCAGCGCCGCGCGGGGCGGTGCGGCCGCGACCGCACGGCGCCTGCCCAGGCTCAGGCGCGCGGCGGATGGATCTGCTCGACGCGCGGACCGAGGAGGTCGCGGCGCATCGTGGGCCTCACGGCGAGGAGGTGGTGCCGGGAGGAACGAGCCCTGCCGCAGGCGGTGCGCTCGCCGCAGGCAGCCGCCTCATGGCGCCCGCATCGAAGGTGCGGAGCGTGTTGCGCCCGCAGTAGGGGCACAACCACGCCACGTCGAACCGCTCGAGGTGAGCGTTGATGCTGTGCGCCGGCGCGAGCTCCTTGTCGGCTTCACCGGCGGCCGACCGGCCGCGGGGACTCCGGGTGGCCCACCCGGCGGTGACGTGCCGGTGCTCGTCCAGGGTGGCTGACAGGCTTGCCTGGCACTCGCAAGGAGTGGAGATGAGAAACCGACTCATGCGTGACCGTCCTTCGTAGATGTTTCCGTAGACCTTGCTGGCATGCCGCGTCGCGGCGTGCTTGCGGGCGCCGCGGCTGCGAACCGAGAACCGAGACGAACGAGAACCGACGAACGAGAACCGAGACGAACGAGAACGAACGAGAACCGAGAACCGGCGACGAGGAAAGAAGCGCGCCCTCATATAAAGGTTGGTCAGTTTGAGCTCAAGGGGTGTTAGCCTGGGACACGGTTGCCTTGGTGTAGCTGAGGAAGGGGAGTCCATGACCGTTCGACGTGCACCTCGTGAGTGCGAGACGCCGCCCTCGGGCAGGTTGCAGGTCGTCGAGGCCCGCCGGCCTGGGCCGCGCTCTGTGCGCGGCTTCAGGATCCTGCTTGCGCACGACGCCCGCGCCGCGACCTGCGACGCGCTCGCCCGCGCGATCGAGGGGGCGCTGACGAACGTCGAGATCGTGGACGCCTCGTCGATCGACGACGCCCTGCTCGCGTCGGCGACCGAACGGTTCGACGCGTGCCTCGTCTGCCTGGATCTTCCGCCGGCCCCGCTCGGCGGCGCGCGCCTCGCGAGCGAGCTCGTGGACAGCAACCACCCGGTCGTGCTCGTCACGCGGAGCCTGCGCTGGCTGCCGCCGGACAGGCCCATCCTGCACCAGCTGCCCTGGATCCCGCCGGACGCGGGCACGAACGAGATCTCCAGCGCGATCGCGGCGGCGACCAGCGACTGCGACAGCGCCATCCGCGCGCGCTCGCCGCTGCCGGGCGAGACGCTCGGCGCGCCGGCGCTCCGCGCGCGCCGGTAGCGGCGCGGCTGGGCCGGTGGCGGCGCGGCTGGGCCGGTAGCGGCGCGGCTGGGCCGGTAGCGGCGCGGCTTGGAGAGGGCGCCGAGTCCCGCCTCCGGTCGAACCGGTCGAACCGGGCGGAGACGTGAAGACGTGAAGACGTCGGGATCGAAAACGAAATGAAGGGGTTGCGAAGCGGCCCCGGATTCGGTAGAAGCTTCCTCCACCTCGCGCGGGACTAGCTCAGTTGGTAGAGCATCAGCTTCCCAAGCTGAGGGTCGCGGGTTCGAATCCCGTGTCCCGCTCCGAGGATCGCCGACCCCCTTTTTGCGCTGGCGATCCTCCTGCACCTCGGGTGCTTCGAGGTTGAGGGACGTCTCGCGTTGGAGCGCCTTTTCAAATGGCGCTTCGTGCTCGAGCGGCATCTCGGACGGCACGTCGCGCTGAGCTCGGGCTACGGCGCTCGCTGAGCGAGCGCCTGCGCTCGCGCCACCGGGCAGCGTTCGCTGCGCGAGACGGACGCGCTCTGGGGGCGCACGACGCTCGAATCGGGGCCGGTCCCGCTGCGCGGACGGCGGTGCCCGACAGCATGGGGACACCGGGAGGTGTTCATGAAGGATGGCCGGCGCATCGCGCTGAACGCGGCGCTGATGCTCCTGAAGCAGGCGATCATGGCCGTCCTTGGCGTCGTGTTCGTCGGCTATCTCGCGCGGAAGGTGGGGGTCGCCGCCTGGGGGGAGTTCCAGGCGTCGCTCGCGATCGCGGGGATCGTCACGATCGCCGCCGGCGTCGGGGTGAGGGGATACCTGGCCCGGGAGGTCGCCGTGAAGCCCGAGCTCGGGCCGCGTCACCTCGGCGCAGCGCTCGCCATCCGGGGCGTGACCGGGACGGTGGTGCTCGGCGCGACCGTGGCCGTCGTGCTGGCGACGCGCTCGGGGCTCGGCGCGCAGCTCATCGTGCTCGCCGCGGCTTCCCAGCTGGCGACGCTGCTCTACTCGACCATGTGGCTCTCGTTCGAGGCCCACGAGCGGTTCCAGTACATCCTGTACGCGGAGCTCGGCGCGCGGCTGTTCGTCATCGCGCTCTCGGCGGCCTTGCTCGCGCTCGGCTTCGGCGTCGTCGCCGCGGCCGTGGCGTTCCTGCTCGGCAACGTGCTGGAGCTCGCCATCACCTCGCACTATCTCCGCGCCCGCCTCTACCGGCCCGAGCTCACGACGCCGCCCGCCGAGCTCTGGCAGATCGCGAAGCGCAGCCTGCCGATCGGCGCGCTCGGGGCGCTCTCGAGCGCGCTGCTCCAGATCGACCGCGTCATGCTCCGCGCCCTCTGCGACGAGGAAGCCGTCGGGGTCTACAGCGCCGCCTTGGTGCTGAGCGAGAACTTCAGGATGCTCCCCGACGTCCTGCTCGGCGCCGCCTTCGCGGCGGGCATGCGCCTCTACGCCCAGGATCGCGACGCGTTCGGGCGCCTCTACGGCGGTTGCATGCTCGTCGCCGCGCTCTTCGGGCTGCCCGTCGCCGCCGGCATCTTCCTGCTCGCGCCGGACGTCATCCAGCTCGTCTACGGAGGGGCGGGCGACTACGCCCCGGCGGCCGACGTCCTCCGGATCCTCGCGTGCGGCGTCCCCGTGACGTTCGCGTTCCAGGTCGTGACGCTGCCGCTGCTCGCGGCGAAGCGCGAGGTCGCGATGGTGAAGCTGCTCGCGCTGGCGCTCGTCGCCGACGTCGCGCTGAACCTGCTCCTCCTGCCGCGCTACCGCGCCATGGGCGCCGCGTGCGCGACGCTGGCCGTGAGCGCCGGCGCGCTGATCGCGTCGTGGGGCATCTCCGCGCGCTGGGCCCACGTCGTGGAGCTCGGCCGCATCCTCGCGGTCCTCGCCGCGACGGCGGTCATGGTCACCGCGGCCTACGTCGCCCGCGTCCTCGCCGGCATGTGGGCGTCGATCGCGGTGGGCGTCGCCGTCTACGCCGTCCTCCTCCTCGCGTTGCGCGTCGTCTCCTTCCGCGAGCTGCGCGCGCTGCTCGCGCGCCGCGTCCGCGCCTCACCCGCCACCGTGGCTTGACCTGCGTTCCATCGCGGGCGGGCCCGGCGCTGCGCGCTCTTCTGCGCCGCTGTGGGGAACACGGGGCCATCGAGTTTTCCGCATTTTCCGCCGGGAGCAGCGCTCGCCGTGGGTCTCTGCGGCTGCCGACATGCGCTCTCATCCGGCGGGATCCACGCAGAACCGCGCGATGCCCATGGCTCGGAGGTGACGCTGCCGCGGCACTTTCCGTGGCATGCAGCGTGAATAGCGAAGGCGCGATGTGGCGGCGCGGGCAAGTCCGGGGGCTGGCCGGGGTGGGGCGACTCCGGCAGTGGATGGCGCGGCGGCCGTCCTCTCTTCGCGCGTTCGGGATGCCGGCGCGAAGCGAGGGGGGCGCGGCAGGGCTGCCGTGGAGCTATCGAGAGATGGACCTGCCCATGGGCGACGGCGGCTATGCGTTGCTCGCGCGCCTGTCGGCAGGCGGCATGGCGGAGCTGTTCCTCGCGTGCCGGCGCGGGCCGGCAGGTATCGCCCACCCCGTCGTCGTGAAGCGTCTTCGCCCCGAGGCGAGGCGAGATCCGTCGATCGTGCGGATGTTCCTCTGGGAGGCCTGGATCAGCGCCCGGCTCCAGCACCCCAACGTGATCCGGTTCCACGACTTCGTCGTTCACGAAGGACGCCATCACCTCGTGATCGAGTACGTCCCGGGCTGCGATCTGGCCGCCGCCGCGCGCTCTCTCTTCGCGGAGGGGCGGCCGTTCCCGCTCGAGGCGGCCATCGAGATCGGCCTGGGCGTGCTGCGGGCGCTCGGGCACGCGCACGGGCTCCGCGACGACGGCGGGAAGCTCGTCGGCCTCGTGCACCGCGACGTGAGCCCGCAGAACGTGCTCCTCTCGCTCGAGGGGGAGATCAAGCTCATCGACTTCGGCGTCGCGCAGATGACGGGGATGAGCGGCATGGAGGAGGCCGGCCCCTTCGGCTCCCCGTGCTCGTCCGACGACGCGGCCCCGTCGAGCGACGGCGGCACGGTGAAGGGAAAGCTCGGCTATGTGGCGCCCGAGCAGCTGCGCGGGCAGAGGGTCGACGCGCGGGCCGATCTCTTCGCGGTCGGCGTGATCCTCTTCGAGCTGCTGACGGCGCGTCGCCTCTTCCACCGCAAGGACGACGGCGCGACGATGGGCGCGGTGCTCTCCGGCGAGGTGCCGGCGATCGCGCCGCTCCGCCCCGCGTGCCCGGCGCTGCTCGAGGAGGCGATCCGGCGCGCGCTCGCGCGCGATCCCGAGGGCCGCTTCGAGACCGCGGCGCAGATGGAAGAGGCGCTCGCCGAGGTGCTCGCCTCGTTGCGCCGAGCGCCGAGCGGCGGCGACGAGCCGAGCTCGAGCGAACGCGGGCTGCTCGCGGGTCAGGAGATCGCCGCGCTCGTGCGCGAGGTTGCGAGCGGGCGCGATCGGCACCGGTCGCTGCTCGTGCGGGGCTGTCGGAGATCCGCCGGGTCTCGCGGGCGCACGGGCCCGCGGCGGATCGCCGCGGGCCGCTCCGGGGACGATCGCGGCGAGGTGACGCCAACGCTGCGCGGGACAGACGCACGCCCCTCTGCGCAGGAAGAAGGGGGCGAGCGCAGCGAGGCCAGGAGCGCCGTCACGCCGGACTGGAGGGACGCGCGCCCGCTGAGGCGCGTTCGACTCCTGCCCTGGCTCGTGATCGCGGCGGTGACCATCGCCGCAGGGGCGCTCGCCGGCAGGGCGATCGGCGCGTTCGACGGCGGCGTTGCGCCGGCGAGCCGCGGCGCGCCCCGCGACTGACGAGCGCTCCAGCGCCGGCGCCGCGGCGCGGAGAGCCGCGAGACCTGGGAGATCTCCATTCGGCGCCGCGGTCGTGAGGCGTCGAACGCGAACGGCCGTTGGTGTTGGCGCGGATAGCGACGGGCTCGCTAGCCTTGTCCGGCCTGATGCCCGTCCGGAATCTCCTGAGCCGTTCCCTCCCGATCGCTGCGCTGGCTGTCCCCCTCCTCGCGAGCTTCACAAGCAGGAGCGCGCTGCCGTGCCCGGTCGCCGGTGCGCCGGCGGAGCCGACGGAGCTCGGCGCGGCCATCGAGCGGCAGCCGATCTGTGTCGGATCGACGGTCGCGAGCGCGGGCGAGCTCGGCGACGTCCTGTACTACCGCAGCTCGGTCGGAGAGCACGGCGAGGTCTCCGTCGGTTATTACGCGTTCTTCTCGGAGGAACGGCCGTGGGGCAACAACTGGCTGACCTGGACCGTGCTGCCCGCGCTCGCGGTGGACCTCGTCTACACGCACGCGCTGCTCTTCGCTCCGGGAGTCCAGCGCGCCGTCTACGGCAAGGGCGATGTCGAGGGGTTCAGGATCGTCTACAGCGTTGGCGAGGGGGGCCGGCTCACCGCCAAGCACGGCGCAGCGGACCGCGATGATCACGGCGAGGTGCAGCTCGAGCGCTCGGATCTGCTCTCGATCGATCCCGAACGCCCTACCGTCTACTCGCGGTGGTGGAGCCACCAGCTCGGCGGGCGGGGCGCGGGGCCGGGCGATCTCGTCTATCACCGCTGCTTTGGCGCGGGCGCCATCCGGCCGCTGCCGCCGGACGTCGCGCTCGATTTCCGCCTGGATCGGCGCGCCGCGCCGGCCCGCGTGGTGCCTGCCGCCGCGCTGCTCGGGCAGCTCTCTGCCTCGCGGCGGGGCGAGCCCGTCGATGGCGGGAGCGCTCAGGGCCTCGTCGCTCGCCGGCCGATCGTCGCGTTGTAGATGGCGAGGATGACGATGGCGCCCAGGATCGACGTGAAGAAGCCGCCGCTCGACTGATACGACGGATAGAGCCCCAGCGCCCGGCCGACGAAGCCGCCGAGCAAGGAGCCGGCCACGCCCAGCAGCGCTGTGACCACGAAGCCAGCCGGGTCGCGGCCAGGGGTCAGCAGCTTGGCGATGACGCCGACGATGAGGCCAAACAGGATCCACAACAGCACGGACATGGTTCGCTCCTCTCGACACCGCGTGACGCCGAGGCCCGTCCTCCCGCGTCGATGTGGAGGCCAGCGTCCAGCGTTTCGTCCGGCTCAGCGTCTGCAGACGACGTGCCGCGCGCGGTGAGCTCCGTTCGCACCGCCATGAAGCGGAGACCCGGTGGCCAGCGTGAACTGCGTCGCCATCGGGCGCGCTGCGCTGGGCATCGGCTGTACATCGGCGCGCAGCGGCGCGCGCGAGATCGAGGATCGTGGCGCGCTCGGCGCGCTCGGGGCGCGGGGTGCGCGCTTCGTTCGCACCGCGCGCGCCTCAGCCCTCGCCGTCGGTCTGCTTGTTGTCGTTCCTCGATCGCACCGAGCTCGATCCGGGCGTCGCGTGGACAGGCGCTGGCGCGTCGCCCGGGCCCGTTGGCCCGCCGTGTCCCGCTGCGTACCCGCGCCCGCAACGCGCGCACACGAGCAGCGCCGCGGATCCGGCGTGCGGCCCGGCTGGGGCGTTCACCGTGGCGGTCTCGCAGGGCACGTGGGGTCCGGCTCCGGGGCGCGCGCCGGCCATGCGCGCCCCTCGGCGGTAGGGGGCGCCTCGCCGTCGCGCTCTGGGGATGGCGAGGTCAGCGTGGCGAGCGCGGCGCTTGCAGCGTTGAAGAGCAGGCACAGCGATCCGCCGAGCACCGTGGCAGCGACGGTGCCGATCACGACCGGAGCGAGACGCCCGCGCCGGCGTCGGCGCAGCGCGACCAGGCTCCGCGATCCGCTGGATCGGTGCGCTCGAAGCAAGAAGAGGGGCTCGAGCGCCGGACTGCGCTGGGCGCTGGCCGGAGCGTGCGCGGGAGGCGACGCCTCGGCGGGCGGGGGTGCCGCGTCCGCCGGCGGCGCGCCATCCGGCGCCGGGGGTGAGGCCGCCTCGACGAGCGCAGCCGGGGGGCAAGGCGTGGAGCGATGGCCGACCCACGTTGGAGCGGACGAGTCGTCTCGCCGCGTGGTCGGCGGAGAGCAGGGCCGATCGAGGTGCGCGCTCTCCGGCAGAGACGGCGAGCGATAGCCCACCCATGTCGAGGCTCCCGCGGAGCGCGCCGCGGCGGCGTCCTCCGCGGAGGACCTCCAGCGCGACGAGGACGCCGTCGCTGGGCGCGCGCTCTCCGAGGGGCGCGGAGAGCGGCTGAGCGCGGCGTGCTCGTCGGAGGCGGAGCGCGCCCGGCGAAGCGCGATGTGCCCGAGCGCCTCGCGCAGCGCGCGCGCGCTCTGCGGGCGATCCTCTGGATTTTTGCGCAGGCACTGGAGGATCAGCGCCTCCAGATCCGGATCGAACGCCGGATGGAGCGCGCTCGGTCGGGGCGGCGGAGACTCGACGTGCGCGGCGGCGAGCGCGACGGGCGTCGGGCGCTCGAAGGGGAGCCGCCCCGTCGCCATCTCGAAGAGCAGCACGCCGCACGCGTAGACGTCGCTCCGCGCGTCGACACGCTGCCCTGCGGCTTGCTCCGGGCTCATGTAGGCGGGGGTTCCGATGACGAGCCTGCCGCCGTCCTCGTCGGGCGCGGGGAGCAGGGGCGAGCCGCCGAACGCGCCGGACCGGTCGTCGTGGAGCAGCTTCGCCGTCCCGAAGTCGAGGAGCTTCACCTGCTCGAACGGCGCCCCGTCGTCGTCGATGCGGGGCACCAGGCGGATGTTCTCGGGCTTGACGTCCCGGTGGATGACGCCCGCGTCGTGCGCGTGCTGCAGCGCGGAGCACAGCTGGCGCATGATCGAGACGATGCGCTCCGGGGGCAGGATCGGCGCGGCGTTCAGGAGGTCGATGAGGTCCTCGCCGTCGAGGTGCTCGGTGACCAGGTACCACAGGCTGGGCGGGGTCGCCTCGTGTCCGTCAGCGCTCGCGCCGAGCGCGCCGTGTAGACTCACCGGCTCGCAGCCGAAGTCGAGGACGCGCACGATGTTCGGGTGATCGAGCCGGCTCGCCGCCAGCGCTTCGACATGGAACCTCAGCACCGCGTCTCCGGCGCGGACGCCGCCGGAGCGCGACCGCTCGTCGGAGCGCGACCTCTCGCTCACGCCGCTCGAGCCTCGGTGGACGGCGCCCTCTCCGCGCGGCGACGCGGCGACGCGCGTCGTGCAGACGCGGTGGCTCGCTCTTCGGCCCACGCGCGGCGCGGCGACGCGCTCGTGGATGACCTTCACCGCGCACGCGCGCCCGAGCCCGAGGTGCCGCGCGCGGTAGACGCGCCCCATCGCGCCGGCGCCGATCATCTGCTCGACGAGGTACCGCCCCCCGAGAAGGCGTCCCCTGAGGAATCGCTCCGAGGACGGGAGTCCCGCGTCGAGGGGCGCGGAGGCGCGGAGGCAATCCATGGCGCGTTCCACGCAGCAGAATGGGTGCCATCGCGCTGTGCGGACGGTTCACAGCGGCCGCGACACGGAGCGTCGGGCGCGGCCGCGCCGCGGGCGCCCAGCGCCGGCGCTCGCGGCGCGGCTCCGAGCGGCCCGCGCGCCGCGCGCATTTCGCCCAGGAAAACCCCGCCTCCGCCCGGGCAGCGGCGCCGCGAGGGCTGATTTGTTCCGTTGTCGACGGCGTGTGATAGCGTGGCGCGCGAGGAGGCCTGAGTGCTCTTGAGACGATGCGTTCCGTTCGCTGCGGCGCTGTTCCTGCTGCTCCCGACAGGCGAGGTACTTGCGCAGTCGGACCAGGACAGAGCAGCGGCCCGGTCGCTGGCCACGCAGGGCGCCGAAGCGTTCACGTCCGGCCGCTTCGAGGAGGCGATCGATCTGTTGGGTCGCGCCGAGGCGCTCGTGCACGCTCCGACGCACCTCCTGCTGATGGCGCGCGCACAGGTGCGCCTCGGTCGTCTCGTCGCTGCGAAGGAGACCTACCTGAGGATCGTCCGTGAGGAGCTCCCGCCCACCGCGCCGTCTCCCTTCAAGAGGGCGCAGCAGGACGCGAGGGAGGAGCTCGCCGGGATCGAGCCCAGGATCGCGTCGCTGCGCATCGCGCTGGAGGGCTCCGCCGGCCGGAAGATCGGCGTGAAGCTGGACGGCCAGCCGGTCGCGGACGCGCTGCTCGGCGTGCATCGCCCGATCGATCCGGGGAATCACGTGGTCGTCGTGGTTCCGCCGGGCCTCGCGCCGATCGAGCAGGGGGTGACCATCGGCGACGGCGAGCGGAAGGAGCTGAAGATCCCGGTCCCGGAAGGCCCGGCCGTGGTCCCCCCGCCGGGAGGCTCGGTCGAAGGGCAGGGCACCTGGGGCGGTGGGCAGACCGAGGTCCCCCCTGTCGCCCCGCCTGGCACCCCGGAGCGAAAGACGAACGCGGTGATGCTGGGTGGAGGCATCGCGGCCACGGCGCTCGGGCTCGGCGGTGTCGTGGTGGGCTCGGTGTTCCTGGCCAAGAGCAGCGGGACGCAGAAAGAAGCGAACGACCTCAGCGCCGCGCGTGGGTGCGAATCGCAGAGCATTGCCGGCGCGGAGTGCGGCCCGGCGATCCAGGCCCAGATCAAATCGCTCGACGCCGATGCTGCGTCACAGCAGACGATCGGTGTGGTCGGTCTCGTCGGGGGCGGCGTGCTGCTCGCCGGCGGCGTGACGCTGCTCGTACTGGAGCTGACGTCCAAGCCGGAGCCCTCGAGCTCCGCCTGGATCGCCCCCTACGTAACGCCGACCGGGCTCGGGGTGCGCGGCGCGTTCTGATCCGAGCGCTCTGCGTGGCGCCGGTGTCAGTAGCCGAAGTCGCCCGGTACCCCCGGCTTTTGCGGCTTCTGGGGCGACGTGCTCGGCTTCGTCGACGGCGTCGTCTGCGGCGGCTTCGTGACGGGCAACGGCTTCGTCTGAGGAGGCTGTGGGCGCGGCGGGAGCGGCTTCACCTGGGCCGAGGAGGCCGTCGGCGCCGCGACGGGCTCGGCGGTGACGGGCGGAGCGGGCCCTGCGGCCGTGGCGCTCGCGGTGACGATCGGCTCGGACGGCGGGGCGGTCGGCGGTGCGGGCGGAGGGGGCGAGGGCGCCGGGATGGCGGTCGCGCTGACCGCGCTCGGATCCGCGGTCGCCGCGCCCGTCATCCCGCTGTGTCCGAAGGCGAGCCAGACGGCGACGCCCGCGCCGAACAAGCTGGCCGCCCCGGCGATCGCGGCGAGGAGCGGCATCCTGGACGGCGGGCGCGTCGAGCGGCCCGTGACCCCTGACGAGGCGCCCCACGAGTTCGCGGTCAGCTGCGGCGTCTGGCCCATGCCGGGCACGGCCGGCGCATTCTGGCCACCCCACGGCGGCTCGGTGCGGGTGGGCGGAGGGGTGGCCGTCTCGGGCTGGGACGGCAGCGACAGCCGGGGGAAGGACGTCCGTCCCGTGGTCAGCAAGGCCAGGCTGGGCCGCGCTGCGGCCCAGGCGAGGAGCGCGTTCTTGAACTCCGCGCAGCTCTGGAAGCGGCCCCCCGGCTCGCGCGCCATCGCCTTCTGGATGATGCCGGAGAACTCGGCGTCGAGGTCGGGCACGAGCTGCTGGGGCAGGGGGGCCGGCTCGAGCACGATCTTGAAGAGCAGCTCGTTGAAGGTCGCCGCATCGAACGGCACCTGACCGGTCGTCGCCTGAAAGAGCAGAACGCCCATGGCGTAGATGTCGGTCCGCTGATCCACTGGGCTGGAGCCGCGCGCCTGCTCGGGCGACATGTAGTACGGCGTCCCGACCACCGCGCCCGTGCGCGTCATGCTCATCTCCGCGCCGGCGAGCGGCGAGAACTTCGAGACGCCGAAATCGAGCACCTTCACGAAGTTGCTGAGGCCGGCCTTCGACGGGATGACGAAGATGTTGTCGGGCTTGAGATCGCGGTGGATGATCCCCGCGGCGTGCGCGGCGCCGAGCGCCTCGAGCACCTGCACCATGATCGGCACGGTGATCTCGGGCCCGAGCCGCCCCATCCGCTCGATCTTGGCCCCGAGGGTCTCTCCCTCGAGGTACTCCATGACCATGTACCGCGTGCCGTCCGGCAGCACGCCGAGGTCGAGCACCTCGCAGATGTGATCGGAGCCGATGCGCGCCGCGGCCTGGGCTTCGCGCTCGAAGCGCGCGACGGACTCGGCCTGGCTCGAGATGTTCGCGTGCAGCAGCTTGATGGCGACGCGGCGCCGGATGCGCACGTTCTCGCCCTCGAAGACCGCGCCCATGCCCCCCTGGCCGAGCAGCCGGACGATCCGGTACTTGCCGTCGATGATCTCGCCGACCAACGGATTCATGACAGCGTTCCCGGTCCGGAGAAGCAAATCACGCCGCCAGGCTAGCACGGTCGCCCGAGGCCGGCCTACGCCCTCGCAGGGCGACGACGGGCGTCGCCTTCACCGGCCGCCGTGCGGCGTGGACGCCCCACACGAGGATCGATGGTGTGGGCGCGCGGCCGCCCGAGCGCCTGAGCGCCTGAGCGCCTGAGCGCCGGACAACGAACGCTCCGCTCCCGCGATCCCCGGGCCGGCGCAGGGGATCTTCGTGATAATGTCGCCCACGTATGCCGGTTTACGAGCTGTCCGTCGATGGTGCGCTGGTTCGCGAGGCGGAGAAGATCGTCTCCCTCGAGGGCCGCGCGTTCCCGACGCTCGTCATGCGCTGGGAATCGCGCCTCTTCGACCAACCTTGGCTCACGACGCTGGTGCTCGATTACGTGATCGCGTTACCGCCGCTCATCGTCGGGCAGGCGACGTTCAACGAGGTCAGGATTGCCGCCTTCACCGGGGGCGCCGGCACGAAGTTCATGTACTTCGGCACCGAGATGAGCGCGAGCGTGCCTCGCATCGCGCCCGAGATGGAGAACACGATCGCCCCGACCGCGCTCTACCAGGAGTTCCGCCTGGACGAGCAGGCTTGCCCGATCCCCTATCTGAAGCTGATCCAGGTCAGTCCGCGCATCTACGGTGAAGGGCTCCAGAACTACTACTCGCCGCCGATCAAGGTCGAGCGCTACGACGGGGTGGCCTCGTCGGAGCACATCGCGGACTTCTTCCCGAAGGTCGTGGCGAACCTCGAGCCGGTGAAGGGGACGACGCTGGTCGATCCCGCGCAGGGCTTCTGGACCGGCGCGCGCTTCCTCGGCGCGACGTCCATCGCCATCCTACGACAGGGCCGTGTGGTCGGGCTGCACCGCCGCACTGGAAAGACCGACAAGGACCCGATCCCGCCCGAGGTGAAGCGGCGCGATCCGCGGCTCGACGTGCGCGCCGACTGGGTCGCCGTGGACGTCGGCGCGGCGTCGACGGTCGTCGCCGTCCGGGGCGAGCGCGGGGGCGCCGAGTTCGTCCGGATCGGCGCCGACGCGCCGCTCCGGGTGTCTGCCGACAACGAGAACCCGAGCGAGGTGGCGTTCGAGGCGCTGGCCCGGACGACGAAGGCCTGGCGCGATCGGGTGATCCTGCCCATGACGCGCTGGGGCGACGTGCTCGTCGGGCACGCAGCGCGCGACATGCGCCTCCGGCCGGGCGCCGACGTCCACGAGCGCGCCGCGGCCTCCCTGCCGGCCCTCCCGCTCCTGCGCGAGCGGACCGAGCGCGGCGAGCCGTTCCGCCTCCGGGGCAGGAGCGACCCCGACACGACGGAGGCGCTGAAGAAGCCGGCGCCGCCCATCATCGACGAGGAAGGGATCGGCGCGCACGACCCGTTCGATCCGCTGGAGCTCTACGCGTACTACGTCGGCCTGCACCTGAACCAGCGCTCGCGGGGGCTCTCCACGCGCTACGCGATCACGATGCCGACGGGCTGGTCGCCCGAGCGCCGCGAGAGCGTGCTCGTCGCCTTCCGCCGCGGCATGTTCCGGAGCCTGCCCGCGGGCCTCTGCGAGTACCACGACCTGGACGGCCTGCAGGTCGTCGACGGGGGGCCGTCCGCGATCGCCTATGCGGTCCAGGCGTTCCGCATGTTCGGGATCCAGCCGCGGGACGGCGGCGTCCCGTTCTGCGTCATCGACGCCGGGGCCAGCGAGGCGGGGCTCGCCTTCGGCATCCTGCGGAGCGCGAAGGCGCACGAGGCCGCTCAGGGGCTGGAGCGGATGGTCGAGTACCTCGAGCCGACGGCGATCCCCTGGCTCGGGGGCGAGCGGCTCCTCCACCGGATCGCCTACAGGGTGTACTCGTCCAGCCAGGCCGCGATGCGCGATCGCCGGATCCCCTTCGAGCGCCCGCCCGAGGAGGAGCCGATCGACGGCGCGGAAGATCTGCTCGCTCCGTCCCCCGATGGGCGCGCCAATGCGTGGGCGCTCAAGGAGCTGCTGCGGCCTCTCCTCGAGGGGGGGCCGAGCGCGCCGGTCGCGGATCGGCTCTCGCTGGTCGGGCTCGACGGGGAGCCGGTCGTCGTGCCGCTCTCGATCGATCGCGGCGAGCTGGGCGGCGCGATCGACGCGTGGTTCCGGGACGGGGTCGAGGTGGTCCGCCGGCACCTCGAGGGCGCGGTGGCGAAGATCGGGCGGGAGCCGGATCCTTACCAGGGGCTCAGGATCCTGCTCGGCGGGCGCCTCGGGATGAACCAGCGCTTCGCGGAGCTGCTCGCCGGCGTGCTGCCGGCGGGCGTGCAGGTGCACCGCTTCAAGGAGCCGGACAAGGCCAACCTGGGCGCGCCCACCGTGAAGATGGCGGCCGCGCTCGGCGCGCTGTCGCTCCGGTTCGATCGGATCGGGGCCACGCTCCGCGCGGAGAAGCGCGACGCGTTCCGCTACCGCGTCGGGCGCGCGCGCCACGGGCAGCTCGCCGACGTCCTGGATCCGTCCGTCGACTACGACGTCTGGCGGGAGGTCGGCGCTTGCTTGAAGCCCGAGGTCGAGCTCCTGTTCATGGTCGCCGACGACGAGGGGGAGGTCGCGGCGGACGATCCACGCGTGCGCCGCGCGGTCTGCGCGCTCGGGCGCGGCGCCGTCGGACAGCGGCTCTATGTCCGGGCCGTCGGGCCGGCCCGCGCGGAGATCAGCGTGGGGCCGCCCGGCGGTGAGCCGGCCTCCGGCGCCGTCTGCTGGACGGTCCACCTCGAGAGCGGCGCCGCAGAGAAGACCGGCGGCTGAGCGCATGGGGGCTCCGCGGCTTCACGTGCCACACGACGATCTCGATCCCGAGGGACAGGTCCACGCCGGTGCAGCGCCAGGCGGCCTGGCCGAGGTCCATCAGGCCGAGGCCCGGCTGGCCGCGCACCTCGCGACGACGAGCGCGCTGTGCGAGGCGGCCTCGCTCGCGGAGGCTGCTCCGCGCGTGCTCGCCGCGCTGATCGACCACCTCGGCTGGGACGTCGCCGCGCTCTGGCTCGCGGAGCCGGAGCCGAGCGCCGCGGGCGACGCGCCGCGGTCCGCGGCGAGAGCGAGCGCGCTCCGCTGCGTCGAGGCCCGGTCGGCGGCGCACGGCGATCGCGAGGCGCTCGCGGAGGTGCTCCGCCAGGGGCCGACCCTCGCCGCCGAGTCCGATCTCGTCGGCGAGGCCTTCCAGCGCGGCGCGCCGGTGTTCCGCGCCAGCGTGGGCGGCGTCGTCGACGACGTCGACGAGCATGCCGCGCGCGCGCCGGGCTGGGAGCGCGCGGCGTGCGCCGTCCCGATCCCGTGCGGCCCCCGCGTCGCCGGGGTGATCGAGCTGAGGAGCCGCGCCCCGCACCGCGGCGACGAGCAGCTGCTCCGCGTCCTTGCGTCCGTGGGCAGCCAGATCGGGCAGAGCATCGAGCGGTGGCGCGCCGAGCGGGAGAGCGCGCGCGCCACGGGCGAGCTCCGCGCGCTATTTCACGCCATCCCCGATCTCTGCTTCCGCCTCGACGCCGAGATGCAGATCGTCGACTACAACCAGCCGCGGCTCTCCGAGCTCCACGTCGCGGCAGAGGCGCTGTCGGGCAAGCGCATGACCGAGGTGCTCCCCCTCGAGCTCGGGGAGCGGCTCGAGCGCGCGAGCCAGGAGGCTCACGAGGCGGGCGCCGTGGTCGCGCTCGAGCACGCCGTCGCGAGCGCCGGCGGAGAGCGGCACGTCGAGGCGCGGGTGATGCCGTTCCTCGAGGGGCACGTCCTCGTCCTCGTCCGCGACATCACCGAGCGGCGGCGCACCGAGGAGGCGCTCCGGCAGCGCGAGGAGCGCTCGCGCGAGTCGCAGAAGATGGAGGCGCTCGGCCGGCTGGCCGGCGGCATCGCGCATGACTTCAACAACATGCTCATGGTGATGCTCGGCTACGGCGAGCTCCTCATCCGCCGCCTCGGGCCCGACAGCGCGCTGCGGCGCGACGCCCTCCAGGTCACGAAGGCCGGGGAGCGCGCCGCGGCGCTCACGCGGCAGCTCCTCGCGATGAGCCGCCGCAAGGCGCTGCAGCGCGAGGTGCTCGACATCAACGCGGTGGTGCTCGACATGCAGACGATGCTGCAGCGCCTCATCGGCGAGGACATCGACCTGCAGACGAACGTCGGCCGGGATCTCGGCTCGATCAAGGTCGACAAGAGCCAGCTGGAGCAGGTCGTCCTGAACCTCGTCGTGAACGCGCGCGACGCGATGCCGAGGGGCGGCAAGCTCGTCGTCGAGACCTCCCTGGGCGAGCCTGGCGAGAGCCCAGCGGCGAGGTCCTTCGCGCCAGCGGAGCGGGACGACGACGACGCGCCCGCCGCTGGAGGCCCCCCCTACGTCGTGCTCTCGGTGACCGACAGCGGCAACGGGATGGATCACGACACGCTCTCGCACCTGTTCGAGCCGTTCTTCACGACGAAGGCGCGAGGCAAGGGCACGGGGCTGGGCCTCGCCACGGTGTACGGGATCGTGAGCCAGAGCGGCGGGCTCATCGAGGTCGAGAGCGAGCTCGGGCGCGGCACGACGTTCCGCGTCTACCTCCCGCGCGTCGAGGAGCGCGCCGAGGTGGCGCCCGCTCGCGCGCGGCCGTCCCCCGTGGGCGGCGACGAGACGGTGCTCGTCGTCGAGGACGACGACGCCGTCCGCAAGCTCATCGTCGATGTGCTCGAGCGGCGCGGCTACGGCGTGCTCTCGGCCGCGAGCGGTGAGGAGGCGCTGGCGATGCTCGCGCGGGAGGGGGAAGACGCGGTGGATCTCCTGCTCACCGATCTCGTGATGCCGGGCATGAACGGCCGCGAGCTCGCCGAGCGCGCCGTCGCGATCCACCCGCGCGCCCGCGTGCTGTACATCTCCGGCTATGCCGAGGACGTCCTCGCGGGCGCCGAGCCCGATCGCGAGCTCGCGCTGCTGCAGAAGCCGTTCACCCCCGAGACCCTCGCGCAGCGCCTGCGCGACCTGCTCGATCGCCGTTAGCGACGCGCGCTCTTCCGGGCGCGGCGAGGGCCGGTGGTCACCGCCCGCCGCGCTCGAGGACGTCGCTTTCGGGCGCCGGATCGGCGATCCCGAGCGGCGCCGACGGCCGACGGCGTCGCAGGTAGAAGAAGTCGCGCTGCGCCGGCTCCGCGACGTACTCCTCGGGCTTGAACTGCACGTCCGGGATCAGCGCCGAGCTGGCGCGCGGACCCGCGCCGTCCGCGCCGCGAGCGTACAGGAGGAAGCGCGGGTAGGCGTGGTTGACGTCGAGCTCCGCCACGTCGTGCGCGCCCGCGGCCTTCATCCCGCGGGCGAGGCTGCGGGCCGTGACGGCCTCGCCGAGCCCGTAGAAGAGCAGCTTGCCCGTCGCGTCGACGCCGAGCGCCGAGCGCCGGATCACCGTCTCGCCGCTCACCGTCGCGCCCCAGTCCCGGTTCGAGTCGTACAGCGCATGGTGGAGCTCGCCCTGCTCGACCAGGCAAGGCGGCGTCTGCCGGTACGCGGCCATGCGGGCCTCGCCGTCGCGCAGCTCGGGCCAGGTTCGGATCCGCACCGCGCCGCTGCGGTAGAGCGCGATCGTGCACGCCCTGTCGCGCGGCGGCAGGAACGTGTCGCCGTCGAGCATCATCCCGTAGTGGCCGTGCATCGCCTTGAAGCCCCCGTTGAAGGCGGCGACGAGCTCCGCGGCGTCGCCTCCTGGCACGAGGCCAGGGCGCCGCTCTGCCGGGATGTCCGGCGAGAACGGCTCCTTCGTGCCCGCGACCAGCCGGAGGTCGACGCGCCCGAGATCGATCGCCACCACGGCGATGGCCGCGAACACGCGCTTCGGGTCGGGGTGCACGACGCTCTTCCAGAGCACCTGCGCCTCGCCGGGCCGGGCGGCGCTGTCGGCGATCGGCGTCCAGACGCCGTCACCCGTGGCCGCGACCTCGGGGAAGGGCGGCTGGAACGAGGCGGGCGACGTGACCGTCTCCGCCTCCGGGCCCTCGGCGCTCTTCACGGCCTCCGCGGCGGCGGGCGGGGGCTCCCAGAAGGTCTTCGGGGCCGCATGGCGGTAGATGGTCCGGTTCAGCCGATCGGCGACGCCGTAGGCCACGTCCTCGGCCCACGCGACAGGCGCAGGGCCGACCACGGCGCGTACGCCGTCGGCGAGGGCCGGGCCGAAGCCGCGGACCTCGTGGATGCCGTACCAGAGCGCCTCGACGGCGATCGCGCAGATCGCCACGCAACGCAGCGCGCGCTCGGGCAAGCGAGCGCGGGATCGCCGCCTGCGCAGGGACCCGCTCGCAGAAGGGGGCGAAGGGTTGTCCAAGGCGATACCGAGGCTACCCGATCGCGCGGGCAGCCCCAAATTTCGGGCTTCGAGCGAGCGCGGCGGCGCTCGTTACGGCTGCCCGTGCGCCATCGTCCGAGGGCCATCCTTGAACAGGATCTCGATCTTGCCCCGATCGATGACCTTCGCGACCACGCCGTCGCCGAACTTGCTGTGGTGGATCAGCTCGCCCTCGCCGAAGGTCAGCGTGACGCGGTACGGCTTGAACGCCCCGGACGGCTTCCCCGCGATGGCGCGCTCCCACGCGAGCGTCTGATCGCGCTCGGCGCGCTGGGCGGCCGTGAGGCGCTCCGTGCCGCCGCGCGGCGAGCTCGACGCCGCCCGCGGCTCGCTGCTGCTCCGAGCGGAGGCGCGCGCCGCCGCGCGGTTCTCCCGCTCGCTCTTCGGCTGGCGGTAGAGGTGGTGCGACATGCATGTCTTGCACTCGACCTTCTTCACCACGTCGCCGACCATCGCGATGATCCGATGGGTAAGATCGAGGCGGCACTTGGTGCACCAGGCGTCGACTTCTCCGCCCGTCCTAAGCTTTTTCGTCGTCACTTCTCCTCACGGCGCCGGTCTCGCCCGGTCTCTTTGCTTCGGTCTTTGACGTTCACCTGAGCGGTGACCTCCGGCTTCGGCAACCCGGTCCTCGGCTCGTCCTGGCTGTCGTCTCTCTTGGCCGCTTCGTTGGGAATGAAGCGGATCTCGGTCTTGATCTCGAAGGAGAGCTTCGTCAGCACCTTCGTGATCTCGTCCGCGAACTGGGTGTGCTCGAGCACATCCCGGATCTCCTTCGCGACGACCCGGTAGAGACCGTTCTTGGTCTCGTCGATCTGGGTATAGAGGTAGTGGAGGACCTCTTTGGGCAGCTTGAGGTCGCCCACGAAGTGTCGGAGGTTCTCGGGCCCCTCGCTGAGCTTGTCGATGCCGCTCTCGACGGCCCGCTCGACCACGCGCTTGAAGATCTCCGGGATAGCGCGCTCGAAGAGGCGTTTCTTCTCGCCTTCGCCTTCCACCTTGTCCCCTTCGTCCTCGCGGAGCGGCTCGGTGTCGTCGGCCATGGCTCGGGCTCCCCTAGCGGGACGGGGCGGCCACGTCAATGCAGGGGTGCGTGCAGGGTGCCGGCGTCGCGCCATGGTCCATGGATCTGCCGGATTTTGATGACGATGGGGAGCCTTTCGCGCGCGTCCGGCAGACGAGAGAGCTCTGCCCTCGATCTCTCGGCAGCGGACACTGCAGTGACCCGGACGGAAGCCGTGGCGCCCGCGATGTCCGTGGATCGGGCGATGGTCGAGGCGGCGCCAGCTCAGAGCTCCTCGTAGGCGTCCGTCTCGTTGTTCATTTCGTACGTCTCGTCCTCTCCCGCTTCTGCTTCCGCTTCCGTGCCAGCGTCGCCTTGGCGCGCTCGTTTGTAGGATTTCAGCATCCAGACCTCCGCTGCGAACCGGCCACTGCCGCGGCGGGCGCTGATCTCCACGGTGGCGTTGTCGTCCTCGAGCGGGCAGAAGGGCCGATCCGGCTGGACGATCGGCCATGCGTCCTCGGTGCCGTCGCTGGCGATCATCGCCCCGCGGCTGCTCCGCACGGCGACGTCCAGGTTGAGGACCCCCGGTCCGCCGACGGCGAACACCCGGTAACATGCGCCCCGAACCGCCTGCAGCTTCTCCGTGACGATCGCGCCGCCTTCGGCCACCTGCCCTTCGATAGGCTTCGGCGAGATCCGGCGCATGCCGTTCTCCGGGCCGCAGAGCAGCGACAGGCGCGTCACGTCCTTCAGCGGATCGCCGCTGATCCTGAAGTTCCCATAGCAGCGTACCCAGGGACCGCCGACGCGCACCGGGAGGACCGGCAGATCGAGATCCGTGCGCGCTCCGGCGTCGCCGTCGCCCTGCCCCGCGTCGACGTCCGCGAGCCCGCCGGTCCCGATCGTCGCGGCTGGGTGCGGCGGCGCTGCCGAGAGCACGACCGCGGGGCCTGGCTTGCCCTCCCAGGGGCGCGGCTCGTCGCGGCACCCAGGCGCGACGAGCCCGAGGAGCAGCGCGGCGCAGAGGCGCGCTGCCCGAGGGAGCAGCTGGGGTGGGCAGGGGCGCCGGGACGACACCGCGGTCGGCTCTTGCGCTAGAGTCCCGCGCGATGGAAGCGTTTTCTGAGCACCGCGAGCGGCAGCCGCGCAACCTCGGCGATCCGTGCGACCTCGGTGATCCGCGTGGACAGCGCAGAGGCAGGGCCTTGTACGCGTGAGCACGACGTCCCGGCCGCCCGCGCGCAGCCGTGCGAGCGCAGACCAGCAACCCGCGCGCAGCCGTGCGAGCGCGGGCGAGGATGATCAGGCGCGGCAGCGCTCCCCGCGCCGCCGCTCCTCGTCCGGTGAGCAGGGCGCTGGCGCCCCTCCGCCCGCAGCGCCGGACCCGGGCGAGCGCGACCGGGAGATCGCGGCCGCCCTCGAGGCCTGGTTCGGCCGTGTTGCGCGCGACCTGCCGTGGCGGAGGACGCGCGACCCCTACGCGATCTGGCTGAGCGAGGTGATGCTCCAGCAGACCCGCGTCGAGACGGTGATCCCGTACTACGAGCGCTTCCTCGCCCGCTACCCGACGGTCTTCGCCCTGGCCTCCGCCGAGATCGACGACGTGCTCTCGCTCTGGAGCGGCCTCGGTTACTACCGCCGCGCCCGCGTGCTCCACCTCGCCGCGCGCGAGGTGACCGCGCGCCACGACGGCGCGCTCCCTCGCGACGTCTCCGCGCTGCTCGCCCTGCCCGGCGTCGGCGCGTACACCGCGGGCGCGATCGCGAGCATCGCGTACGATCAGCCGGTGCCGCTCGTCGACGGCAACGTCGCCCGGGTGCTCTCCCGCATCGAGGGCATCGACGATGACATCCGCAGCGCCTCGGGCACGCGCAAGCTCTGGTCCACGGCCGAACGCCTCGTGCGGGGCTCGGCGGACAGCGTCCATCCCGGACGCTTCAACCAGGCCTTGATGGAGCTCGGCGCCACCGTGTGCACGCCCCGGAATCCCCGCTGCGATGCCTGCCCCGTCGACGGCGCGTGCGTCGCGCGCGCCACGGGGCGGCAGGCGGAGCTGCCGGTGATCGCCCCGAAACGCGACGTCCCGGCGGTCGCGATGGTCGCCGCCGTGGTGCGGTCAGGCGATCGCGTGCTCTTCGTCCGGCGCGCCGAGGGAGGTCTCTTCGGCGGGCTCTGGGAGCCGCCCATGGTCGAGGCGCGCTCGCTCGCGGACGCCCGCGCGCTCCTGGAGCTCGTGGGCGTCGCGCGTGACGCGGCGCTCCGCGAGGTCGGCCGCGTGCGCCACATCCTCACGCACCGGCGCCTCGACGTGACGGTGGCGCGCGCCGAGGTGGCGGCCCCCTGGCGCTTCCGGGCAAAGCTTGCCTCCCCTTACGAGAAGGCGGCATGGCTCGATCCGGGCGCGCTGGATATCGGCGTTTCCAAGCTCGCGCGAAAGGTCCTGTCCGCGGCATCGGCGCCGGACGCCGGAACGGCGCGAAGACCGCGATGACCGCGCGCGGGCGGGCTGAACGCCTGCGTGCCTCGGCCGTCGGCGAGGCCGGAGACGGCTCGAAATCGAGGTGTTGCGGTGCTCCGGGCGCGCCGCGCTCCGCTGCGGGCGGGGAGCGGCGCCGCTTGCGGCTGAGCCGCAGCGACGCAGCGGCGCGGGCCAGGGCGAAAGCCATATGTCGCCGTGGAACGCCGCGGGCTCCGGCGCTGCTGCGCCAACGTCGTGGCATGGAAGGCGCTTGGTGAGATGACGGGCAGGCCCTCTAGCCTCGCGGCGCCGGCGGTGGCCGGAGCTCGATTCAAGCCTGGGAGCTCAAGCGACATGGATGCGCGACGACGGACCACAGAGACGCTGCCCACGGCGAGCGCACCTGTGCGATCCATGACGGTGATGGCGGACGACGGAGCGCTGTACGTGCTGCCGCTGTGCGAGCGGATCGTGCTCGATGTGCTGGCCTACGAGGACGAAGGCCTGCTGGCGTTCATCCGCATCGACGGAGAGGTGGTGGCGGAGCTGCCCGTGCTCGGTCAGGCGTGACCGGGCCAGACCTCGTCGCGCGCCGTGCGTGACGGCGCGCCGCGACCTCGCGCCGTCACGCACGGCGCGCGCTGCCTGTCAGCCCGCGTGCCGCCGCATCCGCTGGGTCACCGGTTGCTCGTCCTCTGCTTCGGCGTCCGGCTCTACGGACTCGACGTCCTCGTCTTCCAGGAGATAGGGCAGATCGCCGTCGTCGTCGTCGTGCGACATCACGACGTCGCTGACGTCCTGGCCCCTCGTCGCGCCTTCCAGGAACTCCGCTCCGAGGTCGCTCGCCAGATCGGCGGCGGCGTCGGCGGCGTCGGGGTTCACCTCGAACTCGGTGCTGCCGGCGTCGTTCGGGTGGTGGTGGTAGCCGCGGACCTCGTCGTCGAGCGTCGGGATCACGTCGCTGATCTCGCTGCGCGGGTTCACCTTGCCCCGCAGCGGCGGCGCCGCCGCGGCGTCGAGCATGTCGACGAACGGCTCGTCCAGCTCGCCCGCGCCGGCCCACATCGCGGCTTCATGGGCCGGCTTGAGCGGCCTTCCCGGTTCGCTGGGATCTTCTCGTTCTCGACGCCGCGTCGTGCTGGCGCGCGGCGCGCGCAGCGCCGACGGCTGTGCGGCGGTGCCTTGCCTGCCTCGGGTGCTTGAATTGCTCACGGTGGTCTCGCCATGCAGGGTCCGGTCCGCAGGTGAAGCGGGCGGATACGCAGCGGAGGCGAGCGCCGTGCCGGAGGCGCGCGGCGCCGTCGCCGCCGTCGCCGGGCGGCGATGCCGCGGAGAGGCTCGCGCGGCGCGCGGCCGGGACGCAATTGAGCGTGCCAGCGGGCGCTGCCTCGGGGTAGAAGGCTCGTGGCCATGCTGGAACTCCGGACCGGGCTCGCGCTGGTGGCGGTTCTGCTCGGGGCATCCTCGGGGCGCGCCGCCGCGGCCCAGCCCGCCGCAGACCGCGGCGCCGAGGGGGCTGCGGCGCCGCTGCCCGGCGAGGATCGCGGCGGCGCCGAGCTCGATGCGTACCGCGCGCTCGCGCGGCCACCGGCGACGGCGGGGCGGGTCGTGTCGACCGTCGCGATGGGGAAGGGGATCCGGTTCAACAACCCCTACCGCCTGCAGACGCAGCTCGGCGAGACGGCGGAGTCGCTCTCGCTCACCGCGGGGTACCTCGATCTCGGGGTCGCGCTCGCGCTGGGGCCGGCCGACGGCGTTCAGCACGGCGGGGCGCTGCGCTTCTCGGTCGCCGTCGGCGGCGTCCCGCAGGAGTCGCTCACGCCGAGCTACTTCGTCGCTTACCGCGGCCTCTCGCGTGTGCTCGGGTACGGGCGGCTCGGGGCGGCGATCCTGATCGAGCCCGACGTGAACGTCGGAGGCGAGCTCGCCCTGGGGCTAGGGTATTCCCTGCTCGCGGGCGTCGCGCTCTCGGGCGAGATCGTCGGGGATCTCTTCTATGGCGCCGCGACGTACGACGCGGCGTACACCGTCTACCCCGTCGTCTCGGCGCAGCTCGGGCTCATGATCGATCACGAGCTCCTGCCATGAGCTTGCCGGAGCGCGAGCGTCGAGGCGGGCGCCCCCGGGCGAAGGAGATCGCCGGCGTGGCGGCGCTGCTGCTCTTCGTGGGCATCGCGCCGGTGGTCGGCGACATCGGCAGCTGCGGGCAGGCGCCGGAGGAGCTCGACCCCTACAAGTTCTTCGCCCTGAAGGCGCAGATCGACTGCGCCCGGTGCGACGAGTGCGGCCTGCGCACGCGCGCCTGCGACGCCGCCTGCGCCTTCGAGGCTGCACCGGAGCTCCCGGCCGGCTGCTATCCGCTGGTCCACGACGGCGAGGTGTGCCTGCACAAGCTCAAGTTCGCGAGCTGCGACGAGTACCGCGGCCACATGGCCGACGAAGGCGCGTCGACCCCGACCGAGTGCAATTTTTGCCCACTGGAAGAGGCGCCATGAGCGGGCGTGGCGCAGTCGCTTCCCGCCGACGCCTTGCGACTTCCGCTCGGAACTTCTCGTTCGCGGCGCTCGTCGCGGTCCTGTCCGGGTGCGCCTCGAAGCCGGCGCTCCTGGCGAGCTACGACGACTACGCGGCGTACCGGGCGACGCGCGTGTCGAGGACCCTCGAGGGGCGGCTCTCGGCGGCGTCGGCCTACCTGGAGCGCCATCCGCGCGGGGCCTTCGCCGGCGAGGTGCGCGCGTACCTCACGCGGGCCGAGCCGATCTATTACGCAGCGAAGCGCAGGACGGCCGCGGGCCTCACCGCGTACCTCGCGACGTTGCCCAGGGGCGCGTTCCGCGATGAGGCGACCCACCGGCTGCGCGAGCTCGTCCGCGAGCGCAGCGCCGGCGACGTCCTCTCGCGCGCCGCTCAGGAGACGGAGGCGCAGCTCGCGACGCAGCGCGCGGATCGCGCGCGGGTCGGCGAGGAGGTCACCGCGTGGCTGCGCCGGTTCCTGGACAGGCGGGCCTGGGGGCGGCCCCTCGCAGAGGCGCCGGCGGAGGTGATCGTCCCGTTCAGCCTGGCGCTGCCGCCTCCCCGCTGCGCGCCCGCCGACGAGCGCGCCGGCCCGGGCGCAGCGGTCTGCGCGAAGCGGATCCCGCTCTGGTTCGTCGTGACGGCCGAGGGCGAGAGCGCGCCCCGGCAGGCGGAGATCGAGGTCGCCGTCCTCGAGGACGCGGCGGGCCGCCCGATCGAGGTCGCGATCCGCGGGCCTGCGCTCTTCACGCGCCTCGAGGAGGCGCGCTCGGCGCGCGAGGTCGCCCCGGACGACGCGATGGGCCGCATCGGAGGCATCGCCCTGGCGGTCGAGCTCGCGCGCAGCGCCTTTGCGGCGCGCGTCTCGGGCGATCCGTCGTGCGGCCGCCAGGCGGTGGCGCCCGTCGTGCTCCACCTCGAGTGCGAAGGCGCCCGCCTCGTGGCGCGCGCCGGGATCGAGGCGGGCGAGGACGACGTCCTGACGCTCACCGTCGCCCCGACGGCGCGCTAGCGCTGGCCCTCGGCGGTGCCAGCGCGCGGCGCTCCGCTCCGCGCGCTAGCACCGCTTGTTGCTCTTCTTCCCCTTGAGCTTCGCCGTGTTCTTCGGGCACACGTCCTTGATGGCCGCGGAGCGCTCCTTGTAGAGCGCCTTCATCTCCTCGAAGACCGGCGCCTGCGTTCGCTTGAGATCCTTCGTCTCCCCCGGATCCGCGACGAGGTCGAAGAGGTCGAACGCGTCGTCGTCGCCGTACGCGATGAGCTTGTACTGCCCGTGGATGAGCGCCCTGCGCCGGTCGTTGTCGCTCGTGCGCGGAAGATCGACGATGACGTCGCGCGGCTCCGGCGTCGCGCCGTGGAGCTCGGGCACCAGGCTCTTGCCCGGGAAGGACGGCTCTGCCGGCGCGCCGGTCAGCTCCAGGATCGTCGGCGCCAGGTCGATCGAGCTGCGAGGCACGTCGATCCGGCGCGGGGTGATCCCGGGCGCCTGGATCATCAGCGGCACGTGGGTGAGCACGTCCCACACCTCGAAGCCGTGGCGGAACATCTTGTGCTCGCCGAACGCCTCGCCGTGGTCCGCGGTCACGATGATCGCCGTGTCCTTGGCCCACGGCTGCTGCGCGACGAAGTCCAGCAGCTTGCCGACGTGCATGTCGGTGAACCTGACCTCCCCGTCGTACTTGTCGCGGGCGCGCTTGCCGAACGTCGGGATCCCCTCGTGCGTCATGTACACGTCGTGCGGATCGAGGAAATGGAAGTACGCGAAGAAGGTGCCCGAGGTGTTCGCCTTGTCGGAGAGCATCTTCATCGCGAGCTCGAGGTGCCCCGGGCTCGTGACGTTCCGGTCGGTCGTGTTGTCGGCCGAGAGCCCCGGCACGATCTCGTACACGTCGAAGCCCTGACGGAAGCCCGCCTTCTGGTCGAAGTAGAAGTGCGCGTGCGCGCTCATCGTCCGCACCCCGGCCCTCTGCAGGAGCTCCGGGAACATGAGGACGCTGTCGGGGTAGTTGCCGAAGAAGTAGCCGCTGCGATCGACCTCGCTCGGGTACCGGCCGGCGAGGAAGCCGCCGACGCTCATCGAGGTGTACGACGAGATCGCGTAGTGGCGCGTGTAGCTGACGGACTTCTTTTCGAACGCGGTGAGCACGGGCGCGATGTCGCGTTCGTAACCGTTCCACGGCATGTCCGCGCGCAGGCTGTCGATCGAGACCACGAGGACGTTCAACCTCTCGCGCTGCCCTGTCGGCGCCCCGGCGGTGCCGTCCTTCCTGTCCGTCGCGGCGGTCGTCCCGGCGCTCTCTGCCGTGGCGGCCGGCGCCGCCGCCGCGGGCTCCTGCCGTGCCGCGGGCTCCGGCGTGCGCGCGGGCGGTGGCTGGCCGTCGCCGTCGCGAGAGCAGCCCGCCCCGGCGCTGGCAAGCGTGAGCGCGAGCGCCGCCGCGAGGCGACGGCGGGCCAGGCGCGGGGGCGCCATGGACGAGAGGGCCGGCGAGGACGGCGCCCGTGGGCCTTCCGGTCCCCAGGCGCGCATGGGTGAAGCGAGCGTGTGCATGGCCGCGTGCATGGCCGCCGTCTTACTCCGACTCGCGCCGCTCCGCCAAAACCGCACACCACGGGCGAGTTCCGCTATGCTGTCGGGTCATGGCCCCGGTCCCTCGGAACCCTCCGCCGCTGCCGCCCTCGGGCCGATCGCAACCGGGGGGGAGGCCGGCGCACGAGCCGCCGAGGCCGCTCCCGCCCGACGCGCCGCGGCGCGTCGGCGAGCACGTCAGCCAGGCGCTGAAAGACCACATCACCGAGATGGCGCTCGGCCTGCTCGAGGAGCAGATGCAGGCCCGCATCGTCCACTACCGCGCCGATCTCGAGACCAACCCCGAGCTCGACGCGGTCACCGCGCAGGTCGTCGCCCAGCTGAAGGTGATCCAGGCGTCGGCGGGCGCCGGGGATCGCGGGGCGAAGAACCGCGACGCGATCCGTGACGCGCACGAGAAGACGCTCTGCGCCCTGCTCGAGCGGGTCATCCGCGAGGACGGCATCTCGCTGCTCGTCGAGCGGCGGCTCAAGAAGATCCACAGGAACCTCGCCCGCCTGTTCTTCCAGTCCGAGCTCCACGAGAAGACGCGCGGCCGCGACGGCGCGCCGAAGCTGATCCACCACGGCGAGCAGGCGCTCTTCTACGTGCTGACCCGCTACAAGAACCGGATCGAGGCCGAGCTCGACGGCTTCGAGTTCGCGTCGGAGGACGCGCGGGAGCAGTCGTTCGAGCTGCTCGCGAAGCTGACGAAGGACATGCAGGACGCCTTCCTCGCGCGCCGATCCAGCGAGCTCAGGCGCATCGTCTCGGTGGTCCACGCCGTGCTCGTCGACTTCTTCAGCGTGCAGCTCGCCCAGAGCCTCGGCGAGATCTCCGCGCGAGTCGTGCAGGACGCGCGTACGTTCGAGGGCAGGGCGTACGCGTACAAGCTGACGAGCGAGGCGTTCCCTCGCTTCCGCGCCGCGTTCGAGCGCCACCTCATGGTGATGCTCGTCGGCTTCGCCGAGGACGAGCTGGTCGCCCAGCTCGCCGACACCGCGGGCGCCGAGCGCGACGAGACGATCCTCTTCATCACCGATCCCCACCTCTTCAGCATGATCTGCGGCGAGGTCTGTGAGGGGCTCTACGAGTTCCTCTGCAACGAGGGCTTTCTCGACCTGCCGCCCGACTGGCGTCGCGCCTCGACGGCGCCCTCCGACAGCTGACGCAAGCGAAACCCAGGGACATTCATGAGACGGTACGACGTCGCGCGAGCGGGCTCCGGCCTGCTCCTCGCTCTCACGCTGCTCGCCGGTTGCGCGCGTGGCCCCGACATAGACGCCTCGGGGCTCGCGCTGCGGCGCGTGGTCATCTACAGGAACGGCGTCGCGTATTTCGAGCGCCGAGGGCTCATCGACGCCGATCAGGTGACCTTCCGGATCCGCAAGGAGAAGGTCGGCGACTTCCTCGCGACGCTCGCGGTCATCGAGGCCGGCGGCAGCAGCGTCCGGAGCGCGTCGTTCCCTGTCGAGGTCGACGACGGATCTGGCGAGGACGAGGCCCCGCCGGAGCCTGGGCCCGAGGTGACGCCGATGCCGCCGCCGAAGGGCAAGGGCGCGGCGGCGCGGGAGAAGAAGCGCGACGACGACCACGAGACGGTCAAGCTCACCCTCGACGGGCGGGAGCACGATCTCGTGATCGGCTACGTGGCGGAGACGCCGGTGTGGAGGCCGTCGTACCGGCTCGTGATGGGGGCGGGCGGGGCGCAGGGCGCAGCGCCGCGCGCGGACTCGAAGCAGGCGCACCTTCAGGCGTGGGGCATCGTGCAAAACCTCTCGGGCGAGGACTGGAAGGGGGTGAAACTGTCGCTCGTGGCGGGCGCGCCGCTCGCGTTCCAGGCGACGCTCGACCAGGCGGCGATCCCGCCGCGCCCTGTCGTCAGCGATCAGGGCGAGGTGATCGCGTCCGTGCCGACGAGCGAAACGACGCTGGCCACCGAGGCCGCGCCGCCGCCACCGCCGCCCGTCGCGCCGGCGCCCATGGCGCCGGGCGACGCCGCCGAGGAGTACGCGTCCGCAGACGAGGCCGAGGCCGAAATGGAGAAGGGCGGCGGCGGCAGGCTGCGGTCCGCGAGGCGGGGAGCGGTTGCCACGGTCCCCGCCGCGAAGCCGAGCGTGAGGCTGAGCGACCGCGAAGACGCGCGCGCCGGCGGGCAACACGCGGGGCCGCAGTGGAAGCGGTCAGCGCCGGCGGCGGCGCCGGCACCGCCGCCCATGGCGATGAACCCCTCTCCGCCGCGCAACATGAGCGCCCTCGCCGCGGTCGCGATGGAGGCGGGCACGACCCGCTACGACATCCCGTTCCCGGTCGACATCCCCGACAAGAGCGCGACGATGGTCCTGCTCCTGGCCAGGCAGGTCCCCGGCGAGTCGATCTTCCTGTTCGCGCCCGACGGCGGCGTGCCCGCGTCGAGCTCTCACCCGTTCCGGGTGGCGCGCTTCACGAACGACACGAAGGGGCTGCTGGAGCGCGGCCCCATCGCCGTCTTCGAGAACGGCGCGTTCCTGGGCCAGGGCATGGTCGAGCCGCTGCCGCCGGGGGCCACGACGACGGTGCCGTTCGCGCTGGAGCGGGGCCTCGCCGTCGACACGACGCGCGAGGAGAGCGCGGAGGGCGCGCGCATCGCGAAGATCGAGGGCGGCGCGCTCGAGATCGAGCGCGACTGGGTCACGCACACGAAGTACGCCGTCCGCAACGGCGCCGACCTCGCGGCGAGGACGCTCGTGAAGCACCCCCGCTTGCACGGGACGCGCCTGCACGCGCCCCCGAAGGGCACGGAGGACAACGTCGGCACGGGCAGCGCGCTCGTGCCGATCGACGTGCCGCGCCGGGGGACGGCGGTGCTCGACGTCGACGAGCGGCGGCTCTTCCGGCAGCAGATCGACTGGCTCGACCAGCTCGCCGACGACGCGGTGCAAGGCTACCTGAAGGACCCGCGCGCCGACGCGGCCGTGGCCAAGCAGCTCGGTCAGGCCTGGGACATCCGGGGCAAGCTCCGCCCGGCGATCGACGAGCGCGACAGGATCCTCGCCGAGCAGCAGCGCCTCGAGCAGCAGAGCCACGAGCTCCGCCAGAACCTCAGGGCCATCGAGAAGAACAAGACAGCCGACGAGCTCCGCCGCGACCTCACGGATCGGCTCGCGAAGGCGTCGGCGCGCCTCGACGAGATCACGAAGCGCGTCATCGTCCTCGAGATGCAGATCAACGAGCAGCAGATCCGCTTCCGCGATCTCACGAACGAGATCAAGCTCCTCGCCCCGCTGGCCCCCGTGCGCGCGGCTCCCTGAGCGCTGCTGTCCGGCTCCCCGGTTCCCGGTGGAAGGCGGCTCCCCGCTCCTGTGGGAGGCGGCCTCGCCACCGGGATCTCGGCCCGGCTACCTCGCTGGTTTGCCCGCGCTGGGCGGCTGCCGCACGGTGCCTGCGTGGGTCCAGCTCCGCTCCATGCCGGTCGCGAGCCAGGCCACCTCGACGCGCTCGCTCCCGAAGATCGCCGCGACGCGATCGCCCCACTGCGCAGGGGCGGGGAGCTCCACGCTCTTCTGGTCCTTGATGCTGCCGAGGGCCTCCGTGCCGACGAGGAACGTGGCGATCCCCTCGCTCGCGAACGCCGACACCGCGGTGCTCGGGACGAAGGGCGCGACCACCGCGCGCACCGTCGAGAGATCGGTCGCGCGCTCCGCGACCGCCCGCACCTCGTCGAGCGTCGACAGGACGAGCGCCACGCCGCCGGCTGGCTTGGCCTCCGCCGGCGCGGCCTGCCCCTGCTGGTCCGCGGCGGCCTCCGCGACCGGCGCAGGGGCGGCGCGCCCGCGCGCCCCGACCGCCGCGTGCCCGTTCACCTTCGGCACGCCGGCGAGCACGTCGAGCGTCAGCGGCCCCTTCCACGGCACCGCCGCGGGCGCTGGCGGCGGCTTCTTCGTGCTCACCTGCTCCCCCTTCTTGTCGCGGAGGATCAGCACGTCGTCGGTCGGCAGCGCCCGCGGCACCGTCACCCGCACCGGACGTTTGAACGACCGCGGATCGCCGACCGCGCCCGTGGCCACCGCGTAGGCCAGGGTCTCCGCAGAGGCCACGACGAACGACGGCGCCCCGGCGATGCGCGGCTCCGGATCCGCGGTGCGCAGCGAGAGGCTGCCGGGCGGCGGCGGGTAGATCTCCGACGTGACGACGCGCCTGTCCGGCTCGACGATGCGCGCGCCCGTCGCGACGAGATCGACGAGCGCGCCCGACTGCGCGAGCACCTCGAGCACCTGCCGCGACGGCGGCGCGACGAGCAGGTCGAGCCGCGACGGGACGCGCTTCGACTTGAGCAGCAGCGCCGCCGCGAGCATGTCGCGCAACGTCACGCCGGAGTCGCCCCCGAGGACGACCTGCGCCACGGGCTTGCCGGCGAGATCGCGGACGGGCCGGACCACGCCCTCCTCGTCCATGAGGAGCGGATCGACCGTGCCGAGATCGATCGAGACGACCTCCTCGCAAGGCGCGCCCGGGTCCGGCACGAGCGCGCGGTGGGCCTTCGACCTGCGCTGATCGCGGAGGAAGACCTCCGTCTTCTCGTCGCTCACGAACAGCGCCGCCGCCGCGCCGACCTGCGGCGCGATGCCGCAGAGCACCGCGCGGTCGCCCACGGAGAGGAGCCGCGCGCTCGGCCCGGCGAACTCGAGGATCACCGGCGCGTGGTGCTCGCCTTCGATGCGGCGCACCACCTCGTCGAGGTTCCTGCGGAGCAGCTCGAGGGCGACGTCCCGCGCGCAGACGAAGGGCCGCACCCTGCCCGAGAGGTGGATCTGCACGCTGCGGGGCGGCCGGAGCCAGACCGAGCCCGTGGCGAGCGCCTGCCCGAGCTGGCTCGGCGAGACGACGAGCGACAGCATGCCGATGCCGCCGACGGTCGTGAGGCGCGGGTCGTCCGTGAGGGCGAGCCGCGCCGGCGCCGCGAAGCGCTCCAGGTGAACGGGCGCAGGGAAGCCGATGCCGGGCCGCGCGATCGGGATGTTGTAGGTCGGGAACTCGGGCGACACCGAGTGCGGGCTGCCCTCGTCGATATCCGCGAGCGAGCTCGCGTCGGCCACGCAGGTGCCGTCGTAGGCGACGGCGACCTCGACCGGCGTCTTCTTCATGCCCGTGGCGATGGCCTCGGCCAGCGCGCGCGACGGCGCCCTGGAGAGGATCACCTGGTCGACCTTGACCTGGACGAGATCACCGCGCAGCTGAGGATCCGTCGCCCGCCCGGCGAGGATCTTCTGGGGCATCGTGCGGGGGGGATCCCCGGCTCGAGCACGCATAGATGTTGGGCCGTCCTTGTTTTTCTTGATGAGATGGCGGGTACGGCGCACGCCGCTCCCGACCACGTTTGACGTCGGCCCCCCGGCGAGACGCGCCGGTGGGATCCGCCTCCGGGCCTTGCCGCGAGGCGAAAGAACGGCCGCACGTTAGCCGCTCGCCTGGACGAGGGTCAAGGCGTGCTTTGGAGCGGGCCCCCAGGGGCGGGAATCGCCCGGCTGGGACCAGGATGCAAGAGGCAAAGCGCCCGCCCGGTCCAACGTTCCGCCGCGCTTCGCCTGTCGCGTCGTGTTGCGTCTGTTGCGCCTGTTGCGCCTGTTGCGCCTGTTGCGCTGGTTCACGATGGCAGGCGGCCGGTACGAGCTTTCGCGGCGCTGCCGCGCAGTGCCATCTGTCGTCAACGCCGTGCGCGCCCGTCTGCCATCGGCCTGGCCGCGCGCGGCCGAGCGGGTCGGGCGACGATGAGGAGCGCCGGCTCTCCCGGGCCGCGGCGCGAGATGCCGGGCCAGGTTCGTTTGTTTTCCCGATCGTGCCGCGCTTGGGTAATCTCGGCGCATGTTCCAGGCCGTGCTGAAGGAAGTCGTAGAGAACACCGAGGGCGGCATCGCGACCCTTCTCATGGATTTCGAGGGGATCCCGGTCGACAGCTACTCCAAGCCGGGGGCCGCGTTCGACATCACCACCATCGGCGCGGAGTTCAGCGTCGTGTTGAAGTCGATCCAGCGCGCCGCCGAGATGCTCGACGCGGGCAACGCCGCCGAGATCGCGATCCAGGCGGAGAAGGTCACGACCCTGATCCGCGTCGTGAACAACTCGTACTTCGTGGCCTTCTCGATGACGCCCGACGCGAACATCGGCAAGGCCCGGTACCTCCTGCGCACCAAGGTGCCGGTGCTGCTGAAGGAGCTCGCCTGAGCGGCTTCAGCATCTCGGTCATCTCCGGGCCGAACCTCGATCGACTGGGCAAGCGCGAGCCAGCGATCTACGGCACGGCCACGCTGGATGACGTTCACCGCGCCGTCGAGGAGGCCGCGAAGGCCCGCGGCGCCTCGGTGTCGTGTATGCAATCGAACTGCGAGGGAGAGCTCGTGACCGCGATCAGCCACGCTGGCGATCGCGGCTTCCACGGCATCCTCCTCAACGCCGGTGCGTACACGCACACCTCCATCGCGCTCTATGACGCGATCCGCGCGAGCGCGCTTCCTACCGTCGAGGTGCACATCTCCAACCCGGACGGCCGTGAGCCGTTCCGCCGTCGCTCCCGCATCGCGCCTGCGTGCATGGCGCGCGTCGCGGGTTTCGGTCCGAGCTCGTACGTCCTTGGGCTGATCGGGCTGCTCGGGCATCTGGAGAAGCTGCGATCCGACGAAAGAGGTTGAACATGCGCCGTCACTCTGGTTGAAAGGCGGCAAACATCGATGGCCGAACGTCCTTCCATGAACATCAACCTCAAGCAGTTGCGGGCGCTGGTACGCATCTTAGAGAAGCGCAACGTGAGCGACTTCGAGTTCGAGGACGAACACGTTCGCATTCGCCTCACGCGCGGAGGCGTTGTCCCGCAGGGCGCGGCGCCGCATCTCGCGCCCGCCGCCTTCCAGATCCACAGCGCGCCGGTCGCGCCGCCCGCGGCGGCGCCTGCGCCGGCCGCCGCGCCCGCGGCCCCTGCCGCGCCGGCGGCGGCGAGCGACGAGGGGATCTCCTATGTGACGTCGCCGTTCGTCGGCACGTTCTACCGATCGCCGTCGCCCGATGCGCCCCCGTTCGTCGATGTGGGCAGCGCGATCCGCGTGGGTCAGGCGCTCTGCATCATCGAGGCGATGAAGCTGATGAACGAGATCGAGGCGGACTCTCCGGGCACGATCGTCGAGATCCTCGTCGACAACGGCAAGCCGGTCGAGTTCGGGCAGCGTCTCTTCAAGGTGCGGAGCAGCTAGCGCTGCCCGGGCGAGGGTGCCGTGTTCCAGAAGATCCTGATCGCCAATCGCGGCGAGATCGCGATGCGTGTCATCCGCGCCTGCCGCCTGCTCGGCATCCGCACGGTAGCCATCCACTCCGAGGCGGACGCCGCGGCGCTGCACGTCCGGTTCGCGGACGAGGCCGTGTGTGTCGGTCCGGCCGAGGCGTCGAAGAGCTACCTCAACATCCCGCAGATCATCGCGGCGGCGGAGGTCACGGGCGCCGACGCGATCCATCCAGGCTACGGGTTCCTCTCGGAGAACGCGAAGTTCGCCGAGCTTTGCAAGAAGTGCCGCCTCACCTTCATCGGGCCGACCGCGGAGGCGATGCGGACCTGGGGCGACAAGGTGTCCGCGCGCGAGGTCGCCAAGCGCTTCGGCATCCCCATGCTCAGCGGCACGGGCGTGCTCAAGAGCGCGGCGGACGCGGCCGAGCAGGCCGAGCGCGTCGGCTATCCGGTGATCCTGAAGGCCTCCGGCGGCGGCGGGGGCAGGGGCATGCGCATCGTCCGCGAGGCCAGCGAGGTGCAGCGCTCGTTCGAGATCGCGACGCAGGAGGCCCTGAGCGGCTTCAAGAACCCGGACGTCTACCTCGAGCGCTACGTCGAGGCGCCGCGCCACATCGAGTTCCAGGTGCTCGCGGATCAGCACGGAGGCGTGTGGACGCTCGGCGAGCGCGAGTGCTCGCTCCAGCGCCGGCACCAGAAGGTGATGGAGGAGTCGCCCAGCCCGGCGATGGACAACGAGAAGCGCTCCCGGATGGGCGACATCCTCCGGGGTGCGATCCTCGAGACCGGCTACACCGGCCTGGGCACGCTCGAGTTCCTGATGGATGAGCGAGGCGAGCTCTTCTTCATGGAGATGAACACCCGGGTCCAGGTCGAGCACCCCGTCACCGAGATGGTGACCGGCGTCGATCTGGTCGCGCAGCAGATCCTCGCCGCTGCAGGCGAGCGCCTCTCGCTGCCCGACACGCGGCCCTGGAGCTTCCGGGGCCATGCCATCGAGTGCCGGATCAACGCCGAGGATGCGCGCTCGTTCGTGCCGTGGCCGGGCCTCATCACCGAGTACCACTCGCCCGGCGGCGTCGGGATCCGCGTCGATTCCGGCGTGTACGGCGGTTTTCGCGTTCCCAGCTCCTACGATTCACTGGTGGCCAAGGTGATCGCGCACGGCGCGAACCGGGCCGAGGCGATCGCCAGGCTCCGGTGCGCGCTCGACGAGTTCATCATCGGCGGCATCCGCACGAACATCCCGCTGCACCAGGCGCTGCTGCGAGATCCGGAGGTCGTCGCGGGCAACATCTCGACGCACACGATCGAGCGCGTCGTCTCGCAGGGGTTCTGACGCGATGCGCTGCCGGCTGCTCCGTCGAGGCCAGCGTCTCGGGGAGCCCGAGCGGGCCGGCGTCGTGCGGATGGCCGCTGCGGGGTGACTCCGCGGCGGCTGCTCGTGGAAGCGAGCGGTGCTCGATGGAGATCGCCGTGGAGCACGCAGCCGTTGCGCGTTCGCCGCGCTGGCAAACGCAATCCGATTGCGATGATTGTTGCCCGAGCGACAGGTCGAAGGTGCGGCCTGGTGCTACTTTACGTCGCTCTCACGGCCGCGTGGGCAGGCCATCGTCGGGCGAGCGACCCCCTTGAAATAGAAAGCATTTGCCGCGGGTATGGAAGCGAACGCTGGAGTGCAGGCTGACTTCTCTTCGTGGGTGCAGGCGACCTCCGATGCCTCCGAGCTCGAGCTCGGGCTCCCTGGTTTCGGCTACGCCGATCTCTTCGACCCCGCGAAGCTCGCCGAGCTGACGGAGCGCTTCGAGGAGTATTTTCACGCAGCGGACGAGGGCGCCTACGCGCGCTTCGACGCGTACCGGGCCTCGCTGCGCGCGGCGCAGGCGGAGGCCTCCGGCGCCGAGGGCGGCGGCGCGGGCCGGCCCGCGCTCACGCCGGAGCAGGTCTCCGAGGCGCTCCTCGCGGCCGCGCCCCACGTCGGCCGCTTCGTGGCGATGCTCTTCCGGGTCGAGCGGGAAACGCAGGCGCAGATCGACGCGACCCTCGAGCGGAGCGCGCTCTGGGACTTCAAGCGCGAGTTCTCGAAGAAGCGCCTGTTCAAGCCGAACCCCGGGAAGGCGTGGCGGGGCACGCACGTCGAGGCGGCGCACGCGGCGCGGCGGTCGCTCGCGGCCATGGGCGCGCCTGCGAGCGCGCTCGACGGCGGCTCCGCCGCGGAGGAGCTCGCGATCGCGCGCGCGACGCTCGCCCTGATCGAGGTCGACGAGATCGCGCGCAAGGCAGCGAAGGCCGGCGGCGCGAAGTGGACGGACGAGCTCCGCGAGCGGGCGGCGAAGGTGCGCGTGGCGCTGCGGGAGGACCCGGCGCTCGCCGAGGGTGTGGCGCCGGCGGCGGCGGTCGCTGGCGCGGAGCCGACGGAGGCCGAGGACGGGGCGGTCGTGGCGCTCGCGCTCGACGCCGTCGAGGCGTGGCTCGCGGCGCGCCGCGCGGACGAGCACGATCCGGCGCGGCGGTGGCCGACGCTGAAGGCGCCGCGCACGCTCGACTACCAGGAGCTCGTCCAGCTGCAGAGGAAGGGCGCGAACGGCAGCCCGGGCTCCGCCGAGCTCCTCGTCGGCCCCGAGCACGAGCGGAGGGATCGCGACGGCTTCGCGCTGACGGACCGCCGCGCGCCGCCCCGCGAGGTCGAGAGCCAGGTCGACTACTGCCTCTTCTGCCACGATCGCGACAAGGACTCGTGCTCGAAGGGCCTGCGCGACAACAAGACCGGGGTGATCAAGGCGAACCCGCTCGGCGTCGAGCTGAACGGCTGCCCGCTCGACGAGAAGATCAGCGAGATGCACACCATGCGGGGGCGGGGCGAGTCGATCGCCGCGCTCGCGCTCGTCTGCGTCGACAACCCGATGTGCCCCGGCACCGGTCACCGCATCTGCAACGACTGCATGAAGGCGTGCGTCTTCCAGAAGCAGGAGCCGGTGGACATCCCGCAGATCGAGACCGCGGCGCTCACGGACGTGCTGTCGCTCCCGTGGGGCCTCGAGATCTACGGGTTCCTCACGCGCTGGAACCCGCTCGACGCGCTGCGGCCGCACGCGCTCCCGTACAACGGCAAGAACGTGCTCGTCGTCGGCCTCGGCCCGGCCGGCTACACGCTGTCGCACCACCTCACGCGGCAGGGCTTCGCGTGCGTGGCGATCGACGGGCTGAAGATCGAGCCGCTGCCGGTCGAGCTCACGGGCGACGAGTCGCGCCCGCCGCGCCCGGTCAAGGATTTCAAGCGGCTCTACACAGAGCTCGACGAGCGCGTCCTCCTCGGCTTCGGCGGGGTGAGCGAGTACGGGATCACGGTGCGATGGGACAAGAACTTCCTCACCGTCCTGTACGTCACGCTGGCCCGGCAGCGGCTGCTCCGGATCTACGGCGGCGTGCGGTTCGGCGGGACGATCGATCTCGACGACGCCTTCCGGCTCGGGTTCCACCACGTCGCGATCGCGGCGGGCGCGGGGCGCCCGACGATCATCCCGCTCAAGAACAACCTCGCGCGCGGCATCCGCAAGGCGTCGGACTTCCTGATGGCGCTGCAGCTGGCCGGGGCCTACAAGCGCTCGGCGCTCGCGAACCTCCAGGTGCGCCTGCCGGCGGTGGTGATCGGCGGCGGCCTGACGGCGATCGACACCGCGACGGAGCTCGCCGCGTACTACGTCGTGCAGGCCGAGAAGACGGCCGACCGGCTCGACGCGCTGGTCGCGGAGCGCGGAGAGGCCGCCGTCCTCGCGATGTTCGACGAGGAGGAGCGGGAGTTCGTTGTCGAGCAGCGGCGCCACGCGGAGGAGATCCGCGACGAGCGCGCGCGCGCCGCGCGCGAGGGGCGCCCGCCGCGCTTCCAGGGCCTGATCGACGCGTGGGGAGGCGTCTCGCTGGTCTACCGGAAGCGGCTCATCGACTCGCCGGCGTACCGGCTGAACCACGAGGAGGTCGCCAAGTCGCTCGAGGAAGGGATCCGCTACGTCGAGAACCTCGCCCCGGTCGAGGCGGTGCTCGACGAGCGCGGGTGCGTCTCCTCGCTCGTCTTCGATCGGCAGGAGATCGTGGACGGCAAGTGGCGGAGCGCGGGGCAGGCGGTCTCGATCCCCGCCCGCACCGTGTGCGTCGCGGCCGGGACGAGCCCCAACGTCACGTACGAGAAGGAGCGCCCGGGCTCGTTCGTGTTCGACAAGTGGCGGCAGTTCTTCCAGCCGCACCGCGCGTACGTCGATGAGGGCGGAGCGCTCCAGGTGGAGCCGGCCAAGGCGAGGGAGGGCTTCTTCACGAGCTACAACGACGGCGAGCACGCGGTGAGCTTCTACGGCGACAACCACCCCCACTACGCGGGGAGCGTCGTGAAGGCGATGGCGAGCGCCAAGGACGCGTACCCGTCCGTCGTCGCGCTGTTCCGCCACGACATCGCCCGGCTCGGGGAGGAGCCGCAGGCCGCGCGCGACGCGCGTCGGCGCGACCTCTTCGCCCGCCTCGATCACGACCTCTGCGCGGTCGTCGAGCGGGTCCAGCGGCTCACGCCGACGATCGTCGAGGTGGTCGTGCGCGCGCCCGCGGCGGCGCGGAAGTTCGAGCCCGGGCAGTTCTACCGCCTGCAGAACTACGAGGTGCGCTCGCCCGTGATCCGCGGCACGCGGCTCGCGATGGAGGGCCTCGCGCTCACGGGCGCGTGGGTCGACAAGGAGAAGGGGCTGCTGTCGCTCATCGCGCTCGAGATGGGCGCGTCCTCCCGCCTGCTCGCCGCGCTGCGCCCGGGCGAGGAGGTCGTCGTGATGGGGCCGACCGGGACGCCCACGGACATCCCCGAGGGGGAGACCGTGCTGCTCGCCGGCGGCGGGCTCGGCAACGCCGTCCTGTTCTCGATCGCGAAGGCCCTGAAGGCGCGCGGCGACCGCGTGATCTACTTCGCCGGCTACCGGCGAGGCGAGGATCTCTTCAAGCAGGACGAGATCGAGGTCGCGACCGACCAGGTCGTCTGGTGCACCGACGGCGGCGCCGAGATCCCCCCGCGGCGCGCGACCGACCACCACTTCCGCGGCAACATCGTCCAGGCGATGAGGGCCTACGCCGAGCGCCAGCTCGGCGGCGAGCTGGCGGCCCTCTCGGAGGTCCGTCGCATCATCGCGATCGGCTCGGACAAGATGATGAACGCCGTGCGCGAGGCGCGGCACGGCGTGCTGGCGCCGCACCTGGATCCGAAGCACGTGGGCATCGCGAGCATCAACTCGCCGATGCAGTGCATGATGAAGGAGGTCTGCGCGCAGTGCCTCCAGCGGCACGTGGACCCGGAGACGGGCAAGGAGACGCTGGTCTTCTCGTGCTTCAACCAGGACCAGCTCATCGATCACGTCGACTTCAAGAACCTCGCCGCGAGGCTCCGGGCCAACACGGTGCAGGAGAAGCTGTCGAACGCCTGGCTCGATCACCTGCTGGCCGAGCGCCCCACGCTCCGGCACGTGTGACGCTGGCTCGGGCCTCGGCGATCCGAGGCCTCACCGCCGCGAAACGTGCGAAGGCGGCCTCGGCAGCGCCTCGTCGGATCGAGGCGCCCGAGGCCGCGCATGGTGGGATGCGCGGCCGCGCGCGCGTTCGCGATCAGCTGCCCGCGGGCAGCTTGATCTTCGGCTCCTTGGGGTGGCGCCGGTACAGCAGGATCGTCCGCCCCAGCGTCTGCGCGACGGCGGCTCGGAGCCGCTCGGAGAGGGTGTCGGCGACGTCGTCCAGCTCGTCCGGGCACTCGGTGCCCAGGCGTACCTTCACGAGCTCGTGCCGCTCCAGGGCGACGTCGACGGCCGCGACGACGCCGTCGGTCAGGCCGGCCTTGCCGAGCTGCACGACCGGGTCGAGGTGATGCCCCAGCGCGCGGAGGTGGCGGCGCTGCTTTCCTGTCAGATCCAAAGCGTTCGGCCTTTCTTGAGGCGGTCGCGCGATTCAGGCGCTCGATGGTCGAGGGGACGTCCCTGTCGCGGTCGCGCGCGCGGTCATACTGGCCTCCGGGCCAAGCGAAAAGGGCGCGCCGCTCGATCTCTTCGCACAACGCGTGAATCGCTCAAGCTCCAGCGCCGGCAAACCGGAGCATGTGGCATGTGAGGGGTGAACGTGTGTTTTCATGGGTAAATGTGAGATGATGGCCAGCGCGGCGCAAGCGGGCGGAGCTCACCAGGGGCCCGGGCGCTCTGGGTTTTGCTTGACGTGGCCGTGCAACAGGCATCCCCTTGATCTAGCGGCCGGCAGCTCGACGGGGGGCTCGAGCGCTCGGATCGACACCGACATGGGCTCATCGAGCGAGCGAGATGCGGTAGCGGGGCAGGACGCCGAGCTCCCTCGGCTGGATGAGGGAGCGGACCCGATCGAGCTCACGGTCCATGACGAGGTGAGCCCCTGTCCGTACCTGCCTGAAGCCGAGGCGCGGATGCCGCTGCGCGTGCCCATCCGTCCGCTCACGCGTGCGGAGTTCGACAAGCGGCTCGTCGGGGGCAACCGCCGCCATGGCAAGCTGCTCTACCGCACCCAGTGCCCCTCCTGCCGCGCGTGCGAGCCGATCCGGATCGTCGTTCGTGACTTCGTCCCCGGCCGCACGCAACGCCGGGTGCTCCGCCGCGGCGAGCGGGTGGTGGACGTCGAGATCGGCCCGCCCGTGACCACCCGAGAGAAGATCATCCTGTACAACCGGCACAAGCACGGCCGGGGGTTGATGCGCGATGACGGTCCGCTCGGCGCCGAGGGGTACGAGGCGTTCCTCGTGGACAGCTGCTGCGAGACGTTCGAGATGCGCTATCGGGTCGGCGGCCGTCTCGTCGGGGTCGCCGTCGTGGATCGGGGGCAGGATTCGCTGTCCGCGGTCTACTCCTTCTATGAGCCCGAGCTGGAGCCGCTGAGCCCCGGTGTCTTCTCGATCCTGAAGCAGCTCGAGCTGTGCCGTTCCTGGGGCCTCCGGTACCTGTACCTCGGCCTTTACGTCGAGCGCTGCTCGCGGCTCGTCTACAAGGCCCAGTACCTGCCGCACGAGCGGCTCATCGATGGCCGCTGGCGGCGCTTCGAGCGGCAGCCGCCTGCGGCGCCATGACAGGAGCACGCCGCTGGATTTCGCGAGCGCGCCGCTCGGCGTCTCGTGGCAAGGACGTACCCATGTGGAATCGCGCTCTCGCTTTCACCTCGTGCGCTGTGCTCTGGGCTCTGCTCGTCGTCGCGTGCGGCGACACGAGGCCGATCTTCGACACCGCCGCCGGGGGCGCCGGGGGCGCCGGCTCGTCGGCAGGCGGGGAGGGCGGAGCAGGCGGCGGTGAGGCCGGCGGCGGCGCGGCCGGCGGCGATGGCACGGCCGGCGGCGACGGTACGGCCGGCGGTGGCGGCACGGCGGGCGGCGGGGCGGGGTAGGCAGGCCGGCGCCGCATTGCCCGCGGGCCGGTTGTGTTCCGGCATCGCCGGGCCTAAGCCGCTCGCGTGCATCCGCTCGCAGACAAGGTCCTCGCCCGCGACATGCGCGCGACGGCGCGGGCCTGCCGGCTCGTCGACGACCGCGTCGGCGATTATGCCGCGATCCTGAAGGATCTCTTCCCCCATACCGGCCGCGCCTGGGTCCTCGGCGTGACGGGGAACCCGGGGGCAGGCAAGAGCACGCTCACCGATCGGCTGATCAGCGTGTTCCGGGGGCAGGGTCGCCGGGTCGCCGTGGTGGCGGTCGATCCCACGAGCCCGTTCACCGGCGGCGCGATCCTCGGCGACCGCATCCGCATGCAGGCCCATTTCGGCGATCCCGACGTGTTCATCCGGTCGCTGGCGACCCGGGGCGCGCTCGGCGGGCTGTCGCGCTCGGTGGTGGACGTCGTGCGGGTGCTCGACGCCTGGGGCGCGGACGTCGTGGTGGTCGAGACCGTCGGCGTCGGGCAGGACGAGCTCGAGATCACCCGGATGGCGCACACCACCCTGGTCGTCGCCGCGCCGGGGATGGGCGACGAGGTGCAGGCGATCAAGGCGGGCATCCTGGAGTGCGCCGACGTCTTCGCCGTGAACAAGGCCGACCGGGACGGGGCCGACGTGGCGGTGCGCGATCTGGAGCTCATGATCGCGCTCGGCGGCGAGGTGGCTGCGGCCTCTGGACGGGCGCGCGGGCACAGCGCCGCGGCGCTCCACGCCCGCGCGCAGAGGGCGCCCTCTCCAGGTGGCGAGCCCGTCGAAGGTCCGTGGGAGCCCGTGATCGCGCGGACCGTGGCCACACGTAACGAGGGCGTGGCGGCGCTCGTGGACAAGCTGGAGGGGCACCGGGTGTGGCTGTTCGGGACCGAGGCCGGCGCTGCGCGCCGAGAGGAGCGCCTGCGCGAGGCGATGCACGTGCAGCTCCGCGACGCGCTCACCGACGCCGCCGTCGCTGCGCTCGGTCCCGCGCTCGAGGCCGCGGTGCATGCCGTCGCGCGGCGCGAGGTCGACCCCTACACGGCGTCGGAGCGGCTCGTCGCGGTCTTCCGCAGCGCAGGCGCCGTCACGGCTGGCGCCGCCGTCGCGCCCGGCGGCGGGACTTGAGCGGAGGCCGGGCGGCCGGCTCAGGTCGACCGCGCGGCAGCGCTAGTCGATGCAGCGATCCAGCGCGTCTTTCTCGTATTTACAGGACGTACTCCACTTATCGTCGCGGTTGCAAATCCCGGTGTCGTCCTCGCACTCCAGGAGAGCGTCGTACTGGTCGACGCAGCCGCGGCGGTCGGCGTCTACGTACCTGTCATCGTAGCGATCGAGGCAGTCGCCGTACTCGCGGTCGCTGCACCCCTCGCAGTCGCACTTGTAGTCGCAGAGATCGTCCTCCAGAGGGCTGCACGCAGCGGTGAAGAGGCAGGCAAGGGTGAGGATCATGTGCGAAGCCTTCATTGGCCCAAGGTTATCCCGCGTCCTCGGCTCCAGCGCGATAAACAGCTCGCTGGGCGCCGAGCGACGATGAGCCGCGTTCGCCTGCTTCCCACCTCCCGCCGCTGCGCTCGACACCCACTTTGCGCAGCGCGGCTTGCGCTCATGGCGCGGCGCCGCGGCGCCGCGGCGGCTTGCGCCCCACGTTCTCTGCGCGGAACGCGCTCGGGCACGCGTCGCTGACCCCGCAACCTCCGCACGCTGGCTTCCTCGCGAAGCAGATCCGGCGGCCGTGGAAGATCAGCGTGTGGGACAGCATATCCCAGTCGCGCCGCGGGAAGAGCGCGACGAGGTCGCGCTCGATCTGCTCTGGCTTGTCGCTGGTCGTCCACCCGAGCCGCTGCGACAGGCGCTGCACGTGGGTATCGACCACGACGCCCTCCGGCGCTCCGAAGGCGACGCCGAGCACCACATTCGCCGTCTTGCGCCCGACGCCAGGCAGCTTCACGAGCTCGGCGAGCGTCCTCGGCACCTCGCCGCCGTGCCGCTCGATGAGGCCTCGCGCGAGCCCCACGATGTTCTTCCCCTTCTGGTTGAACATGCCCATCCCGAGCCGCTTGAGGAGCGCGCCCACCTCGGCGGCATCGGCGCTGGCGAGGGCGCGGGCGTCGGGATACGCGCCGAACAGGTGGGGTGTCACCTTGTTGACCAGCACGTCCGTCGTCTGGGCGCTGAGCACCGTCGCGACGAGGAGCTCGAACGAGGATCGATGATCCAGCTCGCAGTGGGCGTCCGGGTGCAACGCGCGCAGCCGCGCGAAGGTGGCCGGAGGCGTGCTCGGCGCTGCGCGTGCCGGCGTCGGACGAGCCGCGTCGGCGGCCGCTGCCGCCTTCCTGGGCCTCGGCTCGCGCGTCTTCGCCGCCATGGAAGCTCCCTTGCGAGCCGCCTTGTCCGGCCGCTTCACCGGTGGTGCGACGCCCTCGTCTCGATGTTGGTCTGCGGGATCGACAGCGACGGACGCGGGCGGTCGGCGCGCGCCTCGCCCAGTCGGGACGAGGTCTCGCGCGCGACCGCCCTCTGCCGTTTCAGCTGACGAAGGCGCGCTTCCGCGTCTCATGCTCATCGAGGAGCTTCTCGACGCTCGCGAGCGCGTTTTCCACCGACTCTTGCACCATCTGCAGCACCGTCGTCGCCGAGCCCTTCAGCGCCTCGTAGTAGCGCTGCCGCTCGGTCGAGTGGATGATCGACGGAGGCAGGCCCGTGCGGAGCAGCAGCATGTTCATGAACAGCCTCGCGACCTTGCCGCTGTCGTTCGGGAACGGGTAGACCCGCAGCAGATCGTAGTGCGCGCGCGCAGCGATCCGGATGCCGTTCCGCGTCTTCCGCGTCTCGGGGTCGTTCAGCCAGTCGACGATCTGACGCACCTTGTAGGCGATCTTGTCCGGCGGAGCGTACTCGTGGAAGTAGAGCCGGTGCTGGGGGATGTCCTTGCGGTATTTCACCGTCTTGAGATCCCCCTCCTCCGGATGGAGGATCAGGTACAGCTTCTTCATGCAGTCGAGCGTGAGCGGGGCCCGCTTGTTCTCGCCCTGCTCGCGCACGTACGCGATGGCCTCCTTGTGCCGCCGGATGTCATCGTACGTCGGCTGAAGGCTGGAGTCCGTCACGAGCGGCGCCGGGCCGGCGAGGGCCGCGCGCAGCTCGTCGAACGTGTAGACCACCCCTTCGAGCGCGCTGTCGTGGTAAATCCACGACATATCGAGGCTGTCGATGTAGCGCCGCCGGAAGTCCTCCGACTGCGCGCTCAACCGCTGCTCGATGATCGCGCTGCGCTCCTCGATGGTGGCGCGCCGAGGCGGCGGCAGCATCGGCAGGGGCAGGGTGACCACCCGCGGCGCCTCCCGGAGCGGGACGCGACCCGGACGGCGCTCGATCGACGCCCCCGCGCTCTTCCCCTTCGCAACGCCCGGCCGCGCGCTCTTCTTGTCGACGACCGGCTTCTCGCTCGTGCGCGACGGCCTGTCGCTCGTGCGCGACGGCCTGTCGCTCGCCCGGCGCGGTCGCTCGGCCTCGCCCGGCGCGGCCTGCTCCCTGACGTCCTTGAGCTTCAGCTTCTCCTTGAGCTTCAGCTTCTCCTTGGGCTTCGGCTGGTCGTCGAGCCTCAGCTTCAGCTTCTTGCGGAGCTTCGTCGGCTCAGCCGCCGGCGCCGCGATCGTCCGCTCGGAGCGCGCCGCGATCTTTCTCCTGACGAGCCTCGGCTTGGCGGCCTTGACCCGCACGAGCCTCGGCTTGGTGGCCTTGACCCGCGCGACCTTCGTCTTCGCGGCCTTCGCCTTCCGCGCCCGCCCGGCGACCGCCCTGGTCTTCGCGGTCCTGGCCTTCGCGGCCCTCGGCTTTGCGGCCCTGGCGCGGGTCACCCTGGCCTTCGTGGCCTTGGCCCTCGCCGTCTTCGCCCGCGTCGCCTTGGCCTTCGCCGCCCTCGCCTTGACCTTCGTCGCCCTGGCCTTCGCCCTGGCCTTGGTGGTCCTGAGCTTGGCGGCGGCGCGCGTCGACCTGGCCTTCGTCCTGGCCGCGGCCTTCTTTGCCTTGGAAGCGCTCGTTCGCTTCGCGGCCGCGCGGGTGGCCTTCTTCGCCCTCCCGACCGCCGCTTTCTTCCTCGCGCCCGTACGGGTTGCCCGCGCCGGTGCGCGCGCCGCCTTGCGCCGCGCCGGGGCCGCCGACTTGCGGGCGGTCGCCCGTTTTGTCGTGGTTTTCCGGCGCTTTGCCGCCTTTACGGCAGCGGTGCGTCGCGCAGCAGGACGAGAGGACGCGGCCTTCCGCTTCGGCTTGCGCGCGGCTGAGCGGGCGGCAGGCTTTGCCTTCCGCGTCCGCGCTGTCGAGGCTGCTCGCCTCGAGCTTGCCGCGCTGGCCTTGGTCGCTCTCTTCCGGTCTTTTTTCGAAGTTTTTCGGGTCTTCTTTGCCGCCATGGGCGTGCTTTCACACAATCGCTCAGGCTGCCCGCTGCCACGCTGCGGCGAGCTAACATACGATCGAAAAGGCCTAATGCCGGCCAGCAGCCTAGCAATTTGGGGATTTATCCGTCAACCAGTCCGGTGCGGAAGTGGGCAGGAAGCGACATCCTGCAGCTGGATCGTCGATGATCCAGTTGACCCGCCCTGCCAGATTGCGCCCGCGATCCTGGCAGGCGTAGCTCGAGGCCGGGCGCGAGCGCTCCGCGACCGAGGCGCCGGCCCTCAGCTGTCGATGTTGATGCCGAGCCGTTGCCGGATGGCGAAATACTCCTCGCTGGCCGCGTAGAGCGTGAGCTCCTTGAGCCTCTCCTTGTGGGGGAGGGCGGCGCTCGCCTCGTCGGTCGCCTTGATCATCTCCTGCGCCAGCTCGAGGTCGTTGGCGAGGAGGAAGCCCGCGCGGTCGGCCGTCAGGTCGACGCCGGACACCCAGCGCTTCAGGTCGATGGCGCCGGCCTGGAGCAGCTTCGTCACGGCGCTCGCGAGCTGATCGCGCGCCGGCCCGACGAGGATGGGCTCCAGGACCGCCAGGTCGTCCATCACCGGCCCCTCCAGCTCCTTCGTGATCGGGAACGTGGGCGAGATCAGCTTGATCGCCGCGAACAGCCAGGCGCGCAGGCCGGTGCCCGTCGGCACCAGGTGCCGGAGGTACATGCCCGGCCGGTAGTAGGTGAGGTGGCGGGCCGCGATGAACGCGGCGGCCTGCGTGGGCAGGTCCATCTGGAGCGCCGCGGCGCCGAGCACGATCGCCGGGACGTGCGCGTGGAGGAACGAGACGCCGCCGCCGTCGTTCGGATCCTGGAACGTGAGCGGCGGCGCGAGGCCCAGGACACCCGCCGCGTAGTAGAGCGTCTGCGACATCGGGTAGGGGTGGCGCGATAGATCGAGCTGGTAGGCGAGCTGGTAACCGAGCTCCTCCAGCGGCCGCCCGTTCTTCCTGAGCACGGCCGGCTCGATGACGCCGAAGACCGCGGTCAGGAGCGGATCCGCGTCGGGGTGGACGAGCGCGGCCGCCCACGCGTGGTCGTCGAGCGGCTGCTGCGCCGCCGCGGCCGTGTCGGGGCGCAGGCGCCGGAAGAAGCGCTCCTCGTCCGGCTCGGCGGCGCTGAGGCAGCAGAGCACCTGGCACAGGCAGAAGGCCGCGTCGGCGCGCTTCGCCTCGGTGTACATCTTCCGGAGCAGCCGGTACGCGTCCGGCTTGTACGGGTTGCGCCGCAGGATCGGGGCCTGCGCGGCCACCGCCTTGTCCAGGTACTCCGCCGGGTTGCTCGCGTAGAGGTTCGCCAGGAGCTCGTTCCGCGCCTCGCTGTCCGGATCGAGCGTCTGCGCCGCCTCGTAGGCGTCGATCGCCTCGCTCATCCAGCCGAGCTTGTCCTTGTAGAGGGCGCCCAGCCGGTCGAACGTCTCGAGCATCTTCGCCGTGTCGTTCCCATCGGTCGCCCGGTCGAGCTCGACCTTGAGCAGGCGCTCCACCTCCTCGTGGTCACCCTTCTCGCCGCGGAGGTCGATCGCCTCCGCGAGCGCGCGGGTGAGTGACGGGTCGAGCGCCAGCACCTCGTCGTAGAACGTGGCGGCCCGGTCGAGATCGCCGAGCTGCCGCGCGCTCACGATCGCCGCCGTGTGCAGGTACTTCGCCTTCTGCCGGCTGTCGTCGATCTTGGCGGCGAGCTTGAGGACGATGTCGACGAGCTTCGACCAGTCCTTCTCCTCGCTGTAGAGCTGCATCAGCTTGGTGAGGATCTTCCGGTCGTCCGGGCGCTCGTCCAGCGCCGCCACGTAGCTCTTCGCCGCCCGCGCCCGGTCGTGGAGGTGCGCCGCGAACAGGTCGCCGATCTCGAGAAGGAGCGCGCTCCGCTCCTCGCCGGTCACCACGTCGAGCCGCCGGTGCTTGACGAGCACGACCTCCCCCCAGTCCCCCTTGGCTTCGAAGACCCTGGAGAGCAGGGCGAGCGGGGCAGGGGACTCCGGGAGGAGATCGGCGGCGCCGTTCAGCGCGGCCACCGCGCCGTCCGGGTCGCCGGCCGCGAGCCTCGCCTCGCCGAGCCCGAGGAGCGCCTCCGCCCGATCGCGCTCGGGCAGGCCGGCGCCGAAGCGGTCCACGAGGCGGCCGTAGAGCTCCGCGGCCTCCTTCGCCCTGCCCGCGTCGAGGTTGACCCTGGCGGCCCGCGAGAGCGCCGCCGGATCGTCCGGCGCGAGCGCGAGCAGCGCCTTCACCGTGCCGATCGCCTTGCCGCTCGAGCCGCTCTTGCCGAGCGCGTCGACATAGCGAAGCAGGAGCTTGAGCCCCTGCTCCTTCGGCAGGACGTCGACCCGGCTCGCCAGGAGCTCGTAGTGCCGCGCCGCCTCGAGGAAGCGGCCCGCCTCGAACGCGAGATCGCCCGAGATCATGAGCCCGAGCACGCCCGTCGGATCGAGGTCGACCGCCCTCGTCGCCGCCTCCGCGGCGCGCTCGTCGTCCTTGAGGCGCTCCCGGAGGAGCAGCGCCATCTCGCCGTACAGGCGGCCCTTGGCGAGGTTGCCCTCCGCGACCTCGGCCTCGCGCGCGATGAGCTCGACGGCGCTCGTCGCGTCGCCCCGGGCGAGGTAGGCCGCGCGAAGCGCCAAGGACGCGCCCGCGTTTTGCGGCTGCGCGTCGAGGGCCATCTTGTAGCGCTCGATCGCCCCGTCCCGATCGCCCTTCTCCTCGAGCAGCTTCGCCGCGCGGATCCAGAGATCGGCCCTGCTCTCCGCGGTCTTCGCCGTCGCCGCGAGCGACTCGATCGCGCTCAGCGCCGCCGCGGCGTCGCCCGTCGCGGCCCGCACGTGCGCGAGCGACTCCAGGGCCCCGGCGTGGTGGGGATCGATCGCGAGCACCCGCTCGTAAGCCTTGCGGGCGCGCTCGGGCGAGCCGACCTGATCGAGGAGCACGCGCCCCATCGCGAGCAGCAGCTCCTCCCGGCGCTTGTCGTCGGACACGATGCCGAGCTGCCGCTCGTAGAGCGACACCACGTCCTCCCAGCGCTCGAGGGCGCGGTAGTGCCGCCCGAGCGCGGCGAGCGAGCCCTCGTGCGCGCTGTCGATCCTGAGGATCGCCTCGAGGGCCTCGGCCGCCTTCGCGTGATCGAGGAACTCCTCGTCGTGGATGCCGGCGATCCGCTCGTAGAGGTTGATCTTCTGGCGCGGCGTCGCGCTGACGTCGATCTGTCGCGCCAGGTTCTGGAGGAGCGCCACGTAGCTTCCGGCGCGGCTGTGGATGCGATCGAGCCCGCGCAGGGCGGTCAGGCTGGCCGGATCGAGCTCGAGCGCCGCCTCGTAGCGGCGCGTCGCCTCGCCCAGGTCGCCGAGCCGGTCCTCGTAGAGCTCGGCGAGCTTGCACATCGTGTCGACGCGCTCCTCGCCCCGCAGCGCCTCCGCGCGCCGCTCGAGGATCCTGGCGTAGCCCGCGTGATCCTCGGCGCGCCGGTAAATCCTGAGCAGCGCCTCGCACGTCCTCGTGTGCCCGGGGTCCTCGGTGAAGATCTGCTCGTAGAGATCGCGCGCGCGGCCCGCGTCGCTCAGCTTCGTCTCGAGGAGCTCGGCCGCCGCGGCGCGGAGGTCGCGCGCCTCCCCCGGGGTCGCGGCGCGATCGGCCCGCGAGAGCAGCACCTGGACGAGCTCCTGCCACTGCTGGGCGCGGCGGTAGACCTGCGAGAGCCCCTCCAGCGCCTCCTCGTTCGCGGGGTCGAGCCCGAGCACGAACTGGAAGCACGGGATCCCGAGGTCCGCCCGCGCGACCTTCTCCGCATACCAGGGCCCGAGCCGGTTGAAGAGCGCGAGCTTCGCCTCGGCGGGCATCGCCTCGTCGGTGCTCGCCTGGCTCAGGATCTGGAGCGCCTCGGACCAGACCTTCATGTCGCTGCCGGCCGCGCGCTCCAGGTCGACGGCGTACGCGTCCTGCTCCGGATCCTGGGCGAGCGCCTGGGCGAAGGCGAACACCCCCTGGTCCTTGTCGTCGAGCTCCCGCACGTAGAGGTGCCCGATCTCGTTGAGCGCCCGGGCGCGCTCGCCGGCGGTCTCGGCGCGCTCGCTCCGCTGGAGGAGCATCTCCACGAGCTCCTCGTGCTTGCCCAGCGCCTTGCGGAGCTCCTCGAGCGCGGTGAAGGCGATGTCGTCGCCCGGGGCGAGCTCGAGGAGGCGCAGGTAGACCGCCTCCGCCTTGTCGTGCAGCCTCCCCTTCTCGTAGATCCTGGCCGCCCGGAAGTGCAGGAGCTTCTTCGCCGCGACCGCCTGGTCGTCGCCCTGGCCGGGCGCCGAGCCCGCGTCGATCTGCTCCGAGGCCATCACGAGCGCCTCGGCCACGCGCCCCGGGTCCGCTCCCCGATCGACGGCCGCCTCGACGCCGAGCGCGAGCTCCGTGTCCGTGGGGCTGGCGACGAGCCGATCGATGAGGTCGTTCAGCTGCGCGCCCTCGATCGTCGCCTCGTGCTGCTGCGGCTTGCCGAGCGGCTCGATCGCGTCGAGCACCGCGCGCGTCCCCCTCGGCCGGGCGTCCTGCGCTTTCGCGAGCAGGCGCCCCGAGAGCTCGTCGATGTCCTTGCCCACCCAGCCGCGCGGCGCGACCGCGCTCGGCGGCGGCGGCGGCTCGATGAGGTGGGCGACGGCGATGTCGACCGCGGCGGCGCCCGAGAACACGGGCTTGCCCGTGAGGAGCTCGAAGAGCAGCGCGCCGAAGGCGTAGAGATCGCTCGCGGGGCCGACGTTCTCGCCGCGCAGCTGCTCGGGGCTGGCCGCCTCGACGAGCTCCAGGCTGGACCACCCGGCGCCGAGCCGATCGCCGCCGACGTCGACGAGGATCGGGAGCGGCTCCCCGTCCTCGCCGCGGGCCACGACGACGTTCTCGAGCTTGAGCGCGCCGTGGACCAGGCGCTGCTCGTGGAGCGCGGCGAGGCCGCTGAGGATCCCGCGGAGCAGCGGCTTCGCCTCGTTGATGTGGAGCGGCCCCGAGCGCGCGAGGCGCGCCGAGAGCGGCAGCCCGTCGACGTGCGTGTACGCCACGAACGCCCGGCCGCCCACGATCCCCGCGTCGACGCCGCTCGCCAGGTTCTCGTGGTGCACCTGCGCGGCCAGGCGGACGTGGGTGAGGTACCTGCGCACCGCCCGGCTGTCCCGGGTCGCCTCGCGCCGGAGCACCTTGAGCGTCCGCGGCTCGGTCCCCCGGGTCGCCGCGTAGACCAGGCCCCGGGGGCCCTCGCCGATTTTTCTCGTGATGATGTAGTCGCCGAACGCCTCGCCGGGCCCGATCTCCTCGAGCAGGCCGAGCCCATGCGCGCCGAGGGCGCGGACGCGCGCATCTACCTCTGCGCGCGAGGCGATGACGGCATCGATCAACGCGTCGATGGCGTCGAGCTCCACACAATGATCCGTGAGGGCGCGCGCGAAGGAAGCCTTGGAGGCGCTGCCCCCGATCTCGGCCGGGCTGAAGCCGAGGAGGTCGGACGACAGGGCCATCATTTCATCGAGCGAAAAGAGGCGCTCGAGCTCGCCTCGGACGATATCAATGGACATGGGACTCCTCGGGCCGAGCCCTCGTGCCGGCGTTGCGCGCGCAGCGGACCTGCCGGACGGCGGGGGACGTGGGGCATGCTAGCGAAGCTTGGGGCTCCATGCGACATCCGACGAACGCCTGTTTTGCAGGGCGATTCCGCGGCGCGCGGCGCGACGGCGGCGCTCGACGTGGGCACAATCGACGTAGATCGACGTGGCGCGTGGGGTCGTGCTCACCGCGCCTGCCCCGCCGAGAGGCCGGGTAGCCGGGTAAAAGGTAGCCGGGTAAAAGATAACGCGGAGTTGCAGGAACCCTGGAGGAAAGTTGACAGGAACGCGGAGGACGTGCGAGCGGATGTCTGTGCGTCGAATAGCGCAGTTCCTGGAGCGGACCCTCCCCATCGCGGTGCTCATCGTCGCCGTCGTGGGCGCACCGATCATGATCTTCTCGCCGCAGGGGCTGCCTCGCCTGCGGGAGCTCGAGAGAGAGCTCGCCGACGTCGAGGAGGAGAATGCCGAGCTCGGGCGGCAAATCGAGGCGCTCCGCGGCAAGGTGGCGCGCCTGCGCGACGACCCGACCGCCGTGGAGAGGATCGCGCGCGACAACCTGGGTCTCGTGCGGCAGAGCGAGGTGGTCTTTCAGTTCTCCCGCTGAGGACTCCGGGTCTCGGCCCTCCCCAGGCCTGTTGTCCTATCGGCCACAGGGCTCCGCCGCGGAAGCGCTGGACGTGAGGACGTGCGCCGCGCTCGGCGCCAGGACGTGAGCCAGCGCTCGGCGCGAGCGCATGAGCTCGCCTGGCTCGCTCCCTCGCCCCGCGCGCGCCACCCCGCCGCCTGGGGCGGCGAGGGAGCGGGCCCGCTGCCCGCTCGCCGCCCGTCCAGAAGGAGCAGCATCCGTCGTGACCGGATGCGGGGCGCTGCACGCTGGCAGCGTCCTTTCTGGTATTGTGCAGCCAGTGTCGCTAGACCTGGGCCGCCTCCTCATCGCCGCCGGCGCCGTCTCCAAGGCTGAGGTCGAAGCCGCCCTCTTCGTGGCGGTCCTGCGGGGCATCCCGTTCCCTCGCGCCCTCATCGACCGCGCCGCCCTCAGCGAGCGCGCCCTGGAGGAGGAGCTCGATCGCCACGGCGGCCTCGCGCTCCGGCAGGTCGTCGGCGCCCGCGATCTCGTCGCGCGCTTGCCGCGCGCCATGTGCCGCCGCCTCGGCGCCGTGCCGATCCGCATCGATCCCGGCGTCGGCACCATCGACGTCGCGGCGGCCGACCCGCTCGATCGCCACATCGCCGACGAGTTCAGCTTCCACCTCGGCGCGCCGGTGCGCATCTTCCGCGCGCCGATCACGGCGATCGAGGAGGCCATCCGCGCCCTCGATCTCGACGAGCGGGAGCAGGTCCCCTCCCGCGCGCGGCGCGCGACCCCGGCGTTTCCGCACGGCGCGCCCCAGTCGACCATCCCGCCGCCGCCGTCGTCCGAGGTGCCCATCCCGCTGATCCGTCGCGCCTCGGTACCCTCGTTCGACGAGGTGAGCCTGGTCGAGGCGCCGAGCGGCAAGCATGGCCACCGCGGAGCGGCGCACAACGGTCATGCTCAGCGCGCGGACACGCCGGCGGGGCACGAGGACGCGATCCTGCCGCTCCGCCACGCCAAGGCGGCCCCCGGCGCGCGCGGCTCTCCCTCGAGCCCTCGCCGCTCAGCGGACGCCGAACGCGGCGCTGGCGGGAGGGCGACCGGGCGTCAGGCGACCCTGCGTGCGGCGGGGGTCGAGCCGCCGGCCGTCTCCTTTCCGCCGCCTCCGCCCGTGGAGATCTCGCCGCCCTTCAAGCTGCTCGCCTCGATCCTGCCCCAGGCCTTGCCTGGCCCCGACCGCGCGCCGGACAGCGCCGGGCGGGAGCCGGCCCCCTCGACGCGGCGCCTCGGCCGGCTGCCGCTCGACGCGCCCTCCGGCCTCGCGCCGCGCTCGCGCCGCCGCTCCGTCGATGCGGAGGCCCCGCCGCCTGGAAGCGGCAGGGCTCGCCCGGAGAGCGCCGCGCCGCCGTCGAGCAGGCGCTCCGGGCGGCTCCCGGCGCTGCCCCCCGCGCCCGAGCCGGAGCTCGGCGATCCCCTCGACGACGATCCGCCGCCGCAGCCCTTCGTCGATCTGAGCGACGTCATCGACGCGCTTTACCTCGCGCGCACGCGCGACGACGTCATCCGGCTCGCGCTCCGGGGGCTGCGGCTGTTCGCCGGGCGTGTCGCCATCTTCGCCGCGCACCGCGGGGTCTTTCGTGGGTTCGCGTGCAACGCGGAGTTCGGCGACCAGGAGGCGCTGCGCAAGCTCTCCCTCCCGATGGATCAGCCGAGCGTGCTCGCCACGGCCGTGGCGACCCACCTCTACGTCGGCCCGATCCCCGGCACTCCCACCCACGCGCCGCTGCTCGACGTCATGGTCAACCCGAGCCTCGACGTCGCCGCCGTCGCCGTGCAGGTCGTCGGCCGGCCCGCGATGATCCTGGTCGCCGATCGGATCCTCGACACCTCGAGCGGCTCGCGCCGGATGGTCGAGCTCGCGCGCGCCGTCGGCGAGGCCTTCAGCCGGATCCTGTCGGCGCGCGGGTGAGCGCCCGCCGTCGTCCCGCGCGACGGGCGCTGCGCGCCGTCCCGACGCTGCCCTGAAGCATCGCGCCGCGCTCGGCGCCCGCGGAGATGCCCGCGCGCTGGCGGCTGCCGCGGCGCTCGCAGCTGCGCCCGCACGCGCCGCGTTGCAGCCGTCGCGTTGCATGCGTGCGTTCCGCGCCTTTCATCGGCGCAACGGAGGCAGGAGGATCCCGATGCCTGTCCTGGTGCAAGTACGCGTCGCTCGATCTCAAGATGTGTTGTTTTCCAGTGTGTCTGTCCGACCCGATCTGTTCGCTTCGCGTGTTGCAGGAATTTTCCTGTGACATGGGAACCATGTCCGCTCTCTTCGAAATTTTTTACAATCCTGAACCCTTTTTATGAACGGCGGTCAGATTTGGCTATCCGACTGAGGGTCAAATCGGGTTAAGGCATTTGGGTCTCATCGAGTTCGCGTGGACAGCGTGATTCGCCTCCCCCGAAAGGAGCTCCAAATGCATCCTGCAAAGCCGCACGAGAGCAATGTGATCGCCCGTAAGCTCGTTCTGGTGATCGCTGGTTTGACCGCTGCCGCGGCCGGTTGTTCGGCAGACGTCGGCGGCGCCGACATCGAGGAAGTCGGCAAGAATCAGCTGGGATTTGAGCGATTCGAGCGGACGGTGTTCCGGGAGCCTGACACCGGCATCTACATTGTTAACGGGGACACGCCGGTCGTAGATATCAAGCATCTGCGCGAGTTCTGGGAGGCGCATGTGCGCGATGGTGCGCTGATCGTCAACCAGGAAGGCGGGGAAGACGTCATCTGGACGGCGGAGCAGCGGCACAACCTCTCGTACTGCGTGAGCACGAGATTCGGGGACAAGTACGAGGAGGTCGTGACGGCGATGGCGGATGCCGTCAAGGCATGGGAGGACGTCGCGGACGTCGACTTCATCCATGTCGAGTCTTCCGACTCGCGCTGCACCTCGAGCACCAGCGAGGTCCTGTTCGACGTGAACCCCGTCAGCGCCGGCGGCCAGTACCTGGCGCGCGCCTTCTTCCCCGGCCAGTCGAGGTACTCGCGGAACGTGCTGATCGACAGGACCGCTTTCGACAGCACGCGGCCCACGATCACGGGCATTCTCCGCCACGAGCTAGGCCACACCCTTGGCTTCCGTCACGAGCACACCCGTCCTGAGTCGGGCACCTGCTTCGAGGACGACAACTGGCGTGCCCTCACCGAGTACGACGGCGCGTCCGTCATGCACTATCCCCAGTGCAACGGCACAGGCGACAGCACGCTCGTCCTCACGGAGAAGGACATCGCGGGCGTCCAGTCGCTCTATGGCACGCCGAGCGGAGATGGCGGAGATGGCGGAGGCGGCGGAGGCGGCGGAGGCGGTGGAGGCGGCGGGGAGCCGCCGACCGGGGAGCCGCCGGCCGGGGAGCCGACCACCGAGAACTTCAGCGGCCGCCTCGCCCGGGGAGCCTTCGATGCGGTCGGGCCCGCCGAGGGGTTCGAGGTCGTGGCCGGGACGACCCTCACCGTCGTCATGACCGGGACCGGAGACCCCGATCTCTTCGTGAAGTTCGGTGATGCGCCGACGGCGAGATCGTTCGATTGCCGGCCCTACCTCAGCGACGCCAACGAGACCTGCACGCTCGATGTGCCCGAGGGCCAGACGAGGGCCTTCGTCAAGGTGCACGGCTTCACGGCCTCGACCTACGACATCGAGGTGCGCTACTCCGCGCCGAAGGCGCCCGGAGGCGAGCCCGGAGGTGAGCCCGGAGGCGGCGGCACCGAGACGTCGACGAGCTTCGACGGCAGCGTCTCGCGGCGCGAGACGGCGTCCCACGGGCCGATCTCGGTGGTCCCGGGCACGACCTTCCGGGCCGTGATGAGCGGCACCGGGGATCCCGATCTCTACGTACGGTTCGGGGAGCAGCCCACCCTGAGCGCTTTCGACTGCCGGCCTTACCTCGACGGCGCGGACGAGACGTGCGAGCTGACGGTCCCGGAAGGGCAGTCGGAGGCCTTCCTCCTCGTGCAGGGGTACGCGGAGAGCACGTACACGGTAAAGGTCGACCACACGACGCCGTGACGCGGCGGACCCTCGGCCCGCAAAGGCGGAGAGGGCACCAGACGCAACCTGCGTAGAAGAAGTCGACGCGGCGGAGAGGCACCGAGGTGCACGGGCTCAACCCCACTCTCCGCCGCGCGTCGTTCTTCCATCATGCTCGCTTCGCCTCTCATGGGCCGACCCGCCCGCGCGGGCGGCGCGAACGCCGCCGACGCGGGCGCGGGCGCGGTTGCCCGCGCGCGGGCAACCGCGCCCGCGGGGGGAACTGAAGCGGGCGGCGGGCGGCGGGCGGCAGCGATGCGAGCCTGCGGCGCGAGGCGCTGCGAGGAAGTCGACCCCCGCGCCCCGGTGAATGATAGGCTGCTGGCCCGGATCCTCTCCTGGCGCCGCCGCTTGCCCATGCCGAACGAGACCCCTCACGCCCTTCGCTTCACCTGGCTGTTGGCCGCGCTGCTCGTGGAGTCCGTCACGCTCGCCGGATGCATCGGAGAGCCCTTTCAGCTCGGCAGCAGCGGCGGCGGCGAACCGATCGGCGGTGGCGGCAGCGAGCCGATCGGCGGCGGCGGCAGCGAGCCGATCGGCGGCGGGGGCGGCGGGGGAGGGACCGGCGGCGGAGGGCCGCCGCCCGTGCCGGTGACATGGCCGGACTCGCCGACCACGCGCTGCTCGAACGGGACCACCGTGCTGGAGGCGTGCCCAGGGCCCTCGGCGCCCTTCTTCGGACAGGACGGGAACTACGAGATCGCCGTCCCCTCCTACACAGAAACCGACGGCGCGGTAGAAGACTCGGTGACCGGGCTCACCTGGGAAAAGGTGGCGGAGAACGGGATGTTCACGCTGGTCGGCGCGCAGGAGCACTGCGCGGCGCTCAGCGCCCAGGGGATCGGCGGCCTCTCGGACTGGCGCCTGCCGACGCGGATCGAGCTCGTCTCCATCCTGGATTTCGGCCATCCCACGGCGTTTCCCGATATCTTCTTCACGTCCACCCAGGACAGCTTCTACTGGTCCGCGACCGACGTCGCCGCAGACAGCTCGTTCGCCTGGGGGGTGCTGGCCAGCGATGCGTCCCTCGGCTTCTTCGCGAAGGACGACACGGCCGGCGCGCGGGCGCTGTGCGTCGGAGGTGTGAAGGGGATCGCGCCGGCCGATCTCTCGCCCGGCGAGGACTGGGTGCTCGATCGCTCGAAGGGGCTCGTCTGGCAGCGCCACGCCTCCCAGACCCGGTTCATCTGGAGCGACGCGCTCGCGCACTGCGAAGACATCGACCTCGCCGGGAAGGGCGACTGGCGGCTGCCGAGCGCGAAGGAGCTGCTCTCGATCGTCGATGATCGGCGGTCCGGGCCGGCGATCGACCTGGAGGCCTTCCCGGGGACGCCGTCCGACGTCTTCTGGTCGTCGACGCCCGCCATCGGCAGCGCGGAGAAGGCCGTCCTCGTCAACTTCACGAACGGCGCATCGCAGGACCACACGGTCCGCGATCGGCGGCTCGTGCGCTGCGTTCGCTCCGACGGGTGAGCGCCGCCCATGCGCCGAGGGGCGGCTCCGATGGCGGATGGCATGCGCCGCCGCCGCTCACCCGCTTCCCGCGATGAGCCCAGGCCGCCGCGGCGGCTCAGCCCCCTGGCTTGACGAACTTCAGGACGAAGCGGTCGCTCGTACCCCGCTTGTCGCCCGCCACCATCGGCGAGGCGTTCCAGTCGCGCGTGTCCGCGGGGCTCCGGAGGAAGGTCGCCTCGGCCGCGAGCCGGAAGCCGGCCCGCTCGATCTCCTCGCGCACGATCTTCTCCTCGATGCGGTGGAGCGTCTTCACCTCGGTGACGCCCGTCCCGGCGCGCCCGGCATGATCGACGATCGCGAACACGCCGCCGGGCTTGAGCGCGCGGAAGACCGCGCGGTTCATCGCGGCCCGGTCCGCCTCCATCCACACCGTGTCGTGGTAGAAGAGCACGAGGAACACGGCGTCGAGATCCCGCGCCTCGGGCGGCAACGGGTCGTCGAGCTCGCGATCGACCCGGACCACCGGCTTCATCACGGGCTTCTTGAGCCGCTCGCTCCACGGCTTCTCGGCGAAGCGCTCGAGGACGAAGCGGTTGTTCTGTGCATAGACCACCCCTCCCGGCCCGACCGCCCGCGCCAGGAGCTCGGCCGAGTAGCCGCCCCCCGCCGCGAGCTCCGCGACCTTCATCCCCGGCTGAATGCCGAAGAATGTGAGCGTCTCCGCAGGCTTACGGCCGGCGTCGAGCGCCCGGTCGGCGTCCGCGCGATCGGCGGCGTCGACGACGGCGCGCAGGGCAGCAGGCACCTCGACCGAGGCGACCGATAACGGCGCCGGGGCGACCACGTCGCCCGGGGCGGGGGCCGCCGCAGCGGGCGGCGCGTCGGGCTGAGCCGGGGGCGCAGCCGTCGGAGGCGGCGGAGCTGCGGGCGGCGAGGCGCTACAGCCGGCGAGCGCGGTCAGGGCGAGGGCGAGGAGAACGTGAGGGCGTCGCATGCCGCGCTGCTAACCGAGCGGACCGAGCGCCGCAAGCGATGCGACTCACGGGGTGTCCGCGGCGGGGGCGGTGACCGCGGCCGGCGCAGCGCCCGCCGTGGTGCCCGCGGCCGGCGCGGCACCTGCGGTAGAGCCCGCGGCCGGCGCAGCGCCCTCGGCGGGGCTCGCAGGGGAAGGAGCTCTTCGCAGGGGCAACAGCGCGGCCTGCACGGCGGCGGTGATCTGCGGCTGCACTGCCCGAACGGCGCGCTGCACGGCCGCGGGGGAGGCTGCGCTCGGTCCGCCGCGGCCGACGCGCACGCTGGCGACCGCGATCCCCGCCAGCGCGGCGCAGGCGATCGCCCCCGCGAGCAGGCGCTGCCGCGTCGCCCCGGCCGGCGGAAGGACCGCGCCCGGCGCCGAGGACGGCGGCCGCGCCTCGTCGCGCGGCCTCGGCGTCAAGGAGACCGCCCCCCTCGGGCTCGACGCCTGGAGCGGATCGAGCGAGCTCTCCTCGCCGGACGCCGGCGCCACGACGTGGAACCCGCCGCTCACCGGGGCGCTCGACGGCGCCGGGAGCGCCGCGTCGATGCCATCGAGCGCATCGAGCGCCTCGGCCTCGCCGCCGAGCACCTGCGACGATGGGCCGGGGCGCCGCGTCGCGCGCAGGGTGAAGGGGCTGTCCGCGTCGGCGCGCGTCAGCTCGCCCCCCTCCAGGTCGTCTTCGTCCTCGGGGAGCTCGGGCGTGTGGGGGCCCGGCGGACGCGACTCCGGCGACTCCTTCAGCGCCGCGCTCACGAGCGCCCCGAGGTCCTCCGGCGCGCCGATCTCGTGGCCTGCCTCGCGCAGCGCCTCGATCGCCTCCAGCATCGCGCGCGCGTCGGGGAAGCGGTCGTCCCGGCGCGGCGCGAGCGCGCGCGAGAGGATCGCCTCCAGCGCGGGGCTCACCTCGGGGCGCAGCTCGCTCGCCCGCAACATCTGCCCCTCGCGCGCCGCCGCCATCCGCGAGGCGGCGCTGCTCCCGGGGAAGGGCCGCGTCCCGGTGAGCATCTGGAACAGGACCACCCCGAGGGCAAACACGTCGGCGCGCGCGTCGACGCGCTCGCCGTCGAACTGCTCGGGCGGCATGTAGCTCGGCTTCCCGACCAGGTCGCGCCTGGCGGCGTCCCCCACGTCGCCCCGCGTGGCGATCGCCACGCCGAAGTCCGCGATCTTCACGGCGCCGCTCAGCGAGATGAGCACGTTTCCAGGGCTCACGTCGCGGTGCACCATCAGCCGCCCCTCGGCGGCCGAGCGCTCGTGCGCGTAGCCCAGCCCCTCGAGCACCTGGGCGGCGACGAAGAGCGCGATCGGCACCGGGACGGACTCCCCGCGCGCCCAGAGCCCCTTGCAGAGTCGCCCGAGATCCGTCCCGGACACGAGCTCGAGCACGAGGTAGAAGTCGCCCGCTTCGTCGACGCCGAAGTCGAGCACCTCATCGATGTTGGGGTGCTTGAGGCGGGTCATCATGCTCGCCTCGGCGATGAAGAGCTGCCTGAGATCGTCGCTGCCGGCGTGCATCGGGACGATTCGCTTGATGGCGACCGGGACCTCCTCGCCGTCCGGCCCGAGCGCGACCGCGCGAAACACCTCGCCCATCCCGCCGCGCGCCATCCGCGGTCCAATGGCGTAACGCCCCAGAACAACCCCCCTCGATGGCGCGCTCTCCACGGTGCCCCGACTCTAGATTGCACCGAGGGGCGGGGTAAAGGGGCGACAGCGCTCGATCTCCAGAGACGCTGCGGTCGATTGCACAAATCGACTCGTGGTGTTCCCCTCCGCGCCGAAACATGGCTGTCACGATCGCCAGCGCGGGCGGCGGCGACACGTCCACGACGAGCGCCCAGCGCGAGCGTGGTAGGGGCTCAGGGGCGCAGAGCGAGGTGGATGTCGCTGGATCTGCGTGGGTCTGGTCGCCGTCCGCTCGGGACATGATGCGCGGCGCGCCGCGGCGAGCGCCCGGAGGCGCTCGCCGCCGGGCTCATGCCTGGTGGAGCAAGATCGCGAGGAGCCCGAGCGACGCGCGCTTGCGCTTCGCGTCGATGGTCTCCGTGGCGCCGACGCAGAGCGGACAGCCGGCCTCGTCGCAGCGGCAGCCGGCGATGAGCTGCCGCGTGCGCGCGAGGAGCTCGTCGCGCTGCTCGTAGATGCGCTCGGAGAGCCCGACGCCGCCTGGCACGTTGTCGAACAGGAACAGCGTCGGATCGAAGACCCCGCCCGCCTCTCCGCCGGCCGGGACCTCCCGCGCCTCGCTCCCGTCCTCGAGCGTCTGGCCGATGTCGCGCGGATCGCACATGAGCGAGAGCGTCGCGACCGTCTCCAGCGCCCGCGCGATCCCGCGCAGGCCGTCGATGGCGGTCGCGCGGCCGAGGCCGAGCTCCTCGCAGAGCGGCTCGGGCACGGTGAGCCAGAACGAGGTCGTGTGCATCTGGATGTCGGGCAAGCGCACGTCGCCGTATCCCGTGTTCTCGTGCGTGTAGAACTTGATCTTCTTGTACCCGACCACCTTCTCCACGATGCTCACCTCGCCGAAGGCGGCGGTCGCCCGGCCGAGCGGGGCGGCCGCGCTCTCGTCGAGGATGCTCACCTTCCGGTGGGTGAGCGCGGTCGTGAAATAGTCGGGGACGACCTTCGTCACGAAGGCTTTGTGGTTCTCGTAATCGAGCCGCTCGACCTGGTACTGCTCGCCGTCGTGCTGGTAGATGGCCTGCTCGTGGAGCATCGTCGGCGCCGCGCGCCAGTCGAGCTCCGCGAGCGTCTTGCCAAGGGCCTTGTCGATGATGACGAAGTTGTCCCAGCCCACCGAGCGCAGGCTCACGTGGTTCGCCGGATACGCGTCGGACGCCCAGTGGAAGCGATCGTTCGACTCGTGCACGACCCCGTTGTCCTGCAGGAAGCGCAGCGCCGCCACGGTGTCGTCCGGCGGCATCGCCGCGTAGGGCTCCCCCTTGAGGAACGGCAGCTCGAACGCCGCGCACTTGAGGTGCTGCACGAGGATCTCGGTGTTCTGCGGATCGATCCGGGCCGACTCGGCCCCGCGCTCCAGCAGGTAACCCGGGTTCCTCGCGAGGTACTGGTCGAGCGCCGCGCTGGTGGCGCACAGGACCGCGATGCTCGTCTTGCCGCGCCGGCCCGCCCGGCCGAAGCGCTGCCACGTCTCGGCGACCGACCCGGGGTAGCCGGCGCAGATCACCGCGTCGAGCTCGCCGATGTCGATGCCGAGCTCGAGGGCGTTCGTGGCCACGACGCACAGGATCTCGCCCTCGCGCAGCCCCCGCTCGACCCGCCGGCGCGTCTCCGGGAGGTAGCCGCCGCGGTACGCCATGATCGCGTCCTCCGCCCCGATCTCCTTGCCGACGCCCTCGCGCAGGTACTTCAGCATGATCTCGACCGAGTTGCGCGACTGGCCGAACACCAGCGTCGGCACGCGGGCGCGCGCGAGATCCCCGGCGAGGCGCACCGCGCTCTTCAGGGTGCTGGCGCGCACCCCGAGCTCCGCGTTCACCACCGGCGGGTTGTACAGGAAGAAGCGCCGCGGCCCCCGCGGGGCGCCTGACTCGTCGATGAGCTCGAGCTCGTCCTCGGCGACGCCCAGCAGGCGCGCGGCGTGCGCCCGCGGGTTGCCGATCGTCGCCGTCGCGCAGAGGAAGGTCGGGCTCGATCCGTGGAACGCGGCGACACGGCGCAGCCGGGCGAGGACGTGGGCGACGTGCGACCCGAACACGCCGCGGTAGGTGTGGAGCTCGTCCAGCACGACGTAGCGCAGGCGCTGGAACGTCCGCGCCCAGTGCGCGTGGTGCGGCAGGATCCCCGCGTGGAGCATGTCGGGGTTGGTCATCACGATGGGGCTGCGCTCGCGCGCCGCCCGCCGGGCGTCGCCCGGCGTGTCCCCGTCGTACACGATCGCCGGGATCGTGAGCCCCGCCTCGCGGATGAGCGCGTGCAGGCCGGCCTCCTGGTCCCGGGCGAGCGCCTTGGTGGGGTACAGGTAGATCGCGCTGCCGCCCTGGCCCGACGCGGCGCCCTCGGCGAGCGCGTCGAGCACCGGGAGATGGAAGCAGAGGCTCTTGCCGCTGGCGGTGGGCGTCGCGACGACCACGTGCCGCCCCGCCCGCGCCGGCTCCGCCGCGGCGCTCGGGCCCGCCGGCGTCGCGCGGGCCGCCGCGAAGGCCCGCGCCTGGTGGTCGTAGAGCCGATCGATGCCGCGCCGCTCCAGGGCGCCGCGGAGCGCCGGCGAGAGCGCGTCGGGCATCGGTGCGGTGCGCGCGTCGGCCGGCGGAAGCTCGCGATCCGCGGTGAAACAAGGGCGGACGTAGCCGGAGGCAAGCCACGACGAGATGACGGTCTCGACGCCGGTCTCGATCTTCCAGGGGGGCGACGGCATGGCGCAGGTATACTAAACAGATGCGCCGTGTCACTCAACCGGATCGGGCGCGACGCACACGTCGGCCGCCGTGACGCTGCGCTGGCCTGCGCGGCCGGGATCTCGGAGGGCGGCGCGCGGGTGAGGGGAGGGCGGCGCGCGGGTGAGGGGAGGACGGCGCGCGGGTGAAGGGCTGGCGCGGCGGATCGGCGCGGCAGGCGGGCGTGGCGGGCCGGCGCGGAACGCGGTCGCGGCGGGCTGCCGCGGCAGGCGGGCGTACAGCGGAGAGGGGGCCTCTCCCGTCCTCGAACGAGATCCGGTGTCTGCGGCTCTCCTGTGGTCCAGTCGCCGCAAGCGACGCACACGGGGGCTCCGGCGAATGGCTCGTTTGCGCGCAACCGATGGGAAGCGCGGATACGGCGCGTGAGGCGATGTCTCAGCGTCGTCGTGATTCCTTCTGCACCGACGGACGCAGGGCGGCGCTTCTCGTGTGCGCGCTCAGGCGCCGCCCCGAGGTCGTCGGCCCTGGTGTGCTGGTTGCCTGAGGACGAGCCGATCGACGACGGAGATCCGGAGTCGATGATCCCATCCGCTCTCTCACCCGCCTTCTCCGGGCGACATCTCGTCCGGGGCTGGCAACGAGGTGTCGCACATGAAAAATGCAGTGTTCTTGACGCTCTTCGGCGCGTCGATGGCGGGGTGCGCCGCGTACGCTCCAAGCTTCAGCGAGCGGCTCGGCGCTTCGGAGGCGATGATTCGAGCCGCCGAGGAGGTCGGAGCCGACGAGGACCCGCGGGCGGAAGCCCACCTCCGCCTCGCCCGGGAGCAGGTGCAGCGGGCGACGAGGCTGTCGGCCGACGGCGTGCCCGATCGGGCGCAGCGCATGCTCCTGCGCGCGCAGGCGGACGCGGAGCTCGCGCTCGCCCTCACGCGCGAGGCGCAGGCCCAGGCCCGCACGCACGAGGCGCTCGAGGAGGTCGGATCCATCCAGCGGCAGCTCCGCTAGGGCTCGCGGACAGGAGGCGCGGAATCATGCGAACCAATCACGGGACAGTGGCCATTCTGCTCGTCGGCGGTCTCCTGGGGTGCGCGAGCGCCCCGCTCCCGCCGAAGGAGCTCATCGAGGCGAGGAAGAGCTACGAGCGCGCCCGGGCGGGCGCGGCGGCAGAGCTCGCGCCCGCGGACCTGCGCGGCGCCACCGAGGCGATGGAGCGCGCGGAGCAGGCGTTCGCCGGGGGGAGCGAGCTCGCCGAGGCGAGGGATCTCGCGTACCTCGCGGGGCGCCGGGCGCAGCTGGCCGAGTCGCTGGGGCGCGCGGCGGCCACGGAGCGGCAGCGCGGCGCGGCCCTCCAGGCGTACGGCGAGGTGCACCTCGCGCTGCGAAGGAGGGAGGCGCCGGCGGTCGACCCGGCCGGTCCGACCGATCCTCCCGGACGGGAAAAGGCGCCGGTGCGATCGCGCGCCCCGGAGCGTCCGGTGGTGATCCTGAACCAACGGTGAACCGGCGCGGCGATCGGCGGAGGAGGCGCGGGCGAGAGCGGAAGACGGAACCGGAAGGCGCGAGGGGGGCAAACGGACGAACGGACGAACGGACGAACGGACGAACGGACGAACGGACGAACGGACGAACGGACGAACGGACGAACGGACGAACGGAAGAGCAGAAGACGACCGCCGCCGGGCATCGCTCTGCTCGAGGCTGTTTGCTCCGTGCCACGCCATCGCGTAGAAGCGAGGACGATGTCCTCGGACGCACCGCAAGCGTCGCCCGTCGCGCACCTTCCCGACGACCTCCCCAGCGAGGAGCGCGCCTCGCTCCGCTTCTTGGCCGTCGTGGCGCTCGTCTCGTGCGCCGCCGACCTGGTGACGAAGGGGTGGGCGCACGCGCGCCTCACCGGGTTCGACCCGAAGCGGTCGGGCGCGAAGGTCCTCACGATCATCCCGGACCACCTCGATTTCATCTTCGCGCAGAACCCCGGCGGCGCCTGGAGCTTCCTGCGCGGCCTCCCGGACGGTCTGCGGCGGCCGTTTTTCCTGTTCGTCTCCGCCGCGGCGATGGTCTTCATCTTCTCGATCTACCGGCGCGTCCACAGGGACCAGACGGGGATGAAGTGGGGGCTCGCGCTGGCGCTCGGCGGCGCGATGGGCAACCTGGTCGACCGGATCCGCTACGGCTGGGTGATCGACTTCATCGACATGTACGTGATCCGCGGCGGTCGGGAGTATCACTGGCCGACGTTCAACGTGGCGGACATCGCGATCGTCGCGGGGGTCATCCTGATGTCCAAGGACATGATCGTCGCGACCCGCAGCGCGAGCGCGCCGTCTCCAGACGCGCGCGGCGCCTCGGAGGGCCCGGCGGGCGGCGACCCCACCCCTCCGCTATCGACGGAAGCGCCTCCGCCTGTGCCGCCGGCCAGCTGAAGGATGCGAGCGGGCGGCTCGGCCGGAGCAGACGGCGCGTGGGGCGGCGCGGCGCGGCGCGGCGCGCCGCGGCGCGCGCAAGTCACGCACGTCACGTGACACGCGCAAGGCGTGAAAGACGCGCGCGGCGGCGCCTGCGGAGGGAAGCCTTTGCCGGAGCGCTCGGTTTGTCGTAGAGGAACGCGCTCCGCATGACTGAAGACGCGACGCCGCGAGACGCTCCCGTTGAGACCGAAGGTACCCATGCGGAGTCGCATCGCTCCGCGCCCCTGAACGCGCCGGCCGGCGAGCCGCCGGCCTCTGCCGGTGAACGCGACCACGAGGGGCGCGGCTCCTCGCAGGAAGGGGACGCCGACGACGTGGTCGCGCCGACGAAGCCCGCCTACCGGCCGTCGTACGTGTTCCTCATCGTCGTCTCGGCGATCACCCTGGCCGCCGATCTCGGCACGAAGTGGTGGGCCAAGGACCGGCTGGAGCCGCAGGCGCTCACGGACCTCACCGCCGCGCCGCGGCCGCTCTCGTTCCGGAAGATCGAGGTGATCAAGGATCACCTGAACATGATCTTCGCGAAGAACCACGGCGGGGCGTGGGGCATCCTGGGCGACGAGAGCGAGGCGATCCGCCGCCCGTTCTTCCTCCTGGTCTCGTTCGGGGCGATCGTCTTCATCGTCGCGCTGTACCGCAAGCTCCACCCCTCCCAGATCGCGCTCAGGTGGGGGCTGCCGCTCGTGCTCGGCGGTGCGCTCGGGAACCTGGTCGACCGCATCCGTTACGGGTACGTCATCGACTTCATCCAGGTCCGGCTCACCTCGACGTTCGTGTGGCCGACGTTCAACGTGGCCGACATCGCGATCGTCGCGGGCGTCGGGCTGATGGCGATCGACATGTTCTCCCCCCACCGCCCCGAGCTCGCAGGGAAGGCGTCCGGCGCGAAGGCGTCCGCGGGCTGATCATGCGGCCCGAGCTGTTCCGCCTGCTCGACGTCGCGTTCCCTGCCTACTTCCTGCTGCTCCTGACCGGCTTCCTCTTCGCGACGGCCATCGGCGCGCTGTGGGCGCGGCGGATCGGCGAGAACCCGGATGTGATCGTCGACCTGGGGCTCGCCTGCCTGCTCGCGGGCGTCGTCGGCGGCAGGCTCCTCCACGTCGTCGCCGACGGATACTTCTGGGATTACGTGCACCTGTGCACCGACCCGTCGCTTGTCGACTGGAAGGTCGAGCAGGCGCTCTGCGCGTCGCGGTACCACGGCGTGTGGGACGCGGCGAAGGGGGTCTGCCACCCGGTCGAGCGCGATTGCCTGGCGTGGGCGAAGTTCTGGGCGGGCGGCCTGACGTACTACGGCGGCTTCGTGGGCGCGTCGGCGATGGCGTACTGGCTGCTCAAGCGCGATCGGTTCCCGTTCTGGAAGGCGGCGGACATGGCGGGCTTCGCCGTCCCGCTGGGCCTCGGGTTCGGCCGGATGGGCTGCCTGCTCGCCGGCTGCTGCTTCGGCCTGCGCACCGACGGGGCGTTCGGGCTCTCGTTCCCGCCGAACAGCCCCGCGAGCGACGCGCAGTTCAAGCTGCTCGAGCTCACGAGCCCGCGCCTGCCGTCGCACCCGGTGCACCCGACGCAGATCTACGAGTCGGCGATGTCGTTCGCCATCGCGGCGATCTGCCTGCTCTACGTGCACGGGCGGAAGCGGTACGACGGGCAGGTCTTCGCGACGTTCCTCGGCCTCTACGCGCTCGGGCGCTTCGTGCTCGAGTTCGTGCGCGCCGACGATCGCGGGGGCTTCGTTGGCCTGTCCACGTCGCAGCTCATCGGGCTCGCGATGGCCGGCGCCGCGGTCGCGATCCACATGGCGCGGAGCCGGAAGGCCGCGCCCGCGGCGGCCGCGCCCGCCGCCTGACTGCGCCGCCGCGGAGGACGGCGCGCGCGGAAGGAGCAGCGCAGCGGTCTGCCGTGGGCGACGCCGCGCGGAGGACGGCGGGCGGAAGGAGCAGCGCAGCGGTCTGCCGTGCGCGACGCCGCGCGGAGGACGGCGCACGGACGACGCAGCGCAGGCGGCCCGGCCGGCGCTGCGCCGCCCGTCAGCCCTTGGTGACTTCCTTCTCCTTGCGCGCCTTGTACGCCGCGCGCTGGGCGTCGGTCGGCGGCTTGCCGAAGAGGTACGCGAGGCCGATCGAGAGCACGTAGAGCAGGCACATCGGCACGGCCATGACGAGCTGGCTCGTGATGTCCGGCGGCGTCAGGATGGCGGCGAGGATGAAGGCGCCGAACACGAACCAGCGGCCGAACAGGATGAGCTGGATGTAGTTGATGATGCCGGCGATGGAGAGGAAGAGCACGATGAGCGGGATCTCGAAGATGATCCCGAAGCCGAGCAGGAGCTGGGCGACGAAGTCGAGGTAGTCGCCCATCATCACGGTCGGCGTGATCGTCACCCCGTCGCCGCCGACCGTGCCGGCCAGGCTGAGGAAGTAACCGAACGAGATCGGGAAGGCCGCTCGCCAGCCGAACCAGCCGCCGCCGACGAACAGGATCGTCGAGAACAGGACGAACGGGATGACGTAGCGCTTCTCCTTGGCGTAGAGGCCGGGCGCGACGAACGCCCACAGCTGGTAGAAGATGAACGGCGAGGCCATCGCCGCGCCGCCGATCATCGACAGCTTGAAGTAAGCGACGAACGCGGCCGCGGGCGCGCCGAAGTGGAGCGAGGGGTTGCCGGCCAGGCTCTGCTCCCGCCACGCCTGCACGAACGGGACGGTCAGGAAGTGCAAGAGCTCCTCGCGCACCTCCCACCCCACGACGCAGGCCGCGAAGAAGACAAGGAGGCTCCGGACGAGCCGCTTTCTCAGCTCGTCGAGGTGCTCCCAGAACGACATCGGCTTGTCTTCGCCCGGATCCTCCGCGGCGTCGCTCGGCGCGCCCTCCGCCCCCGGGGAGCCGCTCTTCACCGCCGCCTGCTCCTGGCTCATCACGTCGCTCCGTTTCCGGTCGCCACGCCCTGCGTCGCCGCGGCGGTCTCTGCCGCCGCGGGCGCTATCGCCGCGGTGGTCTCTGCGGTCGCGGTCGCTGTCGCCGCGGTGGTCTCTACGGCCACGGGCGCTGTCGCCGCGGTGGTCTCTGCGGCCACGGGCGCTGTCGCCGCGGCGGTCTCTGCGGCCACGGGCGCTGTCGCCGCGGCGGCCTCGACGTCGACCGTGGCGTCCGCCGCGCTAGCCGTGGCATCTGCGCCGACCACACCGGTCGTGGCGTCCGCCGCCTTCGCGGTCTCCGTGGGGGCTGCGCTTTCCGGTGCGACCGGCAGGCCGGCGGCGCCGTCCGGGGCCGCGTCCAGCGTCACTCCGTAGGCGTCGCAGCCGAGGACGGGGTACTCGCGCTCGCGGGGCGGCTGCACGACGGGCGGCGGCGGCGGCTCGGGATCCGGCGGCCTCACGCGCGGCGTGGACGAGGCGATCGCACCGGCGGTCACGGCGCCGACGACGGGGTTCACCAGCGTCTCGATCACGTTGACCCGCGACAGGGCGCGGAGCTCGCGGAGCTCGCGCTCGAGCCCCTCCTGGCGGATCAGATCGTCGATGCCGCTCTGCGTCCGGAGCTCCGTGCTCAAGCGGCGGAGCTTGGCGATCCAGCTCCCCGCCGACCGCATCATCGCAGGCAACCGCCGGGGACCGACCACGATGATGCCCACGATGGCGAGCACCATGATTTCGCCGAAGCTGAAGCCGAACACGCGCGCAAGCTAGCGCGCGTGGGAGCAGGGATCCATAGCGACGCTCATGCTGGCCTGGGCGGCGCGCTCGGCCCGACGTCGGCCGCGCCCACGGTCGCCCCGGCGCGGGGCGGCGCCCGGCGGCCGCCCGGCCGCGGCGCCTCCGCCGAAGGCCGCGCTAGCTGCCCGCACGCCGCGCCGACGTCGCCCCCGCCCGAGTAGCGCACGATCGAGCCGACGCCGGCGGCGGAGAGGACCGCGCGGAAGGCGTCGAGCCGCGCCGAGCGCACGAACGGATCGGCCGACGCGCCGCGTTCATCGCCGCCGTCCGGCGAGGGCAGGGGATCGCCGGGCGCGCCGATCGCGTTGTAGGGGATGAGGCTGAGCCGGGGAGAGATGCCGTGCTGCGCCGCGAAGCCGCGGGCGAGCGCGGCCAGGCACGCGGCGTCCTCGTCCGTGTCGTTCCGGTCCGCGAGGAGCGTGTACGCCCACATCGGCGCGTGCCCGCTCGCGCGCGCGTGCTCGCCCACGGCCGCGAGGACCTCCTCGAGCGGGTGCGCGCCGTCGATCGGCATGAGCAGGCGCCGCTTGCCGGGGCGCACCGAGCCGAGCGACAGGCCGAGCCGGACCGCGGGGACCTCGGCCGCGAGCCGCCGGATGCCGGACGGGAGCCCCGCCGTACAGACGGTGATGTTGCGCATGTCGATGGCCTGCGCGCTCGGCTCGGAGAGCACCCGGATCGCCTGGATGACCCGGTCGGCGTTGGCGAGCGGCTCGCCCATGCCCTGGAACAGCACTCCATGGACGCGCGCGCCGCCGCCTACGGTGGCGTCGAGATCGCGGCGGATGAGCCGCACCTGCTCGACGATCTCCCAGGCCTCCAGGTTGCGCGTGAGGCCCATGCGTCCGGTGGCGCAGAACGCGCACGCGAGCGCGCAGCCGACCTGCGAGCTCACGCACGCCGAGTACCGGCCTGGCCGCTCGAGCGGGATGCGCACCGACTCGACCGTCGCGCCGTCCTCGAGGCGGAAGGCGTACTTCACGAACGGATCCTCGGCGCTCGCGCGCCGCTCGACGAGCGCGAGCGTCCTGATCTCGCCCGCCGAGCGCGCCGCGTCGAGCGCGGCGCGCCGGACGGTCGCGGGCGCGCGGGCGGGCAGCTCGCCGAGGCGGTGCGCCAGGGAGACGATGCGGCGCGCGTCGGTGAGGTCGATGCCGCACGCGCCGGCGAGCTCCTCCGGCAGCACGGCCTGGAGCGCGAGGCGGGGGCGGCGTTCGTCCGGGCTGCTTCGAGGGCTGGGATCCACGACGGATACCGACTAGCGCGCCAGGGCGGCCCAGTCTACGGCCGCGCGCGCATGTTTCGCGGGATCCGCCGGAGGGGGCGCGGGTTCGCACCGCTCCCTTACCGCGGGGCTCGCCCTCGCGCAGGGCGGCGCGGCGCAGGCGTCGCCGGAGGCCGGGCCGACGGGACGATGCTGAACCTGGGAGCGACGGTGACGGCGGCGTTCTGAGGCGGCGATGCGATGCCGTGGTCGCCGCCGGCGTCGCGCCCGCCGACGCCACGCTCCCGCCCCTCTCACGCGGTGAGCGCGAGCGGAGAGCGCCTCTGGCCCGACGCCTTGCCCCTCTCGCGAGCGCCTCGAGCGAGCCGAAAAACTTGCGTCCGGCCGCCCGCGACGAAACATAGGGGAGAGTGCCCGCCAGGACCACGGCGCCTCTTCCCTCAGCCTGACGAGCTCTCGCCAGAGAGGCGGACCATGGCGTTCAAAAGCGCAGTCATCGGACACACGACGCAGACAACCAGCAGGATCTTGGCCGTCTTCGAGAGGCCCAAGGGGAGGGCGAGGCTGGCGTTCGCGGACGACAACGGCGTTCGCACGCTCGACGTGCCGATCAGCAGCGCGCCGCCGTTCGGGCTCGCCACGTTCGAGCTGAGCGGGCTGAGCGGCGAGAGGGTTCGTTATGGCATCGTGGAGCACGACGCAGGAGATCCGCTCCCCACACCCGCGGACAACCTGAGCATCAACGGCTCCGCCTTCCGCACCGTCACGAACGGGCCGATTCGAATCGGCCTCGTGAGCTGCAACGACATCGACAACCACGAGTTTCCCAAGGAGCGGCGCGGGGCGATGTGGCGGGCGCTCAAGGCCCTCGTGGACGAAGGGAAGGTGAACCTCCTGGTTCACGCCGGTGACCAGATCTACGGCGACGGCGATCCCACGGGCTGGTCGGCCTCGGAGGGGCGCACCGCCGCGTACCGCAGGCACTACGTGCACACGTGGTCGCACCCTGACGTGGCGGCGGTCCTCGGGAGCTGTCCGAACGTCATGATGTGGGACGACCACGAGATCTACGATGGGTGGGGGTCGAACAACAACGACGGCTCCCCGCCGGCCGTGGAGCGCTACAGGGCCGCGGAGCAGGCGTTCAAGGAGTTTCAGGCGGCGCTGAGCCCGAGGGACCGCGTGAGCAGCTCGGGGTTCGGCTGGATCGCGAAGCACGGCGACGTCGCCATCCTCGCGGTCGATGGGCGGTCGCAGCGCTCGTGGAAGAACGGGACGATCCTCGGCAAGCAACAGCTCGACGACCTCGAGCTCAGGCTCAACGAGCTCGCGGCGCTCGATCTAAGGCACCTCTTCGTCGTGGTCGGCACGCCCGTCGTCTACCTGCCGCTCGCAGCCGCGGAGGCGCTCACGAACACGTTCAACATGGCCTCCGTCGATGACATCCGGGACGGCTGGGCTGCCTCCAACAACCAGAACGAATGCAGGCGTTTCCTGATGTCTCTCATGAATTTCGCCGGCTTCAGCCCTCGCACCCAGGTGACGCTCATGGGCGGCGACATCCACGTGGGCACGATGGCGCACATCGACACGGTCCTCGGGTTCGGGCAGCCGCGCTCGCGACCGCGCCTCTATCAGGTGACCGCGTCCGGCATCGCGCGCCCTGCCCCCAAGGGGATGTCCCGCATCATCCTCTCGCTGCTGACGAACGGCGGCAGTCAGAACCTGTTCAACGGCGACATCAAGGGGTTCCTCCGGGAGATCTCGGGGTCAGAACACAGGTACTGCGTCACGCATCGCAACTTTGCGATCCTCGATCCGAGCGACGGAGCAGACGACTGGGACAAGAACAACAACCTGGTGGTCCGCTTCCACGTGGAGAAGGACAACGGCGGCGTCGGCGTCCTCGAGCAAGTCCTCCCGAGAGTGCACACGTAAGAGCCGAGCGGCCATGCGCCGGCCTTTCGCCGGCGCCGGTACCCTGCTTCCGCAGGCCGGCGCCGGTACCTTGCTCCTGGCGCAGAGGGGTGAGTCGCCGCTTCAGAGGCTCAGGACCATGACGTCGATCCGGCGGTTCTGCGCGCGTCCGCCGGCGGTGTCGTTCGACGCCACCGGTTGCTCGGCGCCCATCCCGGCCACCTCGATGCGATGGGGAGCGATCTGTCGCGCGGTGAGCTCGTTGCGCACCGCCTGGGCTCGCGCCAGCGACAGCGATCTGTTCCCCTCGGCGCCGCCCACGGCGTCGGTGTGCCCTTCGATGCGCACCCGCGCGGAGGGATAGGCGCTGAGGATGACGGCCAGCGCTTCGAGCTTCGGCCGCGAAGCTTCGGTCAACTCCGTGGTCCCGAAGCGGAAGTTCACGCCTTCCATCGAGAAGCGCTTGGGGCCATCCGCGGCTCCGGCGTCGAGGTACCGCGCGATCTCCGCCTCGGAGCCGTGCTCGTCGACGGAGAGGACCTTGCCGCCCGGGAGCGTCATCTCTCCGGCCGTGATCCTGAGCTGCTCGACGATCTCCGGCGCGCTGGGGGGCGCCTCGCCGGGCGCGGCGGCCGTGGGCGCCTCGGCGCGCGGCGGCTCGACCTGCGGCGGCGGCGCGGCGGGCTGAGCGAGATCGTCCCTCGGAGCCGCCGCGATCGGCGCTTCGTGCGTGGGCTCGGCGGCGGTGCGCTCCGGCCTGCGTTCGCGGACGAACGCCCAGAGGCCTCCGAGGACCGCCGCTGCCAGCAAGGTCGGGAGCAGCCATTCTCGCGTCTGACGTTGACGGGCAGGCCCTTCACGCGAGGGAAGCGGGGTTGACGACTCCGTCGTTCGGGACGGGACGGGTGATACCGCATCATGCGGCCGTTCGCGCGCCGCCGCCGCGACGAAAGGAGCGCTCGCCGCCATGGAGGGAGCGAGGAATCCAGCGAGGCCCGCCGGGGCGCGTGGATCGTCCTTGAAGGCTTGCGTGTGATGAGAGAGCAGATCGGCGAGCCCTCGCGCGGTCAGCCCTCTCGACCTCACCTCGCGGCCGAGCACGCACGCGACGATCGGAGCGACCAGGCCGAGCATCGCGGTCGAGCACCGCTGCTCCACGCCGGAGGAGCGGGAGATGAGATCGATCATCCCGCTCGCGCGGTCGCCGAACAAGCGGGCGATCATCGACTGCCCATGGTGCGAGAGCGCCTCGGCCTGCTCGGCGCGGAGGGGCCCTGCTCTCCCGAGCAGACCTTCGTAGTCCCGCTCGGTGATCATCCTGAACAGCTGCGCTGCGCCGCTCTCCGAAGAGGCGACCTGAGCCATCCCGGCGAGCAGCGTCGGCACCGAGCTCTCCGCGGCGCCGCGCACGTTCGTCGGCGATTCATCGCTCAGGCCCAGCCCCTTCGTTGCGGCCGAGATGAGCTCGGGCGTCAAGAAGCCCCTGGTGGTGTCCAGCAACGACATGGTTCCGATCCCTCCGGGAAGTGGTCATCGGCGCGGGCGAAGCAGCGTCATCGCGCACGCGACCCTGCCCGCATGAGCGTCGATCCCGTGTCTGTCTTCCGTTGACTCCGCGCGATGCGAGCGACGTGCCGGCACGCCCGCGCGTCGCGCGCTGTGCCGCGGCTGCACACGGCCTGCCCCTGCCGCGTCCTGCCCCTCGCGCTCGGCGAGGCGAGCCGGCGCGATGGCGCGCGGCGCTCAGCGTCGTGCGAGCGCGGCCGTGCGGGCCTCGGCCGTCAGCGCGGCGAAGGCGTCCGTGCGCGTATAAACGTGGTTGCCAGCCGCGGTGCACCCCGCGCCTCGCGACGTGATGCCCACCACGTCGCCGCGGTCGGCGTCGATCACCGGACCTCCCGAGTCGCCGGCCCAGGTCGCCCCCTCGATCTCGAACTCGCGCGGACCGAGGACCTTGCCGGTCGCCGGATCGGCGCGGGGCCCGACGGCGGCGACGAGGCGCGGACCGCGCGCGGCGCGGACGCCGAGCCGGCTTACCGCTCCGCCGCCGTACCCGACGGCGACCACGCTGTCGCCTGGATCGAGCGCCCCGACCTCGCGCATCCGCAGGGGCGCCACGTCGGTGAGGGGCCGATCGAGCACCAGATAGGCAATGTCCGCATCGCAGAGGACGCGCTCTTTCCCGTGCAGCGTGGCCACGGCGCGCGCCCGCGCGGCGTCGCGGGAGACATCGATATGGTCCCCGGTGTAAATGGCGATCTCGGAAGGATCGATGTCTCCGCCGACGTGATCGCCGTTGTGCGACCTGCCCGAGCGATCGCAGCGAGGGGCCGCGGTCAGGTTGCGCGAGATGCAGTGACGCGCCGTCAAGACGAGGTTCGGCTCGACGAGCGCGCCGCTGCACAGGCTCACGCGTCGCTCGCCGCCCCGGGGATCGCGATGCGAGACGGCCACGGCGACGACGGAGCGCGCGGCGCCGTCGATGAGGGGCTCAGGCGCGCCCTTCGCGCGGGGCGGAACCTCTGTGATCGGCGCGACGGCCGCGACCGGAGGAGGCGAGGCTTCGGCCGGGATGACGGCGACGACGATGCGCGGGACGAGGGCCGCGACGAGGCAGCCAAGGCATCCCGCGAGGCGCGGGACGAGAGACGGGGACACCATGGATGAGGTCACCGACAAAGAGCATGTGAAGAGCGGCCGTGCAAGCCGACCCCTGGAGCTTTTCTCCAGCATCAGAAGGGGAGGTGCCCCCGATGGGTTGTTGTTCCCACCGAGGGGAATCGGAGATGGAAACCAGGTCAGCCAGGTGAGGGGCGCCCAGATGGAGGCGCGCTCTCTGGACTCCCGCGCTCGTCGACTAGCCCCGGCCCTCCAGCGCGCGCGCAGCGCCGGCGCTGCTCGACGCGCCGAGGGCGAGGTGTCGCTCGATCAGGAAGATCAAGCACGACGACGCGAGCGTGAAGGCGATCGCCAGCGCGGCCACGGCGCCCATGCCGTCGAGGCGCTGGTCGGGGAGCTCGTGCAGCATCCTGGCCGCGAGGAACGCGGCGAGCGCCGACGAGAGGTGATCCACGGCCGACTGGATGGATCCGAAGCGCGCCCGCTCGGAGGGGAGCGGGACCTTCGAGGCGAGCGTGCTGTGGGAGATGTTGCGGATCGCCGTCCCGGTCATGAAGGCGACGAAGACGACGAGCACGGGCAGCCCCGGCACGTACGAGTGGAACCCGCCATAGAGGACGGCCACGAGCATCGCCGCCCCGACCAGGCTCGTGCGGAACGCGCCGACGCGATCGATCAGCGCGCCCGCGGTGCGCATCACGACGAAGGTGAGCGCGCCGCCCACGAGGTAGAGCAGGCCGAGCCGCTCGCGCGGATAGCCGAGGTTGTGCTGCACGTAGGCCGAGATGTTCGGGATGACGAGGAACGACGCCATCGTCATGACTGCCGTCGTCGAGTACGAGAGCAGCACGAGCGGGCGGCCGACGAGCGCGCGGAGCTCGCGCAGGGCGGTCCCGGGCGCCCGCGCCCCGGCGAGGTGGCCGCGCATCGAGGGGAGCAGCAGCAGCGCGAGCCCCGCGACGGTGAGCCCGAGCGCCGCGACGGCAAAGAACGGCGCCTGGAAGCCGCCGCGCCGCGCGAGCTCGAGGCCGGCCGGCACCCCGAGCACCGCGGCCAGGGAGTAGGCGCCCATCACGACGCCCATCGCCTTGCCGCGCCGCTCCGGCGGGATCGCGTCCGCGACGAGGGAGAACGCGATCGAGGTCGCGGGCCCCCCGAAGGCCCCGGCGAGCACGCGCGCCGCGAGGAGGCTCGGCAGGCCGGTAGCGAGGCCGCCAGCGGCCGTGCCGAGGACGAGGCCGAGCATCGCGACGGCGAGCGCGCTGCGCCGGTCGAAGCGGTCCAGGAAGAACGCGCCGGCGACCCCCGAGACCGCCGCCGCCGCGGTGTAGCTGCCGCCGATCAGGCCGATGTCGGACATCGGGATGCCGAGCGCGACCGCGAAGTCCGGCCCGAGCGGCATGACGACCATGAAGTCGAGCAGGTTGACGAACTGGACCGCGGCGATGAGGAACAGGAGGGTCCGTTCGGAGCGAGCGTTCTGCACGACCGTGGGCTCAGCTCTGGGCCTTCGCGCCCGCGCCGCGCTCGATCACGCCGCGGCTCGCCAGCTCGAGCAGCGCGTCGTGCGCCGCGTCGATCGTGTGATCGATCTGCGCCTCGGTGTGCGCGCCGCAGAGGAAGTTGACGTCGCGCCGCAGCAGGACGCCGCGCCTCGCCATCGCGCCGACGAACGGCTCCATGCGCTTCGTGTGGACGGCCAGATCCTCGGCCATGAGGAAGAAGGGGATCGCGTCGTACCCCACGACGCGCAGCGGGAAGCCGCCCTGCTCCGCGCGCCGGTTGATGCCCTCGCGGAGCCGCTTCCCGAGCGCGGCGACCTTCGCGATGGTGTCGGTCTCGCGGTACTCGCGCAGCGCCGCCCTGCAGACCTCGAGCGAGAGCATCTCGCCGCCGAACGTCGTCGACACCTGGAGCTCCGAGAGCCGGCTCATCACCTGGCGCGGCCCGGCGATCGCCGACAGCGGCATGCCCGCGGCGATGCCCTTCGAGAAGCAGACGAAATCGGCCTCGATCTGGTAGTACTCCTGCGCGCCGCCGCGCGCGAGCCGGAACCCGGTGACGACCTCGTCGAGGACGAACAGCACGCCCTGGGCGCGGCACGCCTCGCGCACCTTGCGCAGGTACTCCGCCGAGACGCACCGCTTGTAGGGCAGCGAGAGCAGCACGAGCGCGAGCTCCGGGCCCTTGCTCGCGATGAGATCGAGCAGCGGCTGCTCGTCGGCCTCGGCCATGAGCGGCATGCGGTGGGTGTACTCGCGCAGCACCGCCGGGACGCCCGGGGTGTCGAACATGAAGTGGTCGTGCCAGCCGTTGTAGCCGATGGTGACGACCTTCTCCCTGCCGGTCACGTGGCGGGCGAGCCGGATGGCCGCGGACGTCGCGTCCGCGCCGGTCTTGAAGAAGCGGGCCATCTCGGCGCCCGGGGTCATCGCGACGAGGTCCTGCGTGGCGGTGACCTCGACCTCCGTCGGCAGCGAGTGAAGGATGCCCCTGTCGAGCCGCCGCCGGATGGCGTCGACGACCGCCGGGTGGTTGTGCCCCAGCGTGTTCGCCCCGAGCCCGCAGATGTAGTCGATGTACTGGTTCCCATCGACGTCGCGCACCAGCGCGCCCTCGCCGCCCTCGAGGTACACGGGGAACGAGCCGAGCGCGAACATCTCCGGCCGCTTCATGAGCGACTGCGTGACGCCGGGGATGAGCCGGCGCGCCTCGGCGAGCAGCGCGTTCGAGCGGTCGAGCCGGAGCCCCTCCGCGGCGCCTTGCGGCGCGCCGCCTCCCTGCTTCCTGTCCCGTGGGTCGATCGTCTGTGTGGTCATCGTGGTCGTTCTCTCTGGCTAGAGGTTCTCGTCCGTGAGCCGGTGTCATGAGGGGCGCGGCGCTCGCCGCGCCGCGCTGGAAGGGGGCGGCAGGAGGCCTTCCTCGACGCAGCGATCGAGGTAGCGGTAGAGGAGCGCGCGATCGATCGACGGGCACGTGATGCCGGTGCCAGCCAGGCCGCGCTCCAGGTTGTCGCAGCGCACGCGCCCGATGCCGAAGGTCGCCTCTCCGTCGGCCGGGGCCGACTGCAGATCGAAGAACGCGAGCGTGGCGCTGTCCGCGGCGTCGGCGCCGTCCTTCAGCCGCGCGCGCCACGCCGCGACCGGGCGCCGCTCGACCGGGTAGCCGTAGTCGCGCGCCCAGTCGAAGAGCTCCGTCAGCCGGACCTCGGGCGCAGGGGCGACGTTGACCACGGCGCCCGTGGTCTGCGCGGTAAGCGTGGTAAGCGAGAGCCGCACGATCGCGCGCCCGACGTAGTCGACGGGCGTCCACACCTCCCTCACGTCGAGATCGGGCAGGACGCCGGCGGGGATGCCGGCCCGCAGCAGCCGGAAGACCAGATCCTGCTCGTTGACGACGCCCGTGTCGGGCGCGCCGACGACGCGGCCCAGGCGGTACACGGCGACCGGCAGCCCGCGCTCCGCGGCCTGCTGCACCAGGCGCTCGGCCGCCCACTTGCTCTGCTGGTAGCCGTCGCGCAGGCCGGGGTGCGGCGGCACGAACGCCTCCGCGACCTCGGGGCTCGCCGCGATGCCCGGGGCCACGGCGAGCGTCGACACGTGGTGCAGCGGCTTGGGGCGCGCCGCCGCGGCCAGGCGGAGCGCCTCGCGCGTGCCGATCACGTTGGCGGCGCGCAGGCTGCGGTAGTCGCGCACGAGGCTCACCACCGCGGCGTTGTGGTAGATGGCGTCGCACTCCGCGGCGAGCTGGCCGAACCGCGCGGCGCTCAGGCCGAGGCGGGGCTGCGTCAGGTCGGCGGGCACGGCGAGCACCCGCGCGTCGATGCCGTCCACCGGCAGGCGCTGCTTCGAGAGCGCCTGCCGGATCCGCTCCGCTGCGTGCGCCTCGCTCGCGGCGCGCACCAGGCAGACCACGGTCGCGTCCGTCTGCGTCAGGAGCTCGTGGAGCAGGTGCGCGCCGACGAAGCCGCTCGCGCCGGTGAGCACGACCTGCCGCGGGCGACCGCCGCCGCCGGACCACGCGAGCGATCGGGGGACGACGTCCTCGGGGAGCTCGGCGTCGGCCAGCATGGCGCCGGGGGGCTCGCCGCTCGTCTGCGCCGCCGCCGCGCCCTGCGCCTCGTCGAGGGCGCGCGCGAGCGCCGCGACGGTCGGGTGGCGGAAGATCATCGCGACGGGGATCTCCCGTCCGAGATCGACGCTGAGCCGGTTGGCGACCTGGATCGTCTGCAGCGACTGGCCGCCGCGCTCGAAGAAATCGTCGTGCGCCGACAGGCCGCTCACGCCGAGCACCTGCTCCCAGACCTGCAGCAGCTGCCGCTCGAGCGCCGTCGCGGCGGCAGGCGGCTCCGCCGCCGCGGCGATCGGCGCCTCCCGCAGCGCCTTGCGGTCGATCTTGCCGGAGCTCGTCCTCGGCAGCCGATCGGTGAGCACGAAGGCCGAGGGGATGGCGGCCGCGGGGAGCAGCGAGCGCGCGTGCCGGCGGAGCTCGGCCGGCGACGGGGCGGGGTCTCCGGCGACGAGGAACGCGGACAGGCGCTTGCCGCCGCCGGCCGAGGCGTGCCCGATGACGGCCGCCTCCCGCACGGAAGGGTGGCGCAGGAGCGCGGCCTCGATCTCGAGCGGATCGACGCGGTGGCCGCTGATCTTGAGCTCGTCGTCGACGCGCCCGACAAAGACCATCTGCCCGTCGGCCCGCTGGAGGACCAGGTCGCCGGTGCGGTACGCGCGCGGGCGGCCCTCCAGCTGGTCGAGCACGACGAAGCGCGCGGCGTCGAGGTCCGGCCGCCCGAGGTACCCCCTCGCCAGCCCGGGCCCGATGAGGTGGAGCTCGCCCACGGCGCCCTGCGGGACCAGCCGGCCGTGCGCGTGCGTGTCGATGATGGCCGCGCGAACCCCGGGCAGCGGCGTACCGATCGGCGCCTCGTGTCTGTCCTCTTGCGCCTCGTCCGGCGCGTCGCCGCCGCTCAGCGTGGCGGCCGAGGCGACGACGGTCGCCTCGGTGGGGCCGTAGGTGTTGAGCAGCCGCGCGCGCCGACCGACGGCGCGGCGGAAGCGCTCGACGCGCTCGGGCAGCGCCGCCTCGCCGCCGATGATGACGGTGCGGACGCGCTCGGGGAGCGACGCCGCGCCGGTCGAGAGGCCGTAGGCGAGCTCGTGCCAGAACGCGGTCGGCAGATCCAGGACGGTGATCCGGTGCCTTTCGCAGGCGTCGAGCAGCCGCGGCACGGATTGCAGCATCTCGTCCGTGCGCAGCACCAGGGCGGCGCCCGCGCACAGGGTCAGGAAGATCTCCTCGACGCTGGCGTCGAAGTGCAGCGGCGCGAACTGCAGCACCCGGTCGTCGCGGCGCAGATCGTAGCGGTGGGTCGCGGCCGCCACGAAGTGGGCCAGCGCGCCGCGCTCGATCATGACGCCGTTCGGGCGGCCGGTGGAGCCGGACGTGTAGATGACGTACGCCAGGTGCTCCTCCGCGCCCTGGACCAGCGCCCGCGCCGGCGCGCCGTGGATCGCCTCGTCCAGGAGCACGAGGCGCGCCGCGCGATCGCTCCCCACCTTCGCGGCGTGCTGCGACGTCGTGACGACGATCGCCGGCCTGGCGTCGTCGAGGATCGCCGTCGTCCTCGGCTGCGGCCCGTCCGGATCGAGGGGGAGGTAGCCTGCGCCAGCGTAGAGCGCGCCGAGGATCGCGGTGATGGCGCCGATGCTGCGCGGCAGGAGCACCGCGACCAGCGTGTCCGGCCCGGCGCCGAGCGCGGCCAGCCGGGCGGCGAGCCGCCGGGCGGCGAGGTCGAGCTCGCCGTAGGTCACGCGCTCGAGGCCGTGGTGGACGGCGGTCGCGTCCGGCTGCTCGCGCGCGCGCAGGGCGATCTGCTCGACGACGGGGCGCGCCGGCGCGGGCAGCGGGCCCCCGTCGAGCAGCGCGCCGGGCTGCCCGGCCGCCTGCGCGCCGGGCGCGCGCGCCGCGGCCCGGGGGAGGTCGATCTCGGCGCGATCGAGGGCCTGCTCGGGGGCGGCGGCGACCGCCTCCAGGAACGCGAGGAAGCGCCGCTGGTGCGCCGAGAGATCCTCGTCGCCGTAGCAGGCCGGGTTGGCGTCGAGGTCGAGCCGCGGCCCGCGCCCGTCCGACCTCGCGTAGATGCCGAACGACAGATCCTCGACCGGGCCGGCGGAGATGTTGTGCGCGACGCCGCGATGCCCCGCGAAGCGCAGGTCGTAATCGAACGGCATGATGTTGACCACCGGGCCGAACAGCCGGCGGCCGCCGCCGATCAGCTTGAGATCCCGGCGGAGCTGCTCGTAGCGATACCGCAGGTGCGGCCGGATGGCCGCGAGCTCGGCCGCGACCTGCCGGGCGACATCGACCAGGCTCGCGCCCTCCGCGACCGGCACCCGGAGCGGGACGATGTTCATGACCATGCCCGGGATGCGCAGCGACACCGAGCCGAGGCGCCCCATCACGGGCAGCCCCAGGACGATCTCGGGCGCGCCGGTGAGCCGGTGCGCGTACGCCGCGGTCGCGGCGACCACGACGTCAGGCCAGGTCGCCTTCGCCTGGCGCGCCACGTCCTTCAGCCGGTCGACGGTGGACGGCGCGAGCGACGCCGTCCGGCGCAGGCAGGCGCGCGACGCGGGCGCCGGCTCGTCGCCGAGGCTCACCGGCTCGGGCCGGTCGGCGAAGCGCTGCGTCCAGAAGGCGCGATCGCGCTCCAGATCGGGGGAGGCGCGGTAGGCCAGATCCTCGTCGACGACCCGGCGCAGCGACCCGAAGGCGCCGCCTTCGCTCGATCGGCCCTCGACGCGCGCGGTGTAGATCTCGGCCACCCGCCGCGCGATCAGCGAGAAGCCGTAGCCGTCCAGCGCGATGTGGTGCGCGCGCTGGTACCAGAAGAGCCGATCGGGCCCCGCCGTGAACAGCGCCTCCGTGAAGAGGGGCCCGCGCGCGAGATCCACCGGCCTCGCGAGATCCTCGCGCATCCACGCCTCGGCCGCGGCGAACGCGTCCGGCGCCGCGCTGACGTCGACGCGGTGTACAGGGAAGTCAGGGGACGGGTCGAGGCGCTGGCGCGGCCCGTCCGCCTCGCTCGTGAAGCGCACGTGCAGCGCCTCTGCCTCCGAGACGGCAAGGCGTATCGCGGCCTCGAGGATCGCGCGATCGATGGACCCGCAGATCTCGACGCACTCGCCCGCGTTGTACACAGGGCTCGCGGGGTCGAGCTGCTGGCCTAGCCAGATACCGTGCTGCGCGGCCGACAGCGGCCAGCGCGCGTCCTGAGGAGCGACCATGACGACAACCCTCCTGGTTCAACCGGCGCTCGACGGGACAGCCGCCAGAGGCACGCTCGCGGCAGGCGATCCGCGGCCCGCGACGACGGCGCAAAGGCGGCCGTGACGCCCGCGCCAGCGCCGTTGGAACGAGAGCGGAGCCCGCCGGCGCAGCGGGGCCCGAGCCCCGAGAGCACGCAGGGCAGGGGCGCCGGACGTCGTCCCGACAGCGGACCTCGATGACGCCGCGATGGGCGTGGCCATCTAGGCGTCGACGAGCGAATGAAAATGAAAACTACTTTCAAGTTCGTTTATGGTGAGGTGGGGTGGGCATTGTCAAGAGAATTCGTTGGGACCCCCGCCGCGGGCCACCGTCCCGTGGTGGGCCTGTCCGCGCCAGCGAGGCACGGCGCCGGCGACCCGAGCGAGCGCGAGATCGCGCCGGTTTCGGCCGCGATCTCGCGCTGCTCGGACCTGCGGACGTCGCGACGTTTCGCGGACGCTCTCCGACCGCTTTCGCTTGACAACGCTGTTGGTAGCATGGCAGGTTCTCGATTGAAAGTGAAAGTGACTTTCATTATTGAAAGTGGGGTTCCACGATGGACAACCTGATGTCGAAGGCGACGGCTCCGCCCGACAGCCGGTGTGATCACTGCGGCGTTGCTGGACGTGCCGAGCCCAATTCCGTGCGCTGCGGCTGCGGCAGCCTTCTCGCCCGGTATGTGCCCGGCGGCGTCGAGCTGAAGTGCCGGCGGTGCAAGCGCGTCGTCGTCGTCCCGGTCCCGGCGGCGGCGGAGGACGTGAGCGGTTGAATCTCCCAGGGCGCTGACATGACAGCTCGCGGCGGCGACCCCTGGCCAGCGCGGTCTGCGCCATCCGAAGAGGCCTGAAGAGCCGGCGAGCGAGACGCCACGACAACCAGCTTGCGCAGAGCCGGCCAGAGCGCCGCTTCGTCACGCTCCGGTGAGCATGCCCGGTGATCTCATGATTCGATTACAGCCCTTGCGTTGCGCCGCGCTGGCCGGGACTCTGGTCCTCGCCCCCTGCGGTGCCCTGTTGGCCTTCGCAGCGGACGCGCGGGCGAGCGAAGAGGCCCCTGCCGACGAGGGCGACGAGGGAGCGGCACCCGGGGCCGAGACAGCGCCAGCGGCGCGCGCCCCGGGCGATGGCGCCGCGCTCGCGGTGCGCCCGCCCGAGCTCACGGGCGCCGTCGAGGCGGCGTATCCGCAGGCGGCGCGCGAGGCGGGGTTGGAGGGGAGCGTCGTTCTGCGGCTGACGATCGACGCGGAAGGGCGTGTCACCAGCGCAGAGATCGCCGAGCCCGCGGGCCACGGGTTCGACGAGGCCGCGCAGCAAGCGGCGCTGCGCTTCCGCTTCACGCCCGCCCGGCGAGGCGACCGGAGCGTCGCGTCGCGCATCCTCTACCGCCACGACTTCCGGCTGCCTGCGCCGACCCCCGCGGCCGCGCCCGTCGCGGGCGCCGCCGGTGCCGCGCCCGTCACACGACCCGTCGGTGCCGCGCCGGTCGCTGGCGCCGCAGGGCCAGCTCTGCCCGCGATCGAGGTGAGCGTGCGGGGGGCCTCCGAGGCCGAGCGGCTCCGTACCTCCGCGCAGGCGGTCCAGGTGATCGAGACCGTCGAGGCCAAGCGTCAGGCCGCGGATCTCGGCCAGGTGCTGGCGCGCGCCGAGGGCGTGAGCGTGCGCCGCCTCGGCGGGCTCGGCTCCGACGCGCGCTTCTCGCTGAACGGCCTCACCGACGACCGGATCCGCTTCTTCCTCGACGGCGTGCCGCTCGACCTCGCCGGGCACTCCTTCGGGGTCGCCAACGTGCCGGTCAACCTCGTCGAGCGCGCCGAGATCTACCGCGGCGTCGTCCCGCTGCGCTTCGGCACGGACGCGCTCGGCGGCGCGGTGAACCTGGTGACCGATCAAGACACGCGCGGCACGGGCGCGTCGGCGTCCTATCAGGTCGGCTCCTTCGGCACGTACCGGCTGACCCTCGGCGCGCGCCACGCGCACGCGCCGAGCGGCCTCTTCGCCCGCGCGAGCGGGTTCGTCGATCGCGCGCGGAACGACACCCCGATCGACGTCATGGCGTTCGACGAGAGCGGGCGCCTGTCGCCCGCGCGCGCCCGGCGGTTCCACGATGGCTACGTCGCGGCCGGCGGCGCGGCCGAGGTGGGGGTCGCCCGGCGGCCGTGGGCCGACCGCCTGCTCCTTCGCGCCTTCTTCACCTCGCACGACAAGGAGGTGCAGCACGGCCTGCTCGTCGACATGCTCGACGGCAGGGTCAAGTCGCCGCCCTTCGGAGAGGTCACCTTCGGCAGGCAGACCGGCGGCGCGCTGCTGCGGTATGCGCAGCCGTTCTCCGGGAGGGCGCGGCTCGACGCCCTCGCGGGGTACTCGTACGCGCGCACGACCTTCCTCGACGTGGCCACGTGCACCTACGACTGGTCGGGCGGCTGCGTGGAGCGCCCGTATCGGGGGGAGGTCGGGGACGACGCGAACGACCAGCAAGTCCGCCAGCACACCGCCTTCGCTCGCGTCAACCTGGCCTGGCACCCCGCGACCGAGCACCTCCTGCGCTTCGGGCTCTCGCCGAGCCACGTGACGCGCACCGGGAGGAACCTTGTCGTGGCCGAGCCCGAGAAGGACCCGCTGACCGCGGAGCGGGAGCTGTGGAGCGGCGTGGCAGGCGTCGAGTACGAGGCCAGGCCCCTCGAAGGCCGGCTCGCGAACATCGCCTTCGCCAAGCTCTACCTGCACGGCGTCCGCACCCGGGAGCACCTGCCGAGCGGCCGGATCGGCGACGTCGATCGAGCGACCCACCGGGTGGGGGCAGGGGACAGCCTGCGCTTCCGCTTCACCGACGCCCTCTACGCCAAGGCCTCGTACGAGTACGCCACCCGCCTGCCGACGCCGGAGGAGCTGTTCGGCGACGGAGGGCTCATCGTCTGGAATGTCCACCTGGAGCCGGAGGCGAGCCACAACGTCAACCTGGGCGTGACCCTGGAGCGCGCGGGGACCGGCGCGGGACAGCTCCGGTTCAGCGCCAACGGCTTCGGTCGCTTCACCGAGGATCTGATCACGCTGCGAAGGCACCTGGGCTACTCGGAGTACGGCAACACGCTGTCGGCGCGATCCGTCGGTATCGAGTCGACGGCCGGGTGGACCGCTCCGGGCGACTGGCTGTCGGTCGACGGTCACGTCACCTGGCAGGACTTCCGGGACGGCTCGACCGGCGTTCGCATCCAGAACCAGCCGTACCTGTTCGGCGGGGTCGTCGCGCGCGCGCAGTGGCCCGAGATCGCGGCGAGGCGTGATGTCCTGTCCATGACCTGGCACGCCGATTATGTACACGCCTTCTTCGTCGGCCCGGAAGGCCGCGGCGCAGCCGATTCCAAGGCGGAGATCCCGTCGCAGCTCGTGCACACGCTCGCGCTCACGTACCTGGTCGAGCGCGGCGGATGGACGGTGAGCTCGACCGTCGAGGTGCAGAACCTCACCGACGAGAAGGCCTTCAGCTTCTATGGCGTCCAGCGCCCCGGGCGAGCGGCGTACGCCAAGCTCGCCTTGAGCCTGTGAGCCGATGTTCGTGCGACAGCAGTTGAAACCCGACACAAGGAGATCCTTCATGTTATTTCGTGCGCGCTACGCGAATGCCCTCCTCCTGACCCTGCTCCTCCCGTGCTTCGTCGCCTGCGGCGACGACACGAGCGATGGCACGAGCAGCGGCGCGACGAGCGGCGGCACCGGCGGCGCGGGGGGCGCGGGGGGCGCCGGCGGTGAAGGCACCGGCGCCGGCGGAGCCACCAGCGGCACGGGGGGGACGCCCAACGCAGGGCCGGCGTACGCCCTCACGGTCCAGGTGTTCGGGCCGGACGGCGGCGACACGCAGAGCTACGTCATCGTGACGGACGACATCGACTCCGATGAGACGCTGTCGCTGGACGACGCCATCGAGGTGCAGGGGCGCGCCCTCGGCGTCGGGCTGGACGGCGGAGGCGCGGTGTTCGTGGCGAGCGACGCCGCGGCGACCGTGACCCGCTACGACCTGCAGGAGGACGGCAGCCTCGAGGAAGGGGACACCGTCAGCTTCCAGGGCAAGGGCCTCGCGAAGCTCGGCGAGTACGGCACCCAGTTCCACTTCGTCTCGGAGACCAAGGCGTACTTCTTCGATGGTCCCACCGCCCAGGTGGTCGTCTGGAACCCTCAGGAAATGACGGTCACCGGCGACATCCCGCTCGAGGATCTCGTGATCCAGGACGCCACCCTCACGTACTCCTCGTCGTCGCCGCTGGTCCAGGGCGACGACGTGATCACCTTCGGCGGCTGGCGGATCGGCCCGGAGGTCCCGAGCGTGGCCGCGGTCGTCGTCGTGGACAGCGCGACGGACGAGGCGGCCGTCGTCACCGACGATCGCTGCGGTTACGTGCGCGATGGGGTCGAGGGGCCCGACGGCATGATCTACGTGGCCACCGAGGCGTACGGCGCGGCGGTGCACCGGCTCAACCCCGACAACGCGGCCGCCCCGTGCATGCTGCGCTTCGACCCCGAGACGAGGCAGTTCGACCCCGAGTTCCACGTCGAGCTGAGCACGCTGTTCGACGGCGACGCCGCCGGCTCGCTCTTCGGCGGTCCGGACGGGAAGGCGTTCCTGCGCGTGCTCGACGAGAGCCTCTTCGCGATCGCGGACGACACCCACCCGCGCGTGCTGGCGAGCGCCGCGGCGTGGCGGTGGGCCAGCGTGACCCTCGGCGATACGCCGACCGCCACGGTGCTCGACGCCGCGCCCGGCGGCGGCAGCGTCCTGAGCGTCGCGCTCGGCGACCGCACCTTCCTGCTGGAGTTCGAGGGCCAGGAGTCGACGACGCTCCGCGAGATCGGCGAGGACGGGCCGGGCGAGGCGGGCGTGAGCGCGCCTGGGCTCACCTTCTCCGTCGCGAAGATCCGATGACGCTCGCGCCCGATCACGAAGGAGCGATGAGGGACGACGCCGCGCGAGGGCCCCGTTCGCCACGGGGCCCCCGCGGGCGGCCGCGTTACGGCGCGATCATGAAGGTCGTGCGGCGCGTGCACATGTACCTGGGCTTGCTGCTGTTCCCCTGGATACTGCTGTTCGGGATCAGCGGCACGCTGTTCAATCACCCGCAGATCGGGCGAGACATCGACAGCCGGCCGCTCTCGGGAGAGCGGCTGTCGGCGCTCACCGGGTTCCAGCCCTGGGCTCCCGGCGAGCTCGCGCGCCAGGTCGTCGAGCAGCTCAACGCCGGCTCGCCCTCGCGCTACACGCTCGATCCGGGGACCCCGGGCGCGTTCTCCGGGTGGCCCCTGCTCGCGGCGCCGCGCGCCGACGGGGGACGCCAGGTGGTGATCCTGCGCCTCGACGACGGCAGCGCGACGGTCTCCAGCCATCCTCCCGAGCCCGAGGCCCCCGCGCCCCCGTTCGCCGGCGTCGCGATCGACCTGCCTGGACACAGGATGGCGGCGGTGCAGGAGCAGATAAAGGATCTCCTGCCCAAGATCGGCGTCGACGCCGCGGCGCCGCTGCGCGCCCACCCGAAGATCAGCCCGGAGCTGCGCTTCGGCATGCGGGACGCGGACGGCCGCGCCTGGAACGTCACGTACAACCTGGGCACGGGGCGGCTCGACGGGCGGCCAGCCGGCGCGCGGGGGTGGCCTCGCTTCGTCGAGGTGCTCGAGACGCTCCACAAGACGCACCACTTCCCCGTGCACGGCGGCGTGGCGTGGCTCTGGGCGCTCTTCGCGGACATCACCGGGATCACGCTGGTCGTGTGGGCGCTCAGCGGCCTCGCCATGTGGTGGCAGATGAAGCCCTCGCGGGTCCTCGGCGCCCTCGCGATCGCCGCCGCCGTGGCGCTCGCCGCGGTGGTGATGGTCGGCGCGGCGTCGGACGCGCTGTTCGGAAACGTGGGCAAGGAAGGCCCGTGAGCGCGGCGCGCCGGTGTCCGCGCTCGCGGACATCGGCGCTCCCGCCGGGCCGGGCTCAGGCGCCCAGCGTGGCGCCGCCGTCGACGCAGAGGTCGTGCATCGTGATGTGCCGCGCCTCGTCCGAGAGCAGGAACAGCACCGCGCTGGCGACGTCGTCCGTCGTGGCGATCCGGCGCAGCGGGATGCCCAGCCGGAACGCCTCTGGAGCGCCGGCGATGACCGCCTGAGCGCCGCGATCATCCGCCCAGAGCGCGCGCTGCATCGGCGTGTCCGTCGAGCCAGGGGACACCACGTTGCACCGGATGTCGTGCTGCGCGAGCTCCAGACCGAGGCACTTCGTCCACTGGGCCGCGGCGGCCTTCGAGGCCGCGTAAGCGCCCATGTTCATCCGCGGCGTGCGCGCGGCGTTGGACCCGACCGTCACGATCGACCCCGATCGGCGCGGCACCATGCGGCGCGCCACCGCCCGGCTCACGTTGAACACCCCCCGGGTGTTGACAGCGAACGTGCGCTCCCAGTCGTCGTCGCTCAGCGAGAGGGCGCCGCCCACGCGCAGCACGCCGGCCACGTTGACCAGCATCTCGAGGGGGCCGAGCTCGCGCTCGATCCGCGCCACCGCGCCGTCGACCGCCTCGCCGTCGGCCACGTCCACCGCGAACGCCGCGGCGCGATGGCCGCTCGCCTGGAGACCGGCGACGACGGCGCCCAGGCGCTCCCGGTTCGCGTCCACCGCCGCCACTGCGGCGCCCCGCGCGGCGAGCCTCCGGGCGACGGCCTCGCCGATCCCCTGGGCCGCGCCGGTGACGAGCGCCGCCTTGTGCTTGAACTCCATCGATCGCTCCCGTCAGGCCCTGTCGAGCCCGTCCATGATCCGGTGCCGCTCCGCGTGGTACGCCTCCTCGGACTGGCTGGCCTTCCAGTAGGGGATCGCGTACAGCGCCTCGCGCCCGAGCCCGCGCTCGTCGAGCAGGTGATCGCGGATCGCGACGACGGACGACGACTCGCCCGCGACCCAGGCGAAGACGCGGCCCGCTGGCCACCCCAGGGCGCGGACGGCCGCCTCGAGCCGGGGGCCCGGGGCGTGCTCGCCCTGCAGGTAGATCCAGGTCAGCGCGACGTGCGGCGGGCGATCGATCTCCTGCACGTCCGCCGCGTCGGGGACCGCGACGATGGCGTGGCCGCGCACCGCCTTCGGCAGGGCCTCGAGCAGCGCGCCGATGGCCGGCAGCGCGGAGAGGTCGCCGGCCAGGAGGTACCAGTCCGCGGGGCCGAGCATCGGATCGGGGCCCCCCGGCCCGGCGATGCCGATGCGATCGCCCGGCCTGGCGCGGTGGGCCCACCGCGACGCGGGGCCGTCGTCCCCGTGCAGGACGAAATCCACGTCCAGCTCGCCGGCCTGCGCGTCGTACCTGCGCACCGAGTACGTGCGCGTGATCGGCCGCCGCGGCATCGGAGGCCAGACGGGGCCGTCCGGGCCCAGCGTGGGCAGCTCCGGCGCCGCCTGGTCGCCGCGCGGGAAGAAGACCTTGATGTGCGCGCCGCCGGAGCGCGCGGGGAACCCCGCGATCGCCTCGCCGCCCAGCGTGATTCGCCGCATGCGGGGGGAGATCGCGGTCGTGCGCAGCACCTCGAGGAGGCGCGGCGGGGTGCGCGCCACCGTCCTGGGTGGGGATGTCGCGACTCGATTCATGGTGACCTGTGCCATGGGGAAGCCGTCGTGGGGCAAGCTCGGCCGGTCAGCGGGCGGCTTCCTGGAGGGGCGCTTCCGCGCGGTGCCGGGGCGCTGGCCTCGCTTCACGCGGCAGCCGGGTCGACAGGAGCTCCCACCAGTGCCCGAGCGTCGGCAGCTCGGCGAGGTCCACGAACGCGACGTCGATCCCCGCGGCGCGCCACTGCTCGACGAGCGTCATGAGCCGTATCGAGTCGAGCCCCAGATCGAGGATGCCATCGCGATCGGAGATCGCCGAGGGGAGCTGGTCGAGGACCTCGGCGACGTCGCCGCGCAGGCGCTCGACCCACGGCGTCCGGTCCTGCGTCGCCCCGAGCTGCGCCGGCGCCGGCGCGTCGCGCTGCGGGGTGCTCGTCCGCTCGCGGGGCGCGAGCGCGGCCAGGACGTCGCTCGTCGGCAGCGCGACGCCGCACCGCTGCGCGACGTAGGCGATGGCCATGTCGTGCTGCTGCCGGGAGAAATCGGCGGTCCCGTCGGTCAAGAGGAACGGCTGGACGTCGTTCATGAACGCCTCGCACGCGGTCAGCAGGCACCCGATGTGCGCGTACACGCCGCACACGATCAGCTGATCGCGGCCCCAGCGGCGCAAGAGATCCAGGAGCTCCGTGCGCTGGAAGGCGCTGTACCGCCACTTGGTGAGGACGGTGTCGGCGCTTCCCGGCGCGAGCTCGCGCACGATCTCGTGTTTGTCGGGCTGCTGCGTCAGCCCGGGCCCCCAGAGATCCGTCAGCAAGCCGCGCTGGGCCCTCGTCTGCTCGGCGGGCTGCTTCGTGTAGACGACCGGGATCCCGCTCGCCGCGCACCGCTCCCGGAGCAGGCGGGCATTGGCGATCAGCTCGACCATCGGGGACGCGCTCGCGTCGTAGAAGCCGAGGAAATACTCCTGCATATCGTGGATCAAGAGGACGGAGCGCCCCGGGTCCGGCCGCCATGACGCCCGGCTCTCCGGGAGCTCCTCGGCTCGTGGCATGCGATAGGTCTGGATGCGGGGGATGGCCATGGTCGTTCCTCTCTTCTCTCTCTTCTGGTCGCAGCGCTCCTGTCGATGGAACGGGCCGCGGGCGTCGCTGCGCCGCCTGGGCCCGCGCTGTCCTCTCAGGCGCGCGCGCCCTGCGCGAGCCTGTCGGCGATCCACCGGCGGAGCGCCTTCTTGTCCACCTTGCCGACGCTCGTCGTCGGGAGGGCGTCGAGCCACTCGATGCGATCGGGCACCTTGAACTGGGCGACGCCGCGCTCGCGCAGGAAGGCGTTGATCTCCCTCGCTGGCGGCGGCTGCCCGCGGGCCACGAGGAACGCGCACGATCGCTCGCCGAGGTGCGAGTCCGGCATGGCGACGAGCGCCGCGTCGCGCACCGCCGGGTGGGCGAGGACGTGGTTCTCGACCTCCTCGGCCGCGATCTTCTCGCCGCCGCGGTTGATCTGATCCTTGGCGCGGCCCTCCACGACGAGGTAGCCCTCTCGGGTCCGCCGCACGAGATCGCCCGTGCGGTAGAAGCCGTCGCGCGTGAACGCCTTCTCGTTGTGCGCGTCGGCCCTGTAATACCCGCGGATCGTGTAGGGCCCTCGCGTGAGCAGGTGACCGACCTGTCCGGGCTCGACGTCGCGGTCGTCGTCGTCCACGACGCGGACCTCGTCGTGGGGCGAGATGGGCCGCCCCTGCGTCTCGAGCGCGATCGCGTCGGGGTCCTCGAGGCGGGTGTAGTTGACGAGCCCCTCCGCCATCCCGAACACCTGCTGCACCTTGCAGCCCAGGGTCGGCCCCACGCGGCGCGCGACCTCCGCGGGGAGCCTGGCGCCGCCCACCTGGAGCACCTTCAAGCTCGACAGGTCGTGCCGCGCCGTCCGGGCCGACTCCAGCCAGACCGAGGCCAGCGGCGGCACGAGCGCCGTCAGCGTGACCCGCTCCCGCTCGATCCACGGAAACGCCTCGTCCGGGCTGGGCCGGCGGCAGAGCACCACGCGGCCGCCGGCGTGGAGCACGCCCAGGCTCCCGGGCGAGCTGAGCGTGAAGTTGTGCGCGACGGGGAGGACGGCGAGGTAAACGCTGCCCTCGTCGAGCCCGCAGATCTCCGCGCTGGCCCGCACGCTGTAGAGGTAGTCGTCGTGCGTCCGCGGGATGAGCTTCGGTACGCCGGTGCTCCCGCCGGACAGCTGGAAGAAGGCGACGTCCGCCGCGGCGGGCTCCGGGAGCTCGACGGGCTCCCGGTCCAGGCCGGAGAGCGCGGTGTGCTCGCCCGGATCGCCGGCCACGAGCACGTGCCGCAAGGTCCTGACGTCGCGCCGGATCTGGCTCGCCAGCGCGCGGTAATCGAACCCGCCGTCCCGGTCGGCGATGACGTAGGCGACCGCCTCGGTGTGCTCGCAGAAATACGCGATCTCGGCGCGCCGGTGCGCGGGCAGGGCCAGCACGGGGAGCGCCCCGAGCCGGAACAGCGCGAAGCAGACCTCGAAGAACTCCGCGATGTTCGGGAGCTGGACGACGACGCGATCCCCCGGCCGGAGCCCGAGGTGCAGCAGGCCCGCGGCGAGGCGATCGGCGCGCCGATCGAGCTCACCGTAGCTCAGCCCGCGATCGCCGCTGACGAGCGCGATCCGATCCGGGTGCCGCGCGGCCCGCTCGCGGAGAAGGCGCCCGAAGGTCTCGCCGCGCCAGTAGCCGGCGCGCCGGTAGAGATCGGCCATCTCGGCCGGCCACGGAGTCCAGCCGTCGAGCGCCTGCGGTTGCGCCTGCGCGGGCGCCTGCCGGCTCTCCTCCGGAGCGCTCATGCCCTCTCCGGCGCCTGGTTGAGGCCGAGCGCGTTCAGCATGGTCCCGAGCTTGGCGGTGGTCTCGGCGAGCTCGTGCTCGCCGTTCGAACCGATGACGATCCCGGCCCCGGCATAGAGGCGGAGCGCCCGGCCGGCGACGTCGGCGCAGCGGATGACGACCGCCCACTCGCCGTCGCCGCTCGCGTCGGACCAGCCCACGAGCCCCGTGAAGAACCCGCGATCGAACCGTTCGATCGCCTCGATGGCGTCGCGGGCGCGGTCCGTGGGGTATCCGCACACGGCGGGGGTCGGGTGCAGCGCGGTGGCCAGCTTCATCGAGGAGATCGAGAGATCGCGCAGCTCCCCCGTGAGCCGGCTCGACAGGTGCCACAGCGTCGGGGTCTGCGTGAGCGAAGGCTCGTCGGGGACGCTCAGGCGCCGGCAGAACGGCCGGAGCGCGGCGGCGACGGCGTCGACGACGATCGCGTGCTCGTGCCGGTCTTTCTCGGACGCGAGCAGGGCGATCGCCCGCCGGCGGTCCTCGTCGGGGTCCGGGCTGCGGACCGCGGAGCCGGCGAGCGGGTTGGCGATCACCCGGAGCCCGGAGCGGGACAGGAGCAGCTCCGGGCTCGCGCCGATGAGCGTCCGCGCGCGCGAGGTCGGGACGCCGCGCTCCGCGCTGGAGAGCCCCGCGGTCGGATCCGAGAGGTTGGCGGCGAACGTGTAGCCGTTCCGGTTCTGCTGCGAGAGGCGCTGGAGGACGAGGCGGAGATCGACCGGCTCTCGCAGGACCATCTCCAGCATCCTGGAGAGGACCACCTTGCTCAGCGCCTCGGACCGCATCAGGCCCACCGCCGTCTCGACGCCACGCACGTAGTCGCGGGGCTCGGGGACCTGGCGCAGCTCCTGGACGGTGATCGGCAGGTGCGACCGCGGCGATTCCGACGTGTGGTTGAGCGGGCCCGCGCTCTGGATCGCCCTCGGCACGATGAGGTGCGCCGGCGATGTGCTGTTGAACGGCACCGCGCCGACCACCATGGGCAAGCCCTGGCCGGCCCTCGACGCCGCCGCGAGCACCCTCGTGACGCGGTCCGCGAGGCGATCGCCCTGATCCGCGCCGTTCGGCTCGAGGATCATGTCGTGTACGCCCTGCGCGAGGAGGGTGCGTGTCGGCGACGCGAAGAAGAACGCCGACTCAGGGGTGTATTGCTTCAACAGCTGCCCTGCATTCACCGCGGGCAGCGCGACAGAGGCCGGTATCGAGATGGAACTCGTCACATTCAGCTCCGATGGGCGTCGAGAGCCACGTGGGCTCGGATCATCGGGCGCTGGACGTCAGGTCTCGGGCCGCTCGTTTCTGATAACTGATAAAGAAAATCAGTTTCAAGTAAGTCATGGCACGCGCGTGCAAGACTGTCAAGGGACTCCCGGTTCTGTCTCGGGTGTGCGTCGCCGGTGGGCCGGTGGACGCGGCGCTCCGGGCCTTCGCTTCTGCGTTGACATCCTGCGTGACGGGTGCGACGAGTCGCCCCGCCATCGGTGCTCGTCCGGCGATCCCTGGCGAGCTGAAAAGGGAACCCGGTGAGAATCCGGGACTGCCCCCGCAGCGGTGAACGGGAACGACCATCACCAAGAAGCACTGGGCACGCACCAGAGCAGCCTGGGAAGCGGTGATGTGTAGGAGAGCGACCGGCGACGGCCGCAGCGCCCGTGAGTCCGAAGACCTGCCGAAGGTGCGCGCGCCGGTGCTCTGGCGCGCGCTGACCTGAGCCTTCGAGGGGAAGGCGCGCAGGCTCTCGACCACCTCGCTCGCGCGCGGTGCCGTGGCCCGTCACGCAGCCTCCTCGCTTCGGCTCTCAGCTCACCCGGAGCAGCGCTGGGTCGACGCGGGCAGGCGGCGCGTGAATGGTTGATTCCTCTGATCGTCGGTCGCGTCGGCGCCGGAGCGCCGGCGTGGCGTGCTGGCTCTGGCTCGCCGCCTGCAGCGCCGTGGCGGCCCTGCCGGCCGCCCGCGCCGACGATCCGCGCAGGCCGGAGGCCGAGCAGGAGGGCGGTCGGGCTGCCGCTCCGCCGGGGACAGACCCGCTGGAGGTGCGCGTCGAGGGGGATCACATGCGCGCGCCCGCGCCGCCCAAGGACAGGTCCGTCGCAGGGTCGGTGCTGGGCCGCGAGCGCCTCACCGGCGCGGGGCTCGGGGCGGCGGACGTGCTCCGCACGCAGCCGGGCGTCCTCATCATCGAGTCGGGCGGCTTCGGCGGGCCGGCGACCGCGGCCCTCCGGGGAGCGACCGCCACGCAGACGCCGGTGTACCTCGCCGGCGTCCGCCTGAACGACGACGTCGTGGGGACGGCGGATCTCTCCCTCGTGCCCCTCTGGCTCATCGAGCGCATCGAGATCTACCGCGGCCACGCGCCCATCGAGGCCGACCGCCTCGGCCCCGGCGGCGCGATCTTCTTCGAGCCGCGGCGGCCTTCCCGGACGACGGCCGGCGCGGGCGCCATGGCGGGCTCGCTCGGCGCGCGGCGCGGGTGGGCGTTCGCCGGCGCCAGCGCGGGCCCGGTGAGCGCGATCGTCGGGGTGAGCGCGGAGGCCGCGGAGAACCGCTACGCGTTCGTCAACGATGGCGGGACGCTCTTCGACGAGAGCGACGACACCCTGGAACGCCGGCAGAACGCCGACGTGCGCACGATCGACGCCTGGGCGCTCGCGCGCGTCGAGCTCGGGGGCGGCGCGATCGTCGACGTGATCGCGAACGGCACCGGCCGCGAGCAGGGCGTGCCGAGGCTCGCGCTCCTGCCGTCCCGCGAGGCGCGGGGGGAGTCGCGGCGCGCGCTGACGTCCGTCGCGGCGCGGGTGCCGTTCGGCGGAGAGGCGCAGCACACGCTCGAGGCGCGCACCTCGTTCATCGAGGCGCGGTCGGAGGTCCATGATCCCCTCTTCGAGCTCGCGCTGCTCACGCCGGAGCTCCGCCTCGCCGGCCGCCGCCTGGAGCAGACGCTCGGGGCGACGCTCTCCTTCGCCGACCGGCTCCGGGTGCGGCCCGTGCTCTCGGTCGCGCGCGAGGGCATCTCGCGCGCGCCGGACGACGTACCGCTCGCGCGGGCGCGGCGCTCGTTCGCGCGCGGCGCCGTCAGCGCGGAGGCGCGCCTCGGCGAGGGGCTCGCGCTGCACGCCCTCGCGAGCGGGGAGTGCCACGCCACCGGGGCGGACCGCGAGCGCCCTTGCGACGTGCTCGTCCCGACCGGGCGGGTCGGCGTGGAGGCGGGGAGCGACCGGCTCCGGCTCCTCGCGACCGTGGGCCGCTACGTCCGCGTCCCGACGCTCGGCGAGGTGTACGGCGTCTCCGGCGTCGTCCACGGCAACGCGGAGCTCGCGCCGGAGTCGGGCGCCACGATCGAGGCCGGGATCCGGGCGCAGACCGGGCGCGGCGCCGTGCTGCGCGGCGCCTTCATCGACGTGTTCGCGTTCGGGAGCGCGGTCTCCGGGCTCGTCGCGTACGAGCGCTCCGGCCAGGGCTACGTGAACCCGTACAACGTCGGCCGCGCCCGCGTCGTGGGCGCGGAGCTCTTGGCCGGGGTCGAGGTGACCCGGTTCCTCCGCGCCGAGATCGCGGCGACGCTGCTCGATCCGCGGGACACGACGCCGGGGCGGACGACGAGGAACGACCTCCTCCCGTTCCGCTCGCGCCTCGTCGTCGCGCCGCGCCTGCACGCCGAGTGGAAGCGCCCGGGCGGCGCCGTGTTCTCGGGCGCGTCGGGCGAGATCCGGGCCGTGTACCAGTCGAGCCGGTACGCCGATCCCGCCGGGCTCGGCGTGATCGCGGAGCAAGCGACCCTCGACCTCGACGCGGAGGCGAGGTGGCTCGGCGGGCACCTCGCGGTGAGAGGCCGCGTCGCGGACCTCCTGGACGCGCGGCGTACGGATGTCGTCGGGTTTCCGCTCCCGGGACGGAGCGTGTTTTTCACACTGGAGTCAACATGGTGAAGATCAGACTGTTTGCGTTCGCGATCTCGATTCCGATCCTCGGGTGCAACGTGGATTCGCCGCCGCCGTCGACGGGCGGCGTCCACGGCGGCGGCGACGGCGACGCGTGTGAGAGCGGCGTCGTCATCGTGACGAGCGACTACCAGTCGACGAACATCGCTGTGTCGGCGCTCGACGGGACCACCCTGTCGCCCTCCTTCGTGTCGAGCGGCGCGGCGAAGCCGGGGCTGAGCCTCGCGCTGTCCGGCGACGTCGATGTCCCGGGGGCGGCGCCGCCGTCCGGCCGCGTGGTCCTGCTCGATCGGTTCGGCACGAACGTGATCACCTGGATGGATCTCGAGACCGCCGAGGTCCTCGCGCAGCTCCCGGTCGGGCAGGGGTTCGAGTCGAACCCTCAGGACTACATCGAGGTGGGCGCGGACCGCGCGCTCGTGTCGCGCTACGGGAGCAACCCGAGCCCTGGCGTGGAGCCGTTCGACGAGGGCGGCGATCTCCTGATCGTCGACACGAAGGAGTACTCCATCGCGGGGCGCATCGCCCTGCCGGAGGAGGAAGAGGGGCTCCTGCCGCGCCCGTCGGGGATGGCGCGCGTCGGTGACGAGGTGGTCGTGGCCCTCGGACGGCTCGCCGCGGACCTCTCGACCGCGGGCGAAGGGCGCTTCGTGGGCGTCTCGCCGGAGCAGGGCGCCGTCACATGGACGGTCGACGTGCAGGGGCTCTACGGCTGCGGGCGTCTCGCCGTGTCGCCCTCGGGAGAGCGGCTGGCGGTCGCCTGCTCGAGCCGCTTCGACGCCGAGGCGATGGAGTACGACCCGGCGACGAGCGACATCGTGATCTACGACGCTCGCACCTCGCCCCCGGAGGAGATCGAGCGGCTCGGCGTGGCCAGGGCGCTCGGCGCCGCCGTCCAGCCGACGCTCGCCTTCGCCTCCGAGGACGTCCTCCTCGGGACGGCCTACGCGGGCGGTGCGTTCGCCGGGGACCGCGCCTTCTCCGTGAGCATCGCCACGGGCGAGGTCACGACGCTCGCCGAGGCGACCCAGTCCTACGCCTTCGGCGGCGTCCACTGCTCGCCCGGCTGCGGCGATGTCTGCCTGCTGAGCGACGCGGAGAGGAGCAAGCTCCGGCGCTGGAAGGTGGCGGCGAACGGCGCGCTCGAGCCGCTGGAGGACGCGACCGTCGACACCGAGATCGGGCTCCCGCCGCGAGGGATCGGCGGGCTCTGATCGGCCCCGCGGGCGGTACGTCGATCGACGTCGTGGAGATCGTTCTCGCTCACCGGCCCCGGATCCACACCGAGTTCGCTGTTGAGCCCCGGGCTGAAGCCCGAGGCGCCCACATGGGACACCACGTGTGGTGGTGCGGTGGGCCGGTCAAGCGAGATGTTGTGGTGAGCTCGTTTGCATGATTGCGCGGTGGACGCTGGCGGTGCGCGCCGTGGCGGGCCACAACCCGGGCATATGCCGCTCAGCGAAGCGCGTCCGGCCGATCCGCTCGACGACCTCGTCGCGCTCCTGCGCGGCAAGCGGATCGTGGCGCTGACGGGCGCGGGGTGCAGCACCGAGTCCGGCATCCCCGATTATCGAGGACCCGAGACGCGGCGCCGCGCGCGGAACCCGATCCAGGGGCGGGAGTTCTCCCGCTCGGCCGAGATCCGGCAGCGCTACTGGGCGCGCGCCGTGATCGGCTGGGAGCGGTTCTCCAGGGCCGAGCCGAACCCCGCCCACCGCGCCCTCGCGCGGCTCGAGCACGCGGGGCAGCTCGAGGGCCTCATCACGCAGAACGTCGACGGCCTCCACCAGGCCGCGGGCAGCCGTCGCGTCATCGAGCTGCACGGGACGCTCTCCGAGGTCGCCTGCCTCGCGTGCGGCGCGATGGAGCGGCGCGCCGCCCTCCAGGAGCGGCTCCTCGCGCAGAACCCCGGCTGGCTGCGCCGCGCGGCCGACCTCGCCCCCGACGGCGACGCCGACCTGCCCGCCGAGCACGTGGCGGGCTTCCGTGCGCCGCCGTGCCTCCGCTGCGATGGGCCGCTCAAGCCGCGCGTCGTCTTCTTCGGCGAGAACGTGGCCCGGCCGATCGTCGACGCGGCGTTCGCGCTCGTGGACGCGGCGGACGCGCTCCTCGTCGTCGGCTCGTCGCTGGCGGTCTTCTCGGGCTACCGCTTCGTGCTGCGCGCCGCGCAGCGAGGCACCCCGATCGCCATGATCAACCTCGGCTCCGCGCGCGGCGAGGAGCTCGGCGCGCTGAAGATCGAGGCCCGCGCCGGCGAGGTGCTGCCGCGCCTCGCCGAGGCGCTCGGCGCCGGCGCCACCGCGGCGCCGGGCTGAGACGCCGAGCGCCGGCGCACGCGCGGCGCTGGCATCACCCGCGCCGGAACATCACGTCGCTGCGGAGGACGTACTTGCTCCCCCGTGTCACGGCGGCGCCGCGGTGGAGCCGGCGGTGCTCGAACAGGAGCGCCATCCCGCGCCGCGGGGCGATGCTCCGGCCGCCCCAGAAATCGGTCGTGCCGCCCTCGAAGTCGTCGTTCAGGTAGATCATCGCGGTGAACAGGCTCCGCTCGCCGCCGGATCGCACGAACGAGCCGTCGCCGTGCCAGTTGAAATATTCGCCCTCGGTGTAGCGATAGTAGCGGAATCGCTCGTTCAGCCCGACGGCGCGGTGGAGGCCGAAGCTCGGCGGCGTCCAGGGCGCGAGCCGCTCCCAGAGGCTCGCGGCGAGGTCCGGGTCGTCGATCATGACGCGGCCGTTCTTGCGCACCTCGAGGTTGATCACCTCGCTGCCCCCGATCGGCGCCTGCTCGAAGCCTCGCGCCTCGGCGAGCGCGATGAAGCCCTCGCACTCCTCGGGCGACAGGACGTTCGTCACCGTGAAGATGCGGAGATCGTCGGTGTAGTCGGTGCACTGGGCGGTCCGTTCGGCGTGCAAGGTGCTCATGCGTGAAGCGTGGGTCCGGGCGGACCGGATCCGGAAGGGCGGGATCCGGGCAGGACCGGGCAGGACCGGGCAGCGCGGTGGACAGGAGAGCGCCGCATCGCCGATGATCGAGCGCTCGCACCGATGGCACGGGTCTCCAGGGCGGGCCGCGGCGCGGAGCCCGCGGTCCGCTTCAACCACACGCTCCTCCAGCGGGCGCGGCTCGATCTCGACCTGACGCAGGAGCAGGTCGCCGCGTCGATCGGCGTCGACGTGCGGACCTACCGCCGCTACGAGTCGGGCGCCGTCAACGATCCGCGGCTCGGCTTCTCGGTCCGGAGCCCGTCCCGGCGGCGCATCATCGAGCGGCTCGGCGCCGAGCTCGGCCTCGCCGAGGCGGAGCTGCTCGTCGTCGAGGCCGAGGCCGAAGCCGCGCCGGCGGCGGATCCCGCCGCAGAGGAAGCGGGTGCGGCGAGCCAGGCCGCGGAGGCGCCCGCCGGGGCGGGGAGGGCGCTCGCGGGGGCGGGGAGGGCGCTCGCGGGGGCGGGGGAGGCGCCCGACGAGGAGGCAGCGGAGAAGGCGCCGGCCGGCGCGCCCGCGCCGTCGCAGGGAGCCGCCCCGGCATGGCGCCCGCTGCACGCGCACACGCTCCAGCGAGCGCGGCACTTCGTCGGGCGCGCGGAGATCCTCGATCGGCTCGCCGCGTGGGCCGACGGCTCGCCGCCGCGCCCCCGGGTGATCGCGCTCCTCGGCGTCGGCGGGGCGGGCAAGACCGCGATCGCCGAGCGCTTCCTCCAGGGGCTCGGCGACGCCCCGCGGCCCGGCGGGGTGCTCGTCTGGAGCTTCTACGACGACCCCAGGACCGAGGCGTTCCTCGATCAGGCGGCGGCCTACTTCGCGCCGGGCGCGGGCGCCTCGGGCCCGGCGGCGCCGCGGCCTCAGGCGGCGCCCGGAGAGCAGCTCGCGCGGCTGAAGGAGGCGCTGAGGCAGGGGCCGCCGCACCTGCTCGTGCTCGACGGGCTCGAGACCGTGCAGGCCGAGGGGGGCGCAGGGCGCGCGCACGGCGAGCTCCACGACGCGCTCCTCCGGCGGCTGCTCTGCGCGATCGCATCCGGGCTCGGCGGCGCGCGGGCGCTCGTCACGTCGCGCTTCGAGCTCGCGGATCTGTCCGCCTGGGCCGAGGGCGGGCTCGCGACGATCCGGCCCGAGCCGCTCTGCGAGGGCGACGCTGCGTCGCTCCTGCGCCGCTGGGGCATCCGCGGCGACGACGGCGCCCTCGGCGCGCTGTTCGAGAGGACGGGCGGGCACGCGCTGTCGGTCGCCGTCGTCGGCTCCTACGTGGGCGCGTTCCTCGGCGGCGACGCGGGGCGGCTCTCCGCGGCGCAGGCGGCGCACCTCGCCGAGGCCGAGCAGGACGACGTCCTCGCCCGCCGCCTGAGCTCGGTGCTGTCGGCCTACGCGCGCGCGCTGCCGCCGGGCGAGGGGGATCTGCTCGCCCGCCTCTCGGTGTTCCCCGGCGGCGCGGGCGAGGAGGCGCTGCTCCAGCTGGTCCGGGCCGGCGGCGAGATCGCGGGCGCCATGGCGGGGTGGGGCGCCGCGGAGCTCGCGCGCGGGCTCGCCCGGCTGGAGCGGCTGGGGCTCGTGTTCGCGGCGCGCCCGGGCGAGCGCTGCTACTCGACGCACCCCTTCGTGCGGCAGCACTTCAAGTCGCTGCTCGGCGTGCCGCCAGAGCGCGTCCACGCCGCGGGGAGCGCCGCGCCGCCGCCGCGCCTCGACGAGGCGCCGCGCCGGGCGCCGCGGGAACGCGAGGCGGTCGACGCGTACGAGGCCATCCTCACCGAGCTGCTCGGCGCCGGGCGGGCGGGCGAGGCGTACGACATCTACGCGCTCGCCCTCGGCGGCTTCGCGCACCTCGGGCTCAAGCTCGGCGACATGGCCCGCGGCGCCCGTATCCTGCGCGCGTTCGCCGGCGGCGACGACCCCCGCGGCATGCCGGCCTCGCTGCCCGCGCGGGTGCGCGCGTCGCTCGCGTACGACGCGGGGCTCTATGCGGGCGCGCTCGGGGATCTCGCGTTCGCCTGCGCCTGCTACGAGGCGCACAACGAGATCGCCGGGGCGCTCGCCGACCCGGCGCCGATCGCGACCGGCCTGCGCACGCTGGCGTATACGGAGCGGCTGCGGGGCGACCTGACCGGCGCGCGCCGCCTGCTCGAGCGGTCGGCGGAGATCGCCGGCGGCGCCGCGGGGAGCGCACGCCGCGCCGCGGACCAGGGCCACGCCGTGCGCGCGCTGGCGCTGCTCGCCGCGGTGCTGCACGACCTCGGCGAGGTCGACGCGGCGGGCGAGCGCTTCGCGCGCCTGAGGGAGCTGGGCGACGCGCCGGTGGCGCGCCGCGCGCTCTGGGAGGCGGAGCACGCGCTCGCGCTCGGGCGCCGCGACGAGGCGCGCGAGGCCACGGAGCGGAACATCGCCGAGTGCAGGCGGAGGGGATGGGAGGGGCACGTCGCGCACGGCCACACGCTGCTCGGCCTCGCGCTGCTGGACGGAGGCGGCGACGGCGACGGCGACGTCGCGTCGGCCGAGGCGCACCTCGTCGAGGCGCGCCGCTGGGCTGCCGCGACGGGCGAGGTGGAGGTCGCGCTGCGGTGCCACGAGCTCGCGGCGCGGATCGCGCTCGCCGCTGGCCGGCTCGACGACGGCGCGCGGCAGGCGCTGGAGGGGCTGCATGTCGCGGAGGCGTGCGGGTTCGGCCCGTTCCGCGCCCGGCTCGCGCTCGTCGCCGCGCGGTGCGCGCTCGCGCGCGGCGCGGGGGCGGCGGCGTCCGCGACGGCGCTCGCCGACTCGTCGGTGGCGTGGGCGGGTGAGGACGCGTGGGCGAGGGCGGACGCGCTGCACTGGGCGGGCGTGGCGCGCGCGGCGGCGGCGCGCGGCGAGGAGCGCGCGCGAGGGCGGGAGCTGCTCGCCGAGGCGGCGGCGCTGCGGGCGCGCCTGCGCCACCCCGGGGCCGGAGCGTCGCGGGAGGCGCTCGCGCGGCTAGGCGGATGAGGGCGCGCCCCGCGCGCGCGCCGGCGACGAACGGAGCGCCGCGGGCGGACACTCCGCTGCTCGCTGTCGGGATCGTGCCCGCGAAGGGGATTTCTGGGCTCCGCGTTACGAGCGCGGGATAACGTGACGTGCCGTGAATCGCGGGTCGCATGCGAGCGGCCGCGTAGTTGCGCTGTTTTCCTTGCCAGGAGCGACCATGTTCCACCGACGTCCCAAGCTGACGATCTCTTTCGTGCTCGCCCTCTCCACGGCGCTGGGAGCACCGGGCTCCGCGAACGCCGAGCCAGTGATCATCGAAGGAGGTCCTGTAGCTCCGCTCCCCGCCGAGGCAGGTACGGGCCTGTGCGGCGCGCAAAGGCCATCGTCCGCGCCAGATGTCGACTTCTGGGTTCCGACGAGCGACAGGGCGGGCTTCATCGAGAAGATGAACACGTTCTTCGACGCGGGGCAGGAAGAACTCGTGAGCTCCGTGGTGCGCACACCGCTCGATCTCTCGAACAGGTACGACGCCGGGAGCGAGGCGAGCTTCGGTGATTTTCTGGACGCTCTCTCCGACTGTCCGGCAGGAGGGTGCGACTTCGTCGCGAACGAGCCCGACGTGGCGTTCGGCATGCGCCTGCGCGGCTACCTGGCCGTGCCGCCCGACTACGTCGAGCAGCCGGTCCACATTGGCATTTACGCCGACGACGCCGTGGCCCTCGTGATCTACGACTCGGCGCAGGCCCCCTATCCGGTGCTGGTGCAGCCACCCGCGCTCGGCGCACCCAGCTGGCGAATGACGAATACCGTCACGTTCGCCGAGGAGGGACTGTACCCCGTCGAGATCCTCTATGCCGCGATCGTCGAGCATTCAGAGCTCGAGGTGTCGCTCCTGGTAGGAGAGTTCGCGGATTTTCAGCTCAAGGCCGGCGAGGCCGGCAGCACGAACCTCGCCGAGTCCGGCTTCACGCTCCTCGAGCCGGCGGCGTTCCATCGGAGCGTGGCGGGCGACGCCCCCGCGTCGGCCGAGGACGCCTGTGCGCAGTGCGGCCGCGAGTTCATCGGCCAGAGCGGAAACACCGGCTGCGAGGCGGGCTCCTACTGCAACGACGCCGCGCTGTGTGCGCCGTGCGCCGTCGACGCCTTCTGCGGGCCTTCGTGCAACCCGTGCAGCGCGCAGGCGCCGCGCTGCGCCCTCGTGGAGGGGACGCCGGCGTGCGTCGCGTGCGTGGGCGACGCGGACTGCGATGACGGCGAGGTCTGCGACCTCGAGGCGCACGCCTGCGTGGCGCCGCCCGGCCCCGACGCGGGCGCCGGCGGGGGCGGCGGGGGCGGCGCGGGTGGGGGCGGCGGCGGCGCGGCGTCCGCGCCAGACGCGGAGGACGACGACGGCGGCTGCGGGTGCCGGGTCGGCGGCGAGGGGCGGCAGGGCGGCGGGCTCGCCTTCGCGCTCGCGGGGCTCGGGCTCGCGCTCGCGGGCGCTCGTCGCCGGACGCGCGCGGCCTCGCGGTGAGCGGGTCCACGGAGCGCGGCTCGCGCTGAGCTCCTGCGGCGCGGCCTTGCCGCGCGTCAGACGGCTGCCGGGCCGCGCCTCGGCAGCCGCTGAAGGATGTCCGTCGTCTCGGCGCTCTGCTTGAGCCCGGCGAGGCGCTGCACGATGTCGCGCCTCAGCACGGCCGCCATCACCGGCTCCAGCACCGGGGCGAGGGCCTGCGGGCGCGCGGTGAAGTTGTAGCGGAACGTGACGCGGGTCCGCTGCGGCGACAGCGCCTTGAAGAGCCATGCGCCAGAGAACTGGCGGAAGATCCGCGGCCCATCGACCATGGTGATCGCCACCTGCTCCGGCGGGTTCAGGGTGAGGTAACGCGCCTCCATGGACAGCCCGTTCTTCGCCCGCACCCACACCCGCACGCCGACGGCGGGCTCGGTCGCGCCGTCGCGGTAGCGCATCTCGCGGAGGAACGGGTCCCACTCGAGCCGGAGAGCGTAGTCCTGGGACAGCGCGAAGAGCTCGTCGGAGGCGGCGTCGATCTCGGCGGTGCTCTGGATCGTGGGCATGGCGCCGAGGATAGGGTCGTGACGCGCTGGCGTGGCATACTGCCGGACCATGAACGAGCCGGCGCGCAGGATCGTCCGGACATACGCCGAGTATCTCGAGCAGGAGCGGGCGAGCCCGACGAAGCACGAGTTCCTGAACGGCGAGATCTTCGCGATGGCCGGCGGGACGCCGGAGCACGCGCGCCTGTGCCTGAGCGTCGGTGCCGAGCTTCGGGCGCAGCTCCGCGGGCGGCCCTGCGCGGTCTACTCCGCCGACCTGCGCGTCCGCGTGCAGGCGACCGGGCTCGCCACGTACCCTGACGTCAGCGTCGTCTGCGGGAGGCTCGAGCGCGATCTCGCGGACAACGACGCGGCGCTCAACCCGATCGTCCTGGTCGAGGTCCTCTCCGAGAGCTCGGAGGCCTACGACCGTGGGCAGAAGTTCGCGCACTACCGGCGGATCCCCTCGCTCCGGGAGTACGTGCTCGTCTCGCAGCACGAGCAGCGCATCGAGGTGTTTCACCGCAACGAGGACGACTCGTGGACGCTCCGGGAGGCCCGCGCTGGAGGGGGCGTGCACCTCGAGGCGATCGGGTGCGCGCTGTCGGTGGACGAGGTTTACCGAGACCCGTTCGCCCAGGTCGCGACGGAGGCGGAGGGGTGACTCCAGTATTCGTGATGAGCCTCGCCACATCGGCTGGATGAGCGGCTTGCCCTGAAGTCGTCGCGCAGCGGGCCGATGTTGGCCAGACGGGGGCTCGCCGGCCCGCGGCAAAGCAGCGCGGCGAGGCCGAGACGATGCGCGACCGGTGCGAGTGACGGTCCGGGGGCGCTCGCGCACGCCGAGCGGCGGCGAGCCGGCGGGCGAGTCGATGCCGGCCGAGCCGTCCGCTCGCCCGGCGCTCGCCCTCCTGCGCATCGTCGCGGCACGCGGCTTGCGACGCGCGCGGGGTGGGGGACGCGGCCGCCGCTCATGGCGGGATCGCGCCACCCTGGAGCAGGGCAATGGATGGCGCAGCCAGGGATATCTTCGTCATCAGCGATCTGCACATCGGTGACGGCGGCGCGCGCGACAACTTCGAGGCAGGCAAGAAGACGTCGCAGCTGCGTGCATTCCTCGACCACGTGGGCAGCGAAGGAGGCGAGCTCTTCATCCTCGGCGACCTCTTCGAGCTCTGGCAGATGAACCTCAGCCTCCTGTTCGTGAAGCGGCGGGCGCTCCTCGACCAGCTCGCCGCGCTGAGGCTCGTCTACGTGCCCGGCAACCATGACGTCGATCTCGTGCACTTCATCGAGACGGACCTCCTCAATCACCCCTTCTTCGCGTGCATGCGCGCGCCGTTCACCCGGGAGCTCGGCGGCAAGCGGTTCCACTTCTGCCACGGGCACGAGACCGATCCGTTCAACGCCGGGGACGAGCCCGGCTTCGGCCGCATGTTCTCCATCCTCGCCGGCGTCGCCGAGGACGAGAACGGCTCTCCTCTCCTCAAGGGCGGCGAGAGCGTGGAGGACGTCCTCGAGCGATTCGGCGACTCGATACTGACGATCTGGAAACGCACCCTGGCGACGATGAGCCAGCGCGTGACCGAGGGGGACCCGTCCCCCCGCGGGGCATTGACGCCGGCGCAGAACCCGGACCGGCTCGGCGAGCACGTGGTCGGGGTCCGCGCGGAGCTCGACACGGGCGCATACGACGTGGCTGTCCTCGGGCACACCCACAAGGCAGGCTCTATCGGTGACTGGTATTTCAACAGCGGTTCATGGGCCGGGCCTCTCAACTCGTTCCTTCGCATCTCTCCGGACGGACATGTCCACTATCTGGAGTGGAAAGACGGTCGCGCCGTCGAGCGCGGGATGCCCCTCGTGCTCTCGGATGCGAAGCCCGATCGCGCACGTTCGGCGACGAAGAGCCCGGTCGCCGCGGCCCTCTCCGCCGCGAGGACGATCTTCCCGAAGCCGACGCGCCCGGAGCGCTCCCGATGGATCCTCATCGCGCAAGGCGCCCTCGCGCTCTCCGTGGGCGCCGGCGCGCTGACGATCTCCGTCGGTCAGGGGTCCTCCGCGGGGTGGCGCCTGCTCGTCTCGGCCTTCGCTGCCTACGCGCTCGTCGATGGCGCCCTGTCGCTCGTCGGTGCGTTGCGGGAGCCGCCCATCCGACGCCTCCTCTCCCGCGTGCGCGGCGTGGCGAGCCTCCTTCTGGGCCTCGTCGTGCTCCGTCGCGGTTACGTGGTCGAGATGTTCGTGGTCTTCGTGGGGTTCTTTGCGTTCATCTCCGGCGCGCTGCGCGTCGCGGCGTCGATCGTGCTCAAGGGAATGGTGGAGTCGAGGTGGCTCTTCGTCGTGGGCGCTGGCTCGACGCTCGCCGGCCTCGTCCTGCTGTTCTTGCCCGCGTCGGCGGTGCCTCTCAAGTTCGTGCTGGCCGGCTATCTCTGTTACTACGGGGCAGGGGAGCTCCTGGCAGGCGTCTTCGGGCAGCGGCTGCCCAGGGCGGCGGGCGTCCGTCCCTCCGCATGAGGCCGCTCCCGCGCCGCCGGACAACGCTCCTTCCTACCCGCGCGTAGAAACACCCCCTCTCCGGGCGCCAGTGATCTACGCTCCTGCGCGTCTGGCAGTCCGGCGGCCGATCGCGCGGGGAGGCGTTCTCGCGGCGCGACCAGGGCGCCGGGCGCTCTCGCGGCGCGCCTCCTCGCTCTCGCTGGCCTCCCGGCCGCCCCGCGCGCCTCGCAGGTCAAAGGCCCCTCGGAGCTCCAGCCATGAAGATCTCCCTCCCGATCCCGCCGTCCCGCCGCGCCCCGCTCGGCGCCCTCGCCGGGCTCGGCGCCCTCGCCGCCCTCGCCGCGGGCGCCGCCTGCTCGGCTCCGCACCCGCCTCTGCCGGCCGATCCGCCGCCGGCCGCGCCACCTGCGCCCACGCCCACCCAGGCCGCGCCCCAGGCCCCGCGCTTCGATCAGATCCCCCGGCTCGAGCTCAACCGCATCGCCGTGGAGCTCGATCTCCCGCTGTTCTGGATCGCCGACCGCAACGGCTCGGGCGCCGTCGACCCCGACGAGGTCTCCGCCCTCTGGCGCCACACCCCGGCGCCGACCTGGGTCGCCTCCGGGGCCTTCACCCCGGCGTTCACGTCGGCTTATGCCGCGATGACCAAGGTCAAGGCCGAGGGCCACCTGCGCGCTGGCCTCGAGGAGGCCGAGGTGCGCCGCCGCGATGCCGTCCTCGCGGAGCTCGCGGCCGGCCGCCCCTCGCTCCTCCGGTCCGACTTCCGCGGCGCGCCCGCCGAGGATCGCGCCATCGTCGGCCACCTGCTCAAGGTGGCCGAGCTCATCGAGCAGATCCACGCGAAGCAGCTCGGCTCCGTCGGCATGGCCGACAAGATCCCGGCCGACGACCCCGCCAGCCGGGCGTTGTTCTGGCGCAACCAGGGGCCCTGGTGCCAGCAACCCAAGACGCGCGACGATCCGAGCTGCAGCGCGCTGCCGAGCAGGCCGCCCCGCGTCACCGGCGTCTATCCGGCGCGCCTCCAGCAGGACAAGAAGTTCTGCGCCGCGCTCGAGGCGCGCCCGGATCAGAAGGCGCTCCTCTCTCCCTTCACCGTGGTGGTCGAGGAGCGCGGCGCCCTCAAGGCCGTGCCTTACAGCGAGGCCTACAGGCCCGAGATGGAGGCGGTGAGCCGGGAGCTCAAGGCGGCGGCCGAGGCGATCCAGAGCCCGAGCGAGGCCGCCTTCAAGGCCTACCTGCTCGCGGCGTCGCAGGCGTTCCTCGACAACCGCTGGGAGGTCGCGGACGAGCCCTGGGCGAAGATGAACGCCGAGAACTCGGCGTGGTACCTGCGCGTGGGGCCGGACGAGACCTACTGGGAGCCGTGCAGCCGCAAGGCGGGCTTCCACGTGAGCTTCGCGCGGATCAACCAGGAGTCGTTGACCTGGCAGAAGAAGCTCGATCCGGTGAAGTCCGACATGGAGACGGCCTTCGCGAGCCTCGCGGGCGCGCCGTACAGGGCGCGCAGGGTCGCTTTCCACCTGCCCGACTTCATCGACGTCCTCTTGAACGCCGGCGAGTCGCGCGCCGCGACCGGCGGGACGTCAGGGCAGAGCCTGCCGAACTGGGGACCGGTCGCGACCGAAGGCCGCGGCCGCACCGTGGTCATGGTGAACCTCCTGCAGGACGACGACAGCCGCGCCGCGCTCCGGGAGGCCGCCGCCTCGCTCCTCTGCAAGACCACGATGGAGAGCGTCTCCCTCGAGCGCCCCGTGGCCGCGCTCGGGACGGTGCTGCACGAGGCGGCCCACAACCTGGGCCCGGCGCAGGGCTACAAGGTGCAGGGCAAGACCGACGACGAGCTCTTCGGCGGGCCGCTCGCCGTGATGCTCGAGGAGCTCAAGGCCCAGACGGGCGCGCTCTTCTTCACCAGCTGGCTCGCGCAGAAGGGTGTCCTCGACCCGGCGCTCGCCCGCATGTCCGAGGTGAGGGACGTGATCTGGGCGCTCGGGCAGGCGGGGCAGGGCATGTACACAGCGGGCGGCGAGCCGCGGCCGTATGGTCACCTCGCCGCGATCCAGCTCGGCAGCCTGCTCGACGCAGGAGCGATCGGCTTCCACCGCGGCGAGACCGCGGCGAACGGCGCGGACAAGGGGTGCTTCTCCATCCAGTCGGACAAGCTGCCCGCCGCGGCGGAGGCGCTCGCGAGGACGGTGCTCGGGATCAAGGCGCGCGGCGACAAGGCCGGCGCGCTGCGCCTCCGCGAGACGTACGTCGAGAAGGCCGGCGCCTGGAAGGCGCTCCGCGGCGTGATCGAGGAGCGCATGCAGCGCATGCCGCTCGGCAGCGTCGTCTACGCGATCGAGCTGTAGCGGGTCGTCCCCCTGGGCTCCGCGCTGGCATCCATGCCGAGCCGCGCGCTGCCTGCCGCGCGCGCTCAGCGGACCGCAGCCCTGACCAGCCGCAGCAGATCGTCGAGATCGACGGGCTTGCGGACGATCCAGAGCGCTCCCTCCTTCGAGCAGCGCGCGGCGGCCGCGTCGGAAGCGTGCGCCGTCACCACGATGACCGGCAGGTTCGGGTGGAGCCGCTTCAGGGCGGCCAGGGTCTCATCGCCGCCCATGCCTGGCATCCGCAGGTCGGTGATCACCAGATCGAACGGCTCGCCCTTGACCTGCTCGACCGCCGCTTCGCCGGTCGCCGCGGTAGCGACGTCGTACCCCTCGAAGGACAGGACCGTATCCAGTGCCTCTCGGATCGCCGGCTCATCGTCGATCACCAGGACCCGCGGCCTGCTGCCCGGGGGCTCGCTCGGCTGGTCGTTCACGTCGTGTCCCCGTCGGGGCCTCGCGCGTGAGACGCGGGCAGCCACATGCGGATCGTCGTCCCCGCACCGAGCTCGCTCTCGACGCGGATGTCGCCGCCGTTTTCCTGGATGAACCGATGCGTCAGCGAGAGCCCGAGGCCGGTCCCCTTTCCCGGCGGCTTGGTGGTGAAGAAGGGCTCGAACAGGCGGTCCAGGTGTTCGGGGAGGATACCACAGCCGGTGTCGTGCACCTCGATCTGCACGCCCTCGATGTCCCTGCAGGGGAGGGGGTGAGCCTCGACCTCGACGGTGCCGCCGCGCGGGGTCGCATCGATCGCATTGCCGATCACGTTGAGCAAGGCGGAGTCCAGCTGCGCCGGATTCACGAGCACGGTGGGCAGCGGCGCCGCGGTGGAGCTGTTCACCTTGAGGTGGACGGCGCGCTCGCGCGCCCGCGGCGTGGAGAGCTCGTACGCGCGGCGGAGCGCGGTGGACATGTCGCACGTCTCCCGGCCGATCGTCTTGCCGCGCGAGTAATCGAGCAGCGCTCGCGTGAGGTCTGAACAGCGGTGGGCCTGCTGCTCGATGGTGCGCAGGACCTTGAGCAGCAGGCGCTCATCGGGCATCCCGTGGCCGTCGCGCTGCCGCTTGAGGACGAGCTGGGCGTTCATCAGGATGATGGCGACCGGGTTGTTCAGCTCGTGCGACAGCCCCGCGACCAGGGTTCCGATCGCCGCCATCTTGCCGGCCTGGACGAGCTCTTCCTGCGTCTCCGAGAGCCTCTTCAGGGCCGTCGCGAGCTCGCCGTTCTTCGCCTCGAGCTCCTGGTAGGCGCGGTGCAGGCGCTCGGCCGCGCGGACCCGCGCCTTGAGCTCCAGCGGATCGAACGGCTTGACCAGGTAGTCATCGGCGCCGACCTCCAGCCCCCCCACCGTCTCGGCGCGGCTCGCCCTGGCCGTCAGGAGAATGATCGGGATAGAGCGGAGGTCGGGCTCCCGCTTGAGCTGCCGGACCAGCTCGAAGCCGTCCATTTCCGGCATCATCACGTCCGATACGATGACGTCGGGCCGGCTCGCTTTGACCGCTTCGAGCGCCTCGCGGCCGTTGGTCACCAGCGTGATCTCGTACTCGGCCAGCAAGATGTCCTCGATGTAGGACCGCATGTCCGGGTTGTCTTCCACCACGAGCAGGCGCGGCGCGGGCTCGGTCCGCCGCACCCCGGCGCCGCTCGCGCTCGTGGTGCGCAGCTCGGACTGGGCGAAATCGCCCGCGCCGGCGCGCGTTCCATTCGCGCTCGTCCGCACCGGCGAGCCAAGGGGCGGCGGCGCGATCCGAGGGGCCGCAGCGCGCGGCAGCCGCACGAAGAAGCGAGAGCCAGCGCCGGGCTCGCTCTCCACGCCGAGGGTGCCGCCCATCAGCTCCGTGAGCTCTTTGACCAGCGACAGCCCGATCCCGGTCCCTTCGTGCTTGCGCGTCATCGACGCGTCGATCTGCTGAAACCTCTGGAACAAGAGGTGCATCTTGTCCGACGGGATGCCAGGACCGGTGTCCTCGACGCAGAGCTCGAAGACGCCGTCGCGCGGCCGCAACCCGACCGCGATCCGACCCCCCGGCGGGGTGAACTTGAGCGCGTTGCCCAGCAGGTTGAGCGCGATCTTCTCGAATTTGCGCCGATCGAGGGGGACCGTGTCCAGCGCGGGGTCGACCTCTAGCGCGAGCTGCAGGCGGCCCCGCTCCGCCGCTGGCCGAGCTTCTTCCACCAGGTCGGCGACGAGCGTCGTCACGTCGACCGCCTCCCAGTCGAGCACCATCTTGCCGGCCTCGATCTTCTGGTAGTCGAGCACGTCGTCGACAAGCCGGTGCAGCCGCCGCCCGCTGCGCTGAATGCGCTCCAGGTGCGTCCGCACCTTCGGCGACAGCGGCTCGTCCGGGCTCGACAGCAGCGACTCGAGCGGCCCGAGGATCAGCGACAGCGGCGTCCGCAGCTCGTGGCTCATCATCGTGAGGAACTCTCCCTTGGCGCGGGCAGCGGCGTCCGCGGCCTCCTTGGCCTTGTGCAGGTCGAGCTCCATCTGCTTGCGCTCGGTGATGTCGGCGTAGATCCCGAGCAGCCCCGTCACCTCGCCGCTCTCGTCGCGGATGGGCACCTTGCTGGTGAGCAGGACCCGCCGCTGGCCGTCCGGGCGGAGCAGGGGCTCCTCGATGTCGAGCATCGGGACGCCTCGCTCCATGACCTCGCGGTCGATCTTCACGAAAGCGGCCGCGTCCTCCCCCATGCCCCAGACGTCGAAATCGGTCTTGCCCACCAGGTTCTCCAGGACCCTTGTGTGGGTGTCGTTGAGGAAGTTCTGGTTTCCTCCGAGAAAGCGGCCCTGGCGATCTTTCCAGAAGATGGCGTGTGGCACATTGGCGATGACGTATTTCAGCACCGCTTGCTGCTGGTCGAGCGCGTCCAGCGCCCGCTGTCGTGCGGTGATATCGATGCACGTGGCGAGGGCGCCAGTGACCTTGCCGGCCGGGTCCCGCAGCGGGATGTAGCGAGCCTCCAACCAGCCTTCCGGCATCTGCCCGACGGTCGTCACCGCTCGTCCCTCGAGGGCATGGCGCGCGTTCTCGGTGACGCACGGGTAGGCGGCGAACACGTGGAACACGGAGCGGCCCACGCGCTCGCCAGGCTTCAGCCCCAGGGCTTCGAGCCCGCGCCCCTCGAAGAGGGTGATGATCCCGCGCTCGTCGAAGGAGAAGAGCGCGAGCGGCGCATGGGTGAGCACAGTGCGCAGTCGCGCCTGGACATCCACCGGCGTCGGGGCTCGGGAGTTCGATCCACGGGCGGCGCGCGTGCGGGGGAGGTCGACATGGCCGACCTCGGCGGGCTGGCGGGAACGGTACGACATGGTTTTGTGGGGTAACCAACATAACGCCGGCGCCAGGGACGTTTAAGCTCCACACCGCCAGAAAACCGGCCGCGGGGCAGGAGCCATCCGTCGCATTTCCTCCACGATTTCCATCGTGTAGGGCTACCGACGTGATGGACCTCATCCGCCGCGCCGCGCTCGCACCGTCGTGCTACAGGCCCGAGCCGGTGATCGCCGTCTCCGCGCTGCTCTTGCCGGCGGCACGCGCCGATCGGCTCGCCCGGAGGACGGCGTGACCTCGGCGCAGCTCCATGAGACGGCCCCGCCCGCGGGCGAGGCGGCGAGCGCGCGCGGCCGGCGCCGCGCCCTCGGCCTGCTCGCCCTCCTCGGCCTGCCGGCGCTCGGCCTCGGAGAGCTCGTGGCGCACGTGTACTTCAGCGAAAGCGCTCCGGATTTCGACGCCTGGCGCGAGGTGGGGGCGCCCCTCGCGGCGATGAAGCAGCCGGGGGACCTCGTGGTCGTCGCGCCTGGATGGGCCGATCCGGCCGCGCGCCGCGCGCTCGGGGACGAGCTGATGCCCTTGCGCGACGCCGCCCGGCCCGACGAGAGCCGCTACGCGGCCGCGGTCGAGATCAGCGTCCTCGGCCAGCGCGCCGAGGAGCTCGCGGGCTTCCGCGAGGAGGCGCGGCAGGAGCGCGGCCCCTTCGTGCTCCGGCGCCTCGTGAACCCGTCGCCCGCGCGCGTCGTCTACGACTTCGTCGACAACGTCGCGCCGGCGTCGGCCGACGTGCGCGTCACGGATCCTCCGGCCGCGTGCCGCTGGAACCCGCGCGCGCGGATCGTCGCCGGCGGGCTTGGCGGGAACCCGACGTTCTCCGCCGAGCGCTTCGAGTGCCCCGGCGGCCCGTTCTTCAACGTGGGCGTCACGGTGATCGCGGACGAGGAGTTCCGCCCTCGCCGGTGCATCTGGTCCCACCCGCCGAGGGACGGCGAGATCGTCACGCGCTTCCGTGGCGTCCCGCTCGGCTCGGTGATCCGAGGGCACGCGGGCATGTACTGGATGATCGAGCGGGAGCGGCGGGGCGCGCCGGTCACGCTGTCCGTGCGCGTGAACGGCGAGACCGTGGGCGAGGCGACGCACGCCGACGGCGACGGGTGGGCGGCGTTCGAGTTCCCGCTCGCCGCCCACGCGGGCGCGGCCGAGGCGGAGGTGGAGTTCGCCGTGAGATCCGCCGACTTCACGCACCGCCACTACTGCTTCGAGGCGGACACCCGATGAAGCGCTCGGCGCCACTCGCGCCCGCCGACGGCCTGATCGCGCTCGCGTTCGCGGCGGCGTACGTCGCCCTGCTGCTCGCGACCGCGGGTGATCTCGGCTATGCGCGCGACGAGGGCTTCTACTTCTTCGCCGCGAACCGCTACGGCGCGTGGTTCCAGGCGCTCCTCGATGCGCCGCGCGCGGCGCTCGATCCGCGGAGCGTCGACGCCGCCTGGTCGGTGAACCACGAGCACCCCGGCCTCATCAAGTCGCTCTTCGCGCTCTCCAACCTCGTCCTGCAGAAGCGGCTCGGGCTCTTCGCCATGGAGGGCACGAGCTACAGGTTCCCCGCGATGGTCCTGTCGGGCGTGGGGGTGGCGCTCGTGTACCTCTGGGGCACACAGGCGCGCGATCGGCTCGCCGGCGCGTCCGCGGCCGTGCTCTTCGCGATGCTGCCGCGGTACTTCTACCAGGCGCACCTCGCGTGCTTCGACGCGCCGATCGTGACGGTCTGGGCCCTGTGCGCCTACGCCTACTGGCGCTCGCTGCGGGACGGCGGGGCGCTGTGGCCCGTGCTCACCGGGGTCGCCTTCGGCCTCGCGCTCGACACGAAGCACAACTCCTGGTTCTTGCCGATCGTCTGCGTCTCGCACGCCGTCGGCATGGCGCTCAGGGACCGGATCGTCGCGCGCGCGATCGCGGCGAGGGCGGCGCCCGCGGCCGCCGCCGCGGCGTCGCCTGCGCGGCCCGGAGGCGTCCGGCGACCTCTGGCCGCGCTCGCCGCGATGGCGACGATCGGCCCTCTCGTCTTCTACGCGCTCTGGCCGTGGATCTGGCGCGACACGCTCCCGCGCCTCCGCGAGTACGCGTCGTTTCACCTGAACCACGAGTACTACAACATGGAGTTCCTCGGCCGGAACTACTGGACGCCTCCGATGCCGAGGGCCTACGCGCCCGTGATGACGGCGGCGACGGTCCCCGTCGTGACGCTGGGCCTCTTCGCCGCGGGGCTCTGCGCGGCAGCGCGCGAGCGCCTCCTCTATCCGCTCGCGTGCGCGGCGGCGCGGCTCGCCCCCGAAGGCGGGAGGCTCGCGCTCGCCGCGGAGCGGGCGCTCGCCGCGCGGCTCCGCCCGCCCGCGGACGATCCTGGCGGCACGGCGCTCCTCTGGTTCCTCGCCATCGCCGCGGTGTACGGCGCCTGGCTCTCCCCGAGCACGCCGATCTTCGGCGGCACGAAGCACTGGATGACGGCCTACCCGTTCATCGCCCTGTTCGCCGGCGCCGCGTTCTCCGCCGCCGTGCGGCGCGCGCGCGTCGGTCTACGCGCGCTGCTGCTTTCCCGGCGCGCGCGCGGATCCCGCGCGCGGACCAGCTTCGCCGCGCGCGGCCCGCTGGTCCCGGCGCTGCTCGGGGCGGCGGTGGTCGCGGCGCCCATCGCCGAGACGCTGCACGCGCACCCGTGGGCGCTCTCGAGCTACACGCCGCTGGTCGGCGGCGCGCCCGGCGCGGCGAACCTCGGGCTGAACCGCACGTTCTGGGGGTACACCACGGGCGCGGTCGTCGCGTACCTCAACGAGCACGTCCCACCCCGAGGGACGGTGTACATCCACGACACCGCTGGCCCGGCGTGGGAGATGTTGCTGCGCGACGGGCGCCTGCGAGAGGACATCCGCGGCGTGGGGGCGGTCGCGGGCGCGGACTTCGCCCTCTACCACCACGAGAAGCACATGCTGGGGCAGGCGTATCAGGCGTGGGTCGCGTTCGGGACCACGAGCCCGGATCACATCGCCGGACCCGATGGCGTGCCGGTGATCCTGGTCTACCGCAACCGCGCCCGCTGAGCGCGATCAGCGCTTCTTCGCCGCCGCCTTCTTGGCGGGCGCCTTCGCCGCCTTCTTGGCGGGCGCCTTCGCCGCCTTCTTGGCGGGCGCCTTCGCCGCCTTCTTCACGGAGGCCGGCGCCGCGGCCTTCCCGGTCGCCGCCTTCTCCGCCGGCGCGCTCGCCTTCTTGGTCGCGGCCGCCGGCTTCTTCGCCGGCTCCTTCTTCGCGCCTCGGACCGCCACGGCCCTGGGCTTGCTCGCCGCGGGCTGCTCCGTCGCCGGCTCGGCCGGCTTGCGGGGCTTCTCCCGCGGAGCGGCCTTCTTGGAGGGCGCCTCCTCCTCGTCGAGGTCCTCGTCCTCGTCGTCGAGGTCTTCTTCCTCCTCCTCGTCGAGGTCTTCTTCCTCCTCGTCGTCGAGGTCTTCGTCCTCCTCGTCGAGCGCCTCGCTCTCGTCCTCGTCGTCGAGGTCTTCGTCCTCGTCCTCGTCCTCGTCCTCGTCCTCGCTCTCGTCGTCGAGGTCTTCGCTCGCTTCCTCCACCGCCACCGGAGCAGGCTCGCGGCGTCGCGACGGCGGGGCGTCGTTGCGCAGGGGAGCGGCGGCCGGCTTCCGGGCAACGTCGAGCTCGTCGAGCGGTTCGCCGAGCACCACCGCTATCTCACGCTTGAAGTCGGTCATGTGACTGTCGACCTCGAGCGCATCTTGCTCGGACAGCGGCGTGAGCTTGAGCTTGAGGACCCGATCGCCCGCGAGCTCCCATGACGCGGCACAGCCGCCCTCGCGCAGCATCCTCGAGGCGATGGAGTCGATCCGCTGGCGCAGACCGCCGCGCGCGCCGGCCTCGATCTTGCGCTGCAGCTCGAAGCGGCGCTCCATCACCGGGAGCGTCACCACCTTCGCCTCGACGAGATCGGAGAGCTCGTCGGCCACCGCCTCCTCGATCTCGAGCCGCGCGTCGGGGTCGCTGCTCTCGAGCGAGAATGTCGCCTCGCGGAGCTCGGGATCGTAGCCCGTCAGCTTGCCGCCGGCGCTCTGGGCCGCGCGCGTCAGCGACTCGCGCAGCACCTGCGCCGGCGCGCGCTTGCCGACCGTCGAGGCGACGTACCCGAGCGTGTCCAGGCGCACGTGCACAGGGCCGTCGTCCTCGAGGCCGAGCTCGGGACGCGGCCCGAGCAGCGCGTCGCGCATCACGCGGAAGACATCCCGCTTGATCACGTTGTCCTCGGTGAAGATGTCCTCGACGTGCTCGGACTCCATCAACGTGCTCGTGAGGCTCGCCACGAGCTCCTCGACCTGGTCGTCGATCTCGTCGGTGCCGAACGTGGTCGTGGGCTCTCCGTCGACGAGGGCCCACGGCTCGAGCCGGGGCGTGATGGCCGCGATGTCCGCAGCCATCTTGTCCTCCAGCTCGCGCGCGAGCGCCGTCGCGCCGCCCCTGGCCACGAGGATGTGCCCGTGCGCCTTCAACGCATCAACGATGCTCGTGGAAAGTCGGCGGGAGAGATTGCGCTCGTTCACGAGGCGCGCAGCTTACACGGTTTGCGCGGCCTGGCGATATTTGAAGACCGCGGATCGGCCGTGCTCAGGGGTCGTTCTCGATCACCTTGATCAGCACGCCGCCGATGCGCTCCGGGATGACCGCGCGCGCCGCGTCGGCTCCTCCGGACCGGATGCTGACGCGGACGATGAAGCCCACCCCGTCCTCCCGCTCGACCCCGATGCCGACACACCACGGCTCGCCGCTGATCTTGGCCTTGAGCTCGTCCTTGGCCCGCCGGGCCGATCCCACGTCGCTCATCTCGTTCACCTCTCCTGAATTGGAGCGCGCTCTAGCAACCTCTCGCGCTCACTCGCTGGTTCCGACCGCCAAGACCTGCCACGTCGCGGGCGCGTCGGCGACGCCCGCGGCGCCCGCCTCAGAGGTGCCTGCGCGCGATCTCGGCCCACGTGCCGGTCGGCTCGATCTCGAGGTACCTGCGCCAGCACGGGCGCGCCTTCGTCGGATCGCCGATCTGCTCGTAGGCCATCGCGAGGTTGTAATAGGCGTCCGCGAAGCGCGGATCGCTCCCGATCGCGCCCTGGAAATAGCGGATTGCATCGGCCGCCTGGCCGCGCTCGAGCATCACGTAGCCGAGGTTGTACTGCGCCTCCGGCTGGGCCGCGTCGAGATCGAGCGCCTTCATGTAGAGCGCCTCCGCCTGCTCCTCGGCGTTGCGCCGGAAGCAGATGTTGCCGAGGTTCGTGTAGGCGATGGCCAGCCACGGGTCGATCTCGAGCGCGCGACGGTAGAGCGCCTCGGCCTCGTCCATCGTCGCCGGATCCTCATCGAGCTGGCTGGCCTGCATGTAGAGCTCGTAGGCCGTGCGCGCGCGCTCCCGAGCCACCTTCGGGCGGAGCACCCGCACGACGTCGTCGCGCAGCTCCTTCACCTCGAAGTCGAGCACCATCTGCCCCGTGAGCGGCTCGAACGCGCCCGACGCGCCCCGGACCACGACCGCCTTGCCGTCGAAGGCGACGCGGAGCTCGGCGAGGGGGCGCGTCACCTTGGGGAGCGCGGTTCGGATGTTGTCGATCGCCCGCGCGACGTCGCGCAGGCGCACCTTGCGGGCGATCAGGTCGCGCGCGGCGCGCAGCGCGATCAGGTCCGAGAAGGTGTACGCGCGCCGCCCCCGCCGCCGGCCGCTCGGCGCCGCGATGCCGGCGCGATCGAGCGAGCGCAGTCGCCCGGGCGAGATGCCGAGCAGCCGCGCGACCTCGGTGCCGGTGAACATGTCGGTGACCGGCTCGCGGGCGCCCGGCGCAGGGAGCGGCGCCTCTGTCGCGTCCGCCCGCGGCGCAGGCGGGGGCTGCGACACCCGCCCGCCACCAGGGCCGAACACGACGTGGATCACCTTGTCGGAATTTCCGGAGGCGGAACGGTCCTTCTTGCTCATCGCAGCGTCACCGGCTCCGCGCCGAGGATCGGCGGAGGCAGAGCGCGTCGTGGGGAGCGTACCCCGCCTCGCGCCGGAGTGCTCCCGTTCTCCACGTGGACACGCGCGTCAAGGGGGCACGGCCCGCGGTCGCGGTCTCGTCGGGAAGGTCCTTGCATCGCCGTCACGCGCGCGCCGTCCTGTCCGTCGTTATCAGCACGCGCGCCGTGACGTCCACGGTCAGCGCGAACGAGACCGCCGCGGCGTGCGGCGCGAAGCCGCAGCGGATCTCGGCCTGCATCGGCCCGAGCGGGCCCCCCGCGCGCGCGGCGGCTTCTCGGTGCGCCACGCGGAGCGCCCGCAGCCTGAGGTGAGGGTCGAGCGCGAGCGCCCGATCGAGCCGCGCCGCCAGCGGCGCGTCCGGCGGCAGCGCGACGTGCAGGCTGGTCGACCCGTAGTAGACGAGCGCGCCCCCCTCGTCGCGGGTGCTGCCCTCGCTCAGCACGTCGGCGCTGTCGAACAGCGCGTGGAGGCGCCCCGCCGAGCAGGTCACGAGCTCGATGTGCCTCCGCTGGAGGAGCGGTGGACGCTGGACCTTCGCCAGACCGGGACCGGGTAGACGCTCGCTGCGCGACATGGCGATCGCGATCGTGGCACCGCTGCGCGCTGCGTCCCAAAAGCGCGCGGAGATTCGCACAAAGTTGCTGCGGCACCTGATTTCGTGCGGGACGCCGGGGGCCGCGCGGCCGCGACGAATTTGGCCACGCGCGGCGCGCCTTGCCACGATGGGCGCCGCGCCGAAGGGCGCGAAGGAGCGAGTATGGACTACACCGGCACGGACCGCCGCAAGCACCGGGTCTTCATCACCCGCAACACGGAGTATCACGTCCGCGACGACATCTGCGTCGCGGTCCGCGATCGGGCCGCGCGCAAGTTCAGGCCAGCCCACCTCGCGCTGCACCTGAAGCTCCAGGGCGCGGTTCGGATCAACCCGAACGGCGTCGTGATCCCGGAGCCGCAGAACGCGCGCGTCGGCAGCCCCATCTATTTCACCCAGATGGATCACGACGGAATGGAGCGGCAGATCGTGACGAGCCGCGTGGAGGCGATCGAGCGGCCCGAGAAGGCCACGGTGCTCCAGTACCCCTCGTGACACAGCGGAGCGCCCGGCCGCGCGGCGCGGGCGCTCGTCGTCGTGGACGTGGTCCTGGTCGTCGTCGTGCACGCCCCGCCGCGCGGGCGCTCGTCGTCGAGCGCGCCGCGCGTGGCGCGTCCGCTCAGCCGAGCGCGCAGAAGCCTTCGTAGTCGATGTAGCTCGTGATGGTCGGCGACTCGCCGCAGACGGGGCAGTTCTTGTCGCGGCGCAGCTTGAGCTCGCCGAACTTCATCCGCAGCGAGTCGTAGGTGAGGAGCCGGCCGATGAGGGGCGCCCCCTTGCCGAGGATCAGCTTGACCGCCTCGGTCGCCTGGATGATGCCGATGATCCCCGGCAGGATCCCGAGCACGCCCGCTTCCTGGCAGCTCGGCGCGAGGTGGGCGGGCGGCGGCTCGGGGTAGAGGCACCGGTAGCAGGGGCCGACGCCCGGCATGAACGTCGTCACCTGGCCCTCGAAGCGGAAGATCGAGCCGTGCACGACCGGCTTCTTCTTGAAGACCGAGGCGTCGTTCACGAGGTAGCGCGTCGGGAAATTGTCGCACCCGTCGACGATGATGTCGAACTGCTCGAAGATGCGGTCGACGTTGCCGCTGTCGACGCGCTCCTGGAACTTCACGACCTTCACGTCGGGGTTCAGGTCGCGGATCGCGGTCTCGGCGCTGTCGACCTTGGGCTGGCCCACGCGCGAGGTCGCGTGGAGGATCTGCCGCTGGAGGTTCGAGTGGTCGACGACGTCGGCGTCGACGAGGCCGAGCGTCCCCACGCCGGCGGCGGCCAGGTAGAGGGCCGCCGGGCTACCGAGGCCGCCGGCGCCCAGCAGGAGCACCTTGGAGGCGAGCAGCTTGGCCTGCCCCGCCTCGCCGACCTCGGGCAGGAGCAGGTGCCGGGAGTACCGATCCCGTTGCGCGTCCGTGAGGTTGGGCGGCATCTCGACCGGGTAGGCCATGTCCTTCCAGCGGGAGAAGCCCGGGTTGGCGCTCTCCACGTTGGTGTAGCCGAGCTCCTGGAGCGTCTTCGCGGCGAGCGCCGAGCGCGTGCCGCCGGCGCAATAGGCCACGATGTGGGCCGACTTGTCCGGCAGCTTCTGCTCGACTTGGATCTCCAGAAAGCCTCGCGGGATCGAGATCGCGCCCGGGATGAAGCCGGCGCGGTACTCCTCCTTCTCACGCACATCCAGGAGCACCATCGGGACCTTGTCGTCGAGGCGGCGCTTGAGCTCAGTCAGCGAGAGCTCGCGGATGGACTTGCGGACGTCGGAGATGAGGTCGCTATAGGTCGTAGGCATCGTGGCTCCTCAGGGATGGAGAGACTTAGGTGCCCGGCGCTACGAGTCAACGACGGACGGCCGGCGGTCGAGAATTGTGGCCACGCGGGCAGAGCGAGCGCCGCGCCTGTCGGCAGGGGCGAGGCGCGTCGGCTCGGCCTGCCGGCGCGGCGCAGCCAGCCGCTCGGCGGCGGCCGGAGGGCTGGGCTCCGCCGGGGCGGAGCTAGCGGCTGCGGGGCAAGAGATCGGGCCGCGATCGGAGCGAGGCGAGGGGCTCCTCCTTCTGCATGCCCCCCTCGCACTCGATGCGCGCGACGCGACCTGCGGGCGGCACGTCGATGATCGTCGCTGGCTCGTTCTCCGACTTGCAGAGCGCGAGCACCTTGGTGCCCGGGGCGAGGCGCCCGCTGCGGAGCTGCTTGCGCGGCAGCTTGATCTCGGCGTCGTCGGCGAGCCGCCGGACGGTGATATCGGCTCCCTGGACGTCGCTCACCACGCCGAGCTCGAGCGTCGGCTGCTTCTCGCGGAGCGGGCCCCACACGCGCTCGCCCTTCAGCTGGTCGTTCGGCGGCAGCCAGTCGACGGTCGGCTCCTGGGCGAGGCGCGGCAGCGGCACCCACCCGATCGCGACGTCGAACGCCGCCGTGACCACGGCCGTGCCGGGGTCGACCTCGGTCACCAGCGCGCGATCCTTGGTCTGGCCGATGACCCACACGGGCGTCGAGGGCAGGAGGCTGCGCGTCGGCTCGCCGTCGCTGTCCGACGCGGGCGAGACCGCGACGGTGCCGTGAGACCAGCGCTTTTCCGGCTTCTTCATGGGCTTCATCCGGACCTTCCGCGCCTCGACCCACGCCGCGAGGGCGGCGCGCTTCCGCGCGAGCAGCTCGGGCAGCGCGCCGCTCCCTGGCAGCTCGGCCGCGTCGGGCGCGGGCGCCTCCCAGCGCAGGAGCGCGATGGTGGCGTCGAGCTGTTCGAGCGTGGCTGCCGCGTCCTGGGTGCCGAGCGCCCTGCCGGCGAGCTCGGCCAGCCGTGGCGCCGCGGCCGCGCGGACCCGCCCGAGGATCGCGCGCCCTTGCTCCTCGGAGGTGTCTCCACGCTGCACGGCGGCGTCGATCTTCTCGACCACGCTCGCCCAGCGTCCGGCCGAGACGTCCGCCTCGACCTGCCCATAGAGGACCTCGGCGATGGTGGCGTCGAGCTCCGCGGTGAGCCGGTCCGTGGCGGCGTCGCCGAGGACCGCCCTCGTCGGCGGGGCCGCGAGGAACGCGCGCGCCTCCGCGAGCTTGCCGGCGATGGTCGCGTCGTCGACCTTCCTGCTCGCGCACGCCGCGGCCTGCGACGCCACGAGCCGCCGGACCTCGTGGGTGAACGCCTCGCTCTTCAGCTCGTCGATCCGCGCCGACAGCTCGTGGAACGCGGCCTCGCACTCCTTCTGGTCGAGCAGCTCGGCCGCGTCGTTGGCCCAGACCTTCGCCTCGCGCCTGTCGACCTTCTCGCGCAGCTCGCCGATCTGGAACCGGTGCGAGTCGACGCCGAGCCCGCTCGCCTTGTCGAGCAGCCCGCGGGCGTCGGCGTACCGCTTGTCGGACAGCGCGCGGCTCGCCTCGTCGACGCGGCGCTGGCTCTCCGCGATGCGCGCCATCTCCGCCGTGACGGCGGGCTTCGGCGCCGGTCGCGCGGCCGGCTCGGCGGCGCAGCCGGCCGCGACGGGGATCGCGGCGAGGACGAGGGCGATGGAGACGGGATGACGGAGCAGCGGCCCTGCTGAGCGCATAGGGACAGGACTGTTCCACTTCCCCCGGAGGATCGTCAACATCGCCTCCGGCGGCGTTTCTTGACCCTCGTGCGCTGAGGCCTTACGTGAGCTCCCCGTGAGCGACGACGATACGCGCGGGACGGGTGCCCAGACGCCGGACGCCGGGGAGAGCGGCGGCGCGCGCGTCTTCAAGGCGCCGAAGATCACGATCAACCGCGTCTACACGCGGCAGGGGGACGGCGGGCTGACCCGGCTCGTCGGCGGGCAGCTCGTCCCGAAGGACGACGCGCGGATCGAGACCTACGGCACCGTCGACGAGCTCAACGCGCTCGTAGGCGCCGCCCGGCAGACGTTGATCGAGCTGCTCCCGGGGGCGCCGAGCGAGGGCGCCCAGCGCCTCGTGGAGCTCGGGCGCACGCTGCTCCGCGTCCAGCACGAGCTCTTCAACCTCGGGTCGATCCTCGCGACGCTCCCGGAGGACGTCCACCCGAAGCAGCCGCGCGTGACGCAGGCCGAGATCGATCTCCTCGAGGCCGAGATGGACCGCTGCCAGGTCGAGCTGCCGCCGCTGCGCTCGTTCGTCCTCCCCGGCGGCTCGCGGCTCAACACGGACCTCCACGTGGCGCGGACGGTGTGCCGCCGGGCGGAGCGCTGCTGCGTGCGCCTCGCCCAGGCCGGCCACGCCGATCCGCACGCGGTCCGCTACCTGAACCGCCTGAGCGACGCGCTCTTCGTCTGGAGCCGCTGGGCGGCCGCGCTCCTCGGCACGCCGGAGCTCCTCTGGGAGCCCGACGCCTCGGCGAGCGGCGGCAAGGCGCCGCCCGCCTGAGCCGCGCCGGCCTGGCCGGCATCACAGCGGCGCGCTCGTGGCCTTTCCGCCGCGGAGCAGGCGCGGGTGCTCTCCACCGGAGCGCGCGGTCGTCCTCGGCTCGCGCGGCGCCGCCGCGTCGGCCGCCGCGAGGGCGGCGCGCGTGCGCTGCACGAGCCGCAGCCCCGCGGCGAGGCCGACGCCTCCCACGAGGGCGAGACAGGCGAGCGTGATCGGGAAGGGGAGGGCGCCGGTCAGCCGCGTGGTCGGCACGGCCGGACCGAAGACGAGCGCCGCGACGAGGTAGGCGAGCCGCTCGTGCCGGCGCATCAGCCCGTCGGGCAGCGAGACCCGGTAGGCGTCGGCCTTGGCACGCGCGTAGCTCACGAGCGACGAGGCGACCATCGCGACGAGCGGGATCGCCAGCGCCGCGGGGTGCTCTCGGTAGAAGACGGCGAGGCCGATGAGCGGCGCGGCGTCGGACAGGCGGTCGAGGCACGAGTCGAGCACCGCGCCGGCGCGCGACGCCCTGCCGCCTTCGCGCGCCACCATGCCGTCGAGCGCGTCGAGGACGGCGCCGGCGATGAGCAGCGCGGCGCCGGACCGGAAGCGGCCGGCCGCGAGCAGCGGCGCGCAGGCGAGCGACAGGCCGAGCGAGAGGTAGGTGAGCGCGTCCGGCGAGACGCCGAGGCGCACGAGCGCTCGTGCCGGGGCGTGGAACGACCAGTAGAAGGCCTCGACCACCGGCCTGGGGAGCAGCGCGCTCCCAGGAGAGGCGCCGAGCCGCGGCATCGCGGGTCGGCCGCGGCGCGCGACGCGCACGGCGTAGGCGCCGAGCACGGCTGTGCAGATTAGGATCGCAAAGGCGCAGGGGAGGACGGCCACGCCGAGGGCGGTTGCAGGGTTCGATCCGGGGCCGCGTCAGGCGACGCGGGCGCATCGCCGCGGGCGATCGGGCTGCGCTGCTGCGAGCGACGACCTCGCGCCGTCGCGGGCGGCCTGGCCGCGTCCCCGCGCGCCGCCCGTGCGGGCGGGATGCGGTGAACGGTCGCGGAGGATCGCGCCGCGTGGGCGGGCGGAGCTAGGGGCAACTGGCGCGCGAGAGCCGGATGCCCTGGTCTTGCTCCGTGTAGGCGATACCGAGCTCCTGGCCTGTCCAGGTCAGCGCCGGGTACCGGGCGGTCGCGCCGCCGCTCGCCTCGATCTCGTCGCCCATGGGCTCGAGATCCCGGCTCAGCAGCGTGACGAAGACCCCCGGGGGACCGTCGCGGAACTGGTAGTACGCGACGGCAAGGCCGTGCCCTGTCCACGCGAGCGCCGGCCAGTTGGCGCTGTCTTCGCCGTGCGAGACGATGGCCTCGGGCGACACCTCGTCCTGCGCGGAGATCCGGAGCGCGCGGATCTGCTCCGCGCCGCTGCGGGTGTCCTCCCAGACGAGGAAGGCGTCGTCTCCGCCGAGCACGACGCGCGGCACCTTGGCGGTGACGCCCTGGTGCGCGATCGGATCGAGCGGAGCGCTCTCCTGGCCCGGCCTGGCGAAGCCGAGCGCGTCGCCCTGGCTCCAGACCAGCGCGGTCCTCTCACCGTCCGAAGCGACGGCCGGAAATTGCGCCTGATCCAGCGGCATCGAGCTGCTCAGCGCGCCGCTGTCGAGGTGGCCGAGCTGCGACCCGCCCGCATCCATCCACGCGATGAGCGTCCCGTCCTGGCTCGCCGCCGCGGTGGGCCAGGACTCGGCCGCTCCGCTCCTGGCCAGATCGAAGGCCGCGCCTTCGGCGACGCCTTCCAGCGTCGCGCGGCGGCCGCGCACGACGCTGCCCGCGCCGTCCTGATCCTGCCAGAGGACGAGCAGGCCCTGCCCGTCGCGGTGAACGCTCGGGTGGCTGGAGACGCCCGGCCCGTCGTCGATCACCTCTTCCCGCAGCTTGTTGCCCTCCGCGTCGACCGTGGCGAGGAGGATGTCGCCCTCGTCGGCCGCGCGCTCGTGCCACGCGATGGCGAAGCCCGCCCCGGTCCACGCGATCGAGGGCGTGATCCCGCGGCCGCTGCTCACCTTCAGGCCCTCGGCCGCGATCGTGCAGGCTGCGGCATGGCTCCCGGTCCCTCCGCCTCCCGCCGCGTGCCCGCCGCCTCCCGTCTCCGCTTGCCCGCCTCGTTCTCCGGAGCCGCAGCCCCATGACGCCGCGATGATCGCCGCGCTGATCGAGCCAAGAACCCAGTGCCTCATTGTTCCCCCGTCGTGGTGATGGGAGGCGCTCGGCGCGGCGCGCGCCGCGCGGAGATCGCACCGAATGCCTCGATTCACGGGTCCGGCGCGGCGACGTCCTCCGTCTCGGAGACGGCGAGGCGCAGATCGCCGTGCGGGACGACCGCCGTTTCTCTGTTCGATGTCCGGAGGGGCTGCGGGTCGCGGCCCAGCCCTGCGCTTCACGCAGATCACGCAGCGTGCGCCGAGCTTCAGGCCGCGAAGCGCCGTTCGCTCAGCGCGTCGCGGCTCCAGCGCCGTGCGCGCCTGCAGGCATTCTCCGATCGGCGCTGCCCTGACTGGATCGCGCGCCGCGCGCGCGGATCCGACCGGCGGCGCTACTCGTCGCCCTGCTGCGGTTGCAGCGCCTCGGCGACGGCAGCGAGCACGTCCTGCGCGGCGTCGAGCTTGCGTCGCGGCACCGACTTCAGCGCCTGTCGCACGGCCGCCTCCACCGTGCCGGTGCGGAGGCTGTCGAGCTCGCGTCCGCGCGCGGTGAGGCCCAGGAGCGCGCGGCGCCCGTCCTTCGGGTCGACCCGGCGCTCGATGATCCCGCGCTCTTGCAGCCGCTTCAGCACCCCCGTGAGGGTGCTCGGGTGCAGCTGCATGATCTCGGCCAGCTGACCGGCGGAGATCCCCGGGTAGCGCCCGACGATGCGGATGACGAGCCGCTGCGGGCCCGTCACGCCCATCTTCGCCTCCATGCGCTTCGACGTCGACTGCAGGCCGTGATCGACGGCCCACAGGAGCTTCATGAAGTCGAGCACCTCGCCCAGCCGAGAGCTCTTCTCTGAAGGGGGTCCGGCTGGAGACGAGCGCATCGCCGGTGCTTGCTAGCTCGCCCGGACGCGGGCGGCTAGTGCTGGTCGCAGCGAGGGCCGTCGGCCCCGGGCAGGCGCGGGGCGCGGCGCCGGTGCAGAACGCCGAGGAATTCGGGCTGGAACATCGCGGGAAGCCGCGGGCGCACCGGGACGCACCGGGAAGCGCGGCGATGTCGAGCAACCCACGGCGCCGCCGTTGTCTCCGCGCTTTGCCGTAGCGCTGGCGGGCGGTTTCGGAGCAAGATCCACGTCGATGAGCTGGGCACGGCGAGCCGCTCTGTGGACCGGGCTCGGCGCGCTGCTCTGCATCTCGGGCGCGGCCGTCGGCCAGGCGCCATCGGTGCGCGCGTCCTTCTCGGCGGCGTACCGCGCCTTCCGTGATCCCGGCCTGCTCGATCGCGCGCCCGCCCTCGCGGCGACGGCCGACGCCTGCCCTCCGCCCGCTGGCGACGCGCCGCCCGCCCTCACGGCGCTCCTCGTGCACGAGTTCCAGCCCGCGGCGGACGACGATCTCGAGGACCCCGACGGGGCGGTGCTGGCCACGCTGGCGATGCCGGACCTCGACGTGCCCCTCACGCGCCGCACGATACGGTTCGTCCGCTTCTTCGCCCAGTCCGACGAGGGGCGCGCCCTCTTCCAGCGGCGCTTCCGGCGCGCCGGCGCGTACCGCGAGATCATCGAGCGCTCGCTCCGCGAGGCGGGCCTCCCGGAGGATCTGCTCTGGGTCGCGGCGATCGAGAGCGGCTTCGACCCGCGGGCGGTCTCGCCGGCCGGCGCGGCGGGGCTCTGGCAGTTCATGCCGAGGACGGGCGAGGCCTACGGCCTGGAGCAGTCCGAGTGGATCGACGTCCGCATGGGCATCACGCGGGCCACGGACGCCGCGACCGCGCACCTGCGCGACCTGTACGAGCGATTCGGCCGCTGGGACCTCGCGCTGGCGGCGTACAACCTCGGCCACGAGGGCGTCCTCCGCGCGCTGTCGAAGGTCGCGGCGGCGCGCGATCCCGAGGCCCGCGGGCCCGTCGGGCTCGCTGAGCTCTCGCAGGCCGGCGCCATCCCCAAGGAGACCGCGGACTACGTGCCGCAGATCATCGCCTTCGCGATCGTCGCGGCGAACCGCGGGCGCTTCGGGCTGGACCTGCCCGACGTCGCGCCTCTCCCGCCGCTCGACCTCGGCGAGGTCGCGGTGCCGCCGGGGACGCGGCTCCGCACGATCGCGCGCGCCGCGGGCATCTCGACGGCCGTGCTGCGCGAGCACAACCCCGAGCTCCTGCGCGACCGTGTCCCGCCCGGCCGTGTCGACCACCTGATCTCGCTGCCCGCCGATCGCGTCGCGCGCGCCATGGCCCTCTTCCCCGCCTACCTCGACCACGAGGAGCTCGACGAGGACGAGGGCGACGGCGCGAGCGCTGGGCTGCCGCAGCGCGCTGCGATCGGCGAGCTCGCGCTGGACGGCGCGTCGCTGCCGCCCCGCCCCGTGTCGCTCGGTCGGAACCGGCTCCCCCTCTTCACCCCGCCCGGCCAGGCGCCGGCGCCCATGCCGCTCCTCGGCAACCCGGAGGCGCTCGATGCGAGGCTCCCGATCGTGATGGTCGGCGGCGGCGTCGGCTTTCGCCCTGCCTTCGAGGACGACCCGCTCGGCGTCCGGAGCGGGCGCCTCGTCCCGGTGTCGCCTTTCGACGACGTCGGAGGCCCGAGCGCGCGCCGCGCCCTCAAGGGGCGCGAGGCGGCGATCGAGAAGCAGATCGGGCTCCTCGCGGGCCTCGGCCAGGAGCACGTGCAGCGCTTCCGCCTCCCGAACGGCATCGCGGTCGACTTCCGGGAAGATCCCGCGGCGCCGCTCGTCTCGATCAGCGCGGTCGTCGCCGTCCCGGCGCGGTCCGCCGGCGACGCCGGCGACGCCGGCGCGGCGGGGCCCGCGCTCGCCAGCGAGGCGCGCGTCGCGATCACCGTGCCTCCGCGGGATCTCGACGTCGGCATCGACCTGGTCGCCGCGCGGCTCAGGATGCTGCTCGGCGAGGCGAGCGACGCGCGCGTGGCCGAGCTCAGGCGGCAGGCCAGCGCGGCCTCGCGGCGCGTGCTCGAGCGGGCGCCGTACGGCCCCTCGTGGCTGGCGCTCGGGGACGCGCTGTTCCCCGCCGGCCACCCGCTGGAGGGCACCTTGATAGGGGCGCGCGGCGACGCAGGCGCGGCGAGCGATCTCCTGCTCACCGAGTCGCTCCGGCGCGAGCGCGCCGCGGCCCAGGCGACGATCGCGCTCTCGGGCGACGTCTCCCGCGCGGCGGTCGAGCAGGCGCTCGCGCGCTCGCTCCAGCGCGCCGTCGAGGAGCCGGAGCGGCCCATCGGGCCGCATCCGCGCGAGGAGCGGATCGTCATCGAGGACGCGGTGCCGGCGCCGCGGCTGCTCTATGGCTGGATCGCGCCGCCGGAGGGAGGCACGGACGAGGCGCCGCTCCGGGTGGCGATGGAGATCCTCGTCAGCCCGCGCGTCGCGCGGCTCGCGAAGGCGCTCGTGGCCGAGGGGCAGCTCGCGTCGGAGGTGACGGGGCGCCTGTCGCTCGGCGCGCAGGCGAGCGTCGCGGCGGTGGAGCTCACGCCCGCGCCGTCGCGCAGCGCCGCCGAGCTGGAGCAGCGCCTCGACGCCGAACTCGCGTCGCTCGCGACGTCCGGGCCTACCTGGAAGGAGCTGGCCCTCGCGAAGGCCTTGCTCAAGCTGGATCTCGAGAGAGAGCTCACCCGGCGCGCGACGGTCGCGCCGCCGCCGGCGTCTCCTCGGCCGATCACCGATCTGCGGCTGCGCGCTGCGCTCGACCCGGGCAGCCTGCCGAGGCTGCTCCGCGCGCTCGAGGAGGTCGAGCCGGCCGATGTGCGCGCCGTGGTCGCGCGGACCTTCGGCCGAGAGCGTCGGGTGAGCGTCACGACCTGGCCGCGCGGCGGAAGCGGCGGAAGCGCCGTGGCGACCGCGGCACCCTCGACGCTCCCGCCGCTCGCTCCACCGCAGCAGCGGTGAGGCCGCTGGCGCTTGTTCAATCGGACGAACGCGGCCGAGCGTGCCCAAACGTGCCCGAACGCCCCTGAACAGGTCGGCGTGTAACCGGCGTCACATGTTCAGCACCCCCCCGCGCCAGCCGGCTTTTTTACCATGAACTTATGGACAGGTATGGACAGCTGGTAACGATTGGAGGTAGCACGGGAGAATGACGACCCCTGTGAAGCCGCTGATGGCTGCGGCACCGGTGAGCGAGCACTCCGGCCATTTCCAGGACGGTGTCTATCGGCCCTCTCTCTCGTCGCCCGCGGAGGCGCAGGCGCTGCGGGTGACGCGAAGCGGCGTCGTGGAGCGCGCGACGCGGACCACCGCGAGGACGCACTCCGGCGTGCGGTTCTCGGAGGTGTCCGAGCTGCCTTCGCTGCTCGACCACGTGCCTGCGGTCATCGCGCTGGAGCGGCAGCCGGTGCTGCGCAACCTGCTCATCACCCAGTGCTACTACGAGATCTCCGCGGAGCTCGTGAAGCTGCTCGGCGGACGCAACGCCCACTGGTGCACCTTCGCCACGTGGGCCTCGAAGACCGCGGGGCGGTTCATCCGCAACGAGGAGGTGCCGGCGGTGCTCCGGCAGCTGATCCTCTCGGACGAGGACGAGCGGGAGGTGATCTCGCAGCGCGCCGGCATCGCGACGGGGCGCGGCAAGGGCGAGCCCGAGCGCTCGCCGCTCGCCAGCGGCGTCAACCTGCTCACGCCCTGGTGGGGTCATGGACTCGATCTGATGGAGATCCCAGAGCGGATCTTGCGCGAGCTGAGCTCGGACATCGCCCTCGGCAATCTCAAGGTCTTCGAGGAGCTCGGACCCCTGTTCGTCCGCATGATCCACCTCTATCGAGAGTGCCCGCGGCCCGGCGACGCGCAGCTCGCCGCGCTGCTCGACGGGCTGCAGACAGGGCAATCTCGTGAGGGCGGACAGGGGCTGCTCCGCAGCGCCATGGCGCGCTACCACGAGGCGATGCTCACGGAGGAGAAGGACAGGAAAGCGGAGCTGGTCCTCCTCGCCAACGCGCTCGTCGGGCTGCACGAGCAGGTGCGGCTCCAGCCGTACATCGCGAGGGCGCTCAACGCGCCCGTCCGCTGCCTCCGCGACTCGATCGGCGTTCCCGGACGGCACCTGCCCGAGGCGCTCAGGTCCGTGGTCCGCGAGCAGGCCGAGAAGGTGCAGGCGGTCTGGCGTCTGCTGGCCACGAAGGAAATGATGACCATGCGCCTGCCGGACGAGCTCCTCGATCTCGGCTACGACCTGCCCGCGCCGCCCGGCTTGCCGCTCCACTGCGCGGAGCTCGCGACCATCGAGGATCGCGAGCTCTTCGACCTCCTGAGCGAGTACAACGCGCACGACCAGACGACGCACGGCTGCGGCGCAGAGGACTGGGCGTCGCTGCCCGAGCGCATGGGCTACATCCTCGAGCTGTTCCGCTCACGGCAGTCCTGCACGCGGCTCCTCGAGCGGCCCTTCAGCCGCGAGCAGCACGCCGAGATCGTCGCCTGGCGGGTGCCGATGCACGGCGAGCTCTAGCGCCGCGCTCCGGAGCTCCTGCGGCGTCTCCCGCGGTCGCCTCGCGGCGGGACGCGCCTCGCGCGCCGCCGAGGCGCGCTGCTCCTTCTCTTCCAGCGCGCCGCCCTCCGCTCAGGGGCGGGCCGCGCGGCGCTCTGAGAGCTGCGCCAGAAGGCCGAGCGCGCCCTGACCCTCCGCGATCTCGCGCCCGCGCCGGAAGGCCGCCTCGGCCCGATCCCGCGCCTCCGCGGCCGTCGGCGCGCCGCGCACGAGGGCGATCTCGCCCTCGAGACGGTAGAGCTCTGGCTCGAAGTAGCGTTCGTCGCTCTTCTCGACGAAGGCCAGCGTGTCGGCGAGCAGCGCGCTCGCCTCGTCGACGTTGCCCGCGCCGAGCTCCGCCTCGATGAGCGCTGACCGCCAGTAGGTGAGCGACACGCGGCTGCCGACGCCCGTCAGCATCGCCAGGCCTCCGCGGATGCGCGCAGCGCCCTCGGCATACCGCGCGCGCGCCGCCTCGCCGGCCGGCCCCTCGGCCGCGCGCGCCGCCGTCGCCCAGCCGAGGTCGATCTGGCTGAGCGCCGCCCAGTGGGGCATGCCCACCTCCTCGGAGAGCTTGCTGAGCGCGTGCGCGTGCGCCTCCGCGCCCGCGAGATCGCCGAGCAGGCAGCACAGCACGGCCGCGAAGTGCTCGACGAAGCCGCGGCTCACGGGCTGGTTCAGCTCCTCGCACAGCGCGATCGCCTCGTCGACCGAGGCCCTGGCGCGCTCCGGCTCGCCGAGATGGAACGCGATCCAGGCGAGGTGAGACAGGGAGAACGCCGCGGCGTCCTGGCCGAAGAGGAAGGCGAGCGGGAGGTGACGCGCGGGATCGTAGAGCGCGAGCACCTTGTTGAAGTGCTCGCGGGCCTCGCGGAGGTGCCCTCGGAGGAAGCGCGTCGCGCCGAGCGCCTGGTGGGCGCCCAGCGTGATGCCGGCGTCGCCCGTGCTCTCGGCGAGCGCGAGCAGCTGCTCGCCGTGCTGCTCCGCCAGCGCGTAGTCTCCGCGGACGTGGAAGAAGATCCAGAGCCCCCACAGCGCGGGGAAGAGCTGCGGCGAGGAGCCCGCCTCGCGGCAGAGCGCGTGCGCGCGCGCGTACGTCGCCTCGACCTCCGGGGCGGCGTAGCCGCGCGTGATCATTAGCGGGACGCCGAGCGTGGTCTGCAGCGTGATCTCGTCGCGCGTCCGCTCCTTGGTCTCCGGGAGCTGCTTGAGGAGCTCTAGCCCGCGGCTGAGCTGGCTGATCGCCTCGGCGTGCGCGGACGAGAACAGCGAGGCCTCACCCGCGCGCTGCCACGCCGCGATCGCGGGGCCGAGCAGCGCGGCCTCGGTGTAATGCCGCGCGAGCAGCTCGGGCGGCGTATCCGTGGAGCGCTCGGCGAGGACGGCGGCGATGCGCGCGTGGTACACCTGCCGGGTGCTGCGGAGCAGCGACTGGTAGGCGGCGTCCTGCACCAGCGCGTGCTTGAACGTGTACGTCGAGCGCGGGGGGCGCCCCCGCTGGAAGAGCAGCTCGGCGTCGACGAGCTGCGCGAGCGCCTCGCGCAGCAGCTCGGGGCTCGACGCCATGAGCAGCGGCTCCGCGCCCGCGCTGCCCGCCGCGCACAGCTCGAGCGCCTCGTAGCCGAACGATCGGCCGAACACCGCGGCGAGCTGCGCGACCTCCTTGGCAGGGCCCAGGCGATCGAGGCGCGACATCAGCGAGTGCTGGAGGGTGGTCGGGATCTCGGGCGCGCCCACCCCCTGGCGCGCGGCGCTCGGCGCGCCGGTCGACTCCTCTGCGGCGGCTTGCGCGGCGGCTGACTCGACCACCATGCGCGTGAGCTCCTCGGCGAACAGCGGGACGCCATCGCTGCGCTCCGCGAGCGTCCGGATCATCTCGTCTGGCAGCGACGCCTTCATGCCCGGCGCGCCGCTCGTCGCGTATTTGCCGGCCAGCTGCTGGACGAGCGCCCGCATTCGCTCGGCGCTGAGCGGGGCGAGGTAGATCTGGGTGAAGTGCGAACGCACCGGCCACGGCGGCGCGAACGTCGGGCGCGCGGTCAGGAGCAGCAGCAGCGGAGACGGCCGCCCCTCGTCGATGAGCCGGCCGAGCAGCTCCAGGGTCGACGGGTCGGCCCAGTGCAGGTCCTCGGCCGTGAGCACGAGCGGCTGCCGATCGGCGAGCCCGAGGAAGAGCTGCAGGAGCGAGGAGATGGTCTCCTGCCGCTGGCGCTGCGGGGTGAGCGCCGGCACGGGGTGACGTCCCTCGGTCGGGATCGACAGCAGCGCGGCGAGCAGCGGCACGGCGAGCGGCCCCGCCTCCGCCTCGGCGAGCAGCGTCTCCAGCCGCGCGAGCCGGTCTTCGCGCGGCTCGAGCGCTGCGCCGCGCTCCGTCGGCGGCGCGGCGCCGCTCAGCGTGCTCGCGCGCTCGCGATCGCCCGCGAGCAGCGCGTTGAGCAGCTCGATCACCGGATAGAAGGCGCTGTTCTGGAGCTGCGGCGAGCAGCGCGCCTCGAGCCACAGGTGCGGCGTCCCGGCCAGCCGATCGCGGAAGGCGCGCACGCTCCGCGACTTGCCGATCCCCGCCTCGCCCGTCATCAGCACGACCTGGCCCGCGCCCCCCGCGGCCCGCGTCCACCGGGCCGCGATCTCGTCGAGCTCGCTGTCTCTCCCGACGAGCGGCGTGAGCCCGTGCTGCATCCTCGCGTCCAGCCGGTCCCGCGCGGTCGTGCGCCCGTGCACCGCGAAGACCTCGATCGGCTGGCGCGCCTCCTTCGGGCTGATCTCGCCGAGCGCGTCCACGTGGTAATAGCCCTCGACGAGCTTCAGCGTCGCGCGGCTCACGAGCACCGTGCCCGGCTCCGCGTGGGCCTTCAGCTGCGTCGCGGCGTTCAAGGTCGGGCCTGCGAGCGATGGCGCGGCGTCGCTGTCCGCCACGACGACCATCCCGGTGTGCACGCCGACCTGCACGGACAGCGGCGTGGACACGAGCTCGCGCGCGTTCAGGCGGGACATGTGCTCGACCAGATCGAGCGCCGCCTGCACGGCGCGGAGGGCGTCGTCCTCCCTCGCGACGGGGTGGCCGAAATACGCGATCGTCTCCTCGCCTGGGGAGCGGAGGAAGACCCCCTCTTGCGCCCCGATCACCTGGGCGCACACCGCCTGATACATCTGGACGAGCTCGTGGAACGCCTCGCTGTCGACCGTGTCCGCGATGCGCTCGGCGCCGGCGAGCCCGCAGACCAGCACGGTGAGCTGGCGGCGCTCGCCGCGGCCGGTGGTGGACATCGGCCGCGTGCCGGGCGCGACGCTGGGGCGGGACGTGAAGCTCGTCGCCGGCGCCGTCTGCGGGCTCCCCGAGGCGCCGAGGTGGATCGACGCGTTGCGGATCGGCCTCGCCGGCGCCGCGGCGGGCGCGACATTGCGGCCTGGGATCGCGAGCGTCGGCGCGGCGCCGAGCCGCTCGTCCTGCCGCTGCTGCTCGGGGGATTTGCGCACCGTGCCCGGCGGCGGCTCGGGTTGCTCGGACGGCACGAGCTGGGTCTCCTGCTCGGCCTCGACCTGCCGCGCCGGTCGCGTCGCGATCGCCCGCTGCTCCAGGGCGCCGCCGCGCTCCTTCAGCGAGGCGGAGTGTCCAGGATCGGGCGGAAGCGGCCACGGGATCCCCGACACGTCGCACTCCTCCAGCAGCTCGTAGGCGTCGCGGGCGGACCGGAAGCGATGCGCCGGCGACTTGGCGGTCGCTTGCTCGAGCAGCACGCCGAGGGGGTGGCCGCGGAGGGCGCGGGGGATCGGCACCGGCTCGGGGCTCAGCTGGCGGAAGATGACCTCGGCGATCGTCGCCTCGTGCATCACGGGCGCGCCGATCAGGCACTCGAGAAAGGTGAGCCCCCATGCATAGATGTCCGCCGCTGTGGTCGGGGTGGACTGCACGAGCTGCTCCGGGGCCATGTAGGCCGGGGTCCCGTTGAACTCCCCGGTGGGGGTGAGCGCGCGGTAGTCGGCGGAGCGGGCCTCGCCGATGAGCGCGGCGATGCCGAAATCGAGCACCTTGGCGTGCGTCCGCTTGCCCGACCCGGCGACCATGATGTTGTGCGGCTTGAGGTCGCGGTGCACGACGCCGCGCTCGTGGGCGAAGCCGATGGCGTCGAGCACCTGCAGCATCAGCCGCTTCGCCTCGTTCGGCTCGACCCCCCTCGTGCGCTGGCAGCGCGCGGTCAGCGTCTCGCCGTCGACGTACTCGAGCGCCAGGTAGAGCTCGCCTTCGGGCAGGCGCCCGGCGTCGAGCAGGCGAACGATGTTCGGGTGGCTCAGCTGGGCGATGACCTGCATCTCCCGCTCGAAGCGCGCTTCCTGGGAGCTCGACTCGCGCGAGCGCCGCAGCACCTCGGGCCGAAGCAGCTTGAGCGCCACGCGCTGGGTGGTCACGATCTGGCGCGCATCGTAGACGACGCTATGGCCGCCGCTCCCGAGGTGGCCGAGCACCTGATACCGGCCGTCCACGAGCGCGCCGACCTCGAGCAATCCATCGCGAGCGGGCATCCCCTGATCTCTTACCGCCGAACGCCGCCGGAGTGGATCGTGAACGCCGCTGCCGGTCCAGGTTGATCGCTCGCGGCGCATCGCGAGGCCCGCTGAAGCGACGCGAGACAGGGCGCCGGGGCGAAGCGGCGCCCACCTCTGCCGGCCCTCCCGCTGTGTCGCGTGCCTGGCTGTCCTTCGCTGGGCGTGATGCAGGCAACCAGATTGCCTCGGCTTGAGCGCGTGGTGCAGGAGAACGAGGTCTGATACCCTCGCGCTTGATGGGCAATGCCCCGCACTCCGGCAGCATGCCGCCACCTTCGAGTGGTCGGGGCCAAGGAGCCCTCCTCTACGCCGTCGACGATGAGGAGCTCAACCTGGACCTCATGGATCGGGCGCTCCGCTCCGGCTACCAGGTCCGCACCTTCGGGGACCCTCGCCGCGCGCTGGCGGCCGCGGTGAAGGAGCCGCCCGCCGTGGTCGTCGCCGACTACCGGATGCCTCATTTCAGCGGGCTCGCGCTGCTGCGCGAGCTGCGCCGGCAGGGGCTGAGCTACGTCCCGGTGCTGGTCTGCGCCCCGACCGACGTCGAGCAGATCCAGAAGATCTCCCGGGAGAGCGCGGCCTTCCGGATCATCACGAAGCCCTGGATCGCCTCGGATCTTCGCCGCCAGGTCGACCTGGCGGTGAGCCTCCACCAGCTCCAGGTCGCGCGGAACCACCGCTGAGCCGAAGGCGCCCCGTGGCTTCGCCGTGCGCTGTCCGGGGCGATGCGACCGGATCGCCGGCGGGCGGCGCGGGAGCGTGCTCGCGGTGGGGGGGCGTCCGGTGGTGTCCTTGAGCGATCGCTCCCTCGACGTGGTCGCGCTCGAGCTGCCGCAGCGCTTCGGCGACCGAGGGGGCGCGCTTGCCGAGATCGACGGTCTCCTCGGCTCGCCAGCGCTTGCGGGGGCAGACCTGGTGCTGCTGTCCGAGCTCATCCTCACGGGATATGTCTCGCCGCGGGGCGACAGCGATCTGCGCCGCTTCGCGGAGCCGATCGACGGGGAGTCGGCGGAGCGTCTCGCCGAGCTCGCGCGAAGGCACGGGATCGCGCTGGCCGGCCCCCTCGTCGAGGCGAGCGGGGGCCGCTTTTACAACAGCTTGCTCGTCTTCGACGCCGACGGACGGCGCGTGGGCCATTACCGCAAGCGTCATCCGTGGTTCCCGGAGCGCTGGGCGGCGCCGGGGGATCTCGGGACGCCGGTCCTCGAGCTGCGCGGCGTCAAGCTCACCGTCGCGATCTGCTTCGATGTTCACTTCGTCTCCGAAGACGCGGGCGACGCGCTCGATGAGGCCGATCTGCTGCTCTTTCCTACGGCGTGGGTCGACTCGCCCGGGGAAGGGGACATGCGCGCCGATCTCCTGCCCGTGCTCGCCCGGCGCCATCGCATCTCGATCGTGAACGCCAACTGGGGGCCCTCCCGCCCTGCGATCGACGGCCAGGGCGGCTCGCGCATCCTCGACGCGCAAGGGCGGTCGGTCGCAGCGGCGCCGCCCGGCCCAGGGCCGAGCGCTGTACGCGCCGCCTTGCGCTTCGCGCGAGAGCGGCGCGGCACGTGAGCGTGGGCGCGGGGAGCGCCAGCGCGCCCTCGCGCGTAGGCTCGAACGCCTGAGCGCGCTCAGGTGAAGGTCGAGCTTCCCCGCGCGGGCGCGGCGAAGCTGGGAGCGGGCGTGGCTCCCGCGATCGCGCTCAGGTGAACGGGAGCCGGGTCAAATCGACGTTGCCTCCGCTCACGATGACGCCGATCCGCGCCCCGTGGACCAAGCGCCGCAGGACCGCCGCCACCGGGACGGCCGCGCTCGGCTCGATGACGAGCTTCATCCGCTCCCAGACGACGCGCATCGCCTTGACGATGTCCTCTTCGCTCACGGTGACGATCTCGACCCCGCGCTCGCGCAGGACCGCGAAGGTGAGCTCGCCGAGCGAAGTGCGGAGGCCGTCGGCGATCGTGACCGGGTCGTTCGAGGGGATGATCCTCCCCTCGCGCATCGATCGCGCCGCGTCGTCCGCGGCCTCGGGCTCGGCGCCGATCGTGCGCGCGCGCGACAGCGAGCCGGTGGCGATGGCGGTCCCGGAGAGCAGCCCGCCGCCGCCCACGGGCGCGACCACGGCGTCGAGATCGTCCACCTGGGCCGCGAGCTCCAGCGCGGCCGTGCCCTGGCCGGCGATGATGCGCGGGTCGTTGTAAGGATGGACGAAGATCGCGCCCGTCTCGGAGATCACGCGGGCGATCGTCTCCTCGCGCGACCGGAGCGTGGGGGCGCAGCTCACGACCCGGGCGCCATAGCCCTCCACGGCGGCGCGCTTCACCGCGGGCGCGTTCTCGGGCATGACGATGTACGCGGCGACGCCGCGGATTCGGGCCGCGAGCGCGAGCGCGGCGGCGTGGTTGCCCGAGGAGTGGGTCGCGACGCCGCGCCGCGCCTCCTCGTCCGAGAGGGACAGGACCGCGTTGCACGCGCCGCGGAATTTGAACGCCCCGACCCGCTGCAGGTTCTCGCACTTGAAGAAGACGCGCGCCCCCGCGATGCCGTCGATCGTGCGGCTGGTCATCACGGGCGTCACGTGGGCGTGGGGCGCGATGCGCACGGCGGCGCCGCGGATGTCCTCGACGGTAGGCAAACGGCTCATGGGACGCTCATCGGAGCGCGGTCCCGGCCCGGCGTCCACCGCGAGCCCACGTGACGCCCTCGCGGCGCTGCTTCAGAACAGGTCGGCCGCGATGCCGTCGGCGAAGACCCAGGCTGCTCGCGGGACGCGGACCCGCCCGCCGGCCATCTCCAGGCGGCCGGCGCGCTCGATCCGCTCCGCGGCCCGCCTCCGCGAGGGCGGCCACGCCGGCACCCCGAGCGCCGCCGCGGCGGCCTCGAGATCGAGCCCCTCGCGCAGCCGCAGCCCGAGCATGATCCGCTCGGACAGCCGCGTCTCCGGGTCGAGCCGCTCCTCGCTCTCCACGGCGATCGCCTCGCCGCCCTCGGCCATCGCAGCCATGTACCGTTCTGGACTCACGATGTTCCGGTACCGGACCGCGAACGCTTCTCCATGCCCCTCCGCGCCGGCCGAGCGCAGGCCCCAGCGCGGGTCCGGGCGAGACACCGTCCCGTAGGCGGCGCACCCGAGCCCTATGTAGTCGATGCCTTGCCAGTAACCCAGGTTGTGGCGCGCCTCGTGACCCGGCCTCGCGTAGTTCGACACCTCGTAATGGGCGAGCCCCTCGGCCTCGAGGGCCTCGTCGATGGCGAAGAACGTGTCCGCAACGCCATCGTCTCCGGCGAGCGGCAGGCGACCGCGCCGCGCGAGCTCTCCGAACGAGGTGCCGGGCTCGACCGTCAGGCTGTACGCCGAGATATGGGTCACCCCCGTCGAGGCCACGGCGCGCGCCTCGGCGGCGGCGTGCTCGGGGCGTTGCTCCCGCGCCGCCTCGACCGTTCCGACCGCGACACCGTAGATGAGATCGCCGCTCACGCGCGGCATCCCGGACCGGAGCGCCGCCGAGAGCGCGCCGAGCCCGCCGTCTGGGTCGTGCAGGCGCCCGAGGAACCGGAGGCGATCGACGTCGAGGCCCTGAACTCCGATGCTGAGCCGGTTCACTCCGATCGCTCGGAACGCTCGGGCCCGCTGCTCATCGAGCGAGGTGGGGTTGCACTCCACGGTCACCTCGAGGTCCGGCGAGAGCCGGCCGGCGGCCGCGGTGATGGCCGACAGCACCTTGCCCATCTCGTCCGGCTCCCACAGGGACGGCGTCCCGCCGCCGAAGAAGATGCTCCGGAGCTCGCGCTCGCCCAGCACATCCTCCCGCTTCCGGAGCTCGGCCAGCACGGCGTCGGCATAGCCGCGGTGGTCGATCGCCTCCCGCGCCTTCGCGAAAGACACGAAGTCGCAGTAGGGACACTTCTTGAGGCACCAGGGGAAGTGGACGTAGACGGTGATCGGCTCCATGGTTTTCATGAATCCGCGACAACATTCGACCCGACGCAAGCGGGCGAAGCGGAAACTCCGAGATGAACCGAGATGAGGACGACGTGGATGGCGACGAGGACGCGCGGCGGAGCGCGCGTGCCCTGCGCCGGGCAACGCGCCTGGGCACCTTACTCTGCGCGCGCGCGCCGCGCATGGTGACACAATTGCGGGGTCTAGATCGCGGTGTTAGCGTGCGAAAGGGAGGGGGCGCATTGCGCCCACCGAACTCTTCATGCTGACGTTGACGGAGCTTGTCGATCGCGTCCGGACCTATCAGCCCGCTGCAGACGTCGATCTCATCGCCCGGGCCTACGCCTACAGCTCTGATGCTCACAAGGGGCAGACCCGCAAGAGCGGCGACCCTTACTTTTCCCACCCGGCGAGCGTCGCCGCGATCATCACCGAGCTCAAGCTGGACACGGCGAGCGTCTGCGCCGGGCTCTTGCACGATGTCGTCGAGGACACGCTCGCGACGACCACCGACATCGAGAACAGCTTCGGCCAGGAGGTGGCGTTCCTCGTCGACGGCGTGACGAAGCTCTCGAAGATCAACTTCGCTTCCAAGGAAGATCGGCAAGCCGAGAACTTCCGCAAGATGCTGGTGGCGATGGCGCGGGACATCCGCGTGCTCCTCGTGAAGCTGTGCGACCGCCTCGACAACATGCGGACGCTCGAGTTCATGAAGCCCGAGGCGCAGGACCGGATCGCCCGGGAGACGATGGAGATCTACGCGCCGCTCGCCAACCGCCTCGGCATCGCGCGCTTCAAGAGCGAGCTCGAGGACCTATCGTTCAGGTACATCGAGCCGGAAGCCTGGTCGGACCTCTCGCAGAAGGTCAAGACGACCGCGAAGGAGCGGGACAAGTACATCCACGAGGTCTCGAAGGTGCTCGCGGGCAAGCTCGCGGAGCAGGGCTTCGCGGTCGACGTCACCGGCCGAGCGAAGCACCTCTACTCGATCTGGCGCAAGATGCAGGCGCAGCAGTGCGATTTCGATCAGGTCTATGACGTCATCGCGTTCCGGGTCCTCGTCGAGTCGGTGGCGGACTGCTACGCGACGCTCGGCGTGATCCACTCGCAGTGGACCCCGGTCCCCGGCCGCTTCAAGGACTACGTCGCGCTGCCCAAGCCGAACATGTACCAGTCGCTGCACACGACGGTCATCGGACCCGGGCGCGAGCGGATCGAGATCCAGATCCGCACCCACGAGATGCACCGCGTCGCGGAGCAGGGCATCGCGGCGCACTGGAAGTACAAGGAGAACAACTCCGGCGGCATCGACCCGAAGGACGCCGCGCGGTTCGGCTGGCTCCGCCAGCTGATGGAGTTCCAGAAGGAGCTCAAGGATCCGGCCGAGTTCCTGGAGAGCGTTAAGGTCGACCTGTTCCAGGACGAAGTGTACGTCTTCACCCCGAAGGGCGACGTGCGCGTCTTCCCCCGCGGCTCGACGCCCATCGACTTCGCGTACGCGATCCACACGCAGGTCGGCGAGCACTGCTCGGGGGCACGGGTCAACGGCGCCATCGTCCCGCTCCGATCGAAGCTCCGGAACGGCGACGTGGTCGAGGTGATGACCAACCCGAGCCAGCACCCCTCGAAGGACTGGCTCGATTACGTCTCGACCAGCCGCGCGCGCTCGAAGATCCGCAACTTCCTGCGCACGGAGCAAAGGGAGAAGTCGCTCAAGCTCGGTCGTGAGCTCCTCGAGAAGGAGATGCACCAGCGCAGCATGAGCCTGAGTCGCCTCACGAAGCACGAGGGCGAGCTGCGCAAGGTCATGGAGCGCTTCGGGGTCACCTCGGCCGACGAGCTCTTCATCTCGGTCGGGTATGGCAAGGTGAGCGTCCGCGCGGTGTGCGAGTTTCTCGCGCCCACGCCCAAGGAGAACGAGAAGGGCACGCCGACCCCGCCGCCCGAGTCGATCAAGGAGGGGCGCATCGAGTCGCTCGTCCGCAAGGTCACCGGGCGCGACAGCCACGGCATCCGGCTGAACGGCATCGACGACGTCCTCGTCCGCTACACGAAGTGCTGTAACCCGCTGCCAGGCGACGAGATCGTCGGCTTCATCACGCGCGGCCGCGGCATCACCGTCCACCGCCGCAACTGCGCCAAGGCGTTCGACACGGACCCGGAGCGCCGCGTGGAGATCTCCTGGGACTCGCGCGCGAAGATCAACCGCCCCGTGCAGATCAAGGTGATGACGGCGAACCGGCCGGGCATCCTCGCGACGGTCGGCCACACGTTCCACGAGCAGGGTATCAACATCAGCGAGGCGACCTGTCGCGCGGGCGACGACGGTCGGGCGATGAACACGTTCACGTTCCTGTGCTCCGACCTCGCGCAGCTGAAGAGCGTGATCCGGCGGCTGCAGCGGATCCCCGGCGTGATGGCCGTCGAGCGGACCTGAGCGGCGGGCCTCAGCGGCCACGGCGAGCGCGCGCCGAGCTGCTCGTCCTGGGCGGCGCGCCCGCGGCGCTCGGTCCAGCCTCCGCCAGGGCGCGGGTGAGCGGACGGCCGAGGTCGCCGCCCGGCTCGTGTCGTGCGGCGATCTCCTGCACCTTGCGGACGAGCCGGGTCACGTCGTGGTGGCGGACCGGGGATCCAGCGGAGGCGCGATCACAAAAGAACGTGCGGCACCCGAGGGGCCTCGCGGCGTAGATCGCGCAGCGGCCGGCGTCGGTGAGCATCGGGCACCGCCGCTCCGACGCCTGCGGCAGCGCGCGTCGCCGGCTCGGGCCGCCGGCGGACGCCCCCGGCTCGGGCGCTCCCGCCCCGTCCGCTCGCACGATCCCCTCGAGCGCTCGGCGGCCCCCGCGAGCCGCGATCGCGCGCCGGACGGCAGCGAGCTCGACGGACGTCACGTACGGTTCGCGGCCTGTGATCCCGAACCGACAGCACTCGGTCGAGGCCTCGCACGTCCAGCCACTGAAGACCTCTTCCGCCTCGCGGTACACGGCCGAGAGCTCGGTGAGCAGATCGGCTTCACGGACGGGTGGATCGAGGGTCGTGATTCGACGCATTCGTTCGGAGGCGCTCTCGTGGTGATCGGACGTACTGCCAGCCCGAAGCGGTCGCGATGCAAGGGGAGGGGTGCGGAGCCGGGCGGAGCTTCAAGCAGCGACCCTAGTGCCACGCAGCGCCGCTGCGAAGCAGCAATCCGCCATCCTGACGGGGGCTCTGACGCAGGGCACCAGCGCTGCGCTGTCCATTCTGGAGCGAGCTGCCGCTGCGACCGCGGGGGCGTCGGCGCTGTTCCCGGATGCGCGAGGCCGCGCGCTGGGCGGCGAGCGCGCACGCGCTATTCTCGCGCTGGATGCCGGTGCTGCGCCCGAAGCTTCGAGCCCTTGAGATCGTGGTCATCCAGGATGAGCGCCATGGCCGCGCGTTGATGCTGCGCGACACCGAGGGCATCGCGCCGTCTCCGGTCGTCGTTCCCGCCGCGAGCGCCGCCGTGCTCGCGCGCTTCGACGGGAGGCGACCGATCGACGAGATCGCGCGTGACGTCGCCCGGTCGACGGGCCAGCACGTGGACGCCGCCCACGTGTCGCAGCTGGCCGACGAGCTGGAACGCGCGTGGATGCTCGACAGCCCGCGATTCCAAGCGCGCCGGCGGAGCGTCGTGCAATCGTTCGACGCGGCGCCGATCCGGATGGCCGCGCACGCGGGCGGCGCGTACCACGGCGATCGGCGGAAGCTCGCCGACTTCATCGAGCGAAAGTGCCTCCAGGTCGCGCGGCCGCAGGGCGGAGCGACGCGCGCTGTAGCGCCGCAAAGCGCGCCAACGCGCATGGTCGGGCTCTGCGCGCCGCACATGGATCTCTGGCGCGCGGCGGCGGGCTACGGGCATGCCTATGCTGCGTTGGAGCAGGCGCTGGCGGGTCCAGGGCTCGAGCAGGTCGACACGTTCGTTCTGCTCGGGACGTCGCACGCCGCGATGCGCCGTCCGTACGCCGTCTGCGAGAAGACGTTCGCGACGCCGCTCGGTCCTCTCGAGCCGGATCGAGAGATGATCGCGGAGCTCGCGGCGGCGAGCCGCTTCGACGTGCGCGAGGACCAGTACCTGCACAAGAACGAGCACTCGATCGAGTTTCAGGCCGTGTTTGTGCGGCACCTCCTTGGCGGCCGCGCGGCGTCGATCGTACCCATCCTCTGCGGCCTCTCGGAGTGTCAGGCGCGGCGTCGCGACCCCGCGCAAGACGATGGCGCCGAGTCGTTTCTGAGGGCGCTCCGCGACGCCCTGGCGAAGCGCCCCGGTCGCGTCCTCGTCATCGCAGGAGCGGACCTCGCCCACGTCGGCCCGCGCTTCGGTGATCCCGCGCCCCTGGACGAGCGGCAGCGGACGGCGCTGCGCGACCGCGATCTCGCATCGATCGAGCGCGCGACGTCGATCGATGCGCCGGGCTTCTTCGTCGACGTCGCACGTGACCTCGCCAGCCGTCGCATCTGCGGCCTCGGCCCCATCTACACGCTGCTCCGCGCGCTCCCGCCGTCGTCACGCGGCGAGATGCTGCACTACGAGCAGTGCGTCGACCCCGAGGAGGGATCGATCGTCAGCCATACGTCTCTCGGATTTTATGGTTGAAGATCCGCGCCTGGGCGTCCGCCCGGCGCGCGCTGGCGCTTCGTCATCGAGCGCGCCGAGAGCCCCCCGCGCTGGCGCGACGCGAGGCTCCCGCAGATGAAACGGGCGTCACTCAGCCGCGCGGGACCCTGCGGCGCGCGATGTCGAGGCCGAGCCGGTCGGCCTCGCGGTAGATGGCCTGTCGCGACATGCCCAGGGCACGCGCAGCCGACGCGACGGAGCCGTTGGCCCGGGCGAGGGCGTCCTCGAGGCGGGCGCGCGCGAGCGAAGGATCCGTCGCGGGCGGGAGGTTCGGCTTCACCCGCGGGCCGCGCGCGAGCGATCCCGCGATCGGCGTGACGGAGAGCGGACCGTCCGGCGCAGCCTGGGCTGCGGTCACGATCGCGGACTCGAGCTGCGGGACGCCGCCCGGCCAGCCGGCGCGGACGAGCGCCTCCAGGAGCTGCGGAGTGAAGCGGTCGAGGCCGATCGCGTTGCGCTCCGCGATGTCGCGCACGATGAGCGGCACGTCCTCGCGCCGCATCTCGAGCGTCGGGATCGTGATCCGCTTGCCGGAGAAGAGCGAAGCGAACCACGGCGCCACGCGCCCGTCGCCGGCGGCACGGTCGAGCGGCTGTCCGGTCGTCGCGATGATGCTGACGCCGTTCGAGCGACCGACCGAGTGCGCGATCTCCAGCTGCTGCGGGCGCGGCAGGCGATCGGCGTCGAGGACGAGCCATGTCATCGGTCGTGCGCCCGGCGGAATGGCCGGCTTCGTCTCGGCGCTGCCGTCGACCACCAGCGTCTCACCCAGGCCCTCGCGCACCGCTGCGGCGAGGCGAGCCAGCGTCCGCTTCCCGACCCCGGGCGCACCCTCGATGCAGACGCTGGAGCCCGACTGCACGAGCTTCATCACCGGGTCGATCCAGTCCTTGCGCTGCTTCGAGCCGAACACCAGCGGCCCGAGCCGAGACGGCGCGCCGTCATACAGCGCGAGGTGCCGCTCGACGAAGACCCCGAGCTGATGCCCGAGGCGCACCACGTCGCCGTGCATCACGCCGATGCGCCGGGCGCGGACGCCGTTCACCCACGTGCCGTCGTGGGTGTCCATGTCCTCGATGTAGCAACCGTCGGAACGGACGCTGATCTTCGCGTGCTCCGGCGCGATCCCGTGGCCCTCAATGCGCCCGTCGCGCGCGGCGCTGCCGATCACGGCGCCGTCCATGAGGCTCACGATCCGCGGCGGAGCGTCGAGCCCGATCAGGACGAGCCCCCACCCGCCGTCGTCATCCTGTCGTTTGGCGTGGACTCCGGACCGGTACTCTTTCTGAAGGACCGGCGCCGTTGTCTCCGCAACGTCCACTCGCAAAGCAGTCTGTTCGTTCATGCTCCCCCCAAGTCCAAAGGACCTGCCTGGTCGACCCAGGCCAACCAAGAGCGCGCCGAGTGGCGGGCACCCCTTATGATGTAAGAGCCCCCCACACGGTGCCGCTGTCGCGAACGCGAAGGCTTTTGTGAGCGGCACCGTTCGTGGTGCTGCTTGGCGAGCCCCCTCGCTCGCAATGGCCACACAATACTCGACCAGAGCGGCCGTGCAACCTGCCGGCGACGGAAGTTTTGAGGTTTTGTTGTTGAGAGCTTGACTCCCACCACGCCGATTGGTACTCATCCGCCACGCATCGACGGAGCGAACCTCCGGTGATGACCCGGCGCGAATCAGGATTTTTCTGACAAACGCCTTTAGAAGTGGTTTCCTGAATTAAGTGATTGACATCTGCGGGAGTAACTCAGTGGTAGAGTGCAACCTTGCCAAGGTTGACGTCGCGGGTTCAAATCCCGTCTCCCGCTCCACAACATAGGCTCTGCGGCAGCGAGCAGACCCTGCGAGGCCGGTGTGACCCACCGGCCTCTGTGTTTTGTTCAACATTTTGCTCAACCGCTCGGCGCGCTGGCGTCGTGGGAACCCACGGGGCGATGCGCCGAACGGTGCGCCAGGCGGCGGGCCTGTGATACGAGGATTCGCCTCATGTCCGCTCCGCTCCACGAGCGCCTGCGCCTGCTTGCCCATAGCCTCGAGCGGCAGTTCCTAGGCAAGGACGAGATCATCCGCCTGCTCATGATCGCGGTCGTCGCGGGCGAGCACTGCGTGCTCCTCGGCCCGCCGGGGACCGCGAAGAGCGCGCTCATCCGCACGCTCGCCGAGCTGATGCAGGCGCGGTACTTCGAGTACCTGCTCACGCGCTTCACCGAGCCGAACGAGATCTTCGGCCCGGTCGACATCGGTGCTTTTCGCGAGGGCGTCTACCGCCGGAACACCTCGGGGATGCTCCCCGAGGCGGAGATCGTCTTCCTCGACGAGGTCTTCAAGTCGAACAGCGCCATCCTGAACGCGCTGCTCACGCTGCTGAACGAGCGCAAGTTCGCGAGCGGCGGCCAGGTGCTCCGCTGCCCGCTCATCAGCGTCTTCGCTGCCTCGAACGAGGTGCCCGGCGACGAGACGCTGACCGCGATCTTCGACCGCTTCCTCCTGCGGGTGCAGTCCGACAACCTCGACGCCTACCACTTCAGCGAGCTGCTCCAGCGCGGCATCCAGCAGGAGATCCGGCATATGGCCGGCGAGCCGCTTCGCCCGCTCGTCGCGGCGCGCGAGCTCGCCGAGCTCGGCCGAGGGTTCGGCGCGCGGATGAACTTCGGCGATGCGTTCCTGTCGGCCTACAAGGGGCTGGTGTTCCAGATCCGCGCCGAGGGGATATCGCTCTCGGATCGTCGTGTCGTGAAGATGCTCAAGCTCTTCGCGGCGAGCGCTTACCTCGATGGCCGCCAGACGACCGACGCGAGCGACTTCTTCGTGCTCAAGCACATCTGGAACAACCAGGATCAGGCGGCGATCCTCGAGGGCATCGTGCAGCCGGTGCTCGAGGCCTTCTTTCGCGAGCACCCGGATCGCCGCCGCGTCGGCGCGCTCGGCGTCGGCGTGGAGGCGCTCGCCGCGGAGATCGATCGGATCCGGCAGATCCTCACGGGCGGCGCCTCGCTCGGCGACGTCCAGCTGTTCAGTCAGCTGAAGGCGCTCGGCGAGATCAAACAGGCGCTCGCCGGCATCAACGACGCTCGCGCCCGCGAGCTCGAGGCGCGCGTGTCTCAGCTGCTCGAGGCTTCGTTTCGGAGCGGACGCTTCGCGCAGATCTAGCGGCGCCCGGTCCGGGCGTCGCGGGCGCGGCGGCGTCGGTCCTGGAGCGAGCCGTCCTCCCTGCCGGGCTCCGGGCGGGCGTGCTCGGGGCGGCGTCGGTCCTGGAGCGAGCCATCCGCCCGGCCGGGCTCCGGGCGGGCGTGATCGGGGTGGTGTCGGTCCTGGAGCGAGCCATCCGCCCGGCCGGGCCCTGACCAGGTGCGCTCGGGGCGTCGGCGTTGGTTCTGGAGCGAACCCTCGGCTGTGCCGGTCCCCGGCCGCGCGCGGCAGCACCAGCGGCTTCCTGTGTAGGCCGAGGTGACGCCTTCGCGCCTGACCGGGCCGAGCTGGCCGTGCGGCGGTGGTCGACCGGACCCGACGACGCGCCCATCACCGCGCCGCGGATCCGCTTGGGCACGCCGAACGCCTCGCGGATGTGGAGGAGCTCATCCACCGTCAAGGCGCGCCACTCTCCCGGCCGGAGGCCTTCCGAGCTCACGCCGGCGAACGTCGTCCGGGCCAGGCGCATCACGGGCCAGCCGGTCGCCTCGCCCATGCGACGGATCTGCTGGTTGCGGCCCTCGCGGAGGGTCACCTCGAGCCACGTCTTGTCGCCCTCGCGGCGGAGCAGCCGCGCCTCGGCCGGCAGCGTGACGCCATCCTCGAGGCGGATCCCCTCGCGCCACGGCGTGAGATCGTCCTCGCTCATGACGCCCTGGACCTTCAGGACGTAGGTCTTCGGCACGCCGCCGCGCGGATGGAGCAGCGCGTTGGCGAAGTCGCCGTCGTTCGTCATGAGGAGGATGCCGCTCGTCGCGAAGTCGAGCCGACCCACGGGGTAGAGCCGCGCGCCCGTGCCGCGCACGTGGTCGGCGACCGTCGGGCGCCCCTCGGGATCGCGCAGCGTCGAGACGACGTTCCGCGGCTTGTGCAGCGCGACATAGACCGGCGCCTCGGAGACGAGGCGCTTGCCGTCGACCTCGATGCGGTCCTTTTGCCGGTCGGCCTTCAAGCCGAGCTCGGTCACGACGCGCCCGTTCACGCGCACCCGCCCGGCGAGGATGAGCTCCTCCGATGCGCGACGCGAGGCGACGCCGGCGCGCGCGATGATCTTCTGCAGACGTTCTTCCATGGTGTGCTCGGGCCCTACGCCGACGCGATGGTGTCGGCCGACGGCACTGATAAGCACGCTCCTCGCGCCGCGTCGACCGACCTGGGCGGTACGCTGCTGGGATCCGAGGCAGGCGCCGGCGCGCCTGCGCTGGCGAACACCTGCGGCGGCAGGAGCACCTGTGCGCGCCTGCGCGGTCAGGGCAGGGGGCGAGGTTGACCCCACCTCGGCTCGAAGGAGGCGCGCTCTATTTCTTCTTGTCGCTGGGGGGCGCCGCGCTCCCGCTCTCGCCCACGGCCTCGTTTGCCTTGTCCGCGGCCGCTTGATCTTCCGCAGCCTTCTTCGCGGCTGCAGCGGTGGCCTCCTCTTCTTTCTTTCGCTCGTCGTCCTCGAGGCGGCGCTTCAGCTCGTTGTCGTGATCCCACCGATCGACCCGCTCGTCGGCGTCGATGTCCACGCCCATCCGCTCGAGCCGCCCCATGCGGTAGATCTCCCAGACGTCCGGCTTGCCGTCGCGGTTCGTGTCGCGCTTGATGCGCGCGAGCTTGCCGCCGCTGTAGTACTTCCACTCGTCGGGGTTGCCGTCGCGATCGGAGTCGACCTTCACCTCGGCCAGCCTTCCGCCGGCGAACGTGAGCCATGTGTCGATCCGGCCGTCGTAGTTCGAGTCGGACTCCTCGTGAAGGCTCTCGCCCTTGTCGTTGTACTTGCGGACGACGTCCTTCACCCCGTCGAAGTTGGTGTCGATCTCGCGGCAGACGAGCGCCCTCTGGCGGTCTTCGCCGGTGCCCACGATCTGCCAGACGCGCCTCACGTTGGGCTGGATCGCGCCTGGCCCGGCGGTCTCGCTCGTCTCGCGATCTTCTTTGCCCTTCCAGTCGCACATCGAGCGATCGTCGATGCTGCCGTCGGCGTTGCGAGCCGCCTCGACCCTCGGCGCCTTCGCGCCTTCGAACCCTGGATCCGAGCCGCACGCCGCGCCGAGCAGGCTGAGCGTGGCCAGCGCGATGAGCGCTTGTCTCCTCATGTCACGGTCCCTTCTTGGCGGCCGGCTGGCCGGGCGCGGAGCCCGCGGGCGCGGTGCTCGCCGATGCAGCCGCGCCGGCGGGGGCAGCGGTGGGCACGACGGTCGTCGATGCAGCCGCGCCCGCGGCGGGGGCAGCTGTGGGCGCGGCGCCCGGCGCCCCGGCGGCCGCAGGCTGCCCTGCGCCCGCCCCTCCCTCCACGGGCGCGGCGCCGCCCGGCGGGGGCACGGGCGCTTTCGGCGCGCCGTACGACTCGGCGCAGAGATCCACCACGCTTCCGGGATCGGCCTTGCCATCGGCGTTCTGATCGCTCGCCACGACCGCGCACTTCGCGTCGTTCGGGTTGTTGAACTGCCACCACTGGTCGACGATCCCATCGCCGTCGGAGTCGCGCTCGCGGCGCGCGAGGCGCGGACCCTCGTAGTAGTCCCAGGTGTCGAGCTTGTCGTCGAAGTTGGTCTCGCGCTCCTTCAACACGATGGCGCCGCGCTCGTAGTGAGCGATCTCGTCGGCCCGCCCGTCGCGGTCGAAGTCCGATTCGCGCCGCCGTTCCACCCCCTTGCCGTCGTAGTAGATGAAGGCGTCGATCGCGCCGTCCAGGTTCAGGTCGACGACCCGACAGACCTCCCGGCCGTCTTGCTTCACGTGGATGATGTCGGGTATCCGGTCGCCGTTCACATCGACCTTCTCCGCAGAGGCGGAGTCCTTGTCGCAGGGCTCGTGGACGACCGCCGTGTCCCGTTCGCTGGTGGAGCCCTTCGCGCTCGAGGGTTCCGGCGTCGAGGACGCGCAGGAGGCGGCCGAAATGGTGATCAGGGCCACAAGCGAGCACCTGGACGACCGCCAGGTGAGCGGGAATCGCGTCATCAAGAGATTCCTCCGGCCAGCCCGGAACCCTCGGGACAGAAGCTCGACGCGCCGGGCGAGCCGTCCCGACGCGGACCAGCTTCAAGCCGCAGTCTAGACCGCGGCCCGCGCGCACATCAAGAAGCCCACCAAACGCGACGGACGCGACGGACGCGACCCGCGGCTCAGCCCGGCCGATCCCCGAACCCCGGCGAGCGGGGTGGCGCCATTCCGATTGACATCATACGTACCGGCATCTAGGGTAACGTCTTGTCAGTCGTACCCTTCGAGACTGGCGGGTTACCCTCCCGGGCGTGACATGTCGCGGAAGAAAGTCTCGACGACCATCTACATCACGCCCGAGCAGGCCGAGCGGCTGAAGATCCTGCACGAACGCACCAAGGTCCCGATCGCGGTCTACATCCGCGAAGGGATAGATATGGTCCTCAAGCACTACGAGCACGTGCTGCCAGGGCAGATGTCCCTTGAGAGCCCGCCGGTCGCCGCGCCGCCGCTCCCGAAGAAATGACCGGCGCCGGGGGCCGCAAGGCTCTGGGCCCGGGGGTGCCGGACGCCTGGGCGCCGGTCGCTCGGGGTGGATAGCTTCGCGGCGCGGGTCGCGCTAGGAGCAGGCACGCCGCGGTCCTCCATTTTCCGCGGCGCTCGTAGAGCCGCGCGCCGCGGCTCGCTCCCCCTGAGGGGCCCGGACGTTCCAGTCCGCTCCCTCGCATCTCGGTCGAGGCCGCGCGCTGCGGCCGCTAACGCTGGTCAGGTCGCCGCGCCCTGAAGCTCGCTATGCCCGTTGATTCCAAGCTCATCCGCAACTTCTCGATCATCGCCCACATCGACCACGGCAAGTCCACGCTCGCCGACCGCATCCTCGACGCGACCGGGGCGCTCACCGCCCGCGAGCAGAAGGAGCAGTTCCTCGACAAGATGGACATCGAGCGCGAGCGGGGGATCACGATCAAGGCCCAGACCGTTCGCCTGGATTACACCGCGAAGGACGGCCAGACGTACCGGCTGCACCTCATCGATACGCCCGGGCACGTCGACTTCAACTACGAGGTCTCGCGCAGCCTCCAGGCGTGCGAGGGCGCGTTGCTCGTCGTCGATGCCACCCAGGGCGTCGAGGCGCAGACCCTCGCGAACGTCTTCCTCGCCCTGGACAACAACCTCGCGATCCTCCCGGTCCTCAACAAGATCGACCTCCCCTCGGCCGACGTCGAGCGGACGACCCGCGAGATCGAGGACGTCATCGGCCTCGACTGCTCCGGCGCCATCCCCGCCAGCGCCAAGACGGGGATCGGCATCGCGGAGATCCTCGAGGCGGTGGTCGCGCGCATCCCGGCGCCGAAGGGCGACCTGAACGCGGCGCCCCGCGCCCTCATCTTCGACAGCTGGTACGACAGCTACCGCGGCGCGGTCGTCATGGTGCGCGTCGTCGACGGCATCATCAGGAAGGGCCAGAAGGTCCGCTTCATGGCGACCGGCCGCGACTACGAGGTCACGGAGATGGGCGTGTTCACGCCCCACGCGACCGCCATCACCGAGCTCGGGCCAGGGGAGGTCGGCTTCCTCGTCGGCAACATCAAGAGCGTCGTCGACACGAAGATCGGCGACACGGTGACCGACGCCGTCCACCCCGCGACGACGCCGCTTCCCGGCTTCAAGGAGGTCAAGCCGATGGTCTTCGCCGGGATCTTCCCGACGGACTCGGCCCAGTACGAGGACCTCCGCGACGCCCTGTCGAAGCTCCACATGAACGACGCCGCGTTCGTCTTCGAGCCCGACACCTCCGAGGCGCTCGGGTTCGGCTTCCGGTGCGGCTTCCTGGGCCTGCTCCACATGGAGATCATCCAGGAGCGGCTGGAGCGCGAGTACAACCTCGACCTCATCACGACCGCGCCGAGCGTCGTCTACCACTGCTACCTGAACGACGGCTCGATGAAGTCGATCGAGAACCCCGCGAAGCTCCCGCCGCCGAACCTCACCGATCGCATCGAGGAGCCGATCTTCCGGATGACCGTCCACGTGCCGTCGACGTACGTCGGCGCGGTCCTCGCCCTGTGCCAGGAGCGGCGCGGGGAGCAGAAGTCGATCCAGTACGCCTCGTCCGACCGCGTGATCATCACCTACGACATGCCCCTCAGCGAGGTGCTCTTCGACTTCCACGACAAGCTGAAGAGCGTGTCGCGCGGCTACGCGTCGATGGACTACGAGCTCGTCGGGTACCGCGCCGACGACCTCATCAAGCTGGACATGCTGGTGAACGGCGACCCGCTCGACGCCCTCAGCGTCATCGTGCACCGGGACAAGGCGTACGCCCGGGGCCGGGACCTCGCGGTGAAGCTCAAGGACATCGTGCCGCGCCAGCAGTACGAGGTCGCGATCCAAGCGGCGATCGGGTCGAAGGTCATCGCGCGGACGACCGTGAAGGCGATGCGCAAGGACGTGACCGCCAAGTGCTATGGCGGCGACATCAGCCGCAAGCGCAAGCTCCTCGAGAAGCAGAAGGAGGGCAAGAAGCGGATGAAGATGGTCGGGAGCGTCGAGATCCCGCAGGAGGCGTTCCTCGCCATCCTGAAGATCGACTGACGCGCGGGGGCGCTGGTCACCGCGCGCCGTGCGGCCACGCGAGCGTGGCGGCGCGCGGCGCACGCTCGTATAAGCCGCCCATGCAGCCCGCCCCCGTCCGGCCGCGCGAGCTCCGCGCGGCGTTCTCTGCCCTCGCGCTCGCCCTCGCCGTCCTCGCGTGCGACGAGCCGCCCGCTCCGGCGCCTCGAGCGTCCACCTCAGCCTCCGCGCCGCCGGGCGCGGACAGCGCGGCGCCGGCCCCGAGCGCCGCGGCGACCCCCGCGGCCACGGAGGCCGCGAAGCGAGAGTTGCCGCCGCGGCCGATTCCGATCGGGTCGAGCGGGCCGATCCAGCCGAGCGCGCCGGCGGAGCAGCAGATGATGGCGATCCAGTACACGCTCGCCATGGTGTCGCCGCGGTCGACCGACCCGCTCGTCGACAAGCCCTACCTCGAGGGCATCCTGCCGAAGCTCGCCGCGGCGGTGCGCACCGCCGACAAGGGCAAGACCCCGCCGAACCCTGTCAAGGCAACCAAGGGGAACAGGAAGATCGAGGTCGACATGGGCAAGGGATGCACCGAGCGCACCCCGTCCAACCTGCTCGCGCAGCGGGCAGGCTCCTCTCTGAAGGAGGCGTACGACGCGGGGATCCTCGTCGTCTCCTGCCACGACGACCGATGGGAGTGCCACCAGTCGACGCGGGATCCGAGCGACGTCCTGTGCCACGCAGCGCCGCGGCGCTGAGCGTGGTATGGGCTGCGCCTGCCATGCAGGAGACGCTTGCCTACTCGGTCCCCGGCGCCAACGCCCTCCCTCGAACGGGTCCGCTCGCCGAGATGCTCGTCGAGCTGAACCGCGAACGCCCGCCGCTCGCCCGGCTGCGCCACGACGCCACCGTCGCGTTCGGTCCGACGATGCGCGTCGAGCGCTTCGCCCTCGGGAACGGGCTCAAGGTGCTCGTGCTCGTCGACCCCTCCGCGCCCGTGGTCTGCCTGCAGACCTGGTTCGGCGTCGGCTCGCGCCATGAGCGCGTGGGCAAGACCGGCATCGCCCACCTCTTCGAGCATCTCATGTTCGGCGAGACGGAGAGCGTCGCTCACGGCGCGTTCGACCGGATGCTCGAGGAGGCCGGCGCCGAGACGAACGCGGCGACGTTCCTCGACTGGACCTACTACCACACGAACCTGCCGAAGGACGCGCTCGAGCTCACCCTCCGCCTCGAGGCGCAGCGCATGGCGCGGCTCGTCCTCCGCGATCCGCAGGTGTCGAGCGAGAAGGAGGTCGTCGCCAACGAGCGGAGGCAGCGGGTCGACGACGACGTCGACGGGGCGGTGAGCGAGCTGCTCTACAAGGAGGCGTTCACCAAGCACGCTTACGGGTGGCCGACCATCGGCTGGATGGAGGACATCAAGGGCTTCACGACCGAGGACTGCGTCGAGTTCTACCGGACGTACTACGCCCCCAACAACGCGGCGCTGGTCATCGTCGGCGACGTCGCGCTCGACGAGGCGCTGCGCGGGGTGCAGGACCACTACGGCGCGCAGGAGCCCTCGAAGATCCCGGTCGAAGAGGTGTGCCCCGAGCCGCCGCAGATCGCGGAGCGCCGCGCCGAGGTGGTGAAGCCGACCGCGACGCACAAGGTCGCGATCGGCTATCGCGCGCCGGCGCTCGGGGATTTCGACCACGCGCCCCTCGCCCTGCTGAACGAGATCCTCTTCTCCGGGCGGTCGTCGCGCGTGCATCGCGCGCTCGTTCAGGAGCAGGAGATCGCGAGCGAGGTCCGGGGCTGGGTGGGCTCGTTCCGCGATCCTTCGCTCTATGACATCTATCTCTCGGCTCGCGGCGAGCACACGGGGGAGGCGCTGCTCGCGGCCCTCGATCCGCTCCTGGAGGCGGTGCGCCGCGCCCCCGTTACCGAGGCGGAGCTCGATCGGGCGAAGGCGCGCATCGAGCTCTCGGTCCTGCAAGGGCTCGAGACCGTCGCCGGCAAAGCAGAGCAGATCGGCTTCTACGAGACGGTGCTCGGCGATCCTGCGGCCCTGTTCGAGCGGCTCGCCGCCTACCGGCGGGCGACCGTGGGGGATCTGCTGCGTGTGGCGCGGCGCTACCTGGTGAGCTCGGCGCGGACCGTGATCCACGTGATCCCGGACGGGACGAGCGACGATGACGACGAGGACGGGACGGACGCGGAGAGCGAGGAGGCATCGTGAGCCAGAGCGTGAAGAGCGGCCTCGCCTGGGGCGCCGAGGGGCAGGGCAGGGGAGCGACGGGGGGTCGCGTGGCGCCCCGCGACGGCGCGGTGCTCGTGGAGACGAGCCACGCGCTCCCCATCGTCAGCATCGTGGTCGCGTTCCCCTCTGGCTCGGCGCACGATCCGGCCGGGCGCGAGGGGCTCGCGCGCGTCACGGCGCGCATGCTCCGCCGCGGCGCGGAGGGCTACAGCGCGAACGAGATCGAGGAGACGATCGACGCGCTCGGCGGAGAGTTCGGCACCGACGTGGCGACGAGCGCGACGACGGTGCATTTCGAGGTAATCAAGCGCTCGCTCGACCGGTTCGTCGAGCTCGGGGCCACGCTCCTCGCGCGCCCGATGTTCTCGCCGCCGGAGCTCGCGCGGCTCCTGCGCGAGGCCGAGGCCGAGCTCATCGAGGCGCGCGACAGCGATCGCTCGCTCTGCAGCCGCGCCTTCCGGCGGACCCTGTTCGCCGGGCACCCGTACGGCCGCCGCACCGCGGGCACCATCCCGACGCTGCGGGAGATCACGCGCGACGACGTCGCCGCGTTCTATGCGCGGCACTACAGCCGGCGCAACGCGATCGTCGCCATCTCGGGCGACATCGAGCCCGGCGAGGCGCACGGGGTCGCCGAGCGCCTCCTGTCCGGCCTGCCCGAGGGCGAGGCGATCCCCGATCCGGTGACGGATCCCGGGGCGAGGCCGGGGCGTTGCCTCGTGTTCGTCGACAAACCCGAGCGGACGCAGATGCAGATGGTCATCGGCGGGCTCGGCACCGACGCCCACGACCCCGATCACATGGCGCTCCTGGTCGCGAACACCGCCTTCGGAGGCACCTTCTCGTCGCGGCTGATGCAGGAGGTACGCGCGAAGCGTGGCTGGTCCTACGGCGCCTCGTCGCGCGCGGGCTTCGATCGGCACCGCGACGCGTTCACCATGTGGACCGCGCCCGCGGCGCAGGACGCCGCCGCCTGTCTCTCCCTGCAGCTCGGGCTGCTCGAGGCGCTGCGGCGCGATGGGATCACCGAGGACGAGCTCACGTTCGTGAAGCGCTACCTCGTCCGCTCGCACGCGTTCGAGATCGACACCGCGAGGAAGCGCGTGCACCAGAAGCTCGACGAGCTCCTGTACGATCTGCCGGAGGGGTACCACGAGACCTACCTGAAGCGGATCGAGGACGTCACGCTCGAGGAGGCGAACGCCGCCGTGCGGCGCCGGATCTCCGAGGACGATCTCGTGATCGGGGTCGTCGGCACGCACGAGGAGATCGGCGAGGCGATCGCCGCGGCCGTCCCGAAGCTGGCCGAGGTGAAGATCGAGCCGTACGATCTCGAGTAGCCGGCGCCGCGCCGAGGGCGATCACGTCGAGGCGCGCAGGCCGCGAGACCCGGGCGCGCGCCGTCTCGGGCGATCTCGCCCCGCGGCGGCGAGGCCTCGCGCTGGCGACGCCGGCGGCCTGACCGAGCGGCGTCGGACGATCGGGAGCGCGATCGGAACCGCCCGTCGGCCGCCGGCATCCAAGGCGCTGCTCCTTCGCGAGATCGTGGCAGGGCTCGCGGCCCGCTCCAGGATCATCGGCGCCTCCGGCCGCGATCGCTCAGCGCGCGCCGCGCGATGCCTGCCACGGCGCACCTGGCGCCGGCTCGCGAGGGCGAACGAGGGGAGCTCGCGATGAAGGCACGAACCATCCACGCGCCGGTCCTTGCGGCGGTGACCGCGCTGTCCGGGCCCGCTGCCGCGGCGGTCCCCGTCACGATCACCCACCAGGGACGCCTCTTCGATTCGGTGGGCCAGCCCATCGACGACACGCTCGACGTGATGTTCGCGTTCTACGACGCGCCCGACGCGCCCGTGCCCGTCTGGAGCGAGCTCCACACCATCACGTTCGACCAAGGTTATTTCTCGGTCGACCTCGGCGAGCTCGCGCCCGTCGACAAGCCGGTCTTCGACGGCGCGGCGCGCTACCTGGGGATCACCGTCGGGGACGACCCCGAGATGGTGCCCCGCGCCAAGATCGCGAGCGTTCCGTATGCGCTCCAGGCCAGCAACGTCGCGGGGGACATCACGCCGAACTCGATCTCCATCGGCGGTCGCGTCGTCATCGACAGCAGCGGCGTGTGGGTCGGCGATCCGATCGGCCTGCAGGGCGCGCCGGGGCCCGCGGGCCCTCCCGGCGCGGCCGGTCCGGCCGGTCCGGCTGGGCCGCCTGGCGCTGCCGGGCCCCCGGGTGCGCCGGGGGCGGAGGGGCCGCAGGGACCTCCTGGTGTCATCTCGAGCACCTACGTTTCCGCCGCGGGTGCCGCCCCTCAGAAACCGCTGCAGTTCCTGGCTGCGCCCGCGACCGTGAGCGTGACCGCCTCGGGGCAGCGCGTCGTCGTCGTCTCCAACAAGGCGCTCGGCGCCGCGTCGACCCCGGCGGACCAGCTCCACCTCTGGATCTGCTCTCAGCAGCTCTCGCCTCTCGGGGAGCTCAGCCCAGAAGGGACGGGCGTCTATGCGGTCCAGGTCCCGGCGCACACCCGCATCACCATGGGGCTGAGCGCAGTGCTGTCGCTTCCCCCAGGCCAGTACAACGTCGGCCTCTGCGGTAAGTCCGATAGCCCCTTCTGGACCAACAACGACTATTCGTACACCTCGGCTGTCGTCTCGATGCAGTAAGGTCGGGCTGGGCGGCCAACCTCGCGCGCCGCGAGGCGCGCGGCGCCTGCCCTCCGATCGCCACCATGCAGAAGGAGCTGATGACCCCCGCGGCGATCCTGCTCGGCAGCCTCTTCATCGCAGCAGGGCTCTACCTCGGGCTGCAGCGTCCGCCGCCACCTGCGCCTCCGTCGGCCAGCGTGGAGGCCTCGACAGCACGCGCGGGCGCGCTGCCTGCGACTGCGGGCGCGCGCGCCCCTTCGCTGCCTGTGCATCATCCTGCGTCGGCAGGGGCCTCGCCGCTGACGAGCGAGCTCTACAAGCGTGTCGAGGGGGATGCCGCCAAGGAGCTCGAAGCGCGCCGGTCGCTCTTCGTGAAGCAGTGCTGGGAGCCTTCGCTCAGGAAGAACCCGGCTCCAGCGCGCGCCAGGTACATCTTCAACATGACCTTCGATGCGTCCGGGGACGAGATCGCCCGCGGCATCAGCGAAGTGCGAGGGATGGATCGTCCCGACGCGGCGCAATGCCTCCGGATGATGCCGCTGGGGCTCGTCGTGTCGCCGCCCGGAACGCGCGTCTCCGTCGAGGTCGAGATGACCCTGCCGTAGAGCGCCGTGGCTGTGAGCGCGCCTTCACCGCGGCGGCCGCGCTGCAGCGATGCCTCTCTGCCGTTTGGTCCGCGATGGACGGTGGGCTAAGGTCACGCCGTGCCTTGGCTTGCCGAGCTCGCCCTGCACCTCTGCCGCGTGCTGCACCTGGTGGTCCTGGCGATCGCGCCCACGTCGCTCTCGCCTGAGCCGCTCCCGGCCGGCGCGCTCGCCCTCTCGGGATCGCTCTCGGCGGCCGCGCTCGCCGCGGCGCTCGGCCTGTCGGCGTGGTTCGCCGCGCGGCTCGATACACGGCTCGCCAGGAACGGCGCGGCGCTGCTGTGGATCGCGCTCGCCGCGGCGCTCGCGGCCACGCTCTACTACCGCGGGCCTCGCGCGCCGCTCGCGCAGGGGGTCGTGTTCGTCGCGGTTCCCCTGTGGGCGGCGCTCGCGACCCTCGCCGCCGCCGCCGCGGAGCGCTGGCTCGGATCGAGCTTCAAGCACCGGCGCATGGGGGCCGCGATCGTCGTGATCGGCCTCGGTGTCGTCCAGCTGAACGGGGCAGCGCCCCTGCTCGGGTCGCGCGAGAGGATGTGGTGGGCAGCGCTGCGCCGCGACGGCGCACACCTGCGCGCGATCGACGAGCTCACGAGGCCGCTCCGCGAGCGGCGCAAGGTGGACGAGCTTGACGGCGTCGCGGCGCGCTGCCTGAGGATGCACCCCGCCGCCGCGCCCGCCGCGCCGGCCACGTGCGCCTGCCTCGCGCTGCGCGCCGAGGCGAGGCTGCACGCCCGCAACGCTGGCGCCGCCCTCCGCGACGCGGAGTCCGCGCGCGAGCGGTGCCCGGAGCAGAGCAGCACGCGCGCGATCCTGGCCGAGGCGCTCGCCGTCGCCGGCCGCCCCGAGCGTGCCGAGGCCGAGGCGCGGGCCGCGCTGGAGGAGGGCGGCGACCCGTCGCGGCTCCGCTATGCGCTCGCGCTCGCGCTCGAGCGCGCGGGTCGCCTGGCCGAGGCCAGGGCCGAGGCGGATCGCGCGATCGACGCCGGTGCCGGCCGGAAGGCGCAGCTCCTTGCGGGAGCGCTCGCGATCCTGGCCGGAGATCTCGACGGGGGGAAGGCGCGCCTCACGCCGCTCGCCGAGCAGGATCCCTCGGACGCCGAGGTGCTCTACAACCTCGCGCTCATCGCCGACAAGCGCGGCGACTACAACGGCGCACGTCAAGGCTACCTCGCCGCCCTGAAGGCCGAGCCCAGGAGCGCCGATGCGCGCTACAACCTCGCGCTCCTGACGTTCCGTGCGGGCATCGCCGAGGAGTCGCGCCACCACGTCCGCAAGTTCCTCGATGCGTTCCCGGACGATCCGCGGGGCAGCCAGCTCGCGCAGACGACGGGCACGCCGCTCGACAAGACGTACACGACCGACAAGACGGACAAGGCCGACGGCGGCGGCGTGCTTCCGGGCCGGCCCGCCGAGCGGCGGTCTCTGCAGGAGCCCGCCGCCGCGAGCTCGGGTTCTCGCTAGCTTCCGCCGCGAAGCGTCGTAACCGACGCAACCGACGCAACCGACGCAACCGACGCAACCGACGCAACCGTCGCAAACGTCGCAAACGTCGCAAATGCAGGGCGCGGGGGATGGCGGGGCTTCTACGCCATTTCATGCTGTCGGCCCCAGTTCACTTTTGCATGGCGCGAACGTGACCCTGGACGACGACCTGTGTTATTCCAGAAGGTCTGGGAGGCTGCGTGACACCCGCCGCGGGGAACACCGTTGCCGATCGCTTTCGCCTGGTGCGTCCGCTCAGGCAAGGCGGGATGGGCTCGGTGTGGCTCGCCCAGCACCTCGGCCTCGACATCCCGTGCGCGATCAAGTTCATGAACGCGCAGGGCGTCTCCAAGGAGGTGCGGCTCCGGTTCGAGCGCGAGGCGAAGGTCGCCGCGCAGATCCGTAGCCCGCACGTCGTGCAGATCCTCGACCACGGCGTCTGGCAGGGGACGCCGTACATCGCGATGGAGTACCTCGAGGGGGAGGACCTCGACACCCGCATCCAGCGCGTGGGGCGGCTCGACCCGCACGACACCATGGCGATCACGGCGCAGGTGGCGCGCGCCCTCACCAAGGCTCACGCGAGCGGCCTGGTCCATCGCGATCTCAAGCCGGCCAACATCTTCCTCGTCCGGGACGACGACAGGGAGATCGCCAAGGTGCTCGATTTCGGCATCGCGAAGGACAGCACGCCGCAGGTCACCTCCACGACGAAGACCGGCTCGCTGCTCGGGACGCCCGCGTACATGAGCCCGGAGCAGGCGCAGGGCACCAAGAGCATCGATCACCGCTCGGATCTCTGGTCGCTCGCCGTCGTCGTGTTCGAGTGCCTCACCGGCAAGCTCCCGTTCAACAGCGAGGCGTTCGGCGATCTGCTCCTCAAGATCATGGTCAAGCCGCTGCCCGTGCCGTCGCAATTCGCCCCCGTGCCGCCTGGCTTCGACGCCTGGTGGGCCCGCGCGGCGTCGCGCGAGCCGGACGCGCGGTTCCAGAGCGCGAAGGAGTTCTGCGACGCGCTCGCGATCGCGCTCGACATCGCGAGCGAGAGCTTCGAGCCCAGGACGAGCATCATCGGCCCGTTCCGCGTGTCCGGCGAGCGCATCTCGGTGGAGCTCGGGTTCGCGCCACGATCGAGGGAGAGCGCGGCGCTCCCCGACGCGGGGCCCGACAGCGCGGCGCCTTCGTTCGGGGACGCGGTCACGCTGATCGCCTCGGCGGACGGCGAGGCTGCGCGGACCTCGGCTGGGCCCGGCGCGACGGTGGCCTCGCCAGGAGCAGCGGTGGGCGCGTCCGCGATGTCCGGCCGCCAGATGCGGCCGCAGACCACCAGCGCGCTGGTTTCGGTGGTATCTCCTCCAGTCCGGCGGCCTGTCGTCGGACGCGCGCTCGCCGCCGCGGCGGCCGGCGCGGTCGTCCTCGTGGCCATCGCGTTCTTCGTCCTGCGCGGCGGGAGCCCTGACGCGACGGGGCAGCCGCTCGCGCAGCCGGCCCCCACGGCTTCGGTGTCCGATGCGCCGCGGGGGCCCGACGTCGTGGCGCCGGCCACCGCCTCCGCGCAGGCGCCGGAGCCGCCCCCCTCTGTGGCCTCGACGGCTGTAGCCTCTGCGACGGCGTCCTCGGTCTCGGCGACGTCGTCCTCGGTCTCGGCGACGCCGGCGAGCGGCCCGCGTGCGCCATCGGCTCAGCCCGCTCAGGCGAAGCCGCGTTCCCCCGCGCCGCCGGGGAGCGTCCGCCGCAAGCCGAAGCCGACGGATTTCGGCATCTGACGTTCACCCGCAGCACTTCGCACGGACCTCCTTCGTATGGCTCGTCGACTAGGGATCGCTTCCTTGCTGCTCGCCCTGACCTTCACGCCCGCCGCGCTGGCCCAGGTCTCGGACGCCGATCGCGCGACCGCGCGCTCGCTCGCCGTGGAAGGGCAGGAGGCCCTCGAACGAAAGGACTTCGCGGCCGCGCTCGATCGGTTCAGCCGCGCCGACGCCATCATCCACGCGCCGACCCTGCTGCTCGGCGTAGCCCGAGCCCAGGTCGGCGTGGGCCAGTGGATCGCGGCCCAGGAGTCGTACAGCCGCATCCTCCGCGAGGGGGTGCCGGAGAAGTCGCCCGAGCAGTTCTTCGAGGCGATCGCGGCCGCTCAACGCGAGCTCGACGCGCTCGCGCCCCGGATCCCGCAGGTGCTCATCTCGGTGAGCGGGCCGGACACCGCCGCCGTCACGATCGACGACGCGCCGGTGCCGCGCGCCGCGCTCGGGGTCCGGAGGCCGGTCGATCCAGGCGACCACGTCGTCCGGGCGTCGGCCGCGGGGTTCGCTCCGATCGAGGTGAAGGTGACGCTCGCCGAGGGCGCCAGCGAGACCGTCGCGCTCCAGCTCAAGCCGCTCGCGCCGCCGCCTCCGGTCAAGCCGCGTCCACCGGCGGCGCCGCGGCCAGACCAGGGCGCTCCTGCTTCCGGTTCCGGCGGCAGCAGCCGCACGGTGCTGGCGATCGCCGCGTTCGGGCTCGGCGGCGCCGGGCTCGCGGCCGGCGCCGTCGGCGGCGTGCTCGCGTTCGGCAAGCACGGCGATCTCTCGGGGCGCTGCCCCGGCGGCCGGTGCGACCCGTCGCTCAAGGGCGAGATCGACAGCTATCACGCGATGGGCACCCTCTCGACGATCGGGTTTGCGATCGGCGCGGTGGGCGTCGGCGCGGGGGCGTTCCTGCTGCTCACAGCGCCGAGATCGCCGCAGCGCGCCGGGATATCGATCACGCCCGTGATCGGGCTCGGCTCCGCGGGAGCGAAGGGGAGTTTCTGATGCGCCAGGCGTTCGGAATCGGCTCGATGGTCTGCGTTGCCATCATGACCGCCGCGGCATGCACCAGCGTGCTCGGGGACTTCACGGTGAGCGAAGCCAGCACGAGCTCGGCCGGTGGATCCGATGCGTGCGCGACCGGCACGGCGGACTGCGACGGCAACCCCGACGACTGCGAGGTGAACCTGCTCGACAACCCCCAGAACTGCGGCGCTTGCGGCGCGGTGTGCCTGGACGGCGGGACGTGCAGCGCGACCGGCTGCAGCGGGGCCACGGAGATCGCGCGCGGGTTTCCCACCATCGAGGCTCCGAACGCGAACCTCCTCACCGTCTACCAGGGCGAGGTCTACTGGACCGCCGGCGAAGGCACGGACGGCAGCGTGCAAAAAGTGTCGATCCTCGGCGGAGCCGTCACGACGCTCGCCGTCGGCCAGAACGCTCCGTACGGGATCGCCGTCAACCAGCACGGCGTCTTCTGGTCCAACCTCAACGACAAGGACGTCTTGATGGTGGACCGCAACGGAGCACGCGCGCCAGAGGTTCTCTTCGACTCGGACTTCGCGACCCTCGGCGTGGCTGCGGACGACAACGCGGTGTTCTGGGCGCAGCGCGCAGCTGGCATCGGCACGCCGGGCGACGGGAGCCTCATCGGCCAGATCCTGATGCCCGGCGAATGGGCGGACGATGAGTTCCTCGAGGTCAGCAATGCTTCGCCGCACCTCATCGCGCTCGACCAAGAGCACGTGTACTGGGTCGACAGGAGCCTGCGCGGCACGGTGAACCAGGCGCATCGGCAGACCCGCGACACGAAGCGGCTGGCCGACGAGCAGCCGTTTCCGTACGCCATCGCCGTGGACGACGACCACGTCTACTGGACCAACAGCCCGCGCGGGGATCACGCCAGCGAGCTGTCTGCCGTCATGAGGGCGCCGAAGGACGGCTCGGAGGACGCGGTGGTTGTCTGGACGGCCGCCGAGGATGATGACGTGGCGCATGCGTCCCCCGACTGCATCGCCGTCGATGGGCTCGATGAGTTCGTCTACTGGACCGATCAGGGGTCGCCCCGCATGATGCGGAAGCTCAAGGACGGCACCGGCAGGGCTCGGCCGCTGTACGAGGGCGGCACCCCGCGCGGGATCGCGCTCGCAGGGGGGTTCGTGTACTGGGCGGACGAGAGCAGCGGCACGATACGCAAGCTCCCCCGCTGAGGGGCGGCGCACATGCGCCCCGCGGCGTCACGCCGCCGCTCAGCGCGGGGCCGAGCGCGGCCGGTCAGCCTGCGGCGTCGCGCACCCGATCGACGTCGACGCCCAGCCGGCCTGACGTGTCGTCGGCGGCCGAGACGACGCGCGCGCCCTGGAGGATGTCGCGCGCCATGAGCTGCGTGGAGAGGATCGCGCAGAACGCCATGTCGTCGGTGTTGCTCATCGATTTGCCGCCGGTCTTGCGGCACTTCGCGACGAGCGCCGCGACGGGCTGCGCCTGCCAGATGCCGGCGTCCTTGATGGCGTCCGGCGACAGGCACGCCTCGACATAGTCCGGCGTCCCGCTCCCGAAGAAAGGCTGCACCACGGGCGCGCGGTACGGCTGCTTCTTCCGCTCGAGGACGCCGGGCGGCAGGAGATCGCCCATCGCGCGCTTCAGCACGTGCTTCTCGTCAAGGGTGCGGAGCTTGAGCGCGTCCGGCAGCGCGTCCGCCACGTCCATCACGTTGGGATCGAGGAACGGGAAGCGCCCCTCGACCGAGTTCGCCATCATCATGCGCTCGCCCTGGGAGGAGAGCAGGTAGCCGGAGAGCAGCGTCGTGATCTCCAGGTACTGCGCGCGCGCGAGCGGCGTCCAGCGCATGAAGTCGCGCGGCAGCTGCTCCCTCAGGCGATCGGCCGCGGCGGTGTCGCCGATGCCCTCGCGCATCGCGGGATCGAGCATCAGCTTGATGCGGCTCGTGGCGTCCCAGCGCGGGCGGTGGGAGTAGAACGGGTCGTCCGTCTGCGCGAGGTTCCGCCCGAAGAAGGCCTTGGCCATCTCGACCTGCGCGACCGGCGACCGCTGCAGGTAGGGGTAGAGCCGGAGGAGGAGCTGCGGCCTGAGCTTGCTGTCCGGGTGGCGCGCCCAGAAGCGGCGTACCCGGTCCTCGCGGAAGATGTCGTAGCCGGCGAAGAACTCGTCGGCGCCCTCGCCCGTCAGCACCACGCGGTAGCCGCTCTGCCGGACGAGGCGCGCCAGGATGAACAGCGGCGCCGGGGCGGTGCGCAGGAGCGGGGCCTCGGCGTGGTAGACGACCTCCGGGAATACGCCGGCGATGTCGGCGTCACCGCACTGGATCGACGCGTGCGACGTGCCGAGGTGCGCTACGGCGGCGCGCTGGTACTCGGCCTCGTCGAACTCGCGCTCGGCGAACTCGACCGAGAACGTGCGCAGCGGCACCTCGCGGTTCGAGGCGATGAGCGCCGCGACGATCGTGGAGTCGAGCCCGCCGCTCAGGTAGCTGCCGACGGGGACGTCGGCGCGCAGGCGGATCGTCGAGCCGCCGCGGACCGCCTCGCGCACGCTGGACACGAGCCCCGCCTCGTCGCCGCCGGGCGCGCGCCCGACGGGGAACTCGGGGCGGAAGCGGACCGAGACGCGCGGCGCCACGTCGCGATCGAGGTCGAGCGTCGCCACCGCGCCCGGCGGGATCTGCTGGATGCCCTCGTACGGCGTGAGCGGGGCGGTCGGCGCCCAGAACGTCAGCGCCTCGTCGAGGCCCTCGCGGGAGATCGCGCGGGGGATGGTGGGGTCCTGGAAGAGCGACTTCACCTCGCTGGCGAACCGGAGGACGCTGCGGTGGACCGTCCAGAAGAGCGGGTTGATGCCGACGCGGTCGCGCGAGAAGAACGCGCGCCTCCGCTGGACGTCCCAGATGACGAACGCCCACTGGCCGTTCAGCCGATCGACCATGGCCTCGCCATACTCGGCGTAGGCGTGGATCAGCGCCTCGGTGTCGCTCTTGGTCCGGAAGTGATGGCCCTTCGCCGTGAGCTCCTCGCGGAGCTCGATGTAGTTGAAGATCTCGCCGTTGAAGCAGACCCAGAGCGTCTCCTCGGCGTTGGCCATCGGCTGCCAGCCGCCGTCGAGGTCGATGATCGACAGGCGCGAGTGGGCCAGCGCGACGTGGCGATCGCGGTAGATGCCGAAGCCGTCAGGGCCGCGGTGGCGGAGCGCCCGCGCCATCTTGAGGGCCAGCTCGCGGTCGGGGTTCGGCGCGTCGGTGCGTAGGTTGATGAGGCCGGCGATACCGCACATATCAGATGAGCTCGCTCTTCTTGACTTTGCCGCTCGCCGTCTTGGGGAGCGAATCCATGAACTCGACGAACTTGGGCACGGCGACCTCGTCGAGCTCGGCCCGCACCTTCTTGCGGACGTCGTCGGCGGTCACCGCGGCGTCGGGGGCCTTCACCACGGCGGCCTTCACCGCGACCCCGAGCACCTGATCCGGCACGCCGACGACCGCCGCCTCGACGACGCCCGGGACCTTGCAGATCACCGACTCGACCTCGAGGGGGCTCACCTTCTCGCCGCGGGTCTTGATGATGTCGTCCTTGCGCGCGACGAAGTAGAGGTACCGGTCCTCGTCCATCTTGAAGAGGTCGCCGGTGTGGAGCACGACCTCGCCCGGGAGGGGGCCCGGCCGGAGCGCGCGTGCGGTCGCGTCGGGGTTCCTCCAGTAGCCGCGCATCACGTTCGGCCCGCGCACGACGAGCTCGCCCACCTCGCCCGGCTCCGCGTGCGTGCCGTCCTCTCGCTCGATCCAGAGCTCCTCGTTCGGCATCGCGATGCCCACGGAGGACGGCCGCTCGAGCGCCAGGGAGGGCGGCAGGTAGCAGACGCGCGTACACTCGGTCTGGCCGTACATCGCGAAGAACGAGACGTTGGGCAGGAGCTCGCGGAGGCGAAGGAGCTGCGGCGCCGGGAGCCCGTACGCGGCGTTCGTCATGTACCGGAGCGCCGAGAGATCGGCCTTCGCGAAGTTCTTGAGCGAGAGCATCGACGCGAAGATCGTCGGCACGCCCGCGAAGCCCGTGGCCCGCTCCTCGGCCATCCGCTGGACGATGGGCCACGGCATGGAGAAGCCCTTCTCGAGCACGACGGTCCCGCCGAACGCGTGGGTCACGAGCAGCTGGAAGAGCCCGTAGGTGTGCGACAGCGGCAGCACGCAGAGGATCACGTCGTCCGCCGTGTGCTCGAGGTACGCGCCGATGGCCGCGGTGCTGTTGCGGAGGTTCTGGTGCGTCAGCATGACCCCCTTCGACTCGCCCGTGCTGCCGCTCGTCCAGCAGAGCGTCGCCAGATCGAGCTCGATCGCGCGGCGCGCGGGGGGCTCGCCGGGCGCGCCGGCCAGGGCCTCCTGGAAGTCGCGCCCGTCGGGCGGGGGCCCGGCCGCGGCCGGGGGAGCCGCGCCGCTCAGGAACGTCGCCCCCGGCCTCGCGCCGGTCGGGAGCTCGGCCACGGCGGCGAGGCTCTCGCGCATGCCGCGCGCCGCCACGAGCACGCGGGGGCCCGCGAGCTCCATCACCTGGCCGAGGCGCCGCGGTCGCATCGCGGTGCCGAGCAGCGACGGCACGCCGTCGGCCCGGAGCGCGCCGTAGTACGCGACGACCGCGTCCACGCCGTTGTCGAGCGCGACCATGACGCGATCGCCGCGCTGCACGCCCGCCTCGCGGAACAGGGCGGCGCAGCGATCGGCCAGCGCGTCCAGCTCCCGGTACGTGATCCGCCGTCCCTCGCAGACCAGCGCGACGTGGTCGGGGCGAGAGGCGGCGAACGATCGCAGCGCGGAGTCGATGAGGAAGCGATCCGAGCGCGGATCGCGACGAGCGGTGTGCTGCGTGCTCATGCGCCCCCCGGGGTTCGGGCTAGTTGCTGCTCTTCTTCCCGCTCACGTAGGTGACGAGCCTGGCGATCGAGCCGAAATTCTCCGGCACCATCTCCTCGTCGGCGACCTGGATGCCGAGATCCTGCTCGAGGAACTGAACGATCTCGAGGACGGCCGTCGAGTCCAGGATCCCTTGATCGAGCAAAGCGACCTCGGACCCGAGATCGGCGGTAGCGCCCCGGTATCCGAACGAGGTGACCAGGAAGTTGCGAATCGTCGATTCGATGCTGGAAGTGCTCATGGAGGTAGTCTCCACGTCTATCACCCCCCCGGCTTTCCTGTCGAGAACACTCCGCGGAGCGACGGCCAGCGAGCGGATCGCGGCAGAACGCGGTCGCGGTTCATCGTTCACGTTCACGTTCACGTTCACGCACGCACGCACGCGTCCGCGCTCGTTCGCGTGCGGTGTTCCCCGTGCCGTCCGTGTTCGAAAGCCGCCGCCAGGGCGCGCCGCGGAGGTGAGATTGGCGACTGACGATCTCGCTGTGAGCCCGTCCGCCACCGTCGTCAACGTGAGTGAATGTCAGCGAGGTTCCGCGCTGTTTCCGGCGGGTTTCACGACCGGGGAACGGCGTCCCAAGCTGAGAATGCCGTTGACAGCGGCGAGCGCGGTCTGAGGGCGCGGCTCGTCAGGCGTGGCCCTGATCGCGGACGAGCAGCGGCTGCGCGTGGAGGTACTGCGCCACCCGGCGCTTCGCTTCGATGTCCTTGAACACGCGCTCGACCTGCTGCGGCGTGATGCCGACGGCAGACGCCGCGTCCGCGGCGGGAACGTTGTTGTTGTAGGCGTACAGGCAGAGGTCCATCTTGTCGTAGGGGAGCGCGAAGTAGAACTCGTCCTGCCCCTGCGGCATCGAGAACGTGTCCGTCGTCGGCGCGCGCCTGCGGATGTCGGCAGGGACGCCGATGTACTCGGCGAGCGCGTAGACTTGGCTCTTGTACAGGTGCGCGATCGGCTTGAAATCCGCGGCGCCGTCGCCTTGCTTGACGAAGAAGCCCTGATCGTACTCGAGCAGGTTCGGCGTGCCGGCGACGGCGTAATTGAGCCTGTCCGCGTGGTAGTACTCCATCATCTTGCGGATGCGCTGCTTGAAGTTCGTCGCGGCGACGAGCTGCAGGTACGCGTTCAGGGGCATCCGCTTCACGCGCGGCTCTTCGCCGGGCGGCTGCGCCGTCAGCTGCGAGACGTTCAGCCTGTCGCTCTCGAGGATCGAGGGGAGCGTGATCTTGAACTTCCAGCTCTCGTTGTAGTCCGGGTAGACCATCCGGATCGCCTCATCCTGCCGCTCGTAGCAGCGGAGGCCGGTCAACGCGGGCTTGATGTTCTCGATGACCGCCTCGATGCCGAGCCCCTCGGCGAGCAACTTGCCGAGGCGGAGCGCGTCATCGGAGGTGTCGCGCTCGGGCATGAAGATGCCCAGCACCTTGTCCTTGCCGAGCGCGCGGACGCACAGCGTCGAGACGACCGAGCTGTCGATCCCGCCCGAGATCCCGACCACGGCCCCGCGCCGCCGCAGCGTACCGAACACCTGATCCCGGATGGCCTGCTCGATCTCTTGCGCTACCGCCGGGGCATCGATCCTGAGGACGTCTCGCGAAAACATGGTTGGCTCCACCCTTTCAAAAAGATGGACCAGCCTATTAAAACGGGGCGCAACAGGGAACCCTGTTCGCTGCCAGCGGGCGTATGCCAGGGGGGAGCCGCGCGCGGGGGCCGCGTCTTTCATGGTTCCGTGGGTTTCATGGGCCAGGGCGTCCGTCTGCCTCGGCTGCGCCGCCGCGCCCGGAGGGCCGGGGCGATCGTCAGGGCGCGGGCCGTGGCTCGCCGGTCGCGGAGAACTCGTTGGCCTCCGCGGCCAGGATCCAGAGCACGGCCATCCTGACCGCGACGCCGGCCTCGACCTGGTCGAGGATCACGCTCTGTGCGCCGTCCGCGACGCGCGGATCGATCTCCACGCCGCGGTTCATCGGCCCCGGGTGCATCACGATCGCGTCTGGCTTGGCGAGCGCGAGCCGGGCTGGGTTCAGCCCGAACGTGCGGCTGTACTCGCGCGTGCTGGGCAGGAAGCTGCCGCTCAGCCGCTCGCGCTGCACGCGCAGCATCATCACCACGTCGGCCCCTTCGAGGGCGGGCTCGATCCGATCGTAGACCGTCGCGCCGAGCGACTCGCCCGCGATCGGCAGGAGCGTGCGCGGGCCGGCGAAGCGGACCCGCGCGCCCATCGTCGTGAGCAGGTGCGCGTTCGAGCGGGCCACGCGGCTGTGGACGATGTCGCCGCAGATGGCGACCTCCAGCCCTTCGAGTCGTCCCTTGGCGCGCCGGATCGTGAACGCGTCGAGCAGCGCCTGCGTCGGGTGCTCGTGCGTGCCGTCCCCCGCGTTGACGACCGCGGCGCGCGTGTGCGCGGCGACATGGTGCGGCGCGCCCGACGCGGCGTGCCGGATGACCAGCACGTCCGGCTGCATCGCCTGGAGGTTCTGCACCGTGTCGAGCAGCGATTCCCCCTTGACCGCGCTCGAGGTGGAGACGCTGATGTTGATGACGTCGGCGCTGAGCCGCTTGCCCGCGAGCTCGAACGACGTCCGCGTGCGCGTCGACGGCTCGTAGAAGAGGTTCACGACCGTCTTGCCGCGGAGCGTGGGCACCTTGCGTACGCTCCGCCGGGAGACGTCGAAGAGCGACTCGGCGGCGTCCAGGAGGGCCACGATCTCGGTACGCGAGAGACCCTCGATGCCGAGCAGGTGTCGGTGCGGGTAGATCCTCCTCATGCGCTGGCTTACGTTCCTTCCGGTGGCGGGGGGGGCTCCGAGAGCTTTGTGCTGGCGGCGGTGACGAGAGCCCAGAGCTCGCCCGCGCGCTCCACGACGTCGATGCGTTGCCCGGGGGCGAGCTCGACCGCGCGGACGATGTAGTCGGGGTGAATCGGCAACTCCCTGCCGCCGCGATCGACGAGCGCGACGAGCTCGATCCGCTGCGGTCGCCCGTAGTCGAGCACCGCGTCGAGCGCCGCGCGGATGGTGCGACCGGTGTAGATGACGTCGTCGATCAGCACGATGCGCCGGCCGTCGACGGGGAAGGAGATGTGGCTTGGGCCGATGCGCGGGTTCGGCAGGGCGGTCGCGGCGTCGTCGCGGTAGAGCGTGATGTCGACGGCGCCGACCGGCGGCGCGTGCCCCTCGATCTCGAGGAGCAGCGCGGCCAGCCGCTTGGCCAGCGGCTCACCGCCCCGCCGGATCCCGATGAGCGCCAGATCTTCCACGCCGCGGCCGCGCTCGGCGATCTGGAGCGCGATGCGCCGCAGGCCGCGCCCGATGGCGGCCGGGTCGAGCAGAGCTTCCATGGCGCGGCGAGGGCTAGCACGGCGAGCGCCCTGCACCCAAGGCCCGCGTGCGCTGTCCGCCGGATCGCCCGTGCGCCCGAGGGCGCGCGGGCGATCCGGCCGTGCTGAGGAGGAGGAGCGCCGTCGGCGCGGCGTCGCGGCAGCGGCGCGGAGGCGCGGGCGGCCTCAGTCGGGCTGGTGCAGGACCCGCTGGGTGCGCTCGACGAAGTAGAACCGCTCGAAGCCCGCGCGCTGGAACGTGAGCGCGCCGAACCCGTTGACGGCGATCGCGGCCGCGCCGAGGGCGTAGAACGGCGCGCCGAAGCGGCGGCCGGAGACGGCGATCATCGCGAAGAGAAACGGGGCGAAATCGTTGGAGAAGCGGTAGCCGAACTGGAGCCAGCCGGTGTTCTGGTAGAGGAGGCTCGGCAGCGCGACCGCGGACACCGTGGCGGCGAGCGCCCAGAACGGGGGCGGCGTGCGTCGGGGCCAGAGGGCCCACGCGTAGATCGGCGTGGTCACCCAGAGCGCGAGCCCGTGGGCGTTGATCTGGAAGGGGGCGCCCTGCACGTGGGTGTACGGCAGGCCGGTGAGCACCACCGCGAGGTTGCGCGGCAGGTAGTGGTACGAGAAGAGCCCCCACTTCTCGATCCGCGCGCGCCACGCGATGTGGAGGTACCGGTGGCCGAACTCGGCCGCGTCGCCGAAGCGCGCGTGGTTGTGCCAGAGCAGCGCCGAGAGCACGAGCGCCGCCGGCGCGGCGAACAGGGCGAGCCGGCGCAGGAGGGCGCGCGGGTCCGATCGGTCCACGCGGAGCGCCTCGAACAAGAACAGCGGCAGGGCGAAGCCGAGCGGCGTGCGGGTCGCGAAGCCGAGGCCCAGGGCGAGGCCCGCAGCGAGCGGATGGGCGGCTTCGAGCGCGCAGTAGAGATAGACGCACGCCAGCGCGACGCCGACGACGTGCGCCGCGAACCACACCGTCCCTTGCACCGCGCTGAACCAGTAGACGCTCCCGAGCGCGAAGAGCAGCGAGAGCGCGACGTTCTCGGACTGCGTGCGGTGGCTGCGGCGCGAGGCCGAGAGCTTCTCCAGCGCGAGGAAGAGGACAGCGGGCCCGACGCCGGCGAAGGCCAGGAAGAACTGCCCGTCGCGCACGCGCTCCGCGCTGCCGGCGAGCTTGACGAGCGGCGCGATGAGGACCGCGGGGAAGGGGGGGAAGCTGACGTAGTAGCGGTCGCCGAACACGGCGAAGTCGTTGCCGCCCGCGTGCGCCGGCGGCGGTCCGCCGAGATCGAGGCGGCCGTGGAGCCACGCCTCCGCGAGCAGCGCGTAGTGGTTGTAGGGCGTGTGAGCCGCGAAGATCTCGCGGGAGGAGCTCGCGGCGTACACGAGCGTCACGAGCGCGTAGAGGGCGATCGCGACCGCTGCGCGGCGGCCTGCGCGCCGTGCTTCCCCTGAAGGTTTCGGCCGCCGATCGGCGGCGCCCGCGGCGCGGGCCTCGGGCGTGGCGCTACGGTCCATGCGCGGGCGACGCTACCATGCAGCCTGATGTGACGGCGGCCGCCGGTCGTTCTTGCGAGCCAACGCACCCCGCGCTAAACGCTCCGCTTTCACTGGCCCGGAACCCCATGTCCCAGTTTGCCGTCTCTGCCAATGACATCGACATCTCCGGTATTTCGCTGGACATGCCGCTGCCGCTCGACTGGATGAACGCGGCGCTCGCTGACGCCGACGTCACCGGGCGCGCGCCAGGTCACCTCTCGGCCCGCCTCTCGCGGACGGGGAACGAGATCGTCGTGCGCGGCCGCGTCAAGGCGCCCGTCGCCACGCCCTGCGCGCGGTGCCTTGCCCCTGCCACGCTGGACGTTGACGCCGAGCTCTCGCTCCTCTTGCGTCCTGCCCCGAAGGCGGACGGCCACGGTCACGGCCACCGGCGGGACGGCGCTGCCCGCAACGGCGCGGCGAAGCCTGGGGCGAGCAAGGTCAAGGAGGCCGAGTACGAGTTCACGGCGGACGAGGCCGACGTCGACACGTACGACGGCGAGACGGTCGAGCTCGATCCGTTCATCCGCGAGGCCATTCTCCTCGAGATGCCGAACTTCCCCTTGTGCTCGGAGGCTTGCCCGGGTATCGGTCCTGCCGCGTCCCGAGAGGACCGCGAAGGCGGCTCCTCGGCCCTCGTCCGCGGGGCGGCGGAGGAGGATGAGGCCGCTCCAGGCCTCGACCCGCGGCTCGCGCCGCTCAGCGCGCTCCGAGAGAAGCTTGGACAGAAGCCCAGCGGCTCTGACAGGCGCGCGCAACCTGCATCGCCCCCCCCGGCCAAGGCCGGGACACCGAAGAAGAAGACCAAGAAGGAGTAGTTCCGTGGCCGTCCCCAAGAGGAAAACCACCCCCAGCAAGCGCGACATGCGGCGCGCCAACCACGACAAGGTGACCCCCGTCCAGCTCGTCTCTTGCGAGAACTGCGGGGAAGCCCGGCTCCCGCACCGCGCCTGTGGCGCCTGCGGGCACTACAACGGGCGCAAGGCGAAGGCGACCAAGGCGACCGCGGCCTCATGACGGGCGCGGGTGCGCCGGCGCGCGCGAACGCTGCGCCCGCGCACCTGGGCGCGGCGCCGGCTCGCGCGGATGCGCGAGGGGCCGTCGCATGAGCTCCCCGCAGCCGAGGAGCCGCATCCTCGGGACGGGCAGCTACGCGCCCGCCCGAGTCGTGCACAACACCGATCTCGAGAAGATCGTCGACACCTCGGACAGCTGGATCAGCGAGCGAACGGGGATTCGTCGACGTCATATCGCTGCCGAGGGAGAGCTCACGAGCGACATGGCCGCTGCGGCCGGCCGCTCTGCGCTGGACGCCGCCGGGCTCTCGGCGGCTGACCTCGACATGATCATCGTCGGGACGATCAGCGGCGACACCCCGATGCCCTCCTGTGCCGTGTACGTGCAGCAGAAGCTCGGCGCTCAGGAGATCCCCGCGTTCGACATCTCGGCGGCCTGCGCCGGCTTCGTCTACGGCCTCACGATCGCCGATCAGTTCATCGCGAACGGTGTGGCCCGGCACGTCCTCGTGATCGGCGTCGAGCTGCTCTCGCGCATCCTGAACTGGAAGGATCGCACGACGTGCGTCCTGTTCGGCGACGGCGCTGGCGCGGTCGTGCTCGGGCCTGCGTCGGGCGACGGCAGGGGCATCATCTCGACGCGGATCTTCAGCGACGGCACGCTCGCGAACTCGCTGGTCATCCCGGGCGGCGGTACGGCCGAGCCGCTGACGCCCGAGGGCATCGAGCAGAGCCGCAACAAGGTCCACATGGTGGGGCAGGACATCTTCAAGGTCGCCGTGAAGAACCTCTCCAGCGCCTCGCTGATCGCGCTCGACACGGCGGGCATGGCGGCCGGCGACCTGGACTGGGTCGTCGCCCATCAGGCGAACCTGCGGATCATCAGCCAGGTCGCCGCGCGTCTCAGCCTCCCTCTGGAGAGGTTCGTGCTCAACATCGAGGAGTACGGCAACACGTCGAGCGCATCGATCCCCATCGCCCTCGACGAGGCGGTGCGCGACGGGCGCATCAAACCGGGGCAAAACGTCCTCTTCTGCGCGCTCGGCGCTGGCATCTCCTGGGGCGCGTCCGTCATCCGGATGTGAGCGGGCCATGCGCGTCTGCCTGCGTCGGGGTCGAGGTCTGCGCGTTCGCTTGAGCTCGCCGGGCGATCCTGCCTGAGGTAGTCTCGCGCGCGCCGGCCGCATGACGTGGTTCGGGGGACGGACGACGTCCGCCTCCCTGGCTTGGAATTGAGGGCAAACGTGAAAATCGCTTGGCTGTTTCCAGGGCAAGGGGCGCAAGAGGTGGGGATGGGCAAGGCCCTCGCGGAGGTCTCGGCGGCTGCGCGTGGCGCGTTCGCGCGGGCGGACGCGGCGCTCGGCGAGCCGATCTCGCGGCTTTGCTTCGAGGGGCCGATGGAGGCGCTGACGCAGACGAGCAACACCCAGCCCGCCATCGTCGCGACGAGCTGCGCCGTGGCCGCGGCCCTCATCGAGCACCTGCCCAACCTCGATCCGCCGCTGTACGCGGCCGGCCACTCGCTCGGCGAGTACAGCGCGCTGGTCGCCGCCGGCGCGCTCGAGATCGAGGATGCGGTAAGGCTCTGCCGGATCCGGGGCAGCGCCATGCAGGAGGCCGTGCCGGCGGGCGAGGGGGCCATGGCGGCGCTCATCGCGCTCGACCAGGAGGTGGTGCTCGCGATCTGCGCCGAGGCGGCGCAAGGCGAGGTGGTCGCTCCGGCGAACTACAACGGGCCGGGGCAGATCGTGATCGCCGGGCACGCCGGCGCGGTCGCGCGCGCGGGCGAGCTCGCCGTCACCCGCGGCGGCAAGGCCATCCCGCTCAAGGTGAGCGCTCCCTTCCACTGCGCGCTGATGCGGCCTGCGGCCGAACGCTTGCGTCCCGAGCTAGAGCGCACGCAGCTGATGCCGCTCGCCTTCCCCGTGATCGCGAACGTCGACGCCGCGCCGAACGCCGATCCGGAGCGGGTGCGGTCGCTCCTCCTGCGCCAGATCGATGGCACCGTGCAGTGGATGCGGACGATCGAGCGCATGGCAGAGGATGGCGTGACGCACGCCCTCGAGATCGGCCCTGGCAAGGTGCTGGCCGGGCTGGTGAAGCGGATTACGAAGCAGATCAAGGTGCTCAGCGTGAGCGACATGGCAGGGATTGAGCGCGTGAGCGCGTTCCTTTCGGAGGCATAGGCATCGATGTTCGACCTTACGGGCAAAGTTGCGATCGTCACGGGTGGATCGCGAGGGATCGGGCGTGCTGCGTCGGAGGCGCTCGCGGCGCAGGGCGCGCACGTGATCGTCAACTACGTGCGCGGAGAGGCCGAGGCGCGCGCGGTCGTCGACGCGATCACAGCGCGCGGCGGGAAGGCCGAGGCGCTCGGGTTCGATGTCGCGGACATGCCGGCGACCGAGGCCGCCATCGCCGAGGCGGCGAAGCGCCTTGGCCGGCTGGACATCCTCGTCGCGAACGCGGGGATTGCGATCGACGGCCTGCTCCTGCGGATCAAGGAGGAAGACCTCGATCGCCTCTTCGCCGTGAACGTGAAGGGCTCGATCGCGTCCGCGCGCGCGGCGACCAAGGTCATGATGCGCGCGCGCACAGGCCGCATCGTCTTCCTCTCCAGCGTTGTGGCGGAGATGGGCAACGTCGGCCAGGCGGCGTATGCCGCGACGAAGGCGGCCCTGCTCGGCGTGACGAAGTCGCTCGCCCGCGAGTACGCGGGGCGCGGCATCACGGTCAACGCCGTGGCGCCCGGGTTCATCGACACCGACATGACGACGACGATCAGCGCGGAGATGAAAGAGGGGCTGACGAGGATGGTCCCGCTCGGGCGCACGGGCCGAGCAGAGGAGGTCGCCGCGGCGATCGCATTCCTATGCTCCGACGAGGCGAGCTACGTGACGGGCGAGACGCTGCGCGTCAACGGCGGGATGTACGTGTGAGAGCGCTGGCTTGAGGACCCCGGCTGCCAGGCGTCACGCACAGCGGCAAACCAGGCGCACACGAAAAAAGCGGTCGCAGGTAATTCGATGGTGCAACGCTGATGGCGATGGGCTACTAGGGGTTCCGTTTTCCCGGGAGGAATACCATGGCTGAAGGTCGCGACATCACGGCCGAAGTAAAGCGGATCATCAAGGAACAGCTCGACGTCGACGAGAAGGACATCAAGCCTGAGGCGAGTTTCATCGACGATCTGGGCGCCGATTCGCTGGGCCTGGTGGAGCTTGTCCTCGCGTTTGAGGAGGCGTTCGAGATCGACATTCCGGACGAGGACACGGAGAAGATCCGGACTGTCCAGGACGCGATTGACTACATCGAAAGGAATGCCAAGGACAAGAAGTAGCGTCCCCACCGCCCTACCGGACGCGGCGTCACCATGGAGGTGGGTTGGCGCGTGAGCCAGCGAAGGCTCTGCTCTTCGCCGATGCACGCGCTCTCACCTCTGTGGTGGCGCTAGGGCAAGAAGAGCCATGGAACGCGTTGTCATCACCGGTATCGGGCTCGTCACGCCCAATGGCCTCGGCACCCAGGCCACCTGGCAATCTTTGCTGGCTGGTCAGTCTGGTATCGCGCCCATCACCCTCTTCGACGCGAGCACGTTTCCTACGCGCTTCGCCGGCGAGGTGAAGGGCTTCGTGCCCGAGGAGTACATCCCCAAGAAGAAGGTGAAGGAGATGGGCCGCTTCGCCCACCTTTCCATCGCCGCCTCGCAGATGTGCATGCAGGACGCGGGGATCGAGCTCACCGACGAGGACCGCGATCAGTGCGGCACGTTCATCGGTGTCGGTCTCGGGGGCCTCGAATACCTGTTCCAGCACTCGATCACGCTGCACGAGAAGGGCCCCCACAAGGTCAGCCCGTACTTCATCCCGACGGTCATCGCCAACCTCGCTGCAGGGCAGGTGGCGCTGGCGCTCGATCTGCGGGGCGCGAGCTACTGCAACACGAGCGCATGCTCGTCGAGCGCGCACTCGCTCGGCGAGGCGTTCGAGTGGATCCGCCGGGGTCGCTCGCACATCATGCTCACGGGCGGCGCGGAGGCGACGATCACCGGCCTCGGCATCGGCGGCTTCTGCGCGATGTTCGCCCTCTCGAGGCGCAACGACGAGCCGCAGCGGGCGAGTCGCCCCTGGGACAAGGGGCGCGACGGCTTCGTCTGCTCTGAGGGCGCCGGGTCGCTGCTGCTCGAGTCGCTCTCCCACGCGAAGAAGCGCGGCGCGAAGATCTACGCAGAGGTCGTCGGGTACGGCGCCTCGTGCGACGCGTACCACATCACGAAGCCGGCGCCCGACGGCGCCGGGGCGCAGCGAGCGATGAAGATGGCACTCGAAGACGCCAAGCTCGCGCCGGACGCGATCGACTACATCAACGCTCACGGCACCTCGACTCCGCAAGGGGACATCGAGGAGACCCGGGCGATCCTCAAGACCTTCGGCGATCACGCGGCGTCGAAGCGCCTCTGGGTTAGCTCGACGAAGTCCGCGATGGGCCACCTGCTCGGGGGCGCAGGTGGGGTCGAGGCGGCGGTCTGCGCCCTCGCGCTGCGCCACGGCGCGGTGCCGCCGACGCTCAACCTGGACGATCCCGATCCTGAGTGCACCCTCGACTACGTCCCGTTCACCTCTCGCGAGCGCCGCCTGAAGCACGTGATGTCGAACTCCTTCGGCTTCGGTGGCACCAACGTGTCGCTCGTCTTCTCCCAGTTTGACGGCTGATCGCGCGCCGCGCTGGATGGCTCGATGAAGTGCCCATTTTGCGGCCATCTCGAGGACCGGGTCATCGACTCCCGCGCTGGCGGCGCGGGTGAGGTGATCCGGCGTCGGCGCGAGTGCGCCTCGTGCGAGCGCCGCTTCACGACGTACGAGCGCGTCGAGGACATCCTGCCGACGGTCGTCAAGAAGGACGGTAGGCGCGAGTCGTTCGACCGACAGAAGCTCGTGCGAGGGCTCCGGATCGCATGCAACAAGCGGCCCGTGTCCACCGACCAGATCGAGGCCATCGCCGACGCGATCGAGCGCGAGGCGCAGGAGTCCGAGCGGCGGGAGATCTTATCGACCGAGCTGGGCGAGCGGGTGATGAACCACCTGCGTACCCTCGATGAGGTCGCCTATGTCCGGTTCGCGAGCGTTTATCGTTCCTTTCGGGACATTGACCAGTTCATGGTCGAGCTTGGCAAGCTTGTGAAGGCCAAGGCGCCCTAGTAGATCCGGCACTTCGATGTCTGCGAAGCCCCCCATCCCCGATCCCGAGCTCGACGCCGCGATGATGCGCCTCGCCATCGAGGAGGCGCACAAGGCGATGCCGTCGCCGAACCCCCCGGTCGGCGCGGTGGTGCTGAACGCCGCGGGGGAGGTCGTCGCCGTCGCGCACCACGCGCGCGCTGGTGAGGAGCACGCCGAGGGGCTGGCGCTCGCGGCCGCCGGCGACGCGGCGCGCGGAGGGACGCTCTACGTGACGCTGGAGCCCTGCAACCACGAGGGGCGCACGCCGCCCTGCGTGGACGCGGTTCTGAGCGCCGGCATCAAGCGCGTCGTCGTCGGCGCGCCCGATCCGAACCCCGCGGTGGTCGGCGGCGGGGCGCAGCGGCTCAGCGACGCCGGGCTCGCCGTGGAGCTCGGCGTCGCCGGCGCCGAGGCTCGCGCGCTGATCGCGCCCTGGACCAAGTTCATCACGACAGGCATCCCCCACATCGCGCTCAAGCTCGCCCTGTCGCTGGACGGTCGCATCGCGACCCGCACAGGCGCCTCGAAGTGGGTCACCGGCCCCGAGGCGCGCGCCAAGGTCCAGGAGCTCCGCTCGCGGCACGACGCGGTGGCGATCGGGATCGGCACGGCGCTCGCCGACGACCCTCGGCTCACCCTGCGCGAGTCTGCGCTCGCGCCCGGGGGGCGGAGCCCCATCCGGCTCGTCTTCGACACGCGGCTCAGGCTGCCGCTCCACACGCGCCTCGCCCAGACGGCGCGGGAGGTGCCGACGTGGGTGCTCACGGGCGCCGACGCGCCCGAGGAGGCGGAGCAGGTGCTCGTCGACGCTGGCTGCGTCGTCCTGCGCGCGCCAACCTCGGCCGAGGGCCGGGTCGACGTGACCGCCGCGATGCGCCTCTGCGCCTCGCAGGGGATCGTCTCCATCCTGGTCGAAGGTGGCGCCGAGCTCGCCGGCAGCCTGCTCGCGTCGCGCCTGCCCGACGAGCTGCACGCCTTCGTCGCTCCGATCCTGCTCGGCCCCCGCGGCCGGCCGGGCGCGGTCGACTGGGCGGGTCCGGACACGCCAGGCGACGCGCCCCGGATCGTCGATCCACGCTGGGAGCTCTGCGGTCGCGACGCGTACGTCAGCGGCCCGCTCGCCTTCCCGGCGCGCAGCTGATCGGCGCGCCCGGGCAGGTCAGCTCGCGGCTTCTGCGCCGCGCTTCTGCATCTTCCGCTGGACGATGCGCTTCTTGAGCGTGCCCATCCGGTCGATCATCAGCACGCCGTCGAGGTGATCGAGCTCATGCTGGACGGCCACGGCGAGCAGGCCGTCGGCCGCGATCTCGAACGTCGCGCCGTCACGCCCGCGGGCGCGGACGGTGACGCGCTCGGCCCGCTTGATGTCCTCGCTGATGCCAGGGAACGAGAGGCACCCTTCGGGGCCGGTCAGCTGCCCCTCTTGCCGCACGATCTCCGGGTTGATGAACACGAGGAGGTTGCTCGGCTCGTTGTCCGCGGCGATGTCAACGAGGAAGACGCGGTGTGGCTCCCCGATCTGCGTGGCCGCAAGGCCGACGCCGGGCGCCGCGTACATGGTCTCGGCCATGTCGTCGATAAGCTTCGTGATTTCGGGCGTGATGTCCCCGACCGGCTGTGCCTTCTGACGCAGGCGCGGGTCGGGATAGTGGAGGATGGTGCGGATGGCCATGGCTACTGAGCATCATAACCTCCGTTCCTAGCTGGCGCCCGTCAAGACGCTCTCATCTCGTGGGTTGCGCGTGCCTCGCGCTGGCCACGCTGGCCAGCCTTCGCGCGGACAGCCGCTAGCGATTTCGCCGGAACGAGGTCGACGTATCGACGCTGACCCCGCGGGACTGAAGATCTTCCACGATGTCCGGCACCAGCCCGGAGGGGTGAAACGTCCCCTCGAGCGCGCCGCCGGCGGCCGTCCGCTCGACCACGAACGTGAAGACGTCGCGAATGGCGATCTGCCCGCCCTCCACCCCGAGCTCCGCAATGCGGAGCACCCGGTGGCGACCGTCGCGGAGCAGCGCGATCTCGATCGCGAGGTCGAAGGACGAGGCGAGCCACTCGCGCGCCGTCTCCGGCGTGATCCCGGGGCGGGTCGCGGCGATGTCGGCGGGGAGCCTCGTCACTGCTTGCCGCAACGTCGGCGCGCGGGAGGCCGCGAGCACGCCGTCCATGCCGCCGCCGATGGCGTCCACGACTTCGGCCGCGACGTGGCCCGAGAACGAGCTCACCGCGACCCGCTCCGGCCGGATGCGTACGGCCGCCCGCACGGCCCGGGTGCGTTCGTCCGTCGTGGCCCCGAGCGCGATGGACAGCGTGTTCGGCTGATCGAGGGCGAGCTCGTCCTCCTCCTGGAGCACCACGAACCGGTCGTCGGGCTGCGCCGCGGCAGCGAGCGCGCCGAGCAGCCAGCCCGTCCCGGCGTCCCGCGTCCCGGTGACGAGGAGGTTGCCGCGACCGAGCACGCACTGGGCGAGCAGCCCGGCCATCGCGCGCGAGATCGTCCCGTTGCGCACCAGGTCGTCCAGCGTGACGTCGGGGCGCTGCGGCTTCCGGATCACCAGGGTGGAGGTCGCGGCCGGCGGCAGCACCGCGAACAGGCGGCGCCCCTTCGGCAGGGTCCGCTCGACGAAGCTCGCGCCCGCCTCGATCGGCTGGCCGGCCGCCATGCAGAGCCGGCGGATGGCCCGGCCGACCGCGCGCTCGCTGCTGAACCCGACCTCCGCGATGACGCGCCTGCGCCCGTGCATCGCGATCACGTGGTCGTAGCGGAACACCTGGATCTCGCTCACCTCGGCGTCTTCGAGCAAGCGGTCGAGCGGACCGAGCGAGAGGAGCTCCCGCTGCGCGTCGGCCACGAGCGCCTCGACGTCGACCTCGGGGGGGAGCTCGCCCGCCGCGCGCAGCGCCTCCGCGCCCGCGGCGCTCGCCTGCGCGATGCGCTGGGCGAGCGCGCTGTCCGGCGGCGCGCCGCTGTCGAGCGGCGTGAGGTCGACCAGGTCGGCGAGCCGCTCCATGAGGCGCCCGAGCGCCCGGCGGTGCGCCACGGCATGCGCCGAGTCGCCCTGTCCCCGGTCGACCCGATCCGAGACGGGCGGGATGGCGCGCCGGCTCGGGATGGGGACCACGCTCGGATGGACGGCGACGTTCGAGGCGCCCTGCGGCGACACCGCGGCGGTGCTCGTTGTGCTCTGTGCAGGCAGCGGGGTCGCGGTCGCGTACGGGCGCGGCGCCTGTGGGGGCGGGGTGGCGGCGTTGACGGCGCGGCCGTCGCGCGCCGGCGGTGCGGTGGTCATCGCCGGGTGCGCAGGCAGCGGCGGGACGGACGCACCGCCCTGCGAGCCCGGCGTGAGCGGCGGACGAGGCGAGGGGATGCGCGGCGGACCGGGGACGGGGATGGCCGCGGCCGCGTCGACCGACTCGTCCGGATCGTTCTCGAGGGGGAAGTGGCTGATCACGCCCTGGCTGGTGCGCGACGGCTCGCCCCTCTCGTTGATCAGCGGCAACGGCGCCGACCGGTGCAGCCCTTTCTCGGCGGACGGCGGCGGCCCGCGATCGGGCAGAGGTCCCGGCTCGCCGGACATCTCTTCCGGCGCGCGCGGAGGCGCCGTGCTGTCCGGAGGGGCCGTCCCGGCCGCCGCCGTCTCGATCCGCAGCACGAAGTCGCCGATGTAGATCTTGTCGCCTTCGCGAACGATCGTCGCCTGAGCGATCTTCCGGCCGTTGACGTACGTGCCGTTCGTGCTCTTGAGATCGGTGACGATGAAGCGCCCGTCGCGGAAGAGCAGCCGAGCGTGTCGCTTCGACACGTTGCCCTTCGGCAGCATCAGGTCGTTGCCCTGCACGCGGCCGACGTTGATCTCTGTCCGGTCGAAGGTTTCGCGGCGCTCCGCGCCCCCTTTCTCGCTGATGATCACCGAGAACATCTCGTCGCCTCGCGGGGCCAGGGCGGAGGTGAGACCCGATGCCCTCGCCACGCCATACGAGCAAGCTCGAACAGACATGTCAACGAGATGCCTTCGATTCCTGCTCCCGGGCGGCGAGCGGGCTCGAGCCCGGGACTGCGCCGCCCACGCCCCCTGAGCGCACGCACCGGGCGCGGTGCAGGTCGAGCGCGCGATGCCGGTCCGGGGATCGATCCGCCGAGCTGTCGCGCCAGCGCGCAGGGGGAACGTCGGCGAACAGGCTGAGCCGGCGCCGCCAGGTGCGTGATGTCCTCCGAGCAGGTCGCCTGCTCCGCTGCAACGCTCGATCGATGTTCTCGGCAAAAGCTCCGCAAGCGCCTGGCCCGCGCTCGGAGAGCGCCCGGAGCGCGCTGCGTCGCTCGCTCCCACGACGCGCGCAGCACGAGGAGCGCGCCCGAGTCGCCGCGCCATTGCGGCGGAGGCCAGGAGATCGCTGCCCGACGCGCGAGGCTCGCTGCGTGACATGGCGAAGCCCTCACGGACCACGACGCCCTGCGCGGGCCGAAGGACAAAGTTCTTCGATAAAAGCGCAAATCTTGACGGTTGCGCGAATTCTGCTTCGCACCCTACGGCGCGCCGTCACCGCGCGTGATCGTGTACTCGCCGTCAGGATCCGCTGTACGACGCGAAATTCTCATCGGAGGCTGCTGCAACCGGAGACTGCCGGTGAAGCGGTACTGCCTCGCGCAAGCGCCCGCCGAACCATCATCGCTGCTTGACCTTGGCGCATCGAGCCGTTTACGTTGGCGCCCGCTCGGACCGGGGAGAATCGTCGAAGTCGCCGCGCACGCACATCAACCAGCGGCTGGGCAGCCGCCCTGCGCAAGCTGGATCTGTCTACGAGGGGGGTTTGCTGCATGCAGCCAAGCCCGCATCGGAATCAGGGACCGCAGCCGTGGTCACCTCCCGACTGCCAGCCTGCGCGCCTCGGGTATCGACGAGCTCTGAAGTGGAGGAAATATGGCAGTTGGCAAGGTTAAGTGGTTCAACGACGAGAAGGGTTGGGGCTTCATCAAGCAAGAGACTGGCCCCGACGTCTTCGTTCACTATTCGCAGATCAACGGGGAGGGGCGCCGTCGTCTGTTCGAGGACGAGACCGTTGAATTTGAGATCAAAGAAGGTCCCAAAGGTCTGCAGGCGGTCAACGTGATCCGCGCCACCGCCTGACTTTCCTCCTGACCAGAGCCCCACCGGACTGCCCGCGCAGCGCCCCCGCTGCGCTCGAGTCACGGCACTGCCGAGCCCCGAACATCGCGCGCCCGCCTGGACGGTCCTGCGTGCGGCGGATGGATTGCGCGCGGCTCCGGTGGGGCGCTCGGCGGAGCGCCGAGCGCGCGGCGGGCTCATCGCTCGGGGACCGGGACCTCGCGGAACGCGTCTTGACCCGGGACGAAGCGGTGCGACGTGATGCCCCCGATCGTCCCCGCGTCGTCGATCTCGTAGACATTGAACCCGGCCATCCGTTCGTCGCTGTCGTGAAGGAGCGAGGCGCTGGTGGCGCCCACGGCGTCGATGTGACCCCGCTCGGTGTGCAGCTTGCGGTGAATGCGCCGGTGCAGGTGCCCATGCAGCAGCAAGCCGCGGCGCACCTGCCGCAGCAGCCGCCCCTCTGCCGCGGCATCACCCAGGCCTTCCAGCAAGGTCTTCGCCCGGCTCGCCGGGTTATGGAAGGGGTGGTGCTGAAGCACGACCGGCGTTCGCCGCCGCACCTCCGGGTGTTCTAGCGCTCGCTCGAGCGCGCGCAGCTGGACCGGGCCGAGCCGCCCCGATGCCACCAGCGGGGGACGCGGCCAGGCGGTCGAGAGGCCGATGATCGCGACGGGCCCGCGCAGGTGCACGAAGGGGAACGCCGAGCCTCCGCCATCGCGGGTGGCCCCACCGTCGCCGCTCTTGCCAGGCGCGTCGAGGACGATGTCGGAGCGCAGGTACGGCGCGAAGTACTGAGAGAAGCGCTGCGAGCGGTGCGCGCCCTTCGTGTACGCGTCGTGGTTCCCCGGGACGATGCTCACCCGCTCGGGCGGAAGAGCGAGATCGCTCTGCAAGAAGTTGCGGACCAGGACGAACTCTCGTTCGAGCGCGAGGTTCGAGACATCGCCGGTGATGACGACGTGGTCCACGCCGAGCCGCCGTATCTCCCGCGCCGCTGCGTGCACCGCGTGCGGCTTGTGGATGGCGTGGCGCCGGAAGCGGAGGTTGAGGTAGCCCGTGAGACGCTTGTTCAGGAGCCGGAACGGGAAGGCCCCCTCGAGGGAGAGGAGGTGCAGGTCAGAGAGGTGCGCGATCCTCACGGGCGCAGTATGGGCTCTTCCGGCGCGGCGGCCAACCGCCGCGCGCCTCAGCCCGCGCAGCGGCCAACCGCCGCGCTCCTCGAGCGCTCGTCGCGCGCGCCTCGGCTCGAGCGTCGCCCGCCGCGGCTCAGGCGTCGCGCGCGCAGCGGAAGCCGCGCCACGCGCGGCGGCTGGTCGGCGAGTCGTGCCCCCGCGCGGCGCCACGCAGCCAGGGCCGACCCAGGATGTAGCTGCCGCCGCGCAGCACACGCTCCTCCCCCATGTCGGGCCCCCGCGGGTTCTTCGCGCTGCCGCTTGGATACTCGGGATGGTAGTAGTCAGCGACCCACTCCTCGACGTTGCCGGCGAGGTCGTCGATGCCATCGGGGGTGCGGCCGGCCACGAGCGAGCCGACGGGCGCGAGCTCGAGGAAGCCGTCGCCGTCGTCGAGCTCGTCGAACGACAGCCTCCCGTGGTTCGCGTGGAATGGGTTGTAGACATGACCCCAGGGGTAGCGGCGCCCGGCCACGCCCCGCGCCGCCCGCTCCCATTCGGCCTCGGTCGGCAGGCGACCGCCGGCCCAGACGCAGTAGCGCTGCGCGTCGCTCCACGAGACGAGAACCACCGGAACCTCGGGCCGATCGAAGCGCTGCCCGCCGGAGGCGTACGGAGGTTCGGCGCAGACGCCGGCCGAGACGCACCGGCGGTAGCTCGCGACGGTCACCTCGGTTCGGTCGATCCAGAAATCCGACAGGTACACCTCGTGGGGCACGAGCTCGTTCGCGAAGCTCGCCTCGGTCTCGTCGACGCACAGCTCACCGGCCGGCTCGAGCTTGCAGAGCGTCACCGCGTGCGCGATCTCGACCTCGCTCGATCCCATCGTGAAGCTCCCCGCGCGCACGAGGACGGCAGGCGGACCGGGCGCGCGCAGCGCGACGACGCTCGCGGGCGAGCGCGCGCGCTCGCCAGCGGCGGCCGCCGGGAGCGCGGCCTCCGAGCAGCGCGCCGGGAGGCGCGGGGCGCGCCGCGCGCGGGGTGGTGGAGCGGCCACGCCGGCCAGGGAGAACGCGACGAGCGTGGCCACCGTCGCCAGCGTGAAGAGGGCCGCCGGGCGCATGTCGGAGACGTAGCATGCTCCAGCCTCGCGGACTGTTTCCGCCTCTTCCGACTTCGCTCGATGCGGCGGTCAGTCGTCTCGGACGTCATGACCGCAGCGGGCCGCCTGGTCGAGCGTTCGACCCTGCGCCGCGCGGCGCACTTTTGCGGCGCGTCGCGCGACGCGCGGCGAAGGCGCACCACGCGACGCGCCGCAAAAGTGCGCTGCGCGCCGAGGAGCGATAGACTCGAGGGGCTCGATGTCAACCCTTATGGACAACGCGAACACGGTGAGCGCGGAGGTCGACGCCGCGGTGATCGAAGCGCTGCATGAGGCGCTCGAGAGCGGAGAGCTCGTGCTCTTCGTGGGGGGAGGCATCTCGGCCGCGGCCGGGCTGCCGACGTGGCGTCAGCTCGTCGACCTGCTCGTCGAGAGGGTGCGCGAGCAGACCAGCGACGAGGTCGCGATCGCCGAGGTCGCGTCCCTCGCGCGATCGCAGCGCTACAGCGAGGCGCTGGGCGCGGCGGAGCAGGCGCTCGGCCCAGCGGAGTTCAACGCGTTCGTCGAGGATGCGCTCGACGACGAGGGGCTCGATCCGCCGCGGATCGCGATCGCGATCGCCGCGCTGCGAGACAAGCTGCGCGCCGTGCTCACCACGAACCTGAACCACCTGCTCGAGCGCGCCTTCGGCTTCGAGTGGGACACCATGTGGCGCGTCACCGACGAGGTCGCGTGGCGGCGGCGGTTCATCCTCAAGCTGCACGGCACGCTGAAGGAGCCGCACAGCTGGGTGTTCGCGCGCGAGCGCTTCCTCGCGTCGATCGCGCCGCCCGACGTGCGCAAGTCGCTCACGACCGTGCTCTCGCGGTGCCCCGTGCTCTTCATCGGCTTCGGACGCGCCGACGGGAACTTCGACGAGATGCTGACGGACATCCACGCGCTCTCGGGGGCCTCGCCGCCGCCTCGCTTCGTCATCGCCCCGGGCTCGAGCCTGACGCCGCTCCGCCGCAAGACGCTCGCGGACATGGGGTTCCTGCTCCTGCCTTACGACACCCCCGACGGCAGCCACGACCGGGTGCTCGCGATCCTCGAGCGCACGTGCGCTCCCCGGCCGCGCGCGATCACGTCGCGCGGTCGCTCGATCCTTCCGCCCCCGATCCCCGATCTCGAGCTCCCGCCCTCGTCGTCGTCGCTCGGCGCGCTGTACGATCTCCCGCCGGACTCGGCCCCGTACGACGACACGGTCACGATGACGGGGGCGCTCGAAGCGTCGCGGCGCGAGCGCGTCTCCGCGCCTCCGGCGAGCCCGATCGAGGTGTTCTTCTCGTACTCGGAGAGCAACCGCGAGCTGCGCGACAAGCTCGAGACGCACCTCACCATCCTCAAGCGGAAGGGCGTCATCCGCGGCTGGCACGACGGCGAGATCGGCGCTGGCGAGGAGCGCGACACGGCGCTGGCCGAGCACCTCGAGACCGCGAAGGTCATCCTCCTGCTCATCAGCGCGGACTTCCTCGCGTCGGACTTCTGCTACGACGTCGAGATGCAGAAGGCGATCGAGCGCCACGAACGGGGTGAGGCGCGCGTCATCCCCGTCATCCTCGACGCCTGCGACTGGGAGGGCGCGCCCTTCGGCAGGCTGGCCAGCTTGCCGCGGGGCGGGCGCCCGGTGACGAGCTGGGTCAACCAGAGCGAGGCGTTCACCGACATCGCAAAGGGCATCCGAAAGCAGGTCGAGCAGCTAACCCAAAACCCCTCCTGAGCTCACCGAGCGCCGGCGCCCAGCCGGTGAGCCATTCAGAGGTGCCACCGCCGCCCGGGATCTGGAGCGTCCCCGCGTCGACCAGCCGGAACCTGGCCGCGCGCGACGATCTGCTCGCCGAGATCGGCGCCGCGCTCGCCAGGCGCGGCGTGGCGCCGCTCTGCGGGCTCGGCGGCACCGGCAAGACCAAGCTCGCGATCGAGTACGCGTACCGCAACGCCGGCGCCTACGACACCGTCTTCCTGATCGACGGTCAGAGCCAGGCGACGATGGACGCCTCTTTCGTCACGCTCGCCGCGGAGCTGAGGCTGCCCGAGCACGAGCAACTGGATCCCGCTCGCGCAGTCGGCGTGGTGCGCAGCAAGCTCGGGCGCCGCGGTCGCTGGCTCCTCCTCTTCGATGGCGTGCGCGACCCGAGCGAGGTCGAGCCCTACATCCCGAGCGTCTCCCACGGCGGCCACATCCTCACGACGTCGCAGAACCCTATCTGGCGCGGTCTCACGACGGTGAACGTCCGCGGCATCGAGCGCGCCGAGTCGGTGCGCTTCCTGCTCCAGCGCACGGGCGAGACCGACGCGGAGTCGGCCGACGCGCTCGCAGAGGAGCTCGGCGATTTGCCGCTCGCCCTGGCGCAGGCCGGCGCTTACATCGAGGAGACCGGACGCCCGCTCGCGGAGTACCTCGCCCTGTTCCGGCAGCGGCCGGCCGCGCTCCTGGAGCGCCCCGTCAGCTTCCCGGTGACGGTCGCGACCGCCTGGGAGAGCTCGCTCGCGGCCGTGTTCAGCCACCAGGCAGCGGCGGAGCTCCTCAGCTTGTGCTCGTTCCTGCCGATGGACGCGATCCCTCGGCGGTCGCTCAGCGAATACGATCCGCTCGCGCTCGACGACGCCATCGCGATGCTGCGGCTGCACTCGCTGATCGAGGTGCGGCCGCACGCGCTCAGCGTCCACCGCCTCGTGAAGATCGTCGTCCGCAACCAGCTGCGGCGGGACGATCGGCGGCGATGGATGGATGCGGCGCGCCGCATCGTTCAGGCTTCCGGCCGGATTTCCCCGAGCACGGAAGAGGAGCGCGAAGGTAGGACGGAGCCGGAGTCGGGGTAAGGCAAGCCCCTCACGAGACGATGGAGGTTCGACCCGCATGTATCCGAGAGCGTCAACTACCGTCTCTTCCTGGGTCTTTTCCGACCGCGTATTCTCGTTGCGCGTCAGGTCGGTCGTGAGACTTTAAGGCCCGCGAGAGGAACTATGGTTGCCTTGGCGACGAGCCCCGCCGATGTGTTCTTCTCCTACTCTCCGAGGGACGAGGACCTGCGGCCCAAGATCGAGACCCACCTCGACGCGCTGAAACGGCAGGGGGTCATCCGGAATTACCAGGGCTTCGCGCTCGGCGGAGGGAGGGAGCGGCGAGAGGCGACCGCGGCGAGGCTGCGCGAGGCGCGGGTCGTGCTGCTGCTCGTGAGCGCGGATTTCCTCTCCACCGACGCGTGGCTCTCTCCGGAGATGCGAGAGGCGATCGCTCGCCACGAGGCCGGCGAGTGCCGGGTCATCCCCGTGATCCTGCGGCCCTGCGCCTGGGAGAAGACGCTGCTCGGCGAGCTGCAGCCGCTGCCCAGCCGCGCGCGGCCCGTGACGAGCTACCCCAACCAGAGCGAGGCGTTCACGGAGATCGCGAAGGGGATCCGGAGCGCCGTCCGCGAGACGGAGCCGCCGACGCAACGGCCGGCCGCTCGAAGGCCGTCGAGCTCGCCCGACGCGGAGCCTCACATCAAGAAGCTGCCGCCGCGCAACCCGGGCTTCACCGGGCGCGACCAGCTTCTGAGCGAGCTGCGGAGCACGCTCACCACGGGGGGGCCCGCTGCGCTCACGCAGTCCATCAGCGGCCTCGGCGGCGTCGGCAAGACGCAGCTCGTCGCCGAGTACGCGCACCGGTACGCGAGCCAGTACAACGTCGTCTGGTGGATCCGCGCCGAGGAGCCGGCCACGGCGGCCGAGGACTTCGCGCGCCTCGCCGCGGCCCTCGACCTGCCAGAGCAGAACGAGGCCGACCAGCGGATCGCGATCGAGGCGGCCCTGTCGTGGCTGTCGCGCAACGACAGGTGGCTCCTCATCTTCGACAACGTGAACGACCCGCAGGACGTCGCCCCGTACCTCCCGCACCCGCGCACCGGGCACATCGTTATCACCTCCCGGAACCCGAGCTTCCGCGGCATCGCCACCCCGCTCACCGTGCCGGCGCTCGATCGCGCCGACTCGGTGAAGTTCCTGCTCGATCGGACCGGGCAGAGCGACGCGCGCGCCGCGGAGAAGCTCGCCGAGACGCTCGGGGATCTCCCCCTCGCGCTGGTGCAGGCGGCGGCGACCATCAAGGAGACGGGATCGTCCATCGCGACCTACCACGCCGCCTTCGGTGATCACCAGCGCGGGCTCCTGCTCCGCGGCATGCCGATGGACTACCCGACGCCGATCGCCACGACCTGGGGCCTCGCGTTCCAGGAGGCGCAGCGCCTCTCGCCCGTCGCGGTCGACCTCTTGAGCCTGTGCGCGTACCTGGCGCCCGATGACATCCCGCGCGAGGGCCTCGCCGACGCCGCGCCGCACCTGCCGGCGGCGCTCGCCGAGGCGCTGAGCGATCCGCTGATGCTCGACGAGGCGGTCGCCGCGCTCCGCCGCTACTCGTTCATCGACGTGCACGAAGGCGCGCTCTCCGTGCACCGGCTCGTCCAGGCGGTGGTCCGCGATCGCCTCTCGCCCGAGGACCGGAAGGTGTGGGCCGAGGCGGCGGTACGGCTCGTCGACCACGCGTTCCCCGAGAGCAGCGACGAGGTCGAGACGTGGCCCTTCTGCGCCCGATGGCTGCCGCACGCGCTCGCCGCGGCGAGCCAGGCCGAAGCGCACGACGTCGCGAGGGAGGTGCGCGGGCGGCTCCTCGCCCGGTTCGCCGTCTACCTGCAGGGGCGCGCCGCGTTCGCGGAGGCGAAGGGGTACCTGGAGCGGGCGCTCGCGCTCCACGAGGCGGTGTTCGGCCACGACGATCCGAAGGTCGCGGCCGTGCTGCGCAGCCTCGGCAGCGTCCTCCACGACCTCGGCGATCTCGGCGGCGCGCGGGCGCACCTGGAGCGCGCGCTGGCGATCGACATCGCGAGCTTCGGCCCCGATCACCCGGACGTCGCGCGCGACGTGAACGACCTCGGCAGCGTGCTCATGGATCAGGGCGATCTGCCGGGCGCCCGCAAGCACCTGGAGCGCGCCCTCGCCATCGACGAGGCGACGTACGGCCCCGACGATCCGAGCGTCGCGATACGGCTCAACAACCTGGGCGCCCTCTTCCGCGACCTCGGCGACTTCGCGGGCGCGCGCGTGCACCTCGAGCGGGCGCTCGCGATCGACATCCGCGCCTACGGTCCGGGCCACCCGACCGTCGCGATCGGACGCACGAACCTCGGTCGGCTGCTCCACGATCTCGGCGACCTCAAGGGAGCGCGCGAGCAGTTCGAGGAGGCGCTCAAGATCGATGAGCACAGCTACGGCCTCTACCACCCGCGCTTCGCGCTCGCGCTGAACAACCGCGGGCGCGTGCTGCGCGATCTCGGAGACCTGGCCGGGGCGCGCGCCGACTTCGAGCGGGCGCTCGCGATCGTCGAGGACACCTACGGGCCGGATCACCCGGACGTGGCGCGGGACATCAACAACCTCGGCAGCGTGCTGCGGGACCTCGGCGATCTCGAGGGCGCGCGCGCGAACTTCGCGCGCGTGCTTAAGATCGCCGAGGCGACCTACGGCCCGGACCACCCGGCGGTGGCGATCGGCTGCAACAACCTCGGCAGCGTGCTGCAAGCGCTCGGCGAGCTGCCCGGGGCGCGCGAGCAGCTGGAGCGCGCGCTCGGCATCGCGCAAACCACGTACGGTCCGGATCACCCGGTCGTGGCGAGCATCGTGAACAACCTCGGCCGCGTCTTGCAGGCGCTCGGCGATCTGTCGGGCGCGTGGCAGCAGATCGAGCGCGCCGTGGCGATCGCCACGAAGGCGCTCGGGCCGTCGCACCCGTCCGTGCAGATCTTCTCGCGGAACCTGGCGCGCCTCGGCGACGCCCTGGGGAGCAGCGCCGAGGCGACCTGAGCTAGCCGATCAGGATCTGCGTCGGGTGCTCCAGGAGCTGGCGCAGGACCTTGAGGAAGGTCGCGCCGACCGCGCCATCGACGACGCGATGATCGCAGGAGAGCGTCATGCTCAGGCGGCGGCCCGGCACGATCTGCTCGCCGCGCACGACGGGCTCGCGACGGACCTGGCCCACGGCGAGGATCGCTCCCTCGGGCGGGTTGATGACGGCGCCGAAGTTGTCGATCCCGTACATGCCGAGGTTCGAGATCGAGAACGTGCCGTTCGCCATCTCCTCGGGCCGCAGCTTCTTCGCCTTGGCTCGCCCGGCGAGCTCGCGCACCTCGGCCGCGATGTCGAGCACCTGCTTGCGATCGACGTCGCGCACCACCGGCGTGACGAGGCCCTCAGGGACGGCGACCGCGACCGAGATGTCGACGCGCTGGTGAATGAGGATGGCGTCCGGGGTGAACTGCGCGTTGCACTCCGGGACGCGCACGAGCGCGATGGCGCACGCCTTGACGAGGAGATCGTTGAAGCTGACCTTGGCCGGCTTCTCCCCCTCGGCGGCGGTCGCCGCGAGATCCGCGTTGATCTGCTCGCGAAGCGCGTTCAGCGGATCGGCGTCGACGTCGATCGAGAGGTAGAAGTGCGGGACCGTCTGCTTGGACTCGGTGAGGCGCCGGGCGATCGCCTTGCGCATCATGCTGAGCGGCCGCACCTCCGGCGCAGCGAGCTCGCCGGGGGCGGTCGCCTTGGCCGCCCCGGCGGCCGGCGCCGGCTTCAACCCCTCGAGGTCGCGCGCGACGATGCGCCCGCGCGGACCGCTGCCGGCGACGCTGCTGAGGTCGAGCCCGCGCTCTCGGCCGAGCTTCCGCACGTAGGGCGACGCCTTCACGCGTCCGTTCGACGACGGCTGCGGCGCGGCTGGCTGCGTGGGCGGCGAGACCGCCTCGCCGCGCGCCGCGGGCGGCGGGCTCGTCACGGGCGCGTCGCCGCCGGCCGGCGGCGCGGCGCGCTCTCCCTTGGGCTGAGCCTCCGCCGCGCTCGGCTTCGCCGCGGCAGCGCCGCCGCTCCCGCCGGCGAGGGCGCTTACGTCCTCGCCCGGGGTGCCGATGATCGCGACAGGCTGGCCGAGCTGAACCACGCTGCCCGCAGGCACGAGGATCTTGAGCAACGTCCCTCGATCGAAGGACTTGTACTCCATGGTCGCCTTGTCGGTCTCGACCTCTGCGAGCAGATCGTCGATGTCGATCGCGTCGCCTTCCTTCTTGTGCCAGGCACTGATCTGCCCCTCCTCCATGGTCGGGGACAGCTTCGGAAGTTCCAGAACCTTCGCCATGGGTCTATCAACCTTGATCGGGGATGTGGGTCCGCTCAGTCAGCTTTTGTAGAGAACGCGGTGAACATTTTCGATGATCCGCGAGGCCTGCGGGATCACGTATTGCTCCAGCCGCGCGTTGTAGGGCATCGGGACGTCGAGCGTCGTCGCGCGCAGCACGGGCGCGTCCAGCTCGTCGAACGCGAGCCGCTGGATGCGATCGGCGATCTCCGCGCCGACGCCGCCGTACGGCCAGCCTTCGTGCGCCACGACCGCGCGGTGCGTCTTCGTGACGCTCTGCACGATCGTCTCCTCGTCGAGCGGGCGCAGCGATCGCAGGTCCACGATCTCCGCGCTGATGCCCTCCTTCTCCAGCTCCGCCGCCGCCTCGAGCGCGACGTGCACCATCCGGCTCCACGCGATGATCGAGACGTCGGTCCCCTCGCGCACGATCGAGGCGACCCCGAGCGGCACGATGAAATCCGGGTCGTCGGGCACCTCGCCCTTCACGCCGTAGAGCGTCTCGCTCTCCATGAAGAGCACCGGGTTGTCGTCCCGGATCGCCGACTTGAGGAGACCCTTGGCGTCCGCCGGCATCGCGGGCGCGAGGACCTTGAGGCCGGGGACGTGCGCGTAGAAGTGCTCCATCGAGTGTGAGTGCTGCGAGCCGACCTGCTTCGCCGAGCCGTTCGGCGCCCGCAGCACGAGCGGGATGGTGAGCTGCCCGCCGGACATCTGCCGGAGCTTCGCCGCGTTGTTGAGGATCTGGTCGAACGCCACGGCGGAGAAGTTCCACGTCATGTACTCGACGATCGGCCGGAGCCCGACCATCGCCGCGCCGATCGAGATGCCCGTGAACCCGCTCTCGGTGATGGGCGCGTCGATCACGCGCTTGCTCCCGAACTTGTCGAGCATCCCCTCGGTCACCTTGTAGGCGCCCTGGTAATGCCCGACCTCCTCGCCGACGAGGTACACCCGCTCGTCGCGCTCCATTTCCTCGATCATGGCGGCGCGAACCGCCTCACGGAATCTTAGGACGGTCATCGCGCAAAAGGTCCTGCATAGGTTGTGGGCTCGAGCACCTCGGGCCCGGGTTCGGGGCTCTCCTCGGCGAAGCGGATCGCGTCGGTGATCTCGTCTTCCACCTCTTTCTCGATCGCCTCGAGGGCGGCCTTGTGGCCCTTCTCCTCGAGCTCGATGCGAGAGCGAAGGAGCACGTCCTTCTTCTTGCGCTCCTCGAGCTCCTCCTTCGTCCGGTACTTGCCGGGATCGCTCATCGAGTGGCCCCGGAAGCGGTACGTCCTGATCTCGACCAGCGTCGGCTCCGACTGCGTGCGCGCCCGCGTGACGGCCTCGGCGAGGCGATCACGCACCTGGAGGACGTGCTCGGAGTTGAAGCGATCGCGCTCCATCCCGTAGGCGAGCGCCTTCAGCGAGACGTCCTCGACCGAGAGCGTCCGGGAGAGCGGCGTCCCCATCGCGTACTCGTTGTTCTCGCAGACGAACACGATCGGCAGCTTCCACAGCGCTGCGAGCGACATCCCTTCGTGGAAGTCGCCGATGCTCACCGCGCCCTCGCCGAAGAACACCATCGAGACCCGGTCCTCGCCGCGGTACTTCGACGCGAACGCGGTCCCGACGGCGATGGGGATGTGCCCGCCGACGATGCCGTAGCCGCCGAGCATGTTGTGCTCTTTGTCGAAGAAGTGCATCGAGCCGCCGAGCCCCTTCGAGCACCCGGTGACCTTGCCGTAGAGCTCGGCCATCGCGGCGCGCGAGCTCATCCCGCGGGCGAGCGCGAGGCCGTGATCGCGGTAGGTGGTCATCACGTAGTCGTCGGGGCGGAGCGCCGCGGAAGCACCGACGGCGATGGGCTCCTGACCGATGTACAGGTGAAGGAACCCGCCGATCTTGCTCTGCGCGTACGCGCGGGCCGCTTCTTCCTCGAAGCGGCGTATCTGAAACATCTTTCGGTAGAGCGACAGATGGAGATCGTCGCCGTTTGTCAGGGTAGTCATCGCGGAGATCTCAAGGGGCAGAACAGCAATTCAGACAGTCGCTAGCGCAGCGATCGGCGTGATTCCAGGGCGCCCTCTCCGGGGCTTGCGATGGACCCAGCGAGGCGCTTGGCGTCGGCCGTGCAGGACAGCGACGGTGCTTACTCGGGCTCCTTTACGGGAGTTTTTTCCGCGTGACAACGCATCCGCGATGTCACCCGTTCAACGCGCAGCAGCATCGGCACCACCGGCGTCCTGCGTGCCGGGCTCTGTGGTCTCTGGCACGCCGAGGTCGTCGGTCTCCGGTGTTCCGGCGTCCGCGCCTTGCTCGTCCTCGGGAAGCGCGGTCGGCACGGGCGAGGTCGTGGCGCTGCCCGGCGCGCTGGCGCTGGGCTCCGCGGCGCTGGGCTCCGCGCTGACCGTCGCGCGCGCCGTGGTGTCGGCGGGGTCGTGCTTCGGGCGCGCAGGCCGCGTCGACGGGATGGCGCGCGGTCGCGGCGCCGTGGTGGCCGACGAGGCGATCGGCGCTGCTCCGACGGCGGGCTCCTCGGCGGGCGCGTCTGCAGATCGCAGCGCGGTGTGGAGGAGCAGCGCGGCCGTGGCCACGACCACGGCCGCACCCACGGCGATCTGCCCCGCCTTCCGCTCGCGGGGAGGGAAGTCAGCGTCGAGCGGATCTGCGCGCACCGCGGCTGGCTCGGCGGGCAGCGCCGGCGTCGCCGTGACGGCGCTGTCCAGCATCCGCCTCGGCATCTGGCTGGAGACGGCCCACTCGAGGCTGTTCGCGAACGCGGCGCCGAACTCGTCGCAGCTCGGGTATCTGTCCTCGGGTCGCTTCGACAGGCCGCGCGCGAGCACCTGATCGAGCGACGGGGGGAGGCCGAGCTCCTTCGCGATCGGCGGCGGCTCGTCGCTCGCGATCTTCGAGGCGACCGAGACCGCGTCGTCGCCCGGGAACGCGCGGCTCCCGGAGATCGCCTCGTACATGACGGCGGCGAGCGAGAACTGATCGCTCTCGGGCGAGAACTTGCCGACGCGGAACGTCTCCGGCGCGCTGTACGCGGGCGTCCCCATGAGCCCTCCCTGGTGCGTCAGCGTCGAGTCCGGGATCCGCGCGATGCCGAAGTCGGCGATCTTGCCGCCGTTCGCGGAGAGGATGATGTTCTCCGGCTTGATGTCGCGGTGGACGATGCCTGCCCGGTGCGCGATCGTGAGGGCCTCGCCGAGCTCGCACGCGAGGCGCGCCGCCTGCGACGCCGAGAGCGGCCGCCCGAGGAGGTGCTGCTTGAGCGTCGGCCCCTCGACGTACTCGAAGACGAGGTAGAGCCCGAAGTCCGGGTCCTCGCCGACGTCGTGGAGCGTGACGAGGTTCGGGTGGGTCACCCGGGCGGCGGCGCGCGCTTCGTGGCGCATCCTCACGATGAGCTGCTCGCGGACGTCGCGCGGGATGCGCAGGTCGTCGCGCAGGTGCTTCAGCGCGACGTCGCGATCGAGCAGCGGATCGTGCGCGAGCAGCACGCGCCCCATCGCGCCCTCGCCGAGGAGGCGCTGCACGTGGTAGCGGCCGAGGGCGGCGGGCAGCACGGAGCTATCGCTCGGCTGTGCGAGCGCGCCGCCGCCATCGGAGGACGAGGATCGAGGCACGTCGCGTCGGTTCTATCCGGCCGGCGGCCCCGGCGGAAGGCCTGGCCGGCGTCTCGCTTCCGGTTATGCTCTGCCGCAGCGCGCCCCGGGTCCACGAGCGGCGCTTGCGGTTCTGCGGAGGCGGTTCCCGCAGGGGCCTGGCGGCGTGCGGCATCCCAGAGAGGGCGCAGCGAGCACAGATGAGCACCGAGAGCGCGTCGAAGCCGGTCCAGGTCGCCGGCGCTACGAAGAAGCGAGGCAAGGCCAAGTACATCGTGCTCGCCGGCTTCGTGCTCATCATCGTCCTCGCCCAGCAGACGGGGCTCCTCGGCTTCGGCGTGGCGCACCTCCGCGCCGCAACCTTCCCGAGAGACGAGTCGCTGCTCGAATATGTCCAAGGCAACGTCCCCGGCGTGGTGATCGTCGACCCTCACCAGATCGATCTGCAGGCGCTCGGCGCGGAGGGGAGCGCGGTGCGGCTGCACATCGAGCGCACCCGTGACGACATCAAGAAGGCGACGGGCATCGATCTCGGGTTCGACGTCGACAAGCTGGTCGTCGCCCCGTCGCTCGTGGTCGCGCGCGGGCGTTTCAACGAGCAGAAGCTCGCGGAGCGCCTGGCGACGCACAGCTACGTCCAGGCGGAGTACAAAAGCGTGAAGTACCTGCTCCGCGCCGGCGAGGACGCGATCGCCGTGCGCGACGGGTCGATCCTGCTGTATGGCGCCGAGCCAGAGATCCGCGCCAGCATCGACGCCGAGGAGGCCGGGACGTCGCTGGCGAGCAGGGACGAGGCGACGTCGCGCCTCGCGCACATCGGGTGGGATCGTCCCCTCCTGGGCGTCGCCCTCCTTTCCGAGAGCAAGCCGAGCCTCCGCGCGATCCTCACCGGCTCCACGGGCCCGCGCGCCGTCACCGTCGGCGTCTCGACGAAGGGCGGGCTCTCGGCGACCGTCGCGATCGACGCCGCGTCGGCCGACGCGGCCGAAGAGCTCCGGAAGCTCCTCGAGGAGAAGCGCGCGAACGTCGATGCGCTGAAGGCGCTCGTTGGCCCGGAGCCCGGGGCGGCGCTCGCCGAGATCGCGAAGCGCGCGACCCTCACCGTGGAGCCGGGCGCCGGCCGGCTGACGGTGCAGGTGGAGGTGCGCCCCGAGGAGATCGAGCTGCTCGCGAAGGCCGGCCATGCGGCGGCAGGCTCGCTCGGGGATATGTACAAAAATGTGCGGCTGCTTCAGCTCCTCGCGCCGGGCCCGTGAGGTCACCGTCTGAGCGGAAGGCGCGCTCGGCCCGTATCGAGGTGGGCACAGCTGTGCGCGACGGCAGCACCGCTCATGTCGAGCTGGAGCGGCCGGCGGGGCGTCCCTGGTCGAGGCTCAGAGCTCGGCGCAGCGCGGGCACCGCGCCTCGACCCGGTCTGTCGCGCTCTTGACCCGGGCGCGTGCGGAGTCGCACCGCTGGTCCGCATCGCCGGCGAGCCCGCAGAGGTGCTGCGCGGCGCGGCTCATGGACGCGAGCGCGCGGCACGCGGTTTCGCACGGCGACGCGGACGTCGGCTCGGCCTCGATCTTCTTGGCAGGGGGCTCGCCGCCGGCGGCCGTCGCCCGCGGTGACGGCGCGGCGCGGCTGTCGGGTACGCTCGGACTCGGCGGCGAAGCCGCCGGCGGCGGCGCTCCCGGCTGCGCCGCTTCCGCCACGGTCCGGCCCTCGTCGCGCTGCGCGGGCGCGCCGATCGCCTGATCGAGCTCGTCCTCCGCGCGCTCGAGCTCCGCGAGCGCATCATCGGCCGTCTCGACGGCGCTTCCCTTGTGCGGCGACATCGAGGTCGCAGCGGCGGGCTCCGGCGCCACCGGGGCTTGCGCGACGGAGGCGCCGCCGCAGCCAGAGAGCGTGGCGGCGCTGATCCACAGGGTGGCGGCGGCGGCAGACCAGGCACGGTGTCTGTTCATCGGTCCTCCTGCGCCTGACGCCCGGCGCCCAGCTTTCGGCTCATCGCGGCGCCGCGGCGTCGCGGACAGCGCGCCGAGATCTTGCGTGCGGCGCGGCGAGGTTGACCCCCTCGCCGTGCGCTATGCTCGCGGCGATGAATCTGCTTCGACCGATCGGCGCCCTCGTTCTGGCTCTCGGACTGGTCGCAGGCTGTCAGCGAGGCAGCTCGCGCCGGCCTGCGTCTCAGCCGTCGTACGGCCAGGCCTATCCTCCGTACGGCGCGCCCCAGCAGGGTGCTCCTCCACAGCAGCCTGGGTACCCGCAGCAGCCCGGGTACCCGCAGCAACCCGGGTACCCGCCGGCGCAGACCGGGCCTGTGCCGGCGCCTACCTTCAACGTGCCCACGATGCCGGGGCTGCCGGTGCTCGGCGATCCCATAAACGACATCAACGTCAGCTGGCTCCAGTCCGAGGCCGGCGTCGTCATGGGCGCGTTGATCGGCGCGCTGCCGGCGGCCTCGCAGCAGAAGGTGAGGGGCATCCCGTTCATCGCCGATCCGACGGTGGGCGAGGTGAACGCGTTCGCCGGCTGTGACGACCAGCGGATGCCGTTCATGGCGATCACCGACGGGCTGCTCGAGGTCGAGGCGCAGATCGCGCAGTTCAAGGCGACCGACGAGGTCTTCGGGACGAGGAAGCTCGACGAGTTCCTGCGGATGCTCGCGCAGCGACAGCGGCCTGGGCAGCCGATCGTCCGGCCGCCGGTGGGCTTCGTCGATCCGGTGCAGCACACCGACGCGCGCAAGGTCGAGCGGCAGCGCCAGCTCTACCACGAGCAGCTCGCGTTCGTTCTCGGCCACGAGCTCGGCCACCATCACCTCGGGCACACGGGCTGCGCGAACGGGCAGGGGGGGAGCCGGGGCGTCACGCCCGCGGATCTCGGGCGGATGCTGTCGCGCACGCTCCCCATCTTCAACCAGCCGAACGAGATCGCGGCGGACGTGGCGGGCGTGAACAACCTGCTCGCCGCTGGCGCGCGGCAGCAGGGGTACCGCTGGACCGAGGGCGGCGCGATGCTCACGCTCGGCTTCTTCGCGTCGCTCGATCAGCTCACGCCGGCCACGATCCTGTTCGCCTTCGAGCAGACGCACCCGCACCCGCTGCTGCGGCAGCCCGTCGTCCAGCAGACCGCCAACACCTGGCGGATGACCGGAGGCGCGCCCGTGTTCACGTTCCCTGGTTTCGGCGGCTGAGCCACGATTACCCGGGCGTCTTTGCGCTCGCGGGCGCTCGTCCGGAGGGCTCATCTGCTGCTTCGGCTTGACGCGACCGTGCAGCGCTCCTCCCATCGCGCCGAAAGGAGTCGACCATGCAAGCAGAGCTCGGGATCGAGGACCTCAAGGAAGGCACAGGCGCGGAGGCGAAGCACGGCCAGCTCGTGACGGTGCACTACGTCGGCACGCTGACCAACGGCGACAAGTTCGACAGCTCGCGCGACCGCGGCCAGGGATTCTCGTTCAAGCTGGGGGCCGGGCAGGTGATCAAGGGATGGGATCAGGGGGTCGCCGGCATGAAGATCGGCGGCCTCCGCAAGCTGACGATCCCGCCGGAGCTCGGCTACGGCGCTCGCGGCTTCCCGCCCGTGATCCCGCCGAACTCGACCCTCGTCTTCGAGGTCGAGCTGCTCGCGGTCAAGTGATCTGTCGCGTCGCCCCCGCGCGTCGGTCGCTGCTCGCGACCGGCGCTCGGGGCGGCGCGCAGGTCGACGCCGACGCGGCCGCCCCGAGCGCGCCCGCGGCGCGGCTCACGGCTTGATGGGGGCGCCACACTCGACGCAGAACCGGTTGCCGATGAAGAGCTCGTGCTTGCAGTGCGCGCACCGCGCGACCCGCACCTCGGTCGCGCGCTTTGCGGGCTTCGATGGCGGGGCTTCCTTCACGGGAGGCCTCGCCGCCGTCGTCACCGCGGTGTAGCGACCGGAGCCAGCGGCGGCCCGCGAGCGCCGATCCGTGAACGGCGCGGCGGCCATGCGCGCCACCGTGCCTGGCGCGCTGTGGGCCTGGCTCCGCAGGCCGCTGTCCGCGATGGAGTGGACCTGCTGCGCCGCGATGTCGAGATCGACCTCGTCGACCGGGGGCTGTCCGTCGTGGACCGCCGCGGGCGGAACCGTCTCGCCGAACTCATCGACGTGGAGGGGCCGGGTGTCGTCGAGCTCGGCGCTGTTCGGTTGCCGCTCGTCCTGCGCGTCGAGCTGGATGCGGACGATCAGCGCCGAGATGTTGTCGGTCCCGCCCGCCTCGTTGGCCATCTCGATGAGGAGCTCGCAGGCCTCGTGCGGATCCTGGGTGATGTCGAACACATCGAGCATCTGCTGCTCCGAGATCATCCCGCTCAACCCGTCCGAGCAGAGCAGGAAGACGTCGCCGGGCTGGGTGGGCTCCGAGCGGATGTCGACCTTCACGGCGTCCTTCATGCCGAGCGCGCGCGTGATGATGTTCTTCGGGAGCCTCGCCAGCTCGTCCTGGCTCAGGTCGGGCTTGAGCGCGAGGGCGTCGTTGATGAGCGAGTGGTCCTTCGTGAGCTGCTCGATCTCGCCGTGTCGGATCCGGTAGCAACGGCTGTCGCCGACGTGCCCGACATGGATCTGCTCCGTTTCGCACGACACGTAGGCGGCGACCACCGTCGAGCCCATGCCCTGGTGCTGGGTGTACGTGTTCGAGATGACGAACACATCGTGGTTCGCCTTGCGGATCGCCGCGACGACGCGGCGTGCTTCCGGATCGAGCTCCTGTTCGTCGGCCGGGACGGGGCCTGGCAAGCTGCCGGCGCGGGTCGCCTCGAAGAAGTTGTCGAGCGATTTGGTCGCGAGCGCGCTGGCGACGTTGCCCGCGTTGTGCCCGCCCATGCCGTCCGCCACGACGAAGAGGCCGAGATCGGACTTCACGAGGACGTTGTCCTCGTTGTGCTTTCGCTGGCGACCTACGTCGGTCACGGCAGCCGCGACGGGTCGGGTGCGGCTGCTCGTCCTGAACTCGCCCATTCGCGGCAGATTATACCTGCCCCTCGCTCTGGACCGCCCACATTCCGGCTGCTTTAGCGGCGGGCTGCTCCCTGGAAGCCGGTCGCTTGAGCGGCGATCCTCGGTGACGTACCGGCCGAGGCTGCCGGTGGTCGCGTGCCCCGGGGTAGGGGATCCAGCGCGAGGCGCACACCGATCTGGAAGAATCCGTAGGCCGTGGGGTCGGAACCCTCGTCGGGGCGCGAGAGGTAGGTGCCGGCGTCGAGCTCTGCGAACACACCGACGCCAAGGATCGGCGCCGGGTAGAAGTCGGCGCCCAGCGCGATGCGGGCGACATCGAGACCGTGAAACACGTGATCGGTCCCGGTGGGACCGGCCGCCGAGGCCTCCGGCCATGTGAAGACCGCTCGCCGGTACCCCACGCCGTAGCTGATCCACGGGTCGACCGCGATCCCCTGGGCGACGTGGTAGACGAACCCCAGACCCAGATCGAGGCTTCGGCCGGAGCAGTCGCTGCAGCCTGCCGCTGCCGGGAGCAGGGTGTAGGAGCCGCTTGCTTCCAGGACGGTCACGCGGCTCAAGCCGATGCCGAGGTTGGCGCCGAAGGCGAACCCGCCAGAGACCGTGTCGGCGACCGGTTGGCCGGCGGCCATGCTGCCGAAGGGCTGGCTGTACCCGGCCCGTCCCTGGAGCAGGAGGTGTCCGCTTCGATCGTCGGGCCCGGCGGGGCGCTTCACCCCGGCTTCCGGCCCGGCCTCCTCTTCTTCTTCGGCCGCGGCCGTCTCCTCGGCTGCGGCCGTCGCCTGATCTGCGGGCTGGGCGAGGGCCTGGTTGGCCGAGAGCACCCAGCCCGCTGCCGCCACGCCGAGCAGCGGCGCGGTCCACCTTGTCGAGCGCGATCTCACGAACGGCCTCTAGAACAGCGCGGTCCAGAGCGCAAAGGGGGCGCGTTCCGACGAGCAGGAATGTCGCCCGGGCGACGCAACTGCGCCTCGCGTGCCGACGACAAACCTCCTGGACATGGACGACGCACAGATCCGCAGCGACCACGACAGCCCTTCCAGACCCCTCACCTCGGCTCACGGCGGTATGGCGGCGTCAGCGCCGCCTGCGGCGCCAGCCGCGCCCCTCGTGGCGCTGCCGGGAGCGCTCGTCGGAGCGCCCGGCGGTCGATCGGACCCCGGCGCGCGCGGCGGTGAGCCCCTCTCGACCCGGGACGTCACCGTGGAGATCGTGGACGATAGCGACGCGCTCGCCACGGTGTGGCTCCGCTGCGAGCATCCCAGCGGAGGCGCTCCAGTGCGCATCGCCGTCGCGCCGGGGGCCGAGCTCATCCTGGGAAGCGCTCCGGCTGCAGACGTGAGGCTTGATGATGCCGCGGTGAGCGCCCGGCACTGCCGCGTCGCGCACCGCGGCGCATCGATCGAGGTGACGGACCTCGGCTCTCGCAACGGCGTTCGCGTCGGTGGCGTCCGTGTGCGGCAGGCGATGCTCGTTCCTGGCGGCTGCTTCGAGATCGGTCGCACGGCGATGTGCGTCGAGGCGGCCCGAAAAGTCCCGGTGATCGAGGAGGATGGGCCGCCGCTCCCCGGGCTCATCGGCCGCTCGCGGCCCATGCGGCAGCTCGCCGCGGCGGTGCGGCGGGTGGCGCCGCTCCAGCTCCCCGTGCTGCTGCGCGGCGAGTCGGGCACGGGCAAGGACCTCGTGGCCCGGGCGATCCACGCGGAGAGCCCCCGGGCCGACCGGCCGTTCGTGGTCCTGAACGCCGCCACGATCCTGCGGGAGCTCGCCGAGTCCGAGCTGTTCGGCCATCGTCGGGGTGCGTTCACCGGCGCGGTTCGGGAGCGTCAGGGGGCGTTCGTCGAGGCCAGCCATGGGACGCTCTTCCTCGACGAGATCGCGGCGCTCTCGCTGGAGGTCCAGGCGAAGCTGCTGCGCGTCGTCGAGGAGGGGATGGTCCGCCCGCTGGGCGCGGAGAGGGCGACGCAGGTCAACGTGCGGCTCGTCGTCGCCACCTGCGAGCCCCTGGAGACCCTCGTCAGTGAGCGTCGCTTCCGCGCGGATCTTTACGAGCGCCTGGCGGTGTGCCGTCTTCAGCTCCCCGCGCTGCGCGATCGGCCCGACGACATCCCGCTCCTGGCCGAGCACCTCCTGGCGAGCTCCGAGATTGGCCGGCGCCAGCTGTCCCCTGGGGCGCTCGCAGCGCTGAGGGCGCACCGCTGGCAAGGCAACGTCCGGGAGCTGCGGAACGTGCTCATTCAAGCCGCGCTGCGCGCGCATGGCCGTGTGCTGCCCGAGCACATCACGGCGGTCATCGCCGATCGCGAGCCCCCGGTCCGCCGGAAGATCACGCCCGCCGATGCGCTCCGCGCCTTCGAGGAGGTGGGCGGCAACGTCAGCGCCGCTGCCCGCCTCGCGGATGTCCCGCGGTCGACGATGCGGGATCTGCTTCGTATCGCCAGGGATACGTGAGCTCGAGCCGCGGCGCCCGCGCACCGGACTGCAGCGCTAAAAGGCGCCTGCGACGCTGAGCGTGGCCTGACCTGGCGCCACGAACGGCGCGATCGCGGTGATGCGCGGCCCGTCGGCCGCGGTCTGCTGCTTCTGCGGGTACCAATCGATCATGGCGTAGGTCGCGGTGCCGACGACCCCGACGCCGAAGAGGACCCACCCTGTGATCGCCCAAGGGACCGCGCCGTCAAAGCGGTCGAGCTTCTCGCGGAGCTTTCCGCATGCGTTCCTGAAGTCGGGGAGGTCGCCCGACGGATCTTCGCGCGCGCCACAGGGCTGAGACCTGCGGTTCGCAGGGATCGCGCTCTGGTGACCCGCGACGTACGTCTCGATCTGCTGCCCGATGTCGTCGGCGCTGCTGCGCGCGTCCACCGTGATGGCCGAGCCGACGATCCCCATGACCAGGCCGACCCCGGCGACGCCGGTCCCTGCCCAGGCGAGCGGCTTGCGAGCGTACCAGTGGAAGAACGGCTCGCGTCCGCCGGAGGCCTGCGCCGGGCTCATCGAGCCCATCGTGCTGCTCGTCGAGACGCTGACGGCGCCCGAGCTCGTCGGCGCTGCGGGTGACGGTGAGGGGCTCGGCGCGGCTGCGCCCGGAGCCATCGCGCCGGGAGCGGTCGCGCCCGGCGCTGGCGGCGCGATGTTCGTCGCCGGAGGCTGTGCCGGCGGTGGCGGCACGGCGCCCGGGGGGGCTGAGGTGGGCGCAGCGGTCGGCGTCGCCGGGGGGGGCGCGCCGACAGGCGGCGTCGCGGGCGTCGCACCGCTCGTGCCCAGGGTGAGCGTCGCGGGCGTGGCTGTGCCGATCTTCGCGTCCACCTGCGTGGTCGCTGATCGGTCCAGGTAGGTCGCGAACAAGGTGTGCTTGCCGGGCGTCACGAACACCGGATCGAGCAGCGGCGCCTTGCCGATGAGGACGCCGTCAACGCTGATGTCCGCGCCATTCGCGTCGGCGGTCACGACGAGGAAGCCGGTCTTCCGTTTCACATCGGCGATCGCCTTCTCCGCTGCCGCGCGCTGCTCCGGCGTCGCCGCGGCGTGCTCGCGCAGGAACTGCTGCAGGTGCTTGCCGGCGTCCTGGAGGTGATTGGAGCGAAGCTCGCTCTGTCCGAGGTTGAGCAGCACTGCCGGGTGTCGCTTGAGCGCGTAGACCTGAAGGAACGCGGTGCGTGCCTCCTCGAACCGACCGGCGTCGTACGCCTTGACCCCTTCCTCGTAGCGCTGGCGCGCGACCTCGGTCACGGGATCGGACGGTTGCGCGAAGCTCAGCGGTTCGCTGAAGAGAGAAGGGGGGAGCCCGGCCTCCGTGAGCACGGCGGGAGCGATCAGCGAGAGCAGGAGGACTGGGGCGCAGGCGCGTGTTTTCATGGCTCCTCAGATCGGGCTTCGCCTCGTCGGCGTCCGCGAAAGGATACGATTGCAGCAGGCCTCGCTGCCGAGGCGAGAAAGAGGTGCGCTTCAGAACGGCGCATCGCGGATGATGCCGCCGCCCTTGCTGCCTCCGGTCGAGCTCGTGCCACGCGGCGCCGGTGCAGGAGGCGCGGGCCTCTGTGCAGGGGGGGCAACCTTCGGCCTGGTCGCTGGCACCGCGGGCGTCGCTGCGCTCCCGGCGGAAGCGGGCGCCGTGGCAGATGCAGGCGCCGTAGCCGCAGGAGGCGTCGTGACAGAGGTAGGCGCCGCCGCGGCGGCAGATGTTGTCGCCGTGGGAGCCGGAGGCGACGCTGAGGCGCTCGACGCCGGCGAGACGCCGTCGTCCCTAGCGGTGGCGGCGGTCGAGGCGGCGGGGGGCGCCTGCGAGGCGGCGGAGGGCGTGGTCGCTACGGCGGGTGTCTCCGCCGTCGACGATGCCGCCGGGGGCCTGGGATCCTCGCCGGCGTCGTCTTGACGCAAGGTGCGAACGACGACGAGCAGCAAGGCCACGCCCGCGAGGGCGAGCACGACCCGCAACGCCGTCTTGTTCGGCGTGGACACGGGGATCTCGATCGGATCGTGGTCCTCCGTGCGGATGCCGGACGCGGCCACGGAATCAGCGCTTTCCCTGGCTGGATGCGCCGCGCGGGAGCCCCTGCGCGCCGGCCGTGCCGACGGCGGTTCATTCTCCGGGGGCGGGGAGGGCGACCGGTCCACCCGCGGCTGCGGCTCAGCGGCGTGCGCGCCGGCCGCGGCGCCTGGCGGGCCGGCCGCAGCCGCCGGCTCACCCATTCCTACCTGTGTTTTCCCTGCGGGCGCGGGGGGCTGGTCCCGCGCCACCGCGCCGCCCTCCAGCGCGATCGGGGCGCTCGCGTCCGAGGCGCCTCCGGCCGTCCGGGCGTCGATGACCGGCTGAGGCGAGGGGCTGGCCTGCTCACCGGCCCCTGCCATTCCCGCGTCGCGGGACGTGGCCCCCGCCGCGGGCGGTCCCGGCGGGTCCTCGCCGATCGCGATGGTCGGGACCCCCTCGATCACGGTGTCGGACACGCCGGACGCGCCGGCTGGTGGGGCCTCGATGACGCGCGTCGTGGGCGCCGCAGGTGCAGCAGGAGAAGGCGCCACCGCGGGTCCAGGCTTCACCGCCGGCGCTTCGGCGGGGGAGGCCGCCTGGGCTTCCGACGATTTCGCAGCGGATGCGCCGGGCTCCTGAGCAACGGCGCCGCCGCGCGCGTCGCCTCGGGCGCCCGACAGCTCGTCGAACCCCTCCCAGGATGGCCGGATCGACGACGCGATCCGTTCCGCCTCCTCAGCAGAGAGGGAGCGCTCACCAGGTTCCGCGGTCGTCGGTTGCTCCCCCGCAGTCATCGCGGTGAGGAACTTACCACCCGCGTCTGCTGCACCGCAATCTCGCGACGGATCGGCGCATCACGGGCTGCCGCGCACGGCGGGAGCGCGCGCCCCCCGGCGCCCCCGGAAACCACCGCGAACGGCTCACCCGCCGCGCACATCGCGCAGCAGCGCGTCATCCCAGGTGTCGGCGACCTGGCTCACCGTCGTGACGATATCCTCGAACTCTTCGTACTCGAGCGCGCTGAGGCGCCGCAGGCAGCGCACCACCACCTCGTTGCGCGACTTGTCGATCGCGAAGGCCGCGTCGGAGGTGGTGATGAAGCTGAGCTCCAGGAGACGTCTATAGAAGGCCTCGCGCCCGCTCAGGGGGACGGCCATGATGGGAGAAAAGACCATCAGGACGCCTTGAGCCTCCAGCACGTTGACGCCGATCGTCGCGCTCCCGTGCTGAAGCTGCGCGTACCCCGTCTCGTCGAGCGTGCTGGCGCCAACGCCGCTCGGCGCTCTGGCCCCGCCTTGAGAGCTCGCGTTGTACCGGGCGAGATACGCGTTGACCATGCTCGTCGCGTCGGCAAACCTCTCCCCCGACGCGCGGTCCGCGTAGAGGGGTCCTGTGGATGAAGTGGGCGTGAGGTCGGGCACGTGAAACCTCCTGGACGCATCGCCAGTCGCTCGGCGCGCGGGGCTGAACTGGCGAACCGACAGCACACCAGCCCGGCGTGGTTGCATCGTAGCGCTCCGGCGTTCGCGGCGATCGCGCTTTTTGCAGTGGTGGCGCACGCCACCCTCGGGTGCAGCGCGGAGGGCGGCGCGCCGGCTGCGCCCGCCGGCATCTCCGACGAGGAGCGCGCCGCCGCGCTGCTCGATCCGGCTGCGCTCCTCCCACCCCGCGCTGAGACGGTCGCCCTCGCCGATGCCGTCGCCATCGCGTCATCGCGCGCCGGGGCGCCGGCGCAGGCGGCCTCGCTCGCGGAGCTGGCCGGCGACCTTCGCGTGCGGCTCTTCCGCCTCGATCAGGCGGTCACCGACGCGCGCGAGGCGATGGAGCTCTACAGCGCGGCGGCGACGGCCTTCCGCGCCTCGGCCGATCCGGCCCACGTCGAGCGCGCGTGCCAGGCCGAGCGCCGCCGCGCGCTGCTCGCCGGCGAGCTCGCTCACGACGCGGCCGTCGCGTACCGCGAGCTCTACCTGGTCTCGCGGCGCTACGCGGCCCTCGCCCCGCCCGCGCCGTCCGGCGGCGCGCCGCGCTCGCAGTGCCTGGGCGCGCTCGCGCTCGCGCTCGCGCAAGCCGCTGCCTACCGGCCGAGCGGGGATGCGCTGCGCGCCTTGGAGCAGGAGGGACACCGCGTCGAGGGCGTCGCGCTCGCGCTCGCCTCGGGGCCCGCGCCGGGCTCCTCCGCCGCGCCCGCGAGCTCCGCGGGCGCGGCGCCGGTGCAGGTGACGACCGCCGAAGCCACCGGCGACGTCGTCGTCGCCCCCCGTGCGCCGGCCGCGCCCACCGGCCCGGTGAAGATCACCTCGATCGAGCGGCACGGCTCGGACAAAGGGGCGCGCGTCGTGGTCCAGCTCTCCGCGCCGACGACGTTCGACGTCGGCACGCTCGCGGCGGACGAGAGCGCCGGCAAGGACGCGCGCGTGTTCGTCGACATCGCGAGGGCGACGTCGCGCGGCATCGCGAGGGAGATCGAGGTCGGCGGCGTCCTGCGGCGCGTGCGCGTCGGCGTCCAGCCGGATGGAACGCGCGTCGTCCTCGATCTCGCCGCCAACCTGCACCGCCGGATCTTCTACCTCCCCGATCCGTTCCGGATCGTCGTCGACGTGAGCACCCGCCCTCCGTTGCGCGATGACAAGGACAACCCCAGCGGCGCGCGAGAGGTCCGGCGCGTCGCGATCGACCCGGGGCACGGCGGCAACGACACCGGCGCCGTCGGCCCGACCGGGTTGAAGGAGAAGGACGTGACGCTCGACGTCGCCCACCGCGTCGCCCCGCTCCTCGCGCGCGAGCTCAAGATCGAGACGCTCCTCACGCGGGACAGCGACACCTACGTCCCGCTGGAGCTCCGCACCGCGCGTGCGAACGCGTTCCACGCCGACCTGTTCGTGTCGATCCACTGCAACGCGAGCGAGAACGGCCGCGCTCGTGGGGTCCAGACGTTCTCGCTCGCGGCCCCTCACGACGGCGAGGTGACGTCGGCGCAGCTCGCGGCGCGCGAGAACGCCGCCCGCGCCGGGCGGGCTGGGCAGGGCGTGGACCCAGGTGATCCCGGCGCCCGCCTCGAGGTGGCGGCGATCCTGTCGAACCTCAACGTCGGCGACATGGCGGCCCGCTCGCGCCACTTCGCCGAGCTCCTCCAGCGGTCGTCGCTCGCCTCGCTCTCGCCCCGCTACCCCGACACGAAGGATCAGGGCGTCAGGGGCGCGGGCTTCTTCGTCCTCGCGGGCGCCGACATGCCGGCCGCGCTGTTCGAGACCGCCTTCATCTCGAACCCCGAGGACGAGGCTCGCCTCGCGACCGCCGACTTCCGGCAGAAGATGGCGGACGCCATCGTGAACGCGATCCGCGCCTACCGCGAGGGCAAGTGAGGGGCGCCGCTGGCCTGCGCGGGCGTCGCCCGCTCAGGCGTCACCCTCGCTCGAGGCCCATGAGCCGCTCGAGCGAGTCGCGCAGCTCGCCGGCCTCGCCCTTCTTGATGAAGTCGTAGGCGCCGGCCTCGGTCGCGTTCTTCTTCATGTCCTCGTGGTTCGAGTACACGATGCAGCGGATGTGCGAGGTCGCGTCGATGGAGCGGAGCCGCTCCAGGCAGCGCACGCCGTCGAGGCCCGGCATCATGATGTCCAGGATGAGCGCGTCGGGCTGGAGGTTGCCCACCGCGACGAGCGCGTCGAACGGATCCTGGAACGTCGTCAGGTCGAACCTCCGCGACAGCGTCTTGCGGAGCGCGGCGAGGACGGAGGGGTCGTCGTCGACCACGACGACCTTCGGCTTGCCCATCCGGAGGATCTCCGGGATCGGGTAGCCGTACTTTCGGAGGAAATCGAGCACGTCCAGCCGCCGGAAACGGAGGTGCCGTCCGGGCGTGCGGAAGTGGCGGATCTCCCCCTTGTCCGCCCAATTGTGGATGGTCTTGAGGTCCACCTGACAGAAGCGCGCGACGTCGCTCGCGGTGAACAGCTCAGGCTGCGTCGTGTTCTCTTTCGGGTTCGTTTCCATGGCTCACTCCTCGAGATCAGGCGTCGCCGGCACGGAGGGGGCATTCGTCTGGGGGGTGTCGAAGCTGGTCGGCACGGGTGGATCTGGCTCTCGTTCCTGTTTGATGTGGATCAGGGATCCATGTGCGCAGCATTCTTCGGCGACGAAGCGCCCGTTGCGCAGGACATAACGGGTCGGACCCTCGGTGGGCCGATCGCGGGCCTCGTGCGAAGGGTCGCCTGGCAGCGCCAGGTAGGGTGGCTCGGCCCCATCGCCCGGGACGAAGCGCGGACAGATCGGCAAGAGCGACTGGCGTTCCGCGAGCGCCACGGCGCTGCGCACGTCTGCGACCGCGGCGAGGAGATCGAGCGTGCGTGAAGTCGGCGGAGCGAGAAGGATCTCCCCACGCGCGGCGCGCTCCAGGACCTCGGACGGCGCTGCCCAGAAGCTCATTGTCGTCTCGTGCCCGTCGTGTCGCCCGATCTGGCCTGGCGGTAGCGGTAGCAGGAAGAAGCGCGCGTCGAAGCGCCGCGCCTCGGCGAGGGGCGTGATCCACCGCGCCCACGGGACGAGCGCCGCGAGCGCGAGCTTCAGGCCGCGCCGCGCGAGGACCGCATCGAGCGGCGCCCCGGCGGCGAGCTCCCGCCCCACCGCGTCGACCTCGTCGCCGGGCAGCGGAAGATCGGTCGGCAGAATGCCCCCTTCCTCCAGCGTCTCGCGGCACGCGGCCACGCACAGCGCTCGCGCCGGCGTCTCGCCCGTCGCGAACGCAGCGGCGCGCGCCGGTGGCTCGGTCGCCCGATCCGCCCAGACTTCCGCGCCGTCCTGCGCGTCCACTTTCCCACCAGGGAACACCACGGCGCCCCCCATGAAGCTCGAGCTCGCGTGGCGGCGAACGCAGAACACCTCGATTCCAGCGCGACCGTCACGGAGGACGATCACCGTGGAGGCATCGCGGGGACGGACCGGGGTTCGGTTCTGATCGAAATCCAGCAATATGGGATAAATTTGTTCCACGTGAGCTGCCTTTCGTCAAACCGTCCGCTGCGTCTCATTTCCGGCGTGCTCTGGGGTGAGCATGCGGGTTTGAGGCCAAGTCCGCCGCCTTTTCCGGCGGCTCGGGGACTTCCCGCAGATGCTTTCCACGCTGTCCCGACAACCGATGCCAACCGATGCCGCAGCGTGCGGTCGGTCGCGGGCGTGATGGTGCTCGATGGCGAGCGATGGCGAATCGAGAGGCGTCGGCTGCAATGAGCTCGGGCGATCTCTGCCTACGACGGAGGCGTCGTTGACGGGCTCGGCCCCCACGCCTAGAATCCCGCGCCTCGCAATTTCGGGGGGTTGTCTGGCCTCTTCGGACATGTCGCGGAGCCGTAAGTCCCGGCAGCCGGGGTCAGCGCCCCGCGGCTTGCATGCGCCAGGGAGCTCAGACGGCAGCGCCGAACGGCGCATTCGACGCGAGAGGACCTATGAACAAGGCCCAGCTGAAAAAGTTCAAGACCCTGCTTGAGACGAAGCGCGACGAGATCGTCAAGAAGGCCAAGCAAACGCTGACCGAGGACATGATGCTCGACGCGAACGATCTCCCTGACGAGATGGACCTCGCGTCGAGCGAGTACCTGCAGTCGTTCACCTTCCGGCTCCGTGGCCGCGAGAAGTCGTTCCTCGACAAGATCCAGAAGGCGCTCGTGAAGATCGAGGACGGCTCGTTTGGCAAGTGCGAGGAGTGTGAGGAGGAGATCTCGGCGAAGCGCCTCGAGGCGCGCCCCGAGACGACCCTGTGCATCCGCTGCAAAGAGGATCAGGAGAGGGTCGAGAAGGACTACGGCTGACGCTGCGCCACGCGAGGAGGCCGGCCGTCGGTCGCCTCCTTGCGCGAGGGTGCCTCGGCGCCGTCGGGCGTGCGCTCCTGCTCCCGGTCCACGTCGCGCGGACCGGGCGGGGCCACGCCCGTTCTGCTATTTACGGGCGGCTGCGCGGCTGCGCGGCTGCTGTGGGGTGCGACGCTTCGACGCTGCGAGCACCTCGCGCAGGTACGCGCCGGTGAATGACGCCTCCTCCTGCGCGATGTCCTCCGGGGTGCCAGCAGCGACGATCGTCCCGCCGCGCTCGCCGCCCTCGGGGCCCAGGTCGATCACCCAGTCGCTGCATGCGATCACGTCGAGGTTGTGCTCGATCACGAGGACGGTGTTCCCGGCGTCGCGCAGGCTCATCAGGCTCCCGGTGAGCACCTCGATGTCAGAGAAGTGCAGGCCCGTCGTCGGCTCGTCGAGCACGTAGAGCGTGCGGCCGGTGGCCTTGCGCGCGAGCTCGCGCGCGAGCTTCACGCGCTGCGCCTCGCCGCCCGAGAGCGTCGTCGCGGGCTGCCCCAGGGTGATGTAGCCGAGGCCGACCCGCGCGAGCGCGGCGAGCCGCTCCCGGACGCGGGGGAGCGCCTCGAACTGGTCAATCGCCTGCTCGACCGTCAGGTCGAGCGCGTCGGCGATCGACATCCCGCGGTAGAGCACCTCGAGCGTCTCGCGGTTGTACCGGCGGCCGCCGCACGTCTCGCACGTCACGAAGATGTCGGGCAGGAAGTGCATCTCGATCCGGAGCACGCCGTCGCCCTGGCAGGCCTCGCACCGTCCGCCTTTCACGTTGAACGAGAAGCGGCCCGCCTTGTACCCGCGCGTCCTCGCCTCCGGGAGGCCCGCGTAGAGCTCGCGGAGGAGCCCGAAGACCCCCGTGTACGTCGCCGGGTTCGAGCGCGGCGTGCGGCCGATCGGGGCTTGATCGATCGAGATGACCTTGTCGATGTGCGAGAGGCCCTCGATGCCGTCGCACGCGCCGATCGGGGCGGAGCTCCTGTACAGCTCGTTCTTCGCGGCCGGCAGCAGCGTGTCGACGATGAGGCTCGACTTGCCCGAGCCCGACACGCCGGTGACCGTGCAGAAGAGGCCGACGGGGATCTCGGCCGTGACGTTGAGGAGGTTGTGGGCCCGCGCGCCGCTGACACGGATGAAGCGCCCGTCGGGGCGCTGGCGCTTCGTGGGGATCGCCAGCTGCTTCTTGCCGCTGAGGTACGGGCCGGTGATCGACGCCGGATCGGCGCTCAGCTCCTCCGGCGTGCCCTGCGCCACCACGTTGCCGCCGTGCACGCCGGCGCCCGGGCCCATGTCCACGATGTGGTCGGCCGCGAGGATGGCGTCGCGGTCGTGCTCGACGACGACCACGGTGTTGCCGAGGTCCACGAGCCGCCTGAGCGCCTCGAGCAGGCGCGTGTTGTCGCGCGCGTGCAGGCCCACCGAGGGCTCGTCGAGCACGTAGAGCACGCCGACGAGCGCGGCCCCGATCTGCGTCGCGAGGCGGATGCGCTGGCCCTCGCCGCCGGAGAGGGTCTGCGCGGAGCGGTCGAGCGTGAGGTAGTCGAGCCCGACGTCGATGAGGAACCCGAGGCGGGCGATCACCGCCCGGAGCAGCGGCTCGGCGATCGCGCGCTCGCGCGGCGCGAGCGCCCCGTCGACGTGGGCCTCGCCCGCGGCCTGCCCATCGGCGGAGGCCCGCGGCGCCCCCTCCTTCGGCGGCATGAGGCCCTCGAGGAAGACGCGCAGCGTGCGCAGCGGCAGGGTGCCGACGTCCGCGATGTTGCGATCCCCGAGGCGCACGGCGAGCGCCTCCGGGCGCAGGCGCCTGCCGTCGCAGGCGTCGCACACGCGCGTGATGACGAAGCGGCCGATCTCGTCGGAGAGCGCGGCGCTGTCCTCGTCGGGATCGGCCTCCTCCTCGTCGGCGAGGGCGGGCTCGCCGCTGCTCAGCAGGCGCTCGAGCCGCGGGATGATCCCCTCATAGGCGGCCCTCTTCTTCCCCCGGCCGCCGGCGCCCTGGGCGTCGCTCCCCTCGAGGATCGCCTGCCGCACCGCCGCCGAAAGCTTCGCCCATGGGACGTCCGGATCGCAGCCGAGCGTGCTGACCGCCCGCTCCGTCTCCGTGGCGAGCGAGAGCGAGCCGCGGCGCCCCCAGGCCACCACCGCGCCCTCGCGGAGCGTGCGCCGAGGATCGGGGACGACGCGGTCCGGATCGATGCGGGTCCTCGCGCCGATGCCGTCGCAGGCCGGGCACGCGCCGTGCGGGCCGTTGAAGGAGAACATCCGCGGCTCGATGGGCGGCAGCGAGATGCCGCAGTCGATGCACGCGAAGCGCTCGCTCATCCAGAGCGGCTCGATCTTCATGCCGTCGCTGGAGATGTCGACGAGCAGCCTGCCCTCGCCCAGCTTGAGCGCGAGCTCGACGGAGTCGGTGAGCCGGCCCTTGATGCCGTCCTTGACCACGATCCGGTCCACGACCACATCGAGGTCGTGCGCGCGCGTTCGGTCGAGGACGATCTCGTCGCCGAGATCGACGATCTCGCCGTCGATGCGCGCTCGCACGAAGCCCTCCCGGCGCAGCCGCTCGATGTCGAGCTTCAGCTCTCCGCGGCGGCCTCGCGCGATGGGCGCCATGATCGTGACCCGCGTCTTGTCCCCGAAATCGAGGATGCGGTCGACGATCTGTTGCACGGTCTGGGCCTCGATCCGCTTGCCGCACGCGGGGCAGTGTGGGGTGCCGACCCGCGCGAAGAGCAGGCGGAGGTAGTCCGAGATCTCGGTCACCGTGCCGACGGTCGAGCGCGGGCTCTTCGCCAGCGCGCGCTGCTCGATCGCGATGGCGGGCGAGAGGCCCTCGATCGACTCGACGTCTGGCTTGGACAGCTGCTCGAGGAACTGCCGCGCGTAGGCGGAGAGCGACTCGACGTAGCGGCGCTGCCCTTCCGCGTAGATGGTGTCGAACGCCAGGGACGACTTGCCCGAGCCGCTCGGGCCGGTGATCACCACCAGGCGGTCGCGCGGAAGCGACACGCTGACGTTCTTGAGGTTGTGCTGCCGGGCGCCTCGAACGACCAGTCGATCCATAGGGGGAACCGGAGAGCTATCACACACGGAAGCGGGCGTGGCGCCGCTCCTGCTCGCCGCTCGCTGCTCAGTTGGCTCTGTTGCCCCTGTTGCCCCTGTGGTCCCGCCCCGTCGCGCGCCGCGCCCGCGACGCGCCCCGCACCGCACCGCGCGCGCCAGGTCTTCCGGTTGTCTTGCAATTCTTCTCACGTCGCTGGGCTGCGAGCTGGACTATGAGAGGGCGCGCAGGTGGAAGCGCGTGCAAGGAGTGTCCTGATGGCGGTCGGCGCCGGCGCTGCGCTCGGCGTGGTCGCGCTCCTTGCGCGGTACGCCCCTGAGCTCGACGCGCTGCTGCTCGCGCCGCCCTCTCCGTCCGGGCGCTCCGAGCCCGGCCCCGCTGCGGCGCGTTCTGCCGGGCCCGCGGCAACAGCATCGCCCACGCCTGCACCCGCCACGGCCGCTGGTCAGGAGGAGGCAGCAGCGCCCGCTCCGGGCTCGCCTCCCGGTGCGGCCCCGGTTCCGCGAAGCGCGAGCCTGCAGGCCGCCGCGGCGGCCCCGCTGGTCGATCCCTTCGCGGCGGATCCGGTGGCGCGCGCTGCGTGCCCCGCCGACATGAGCCTCGTGGAGGGCGATTTCTGTCCATCCCTCCCGTATGTCTGCACCCGCAGCGGCGATGGAGCCGGCCATGGCTGCCCCGAGTACGGGCGCGGCGCCCGCTGTCGGGCTCCGGTGGATCACCGGCGCTTCTGCATCGACCGCCACGAGTGGCCGAACCGGGTGGGCGAGCTCCCGCGCGTCTACGTCGACTGGTACGAAGCGAAGTCGCTCTGCGCCTCGATCGGCAGGCGGCTGTGCCGGCGCTCCGAGTGGATGCTCGCTTGCGAAGGACCGAAGCGCCTGCCGTATCCTTGGGGCTTCGTGCGCACGCCCAGCCCTTGCAACATCGACCGCGCCGCGATCGAGTTCGACATCGACGCCATGGTGGACGAGGCGACCCGCGAGGGCGAGATCGCCCGGCTGTGGCAGGCCGATCCCATCGGATCGCACCCGAACTGCATCAGCGCCTACGGGGCGTACGACCTCTCCGGCAACGTCGACGAGTGGACCGACAACCTCGCCGACGATCCGGGCACGTCGCGCCCGGCCACGCTCAACGGCGGCTACTGGGGTCCTGTTCGGAACACCTGCCGCCTCACGACCGGAGGGCACGGGCCGACGTTCAAGTTCTACCAGGTCGGCTTCCGCTGCTGCGCGGACACGGTCGACGGCGTCGTCACGCCGCCGCCGCGGCCCTTCATCGAGCGCGACCGCGAGAAGGACGGCGTGTACGACTGACATGCGCGAGCGCATCGCCTTCATCGCTGCCCTCGTCGTCGCCGCCCTGGTGAGCGCGCTCCTCTTCGCCCCCCGCTTCCAGAGGCCGCCTGGGCCGCTCGACGCGGCGAGCGCAGCCCCGGCTGCGAGCATCGCCCCGCCAGAGCCGGCCCCGCCCGCGCCCGCGGTGGCGCCGCCGGCGCCACCGCCGCTGCCTGCGTACGTGCGCGTCGACCCGGAGAGCCGCGCGGCGTGCCTCGGCGGGATGGTGCTCGTCGACGGCATTTATTGCCCGTACGTCGGGCACCACTGCGCCGCTTACATCGACGAGGAGAAGGACATCTGCGCGCGGTTCGAGCCGGAGGTCCTCTGCGAGGGGCGCCTCCAGCACCGGCGCTTCTGCATCGACGTCTTCGAGTACCCGAACATCGAGGGCGTCCGCCCGGTGGTGATGGTCAACTGGCTGGAGGCGAAGCGCGCCTGCGAGATCGAGGGCAAGCGGCTCTGCTCCGGCGAGGAGTGGGAGTTCGCGTGCGAGGGGCCGCAGATGTGGCCCTATCCTTACGGGATCGCTCGCGATCCCGAAGCCTGCAACATCGACAAGAAGATCTCGATGCCGGTGCTCGAGACGTTCGCTGACCCATGGAAGATCTCGGCGGAGGTCGAGCGGCTCGATCGCCGGGTTGCGTCCGGGGAGATGCACCGGTGCGTCAGCCCCTTCGGCGTACGCGACATGACCGGCAACGTCGACGAGTGGGTGAACAATGAGCTCGGCACGCTGGACGAGAAGCCGTTTCGATCGACGCTGAAAGGGGGCTACTGGGGGCCGATCCGCTCGCGATGCCGCCCGGTCACGTCGACGCACAACCGGTGGTTCCGCTTCTATCAGGTCGGGTTCCGGTGCTGCTCCGACGCCCTCGACGGGGGCAAGGCCGTGACCCCGGCGGCCAAGACAGCGCGCATCCCACGCCGCAGCCCGATGGTCGATCCGGGCGGGCGGCAGGGGCCGTGAGGGGCCGCAGCCCGGGCCTCTGGCGTGGCCTCTGGCTTGGACTGACCGCGCGCGCCGGCGCAATGTCCCTGCGCCATGCCCGGCGAGGCCCCCCTCGCGCTGCGCCTGGTCCGCGAACGGGCTTCCCTCACGGCCGAGCCACCCCTGACCGCCGTGGCGCCATCGTCGAACCCGGTCCGGCCGAACCGCTCCCCTTCCAACTGCGCGCCGCTTGGACTACGTTGTCCGCCGGTACGAAAGTGGGCGGCCCCGATCGGGGGTTCGCCCTTGTACCAGGGCCTATAGCTCAATCGGTCAGAGCCCCCGGCTCATAACCGGGCTGTTCCTGGTTCGAGTCCAGGTGGGCCCACGAAAGCCACGAAACAGAAGGAGACAAGGAAGCACGTGAGCATCCGCGAGCAGATCGCATTCCTCGAAGAGCTGTCGGCCATCGACAGCGAGATCCGCCGCATCGATGAGCAGCTCGACAAGCAGCGCGGCAGCCTGGAAGGGATGCGGTCCGACCTGAAGCGGCTAGAGGAGCGGCTGAAGGGCGATCGGGAGACCCTGGCGGCCATGGAGAAGACGCGCTCCGAGCTCGTCGTCGAGCTCCGACAGATGTCGAGCCAGATCGAGCGCTCGCGGGAGAAGCTGCAGCGCTCCCGGAACGAGCGCGAGTCCAACGCGGCGCAGCGCGAGATCGAGGAGCTGCGCAAGCTGCACCGCGATCGCGAGGAAGAGATCGAGCGGCTGAACTCGGCCTCCGAGGGGGCGCGCTCGGCGATCGATGTGGCGGAGGCGAAGCGCGTCGATCTGGCGGGGGCGATCGACGGCAGCGCGCCGGGGACGCAGGCGTCGCTGGCCGCGCTCGAGGCCGAGCGCGCCCAGCGCGCCGAGGCGCGCGAGCAGGTGGTCCGCAAGCTGCCGGTCGTCCTGTACCGCCGCTACGAGTCGATCCGGACGCGCAGGCCCGTCGCGATCGCCCGCACCTACGACGGCACATGCCTCGGCTGCCACCTGTCCGTGCCGCCGATGATGTTCCAGAAGATGCGCCGCCAGGAGGAGTTCGAGCGGTGCCCGAACTGCAACCGGATCCTCTACTACATGCCGCCGGAGCCCGCGACGGGCAGCACGCCGGCCGCGGACCCCTCCCGCGCCTGATCCCGGGTGCGGCTTGAAGACGTGCTCCGCCTGTTTCAGGCTCTTCTCGCACGACAGCGGCTTCTGTCCCGTCGACGGGCAGCGCCTCATCCCGGTGGCTGAGGTAGCGCCGCCGGTCCACCCGGAGGACAGGCGCGTCGGCGCGACCCTTTGCGGCGGGCGCTACCAGATCTGGCGGATCGTCGCTGACGGGGGCATGGGGCGCGTCTACCAGGCGCTCGATCTTCGGACCGGCCGCAGCGTCGCCCTGAAGATCCTCCACCCCGAGGTCGCGCTCGACGAGGTGAGCGTCGAGCGCTTTCACCGCGAGTTCGAGGTCAGCGCGTCGCTGCCCCACGAACAGATCGTCGACGTGCTCGCCTTCGAGAAGACCGAGGACCACAGCTTCGCGCTGGTCATGGAGTACCTCGAGGGCGAGGAGCTCCGGACGGTCCTCAAGCGCGACAAGGTGCTGCCCCCCGAGCGCCTGGTGCGGATGCTGTCGCAGATCGCGCTCGGCCTCGAGGAGGCGCACAAGCGCAAGGTCGTGCACCGCGATCTCAAGCCGGACAACATCTTCCTGGTCGGCACGCACGACGGCGACATGGTGAAGATCCTCGACTTCGGCAGCGTGCGCGACAACAGCGAGGGCGCGAAGAAGCTGACCGTCGTCGGCACGACGATCGGGTCGCCCTTCTACATGTCCCCCGAGCAGGCGCAGGGGCTGCTCGCGCTCGACCATCGCGCCGACGTCTGGTCGGTCGCGGCGATCGTGTTCGAGTGCGTCACGGGGCAGGTCCCGTTCCACGCGCCGACCGGTCCGATGATCCTCGTGGCCATCATGGGCAACAATCCGCTGCCTCCGAGCGTGGCGGGCAAGGCGTACGGGGCGCCGGCCTCGCTCGATCCGGTGATGGAGGAGGCCTTCATGAAGAGCCCGGAGGCGCGCCTGCCTTCCGTCGGCCTGCTCGCCGATCGCGTGGGCCAGGCGTACGGCCTCGCGGGGTCGCACCGCGACTGGGCGTACCTACCGCAGAAGGAGCTCGCGGCCCGGATCCGCGCCGCGCTGCCGTCGGTCCTGGCCCGCCAGCCGCATGCCTCGGCGAGCGTGGGCGCGGTCCCCGCCGGCGCGAGCGGCGGGTCGATCGCCGCTGCGGTCATCGCGCCCTCGCCGGACGCTTCCGAGGCGTTCGCCGAGGACATCGTGATGGGCGTGCCACAGCGCTTGCCGCGGTGGGTCATCCCCGCGGTGGCCGGCGTGGCAGTGCTGCTCTGTGCGCTCGTCGCGCTGCTGATTTCGCGCTGACGGCGGCGCCGGGCCGTGCGCTCGTGCGACGTTGCGCCTTACGCGCGGCGGCGGCAGCGCAGGACGAAGGCGCGCGCGCTCCGGTTCAGTGCGCCATCGTCCTGGGCGCCGGGGCCCCGCGTTCGCGCTGGCGCCGCCGCTGTGTTATTTGTGTTGACCATGAGCACTCATCCTTCAACTCGGACCGGCAAGCCCCTCTCCGCCGCGATGTGCCTGATCGCGCTCTCCGGGCTCCCCGTCCTCGGCTGTAGCCAGAGCGAAGCGGCGACCTCTCGCGGCGCCACCGAGGCAGCACCTGCAGCCCCACCCCAGGGCGGAAAATCGAAGGTCGAGGATGCGGTCTACACCCTCGAAATGAAGCCGACAGGGACGTACAAGGCCGGCCAGGAGGGGCTCGTGGAGGTGTCGCTCCTGTCCAAGGGCGACTACCACATCAACGACAAATACCCCATCAAGTTCAAGGTCACCGAGGCGGCCGCCGAGGGCGTTTCGTACCCGAAGCCCTTGCTCAAGCGCGAGGACGGCGCGTTCGAGGAGACCAAGGGCGTCCTCAAGGTCCCGTTCGTGGCGGCCAAGAAGGGCAAGACCAAGGTGGCGGGCGTGCTCTCCTTCAGCATCTGCAGCGCCGCGAATTGCCTGATGCAGAAGCAGGAGCTCGAGGCGGTCGTCGACGTGCAGTAGGCAGAACGGTAAACTCAGCCTCACGTGAACAACGACACCTCCGGTTACCGGGGGGGCCAGCCCAGCGAGGTCGGCCCCAGCCAGACGGTCCAAGGCAGTGCGGCTGAGCGGGCTCGAAAGGCCCTCTCCGAGCTCGATGCCATCGCCTCCTCGATGGCCAGGCGGTTCAACGAAGAGCAGCGGGTCCTCTCCTTCCAGCAGTACCTGGAGCTCTTCGCTTCCAATCCGGTCCGCTTCGGACGCGACGCGGCTCGCTACGTCCGCGACATGTTCGACCATTTCGGCACGCGGACGATCAAGAAGCCCTGGGGGGAGCTGACCCGGTTCCAGCTCTTCGATCTGCCGTGGGAGCTGCCCGTAACCGAGCCCGCGCAGCAGGGCGCGCCGGCCGCGGCTTCGTACCACGGGCGGGACTTCGCGCTGATCGGCCATGAAGAGCTGCAGGCCGAGGTCTACCGGGTGCTCTGCAACTTCGTGCGCGAGGGCAGGGCCAACAGGCTCGTCCTGATGCACGGGCCGAACGGCTCGGCGAAGAGCACGCTCGCCGCCTGCATTCTGCGCGCCCTGGAGCACTACTCGACCCTCGATGAGGGGGCCGTGTACCGCTTCCACTGGGTGTTCCCGAGCCGCAAGACGATGCGCGGCTCGATCGGCTTCGGCGGCGACGTGAAGGCGAGCGCCGCGGACGGCACGAGCTACGCCCACCTCGAGGACGATCAGATCGACGCCCGGCTCGTGATCGAGCTCAGGGATCACCCGCTGTTCCTGCTCCCGGTGCGCGAGCGGCGGGCGCTCATCCTGAAGCTTTACGAGGACGCCGGCGCGACGGAGCCGCCGCCCGAGTGGCTGATGAGCGGCAAGCTGTCCCACAAGAACCAGCAGGTCTTCGAGGCGCTCCTCGTGGCGAGCGGCGGCTCGCTCGTCGAGACGTTGCGGCACGTCCAGGTCGAGCGGTACTTCATCTCCCGCCACTACCGCGTCGGCGCCGTCACGATCGGCCCGGAGCTCTCGGTCGACGCCGGCGAGCGGCAGATCACGGCAGATCGCTCGCTCGCCTCGCTCCCGACCTCGCTTCAGGCGACGACGCTCTTCGAGGCGCACGGTGAGCTGATCGAGGCCGCCGGGGGCGTGCTCGAGTTCAGCGATCTCCTCAAGCGACCGCTCGACGCTTTCCGGTACCTCCAGCTCACGCTGGAGACGGGGGAGGTCAGCCTGCCGCAGCAGACGGTGCAGACGAACGTCGTGATGATCGGAAGCGCCAACGACGTGCACCTCAACGCCTTCCGGGAGCACCCGGAGTTCCCGAGCTTCCGCGGGCGCTTCGAGCTCCTGCGTGCGCCCTACCTCCGGAGCTACCCCGACGAGCAGGCGATCTACGACACGCAGATCGTCCCGTTCGTGACCCGCCACGTCGCCCCGCACGCGACGCGCGTCGCCGCGCAGTTCGCCGTGCTCACCCGCATGCGGCAGCCGGAGGCGAAGCGGTATCCCGACGCGCTCGCGCCGCTCGTCTCGAGCCTCACGGCCGTCGAGAAGATGGAGCTGTTCGCGACGGGCACGGCGCCGGAGCGGTTCGACGCGGAGGCGCAGAAGGTCCTGCGCGCGGGCATCGAGGCGATCTACCACGAGAGCGACGCGTCCGTGGACTTCGAGGGGCGCCTCGGCGTCTCGCCGCGGGAGGTGCGGACGCTCCTGCTCGACGCGGCGCAGAGCGAGGATCACGCGTGCCTCTCCCCGTTCGCCGTGCTCTCGGAGCTCGACGCGCTCTGCAAGCGGCAGGCGGAGTACGACTGGCTCAAGGAGAAGCAGCTCGCGGGCGGCTACCACGATCACCGGCTCTTCCGCGAGGTCGTGCGCACGCGCCTGCTCGACACGACCGAGGAGGAGATGCGGACGGCCAGCGGCCTCGTCGACGAGACGCGCTACGCCGAGCTGTTCGATCGGTACGTCTCCCACGTCGGCGTCTGGGTGAAGGGGGAGAAGATCAGGAACCCGCACACCGGCGACTTCGAGAACCCTGACGAGCGCATGATGCGCGAGGTGGAGGCGCTCCTCGGGGTCCGCACGAAGCACGACGATCACCGGCGCGGCCTGATCTCGGCCATCGCGGCGTGGGCCATCGACCACCCTGGGCAGAAGATCGTCAACGCGGTCGTGTTCCCGCAGCAGATCCGCAAGTTGCGGGAGGCGGTGTTCACGGAGCGGCGCAAGGGCGTGGCGCTCCTGGTTCGCGATCTCGTCGCGCTCCTCCGCGACGCGCAGAGCGACGGCAAGTCCGAGAAGGGCTGGGGCGAGCTGCGCGAGGAAGAGCGCAGGAACGCGACGCGCGCGCTCGAGCGGCTGCGCGGGATGGGCTACTGCGACCGCTGCGCGCTCGACGCCGCGAGCGCGCTGCTCCGCGCGCGCTTCGCTGAGCTCGTCACCTGAAGCGAAGCATGATCATCGACTCGCACTGCCACGTCGATCCACGTCATTTCCGCGAGGGAGCCGATGTCGTCCTGGACCGCGCGCGGGCCGCCGGCGTGGACGCGTTCGTGGTCGTCGGCGTCGACGCGGATCTCTCCGCGGCGCGCTTCGCCGCGGCGCTCGCGGCGCGGCGTGCCGACGTGCACGCCGCGGTCGGCGTCCATCCGCACGATGCCTCTGCCTTGGACGACCGGATGCTCGCGGAGCTCGAGGTCCTCGCGCGCCTGCCCGAGGTCGTGGCCGTCGGCGAGATCGGCCTCGACTACCACTACATGCACTCGCCGAAGGACACACAGCAGCGCGTCTTCGCCGACCTCGTCGCCCTCGCTCGGAGGGTGGAGAAGCCCATCGTCGTCCACACGCGCGAGGCGCCAGAAGACACGCTCGCGATCCTGGAGCGCGCCCAGGCGAGCGACGTCGGCGGCATCATCCATTGCTTCTCCGAGGATCGCGCGTTCGCCGAGCGGGCGCTCGCGCTCGATTTCGACCTCTCGTTCTCGGGCATCGTGACCTTCAAGACTGCGCGCGCGATCCAGGAGGTCGCCGCCTGGGCTCCGGCGGATCGGATCCTGGTCGAGACGGACAGCCCTTACCTCGCGCCGGTGCCGTTCCGGGGGAAACGGTGCGAGCCAGGGCACGTGCTGCACACGGCGCGCTTCGTCGCGGAGCTCCGGGGCGAGCCCTTCGAGGCGCTTGCCGCGCGCACGGCGGAGAACACCCGCAGGCGGCTGCGGCTTCCGCAGGACGGCGCGCTCACCGGCTGAGACGAGCGCGCGCGGGTCCGCGCCTGCGGGCTCGCCCCGGGCACGTTTCGAGGCATAGTGACAGCACGATGGCGCAGAGGTCTCGCGACGGTCGCCGGATCGCCTCCGCGTGGGCGCTCTCCGTCGCGGCCCACGCAGGGCTGGTGGGCGCAGGCGCGCTGGTCGTCGCTGGCTCGTTCTCGGCACGGGACGTAGCGCGCGCGCGGACGGTCGGGCCGCCAGCCCCGATGAGCGCGCCGATCGAGATCGAGCTGCCCGTCGTCACGGACGGCACGCTCGACCGCGCGGCGGCGACCGCGTCCGAGCTGGCCGTCCGCCTTTCGCGCGGCGGAGGGGAAGACGCACCGCGGCCGGACACGGGGACGAGCGGGCGTGGCGGTACCGACGCGGCGGAGCTGCCTGCGTTGAACCTCGCCGACAGGGACGACGCCACCTATCTGTCTCCAGAGATCCGTTCGCGCCTCGACAGGAGCCAGATCCAGCGCATCCGCTCGTCGTCCCAGCGCGCATCGCGCGAGGACTGGCGCGCCAGCCGGGAGCCCATGGAGCTCACGTTCCTCGCGGGGGGGCGGGTAGGCCGTCGGGCCGAGCGACGCGCGTCGGCCGAGCGCGATCCGTCGCTCGGGGCGCGCGATGGAGGCGCGCCCCAGCGTCGCGGCGGTAAGCTCGGCGCTGCGGCCCAGCCTGCAGGTATCGACGGCGCGACCGACGCGTCCGCTGCGCGCGACGCGACGCTTTCCCTGGGGGCGAGCCCGCGCGCCACAGGCGGTGCCGTCGAGGGAGGCGAGCGCGCGTCCGCGGGGCTGGGCGTTCGCGACGGGCGGCCCGGCGAGGATCACCGCGAGAGCGCGGCGGTTCCGCTGGCGCGGCCGATGGTCGCGGTGGGCACGCCATCCGTCCCCGCCGACGCCATGGGGCACCCGAACGACACGGTCGACAGCGAGCAGGAGGTGGCGACGGCGATCCAGTCGCTCGTTCACGCCAGCTCGGCCGGAGGGGCGCGTGGGTTCGGGCCAGGCGGACAGGCAGGACCGGGCGCGACTGGCGCGGGTGGCGTGGCGGGCGGCGGCGCGCGTTCCAGCGCGCTCGGTTCAGGGCGCGGCCGGCTGCTCGACAACGATCCGCTCGATCGCAGGCGCAGCCATTACATGAGGCAGGTCATGGCCAAGCTGCACCCGCTGTGGGCCGACGCGTTTCCCAAGTGGGCCGCAGGCGAGGGGCTTCAGGGGACCGTGATCGTGACCTTCGTGATCCACGCCGATGGGACCGTGGGGAGCGCGTCGGTGACGCGGCCGAGCGGCATCCCCGAGTTCGATGAGAACTGCCGGCGCGCGGTGCTGCGCGGTTCGCCGTACCCACCGGTGCCGCCCGAGCTCGGCGAGAGCTTCCGGTGGTCGATGCCGTTCGAGGCGAGGAACCCCGCGGTCCTGCCGAAGCACTGAGAGCGTGAACGGTGATCCAGACCAATCTTCTGGGACGACTATGATTACCGAGATGACTGTGATGACCGAGAAGGCGGAGATGAGCGCGACGATCACGCGTCGAAACGCGCACGACCTCGCTTGACAGAGCGGAGACGGGGCGGTACTAGTCCGCCCTCACTTTTGCCGAAGTAGCTCAGCTGGCTAGAGCAGGCGTTTCATACGCGCCGGGTCGGGGGTTCGATTCCCTCCTTCGGCACCAGCAATGGTGACAGTCGGCCGCTGGCCTCTCTTGGAGGGCCAGCGGTGGCTGCGTGAACATCAAGGCCGCACGTGGACGAGGGTTCCTTCCTCGTCGTTGCTGTACACAGCGTGCCAGCCTTCGGGGAGCTCCGGCTCGGCCCACAGAAAGATGCGCCGCGCATCGATGGGCGTCAGCGCGATGTCGTGGAAGCCTTGCGCTTCGCCGACCCCGGCGCCCCAGTACATGCCGGTGATCGCCTGGCTCGGCGCGAGGTCCATCACCCACGGGGCGTCGGTGACATCGAAGCTGTCGGCGACCTCGCGCGGATCGATGTTGCGCGTGACGTGCTTGCTCCGCACGCGGAAGGTGCCGCGCGCGGTGGACGCGGTCGATTCAGGGTCGCGCAGCTGGTCGCGTCCGGACGAGATCAGCGTGGCGTAGATGGGCTTCTGCCCCTCGTAGGCCGTCAGGGTCTGGTTCACCACGCTGACGTCGAGCCAGCGCTGCGTGCCTTTGGCGAAGTCGGGGAGCTTGGTGCGACGCACGACGACGACAAGGTCCTGCGCGCGCATCCAGAAGCCGTCGCGCGCCTCCTCGAAGCGGACGCCGTCCACCGTCCTGAACCTGCCCGTGAGCGGCACGCCCGTGTGGCGCTCGAGCTCCTCGTCGTTCGCGTTCGCCTTGCCGCGGCTGAGCGACCAGGTGTGAACGTCGTGGCGATGGACGAACGCCACAGGCAGCCCGAGCTTCTCGACGTCGAGGCCGTGCCACGGTGATCCGAGCGCGGCCTGGAGCCGGTCGGTCGGGACGAGCCGTCCTTCCGGCGTCACGCCGAACCTGCGTCCGTCGGTCGCTCCCGCCGTGAACGTGCGGGTGATCGCGACCCCGCTGCCTTTGCGCAGCGCCACCGTCTTCAGCGCGGCGCGCAGATCGACGCGGGCGCCGCCCGTTCCGCCGATGTCGATGCCGAGCGCGGCGACAGGCGGGAGCGGCGCGATCGCGTCGGCGATGGGGAAGAGGAAGTATCCGGCCTCGGTCCTGCGCCCGTCCTCGCCGATGCCGTCGCCTCGCGGCAGCAGCACCGGGGGCCCGGAGGAGACGCCGCGCGCGTCGAGCGGGACGTCGTTGGCTGACGCGCCGAGCTGCGCGTCGCTGCGCTGCACACGCTCGAGATGGCGATCGAGATCCGGCTCGGCGTGCTGCAGCTCCTCGCGGCTGGGCACCCCGAAATACATCGGAGCGCCCTGGGTTCGCGCGCGGCCATAGCGGTAGGGGAGGGGCCGCGACGTGTCGGGCAGAGCCGGCAGGAGCGCGAGCACGTCGGTGTTCAGCGTCGCGCCGTCGCCTGCGCAGACGAACCCGCGAGGGCGGATCGCATACCAACCGCCGCTGCACCCCGCGCGTCCGTACGGCTCCGAGGACCTCACGACGGCGGCGCCAGGATAGAGCTCGCCGAGCTTGCGTGCGCCCGCCTGCGGACGCGCGAGCACGGGCGTCCCTGCGCGAAGCGCGACCAGCTTGGGGCCGTCCGCTGGCAGCGCGGCGACCTCGAGCGCATCGTCGCTCACCCCCTCCTTCGACAGCTCCACCGCCGCGCCTGCCGGCTTGCATCCGCACACGGTCAGCGCGACGAGCAAGCTTGCGAGCCGCCCATCGACGCGTCGCGAGCGGGGGCCGCCGTCGAGGCGCCGTGGCGCGCAGGGCAGCGGCGTCCGGAGGCGCGGAGGCGAGACCGAGCGGGAGAGATCCGTCGGCAAGGAAGCGAGCGGCATCTGCCGATGCATGCCCGGTTCGCGCGCGCTGGGCCAAGTTCCGTGGCGTCGCCTGCGCATCGTCGGTGCGCTCGGTGCGCGTGTCGTGGGCGTGCGTCATCGGCGCGCGTGCCGCCAGGCCGCTGGCGCGAAGCGAGCGTCGACGCCATGAGGTGCGCGTGCGCTTTCGCCCTGCGGTGGTGTTCCTCCTGCTCGCGCCGTATGCCCTCGTTTTCTATGCATTCCTGGCGTTGCGCCGCGCCTCCGCGTCGCTCCGGCCGCGGCACCCGTGGCGCACGTGGGTGAGCCCGAACCTCCTGATCGGGGGGTTCCTTCTTCCAGGCGACGTCGTCGAGCTTCGTCGCCTCGGCGTCCGCGCCGTGATCAACGTTTCGCGCGAGCTGTACGATCCGGTGCTCGCGCTGCGCGCGGCGGGGGTCGAGTACCTGCGCATCCCCTGCTGGGACATGTGCGCTCCCACGCTCGAGGAGGCCGCGCGCGGCGTGGCGTTCCTCGAGCGGCATATCGTCGCTGGCCACCGTGTCCACGTCCATTGCGCGAGCGGCGTGGGCAGGAGCGTCACGCTCGCGCTCTGCTACCTCGCCACCCGCGGCGGCGTCGAGGTGGGCGAGGCGCTCGCCCTGATCGAGCGACGGCGTCCGCGCGTCGCGCTGCGCCCCGTGCAGCGAGCGTTCGTCGAGCGCTACGTCGCGTGGCACCGTGCGCACGCGGAGCGCCGTGCGCGCGCAGCGCCGCCCGTGATCACCTCCGGCGCAGGAGGGACTTCAGGCTGAAGAGCCCGAGCGCAGGCGCTGCGACGGCGAAGGCGCCGCCGCACGCAGCGAGGATGAGCGCGGCACCCCAGGGCGCCGAGGCCACCGCCTCGGGCAGCGCCGCCTTCGACGCGGCGCCGCAGCCGACCGATATCGCCGCGAGCAAGGCCACGCGGCCGATCCGTATCTGATCCAGCCCGAGCCCGCCGATCTCGCGCCGCACGCGGTACCCGAGGGCGATCGCCTCGACCCATCCCGCGATGACGGCGCCGAGCACCACGCCGAGCACGTCGAGCCGTTGCATCAGGAGGAGCGCGACGGCGGTGCTGACGACCACGCGATAGAGCGCGTAGCGGGCGGGGGTCCTCGTGTCCCCCAGCGCGAACGACGCGGTGATCAGCACGCGCCCGGCGGCGTTCCCGAGCAGCGCTAGGCCGTAGGCGCACACGAGCGGCTCGACCCTCGCCGTCGATTCCTGGTCGAACGTCCCGGTCTGCAGCAGCAGCGTGATGAGCTCCCGCCCGAGCACCATGAACACGGCCGTGGTCGGCACGGTCAGCACCGTGATCCGCGCGAGCGACGCCCCGAGTCGGCGCGACAGCGCCTCGTTGCGCCGCGCGACGTCGGCTTCGGCCGTGTCGCGCGCCATCTCGGGCAACGCGACCGCGGCCTCGCCGGCGCCGAGGATGCTCATCGGCAGGAGGTAGACCGTCTGCGCGTAGCTGAAGGCCGCGTTCGCGCCGGCGCCGAGGAAGCTCACGAGGAGCGTGTCGACGAGCCCGGACACCTGGATGATCCCGCGGCCGAGCAGCGCGGCGGGCAGCTTGCTGCCGGCCTCTCGGACGCTCGGGTCGCGCGCGTCGAGGCGCGGCCTGAGCCCGCCGAGCAGCGAGCGCGCCGATGGGAGCAACAGCGAGAGCTGCAGCGCCGCGCCCGCGAGCGCGCTCCACGCGAGCGCCTCGGCGAGCGGCTCCCCGCGCATGCCGAGCCACGCGCCGCACGCGAGCAGCCCCGCGATCTGGGCGGCGCTCCACGCGACGGGCGCGGCGTACGGGAGGAAGAACCGCCGGTGCGCGTTGAGCACGCCGAGCCCCCACGCGGACAGCACGAGCAGGCCGGTCATCGGGAAGATGATCCGGACGATCCGGGTCGTGCTGGCGAGCTTGTCGTCGTCGAAGCCCGCCGCGACCAGGAAGGACAGCCACGGCGCCGCGAGCACGCCGGCGAGCGACGCGGCCGCGGCGGCGACGAGCAGGATCCCGAGGGCGGAGAGCGCGAAGTGCGCCGCGCGTCGCGCGTCGCCGGCCGCGCGGAGGCGCGCGTAGACGGGGATGAAGGTCGCGGAGAGCGTCCCCTCGCCAAGCAGGTTCTGGGTGATGTTCCCCGCGCGGAACGCCGCGGCGAGCACGTCGGCGAGCTCGGATGTCCCGAAGAAGTGCGCCGTCACCCGCTGGCGGAGCAGCCCGACGAGCCGCGAGAGGATGATCCCAGCGGTGACCATCGCCGACGAGCGCGCCGCGCTGGTCGCCTTCTCCTGCCCGGCCGCCGGCGGGCCTGCGCTGGTCGCCGGGGGCGCGCCCGGGGCTGCGCTCGCCGGCGTGGTCCCTGCCTGGTTGGCGGCGGGCGGATTGAGATCGGGCGGCACGGCGGCGCTTCTATCAGACCTCCTGCCCCCGGGCGACCTCGGCGCCGGCTGGCCGGCGCCTCAGTCCCTGAGCCTCGCCGTGCCGAGCCGCTCCGCGTGCGCCAGCACCCGCCGGGCGATGGCCGGTCCCTCATCCCGGCGATCGAGGTGCCGCGGGATGAGCCCACGCTCGGCGGCCTCCCACAGCTCCGGCTGAGAGATCCCGGACTCGGTGCGCGAGCGCAGCCGCGACAGGGAGATGTCCATCTCGGGCAGCAGGATCGGCGCCTGAGGAGCGCGGAGGAGCGCCGGATCGATGCAGCATGAGAGATCGTTCGTGCCGGCGGAGCGCGCGTTCAGCGAGGGGAGATCGAAGCGCGCTTCCAGCGTGCGGATCACCGACGCGTGGTCGAGCACGGTGCTCACCGCGCAGCCCCTCCGGACGAACGGGCCCGCCACGATCGACGGCACCCGGAACCCGAGCTGGGTGAACAGGGGATCGTCGTCCGTCGTCGACGGCGGCGCGACGTGGTCGAAGAATCCCCCGTGCTCGTCGTAGGTGATCACGAGGAGGCACTGGCCCCACTGGGGGCTCTTCGCCAGCGCGTTGTAGATGCTGGCGATGAGCACCTGCCCGAGCTGCACGTCGTGGTCCGGGTGATCGTCGTTCGCGGTGGCGCCGAAGAACTGGGGATCGATGACGGAGAACGAGGGGAGGATCCCCGCGGCCGCGTCCTCGAAGAAGCGCTCGATCCCGGAGACGCCCTTGAATTTGAAGTACGCACCCGAGCACCACGGGACGTCGTGGAAGTAGTTCCTGCTCGAGATCCCTGCGTCGCTCAGCAGCTCGAACACGCTCGTGAAGCCGGTGACCGGCACGTTCCTCGAGACGCCCCTCGACGTGGCGCCGTGCAGGTAGAACCGGTTTGGCCAGGTCGGGCCGAGCACCGAGGAGAACCAGCGCTCGCAGATCGTCGACGCGTCTGCGAGCGCGTAGAGGACCGGCAGATGCTCCCGCACGTGATAGCCCATGACGTCGCGCTGGTCCGGCCCTGCGTGCGCGATGACGAACCCATCGTTCATCCCTTGATTCCACTGCGTGTGGGCAGCGTCCCAGCTGTGCGGCGGGTCGGCGGGCGTGAAGTTGTCGAGCTGGAAGGGCGAGATCCGCGTCCCATCGAGCGCTCGGTTCGACTCTGTGCCTGTCAGACCGTCGATCTGCCGGCCCTCTTTCAGCAGCAACGAGCCGAGATAGTGGTCGAAGGAGCGGTTCTCCATACAGAGAACGACGATGGTGTTGATGGGCGCCAGCAGCTCCGCCGGGCTCAGACCTCCCGTCTCTGCGCACCGATCCGGAGCGCCGCCGGCCTCCCCACCTTCCGGCTGTCCTGAGCCGAGCGCACCTCCTGAGCCACCCGCGCCGCCGGCTCCGTCGCTCTCGTCCGCGCTGCCCGCGCTCGGCGGGGCGTCGCCGAGCAACATCGCGCCCTCTGGGGTGCTGCATCCGAAGGCCGAGGCGCCGAGCGCAGCGCCGAGCCCGGTCAGCACATGGCGGCGGGTCAGAGGATCACGGGTCGAACCATTCCGTTTGTTCATCACGCACAGGATTCCCATGAACGCGGGTCCGAGGAAGGAGTTTTGGTCTCCTCCAGAAGGTGGCGAATCGTCCGCTGCGTAATCGATGTAGCGGACGTAGCGGACGTAACTGAAGCGGATGTAACCGATGTAATGGACATAACTGGTGTGATGGGCATGACACGCTCAACGGATGTGACGGACATGACGGATGTGGTCCACGTAATCGTAAAGGGATCAGCCGATGAAGCCGAAGTAGCGGGAACAGTCGGCGTAACCGGCGTAACCGGCGTACCGGAGAAAACCATTCTTTTCGCGAGGTCAGAGGGGTGGTATGGGTAAAAAACGCGGGGGTTTACGTCTGCGAACTGTCACCTTCCGATGAGCTCGAATCCACTTCCACCTACTCCCGGCCGGCAAGCTACCGTCGCGAACGGCCGGCCGCTGCGGTTGTGCATCGTGGACATGAACAATGGCCACGTGAACCAGGCGATGCGCTGTCTACGCGGGCTCGCCGCGGGGTTCTTCGAACGCGTTCAGGCGGGCAATCCGGGCCTATCCTGCGAGGTCGTCGAGGTGTCTCCCAGAGACACCAACGCACCCATCCCTACGGACTGCGATCTGTACCTCGCGTCAGGGGGGCCCGGCTCTCCCTTCGATGGGGAGGGCGAGCCCTGGACGCGGGATTTTGCGCGCTTCGTGGACGGCGTGGTCGAGTCGGCGATCCAGGGGGGCGCGCACCGGCGTGCTCTCTTCGCGATCTGCTACTCGTTCGAGCTCGTCGTCCATCACTACAAGCTGGCCGACGTCGTGCCCCGCGCCGAGCGCAAGTTCGGCGTCATGCCGATCTACACGACCCCCGTCGGCCAGCAACACCCGCTGCTGGCGCCGTTTGGGGACCGTCTCTTCGCGTTCGAGCACCGCAACTGGGAGGCGGTGAACCTCGACGAGCGCCAGCTGAGCTCCCTCGGCGGCCAGCTCCTCGCTCGTGAGAGCCGTGACGGCATCTCCAAGGGGCGGGCGATCCTCGGGTTGCAGGTCGCGCCCGGCGTCGAGGCGGTCCAGTTCCACCCAGAGGCGGATCGCGCCGGCGTCATGAGCTGGTTGGCGCGCCCTGAGCAGGCGGCTGCCTTCAAGGCGACCTATGGAGAAGTGACCTACCTTGCGATGCTGCGCACACTGGACGATCCTCGACGGCTTGCGCGCACCTATGCGCTCGTCATTCCGGGCTGGCTCGGGCGCTGCTTCAACGAGATCGCCGGTCCCCGCGGCTATGCGGAGCTTCCATCGCTCGAGGACCTCCCGTGCTCTCGCTTCAGCGCACACTGCAGCGCCGAGGAGCCATCCGCGCGATCGCTCGCCTCTGGCGAGCGCGTTGTGCGCCAGATCTGAGCGGAGCGCCGAGGTGGCCTGCTGAGGATGCGTCCGAGGGCTACACTGCAGAAACGAAAGAGAAAGAACTGGGATGTAGAGGCAGCAGAGGCAAAGGCAGCGAGGCTGCGAGGGAGAGGAGGAAGCAGAGGTAGAGGAAGCGGAGGAAGCGGAGGAAGCGGAGGAACCAAAGCTTACCGCCGCAGCGCCGACGAAGTGCTGCTCGCGCCTTGCGCGCCGGGCAACCTCTGGCTTATGGTCATAGGATAACGGGACGAGCGCGAGCAGGGCTCGCGGGCCAACATTTGGAGCCGGAGGCTCCTCGGGCACGCATGAGAGAGAACGCATGAATCACTCGCGTCCGGCCGCTCCGACGACTCCATCTTCGCCGGACGTCCGCGAGCCGGGCGCGTCTGAGGAAGGCCACGCTGGCGTCGACTTGCCTGTGGAGCCCAAGATCGCACGGCCATCCATGCTGCACGACGACCTCGGAGCACAGGAGGTCCAGGTTGAGTCGCAGCTGGGCGTGACGGACCCGATCGCCATGTCGCAGGTCCGTGATGCGTTGACGCAGCTGAGCCGCGAGCGCGGGACGCAGCCGCACGTGCTGCTCATCATCTACCACCGGCAAGGCGCCGAGACGGTGCGGCTGATCGAGGGGGTCGGCGTCGTCATCGGCCGCGATCCGAGCGCCGACGTCGCGATCCCCGAGCGCAGCCTGTCGCGACGCCACGCGCGCTTCACGTTCCAGCGCGGCGACGTGCTCATCCAGGATCTCGGCTCCACGAACGGCACCTTCCTGAGCGGGCAGCGCGTCGAGCACGGTGTCTTGAAGCCCGGCGACGAGGTGATGCTCGGGGAGATCACGGCGTCGCTGCGCGTGATCGCGAGCGCCGAGCTGCCGGTGCTGAACCTCGACGCGCTCGACGGGCGTCGTGGCGCCTCGGAGCGGAGAAAGATGCCGAGCATCGAGAACCTGGTGGGAGGATCCACGCCGGTGGGTGGGCTGCGCACGGTCGGCGACGAGGGGCTCGTGATGCGCAGCCCCGCGATGCGCCCGGTGCTCGAGACCGCGATGCGCCTCGCGCGCTCGTCCGCGCCCGTGCTGCTCCAGGGCGAGACGGGGACCGGCAAGGACGTGCTCGCGCGGCTGATCCACGAGGCTGGCCCCCGCCACAAGATGCAGATGATCCGCGTCGGATGCAGCGGCGTGCCCGCCCAGCTCCTCGAGAGCACGCTCTTCGGTCACGAGGCCGACGCCTTCCCCGGCGCGGTCCACGCGCAAGAGGGCGTCTTCGAGACGTGCGCGGGCGGCACCCTGGTGCTCGATGAGATCGGCGATCTCCCGCCCTCCTGCCAGGCCGCGCTGCTGCACGTCCTCGACACCGGTCGCATGGTCCGCCTCGGCTCGACCAAGGAGATCGAGGTGGACGTGCGGATCGTCGCGACCACGTACCGCGATCTCGAGGCGATGTGCGAGGCGGGCACGTTCCGTTCGGATCTGCTCTACCGGCTCAACGCGGCGCCGCTGCGCATCCCGCCGCTCTGCGAGCGGCGGGAGGACATCGGACCGCTGGCGCAGCGCTTCCTCCGGCAGGCGAGCGAGGTGCACCGCAGGAACGTGCGCTCGCTCGATCCGGAGACGCTCGCGCTCCTGGAGCAGTACCCCTGGCCGGGCAACGTACGCGAGCTGCGCAGCGCCATCGAGCGCGCCGTCGTCATCGCGCGGGGGCATGTCATCACCCCGCTCGACCTGCCGGAGAGCATCCACTCCCTCTCGGCGCCCAAACGCTCCACGCCGCCGCCTGATCGGACTCCCGTCGAGCTGGCAGGGCCGCCCAGCTCCGCGCCGACGATCGGGCTCAAGGCGCAGATGGACCGTCTGGAGACGGAGATCATCCTCGATGCCCTCCGCGGCACCAACGGCAACCTGGCGATGGCCGCTCGGCGGCTCAGGATGCCGCTGCGCACGCTCCAGGAGAAGATCGCGAGCCACGGCCTGAAGCGCTCCGACTACCGGGACGGCCCGTCGTCGCGGTCGAAGTAGCGAAGCGCGGCGCCTCTGGCGCGGGGTGCAGGTCCGTGGGATGCGGGCTCGGCCGCCAGACGGGCGAGTGAGGCATACGAAAGTACGCCGCAGCGAGCCGAACGACGCGGCTGAGCCCGTAGCGCACGAAGATGCGCCGCGCGCTAGCCTTCGTCCTCCAGCACCGCCAGGGCCGCATTGCGCCCGCACGCGCCGTGGACGCCGGCGCCGGGGTGCGCATAGGACGAGCCTAGATACAGGCCGCGGAGCGGCGTGCGGTAGCGGAAATAGGGGAACACCGGCCGGAAGATGAGCTGGTGCCGGATGTCGGCCGAGCCTCCGCCGAGATCGCCGCCGATGAGGTTTGCATCCATCGCCTCGAGATCGTCCGGCGCCCAGATCTTCCGGGCGATGATCCTCTGCCGGAAGCCAGGGGCGAGCTCCTCGATCCGCGCCTCGATGCGATCGGCGAAGCGCTCGCGCGAGTCCGCCCAGCCGCCCTCGATGGAGGAGGGGACGCGGGAGTAGGCCCACAGGGTGTGGCGGCCGGCCGGCGCGCGCGTCGGATCGACCAGCGACTGCTGCCCGATCACGAGATAGGGGTGCTCGGGGAGCGCCCCGGCGCGCACCTGCCGCGTGAAGGCCGAGAGGTCGTCGAGGCTGTCGCCCGCGTGCACGACCGCCGCGCGCGCGGGATCCTCGTGGGACCACGGCGTCGGGCCGTCGAGCGCCCAGTCCATCTTGAAGGTGCCGAACCCTTGGCGGAACCGGCGCATGGCGCGCTGCACCCGCTCGGGAACCAGCTCTGACGCGAGCAGGCGGAGGTAGAGCGTCGGCGCGGCGAGGTCGGCGACGATCGCGCGGCGGGCGCGGAGCTCCTGGCCGTCCTCGAGCCGGACCGCGACCGCTCGTCCCTCCCTGGCGATGATCTGGTCGACGCGCGCGCCGCAGCGGAGGGCGCCCCCGCGCTCCTCGACGCGCCTGAGCAAGGCGCTCGTGATCGCGCCGGCGCCGCCCTCGGGCACCGCGAAGCCGCCGCTCGAGGCGAGCACGGTGAGCATGAAGCCGACGATCGCTCCGCAGGGATCGTCCGGGCCCACGTCGGTGTGGAGCGCGAGCCCGGGGACAACGCGCCGGGCCGCCTCTGTCCGGAAGGTGCGCGTCGCGAAGCCACGTCCGCTCGAGAGGACCACCTGCGCGAGGCGGAGCAGGTTGAGGGGCCCGAGCCGGAGCAGCGGCCCGAGGGCAGGCGGCGTGGACAGGAGCGCGTTCAGCAGCCGCTCGCGCGTGGCCGCGTGCCAGCCGGCGATCCGGCGCCACGCGGGGCCATCTTCGCCGAGCGACCGCGCCGTTGCCTCGACGTCCCGCGCGATCGAGGCGCACGTCCCGTCGGGCGCCGGGTGAGCGCTGTCGATCGGCGCGTGCCGCCACACGAGGCCGGCCCCCGGCAAATCGAGCGGCACCAGCGCGGGGCTCGTCTGCCCGAAGGGGAAGAACGCCGCGCCGAGATCGTGGCGGAACCCGGGGAGGGTCACCTCGCGCGTGCGGACCGCGCCGCCCGGCTCTCGCTCGGCTTCCAGCACGAGCACCGAGAAGCCCGCGCGGGCGAGGTACGCCGCCGCCGTGAGGCCGTTCGGTCCCGCGCCCACCACGATCGCATCAGGGTCTCCACTTTGCATCGTCGTCTGCGGCTCCTCAGCCCACGAGCTGCGCGCTTGCCATGGTGCGGTTCGAGGCGATCGCCTGGCCGCTCCGCCCCACCACGAGCACGCCGACGGCGAGCACGTCGGGGAACATCGCGACGCCGCGCTGCGCGGCGCGCGCGGGCGCGACGCCATCGGCGACCCAGTCATAGACGGTCCGCGCTAGGAAGCGGCGCGCAATCTCCTCGCCGACGCCGGTCGCCGCCACGGCGCCGTGGGGGCCAGCGTAGATCCCTGCGCCCAGGAGCGGCACGTCCCCGATGCGGCCGCGGAGCGAGTAGGTCGACCCGCCCGTCGACGCCGCGGCGGCGAACCGGCCGTGCGTGTCGCGCACGACGGCCCCGACGGTGTCGCACTCGATCGGCTCGGCGTCGAAGTTCCAGAACCGCGTCGCCGTGAGCGCACGGAAGCGCGCCGCGTCGTTCGTGGTTTCGTCGTCTCCGCCCTCGCCGCGGAGCGCGGCGAGGGCGCGGGCGTGCTTCCGGCGCGCCTCCTCGGTGACCGGATCATGGTCGGCGAACCCCAGCCGGCGAGCGAACGCCGTCGCGCCGGCGCCGGCGAGGAGCAGGTGCGGCGTCTCCATCACCTTCGCGGCGACCAGGACGGGGTTCTTCACCCGCTCGATGCACGCCACTGCGCCGAACCGTCCATCGCTGGCCATCACGGCCGCATCCATCTCGATCGTCTGCCCGTCGAGGCGGAGGTTCGAGCCCGTCCCGGCGTTGAAGCGTGGGTCGTCCTCGAGGCGCACAGTCGCCCCGATCGCCGCCGCGAGCGCCTCTCCGCCCCCGTCCAGCGCGCGGCGCGCCTCGTCGGCGGCCCTGGCGCAGCTCTCCGAGCCGCTCTGCGGCGCGGTCACCCCGCCGTGCGTGAGGATGACGTAGTCCACGTCGTTCTCCTGCGCGTACCACGACGGCGCGCCGCCGCGAAGGCAGCCTGGCGCGCGGCGGCCGGTGGGGCGAGCGGCATCGCTCCAGCCAGCGGGAGGGCGGCGCGGCTCCGGCGCTGGGACCGCTGCGCTCGACACCCTGCCGCGCTCCTGATACGTCGCGCGCTCAGCCCGGAGCGGGGCCGGCGCCAGCCGACCGTCCGCAGCGGGACGAAGGCGGCCCGGTCGACGGCCGCCGGCCAAGCCGCCCATCGAGGAGAGCAGAGACCGTGGCCAAGAACGAAGCGCCGAAGACCGCCATTACGCCCACCCGCAACGAGGACTACCCGGAGTGGTACCAGCAGGTCGTGCGCGCGGCCGACCTCGCGGAGAGCTCCCCGGTCCGCGGCTGCATGGTCATCAAGCCGTGGGGCTACGCGATCTGGGAGAACATCCAGCGCGAGCTCGACAGCATGTTCAAGGCGACCGGCCACAAGAACGCCTACTTCCCGCTGTTCATCCCGAAGTCGTTCCTTGAAAAGGAAGCGGAGCACGTCGAGGGGTTCGCGAAGGAGTGCGCCGTGGTCACCCACCACCGGCTCGTCCCCGGCCCTGGCGGCGGGCTCATTCCCGACCCTCAGGCCCGGCTGGAGGAGCCGCTCATCGTGCGCCCCACGTCCGAGACGATCATCGGCGCGGCGTTCGCGAGCTGGGTGCAGAGCTACCGGGATCTCCCCTTGTTGATCAACCAGTGGGCGAACGTCGTGCGCTGGGAGCTCCGGACGCGCCTGTTCCTGCGGACGGCGGAGTTCCTGTGGCAGGAGGGGCACACGGCGCACGCGAGCGAGGCCGAGGCGCGCGAGGAGACGCTGCGCATGCTCGGGGTCTACGCGACGTTTGCGCGCGACTTCATGGCGATGCCCGTCCTCGAGGGGCCGAAGACGGCGAGCGAGCGCTTCCCCGGGGCGGTCGACACCTATGCGATCGAGGCGATGATGCAGGACCGGAAGGCCCTGCAGGCCGGGACGAGCCACTTCCTCGGGCAGAACTTCGCGAAGGCGAGCGGCATCAAGTTCCAGACCAAGGAGGAGACCGAAGAGCACGCCTGGACGACGTCCTGGGGCGTATCGACGCGCCTCGTCGGCGGGCTGATCATGACCCACAGCGACGACGACGGCCTGGTGCTCCCGCCGCGCCTCGCGCCCGCGCACGTCGTGATCCTGCCCGTTTACCGGGGCGACGACACGCGCGCCAAGATCGACGAGTACATCGACGGGCTCGCGAAGGAGCTCCGGGCGCAGCGCTTCGGCGAGCGCCGCGTCGAGGTCGAGATCGATCGGCGGGACATCCGCGGCGGCGACAAGCAGTGGGAGTGGGTGAAGAAGGGCGTCCCCCTGCGCATCGAGATCGGGCCGCGCGACGTCGACGCCGGCGTGGCCATGGTGATGCGCAGGGACCGCTCGCCGAAGGACAAGTCGAGCATGGCGCGCGGGGAGCTCGTGGGCCGCATCACGGAGATCCTTGGCGACATTCAGGCGACCCTCTACGCGCGCGCGCTCGCCGTGCGCGACGGCAACACGCACGTGATCAACAGCCGCGCAGATTTCGACGCGTTCTTCGCGTCGACCGGGGGCAAGGAGGCGCAAGGCGGGTTCGCGCTGGCGCACTGGTCCGGCGATCCGGAGATCGAGACGGCGGTGAAGGATGCGCACAAGGTGACCATTCGCTGCATCCCGACCGGGGGGTTCGAAGGGGCGCCGTGGGCCGACGCGCTGACGGGTGAAGGGCAGTGCATCTTCACCGGCAAGCCCAGCCCGCGGCGCGTGGTGTTCGCGAAGTCGTACTGAGCCGCGGCGGTTCGCAGGGCGCGCGCCGACGCGTCGGCGCGTTCCCTCACCGAAAAGACGCCGCGCGCTTCCTCGCAGCAGCGGCACCTCAACGGCGAAGGGCCGGGAGCACGTGCTCCGCCAGGATCGCGGGGAGCAGCCGCAGCTGCGCGCAGTGCTCCCCGGGGCCCGCTCCCGCGTAGCCGCGCACGTAGAGGCTGCCGCCGTCGTACATCCGGGTGAGCCGCAGCGCGTCTCCTGCCTCCGCTGCGCGGTCGCCGGGCGCGGCGGAGGGGGCCTCGTCCCCGCTCGAGGTCACCGCGATGGGGGTGGCTCCGAGCTCGCGAAGAAGGAACGTGGCCGCCTCTTTCGTGGACGCGTAGCCGCTGGTCGGGATCTCGGTGTGCGTCAGGTAGAAGACCGGCGCGCCGCGCGCGGCGGCGTTGGCCAGCGCAACGTAAGGGGCGAGCTGCCCCTGCGCGAGCGACGTCTGCCCCGGCATGTAGGAGCCATAGAGGGAGTCGAGCAGGATCAGCGCATCCACGTGGCTGCTCCCGCGCTCGATGATCCTGCCGATCGCGCCGGACCCAGCGCTCCAGGACGACAGCACCAGGCGGCGCATGTGCGCGCCCGCGCTCCCGGATGCGCTCTCGACCTCGCGGTCGATCGTCTGGAGCAGCGCGTCCCAGCCGCCGCCCTCGAGCGCGCGCGCGTATTCGCTCGATCGGGTCCCCACGTCGATCCCGGCGATGACCAGATCCATGTCCCTGGGAGCCAGCACCTTCCGGACAGGCTCGGCGCCGTGGAAGTGGATCAGAAGATCGTAGCCGCCATCCGAGCGAACCGCGTGCGCAGGCGGGACGAGGAGCCTTCCGAGCGGAAGCGGGCGCCATCGCTCATAGGCGCCGAACCCTTGGTCGGCAAAGCCGCACCCCGCTTGCGCTTCGTGCTGCGTTTCGTGCTGCGTTTCGTGCTGATCGAGCGCCGCGCGCTCGGGCTCACCGCCCCTGGGCAGGGGCGACGGTTCCGCGGACGCGCTCGCCTGCGCCGGGGTTGGCGAGGCGCTGGACGCTCGGCTCCGTCGCAACAGCAGGGCGCCGCCTACGACGCCCAGGCTTGCTGCCAGGAGGAGCGCGTCGCGGAGCTGCCGCGCCCTGCGGCCGCTCAGAACCCGGGGTTGGTCACGGTCGGTACCCACTTCGTCGAGGGACGCTTGCCCGGGGTTGTTCTGCGCGCGCTGGTGGCGCTCGATCCAGCAGCCGTCGCGCTCGGCGTCGCGGCGGTCGTTGCGCCTTTGGCCGTCGGGTCCGGAGCGCTCGCCCCGCGCCCCTCCGGGTCGCTCGCCTCGGGGGCGGGCCGAGCACCCACGCCGCCGTGGTCGGCCAGGAGCGTGGGCGCGCCGTCCGGCCTTGGCGCTGCGCCCGTCGTGGCTTCGGTCGCCGCCGGGCCAGCGCCGTGGGCGTGCACCGTGAGCTCCTCGGACATGCTCTGCTGCGGCGCGGGCCGCCGGAGCCACATCACCCCGGCGCCCAGCAACGTGATGAGCGCGAGCGCAGCGGCTGCCACCCGCGTCCCCGAGCGGCGGCGCGCCGCCGGGACCTCGATCGGGCCCAGCTGAGTGTCCTGGCCAGGCGAGCTCGGGATCAGCGACTCGGACAGCAGCGATGGCAGCGCCGGTCGCGAGGGCGCGGGGGTGCTCCGGCGAGACGCGGGGAGCTTTGCGCTCGGGTGACCAGGAGGGAGCTGCGTGAAGAAGAGCTCGCTGATGCTGTCGCGAACGAGCATCACCTCGGGCGGGTGGGAGGCGCGCTCGTCGAGCATGCGGACCGTGTCGCGCAGCGCTGCGCGCCGGCGCTGGTTGCGCTCTCCCAGGAGCCCGCGCACGAACGCCCCGACGTCGTGGTCCGTCACCGTCGGCTCCTTGGCCAGCACGGTCTCCAGGGCGCTCTCCAGCTCGAGCATCGTCTGGTATCGCCGCTCCGGCTCCTTCTGCAGGCACTTCATCAGGACCTGGTCCAGCTCGGGCGGGAAATCCGGGTTCTTCAGGCGAGGCGAGAGCGCCGGTCGCGAGGTGATGTACTTGAGCGTGAGGAGGTCGTTCTCTGCGGCGAAGGGGTGCTCTCCCGTCGTCAACTTGTAGAGCACGATCCCCATCGCGAAGACGTCGGTGCGCCGATCGACCCGCTCGCCTCGCGCCTGCTCAGGGGACATGTACGGCACCTTGCCCTTGATCTGTCCCGCGGTCGTGTCGTTGTGCGTGCGATTGGTTGCCTTGGCGACCCCGAAGTCCACGAGCTTCACATGGCCGTCGTACGTCACGAGGATGTTCTGGGGTGACACGTCGCGGTGCACGAGCCCGAGCAGCTGGTCGTCGTTCTGCGGGTCCCGGAGCTCGTGCGCGGCGTGCAAACCGAGGCAAGCGCGGCCGAGGACGCGGAGCGCGATGCGCAGCGGGATGGCCACGCCGCTCTTGTTCGCCGCCTTCGCGATGACCGACAGCGCCTCGCCGTCGACCCACTCCATCACGATGTAGAGGACGTCGTCCTGCTCGCCGAGGTCGAGGATCTCGGCGACGTTCGGGTGATGGATCCCCGAGGCGAGCCTCGCCTCCTCGAGGAACATCTTCTCGAACTGGGGATCATCCGAGAGCGACGGCAGCATCGTCTTGATGGCGACCGTCTTCTGGAAGCCACGACGACCCTTGTGGCGCGCGGCCCACACCGTGGCCATTCCCCCCTGCGCGATGGGCAGGAGGAGCTCGTAGTGCCCGAGCTCCTTTCCCGGCAACAGCTGGGGTTGGGGGATCATGACGTCGTGCGGCGCGCTCCTGACCGATACACGGGGACCTCGGAAGCTCGATCAAGTCTAGCCATCCGGACCCTGCGGTCACGATATGTGGTGTTGATTACAAATTAGGCCAGCGGAGCTCCTCGCCGCGGCAGGGGATCACGCGCCGGGCGGGACCGCCTGTCCCCAGAGCTGCTGGTAGATCTCGCTCAGCTTCTGGTGGGTCTCGGCCGAGAAGCCGTTGGTCGCGTAAGGCCAGCGGAAGCCGTCTCCCATGGCCTGGTTGCACGAGAAGGAGACGAGCAGGTCGACAGGCGTGGGGTTGTTCGGCCGCACCATCGAGATGCCCAGGCCGGGATAGAAGCAGTTGCCGCGGTCCGCGGTGAAGCTGTCCTCGTCGCCGAAGACGTCGAGGATCTGGTCCTTGAGCTCCGCGTCGGCGTCGCTGGTCGTGAGCTGACGCTGCTGGAGGATGACGAAGTTCTTGAAGCGCGGCTGCGCGGGGAGGACCGGCGTGCTGGCGGTCTGCCCCGGGATGAGGTTGGGCGGGATGAGCCCGGGCAGCGCCTGCTGCAGCCCCTGAAGGGCTGCCTGCCCCATCTGCTGGAGCTCGGGCGGGATGCCCGGGATGAGGGTAGGGGCCCCGGTCGTCGCTACGGGCGTCGGGGCCAGCTCCTGCCCCTGGAGGCGGAGGACCGTGATCTGCGCCTTGTCCATCTCGTCGAACGGCGCCGTACGGGCCGCGCAGCCGAAGACGAGGGGGGCCAGCAAGGCGATGCCTGCGAATGTACGGGTGGTGAGGTTCATGTTCACTTTGACGGTCGTCTAGCACGGCTATGCGCCGGAAGGTGAACAGCGACCGCACACGGCAGGCGCTCGCGCCAGCGCCGCCTCCAGGCGGGCTTCACATGGTGCTTGCGCCGAACTCGTACAGCGCCCGGATCTCGGTCAGTCGCGCCGCGATGTCGGCTCGAGTCACCGTCGCGATCCGCCGCGTGCCAACCGCTTCGACGCAGAACGACGCCGTCGCCGTCGCATGGAGCATGCCGCGCCGGAGCGCGAGCGGCGTGATCTCCGGCTGGCACGCCAGGTAACCGATGAGCCCGCCGGCGAAGGCGTCGCCGGCGCCCGTGGGGTCGATGACGTCCTCGAGCGGGAAGCCGGGCGCGGCGAACACGCCCTCCTCGTCGAAGAGCAGCGCGCCGTGCTCTCCGCGCTTGATGATCAGCCGGCGCGGACCACGGGACAGGATCTCCTTCGCCGCGCGGCGGATGTTGTACTTGCCCGAGAGCTGGCGCGCCTCCTCGTCGTTGACGACGAGCGTGTCGATGCGGCGCAGCATCGCCGCGACCGCCTTCGGCTCCCCCTCGATCCAGAAATTCATCGTGTCGGCGAGGACGAAGCGCGGCGCGCGGACCTGCTCGAGGACGTCGAGCTGGAGCGCGGGATGGATGTTGCCGAGCAGGAGGAAGGGCGTGTCGCGGTAGGTCTCCGGCAGCTTCGGCGCGAACGACGCGAACACGTTGAGCTGCGTGTCCAGCGTCGTGCGATGGATGAGATCCACGTCGTAGCGCCCGGCCCAGCGGAACGTCTTCCCGGGAGCGCGCTCGACGCCCTCGATCGAGATCCCTCGAGATCGCATCGCTGCGAGGGTCTCTTCGGGGAAATCATCGCCCACCACGGCCACGGTGCGCACCGGAGCGAAGCACGAGGCAGCGAACGCCGAGTAGGTGGCAGAGCCACCGACGACGTCTCTTTCGTTGCCGGCGGGGAGCTCGAGGTCGTCGAACGCCATCGAGCCGATGATGAGGATCGCGGATGAGGTCGTCACAGGACGCCTCTTAGCCAGGTTTGTGCGTAGCCGCTAGCCGCGCGTTTCGTTTCTGCGACGGCGCCGCCGGGCCGCAGGCCGCACCCGACCCCAGCAGAGCCCGCCTTGCCCCTCGCGCCCGCTGCGCCCCCTCCCGCCCGTTGCGCGGAGGAGCGGGCGCGAGGGGCCCTGAGGTCAGCTCAGTCGGCCTTGCGCCGAGGGCCGATGAGCCACTCGAGCCGCGCCTCCGCGTCGGGCGATGACGCGCCGGCCGTGGTCATGATGCACTTCTCCAGCGCGTGACGGGCCGGGCTCTGCGACACATCGGGGAGATTGCGGGCGAGCGACTTCGCGACGTCCCGCGCATACCCGATATTGCGGTTGAGTACGGTGATGACCGTCTCGACGCTCACCGCCTCCTCGCTGACGTGCCAGCAATCGAAGTCCGTGGTGAGCGCGAGCGTGGCGTAGGGGAGCTCCGCCTCGCGGGCGAGCTTCGCCTCGGGCAAGTTGGTCATCCCGATGACATGTGCGCCGAACGTCCGGAACATGCGGCTTTCGGCCCGCGTCGAGAACTGAGGGCCCTCGATGCAGACATAGGTGCCGCCGCGGTGGACGCGCGCGCCGGTGGCGAGCGCCGCGTCGTGGACCGCGCTCGCCAGGATCGGGCACACCGGATCGGCGAACGGCACATGGGCGACGAGGCCTTCGTCGAAGAACGTCGAGATCCGCCGCTTCGTGAAATCGATGAACTGGTCGACGACGACGAGGTCGCCAGGCACGATGTCCTCGCGCAGGGATCCGACGGCGCTCACGCTGAGCACGTGCGTGGCGCCGAGCATCTTCAGCGCGCAGATGTTCGCGCGGTAGTTGATCGTCGACGGCGAGAAGCGGTGCCCGCGGCCGTGGCGCGGCAGGAAGAGCACCGTCGCGTCGCCGTCCTTGACCTGCCCGCGCAGCACCACGTCGCTCGGCAGCCCGAAGGGGGTGGAGACCGAGACCTCCTCGACGTCCTCCAGCCACCCCATCTCGTAGACGCCGCTGCCGCCGATGATGGCGAGTACGTCGCGCGTCGCGCCGGCGCTCATCGCTCGAACCTCCGCTCCGAGAGCAGCCGCTCGCAGAGGGCCGCGCGCCGCTGGCGGCGGCACCGCTCGGCGAAGACGAGCGACCGCAGCTGCTCGTAGGCGCGGTTGATCTCGTCGTTCACGATCACGTAGTCGAAGAAGCCGTAATGCTCGATCTCGCCCTTCGCGTTGCGGAGGCGGCGGAGCGTCGTGGGCTCGTCCTCGGTGCCGCGCCCGCGCAGGCGCCGCTCGAGCTCGGCGAGCGACGGGGGAAGGATGAACACGGCGACCGCCTCGGGCAGGCTTGCCTTGATCTGCCGCGCGCCCTGGTGGTCGATGTCGAAGAGCACGCCGCGCGCGGTGGCGCGGGCGATCTCGATCTCCTTCAGGCTGGTGCCGTAGAGGTGATCGTGCACCCTGGCCCACTCGGCGAACGCGCCGATGCGGATCATCTGCTCGAACGTGTTCGGGTCGACGAAGTGGTACTCCCGGCCGTCGACCTCGTTCGGGCGCGGGCGCCGGGTCGTGTGGGAGACCGAGAAGCGCAGGTCGGGGAACTCGCTGCGCAGCCTCCCGCAGAGCGTCGTCTTCCCCGCGCCGGACGGGGACGACACGATGAGGAGGAGGAAGTCGTCACTGAGTGCTTCGGTCGACATGCTCTCCTGTCACTCGATGTTCTGGACCTGCTCCCGCAGGCGTTCGAGCTCCACCTTCATCGCCACGACGTGATGGGAGATGGCGGCGTCCTGCGCCTTGGAGCCCAGCGTGTTCGCCTCGCGTACCATCTCCTGAAGCAGAAAGTCGAGCCTCCTTCCGCAAGGGTCGCCGCTCGGGGCCGCGAGCGCGCCGCCGAACTGGTCGAGGTGGCTCCGGAGGCGGGTGACCTCCTCGGTGATGTCGCTGCGCTCGGCGAGCAGCATCACCTCCGCCTCGATCCGCGTCGCCTCGAAGCCGGCCTCGACCCCCTGGAGCAGGCGCTCGACCCGCTCGCGCAGGCGGCGCCTGAGCGCCTCGCGCGCCTCGTCCGCGCGCGCCACGACCTCGGACGACAGCGCGCGCAACGTGGCCACCCGCCCGCGCATGTCGCCGGCGAGCGCCTCGCCTTCGCGCAGGCACATGCCCTCCATCGCGTCGATCGCGCGCTCGATGGCCAGCTTGAGCGCGGCGCGGACGGCCGCGATCTCGTGGCCGCCAGCGGGCGCGAAGAGGTCCGGCACGGCGCAGAGCAGCGAGAGCGGCACGTCGGCGCCCGGCGCGAGCTCGTCGCGGAGCTCCGCCAGGGCGCGGAACGCCGCGCGCGCCTTCGATTTGTCGAGCGTGCTCGGGGCCAGCACCGCGCCCTCGGTGCGCACGATGATCTCGATGCGTCCCCGCCGCAGGCGCTCGCGCGCCACCTGCTCGGCGAACATCGTGAGATCGACGAGCTCGCGCGGGAGCCGCGCGCGCACGTCGAGGAAGCGCTGGTTCACCGAGCGGATCTCGGCGACGACGCGCCCATCGGTGAGCGAAGCGTCACCGAGCCCGAAGCCGGTCATGCTCCGCACGAGCCGCCCCGCTCTACCTAGCTCGCCTTTTGTCCGCTGTCCGAGGCCCCTTGGGCCTTGGGCAGCGGAACCTTGCCACAGGTCACCGTGGCCGACGCGGCCGCGGGGCCCTTCTCACGGAGCGTCCGCAGGTACGTGACCGTGGGGACGATGCCGTCCTCCCAGCGTACGCGGGGCTCGTACCCGATGAGCTCGGCCGCGCGCGAGATGTCGGCGAGCGAGTGACGGATGTCCCCGGCGCGGGCGGGGAGGTGCTCGACCGCGACGTCCCGCCCGAGGGCCCGCGAGATCTCCTTGCAGAGCTCATTCAGCCCGATCCTGCGTCCCCCGGCGATGTTGATGACCTCACCCTTGAACTTCTTCGACGACGTCGCGCCGAGGAGGTTCGCGAGGACGGTGTTCTCGATGAAGCAGAAGTCGCGCGTCTGCTCGCCGTCGCCGAAGATCGGGATCGGCCGGTTCTGCAGGGCGGCGTCGACGAACCGCGGGATCGCCGCGGCGTAGGCGCCGTCCGGCGTCTGGTTCGGCCCGAAGACGTTGAAGTAACGCAGGCTCAGGGTCTCGATGCCGTAGATGCCTGCGAAGACCTTCATGTAATGCTCGCAGGCGAGCTTCGTGACCGCGTACGGCGAAAGCGGCATCGGCTCCATGCCCTCGTGCTTCGGGAGGACGGGCGTCTCGCCGTACGCGCTGGACGACGCGGCGAAGAGCACCCGGCGCACGCCCTGGCGGCGCGCCACGTCGAGCACCGTGACCGTGCCGCCGACGTTGACGGAGTTCGACTCGACGGGCGACTCGACGCTGCGCGGGACCGAGCCGAGCGCGGCCTGGTGGAGAATGACCTCGACCCCCTTGGCCGCCGTCGCGACCGCCGCCGCGTCCCGGATGTCCCCCGTGATGCGCTCGATCAGCGACTGGTGGGGGAGCCCGTCGAGGTTCTCCCATCGGCCAGTCGCGAGGTTATCGAGGACGCGGACCCGCTCGCCGGCGGCGGTCAGCGCCGCGACGAGGTTGCTTCCGATGAACCCGGCACCGCCGGTGATCAAGTAGCGAGGCGTGGACATGTGCGTGCTCCCCCGGCGGGCGCCTACTTCTTCTTGAAAAGGTTGTCGAGCTTGGAGCGAGAAGCCGCGATGCGCTTCGAGTTGTCTTCCGGTACGCCGTTCTTGAACGTGAAGAAAGTACAATAATTCGCTCTCTCCCGATCCGGGATGTACTCGGCGATGTGCTCCTTGCACTGGTTGTGCGCGGCCGGGTCCCAGTTCTCGCAGTTCCTGCAGCAGTGGAGGTCGACACCGCAGTGGGGACAGGTGTCCGCGCGCTGGAGCTTCACCTCGAAGATGAGCTCGTTCTTGCATTTATGACAGAAGTGGCGCTTCGCCTCGACCTTCGGAATCCAGCTCATGATGTCCTCCGGTACCACGACGAAGCCCGATCCGGCAGAAGGAACGCTCCGCCGCGGGCATGGTCGCAGATGGTACGCGTTTATCCCACAGGCGATATCCCTGCGGATCGGGCACCGAGGCCATGGGGCGGAGGCGTCTCGCTGGACCGGCAAACGCCGCAGACGGTTCGCTTGCTCGGCTCAGAGTCCGCCTGCCTGGCGGCGGCGATTACAGCAGCCCCTTGCGTCGCTGGATCTCGCCCATGACCCGCTGGTATTCGATTTCCCAGGTGCGGGAGCCCTCCTGCACGTGGCGGAGCTTGCCGCGCACCTCGGTGTCGAGCGCCTCGTCCATCTCGAGGTACTTCCGAAGGATGGGCCTTATCCGGCGGCGCAGGTCGTGGTCCTCGACGAACACCTCCTCGACGTTGTTCGAGTGCATCAGCATCTCGAGCAGCTGGTCGAGGAGATAATCCATCGTTTCCTCGCCGGTCTTGATCCCTTTCTGCTCCGCGGCCAGGCGCTTGACCCGGTTGAACTCGCCCTGAGGCAGTCCGCGTGCCTGGAGGATCTCTTTCGCCCGCTCGGTCGCTTCCCGCTCTGCGTGCAGGTAGCTCGTGAAGACCGACTCGACGTCGAGCGCGACCTCTTTCTTCGATTCGCACTCGATATCGCGGTTGTCCACGAGCGCGCGGACGAGTTCTTCTGTGAGGGGAGTAATTTTGCCGCTAAAGAGGCGCATCCAACGTCCGTAGCTGGAGGAGCGGTCGAACTGGCTCCCCCGTGCAGGGGTTCATTCACGGGGCGTGCCCGGCTCGAACCGAAAGGTACGGGCCGGGTATCCAGGATGTCAACGCAAGTGGGAGGTTCCGGCACAAGTCGGGCCCCCCCCAGCCGGTGGGGCCCCCCGGAACAGTAGGACCGCGACACCGCAAACCGCAGGAGCAGCCGCGATGATGATGGGTAAGGATGCGATGGCACGGAGCGTCAGGGTCCAGCCTGGCGCGCTCGGGAACGACGGTGGACTCGACCTGGACTCCCGCAAACGGCGGGTTGTCCGGCGCGGCGCGATCGGCAACGCGGCCTCTCCGGCCACGCAGTCGGCGCTGGCGGACGGAGGGACGATCCAACGCGTCGCGAAAGGGCGTCACCTGGTGACGCAGGGCGACGCCGCGACCGCGCTCGCCATGCTCAGCCTCGGCCGAGTCCGGCTGGTGCGTGGGATGAGCGACGGGCGCAGCCTGTCGCTCGGCTACAGAGGGGCCGGCGACGTGCTAGGCGAGGCTGCGCTCGGGGGCGTCACGGCCCACCGGGAGAGCGCGATCGCCACGGAGGACGTCGAGGCGCTCCTCATCCCCCTCGCGACGGTGCGCAACCTGATGGCGAGCGACGCCAACTTCGCCGCCGCCATCGTGACCACGCTGGTCGAGCGGCACACGGACACCGAGGAGCGCCTGGCGTCCATGCTCTTCCGCAATGTGGAGGCCCGCCTCTGTGAGTTCCTGCTCAAGGCCGCGACGCGCTGGGGCATCCCCGATCCGCGCGGGGTGCTCATTTCCGCGCCGTTCACCCATCAGGAGATGGCGAGCATGATCGGCTCCACGCGCGAGACCGTCACGCTCACCCTGGGCGATCTCCGTCGCAAGGGGGTGATCGAGATCGATCGCCGCCGGATCGTCGTCCTCGATCGCGACGCGCTGAAGGGCCGCATCTGAGCCCGCTCGTCCGGCGGTGTCATTGAGGGGCCGGCAGGCCTCCTCGATCGAGCGCCGTCGGTCACCGTCCAGGCTGTTCGCTCGGCGGCCTCTGCTCCGATAGCCCGACTGCTCCCGGCGTCGCAGCGGCGTTCGCCGCCCTGCTCACGCGTGCCGCTCTCCGGGGACCCACCCCGGATGTCTCGCGGATCTCCCCGGTCTGCCCGCTCGATTCGTCGCGGTGTTGCCCCACGCATCCGCCGCAGCCGTGACCGTTCTGTCCGTGCGCTGCGCGGTCTGGCCTCGCCACCGCGGTCCAGGCTCGCTGCGCGGTCCAGCGTGCTGCGCGCCAGCGGCCTCGTCGTTACGGCGTCTGGATGGCGACTCGCGCCGACCGCGGCGCTAGCGATCTCGCTTGGGTCCGCCGCTCGCCGGATCACGGGTGGAGCGGACCCCGAGCTTGAGCCTGCGCATGACGGCCTGCTTCTGCCGTTCCTTGTACCTGGCGTGGCTCGCCTCGCCGACCTCGTTCGCCGCCTCGGTCTCGCGGTCGATCAGCTGGAACTCGCACAGGACGAAGATGATCGGCCCGAGCGCCCAGGCCGCGGGCGGCGCCATGTCGAGGATCTCGGCGGGGAGCCGCACCGGCAGATCGACGACGAAGTGGATCACGCGGTAGCTCCGATCGCTGAAGCTGTTGTCGCCTGCCGTGAGCCCGTCGTCGACGTCGGTCTGCAACGCGTCGAGCATCGGCTGAAGGAAGGGCCGCGTCTCGCAGTAGCTCCGGAACCGCAGGATCGTGTTGGTGCTCTCGCCTGGCACGACGTAATTGAACGGAAACAGCCGCTCGGACAGGTACAGGAGCACCGGCAGCAGATCGTCCACGGTGCGGCAGACGATGCGGAAGCGGAGCTTGTCGTAGATGGCCGCCGCGGTCGTGTCGGTCTTCGACAGGAGCTTCGTGTAGAGCGAGTCCTTGTTCTTCCGCCCGCCGATGAACTCGGTGATCGGGAAGCCCGCCGCGAGCATGCCGCCGATCACCCGGTACACCTTCTCCTCGACGAGGTGGAAGACGTCCTGGTCCGACATGGGGATCGAGAAGAGGAGCTCGCGCCCGGCCAGGTGATGGATGATGTGCATCGCCTTGAGGATCGTGCAGGCGCAGAGCTGGCGGTGGCCCTTGCCCGAGGCGAGCAGCAAGATCTCCTCGACCGAGGCGCGTGCGACCGGGCTCGGGATCGGGAACTCGAAATGGCGGCGCAGGTACGCGATCGCTTCGTTCTTGACGCTCTCGAGGTGGGCGCGATCCCCCGGCTCGTCCGGGCGGAACTCCTGCGCCAGCAAGAGATCCCGCGCCGCCTGCTCGCCCTGCAGGTTGAGCCTCCTCCAGTCGATGACCGAGTCGCCGCGCAGGATGAGGTGCACGGACTCCAGGTCCATGAGCGTGAACTCTTCGAGCCGCTTGAGCCGGCCGACCGAGGCGTCTTGCGTCATGACCTCACGCTCCCCGAGCGTAAGCGCCAGCGCTGTCGCGCGCTCGGGAAACCCTCGCGTCGAGGTGCAGCAGGCGGCAGCTGGGCGAGAAAGTCAGGAGACAGGGGCGTTCGGCGGGGCGGGGCTCGAGCTCGGGGTACGGCCGAGCGAAAGGGTCCCGAGGAAGATGCCGATCGTCAATGCGACGACAGCGGCGTGGCCGAGGTACGCGCCACTGCAACCAATGGCGGCGAACGGGGCGAGCGCAGCCAGATACCACGGGGTGATCCTCATCGGTTCTCCTTCTCCGCCTCCAGCGGCACTGTACAGGCCGCATGGTCGCTCCCTCCGGGGGGGCACCAAGATGCACCACGATCGTCCCAGTCAGAGCGTGTAAGTGGTTGTAGGATAAGGTGCCACGCCCTGCTTCCGCGGGCCAAGAAGTAGCGGTTTCGGGGGGAACGCATCAAGGGAATTCGTTCTCACATTCCATTCCCACCCGAAACGCTGCCACTGGAAGCGAAAAAATATAAACAATAACAATGACTTGTAGCTAAGGACGAAGGTCTTTCATCAAGGGCTGCGTGCGGCTTGCTGGACGCGAGGTGGTACCTCAGAGACACGCGTCCAACTCACGGCGCTGCCTTGCTTGTCGGTTTCCGGGCGTCAACGGTCTCGTGCGCCGGGCGGCCGCAATGAGCGGCGGCAGGTCTCCGGCGCATCCGGCTGCTGTTGGGCTCGCTCCAGGAGCGCCGGCCGAAGCGCGCTCCGCGAGGCCGGCGGGAGGCGCGGGGCGCCGTTCAGTGCACGAACAGCGTGATCCGGGACTCGTCCGCGAGCGTGATGGCCCGGCTCGTCACGTCGTGCCCGCCCTTCCTGCCGACCGTGATCTCCACCTGGTAGAGGCCGTCCGGGAGCGACACCTTCGTGAGGACAGCCCGTGGGGCCGTGCCCTCGGCGAAGCGCCATGAGCTGTCGATGACCGTCGCCGTGTCTTCCGCGCGGTCGCCCGACGAAGAATCCGTCCACGTCACGTCGAGCTGCACGACCGTCGCTGCGTCGTCGAGACGCAGCTCGACCTCCCGCTCCTCGGGCAGGCGCTTGAAGAGGATGCTCCCCGCAACCAGCGCACCCAGCAGGAGGATCGCCGGCGCGAGACGCCGGAGCCACGGCGGCCGGCCCTCCGGCTCCGCAGGCCTCTCCTCCGGCGCCTCATCGAGATCGTGCTGCGGGGTCGAGCTCATCGAGCTTCAGCGCGCTCGGTTGGTGCGGACGCGCTTCACGAGGCCCTCGATCACCGGCTGCGGCAGGTCGAACGCGGGCATCTTGTTCTTGCCCTTCCTGATCGTGTCGGCCATCTGGGCGTCGGTCACCCGATCCTGCCACGCCGCGTCGGTGAGGTCCGGGGCGCGGACCATCGGGCCTTGCGGGCCGTCGCCTCGCCCGGCCCTGCCGTGGCAGGTGGAGCAGTTTCGCTGCCAGGCGAGCTCGATCAGCCCTGGATCGGTCTCATCGGACGCGACCGGCCGAGCGGCTACCTTGCCGCCCTGCCCCTCGCCGGGGTTCGGCGGATCGTGGTCGTCCCGCGTCCACGGGCGGACGTCGCCCGCCCCGGAGTTGCAGCCGAAGAGGCCGATCGCGAGGAGGGCGATGGAAAGGAAGCGACCCAGGGACCTGTCGTGACGTCTCCGCATGTCGTGGAGACGTACGGATAGTGAAGCTGGTGGGGGAGGCAAGAAAAGAAGGATCTCAGGGCGGCGTCGGCCGCCGGCGCGTGGAGAACGCAGCGGCGCCGGTGGCCGGCGCGCGCCGGCCGCTGGGCTCCGCCGTCAGCGGAAAGGGAGTGCCCCGACGTGCTCGGGCCCGCGGTGAGCGCGGCGCGCGGCACGAAGCGCGCCCGGGCGCAGCGGTGTCATTTGCAGGCGTCGCCGGCGACCTTGCCGCCGCCGTCCACGGGCTGCTTGTCGACCGCCTTGCCCTTGATGGCCGCGATGAAGAACCCGGTGCGGCGGTTCTGGGCCTTGCCCTCGGGCGTGTTGTTGTCGGCGACCGGCTTGGTCTCGCCGAACCCGACGGCGATGAAGCGCTTGCAGTCGTTCCCCTTCGCGACGAGCCAGCGAGCGACCGCCATCGCGCGCTTCTCGGACAGCGTCTGGTTCGCGGCGTCCTCGCCATCCGAGTCGGTATGGCCCTCGACGCGGAGCAGGCTGACATCCTCCCGCTGCTTCAGGAAGTCGTCGACGAGGTTGAGGACCTCGTCGCTCTCGGGCAGGAGCTTGTCGCTGTTCGTCTCGAAGACCACCGGGCCGGGGAGAGAGACCTCGTTGCCCTTGAGCTTGAACGTCAGCTTGAAGCGCGGGCGGGGCTTCTTCTCCTCCTTCGGCTCGGGCTTCGGCTCCGGCGGGGGCGGGGGCGGGGGCTCGGCCACCGGCTCCTTGCCGGCGTTGAACGAGGCGCTGGCCGTGCAACCCGCCGTCGCGGCGGCAGCGCCAATCATCATCACGGCGCACAGAACGGAAGCGACGTATCTACGCATGGACCTTGTTCTCCTCTGAGGGGCACGAGCCAGAGCTCGCATCGGCGACCCGCCGGGCTGACGCCCTTGGACGGCAGCTCGCCATGAATCTTCACCGCCATCGGGTACTTGCGTGGTGGACGCTCGAAGCGATGCCGACTTCTAGCGAAAAGTCAGGACGAACGAAACCAGGAAGAGGGCGCCTCGCGGCCCGCCCACCAGCGGGCGGACCGAGAGAGCGCGCTGGCAAGACCTCCCTTGCCTCAGCGCGTACCCTGGACGGGTGGGGTCGCTCCTTGAGACGCTCGCGGGGGGCGCGACGGCTCAAGCGCGAGCACGATCTTCGCGGGTGGTCGGAGCCAGCGGAGCAGGCTGCACGTCGCAGGCTGTGGGGATTCCGGCGGGCGCGGGCACCCGGGAGGTGCCCGCGGAGCCCAGGAGGCGTGCGCGACGCAGCGGCCGCCTGTGGATGGGAGTCGCGCGGCGATCAGCCTTCGTCAGCGGGCGCCGGCTGGCACGGCACGCCGGTCGTCTCGGCAGGCGGCGCGATCTCGCCCAGCTGGACCGCCTTCGCGGTGAACCCGATGCCGATGGAGATGGCGTCGCACTCCTTGCTCGGGTCCTGGCTGCCATCCTTCATGATGTCCGAGGCGCGGCGGACCTGGTCGAGGATCGTCTCCAGCGCGGGGCTTTCGCAGAAATTCGGCTGTACGGCGCCGATGACGCCGCGGAGCTCCTCGACGAGGACAGCCGTCTCGAGCACGCCCGCGATGGTCCCTTTGACCACCGAGTTGTGATCGGGCGCGAGATCCATCGCGATCCTCACGTTGCGGATCGTGAGACCGATGATGGTGTCCGAGACCGTCAGGTTCAGCTGGAACGTGACCTGTGAATCCGGGCCCGAAACCCATGTGTCGTCGACGACGTAGCTGGCCGGGAACACCACCTTGGAGCTCTCGACGTCCTGAGCGTCGTCGAGGAGCTCCGGTACGACAGGCCACCGGTCGGCGCCATCCCAGGTGGGCGCCTCGCCCAGCGTGGCGCCGCCGTAGAGCTTCGCGGTGAGGGGGTTGTAGGACGACCGCTCGCCGAGCCCGTCGACCTTGAAGATCACCGTGAAATCGCCCTTGCCGATGGCGTCGCTGACCCGGGTCGACGGGTCGGTCAGGAGGTTGGAGATGAGGCCGACGAGCTTGCTGCCAAAGGCGTTGTCGATCCCATCGGCGCCGTCCGGATAGACCTCCGAAGGGGCGGTGTCATCCACCGGCTTGCACAGGTCCTGTGATACGGTGCTGGACACCTTGCCGTCGAGGTTGAATCCGTACTGCTTCCAGCTGCCGGCCGCCTTCTTCCCGTCGCGATCCGTATCGCCGAGGAAGAGCCGGTCGATCGCGAACGCGACGCTCTCGCCATCCCCTGCCTGCTCCGGCCCCGGCGCGGGCGGCTGGCCGAGGTCGACGTCTTGAACGACAGGCGCCGTGGCCTCGGAGCCACAACCGGCAGCGGACACGAGCGCGGTCGCCAAATACACCGCGACGGCGATACGGGATTGACGCATCATCGACCTCACTTTCTGGAAACCCCACCCCGGATCAGGCAAGTGCTCTCAGACGGGCGCACATGCTAGCGCCGGCCTGCGCGGCTCATCAAGGGCGATCCCCGCTGCGCAATGCGCTATATGTGAGCCCGCCGGCGAGCGTTGGTGGATTGTCCCAGCGCCTCCCGATCTCGCGCTCCGCACCCTCTCCCGGATTACCGGTCTTTCCCGACTACCACCACGATGAGAAGCCCCCTGGAAGCCTGCTGTGACCGCTGAGTTCATCCACCTCCACGTGCATTCGCAGTACTCGCTCCTCGACGGCTCGCTGCGCGTCAAGGATCTGGCCGCGCGCGCCAAATCGCTGGGAATGCGCGCCGTCGCCCTGACCGACCACGGGAACATGTTCGGGGCGATTCAGCACTACAAGGCCTGCAAGGACCAGGGCATCGGCGCGATCATCGGCTGCGAGGTCAACGTCGCCCGCAGCTGGGGCGCGGCCGCGGGGCAGGTGTCGCGCTCGGGCGTGGACGAGACGCCCGTCGATCACCTCGTGCTGCTCGCCGCGTCCGAGGAGGGCTACAAGAACCTCGTCCGCATCGTCTCCCAGGGGCACGTCGATCCCGTGAGCGGGCTCGCGCCGAGCGTGCGGCTCGACACGGTGGCGCAGCACAGCGCGGGGCTCATCGGCTTGACCGGCTGCATGGGCGGCGTGGTCGCCCAGCGGATCCTCGAGCAGGGCGAGGGGGAGGGGCGCGAGGCGCTCAGCCGGCTCAGGGACTGCTTCCAGCCGGGGAGCCTCTACGTCGAGCTGCAGGACCACGGGCTGGTCGAGCAGTCGGTGCTCAACGGCATCCTGGCGCGGGCGGCGGGTGACCTGGGGCTTCCGCTCGTCGCGACCAACGACGCGCACTTCGGCGCGCGCGAGGACGGCGAGGGGCAGCTCTACCTGTCGTGCATCGCGGCCAACCGCACGTTCGCGGAGGCGAGCGCCGCGCACCACGGCAGCTTCGAGATGTTCCTCAAGCCCGCCGACGAGATGATGCACCTGTTCCGCGACCACCCGCAGGCGGTGCGGTCGACGCTCGAGATCGCCGAGCGGTGCTCGACGCTGAAGCTCAAGCTCGGCAAGCCGATGCTCCCGACGTTCCCGCTGCCGGGCGGGTTCTCGGACTCGGCGTCGTACTTCCGGCACGTGGCGCACGACGGCCTCACGAAGCGGCTCGCCCAGATCGCGCAGACGGGCAGGAGAGTGGACGAGGCGACCTACCGCGCGCGGCTCGACGTCGAGCTCAACGTCATCGTCCAGATGGACTTCCCGGGCTACTTCCTCATCGTCTGGGACTTCATCAAGTACGCCAAGGACCACGGCATCCCGGTCGGGCCGGGCCGCGGATCGGGCGCGGGCTCGCTCGTCGCCTATGCCATGGAGATCACCGATCTCGATCCGCTGCCGTACAACCTGCTGTTCGAGCGCTTCCTGAACCCGGAGCGCGTGAGCATGCCCGACTTCGACGTCGACTTCTGCATGGACCGGCGCGACGAGGTCATCTCCTACGTCACCAAGAAGTACAGCAAGGAGGCCGACAAACCCTCCGTCGGGCAGATCGCGACGTTCCACGAGCTCAAGGCGCGGAGCGTGATCAAGGACGTCGCGCGGGCGATGGCGTTCCCCGCGAACGAGGCGCAGAAGATCGCGAGCCTCATCCCGCAGAAGAGCCCGGGGATCATGTACACGATCCCCGAGGCGCTCGAGATCGAGCCGAAGCTCAAGGCCCTCAAGGAGAGCGACCCCACGGTCGCGGAGCTCCTGAAACAGGCGCAGAAGCTCGAGGGGCTGACGCGGCACGCGGGCATGCACGCCGCCGGCGTCGTGATCAGCGAGGGGCCGCTCTGGGATCACGTCCCCTGCTTCAAGAACGGCGAGCAGCTCGTCACGCAGTACTACAAGGACGACGCCGAGCTGGCCGGGCTCGTGAAGTTCGACTTCCTCGGGCTGAAGACGCTCACCGTCATCGACATCGCGGTGCGGCTCGTGAACGCGCGGCCCGACCTAGCGGGCAACGAGGGCAAGCGCTTCGACGTGAACACGGTGCCGCTCGACGACACCGCCACCTACGCGCTCCTCCAGTCGGGCGAGACCACCGGGGTGTTCCAGCTCGAGTCGAGCGGCATGCAGCAGCTCTTCAAGGACCTCAAGCCGGACGCCTTCGAGGACATCGTCGCCGCCGTGGCGCTCTACCGGCCCGGGCCGCTCGGCACCGGCATGGTGAAGGACTTCGTCGACTGCAAGCACGGCCGCAAGCCGATCGAGAAGATGCACCCGCTCGTCGACGAACTCCTCCAGCCGACGTACGGCGTCATCGTCTACCAGGAGCAGGTCATGCAGATCGCGCAGAAGCTCGCGGGCTACACGCTCGGCGGCGCCGATCTGCTCCGGCGCGCCATGGGCAAGAAGAAGCCCGAGGAGATGGCGAAGCAGAAGGCGACGTTCGTCGACGGCTCGCTCAACAACGGGGTGAAGGCCGAGGACGCCGAGCGCATCTTCGGGCTCCTCGAGTACTTCGCGGGCTATGGCTTCAACAAGAGCCACTCGGCGGCATACGCGCTGCTGACCTACCAGACGGCCTACCTCAAGGCGCACTACCCGGTCGAGTTCCTCTGCGCGCTGATGACGGCCGACCGCGACAAGATCGAGAAGGTCGTGCGGATCATCGCGGAGGGGCGCGCGTGGGGGGTCGAGATCCTCCCGCCCGAGATCAACGAGTCCAAGACCGACTTCACCGTCGTCTACAGCGCAAAGCCGGCGACGAACGGCAAACGCGTGGCCGGCACCCGGCGCGGAGGCTCGCGGCTAAGGGACCCGTACGATCCGAAGATCCGCTTCGGAATGGGCGCGATCCGCGGCATCGGCGAGTCGGCGCTCGAGGCGATCCTCGAGGCGCGGGACGCGGGCGGCGCGTTCGCGGATCTGTTCGACTTCGCCGAGCGGGTCGATCCGCGGCGGGTCAACAAGGGCGTGTTCGAGGCGCTCGTGCAGTGCGGCGCGTTCGACGCGAGCCTCCACGCGCGGGGCATCTCGCGGGCGCGGGCGTTCGCCGGCATCGACAGGGCGCTCGAGCGCTCGCGCTCCGCGAGCAAGGAGCGGAACAGCGCGCAGATCGGCCTGTTCGCGGCGGTGGCGTCCAAGAGCGAGGTGAGGCTGGACGATTACCCGATGGTCGAGGACTGGGATCTGCGCGAGACGCTCTCGCGGGAGAAGCAGTCGCTCGGGTTCTACGTCTCGGGTCACCCGCTCGATCGGTACGGCGTGGATCTCAACCGCTTCGACGTGACCGCGGTGAGCGCGCTGGCCGGCATGGATGCCTGGGCCAGGGTGCGCGTCGGCGGGATGGTCGAGGGCTACCGAGAGCGCATCTTCAAGGGGGGCGGCGGCAAGATCGCGTTCTTCGTGCTCGAGGACACGACGGGCCGGGTCGAGGTCAAGGTGCGCGAGAAGCAGATCGAGAGCTATGCGGATCTCTTGAACCGGGGGGAGCCGGTCCTGATCTCGGGGAAGATCAGCTTCCCGATGGTGGAGGAGGGGGCCGAGGAGGCCGAGGCCGCGCCGCGCGAGCCGACCCTGCTGCTCGACGAGGTGCAGCCGCTCGCCGACGCCATCCTCGCGCAGACCCGGAGCGTGGCGATCACGCTGAAGTCGCGCAGCGCCAGGCGCGAGCACATCGATCGGCTCGGGGCGCTCCTGCGGGCGAGCCCCGGGGTGTGCCCGGTGCAGCTCGTGATCCAGCTCGACGACGGGGCAGAGGCGGTGCTGTCGCTGGGGCGTGATCTGCGCGTCGAGCCGAACGACGCCATGCTCGGGCGGCTCGAGAAGCTGTTCGGCGAGAAGGTGGCCGAGCTCAGGTAGCCGGCTCGTCCGCGCCCGCGTGCTCGGCGGCACGCACGAGGGCGCCGAGCTTCGCCTCCGCGTCGCCGCGGTCGCTCTGGTGCTTGAGCAGGACGCCGAGCGTGTCGCGCGCGAGCTCCGGTGTCACCGCGCGCTTGCCGAGCAGGAGCAGCGCGCGGGCCCAGTCGATCGTCTCGCTGATCGCGGGCGATTTCCGCAGATCCATGGCCCGCAGGGCGCTGACGAACGCCACGATCTGCGCCGCGAGGCGGGGCTCGATCCCCGGGAGGGCGACCTTCAGGATGGCGACCTCGCGCGACGGAGGCGGGTAGTCCAGGAACGCGTGCAGGCACCGGCGGCGCAGCGCCTCGGTCATCTCGCGCGTCGCGTTCGTCGTCAGCAGGACGAGCGGCGGGTGCGCGGCGCGGATGGTGCCGAGCTCGGGGATCGTGACCTGCATGTCGGAGAGCACCTCGAGCAGGAACGCCTCGAACTCAGGGTCCGCGCGATCGACCTCGTCGATGAGCAGGACGACCGGCGCGGCGCTCCGCAGCGCCGCGAGGAGCGGGCGCGCGATCAGGAAGTGCTCGCTGAAGAACGACGCCTCGCTCCCCGCGATCGCGCGCGCGGCTGCGGCGAGGCTCGCCGCGCCGGCGATCTCCTTCGCGACGGCGTCGCGGAGCAGCTGCGTGTAGAGCATCTGCTTCGCGTAGTCCCACTCGTACAGCGCCTTCGCCTCGTCGAGGCCCTCGTAGCACTGGAGCCGGATGAGCCCTCGGCCGAGCCCCTCGGCGGCGGCGCGGGCGAGATCGGTCTTGCCGACGCCGGCCGGCCCCTCGATCAGCAGCGGCCGCCCCATCCGGAGGGCGAGCCAGAGCGCGAGTGAGGTCGCCGGATCGGAGATGTAGCGGGCCGCCGAGAGGCGAGCGTCGAGCTCGGCCGCGGTGGCCGGGGTGTCGTCGCGGGCGCCCCGATCGTCGAGCGCGCCGCCGTCGTGATCCGGAGGAGGCGTCACGGCGGGACGGTAGCACGCCGCGCGCGGGCCATCGGGCGGCGCGGCACGGCCTGGCGCGCCAGAGTCCGCTAGCCGCGCGGCTCGGCGAGGATCTCGGCGGCGAGGAGATCGAGGCGCGGCGCCGCGCGATCGGGACAGGGGAGATCCGCCTCGCCGCGGAGCGGGCACAGCTCGCAGCGGCGTCCATCCATGACGAGGCCCGCCCGCATGCCCGCCGCGCGCGCGGCCGCCACGTCGCTCGGCGCGTCGCCGATCATCCAGCTCGCCGCGACGTCGAGATCGAGGTCGCGCGCGAGCGCCGTGAGCATGCCCGGCTGCGGCTTCCTGCAGTCGCACGGGCCGATGAGCGCCGGATCGCCGCCCGGCCCGCCCTCGGGGTGGTGCGGGCACACCGCGAGCGCCGCGATCGCGACGCCGGCCTCGCGGAGCCGATCGACGAGCGCGCGGTTCGTGCGCTCGATCGCCTCCCACGGGACCTGGCCCTTCGCCGCGCCCGGCTGGTTGGTCGCGATCGCCAGCAGGAACCCGGCGTCCGCGAGGCGCCGCAGGCCCTCGATCGCGCCGGGGAGGAGGCGGATCTGATCCGGATGAAACGCGGTCACGACGACGCCGAGCTCGTGATCGCGCACCACGTCGATGAGCGTGCCGTCGCGGTCGAGCAGGATCCCGCGCTTCGCCACGCAGGGCTCAGCTCTCGGCCACGAGCTGGAGGAGCCGCTCGCAGATGAGGTGGTGGTAGACCTCGTGGAAGCCCTCCACGTGCGGCGTCGACGTGTAGCCCGCCCGCGTCCTCGGCACGATCACGCTGGCGTCGGCCATCTGGCGCAGGGCGCCGCCGTCGTAGCCGACGAGCGCGACCACCTTGGCCCCCGTCTTCTTCGCGAAATCCGCGGCGGCGACGAGGTTCTGCGACCATGGGCCGGCGCGATCGGCGCCCGAGCCGCCGTGCACGCTCAGGCACACGAGCACGTCGCCCGCGATCATGCGGCCGTCGAGCTGCTCGAGGAAGATCCGGTTGAAGCCGACGTCGTTGGTGAGGGCGCTGAGGAGCGCTGCGTTGTCGCAGAGCGAGGTGCACTTGAAGCGCCGCTTGCCATCGACCCACGTGAACTTGGCGATGTCGCAGGCGAGGTGGCTCGCGTTGGCCGCCGAGCCGCCGTTGCCGCACGTGTAGATGGTGCGATCGCTCCGGTACGCATCGAAGAGGATCTCGATGACGCGAGCCATGTCGTCGGGGCTCGTCGCGAGGGCGATCTCGGACGTCTCGCGGAGGTACTTTTCGACGAAGTCGTGCGTGCTCTGAGGCATGGCCGATCTATAGCCAGAGTCCCGTTGAAATGCCCAGCACGAGGGGTGCGCCGGCGCGCCCGCTCACGATCGGTGCAGGTTCGCGACGATGCGTGCGCCGTCGAGATCGAAGCGGAAGCGCAGGACGCGCAGGCCCTTCGCGGCGAGCGCCTCCAGCACCCGGCGCCGCTCCGCCGGCCGGACGTAGAACATGAAGAAGCCTCCGCCGCCGGCCCCCATCAGCTTGCCGCCGAGCGCCCCCGCGCCTCGAGCGATCTCGTAGATCTCGTCGAGGACCTCGTCGGTCATCTTGGACGCGAGCTTACGCTTCTGGGTCCAATGGGCGTGGAGGAGCTCGCCATAATCGTCGAGCCTGCCCGTGACGAGGATGCGGTGCACGTCGCGGCCGATCTCCCTGATGCGGTGCATCCGCTCGACCACCGCGGGCTCCAGGTCTTGCAGCCGCCGGCCCTGCTCCGAGAGCACGATCCTGGCCGCTCTTTCGACGCCGCTCCACACGATGAGCAGGTTGCTCTCGAGCTCGTCCAGCACCTCGTCGCGGACCGGGACGGGCTCGACGTGCACCGAGCCGTCCGGAGAGAACGTGAACGCCGTGACGTTGCCGTAAGCGGCGATGTACTGGTCCTGCTTGCCGATCGGCTCTCCGAGGCGCTCGATCTCGATGGAGCAGGCCTCGCGAGCGAGCTGCTCGGACGATACGAAGTCGCGCTTGTACGTGTGCAGGGCGTTGAGGAGGGCGACCGTGAACGAGCTCGACGAGCCGAGGCCCGAGTTCGCGGGGAGATCCGCGACGCTCGTGAGCTCGATCGAGTGCTCGATTCCCATCATCCGGAGCGCTTCCCGGAAGATCGGGTGCTCGATCGCGTCCACCGAGGGGACGATCTCGGTCTTGGAGTACGCGAGGCGGATGTCCCGGTGGAAGCGCTTGTTGGCCGTCACGTAGATGTACTTGTCGATGGCGGCCGACACGAGGTAGCCGCCGAAGCGGCCGGAGTACGCGGGCAGATCGGTCCCGCCGCCGCCGAGGGAGAAGCGGACCGGGGCGCGAGAGACGATCATCCCCGCTCCTCCGCCGCGGCCGCGGTCGTGAGGGCGGCCTCGAGATCGCGGAGGCCCTGCTCCGAGCCGATCTCGTGGAAGCGCGCCGCGACCGCGAAGGCCCGGAGGAGGCCGCGCGCCGCGAGGTCGCGCTGCACCACCTCGAAGCCGAGCGGCGCGTCGGCTGGCAGCGCCTCGACGACCTCGCGGCGGAGCGCGGTGGCGCCGTAATCGATGTGGTCGAGCGCAGGGTCGGGCGGCGCGCCCGCGCGCCGCTTCTCGTAACGCACCACCAGGTCGCCCGAGACCGCGGCGTTCGACGCATCGAACCGACCCTCGTTCCGGTACACGGCCATCGTTCCGAGCGCGCCGGGGTGTGTGCAGAGGTCCCGGAGCGGGGCCAGGTAGTCGAACGGGAGGTAGGAGTCGCCGTAGGTCATGAGAAACACAGGAGCCAGCTGGGGCAGCGCGCGGCGCAGCGCGCCGGCCGTGCCCAGGAGATCGGGGCCGTCGTCGGCATAATGGAGCGGCAGGCCCGCGAACCGGTCGCCCATCGCCCGTCGAACGGCGTCGCCGAGGTGGCCCACGCAGAGGACCACCTCACCAAAGCCCGCTGCGGCGAGCCGCTCGAGGAGCCACGCCCCGAACGGCCGTCCGGCCACGGGCAGCAGGAATTTCGGGGTGCGCTCCGTCCGGGGGCGCATCCGGGTGCCGAGTCCGCCGGCGAGGATCACGGCTTGAGGAGGTGAGGCGTCGGAGCGCACGGGGAGGACCTACCATAGACGACGGTCGCCTTCGGGGCGTCTCCAGCGCTCCCCGCAGGCGACTCGGAGAAAAACGCCGCGACAAACTGTACGGCCGTTCAGCAGGCGGTTACGGTACGCGCCATGACCAACAAGGACCTCGCGCCGCATCTTCTCCGGACGCTGGTTGCCCTCCAGAGCGAGGGCAAGACGGTGACCCTCGACACATTGACCACGGCCCTTCAGGTGCGTCGGACCGACGTTCGCCGGGCGATCACCGCCCTGCACCGCGAGGGGTATCTCGACGTCCTCCGCATGCGGCTGACGCTCCGCGGGCTCGCCCTCGGCGCGGCCTTTGCGGCGTCGCAGCTCCGCCCGTTGCGCCGCGCGTCGCTCCGCGCCGTCAAGGCTGCTTGAGCACACCCACAGGGCCGCCACCCTGGCGCGGCCGTGAGCGGCGAGTCGATCTCTGCCCGAGCGCGAGGCCCATGCGTGCGGACGGAGGGTCCCGACATGATCTCTCGATGCGTTTCAGATCTTGCCAGCATTTCATTTGATAAAACGGCAAATTCACACCGAACGCGCGCGGCCCCAGCCAGGGATCCGGCGCCCGGTCGCGAGCCCCGACCGGCGCAGGAACACCTGGTTTCTCCGGCCTGTGCGGGCCACTGTGCGTGGAAGACGTTGACATTCCGAGGGATTCATGAGACGGCGGCTGCGTGATATCCGATGTCGAGATCGAGAATGAGATTCGCGCTTCCGTGGCCGAGTTCTTGGAGGGCATGAGAGCGCTGGTCCGTAAGGACGTTCTCCGGACCGCCGCGCGGTACCTGCAAGTCGACATCAGCGCCGCTGGGATATCGACCGGGCCGGCCGCGACTCCCGCCAAGCCGATCCGGAAGGGCGAGCGCGCTCCGGCGCCGAGCCGCCCGGCCGCGCCTCCCCGCAGCGCCCCGTCGCCCAAGACGCCGACGCGCGCTGCGCCGCGCAAGAAGGCGGCCGCGCCGCGGACGAGCGGAGGTGGCGCGCGTCCGGCCGTCGCTGCGCCGAAGTCGCGCGCCGCGCGCACCCCGGCGCCCGCCGTAGCGGCCCCCGTGAAAATCGCCGAACAGGCCGCTCCGGCGAGCCCGGTGAACCCCGCGAGCCTGTCGTCCGGGAGCTCCGGGGACGAGATCGCCGAGGCGCTGCTCGCCCATGTGGAGATCGAGCCTGGGCAAGGGATCGACGACCTTGCGTTGGCGATGGGGACCCCTGCGGCGGAGCTCCAGGAGCCGCTCAAGAAGCTCCTTGCGGAGAACAAGATCACCGAGGAGCTGCGTCAAGGCCAGGCGTCGTACTACCCGGCCTGAGCGACCTCGGTGGGCCGGCCAGCCAGGCACGGGCGTTGCTTGGAGCCGGCCGTGGGCCGTCCGGTCGGCGCGGGCACGGGCCGGGCGACGCCCTGCGCGATGCGGACGATTGACCGAGCGAGCCCTGCTGGCGCTGTCCGGTCGGAGCTCGGCGGTTTCCGCCTCACAGCTGGCGAACCCGGCGATGCCGTCGCCGCGTACTCGACGCGGACCCGGGGCCCCGGTACCCTGCCGGTCCAGGCGCTTTCCGGATGACTCCCGCGCACGAACAGATTCTCAACGTCCTGCTCGGCTATCTCTCGGCGATGAACGCAGAGGGAGTCTTGCTCCGGGCCATGCGGGAGGCGGAGATCCAGCCCGAGGCGTTCTCGCTCGACGACCTCCCCGACATCCTTCCGAGCATCGAGCGCCGAGCCCGCCTCTATGTGGATCCGACGCGGCTCGGTCGGCTCAGGTCGGAAATTTCGGCGATTGGCGGCGAACGACCTTCGCGACGCTCGAAGGTCATGGTCATCAACGTGGAGGCCGACATCAGCGAGGCGCGCCTGAGCGCGAAGGCCGTTTGCGATGCGGCCGGCGCAAAGAGCTTCACGTCGCACAAGGTCGCGACCATCGTCAGCGAGCTCGCGCGAAATATCGTCCATTATACCCCTGGCGGGACGATCGAGCTCGCGGTGCAGCGCGACAGCCCGGTCCGCTTCCTCATCGTCGCCGTGGATGAGGGCGCAGGCATCCAGAACCTGCAGGAGATCCTCGCCGGGCGCTACAAGAGCAAGACCGGTATGGGGCGCGGCATCATCGGGGTCAAGCGGCTGGCCGATCGCTTTCATATCGACTCGGGGCCGAAGGGCACGCGGGTGGAGATCGAGGTCCACCTGTGAAGCTCTCCGTGGAGTACGCGATCCTCCCCAAGGACGGAGAGCTCGTGAGCGGCGACGCCGCGTTCGTGCGGGCCGGGGAAGACGGCGTCCTCTTCGCGGTCATCGACGCCCTCGGCCACGGCGAGCACGCGGCGGCCGCGGCGAACGTCGCGCTCAAGGCGCTCGCCGACGCGCCGAGCGGCGAGGACGTCCGCGCCCTCATCGATCGCCTCCACGTGCGGCTCCGCGGCACCCGCGGCGCCGCCGGCATGATCTGTCGCTTCCGGGAGGGGCGGCTCCAGGGCTGCGGCATCGGCAACGTCGAGCTGATGTCGCACGGCACGCGCGTGCAGTGGCTCCAGAGCCCGGGCATCCTCGGCGCATCGCTCAGCAAGGTCCGGATCTTCGATGCGCAGCTCGCGCGGGGCGACCGGCTCGTCGTGTTCACCGACGGGGTCTCCCCTCGCTTCGATCTATCGCTGTTTCGTGGAATGAAGGCCGCGGATGCCTGCCGCGCCCTCATGAGCCGACACCGGCGCTCGCACGATGACTCAACGGTCTTGATCGCCGACATCGAACCTTAGGATGACCATGGAGCTCAAGCGCCTTCCCATCATCAACCTGTGGGACCGGATCCTGGTGCCCATCCAGGGGGACGTGACCGATGACCTCGCGGAGCAGCTGAACACCGAGGTGCTGCGGGCCATCCACGAGAGCGGCGCGAAGGGGCTGGTCATCGATCTCACGGCCGTCTGGATCATGGATAGCCACCTGTGCGCGGTGCTCTCGAACCTGGCGTCCGCCGCGCGGCTCATGGGCACACCGACGATCCTGTCCGGGCTGAGCCCCGAGATAGCGATGACGCTTCAGGCCATGGGGGTCGAGCTCGAGGCCGTGAAGACGGCGCTGACGCTCGAGCAGGCGCTCACGATGCTCGGGCTCGAGGTGCGCCGGGCCGAGGCGCGCGACGAGGACGACGACGAGGACGACGACGACCTGTTCGACGACGAGGACGAGGAAGACGAGGAAGACGACGGGTGGGAGGCGGACGACCGCGGCGACCCCCGGCGAGCGCCGACGAACGGGCGGTCCGCTCGGCCCGCGACGAGCATCGATCGGCGGCAGAGCGCGAAGAGCCGGCTCAGGCGTCGCTGAGGCCGCGCGTGCGCGTCCACGACGGTGACGACATCGACACGCCGAACGCGCCCTCCTGACGGCGGGGTGACGGTGATTGTCCGGGTGGGCAACGCCGTGGGTCCCTGGTATGCCTCACGACCGCTCTCCGGGCGATCACCATGGACAAGCTGGATTGCCTCGCCGCCCCGCCGCCCAAGCAGCGGGGGATCTTCTGCAACCGGACGCTGAATCTCCGTTCGATCAAGGCGATCGGATACGACATGGATTACACGCTGATCCACTACCGGGTGGAGGCGTGGGAGCGTCGGGCCTATGAGCACCTCCGGCATCTTCTGGAGAGCGAGGGTTGGCCGGTCGGGGACCTGACGTTCGAGCCGGACCTCGTGATCCGAGGGCTCATCCTGGACACCGAGCTCGGCAATCTGCTCAAGGTGAATCGGTTCGGCTACGTGAAGCGGGCCTTCCACGGCACGAAGCCGATCGACTTCGAGACCCAGCGCGCGACCTACGCGCGGACGATCGTCGACCTCGCCGACGGGCGCTACGTCTTCCTGAACACGCTCTTCTCTCTGTCGGAGGGGTGCATGTACGCGAAGCTGGTCGATCTGCTCGATCAGCGCCGGCTTCCCGAGGTGCTCGGCTACAGCGACCTCTATCGCCGCGTGAAGGATCGCCTCGACGCGACGCACATGGAGGGGCAGCTGAAGGCCGAGATCATCGGGGATCCGGACCGGTTCGTGCTGCTCGATCCGGAGATCCCGCTCACGCTGCTCGACCAGCGGGAGGCGGGCAAGAAGCTCGTCCTGATCACGAACTCGGAGTGGGTCTACACGCGCGCGATGATGAGCTACGCGTTCGACCGCTTCCTGCCGGGCGGCATGACGTGGCGCGACCTGTTCGACGTGGTCATCGTCTCCGCGCGGAAGCCGGAGTTCTTCTCGAGCCGCAGTCCGCTCTTCGAGGTGGTCACGGAGGACGGCCTCCTGCGCCCGGCCGGCCGGTTGCGCGTGGGCGGGCACTACCTGGGCGGCAACGCGGGGCTCGTCGAGCACCACCTGGGGCTGTCCGGCGACGAGATCCTCTACATCGGCGATCACATCTATGGGGATGTGCATGTGTCGAAGAGCGCCTTGCGTTGGCGGACGGCGCTCATCATCCGGGAGCTCGAGGACGAGATCCTCGCGATCGAGGAGGCGCGCGGGGCCGAGGCGCGCCTCGATCTCTGGATGCGGGAGAAGGAGGACGCGGAGCGCGTCTATGCCAGGCTGCGCCTGGAGCTCCAGCGGATGCGCGCCGGCTACGGGCCGGTCGCCGGGGCGACGGAGGGCGAGATCCAGGCGAAGATGAACGAGCTCAAGGCGAGCCTCGCGGCGCTCGACGCGCGGATCGCGCCGCTCGCGAAGGCCTCGGCCGAGACGTTGAACCCGAGGTGGGGGCTGCTCCTCCGCACGGGCAACGACAAGAGCCACCTGGCCCGGCAGATCGAGCGCTCGGCGGACATCTACACGTCCCGCGTCTCCAATTTTCTCCTGGCGACGCCTCACGTGCTGCTCCGCTCGCACCGCGGGAGCCTGCCGCACGATCCCATGGGCGCGCCGCCGGGCGCCGAGCCGCAGAACGGCGAGCCCGCCCCGGTCGACGACGCGACGCCCGTGGGCATGTAGGCGGCGCGGCCGCCGGCCTGCCGCGCCTCAGGCCGCGAGCCGCTGCGCGGCGCTGTCGAGGATGTCGAGGCACCCCGACAGGCTGTCGCAGAAGAGCAGCTCGCGCCGGAGGGCCGACGCGCCGGGGAGGCCGCGGAGATAGCCGGTCAGGTGGCGCCGGGTCACGCGCACGCCGTGCGGCTCGCCGCGCGCCTCGGTGTTCGCGATGAGGTGCGCGCGGCACAGGGCGAGCCGCTCCTCGGCCGTCGGCGGCGGGAGGTGCACGCCATCGTCGAGGAGGGCCCGGGCCTCGCGGAAGATCCAGGGGTGGTCGATGGCGGCGCGGCCGACCATCACGCCGGCGCAGCCCGTCTCGCGGAGGGCGCGGTCCGCGTCGTCGGCGGTCTTGATGTCGCCGTTCACCACGACAGGGATGGACACGACCTCGCGCGCCCGGGCGGCCCAGCTCCAGTCGGCCGCGCCGCTGTGCCCCATCTGGGCCGTGCGGCAGTGGATCGTGAGCGCGGCGACGCCGGTGTCCTCGAGGCGGCGCGCGAGGTCGACGATCGGCATATGGGACTCCGGTCCCCAGCCGATGCGCGTCTTCACGGTGACCGGGAGCGCGACCGAGCGCGTCACGAGGCGGGCCATCGCCACCATCGCCTCCGGATCGCGGAGCCAGCCCGCGCCCGCGCCTCGTCCGGCGATCTTCGGCACCCAGCAGCCGCAGTTGATATCCAGGAACGCCGGTCCGGCCTGCTCGGCAACGCGCGCGGCCTCGGCGAGGCGCTCCGGGTTGGCGCCGTAGATCTGGATCGCCGTCGGCTGATCGCCGTCGGCCAGGGCGAGCTTGCGCCGCGCGGTCTTGCACCCGCGCAGCAGCCCCTCGACGTTGACGAACTCCGTCACGCACAGCTCGGCGCCGAGCTCCCGGCCGACGCGGCGGAACACGGCGTCCGTCACGTCCTCCATGGGCGCGAGGACGACGGGGCGGCTTGCGAACAGCCGGCGAAAGCTTTCGGGCGAGAGCGGCACAGTGGCGAGCTTTCAAGCATGGATCCGGCCGGTTGACCAGGGCGACCGCCGCGGCCCGGGGCGTGACGGCCCGCTGAGCTCGAGCCCGCGGCGCCGAGGCGCGAGCGGCGCCTGGCGCCTGACCCGCGCCGCGGGCCGGCGGCCAAGGCGACGAGAGCCCAGCCCCCAGGCGCCCCGGTCACCTCGCCGCGCCTCGGCGTCCCGCCGCGCCGCTCCCCCGAGGCGCTGACAGGATTCATGACCTCACGGGCATGTGTGTGCACGGCGGACGAACACGGCATGTGGGGCGGCGAACGGTCATGTTGGTACGACATCCGGGGTGGGAGACGGCGGGCAGCGCAGCCCGGCATCGTGGCCGAGGAAACCTGCCGCACGAGAAGAGAACAACGCTCGCTTGACGTTCGGCGTGGCTCTGGCGACCCTCGAGATTGCCATGAAGCGTGCGCTGCTCCGAGAGGCTCTCCGCGCTGAGCGATCGGCCGCGGCGCGCATGCTCAGAGAGCGCGAGACTCGCCCGCTCGGCACGCGGCGCAGCGCGCCGGGCGCCCACGATGCGGAGAGCGTTCGTCGCGCGGTCCGCCGCGCTTTCCGGGTCGCGCTCTGGATATGGCCGGCGTTCACGCTTGTCGACGTGTTCATGGCGACCGTGCTGTACCCCGCGGCGCCGGTGTGGCGCTGCATCGTCCTGCGCGTCCTCGAGCAGGCGCTCTCCCTCGCCGTGTACCGGCTCTCGGGGCGCCCGACGCTCTCGGGGCGCGTCGTGCTCCTCGGGTACGAGGCCGCGTTCCTCACCGCCGCGATCTTCATCTCGTTGATGGCGCTCGATTTCGGCGGTCTGACGAGCGCGTACATGCACGGGCTCTCCATCGTCGTGCTGCTCCGCACGGCGCTCGTGCCCGCGCCGTTCAGCAAGGCGCTCCTCGCCTCCGCGCCGATGTTCCTCGCCTTCCCGGCGACGATGGGCATCGCCGCGATCTTCTCCCCGTCCATCCAGGCGGCGTGGCTCGATCCGACGACGCTGCTCACGGCCGCGAGCCATTACATCTTCGTCCCTGCCTCGGGGGTGATCGGGGCGCTGTCGAGCCACGTCGTGTGGGCCGCGCAGCAGCAGGTGTATCAGGCGCGCAAGCTGGGCAGGTACCGGCTCGAGGCGCCGATCGGCAAAGGGGGGATGAGCGAGGTCTGGCTCGCGTGGGACGAGACGCTCCACCGCGATGTCGCCCTCAAGCTCCTGAGGACGCGGGACGCGCCGGACCCGGCGGTGCCGAAGCGCTTCGAGCAGGAGGCGCACGCGGCGAGCAAGCTCAGCGATCCGCACACCATCCGGATCTTCGACTTCGGAGCGAGCGACGACGGCATCTACTACATCGCCATGGAGCACCTGCGCGGGGCCGATCTCGCCGCGATCGTGCGCAGCTACGGCCCCATGCCCGTGGCGCGCGCCCTGCGCTTCGCCCTGCAGGCCTGCCGCTCGCTCATCGAGGCGCACGAGGCCGGGATCATCCACCGGGACATCAAGCCGCAGAACCTCTTCGTCACCCGCGTTGGCGACGATCACGACTTCCTCAAGCTGCTCGACTTCGGGGTCGCGCGGATGGTCGAGGGCGGCCGGGACGCCGAGCTCACGAACAGCGGAATGCTCTGCGGGACGCCCGCCTACATGGCGCCGGAGGTGTGTCGTGGCGATCGGGCGGATGCGCGCAGCGACATCTACTCGCTCGGCGGCACGCTCTACTTCCTGCTCACCGGGGAGCTGCCGTTCGAGGGCTCGTCGTCGGGGCAGCTCTTCGTCGCGCACATGACGAAGGCGCCCCTCGCGCCGTCGGTGCGGCGCGGCCCCACCGTCCCTCGCGCGGTCGACCGCCTCGTCCTGCGGTGCCTCGCCAAGGACCCGCGCCACCGTTTCCAGAGCGCGCGGGCGCTGTTCGATGCGCTCCTCCCGCTGCTCGATGAGTCTGCCTGGACCGCGGCAGACGCGGAGCGCTTCTGGGTGACCGAGCGCGCGGAGAAGCTCGGCCGCCCGGAAGCGCCGCTCGAGCGGCCCACCGCGGCGCGCGGGGGCTCGACGCGGACCGCCTCCGCTCGATAGAGCCAGCGCACCGTCGCGCCGCGCGCGTGACTTTTATCTCACCTGCATGGGGGTCACGTGGTGGTGCTACACGAGGACCCGCTTCCCCGTAAGCCGCGTCCCGAGCCTCGCCGAGGCCGACGCTCGATCCCGGGTACCCCGGACCGCTCGCAAACCCGTGCGGGCGATCCGGGTGCACCGCGGTGGCGGTCGAGGCCCCCTCCGCGGCCGCGTGAGGGAGCCTCGACCCGTCAGAGGGCCCGTCGCTTCATCGTCCGCTCATGACCCCTTACCGGCGCCTTGCCGTGGCGAGGACCGAGCCGCGGCGGCGCCGCATCGGGGGCGCGGAGCGGGCGTCAGCAGGGCCTTCTCAAGCGAACCGTGTCAGCGCGGCGTCCTACCAGCCGCAGCCGCCGCCCCAGCCGCCCCAGCCGCAGCCGCCGCCCCAGCCGCCCCAGGGCCGGAAGCCCCAGCCGCCGCCCCAGCCCCAGGGCCGGAAGCCCCAGCCGCCGCCCCAGCCCCAGGGCCGGAAGCCCCAGCCGCCGCCCCAGCCCCAGGGCCGGAAGCCCCAGCCGCCGCCCCACCAGCGGGCCGCATCGGGCTTCTCGCCGACGCCCTCCTCGCCAGTCGGGTTCGTCGAGCCGGGGTCCGCGGCGCCGACATCGGGCGCGCCGGGGGCCGGCGCGCTGGCGCTTGCTGCGCCGGGATCCGTCGCTCTCTCGTCCATCGCCGGATTCGCGCTCGACTCCTGATCAGCGGAATCCATCTCTTCGGCCTGGAACGCCTGCTTCGCCTCGTCGGTCTCGCTCATCACGTCGTCGGTGGGCGCGTCCGACGTCGTCGCCTCGGCCATGCAACCGGCCGCGGAGAGGGCCGTCGAGAGGGCGATGAGCGATGCGAACTTCGTCAATTGGCTCATGTTCCCGTTCTCCTGTGCACATCAATCCATGTCGAATGGAGTCATCGCCCGTCATGGCGACGAGCTTTGACACGCGGGGACCTGAGATCCCCCGCCGCACGATCATGTGTGGTGTTCGGGAGGTGATGTCGATTACCGCATAAAGGACACCTGAGACACCATGGACGCTTTCTGCGAGGCCGTGCGCGCCGCGAGGGAGGCGTCACGCGCTCCTTCCGGGGAGAGCGAGCCGCGGCTGCCTGGGAGGGCGCGAGCCGCGGCTGCGCGGCGCTCGCCGGCCTCCCACGTGCTCCGGCGGCTGCGCGCGCTCCTCGCAGATCCCGGGCGCCGGACGCCGCGTCATCGCTCTGGCTGGCCAGCGCAGAGGAGCGCAGGCGCGCCGGACTGCGATGCTACGAGGACCGGGCGCGGGAAGGCCTGTCCTTATGAGGCTTCGGCAGTGGTGCCTAGAACGCGAACAGCTCGATCAACGGAGATGGATCGGATGGCGCGGAGCACCCGGGCGTCGACCGCGAGCGACCGCCGCGCGGCGAAGGATGCTTCATGAAGGCTCGCGCGATCGTGTCGTCCGCCAGGATCTCCAGCGTGAAGGCCGATGGGGGAGATCCGCGCGACTGCGTCTCCGGAGCACATGCTCCCGCGGTTCACACAGGAGATCGTCAGGGCCACCATCGGACCCGTCCACGACACATACCGTCCCGTCCTGGTCGATGGTCGGGGGCGAAGAGCGATGGATTCGAGCGAAGAAAGCGGTGGACTGGACAGCCTGGGAGCAACGCGTAGGAGCGGCCTGCGAAGGGGCCTTGTGTCCACACGTCGATGGCCGTGCAGGGAAGGGGGCGAGAAGAGAGCGATCGCGCCGTAGATTGCGCGCGGCGAGCCCCGGTGAGGGGCTCGCCCGAGGCCGCCTGGAGGGAGCGTTCAGCCCGCGAGCTTCGCGCGGACCGCCTCGCCCATCCCCTGGGTCGACAGCTTGCCGCCGAGGTCCGCCGTCCGTGCGCCGCTGGCGATGGCCTGCGCCACCGCGCGCTCGAGCACGGCCGCCTCCTTGTCGAGCCGCAGCGAGTGCCGGAGCAGCATCGCGGCGCTCAGGATCGTCCCGATCGGGTTGGCGAGCCCCTTGCCGGCGATGTCGGGCGCCGAGCCATGGATCGGCTCGTAGACCCCGCGCGTCCCATCGCCCAGCGACGCGCTCGGGCAGAGCCCCAGCGAGCCGGCGAGCACGGCGGCCTCGTCGGTCAGGATGTCGCCGAACATGTTCTCGGTGACGATGACGTCGAACGCCGCGGCCGAGGTGATGAGCCGCATCGCGCACGAGTCGACGAGCTGGTGCTCGATGCGGATCTCCGGGTGGCGGGCGGCGACCTCGGTCGCCACCGTGCGCCAGAGCCGCGACGACTCGAGGACGTTCGCCTTGTCGACGGACGTGACGAGGCGCCTGCGCGAGGCCGCGAGGCGGAACGCGAGCTCGACGACGCGCTGGATCTCCTCGTCCGTGTACTCGAGCGTGTCGACCGCGCGCCGGCGCCCGTTGACCTCCTCGCGGAGGCGGGGCTTGCCGAAGTAGAGCCCGCCCGTCAGCTCACGGACGACCAGGATGTCGACGTCCGCGAGCCGCTCCGCCTTGAGGGGAGAGGCCTGGATGAGCTCCGGGAACAGGCGGATCGGCCGCAGGTTGGCGTACAGGCCGAGCCCCTGGCGCAGCGCGAGCAGCCCCTGCTCGGGGCGGACGCTCGCGCTCGGGTTGTCCCACTTGGGGCCGCCGACGGCGCCGAGCAGGACGGCATCCGCCGCGCGGCACGCGTCGAGCGTCTCCTGCGTCAGCGCCGTGCCGGTCGCGTCGATGGCGCACCCGCCGATGAGGTGCTCCGAGTAGCTGAAGCTGTGGCCGAACTGGGCGGCGACAGCGTCGAGGGTGGCGCGGGTTTCGGCGACCACTTCGACGCCGATGCCGTCGCCGGGCAAAAGAACGATATTGGCCTTCATGCGACCTCGCTGGCAGGCAACGTGGATGTGTACTGCTGTGGCTCTCTCGCTGCGAGCGTGAGCCCATACTCGATCCCGTCCGCGAGCGCATGCCAGGACGCATCGATGATGTTCGTCGACGCGCCGACGGTGCTCCACTGGCGATGCGCGTCGCGGCTGTTGATGAGCACGCGCGTCGTCGCCGAGGTGCCGTCGCGCCCGTCGAGGATACGCACCTTGTAGTCGACGAGCTGGATGTCACGCACGGCCGGGAACACGGGCGCGAGCGCCTTGCGGAGCGCGCCGTCGAGCGCGTTGACGGGGCCGGACCCCTCTGCCGCCGTGATCACCACCTCGTCGTCGACCGCGATCTTGATCATCGCCTCGGCGAAGGTGCCGACTCCTTCGCGCTGGCCCGCGATGACCTTGAAGTCGAGCAGCCGGAACGGCGGCTTGTAGCCCGGCGAGCTCCGGCGGAGCAGCAGCGCGACGGACGCCTCGGCCGCCTCGAACGACGAGCCTCGCGCCTCGCGCTCCTTGATCTGCTCCAGCACCTCGACCTCGGCGCCCGTCGGCACCTCCAGCCCGAACTCCTCGGCCTTGCTGAGGAGGTTGCCTCGGCCCGACAGCTCGCTGACCACGGTCCGCATCGCGTTGCCGACGAGCGCGGGATCGATGTGCTGGTAGGACGCAGGCTCGCGCCGCATCGCCGCGACGTGCACGCCGCCCTTGTGCGCGAAGGCGCTCCGCCCGACGTAGGCCATGTGATCGTCGGGGGAGAGGTTCGCCACGTCGGCGACGTAGTGCGAGAGCTCGGTGAGCCCGCGGAGCGCCCCGTCCGGGAGCGCCCGGAGGCCGAGCTTCAGCTCCAGGTTCGGGATGATCGCGCAGAGGTTCGCGTTCCCGCAGCGCTCGCCGTAGCCGTTGATGGTGCCCTGGACGTGCCGGGCGCCTCCGCGCACGGCGGCGATCGAGTTGGCGACCGCGCATTCACCGTCGTTGTGGGCGTGGATGCCGAGCGGGTGGCCCAGCGCCGCCTTCATCTCGGCCACCACCGCCTCGATCTGCCAGGGCATCGACCCGCCGTTCGTGTCGCAGAGCGTGACCACCTCCGCACCGCCGCGCACGGCGGCGCGCAGCGTCTCGGTCGCGTACGACCGGTCGAGCGCGAACCCGTCGAAGAAGTGCTCGGCGTCGTAGATCACGCGGCGGCCGTGCGCGCGCAGGAAGGCGATCGTCTCCTCGATCATCCGGAGGTTCTCGTCGAGCGTCGTGCGCAGCACCGCCGTCACGTGCTGGACCGAGCTCTTGCCGAAGATCGTGCAGACGCTCGTCCCCGCTGCGAGGAGCGCGCGCAGCCCGGGGTCGTCCTCGGGGGCCAGCGAGGCCCGGCGCGTCGAGCCGAACGCGGCGATCTTCGCGTGCTTCCACTCGATGTCCTTCGCCCGCTCGAAGAACTGCGCATCCTTCGGGTTCGAGCCAGGCCACCCGCCCTCGATGAAGGTCAGGCCGAACGCGTCGAGGTGGCGCGCGATGCTCAGCTTGTCCTCGCACGCGAGCGAGATGCCCTCGCGCTGGGTGCCGTCGCGTAGCGTTGTGTCGTAGACGTCGACGCGGTCCGAGGGGCGGGCGCCCTGCTCCGCGCCGTTATGAGGCGGATTCATAAGGTTCGACTTCCTTGTGCAGCGAGATCGGGTCGCCGAGCTCGTCGCCCCCCTGGGGGGGCCTCCTGCGCTCGGCGCACGGCCCTACCTCGCGGTCTCGACGGCGGCGCCGTGGCCGCTCTGGTTGCTCTCTGACGCCGCCGCGTCGTCCTTGGGCTCGACGCCGTAGGTCGCGAGGAGCCGGTTCAGGGCGGTGAGGTACGCCTTCGCGCTGGCCACCAGGATGTCGGTGTCGGCGCCGTGGCCGTGGAAGACGCGCGCCGCGGCGTCGTGCTGCGGGTGCCGCTTGCTCGACGTCGCGTCCGCCCGGACGCGGACGCTCACCTCGCCGAGCGCGTCGATGCCCTCGGTCACCGCGTGCACCGAGAACTCGAGGAGGCTGCTCGGCACGCGGACGATCTCGTCGATCGCCCGGTAGGCGGCGTCCACCGGCCCGGTGCCGATCGCGGCGCGGACGTGCAGCGCCCCGTCCGGCCCGCGGAGGCGGACGGTGGCGGTGGGCATGCCCGTGGTCCCGCAGGCGACCTGGAGCGCGTCGAGCGTGTAGAGATCGTCGGCCTGCGCCCGCGTGGTCGAGACGATCGCCTCGATGTCGGGATCGGTGACGTGCTTCTTCTTGTCCGCGAGCGCCTTGAAGCTGGCGAACGCCGCCGCGAGCTGGGCCTCGTCGAGGTGGTAGCCGAGCTCCTCCAGCCGGTTGCGGAGCGCGTGCCTGCCCGAGTGCTTGCCGAGGACGAGCCGGGTCTGCGTCACCCCGACCATCTCCGGCCGCATGATCTCGTACGTCTCCTGGTGCTTCAGCATCCCGTCCTGGTGGATGCCGGACTCGTGCGCGAAGGCGTTGGCGCCGACGATCGCCTTGTTCGGCTGGACGTTGAAGCCCGTGGCCGCGCTGACGAGGCGGCTCACGGTGGCGATCTGGGTCGTGTCGATCCCGGTGCGCAGCCCGAAGACGGCCCGGCGCGTGGCGAGCGCCATGACGATCTCCTCGAGCGCGGTGTTGCCGGCGCGCTCGCCGATGCCGTTGATGGTCACCTCGGCCTGGCGCGCGCCCGCGCGGATGCCCTCCAGCGCGTTGGCCGTCGCGAGCCCGAGGTCGTTGTGGCAGTGGACCGAGACGATGGCGCGGTCGATCCCCGGGACGTTCTTGCGGATCCCCGCGATGAGCGCGCCGAACTCGCTCGGGATGGTGTACCCGACGGTGTCCGGGATGTTGAGCGTGGTGGCCCCGGCGGCGATCGCGGCCTCGAGCACCTGGTAGAGGAACTCCGGCTCGCTCCGGCCGGCGTCCTCGGGGCTGAACTCCACGTCGGCGCACATGTCGCGCGCGTACGCGACCATGGCCCGCACGCGGTCGAGCACCTCCGCCCGGGTCATCCGGAGCTTGTGCTTGAGGTGGATGTCGCTCGTGGCGAGGAAGGTGTGGATCCGGGGGTGCGCGGCCCGGGCGACGCCCTCCCACGCCTTGTCGATGTCGACCTTGGTGGCGCGGGCGAGGGCGCAGATGATCGGCGGGGTCGCGGCGGGGCGGCCGGGGACCGCGGCCGCGCCCACGCGCTCGGCGATCGTCTGGACGGCGAGCAGATCGTCGGGGGAAGCGGCGGGGAAGCCCGTCTCGATGACGTCGACGCCGAGCTTCGCCAGCGCGAGCGCGATCTCGAGCTTCTCCGACGATGTCATCGTCGCGCCCGGCGACTGCTCGCCGTCGCGCAGCGTCGTGTCGAAGATGCGGACGTAATCGGACGGGGGCATCGCTTGATTCGCAATGATCTCAGGCATGGTGTTCTCCGCCGCCTCCCACGAGTGGAGAGGCTCAGTCGCCGGGCTTGATGGTGACGGGATCGATGAACGGCATCATCTTGCGCAGGTTGGCGCCCACGATCTCGAGCCGCTGCTCCCGCTCCTTCGCCCGCGTCGCCTCGAACTTCGGCCGGCCCGCCTCGTTCTCCGCGATCCACTTGCGCGCGAACTCGCCGCTCTGGATCTCGGCGAGGATGCGCTTCATCTCCTCGCGCGTCTTGTCGGTGATGACCCGCGGGCCCGACACGTAGTCGCCGTGCTCGGCGGTGTCGCTGATCGAGTACCGCATGTAGTTGAGGCCGCCGCGGTACATGAGGTCGACGATGAGCTTGAGCTCGTGCAGACACTCGAAGTACGCGATCTCCGGCTGGTAGCCGGCGTTGACGAGCGTCTCGAAGCCGGCCTTCACGAGCTCGCTCGCGCCGCCGCAGAGCACCGCCTGCTCGCCGAAGAGGTCGGTCTCGGTCTCCTCCGCGAACGTCGTGAGGAGCACCCCGGCGCGCGTCGCGCCGATGCCCTTCGCGTAGGCGAGCGCCTGGGCCTCCGCCTTGCCGCTCGCGTCCTGGTGGACGGCGAGGAGGGCCGGGACGCCGCCGCCGGCCTCGAACGTCTCGCGCACCCGGTGGCCGGGGCCCTTCGGGGCGATCATCGACACGTCGACCGACGGGGGGGGCGTGATCGTGTTGAAGCGGATGTTGAACCCGTGCGCGAACATGAGCGTCTTGCCCGGGCCGAGGTGCGGCGCGATCTGCTCGTTGTAGATGCGCGCCTGCGACGTGTCGGGGGCGAGGATCATGATGACGTCGGCGGCCTTCGCGGCCTCGGACACCGTGGCCACCTGCAGCCCCGCGGCCTGCGCCTTGGGCCGGCTCTTGCTGCCCTCGGGCAGGGCGACGATCACCGTGACGCCGCTGTCGCGCAGGTTCAGCGCGTGCGCGTGCCCCTGGGAGCCATAGCCCACGATCGCGACCTTCTTGCTCTGGATGAGCGAAAGATCCGCGTCGTTATCGTAAAAAATCTTAGCCATCTCTCTCTCCTTACAACCGGGACCCGCACCTCGCGGCTCCCGTCCTTCACGTCGTTCACGTGTCGCGCGCGCTCTTTACACCGTCGCTACACCGTCGTCATACCGTCAGGAGGCGCCGTTCTCGGCGGTGCGCACGGGGATCGAGTCGAACCTGGCCTCGGCCTCCTCGGCGCCGCGGGTCATCACGATCATCCCGGTCCGCACCATCTCGATGATCCCGAACGGGCGGAGCACCTCGAGCAGGCCCTCGATCTTGTCGCCGGTCCCGGTGATCTCGATGGTCAGCGCCTCGGGGGCGACATCGACGGTGCGCGCGCGGAACACCTCACAGAGCTGGAGCACCTGCGCCCGGCTCGTCGCGTCCGCCTTCACCTTGATGAGCGCGAGATCGCGCGCGACCGAGGCGGTGTGGGTGACGTCCCGGACCCAGAGGGTGTTGACCAGCTTGTAGAGGTTCGCCTCCAGGCGCCGCGCCCCGTCCTCGTCCGCCTCGAGGACCAGGGTCAGGCGCGAGATCCCGGCGATGTGGGTGCGCCCGACGCTCAGCGACTCGATGTTGTAGGCGCGCCGCCGGAAGAGGGACGCGACGCGGTTGAGCACGCCGGGGCGGTCTTCGACGTAGGCGATGAACGTGCGCAGGATGGGTCGATCCATGGATGCCTCTTGAAAGTCCCTCTTGTCTATGGTGCGCCCGGCTCCGGCCGCGGCGCGCTCGGGCGCGCCCCGCCCGTCCGACGGGCGCACGCTCACGCTGGAGCGCGCGCCCAGGGCGCGTGGGTCTGCTGGCGCGTTCACGGGTCCTCCCCGGTCTCCACGATGGGGCTCGGGCGCCGGATCATGTCGTTGAGGTCGGCGCCGGCGGGGACCATCGGATAGACGCTATCCTCCTGCTCCACACGGAAGTCGACGACCACGGTGCCGGGCGTGGCGCGGGCGCGCTCCACGGCCCCGGCGATCTCCTCGCGCTTCGTGACGCGGATGCCGGTCAGCCCGTGGGCCTCGGCGAGCTTCACGAAATCCGGGCTGCGCATCGGGGTCGCCGAGTAGCGCCGGTTGTAGAAGAACTCCTGCCACTGCCGCACCATGCCGAGGTAGCCGTTGTTGATGACGGCCACGTGGACCTTGAGCCCCTCCTGCGCGCAGGTCGAGAGCTCGCACGCGGTCATCTGGAAGCCGCCGTCGCCCACGACCACCCAGATCTCATCCTCCGGCTTCGCGAAGCGCGCGCCGATCGCCGCCGGCAGGGAGAAGCCCATCGTGCCGAGCCCGCCGGAGGTGATGAGCTTCCGCGGGTAATCGTGCTTGTAGTACTGCGCTTCCCACATCTGGTGCTGGCCGACGTCGGTTACCACAAGCGCCTTGCCGTCGGTGAGCCGCCAGAGGTCGTGCATCACGTGCGCGGCGTACAATTTGTCGTTGTACGGCAATTGTTGAATGTCACGGACCGCCGAGTCGCCCTTCAACAGGTTGATGCGGTCGACCCACGGGCCGCGGTTGCGCTGCTTGCACCCGGGGATGAGCGACAGCAGCGTGTCCCGGACGTCGCCGACGAGGCCGACATCGACCTTGACATTCTTGTTGATCTCGGACCGGTCGATCTCGACGTGGATCTTCTTCGCCTTGACGGCGTAGGTCTTGAGGTTGCCGGTCACGCGGTCGTCGAAGCGCATCCCGAGCGCGATGAGGAGGTCGGCCTCCTGGATAGCGTTGTTCACCCACGCCTCGCCGTGCATCCCCATCATGCCGAGGCTGAGGGGGTGCTTCGCCGGGAAGCCGCCGAGGCCGAGCAGCGTGGAGGCGACGGGGATCCCCGTCTTCTCCACGAAGGCGAGGAGCTCGCGCGTCGCCTCGGCCCTGACGATGCCCTGACCGGCCAGGATGAGCGGCCGCTCGGCCTCGTCGATGAGGTCGATCGCCTTCTCGATGTCCGTCTGGACGGCGTGCTGCGAGGGGCGGTAGCCGGGCAAGCGGACCTCGCCCTTCGGCGGCTCGAATTCGATCGACGCCTGCTGGGCGTCCTTGGTGATGTCCACGAGCACGGGGCCCGGGCGGCCCGAGCGCGCGATGTAGAACGCCTCGCGGAGGGCGGGGGCGATGTCCTCCACGTCGGTCACGAGGTAGTTGTGCTTGGTGATGGGCAGGGTGACGCCCGTGATGTCCGTCTCCTGGAACGCGTCGGTCCCGAGCAGCTTGGAGGACACCTGCCCGGTGATACAGACGATCGGCGAGGAGTCGAGCATCGCCGTCGCGATCCCGGTGACGAGGTTCGTCGCGCCCGGCCCCGAGGTGGCGACGCACACGCCGACCTTGCCCGAGGCGCGGGCGTACCCGTCCGCCATGTGCGCCGCGCCCTGCTCGTGCCGGACGAGCACATGGCGGATCGGGTAACCGAGGATCGTGTCGTAGGCGGGCATGATCGCGCCGCCCGGATAGCCAAAGACCACGTCCACGCCTTCGCGGACGAGGACTTCCCAGATAATCTGTGCACCGGTTCGTTTCATAATTCCCGACTCCATCGAGTCACGCGGGTGAAGGTGGGGCGCATGGGGGCGCCTTGGCCGCGGGGTTCCGCCGTTTCTCAGAGGCTCAGCAACTTAGGCGATCGCGCGCTGCAGATCCTCCCGAGGGCCGTCGCCGCTGCTCTCCTCGCGGCGGATCGCGTCGAGCACCCTGCGCGCGTCGTCGAGCGACACGACGCGCGAGCTGCCCGGTGCGCTCGCCGGCTTGGCGCGCAGATCAGCGCGCTGGTCCACGTTGGAGCGCGCGGAGGGCGGGTCAGCATGGAACTCGAACGATGCCTCCGCGGCGTCGCCGTGCGGGCGCGCGCCCTTGAGGTGCGTCGAGGAGCGCTGGGGCGCGCGGACGGCGCCCCCGCTGGCTCGGGCGCGGATCTCGTCGACGAGCGCCTCGAACTCCTCTCGCACGGCGCTCGACGCGACGGGCACCCCACATCCCGCGGCGACGAGCTCGGCGAGCTCCGCGATGCGCTGGCCGACGGCCTCGATTGAGGCGTCCTCCCGATTTTTCCTCGAATGTTCCTTGCTCACCTGATCCTCCTTCGACGACGGCTGCTCTCCGTGAACCCTCAGGCCGAAAAAAACGAAAGCCCCCGGACCATCTCGGTGCGGGGGCCTATCTCCATGCTGTTTCAGCTCAGAGCGGCGGCCCGCACCCGTTCCCGACGCGAATCAGCCCGACGACGTCAACTAGGCTGATGAGCGCAGGAATGGCTAGGCCCGCTAGGAGCCCGACGGACACGCCGCCTTCGACGACGACGAACGAACGCGCCGTCGAGGACGCCAACGAAGCACGGTGCACAACCTTCTCAGCGAGGGTCCCATCGCCGGAGGCGTGGGCGCTGGCGGTGCACATCGGCTTCTGCATGGCGTAGATGCTTCTACCCTACAGAGCTGCTGCGTCGCGTCAAGTTGTTTCTTTACAGATCGCTTGTTTCTGCGGCATTTCGTGCAGTTTTTTGTTCGAGCGCGCGCACGTGAACCGCGTGATGTTCAGCACGGACCGGCGCTGTCCGGGAGCTTGGTCTGCGGTGTCTCGAACGGCGATTCACTGCGCTCGATGTGCACGGATGCGTCGCTCGAGCGCGACGCCGGGCGAGTCGAGCGAGGCGCGCCGAGCGCGTCGCGTGGCGCGCGCGCAAGCGAGGGCGCGGCCAGGAATGCTGGGGTGCCGGGGAGAGGTGCGCAAACACCGGACGTCGGCTCATGCGCCGCCGAAGTGCAGACTGCTGTCTTGAACTGACTGCCGCCAGATCGCGCGACACACCCATGAACCCGGCATGCAAGCGCATCGCGTCGCGCAGGCGCGCCCTGCCGATCGAACGGTCTCGCCCTGGGGTCTGCAGCGCCGCCGCGTGGCCTCGCTCGGCACGGTCGGGCTCCTCGCGCTGAGCGGCGCCGCCGCGGCCCGCGCCGATCCTGCGCAGCCAGGGGATCCCACGGCGCTCGCCGGTGCACAGCCCGCGCGGCCGTCGCTTCCACCCGCGCCGCCTGCGCAGCCACCTGCTGCGCCGGAGCGGCCCGCCGCTGCGGCGCCCCGGACGCAACCGAGGGCGGCCGCCAACTTCAGCACGTTCCTCGAGCTCCGGAACGATTACTCGAGCGGCAAGAACGGCTTCTTCAACGCAGCGGTGCTCCGGGGGGACTACGCGTTCACCAGGACGTTCTCGCTGCGCGCAGACCTGCCGCTCGCGTACGCGGGGGACATCGAGGGCCAGCGCGACGTGGGGCTCGGCGACATCCTGATCCGGCCGCTCGTCCGCGTGGTGGGCACGCCGCGGTTCGCGCTGGTCCTGGGCACGGATCTCCTCCTCGACTCGGCGACGAAGCGCGCGCTCGGCGCGGGAAAGAACCAGGTGGCGCCCCTCGTCCAGGCGTACGTCCGCGTGGCGCGGCCCGCGCGGCTCGGGGCCCAGCTGCAGCACGCGGTGTCGTTCGGCGGCGACCCGGGGCGGAACGCCATCCAGAAGTCGACGATCAGGGAATTCGCGATCATCGAGCTGCCGCACGGGTTCTGGGTGAGCCCGGACCAGGCGTTCTCGATCGACCACCGCGGAGCGCACCGCGTCGTGTCGACGAGCGTGCTGGAGGTCGGCGCAGAGCTCAGCGAACGGGTGCAGGTGTACGTCGATCCCGGCGTCCAGGTCGATGACCGGGGGGCGGTCGACTGGCTGGTCACCGGGGCGGTGCGGTGGGCCTTCCCGCAGCGAGCGCGGGCGCGCGCGGTCGCCGCCGCGCGGGTGCAGCGCGCGGGTACGGAGCAGGCCGCGGGCGCGGAGCAGGCCGCGGAGGAGTAGGCGGCTCGCGCCTCCGGCGTCCAAGAGGACGCCCGGCGAGGGCCGCGCGCGTCTCGCGCCCGGGATGGGGCGGGGGCGATCGACGGACCCGGGGTGGCGGACCCTTGACCTGGGTCGTCGTCCCGAGCCTGATCCTCGGTCGCACGCATGCTGTCACGAGATCCGCTGCTCCTGCTCTCCGCGACCCGGCTCGCCGCGCTGATCCGCGAACGCGCCGTGACGTCGGCCGAGGTCGTGGAGGCCCATATCCGGCACATCGAGCGCGTGAACCCGACGCTCAACGCGATGGTGGCGGACCGGTTCGAGGCCGCCCGCGCCGAGGCGCGCGCGGCCGATGCCCTCCTCGAACAACGCGGGGCCGCGGGCGCGCCGCCGTTCCTCGGCGTCCCGTGCTCCATCAAGGAGAGCTTCGCCGTCGCCGGCATGCCGAACTCCGCCGGGCTCGTCGCACGCGCCGGCGTGCGCGCGGAGGAGGACGCCGTGACGGTCACGCGCCTGCGCGCGGCCGGCTTCATCCCGCTCGGCGTCACCAACGTGTCGGAGCTCTGCATGTGGATGGAGACGAACAACCGGCTCTACGGCCGGACGAACAACCCCTACGACCCGGCGCGCACCGCGGGCGGCAGCTCGGGCGGGGAGGCCGCGGTGGTCGGCGCGGGCGGCGCGCCGGTCGGGCTCGGCTCGGACATCGGCGGATCCATCCGCATGCCCGCGTTCTTCAACGGCGTCTTCGGCCACAAGCCGACCGGCGGGCTCGTGCCGACCTCGGGCCAGTTCCCGCTGCCGGGCGAGCGAGGGCTCCGCTTCATGACGACGGGGCCGATCGCGCGGCGCGCCGAGGATCTCATGCCGGTGCTCCGCATCCTCGCCGGCCCCGACGCGCGCGATCCGGGCTGCGCGCCGCTGCCGCTCGGCGATCCGGCCTCGGTCGATCTCGGCACGCTGACGGTGCTCTCCGTCGAGCACGACGGGGTGCGCCGGGTGAGCGCCGATCTCGTGGCCGCGCAGCGGAGGGCGGCGGAGGCGCTCGCCGCCTGCGGGGCGACGGTGATCGAGGCGAAGGTCGACCTCCTCGCGCGGGCGCTCGACATCTGGACCGCGATGGTGGGCACGTCCGGGGGCGTCACGTTCCGGGCGTTGCTCGGTGATGGCCGCCCGGTCAGCCTGCCGCGCGAGCTCGCCCGCTGGTCGGTCCGCCGCTCGACGCACACGCTGCCGGCGCTGGGGCTCGCGTTGCTGGAGGACGTCGGCGGGCTGCTGCCGGCGCGCGTCGAGCGGGCCCTGGAGCTCGGCAAGGCGCTGCGCGCCGAGCTCGTGTCGCGCATCGGCGAGCAGGGCGTGATGCTCTACCCGTCCTATCCGAGCCCCGCGCCGCGGCACTACGCGCCGCTCCTGCCGCCCTTCCAGTGGACATACACCGCGGTGCTCAACGTCATGGAGATGCCGGCGACGCAGGTGCCGCTGGGCCTCAACGGCGAGGGGCTGCCGCTCGGCGTCCAGGTGGCGGCGATCCACGGCAACGATCATGTGACGATCGCCGTGGCGGAGCACCTGGAGCGCTCGTTCGGCGGCTGGGTGCCGCCGTCGCTCTCGTGGTGCCGGCGATGACGTTCCCGCCCGCGGTCGTGGTATCAAGGCTGCCCCCATGACCAGCGACCGCGCGTACGACGTGATCGTCTTCGGAGCGACCGGCTTCACCGGTCGCCTCGTCGCCGAGTATCTCGCCACCAAGGGCAAGGACGCCTCTGCCCGCGGCGCAGAAGAGCGGCCCATCCGCTGGGCGATCGCTGGCCGGAACGCGGGGCGCCTCGCCGAGGTGAAGGCGGCGATGGAGGCGATCGATCCGGCGTGCTCCTCGCTGGGCGTCATCGAGGCGGCGTCGGACGACGCGGCGTCGCTCGAGCGCATGGCCCGGAAGGCGCGCGTCGTCATCACGACGGTCGGTCCTTACACGGCGCTCGGCGAGCCGCTCGTCGAGGCGTGCATCCGCGCGGGCACGGACTACGCGGATCTCACCGGCGAGCCCGGGTTCGTCGACCGCCTCATCGAGCGCCACCACGAGGCTGCCCGCGCGCGGGGCGTGCGGATCGTCAACTGCTGCGGCTTCGACAGCATCCCGCATGACCTCGGGGTGCTCTTCACGGTGACGAAGCTCCCCGCGGGCGAGCCGATCGTGGTGGAGGGCATCGTGCGCGCGCACGGCAGCTTCTCCGGCGGCACCTGGCAGTCGCTGCTCGAGATCATGGCGCGCCCCGGCCCAAGGAAGGGCGCCGCGCGCGGCGAGGACGCGCACGGGGCGCGCAGGGTGCGGGGGCTCAAGACGCGCATCCACTACGAGAAAGGGCTGCGCGCATGGCTCTGCCCGATGCCCAGCATCGATCCGCTCGTCGTGCTGCGGAGCGCGCGGGAGCTCGACGCCTACGGCCCCGACTTCCAGTACAGCCACAACGTGCAGGTCAAGTCCGGGCTGCAGCTCGTGATGGGGATCGCCGGCTTCGGCGCGGTCACGGCGCTGGCCAAGGTGGGACCGACGCGGGAGCTGCTCCGCAAGGTGCGGAGTCCGGGGGAGGGGCCGAGCGCGGAGGAGCGGGCGCGCAGCTGGTTCCAGGTGACCTTCCAGGGGAAGAGCGCGTCCCGCAAGGTGGTGACGCGGGTGAGCGGCGGCGATCCCGGTTACTCGGAGACGGCCAAGATGGTGGCAGAGTCGGCGCTCTGCATGGCGTTCGACCGCGAGCGGCTGCCGGCGCGCGCCGGGGTCATCACGCCGGTCGTCGCGATGGGGGAGCGGCTCATCGAGCGGCTTCAGGCGGCGGGGATCCGGTTCGAGCTGCTCGAGGGGTGAGCTGCGGCGGCTGACGGCCGGCGCGGTTTGGTACAATCGCCCCGTGCACCGCGAGACGTGGATCTTCGGTTACGGCTCGTTGATCTGGCGGCCGGCCTTCCGCTTCGAGCAGATGGTGCCCGGGTACATCACGGGGTGGGCCCGCCGCTTCTGGCAGGGGTCCACCGATCATCGGGGCGTCCCTGGGGCGCCCGGGCGGGTGGTCACGCTGATTCCGTCGCCTGGCGCGCGCTGCTGGGGGATGGCCTATCGCGTTGCCGAGGCCGAGCTCGACGAGGTGCTCCGCGCGCTGGACCACCGCGAGAAGGGCGGCTATGCGCGCCACGACGTGCCGCTCCACCTTGCGGACGGGGCGGCGGTGCGCGCGGAGATCGCGGCCCGGTCGGCCATCGTGTACCTGGCCACGCCGGATAACCCCGACTACCTGGGCGCTGCGCCGCTCCCCGAGATTGCCGCTCAGGTGCTTGCGTCGGACGGCCCGAGCGGCTCGAACGTCGAGTATGTACTGCAGCTCGCCGACGCGCTCGTCGCGATGGGCGCCCACGACGAGCACGTGACCGAGTTAGCGGGCCTCGTTGGCCACCGAGCTCCCCGCCCGGTCGACCTCTAGTTGACCTCGCTGCTGCCGTTCTCGCCCGCGTGATCCGCGACCCCGTTGGTCCCGTCCACGCCCGCACCCGGCGGCGTCGAGCCGCCCTCCTCGGCCTCGGCCGCGTCCGCCGCGAAGGCCTCGACGGCGACGACCCGCTCGTCCTGGCCGACGTGCATGATCCGCACGCCCTGCGCGTTGCGCCCCGTCTCGCGGATCTCGCTCGTCTTGGTGCGGATCATCTGCCCGCGATCGGTCACGATCAGCACCTCGTCGCTCGGGCTCACCATGGCGACGCCCACGACCGGCCCGTTCCGCTCGCTCGCGTCGATGAGGATGACGCCCTTGCCGCCGCGGCTCTGGAGCCGGAACTCCTCGAGCGGCGTCTGCTTGCCGTACCCGCGCTCGCACACCGCGAGCACCCGGTCGCGCCCGTCGCCGCTCACGCCGAGGCCCACCACCACGTCGCCCTCGTCGAGCTCGATGCCCTTCACACCCATCGTCGCGCGGCCCGTCGGGCGCACCTGGTCCTCGGGGAAGCGGATGCTCATCCCGCTCCGCGTCGCGATCACGAGCTCGCGCTTGCCGTCGGTGAGCGCCGCCGTGAAGAGCTGATCGCCCTCCTCGATCCGCACGCCGATGATCCCCTTGTCCCGGTAGTTCTCGTACTCGTTGAGCGCCGTCTTCTTGATCTGCCCGCGGCGGGTCAGCGTCACCACGAACGTCTCGCCGTCGAAGCTCGGCACCGGCGTGATCGCCGCGACCTTCTCCCCCGGCTCCATCCCGACGAAGTTCACGATCGCCCGGCCCTTCGCGTTCCGAGGCGCCTGCGGGATCTCGTAGACCTTCTTGACGAAGACCTTGCCCTTGTCGCTGAAGAAGAAGACGTACGAGTGCGTCGACGCCACGAAGAGCTGGCTCACCCAGTCCTCCTCGCGCGCCTCCATCCCCACCATCCCCTTGCCGCCGCGGCGCTGCGCCCGGTACGTCGAGGTCGGCGTCCGCTTCAGGTAGCCGGCGTGCGAGATGGTCACGACCATGTCCTCTTCCTGGATCAGGTCCTCCATCTGGATCTCGGCCTCGGCCGGGACGATCTCGGTGCGCCGCTTGTCGCCGAAGCGCTCCTTGATCTCCTCGAGCTCCATCACGATCACATTCATGAGCAGCCCCATGTCGGCCAGGATCGCCCGGAGCCGCTCGATGGTCTGCGACAGCTCGCCGTACTCCTTCGCGAGCTTCTCCCGCTCGAGGCCGGTCAGGCGCGACAGCCGCATCTCGAGGATCGCCTTGGCCTGCCGCTCCGACAGGAAGTAGTCGCCGCGGCCGTCGGCCTCCGCGCATTCGGGCTCCGGGCGGCCGGCGCGCCGGAGGAACTCGCCGAGCCCCCGGAGCGGCAGCTTCTGCAGGTTCTCCCGCGCCTCCTCCGGATCGCTCGAGGCCCGGATCGTCGCGACGATGCGATCGATGTCGCTCGTCGCCATCCCGAGCCCCTCGACGAGCTCGCGCTGCGCCTCGGCCTGCCGGAGCTCGAACCGACAGCGCCGCGTCACGACCTCGCGCCGGTGCTCGATGAAGTGCGAGAGCGTGTCCTTCAGGCTCAGCACCGCGGGGCGCCCGTTCGCGATCGACAGGTTGATGACCCCGAACGTCGCCTGGAGGTCCGTCAGCCGGTAGAGCTGGTTGACGACCACCTGCGGGAAGATGTCCTTCTTCAGCTCGATGACGATCCGCATCCCCTCGCGGTCGCTCTCGTCGCGCACCTCGCTGATCCCCTCGATGCGCTTCTCCTTCATGCACTCGGCGATCTTCGCGACCAGCCGGGCCTTGTTCACCTGGTAGGGGATCTCGGTGAAGACGATCTGCTCGCGGTCGCCCTTCATCGTCTTCTCGACCTGGTGGCGCCCGCGCATCGTGATCGAGCCGCGGCCGGTCGTGTACGCCTGCACGATCCCGCTCTTGCCGTAGATGAGGCCGCCGGTCGGGAAATCGGGGCCCGGGACGAGGTGGAGCAGCTCCTCCAGGGTGATGTCGGGGTTGCGGATGATGGCGATCGTCGCGTCGATGATCTCGCCGAGGTTGTGCGGCGGGATGTTCGTCGCCATGCCGACGGCGATGCCGCCGGATCCGTTCACCAGGAGCTGCGGGAACTTCGCCGGCAGGACGCTCGGCTCGAGCTCCGAGTCGTCGTAGTTCGGGACGAAGTCGACAGTGTCCTTGTCGAGATCGGCGAGCAGCTCGACGGCCATCCGCGACAGGCGCGACTCCGTGTACCGCATGGCCGCGGGCGAGTCGCCGTCGACCGAGCCGTAGTTGCCCTGCCCGTCGATGAGCGGGTAGCGCAGGCTGAAGGTCTGCCCCATCCGGACGAGCGCGTCGTAGACCGCGAGATCGCCGTGCGGGTGGTACTTGCCGAGGACGTCTCCGACGACGCGCGCGCACTTCTTGTGCGAGCCGGTGGGGCCGATCTTCTGCTCGTTCATCGAGTAGAGGATCCGGCGGTGCACCGGCTTCAGGCCGTCGCGCACGTCCGGGATCGCGCGGCCGATGATCACGCTCATCGCGTAGTCGAGGTAGCTCGTCCGGAGCTCGTCCTGGATGCTGACCGGAACCTTCTGCTGGATGTTCGACGTCTCTTCCATGGGGGACCTGCACCCGAGGCGCGGGGGGCGGGCGCGGCGCGCGCTCGGCCCCCGTCGTAGAGGCCCATCCCAGCGCGGCTCGAGCGTCGAGCGGAGCAGCAGAAGCGGCCCTGGCCTCGAACGACGAGCGACGAGGTGGAGTCCGGCCTTCGCCGCCCGCCCTATGACCCACGCTGTTCAGGGGATGCGACGGATGCGTTCAGGTACTCCAAGGGGCAGGCCGGCGCAAAGGGTTTGCCGGCCTCAGAGGGCGTTCCTGACCACGCGCGCGGGCGCGGATCGCGGCCTGCCGCCGGCTCCTCGCCGGACGCCGCGAGGCGTCTGGCGAGGGCGCATCAGGGGGGCCGGACAGCGCAGCGAGAGCGCGGGAGCGTCCTGGGCGGGGGAGCTGGACGGCGCGGTGGGAGCATGAGGCGACACACCGGGGGCGCCGGAAGGGTCAAGGCTCGACGCGGGTGGGCTTGGCGCACGTCCGGACGACGATTTCTACGTCCTTCTCCGCCACGATCGAGCCGGCGCCGTCCGGGGCGTCGGGGTCGGGGCACTCCCACGTCCAGATCGGGTCGGCCTTGTCACCGTTGGGGAGCAGCATTTCGGGGTTTCCGGAGGTCTCGCCACCTTTGGGCGTGAGCTCATCGGCGAACTCCCCCCCGTAGCCGTCGATCCTGACCGTGTACTCGTGCCCCTCGACGACGGAGGTGAACGACACGCTCCACGCACAGGAGATTGGCGGCGACGAGGCGAGGGGGGACGGCCCGCCCTCCGCGCTGTTGTCGGTGAGCGTGGCGACGTAGCTGCGGATGGCTTCCAGCTCGTCCGAACCCGAGCACTGGACGTCGCCCAGGAAGGCGAGCGGGTCGATGGTCATCGACGTCCCGAGCTGCACGTCGTCGTCGCCGTTGGACCCGTCGGCGCAGGCCGTGAGCGCGAGGACGGCGAGCGCCAGGGCGCACCGTCCGGCCCGGAGTCGCGGGGAGCGCCCGCGCGCGTGATCCGCAGCGAACAACGTTCCGAAACCAGCTCGAGCTCGGCCCATCGGCAGGGGGCACTAGTCCAAGCCGGGGAACGGCGCCACATGAAACGCGGCCCAGCTGCGCGGGCGCGGCGCCGGGCACGGCGCGCGGCCGAGCGAAGCCCGCGAGAGGAGGCGCCGGCGGAGGCGGCGCTCGCGGGCGAGCTGCCCGATGCGCCGCTCGCGCTCGCGAGGCGGTGATGAGCTCGCGGAAGCTGCGGGCGCCCGCTCTCTACGGGAACCGACCCCGCAACGCCTCTTCACGTCGATGGAGCGCCGCGGGCACGCTGTCGCCGCTCATCGCGTCAGCGCAGGCTCCTTCCGCAGCTGTATTAGGACCCGCCGGAGCCGCCGGAGCCGCCGTTGCCGCCGCCGGAGCCACCGCTGCCCGCGCTGCTGCCGCCGGAGCCGCCGCTGCCGCCGCCGGAGCCATCGCTGCCGCCGCCGTTGCCCGCGCTGCCGCCGCCGGAGCCGCCGCTGCCCGCGTTGCCAGAGCTGCCGCTGCCGGCGCCGCCGCTGTTCGGGGCGGCGACGAACGCGCAGGCCTCGAGCGCCTCCGCCTGCGCGGTGATCACCTTGCAGGGGGTGATCGCGCGGTCCACGCCCGCGGCGAGCGGCGCCGCAGAGCACTCCGCCATGGACGCGACCTTGGCGCTGGCGCAGGCGCGCGCCTCGCCGACGGCGGCAACGCAGGCATCGACCTGGAGGGTCGTCGGCTCTGCCACGGTCTGGCCGCCGCCGGCGCCGCTCTCGAAGCCGTGCAGGCACTGGTCCCAGTAGAACTCGACGCAGGTGTTCACCCGCTCTTCGGCGTCCCCGGAGCCGATCCACTCCGGGCACACGGCGGCCGCCTCGCACCGGGCCTGCTCGATCCGCCGGCAGGCGTCGACGCCCACAGCGTCGTTGCCGCAGCTCGGCGCTGTGATGAGGGTCACGGCGCCGAGGCCGAGCAACGCGGCCGCGGCCCAGGGCGCGGAGCTCCGCCTCGCGGCGGAGAGGACGGCGAGCGCAGAGAAACCCACCCGGCGGAGCTACCACGCGGCCGCCGGAGGCGTCGAGTTTTCCGGCACACACCAGCTGCCCACCCCACCTCGGGGGGCGCGAACGGCGACCGGACAAGGCCCGGTCCGATCTATGCTCCCAGGGCCGCGATCACCCTATGGATCCGCCGAGCCTCGCGCAGCTCCGACCCGACACGCCTTTCCATGGGCGGTACCGCGTCGTGCGCCCCATCAAGACGGGCGGGATGGGGGCGGTGTACGAGGTCGTGGACGTGGTCACGGACCGCCGCCGAGCGCTCAAGGTGATGCTCCCCGGCTCCATCCAGGACCCGGCCCAGCGCGCCCGGTTCGCCCAGGAAGCCAAGATCACGGGCGGGATCGAGAGCGACCACATCGTTCACATCTCCGATGCCGGCATCGACGCCGACTCGGGGATGCCGTTCCTCGTCATGGACCTGCTCCAGGGTGAGGAGCTCGCGAGCCTGTCGGCTCGCCGCGGCCCGCTGCCGCCGGCCGAGGTGGTGCTCTACCTGGGCCAGGTCGCGCGCGCGCTCGACAAGATGCACGCGGCCGCCATCGTCCACCGGGACCTCAAGCCGGCAAACCTCTTCCTGACGAGGCGGGACGACGGCTCCCCTTGCGTGAAGGTCCTTGATTTTGGGCTGGCGAAGGTCGTGGCGCACCGCAGCATGGCGGACCGCACGGCAATGGTCGGGACGCCCCTCTACATGGCGCCCGAGCAGATCCGCGGCGACGTCGCCGTCGGGCCGAAGACCGACATCCATGCGCTCGCGCATGTCGCCTTCGCGCTGCTCGTGGGCAGCCCGTACTGGCTGACCGAGGCCAACGTCCTGCCGTCGGTCTACGCGCTCCTCCAGCGGATGGTGGCGGGGTTGCCCGAGCCTCCGAGCGCCCGCGCCGCGCGGCGCCGCAGCAGCATCCGGCTGCCGCCCGCCTTCGACGCGTGGTTCCAGCAGGCGACCGCGATCGACCCGAAGGACCGCTTCGAGCGCGCCACGGCGGCCGTCACGCTGATGGCGGAGGCGCTCGGCGCGCCCGCCCCGTCGACGCCGCCCCCGCCCGAGCGGCCCACGAACCCGCCGCCGTCGTCCCGCCGCGGGGTCGAGACCCGCGGGGTCGACGCGGACGACCGGCGCGCCGCCGACGACCGGCGCGCCAGCTCGCCGTCGGACCCCGGGCCAAAGCCTCCGGAACCAGGGCCCAAGGCCGGCGAGTCACGCCAGCGCGACGAGGACCTCGCCGCGGTCGTCCACGAGGAGCGGCTCCGGGCCTTCCTGAAGAAGGAGGTGCAGCGCGCCAGGGAGCAGCGGACGAGGAGGCTCTCGCTGCTGCTGCTCAGCGTGGAGGGGCTCCAGGGCATCGAGGAGACGCAGGGCCGAGCCGGGGTCGATCGCATCCTCGGCGATCTCGCGCGCATCGTCAGGATCTACGTGCCGGAAGGCGGGCTGCTCGGGCGCTACCGCCGCGACACCCTCGCGATCGTCTGCCCCGGGATCGGCCGGACGCGGGCGTCCGCGTTCGCGAAGGTGCTCGGCGAGAAGGTGCGCCAGCACCGCTTCCGGCGAGCGGCCACGACGCCCTTCCGGATGACCCTCCGCATCGGTGTCGCGCACATCGAGGAGGGGGACGCGACGGGGCACGAGCTGCTCGAGCGCGCGGCGCGGGGGCTGCCCGAGCGGGGGGAGTGAGCTGAACGAGGGATCGGGCCGATGGCCGCGATCTCCGCTGGCGCCGTCGCGCGGCTGCGCGGTCGCGCCGTGGCGACCTCGATTTCTTGAACGTTCCCCGTGAAGGGGCGATCCTCGCGGCCATGGCCTCTGCCATGATCCTCGCGGCGGGGCTCGGGACCCGGCTCCGCCCGCTCACGGACGAGATGCCGAAGCCGCTCCTGTGGCTCGGCGATCGGCCGCTCATCGCGCACATCGCCGAGCGGCTCGCCGCGGGCGGCGTCGTTCGCGTCGCGGTGAACAAGTCCCACCTCGCGGAGCGATTCTCGCGCGATCTGCTCGCGGCGTTCCCGGTGCCCGTCGAGGTCCTGCACGAGCCGGAGCCCCTCGGCACCGCCGGGGGCCTTGCGAACGCGGCGGGCGCGCTCGGCGAGGGCGACGTGGTCCTCTGGAACGGCGACATCCTGATCGATCTCGACGTGGCGGCGCTCTCGGCGGCGCACGGCCATCACGGCGCGGGCGCGACGCTCGCTGTCGCGCCGCGGCCGGCCGGGGAGGGGACGGTCGGCGTCGGCGCGCGGGGCGAGGTGGTGCGGCTCCGCGGCGAGCGCTTCGGTGACGAGGTCGCGGGCGGCGATTTCGTGGGCGTGCACGTGGTCGGCGGGGCGCTCCGGCGAAGGCTGCCGCCGCGCGGGTGCATGGTGGGGGACGTGTACCTGCCGTGGCTGCGCGAGGGGCGCTCGCTCGCGACGTTCGCGGCGCCCGCCGTGTGGCACGACATCGGAACGCTGGCCGCGTACCTGGCGGCGAGCGCGCGCTGGCTCTCGCAGCGCGGCTTGCGGAGCTACATCGGCCCGGGGGCGTCCGTCGCCGAAGGCGTGGACGTGGCGGGCAGCGTCGTCGGGGCGGGGGCGCGGGTCGAGGGGGCGGGCGCGGCGCGCGGGTGTGTGGTCTGGCCGGGCGCGCAGGTGGTCCTCGGCGCCGGCGCCCCGCTCGAGCGCGCGGTGGTGACGGCGAAGGGGACGGTTGCGCGCGCGGCGGCGTGACGGCGCCGGCGCGGCGGCCTGACCGCCGGCGCACGTCTCACTTGCCGAGGTCGGCGAGCGCGGCCTTCGCTGCGTTGTGCCCAGCCGCGCCGATGACCGACCCGGCCGGGTGCGTCCCCGCGCTGCACGAGTAGAGCCCGGCGAGCCCGAACCGGTAAGGTACGCGATCGGCGAAGCCGAAGCTGTTGTCGATGTGGTGGATGTGCCCCTTCGTGATCCCGAAGTGCCGCTCGATGTCCGGCGGCGCCAGCGTGAACGTCTCCAGCACGAGGTCGCTCATCCCAGGCGCGAAGCGATCGCAGATCGAGAGGAGGTGCTTCACGTAGCGCGGCGCGGCCTCGTCCCACGTCTCGCCGCCCGCGAGCGCGTAGGGCACCCACTGCACGAAGAGCGCCGCGTTGTGGTGGCCCTCCGCGTCGCGCAGGCTCGGGTCGATCGGCGTGTGGAAGTACCACTCGATCGCGGGGAACTCCGGGAGGCGCCCGCTCATCGCGTCGCGGTGGGCCTGCCGCAGCGTGTCCATCACGACGTCCTCGTCGGGCAGAAGGTGGATGGTCGGCCCGAACTGCCCGCGATCCTCCGGGAGGCACGTGAACGTGGGCAGGCCGGTCAGCGCCATGTTGACCTTGAGCGTCGAGCCGTCCTTCGCGAGCGCGTCGAGCCGCGCCGAGAGCGAGGCCCCGATCGCCGCCTCGCCGGCGAGCGCGCGGGTGCGGTACGGATCGGCGTTCGAGACGACCACCTTCGCGGCGATGCGCGTGCCGTCCTCGAGGAGCACGCCGGAGACGGCGCCCCCGGACGCCTCGATCCGCGCGACGCGCGCGCCGGTGACGATCGTCGCGCCCTCGGCCCTCGCCTTCTCGGCGAAGAGGCGGGAGATCGTGCCCATGCCGCCCTCGACGATCATCCAGGTCCCGTCCGCGCCGGGGAGGCGGCACATGTTGTGGATGAGGAAGTTCATGCCGGTGCCGGGCGACTCGAAGCCGCCCGCGAGCCCCGAGAAGGCGTCGGTCACGGCGTACATCGCCTTGAGGAGATCGCTCTTCCAGCCGAACCGCGCGAGGTAGTCGGAGATCGTGCCCCGGCAGAGCGCCACGAACGTCTGCCGGAGGGCGGGCCGCACGTAACGCTCCGCCGTCTCCTCGATGGAGAGCGGCTCCGCGAGCCACGTCGGGGCGATGTCGTCCCGGAGCGCGGCGAGCTCGGCCTGGAGCGCGCTGTTCGCGTCCCAGTCGTCCTGGGAGAAGAACTCAAGGAACTGCCGCTTCATCGCGGCCTGGTCCGAGCCGAAGAGCAGGTAGCGCCGGTCCGTGGTCGGGAGGAAATAGTGCGGATCGCGCCGCCGGAGGGGGAGGGCGACGCCGACCTCGCGGAGCAGCTCGGGGGGGGCGAGCCCGAGCAGGTAGGCGCCGCTCGAGACGCCGAGGCCCGGCGCCTTCTGGAAGGGGTGCTCGGTCTTCACCGCGCCGCCGACCGCGTCCTTCTCCTCGAGCACCACCACGTCGAGCCCGCGGCGGGCGAGGAGGACGGCGGCGACGAGACCGTTGTGGCCGGCGCCGACGATGACCACATCGGCGCGGGCCGGAGCTTCACTGCGTTTCACTGGGCACCTCCAAGCGCTGTGCGCGTCCTCTGCCGCGGCCGGCGCGCCGGCGCTCGGGCCATGGCGCACGAGGTGTTGCACGAATGGTACGGCGAGGAGAGCCCTTTTCGCGCGCGGTGGCGGGGAGGGGCGCGCCGCGCGGCCCCGAGGCTGCCCGCACGGCGACCCTTTCCAGCCTGTCCTCTCCGCGGCGCTGGCGCGCGCGTCGCGCCGGCCCGCTCCGTCCTGCCCTGGTCGGGCTCACCCGCCGGCGGTCGTCGTGGGCGCCGTGGGCTCGCGCCACGCTGCGGCGACCTCCTCGGCGATGGCGCGCACGGTCAGGGGCGCCGAGCCCTCGGCCTTGTTGTTCACGAGCGTGAAGCTCTCGATGCGCAGCGCCGCGGCCTCGCAGAGGATCCGCGCGACCTCCGCGCGCATCTCGGGATCCGGCTCGACCACCCGGTTGAACGGGTGGAACCGGCGCTTCTCCGCCTCGTAGCGGCGACCGGGCTTGAGCGAGAGCCGGACGACCGCGAACGGGGCGTTCGAGACGGGCACCACATCGGCCTGGGCCCCGGGAGACGGCATGTTGCGCCAGTAGCTGTAGGCGTGGGCGACGCCGCGCGCGCCAAGGATCTCCCGGTACTCGCCGGTGAAATAGGCGCGCTCCCTGAGCTCGACCGCGCAGGAGAGCTCGCGCGGCAGCGCGCCGAGGAACGCGTCGAGCCGCTCGAAGAACGCGGCCGGCGGGAGCCGGTGGGGCGGGCCGACCGGGGGCAGCTCGAGCAGCACCGGCCCCGCGTGCGCCCGGAACACCGTGAGCAGCGGCGCGGCGACGCGCGAGAGGAAGAGCGGCACCGAGAGGAAATCCGGGTTCGGCTCGAGGCGAGCGGGGCCCGCGCCGCGCCCCTCGTCCTCGTTAGGCGGGGTCTGCGATCGCTCCAGCGTCTGGGACACGACGGCGTGCAGCGCCTTCGATACGCAGCGGAAGCCGTCCGGCAGCTGCGCTCCGTAACGGCGGAAGTCGCTGTCGGGGACGGGGGCGTAGAAGCTGCGGTCGATTCCGACCGTCGTGAGCAGCGGGTGCCGGGCGTACTCGGCGAGGCCATCGCGCGCGAGCTCCTCCGTGCTCTGCCGCGCGGCGTAGACGAGGCCCTGCCAGCCGGGGAAGCTCCACGAGCTCGTGCCGAGGTGGAGCCCCGGCGGCAGCCGCGCCGCCAGGCGGGCGGCGTCGTCGTAGACCGCCGCCATCGCGTCGCGCTCGCGCGCCGCCTCGGCAGCGGCGGGCTCCGGCGCTGCACCGAACAGCGAGAGCTGCGATGGGTTGGGGCCACGGCGCCCAGGGGAGCGGCTCACCCGGTCGAGTCTACTGCTTCCGGCGCGCTCCGCGACACCGGCCACGCGGGCGGGGACGACCGTCGCGCTGGCCAGCGCGGTAGGGGGGCGGCGCGGCCGCCGCTTCCGGTCCGGATCCATCGCAACAGGACACCGTCGCGGCGAGGGGATCCGCTCCCTCGCCGCGATCGGCTCGTGGAGCGGCCCCGTCATGCGCTTCCGATGGGGAGCATCCGGCCCGCCGTGGGGTACAAGCACGTGACGTGCTGCGCCGCTTCGCCCTCGTCGTGCGCGTCCTGGTCTCGACGGCCGGGAAGGACGCCTTCGCGCGCGCCATGCCGCTGTACATGGGCATGGGCCTCGTCGCGGCGGTCGTGTTCGGCGGCAACGGGATGCACCCCTCGCAGCTCACGGGCCTCGCGGGTGAGTCGCCCCTGTTCCGGGTCGCGCTGTGGGGGGCGTGGTTGCTCGTCGGGACGCCGGCGGCGCGCGCGCTGCTCCGCGCTCCGGCGACGTTCTTTCTCCGCGCGCTGCCGGTCCCGCGCCGCGAGCTGCTCTCGGCTCACGCGCTGCTCCTCGCCGTCGCCGAGCTCCCGTGGGTGGCGCTCTGGGCGGTCGGCGCCGGCGCGCTCGCCGGCTGCGCCGCCGGCGCCGCGGCGCTCGCGGCGCGCTGCATGCTCCTCGCCCGTCCGCGCGGCGCGCGCGAGCTCTCGGCCCTCGCGCTGCTCGTGGGCGCCATCGCGCTCGGGGCCCCGGCGTCGGTGCTGCTCGCGTGCGCCGCGCCCGCGCTGGCCGTCGGGCTGCGCGCGGCCGTCGCCCGCGCGCCAGAGATCCCCGCCGGCCGCGAGCGCTCGATGATTCCATCGGCGGCGCCTGCGCTGGTCGCGCTCGCGCTCGCCTACCTGGCGGCGCTCGTCCGTGGCCACCGCGCGGTCCTCGTGCGGGGCCTCGCGCTCGCGGCGATCGGCGCGCTCGCCGCGGCGGCCTGGGCCCGGAACAGCGGGCGGTTCGGCGGCGGGTCGCTCGCCGCGGCGTCGCTCGTCGCGCTCGCGCCGGTCGTGCTCTGCGCGGGCGCTGGCCTCTCCGGTCCGGTCCTGCGCGAGGAGCGGCGGCTCGCGTGGCTCCTCGACGCGTGCGGCGCGGCGGCCCGGCTCCGCGCGGGCGCCGTCGCCGCGGCGGTGGCCGCGCCGCTCGTCGCGCTCGCGCTCGGGCACGGCGCGGTGGTCGGCGCGCTCACCGGCGCGGCCCCCTCGGTGACGTTGCGCCTGGTCGGTGGCGCGGGGCTCGCGGGGCTGCTCCTCGCCGCGATCGCGCTCGGCTGCGTCCGGTGGTCCGTGCGGCAGGACGGCCGCGACAGCAGCCGGGTGCTGCTCTCGGTGCTCGCGGCGATCGCGGCGTCGATCGCGGCCGCGTGGACGCTGGGTGATCTCGCGCTCGCGGCCTTCGCTCCGGCGGCCGCGCTGCTCGCGGGGCCCGCCGGCGCGCGCTGGCTCTCGCCGGGGCGCGGGCGCGGCGCGGCGGCAGGAGAGGGGAGGGCGCTGTGACGCTGGAGGCGATGGGGATCCACAAGCGGCTCTCGGGCAGGGACGTGCTCTCGGGCGTCGAACTCCGCTGCGGACCTTCGGAGGTGGCGGTCGTGATGGGCGAAAACGGCGCCGGCAAATCGACCTTGCTGCGGGTCGTCGTCGGGTTGCTGGAGCCCGATCGCGGCGCCGTGACGCTCTCGGGGGAGGCCGTCCACGGCGCCGCGGCCTCGGCGCGGCGCCGGCTCGGCTACGCGCCCGACGCGACCGAGGCGCTGCCCGATCTCCAGGTCGCGGAGCTCTGCGCCCTCGTGCGCGCGCTCAAGCAGGCGCCGCCGCTCGACGGCGCGTGGCGCGCGTGGATCGAGCGGCTCGGCGCGGCCGCCTTCTACCGACGGCGGCTCTCCGGCCTGTCGTTCGGTCAGCGCAAGCGCGCGCTCGTTCTCGCGGCGCTGGTGGGCGATCCTTGGCTGCTCGTGATCGACGAGCCGACCAACGGGCTGGACGCCGAGGGGGCGCGCACGGTGCTGGAGCTCATCGAGCAGCGCCGCGCGGAGGGGAAGGCGACGCTCCTCACGACGAACGACGCGGCCTTCGCGGCGGCGACCGGGGGGCACGTGCGCCGGCTGAACGGAGGACGGCTCGGCGCGGAGTAGTAGGCGGCGCCTCGGCCCGTGAGGCGCCGCGCCTCCGGACGCCGCCTACCGGCCGGGCTGCCTCCCCTCGCGGCCCGAACGGCGCGGCAGCAGCCGCAGCACCCGCGTCTCGCGCTGCTCGCGGCCTTCGAGGTCGAGCGACGTGGGGACCTGGTACCGCGCGAGCTCCTCGACCGCCTCCGAGGGGCAATAGGCGCGCCCGGGATCGCCGACGATCGCCGCGGTGGCGCGCGCGGCCTCTCGGCGCAGCCACGGGAGCACGCGGTCGACCATCGCGCGCTCGTAGCAGACGTCGCCCGCCACGATGACGTCCCACGCGGCCGTCGCGGTGCTCGCCGTGAGGTCCTCGGTGATCACGTCGACGGTGACGCCGTTCAGGCCCGCGTTCAGCCGGAGCGCCGCCGCGGCGAACGGATCGATGTCGGCGGCGCTCACGCGCGCGGCGCCGGCGAGCACCGCGGCGATCGCGACGACTCCGCCGCCGGAGGCGAGGTCGAGGACGCGCTTGCCCGAGACCGTCGCGGGATGATCGAGGAGGTACCGCGCGAGCGCCTGCCCGCCCGCCCACGCGAACGCCCAGTACGGCGGCGGCACGCCCGCGCGCGTGAGCGCCGCCTCGGTCGCGTGCCAGAGCGGCGTGACCTCGGTCGCCAGGTGGAGCTTGACCTCGGGGACGAACGGCGGGCAGGCGACGGCCGTCTCGCGCGCGACGAACGCCGCGGCGCGCTCGGCGGCGGAGGCGTCCTCCGCGTCGGCGTCGGGGTGCGGCGCGGGCGCGAGCCCCCTCGTCACGGCCATCGCTACCGCTTCGCGACGCGCGCTTCCGCGGCGCGCAGCGTCGTCTCGAGCAGCGAGGCGATCGTCATGGGGCCGACGCCGCCGGGCACCGGCGTGATCCAGGCGGCCCGCTCCCTGACGGCGTCGAAATCGACGTCGCCCACCAGCTTGCCCGCGTCGTCGCGGTTCATGCCGACGTCGATCACCGTGGCCCCTTCCTTGATCCAGTCGCCGCCGATGAGCTTCGCCTTGCCCGCCGCCGCCACGAGGACGTCGGCCTCGCGGCAGAGCGCCTTCAGATCGCGCGTGCGCGTGTGGGCGATCGCGACCGTCGCGTGCCGCGCGAGCAGCAGCTGCGCCATCGGCCTGCCGACGAGGTTGCTCCGCCCCACCACCACCGCGCGGGCGCCGGCGAGCTCGACGCCCGCCTCGGCGAGCAGGCGCATGCAGCCGACCGGCGTGCACGGCGCGATGCCGCCCGGGCGGCCCATCGCGAGCAGCCCTGCGTTCACCGGGTGGAGGCCGTCGACGTCCTTCGCGGGATCGATGGCGTCGAGCACGGCGTGCGCGCGGATGTGCGCCGGCAGCGGCAGCTGGACGAGGATCCCGTCGACGGTGTCGTCCGCGTCGAGCTCCGCGACGCAGGCGAGCAGCTCGGCCTCGGTCGTCGCGGCCGGGAGCGCGCGGAGCCGTCCTCGAATGCCGACCTCGTTCGACATCCGCTCCTTGCTCCGCGTGTGCGTCACGCTGGCCGGGTCCTCACCGACGAGCACCACCTCGAGGCCGGGGGGCCGACCGTGGGCGGCCACGAAGCGCGCCACCCCCTCCCGCACCTCGTCGCGGACCTTCTGCGCGATCGCCTTGCCGTCCAGGATCTTCGCCGCCATGGCCGCGGAGCTTAGTCCAGCCGCGGCCGTCGCGGGGGGCTGCCCGCGGCGGCCCGGGGAGCGATCGTGAGGATGGCCGGCACACCGCCTCACGCCACGCGATCTTCCGGTTGACCCGTACGTCCAGCGTCTCTAGCCATGATCTGTGGACGCGCTGCACACCGATCTCTACCAGCTGACCATGGCGGCGGGCTATTTCCACCGCGGCATGGCCTCGCGCGTCGCGACGTGCGAGCTCTTCGTGCGGCGGCTGCCCCGGCACCGGCGCTTCCTTGTCGCGATGGGCCTCGCGCGGGTCATGCGCTACCTCGAGGAGCTCCGCTTCACCGAGGAGCAGATCGCCTACCTGAGCGCGCTGCCCGCCCTCGCGGACGCGATGACGCCGGCGTTCTGCGGCTACCTGCGGGACTTCCGCTTCCACGGCGACGTCTGGGCCATCCCCGAGGGGACCGCGTTCTTCGCGAACGAGCCGGTCCTGCGCGTCACGGCGCCGCTCATCGAGGCGCAGCTCATCGAGACGTTCGCCCTGTCCGCCATCAACCACGCTACCGCGATCGCATCGAAGGCCGCGCGCGTCGTCCTGGCCGCCGGCGACGCGGGGGTCATCGAGTTCGGCAGCCGCAGGGCACACCCGGAGGCGGCGATCGACGCTGCGCGGGCCGCGTACGCGGTCGGCTGTGTCGGCACCTCCAACGTCGAGGCCGGGATGCGCTTCGGCATCCCTGTGCTCGGGACGGCCGCGCACATGTGGACCATGGCTCACCCGACGGAGCAGGCCGCGTTCGAGGCCTACGTCGCCGTCTTCCCGAGCGCGGCGATCCTGCTCGTCGACACCTACGACACGCTCGTCGGCGCGGCGCGCGCCGCGGCGATCGCGCGCGACAAGCTGAAGGGGGTCCGGCTCGACTCCGGCGACCTCGCCGCGCTCAGCGTGGCCGTGCGCAGGATCCTCGACGACGCAGGCTGCACGTCGGCGAAGATCGTCGCCTCGGGCGATCTGAACGAGCACCGCATCGCCGAGCTCCGGCGCGCCGGGGCGCCGATCGATCTCTACGGCGTCGGGACGGACCTCGTGACGTCGATCGACGCCCCGGCGCTGGGCGGCGTCTACAAGCTCGTGGAGATCGGCGACGTCGAGCGGGGCGCGGGCGGAGAGCGCACGCCCATCGCGAAGTTCTCGGAAGGGAAGGCGACCCTGCCCGGCGCGCACCAGGTGCACCGCTTCCGCGATCGATCGGGGAAGCTCGCCCGCGACGTGATCTCGCTCGAGGCCGAGCCGATGAGCCCCGACGCCGAGCCGCTGCTCGTGCCCGTGATGGCGCGAGGCGCCCGGGTCGCGCCGCCCGAGGGGCTCGACGCCGTCCGGCTGCGCGCGCGCGCGCAGCTCGCCGGGCTCCCGGACGCGCTCCTCTCCATCGACGACGAGCCCGAGCAGGGCGCGCCCTTCGCGGCCGACGTGTCGCCGCGGCTCGGCGCGCTCGTGGAGGCGGTGCGCGCCCGCGTCGTCTCTGGCGCAGGACAGCGGTAGCGAGCGAGCCCCCTGGCGTGCGCGGCCGCGAGAGGCCGCGCGCCCCCCACGACAGGAGACGACGACATGGCGAGCGGTAAATGGCCCCGACAATCTTCGCCCCCGAGGGTGTTCGTCGACGTCGACGTCCAGCGGGACTTCTGTGAGGAGACCGGCGCGCTGTACGTGAAGGGCTCGCCGAACGCGCTGTTTCGGAGGCTCACCGAGCACGCCGTCGCGCACGGGATCCCCATCGTCGGCTCGGTCGACTCGCACGCGTGGGACGCGTGGGAGTTCGCGTCGAACGACACGCCGGCCCCCGAGGGCGGCAAGCCGGGCTTCCCCGACCACTGCGTGAAGGGGACGCCGGGCTGGCTGAAGGTCGAGGGGACGCTGCCGCCGCGCTACCGCTTCCTCCCCAACGTGGAGCGCGCGCCGATCGACGCGGCGGTGCGCGAGCTCGCGGCGCGCAGGAGCCACGCCGTCTACTTCGAGAAGGAGGTCTACAGCCTCTTCGCGAACCCGCTCGCCGAGGCGTTCCTGCGCGAGCTCGCCGCGGCGCTCGGCGACGCGCCGGAGCTCGTGGTCTACGGCGTGGCGACCGACTACTGCGTCCGCGCCGCAGCCCTCGGCCTCGCCCAGCGCGGCTACAGCACGGTGCTCCTGACCGACGCCGTCGCCGGCATCACCGAGGCCGGGGTCGCCGCCGCGCTCGCCGAGATGCAGGCCGCCGGCGTCACGCTCACGACGTCGTCAGCGCTTCTTTTCTAGGGAGGATCCAGCGGATCGCGCGGCGAGCGCGGCCGGGCTCCCGCCGCGATCGCGTCAGCGGCCTTCCGGCGAGCCGGTCGCGTCCGGGATGCTCGGCTCGCCCTGGGCGCGCAGCGACCCGCAGAGGTCCACGAGCGGCTGCGGCTTGTCGAAGTGCCACCCCTGCGCGTAGTGGATGCCCATCGACGTGAGCAGATCGGCGATCTCCTGGTTCTCCACCTGCTCGGCGACGGTCTTGATGCCGAGCGTGTCGCCGATGCGGTGCACCGACTCCACGATCGCGCGGTGGAGCGAGTTGTCCTTCAGATCGCGCACGAACATGCCGTCGATCTTGACGTAGTCGACCGGCAGGCTCTCCAGGTAGCCGTACGACGCGTGCCCGCTGCCGAAGTCGTCGATCGCGAACCGGCACCCCATGGCGCCGAGCTCCTGCATGAACCACAGCACCTCGCCGAGGTTGGCGAGCGCCGCCGTCTCGGTGATCTCGAAGCAGATCTTGCTCGGCGGCACCTGCGCCCGGTGCAGCTGCTCGACGATGAAGTCGAGCAGGCCCTCGCGCAGCAGCGACACGCCCGACAGGTTGATCGAGCACGTGTCGAGGCGCCTCAGCGCGTGCTGCGGCAGCGCGCCGATGAGCCGGAACGCCTGGCGCGCGACGTAGCGATCGATCACGTGGATCAGGCCGCTCTGCTCCGCCGCCTGGATGATGCCGACCGGCGAATAGAACCGGCCGTCCTCGCCGAGCTGCCGCACGAGCACCTCGAAGTGCGCGCCGTGGGGCGTGTGCGCCGCGCCCGGCTTGATGAGCGGGTGGATGCCCTGCGAGTAGAGCCGGAGCCGCCCCTCGGCGAGGTGGCGCTGCAGGCTCGCGACCCACTGCATCGAGCGCCGGCTCGTCGTCATCTGCTGGTCGTCGAGGTAGACCTGCAGCCTCCCGCGCCCGTTCTCCTTCGCGATGCGGCACGCGTGATCGGCGGCGCCGAGCACGTCGACGGCCCGCTCGAAGTGCGGGGTCAGCACGACGAGCCCGATGCTCGCGCCGATCGAGAACGTCTTCTCCGCCCACCCGAACCGGAACTCGAGCAGGCAGATCTGCAGGTCGCGCGCGATCCGCTCCGCTTCCCGCTCGCTCTTGTCCGCGAGCAAGAGGACGAACTCGTCGCCGCCGATCCGCCCGGCCGCGTCCTTCGGGCCGACGATCTCGTGCACGCGCGTCGCGACCCACTGGAGCAGATCGTCGCCCGCCTCGTGCCCGCACGTGGCGTTCACGAGCCGGAAGCGATCCAGATCGATGTAGCAGAGCGCGTACGGCGTGTTGTTCGCCCGGCAGTCGTTCAGCGCCTCCTCGATGCGATCGATGATCGCGTACCGATCGAGGAGCCGCGTCAGCGCGTCGTAGCGGGGCTTGGCCGGGTGGATCGGCAAGGGCCCCGGCGCGCCGAGCTCGCGGAAGAGGATGAGCTGCCCGGGGGCGGGCGGCGGCCTCGAGTCGCGCTGGCTCTCGCGCGTGGGCCGCCCCGTGAGCGTGCCGATCGTGTGGACGACGGGGATGACCGAGCCGTCGCGGCGCTCGAGCAGCGCGGTGTACCGCGCGGACGTCGGTCTACTCGCCGCAGCTGCCTCGGGCGCGGCGAGCGGCGCGCCCGGCGTGCGCAGCGCGCCCTCGTCGATGATCACCGGCGCGAGCGGCGCCACCGGCTCGCGCCGCGGCGTGAGCGCGGGCGGCGCGGCGGCCTTCGCCGGCGCGCCCTCGTCGAACAGCTCCGTCATCTCTCCGACGTCGATGTCCGGATCTCCGCTCGTCGTCCCCGCCGCCGGGATCAGCCGGAGCACGCGATCGAGCAGCGCGCCGCGCGCCTCGACGATCGACCAGCCGGTCAGCCGCTCCGCTGCCCCGTTGACGCGCACCACGCGCTGCTCGGCGTCGACTTCGATCACGCCGACGTCGAGCTCGGACAGCCACGACGCGAGCTGCTTGTCCGGCGAGCCGCGGTGCGCGTCCGAGCGATCGAACGCGGCGTGCAGGCTCGACTCCGGCCGGTCATCGATCTTTGCCACCACCCCGTTATGGTAGTTGCATTCCCGGAGAAGCGGACTTCTTAAGCGCCGACGGCGAGGAAACTCGACGGTCGCAGACCCCCCTTCGAGGTAGGCTCGGGTCGTGGTGGTCACGAGGCGGGCAGGCGCTCCGGGCAGACGTGGGCGCCGGCGCAGGTCGCACCTTCTTCCGACGCCGGCCGCGCTCGACCGCAGGGGCGACAAAGGTAGGTTTTGACGCGATGCGTTGTGATGCTGGGTCGAGATCAGGCAGCGGAGAGGCGTGCCGGTCGCTCCAGGGAGGGGGCTGAGGCGGCCATGGGGATCGTCCTGTTCGGGCTCACCGGCGGTCTGGGATCCGGCAAGAGCACGGTGGCGGCTCATTTTCGCGCGCGGGGGCTTCCGGTCATCGACGCCGACGCGCTCGCCCGCGAGGTGGTGGCGAAGGGTACCGAGGGGCTCGACGAGGTGGTGCGCGCCTTGGGCCCGGAGGTGGTCTCGCCGGACGGCTCGCTCGATCGCGCGCGTGTCGCAGCGGTGGTGTTCGCCGATCCGGACAAGCGCCGCCAGCTGAACGCGATCGTGCACCCGCGCATCACTGCGCTCACGCTGGAGCGCGCCGCCGAGCTCCAGGCTCAGGGTGAGCCGCTGGCCTGCTACGAGGCGGCGCTCCTCGTCGAGAACGGGGTCGCCGATGCGTTCCGCCCGCTCGTCGTGGTCGCTGCGCCCGAGGCGGTCCAGATCGCCCGCGCGATGGCGCGGGACGGCGCGACCGAACACCACGTGCGCGCCCGGCTCGCCGCGCAGCTCCCGCTCGCCAGCAAGGTCGCGATGGCCGACTACGTCATCGAGAACTCCGGCGATCGCGCCGCGACCGAGCGGCAAGCCGACGAGGTGCTCGCCTCGATCCGGGCGAAGCTCGGCGTCGGTCCCAGCGCCGCGCGCCAGAAATCGGGCCAGGATCCCTGACGCGGCATCCGCTGGATCACTGACTTGATGCGCAGTGCCCGGCGTGGAAACCTCGCGACCGGCCGATGACGTCGTTCAAATCGAAGCTCGCGCGGCTCGGACCGCTCCCGGCGGAGCGGCGCGGCGCTGCGCCGCTCGCTGTCGCGCAGGCGTCGCTCGATCGCGGTCCCGCCGTGGACGGCGTCGGCCCCTCCGAAGCTCCTCCCGCACTGGCGGCCGCGGCGCCGGCTCCGACCGACGCGGCGCCGGCCGCGGCGTCTGCATCGCCCTCGACGGGCGTTGCTCGACCGTCGCTCGATGATCTGCGCGAGCGCATCTCCCGCATCGTCGCCCGGGGCGCGCCGCCGACCCCCAGGGCCGATCCCGCGCGCGGCGAGCTCCCCTTCCATATCGAGCAGACGCCCGGGGGGCCGCTCTATGCGAGCCGCACCCGCTCGCTCGCGGCGGCCCGCGTCGGCCGCGCGCCGCTCGTCGCCGCGCGCGACGCCGACCCGGCCATGCTCGCGCTCCTCTCGCTCGATCCGGCGCTCGCCGGCTGCGACGTGCGGCGGGCGCTGTTCCTCGATACGGAGACCACGGGCCTCGCAGGTGGCACGGGCACCGTGCCGTTCCTGATCGGCCTCGCCTGGTTCGACCCCGGGGCGGACAGCGCGGGGCCGCTCGGCGAGCCTCCGTCCGACGGCTTCGTCATGGAGCAGCTCCTCCTGCGCCGCCTCGGCGAGGAGGAGCCCATCCTGCGCCGCCTCGCCGAGCGCCTCGCCGACGCCTCGATGATCGTCACGTACAACGGCAAGGCGTTCGACATGCCGCTCCTGCGCACGCGCTACGTGATGAACCGCCTGCCGCCGCCGCCGGAGCTGCCGCACCTCGATCTCGTCCACGTCGCGCGCCGCATCCACAAGGCCCGCCTGAAGAGCCGCACCCTCATCGCCCTCGAGCACGACGTGCTCGGCCGGGTGCGCGTCGGCGACGTGCCCGGCGGCGAGATCGTCGCGTGCTACGCCCACTTCCTGCGCACCGGCGACGAGGAGGCGCTGCTCGGCGTCGTCGAGCACAACGCCGCCGACGTCCTCGCGATGGTCGCGCTGGTCGGCCTCTACGGCGAGCCGCTCGGCAGCCTCGCCGCCGGCGATCTCGCCGGGGCGGCCGCGACGCTGCGGCGGGCGGGCGCGCTCGAGCGCGCGGCCGAGCTCGCGGACGCGGCCGTCGAGCGCGGCGGCGGCGCGGTCGCGCGGCGGGCGCGCGGCGACATCGCCAAGGCGCGCGGGGACAAGGCGCGGGCGCTCGCGGACTACGAGGCCCTCGCGGCCGAGCTCGACGATCCCTCGGTGCGCCTCGAGCTCGCGAAGCTCTACGAGCACCACGTGCGCTCCTTCGCCCGCGCCCTCGAGCTGGCCGACCAGGGCACCGCGGAGCCCGAGCCCGCGCAGGCCCGCCGCCGGGCCCGCCTGCAGCGCAAGGTCGATCGCAGCGCCGCAGCGCTCGCGCTGCCGTTCGGGCAAGCCGCTGGCGCTGGCGCGGGTGCGGTCGACGGCGCTCCTGCGCGCCCGTGCTCCGAGCCAGCGGCGCCGCAGCGCGAGGGGGACGCGAGGGGGAGGGAGGAGTGAGCGGGCATCCACTACGTCCTCGCGCCCCCGCGTCATCGTTTGGGCGCCCAGGCGAGCCGATCGAGAAATCCATCGGTCTGGCTTCTCGCCAGCGCGCGCGTGGGCTAGGGTGGGGACGATGATTACCGTCGGCTGCGCCGGTTTTCCCGTCCCAGCGACGCGCTATTTCCGCGAGTTCATGTTCGTGGAGGTGCAGGAGACCCATGTGTCCCTCCCGGGACCTGGAACGATCCGGCGCTGGCGGCGCGAAGCTCCAGGCGGCTTTCGCTTCGCCCTGCTCGGTCCGCGCGAGATAGGGCAGGAGGGGTTTCGGGACGGCAAGGTCATCGAGACGGCGCTCAAGAGCATCGAGGCGGTCGCGGATGAGCTCGAGGCGAAGCTCGCCGTCTTCGTCGGCCCCCCGGAGTTCACGCCGACGCGCGCGAACAAGGCCATCCTGCGCGACTTCCTCGTCAACGTGAAGAAGCGCTTCGAGCGCGTCGTCTTCGAGCCTCCGCCCGGGTGGGATCTGGACGAGTGCGACGAGCTCACCCAGGAGGTCGGCGCGCTCGCCGCGCGCGATCCGCTGAACGCGGGGCTCTCGCGGCTGAAGGTGGCCTACTACCGCCTGCACGGTCCCGCGGGGCACAAGTCGCGCTACGAGGATCCGGCGATCGAGCGGCTCGCGGAGATCGCGCGCGGCGCGAAGCACGACGACGCGACGTACGTGTTCACGAACGTCGACATGTTCGCCGACGCGAAGCGCTTCAAAAAGGCGATGAAGCTCTAGAGCGGGGGTCACCCGCTTCGGAGACGGGCCCATCTCGACGTTTTCTGTGCTCAGCGTACGTGAGTACGCTTCCGCGCAGAAAACGCCGATCTGGGCCCGTCTCCGAAGCGGGTGACCCCCGCTCTTGGGTCGCTCGAGCGTCCGCCGCGCTGCGCGCGGCCGGCGTCGGCGTGTGCCACGCGAATGCGCGGGCGGCTCAGCCTTCGCCGCGCCGGAGCCGCCAGCGCTTCGGCCGCGTGAACAGCGCCATGGCGGCGCTCGCGACCGCGGCGACGTACCAGGGGATGTCCTTCACGGTCCCGTAGACGGTCTGCGCGCGCATGAACCGGGCCTCGCCGAGGAGCGACTGCTCCTTGAACGTGTCGCTGTGCGCGACGACCCGCCCGACCGGGTCGACGATCGCGGAGACGCCGCTGTTCGTCGCGCGCACGAGGTAGCGGCGGTGCTCGATCGAGCGCATCTTCGCGAGCGCGAGGTGGATCCACGGCTCCGTCGAGTCGCCGAACCAGGCGTCGTTCGTGAGGTTGACGAGGAGGTCGGGGTCGCCCTGGGCGACCAGCTTGTTCACGAAGTGCGGCAGGATGTCCTCGTAGCAGATCATCGTCGCGAGCCTGTGGCCGTCCCACTCGAGCGGAGCGAGCGACGTGCCGGGGCTGAAGCGGCCCGAGTTCGGCGACAGCTTGTAGAGGTACGGGACCAGCTCGCCGAACGGGAGGTACTCGCCGAACGCGAGCAGGTACTGCTTGTCGTATCGACCGAGGATCTCGCCGTCCTTGCCGGCCATGAGCGCGGTGTTGAAGCTCACGCCGCGCTCGTTCCGGTCGGCCGGCAGCCGGTGGATGACCGTGCCGACCACCGTGGGGACGCCGAGGCGGCCCGTGAGCGACCGCTGGACCTCGCGCTGGTAGGCCGACTCGCGGAACGCTTGCGGCACGCCCGCCTCGCTCCACACGACGAGCTCCGCGCCCTGCTGCGCGAGCTCCCGGGTCCGGCTCACGTGGATCTTGAGCGCGTTCCGCCGGTCGAAGAGCGCGAGGTTCGGCTGGACGATCCCGATCTTGATCGGCTCGGCCGCGGCGACGGCCGCGTCCACGGCGCGGATCCGGAGGACGCCATACACGGCGGCGAGGGCGGGGGCGGCGATCCCCACCGCGACGACCGCGCGGTTCAGCGGGCGACCGCGTCGCGGCGGGGCGGCGTCGCGGCCGGCTTCGCCCGGCGCGGGGCGCGCGCGATCCAGCCGGAGCATCACGAGCTCGGCGAGCGCGAGGTTCGCGGCGACCAGCACCAGGCCGACGAGGTAGGGGCCGCCGAGATCCGCGACCTGGCCCATCACCGGCGCGTTGTGGACCGAGGCGCCGTAGTACCAGGGGAAGAGCAGCGGAAAGACGAGCTCGCTCGTCACGAACGCGAGCGCGAAGGCCACCGAGCCTGGCCATCCGCGCGCCTCGGCCCGCCCGTAGAGCCAGCCGCACAGGGCGATCCTCCCGGCCTGGTAGCCGCAGAGGATGGCCATGAAGAGCGCGCAGAGGATCGTGGGGAATCCGCTGAACACGCGCAGCATCTCGAGCAGCCAGTAGAAGCCGGTCATCGTCATGACGAAGCCGGCGATCCAGCCGAGCAGCGCCGCGCGCCTGGGCGTCTGTCCGCGCAGCGCGACGATCAGGGGGACGAGGCCGAAGAACGAGATCGGCCAGAGATCCATCCCAGGAAACCCGAGGAAGTAGAAGAGCCCGCTGAGGGCCGCGAGCGCATAGGCGAGGCGCGCGGGCAGCGCGCGCGCTGCTCTTCCCGCGCTCGCCGGGGGGTCGCCCGCGCTGCGCGGCGCGTCCGGCAGCGGGAGGCTGGCGGTCTCTCCACCCCCGGTGTCTGCGACGGCAGCCTCGCTCTCTTGCTGGTGCGCGGTCGTCATCGGGAGCGCCCGGGGAAGGGAAGGCAGCGCGCCGTCGTGACGGCGGCGCGATGGAACCTGGAAGGGCCGAGCATGGCGGCCCCCGTATTGAAGGGACGCTGTCGCTCCGTCAACCCGCTCGGCGCGAGCCTGGCAACCCGCTGGGCGCGAGCCTGGCAACCCGCTGGGCGCGAGCCTGGCAACCCGCTCGGCGCGAGCCTGGCAACCCGCTGGGCGCGAGCCTGGCAACCCGCTCGGCGCGAGCCTGGCAACCCGCACCGCAAACGAGCGCTCCGAGCGGACGGCCCCGGCGCTGCGCGCGCCCGCGCAGCCTGGCCAGGCGGTGGAAGTTCGCGCAGAACGTGCCTGAACCCCCACGATCGCGACTACTATGCGCACGCAGAGCCCATGTCGAAGATCCTTCACATCGAGGACGATCCCGCGAACCGCCTGCTCGTCCGCAAGCTGCTCCAGAACGCGGGCTACGAGGTCCTAGAGGCCGCCGACGGGCTCGAAGGGGTACGTCTCGCCTGTACGCAGCACCCCGACCTCGTCCTCGTCGACCTGAACATCCCGGGCCTCGATGGATTCGAGGTCACCCTGCGCCTGCGCGGCGAGGCGTCGCTCGCCGGCGTCCCCATCGTGGCGATCACCGCGGAGGGCGACCGGGACACGAGCCTCGCCGTCGGCTGTGACGGCTTCCTCCAGAAGCCGATCGACGCGCGCTCCTTCCCGTCGATCATCGCCCGCTACCTCAGCGGCGCGCGCGAGGAGCTCCCCGCGTCCCAGGGGCCGCTCCGGCTGCGCGAGCAGAGCCAGCGCATCGTCGCCCACCTGGAGCAGAAGGTGGCCGAGCTCTCGCGCGCCAACGCCCGGCTCCGCGAGCTCGACGCCGCGCGCACCGAGTTCTACCGCAACATCTCCCACGAGCTCGCGACCCCGATGACCCCGATCGTCGGGTACGTGAAGCTGCTCGCCGACGAGGAGCTCGGCCCGCTCAACAAGGCGCAGAAAAAGGCGCTCCTCGCGATGGAGGACTGCGTCCGCAGGCTCCGCTCGCTCATCGACAACCTCCTCGACGTCACCGGCATCGAGACGGGCCGGATGCGCTTCATGCACTCCGAGTACGACTTCCTCGACACCACGCGGCGCGCCCTCGCCCAGGTCGCCGACCGCTTCGCCGAGGGGAAGGTCCAGCTCGTCGAGGAGCTGCCGCGCGGCCCGCTCCCCGCGTGGGGCGACGCAGGCCGCCTGCAACGGGCGATGATCCAGCTGTTCGAGAACGCGGCGAAGTTCACGCCGGCCGGCGGCACCGCGGGCGTGCGGGTCACCGTGCTCCAGTCGGGGCACTACGAGCTCTGCGTCGCCGACACCGGGCCTGGGGTCAAGGCGGACCGCCAGTCGCGCATCTTCGAGCCGTTCTACCAGGTCGACGGCTCGGCCACGCGCGCCTACGGCGGCGTCGGCGTCGGGCTCGCGATCGCGCGGCGCACCGCCCGGGGGCTCGGCGGCGACGTGCGCGTCGCGTCTCCCAGCAACGAGGTCATCGAGGGGGAGACGCTGACCGGGGCCGCGTTCTACCTGACGGTCGCCCGGCGAGCGCCCTTCCAGGACGATGGCAGCTCCCCCGGTCGGCTCGGCCCGCCCTCGTCGCCTCCCACCGATCCCTCATCGTCCATCTGATGCACCCGGCCGCTCGCGCCATCTACCTCGACTGGAACGCCACGACGCCGCCGCACCCCGAGGTCCTGGCGGCGATGCAGTCCGCGGCGGAGGTGGCCTGGGCCAACCCTGCGAGCGTCCACGAACCCGGGCGTCGGGCGCGCGCGTTCATCGAGCAGGCGCGGGAGGCGGTCGCCCGGCTGACGGGCTTCGACGCGCGTGACGTGATCCTCACCTCGGGCGGCACCGAGGCCAACAACCTCGCGCTCTGCCACGCGTTCGACGAGCGATCCGGGTCGCTCGTCGTCTCGCGGATCGAGCACCCGTCGGTGACCCGCGCCGCCGAGGCGCTCTCCGGACGCGGCGTGCACGTCGCGTGGATCGATCCCGAGCCGTCCGGCCGGGTCGCGCCGGAGGCGATCGCGGCCGCCGTGGATCGAGCGGCGGCCGTCGCGCCCGTGCGGCTCGTGAGCCTCCAGGCGGTGAACCACGAGACGGGGGTCGTCCAGCCGATCGCCGAGGCGGCGGCGATCGTCCACGCCCGCGGGGCGCGCCTCCATGTGGACGCCGTCCAGGCGGTGGGACGCCTCCCGCCGGAGGCGTGGGCCGGGGCGGATCTCGCGTCGATCGCGGCCCACAAGATCCGCGGGCCGAAGGGGATCGGCGCCCTCGCCGTCCGGCCGGGCATCCGGCTCCGGCCCGTCCTGCTCGGAGGCGCCCAGGAGCGCGGGTTGCGGCCCGGGACGCAGGACCCGCTCGCCGCGGCCGGCTTCGCCGTGGCCGCCCGGCGCGCGATCGGTGGTCCTGCCCGCTACGCAGCGCTCGCCCCGCTCCGCGATCGCCTCGAGGCCGAGCTCGTCGAGATCGGGCGCGCGGCCGGCGCCGCGCCGATCCGCAACGGGGACGGCGGCCGCGCCCCCCACATCACGAACCTCTCCTGGCCCGGCTGGCGCGGCGACGAGCTCTGCGCCGCGCTCGACCTGGAGGGCGTCGCCGTGTCCAGCGGATCGGCCTGCAGCGCCGGGACCGCCGAGCCTTCCCCGGTCCTCACGGCGATGCTCGGGCCAGAGCGCGCGGCGTCCGCCGTGCGCTTCTCGATCGGCGAGGACACGGCCGAGGCCGACCTCATCGAGGCCACGCGCCGCGTGGCCCGCGTGCTCTCCCGCCTGCGATCGCTTCGAGCCGGAAGCTGAGCCGATCCCGTCGCTTACCGGGAACCCGTCGATTCTTGAACCATCCCTCGAGCCATTCCGGATAAGCGCGCAGAGAAGGGTGAGTCCACAGGGGTATCTCTTCGTAGCGATTGAGCTTTTCGAGGGGGCTGTGGATTCTTTAGGTCGATCCATTGAATGGATCGAATCGGTCGTCTTGCTGTGAGCCTGTTCAGCGTTCGACGAGCTGCTCGACTTCGCTTCAGGTTCTGGTTGTATCCATTCGAATTTGTTGTCAATTTTCTTGATGTAAGGAGTCGGCCTGCGGCGCCGCCCGGCGACCTCGCGGCGCGCGATCACGCCGGCTCCGGACGCATCGATCGAGGGCCGTCCAGGCCAGCTCTCGGATGAGCTCGCGCTCGACGCGCGGTGGTGCTGCCAGGCCACGTCGCGGCGCGCGAGCGCGCTGGTGACCGGGACCTGGAGGCGCGCCGCGAGAGGCCGAGCGCGCTGTCCGGCTACGCGCTCGATGCGCGGCGCTGCCGGACGACTTCGTAGAGCGCGATCGCCCCTGCGACCGAGGCGTTCAGCGAGGCGATGGGGCCGGTCATGGGGAGCCGGGCGACGTGCTGGCAGACGCGGCGGACCGAGCGGCGCGTGCCCTTGTCCTCGGCGCCGATGACGATCGCGACAGGGCCGGTCAGGGGCAGCTCGCCGAGCTCCACCGGACCCTGGGCGTCGAGCGCTATCGCGGCGACGCCTCGGGCGGCGAGCGCCTCCAGGGCGTCGGGCAAGGAGGGGACGCGGCACAGCCTCGCGTGCTCGATCGCGCCCGCGGACGCACGGAAGGTCGCCGGGGTGAGCGGCGCCGAGCTGTGCTCGGGCCACAGGATGGCCCGGGCGCCCAGGGCGACGGCGCTGCGGATCACCGCGCCGAAGTTCTGCGGGTCCATGACGCCGTCGAGCGCCACCGTGATCGTGCCGGCGCCGGGCTGGCCCTCCTCGACGACCGGGATCTCGTCGACACCGACGATCTGGAGCTCGGGCGCCGAGGCCACGGCCCCCTGGTGGCGCCCGCCGGCGCTGCGGCGATCGAGCTCGTTGCGGGGCGCGCGCTCGGTCGGGATGCCCTGGCCCTCCGCGAGGCGCGCGAGCGCGTCGAGCTTCGGGCCGCCGTCGCGCTGGACGAGGACCCATCCGACGCGCGCTCCGTGCGCGCGGATCGCCTCACGAACCGGCTGGAGACCGTAGACGAGGCGGCTCACGGGCGCGGAGGGTGGAGCGTGTGCGCGATCTCCTGGACGATCGAGCGCGCCGTGGCGAGCGGATCGGCCGCGTCGCGGATCGGGCGGCCGACCACGAGGAGATCTGCGCCGGCCGAGATCGCGGCCGAGGGCGTGGCGATGCGCTTCTGATCATCGCCTTGTGTGCTGCCTGCGCCTGGACCGAGGCGGATGCCCGGCGTCACGATGAGCTCGCCCCGCCCGAGCGCCTCCCGCAGCGCGGGGACCTCGTGCGGCGAGGCGACGAACCCGTGGACGCCGGCGCCGCGCGCGAGCTGCGCCAGCCGGACCACGTGCTCGGACGCGCTCCCCTGCACGCCCTGCGCGGCGAGATCGCCGTCGTCGAGCGACGTGAGCACGGTGACGGCGAGCAGGATCATGTCCTGAGAGCGCGCCGCCTCGTGGGCCGCGCGCCTCAGCATCTCGGCGCCGCCGGCGGCGTGCACCGTCAGGTACCGGACCCCGAGCGCGGCGGCGCTCGCCACGGCCCGCGCCACCGTCTCGGGGATGTCGTGCAGCTTCAGATCGAGGAAGACATCGAGCCCGAGCGACTTGCCGATCTCGACCGCCCTCGGCCCCTCGCGAACGAACAGCTCCAGGCCGACCTTGAGCACGCCGATCGAGGGGGCGATGCGGGTCGCCGCCGCCCTGGCCTCGTCGAGGTTCGCGTAGTCGAGCGGGAAGACGAGCCTGCGGCGCGCCTCGTCGAGCGAGCCGCCGCCGAGGCTCGTTCTCTGCCTGACGGAGCTGTGGTTAGCCATTCAGGGGACCCCGTTCCGCGTCAGAGGCAGCTGCAGAGCGGATCGCCAGGGGCACAGTTGCAGGGCGCCTTGGCGCCGCCGCCGCTCGCCGGCGCGCCGCCCGCGGCCGGGCGTCCGCCGCCGCCGCGGCGCAGCTGCTCCTGCTTCTGCTGCTCGGCCTCGAGCTGCTTCTGCAGGGCAAGGCGCGTCGCCTCGTCCTTGGCGGTCGCGAGCTGATCGCGCAGCCCGGCCATCTTGCCCTCGGACTCCTTGAACTGCGCCTCGAGGCGCTTGTTCGCCTCCTCGAGCTCGCGGGCCCTCGCGGCCTCGGCCTGGATGCGCGCCTCGTTCTTCTGCGCCGAGTCGACGGCGACGACCGTGACGATGCCGATCACCAGCACGCTCGCGATGGCGCCGCCGATGAGGAGCTTGCGCAGCTTCTTCTTCGACTCGTCCTGCTGCAGCGCCGCGAGCGAGCGCTCGTGGTGCTGCTGCGCGGCCATCGCCTCGAGCCGCGCCTTCTGCTCGGCCTCGACGCGCGCCTTCTCGATCTCGGCCTGCCGGATCGCCTCGAGCCGCGCCGCCTCCTCGCGGGACCGGCGCTCCTCGTTGCGACGGCGCTCCTCCTCGGTGCGGATGCGCTGCTCCTCGGCATCGCGCGCGGCGCGCTCGGCCTCGACGCGCGCCTTCTCGGCGGCGGCGGCGGCGGCGGCCTTCTGGGCCTCTTCGCTCTTGATGCGATCCTCCTCGAGGTTCATCAGCTCCTTGAGCGAGAACAGGACCGAGCTTTCCTTCTGTTCCGACATGACCTCGTGGCTCCTTCGATCGAGCGCGTGCGGTTGGGCTACCAAGGGGCGGTGCGGGGACCTGCAGGTCGCCCTCGGAGGGCCACCGAGCAGGACGATTGTGACCCGCAGAGCGGCTTTGACGCAATTATTCGCGAACGCCACGACCCTCGTGATGTCGAGGCGCCGCGGAGCCGCCAGCCAGAGTATCGCCGTGGTGCACCGCAGGTACCAGCGGAAATCGTTGCGCTTCGTCCCTTCCACCTCACCTCCACGTGTTCACCTCGGTCACCGAGGTCACCTCGGTCAGCTCGCGTGCCCTCGGTTCTCCTTGGTCTTCCTTGGTTCACCTCCGTTCCCCCCGGCTGTCAGCGCGCGCCTGCGCCGTCGCCGGACGAACTGGTCCGTCGCGGAGGGCGCCCAGGGCATGATGGAAGAAGGGGCCGCCCGAGGGCGGGCACCCGTCGCTCACAACGGCCCCGTTGGATTCTCTGTGGCTCTCCGGTAGCGTCGCGCGCCCATGGCGAACGTCATCAAGGCGCACATCACCGGTACGGTCTGGAAGATCGAGGTCAAGCCGGGCGACGAGGTCGAAGAGGGGACCGTCGTCGTCATCCTCGAGTCCATGAAGATGGAGATGCCCGTCGAGGCTGAGGAAGCGGGGACGGTCGAGGAGATCCTCGTCACAGAGGGGGCCGCCGTCACCGAAGGCGCCCCGCTGGTCAAGCTGGCCTGAGCGGCCGTCAGGGCCGACGGGGACCCGACGGCCCACGGACGTACATCGCGCTCACGCCCGGGTCATCGGCCCGGCGCGCGGGGCGCGGTCGCGCGCCCTCGCAGGACGCGCGCGGCGCCGCTCACTCGCGCCAGAAGAACTTCCAGGGGTTGTGCTTGAGGTCTCGCGCGAGCTCCTGCAGGTCGTCGAACAGCTGCTCATCCATCACGAGCGCGCCGACCGTCCCCTTGCCGCGCTTCACGTGGGCGAGGACCTCCTGGGCGTCGGCCGTCGCAGCCCTCGCCCTGCCCGCGATCTCGGCGATGTCGTCGAGCGTCTTCCTGATCTTGACCTGCTCGGTCTCGCCGCCCACGGTCGTCGAGAGGCGGCGCGCGTTCGCCAGCGTCTCGCGCGCGTCCGCCATGAGCGGCGGCAGATCGCGCGCGGCCGTCCCGGTCAGCTGATCGGTGTTCGCGAGGATGCGGTCGATCTGCGGGTTGTTCACGTACCGCTGCCGGGCGTCCTTCACGAGATCGGTGCCGTCGACGCTCATCTGCTCGACGTTCTCGGCGATGCGATCGAGCCGATCCTGGTTTCGGTGCATGAAGTCGCCGGTGCCCTTCAGCGTCTTCCGGAGCCCGTCGAACGCCTCCCCGACCTCTTCGCGGTGCTCGCGCATCGCCGAGACCGTCGCGTGCAGGAGCTCGTATCCCTCGGCGAGCAGCATGTCGAGGCGCGGCGGATCGAGCCCCCGGACGACGGCGTTCGGCGGGATCACCGGCCGATCGGTCGAACCGGGCTCGATCGCGAGGAACTGCTCGCCGAGCACGCCCTGCGTGGTGACGTAGAACGTGGCGTTGTCGTGGATGCTCTGCTGGTAGCGTTCCTCGAGGCGCAGCTGGATCCGCACGAGCGGCTCGCGCTTGCCGTCCTTGCCGAGCTTGCCGCCGCTGAAGTGGATCTCGCTCAGCTTGCCGATCTCCACGCCGGCGATCTTCACCGGCGCCCCGGTCTGGAGGCCGCCCGGGTTGTCGAACTCGACGTAGATCGAGTACTTCGGCTGGAAGTTGACCCCGCCCATCACGAGGATGAACGTGGCGAGGAGCCCGAGCGCCGTCAGGATGAGGATCCCGACCTTGACCTCGATCGATCGCGGGCTTGCCATGAGTTCGTTATCTTCTCCGATCTGGCGGCGGCCGGGGGAGGGAAATAGGCCAGGATCCACCTGCCGCGGCGCGATATTCCAGCGGGCGGCGTGACGCTTCGCGCAGCCATTGCTTTGACGCAACCGCGCTTCTCTTGGTTCTGCTCGTTTCTTCGCTTCTCCTCGTCTCGCCTCTCCTCGTCTCGTCTCGCCTCGCTTTTCCCCGCTTCTCTCCTCTATCCACTATCCCCAGACCGCGATGATTTCGTTCCGAAATGTCCGAAAATCCTTTGGCCCCAAAGATGTCCTCAAGGATGTCTCGTTCGACGTCGAGGACGGCGAGGTGTTCTTCATCATCGGGCAGTCGGGGGTCGGGAAGAGCGTGCTCATCAAGCACCTCGTGGGGTTGCTCTATCCGGACGGCGGGGAGATCTGGCTGGACGGAGAGGAGGTGAGCCGCTTCGACGAGGCCCGGATGTACCCGGTGAGGATGAAGTGCGCGATGGTGTTCCAGCACTCGACGCTGTTCGACTCGATGACGTGCGCCGAGAACGTCGCGCTCCCGCTCCGCAAGCACAAGGGGCTCAGGCCGAAGGAGGCGCTCGCGGAGGCGCGGAAGCGGCTCGAGCAGGTGCATATGCGCGAGTTCGGGGACCGCTTCCCGCCGGAGCTCGGCGACGGGATGCGCAAGCGCGTCGCCATCGCCCGCGCGCTCACGCTCGACCCGCGCTACGTGCTCTTCGACGAGCCGACCACGAGCCTCGACCCGGTGAGCGCGCGGCGCGTCGACAAGCTGATCCGCGAGCTCAGCGACACGCTCGGCGTGACGAGCATCGTCGTGAGCCACGACCTCGTGAGCATCTTCACGATCGCCGACCGCGTCGTCATGCTCTATCAAGGTCTGGTGCGCCTGCTCGGGGATCGCGCGGCGTTCCAGGGCTCGCCGGATCCGGTCGTGCAGCAGTTCATCACCGGCAGCGCCGAGGGGCCGATCGAGTGAGGCGCCGGCGCGGCGCGGCGGGGCCGCCCGCCTAGCGGAAGATCAGGAAAGCGGCCGCCGAGATCAGCATGTTGAGCACGATGACCGCGAGCGAGGAGTTCACGACCGCGCGCGTCGTCGCCCAGCCCACGCCCTCGCTGCCGCCGAACGTCGACAGCCCGGAGTGGCCGGAGACCACCGGGATCGCGGCGCCGTAGGCCACGCACTTCGCGAGGCCGGTCGCGAGATCACCGGCGTCGACGAGGCTGACGTTCATGAACGTCTCGGGGCTGACATCGAACATGCTGTACGCGGTGACCATCCCGGTGGTGAAGGAGACCGCGGCGCTCCAGACGATGAGGCACGTCGTCATGAGGAGGCTCGCGATGAACCGCGGCTTGATGAGGTAGTCGATCGGATCGGCCGCGCACATGCGGAGGGCGTCGACCTGCTCGGTCACCACCATCGAGCCGATCTCGGCGGCGATGCCCGCGCCGACCCGCGTGGCGAGCATCAGCGCGGCGATCGACGCGGCGAGATCGCGGACGAGCAGCTCGAGGTACGTCGCGCCGAGCATGGTCAGATCCGGGATGACCCGCTTCGCCTGCTGGCCGGCCTGGAAGACCATGATCATCCCGATGAAGCCCATCACGACCGTCAGGAAGAACAGCGATTTGTTGCCGATCTCGTACATCTGTTGGAGCACCGCGCCCGGCTCGCGGCGCCCCTTCGCGCAGTAGTAAAGCGTCCTTACAAATACCGAGTAGAGCTCGCGCGCCGACTGGAAGAGGGACAGCGCGGCGGCGCCGATCGCGGCGACGCCGGACGCCTCCGGCGCGAGATCCCTGAGCTCGCTCGAGGGCGGGCCGGCGCTCGGGCGGTCGGAGGAGCTCTTGTCCGGGGAGGGCATGCGCGGCGCCGCCGATCAGTCGAGCGTGAAGGAGACGAAGTAGTCGAGGATGAAGATGCCGGCGGCCGAGGCGACGACGGTCGCGTTGACGGCGCGGCCGACGCCGGGCGCGCCGCCGGTCACGCCGAGGCCGTACTGGCAGCTCGAGAGCGCGAGCACGACGCCGAAGACGACGCTCTTGACGAGGCCGCTCATGACGTCGCCGATGTCGAGCAGCCCGCTCGTGAGGCCGTTGTAGAAGACGGCCGGGGCGACGCCGAGGAGGAGGTCGCCGGTCAGCGCGGCGCCGAGCAGGGCGAGCGCGTCGGCGAAGATCACCGAGAGGAGCAGCGTCAGCACCATCGCGAGGAAGCGCGGGGCGATGAGGAAGCTCACCGGGTCGATCGCGAGGACGCGGAGGGCGTCGATCTGCTCGGTGACGACCATGGTGCCGAGCTCGGCGGTGTTGTTGGCGCCGACGCGGCCGTTGATCATGAGCGCCGTGAGCAGCGGGGCGATCTCGCGGAGCGTGCCGAAGCCGGCGCCCCAGCCGAGCAGGCCGTGCGCGCCGAAGCGCTCGACCAGCGGCGCCGCCTGGATGACCATGATCGCGCCGGTGAAGAGGGCGGTCACGACGACGATGGGCATCGACTTGACGCCCATCCGGTAGAGGTTGCGCATGAACTCGGCGCCGTCGACGCGGAGCGTGGCCACGCGCGCCGCGATCTTGCCCGCGAGCACGGCCATGCCGCCCACCGTGGCGGCGATCTGGAGGAACGAGCCGCCGAGCTGGTGGACGCCGGAGGGCTCCTGCGCGATCGGCGCGCGCGGCCGCTTCACGGGTGGCGCGGGCGGCGCGCCGGACGAGGCGAGCGCGCCGCCGCCGTGAGCGCGCGCGGCGGTGCCTGGGCCAGCAGGAGACGTCATGGGAGACGGGAGCTTAGCCCAAGGCTCCCGGGGAGCGCGGCGCGATCTGGCGTCCCGAGAGGCCGGCGCCCGAGAGGTCGAGACCGCTACCCAAGCAGGAGATCGTCCTCTACGTGGAATGTGCCCGCCTCACCCCGAGGCAGTCTCGTGCGGTGGCAAACGCGCGCTCCTGCGCGCAATGCCGGCGCGCCTCCCGCGGAGGAGCGCGCCGGCCCGGAGGCGGGCTGTCGGCGACGATGTCCGGTCCCCTGGCGGAGCGAGCCTGGTGAAGAGCAGAGAAGCAGATGGGATGTCCCCTCATGAGAGCGTGGGCGCGTTGACGGGCGAGATCCGGACCGGCCTCCTCGACGACGGCCGGACGTTCGCCGTCCTCTCGGCGGCGACGTTCGCGCTCAAGGCGATCTTCGTGAAGCTCGCCTACGCCGCGCACCCCGTCGACGCGGTGACGCTGCTCGCGCTGCGGATGAGCATCGCGCTGCCGTTCTTTCTGTGGCTCGCCCGCAGGGAGCGCGGCGCGGCCGAAGGGCCCCTGACGCCTCGCCTCTGGGGAGGTGTGCTGATCGTCGGGTTCCTAGGATATTACCTCTCCAGCCTGTTCGACTTCATCGGGCTCACGTACATCAGCACCGGCCTCGAGCGTCTGATCCTGTTCGTGTATCCGACGCTCGTCCTCCTGATCGGCGCGGTGTGGCTGAAGCAGCCCGTGCACGGCAAGGCCTGGGGAGCGCTCGCCGTGTGTTATCTCGGGCTTGGGGCGGCCGTCTGGCACGATCTCGAGCAATCCGGGGACGTGCGGGCCGTCGCCATCGGCGGAGCGTGGGTGTTCGCGAGCTCGGTGACCTACGCGCTCTACTACATCGGCGTCGGCAAGCTCGCCTCCAGGGTCGGCTCGACGCGCCTCGCCGCGTACTGCGGGGCGGCCTCGTGCCTGATGGTGCTCGCGCACTACGCGGCGACGGTGAGCCCGGTCAGGCTGGGCGAGCTCCCGGCGTCGGTGTGGGGGTACGCGGCGGCGATGGCGACGATCAGCACGGTGCTCCCGATCGTGCTGCTCGCCGCCGCCATCCGGCGTCTCGGCGCGGGCCGCGCGGCGACGTTCTCGACGCTGGGCCCGGTGCTCACGATCGCTTTCTCGTGGGTCATCCTGGGCGAGCCGGCCACGTGGCAGCAGGTCGTCGGGCTCACGCTGGTCGTGGGCGGGGTGAGCTGGCTCGGCAAGTCGAAGTGAATCCGCGCCCCGCTCGGGAGCGCCGGGGCCGCGGGGCGCGGCGCATGCCCGCCGCGGGGTCAGGCGTCGTGCACCGCGGGGCGAGGCCCTGGTGAGCCGCTGCCGAAGAGCTCGCTCCGGACGCGATCGCGCTCGCGTTCGAGCTGCTCGGACGTCGCGCCCAGCCGCACGAGGAGGCGCTCGGTCATCGAGAACGCGACCTCCGCCTCGCCGGTCACCACGACGTCCGCGCCCGCCTTCTTCAGCGCGGTCACCTCGCGCAGGTAGAAGGCGCGGGCGAGGACGAACAGCCGCGGGTTCACGCCCTTCGCCTGCTCGATCACCCCGTCCCCGGGCGCGCCGGCCGCCGTGAACAGCAGGCTGTCCGCCGTCCCGACCCCGGCCCGCTCGAGGATTTCCCGCTGCGTGGCGTCGCCATAGATCGCGCGGATGCCCTGGTCCTGCAGCTGCTTCACCGTGTCGAGGTTCAGCTCGACGACGGTCGGCGCGATGCCGTTCTCACGGAGCAGCCGCGTCAGCGTCTTCCCGACAGGGCCGTAGCCCACCACGACGGTGCGGTGGGCGTGCTCGTCCAGCGAAGCGGCCTCGGCCTCCGCGAGGGCGGCGTCGCGCCGCTGGAAGAGCGCGGACGTCCATCGCGCGAGGCGATCGCGGACGCCGAAGAGCACCGGGTTCAGCGTGATCGACACGATGGCGGCGACGACGAGCGCCTGCTCGGCCTCGACCGGCAGGACGCCGAGCTTCTTGCCGAGCGCCGCGAGGATGAACGAGAACTCCCCGATCTGCGCGAGCGAGAGGGCCACGGCGAAGGCGGTCTGGAGGGGGCGGCGGAGCAGCACCGTCACCGCGAGCGCGGCGAGCGGCTTGCCGATCAGCACGACCGCGAGCGTCCCCGCGGCCAGCTGCCAGCCCACGGCGAGCTGCGCCGGGTCGAGGTGCATCCCCACCGAGACGAAGAACAGCACGGCGAACGCGTCGCGCATCGGGAGCGCCTCCGACGCGGCGCGCGAGCTGAAGTCGGACTGGCCGACGACGAGGCCGCCGAGGAAGGCGCCGAGCGCCATCGACGATCCGAAGAGCATGGCCGAGCCCACGGCGACGCCGAGCGCGACGACGAGCACCGTCAGCGTGAAGAGCTCCCGCGAGCCGGTCTTCGCCACGTACCCCAGCAGCGCGGGGATGAAGCGCTGTCCGACGATGAAGACGAACGCCACGAGCCCGGAGAGCTTGAGGATCGCGATCCCCACGGACGCGGCGACGCCCGCCGCGCCCGCGCCCGCGGCTTCGCCCATCACGGCGGGGAGCAGCACGAGCACCAGCACGGTGAAGACGTCCTCGAGCACGAGCCAGCCGATGGCGAGGTGGCCAGCGGGGGTGTGCAGGACGTCGTTGTCGCTGAGGACCCGCGTGAGCACGACGGTGCTCGCCACCGAGATGGCGACGCCGAAGACGACCGCCGCGCCCCACGTCCAGCCCGCGGCGCGGCCGATCAGGGCGCCGAGCACCGTGGCGACCGCGATCTGGATGAGGGCGCCGGGCACGGCGACCTTGCGCACGGCGAGGAGCTCGCGGACGTGGAACTGCATGCCGACGCCGAACATCAGCAGGATGACCCCGATCTCCGCGAGCTGGTCTGCGAGCCGCTTGTCCGCCACGAACCCCGGGGTGAAGGGGCCGACGAGGATGCCGGCCAGCAGGTAGCCCACGATGGGGGATAGCCTCAGGCGCTGGGTGACGAAGCCGAGCGCCAAGGCTGCGGTGAGCCCGCCCGTGATCGTGAGGATGAGGTCGAGTTCGTGCGGCATGTCCGGGCCTAGCGCCTTCCGTCGCCGGCCGCCGCTTCGTGGTGCGGCGCCGCCGGTGATCTCGAGCGAGGCGTGGGCCGCGCTCGCCTCTACTTACTTGTTACTTGTTGACGTGTTACATGCCCACGACGCCGATGGCCTCGTACTCCTCGATGATGTGCGGCTCCTCCTTGGCCTTCGCGATCCACGCCTGCATCGCGGGCAGCGCGAGGATCGACGCCACGTAGCGCCGGGAGACCGCGTCGAGCTCGACGCCGTACGTGTCGAACCGCGTCGCGACCGGCGCGTACATGGCGTCCGCCACGCTGAAGCGCCCGAACAGGAACTCGCCTCCCTGGCCAAAGCGCGATCGGCAGTCGTTCCATATCGCCTGGACGCGCGCGATGTCCTGCGACGCCGCGTCGGTGAGCGCCACGCCCTGGATCTTCCGCCGCACGTTCATCGGCAGCGCGGTGCGGAGCGCGGCGAAGCTGCTCGCCATCTCGGCGCTCACCGATCGCGCGACGGCGCGCGCGTCGCGCGCCTCCGGCCAGAGCTTCGCCGCGGGGAAGAGCTCCGCCGCGTACTCGGCGATCGCGAGCGACTCCCAGATCGTGAGCGCCCCGTGCTGCAGGGCCGGCACCTTGCCCGACGGAGAGTAACGCTGGATCTCCAGGGTGCGTGTGCCGGGCGCCCGGAGAGGGATCACCACCTCTTCGAAATCGGCGCCAGCCTGCTTCAGGACGAGCCAGGCCCGGAGCGACCACGATGAATAGGTCCTGTTCCCGAGATAGAGGGTGAGCTCAGCCATGCGTGGAGTCTACCACCGCGGCCGACCCGCGCGGCGGCGGCGCGCTCACTGCGCTCGTCGCGCCAGCTCGCCCCCGAACACCTCGCTCGCCAGCGCCTCCACCGCCATCCGGACCGCCTCGTCGCTCGTGTGGCGCACCCGGAAGCCCAGCGCCGCCAGCTTGCCAGGATCCATCCGCGATCGCGGCACGTCGCCAGGCCAGCCGCGCTCGCCTCCCTGATACCGGATCACCGCTTCCGGATAGGGCGACGCCGCCACGCACAGCTCCGCGATGCGCGAGACGCTCGTCGCGTCCTCGGGCGCGAGGTTGTAGAGGTTGAGCCGCTCCCTGGCCTGGTCGAAGCCGAACAGGATCCCCTCCGCGCAGTCCCGGACATCGAGGTACGGCTTCGACTGGCGCCCGTCGCCGAGCACCTCGAGCTCCGTCCGCCGATCGCGCAGCTTCTTCAGGAAATCGAGCGCCGCGCCGTGCGTCCCGCGCGGCCCGACGACGTTGCCGAAGCGGTAGATCCACGCCGTGAGGCCGAAGCACTCGACGTAGGCGCTGATGAGCGCCTCGCCCGCGAGCTTGCTCGCGCCGTAGAGCGAGATGGGCAAGGCGCCGAGATCGCCCTCCGCGCACCGACGCGCGGTGTCGCCGTAGACCGTCCCGGAGGACGAGAAGATCAGCCGGCTGACGGCCGTCCGTCGCATCGCCTCGAGCACGTTGTACGTCGCGATGGTGCCCTGATCGAGGTCGAGCCGCGTCCGCGCGAGCCCCCAGCGCGCCTCGGGGTTCGCCGCGAGGTGCACGACGAGGTCGTGGCCCGCCATGGCCTCGGTGAGCCGCTCCAGATCGAGGGCGTCGGCCTCGACGAGCGTCGCGCGACCGGAGGCGAGGTGCGACGCCACGAACGCGCGGCGCCCGACAGAGAGGTTATCGTAGATCGTCACGGGGCCGCGCTCGACCAGGCGATCGGTGAGGTGGCTCCCGATGAACCCGGCGCCGCCGACGACGAACGACCTGAGCTCCGTCATCGCGCGTCTCCCGCGGTTCCCGCGATTCCCGCGGCCAGGCGCTCGATCCGCGCCGCGAACTGGAGGCGATCCTGGGTCACGAGGCGGAACGGCAGATCGTGGATCCGGAGCGGCCACTCGAGGCCGGTGATGCGGCCACCCGCGCCGCGCACGAGCGCGACGAGCTCGCCCGGCGTGAAGTACGTGCCCCGCACCTCGACGCCGGGCGCGGCGTTGCCGGCGAGATCCATCCAGAGCAGCACGCGCTCCGAGACCGGGCCGAACCGGAAGTGATCCTTGAGCGCGACGACGCGCGACGCGACCCGGAGCGCCTCGGCGAGCAGCGCGCCGGGGCGCGCGGCGTGGTGCAGCACGTCGGAGAGGAGCACCGCCTCGAACGCCGCGTCGGGGAAGGGGAGGCGCTCGCCGTCATAGCCGATGACCGGCAGCGCCGCCCCGGGACGCGCCTTCACGTCCACGCCGACGACGCGGAGCGCCCCGACCAGGCGCGCGACCTCCAGCGCGACCGTGCCGTCGCCCGCGCCCACGTCGAGCAGCGACGCCGCAGGGCCCACCTGCGCGGCGAGCGCCCGCGCGACGCGGCCCACGCGCGGCACGTGGACCAGGCGATGGTGCAAGGAGAACAGGGCGCGCTCGAGGACCGTCATCGTGCATCCGAGCCCCGGCGCCGCCCGCGCCGGAGAGCCGCGCCACGCTAGTCGAGCGCTCGAGGACCGGCAACGTCCGGGGCCGTCCCCGCGCCGCCGGAGGCCGAGGCGGCCTCGTGAGCGCGACGAGCTCGTACGCCGCGGCATGGCAGGACAGCGACGACATCGCGAGATAACGACCTCTCGAGGGCGCCCTGGGCTCCGTGACCACCGCGCCACCGCGCCACCGCGCTCCGTCGCGCGTGGCAGGGCCACACAGCGCAACTCTCGTTACGCCCGACCCGAAAGGGCGGCTGCTCTGAAACAACCACTCTTCCATGGTCTGCGACAATGACGGTCCGTGGCGCGCGCCGCCCTCCGCTCTCGCACCGCTCGCGCTTGACCGATTCGCGTCATCGAACATAGCTGAATCGATGATCGGAGCGCGCGGGAAGGGGCTTGTGAGGTGCGGTGGTTGCCGGCTCGTTCTGGCATCTCTCTGGTTCGCCATTTCAGGGTGCAGCGGAGAGACTGGAGACAAGGAGGCGGGCCGGGACACTGTCCCTCCGGACGACTCGGAGCCAGGCGAAGCGACGTTCGCGCCGGAGGAGGCCACGGAGCTCTGGTTCGTGGAATTCGAGCGAGCGCCGGCCGCGAGGGGCAGCGGGAGCGACCGCGTCAAGGGCCTTGTCGAGGAGGAGCGGGAGCGCTTCCGGCGAGCTGCAGCGACCCGCGGGCTCCGGTACAAACAACGATTCTCGTTCGAGGAGCTCTGGAACGGCCTCTCCGTCCGGGTCGCGCAGGACGGCTCCGCCGCGCTCCCGGACATGCCCGGGGTCAAGGCCGTCTACCCGGTGGTGCCGGTGGAGCTCGACACCACGCGCGCCGCGCCGACGGTCGACCCGGACCTCGCCGTCGCAGGCGAGATGTCGGGCGCGGACGTCGTGCGCCGAGAGCTTGGCGTGACCGGCGAGGACATCCGCGTCGGCGTGATCGACAGCGGCGTCGACTACCATCACCCCGATCTCGGAGGCTGCTTCGGCCCGGGCTGCCGCGTGGCGTTTGGCTACGATTTCGTCGGCGACGATTTCGTCGCCGGTGACGCGACCAAGCCGCCCGTGCCCGACGGAGAGCCGGACGATTGCCTGGGCCATGGCACGCACGTCGCCGGCATCATCGGGGCGAACGGGGTCGTGCAGGGCGTGGCCCCGGACGTGACCTTCGGCGCTTACCGCGTGTTCGGCTGCCGCGGCGGCTCGCGCGCCGACATCATCCTCAAGGCGATGGAGCGGGCTGCCAGCGACGGCATGCACGTCATCAACATCAGCATCGGAACGCCGTTCCAGTGGCCTGACTATCCGACGGCGACGGCGGCGAGCGCGCTGGTCGGGCGCGGCGTCGTGGTCGTCGCGTCGATCGGCAACAGCGGTGAGAAGGGGCTCTGGGCCGCGGGCGCGCCCGGCGTGGGTGAGGCGGTCATCGGCACCGCGTCCGTCGACAGCACGCGCGTCACCACCCTGTCGTTCACCGTCGCGCCGGGCAACGCCGTGATCGGCTACACCCGCGGCGCCGGGAGCCCGCCCGCGCCGCTCTCGGGGAGCGCCGCCCTCGCGCGCACGGGGACGACCACCAGCGCCCGCGACGCGTGCGCCGAGCTCCCCGCCGGCAGCCTCGCGGGCCAGATAGCGCTCGTCCGGCGCGGCGGCTGCTCGTTCCACCAGAAGGCCGCGCACGCGCAGGCCGCGGGCGCCGTCGGCGTCCTGTTCTACAACGACCGGTCCGGGGCGATGAGCCCGTCCGTGGAGGGCGACCCTCCGATCACCCTCCCGGTCGTGGGGATCGCGCAGGCCGACGGCGAGCTGCTCAACGCGCGCCTCGACGCCGGGCCCGTGACCCACAGCTGGACCCACCGGGCCGTGGCCGCGCGGAACAGCACCGCGGGCCTCGTCTCCCGCTTCAGCTCGCACGGCCTGAGCGCGGCGCTGTCCTTCAAGCCCGATCTCGCCGCGCCCGGCGGCACGATCTACTCGACGGTGCCGATCGAGCAAGGTTCGTACGACACGCTCAGCGGGACGTCGATGGCGGCGCCGCACGTGGCCGGGGCCGTCGCGCTCCTGCTCGCCGCGCGCCCGGAGCTGTCCGCGGCGCGCGTGCGCGACGTCCTCCAGAACACCGCGGTCCCCGCGCCGTGGAGCGGCGATCTGGGCGCCGGCGTGCCGGAGAGCGCGCACCGGCAGGGCGCAGGGGTGATCCGCGTCGACCGGGCGATCCGCGCGACCACCGTGATCAGCCCCGGAAAGCTCTCGCTGGGAGAGAGCGAGGCCGGCCCCGCCGCGCGTACGCTGACGCTCGAGAACTCGAGCGGGCGCGACGTCATCTACGACCTGTCGCACGCGCCCGCGGCGTGCGCGACAGGGGGCGACCACTGGGCGCCGGCGAGCGCCACGACCGGCGCGGCGCGCGTCGATTTCAGCGCCGCGAGCGTGACGGTGCCCGCCGCCGGGAGCGCGACCGTCTCCGTCACCGTCACGGCGAGCGACGCGCTCGCGGAAGGCGGCCTGTTCGGCGGCTACCTCGTGTTCACGCCGCGGGGCGGCGCGGCCGACGGCCTGCTGCGGGTGCCGTATGCGGGCTTCAAGGGCGATTATCAGAGCCTGCCCCTCCTCAAGCCGTCGGGGTCCGGGGCTCCGTGGCTCGGCAAGCTGAGCGGGACGCGCCTGACCCAGCAGCCGCGCGGCGCGGCCTACACGCTGGCGTCGGACGACATGCCGTATGTGGTCGTCCACCTCGATCACGGCGCGGAGCTCCTGGCGCTGGACATCGTCGACGCCGCCACGGCGAAGCCGTGGGGGCGCGCGCTGATGCTGTCCCACGTCGGTCAGAGCGCGTCCGCGACGGCGGTCACGCGGTACGGATGGAAGGGCACGACGAAGCTCGACGGGAGGCCCACCGTCGTCCCGGACGGGGATTACCTGATCAAGCTCCGCGCGCTCAGGGCGCTCGGCGATCCGGACAACGAGGCGCACTGGGAGACGTGGACGTCGCCCGTCGTCACCCTCGACCGGCCGTGACGGGTCCGCTCATGGCGCCTTGTAGACGAGCACCGGCCAGAGCCGGCGGACGACGCGCACGAGGTCGCGTTGCGCCCGCATGACCGCGCCGATGTCCTTGTAGGCCGAGGGCGCCTCCTCGCGCAGCCGGTCCGCGAGGCGGTGATCGAACCACACGCCCTCGGCCTCGCGCAGCAGCTGCCGCGCGCCGATGCGGCGGCGCGCCTCGCCCCGCGGCAGCGCGCGCCCGGCGCCGTGCGCTGACGAGCCGAGCGCCTCGGGGTGGCCGCGCCCCTCGACGTGGAAGCTCGGGCTCCCCATCGACCCGGGCACGACGCCGGGCTCCCCCTCGCGGAGCCCCATGGCGCCCTTGCGGTGCACCCACAGCGCGCGTCCGCCGTGCTCCTCGCGCCGGACGTGGTTGTGATCGATCTCGATGCGCGACGACGCGTCGGCGTCGATGCCGAACAGCTCGGCGAAGAGCGAGAGGGCCTCGGTGACCATCCGCGCGCGGCTCGCCCGCGCGTACCTCGCTGCCCAGGCTGCATCATCGAGGTACGCGCGCCCGGCCTCGCTCTCGGCGTCGAGGAAGCGGACGCCCGACGGGTCGCGCGCCGCGAGCGCCTCGTGGTGCTGCCGGATCGCCGGGCCCATGGCGCGCGAGCCGCTGTGGAGGAGCAGCCACAGCGCGCCCTCCTCGTCGCGTTGCACCTCCAGGAAATGGTTGCCCCGGCCGAGCGTACCCAGCTCCATCCGGCCCTCGCGGTGCTTCATCGCCTCGAGGCGAGGCGCGCCGAGCCGCGCCTCGGCGAGATCGCCGGGCAGCGGCGGAGCGCCGGCGGCCGGGCGCAACAGGTGCGGGACGCGGCGGCACAGCGCGGAGAGGAGCTGCGCCGCGCGATCGCGATCCGCGAGCAGATCGGCGTCCGCGCGGAGCCGCAGCGCGACCATGCCGCAGCCGATGTCGCCGCCGACCGCCGCCGGCAAGAGGCGATGGGTCGTGGCGGTCACCGTGCCGACGCACACGTCGTCGGCCACGTGCGCGTCGGGCATGACCGCGATGTGCGCGACGTCGTCGGTGCGCGCGAGCCGCGAGAGCGACGCGCTGAGCGCCGCGCTCGCGCCGTCCGGGAGCCACGCGGAGATGCGCGCGCTCACGGCTCTCCCTCCGGCGGCAGCACCTGAAACGCGAGCGTCGGCGCGCGCTTGCGGGTGATCGCCCCCGCGACCTCCGCGCGCACGTAGCCCGCCACCTTCTCCAGCCGCGCCGCCGCCACCTCCGGCGGCGTGCCAGGCCTGACCTGCACGACCACCGCGAGCCGGCTGGCGTCGGGCGCCGGCTCCACACCCATCACCCAGACGTCCTGGAGGACGTCGTCGCGGAGCGCGGCGAGCGCGTCGCTCACCGCCTCCTGCACCTGACGGCAGAGCTGGCGCTCCTTGCGCTGCGCGCTCCGCGCCGCCGTCCCACCGAACAACGAACCTGCATCCACGACGGAGCGCGCGCGTTCGCGGCTCCGCGATCGATCTTTGCCCATGCCATGCTCCCGAGGGCGCGGTGACGCACCTACGCGTCGGCCGCGCGGTTCCAGCGACACGCGAGATGAGCTCGGGGATGTGAGCCTCGCCGGCGCGCTCAGCGGCGCGTCAGGCCGAGGCTCGTCGATGCAATGGGGTGCATGGCGGGCCTCCTTCGCCGCGTAGGGTGCACGAGCGAGGGCCGCGGCGCAAGGCGCGCCCCGGCAGCGCTCCCGGCGGGGGCGCGAGCCGCGCGCGCCCGCTCGTGGCCGGCGCGCGGCCGGCGGCCCGCGCCCGGCACACCGAGGGGACTACGTGGCCTGGCGGTACGTCGGCTCGGCGCACTGGCGCTCGGCGACCCTCGCGATATAGCGGAGCATCTGACGCGAGAAGCGCGTCATGAGCGGCGCTGTCAGGGCGTCCAGGAGGAACAGCCGCCGCCTCGTCCGCGTGTCGGTCGCGCGGATCCGTACCTCGTACGAGAGCATCGTCCGACGCTGGCCGTAGGCCGTCACCACGTAGCCCCCGACCGCCTTGATGTGCCCGGGGCAATCGAACGCGATGAACTCGGCGGGAGTCCGCCTCGTGAACAGGCTCTCTGTGTTCAGCAGGCGCTCGATTGTGCCGATGGCGATCTCGGAGCCCTCCCGCTCTGCCAGCTTGATCTCGCCGTAGTCCTCGACGTTCTGGAGCGTCATCCGCGCGCGCGCGGGCAGCGGCGCGAGGCGGAGCCTGCTCCGGGCGCGGCGCAGCTTGGCCAGGTGGAGCGCGATGACCGCGCGCATCAGGAGAGAGCGGCTCTTCGCGAGATCCGCCCTCTTCAGCGTGGCGTACGTCACCTCCGGCGTCGCCATCACCACGATCTTGTGGGTCACGACGATGTCGGCCTCCGGCAGGAAATATTCAAGCAGCGTGGGGCAAGCTCCGGAGCGCTGCTGGCCCTGGGGCGAGGCGCCCGTCATGGCCTGTCCCTCTCCCTGCCGGAACTCACCCTGTTCTCTCGATATGGTCTGCATGGCGAACTACCCCCTGCGGTGATCCATTGGGGTAGTCTCGACGGATCGCCAGTGATCGCGCTACGTGGCCTGCTGGCGATGATGATGCGCCGGCGCCGCGCACTGGTACTTGGCGACCCTGGCGACGACGCGGAGCATCCGGCGCATGACGAGCCTCCCGAGCGGCGCCGTCAGCGCGTCCAGGAGGAACAGCCGCCGCCTCGTCCGCGTGTCGGTCGCGCGGATGCGGGTCTCGTAGGCGAGCAGCGTCCGGCGCTGTCCGTAGGGCATCACGACGAAGCTCGCCGCCTCCTTGAAGTGACCCGGGCAGTCGAACGACTTGAACTCGGCGGCGGTCCGCCTCGTGAACAGGCTCTCGACGCTGAACAGGCGCGCGATCGAGCCGATGACGACCTCGGAGCCCTCCTTTTCGGCAAGCTTGGACTGGCCGTAATCCTCGATGTTCTGGAGCGACATCCGCACGCGCGCCGGGAGCGGCGCGAGGCGGAGCCTGCGCCGGGCGCGCCGCACGGCGGCCAGGCGGAGCGCGAAGACCGCGCGCAGGAGGAGAGAGCGGCTCCTCGCGAAATCCACCCTCTTCAGCGTGGCGTACGTCACCTCCGGTGGCGCCATCACCACGATCGCGTGGTTCATGACGATATCGGCCTCAGGCAGGAAATGTTCGAGCAGCGTGGGGCTGGCGCCGGAGCGCTGCGGGCACTCGTGCGAGGCATCCGTCGCGGCTTGCTCTCCGCCCTGTCGGCTCTCACCCTGTTCCGTCGAGATGGTCTGCATGGCGAACTACCCCCTGCGGGTGTTCATTGGGCAGTCTCGACGGAACGCCAGCAGGAGACTCCTGCCCTCGACTCAGCCCTTCGCGCGCCGGGAGGCCTCCGCCATGCGGTGGGCGATGCGGAACGCCATCTCGAGCGACTGGCGGTAATTCAGCCTCGGGTCGCACAGGCTGGCGTAGCGCTGGTCGAGATCGGACTCCGTGAGCCCCGCCCCGACGCACTCGGTGACATCGTCGCCCGTGAGCTCGAAGTGGACGCCGCCGAGGTGGGATCCCATGGATTCATGCACCTCGAAGCTCGCCTCGATCTCGGTGAGGATATCCTCGAAATTCCGTGTCTTGATCCCGCTGGACGTCGTCTGGGTATTGCCGTGCATCGGATCGGACATCCAGAGCACCTTGCGCCCCGCGGACCGCACCGCCTCGATGAGCGGCGGGAGCCCGTCGCGCACGCGGCCCGCGCCCATGCGCACGATGAGCACGATCTTGCCCGGCTCGTCCGCCGGGTTGAGCCGGTCGAGGAGGCGGATCACGTCGTCGCGGAGCGTCTTCGGGCCGAGCTTGATGCCCAGCGGGTTCTCCACGCCGCTGAAGAACTCGACGTGGGCGCCGTCCGGCTGCCGCGTGCGCTCGCCGATCCAGGGCAGGTGGGTCGTCAGATCGTAGAAGCCAGGCCGGCGCGCGACCTTCCGCGTCTGCGCGGACTCGTAGTGCAGGTGGAGCCCTTCATGGCTCGTGAAGAACTCGACCCGCGAGAGCTCCCCGACCGGCACCTCCGCGAGCGCCTCCATGAACCGAAGGGCCTCCCCGACCTGCTCCGTCATCCGCTGGTATCGCTCGCGCAGCTCCCCGGGCAGGTCCGCCCGCTCGAGGAAGCTCAGGTCCCAGTACTCCGGGTGGTGCAGATCGGCGAAGCCGCCCTCCGACAGGGAACGGATGAAATTCAGGGTGATCGCCGCGTGCTGGTATCCCGCGATCATCAGGTTTGGATCGGGGCGCCGGGCGGTGGCGTCGAAGGGAGCGCGATTGATGAGATCCCCGAAATAGCTGGGCAAGCTCACGCCGTCGCGCGTCTCGACCGGGCTGGAGCGCGGCTTGGCGTACTGCCCGGCAAAGCGCCCGAGGCGCACCACCGGCCGGCGGGCGCCGTGCACCAGCACGAGCGACATCTGGAGCAGGATCTTGAGCTTGTTCGTGACGATGTTCGGGCGGCAGTCGTCGAGCGTCTCCGCGCAGTCTCCCCCCTGGAGCACGAACCGGCGGCCGAGCTGCGCTTCGGCCAGATAGCCTTTGAGTCGCTCGACCTCCCACGAGGTCACGAGCGGCGGCAGCGCCCGGAGCTTTTCGACGGCCACCTGGACGGCGTCGGGATCGTCATAGGGGAGCGGCGCAGCGTTGAACCGTTCACGCCATGAGTCCGGCGACCAGGGTTGAGCAGGAACGTACATGAGTTGAGCCCTACTATGGCAAGGCTCCCACCTGCGCAACCCTCGGTCAACGTCATCGATTCGAGCGTGAGACGATGGGCTCGCAGGCGCGGTCATCGGCTCGCAGGCGCGGTCATCGGCTCGCAGGCGCGTCGGCCGCCCGGGGCGCTGGCCCGGTGCGCGTCTCGATCGCCTGGATCGCCGCCTTGATCTCTCCCGCGATCGAGGCGCACGCCGCCGCGCACCGGCTCATGCCCAGGAAGCCGCACCCCTTGCCCTTGCTGGTGACGAGCGGCGCGAGGACATCGACGGCGCGCCGATCGCCATCGGTCGTCGCGCGCGCCAGCAAGGCCTGCCTCGCCTTGCAGGAGGGCGCGATCCGGAGCTCGTGGGCGATGCGCAGCGCGGGCGTCGCCCGCCCCAGGACCGCGGCCTCCGCGAGCCGCTTCGCGGCGCGCTCCTTCAGCGCGGAGCTGCCCACCGCGAGCTCGTAGAGCAGATCCGCCCCGTGGCTCCCCATGCCGGTCGCCATCAGGTCGAGCGCAGCCGAGGCCGCCTCGGGCGGTCCGGCGGCGGCGCTCGAGACGATGCGCTTCACGTCGTCGTCGGCCGCCGCCCCCGGATCGAGCTCCAGCAGCCGCTTCGCCGCGGCGAGCGCGGCGGCGTGATAAGGCGGCGGGAGCGCGTGGCGCAGCATCAGCGCGCGGAAGATCACCGGATCCTTCGGGTAGCGCGAGGCGAGCGCCTCCAGCGCGAGCACGCCGCCCGCGGTCGCTGTGGCGAGCTCGTCGGCGGGGACAGCATCGGAAGGTCGCGGCGCGACCGGACGCCGGAGGCCGGAGCTCGACGGCGGCGCGCGCTCTGCGAGCGAGGCCGCCTCGAGCCGGGAGAGCGAGACGCCGTCGCGCAGCAGCGCCGCGGTGAACACGACGGCGACGAGCGCAGCCGCGCCCGTGACGAGCCAGAGCGCCGCGGGCGGCGTCCGCGCCAGCAGGGAGGCGCGCGAGCCCGAGGCGTTGCCGCCTGCGCCGAGCACGGTGGTTGTTCCCGCCTGTGTGCCCGGTCTGCCGGGGGTGCTGGCCTGGCGGGCGCTCGTCCCAGATGCCTGCGCTGGCATGGCCTGCTCCCCTAACACACGCCCGGACAGCGGCCCATGGCCCGCGTCCGGCGGCCCGGCCGCGGGCTCATCGCCGCTGTCCTCGCCACTGGAACAGGGCGGCAGCGCCCGCGGCGAGCACGCTGATGAGGAAGAGCAGCGCGTCCCAGACCGGCCATGCGATGCCGATGGCGCGCTGCAGGAGCACGGCCTCCACGAGCCGCACGAGCAGCGACGCGGCCCCGTAGGCCACGAGGGCGAGCACGACGGGCGTCGTGAGCCGCGGCGCGAGCGCGCTCATCCGGGCGTCGTCCCGCCAGACACGCCGAAAGACATAGAAGCCGCCGAGAAGCCCGACGCCGAACAGGGCGCACAGGATCCCGAGCGTGAGCAGGGTGGCGCCCTGGCCCGACAGCGCGGCGGCGTCGCCGCGCGCCGCGCGCGCGAAGCCGGCGAGGCAGCTGACGAGGCCCGCGCCGAGCCACCCAAGGCCGAGGCTCACCGCGAGGAAGACCATCTGCCGCGTCAGGTACGCCTCGGACGACGCCGAGCCGGGCAGGCCGAAGGCGTGCGAGAGCGCGTAAGGCCGCCCGAGCACGACGGACGCGCGCGCGAGCGACGCGCGAGCGCTGGGCGGCCCGGGCGCGGCCGCTTCCTCGTAGGGCGCGAGCTCGCTTGCGAGCTCGCCCATCGAGGCGTGGCGGTCCTCTCTCTGCTTCGCCATGGCGCGCTGGACGACGGCCTCCAGGCCCGGCGGGATGTCCGGGTTGAGCGATCGCGGCGGCGGCGGCTCCTCCGTCATGACCGCGAGGAGCACTGCCGTCGGGTCGCTGCGCTCGAAGGGGCGCTGCCCGGTGAGCGCGTGGTAGAGGACCGCCCCCACCGCGTAGATGTCGGCCCGAGGGTCGATCTCGTCCCCCTTCGCCTGCTCCGGCGCCATGTACGCCGGCGTTCCGAGCACCATGCCGGTCCTCGTGAGCGTGGACGGCGCGGAGGTCTTCGAGATGCCGAAATCGAGGACCTTCACGGTCGGACACGCGGGGTCGCCCGTGAGGAAGATGTTCTCCGGCTTGATGTCCCGGTGCACGATGCCCGCGGCGTGCGCGGCCGCGATGCCGTCGCACACCTCGCGCGCGATCCGCACCGCGGCGCCGGCCGACAGCCGCCCTCCCGACCCTGCGAGGAGCTCGTCGAGGCCCTTGCCATCCAGGTACTCGGCGATGATGCACGGCCGGCCGTCGCTCAGCCGGTTCACGTCGAAGATCTCGACGATGTGCGGGCTCCGGATCGACGCTGCGGCTTCGGCCTCGCGCTGGAACCGCGCGAGGACGGTGGGCTGCTGGGCGAGCTCGGGGTGGAGCGTCTTCAGCGCGAACCGCTTGCCCGGGATGCGGGTGTGGTGCGTCTCGTAGACGCGGCCCATGCCGCCTTCGCCGAGCAGGCGGATGACGTGGTACGCGCCCGCCACCGTGGTGCCGACGAGCGGGTCCGCCTCCGCCGGCTGCCCGTCCGCCGCGCTCTCCGCGCTCCCCGTGGGAGGAGCGGGTGGACGGACCGTGTCGGCGGTCGCGTCGTGCGCAGCCGCCGCTGCGAGCCCCTTGGGGAGCGCAGCGGGGCGGACCGTCTCGGCGGCCAGCTCGTGCGCCGCCGCGCCCGACGCGGAGGGAGGGGGCGGCGGAGGGCGAACCGTCTCCGCGGTCGTAGAGGTGACCGCAGCGGCGGCGGCCGCCGCCTGCGCTCCGCGCACGGCGGCAAGCGCGGCCTGCCGCTCCGTGTCGCTCATGACGCGGGTGGGTCCGTCGCCTTCCTCGCCCCCTGCAGAGCGAGACGAAGGCACGGCAGGAGTGCCCGAGCGACCGGGCGAAAAGCTCGAATCCGACACGCTCAGGGCCTCGCTCCCATGGATCCGGGTCGAACCTCACCAGAGGTGAGGATCGACGAGTCGTCGCCAACGCGCGGGCGAACACCGCGAGGCGACGCTACCACGGATCGCGCCGCGCGAGGGCGCCGACCTGCGGAACCGCGATCGGCACGTGATGTCGAGGTGTTCGCGCGGCCGGGCTGGCAAGTGTCGCGCGGTGCGTAACGGTGGTCAGCCGGTCAGCTCGCGGGCTGCTCGACCTGGACGGGCTTCTGCTTGGCAGCCTTGCGCTGCTCCGCATCGAGCAGGCCGATCCGCGCCTTCTGGCAGCGCTTCAGGCGCTTCTTCTTGAGCGGGGTGGCGAGCCATTCGTGACGCAGACGGACATTCCACTTCGGAGTATTGGCCATGATCGTAGGACTTTCTCTGCGAGGGCGGCGGAGACTACACAAACGTGCGGGGGCGTCAAGCTGTCAGTGGGGTCGCCCGCTTCGTATTCTTCGCCTCGTCTTACCGTCTCGTCTGCCGTCGCTTGGTCGCGTGGGTGTGTGCGGCGCCGTGCGTGGTGCGTTCTGTCCCTATCGTCCGTGCATTGGTGGCGCTGGCTCGCTGGTCCTTACCACGGCGCCGGCGGGGCGGTCCTGGCAATGGCAGCGCGCTCGTCGATCCGCTGCTGGAGGCGGCGCCAGAGCGCGCGTGCAGCGGGCGCGGGGACGGGCGGGAACGCGCGCACGGTGTGGAGCATGGTTGCGGCGCTCGTGTGGAGGGGGCGCTCCGACGCGGTGAGGGCGCACAGGGCGCTGCGGCGCTCGGCCGACTGACGCGCGACGGCGGCGCGGAAGTCCTCGCGGGCGAGGCGCAGGCGGGAGCGGACCGTGTTCTCGTTGAGCGAGAGCTCGCCGGCGATGTCGGCCACCGCGACGCCGAGGAGATCGTACATGACGAGGATCACGCGCCGCTCGGGCGCGATCTTCAGCAGCAGCGCCGTCACGATCTCGGCGCGGTCCGCGCCCGCGAGCGACTGCTCCGGCGTCGGCGCCGGGGCGCGCTCGTCGAACGGCCAGGACACGCCGGCCCCGGAGGGGATCTCGCGACGCCGGTGAGCGCGCGCGTGGTAGTGGCTCGTCTTTCTCCATGCGATGCCGAACAGCCATCGATGCAGCGCCGCCTCGGGCGTGATGCGAAGGGGCGGCGGTCCTGCCGCGGCGAGCCCGCCCGCAGGGGCCGCGTGGAAACGCCATGGCTCGTAGCTCGCCAGGCCCCGATAGGCCGCGAGGAAGACCTCCTGGAGCATGTCGTCCAGATCGTTCACCGAGACACCCAGCCAGCGGAGCGCGTGATGAAGGAACGGCAAGCCCACGGCATAGACCGTCTCGAACGACGGGCGCGCCGGCGCGGACGGCGGCGCGGACGGCGAGGAGCGCGGCGGCGTCATCCGGAGCCTCGTGGCGCCGGGAGCTCCGCGCCGGCGCAGGTGGGGTAGGGGCGCGGCGCAGGTCGTCCGGATGGCACATCGAACGCCAGCGGCGGCCGGAGCCAGCGCTCGACCGGCTCGAGCTCGACGAGCATGTCCAGGGAGGTCCGGAGAGAGAGGCGAAAGTCGTCGTCCTCGGCGGCTCGAGCGCTGTGGAATGCGACATAAAACAGCACGGTGCCCAGCTGCATCGCCCGCGGATCTCCCCGGCGTTGCAGGAAGCGATCGGCGAGATCGCACAGGGCGTGAAACAGGCGGCCTCCCGGACGACAGCTCTCGGGGCCGCACACCTCGAGGGTGGCGCACCGGCGGGCGCGCCGAGCTGATTTGTTCATGGAAGGCGCGCGCGTCTTCGTCACGCGCGCCTTCGGACGGCTCCGATTCGGCATGATTCGGTCCCCCGTAAAGTGGAGATCGGGATGGATGCCGCGTGCATCCACCACATGGATTACGGAGACCGCGTGGAGATGATTTCGTCCTGTGCTCTCGCGCGTGCGCCCCGGTGAGGGTGCGGCTGCGCCAGGGCCGGCCGGTGCCAGCCCCGCGAGGTCGTCAATCCGGCACGGGCGTGAGCTGCACCTGGAGGTGGATCGGCGGAGCGCCGCTCCTGGCCTCGACAAGGCGGTCCCAGGCGAAGTAGCCGGCCTTCTCCACGGTGATCCGGTGCGCGCCGGGCGGCAGCGCGACGCCGTGGGCGGCGACGTAAGCGAGCGCGCCGATGTACTGGTCGTCGATGGTGACCGACGCGTCGGGCACGTTCCCCTTCACCCGCAGCGAGACCGTCGCCGGAGCCCGCGCGACGCACGCCGACAGCCCGAGCATCAGGAGCGCCGCCGTGGCGCGCATCCGCTTCGCGCTCGCGCTGGCCATCGTCACTCCCATTCGATCGTCGAGGGCGGCTTCGAGGACACGTCGAGCACCACGCGGTTCACGCCGCGCACCTCGTTGATGATGCGCGAGCTCACCCGGGCGATGAGGTCGTAGGGCAGCCGCGCCCAGTCGGCCGTCATCCCGTCGGTCGAGTGCACCGCGCGGAGCGCGATCGCCTCGTCGTAGGTGCGCTCGTCGCCCATCACGCCCACGGAGCGCACAGGGAGGAGCACGCAGAAGCTCTGCCAGAGCGACTCGTAGAGCCCGGCGGCGCGGATCTCCTGGTCGAAGATGGCGTCGGCCTCCCTGAGCACGCGGAGCTTCTCCGGCGTCACCTCGCCGAGGCACCGCACCGCGAGCCCCGGGCCGGGGAACGGCTGGCGGTACAGGATGTCCCGCGGCATGCCGAGCGCCTCGCCGGCGGCCCGCACCTCGTCCTTGAAGAGCTCCCGCAGGGGCTCGATCAGGCCGAGGTTCATCCGCTCGGGCAGGCCGCCGACGTTGTGGTGGCTCTTGATGACGGCGCTCGGCCCCTTGAACGAGACGCTCTCGATCACGTCGGGGTAGAGCGTGCCCTGGACGAGCCACTTCGCGCCATGGACCCGCTTCGCCTCCTCCTCGAACACCTCGATGAAGAGGCGGCCGATCACCTTGCGCTTCTGCTCGGGATCCACGACGCCGCGCAGCCCCTCGAGGAACCGCGCCGACGCGTCGACGGCGTCGAGGTTCATGTGGAAGTGGCCGCGGAAGGTCCGCTCGACGCTCTCCGCCTCCCCCTCACGAAGCAAGCCGTTGTCGACGAAGATGCACGTCAGCCGGTCGCCGAGGGCGCGCTGGCAGAGCACGGCGGCGACCGACGAGTCGACCCCGCCCGAGAGGCCCAGGATGACGCGGTCGCTCGGCCCGGCCTTCTCGCGGACCGCGGCGATCGCCTCCTCCACGAACGACGCGGGCGTCCAGGTCGGTGACAGGCCGGCGACGTCGAACAGGAAGGACTGGAGGATCTCCTTGCCGCGCGGCGTGTGGACGACCTCGGGGTGGAACTGGAGGCCGTAGAGCTTGTCGCGCTCGCGGGCGACGGCGCAGAGCGGGCTGCCGGTCGTGGTGCCGAGCGACACGAACCCCTCCGGCATCGCGGTGAGCCGATCGCCGTGGCTCATCCAGACGTCGATGGCGTCGCCCTCGGCGAAGCGCGAGAAGATGCCCGTCGGGCGCTCGACGCGCACCGCCGCGGGGCCGTACTCGCCCCCCGTGTGCGCGCGCTCGACCTTGCCGCCGAGGTGATACGCCATGAGCTGGAGCCCGTAGCAGATGCCGAGCGTCGGGACGCCGAGCTCCAGCACCTCCCGGGAACAGCGAGGCGCGTTGTCTCCGTACACGCTGGCGGGGCCGCCCGAGAGGATGAGCGCCCGCGGGGCGAGCCGGCGCAGCTCGGCGATGGGCACGTCGAAGCGGTGGATCTCGCAGTAGACGCCAGACTCGCGCACGCGCCGGGCGATGAGCTGCGTGTACTGAGAGCCGAAATCGAGGATGACGACGAAGTCCCGCCGGGGTGAGAGCATGGCTGCCGCTAGCATGGCGGGGCTGGATCCGCCAGAGTCGCGCGGCCGAGGCGCTCGCCGCACGCCCGCTCGCGGCGCACGGCGCTACGGCTGCGTGGGCGGCGGCGGCGGCGTCGTGGGCGGCGGCTGCGTGGACGCGGGCGGCGCGCCCGGCGACGGGGCGAGCAGCGGCGCGCCCGGCGTCGCGTCGGTCGCATCCGTCGCACCCGGCTCGTCCGACGGCGCTGCCGGCGCGTCGCCGACGCCGCCGTCGTACACGCGCGGGCGCTCGTACTCGGGCGGCGGACCGGGCGGGAGCGGCTTCGGCGCGGCGGAGGAGCACGCCGCGGCGAGGTGCGCGGCGAGGATCGCGGCGAGCGCGGCGATCGGCGAGGCGTGGCGGGCGCGTGTCATAGCTCCACTCCGCTCCCCCCGGTGTTCCCGGGAGGAGCACGATACGGCGGTATTTCGGGAGGGCCGGCCGGATCGGGCGGGACCTGGAGCCCCTCCGGATCGGCGAACGGCAAGGAGGGGACGGAGGGGGCCGCCGGCGGCGCCTCGAGCGGCGCCCCCAGCGCGCCCGGCGCCGCGAGGGGGATGCCGGTGCTCGCCGTGGCGGGCGCGTCCGCGCCTGCGTCCGAGCCGCGGCACGCCGGCGCGATCACGGCGAGGAGCGCCCCCGCGAGGAGCGCCGCGCCGCGCCGCGGGCGGGCAGCGGCGCTCCTCGTGGGGGCGCGGCGGGCGTCTCGGGAGCGGGGTGCGAACGACGCCTGGCTCGAGCTTCGGAGATCGCCGGACACGGCGGGTACGCTAGCATGGACGCGCAGGAGAACGGTTGGCCCGCGCAGGGAGGCGAGCTAGGTTCCCGCTGTGGAACAGAGCAACATCGATCTAGAGGGCACGCTTCGCGCGCTCTGCCAGCGCGCCCGGACGGCTGCTCGCGCCCTCGCCCCGCTGGACAGGGCCCAGAAGGACCGCGCGCTGCGCGCCATCGCCGAGCGGCTGCGCGCCGAGGCCGGCGAGGGCAAGCGCTCCGCGGTGCTGGCCGCGAACGCCGAGGACGTGGCCGCGGCGCGCGCCGCCGGCGTGTCCGAGGCGCTCGTCGACCGGCTCGTGCTCGACGAGGCGCGGCTCGTGGCGATCGCCGGCGCGGTGCTCGAGGTCGCCGCCGCCAGCGACCCGGTCGGGCAAGTCGTCGGGATGGAGCGGCGGCCGAACGGGCTCCTCGTCGGGCAGGTGCGCGTCCCGCTCGGCGTGATCGCGATGATCTACGAGTCGCGCCCCAACGTGACGGTCGACGCCGCGGTGCTCTGCCTGAAGAGCGGCAACGCCGCGATCCTCCGGGGCGGCAAGGAGGCGGCGCGCTCGAACGCGGCCCTCGGCGAGCTGATCTCGGACGCGCTGCGCTCGGTCGGGCTGCCGGCCGACGCCGTGCAGATGGTCCCCTCGCTCGACCGCGAGGCCACGCGGATCCTGCTCGGCCTGACCGGCATGATCGATCTGGCCATCCCGCGCGGCGGCGAGGGGCTCATCCGGTTCGTGGCCGAGAACGCGCGCGTCCCCGTGATCCAGCACTACAAGGGCGTGAACCACCTCTACGCCGACGCCGGCTGCGACGTCGAGATGGCCTGCCGCCTCGTCGAGAACGGCAAGCTCCAGCGCCCCGGCGTCTGCAACGCGCTGGAGTGCCTGCTCGTCCACGAGAGCGTCGCGGCGCCGCTGCTCGGGCGCGTGGCCGCCCTCTCGGAGCGCGGGCTCGAGCTGCGCGGCGACGCCGCCACCTGCGCGCTCGTGCCGTCGGCGCGCAAGGCCGCGGAGGACGACTACGGGCGGGAGTTCCTCGCGCCCGTGCTCGCGGTCCGGGTCGTGAGGTCGCTCGACGAGGCGATCGAGCACATCGGCCGCTACGGCTCGATGCACACCGAGGTGATCTGCACGCCCCGCTACGACCACGCGCAGCGGTTTCTGCGCGAGGTCGACGCGAGCTGCGTGCTCGTGAACGCGTCGTCCCGGTTCAACGACGGCGGCGAGCTCGGCCTCGGCGCGGAGATCGGCATCTCCACGACGAAGCTCCACGCCTACGGCCCGATGGGGCTCGCGAGCCTGACGACGCTCAAGTGGATCGCGTACGGCGAGGGCCAGACCCGCTGACGCGGGCGAGACGAGTGGCGCCCGTCATCAACGGGCGCAAGAAAGCGAGAGAACGTTGGCGAGCAAGAAGGACGCAGGCGAGGGGAGCGGCAAGCCGCGGGCGAAGTCGGGGTCGAAGGCGAGCGAGGGCGCGCCGGCGCGCGCGCCGGCGCGGAAGAAGGCGACCACGGCCAAGGCGGGCGCGGCCGGTCGAGCGTCGTCCGCGGCGAAGCCGAAGCGGCCGGCGTCGCCCCGGATCCGCGCCTCCCACGCGGGCGTCGGCGAGCCCGGCGCGAAGAAGGTGGTCCGCGCGCGCCGCGCGGGCGGCGAGGCGGAGCCGCTGGAGCGCGCGGCGCGGCCGATCCCGGCGGATCGGCCGGCTCCGAGGGCGCGGCGTCCGGCGCGCGACGACGGCGACGCGCCGGCCCCGCGGGCCGCGCGGGGCGGCGGCGAGGGCGGCGCGAAGGCGGTGCTGCCGCTCGCGGGGCGGTCGCCCGCGCGGAGCAAGTCGCCGCTCGCGGGCCCGAAGCGCGCCGGCTCGCGCCGGAGCACGCCGCCGCCCGTCCCCGAGCCTTCGGCCCCCGCGCGCGAGCTCGCGCTGACGCTGGCCGCGGCGGGGCTCGACAAGAAGGCGATCGGCGTCGAGATCCTGGAGGTCGTGGGGCGCGTCGACTACGCGGACTACCTCGTGATCATGACCGGCCGCTCGGACAGGCACGTCCACGCGATCGCGACGGGGCTGGAGGAGGCGGTGCGCAAGCAGAAGCTCGCGCCGCTCTCGATGGAGGGCCTCGCCGCGGCGACCTGGGTGCTCATCGATTTCGGCGACGTGGTGGTGCACGTGTTCCAGGAGGATACGCGCCGCCTCTACGACATCGAGGGGCTCTGGATCGACGCGGGGCGCGTCCCGGTCCCGGAGGAGAGCCTGCCGCCGGGGGCGCAGCCCGCCCCGCGGTTCGATCCGAGCTGAGCGCGCCGTGCGACTCGTCGTCGCCGCCGTCGGGCGCGTGAAGGACAAGCCGCTGCGCGCGGCGATGGACGAGTACCTCGGCCGCATCCGCCGCTACGTGGCGTGCGACGAGATCGAGATCCAGGACGGCCCGCCGGCGAAGGTCGGGCCGCTCCTTGCGCGCGCGTCGGCGGGGGCGAGCGTCATCGCCATGGAGGTGGGCGGCAAGGCGCTCGGCAGCGAGGCGTTCGCGGCCGGCGTCGAGCGCTGGGGCTCGCGCGGCAAGGGGGTGGTCGCGTTCCTGATCGGGGGTGCGGACGGTCTGCCGCCCGACGTGTCCGCCGCGGCGGACGACCGGTGGAGCCTGTCGCCGCTCACGTTCCCGCACCGCCTCGCGCGGCTCGTGCTGATCGAGCAGCTCTACCGCGCGATGACCCTGCTTCGCGGCGAGCCCTACGCCCACTGAGACGGCCGCGCCGGCCCCTGCGGCCGCCGCCCGACGCGGCGGCCGATGCCCGACGCTGCGGTCGATGCCCAGCGTGGCGGCCGCTGCTCGAGGCGGCGGCCGCCGCGCCGTTCACTCCTTGGGCCAGTCGGGGCACGCGAGCTCCATCGGACCGTTGAACCAGCTGGCATAGGCGGCCTCGCCGGCCCTGTTGTACCTGCCGAGGGTCCGCTCGAAGTACTCGCCCCAGTGCGGCTTCCGCCCATCGGCGTCGGTGAAGCCGTACTCCCTCGCGAGATCCCACGAGCTGAACACGCGGCCGGACTTCGTCGCGACGTGCGGATCGGCGGCGAGCGCCGCGACCGCGCGGCCGACGTAGAACGGCGTCTCCGATTCGATGAAGTGCGGGTCCTTCTCGGCGGCGTCTCGCCAGTTCGCCTCCGTGACGCCGAAGTGGTCGAGCATGGCCTCCGAGCGCAGGAAGCCGGGCGTCACCGCGAGCGCCGTCATGGCGGGGTGGCGGCGCAGCTCCCAGGCCATGGCGAAGGCCAGGCGGATGACCGACATCTTTGCCAGGTCGTAGAAGAGGTTGCCGCGGTAGCCGAAGTGGTCGCCGTCGGTGATCTCGACGATGAGGCCGCGATCGCGCTCGAGCATGAGCGGCACCGCGTGGCGGCTCGTGATGATGTGCGAGGTGACGGCCCGCTCGAGCAGGAGCTTCCCGCTGGGCAGGGAGAGCTTCCAGAACGGCTGGCCGAACTCGGTGAGCTCATCGCCGCCCCACACATCGTTGACCAGGACGTCGAGCCTCCCTTGCTCCTGCCGGATCCGGGCGCAGAGCGCCTCGACCTGCTCCTCGACGGTGTGGTCGACCTGCGCGGCGACGCCGCGCCCTCCTCCCGCGGCCACGAGCTCGGCCGTCTCCTCGATGGTCTCGGGGCGCTGGCCCGTGGCGGGCCGACCCCGGACGCTGCGTCCTGTGCAATAGACCGTGGCGCCGGCCTCGCCGAGCGAGCACGCGATGGCGCGCCCCGCGCCGCGCGTGGCTCCGGCGACGAGGGCGATCTGTCCTTCGAGCGGTCTCATACGGTGTCTCCTCCTTGGGGACCGGCGGCTCGGCGGGCGCGCGGGCTCCTGCGGCGCGCGCCCTTGCATTCCGGCCTGCTCCGGTCGTCCTGCGACGCTACGGGCGAATTCCTGACATCTCCTGTCATGAATTGCGCGTAGCCTCTCGGGCGGGTCATTTCGGGGTCGGGAGCCACGGACGGTCATGCGCGCGGATCGGCTGCTCAGCTTGATGTTGCTCTTGCAGCGGGCGAAGAGCCGGCAGCTGACGGCCGAGGACCTGGCGCGCCGCCTGGAGGTCTCCGCGCGGACGATCTACCGGGACCTCGACGCGCTGTCGTCCGCGGGCGTGCCCGTCTATGCGCAGCGCGGCCCGAGCGGCGGGATCGCGCTGGCGGAGGGGTGGCAGACGAGCCTGACCGGGCTGACGCAGCCCGAGGTGCAGGCGCTCGCCGCGGTCGCTGCGCCCGGGGCGCTGGCCGACATCGGGCTCTCGGCGGCGCTGGAGAGCGGGCTGATCAAGCTGTCGGCGGCGCTGCCGGCCGTGCACCGGTCGCTGGCCGAGCACGCGCGGCAGCGGCTCCACGTGGACGCGTCGGGGTGGTTCCAGGGCAGGGAGGTGGTGCCGCACCTCGACGTCCTGCGGGAGGGGGTCTGGCAGGATCGCAAGGTGTGGCTCGCGTACCGGGACTTCGACGGGGAAGCGAGCGAGCGGGTGGTGGAGCCGTATGGCCTCGTGATCAAGGCCGACCGCTGGTATCTCGTCGCCGGGACGGAGCGGGGGCCGAGCATCTTCCGGGGAGCGCGGGTGGCGGGCGCGCGGCTCCTCGAAGCGACGTTTGCGCGGCCGGAGGGGTTCGACCTGGCGGCGTGCTGGAAGGCCTTGAGCCGGCGGTTCGCGGAGCAGAGGGCGAGCTACGTTGTGACGTTGCGCGTGACCGGGGAGGGGGAAGAGGCGCTCCGGCGGGTCCGGCCCGGCGGCGAGCACGAGCGGTGGGGGCGGGGAACGTGCGGGCGCGAGGGGACGAGCGTCGTGACGGTCGACTTCGAGCGGGAGTCGATCGCGGTCTCGCAGATCGTCGGGCTGGGCAGGGGCGTCGAGGTGCTCGAGCCGGCGGCGCTGCGGGCGCGGCTCCGGGAGATCGCGAAGGATCTACGAGCGGTCTACGGGGCGCGCCGCGCGGCCGCGCCTCAGCGTGGGGGCAGGAAGAGGTGAGCCGACACCGGAGGGATCGCGAACGTGTCCAGGCTCATTCCACGTCGGGACACGAATACCCGATCTCCCAGTCCTGCACCTGGACTCCGCCGGCGCCGTCGCTCGTCGGATTCAGCGTCACCTGGAGCTCGAGGTAATCCGCTTGCGCTCCCGGCAGCGCGCCGAGATCGACGGCGCACGACGGCGTCGAGGTGCCGTCGCACACCTGGGTATCGGCCGGCGTGGCGTGGGCGGTCGCGGCGAGCGTCACGGCCGCTGCGCCGAGATCGGCGGTGTCGTCGGCCGATCGCACGAAGAACTCGACGCTCGAGTCGCCCGGCGTGGTCGTCCTGTACGTGAGGTATTCCCACCGGGCCTTGGTCCCGGGCGGGCAGGCGCCGTGGTAGCGCTCCCAGCTCGTGGTGATGGGCGAGAGGGCCTCGTCAGCGCACGGGACGGTCGCCTGGACCTTGCCGCCCGGGTTCTCGCGGACGATGGAGCAGGTCTCCGGGCAGAGCTTCACGCGCGTGTTTCCGGACTCGAAGTACCAGCCCCCCGCGCCGCAGCTGCCGACCCCGGCCCGGGGCGTGAGCGTCGTCTCCACGCCGGCGGCGTTCTCGTAGACGACGGACACCGACGCGGGATCCGAGACGCCCGCGAGGGGGACGGCGACGTCGCAGGGCAGCGCCTCTCCGCGGATCGAGACCAGCGCATTGAGGAGGTTACCTTGCAGCGTCGAGCCGGCGCTGAGGTTGTGCGCCTGCCCTCCGCCTTGAGCCGCGATGAGGTTGATGAGCTCCGCGTTCGAGTTGCCGAAGCCCACCGCGTGCACGCGAACGCCGTGGTTCACGAAGGCGTTTCGCGCCAGGTTTCCGATCGCGTTGGGGACGGTGTTGCAGCTCGACGGGATGCCGTCGGTGATGAACACGACGGCGACCTCCTCCTCGGGATGGGCGTCCTTGTAGTTGTTCGCCCAGGTGGTGGCGCCGTCCAGCGCCGGGTACATCGGCGTTTCGCCGTTGGGCGTCGGGAAGTTGATGAAGGCCTGCATGAGCTTGATCTCTTGCTGGTCCCCCATCGCCGCGGACTCCTCGGTCAACCTGTCGGCCGCGGCGCCGTTGAACGGGACGAGCGGCAGCGCACAGCCGCCGCCGCCGGCAGGCGGACAGGAAGGGGTCTCGTTGCACGGGCCCGGGTTGTCGAGCGGCCAGAACCGGAACGCGACACCGAGCCCCGCCGACGCCGGATCCTGGAAGAAGGACTTCAGCGCGTTCGTCGCCGGAATCCATCGATCCGCGCTCACGTCCACCCCCGACAGCGTCTGCCGCATCGAGGTGGATCGATCGAGCGCCACGAACAGGGTGACCGGCCTGGACGGCGAGGTGCTGGCCGTGGCGGTGCAGGCGGGCGACCCGCACTCGCCCGATTGATAGACGCTCCCGTTGTTGCCGCACTGGCACTCGGCGATCTGCCCCGCGCCAGGGGGATTGACGATGAGCTCCATCCCGTCGGTGACGCCGGTGCAGCCTGCCACGCTGATGCACTCACCCGGCTCGATCGGCTGCGCCGTCGTGCAGGCGAGGGTGCCGCCCGTCGGGTTGCACGCGTTCAGGACCCGGCTCGGGGCGGAGGATGGCAGCTGGTTGGCGGTGGAAGCATACCGGTGGATGGCGATTCCCGCCGGGGCCGGGGTGGTGCCGCGGTTGCAGACCGGGATCGTCCCGCCGCAGGGCACGCCGATCGTGAGGTCCGGGAGAGAGCATTCAGGGTTCGTCTCGCCCGGCAGGTAGGCATTGCAGAGCCCCTGCTGCGGGCAGGTCTCTCCGCAGACGCTCTCCACGAGGTCGACGCAGCTCTGTGTCCACGCACCGCCCGGCGCGCAGCAGCTCGGCGACACATCGCAGATCTGCGACACGCACGAGTCGCACCCTGCGTTCAGCCGCTCGCCGGTGTAACACTTGTCGTGCGCGCAGCCCGGATCGGTCTCGCAGCTGGAGCCGCACAACGATCCGGCCAGGGCGACGCAGCTCGCGTCCCATTGCGGGGCGACCGAGCTGCACGTCTTGGGGGCGCACTCGGTGGCGACATAACCCGCGCAGGTCGCGCTCCACGTCCCGGTGCACCTGCCGCCTGAATTGACCGTCCCTGGGGGACATATGCCGCCGCTTGGCGGGGTGCAGCGACCTGGGAAGGCGCAGATGCTGCCCGTGCCGATGATCGCAGTGCACTGCGCGGTGTTCGTGCACGTGATATCGCAGCAGCGCGGATGGTTCGCGCAGATGGTCGCGATGCACGCGTCGCCGCAGGTCGTGTTCATGTTGGTCGCGGCGCCGGGAGCCGCCACGCAGGCGTCGTGCCCGCAATCGCCCGGTACGGCCGTCGGCGTGCAGCAGTTCGGGTTGGCGTCGCAGACCTTCGTCACGCAGCCGCTGCACGTCGACATCAGCGAGTCACCCGTCGCGCACGGATCGTGGGCGCACGCGCCCTGCGCGGGGTTGTCGCAGTGCTGGTCGAACTGGCAGTCCTCGCCGGTCGTGCACGGCTCGTTCGTGCCCTGCCGCGCGATGGACTCCGGCAGCTCGTCGAGATCACCGACCGACCAGCCATAGGTCGCGCCGGTGCCCTCGAGGTCGACGGGGCTCCCGCCCGGCGGCCCCTCGAACGACTCGCCGCCGCAGGGCGCGCACGGGCCCCCGCAATCGACGCCGTTCTCGCTGCCGTTCTGGATCCCGTCGTCGCACGTGACGTAGCAGACGTCGAGCTTCGGCCGGCTCGCGATCTCCGGCCGCTCGCTGCTCTTGAACTCACTCCTCACGACCGGGTCTTCCTCGATGAGGACGCCGTGGTTCTCGGCCTCGCCGCTCACCCACGCGCGCGCGAGCGCGGTGAGGTCGGAGGAGCGGACGCCCGCCGCCCCGCCGCCGGTGAACGACGCGACGATCGCTGGATCGAAGGACTCGCCGAAGCTCCCCCAGGTCGCGGTGGACTCCGCCCAGGCGCTCGTGACGCGGTGGACGCGGACCGTGCTGGTGTCCGCCTTGTAGATCTGCGAGAGCGACAGGTTCGCCGACACGACCTCGGCGTTCGATGGGAGGCCGGAGAGGTCGAACCGGAGCAAGCTGCGCCGGATCCCGCCGCTCGCGCTCGTCCCCGAGCTGAGCGCCACGTTCGCGCCGTCGTTCCACGTCGGCGCGTTCTGCCAGAGCACGACGTCATCCACGCCCGCTGGTCCGGCGCCGCGCTGGACGGTGCTGCACAGCTGTCCTTCGGTCGATAGTGCCTGCGCGGCGCGCGCCACGCTCTCGTCGCCGTCGTCGCCCGCGCCGCCGGGATCGGCGCCGCACGAGGCCGCGAGGGCGCTCGCCAGACCAGCGCACAGGGCGCTGAGTATTTTCATTTTATCTCTCATACAAAGATTCTCCGTGACAGACGTTGTGGTTCGCCGCGCAAGGCTTCGCCGCGCGCAAGGCCAGTGTCGTGTAGCCCCACGGTCATGAGCGCTGGGTACGAGGCGAGGTGCGGCGTGAGTCGCTGCAAAAGCCCAAGACAAATATCCATCCATGGTCCGCCGCTCACGCATGCATGTCAAGTCGTGAAGACGACGATTCCGTGGTTCGGACATAGGATGCCGACTCCCGCCGGCTCGTTCATCGTTGACGTTTTTTGCAATTGTTTGCGTGGTCCGCAACAACTGCGTCACGCCCGCATTGGCCGCAATATTTGCGAATTGCATTGTTTGCGCGGTCTGCACCGACTGCGTCGCATCTACATCGCTCGCAACATTTTGCGAAGCTGTCATCACGGCGGCGGTGGATGAGCCGCGTGCGAGTCTCACCGGCCGATCAATGGCCGATCGATGGCCGACCGGACGGTCGGTTGTCCTTTGATCAGGCAGGTTCACGGCGTGGCCGCCCGCCAGGAACTGCATGGAACCTGGAGGGCAACATGCGGCGACACGAGCTGTGGGGGGCGCTGCCGCTCGGTGCGCGAGAAGGCAGGTCGGAAAGAGTGCCGTCGGCCAGGCCAGGGCGGTTACGTTGAGAGTCAATTCCAGGGGCTCGGGTCGGGCCGAGCCGTACGATCCCGCGAGGACTGTGCGAGACGCGGGAACCGTGCGAACCGTGCGAACCGGTGCGAACCGGTGCGAGACAACCGCGCGGGCGCGACGATGGGCTTGACTTCCAAGAGGTCGTTTGCTCTTCCTGGTAGATTCCCCTGGTCGACTCGTCGCACCACGCGCCTTCCCGGCTGGCACCTCGGACGACCGTGCAGAAGCCCATCGACGTATTCATCTCCTACGCGCGCAGGGATGAATCCGCTCTACGGGAGCTCGTTTCGCACCTGGCGCCCATGCAGCGACAGGGGATCCTGCGGGCGTGGCACGATCGGGAGCTCGAGGCCGGAGCCCGATGGGAGGAGGAGGTGCGCGAGCGCCTCGAGGCGGCGCAGCTCATCTTGCTGCTCGTCAGCGCGGATTTCATCGCCTCGCCGTCCTGCTGGGACGTCGAGATGGAGCGCGCGATGGCCCGACACGCGGCCGGCTCGGCGCGCGTCATCCCGATCCTGCTCAGGGCGTGCGACTGGAAGGGCGCGCCGTTCGGTCACCTCGCGGCGTTGCCCGACAACGAGCGCCCCATCCAGGGCCGGGCCGATCGCGACGAGGCCTGGACCGACGTGGCGCTCGGCATCCGCGCCGCGCTCGAGAAGAACGAGAAGAGCGACAAGAAGCGCCTGCGCGCGCAGAGCCACAGGCCGATCTACCCGGACGCCGAGACCCGCAGGCTCGCCCAGGAGCTGGAGCGCGCGCGCGTGCGGCTCGGGGCGCTGCAGCTCGCGGGCGGCGACACGGCCGAGGCGCAGCGCGAGGTCCTGGAGCTCCGGCGGCAGCTGCGCGAGGGAGGCCAGCTCCGCGCCGGCGACAGGCTGGGGCAGCGCGGCAGGTACCTGCTCCTCGATCGCGTCGGGCGAGGCGGCTTCGCGAACGTGTGGCGCGCGCGCGACGACGAGCAGGGCCACGTCGTCGCCATCAAGGTGCTGCACTCGAGCCTCGCGGAGGACGCGATCCGGCGCGAGCGCTTCTTCCGGGGGGCCCAGCGCATGGCGGGGCTCGATCACCCCGGCGTCGTGCGCGTGATCGAGCCGCACGGCGAGGACGGGGGCTTCCAGTTCTTCGTCATGGAGTTCGTCAGCGGCGGCGACCTGCACCAGGCGGTCCTCCAGCAGCGCCTCCCGGCGGCGCAGGTGATCCCCCTCGTCCTGCGCGTCGGCGAGGCCCTGCGCGCGGCGCACGCGAAGGGCCTCGTGCACCGCGACGTGAAGCCGGCGAACATCCTGCTCGAGCCGTCGGGCGAGCCGCGGCTCACGGACTTCGACCTGGTCGCGGCCGCGGACACGACCGGCGGGACGCGGACGGGGGCGCTCGGCACGTACGTGTACAGCGCGCCCGAGTCGATGGACCGGCCCCAGGACGCCGACGCGCGGGCCGACGTGTACGGCCTCGGGATGACCGCGCTCTTCTGCCTCCACGGCGCCCAGCTGCCGGCCGAGGCGGTGCACGACCGGGCGGCGTTCCTGCGGGAGCTCTCGTGCGACGGCACGGTCAAGGCGGTCCTGGAGCAGGCCGTCGCGTGGAAGCGCGAGAAGCGGTACGCCAGCATCGATGACCTGTGCGCGGCGCTGAGCATCGCCAGCCGGCCGCGTGGCGCGCTGCAGCCCCGGCGCGGCCCGTCCGACTCCCCTCCGGCCGCGCCGCCCGTGGCGGTGGTGCCCTCCGCCACGGCGACGCCGGCGACCGGGATCCCTGCCGTCGGATCCGCGGCCTTCACCGCGCCGGCGGGGAGCCCGGGGGCGATCGTGGCCCGCGCCGTGGACGCCGAGGATGACGCCGGCCGCGCCGGGAGCGCGCCCAAGATCGAGATGGCCGTGATCGTGGGCGGGCGTTTCTGGATGGGCAGCGCGGACGACGACGTGTCGGCGAAGCCCGATGAGCGCCCGCGGCGGCAGGTGCTGGTCGCGGCGTTCAGGATGGGCGTCTATCCGACGACGCAGCGGCTCTACCGCGAGGTGATGGGCACGAACCCGGGGCTTCCCGCGAGCGACGAGCTCCCGGTGAACAACGTCAACTGGTGGGACGCGATCGAGTTCTGCAACCGTCTGTCCGCGCTACGAGGGTTCGGGCCCGCATACCAGCTCGAAGGAGAGGGCGTGATCTGGAATCGCGAGGCGAACGGCTATCGGCTCCCCACAGAGGCAGAGTGGGAGTACGCGGCGCGGGGGACCCGCGGACGCATGTATCCGTGGGGTGATGAGCCGCCGTCGGACCAGCTCGCCTGGAGCGACGCGCGCATCAAGAGCCCGGTGCTCGCCATGCGGGCCGGACCCAGCCCCGTGGGGTACTACCCGAAGGGGGCGTCGCCGTTCGGGATCCTCGATATGGCGGGCAACGTCTGGGAGTGGTGCTGGGACTGGTACGGCGATTACCAGGCCGTCGAGGGTCCGGTGAGCAATCCGGTCGGGCCTTCCATCGGCTACGGGCGCGTGCTCCGCGGCGGTTCGTGGCGGGTGGTCGCGAAGAACCGGCTGCGGGCCGCGGCGCGCCACTTCATGTTCGCCAGCGCGAAGAACGCCGACGTCGGCTTCCGCTGCGTCCGCGGCTCGATGCAAGCCCACAGCGCGAAGCCGCCGGCCGGGCAGCCCGCCCGCTGACGGCGGCGCCGCCCGCGAGGGCCCCTCGCGCCGGTTGCTGTCCGCGCCGACGGGCCGCGCCGGGAAGAGCTGCGCGAGGGCGATCGAGCGAGCCCTGCGCAGCGCCCGCGAGATCGTCCTGAAAGCGCCGCACCCTCCGGCGCACCGCTCACTCCGGGAAGAACGTCTCGATCGTCAGCGCCGGCGTCCCGTCCGCGTGGACCCCGCCGAGCACCGCGAGCGTCCCGTTCGGCGCGGGCACCACGGCCGCGCCGCGCCGCGGCTCCCGCAGCGGCAGCTCCTCGACTTGCGCCGCCGCGACGTCGACGATGAAGCTCCGCGTCAGCCCGTCCTCGCCCGCCTCGGAGCCCACCGCGAGGATGCGCCCGCCGGGCAGCGCGAACGCGGCGACGCCCCCGATGGCCGCGGTCAGCGCGGCGCCCTCGACCTCCACCGCCGCGCAGGTCGCGGCGCACCCCGGCGCGAGCCGCCGCGTCGGCGCCGCGGCGCCGCCCTGGACCCCGCCGACGAGCGCGATCTCCCCGGGACCGGTCACCGCGGCGCCCGCCCCCTCGGAGGCGTCCGGCGGAAACGGCCTCGGCGAGAACTCGGTCGCGCCGTCGCCGAGCACCTCCAGCCCCGCGCCGTCCGCGCTCCCGCCCGCGACGACCAGGCCCAGACCTTCCACCCACACGGCCGCGGCGCCAGCCCGCGCGTGGCGGAGCTTTGCCACCGAGAGCGCCCCGTCCGCGCCGACGACGAGCACCTTGTCCGAAGGCGCGCCCGGCGCCCCCGCGGCCGCGCCCGCGCGCGTCGCGCCGACCACGAACGAGCGCCCGTCCGAGGCCTCGACCGTCCGGCCGCCCGCCACCTCCGCGAACGAGCCGAGCCCCTCGGGCAGCGACGCCTCGGCGCTCTGCCCCGCCGCGACGTCGGTCCAGCTCGCGCCCTCGTCGTCCAGGGTGAGCAGCAGGTCTCCCCGCACCACGAGCGACCGCGCCGCCCGCGGGAGCGCGCCGCTGGAGGCGCTCCCGCCCCACGCCGCGAGGTCGTACGCGTCGAGCCGCGCCGGGTCGACGTCACCCGCCGCGGCGCCCCCGGCCGCGACCCCGCCGGTGAGGATCAGGTAGCGCTCCGCGAGCGCCGCCCCGGGCGCGCCGGCGCGCGACGCCGCGAGCTCGCCCGGCGGCCGCGCCCACCGGCCGGTCCGCTGGGCGAAGAGCGGCAGCACGTCGCCCGTCACCGCGGCGAGGTAGATGCCCGCCGCGGAGCGCCCCCGCACCACGGTCGCGCCGCCCGCGTCGAGGCCGCGCACATCGAACGTGTACGCCCGCTCGGCCGGGATCTCGCCGAAATCGAGCTCGCCGCCCGGCGCCGCCGCCGCCGACACGGTGACGTCTCCCTCGGCCGCCGTCGCGGTCACCTCGATCCGGGCGACAGGCGGGTCGTCCTGGAACGCGGTCGCCTCGTGCCCCGGCACGACCTCGACCGTGAGCGTCCGCGGCCCTTCCGCGCAGCCGAGGAGCGACAGGCCGAGCGCGGGAAGGACACGGCCCAGGAGCGGGATCTTCATGAGGGCCGAGTCATAGCGCCTCGAGCGCGCGAAAGCCCAGCGGAGGTGGGCCGATCGCGCCGCGCGCCGATCTCCACCGCCCGCTACAGGTCGACCTGCACGCCGATCTCCACCACCCGCTCCGGCGGCAGCCTGAAGTAGTCGGGCACGGCGCCGGCGTTCCGCGCCATCACCGCGAAGATCGTCTCCGTGATCCTGCCCATCCGGCCCCTGTCGGTGGCGAGGATCGTCTCGCGGCCGAGGTAATACGCCACGTCCGCGAAATCGATGGGCAGCGCGTGCGCCGCCGCGGCCCGCCGCAAGAGGGCCGGCACGTCGGTCGACTGCATGAAGCCCGATCGGATGACGACCTGGTGAACCCCCTTGTCGAGGCTCGTCACGTCGAGGCGCTCCCTGTCGGCGACCCGGGGGACGTGCTCCGTCACCACGGTCAAGATCACCACCGTCTCGTGGAGCACCTTGTTGTGCTTGAGGTGGTGCGTCAGCGCGTAAGGTATCTTGCCCGCGCGCGCGCTCAGGAAGACCGCCGTGCCGGGGACCCGCGCGCGGCATTTCGCGTCGAGATCGCGCACGAAGGCGTCGACTGAGGGGGCCGCCCGCGTGAAGCGCTCGGCGAGGATCGTGCGGCCTCGCTTCCAGATCACCATCATGGCGAACAGGACCGCGGCGATGACCGCCGGCACGTACCCGCCGTCGAGGAACTTGATCAGGTTGGCCCCGAAGAACGGCAGATCGAACGAGAGGAACAGGATCAGCAGCGGCAGCGCCTTCGCGAGCGGGGCTCGCCACGTGTGCCGCATCACGACGAAGAAGACGATCGACGTGATCCCCATCGTGCCGGTCACCGCGATGCCGTACGCCGCGGCCAGCCGGCTCGACTGCTGGAAGATCAGCACGAGCGCGAGGCACCCGGCCGCGAGGGCCCAGTTCGTCAGGGGGATGTAGATCTGCCCCGCGGCCTCGCTCGAGGTGTGGCGCACCTGGGTCCGCGGCAGGTACCCGAGCTGGATCGCCTGGTGCGTGAGCGAGTAGGCGCCCGAGATCAGCGCCTGCGACGCGATCACGGTGGCCATGGCGGCGAGCGCGACCAGCGCGTAGGTGAGGGGACCCCTCGGCACCATCGCGAAGAACGGGTTCGCGGCGGCCTCGCGCTCCTGCAGCAGGAGCGCCCCCTGGCCGAAGTAGTTGAGCACGAGCGCCGGCAGCGCGATCGCGTACCAGGCGAGCCGGATCGGGCCGCGCCCGAAGTGCCCCATGTCCGCGTAGAGCGCCTCGCCCCCCGTGATGACGAGGACGACCGACCCCAGGATGGCGACCCCATGGAAACCGTGGGCGGCGAAGAAGCGCGCCGCGTACACGGGGTTCAGGGCGGCGAGCACCGCCGGGTTCCTGGCGATGAACACGAGCCCGAGCACGGCGAGCGCGGTGAACCAGAGGACCATGATGGGGCCGAAGACCTTGCCGACGCGCGCCGTCCCCCAGCGCTGCACGCTGAAGAGCCCGACGAGGATCGCGCAGGTGAGCGGCACGACGAACGGCTTGAGCCCGCTCGTCGCCACCTCGAGCCCCTCCATGGCGCTCAGCACCGAGATGGCGGGCGTGATGACCCCGTCGCCGTAGAGGAGCGCGGCGCCGAGCACCACGAGCCCGGCGAGCCACCCGACGCCCTGCGTCCCGCTGGCGCGCAGCCGCTCCGGCACCAGCGCGAGCAGGGCGAGGATGCCGCCCTCACCGTCGTTGTCGGCCCGCGTGATGAAGGTGACGTACTTGACCGTGACCACCATCATCAGCGACCAGAAGAGGAGCGAGAGCAGCCCGAGGACGTTGTCGGGCGTCGGCGGGACGCCGTGCGTCGCGCTCACGCACTCCTTGAGCGCGTAGAGCGGGCTCGTGCCGATGTCGCCGAAGACGACCCCGAGCGCGGCCAGGGCGAGCGCGGCCTTGCCGCCGTGGTGGCCGTGCGCCGCGTCCGCGTCACGCCGAGCCGCGCCGGCCTGCGACGAGCCGTCTCGGGGCGCCGCGGGATCCGCCGCTGCGCGGAGGGCAGGCCGAGCGCCGGGAGGGCGCGGCGTGGTGTCGGGGTGGTCCATGGGGCGGAGTCATAGCGCGTCGGCGGCGCTCCGATGGATCGAATCCTCCGCGGCGGCTCGCGGGGGCCGGCGCATGATGCGTTGAGGTGAAGCTCTCGTCGCGAGACCGAAACCATCAGCGCGGTTGCGTGTCGCCGCGCGGGTCCGCGGGCAGACCGAGGTGGACTGGCCAGGTTCGTCGACCTCGACCTTCAGTCACATTCGTACTTCCACATGCAGAAGCCCTGTTCGTCCCGGAGGCCAGGCCCGTGGAACATGTGCCAGCACTCCATGCCGCTCGGGCACGTGGTGCTCTCGTCGCAGGGCAACTCGCAGACCGAGTTGCACACCGGCGTGGCGGTGCCGCTCGGCGGCCGCGGGCAGTCCTCCGCCGTTTCGCACTCGTAGTTGCATTGCGCCGCCACATCGCACCACGTCGATCCATCGTCTTGTCGCTCGGCGACGTACGCCACCCTGCACCTGCGCTCTTCACCGCTCGGTTCGGGATCCGGGCAATGCATACGGCCGAAGCCCCCGCCCTCGGGGGGAATGCAGGCAGCCCACGGCCCTTCGGTGGCCGCCTCGACGGTGGTCGCCAGGTGGACTTCCACGATCGGATCGACATGGCGGTCGCCGCACGCCGCCGGTGCGGACGCGAAGGCCGTCGACAAGCCCAGAGCCCAGAGCTTCGTAGCCGTGATCTTCATTGGGTCCTCCACGCCGCGCGCCGACGCGCCCGGCGTCCAGATTGTCTGCGCTGAGGTCACGGCAGCTGCCCATTTCGGCTCATGGCAGCACGAACTCCGCCCCGAGAGACGCGCCCAGGAACGGCCGGCCGCGGACGAAGCCCGCGGGGATCGGCTGGCCAGCGCGCGCCCGGCGCCAGCCGAGAACTTTCTCCGCGCGCGCCGCGCATGCGAGGCTGCCCAGCCCCGCCGAAGCGCGCGCTCGCCCGAGAGCGCTCGTCCAGCCACCGGACCCATCCGGGAGATGTAGGATAAAGTAGCACACGAAAGTTGTGGGTCGACGGCCGGGCAGGGTAGACGGGGCGAGGAGGACGCATGAGGCGCAGCAAGGGCGAGAGCATGGACACCGGGGCGGTGCGGAACCTCGAGGAGATCCAGGAAGAGGATCCCGGGGCTCGCCCGTCGCGCGCGGGCGCGCTGGTGCTGGCCTCGCTCGGCGGGGCGTGCATCGTCTTCGCGGCGGTGGCGCTCCTGCGCGCCCCGCACCGCGAGCGGCCGGTCACCGCCGATCCGCTCGGCGATCTGGTCGCGCGCGCTCACCCGGCCGGCGTGAAGCCGGCCCCGCGCCCTGCCACGATCGGGGAGGACGTGACCTTCCCCGCGGTCCTCTCGGACGCGGAGCACCCGACGACCGCGCTCGAGGCCGTGCGCGATCCGCGGGCGGCCAAGGCGGCCACCTCCGCCGAGGCGCCTGCCGGGGAGCCCGTCCCGCCGCCTGCCGCGGACCGGCTGCCCGTGGTCCCGCTGCCGGCGCAGCACGTGCTCGGGCGTCCCGGAGGCGAGGTCGCCCCGAACGACACGCTCACCGCGATGGCTCGTCACGTGTCGCGCGAGGAGGGGCCCGAGACCGAGCGGGGGGGGCCTGGCAGCTACCAGCTCCAGGTGAGCTCGTTCAAGGACCCCACCGACGCCGAGAACTTCGCGGCGGCCCTGCGCCGGCGCGGGCACAAGGCGTACGTCGAGCCGGCGTACGTCAAGGGCCGCGGCCTCTGGCACCGGGTGCGCGTGGGCCCCTTCAAGTACAAGCGCTCGGCCGTGATCTACCGGCAGGAGTTCGAGGCCAAGGAGCGCCTCGTGACGTTCATCGTCGACCCGCCCAAGACGACGGTCAAAGTGGCCGAGACCCCGGACGACGCATGACGTCCATCATCCCCCCGCGGGCGCATCACGTACCTGCGGTAGACACCTCGACACGTACCTGCGGTAGACACCTCGACGGGGAACCCGCCTGCCCCGCGACCCGCGTCTCTGTCCGCCGAGCGCTCCCTGCGCTCGCCTCAATCGACTCTGGCCGCGCGTGACGTCATCCGCTCTGCGGGCGGTACCTCACTGGACCGCTACGGGGTCACGTCAACGCGAGGCCGCGATGCCGGCAAACGCTGGCGATTGAAGCAAGACGTCGAATCGATCACGCGCCTGCTCGCCTCGGTACGCCGAGGGATCCGCCGGGTGCTGGTAGGGGACACCCGCGAGCTCTTGAAGAAGGTAGATCATGTAGCAGTCAGCAATACGCTCTCCGGCCATTTGTGTGACCCCCGTGTGGCCGGTCCTGAGGAGGGCTCGACCCGCGGCGTCTCTCCGCCTCATGACATACCTGGTTACCTGGTAATGCATGTCCACAAGGTGCCCGAACTCGTGAAGGAAGGTGATGTTGAACTCCCGTCCAGGAGTGTTGTTGAGCCGAGCGCGCACCGATTCATGGCTAAGTCGAATCACGTGGCCGTTGTTTCCACCGCCGCTGCGAGGCTGCTGACCGCGCCCGCGGAACTCGACGTGATCGATGATGGAACGGTGCTGGGATGGAATGAGCCAGAACGTGTTCTCGAGGATCCGGAGATGACTCTCCTCGGGCCAGTCCCGCTCGTGCGTCGTCGTCCAGTATTCCAGACCTGGCGGGACCGATGTGAGCCGTTTGTGAATCCAAGCCATACATCCACCTTACGCTGATCCAGCCCTGATTTCAGCTGCCCACGGGCGTTCGGCCGACGATACCAGCCAATCGCCCCCTCGTACAGGCGCTGGCGTCGCCACGATACGAGCCCCCCGGCCATGACGCGATCTCGAGAGAGCGCGCTCATGGCACGAGCCTTGCGTTGTTTCCCTCTTGGCCTCAGCGGGCGCCTGGCCAGATCGCCGTCCTCCCCCGAAGCGCGAGAAACTGGCCTCCTGGATCGATCCGGTCCACCATGTACACTTCCTGTCGCAGGATCGGAGGCAAACTGCTCGAAGGCTTTCATCAAGTCTTCGGAGCGGCTTCTGTCTGCGTCCAACAACGAATCCGATCAGGACATACGGCGCAGTCATGACTCACGCTAGAGCCCTCCAGGGGAACCGCCTCGCGCTCACGGTCAGATCTGGCGAGCGCTTCGACGTACGACGTTTCTCCGTCTCGGAGCAGATGTCATCTCTGTTCAACGTGAGGATTACCGCGTTGAGCGAGAACCCCGCCATCGACCTCGATGCGGTCGTGGGCGTGCAAGCGCGCTTCACCATGACAAACGGAGTGTGCGAGCGGTTCTGGTCGGGCATCTGCAACGAGCTCCATCAGATCGGCGTCGAGGACGAAGGACTCTCTACCTATGAGATCACCATCGTTCCCGAGCTTTGGCTCACGACCCAGCGCCGCAACTACAGAATTTTCCAGCAGATCTCGGAGCCGGACATCGTGCTCAAGCTCCTCTCCGAGTGGGGCATCCAGAACGAGCTACGGCTCGCGGATAGATACAAAAAACGCAAGTATCGCGTCCAGTACGCCGAGTCGGATTACAACTTCATGAGTCGGATCCTCGCGGACGCGGGTATCTCGTTCTACTTCGCGCAGGTGGAAGACGAAACCAAGCTCGTGCTCACCGACGCGCCGCACCGGAATGACCCGCGTGCGGAGAGAATTCCGTTCAGAGACGACGCCACCATGATGACCGGCTGGTATGTCACCAACGTGTGTGTTGGCCAGCGGGTGCGGCCTGGACGGTACACGATGCGCGACCACGATTTTCGCCGCGCGCCGGTCAACCAGCCGCTCGCGAGCGTCGAGTCGGCGCGCCTTGACGTCGAAAGGCGGCTGGAGCGTTATCATTACACGCCGGGTGCGTTCCTTTTCGGCACGGACAAGGGCGAGGGGACGCCGGTCGCCGACGATCGGGGCAGGACGCGGGTGGACGACGCCGAGGCAGCGCTGCGCGCGCAGAGGAGGCTTGAAGCGAAGCGGACGGGCGCGAGGGTGTGCATGTTCGAGACAAACGTCGTCGACCTCGCCCCAGGGGTGGTCATGAGCATGTCGGATCACCCGCGGGCTGATCTCACTGATAAGGCGCTCTTGATCGTGGAGGCGACGCACGCAGGGACCTCGTCCGGCGAGTGGTCGCACTCCTGCGGGGCGCGCAGCGCAGAACAGCCCTATCGTCCGCCGCTCGGAGCGCCGAAGCCGAAGACGCTCGGCCTGGAGAGCGCGACCGTGGTGGGGCCCCGGGGAGAGGAGATCCACACGGACGAGTTCGGGCGGGTGCGGGTCCATTTTCATTGGGACCGCGAGAGCAGGATGGACGAGACCAGCTCGTGCTGGATCCACGTGAGCCAACCTTGGTGCGGCACGGGCTACGGCGGGACGAGCTTGCCGCGCGTCGGCCAGGAGGTGCTCGTGGACTTCCTGGGCGGCGACCCGGATCGGCCAGTCATTGTAGGTCGTGTGTATACAAGCCTGCAGAAGACACCCTACAAGCTCCCGGACAACAAGACGCGAAGCGGCTGGAAGAGCAACTCGACAGGCGGCGGGGGCGGATACAACGAGATCATGTTCGAGGACGCACAAGGGCGAGAGCTGGTGAATATCCAAGCGCAGAAGGACCTGAGAAAGCTCGTCAAGAACAATGAGGCCGTGAGGATTGGAAACAACCGAACCACGAGCGTCGCGGGCAACGACAGCCTCACGGTGGGCGGCAATCGGACACACCGGGTCCAGTTGAACGAGCAGATCTCGGTTGGGATGAGCCAGACGGTGTCGGTCGGAATCAACCGCGTGGCTCACGTGGGGCTCATCGATTCGACGACGGTCGGCGAGAAACACGTCGTGACGGTCACGCCGCCGGGGGAAGGCTCGCTTGGCGGCGAGAATACGACGATTGCGATGCAGAACGAGCACGTCGTGCTGGATACAGGGGCTGGCGCGTCGATCACGATGCAGGGCTCCAAGATCAAGATCGTCGCGGACACCATTTGTCTCTGGGCGAAGAACGCCGTCAACATCACATCCGAGGGCAATACGACCGTGGGAGGCATCGCGCAGCTCACGCTCGGATCGACCAGTGGCGATGTGGTCATCTCCGGTGGCCCGATGGTGAAGATCAATACTTGAGCGGGATCGCCATCAATGCCTGAGCCCGACTGCCACGATTGTCCTGCCCACGGGCGCGGTCCCATAGTAGAGGGCTCGCCTACCGTGCGGGTCGACGCGCTCCCCCTCGCTCGTCGCGACGATCGGACAGTCTGCGACGGCGTCGATGATCCGCTCGTCACCGGCGCGGCGACGGTGATGGTCAATGGTCGTCCTGCAGCGCGCGTCGGCGAGCTCACGTCCCATGTCGGAGTCGTCGCGACAGGGTCACCCAACCTCTTGATCGGAGGGCCGTCGACCTTGGCGGAAGTGATGACGCCGTTAGGAAGGCTGTCGTTGGTTCCGCCGGCAGACGGCCGTCCCTTGCGCGGAAACATGATCAGCCGTGATGAGTACCTCGGCCTCTTGGCCGAGCGCAGGCTTCCGAATCATGATTGGACCGGCTGGGACGTGATCAGGTGGAAGGCGCCCGAGTGGCTAGGCGGAGGCGCGCAGCACCTGTTCGATTACAAGGACAATTGGATCCGCGATCATAGCACCGCGATAGGCGTCGTGGCCAGGATGAACGATCTTCCTCCCGAGCTCGTGGCCGGGGTCGCCCACATCGAGGTGGGGGGCGACCCGACGTTCGTCGATGGAGTGGCGCACGACGTTCGTTCATTCGACCACATGGCCGATCCGTTGCTAGAGCCAATGACGGTCACGAGGGCGCCGAACCTCACGTCCGCGGGCGATGTGAGCATCCAGATTCGCAGAGCCGCGGAGACTCTAGGGATGGATGCAGACAGCTTGAGCTATGATGAGCGCCTCAGGATCATGAACTTGCTAAAAGACGATCAGGTGAATCTCGCGATTGTCGGGGCCCATCTGCGAGCGCTCGCGGACGTCGACTTCGCCGGTCGGGAGATCGGCAGCGAGGAAATTCGTGTAATCGGGGCGAGGTACAACCGTGGCCCGGATCTGAGCCTGGAGGATATCTACAGGAACACGAGCTACGGCGATGTGATTTTGCGTAGAAGAGACAGGCTGCTTGAGCTGCTCGAGGAAGGGCGCGCGAGGCGCCCTCGGACTGGAGTCAGCGGCGGCGTGCAGCCGGCATCGAGAGGGAATCTCTGAGTGGGCCGAGCGCGGGTCGTGTCAACGGGGCTGCTCGTCGCTCTCCACGCAGCCAGCTGCCTGTTTTTCATGTGGCTCATCTGTGTGGTGCCCGTGAATGAGTACGATGGGATGAAGTCGAGCCCTCAGGGGGACTCGCTGGATGTGCCGACCCACGCGAATGCAGGCTTCTTCCTCCTGTTCACGTGCGTCTGCTTCGCGATCTACTCCATGGTCGCTCATGCGATAGCGATCCGCGTGTGGCGCGAGCGGCGTGCCCTCAGCGTCGCCGCGATCTGGGTCCCGTGTGTGCTCGGCGTTCTGACCGGAGGTGTCAGAGGCCTGATGTAGCGCGCTCTAGCCGTCGTGGCCGGCGGTGCCCACTCCGACCTCAACGTCTCGCCGCGTCCAGCGCTTCGCCAACCTGCTCCTCGAGATCGTGGTTCTTCACGAATCGCTGGTTCCAGACCCGCTCGATTCGCATGGCGGCGCCGTGCGGCAGCCGCAGCTCCTTCAGCACGTTGTCGGTCGTGCCTCGCTCCGCGGCGACGATCAACCGCGCATAGTCCCCCACCGCGATCGTCCCGCGATCCTTCTCGATCTGCTCCACGTACGCCGCATCGAAGCGATCCAGCAGCGATTTACCACCCTTCTTGGTCTCCGACCGGATCGCGTCTGCCCAGCGCCTCTCGATCGCGGCCCAGCGCTCTGGCGACAGCGCTTGCTCCTCGAGGATCCGCGCCTTGTCCGCCTTGCTCTGCGCGATGCGCGCCGTGAGCGCTGCGCACCGCTCGATCGTGAGGTCGTCCAGGTGCGGCTTGTGCTCGTCGGATGTCACCGGTCTTCGATGCGCCGCCGCCGGCGACGCCACCTCGACCCTGCTGGCGCTCGGCGCCGGAGTTCCGGGGTCCGCCGTCACGTCCCCCGTCGCGAGCGGTCCGATCCTCGGAGGCGGCGCCACGCCGCCGGCCCCTCGCGCATGCCCTTTGACCGCGAGCCGTTCGCCCTTCGAGCTTCCGGGCTCGTCTTCGATTTCAGGCGCGATGTGCGAAGAAGCCGGGGCCAAGCCGGCCTCCCTGGGCGGCACCGGAGCCACGGGGGACTGAAAGGGCAGCGGCCTAGCCGCCCGCGAGGGGTCTGGCTCCACGCCGGGCGCAATCGTTCCCGTCCCGTCGTCGCACGCTCGCGTCGCCTCCGACGCAGCGGGCCGTCCATCGTAGGCGATCGGTGGCGCTCCCTTGCTCTGCGAGAAGGGCAGCGGATCCTCCACGGGCGCAGCCATGGAAGCAAGGACCGTCCCTGTCCCGTCATCCTGCCCCGCGGCCTCGCCGAGCGAGTCAAACCGGTCTGGCGGTGAGTTCAAAGGGCCACCCGCGCGCGGCTGCGCTGGAGCCGCTGCTGCTGCAAGGGACAGCGTCTGCTCCACTGCAGCGTCATGGTCAGGCGAGCGAGCGCTCGCTTCGTCGCCTGTCCTTTCTCGGTAGTTCTCCTGGGAGCTCCAGCGAGGGGGGCTAACCGTCGAGGCTGCGCTTACCGGCGATCCGGTCGGGCGCCCGTCGACCCAGAATGCGACGCGGCCCTCTTCACGAGGATGTCTCAAGCCGAGCTTCCCTCGCCATACGACGGTACAGGTCCCTCGATCCGTGTCGATCCACAGCGTATCCGCCGCCAGCGCGATCTCCGTCCGCTGGCCCGTCGCTCGATCCACGATCGCCCTTGGCTGGATCCCTGGGAGCCGTGTCATCAAGTGTTCGTGCTGCGGGTGCAAGTTCTCGAGCAGGATTTGCTCGTCCGGGCGCAGCTCGGCGAGCTGCTGGTCCCGCGGCGCGAGGTTGAAGTAACTGTAATCGAAGCCTGCCGGCACCGGTTGCTCCTCCCAGCCCTGGAGCGCGAAGCTCGCCGCGCGCTGGTCCAGCCGCTGCCCGGACGCCGGCCGTTGCGACGTGACCGGTCCGTATCCGGTGAGCGTGAGCTTTCGCCTCAACTCGGCGGCGCTCGGGTCCAGCGGTCGCGAGCCGCTCGGGTCGAACCGCACCGCGACGCGCTTGTCGATCTGGCCGACCGCGAGGCGTGCCGTGAAAGATCCCGTGGATTGTTGTCTGGGTGCATAAGCGTGTCCCACGAGGACCACGTCTGCGCGCGGCTTGTACGGTACCCGGTCCCTCGGCAAGACCACGCGGCGGTAGGGGTCCTCGCTCCACTGCATGTCTACGTCGGGAGGCTCTTCTTGCGTGGTGGCCAGGACGCATCCGCCAGGACGCAGTTCGAAGACGGCCTTGCAAAATACCGTCATCGCATATGTACCGGCCCTGGGGCACCACTCGACCCCTGATGCCCGTAAGGCGCAGAACGAAACGACGTCCATCGAGCGCAGGGTACCAGGTTCCGTCGCTGCAGCTCGCGGGTCGATCCGCGGAGCCGCGCCGCCGCGGATCGACCAAGCGAGCCTCCGGGATGCCAGCTCTGGCTCGCCGGGAAGGACGTATGGGCACCGGGACGCCCCGCCGCCTCGATGGCGGGCTGGCGCCGGCGGGCCGCGAGCCAGGTGCGTCCTGGCGGACTTCGTTCGCCCCACGGCTCCAACTCCCCATGGCTGGCCCCGCTCCCGTTTCTGCTCACGACCACGGAGGGAGCCTCGAAGCACCGGGTGCGCGTCGGCCCCTTCAAGTACAAGCGCGCGGCCGTGATCTGCTGGCAGGAGTTCGAGGCCAAGGAGCGCCGCGTGACGTTCATCGCCGACCCGCTCAAGACCGCGGTGAAAGTGGCTGACAGCCCTGGCGACGACGCGTAAATCAGGAGCTCTGGAGAGCCCTCGTCCGATGCCTGCACGAACGGCGCGGCGCCTGTCGCCGCCGCCCGCGGTGACGTTCCTCGTCGCGAGCCTCGGAGCGCTGTGCGGGTGCAACGCGCTCTCGGGGCTCGACGAGCTCCGGTTCGACGGCGCAGGGGCCTCGGGCGGGTCCGGTGGCGTCGGCGGCTCCGGTGGCGTCGGCGGTTCCGGTGGCGTCGGCGGTTCCGGTGGCGTCGGCGGCTCAGGGGGGCTGGCTGGCTCCGGCGGGTTAGGCGGCTCCGGCGGCGGGTGCCCGATCGGCGTGTGCGCCCCCTTCGTCCTGGCCGAGGGCCAGAACCGGCCGGTCAGCATCGCCGTGGACGCGACGCACGTCTACTGCGTCAACCGCGGCACCCCGGAGACGAGCGACGGCTCCGTGTTCAGGGCGCCGCTCGACGGCAGCAGCACCGCGCCTCCGCCGCTCCAGGACGGGCTCGACGAGCCGGTCAGGATCGCCGTCGACGCGAGCTGGGTCTACTGGACGAACTACGCGGGGAACAGGCCCGACGAGGGCGCCATCATGAAGGTGTCGCTCGACGGCAGCGAGAAGCCGGACCCGGTCGTCACCGGGCGGCACGGCCCCGTGGGCCTCGCGGTCTCCGGCGGCGACGTCTACTGGACGAACCGCGGGACCAACCACGTCCAGGCGCTGCTGATCCAGACGCCCGGCGTGATCCATGTCTGGGAAGGCGCGAACGACCCGACCGGCGTCGCGGTGAAAGGCCAGAGCATCTACTGGGCGAGCGCGGGAGACGACGCGATCCGGGCCTGGTCGTTCGTCGACGAGACGTACCGCGACGTGGCCACGGAGCAGGACGACCCGCGGGCCATCGCGGTCGACGACAGCTCCGTCTACTGGACGACCAGCGACGGCGGCACCGTCATGAAGGCGCCGCTCGGCGGCGGCGATCCGGTCGAGCTCGCGTCCGGCCAGGATCACCCCGGGTTCCTCGCCGTGGACCGCGACCACGTCTACTGGACGAACGCCGGCGCCGAGGGCTCGGCGAACGGCGCGGTGATGCGGGTGCCCATCGCGGGCGGAGACGCCGAGGTGCTCGCCTCGGAGCAGGACGGCCCGAGCGGGATCGCGGTCGACGACAGCTACGTCTACTGGGCGAACCAGGGGGCCGGCACGGTGGTGAAGCTGCGCAAGTGACGGCCGGCGTCCCGCCGCGTCGGCCCCGCGGCCGGCGCGCCGCCCCCCGCTACCGGCGCGCCGCCCCCGGGAGCGCCGCGGCCGGCGTGAGCGCGCAGGACAGGACCCCCTTGGCCCCGGCGAGCTGCCCGGCGAGCTCGGACAGCTCCTGCCCGCGGCCCTTCAGCACCATTACCTGGAGCAGCCGGGCCGCGTCGAGGCGGACCAGCAGGCTGGAGACCAGAGACCCCGCGCGCCGCTCCTCCAGCTCGGAGATCCGCAGCACGAGCTCCCGCACCTCGGGCTCGTAGACGAGCGTCAGCGTGGCCGCCACCTCGGCCCCCTCGTCCAGCGCGGCGCGCGTCAGGTCCGCGCGGACCAGATCCCGCAGCGCCTCCGAGCGGTTCTCGTAGCCCTGCGCGGTGATGCGCCGATCGAACTCGGCCAGCAGCGCGCGATCCATCGCCACGCCGAAGCGGACCAGGTCGCTCATCGCTCGTCCCCCGTTCAGCTCTTGCGCCGCTCGAGGTGCCGCCTCGCGGCGTCCTTCACCGGCGACGTCACGTTCTTGCTCTTCGCGATGCCCCGGAGATCGGACTCGCGCAGGTGCTGGACCAGCCGCGTCGCGACGAGCACCGGCGTCCTCGGGTTCTCGACGAGGTTCCGCTTCACCGTGTAGCTCTTCAGCCACTCGGGCGTCGTCGAGATGATCCGCAGCACCTCGTCCGAGATGTTCCGGTTGCGGCTGATGAGGACGACCTCCTCCTCCTGCATCTGCGGGCTGCGCACGGCGGCGCTGGCCACGAGGCGGTTCGAGTCGCGCACGAGCAGCATGCGCTCCTCGCGCGAGCCGAGCATCGCCCGCCGGATCCGCTGCGACATGGTCATGTCGGCGAGCCGCTTGTAGAGCGGGACGTACTGCTCCTTGATCGCCTCCTTGCCCTCCTCGTCCTCGACGTGCGTGTCGACCGGCTCGTCCGCGGCGAGCGCCTCCGCGAGCGCCTGCGTCTCGCTGAACAGCACGTCGTCCGGCGTGGGCTCGGGCGACGGCTCCGCGATGAGCTCGTCCTTGATCGCGGCGCTGACCTCGCGCCACGCCGGGATGCCCGTGAGCTCGACCCCGTTGCGGGACGCGAGATCGACGAGGCGGTCGGCGGTCGACATCCGCGTGTTCTTGTTGAGGTAGAGCTTCTCGATGACGCGCGGGTTCTTGAGCAGCCGCTCCTCGTTGACGGCGATGAGCTCCGTCACCGCCTCGCCCCCGGTCCGCGCGAGCTCCTCGAGCGTCTCCGCGGCGACGCCCGGCATCGCGCAGAGCCTCTCGACGACCGGGAGGCGGTCCGCGTACGCGCGGGCCAGCCGATCGATGACCGGCGGCTGCAGATCCGCGCCGAGCGCCCCCTGGAGCAGCGGCTCGGGGAGCGCCGCCAGCGTCTTCTCCGCGGCCTCGCGGGTCGGCTCCTCGTCGCGCGACGCGAGCAGCACGAGCACCGTCACGACGTCGCCCGGCTTGAGCCCGGGGGCGATGCCGCGCGCCGCCATCTCCCTGAGCTTCTGCGGCGCGCCCGGCTGCGCCAGCTTCTGCGCGGGCGCCGAGAGGGCGCTGATGTCGATTGGCGCGGTCATCGAGGCGCCCTCGCCAGCGCGGCCCCATGCCAGGAGGACGAGCGTTTCGGCTGCCGCACGGCGGAGCTCGGGATCCCGAAGGACGCGGGTGACACGGCCGACGCGGGTGACTCGGATGACTCGGATGACTCGGATGGCGCCAGCGGCTCGATCAGAGCTAGCAGAGCGAGCGGAGCAACGGGCATACGGTCCTCCCGGCGGGCATTGCTGCCCTGCGATCTGCGGACTATCCTGAGGCCGCTGTGTGCCTGAAAGGCGCGGCGACCGTCAACGGAGAACGAACGGCGCGGACCCTGCGCGCCGTCTGCCGGAATGAAACCCGAGGTCCCGGGGGGCAGGGGACCGGCAGATCCGTCACACCCAGCACACCGAAGAGGAGCGCGACATGGGGATTTTCGATTTCGTGAAGAGCGGCGTCCGCGAGATGATGATCGCGCGCCCGGACGCGGCGAAGCATCTCATCGTTTACAAGCACCCGGACCAGAACATCCCCTTCTGGTCGCAGCTGACGGTCGACAGCGATGAGTGCGCCCTCTTCTTCAAGGATGGCAGGTACATGGGTTACCTGCCCACAGGGCGCCACACCCTCCAGACCCAGAACATCCCGTTCCTGAACAACCTCGTCAACAAGTTCACGGGCGGGGACGTCTTCATCGCCGAGATCTTCTTCGTCAAGACGCAGCCGGTCCGCGGCGTGCCGTTCGGCGGGCCGCTGGAGTCGATGGAGGATCCCACCCTTTACGAGTTCGTGACGCCGCGCATCTTCGGTGAGTTCTCGCTGGTCGTTGTCGATCCGGTGCGGTTCGTCGTCGGGTACCACGGGCAGTGCGGCGGCAGCGGCGACAACGACGTCGTCCTGAGCTGGATCAAGGGCAAGTTCTTCATGAGCGTGAAGACCGTGATCGGCCAGGTCTGCGCGCAGCAGCAGAAGAGCCTGCTCAACCTCGGCGGCATGAGCATGGAGCTCGGCGCCCGCATCGTGCAATCCGCGCCGAACCTCGAGGAGATCGGCTGCAAGATCCTCGAGATCGGCAACTTCAACATCAACTTCTCGGCCGAGGACCAGAAGCTCCTCCGCGAGGCGAACAAGGCGCGCGGCGAGGCGCGCCGCGGCATCGGGGTCGCGCAGGACACCGCCCGCGCGAAGCAGTTCGAGCTCGATCAGCGGTTCCAGCAGGACGCGCGGTACGTGCAGCAGCTGGCGGGCAACTGGCAGAACTACGCCGCCGGCCAGGCGATGATGGGCGCCGGCCAGGGCATGGCGCAGGGCGGCGACGGCAGCGGCGTCGCGGGGCTGGGCGCCCAGGTGGCGATCGGCGCCGGCCTGGCGCAGGCGATGAACCCCGCGCTCGCGGCGCAGGGCCAGCCCCAGTTCGTGCCGCCGCACATGCAGCAGCCGGGGGCGCCGCAGGGCTACCCGGGCGCGCCGCAGGGCTACCCGGGCGCGCCGCAGGGCTACCCGGGCGCGCCGCAGGGCTACCCGGGCGCGCCGCAGGCTGCCCCCGGCGCAGCGCCGTCGATCGAGCAGCGCCTGGAGCGCCTCGGGGAGCTCAAGAGCAAGGGCCTCATCACCGACGAGGAGTTCCAGGCCCGCAAGGCGAAGATTCTCGAAGAGATCTGAGTCCTTACAAGGCGGCGCTGGCCGCCGCGCGCGGCGACCCGCGGGGAGGCGCTCCACCGCGGTCGCCAAACTGGCGCCATCTGATCCGAACCACCGAGCGCGCTTTCGGCTAGACTCGATGGGGTGCCAGTGACGCTCCGCATGGCCGGGGATGCTCAGCCCGAGATGACCGCCGGCGAGTCCGAGGCTGCCGAGCTGTTCCATCGGGAAGACATCCCGCGGCTGCACGGAGACGAATCATTTGCTCAGCCTCCGGCGCGCAGCGATGTGCCGCCAGCGCGCAGCGATGCGCCGCCAGCGCGTAGCGACGTGCCGCTGCGCAGCGACGCGCCGCTGCGCAGCGACGCGCCGCCGCGCAGCGAGTTGCCGTTCCGCAGCGACGTGCCGCCGCGCGGGGAACCACTGCCAGCGCACGTCGACGCGCGCCCGGCGATCCCACCGCTGCCGGCGCGCTTCGACGGGCCGGCGCGCCGGGGGAAGGCGAAGCAGACCCCGCGCGCGCGGCGCTGCCCGACCTGCAACCAGACCTTCTCCGGCGACTCCCGCTTCTGCCCGTTCGACGGCGATCCGCTCGCCGACGCGCCCGACTGGAATCCATCGGCCGATCCGATGCTCGGGCGCACCATCGACGGCCGCTACGAGGTGCAGGCGGTCGTGGGTGAAGGGGGGATGGGGACGGTGTACGAGGTGCGCCACAAGTCGCTCGGCCGCCTCTTCGCCCTGAAGGTGCTCCGGCGCGACATCGCGCAGGACGCCGAGCTCGTCGCCCGCTTCATCCAGGAGGCCAAGGCGGCCGCGGCGATCGGCCACCCCAACATCGTCGCGGTGAGCGACTTCGGCGCGATCGAGGTCGAGACGGGGCAGGCAGAGCTGCCGTTCTTCGTCATGGAGTTCCTCTCCGGGACCTCCCTCGCGTCGCTGCTGCGCACCGAGAAGACGCTGCCGGCCGACAGGGTCGGGCAGATCATGCTCCAGTGCGCCGCCGCGCTCGGGGCCGCGCACTCCGCGGGCGTCATCCACCGCGACCTGAAGCCCGACAACGTGTACCTCGTCCGCAACGGCGATCAGGAGTTCGTCAAGCTGCTCGATTTCGGCGTGGCGAAGGTGACCGGCGGCAAGCGGCTCACGCGCATCGGCATGGTGTTCGGGACGCCGCATTACATGAGCCCGGAGCAGGCGGAGGGGAAGCGCATCGACGCCCGCGCCGACATCTATGCGCTCGGCGTCCTCATGTACGAGTGCTTCGCGGGGCGCGTCCCCTTCGAGGCGGACACGTACATGGGCGTGCTGACCAAGCACATGTACATGTCGCCCGAGCCGCTCGAGCAGGTGATGCCCGACGCCACCGCGCTCGGCGCGTTCGGCCCGATCGTCATGCGCTGCCTCGCGAAGAACCCCGAGGAGCGCTTCTCCTCGATGGCCGACCTCGTCGAGGCCATCGAGCTCGCCCTCGATCCGCCGGGCCGCGGGGTCTCCGTCGCGCCCCCGGGCGAGCTGCCTCGCCACGAGTCGGTACGGCCGCGCGCGCACGAGTCGATGCGGCCGCGCGCGCGCGAGTCGATACGGCCGCTCGCGCACGAGGAGGTGCTCGCCCCGGTCCAGGCGCCCGCGGAGCCGTCCGAGCCGCTCTCGATGGCCGCGCGCGTGGCGATCGCGCTCGCGGCGGTCCTCGTGCCCATCGTCATCGCCCTCGGCGTCCGCGCCTTGCGCGCCTCGGCGCCCGAGGAGCAGCCCCAGGCCGCCGCCGACGACGCTCCCGGCGGCGCCCTCCCGGCGGAGACGGCGCCCGCCAGGGCGATCGACGAGCCGCCCGCCGCGCCCGCGGCCGCGACGGCGGCGCCCGCGCCGACCGCGCAGGAGCCGCCCCGCACCCAGGGCACAGCCGCCCCGATCCCGGCGAAGCCGACCGCGGCGACGGCCCGTCCGTCGGCGACCGCGGCGCCCACGGCCTCCATGGTAAGGCCGCAAGCAACCGGCGATATCGTCGATCCCTGGAAGCGCTGATCGCCCGATCGGCGCGCGACGAAACCTGGCCTTCCCAGCCGTCCTGTGTGCACGATGGACGACGTCGAGCACCGGGCCCGCGGCCGCGGGACAAGCGATCGACGGCAGCGGCGACGCTCAGGGCGGAGCGCTTGACAGCGTCCGTTCGGGCTCGCCATCCTTCGCGAGGCGGAAACCTCTAGTGGCCAAGCAACAGCTCCTCCTGGTCGACGCGGATCCGCGCAGCGTTCGGGTCCTCGAGGTCAGCCTGAAAAAGGCCGGTTACAGCGTGACCACCGCGAAGGACGGAGCGGACGCTCTCGCGAAGCTCGAGGTCTCCACGCCGGACCTCGTCCTCAGCGACACGCGCCTCCCCAACGTGGACGGATATGCCCTCGTCCGCAAGATGAAGGAGCACGCCGACTGGGCCTCGATCCCGGTCGTCTTCCTCACGAGCCAGCGGTCCATCGAGGACAAGATCCGCGGGCTGGAGCTCGGCGTCGAGGACTACCTGACCAAGCCGATCTTCGTGCGCGAGCTCATCGCGCGCGTGACGCTGCTCCTCGCGCGGCGGACGCGCGAGGGGATCACGACGCGCCACTTCTCGACGACGGGGCGGACCAGGTTCTCCGGGTCGATCCTCGACATGAACGTCGTGGATCTGCTGCAGACGTTCGAGGTGAGCCGGAAGAGCGGGATCGTCCACCTGTCGCACGCGGACAACGAGGCGCAGGTCTACTTTCGCGAGGGCAAGGTCGTCGACGCGACGCTCGGCCGGCTCTGCGGCGAGGAGGCCGTCTACCGCGCGCTCCTGTGGAACGAGGGGACGTTCGAGGTCGAGTTCTGCAAGGTCGACAACCCCGACGGGATCGAGACGTCGACGCAGGGCCTCCTCATGGAGGGCATGCGCCGCGTCGACGAGTGGGGCCGGCTCCTCGAGGCGCTGCCGTCGCTCGCGACCGTCTTCGAGGTCGACAGCGAAGAGCTCCTGGAGCGGCTGAACGAGATCCCCGACGAGCTGAACGGGATCCTGCGCCTGTTCGACGGCAAGCGCACGCTGATGCAGGTGGTCGACGCGTCCCCGTTCGAGGATCTCTCGACGCTCTCGACCATCTCGAAGCTCTACTTCGAGGGGCTGCTGGTGCCCGCCGCCGCGCTCCCGCCCGACGACGTGGTGCCGAGCGAGCCGGAGGCGGCGTTCCACGACGAGTTCTCGCCGCTCTCGTCGCCGTCGAGCGCGCGGCGCTCCAACTACCCCGAGGGGAGCCCGGGGAACGCCGGCTCCGACGACCTCGAGGACGCCGCCGTGGTCCCGGCGCCGCTCTCGACCCGGGTCTCTCCGGCGGTGCTCCCGCGCTCCCGGCCCGGTCACGAGCTGCACGCGCCGGCGGGGGACCCCGACGCGGAGTCCCCCGGGCGCCCCGTGACGACCCGCAGCGCGGTGCACGGGCCAGGGGCGGTCGGCCGAGCGGCCAGCGCGAGCGCCGCCGTGGCGCGCTCCGCGCCGGAGGGGGCGCGCGCGCCGTCGGAGCCGCCGCGGAGCGCCGTGTCGGCCGCGACGGCGCGCTCCGGCGCGGCGGGTGGCCGCGCGCCGTCGGAGCCGCCGCGGAGCACCGTGTCGGCCGCGGCGGCGCGCGCCGGCGCGACAGAGGGCCGCGCGCCGTCGGATCCACCGAGGAACGCCGTGGCGCGCCCCGTCGCGGCGGGTGGCCGCGCGCCGTCGGATCCACCGAGGAACGCCGTGGCGCGCCCTGTCGCGGCGGGTGGCCGCGCGCCGTCGGAGCCGCCGCGGAACGCCGCATCGCCTGCCGAGGCCGCCCGGATTACGCGGCCGCGCGCCGAGGTCGATCTCGACAAGGACACCACGCTCGCGAGCAGCGATGAGGCCCCGCTCACGCGACCGCTCGTGACGCCGCGCAGCTTCGCGCAGAAGCAGCGCTCCACGAGGAGCGACAGGCCCGTGGCCGCGGCCGCTCCCGCCGAGCAGCGCGTTCGCTCCACGCCCCCCGAGGCGCCCGCAGCGGCGCTGCCCGAGCCCGCGGCGCTGCCCGCGCCTGCGGCGCCGCCGCCTGTGCTTGCGGCGGCAGCGGGCGTCGCGTCGCCCGCTGGCGAGGAGCGCACCCCGGCGGTGTCGACGAGCCCCACGCTGCGCCCCCGCCCGCCGAGCGACGCGCCGCCGCCCGTCGCCGTCCCGCGCGCGGCGGAGCGTGCGCAGGCGCCGCAGCCCGTCGAAGCGAAGGCCGGGGAGGCGCGCCCGATCGAGGCCTCCCCGCCGCCGCTGCCGGTGCCGGACGCCGCCCCGGCGGCGAGCCTCGCGGCGGCGCCGGACGACGCGCCTCCTGGCGACCGCGGGCCGATCAGCGAGAGCGAGCGCTTCTTCCTCGGTGGCGGGGTGGACGCGCCGGAGGGGATGGCGGCGCGGGAGCATCCCTCGGCCGAGGACGCCGACACGACCGCCGGCGCGGTCGAGGCCACGCTCTTCGGGCCCCGCCACGAGGAGCGCCGGGCCCGCATCGCGCGGATCGTCGCCGGCCTGGTCACGGCGCTCGCGCTCGGGGCCGCCGGCGTGTGGCTGGTCGGCCAGACGGGGCGCCCCGTGCCAGCGGCGCCGGTCCATGCGCCATTGCCGGAGGAGGGGCCGGCGGGGCAGCACTCCGCGGCGGTGCCCGCGGCGGCTCTGGCCGCGTCGGAGCCGGAAGGAGAGCCGGCGGCCGCTGCCGCGGCGGGGCTCTCCGCAGCGACCCCCGCCGACGCCCCGGCGGGTCAGCCGGCCGCGCCAGCCTCGGCGAGCGCGCGGGCGAAGCCTGCCGCGGCGAGCCCCGCGCCGGCCGGAGCGCCTTCCGAGCACGCTTCGCACGCGCCGCCCACCACCGCCGCGCCGCCGAGCGCGGCGGCGACCGCGGGCCAGGCCGCCGCGCCGACGCGGGAGCCGGAGCCCTCGGCTGCCCCGCCCGCGTCGGCGCCTGCCGCGCCCGCGCCTGCCGCGCCGGACGAGGAGGGCGGGCCCCTCTCGACGCGCGTGATGCGCGCCCTGGAGTCGGGGCAGACCGGCAAGGCGGTGCAGCTCGCGCAGCAGCTCACCGCCGCCTCCCCGGGGAGCGCCGCGGCGTGGCACCTGCGCGGCGCCGCAGAGCAGGCGGCCGGGCGCGGCGGGCGGGCCTCGTTCCGCAAGTGCGCCGAGCTCTCCTCGGCCGACTCCCCGCTCGGCGCGGAGTGCCGCGCGCTCGCCGGCATGCCGTGAGCGTGCGGTCCGCGCTCAGCGCGACCGCGACCTGAGCCGGGGATCGAGGGCCAGGGCCGCCACATCGAGCGCCACGGTGGCGAGCACGATGGCGGCCGCGGAGAAGAGCACCGTCCCGACGATGAGCGGGCCGTCCCGGTTCTGGAGCGCCTCGACCGCCATGCTGCCGACGCCGGGCCAGCGGAAGAGCTTCTCCGTGACGATCGCGCCGCCCGCCAGCGCCCCGAGGTCGAGCGCGGCGAGCGTGGCGAGCGGCAAGAGCGCGTTGCGCAGCGCATGGACGACGAGCGCGCGCAGGCGAGAGGCGCCCTTGGCCCGCGCGGTGCGGATGAAGTCCTGGCGGAGCAGCGTCCGGAGCTCCTCGCGGACGATGCGCGCGTAGAGGGCGCTGCCGAACACGCCGAGCGTCAGCGCCGGCAGGACGAGGGAGCGCAGGTGATCGGCCGCCGTGGCGCCGTACCCGTCGTACGGCAAGAGCCGGAGCTTGTAGGCGAGCACGTACTGGAGCGCGGGGCCGATCACGAAGGTCGGCGCGCTGGCGCCGAGCAGGGTGGCGCCGAGCGCCGCGTCCTCCCAGGCCGTCCCGCGGCGGACCGCGGCGACGATCCCGAGCGAGAGGCCGAGCAGGAGCTGCACCAGCAGGGCGGCCAGCGCGAGCTCGACGGAGCGCGGCACCTTCGCCTCGAGCAGATCCACGACCGGCTTGCGGTAATGGAAGCTGTAGCCGAGGTCGACGTGCAGGCCGAGCGGCCCCGTCGCGCAGCTGCGGTGCTCCGGATCGGCGCGCGCGCCCGCGTGGGCGCCAGGGGCGCTGTCGTCGCCGCCCCCCGCGGGGCCGACGTGGACGAGCCGCCGGACGAACCGAGCGAACTGCACGGGGACCGGGCGATCGAGCCCGTGGATGGCCCGCGCGCGCTCGAGGTCCGCCGCCGAGGCCTGCGGTCCGACGAGCATCCGCGCGGCGTCTCCCGGGAGGAGGTACGCTATCCCGAACGAGACCGCGGTGACTCCCGCGATGACGATCGCGGCCCAGCCGAGGCGCCGGAGCAGGCGCGCGAGCGCGGAGCCCACCGCGGAGGCGCGGCCCGGGCGGGGCGTGAGGGCACGGCGCGCGCGCGGGGTGCTCATCGGGAAAGGGCCGCGCGCGCGAGCAGCGCGCGGAGCGGCGTCGCGGTTCGTGGCGCGGCCGCGCGCGGCCCTCCGCCGGCCCCGGGCCGCGCGGACGGGTCGAGCCAGACCTCGTGCAAGCGGGACGTGAGCGCGGCGGCGCCCTCGTGGCCGCGCACGTAGGGGTGCCATAGCTCGAGCTGCCGCGCCGTGTACGTGGGCACCCACGGCGCGCGATCGCGGACGATGCGCTCGGCGCGGTCGTACAGCGCGAGGCGCCGCGCGCGATCCTGCTCGGCGTGGGCGGCGTCGAGCGTGCGATCGAGCTCCTCGTCGCTGAAGAAGGCGTAGTTCTGCGAGCCCTCGTCGCGGATGGCGCGCGTCGAGAGCGTCGGCTCGAAGACGCTCGCCGGGTCGGGGAAATCGGCCTGCCACCCGACCCAGCCCATGGGGACGGCGCGGCGCCGCGAGGCCTCGGCGAGGTAGGTCGCCCAGCTGACGAGCCGCAGGCGGACGCGGAGGCCGATCCTGGCGAGCTGCTGCTGGACGATCTCGCCGATCGCCTGCTCCAGCGTGTCCGGGACCGCGATGTAGTCGATGACGCCCGGGTAGCCGCCCCTCCCGGTCGCCGGGTCGTACGGGTAGCCGGCCGCGGCCATCTGCTCGAGCGCGCGCGGGAGGTCGTGCTGCCGCATCGGCGCGTCGCGCGGGGGGCCCGGGATCGACGGCGGCAGCACCCGGTCGAGCGCGAGCAGATCGGGGCGCACCTTCTCCAGCACGGCGGGATCGAGGGCGAACGCGACAGCGCGCCGGACGGCGAGCTGGTCGAACGGCGCGAGCTCGGTGTTGAGGAAGACGGCGTTGGTCCTGTCCCGCGTCACCCAGCGCCTCTGCCCCTCCCACCCGGGCGCGGCGCGGTAGGCCGCCGCGTCGATCGCGGTCAGATCGCGCAGGACGTCGAGCTCGCCCTCCTCGAACTTGTAGCGCTGGGTCGTCGCGCGCACGCCAGTCTGCCACGCGATGGCGTCGAGGTACGGCAGGCCCGGGCGGAAGTACCCCTCGTGGCGGGCGAGCCCGATGGTCCCGTCCTGGTCCCACCGCGCGACGCGGAACGGGCCGGCGCCGCACGGCGGCGGCGGGCTCGCCGCGTCGACCGCGGCCCCGGACGAGGGGCACACCGGCGCCATGAACGCGAGCGTCATGAGGGGCAGGAACGTCGCGTCCGGCGCGCGCAGATCGATCGCGACGGCGTGATCGCCGAGCACCCGCACGCCGGCGAGGTGCGGCGCCGCGCCCGCGTGGTACTCGGCGAAGCCCTCGATCATGTCGTACTGGCTCGCGCCCGGGCTCGGCGTCCTCGGGTGGAGCGTCCGCTCGATCGAGCGCTTCACGTCGGCGGCGCGGAGCTCCGCGCCGTCGTGGAACCGCACGCCCTCGCGCAGCGTGAAGACGTACGTCCGCCCGCCGCGCTCCACCTCGATCGCGCGCGCGAGATCGGGCGTGATGCGGCCGCCCTGGTCCCACGTGACGAGGCGGGCGAAGACGAGCTCCGCGACGGTGCTCGAGAGCTCGTCGTAGGCGAGCGCCGGATCGAGCGCGCGCGCGTTGACCGTGGTCGCGAGGCGCAGCGTCCCGCCGCGCACGGGCGCGCCGGGCGCCGGCTCGCCGCCGAGGGGCGCGCGGACGCCGCCCGCCGAGCCGCCCGAGAGCAGGAGCAGCGCCGCGCCCGCGACGAGCAGATCGACCGGCAGGCGACGGCCGCGCGGGAGCGCCGCGCCGGCCGGATCGAGCGCGTCGCGGAGCCCCTCGCTCGCGCGGTGGAAGCCGAGCACGGCGAGCACGATGGCGAAGCCCGGCGCGGCCACAAGGAGCGGCCTTACCCCGAGGTACGGCTCGGCCTCGTGCAGCATGCGGCCCCAGGTCGCGGTCGGCGGCTGCGCGCCGACGCCCAGGTAGCCGAGGGCGGCCTCCGCGAGGATCATCTGCCCGGCGCTGATGGTCGCGAGCGCGAGCAGCGTCCCGCCCACGTTCGGCAGGACGTGCCGCCGGACGATGTGCAGCGGCCCCGCGCCGAGCGCGCGCGCCGAGGCCACGAAATCGCGCTGCGCGAGCTCTGCGGTCTTGGCCCGGACGACCCGCGCCGCCCCGGTCCACCCCGTGAGGCCGAGCACGAGCAGGATCGTCCCCACGTCCGCGCGCCCCACGGCGACGCCGATCGCGGTCACGAACAGGAGGTACGGCAGGGCGAGGATCACGTCGACGAGCCGCATGAGCGCGCCGTCGAGCGCGTCCGCCCGCGTGCCGGCGGCCATGCCGGCCGTGACGCCGACGAGCGCGCCGAGCCCCGTGGCGAGGGCCGTGGACGAGAGCGCGACGGCGAGCGAGAGCCGCGCGCCGTGCGCGAGGCGCGCGAGCAGGTCGCGGAAGAGCGGGTCCGTCCCGAGCCAGTGGGCGGCCGACGGCCCGGGCGGCGCTCCGGAGGCGTCGCGGGCCAGGGTGAAGTCGCTCGCGTTCGGGTCGTGGGGGATGACGGCCGGCCCCACCGCGGCGAACAGCGAGAGCAGCGCGACGATCCCGAGGCCGAGCAGCGCCGAGCGGTCCCCGAGGAACCGCCGCGCCGCGTCCTCGCCGAGGACGGCGCGCCCAGCGCGCCCGGCCGCTCGCGCCGCGCCGCGCGAGAGCCGAGCCCAGCGCGCCGTCGCCGTCACCGCTTCCCTTCGAGGAACTGCGTCACGAGCGCGACGAACTCCCCCGGCCGCTCCTCGTGGGGCGAGTGCCCGGCGTCCATGATCTCGAGCATCGCGCCGGAGATCTCGCGGGCGAGCCGCTGCGCGCTCGCCGCCGGGAAGATGCGATCGTCGCGCCCCCACACGACGAGGGTCGGCGCCGTGATCCGGGTGAGGCGCGCGACGACGGGGCGCGCGTCGAGCACCGCGCGCATCACCGCGTGGGCGCTCTCGCGCGCCGAGGGGGCGTTGAAGAGATCGTAGTGCCGGTCGACGCGCGAGAGCGGCACGGCCGCGTCCGCCCGGAACACGTCGTCGCGGAAGTACGACCGGAACGTGCCGCGGCCGTGGAGCTGCTTGAAGACGATGCCGCCCACGACCGGCAGGAGCGGGAGCTTCATCTTGAAGCTCATCGGGAACGGGTAACAGAGCGCGTCCTCCAGGACGAGCCGCTGCACGAGCTCCGGGTGGTTGGCGGCCAGCGTGATCGCGACGGCGGCGCCCATCGCGTGGCCGACGAGGTGCGCGCGGCCGACGCCGAAGGCGGCGATGAGGTCGGCCACGGCCTCGGAGAACGTCTCGATGCCGTAGGCGTACCGCGCCGGGCTCGGCTTCTCGCTCTCGCCGAAGCCCGGCAGGTCCGGGGCGATGACGTGGAACCGCTGGGCCAGCGTGTCGATCACGTCATCGAACTCCAGGTGGCTGACGAGGAAGCTGTGGATCAGCAGCAGCGCCGGGCCGTTGCCCGCGCCGGCGACCAGGACCCGCATCCTGACACCCCGGGCGGTGACATCCCTGATGACGCGTTCGACGGGTCGGGGGGCGGCGGGAGAGGCCGAGCCCCGACCCTCGCTGGCGAGGGCTTTGGCCATGGTGGCGGCGAGACTATCAGCCCTTTTGTCTGAAAGGACCGATGTGTGTCAGGGTACGGGGCATGCCGCTCCACGAGCCCCGCTGGGTGTCGGGCGCCCCCCTGCTCGCACCCATTGCACCGAGCGTCGCTTTTTTCCCCTCACGGCCCCCGACCCGCGTCGTGCCGAGCGGGCCGACGCGTCGCTCCGACGGACGAAAAATGTCCGAGGTATGTCAAGAACCCCGGCAAAGCACCGCGTCTCGCGACAGCCACACAATAATCGTAGTCGCGTCAATTGACTGTATTCCATTCAGTGGAATAGAGTCGCCCGCGTCGGTTGGGTAGGGCCTCCGGCAATCGATGGGAGGACCGGTGCAGAGGATCCCTGAGGAGGTGCTTGAGCGCATCGAGCGGGAGCACGCCCAGGGGATCACATCGAGCGATATCCTCGAGCTGTTCGCGGCTCATGGCATCAAGTTCAGCGAGGCGACGCTCCGGAAGTATGTGCAGCTCGGCTTGCTCCCGCGCAGCGTGCGGGTGGGGCGCAAGGGCAAGCACCAGGGCTCGCAGGGGATGTATCCGGCCACGGTAGTCCGCCAGGTCCAGCGCATCAAAGAGATGATGGCCCAGGACTACACCATCGAAGAGATCCAGCGTGAATTCCTGTTCGTGAGAGGTGATATCGAGGAGCTCGAGCGCACGATGGCCAAGGTCTTCAATGCGCTCAGGGATGCCGCCAAGGAGAGGCGGAGCGAGACGAGCGGCAGGGCGATAGCCCAGGACCTCGCGAGCGCAGAGTCGCTCGCGCGGGAGCTCGTCGCCAAGCTGGCGTTGATAGAAGAGCGCTTGATGGCGCAAGCGCGGCTCACGAAACAGGCGGCTTCCTCTTGAGGGGCCGAGTCGCGGGGCTTTCGTCGTCGTGAAGTACATGGGGCCGCGGGCGCGGCCCCGCCTGGGTTTGATGCGATCGACGGGACGAGCATCGGCTCGTTTCGTCGCAATTTTTTAGGGACGGCATCCGGCTTTACGTCGGGCTTAAGGAGCGGATCCCTCTGCGTTCGAGCTGGGACTCGGACGTACGGGGAGAGACGCGCGCGCTTGAGAGCGGAGACGCTACCAAACGGAGGCAGCGCATGGCGACGGTGTCTGACAGCGAGCTCGAGATCTTCGGCCTGGACGGTGCGGATGCGGCGGAGGGCGATCGCGACCCAGCGGGCTCAACGGAGCCCGTCGTGGAGGGCGCGCTCGCGCTCCAGGCCGACCCCGCGGAGTCGGGGAACGCCATCACGCGCGAGCAGCGCAGGTCGCGGCGGAAGCGCGAGATCCGGGCGCGGACGATCAGCGTCAAGCGCATGACCAAGCGCGAGCTCGAGATCGGCCGGATGCTCTACCCCGAGACCGACTACTACAAGCCGCGGGCCCGCGCCGAGTGCGTCGACGGTCCGAGGCCGTGCCCGTACGTCTCGTGCCAGCACCACCTCTATCTCGACGTCTCCGCCAGGACGGGCGCCATCAAGCTGAACTTCCCCGATCTCGAGGTCTGGGACATGAACGAGACGTGCGCGCTCGACGTCGCGGATCGCGGCGGCACGACGCTCGAGGACGTCGGGGCGATCATGAACCTGACCCGCGAGCGGATCCGCCAGGTCGAGGTCAAGGCGCTCGCGAAGCTAGAGGCGCTGAAGGACATGATGGCGCTGCGCGATTTCGTCGACGAGGGTCCGGTCGGCAAGCGCCGGCTCCCCGTGCTGACCCAGCCGGACGACGACGAGGACGAGGACGAGGTCGACGAGGAAGAGGCCACGGGCGCGGACGGCGACGCCGAGGACGAGGGCCCCGAGGCGACCCGCGCTGGGCGGCCGGCCGAGCTCGAGGACGCCGGCGACTTCGACGGCGGGGAGTGATCAGTCGGGCCGGGCCTCGACGGTCACGATCGCGTCCGCGCCGAGCGCGCCCGCCAGGAAGGCGCGCCACGCGGCCAGCGTGATTTTCGCAGCGGCCGCGCGGGAGGGGCGGCCGTTGAACAGGTGGATGAGCCGGCGCCTGGGCTCCGCGAGCGCGTCGCGCTCCCGCCGGGCGAGGTGGGCCTCGGCGCGGCCGAGATCGGCGTCGGTCACCCGCTGCGCCAGGCCGGCGAGGAGCTCCTTCACGCGGGCCGAGGCCTCGCTCAGCTCTCCGGCCTCTGCCCTGATCTCGACGGCGAGCGCCGCGGCGCGTGTCCCGCCGAGGACGCGCGCGCTCGCGCGGGCCGCGAGCGGCCGCTTCGTCGGCGCTGCGCTGGCTGGAGCCGGGGACGCCGTGCTCGCCGCGGGAGAGAGCGCGGCCGCGAGCAGTCCGCCTTCGCCGTTGAGGGCGAAGGCCGTGAGCTCGGCGAGCTCGCGCGCCGTGGGAGAGGCCTCGCGCGCCGCAGGGAGCCGCGCGCCGACGACGGCCTGCGACAGGGCCGCCCCGGCCGGCAGGCGGGCGTCGTGGTGACCGAGCCGGGGCACCACCGCGCCGTCCGGTGAGCCGCACCCGCGCGGGGTGAGCCGCGGCGCGAGCCAGCGCTCGGCGGCCTCCGCAGCGGCGGCCGCCTGGGAAGCGTCGGCGTTCGCGAGGACGGCGAGCCGGAGCGGGCCGGTCGCGAGGGCCTGCCAGCGGAGCTGCACGGTCTCGAGCGCGCCGCTCGCCACCCGGTCCCAGACGCCGAACGGCTCGATCCAGGACGGGTGGTCGGGCGCGATCGCGGAGGCGAAGGCCTCGAGCGCCGCGGCCCGCCCTCCGGAGAGGTGCTCCAGGTGCTGGAGCGCCGCGGCGCGCGCCAGCGTGAGCGCCTCGGGGCCCAGCGTGGTCGCCGCGACCGCGCGCGCGGCGGCGTTCGCCACGCGGCGCCCGAGCTCGGCCGGGGTCTCGCGCTCGTCGCGGAACGGCGCGTGCGCGATCACGCCGACGGCATCCGCCGTGACCCACGGCTCGATCGTGACGTCGAGCTCGCGCCGCCGGGTCTGCACGGCGGCGAGCGCGGCGAGCGCCGTCGCGCCGGCGTCGTACAGCCCCTCCTCGGCGACGCCGCACGGGCTCCCGAGCAGGACCCAGACCTCGCCTTGCCCGCGCTCGACCAGCGCCCGCCGCTCCAGGGAGGGCTGGGCTCCCGGCGCGAGCGCGCGCGAGAGCTCGGCCTCGAAGCGCCGAGCGCCGGCCTCGCCCGGCGCCGCGGGCTTCGGCGGGTCGGCGCTCGGAGGGAGGCCGAGCGCCGTCGCCCACCGCTCCGGCGGCGCGCCCGGGGCGCTCCCCGAGAGCGCCCACCACGCGGCGCGCGCGCCGGCGTCGCGGGGGTCCTGCGCGGTGAGGACCTGACGCGTGGCGACGTCGGGGTTCGGCGGCGCCGAGAAGCCGCGGCGGATCTCCTGCCGCGCCACCGCGGCCGCGAGCGCCGCCGAGGCCTCGACGGGCGGGGCCGTGGGCAGATCGGCGGCCTCGATGGTCACGCTCACGCAGCCGCCGCGCGGGCGGGCGACCCCGAGCACCTCGACGGCGCGAAATGGGGAGGGGAGCGCCGAGAGGCGCGCGCGGAGCGGGGACCCAGGCGCGCCGAGCCGCTCCGCCGCGGCGACGGCCGCCTGGGGGCTCGCGACGCGCGCGGCCACGGTCACGCGGGCGGCGCGCCGTCCGAGCTGGTTCGTCGTGTACACGCCGACCGTGTCCGCCGCCGGCCAGGGGTCCGTGGGCGGGCCGCCCGCCGGCCAGGCGTCGATGCCCTCCGCCGCGCGCGCCGCCTCCTCGCAGAACGCGGCGGGGCCGACGGCGGCGATCGAGGTGCGCCCGGCGTGCAGCGCCGCGGCGCGCCACCCCTCGAGCTCGCGCGCGCCCGCGGGCGTCGCCAGATCGACCACGGGCGCGGCGCCCGCGAGGCCCAGCTGGCCGGTGCAGGCCGCGATCGGCGAGAGCTCCGGCGCGTCGAGCGGGCTCGATCGGAGCGCCTGCGTCCGCTCCGCGGCCCGGGCGACCTCCGGGCTGCCCGCCGCGATGGGCTGCGCGAACGCCGCCGACAGCGCGCGCAGGAACGGCGTGACGCGCGCCGCGTCCCTGACGAGCAGGCGCACGCGGAAGGCGCTGCGGTCGATGCGCGCGTCCACGTCGAAGCCGGCGGCGAGCAGGCGCGCCTCGACCACGCTGGCGAGCGCCGTCGTCGCGACCGAGCCGAGATCGGTCGCGACCGAGACGACGAGCGCCGGCGCGGGATCGCCGTCGCGCGAGACGAGCGCGAGCCGCGGCCGGGCGTCGAGGTGGCGCACCTCGATGCGCCCGACGCTGCCCTCGGGCGTCGAGGCGAGGGCGTGCCCTGGCGCCGGCGGGCCGCCGGGCGCCGCGCCGCGGCAGGCTGCGAGCAGGACGAGCGGCGAGAGGAGCGCGGGCCTCAGGGAGCGCATGCGTCGTCGGAGGGCAGCGGCGCGCCTTCCAGCTGGAAATCGGCCGGGCAACGCGGGGCGATCTTGAAGCCGTAGAAGTAGGTGAGCACGCCGGTGACGGACCGGAAGGAGGCGCCGTCCGCGAGCGGCGGCCCCTCGCGCTCGAGATCGTAGAGCTCGTTCGAGAGGCGCGGGACGTCGGCGGGGCGCACGCCGGCCCCGACGTCGATCGACGCGGCGTAGCGGCCGTCGCGGTTCGAGGGGTCGCCGGCGATCCTGACGCCCTCGACCCGCACGAGCATGCCGATGTACGGGCGCGCCGACGCGTAGCCCCTCAGGTCGTCGAGGGGCACGCGGATCGGGACGGCGGGGCGGTCCTCGAAGCGGAAGCTCATGGTCCCGCCGAGCTCGGGCAAGGTGCGGCAGCCGCCGAAGCGGCCGGCGGAGGGGCCGAGGAACTCGGTGAGCTCGCCGAGCACGTCGACGACGTCGCCGGGGATGAGCCGCAGATCCGGGGGGTCGAACGCGGGCTGGAAGACCGTCATCCCCGAGTAGGGGACCGGCTTGTCGGCGCTGTCTTGCACGTAGTGGTTGCCGCGCGCGCCCTCGCCGGTCTCGTCGAAGCTGTCGATGGCGACGAGGGTGGCGCCGGTGACGTGGGCGCGGCGAGCGGGCGGCGCGGCGCAGCGCCGGCTCTCTTCGTCCTCCGGGTCGAGCCACCCGGCGTCACCGATGATCTCGGCGACGCGCGCGCCGCCGCCGCGCTCGTCGGCGAGGGGGATCGCGGGGGCATCTCCGTCGCCGCCGCCGCACGCGCCGAGCAGCGGGGCGGCGGCCGCGATGAGCGGGAGCGCGGAGGAGGTGCGAGGCGGGCGAGCCATCCTCCTCGGCTCATACCACAGGGCCGACGGCCGCCGAGCCCCCTTCGGGGGAGGGAAACGTCACGCCGCGAGGCTGACGCTGGACAGCATCGCCTCCAGGCGGCTCTGGATCTTGTGGCGCTTCGAGTACACCGTCTTCACGCTGATCCCCATCCGCGCCGCGATCTGCTCCGGGGGCAGGCCCTCGGCGAAGTAGAGCGCGACGAACTCGCGGTCCTTGTTGGAGAACGCGTGGAGCACCCGCCCCACGAGCGCGGCGCGCTCGCGGCGCTCGGCCTGCTCCTGCGGCGAGGGGCGCTCGCAGGGGAGCTCGACCGCCGCGTCGTCGAGCGGGGCACAGCGCGGCGCGCGCCGCCTCGAGCGCAGATGGTCGTACGCGCAGTGGACGGCGAGCGTGCCGATCCAGGAGCTCAGCCGCGACCCGCGGCCTGCGTCGAAGGTCCTCAGCTTGCGCATGTCGTTCGAGAGCAGCTGCACGAGCAGCGTGGCGTGGATGTCGCGGATGTCGTCCTGCGCGACCACAGCGGAGAAGCGGGCGATCACGCCGCTGATGCAGCGGTGGACGAGCCGATCGTAGCGGGCGTGGAAGGCGCGCCAGGCGCGCTCGTCCCCCGCGATCATCGCCTCCACCAGCGCACCTTCGGCGAGCTCGCCGAGGTCTTCGCGTCCGTTGTCGCCGAGAAGCAAGTCGTTGGGCATGCCTGGCTCCTGTGCACCCGACGTGCCAGCGAGGACCGATGCGCGGGGCGTCGCGTCGCTGCGCGGCGTCCTCGCCCGGCGGCGGCCGTCGTCGCGCGATCCGCCGCGCAGCGCCGGCGCGACGCGCGATCTCCAGAGCCGCGGAGCTCGGGCGACGAGCGCGCGTCGCAGGGGTCATCGCAGCGGCGGCGGGTCGTCGCGGACCTGCGCGTGCCCGAGGCGCTGTTAACGCGGGTTCACGCGCCCGGCGCCGTTCTGGAGACCCCGCGCGCATCGGCTCGGCGCGCGGGCCTGTTTCGGGTTATGGACGGATCGTGCTCTCCGGTCGTGCCCTGGCCCTCGCGGTCCTCGCGTGGTCGCTCCTCAAGGTCGCGGTGCGCCGTCTCTTCGACGACGGTCCGAGCGGGCTCGCGCTCTTCCGCGAGAACTACGATGCCGATGGCCTGCCGCCGCTCTCGCCCGCCGAGCGCGCGGCCCTGCCCCGCTTCTCCCGCTGCATCGCGTGCGGGCGCTGCGACCTCGGGGAGGCCGAGCGCATCGCGGCCTCCAGGGGGGCTTACCGCGGCCTCATGACCGTCGTGCTCGCGTCGTCGCGGAGCATGCCGGACTTCGACGCCGCGGCGCTCGCGCTCGCGCACGTGCCGGAGGAGGTGCTCGCCGAGAAGGAGAGGATCTGCCCGACCGGCGTGCCGTTCCGCGAGCTGGCCGGGTTCGTTCGGGCCAAGGCCAGGCCCCAGGCGGCGCCGTCCGCGGACGGGGCGGGGAGCGGCGAGCCCTCGGCCCTGGCCCTGGTCGCCGCGGTGACCTCGCCCGCGGCCGACCTCGACCCCTCGTCGGCCGATCGCGCCGCGCCCGAGGCGACGTGATGACGCCCGGTGGACGCCGCGGCGTGGCGAGGACGCTCGCCTTCCTCCTCCTCTTTTGCACCCCCGCCTGCTCCGCTCACCAGCCTGCAGCGCCCCGCACGGGAGCCGACGCGCCGATCGCGCTCGGCGTCGCGCCGAGCACCCCGCCGGCGCCCCCGCGGCACCAGGCCGAGGACGACGATCCGGACGACATCGACAGCGTCTCCACGCCGATCGCGCCCGCGAGCGCGCGGAGCGCGGCGAAGGGGACGCCGATCCAGGGCGGGCGCGCCACCTACTACGCCGACAAGTTCAACGGCCGCCGCACCGCGAGCGGCGAGCGCTACAACCCGCGCGCGCTCACGGCCGCGCACCGGACGCTGCCCTTCGGCGCCGTGGTCGACGTGGTCCGCCGGGACGGCCGCCGCGTGCGCGTGCGGATCAACGACCGCGGCCCGTTCAAGCGCGGCAGGATCATCGATCTGTCGCGCAGGGCCGCCGAGCGGATCGGGCTCATCGAGGACGGCGTCACCCAGGTGACGCTCGAGCTCATCTGGAAGCCGGCGCGACGGCCGCGCTGACGCGCGCCGCCGCGGCTACTGGACGAGGCTGAGCCGCGGGGCCGCGGCGAAGGCCGCGAGGTGGCCGCTCTCCTCGGCCACGTAGACGTCGCACCGCTCGTCCACCCGCAGGAGATCCGGGATGAGGTCCGTCGGCACCTTGCCGAGCAGCGCGCCGTCGCGCGGCCGGACGACGTGCACCTCGCTCTGCGGCACGAACAGCGCGCCCGAGCGGAGCACCGGCTCGAGGCGCCGCGGCCTGTCGCCCTCGACGCCGCCCGCGATGACGTGCCGGTACCGGACCGCGCCGTCGTGCGCGCCGACCCCGACGATCTCGCCTGCCTCGCTGTTCACGACGACCACATCGTCCACCATGAGGCACGAGGCCGTCGACGCGCACGCGGTCAGGTCGAAGCGCGTCGCCCCGGTGCGGCGATCGATCCCCACGAGCCCCGTGCCGCGCCGCCCGTGGGTCACCACGCACACCGTCTCGGGCCCGAGCAGCGGCGCGCCGACCGGCGCCACGTGCTTCGGCAGATCGACCGTCCACCGCGCCTCGCCGGACCACGGGTCGAGGTGGTGCAGCCGCGCCCCGCCGCGGCCGACGAAGGCGCCGTCGCCCGCCAGCGCGAAGAGCGCGTCGTGATCGACCGCCACCGGCGACGCGAACGGGAGCCGGTCGCAGAAGCGCCACACGACCTCGCCGCTCAGCACGTCGAGCGCCGCGAGGGCCGGCTCGCCGCTGCCCACGAGGACGAGCTTGCCCGCGCGGCGGAGCCGGAAGTTCTCGCCGCGCCGCGCGGCGTAGCGCCAGCGCACCTCGCCGGAGTAGAGGTCCACGGCCGCGAGGTGGCGCGTCCCCTCGCTCACGATGAGCATCCGCGGCAGCCCGGGGGCGCTCACCACCGCGCCCGAGGCGTTCGCGCCCACGCGCGGCGAGAGCCGCGTCGACCAGGCGACCTCGCCGCTCGACAGATCGTGCAGCTGCAGCGTGCCGTCGGGCAGGAGCCGCCCGAGGCCGACCGGCGTCATCACCGAGACCGCGCGCGGCGCAGGCTTGCGCCACAGGCACTCGCCGGTCCGCCGATCGATGCACGTCAGCTCGCGGGTCGAGCCCACCACCAGCACGTCGCCGCAGAGGAACGTGGCGCGGAGATCGATCGACGGGATCGCCGCGATCCACCGGGCCGTGAAGCGCAGGCGCGTCCGCCCGAACGTGTCCTCGGCGGCGGCCTGCGGGCGCGCCGCCGCCGCGAAGGCGCGGTACGTCTCCGGGGCCACGTTGATCTTCGCTTCGTTGCGCGTGAGCTCGCGGAGCCGCTCGGCGAGCTCGCGGACGCGCGCCCGGAACTCGAACAGGCGCAGGTTCGACGTCTGGCCGCGATCGCGGCGCACAAGGCTGCGCGCGAGCGCACGCCCGAACGCGACCACGCCCTGGGCGAGCGCCGCCACGTCGACGGCCGGGAAGGTCCAGGTCTGCGCCCGCTCTTCGGCGGCCGCGAACGAGGGTACGCGGCCAGCGCCGGGCGCGCGGGGATCCGCGGAGGGGACGCGGCCCACGCGGGGCACGCCGAGCGTGAGCGACAGCGCCCCCTCGCTGTGCAGCCGGACGCCGAGGATCGCGCCGCCGACGGTCAGCCGCCGGTGGTAGGGCTGGCGCCGCGCCCACGCGTCGAGCGACTCGAGCGACAGCGACGCGAGCTGCTCGGCGAACGGGAAGACGAAGACGTCGGGCAGCTCCCGCGCCTCCTCGCCCACGAGCACGCGGATCTTGCCCCGGAAGAGGAGCGAGAAGAGGTCGGCCCGGAGCACGGCCGGCTGCGTGAGCGCCGCGCCCTGCGACGTGCGCAGGAGCGCCTCGGCCGCGATGGCGATCGGGATCTCGCCGGTCGGCTCGACGCCCACGATCGCGGGCTCTCCTCCCGCCTCGTCGGGCGAGAACGGCAGGGAGGCCGCGAGGCACCGCCGCGCGGCCGGGAGCCGCTGCTCGCCGATCCCGCCGAGATCCGCGTCGTTCTCGGCGAAGGCGGCGTCGCGGCGCGCGCCCGGGCCCCTGCGCGAGGCGAACCGGTCGATGGCCGCGAGGAGGCGCGCGCAGAGCGCTTCGCCGTCGAAGCGCCGCTCGTGCAGGGCGACCTCGGGCACGTCCCCGCCCTGGAAGACGGTGACGAGGAGGTCGCGGCCCACGCGCTCCAGCCCGAGCTCCCAGGGGTCGGGCTCGAGGCACAGGCGCACGACCGCGCGCGCGCGGCGTCCGGAGGCGAGCTCCGCCGCGGCCTCGGCGAGCTCGCAGAGCAGCGGCAGCGCCTCGGCCTCGGCGCGTAGCGGCAGCGCCGCTCCATCGAGCGGAGGAGACGCGTTGCGCGCCCCCTCCAAGACGAAGTCGAGCACATCGTGCAGCGACGTGCGCTCGGGCTCCGATGAGCAACGGGTGTTGTCGGCGACAAGTGACAGTCCGGGCATCCGCCGACGGATGCTAGGCAGCGCGCGGCCCGGTCCTAAGTTTTGTGCGCGGATCGCCGCGGAGTGGACAAGCACGTGCCACCTGGCTAGACGGCGCCGGCGCCGGGCGCGCCGCGGCTCGAGGCGCCCTGCGCTGCGAGGACGCCCCGAGAACGGCGACGTGCGCCGCGCAGAATGGTTGGCAATCGAACCGGACGTGCGACACTGCGCACCCCGAGCGCCATGCCTGCCGAGAGACCGCCCCATTTCTCGATGCTCCGGTCGTTCGCGCTCGCCGACTTCGTCACGCTGGCGAACGCGGCGAGCGGCACGCTGAGCATCCTGCTTTGCCTGAACTACGTGGCCGAGCGCGAGCGCATCTATATCTGGGTGGCGTTCGGGCTCCTGCCGTTCGCGCTGGCGTGCGACGTCCTCGACGGCACGATCGCGCGCTGGCGCCGCAAGCACTCGCCGCTCGGGGCCGATCTCGACTCCCTCGCCGACGTGGTCTCGTTCGGCGTCGCGCCCGCGGTGCTCGGCTACGCGCTCGGCCTGCGCGGGCCGTGGGACGCCGCCGCCCTCGTCTACTTCGTCGCCTGCGGGATCAGCCGCCTCGCGCGGTACAACGTGACGGCGGCCGAGCTGTCGGACGAGCGAGGAAAGGTGCGCTACTACGAGGGGACGCCGATCCCCACGAGCCTGCTCATCGTGCTGCTCTTCGGGGTGCTGTTTGCCAAGGAGCGCGTGCACGAGCAGCTCTGGCTCGGGTCCATCGCGCTCGGCCCCTGGGCGTTCCACCCGCTCAGCCTGGTCTATGTCGTGAGCGGCAGCGCCATGGTCAGCGGCACGTTGAGGATACCGAAGCCGTAGCGGGGAGGGGCGGGCGCGCGCCGGGGAGGGGCAGGCGCGCGGCGCCGCGCGAGCGTTCAGGTTCGGCGCGCCACACACCCTTGCCTCTTCCTCGGCGTCCAGGCAGCCTCCGGTCATGGGTCAACCCGCCGAGAAGGAGCCCCGCGCCACGTACGCCGACCTCGAAGCCGTCCCGTCGAACAAGGTGGCGGAGCTCGTCCGCGGCACCCTGCACGTGTTCCCCCGCCCGGCGCCGCGGCATGCGCGAGCCGCGTCCCGGCTCGGGGGGAAGCTGTCCGGCCCCTTCGACCTGGGCGAAGGCGGGCCCGGCGGCTGGACCATCCTGGTCGAGCCTGAGCTGCACCTCCCCGACCCGCGCACGCCTGGTGAGTTCGACGTGCTCGTGCCCGACCTCGCCGGCTGGCGGGTCGAGCGCATGCCCGAGCTGCCCGAGACGGCCTTCTTCCCGCTCGCTCCCGACTGGATCTGCGAGGTCCTGAGCCCGTCGACCGAGGACGTCGATCGCACGGAGAAGATGCCCCTCTATGCGCGCGAAGGCGTGCTCCACGCGTGGCTCGTCGATCCAATCCGGCGCACCCTCGAGGTCTTCTCGCTCGCCGCGGACAGGGGCTGGGAGCCCGGCCCCGTCCACCGCGACGCGGCGCGGGTCCGGGTCGTGCCCTTCGAGGCCATCGAGATCGATCTCTCGGTGCTCTGGGCGAAGTAGCGGAGGCGAGTCCCCGGTCCGGCGGGCCGCGCACGGTCGCTCTCGATCACGGGCACCCGGCGGCGATAGACTGTCCGGATGCGGCCCTGCTGGAGCTGTGGTGCCTCGCTGGAGGCAAGTCGTGATGGGATCGCATGCCCGCGCTGCGGCGCAGATGCCCCCGGCGTCGCAGGCGCGGCTGCGCCGCGGGGCGCGCCCGCGCCCGCGCCGGGGCCATCGCGGGCGACGAAGGTGCTCCTCGCCGCGGCGATGGCCGCGGTCGGGATCGGCTTCGCGGTGATGTTCTTCGCGCGCGTCGACCCGCCGCAGGAGCCCGCGCCGCGCGCGCGCCCGCTCTCCACGCAGCTCGACGCCCTCTGCTTCGTGGACGCGAACGGCGACGACGCGCCCGACCCGGTGCTGTGGCAGGACGGCAAGACCCGCGGGCGCGTGGTGGCCGTCGATGGGCGCAGCGGGCAGGGGATCTGGGCCTCGCAGCAGATCGAGGAGCCGGACGCGCTCGCCTGCGCGGACCCGAACATGGTGCTCGCGGGCGGGGGCGACGCCGCGCTGCGCGCGCTCGACGCCCGCACGGGCAAGGAGCGCTGGGTGGCGAACCTCCCCGGGGTCCCCGACGAGATCGCGGGGGGCGACGGCTGCGCGACCGTGGTGATGAAGGACGGCACGGCGACCGGGATCAAGCTCGAAGGGGGCGGGGCGGCCGACTGCCCGACGGCGCCGCAGCCGTCGGCGATCACGGGGCACTTCTGGGAGCGCAAGAAGAACCCCCAGGTGGTCCAGGCCGGCGGCGTGGAGGTCGTGCTTGCCGCGCCGGCCGGGGGCCCGCCGCGGCTCACCGCCGAGGGGCGGCGGGGCAGCGAGTCGCTCTGGAAGAAGGAGCTCGCCGCGCGCGCGCCGCTCTCCGGCGGGCGGCCCGACCTGTTCCTCGTCGCGAGCGGCGGCGCCGCCGTCGTCGTCGGCGTCGACGTGGTGAACGGCACCGAGCCGCGGATCATCTCCCTCGATCCGGTGTCCGGGGCCGCGCGGTACGAGCGCGCCGCGGCCTACCTCGGCGACCGGCTCACGGCGGCGAAGGCGTCCGGCCCCTACGTCTACGTCATCAGCGGCGCCGCGGTGAGCGGCGCCGCGCTGCGCGCGATCGATCCGGCGACCGGAGAGACCGCGTGGCGCGCGACCACGCCGCCGTCGCCGTGAGCCGGTCGCCGGCGTGGCCCGCGGCGCGCCCTCAGCAGAGGCAGCCCACGAACGTGCCCGAGAACAGCGGTCGCTCCATCACGGCGGCGCCGCACGTCGGGCACGTATCGCCGAGCTTGAGCTCGCGGGGCTGCGGCGCCGGCTTCGCCGGCTGCGCGGAAGGGGACGTCCCCACGACGGCGAGCGGCTGGAACTCCACGATCGACACGCGCGAGAACCCCTGCCTCGGCGTGGCGCTGCGCTGCGGCGACGTCAGGAGATCCTGCTTGCTGCGGACCGGCAGGATGGGCCGCGACATGTTGATGTACGCGAGCTCGATCGTGTAGAGCGCCGGATCGAGCATGCGCGGGTCCTCCGGCTGGACGATCCCGTGCTGGAAGGCCTCGATCAGCATGTCGACGTCCGTCCTCGCGTTGCGGTTGCGCGCGGCGTCGACCAGGAAGAGGCCATTGCCGTAGTAGGCGGCGTTGAGCCAGAAGCCGGTGCCCGCGGTGTGGTAGCCGCCGGTCGCCCACTTGTACCCGCGCAGCGAGCGCACGTGTGTCGTCAGCGCGTTCGCGAGCGCGTACGACGTCATGCCGAGGGGCAAGAGGCTCACGAGCGCCGCCGGGTGGAAGTTCAGGCAATCGCTGCAACAGACAGGCACCGTCGGCACGAGCGCCTGCGCCGGATCGATGCAGACCTGGACTTCCGATTCGCTGCGATAGCAGCCGGTAAAACACGAATGCCGCTCGACGGCGGCCAGGAGCGCGGCGGGAAGTGCCATGCGGGGAACTATACCGTCCACGAGGGCGCATGGCTGCCACGAGGCGCAGCGGCGCCGCCGTTGTCCGAGGCGTGCGCGCCGCGGCGAGCCCAGGTGTTCGCGACGTTCGCGCGCACGTGCCCGCGTGGTCGCGTCTCGCATCTCACCTGCTCGCACGATTGCGAGCAGACGAGCGCAATTGCGTCCTTCGTGCGCCTGTCACAGGATCGCTGCGTGCTGATCACCGTACACCCTGAGCGCTTGCTCTGCTGCCGGTGCGTCCTCGATGGAGAACGCGCGGAGCGGCGCGTGCTCCGGTGCAGCGCGGGCGTCAGCGCCTCGTGTCCATCGGAGTGCCGCGCGGACGCACGGACGGCGTGACGGGGCGAGAGCGTTCGCTGCTCGTTGCGCTCGCCGGCGCGCTCTCGGCGCTGCTCCCGGCGCTCGCGCTCTCGGGGTTCACGGTCGACGACGCCCTGATCACGGCGCGTTATGCGCACCACCTCGCCCGGGGACTGGGCTACCGCTTCAACGCGGCCGGGCCGGTGACCGACGGCGTGACGCCGCTCGGGTGGGCGTTCGTGCTGGCGCCGTTCGCGGCCGGCGGGCCGCTCGCCGCGCTCGCGGCCGCGAAGGCGCTCGGCGCCCTCGCGTGGACGCTCGCCGCCGGCGTCCTGGCGCTCGCGATCGATCGGGCGTCCGCTCGTCCCATCCGGTTCGCGGCGCTCGCGCTCGTGCCGGCGTCGGCGCCGCTCGCCGCCTGGAGCGTGGCGGGCATGGAGACGGGCGTCGTCGCGGCGCTCGGGGCGCTCGCCGTCGCGTTACCGGCGCTCGGCGGCGCCCTCGGCGGCGCGGCCTGCGCCGGGGCCGCGGCGGCGCTCCGGCCGGAGCTCCTGCCGTTCGCGCTCGTCGTCGCGCTCTCGGCCCAGGCGGCTCCGCGCCGCGACGCCGCAGCGGACGCGCCGCCGCGGCCCGCGTGGGCGCGAGCGCTCGCCGCGCTCGCGCTCGCGGGCCTCCCCTTCGTCGCCGTGGCCTTCGCGCGCCTCTCGATCTTCGGGCGGGCCGCGCCGCTCGCCGCGCTGGCGAAGTCGCCGGACGCGGCGCTCGGGGCCCGGTACGCGCTCGCGTGTCTCCTCCTGACCGGGCCTGCGGCGCTGATCGCGCCGGCCGCGTGGCGCGCGCTCCCCGCGTGGCCGCGCGGGCTGCTCGCGGCGGTCGCGGTGCACTTCCTCGCGGTCGCGGCGGCGGGCGGCGACTGGATGCCGCTGTCGCGGCTCGTCGTCCCGGCGCTGCCCGCCGTGGTGCTCGCGGCGGCCCACGTCGCCTCGGTGGCCGACGCGCGCGCCACGGCGCTCCGGCTCGCGCTCGCGCTCGCGGGGGAGCTCTTCGTGATGGTCCGGGTCGGGCCGACCGCCGCGCGGGTGGGCAGCGACCGGCTGCGCGTCGTCGAGGAGCTCCGCGGCGCGCTCGCCGGGGCGGAGGTCGTCGCGGCGCTCGACATCGGCTGGCTCGGGGCGGCGACGGGCGCGACCCTCGTCGATCTCGCGGGGGTCACGGATCCGGCGATCGCGGCGCTGCCCGGCGGGCACACAACGAAGCGGATCCCCGGGGCGCTGCTCGACGCGCGCCGGGTGGACGCGCTGGTGCTGCTGCTCGCCGAGGGCGAGGCGCCCGCGTCGCCGTGGCCCGCGTCGCGGTTCGCGCGCGGGGTGGAGCAGCGCGTCGCGCGCCTGCCCGGCGCTGGCGACGCGTTCGCTCCCGTGGCGGTGAGCGGCGTCCCGCACCTCCGCTATGTCGTGCTGCGGCGGCGCGCAGACGACGCGGACGCAGGCAAAGCGCCCCGTGACGCGGGCGCGCAGCGCGACAGGTAGGTGAGCCGGCGAGGCGCGCCGGTGCGCCAGCGTGTGCGCCGCGCCGACGCGAGCGCCTGCGCCGCGACATGCGTCCCTGGGAGGTGGCTCGGCCAGGGGATCGGCCGCGGTGAGCCGGCGCGCACGCCGCGCGGCGTCGAGCGAAGTGACAGTGGACGGACGGCGCGCGCCGCTGGCACGCTGTGCGATAGCGGCAGAGCGCCCGCCAGGAGCGCGTCAGCTCGATGCAGGCAGGAGAGGTCGTCGACGACCGGTTCGAGATCGAGGAGCACGCCGCCTCGGGCGCGACGGCGCGCGTGTACCGCGCGCGCGACCTCCGGTCCGGCGAGCTCGTCGCCCTCAAGCTCCTCCAGACAGCCGCGACCGCGTCGCTGAGCGCCCTCGCGCGCGAGCATCTCGCCCTCGCGACGCTCGCGATCCCCGGCGTCGCCCGTTACGTCGCGCACGGAGCGACGGGCGGGGGCCGGCTCTACCTCGCGATGGAGTGGCTCGATGGCGAGACCCTCTCGGAGCGGCTCGATCGCGGCCCGCTCACGCTCGCCGAGGGCCTCACGCTCGCCGCGCGCATCGCCGAGACGCTCGCCGCCGTCCACCAGCTGGGGTTCGTGCACTGCGACGTGAAGCCGGGCAACCTCATCCTCGAGGGCGGCGATCTCCAGCGCGTCCGGCTCATCGACTTCGGCGTCGCGCGCTTCTCCGGGGATGATGAGGAGGAGTTCCCGACGCTCGGCGACATCCGCGGCACGCCCCAGTACATGGCCCCGGAGCAGGCCCGCGGCGAGCCGCAGATCGACGCGCGCGCCGACGTGTTCGCGCTCGGCAGCGTGCTCTTCGAGTGCCTCACCGGGCGCGCCGCGTTCGGCGGCAGCGACCCGCTCTCGGTCCTCATGAAGGTCCTCCTCGAGGAGCCGCCGCGGCTCAGGGAGCTCCGCGACGACGTCCCGGCCTGGCTCGATCGGCTCGTCGCGCGGATGCTGTCGAAGGCGCGGGAGTCCCGGCCGCGCGACGCGGGCGTCGTCGCGGCGGCGCTCGCCTCGGAGGCGCTGGATTCACGCCTCGACGCGGGCCCGCCGTCGCTTCAGCCCCCGTCGTCCCACCCGCCGGCGCAGCGCGGCCGCGAGATCACGACCAGCGAACGGAAGGTCATGTGCCTCCTCCTCGCCCGGGAGGGCCAGGCCGACGCGGAGGCGACGCTCTCCGATGTCGAGGACGAGGCGAGGGCGCGGGCGATCCGCGAGATCGTCGAGCGCCACCGCGGCCGGATCGAGCTCCTGGAGGCGCGGTGGCTGCTCGTGACGCTCTCGGGATCGGCCGCGCCCACCGACCTCGCGGCGCAGGCGGCCCGCTGCGCCCTCTCGCTCAGGGAGCTGCTCGGCGGCGCCCGCCTCTCGCTCGTCATCGGCCGGGCCGAGGTCGCCGCGCGGCTGCCGGTCGGCGCGGTGATCGATCGCCTCGTGCAGCTCGTGCAGGGCAGCCGCGAGCCCCTCCATCCGGCGGCGATCCGCATCGACGACACGACCGCGGGCCTGCTCGGCGCGCGGTTCGACGCCACCCGGGACGCGTCGGGGTGCTGGCTCCACGGCGCGCGCGAGGAGCCCGAGACGCAGCCCTCGCTCCTCGGCCGGCCGGCGCCCTACGTCGGGCGCGAGCGCGAGCTCGGGCTGATCGAGGCCGAGATCGACGCCTGCTTCCGCGGGGTGGCCCCGGGCGCGGTGCTGGTGACGGGCGCGGTGGGGTCGGGCAAATCGCGCCTCTGCTACGAGCTCGTCCGCGCGCTCCGGTCGCGCAGCGAGCCCCTCGCGGTGTGGCTCGGCCAGGCGGACCCGATGAGCGCCGGCTCCGCCTTCGGCCTGCTCCAGCGCGCGCTCCGCCGCGGGCTCGGCCTGCGCGACGGCGAGCCGATCGAGTCGAAGCGGCGCAAGATCCGCGCGCGCGTCGAGCGCCGCTGCGGCGCCGCGGCGGCCGCGCGCGTCGCGCGCGTCGCGCCGTTCCTCGGCGAGCTCGCGGGCGCGCCGTTCCCGGACGACGACGACGTGCAGCTCAGGGCGGCGCGGCGGCACCCGCTCCTGATGAGCGACCAGCTGCGCCTCGCGTGGGAGGATTTCCTCGACGCCGAGTGCGCCGCGCAGCCGGTGCTCCTCGTCCTCGACGACCTGCACTGGGGCGATCTGCCGACCGTGACGCTGGTCGAAGCCGCGCTGCGCAACCTGAAGGGCAGGCGGTTCGCGGTGCTCGCGCTGGCGCGGCCCGGCGTGCACGAGCTCTTCCCGGGGCTCTGGGGGCCTCACCTCGTCCGGGAGGTCCGCCTCTCTCCGCTCGCGCCGTCGGGCGGAGAGCAGCTCGTGCGGGAGGCGCTCGGCGCCCGGGCGAGCGCGGAGCTCGTGAGGACGCTCGTCGAGCGCGCCGACGGCAACGTGTTCTACCTGGAGGAGCAGATCCGCGCCGCCGCCCGCGGCCGGACCGCGGCGCCGCCGGAGACGGTGCTCGCGATGGTGCAGGCCGGGCTCGACGCGCTCGACCCGGAGGCGCGCCGCGTGCTGCGCGCCGCGAGCGTCTTCGGCGAGGCGTTCTCCGAGGCGGGGGTCGCCGCGCTCGTGGGCCGGTCGGAGGTCGCGCGCGAGGTCGACGAGCTCGTGCGGCACGAGGCGATCGTGCGGATCGGTCCGCGGAGCGCGGCCGGCGACGCCGCGCTCCGGTTCCGCCACGCGCTCATCCGCGAGGCCGCCTACGGCATGCTGACCGAGGGCGATCGGCGGCTCGGCCACGCGCTCGCGGGCGGCTTCCTCGCGCAGCGCGGCGAGGCCGATCCCATGGCGCTCGCCGAGCACTTCGAGCGCGGCGGCGAGCCCGCGCGCGCGGCCACGGCGTACCTCGCGGCGGCGCGGCAGGCGCTGCGGGGCAACGACCTCGGCGCGGTGCTGGCGCGCGCCGCGCGCGGCGTCGCGTGTGATCCGGCGCCCGCCACCGTGGGCGAGCTCCGCCTGCTCGAGAGCCAGGCGCACTTCTGGCGCGGCGATCTCGCGCTCGCCGAGGAGCGCGCCGCGGCCTCCGCGGAGCACCTCGCGGAGGGATCCGCCGCCTGGTTCGCCGCGCTGACCCGGATCATCATCGCCGCGGGCGCCACGGGCGGCCTCGAGCGCGTCGAGCGCTGGGCCGCCGTCGCGCGCGACACGCCTGCGCCCCTCGAGGACGGGAGCTCCGCCAAGAGCGCCTGCCTGAGCTCCGCCGCGCTCATGCTGATCTTCGGCGGCCGCTATGCGCTGGCCGACGCGCTGCTCGAGGGCGCGGAGCGCGCGATCGAGGGCGCCCCGGCGCCGGATCTCGAGGCCGTGGCGAACCTCCACGAGGCGCGCGCGATCCGCGCGCACGCGGGCGGCGACCCCGGCGCGAGCCTCGCGGGCATCGCGGCGGCGCTCGCGGCGTTCGAGCAGGCCGGCGACGTGCGGCGGGCGTGCATGGCGCGCATGAACCTCGGCTACTCGTACGGCCAGGTGGGTCAGCTCGAGGAGGCCGAGGCGGCGCTGCGCCAGGCGCTCGCCGAGTCGGAGCGCATGGAGCTGCGCGGCACCACGGCGTACGTCCTCCAGAACCTCGGCCTGGTGCTCTCCTACCGCGGCCGGCTCGACGAGGCGAGGTCGGTCGAGGAGACCGCGTGCGCGATGCTGGAGCGCCACGGCGACGTGCGGATGGAGGGCTGCGCGCGCGTCTACCTCGCGAGCATCCTGCTCCTCGCGGGCGATCCCGAGGCGGCGGCGCGCGAGGCGCGGGCCGCGGACGCGATCCTCGAGCGGGCCCCGCCGATGCGCGCCTACGCCGTCGCGGTGCTCGGGCGCGCGCTGCTCCACCTCGGCAGCCCTGGCGACGCGCTCGCCGCCGCCGAGCGTGCGCGCGCGCTGCTCGAGGAGGTGGGCGTGGAGGAGGGCGAGTCGGTGGTGCGCCTGGTCTACGCCGAGGCGCTGTCGGTCTGCGGGCGTGGCGCCGACGCCGCGCAGGCGATCGCCGAGGCGCGCGATCGCCTGCTCGCGCGCGCCGAGAAGATCAGCGACGGCGCGTTCCGGGCGCACTTCCTGGAGCGGGCCGTGGACAACGCGCGCACGCTCGAGCTCGCGCGGGCGTGGCTGGGCGAGGCGGCGGAGTAGCCGAGCGCGCTCGTCGCTCCAGGCGAGGAGCGCTGCGCGGTCCGTGCGCTCGCCGCTGCGCCGCCGGGGTGGTCTGCGCCGTAGTTCTCCGGTCGATCCTACCGCGAGCGAGCGGGCGGCGCGACCTCCTGACCGCGAGCGAGCGGGCGGTGCTACGCCCCGTCGGAGGGCGGTCGGCCAGGTCGTTTACACTGGGAGGCGGCGATGAGGAGCCGCCCTTTCATCACGCTGCGCCTCCCCAGGGTCGTTCATCCGGGCGAGACGTTCGACGTCGGGCTCTCGCTCGAGAGCGCCGCGAAGACGCCCATCAACTTCGTGCGCGTGGCCCTGCGGCACACGCACGAGCGGCTGGTTCCGGTCGAGGGGACCTTCGAGGTTCGCGATCTGCTCCTCCTCAGCGAGGAGGTGGCCGGGGAGGGGCGGCTCGGCGAGGGGATTCACCGCTACCGGGTCTCGTTCGCGCTGCCTGGTGATCTCCCGCCGACGTTCGCCGGCGCCTTCCAGGCGTGCCGGTGCGAGGTCCGCGCGCACGTCTCCATTCCGTGGTGGCTCGACGCCCGGGAGAGCCAGGAGGTCCTCGTCCGGCCCAGGTCTGCTCGGCGGCCGGAGGACGAGCCGTTCATCGACGCGAGCCACCGGGGGCGCGGCGCCTTCGTCGAGGTGTCGCTGCCGGGCCGGACCCTCACCCCGGGCGCGATCGTGACCGGGGCCGTCGCCTTCGGGGGTCTCCCGGGGCGCTATCCCTTTGGGCTCCGCGTCGCGCTGGTCGGCAATGGGGTGGAGCAGGTGAACGCGCGCAGCGGTTCGTACGAGAGCTGCCCGAACGTGTTCTTCCAGGATGTCACAGGGATCGCCGAGGGAACGGAGGTGCCTTTCCGCATCTCTCTGCCGGGCGATCTCGCGCCGTCCTTCCGCCTCCGCGAGGTTGCCCTGGAGTACGCGCTGGAGGTGACGATCGAGCACCTGGCGGGCGGGGAGCTGGTGCGACATCGCGTGCCGGTGGTCGTCGGCCTGTTCGAGCCGCGGACCGGGCGCGATGGAAAGCGGCCCCGGATCGGCGCCGATCGCTGGCGCGCGGTCTGGGCGCGCGCGGGGCGGCGGGTGGGGCTCTCGCTGGAACGGGGGCTGCGGCTCCGCGGCGTGCGCGCGGGGTGCACCGTCGAGGTGGCCTCTGCCGTGAAGGGGTTGAGGGCCGGCCTGGGCGCGACGGTGCGGTTCGCGGAGCCCTGGGGGTTGCGCCTCGACGTGCAGTGGCGGCGCGTGCTGGAGCTCGATGGGCTGGAGACGGGGGACGAGGGATTCGATCGGCGCTTCCGGGCGGCGGGACGGGAGGAGGCGCAGGTGCTGGCCGTGCTCGGGCCTGCGCTCCGGCGTGCGCTGCGTGCTTTCCATCGGGCCGACGTGGACGACAGGGAGGCGTGGGTGTGGAGCGCCGCGGAGGCGTCGGACGAGCACGCGCTCGACGCGTTCCTGGCGCAGGTCAACGCGCTCGCGCAGGCGCTCGCGGAGGCCGGCGCGGCGCTGCCGCCGCCGGCGGCGATGGCGGCGTGGCTGCCCGCGTGGCACCGCTTCGCCGAGGAGAGCGACGGGGCGCTCCGGGTCGGTTCGATGCGGCTCTCGGGGACGCTCGAAGGGGCGCGGTTCGAGCTGGAGACGCTGTTCAAGGGGGCCGTTCCGGCGAGGACGCGGGTCTCGTTGCGGCTGGATCCGTCGATCGAGGGCGCGGCCCGGCCGAGGAACACGGCGGAGCAGGGGATCGCAGCGGCGATCCTGGAGCAGGCGGCGCGCCTCGGGGGGGTTGCGGATGCGGAGGAGGGGGTCGCGGTGGCGCCGGGCGCGATCGCGGTGGTGATCGGGGCGCCGCTCGCGGATCCGGCGGCGGCGCGGGAGGTGTTGCGGCCCATGCTGGCGCTCGCGCGGCAGATGCGGGGGGAGGGGCGGGGCGGGCCGTATCGGTGAGGGGGAGCGAGGGCGGTGACGAGACATGGCCGGGGGCTGGTCGGCAGGGCAGGCGAGGATGTCGGAGTTGGCCCGGCCTGGTCGGCGGAGCGGGCGAGATGTCGGGACATCGCCGGGACCTGGTCGGCAGGGCAGGCGGGTATGTCGGATATGCCCTGGGGCCTGGTCGGCAGGGCGGGCGGGTATGTCGGATACGCCCCGGGGTCTGGGCGGCAGGACGGGCGGGTATGTCGGATACGGCCCGGGAGCTATGCGGCGCGCCTTCGGAACGCTTCGATGGCGTGTCGGATGCCGAGGGTCACGTCGGTCCACGCTTCGTCGCGGTCCTGCCAGAGGGTGACCGGCCTGGCGTCCTTCGGCAGCGCTTGGAGCCTGGCAAACGGTGCGCTGCGCCAGTCGGTCTTCCGGAGAATCACCGGGATGACGCGCGCCTGGCCGGCGTCGTGGCGCGCGAGGGCGCGCTTCATCTCCATGTCAAAGCAGTAGTCGGAGGCAAGAAAATCCGCGCTGACGAGGAGGAGAATTACTTCGGCCTCGTCGAGATTCCTGTCGATCTGGCCGGCCCACGCGTCGCCGGCGCCGATGCGTCGATCGTGCCAGCTCTGGAGGAGCCCCTCGCGCTTGAGAAGGGCGAGATGGGCCTCCAGCTCGTCGCGGAGGCCCTCATCCCTGTGGGAGTAGCTGAAGAAGAGACGGATGGGCGCCTTCGCAGGAAGGCCCTTCTCTTGAGGTTCCGAGGCCGTGAAACAGAGATGCCAGAGATTGCCGTTTGCGTCGCCTGCGCAGATAAGCTGTTGGGACACAGCCACACTGCCGAATCGGCTCGCTCCGTGCACCGTATCCAGGCATTCCCCTGTCGAAACATCCCAGAGCTTGAGCGTGCTATCCATGGCGGTGGAGACGATGCGCTTGCCATCGGGGCTGACGGCGCAGGCAATGACCGAGCCAGAGTGGCCTTCGAGGGTGGATAGGAGCTTCCCGGTCGCAAGACCCCAGACCTTGAGCGTCCTGTCCTCGGAGGCAGACACGATGCGCCGGCCATCAGGGCTGATCGCGCAGGCATTGACCCAACCAGAGTGGCCTTCGAGGGTGGATAGGAGCTTCCCGGTCGCAAGATCCCAGACCTTGAGCGTCCTGTCGTCGGAGGCAGAGATGATGCGCTGGCCATCGGGACTGACCGCGCAGGCATTGATCGAGCCGGAGTGGCCTTCGAGGGTGAAGAGGAGCTTCCCGGTCGCAAGATCCCAAATTTTGAGCGTTTTGCCGCTGGATGCGGAGACGACGCACCGGCCATCGGGGCTGACCGCGCAGGACTTGACACGACTGGCGTGGCCTTCGAGAGTGGAAAGGATCTTCCCGGTAGCAAGGTCCCAGATCTTGAGCGTCCTATCGCTGGACGCTGAGACGACGCGCTGGTCATCGGGGCTGATCGCGCAGGATCTGACCCGATTGGAATGACCTTCGAGCGTGGAGAGGAGCTCGCCGGTAGCAAGGTCCCAAATCTTGAGCGTCCTGTCGCTGGATGCGGAGACGATGCGCTGGCCGTCGGAGCTGAACACGCATGCATTGACCGAACGAGAGTGGCCTTGGAGGGGGGAGAGGATCTTCCCGGCAGCAAGGTCCCAGATCTTGAGCGTCCTATCGCTGGACGCGGAGATGATGCGCCGGCCTTCGGGGCTTATCACACAGGAGTTGATCCGATTGGAGTGTCCTTCGAGCGTGGAGAGGAGCTCGCCGGTAGCAAGGTCCCAGATCTTGAGCGTCCTGTCGTCCGAGGCCGAAACAATACGCTGGCCGTCGGGGCTGATCGCACAGGAATTGATCCGATTGGGGTGGCCTTCGAGAGTGGAGAGGAGCTCCCTGGTCGCAAGGTCCCAGACCTTGAGCGTCCTGTCGCCGAAGGTTGAGACGATGCGCCGGCCATCGGGGCTGATCGCGCACGCGTTGACGGAACCGGAGCGAGCCTCGACGGTGGAGAGGAGATTTCCGGTCGCAAGGTCCCAGATCTTGAGAGTTCTATCGTTGGACGCGGAGACGATGCGCCGACCATCGGGGCTGACCGCGCAGGATTTGACACGATTGGAGTGGCCTTCGAGCGTGGAGAGGAGATTTCCGGTCGCAAGGTCCCAGATCTTGAGAGTTCTATCGCTGGACGCGGAGACGACGCGCTGGCCATCAGGGGCGATTGCGCAGCCATTGACCCCATAGGCGTGGCCGTGCAGGGTGGAGAGGAGCTGCCCGGTTGAGAGGTCCCAGACCTTGAGCATCGCATCGCCGGAACCGGAGACGATGCGCTGGCCGTCGGGACTGATATCGCAACATCTGATCTCCTTAGCGTGCCCCTCGAGGGTGGATAGGAGCTTCCCGGTCGGCAGATCCCAGACCTTGAGCGTTCCATCGCTGGAGCCGGAGACGATGCGCTGGCCGTCCGGGCTGATCGCGCATGCATTCACCCGGTCGGAGTGACCGAAAAGGCTGCGCTCCTCGCCAGTCCACATCCGCGCCGGATGCCGAAGCCGAAGCCTCGGCATGCCGCGCGGGAACAGCAGCGTTCGCGCGATTCGTTCAGCCTCCCACCCGGCCGAGCGCAGCCGGTTGTAGACCAGCTCTGGCAGCGCCTCCGGTGCCCCACGCAGCCAATGCGACTCGGCACGCACCGCTCGGTAGAGCAGGTCGATGTCGCCGTCCCCGAGCTCCTTCGCGCCGCGGTGCAGTGTCTCCTCGATCGCTGCAGGGCCATCCTCGCGGCAGAGCGCCTCCAAGAGGCCGAGATCTCGGCACAACCCCCGCGTCTTCTCTTTCTCGCCCGCCGCGAGGGCATGCGCGATCGCGTGGCGCGCTGCATACCGCCTCCGGAAGTCGCTCTCCCTCTCTATCACCGGCCACCGCGCCGCCGTCTCCAGCAGCCGCCGGTGCATCTCGGCCATGCGCTTCGGCCCGAGCTTGTCCGCGACGAACGCGCGAAACGCCTCGTGGAACGGCCGGTACGCCCGCGAGCCGCGCCACGACGCCGGCTCTTCCAGGAGCAGCGCCCGCGCTGCGCGAAGGAAGTCCTCGCCGGACTCGACGTCGTTCCACCCCCACGCCGCCTCGATCTCCTCGAGCGGCAGCGCCTCGCGCGCCGCGCAGACCAGCCCGAGCCCGCTCGCGACCAGCCCGAACTGCTCGCGCGGCAGGCTCCGGAGCTGTTGCCAGATCTGCTCCAGAAACCCGCTCAGCCCGCGAGGCAGGCGCTCCACGCGCCGATGCTCGATCGGCTGCTCCTCCAGCCATTCCCGCAGCTTCACCGCATAGAGCAGGTTCCCGTCTGCCCGTGCCACGGCCTCCTCGACGAGCCTCGGGTCGAGCTTCGGCGTGAACCGCGGCGCCTGATCGCCCCAGAACGCGCGGCAGGCATCCTCGTTCGAGCCCGCCCACGCGGGCGCGTCGAGATCGATGCGCCGCACGTTGCCACGGCTCTCCAGCCAATCGAGGTGCGGATACTGCGGGCGCGAGGCGCAGAGCGCGTGCAGGCGCGGCGGGAGCGCGTACGGCAGGAAGCCTGGAAGCGGGTTCTGCCCGGCGCCCTCGTTCCGCGCCTCGTCGAGGCCGTCCACGACGAGTACCAGGCGCTCTCCGCGAGGGACGAGCTCATGCTTCGACACCCTGGCGAGAAGCTCGATCAGCCGGTTCTCCGGCCGCGCCTCGGGGTCCTTCTGCGCCGGGTAGAGCGCCTCGATCTGCGCCGAGAGGGAGCGCGCGACCGCCTCGGGGCGATCCCAGTCCATGACGTCGCGCCGGAGGAAGTGGTGCGGCGCCCTGTGGCCGCGCTGCTCCTGCACGTCGAGCCATCGCGAGAGGATCGCGCTCTTGCCCATGCCGGGCCCGCCCGTGACGAGCACCCAGCGGCCTGACGTCGCCGCGCCGTCGAGGTGGCGATCGATGGCCGAGAGCACGTCCTCTCGACCGAAGAAGTGCTCGTGGCGGCTGCGCTCGATGCCGAAGTCGATGAGGTCTCTCGCCACGGCGCCAGTCTACCAGCGCGCATGCACCGCCCGGCGAGCGCCGTGCGACGCGGACCAGGGCTTCGAGCGGCGTGTCCGCGCTCCCGGCACCCGTCCACCGATGGCGCAGCACCCGCAGGATCCCCGAGCTGCGGCCCCTACCGTCCGATGCGCGCGCGGACGGTGGCGCGCGCCTTCGCCGAGAGCGTCTCGAGGGAGGGATTCGCGCGGATGTCCCGGTCCCCGCTCCTCAGTCCCAGCGGTCGAGCTTGTAGGTAACCCGCCCGTTCTTCGTGGTGACGCGGAAGAGGTAATCCCACTTGCCGGCGCTCTTCTGGAGCTTGATGCCGCAGGCTGACGCCTCCTTGGCTCCCGCGATGGTCGCGTTCTTCGCGTACGCCTCCATGGTGGCGCGGATGCCGTGGTACTCGCTTCGCAGGTCTTCCGGAAAGAAGCCGCCGCTGCGCTCGTGGTTCACGTCTCGCGCGCCATCGAGGAGGAAGAAGACCGACTGGCCCTGGTGCGGGTACTTGTCCGGGCCGTCCCACATCGTCGGCTGCAGCGCGATCGCCGTGACGTTCTGGAACTGCCCCGCCTTCAGGTTCCACGCGCTCGCCGGCGAGCCCTTGACGTACCTGTACCAGCTCACCTGGTTCCGCTTCTCTTCGCGATCCCACTGGAGGATCGGCGGCGAATCGGGGTTCGCGGCCGTCACCAGCGCTGCGTACGACGCGTTCTGCTCGGGCACGAAGAACTCGATGCGCTCCGCGTCCGCGAGCACGGTCCGCTGGAACTTCTCCCAGGTCATGACGACCGGCGGCTGCTCCACGGACGCTGCGGCCGTGGCGATCTTGGCCTTCAGGTGGCCGAAGACGCCGCCGCCCTGCTCCTGGGGCGCACCCGCCTTCGGCTTCCACAGCGCCTGGATGTCGTCCAGCCTGGCGAACCGGCGTTCCAGTGCGCCGGCCGAGCCGAGCTTCTGCACGATGGCCTCGGCCTGCGCGATGTTGCCGGCGCTCGGCGCCGCCTGGGGGCGCTGGTAGAGGAGCGGGTGCATCTTGGCGTCGAACTTCGCCTTGATGTCGGCGAAGCCGAGCCCAGCCTGGATATCCTCCAGGAGGGTGCCGATCATGCCGCTGCGCACGTGGCAGAACCCGGCCGGCGCGGTCGCCGCGGCGAGCCATGTGAGGTTGTCGCGGGCGACGGGGTTCTTCGTCGCCGCGCGCGCCTCATGCAGGTCGACCAGCCACTTGGCCACGCCGATGCACTTCTCCGATCGGTAGAGGTTCCCGGTGGTCAGGAGGGTGTGCGCCTGCCTCACGACCTCGAGCGGGAACTCGGCGAGCCCTCGGCAGAGGGTGCCGTAGTCCTGGAGCTTCTCGGCCACGACCTGCGAGGTGGTCTGCACGGCGGACGGCTTGAAGACGAGCTCCCGCCCGGGCGCGACGGCCATGTGATTCCAGGAGAAGGGCGGCTTCTGGCTCTTGTTCTTCGGCATCCCCCACGTGCGCTCGTCGGAGAGGAACACGCCGGTCACCTTCGCGCGCGCGACGAGGAGCGCCATGGCCTCGACGGACGTCCGGAAGAACGGCGGTGCTGCATCGGGGGCCCACGCGATTGACGTTGCGGTCCCATCGGGCGCGACCTTCACCAGCCCGCCGAAGCGCTCGACGAAGCGGCGGCACGCGCTGCATGTGTAGTGCTGGCGCCGATCCGCGCGGAGCCCATCGAGGAACGCGTCGAAGAGGCCGGCGGCGTCCGTGGTGAAGAGGCGCGCGCCGCTGGCGGTGACCTCGCCGAAGCGGGCGCGGATGGCTTCGAGCAAGGCCGGGTACCGTTCGTCGTCGATCGGCTCAGCCTGAGACGTCGTGATCGCGTCGGACATCGCGTGCTCCTTGAAGGGCGTCGATGCGCCCATCGTATCTCGGTCCGCTTCGTTTCGAGCGTCGTTCACGGCGTCGCTGCATCGAGCGGCCGCGTCGCCGCTGTCAGCTCCGCCTCGGCCTGAGCGATCCGCCCCCTGGCGCGCTCGTGAGCCACCGCGCCGCGTGGGCTCACCAGGGCGGCGCCTCCCGCGCCTCCACCATCCGGGCGCTCGCGCTGTTCCGCAGCGCCGAGGCGCGGCATCGGTTCAGGCTGACCTGGTAGCCCACGATGTCCGAGAGGACCTTGGCTTGCGGTGCTCGTGGTCGCCGTGTGCATCAGACGAACGTCCCGAAAAGCTACTCGGCGCGCGCTCGGAGCGCCTCGATCGCGCGCCGGATGCCGAGGGCTACGTCGGTCCAGGCTTCGTCGCGGTCCTGCCAGAGGGTGACCGGCCTTCCGTCCTTCGGCAGCGCCAGGAGCCTGGCAAACGGTGCGCTGTGCCAGTCGGTCTGCCGGAGGATGACCGGGATCACGCGGGCCTGGCCGGCGTCGTGGCGCGCGAGGGCGCGCTTCATCTCGTTGTCGAAGCAGTAGTCGGAGGCGAGGAAGTCGGCGCTGACGAGGAGGAGGATCACCTCGGCCTCGTCGAGGTTCCTGTCGATCTGGCCGGCCCACTCGTCGCCGGCGCCGATGCGTCGGTCATGCCAGCTCTGGAGGAGACCCTCGCGTTTGAGGAGGGCGAGATGGGTCTCCAGCTCGTCGCGGAGGGCTTCATCCTTGTGGGAGTAGCTGAAGAAGAGACGGGCGGGCGTCTTCGCAGGAAGGCCCTTCTCTCGAGGTTCCGAGGCCGTGAAATCGAGATGCCAGAGGTTGCCGTTTATATCCCCTGCATAGAGAAGTTGTTGCGATACAGCCACACTCAAGAATAGGCCGACTCCGAGCACGGTACCGAGGCATTCCCCTGTCGCAGTATCCCAGACTTTGAGTGTCCTGTCGGAGGCGGAGACGACGCGCTGGCCATCGGGGCTGATCGCGCAGGCCCTGACCCGATCGGAGAGGCCTTCGATGGTGGAGAGGAGCTTGCCGGTCGCCAGGTCCCAGACCTTGAGCGTCGTGTCGTAGGAGGCGGAGACGATGCGCTGGCCATCGGGGCTGATCGCCCAGGCCATGACCGCACCGGAGTGTCCTTTGAAAGAGGAGAGGAGCTTGCCGGTCGCGAGGTCCCAGACCTTGAGCGTCCTGTCGTGGGAAGCGGAGACGATGCGCTGGCCATCGGGGCTGATCGCGCAGGCATTGACCCCACTGTAGTGGCCTTCGAGGGAGGAGAGGAGCTTGCCGGTCGCGAGGTCCCAGATCTTGAGCGTGTTGTCGATGGAGGCGGAGACGATGCGCTGCCCATCGGGGCTGATTGCGCAGGCGTTGACCCCACTGGAGTGTCCTTCGAGGGTGGAGATGAGATTGCCAGTCTCGAGGTCCCAGATCTTGAGCGTCCTGTCGTCGGAAGCGGAGACGATGCGCTGCCCATCGGGGCTGATCGCGCAGGCATTGACCTCACTGGAGTGTCCTTCGAGGGTGGAGAGGAGCTTGCCGGTCGCGAGGTCCCAGACCTTGAGCGTTGTATCGGCGGAGGCGGAGACGATGCGCTGGCCATCGGGGCTGATCGCGCAGCCATTGACCCCCCAGGCGTGGCCTTTGAGGATGGAGAAGAGCACGCCGGTCGCGAGGTCCCGGACCTTGAGCGTCCTGTCGGCGGAGGCGGAGACGATGCGCTGGCCATCGGGGCTGATTGCGCAGGCATTGACCCCACTGGAGTGGCATTCGAGGGAGGAGAGGAGCTTGCCGGTCGCGAGGTCCCAGACCTTGAGCGTCCTGTCGGCGGAGGCGGAGACGATGCGCGGGCCATCGGGGCTGATCGCGCAGGCCATGACCCCATCGGAGTGTCCTTCGAGGGAGGAGAGGAGCTTGCCGGTCGCGAGGTCCCAGACCTTGAGCGTCTTGTCGTGGGAGGCGGAGACGATGCGCTGGCCATCAGGGCTGATCGCGCAGCCATTGACCCCCCAGGCGTGGCCGTGCAGCGTGCGCTCCTCTCCGGTCCACATCCGTACCGGATGCCGCAGGCGGATCTTCGGCAGGCCGTGCGGGAAGTGCAGCGTCCGCGCGATTCGCTCCGCCTCCCATCCGGCCGAGCGCAGCCGGTTATAGACCAGCTCCGGCAGCGCCTCCGGCGCGTCGCGGAGCCAGTGCGACTCGGCCCGCACCGCCCGGTGCAGCAGGTCGACCTCGCCGTCCCCGAGCTCCTTCGCGCCGAGGCGCAGCGTATCCTCGAGCGCAGCCGACCCATCCTCGCGGCAGAGCCTCTCCAGGAGTCCGAGATCCCGGCACAACCGCCGCACATTCTCCCGCTCGCCCGCCGCGAGCCCATGCGCGATCGCGTGGCGCGCCGCGTACCGCCTTCGAAAATCGCTCTCTCCCTCTGCCACCGGCCACCGCGCCGTCGTCTCCAGCAGCCTCCGGTGCAGCTCGGCCATGCGCTTCAGGCCGAGTTTCTCCGCGACGAACGCGCGAAATGCTTCGTGGTACGGCCGATACGCTCGCGCGCCGCGCCACGCCACCGGCTCCTCTAGGAGCAGCGCCCGCGCTGCGCGAAGGAAGTCCTCGCCGGCCTCCACGTCCTTCCACCCCGCCGCCGCCTCGACCTCCTCAAGCGGCAGCGCCTCGCGCGCCGCGCAGACCAGCCCCAGCCCGCTCGCGACCAGCCCGAACTGCTCGCCCGGCAGGCTCCGGAGCTGCTGCCAGATCTGCTCCAGAAACCCGCTCAGTCCGCGAGGCAGGCGCTCCACGCGCCGCAGCTCGACCGGCTGTTCTTCGAGCCATTCCCTGAGCTTCACCGCATAGAGCAGGTTCCCCTCCGCCCGTATGACCGCCTCCTCGACGAGCCTCGGGTCGAGCTTCGGCATGAAGCGAGGCGCCTGATCGCCCCAGAAAGCGCGGCAGGCCTGCTCGTTCGAGCCCGCCCACGCGGGCGCGTCGAGGTCGATGCGCCGCACGTTCCCGCGGCTCTCCAGCCACCCGAGGTGCGGGTACTGCGGGCGCGAGGCGCAGAGCGCATGCACGCGCGGCGGCAGCGCGTACGGCAGGAAGCTCGGCAGCGGGTTCTGCCCGGCGCCGTCGCTCCGCGCCTCGTCGAGGCCATCCACGACGAGCACCAAGCGCTCTCCGCGGGGGGCGAGCTCGTGCTTGGAGACCTTCGCCAGGAGCTCGAGCAACCGGCTCTCCGGCCGCGCTTCGGTGTCCTTCTGCGCCGGGTAGAGCGCCTCGATCTGCGCTGAGAGGGAGCGCGCGACCGCCTCGGGGCGATCCCAGTCCATGACGTCGCGCCGGAGGAAGTGGTGCGGCGCCCTGTGGCCGCGCTGCTCCTGCACGTCGAGCCATCGGGAGAGGATCGCGCTCTTGCCCATGCCAGGCCCGCCCGTGACGAGCACCCAGCGGCCTGACGTCGCCGCGCCGTCGAGGTGGCGATCGATGGCTGCGAGCACGTCCTCTCGACCGAAGAAGCGCTCGTGGCGGCTGCGCTCGATGCCGAAGTCGATGAGGTCTCTCGCCACGGCGGCAGTCTAACAGACGACCTCCTTGTGCCGCCGCGTGGTTGCCGCTGGCCGAAGATGGAGCAGGGACGTGGGGCAAAGCGCTCGACTGAGCGCTAGTTCGTCCGGTTCCGGTTCGTCCGCTCCCCACCACGGCTACTGGTCGCCACGGCGATCGTCGCGCCGACGAACACGATCTGCATCACCGTTCGCGGCCCGAGCGGCGTCACCGGGCTGCCGCCCAGGCTGAGCCCCGCGCGCGCCGCATACACGTTCGCAGGGAACATCGCCACGAGCAGCACCGTCAGCCCCGCAGCCGCCCACGGCGCGAGCCGCGGAACCAGGAGCGCCGCCGCGCCTGCGATCTCCAGGACCCCCGTCGCGGCCACGAGGAGCTCGGGGTAGGGCAGCGCCGGCGGCACCATCGCCACCAGCTCGGCGCGCCGGCTCCCGAAGTGGGCCGATCCGGTCAGCAGGAACATCGCCGCGAGGGCGTACCGCAAGCACGTCACCCAGCTCCCGAGGTGCCTGACGCCGAGGCGCCCGAGGACAACGAACAGCGCGAACGAGATCGAGAGAACGAGGAGAGGTGCCATGCCCTCAAGGTGGCGACCCGCTCCTCACCCGTCTTGAACGAGCTGGCTACGGCGTCTCAGATCGGATGGGCTCACCCCGAACATCCGTCGGAAGGTCCGGGTCATGTGCGCCGCGTCCGCGAAGCCGGCCGCGCTGGCGGCCTCCGAGAGCGCCGCGCCGCCGGCGATCGCCGCCCCGGCGCGCTCCAGCTTGAGCCACAGGAGGTACGGGCGCAGCGGCACGCCGACGCTCTCCGTGAAGGTGTGCATGAACCGCCCCGGCGAGAGCCGCGCGATGCCGGCCAGGGCTTCGAGCGACGTGTCCGCGTCTCCGCCGCTCGCCCGCAGATGGCGCAGCACCCGCTGGACCCCGGGGTGCCTCGGCCTCGGCGAGGACGCCGGAACCGCGATCCCCAGCGCCTCGAACACGCCGGGCAGCGCCGCCGAGAGCCCGGCCTTTCCGCGCTCGGCGATGCGCGACCGCAGCCGATCCGCCATCTCGCTGCCCACGACCTCGATGGGCGACGCCCCGAGCGCCTGGGTGAGCCCATCGCCAACGTCGCTCTCCGGCTCGATGAACACGATGAGCACACGGACGCCCGACGCGTCGATCGCGTGCGCGGTGTCCGGGGCCGTGAGGACGGCGCCTCCCGGCTGGAACGCGCCCCTGTCGGCCGTCTGGATCTGGAGCTCCCCGTCGAGCGCCAGCACGAGGTGCCAGCAATGGTGGGCGTGCAGCGTGCTCCGCTCTCCAGGGCCCCACGTCGCCAGCACGGAGGGCCACGGGCGCAGGGTGCCCACGGGCGCGGCGAGGCCTGTCGTTCTCGGCGGGAGGAGCATCGGTCCGGAGTCTACCCGGACGCAGCGAATGCCCGGCGAGGGCTCACCGCGCGAGAGCCGAGACTCTCCCAGTGTGCGCCTGCGCGCGCGGTCAGCCGAGCTGCCGCCCTACCGTCCGATGCGCGCGCGGATGGCGGCGCGCGTCTCCGCCGAGAGCGTGTCGAGGTAGGAGTCGGACAGGGCGTGGAGCACTTCGTCCGGCAACGCCAGCAACACCTGCTCGGGCGGCAGCCCCGCCACGCGCTGCTCGGGCGGCAGCCCGGCCATGCGCTGCTCGGGCGGCAGCCCGGCCATGCGCTGCTCGGGCGGCAGCCCGGCCATGCGCTGCTCCGGGGCGTACGCCGACAGCACCCGCTCGGGAGGGAGGGTGGCCAGGAGCTTGCGGACAACCTCGTCGAAGCCCTCCAATTCATGAATTTCCATGGCGATCTCCTCGGCTCCAAGCTGCTGCGAGAGCCACCTTCGGGCCTCGACGGTCCGGGCCTCGCCGTGCCCGAACAAGCGTAGCAGATCGTCGTCCTCTGCCTCCGCCGCTGCGTCGATCTCGACGATGAGCAGCGCGAATGCCCCGCCCTCGACCCGCCAGTAGCCGCCGCCGAGGTCGCCCCATTCCATGCCGAGCTCGGCCACATCCGCGTCGAGCGACCTGGTGCGCGACGGGACGAGCAGCACGCCGCACAGGTCGCTCCGCCGCTCGATCCGTTCCGGCTCGTCGGCGCAGTACAGGTGCAGGTAGCTGCACAGCCGGTCGAGGTTGCGCCTTCGGTAAGGCCGGCCGATGCTCTTGAACTCGACGATGGTGTCCCTGGGCAAGAGGTCCCAGAGCTTCTTCAGCGTGCCCGCGGGCTCGCTCGGCCCCGCGCTCCGGCGCAGCAACAGGTAATCGGCGCGGAGCGGCTCGTTCGAGAGCGGCACCTCGCTGCGCACCTCGAACCGGCGCGAGCCCCGTTGGTTGAGCAATGCGACGAGCAGCACGTGCCAGGCCGTCCGGGTCGAGCCCATCGTGCGCCGTCTACTGTAGATGGCCTCGGAGATCCGCAGGAATCTAACCACGCAGATCCGCGGAAACGTGCCGCGCGCGTCCGCAGAAAAATGACCGCGGCGCCCGCGGAAATCTGACCCCGGGCGCCGCGGAAATCTGACCTGGCGTCGGCCGGGTCAGCGCTTCTTCGCTGCCGCGGGCGGCTCGGGGGCCTCCGGCCCCGGCTTGGGTCGCGCCTCGCTCATGGCCAGCGACTCCTTCTGCCGCCACGAGTCGGCGTCGATGTCGAGGATGTGGCAGTGCTGGACGAAGCGGTCGATCAGCGCCGAGACGCACGCTGCGCCCGGAAAGACCGTGCTCCACTGCTTGAACGGCAGATTCGTCGTCAGCACGAGCGAGCGGCTCTCGTGCCTGCGGCTGATGATGTTGTAGAGCAGGTCGGCAGACTGACGGCTGCACGGCAGATAGCCGATCTCGTCCAGAATGAGCAGCGACGGGGCCGTGTATTTCCGCAGCCGTCGTTCGAGGGCCGGCAGCGACTCCTGCTTGAGCAGATCGGCGAGGGCGGCCGACAGCGTCGTGAAGCGCACGGTATAGCCGCGCTGGAGCGCGAGCATGCCGAGGTTCTGGGCGAGCATCGTCTTGCCGACGCCGCTCGGACCCCGGAGCAGGATGTTGTGCCCCTTGGCGATGAAGTCGAGCGTCATGAGCTCCTCGACGAGCTCACGCTGGATCGTGCGCGGGTGGTTCCAGTCGAAGCGATCGAGGGGCTTGAAGGTGCCGATGGTCGCCGCCTTGGCGCGCGCGGCGAGATTGCGCTCGGCGCGCTCGCGGTGGGCGATGGCGGCGAGCTCCTCGAACGTCTGCACCGGCGACAGGCGCGCCGTGGTGGCATGCGCGATGAGCGCGAGCAGCGCCTCGCGCGACACGCGTACGCCGAGGGAGCGAACCAGCTCAGCGACGTCATCGTTGGGCATCGTAGGACTCCAGGTCGTGGGGGATCACGTCGCGATCGGGGACGTGGGCTCCGAGAGCGATGTCGACGGGGACAGGGCCGTTGGCGGCGCGGCGGCGCTCCTCGCAGAGCACGGCGAGGGCACCGGGATCGTGGGTGCCGCGGGCGATGGCCTCGCGCGCCGCAGCGCCGAGGATCTCGACGCCGTACAGGTCGAGAAGGCGCAGGGCCTTGGCCGTCATGAAGCCGACGTTGCGACCGGCCTCCACCCAGCGCTCTTGCAGGATCTCGAAGCCGGGGATCGCGGCGCCGAGCCGATCGCGCCCCTTGGCCTCGCGCGCGGCGCGCTTGTGGTCGAGCAGCTCGGCACGGTGCTCGGGCGCCTCGATGCTCTGGTGTCGTCCCCAGCAGCGCACGTGCCGCGCGACCTCCGTGCCGCCGTCCGAGAGCCGCACGGTCGTGTCATTGGCGACGAGCATCAGCGTCTTGCCGTGGTGGATCGACGGCGCCGAGTAGCGGTTTCCGTCGAAGTGCACGAAGGCGGTTTTGTCGACGGGCACGGGCTCGACGAGGTCCGTCTCCGGCAGCGGATCGGGCAGCGCGAGCAGCCGCGTCCTCTCCTCCGCGAGCACCTGGTCGACGCGCCGCTCAGGCCATCGCGGGTGCGGGCGCACGTTGGCGATCTCGTCGAGGAAGACGAGCAGCTCGGCGTTGCCACGCTCGAGGTCACGAATCGTGCGCGCGGCGAAGAAGCGGTCGCGCAGGAAGCGAATCGCTCGCTCGACCTTGCCCTTTTGCTGCGGTTTGCGCACGGCGCAGAGCCGCGGCGCGACGCAGAGCTGACCGGCGAGCGCGAGCAGGTCCGGGTGGAAGCGCACGGCGTCGCCGTGGCGCTCGAGGACAACGGTCTTGGGATTGTCGAAGAGCCATTGTCTCGTCGCGCCGCCGAAGTAGCAGCACGCGCGCACGAGCGAGCGGCGAAGCGAGCTTGCGGACAGGTCGAGCACGAGCTCACCCCAGATCGCGCGCGAGTACGACAGGACCATGACGAAGGCCCAGAGTTGGCGCGTGCCGCCCGCGACGCGCAGCTTGCCGACGTAAGCCCAGTCGACCTGGGCCTGCTCGGCGATGAGCGGCTCGACGCGGAGGAAGGCCTCGCTCTTCGGCGCCGGGCGCACGAGCCGAACATGCCGTCGCACCGTGCGCACACTGCCCTCGTAGCCGCGCTCCACCAGCATGTCGTACAGGCGCGTGGCGCGGAGCCGAGGATACTGTGTCAGCGTCTCGATGACGAAGGCCTCGTAGCCGCGCAGCGGCAAAGGCACCTCGCTCACCGCGGCATCCGCGTCGCGAACGACGGGCCGCGAGCGCGCCCCCTTGCCGAGGCCGAGCACGCGCTCGACGGCGTCGTGGTGCAGGCCGAGCTGCGTCGCGATGGTGCCGATCTTCCAGTGCTCGGCGAAGTGCAGGCGGCGGATCTCCGCCTCCTTGGCCTCGTCGATCGTCATCGACCGAGGCTCCTGCGAAGGCGATGCTCGCCGCGGAAGTTACCGAGTCCCGGCAGGCGTTGCCCGCGGCGGGGCGGGGCGTCCATGAACAGAGGCTCGACGACGTAGTGCAGCGTCGCGCGCGCGACGCCGAGGCCGTCGCACAAACCCAGCGCGAACAAGATGTCCTCGGACTCCGCAGAAACGACAGCACGGACCCTCTGGTCGTGCCAGAGCGCCATTGACTCGCACAGCATCGGCCCGGCGAACCGATGCGCCGGCGTGGCCACTGACCGCAGCCGGGCCTTCATCACCTCGTCGGGCCCCTGCGTCAGCAGCACCCGCGTCTCCTGCGGCGTCGCGGAGATCGTCATCACCAACTCGTCCATCCCTCGACTCCTGCGGGCCGGCGACGGCCACGTCGTCCTTCGACGTCGGCGCGCCGATCCGCGGGCATACGCTGGCGGATGCGGGCAAGTTGTCGGAACCGATATCCATCACGCGCCGGCCCCGTCGGGCGCGGTAGACACGCTGGCGATCACGGTGATCGAGGCGCCCCTCGTGGGAGCTCTGGTGCCGCAGCCGAGCCGCGCGCTGCGCCCGCTGGCGAGCCGTGTCGCGGCAGCCGCTGCCGCAGTAGAGCTGCCCTCGATCACACCGGCCGCAGACGAAGAAGATCACGGCGCAGAGCCCGCAGCGGGCGAGCCGGAAGCTGTCTTGCACGAGTCCCCGGACCAGGGCGCCGGGAAGTTGCCCTCGGCGGCTGGGTCGTGCGAGACAGGCCGAACATCGGTCTGTCGCCGATCCCCGGAAGGCCCTGGTCGCTACCCAGGGCCTTCTTCTTTCCAGCGCACCGCTTGGGCTCGATCTCTACCGCCGCGCCTCGCGCTGGCGAACTTCCCGGCCGCCCGCGCTCGCCCCAGGCGTCACGAGGTGAGGGGCAGAAATCTGCGGATCGGGGGGACCATCAACAGTCTACAGGCCTGTCCAGATCGGGGCCAACAATCCGTGCTGCCAGCGCGGCGAATCTCTGCCACTGCCGCGCGCCGATCGGGGGCGAGCTATCCGCGACCACGGCCGGCTGGACGCTGGACAACCATCGCCGTCCAGGATTCTCTCATCCCGGATGACAGCTCGCCGGTTCAAGCGCGGCAGCCCCGGGCTCGCCGTCGCCTACGTCCGCATCTCCACGGACGCCACGTGCGCCTCCGCTGCGGAGCAGCGCGCAGCGATCGATGCCTGGTCCAGCCGGGAAGGCGTCGAGATCGCCGCCTGGCACGAGGATCGCGGGGAGGACATCGGCGACCGGCCCGGCTTCGCGGCGGCGATCGAAGCGCTCACCCTCGCCGGCGCCGGCCTGTTCGCGGTCGCGAGCGAGGACCGCGCCAGCATCGCGGGGATCAGCGGCCCGTACCGGTCCGCCGCGGGCGAGCGCGGCGCGCGCCTCGTGACCGCCGACGGGAGCGGGATGCCGGGTGGGACGCACGGCTGCCCGATCTGCGGCGATCCCTTGGACCTGTGGCCACGCCACCCGCGCGCGGTCTGCGGGCTCTGCAAGCATGAGGCCACGGACGAGGCCGGGCGGCCTCTCGAGTTCTTCAACACGTCGCTCGGCGGCGGCTTCGGGGCGCGCTACGCGGATACCGGCGAGCCTCGGGACAGCCACGCGTGCGTCATCCGGGGCGTGAGGTGCCGCGCCGACGAGGCCCGGTTCGGCGGGATCGTGATCGAGGCGATCGACAAGGTGCCGTAGTCGCTCGGCCTGGCAGCTCGACAACCCGCGCTCAGCCCCGTCCGAGCGCAGGCCGCAAGGGGAGCACCGGCTCGTCGTCCGGCATGCGCAGGCCAGGGAGCAGCGCATCGAGCTCGCCCGGCTCGAAGCGGCAGAGGCTGGCGGCGTGCCAGAAGCCGCCCGCGATGTCGCCGCCGAGCTTGTAGCGGCCGTCGGGCCGGAAGGCGACCCAGCCCTCGGGGAGCTTGAGGAGCACGGCGAGACAGGCGCCAGTCCGCACGTCCCAGAAGCGGATGGTGCCGTCGGTGGAGCTGGAGAGCAGCATCTCTCCATCCGGCATGAAGGCCACGCTCACGACCTCGCCGGTGTGCCCCTGGAGGACGCGCGCCATGTAATCGGCGGACACACGCCAGAGGAGAACGTTGCCGTCGTCGGACCCTGATGCGAGCCATGCACCGTCGGGGCTGAAGGTCAGGCACTTCACCTGGCCGGCGTGGCCGCCCAGCGCGCGCTGCTCGCCGCCATCGACGAGAGGCCAGAGGCGGACGGTCGTGTCGTCGGAGCCCGAGGCGAGCGTCGCACCATCAGGGCTGAACGCCACGCTCCTCACGACACGACCATGGCCTTCCAGCACGCGCGCTGCTCCTTCGCCGTCCACCTTCCAGAGCCGGATGGTTCGATCGAACGATCCCGAGGCCAGCGTCGTGCCGTCAGGGCTGAACGCCACGCTGCTGATTCCATCTTCGTGTTCTTCCATCACGCGAAGCGGCTCCGCTGTCTCGGTGCGCCAAAGTCGCACTGTCCCGTCGAGCGAGCCTGACGCGATCATGCTCCCGTCGTGGCGAAAGGCGATATCCATGATGCGATGATAATGCCCCTTCAACACGTGCGCCGTGCCGTCTTCGCCGAGACTTCTGAGCCGGACCGTGTGGTCGCGCTGTGCGAACGCCAGCGTTGTGCCGTCAGGGCTGAAGACCAGCTTCGCGGAGGAGATGACGCGATCCACGAGCGGCGGCACCGCAGTCCAAGTCGACATCCGCCAGATATGAATGCCAACGTCTTCGGAGCCGAGCGCGAGCGTCCCGCCATCGGTGCTCAACGCCATGGCCATGGACACGCTCGGCTGTCCTTCCAGCACGCGCACGGCGCCACCCGTCGACACATGCCACAGGCGCACCGTGCTGTCCTTCGAACCAGAGGCGAGCGTCGCGCCGTCGGGGCTGAACGCGACGCTCGTCACGGCGGCGGAGTGGCCCTCGAGCGCGTGCAACGCGACGCCTGATCGATTCCACAGCTGCACGGATCCGTCTCCCGCGCTGGAGGCGAGCGTCGCGCCGTCGGGGCTGAACGCGACGCTCCTCACGCTTCGCAAGTGGCCCTTCAGCGTGTGCCGCTGCTCGCCCGTCGTGACGTGCCAGAGGCCAATGTCGTAGTCCGCGGAGCCGGAGGCTAACGTGCCGCCGTCGGGGCTGAACGCGATGCTGAGCACGCCAGCCCGGTGGCCGCTCAATACGCGAAGCACGTCGCCTGTCGCGACCTTCCAGAGCCGGATGATGGTGTCGTGAGCGCCGGAGGCGAGCGTCGCGCCGTCGGGGCTGAACTTGACGGCCATCACTCCATCCAGATGGCCGTGGAGCACGGCGATTTGTCGGAAGGTGGCCACCTGCCAGAGCCGGACGGTACAGTCAGAAGATCCGGAAGCCAACGTCTCGCCGTCAGGGCTGAACGTCACGCTGTTCACATGACGAGAGTGCCCCTTGAGCACGCAGAGCACGTTGCCAGTCGATACGTCCCAGAGCCGGACGGTGCAATCGTCCGAGCCGGACGCGAGCGTATCCCCGTCAGCGCTGAAAGCGATGCTCGTGACCCAGTCGGAGTGGCCGTTCAGCCTGCGCAGCGCGCTCCCGGTCGCCATATCCCACAGCACAATCCCGTGGGAGTGACCCGATGCGAGCAAGGTCCCATCGGGGCTGATCGCTACAGCGTTGCACCGGCTTCCTTGCACCCACGTCGGCTCGAACCTCGCCGCATCCGGCATCGCCGCGCCGAACGTGTCGCACCCGTCGAGCTTCGCCCCCCGTGTCCCCACGAGCTTCGCCCCGCGCAGCCTCGTTGAGGCGAGCTTCGCCCCGGTCAGATCCGCGCCCACAATCCGCGCTCGCACCGCCGTCGCCCCGGTCAGGTCCGCCCCGCAGAGCGCCGCCCCGGAGAGGTCCGCCCCCTCGAGCAGCGCTCCCCCCATCTGCGCCCCGTTCAGGTTGGCCCCCACGAGCTTCGCCTCTCTCAGGTCCGCCCCCCGCAGATCGCACCCGCAGAAGTTCTTCCCCGACAGATCCTGCCCCCGCAGATCCGCCCCTGCGAGGTTCATCTGCTCGCACACCCCAAGCGCCGTCCGCCCGTCGATCCGAAGCGCGTTCGCCGTCGCCACCGTCCCCCACGCCCCGCCGAGCGCCTCCCGTACCCACGTCTCCGTCGCCTTCCGTCCCGCGAGCGCCCCGAAGAAATCCGCCATCAGGTCGCTCACGTCCCGCTGCGCGAGCGCCGCCGACTCCCCGGAGCGCTGCACCTCTTCGGCCGCCTCCCGCGCCACGAGCCACTCGAGCACCGACTGATGGATGAACCGGAAGTTCTCCTGGTCGTCCCACACGAGCAGCGTCCCCGACCCGATCTGGTGCACCGTCACCCCGAGATCGAGCTCGTGCCGCCCGAGCGCCTGCAATGCCGCGATGAGCTCCGCCGGCAGCTCGCGGATGTTCACGCTCTGCTCCGTCCGCTGCCACAGCCGCGTCGCGAGCTCCGTCACCGCACGCCACCGCTGCGCCACCGACAGCCCAGGCTGCGCGCCCTTCGGGTGCGCGCGCTCGTACTCCCAGACGAGCCACCGATCCAGGAGCAGCTTGTAGAGCCCCGCCGAGGTGATCTCGCCGTCTCCCGCCTTCGCTTGCCGTAGCTGCGCTGCCTCGATCTCGGCGATGAACCCCAGCATCCGCGGGTTCGCCGATAGGCCGAGCAGGTCCTTCACCTCTGCGAGCAACTGAATGCGCTCGTCAGCCGCCGCCTCGCTGTCGAGCCGGTTCACCAGAAACCTGCGGATCTGCGCCCCGGTGAACGGCTGCAGCCGCACGAGCCGATAACCGGGCAGCAAGGCGGCTCGCTCCGCGAGCGCCGACCTCACCTGCTGCTCCGAGATGAAGTGCTGGCTCCGGCTCGTGACCACCACTTTCGCCGCCTTGCCCTGCGCCGCCTGGATCAGCGTGTCGAAGTGCTCGACCGCGCGGTCGTACGTCACGCGGAAGGCGAGCTCGTCGAAGCCGTCGAACAGGAGCACGATCCGCCCCTCGGCCAGCATGTGCCGGAACGCGGGCAGATCGATCTTGCCGAGCCCCGCGAGCGCCAGGTGCTGCGCGATGAGCGCGTTCAGGTCGCGCGCCTTCTCCAGCGCGCGCATCTCGATGAGCACCGGCGTCAGCGGGCCGCCCGCCTTGCCCATCCGCCGCGCGAGCTCGTGCAGGAGGAACGTCTTGCCCGTACCGAAGTCGCCGAGCACCAGCACGAACCGGCTGTGCTCCGAGTCGAGCAGCTCTGCGATGGCGTCGAGCGCGCGCTCGCGCACCGCCTCCTCCTGGCCCGTCGTGAGCGCGACGCGCTGGTCGACGTAGAGATCCGGCGGATACGTGAGGTCCCGCTCGAGGCTCGCGTTCTGCCACGCCAGGTAGCCGCGGAAGTCGATGAGCCCCTGGTACTCGAGGAACCGCACGAGGCGCACGCGCCGCGCGCTCGCGTAACGCACGAGCTCCTCCGGCGCGGGCTCGCCGCCGTAGACCAGCGTGGACACGAGGCCGGGATCCTCGCGCCGGTACGAGGCGTCGATGCTCTCGATGAACGCGGAGACCGCCTCGGTCGAGATGCCGCTCTCGAGCGCCGCCAGCGGCGCGATCCGGACGATGCCGCCCTCGTTGACCGAGACGCGAAGGTAGACGCCGAAGGGGAGGGGCGCGTTGAACCACTCGATCTTCACCCCCTCGGGCTCGCGGAGCCTGCACACGCGCTCGACCCGCGAGAGGAAGTCGTCGCTGCGCCCTTCCCCTGGCAGGAGGATGTCGTCGCCGTGCGGACTCGCGTGGCCGCCCCGCGCGCTCGCCGGGAGGCGGCGCAGCCTCGGGCCCCGCCCGGCGTGCTCGGCGCGCGCAGGCGGAAGAAAGCGCCTCAGAAACGCGAGGAGGAACTCCGCCGAGGCGCGGCACGCGAACGCGCGGAAGCTGTCGTCCTTGTCGTGATCGGCGTGATCCGAGACGGCCTTCGCGATGATCGACCGCCGCCCGAGGCGCTCCGCGACGTAGCCGATCGCCGCGGCCTCCATCTCGACGCCGAGCACCTTCCGCCCGATCGGCTTCAGCCGCTCGAACAGCCCCGCGTCCTCCTGCACCGCCTTGCCCGTGGCGATCGGGCCGATGTGCACGCGGAACGGCCGGGCCGGCGGCGGGCCGTCCGGGTGGAGCAGGCGATCCCGGCGGACCTGCGCCACGCCCGCCTCCGTGAGCTCGAGGCCGCCGTCGCCGATGCGGAGCACGCCCGCCGCCTCCAGCTCGCCGATGCGCTCGGTCCAGCCCGGGCACCGCGCCGCGCGCTCCGGCCGCGAGACGGGCGGCGGTCCCCCCTCCACCTGGCTCTCGTAGAGCGCGTGCCGGAGCCACCACGCTTGCGACGGCTTCGACGGCGGGCGCTCGGCCGCGAACGCCGCCTGCCGCTCGAACTCGCGCGCGAAGAGCGCGGCATCCATGTTCCACGTGCGCTCGAGGTTGTACGTCTCGATGTCGTGGAAGAACGCGCCCTCGCCGCCGGGGTGGGCGACGCGCTTGCCCTCGTCGTAGCTGTAGACCCGGTCGGCGACGATGACGTCGCCGAGCGACACCTCGCCGCGCTTGCCGGCGCAGATGCCGCACATCGCGAGGCACCCCGGATCGAGCTCCTCGATGAGCCCCTGCGCCCTCGCCGCCGCCGCGCTCCCGCCCATCCGGCCCGACCACGCAGCGGCGACGCGGAGCGGCTCGCCGCGGTCGTTCGCGACGTCGCGGACGTAGTACGGGAACCCGCCCGGATCCCGCGCCTCCCGCCAGCCGTCTCGACCGCCCTCGCCGAGCGCGAGGACCGCCTCGAGCTCGTCCTGCAGCGCGGTGACGATCAGCGCGTCGACGCGCCCTGTAACGATGTCTGCCGGCACAGGTCCACTCTAACAATAAGCGCTCACGTTCCGGGCTCGGTCTGGGTCGAGGCCTGATCGAGCGCTCGTCGCCAGGACCTGAGCCGGGCCCCGGTCTGGCGATCCCGTCGTTTTCAAGGCTCGGTCCAGGTCGAGACCCGGCCGGCTTCGCCCGCCCCCGTTCAGGCGCTGACGTCGCCTCCGTGCACGAGCGCGGTGAGCGCCTTCACGATCTCCAGGATCGCCTCCACGCGCTGTCGGATGCAATCGCGCACAGCGCGATCCGGTTGCCACGAGATCCTGTTGAAGATCGCGTCGCGGGCGTTGACGTCCTTCTGGAGCGCCTGCGCCACGAGCGATCTCGCGAGGTCCTTGTCGCATTGCTCGGCTGCCTTGATGACGGTCTCCGTGTTCTCCTTCAGCAGGAAGACGTGGAGCCGCTCCGGAGCGTCGCACCTGTCCTTGATCGCACGCACCACCGCCGCGTCCTCGGCGCTCTCCGTGATTCCCTCATGCTTGAGCTGGTGGCGTATGGCGTCGTTGTCGACGAGCACAAAGACCTGCTGGCCCTTCGCGCTCAAGCGGCGGATGTCCTTCCGGCAGCTCCGCAGCAGGTTCTGCACGCCCTTCATCGGCCGGCCGTCGAGCTTCCTCCGGAGCGCGAAGCGGTCTTCCCCGGCGTCATCGGTCACGCACGCGACGACGAGGTTGTGAAGGCCGAACTCCTTCTCCGGGCCCCGCTGATCTTCGTACAGGATCACCGCGAGCGGGGTCACGCCCCCTCCCGCCGCGTCAGGATCGATGCCGCGTGGCCGGCTCCCCGCACGTCACCGAGCCCGCGGTAGTCCGTGAGCCAGTCTCGCAGCGCCTCGGGGTCGGGCCGCACGAGCCTCGTGGCGCGGCGCTCATCGAGCTCGCAGAGGACGACCGAACGGGCCGGGTCGGAGAGGCCGTCGAGCAGCCGGTCGGAGTGCGTCGCGAGCAGCACCGGCCGCTCCTTCGCCATGGCCTCGAAGAACCCGAGCACGCGCTGGAGCAGCTCGGGGTGCAGGTGCGTCTCTGGCTCGTCGAAGGCGATGAGGCTCTTCTTCGTGTTCAGCCGGTGGAGGGCCACGAACGCGAGGTACGCGAGCGTGCCGTCGGAGATCGCGAACGAGGGGATCTGCTCGTCGAGGCCGGCGTACTTGATCCGCAGGGCGATCGAGCCGCCGCCTGGATCCGCGCGCACGTTGACGGACTCGACGTCGGGACCGAGGCCCAGACGGACGTAGTCCATCGTCTCGCGCCAGTGCGCCTCGGAGAAATCGTTCTTGAGCGCGCTCCATGCGTTCGGGAGGTTGGCCCCGAAGCGCGAGAGCGCCTCCGCCGGCTCGATCGTCGCCGCGCCGCGCAAGGGCGAAGGCTGGCCGCGCGAGCGCTGCACCCAGCGCGCCGTGGTGTCGAAGGGGACGTGGACGTCGATCGCGCGGAGCACGGCCAGCGCTTCACGCACGAGCCAATGCGGTGGGAACTCGCCGAACGAAGAGAGCGCCAGCCGCCTGGGATCGATGGCCCTTTCGATGGGTGGAGTTTCTGTCTCATCGATCAGAAACCTGAAGGAGCTGCTCCTGGAGAGCCCCCCCTCGCGCGAGATGATACCGATACGTTGCTCCACGACAGCGTCGCTGTCATCGACTTCACCGCGGACCCAATCAAGGCGCTCGCGCAGGATGACTCCGCTCCTGTCGAGTGCGAAGGCGTACTCGTACCTAGTGTAGGAGTCACCGTCGGGCGCGAAGACCAGGCCGAGCTCCAGGTGCTCGGCGCCGACGCGGAGCAGGCTCCCGAGACCGCCGTGGATCTTGTTCAGATCCTCGAAGAAGCTCTCGCTGGCCGCGCGCTGTAGCAGCTCGCATGCCTCGATCAGGCTGCTCTTGCCGCTGCCGTTGTCCCCGATGAGGACGGTGAGACCGTCGAGCTGAAGCCGCACATCGGCGAGCGAGCGCAGCCCCTTTGCGAGAATCTCCGTGATGCGGTTGTCCGACATGACGATCGCTACCGGCCCGCGGTGCGGTCCGCGGCGCCCTCGTAAGTACCCCAAGCGTGTGGGCACGGCGTACCTTTTGTCCTTGCCGGTCCGTCCGTCGGTGGCGCATGCGGAGCATCAGCGAAGGCTAGCGCGCCGCTTGCGGTCACCCGGCCGGCTCCGCTGCCCGATGACCTCGCGCGCGCCCCGTAGCCCTTCCGGCGAAGTCCTGGCTGGCCCCCGGCCTGATCCCCCGCCGCGCGACGCCCGCCGCTCCGGCCTTCGCTTCTTCCTGGACGACCGCCCTCCCGGAAGGCTTTCATCCCGCCCATGGCGAGGCTCGTCGAGGCGCTGAACCGGTTCTTCGGGCGGGTCGAGATCCTCGCCCTCGGCCTCGAGAACGAGCGCAGCGCCGCCGAGGCCGCGCTCGCGAAGGGCATGCCCCTCGAGGCCCGCGAGCACGCCCGCACCATCCTCTCCGTGCTGCCCGACTCGGCGGTCGGGCTGGCGCTCTGGGCCGACGCCGCGGAGGACGCGTGGCTCGACCAGGAGGTCGTCGCCTCGCTCACGGATCTCGCGAAGCGCGTCCCGTGGCGCGCCGACGTGTGGCTCCGCCTCGGCCGCGCGGGGCAGCGCATCGGCTGGGACGGCGCGCGCGACGCGCTCGAGCGGGCCACGTCGGCGCCGGAGGAGCGCGACGCGGCGCGCCTCGCGCTGCTCGATCTCTCGGACCTCGACCTCGCCGCGGGCGACCCGGCCCGCGCGCAGCGCTGGCTCGACCGCATCCCGGCGCCGCTCACGACCGTGCCCGACCGCGACGTGGCCCTCCGCCGCGCCGAGTGCGCGCTCGCGTACGGCGATCTCGACGGCGCGCGCGCCGCCGCGGAGATCCTCGGCGAGCCCACCGCGATCGAGGGGCGCGCCGCCCTCGTGCTCGCCCGGCTCGCGCTGGCCGAGGCGAGCGCCGCGGCGGGGTTCCCCGCGGCGGGCTCCTCCGCGGCGGCCCTGCCGCCCGCCGTGGTGGGGCGGGCGCTCGACCTCGGGCTGCGGGCGCTCGTGCTCGACGTCCCCGGCGCGGCCGAGCTCTGCGCCGCCCTGGTCGCCGCCTCCCGCGACGTGCTCGTCGTCGACCGCGTGCGCCGCGTCGTCCGCGCCGCGGGCGCGCTCGACGAGCCGACCTGGGCCGCCGCGTTCGCCTTCGCCGAGGGGCGGCGCGACGACGCGCGGCAGGCGCTCGCGCGCGGGCTCTCCGCGGGCGACCGCGCCGCCGCGGCGGCGCTGCTCCGCATGGCCGTCGAGACCCGCGACCTCGGCGCGCTCGACGCGCTCGCCGCGCGTGGCAACGCCAAGGACGACGACAAGGAGCAGCGCGGCGCGGCCGCGCCCCCGCTCCCCCCCGACCTCGTCCGGCTGCGCGACGCCGCGGCGATGGCGTCCGCGGGGCAGGGGAGCGGCGCGCTCGACGCGCTCGACGCGGTGACCGGCGAGGGCGCCGCGTGGGCCGACGACATGCGCCGCGCGATCGCGCTGGCGTGGGTGCCCCCTGCGGGCGGCCCCGCCGGGGCCCGCGCCGCCGCCGCGTGGGGCGACGTGCTGCGCGAGCTCGCGCGCACGGCCAAGCTCCTCGACCGGCTCGACCTGCTCGCGGCGATCGAGGCCCTCGCGGTGGAGCGGGAGCGGCCGCTCCGCGCGGCCGTGGTGGGCGAGTTCAACGCGGGCAAGAGCACCTTCCTGAACGCGCTGCTCGGCGAGGACGTGGCGCCGACCGGCGTCCTGCCCACGACCGCGACGCTCCACTGGGTCGCCTGGGCGCCCGATCCGTTCGCGCGCATCGTCGTGCGCGGCGGCCAGGACCGCGTCGTGCCGCACGCGGCGCTGAAGGACACGCTGCGCGCGCTCGCGGCGGCCGGGGACAAGGTCGCGCGGGTGTTCATCTACGCGCCCATCGAGCGGCTCAAGCGCGTCGAGATCCTCGACACGCCCGGCTTCAACGCGCCCGACCCCGATCACATCGCCGAGGCGCGGCGGGCGTTCGACGAGGCCCACGTCGCCATCTGGCTGCTCGACGCGCCCCAGGCGATGAAGGAGTCGGAGCGGCGGGTGCTCTCCGAGATCAGCGCGCTCGGCGTGCCCGTGCAGATCCTCGCGAACAAGGCCGATCGGCTCAAGCCCGACGCCCTGGAGACGGTGCTCGCGCACGTGCGCGACAGCCTCGCGGCGAGCTCCATCGCCTCGCTCACGCCGCCGATCGCGTTCTCGGCGCGGCTCTCGCTGAAGGGGCGCCTCGGCGACGAGGCGGCGCTCGCGGCGTCGGGGTGGGCCGAGGTCGAGGCGCTCTTCGCCGAGCAGATCGTCGACGCGAGCGACGCGCTCCGCGAGCGCGCGCTCCGCCGCAAGGCGGGCCGCATCGCGGCCGAGCTGGCCCATGCGGCGTCGGCGCGCGCGGCCGAGGACCGCGAGGCCGGGCGGAGGGCGCGCGCCGAGGCGGATCGGCTCCGCGCGAGCGCGGCGTACCTGCGCCGCGACCGGCGCGCGCTCGCCGCGGCGATCGACAAGGCGCTCGAGCCGGCGCGCCGGGAGCTCGCGTCCGACCTGCGCCCGATCGCGGCGCTGCCCGAGGAGCGCAAGCGCACCGACGCGAGCGTCCGCGCCTACGTGCAGGAGCGGCTCGTGGCGCGGCTGAGCTGGCCGCTCTCCGCCGAGATCGCGAGGGCGGCGCGGGCCGGCGCGGAGCCGGGGGCGCGCGGCGCGCGCGGCGCGAGCGGCGCCGAAGAAGGGGGCGCCGCGCCGTCGCCGCGGGCGGCGGCCCACGTGCGCGCCGTCCTGATGGGCATGGTGGCGGTCCACGACGCCCCCGACGAGCTCGCGGCGCGCCCGATCGAGGGCGTCGTCGAGGCCGCGATCGACGCGTTCGCGATGGCGCTGTCGGCCGAGGCGGAGGCGCCGGTCCCGCCGCCCGCGTCGGCGGCGGTCGAGCTGCGCGCGCAGGCGCTCCGGGCCGCCTTCGAGGCGCCCGTCACGCCGGCCAGCGCCTGAGGCGCGAGGCGTCAGCGGCTCAGGAAGAAGGCGAGCACCCCGAGCGCCAGCCCGATCACCAGCGCCAGCGGCACCACGAGCTTGACCATCCACAGGTCCGTCGGGCGCGCGGGCGGGCGGCGGTCGCGCCGGACCGGCGCAGGCGCGATCTCGATGACGTTCTCGGCCGAGGACCGCGAGGGCGGCCGCGGCGGCGCGGCGGCGGCGGGCGCGCCGGCGCCTCGCCGCGCCTCCGGCCTCGGGGACGGCGCGCGGGCGCCCGCGGCGGGGAGGAGCGGCCCGAAGTCCTTGCGATCGTGGATCACGACGTCGCTCGCGGGCGGATCGCTCGTCGGCGCGACGAGCCGCCGCACCGCCGGGAGCGTGCGCGAGAGGTCGTCCGACGTCGGTCCGGCCGGCGCCTCGCGCGGGAGGGCAATGCCGGGGAGCGTCGCGGCGAGCGACAGGATCGCGCTCGACGGCGGCCCGTCCGTCAGCGACGCCTCGCGGAACACGGACTTCGCCAGCACCTCGCCCCGCTGCGCCGGCGGCGGCAGATCGCCCTCGCGCAGCGGCGGCGCGGCCGACATGGAGCTCCGGAGCGACGGCGGCATCGCCACTTCGAGGGTCGGCGCGTCCTCGGGCGCGCTCGTCCGGGCGGCAGGGAGCAGCGCGTCCGACAGGTGGGGGAGGAGCCGCTCGAGCTCGTCGCGCAGCTCGGCCGCGCTCTGCTGGCGCTGGTTCGGCCATTTCGCGAGCGCGGTGAGGATGATCGCCTCGAGGGCAGGGTGGATCTGCGGCAGGAACTGGCTCGGCGCGGGCGGCGGCTTCCGGAGGTGATCCATCGCCACCTCCCACGCGACGGCCGTGGGCGGGAAGGGGAGCCGGCCCGTGACGAGCAGGAACAGGAGCACCCCGCACGCGTACACGTCGCTGCGCCCGTCGATGACGTCGCCGCGGCACTGCTCCGGGGACATGTACGCGGGCGTGCCGACGACCACGCCGACCGTGGTGACCGAGCCCCAGACGCTGATGGGCGCGCTGTTCGGCCCGTCGTCGTCGCCGCGGGTGTTCCTCTCGACCATCTTCGCGATCCCGAAGTCGAGCACCTTCACGCGCTCGACCGCCGGATCCGCCGGATCCCGCATGACCATCACGTTCTCGGGCTTGAGATCGCGGTGCACGATGCCCCGCGCGTGGGCGGCGGCGAGGGCGTCCGTGATGCCGATCAGGAACCGCGCGGCGCGGGCCTCGGAGAAGCGGCGCTCGGCGAGCAGGACCTCGAACAGGTCCTGCCCGGCGACGAGCTCCATCACGATGTACGGCAGGTGCCCTTCCACGCCGGAGTCGAGGATCTGCACCGTGTTCGGGTGGTGGAGGCGCGACGCCGCCTTCGCCTCCCGGTAGAAGCGGGTGACGAACGTCTCGTCGCCGAGCAGCTGCGGGTGCATGATCTTGATGGCGACGTCGCGCGGCTCCGCGTCCTGCTCGCCGCGGTAGACCGCCGCCATCGCGCCTTCGCCGATGAACCCGGTGACGCGGAAGCGCCCTGCGATCGTCTTGCCGATGAGTTGCGGGCCCGCGCTCATGAGCGAGACTTCACCATAAAGTCCACGGAAAGAGCTACCCCGGCCTTCGCGATCTACGGCTTCGCCGGCGCGGGGCGGGGCTCGCCCTTCGCCCCGAGGATCGCCTCCAGGATCGGCCGCGACCCCTGCACGGCGGTGCGCTGCGAGTAGAAATGGAGCCCGCGCAGGCCGCCGAGCTCCTCGCCGCCGCCGGCGCGGCCCGGGCCGCCGTGGATCGTCTGAGGGAGGACGGTGCCCGGGCCGGGCGCCTGATCGGCGATCTTCTCGCTGCCGAGCAGGACGCGGCCGTGGTACGGCGCGACGCCGATCAGCACCTCCGCCGCGAAGGCGCGGTCGTCGCTGTAGACGGAGCAAACGAGGCTCCCGCGGCCCCGTCGCAGCAGCGCCACGGCGTGCGCCGCGCCGCCGTCGTACGGGAAGAGCGTGGCGACGGGGCCGAAGACCTCGTGCTCGTGCGCGGCGGGCGCGCCGTCGGGGCCGCTCGCGACGAGCAGCGTCGGCGGCACGAAGTACCCCTTGCCCGGGGGCACCCCGATCGCCTCGAAGGGCCCGGCGCCGCCGAGCGCCACCGCAGCACCCGCCGCGAGGCGCTCGATGCCCGCGCGCACGCCGCGGAGCTGATCGGACGTGGTCAGCGGACCTACCGTGACGCCGTCGTGCGCGGGATCGCCGACGCGCGCGTCGCGGAGGCGGTCGACGAGGTCGTCGCGCACGGCGTCGACGACGGCCGCGGGCGCGAAGACGCGGCGGATCGCCGTGCACTTCTGGCCGGCCTTCTGGGTGATGTCGCGCACGACGTCGCGCAGGAACATCGCGTACGTCTCGGAGCCGGGGACGGCGTCTGGGCCGAGGACGGCGCCGTTCAGGCTGTCGGCCTCGACGTTCACGCGGACGCCGTCGCGCACGAGGCCGGGCGAGAGCCGGAGCGCGGCGCCGGTGGCGCTCGATCCGGTGAAGGCGAGGACGTCCTCGCCGCCGAGGTGCGCGAGGAGATCGCCCGGCGGGCCGGCGACGAAGGAGAGCGCGCCGCGCGGCAGCGGGGCGCGCTCGGTGAAGATCTTCATCAGCCGGAGCGCGACGAGCGCGGTGCTGGTCGCGGGCTTCGTGATGACGGGCATGCCCGCGAGGAGCGCGCAGGCGGCCTTCTCCGCGAGCCCCCACGCGGGGAAGTTGAAGGCGTTGATGTGCACCGCGACGCCGGGGCGCGGGACGAGGATGTGCTGGCCGAAGAAGCGCGGCGAGCGCCCGAGCTGCACGCCGTCGCCGTCCGTGAGCAGCCGCGCGTCGCCGAGCTGGGCGCCGAGGTCGGCGTAGTAGGCGAGCGTGCCGATCGCGCCGTCGATGTCGAACTTGGCGTCGCCGCGGGTGTTGCCGCCATTCCGGATGGCGACGTCGATGAGCGCGTCGCGCTCGGCGTGCGCGGCGCGCGACATGGCGCGGAGCAGCTCGCCGCGCTCGGCGAACGTGAGCGCGCGCAGCGCGGGCCCGCCCTCGGCGCGCGCGAACGCCACCGCGGCCGCGAGGTCGAGGCCGTCCGTGCTCGTCTCGGCGAGCGGCTCCTCGGTCGCGGGGTTGACGAGCACGTGCGGCGCGCCCTGGCCGGCGCGCCACTGCCCTTCGACGTAGCTCTCGAGCCGCTCCATCGGGCGCGTAGCCTACTCGCGCGGTCGCTCGGCACAACCCCCGCGCGAGGTCGTGGCCGCGCTCGGCGCGCGCCGGGCCGCGGCCGCGCTCGGCGGGCGCACGTCCTGCGCGCACCTCATTTGCACGAGGCGGACGCGAGCAGCGCGGTGATCTTCGCCTTCACCACCTCGAACTCCCGCACCGCGAGATCGAGCTCGGCCTCGCGCTGCCTGCGGCCGGACTCGACAAGATCGAAGCTCGTCGTGGTGCCGGCCTCGAACGCGACCTGCGTGAGGCGCGCGGTCTCGCGCGCGAGGTCGCGCGACTGCTCGGCGACCGCGCGCGACTGCTCGGCGACGGCGACGCCCCGGACCGCCTGCGTCGTCTCGAGCCCGGCGGTGCGCTCCACCGCCCCGAGGCGAACCCGCTGCTGCTCGACCGCGGCCCTGCTGATCTGGAGATCGCCGTAGCGCGCCCCGCCGTCCCAGATGGGGACGGTGAGCACGGCGCTGATGGACCACCCCCAGGACCGCGCCCTTCGGGTGGACTCGTCCCCGATCGAAGTGCGGGCGCTCAGCGTGCTCGACAGATCGACGTACGGGGCGAACGCGAGCTTCGCGTCGGTGAGGTTGCGCTCCGCGATCTCGAGCTCGGCCCGGGCGGCGCGGACGTCCGCGCGCTGATCCGAGCGCGCCTCGGCGCACTCCGACTGCACCTCCGCCGCGATCGCGTTCAGCGAGAAGCCCTGCGGGACGCCGACCTCGCCGCGCTCGCCCAGCACGGCCCCGAGCGTCTCCCGCGCCTTGCGCAGCGCCTCGTCGCCGGACACGAGCGTCGCGCGGGCGAGGGCGACGTCCTGCTCCGCGCGGACGACATCGAGCTTCGTGCCGGTGCCGAGGCGCTCGCGCCGCCGGGTCAGCTCGAGCCGCTCGAGCGCGCTGCGCAGCCCGACCCGGTTGATCTCGCTGACCCGCTCGGCCGTGACGATCGAGACGACGGCGTCCGCCACCGCGCCGACGGTGACGCGGCGGCGATCCTCGAGGCTCAGCTTGGCGACGTCCACCGAGCGCCTCGCGGTGCCGATGCCGTACCAGGCGCGCGGGGCGAGGATGGGCTGGCGGAGCGTGAGCGACGCCGACGCGGTCGTCGGCGCATCCTCGATCGCCCCCGCGCCCGGCCCCCCTGGCGCGGGGAGCGAGGGGCTCACGCTGCTGCCGCCCGCCAGCTCGTGCGTCAGGTCGCCGCGCGCGTCGAGGCTCGGGAGCGCCGCGGCGAGCGCCCGCCGCGCGACCCCCTCGGCGCGGGCGACCTCCTGCACGGCGATGGCGAAGTCCACCGACCGCTGTTCGATCATCACGCGCGCGTCGTTCCAGCTCGCCAGCGTGCGCGCCGGCGGGGGGACCGGCGCGAGCGCCGGGTCGTTCACCTCGATGCGCTGCGGCATCGCCGCCGGCGCGGCGGCCGCCGTCGTCGGGGCCGCCGCGGGCGCCTGCTGGCCCGGTCGACCCTGGGGAGGCGCCGGCTGCGCGAGGGCGACGCCTTGGCACAGGGCGAGGACGGCGAGGTGGCTGACAGCGACCATGCGGAGCCGGCGATGGGGCATGCGCGACTCGATGCGCCGGACAGGGCGCGACGACAAGCCCGAAGCGGGCAGGGGCGCGCTCCCGCCCTGTGCGCGTGTGCGAAACCGTGCGCGCGGCGAGCCCGCGCCGTGGGTCACGGTCGTGGCGACGAACCGAGGATGCGCCACTATTCTGGACCACCGATGCCAAGCCGGTTGCCCCCGATCGACATCTGCCTCGGCTGCGGGACGCGGCGGCGATGTGGCCCCGCGGACCCCTGTGCTCGCTGCGGCGAGCCGCCCCACCGCGCCGTGTGGCGGCGGTCCGAGCCGCGCGGCGCGTCGCCGAAGATCGAGCTGTTCCTGAGCGCGATCACGAGCGGGTTGCTGCTCGCGTACACGGCGCTCTACGGGCTGCTCCTCTCGGGCCTGGCCGGGGCCGCGGACGACTCCCTCGCGGCCGCCGCGCTGTTCGCGGCGAGCGTTCTGCTCGGCGCGAGGCTCGCGCGGTGGATCGTGCGGTCGCTGTTCGATCTCTGGGGCACGACGTGGGCTTACTGCTCGGCCGACGGCGCCCGCCGGGGGACCGTGCGCACGCTCCTCCGGTGGTACGGCGCCGGCGAGGGCGTGAGCCTGACGGGGTTCCACCCGACGAGCCCGGGCTCGACGCTCTTCTGCTCCTCGGACGCGATCGAGGCGGGGCTCCCCGTCGTCGCCGCGAACCTCTCGCGCATCGCGGGGGCGAAGGGCGGCGACGCGTTCTCGCCGTTCGAGGTGCTGATGCTCAGCGCCTTCACGGGCCTCGTCGCGCGCGGCGAGGCGACCATCAGCAGGGCCACGGCGGTGCGCTGGCGGAAGGGCTGGCTCGGCGCCGCGCGGCGCGGCGCGCCGAAGCCGATCTTCACGATCGAGCGCTCCGGCGATCGCGAGGAGGGCAGCGCGATCGAGCGCGAGATCCTCGCGGCGCTGCAGGCCAAGGCGGACGGCCTCGCGCTCCTCGCGGAGCCCTCGCCGCCGGGGGGCTACCGCGACGCCGCGTGGCGGCCGCCGCCCGCGCGGCTCTGCATCGAGGAGGTGCTGTGCCCCCGCGCGCTCGCGCTGGCGGCGAGGGCGCTCCGGAAGGAGCCCCGCGGCGGCGCGCCGGTCGCGGTCGCCGCGGCGCTCGACGAGTTCGGCAAGCGCGACCCCGCCCGGATGAACCACCTCCGCGTGCTGCTCGCGGAGCAACTCCGCCGCGCGTCGTCGGCGTGAGCGGCGCGTGAGCGGCGCGTGAGCGGCGCGTGAGCGGCGCCGCGGCGCTCAGTGCCAGACGCCGATGCCGGCGCTCACGCTGTCATAGCGAGGCGCGAAATCCATCGACGCCTGCAGCGTCAAGGCGGTGTCTGGGATCAGGCCCCAGAAGGTCGTCGAGAGCACGCGGACGTCCGCGCCGAACGTGAAGTGCTGCCGGCCGACACGCCCGCTCCCCAGGCGGCTGAAGCGGTTCGGCTCGTAGTAGCTGCCGAATCGCGTGTGCACGCGGCCCGGGATCGGCTCCGTCTCGATCCCGAACCGCGGCGAGAAGCTCACGTGCGCGCCCGAGGTGCCCACCGCCGACGGGCCGTGCTCGCTCCCGGGCTGCTTCTGCGCCAGGAAGCGCTCCAGGCTCACCCCGTTCGACACCGGGCCCGTGACGAGGAGCTCCGCCGTGATGAGCAGGTGCTCGCGCGGCCAGTTCCAGTAGCGCGCGCGCCGCTCCGCCTCGAGGATGGCCGGCCCCGCGGCGAGCTCGCGCTCGTCGGCGGCGCGCTCGCGCGCCCTCTCTGTCGCGAAGACGCGCTCGCGCCGCGCGCGCTCCTCCGGGTCGTCGATGGCGCCGAGCTCGCGCTCCCTCCGCTCTTCCCGCGCGGCCTGCCTGCGCGCGACCGCCTCGCGGAGCTCCCGCTCCTGGACGTGCGGGTCGATCCACGCCGGGTTGAGCGGGCGCGGTCCGACCTGCACGGCGAGGCCGACCTCGAGCTCCCAGGGGAGGACGACCTCGTTCGGCAGGATCAGCCCGCCGGCGCGGCGGACCTGCCCGTCCATCACCACGCCCTCGCCGAGCAAGCCGCCTCCGTTCACCGGGAAGCGGAACGTCGCGCCGAGCCTGTAGGACGCCCAGTCGGGGCGCACGAGCACCCCGAGCTCCGGAGAGATGCCCGCGATGGTCAGGTCGGTCTGCTCGGCGCCGAGGTTGAGCGTCACCGCGCGCGCGCCGGCGCCCAGCACGAGCGCGTCGCCGAGCAGGCGGACGCCGCCGAGGAAATGGTACTTGCCGATCACGACCGTGGTCTCGGCGCCGGCCTCGTCCGTCAGGGAGTACCGTTGCAGCTCGGCGTTGACCCCGACGCCGAAGTCGCCCGCCTGGAGCTGGCCGCCGAGGGTCAGGTACACGAAATTCGAGTAATCGAGATCGATGTCGCCGCTGTTGTCGAAGTCGTTGTTCTCGAAGAGCTCGATGGGCAGCGAGATCGACGCGGCCACGTCCCACTCGAGCCAGCGCATGCTGAACGGCTCGCGGAGCGCGGGCGCCGCGGCGTTGGCGACCATGCCGGCGATCCCCTCGGCGTAGCCGGCGTAGGCGCCAGCGATCCCGGTCACGCGCAGCGGCGCCAGGATGGGCCCCTGGAAGAGGTCGATGGTGTAGGCGTTGTCCTGGAGCGGCTGAGCCAGCGCGGCCCCGGGCGGGCCCAGGACGAGGGCCAGCGCGGAGAGCGCCGCAGCGGATCGGCGGGCGATGATGCGGAGCGCCGCGGTCCTGTCGGTCACCTCGCGCTGCTCCCGTCCAACAGCATCTCGTCGCGCCCGCGGCGAGGTGATAGCACTGGCCCGCACGGAAGGGACCGTGGAAGCGGAGCCCGACCGTCGGCGGCCGCGCACCCCTGCCCGCCCTAGGAATCGCAGCTCCCATGCCCGCTCAAGCTCCCGCGCCCATCGCTCCCGCCCCGGCCGTGCCGGGGACCGAGGCGCGAGCGCGCCCTCTTGGAGCGCGGCGCCGCCCTGGCGGGCCTCGCGCCCGTGGCCGGCGCATCGCCCTGGTCGCGTACTACAGCTTCGCCGCGCTCATCATCGCCTCGTGCACCCTCCAGCTGATCCGGCAGGTCTTCTTTCTGCCGGCCGCGCCGTCGCCCTACGCGAGCTGCGAGGAGGGCCTCCTGGCGCTCGTCCGGGCCGTCGAGCACGCCAGGGAGGCCGCCCCCGGGACCGACGGGGAGGACGCCGCCCTCGCCCGCTTCAGGAGCACGCTCGCTCCGGCGTGGACCTACCGGGACGGAGTGGCCGCCTCGTGCCGGGGCTCGGAGGACAACGAGCGCGCTCTCGACGCCATCGAGCGGCTCCGCTATGCGGAGGAGCACGCAGCGCGGCGCGAGGCAGGCGATCTGGCTCCGCTGCGGCGGCGGGTCCGGGCGATCGTCGATGGCCAGCTTGGGCCCGCGTCCCCGAGATAATACCCCGACGCGGCGATCACGCAGGACGATATGACCGACATGACCGTTCCTTCTCCCCCTGCCGCAGTGGCGGGTGAAGCGCAGACCGGCGACAAGCCCCAGCCGCCGCCTACCTTCGATGTGCTCCCTCTGTCGTCCGAGCTGCGCGAGACCCTCGCGGAGATTGGCTACGTCCACCCGACGCCGGTGCAGCTCGCCGTCTGGGAGCCGGTGACGCGCGGGCGCGACGCGGTCGTGCAGGCGCGCACCGGCACCGGCAAGACGGCGGCCTTCGGGCTCCCGATCGTCGATCATGCCGTGAAGCGCTCGCTCGCGCAGGCGCAGGTGCTCGCGCTGTGCCCGACGCGGGAGCTCGCGCTCCAGGTCTCGGCGGAGGTCGAGCGCCTCGGCAAGCGCAAGGGCATCAAGGTGGTCGCCGTGTACGGCGGCGCGCCGATGCAGCGGCAGATCGACGCGCTCGCCGCGGGCGCGCAGGTCATCGTCGGCACGCCGGGCCGCGTGCTCGACCACCTGCGCCGCGGGACCATCGTCGCCAAGCACATCCGGCTGCTCGTGCTCGACGAGTGCGACGAGATGCTCTCGATGGGCTTCGAGCGCGAGCTCACCGCGATCCTCGCCGAGCTGCCGCCGGAGCGGCAGACGCTGCTGTTCTCGGCGACGCTCCCGCCCGACATCGAGCGCATCGCGCGCAGCAAGCTGCGCTCGCCCGAGTTCATCACCCTCTCGGGCGACGCCGTCGGCGCGCTCCAGATCCAGCACTACGTCTACCTGATCACGGGCGACAAGCTGACCTCCCTCGTCCGCATCATCGAGGTCGAGAACCCCGAGAACGCGGTCGTCTTCTGCAATACGAAGGACGAGACCGAGGCGGTCGCCGGGGCGCTGAAGCGCCAGGGCTACGACGCCGACTGGCTGAACGGCGATCTGCCGCAGTCCGATCGCGAGAAGGTGATGAGCGCGACGCGCGAGGGGCGCCTGCGCTTCCTCGTCGCCACCGACGTGGCCGCGCGCGGCATCGACATCTCGCACCTCACGCACGTCATCAACTACGATTTCCCGCAGGACGCCGAGGCGTACGTGCACCGCACCGGCCGCACCGGCCGCGCGGGCCGCACCGGCACGGCGATCGCGCTGATCACGCCGCAGGACGTCGGGCCGCTCTACATCCTCCGGCTGACGTACAAGATCCGCCCGCTCGAGAAGCAGCTCCCCACGGAGGGGGAGCTCAAGACGCGCGCCGAGGCCGATCTCGTCGCGATGCTCGCCGAGGCGTTCCTGTCGAAGGGCACGCACCGCGACGATCTCTCGCTCGCGCGCCGGCTGCTCACGCACGACCAGGCCGAGGCGATCGTGGCGGGCCTCCTGCGCGATCACCTCGGCGCGCGGCCGACGGCGCAGGAGGAGGCGAGCGCCGCGCGGCGCGCCCAGCAGCCGCAGCGCGCGGCGGCGCGCGAGAGCGAGGGGCGCGGCACGGATCCGTCGACGAAGCCCGAGCCCGCGGCGCGCGGGCGGGCGGCGCGGGAGGCGATCCCCCGCGCGGCCGACTCGGCCGAGCCGCGCTCGCCCGAGACGGAGCGCAGCGAGCGCGAGCGCGAGCTGGCGCGTGAGGGCGATCGGGATCGCGGGCGAGAGCGCGATCGGCGATCGCTGCGCCTCCGCCGGGACGAGGGGCGGCGAGGCCCTCGCGGCGCGGACGCGCCCGGGGGGGAAGAGCCGCGCCGGCCCGAGGGGGCGCGGGCGCGCGACGACGGCCCCGTCTCGGTCGAGCCGCTCACGCGGCCGGAGCCGCTGATGCGGATCGAGCCGCCGCGAGCCGAGGGCGGGTCGGGCCGCGGCCCGGCGGAGCGCCTGCGCGATCGACCCGCTGCGACGCTGCTATCGGCGCGCCGCGGCGCTGGCGCCGCTGGCGCCGCCGGCGCCGCGCCGGGCAGGCCTCAGGGCGGCGCGTCGGGACAGCCGTTCTCGCGCCACGCCGACTTCACCATGTGGCAGCCGCCCGAGGAGGAGGGCGACGACGAGCCGATCCTCGGCGAGCCTCCGTCTCCGGCGCCCGGCTCGCCGGTGTCGCGTGGCGGCGAGCGCGAGCGCACGAGCGGCGCCCTGCCGTCGGCCACCGGCGAGGCCGCGGTCGAGATCGAGAGCGGCGAGGCCGGCGAAGCGCCGCGCGCCGAGCCCTCGCGCGACGAGGCGGACGGAGAGTTCGTCGAGGTCTTCATCAACCTCGGCCGCCGCGACGGCGCGCGCGCGGCGGATTTCCAGCGCGCGCTCATCGAGCGGGGCGGGATGGCCAAGGGGGACATCCGGCGCATCCGGGTGCGCGAGCGCAACGCGTTCGTCAGCGTCCCGAAGGCCGAGCTCGCGCGGGTCGTGGCGACGCTGAACGGCGCGACGATCGCGGGCAAGGAGGCGCGCGCGGAGCAGGCTCGGGAGCGCACGTCAAGCGCCGAAGAGGTGGCGGAGGACGCCTGAGCGCGGGTCGCGCGGATCGACGCAAGAGCGTCTGTCCGCTGCCACATGGCGGCGGAGCGGGCTCCACGCGGGCGTTTCAAGCGGTTCCGCGCGGCGCACGACACCGCCTGGCGGCGCAGGTCGATGGTACGTCGGTGGGGGCTTGCGTGCGACGTCGTCCAGGCGTCGCCGCTCGGCGCGCAACGCGCTAGCCAAGCTCGCCCACTGGTCGTATCACGGAAGGGATGGGGCGCAGTGGAGCGGAGGACATCGACCGGCTTCGACGGGACATCGATCGAGCGCTTGCTGACAAGCTCGATGCGGACAGGGTGCTCCCGCTGCTCGCGCGCCTGGCCCGCGCGACGGCGCCCGGGAGCGAGCCGTGGCTCTACGCGCACCGCCACCTCGCGGAGATGGGTGTGGAGCACGATCCGTGGCGCGCCGCGCTCTTCGCGCGCCGCGTGCTGCAGTTCCACGAGGAGGACGACGGCGCCTGGGCGGTGCTGGGCCTGGCGCAGTCGCTGCTCGGCAACTACCGCTACGCCGCGCGCGCCTACGAGCGCGCGCTGGCCATCGCGCCCGAGAATCCGTGGTACGCGCACAACCTGGGGCACCTCTACGACGTCGCGCTGAACCGCCCGCACGACGCCTTGCCGCTCCTGGCGCAGGCCACCGAGGCGCAGACAGGCGAGGCCGACATCGCCGCGAGTTACGCGCACGCGCTCGCCCGATGCGGCAAGCTGGTGCTCGCCAAGAAGATCTTGAAGCGCGCCATCCGTCACGGGGCGACCGCGGACCAGATGGCGCTGTGGCGCTGGCTCGACGCGGGTGCCCCGACCACGGGCGAGAGCGGCCCAGACCCTCGGCGCCCGGCCGACTCGAAGCGCAAGGCCAAGCGACGGCGCGCTCGCGAGCGTCAGAGCCTCGGCGATTGAGGTTGAGCGACCCGCGCGCGGCTGTGATCACGCAATCCGCGCTGGTGACCGGCGCGCGTCGCATGGGGGGAATCTCACGTGAGCTCCGGCCCTCTCCATCCGCACATCCGAGGAGCGGAAGCAGGAGGTGCGCGCCAACCGAGCTCGGCTGCGCTGCGGCGCGGCATAAGCTGCTGCTGGCGTGCTCGATCGTGACGCGGGGCACGGGAGCGGTTGTGCGGGCACGGGCTACCTCGGCTGGGCGACGGTGGATGCCGTCGCCACAAGCGACACGCATGGCTGACGCGAAGCTTGACGGTGGGTTGCCCGGTTGGCGATAAGCTGTGTTTCTCGACTGGTGCTGGACACGGTCCCCGCTTGGGACAGGGCACCCTGCGAGGAGAAGAAATGAGCGTCACGAGCGTGCAAAGGACGGACAGGACGGCGAAGAGCCACGCGCTCTCCGCGGCCGTCTCGTTTCGCCCGCGCGGCTCATCCTCCCGGCGCGCGCATCTGGAGCAATCCTGCAAGGGGATGCTCCGCGCCGCGCACCGGAGGGACGCGCTGCCTGGCGCCACGCACGGCGCGCGCGGGCTTACGACGGGGAGTTCGCGATGAGCGAAGAAGCTCTGCGGCAAGAGATTGCGAGGCTCACGGAGCGCGTCGCGACGCTCGAGCAGCAGATCGAGGGGCACGAGCGCGCGGCGAAGGAGCAGGCCGCGCAGCTCGACCGGGCGGCGCGCGAGGCGCGCGAGCGCGGCGAGCAGCTGGCCCGAGCGGACGAGGAGCTGCGGCGACAGGCTGGCATCTTCAAGCTCGTGCTCGACAGCATGGCGGACGGCGTCGCCGTCGTTGACGACAGGGGCGAGCTCCTGATGCGCAACCCGGCCGCGGAGCACATGCTCGGCCGCGCGCCGCTCGACCTCACCTCGGGGGACGACGCGGGGCCCGGCGACGCCACGCTGTTCTTCCCCGATCGCGCGACCCCCTGGCCGATATCCGAGCACCCGCTGTCGCGCGCGCTGCGCGGCGAGACGGTCGATCAGATCGAGCTCTTCGCGAGGAAGTCCGCCGACCAGGACGTGCGGGTCGCCCGCCGATCCAACGGCATGGCGGGCGGCGCGATGCCGACGCTCGCGCCCACCGCGGGGCCGCAGGGGGACGACGTCGAGCCGCGGTCGGTCCGCGTGCCGTCGGTGTTCTCCGAGCCGCGCATCGAGACCGGCCCGGTGTCCGGCCTGTTCCTGACGGTCAGCGCCAGCCCGATGCGGGGCAAGGACGGGGCGATCTCCGGCGCCGTCGCCGTGTTCCGCGACGCGACCGAGAAGAAGCGCCTCATCGAGGATCTCGAGGCGAAGAACCGCGACCTCGTGGAGAGCGAGAGCGCCAAGAGCGAGCTCGTCGAGCGGCTCCGTTACGCGATCGACGAGATCTCGACGCCCATCCTCGAGCTGTGGGACGACGTCCTCGCGCTGCCGATCATCGGCGTCGTCGACTCGCGCAGGAGCGCCCAGATCATGGAGCGGCTGCTCGACGAGATCGTTCGCCGCCAGTCGCGCTACGTCATCATCGATGTGACGGGCGTCGAGGTGATCGACACGCGGACGGCCGACCATTTCATGAAGCTGATGAAGGCGGTCGAGCTGCTCGGCGCGCGGTGTCGGATCACCGGGGTCAGGCCCGCCGTCGCGCAGACGATGGTGGAGCTCGGCATCAACCTCGGCACCGTGCGCGCCGCGCGCAACCTCAAGCATGCGCTGCGCGAGAGCATGGCGCTCGCCGGCCAGAAGCCGACGCCCGCGTCCCTCATGGGGACCCGCCGCGGCGCGGCCAAAGATAACGAGAAGCAGACAGGACAACCGTTCACACCTGGCGGCCCGCGGGCCGCCTTCGATCCGTCGGGCAGCGGTGCAATGACCACGACACAGCTGCAGCTCAGCGCGAGGAAGGAGACGTCCACTTGATGCAAGCGGGTAGGGTCCCCATCGTGGGCCTCTTCGGGAACTTAATCGTCTCGGTGCAGGGCGGGCTCACCGACGGCCAGGTGGAGCAGCTGCGCGACGACGTGACCGGGTCGATCGAAGCGCGATCGCCCCGCGGCCTCATCGTCGACCTCTCCGGTGTCGAGATTCTCGATAGCTATCTCACCCGCGCCATCCGTGACATCGCGCTCACGGCCCGGCTGATGGGCGTCCGGACGGCGGTGTGCGGCTTGCGCCCCGCGGTCGCGATCGCGCTCGTGGAGATGGATCTCGAGATCCCTGGCGTGGTGACGGCGCTCAACCTGGAGCGCGCCGTCGAGATGCTCGCGCCGTCCGCGGAGGACGACATGATGCCGCCGGAGCTCACGAACGAGGTGTCGCATGAAGATCCCTCCTCGTGACGGACCGCCCTCCAGCGGCGGCGCCACGGGGCCGCCGTCGAGCCGGTCCAGCGGACCGGTGTCGACGCGCTTGCCGGGTACGCCGCAGTCGGCGCGCGGCCCCGTGCCGTCGTCTCCGCAGATCGTCGGCCGCTCGATCACCGATCAGATCGAGACGGTGCTGGCGCAGTTCCTCTCGCCTGCGGTGAGGAAGAGCGTCATCGACTGCGGGATCCGGCAGGCGAAGGTCGATCCGCTGGTCGCGCGCGAGGGTGATCTCCGGCGCCTCCTCGTCGAGGTCAAGCGCGGGGTGAAGCTGTTCGTCCGCGACCAGGCGCAGCTCGATCGGTGCATCTCCGAGCTCGGTGAGCTCGACCACGCTGCCCCTGCGCCGCGCGAGATCACCATCGATGTGCGCAACGAGGAGGACGTGCTGCGCGCGCGGTCAGCCGGCCGCGAGCTCTGCATCGAGCACCTCGTCAGCGACGTCCTGCAGACGAAGATCGTCACGGCGATCTCCGAGCTCGGGCGCAACATCGTCAGGTACGCGGGCAGCGGACAGGTCGTCGTCCGCTCGCTCACCTCGCCGATGCGCGCGATCGAGATCGTCGCGCAGGACAACGGGCCTGGGATCACGAACCTGCCGGAGATCCTGAGCGGCAAGTACCGCTCGCGTCACGGTATGGGCGCGGGCCTCCGCGGCACGAAGGCGCTCATGGATGCGTTCGACGTCAAGACGGCGCCAGGCGCGGGGACGACCGTGACGGTCAGGAAGTACCTCGGATGACGGTTGCCATCGGGACCGCGTGCTGCGTCGCCGCCGGCGAGGAGATCGCCGGCGACGAGGTGGTGGTGGTCCGACATTCCCCGTGGGTGCTGATCGGCCTCGCCGACGGGCTCGGTCACGGTCCCCACGCCGCGCAAGCGGCTTCCGCGTTCTGCCGCTACGTGGAGGACCACGCGTCGATGCCGATCGAGGATCTCTTGACCGGGGCAGGGGAGCAGCTCGCGTCGACGCGCGGGGCCGCGGCTGCGCTCCTGCGCATCGACGAGAGCGTGGGCGAGCTCGAGTTCTCGGGCGTCGGCAACATCGCGATGAAGGCGATCACGCGGACGGCCATGCCCAGCTTCTGCTCGGCGGGGATCCTCGGGCGGCGCGTGCGGCGGCTCCGCAGCTTTCGCTTCCCCATATCGCCTGGCGATGTCGTCCTGCTCCACTCCGACGGGATCTCCAGCGGCTTCGATCTCGGCGCGTTCCGCGACTTCGATCCCGAGGAGATGGCGCGCCGGATCGTCGACGCCCACAAGAAGTCGTTCGATGACGCCACGTGCGTCGTCGCCGTGGTCCGCGACAGGGGCGCGGCGTGACGCAGCGGTCCCCGCCCGCGTTCAGCATCCCCGTCACGCGCGAGGAGGATCGCTTCGCCTGCGCGGCCGAGGGCGCGCACATCGCGCGCTGGGCAGGGCTCTCGGAGCGCGCCCAGCACGAGCTCGCGATCGCGATCGCCGAGCTCGTGTCGAACGCGGTGCGCCACGGCGGCGGCGGGAGCATCAGCATCCGCGCGATCCGCGACGACACGCAGGCGGGCGGCGGTCGGTGGGGCGTCGAGGTGATCGTGCGCGACTCCGGCCCAGGCCTGGACCCGAAGCTGGCGCTGCTCGAGGACGTCGGGCCGAAGAGCGATCGCGGCCCGTCCTCGTCGAGCTCTGCGCGGCTGACGCCGAGGATGCCCGGTCAGGGGCTCGGCGTCGGGCTCGGCGCCGTGCATCGGCTGATGAGCTCCGTCATCATCCGTTCGTCACCCGGCATCAGCACAGAGATCATCGCCGTCAAGTGGAAGTAAGCGGCGCCCCGCGCGCGCACGCGGCGCGGCGGTCGCGGCGAGGAGCGCCCTCGCTCGATCAGTTGAGCTCTTTCTCGGTCCGCTCGTTCTGCTCGGCTTCGAGGAACGTCGCGGTGATCTCGCGCTCGAGCGCCAGGTTGATCTCGCGCTCCAGCGCCTCGATGCTGCCCGCGAGGCGGGCGACGTTGAGGGCGTAGACGAAGACCCGCGCGCACGGGTGGACCTCGGCGCTGCCGCGGAGGCCCCGCTCGCGCTCGTCGGCGTTGAGGCCGTCCAGGAGGACCAGCGCGCGGGGATCGACGCCTTCGGCCACGAGCTCCATCCCGGGCACGTCGGAGATGTAGAGCTCCGCGCCCTCGACGTAGCGCCGGAGCACGGGGTTGAGCGCGGCGACCGTCTTCTGGGCCAGCGTCACGAAGCCGTCGCGGCTCGGCGCCCAGGGGGGCATGCCGAGCTCGACGTCGAGCTCACGGGAGCGCAGGAAGGCCTGCGTCGCCCCGCGGACATCGCCCCGCTCGTCGCGGATGAGGCCGAGGTAGTAGTGGGCCTCGGCGTGCCGCGGGTCCTTGAGCGCTGCCTCCTCGATGAGGGCGGCGGCCTTGTCGGCCTGGCCGATCTCGTAGAACGCGCGGCCCACGAGGAAGGTGTGGTTCGGGTTGTCGTAGGGGCCCTCGGGGATCCTCGCCGCGACCTGGGCCGCCTCGTCGAGATCTCCCTTGCCGAGGAGCGCGTCGAACTTCAGGAGGAGCGCGTCGATGATCTCCTCGTCGACCTCGGCCAGATCGAGCGCCTGGTCGCACATCTCGATCGCCTGGTCGAAATCGCCGAGCGGGTGGATGTAGACCTCGGCGGCGTTGAGCATCGCCTCCAGGTAGGTGTCATCGAGGGCGATCGCCTGGCGGTACGCCTCGATGGCCTCCTCGCCCTCGCCCTCGAGGGCCGCGACGAAGCCGAGCAGGTTGTGAGCCTCCGGCGAGTTCGGATCTAGCTCGAGCGCCCGCCGGGCCGACGCCTCTGCTCCGCGCGTGTCCCCGCGCTGGACGAGATCCCACCCGCGGTCGAGGTGCGCCGAGAACTGGTCCATGGCGGCTCCACAAGTGTGCGAAGGGGAGCCCCGAGTCAAGAGGGAGCCCTGTCAAAGCGACCGTTCAAGCTGTTCCGAGCACGGCCCGCCCGGATTTCCAGCAACCGGCGGAGGCAGGGTGGCAGGCGGCAGGCCCGCTGGCGAGTCCAGGCGAGGCGAGGCGCGGCTCCGGCGCGCTCTCGTACCACGCGTCGCGGCGAGCCCGGTCCGGCCGCTCCCGGGCGGCCCGCTCGATGGGGAGCGCACGGTGTTGCTGCGTCCTCGTCGCGCGGCCGCGCGCGCCGAGCGGCCGCGCGGCCCGCTCACTCGTGGATGGACACGAGCGTGCCGCGGTTCTCCGGCGTGGCCCAGACCCCGTGCCAGCCGCGCGGGAGCCTGGGCTCGCTCCAGAAGAAGACCTTCTTCGCGTCGAGCGGCGAGAGGTTCACGCAGCCGTGGCTCATCTCCCGGCCGAAGTTTCCGTGCCAGAAGGCGCCGTGGAGGGCGTACGAGCCGTCGTAATACGCGACGAACGGCACGTCTTCGATGCTGTACGGCAGATCGCCCGCGACCGTGCCGTCGCCGTCCATCGTGGTCGCGACGTGCTTCTCGCGGATGCGGAACACCCCCGTGTGCGTGGGGTGGTCCTTCTTCTTGTCCTTCGAGCGCCTCCCCGGCGAGATGAGCGCCGCGAAGACGGGCTTGTCGCCCTCGATCGCGACCAGCGTCTTGCGCGACAGGTTCACGTCGATCCACTTCTCGCCCGGCGCGAGATCCGGCGGCGGGGCGCCGAGATCGGTGTACGTCCCGTCGGCGCCCTTCATCCACCAGCCCTCGGTGGTCTTCCGGTACACCGTCGACTTGTGGGTGTGGCTCTCGCCCGTGAGGCCGAACGCCGCGAAGCGATCGAGCGAGCCGGCCACGGAGACGGACTTCTTCTCGGCGTCGAACTGGTACTTGCTCGCCGACTTCGCGAGGATGAAGCCGACCGACTTCGCGCCCTCGGGGAAGTCGATGCCCTGCGAGGCCGGCGGCTTGATGATGTACATGCGGTCGCTCGGCGCGACGAGGCCCGCGGTCGTCTTGTACCAGCTGCGGCCGTTCCAGCCGAAGGTCTTGTCGACCGCGACGAAGAAGCCCTTGACCATCCGCTTCGCGACCGTCGAGTCGGCGTCCTTGTCGAGATCGGCGAGCGTGACGTTGAGCGGCCTGCCCTTCTCGTCGACGTTCTCCCACCAGGGCTTCTCGGGCTCCTCCTCGACCGGCGCCGGCGCGATGCCGAGCGACGCGGCCGCGGCGACGGCCGCCGCCTTGTCCTCGACTGCAGCCGGATCCGCGGCGACGGCGGCCACCGGCGCGGGGATCGCGGCGGCCTCGGCGCTCGCCGCGGCGCGAGCGGCGGCCGCCGCGGCGACCTCCTTCTCGGTCTCCTCGTACAGCGCCTCGGCGCGCTGCTTCTCCTCTTCCTTCCGCTTGCGCTTCGAGGACTCGAGGTACGGCTCGTAGCGCGTCATCTCGTCCTTCGAGGGGACGGAGCGGTAGAGCGGCGTGCCGTGGGTCGTGTTGAAGGCGTACTTGTACGGGAGGACGTCGTCGAGGTTCGGCGGCGTGATGCCGAGGCGGACCTGCGGGTTCGAGAGGTCCGTCGTGGCCGACCTCCCGCAGACGTAGCCGCCGTCGAGGAGGCGGTACCAGCCCTTGGCGCAGCTCCCGCCCTTGATCGGCTTCGGATCGACCGGCACCTTGCCGCCGAGCCGGATGTAGCCGAGCCGCTGCTTGGAGAACTCCATCGTCGGATAGACCGCCGCCTGCGGCACGATCGAGCCGAGCAGCGGCCCCGTGTACGGCTTGTCGGGCGCGGGCGGCTCCGGGGCCTCCGAGGGCGCGGCGGTCGGGGCCTCCTTGGGCGCCTCGGCGGACGCGGCGGCGCGCGCCGAGGGCGCGGGGCGGGGGAGGGACGACGTCCGCTCGGGCGGGGAGGCGCCTTCGGTGGAGGGGCCGGGAGGGGCCTCGCCCTGGCAGCCGCTCGCCCACGCCGCGGTGCCGGCGAAAGCCGCCGCGGCGATGAACCCGAGCGCGCTGGACACGAGCGAGGTGCGCGCGACGCCGCCTCCGCCGGCGCGTTCGGCGCGTCCGGCGCCCGGCGCCGGTTGCGGGTTCCGCAGGTCGTCGGTGCGGACGTTGCCGCTGCCGTGCGATCGTGCGGGGTCCTTCTGCCCGCGAGGGCGGGGCGCCTGAGAGCGGTTCATCGCATCCACAGCGTTGGGCGAGGACCGGCCTTCCCGATCCTCGCGGTCTGATGATCGACCCGTAGGGTCGGGTCGGCTCGGCGGTCTTAGTACCTGGTCACTCACGTGTCGATCCACTTCTCTGCGGAGCGCGCGCCCCTCGAGCTGACGACGGCGGACGCCGGGGCAGGCGGCATCGCATGACCATCGCTTGAGCGAACGACGTGCCACGAAGCCGCGACGCGCGGCGCGGGCGCGCTCCGGGGCATGGATGCCGTTCGGACGGCTGCTGCTAGGGTACCGCCGTGGCGGAACGGACCCCGGGGCGTGGCTTGAACAACACGACGGAGGTCCAGCGCGTGGGCCGTGGCACCGCGGTCGTCCCGCTCGTTCGCGCCGCATCCAGGCGGGCGCTCGTCACCGCGGCCGTCGTCGCGGTGCTCCTGCACCTGCCCCTGCTCCCGACCCCGCTGTTCGCGTGGCTCGACGCGATGTTCGCGCTCCGGGGCGAGCTGGCCGACTACGACGCCGGCGAGACGATCGTGCCGATCGATCTCGATCTCCTCGCGGACGACCCCAGCGCGGTCGCGGCGGCGCCCTCCGCGAGCGGCGGCGAGGGGGCGCCTTCCGGGGCGGGCGCCGCAGCGCCGGCGACGCCGTCGCCCGCGACGCCGCCCGCCGCGTCGGCGAGCGCCTCGCCGGAGGCGCCGGACGCGGGCGCGCCCGAACGGCCGCGCCGGAAGCCGCCGGGCGACGCAGGCCCGGACGCGTCTGGCGATGGGGGCACGGAGAACGACGGCGACCACCCGAACCTGCGGACCCCGCTGAGCGCGGCGGGCGCGCCGGGCAAGCTCGCGTCGAAGGACCCGAACGTCCAGGTGCTCATCGCCGGCGACCGGCTCCGCAACCACGAGCTCGGCGCGTGGTTCGGCCGGATCCTGACGACCATCCCCCAGTGGCAGTCCTTCTTCAGCGACACCGCCGTCGACCCGATCCGGGACATCGACCACCTCCTCATCGCCGGGCCGCAGCTCCGCGACTCCAGCAAGGTCGTCGCCGTCATGGACTACCGGGCGCCCGAGGAGACCATGCGCGCGGCCGTCGATGTCATCGTGCAGCGGTCGAACGGCTCGTGGATCGAAGACGCCCCCGTCCCCGCCGCCCGGGCCACCGCCGACCGCAGCAAGCGCATCTTCGCGATGGTCCCGGACCGGCGGCTGCTCGTGGTCCTTCCCGCTGCTGAAGAAGATCAGCTGTCCAAGTTGAAGTCCATGAAAGGATTCAACAAATCTTCAGCTGCGGGCATCGTCATCTCGATGCTCACGCCCGCGAACGCGTTCCGCGGGGTCCAGGCGGTCCCGCGCAGCCTCGCCTGGATGCGCCTCACCGTCACGCCGACCAAGGACGGGGGCGCGGACCTCGCCCTCACGGCGGGCGATGAATCCGCTGAAGATGCGCTGGTTCACGCGCAGGAGCTCACGAAGACCTTGAACGCGATCCGGACCATCGACCTGGGGATCACGAGGATCGATGTAGTGGATGAGATCGCCTTCAACACCGACGGGAAGGTCATCTGGTCGAAGCTCCACGTCACGAACCGGCAGCTCAAGCTGATCATGGGCTTCGTGGAGAAGGCGCTCCTGGAGCAGGGCGGCGCGCGGAAGCCGTAGCGCGCGGGGCGAGAGCGGCCGCGCCGGGGCGAAGGCGGCCGCGCCGGGGTCAGGGGGGCCGTGCCGGGGCGGAGCGCGGCCCGGGCCGCGCGGAACACTAGCCAAAGCGGCGGCGTTCAGTTAATCCGACCAGCCCGCGCCGATGACGCCCGAACACTCTCCGTACGCCGTGCTCGATGAGCTTGCCGGACACCCCCGCGGCGACGACCTCGCGCGGGTCGTCCACACCGCGGCCTTTGCCGCCGCGGACGAGCGGCGGACGACCCTGGAGGGCGGCCTCGCGGAGCTCGTCGACCGGGCGGGCCTGTCGGTCGCCGACGCGGAGACCCGGTTCGGCAACGTGGTCCGGGCGCTCGAGCGCGGCACGAGCGAGGGCGCGGGGAGCGCGACCCGTGTGCTCCTGGCCACGCTGCTCGCGCGCGGGGTCGCGCTCTCGCCGCCCGACGGGCCGGAGGCGGAGGGCCGCGTCGCCGAGGCGCTCGTCTGGCTGGCGACGTACACCTCCGTCGACGCGCTGACCGCGCTGGACGCCGCGCTGGGCGACCGCGCTGCGGGCCTCTGGCGGTCGATCGCCGCGCTGGTCCGGCGCGCTGACCAGGGCGCGCTGCCGCAGCTCGGCCGGGCGGGCGCGATCATCGCCGCGGCGGCGCTGCGGGGGAGCGCCTCGCCCGACGCGCGCGCCGAGGCCGCGGCGCTGGTGGACGACGTGCGCGATCCGATCGTGCGCTCGCTGCTGCGCGACGCGCTGTCGCCCGGCAGGCGGCCGAGCCGCGCGCCGAGCGCCAGCGGGGCCGCGCAGGAGGGCGCCGGGGCGACCGGGGACGAGAGATGGGCGCCGGAGCGCGACGGCGGGGTGACGGCGCGGCTCGCGGGCGAGCTGTCACCGCCGCCGCGCGGGCCGGTGGCGCTCGTGCTGCTGGCGGCGACGGGGATCCTGCTCGTGATGCACGTCCTCCGGCTCGCCGGGCGGTTCCTTCTGCGGTACCGCCGGCCCGCCGCGCTGGAGGTCGGCCCGAAGGGCGTGACCGTCCGGAGCCGGACCGAGCTGTTCGGCCGGACGCTGAAGGAGCGGGAGACGTACATCCCGGTCGAGGCGCTCCTCCGGGCGACGCGCGAGGTGCGCTACCCGCGGCTCGCCCTCTACACGGGGCTCGTCGCGCTGGGGCTGGGGACGTACCTGGGCGTGTCGCTGCTCGTCGACGGCGCGCGCGCGGGCTCCCCGGAGCTGCTCGGCATGGGCGCGCTCGTCTTCGCCTTCGGCGCGGCGCTCGACTTCGGGCTGTCGCACCTGGAGACGGCGACGCGCGGCCGCTGCCGCGTGGTGCTCGTCCCACGGAAGGGCCCTGGGGTCGCGCTCGCGGGGATCGAGCGCGACGCTGCGGACCTCGCGCTGGGCAAGCTGCCGCGCGTCTGAAACTTGGCCGGGTCGCGCCGCCTCCGCTAGCCCGATCGGGCGAGGTGATGGCGATGCGCTCGAAGACCGAAGCGATGGCGGGGCTCAGGCGGATGCTGCACGACATGCTGACCGCGCGGGAGGGCGGGGAGAGCGCTCCCCGCCTGGCGCGGGTGAAGGGCTGCGTCGACGGCGCGATGCGCGCGCTGCTCGACAGCGGGCAGGCGACCCGGCAAGAGCTCCTCGATCTCGTGGCCGCGGAGCGCGCGCGCGTGAGCGGCCCGGCGACGGCGGAGATCGGCGCGATGTCGCTGAGCGCCTGACGGCGCGGCGGCGCCGATCACGGCTGCGGGCAGCTCTGGTTCGTGGCGAAATCCCAGCAGGCGCCGCTCACCCCGGCCGCGCCGTCGCTTCCGGGGGAGCCACCGAGACCGGCGGAACCGCCGTTGCCAGCCGTGCCTCCAGTGAACGGCACCTCGGTGGCCGCGGGGCTCGGCGTGACCTGGTAGGCGATGCCCACCGCGTGGCCGCCTCGGCCGCCGCCGCCAGGGCCGCCATCGCCGCCCGCACCGCCCTTGCCACCCATGCAACCCGCGAGCGAGCCAGCGCCGGAGACGCGACTCCCCCCTTTGCCCCCCATGCCGCCCTCGCCGCCGGGGCTTCCACCTCCGCCCTCACCTCCATGGCCCGCCTTGCCGACGGCGATGGTCACATCGGTCAGCGCCAGCTTGGTCCCCAGGCTGAGGATCCCGATGCTCGACCCGCCGGCCTTGCCACCGCCGCCTCCCGTTCCACCGCAGCCGCCGGCCCCGCCGCCGCCGCCGCTGGCGCCCGCGCCGTCGATGTAGCTACCCCCGCTGGACATGCAGAAACGTCCTGCTTTCGCGCCGCCTCCTCCACCTCCGCCTTGACCGCGCGTCCCGCCGACGCCTGCGCCGCCGTCACCTCCGGTGATGCTGGCCAGCGTCAGCGTGGTGCCGTTGCCAGCTGTACCAGCGCCGCCAGAGGCGCCCCTCGCGCCGCTCGCGCCGTCCCTGCACTCCACCGTCTCTCCCGTCTCTCCCGTCTGCCCGTGTCCGATGCCGCCGATGCCGGATGCGGGCGGGGAGGCCGCACCAGGCGCGCCGTCGCTGCCGGTCTGCCCGCGCCCTTCATCTACAGCGGGCTGTCCACCCAGGCCGCCGGCGCCGCCGCTCGTCTCGCCATCCGCGCACGTCGTTACGCCGGGCTGGCCGCTGTAGACCGCCACGAGGCACGCGCTCGAGACGTCCTCCAGCGCGTCCGCGCCATCCTGCACGACCTCCGGCGTCTCGCCGCTCGCGCCGTTCACCCCGTTCCCTGCGATCACGTCGACCTGCTCGAGCTGCGCGTCGATGTCCGCGACCGCCACGCCGATCGACGATCCGCCCGGAGCCGTCGCGTTGGCCGCGCTGATCGTGAAGCTCCGCACCCGCGTCCCGCCCGCGTCCTCCGTCAGCGTGAGCGTCACCTTGTTCCCGGGCCCGCCGATGGCGCTCCGCGCCGCCGGGCTCCACGTCCAGCCTGCGCCGCAGTCGAAGCCGCCGATCACCTCGACGGCCGCCCTGACCGTGACGCTCTCCTCGAATACTCCGCTCGAGCACGCCAGCACCCGCTTGCCGTTCGCGTTCGCGAGCGCCTCCGAGAGCGACGCGTACGGCCTGGCCTTCGTCCCATCTCCTCCGGACGCCGCGACCGCGCTCGCGAACACCGCGCACCGGTCCACCACCGTGCTCGCATCCTGGGTCGGGTCCGGCTCGCACGTGGGGCCAGGGCCTTCGCCGCCGCCCGTCGTTTCGGGGGGGCAGTACCTCGAGTCTTCCTTGCAATCCTCGGCGTAGGACAGCGGCCAGCACCCGGCGAGGTGCAGCGCCGCGACGGCCGACGCGGCGGGAAACAGCCACAGCGAGAACGGGACGCCGATCCGCCGCCGCGCGGCGCGCTGCGCGGGCGCGCCGGCCTGGTCCTGCGCTCCACCGGACGGCGCAGGGGATGCGTTGCTCACCGCGTTGCTGCTCGTTCGTTCCGTCGCTCTCATCGTCCCAAGCCTTTCCTGTGACGCTTCGCTCTGCCTGCAGATCCTCGCAGAAGACGCACCCGCGCCCTGGCCGCGCCGACCCGGGAGCATACCCAGTCGGCGGATCGCCTGCTCAACGGCGATCCGTCGGCCGAGCGCTCCAGGGGGACGCCGCACGCGGTGATCCTGTCGTCTCGCGGCCCAGGCGCTCGCGCTCCGGCGCGCGCTTCAGGGGGTGACGAGCGCCACGTCTCCCTTCGTGGTCTGTCCGCCGACGCGCCACCAGTTCGCGATGAGCAGCCGCCCGTCCACCTCCACGATGCGCGAGAAGGCGCCCGCGAGCCCCTCCTGCTCGATCTCCTGGATGAGCCAGCTGTGGCCGTCGCCGCTCTTCGTCCCGATCGCGAGCCGCAGGGTCCCGCTCGTCGCGTCCTGGTAGCTGATGCGCACCTCCCCGGCCGCCGTCACGAACACGTTCGCGTCGTCGCCGATGAGGTGCTGCCCGTCCTCGAAGGGGACGCCCTCGATCCCGAGCCCGTCGTCCGCCACCTCGGAGGGCTCGACCTCCGTGCCTCCCTTCACCCGAGCGTACCGCAGCCCCTCCGAGCGGCCGTCCGCGTAGGCGAGGTGCCAGTCGCCGGCGCGATCGATGAACAGCGACGTCCCCATGCCCACGTCGCCCGTGTCCGTCCCGTCCGGCGCCGCGCCGTCCACGATGCGGGTCTCCCACGCGCCCATCGACCTCGACGCGATCACCACGTCGCCGTGGATGCGATCGTAGAACGCCAGGCCGAACCCGGCGGCATTGTCGGGCGCCATCGCGATGTAGTCGCCGATCGCCTCGGGGTACGTCTCGATCCGGTTGCCGTCGGAGGTCGCTGCGCACGCCGGCGAGCCGCCGTCGTCGATGCACGCCTGCCCGGAGGCGCACCCCGGCTCGCAGTCGCCGGCCGCGAGCGGCGTCGCGCAGCGCCCCGTGCTCCGGATGCACTTCGCCCCGGCGCCGCAGAGGAAGGCGCGGCACGGCGTCGCCTCGTCCTTCGCCACGTCCTCGAACCGCCACGCGCCCTCCCCGGGCGTGGCGCTCTCGCCGGTCGCGATCCGGACGCTCGACGTGACCGCACCGCCCTCGCCCGGCTCCATCGCGAGGTAGGCGATGACGGGCGACCCCTTCACGAAGAGCAGCTTCGCGTAACGGCCGATGTCGCTGCTCGGCGCCTGCTGCACGAAGCTCACCGCCCACGTGTCGCCCCGCCGCTGCGCGAACTTGAGCGCGCGGTTCGTGCGGTCGTAGTAGGCCACCGCCGGCTCGCCGTCCGGCCCCACCGCGATCGACGTCCAGAGGCCGACGTCGTCGCCGGGGTCGGTCTGGCCCCCGCGGAACCCGCTCACGTCGAACCGGGCCGGGTCGACCGGGGGCTCCGCGGGCACGCCGTCGATCGCCTCCCACGCGACCGCCTCGCCGTCCCACGTGCCGACCACGAGGTCGCCCCACGCGAACGCGTTCCGCCAGTCGGCCTCCGCGTAGCCGGCGACCCAGACCGTGCGCTTGTCGGCGGCGACCGCGACCGAGGTGTACGCGCCGATGAGCCCGTGCTCCAGCGTCATGCAGTCGGGCGCGACGCACCCCGGCTCCACCTCCTCCGGCTCTTCGCTGCACGAACATCCGGCGTGCGAGCCGAGGAGCGCCATGACGGCGACCCCGGCCAGCGCGCCCTTCACGCCCCGCGCACCGCGCTGCGCGGGGCGCCGAGGCGACGGGCCCCGGTCGCCGCGCCGCGCGAGCCGCAAGGCCGCCGCCGCGACGGCGAGGCCGAGCCAGCGGACGCCCGACGGCGTCTCGCCGGCGCCGCCAGCCATGACGCAGCCGCAGCCCGCCGACGGGTCGACGGGGACCCGGCCGCGGAGGATCGCCTGCCGCGCCGTGCCGAGGTTCCCCTCCTCGTCCACGGCCTCGACCTCGATGTCGACGGCGTCACCGACGTCCACCGACGTCGTCTCCGCCGCCGTCGACCACGGGGACCACGCGCCGTCGTCGAGCCGCACGCGCACCTTCGCGCGCGCGGCGTCCGAGACCCGATCGCGCACCTCGAGCGGCGCCCGGCCGTCCACCGCGGCGCCGATGGCGATGACCGGCGGATCGACGTCGACCACCATCTCGACGGTCGCCGGCGTGGGATCCAGCGACAGGGGAGCGCCCGCGATCCGCGATCGCACCGAGATCACGTGACGCCCCGGGAGCCGCAGCCACTCGTCGCGCAGCTCGACGATGCGCTCGCGCGTGAACGGGCGCCACACGCCGCTGTCGATGCGGTACGAGTACTCGACGGCCCGCGTGCCGTCGTCGAGCGGCGAGTTCATGACGAGCCGCGCCGTCGGCCCGTTGTCGCGGGTCATCGTGGGCAGGCGGAGCCCCTCGGCGCGCACCTCCTTGCGGCTCAGCTCGGCCTGGGTGTCGCTGCTCGGCGAGCGCTGCTGCGCCGTCGTTCCGAACGCCGCGAAGATGCCGAGGTAGTTGTCCTGCCCCTTCGTGAGCTTCCGCAGGCCGGGGGAGCCCGCGCCCTCGGCCGACTCCGGGATCACCAGCGAGAGCCCGAGCGCGGAGAGCGGCCCGTCGAGATCGATCGCCGGGATGCCGCCGCCGATCAGCTGCCCGAGCTGACCGCTGAGGAGGCCGCCCAGCGCCTCCGCGATGTTGTCGGGGTTCTCCCGGAGCAGTCCGTTGTTCGTCACCTCGCCGTTCTCGACCCTGAGCGCCTCGATCACCGGCGTGAGCCCCTCGGGGGTGACCGAGAGGTTCATGGGCACATCCACGTCGAACGTCGCCGTCATGAACCGGATGAACCTGTCGAGCGACCAGACGTAGAAATCGAAGCTCGCCCGGTCCAGCTGGACGCGGATGAGCGGGTCGTCGCTTCCGTTCGTGCCATTGCCAAACGTGAGCCGAGGCGGCGCCTGCGGGCGGATGACGACCGCGACTTGCTGCGACTCTCGCTGCAGCGCGAGATCTTTTGCGGAGGGGGCCAGCAGCCCCAGCGTGCCAGAGTTGAGAAGAGGCACGGTCTCCGTGGAGATCCCGAGACAGAGCAGGCCGCTGTTGTAGAGACCGTTCATGGCATAATTCGCGAAGCGCTCGGAGATCGCGAGACCGACGTGGGGGCCGGGAAGGTCTGCTGGCCAGTCGGAGACGGTGTTGGCGACGAGCTCATCGGGAATCGGGATGCCCGCCGGGAGCGCCATGTTCGACAGCGGCACACATTTCGATGTCGGCACCGGCTCGGCGCCGCCGTAGAGGCCAAGGGTGAGCCCGTTGCCGACCGGGTTGAGGTCGCCCCACGCGAGATCGGAGCCGTCGTCCCGCTCGCTCGTGCCGCCGCCGGCGAGCAGGAGGTCGAACCCGCCCTGCGTGCCCGGGGAGATGCTCGCGAGCAGCCGGCCGAGATCGATGTGGCCCTCGACGCCGAGCAGGATCGAGGCGCACTCGTCGTTCGCGTGCGTGCCGTAGCGGCAGACGCCGCCGATGTCGTTCGTGCCGTCGGGGCAGGCCGGGTCCTGCGTCGGATCCGCCTTCAGACAGAGCTGCTGGTCGAGCTGGGCCTTCAGCGTGTCAGCGAGCGAGCCGGTCAGGAGGGGGAGGACGATTGGGCTCAAGAAATCGAGGATGTCGCCGGCGACGGAGTCGCCGCAGTCGAGCTGCAGCCTCGACTCGAGCTGATCCTCGTCGATGCCGAGCCGGACGATCTTGACGCGGGAGTAGCCCTGCCGCGAGTGCTGCGGATTCACGTCGATCTCGACCGAGAGCTCGACGTCGAGGTTGATGTTCGTGAAGGTCTGGTCGTCGGGCGGGCACGCGTCGTTGCCGTTGAGGGTGGCGATGACCGTGCTGTCCGTGACGAGGAAGTCGATCAGGATCGGGAGGTTCTGCAGGCGCACCGGCAGAGACCCCCGGATTCGCAGGTTGTGCGGGGTCCGCGGTTCGAGATGAAGCGCCGCGCTCCCCACGTCGATCTCCGCGGTGCACCTCGGCGGGCTCGCGTTCGGGTCGGCTCCACCAGGACAGACCGTGTAGTCGACCAGCGCGGACCCGGAGGACCGGGGGATCGGGAAGGTGATGATTCCACCGTCCCCACCCCCGAGGAGCGCGCGCCCGAGGACACCCAGGTTCTGCTCGAGGAACTCGACGCCCGACTGCGTGAGCCGCGCCGCGCCGGCGTTCTCGATGCGGTCCGCGGGCTTGAAGCCGGCGGGGAGGGGGGTCATTCCACAGCCGGCGCACCCGCCTCCCGAAGCGGCACATCCGGCGATGACGAGGAGAACAAGGATGGCGGAGAAATGCTTGATGACGCGGGGCATAAGGAACCCTCCGGGGGAGCACGACCCGCAGCGCCGCGCCCGCTGGGCGCGGGCTTCAGGACGCCACGACAGATCGTACGCTCCCCGGAGAGCCGCCCGCAAGCGCTACTGGGGACAGAGACCGGTAATCTTGACGGCGCTCGCGGCATACTCGCCGCCGAGCGCATAGGCGTCGGCGCACTCGTCCGTCGCGGCCGAGTTCGTCGCGCTGCACCAGTCGCCCTTCAGCACGATCTCCCCGTTCTCGTCGCGCTTGCACGTATTGGGCGTCTCACCGGTGCCGTACTCTCCAATATCGCCCGAGAGCACGACACAGAGGCTCTGCTCGATCCCGGGGATGATCACCCGGTCGACCTCCTCCAGCGTGATGAACGCGGTGAGCTTGCCGCCGTTGATGAACGCAGGGGGATCGCCGTCCGGGCCGGGGAGGCAGGCCTCGATCGGGCTGAGCCCCTCGCGGTTGTACCGTCCGATGCAGTTGTTGTCCGCCGACACCTTCGCGTCGGTGAGCTGCACCTGGTGCATGGGCAGGACGATCGGCTCGGTGGCCGCGTCTCCCGCGCCCGTGTCCAGGAAGATCGGGACGTTCAGGATGTCGGACGCGCCGCTCCACGCGCCGTCGGTCAGGGGAGCGTCGAGCTCCTTCGGCGCGATCTCGAACTCGCCTGCAGACATGTTGGCGAAGCAGTAGCCCGCGAGCGGGTCGCTGGTGGGCATCGCGCCGCCGGTGCGCAGCTTGCCGGTCGCCGTGTCGAACTCGAGCAACCAGGAAAAGGTCCCGGTGCCATTCAAGTTGCACACGGGCAGATTCATCGTCAGGCCCTCGGCGACGAGGCGGGCGATATAGCCGACCGCGAGTACGTCGGGCTTCGTGATCGTCAGCTGCGCCATCCGCAGACCGAACTTCGTCGCGCCCTGATTGTCGTGGACGGCAATGCACTCGGAAGCGACAGCCGTGCAGACCGGGTTCGTCGGCGAGCAGTCGCCTGGAGCCCCGCCGCCGGTCCCTCCCGCTGAGCTCGAGCTCGAGCTCGTCTCGCCGGCGTCGTCGCCCCCGCACCCCGCTCCCGCCGCCGCGCCCATCAGCGCGGACACACCTAATACGCAAAAACCCTTCAGAAACCGCATCTCTTGCCTCCTCTGGTGTCGCAAGGTGCGGAGTATAAGCGGCGGCAATGCGATGACCACGCGGTCGAGGTGACGCCGCGCCGCGTCGCTAACGCCACATTCACGTCACACGCCGATGAGCCCGGCGCGCTTCGTTCGCGTCGCCGCGCGGCGTGACGCCTAGCGGCGCTCGTAGCGGTCGCCGAGCCGGGCGCCGACGGGGAGCGCGCGCAGCAGGCGAATCATGGTCCACACCGTGCCGGCCAGCTTGCGCAGCTTCGAGGTGCCGACGCGCTCGTTGTACTCGATGGGCAGCTCCACCACGCGATAGCCGCACTTCGCAGGGAACAGCAGCGTGTCGATGGGCAACGCGTCGCCCTCACCGTCGAAATCGAACGCGCGAATCACCGAGCAGCGGTAGGCGCGCATTCCGCTGTGGACGTCAGATGTCGGGATGCCATGCATCGCGTGTGTCATGGCGGCAAAGGCGCGGTTGGCGATGTAGTTCGGGACCGGCATGGCCGCCGGCCTCGTGCGGGTGCGCGCGCAGTTCACCACGTCGGCGCCCTCCTCCTCGATGAGGCGCCTGAGCACGGGGATGTTCTCGGCCGGATAGGTGAAGTCGCAATCGAGGTAGATGAGCAGATCGCTCCGGGCGGCGGCGCTGTACATGAGGAGCTCCATGGCCGGCCCGTGGCCGCGGGGCGGCACCTGCCGGAGCACGCGCGCCCCGAGGCCGGCCGCGATCTCGGGGGTCCTGTCCCGCGTGGAGCTGTCGACGCAGAGGATCTCCGCGTCGGGCGCCGCCTTCCTGATCTCGCCGATCATGGCGCCGACGCTCTCCTCTTCATCCATGGTCAGCATGCCGACGGTGAGCCGCATCCGGCGCGGGCGCGGCGGCTTCCTGGCGACGATCACGTGCTGGAACGCGAGGAGGCCGGGCGCGCGGTCGGCGACCACGTCCTCCAGCGGGCGGACGAGCGCGTGATACGCCTTGTAGGGGAGCGAGCTGGCGAGATCGCCGGGGTCGTCGCCTGCGCCGAGGCCGCGGAGGATGAGCCCCTTGGCGGCCCGGACGAGCATCGGGTTCTGCTCCACGCGGAGCACCTCGAGCCCGGCGCGCTCGATGAGCCGGACCGCCGACGCGCGGGTGAAGAAGCGGAGGTGCGTGTCGTCCAGGATGCCGCTCGGCTCGTAGTCGAACCGGCCGGCGAGCAGGCCGAGGCGCACCGGCCAGGCCGCGACGTTGGGGAGCGAGATGATGACGTGGCCGTCCTCCTCGAGGTGGGGCAGGAAGCGGCAGAGCACGGCGAGCGGGTCGGTCGTGTGCTCGAGGACGTCGGCGAACAGGAGCAGGTCGAAGCGCCGGTCGCCGAGCGCCTCGCGCACGGCGGCGTCGCTCGTGATGTCGGCGGCGAGGACCTCGTCGAGCGCCGCGCCGGCGCGCGCGAGCGAGCCGGGCGCGATATCGATCCCTGTCACGCGCGCGCCCGTGCGCTTGACGGCGGCGCCGTTGAGCCCGATCCCGCAGCCGACGTCGAGCACCGTCCGCGGCCGGCCGGCGACGGCGACGAGGGCCCGGTTCACCTCTTCGACCGCGTACTTGCGCCCGGCGAAGGCCTCCGGCGCGGCGCGGGGCGGCGAGCGTCGACCCGGGGCGTCCCCGTTACCGAGAGGGCGCGGCCCGCGGTCTTCGCGGCCCTCCCCGTCTTCCCCGTCTCCTCGCGCGTGGCCGGGCTCGGCGTTCACGCGCGGCTACTTAGCACGCTTCTCCCAGGCGGCGTTGAATTCGCGGATCGTCTCCTCGGTCTTCGGGTTGTGGAGCATCTTCCGCAAGATGGCGGGAGGCACGGTCACGATGTGCGCGCCGGCGTCGAGCGCCTCGTTCACGTCCATGAGGTGGCGGATCGAGCCGACGATGATCTCGGCGCCCAGCCGCTCGCGCTCGAGCCTCGCGCGCGTGCGCTCGATGACCGGGGTCGCGGCGTAGCCCATGTCGCGGATGCGCCCGCTGAAGATCGAGACGTACGCGCCGCCGGCGAGCGCCGCGAGGTACGCCTGGTTGAAGCTCATCACGCACGTGACGTTGGTGCGCACGCCGCGCTTCGCGAGGGCGTGCGTCACCTTGAGGCCGACGTCGCTGAACGGCACCTTGACGCAGATCCGCTCGGGCGCCCACGCGTGATAGCCGCGGGCCTCGTCGAGCATCGCCGCCTCGTCCTCGCTCGTCAGCTCGACCGACACGGGCCCCGCCGACGCCGCGAGCACCTCGCGGATGCGCCGCTCGAGATCGACGCAGCCCGCGTCGCGCGCGAGGATGAGCGGGTTCGTGGTCACGCCGGCGAGCACGCCCCAGGAGAAAAGCTCCTTGATCTCGGCCGGGTTCGAGCTGTCGAGGAAGAACATGGAGCGCTCCAGCGGGCTCGCTCGAGCCCCGGCGCGGTCTAGGCCAGTTCGATGCAATAGAGAAGGGGGATAGCGAAGGGGGATAGCGAAGGGGGATAGCGAAGGGGAGAAGGGGAGAAGGGGAGAAGAGAGAAGTGGAGAACGAGACACCGTCCACGCTGCGCGGCTCGCCGCGCCGCCCTGCAGTGACGTTCGCGGTGCGGCCGGTGTGAACGACGTTGCAAAGACGGAGAGTCCGCGCTTCAGTTCTGGTTGTCGGAGATGTCCCTCCGACGGAACGTTTCTCCACGGCCATGCGTCGATGAGCAGCGGACGATCGTCGAGGGATCCGGTGGCGCACAGCCCGCTGTTCGCGGCTTGCTCGCCGGCGGGGCTCTACGTCGCCGCGCCCGACGGCCGCCTCGTCGACTGCAACGAGGTGCTCGCCCGGCTGCTCGGCTATGGCTCGCGGGAGGAGGCGCTCGCGGCGGGCGATCTCCACCTCGGCGGGGGCGCGGCCGGCGCGACGCCGCCGCCGGCCGGCGCGGTCGAGGGCTTCCTCACCCGCCGCGATGGATCGGCGGTCCGGGTGATGAGGACCGAGACCATCGCGGAAGCGAGCGGCGAGCGGCTCGTGGTCGGGGCCATCGTCGATCTCTCCTCCGCGCGCTGCACCGACGATCGCCGGCGCGAGCTCTCGGAAGGGCTCGGCCAGGCGCAGAAGATGGAAGCGGTGGGGCGGCTCGCGGGCGGGATCGCCCACGACTACAACAACCTGCTCGCGATCATCCTGAACTACACGAGCCTGGTGATAGAGGAGCTCGACGAGCAGAGCCCGGTACAGAAGGATCTCGCCGAGATCAAGCGCGCCGCGCAGCGGGCCGCGTCGCTGACGCGGCAGCTGCTCACGGTGAGCCGGCGGGGGCTCGCGCAGCCGGTCGTGCTGGATCTGCGGGACGTCGTGCGCGGCATGGACGGCGCGCTCCGCGCCGCCGTCGGCGACAGCATCGATCTCGCGATCGCGCTCGGTCCGTCGGCCTGCCGGGTGCTGGCGGACGCGGGGCAGCTCGAGCAGGTGGTGATGAACCTCGCGCTGAACGCGCGCGACGCGATGCAAGGCGGCGGCCGGCTGTCGATCGAGGCGCGCGCGGTCCGCGTCGGCGCTGCGGGGAGCCTGCGCGACGCGCACCCGGCGGTCCCGCCCGGCCGGTACGCGCGCCTCGTCGTGAGCGACACCGGCAGCGGGATGTGCGACGACGTGCGGACGCGCGCCTTCGAGCCGTTCTTCACGACGAAGCCGAGGGGGAAGGGGACCGGCCTCGGGCTCGCCACCGTGTACGGGATCGTCAAGCAGTGGCACGGCCACATCGAGCTCGCCTCCCGGCCCGGGCAGGGCACGCGCGTCGAGATCTACCTGCCGCTCTCCGCGCGCGGGGCGTCCTCGCGGCGCGCGCGCGCGGTACACGCGCGCCGCGCCGCGCCGCGCCCGGGCGAGGGCGGGACGGTGCTCGTCACCGACGACGAGGACGCGGTGGTCACGCTCGCGAGCCGGATCCTGGGGCAGAACGGCTACACGACGCTGACGGCGCGCGGGCCGCGCGAGGCGCTGCGCGTCTGCGAGGCGCAGCGCGGGCGCGTCGACCTCCTGCTCACCGACGTGCTGATGCCCGAGATGTCCGGCGGCGAGCTCGCCGCTCGCCTCGTGAAGCTCAGGCCGGACATGAAGGTGCTCTTCATGTCCGGCTACACGGGCGACGCCCTCGACGGCCCGTTTGCCGTCCGGCCAGGCGCCGCGGTGCTGGGGAAGCCCTTCACGGCCGAGTCGCTCCTCCGCGCCGTCCGCAGGGCGATCGAGGGGGCCGCGTAGGCGGGACGTGTCGGCCTCGCCTACGGCGCCTCACCTCGCTTGATGCCGTACGTGCGGATCTTCTTGTGGAGGTTCGTGCGCTCGACGCCGAGCAGAACGGCCGCGCGCGAGATGTTCCAGTCGAGGCTGGCCAGCACCTCGACGATGTAGCGGCGCTCGGCCCGATCGCGGAACTCGCGGAGCGTGAGGCGAGGGCGCTCCGGCTCGTGGCGGGCCGCGCCCGCGGGCGGCTCGGCCGCGACGGGGGCGGGGGGCGCCGTCGCGCCGTCACCGGCGGCCCCCTGCGCGTCGTCCTCGAACGGGTTCTCGTGCGGATCCTCCGGGAGATCGGCGATCGTGACGACATCGCCCGAGAGGATCGCGGCGCGCTCGATCACGTTCTTGAGCTCGCGGACGTTGCCCGGCCAGCTCCGGCGCTCGAGCGCGGCGTAGACCACCGGATCGATGGCCTTCTGCTTGAGGCCGTTCTCGTTGCAGAACGCCGCCATGAACGCGTCGGCGAGCGCGCGCAGGTCCTCCATGCGGTCGCGCAGCGCCGGGCTCTTGATGGGGAACACGGCGAGGCGGAAGAAGAGGTCCTCGCGGAAGCGCAGCGCGGCGACCTCGCGAGAGAGGTCCTTGTTCGTCGCGGCGAGCACGCGGACGTCGACGTACCGGCTGTGCTCGCTGCCGACGCGGCAGATCTCGCCCGACTGCAGCGCGCGCAGCACCTTGGCCTGGGCGGCGAGGTCCATGTCGCCGATCTCGTCGAGGAACAGCGTGCCGCCGTGGGCCTGCTCGAAGAAGCCCCGCTTCGGTCCGCTCGCCCCGGTGAACGCGCCGCGCTCGTGGCCGAAGAGCTCGCTCTCGATGAGCTCGCGCGGGATCGCGGCGCAGTTGACCCGGACGAAGGGGCCCCGCGCCCGCGGCGACAGCCGGTGGATGGCGCGGCTGACGAGCTCCTTGCCCGTGCCGCTCTCGCCCGTGATGAGCACGCTCGCCTTCGTGGGCGCGACGCGGTCGATCTCCTTGAACAGCCGCTGCATCGCCGCGCTCTGGCCGATCATCTCGTAGCGCGCCTGCACCTGCGCCTTGAGATCCTCGACCTCTCGAGCGAGCCGTGAGTTCTGCAGCGCGTTCTTCACGCCCACGAGGACGCGCTCGCGGTTCAGCGGCTTCTCGAAGAAGTCGCTGGCGCCGAGCTTGATCGCCTTCACCGCGTCGTTGACGGTCGCGTGGCCGCTGATCACGATCACCGGGAGCTCGCGGGTGGCGTCGTCCTGGCGCACGCGCTGGAGGAGGTCGAGGCCGTTCATGCCGGGCAGGAGCAGGTCGACAAGGGCGAGGTCGACGGGGCTGTCGCCGTGCGCGAGCAGCTCCAGCGCCGCCTCGGCGCTCGGGGCCTCCGCGACCTGGTAGCCCTCGCCCTGCAGCACCAGCGCGAGGGTGCGGCGGATGTTGCGCTCGTCGTCCACCACGAGCACGGTGGGCGCGGCGGCGCCTCCGGGCGGGGCGGTGGCCGCTGGGGCGGGCGGCGGAGAGGAAGCGGGCATGGGTCGACCATACCCCAGCTCAGCCGTGCGCCACGATGCGGGGAGCGAAGGAGCACAGGCCCGGCCCCACGGCGGAAGCCCTGGCGCGCCGGCGCCGGATTGGGTACGAGGCCTGCTCGATGAGACCCTCCGCCGCTGTCCTCGCCCTCGCCGGGTGCCTCGCTGCCCTCGGCGCGCTCGTGGGCTGCGATTTCGAGCTCAACGACGGCCGCACCGCGACCCTCACGTACACCGAGGACGCGCGCGCCGCGTACAACGAGGCGATGGCCGCCTTCCAGGCCAAGGACTGGGAGGACGCTCGCGCCCTCTTCGGCGAGGTGAAGCGGCTCTTCCCTTACAGCCGCTACGCCCGGCTCGCCGATCTCAGGATCGCGGACCTCGATTTCGAGCAGGGAAAGTACCCGGAGGCGATCTCGGAGTACCGCGCGTTCATCCAGGAGCACCGGACGGACCGGAATGTCGAGTACGCGAAGTACCGGATGGCGAAGGCGCTCTACCTGGACATCGACGACACGGTGTTCCTGCCGCCGGCCGAGGAGCGCGATCAGGCGACCACGCTCGAGGCCTACAAGGAGATCCGGACGTTCCTCCGGCAGTACCCGCGCAGCCGGTACCGCGAGGACGCGGCTTACATGCTCGAGGTCGTGACGGGGCGGCTCGTGCGCCACGAGCTCTACGTCGCGCGCTACTACCTCAAGGAAGACGCGTTCGACGCGGCCCTCGCCCGGATCGACTACGCGCTGCGGACCTTCCCGGGCTCCGGGCTCGATCCGGAGGCGCTCGTCCTCAAGGGCGAGACGCTCCTCAAGATGAAGAAGCCCGACGAGGCGCGCGCCGTGTTCGAGTCGGTCATCCGGGACTGGGGCGGCCCGTTCGCCGTGACCGCGCGCCGGTTCCTCGACGAGATGGGCGGGCCGCGCGGCACGCCTGCCAAGAAGGCGGCGTCGGGCCGCGCCCCCGCGGGGCCGCAGCTGTGACGCAGGCCGTCGGACGGCCGTCCTCCGGCGCTCGCTACGTGCTGGAGCAGGCCGACGCCGGAGATGCGCCAGGGGAGTTCGTGTACCGGGGCCTCGTGCGGCTCCCGGACGCGGACGTCCCGGTCGAGGTGCGGGTCGCCGAGGCGACCGGCGCGGCCACGGCGAAGGTGGACGCCGCGGCCGTCCCGCACGGCGGACCGCATCCCGAGGAGCTCTCCAGGACGGCGGCGGCCCTCGTCCGGAGCGCGACCAAGTCAGCGGACGCCCATGCGCGGCGGCCGCCGCGGAAGATCGTTCGCTGGCGCGGCTAGGCGAAGGCGGCGGGGCACGCGCTGCGGTCCGGGCGCCTGGCGCCTCGGGCGATTGGCGCGCCTAGGGCCGTCGTCTCCCGGCCGGGAGCCATGCTAAAAGCGTCCCACCATGTCCGAGAAAGTACCGATGACGCCCGAGGGACAAGCGCGGCTCCGCGAAGAGATGCGACGGCTGAAAGAGATCGACCTGCCGCAGGTCGTCAAGGACATCGGGACGGCCCGGGAGCACGGCGATCTCTCCGAGAACGCCGAGTACCACGCCGCCAAGGAGCGCCAGGGCATGATCGTCGCCCGCATCAGCTACCTCGAGCAGACGCTCTCGCGCGCCGAGGTGATCGATCCGTCGAAGCTGAGCGGCAGCAAGGTTCAGTTCGGCGCCAAGGTCAAGCTCGCGAACGTGGACACGGACGAGGAGCAGAGCTTCCAGATCGTCGGGCCCGAGGAGGCCGATCTCAAGGTCGGGCGCATCTCCATCGCCTCGCCGCTCGCGCGCGCGCTGCTCGGCCATGAGGTCGGCGAGGAGGTCCGCGTGAACATGCCCGCCGGGCCGCGCACGTACGAGATCCTCGAAGTCTCCTACGCATGACCGAGCGCAACGGGGCCGCTCCGATGCGCCCGCGGGGCCATGGGGGCGCCAGCCGGCCTCCTGGGGGGCCCGCGCCCTCCGGGCGGCCCCTCCTGGGAAGCCGGCCTGACACGACGGCCGCCGGGGAGGGGATCGCCGGCGTCATGCCGGGGCCGGCCGGCCACCGGGCCCCGGCGGCGCCGCGCCCGCAGGCCGGGCCGGCGCGCCCGTCCACGCCGGCGCCCGCGCCGAGCCGCGCCACGTTCCCGAGCGGGAACTCCGACGCGCCTCCGAGGAAGCTGGAGACGGAGATCGGGTGGCGCATGGCGGACGCCTACCTCGCGATCGCGGCGCTCGCGCTCGCCGAGCTCCTGGTCGTCGGCGTGTGGCGGTGGCGAGAGCTCCTCGGGCCCTACGAGCTCGGCCGCGCCCTGCGCGACCTCCTGCCGCTCGCGCTCTCGGCCGCGGCGCCGTGCGCCGCCGTCCTCGGCGCGGTGCTCGAGATCGTCATGCGCGCCGAGCGCAAGGCGTTCCGCGCCGCGGCAGCGCTGATCGCGGGCGCGTTCGGCGGCGCGGTGGCCTTCGGGGTCTCGACGGGGCGCATGCTCGAGGGTGGCCGGCGCGCGCCCTTCATCGCGGCGCTCGCGCTCGTCGCGGCCGCCGCGACGTTCGCTGCGGCGCCGCGCGCCGCGCGCGCCCTGAAGCGAGCGCGCGCCGCGGCCTCCGGCAGGTGGCTCCTCCTCGCGGCGATCTGCGCGATCGTCCTGCTCGAGGTCGCGAACGTGCGCGTCTTGCCGCGCCTCTACGCCGCCTTCCACCTGGGGCTCGCGGCGCTCACCCTCGCGGCGGCGACCTTCGCGACGCCGGCGCTGCCTGCGCGCGCGGCTCGCCTGGAGGACCTGCACGGGCGGCGCTCGCCCAGGCTGGTGCGCGCGGCGCTCGCGCTCGTCCTCTTCGCGTTCGGCGCGGCGCTCGCGCCCGGCGCCGCGGACAGGCTCGCGCTGGCGGACAACATCCGGCTGATCTACGCGACGCACAGCCCGCTGCTCGGCCACGTGGTCGAGCTCGCCGCCGTGCTGTCGCCGCCCGAGCCGCTCGACGCCGCGCCGCTCGACGAGCGCGCGAGCGGGCACGCCATCGATCTGCGGGGGCGCGACATCGTGCTGATCAGCGTCGACGCCCTGCGCGCCGACCACGTGGGGGCGTACGGCTACGACAGGAAGATCACCCCGAACCTCGATCGCCTCGCGGCCGAGGGCGTGCGCTTCGACGCGGCGTACACGCCGACGCCGCACACGTCGTACGCGGTGTCGTCGCTCATGACGGGCAAGTACATCCGCCCGCTCGTGCTGCAAGGGCTCGGGGACGACTCCGAGACCTTCGCGCAACACCTCCGCCGCTACGGCTACAAGACGGCGGGCTTCTATCCGCCGGCGGTGTTCTTCATCGACGGCGAGCGCTTCGGCGCGCTGCGCGATCGGGCGCTCGACTTCGAGTACCGGAAGGTCGAGTTCGCGAGCGCAGAGCTCCGGCTGGAGCAGGTGCGGAGCTACCTCGCCGGGCTCGGGCCGGAGCAGCGCGCGTTCATGTGGGTGCACCTCTTCGAGCCGCACGAGCCGTACGAGGCGCACCCGGAGCACCCGCTCGGCGACCGCGACATCGACCGCTACGACGCGGAGATCGCCGTGGCGGACGCGGGGGTGGGCGCGATCGTGGACGAGGTCCGCAAGGGGCGCCCGGACGCCGTCGTGATCGTCACGGCCGATCACGGCGAGGAGTTCGGCGAGCACGGCGGTCGCTACCACGGCACGACCGTGTACGAGGAGCAGGCGCGCGTGCCGCTCCTCGTGAGCGCGCCCGGCCTGCTCTCGCCGCGCGTGGTCCGGGCGCCGGTGCAGCTCGTCGATCTCCTGCCGACGGTGCTCGCGGGGCTCGGCATCCCGAGGCCGGCGCGCGTGCGCGGCGCCGACCTCGGGCCGCTGCTCGCCTCCGGCGACGAGGCGGCGGAGCAGGGCAAGGCGGCGCCGGGCGGGCCGCCCTCGCTCCCGGGCTTCGCGTTCGCCGAGACGGACACGCAGACGCTGCTCGCCAAGGGCACGCTGCGGCTCGTCTGCGCGCGCAAGATCGGCGCGTGCGCGCTCTACGACGTGGCGACCGATCCGCGCCAGCAGGAAGACATCTCCGCGCTGCGCCCGGCGGAGCTCGCCGCGATGCGGTCGGAGCTGCGCGCGATCGAGGCGTCGCACGGGCGTTACGAGGTCCGCGGCCTCCGGCAGGAGGGCAAGGGCTGGCCCGACGCGCTCCGCCGCGGCATCGCGGGCGACGCCGACGCGGTCGTCGAGGTCGCGGCGCTGCTCGACGACGCGGACGTGGCCATCCGGCGCAAGGCGGGCGAGGTGCTGTTCGATCTGCGCCGCTCCGAGGCGGCGCCCTCGCTGCGCCTCGCGCTCGTGCGCGACGAGGACGACGAGGTGCGGCGCTGGGCGGCGCTCTCGCTCACGCGGCTCGGCGAGGGCGCGCCGCTCACCCGCGATCTCGTCGTCGATCGCGATCGCAAGTGGCGGCGCCTCGCGGCGCTCGCGCTGGCGGAGTCGGGCGATCGCCGCGGCGACGACGTGCTCGTGGCGTGGCTGCGGCAGGTGGTCCGCGGCCCCGAGCAGGACGGCGGCGCCGACGCGGGCGAGGTGACCTCGTTCGAGCGGGCGCGCGAGATCGTGGACGCGCTCGCCAAGATCCGGGTGAAGGCGGCGCTGCCGCCGCTCATCGCGGCGCTCGGCGACGTGCGGCTCCGCCCGTACGCCGCGGCCGCGCTCGCGGCGATCGGCGAGGACGCCGCGCGGCCGGCGCTCGCGGAGCGGCTGAGCCAGGAGCCGTACCAGACCGCGCGGGTCGCGATCGCGGAGGCCCTCGTGAAGCTCGGCGCCGGCCCCGAGCTCCGGGCGCCGCTCCTGCGCATGCTCGGCACGCCCGATCCGCTGCCGGGGGGGCTCGGGCTCGCGCTCCGGGCCGACATCCTCGACCTCCTCGGCGGGCCGCGCGAGCGCGATCTCGGCCGCCTGCGCCGCTTCGCGAAGAGCGGGGTGGGCCTCGGCGTCGTGATCCCGAAGGCCGGCAACGGCAAGGGCGTGCGCGTCCTCTGCCGCGCGCGGACCGACGACGGCCGCCCCGGCGAGGTGCGGTTCGGCAGGCCCACGCGTGGCTGGCGCCCGCCGAAGCGGGACGGCGCGTCGCTCGTCCCGGCCAGCGCGCCGGAGCTCGATCCGGAGCGCGCGGTCACGCTCGCGATCCCGCCGGGGAGCGAGCCGACCGAGGCGTTCGCGACGCTGCCGCCCGCGGCGGGCGCGCAGGCCGGCAATTACGGCGATTTCGTGGTGTACGCGACCCAGAACGTCGAGGTGTCCGCGTGCGCGGTCGTCCCGCTGAGCGACGAGATCCCGCCCCCGCAGCCTGCGCCCTGGTCGCCCGGGGAGGCCGGGGCGCCGCCGCGCTCGGACGACGAAGCGCCCGCCGCTCACCGGCCAGATTGACGCCGCAGGCCGCGAGACTAGAGTCCGCCGCGTGTCGGACAAGGACCGAGAGCAGGCCGAAGAGAAATCCGCGCGGAGCGACGGCGATGTCGCCACGCGGAGCGATGGCGACGAGGACGGGGCCGCGGAGGCGGCCCCGGCGAGGCCGCCGCGCGGCGCTCCGGTGAAGGACGCCGGCGGCGGCGACGGCGACGACGAGGCCGCGCAGCGCGTGGCCGACGCGCTCGGCGTCGGCGAGGCGGAGGAGGCTCCCGCGCCGGAGGCGGCGGGCGAAGAGGCGGCCGAGGCGGCGCCGAACCGCGCGGCCCGCCGCCGCGACGAGGCCACGGCGCGCCGTCGCAAGAAGAAGGCGATCGGCGAGGAGCTGCCCAAGGACAAGAACGCCCGCGCGAAGGAGCTGCTCGCTCGCCGCAGGGAGCAGGCCGAGGGGCGCCGCCCGGTCCAGCTGCTGCCGGGCGAGATGGTCGAGGACGCGCTCAGCCGGATGAGCAGCGGCGCTGGCCGGTGGATCAAGGCGAACTTCCACATCCTCCAGTGGGGCGTGCTGGCGGCGCTCGTCGCGACCGGCGGCGTGCTGTTCTACCTGTCGCGGGTCGAGAAGAAGGACGCCGTCTCTTCGTCGGCGCTCGTCTCGGCCGTCGCCGCGGATCGGGGCAGGGTGCTCGCCGAGGACACGCGCACCGAGGAGGAGAAGGAGCTCGACGTCACGAGGACCTTCAAGACCGCGGACGAGCGGTCGGCCACCGCGCTCGCCGAGTACAACAAGGTCATCGACGAGCACGCCGGCACCGGGGCGGCGACGCTGGCGAAGCTCGGGCAGGCCGGGGTGCTGCTCGACAAGAAGGACTACGCGCACGCGCTGGACGCGTACAGCGTCGTGGTCTCGTCGCCGCTGGCCGGGGCCGATCCCGACGTGAAGGGGCGCGCCATCGAGGGCATCGCCTTCGCCCGCGAGGGCAAGGGGGATCTCGACGGCGCGCTCGCGTCGTTCAAGGAGCTCGAGGCGATCGACATGAAGGGCTACAAGGAGCTCGCGCTGTACCACCAGGCGCGGCTCCACCTGGCCAAGGGCGACACCGACAAGGCGAAGGAGCTGCTCAAGAGCGCGCACGAGAAGCTCCAGGCGCCGTCGACGGAGGGCCGCCCGTTCCAGTTCCTCGAGGCGGTCGTCGAGGAGATGCTGCGCAAGATCGATCCGGCCGCCGTGCCGCCGCGCGCCGCGTTCGGAGGTCCGAAGGGCCAGTCGATGACGCCGGAGGAGATCGAGCAGCTGCTCCGCCGGGCGCGTGAGAACGCGGAGAAGAAGGCGGGCGATGCGCCGCACTAGCCGCGCAGCGGGCGTCGCGCTCGTCTGGCTGGGGCTCGCGCCGCTGAGCGGCTGCGGCAACCTGGGCGTCGCTGCGGCGCCCGATGCGCCGCTCTGGCTGCACCACCCGGGCGGCGCACTCGGCATCACCATGCGTCGCGAGCTCACCGCCGAGACGCGCAAGGTCGGCGAGGCCTACGAGCGCGGCCGCCCCGAGATCGACGTGGCGCACCGGCGCGTCTTCGTCGGATCGAGCGATCACGGGCTGTATGCGCTGCGCGCGGACACGAGCGACGTCCTCTGGCGCTTCGAGACGCTCGGCCCGGTGCAGTGCGAGCCGCTCTACGACGCCGCGTCGGACACGGTCTATTTCGGCTCGGACGATGGCGCCCTCTACAAGGTGCGCGCGTCCGACGGCGCGCTGCTCTACCGCTTCATGACCAACGCGAGGGTCGCGCGGCGGCCGGTGTTGCGCGACGGCGTGCTCTACGTGACGAACTCGAACGACACGCTGATCGCGCTCGACGCGGCGACGGGGGCGATGCGCTGGCACCAGCACAGGACGCCGGCGGGCGGGATGGAGATCTCCGGGCACGCGGGGCCGGCGCTCGGCCGGGACAAGGTCTACACCGCGTTCTCGGACGGGGTCGTGATGGCCTACGACCTCAAGGACGGGTCCGAGCAGTGGGCGCTCGTCGACCTGGCTGCCGAGGCCGAGCAGAGCGCTGGCGGCCAGACGCCGAAGTACCTCGACACGGACACCACGCCGGTCCTCGGGAAGATCGCCTCGGGCGATGTGGTCTTCGTGGCAGGTTACGCGGGCGGGGTCTTCGCGCTCGACGCAGAGAACGGGACCCGGGCCTGGATGAACGAGACGGCGGTCGGCGTGACCGAGCTTCTCCTGTGGGAGCAGTCTGCGCACCAGCCCCGGAGCGGAGGCGGTCCGATCGTGCCCGCGCGGAAGGTGCTGCTTGCGTCCTCCGGCATGACCGGCCTGTGGGCGCTCGATCCGGAGGATGGCCGCACGATCTGGCGCCGGGACCTGCCTGACGGCGGCATCTCGGCCCCCGTGCCGTTCTCGGGGGCGCTGCTGGTGACGACCACGCGCTACGGGATCTTCCTGTTCTCTCCGCTGGACGGGGCCGTGATCGACGGCATCGAGACCGGCGGTGGCATCGCGATGACGCCGGCGGCGTACGGCCGGCGTGCGTTCGTCCTGACGAACGGCGGCTCGCTGCTGAGCCTCGACGTCGAGACGCCCCCGGTTCCGAAGGGCTGAACACACGTACAGACTGAGGCGCGGCGGCTCGATGCTGGCGGGCCGAAGGGCGCGCGGGGCGTTGCGGACGACGCCTTGAGGCGTGTTGCGGGGCTCCGGAGTGGTGCCTCCGGCCAGGTCTCGTGGCGGGCAGAGCCAGGGGTGGCGGCGACCGCGGGCGAGGCCGACCGACCCAGGTTACGTCAACGGCAGCGACCGGTGGGGCGAACCCAGGTTGCCGCGGGCGAGGCCGACCGACCCAGGTTGCGTCAACGGCAGCGACCCGGTGGGGCGAACCCAGGTTGCCGCGAGAGAGGCCGGCCGACCCAGGTTGCGGCGACGGCGGCGACCGCCGCGGGCCCGATCGGCCCTCAGGTGCATGAATTTGCTCGTGAAATCGAGCCGATCTCCCCTGCCCGCAGCACCGGCCTTGGATCGCATAAGAAACATTATGTCAACTCGCGCCCCCGGTCGGTTTTCCGGGCCCCACGGCTGGCGCGAGCGCAGCCAGGCGAACCCCGGCCGAGCCGTCGCGCGCTTCTGCAACCGCGCCCCTTCGCCCGGGCGCCCGCCGGCCCACGACGGCCCCGAGCGAACCGTCCGCCCGGCCGGGTTCAGCTCTCGCTGCGCTCGTCGCCCTCGTCCGGCGCTTCAGGGCGTTGCGGCGGAATGGCCGCCCACAGGATGACCTCGCCGGCTCGGGCCGGCGGGCTCCCGGAGGCCTCCTGCTCGCTCCACCACGCGCGGACCTTCGCGGGCGCGCCCTCGCCGAGCGGCTCGAAGCCCTTCTTCTCGTAGAAAGCCTGGGCCCAGCTCGCCTTCTCCCTGGAGCGTACGACGATCTGATCCATGCCGAGCTCGCGCGCTCGATCCTGGAGGTCCGCGAGCAGCCGCGTCCCGATGCCGCATCGCTGGTGGTCCGGGTGCACCGAGAGCTCCTCCAGGACTGCGACCCCAGGCGCCTCGTCACGCCACGCCAGGTAGCCGGCTACCTCGTCGTCCGCTTCTGCCACGCGCACGTCGTGCCGCCGCGTCAGCGCGGCGAGATCGGCGAGCGTCCGCGCCTCGATCTCCGAGACCCCGACCCCAGCGCCAGCCTCGCGGTGCGTCGCCGTACAGGCCTGCTCCAGCGCTACGAGCGCCGGCAGCTGGGCCTCCTGCAGTCCTGTCACGCGGATCCGCTTCGGGGCTGTCCGTTCGTCATGCATCCCCCGAGGCTACCGTCGATGCGCGGGATGCCCCACTTCTTGCCGAACGTGTCCCCGCGGCGCCGCGGCAGCTCAGCTACGCAGCTGGAGCAGCCGCGCGATCGTCTCGCCGTCCCCGGGGCTCAGCGGGACGAGGATCCCGAGCGCCGCGCCCCGTGGCGGAGCGTTCCTTCCGTCCATCGGGACGAGCCGGAGCTCCCCGGCGCTCGAGATGCCGATCACCGCGATCCGCAGCGCCGGCAGCGGCTCGATCTGCGACGCGGGAAGCCGCGGCGGAGGCGCCTGCCATTCCCCTTCGTACGGCGGATCGTTCCACGACGAGTCCTCCGACGAGCCCCCACGATCGTCCGTGAGGGCTCCCTGCGACCAGGACGCCGCCTCCTCCGCGCCCTGGCCCTGCATCGCGTCCGAGGGCTCCCCCGCCAAGATCGGATCTCCCTGGTGATCCGCAGAGGCGATGCCAGCGTCGGCTTCATCCGGCTCGGCCTCGGTCCAGTCGGCGCGGTCGTCGGACGCGTCGCCCGCCTCCGGTGCGGCAGCGGGCGGCTTGCCGTCGCCCGCCAGCTGCTCCAGGGCGAGCATCGGCGTCTCCTCGTCCAGATCCTCGATCCGGAGCTCCATCAGCACCCGCTGCTCCTGCGGGGTCAGGGGGCGGCGCGCGGTGCCCTCATCGTCCGTGCTCGGCCAGAGCCCCGGGCGCCGCTCTGTCGCCTCCTGCGAAGAGCCCGCGCCGAGCGGGACCGCCGGCCGCCGCGCCAACGCCGCGGCCATGGCCGTCGGCGTCGGCACCGTCGCGCGCTGATCGGCCGGAGGATCTGCGTCGGCCAGCTGCTGCTCCCCGCTGGCACTCTCGCGCGCGGCGTCCGACGCGCCCTGCCCCGGCTCCTGGCCAGCGAGCGCACCCGCCGCCGGGAGCTTGACCGCTGGGACCTCCTCGGTCACCGCGGTGGTCGACGACACCCTCCCGTGGGGCGACGCCGCGAAGCCGGTGATCGCACGCGCGTTCGCCGGGACAGCGCGGCCAGGCGATCCGGCCGTCGAGGCGGCCGCGCCCGGCGGGGCGCCGGTCTTCGTCGCCGCGGCAGGGCGCGCCGGGAGCCCTGGCGCGTGGCTTGGCGTGCGCGCCGCCGGCGACAGCTGGGTCGGGGTCACCTCGCGCAGCGCCGCTGCGCTCACCGGCCCAGGGGCGCGCCCCGGCACCACCGACGCCGGCCGGCCCAGCCCCGTCGCGGGCCTGGGCACGGCGCCGTCGCGGAACGTCGCCGCCGCGGACGTGATCGGCCCTGTCGGCGCATCGCCGGCAGGCGCGCGGACCGAAGGCGCCCGCATCGCGGCGGGCGGCGCGCTCGTGCCCGCGCCGCCGCGCTCGGCTCGTCCTGCCTCCACGCCCGGCGGATGCGACGGTCGCGCCAATGCCCCCGGCGCGCTAGGCCTGGGCGGCGCCGCGCTCGCTGTCGCGGGAGGCGCGCCGGACGCCTGGGGAGGCGCGCTCGCGGCCGCATTCGGCGGCGCGCTCGCGGTCGTGGGCTGCGAGGCCGTGGCCGTATCCGCCTCGAGCGCCGCGATCTTCTGCGCCACCTCCGCGGCGGCCTTGAAGAGCTCGAGGGCGCGCAGGTCGGCGTTGGCATCCGAGGCCTGCTCCGCGGCGCGGCGCAGCCATTTCAGGGCCTCGTCGCGCTCCCCGCGCCCCCACAGCGCGGTCGCGGTCGACAGCGCCCAGTGCACGTCTTCGTTGTCTTCGTCGTGAGGCGGCGGGATCGGGCGCAAATTGGCTTCCATGAGGCCTCGTCGAGCAGGTCGCTCACCGTGTATCACGACTCCAGCGCCCGCGTCTTCAACGCGAGCTGGCGCACTTTTCGCACCTTTACGCGCACTTTTACACGCGTCTTTACACGCAACGAATCATTCCCTTTCGCCGCACGCGGTTCCCGTCGGTTCCCATCGGTTCGCATCCGTTCCGATCTCCTCGCGCGCCGCATCGATCGCCCCGGCCGCGCTCGCCGCGCCCTCTCTTCGGGCTGCGCTCGCCTACCCTCCGCAGCGATGCGTCCCTCCGAAGCGCCTTCGCCCCCGAGCTTGAGGTCCGTATACGCTTCGTGGCACCCTGGCTTTGCGGGACCTCCTTCGTGACGTGCAGGCGCGATGGCGCTGCGTCGCTCCGGCAGACGTCGAGGCTACGGGCCTCCACGAACGTAACGGTGGCACTCGAGCCCTACCCCTCCAAACTCCGCCTCCCCATCTAGTAGGACCACCGCGTGCAGATCCTGTCGGACCTCAAGCCTGGAGACACGCTGGGCCGCTACGAGCTCCTCATGCCGGTCGCCCGTGGAGGGATGGCGGCCGTCTGGGCGGCGCGCCTCGTGGGATCCCGCGGCTTCCAGAAGATCGTCGCCATCAAGACGATGCTGCCGGAGTTCGGCGACGACCCGGCCTTCGAGGCGATGTTCCTCGACGAGGCGCGCCTCGCGTCCCGCATCCGGCACCCCCACGCGGTCGAGATCGTCGAGCTCGGCGACGAGAACGGCGTGCTCTACATCGTCATGGAGTGGGTCGACGGCGACACGATCGCCTCGCTGAACAAGCAGGTGAAATCGACCGGCGGCGTCCCCCTGCCGATCCTCCTGCGCATCGCCTCGAGCATCTGCGCCGGCCTGCACGCCGCGCACGAGCTGCGCGACGACGAGGGCAGGCTCGTCGACCTCGTGCACCGCGACATCTCCCCGCAGAACGTGATGGTGTCGTTCGACGGCATCGTGAAGATCGTCGACTTCGGCGTCGCCAAGGCCACGGGCCGCCTGCACGAGACGCACGTCGCCGGCCAGCTCAAGGGCAAGATCCCGTACCTCTCGCCGGAGCAGCTCACGTCGGGCAAGGTCGATCGGCGCGCCGACATCTTCTCGCTCGGGGTCCTCCTCTACACGACCCTCAGCGGCTACCACCCGTTCCGCGGCAAGACGGACGCGAAGACGATGGAGAACATCATTCGCTTCGCCCCCGTCCCCATCCGCGAGCTCGTGCCGGACGTCCCCTTCGATCTCGCGCTGGCGATCGAGCGCGCGCTGGCCAAGGATCCGGCGGACCGCTGGAGCGATTGCGCGTCGTTCCAGCGAACGCTCGACCAGATCGCGATCTCTCTCGGCGCCTCGGTCACGGACGGCGACGTCGGTCGCTTCGTCCGCGAGACGCTCGGGGACGCCGTGACCGAGCGCCGGAAGAAGCTCGCGACGGCGATCCAGCTCGCGGACAGCCGCTTGTCGTCGCGGGGGGAGCTCCGCTCCACGTCCGGGCGGCGAGGCGAGCCGCGCAGCAGCAAGCGGCCGCCCGCCGGGAACACGCCGCTGCCGGCCACGTTCGCCGGCATCCTCCCCGTCTCTCTCGACGAGCCGCCGCCCAAGTCCTCCTTCCCGCCGCCCTCCAGCCGCAAGCTGCCGGTCAAGTCCGCGCCTCCGGCCCTGATGACGCCGGCGCCCCGCCGACGGCGGCGGTGGCCCCGCCGCATCTTCCTCGCCTTGGTCGTGGTCCTGCTGCTCGTCTCGGGGGCGGCGCTCGCCGCCCGCGCGGGCCTCCTGCCCGTGCCCGGCGAGGTCCATGACGCCCTTCGCGACGTGCGCGCGCTCCTTCGCGGCGCGCGCGAGCTGCTCCGCGGCGTCCTCGAGCGGCTGAGCGCGCTTCTTGCGGACTAGCGCGGACTAGGTCCGCGCGGCCGTCACTTGATGCCGGCGGACGGCTCCGGCAGGCAGACGCCGAGCGCGCAGAGCAGCAGGTTGACGTCGCCTGCGGCGCAGTACACCTGCCGCGCGCAGTAGTCGTCGTAACCGCAGAGCTGATGGCAGGACGCCTCGTTCCCGAGCGCCCCGGTGAACGTCATGCAGGACCAGCCGCTCGACAGCCAGAGCCCCTCGGGCCGCTTCGTGTCGAAGAGGCACGCGTCGGCGCGGGTCTCCGGGTCGAACACCTCCGCGGTGCAGGCGTCGCCTCCGGACAGCTTGCCCCGCGCGGCGGACATCGTGTTGAGCAGGTAGGTCACGTCGCACGCCTGATCCGAGGCCGAGTCCCGCGCGATCCGGGCGCGCAGCTCGTCCTTCCTCGCCGCGTAGGAGCGGACCGCGCGGATCGCGCCCGTGACCTGGTTGTTCCCGCCATCGGGCTTCGTCCCTTCGGCGAGCGCCGCCAGCACCTTCTCGACCAGCTGCTCCGTCTCCGGATCGGCGCCCGCGGAGCCGTCCTTCGCGTAGCCGAGCCGGATGGTCGAGGGCGGCGTGCGCGACGTGCACGGCTTCGCGTGCGCCCAGAGCTCCTCGCTCACGATGGGCGGCCGCTTCGTGAGCGGCTGCTTGCAGACGCCCACCGATCCGGGAGGCAGCGAGCCGGAGGCCCGCGGCGTCGGCTGCCCGGGACCTTCGTTGACGTACTCGGTCGACGCGCAACCCGCGGCGCCCGCGGTGACGGACAGCGCGAGCAGCCAGCCCACCGAGAGAGCTGCGACGCAGCGATGCGGAGCGTTTCCCACGGCCGCACGGTAGCAGAGCCGGAGCGCGAGCAGAAATTCTCGCACGGAGGCGCGCCTCGGCCGGCGGCCGCCTCTCGATGCACCCCGCCGCCCCGCCGCCCCTGCCCCGCCGAGCGCCTCCGCGGGAGCCGCCCGCGCGCCGGGAGGAGGGCTCCTCCCGGCGCGCGGCCTCCCCACGGCGGCCTCCACCGCCGGGCAGCTCGGGGCCTCACAGGCCGAGGCTCGACTGCTCGATCAGGTCGTCGACCACGGCGTGGAAGCTCTTCGTCCGGGCGTAGACCGCGAGCTGGCGATCCGCGCTCGTCCCTTCGTGGAGGATCCTCCGGACCCGCTCGAGCTCGCCCTGCGATCCGAAGATCTCCGCCGACTCCTGCACGAACTCGAGGAGCTCGTCGACGAGGTGGCGGACGGGGACCTGCTCCTGCTTCCCGAAGTCGATGAGCTGGCCGTCGAGGCCGTAGCGCACGGCGCGCCACTTGTTCTCCTCGATGAGCTCCTGCCGGTACTCGCGGAACCCGAGGTTGCGCCGGTAGAGGAGGTAGAGCTTGCCCATGACGGCCTGGACGAGCGCGGCCAGCGCCACGGTGTCGTCGAGGCGCGTGGTCATGTCGCAGATCCTCACCTCGACCGTGTCGAAGAACGGGTGCGGGCGGACGTCCCACCAGATCTTCTTCGCGTTGTCGATGCAGCCCGTCTTCACGAGCAGATCGACGAAGCGCTGGAAGTGGCCGTACGACTCGAAGAGCCCCGGGATCCCGGTGCGCGGGAAGCGCTTGAAGATCTCGCTGCGCGTGCTCTTCAGCCCCGAGGGGCGGCCGAGCCAGAACGGCGAGCTCGTGGAGAGCGCGAGGATGTGCGGCAGGAAGTAGCGGACCTGGTTCGCGAGGGCCATCGCCACCTCGCGGTCCTTGACGCCGACGTGGACGTGCAGCCCGAAGATGAGGTTGGCGCGGGCGACGTCCTGCAGGTCCTCCACGATGCACCGGTAGCGCTCGCCGTCGGTGATGTCCTGCTTCTTCCAGTCGCTGAACGGGTGCGTCCCGGCCGCGACGATCCGCATCCCCCCTCGCCGCGCGAGCGCGTTCAGGCTGCCGCGCAGCTCGGCGAGCTCTCCCCTCGCCTGCCGGATGTCCCGGCAGACGCCGGTGCCCGTCTCCACGACCGACTGGTGCATCTCCGGGCGGGCCCGGCCGCGCAGCAGCTCGTGGCCCTGCCCCCCCTCGAGCAGCTGGCTCACGTACGACCGCAGCTCGCGCGTCTCCGCGTCGACGATCTGGAACTCCTCCTCGATGCCCAGCGTGAACTGGCCGTCGAGGAGCCCCTCGACGGCGGTCACGACGAGGCCCCGAGCCGAACCTTGCCCACGGAGGGCCGGACGAGCCTCGACCACGCGTAGCCGTCCCTCGTCCGCCGGTCGCCTCTCGAGCACTCCACGGCGAACGCGACCATCCAGTCGACGGCGATGTTGAAGTACCGCTCCCGCAGGTGCTCGATGTGCATGTCCGGCGCCGGGTTCGTGAAATCGATCGCGTACGGGACGCCGTCGCGGATCGCGAACTCGATCGAGTTCATGTCGTAGCCGAGCGCCTTGTTGATCTTGATCGCGTCCTCGATGACGCGGTCGTGCAGCGCCTTCGGGAGCCACCGCTCGTTCTCGTGCTGCACGTAGCAGCCGCGGAGCCCCGTGGGGCCGATCGCCCTGGGGTCGTACTGGATCGGGAGGATGCGATCCTTCCCGACGCAGATGCAGCGGACGTAGTCGTCGAAGTCGATGAACTCCTGCAGGGTCATGACGTTCTGCCCCGAGGCGTTGTAGGCGGCGAGCAGCTCCTCCTGGCTCCGCACCACCGACACGTCCTTCCACCCGCCGCCGTCCGCGGGCTTGAGGATGGCCGGGAAGCGCACGTAGTCGACGATCGCCTCCCAGTTGAGCGGATACTCGAGGTTGCGGAGGCTGCGCTCCTTGACGATCGCCGGGATGTAGTCGCGCTGGGGCAGCATGACGGTGCGCGGCGTCGCGATGCCGATCTGCGACGCCAGCGAGTAGCCGAAGAACTTGTCGTCCGCGCTCCACCAGAACGGGTCGTTGATCACGAACGCCCCGCCGAGCGCGGCGGCCTTCAAGTAGAAGCGGTAGTGCTTCACCTCCTGGCTGATCCGGTCGATGAGCACCCGGTACGGGCTCTCGAACCGCTCGGGCGTCCCGCCGAGCTTCGCGATCTCCGCCCGGACGCCCGGCACCTTGTTGCACCTCTCGAGGAAGGCCTGAGGGAACGACTGTTCCCAGCCGACGAGGATGCCGATCTTCTCCGCCATACGTTGCTTGCTCCTCCACTACGCGTACACGCGGCTGGCGCCGCTGACGCACAGCGTAGCGCGGACACATGGGAAATTTACGCTGTAAGTGTGTCGATGAGTCAGGTTGTCACACGGTCCAACAGCTCTGTTCGCACGGCCGCCCGGCGCGTTCGTGACAGCGCTTGCAATCGCAGCAAACGAGCGACGCGAGGCGCGGACGCGGATCGCGAGGGTGGCGGCGGGACCGGTGCGGGCGCGTGTGGCGGCACGCGGCGAAAGCCACGGAGATCGAAGGGCAGGCGCGGGCTCGATCAGCCAGGGACGGAGGCCGCGAGAAATAAATCTTGACGGACTCCGTTCGGCGAGTACAGTCGCGCACCTCTCCGACGGGGCGGGTAGCTCAGCGGCAGAGCGTCGGCCTTACAAGCCGATGGTCGCAGGTTCGACCCCTGTCCCGCCCACTTCCTGGGTCTAGGGGCCTGGGTGATCTGTAGTGATGTCAGTCTGGGGTGGTAGTTAAGTTGGTTATAACGCCGGCCTGTCACGCCGGAGGCCGCGGGTTCGAGTCCCGTCCACCCCGCCAGCTTTCTTCCCTGTCATCTGAGTCGATGCTCGCCTGAGCCTCCCTCGGTTGGCTTGCATCGCTCGGTGCAGGCCAGGCGAGGAGGTCTGGCTCATGGCGAGCTTGCTCATGGGAAGGAAAGCCGAGCTGGCTCGGCGCTCGCCGAGCGGTCGTATCCCTGACGTCTGGGGTGGTAGTTAAGTTGGTTATAACGCCGGCCTGTCACGCCGGAGGCCGCGGGTTCGAGTCCCGTCCACCCCGCCAACGCTTCTTGAATCTCCGCCGCGCCGCCGTTCGCCGTCGCACTTCTGACAGGCCGGGCGCTTCGGGCGTGGCGCGCGCGGCGCGCACGGCATTGCGCCTCAGTCGTCGCGCTGCGAGAGCGTGAGCAGCGCCTTGACCTTCGCGTACGAGATGTAGGGGTTGTCCTCGGCGCCCCCGAGATCGTCGGCGTCCTCGCCCGCGCCCTGGGCCCGCACCGGGATCCAGAGATAATCCGGGTGGAGCTCCTTGCCGTTGACCCCGTTCACGATCGAGGGGTTCTTGATCCACTCGCCGCCCAGGATGGTGAGGTTCTCGTCGAGCTCGAGCACGTAGTGCAGCTCCGACACGGAGAGCGGCACGGTGCGCTGCTCGGGCGGCGTGAGCAGCGTCTCGCCGGTGACCGAATCGGAGATCATCCAGAAGCGCGCGGCGACGCGGACGAAGCGCGTCGCGCCCGGGTTGAACCTGTAATTGTAGCAGTCGGCGCCCGCATACGCGCCGCCGCACAGGAGCCGCGCGGCCTGCCGGACGTCCACCTGCTCGATGACATCGATCGAGAACTGCTTGACGGGGAAGCTCCACACCTCGACGTCCCAGGTGTGGTCGACGACGAACATGAGCTTCTGTCGCTGGGTCGAGTCGCCGTGGAGCGGCTTTGCTCCGACCCCGAGCAGCCCGGTCATGGCCACGTGCATCGTGGCCGGGTTCAGGTCGCGGCAGGCGGGGTCGATGGGCCTGCCGTAGACGTCGCGCATCGTCCGATCCGCCCGCGTCTCGCAGCGACGTCCCGAGAAGGTCACCGAGTCGCTGAAGTAGAGCTCGCTCATCAGCGCCTCGATGTCCGCCATGCGGAACAGGACGCAGCCGGTCTCCGCCGCGGCGCACTCGGTCACCTTCGCGCCGGAGAGCTTCACCCGGACGTCGCGGCGCGGCCCGGCCCCCTCGGCGGCGACGTAGGCCGACCACCCGTTGCAGTGCCCCCACCAGTACTCCGGGTAGACACCCTGGTAGAGCCCGTGATGCTGTAGCTCCCAGCGCGTGGCCGGGCCGGCCACGACCACCGTCGGCTGGATATACGGAGGATTGCGCAGGTAGGGAGGCCTCCTGAGGTCGTCCATGCTCCACGAGGCGATGGCCCCGAGCGTCTCCATCTGCCCCGAGTGGAACAGGACGTCGTATTTCTCGACGGGAGAGATGTTGTCCGGGTCGGAGATCCGGTCGGAGTAGTTCTTGTTGGTCGAGTTCCAGCGATCGGCGATGCCGTTCTGCCGCTGCGGCCACCAGTTCGAGGCGAACGCGGTCGACTGCGCCTCGCCTTCCCGGAGCGTCGAGTTGAGCTGGAGCAGGGAGCCCCGGAGCTCGGGGTGCAGGTGCGAGGGCAGGTTGGCGCCGTCGAGCGCCTCGCGGCCGCCGGCTCGCGGGATGAGGAGCTGGTGCGCGCCGCCGAGGATCTGGCCGGTCTCGGGTGAGAAGCCGAGCACATACGGCAGCTCTCCGCCTTCCATGAAGCGGAAGGCCGAGACATTCAGGCTGCTCGCCGCGACGGCGACGCTCTCTCCCGGCGCCGGGTCGAGCTCCGCGCAGCCCTGGACCAGAAGCACCGAGCTCACGACGCTCGCCCTCATCCACGTCTTCATCGCCGGACCCCCCGGAGACCGACGACCGCCGATCTCTCGCGCGTGCTCTGCAGAGGGCGCGCCACCGAGCCCGGCGGTAAAGAGCGCAGCCATTGCACGGAGCGGCGGCCGGACGATTCACCGTGCGCCGATGCGCCAGAGCACGACCTTCACGGTGTCGATGAGGATGGAGATATCGAACCAGAGCGAGAAGCTCTTCATATAATAGAGATCATACTGGAGCTTCTCCAGCGCGTCCTCGGCGGACGCGCCGTAACGGCAGCGCACCTGTGCGTGCCCCGTCACTCCCGGCTTCACGAAGAGCCGCTGCCGGAAGAAGGGGATTTGCTTCTCCAGGGCGTCGATGAACTCGGGGCGCTCGGGCCGCGGCCCCACCATGCTCATCTCGCCGACGAGCACATTCCAGAGCTGCGGCAGCTCGTCGAGCCGCGTCTTCCGGATGAAGCGCCCGACGCGGGTCACGCGCGGATCGTTCTCCGTCGCCCACGCCGCCCCGTCCTTCTCGGCGTCGGTCCTCATCGAGCGGAACTTGTGGATCCTGAACGGCTTCCCGAGAGCGCCTGTCCGGATCTGCGAATAGAGCGCCGGCCCCCTGGAGTCGAGCTTCACCAGGGCGGCCGTGAGCGCCATCAGCGGCAGCGCGAGGACGAGCCCGACGGTCGCGCACGCGACGTCGAAGATCCGCTTCGCGATCAGCGTCCGCCGCCGCACGCTGAACCCGTGAGAGAAGATGATCTGGCTCGGCCTCAGCTCGCGCACGCAGATCTTGCCGGTCACCCGCTCGTAGAAATCCATGCCCTCCTCGATCTCGACGCCGCGGAGCTTCAGATCGAGCAACTCTTCCAGCGGGAAGGCGGCGCGGCGATCGGAAGTCGCCACGATCACCGCCGCGACGCCGCGCTGCTCGACGAGGCGGCGGAGGTCACGGTACCTCCCCGCGATCTCGGCCTCGTCGATCGGCTCCTCGTCTCTGACGAGCCGGCCGGCGAGGCGCAGCCCGAGGACCTGTCCATCCTTCCGGATGAGGGCCGCGCACGAGCGGGCGAGCTCGCCTGAGCCCAGCACGACCGCGCGCTTGGAGAAGCTCTCGCTCCTCATCACCCGATCACACGCCGCGCGCCACGCGGGGAGCACGAGCGCCGCCGCCCCGAGCGACGTCAGGAGCACCCGGTCGCTGATCTGCGCGTCCGGCACGAGCCAGAACGCGAGCCACAGCACAGCCGCCGCCAGGCCGAGCGCCCGGAACGTCGTCAGGACCAGCGCCCGTGCCCTGGGAGGCTCGGGCCCGTACAGGCCGTGATAGTAGAGCGACGTCAGCGCCACCAACGAGATGCTCGCTGTCCGTCCGAAGCGCTCCCCATCGAGCGTATGCTCCCAGCCCACGATCACGCCCGGCGCGCAGCACACCAGGAGCGAGAGCAGGCTGGCCTCGACAAACCACACCATGGCCCGGCGCGGCGACCGGAACAGCTCCAGCATCTTCCCTCCACTCGTCGGCCCCGGGCGGTCGCACATCACGGCGCGTCGCCTCTGACGGGGCACCTACGGTTGTAGTTGAACCTACACTAGAGCAGACCGGGGCAGACTGCCAGATGCCTCCGACGAATCTCATTTCATGACGGCGGACTGAGCCGCCGTGCGCGAGGTCGGGCGCGGCGAAATTGGCGCTTTCGCGGCCGGGTCGCGCCGATGACGTGCGGGCTGTCGTGGGGAGTCGCGGCGCGAGAACGCCGTCGACGGATTGCCTACGTCGAGTCCTTAGCGTCCCGTGGACCGAGGCTGAGCCGCCGCGCGCCACGCGCCGCGCGCCACGCGCCGCGCGCCACGCGCCACGCGCCACGCCAGGCGTGCGCCGCCCGGTGCACGGTCGTCTCGCGGCTCTCCGGCGGCTGAGCCGTCGCGCGGGTGGGCGCGCCGCTCCCTGCGGGGGGAGCGATTGGCGTGTCGAGGGGGCTTATCGCGCGTCGCGCGTCGCGCGCGGGCCGGCTTGCGCGGCGCGCGCGGGTGGGGCCTCGCCGGAGGTGTCGCCGCCGTCGTCGGGCTCGCGGCCTGGCTCGGGCGCCTGCCAGCGGCCGGAGGGCATCCCCTGGATCATCGCGCCGCGGCGCTCGTCGTCCCATGCGCCGTCGGGATCGCGGCGGAGCGTCCGGTGTCGATCCGTCGATAGCGTCCCCGAGATGCCGGCGCTGACGATGCTCCTCAGCGAGCCGCCGGCCTCGCCTGCGTTCGGGGCTGGATCGAGCGCGGCGCGCGTGTACTCCAGATCGACGCCGCCGCTCAGCGCGAGCCCGCGCCAGAGGGGATAGGAGATCTCCGCGCCCGCGAGCGCGGTGGTGGTGGACAGCGACCCTTCCCTGGAGGGCGCCGCCGCGCCGGGGGTGAGGTGGAGCGGGGGATTGGCGGCGACGGGGGCGCTGCCGGTCGAGAAGCGGGCGACCCCGGTCACGATGAGGTCGCGGGTCGCGCCGCCCCGGGCGGGCCGAAAGCTCGCTTCGAGGGACGCCTCGTGCTCGTGTCCGAATCCGATCCTCGGCCCGAGCGACGTGTAGGCATAGGCATAACCCGCCGTCAGCCGATAGCGCTCCTCCACGTAGGTGAGCCCGATCCGCGCCGCCGGCGAGAGCACCGCGTCGCGCGACGACAGCACGGGCGGCGGGCTCGCGACGGTCACGCCGCCGGCGACGCGCGTCGAGAGGTTCCGCGTGAGCTCGTGAGACTCGGAGAGGAGCGCGGCGCCGGCGTGGACGCGGGCCGCGCCGCGCGTGAGATCGGTGTCGAGCAGCGCGTGATGGTACTGGGTGACCTCGTACCGGAGCTCGGGTGTCAGCGTGTCCAGCGCGCCGAGGTCGAACGAGGTGCTCACCTCGGCGCGCCCCGTGTGCGCGTCGATCCCGACCGCGGCAGGGTCGTCGGCCGAGAGCGCGCCCGCCTGCTCGTAGCCGACGCCGACGCGCACCGAGGAGCGCCGCGACGCCGTGATGGAGAGGGCCGGCGCGGCGGAGAGGGTGTATTGCAGGCGATCGCCGGACAGGAACGGATCGCGCGCGGCGAGCGCGTCGTCGGCGCGCACGCCGAGGCGGGTCGCGAGGTAGCCGGCCGCGGCCATGGAGAGATCCGCGAGCGGCGAGAGCGCCCAGCCCGCTCCCCCGCCGAGCCGCGCCGAGGCGCTGTCGGAGGGCGTGAGTCGAGCCGGGTCGAGCGAGACCTGAAATACCCGCTCGTAGCTTCCATCGACGCTCAGTCCATAACGAGACACCTCGCCCCGGAGAGACCCCTCGAGCGAGCCCACGACGCCAGCCATCAGCGCTCCCGAGCCCACGTCCCCGACGTTCGACGCCACGCTCTGCTCCAGCGCCGCCCGCGCCGTCACGTCGGAGTCCCACATCGGCAAGACGAACGAGAACACGCGCCCCCTCGCTGTCGAGCGGCAAGCCCCGCGGCACGGAGCGACCCGAATCGGCCGCCCTCCCCTCCCCGGCAGCACGCCCGGCGCCCGGAGCGTCCCACGTTCGATGATGTTTGCAACATTACAAATCTGGCCTCGGCGTGCGCGTGCTACGGCGTGCCGCGCGAGGGGCTGCGCAGCGCCGCCGGGGACGCTCCGGAGAGCGGGCCAGGCCGTGCAAGGCGTGCGCTCGCGGTGTGGACGTGCGCCGACAGGGCAGGACGTACCCCGGAGTCCATCGCTGCCCCGCTGAGGGCGGACCCATAGAATGTAACAAATATTACATCATGAAGTCGGGTGTGAACGTGGGCATGAAGGAGGCGGGCTGGCCGAGGCCGCTGCGCGTCCTCTGGGTGACGCGCATCTTTCCGAACCGGGTTGAGCCGCTGTCGTGCGCGTTCCAGCGGCAGCAGCTCGCGGCGCTGTCGCGCCTGTGCGCGGTGGAGGTGCTCGCGGCGATCCCGTACCACCCGGGCGTATCGCTCCTGGGCGATCGCACACGCCCGGGCCGGCTGGTGGCGGTGCCCGCGCGCGACGAGATCGACGGCGTCCCCGTGGTCCACGCGCGCGCGCCGTACCTCCCCGGGGCGGGCCGGGTGCTGGCGCCCGTGAACGCGCCGCTCTACCTGGCGGGGCTCCTGCCGTACGTCCCGCGACTGCGGGGGCGGTTCGACGTCGTGCTGGGGGCGTGGCTCTACCCCGACGCCTGCGCCGCGGCGCTGCTCGCCCGGATGCTCGGCCTCCCTTATGCGGTGAAGGCCCACGGCACGGACGTGAACGTCGTGGCGCGCTGGCGATCGGTGCGGCCGCTCGTCGGCAGCGCGCTCCGGTCCGCCGCATGCGCCATCGGCGTGAGCCGGCCGATGGTCGAGGCGCTCGTGGCCCTCGGCGCGCCGAAGGAGCGCGCGGTCCTGGTCCGCAACGGGGTCGACCGCGCGCTCTTCCGCCCTGCCGACCGGCGCGCTGCCCGGCGCGAGCTCGGGCTCCCGGCGCGCGGGCGCATCGTCACCTTCGTCGGGCACGTCAGCCGGGAGAAAGGGATCCACGAGCTGCTGCGCGCGTTCGAGGCGCTCGGCAGGGACGGCCACGACGGAAGCGAGCCTGTCCATCTCGTGATCGTCGGCGACGGTCCGGAGCGGGCTGCGGTCGAGCAGGCCGCCGCGCGGCGCGATCGCGAGCCCGCAGATCTGGGCGAGGGGCGCGGGCGGATCATCGCGGTCGGGGCAAGGCCGCTCTCCGCGGTTGCCCGCCACCTCGCCGCGACGGATCTTCTGGCGCTTCCGAGCTGGGCGGAAGGAACGCCGAACGTGGTGCTCGAGGCGCTCGCGGCTGCGCGGCCTGTGGTGGCCACGCGCGTCGGGGGCATCCCGGATGTGGTGACGCCGGGGCGCACCGGGCTTCTCGTCCCGTCGCGCGATGCCGGGGCGCTCGGCCGGGCGCTCCGCGAGGCGCTCGCGCGAACCTGGGACGAGGACGCGTTCGCCGAGGCGGCGCCCCCGTCGTGGGAGGAGAGCGCCGAGGCGCTGCAGCGGCTGCTCGCGCGGGCGGCGTTCGGGGACGACGGGCGGGCCGCCGCCTAGTTTCATGTCAGAAATCCCGCCGGGGATTGCTGACATGGAACTGGCGCGGCCGCGAAGCGGACGCAGGGGTTCGGGGCGAAGCCCCGAGGAACCAGCGGCGGCTCACCAGTAGATCGACCAGGTGCACCGCGGCGCCCCGCGGTGCCTGCAGGCCGTATGCTCGACCGAGCTGCGCTTGCTGCCCAGGAGCGCGAGGCCCGCCTCGACCCAGCCCAAGATGGCATGGCCGCACATGTAGAGCGGCAGGCCGCCGCCCGAGAGCGTGGCCCTCCCCGCGGCGTCGCTGGTGGCCGTCACGCTGAAGTCGCCGTACTTGAAGTAGGTCTTGTACATGAGGCCGAAGCGCTTGAAGAGCACCGACGGCGAGCCCACCACCGCCATCGTCTTGTAGGTCGTCGTCAGGTCCTTCCGGGCGATCTCCGCGCCGAAGAAGCGCATCTTCTCCATCCTGCCGCCGAAGAGCCCGTGCAGGAGCGCGCAGTCGATCTCGAGGAGCGGCGCCATGTCGTGCCAGGCCAGAGGCATCGGCGGATCGTCGAGGTAGCGGGCCGCCTGCGGCGAGAGCTGACGGCTCAGATCCGCCACGGCCCGCTCGCCATAGCTCTGCCGCAGGGCCTCGGCGCGGGAGCCGATCAGGGTGCCCTTCACGAGATTCCCCTCGCGCAGGACCCGAGGATCGCCAAGGAACTGGGAGGAGTCTGGCGTCGGCATGCTGCAGAGCGCTCCTATCTTCGCCGAGTATAGCGACAGATCCGCGCGGAGGTGCGGCGGATTCGCGTCATGTGCCCTCGAGCCTCGAGGCGCGTGTCCTCCGACGTTCCGACGTTCCGAGGTGTCCGAGTCTTCCGGGGCCGCGGAGGGGCGCGGAGGCGAGGGCTCACTCCGCTCGGCATTTCGATTGCGCTCGCTATTTCTACGTCGCCGCCGTCCTGCCCCGCGAAGCGCGAGCGCCAGCTCCGCCGCGATGGCGTCGCCTTACCAGGTGAATGGTACGCAGTATTACCACCTGCGCGACGTGCATGGCGCCGTCCTCCGACGGTCGAGCACAGGGATGATGCGCGCGTCTCCGCCCGAGGGTTGATGAGGTCGCCACGCGCGAGCCGCTCGGCGGCGCCGTCGATGTTGGCCATGTGACACGGACGCACACTGCTCATTCCTCGTGACGCGCGACGCGCACGAAAATACTCGGCACGACGCGTGCTGTTCAGCGTGGGTCAACGCTGGCCGGCGCGGCTGTTCGCGCCCAGCGATACCGAGAACCAGCATGCGACCGATTCACCACATCCTCACCGCCGCGGTGCTCTCCCTGGGCCTTGTCGGGGCGCCGGGGCGCGCCGCCGCGCAGCCTGTCACCGGTCACCCGCGACTCTGGCTCACGAACGAACACCTCCCAAGGCTGCGCGGGTGGGCCGCGGACAGCCGAAACCGCATGTACAGGGAGGCCATGTTGCCCGCGCTCCGGGGTGCGATCGCAGCTTACGAAGGCCGGTTCTACCCGAATGGGCGGCCGAACCCGACGTGGCCGGACGGCGGCACCAACGCCTACGAGCAGTATCCGACCGAGGCGTATGCCGAGTTTTTCGCATTCATGTCGCTCATCGATGCCGACGTCGCGGCCCGCCCCACCCACGCCGTCAGGGCGCGCAATCTCTTGATGGTCGCCATCGAGGAGGCGAGCAAGGGGAGAGCCGACGGCCAGCCGTTCCGCCGCCCGGGGTTCGCGACCGGCGATCGCTCGCGCTGGTGGGGTGAAGGGTTCCCGCTGACGGTCGATTGGATCTACAACGCGACCGACAGCGGCGGCCGCCCGGTGCTCTCCGCCGGCGACAAGGCCAAGATACGGCAGGTCTTTCTCAGGTGGATTGACGACAACCTCCACGCCTCGACGGCGGGCAACGAGCACCCCCACCCCGTCGGCGTCATGAACGATCCGGCGCTGCTCCGCGATCCGCTCCAGCTCAGGTGGGCTGCGAACAACTACTATCTCGGCCATCTGCGCCAGGTCACGCTGATGTCGCTCTCGATGGACGACGCGGACGACCCTCCGCTCGATCCGAGCGCGCCGGCGGGGACGCTCGGCAACACGCTGCGCAGCTATCGCGCGGACGCGACGGGCGCGTGGCTCTACCAGGCCTTTGCCATCTTCGAGGCCTCCGAGACCGCGGCCAAGCAGCTCGGGGTCCCGTCCGACGGGCTCGGCGTGGCCAGCGGCGGCCTGCCCGTGGAGGGCTTTCTCTACGGCGGCGGCGTCGCGACCCTCCACCACGCGCTGCTCGGGCTCTACACGGCCGGCTACGGCACCCAGGCCCAGTCAGGACCTCAGATCGGGCTGCTGCGCAGCGGATACTGGGACCGCTTCACGGACGGGTTCCTGCACTCGATCGCGCCGGGCCCGGTCACGTACCCGTCGAGGCGCGACCTCGGGCCGGTCTACGAGATGGCGAACTATGGCGACACGCTGCAGGTCTGGGTCGAGCCGCGCTTCGCGGAGCTGTTCGGCTCGCTGGGCGTCTACGACCAGCTCACGGGCAACACCGCGCGCTTGCAGAGGTCGCGCTGGATCGTGGCCAACACGATCGCGGGCGGCGCGCCCGAGCTCTACGCGCGCACGTCCAAGATCTGGGGCTCACCCGCCCCGAGCCGGGCGATCCTGAGCTTCATGCTCTTCGACCCGGCCGCGCCGCTCCCGGCGGATCCTCGCCCGGCGATGCCCACAGCCTTCTTCGAGCGGGCGCAGGGACGCGGCTCCCTCCGCGCGCGCTCGGACTGGACGGCGGGCGCGACGTGGTTCACCTGGCGGTGCGGCTGGGTCACCATCAACCACCAGATCGGCGATTGCAATCAGATCGAGCTCTACCGGAAGGGAGAGTGGCTGACGAAGGAGCACACGAGTTACTCGAACAACCTGATCGGGGCCACGACCGACTACCACAACACCCTCTCCCTGCAGAACGACAAGCCGTCGAATATCCGCTGGTACGAGAAGGAGATCGTCGCGCGAGGCGGCCAGTGGCGCGAGGGGCGCGCCGCCGGCGATCCGATCACGCGCATGACCCGCGGCGCCGGCTACGTGTTCGCCGAGGGGATAGCGACGGATCTGTACAACACCCGCGAGAACGTCTGGGTGCCCACGGACGCCGCCCGCGACATGGTCCATGCGAGCCGGTCGGTCGTCTGGCTGCAGCCGGATCACGTGGTCGTCTACGACCGCGCGACGTCCCGCACCGCCGGCCGGTTCAAGCGGTTCAACCTGATGACCACCTCGGCGCCGCGGATCGCCGGCCGGACGGCCAGCGCCGTGACCCCGCGGGGGCAGACGCTGTTCATCCAGAGCCTCTTGCCGCGGAGCGCCCGCATGGCGGCCGTGCCGATCGAGAACGTCGACAAGCCGGCGGCGATGGAGCCGACGACCCACCGCCTCGTCGTGGAGGATCCGACCGCCCCGACGGACGTCCGCTTCCTGCACGTGCTGCAAGGCGCGGACGCGGGCGCGGCGATGGATGCGGCGACGCGGATCGACAGCGCGCAGGGCTCCGGCTTCGACGGCGCGCTCGTGGCGGGCACGGTCGTCCTCTTCCGCTCGGATCTGCGCTCGGAACCGCGACCGAGCTCGGGGCCGCTGTCCTATCAGGTGCCTCGCGCGACGCGCAGGCACGTGATCACCGGTCTCCTGCCGAAGGGCGGCTACGACGTGGCCGTCGTCTCCCGGGAGCCGGAGCTCGCGATGCGCATCACGCCGGGCGGGCGCTACACGACGGACGACTCGGGCGTGCTCTCGTTCGACACGCCGTAGCGCGCGGCGCGGTCGGCGGCGCGGACGGCGCCGGTGCGATGAACGGCGCGGCGCTCCCGTCAGGGCTTCGGGGCGAACACCCTGTCGAGCTCCTCCTTTCCGAACACCGGCGCCCAGGGCAGGAGCTCGTACTGCGCCAGCCCCTTCGCCGTGAAGGGATCGCCGTCCCGGATCCGATCCAGCGTCGCCGCGGCCGCCTCGTCGGGCACCCGGAGCAGGAGCGCCCCGCCGTAGCGGGGATCGAGCGGCCCTGACACGAGCAGCAGTCCCTGCTCGATGAGCCCCTTCAGGTAGGCGCGGTGGGCGTCGACGGCCGGGAGCACCTCGTCGAGCGGTCGCCTGTAACGAATGATCGCAATCGCGTACATGATGTCGTGAGTCCTCGCGCCGCAATCTACCAGAGCACAGCGCGCCCGGCCGGAGAGTCTGTTCGCGCCAGGGCGCCCTCCGGCCGAGCCTCCGGCGGCAATCGCGCGGTCCCCCTTTCCCTTCGCGCTTCTGTCTGGCAGTGTGCGCGCCCTCCGCTGGAGACACCTGTATGGCGAGACCCCCGAAAGCAGCACCTGCTCCCGTTCTCCCGTCCTCGCCGGCCGCCGCGCTCGCTGCGTACGGCCGCGTTGAGCCGAAGCTCCTCGAGCTCGGCCCCGACGATCTCGTGACCGTCTACGTCGAGGTCCCCAGGGCCGTGAGCTCCGTGCTCTCCGCCCTGCCCCACCTGCGCGAGCTCCGCGACGAGATCGTCCGGGATCTCCCGAACCATCCGATCGCGATGCTGGACGAGCTCGAGGACTTCGCCCTCGCGGCCTGGTACGCCGATCTTCTCTACAGCACGCCCGCGAGCGAGCTCGACGCGAAGAAGCTCACCGAAGAGGCCGGCACGCTGCGCGAGGCGCTCCTCGTCGCCGCCGAGGCGCTCGGTCACAGGAACCTCCTCGACAAGCAGCGCGTCGCCGACATCCGCAAGGGCAAGGGGCACGCGGATCTCGCGAGCGATCTCATCGCCCTGGCCGAGCTCTTCCGCGGCTCCTGGGACAAGGTCCGCGCGAAGACGGCGGTCGAGGACGAGGAGCTCGAGCGCGCCGCGGATCTCGGCGTGCGCCTCCTCGCCGCGCTCGCCGCGAAGCCCGGCAAGGGCTCGTCCGCGGCGCCGAAGATCACCGACGCCGGCGATCGCCGCGCCCGCGCGATCTCGCTGGTCGCGAAGGCGTACGAGGAGTGCCGCCGCGCCGTCGCGTACCTGCGCTGGCACGAGGGCGGCGACGGCGACCTCGCCCCGTCGCTGCTGCAGAAGCCGCGCGGCCGGCGCCCGAACGCCGAGAAGGCCGCGGCGGCCGCGAGCAGCGCCTCGTCCGAGGCGCCGGCCAAGGCGCCCGACGAGGAGGCGTCCGCGGCAGAGGGCGGCGAGCTCTCGTCCCCCGAGCCGGCGAACGACGCCGCGCCGGTCGTGGGCGCCTGATCAGCCGCGCCTCGCGGGCTTGAGGCGAGCGCGGAGGCGAGCGAGTAGGCGAGCGCGTAGCAGAGACGAGGCGCGGGCAGCGCGGAGGCTCCTCTGGGCCTCCGGCCGCTCCGCGCCCTCACCTGCCTCGACGCGCCTCGCCGGCCTCGAGTCCCGGCTCCGGCTACCGGCTCCGGCTCGACTCCTCGATGAGCTCGACCTTGTAGCCGTCCGGATCCTCGACGAACGCGATCACGGTCTTGCCGTGCTTCATCGGGCCCGGCTCGCGCGTGATCTTCCCGCCCGCCGCCCGGATGCGGTCGCAGGCCCCGCGGATGTCGTCGACCCCGAGCGCGATGTGCCCGTACGCCGTGCCGAGCTCGTATTTGTCCACGCCCCAGTTGTGCGTGAGCTCGAGCTCGGCGTGCTCGGGGTTCTTCCCGTAGCCGAGGAAGCAGAGCGTGAACTTGCCCTCCGGGTAGTCCTGCCGCGACAGGAGCTGCATCCCGAGCACGTCCCTGTAGAAGCCGATCGAGCGCTCGAGATCGCCGACCCGGAGCATCGTGTGCAAGATCCTCATGCCGATTCCCGTCTCCTTCTCTGGCCCTGGCGCCTGCGCGGCGCTCAGCCGTAACGCACCGAGATGAGCTCCATCTCCGCCTCGCCCGCCGGGCGGCGCACCGTGATCACGTCCCCCGCCCGCTTGCCGAGGAGCGACCGGCCGACCGGAGAGCGCCAGCTGATGCGTCCTGCCGCGCTGTCGATCTCGTCCTCGCCCACGATCTGGTACGTGTGGCGCGCGCCGTCCTCGCCCTCGATCTCGACCGTCGCGCCGAAGAAGACCTTGTCGCCGCGCTGCTCGGACGGATCGACCACGACGGCCTTCTCCAGCCGCTTGGTCAGGTAGTGCATCCGCCGGTCGATCTCGCGCAGCTTCTTCTTGCCGTAGATGTACTCGGCGTTCTCGGAGCGGTCGCCCTGCGCCGCCGCGTCGGCGACCTCCTGGACGACGCGAGGCCGCTCCACGGAGCGGAGCCGCGCGAGCTCTTCGGACAGCCTCCTGGCCCCGCTGGGCGTGATGTAAGCCGGGTCGGACATGGTCGATCGCGAGCGAGCCTACGCCGCGCCGCTCGCCAGTTCAACGCCGTGGATCCCGGCGCGGGAGCCCCGCCGACGACCCGCCTCGGATGCCCCGATCTCCACGGATCTCCACGAGATTCTTCACGTGTTGCGGACGGATGTTGACGCGCCGCGGCGACATGCTAGGCGAATGCAGAACTGTGCCGCAGCTGCGCGGAAGACCGGGAAGGGAACCGGCTGCCAGCGCCTCCCTGCCGCGGCAACGAGGAGGTCTCCCATGTCGAACGCTCAAACCCACCAGAACCGCTACAAGGCCGACCTCCGCGAGATCCGCTTCCTCCTCTTCGAGCAATTCCGCCTGGACGAGCTGCTCGGCAGCGCGCCCTACGACGCGTGGGGGCGCGACGAGGTCGGGATGGTCGTCGACGAGGCATACAAGTTCGCGTGCGATGTCTTCGGCCCGCTCAACGCGGTCGGCGATCGGGTCGGCTGTCGCATCGAGGAGGGGCAGGTCAAGACCCCGCCGGGGTTCAAGGACGCGTGGGACAAGCTGTATGAGGCCGGGTGGAAGTCGGTCTCGGTCTCGCCCACCTACGACGGTCAGGGCGGTCCCTTCACGCTCTACACGGTGGTGGAGGAGTTCCTCTGCGGCGCGAACGCGGCGCTCAACATGTACCCCGGGCTGACGTACGGCGCGGCCGAGGTGATCGAGCACTTCGGGACGCCGAGGCAGCGCGACCTCTTCTTGAAGCGGATGTACGGCGGGCAGTGGAGCGGGACGATGTGCCTGACCGAGCCCCAGGCCGGGTCGGACGTCGGCTCGTCGCGGACGAGCGCGGTGAAGCAGAAGGACGGCAAGTACCTCATCCGCGGCACGAAGATCTTCATCTCCGGCGGCGATCAGGACCTCACCGAGAACGTGGTGCACCTCGTGCTCGCCCGCGTCGAGGGTGCGCCCCCCGGCACGAAGGGGCTCAGCCTCTTCGTCGTGCCCAAGGTCCGGGTGAACGACGACGGCTCGCTCGGCGCGCCGAACGACGTCGTCGTCGGCAACATCGAGCACAAGATGGGCATCAACGGGTCGTCGACGTGCGTGCTCAACTTCGGCGAGAGCGACGCCTGCCTCGGGGAGCTCGTCGGCACCGTCGAGCACCAGGGCATGCCGCAGATGTTCCGGATGATGAACGGCGCGCGCATCTCCGTGGGCCTGCAGGGCGTGTCGGTCGCGTCCTCGGCGTACCTGAACGCGCTCGAGTACGCGAAGGATCGCAAGCAGGGCTCGTCGATCCTCCAGTGGAAGGACGCGACGGCGCCGCGCGTGCCGGTCATCGATCACCCGGACGTGCGGCGGATGCTGCTCGACATGAAGAGCCGCGTGGAGGGCATCCGCGCGCTCATCATCAAGCTCGCGCGCCACCAGGACGCGGTCGCCGTCTACCAGGGCAAGGACGACCGCGCGGCCGCCTACAACCAGGGCCAGGTCGACCTGCTCGTGCCGCTCGTGAAGGCCTACTCGTCCGACCAGGCGTTCCGCGTCTGCGAGACGGCGATCCAGACCTTCGGCGGGGCCGGGTACACGAAGGATTACCCGGTCGAGCAGTACTGCCGCGACGCGAAGGTCTTCTCGATCTACGAGGGCACGAACCACATCCAGGCGATGGACCTCGTCGGGCGGAAGCTCGGCCAAGGCGGCGGGGTCAACCTGCAGGCCTTCCTGAACGACGTGGCCGAGTTCGTGAAGGCCAACGAGAAGCACCCCGTCCTCGCCGCGAGCATCAAGGAGCTCCGCGAGGCGCACGAGGCCGTCGCCGGCACCGCGATGCGGCTGCTCTCGTGGTTCCAGATGGGCAAGATGCCGATGGTGCCGCTCGCGGCGAACCGCTTCCTCGAGATGATGAGCGAGCTCGCGATCGGCTGGCTCCTGCTCGACGGCGCGGTCATCGCGCTCAAGGCGATGGAGGGCCTCCCGGCCGGCGACGCCGGCGCGAAGGACCGCGCCTTCTACGAGGGCAAGAAGCACGCTGCCCTCTACTTCGCGGCCAACGTGCTGCCGCACGCGAAGTTCTCGGCCGAGATCCTCGGGCGCGAGGACTCGTCCGCGCTCGACATCCCGGCCGACGCGTTCGCGACCGTCTGACCTCCCTCCCCGCGCCGGCCCCGCCTCCGGGCGGGGCGCGGCGCGGGCTCACGCGGGGACCGTGAGCCGCTCGGCCAGGTCCCGGACGGGCACGGGCATCGTCGGGTCGCGCGAGACGGCCATGATCTCGGCGCGGAGCGCGCGGACCTCCGTCAACCGGAGCCACGAGAGCGCGAGCCGCGTCATGCTCGGCAAGCCTCTCGCGAGCACCGCGCGGACGACGTCGGCCGCGGGGAACGAGAAGGCCACCTCCTCGGGGGGCAGGCCCGCGGCCTTCGCCGCCGCCTCGATGCTCCCGTCGAAGTCGTCCCGCTTCGTTTCCAGCACCTCGAAGAAGGCCCGCTCGCGCTCCGGCGCGATGGCCTGAGCCGCCCCGCCGCCTTCGGGCGCGAAGACCCAGGCGCCCGAGCCGTCCAGTCCCACCCGGGCGCCGGACTCCAGCGTGACGAGCGGCAGGAAGCGACCGCCTTCGATCGGCTCGCCGCCGCCGGCCTCGATCAGCTCGCGCACGAGATCCCCCAGGTTCGCGCTCATGGGCCGATGTTCGCACGGAATACCCGGCGATGGGCAACTGGGGGCAACGGGAGGCAACTGAGCCGACACGCCGCGCGCCGGCAGGCGCGGGGCGGCCACGCGCTCACGCGCGCCGCGGCCCTCGTCTCCTCCCCGCCCGGGTGACCCCTCCCCCGCCCGGGCGACGCCCGCGCCCGCCAACGAGCGCGCGCGTGACGGGGCAGGCGTGGCGATCGCGCCGGGCGGCACGCGCAGGTCGCTTTGCTTGGAAAACGCGCAGGGCTGACCGGAATAGGAATAGTATGAGGATTCGATTCAAGGTTGATGCACGGGTAGTGGGGTTCATTCCGGTCGCGATGGCGTTGAGCGGCTGCTTCGAGCAGCCGGATGATATCATCGGGATAGGGAACCTCGAAGACGAGCTGTCCGACGAGGCCTGCACTCCGAGCAAGCACGAGACGGTCCCCTCGAAGTGCGGGGTGTGGGTCTCGAGCACCCTGGGGGACGACAGCAACGCGGGGATCCAGAGGGCGCCCCTGAGGACGATCTCGGAGGCGCTCCAGCTCTCCCCGGACAACGGAAGGCGCATCTATCTCTGCGCCCAGACGTTCGATGAGGCGGTGATCGTGCCGGGGGGACACAGGCTCTTCGGCGGGCTCGACTGCGACGACCGCTGGCGCTGGATAGGCGACAAGAAGAAGACCACGCTCACCGCTCCCGAAGGCGAGACGCCGCTCTCGTTCGACAACGGCGAAGGCGCGGCGGTGATCGAGGATCTCCACGTGATCGCGCGCTCGATCCCGGTGACCCACACCGAGCTGGCAGGCCGATCGGCGATCGCCGCGAACAGCTCCGGGGTCCCTGTCCATTTCACGCGGTGCATCCTCGAGGCGGGCGACGGGGCGCCGGGGGCCAGCGGCGGGGCGTTCGTGGACGGCGCTGCCGAGAAAGGGATGATCGGCAACTTCGGCAACGCCGCGTGCTCGGCCACGACGGTCACCGGCGGGCTCCCCGTGAACAACACCTGCGGTACGCCCGACGATCGGTCGGACGACTCGCGCGGCGGCACGGGGGGGACGGGTGGCCTGGAGTCCGGGGGGGATGGAAGCAGCGGGGTTCCGAGCGATGTGATGAACGGCGGCAAGGGCGAGACCAGCACCCAGCGCTGCACCGCGGGGCAGGAGGGCGCGGACGGGGTGGACGGGAGCCCGGGCGCCGGCGCGACGGGCTTCGGCGATCTGTTCCTGGATGGGTATACTGGCCCGCTCGCTGGCGACGGGACGCCGGGCAGGCGGGGCCAGGGCGGCGGAGGAGGCGGCGGCGCGAAGGGCGGCACCGGCGCGCAGATGTGCCCTTTCGAGGTCTCTGCGGCCGGCGCTGGCGGAGGCGCCGGGGGCGCGGGCGGGTGCGGGGGGCTCGGCGGCCGCGGCGGAGGCGCCGGCGGGGTGAGCATCGCCCTCTTCGTGGGGAGCGCGTCCATCGACTTGAACGACGTGGTTCTGAAGACCGGCCGCGGCGGCAATGGCGGCGCTGGGGGCGAGGGCCAGCCGGGCGGCGAGGGCGGCGACCACGGGGCAGCCGGGACCCGAGGCGAGGCCACGGGGCTGAACGCCGCCTGCCCTGGCGGTCGCGGTGGCCGGGGCGGCCAGGGCGGCCCGGGCGGCGGCGGGCTCGGCGGCCACTCGATCGCCATCGCGTACGCGGGCATCGAGCCTTCGCTCATGAACACGACCATCGAGCTGGGTGAGGCCGGGATCGGAGGGCGCGGGGCCAGCCGAACCTATGACGGAGCCGACGGCGTGGCGGCAGAGATCTACGATATCGAGCAGCGTTTCCGGCAGTAGCGCGGCGTGAGGTCCGCGCCGCGACAGCGCCCGGCTCTACGCCGGCGCCGCCGGCGCGGGCCAACTCCGATCCTCCTGCATGCAGCGGAGCTGCGTCACGCGCCGTCCCTCGGCGGTGGTCACCACGATCTCCCGAACGGGCGCGTCGCGCCGCGCGCGTCGGCTCAGCTTCTCGACCACCAGGAAGCCCTCCCGCGCACCCGCGAGGTGGAGGAACTCGTCGAACAGCGCGATGTGCGCGTGCGCGCCCTCGTCGGCCGTCGCGATGCGCCGCTGGGTGGTGACGCCGATCGCCAGCGCGCCGCCCCGGGCCCGCACGACCATCGCAGGATCGAGCCCACGCTGGCTCTCGTCAGGCACCGTCCAGATGTCCGCGACCCCCGCCTCGGTGAGGCGTCGCTTCATGTAGTAGAAGGAAGACTCGAGCGTGTTGTTCCGGTACGGGATCGCCTTCGACTCGATCGGATCGACGTGATTCCGCCAGAACGCGATCAGCGCGCGCGCCCAGCGCCCGCCGTCGAGCCGGCGATCCTGGAACGGCCAGTCCTCCGCCATCGCCCGCGCGCACACGCCGCGCAGCGCCTGCTCGTCGATCCCGCGCGTCGCCAGGCAGGGCGCGCAGTGCATGTAGGCCGTTCCCCTGTCGAGGAGCGCGCCGCACATCGAGCAGATGTCGTTGCCGTAGCCGGGGCCCATGTACCGGAGCCAGCCGGCGCTGAGCTCCTCGTGAGCCGCGCGGCGCTCCTCGTTCCGCTCGATCTCCCGCAGTCCGTCCCGGAGGGCCTTCGAGGCCGCGCGCCGCTCGTCATCTCGCTGCTTCATCCGCTGTCCTCCAGCGTGAGCCCGTCCGCGCCGGCTCGGGCAGTGTAACGCCCGAGCCTCCGCCGCGCTTCGCAAGGCGGTGGGATCCGCCCATGCGCGATCCCGCACACCAGCCCGGCGAGCGCGCCGCCGTGGGTTATTGACGCTGACTTTCATTTACGGCTACGGTTCCGGTCGACGACATGTCACGATTTGCCCTGTTTCTTGCCCTCCCGCTGGTCTTCAGTGTGGGTTGCGGCTCGGAGTCCGCTCCCGACGATCCTCTGGCTGGCATCACGCTGATCGGCGATGACCTCACCGACATCCCGCTGCACGACGCTTCTGCGGAGCAGGTAGCTCGGTTCAAGGACGGCGACGCGCTCTTCGATTTCGTCTTTCGCGAGCGCGATGGCCTCGGGCCGCTCTACATCCGCGCGGCGTGCGCCGGCTGTCACGACGGCGCCGCGCGCGGCCCGGGCGCGGTCCAGAAGATGGCGCTCGTCGAGGACGACGGCGTGACGCCGGCGGCGGATCAGGGGGGGCTCCCCTACGGACACACGTTGCGGCCCTACGCCGTCGGGGGGGCGACGACGCTCTCGCAGCCCGAGACCGAGGCGACGATCAAGGTCTCGAAGCGCCTCGGCCCGCCGGTGTTCGGGCGCGGCTACATGGAGGCGGTCGACGACGCCGAGATCGAGCGGGTCGCGGCCGAGCAGGCCGCGCGCGGCGACGCCATCCGCGGGCGCATCAACCGCGTGGTGTTCCACTCGAAGAAGAGCGGGGACGAGTCGTTCAACGCCTTCGTCGAGGGCGACGAGAACCTCATCGGCCGCTTCGGGTTCAAGGCGCGGGTCGCCACGCTCGACGACTTCACGGCCGATGCCTACCAGGGCGACATGGGCATCACCTCGCCGCTCCGGCCGGACGAGCTGCCGAACCCCGACGGGCTCACGGACGACGCCAAGCCGGGCGAGGACGTGGTCCTCGACACGGTGAACGCCGTCGCCGACTACATGCGCTTGCTCGAGATCCCGAGGCGCGCGCCCGCCGACGCGCGCGGCCAGGCGCTGTTCGCCGAGGCCGACTGCGCCGCCTGCCATGTCCCCTCGCTGAGGACGCGCGCCGACTACCCGATCGCGCAGCTCGCGGACATCGACGCTCCCGTCTACACGGATTTCCTCCTGCACGACCTCGGCCCTGATCTCGCCGACGGGCTGGCCGACGAGTCGGCCAGCTCCGTCGCCTGGCGGACGGCGCCGCTCATCGGCGTGCGCCACAGCACCTCGTACCTCCACGACGGCCGCGCCAGGACCATCGAGCAGGCCATCTTGCTCCACGACGGCCCCGGCTCGGAGGCCGCCGCTTCGGTCGCCGCGTTCCGCGCGCTCTCCTACGAGGATCGCGGGGCCCTGATCGACTTCGTGCGCTCGCTCTGATCGACGTCCACCGAGACGCACACGCACCAATCCACATCGCGCGCTCGTCGAACGCGAGCGGTGACAAGGAGCTCAACATCATGCACATCCCCGCCCGCTTGCGGTCCGGTCTGGCCATCGCCGCCGCCGCCCTCTCGCTTCCTGCGTGTGGAAGCGACAACGAGACGCTGCTCACCGACGCGGAGTACGAGCAGCAGGCCGTGTCCGACGTGAAGACCTTCATCCAGGGCAACATCGACCAGTTCGCCGCCGCCACGGCCGCGCTCCAGGCGGCCGCGCCCGCGCCGGACGCCGACGGGTGGAGCGCGGCGAGCGACAAGGAGGCCGTCGATGCCATGAAGGCCGAGTGGAAGAAGGCACGGCAAGCCTACGAGAGCATCGAAGGAGCCATCGCGGTCGTCTTTCCGGATCTCGACTACTCGACGGATGCCCGCTACGACGCGTTCATCGAGGTCGAGGCCGACGACGACCTCTTCGACGGTGAGGGGGTGACCGGCGTGCACGCCATCGAGCGCATCCTCTGGGCCGACGCGATCCCGGAGCCCGTCCTCGCCTTCGAGTCTGAGCTCGATAACTACAGCGAGGCGGCCTTCCCTGCCACCGAGGCCGAGGCCGCTTCGTTCAAGGACGCGCTCTGCGCGCGCCTCGCGGCCGACGCGGCGAAGATGCAATCGGATTTCGGCTCGCTCGCGCTCGACGCGCCGTCCGCCTACCGCGGGGTCATCGCCTCCATCGCGGAGCAGGTGGAGAAGACCAGCAAGGCGGCGACCGGAGAGGAGGAGTCGCGCTACGCCCAGTACACGCTCGCCGACATGCGCGCGAACGTCGCGGCCGGCGTGGCGACCTACGAGGCCTTCCAGCCGTGGATCCTGACCAAGGGCGCCGAAGGCGCGGAGGTCGACAAGGCGGTGCGCGACGGCTTCGAGCGGCTGTCGAGCGCGTACGACGCGATCGAAGGCGACGCGCTGCCGCCGCTTCCGGAGGGGTGGAGCGAGGCGGAGCCGACCGACGAGCAGCTCGCAACGCCGTTCGGGAAGCTGTTCTCGCTCGTGGAGCACGAGAGCGACGACGCGACCCCGGGCACGCTCGCCAGCGACATGACAAGGTCCGCCGATCTGCTCCGGATCAAGACGCTCCCGTAGAGCGGGGCGCATCTTCGTGCGCTACTGGCTCATCCGCGTCGTTCGGCAGCCCGTATCCCACGAAGCAGCACCCCGCTCCGGCGCGGCGCGCTCGGCCGCGTCAGTCGCCGGCGTTCCACCGCACGAGCACGCACGTGACGTTGTCGGGGCCGCCGTGCTGGTTGGCGCGGTCGATGAGGGACCGCGCCGTCGTGGCGAGGTCGCTCTCCTGCGAGAGCAGCTCGGCGATCTCCAGCTCGGAGACCGGACCCGAGAGCCCGTCCGAGCAGATCAGCAGGAGATCTCCGGCCTCGGGCCGCTCGACGCGCGTGGCCACGTCGACGGTCTTCCCCATCCCGAGCGCGCGCGTCACGACGTTGCGGGCGAGCAGCGGATCCACATCGTCAGGCAGCTGCTCGCCGCTGTTCAGGTGCTCGTTCCAGAGCGAGTGATCCTCGGTGAGCCGCTCGAGCCGGCGCCTTCGGTAACGGTAGACGCGGCTGTCGCCGACGTGCGCGATGCACGCCGAGCTCCCGTCGACGTAGACGCCCGCGAACGTCGTCCCCATGCCGTAGCAGAGCGGGTCGCGCTGCCCGACCTCGAAGATGCGCTCGTTGGCGCGCCAGATGGACGACACCAGGCGCAGCTCGAGGGGCGTCACCTCCTCGTCGTACCCCGTCGGCTGGGTGATCTCGCCCTCGCCGTCCTTGCAGAACGAACGCACGATGTCGACCGCCATCCGCGACGCGACCTCCCCACCGGCGGCGCCGCCGATGCCGTCCGCGACGACGAAGAGGCCGAGATCCAGATCGACCGCGAAGCTGTCCTCGTTGTGCTCGCGCTGGTGGCCAACGTGGCTGTCACCGGCGGCTTCGATGTGGAGCGGGGGGTTCACAGAGCTTCCTCGTCAGCGGGACGCGTGTCGTGCCGGGAGCATCCAGCGGCGGGACGCCTCGCGCAAGTCAGGAAGGAGCTCAATTCGAGTGAAGAGCGCCGGCCTGCTCGGGCACGTGCGTGACGTGCGTGACGCGCGTCACGTGCGCAGCGCGGCGGTCGCTGGCGACTGGAGAGGCGGATGGGCGCCGTGCGGCTCGCTGCGCTGCCCGGCAGGGGGCGGGACGCTGGCCGTGAGGGCCTCGAAGCGGCCGTTCTTCCAGGTCACGAGGCCTCCCGAGAGGCGCGCGGCGCTGCCCGCCCCCGGCTCGGACCTCAGCCAGACCAGGGGGCGCGCGGCGAAGACCGGCTTGGTGCAGGCCACGTCCTCGAAGGCGGCGGACCACGAGCCGGTGTTGCCGAAGAACAGCCCGCCCTCCCAGGTGCCCTCGGGCGTGTGCGTGTGGCCGAAGACGACCGCTCTGGCGCGATGGGCGCGGGCGACGTGGCGCGCGGCGCGACTGACGCGCTGCCACGTCGCGTCGAGCGGGAGCTTCGGCACGAGGCGCTCGTAGACGATGAGCGCCGCCGGCGCGACGAGCGCCCCCGGCGCGAGCCAGAGCGGAGCGAGCACCAGCCACACGAGCGCCACCGCGACCGCGAGCAGCGCCAGCGCGGCCCGGTCGAGCCACAGCTCGCGCGCGACGAGCCCCAGCCGATCCTCCGCCGGGGGTGCGAACAGGCGGGCGTGACGGGCCACGGCGCGGAGCGGGGCGCCCGTCTCCTGCGCCGCGGCGGCGAGGCACTCGCGCAGGCGAGCGCGCCGCTCCGGCTCGCGCCGGCGCACGAGCTCGACGAGCGTGCGGAGCGCGCCGAGCGCCCACGCGCCCGCGAGCGAGCGGCTGGAGAACATGTAGTAACGCGCCCAGTGCGCGAGGTACCCGAACGCGGACAGCATGAACGAGGCGTCCACGTGCGGGTTGAAGTAGCCCATCCGCGACACGAGCAGCCGGCACACGAGCGAGCCCATGGTGGGCTGGATCTCGCCGGGTTTACGCCCGAACGGGACCATCGGGTAGCGGTAGCTGCAATACGCGTCGTACTGGTTGCCGTGCTCCACGATGATGCCGTCGGGCGTCTTGTGGAACCACGCGCGAAACACGACGCGCGCGCCCAGCGCCGCGCGCGCGGCGCTGGAGAGCGGCGCGTCGGCCAGCGCGGCGAGCGCCGCATCGACGACGCGGGCCCGGATCAGGTCGCGCACCTCGGGCAACGTGAGCTGGACGTCGTGGTTGCCGGAGATGAACACGACGGTGTGCCCGTCCGCGACGACGCGACCGAGCGCCTCGATGAACACCGGGTGGTCCGCGAGGATCGCCTTCATCGCAGGGACCGCGTGCTCGGCGCTGCGGGGGAGGTCGTGAAAGACGCTCTGCTGGTCGATCACGCGCGGCGCATCGAAGTCGAACACATCGCCGTTGAGCACGAGCGTGAGCTCATCGCGCTCGGCGCCGCGCGCCGCGCCCTGCCTCATCTCGTCCCGGAGCGCGTCCAGCATCGCCGCGACCTCGCTGTCGGGGGAGTAAGGAGCCTGACGGTAACGCATCCACAGGCCGTCACCCGGCTCGAGCTCGCAAAGATGGATATCTGAGATCGCCACCGTATGGAGCATTCGATAAGGTGACACACTCGCCCGTCCACGGCCGTCAGGGAACGGTCACGGCCAGGGGTCGGGCGGTGGCGGAGGCGCATGCGGGCGCGGCGCAGCATGACGTGCCGCGGCGCTGCGATCGCCCTGGACTGCGAGGTATCGGCGTCTGCGCGTCCGGGCGGCTGTCGGGATTTGTGGTGTCTTGGGCGTTATGTCGCTCGTGGTCGAGCGTGTTGCGCCACGACGCCGGCGCTTGCTCGCTAGGGCTTTCCCTTGCGCTTGACGATCACGAACTGCACGCGGCGGTTCTTCTGGCGCCCTGTCTTGACGCGGTTGTCCCCGACCGGCTGCTCGAAGCCGTAGCCCTTGGCGACGAGCTTCTCCCTCGGAACCCCGGCGGCCACGAGCCACGAGAGGACCGCGTCCGCGCGCTGCTGCGACAGGCGGAGGTTGTATTCCTCGGTCCCGTTGTCGTCGGTGTGGCCTTGCACCTCGACGAGCTCGATGTCCGGGTTCTGCTGGATGGCGTCGCGCACCTCGTACAGGATCTCGTCGGAGATGGGATCGACCGTCTCGGCGCGCGACTTGCCGTAGACGACGAACTGCACCGGCTTGGACGTCTTGATCTCGTCGGCGTTGACACGAACGAACCTGGGGCAGCCGTTCTGTCGTGGATCAGGATCGGAGGGCCCCCGCTCGTTCGGGCAGGCGTCCGCGGTGCCACGCACGCCGTCTCCATCCGGATCGTCCGGGCAGCCGTTCTGCTTCGGGTCACGGTTCGCCGGCCCCTTGACCTTGGGGCAGGCGTCCGAAGCGTCGGCGATGCCGTCGCCGTCCGCGTCGCCAGGGCAGCCGACCTTCTTCGGGTCGTCGCTCGCCCCGCCGCGCACGCTGGGGCAGGCGTCGATGCCGTCGTGGAAGCCGTCGTCGTCCGAGTCCTCGGGGCAGCCGTTCTCCGTGGCGTCGGCGCTGCGGGCGCCCGGGGTGTTCGGGCACGCGTCGTCGATGTCGAGCACGGTGTCGCCGTCGCGATCCGCCGGAGGACATCCGTCCTTCGCGCGATCGGGTGAAGGATCGCCCTTCACGTCGGGGCAGGCGTCGATGTCGTCGTTGATGCCGTCGTCGTCCTTGTCGCCCGCGACGGCGGCGGCCTGGGCGCGATCCGGGGCCGGCTTCGGGAGCGGCGTCCAGCCGACCATGCCGACCGCGCGGACCGGCGGTGTGCCGATGGCGCTCGTGAGGCCCGGGCCGACCGCGGCGCCGAACGTGAGGCCGTCGAGGACGCGCAGCTTGGCGCCGAAGAGCAGCTCGGCGTTGACGCTCGCCTCGTCGCGCTGCACAGGCGTGCTCGAGAGCAGGAGCTCGTCGCCGAGCGGCGCGCCGCCGTACGCCTCGGCGCCGAGCTGGAGGAGATCGCCGGCGATCAGGAGCCCGGCGGCGCCGCCGAACGTGAACAGCTGCGGCCGGTTGGGGCCGCCCCCGAGCTCGACGCCGCCGCTCGCGCTCCACAGGAACCCGAGCGACGAGCCCGCCGAGCCGACGCGCCCGCCGAGGCTCGCGTGGACGGCGCCGCGAGCCTCGGCGTCGCCGGTGTACTGCGCCGGCGAGCCGGTGGGCGCGAACAGGTAGCCGCCGATCCCGAGCTGGAGCGGGCCTGCGTCTTCCCCGAGCAGGCGGACGCGCGCGCCGAAGCGCAGGTCGCCGAGCTCGGGCGCCGTCAGCTCGGTGAACTCGACGCCGGGGATGCCCGGGTCGTCGCCCCCTTGCGCGACGGCGAGGGGTGCGTCGATCGAGAGCAGGAGGCGATCCCAGAGCGCGAGCGAGGCGTCGAGGCGGAGGAACGTCTGCGAGGAGACGAGGTCGACGGGGGTCTCACCGCTGGTGTGGATGGGGCGGTGGGCGTAATCGAGCATCACGTAGGCGCGCGGCGCGAGGTGGCCGGGAGCGGCCGGAGAAGGCACGCCGAAGAAGGCGTCTCCAGCGGGCGCCGGCTCGAACCGATCCAGGGAGAAGCCGCCGGTGGATTGACCTCGCGAGGCGCCGGCGAGCGTCATGAGGACGGCCGTGGACGCGACCGCTGCGACGGAGGAATGCCTCATCGGCCGGGCACGATAGCGGGGGCGCGTGGCGGGGGGCAACATCCGCATTTTTTCCCTGGCCGCGGCGATCCTGGGCGAGGTCCAGGAGACGGTCTGTGACCCGCTCGCGCCGCGTTCGACGTGGCCACGATTCTGGCCACAGGACGACGGCGCGCGGAGGGCGCGCCGCGCCAGGGACGATCAACGGCTATGGAATGGCCGAGCGCGGCGCGTCACGGACAGTCGCCGAAGGCGCTGTTGGGAACGACGCTGCGCGTGATATCCGCCGTGACGGTGGGGATGTCCTGTGTCCAGACGTGATCCGTGGGAGCCGCGTCGCAAGTCCCATTCTGTGAAAGGTCCACGTACCAGTGCATCTTGTACGCTTTGTCGCCGGGTATCTGCCCCGTCACGCTGAACGTGCCGTCGGCCTCGATCGCGTCCGACGCGCTCAGGGCCGGCGCGGCGTCGCCGGCAGCGACGACGGCCACGTAGACCATGTCACCAGCGGTGTAGGCGGGAACGTAACCGGTGCCGCGGAGGGTGAAATTGAAGCTCTCGCCCGACGTGCCGCCTGCTCCCGCGCCGCCGGAGCCGCCCGCTCCCGCGCCGCCCGTTCCCGTCCCGCCGGCGCCGCCCGTTCCCGCACCGCCGGCGCCGCCCGTTCCCGCACCGCCGGCGCCGCCTGTTCCCGCGCCGCCGGAGCCGCCCGCGCCCTCGCCGCCAGCGCCGCCCGTCCCAACGCTGCTCGTGCTGCCCTCACCCGTGGTGGTGGTCGTCGTCGAGCTCGAGGTCGTCGCGTCCCCCGTGGCGTCGTCACCTCCGCATCCCGCGCCCGTACCGGCGATGACGAGCGCGCCCATCGCCATCCACACCGCGATCCACCGAGATGCCTGCATGAGGGTCCTCCTTGAAGCTCCGTTATGGCGGGGCGCATCTCCGTGCGCCGCGGGCTCATCCGCGTCGTTCGGCTCGCTGAGGCGTACTTTCGTACGCCTCACTCGCCTGCCTGGCGGCTGAGGCCCGTATCACACGAATCTGCGCCTCGCTATCCAAGATTGACGATATCGGACGGCTGCGTCGACGAGGAGCCACCGCGCTCGCCGGGCGTAGTTCTCAGGTGATCGCCAGAGCCCAGTTTCCGCGGCGTGGAATCATGCTGCCCGTCGCGGTTGCAGCCGGCCTCGCCGCCGGAGCACGGCGGCGAGGATCAGCAGCATCCCCCACGCCTCCCGGGGCATCGGCGCACGTCCCATGCGGCAGTCGCAGCCGCCTTGGAAATCTGGCGACGTCGCGCCGCCGCTGGTCGCAGTCGCCGTGGCGGCCTCACCGCCGGCGCCGCCCATGCCGCCAGCGCCTCCCGCTCCGCCGGCCCCTCCGCCGCCGCCGCTGCTGGTCGGATCCGGCGGCTCGCAGGCGTCACCCTGGCCGTCCTCGTCGGTGTCGGTCTGTTCGGGGTTCGCCACGCTCGGGCAATTGTCGGTGTCGGTCACCACCCCGTCGCCGTCGGGATCGCAGGCATCGCCGAGATCATCGCCGTTCGCGTCTTCCTGCCCGGCGTTCGCGTGAAGCGGGCAGTTGTCGCAGACGTCGCCGTGGCGGTCGTCGTCGGCGTCTGCCTGATCGGCATTCACGATCTGCGGGCAATTGTCGTCCGCGTCAGGGATCGAGTCGCCGTCGGCGTCATCATCGCAGGGATCGCCGAGGCCGTCGCCGTCGATGTCGGCCTGCGGCTCGCCCGGCGCAGGCGGCGGGTTCGCCGCGAAATCGCAGTTGTCGTCCTCGTTGATCACCCCGTCGGCGTCCGGATCGCCGTCAGGATCGCACGCGTCGCCGGCGCCGTCGCCGTCGGCGTCTTGCTGGCCGGCGTTCGCCAGGCTCGGGCAGTTGTCGTCGACGTCGAGCGTGCCGTCGTTGTCCGAGTCGCCGTCGCACACGTCACCCTTGCCGTCGCCATCGGTGTCGACCTGTGGCTCGCCCGGCGCGGGCGGCGGGTTCGCCATGAGGCGGCAGTTGTCGTCGCCGTCGAGCACGCCATCTTCGTCCGCGTCGGTGTCCCGGTAATCCGGGGTCCCATCGCCGTCTGTGTCGGTCGCCGGCGTGTTCAGCAGAGCATCCCCGGCCTCTTCGGAATCGAGCACCTCGTCGCCGTCGCTGTCGGGGTCCACGGCGTCGATGAACGCGTCATCGTCGGTGTTGTTGGTCGGATCGGCAGGATTGTCGCGGTTCAACACCTCCTCGAAGTCGCCGATGGTGTCGCCGTCGGAGTCGACGCTCGTCGGGTCGGTCCGGAGCGCCGCCTCCTCTGCATCCGTGAGGAGGTCGTTGTCGTCGTCGTCGTCGCAGACGTCCCCGTCGCTATCGCCGTCGGTATCGAGCTGGTTGGTGTTGATGTCGTATCCGCAGTTGTCATCTGCGTCGAGGACGCGGTCGTTGTCGTCGTCATCGTCGCACTCGTCACCGAGCGCGTCTTCGGGCCCGTTCTTCGGGTTGTTCTCCTGCCCCGCGTTCGGGGTGGTGCGGCAGTTGTCGGTGCCGTCCGGCACCCCGTCCGCGTCGTCGTCGTTGTCGCACGCGTCGCCCTGCGCGTCGCCGCCGGCGAGGCTCTGGTCGGTGTTGATCTGCGTGCTGTTCGGCGCGAACTGGCAGTTGTCGGCCGCGTCGAGCACGCCGTCGGCGTCGTCGTCGTCGTCGCAGTCGTCGCCGAGGGTGTCGCCGCCTGAGAGGCTGAGATCGGTGTTGGCCTGGGCGGGGTTCGGCGTCGTGACGCAGCTGTCGTTCACGTCGGGCACGCCGTCGGCGTCGTCGTCATCATCGCAGGCGTCGCCGAACCCGTCGCCGTCGGTCAGGTCCTCGTCCGTGTTCGTCTGATCCGCGTTGCGCTGGAGCGGGCAGTTGTCGGTGGCGTCGGGCACGCCGTCGGCGTCGTCGTCGTTGTCGCACGCGTCGCCCTGCGTATCACCGCCGGGCAGGACCCGGTCCGTGTTGCGCTGGCTCGTATTCGGCTCGGTCGGGCAGTTGTCGGTGGCGTCGGGCACGCCGTCGGCGTCGTCGTCGGCGTCGCACGCGTCGCCCTCCGTGTCGCCGGTGGCGACGTCGGTGTTCGTCTGGTTCGCGTTCGACACGTCCGGGCAGTTGTCGCACGCGTCGCCTATCCGGTCCCCATCGCCGTCGTCCTGCTCGTTCGTCCCGCTCGGCCTGTTCGGTGTCGCGGGGCAATTGTCGCAGACGTTGCCGACCCCATCGTGGTCATCGTCGATCTGGCCGGCGTTGGCGATGCTGGCGCAGTTGTCGCAGGCGTTGCCGAGGCCGTCGCCGTCGCTGTCGATCTGGTCCGTGTTGGCGACCTCGGGGCAGTTGTCGCACGCATTGCCGACGCGGTCCCCGTCGCCATCGGCCTGGTTCGCGGTGATGAGGCGCGGACAGTTGTCGCAATCGTCGCCGAAGCCGTCGCCGTCGGTGTCGACCTGGGTCAGGGTCGCGACGTACGGGCAGAGGTCGCACGCGTTGCCGAAGGCATCGCCGTCCTCGTTCTGCTGATCGTTCGCGCGGTCCACGCAGTTGTCGCACGCGTCACCGGTCCCATCGAGGTCGCTGTCCGACTGGCCGGGGTTCGACGTGGCAGGGCAGTTGTCGCAGACGTTGCCGAACGCGTCGCTGTCCCCGTTCTCCTGGTTCTCGTTCGCGCGGCTCGCGCAGTTGTCGCACGCGTCGCCGACCCCATCGCCATCCACGTCTTCCTGGAGGCTGTTGGGCGTGCCAGGGCAGTTGTCGCACGTGTCGCCGACCCCGTCGTCATCGCCGTCCGCCTGGTTCTCGTTCGCGCGGCTCTGGCAGTTGTCGCAGACGTTGCCGATCGTGTCACCGTCGCTGTCCGCCTGGTTGGTGTTGGCCGTGCCAGGACAGTTGTCGCAGACGTCGCCGAAGAGGTCGCCGTCGGGGTTGCGCTGATCGGTGTTCGGGGCGTTTGCGCAGTTGTCGCAGTCGTCTCCGACGCCATCGTTGTCCCTGTCCCGCTGATCGTTGTTGAATGCAGTGGGGCAGTTGTCGCAGGCGTCGCCGTAGTTGTCGCCGTCGGCGTTGGCCTGGCTGGCGTTCGAGATGTTGAGACAATTGTCGTTGAAGTCGCTGTCGCCATCCGCGTCGTTGTCGGTCTCGCAGATGTTCCCCCGCCCGTCGCTATCGCTGTCGAGCTGATCCTCGTTGCTGGACGTGTCGCAGTTGTCGCAGACATCCGGGACGCCATCGTCGTCGTCGTCGAAGTCTGGATCCGCTGCCATGGGCGTGGGAATCGTCGGACACTCGTCGGCGGTGTCCGCTATCCCATCGTCATCGTCGTCGAGATCGGCGTCGTCCGGGGTGCCGTCGTTGTCATCGTCATTGTCGCAAGCGTCGCCCTGAGCGTCGCCATCGCCATTGTACTGGCTCGGGTTGCTGACCCCGGGGCAGTTGTCGACGCCGTTCGCGACCTCGTCGTTGTCCGTGTCCCACGGCGCCGCGCTCGCCGGCCGCGGCGCGAGCGCCACGAGCGCGAGCAGGCCCGCGAGCAGCGGCACGATCCCGCGTCGCGCGGCGCCGGCGTGCGCGAGGTGGCGGGACATCCAGGGCAAGGCGGGGAAAGTCATCGCGGCTCCTCCAGACAGATCGCGCCGTACGCGACAGCGCCCCCGTAAGCCTACCCAGTTTCGCCCTCCTCCTGGGGAGGTTTTCCTCGGCCGCGCGCTCGATCGAGCGGCGATCGCCCGCCGCCGCGTCCCCGTGCCGGAGGCCACGTCGGAGGAGCCCCCCGCCGCTTCCGACGCGCCGCCTCACTGTTCGGCGGCGGGCCGCGTTCTGTTAGGATGGGCCAGATCCGCCCTCTCACGTCGCGCGCGCCGCGCCGACCACGGAACGACCCTTGCGAAACCACCGCGTGCTGCGACTCGGCTTCAGGCTGCGAACGGCTGCGCTGCTCTCTGCGTGCGCCATTCTCCCCCAGGTCCTTGGCTGCTCCGACGAGGGCGCCTCGCGCCGCTCGCCTCCGTCCGGCCCCGGGTCGCCTCAGGCGGCGCCGCCCGGAGCGCGCGCCCGCATCGCCGCGATCCGCGCGCGCTTCGCCGACGCCATCGCCTTTGGCCCCGTCAAGATCGTCGCGGCGACTCCGGCCGGCGCCCTGCGCGCGGCAGCCCCGGAGGCCGCCGCGGCGTCCGTCGAGCTCCCGGCGCGCGCCGCCGGTCCGGTGCGCCTCGCCGACGGCGCGTCTCGCGTCTCGATCGCCTTCTCCCTCGTCGACGCCGCCGACGTGCCTGCGGCGGTCGACAGCGGCCTCGTCCTCTACGCAGGCGCGCTGCGCGCCGAAGGCGGCGGCGCCCGCGACGTCCTGCACCGCGTCCTCCCGAACGGCACCGAGGACTTCGTCGTCTTCGAGCAGGAGCCGGCGCGCAAGGAGCTCCGCTACCGGGTCGACGTCACCGCCGTCTCGGGCCTCCGCCTCGTGGAGCGCACGCTCGAGTTCCTCGACGCCGGTGGCTCACCCCGCCTGCGCGTCGCGCCCCCCTACCTCGTCGACGCGACCGGCGCGCGCGTTCCGGCCTCGCTCTCCGTCGAGGGCTGCTCCGTCGACACGAGCCCTCGCGCCCCGTGGGGCCGGCCGATCACCCCGCCGGGCGCGCCGGCGTGCACGGTGATCGTCGGATGGCAGCCCGCCGGCGTTCGGTACCCGGCGCTCGTCGACCCGCAGTGGATCGCCACGACAAACCAGATGATCACGCCGCGCGCCCGTCACACGGCCACCGTGATCGACCCGGCGAACCCTGCGAGCCCCGTGCTCTTCGCGGGAGGGTTCGACGCGTCCGGGGGCGCTCTCGCGACGGCGGAGCTGTACTTCCCGCTCGACCGCACGTTCGCGAGCACCGACGCGATGGACGTCGCGCGCGGCGCCCACACCGCCACGGCGGTCACGAAGCTCGCCCCGGCGGCGCCGTCGGATCCTGCGCCTCCGCCGCCGGCGGTCGTCGTCGTGGGCGGCAGCAGCCAGCGCACCAGCGGCACGCCGGTCGCTGCCGTCGAGGTCTACAACCCGGCCACCGGCCAGTTCGTCAGGGACGCGGGGGCCTCTCTGGGCCGGTTCAATCACTCGGCCACCCTCCTCGATCCAGGCGAGGTCCTGGTCGCAGGCGGCCTCGCGGATCCGCTCAACCAGCCCACGAGCACCGCTTCCCTCTACACCTTCAGCGCCTTCGGACCGAACGGCGGCGCGCCCGTCACGAGCGCGCTCGCCTCCGTGGGCAGCATGGCGACCTCGCGCCACGCCCACACGGCGGTCCGCCTGAAGACGGGGAATGTGCTCGTCGCAGGCGGCTTCGTCCTCTCGGGCGCGGCGCTCACCTCGGCCGAGATCTTCCACGAGGACGAGGGCGTCTTCCGGCCGATCGCCGTCCTCTCGCCCTCCGCGACCCCGATGACGGCGCAGATGAGCGCCCTCCGCGGCTTCCACACGGCGACGCTCATCGACCGTGCGGAGGCGCTGGGCGGTCAGGCGGCGACGACGCTCGATTCAGGCGAGGTGATCCTCGTCGGAGGCACCACCCGGGTCTCCAGTGGCGCCTACGTCCGCACCATCGACATCTACCACGACGGCGTGGCCGATCCGACGAAGCGGGGCTTCGAGCTCCAGCCGACGCCGATCTCCATGGCGAACGCGCGCGCCAACCACACGGCGAGCCTGCTGCCCACCGGCGACGTCCTCATCGCCGGCGGGTTCGACGGCACGACCTCGCTCTCGAGCGCCGCCATCTACGATCCGCTGACCAGGAAGTTCAGCGCCCTCAGCCTGCCGGCCGGCTCGCTCGCACAGGAGGCTCGTCGGGAGCACGCTGCCGTCGTCGTCAACGCCGGCACCGACCGCGTCGCAGGCCGGGCGGTGCTCGTCGCGGGCGGCATCGGGGCCACGAGCGCGCAGCCGCTCGCCAGCGCGCAGCTGCTCATCAAGGCGAACGGCGAGGCGTGCGCGCACGATCAGGAGTGTGCATCAGGGCATTGCTCCGATACGGAGAACGTCTGCTGCAACGAGGCGTGCGACCAGGAGTGCTTCTCGTGCACGGCGTCGGGCAAGGGGACGGGCAGCGATGGCGCCTGTGGTCCTGCGAAGCTCGACACGGAGCTCCCCGTCGTTTGCGTCAACCAGATCGAAGTGCACAACCGCTGCGATGGCCAGGGGCGCGCGCTGGCTCATGAATCCACGAAGGACTGCAAGCCCGGCCGCTGCGGCAGCAACAACAGGTGCATCCTCTATTGCCTGGACGACTGCGGTTGCGACGAGAGCGGCTGGTGCGACGTCGGCGTCGGCGATCCGCACGCCTGCGGTGAGGCCGGCGGCGCCGGCGGTGCATCGTCCGGAACGGGTGGTGGTGCTGCGGGCGGCGCGTCCACCGGCGCGGGTGCAGGCGGCGCAGGCGGCGCGTCCGCTGGGGCAGGTGGCGCGGGCGCCGGCGGCGCAGCCGCTGGATCGGGTGGCGCGGGCGGTGCGTCCGCCGGATCGGGTGGCGCGGGCGCAGGCGGCGCAGCCGCTGGATCGGGTGGCGCTGGTGCCGGCGGTGTAGGCGGCGCGTCCGCTGGATCGGGTGGCGCGGGCGCAGGCGGCGCAGCCGCTGGATCGGGTGGCGCGGGTGCCGGCGGCGCGTCTGCTGGAGGCAGCGGAGGTGCAGGTGGCGCAGGCGGAGCGTCTGCTGGATCGGGTGGTGCGCCGCCCGGGTCGGGTCTGTGTCTCGATCGACTCGCCAACGGCGCCGAGTGCACGCGTGATCGCCAGTGCGTCTCGGGCCACTGCGTCGACGGTTTCTGCTGCGATTTCCGGTGCGATGGCCAGTGTCAGGCATGCGACGTGGTGAACAACGTCGGCAGGTGCACGAACGTCGGGACGCCTGTCGACCACGAGTCGCCGCACCCCAACGAGGGCGGCACCTTCCTGCGTGAGGCCTGCCCCGGTGAGGGCGCGTGTGCCGGTTATTGCGGCGGCGCCACCGACGCCAAGTGCATGTTCCCTGTGGAAGGGGCGGTCGCGAAGACCTTCACGTGCTCCTGCCCGGACGAGGGCTGCATCGTGGGTCCCGCGACGCTCACGCGCTTCTTCTGCGCAGGAGACGGCCGCGAGAACGAGCCGGTGGTCGAGCGCTGCGGCGGGTTCAAGTGCGCGGACGAGACCGCCTGCAAGACCTCCTGCGCCTCCGACGACGACTGCATCCAGGACTTCGTCTGCCTCGACGGCGTCTGCGCCGACCTCGAGGAGATCGGACCGCGTTGCGACGGCGAGCACACGCTCCGATCCCCGGGCGTCGACACGGACTGCACCCCGTACAGCTGCCCGCCGGGCGGCAGCGCCTGCGCCTCACCGTGCAGCTCGGTGGCCGACTGCGTCGATGGCATGGTGTGCAACCTCGCGAACCAGTGCGTCCCGCAGATCGATCCGTCGGAGGTCCCGTCCTGCTCCTGCGGCGTCGTCGGCGCCCCCGCCGAGCGCAATACCGCAGGCCTCTCCGTCCTCGTCGGCGTCGCCGCGGCGCTGGCCGGGCTTCGCCGCCGGCGGCGCTAGAGCGGCGGTCACCCGCTTCGGATACGGGCCCACCTCGGCGTTTTCGGTGCTCAGCGCACCGGAGTGCGCTTGCGCGCCGAAAACGCCGATCTGGGCCCGTCTCCTGTGCGGGAGACCGCCGCTCTGCTGCGGCTCTGGATGGCGCAGAGGGGGGCGGAAACCGCTGTAGACGATCAAGACGCATGCAACGGCGCGCGTCGCGTCGCGGCCGCGCACCGTGGACCGACGCGTCAGCGCGGGTCTCGTCAGAACTGGTAACGCAGGCTCGCCCCAGGCGAGAACATCAAGACGAAATCCCCCATGAGCGACTCCGGCTCGTAGGTGCCGATCCCGTCCGTCGACGCCGACAGCTCGATCGTCCTGTCCCACTTCGGCTTGCTGAGGCCGATCAGCAGCAGCAGCTTCAGGCTGCCGGACACCTCCCACCGCTCTCCGAGCCGCAGGCCGAGCCGCACCTCAGGATCCGCGTAGAAGTAGGTCGCCGAGGCGAAATCGACCACCGGGAACGTGTTGAACCACTCCCCGCCCGTCGTCCTGAACCTGCCGGTCCGCTCATCGCGGACCTCGCCGACGAGCACCCCCGCGCCCAGCCGGAGCAGCGCCGGGAAGCGCTCGCCGAAGTGGTATCCGAACGTCGCGCCGGCAAGGAAGCCGCCCAGGCGGAGCGTGTCGCTCGCCGTGCCGTCGAGCGGATCCCGGTAGCCGACCGGCCTGAGCGTCGCCGAGCGCTCGTCGAGCTGCTGCGCCGCGAACAGGCCGCCGAGCTCGATCCCGACGCCGATCCCCGAGCCGAGCTCGTAACCCCCGTGGACCATGCCGAGCCCGCCGAGGCCGAGCGAGCTGGAGCAACCCGAGTCGCAGCCGTCCGCGATCTCGCCGCCCAGCGTCGGCGCCAGCAGGAACGACGCGCTCACGTCGAGCGTGATCTTCGGCGGCTTGCGCCAGATATCGGCGTCCTCGTCGCGCTCGAGCCCCATGTCGAGGCTCTGGCGCTGGCCCTTCTGCAGCGTCACCGTGCGCGTCCCGGTGACGAACCCGTCGGCCTTCACCTCGACCCGGTGCGTGCCGGCCTTGAGCCGGCCGAGCCAGACGCCGTTGCCCACGTTGACCGAGTTGATCCACACGCTCGCGCCGGGCGGCGTGGGGTCGACCCGCAGCGACGCGTCGAGATCCTCGGCGAGCAGCGACAGCGTCGTGAGCTCCTGCGGCTTCACGGGCGCCGCCGTCGGCTGCGTCCCGAGCTTCCCCGCGCCGCGCAGCGCCACCATGTGATCGCCGACCGACAGCGCGCCGATCCACGGGGTCTGCCCCACGACGACGTTGTCGACGAGCACGTCGACCGTCTTGCCGGCGCGCTCCACCACGCGCAGCCGGCCGGAGCGGGTCAGCCTGCGGAGCTTCGCGTTCACCGTGGCGGTCTGCCCCCCGGCGACGTCGACGCGCGTCTCCACCGGCTCGTAGCCTTCCTTGAAGACGCGGATGACGTGCGCGCCCGCCGCCACGCGGATCGGCTTGACGGGCGGGTACTGCCCGCGCTCCTCGCCGCTCACCACGATGGACGCCCCGGGCTCCGCGTTCGTGATGTCGAGCGTCCCCACGAGCGCCCGCAGCTCGGCGATCTCCCGCTGCGCGGCCGCGCGCTCGGCGGCCGACATCGTGAAATCGCGGAGGAAGGTCTCGAACATCTCGAGCGCCTCGTCGTAGCGCTGGAGCTTGCGCAGCGCGATCGCGGCGTTGTTCGTGGCCACGCGCGTCGGGAAGAGCTTGCGCGAGAGGAGGAACTCCGCGAGCGCAGGGCCCCACGCCTCCTCGCGCAGCAGCGTGAGCCCCTTCTCGAAGTGGAGCCGCGCCACCTGCCGGTCCGTCTCGGAGACGGGCGCCTCCTCGGCCGGCACCGCAGCCCCGGTGGCCGGCGCTGCGCCTTCCCTGGCCGGCGCGCCGGCTTCCGCGGCGGGCGCGGCGCCCTCCTTGACCGGCGCGGCGGCGTCCGTGGCCGGCGGCGCCGGCTGCGCGAGCGCCGGTCCGGCGGCGACCGCGACCGCGACCGCGGCCGAGAGCGCGCGCAGCCGCGGCGCTGCGCGGGGACGCCGAGAGAGAGAGAGAGGACGAGAGCCGCCGCGCCGCGTACGCAGATCCATTCGATCGAGCACCGTACTCAGCCTGTCGTTCCGCTGCTACTTTCCGAACTCGTCGGTGTTGTCGATGATCCCCTTGGGGGTCGTGGGCGCGGGCGGCGGCGCCGGCGGCGCGGTCGAGGCGCTCTTCGCCGACGTCGCAGGACCGCCCTTCCCCGACGTCGGCGTGAGCTCGACCTTCGGCGGCAACGCGCCGGTGTCGGTCACCACGACGTCGGCCATCGCCTCGCCTCCCCCCTTCTTGAAGACGCGCACCCTGTGCACGCTCCCGGGCGGCCCGGTGATATCGAGGATCCCGTTGCGTGTCGTCACGCGCTTGCCCTCGACCTCGACCGAGGCGTCGGCGGGCAGGATGACGACCTGGACGCGCTTCGGCTGCGGCTCGACCGCCGCGACCACCTCCGGCGTCGCGGCCGGCGGCGGCGTCGGGGCCGGGCCGGTCGACGTCGGCGTGGCCGCCGCAGGCGGGAGCGTCTCGACGGTCGTCTTCGCCTCCGGCTGCACGACCGGCTCCGGCGACGGCCGGCTGATGAAGTACACGCCGGCCGCGATGACCGCGGCGGCGAGCGCGGCGCCGGCCACCACCGGCACCCGCGGCACGCCGGGCTGCGTGCCGCGGTGCGACTGCGTGAGCGCCCCCGTCGTCGCAGCGCCAGCGTGGTTGGTGGCCGGAATGATCGCCGCCGCCGGCCCGCTCTGGAGCGGGGGCGGCGCGAACGACGAGTAGCCTCCGCGGTGCTCCTGCGGGACCGCGGGATACCCGCCGCTCTGGTTCGCCTGCGCGGTCGCGGCGTACGCGCCGCTCTGGTTCGCCGGCGAGATCGCGGGGTACCCGCCGCTCTGGTTCGCCGGCGAGGCCGCGGCGTACGCGCCGCCCTGGTTCGCGGGCGGCGCGTTCATCGCGAGCCGCGGCGCGGACTGCCGGTGCACGGCCTCCGGCAGCGGCACGAGCATGCCCTCGTGGATGCCCCAGCCGTACGGAAGGAGCGGCCGGATGGCGCCGAACATCTCCTGCGCGCTCTGGTAGCGCTGCCCGGGGGCTTGCAGGAGGCATCGGTGCACGATCGCCGCGATCTCGGGCGCCACCCACGGGGCGAAATCCTGCACCTGCGGCGGAGGATCCGAGCAGATCGCGATGATCAGCTCACCGAGCGCGGTGATGTGATGGTACGGCGTCCGCCCGGTCAGCAGCTGGTAGAGCACGGCGCCGAGCGACCAGATGTCGGTGCGGTGGTCGATCTCCTTCTGGCCGCGCGCCTGCTCGGGCGACATGTAGAGCGGCGAGCCGATCAGGTTCCCGGTGCGCGTCAGATCGGCGCTCTCGGTCTCGTTCGCCCGGTCCATCTTCACCTTGGCGATCCCGAAATCGAGCAGCTTGACGAGGATCTCGCCGGCGTCGCGGCGCGCGAGGAACAGGTTGTGCGGCTTGATGTCGCGGTGGACGACGCTCGCCTCGTGCGCCTTCTGGAGCCCGATGCACGACTGCGCGACGATGCGCAGCGCGAGGTCGGGCGCGAGCGGTCCGACGCGCTTGATGAGCTCGTGGACGTCCTCGCCCGCGAGGAACTCCATCGCGAGGAACGGCAGGTTCGAGCCGCGATCGACGCCGGCGTCGAGCACCTGGGTGATGTGCTGTGTGTCGATCGCGCCTGCCGCGCGCGCCTCGCGCTGGAAGCGGCTCACGACCTTCGGGTCGCGGGTGAGATCCGCCGAGCTGATCACCTTCACGGCGCAGCGCCGGCCGGTCCCCGTGTGCTCGGCCTCGTAGACCGAGCCCATGGCGCCCTCGCCGAGGAGCTTGCGAATCTGATATTTGCCGTCGATGATCGTGCCGATCACAGCGTTAGCGCCACTCTAAGGGATTGCTCGCGGCGTAGCAACGCCCGTGAAGGCGGCGCATGCCGCCGGCGCGGACTCGCTGGACTCGGGTGTAATCTCGAGCAATTTCGCGGGCCGCGTCGCGCTCCCGCGGCGCAACGCGTCTCACCTCACCATCATCGCCGGCCATCCACCATCCCGCCATCCCGCGCGAGCCGCGGGGGCACGGTCGCGTGGCGCCGTCCCCCCTGCGTCCGCGACCCGCGCTGGCGGCGACGACCTCACCTCACATGGGTCGCCCCCGCCGGCGCGGGCCCAGCCTCTGCCATTGCAGCCGTTCGAGCGCTGCCGTCACGTCCCCGCCGTCCGCTGGCCGTCGGGGTGGTGAGCCCGAGGCGGCGCTGGCGGAGCTCGCGCGGGAGAGCGGCGACGATGGGCCGACCCGAGATCGGCCATCGAGCGCGAGCGACTCACGCTCTCCCGTGGCGGCCTGCGCGCGGCGCCGGGCTTGTTTCCTCCGAGCCCCGCGCCCTCTCAGCGGCCGGCGCTAGCGGCCGAGGCCCGAGGCCCCGTAGTTACCAGCCGAGCCCGCTGTTGTTGCCGCCGCAGCTCCCCCCGCCACCGCAGCAGCCCCCCGAGAACCCGCCACCGCCACCGCAGGGGCTGCCCGCAAACCCGCTACCGCCACCGCAGGGGCTGCCCGCAAACCCGCCACCGAAGGAGCCCGGCGCGAACCCGCCACCGCAGGGGCCGGCCGAGAACCCGCCGTTGAACGGGCCGCCGATGCCCGGATTGCAGGGGTTGTGCGGCGGCCGGTTGCAGCAGCAGGGGGGAGCGAAGTTGTTGCACGGGTTGCACGGGAAGCAGTCGGGAACGAACGTGGTGCAACTCGACGAGATGATCGCGGCGGGCACGCCGAAGCCGCCGAAGCCGCCGAAGCCGCCGAAGCCGCCGAACGGCATCCCGCCCACACCCGGCACGCCACCGACGCCCGGCACGCCCGCGGGTCCCTGGCCGACAGGCCCCTGGCCGACAGGCCCCTGCCCCATCTGGCCGATCGGCGCCTGCAGGCCGGGGCTCGCCGGTCCCTGCACGCCGACCGGCGCCTGGCCGAGGTCCATGGGGCCCTGCGCGCCGATGGGCCCGCCCTTGCCACCGTACGGCTCCTGATACCCGCCCCTCGCAGACGCGCCGGCCTCGAGCGCCTCGGCGGTCGAATCGACCAGCTCGACCTCGTCGACGCCGGCCTCGTCGAGATCCGCGTCGTCCGCTGCATCGATGGCGCACCCCGTGCCCAGCGCCGCCATCACCATCGCGAGCCCCAGCACCTTGCCATGAATCGAGAGCATGTGTTGTCCTCCTCAATATCCCGTGATGGCCGGAAGGTCCGAGCCACCTTGGGCTCATCGAAGAGCAGGGTGTGTGCCTCAGCCCTCGTGTGCAGACACTGCCGCTGCGAGCTCGTGTCACCGGCCTTGGCGCGTCCGCAAAAAGGCATTCTCTGGATCGACGCCGGCCTTGGTTTTCCGGGTTCTCAACGCGGAGACCGGCGGGACGGCCCCCGATCGGAGGGCGTATCGCGCGCGGGCCGCGCGCCCCATGCTGGAGATGACGAACTCAACGCCTCGGCGCCGGGTGCCGCGCGCAGCGCGCAGCGCCTCTCTCGCGGGCTTTCGAGCAGGTCACCTGCGCTCCCGCCCGCACCGCGGCCGTCGTGAACGAGAGCCGTCGAGCCCCGCTCGAGGCCCGCTGGCGACGGCGCGCGGCGCCTCCCCGCCGCTCGTCTGACCGGGCCGCAACCCGCTCGCGACGTCGGACCCTCTGCGCCTGACGTGCTCAGGCTGCGCCGTTTGTGCCCCAACGGAGGCACGACACGAATCAATCGCCTCGGGCCGTAATCGTCTGCCTCCGCCACCGCAACTTCGCGGCGGGCGCTCGAAACGAGCCGCGTCGGCGAGATCCTGCGCCAATGGACCACCCGATGCGCGCACGTGGGCTCATGTGGTCAAATCTATGTGGATGGATTCACCTGGCGCCCTGGTGGTCGACGCCCTCGTCTCGCTCGGCGCCGTCCGGCGGCGTGATGTCCGTGCAGCAGCGGAATCCAAGGTGGTAGTTCGCGTGGCTGCCCCTGCTCATGAGGCGCGTCGCGTGCCAGTCGGGGGCGCGAAAGCGGCAGTCGTCGGCGTGGACCTCCATCGACGAGAACGCGAACCAGCTGCCCTTCATCTCGGTGAAGCCACGATCGCCGTGCCGCGCGAGCTCCTCGGGCAGGATGGGCAGGCTCATGTGCTCGGCCACGTTGCCGTGCAGATCGAAGACACCGAGGCTGCTCCGGCATGCGGGGAACGCGCCGGCCGGATACGTGTTGGAGCCGCAGCGGTCCCACCCGCCGCCTGGACAGCCCGGCGTGCGGGAGCTCCCCGTCCCGCAGAGCGCGTGGTTCTTCGCGGGGCCGTAGCTCCACACCTTCTCGCGCAGGAGGTTGTGGTGCCAGCTCGCCTCGTTCCGGGGGCGCGCCCATTCGTACTCGACGTCCGGATCCCGGAGGGCGCCGGCGCACGCCCCCTCCCACTCGTGCGCGTCGCAGATCCGTTTCCCTACCGCCCTGCACAGGAGCGCCGCCTCGCGGGCCCGGACGTGCACCACGGGGTACTCGCAGGGCACGTTCGGGAACTCGAGCTGATCGATGCACGCGGGGGCGTCCGCCGCGGTCTGACCGCGCGTGGGATCGAAGAGCGGCACCATCCCCGGCGCGCCGCAGGCCGGCTCGCGCGCCGGCTCGATGCCCGAGAGCGCTCGAGTGCGACGGCACTCGGATCGTGACATCGGGTGCCGCGTCAGCGAGGGGTTGCCCTGGCCGAGCACCGTCGACGCCGCGAAGATCGCCTCGACCTGCCGCATCGCCTCATCGGGGAGCGCGAGCTCGCGCCGCATCCGCGCGAACAGCCGGAGGCGCTGCTCTTCCAGCGTGCCGGGCTCGGCGTCCTCGTCATCCGCCGTGAGCGTCACGCGCTCTGGTGGCGCCGTCGGCGCGCGCTCCGGCAGCGCGCTCGCCACGAGCGGCGCCGCGCTGCGCGCCGCCGTCGCGGGCGCCCCGGTCCACACGGCCACGGCCGCGCTGGTCCACACGGCCGCCCCCGCGCCGGCAGCGCCCGCGGCGACGAGGGCCGCGGCCCTGCCACGCCGGCGCGCAGGCGCCGCGCGCGCGCCGGTCGAGAGCGCCGGCGGCGGGCCGCTCGACGCGGGTGATCGCAGGGCGCAGGCCGGCTCTATCGGCGTCTCGGTGCAGGACATCAGCGCGCGAGCTCGCGCTTACTGCTACGAGCATCCATCGATTCCGGCAACTTTCGGGGCGCGCGCGGCCCGAGCGGCTCCTTGACGGTACTGCCCGGGGCACGTCAAATGAGGCATGGCGCGAAGGGCGGCCCTCCGAGTCCTCTACCTGGCGCTCTTGCCGGTGCTCGTCCTGCTCGCGCTGGTCATCACCCCGGCCCTCGTCGTCTCCAGCGTTGCGAGCCAAGGCCGCGTGTGGCGGCCGGAGACATGGAAGAAGATCTCCTACGGGAGCCGCTACTTCCGCTCGTCGTTCCGGGGGAGGCTCGGCGAGGTCGTCGACGTCATCGACGTCGTCCGCGATCGCCTGATCCTGCTGCTCGTCCTCCTCGCCGCGGCCTGCGGCGCCGGCGGGCTCGCCGTGCACGCCCTCGAGATCGGCGTCCCCGCCTGGCTCTCCGCGTGGCTGGACGGGTCGTTCCTCTCCTTCCTCGCGTCCTGGTTCCCCGCGGGCGGCAGGCTCTCCGTCGGCGGCGGGGCCGCGCTCGTCCTGGCCGTGTGCACGGCGCTCGCCGCGCTCGCGCTCGGGCTCTCGCTCTATGCCTGGCTCGCGTCCGCCCTGGGCGAGGCGACCCGCGTGATCCTGCGGTATGGCGGCGCGGCGACGCTCTTCCCCGATCCTGGCGACGCGATCCCCGGCGGGCGGCTCGTCCTCTGCCAGATCTCCGATCTCCACATCACGGCGGGCGGCCGCGAGCCCTACGAGATCGAGGAGGGCTCCGCCGCGTGGCCGGAAGGGGCCCCTCGCCCCGACACCGCCGAGCTGACAGGCCGCCTCCAGCGGCTCGTGGCGGAGATCGCCGCCCTGAAGCCGCCGCTCGTCGCGCTGACGGGCGACATGACCGATCTCGGGGAAGAGGCGCAGTGGGACGAGCTCGAGGCGGCGCTCTCCGGCATCCCGGCCTCCTCGCAGGTGCTCATGGTGCCCGGCAACCACGATGTCGCCATCAACCTCGGCACGTCGCCTGACCCGTACCTCACGAAGCGGGCGGAGCGCGAGCAGCGCTTCATCGAGGTGCTCACCCGCGTGGAGCGCGGCCCCTTCCAGCCTCCCCTTCACGTCCCGGCCCGCAAGCGCGCGCGGCGGCGGCTGCGCGCGATCGCCGGCCTGTATCCGAGGCGGCTCGATCTCGAGGGCGGAATCCGGATCTTCGGCCTCAACTCCAACCGTTACCGGTCGCGGTTCGTGGGGTCGAACGCGATCGGGCAGATCGGCGGCGCTCAGCTGCGTCGCCTCGCCCGCGCGCTCCGGCGGGGGTCCGGCCCGGTCGTCGTGCTGCTCCACCACCACGTGGCGCGCCTCGCGGGGCCGATCTCGCTCAACGACACGTTCATGATCGCCATGGATGGCCCGCGCCTCCTCGAGATGCTCGCGGCGTACCAGCAGAAGAACCCGAAGAAGAACAGCGCCCTCGTGCTCCACGGGCACAAGCACCTCGCGTTCTTCGGCCACTACCGCTCGAAGAGCGGCGGTCGCGTCAGCGTGTACGCGCACCCCTCCTCGACGCTCGGCCACGAGACCGACGGCCACCTCGACGGCGTCGCCAGGTTCGCGGCGATCCGCCTGACGGACGACGGCATCTGGCGCGTCGAGACCCACCCGCTCCGCCCCGCGCGCTCTGCCGCGCCCGCGCCGCCGGCCCCAGCCGAGGCCGAGGTGTCTTGACCGGACCGACCCGACCCAGGTCGGGTCAGCCCGCCCGCGCGCGTGGACGCGGATGCCCGCGCGCCTTGCGGAGCCCGGGGAGACCTCGACCGATGAGGATGTAGCGCAGCGCGTTCTCGGCCGCGTTCGCGATCAGGAAGGGTGCACGATCCATGGCCTCGGACAGCGTGCATGGAGCCTCGAGGATCGACGAGAACGAGTCGATGCCGCACGCGTAGTTCACGCGCGCATCCTCGTCGATGGTCCCTGCCAGAGCGATGACCGGCAGCCTGAAGTGCTTTGCGCGTCTGGCCAGCTCCGCCGGCATCTTGCCGCGCGAGGTCCGGGCGTCGAGCCCCCCCTCCGCGGTGACGACGAGATCGGCGTCGCGCAGGAGGCCGTCCAGGTCCAGGTAGCGGACGAGGACATCGTAGCGAGGCAAGAGCGTCGCCTCCAGCAGGGCATGAAGCCCCGCGCCGAGGCCTCCGGAGGCGCCTCCTCCCGCCATGGTTCTCACGTCCACGCCCACGTCGCGCGCGATGATGGCGGCATAGCGCTCCAGGGCCGCCTCCAGCCGCGCGACCATCTCCGGCGAGGCGCCCTTCTGCGGGCCGAACACGCGCGCCACGCCGCCAGGACCGCAGAGGACGTTGCGCCAGTTGCACGCCACCTCGATCTGCACGCGGGGAATGCGGGAGTCCCTGCCCGAGAGATCGATGCGGTCGAGCTCCAGCAGCGCTCCTCCTCCCGCTCCGATCTCGATCCCCGCCGCGTTCAGCAGGCGGATGCCCAGCGCCTGGGCCATGCCCGCCCCGCCGTCGTTGGTGCCGGAGTCGCCGCAGCCGATGAGCAGCCGTTCCGCGCCCGCGTCGAGCGCGGCGCGGATCAGCTCGCCGACGCCGCGTGTCGTTGTGGCCATCGGGTTGCGCGCGTGAGGCGGGACGAGGCGGAGCCCGGCGGCAGCGGCCATCTCGAGCACCGCCGTCCGTGGTCCGGCGCCGCCGAGGAAGCCGAAATGGGACGCGACAGGCTGGCCCAGCGGACCTGTCACGATCGCGGGGTGCAAGGAGCCGCCCGTCGCCTTGACCAGCGCCCGGGTGAAGCCCTCGCCGCCGTCCGTGAGCGGCGCCTTCAGGAGGCGCGCTTCCGGCAGCGCGCGCCGGATGCCCGTCGCGATGGCCTCGGCGACCTGCTCCGCATCCAGGCATTCCTTGAAGCCCGACGGAGCGATCAGGATGCGCAGGGGGCTCGTCATGGCGCGAGCCCCATCCAGCGCCAGTAGGTGAAGTAAAAGACGGCGATCGACGCCAGGTGGATCGGGAGCAGGACGGCGCTGAGGAGCAGGAGATCCGCCGGGCGGAACGTCTCTCCGTCGAGCCCATGGAACATCAGGAGCGCCTTGGAGCTCACCGGGAACGTCAGGCAGTAATCGATGCCGACCGTGCCGATGAAGATGACCGCCGCGGGGTCGAGATCGCGATCGGCGGCGAGCTGCAGCAAGACGGGGCCGAGCGCGACGATGCGAGCGACGTGGGAGGTGAGGTAGAGATGGGACGTCAGCGACATCACGCCGACCGCCACGACGAAGAACAGGCGCCCTCTGGCGCTCTCGATACCGCTGTTGCGGAGCAGCGCCTGAAAGAGCCAGCCGGATGCGCCCGTGTCGATCAGCGCTCCTCCCAGGACGAGCGCTGCTCCGACGAAGAGGAGGAGGTTCCAGTCGACCGCCTTCACGCCTTCCTTCCAGCGGAGCGCGCTGCCAGGCGCCGTGAGCACGAGCGCGCCGGCCAGCGTGACCGTGGCGCTCTCGTAGCCGTGCCACCGCTCCGAGAGCCAGAGCACGACCATCGTCGCGCCGACGGCCAGGGTGATCCGCTCCGATCGCGACAAGGAGCCTCGAGGGCGCCGGGGAACCCGGATGCATCGCCCGCGGCGCTCGCCATCGAGGAAGAGCGCCATGATGACCGCGCAGGCGGCGCCGCTGGCCACCATGCCGAACGGCATCCCGTAGAGGATCCACTCGCCGAAGGACAGCCGACGGCCGGTGACCTGGCTCAGCAGCTGGTTCGCCACGAGGTGAGACCCCGCGCCGACCAGCGAGCCGATGGTGCTGACCAGGATCACGGTGGGGAACAGCAGCGCGAGGGCACGGGTGATGCGCGGATCCGCCGTGATGGAAGAGATGCTGCGGAAGATGGGAATGGCGATCAAGGCACGGCCGGAGACCGACGGGACGAAGAGCGACGACGGGATGAGCACGGCCGTCAAGCACCAGAACAGGCCGCGCACGGTGCGAGCGCGCTCGACCACGCGCTGCGCCAGCCGCATCGCCAGGCCGGACTGCTCGACTGCGCCACCCAGGATGAACGCGCCTATCATCAACCAGATGACGTCGGACGCGAGGGAGTCGAAGAGCCGTTCCTGGGGGCTGACGCCGGTCAGGAGGAGCAGCAGCGCCGCGCCGAGCCCGACGTACGCCACGTCGAGCGACGTGGTCGACCAGAGAATGATCGCCAGCAGCACGGCGAAGAGCGCGATCCGGGCGGGCGCCGGCAACGTCGCCGGCAGGACGACGGCGATCCCCGCAGCGATCGTCAGCGAGAGGGGCAGCACGACGCGAACCCGATCGGCCGGGCGTGGCGGGGCCGGCCGCGAGGGCGGCGGGCGGACGGCCACGGCATTGCTGTCATCCGCGGCGCTTTCGAGGTCGGGCGCGTCATCATGATCTGCGTCGCTCGAAGACATGAAGATCGCCCGCTTGGAGGAAGGCATAGTCCGTGCCCCATCCTGCAACCGTGCGGACGAGACAGGCTGCTCGCAGGCCGCGATCACGGCCGCGGGTGCGCCCGACCCAAGCCCGGCGCGGCGCCGTCCACGTTCGGCGCCAAGGTCCGCCTCGTCGACAACGTTGCCCACCAGAGCCGGCGCTCTCAGCCCCTTCCATACACCGGGCGTCGCGCACCGAGCTGTGGTGAGAGAGGAGACCACACTTCGAGGAATGCTGGGCCGCGGCAACCCATTGCCGGACCGCGTTGCCGGAAAGCATCATTTCTGATCCGTGCGTCGTCCGGCTGCCATGTTGGTCAGCTATGCTTCCCGGATGACGGACACCGGGAGCGAGCTTCACGGCCGTGTCTGCTCCGGGTGTCTCACGCAGAATCGACGGCTTTGGCGCCGGCGACACGCGCCCGGCCGCGCTTCATGGAGGGTTCGACTTATGAGATTGCCCACGATGGCCATTGTGTTGCTGACAGTGGGTGCGATCGGCGTTGGATGTGGGGGCAATGGCGCCAGCGACGGCGACGGGAGCTCGCAGAGCGGCGGCCCGGGGAGCGGGGGCTCTGGCCAAGGGAGCTCCCAGAGCACGAGCGGCGATTTCGGATCGGGCGGTCCGGGCGCAAGCGGCTCCTCGGGGCAAGGCGGCTCCTCGAGCAACGGCAGCTCCTCGGGCCAAGGTGGGGCGTGCGCCACCCAGTCGGCCAGCGCCGACCTCCAGCCCGTGTACCTCGCCTTCGCGTTCGACGTGTCCGGCAGCATGGGCATGGGCGACGAGCCCTGGTACGACAAGGAGCTCAAGTGGGATCCCGTCGTGGCGGCGACGAAGCAGTTCTTCAGTGATCCCCTGTCCGAGGGCATCAACGCGTCGCTCAGGTTCTTTCCGAGCGACGACGAGGACCGCGATGAGAAGTGCTCGGCCGAGACCTACGAGAGACCGGAGGTCCCGATGACGCCGCTGCCCTCTGCGCGCTTCGAGGAGGCGATCACCGCGGTCACCCCGGCCACCAGCGCCGACTGGCGCGGCGGCACGCCGACGCTGTTCGTCATGCAGGGGACGATCTCGTACGTCGAAGACCAGCGGCAGGCCACGCCCGGCAGGTACGCCATCGTCCTCGTCACGGACGGCTATCCTGCGGGCTGCGGCACGGAGGCCAACAGGATCGAGGGCGTGTCGGACGCCGCGGCCGGCGCGCTCGAGGACGGCGTCCCGACGTACGTCATCGGCGTCGACAACCCGCCGATCGAGGGCGCGCCGCACGACCTCGACAACCTGCACCAGATCGCCGACGCGGGCGGGACGGAGCAAGCCTACCTGATCGACACGGGCAATCCCGGGGCGACCTCGGCTGCCTTCAAGGCGGCGATCGACGCGATCCGCGGCGCCTCGGTCTCCTGCACGGTCGAGATCCCGCCCGCTCCCGACGGGCGGAGCTTCGACGCGCAGCGGGTCCGCGTGACGTACCAGAGCGGCGGAGGTAACCCGACGGCGCTCTCCTACGACCAGGAGTGCGCGAGCGAGAACGCCTGGCGTTACGACAGCGCCGCGAACCCGACCCAGATCGTGCTCTGCGACAGCACGTGCGCCACGATCCAGGCGGACCCCGAAGCGGCCCTGGGGGTCGACTTCACCTGCGAAGACGTGATCGTGATACCGCAGTGAAACGCGGACGACGCCCAGCACACCTGCGCTCGGCGTCGTCTGTCTCGGCGGTTCTTGACACCCTGCGACATTCCCGCCCACGATGCCTCGGTGACACCTCACCCGCCGAAGTCGCCCGCGGCCCTCGCTGTCCCGCGCCCCGCTGCCCGCCCGCCCGCCGCCCTCACCATCGCGCTGTCGCTGCTGGCCGGCGCGTGCCAGGGCTCGTCGACGAGCACGAGCCCGCCCTCGGAGAAGACCGCCGGCCCCAGCGCCGCGGCGCCGGCGAGCGCTGCGCCCGCGGCGCCGACCGCCGCCTACAAGGTCGGCATGGTGCTTGTCGGCCCCTACAACGACAAAGGGTGGAACCAGGCCCATCACGACGGCATCCGGTCGGTGCTCGCCAAGATGCCGGACGTCGGCTTCGAGTATGTCGACAAGGTGAACCCGTCCGACCGCCCGAACGTGAAGGGTTCCCAGGTCGCGGACGATCTCATCTCCCGGGGCGCGCGGTTCGTCGTTTACAACTCCGACGATTACAAGGACGACGCCCTCGAGACCGCGCGCAAGCACCCGGAGGTCACGGTCATCCACATCTCCGGCGATTACGCCTGGAAGGAGGGCAAGAACCACAAGCCCCAGCCGAACCTGGGCAACCTCATGGGGCGTATCGAGACGGCCCAGCACATCGCCGGGTGCGCCGCGGCGCTCGGCACCGAGACGGGCAAGATCGGGTATGTCGGCCCGCTCGTGAACGACGAGACCCGCCGGCTGGTCACCGCGGCGTACCTCGGCGCGCGGTACTGCTGGGAGAAGTACCAGAAGAAGAAGCCGGAGGACCTCACGTTCAAGGTCACGTGGATCGGCTTCTGGTTCAACATCCCGGGCGTCACCCTCGACCCCACCAAGGTGTCCGACGACTTCATCGGCGGCGGCTTCGACGTGCTGATGACCGGGCTGGACACGCCCGAGGCCGCGCTGCAGGCCAAGAAGGCGAGCGGCGCGGGCAAGAAGGTCAAGTACGTCCATTACGACCACAGGGCCGGCTGCGACCTGGCGCCGGAGATCTGCCTCGGCGTCGCGTACTACAACTGGGCGCCGCTCTACCGCGACGCGATCGAGAAGGCGCGCGCGGGCAAGTACGCGAGCGATTTCGTCTGGCAAGGGCCGGACTTCCGCGACCTGAACGGCGAGTCGTCGGTCGTCGGCTTCGGGCCTGGCGCCGCGCTGGGAGAGGCGCAGGCGCCGCTCGGCGCGTTCGTCATCGAGCTGGCCAACGGGCTCGACCTCTTCAAGGGGCCGCTCAAGTTCCAGGACGGCACCGAGTTCCTGAAGGACGGCGAGGCCGCGACGCCCCAGCAGATCTGGTATCTGCCGCAGCTGGTCCGGGGGATCACCGGGCCGAGCAAGTAGCCGTCTCCGGGCGGTGACCCATGCGGATCGAGATCGAGCGCGTCGCGAAGCGGTTCGGCCCGGTCAAGGCCAACGACGGCGTGTCGCTGACGATCCAGGCTGGCGCCGTCCACGGGCTGCTCGGCGAGAACGGCGCCGGCAAGAGCACGCTCCTCCGGATCCTGGGCGGGCTCCTCCGCCCGGACGCGGGTCGATTGCTCTTCGACGGCCGCCCGGTGGCGCTCGCGAGCCCTGCGGACGCGCTCGCCGCCGGCGTCGGCGCGCTCCACCAGGAGCCGCTCGATTTCCCGCCGCTCACCGTCCTGGAGAGCTACCTCGTCGCCCGGCCCCGCGCGCGCGGCGTTGAAGGCGGTGCGCGCTCGCTGCTCGCAATCCGTGGCCGCGCCGCGGGCGTCTTCCTCCCCCGGCGCGCGGCGCGCGAGGAGCTGCTCGCGCTCGCGGCGCGCTTCGGCTTCTCCGTCGACCCGGACGAGCACGTCGCCCGGCTCACCCTCGGGGAGCGCCAGCAGATCGAGCTCTTGCGGCTCCTCTCGCTGGGCGTCCGAGCGCTGCTCCTGGACGAGCCCACGACGGGGATCTCCGGGGCGCAGCAGGAGGCCCTGTTCTCCGCGCTGCGGCGGCTCAAGGCGGACGGCAAGGCGATCGTCCTCGTGTCGCACAAGCTCTCCGACGTCGAGGCGCTCTGTGATCGCGTGACGGTGCTGCGGCACGGCAAGGTGGCGGGAAAGGCGGAGATGCCGGCCGGTGCCGATCGTCTCGTCGCGCTGATGTTCGGCGAGGCGCTCGCGCCTCAGGAGCGGTCCCCCGAGGAGGGCGGCGGCGCGGCGCTCGCGCCCCTGGAGCGCCTGCCCGAGCCGAGCGGCGGCGCGGAGCCGAGCGGCGGCGAGGCGCTCGCCCTCGAGGGCGTGGCGTTCGGCGATCACCGGCTCGACGTGCGCATCGCCCACCTGGCCGTCCGCCGCGGCGAGGTGATCGGGCTCGCGGGCCTCGAGGGGAGCGGCCAGCGCCTCCTGCTGCGCGCCTGCGCGGGGCTGCTCCGGGCGCGGCGGGGACGCGTCGTCGTGGGCGGGGCCGACCTGACCGGCCGCCCCTACCCGGCCTTCCTGCGCGCCGGCGTGGGCTACCTGCCCGCCGATCGCCGTCGCGAGGGCCTCATCGCGGGCCTCTCCATCGAGGAGCACGTCGCGCTGCGCGCGCCGCGGCCCGGGCTCTTCCTGCGCCCGCGGGAGATCCGGCGCGCCGCCGAGCGGGCGATCGAGGCGCTCCGGATCCGGGGCCGGCCCGACACGCCCGTCGAGCGGCTCTCCGGCGGCAACCAGCAGCGCACCCAGCTCGCGCTCCTCCCCGCGGGCCTCGCGCTGCTCCTCCTGGAGCAGCCGACCCGGGGGCTCGACATCGCGTCGGCGCGCTGGGTCTGGGAGCAGCTCCTCGCGCGGTGCCGTGCCGGCGCGGCGCTCCTGTTCGCGTCGTCCGACCTCGACGAGCTGATGCGCTACAGCGATCGCATCCTCGTGTTCAGCGGCGGGCGCGTCTCGCCGCCCGTCGGCGTCGCCGACCTCACGCTGGACCGGCTCGGGCGGATGATCGGAGGCGAGCTCGACGACGCCGCCCTGCCCTCGGCGCCTGGTGCACCTGCGCTGCCCCCGGCGCCTGCGGGGTCCGACCGATGAGCTCCGAACCGAGCGCCCCAGCCGAGCGCGCCGTGCGCCGCGGGGCCGTATCCCTCCTCCTTCGCCTCGCACCGCTGGCCCTGGCGTTCGCGCTCGTGGCGGGCCTCTGCGCGCTCCTCGGCGCCTCGCCGGCGGCGGTGGCCGCGGGCCTGTGGAAGGGCGCGTTCGGCTCCACGGATCGCGCCGCGCGGGTGCTCGTCACGCTGGCGCCGCTGCTCCTCTGTGGGAGCGGCCTGCTCTTCACGTTTCGCGCTGGCCTGTACCACCTCGGCGTCGAGGGGCAGCTCGTCCTGGGCGCCGTCTGCGCCACGGGCGCGGCGCGCGCCCTGTGGCCGCACCTCCCGGCGGGTGTCGTGGTCGCGCTCTGCGTCGGCGCGGGCGCGATCGGCGGGGTGCTCTGGGGCGCCCTCACGGGCGCGCTGCACACGCGGGTCCGGGTGAGCGAGATCTTCGCGGGCCTCGGCATGAACTTCGTGGCCCAGGGGCTGGTCCTGTACCTCGTCTTCGGCCCGTGGAAGCGCCCTGGCGTCGCGTCCATGGCCGGCACCGAGCCGCTCGACGGCGCGCTCTGGCTCTCCACGCTGGGCGGCACCGATCTCAGCCCCGTCGCGCTCCTGCTCGGGGTCCTCTCGCTCCTCGGGACCGCCGTCGTGCTCGGGCGGACCCACCTCGGGCTCCGGCTGCGGGCGGTGGGGCTGAGCCCGCCGGCCGCGGAGGTGCTCGGCGTGCTCGCGGCGCGGCAGGTGCTCCTCGCGTTCGCGGTCTCCGGCGCGCTCGCCGGCGTCGCCGGCGCGCTGCAGGTGCTCGGCACGTTCCACCGGCTCATCCCGAGCATCTCGAGCAACCTCGGCTTCCTCTCGCTGCTCGTGGTGATGCTCGCCGGGCGGCGCGCCGCGCTCGTCGCGCCGATCGCCCTGTTCTTCAGCGCGCTCAACGTCGGCAGCCTGGAGCTCCCGATGACCCTCGGGCTGGAGTCCTCGCTGTCGGGCGTGCTCCAGGGCGCGCTCGTCCTGTTCGCGCTCCTGTCCCCCCGGGCGGCGCGCGGCGGCGGGCGGCCGGAGGTGGCCTGATGGCACGAGGCCCGAAGGGACGAGGCCGATGGAGGCAGGCCTGATGGAAGGACGCCTCCGATGGAAGGAGCAGCCCTCATGAGCGACGGCGGCGCCGAGCTCCTCTCGCTGCTCGCGACCGCGCTCGCGGCGTCGACGCCGCTCGTCTACGCGGCGGTCGGCGAGACGCTGACCGAGCGGGCCGGGGTCATCAACCTCTCGGCCGAGGGCGCGATGATGCTCTCGGCGATGGTCGGCTTCGCGGCCGCCCTGTCGACCGGGAGCGTCCTCGCCGGCTTCGCCGCCGCGGCCGCGACCGGGGCGCTCGTCGCGCTCGTCGTGGCGATCGGCGGGATCTACCTCGGCCGCTCCCAGATCGCGGTCGGCTTCGTCCTGGCGATGCTCTGCGCGGATCTCTCGTCGGTGCTCGGCGGCCCGTACGTGCGCGTCCCCGGGCCGACGGTGCCGGCGGCGTCGATCCCGGTGCTGCGGGACGTGCCGCTCGTGGGGCCGCTGCTGTTCCAGAGCGATCCCCTGGTGTATGGCAGCTACGTCCTCGTCGCCTGCGCGTGGCTCTTCCTTTATCGCACGCGCGCGGGGCTCCTCGTCCGCGCGGTGGGCGAGCAGCCGGCGGCGGCGCACGCGCGCGGCGCGCATGTGACGTGGGTGCGCACGGCGGCGACGCTCGTGGGCGGGGCGCTCGTGGGCATCGCCGGCGCGGCGTACTCGCTCGATTTCAAGGCGGGATGGAGCCACCGCCACACGGCGGGTTACGGCTGGATCGCGCTGGCGATCGTGATCTTCGGCGGCTTCCATCCGGTGCGAGCGGCGCTCGGCGCGTACCTCTTCGGCGTGCTCTCGTCGGCGGCGAGCCTCGGCCAGAGCGCTCTGCCATCGGTTCCGACGCAGGTCTTCAGCGTGGCGCCGTTCGCGCTGATGATCGCGGTCCTCGGGCTCACCTCGAGCGGGCTCCTGGAGCGCGCCTCCGCGCTGCTGCCGAGCGCCGCGCGCCGCCCGCTCCTGCGCGCGTTCGACGCGACGCCTCCCGCGGCGCTCGGGCAGACCTACCCGGCGGACGACGGTGCGGAGCAGCGGCCGCGCGGCGTGGATCAGAGCGCCGAGGAGCGGTTGTGTGATGTGGGTGATGGGGCGGAGGGGCGGCCGCGCGGAATGGATCAGCGGGCGAGATAACAGACCTCGAGCCAGGGGCGGTCGCTCTGGAGGGGGTGATCGCTCGAGCGGTACGACGTGCGCCCGTCCGGCCCTTCCTCGACGAGGAAGCCGTAGTTCGGTGTCGTGCCGTCGACCCACGCCTGGACGAGCCCGGTCAGATCGGCGCTCATGGCATAGGGGCTGACATAGGTGAGCTCCGCCGCGGTGGCCTTGTCGTAGCTCGCGGCGAAGCTCTGCCATGTCACTTTGTCTTCGCTCCACGGCACGGTGATCCGGTGAGCACGGACGGTCTCGTCGCTCGATCCGAAGGCGACGACGCCGAACTCTGCCGACGTGACGGTGGCCCCGGCGGGGATGCCGTCGAGCCCGAACCGGTAGAGCGCCTGCTTGCGCGCGCCGTTGGAGTCGCCCGAGTAGTTGTAAGGGATGTGGCCGTCGCTGTAGCGGGGGAAGGCTTCCCAGATATCGGCGTCCTCGACCGCGCCGAAGGCGCCTCGCTGCAGGGTGACGCACACGTCTTTGCATGCGTCCCCGAGGCCGTTAGCATCGCTGTCGAGCTGGTCTGGATTCGCGGCAGCGGGGCAGTTGTCGCAGGCGTCGCCGATCCCGTCGAGGTCGCTGTCGGTCTGGTCCCAGTTGGCGACGCTGGCGCAGTTGTCGGTCGCATCGCAGAACGTATCGCCGTCGGTATCGCCGAGCGGACACGGATCGCAGGCGTCGCCGATCCCGTCTCCGTCCGCGTCGGCCTGGTCCGGGTTGCCGTGGTTGGCGCAGTTGTCGCAACCCGCGCCCAGGCCCGGCGCGATGTGGTCGCCGTCGTCGCTCGAGAGCGACGACAGCCCGATCTCGTAGCCGTCGCAGACGTCGCGATCCGCGCAGGGGATCGGGCCGGAGACCGCATCGTACAGGCAGAGGAGCGACGCGCCTTCGGTCGCCTCGACGTACACGCGGGCGAAGCCGACGGCCGTCGACCCGCCGTCGACGACATCGACCTGGAGATCATTGCACGCCGCGGGATTGTAGAGGGCGAGGACGTCGGGCTCGGTGAACGTCCTCTGGAGCGTCTCCGAATTGCAATCGCAGCCGTTGGTGCTCGCGACCGTGTCGAGATGGACCCCATTCAGGTACAGCGAGAACGCGCCGGCGCCGCAATCGGCGTGGTTGATGGTGTACGTGATCGCGGTCGGTGCCCCGAATGCCGTCCCGGGGATCCCTGCGAGCACGAGAAGAGTGAGGCAAGCGCCAGCAGCGCTCGTATGGAAGTATCGCATGATTCTTCTTATATTCTTAGTTTAGACAACATACAATAGCCCTGAGAGGTTTTTGGTTCGCTGGTGCGCGCGTGTGCATCTGTCGCGTGTCGCGTGTCGCGTGTCGCGCAGTGAACAGCGGGGTACACGGTGCGCAGTGAACAGCGGGATACTCGCCATGGGGTGAACGGCGGGATACGCGCCGTGGGGTGAACAGCGAGGTACACGACGCGCAGTGAACAGCGGGGTACACGGTGCGCAGTGAACAGCGGGATACTCGCCGTGAACAGCGGGATACGCGCCGTGGGGTGAACGGCGGGGTACGCGACGCGGGTTACGCATCCGGCGGTCAACTTGTCGGGGGCGGGCGGCCGGGCAGCGCCTCGACACCATCGCCGTCCGCATTCGTGATGACGCCGGTCGTGGTGGTGCCGGTGTCGATGGGACGTTGCGGGCGTTCAGGCGGCTTGCCGCATTGACGATTTCTTACGGCGCTCCGCCGCGAGCGGCGGGCGCGCGGGTACGGCCGGGACGCTGGCGCGCAACCGGCGGCTGGGATATAGCGTTACGACCGGGCCAACATCGGCGTTTGCCCAGATTTGGCCAGGACGAGAGGCAGGCGGGAGAAGGACCTTCTCCGCCGTTGATCGGGGTCGACCGCGGATGGTCCGGACCAGGCGGGCGCGACCTCCGGATCGGTCGAGCCCGCGTCCGCGCGCTGCAGCAGGTAGGCGGCGCGCAGCGGCTCGGTCGACAGCGGCACCTCGCGCCGCACTTCGAACCGGCGTGGGCCCCGCTGGACGAGCTGCGCCGCGAACAGCGCGTGCCAGGCCGTCCGGGTCGAGCCCATGGGGCGTCTCTAACGGACGGGACAGGCGGGGCAAGTATCCGCGCCGCAGCGCACTCCCAGGGTCTGCAAGCGACGGTTCACCTGCTGGTGTGCCCGAGGTTGGACCGTGCGGCGTCGCGAGAGCTCAGGAGGGGAAGTCCTGGTCCAGGTGGGCGACCAGATCGTTCCGATCGATGCTACGCCATGCGCTGCACGCGGCCTCGATGTGCCGCCGCCGAGCGGCCGAGTCGGGCGCGAGGACGGCGAGGCGGTGATGTGTCCAGCCGATGGAGTAAGGCGCCGGGATGCGCTCGTAGAGAGCCAGGGCCTCCTCGTAGCGAGCACGGGCAGCGCTGGTTTCGCTGTGGGCTTGCGCGATGTCTCCAAGGCTCTCGATGCAGTCGGCCTCGCCGCGCAATGACCCTACCTGCCGGTAGAGCGGCAGCGCTTCCTGGTAGCGCGCCCTCGCCTCATCGTGATGCGAGCGCTCCAGCGCAATATCTCCAAGGCTCTTGATGCAGCCGGCCTCACCGCGCAAAGACCCCACCTGCCGATAGAGCGGCAGCGCTTCCTGGTAGCGCGCTGTGGCCTCGTCGTGATGCGAGCGCTCCAGCGCGACGTGTCCAAGGCTCCGGATGCAGGTCGCCTCGCCGACCACATCCCCTACGTGCCGGTACCGCGCCAGCGCTTCCTGATAGCGCGCTGTGGCCTCATCGTGCCGCGAGCGCGGCAGCGCGATGTCGCCAAGGCTCTGGGCGCACAGCGCCTCTCGCCGCCGGTCTCCGGCGCGCTGCGCCACATCCAGCGCGCGACCAAAGGGCAATGGAGCCGCATGCCCGGAAAAACGCGCGAAGTTGGTCAAGGCCACGGCCGCGTCGATCCATCGACCCGCGTCGGCATCCGTCAGCCCGCGCCGGATCATGGCGTCCAGGTTCGCGCCCTCCGCTGCGAGCCGCGCCGCCGCCGCCGCGTCGCCCCGGCACCGGTCCGTGCGTGCACGCGAGCTCCCGATAATGCTCCATCGCCCTCGCGAGGTCCTCCACGACCGGCGGGTACTCCGCCGCCACGTACTCGCGCACCGGCGAGAGCATCTTCAGCCGGCCGCCCTCGAAATAAGCCAGCCCTACCTGCGCCAGCGCCCGCGCCGCCGCCGGCCCTGTTCCCGGCAAGAGCACCGCAAAATCCCGCTGCGCGATGCCGTCCGGCAGCACCGCCAGCACCGAGAGCAGCCGGCGCGCGCCGGCCGCCATTCGCGGCGATCCGAGCGACAACTCGAGCGAGGTCTTCCAGCTCCGGAGCCGATCGCGGGCTCCACCGTCGCGCTCCAGCACCGCCGTCCGGCGCGCCTCCCACTCCTCCTTCAGGTTGACCAGATCGTTGCCGTGGGCCGCTTGTGCCAGCAGCGTGATCGCCAGCGGGATGCCCTCCATGAGGGGAAGGAGCGCCGAGAGCGCCGGCTTGCCCCGGTGCTCCTCGCCCGCGATCGCGCAGAACACCGCCTCCGCCTCGGCCCGCCCCAGCGGCCGGAGCTCGACGGGCGAGCTCCAGGTCACGTGACCCGGCCGGCCCGCGCCGCGCACCGACGCCACAAGCGACAGGCCCGGCACGGCCGCAAGCTCCGCGAGCAACGCCTCGGTCCCGGACCGGTCGTCGCCATCCCAGGGCGTCTCCAGGTTGTCCAGCACGAGCACGGCCGGGCCCGCTGCGAGGACCGACAGCGCCCGCTGCCACCGATCCGGCCCGGAGGTGACGCGCAGCGCGCCGGCCAGCGCGACGGCTGCAGACTCGGCATCCGGCGCAGCGTCGAGCCGCGCGAAGAAGCGCCGCTCCCCGAAGCGAGCCACGACCTCCGGGCGGTGCAGGACCGCCAGGCTGACCGTGCTCTTGCCGACGCCCGCCGCACCAAGGAGCAGCACGCGTCCCGGCGGCTCGCGCACCAGCGCCGCGACGATGGCGTCCACCACCGGGCCTCGGCCGATGCACAGCTCCGCCGGCGGCAGCCCCGCGGCCAAGGCGCTCCGTCCTCCCGGAGCCGCCCGCCGGCTCATCACGCCCTCGACCACCGCGCGTAGGCCACGCACCACCTCGGTCCACGCCTCGCCCCGAACCGGCCAGCCCTCGACAGGCCGCCCGCCCTCGGGGAGCGGAGCGAGCTTGCCGAATTCGGTCCAGCCCCAGTCGCCGACTATCCCGCGACGCGTGACGCGTGACGCGCTCTCGGGGTGGGCCGACGGCTCGAAATACCGCTTCATCGAGTACAGCCATCGCGGCCAGCGCATGCTGGGCGCGAGCGCTCCGGACGCGGCCCGCGCCGAGGCGCTCGCGGGGCGCCTGCGGGAGCGCGTCAAGGGGGCGTCGCCCGCGGTCGCCTGCTTCACCCCGGCAGAGGTCCTCCGTGAGGTGAGGCTCGCGGGCGCGCCGTGACGGCTCAGCTGATCCCCATGGGCGCGCCGCCCTCGGCGACGAACCGATCGGCGATGTCCACGAGGAGCGCGTCGGTGGCAGGCTTGCTCTTCACCGTGACCTGCGTCTCGTCCGGCAGGAGCACGAACGAGCCGACCACCTTGCCGTCGAGCCGCACCTCGTGGCTCCCGCCGGGCGGAGCAGGGGCAACCTCGTAGACCTTGCCGTCGCGTGCCTTGATCTTCATGACCTAGCGGTAGCACGCAGGAGCACCGAGCGCGTTCCCCCGGGCGGCAGCCCCACGGCAGCCCGCCTCGGGCAAGAGCCCCTCCACCGCGGGCGGATTGCGCGGTAGGATGCGGCTGCGCGCTGAGCGCGAGGAGTGTTCACCGTGCCGAGATTCGATCTGGTCCCGAGCCCGATGCTCGCGTCGACGACGGCGCGGAAGCGACCCGGGGAGAGCGTCATGACAGCGGCCTGCGCGCGCGCCATCGAGCCACGGACCTACGCCGCGGGCCGCCCGCTCGACGCCGATCGCTGATGCTGACGCCAGAGCCTGGCCAGCCCCCCGAAGCCGGCGGCGGATGGATCGTCCTCGGCGTCCTGAACGAGATCCTCCTCAAGCTCGCCAACCAGCCGGACCTGCGGTCGCTGTGGGAAGAGGTCTGCGCGAGCGCGCGCTGGATCGTCCCGTCCCAGCGGCTCTGTGTCGTCCTCGCCAAAGATGGCGGCGGCGCCAGGATCGCGGCGAGGTACGAGCGCGGCACCTTCGAGTACGGGGCGCCCGAGGGCGGCGGCGTCGTCGTGGACGCCTGGATGGTCGCGGCGCTGGAGGCGCAGCGCCCCGCCTGGTTCAGGGGGCCGTGGGACGAGGCGCGCGAGGCGGATCGCGCGCGCGCATGGCTCCTCGCGGAGGACCCCGACGTCGTCTTCCATGTGCCGATCCAGGTCTACAAGAAGACCATCGGCACGATGCTCTTCGCCCTGGGAGACCAGCGCCAGATCGACCGGAAGGCGCTGGCGAGCGCGACCACGTACGCGCTGTACGTCGGGGCCACGTACACGACGCTCAAGAACTCGCTCGACCTCGCCGCCGCGAGCGCGCAGCTGCGCGAGCAGAACGACGAGCTCGAGCGGGTCCAGATCGAGCTGCGCCTGCAGCTCGACCGGGTCCGCGCGGCGCACGAGGCGATGCTCGAGATGTCGACGCCGATCATCCAGGTGTGGGACGGCGTGCTCACGCTGCCCGTGATCGGCACGCTCGACAGCGCGAGGGCGGCCCGCATGATGGAAGAGGTGCTCGACGCGGTCGTCCGGCACGGCGCCCGCTTCATGATCGTGGACCTCACCGGCGCGCAGGCGGCGGACACCTCGACCATCGATCACCTGCTGCGGATCTTCGCGGCGACGAGGCTGCTCGGCAGCCGGTGCATCGTCTCCGGCGTCCCGACGGCGATGGTCGGGCGCATCCTGGAGTCCGGCGGCAGCCTCGACGGGATCCCGGTGTTCAGCACGCTGAAGAGCGCGCTCGAGCACGCGGTGGGCGCGATCCGGCAGCAGGCACAGCCGGCGCGCCGGTAGCCGCCGCAGCCGGAGGAGCGCCCGGGCCGGAGCGGTGAAGGCGGCGCGCCGCGCGCCGCGCGCTGTGATACGCCCGCGATCCCACACAGGAGCATGACGGATGAAGCTCGCGATGATCGGACTCGGCAGGATGGGCGCCAACATGGCGCGCCGGCTCATGCGCGGCGGCCACGAGGTCGTCGCGTTCGATCTGAACCAGGACAGCGTGAAGCGGCTCGGCGAGGAGGGCGCGGCGACGGCCTCCTCCCTGGGCGGCGCGGTGGCGCAGCTCGCGTCGCCGCGCGTGGTCTGGGTCATGCTGCCCGCGGGCGCGCCGACCGAGCGCGTCGTGGAGGAGCTCGGCGAGCAGCTCGGCGCCGGCGACGTGATCATCGACGGGGGCAACACCTACTTCAAGGACGACGTCCGCCGCGCCAGGGCGCTCGCCCCGAAGGGCATCCGCTACGTCGACGTCGGCACGAGCGGCGGCGTGTGGGGGATCGACCGCGGCTACTGCCTCATGGTGGGCGGCGCCCCCGAGGCGTTCGCCCTGGTGCAGCCGATCCTGCGCACGCTCGCGCCGGGGCCGGGGGACATCCCGCGCACGCCGGGCAGGCAGGAGGCCCAGGGCGGCGCGCACAGCACGTCGGAGGAGGGCTACCTGCACTGCGGCCCGGTCGGCGCCGGGCACTTCGTGAAGATGGTCCACAACGGCATCGAGTACGGCCTCATGCAGGCCTACGCGGAGGGGTTCGACATCCTCAAGAACGCGGCGACGGAGCGCCTGCCCGAGGAGCACCGGTACGCGCTCGACCTCGGCGAGATCGCCGAGGTGTGGCGTCGAGGCAGCGTGGTGGGGTCGTGGCTGCTCGACCTCACCGCGATCGCCCTCGCCGAGAGCCCGGAGCTCGCCGGGTACAGCGGCTTCGTGCAGGACTCCGGCGAGGGCCGCTGGACCGTGATGGCGGCGATCGAGGAGGCCGTCCCCGCAGAGGTGCTGTCCTCGGCGCTCTACGCGCGCTTCCGCTCACGCCACGATCACACCTTCGCCGAGAAGGTCCTCTCCGCGATGCGGCACAAGTTCGGCGGGCACCTGGAGCGCCCGACGGGGGGCTGAGGCGAGGTTGACGGTCAGAACCGACCTCTGGCAGCGTTGCCGTCATGGCCCGCACCGCCCCTCTCCCGAACATTCCGGCGATTCCTGGCATGAACCCGGGGGTGTTTATCATGGGAGGAGGCGCCGTCGTCGGTGGGCGCGGCGGAGCCTCAGGCCGTGGAAAGGCGCGAGGACAGGGGGCCAGCGGCAAGAACGGCGGCGACAAGGCGAAGGGCGGTGGAAAAACCGCCTGCGGCGCAGGTAAAGATGGCGGCGGTTGCCCGAACCACCATGGCGGCCGCGGAAGCGGAAAGATCGCCCAGGGCGATCCGGTCGATGTGGTCACCGGCCGCGTGTTCACCGTCCCCGAGACGGATGTCGACATCCCGGGTCCCCTTCCTCTCCAGCTCGTTCGGTCGTACGGCAGCCAGGCGCGTGAGCGGGACGTCGGGCTCGGCTTCGGATGGACCCACAGCCTCGCATGGGCAATTGAGCTTCGCCGACGGACCACCATCGTCGTCACGGCCGACGGCAACGAGGAGGAATTCGGACTCGTTCCGCGGGACGCTGGCGTCCTCGGCCCGCATGGCTGGGTCCTCCACAAGGAGGGCGACGGGTTCTCCCTCGATTTTCCGGACGGGGATCGCCTGCTGTTCGAGCCGGATCCGGGCGACCGCACGCCGCATCGCTTCCGCCTCGCCGCGCAGGTAGATGCATTCAACAACAGAATCGCCCTCACCTATAGTGAAGGTCGCCTGGCCCAGGTCACCGACAGCGTGGGGCGCGTCCTACGGATTCGACCGGCGTCCGCGGGACGTATCGGCCAGATCGAGTTCGTGAGCCGCGCGTCCAGGGGGCGTTCGCTCGTCTTCGCGCGCTACCAGCACGACCAAGCAGGCGATCTCGTCGCAGTGACCGACGCGGATGGAAACACCACGAAGTACGGCTACGACGACGAGCACCGGCTCGTCTGGCAGCAGAGGCCGACCGGGCTGACGTTCCACTACCGATACGATCCCGCCGGACGATGCGTCGAGACATGGGCAGACTACCCCGGCGCGGTCGACCCGTGCCTCGCCGCCTCTGTCCCGGCGCTTCTGTCGGATGGCAAGACGCCCGCGAAGGGCATGCACCACGTTCGACTCGACTTTTATCCCGATGGCTACTCGGAGGCCACCGACTCGGTCACATTTCACCGTTACTTCGGCAATGAGCACGGTAAGGTCGACAAGGCCATCACAGCCGGAAGCGTGTATACGCGCACGTATGACGAGCGGGGCCACCTGCGCTCGTTCACCGATCCACTCGGAGCGACGACCTGCTGGACGCGCGATCTCTTCGGGAACGAGACGCGAATCGTGGACCCGCTCGGGAACGTGACGGTGATCGAGCGGCTACGGAACGGCGATATCCGCAAGATCATCGATCCGGAAGGCAGCGTGACGGAGGTGGCGTACGCCGAGCGAGCGATCTTCTGGACCGATCCGATCGGCGCGACCTTCGAGATCCGCTTCGACGCTCGCGGCCTCATGGAAGCGACCGTGGCTCCGACGGGGCATCAGACGCGTTACCGTCACGATGAACACGGCAATCTCGTCGAGGTGCTCCGCGCGTCCGGCACGCGCTGGACGGCCGCGTACGACGAGCTCGGGAGGCGGACGGCGGAGCGCGACGAGAGCGGACGCGTGACCGAGTTCTCCTACAGCAACAAGGGGCTGCTCCTCGCGGTGCGCGAACCGAACGGCGCTGTCACGCGTTACGATTACGATGGCGACGAAAACCTCCTCTGTGTGACCGATGCCGACGGCCGGGCGACCCGCCTCGTGCGCGGAGGCACCGGCTCGCTGGCGGACGCCATCCTGCCGGACGGGAGCGTCATTCAGCTCCGGTACGACCGCGAGGAACGCCTCGTCGAGATCCGCAATGCGAACAGGGAGGTGTACTCGATCGAGGTCGGCGCTCTCGGCCTCCCGATCGCGGAGAGGACGTTCGATGGCCGGGAGATTCGCTATCAACGCGACGCGCTCGGGCGCGTCCTCCTGATCCGCCGTGGAAGCGAAACGACAGAGCTCCAGCGCGACCTCGCCGGACGCGTGGTGAAGAAAATCTACGACGACGGAGCCGAGGAGCACTTCTCATACAACGGCCGTGGCGAGGTGATCCTGGCGGAGGGGAGCGGCTGTACGGTCGAGCTGCGACGCAACGCGGTCGGATGGGTGATCGGGGAGAAGCAGGTCGTGGACGGCGAGGCGTTTCAGGTCGAGGTGACCTGCGATCGGGTCGGGACTGCACTTCGGAGGGCGACGTCCCGAGGTCATGCGGTAGAGTGGGCCTTTGATGAGGCCGGGCGCTGTACGCGCACGCGGCTCGACGGCCGCGACGAGATCTTTTCGCACCAGGACGAACGGGGACTCCCGGTCGAGACCCACCTGCCGGGCGGAGGCCGCATCGGCGCGCAGTACGACGCGAGCGGCAGGCTCGTTGCACGGCGGGTGTGGCCCTCATCCAGCTCGCTCGCATTGCGTCCAGGCGAGCCGGAGTGGGTGGGGCCCCGTATGCCCAACATGACCGTGGATCAGGCGTTTCAATATACCTCGGCGGGGCATCTCGCAGCCGTGTGGGATGCGCACTTCGGACACAAGCGCTTCGAGCACGATGCGCTCGGCCAATTGCTGGCCGTGATCCCCGAGGAAGCGCGCGATGGGCTCGCGGCCAGGCGTCCCCATGCTGTCGAGCGCTTCCGCTATGATGCCGCCGGAAACCTCCATGAGCACGGCGAAGGGGCGGAGGTGCGCCGCTACGAGAGCGGGGGCCGGCTGGAGACCAAGGGCTCCACCCGCTTCCTCTATGACGAGCAGGGCCGGCTGATCGAGAAAAGGGCGCGAGGCGCCGCCGGGGACGACCACGTGACACGTTATGCTTGGTCGGCGAGCGGAATGCTCTCGAAGATCCAGGGGCCAGACGGAACGACGGTTGAGTTCATGTACGACGCGTTTGCGCGGAGGATGAAGAAGACCGTGTGGCAGAAGGGAGAGAGCGGTGAGGCGCGCCTCCTGCGCACGACGCGCTTCTGCTGGGACGCGATGACCCTCGCCCACGAGATCGCGGGGATCCCCGAAGGGGAGATCGAGGAGCGCACCTACTGCTTCGATGAGAGCGGGGCTCCGTGGGCTCACCGCGATACGAGGCACACCGGGGAGGGGTCGGTAGCGGGGCCATGGCTCTTCTATTTGAACGAAGCCATGACGGGCTTTCCGGAGCGCCTCGTCGATGGGAAAGGTGAGGTCGTGGGCGAGCTGTTCCGCACGGCATGGGGGAAGGTGACGTCCGAAGCCGGAGGCAGCGCGCCGACACAGGTGCGCTTCCTGGGGCAGTATGAGGACGTGGAGACAGGGCTCTTCTACAACAGGCACCGTTACTACGACCCCGATCTCGGGAGGTACATCTCGCCCGATCCCGCAGAGATCGACGGCGAGCTGAACGCTTACTGGTACGCGCGCAACCAGCCGTGGACCATCGTCGATCCCGATGGGCTCATCTATTCCCGCATCCTCGACAAGGACGGCAACGTCCTTACGTACGTGGACGAAGACCACAGTACGAGGCCATATGTGGGGAGGAACCCGAGCGAGGGCGGCAGGGTCACGCCGGCCGGTCACATCAGCGACAAGCCGTGCGCGGAGGCGCAGGTCTTGACGGTCATGGGGGAGAACATTCGAAGAGACGTGATGAAAGAGCAGAAGACGGTGCGCGTTCAGGATCGCATGACCCCCGAACAGGTCGACGCCGAGGTGAACCGGCGCATCAAAAAGAAGTTCCAGGACGAAGGGCTCTCGATTGAGACGTACGACAGCGCGAAGATGCGGAAGCGGGTCGACCCGTGCGAGAGATGCGGAGCGATGTTCGAAAGGCTCGGCATTCAAGAGCACGTCGTCGGGATGAAGGGCAAGAAAGGCCAATACGGAGTCTACAGGGCCTAGAACAGGAGACGAGCGTCCCCCACCGAGGTGCGAATGCATCGTGAGGAAAAGGAAAGATCGCCAGAGGCCGTCTCTTGGACCGAGGGGGAAGAGCGCGCTCGTGAAGCGATCGAGCGATGGCGCGTTGCTCCGGGCTCCGCGTGCCTGCTGCACGGCCCGCCGGGAGCCGGCAAAACGGCGCTGTGTATGCTGCTCGTCGCCGAAGCGAGCGAGCGTGTCGGGGTGCGCACCGCCGCGGTGCAGGTCGGACGAGCGGGCCGCTTCGCCTCCGAGCCCGAGATCCTCGCGTCGCTCCTGGAGCAGCTCGGTGACGACGTGCTGCGCCCTCCGCGGGACGTCCTGAAGTTGCGTTCGGAGCTCCGGAACAGGCTGGCCAACGGCCAGGAAGAGGACGAGCCCGAGGTGCTCCTCGTGCTCGATGGCCTGGATGAGTGCGTCGACTGGCCTCGCGAGGCTCGGGTATCGACGCTTCAGGCGCTCGGACAGCGCGTCCGATGTCTGGTCTCCATCTCCGGCGGCGAGGGCGACGCGCATGCTTGGAGGGAGCGGCTCGGATGGAAGGCCGGTGATGCGCTTTTCGTCGAGGTTGCGCCGCCTTCCCCCGCGGCAGCGGAGCGCCGAGGCATTCCGAGCTGGGCAGCTGCAGGGGGCAACGGCGGACCGGAGGCGCTCGCCGCGGAGGTCGAGCGTGAGCTCCGACTCCTCCAGGGAGGAGAGGTCGCGCTGGAGATGCTCTCCGTGCTGGCCCGCGCGCTCGCGCCGCTCGATGCAGAGGATGTCGCGGAGCTCCTGGAGATCGACGACCTTGCCGTGCGCGGTCGCCTGCTCGTATACGGACCGTTCCTCGATCGGATCTTGCGCCGGGATGGGCCGGTGCGTGCGGTGCGATTCCAGCACGAGGCGCTGCGGGTCGCGTGGGAGCAGAGGAGCGCCGGTCGGGATGAGGCGATCGAGGCGCGTTACCGCGGCGCGATCGCGCGATGTACGGCGGAGCCCGCCGGCCGCCGGCCAGCCTACTTCCGCCGCTATGCGAGCGCACACCTCGCGCTCGGCGGCGCTCCCATCGCTTCGATGCTCGCGTTTGCCGAGCCGGGTTGGGTAGCGGGTAACTCTGCCGAGGCGCTCGCGTATGCCCTTACAGATCTCCGCCGCCTGCGCGATCGAATAGGAGAGGAGGTGGAGCGTTGCAGATCCCTGCCTCCCCCCCTCGCCGCGGCGCTCGTCCGCTGCGCGTCAGCGCAGGGCGCGGCGGCGACGCTGGGAGACACGGAGCCGTGGGAGAGCCCCGATGCAGACGTCGCGACTTCACTGCTCGATGCGGACGCGGCGCGCGCGTTGGCATTGCTTGCCCTCGCTGCGGAGGTCTCACTGTCCGCCCAAGCCGGAGTCCGCGAGCGAGCGCTCGAGATCGCCGATTGCACGGGTGCGCGGTGGTCGAGCGCCTTGGCGCTGATCGCCATGGCCGAGGCGGCGGAGGGCGAGAGGCGCACTCGGTATGCGCGCGCCGCGCTGGAAGCTGCGCGCCAGTCGGACGGGGAAGATGCGCCCCGGGCGCTCGTCGTGGCGGCGGGCCTGCTCCCCGAAGAGGAAGCCCAGGAGGTCGCCGCAGAAGCCATCGCGCGCGCGGGAGGGGCGCCGCCCGCGATCGTGCCTGAGCCTGGAGTCAGCGAGGCTTCCGCGGTCGCGCTGGAGCGAGCTTCGCGTTCCCTGCCAGCGCCCCAGCGAATTCGCGTCCTCGCCCGGTTGCTCGCGGACCTGCCGAAAGAGGCGAAAGTTCACGCCGTCCAGGAGATCGAACGGCTCTGGACGCCTTGGTGCTTCGAGAGCAAGAAGGAGGCCGAGGCGGTGGCGCCTTATCTGTCCGACGCTCTCCTGGAGAGGGCGCTCGAGGAGGTCCCGGTCTGGCCGGTGCACGCTCTCGGGGCGAGGCTGGTCTCGCTCGGGCGAGAGGCCGACGCCCGGGCGCTCGTGCTGCGATGGGCGGCGAGCAGCGCAGGGTACCGGGCGGACGCGCTGCTTCGCCTCGGCGAGAGGCTCCCTGCGGGGCGGCGGCCGGTGGAGGAGGTCCAGGCCCTCTTCGAGGAGCTCGCCCCGGAGGAGCGATGCAATTTGATCAAAGAGCACCCTTCCGCTTCGGTCGCGCTCCTGGGGGCGGAAGCGGCTTTACGCATAGCAGGGGACTGCGTCGAGCCCTCCGGGAGCTACGTTCGGGCCGTCGCACTGGCACGGCTTGTAAAGGCGCTTCCTGAAGCGATGCGCGCCGAGGCGGCCCGACGTGCGGTGCTCGCCTTCGAGGCAGCAGGCGCAGACGCCGATGTGCTCGGCGATCTCTGCGAGGCTGCGCCGTGGATGAGCCCTGCCGAGGCGGCACGGCTGGTCTCGACGAGCCTGTTCGACGCCTCAGGGATTCCGTCGCTGGCAGGCGTCTTCCAGGGATGGGCAAGCGTGGCGCAGCTCGCGGGCGTCTTTCGCCGGGCCGGAGGGGAGGAGGCCGTGCTTGCGGCCGCCGATGAGGTGGCGTTCGCGGGGCGGTGGCTGCGCAGCGTGGAGTGACCCGTCCTCCCCCGCTCATGCTCATGCAGGACGCTTGGTCAGGAGTGCCACACGCCGCGCCGAAGAACGATGAAGCGCCGGCGAGGTCGAGGCGCGATCCTAACGGCCCGAGGCGAGGAGCGCCTCGGCGAGGAGCATCGCGTCGACCGGCCAGAGCTCGGGCGGACGCCGGTGCTTCGCCCCTGCCTCGGGGAGCGGGCGGCAGCTGAGCACGAGGCGGCGGAAGCGGTCCGGGACGGCGTCCCGGCCGTGCGCCGCGCCGAGCAGCGCGCCGGCGATCGCGGCGTTCGTGTCGGTGTCGCCGCCGGCCATCACCGTGTCGACGAGGCCCCGCTCGAGCGAGGGCGCGTGGAGGAGCTGGTAGAAGGCGTTCTGCAGGGCGATGAGGACCCAGCCGGCCTGGTGCGAGAAGCTCCGGGGCTGGGCGCTGCGCGCGGCCGTGAGCGCGGCGACGACCGCGCGCTCGCCGCTGCGCTCCGCCTCGTCGAGGGCGGCGGCGCAGGCGCCCTCGACGCCGGCGCCGCCCACCGCCGCGGCGATGGCCGCGACGAACGCGGCGGAGGCGGCGCAGCAGACCGGGTGGGGGTGCGTGAGCGCGCTGTCGTCGCGCGCCCAGGCAGCGGCCTCCCGCGGGCGCCCCGCGCCGAGGACGCCGAGCGGCGCCGCGCGCATCACCGAGCCGTTCGCCTCGCTCGTCAGGCTCGCGGCGGCGCGGGCGCGCTCGCGGCGCGCGCCGGGCAGCGGCGCGCCCGCGGCGGCCCTGAGCGCGGCCGCCGTGGTGTTGCCGATGTCGAACGGGCCGGAGCCGTACCAGTGCACGTAGGCGTCGAGCGCGGCCTCCGCGACGAAGCCGCGCTTGCGGACGATCGAGCGCGCGAGCATGAGCGCCATCTCGGAGTCGTCCGTCGGCTGCCCGGCCAGCGTGCCCCACGTCCCGCCGTCGGCGAGGTCGCGGACGCCGTCCGGGTAGAGCGGCGCGATCGCCTCCGCGGTGCGGAACTCGACGAGCGCGCCGAGCGCGTCGCCCGCGAGCTGGCCGAGCAGGCAGCCCTGCGCGCGCGCGAGCGTGCCAGCGCCCTCGACGAGCAGGCTGCGCGAGGGGCGCAGGAGCCCGTACGTGCCCTGCGGCGGCGGGATGCGGCCATGGATGACGGCGTTCCACGGGCGGCGCGCGAGCTCGCGCACGACCGCGGGGGCGCCGCCGAAGAGGCGGCAGACCTCGCCGTCGCCCTGCGCGGTGTACGCGATGGGCGCGCCGTCGTCGTCGACGAGCTCGCCGCCCGCGGCGCGCACGAGCGCGTGCCCGGCGGCGTAGTCCCAGCTGCGGGGCCGGCTGAGCGAGACCGCGGCGACGCCCTCGCCGGCCGCGGCCAGGGCGAGCCGGTAGGCGAGGCTCGGGAGGGCGAGGAACCGCGCGGGGGCCACGCAGCGGGCGTTGCGGGCGGGGAGGTAATCCGCCGACTGCGAGAGCAGCACGACGGCGTAGCGATCGAGCGCGCCGCCGGCGAGCGACGTCGAGACGGCGGCGCCGTTGCGCCGGATCGGCCCGGCGCCCTCGGCCCAGGCGATGAGATCGCCATCGTCGTCGGGGTAAGCGTACGCGAAGACGACGCCGAGCACCGGGGTGCCCTCGCGGAGGAGGCCGATGGAGACCGAGGCGCCGCGGTAGCCGTGCAGGAAGGACGCGGTGCCGTCGTGCGGATCGACGACCCAGCGGTGCGACGGGTCCACGCCGTCCAGGGCGCCGGTCTCCTCCCCGAGGAACGCGTACGGGGTGGCCCGGGTGAGCGCGTCGCGCAGCAGGAGCTCGACCTCCACGTCGACGTCGGCGCTCGTCCCGGCGCCGCGTGGGCCGCCCGGGCGGTGGAACTCCGCGCGGAGGAGCGCGCCCGCGCGGCGCGCCGCGTCGACCGCCAGCGCGAGCTCAGCGTCGTAGCCCATGCCGTTCCCCTGGTTCCACGCGAGGCACCCTACCCCAGGTCGGCGCGCTGGCGGTGGCCGGCGTCGAGATCGCCCGGGGGAGGCGCGGCGCCGTAGCCGCGCACATCGGCGACGGCCGCGTCGACCTGGGCGACGATGGTCCGGGCGTGGTCGAGGAACGCCGCGCCGGCCGGCAGGAGCCGCATGCCGCGCGCGGTGCGCTCGAACAGCTGCGCGCCGAGCTCGTCCTCCAGGCCGCGGATCTGCCGGCTGAGGGGCGGCTGCGCGATGTGGAGCCGGCGCGCGGCGCGGCCGACGTGGCCCTCCTCGGCGACGGCGATGAAGTAACGGATCTGCGAGAGGCTCACGCGGCCGATTCTAGCCCGAACCCCGCGCGCGGGGAGCCGCGCGCGAGGGCCCGATATCAAAACGGTATTGGATGGCCGCTCGCTGCGCGCGCATACGCCTCGCATGAACGTGGACATCCTCAGGCCTCACGCGTGGGAGGCGATGCGGCGCGCAGGGCGCGCGGCGGCGGCGACGCTCTCGGCCGTCGGGGCGCGGCTCCAGCCCTTCGTGACGACGGCGGACATCGATGAGTGGGTGCGCGAGGACACGGCGCGGCGCGGGGGCCGCCCGAGTCAGCTCGGCTACAAGGGCTTCCCTGCGGCGGTGTGCACGAGCCGGAACCACGTCGTGTGCCACGGGATCCCTCGGCGCGATGAGGTGCTCCTGCCGGGCGACATCGTCAACGTCGACGTGACCACGGAGCTCGACGGCTACCACGGCGACACTTCCGCGACGTTCTTCATCGGGGAGCCGAGCCCCGAGGCGCTGCACGTGGTGGACGTCGCCAGGCGCTGCCGGGACGCGGGCATCGCGGTCGTGCGCGACGGGGCGCGGCTCGGCGACATCGGCGCGGCGATCGAGGAGATCGCGCGCGCGGAGGGGTGCGGCGTGGTCCGCGAGGTCGGCGGGCACGGCATCGGACGGAGGATGCACCTGCCGCCGCACGTCGCGCACACGGGGGTGCGCGGGGCGGGCATGCGGCTCCGCGCCGGGATGGCCATCACGATCGAGCCGATGGTCAACCTGGGCTCGCACCGCATCCGCACGCTCGACGACGGGTGGACCATGGTCACGGAGGACGGCAGCCTCTCGGCGCAGTTCGAGCACACCGTGCTCGTCACGCGGGACGGCTGCGAGATCCTGACGCTCTGAGGGCCGCGCAGCGGCCTGCGCCTGCGCGCGTCGGACCTGGAGCGCCAGCTCGTCGAGGCGCTGGCCGAAATCGAGCGCCTCCGCCGCAACTGACCGCGCCCGCGCCGCGCGCGAACGCGGCGGCGTCACACCCCCTTGGTCACCCAGGCCCAGACGAACTCGCACTCCATCGGCGATGCGCCGCTCTCGTCGGTCACCGTGACGGCGACCGCCACGTCCCCTTTCGGCTGGTCCAGGAAGGACTGGCGCTGCTCGGGCGTGAGGGTCGCGACCGCGCGGAGGCCGCCTTGGGCGCGGCGTTTGTAGTCGATCTTCATGCTGCGCAGGAGCGGCAGCTTGTCGTCCGGCAGGTTGACGGCGACGACGAAGCCGGTCGCCGTCTCGGCCAGGAGCCCCGCCGCGGCGGCGTGCACTCCGCCGATGTGGTTCCGCACCCTGCGTCCGTTGGCGAGCCGCAGCGCTACCCGATCCGAGCTCACCTCGTCGAACTGGATCCCGGCGGTCCCGGTGAACGGCACCATGCGCTGGAACAGCACGGTCTGCGCGCGCGTGCGCAGGAAGGACGGGAGCGCCTGGAGCGGCGCGAGCGAGCGGGAGATGAAGTTCAGCTGGGACATGGAGCCTCCGAAGGACCGCGAGCTTAGCGCATGTCGGCCCGGCGCCTCGTCAGGCCGTGGGCGGCGCGGCTCCGACGTCAGCGCCGCCGCCGCTGGGGCTTGTTCACCGCGACCGCGGCCTCTTCTTCCGCCCGTTCCGCCCGTTCCGCCCGTTCCGCCGTGGAGCGCGCGGTGTCCGTCTCGACGCGCAGCTTGCCCTGATGGTCCCCCTCCTCCGCCGCGCCGATGCGCTGGCGCGGGGCCGCCGCAGGGCGCCAGTCCTTGCCGATCGCCCTCGCCATGGCCACCTCGTGCCTGCGGCGATGGTGCTCGTGCCACCACTGCATGCGCTCGGCCTCCTCGGCCCAGTCGTCCTCGTGCGCCGTGAACGCGACCAGCCCGTGGATGGCGACGCCGATCGCCCAGCCCAGCGGGATGATCGCCGCCCAGAGCACGACGCCGAGCGGCAAGGCGAGCGTGAGGAGCGCCGCGTTGACGATGAGGTAGACGCCGAGGTGCCGGTAGAAATCGCGGCGCTTGCGCCGGAGCCACGTGGCGCGCTCGGCGGCGGTCGCCACGCTCGACCTCCGCTCCACGTCGTCGCGCTCGCCGCGCTCGCCGCGCTCGCGCGCGCGAAGCGCGCGGCTCGCCTCGCGCAGCGCATCGGGGCCCACGCCCACCTCCTCCGCCGCGGCGAGCAGGTCGTCGAAGCCGAGGCGCGCGTCGCCCCGCAGGGCGCGCGCCGCGCCTCCGTCGGCGGAGGCCTGGCGCTCGATCGCCTGCGCCAGGACGTCGCGGACCTGCTCGGTCGAGAACCGCTGCGCCGCGGTCTCGCCGCCGCGAGGCGCCTCGCTCCGCTGCGCGCCGGGCGCCTGCGCGGGCGGCGCGGACGTCGCGGCGGCAGGCGCGGCGGGCGCCTCGCCCCTCCCGGCCGCCTCGAGCGCGCGCAGGAGATCGTCCATGGACGCGAACCGATCGTCGGGGCGCTTCGACAGCGCGCGCAGGACGACCGCGCTCACCGCGGGCGGAACGGCGGCGGCGTCGAGCAGGGCGCGGTCGGCCTCGTCGGTGAGGATCGACGCGACGACGGCGAGCATGTCGCCGGCGCCGCGCCAGGGTAGCCTGCCGGTGAGGAGCTCGAAGGCGAGCACGCCCCACGCGAACTGGTCCGCGCGCCCGTCGAGCTCGGCGCCGCGGATCTGCTCCGGGGCCATGTAGACCGGCGTCCCGAGCTTGACGCCGAGCGCGGTCAGCGTCGGCAGCGCAGGGGCCTCGGTGGACGCGTTCGGATCGGCGTCGCCGGCGGCGCGGCGCGCGATGCCGAAGTCGAGCACCTTGATCACCCCGTCGTCCCGGACCATCACGTTCTCCGGCTTGATGTCCCGGTGGACGAGCCCCCGCCGGTGCGCCGCCGCAAGCGCGCGGGCGACGTCGGAGAGCCAGGCGACCCGCGTCGAGGCCGGCGCGTCGGCGCCGCTGATGGCGCTGCGCAGGGTGCGGCCCGGGACGAGCTCCATCACGATGAACGGCGTCCCCTCGAGCTCGCCGACGTCGAAGATCGAGACGGCGTTCGGGTGATCGAGCGCTGCGGCGGCGCGCGCCTCGCGGAGCAGGCGCGCGCCGGCGTCCTCGTCCACGGCGCCGCCCGCGATCACCTTGACCGCGACGCGCCGCCCGAGCCGCGCGTCGTGCGCCCGGTAGACGCAGCCCATCCCCCCCTGCCCGATGGCGGCCTCGATCGTGTACCGCTCGAACGAATCGCCCGGCTTCAGCATTGCCGGCCGGGAGCCTAATGGATCCGCGCGGGCTTGGACAGGCGGCCCTTGGCCCGCGAACGGCGCGTGCGGAGGTCGATCTGTGGCCGCAGGACGCCCCGTCGGCCGTGGAGAGCCCGGGGGCGTGGCGTCAACTCCGCGGATCGCGGCGCCGCGGCTTGTGTAAGGTGGCGCCATGTCATCGCATCGAACGATGCTGCTCGGCGTCGCGGTCGGGGCAGCGGGCGGTCTCACGGCGAACGCTGTCGCGGCAGGGCACCCGGCGCTCACCTGGATCGTCGATCACATCACCTACCCGGTGGGCCAGATCTTCCTGCGCCTGCTGTTCATGCTCGTGCTCCCGATCCTGTTCTCGGCGCTCGTGATGGGCGTCTGCGAGCTCGATCTGAAGCACGTCGGTCGGCTCGGCCTGCGGACGCTGGGCTACACGGCCGTCGTCTCGAGCATCGCGGTGCTGATCGGCCTCGTCCTGGTGAACCTGATCCGCCCGGGCGACGGCCTGCCCGAGGCGGTCCGGAGCCTCGCGCACGGCGGGGGGATCAAGGCGGCGACCGCGCCGGCCGACACCTCGCCGGTGGGGATGATCATCGCGATGGTGCCGGACAACATCTTCAAGGCGGCGGCAGGGGGCGACGTGCTCGCGGTGATCACGTTCTCGCTGCTCTTCGGCATCGCCCTGTCGCTCACGCAGACCGATGGGGCGGCTCGGCTCCGCGAGTGCATCCAGGGGCTGCTCGACGTCTCGATGCGGCTCATCGAGGGGGTGCTCCGGTTCGCGGCGATCGGCGTGGGCGCGCTGCTCTTCACGATCACGTCCCGCATGGGCATCGGCATCATGCAGCAGCTGGCGGCGTACGTGCTCACGGTGCTGCTCGGCCTCGGCCTGCACATGTTCGTTGTCTATTCGCTCTCGGTCCGTTTCCTTGGCGGGATGTCGCCGGTCGCGTTCTTTCGCGGGAGCCGGACGGCGATCGTGACGGCGTTCTCGACCGCCTCGTCGAACGCGACGCTGCCGACCGCGCTGAAGGTCGCCGAGGAGGAGCTGAAGCTGCCGCCGTCCGTGGCGCGCTTCGTGCTGACCGCCGGCGCCGCGATGAACCAGAACGGGACGGCGCTGTTCGAGGGGGTGACCGTGCTCTTCCTGGCCCAGGTCTACGGCGTCTCGCTGAGCTTCGGGCAGCAGGCGACCGTGATGCTCATCTCGGTGCTCGGGGGGATCGGCACGGCGGGGATTCCAGCCGGCTCGCTGCCCGTCATCGCGATGATCCTTGGGATGCTCGGCATCCCGCCCGAGGGGCTCGGCCTGGTCCTCGGGGTGGATCGGTTCCTCGACATGTGCCGGACGGTGATCAACGTGGTGGGGGACCTGGCAGCGGCGGTGTTCGTATCGCGGGATCAGCACCCGAAGCCGCAGGAAGCAGCCGGCGCGTGACTGGACGGGGCGAGCGCCCACGCGCGACGCTTCGCAGCGGAGGCGTCGCGCCCCGCAGGCATGGCTCTCCCCTGGGTCAGTCGTTGCGGAAGATGGAGTAACTCCCTGACCGGATCGGAGCAATGTTGAAGACTTGGAGCGCCGTGTTTTCCTCCACGGGAGCGGACAGGGCTTCGGACGGAGCGGATGGACGGCCAAGCCAAGCAGAGGAACATCCACGATAACGGCAGCCGTCGCTGCCGCCCTGGCCGAAACAGGGCCCGTGAGGCGGGCGCGCTCAGGATGGGAGTCTCGGAGAACAGGCGCCGGAAGGCTGTTCCGTCGCGGTCGAGGTGTGCGCGGAAACAGGGAGCCGGTGGACGGTGCCGCCCTCCATCACTCGAGCGTGAACGTCGCTCCCGTCACCGGATCGCACAGCAAGATCGGCACGTCCTCACCGGCGCTCTTCAAGCGCGCTCGCGCCTCCTCGATCGCCTCGTCCACGGCTGCCTCCGCTGCCTCCTGCGCGGCCTCCCCTGCCCGCTCGCCGCTCGCGCCGAGCTGGGCCGCCCGCTGGTCCTCCTCGGCCCGCTGCGCCCGCTCGCGGTTCGCCTCGGTATCGAGGGCGTCGCTCGTCTCACCGACGGGCACCACCTTCACGAGGAAGTCACCCACCCGCAGGCTCATCGGATCCGGCTTCTTCAGGTCGCTCACGGCGTCTGTCCTCCCGCCACGCATGAGCTTGCCGCAAATCCGCGCGATCCACCACCCCGACCGCCCCGCCGATCGCGAGGCGCACGCGCACGCCCCTCAGGAGAACGACCGGTGCTCCGGCCGGTAACGAGCGCTGGCTGTCGTCGTGGCGTAGGAAGAACGGTAGTCCGTCGCGAGCCAGACCAGGCCGACGGCCACGCCCGACACGAGATAGAAGCTCCTCGCCCCGGGCTCCTCATCGAAGCCGAACAGCCACGGCGCCGCGACGAGGAGCACGGCGACCGTGGCCTCGATCGCTCCGTGGACAGGGAACGGGATGAGCTTCGCGGCGCCCAGCGGGAACGCGGTGAGCAGCGTCATCGCGAGATGTGCGGCGCCCAGGATGTAGCAGAGCGTCTCGGGGAGCCCGCCGAAGCCGAACAGCGAAGGGGCCAGCAGGAACAGGGCCGCAACCGCATAGTCCACAAAGCCATGAGCTCGAGGCGACAGCATCTTCATGACCGACTCCTTGCAAAATCGATGTCCGGATTGATTGCCTTCGTCGGTCCGGAAATTTGCAAGGGGTATGCCGCCCAGAGGCTCGCGGGAGAGAGCTTGTCCTCCCGGCGACCTCGGCGGCCATTCGATCATCCATCGGCCAGGAAAGGAAGATCAGCGGGCGTGCGCCTGGAGGCGCCGGGCGCTTCGACGGCCGAATTCGAGCCACATTTCCGCCCGGGGGAGCTCAACCACGAACGCTCTTCGTGTGGCACATTGCCCCGCCGTGCGTCACTTCGCGGCGGAGACCAGGAGCTCTGGATCGACGCGTGTCTCGAAGAGATTCATGCGCCAGTCGAGGTGCGGTCCGTTCGTGCGGCCGGTCATCCCGACGGTCGCGATGACCTGCCCCTGCTTGACCTCGTCGTTCACCTTCACGGCGAAGCCGTGCAGATGGATGAACGTGGAGGTCAGTCCCTGCCCGTGATCGATGATCACGGTGTGACCGCTCAGCGGGAGGTCCTTCTCGACGAGCACGACCTTGCCGCAGGCAGGCGCGCGCACCGGCGTACCGACGGGCACCGCGATGTCCACGCCCCAGTGGATCCCGCCGTCCGTTCCGTTGAGCAGGCGCGGCTGGCCGTACCGCGAGGTGATGGGGCCCTTGGACGGCCAGATGAAGCCGTTCTTGTAGCAGTTCCTCTTCGTGTACTTGTTCCGGAGCGCGTCGAGCTTCTTCTCGGCCTGCGTGAGCTTCACGCGCGTCGCCATGTCGAGCTTGACCATGTTCTCCGGCAGGTGGTCGACCTTGTCGACCTCGAACTTGCGAGGCTCCACGTCGAAGATCTTCTCGAGCACCTGCCCGTCGTCGAACGTGATGGTCAGCTTCTCCTGCGCTGGCGCGTTGCGCGAGAAGGCGATCAGGAACTCCCCTTCGTCGCTGACGGTCACGCGATGGCCGGGGAACGCCATGCGGCGCAGCTTGCCGTTCAGCTTGGCGCGCAGGAGCCCTCCCTGGACGGCGCGCCCTTCCACCGAGAGGCGGCTGTCGTCGGCCGCGGGCGGCCCTGCGTCGGCCGCCGCGCTCGGCGCGGGCGCCGCGGCATCGGCGGTGTCGGCCGCCGCGGGAGCGGCGCTGGCGTCGGGCGCCTCGGCCGGCGCGCTGCTCGCGGAGGCGACCGGGGCGGCGGAGGCCATCGGCGCCGGATCGGCGGAGGCTTGAGCGCCCGTGGTGGACGAGCTCGAAGAAGGAGCACCGCGATCGCAGGCAGCGATCGTGAGCAGGCTTACAACGATGACGGGAACGCGCATGGCGGCGATCGTGCCAGAGTTTCCGCACATCGACGAGATAATGTCGAAGCGCGTCATTCAGGCATGGTCCGGTCGCAAACGACCTGTGCGCCTCGCAGACGACCTGTGCGCCTCGCAGACGACCTGTGCGCCTCGCAGACGACCTGCGCGCCTCGGCGCGGCGCCCTCCCCCCTCGTTGGCGCGCGACGAGCGCCAACGAGCACCGGGCTCGCGACGCCGCGCGCATCAGGCGATGCGCGGCGTGACGGATCGGGCGTGGCGGGCAGCGCGGTGAGGATCAGTTATCGACGCGAGGGGTGTCGTGCCGCGGCTGCGGCCGCGCCGGGGGCTGCGCCTGCGCGGGGGGCTGCGCCTGCGGCCGAGCGTGCCCCTGGGGGTGTGGACGGCCCTGTCCCTGCGGGCGAGCTTGCCCCTGCGGCCGGCCCTGCGCCTGCGGGCGAGCTTGCCCCTGGGGGTGTGGACGGCCCTGTCCCTGCGGCCGGCCCTGTCCCTGCGGGCGAGCTTGCCCCTGGGGGTGTGGACGGCCCTGTCCCTGCGGCCGGCCCTGCGCCTGCGGGCGAGCTTGCCCCTGCGCCTGCGGTGCGGGCCTGGGATCGATCTGGAAGGCGGGAACCCCGGGGTCGGCGAGGAGGGGGAGGCGCTTCTGGATGAGGCGCTCGATGTCGGCGAGATAAGCGCGCTCCTCGCTGTCGCAGAACGAGAGCGCCACCCCGGACGCCCCGGCGCGCGCCGTGCGGCCGATGCGGTGCACGTAGCTCTCCGGGATGTTCGGGAGGTCATAGTTGATCACGTGCGAGATGTCGTCGATGTCGATGCCGCGCGCCGCGATGTCGGTCGCGACGAGCACGCTCGTCGTCCCCTGCTTGAAGCTCGCGAGCGCACGCTCGCGCGCGCCCTGGGACTTGTTCCCGTGGATGGCGACCGCCTCGATGCGCGCACGGCTGAGCTGCTGGACCACGCGGTTGGCGCCGTGCTTGGTGCGGGTGAACACGATCGCCCGGCGGAGCGCGGGATCCTTGAGCACGTGCTCCAGCATCGCGCGCTTGTCGGACCGCTCGACGAAGACCACCCGCTGGTCGATGTTCTCGGCCGTCGTGGCGATCCGCGCGACCTCGACGCGCACCGGGCTGCGCAGGATGCTGTTCGCGAGCTTCAGGATGTCCGGCGGCATCGTCGCCGAGAACAGGAGCGTCTGCCGGCGCTCGGGCAGCATCGCGAGCACGCGCCGGATGTCGTGGATGAACCCCATGTCCAGCATCCGATCGGCCTCGTCGAGGACGAGCGTGTCGAGCCGACCGAACGGGGCGAGGCCCTGCGAGCAGAGATCGAGCAGCCGGCCCGGCGTCGCCACGAGCACGTCGACGCCGCGGCGCAGCGCCTCCATCTGGGGGCGCTGCCCCACCCCGCCGAAGACGACCGCGGTCCGCAGGCCGAGGTTCTTGCCGTACGTGGAGAAGCTCTCGGCGACCTGCGCCGCGAGCTCGCGCGTCGGGGTGAGCACGAGCACGCGGAGCCCGCCCTGCCTGGGCCCGCCGCTCTGCGCGAGGCGCTGCAGGATCGGCAGCGCGAACGCGGCGGTCTTGCCCGTGCCGGTCTGCGCGCAACCGAGGAGGTCGTTGCCCTCTAGGATGGGCGGGATGGCCTGCTGCTGGATGGGCGTCGGGGCGCTGTACCCCTCGGCCTCGATGGCGCGGAGAAGCGGTTCGATGAGCTTGAGATCGGCAAATTGCATGGACATCGGGCTGGAATCGGGCTGGAGCACAGCCCCTCCTGAGCAAGGGCGGAAAGTACGCCGCGGCACCGCGCCCTCCTTGTGGAGAGGGTTCGATCACGGAGAGCTGCCGCCTCGCGCCCCCTTGAGCGGAGGCTTGCGAGGACCAATGACAGCGACCGAGCACCGCGACCCGTGCCAGGTCAGTCCGAGGCGGCGACTCTAGTACGGCGTGGTGAGGAAGTCGAGCCGCGACCGCGAGCCAGCAGCGAGCCGTCACGCTTTGCTCACCTTGCTTTGCTTCCGGTTCCGGTTCCGGTTCCGGGGTTGCCTTGGCCCGATCTCGCTTGTCAACGCCCGTTGCGCTGCCGCCGGAGCCGCGATCGCGTCGCTTCGCTCGCGGTGCGCGGAGCGGCCTCCGCGCGCGCGGCGCACCATGCTAGACCGTCGCCCGAGCGGAGGGCCCGCTTCATCGTGCGCTCGCGCTCGCAGGTCGCCCCGCGTCGCCCGCGACCTCCAGCGTCTTCCCGCCCCTTCGAAGCAGCGCACCACGCCATGGCCGAAACCGCCGAAGCCTCGAAAACGCCGGCTCAGGTAGGGCACTCCGCTCCGGAGCGCCCTGTCCTTCGGTTGCCCCGATCCCGGCTTCGGCGCTGGGTTCTCGGTGCCGTCGCGGTCCCGATGCTCTCCGGGGCCGGGTTATGGATCGCGGTGCACCGCATTCCATGGATGGGCCCGCTCGTCGCGAACGGGCTGCGTTCGGTGATCGGGGCCGAGAACGTGACGGCGCTCGAGGGGACCGCCTACGCCCTGGAGGATCGCGTCCACCAGCTCTGGCGCAAGGACGAGCCGCCGAAGACGTACTGGGAGGTGCCCGAGCAGCCGGGCCCTGCCGCGACGGCCTCGCCGCCTTCGGCCGCGACGCCGGGCTCGGCCGCGGGCGGCACCGGCGCGGCGGCGTTTCGGCCGACGGACGTCGGCCCCTCGCACGCGGCCTGGTCGGCTCCCGGCGACGGGCGGTGGGTGCCCATCGCGGATCACGCCCATCCGAGCGACGCGCCGCGCCTCCACAAGACGCTGCTCCACCCGGATCCGAACCGCTCCTGGGCGGAGCTGTTCATCGTGGCGGTGGATCTCGCGCGGGTCGATGTGCACCTCATGGCCGGCTCCCGCGAGCCGGCGGCGACGACCGAGGAGGGCAAGCCCTACGAGCGGCCCGCGAAGATCCCGGAGGCGGACCACGGGCGGCTGCTCGCGGCGTTCAACGGCGGCTTCATGACCGAGCACGGCCAGTGGGGGATGCGGGTCGACGGCGTGACGCTGGTGCGCCCCCGGGACCAGGGCTGCACGCTCGCGCGGCGCCGCGACGGGCGGCTGCAGATCGCGCCATGGACCAGGCTTTCGGCGGGAGAGAGCGACATGCAGTGGTGGCGGCAGACGCCGAGCTGCATGGTCGACGAGGGCGAGCTGCACCCGCTGCTCCGCGCGCCGCAGGTCCGCAACTGGGGCGCCACGCTGGACGGCAACACGGTGATCCGCCGCTCCGCGGTGGGGCTCGACCGCGACGGCAAGGTCCTCTACGTCGGGATCAGCAATCACACGACGGCGCCCGCCATCGCGCTCGGGATGCAGCACGCCGGCGCCTCGGCGGTGGCGCAGCTCGACGTGAACTGGTCGTACCCGAAATTCCTCCTCTACGAGCCGGGTGAGGGCGGCGCCCTCGCGCCGGTGGCGCTGGCGAGCGGCTTCGAGTTCTCGGAAGACGAGTACATCCGCAAGCGCTCCCTGCGCGATTTCTTCTACCTGACCCGCAAGGCCCCGGCGCCCTCGACCGCGACCCCGTGACCTCGTGATGCCTCGCAGCGGCCGGCGGCCCCCTCCGGACCGGGGCTCGCGCCCGCGCGTGTAGGCCCGGGTCGAGCCGCTGTCGAAGGCTCGCGAACGCCTGCCAGCCCGGCCGCTGCGCCCGGCGCGGCGGATGCCGGCGCCGGGGTGCGCGCCGGCCGGTCCTCGCCTCGCCGCGCCGTGCGGCCTCGTGCGGCGCGGTCGGCCCTCACGGCATGAACGTGTCGTCCAGGTGAGCCCGTCGAACCGCATTGCATCGAGCGAGCACCTTTTGCCACACGGGCGAGCCCGTCGAACCGCATTGCATCGAGCGAGCACTTTTTGCCACAGGACAAGGACTCTCACGCATCGCGACGCATTGCGGTCAGCCATCCTCAATTTCCAACCAGATTTCATCAAGGCTGCTGGTATCCGCGATTGACAGCGCGAGGGAGCTCGATAGGTAAAACGACACCTCACGGCGGAACACCATGCGTTTCTATGCAGACCTCCATGTGCACTCGAAGTACTCCCGCGCGACGAGCAGCGATTGCGATCTCGCTCATCTGAGCTACTGGGCTCAGCGCAAGGGCATCGCGGTGCTTGGCACGGGGGACTTCACCCATCCAGCGTGGATGGCCGAGCTCCGCGAGCACCTCGTGCCCGCCGAGCCCGGGCTCTTCCGCCTGCGGGACGATCTCGGCCGCGCGGTCTCGGAGCGGCTCCCCGGGGCCTGCCGCGGAGCGACGCGCTTCGTCCTCTCCGTGGAGATCTCGACGATTTACAAGAAGGGAGATCGGACGCGGAAGATCCATCACCTCCTCTACGCGCCCAGCTTCGACGCGGCGGAGCGCATCGTCCGCGCGCTCGCCAAGATCGGCAACCTGACCTCCGACGGGCGGCCCATCCTCGGGCTCGATTCGCGCCACCTGCTCGAGATCGTGCTGGAGGCCGGCGAGGGCTCCTACCTCGTGCCAGCGCACATCTGGACTCCCTGGTTCTCGGTGCTGGGCTCCAAGGCGGGCTTCGACGCGGTCGAGGAGTGTTACGGCGATCTCGCGCCGCACATCTTCGCGCTCGAGACCGGGCTCTCGTCCGATCCTGCGATGAACTGGCGGATCTCCGGGCTCGATCGGTACCGGCTCGTCTCGAGCTCGGACGCGCACTCGCCCGCGAAGCTCGGGCGCGAGGCCACGGCCTTCGACGCCCCGCTCGATTACTTCGCGATCCGGCGCGCCCTGGAGACCGGTCAGGGCTTCGGGGGCACGGTGGAGTTCTTCCCGGAAGAGGGCAAATACCACCTCGACGGCCACCGCAAGTGCAATGTCGTGCTCTCGCCGGCGGAGACACGGGCGCTCGCCCTCGCCTGCCCCGTGTGCGGGCACCCGGTCACGGTGGGCGTGCTGCACCGGGTCGAGGAGCTCGCCGATCGCGACGAGGGCGTGCGCCTCGAGGGGGCGAGCGAGTTCCGCAACCTGGTGCCGCTGCCCGAGGTGCTGGCCGAGCTCCACGGCGTGGGCGCCTCCAGCAAGGCGGTGCAGCGGAGCTACGACGGGGTGCTGTCGCGCATCGGCCCCGAGCTGTTCCTCCTCGGCGACGCGCCGCTCGACGAGATCGAGCGCGCCGGCACGCCCCTGCTCGCCGAGGCGATCGCGCGGATGCGCGAAGGGCGCGTGATCCGCGACGCAGGCTACGACGGCGAGTACGGCGCGATCCGGGTCTTCCAGCCGGAGGAGCTCGCGCAGCGCCGCGGGGGCGGGCTCCTCTTCCAGCCGGAGGCCGCGGCGCCGCAGCCGCCTCCCGCGGCGTCGCGCCCCCCTCCGCGCCGCGGCCGGGCCGACGCGGCGCCTCGCCCGGCGCCGGCCGGCGAGGTGTCCCGCGGCGCGCCGCCTGCGCCGGGCGGCGCAGCGCCGCTCGACGCGCTCGACCCGGAGCAGCGGGCCGCGGCGGAGATCACGGACGGCGCGCTGCTCCTCCTCGCGGGGCCAGGCACAGGCAAGACCCGCACGCTCACGCACCGGATCGCGCACCTCGTCCTCGATCTCGGGGTGCCGCCGGAGCAGTGCCTCGCGATCACCTTCACCCGCCGCGCCGCCGACGAGCTGCGGGAGCGGCTCGGCGCGCTGCTCGGCGAGGCCGGCGGCCGCGTGCCCGCCATGACCTTCCACGCGCTCGGCCTCTCCCTGCTCCGCGAGCACGCGCAGGGCGCGGGGGCCGCGCCGCCCGCGATCGCCGGCGAGCGCGAGCGGACGGCGCTGCTCGCCGCGGCGCTCGGCGTCCCGGACCGCCGGGCGGCCAGGTTGCTCGCCGACATCGCCGCGCTGAAGCGGCGCTGCCCGCGCCACGCCGACGCGCACGGGCCGCCGGCCGCGGGCGGCGAGATCGACCGCCACGTCGATCGCGCGTGGAAGGTGTACGAGGACGAGCTCGCCGCGCGCGGGCTCCTCGACCTCGACGACCTGATCGGGCACGCCGTCCTGCTCCTGGAGCAGCAGAGCGGAGCGCTCGCCGCGGCGCGCGAGCGGGCCCGGTATCTCTCCATCGACGAGTACCAGGACATCGATGAGCGCCAGTACCGGCTGATACGCGCGCTCGTCGCTCCGGGCGGGAACGTCTGCGCCATCGGCGATCCCGATCAGGCGATCTACGGATTCCGCGGCGCGGACGTGGGCTTCTTCTTCCGTTTCCAGCAAGATTTCCCGGCGGCGCGCGTGGTGCGCTTGAAGCGGAACTACCGCTCGTCGCGCCCCATCGTCGAGGCGGCGCTCCAGGTGATCGCGCCCTCACCGACGCTCGGCGCGCGGGAGCTCCTGCCCAGCGCGGGCGGCGTGGAGCTCGTGGCGGTCCACGAGTCGCCGACAGAAGCCGCCGAAGCCGAGCGCGTGGTCCACACGATCGAGCGGATGCTCGGAGGGTCCACGTTCTTCTCGATGGATAGCGGGCGGGTGAGCGATCCTGCCGGGAGCGGCGACTATTCCTTCTCGGATTTCGCGGTGCTCTACCGGACCGAGGCGCAGTCCGAGCGGCTCCGGGAAGCGTTCGCCCGCTCGGGGATGCCTTTCCAGCGGCGCTCGGATCGCCGCCTCGCCGAGCGCGCGGGCTCGGAGGCGCTCGCGCGGGCGCTCGCCGGCGCACCGCCGGGGCCGCTCGCGGCGCGCCTCAAGGCGGCCGCGGCGCGCCTCCGCGAGGAGGTGGCGCAGCCCGGGCTCGCCGGCGCTCCGCCCGCGGCGGGCGCGGCCGAGGAGGGCGCGGCGTGCGCGGCGGTCCTCGGCGAGGCCGACGTGGACGCGGCGCTGGAGCTGCACCTCGCGCTCGCGGAGCGCTGCGGCGGCGACGTCGATCGCTTCTTGATCGAGCTCGCGGTGTGCTCCGAGATCGACGCGTGGGATCCGCGGGCCGACCGCATCTCGCTGCTGACGCTCCACGCGGCCAAGGGCCTCGAGTTCCGGGTGGTCTTCCTCGTGGGGTGCGAGGACGGCCTGCTCCCGCTCCGGTTCCCCGGCAGGGACGAGACGGACGTCGCCGAGGAGCGCCGGCTCTTTTATGTGGGCATGACGCGGGCGCGAGAGCGGTTGTTCCTGACCCGGTCCATGCAGCGCGCGCGGCACGGCAAGGTGGTTGAGACCGAGGTGTCGCCGTTCATACGCGAGGTGGAGGAGCGGCTGCTCCTTCGGACCGGCCCGTCGCCCGAGGCGCAGAGGGGCTCACGCGCCGGGGCCGATCGTCAGATGAAGCTATTTTAGCGCGGCGCGCCGCCGAGCCGCTTCTGGGCCGCGCACGCCGCCTTGTCCTGCGTCCGCACGCACTGGTCTGCGTAGAAGGTCCGAGCCCGCTCCTTGTCCTTGCGCTCCAGGAGCGGCCCGAACGCGTCACACGCCTTCTTCTCGCCCCACTGCGTGCAGGCCCTCTCGTAGAGCGAGTAGGCCCGCTCCGGATCGGCGGTCACGCCGTCGCCGCGCTGCCAGATCTCGGCGGCCCGCACGCAGCCGCCGGTGCCGCACACCTTCTCGTAGAGCGCCGCGGCGCGCGGCATGTCCTTCGGAATGCCGTTCCCCTTCTCGTACATCCCGGCGAGGCTCAAGCACGCCTCGGCCCCGAACCCCTTCTCCGGACAGCCCTTCTCGAAGAACGAATACGCCTTCGCGACGTCCTTCGGAACGCCGTCGCCCTGCGCGTAGACCGAGCCGGCGGCGTTGCAGGCGCGCATGTCCCCCAGGCTGCAACCGTGGCTGTACGCCGCGATCGCCTTCACCCCGTCCTTCGGCGCGCCCTGCCCCTTGCGCAGGATGTCGCCGAGATCGACGCAGTCCTCGGACTGGCCGCCCTGGCACGCGCGCTGGAGCACGCCCACGGCGACCCCCACGTCCTTCGCCGCGAGCTTCCCCTCGACCAGCATCTTGCCCAGCGCGCTGCAGCTCGGCCCGTGCCCGAGATCGCAGCCGCGCCGGAGGAACGCGACCGCGCGCGTCGGGTCCTTCGGGAGGACCGCCTGCGGGCCTTCGCTGAGGTACCACTCGGCCACGCTGAAGCACGCCCAGCCGTCGCCCATCTCGCACGCCTTGTCGGCGAACTCTCGCACCTTGGCCCGCCCCGCGGCGTCCGGGGGGACCTTGGCGCTCTTCATGTCGCGCAGGAGCTGCTTCGCCCTCGCGTAGCAGGCCTGCGTGACGCCGGCGCCGCACGCCTTCTCGAACAGCTCCGCCGCCCTCGTGTCATCGCGCGGGAAATCCTTGCCGCCCAGGTACTGAATCCCGAGGTGATAGCAGCTGCCGACATCGCCCTTCCCGCACTCCGCCGCGCAGGATCGGGCGTCGGTGGGCTCGCACAGGTGCGCGGGCGCGAGCGCAGGCGGGGAGCACTTCGCCCCGCTCGGCACCGTGCCGAGCGGGCACAGGCTCGACAGCTTCGGGAACTCGTCTTCCCCCTGCTTCACCGGAGCCTCGGCCGCCGCCGCCCTCTTCGCGAGCAGCGGGACGAGCTCCAGGCGCAGCGGCGCATGGCAGCGCTCCGTCGGCGCCTGCGCGTCGGGCTTCGCGGCCCGGCAGGCGTCGATCTCCCCTTCCTTGCTCGTGGTGCCGCCCTGGCCCGCCGTCGCGGCCGCCCCGACCGCCGCGAAGACCTGATCCACCGTCCGCGCCGTGCCCCGGCTGCCTGGCGCCATCGCGAAGGCCCCGAGGAGCGCGGCGCGCACGAAGTGCGTCGCGCCCTCGCAGCTGCCCGAGAGATCCTGCGCGGAGGAGGAGGCCACCGTGGTCGCCATCTTCCCCGTAGGCACGAGCGCCACGTCGATCGCGGCCGAGCCGCCGCCCTCGATCGCGGTGCTCAGCGCCGGGGCCCCGAACGGGACGTTCGCCTGCATCTCCGCAGGGTTTGTTAATTGTATTACTTTTTCTGCCCGGGTCACGCCAGCGAAGGAGTAGCTCCCTGGGAGCTTGCACTGCGTGAGGAGCTTCAGCGTCGTGCAGTCGTAGGAGACGACGGCGATGCCGTCTTTCATCGCGAGCCCGAGATCGGAGCGGCGTGTCGTGAGCCAGTCGACGATGAGCGGCTCCGCGTGGCCGATGGCCGGACACCCGCCGCCGGTCGTGCTGGCGGTGCTCTCCGGCGAGACAGTGGGCCGGGGAGGATGCACGACCACCTCGGGTTCCAGGCCCGGTCCACAGGCCATCGCTCCGAGCGAGAGCCCAACCACGCACAAATCGAACGCGCGCTTCATCGGGCCGACAGAACCATGAGCCATGGGGTCCGGTCAATACGGCGAGCGCGACCGCACGCGGCCTACGACCGGCCGCGCGGACCCGGGCTATGCTCGGCGCGCCCCCGCGCCCGGAGCCGCCATGAGCACGCCCAGGTCCCAGGAGAAACTGCAAGAGAGCCTGAGCCTGGTGACTACCCTGCTCCAAAAGCAACGCGTCATCGAGACGCTGACCCACAAGCAGGAGAGCAGGAACAAAGAGCTCGTCGAGGCGCTGGTCCACCGGCAAAATCTCGCCCTGCTGCAGAGGAAGCTCAGGGATCTGCACCCGGCGGACCTCGCCCACATCATCGAGGTGCTCCCGCAGGCGGATCGCCTTGTGGTGTGGGCTGAGCTCGAGCCCTACCGCGCCGCACAGGTGCTGCTCGAGTCCTCGCGGTCGGTCCGCGACTGGCTCGTCGCGGAGACGGAGCGCCCTCGCCTCGTCGCGCTGCTCGGCCAGCTCGATCCGGACGATCTGGCGTACATCAGCGAGTCGGTCGATCCGGAGATCGTGGCGGAGGTGTACCTGTCGCTCGACGCGCGCGAGCAGTCGCTCTTCCAGTCGACGATCGCGTACCCGGACGGCTCTGTGGGCCACCTGATGAGCCCGGAGCTCGTCTCGGTGCGCGACGGCCGGGACCTCGGCGGCGCGCTGGAGGACGTGCGCCGGCGGGGCGAGCTGCCGCCGCACACCGAGGCGCTGTTCGTTGTCGACGCGCGCAACGTGCTCCGCGGCGCGCTGTCGCTCAAGGACCTGCTGCTCCGCGAGCCGCGCGCGCAGGTGAGCGCGGTCATGTCCACGGACGTGGTGAGCTTCACGCCCCAGGAGCGCGCGAGCGACGCGGCCAGGGCCTTCGAGCGTTACGACCTCATCGCCGCGCCGGTGGTGGACGAGCGCGGCAAGCTCGTCGGCCGGCTGACGGTGGATGTGATGATGGACTTCCTGCGGCGGCAAGCCCAGAGCGAGGCGCTCTTGCGCGCGGGCCTCGCGGGAGAGGAGGACTATTTCGCGCCCGCGTGGACGAGCGCGAAGAACCGCTGGCTCTGGCTCTTCGTCAACCTGCTCACGGCATTCCTGGCCTCGCGGGTCATCGGCATCTTCGAGAGCACCATTCAGGATCTCGTGGCGCTGGCAGCGCTGATGCCCATCGTGGCGAGCGTCGGCGGCAACACGGGCAATCAGACGGTGGCGCTCGTGATCCGCGGCCTCGCGCTCGACCGGCTGACGCGGGCGAACACGGGGCACCTCCTGAAGAAAGAGCTCTTCGTCGGCCTGATGAACGGCGCCGTCTGGGGCACGCTCGTGGGGCTCGCGGCCGCCGCCCTCTACGGCAGCGTCCCGCTCGGTCTGGTGATGGCCGCGGCCATCCTGCTGAACCTCGTGGTGGCGGCGATGGTCGGGTGCGCGGTGCCGCTCGTGCTCCAGCGCCTGGGCCGCGATCCGGCCCAGGGGTCGAGCGTCCTGCTCACGTTCACCACGGACAGCATGGGCTTCTTCATCTTCCTCGGGCTCGCCAGGGCGTTCCTCGTCTGAGCCTGCCCGCGCGCCGCGCGCTCGCGCTACGATCCTGGCATGGACGCCACCCCCGCCCCGCAACGGCCGCTCGTCGCGATCCGGTATTGCCCCAAGTGCCGCTGGCTCACGCGCGCGGCCTGGCTCGCTCAGGAGCTGCTGATCACCTTCCCTGACGAGATCGACGTGCTCCTGTCGCCGGGCGAGAGCGGCGTCTTCGACATCACGCTCGACGGCGCGCCGCTCTTCTCGCGCGCCGTCGAAGGGCGCTTCCCCGAGCCCAAGGAGCTCAAGCAGGCGATCCGCGACCGCGTCGCCCCGGAGCGCCCTCTCGGCCACTCCGATCGATGAGACGCCCGCTCTGATGAGGAGAGCGCCGCTCTAGATGTCGAAGTCGAGGATGCTGTCCAGATCGGAGGCGCCGACGGCGGGCGTGCCATGGGGCGGCGACGCGACGCGCAGCCTCGGCGCCTCGAGCGCGACGCGCTGGCCGCCGGCGACGCTCTTCGTGAGGAACACCGAGCCGCCCACCACGCTCCCCTGCCCCAGCACCGTCTTGCCGCCGAGAACCGTGGCGTTCGCGTAGATGGTGACGTTGTCCTCCACGGTGGGGTGGCGCTTCAGGCCGCGCGCGCCCCGCGAGTGCTGCGGCAAGGAGAGGGCGCCCAGCGTCACGCCCTGGTAGAGCTTGACGTGCTCGCCGATGTCGGTCGTCTCGCCGATCACGACGCCGGTGGCATGATCGATGAAGAAGCTGTCACCGATGTTGGCGCCTGGGTGGATGTCGGCGCCCGTCCTCGTGTGCGCCCACTCGCTCATGATCCGGGGCATGAGCGGCACGCCGAGGAGGTACAGCTCGTGCGCGACCCGGTGCACCGTCACGGCGAGGAGGCCTGGATAGGCCAGGATGATCTCGTCCATCGAGGCCGCCGCCGGATCGCCGTCGTAGGCCGCCTGCACGTCGAGCAGGAGGCGCCGCCGGACCTCCGGCAGCCGGGCGATGAACAGCCGCGCCACGTCGCGCCCCCGCTGCCGGCACTTCGGGACGTCGAGGCGGCCCGCGTCGACGGTCTCGTCCTGGAAGCACAGACAGCGCTCGATCTGTCGCTCCAGCTTGTCCCGCAGGGTCGAGACCAGGGTGCCCACGTGGTAGAGCAGGTCCTCGTCCGACAGGTCCTGCCGCCCGTGATAGCCCGGGTAGAAGACCTGGAGCAGGAGATCGATGATCTCGGTGATCTCCTGGCGCGACGGGGTGAAGCGCTTGTTGATGTGATGCCCGCGCGCGTCCTCCCGGTAGCTCGCGATCAGCGCGTCGACGATGCCGTGCAGGTCGGCCGTCGCTTCGGAGAGGGCTGCATCACACTTCTTGCTCACGTCGACCTCACGAGGCCTTCATGGCCTCGACCTCGGAGAACATTCCTTCGAAGAGGGGCCCAGAGAGGTACCGCTCGCCGGTGTCCGGGAGGATGACCACGATGGTCTTTCCTTCCCACTTCGGATCCTTCGCGAGCCGGCCCGCCGCGACCATGGCCGCGCCGCAGGAGACGCCGCAGAGGATGCCCTCCTCGGACGCGAGGCGCCGCGCCATGGCGATGGACTCGTCGTTCGAGACCGCCTCGACCTGGTCCACGAAGGAGAGGTCGAGGTTCTTCGGGACGAAGCCGGCGCCGATGCCCTGGATCTTGTGCGGGGACGGGGTGAGCGGCTGGCCGGCGAGCGTCTGCGAGATGACCGGCGAGTGGACCGGCTCCACCGCGACGGAGTGGAGGGCGCGGCCGCGGCCGCGCTCGAAGTAGCGGCTGACGCCGGTGATCGTGCCGCCGGTGCCCACGCCCGAGACGAGGACGTCGACGTTGCCGCCGGTGTCGTCCCAGATCTCGGGGCCGGTGGTGGTCTCGTGGATCGCGGGGTTCGCCGGGTTCTCGAACTGCCGCATCAGCACGTACCGGCCGGGGTCGGAGGCGGCCAGCTCCTCGGCCTTGGCGATGGCGCCGTTCATCCCCTTGGGGCCCGGCGTCAGGAGCAGCTTGGCCCCGAGGGCGATGAGCACCTTGCGCCGCTCCATGCTCATCGTCTCGGGCATGCTGAGCACGCACTCGATCCCCCTCGAGGCGGCGGCGAAGGCCAGCGCGATGCCGGTGTTGCCGCTGGTCGCCTCGACGATCGCCTTGCCAGGGCCGAGCACGCCCCGCTGCTCGGCGTCCCAGACCATGGCCGCGCCGATGCGGCACTTGACCGAGTACGCCGGGTTGCGCCCCTCGATCTTCGCCAGCACCGTCGCGCGCGCGCCTTCGATCACGCGGCGGATGCGCACGAGCGGCGTGCGGCCGATGCTCTGGGTGTTGTCGTCGTACACGCGGGGGAAGCTGGTCATGGGTGGCCCGTGCGGGTGAGTGGGGAGGAAAGAGGAGATCCAGAGGCGCCCCGCGCTGTCAAGGTCCACGTGCGCCCCGCCTCGGTCGCGCCGTATTTCCAGAGGCAGCGCGGCGTCGTCCGTCGCTGACGTCGGGGCGACGCATGCCGCGCCAGCTCGCCCGGCGGGCGCGCGCCGCGCTCAGGGCGTCCCCTCGTCGGTGAGCCGTTGGACGTGCAACGGTTCACCGAGGGGGCCGGCGAGACACCCCGGCGCATGGAGGTCAGTCGGTCTATGAGCGGTGCGGTCGGTACGGTCGATGGCGCGAAGTCGATTACGCGCTCTGCGCGAAGCGCAGGAGCCAACCAGATCATCCTCGGAGGGCGGACTGGCCTGCTCCGGCAGGGCCTCGACCGCACCGCCCCGGCGCTCGGGTGTCCCGAGTTCCGATGAGGCACAGGGGATGACGCAACGCGACCAAGGTGGCGGTGATAGCGGCCAATTCATGAGAGATTTTGCCGGAATGCGTCATTTTCTGATCTGCTGGCGCTTGAACATTCACGTCGTACCACGCCGTGCCACGTCGGAGCACCGGCGGCTCAGAGGTGCTCACGAATCCCGGAACCACGGTGGCTACGTGCGCAAGCAAGGTGCTTCCCTGGGCAAACGATGAACCACCATGGGACTACGTCGGACCAGGTCCACTTCCTTGACGCATGCGCATGCGAACCTATCATGTAGAATTTTAGCTCTTGCCATGAGTGGCATAGGCCTCGCATCATCGCTGACATGTTCCCCGCTGAGCCCCCTTGCGCGGAGGTCCAACTGCCCCACGACGAGGATGAGCCCACTTTAATTTTCCGTCGTCCGCCGGCGTCGATTGGGGGCATGGCGATGCCGTTCGAATCGCCGGCTCCGGTCATGGCATCTCCGACGCGGCGTTCCACGTCGCGCTTGATCGCGTTGAGCGCGGGTGCCGGCCTGGGCTTCGCGGCGGTGGTGGGCGGGCTCGTCTCGATGCAGCTCGGCGCGGCGGGCTTCGATCTCCGCGCGGGCTCGGCGCTCCAGCCTGCCGCGGCCGCCGCGGCCATCCTGCGGTCGACGGGGGTGGCGGCGCGGGTCGAGGTGAAGGCCGAAGCGGCCGCGCCGCTCCAGGCAACGCCAGCAACGGCGGCGCCGGCCCTCGCTGCCGCGGATCGCGCCGACGCGACGCTCGATCGAACGGCGGTGATCCCCATCCCCGACGGGATCATCACCATCCCCGCGTCCTTCGCCTCGGCAGATGGAGCGTACGATCTGGTGATCCACTTCCATGGGGTCAACGACGTCGTGCAGGCGGGGTTCGATCGCGCCCGGCTCAACGCGGTTGTGATGATCATCAATCTGGGCATCAGCTCTGGCGCGTATGAGACCCAGTTCTCGATCCGCTCCTATCTCCCGGCGTTGATGGCGAAGGCGCAGGTGGCGCTCGAGGCCCGTGGGCTGCGCGACGCCCGGCTCCGGCGCGTCGCGCTCTCGGCGTTCAGCGCCGGGTATGGCGCGGTTCGCGGGCTCCTGAACCAGCCGGGGTTCACCGACAAGGTGGACGCCGTGCTCCTCCTGGACGGCATCCACACCGGCTACATGCCGCTCGACCGCAGCCTGGACATGGAGCGCCTCAAGCCGTTCAGCCGCTTCGCCGAGCTGGCGGCCGCCGGCAAGAAGCTGATGTCGATCACCCATTCGGAGATCACCCCGAACGGCGATTATGCCGGCACCCACGAGAGCACGGACGCTCTCCTCAAGCTCACGGGCGCGCAGCGCTCCCCGGGCGCGGGCGCGGACGAGCAGGCGATCTACGACCTGACCGGGGAGGCGAGCGAGGCAAAGCTCCGGTTCGCCCCCCTGTCCGAGGCGCACAGGGGCGCGTTCCACGTCCGCGGCTATCCGGGCACCCAGAAGCCAGATCACGTGAGGCACCTCACCCGCATGGCGGAGACCGCGCTGCCTGATCTGGTGCGCTACTGGAGCGAGCCGCCCGCGCAATGACGGGTCGCGTGTCGGGGGCGCGCGCGCCGCCGGTACGGAGAAGCGTATTACGGAGACGAGGTCGTCTTCGTTTGAGAATTCGTCACGGGGTTGCAGCGAACGAGCTCCCCCTGCGGGACGAGCTGATCGCTTTCCTGGTCGCCCGTTCCGGGCGAGCCCTCGACGAGTTCGGCCGGTGGGTAGCCGGACGCCGGCCCATCGAGTGGGTGCTGGCCATGCTAGAGTACCTGGCGATGTCAGCGACGACCCGAGAGGAGCTCCTGTGGAGGTTCGGCAAGGCCGAGGACCCGGAGGTGGAGGCCCGGCGGCAGCGCATCCTCGAGGTGCTGCTCGAAGCGAGCCCGCAGGTCCAGGAGCGGCTCATCGAGAAGGGCATCGAGAAGGGCATCGAGAAGGGCATCGGCAAGGGACGTCTGGCCGAGGCACGCGCTGCCCTGCCCTCACGGCAGTGCTTGACCCGTTCACGCCGTCCGGGACGACCATCCGACGATCACAGCGGCGGCGACGCGCAGCACCAGCGTTGCAGCGTTCGTTCTATTGCCGATTTCCTCGAGTCCGTCCTTCCTTGATCTAAACCACCCGCGCGGTCCTGCGCACCTGTTCATTCCAGGCGCCGTGGCAGGCGTGGGAACTCGGATGTTGCGCGGGAGCCCGTGCGCCAGGATCCGAGGAGATCCGCTGCGCAGAGCCGCGGCTGGCGCGCCGGGGGTGAGGCCACGTGCGTGGCAGATCGCCGCATTCTGGGGCGCGCATGTCGAGCTCAGCCGGCCGCGCAACGTCCGGGAATCGGAAAACCACCGGGAGGCGACGATGCCATTGCGGTATCGGAATTGCTTTTTCCACCAAAAGCGACGGTGGCATGATGATGGCCGGACAAAAACAGGCACAAGGCGCGGGGCGGCGGACTCAAGCGGTGCGACAAGCAACCCTGACTGCCCGTCGCAAACGCGGGGCAACAGCGGCCGATGTGGACAGCCAGCGCTCGTCCGCGGCGACGGGAGACGCGGACACCACCGCAGCGGTCCCGCGCCCGACGCTGACCTACGCGGATGCGCTCGAGGGCGCCCGGAAAGGGCCGTTCCCGGGCGAGATCGAGCCCCAGCTCGCGACGCTCGTCACCGAGCCGCCCCCGGGCGAGGGGTGGCTCTACGAGGTCAAGCTCGATGGCTATCGCATGCTCGCGAAGCTCCGCGGGGGGCGCGTGACGCTCCTGACCCGCCGCGGCCAGGACTGGACCGAGCGGTTCGCGGGCGTGCGCGACGACCTCGCCCAGCTGCCTGCGCGGGAGGCCGTGCTGGACGGCGAGATCGTCGTCGTGAGGCCGGACGGCGTGACCGACTTCCAGGCCCTCCAGAACGCGCTCAGCGACGGGAATGGCAGGCGCGAGGGGCGCCTGATGTACTTCGTCTTCGACCTGCTCTACCTCGACGGCCGCGATCTCCGCGGGTGCACACAGGTCACCCGCAAGCGGGCGCTCGAGGCGCTGCTCGCAGAAGCGCCCGAGGAAGGGCACCTGCGTTACACGGAGCACGTCGCGGAGGACGGCTCCGCCGTCGTCCAGCACGCGTGCGAGCTCGGGATCGAGGGCGTCATCGCGAAGCGCCCGGAGGCTCCCTACCGGAGCGGGCGCGGCGACAGCTGGCTCAAGGTGAAGTGCGGCCGGCGCCAGGAGTTCGTGATCGTCGGCTTCACCGAGCCGTCCGGCGCCCGGAAAGGGCTGGGGGCGATCCTCGTCGGCGTGAACAGATCAGGCAAGCTCGCCTACGCCGGCAAGGTCGGCACGGGCTTCACGAGCAAGACGCTGACGACCCTGCGCAGCCGCCTCGATTCGATCGTACGCGCCACGCCGGCCTGTTCAGGGGCGCCGCGCATGCGGGGCGCGCGCTGGGTCGAGCCCCGGCTCGTCGCGGAGGTCCGCTTTTCCGAGTGGACGCGCGACGGACGGCTGCGACACCCCTCCTTCGAAGGGCTCCGCGAGGACCGCACCCCGGAGTCGGTCACCGTCGAGCGCGAACAGCCGCCGCCGCGATCGCCGCCCGGCGAGGCAGCGGGCGCGGCGCCAAGCAGGGCGGCCGGCGCGGCGCCGAGGAGGGCCGCGAGCACGACGGGGGGCAAGGCCCCGCGCGGGGGCCGGAGCAGCGGCGGCGCCGAGCGGGTCGAAGTCGCCGGGGTGCCGCTGACGAACCCCGACAAGGTGCTCTATCCCGCGCAGGGGATCACGAAGCTCGCTCTGGCCCGGTATTACGAGCAGATCGCCGAGCACATGCTGACCCACGCCGAGAAGCGGCTGCTCACGCTGGTCCGCTGCCCCGCAGGCCAGGGCAAGCCATGCTTCTTCCAAAGGCACGAGGCCGAGGGGCTGTCCGAGGCGATCCAGCGGATGGCCGTCGAGGAGGACGACGGCGAGCGCACCTATCTCTATATCGAGACCACCGGAGGGCTCGTGTCGCTCGTCCAGATGGGGGCGCTCGAGGTGCACCTCTGGGGGAGCCGCGTGGACCGGATCGAGCAGCCCGACAGGATGGTGTTCGACCTCGATCCAGCGCCGGATCTCCCGTGGGAGCGCGTGGCGGACGCGGCGAGGACGGCGCGGCGCCTCCTTTCGTCGCTGGGGCTACGGAGCTTCGTCAAGACGACGGGCGGGAAAGGCCTGCACGTCGTGGTCCCGATAGCGCCACGCAGGGGCTGGGACGAGGTGAAGGCGTTCACGAAGGCCGTGGCCGACGCGCTCGTGCGCCTCGATCCTGCGCGGTACACCGCGACGATGTCGAAGGCGAAGCGCGCCGGCAAGGTCTTCGTCGACTACCTGCGGAACGGGCGCGGCGCCACCGCGGTGGCGCCCTACTCGACGCGGGCGCGCCCCGGCGCGGCCGTCGCGACACCGCTCTCGTGGGACGAGCTCGACGCGCCGCTCGATCCCGCCTCGTTCACCATCGACACCGTGCCGCAGCGGATCGCCACGATCCGGGACCCATGGGCAGAGCTCACGAGCGTGCGCCAGTCGATCACCAGCGCGATGCTGAAACAGGTCGAGCTCTGACCTTCTTTCCCACGTCCCCGACAAACCCAGGAGCCGGTGAGCTCACCGAAGAAGAACGACACCAACGACACCAACGACACAGCGAATGGCTTTCACTGACGTTCCGTTCAGCGTGGTCGTAATGACGCAGAAAGGTGCCGGGCGCTTGGTTGACGGCGCTGCGCGCGCGCTGCATCGTCCCCTGGGTCGGCCATGGCCAAGGATCGGGACTCCAGCGCCCTTTCGGAAATTGCAGAGCGACTCCAGCAGTTCGATGGTGAACCGCTGCGGGTCGCGTTCCTGGCGCGCGGCATCGACGCGCTCACCCAGGTCGCGGAGCGGCTCGATCAGAGCGAGCTTGGCGAGGTGGACGCGTCGCCCAGCAACGCGGACGCCCTGGTGACGGCGCTCACGCAGCCGAGCGCCGTCGGCCTCTTTTCCGCTGCGGATCCGCTCATGCCGGCCCGCCTCCGCGGCCTGCAGGCGAGGGACGCGCTCCTCGCGGCCGAAGGGGGCACGCTCACCGCCGAGGAGGTCGGCGAGGGGCTGCACCTCTCGCCCCAGGCGATCGAAGCGCGGCGTGCCGCCGGAAGGCTGCTGGCCGTCAGCATCGGCGCTCGTGGCCACCTCTACCCCGCATGGCAGTTCGCGGACGAGGGCCTGCTGCCGGGGATGGAAGAGATCCTGGCCCTCCTCGAAGAGCACCCCCCGCTGGCGAAGGTCCGCTTCTTCCTCTCCGGCAATCTCCGCCTCGACGGCGAGCGGCCGCTCGACTGGCTCCGCCGCGGCGAGCTGGACCCCGTGCGGCTCGCCGCGCGCACCTTCGGTGAGCAAGGCGCGGCCTGAGAACGCGCCGCGATGACGACGACGCTCGGGGCGCATCCGGACCCGCCCCCCGACCTCGCGACGTCGCCGCTCCCCATCGCGATCTACCGGCGGAGCTGGTTCCGGATCCACTGGCTCACGCGTGAACCGCTCCACTTCGGTCGCTCGGGCGACAACCGCTTCGACGCGCCGGACGGCGAGTTCGGCGTGCTGTACGCCGGGAAGGACGCGCGCTGCGCCTTCATCGAGGTGTTCGGCCACGCGACCGGCGTGCGCTTCGTGGAGCAGAGCGAGCTCGCCGCGCGGGGGCTCGCGCGCATCGCGCCGCTGCGGCCGCTGCGGCTCGTGAACCTCACGGGAGAGGGGCTCGCGCGCCTCGGGGCCGACGCCCGCCTGACCTCGGGGGAGTCCTATCGGGCCGCCCACCGCTGGGCGCGCGCGATCCACGACCACCCGAGGCGACCCGACGGCATCGCGTACGTCGCGCGCCACGATCCGACCCGCGTCTGCGCCGCCCTCTTCGAGCGCGTCAGCGCGGAGCTCGAGGTGACCCGGCTCGGCTCCCTCGCGGATCCGGCGCACGCGGCGCTCCTCGCCAGGCTCCTTGATACCTACAAGTTCGGGCTCGTCTGAGCCTGGACGAGCGGACGGCGGCGCCGCGCCTGTGGCGCTCCGCCGAGCGCGATGGCGGCGCAGGGCGCGCGTGCGGGCTCCGCGCGCGCGCGCCGGCACAACCGGTGCTTCTCCCTAGAAGCAGGCGCGCCGCCGCGGCGCCGCGATGGGCGGAGATCGCGGGACGCACGGCCGAGAGGCGGGGGTCCGATGAAAATCAAGAATCTGCGGCTGGAAACTGGCTATCTCGTGGATCCCATCCCGCTCCAGAAGGGGATTTCGGTTCATCAGATCCAGATCACCACGGTGGGCGAAAAGGCGTCGTCTCGGGTCCGGATCTCGCTCGATCCCAACCGCTGCACGGTGGACAGCTTCGGCGAGGCCAAGGCGTGCACGCGGGTGGCGCCGGTCCAGATCGAGGCGGACGTGGAGCTCCTCGAGGAGTGCGACGACAAGCAGCTGCTCGCCCTCAAGTTCGAGGGGGGCAACGGGCCAGCGGTCCGGCTCGCGCTCCTGCCCCTGTGCGGCACGGGCAAGGAGGCCATCGTCGCGCGGCTCCTGATCTTCGGGGAGACCGGGGAGATCATGGCCATCGTGCCGATGCAAGGGTCGTCGGCCGGCTGCCTGATGGCGTGAGCGAGCCCGGCGCGGCACCGCCGCGCCAGGCTCGCCGGGCGCCCTGCCGACCTCAGGGACCGGGACAGGGGCGGTACACGAGGCCGTACTCGAGCCGGACCTGGAGGTCGGTCGTGTCGTTGGTCAACACCCCGGAGCTCGACGGCGCAAGCCGGTTCGTGACATAGAGGCTCGTCTTGATGTTGAGCGGCCGCACGGTGCCGCACTCGGACCAGACCGTGGTCGTGAAGGTGTCCGTGCGGGAGAAGTCGCTCGTGAACGGCCCGATCATGCTCCACATGAGCGGCCCCGAGGTGAGCGGCGACCCCGAGAAATAATACGATGTCTCGTGGAGCCCCTGGACGCCGCCCTCCAGGTCGGCGAACCCCCGGTACGTGGCGTCGAAGACCGCGACTTGCCACCCCGGATCGAACCGGAGATCCACGGCCAGCTGGCAGAACGCGCGGTTCGCGGCGCGGCCGATGCCCGGGCCGGCGTGCGCCTCGAACTGGTCGAAGATGACGGTCAACGCCTTCTGATCAGGCGAGATCACCCCCGCAGCGGAGCCGACAGGACAGCCGCTGCCAGCATAGGTGAAGTTCGCGATCCGCGTATTCTGCGCCAGCGCAGGAAACGCGAAGAAAAACGCCGAACAAAAGCCGAACGCCCATCGCAGGAACATCGTCCCCCCCTTTCGCCGTCAGGCGACATCACGTCGCCGTGCGTCGTCGTAGGCGCGCGCGTCACCGCTATCGCACGCCGGCCGACATGTCGTGACGAGCATGCGATCCCCGCGCGCTCCGCGCAACCCGCGCGGGGCCCCCTCGCCCGGCGCGGCGCCGCAGACTGGCAGGAATCCATCGAATGATGTGAGGCCTGTGGGGCACACGGACATTCGACCAGAGCCGGAGCGCAGGCGAAGCAGACGAAACGAAGGAGAGGCCTGTCACGGCGGCGCGGCGACGCGAAATACCGGGACGAGATTCACGCGCTCGTCCCAGGACGGATGGCGCTTGTAGAAGAAATCGAGGCGAGCCTTCGCGTCCTTCGCAAACGCAGGATCGCGCAGGCGCGCATTGAACTCGCTGCGCAGCGCAGGATCCGCGGCGAGCATGCTGCGCGCCTCCTCCTCGGCCACGTAGGCTTCCATGTACTCCTTGCGCTCGAAGGAGGCGTTGAAGAAGCCCCAGGCGACGAGGGAGTCGGGCGCGAGCGGCTCGAGGAGGTGCAGGACGAGGGGCGCCCGCGGCTGCGCGATGGGAACGAACAGGGAGCCGGCCGGAAGATCCTGCCGCTCCGGCCGGAAGGCGCCCTGGAGCTTCACGCGCGTCCGCCCCTCGAAGGGCCGCTCGAACGTCACCGCGTCGGCCCGGAACGCCTCGACGGCGAAGCCGGGGCGAGCCTCGGGGAGGATCTGGTAACGCACGCCGTGCAGGCGCAGCTTGTCGGCCACCCAGGCCGCGTGCGCCGCCGGGATGACGTAGCCGGCCTCGGGCGCGGTGACCGTCAGGTCCGGCTGGATGCGGTCGAACAGCGGCACGCGCCAGATCTGCGGGCGGGACTCGTCGTAACGGGTCCACGTGCCGCCCGAGATCTCCGAGGCGCGCTTCTCGTAAGCGAAGCCGCGGAACGGGAAGATGCGCGAGGCCGGCCCCGCGCGGTGCGTGAGGGCGAAGGGGACGCCGGCGAGGCGCGCGCTCGCGGCGTCCGCGCGCTCGGCCGCGGCGCGGAGGGCACCCGCGCCGGAGCCGGAGGAGACGCGCTCGAAGAGCGCCGCGAGGAGGTCGTGGACCGCGCGCACGCGCTCGGCGTGGGTGGCCCAGCTGTGCGTCTCGACGAGCACGCCGATGCGGTTGCGGGCGGCGCTGTAGGACTGCGAGAAGCGCGGCGGCCCCGGCTCGGTGGAGATCCCCGACGAGGGGTCGTCGTCCTCGCGGAAGGCCGGGTAGAACGGGAGCGGCAGGTGACCGAGCGCGGAGAGGCGCGCCTGGAGCTCCCCCGAGAGGGCGCGCGCCGCGGCGTCGAGCCCGCCGGGGTGAGGCACCGAGGGCTCCACGACCACCGCGATGTCGTGCTGGAACTTCGCGCCGTCGGTCGTGTGCAGGTCGACCTGGACCACCGGATCCCAGGCGTCGAGCAGCGCCAGCATGGCCCGCATCTCGGGCGCCTCGGCCTTCATGGTATCGCGGTTCAGGTTGAGGTTCTGCGCGGTGGCGCGGAAGCCCATCTCCTCGGGGCCGCGCTGGTTGGGCCGCTGGTTTCGACGGAACCGCTCGTGGCCGTCGACGTTGAACACCGGCACGAACACCGCCGTGGCCGCCGCGAGGGTGCCGGGCGCCATCGCGCCGTCGAGCAGCTCGCGGAGCGCCCAGAAGCCGCCGTCCTTGCCGTCGATCTCGCCGGCGTGGATGCCGCCCTGGAACAGGATCACCGGGCGCCGCCTCGCCCGCGCCGCCGCGGGGTCGAGCGTGCCGTCGTCGGAGGCGGCGATCGCGAGCATGGGCCTGCCCTCGGGCGTCGTGCCGAAACGGACGCAGCGGGCGCGGCCCGGATAGGCCTGCTCGAAGCCGCGGCATAGCCGCTCGACCTCGGCATAACGACCGGTGCGCCGGAAGCCGGTCCGCTCGGCCTCGGTGACGAGCGAGGGCGCCTCGGGACGCGCAGACGGCGCTGGCCCGCCGCCGGCCGGCGCGCCCCGCGCCGGGGCCTGGCGGGGCGCGAGCAGCGCGGCCAGCGCGATCCCGAGGGCGATGTGGCGGCGGCCGAGGGAGTCGAGGCGGCCAGGGGCCGCGATGCAGGGGCGAGACATCGGGGGAGTCGAGCAAATTCCGTGTCGAACGGCAACGGAGCGATCCCAGGCCCCAGGCAGGCCAAGCGCGATGCCGGCCAAACGAGGCGGACGCTGTTCACCCGTGACCGCGCGAATATCGAAAATCATGGTGGAGCACCGGTTCGCGAAGAGCCTGGCTGGCCGTCATCGTGCCCAGCGAGCCCAGCGAGCCTCGAGCGCAGGCCAAGGGGGGCCTCACCGCTGATCTGACAACCAGCGCGTGGGGGAAGCCACCGGCGTGAACGCGGCCCCTTGGATGCATGGAAACCATTGTTGATGCAGCGACATTTCCCAGGAGGAAGGCGTATCGCGCCAGAAAAACTCCTGTCGCCTGAGGTGAGCCTGGCGATTCGCCCTTGGTCTCCTCGAATCGTTTCGCTTTTCCTTTCCCCGGGGCGGCGCGGGTTGGTCGAGCTTGGCGCTGGTATCAGTTCTGCATGAGCGCTCGGTGGGAGCCAACAGCACACTCGAACCAAGAAATTCGATATTCGTTTGATCGCTTGCCATGTGTCACATCCGGTCACTGACGTTACCGTCACCGGTGGCGCGTTGCTGGCGCTCGGACTTGTGTCGGATCACCACACCAGGAGTACCCCGTGATCTGGAAGTCTTCACGCTCTCTCTTCACAACAGCTACCATCGGCACAGCAGCCGTCATCGGCGCGGCGACGGCTCCGCTCGTTCTGGCCACGCCGGCCATGGCCGGCGACGCCGGCGCACTGACCCGGAGCGTATCCACGCCTCTTGTCGTCTTCCGGGGAAGTGTTCCCTCGCAGGAGGAGGGCAGCGTTCCCTCCGATGACGCGGGCGAGGATCTCGCCGATGGCATCGATGTCGAGGAGGTGCAGGGTGATGCCGTGCCGACGCAGGAGGAGGCGCAGGTCGAGGCACCCAGCTCCCGATTCAGCGTGCGATCGGCTGCCGGGAGCGCCGCCGTCCAGACGTTCAGCTACACCATCGGAGGCGCCACCATCAACGTGCCTACCGGGTGCGCCCTCACCCACGTGATCAAGGGCTCCGGACGAAAGATCAGGGACCAGATCGCTGGCGTGGATTGTGTCGGTCCCGCTGCCCTCCTGAGCCGGTTCTGCAACGCCCGGATCGAATTCCACTACGCCGATACGTCCGGCAAGACGTACAGGATCACGCGCGGGCCCCTGCACACCACGTGCAAGGTTGGCACTGTGCCGACCTTCAATATCAAGAAGGACCGCACGCTCCCGAAGTACGGCAAGGCGTGTGCGCAGCTCTTCGTCAACGGCAAGCGCCGCGCCGTCCAGTGCCATTTCATCACCAGGTAGCCCCGTGAGGATGGACATGGCTCGGCCACGGTCGGCCGGCCGATGACGGCTCTTGGTGAGGACGCGAGCGCCTGGCGGGCACAGGGGCACCAGCGCATCATTCCTGATCGCTGGCGTGCCGGACGGCCGCGCAGCGTTCGGATGTTCTTCGAAGGCGTCCGCCGCGGAGGTGGGCGGCGATGGCTAGCACTACTGCGGGAAGTCAGGCGGTGGAGTGAACCGCCATCGCGCCAAGGGCGCCAAGAAAACCAGGGAAATGGGCGGGGAAAATGCCGGGACGGCACTTCCTCTCTCCCTTGGCGTCCTTGGCGCCATGGCGGTGTTTCTGCCGATCCGGGGCAACTTCCCGCAGTAGTGCTAGCCGGTGAACGGCGCGCCGTTCAGTGCGGCGCCGGGCCCCGATGGCGCCGCCGTATCCGTGGGCGCCGCCGTACCGGTCGGCGCCGGCGCCGTCGGGGCAGCGGGGGCCTCGTCTGCCGGCGCGGCGGCGGCATCGCTGGACGACGCCGCGCGGCCCGTGCGGCCCTTGTAGAGAGACGGGGCGATCGCATCGGCGTCCCCCTCGTCCCAGCGCAGGTACGTGACGGCGCGGCGGGTCTGGTCGTAGGCGTGGACGAGCAGCGAAAACGCCCGCGCCCTCCTGTCCGCGGCCTCGGTCGGCCCGGGACCCTTGCCGTGCTCCCTCACGCCGAGGGCCGCGAGGATCTGCGGCCCGATCTCCCCGGCGCGCCTCACTTCTTCCTCGGTCGCCGCCGTCCTGCCGGCGACCTCCGACCAGCTCGCAGTGAAGAGCGCCGAGAGGGCGACGAGGTCATTGGCCGTGTCGATGTACCCTTGTCCGGCGCGGATCTCCGCGACCGTGTCCGCGTCGAGCAGGCCGCGGCGGGCCAGCGCCTCGGCGTCGCTCAGCAGGTTCTCGCGCAGCGGGGCCGCCTCCGCGAGCAGCGGCTTCAGCGCGTTCTCGGCGCCTCCGCTCGACAGCCACGCGAGGTGCGCGTACCAGGCCGCGAGCGCGTAAGCCTCGAGCCGGTCGAGCGACGCGAGCTCGTGCGTCGGCAGGCGCTCCGCGATGGCGGAGCGCAGCGCGAGGAGGCCGGGCAATACGCCTAGCACCTGGGAGACCACACGGGGAATATCGAGGTTGATGGCGATGAGCCGATCGGGGCTGAGCGCCTCGATCTCGGCAGGGTCTCGTCGAACGCCGCCGCCGCCTGGGGCGGGGCCGCGGGCTTCTTGGGGGCAGGCTTCTTCTTGAGTGGAGAAGGCTTCGTCATGAGGGAATGACCTCTCGTTGTTCGTCGTCGCGGAGCAGCGGAGAACAGGTACGGTGCGCTCCTCACCCCCGCGCGCTGGACGTGTCGAGAACGTCAGGCGCACACCGGACGTTCCGGGCAGGGATAATCACCCCCGTTAAGCCGTCAATCGACCTCACGGCTGATTTTCTGACGGCGTGCCGCCGAACGTCGTAATCTTGCGCCATGGCGCTCGGGCCCGCGCGGGGCTGGATAGCGACGTCGCCCTGCCAGAACGGAGCCCGGCCCTTGCGGAGCGCGAGCCGGTGGCTCGGGTGCTGCTCGCTCCGTGACAGGCGCGCTGGATGTGGCGATGGTTGGATAGCACGCGCTGTGCCATGAACCAGAGAGCACCGTTACGGGCCACCGTCTCCCGTGCCACGAAGACTGCGGGGAGCCTCTCCCGGACCGTGTCCGGTGCCACGAAGGCTGCGGGGAGCCTCCCCCCGGACCGTGTCCGGTGCCACGAAGGCTGCGGGGAGCCTCCCCCGGACCGTGTCCGGTGCCACGAAGGCTGCGGGGAGCCTCCCCTGGCCCGTGTCCGGTGCCACGAAGGCTGCGGGGAGCCTCTCCCGGACCGTGTCCGGTGCCACGAAGGCTGCCAGACTGCCCGGTTTCTCCTAAGCTCCGCCAGAGATGAGCGCGCTCCCTTCCCGCCGTGCGCTGACCCTGGGCGCGGCCCTGATCGGCGCTGCGGCGCTCCTCACGCCGCTCGGCATCGCCTCACTACGCCACGCTTCGGAGGAGCGGGTCGATGCCCCCGCAGCGGCGGCGCCCGCGCCCCCCGGTGCAGCGACGGCGCTCGCGGATGGCGGGGACGGCCCTCTGGACGGCGACGCCGGCGCGCCTGCGCCTGCGGGCGGCGCGGCCGCCCTCCTGGACGGCGGCTGGGACGCGGGCGGCGCGCCGTTCGAGCTGCCCGCGTGGTCCGCCTCGTCGCGCGCGGCCACCTACGGTGGGCTCTCGGCCGACGCTTGCGACAGGGAGATGAAGCGCCGGGGGATCCCGCACGCCCCGGCGCGCGGCGCCCCGCTGGTCGACCGGCCGATCAGGATCACCGGCGCGTTGCACGGGGTCACGTTCCGCGGCGACGGCGTGGCGAAGCCCAGGTCGGCCTCCCCGTTCGACATCGCCGATTGCCGGCTGGTCCTCGCGCTCGACGATCTCGCCGCCTTCCTGACGACGCGCGGGATCGCCGAGGTTGTGCATTTCAGCATGCACCGGCCCGGTCCAGCGGGCGCTGTCGCTCCGGCGAAGGCGCCCGCGAAGCCGCCGGCAGGCAAGAAGACCCCGAAGGCCGTTGGCAAGGCGGCGAAACCGGGCGAGCGCGCCCCGAAGAAGCCGGCGGCGGCGCCCGGGCGCCCCAACCAGCACGCCCTCGGGCTCGCCATCGACGTCGCTGCCTTCGTGAAGGCCGACGGGACTCGACTCGACGTGAAGGCCGACTGGCTCGGCGCCATCGGCGCGCCGCCGTGCGGCCCCGGATCGGAGCCGAAGGCGCCCAGCCCCCACGCGCTCGAGCTGCGGGAGATCCTCTGTTCCATCTCCACGAGCGGGCTGTTCAACGTCGTCCTCACGCCCAACGCGAACGAGGCGCACGCGGATCACTTCCATTTCGATATCAAGCGAGACGCACGCTACTTTCTGCTGGAGTGAGCGCGCGTCACGGCGCGTGTCGCTCCGAAGCACTGGACGGATCGAGTGCCTACCGGAAGCGAAAGGCCCGCATATACGCTGACCAGCGGGCCGCATTGCGTTATCGAGAGACATTTTTCACCGGGAAATGCTCCTTGATGCGGGTTCCTGCTGGTTGACGCTGCGCGGCTGGCGCGACTACCGTGCACGCGGAATATGGGGATCCGGGGCAAAGCCACCAGGCGAGCGTCCGTTGTCGCTGTTGCGCTCTGCGCATGGACCGCGAGCACATCGACCGCGTGCACGTACTCCGATGCCTGCTGGGAGACGCGCACGTGCGCTCCGGATCCGGAGCCGCCGCCCGGACCGTGCGAGGGAGAGCCCGGCACGGCGCCGGCACTCGACGAGTGCGGGGTGTTCGTCAGCGAGCACGGCGACGACGACCACCCCGGCACGAAGGACGCGCCGGTGAAGACGCTCCAGCGCGCGGTCGGGCTGGCCGCGACCAGGCGAGGCGGCGGCGAAGCGCCGACCCGGCGCGTGTACGCTTGCGGCGAGGTGTTCGAGGAGGCGATCTCGCTGCCCTCGGGCGTCGATCTCTGGGGCGGCCGTCTCTGCGAGGGGGGCGATTGGTCGTTCGGCGGGCCCGCTCAGCGGACGACCATCGCGCCGCCCGGGGGGGTGCCGCTGCGCGTCATCGAGGGAGACGACGCGACGTCGACGATCTCCGGCGTGCGCGTCGTGGCGGCGGACGCCTCGGCGATCGACGGCAGGTCGTCGATCGCGGCGATCCTGAGCTACGGCGCCAGGGTGAAGCTGGTGTCGAGCGTGGTCATCGCGGGCAACGGCAAGGACGGGGAGCCCGGCGAGGACGCGCCGAGCGCCAGCGCGCAGAGCGGGCAGTTCGGGAACGACGGGGCGGACGCCTGCACGGAGGGCGCCGCGGCGGGCGCGCTTCCGGTCGTGACCGCGTGCGGCGAGGGCATCGAGTCGACGGGCGGGTACGGGGGCTACGGCGGGATCGAGCAGGGCGGCGACGGCGCTTCGGGACGGCCCGAGCCCGCACCGAACCCCGATGGCAAGGGCCTCGGAGGAGCCGGCGCCGGCAGCATGGCAGCATGCAGCGAGGGGAAAGATGGCGCGCCCGGCGCGGACCATGGCCGCGCCAGCGGCGCGGCCGGAATTGGTTACCTCACCGACGACGGGTGGATCGGTGTCCGCGGTGAGGACGGGGAGCGGGGCGGTGTCGGCCAGGCCGGGGGCGGCGGCGGCGGAAGCAAGTCGCGCGACGGCGTGAGTCTCCGCGTGTGCCCGGCCTCCCGACCCCAGACCGGGGCGGCCGGCGGCTCGGGGGGCGGCGGCGGTTGCGGTGGCCTGGGCGGCAAGGGCGGCGGCTACGGCGGTGCGAGCATCGGCATCGTGGCGCTGGAGGGCACGGAGCTCACGATCGAGGCCACCGAGGTGGTCACGGGCCGCGGCGGGAACGGGGGGACCGGCGGAACGGGCCAACCGGGCGGCTTCGGCAAACACGGCGGGTACGGTGGCAAGGGGTTCGTGCCCGGGATGTGGGACGCCTGCCATGGCGGCTACGGCGGCAACGGCGGCCGCGGGGGAGACGCCGGCGGCGGGCTCGGCGGCCCGTCCATCGGCGTCGCCTACGTGGTCCCCAACCTGGCCCTCCTGCCCGGCACCGTGATCAAGGTCGGAGCGGCTGGCGACGGCGGCCTCGCGGGGAACGCCGGCACGACCGATGAGGCTGGCAAAGGCGGCTTTGGTTCTTCGGCGCAGACCCAGGCGTTCAGCGGGCCGAACGAGCTGCCCCGTTAGCGCCTTGGATAGCGTGCGTCCCCAGGGACGCTTCCGGTGAGGCATGCCCATGCGCGTCAAGTCCGTGTTCCTTCCGTTCGTCGTCCTACCGCTCGCCATGGCCGGTTGCGGGAACTCTCCGGAGGTGAACGAGCCGGGCGGCGAGCCGCCGTGCGACGCTCGGTCCTCCTGTCCGGGCGATGTCGTTCCGGAGCCGGCGTGCCTCGAGGAGCTCGCCGCGGATCGCGCCCTCGACGGCTGCGGGGTGTTCGTCAACAGCGAGATCCTCGGCGGCAACGACGCGAACCCCGGCACGAAGGACCGGCCGGTTCGCTCGATCCAGCGGGGGATCGAGCTCGCTCGCACCGGGCGCGGTCGCGTGTTCGTGACCGACGATACCTTCGTAGGGGCGATCAGGCTTCCTTCCGGCGTGGACATCCATGGCGGCTTCGACTTCCTCGAATGGAGGCGCCGGAGCAGCGACGACAGCGGCCGTATCAATTCCGAGGTCGATTCGCGGATCGGGGTGATCGTCGAGCCGGCGCGCCCCGGCGACACGGGGGCTGCGGACGGGGTCTCGACGCTCGATCACGTGTGGGTCCTGAGCGGGACCCAGATCGGGGTGCTCGTTCAGTCCAACACCGCGGTGGAGATCGTCCGCAGCGAGATCAGGGCGTTCTATTACGGCAGGGCGGGCCACGACGGGGAGGAATGGCCGAGCCGAGCAGCGACCGGCCCCGATGGCCTGCTCGGTGAGGACGCGTGCTCCGCCGCCAGGATCCCCGGGGGCGCGGCGGTGACGAACCCGTGTGACGACGGCCCCGACGGCACGGCGAGCACCGGCGGCAAAGGCGGTGATGGGCTGCCCTCGGGAGCCGAGGACGGGGCCACCGGCGAACCGGTGCCGGCGGCCGACCCGACCTCAGGCCTCGGCGGCGACGCGGAGCGTGAGGAGAGCGCCTGCTGGAACGGCCAGTCCGGGCTCTCCGGGTCCTCGGGAACGGCGGGGGCGGCCGGCCGGGGCATCGGGCGCCTCACCGAGACGGGATGGGAGGGCGACAAGGGGACGGACGGCGGCAGGGGCACGCCGGGCCAGGGCGGAGGCGGGGGCGGCGGCCGGCGCGGCGGGCTCGCCGTGTGCATGGCGGCGGACAAGGGAGGGGCCGGCGGCGGCTCTGGAGGCGCTGGCGGCTGTGGCGGCCGAGGGGGTCGAGCCGGCGAGAACGGCTCGCCGTCGATCGGCATCGCCGCGCTGCACGCCAGGGTGACGGTCCGGGACAGCGTCATCAAGGCGCCCGCCGGCGGGGCGGGAGGCGACGGAGGACCGCCCCAGCAAGGCGGCAAACCCGGACGAGGCGGGTACGGCGGCGACGGCTACGACGGCGCACCGGCGTGCCGCGGTGGCAGCGGCGGTTATGGAGGCGACGGCGGCTACGGCGGCCCCGGGCGCGGCGGCGACGTGATCGGGATCGCCTACCTCGACGAGGACCAGCTCACGCTGGAGGGGGTCACCTTCGAGCTGGGCCTGCCGGGCCCAGGCGGCACCAGCTGGAGCCACGACGGCACCATGACGACCGGAGAGGATGGCGTCGCGGCGGAGACGCTGCGCTTTCCTGAGTAGGCAGTGTCGCGAGCGAGCTCTTACGCTGGCGGGCGCCTCGTCACTTCTGCGTATCAGGAGCAGATTCGGTGCCGCGACGATCGAAGATCTTCAAAATAGACTCGATCATCGTCCGCAGCTCTTGTGGAGGCTGGCGCGTAGTCGTCCACTCCAGCACCAAGCCGACCAACCTTCGGACGAAGTCACAGTCAGCCTGCCGCACGACTAGCGTCGTCGTCACCTCTCTAGATAGAATCGCATCGAAGGCGTCTCCCATCGCGCACAGAGTCCCCAACCATTCATTCGTCGGGAGCTCGGACACCGACGCACCGACATCGAGCGACTCCACGATCGCAGAGAGACAGTTAAGCCCCTCAGAGAGCGCCTGCGCCGCTTGCCGCTCACGCGTCATTTCCCCGTCCTCTACTTGTCAAACTGATATCGACAAAGCCAAGTTCCAATTGGATTGATGATGGTGCAGTTGTCTCCATTTGAATACTGATAAGAGCATGTCCACGTGGGTTTGCCACCTTTGCACCAGTACAGATCGCCAACTCCGCTGCTCGGGCTGTACGGATGCGAAGCGTGATGAACGCAGTAGGCGCCGATCGCCTCGCACTGGTCTACGCACGTATTGCTGCCGGGGGATGCGCAATTCACCTGGGCTGCTGCCTCAACGGCTTCACTGCACTCGGAACGCTCCAGCTCGTCTTGCGGATCCGGTGGCGCATCTCCGAAGCCTCCGGCCCCACCCGGGGTGATGACGCCTGCGCCGACGCCCTCACCACGACCATCCCGAAGGTAGCACTCACCCATGTCGTAGTTGCACGCAGCAACGAAGCCACAGATCAGAATTACACTGGCCTTCATGTCGCCTCCAGTCGCAAAGCTGGTCCGACGGTTGAGCTGACCGCCATATCGTCAGGGAGCATCTGCCCGCATGGAGACGACGCTATCATAGGGAGCCTCTGCATGGTGCAATGCCCACCTTAACACTATTGCTGGAGGTTGCCCCAGATCAGCAGGCAGGCCGCCATGACGCCAAGGCCGCCAAGAGGAGATAGCAAGGGCCGTCCCGGCATTTTCGTCTCCTATTTCCCTGATTTCTTGGCACCCTTGGCGTCATGGCGGTTTGCCTCCCAGCTCGACTTCCCGCAGTAGATTAAGCTCACGCCCCGCGGCTCGCCGCAGGTTCGCTGACGAGCCGCACCACTCGAGACTCTTCTCAGTCGAGCGTGGCGTCAATGGGTAACCAGGCGTACAAATTCTGTCCGTGCGCCAGTTGGGGCGGCCGGCCGAGGCATCGGGCGCCTCACCGAGACGGGATGGGAGGGCGACAGGGGGACGGACGGCGGCAGGGGCACGCCGGGCCAGGGCGGAGGCGGAGGCGGCGGCCGGCGCGGCGGGCTCGCCGTGTGCACGGTGGCGGACAAGGGAGGGGCCGGCGGCGGCTGCCTGGTCGAGGCCAGGGCGCTTCGTTCGGCCTCGCACTCATCGTCGGCAGGCGTCGTGCCCGGAGACGTGGGTGACCCGCTAGCATCCGCTGCGGCACCTGGCGCATCGTGGGGTACGGCGCGTCCGAGGAAGACGCCAAGGATGCCAGCCCCGGCAATGATGACGAACCCGAAGGCGCGAGAACTTGTCATGGCGAATTCTCACTGCGGCGGCTTCGACTATTGTTCGATCTTTCCGCCGAACATGAACTGCACGCCAGGGCTCGCAGGCTTTCCGTCGATTGTGATCGTCCCATCCGGTTCACGCTTCCAGACGCGTCGCGGAGGGATCGGAGGATCCCAGGGCCGGAATGCGTCGGGATCCGTGCGTGGTCCGGCGTCTGGCCCTGCATAGTATCCGAGCCGTCCGCTGGGCAACTTGCGCGCGACGATGTACCCATCGCCGTCATCCGGCCATTGCTTGTGCGCGTGGCGCGTCGCGCATAGAGACCCGTCCAATGAAGGCGCCAGCGACACCGGCAATGAGCGCGAACACGAGGCAGCTGCGAGTTGTCATTGCACCTCTCGCTACCACGCGCAGCCTGGGGGCACGGGCCGACAAACCGCGTGATCTTGATCAAAAGAGCACGCCCGCCGCGGTATGTCTTCCCGATGCGGCGAGACTCATCTCGCCAGAGCGCGGCGTCAATGGGTGACCAGGAGTACAAATGCTGTCCGTGCGCCAATGGGGGCGGCCGGCCAGGGCATCGGGCGCGCCATCGAGGCTGGATGGCAGGTGACGCCGCGCCGCGCCCCCGCCGACGCCGCGCCCCCTCGGGATGCTCTTCTGGGGGTGGCTCTTGGGGCGGTCGCGGCCGAGCGGCGCGGGGGCGCGAGAGCCGGGGAGAGCGGGCCGAGCTGCCACCTCGCGCGGCCCGGGTCGCGGGACGACGTTCTCTAGAGCGGTTTTCAGCTGAGCCTGGTACGAGCGTCGCAGAGCGGCGGTCACCCGCACAGGAGACGGGTCCAGATCGGCGTTTTCGGCGCGGAAGCGCACTCCAGTGCGCTGAGCACCGAAAACGTCGAGATGGGCCCGTATCCGAAGCGGGTGACCGCCGCTCTAGCGGCTCCCTCCGGCGGCGGCTCCCTCCGGCCGGGCGAGGGGGAGCGTGAAGAACAACGTGGCGCCAGCGCCGAGCTGACTCTCCGCCCAGATCCTCCCGCCGAGGGCCTCCACGAAGCCCTTCGCGATGGTGAGCCCCAGCCCGGTCCCCAGACGCGCGGTCTCCGCCACCTGCCAGAAACGATCGAAGATGTGAGGGAGCTCGTCGGCGTGGATCCCCGCCCCCGTGTCCGCCACGGTGAAGAGCGCCTCGTCGCCACGTGGCTCCGCTCGGATTGTGATGGCCCCTCCCTCCGCGGTGAACTTGATCGCGTTGCCGATCAGGTTCGCGAAGACCTGGAGGACCCTCTCGCGATCGCAGAGCACCTCGAAGTCGCCCCCGCCGCGGATCTCGCCCTCGAGCACCAGGTGCTTCTGCGTCGCCAGCGCCCGCTCCATCTCGATCGCGTCGTGGACGAGCGCGCCCGCCGCGTGCTTCCGCTTCTCCACCGACAGCCGACCCGCCTCGATGGCGGCGACGTCGAGCAGATCACCGATGATCCGGAGCATCCGCTGCGCAGCGAGGAGAATGACCTCGGCCTTCCTCCTGTCGGGCGCTCCCTGCTCGTCGGCCGGCAATGTCCGCATGAGGAGAGCCGCGGCCGTCAAGATGGCGCTCAACGGATTCTTGAGATCGTGAGAGACGATGGCGAGGAAATCGTCCCGCGTGCGAATGGCGCGCTGCGCGTGCTGGTACAGGCGCGCATTCTCCACGGCCGTGGCGGCCCGGCGCGCCACCTCCTCGGCCACCACCAGATCGGCGGCGGAGTAGCGGCGGCTCGGCTCCGTCGTCACGAACGTGAGCGTGCCGATCGTCCGCCCGCGGGCCACGAGCGGCACCACCATCACCGCTCCCGCGCCGCCTGCGCGGAGGGACCCTCGATGGCCCGGATCGTGGGCGGCGGCCCCCACGGCAGACTCGGTGATTTCAGGGATGAGGAGCGGCTCGCCGGTCCGCATCACCTTCGCCTGCGGGGTCTCCCTGCCCGGTCGTTGGCCGAAATCCTCCATCCGCTCGGTCAGCCGTTGCTTCGCGGGATCGGCGGACGTCGGCGCGAGGCGCTCGACACGGCCGTTCTCGTCGACCAGGTCGACGAAGTAGAGATCGGCCAGGGCGTGCACCGACAGGCGCGCCACCGTGGAGACCGTCTCCGCGTAATCGAGCGAGGAGGCGAGGACCGCGCTGACCTCCGCGAACAATCGCTGCACCTGCTCGGCTCGCTTCACCTCCATGATATCCCGGAAGACGAGCACCGCCCCCGAGACCTGCCCTGCTCGCTGCAGAGGGGCGAACGTGCAGCTGACGTGCAAGGCCGCTCGGTCCCGGCGTGAAACCACGTCCTCGTCGCTCCGGACCGGCTCGCCCGTGTGGATCGCCCGCAGCGCGGGGTGATCCTCGTCAGGTACGGACGTCCCAGCCGCGCGTCGAATCTGGACGACCTCCTGGACGCGCCGCCCCACGACCTCCTCCGTCGTCCAGCCGAGCAAGCGCTCGGCCGCGGGGTTGAAGAAGGTGATCCGCCCTTCGCGATCCATCGCGATCACGCCCTCGCCGATGCTGCCGGTCACCGCCCGCGTGAACTCGAGCTGCTCACGGACCCTCGCCTCCACCTCCTTCGCGGGGGTGACGTCCGTCGAGACGCCTTGAAGCCGAGGCGCGCCGGCGCTGTCGTTCACCAGGTGCACGCCGCTGTGGAGCCAGAGCACGCGACCGTCCGCCGTCCGACAGCGATGGTCGCAGCGCTGGTCCCTCTCGGCGGCCAGCGTCCTCCAGAGCGCCTGCTCGAGCTCGCCGCGATCGTCCGGCTCGGCGCAGCGGCTCCAGAAGTCGGGCTCCGCGAGCCACCGCGCGCGCGGATAGCCGAGGAGCTCCTCGGCCTGCGCGCTCACGTAGAGGACCTGGAGCGTGCGCGCGTCGGCCTCCCAGACGAACGCTCGATCGAGGTTGTCCACCAGCGCCTCGTAGCGCTGCCGCAGCGCCTCGGCGAGGGCCCGCTGCTCGTCGGCTTCGGCCTGCCTCCGCTGGGCCGCTGCTCGCGCCTCCTCCGCGACCGCCTGCTTGGCGTCGATGATCGCCTGGCGATCGAGCGCGATCGCGAGCTGGTTGACCGCCGCGTTCACGAACACGAGATCCGGCTCCTCCAGACGGGCGGCGCCCTCGATCTGGAGAGCGCCGAAGATCGGCCGGCGGTCGATGACGAGAGGGAGGACGAGGAAGCACCCGCGCTCCTCTGCCTCGGCCCGCGGGGCCCCGGCAGGCTGTCCGGAGGGCGCGTTCGTCGCGGTCGGCCCGCCGTCCAGATCGGCCTCCGAGCCGGTGAGGTAAGCGTACGAGGTCGCGGCATGGGACCTGGCTGCCTGGAGTCGATCGGCGCCGACACCTTCAGCGCTCCAGACGATGGTCTTGACCCCGGGGCGACCCGGGACCTCCAGGAGGACGAGCGCGGTGCGGAGGGGGAGCGCCCGCGCGAGGGTCGCGAGGACCGACGGGACGGTCCGCTCGGCGCCCTCGAAGCGCGTGAGCTGCTTGCTGATCTCGTAGAGGTACAGGACGCGAGGGTACGCGCGCTCGAGGCCTCCGGCGGCCGGATCCTCGCCGCCGCGCCGCGCCGGCTCCTGCTCCCCGCGCGCGTCGTCGCTCCTCGCCTCTTCCCGGCGTGCTCTCGGCGGCTCCTTCGTCCGGCGGCCAGCGCTCATCCCCGCCCCCTATTTCTTCGCTCGCCTCCGGCGCTCGATGTTGTTCGCCGCCAGAGGGGCACCCAGGCCAGCGCGCTGCCCGATACGGGCGCCGCCCTTCCCGACGGTGAAGTGGTAGGTGCCGAAATCGTGCTCGCTGCCGCGCGTCTTCACGACCATGAGGGTCGGCCTGATCTCGCCCGGCAGGAGCGTGTACCGGAGCACGACGAGGTTGTCGGCCACCGGAGAGAACCTGCGGTCGGTGACGGTCTCGCTGGAGTACATCACGCTCGATTCGAGCGTGAGCACGGTTGTCACGTCGAGCGCCTTGAACCGCGTGATCAGCGCGTAGAGGAGCTGCCGCAGCTCGTCCTCCGCGATGCCCTCGGCCGCGAGGTGGCTCACGCTGTCGAGGACGAATCGACGCGTCTTCTGCGTGCGGATCTTGTCGGTCAGCAGCGAGAGGAGCTGGCTCGGGCGGACGCGCTCCCGCGAGAGATAGATGACCTCGGCGAGCCCCTTCTCGGTCGCCTCGTGGAGCGGCAGCCCCAGCGCCTCCGCGGTCCTGATGATCTGCGCGGGCCCCTCCTCGAGGGCGAGGTAGAGCCCCGGCTCTTCGCGGCGGCAGCCTTCGAGGAGGAACTGCAGCGACAGGGTGCTCTTCCCGATGCCCGCGCTCCCGGAGAGGAGCGTGACGCTGCGCTCGAGCAGCCCTCCGCCGAGCAGCCCGTCGAGCCCGGGCACGCCGGAGGGCAGGCGCCGCGCCGTGTCGAGCGGGGGCGGCGGCTCGCCGAACGCCGCCTCCGCGTTGTAACGGGGATAGACGATGAGCCCGCCCGGGCCGATGTGGATGCTGTGCCGGCCCCTGAGGTGGGCGGTGTTCCTGAGCTTGTAGATCTCGATGTAGCGCTGGCGCTCGAGCCCTTCCTCCGTCGAGGAGAGGAGGATGACCCCGTCGACCACGGTCTCCTCGACGCCGAAGCGGCTGATCTGGTTGGTGCCGTAGGGGATGTCGGTGGCGAGGAGGCCGACCGCCTGCGCGTTGTGGATGACGCTGGCGAGCTGGAAGATCTTCTCTCGGTCTACCTGCGGGTCCTTGACCTTGTGCAGGAAGACCGAGACCGAATCGACGACCACGCGCCGCGCCTTCATGCCGAGGATCCGCTCGCTGAGCATGAGCAGGTGCCCCTCCACCAGGATGTCGGGCTGCGGGATGAAGACGATCTCGACCATCCCGCGCTCGATCTCGGCGTCGAGGTCCCAGCCGAGGCCACGGGCGGTGGCGCGCAGCCGCGCATCGCTCTCCTCGAAGGAGAAGAATATCCCCTTCTCGCCGGCCTTCGCGCCGCGGTAGATGAACTCGAGCGAGAGCACCGTCTTGCCGGTCCCCGCCACGCCGGCGATGAGGAGGCTGGAGCCACGCGGGATCCCGTCTCCGAGGAGCTCGTCGAGCCTCGAGATGCCCGTCCTGAGACGCGGCTCCTTGCCCTCGACGGCCGCCCGGTGGATCGTGAGGCGGGGCGCGAACACGTCGATGCCGGCCCGCGTGATGGCGAACGAGTGCTCCTCGCGGCTGTGGTCGGTGCCGCGCATCTTGACGATCTGGATGACCCGCCGCTGCTCGCCGGACTCCTGGCGCTGGTTGATCATGATCAGCCCGTCGACGATCGAGAACAGCGGGTTGGTCTCGATGTCGCTCTGCCCGAACTCTCCGAGGAAGAAGGTGGTGGTCTCCCACGCCATGAGGTTGATCGCGAGCTCGTAGCCGAACTTCCGGAGCTCTTCCTTGGACTTGGCGAGGTCGTCGAAGACCTTGAAGCTGTCGATGACGACCACGGACGGCTTGACCTTCTTGACGTGATCCATGACGAGCCTGGAGGCGCCGTCGAGGCCCTTCGTCCGGAGGATGGCGCCGAGGTCGACGAACTGGATTCCCCCGTCGATCTTCCCGGCGTCGAAGAAGTCGAACTGATTCAGGTAGCGCAGCGTCTTCGCGGTCGGCTCCGAGAGCGTGCTGAAGTAGAGGACCCGGGTCCTGGCCGAGGCGTTGTGGAAGCAGATCTGCTGGGTGAGGATCGTCTTGCCCGCGCCCGGCGGGCCGGCGACGACGACGATCGAGCCCTTCGGCAGCCCCCCCCCGAACAGCGCATCCAGGTTTCGCACCCCCGTCTCGATGCGCGCGATGGCCGTCTTCTTCGTCATGGCTCCACTTCCTCGCCGTCCTCGCCCTCGGAGATCCCGGGCGCGCTCTCCGACGCTCTCTCGATCCCGCCCGCCTCCTCCTGCGCGACCTTCGAGAGCTCCGCGTGGAGCGCCGGCGTGAGGATCTCCGCCGTCAGGTTTCCGAGGACCGTGAGGAACTCCACCAGGATGAACCGGAGCCCCTCCTCGATCTGGTCGCGACGCACGCCCCCGGCGCGCTCCTGGAGCTCCACGCAACAGATCCCGGCCGACTCCATCCTGAGCGACGAGAGGACCGGGGATCGCTCGGAGGCATAGTAGAGAACGCGATCCACGATGGCGCCGAGCGTGACCTCCCCGAGGGTGACGTGGGCGCGCCACCACAGGGCGTTGAACGCTCGTTCGAAGAGCTGGATGAGGCGGTCGGGCGGCGCGCCCCGAGCTGCCCGCTCCATCCAGGCGTCCACGCAGGCGCTGTGCTCGTTCGCGTCACGCATGGGCGCTACGTCGCCTCGACGGTCGCCGGGCGCCGGGGAGGGGTACGCTCATGCCGGGGCCGCATCGCGCGCTCGATCAGGGCGTCGCGCGCGGGCAGCGTCGCCATGGCGCTCGCGCTTCAGGTCGGACGGTCGCGGCGTCCGCGCTCGGGACGCTCGCCCGATCCGTCGATGGTGCGAGTTGTGCCGACCCTTCAGCTCGGCGCGGTCGCGGGCTCGAGTCCGCGCTCGATCGCCGGGCGACTCCCCGCCGAGCGCGTGGAGCGCGCCGTCCGCGGTGCGCTGCGCCGCACACAACGAGATGCCCGCCGACCTCCGCGCGGCGCGGAGGTCGTCGACCAGCTTCCGCACGCGATGGATGTCCTGCGCGCTTCCGGCGGAGGCGCGGAGCGCGATGATGGATTCGAGCTCCTCGAGGACGTGACGGACAGCGCGGCGCGCGGAGGTCGCCGCGTCAGCCGCCTCGCGCAGCATCGCCCGCGCATCCTGTGCATTTCTCTCGAGGTCTCGCATCTCGGTCATCTCGTGCGGTTCGCGAGGGTGAGGGCCGCTCGGTCCATCGCGATGCCGCTGCGGGAGGGCTCGGGGAGCGCCTGTTCGCGCTCCACGCCCGCTCGCGGCTCGACCTTGCGCGGCCTGACACCACGGGGTTCAGGCTGGCACAGCGGCCGCCCCACGTCTCTCGTTATCGCCCGGTGGCGGCGCCTCGTCCCGATTCGGGCACGGGAGACGGTCGAGCGCTGCATGGAACTCCTCTTCTTCTTGCCCCGTCCTCTGGGACGAGGGGCGCTGCCTCGGCGGTCGAGCGCGAGGTTGGCCCCCGAGGAGCGCGGCGGGCTGGCCTTGCTGACCGTTCGACGGCGGCGTTGATGAGCAGCCGCACCTGGGCGGCCGCCTGTGCGCTCGGCGCGTCGCGCGGAACGGCACGTCCAATGAAGGCGCCAGCGACACCGGCAATGAGCGCGAACACAATGCAGCCACGAATTGCAATCGCGCCTCTCGCCACGATGCGCACAGCCTGGGGGCGCAGGCTGGCAAATCGCATCATGTCGATTTGGCCACTCCTGGGGAATGATGCCCATATCGACGGAGTCACCCAGCGCGTCGGATCTGGCGCAGGGCATACCTGTATTCCCTCAGCCTCCAGATCCGCCCTCCGCGGCGCGCGTGGAAACAGCGTTCGCTCTCACAACAGAGCAAGCGCGCCAGCGTACGTCTTCCGATGCGGCGAGACTCGTCTCAAGTAGAGCGCGATGTCAACAAGTAACCATGAAGTTTAATTCTGTCCGTGCGTCAGCAGGGCGGCCCGGCCAGGGCATCGAACGCAGCACCGAGGTGGGATGACAAAGCGGCCGACTGCGGCAAGGACACGCCGAGCCAGGGAGGACGCAGGGCGGCCGCCCTCCGGGGACCACTCGAATGCGCCCAGCATGGCGTATGCCGGCGCTGCAAAACCCACACTGGGCGCGAAGCGCGCTTCGCGGCGTCCCCCCGAGCTCCCCATCTCAGCCGTGCAATCTGGACAGACGCGGCACTTCGTGCGAACTCTTGATGAAGAACATGTCGGTCACGTGTCGCAGCCATGTTCGCGTCCTCTCTGCTGGTGAGGTCCACTGGCAAGAATGGACCCCCTCCCGGAACGGCGGCGCGGACCAGCGCCCCGTGGTCCTGGTACACGGCCTGTCCGACAGCTGTCGGACCTGGAACCGCCTCGCCCCCGCGCTCGCGGCGGCAGGGCGCCGGGTCGTCGCGCTCGACCTGCCCGGCCATGGCGACTCGGCCCGGCCCGACGCGCCCTATACGGTCGCGTGGTATGCGGGCGTGGTCGCTGAATGGATCCGTGCCCTCCGGCTCGGCGATTTCGATCTGGTGGGGCACTCGTTCGGCGGCAGCATTGCAATGTGCGTGGCCACCGAGCGGCCAGGGCGCATCCACCGCGTCGGGCTGGTCGCCGCGGGCGGCATCGGGACGGAGGTCGCGCTGCCGCTGCGCCTCGCCGCCGTGACCGGGCTGATCGAGCTGGCCGCGCCGGTGCTCATGGGCGTCGGCACGCACGCGGGGGTGCTGGTGCTCGGCGGCGATTTCAACGCGGAAGAGCGCAGGCACCTCGCCCGGATGAACGCGCGGCCCGGCACGGCGCGCGCCCTGTCGCGCACGCTCCGCCACGCGATCGATCTGCGCGGCCAGCGCCATCACCTCATGGACATCGTTCATCGGCTCCCGGAGATACCGCCGCTCGCCGTCTACTGGGGCGAGCGCGACCAGGTGATCCCGGCGCGCCACGCGGCGGACATCGACCGCTACATCGAAGGCGCGGCCGTGCGGCGCTTCGCCAGGGCGGGGCACTACCCGCACCGGGAAGCGGTGAGCGATCTCGCCCCCGATCTCCTCCGGTTCCTCGACGAGCCGCGGCCCGCGCCGCGCCTGCGCACCGGGGCGCGCGCCCCGCGCGCATCCGCCGCGGCGGCTCGCGCGCCGCAGGCCAGCCCCCGGTGGCAGCCCTGGCCGGACGCCGCGGTCAGGCGCTGGGCGCGGAGCTCGCTGTCTCCGCTGATGCGGCAGACACCGCAGCAGGACACCGGCGACTCGGCATCTCCCGCCGACCTCGGGAGCCGCCCGCCGCCCGTTCCCTGTTAGCCAAGACTCGCTCCGCGTTCTCCGACATCCGAACGTGGTCGTGGTCGTCAACGGTAAGCCGTGAACGACCACGCCCTTCCCTGTTGACGCCGCGCCCCCCGGTGCGGTTCTCTCGGGCGCCGGTGCAACTCGAATGTGAGACCTGCGGCGCCTCGCTGCGCGTGGAAGCGGACCAGCGTACCGCGGTGTGCCCCTACTGCGCGTCGCCCTCGGTGGTGGAGCGGCCGCCCTCCCATGATCGGCCGTCGCCGCACTTCGTCGTGGGGTTCACCACGACCCGGGAGAGCGCGCAGGGCGCGGTCAAGGCGTGGCTGGGAAAGCGGAGCTTCTTCGTGCAGTCCAGCGTCAAGACGGCGACGATCGACGCGATCCGCGGCGTCTACACGCCCGCCTACCTGTACTCGGCGATGGCCCAGACGCGCTACGCGGCGCAGATCGGCGAGGACTACCAGGAAACCGAGACGTACACGACGACCGACGACAAGGGGAACAGCGTCACCCGGACGCGCGTCGTCACCAGGACCGAGCACCGGCACCTCGAAGGCCAGCACGCGACCTACGTCATGGACGTGCTCGTCGTGGCGTCTCGCGCCGTCCCGAACGCCGAGCTCGAGGTGATCGAGCCGTTCGACCTCCGCACGATGCGGCGCTACACGCCCGCGGTGCTCAGCGGCTGGATCGCCGAGGAGCCGACGATGACCCAGGCCGAGTGCTACGGCCTCGCGCGGCGGGAGGCGCTGGAGAAGATCGGCCGCGACCTCTCGGGCTTCATGCCCGGGGACAGCCACCACGGCCTGACGCACGAGACGCACCTCGACCGCGAGACGCTCGAGCTGCTCTATGTGCCCCTCTGGGTGCTCGCCATCCGGCACGACCCGCAGAAGCCGCCCTTCCGGGTCCTCATCAACGGCCAGACCGGCGCGATCCACGGCAAGGCCCCCCTCTCCTGGATCAAGATCGCCCTCGCCGTCGTGCTCGTGATCGCGCTGATCGCGGCGCCGTTCCTCCTCGCCGCGGCGCGCGACCAGGGCCGCGATCCGGCCGAACGGCGCGGCGCCGCGGGGCCGCCCGCCCCCGCCGCCGCCCCCGCGCCGACCGAGCGCGTCCGCCCCGGGAGCAGCCCCACACCGACCGGAGGGACGCGATGAGCGCGAGCATGGACGTCGCCTCGGCCACCACGAGCGCCACGGGGCCGTGCTGCTCGCGCTGCCAGGGGCCGCTGGAGCCGGGGGACCTGCGCTGCGCCGTCTGCGGCCTCGCCGCGCCGCAGGGCCGCGCCACGGCCCCGCAGGCGGTGCAGGTGCTGCGGTGCACCGAGTGCGGCGCCGCGGTCTCGTACTCGGCCGAGGCGCAGGCGCCGAAGTGCCGCTTCTGCGGCGCCGTCACGCGGATCGAGCAGCCGGTCGACCCGATCGATCAGGCCGACTGGTTGCTCCCGTTCGGGGTGCCCCCCGATCAGGCCGATCAGGCGCTGCGCCAGTGGATGTCGACGCTCGGCTTCTTCCGGCCGTCGGATCTCGCGTGCGCGGCGACCGTCGAGGGGCTGCGCCCGATCTGGTGGGCGGGCTGGCTCGTCAGCGCGGACGCCGTGGTGAGCTGGACGGCGGACTCGAACGCTGGCGCCCGGCTGAGCAGCTGGGCCCCGCACGCCGGACAGACGCAGCTGCCGTTCCGCAACCTGCTCCTGTCCGCCTCCCGCGGGCTCTCGCTCGACGAGGCCCGGGAGCTCGCGCCGTACTTCCGGCTCGACCTGGCGGTGCCCGCCGCGCACCGGACAGAGCAGCAGCTCGGCCCGCCCGACGCGGTGCTGGAGCAGTTCGACGCGCAGCGCTCGGCGGCGCGCAAGATCGTCAGCGAGCGGATCGCCGCCAGCGCGGAGGACGCCCTGACGCGAGGCGTGATCCCGGGGTCCACGTTCCGCAACGTGCACGTGGCGGTGCTCCTGCACGCGCTCGAGACGCGCCGGCTGGCGCTGCCATCGTACGTGCTCGCCTACCGCTACAAGGGGCGCAGCTACCGCGCCGTCGTTCACGGCCAGGACGCGAGCCACGTCACAGGCACGGCGCCGATCGCGTGGGGCAAGGTGGCGCTGGTGGTCGCCGGCGCGCTCGCGCTCCTCGTGCTCGTGATCGGGGCCCTCGTGCTCGCCCGCGCGGCGTAGCTTCACCCGCCCTCGGTCCTCTCCCCCCTCCCCGCTCCCCCAGCTCGAGCGCTGCGCGGGCGCGGCGGGCCGCGCCTGCCGCTGTGGCGGAATGCCTCGAACGCACGCTCGGTGCGGCACAGCAGAGCCATGATCCACGCCCTCCACCTTGCGCTCAGGCCATGGTCCGGATCTCGCACTGAGGCCGGAGCTCGATGGAGGAAACCATGGAAACTGGATCGCGGGAGAAGCTGCTGGAGATCCTCAAGAAGTTCCGGACTGCCATGCTCGTCACGCACGCCAGCCAGGGGGCGCTGCGGGCGCGTCCGATGGCGCTCATGAAAGTCGACAGCGACACCGGGGACGTCTGGTTCATGACGAGCATCGACTCGGGCAAGGTCGATGAGATCGAGTCGCAGCCGGAGGTGAATGTGACCCTCCAGGAGGGGCGCCGCTTCCTGTCGCTGTCGGGCCGCGCATCGATCGTGCGGAGTCGGACGAAGATCGAGGCGCTGTGGTCGGAGGAGGCGAAGGTGTTCTTCCCGCAGGGCAAGGACGATCCCTCCCTCGCGCTCATCCACGTGAGCCCGCGCGAGGGCGAGTACTGGGACAACGAAGGCGCGGCCGGGCTCCGGTTCCTCGTCGAGGCGGTCAAGGCGTACGTCACCGGGACGACGCCGAAGACCGACGCCGCCCAGCACGGCGCGGTGCCGCTGAACGGCGGGCAAGCCGGCGATGCCCGGGTGTCCGCGCGATAGCGATCCACGCCGTCGCGCCGCGGATCGAGCGGGACGGAGCGTGGCGCATCCCTTGCTCTTACTCGAGGAGGCTGCGCCGCGCACCGCTCCACCGGAGCGGAGGTGACGCGAGAGCCCGTCAGCAACGAGGTTGGGCATGGGGATCTTCACGATGTCTCGTCGAGCTCAGATGGTCGTGGTCGCGGCGGCGGCGGTCGTCGTCATCGTGGGGCTGCGCTACGCGGAGCCGTTCCTCGTGCCGGTGCTGTTCGGCGTCGCGCTCGCGGCGATCTCGTCGCCCATCGCGACCTGGGTGACCCGCCGCGGGCTGCCCGCGGCCCTCGGGGCGCTGGCCGCGCTCGTGGTCGACCTGGCGATCCTGGTCTTCGTCGGCGCGGTGGTCACCATCGCCGGGGTGGAGCTGGAGGAGAAGGTGCCGGTCTACCTGGTCCGGATGTCCTCGATGACCGAGGCGCTCGCCATGACGCTCACGGAGCGCGGCTTCCCGGTGAACCCGGAGCTCCTCTCGCGCACGCTGCACACGGCGTCCCTGGTCCCCCTCCTCGGCGGGGCCGCGGTCACGGTCGCCAGCGCGGCGTCGAGCCTCGGGGTGGTGCTCCTCGTCGTGTTCTTCGCGCTCTGCGAGGGCGCCGGCGCGGGCGCGAAGGTGCGGCGGCTGCTCTCGACCCCTGCGCGCGGGCTCCAGCACGTCGATCGCATCGTGCGGGAGGTGAAGAAGTATCTCGTGGTGAAGACGCTGACGAGCCTGCTCGTCGCCGTCCTCGCCTATGTGCTCCTGGTCCTCCTGGGCGTGGACCTGGCGCTCCTCCTGGCGTCGAGCCTGTTCGTCCTGCACTTCATCCCCAACATCGGCGCGGCGGTCGCGACGATCCCGGCCGTGCTCGCCGCGCTGGCCAGCCAGGGCCCCGGCACCGCGGCCCTCGTGGCCATCGGGTACCTGCTGATCAACCTGCTGGTGGGCAACGTGCTCGAGCCGCGCGTGCTCGGGCGGACCCTGGGCCTGTCGCCGCTCGCCGTCCTGATCGGCATGCTCTTCTGGGGCTGGCTCTGGGGGCCGGCGGGAGCGCTGCTGTCGGTGCCCATCATGATGGTCGCGAAGATCACGCTGGAGAACGTGGAGGGGCTGTCCTGGATCGCGCGCATCATGGAGCCCGCGCCCGAGGAGCCCGAAGCGGCGCCCGTCAGCGGCGAGCCGGCGCCGAGCTCACTGCTGCGGCCGAGCGTCGCGGGGGCGCGGAGATCCGGGTAGCGATAGGCGATCTCGTGCACCAGGTCTTCTCCCGAAGATCTGCCCATGTCCACGAGCCTCATCTCGAGCACGAAGCCGCATCAGCGATCGGAGAGCGAGCAGGCGCTGCCCGCGAGCGCGGATTTCCGCGCCATTTTCGAGGGGCTCCCGGGAAACTACGTCGTTCTCCGTCCGGACTTCACCATCATCGCCGCGAGCGATGCCTTTCTCCGGGCCGCGAACACGCGGCGCGAGGAGCTCCTGGGTCGCAACGCCTTCGATGCCTTCCCCGACAATCCGGACGATCTGCACGCGACCGGCACGACGAACCTGCGCGCCTCGTTCGAGCGGGTGATCCAGACGGGCGCCCCGGACAGCATGGCCGTGCAGAAATACGATATCCCGCGCCCCGAAGCGGAGGGAGGCGGCTTCGAGGAACGGTACTGGAGCCCCTTGAACTCGCCCCTCATGGGGCCGGACGGCAAGGTCGCGTACATCATCCACCGCGTCGAGGACGTCACCGAGTTCGTCCGCCTGAAGCAGCGCGGGATCGAGCAGTCACGGCGCACGGAGGAGCTGAAGACGCGGGCGGAGCGGGTCGAGGCCGAGGTCTTCCTCCGGGCGCAGGAGATCCAGCGCGCGAACGAGCAGCTCCGCGTGGCGAACGAGCAGCTCAGCCGGCTCGACGAGCTCAAGACCAGGTTCTTCTCGAACGTGAGCCACGAGTTCCGGACGCCGCTCACGCTCATGCTCTGCCCGATCGACGAGCTCCTGACCGGCGCGCCCGGCGGCCTCACGGACAGGCAACGCGAGCTCGTCGAGCTCGCGCGCCGCAATGCGCGGCGGCTCCTCAAGCTCGTGAACACCCTGCTCGATTTCGCCCGGATCGAGGCCGCTCGGATGCAGATGGCCTACGAGGCGCTCGACCTCTCGGCGCTGACCGCCGAGGTGGCGAACGCGTTCCGCGCGACCGTGGAGCGGGCGGGGCTCCGGCTCGTGGTGGACTGCCCGCCGCTCCCGGAGCGGATCTACGTCGATCGCGAGATGTGGGAGAAGATCGTCCTCAACCTGGTCTCGAACGCGTTCAAGTTCACGTTCGAGGGCGAGATCGCGATCTCGCTCCGGTGGGGCGGCGACCACGTGCTCCTCGAGGTCCGCGATACGGGGACGGGGATCCCCGCCGACGAGCTCGCCCGGATCTTCGAGCGCTTCCACCGGGTCCACGGGGCGCGCGGGAGGAGCCACGAGGGCTCCGGCATCGGCCTCGCGCTCGTGCGGGAGCTTGTCCGGTTCCACACGGGCGACGTCCAGGCGACGAGCGAGGTCGGTCGAGGCAGCACGTTCACCGTCCGCATCCCCGCCGGATCAGCGCACGTGCCCGCGGAGCACATCGGCGCCGAGCGGGAGCTCGGCATGACGGCCGTGACGCTCCAGGCGTTCGTGGAGGAAGCGTCGCAGTGGGTCTCCGGGTCCGCGCCGTCGGCAGAGCCGCCGCTGGGGTCACCGGCAAGCGCGGGAGACACGCGCCCGGCGGAGGGCCCGGCCGGCCACGTCCTGCTCGTCGAGGACAACCCCGACATGCGGAGCTACCTCCGGGACGTCCTCGCGACGCGGTGGACCGTGGAGGCCGTCGAGAACGGCGCGATGGCGCTCTGCGCTGTGCGCTCGCGTGTACCCGATCTCGTGCTCACCGACGTCATGATGCCCGGGCTCGACGGGTTCGGCCTCCTCGAGGCGCTGCGCGCCGAGCCGAGGACGAGGCTCGTCCCCGTGGTGTTCATCTCGGCGCGATCTGGCGAAGCGTCGCGCGTGCACGGCGCCGAGGCGGGCGCGGACGATTACCTCGTCAAGCCGTTCTCGGTCCGCGAGCTGCTCGCGCGGGTCGGCGGTCGCATCGAGATCGCCAGGCTGCGCCGCCAGGTCGCCGAGGACGTCGAGCGCCTGCGCGAGAGCGAGCAGCGCTTCCGCTCCCTCGCCGACTGCGCCCCCATGATGATCTGGATGTGCGGGCCCTCCGGAGGGTGCGAGTACGTCAACACGACGTGGCTGCGCTTCACGGGGCGCTCCCTCGACGAGGAGCTGGGGGACGGCTGGCTCGACGCGGTCCACGCGGAAGAGCGCCCGCTCGTCGCGAGCGCGTGCGCCGAATCGATCGAGACGCGCGAGCCGTTCACGCTGGAGTGCCAGATGCTCCGCCGGGACGGCGAGAGCCGGTGGGTCGTGACGCAGGGCGCCCCGCGCTTCGGTGCCGCCGGAGCGTTCCTGGGGTTCGTCGGCTCGTCCCTGGACATCACCGAGCGAAAGCGCGTCGAGGACGCGCTGGCCGACGCGGATCGCCGGAAGGACGAGTTCCTGGCCATGCTCGGGCACGAGCTGCGCAACCCCATGGCGCCGATCTGCGTGGCCGTGGAGCTCCTCCGGCGGCGGAGCCGCGGCGGGCCGCCGGACCAGCACGTCGAGGTGATCGCGCGGCAAGCGAGGACCTTGATGCGCCTCGTGGACGATCTGCTCGACGTGTCGCGCATCACCCGGGGGAAGATCGAGCTCCGCAAGGAGCGGATCGACGTCAAGGCCGCCGTGATGCGCGCCGTGGAGTCGACGCGCGAGCAGATCGAGGCGCGGCGGCACCAGATCCGGCTCGCGCTGCCGGCGGCCGCCGTCCACGTCCTCGGGGACGCCGTCCGCCTCGATCAGATCCTCGTCAACCTGCTCACCAATGCGTGCAAGTACACGGATATCGGGGGCCACATCGGGGTGACGGTCGAGCAGCGCGGCGACCGGGTGGAGCTGCGCGTCCGCGACGATGGGATCGGGATCGCCAGGGAGGTGCTGCCCCATGTCTTCCAGCTGTTCCATCAGGCGGATCGCAGCCTCGATCGGGCGCCCGGCGGCCTCGGTATCGGGCTGACCATCGTCCGCGATCTGGTCGCCCTCCACGGCGGGAGCATCGAAGCGACGAGCCCGGGGCTCGGGCAAGGCAGCGAGTTCATCGTGCGCCTACCGGTCGTGGCGGAAGAGCGCGTGCCCGCGGCGGCGGACGAGCGTGTGCCCGCCACGGCCGTCGGGGCGACGTTCGCGCCCTCGAAGAACGCAGAGCGGCCGTCTCCGGCGGCGAGGAAGCTCCGCGTCCTCATCGTCGAGGACAACGTGGACGCGGCGAGCACCCTCGCCGACGCCTTGCTGGCCCTCGGGCAAGAGGTGTGGATTGCCGGCGACGGCCCGAGCGCGTTGAAGGCCGCGGCGGAGCATCGGCCCGATCTCGTGCTCCTCGACATCGGGCTCCCTGGGATGGACGGCTACGAGGTGGCGCGGCGCCTGAGGGAGGCTGAGCTGTGCTCGGGCGCGCTCATCGCGCTCACGGGGTACGGGCAGGCGTCGGACCGCCGCCGCGCCGAGGCGGCAGGGTTCGACGCCCACTTCGTCAAACCGATGTCGCTGGATGCGCTCGCCGGAGTCGTCGACGCTGCCGCGGCGTCCGGAGCCCGTCAGGGCGCCGCGGGCGGCGCCGGCGCGAGCCCGAAGACGCGCTCGTGACGGGCGCTCACGTGGCAGTCCATGCACGAGGCGACCCGGCCGGCGGAGGTCACCTGGCCCGCGGGCGTGACCGTGCCGTAGACCCAGCCCGCGTCGGTGCCGGGGGTGTCCGGCGCGACCTTGAGCACCACGTAGGCGCCGGCGAGGCGCGACGCGCGGTAGACGCGATCGCCGTCGCGCAGGAGGGGATCGAAGTGGTCCGCGGCGTCCGGCGGCGTGGCGCCGGCGCCCGGGAGGGCGGCCGCCGCGCCGTCCTCCACCAGCTCGGGAACATAGCTCTCCTTGATCAGGACCTGTCCGACCGGCTGGGCGACGGGCGCCTGTCCCTCGACGAGCGGATAGCGATCGCGGTGCTTGGCGAACACCGAGTAGAGCTTGCGGGCGTGGCCGCCGTCCTCGGCGGCGCTCATGCGGACGCGGCCGGGCAGCGGCATCCGGCAGAGCCAGGGCGCCCAGCGGAGCTCGTCGTCGACGCGCCCCCAGGGCTTGTAGTCGCGAAAGGCGGCGGCGATGAGCGGGGCGAGGCGGGGGTCGATCTCGGCCTCGGCGGTGCCCGTCTCGGGCGGCGAGCCCGGCGCATTCGCCGAGGAGGAGGAGACAGGGGCCGGCGGGGGCGTTGCGCTGTCGGCGGCCGGCGCGACAGGCTCGTCCAGGGGGTGGCTGCACCCAGACGCGAGCGCGAGGATCAGGAGCAGGGTGAGGCGCATGGGGCGGATCGTACGATCGGAGCGCCGGAAAGGTCTGCCGGGCAGCACGGTTGCGCGCGCCGCGCGATCGCCGGGGGTGCTGGTGTTCGCGCACGCGCCGCAGCGCGGCCCGCCGGCGGCCGAGGTCACGGCGCGGACGGAGCAGGCCCGGCCGGCGGCGGCGCGGTGCGGGTCGGCTGGCAGCGAGGACAGAAGTAAGTCGACCGCATCATCGTTCCCTGTCGGCGCATCTGGACAGCGGCGCCGCAGTCGTAGCAGGCGCGCCCCTCGCGGCCGTACACGCTGACTGGCCTCCTGCGGTCTCCGCCGGCGCGCGTCGTGCGTGTGGTCATGTAATGTGCGGTCGGCCCACGGTACGCGCTGGCGGCGTCCCGCGGCTCGACGTTGGCTTGCAGGAGGCGGCGGCCGACGTCGAGCATCGCGGAGAGCTCCTCGTCGGAGTACGCCCGGACCGGGGCGAAGGGGTCGAGCCGCGTCCGGAAGAGGAGCTCGCTCTTGTAGATGTTGCCGATGCCCGCGATGACGCGCTGGTCCATGACGGCGACGCCGAGCGGCACCTCGTCGAGGGCGCGCAGGCGGCGGAGCGCCTCGGCGGCGTCGAAGGCGTCGCCGAGCAGATCCGGTCCGAGGCCGCCGAGGAGGCGGTCGCCGCGCAGGGCGCTCGCGCGGAGCAGCCGCGCGACGGGCGCGCGGAAGCAGACGGCGACGTAGCCCGGGACCGCGAGGATGGCCGACGCCGTCGCCTCGGACCGCTTCCAGCGCTCGCCCTCGCGGTAGAGGTGCCAGGCCCCGCTCATGCGCAGGTGTGTGTGGAGCACGGTCCCCTCGTCGAAGAAGATCAGGAGGTTCTTGCCGCGCGCCTCCACGCGCTCGACGCGGCGGCCGACGAGCCGACGGCACGGCTGGTCGCTCCGGGGCAGCTCCAGCGCGACGACGGGCGCGCCCGTGAGCGCGGGGCCGAGGGCGGCGGCGATGCGGAAGAGGGTGTCGCCTTCAGGCATGAGCGGTGTCCGGAGGCTCTGGTGCGGATTCACCGGATCGCAAGGGGCATGAGCGCGGAGAAGGCGACGCGCGCCACCGGTCGGCGCCCGTCCGCGACGCGGGCGCTTCCCTCGATGTCGCCGCGAACGGCTCGACGTCCTCGCGAAGCGGGCGAGCGCCCTTCTCGTAATTCCCTCGGATGAAGTCCCCGCCGAGCTCGGAGCGGATCTCGGTGTCTTCCGTCACGACGGTCCCATGAGCACCGACGACGGTGAGCTCGGCGTATCCGACGCTCGTCCCCACACGCTTCACCCCCGGTTGGTCCACGTACCCTCCCATCCGCTCACGCCGGCATGACGGATCGAGATGCTGTTCGCGACAGACAAACGAACAGGTGACGCTGCTCAGGCGATAGAGCACCAGGAATCTACCGACTGGCCACGCGACTTTCCGAACAGGCTTTGACCCGCAGCTTGCCGCGCAAGGGGTTGGCGTATAGCCTCGAGGCTCATGAGCGGCCCCGCGAGGTTGCTGTCGACGACTCAGACGTTCGATATCCAGGAGTCCCCGGATAGCCCGGAAATCTGCTCCTACGTCCTCATCATCGGCCCTTTTTCGTCGTACCGGCGCGCGCTCCCCCACGAAGGCATGCTCATCGTCGGGCGCAACGACGAGGCCGACGTGAGGATCGACACCGCCGCGGTCTCCCGGCGGCACGCCAAGCTCATCGCCTCCGGCGGCGAGATAGGGATCACCGATCTCGGCAGTCATAATGGGACGCTCGTCAACGGCGAGCGCATCAAGGGATCGCGCACGCTCGCCTCCGGTGATGTCGTCACGATCGGCGATGCCACGCTGATCCTCCGGCGCGAGCCGAGGTCCAGCGGTACCACCCTGATCGACATGGGCCGGCTGCGCCGGCGCGTCGAGGAGGAGATCGAGCGCGCCGCCGACTCCGGGCGGCCGTTCGGTCTGGCGGTGATATCCATTGGCTCCGTCCGAGATCGCGCGGCGCTTGCGCAGAAGGCGCTCTCTTCGCTCCGGCTCGTGGACATCGTCGCCTGGGACGGCGCCTCTCACCTGGCCATCGGGTTCCCCGAGCTCGGCGGAGAGGCGGCGCGCAGCGCGGCGCTCCGCGTGCTCGAGGTGATCGCGCCGCTGGCCCTCGAGGCGCGCGGCGGACTGGCCTGCTTCCCGTTCGACGGCGGCGACACCGAGACGCTCCTCTCGGGCGCCCGCAGCGCCGCGTCGATCGCCGTTCCGGGGGCGATCGGCGCCGCCTCGGAGACGGCCATCCGGTACGTCATCGGCGAGCGCGCCATCGTGCTCGCCGATTCGGCCATGATCCGGCTGTTCGATCTGATCCGGCGCCTCGCGGCGAGCGATCTGCCCGTCCTCGTCCTCGGCGAGACGGGAGCTGGCAAGGAGAACGCCGCGGCCGCGGTGCACCACTGGTCGCTGCGGGCCCCGAAGCCACTCATCACGCTCAACTGCGCGGCGCTGCCCGAGACGCTCGTGGAGAGCGAGCTCTTCGGCTACGAGCGAGGCGCGTTCTCGGAGGCGCGCGCGCCCAAGGCCGGCCTGCTGGAGCGGGCGCACGGCGGCAGCGTCTTCCTCGACGAGGTCGGCGAGCTGCCGCTCGGCGCGCAGGCCAAGCTGCTCCGCGCGCTCGAGGCGAAGCGGATCACGCGCCTCGGCGGCGTGCACGAACGCGAGGTCGACATCCGCATCGTCGCCGCCACCAACCGTGATCTCGAGGCCGAGGTCCGCGCCGGCCGGTTCCGGCAAGACCTGCTCTTCCGCCTGAGCGCCGCCGCCGTCGAGCTGCCCCCGCTCCGGAACCGGCGGCGCGAGATTCCGATCCTGGCCCGGATGTTCCTCGCCGAGGTGTGCGCCCGGACCGGGCGGCCCGCGCTCGACCTCTCGGAAGCCGCCCTCGCCGCGCTCTTCGCGCACCCCTTCCCCGGCAACGTGCGCGAGCTCAAGAACGCCATGGAGTACGCCGCCGCCACGACCGACGGCCCCGTGATCGAGCCGTGGAGCCTGCCCGAGCGCATCGCCGGGCTCGATGACCCGCCGCGGCCCGCTGCGGACACCTCGGCGCCGCGCGCCGCGGAGCCCCACCGCTTCCGGCCGCTCGCGGAGGAGCTTCGAGACATCGAGCGGACCCGCATGCGTCAGGCGCTCGACGCCGCGGACGGGGTGCAGAAACGGGCGGCGGTGCTCCTGGGGATGCCTGTCCGCACCTTCACGTTCAAGCTCAAGCAATACGGCCTCTCCGCGCGGGAGGGGAAGCGGAGCTCGTGAGGGGCCGGCTCCGCTCCCCGGAGGCGCGGGACGCGATGACGAGGCCTTCGTCGCCCGGACACTCGACCCACGGACACGCCTCGTCCGTCGTCCACGGCGCGCCGGGCTAGCTTTCGCCGAAGATATCCATCACCTCCGCCAGCGTGAACACATAGCCGAAGACACAGGCGTCTGCGCCCTCGGGGTCCTGCTCCGCCGCCGCCTCGAGGGTCTCCTCGAAGCGCGTGATCTCCTCGAAGCACCGCTCTTCCCACGAGGAAACGCCCTCTTCGGACGTCTCGCCGAACAACTCTTCGCAAGTCGCGTGCTGCGACACGCAAGCAAAGGCGGTCTGCATCGCCTGGACGAGCGGCCCGCAGAGAGCGTCCTGCTGCGCCTCGTCATAGAATGTGTCGATGGTGGCCTCGCACTGCGCGGTCGTGATCCCCTCCTTGAGCTTCCCGCAATCGGCTGCCTTGTCGCAGATGGCCTGCGCGTCGTTCACCGGAGCCTCCGCCGGCTGCGCTGCATGAGCATCTGCCTCTGGGCAACCCGGCAGCGCCGTCGCGACGAGACCGAAGAAGGTGGTAGAGAGGAGGACGGTCTGAATCTTTTTCATGGCTTGTTTCCTGTGTTCCCTGTCGCCGCCGGTGAACCCGGCTGGCAGCGAGTCATCGCAACCGGCGTGCCGCCTTCCGAGGGAGGCCCCGCTCTGCGAAGAGAGGGCGGCGCGGCGCGCCGATCGCGCGGCGCCGAGAGGTCGCGCCCGGCGATCGATCTCGCCCGCGGCCCGGCGCGCGCAGGCAAGCTTTGCCGCGCTGGCAACGGTTGCCCCGCCTCCGCGGGCGAGGGCACGGCAAGGATTGCCAGCGCGCGCTCCGATCCGCGCCAAGGAGACGCCGAGACGTTCACGCCCACGCTCCCGGGCGAGCGGTGCAGCCCTGTCGAGCCGGATCGCGACGCGCGAGATCTCCGTGGCACGTGGGTTGCTGGATGACTCTGCGTCCGACCCGCGAGGAGAGGACATCGTATCAACATCGAACCGCGCTCTCCGCCATTCACGGCAGGGCGCTCGCACAAGGAGCATCCACATGAATCAGGAAATGATCGTCCGTGCCTGGGAGAATCCCGTCTACCGCGCGAGCCTCGCGCCGGAGATCCTCGCTTCGCTGCCGGCGAACCCGGCCGGCGTCTCGATGAACGACCTCGGCGAGGACGAGGTCCGCGCCGCGGTCGGCGTCTCGGGGGCGCTGACCACTCATTCTTGGAACGGTTGTTCTGTCGATTGCTAGCACCACGGCTCTGTGGGGATCGTGGTTAACGAGCGAGTCGAGCGCCAGCTCGGGGCAATTCTCGGTGAGCGTTCGACGGCCCTCTCCTAGATGCCAGTAAGGCCTCTCCGACGGGGCCTGCCCATCATCCATCGAGCCATCTCCAGAGCCTCCAGTGAACGGGGGAGGCCGCCGGCTACCGGCCGGGGCTTGCGGCCTCTCTCGCTTCTTCTTCAACGAGCTTGACGGCCCGCCGAGGGCTTCGCCATGTCTTCAATCGCCGTGTCTTTGTGACAGCGGAGGGACCATGGACATTCTCCCCATGAATGATGTATGGAAAAGAGCCGCTCTTCTTCACGAGAGGGCGCCCGGACGGGCGCTGGGCGGGCCGGGAGCTCGCCCGGGGCTCCTTGAGGAGGCCGAGCGGCGAGCGATAGCGTGGCAACAGAGCATGATGAGCGACGAGGCGGCCTTCGCGGAGCGCCTTCGAAGCGCCGGGCTCGATCGCGAGGGACTCCTGCAGATCCTGGCGGATGATGGACCAGCTGCCGGCGCATCGACGGGCAGCGGGACGTGGCGCGATGGCATCGAGCAGATCCTCGAGGATCGGTGCGCCGGCGACGCCCTGCCGTCGATCCCGTCGCCGCACACGGCCCCGGCCATGCCCGCGCGACCGTTCTTTCCGGGATTCCTGCGCCCGTTCCTCCAGGCCGGTGTGGCGCAGCTACGCGCAGGGCTCGCGGAGATCGGCGCGCGCTATCCCCTCACGGGCCCGCGGCTCACCGAGGATGCCGCGGCGATGCTCGTCGCGAGCCTGGCCCGGCGACTCGAGGGCAGCGCCCTGCGGACGCTCGTGCTCGAGCTCCACATCGCAGCAATGCGGGACAAGCTCCCGCAAGCCACGTCCGAAGAGCGATTCGCGCACTTCGCGACGGCCTACTGGGAAGCGCCCGGGGCGCGGGCCACCCTGCTCTCCAAGGTGCCAGTGCTCGCGCGGCTCCTGTCCACCGACCTTTCCCGCTGGGTCGAGACGAACCTCGAGCTCCTCGCGCGGCTCGCCGAGGATGAGGCATTGATTCGCGGCGCGTTCATCTCTGGCGAACGCATCGGTGACGTGGCCGCCCTGGAGATCGGCGCGGGCGATCTGCACCGGAGAGGGCGCAGCGTCGCGCGGATCGCGTTCACCTCTGGCCTCTCGCTGGTATACAAGCCGCGCTCGCTCGCGATCGATGTCCAGTTCCAACGCCTCCTCGGGTGGCTCAACGACAATGGCCTGTCCGCTCCGCACCGGACGCTCACGGTCCTGGATCGCGGCAGCCACGGGTGGGTCGAGCTCGTGGAGGAGATGGGGTGCGAGACCCGTGTGGCCGTCGAGCGGTTCTACCGCCGCCAGGGCAGTCTCCTCGCGCTGCTTCATGTGCTCAGGGCCATCGATTTTCATCGGGAGAATCTGATAGCCGCGGGCGAGCACCCCGTCCTCATCGATCTGGAGGCGCTCTTCCACAACGAGGCACCGGTCCTTGCCGGGGACACGGCCGCTCACCGGGCGCTCGCCTTGCTCCGCGACTCCGTCCTCGACACAGGTCTCTTGCCGTTGATCTTGCCAGGCGACGGCGTCGGCGCCGACTTCAGCGGGCTGGGCGGAGAAGCCGGGCAGAGCGGTCAGCACCTGGTACCGGGTCTCGACGAGACGTCCCGCGATGTGATGAAGATCGTGCGTTGCCGGCCGCTGATCGGTGAGTCGAACAACCGCCCTCGACTCCACGGGGAGCTCGTGGATCCGGCGCCGTTCGTCGAGGAGATCGTCGATGGATTTCGAGAGACATACCTCTTCATCGTTCGCCGGCGCAACGAGCTCAGCGACAACTTCGGATCCTTTGCCGGCGTGGAGACACGACACCTCCTCCGGCAGACGATGCGGTACGCGCTCCTCCTCTCCGAGGCCACCCACCCCGATTTCCTGCGCGACGGCCTCGCGCGGGATATGCTCCTCGACAAGCTCTGGGTCGAGGCGGCGCATCGACCCGAGCTGCGCCGGGTCGTCCCGTTCGAGAGCGCGGATCTCCGGCTCGGGGACATCCTCGTGTTCACCGCGCGCCCCGGAGAGCGCCACCTCTGGAGCAGCGCCGGCGATCGCATCGACGATTTCTTCGAGCGAGACAGCCTGAGCCTGGTCCTCGATAGGCTGGCCAGCATGAGCGAGGACGGCTGTCTTGCGCAGATCTCGCTGCTCCGCGCCTCGTTCGTCGCGTTCGAAAAGGACCACATCGCCTCGGACAGAGCGCTGCTCTCGCCGGACTCCGCGCCCCGCGGGCTCGCCGAGGCAGGAGACGCCCTGGCCATGGCCGTCGCCATCGGAGAAGACCTCGTCACCAGGGCGATCCGCGGCCGTGACGACGTCACCTGGATCGGCGCGACGCTCGTCGACCTCGAGCGCGGCCGCTGGTCTCTGTCGCCCCTTCCGACGGGCCTGTACGACGGCGTCGGCGGAATGGCGCTCTTCTTCGCTCACCTCGCCGCGGCGACCGGCCGCGGCGATTTCGAGGCCCTCGCGCGCGCCTCCCTCGCGCCCATCCTGCGCGAGATCCGCGGGGACGATCGCGCGGCTCCCGCGGCGCTGGGGGCGTTCACCGGCCGGGCCTCGCACCTCCACGTGCTCGGCCAGCTCGCCGCGCTGTGGGGAGACTCGACCTTGCTCGACGGCGCGCTCTCGCTGCTGCCGGCGCTCGACGCGCAGATCGACGGCGACGAGCAGCTCGACCTCCTCGGCGGAGCCGCCGGTTGCGCGGTCGTCCTGCTCGCCCTGCACCGGCAGACGGGAGACGCGCGCGCCCTGGCCTCCGCGAGGCGCTGCGGCGAGCGCCTCCTCGCCAGGGCGGCGCCGACCCCGGACGGAGGGATCGCCTGGAAGGCCCCGCAGGCAGAGCGGCCGCTCGGAGGCTTCTCGCACGGCGTGGCGGGCATCGCGTGGGCCCTCCTCGAGCTCGGCGCCGCCACCTCCGACGAGCGCTACAGGGACGCGGCGCAGCGCGGTCTCGTCCACGAGCGGTCGCTGTTCGCGCCGGCCCGGGGCAACTGGCTGGACATGCGGAGACCGATTCCCCGGCGCTCGGGCCCGGGGGAGCGTGTCATGACCATGTGGTGCCACGGGGCGCCGGGGATCGCGCTGGGCCGCATCCTCTCGCTCCCGCACATGGACGATCCGACCGTTCGATCCGAGATCGACATCGGCCTGGAGACCACCCTGCGCGAGGGCTTCGGGCGCGGCCACAGCCTGTGCCACGGCGACATGGGCAACGCCGACGTCCTGCTCGTCGCCGCCGAGGCGCTGGACGATCCACGCTATCGGGAAGCCGCCTTCGTTCGCGCCGCGGACACGCTGGCGGAAGCTCGCCAGCATGGCTTTCGCTGCGGTGTCCCCGGAGAGCGCGAGAGCCCCTCGCTGATGGTCGGCCTGGCCGGAATCGGGCTCGGCATGCTGCGACTCTGGTCGCCCGAGACGGTGCCTTCCGTCCTCTGCCTCGGGGAGGGACGCTGGCGCCGCCCGGCATCGAACGATGGCCGAGAACCAGACACCCTCCGAGACGCCATTGCGCCGAGCCACGGAGAGGTGACCTGACGCTATTCCCTTGTCCCCCTGCAAGGTCATCGTACGATTCCTCGCCGGGGGCCGGTCGCGAGGAGCAGCCCCGACGCGGGCGCGCGAGGCAACATTGCACCTTCGCCGCCGGCGCTCGGGCAACACGGCATCTCCGCACGCGAGGAGGCTTGGTGTCCGGGGCAGACGGCGGCGAGAGGTGGCCGCCTGAGGAAATCGAGGAGTATCGGCTCCTCCGGCAGCTGGGCCGGGGGGGGATGGGCGTCGTCTACCTCGCCGAAGATCGGCTGCTCGCCCGGCTCGTGGCCATCAAGCTCATCGACGCGCCCTCGCCGAGCGAGGCGGCTCGATCGCGCTTCTTCGCCGAGGCGCGCGCGGTCGCCCGGCTGTCGCACCCCAACGTGGTCTCGGTCTTTCGCGTCGGGGAGGTGCGCGGGCGCCCGTTCCTCGTGTCCGAATACGTGCGCGGGCAGAGCCTCGCCGAGCTCGACAAGCCGATCGAGCCGCGCCGCGCGCTCGCCATCGCCGTCGAGCTCGCGCGCGGCCTCGCGGCCGCGCACCGCCGTGGCGTGCTCCACCGCGACATCAAGCCGGCCAACGCGATGATCGGCGAGGACGGCACGGTCAAGCTCCTCGACTTCGGGCTGGCCGAGCTCCTCCCGGGGGCCGGCGCGGAAGGCGGCGATGCTGCACAGGCCATGATCCATTCAGGGGGCGCCGAGGCGGAGTCCCTGCGCGACAGCGCGCCGGCGGCGCTGCCCGGCGGCGCCGGCGCGATCTCCACCGCCGATCTCGTGTCTCGCCCGGATCGAGCGGCCCCGCCCGGCGCGGTCCCGTTCGCGTCCACCCTCGACGTGGCGCCGCTGCTCTGCGCCACGACGCCCGCGCCCACGGCGGACGCCGCGCCCCGCCCGGCGCCGCGGCGCCTCGCAGGAACACCTCTCTACATGGCCCCCGAGCTCTGGCGCTTCGAACCGGCCACGCCGGGCGCCGACGTCTACGCGCTGGGCGTGCTCGTCTACGAGCTGTGCTGCGGCGCGCCCCCGCACGCGGGCCTGCCCCTCGCCGCGCGGTTCCATCAGGCCCCGCCCTCGCTCTCCAGGGCCGCGCCAGGCGTCGATCCCGGGCTCGCCGCGATCGTCGATCGGTGCCTCCGCCACGATGCGTCGCTCCGCTACCCCGACGGCGACGCGCTCCGCGCAGCGCTCGAGGCGCTCGCCGCGCCGGCAGTTACGAAGGACGCCGTCCTCGAGGGCAACCCCTACCGCGGCCTCCTCGCCTTCGAGGCCGAGCACCGCCGCATGTTCTTCGGCCGGAGCGCCGAGGTCCTCGCCATCGTCGACCGGCTCCGCGCCGACCCCTTCGTGCTCGTCGCCGGCGACTCGGGCACCGGCAAATCATCGCTCTGCCGCGCCGGCGTGCTCCCGGCCGTGGCCGACGGCGCGCTCGGCCGCCCCGTCGCGGTGGCGACCGCCCTGCTCGGCCGCGACCCCCTCACCGCGCTCGCGGCGGCGCTCGCCCCGCTCCTCGACGGCGACGAGACCGCCGTGGCCGAACGCCTCCGCGCGGAGCCGGCCGCCGTCGCGCGCGATCTCGTGCGGCGCCACGGCGCCGCGCTCCTGTTCGTCGACCAGCTCGAGGAGCTCTCGACCCTCGCCTCCCCGCCGGACGCCGCGAGCGCCGCGGCGGCGCTGCACGGCCTCGCTGGCCGTACAGGCCGCGTGCGCCTCCTCGCCACCGCGCGCAGCGATTTCCTCACGCGCCTCTCCGCGCTCCCGGATCTCGGCGACGATCTCCCGGCGGCGCTGTACCTGCTTCGCCCGCTCACCGGCGAGCGGCTGCGCGAGGCCGTGGTCGGCCCCGCCGCGGCCAAGGGCTTCTCCTTCGCGTCCGATGCCGTCGTCGAGGCCCTGGTCGTCGAGGCCCTCCGCGCCCCGGGCGGCCTGCCGCTGCTCCAGTTCGCGCTGGCCGAGCTGTGGGAAGGGCGCGACGAGGCGCGCCGGGTGATCCCGACGGCGCGGTTCGAGGCGCAGGGCGGCGTCCCCTCGGCCCTGGGCCGCCACGCCGACGGCGTGCTCGCGCGCGTGCCGCCGCCGCACCGCGCCGCCTTCCGGGCCATCCTGCTCGCCCTCGTCACGGCGGAGGGCACGCGGGCCCGCCGCGGCGAGGCCGAGCTGCTGGCCGCAGCGCGGGGATCGCCGGGAGGGTTGCCGGGGGCGCGCGCGGCCCTCGACGCGCTCGTGCGCGGGCGGCTGCTGGTCGCTCGCGAGGGCGAGGACGGCGACGGCTCGGTCTATGAGCTGGCGCACGAGGCGCTGCTCTCCGGGTGGGACACGCTGCGCGGATGGCTCGGCCACGACGCCGAGGGCCGCGCGCAGCGGCAGCGGATCGAGCGGGCCGCGGCCGAGTGGGATCGAGCCGGTCGCCCCGTGGACGCGCTGTGGGGCCCACGGCTCCTGGCCGAGGTGGCGGCGGTCGACGAGCGGAGCCTCGCCCAGCGTGATGCCGCGTTCCTCGCCGCGTCACGGAGGTCGGATCGACGGCGCCGGTTCGGGCGCTGGGCAGCGGCGCTCGCGGTGCCGCTCGCGATTGGCGCGGGGATCCTCGGCGTGCGCGTCGAGGCTGCGATCGACATGGGCCGGCGCGTGGACGAGGCCCGGCGAGCGCTCGATCGCGCTCGCGCCGCCCGCGGCGAGGCCGACGAGCTGCGGCGGATCGCGTTCGCGCGCTTCGACGCCCACGACCTGGCGCAGGCCGAGCGAGGCTGGACCGAAGCGCTGGACAGCGGCGCCGAGGTGGAGAAGGCGTTCGCCGAGGTCTGCGGTCGCCTGGAGCACGTCCTCCAGCAGGACGCGGATCGGGAGGACGCGAGGGCCTTGCTCGCCGATGCGCTCTACGAGCGCGCGCGCCTCGCCGATCGGGACGGCCACGCTGCCGAGCGCGACGAACTCGCGCGGCGGCTCGCGGTGACCGGCGAGCCCGGCGCGGCGAGCCCCTGGGACCGCCCCGCGCGCCTCGCGATCGAGACCACGCCGCCGGGCGCCGGCGTGGCGCTCGATCGCTTCGCGCTGCACGGGGAGCGCTGGGTCGCGGTGCCCGAGGCGTCGCTCGGGCCGACGCCTGTGGCGGAGCGCCCTGCCGCGCCGGGGTCGGTCGTCCTCGTGTTCTCGGCTCCTGGCCGCGCCTCCGTGCGCTTGCCGCTCGTGCTGGAGCGCGGCGAGACGTGTCGGATCGCGCTCGATCTGCCCCCTGCCGCGGCGGTGCCCGAGGGCTTCGTGCTCGTCCCGCCGGGCCGCTTTCTCTACGGGAGCGCGAGCGCGGAAGCGCGGGCGTTCTTCGGCACCCAGCCGATCCATCCCGTCGAGACGGGCGCGTACCTCATCGCCGAGAACGAGACCACGTTCGCCGAGTGGATCGCCTTTCTGCGCGCCTTGCCCCCGGCCGAGCGGAACCAGCGGATGCCGAGGGCCGGTGGTGCAGGGTTCGTTGCCGCGCTCGCCGAGCTGCCGGGCGGGGAGTACGAGCTCACCTTCGGCCAGGAGACGCACCGCGCCACCGCCCGGATCGGCGAGCCGCTTCGTTACCTCGGCCGCGATCGCCGGACGACCCAGGACTGGATGCGCTTTCCCGTGTCCGGGATCCTGCTCGACGACGTGCTCGCCTATGCGGCGTGGCTCGATCGCACCCGCCGGGTCCCCGGCGCGCGCCTCTGCACCGAGCACGAGTGGGAGCGGGCCGCGCGCGGCGCGGACGGCCGCTCGTATCCAGGAGGCGAGCGGCTCTTCGCCGACGACGCGAACATCGACGTGACCTATGGCCGCAGCCGCCTTGGATTCGGCCCCGACGAGGTGGGATCGCACCGCGCCTCCGACAGCCCGTTCGGGCTGCGTGACATGGCCGGCAACGTCTGGGAGTTCACGTCGTCGGTCGCGGATCCCCGCGAGCCCGTGGCGCGCGGAGGGAGCTCCTTCCAGATCGCCGTGGACGCCCGCGGGGAGAACCGCGCGCCCCAGAGCCGTGACCAGCGGGATCCGTTCATCGGAGCGCGCATCTGCGCGACGCCCGGGACCCCGTGAGCCTGGACGCGACGTCTCTCCTCTCGGCCTCGGGACGGCGCCACGGCAATCGTTGCCAGCAAGCAGAGATTGCCGGTACGGCGAAGGCAGAAACTGCCTGTTGACGACGGCGCCTTCAGCCGAGACGCGGGCCATGCGAGCGGCGTGAACCACAGAAACTCGCGCGATGCGCCCGTGTAGAGAGCGGCACGCGATGTGCTCATTCTGGACGACAAAAGCCGACGCTCGATGAACGACGGTGGCTTGCTCGGCCGTTCTGTACCGCCATGGACGTCCACGCGGAGCCCCCTCTTCAGGATCTCGGAAGGTAGGAGAATCATGGATTCATCGTCTTCGCTACACGTTCGTCGACGTCGATGGGATCGGTCGTCGCCGGTCGCCGCAACAGGCGTACATGGGAGTCGACTGACTCGACCGTGGCCTTGCGCAATGGCCGCTCCGGTCCTCTGGCTGTTGGCGGGCTTGCTCCAGGGGTGCAGCGACGACGGCAGCATCTCCGCACCGGAAGCGGCGGGCACCGCCACCGGCGCCGCGATGCCCGATCAGGCAGAGCCGTTCTTCGTCGACTGGGAAGCGTACCGCCACGGCAGGCAGAGCCGGATGCAGCGGGTACCGGACGAATACGAAGGACACTCGGGGACGAATGGCGATCTGCCTGGACATACACCTCATCATTCCGGACAAACAACTCTTCATAAGTGTCAGACGCACTGGCGCTACCTGCCGGACCCGGTGAGCCCGAGCTCCATGTCCGAGCTGCATGCTGCCTGTGTACGCATGGTGAGCGCCGACTATTGCGGCGACGGCACGAGCGCGACCATCGAGGGCACCCCCATCGACGTCTGGGACACCGCGGGCGTCCACACGAAGGAGCCGGACTCGCCGGGCCACGGGTTCGAGGCGGCGTGGACGAGCAAGGGCGCTGTTTGTGTCGATCATCTGCGCTGGCCCGAGCTCGGGCGGCAGTGCGCCTCCGCGCTCCCGATCTGCCGCTCACCGGAAGAAGCGAAGGCGATCGCGAAGCAGAAGGGGCTCGGCGAGGTGCTCCTCTTCAACGCCTCGTGCAAGGGCCATCATTGCCGCCACGCCCCCGTCAGAGCCCCCTGACGAGGCGACCGTACCACGGCCCCTGCCAGCCGCCGGGCAGCGTCCGGATCTTCTCGTGAGTCCGCTCATCAAGGCCAGGTTCGGACACCACCGGCCGCCGAGGGGCCGGTCGAGGAGCTGGTCGTCCTGAGCATACCAGCGCTCGATGTGAAAAACCTCACCCCCAGTGCCGGCAGTGTTCGTCCGGGATGCTGGCGCCGGGGCGTGCTTGGATGCATCGAGGTGGCGGGTGGTCGGGGCGCAGAGGCTCCTGAACGTGTTGATGTCGCACGTGGCGCGGTCACGAGGTGACACGTGGGACGGTGCGAACGCCTGTTGCGCCCATACGCCCGACTCCACTACGCTGTTGGTGCCTTGCTGGGGGAGCTCTTCGGCGCAAAGTACCGGGTAATCCGCCTGCTCGGCCAAGGGGGAATGGGCGCGGTCTACGAGGCCGAGCACGTCGAGACCGGTGAGCGCATCGCGCTGAAGTGCATCGACGGAACCCTCGTCGTACCGGGCAAGAACGGCCTCCAGCGCTTCCAGCGCGAGGTGAAGGCCATGGGCGCGATCGACACCGAGCACACGGTCCGTGTGCTCGACGCGGGGACGGATCCGGAGCGCAAGGTGCCCTTCATGGTGATGGAGCTCCTCGAAGGAGAGGACCTCCAGCACCTGATCGACCGGGTGGGGAGCCTCGAGCCCGACACCGCCCTCCGGATCGCGGCGCAGGTCTGCCTCGGCCTCCAGAAGGCGCACGAGGCGCGCGTCGTGCACAGGGACATCAAGCCCGCCAACCTCTTCCTCGCCCGGCGCGCCGATGGCGAGATCGTCGTCAAGATCCTCGATTTCGGGATCGCCAAGATCAAGCCGGAGCCGAGCCAGGGCGGCCCCACGACGGGCCTCACCCGCACCGGAGGGATCCTTGGCTCGCCCCTCTACATGTCACCCGAACAGGCGCGCGGCCTCAGCGACATCGACTACCGCACCGACATCTGGTCGCTCGGCATGGTGCTCTACGTCTCCCTCGCGGGGGCGCTCCCCCACGAGCACATCTCTGCCTTCGGCGACCTGATCATGGCGATCTGCGCGCAGGCGCCGCGCTCGGTCCAGGCGTTCGCGCCCTGGGTCGCGCCGGAGGTGGCGGCCGTGGTGCACGGCGCGATCGGCCTCGACACCGGCGAACGATTCCCCACCGCGGCGGCGATGCTCGACGCGATCCGTCCGCTCTTGCCCGGCGGCTTTGCCCTCCGGGACGGGCATCTGGTCCCCGTCAGCCCCGAGACCCGCGCCAAGGTCGCTGAGAGGTTCTCGCTGGTCCACGCCGCAGACGACGCGCACCGGCGGATCGCGCGCATCGTCGTGCAAGGGGGCATCGGCGGCGGGGACACGACGGCGACCGTCGACGCGCCCGGGACGGCTGGCGGGCCGACCGCACGTGCGTTCAACACCACGACGGCGGACGCGAACATCGCCACGAGCACGACCCGTGACCGTGAGTCGACCCCGCAGGCGCGCGACACGAGCGCTCCTCGATCGCGCAGGCCGGGGAAGGCGGCCGCGGCGGCGGGGGTCGTCGCGGCCGGCGGTATCGTCGTGGCCATTCTGGTCCAATGGGCGCGCCAGCCACAGCCAGGGAGCTTGAGCGTGCTCGGTCCCGCGGTGAGCGCGGAAGCAAGGCTTCTTGCGGAGCACATCGGCCGAGCGGGCGTGCCGCCGCCTGCGAGCGCGCCGCTGTCCGCCGTCCAGCGCGCGAAGCTGCGCGTCGCGCCAGCCGACGTGTCGGTCGAGATCGACGGGAGGCGGGCGGAGGTCCGGGGCGGAGAGGTGGCGATCGAGGGCGCGCCGGGGAGCAGGCATCAAGTCCGGCTGGTCAAGGGGAAGGCCGAGCTCCGGGTCGAGGTGATCATCACCGATACAGGCCCCTCCCCTGCCTCGCTGCAGCTCGATCCAGAGAAGCCCGGCCACGCCGAGACACCAGGCGCGAAGCCGCCTCCGGGCGTGAAGGCGCCGCCGGGGACGAAGGCAACGGGAGCGCAGCGAGGGACGGGGCGGCCGGAGCCCCAGAGGCCGCCCGAGCCGGAAGATCCGTTGATCCCCAGGGAGTTCAAATAGGCACGCTCGGGCACGCGTGATGCATATCGCGAGAGAGGCCCACAATGCACCCTTGCAGCGCAGCAGCGCTGGCGATCCTTCTTGCTTCAGCGCTCCTCTCGCACGGGCTCGCGCTTGCCCAGCCTGTGCAGGATGCTGGCGATCGCGCCGAGGACGGGATGAGCGAGGCAAAGGCCCATTTCGTCAAGGGCATCAAGCTCTACGACCAGGGGGCCTTCAGCGCGGCGCTCGCGGAGTTCCAGGCATCCAGGGCGCTCTATCCCGGCGAGAGCGCCACGATCCGCGCGGCCACGTGCCTCGATCTTCTCCATCGCTTCGACGAGGCCCTCGACCTGTTCGAGGTTGCGCTGCGTGCTTTCTCCAGCACCATGGCCCCCGAGACCAGGGCCGCCGTCCAGCGCAAGGTCATCGAGCTTCGCGGCCTCGTCGGCACCGTCGAGATCGAGGGCGCCGAGCCCGGCGCAGCGATCACGGTCGACGGGCAAAGGCGGGGGGAATTCCCGCTGCTCGCGCCGCTCCGGGTCGCGGCGGGCAGCTACGGTGTGCGCGTCTACAAGGAGGGCTTCGAGCCGTTCGAGGCGCGCGTCGATGTGGCCGGCGGGCAGACCGCGCGCGTCTCGGCGCACCTGCGCCGGCTGCGGCAAACGGGGACGCTCCAGGTCACCGAGGCGCGCGGCCGGGAGCTGGAGGTGGTCGTCGACGGCATCCCCGTCGGCAAGACCTCCGCGGCGCCGCTCGCGCTGCCGCTCGCCCCGGGCAAACACGTGGTGTTCCTGCGCGGCAAGGGGCGCCTGGGCACTGTGCCGGCGAACGTGACGGTTCGAGTGAACGAGGTCGAGCCTCTGCGGATCGAGGCCGAGGTGCTCGACGCCACGCTGCGCGTCACGCCCGTGCCGGTGGGCGCGCGCGTGTCGATCGACGCCGTGGAGCTCGGCCGCGGCCTCTGGGAAGGGCAAGTCCGCGCGGGCAAGCACACGGTCGAGGTCGCGGCCGAGGGGTTCTTGCCCGAGAGGCGTGAGGTGTCGCTCCGGCGCGACGAGCGGAGGGCGCTGACGGTGCCCCTCTCGCGCGACCCCAGGTCGCCGTTCTGGCGCAAGCCGCCGCCGCCGCCGCATTTCCTCGTGGAGCTCAGCACGGCGGTGCTGTTCGTGCCGGACTTCCAGGGCGACGTCGCGGGCAACTGCCCTGGGGAGTGCCGCCGTACCGTCGGCGTCGGGAGGTACGGCGTGCTGCGCGGCGGGTACGAGCTGAGCTCTGGTCTCAGCCTCGGCGCCTCGCTCGGCGTGCTCTCGGCAACGCAGAACATGAGCGGCCGGAGCACATCGCTGAACATCGTAGGCGGGTCGCCGAAAACCATCGATGTCGACGACGTGCTCAGGCTCGGCGGTCTCTTCGTGGGCGGGTGGCTCGGCTATGCGATCGACGCTGGCCTGCCGATCCGCCTCAGGCTAGGCGCTGGCGGGCTGTTCGGGTCGATGTCGGACGCGCGGCGAGGCGCCTTCGACGCGAGCGACCAGGTGCGCCACGAGATAGGCACCTTTGTGCAGATCCAGCCTGCCCATTTCGTCTTCGTCACGCCCGAGGTGCGCGTGGGATTGCCGCTGGGCCGGCATGTCGAGCTGAACGCCGGCCTGGAGCTGCCCGTGCACGTCGCCGTGTCTCGGCCGAGGTGGAGCGAGGCGAAAGGGGTCCACGCCGGGCCCGACGGCTATGGGTGGTTCAACGACGATGCGCTGGTGGGCGGCTTGTTCTTCAGCGTGGCGCCGGCGGTGAGCGCTCGCTTCGACCTCTGACGTTTCCGGGGAGGGCTCATGGGTTCACGGTGCTCGTCGCGGGGCGCGATGCTCCTCTGGTTCGCGCTGCTGCTCGGCGCGCTCGCCGGATGCAACTCCGGGGGCGAGCCGGCGCCGGGGTTGAGCGAGGTGCTGCGCGCTCGCTTCCCGGAGCAGGTGACGCAGGTGCTCGAGGCGGGGGCGGGATTCACCGCCGCTGGCGAGGGGTTTGTCGCCCGGCCTCGCGGTGCGGCTGGCGGCTTCCGGCCTGCTGGCGAGACGATCGAGGCGATCCTGCCCGCGAAGGGCGAGGAAGGGCTGCGCTTCCGGGGCCAGGGCGGGTTTGCGATCACGGTGCGCGAGCTCGGCGCGGCGGGCGAAGGGGCGATCGAGGGCGGTGCGGTGACGTACGCCCGGGCCGGGGGCAGGTCCTACTGGACGGCGAACGCGGGCGGGGGCGCCGAGGAGTGGCTCTTGCTGGAAGCGGAGAGCGTGTCGAGCGATGCGCCCGTAGCCGTGTGGGAGGTGCAAGGGGCAGCGCTGCGGCAGCAGGGCGACGGGGTCGAGGTGGTCGACCCGTCCGGCAGAGCAATGCTCCGCGTGACCGCGCCGCGGGCCTTTGCGGAAGGGGGGCGGCCCATCGAGGCGCGGCTCGTGGCAAGCGCAGCGCGGATCGAGCTATGGGTGGTGGCCAGCGAGGGGGCCGTGCTGGTGGATCCCCTGTGGCTGCCGGCTGGCGCAATGCACGATGGCCGCGTGGGACATACAGCGACGCTGCTGCCGAGCGGACAGGTACTGGTCGCGGGTAACCACGACTCCAATTTCGTTGACAGGAGCGCAGAGCTGTACGACCCGGCGAACCGCGGCTGGTCGTCAGCGGCCGCGATGGGCGCCGGCCGCGGGTATCACACTGCAACGCTGCTGCCGAGCGGAGACGTGCTGATCGCGGGCGGCATCGGCTACAGAGGCTCTCTCGCGAGCGCGGAGGTATACGACCCGCCGACCAACCATTGGATACCAGCCGGCGACATGAGCGTCCCCCGCGGGTACCACACGGCGACGCTGTTGCCGAATCGGCGGGTGCTCGTCGTGGGCGGCCACGATTCTAGCTCTGTTCCTCTCGCGAGCGCGGAGCTGTACGACCCGGAGACCGCCAGCTGGCTGCCAGTCGGCGCGATGAGCGCTGCCCGCTCGTACCACACGGCGACGCTGCTGCCGAACGGGCAGGTGCTCGTCGCAGGCGGCCGCGATCCCAGCGGTGCGCCCCTCGCGAGCGCGGAGCTGTACGACCCGGAGACCGCCAGCTGGCTGCCAGTCGGCGCGATGAGCGCCCCCCGCGACGAGCACACGGCGACGCTGCTGCCGAGCGGGCAGGTGCTCGTCGCAGGCGGCCGCGGCCCCGGCGATGCGCCTCTCGCGAGCGCGCAGCTGTACGACCCGGAGACCGCCAGCTGGCTGCCAGTCGGCGCGATGAGCGCCCCCCGCGACGAGCACACGGCGACGCTGCTGCCGAGCGGGCAGGTGCTCGTCGCAGGCGGTGACGCCCTCGTTCATTCTCTCGCGAGCGCGGAGCTCTACGACGCCGCGACCCGCAGCTGGCTGCCAGCTGGTGCCATGAGCGAGGGCCGCGAGCACCATACCGCGACGTTGCTGCCGAGCGGGCAGGTGCTCGTCGCGGGCAGCCGAGATCCCATCAGCGACGATTCGCGCAGGAGCGCGGAGCTGTACGATCCGGGGACCGACCGTTGGCTTCCAGTCGGCGCGATGAGCGCCGCCCGCGACAGCCACACCGCGACGCTGCTGGAGAGCGGGCAGGTGCTCATCACGGGCATGCGAAGAGGTGGTCCTCCCGTGGGCCCAGAGCTGTACGATCCGGCGGCCGACCGTTGGTTGCCAGCTGGCGAGATGAGCGCCGTCCGTCGGTATGATACCGCGACGCTGTTGCGGAGTGGGCGGGTGCTGGTCGCAGGCGGCATCGGCTCCAATGGTGAGGGTCTCACGAGCGCGGAGCTGTATAACCCGGAGACCAACGGCTGGCTACCAGCGGGTGACATGGACGCTGTCCGCAGCTCTCACACCGCGACGCGGTTGCTGGACGGGCGAGTCCTGGTCGCGGGCGGCTACGACGCCCGTCATGAGCCTCTCGCGAGCGCGGCGCTGTATGACCCGTTAGCGGCCAGCTGGCTGCCCGCTGGCGAGATGCGCGCCGCCCGAGTGTTTCACACCGCGACGCTGCTGCCGAGCGGGCAGGTGCTCGTCGCGGGCGGCTACGACCCCCGTCTTGTCCGTGCTCATCTCGCGAGCGCGGAGCTCTACGACCCGGAGAACGACCGTTGGCGGCCAGCCAGCGCGATGAGCACCGCCCGCAAGTCTCACACCGCGACGCTGCTGCCGAGCGGGCAGGTGCTGGTCGCGGGCGGCACCGGTCCCCCCGCTTATTCGTCTCTCGCGAGCGCAGAGCTGTACGACCCGCTGACCGACGGTTGGCTGTCAGCCGGCGCGATGAGCATCGCCCGCACGTCTCACACCGCGACGCTGCTGCCGAGCGGGCAGGTGCTGGTCGTCGGCGGCTCCGGCCCCGATGGAGCTTCCGTGAGCGCAGAGCTGTACGACCCGGAGGCCCCGACCCACACCTGGCTGCCAGCTGGCACGATGAGCTTCGGCCGCAGCGTTCATACCGCGACGCTGCTTCAGAGCGGACAGGTGCTGGTCGCGGGTGGCGACGGTACGCGTGGCGCGCCTCTCGCGAGCGCGGAGCTGTACGAAGCAGCTGGCCGCTGGGCGAGCGCTGCTTCGATGGACCGACGCCGTGTGCATGCTACCGCGACGTTGCTGCTCGACAATGACGTGCTGATCGCCGGAGGCATCAGCACCGTCGGCTACGACGCGAGCGTGGAGATCTATTCCCCGGCAGCCGAGACCTGGCGCTTTGCCAGCACGATGGACGATGGCCGTGGATACCACACGGCGACGCGGCTACCGAACGGGCAGGTGCTGGTCGCGGGCGGCTACGGTGATGGTGGCTTTCTCGCGAGCGCAGAGCGGTACGACCCGGAGACCGGCCGCTGGCTAACAGCCGGCGCGATGAACGCTGCCAGGGCCTACCACGCGGCTGTCGCGCTCGACGATGACGATGGCCGGGTGCTGGTCGCCGGCGGGTGGGGCGACGGCGGCGCTCGCAAGGACGTCGAGGTATACGACCCGACGCAGGATCGATGGACGCCCAGCGGCGACATGCACATCTCGCGCTGGCAGTCGACCGCGACGCTGCTGTCGAGCGGTCATGTGCTGATCGCCGGGGGGTCGGGGGACATCGGCATTCTCGAGGACGCGGAGGTGTACGACCCGACCCAGGGGCGATGGACAACCATTGAAGGAGGGATGATCACCGCCCGCACCGGTCACACCGCCACCCGTCTGCGGAACGAGAAAGTCCTCCTCGTAGGCGGCGTGGGCGGCAATGGCGTCCTCGCCCAGGCGGAGCTGTTCGATCCGGCGGCCAAGACCTTTGCACCCGCGGCCCAGATGCTCCACGCGCGCACAGGCCACGTCGCCATGTTGATGCCCAACGATCGGGTGCTGGTCGCCGGCGGCGCCGACGCCGGCGGTCCGCTCGCGAGCGCCGAGGTGTACGATCCGGACAGGAACGTCTGGCTGCAGGGCCGGCCGCTGACGAAGCCCCGGAGCGAGCCTCTGGGGACCTCGCTCGAGGATGGGACTGTGCTCGTGCTCGGCGGCCTCGGTGAAGACGGCGTTCGCCTCGCGACCGCCGAGCTGTTCAAGCTCCTCGACGACGGTACGCTCTGCAACGGAGCGGCCGACTGCCAGAGCGGCTTCTGCGTCGATGGCGTCTGCTGCGACACGGCCTGCGACGCCGGCCCCTGCGATGTCTGCTCGGTCCGCACGGAGATCACCTTCCCCTTCGGCGCCAAACGGCCTGGCAAGTGCGAGCTCCTGACGGATCCGACGTGCGATGACGGCGATGCGTGTACCCGGACGGACTCCTGCAAGGCAGGGATTTGCACGGGCGAGGCCCCGGTCGTGTGCTCGGCCGCAGACGCGTGCCGGGAAGCGAGCCTGTGCGACAAGCTCAGCGGGAGCTGCCTTGCCGGAGAGAACAAGATGGACACACTCCCATGCGACGACGGCAATGAGTGCACCGCGGAGGACTCCTGCAAGGCGGGCGCCTGCGTCGGCGCGAAGGAGGTCAACTGCGCTTGCCCAAGCTGCGCGCCTTACGTCTGCTTCGGCGCCTCGCGGACGTGCAAGAACACATGCGACTCGGTCAACGACTGCGCGCCCGGCTACGTCTGCGATCAAACCCACGCCTGCGTCGACCCGCCGCCCGACACGTACAAACTGGACAACACCGGCTGCGCCCTCGCCCCTCCCCGCGCACCGCAAGGCTCGTCCCGAGCTCCCTCGGCGCTCTCGTTGCTCGCCCTCGGCGCGCTCGGCGTCCGGCGTCGCAGCCGCGCGCCCGCCCGACCGTCCCCAACCCCCTCCCAGAGATCGCCCGCCTGGCCTCCCGCTCGCCTGAACATGTATGCTCCCCTCCCCCATCACGGCAGTCCAGCGAAGCGACCACGGAGATCCCCTCGATGCCTCACCCGACCTGGTGCCCCGCCGTCCTGCTCGCAGCGTCGCTCTGCGCATGCGCCGCGCCTGCGCCCGCGCGCGCGCGCGGGGCGACCGAGCGCGCGACCGCCATACCCATCGCGCCCGCGGCGCCGCCCGTCGCTCCGGACGCCCCGCCCGACGCAGCCTCGCCGCCGGAGGTCGAGATCCGAGGCCACCAGATCCTCCTGGACGGCCGGCTCGTCGGCGACGCGAAGAGCATCGCCGAGCTCGGCCGGTTGACCAAGGTCGATGAGCTGTTCGTGCAGCTGGAGGCGCGCCGCGCCCGCGAGAGCGACCGCGGCGCGCCCGCGCAGGGCGAGATCGCCGTCGTGGCGGACGAAGCGGTCGCCTGGATCGTCATCGAGAGCGTCTCCCGCACGGCGGCCTTCGCGGGCTACCCCGTGGCGCTGCTGCGCACCGGCGTGGGCGGGCTCCGTTTCCGCGCGCCCGTGCCCGGATCTCCCGGTGAAGACGCATCGGAGCCGCCGTGGCTCGAGATCGCCGTCGATGTCCGCGAACGTGACGTGGAGCTGAGCCTCTTCGAGCTGACCGTCGCTCCGCCGAGCGCCTCGGAGGGCGGCGGCTTCGTCCGGACGCTCGTGAAGCGCGAGGTCGTGGGCCCGCAGCGGGAGCGCGCCTCCGCCGCGCTCGCGGAGCTCGCCGAAGCCGCGTGCGCGAAGGCGCCGCGGACCTGCCTCGACCGCATCGGTCTGCGCGCCGTGCCAGGAGCGAGCCTCGCGGACGTCAAGGAGGTCGTGTCGACCACCCTCGCCCGCGCGCGGCAATGGAAGGAGCGACCGCCCGGCTCGAAGCCAGAGATCCTCATGCTCGGAGCCCTCCCCCGCGAAGGCCGGTTCACCGGCCCGAAAGGAGCGCCGCCCTCGTTTCGCGCGCTATCGATGGAAGTCTCGGGCCGGCTGCCACCCACGGAGATCCAGCAGGCCGTGCGCGCGCGGTTCGGTGGGCTGCGCAAATGCTACGAAGACGGGCTGCGCCGCGATCCCAACCTCGCTGGCCGGATCGCTGTGCGCTTCGTCATCGGCAGGGACGGCAAGGTGACCGCCGTCACCGAGGGCGCTCTGCCGCCGGCCAGCTCCCCGCCGTCGGCCGCGAGCGCGCCCATGCCGGATCGCGCGGTCGTGAGCTGTGTCCTGCGCGAGTTCGAGAAGTTCACGTTCCCGGCGCCCGCGGGCGGCGTCGTCACGGTGGTGTATCCCCTCATGTTCTCGCCAGGCTCGTGACGCCGGCGCGGTAGCGCAAGCGGCCGTCTCGCGCGGCGCGGACGGCTCCGCCGCGCTCAGGCCTTTCGATCCGCGCGCGCGCTGATCACATACCCCTTCCGCGCCAGCGCGTGCCGGAACCCGGCTTGCAGGTCCCGGTGCGTCGCGAGCTTGCCGAACTCGATGCCGAGCTCGATCACGGTGCGGGCGATGCTGGGCGAGGCGCCGACGACGCTGCACTCGGCCCCGAGGAGCCCCGCGGCGCGCGTGGCCTGGAGCAGGTGGTTGGCCACCGCGCTGTCGACCGACGTGACGCCGGTGATATCGATGATGACGAACTCGGCGTGGTGCCGCTCGACCGCGGCGACGAGCGACTCGACGAGCTGGGCGCCGCGCGAGCTGTCCATCTGGCCGACGAGCGGGACGACGAGGATGCCCGGGTGGATGGGGATGCTCGGCGTCGAGAGCTCCTGGACGAGCTCGATCAGCCGCCGCTGGGTCTCCAGGAGGATCGACTCCTGGCGCTGCGCGTCCTCGATCCTCTTGCGCTCGGTGACGTCCTCGATGAGCCCGAGGAGATAACGGCCCTTGCCCTTGGCGTCCTCCATGGGGATGAACCGGGCGCGGCCGATGCGGTCCCCAAAGCGCTTCGAGGGGACGCGGAGCTCCGGGACCTCGACCGGCACGCCCCCCGCGAGGACGTCGCGGCTCTCGGCGTCGATCTTCGCGGCCAGCGCCTGCGGCAACAAGTCGCTGGCGCGCAAGCCGATCAGCTCTCCTGGCGCGTGGCCATGGAACTCCTCGAAATTCCTGTTCACCCGCACATAGCGGAGCTCCGCCGCATCCTTGACGAAGAGCATGAGCGGGAGGTGCTCGATGATGCCGTCGAGGAGGAGGCGCGCGCTCTCGAGCGACGCCTCCGTCGCCCTGCGCTCGGTGACATCGTCGTAGACCACGGCGACGCACTGATCGCCCACCGGGAACGACCACGTCGTCATGACGCGCGTGCCCACTTCCTGGGGGAGGATCACCTCGCTCTCGTCGGTCTCGCCGCTGCGGATCAGCTCCGCCAGGCGCTGAGGAATGCCGATCTGCCGAAGGCTGGGGACGCTCTCGTCCATGGTCCGGCCGAGCATCGCCGCGGTGGGCCTGCTGGCGATCCGCTCGGCGGCAAGGTTCATGTAGACGTACCGGAGCGACCGGTCATCCTCCGGGGCATCGAGGGCGAGGAACGTGCAGCCGAGGTGCATGGACTCGACCACCTGCGCGCACCGGCGCTGGTGCTCCCGGACCCCGCGCTCCCCCCCATCGACGAGGCGGAGCAACGCGCCGCGGCCGCCGCCGATCGTGCAGGCGAGCCCGCGAAGCATCCACCGCGGCGCGCCGCGGCCCTCGTCCGGCAGGTCGATCTCGGCTCGATCGACCTCGCCCGAGAGGAGCGCCTGGATCCGGGCGACGTCGGCGGCCGCGGGCGCCAGCGACAGGAGCACGCGATCGCCCTCCGGCGACAGCGGCAGGCTCGGCGCCCCGAGCCCCGAGAGGAGGCGATCGAGCTGCTCGTTCTTGCACAGGACGGCGCCCCGCGCGTCGATGACGAGCGCTGGGTCGTCCAGGGCCTCGATCAGGAGACGTGGGTCGATGTGAAGAGTCTCTGCGCGATCTTCGGCTGTCGTGTGCACGCACCCACCCCGTGAGCCCGATGCGAGGGCCGAGCGCGGCCCCCGCTGCTGAACCGTCACAACCGGGCGGCATCATCGCTCCGTTCTCGCGCTTCCGCACCCTCCGGGTGAGCACATCCGTCGAAAAAGGGAGCCGGATACCGGGCAGGCGAGGCCGAACGGCGCCGGGGCGCTGCGCGTGGGGCCCAGTCAGCTCGCGGTCACGCTGGCGCGGCTCTCCTGCGGCGGCTGCGGCGCCATGCGCCGGATACAGTAGCTCAGGGCAGCTCGCAGATCGCGTTGCGTCGAGATCGTCGAGAGATCGAGCCCCAGCGCGACCATCGTCTGCGCGACGTTCGGCTTGATGCCGGCGACGATGCCTTCGGCGCCGAGCAGGCGGATCGCCGCCACGAGCTCGATGAGATGGCTCGCCACCTTCGTGTCCACCATGTCGACCCCGGTCAGATCGAGGATCGCGAAATGGGCTTGTTTCTCCATGATGCGCGCGAGCAGCGTATCCATCACCTCGGCCGTCCGCACGCTGTCGACCACGCCGATCATGGGGAGCGTCAGCACCCCGTTCCATACCTCGATGATCGGCGTGGAGAGGTTGCGAATCACCTCCTGCTGCTTCTCGATCTGAGTGAGCCTGGCCCGCAGCTCTTCCTGCGCGCGCTTCACCGCGGTGACGTCGAGCGAGAACCCGAGCACCGCGTCGACCTCGTCGCGCCTGTTGCGCACGGGGACGGCCCAGCTCTCCCAGTGGACGCCGTGCGCCGTGGTGTGATCATGGGCCATCGTGCCGGCGATCGCCGCCCGCAAGGAGGCGCGCTCTCTCTCGGGATAGAGCTCGATCAGGTTCTTCCCGAGGAGCTCGCCCCTCGCGAGCCCGGCGGCATCGAGCCCCTTGCCGTCGTGGTAGATGATGGTCCCCTCGGTGTCGATCGCCCAGATGACGACCTCCAGGCTGTCTGCCAGACCGTCGAGGAGCCGCTCCTTGAGGCTCGGCTCTGCCGGGCCGCGCCTGCCGTCGGCGTCGGCCTGCCGCAGCGACCCGTGGATCGTGCCCCCTTCGGGCGCCCGGCTCGCGTTGCACGTCAGACGCCGGTAAGCGCCCTGGGCGTCCATCAGGCGCACATCGACCTGCACCGGCTCTGTTTGCTCCTTCAGCCGGATCCACGCAGCGGCGAAGTCGGCGCGATCCTCCGCATGGACGAGCGCCGTGAGCGAATTGCCATCCGCTATCCCGGCCCCCAGCGCCCGACGGAGCGCGCCGCTCGAGTGCAGCACATCCCCATCGATTCCCGCGATGAAGAGCATCTCTGGACAGGATGCAAAGAATGTATGCAGCAGCCCCGAAGTGGCGTCCATTTCGTTCGCCATCGTTTCCCTCCCGTATGTCCCCCCTCAACAAGATGGCTTGTATCAGAAGCGCATCGCTGTTGGGAAGCCGCGCTCGCAAAGGGATGATGTTGGTGCGATGGACAACGGATCGCGTTTGCTGCGGTCAGCGGCGCGGCCGCACCTTGAACCAGAGCTCGAGGTCCACGCGGCCGTCCTTCGGCTCGTCCGTGACGTAGTGCTCGTGGGAGGTGAAGTCGTCGGGCGCGAGGCTGCTCTCCCTGAACCAGCACGAATAGATGCTGCGATACGCCTCTGGGATCCCGGACACCTCGCCGGCATAGCGGAAGACGGCGTAGCGGCCCTCGCTCATCCGGCCGCGGAAGAGCGGGGGCGGCAGCGGGACGGCCTCCGGACAGGGCACGCAGGCGTGGTATCGGCACAGCTCGGGGGCCGTGATCTGCGGGCTGTCGTGCGGTATACCCCAGGCATCCACGGCGTCTTCGCAGAGCCCGAGCTGCCGGGCGGCAGCGATGAGGTCCGACCAGAGGCGCTCGAGGGCCGGGACGTCGTACCCGCCCGGGCTGGCGAGGCATGCGAAGTCGAGCCCGCTCGTGGTCTCGAAGCGGACCCGCGCGCTCCACGCCGCCGCCTCGAGGCGCCGCTCGTCGACTCCGCGCTCGGGCGGGAGCGTGTAGAGCTCTTCCGGCCGAAAGTCCTTCCCGTAGAGCGACGTCAGCTTCCCGATCGCGACGGGGAGGCCGCGCTCCGGGCTCCGCACCTGCGACGGGCTGCAGCCGAAGTGCGCCGCAAACGCCTTCGAGAAGTTCGAGGCGGACGAGTAGCCGGACGAGAGCGCCACGTCCATGATGCTGCGGTCCGGCTCGTACGCGAGCCGCAGCGCCGACTGCTCGAGCCGCCTCCGGGTGATGAACCGCCCGATCGGCTCGCCGACCGCCGCGTGGAAGACCCGGTGGAAATGGAACTCGCTGAGGCGCGCCGCGCGCGCGACGTCCGCGACCGTGATGGGCCTCTCGAGGTTCGCGGCGATGAAGCGGAGCGCGCGCTCGATCTCGGGCCGGTGGGCGGACTCCGTCACGACGACCTCCGCGAGGCGGCCTCAGCGAGGGCGAGCGGCGTGCCCGGAGCGCGCGGGCCTTCGAATCGCATGCCCGCATTCTAGAGCGGCTCCGGCCGGAGAGGCGCTCTCCGGCGCTCCGAGGTCGGGGCGACCTACCTGTTCACCCCCGGCGCGGCTACGCTGGCCGCTCCAGACCACCCCGAGCTGCGCTGCCGATGCACCCCACCCTCGATCTCCTCGACCTCAATGTATGCTACGCTTACACGCATGCTGTCCGGCTCCTCAGCCTGGACAGGGTGACGCCTTTCTGGCCCGATCTAGGGCTCCGCCTCGACGACGTCGAGGCGGTGAAGACGGCCGCGCGCCGCTGCGCTCGGGCGGAGATCGCGATCGAGGCGCTGGACGACGAGGAGCGGGACTACGAGGCCATGATCGCGGTGCACCTCGCGGCGTTCCTCGCCGAGGTGGAGCGCTCCCAGGGCACGGCGGCTGCGGCGCAGATCCGCGCGTGGATCGAGGAGCGCTACTTCGTCCTCGACCGGCTGCCGGACTGGCGGACCATGTGGCAGGTGCTCGTCGTGTGGCTATCGCGCCGCAAGGAGCACCGCGTCGCGCGGTTCGGCCTGCCGCTCGACAAGATCACCAAGCTCTTCCAGATCGCCCGAGCGTGGGCGGAGTCCGAGGACACGCTGGATCGGCGCATCGCCGAGGCGGAGGCGCTCCCGCTGGAAGGATGGGACGCCGAGGCCTACGCGGCGTACCGAGGCGACGACTCCGACCTGAGCCCCCTCACCGCGCTATCGCAGCACCTGTCCGCGCTCGAGTTCGAGCGCACCTGGGGCGCGATCCGGCGGCTGCTCGGCCCGGCGGAGATGGACGCGCTCGAGCGCTGGGGTCAGGTCGAGGTGCTGGCCCACATGGAAACGATCTCGCCCCACTCGGCGTGGATCCCGCCGGAGAGCCGCAGCCTGTCGTGAGCGCGACGCTCGCCGCGGGAGCGCCTCCGTCCCGTGCGCCGGGCCGTACGTTTTTCAAACAGACCCGAAGAGCTCCCCGCAATTCTGGGTATGAGCACCCACGTTCCTTCCGCCGCTGACGCCTCCCGCGCCGCTACCTGGAATTCCGTTCACACCGCAGCGCTCGAAACCCTCCCGCGCTCGCTCCGGCTCCTGGGGGTCGCCGCGCCCGACATCGACGACCTGGTCCAGGAGGTCCTCCTTGCGGCGTACGAGAGCCTGGATCGGTTCGATCCCGACTACCCCGCCTCCGCCTCGTCGTCGCCTCCGCGCGAGGCCGACCCGGCCGCCGATCCGCCGCAGCGGGATGGCCGGCGCCCGCGCGGCAGCGCGGAAGCCCGATGGCTCTTCGGGATCGCGTGGCGGAAGGTCAGCAAGCACCTGGAACGCGCCTACCGCCGCCGCGAGGTGCCGGACGGCTTGCACCCCGCGCCGCGCGGCCAGGCGGTCGATCCCGCGCCGAGCAGCGAGCAGCGCGTCGCGGAGCGGGAGCGGCTGGAGCTCGCGATCGACGTGCTGAGCACGATCGCCCCCGAGCGGCGGGTCCTGCTCGTCCTGCACGAGGCCTGCGAGGTGCCGATCGTCGAGATCGCGCGCGAGCTCGGCATCAACTACAACACGGCCGCGAACCGGCTGCGCCTGGCCCGTGAGGACTACCGCGCCGCCGTCGCGCGGCTCCGCCCGGAGCAACGGCAGGCGCTGCGCGGCTGCTGGCTCGCGTTCCCGGTGGCGTCGGAGTTCCTCGCGCGCGACGGCGGCGCGAGCACCACGGCGCTGGCGGCACCGCCGCCGGCGCCTGCTCCGCCTGCGACACCCGGACCGCCGGCACCCCCGCCGACAGCGCCTGCGCCGCTGGCTCCGCCGGCACCCCCGCCGCGTTCGCCTGCCACCGCGACGCTGCCACGGAGGCCAGGAAGGATCGCCGTCGCCCTCGGGTCGGCTGCGGCGGGCGTCGCCGGAACGGTCGCTGTGCTGCTCGCCCTCGCGCCGCCGCCGGCCCTCTGGGCTCGCCGCTTCGGGCCGGTGCTGCCCGAGCTGCTGCCCGCGGGCGGCGCCTGCCTCGCAGCGACCCCGCCGCAGCAGGCGCCCGAGCCGGGGCCCGTCGCCCCCGCGCCCGAGGCGCCGCACCGCCCGTGCCCTGCTGCTCCGCGGGCGGCGCCGCGGGCCAGCGAGGCCAGCGAGCGCGATGACACGTTCGCGGAGGAGCTGCGGCTGCTCACCGCGGCGCGAGAGCGCCTCACCGCCGGTGATGCGGCCGGGGCGCTCCGGCAGATCGCCGTGCACGAGCAGCGGTTCCCCGGGGGCCAGCTGAAGAACGTGCGGGAGCGGCTTCGCACGGTCGCCCTGGCGCGCCTCGCCGCTCCGAAGCAGGGCGCGCCGGGGAGCGAGCCGTCGCGATGAGCGGGCCCTGCGGTAGACCGAGGCTCGGCGCGCGCCTGGCCCGGTGCGCCATCGGTCCGCGCGGGGGCGCGGGGTGGCTGGCGCGCGCCGCCGGCGCGGCGGCCACGGCGGCCATGGTCCTGCTGTGCGTCGCCGCGGCGCGCGCCGCGCCGGATCTGCCACGGGCTGCGATGCGGCTGGAGGTCGTACGAGGCCCCGGCGCCGAGGGCTGCGCCGACGGGGCGCTCCTGCGCGCGGAGGTGGCGCGCGGGCTCGGCGGCGATCCGTTCGAGGACGACGCGCCGCGGGTGCTCACGGTCAGCATCGCGCGGGACGGGCCGGAGCTCACGGCCTCGATGGCCCTGCGCGAAAGCGAGGGCGCGGTCGAGACAGCCTGGGCCGAGGGGTTCAGCACCCGGCGCGGCTGCGCGGCGCTGCTCTCCGGCGTGGCCCTCGCGATCGTGGCGCAGATCCTGACCGCGCCGGAGCGGGCGTCACCGCCCTCCGAGCCCTCGCCGCCGGCTGCACCGCCGCTTCCGCAGGTGCGCCGGACCGCGTCGAAGCCACCGCTGCATGAGGCGATGCCAGCGCCGACAGGACGCTGGCGGCTGGAGGCAGGGCTCGGGGCGACCCTCGGCCTGGGGATCACGCCGGGGGCCGCGGCGGGCATGACCCTATTCATCGGCGTCCGCCGGCCCGACTGGTCGGTCGCCGTGGAAGGGCGCGCGCTCGTGTCCCTCGCGCAGGAGGTGAAAGACATGACCATCAGCACCAGGGCCTTCACGGCGGCTGGTGTGGGCTGCCTGCACGGCCACCACCTCTTCGGCTGCGGGGTCGCGACCGTCGGCTTCGTACGGTTCGTGCCCCAGTATCCGTGGGACATGACGGTACGCGACAACCGTCTGTTCAGCGTTGGAGCGCGGCTTGGCAGCGCCTGGGCCCTCTCGGACAGGTGGAGCGCCCACGGATACGCCGAGGCCAGCGCGATCGTGGATGACACGGTGCTCCGGCGCGGGGGCCAGCGGCGCGATACCGCTGGATCCATCACGTGGTCCTCACCTCCGGTCGGCGCGGCGCTCGGACTCGGTATCACGGCGACGTACTGAACGCCATCGTGGACCCCGGCTCTCCTCGCCAACGACGTGAGAATTTTTGAAAGGAAACCGCAATGCTCGATGCAGTCGACTGTCTCGCGAAAGCTGCCCGTTGTGGGCGTGGGCCATCTCTACGTATCTTGTCCGCCATGCGAACCCTCATCCTCCTGCTCGTAGGATCCCTCTTCTTGCCTGGCTGTGCCGAAGAAGATCCGACCGTCTACGGTCCCTGTCAGCCTCAGGAGTACGGCAACCCAGGTTGCCCGTGGCCCGAGGAAGGCGGCGGCGGGGCTGGTGGCGATGGTGGGGGCGGCGGGGGAACCGGCGGAGCCGGCGGGACCGGCGGCGGCGATGAGACAGCCTGCGCCGGCGATTGCGTCCCACCGGCGCCGCTCGGCTGGTTCGGCCCGGCGCTGCTCTGGTTCGGCCCGCGGGACCAGGTGCCGGACTGCCCAGCCGCCGCGCCGAACATCGGCTACGAGGGGTTCGCCGACCTGGCGCCCGCACCGCTCGCCTGCGCGGCCTGCTTGTGCGATGCGCCTGACGCGGCCACCGCCTCGTGTCAGCTCCCGCTGGGCTGGTCGGTGCACACGGCGACGACGTGTGCTGGCGACCCCGGCAGCGTCACGAGCCCCTTCGCGGCGCCCGATGGCTGGGACGGCGCCTGCACCGCTGCGAACGCGATCCCCGCCGGCCAGGACTGCGGCGGGAGACCGTGCGTGCAGTCAGTCTCCATCGAGGCGCCAATCGTGACAGCGACCGGCGCATGCACGCCCAGGGTGGACGAGCCGCCGCCGCCGGCGCTCCTCGATCCGTGGCAGACCCGGGCGCTCGCCTGCGTGCCCGGCGCCTACACGGAGTGCCTGGGCGACCGGAGCACCTGCATGCCCTCGCCGGACCAGCCCGGGATCCCGCCGCCCGGCGGCTTCCTGACGTGCATCTTCCACGAGGGCGACGTGACGTGCGAGGAGCCCTACCTGGTCAGGCACGTCTTCTACGGCGGCGCCGAGGACACGCGTGGCTGCTCCGAGTGCGGCTGCGGGGAGCTGGAGGGCGCGTCGTGCACCGTCATGGCCTCTGTCTACAGCGACGGCGCATGCGGGGAGGCGCTCGCGTCGATCGTCGTGAGCTCGACGACGCCGTTCTGCGGGGTCACACCGCCCGGCGTCGCCCTCGGCAGCAAGTCGGCAGAGGTCGTGGCCGTGGACCCCGGCAGCTGCGCTCCGAGCGGCGGCGAGCCGTTCGGCGAGCTGCTGCCGGCCGAGCCGTCGACCTTCTGCTGCCAGGCATAAGGCCCGCGAGAAGAACAGGCGATCATCGCCTCGCGCTCGGCAGCAGCTCCACCCGATCCGCGAGCTCTCCGCGCTCCTCGTGGCGGAGGGCCGCGACCAGGGCGCCTGCGAGCGGCCCCGAGCCGACCATCGGCCCCACCGGCTCACGCACCCAGAATGCCATCATCGACCCCGCGAGCGCGCCGCGTCCCTCGGCTCGAAGCCGCTTCAGGGCCGCGTAGGCCCGGACAACCGAGGGGCGGCAGCGCGCCAGGGAATGGGGGCGCTGCCAGCGAGCGTTCGCGGCGTGGACCGCGCGAACCGATTGGCCCCTCCGTCGATCCCCTGGAAGCGAAGCGAGATTGTCCGCGACCGGCCACGCGAGTCATCGCCTGCTTCCGACGTCCTGGACATCTCGCGCGCGCCTCGGCGAGCTTGACGCGCTCGCTCGCGACGCCCGATCGTGGCCATACGCACGGATTCATCGAAGAACGACAGCGCTTCCTTTATCCGCCTGCCTGCTTCTTGAGACAAACGCAAGACACCATCAGATGCCCCTGGGAGAAAGAGCCTATGACCGCAGCAACCCGTCGTCCAAGAACGACCCGCCCCGGCCTCGCCCAGCTCATCTCCGCGACGGTACTATCTCAAGCCGGATGCATGATCCTCGATAGAAAACCAACACCGACGTGCATAGATCCATCCCCCGAGTGCCAAGCGCTGTGTGCACAAGAGACCGTCCGGCCTCAGCCAATCTACTGCGAGAACACGCTGCCGCTACAAGACCGATTCCTCCTCATACTAGCCACGAAGCATGCTATGAATGGCGCGAGTCATTGCTACCCGTTAGCGGCCCCTCGCTAATCATCACCCCGCAGGATGTCGGGATAACGCCGACCAAGATGGATCCCTGCCACTACTAGCTCACAGCGCCCGGAGACTCATCCACACCTCACCAGCTGCGACTCCGACGACAATCGCCATCAATCCGCAAGGCTCGTCAGATGAAAATGTCACCGAAACCGACAACATGGATTGGATTGGGGTTCATCGCCGTCGCCGCCTTGGCAGCGTACAACCTGGGAAGAACCTCAACGACGAGCGATAACCGGCCTCAAACGCGCCAGAACGTCAGAAAGAACAAACCCGATCTTCGGTCAACTCTGAGCGCCACCCAGCAAAGGTTGGCCATCTGCGAAGAGACCCGCCAGCGTCGCGACCAGGATCCTCACGAGGGAGCGAGGAAGCCCTACAGCAGCGAAGGCATCCCCACACCTTCACCTGAGAGAGGGCTCTCGAAGCGATGCATCATCGCGATGCAAGCGAAGGATCTGAATATAACGGGCGCGCAGTGCAGGAACTTCAGAAGACACTTCGATGCATACAAGGCAATCCTGGGGAACAGCACCGTCAGCTGCGAAACCGTCTTGAGCATTCGAGATCTTGCTCGGAGACAGCGCCAAATTTGCGCTCTCATTACAAGAATCAATGAGGAGCCCGGAACCCAGGACGCGACGAGCGACCCTCTCGCCATCGGCGCGATAGAAGACGCCTACACAATCAGCAGCAAATACGGCGACGTCGACATGAACAAGCTGGTAAATAACCCAGCGTGCATAGCCCGCATGCAGGCCGAATAACTCAAATTCACTCCTCCGCTCAGGTCGCCGGAGCCATCGCCCCGCCGGCCGAACAGGCCAAGGCCGCCATTCGCGAGTGCCGTTAAAATTTCAACCCGCGACGTTCGACGCATGGAAACATCATCGAAACCGACAAGATGGCTTGGGTTTGGGGTCGTCGCGATCGCCGCGTCGGCGGCAGCATACAATCTGGGACGCGCCTCGGCGGGGAGCGACGACCAACATCAATCGCACCAGGACGCCGCCAGGAATAACGACTCCGATGTTCGGTCAGCTCTGAGCGTCACCCGGAGGAGGTTGATCAGCTGCGAAGAGACCCTCCAGCGTCGCGACCACCAACACCAGAAGAGAGAGGGAAAGCCCCACGCTCGCGAAGGCAGCCCCACGCCTCCACCTGAGCCAGCGCTTTCAAAGCAATGCGACATCGCATCGCGAGCGGCGGAGCTCAACAGGATGGCCGAGAGCTGCAGGGACTTCAGGTGGCAATTCAACGCGTACGAGGAAATACTGGGCAATCTCACAATCGACTGCGAATCCGTATTGAACATTCGAGAATTGGCGAGAGAGCAATTCTCGATCTGCTCCGCCGTCATAAGACACTTTGAGAGCGCGTCGCAGCCAGACGTCACGAGCGACATTCGCGGAATCAACGCAATGGAAGGCGCCTATATGACCAAAGACGAGTACGGCGACGTCGACATCGACGAACTCGTAAAAAACCCCGAGTGCATCGCCCGCATGCAGGCCGAATGACTCGAACCCATCTCGAGCCGCCGTTCATCTCGTGGGAGCCATCGACCCGCTGTCCGAACGGGCGAGGGCCGCCATTCTTGCGCGCGCTGTCAGGTCTTGCAGTATTCACCCTCGCCGCTCCGGCATCAGCGCAAGAGCCACGGCCCCCCAGAGAAATTCTATTGGGACGGCCTCCGTCTCAACGGTATCGTTCAGACAAAGCTCCCCCATCTCGCAAGGCTCGGAGTCACGTACGGCGGCGGAACTGCTCCGGGGGCTGTCCATACGGTCATGGTGAGCTTCGGGCAGACCGCGAGTCCCACCCAGGTGCTCAATATCGGGTACTTCATCGGCGTCGGCGTGGGCAAGGAGAACATGTCGACGATCGAGGACAAGAAATTGGGGATCCACGGCACGTTCGAGGCCGGACGGTTCCGGGCGAGCGCGGCCACGACCCTTCAGTTCTACCAATTGGTCGGCGCCGTTCTTCCCGTGTTCACCACGACCTTGAGGCCCCAGGGGACCCTTATCCGGACCACACACGTCGATTTGTTCCTCGGCGCAGACGTCAACTCCTTTAATCTCAACACCCAGATCGGGCTCACGCTCGGGCTGCGATTCAGGGACATAAGAATCTTCGATCGAAGCATCGACGGGCTCTTGTCGATCACGGAGATGAATGCCTGGATCAGCGTTCCAGGACATGGAACCCTCTGGGCGGCCTACGTCGAATCGCGCCTCGGGATTGTCGTCGATCTGGAGCCCGACAAGGGAGACAAGGGAGAAGAGCGCGACCGGATCCGTGAGTATGGGCAGCTCTGATCGGTCGCGCCCGGGACGCCGCTCGCCTCGTCGCTCGCGCTCAGGCGGGTTGCGGTGCGGTGCTCAGGGCGCCTCGCCCTCTCCCTCTCCCTCCCCCGTCGCGTCGTCCGCGATCGCCTCCGGCTCCTCCTCCAGCGCCTCCTCGACGGCTTGCGCGGAGGCGGCCCGCGAGAGCAGGCGCGGCGTGACCGACTCGAAATCGTCGCCGTGGAAGTAATACCCCACCTTCCGGAGCGCCGGGTGCCGCCGCAGGAGCAGCGTCCACAGCCGATCTCTCGTGTCCTCGGCCGCGCTCTTGTCCTTCTTCTTGACCTCTACCCGGGCTCCCGCCGGGGTCAGGTTCTCGAGCAGCCACTCGCTCGTCCGCCGGAGGTTCTCGATCTCCTCCCTCGTGAACGGGTGGAGCCCCTTGAGCGCGCCCGCGTGCTGCGTGAACAGCGCCGCGAGCTCCATGCCGTCCCGCGCCATATCGTATTTCCCCGAGCCGGCCCGGATCTGCGCGACACGCTCCTTGTCGAGGAGGCCGCGCCGGGCGAAGAGCTCCGCCTGGGTCAGGAGATCCTCGCGCGGCCCGCCGATCTCCTTCAGCGCCTTCTCGATCTCCTTCGGGCCCGCCGCCCGGGGCAGCGCCTCGCGCGCGGCGAACAGGAGCGCCCGCGCGAGGTCCGGCAGCTCCAGGAGCTCGCCGACCGCGATCCTGGGCAGGTGCTCGCGCACGGCCTTCACCTGCTCCTTCGTGCCTGTTGACGCTCAGGCTGGCTGATGGTCCGCCGAGCAAGCTGCTTGATGGCCATCGCGGGCGTGCACGGTTGCGGTCAAGGAGAGCGATGGCCATCGCTCGGACGCGCGCCGCAGGGCAGCTCGCAATGGCCATCATGGTTGGTGGCCGTCGGCGCCGGCGAGGTGTCCCTTTACCAGCGCCGAGGTGGCGCCCGTCGTGTGGGTCAGCGTCAGCTGCCGTCCGTCCCCAGGTCGCCGACGATGCGCGCCATCACGTCACGCTCGACGAGTTTCTTCTTCCGTCGCGCCGCCTCGCGCAGCGCGGCGGTGGCCATGCGGTCGATCTCGCGCAGGCTCGAGCCAGCCGCCTCGTGGAGCAGCGTCAGAGCGTCCGCGGTGAAGACGTCGCGATCGGCGCCGGCACGGCTCATCCGGAGCCGCACGTACTCTCCGGTATCGTCGGGGACCATCGCACCAATGGACAGACGCCGCTCGATGCGGGAATATAGCGAGCGGTTTTTGCGCAGCTCAAGCCGGTCTTGGAGGTCAGAGAGCCCTACCAGGATCAGCGACAACAGGGCGCGGCTGTCCCATTCGTAGGTGGGTGGGCGGCCGGCGCCGTGTCTGGCTTGCGCCAGATCGGTTTCCGGCCGCCCCCCTCCGAACCCGGCGTGCACCTTTCGTTATGCACCGGGCTCTCCATCGACGCTTGTAGCGAAGTACGGCGCGTGCATCCAACCCAGCTTGTATTGCTCAACGGTGAGCCGGGAGGTCTCGAAGAGGACAACCTCTCCGTCCCTCCAGCGCACGCATCGGCCGCCTGGCTTTCGCCAGCCGTAGCGGCTGGCGAGGCGCTTCAGGGAGAGCCGATGCTTCTTCTTGAGCCAGCGGGCGACCGTCCACCAGACATAGTGGTCGAGGAAGTTGAACACCTTCTTCGCACCCCAAGCATGCCGGTAGAAGTTCGCCCAGCCTCGCAGCATGGGGTTGAGCTTCCGGAGTTGCTTGCTCAACGACTGGTTCTTCGTGGAGTTCGAGAACAGCCGCTTCACGCGCTCCCGAAAGAGCTTGCTGCGTTCCTTCGGAACGAGGCTGGCGCTCACCATCCGGCGGTGGCCGGGATGTCGCCGTACCAGGATATGGTGGCCCAGGAAGCGCATGGGTCTCGTGATCGGGGTCACGAGCGTTTTCGCTTCCGACAGCTCCAATCCTAACTCGTTCTTCAGGAAGGCGGCCAGCGCAGACTTCTCCTCGTTTGCATATCGCTCGGCGTCCGCTTGTTGCTGCGGGCCGGGCGGTGCGCCGACGAGAAGGATGAAGTCATCCGCATACCGAATAGGGACGAACACCGGGAGACCGCGCCGCCTGTCGGTGGTACGTCTCTCGTTGGCCCGCCGTGTAATCGTCTCCGGATCGGTGCGAAGCGTCGGCGTGCGGCGTGGCCACACGTGTCGCTCGTACCGTTCCTCGATCACGCTGAGCGCGATGTTCGCGAGGAGGGGAGACAGGATCCCACCTTGCGGGGTGCCTGCCTCCGTCCGGGAGAATTGCTCCTCGGACAGGACGCCCGCCTTCAGGAAGGCGCTCACCAACCGATTCACCTTGAGATCGCCGATGCGCCGGCGCACCCGGTTCATCAGCGCGTGATGGTTGATGTTGTCGAAGCACCCCTTTATATCTCCCTCAATGGCCCATTGGTATGGAAGCCGATTCACAGCCTTGCCCTGTTCGCGGATAGGCCGGGGACGCAGAAGCATCCGGAGATGCTCCAGCGCTCCATGGACGCCGCGCCCAGGACGGAAGCCGTATGAGACGGGGAAGAAGTCCGCCTCAAAGATCGGCTCGAGGATGCTCTTCAACGCTGCCTGCACGACACGATCCTGGACGGTGGGGATGCCCAGCGGACGGTACTTACCAGGCTGACCTGTCTTCGGGATGAGCACCCGACGCACTGGACTCGGCCGGTAGGTTCGGCACCTCAACTCCTCCCGCAGTTTCTGCGCGAAGCTCTCCGCGCCGATGTCCCGGATGAGGCTCCCCATCGTGATTCCGTCTACGCCCGCCGTGCGGCTCCCACGGTTGCGAGCCACGCGGTGAAGGGCGCATCGCAATGTGCGAGGATCGACAATGAACCCCCACAACTTGCGAAACACGTAATCCGGATCTTCTCTACTTCGCCGGTGTAGCTCACGTTGTACGCTCCGGAGCCAGTCCAGATCGGACTGAGATGCCGCATACACGGCTTTCCCCGGCGCAGCGTGAGCCGTCCCCATCGACTGCCCCCCTTCGCCTTGTACGCGGCTTTCCCGCGCTCCGACTACTACGGGGGCTCCGCCCCTCGTCCGAGACATGGCCGGACCTGTCGGCTTGCCAACGCTTGCGGCGCTGGCGCCCGGATCGAGGTTCCCGTGTTCACTGATACAACCCGTGGTGCGGTAGGTGGTCGGCTTTGCCCCTGGCAGCGCGGACCGGTCTCCCGTTCGAGGCTGGGAGCCGGCGTGCCCAGGCTGGGCACACCCAGTCGTTTTCAACTGACAACCAGGCTCTGGCTGCAAACCCGCGCGAGGCGGGGCATCCTTCCGTACAGAGGGTTCCAACACCGACTTCGATTTGCCTGAACGATCGTTCATGCGGCTCTCACCGTGGCACCTTCGGTCACCGGCCTCGGTCGCCAATGGCTCCCTGCGCCGGCTCTTCACGCCGCTCGGCTGTTGCAGGCCTCCGGTCCAGTCCCCGGAGACGTTCGCGGCGCCCTTCTTCACCCAGCTCGACCCAGGTGAGGGGGACCCCTTGTGGTCCCCGGTCGTATCAGCGCCTCACGGCGCACGTTGAGCAAGATGTGGAGATGATCGAGCGTGTCTTGGTGGAGCAGGTGCGCTTCGTCCAGCAGGAAAACCGGGTGGATGCGCTCGCGGCCGAGGGTCTCGATATGCGCGCTGACAGCGTAGAATACGGCCGCCGCGGTCGCAGCGGGGTTGAGGCCGAGGGCATGGCAGAGCTGGCGATAGAAGTCGCGGCGGCCCAGCGTGGCGTTGTGGCAGTAGGTCAGCCGGAAGCCGGCCTGCGGCAATCGATGACGCACGGCCCGTAGCACACACGTCTTGCCGGCACCGGGCTCGCCGACCAGCAGCACTTGGGCGTGCTCGTGCACGGCCTCGCACACCTCCTCGACGAGCTGCTCCTTCGAGGGCGGCAGCCACAGCTCGCCGTCCTGGATCTCCTTGGAGAAGGGTGCGGCGGAGAGGGTGAAGAAGCGGACGTAGGACTCGCTCACGTCTCTCCTCCGCGCTCGCTCGTGTCAGCGCCAGTGCCTATCGAGCGGCCGAGCGTCCGCGCGGGGTTGAAGTCCACGGGGCGAGTCGGCTTGTTCACCGCAGGCCCGCCGCACGGCAGCCGCTTTCGGCGCGCGTTGCGCTGCGGGTCGACCGGATGCAGCACCAAGCGCTTGCCCTCGTGCTCGACCCACGGCGGCTCGTCGGGCGCGACGAAGCATCGGGCGACGGAGACGATCTGGCCGGCGAGGTAGCCTTGATCGAGCTGCCAGGCGACGCCGTCGACAGAGACGATGTTGTCGCCCGAGACGCGGCGCCGGGTGCGCTCGGTGAGCGCGACGCGCAGCGCCCTTTCGTCGACGCCGCCCTCGGCGGCGGGGCGGGCCGCGTAGACCTTCGCCGGGGTCTGGCCGAGCAGGCCCCCGTGCGGCGCCGGGTGGTAACGCCTGTCGAGGAAGGCGCGGAGCGTCGTGTTGATGTCCACGAGCGACGCCAGGGCGCCGAGATAGGTAAGGCACCCTTCGCGCAGCGTGCGCCAGAAACGCTCCATCTTGCCACGCGCCTCTGGGTCGTACGGCTTTGCGTGCAGGAGCGTGATGCCGAGCCGCGCGCACGCGGTTTTGAGGATGTCGCCGCGGTAGGTGGAGCCGTTGTCGAGATAGAGCGCGTCGGGCTTGCCGTGGCGGCGCAGGGCGTCGACGGTCATGGCGAGCATGTCGACCTCCTTCTCGGTCGTGTGCGCCTCGAGGGCCACGACGTAACGAGAGGCGTCGTCGAGCAGCCCGTGGATGCGGAGCGGCATGGCTTTGCCGCCGACGGTGCAGCCGGTCACGTGGCAGACATCGCCGTGCCAGAGCGCGCCGGGGCGCTCGGCTTGCCAGCGCAGCCGCGTCTTCGGCTCTCCCTCGGCGCGCGCGGCGCGGCGGCGAAGGCCGTGCGCCGCGTACAGTCGCCGTACGGTGGGCTCGGAGATCTGGGTGGCTTCGAGTCGCCCCTCGTCCACAAGCGTCTTGAGGATGAGCGGCACCGAGGCGTCGGGATGCTCGCGCCGAATGTCGAGCAGCAGCGTACGCAGCTCCTCCGACAGGTCCTGCGCGAAGCCGCGATCGCTGCGTGGCTGTGGGCGCAGGCCGTCGAGGCCAGCGGAGCGATACGCGTACAGCCAGCGCTCGAGCGTGGGCACCGAGTAGGTGCGGGTGCTGTGCGCGCCCGGCGGTCGAAACCGCTGCTCGCTCAGCGCACGCAGCGCTGCGGCGAGCTGGCCGTGAGTGAGTACGCGGTGCATGAGAGGGCCGATGACCGTGGCGCGATAGATCGCGACGGTCTCGGCGTGGTCGGCGGGGCCGAGGGCCATTCGGACAGGTCCTTTCTGCGCCTTGCTGGCGCGCGGTCCTTGTCCGGGATCGGCGGCGTTTTTGGCAGGGATCCTCTCAGGTGGGCTGTACGATCGGGGCTCCTCGGGGGCAAAGGCCCTCACGCCGCATGCGCGGCGCCGAAGAAGGCGCGCTGCTCGATCGGCAGCGCCCGGGTCGTCGGGTCCGCGGTTGCCGCGAGCGATGTCGCGACGGCGGCTGCCCTCTTTCGGAGCGAGGCGGACGGGCCTGGGTCGGGGGCGTCCGAAAACAGACGTCGCTGCGCGACGTCGCGCGCCCACCGACGCAGCGTGGCCCAGCCGGCGACGGCGCTGTCGCCGAGGATCTTCGCTGGGCCCACGCGCCGACGGACCTCGGCCGCCGTCGCGAGCGCCAGGCCCCAGAGCGCGAGGGCGAAGCCGATCGCGGCGGCGCTGTATACGCGAAGGCCGAGCACTCCGCGAGGAACGACGAGCAGCACAGCGCGGCAACTGAGGCAGCGGTAGCGGCGAGCTGTCACCGAGAGCACCTCGGGGCGTTGGTCCGGGCTGGTGGGGCCCCAGACCTGCCGCTCGCGCCTGCCGTGGCCTTGGAGCCGGATGGCGCCGCCCAGCGGACAGCTCGCAGCGCCGCAGACGGGGCAACGCGCAGGCCGCGCTTCGACGACCGTGGGCGGCTGCTGCTGCCAGCGCTTGATGTCGATGGCGCTCTGGATAACACTGCGACCGCTTCGATTCCTGGGCACAAGAACCGGAGCACGACGAGGAGGCTGTCCGCCAAGATCAGGTCTCCTCGTCGCCTATTTTGTGGCCGGCACCGCGCCGCTGCTCCGCTCCTGCGGTCGGCCTAACCCGTCGTGAGGCGGGCGTGGGAGCGACGAGGGGTGGTAATTTTTGACCGATGGACGGAAGTCGGGCGCCCGCGAGGGAAGGGCTTGTTTGAACCGACGCAACCGTGCTCAGAGGGAACGGAGATGAGAATCTTGAGAGGCCGGAGGTAATGCGTCGTGTGTCGCGGCGCTCCGGAGTCGTCGTCCCGGGCTGCGTACGCGGAGCGAGCATCCTCCTTGATGGCCAGCCTCGTTGGGCAGAACCCCTCACCATCAAGCAGCACGCTCGATGCGGTGCGCTGCCGCATCGATGAGAGGGCGCGGTAATAGTGCCGAGCACCGCCGCGACGCCGCGCTTCACGTTGACCAGCGCGAGGCGCGGATCGGCGCGGCACGCCTGCACCTCGTCGGAGGGGAGCCCCGCCCCGATCGGCTAGTAGTGCCTGTACAGGGCCTGGTAGCTCCGGGCCCCCTCCTCTCCCCTGGCGTTCGCCGGGGACTTCTCCGGTTGAATCTTGGGTTTCGCCATGGTCTCCGACGCTACCAGGCTCGACCAGGAGCCAGGAAGCCCTCCCGCGCCGGACCTCGAGGCCCCCAATCAGGCACCCCTGCCTGCGCGGGAAGGCGCGCGACCGCTGGAGGAGGCAGGTTTGTATCCCAGACCACACCACACCCCTCGTCTCGCGGCCTATCGTGGGTGCCAGCTCACATCAAAGTCCAGCAGGGCAGTCTGATCTGCCTGATTTTTTGCTTCCGACCGCGCTCCCGGAGCCACGTCTGCCTACTCTCTTACTCCTGGATGCGGCCCGGCAGGCCCTGGTGCATGGCCGTCCCTGTCGTGTGGCTCTCGGCTCACCGTCGTGCGCGCGGCGACCTACCCGCTCACCCCCGGCGTCGCTAGGCTGGCCGCTCCAGACCACCCCGAGCTGCGCTGCCGATGAACCCCACCCTCGATCTCGCTAACCTCGATGTATTCTACGCTTACAGGACCGCTATCCGGCTCCTCAGCCTGGACAGAGTAACGCCCTTCTGGCCCGATCTCGGGCTCCGGCTCGACGGCGTCGAGGAGGTGAAGACGGCCGCACGTCGCTGCTTCCGGGCGGAGATCGAGCTCGAGGCGCTGGAGGACGATGAGCGGGACTTTGACGGCATGATGGCGGTGCACATCGCGGCGTTCCTCACCGACGTGGAGCGGACCCAGGGCACGGCGGCCGCGGCGCAGCTTCGCGCGTGGATCGAGGAGCGCGTGTACTTCCTCGGACTGGAGCCGGAGTGGCAGATGATGTGGCACGTGCTCGTCGCGTGGCTACCGCGCCGCAAGGAGGACCGCGTCGCGAGCTTCGGACTGCCGCTCGGCAAGGTCGCCAAGCTCTTCGAGATCGCCCGAGCGTGGGCGGAGACCGCGGACGCGCTGGATCGGCGCATCGCCGAGGCGGACGCGCTCCCGCTCGAAGGATGGGACGCCGAGGCCTACGCGGCGTACCGCCGCGACGACCCCGACCTGAGCGCCCTCGCCGGGCTGTCGCAGCGCCTGGCCGCGCCCGCGTTCGAGCGCACCTGGGGTGCGATTCGGCGGCTGCTCGGCCCGGCGGAGATGGACGCGCTCGAGCGCTGGGGTCAGGCGGAGGTCCTGGCCCACATGGAAAGGATCTCGCACCACTCGGCGCGAATCCCGCCAGAGAGCCGCAGCTTGTCATGAGCACGACGCTCACCGTACCTCGGGAACCGCAACGACCCTCGGCGTCAGCGTCTTGGCGGTTCGCGCAGGACTGGACACACTCGCAGACGCTCGACGGCAGCGAATCACAGGACGCACTCGGACCAGGCGCGCTTCCCATTGACGGTGGGTGTGCCGGGCTTCGCCTCGGATCCGCGCTCGGCGCCCCCTCGGCAGGTGGTGCGGGCGCGGAGGTCACGGAGCGCGGCTGCGGTGTCTAGCTAGGCCGGCGCGACGCCGCGCTCGTCCGCCTCCGGTGCGCTCAGCGGGAGCTCCACCACGAACGTCGCCCCGGCGCCCGGCTTGCTCTGCACCCGGATGGATCCGCCGTGCGACGCCACGATCGAGCGTGCGATGTAGAGCCCGAGCCCGATGCCGCCGAAGTTGCGCACCGACACCGCGCGCTCGAAGCGCTCGAAGATCCTGCCCTGATCGGCCTCCGCGATCCCGATCCCCTCATCCCGGATCACGAGCAGCGCGCGATCCGCCTGCCGCCGCACGCCGATGAAAATAGGCCCGCCTGCGCCGTACTTCATCGCGTTCGACAGCAGGTTGATGACGACCTGCTCCAGGCGATCCGGATCCCAGTCCCCGACCGCGGGCGCTCCCAGATCCAGCTGCGTCGGGCAGCGGGCGTCCGCGAGCTGGGGGCGCATCCGCTCGACGACCTCACCCACCAGCGCCGCCAGATCGACCGGCGCCCGCGTGAGCGTCAGCCGCCCGGCGTTCATCCTCGTGACGTCGAGCAGCTCGTCGACAAGGCGCCCGAGCCGCGACGTCTGGCGGCCGAGGATACGGAACATCGCCTCGATCCGCGCCGGGGGAACGCCCGCGAGCGAGCCTCGGCGCAGCAGGCGCTCGGCCGCCTGCACCTGCATCTGCATCGAGGTCAGCGGGGTCTTGAGCTCGTGAGACGCGACGACGAGGAACTCGTCCCGCCGCTCGATCGCCTCCTGGGCCTCGGTGTACAGGCGGGTATTGTCGAGCACGAGCGCCGCGCGGCGCCCCAGCTCCTCGGCCAGCCGCAGGTCGGCGGGGCCGTAGCGGCGCTCGGGCGCGGTCGCCAGCAGGGTCATGACGCCGAAGTACCGGTCGCGCGCGAGCAGCGGAACCCGCAGCAACGCGTGGACGCCGAGCCGCTCCCAGGGGGGCCTGACCCGCGGGTCGAGCGAACGCACCTGCTGCACCAGCGGCGCGGCGCGGCCATCGACCCCCTCGGATCCGGCCGGCGGCGCTTCTGCCAGAGCGCGCAGCGCGTCCTTCAGCGCTTCCAGCTGCTCGCCGGGCACCCCTGCGACAACCGTCGGGCCCGGTGTCCTGTCCGCCGAGAGCACCTCGACGACACACTGATCCGAGAGCTCGGGCACCGGGAGCTGCGCCACGCTCTCGAAGGTCGCGCTGTAGCCGAGGGCCATCAGCTTGCAGCTCGCCTCGGCCAGGAAGTGCTCGGCCTGCTCCGCCCGCTTGCGCTCGGTGATGTCGGTGGAGATGCCGCAGAGCACGCCGGGCATGACCCCCTCGCCGAGAGGGAATTTGATCGACAGGAACGTGTGCAGCCCGTCCTCCAGCGGCACCGTCTCCTCCCACTCCATCGGCGCACCCGCCTCGAGCACCTTCCGCTCGTGCTCGCGGACCACCTCGGCGAAGGGAGCAGGGAAGAGGTCGGCGTCGGTCCTCCCGAGGAGCTGCTCGCTCGGCATGCCCAGGAGGGCGCCCACCTGCCGGTTGGCGAGCAGGAATCGGCCCTCTCTATCCTTGACGTAGACGCTCGCCGCCGAGTTGTCGACGATGGCCTGGAGCATCTGCTGATTGGCCTTGAGCGCCTGCTCCGCCCGACGCCGCTCGGCGTTCTCCTGCTCCACCTCGGCATAGAGCGTCGCGTTCTCCAGCGAGAACGCCGACTGCGAGGCGAGCAGCTCGACGACGCTGAGCCGCCCGGGGGTGAACGCCCCGGTGGCGAGGTTGTTTTCCAGGTAGAGCAGGCCGATGAGCCGGCCCTGGCGCACGATCGGGAGGCACAGCACCGATCTCGGGCGCTTGCGCCGGAAATACTCATCCTCCACGAAGGGGTGCCGGCCGGCGGCGTCGTCGAGCAGCACGCGCTCGTGGCTCCGGCGAACATAGTTGAGGACCGACTGCGGCAACGCCGCCGAAGGCGCCTCGCCCGCATCCAGCAGCCGTACCGCGCCCCCTGGCGTCTCGATCGCCGCGAGCCACAGCTGCTCCTCCCGGACCAGGAGGACACAGCCCTCCTCGGCGCCCGCGTGCTCGACCACGATGCGAAGCAGCATCTCGAGCAGCCGCGAGAGCTTGAGCTCGCCAGAGATGCTCTGCGCGGCCTTCACCACCGACAGGACGTCGAACTGCTCGGCCCGTACGGCGAAGGTGACCGTGGGGGCGATCGGCTTGCGCTCGACGAGGTGAGGGTAGCGCTGATCGAGCTGCTCCACCTTGGCGCGGGCGCCCCAGCGGAAATAGCCGGCGCGGGCGCTTCGCAGGTAGCTGTCGGCGGGTATCGAGAGGCCGCGCGCGCGGTAGAACTCCGCGGCGAGCTCGCAGGCGATGGCCTCATGCTGGACGAAGCCGCCCTCGCGCGCCGCCGCGATGGCCTGCTCGTAGAGCCGGCTGGCCTCCGGCTCGCGCCCCAGGAGCCGGGCGATCTCGGCGCGGACCAGGGCGTGCTTGTGGAGGAAGTTGTCGGGGCCGCTCCTGGCCCACGCGCCGAGCTGCCGCTCGCACTCGAGGAGCTCCTCGGGGAGCTCCCACAGGGCGGATGGCTGCGCCTCGTCCGCGCCGTGCGGCGCGTCGAAGAGGGCCGCGAGCGCGAGCGCGCGATAATAGAAGCTCTCGGCGATGAGCGCGTGCGGACCGACCCTGGGGGGGTGCTCGGCGATCGCGCGGGTCGCCGCCGCGAGCGCCTCTCGGGGAGCGCCGAGCACGAAGAGCGCCTGCGCCTTCAAGCTGTAATAGAAGTCGCGCGCGGCCTCCAGAGCTCCCCCCTCCTCCAGCCGCGCCTCGAAGGCCGGCGTATCCAGCTCGGACCCGTCCGGCATCGAGAAGCGGACCGGCCTCCCGCGCAGCGCCTGGATCATGGCGTGGCCGCCGAGCAGGGCGTTTTGCGCGAACGTGTAACCGACCTTGCGCACGAAGCCGAGGCGCTCCGTGACCTCGTGAAGCACGTCCTCCAGCGCCTCGCCGGAGAGCAGCGGGAACAGCGCGGCCCAGATGCAGTTGAGGCACGCGTTGTTCAGATTGCCGGACTCGACCGCGGCGCCGAAGCCTTCTCGCGTGTACGGATACGTCTCTCTGTAGTGGCGTGTCCAGAAGACGACATAGTGTCCGAAGAGGATGACCACCACCGATTTCGTGGTGAGGAGGCCGCTCTTCTGCGCCAGGTCGTGGCCGAGCCTGCCGAACAGGTGAGCCTCCTGATATCGCCCGAACCTCGAGCTGATCACCATCGCGAAGGCGGCGTACGCGACGGCGGAGTGCTCGGCGTTGCCGTGGCGCAGGCTGAGCTCGACCATGCGCATGACGACGAGGTTGTACAGGTTCGGGTCCACGAAGAACGCAGGGAGGGACACGCTCTGCAGCACGCCCATCGTGATCTTGATCCCCGGGTGCGTCATGGGCGGCAGGTGGATCAGGTCCTCGATGGCCCGATTGCCCAGGGCCCTCCAGACGCTCTCGGTCTCCTCCTCGACCTGTGCGTCGGTGGGGTGGAGCGGCAGATCGACGTCGCACGCGCGGAGGCACAGGAGCGCGATCTCCACCGCGCGGGCGTATTGCCCGCGGGTGACGCTCAGCGCGACGGCGAGCTCGACGACAGTGGCCGTCTCCTGCCGGGTCCTCGCGCGATCCATGAGCTCTTCCACGCGCCCCTCGGCTTCCTTGAAGCCGCCGGTGATGTACGCGATGTGCGCGCGCTCGAAGGTCAGGCCGTAGGTCAGCTCGTGGCGCGTCTCCCACGAGGCCGGCGCGAGCAGCGAGAGGCCAGCCGCGAAGAGCGTGGCGGCGGACTGGAACGCCGCGGCCGCCTTGGCCTTCCTGCCGGCGCGGAGGTTCAGCGCGGCGACGTCGTCCCGCTCCGCCTGGGAACGGATGAGCGCGGCGCCGCGGTTGAGGTGGCCGACGACGTCGAAGAGCGACTCGTCGCGCTCCTCGGCGCGTTGTGCCTTCAGGAGCAGCCGCCCGATCCGGAGGTGCTTCTCGGCGAGCTGTCCCGCCGGGATGAGCGAGTAAGCGGCTTGCCGCACCCGGTCATGGAGGAACCGATAGGCGCCGCCTCGGCGGAGCAGCAGCCCCTCCCGCACGGCCTCCTCGAGCGCATTGCGGAGCTCCTCCGCCGGACGGCCCGCGACCACCGCGAGCGGGTCGAGGTCCAGGCTGCTGCCGAGACACGCGGCGAGCGTGAGCGCGTCGCGCGTCGGGACCGAGAGCCGCTTCAGCTTGCCCGCCATCAGCTCGACGACGTTGTCGGTGAACCCCTTGTCCCGGATCGCGGCGATGTCCCACCGCCACCTGCCCTCCTCCGCGTCGAAGGTGATGAGCCCCTCCTGGTGCAGCGCGATGAGGAACTGGAGCACGAAGAACGGGTTGCCGCCGGTCTTCTCGTGGACCAGCCGCGAGAGCGGCTCGGCCTGCTCCGCGGGCGCGTGCGGCGCGTGGACCGTCTCGGCGACGAGCGCCCCGACATGGGCGGCCGAGAGCGGCTCGAGGACGAGCTCGGAGACAGCGGCGCCGCGCTTCCGCGCCTCGGCCAGCGTGAGCCGCAGCGGGTGCGCGGGGCCGACCTCGTTGTCGCGGTAGGCGCCGATCAAGAGGAGGTGCTCGGACCCGGCGTAGGTGGCGAGCTGCTCGAGCAACTGGAGGCTTCCCGCGTCGGCCCACTGCAGATCGTCGAGGAAGAGCGCGACGGGGTGGTCCTTCTGGGCGCATGCCGAGACGAAGCGCTGGAGCGTCGCGTGCAGCCGGCTCTGGGCCTCGGCGGGCGGCAGCTCGGGCACGGGCGGCTGCGGGCCGAGGAGCAGCGTGAGCTCGGGGAGCACGTCGGCGAGCAACCTGCCGCTCTCGCCGAGGGCCTCGCGGAAACGCTGTCTCCAGCCCTCGACCTGCTCCTCGCTCGCGCAGAGGATCTCCTGAAAGAGCGCCCGGAACGCCTGATGGAAGGCGCTGTAGGGGACGTCCCGCGCGGCTTGCTCGAACTTGCCGGACAGGAAGAAGCCGCGCTCCCTCACCACCGGCCTGTGCAGCTCGGCGACGAGCGACGATTTGCCGATGCCCGAGTAGCCCGACACGAGCACGAGCTCTGGCCGGCCGCTCGCGACCACGCGCTCGAACACGGCGAGCAGCGCCGTAACCTCGCGCTCGCGCCCGTACAGCCGCTGCGGGACCTGGAACCGGTCGGAGAGATCGCGCTCCCCGAGCGCGAAGGGGGGAATGGATCCGCTCGCCCGCCATCTGGCGAAGCACTCGTCCAGGTCGTGCCGCAGGCCCGCCGCGCTCTGATAACGCTCCTCGGCGGCCTTGGAGAGCAGCTTGAGCACCACCGCGGAGAGCTGCCGGGGAATCGAGGGGACGAGCGCGTGCGGCGGGGCCGGCTTCTGCGCGATGTGGCAATAGACCCACGCGACGGGATCGCCGGCCTGGAACGGCAGCGTGCCCGTCAGCATCTCGTAGAAGACGACGCCCAGGGAGTAGAGATCGGTCCGCTGGTCGATCCAGCGGTTCATCCGGCCTGTCTGTTCCGGGGCCATGTAGGCCAGGGTCCCCTCGATGAGCTCGATGTGCTCGAGGTGCTGGAGCTCGCGGGGTATCCGGGACGCAATCCCCAGGTCGGTGATCTTCACCTCGCCGGTGGCGGGGTTGAGGAGCACGTTCTGCGGCTTGATGTCCTTGTGGACGACGTCGTGCCGATGCAGCCCGGCGAGCGCCTCGACCAGGCGGATGGCGACGGGGAAGAAGCGCTCGAGCGGCGTCGGCCCAGCCTGGAGCCGATCGAGCGACACGCCGCCGAAATCCTCCAGGACCAGCGCCGGCTGTTCGCCGAGCATCGCGAGCCCACAGGGCTTGACGATGGCCGTTGTGTCGAGCGCCCGAGCGATCTCGTATTCGTGGCGAAGCCGCTCGGCGGCGCGAGGGCTCGCGTGATCGCGCCGGAGGACCTTGAGCACCACGGGATGGCCGTCGTCCTCGCGTACACCCCGGTAGAGAAGGGTGTCTGAGCCCTCGTAGAGGGTCTCGATGATGGCGTAACGGGACGAAGACCCGTGATCGGACGAGACGGGATTGGTGCCCACGTGAGCCCTGATGCGGGTGATGCGCGACACATGCTGCCATGGTCGGCGCGCGTCGCCAGCGCTTTGAGCGGGCGACCCGCCGGCCCTCATCCGTCCTCCGCGAACCCCGGCGCGCGCCACGCCCCACACCGGCCCCACACCGGCGCCGCCCTGTCGATGACATCGTGGCAGGACCTCTGCCCCGCACGCTGGATCGGGAATGCCGTCACCGTCTGCCGCTCGAAACCATTGGACTCTCCCGGTCGCAGCAGGACGTCAGTGCTCGCCTCGCGCGTCGTTCCGCTCGTTCCGCTCGTCAGCGGCGCACAAGCGCCTCGCTCCCCGCCAGCGTGCCGCCCAGGGTCCCCCATCGCCCCGCGAGCTGCCGGCCCGCGATCGCATAGCTGACCACGCCGACCTGCTGGCTCGGCGACCAGCCCACGACGAGCTGGTCGCCCGAGCGGATGCCCACCCCCTTGAGCGCGCCGGTGCTCAGCGCCCACGTGACGGCGTACGTCTCGCCCGTGGGCACGATGACGACCGTACCCTTGCGAGCGCCGTCGACGATCCGGTAGCTGCCGACCAGCCCTTCAGGGCCCTCCAGCTCCTCCGCCATCACCTGGCCGGGCCGGTCCGTGGCGATCCACTGCCCGCGGAGGCGACCGCCGTCGATGCGGTAGGCGGCCGCGCCGTAGGGGCCGCCGCTCGCCCACCCCACGGCGAGCGTCTGCCCCTGCACGAACGCGATCCCCTCGTAGCCCGCGCCCTTCGTGATGATCCAGGAGATGCGGTACGCGTCGCCGCTCCGGGTGAGGAGGACGTTGCCCGAGTAGCTGCCCTGCCCGCCCGGGTTGCGCGACGATACGATGTCGTACGTGCCGGCCAGATCGACGTCGCTGCTCGCCGCGGCGCTCGAGGGCCTGGCCGGCGGCGTCGGCGCCCCGCCCGCGGGCGCATCGCCGCTGCCGTACAGAGGCGCCGGCGGCGCGCTGTCGGCGGCGCGGTCCGCCGCGCGGAGCCGCTGGAAGGCCATGAAGCCGAAGGCCATGAGCGCGGCGACGGCGACCAGCCCGCCGCCTGCGATCGCGAGCAGCAGGCCCCAGGGGGCCCTGCGCGGGGGCAACGCCGGCACCGGGACGAGCGTGCCGCCGGCCATGCCGCCGACGTCGGTGCGGTAGACCCCCGGCAGGGTCGGCGCGGTGGTCGGCCCGGAAGGGCCGGAATACACCGGCGGTGTGGGCATGGATGGCACGGCCGGCAGCGGCGCGGACCTGTGGGCAGCCGCGGCGAGCACGGGATCGAGCGCCGCCATGGCCTGCGCCGCGTCGGCGAAGCGAGCGCGGACGTCGCGGGCGAGGCACCGGGCGAACCAGGCGTCGAAGCCGGGGGGGATCAGGTGCGCGCAGCCGAGCTGCGCGGCGCGGGCGGACGGCGGATCCAGCGGGCCGAAGAGCACCTCGCGCATGAGCGACATGACCGAGGCGCTTTGCCCCCGGCTCGGCTCGACCCAGTAGACGCGCGCGGTGAGCAGGTAGAACGCGAGCAGCCCGAGCGCCCAGACGTCCGACGCCGGGACGACCTGCGCGGCGAGCTCGGTCTGCTCGGGCGCCATCCAGAGCGGCGTCCCGACCGACGCGGTGATCGACGTCGTCGCCCGCGCCTCGGCCACGATCTTCGCGACGCCGAAGTCGAGCACCTTCACCTTGAAGCGGACGTTCTGCTGCCGCGGCCGCGCGATGAAGATGTTCTCGGGCTTGAGATCGCGGTGGACGACCCCCGCGCGGTGCGCCGCGCCGAGCGCGTGGCACAGCTGCCCCATCAGCTCGCGCACCTCGTCGGGCGGCAGCGCGCCGCGCTGCGCCATCACGGCCGAAAGGTCGGCCCCGTCGAGCAGCTCCATGGCCAGCCAGGGCGTCTGCGTCGCGGGATCGACCCCCGCGGCGACGACCTCGACGACGTGATCGCTCTCGATCCGCGCCCCTACCCTCGCCTCCTGCTCGAAGCGCTCGCGGAAGCGCGGGTCCTGCGCGAGCTGCGCGTGCATCAGCTTCACCGCGCGCGGCTTGCCCGTCGAGAGCTGCTCGGCGACGAACACGGCGCCCATGCCCCCCTGGCTCAGGGGGCGGACGACGCGGAAATCGCCCCCGAGGACGGCGCCGGGGGCGAGCGGTGCGGCTGTCGTGGGATCGACCATGGCGAACGGGAACCCTCCAGGCGACGTCGGGGGATGCGGGACGCGCGACGCGCTCCTGTAGCGTACCCAAAGACGCGCGATCCAGGGGCTCCGCGGAGCGCCCGCGCGGCAGCACGCGCCATCGCCGGCGTCGGGCCTCCCCCCGGGCGCGGGGCGGCCGGCGCTCAGCCCCCGCCGCCCTCGATCCGCACCAGGATCTGGTTCGTCGCGCTCAGGCGGACGGGATAGGTCTTGAGCCCCTCCCCGCCGCTCAGGGCCTCTCCCGTCTCCAGGTTGAACTTCTGGGCGTGCAGCGGGCAGATGAGCGTGCAGCCGCCGAGCAGCCCGTCGACCAGCGGGCCGCCCCGGTGCGGGCAGCTCGCCTGCGTGGCGAACACGCGGCCATCCCGCGCGACGAACACCGCGATGCGCTCCGATCCGACCTCGAACGCGCGCCCCTCGCCCGGCGGGATCGCCGAGAGGGGGCCCAGGGTGATCTCCATGTCGCGCCCCCTCATTGCACGATCGGCAGGACCGATCGGAACTGGTTCGCCGTCTTCGGTGAATTCGCCTCTCGCCACGGATCGCGGTACGCCTCGACCGTCTTCCGCATCTCCTCGTCGAGGCGCGCCGCGATGCCCTCGCTGTCGTCCACGACCACGGCGCGGATCTTCTGGATGCCGACGCGCTCCACGAAGCCGTACGTCCTCTCCAGGTACCTGGCGTTCTCGCGGTAATACTGGATGAAGCGGCCCATGAGCCGGAGCACGTCCTCGTGCGCGTCGACCACACAGAGCACGTCGCCCTTGCGCACGTGGGCGCCGGCCGCGCCGCCGACGTAGATCTCCCATCTGCCGCCCTCCACCGCGACGGCGCCGACGTCCTTCACCATCGCCTCCGAGCAGTTGCGCGGACAGCCCGCGGTCGCGAGCTTCAGCTTGGCCGGCGTGTCCATGCCCTGGAAGCGGTCCTCGATCTTCAAGGCGAGCGCGATGCTGTCACCAAGCCCATACCGGCAGAAGTCGCTCCCCACACAGCTCTTGCACGTGCGGTACGACTTCCCGTAGGCGAACCCAGAGGGCATGTCGAGATCGCGCCACACGGCCGGCAGGTCCTCCTTCTTCACGCCGAGCAGGTCGATGCGCTGGCCGCCGGTGAGCTTCACGAGCGGCACGTGGTACTTGTCGACGACGTCCGCGATCCGCCGGAGCTGCGCGGCCGACGTGACGCCCCCCGCGATCTGCGGGATCACGCTGAAGGTGCCGTCCTTCTGGATATTCGCGTGAACGCGGTCGTTGATGAAGCGGGCGTCGCGCTCGTCGTCGTAGTCGTGGTGCCATAACGTGCGGAGCAGCGACGCGAGCCCCGGCTTGCTCCCCGGGTCCTCGCTCCCGCCCGCGAGCTCGCGGAACACGGCGGACACCGACCGGAGCCCGCGCTCGCGGATCGCCTGGACCAGCTCGGGCTTGCTCAGCGGGACGCCAGGCACGTAGTAGCTGGCCGCGGGGTCCTGCTCCGCCGCGCCCCCGCACGCCCACGCCACGACCTCCGAGACGAGCTGCTTGCAGGCCCCGCAGCCCATGCCCGCGCGCGTCGCGTCCATGATGGTCCGGAGGGTCCGCTTGCCGGAGCGCACACACGCGACGAGGCCCTCCTTGGTGACGCCGTTGCAGTTGCAAACCTGCATCCCCTGCGGCATCTCCTCGATCGTCGCCTGCGCCGAGGGCGCCCCGATGTCGAACAGCAGCGACAGCCGCTCTTCCGGGAGCGGCGTGCTCTTGTCGAACGCCTGCATCAGGTACGCGGCCTTGCTGACGTCGCCAAGGAGGATGCCGCCGAGCAGCCTGCCGTCGCGGATGATGAGCTTCTTGTACGTGCCCTTCTTCGGCTCGAGGAACTGCACGATCTCGTCGCGGTCGTCGGCGGGCTCGGTGATGCCCATCGAGGCGAGCTGGATGCCCATGACCTTGAGCTTCGTGGAGACCTTCGAGCCGGCGTAGGAGGCCTTCTCGTTGCGCTTCGTGATGTGATCGGCCAGCACCTTGCCCTGCTCCCAGAGCGGCGCCACGAGCCCGTAGACCTGCCCCCGGTGCTGGCAGCACTCGCCGACGGCGTAGATCCTCGGGTCGTCGGGCGAGCGCATGTGGTTGTCCACCACGATCCCGCGCTCGACGGTCAGGCCGGCGCGCAGGGCGATCTCCACGTTCGGCCGGATGCCCGCGGAGATCACCACGAGATCGCAGGCGAGCGCCTCGTCGTCGGCGAAGCGGAGCCCCGTCACGCGATCCTCTCCGAGCACCTCCTTCGTGTTCTTGTTGAGGTGCACCGTCACGCCGAGCTGCTCGAGCGTGGTCCTCAGGATGCCGCCCGCCGTGGCGTCGAGCTGCTGCCCCATCAGGTGACCGCTGATGTGGACCACGTGGACGTCGAGACCGAAGTTCTGCAGCCCGCGCGCCGCCTCGAGCCCGAGGAGCCCGCCGCCGATGACCGCGGCGCTCCGCTTGCCCTTCGCGTACTGGGCGATCTTGTGGCAGTCATCCAGGCTGCGGAACACGAACACACCGGGCTTCTCCTTGCCGCCCTCGAGCCGCAACCCCTGGATCGGCGGGATGTACGCCGAGCTGCCCGTCGCGAGGATCAGGTTGTCATACGGCGCCACGACCCCGTGATCGCCCGTCACCTGGCGCGAGTGCCGGTGGATGGCCCGCGCGCGCACGCCCGCGTGGAGCTGGATGCCGTTCTCCCGGTACCAGGCCAGGGGGTTCAGGAAGATCTCGCTCGGGTCCTGGGAGCCGTTCAGCACCTCCGAGAGCAGGATGCGGTTGTAATTGCCATACGGCTCGTCGCCGAAGATGGTGATCTCGAACTGGTCGGCCCCGCCCCGCGCGAGGATCTCCTCGACCGTGCGGACGCCGGCCATCCCGTTGCCGATCAACACGAGCTTTCGCTTCTTCTGCATGGCTCAGATCTCCGCCAGGCCGATGTCGATCGTCGCGAGCCCGCGCGCGCCTTCGGGCGCGCCCACGCACAGCTCGATCACGCTCTCCGGGTGGATGTCCTCGACGATCACGAGGGGCACGTGGATCGCCGCCTTGGCGCCGATCGGGAAATAGCGCATCGGGTGGCCGTCGCGCTTGAGGAGCAGGTAGATGAGCTCGGACGTGGAGTTGCCCGCGCGCAGGTAGATGAGCTGAGCGCGCTTGTCCCGCGGGACGGTGTACCCGACCGCCGGACGAAGGGGCACCGGCTGCTCCAGGCCCTGCCCCTCGAACGAGTAGACACCCTGTATGAACCTCGGTGTTTCCAATGTGGCCTCCCGGGCGGATCATCGGACCCTCGGACGGGCGCGCGCGCCGTACGCCGCCCGGCGCGCGCCGCTCTGGCGCCGCATGAAGGTCATACAGCGAGGACAGTTTCGAGGGTTCGTTGCCCGGCGGCGCGATCCCGTGTAGGTCGAGTTTCCAAGGTGTTTCGAACGTCAACGTCCTCTTCCCCCCGCCCCGCCGGCGCCGCGGAGCTCGTCGTCGTCGGGGCCGGCTCGGCGGGCGCCGTGATCGCGGCGCGCGTCACGGAGCGCGCGGATCGCGAGGTCCTGCTGCTCGAGGCGGGCCCGGATTACCCGGACCCGGAAGGCCTGCCCGCCGATCTGCGGGACGGCACCCGCAACTCGTGGCTCGCGCACGACTGGGGCTATCGCCACCGGCCGACGCCCGGGCAGATCATGTTCCTCTTCCCGCGCGGGAAGGTGGTCGGCGGTTCGTCGGCCGTGAACACGTGCATCGCGGTCCGCGGCCAGCCTTACGATTACGACGAGTGGGCGGCGCTCGGCCTGCCCGAGTGGGGCTTCGACGCCTGCCTGCCCTATTTCAAGCGCCTCGAGGACGATCTCGACTTCGGTGAGCCCTGGCACGGCAAGGGCGGCCCGGTGCCGATCCGACGCGCCCGGCGCGAGGAGCTCGTGCCGTGGCAGGCGGCGTTCGTCGACGGGTGCAGGGCGCTCGGCCACCCCGAGTGCGCGGACACCAACGATCCGCGCGCGCCCGGCGGCGTCGGGCCGCACGCGATGAACAAGATCGACGGACAGCGCATGAGCGCGGCGCGCTGCTACCTGACCGCCGAGGTGCGCCGGCGCGAGAACCTGCGGCTCCGGCCGCGCACGACGGTGCGGCGGGTGCTCGTGCGGAACCGCCGGGTCGAGGGGGTCGAGATCGAGACGGACGGGCGCGTCGAGGTCGTCGCGACGCGGAAGGTGGTGCTGAGCGCCGGCGCGATCGCGACGCCCGGGATCCTCCTGCGCAGCGGAATCGGGCCGCGGGCCGAGCTCGCGCGCCTCGGGGTCGCGCTCGTGTCCGACGTGCCCGCCGTGGGGGCGCGGCTGCTCGATCATCCGGGGGCCGTCATCGGCCTGTGGCCGCGCCGCCGCGGCCTGATCGACGTCCTGCGCCAGCCGCTCGTCCAGACGATGCTCCGCTACACGTCGCGCGGGAGCCAGTACCCGAACGACGTGATGCTCCAGCCGGGCTCGTTCTTCCCGCTGCACCCGCGCCTCACGGTGCCGGCGTTCGCGATCGCGTGCTGCATCGGCAAGCCGCGCGGCGTCGGCCGCATCGAGCACGTGAGCGCCGACCCGCACGCGCGGCCCCGCATCGTCTCGAACATGCTCGTCGACCGGGACGACCTGTCGCGCGCGGTCGACGCGCTCACGCTCGCGTACGAGATCGCCCGCACCGCGCCGATGCGCGAGCTCGGCTGGTTCGTCTGGCCCACGGAGCGCACGCTGATGCGGCGGGAGGCGCTGGAGCGGTGGATCACCCGGAGCTGCGGCTCGGGCTACCACCCGTGCGGGACGGCCCCGATGGGGCCCGAGGGGGACCTCTCGGCGGCGGTCGACGGGCGCGGGCGGGTCCGCGGCGTCGAGGGCCTCGTCGTCGCGGACGCGAGCATCATGCCGACCATCCCGAGCGTGAACACGAACCTGACAGCGCTGATGATCGGCGAGCGGTTCGGCGAGTGGCTCCGCGACGGCGCGGTGTAGCCGCCACCGGGGGCGAGAGACCCGCTGACAGCGTTCGGCGCGCGCTCGAGGGTCGACCGGCGCTAAGGTCGCTCTCATGACGTCCACCGTGACCCGCAACACGGGCTCCACCATCAAGTACGCCGTCATCACGGCGGTGCTCGCCGGCCTCTCGTTCCTCTGTTTCCGCGCGATGATCGGCCGCTCCGGTCTGCTGTGGCTGCTCTGTCTCGCCGGCGGCCTCGGGTTCGCGGTGTTTTCGCTCGGGTCGCTCCTGGCCGCCAAGGACCTGGCCGGCACCGCGACGTGCCCGCGCTGCCAGGCGACGCTCGAGGAGATCGAGCTCAACCATACCGACGACCCGGCGTTCTGCGACAAGTGCCAGGCCGCGTACCTCGTCGACAAGCGCGTCCTCACCGTGCTCGCCGACGACTACGTCCACCCGACGCCGGGCTTTCCGGTGCCGGTGACGAGCGAGACGATCAGCTGGCCGGCAGGCTGCTGCGTGTGCGCGAGGCCGGCGACCCGCGGCGTCGAGGCGAAGGCGCACGACGGCGAGACCGGGACCAACGCGGCCGTCGCCGCGGCCGGGCTCGCGCTCGGGAGCATCGCGGTGCGCACCGGCGGCGGCACGACCTACACGCTGCGCATCCCGCACTGCGCCGAGCACGACGACGGCGCGAAGCTCGAGATCGAGAGCAACAACAAGCCGCCGCTGAAGATCCGCTTTCGCTCGTACGCCTACCAGCGCCGCTTCCTCGAGCTGAACCCGAAGCCGGCGAAGGCCGCGTAGATCCGGGCCCCCCGCTCCCGGCGGGACGAGCTCAGGACGGGCTGGACGAGGGGCAGGAGGCGCCGCCCGCGGGAGCGCTCAAGGCGCCGTCGCGCAGCCGCGACCGCGGAAGACGACCAGACCGTCGAGCTGGACGCCCACGACGTCAGGGCACCCGTTGCAGTCAAAATCGGTGATGCCGACGCCGAAACCGTCGATGTTTTCGAAGGTGCCTGGGAATGGAGCCGCCTCGGCTTCGAACGTGCCCTCCTGGGTCTGGAGGAACGACCACATCTCGGCGGTGTTTCGGCTGACCGCGACGAGATCGCTCCGCCCATCGAGGTTCAGATCGGTGATCTGCAGGCCCCCTGAGACGAAATATTGGTGGTCATCGATGGTGAGCAGCGGCTGCGGCGCAGTCAGGTGGCCGAGCCCGTCTTGCAGCAGGATCCAGACCCGCATCGGCCCGTCGGAGTACTCGTGTGTGACGGCGGCGACGTCCTGGCGTCCGTCGTTGTTCACGTCGCCCACCGCGACCGAGACGAACGAGACGCCTGAGCTCGGCGGCGTCGTCTCGAAGAAGACCTGCTGTCCGGTCGTGTCGAACCCGCTCTCGATGTCGTGCGGAAAGACGGCGATGCCCGCGCCCACGCCGGTCATCGCGATCACCGCGTCGGCGTGGCCGTCCCCGGTCACATCGCCGGTGACGATGCCGGACATGAACACGCCGGCCGGCAGCTCGTGGGCCAGCTCGAAGCCGCCGCCGCCGTCGCCCCGGTAGACGAGGATCTTGCTGTGATAGCCGAGCCCGACGATGTCGAGGACGCCATCCCCGTCATGGTCCACGGCGTTCGGGGAGAACGTGGTTGGCGCGGTGATCATCCTCGGGGGCTCGAAGGCGCCGCCGCCCTGGTTGCGGAGGAAGGCGAGCCCTTCCTGCTGCGCGACGACGACGTCGAGCGCGCCGTCGCGGTCCGCGTCGAGCAGCAACGTGTCCTCGACCGCGTTGGCCGGCGTGGAAGGGGTGTAGATGACTTCGCCGTTCAGGTCCCGTACCCGCGGATGCGTCTGCAAGTACAGCGCTTTGCGATCCGTGCTCACGAAGTCGAAGCGCCTGTCCCCGTCGATGTCGCCCAGCGACAGCTGACCCATGTACACGCCCGAGGACTCCGCGGGATAGAGGAGACCGGGCTTCAGGTAGTAGCCGCTGCCGTCGCTCGGCTCCGCGCCGGGGAACGGGCCCGCGCAGCGATCACCCGCGCCGCCGCCGTTCGGCTTCGGCACATCCGCGCCGCCGCCGTTCGGCACATCCGCGCCGCCGTTCGACACATCCGCGCCGCCGCCGTTCGGCACATCGACGACACGCTCGGCCGTCCCCGACCGGGCAACGGGCCTGTCCGGCGAGCCGACGTCAGCCGCCTCCTCGTCCCGCGGCGGATCGACCGGATCGTGCTGGGGAGATGGCTCTGGAAAAACAACCGAGCTCTCGCACCCCGAGCTGAATCCGATGAGCAAACAACAAGCTACCAGCATGCGTCCGCTGCTGTGTCGCGCACACCTCATAGGTTACCTCCGCAAGACAAGTGAAACCCACGAACCTGAACGTCTCCAGGACACGCCCGTCCCCCACACCATCGGCGGCTCGGCGACTACGATGCAATGAACGGGCTGCGCATTCATCGGAGCAGGAAAATCGCAGCGCGTCATCCGGGCCGCGGCGGCACGTTCTTGCCCGGCGCATCGCGTCGCCGAGCCGGCCACGACGGTTCTCCCTGCCGGCAACGCGCCGCGGTGTAATTTTTCACCACAGCGCGCTGTCAGCTTCGTCGATCCCCGCCTCGAAGACCGGGAAGGCGCTCAGCAGATCATCCCCTGGCCGCGCATCTCGGCGAGATCATCGTCGCTCGGCCGGCGGTGCCGCCCGAGGAGCAGGTCGCCGAGCCGTCTGGATTGCGGCCTGACAAATCCCTCATTTGCTGGCATTTCAGCAGAAATTGAACGGGGAGACGTGGAGATTTTTGGGATTGTACTCCCCGTCTCCCCGTCTCCCCGTCTCCCCGCCTCCCTGTGAAATCCCCCGAAAGAAAATCGAGAGCGCCGCGGATCCCCGGGCCTGGCCGTGTCAGACGCTCGTCGTCTGCGACGTCTTCCCGGGACGCGGGACTCGGCACCTCTTCGCCAGGAAGCGGAATCACAGAGGCGCCGAGGACTCCGAGGGGATCGCAGAGAATCGCTGTGCGCTCCTTGCCCTCTGTGCTCACTGCACCTCCCTGCCCCGGATCCCGGGCACTCGATCGACGGGGGCGAAAGGCATCTCCCGCAGGAGGCCCGAGGCTTGCTCTCTCCAGCGCAGGTGCGTCGATGGCACCGGGAGGGGCGCATGTGGACTTCGAAGACGGGGAGAACCAGCGGTAGGTCAACAAGGGGGAAAGGCGTCGTCCAGGGGCTCGCCGGGCTTCTCGGGCTCGGCCTCTGTCTCGGCATCTCCAGCGCTTCCGCCGCTGACGCGACGCAGGCGGCCTCGCCTCAGGCCATCTCGCCTCAGGCCCCGGCGCAGGGTCGTGCCGAGCCTCCGCAGCGGGCCGCGACCATCACGCAGCGCGCCCCGCAGCAGGCCGCAACCATCACGCAGCGCGCCCCGCAGCGGGTCGCGACCGCCGCCTACGTCGCGAACCCGCGGAGGGCGCGCTGGATCATCGCGGGCGCGTCGACCCTGGGCGGCTTCTGGGTCGCGTCGGCCGTCCGCGGCGCGACGCTCTCCCTCGCGCAGCCGGAGGTGCGGATCCGGCTGGTGCCGCAGTGCTCCCAGGGCGCCTGCTTCGTCGTCCGGCGTCACGAACGCACCTCGGCCAACCCCGCCTCGCTGCTGATCCCCCTCGCGGGTCCGTGGATCCACCTCGGCACGGGGCGGCCGACGGCGGCCAGCGCGGTCGGCCTCTCCCTCCTCGGCGCCGGGCAAGCCGTCGGCCTGGGGATGCTGCTCGGCGGCATCGCCATGCCTCGGCAGGTGCGCGTGCCGCTGCAGCGCGGCCAGGTCCTCCAGATGGGCGCAGCCCCGCTCGTCACCCCCGGCGGGCTCGGGCTCTCGATCAGCGGATCGCTGTAGGCGCGCCCGTCACCGCGGGAGGCCCAGGATCGCCCGCACGCGCAGCCGCTCCTCGGGCGTGAACGAGCCCTCGATCAGCGCCTCCTCCTCGGCGCGCCGCGCGTCGGGATCGGCCACCGTCGCCTCGATGTCCGCGCGCGCGCCGGCGAACGCGTCGAGGCGCTGCTGCCAGGCCGCCCGCTGCCGGTCGAGCTCCGCGAGCCGGTCCGCGGCCTCGGGGCCCACGGTCGCGACCCGGTGCGCGCGCAGCGCCTCGTCCGAGGCGCCTGCGTCCCGGAGCGCCTGCTCCTCGGCCTGCTGCGCGAGCGGGCGCGTCGCCGCCTCCCGCGCCTCGCGGACGGCCTCCGGGAGCGCCGCCTCGACCTCCGCGATCCGCGCGTCGCGCTCCTCCGGCGAGAGGGCCTTGTCCGCGAGGATGCGGGACTCCTCGATCGCCGCCTCGATCTCCCGCTCCTCGTCGCCGAACAGCCGCGCCGCGGCCGCCTCGCCGAACCATGCGCGCCGGATCGCGCGCAGCGCGTCGAGGCGCGCCGCCGGATCGGCCTCCTGCTCGACGCGCGCCCCGCCGGCCGCCTCGCGGTAGCCGAGGTACCGGTCGAACAGCGCGATCGCCTGCTCCGCCGCGCGCCCCGTCGCCCGCTCCCGGATCGCCGCGACGACGCGGGCCCTGATCGCCGGCGCCGGCTCCTCGCCGGTGGCGCTGAGGAAGTAGTCGAACAGCCCGAGCAGCTCCGGGCCGACGACCAGATCGCCGCGCTCGTCGGCGATCACCGCGCCGTCGACGCCGGTGCCGCGGAGCGAGGGCGGCGCGGTGATCGCCGGCGGGCGCGGCGCCGCGTGAGGCCGCGAGACCGACAGCGCCTGCCGGAGGCGCGTGGGGGCCGGCGCCACCGACAGCGCGGGCAGCGCCTCCTTCCGACCGGGGCGCGCGGCCCCGTCATTCGACCTGCCAGAGGGCGCCGCCGGTCGAGGCCGCTCCCCCGAGAGGAGGCGCCCCACGCCGACCGTCGCGACGAGCGCCATTGCCACGAAGAAAGCGGTCCTGCCACGACGCGCCACGAAGAGCCCTCCAGAAGGTTAGAGGCCGACGGCCTTCAGCCGGCTCGCGTGCGACCGGAACACGGACTTCGGGTTCGGGCCAGACAGGTTGATAAACCCGAAGAGCTGATTGACCTCGTCGAGGTGGTTCATCGCATAGTCGTCGCGGACCACCTCCCCGAAATGGGAGCTGCACCTGCCCACCATCCCGTCGTTCGACTCCGAATACAGCGTGGAGATGAGCTTGAGCGTCAGGTCCGTCGGATCGATGAGGCTCGTGACGACCGCTGTCCCCGACCACGAGAAGAAGCGCACGCCGCCCTCCTCGGCGGGGCCCTGCCCGCACCGGCCGCCGGGCAGCCCGGCGGGGTAACGCGCGTTGAACTCGCGCATCCCGGCGGCGGACAGCGATCGGACGGCGGCGATCGCGTCCTGAGGCGCCGTGTGCCCGCTGAGCAGGCTGAGCACCGCGCCGAGGCCGTTGGCGAGGAACGAGAGCGCCCCCTCCGCGAACCCGCCCTCCCGCAGGTTCTCCTGGAGGAAACTGGCGAGCTCGGCCCCCTGATGCGGAGACCCGATGGTGGTCACCGAGGCAATGAGATCCGGCCGCACCGCGGCGACATACCGGGCGTCGAGCCCGCCATGGCTGTGCCCGACCAGGTTGACCTTCCCGCTCCCGGTGCGCGCGACGATATCCTCGACCTGCGCGAGCAACGCCTCCCCCCGCGCCTCGGTGCTGTCGAACTGGGGCACCTCGGTGACGTACACCTCCGCTCCGCCGGAGCGCAGCGCCGCCGCGATCCCACCGAAGTAGTCGATCACCCCGAACATCGCCTTGAAGCCGGCCATCCCGTGACAGAGCACGATCGGATACCGCGTCTGCGCATAGCTCTTCATCGCCAGCGCGCCCTCGCCGACCTCGGCGCGCTCCACGTCCGCCGGCTCGTCCATCGACGCGACGCATCCTTGCGAGAGCAGCACCACGACAGCTCCCGCCGTGCACCGCAATGCGTCAATCCATGTCCGGCGCCCGGCCCATCGTTTTCTCTCGACTCTCTGATTTCGAGCGGGTGTGACGGCGGTGGGTCGTGCAGCGCGCATGCTGGAGGAATGAGCTCGTCTGATCACCTGTCACCTCTGATAGAGTATTTGTTTAATTCGAATCAAGCAGAACTCACAGGCTCTCAGCGCGACAGGCACCTCGCGTATCCTGGACAATCGGAAGCCCGGTGTCCTCCCCTTCACGGGGTCACGTCGGTCCAGGCGGCGCGACAGGGCATCAGCGCGGGGGCGCAGAGCCGCCCATGTCGCGGCGAGGGCCGGGGGCACGCGGACGGGCGAGGCGGAGGGCGCGAGCCCTCGGGTCGGCTAGGTCGCCGTCGCACCGCGCGCGCCGAGGACGATGCGCGCGTTCTCGGGCACCGCCGTCAGGAACCGCTCGCGCCGCCGCGGGTCCGCGATCCGCCGCGCCCGCGCGAGCAGGAGCTCCCTGGCCTCCGAGAGCACCGTGGCCGCCTCGCCGTGGGCGCCGGACGCCGCGAGCGCCTCGGCGTAGGCGAGCCGCACGAGCGACTCGCCTTCTTCCAGGGATCCGAGCGCCGCGAGCTCGCCGAACGCCGCCCGCGCCGCGCCGAGCGCCGCCGCGACCTCGCCCGCGGCGAGCAGCGCCCGCGCGCGCACCGCCACGGCGGCCGCGCGCAGCCGGGGGGCCACGTGCAGCGCCGCCTCGGCCGCGCGCGCCTCCCGCTCGGCGGTCGCGGCGTCGCCGGAGAGGAGCGCGATCTTCGCGAGGTAGGTCCGCGCCACGCCCTCCATGCGGAGGTCGCCCCGCTGCTGGAACGCCTCCACCGCGCGCCGCTCGACGAGCTGCGCCTCGTCGAGCTTTCCGAGCTGCCCGAGCGCGTGGCCGAGGTTGTGCAGCGCCACCGTCTCGAGCTCGCGCAGCCCCATCCGGTCCGCGGCCTCCAGGGCCGCGCGCAGGACGGACTCGGCCGCCCCGAGCTCGCCGAGCTCGGCGTAGATGAAGCCGAGGTTCGCGCCGATCACGCAGGCGCTGCGCCTGTCCCCGGCCTGCTCGAAGGCCGCGAGCGCCGCCTCCAGGCCCTCGAGGCACGCCTCGGGATCGCCGCCGGCCGAGGCGCGGATCGCGCGGAGCTGCTGCGCCATCGCGACGAGCTCGGCGTCCGGCGGCGGATGCGCGCGGAGGTCCTCGTCGATGCGCGCGAGCAGCGCGTCGGCCTCGGCGTAGCGGCCGCCGAAGACGAGCTGCGCGCCGCACTCGCAGAAGCACGCGATCCGGGCGCGGCGCAGCGCGGCCGCGCCGGAGGACAGCGCCGCGGACGCGGCGGACGCGGGCGCCGGGGGCGCCGCGGAAGGCGGCCCCGCCGACGCCGCAGACGTCGGCGCCGGCGGCGCGCAGGACGGCGGCGCAGCGGACGCGTAGGAGGGCAGCGCCGCGGACATCCCCTCGGCGACGGCGGCCCACCGCGCAACGCGGTCGACCGCGCCGAGCTTCCCGGCCGCGGCGGCGATCTGGGTGACCGCACGGAACCACCCGGCGCAGCCGGCGGGGAGCAGCTCGGCCGCGGACGCGCCCAGCTCCTCGGCCGCCGCGAGGTCGCCCGTCCAGACGTTGACCTCGGCCGCGACCAGCCGGAGCGCGCCGAGATCCTCGCCCTCGGCGCCGCACGCCTCGCCGCACGCGGCGCGCTCGATCGCGGCGCGCAGGTCGTTCGCCTCGAGCGACTGCTCGGCCGCGCGGCGGTACCAGCGCACCGCGCGGCCGGGCTCTCCGCCGCGGCGGAAGTGCTCGGCCACGCCCCGCGGATCGGCGGAGGCGCTCCGCTCGAGCCACGCGCCCGCGAGCCGGTGGCCGAGGGCGCGGTCGCGCTCGGTCAGCATGGCGTACGCGGCCTCGCGGACGAGCGTGTGGCGGAAGACGTAGTCGGCGGCGTCGGCGAGGCCCGCCGACGCCGAGGCCGGCGCGACGAGCTCGCGGTCGGCGAGCGCCGTCAGCCAGGCCTCCACGTCGGCGAGGCGCTCCTCGCCGCCGAGCAGCGCCGCGACGCCGCGCTTCGAGAAGCGATCGCCGAAGATGCTGGCCGCCCGGAGCACGCGCTTGCCCTCGTTGCCCTCGGCGTCGAGCCGCGCCTCCACCGTGCCGAGCACCGAGTCGGGCAGGAGCTCCTCCTTGCCGCTCGCGACCGCGCGGATGAGCTCTTCCAGGTAGAACGGGTTGCCGCCGGCGCGCTCGACGAGGTGCGCGACCACGCCCTCGGGCACGGGCTCGCCGAGCGCGGCGCGCACGAGCTCCGCGCTCGCGCGGCGCGGCAGCGGGCCGAGCTTGATCGTCTGCACCTCGCGCTCGGCCCACAAGCTCGGGAACAGCCGGTGGACGTCCGGGCGCGCGAGCGCGAGCAGGATGAGCGGGAGCTCGCGGAGGTTCCGCAGCGTCGCGTCGAGCAGGCGCACGGTGGCGGCGTCGCCCCAGTGGAGGTCCTCGAGCGCGAGGAGCACCGGGCGCGCGGCGCACTCGGCGGCGAGCCAGTCCTCCCAGGCGGCCCCCACGCCGTCGCTCATGCCGGTGGCGCTCTGGCGCGCCGCCCGCACCAGGCGGGCGTGCTCTGGTGACGGCGCGCCGCTGATCTCGCCGAGGAACGCCGCCGCGCGATCGAGCGCCGGGCCGCCCAGGTGACGCCCGAGCCGCTGCTTCAGCTTGCGCTGCCGCGCCCACGCCGGGTCGCGCGCGCGGAGGCCGGCGGCCCGGCAGAGCACGTCCGCGATCATGCCGAACGGCGAGCCGGGAGAGCCCGAGTCGGCGCGGCCCCAGAGGATCTCGATCGGCTCGTCCCGCTGCCGCAGGGCGGCGAAGAGCTCCAGGCGGAGCCGGGACTTGCCGGCGCCGGGCGGCCCGAGGACGAGCACCGCGCTCGCGAGCGCCTCGGAGATGCAGCCGGCGAGCACGCCGTGGAGCATCGAGAGCTCGCGGGCGCGGCCGACGCACGGGGTGCGCTTCCCGAGCAAGGCGGGGGCGATCTCGTCCACGGCGCGCTCGCCGTAAAGGAAGAGCGGCCCGCCCGGCGCCGAGGGTGCGGCGTGCGCGACGATGAAGCGCGGGCCGAGCATGTCGGCGGTCGCGCCGTCGATGCGCACCGCGCGCACCTCACGCTCATCGAGCGCCGCGCGGAGCTCGGCGAGGCCGCGGTCGATCACGTCGCCCTCGGCGAGGCCCGCGGAGAAGACGCCCCGCCCCGTGATGACGCAGAGCGGTGCGCCCGGGAGCTCGGTGCGGAGGGCGAGCGCGCACTGGGCGGCGCGCTCGGCGCGATCCACGGCGCTGCCGGGGCCGGACATCATGACGATCTCCACGCCCGGGACGAGCTGCGTGAGCCTGCCGCCGTGGAGCTCGATGAGCGAGCGGATCTCCGCGGCCCGGGCGCTCGACGTGGACGGCTGCGACCTGCTCGATCCGGGCGGCAGCTGCGACCTGCGCGAGGCGGGCGGCGGCTCGCCAGGGGCCTCCTGGGGGGCCTGCGGGGCGGGCTGGGGCGCCCGGGCTGCGCCGTGGCCGGGCTCGCCGAGGAAGACGAGGCTCACGACGCGCTGCTCGCCCAGGGTGAGCGCGGCGCGGTCGCGCGGGGCGAGGCCGTGGGCCGGCGCATCGGGCGGCGCGCCGCCCGCGAGCGTCGGCGCGTCGGGCGGCGCGGTCCACCTGCCCCGCATCGCGGCGATCCGGTCGAGCTCGGCCGCGACCTCGGAGCCGTCGCGCGGGCGGTCGCCGGGCTGCCTGGCGAGCATGCGCGCGACGAGCTCGTCGAGCGGCGCCGGCGCGTCCGCGCGCACGTCGCGGAGGCGGGGCGGGCTCATCAGCAGCACCCTGCTGAGCGAAGCCATCGGGCTCGCGCTCGCGAAGGCGGGCTGGCCGGCGAGGCACTCGAAGAGGACGCACCCGAGGGAGAACACGTCGCCGCGCGGGTCGGGCACGCTGTGCGCCTCGACCTGCTCCGGGGCCATGTACCCCGGCGTGCCGAGGACGCCGCCGGTGACGGTGACGCGCCCCGCGTCGCTGCTGGGCCGCGCGATGCCGAAGTCGACGAGCTTGACCCGCCCGGCGTCCCCGCCCGGAAGGAAGAGGTTGCTCGGCTTGATGTCGCGGTGGACGATGCCGCGCGCGTGCGCGAACGCGAGGGCGTCGGCGGCCCGGCGCACGAGCAAGAGCCCCTCGCTCGCCGGCAGGACGCGGCGCGCGAGGCGGGCGGCGAGGTCCTCGCCGTCGAGCCACTCCATGGCGAGGTAGCGATCGCCTTCCGGGGTGCTGCCGTGCGCGACGTAGCGCACGATGCCCGGGTGGACGAGCGCGGCGAGGAGGGCGGCCTCCCGCTCGAACCGCTCGATCTGGATCTCGTTCCTCAGCCGGACGATCTTGAGGGCGACCGCCGCGCCGCCGAGGCGGTCGTACGCCTTGTAGACGGTGCCCATCCCTCCGGAGGCGGCCTCGCCCTCGACGACGAAGCGCCCCGCGATGATCTCCGCGTGGCCCACGTCAGCGCAGGAACACGGTGACCGAGCCGGGGTTCGGCGTCCTCTCGACGATGAGCTTGCCCGAGCTGCTGCGGATCTTGCCGCGGCAGTTCGAGAAGCTTCCGTCGCTGTTCGGCTCGTCGCACAGGCTGTCGCACGAGCCGGCGACCTGGATCGCGCACGTCTCGAGCGAGGGCCCGCAGGCGCGCGCGAGCGACGACGGCTCGGGGGGGAGGCACGCGTGGTAGCGGCGCTGCGGCGCGAAGACGTTGCCGTAGTAGGTGGCCTCGCGCCTCGGATAGGCCGCGCGCTCGACCTTGTCGGCCTGGAGCTCCTCGCGATCTCCGCGGACGGAGATGTTCACCTTGTGCCCGAGGTAATTGACGCGGGCGAGGACGCAGCCGCTGACCCAGGACCGGCACGCTTCGTCGCAGGCGCCGCCCTCCTCGCCCCAGCTCGCCGCGAGGCCGAGCTCCCCTGGGAAGGAGAACTCGTCCCCGTCCACGGCGACGGTGAAGCCTTCACCCGCGGGCAGCGCGCAGCCCGCGACGTACTTCAGCAGGGTGCGCGCGGCCGGGTCGCGGAGCGCCTCGGCCGTGAGCGGGTGGCCCGAGAGCGCCTCGGCCGTGAGCGCGTTCGACGTCAGCGCCTTCGACGCCAGCGCGTTCGACGTGAGCGCGTTCGACGTGAGCGCGTTCGACGTGAGCGCGTTCGCCGTCTGGGCGGCCTGGGACGCGGCGTCCCCGGCGTCCTCGGCCGGAGCGTCCGGATCGAGCGCCACCGCGCACGCGCTCGCGAAGAGCGCGGCGATGGCCAGGAGGAGTGCAGCTAGCTTCGGCGAATGCTCCATGGATAACGCCCCCCTGGGATGCCCATGAGCGCATGGCCCACGAGCTCCCGAAACGACCGGCGCCGAGGCGCGGGCCAAGGGGTGCGCGCATCGAACACCGGTGCGTGATCTTGTTCAGATGCACGAGCCGCGAAGAAGCCCACGAGTCGGAGCGGCCGATCGGGCCATCTCCGCTACAGAGACAAATGGAAAGATGTCACTGATACCCCGCCGGGCAAAGACCGACGCGCACGCAATGATCTCTTTTTTTGTGTCGCGGCGCGATCGCTCTGTTGGCGCTGTTGGCGCGAGACTCCTGCTCTGTCCAAGGCATCATGGACAGCGATGCTGGCACCGGGGACGGAGGAGCGATGGGGTGCGGTCGAAGTGCGATGGTGGCGACACGATGGCCTGTCGCTGACAGCCAACCTCCTCGCCGGGAGGCGCCCGGAAAGGCGCTCGGCGGGAGCGATCCATCCGAGCGGACGACGGCCTGGGCCTGCGCCTCCCAGGTCCCGCCGTCGACTCCCTGAGCTCCCCCGGCGGGCCCGCTGGCCGCCGGGGCGGCCGGCAGGGGGCGCCGAGGTCGGCCGAGCCGGCCGGTGCGTTGCGCCCCCGGCCGTCCGCAGCGGTCGCGCGACGGAGGGCGTTGGGGGCGGGGACGTTGGGGCGGGGGCGTTGCGGAAGGACGGCGGCTGGACGGGCTGCTCGGCGCGGTGCATCGGCGCCCTTGACGTCGCTGCGTGTTGATCATTACATGCCCCGGACCATGAAGGGCCACGCGCGCAATCTGATGACCGAGCGCGTTATCGCTTTGGAGCAGGGCACGCCGGTCACCGACATGTTGCAGCTGTTCGCCAACCATCACCTGAGCGGCGCGCCGGTCATCGACGGGGGGCACCACATCGTCGGGTTCGTCAGCGAGACGGATCTCCTGGGCGTGCTCCTGCGCAAGGAGTACGCAGGCATGACGGCTGCAGACGTGATGAGCACCCCGCCCATCTGCGTGGACGAGTTCATGCCCACGGACGAGGTGATGACCCTGCTGCGCGCGAACCGGATCCACCATCTGCCGGTGGTGCGCGAGGGGCGCCTCGTCGGGATCATCACCCCGCAGGACATCCTGCGCTATTTCGTGGAGTGCGTGATGCCGCTCCCGCCGACCTCCGCCTGACGTCGCGCGCCTGCCCGCGCGAGGCGCCGGTCAAGCCGAGGACGCCTCCCCGCCCGGCGCTCGACGCTGGCGCGGGCGGTGGATCAATGTAGACGAGAGGTCACGAACCACTCCGGGGAGATGTATCCGTCGGGGCTCGAGATGGGGATCGTGCAGGTCCCGTCGAGCGCGGTATAGGACTCGATCCGCGTCTCCGTGTCGAGGTACCCGACCGTCGATGCGGTGTTGCACTCATCGTACCCGGGCGGCGCGCCGCCCCCGTCGTCGAAGCGCGCGCACTCGGCGTGGGAGAGCACCGCGTAGTGCAGGTGCGAATTGCCCGGATCGCAGGGGAAGCTGTCCTCCGCCGGGCACTCCGTCCACTTGGTGTCGCAATAGAGGTTGTGTTGTCTCGGGATGTCGTCCCAATAGGCGATCTTCCCGAGCGGCGTGTCGGTGCCGATGTCCTGTCCCACGAGGGTCATCGCCAGCTCATCCACGTCGAGGTGCCCGTAGAAGGAGCAGAACCGCTTCTCCTCGCCGTTCTCCTTGAAGCGGTGCTCGACGAGCGCGATGCCGAGGTACTGCGAGCAGTTGATGCCCGCCCGGAGGAGCTTGCCAGGGGCGATCGGGAAGACGTAGGTGCCCTCCGTCCGGCCGCTCGCCTTGCCGATGTCCTCGCCGAGGTGCCGGCCCTCATTCCAGCCCGGCTTGTGGCCTATGTTCTGGATCATCTTGTGGTCGGGGAACGGGAACTGGAGGTTCCCCGTGGGCGCGATGCACGCGTCGTTCACCCTCTCGTTGACCTTGCACCCCATCGGGCAGTAGGTCGCGTGATCGAAGCGGTAGACCCGCGTCCTCTCTCGCCCGTTCTGGCCGTCGCCTTCGCGCCCCTCGCACGGTACCCAGCGCGTCGCCGCGCCCTCCTCGCGCTCGCAATACGCCTTGCACGTGTAGAGCATCCATGGGTCACCCGCGGCGTGCAGGCCGGGGTTGTGGCCGCAGTAGGCAGGGTCGTTCAGGAGGACGTCATCGCTGTTGTTGCACAGGATCGCCTCCGGTTCGGCGGTGATGTCGCTGCACGTGTTGCCGAAGAACTCCGTGATCGATCTGCAGAACGAGCTCTGGGCCCCGTACGGATCCGGGCCGCAGATCCCGCACGCGGTGCCGCACGAGATCCCCGTGGCGTGCCAGCCGTCGGGGCGGTAGAGCTGCCGATCGCGGCACTCGAACACCTGCCCGCCGCGGCCGCAGACGCTCGCGCCCCGCCGCCGCGACGCCGGAGGGACCTCGTTGTCCTGGTAATCGCGGATGGCGTCGCAGCGCGACGACGGGCTCGGCTCGGGCGCTGGATCCGGGATCCCGAACGGCTCCTGATCCGACGTGGCATCACACACGTCGTTTCGGCTCTTGGTGTCGAGCGGCATGCACGCCACAGAGCACTCCTCGTAGGGCACCGGACGGCCCACGACGGCGCGCGTGGACTCCGCCGACGGCGGACAGTACGTCCAATCGTCGTAGGCGCACTGGTACAAGGTCCCGACGCGGCCGGTGATCCCGTGTTGACCGCAGAACAGATGGCGGCAGAAGCGATTGCCGTCCGGCCCCACCCTCGTGTACACCGCGTCGGTGACCGTGGGGCACGCCTCGTCGCAGCGGTCCCAGTCGCGGATCGTCCTGGCGCCGTCCTGGGGCTGCGCGCCGGTGACCTCGTGGTAGTGCATCGCCGGCAGCTCCCGCACGGTCTTGCACTCCCCGGTGCCGCCGAGCGCTGAGCAGTCCCGGTAAGGCACAGGGCGGGCGCCCGGCCCGGGGCAGGCGAAGAGCTGCGTCGCCTTTCCCTTGATCTGGATCAAGGGCTCGCCAAAGCTCCGCGCCAGGTCGTTGTTCCAGGGGCTACGAAAGACCTGATCACCGCAGAAGGTCTGGCCTTGCTCGACCGACTTCCATTTCCCGTCCTTGTCCTGGAACTGCTCCGGACAGCGACCGAACTCCGCGCCCTCCTTCTCCGGCTTGCCCGGCTCGCAGGGGCGATTGAGGTCGAGCCACCCCGCTTCTCCGCAGATCCATTCGCTGCGGTTGCCGTGGCCGAGGCCGCAGATCGTCTCGCCGCACGCGGTCGTGGTGACCTCGTTGTCGAAGCTGTCCTGCACCCCGCGGCAGGCGTTGCAGGTGCCCGCGCGCTGCGTGCACGAGAGCCCCAGGCTCTGCCACCCGTCCGCGGTGCACACCATCTTCACCCCGTCGCTGCCAGCCCCGGTCGGGAAACACACGCGTTGCCCACAGGTGCGCGGGATGTGCTCGCCGCCGGCGACGGGCGGGACCTCGCACGGGCACTCGCTCGTCGCGGCGTCGGTGCACGCCCCGCGGCGGCAGCCCCCCTCGCAGATCGTCCACTCGAGCGGGATCTGCCCCGCGCCCGCGCACTGGTACAGGGCCGCGGGCTCGCCGTTCACGACGTCCGCGCCGCAGAAGGTCCCTGCGCCGGGACAAGCGAGATCCCCGCACCTGTTCCCCGGGAAGCTGCGCCAGTTGTCGTTCGCGCCGAGGTCGACGCAGTGATAGGCGATGAGGTCGCGCCCGCACACGAAGCTGTCACACCGGGTGTCCTCGATCGGGATCGCCTCGCCGTTGTAATAGAAGCCGCCGCTGCACGCGCACGCGTCGTCGTTCGCCTGCGCGCCCAGGGGCGGCGCCGCGACGGCGGGAGGGGGCGGTTCCTGGCCGCAGCCCATGCCCGCCACCACCCCGGCGGCGAGCAGCACGGCGAGCGTCCCGAGGAGGCGCAGCGCCGGCGCACGCCGGAGGCGGCTCGAGACAGGGCTTCGGTGCGACGGACTGCCCTCGACGCGATCATGCATGCGCTGCATCTCCCGGCTGCTCTTCAGCTCACTTCGCGATCTTGCGGACGTCCCCCGCCCGGGTCGCCCAGTAGACGAACGCCTCGTCGACGGCGATCGCGATCGCGTCGAGCTGGCCGACGGCGAGCGTCGTCACGGCGCCGCCCGCCTTCGGGACCTTGCGGATCGAGCCGACGCGGTTGGCCCAGTAGACGGCGCCGCCGTCGCCGGGATCGACGGCTATCCCGGCGGGGTTCGGCTGATCGTCGGCGAGCACCGTGAGGTCGGCGCCGTCCTTGGCGAGCCGGAACACGAACCCGTTCGGGCTGCTCCAGAAGAGGTGTTCGGCGTCGACGGCGAGGGTGTGGGGCGTGAGGTTCGTCGTGTCCACCACCTGTCCGGACGCGATCTGGCGCCGCTCGGTGCCGTCCTTGCGGAGCTTCACGACGGTGCCGTCGGTCCGGGACCAGTAGAGGTGCTCCGCGTCGCTCGCGAGCGCGCCCCCGGGCTCGGAGAACACGCCGGTGATCTCCTGCGCGCGCTGGCCGCTCGTGAGGGCGTCGACGCGGTAGATCCCGCCCTGAGAGAGCGAGGTGAACCAGACGTCGCTGCCGTCGGTGACGACCGCCCAGGGGTCGGGGATCGCGGTGGTGAGGGGGATCGCGGCGCCGCCGGACAAGGGGTACCGGAGCACGCCGGATGACCCGGTGACGATGGCGTCGGCCCCGAGCAGGGCGATGTCCTCGAAGCGGTCGGCGCTGCAGCCCACGACCCCGGGAGGAGCGCCGTTGGCGAGGCACGTCGCGCCGCCGGAGAGCTTGTCGACGCGGACGGCGATGCCGCCGGCGTGCTGGAAGCCGACAAGGTAAAGGGCGCTGTTGTCGACGACGAGGGCCGACGGCACCGCGAGGCCCGAGGCGAGCGACGTGGCGCCCGGGGCGCACTCCCCGGCGTCGCAGAGGCCGCCCGCGCAGTCGTTGCCGCACGCGCCGCAGTGGAACGGGTCCGAGGCGAGCGCGACCTCGCACCCGGTGAAGGCGTCGCCGTCGCAGTCCGCGTACCCGGCGTCGCACGCGACCTCGCAGGCGCCCGCGACGCAGGTGGCGGCGCCGTGGCGCGCGCTGCATGTGTTGCCGCAGGCCCCGCAGTTGTCCGCGTCGCCCTCGACATCCGCCTCGCAGCCGTTCGCAGGCTCGCCGTCGCAGTCGGCGTGGCCGAGGTCGCACGCGAGCGAGCACCGGCCGGCCGCGCACGAGGGCGTCGCGTGCTGGTCGCCGCAGACGTTGCCGCAGAATCCGCAGTTGTCCACGTCGCTCGACGTGTCCCCGCAGTCGTCGCCGCCGCCCCCCGCGCCGTCGCTGCCGAGGCAGAGGCCGAACGCGCGGATCGAGCCGGTGAACGCCTCGCAGCGGGCATGGACGCCGGACATCGCGGCCAGATCGCACTCGTACGCAAGCTCAGGCTCGAGCGTCGCGCAGCACGTATCGAGCAGCGCGTCGCACGGGGCCGCGCTGAACGGCTCGTCCGGGGCGAGCCTCGGACAGCGGCCCGCGTCCGCCGCGCCGCCGAGGTAGTCGAGGCACCGCGCCGCGTCGGACTCTCCCGCGAGGGCGGCGCAGCGCTCGCGCGCCCCCTCGGGGAGCGAGGGACAGCACCGCTCCGACAGATAACCGCAGCTCTCGGCCGCGGGGTCGACGTCGGCGCAGAAGCCGTTGTCCTTGGCGTCGCTCTCCAGGAACCGGTGACACAGCTGCTCATTGCCCCGGAATCCGGTCGCGTGGCACGCTTCCCTGAGCTGCGCCGGCAGCGCCGCGCAGCACGCGTCGAGCAGGCCGGCGCAGCTCGGGCCATAGGGGACCACCGGCGCCCCACCCTCCCCGGGCCCTCCGGTGCAGAGATCGACCGCGTTGGCGCTCGCGAGGAAATCGTCGCACGCGGCGTCGTTCGCCTGGCTCGCGGCGGCGTCGCAGCCCGCGACGAGCTCTTCGGGGAGCGCGGGACAGCACGCTTCGCCGAGGTGTTCGCACCCTCGTCCAGAGCCGCTCGCCACGGGGGCACACGCGCCGAACGCGGTGCCATCCGCGTTGCACTGCTGCGCGCCGAGCGACCCGTCGGCGAGGAAACAGGCGGACAGGGCGCCTGGCGAACAGATGGCATCGTCACCGCAATCGGCGCCGAACAAGGCGAGTGCGAGGAGGAGAGCGGGGCGGAGGCGTGAGTCGTTGCGACGCATGACGGTCGAAATAACGCTAAAGCGCCCCCGAATGAGGTGTCAATTGGCGTTTCGAGCCGACGCACGCCTGAAAACGACGATCGGAACCGGGCATTGGAATGGAGCGGATCTGTCGGCCGATTCCCGACCTCAATTTCCCGCTCGGGCGCTCTCCGCCCCCTACCGCCGGTCGAACTGGTACCGCGCCCGCTCCGCGCCCTCGATCTCCACCACGATGCGCTTCGGGCCGAGCCGCACGACCGCGTGCGCCGCGGCGGGGCGGCCCGGCGCGTCGTCGTCGAGGTTCTCGATCAGGCTCTGGAGCGTCACGTACGGGATGCCGCGGATCACGTCGAGGTGGTTCCAGTGCAGGTGGCCGTTGAAGACGGCGAGCACGCCGTGCTCCTCGAAGAGCTTCCGCATCGCGCGCCGCTCGCGCACGAGGCAGATGTGCGGGCTCCCCTCGAACCAGCGGTTGCCCCGGAGATCCTGATCGGCCGCGCTGTGGTGCATCAGCACGATCTTGGGCAGCGGGGACGCCGCGAGGTCCTCGCCGAGCCAGGCGAGCTGCTCTGGCCCGAGCGAGATGTCGTGATCCTTGCGCTCGCGCGTGTGAAGGACCGTGAAGTGGAAGCCGCCGCGGTCGAAGGCGTAGTGGAGCCGCGTCGCCTCGGGTCTGCCCCAGGCGGACAGCAGCTCGGCCTCGCTCAGGTGGATCACGTCGTGGTTGCCGGCGACGTGGAAGAGCTCGGCCTTCAGGCCGCCGAGCGCGGCCATGCAGGCGCCGTAGCGCTCCCGGTCCGCCTCGGGCCCCTCGTCCTCGATGTCGTCGCCCAGGTTCACGACGAGATCGGGCCGCGTGATCTCGTTCATCCGCCTCACGAAGGCGCGGGTCAGCTCGGGCGCCTCGCCCGTGAGCTTGCGCAGCTTGCCCCCGAACGACGCCTCCGGGCCGAAGTGCAGGTCCGAGACGAGGGCGACGACGAGCTCCATGCGCGCCTCGCCGCTCAGCCCGACTTGGCGCCGGGCTCCGGCGCAGCCTTGGAGCCGCCCAGGCACGGGGGAGAGCGGAAGTCCGCGCCCCCCTGCCGCTCCCACTCGTCCGGCGTCATCGCGCGGATCGTCAGGGCGTGCAGCCCGGAGCGGAACTCCTCGCGCACCAGCTCGTTGACCCGGCGGTGGCGATCGAGCGGGCTCAGGCCCCGGCATGCCTCGCTCACCACGAGCACCTTGAAGTGGGTCTCCGAGCCCACCGGCACGCTGTGCATGCGGCTCTCGTTCTCCACCTCGATGTGCACGGGATCGAGCGCGCGAACGAGCTTTCCGTGGATCGACTCCTGCTTCGTCCCTGTCGTCATGGCCGCGCGAAGCTTACCCTCCGCCGCGCCGCCGGTCACCCGTGGGACGCGGTCCCTCGCCGGCAAAGGGATCGCCCGGCGCCCCCGCCAGCGGACGAGCCGCCCGGCGCGCCCCGGCCGAGCGTCACTTCGCCTGCGGATCGGCGCGCGGCAGACCTCGCTCATCGAACAGGAGAGCGATGTCGACGTGGAACTGCGCTCTGCGAGAGGACGGCGGCGCTTGATGGGAGCTGGGCGGCGCGCGATGGGAGCTCGGCGGCGCGCGATGGGAGCTCGGCGGCGACGCGGAATGACCGCCGTGCGCCTCGCCGTCCTGCGAGCCCATCGCGAGCGCCTCCCGCTGCGGGGGCGCCGCGCCTGGCTGCAGGCCGATGTTCTCCGCCCACGGCTGCGCGTCGCGCTGCTCCCACGGCTGCGCGTCGCGCTGCGCGGCAGGCGACGGAGGCACCTGCCGCGGAAGCGCATGCGCCGCCGGCGTATCCCGACGCGGAACCACCCCGGCCTGCTGCCGCGAGCTCGGAACGGCCTGCTGCGGCAGCGGAGCCGACGCCTCCCGCCGTGCAGACGTCGCGGCCGGCGCATCCCGACGCGCGTACGCCCCGGCCTGCTGCGAGCCAGCCACCGGCGTATCCCGCCGCGCGTATGCCTCGGCCGGATGCGAGCCTGCCAGCGGCGTATCCCGCCGCACGTACGCTCCAGCCGCCGGCGATGCCTGCACCGGCCTGGACGCGTCTCGGCGCGCAACCACCGGGCCAGCGGCCGGCGGCGGCGGGAGCGGCGTCGGAGCGGGCAGCTCACGGCGCGCCCGCGACGAGGGCGGCCCCACCATGACCCCCAGGCGCTCCGAGCGCGGCACCGGCGCCTCGCGCGGGCGGTACGCCGCCTCCCCCGGCGCCTCCGCGCGTGAGCGCTCCGGCCGCTGCGCAGCCATGGCAGCCGCCACGCGCTCGCGGTACGCGAGCTCCTGCGCGCCCGCGCTGCGCGGCCCCGAGCGCGGCAGCGGCGTCGCCTCGGGGTCGCGCCGCGACGCCGGGTCCGCCTTCATCACCCCGATGGTCAAGCGCTCCGACCGCGGCACCGACGCGCTCTCGTCCGCCGGCATCATCGAATAGCGACCGGGCGTCAGCTGCCGCGAGCGTTGCTTGCGGCTCTCGCGCGCCGCCGTGGCCAGCAGCGCCCCGAGATCGTCTTCCACCATCGCCTCGTCGACCCGCACGAGCGTGCTGACCACGTCGCGCGCGATCTCCTCGAACGCCTCGGGAGCGAGCGCGTAAGTCGACGACGTGACCACGATGACCACCGGCCGACGCTCTTCCGCGAGCGCGGCGGCCATCGATACCGGGCACGCCTTGACGATGATCCCCACATCCATCGCCGCCGTCTGGCAGCGCTGGAGCAACGCCTGATCGCCGCCGATGAGAAGGGCCGTCGGGATCTGGGCGCGAAGCGTGGCGTCAGAGATTCGCGGCATCGGTCCCAGGATCCTAACCCCGCTACTGCACGCAGAGGTCAGGAAAATCCTGTCATCGGACATTCCACGTCATGTCTGGACAACGAGCTCAGCCGATGTGGGGTATTGCGCGCCGCCGGATCACATCACGGATGCGTAGGTGCCGTGGGCAACTCGGTGAGATGGCAGGCGGCCCAGTGCCCAGGGCGACGCTCCTCCAGCGGAGGGGCCTCGGCGCTGCACCGGTCCATCGTATAGGGACAGCGTGTGTGAAAATGGCACCCTGACGGCGGGTTCAGCGGACTCGGCACTTCGCCGACGAGGGGCAGGCGGCGGCGCGTGCGCTCGACATCGGGATCCGGGATCGGGATCGCCGACAGCAGGGTCTGCGTGTACGGATGTTGCGGTGAACGGAAGAGCTCGTCCGGGCGAGCGCGCTCCACGATCCGGCCGAGGTACATCACCGCGATCTCGCTTGACAGGTGGCGGACCACGGCGAGGTCGTGCGCGACGAACACGTACGTGAGCGAGAGCTCGCGCTGGAGCGACGCGAGCAGGTTGACGATCTGGGCCTGGATGCTCACGTCGAGCGCGCTGACCGGCTCGTCCGCGATCACGAGCTTCGGCTTCAGGGCGAGCGCGCGGGCGATGCCGATCCTCTGCCGCTGGCCGCCGGAGAACTCGTGCGGATAGCGCCGCATGTACGAGGGCGAGAGCCCGACGAGCTCCATGAGGCGCGCCACCTCGCGCAGCGCCTCGTCGCGCGACGAGACGAGGCCGTGGGTGGAGAGCGGCTCGGCGATGAGGTCGTGGACCGTCATGCGCGGGTTCAGGCTCGCGTACGGGTCCTGGAAGATCATCTGCATCTCGCGGCGCGCCTTCCGCAGCGCGCGCGGCTCGAGCGTCAGGATCTCCCGGCCGTCGATCTTCACGCTCCCCGACGTGGGCGGGACGAGGCGGAGGATGCCCCGGCCCGTCGTCGACTTGCCGCATCCGGACTCGCCGACGAGACCCAGCGTCGCGCCGCGGTCGACGTCGAACGAGACGCCGTCGACCGCGCGCACCGTGCCGACCTGCCGCTGAAGCAGGCCGCGACGCACCGGGAAGTGGACCTTGAGATCGCGTACCGAGAGCAGCGGCGGAGGGGTTGCGGCGGTGGTCATGGCGCTCGTCCTGCGACGTCCTCGACGTGGCACCGCACGACGTGCAGCGCCTTCCTGTTGCCCTCGCCCGAGACGACGCGCGGCGGCGGCGCCTCCTCCCGGCACGCCGCGATCGCGTGCGCGCAGCGCGGGTGGAACGGGCAGCCCGGCGGCAGGCGCGCGAGCGAGGGCGGCATCCCGGGGATGGGCACCAGGTCCCCGCCGCGCGCGTCGTCGAGCCGCGGGATCGAGCGCGACAGGCCGATGGTGTACGGGTGCCGGGCGGCGTGGAAGATGGCGCCGACGGGGCCCTCCTCGACGATGCGCCCGGCGTACATGACCGCGACGCGATCGGCCATCTTCGCCACGACGCCGAGGTCGTGCGTGATGAGGAGGACGGCCGCGCCGAGCGCCTCCTTCCGCTCCCCGATCAGGTCCAGGATCTGCGCCTGGATCGTGACGTCGAGCGCCGTCGTCGGCTCGTCGGCGATCAGCAGATCGGGGTCGCACAGGAGCGCCATCGCGATCATCACCCGTTGCCGCATCCCGCCCGAGAGCTGGTGCGGGTAGTCGTCGATCCGCGACGCCGCCGCGGGGATCCCGACCGCCTGCAGCATCTCGACGCTGCGCCGGCGCGCCTCGGCGCGGCCCATCCGGCGGTGGAGCTCCAGCACCTCGATGAGCTGCTCGCTCACCCGGAGGTAAGGGTTCAGCGACGTCATCGGGTCCTGGAAGATCATCGCGATCCGGTCGCCGCGGACGCGCTCCATCCGCGCCTCGCTCGCCTCCACGAGGTCCTCGACGACGCCGCCCTCGGACTCGAGCAGGATCTGGCCGCCGACGATCCTGCCCGGCGGGTCGGGGATCAGCCGCAGGAGGGAGAGGCTCGTCACGCTCTTGCCCGAGCCGGACTCGCCGACGATGCCGAGGACCTCGCCGCGATCGAGGCTGAAGGAGATGCCATCGACCGCGCGGACCACCCCCTCCTCTGTGAAGAAGTGGGTCTTCAGGTTCTTGACCTCGAGCAGCATGGTCCGTGCGGGCGCGCGCGTCCCGGAGATGGAGCGCGGCGCCCTTCAGTCCTTTCGGATGCGAGGATCCAGGGCGTCGCGGAGCCCGTCGCCGAGGAAGTTGAAGCAGATCAGCGTGAGCGCGAGCATCAGCGCCGGGAAGACGAGCTGCCAGGGGAAGAGGTCCATCGCGTCGGCGCCGGTGGACGCGAGCAGGCCCCAGCTCGACAGCGGCTCCTGCGTGCCGAGGCCGAGGAAGCTCAGGAACGCCTCGGTCATCATCACCTCGGGGATGGTGAGCGTCGTGTAGACGATGATCGGGCCCACCGCGTTCGGCACGAGGTGCCGGAAGATCAGCGCGGCGTGCCCGACGCCGATCGAGCGCGCCGACTCGATGAACGGCTGGCCGCGCAGCGCGATGACCTGGCCGCGGACGATGCGGGCCATGGTGAGCCAGGAGATGCCGCCGAGGGCCGCGAAGACGACGACGATCTGGAAGATGGGGAAGTAGCTCGGGTCCGACGGCTCCTTGACGAAGAGGCCGAGCGCGACCTTCCAGGCGCGGTAGAGGACCGTCTGGTCGTTCGCGAAGAAGACCATCAGCAGGATGACGAGGATGAGGAACGGGAACGTGTAGAGCACGTCCACGATGCGCATCATGATCGCGTCGACCTTGCCGCCGAAGTAGCCGGCTACCCCGCCCCAGCTCACGCCGATGACGAAGCTCACGAGCGTCGCGACGATGCCGACGGCGAACGAGATGCGCCCGCCGAAGAAGACGCGGGCCATCAGATCGCGGCCGAAGTAGTCGGTGCCCATCCAGTGGGCGAGCGACGGGGGCTGCGCGCCGAGCTTGAGATCCGCCTTGTCGTACCGGTAGCTCGACAGCTCCGGGACGAGGATGCAGGCGAGGATCATCGCGATGAGCACGACGCCGCAGGCGACCGCGGCGCGGTTCTTTCGGAGCCGCCGCCACGCGTCGCGGCCGAGGCTCGATCCCTGCTCCAGCGCGTCGAGCCGCAGCGGGCCGGCCGGGCTTGGTGCCGCGCCGCCCGCGCCGCCAGGGGCGGCGGGCGGATCGCCGGGGGCGGCGGGCTGCGGGAGGGCGGCGTGGAGCATGGTCAGCGCAGCTCCACCCGCGGGTCGATGAAGGCGTACGCCACGTCGACGATCGCGTTGAAGAGCATGAGCAGGAAGCCGTAGACGAGCATGACCCCCATCACGAGGTTGTAGTCGCGGTTCGTGGCCGCCTCGACGAAGTAACGGCCCATGCCGGGGATGTTGAAGATCTTCTCGACGACGAGGGAGCCGACGAGCAGGCCGCTGAAGCCGGGGCCGAGGAAGCTCACGACCGGGAGCAGCCCGCCCCGGAGCGCGTGCTTCAGGACGACCTTGCGCTCCGAGAGCCCCTTGGCGCGGGCGGTGCGGATGAAATCCGAGCGGATCACCTCGAGCATCCCGCCGCGCGTCAGCCGGGCGATGTAGGCCGCGACAGGGAGCCCGGCGCAGATGACCGGCAGCACCATGTGCCGCCACGTCTCCCAGCGCGCCACCGGGAACCAGTAGAGCTTGAGCGAGAAGACGAGCATGAGCAGCGGGGCGAGCACGTACCGCGGCACGCTGAGGCCGACCATGGCGACCCCCATGGCCGCCGTGTCCTTCCAGGTGTTCTGGCGGATCGCGCCGATGATGCCGAGCGGGATGCCCGTCGCGAGGGCGAAGAGCATCGCCCAGCACCCGAGCTGCATCGACACGGGCAGGCTGAGCGCGATGATCTCGTTGACGGTGCGGTTCGGGTACTTGAACGTCGGGCCCAGGTCGCCTCGGGTGACGAGCGCAAGGAGCCAGTCGCCATACTGCTTCAGCACCGGATCGTTCAGGTGGTACTTGGCGTCGAGCTGCCGCTGGACCTCGACGGGCACCGCCCGCTCCTGGTCGAACGGGCCGCCCGGCACGATGCGCACCAGGACGAACACCAGGGTGGCGACGAGGAAGAGCGTGGGGATGATGGAGAGCAGCCGCTTGATGGCGTAGGAGCTCACGGCGCGCCGCCTCCCGGCCGCCGGGCCGCGCCGCTCGCCCCGTCATCCCGCCGCCTTCCGTGGATCCCGAGCGATGTCACGAGGTGCCTCCGTGCTGCCGTCTTCAGCGCGGCGACCGCCGCGAGGGCGCGCCGCGACCTCCCGCATATCACGGAACCGCCGGTCGACCGCGGCGTTTCGCGCGGCACGTCGCGCCGCGCGAAGCGCCGCGGCCGAGGCGGCCTGCGCGCTGTGCCCGGCGTTCATGCGCGCATGTTCACGGCTAGCCCTTGAGCTTGCCCTGATCGCGGAGCTTCACGAGCTCCGCGTAGCCGCCTTCGAGGACCCCGCCGACGAACACCATCGGGAACGTCGGAAAGCCGGCCCAGAGCTTGATGGCGAGCCGCTCCTTCCACCTGGAGAGGTAACTCCCGTACTCCAGGTAGGTATATTTCACGCCCTCTCCGTCGAGCAGCTGGCGCGCCTTCTTCACGAAGGGATTCTGGGCCATCCCGACGAGGACCACCCGATCGCGGCTCACCGCCGCCGCGACCTCGTCGACGATGGACCGATGAAATCCGGCGATCTGCGACTTCACCGTGTCCGAGATCTTCTCGGGAGCAAGCGTGGGACGTTCGGCCATGGAATGAGCACCTCCGCGCCGGGAGCGTACCGGCCCGAAGACGACACGGTCAACGGCCGGATTGGCCGGAGGCTGCTCGCGTACAGCGCACGTCTGCACGCCTGAGAGAACCAGAGAGACAAGGAGCTCCCGCAGCAGGGCCGAACTCCCCAGATCCTCCGCGCCTCGAATCGCGCCTCCGCGCGACGATTCCGTCCGTTACGGGATGAGCAGCACCTTCCCCGTCGTCGCCCGCCCGGCGAGCGCGCGGTGCGCCTCCGCCGCCTCGGCGAGGGGGTACGTGGCGCCGATCGAGATCGTGAGCTCGCCGCGCGCGATCGCGCCGAGCACGTCGGCGGCGCGCTCGAGCAGCTCCTCGCGCGTCGCGGTGTAGTGGCCGAGGCTCGGCCGCGTGAGGTAGAGCGACCCCTTCTGGTTCAGGATCTGCGGGTCGAACGACGGCACCGGCCCGCTCGACTGGCCGAAGAGCACCATCGTGCCGCGCAGGCGGAGCGCGCCCAGGCCCTTCACGAACGTGTCGCTCCCGACGCCGTCGTAGACGACGTGGACGCCGGCGCCGCCCGTGAGCCGGCGCGCCTCGGCCTCGAAATCGGCCTTCGTGTACAGGATCACCTCGTCGGCGCCGGCGCCTCGCGCGAGGCCCGCCTTCTCCTCGGTCGAGACGGTGCCGATCACGCGCGCGCCGAGCCGCTTCGCCATCTGGCACAGGAGCAGGCCGACCCCGCCCGCGGCCGCGTGGATGAGGCACGTGTGGCCGGGGCCGAGCGGGAACGTGGAGCGCACGAGGTACTGCGCCGTGATGCCCTGGAGCATCGCGGCCGCGGCGCGCTTCGCGCCGACGCCCGCGGGCACGGGGACGAGCTTCGCGGCCGGGATCCGGACGTGCGTCGCGTACGAGCCGGGGCCGCCGGTCCACGCGACCTCGTCCCCTTCCCTCACCTCGGTGACGGACGGCCCCACCGCCTCGACGCGCCCCGCGCCCTCGAGGCCGAGCGGGATGGGCGGCTCGAGCTTGTACTGGCCGCTCCGCTGGTAGATGTCGATGAAGTTCACGCCGGCGGCCTCGACGCGGACCACGGCTTCCCCCGGGCCCGGCGCGGGCGTGGGGAGCTCCTCCAGCGTCATCACCTCGGGGCCGCCTGCGGCTTTCGGTCGGATCGCGAGCATGCCGCCCATGTTGTCGAGCCGCGCTGGGCCGTCAAGCGACCGGCGCGATCATCGACCCGCGTCGACCCGCATCGACGCGCATCGAACCCATTGCTGTCCCGCGCACGCCGTGGATGATGCCTCCATGGCTCTCCATCCTTCCGAGTCGCTCTCCGCGAGCAACGCCTCTCCCTCCTCCGCGCCCCCGCCTGTGACCGCCGCCTCGGCCGGCGCAGGCCGAGCAAACGCGACGGCCGCGCCGTTTCCCGCGGACTTCCTGTGGGGCACGGCCACCGCGGCCTACCAGATCGAGGGCGCCGCCAGCGAGGATGGCCGGACGCCCTCCGTGTGGGACGTCTTCTCGAAGACCCCTGGGAAGGTCTTCGAAGGGCACACCGGAGACGTCGCCTGCGACCACTACCACCGTTACAAGGAAGATGTCGGGCTGCTCGCCGAGCTCGGGGTCAAGAGCTACCGCTTCAGCGTCTCGTGGACGCGGGTCCTCCCGGACGGCACGGGCAAGGTCAACCCGAAGGGGCTCGACTTCTACGATCGCCTCGTCGACGAGCTCCTCCGCGCCGGCATCGTGCCCATGTGCACGCTCTTCCACTGGGACTTCCCCCAGGCGCTCCAGGATCGCGGCGGGTTCCTCCAGCGCGACGTCGCCGACTGGTTCGCGGACTACACGACCGTCGTCGCCCGGCGGCTCGGCGATCGCGTGCCCTGGTGGGTGACGCAGAACGAGCCGCAGGCGTTCATCGGCAACGCGCTCCTCAACGGGGTCTTCGCCCCCGGGCTCAAGCTCCCCTACCGGGAGTACCTGACCGCCGCCCACAACCAGATGCGGGCGCACGGCAAGCAGGTGGACGCCCTGCGCGCCGCGGCCACGGCGGCGAAGATCGGCTACGTGCTCGCCACCCAGGTGCAGCGCCCGGCGACCGAGGATCCGGCGGACATCGAGGCGGCGCGCGAGGCGATCTTCTCGGTCTATGACAAGAACCCCTGGAACAACGCCTGGTGGATCTGTCCGGTGCTCGAGGGGCGGTATCCGGAGAGCGGCCTCCGGCTCTTCGGCGACGACATGCCCGAGTTCCCCGCCAGCGACTTCGACCAGATAAAGCGGCCGATCGACTACCTCGGGCTCAACATGTACTCGGCGGGCACGTGGCGGCAGGGCAAGGACGGCAGGCCGGAGCGCGTCGTCTCCCCGCCGGGCTACCCGCGCGGGACGCTCGACTGGCTGCAGATCGTCCCCAGCACGCTCTACTGGGGATCGAGGTACTTCTGGGAGCGGTACAGGCTGCCCATCGGGATCACCGAGCACGGCCTGGCGACGCGGGACCAGGTCTTCCTCGACGGCAAGGTGCACGACCCGAAGCGCATCGACGTCATGCACCGGTACCTGCTCGGCCTGGCGCGGGCGGTCCAGGAGGGCGTCCCGGTCGTCGGGTACTGGGCCTGGTCGCTCCTCGACAACTTCGAGTGGGCCGAGGGCTACAAGGATCGCTTCGGGCTGGTCTACGTCGATTACGCGACGCAGCGACGGATCCCGAAGGACTCGTTCTCCTGGTACCGAGAGGTCATCGCGACCGGCGGGCGCTCGCTCCTCGGGCCGACCGCCGTCGCGTGGGACAACGTGACCGGCTGATCCCGGCGGCCCGCGGCCCGGGCCGCGCTGCATTCCATGGTCAGCGGGGTTTACGGCCGATCGCGATGTTCGCCGTCACCGGGACACGCACGGCCCCGCCTGGCTCGGCGAAGGACTCGATGGCGGCGCGCAGCGGTCCGCGTAGCCGAGCGCGCCCGTCGCCGTCCAGCGCGGCGTAGAGGTGCATGACGGGCAGGATCTCGTCGAGATCCGTCATGACGCGGTCCACCGAAGATCCGCCCCATGCGCCGTCGACCGCGTGCACGGCGACCTCGCCGCACCCGGCCCCGAGCATCTCGGCCTTCAGGCCCTCCAGCGAGCACAGCGCCGTCATGCCCTGGGGCGGCGGATGGATCGGCGCCTCCGGGAAGGTGCGGCGATAGGCCTGCAGGAAGAGCGGCCCCGGGCCTGCCCCCTCCGGGCTCGACCAGGTCGCCACGATGACCCGGCCCCCGGGCCGGGTCGCGCGGACGAGCTCGGCCATGCCGCGGCGCCAGTCGGGGAACATCATGACGCCGAACACGGAGCAGCTCACATCGAAGGTCGCGTCCTCCACGTCCAGCGCCTGCCCGTCCATCACCCGCGCCTCGCTCCCGGCGAAGGGCTGCAGTCGCTCGCGCAGGCGCGCCGCCATGCCGCGCGAGATGTCGGTCGCGAGCACGCGCGCGCCTGCCTCGGCCGCGGCCAGCGCCAGGGCGCCCGTCCCTGCGGCGACGTCGAGCAGGCGCTCGCCCTGCCTGAGCCCGCCCGCCAGCGACAGCGCCGCGCGCGCGAAGCCCGCCGTCAACGGCTCGGCCCAGCGCTCGTAGCTGGCCGCCACGGCGGTCCAGTGCGCTTCGTCGCTGAAGTTGAGTGGTTCAGCGCTGTTCGTCATCGGTCAATCCTCTTGTCATCGATCATGGGAGAGGAGCCTGGCACCGCCCGAGGAGCGCGTCATTGGCCGGGCTTTCGGTGGCTCTGGCCTCCTTTTCGATCGCCGCACATCTCCCGCGGCCACGGCGAGGGCGGCGCGCTCCGCGGGATTGTCGCTGGAGCCCTTTCGTGCTCCCCTGGTGATCGCGGAGGAGCCCCGTGGCATCGGTCGCTCCCTCGCCGGTGCGACGCGCAGCTCGGGGTCCTCCCCTACGCTCCGCCGACCGCCGGCCCCTCAACGCAGTCGTGTGGAGGCTCCCATGTCGATCGCCGGTCCCCTCTTAGGAATCGTGATCACCCTCGTCGTGCTGGGCGTCATGGCCGTGGTGTTCGTCACCGTCTTTCTGCCCATGATGAAGAACGCGAACAAGATGCTCGCGGGCGCGAACGAGATGATCCAGGCCCAGACGGCGGCGGCCAACCTCCGCATGACGGGCCTGCCCGCGCAGGCCCGCGTGCTCGTCGTCCAGCCCACCGGCACGATGATCAACTACCAGCCGCAGTGCCGGGTCGACCTCGAGGTGTATCGCCCGAACGCGCCGCCCTACCGCGCGGCCATCCTCGCGGTCATCCATCAGATGGCGATCCCCCGCGTGCAGCCGGGCCTCGTCGTGCCGGTCAAGATCGACGCCGCCAACCCCAACAACATCGCTCTCGACGTGTGACGGCGATCCTCGACGCCCGCACGCTCTCGGGGATGTCCGGCGGTTGGGGATGCCGGGCTCAGGCCTGCGAGAGGGCGCGGCGCGAGCCCGGGGGCGTCACAGCGGGATGTCGACGGGCACGAAGCAGGAGATGTTGGTCTCGATGCGGAAGTTCGACCCGTCGGTGTGGCGCTCCGCGTGGAAGATGTCCATCGAGTAGCTGTTGCCCGGCGAGATGCCGAGGTCCCGGGCCTGGGCATCGAAGTCGATGACGCTCTCCGCGGGCCCGTGCATGCTGCCCAGGTCGAGCGCGAGCTTGCCGTTGATGAAGATCCAGATGTCGTCGTCGCCCCGGAAGGTGAACTTCTGACGGGCGACGTAGCCGAACATCAGGTGGATCTCGGTGGTGAAGAGGAAGTTCTGTCTCTTGCCGTTGTTGGGCGGGGTGACCCCGAACCCCTCCTCCGGCGCCAGCGGGAAGAAATCCGCGCTGTCGAACACGTACTGCCCCGATCCGGGCGGCGACTCGTCGAGCGCGAGCTCCTTGGTGAAGGTCATGTTCACGCCCGGCACGTCCCGGTACCACTGGTTGAAGCTTTCCTCGCTCGTGATGGTCTTCTGGTTGCCGACCCCGTCCCTGCAGCCGAGCGGGGCCGGCAGCTGCGCGAAGCAGCCGATGGAATCGAGGAACACCGGCTTCCGATCGCCGTCGAGCGTCGGCTCGATGAGCTGGCGACGGGGTTCGTCGCCCCTGAAGCTGGCCATCTCGAAGTCGGGGTGCGTCTCCTTGAAGTCGCGATAGGTGACATCGAGGACGCTCTTGCAATCGCTGCCGCCTGCGCCGCCTGCGCCGGCGCTCGCGTTGCCCCCCGTGATGGTCCCGAAATCGTCGCCGGTCGAGCTGCTAACGCCGCTCGTCGGCGTCCCGCTGCTGCTCGCGGGCGTCCCGCTGCTGCCGCCGGACCCGGAGGTCGGGCCGCTGCTCTCGTCGGGCGTCGAAGAGCACGCCAGGGCTACCGCTGCGAAGGTCAGAAGAAAGAAAGAACGAGGGTACATGGTGCACTCCTAGAGAGCAGTAGCACAACCATACTTCGCGGCTTTTGTCAACCGCGTCTCATGGCGATCGCGCGGTGAAGTGTTGTGGCAAGCGTTGCGGCAAGCTCGGGGAACATGCCTTGTTCGATGGGCCAGGCGGCGGCTGCGGCGCGCCTCCCTCGCTTCCCGCGGTTTTCTTGCTTCCCTCGCTTGCCGTCCCTGGTTTCGCGTTCCGCACCTATCGAATCCGGCCACCTCCCTGGGCGGGCTCAGGCTCTCAGACGAGGCGGTGTCCCCCGTCGACGCGCAGCACCTCGCCCGTGGTGAACCCGTTCCCCATGAGGAAGAGCGCGGCGTGGGCGATGTCCGCGGGCGCGCCGACGCGCCCGACCGGGAGGCGGCGCGCGTGCTGCGCGAAGCGCTCCTGCTTGGCGCCGCCCGCGAGCGAGTCCCAGACCGGCGTGTCGACCCAGCCCGGCGACAGCGCGTTCACGCGCACCGGCGCGAGCTCCACGGCCAGGGCGCGCGCGAGCGCCATGAGCGCCCCGTTCACCGCGGCCACGACCGCCCCGCTGGGCCCCGGCCGCTCCGCCGCGATCCCCGCCGTGAACGTGAGCGAGCCGCCCGGCTCGATCCGCGCGTGCTTGGCGACGTGGAGGGCCGCCACGAGCTTCGAGTCGATCACGCGCCGCGCCGCGGCGATGTCCAGCGCGCGAATCGGCTGGTAATGGCCCTCCACCGCCGTCACCACCACATGCCGCGCCGGCGGATGCTCGTTGAACAGACTCCGCACCTCGGCCTCCTGCGTCGCGTCGGCCGCGAAGGTGCGCACCCGGCGCGGCTCCCCGAGCTCGGCCGCGGCGCGCGCGAGGCGCTCGCGCGAGCGGCTCACGACGGTCAGAGACGCGCCGCGCTCGAGGCAGGCCCTGGCCACGCCGAGGCCGATGCCCGACGAGCCGCCGATGACGACGACATGCTGATCTTCAAGGTGCATGAGCGAGGCGTAGCGCGCGCGCCTCGGGCAAACCATGGGATGCTGTGGCATGCTCCGTCCCATGAGCGGGATGATCTCCCTCGAGGACGTGCGGCTCTTCGCGGCCGTCGCTCACCACCTGAGCTTCGTGGAGGCGGCGCGGCGCACGGGGGTGCCCACGAGCACCGTGAGCCGCCGGGTGGCGCAGCTGGAGGAGGCGCTGGGGGTGCGGCTGCTCCAGCGCACCTCACGCCGCGTCGGCCTCACCGGCGAGGGCGCGCGGCTGATCGAGCGCGCCGGGCCGCTGCTCGACGAGCTCGGCTCGGTCCTCGACCGGGCCGCGGATCGGGAGGACGAGCCCGCGGGCAGGCTCCGGGTGACGGCGCCCGTAATGACGGGCGCGCAGCGGATCGCGCCGGCGCTGTTCTCCTTCGCCGCCCGGCACCCGCGCCTGTCGCTGGAGCTCACGCTCACGAACGCGGTCGTCCCCCTGGTCGAGGAGGGCGTCGATCTCGCCTTCCGCGCTGGGCCCGTTCAGGACGCCGACCTCGTGGCGCGGCGGATGTGGTCGCTCCCGTACGCGCTGGCCGCGTCGCCGCGCCTCGTGCAGGACGCGCTCGAGGGCCGCTCGCGGCTCGCGCGCGCGTCGCTCGGGTCCGTGCCCGCGGTCCTGAGCCACCCGGGCGCCGCATGGCGCCTTCGCCGGCGGGACGGCTCCATCGAGGAGGTCCGGCCGCGCGCGCAGTTTTGCGTGAACGACCCGCGGGTGGCGATCGCCGCCGCCGCGCAGGGGCTCGGCGTGGTCTGCGCTCCCCGCGAGGTGATCGAGCAGCAGGGCGAGGCGCTCGTCGAGCTCACGATCACGGGGCGCACGGTCGAGCCCCGCCAGCTCTTCGCGGTGTACCCGTCACGGCGGCTGCTCTCCACGCGGGTGCGGCTGGCGATCGACTGGGTGACGAAGCACCGCTGATCGGGGTCCTGGCGGCAGCCGTGTAGGTAGCCGAAGCCGTCACGGAAGCTCGGTCGGCTCGGAGCGCGGCTGGCCGTTCATCTCGTGCCGCAGCTTCGACACCGCTTCGTAGGCCGCCCGCCGGGCGCGGTTCATCGAGCCGAGCGGCCGGTGCTCCGGCAGCGCATGCCAGGGCGTGAACGACAGAAGTTCGGCGAGCGCGAGGTCCTTGAAGTCCGCCGGGTTCTGCTTCGGGATCCGCAGGATGGCGACGCGCCGGAACGACGAGAGCTCCTCGCTCCAGATAATCGTCGAGTTTTCGATGGGCATCTTCACCGGGTCCGTCTGCTGCTGCACCATGAAGTCGAAATAGACGTCCTCGCGCTTGAGCTGCTCGAGCAGCACCTCGCGCAGGAAATCCGGTCCCGGATTCTCGGGCCTCGGATCGCCTGTTCGCGAGACCGGCTTGGCCGAAAACTTGATCGCGCCCGGTCCGAGCTTGTAGGGGACCTCGCTCCAGTACTGCGACTGAAGCGGATTGTTGAGGACCTGGGATGCCATGAGCGCACTCAGCCTGTCGATCTCCGGGTGCGCTCGCATGTACGCGGCGCGCGCTTCAGGGCCCTCCGCGACGGCCCGGAACAGCTCCAGGTAGTCCTTGAGGTTGCTCACGGCGAATCCCGGGAAGTTGATCATGATGAAGTCCTGGGTCTTCTCGTGCTTCTCCGCGGGAAGGAGCTTCTCCCCTTCGACCCCCAGGAGTTTGATGGCCATGCCCCGCGGCTCCGGCTCCGTGTCCGGCTTCACCTTGGTTCCTCCCGCGGAAAAGCGAACGAGCGCATCGAACTTGCGGGGCGCCTTGAAAACGCCGTACCGGAGCTCCTTCGGCAGGTCGTCGAGCACGATGAGCTCCGCCTTCACGACGGCGAACGTCTTCGGGTGGGCGTCCCGGCGGACCGGGCGCACGCCCGGCGGATACTGCTTGCGGATGATCCGGAGCGTCTCTTCCTTGATCGCCTCGATCAGCGCAGCCTCGTTCGGCTCGAGCGTCTCCTCCGCGATCCCGAGCGACGGAATGCTGGCCGTGCGGGTGACGCGCCCCGGACAGGAGAGAAACAACCCGATCGCCACGGCGCTCCTCCAGAACGACGTCTTCATTCGGTACCTGCCGGCCCTGCCTGGTAACCCCCAGGGTGTTTGACGTGGTAAAAAGTCGGATCCTTCCAGGCGGCGATCGGGTCTTTCGGTCCGCCGAAAGGCGTGATCTGGCGTGGCTCCTCGGGGAGGATCTTCAGGTACTCGATGATCGCCCAGCGTTCCTCGTCCGAGAGCCGCCTTCCGATGACTCCGTCGCCGATGGGGCCGTCCTCGAACGAGTGGCCGGCGTTCGAGTTGCCGACCAGCGTCGTGTCGAAGAGAAACTTGCCGGAGGCTCCCGACGTGTCCACGCCCACCTTGACGGGATCGAACTCGCGCCCGAGGTAGAAGCGCTTCGAGCGGTCCTTCGCGGGGATGAGGAGCTCATAGAGGTTGGGGACCGAGCCGTTGTGCAGGTAGGGAGCGATTGCCCACATCCCTTCGCTGGGCGCCGCCTTGTACAGGCCGTTCGGCGGCATCGGCTCGGTCTCGTTCCGGTAGCCGGTCACGTTCTCGGTCTGCTCAGCGCTCAGGCCGAGCTTCGCGAGGGCTTTTTCGGTCACGCCCGAGACCGCGGTCACGAGAACGACGAGCGCGGGCGCGATGCTCTGCCCTTTGTGGGGAGGGGGAAGAAACGGAGCGAGGGCGCCCGAGAAAACGGTCGGGTTCAGGCCGTAGGTGAGATTCTGCACCTGGGTCGGGTCGGTGCCGATGGTCTTCGCCGGAATCAATGCGTTCTCGATGAAGCGCATGCCCTTCCGCTTCGGCTCGCCCCACCGATGGGGCCACTGCGAATGGCACTGGGCGCATTCCTGCCGGAAGAGCGCCTTTCCGGCCGCCGCTTTCACGCGGTCTATCTTTCCCAGGACCTCTTCGGGCCAGCGTGGCGGCGCGAGACGCCGCAGGAGACCCTCCATCGCGATCTGGCCGTTCATGTCGGCGGTCGTGTCGAACAGGCCTTCCTCGGGAGTCTTCGCCGTCAGGTTGGCTTTCACCCACAGCCCCATCGACTCGCCGATGTTGCGGGACAGGGGGAATTGCTGGGTGCCACGCCAGCCGATCCACGCCGACTGCGGCGCATTCCAGAGAAAGGGCCACTTCACCGGAGCGTTCAACGCCATCCAGTTCTCGGGATACCCTAGAGAGTTCGCCACCACCTGATTGTGGACGAGATTGAGCGCGTCCATCCGGCCCGGCCCGACCCGGGTCGAGGTGCGGAGGTACCGGCTGCGGATCGCGTGGACCTCGGCGGCGTTGGCCGCCAGGCGCTCGCGCAGGTTGCTCGCGGGGATGCGCCGCTGGAGACGGGCGAACTTCCCCGCGTCCTTGTTCGCCGCTTGTAAGGCGTCGTCGAGCCCTTCGAGAAAGGCGAAGAGATCGAGCGTGTGGTTGAAGCCGCCGTCGATCCGGATGCTCGTTCCGCGGTACTCGAGCTGGCCGTTGTGGCAGGCCGCGCAGGAGATCCCCGCCCAGTCGCCTTTCCACCGGCCTTCCTTGACCACCGTTCTCGTCCATCCGATCGGAAGTCCGTCCGGGTTGCGCCGACGATCGGCCGGCTGAGGAACGAGGCCGTACCTCGCCATGTTCTGGTCGGCACGGAATGATCGCTCGCTTCCGGCTTCCTCGAGGTGCAGGAAGATGTCGTACGACATCAGCGCCGAGCCCTGCGAAGTCCGGTAGTAGGTCTGCCGCTCGTCCTCGGTCCAGCCCTGATCGAGCAGCACGACGTTGGCAGCGGCGAGTGTCGGTGTCGCCAGGACGACGAAAGCCGAAGTGGCGAGGTGCCTCAGTCCCATCATTTCATCTCCCGTTCAGGCGCAGCAGGCGATGCAATCGGCGGACCGGCCGCGCGCGGGCACGGGCATGCGGCGCGGTGGCACCTCTCTAAACGCAGCAACAGCCGCTACGCTCGCGGGGCTCCCTGCGTGCCGTAGCCTGGAAATAAATGAGGGTCCTCCGGCAAATCTGTGGGTCCAGAAGCGGACCCGAGGGCCGTGGACTTGTGGCGCCAGGCCCCTGGATCGCGTGGAGAAGGGGGCATTCGCAGGCCTGGCCCCACAGGGTCCACAGCCCCGACGACGACGTTGAAGGCGGGGATTTGTCGGAAGGCGGCGACGATTTATCATTGATCTACAAGGGGAGCGAGGAGTCGTCCGTGAAGAAGTCTTTTTATTACCACCTTCACCAGTTCACGCCGGGAGCGTAGGAAACGGTAGGCCCTGTGCTCGGGTCAAGCTCGGATAAAATAGACTATCTAACCCGTCGAGCGACTCGTCGAGCTGCCATGCTCGGTGCGGGGTGCAGAGAGCGCTTGCCCAAGGCACACCTCTGCAGCCACGGCCGCTGCGAGCGCTGGTGATGCAGGCACTGCAACAGCAGCGTGCTTACGGCGCCGCCGCGATCAGGACACCTTGAGCTCGATCCGCCGCCAGTCGGCCGCGACCTCGATCTCGACGCCCCCGTCGATCGCGCGGTGCGACCTGGCCCCGACCACGGAGCGCGGCGCCGGCACGCCGTGGACGCGGATCGTCTCCACCTCGCGCGCGAGCGGCAGATCGCCCGTCGCGCTGCGCTCGAGCGAGAACGTGGCGCTGTCGAGGCCGCCCTCGATCCGGGTGGCGCGCGACGCGCCGTGGCCGTCGCCCTCGTCCTCGACCAGGCGGCCGCTCACGCGCTCCGCCGCGTGGACGTGCCACGTGATCTCCTCCCAGCTCGCGCTCGTCGTGTGCATCCGAGGCGCGGTGAGCGCCACCGCGCCTCCGGCGCGCAGCCACACGGGGACCACCCCGAGCGGCGCATCGGCGATCACGTGGCGCCCGCCCTGATCCACGCTCCCCGCGCGCTCCAGGTTCGCGAAGTCCATCCATGCGCCGGCGGGCAGGTACACCAGCCGCTTCGACTGCCCTGGCCGCACCACCGGCGCCACGAGCAGATCGCCGCCGAACAGGAGCTGATCGAAGGCGTGGAGCGCCTCGGGGTCGTCCGGCGCCGCGAAGGACAGCGGCCGCAGGACGGGTATCCCCGTCTCCGCCGCCTCGTGCATGAGCGTGTACAGGGTCGGCAGGAGCCGGTAGCGCCGCTCGAGCGCCGCGCGCGCGAGGCCGAGGTACGGCTCGCCGAAGCGCCAGGGCTCCTGCGCCGGCCTGCCCCTCGCCGCGTGGTTGCGCATCAGCGGATAGAACAGCCCCGCCTGCATCCAGCGCACGAGCAGCTCGCCGTTCGCGCGCCCCGTGAAGCCCGGGATGTCCGCGCCCACGAACGGCACGCCCGAGAGGCCGAGGCCGATCAGCATCGGGATGGACGCCTCCAGGTGCGTGAAATTGCTGGCGAAGTCGCCCGTCCACACCGCGGCGTAGCGCTGGATGCCGGCGAAGGCGGCGCGCGTCAGCACGAAGGGGCGCCGCTCCGGCGCGTGGCGCGCGAGGCCCTCGTGGGCGGCCCGCGACATGCCGAGTCCATAGACGTTGTGGACCTCGAGGTGGCGCCGGGCGCCGTGGCGCGCGTCGTCGGGGAGCGTGCTGCCCTCGATGGCACCGAGGCCCGCGGCGCGCCCGCCGCTCGGCGCCGGCAGGCCCCTGTCGGGGCGGACGGAGAAGCACGCCGGCTCGTTCATGTCGTTCCAGATGCCGGCGATGCCCGCGTCGATGAAGGGCTTTTGCAGATCACCCCACCAGCGCTGCACCTCCTCGCGCGTGAGATCCGGGAAGACCGCCGGGTCGGGCCAGACCTCTCCCACCAGGGGGCCGCCGCGAGGCAGCCGGACGAGGTAGTCTCGCTCTCTCGCCTCCTCGTAGACGGCATATCCCTCGTCGGCCTTGATCCCCGGGTCGACGATCGTCACCAGCTTGACGCCCTCGGCCGCGAGCTCGCGCGCGAGCCGCGCCGGGTCGGGGAAGCGCGAGCGGTCCCATGTCCAGACCCGATAAGCATCCATGTAATCGATATCGAGGTGGACCACGTCGAGGGGGAGGCCGCGCGATCGGTAGCCGCGGACGACGCCGCGCACGTCGTCCTCGGTCTCGTAGCCCCAGCGCGACTGGTGCGCCCCGAGGCTCCAGAGGGGCGGCATGGCCGGGCGCCCGGTGAGCGCGGCGTAGCGCCGGAGGACGTCGGCCGGGTGCGGGCCGGCCAGGAGGTAGACGTCGAGCTCGGGGCCCCGCGACTCCCATTCGATCCGGGTCGGGTCGTTGAGGGCGATATCGACCTCCGAGCGCCACGGCTCGTCGAGGAAGAGGCCCCAGGCCACCCCGCCGCGGAGGGCGATGAAGAAAGGAATCGAGGCGTAGAGCGGGTCGGACTCCACGTGCGGCGGGAAAGCGTCGGTGTTCCAGAACGTGAATCGCAGGCCGCGCTTGTCGAGCGGGCCGACCTTCTCGCCGAACCCGAGGTAGGCCTCGCCCGGCGGCGCCGCGAGCGAGAGCCTGGAGCGGAGCTCGTCCACGGGGAACGCCGGCCGGACCTGCCCCGAGACGGCCTCGCTGCGCGCGAGGGCGCGGCCCGCGGCGTCGCTGAAGATCCATGTGCCCGAGGCGAGCGAGACCTCGAGAGAGGCGCCCTCGGCGCTCACGTGGAGCGCGTCGCCCTCGCGGCGCGCGGAGAGCGGCAGCGCGCCGTCTGCCACCACGGCGAAGGAGTGTTTGGGCGGCAGCTCGGGGTGCGTGAAGCTGGTCACCGCGGACGAGGGGGCGTGCCGCACGCGCAGCACGCCGGGGCCTGGACAGCGGATCTCGACCGCGGCGCGGGCGCCCCAGAGGAGCACGTGCGTCGCGCCGATCGAGGCGTCGGTGAGGAGGCTGCGCGCGCCCGTCATGGCCCCCCGAGCCGCCCCGGCGGCGGCAGCTCCAGCACGGGCGGCGGCTCCCCGGCCGGCCGCTTCTGCCAGTCCGGGTCGATCCAGAGCCATTTGATGAGCTGCGTGTTCCGCGCGTTGGGGATGAACCCCCTCACCCACGGCTTCACCAGGGTCGGCTTCTCCTCGAAGTAGAGCGGTATCCTGCACATCCCGTCGAGCGCCCGCCGCTCGGCCGCCCGGAAGCGCCGGATGCTGTCCCTGGGATCGGCCGTCGCGGCCGCCTCGCCGACCGCCTTGTCGAACTCCGCGTCTGCCCAGCCGGTCCGGTTCTGGGGGCTCTGCGACAGGAACGTCCCGAGCCACGTCTGCGGATGGTTGTAGTCGGCCAGCCAGCCGAGCCGGATCACCTGGAAGTTGCCGTCGCGGAGGTCCTTGAGCATCACCCGCCACTCCTCGCTCCGCAGCGTCGCGGAGACCCCGAGGTGGCGCTTCCACATGTCCTGGATGGCCACGGCGACCTGCGCGTGCCCCTCCCCCGTGTTGTAGAGGATCTCGAGCGGCGGAAACCCCTTCGCCCGCAGCTCGTCTCCCGCGCGGGCGACCTCGTACCCGGCCTCGGCGAGCAGCGCGCGGGCGCGCGCCGGGTCGTGGCCGACCTCGGGGCTCGAGAACGGATCCACGCCGCGCGCCCTGTCCTCCGCCGCCTGCTCGGCATAGCCGGATCCGGTGATGTCGGGCACGTAGTGGGTCGCCGGCTTCCCGAGCCGCGTGATCTTCTCGACGAGCTCCCGCTTGTCGATCGCGAGGTTCAGCGCCCACCGGACGCGCGGATCGTCGACCGGCGGCTTCCTCGTGTTGAGCTCGTAATACACCGTGGAGAGGAACTCGCTGCGCCGGAGATCCTTCTTCCCGGACAGCCAGCTGCGGTGGTCGTACGGGAGCTCGCAGTTGTCTCCCAGGTAATCGATGTCCCCCGCCTTGTAGAGCTGCAGGGTGGCGTTGTACTGGGCGATCTCCATCCAGACGATCCGGTGGATCCTGAGCGCGTCGTGGCCCCAGTACGCCGGGTTCCGGTTCATCGTGATCTCGTACCGGAACTTCCACTCGTCGAGCCGATACGGCCCGTTGACCACCATGTTCTCGGGGCGAAACCAGAGCTCCGGCTCGCCGCGCGCCTCGAACGGCTCGACGACGTCGCGGCGCACCGGGAACAGGGTGACGAAGCTCGTGAGATCGGTGAAGTACGGCGTCGGCTGCTCGAGCTCGACGTCGAGGGTCAGGTCGTCGCGGGCCCGCACGCCCACGGCGGCGTCGTCCTCCGCGAGCGAAGACGTGGCGACGAACCCGGTCGCCCCTCCGGAGCCGGAAGGCGGCGCGGCGCGAGCGCCTGTGGCCGCGGCGGGGTCGTACGTCGGGAGGCTCGCGTGAGGCGCGACCAGCGCGTACGCGGCGGCCTCGATGGGCGCGAGCAGGCAGCCGGGGAGGAAGCCGCGGCCCGCTGGCCCCTCGATCTCGAACCAGCGATCGGCCGCGCCATTGCAGGCGACCGGCGGTCCGGCCGCGAGGAGCGCGACCTCGGCGCCCCGCCACCCGCCGCCCGGGGTGGCGTCGCGCGGCGCGGGCGGCGGGGTCGCGCCGGCCGCGCCGAACGAGAGCCGCTCGCCGGCGCCGGTCGCCTCGTCAGGCTCGCCGTACGTCACCGAGGTCACCCCGGTGGGCGGCGCCGGCAGGGGCGCCACCGCCGACGTCACCCGGGCGGGCGACTGGCCGAGCACGACCACGAACGCCCCCTTGGGCAGCTCGAGCGCGGGCGGCGCGTCGGGACGAGGCGCGCGGCGCAGCGTCGCGCCCTCGCGCAGCGCCTTGAGCTTGCCCAGGTTGAAGAGCTCGCCGTTCTTGAGGACGTGCAGGTTCGTCGCGGCGAGCGAGGCCGTCGACGGGCGCAGCACGCGCTTCCACGCGTACTCGAAGTCGTGCGCCGTCACCGGCTTGCCGTCCGACCAGCGCGCCTCCGGCCGCAGGTGGAACCGGAAGAACCGGTTGTCGTCGCTCCGGTCCCAGCGCGCCGCGACCCCCTGCGCCGCGTGGAGATCGCCGGGCGCGTAGCTGGTCAGCCCCTCGAACATCTGGTGGAGCAGCGTGATGCTCACGGAGTCCACGGCCTTGCCGGGATCGAGGTACTCCGGCTCGTCGCCGTTGTTGACGTAGAAGGTCGTGACGTCCTTGCCGACGCGCGACGTCGTCCCGACGTAACCCTCGGTCTCGCTCGCGCAGGCCGCGAGCGGGCACGAGAGGGCCGCGAGCAGGAGCGCTCTATCGCGCCTCAGATCCGCGGCCCTAATCGGCGAACCCCTTCGGGTTCTGCTCTTGCCAGCGCCAGCTGTCGCGGCACATGGTCTCGAGATCGCGCTCCGCGCGCCAGCCGAGGAGCTCGACCGCGCGCGCGGGATCCGCGTACACCGAGGCGACGTCCCCGGGGCGGCGCGCCACGATCTCGTGGGCGACGCGCCTCCCGCTGACCTTCTCGAACGCGGCCACCATCTCCAGCACCGAGTGTCCCCGCCCGGTGCCGAGGTTGACGGTGAAGCTGTCGCCGACGGTGAAGATGCGGTTCAGCGCGGCGAGGTGCCCGAGCGCGAGGTCGACCACGTGAATGTAGTCGCGCACGCCGGTGCCGTCCGGCGTCGGCCAGTCGCCCCCGAACACCCGGAGCTTGTCGCGCCGCCCCACCAGGACCTGCGTGATGAACGGCGTCAGGTTGTTCGGGATCCCGTTCGGATCCTCCCCGATGAGCCCGCTCTCGTGGGCGCCCACGGGGTTGAAGTAGCGCAGCGACCCGAGCGACCAGCCCCCGGTGGCCGCCACGTCGCGCAGGATCTGCTCCACCATGAACTTGGACTGCCCGTAGGGGTTGGTCGGCCCGAGCCGGCTCCCCTCGTCGAGCGGCACGCGCTCGGGATCGCCGTACACGGTGGCGGACGAGCTGAACACCAGCTTCCGCGCGCCCCGCGCCTCGAGCGCCTTGAGCAGGCACACGGTCCCCGCGACGTTGTTCTCGTAGTACGAGAGCGGCTTCTCGACCGACTCGCCGACGGCCTTCAGCCCCGCGAAGTGGATGGTCGCGTCGATCGGTTGCTCGGCGAGCAGCCGATCCAGGAGCGCCGCGTCGCGGATGTCGCCCTGGATGAACGTCACCTGCTTCCCGGCGATCCGCTCCACCCGCTCCACCGCCGCCTTGCGGCTGTTGCAGAGGTTGTCGAGGATCACCACCCGGTAGCCCGCGTGGAGGAGCTCCACACAGGTGTGCGAGCCGATGTAGCCCGCGCCTCCGGTGACCAGGATCGTCTTGCTCATGTCGTTCTCCCGAGAGGGTCTATGCCGCGCTCTCGTCGATGAGGCCACGGCACAGGCCGGCGCGTCAACGGGGACCTAGCCGGCCCAGCGGCGCCGTCAGGGCGCGTCAGGGCACGCCTAGCCGCCCCGGCGCCGGGAACTCGAGCTCCGGAAACGCGGTCTCGTTCGACGGGTTGTCGCGCCAGCTCGGGTCGTTCCACAGCCACTTCACGAGCTGCACGCCGCGCGAGTTGCCCTTGAACCCCTTGACCCACGGCTTCACCAGCGTCGACTTCGTGTAGAAGTAGAGCGGCAGCTTGGGCATGCGGTCGAGGGCCCGCTTCTCCGCCTTGCGGAACGCCCGGATGCTCTCCTTCGGATCGGCCGTCGCCGCGGCGGCGCGCATCAGATCATCGAACTCCTGGTCGGCCCATCCGGTCCGGTTCTGCGGGCTGTACGAGAGCAGCGTGCCGAGCCACGTCGCCGGGTGGTTGTACTCGCCGATCCAGCCGAACCGCACGACCTGGTAGTGACCGTCGCGCACGTTCTTGAGCATCACCTTCCACTCCTCGTTCCGCAGCGTGACCGAGACGCCGAGGTGGCGCTTCCACATGTCCTGGACCGCGACCGCGATCTGCTTGTGGCCCTCGCTCGTGTTGTAGAGGAGCTCGAGCGCCGGGAAGTTCTTCGCCCGGTACCCGTCGCCCTCCCGGACGACCTCGTACCCTGCCTCGGCGAGCATCGCGCGGGCGCGCTCCGGGTTGAACGCGACCTCCGGCGACGAGAACGGATCGACCCCGAGCTTCCTGTCCTCGGCGACCGCCTCGTCGTAGCCCGATCCGGTGTAGTCCGGGACGTAGTGCGTGGCCGGCGTCTGCCCCGCCCGCGTGACCTTCTCGACGATCTGCCGCTTGTCGACCGCGAGGTTGAGCGCCCAGCGGACGCGGGCGTCGTCGACCGGCGGCTTCTTCGTGTTGAACTCGAACCAGTAGATGGAGAGGTACGGGTACCGCTGGAAATCCCGCTTGGTCGACAGCCAGTCCATGTGCTCGGCGGGGAGCGAGGTGTTGTCGCCCAGGTAGTCGAGATCCCCCGCCTTGTAGATGTTCATCGTGGCATTGTAGAGCTCGACCTCCAGCCACACGACGCGGTGGATCTTCAGCTTGTCGTGGTTCCAGTACATCGGATTCCGCTTCATCGTGATCTCGTAACGGAACTTCCACTCATCAAGCGTGTAAGGGCCGTTGACCACGATGTTCTCGGGGCGGAACCAGAGCTCGGGCTCGCCGCGCTTCTCGAACGCCTCGATCACGTCCTTGCGCACGGGGAAGAGCGTCACGTAGCTCGTGAGATCGGTGAAGTAGGGCGTGGGCTGTTCCAGCTGCACGTCGAGCGTATGGTCGTCCCTTGCCCGGACGCCGACAGCGCCGTCGTCCTCCACGAGGAGCGCGTCGGGCACGAAGCCCACGGGGGGCTCGCCCTGCGCGGCGCTGCCGGAGGGCGGCGCCGCGGCGTCGTACGTGGGGAGGCTCGTGTGCGGCGTGACGACGGCGTACGCCTCCGACCGGGGCGCGGCGCCCGCGCTCTCCTTGCCCGGGTTGCCGGCGTTGCCCGCGGGGGGGACGAGCGCGCAGCCCGGGAGGAAGCCGCGCGCGCCGCCCCGCTCGATCTCGAACCACCGGTCGGCGGCGCCGTTGCATTTGCACGGCGGGCCCACGCGGACGATGTCGACGACGGCGCCCTGCCAGCCGCCGCCGGGCGCCGAGCCGAGCGGCGCCGCGCCGCCAGCGGCCGCGTCGCCCCCTGCCGCGCCGCCTCCTGCCGCGCCGCCTCCTGCCGCGCCGAACGAGAGCCGATCGCTTGCGCCGCCCTTCCCGTCGCCCTTCGCGAACGTCACGGCGGCGGATCCCTCCGGCAGCGCCGCGAGGGGCGCGATCGCCGTGTCCACCTGGATCGGCGAGCGCGCCAGCACCACGACGAACGCCCCCTTCGGCAGATCGAGCGCGGATGGCGCGTCGGGCCGGGGGGCCGCGCGGAGCGGCGCGGCCTCGCGCAGCGCCTTGAGCTTGCCGAGGCTGAACAGCTCGCCGTTCTTGAGGACGTAGAGGTTCGTCGCGGCGAGCGAGGCCGTGGAGGGGCGCAGCACCCGCTTCCACGCGTACTCGAAGTCGTGCGCCGTGACCGGCTTGCCGTCGGACCAGCGCGCCTCCGGCCGCAGGTGAAACCGGAAGAGCCGGTTGTCGTCGCTCTGCTCCCAGTGGGTCGCGACCCCCTGCACCGGGCGGAGGTCGCCGGCGCCGTAGGTCGTCAGCCCCTCGAACATCTGCTGCACCAGCGTGGAGCTCGCCGAGTCGTTGGACTTTCCTGGATCCAGGTACTCGGGCTCGCTGCCGTTGTTGATGTAGATCGTCTCTGTGTCCTTGCCGACGCGCGCGGTCGTCCCGGCATACCCGCCTTCGCCCTCGCTGCACGCCGAGAGCGCGAGGATCGCGAGCCCGAGCGCCGCGGAGGCGCCGCGCGCCCCGCAACCGGCGCTCCCGCCGCCCCCCGCGCCGCCGGCACCTCGTCGCTCCGAAGCCCGTCGCATAGCGCGCGCGTAGCACGGCGCTCCGGAGGCAGGAAGACAGGGGCTACCCGGTCCGGACGCCGCACCGGACGTAAGGCTCCGCGGCACCTGTCCCCGACGGCACGATCGATCGACGACAGCGAGGAGAATCGACGACCGCTGCGCGATCACCGGCGCCAGAGCGCCTGCAAATCGAACGAGAGCTGGCGATGGTGCTTGATGGCCAGCAGATGGATCCGCTCACCGCTGAGCGCGTAGAGCAACAGGTACTCACCAGCGATGTACTCCCGCAGCGACGCGTCGGAGCCGAGGCGGCGCTTCAGCGCCAGGATCCGCGCCTCGACCTCTGTGGAGTGTGGCGCTCGCGCAAGGAAGTCGAATCCGATCAGGGGGCGAGACTTCCAGGCTCGGGATCACGTCGTCGAAGACGAGATCCAGAAGATCGCCGAAAGCGGAAGAGAGCCCCGTCTCCTCGAGAAACCGCCGGATCTCGTCCAGGTTCCGCTCGAAGTTCTCGGTGACCCGAACGGTGGCGCGGCGACTCATCGGCCGTGCTTGGCGCGGAGCTCCTCCACGCTCATCGTCCGCCCGGCCTCCATATCGTCGAGTCCCCGATCCGCCTCCTCCAGGAGCGTGAGGTGAATGTGCTCGCGTTCGAGGCGGTGATAGTGGTCTAGCCTGCGCGCGTCGACGAGGGCGATGTAACCCTCCCCGTTCCGCGTGAGGATCTTCTCGTGACCCGCGCGAACCTCGTCTGCGAGCTCCGTGAGCCGGGCCTCCGCCTGGCTCAGCGGAACGATGTCCTCGGGAGAAATCGCCATGCGGTGCCCCTGTCGCGTCGAGGTGCAACGATCTGGTAACGGATCCTCGGGGACATCGCAACCTGGCGGGGTGCGGGGCGGCCGACCTCCTCCGTCCGCGAGACGATCGCGGCCATGCCGCGGTCTTCGTGTAAGGTCGCGCGCGCGCCATGCTGCACGATCGCGTGTCCTCCTCGCCGCGCGCTCTCCCGCTCTGCTCCGCGCTGCTCCTCGCGCTGCTCGCCGCAGGCTGCGGCGGCGCGGCCTCCCCGGGCGCCACGCCCCCGAAGGCCGCCCAGTGCGATCCTGCGCACCTCGACGCGTGCGAGCGCGCCCTCGCCGCGGCGCTCGCGGAGGGCCGGCCGCCGCGCGAGCTCGCCCTCGGCTACGTCGCGGCCCGCGCCGCCCGGGACGCCGACGACCCGTGGGCGCTCGTGCTCCGCGACCTCGACCGGCGCGGCGGGACCGGGCCGCGGGCCGCGGTCGTCGTCGAGGCCGGCGCGGAGGCCACGGCCGCGGCGCGAGCGCCTGCGGCCGCGGCGGAGGCGAGATGGATCCGCGCCGCGCCGCTGCCGCCCCCTGGGGCCCTCGCCGCCGACGCGCTGCTCCTCGCGCTCGGCGAGGCCCTCGGGTACGAGCACCTCGTCCACGCGCGCGCCCGCCACGGCGTCGTCCAGCTCTTTCCGGCCGATCCGCTCGCGCCGTTCATGGCCGGCCTCGCGCCGATCGCGCGCGGCGACGCGTCGCTCTCGCGGGTCGCGGACGACATCGCGCTCGCCGCGCTCGTCCGCCGCGCCTTCGGCGCCGCCGGCCGCTTCCGCTACGTCGAGGCCGCGGCCGCGGCCGACGCCCTCGCGGCCGCGGTGAAGGGGCGCGACCCGAACGACGAGCCGGTCCTGCGCGGCCGCTACGCGCTGCAGCTGCTCGCGACCGCCGGGGTCGCGCTCGAGGAGGCCGAGGACGACGCTCCCTTCGCGCCCTCGGCCCCCCGGCTGGACCCGCCGCCCGCGCCGGGCGACACGCCTTACGGCGACCTCCTCCGCGTGCGCACGGCCCGGGACGGCCGCGCCGTGTGGCGCGCCCGCGGCGCGGCCCTGCTGCGGGCCGTCCCCGCGGACCGGCGCGCCGCGCTCGACGACCTGCTCGGCAAGGCCCCCGGCTGCGGCCGGGACGTCGCGCCCCCCATGGAAGGCCCGCGCGACCTCGTGTTCGCCGCGGCGCTCGCCGGCGCCCTCGCCCCGGGCGACCCTTCCGCCGCGCCCGCGAGCACCGCGGCGGCGCCGGGACGGCGCCTCCCGCTCGACGCGTGGCTGCCGCGCTACGAGGCGCTCGTCCGCGCCGTCGAGCAAACGAGCACCGCGTGGGCCCACGCGCCCGCCCTGCTCCACGAGCGCAGCCCCACGCCCGCCGCGAGCCAGGCAGGCAGCGCGGGCAGCGCCGTCCACCGCCGCGCCACCGAGCTCGGCCTCGCGCACCTCGCCGCGCTGCGCGCCCTCGCGGAGGCCGAGCCGCGCCGCTACCGCGCGCTCGCGCTGATCCCCCTCGCCTACAGCCCCGGGGTGCTCGCCGACGAGCCCCTCCGCGACGCCATCGTCGACCTCACGCAGATCGCCGTGCAGCGCCGCATGGCCGAGGCGCACGACCCGGAGGCCGTCCTCGGCGCGGCGCTCGCCGGCGTCTTCGCGGGCATGGCGTACCCGCCCGAGGTGCAGCCCCCGCACTTCCTCGCCCTGCAGGGCGCGCTCACCGCCAAGCTCCGCGGCGAGCTCACCGAGCAGGCTGGATGGGGCGTCGCCGGCCTCTACGCCGCCGACGCGCTGTACCGGCTCGCCTCCGGTCAGGCGCCGGATCTCGCGTTCTCGTCCGCGCAGATCGAGCGCGCGCTCGCGCCCGCCTCGGCGCTGCCCTACCCCGGCCTCGCGGCGCTCGCCGCGAGCCTCTCCCGCTACGCCGCGCTCGGCGCCGCCGGCGCGCTGGATCCGCAGGCGACCGGCGCAGCCAGGCTCCCCCCGGAGCGCCGGCAGGCGCGCGACGCGCTCCGGCGCGCCGTCGCGGGGCTCGCGGCGCGCGATGCCGAGGCCGGCGCCGGCGCGGCCAACGCCGCGGAGGCGCCCCCTCCCGAGCTCGTCGAGGACGTCACCGCGCTGGCCGACGGCGTCCTCGCCGTGCTGCTCACCGAGCGCTCGCGCAAGCCGCCGCCGGCCGGGGCCGCCTGCGCCGCCGGGCGCGGGCCGAGCCCCGAGGCCCGCCGCGCCCTCGCGCGGCTCGGCGACGTCCGCCGGCGGATCCTGCTCGCGCCGCGGTACAGGCAGGGCGACGGCCCGTGGGCGCGCCGGGCGCGGCTCCTCGTGACGCTCCTCTCCGACGCCATCGATCTCCTCTCGGCGCCGCCGCGCGCCGCCGGCGCGCCGGCGCGCGCCGCTCCGCCACGCTTCACCCTGCCGGCCGCGGACGCCGAGGCCGCCGTCGCCGCGGGCCTCTCCGGCTGGGTCGACCATGACCTCGCCGACGCGCTCACCGGCGGCCACGCGCTCGCCCGCGCGCTCCTCGAGTCGTCCACCGCGGAGCGCTTCGCCGAGCGGAGCGGCGCCCCGCTCGGCCGGGTGCTCCGCGGGCTCTCCGCGGCGTTCCGCGACGATCCGGCGCGGAGTGGCGGCGTCGGACGAGGCCCCGCCGGCGGCGCACTGCTCGACGCGCTCGCGTCGCTCCCCGCCGCGCGCGACGGCGGCGGCGATCTGCGGGGCCTGTTCGTCGGCTACGCCCGCGCGTTCTCGGCCCTCGGGCTGCGCGACCAGGCCGACCTCGCGCTGCTCGCCTCGCTCCTCGGCGCCGCCGTGCTGGGCGGGCCGCCGTCGCCCGACGCCATCGCGCTCGCGAACGACAGCGGCAGCCGGGTCGCCTGGGCGCTCTCGTACCTCGGCGAGATCGCGAAGGCCCGGGCCGGCATTGCCCCGGATCCGTCGGCGTACGCTGCCGCCATGAGCAAGGCGTCGGACGACGCCTGCCAGGCGGCCGACACCGGCGACGTGCTCGCCCTCGTCGGCGCCGTGCGCGACTTCGCCGGCGGCCGGCGCGCCGAGGCGCGCGACGCCCTCGACCGCGTCCTCGCCGCCGCCGACGCCCGCGGCCTGCGCGTGCCGCGCATGACCTACCGCTACGAGGAGAAGACCGCGACCCGCGTCTTCTCGCTCAGCTTCGACGTCTCGTACGGCGCCGGGCTCCTCGAAGGGGCGAACGGCTTCCAGCTCGGCCTCGGCCTCCGCACCCGCGGCGAGCCCGAGGGCTCCCTCGCCGCGGCGCTCGCGCCCGAGGGCTCGCCGCGGAGCGACGAGGACGCGGCGCGCGCGTACGTCAGCGCCGCGGCGCTCGCGGCCGCCTACCACTTCCTCGAGGGCGACGCCGAGCGCGGCACCGCCGCGGCGCGCCGGGCCATCGCCGCGCTCTCGTTCGGCCTCCGGCTCGGGCGGCGGGCGCTGCGCCCGGACCAGCCGCTCGCCTGGGGCCGGGACGCCCGCGCGCTGCTGGCGATCGACGCCCAGCTCGCGGCCGAGGCCGGTCACCCCTTCCTCGCCGGCGACCTCTGGACGCTCGTCCGCGGCCTCCTGCCGCCGGACGCAGACGACGCCGCGGTCGCGGCGCTCCTCGATCCGCTCCCGGCCGGCCTCGCCGCGGTCCAGGGGCTCGACCCGCTCGTCGCGAGGACCGCGCGCTCGCTCGCCGCGGTCGCCAGGCCGCTCGCGTGCACCGAGGCCAGGGTCGAGCTCGGCGGCTACGAGGAGCCCGCCTGCGACGCCTACCCGCTCGCGCTCTCGCTGCGCATCGCCGACGTCCTCGGCAAGCTGCCGCACCTCCAACGACGGGCGCGCGCGGGCAGCGCGGCCGCGTGCCCTGCCCTGCGCAGCCTCGACGGCTTCCTCACGGCGGCGGAGCGGGGGACGTACGATCCCGACGCGTTCACGGCCGCCGTGGAGGCGCTGCGGCAGAGCGGCCGGCTCTACGACGCCGGCGTGATGCTGGCGCGGCAGCGCCGCGAGGGGCACTGCGGCCCGGTCGTGCTCGCCGCCGCGCGCGCGCTCGGCCGAGCTCCCTCGCTCGGCCCAGCCCTGCGCGCGGATCTGCTCAGCGTCGCGGTGCGCTGCGCGGCCGCGGCGCTCGACGCGAGCGTCGTCGACGACCTGATGGCGCTCGACGGCGAGACGCGCTCCCTCCCCGACCTCGGCCGCAACCTGAAGGTCGTGCTCTTCGCGACGGAGCTCGCCGTGCGCGAGCAGCGCTGGGACGTCCTCTCGCGGCTCTCGAAGCAGCCCGACTTCGTGGGTCGATTCCGGGGCGAGGACGAAGGCGCGGCGGCGACCGCGCGCCTCATCGAGGCCGCTGCGGCCGTGCTCGCCGGCGAGCCTGCGCCGCGCGACGCCCCCGGAGACGGCGCGCGCGACGCGCCGTGCGGCGCGCCTCTCGCCGGCGATCGCGCCGCGCTGTGCGCCGAGATCCAGCGCCTGCGCCCGGGCGTGCTGCCCGAGCCGCAGCGCCGGCAGGCCGCGCGCGAGGCGCTCGCGAGCCTGCTCGCGGCCGCGCGCGGACAGGCTCGCTAGCCTGCCCGCTCGCGCGGCGACGAGCGCCTACTTCACGCTGGCGGGCTTCGTCTCGGCCGGCTTCGTGTCCGCGGGCTTCGCCGCGGCCGGCTTCGTGTCCGCGGGCTTCGCCGCGGCGGGCGCGGCGGGGGCAGGCGCGGCGGCGGCGGGCTGCGCTGCAGCCGGCGGCGCGGCGGCGGGCGCCGGTGCGGCAGGCGCAGCGGCGGGCTTCGCGTCCGCGGGCTTGGCGGCGGCCTTCGGGTCCACCGGCTTCGCGTCGGAGGCCTTCGCGGCGCCCTTCGGCGCGGTCGCGGGCACGCCGGCCGGCTTGAGGCCCTTGGTGGCGACCGCGGCGCAGGCGAGCTCGACGCCGGTGTCCTTGCCGTCGAGCCGCATGATCTTGATCTCGACGCGGCGGTTCTTCTCCTTCGCCTCCTCGGTCTCGCCCGGATCGGTCGCGCAGTGCGCCCCGTAGCCGGCGGCCCGCACGCGGTTCTTCTCGACCCCGAGCGCGGTGAGCGCCTTCACCACCGCCTCGGCGCGCTTCTTCGTGAGCGTCACGGTGGCGGCGTCGTTGGCGAGCTTCTCGGAGTAGGCCGCGACCTCGACGAACTGGATCTCCGGATGGTCCTTGAGGACCTGCGCGATGTTCGCGAGGAGCTCCTGCGACGCGGGCTCGATATCGGGCTTGCCGGCGGCAAAGGCGATCTTCTCGTTGAGCTTCACCTCGTTGCCGAGCAGCGCGACCCGCGGGACGTCCGGACAACCGTCGTCGTCCTTGTAGTTGTTCTTGACCTCGGCCTCGGTCGGGCACTTGTCGGCATCGGCCACGAGGCCGTCTCCGTCCGGGTCGGTCGACTTGCAGCCGTCCTTGGCGTCGGGCGGCAGGCCGTCCTCTTTCTCGGCGACGCACTTGTCAGCGCCGTCGTCGAGCACCCCGTCCGCGTCCGCGTCAGGGGGCGGCGCAGGCGGCGCAGGCGGCGGCGGCGCGGGCGGCGGTGCCGGCGCCTTCGCGGTCTGCTGCTGGGGCTCAACCGCGCAGCCGGCGCTCGCCGCGAGCAGGGACACTGCGAATGCCATTCCAAGCCATCTCGTCGTTCGCATCTCCTGGGCTCCTCTCCTTGGCGTCGTTGATGGCGCCGAGCGCCAGCGTGTTTAGACGACTACGCCGGAAACTGCGAGATGGATTCGTACGGCGGCGCGCGCCGCTCCCCCTCGGCATCGCGTCGGCCCCCCGCTCCGGAGGCGACGGCGAGCCGTCGAGTTCGGCTCGATCTCGGCGCGTCGTTCGCCCCTTGGCGCGAGCAGCTAGAGTTTCCCCGACGGGAAATCCATCTCGTCGGCCTTCGATTTCGGCGCTGCTTTCCTCGACTTGAGCATCTGTTCCTTGAGCATCTGCTCCGCTGGCACCGACGAGGTGGGCTTCTGTGCGGGCGGCGGCGCCACCTTCGGGCGAGGCTTCGGCGCGGGGCGAGAGTTGCTCTCGTCCTTCTTGTCGAGCTTCTCGTTGACGGGCGCCGGGGTCTTCTCCGTCGGCGCGCGGAGCGCCTCGAGCGCGCGCTCGCGCGCCGCGGCGACCTCGGGCGCGTCGCGGCCCGCCGGGTCGAGCCGATCCGCCTCGTCGAGCTGGTCCAGGCACCGGCGGAAGGCCGCCTCGTCGCAGGCGCGCAGCGCCTCGGCCCGCAGCGACCGCGCGCGCTCCAGCGCGTCGAGCGGCGAGGGCGGCGCGATGGGCGGCGAAGGCCCGTCGGGCGGCGCGCTCGGCTGCGGCTCGGGCAGGGGCGCGATCAACGGCGCGTCGCTCGTCGACCGCAGGAGCCGGGCGACGATGATCGCGAGGATGGCCAGCGCCGCGACCGCGGCGAGCTCGGCCATCCAGCGCTCCCGCATCCATCGCCGCATCCGCGACACGCGCTGCCGCACCCGGGCGGCGGGCACCTGCTCCTCGGCGGCGATGCTCTCGAGCTTCTCGCCTTCCCCTTCCCTGGCCATCCACGACAGCGTCTGCCGGGCGTCGCGGCTCGCGGAGGCCTGCTCTTCCGCCCAGCGCGCCAGCTCGCGCGCCTCGACGGGCGGCGGTCCGACCGGCAGGTCGGGCAGCTCCGTCGCGGCCTCCCGCGCCGAGCGCCGGTGGTGGTCGGCCACCTTGTGGCGCGCGATCCCGAGGAGCCAGCGCCGGAGCTCCGTCGGGTCGGCCGGGCGCCCCGGCGACGCGAGCGCGTCGCAGAGGACCGTCTGCACCACGTCGTCGACCTCGCCGCTCGGGACGCGCCGCCGCACGAAATCCTCGAGGGCTCGGCGGAGCCCCGGCTCTGCCAGGGGGTTCGTCGCGGGGCTGCGGTCCTCGGTGGTCATCGGCGTGCTCATCGACCCTGCATCGCGCCGCGGCCGCGGAGTGTGACGCGCCCGATCGAGAATACTGCAGGCCTCGACCGGGCGTCACACTCTCCAGCCCGGCGCCGACGGTCGGGCATGCTCCTCAGGCCCCCTCTTGTCCTCGCCGCGGCGTTGCTCGCCGCTTCCCTCACCCACACGGTCCCCTCCCTGACCGCCGCCCAGGGCGGTGCCCCGCCGGTCACCGAGATCCGGATCGACAAGAGCGAGCACACGCTCGATCTCGTCGCGGGCGGCAAGATCGTCCGGTCCTACCGGGTCGCCCTCGGGCCGGGCGGGCCGGGGCCGAAGCGCTACGAGGGCGACAGGCGCACCCCCGTCGGCACGTACCGCGTCGCGGGCCGCATCAACGGCCTGTTCCATCGGTTCCTGATCGTCAGCTACCCGAACGAGGAAGATCGCGCGCGCTTCGCCGAGCTCAAGCGGCGCGGCGAGGTCCCGCCGGGCCGCGGCGTCGGGCACAGCATCGGCATCCACGGCGTAGGGAGCGGCGGTGGGCGACAGCTCGCGGGCGTGCACAAGGAGAGCGACTGGACGCTCGGCTGCATCGCCCTCGACGACGACGAGATTGACGAGATCGCGCGGCGAACGCCGGACGGCGCCAAGATCGTGATCACCGACTGAACGGGCGGTGCTAGGGTAGCCGGTCAAATCGACGGGCTGTCCGTCGAGGATGAGAGCGCGACGGCGAGGCCGGCGCCGCCCTCGCGCCTGCCCTGGAGATCGTGCATGTCTCGCCGTTACTGGCTGATGAAGAGCGAGCCGCAGAAATATTCGTTCGCGCAGCTCGTGCGCGACGGCCAGACGATGTGGGACGGCGTCCGGAACTTCGAGGCCCGCAACAACATGCGGGCCATGAAGCAGGGGGATCTCGTGCTCTTCTATCACTCGAGCGAGGGCAAGGCGGTCGCGGGCGTCGCGCGCGTCAAGCGCGAAGCGTACCCGGATCCGACGGCCGACGCCGACGAGGACTGGAGCGTGGTGGACATCGAGCCGGTCGCGCCGCTCAAGGTGCAGGTGAGCCTCGACACGATCCGCGGCGACGAGTCGCTGGCCGAGATCTCGCTCTTGAAGCGGTCGCGGCTCAGCGTGGTGCCCGTCTCGAAGGAGCACTTCGATCGGGTGCTGAAGCTGGGCAAGACCAAGATCGCTTGACGCGCGGACCCGGGGAAACGACTAATCCCGTCGTGAACCTCCGCCCCGGAGCCCGACCCCTCGCCGTCTTCTTCCTCGGCAGCTTCCTCGCCAGCGCCGCGTGCGGCGGCCCGCCCGTGCCGTCCCCGATCGACGGGGAGCCGATCTGCCCCGATTTCGAGATCGGCGCGACGCGCGCGCACATGCGCGGTAGCCTTCGCTTCCCGGTCACGCTGACGGTGCGCGAGGGCAAGGAGCCGATCACCCGGACGACGCTCACCGGGCGCCGGTCCAAGGACGATCCGCCGAGCCGGATCCTCCTCTCCGACGAGGACGCCGAGTACGAGATCGAGTGGGCCCAGTGCGAGAACCAGCGCGCGCCCCGGACGCGCGTGGTGGCGCGCGAGTCGAAGGACGCCGCGGAGTACGCGTGCGGCAACGCGACCGTGTACAAGACCGACAAGCTCGTCACCCGGAAGGGCGACGCCGCGTCGCGCGCGGTCCACTTCGCGGCGCCCCCGAAGCCGGAGTGCTGGGAGAGCGAGCTCCCGCCCGCGCCCCCGCCGCCCGCGCCCCCCGCGGCACCCGACCAGCCGCCGCCGGACGCGGGCGCCGAGGCCGACGCGGGCGCCGCGCCGGTGGACGCGGGCGCGCCCCGAGACGCGGGCGCCGCGCCGGTGGACGCGGGCGCGCCCCGAGACGCGGGCTCAGGCGGCGCTGCGAAGCCTCGCCGCGCGGGGGCCGCGGACGCCGGCACGACCCCGCCGGGCCCCTAGTTCCGCCCGCCAGAGGTCCGGCCCGGGATCCGGAGAGAGTTTTCAACGCAAAGACGCAAAAAAACGATTTTTGTATTTTCGCGTCTTTGCGCTCTTCGCGTCTTTGCGTCGAATCTCTCTTCGTTTGCGAGGCAGATCCCTGGCGGGATTTGTGGCACGCGGAACCAGGGCCTGTTCGTATACCTCATGAGGTGATCGATCGGCGGGCCTGGCCGCCGGCGACACCCTAGCTGCCTTGGCCCTTGCGCGACGCGAGCAAGGCTTCACAGGCCCCCTCCGATCGCGCGAGGCCCGCGGGAGAGGCGTCGTAGGGGAGCGGACTCGACACGGGAGGCACGCCGGGCGCCCATCCCTGGAGGCAATGACGTCGAGAGCCGGCCACGAGCTCCCTGTAGTGCCGCTTTTTCGCCCCGCGAGGCGGGCGATCTCGTGACCGATCAGGCGGCGCACGAGATCGTCGTTGCGCATCCCGAACACCGCATCATGGTCAGCGGGGCCGTGGGAGCGCCCCCGGGCCCGGCGCGCCTCCGCGGCCACCTGGACCTCGGCGGCGCGCCGTCGCCGCGCCGCACACGACCGCTGTTCTCCGGGGCGCCCGTTCCCTAGAACGTGGTCCACCGGCGCTTTCACCCCGGCGCTTCCACCGTCCTTCCAACGTCCCTTTCCGCCCCGGAACCACACACCGTCTCATGTCCGCTCCGCCCATGCCACCGCCTCCGGCGCCCCGCCCGTTTCCTTCCCCTGATTCCCCTGATTCACACGAAAGCTCCGGTGAAGCTCCCCGCGAGCCCTCTCCCCGCCTCGCGCCGCCCTCGTCGCGCGGCGGCGGGCTCGCGTCGCGCCTCGCCGAGCTCCAGGTGAAGCGGCCGGCGCTGCCGCTGCTCGCGACCGGGATCCTCACCGTCATCGCCCTCTTCCTGGCGACGCGGCTCCATGTGCTGACCGGGTTCGAGTCGCTGCTGCCGGCGTCGCGGCCCAGCGTGCAGGAGCTCGACCGGGTCGCGGCCAAGACGGCCGGCGTCTCCACGCTCTTCGTCGTGCTCCAGGGCGGCGAGGGCACGCCCACCGCCGCGCTCCAGCGGGCCGCGGACGCGCTCGTCCCGGAGATCGAGAAGATCGGCCCCCCGTGGGTCGGCAGCGTCGAGGACGGGGTGCACGAGGCCTACCGCTTCCTCTCGCCGCGCGCCGGGCTCTACGTCGACCGCGACAGGCTCACCAAGCTCAGGGACGACATCGAGGCGCGTTACGCCTACGAGGTCAACAAGGCGACGGGCGCGCTGCTCGACGACGACGAGCCGCCCCCCGAGGTGAGCGCCAGCTCGATCGAGCAGAGCCTCGGCCTCCAGGGGGTCGACACGGGGCGCTACCCCGACGGCTACTACCAGTCGAAGGACGGCAAGACCGTCGTCGTCGCCATCCGCTCGAAGGTGATCGCCAGCGATTTCGCCGCCGGCTCCGAGGCGATCCGGCGCGTGAGCGAGGTCGTCGAGCGCGTGCGCCCCGCCTCGTTCGAGCCCGGGATCACCTACGGCCTCTCCGGCGATCTTCAGACCGGCATCTCCGAGTACGCGGCGATCAACGAGGACCTGACCGACGTCGGCGTCGCGGGCGCGGTGCTCATCGCCGCTGTCGTGTTCCTCTACTACCTGCGCCTGCGCACGCTCGTCGCCATGCTGATCACGATCGGCATCGGCGTCGCCTGGACGTTCGGCGCCACCCAGCTCGCGCTCGGCCACCTCAACATGGCGACCGGGTTCCTCTTCTCGATCGTCGCCGGCAACGGGATCAACTTCGGGATCATCTACATGGCGCGCTACCTCGAGGCGCGCCGCGGCGGCGCGAGCCTGCTCGAGGGCGTGCGCGTCGCCCAGCGCGAGACCTGGCTGCCCACGCTCACGGCCGGCTGCGCGGCCGCGGCCGCCTACGGCTCGCTGGTCGTCACCGAGTTCCGCGGGTTTCACGACTTCGGCCTCATCGGCAGCGCCGGCATGGTGCTCTGCTGGATCGCCACGTTCGTCGCGCTGCCGAGCATCCTCGCGGTGATGGACCGGATCGTCCCCCTCGAGCAGGAGTCGCCGGGCCTGCTCGGCAGGCTGCGCCGGCGCGCCCAGGGCGGCGTCGCGTTCGGCGCGCCGTTCGCGCGGCTCGCGTCGCGGAGCCCCGTCACGCTCACGCTCGCGGGCCTCGCCCTGGCCGCGGCCGGCCTCGTCGCCGCGGTGAGCTACGTGCGCGCCGATCCGATGGAGTACAACCTCCAGAACCTCCGCAACGACGAGGGGGCCCGCGCGGCGCAGATCCGCCTGAGCTCGCTCGCGGAGGAGATCACCGGCTACGTCGGCACCGACGGCATGGCGATCCTCGTGGACCGGCCCGAGCAGGTCGAGCCGCTCCGCGCCGCGCTCTACGCGAGGCGCGACGCGGCGCCCGAGGGCGAGAAGCCGTTCAAGGAGATCTACGCGCTCCAGGATCTGGTCCCGCGGGATCAGGCGGAGAAGCTCCCGCTGCTCCAGGAGATCAAGGATCGCGTCCTCAGGGCGCGGAAGCGCGGCCTCGTGAGCGACGAGGACTGGCGCCGCATCCAGGCGGTCATCCCGCCGGACGATCTCGCGCCGTTCGGGATCGACGATCTGCCGGCGGGCGTGGCGCGCGCCTTCACCGAGACCGACGGGACGCGCGGGCGCATCGTGTACATCAGCCCGATCACGCCCGAGAGCGTGCACGACGCGCACTACCTCTTCCGGTGGGCGGACGCGTACCGCGAGACGCGGCTCCCCGACGGCAGCGTCGTCCGCGGCTCGGGGCGCGCGGTCATCTACGCGGACATGTGGGCGGCGGTCATCGACGACGTGCCGCCGGCGGTGCTCTTCTCGCTGGCCGCGACGGTCCTCGTCGTGCTCGTCGCCTTCCGCGGCGGCCGCCCGGCGTTCGCGGTGCTCGGCGCGCTGCTCGTCGGCGTCTCGTGGATGGCGGGGTTGCTCGTGCTGATGGACGTGAAGCTCAACTTCCTGAACTTCATCGCCTTGCCGCTGACGTTTGGCATCGGCGTCGACTACGCCGTGAACATCGTGCAGCGGTACGCGCGGGAGGGCGCCGGCGGCGCGCTGACCGCGGTGCGCGAGACGGGCGGCGCCGTGATCCTCTGCAGCCTCACGACGACGCTGGGCTACCTCGCCCTGGTCCGCTCGCAGAACTACGCGGTGCGGAGCCTGGGCGTCGCCGCGGTCATCGGCGAGCTCGCGTGCCTCTTCGCGGCCGTGCTGGTCTTGCCCGCGGCGCTCGTCTGGCGCGACCGGCGGCGCCCGAAGGGCGAGGAGGCCTTCCTCGCGGTCGGCCGCCCCACGACCTGAGCGCGCCCGGCGTGCAGTGCGCTCGGGCGGCCGCCGTGCCGCGATGTTCGTGGCGCGGCGGCAGGATCACGCAGCGCGGCGGCGCTTCGCGAAGTACGCCTTGATCGCCGCGACCTCCTTCGCGGTGAGCGCGGCGATGGTCGGGACGACCTGCGCGGGATCGTGACCTGCCGCGACCCCGAACTCCCGTGGAAACTCGAGGAAGGTCTTACCCGGCTCGGTCGTGATGCGCCGGAGCCGGTAGGTCCCGGTGTATCGTTCGATGCCGAAGAGTTGACCGTAGAGCCGGTACGTGACGGTGTGCTCGGTCTCGGAGCGCGCGACCACCTCTTCCAGCGAGCTCTCCCCCGAGACGAGCGTGAACGCGAACCGAGACGGCACCTTCTCCGCGGAGCCGCCCTCCACGTAGCCGTACTCCTTGACGTTGTCCCCGAAGACGACGGGGATGAGCTTCGTGATATCGCGGACCTCTTGCCAGACCTCCTCGATGGGGGCGTCCAGCACCGCCGAGTCGTAGACGTGATAGCGCGCTTCGATCATGGCTCCCTCCTCCCGATGCCGCGAGCGCGACAACGCCATGTGCGGCGGAGCGATGCTATCAGGGGAGGTCGCAGCCTCTCGAGCGCGCCCTCGTCACAGGGGCGTGCGCACGGGAAGGCGAAGCGCGCCGCGTGGACGGACGGCCCGGGTTGTCGCGCGGCAGCAGGCCCGAGCCCTGGCCGCCCCCAGCGGAGTCGATCCGTTGCAGACCCCCGGCGGCAGGCCCCTCGCGCGCACTCGATCCGTTACAGACCCCCGGCGGCAGGCCCCCCCAACGGTTGCGATCCGTTGCGGCCCCCCGGCGCCGCCCCATCCCAACGGATCGGATCCGTCGCGACCCCTCGGCTCCAGCCCCGCCCCACGGTTGCGATCCGTCACGCTCCCCCGACGCCAGCACTTCCCGACGGACGCGATCCGACGCCGGCCCCTGCTGCCATCCCTCGCCGAACCGTGGGTGCTCCACCCAGGCCCCGCTTGCTCGACCGGGGCTGCCGCGCATCACACGGAGCGGCGGCGCTGCGCGAAGTGCTCCTTGATGGCGACGATCTCCTTCGCGGTGAGGGCCGCGATCCCTGGGACGACCGTCGCCGGATCGTGGCCCGCGGCCACGCCGAACTCGCGGGGCCACTCGAGGAACGTCTTGCCCGGCTCGGTCGTGATGCGGCGGAGCCGGTACGTCGCGATGTACCCCTCGATGCCCAGAACCTGCCCGAGCAGCCGGTACGTGACAGAGTGCTCGGTCTCGGATCGCGCGACCACCTCCTCCACGGCCTTGTCTCCCGACGGGTGGAGCGTGAACTCGAAGCGCGACGGGATCGTCTCCGCCGAGCCGCCGTCCACGTAACGGTAGTCCTTGACGCCGTCACCGAAGACGATCGGCAGGAGCGTGACGATATCGCGGAGCTCTCTCCAGGCCTCCTCGATGGGCGCGTCGAGCACCGCTGAATCGTAGACGTGATATCGGGCTGCGAGCATCGATGGTCCTCCCCGCGGTGTCGCACGAGCGCGACGTCCTTCCGCGCAGCGGTCGATGCTACCAGATCGTCCCGCTCCGCCGCGACCGCGCGCCCGTCACCGCGCCGCGCGCACATCCGCGCAGCAGCGCCGCGCTTGGCCTCACGACGACACTGGGCCGCCTTCCCCTGGTCCACGCAGGGCCGTGCCGTGCGGAGCCTCGCTGGCTCCAGTGCCCCGGCGGCGCAATTGAACGGCTCGTTCCCCCGCGGCACCGCGCGGTCGGACGAAGCCATGCAGGAGCGCCTTTTCTTGCCTTTTCCCGCGCGACCCAGCAGATCACGCGTTGCCATGGTTACGACGCAGCCGATGGAGCTCCTCTGCAAGAAGGTCTGGCACGTCTTCCGCGCTCATCCGCTCGCGACCCCCATCGGCCACGGCCCGAACGAACCACGGGCGACCGAGAGGGGCCGCGATGCTTGAGAAGCTGGAGCTGCACGACACCGGACCGGCGCCCGCGATGGCGTTCGAGCTCGCGCCGCGGCTCAACCTCTTCGCGGGCGACAACGGACTCGGCAAGACCTTCGTGCTGGATGTCAGCTGGTTCGCGCTGACCGGCACGTGGCCCGGCTATCCCGCGGCGCCGCGACGCGGCCCAGCGGTCAAGCCAGAGATCGTCAGGGAGACGCGTGACGGGGAGGTCGTGCATCGGGTCTCATCGTCGTTCGACTTCGAGGAGCAAAACTGGCACACCGTCTATCCACCCGGGGCCTCCAGGCGCTCCGGCCTCGTCTTCTACGCCCGGGTCGACGGCAGCTTCTCCGTGTGGGACCCGCTTCGACCAGCGGGGCACCTGCAGTTCCCGCTCGGCGTGAAATCGATGGGACCCGTGCCGGGGTTTCACTTCACGCCCGGCCAGATCTGGAACGGGCTCACCGCGGACGACTACGACGGCTCGGTGCTCTGCAACGGCCTGATCCGCGACTGGGCCACATGGCAGCTCCAGCGTGGCAGCACGCTGGAGCTGCTGACGCGTGTGCTGGAGGTCCTGTCGCCGAATCCTGGGGAGACCCTCCGCCCCGGAGCAAGCACGACCCGCGTCTCGCTGCATGACGTCCGCGACATCCCGACCCTTGACATGCCCTATGGCAGTGTCCCGGTGTTGCTCGCATCCGCCGGGATGAAGCGGATCCTCTCGTTCGCCTACCTCCTGGTCTGGATGTGGCGCGAGCACGTCGAGGCGGCGAGGCTCCGGAACACCGCGCCGGAGCGGAGCTTGGTCGTGCTCGTCGACGAGGTGGAGGCTCACCTGCACCCGCAGTGGCAGCGCGTGATCCTGCCCGCGCTGCTCCGGGTGTCCCGTGAGCTCGAGGCGTCCATCGAGACCCAGCTCTTCATCACGACGCACGCGCCGCTGGTCCTCGCGTCCGCCGAGCCGCACTTTGATGAGGCGCGCGACGCGCTCTTCCTGTTCGATCTTGACGGGGCTGAGGTCACCGTGTCGAAGCCCGCATGGAAGGCGCGCGGGGACGCCTCCGCATGGCTCACGTCCGACGTGTTCGATCTGGCGCAGGCGCGCTCCGTCGAGGCAGAGAAGGCGATCCTCGACGCCATGGCCGCGATGCGGCGGCCGAATCTGCCGATTGAGGACGTGAAGCGAATCCACGAAGAGCTGCACGACGTGCTCAAGGACACCGATCCCTTCTGGGCGCGTTGGCTCGTCAGGGCGCGTCAGGCCGGGCTCACGCCGTGATCCACGTACCTCTCCAGCCGGAGCCTGCGCGCTTCGACGCGCTCGTCCGGCAGCCCGGCCTGCGCGCCCTCGCCGCGAACGCGGAGCACCTACCCCCAACCTGGCGGGAGTGCCTGGACGACCTCCGCGATAGCTACCGCAGCATCTGCGCCTATCTGTGCGTGCTCGTTCCGCGAGGCACCGGCGCGCGCTCGGTCGATCACGTCGCGCCGAAGTCGAAGCGCCGCGAGCTCGCGTACGAGTGGAGCAACTTCCGCTTCGTGTGCTCGCTCATGAACGCGCGCAAACGCGATTTCGACGACGCCCTCGATCCGACCGAGATCCCCGACGGATGGTTCGTCCTGGAGCTCTCGTTCCTCCAGGTGCTCCCAGCGGAATGCCTCCACGATGAGGTGCGCGAGCGTGTCCAGGCAACCATCGAGCGACTGAAGCTCAACGACAGGGAGTGCATCGCCGCACGGGAGCTGTACTACACGCCGTACCTGGAGGGACGGCTGCCGCTGGAGCTGCTCCAGGAATGGAGCCCGTTCGTTGCCAGGGAGGTCGTCCGGCAGGGACTGGCCGGGCGGGAGTAAAGCGCGAGGCGCCACGGGCTCTGCGCCTCCCGTCTCACCGGCACCAGCGCCCCTCCGGCTTGCCGGACAGTGGCATCGTCGCCGCCCGTCCGGCAGCCCCCGGCAGCGCGCGCCGTCACAACGGCGCGCGCAGATCCGAGCAGCAGCGGACGCCGGTCGAGTAGTCGAAATACGTGAAGTCGTGCGACGCGACGCGCGCCATGCACCCCTCGCGTGTCGCGCGCGCATAGAACCCGCCGACGAACGTCCCCTCCGGATCGTCGATCCACTCGTCCAGATTGCCCACCATGTCGGCGACCGCATCGTCCTCCCATGCGCTCGCGCACGTCGCGGTCTCGCCCGTCCGCCGCAAGAGCGGCGCCCCGGCGACGCGCACCAGGTTGAGCCGAGGATCGCTGTGCCCGAGCGTCACGTCGCGGTGGAGCACGCCGGCCGGGTGGTGCTCGCGGAACACGTTGCACCGCCCGTCCGCGTAGGTCGGCCCGTACGGGAACTGCTCGTCTCGCTCGCCGCGGCACGCCGTCCGCCACTCGTCGAGCGAGCAGAGCCGCTTGCCCGCGTTCCGGCACGCGAGATCCGCCTGCGCGCCGGTCGTGTAGCCCTGCGGGAGCACGCCCTTGCGCGACACCGCGCGTGGCTCGAACTCGCGCTGCTTCTGCCAGCCGGGCAGGAGCGGCAGCTCCATGCGGCGCGCCTCGTCGTCCCCGAGCTGCAGCCGCATCTTCGACCACACGCGCTCGACGGACGCGGCCGCCTGGCGCGACGGAGGATAGAACGCCGAGATCTCGAGCCCCGTCTCCTTGTCGAGCAGCACCGCCTCGTAGCGATCGACGCAGAACCGGCGCGCGATCCGCACCATCTCCGGCGGACAGCGCGGCTCCGCCGGCGGCGCGAGCGCCCTCGGCCCCGGAGGCGCCCCCACGAGCGGCGGCGCCACGTCCGCCGCGCCAATTCCCGTGTCCGCCGCGCCAGGCCCCGCGTCCGCCGCGCCGCGCTCTGGCTCCGAGCGGCAGCCCGCGAGCCCCGTCCACGCGAGCGCCGCGGCGCTGACGTAGGCGAAAGCCGCGGCCGCGAGGCGGCGGCAGGCGCGGGGCCGCGTGGAGCGCTCGGCGGATCGCGCCGGCGTCGGGTCAGCGGATCGCGCCGGCATACGGGTCGATGGACGCGGGCTCGCGGCAGAAGAAGCGGCGGAGCACGAGGTAGTGATGGATCGGCAGCAGCCGCGTCTCCTCCTTCATCGACAGCCCCATCCGGCTGATCTCGGCGCCCGGGAACGGCGTCTTCGGATAGCAGCGGACGATCCCGGAGAGCGCCTCGTACTCGTCGAGCAGCCCGAGCACGTGCCCCACCTCGTGGGCGAGCACGGGCAGCGACCAGCCGGCCCGCATCGCGCTGAAGTACGGCGTCCTGCCGCACGTCGGCGAGAGCGGCACCGCAAGGTCGACCCGGAGCGCCCGCGCGCGCGCCTCGTCCGCCAGCACGAAGTCGAAGTCGTAGCGCACCGGCAGCCCGAAGGCGCGCGCGTCGCGGTTCCAGTACCCCTCGGCCTCGTCCGACCAGCGCGCGAGCAGCGCGCGGATCGCGGCCGGCGTCGCCCTCGCCGTGAACACGCCGGAGCCCGGGCAGGCGTCCGTCGATCCCGAGCGCGCATAAGGCGTCCCGCGGCACGCGATCGCGCCCCCGAGCCGGGCGGAGAGCGCGCAGTCGGGCAGCTCGAGCCAGCCCGCGCCCTCCGGCGGGTCGACCGCGATCCGCACGTCGACCTCCCAGGCGCCGCCGCGCCGCCGCACGAGGTAGCTCATCGGGCCGAAGAAGAGGCCGTAGTGCGGCATCACCCCGGCGATCCGCCGCTCCCCCTCCGGCACGTCGCCGCGCGCCCCGGAGAAGACGCGGCGCGGAGCCGGCCGGCACAGGTACGCGTCCTTCGCGATCGCGTCGGCCAGGATGTCCCGGAACGTCGCTTCCCGCCCTTCGAGGATCGCCCCGCTCATCGCCTCGAGCTCGGCGGCGATCGCCTCGACCGGGAGCTCGCGCCCGGAGGCCGCATCACCCGCCGCGCCGGCCCCCGCGCGCGGAGCCCCCCCGCAGCCGGACGCCCCCAGCGAGAGCGCCGCGAGCACGGGGAGCGCCCCGCGACGCGGGTGGACGAGGACGCGCCACGGCGCCGGCGCGCCGCGCTGGACGCTTTGTCTTGCGCCTGCCGTCCGGAGGGAGTTACGTCGTGCATGGAACGCTGCACGCTGGCCGCGCGCCCCAGCCGCACAGGCTACGCCGCCGGACGCCGTGCACGCAGGGGGGGCTCGCGTGGGCGTGGAGGTCAACCCCGCTCACTTACGGGGAGTTGAATGAAGAATCAACGCGTCCGAAGTGAAACCGTGGAACCAGCCGGGCGTAGTGACGCGTAGCCGATGGGCTCAGCGCGGTCGAGAGGCCGGCGAGCCCCGACGGGCTCCAGCGCGCGGGCGCGCCATGCTGGCGAGGCGCGCGGTGGGCTCGGTGATCGCGACGAAGACGAGCGTGGAGGATCAGATGACGATCGACATGGGCAAGACGTTGGCGTTGACGGCGGTGTCGGGCATGGTGGCGGGCCTCGCGGGCTGCGCCTCGTCGCCTCCGCCCGCGCCCGAGACGGGCGCCGCCCCCGCGGCCGATGCGCCTCCGGCCGCGGCGCCGGAGAACGCCGCGAAGGCGTGCTGTGCCGGCAAGAACGAGTGCAAGGGCAAGGGCGGCTGCAAGAGCGAGAGCCACGCGTGCGCCGGCCAGAACGAGTGCAAGGGCAAGGGCGGCTGCAAGCCGGCCGACTGCTCGTCGTAGGTTCGGCGCGCCCGGCCCGGCGGAATCCGGCGGATCCGCCGGATCCGCTGGGCCGTCGGGCCATGCCACGCGGATCCGCCGGATCCGCTGGGCCGTGAGGCGCCGCGGCGCATCCCTCCACCCCTGAGCAAGGCTCGCGGTGAACCATGGTGAACCCCGAACGGATGCGGCTGGGACTCCCCGACCTCGGCGTCGGCGTCGGGCTGCGCATCCCGCACTACCGGCACATCTTCGAGCACCGGCCCCGGGTCGACTGGTTCGAGATCATCAGCGAGAACTTCATGGTGGACGGCGGCATGCCGATCGCCAACCTCGAGCGCGTCCTCTCGAGCTACCGCCTCGTCCAGCACGGCGTCTCGCTGTCGATCGGCAGCACGGATCCGCTCGATTTCGACTACCTGCGCCGGCTGAAGGCGCTGCTCGCCAGGGTGGGCTCGCCCTGGGTGAGCGATCACCTGTGCTGGACGGGCGCGCACGGGATCAACCTGCACGACCTGCTCCCCTTGCCGTACACCGACGAGGCCGTGCGGCACGTCGCGGCGCGGGCGCGGGTGGTGCAGGACTTCCTCGAGGTCCGGCTCGCGCTCGAGAACGTGTCGAGCTACCTGACCTTCACGGCCAGCCGGATGAGCGAGTGGGAGTTCCTCTCGGCGGTCGCGGAGGAGGCCGACTGCGGCATCCTGCTCGACGTCAACAACGTCTACGTCTCCTCGTACAACCACGGCTTCGATCCGGAGGCCTACATCGACGGCGTGCCGCACCACCGGATCGTGCAGTTCCACCTCGCCGGCCACACGCACCAGGGCGCGTACATCCTCGACACCCACAGCGATCACGTGGTCGACGCCGTGTGGGCGCTCTACCGGCGCGCGGTCGCCCGCGCCGGCGACGTCTCGACGCTGATCGAGTGGGACGACGACATCCCCTCGTTCGAGGTCCTCGCCGCCGAGGCGGAGAAGGCGCGGGCGATCCGGCAGGAGGTGGCGCGTGCGCGCGCCGCCTGACCCCGCGCCCCCGGCCGGCCTCGCCGCCCTGATGGGCCAGCTCACCCGCATGTTCACGGCCGGCGCGCCGCTCCCGGACGACGCCGAGCTCGCCGGCCTGTGCCGCGAGCACGTCGCCGGGAGCGAGCGGCTCGCGCCCGCCGAGCAGGCCGACATCTACCGGCGGCAGTTCTGGCTGCGGCACAGGGACGCGCTCCGCGAGGACTACCCCGCGCTGGCGCACGTCCTCGGCGACGACGGCTTCGACGCGTTCGCGAGGGCCTACCTCGCGGCGCACCCGCCCGCGAGCTTCACGCTGCGCGACCTCGGGCGATACGTCGCCGATTTCGCGGGCGCCCACGAGGGGTTCCCCCCTGCCCTGCGGGATCTCGCGCGCGACGTGGCGCGGTACGAGCACGCCCTCGTCGATCTGTTCGACGGCGCCTCGCCCCCTCCGCTCGATCCGGCGAAGGTGACGGGCATGCCGGCGGACGGCTGGTCCACCGCCAGGATCGTCCTTCACCCGCTGCTCGCGCTGGTGCGGCTCGGCCACCCGGCGCACGTCCTCCGGAGCGAGCTCAAGCAGGGCCGGTCGCCCGCGCTGCCCGCGCCCCGCCCCGTCCGCCTCGCCGTGTTCCGCGGCGCCGATCTCACGATCCGCTTCGAGGAGCTCGAGCCGCCGGCGTTCGCCCTCCTCGAGGCGCTCGGGCGGGGCGTACCGCTCGTCCCGGCGTGTGAGGAGGTGGCGGCCGGAGCCCACGGAGCGGAGGCCTGCGGCGACGAGACGACGGGCGGCGGAGAGGGGGCGGGCGGGGCGCTGGCCGAGCGCGTCGGCGTGTGGTTCCAGCGATGGACGAGCTGGGGGCTCATCGTCGACGTCGTGCCGGGCGCCCGCGCGGAAGGCGGCTAAGATGGCGCGGTGACCACCATCGTCCAGCGCACGCTCGAGATCCGCACGAACGGCCGGGGTTTCGTCGACATCACGCGCGAGGTCGCGGGCGTCGTCGCCGGCGCGGGCGTCGACGTCGGGCTCTGCGCCGTGTTCCTGCAGCACACGTCCGCGAGCCTCATCCTCCAGGAAAACGCCGATCCGGCCGTCCTCCGCGACCTGGAGCGCTGGATGTCCCGCCTCGCCCCGGAAAGCCGCGAGTACGAGCACGACGACGAGGGCCCCGACGACATGCCGGGCCACCTCAGGAGCGCCATCACCCGCTCGAGCGAGGTGATCCCGATCTCCGGCGGCCGCCTCGCGCTCGGGACCTGGCAAGCCCTGTATGTCTGGGAGCACCGTAGTTCTCCCCACGCGCGCCGTGTGGTAGTGACCGTGACCGGCACCACAGCCGGGGGTTGAGTGGTATACTTTGCGGCGTTCGCGTACGGACGAGCAGTGGACGAGTGCTGGATGAGCCCTGGATGAGCTCGGCGCCCCTCGGGGCCCGCTTGCCCGCCGCGTACGGCAGGGCCTGCTCGGTCGTCAGCGCGCCACGCGATCCCCTCACCTTTCAGCGGAACCAGCGGGAAGAGAGCGATGAGCCTTCAGACGACGTTCATGGGAATCTTCGACACTGCCCGGATCTGCTTTCCGACCGTGGTGGACGCGATGATCGGGCGTGTGACCCTCGAGCGCTGCGATGAGCGGCTGGACTGGTGGGCGCGCAAGGTGCTCGAGGACGCGGACGTGGATCTGGTGGTGCGCGGGCGCGAGCACGCCTCGGGCGCGCGGCCGTTCGTCGTGATGTCGAACCACCAGAGCCTCTTCGACATCCCGGTGGTGTTCCGCGCGATCCCCGGGCGGCTCCGGATGATCGCCAAGAAGGAGCTGTTCAACGTGCCGATCTTCGGCCAGGCGATGAAGGCGGCGGGGTTCATCCGGATCAACCGGAGCGATCACGTCCAGGCCAGCGCGAGCCTGCAGGTGGGCGCGTCCATGCTGCAGGACGGGACCCGGGTCTGGATCGCGCCGGAGGGGACGCGGAGCAAGACCGGCGCGCTCCTCCCGTTCAAGAGCGGCGGCTTCCGGATGGCGATCGAGACCAACACGCCCATCCTCCCGGTGGCGATCGACGGCACACGGCACGTGCTCCGGGCCAAGGATTTCGTGGTGCAGGAGCACCACCGGGTGGTGGTCACGATCATGCCGCCGATCGATCCGGCGCCCTACGGCGCCGGGGGCCGCAACCGGCTGATGCGGGACGTGAGGGCGGCGATCGCAGGGGCGCTCGGCCACGATCCTGGGCTGGTCCACCGCGGCGCGGGCGTCGCGACGTCGGCGGCGTAGGGCACCGGCCGGTCAGCTCACGATCACTCCGCCCGCCGCTCCGACACCTGAGCGCCCGGCTGGGCCGCGCTCTCCGGGGCCTCCGCCCGGGAGCGGTGCTCCTCCGGCGGAGACGGCCGGAGCGCCCAGGGGCTGCGCGCCGGCGCCGCCTCGCCGGCCGGGAGGTGCTCCGCCGTGAGCCAGCTCCAGAAGGCCTCGGCCCAGCGCGCGCCCCCGACCTCGTTCGGGTGGATCTTGTCCTTCTGGCGCGGGAGGGGGCCCGGCACCAGCGCGTCGGAGTCGAAGAAGCGGCACGGCGCCGAGTTCGTCCGGATCACGTCGATGATGCCGGTGTCCTTGCGCCAGAGCGGCGGCGACACCCACACGCACGGGCGACCGCCGATCGCCTTGACGATGCGGCGGATCGCGCCGGCGTGGGCCGGCGGGTTGACGTTCTCCACCTCGTTGGCGCCCAGGCTGATGATCACGAGGTCCGGCTGGTAGTTCGCGACAAGGAGCTCCATCCTGGAGGCCCACGTCACCGTGTACGAGCTGGTCTCCGCCTTCACCGCGTAGCGCACGCGGTGCGCCCGCATCCTCGGGCGGAGCGCCTGCGCGAAGCCCGCCACCGCGAACGAGTCGCCGACGTGGAGGACCGCCGTGTTGGGCGGAACCTCGAACTCGGGGGGAACGGCGGCCGTCGGCGCGGCAGCGGCCTCGGCCGGCGCCGAGGCCCCAGGCGGGCGGGCGGCGGCCGGCGCGGAGGCCTCGGGCGGCGCCGCGGGCGCCGGCGCGGCCCCGGGGGACGGCGCGGGCGCCGGTGCGGCGCCGCACGCCATGCCCGCCGCGGCGACCCCGGCGAGCGCCCATCTCCTGACCCGGATCTCCCTGCCCATGCTCGCTCCCGGCGCCGCGTCCGCGCGGCCGCGTGCGCGGCGCGCACTCTACGGCCGGCCGCGTCCGCACGGCAATCATTGAGCGAACGGCCCGCACGGCTTATTACATGCGCATGGGCTTCCGTCTGTTTGGAGTCTCGGTCGACGTCCAGCTCGGGTTCTGGCTCTCCGCCGCCCTGCTCGGGTACGGGTTCCTGGCCGGGCAGCAGTACCAGCTGTTCCTCGTCTGGATCCTCGTGGTCTTCCTGTCGGTCCTGATGCACGAGTTCGGCCACGCGCTCGCCATCAAGCGGTACCGGATCGAGCCGGAGATCACGCTCCACTTCATGGGCGGGACCACGACCTGGCGCTCGCTCCTGCCCCTCGGGCGGCTCCAGCACGTGCTGATCAGCCTGGCAGGCCCCTTCGCCGGCTTCGCCGTCGCCGGGCTCCTTCACCTCGTGCTCAGCTACGGCCCGGCGCTCTATGCCCTCCCGGACATGGCGCTGAGCGGGGTGGAGCTGCTCATCAAGGTCAACCTGGTGTGGGGCGTCCTCAACCTGATCCCCGTGCTCCCGTTCGACGGCGGCCACGTGCTCGAGCACGCGCTCGGCCCGAAGCGGGCCCGGCTGACGGCGGCCATCTCGGGTGTCGCCGCCGTGCTCCTCGCCATCCTCTTCCTGAGGGCGGGGTTCTTCTTCTTCTCGTTCATCCTCGTCATGTCCGCGTTCCAGAGCCTGCAGCGGTTCCGCAGCGAGCCGGCGGCGCCGTCGCCCTCCATGAACCGCCGGCGAGCGGAGTTCCAGGAGGAGCCGATGCCGCCCGAGACGGCCGTCCTGCTCCAGCGGGCGCGCCGGGCCGTGGAGGACGAGCGGACGGGCGAGGCGATGGCGCTCTCGGCGGAGGTGCTCGCGCAGTCGCCGGCGCCGCCGAAGCGCGCGCTGCGGGAGGCGCACGAGCTCATCGGCTGGTCGCACCTGCTCCTCGGCGACGAGAAGCGCGCTGGGGAAGCGCTCGCGCAGGCGCGCAAGCAGGGTGAGCCGGACCCGGCGCTGGTCGGGGCGGTGCACCTCGCGCTCGGGGAGCTGAAGCAGGCGCGGAAGGCGCTCGAGGCGGCCCGGGAGGCCGGCGACGACCGGAAGGAGGTCGCGGGCCCGCTGATCCGGGTGCTCGTGGAGCAGGGCGAGGTGGCGCGGGCCGCGGCCGTGGCGCTGGACATCGTGGAGCAGCTCTCGGAGGACGACGCGCGGCGGATGGCGGAGATCGCGTTCGAGCGCGGCGCGTTCGACTGGTCGGCGCGGCTCTATGAGGCGATCTTCCGCCGCGTGGGCCTCGGCCAGGACGCGTACGACGCGGCGCGCGCGAGCGCCAAGGACGGGAACCTCGACGGGGCGCTCGATCTGCTCCGGCGCGCGGTGGAGGCCGGGTTCTCGGATCGGGCGCGGGCGTGGTCGGACTCGGCGCTCGAGGCGCTCCGGGGCTCGGCGCTCGAGGCGCTGCTGCCGCGCCCGTGACCGGCTAGGCTCCGCCGCGTGCGCATCCAGGTGCCTTTCCTCCGCGTGGGGCCGATCGAGGTCCCTCCCCCCGCCTACCAGTCCGAGGGAGCCGTCGGGCTCGATCTCTGCGCGGCCATCGAGGCGCCGGTGACGCTCGCGCCCGGGGAGCGGAAGCTCGTGCCCACGGGCTACGCGGTCGCCCTCCCCGACGGTCACGAGGGGCAGGTGCGGCCGCGCTCGGGGCTCGCGCTGCACCACGGCGTCACCGTGCTGAACAGCCCCGGGACGATCGATCCGGACTACCGCGGGGAGATCAAGGTCGTCCTGATCAACCTCGGCGCAGCGCCGTTCACGGTGCACCGCGGCGATCGGATCGCCCAGCTCGTGATCTGCCCGGTCGCCCTCGCGGACGTGGTCCTGGTCCCCGCGCTCGCGCCGACGGCGCGCGGCGCGGGCGGCTACGGATCGACGGGCGTGCAGCGCGAGGAGTGACAGAGCTCACAGCGACCTGAGCTCGTCGATCAGGAAGCTCCACACCGCAGCGACGCGGGGGACGTCGCGCAGGGCGCGGTGGCCGACGAGCCAGAGATCGTCCGTGGGCCACTCCGCCGCGCTCGGCTCGAGCGCGCTCGCGAACCTCAGCGGCGCGAGGGCATGCACCTCCAGGTACGGCTCGGGGACCAGCAGGGCGCCGAGCCCGATCTCCGCGGCGGTGAGCTGCGAGACGAAGAAGCTCGTGCGCAGGGCGATCTCCGCCCCGGGGGCGTGGCGCGCGAGCCAGCGCGCCGCCGGGAAGCTGGTGAGGTCGCGATCCCAGGCGATCCACGGCACGGCGTCCCACGCCTCGACGGGGCCGGCGTGCTCCACGAGCTGCTCCGAGGCGGCGGCGACCCAGCGGGCCGACGCGAGCTTCGTCACGACGAGGTCGGCGCCCTCCGGCCGGATCGAGCGGAGGGCGAGGTCCGCCTCGTGCCGGGTGAGATCGAGCACGCGGACGGACGCGTCGAGCTCGACGCGGATCTTGGGGTGGAGGGCGCGGAGGCGCGGGAGCCTTCGGACCACGAACGAGTCGGCGAAGCCCGGCGCGACGCTGAGGCGCACGACGCCCTCGGCGTCGGCCTCGGCGCCCGAGGCGTCGCGCGCGAGGCGCCGGTGCGCGGCCTCCATCGCCTCGGCGGCGGGCAGGACGAGCTCGGCGACGCGCGTGGGGACGAGGCCGTCGCGGGTGCGGTCGAAGAGGCGCGCGCCGAGCGACGCCTCGAGCGCCGTCAAGCGGCGGCTGACGGTGGACGTGTCGAGGCCGAGGCGCGCGCCCGCCTGGCCCAGGCTCCCGTGCCGATGGACGGCGAGGAAGACGCGGACGTCGTCCCATCGCGTGTCGCCCAGGTCCTGCGGCTTCGCGGGCATGGGCTGCGCTAGCGGTCCGACGAGAACAGCCGGAACACCGCGATCCCGATGCCCAGGACCACGAGGCCCACCGCGACGTGGAAGAGCCCGATCGGGCCCACGCCGCCGATGGGGCCCACGCCGATGCGCTGGCCGCCGAAGAGCAGCGAGGCGGCCGCGAGATCGAGGAGGGTGATGACGAAGCCCGCGCCGGCGAGCCGCACGGGCAACGCGAACATCGCCATGAGCTCCCCGGTGCTCAGGCTGGGGCGCGCGGGCGCGCGCTCCATCATCGGGGGCGGCATCCTCGACGGCGCATAGGACGGCCGCGCGAAGGGCGCGGGCGCGGGAGGAGACCAGTCGAGCGCGAGCGGCACGACCGGCTCGGTGGGGAGGCTGTGCGGCTGCAAACGGCCGCCGCCGCGCTCCGGCAGGTGGAGCTCCCGGGCCGTCGCCTCCGCGAACGCCGCCGGCGCCGCGAGGGCGGTGCCCTGGAGGAGATCCTGCGACCGCGTCGATCCCGGCGGCGAGGGCGATGCGGGCAACACCGAGGAGCGGACGCGGGCGGCGGCCGGCGCGTGGCTCCGGCTGGGCACCGCGATCGGCGGAGCGCTCCTCGGCAACCCGAGCGCCTGCTCGACGTCGTCCCAGAACGCCCCGATGTCCCGGAAGCGCTCGCGCGGATCCACGGCCAGCGCCCGCCGGAAGGCGGCCTCCAGCGCGTCGGGCACGAGGATGCCCTCGCTCCTCGGCGTGGGGCGGCGCTTCTCGTCGAGCACCGTGCCCATCATCGCCACGTGATCCCCGCCGATGATCTCGCGGCCGGCGAGCGCCTCGACGACGGTCACGGCGAGCCCCCAGACGTCGGTCCAGGGGCCCGTCTTGCCGAAGCGCTTCGGCGCCCACTGCTCGGGCGCCCCGTAGGCGGGCGTGAACGCCGTCGAGAGGCCGCCCGACGTGGTGGTGGTCTGGCCGGCCATGACCGTCGCGGCGTCGCGGGCGCGGGCGATGCCGAAGTCGAGGATCTTGACGACCTCCGCGCCATGGATCTGGGCGAGGAAGATGTTCGCCGGCTTGAGATCGCGGTGGACCACGCACGTGGGGCCGCTCGGCCCGGGGAAATGGTGCGCCGCCTCGAGCGCGCGCGCGACCGGCGCGAGCAGCCGGATCACCTCCCCCGGCGCGAGCTGCGGCGCTCCCATCGCCGCGCGGGAGGCGATGTGGCTCGCGAGCGTGCGGCCCTCGAGCCACTCCAGCGCGATGAACGGCACGAAGGCGCCGGTCGCGGCCGAGATCACGTCGTGGTGCAGCGGCCTGACGACGGCGGGGATCGCGGCCGACAGGCGGAACAGAAGTTCCGCTTCCTCACGAAATTTTTCAAGAAATTGCACGCGCAGCTGCTCGGGCAGTGTCGCCGGGACCTTGAGGCACTTCAGCGCGACCGGCGCTCGAAACGCCTCGTGGTACGCCCGATAGACGACGCCGAACCCACCTTCGGCGACGACCCGCTCTACCTTGAACGCCCCCTGGGTCGTGCCGACGATCCCGAACACGTCATCGGCCATCCGCCCGAGGGTACACGAGCTCGACGAGGCTTCGAAAGGGCGCGGATGAACGGGCGATGCACGGACCGTGCTCGCACCACCGCCCACCCGCCCAGGTCCCGGCGCGCGCCACCCGCCCAGGCCCCGAGGCGCGCCACCTGCCCCGGCGCCGCCACACCCCCGGCGCCACCGACCGTCCGCCCAGGCCACACTCGGTGGTCCGTTTTACGCCGCATCGCGCTACGCTGGCCGCCATGCCGCCGCGCCGCCGTGAGGTCGATCGACCTCTTCGCAAAGAAGTTCGCCTGCTTGGACGCCTGCTCGGGGAAGTGTTGATCGAGCAGGAGGGAGAAGAGCTCTTCGCCATCGAAGAGCGCATCCGCACGCTCGCCATCCGCCGGCGCCGCGGCCCCAGCGACGGGCGCGCGCACGCGGCCGCGGAGCTCAGCAAGCTGCTCGCGGAGCTGCCCCACGATCGCCTCGAGCCCGTCATCCGCGCGTTCACCGTCTACTTCCGGCTCGTCAACCTCGCGGAGCAGCACCACCGCATCCGCCGCGCGCGCGCGTACGCGACGGATCCCGGAGCGCGGCCGCAGCGCGGCTCGCTCGAGGCCGCGATGCACACGCTCAAGAAGGCCGGCGTCCCCGCGGAGCGCGTGCGCGCCGCGCTCAGGACGCTCGACGTCACGCTCACCTTCACCGCGCACCCGACCGAGGCGGCGCGGCGCACCGTCCTCGAGAAGCTCTACCGCATCGCGAGGAACCTCGAGGAGCGCGATCGCTGCAAGCTGACGCCCGACGAGTCGGCGAGTAAGCTCGCCCAGATCCGCGAGGAGATCACCGCGCTCTGGCAGACCGACGAGGTGCGCCGCGATCGCCCCACCGTCGGCGATGAGGTGAAGAACGTCGCCTGGTACATTGAGGAGATCCTCTGGGATCTGCTCCCCGACCTGCCCGCGGCGATCGGGCGCGCGTTCGAGGCCGCGTACGGCGAGCCGCTGGACGCCGAGATCGTGCCGCTCCGGATCCACTCGTGGGTCGGCGCCGACATGGATGGCAACCCGTTCGTCGTGCCCGCCGTGCTCGAGGACGCGCTGTTCGCCTACCGGACCCGCGGGCTGCGCCGGCTCATCCGGGCGGCGCGCGACCTCGGCGGCGCGCTGTCGCAGTCGGTCCGGCACGTCACGCCGCCGCCCTGGCTGCTCGCCTCGATCGAGGAGGACGCCGCCGCGATGCCCGAGGTGGCCGCGCACTTCGGCCCGCGCACCGAGGGCGAGCCGTGGCGCCGCAAGCTGCACTTCATCGAGGCGCGCCTCACCGCCACGCTCGAGCACGCGGAGCACGGCCGCGCCGAGGCGCGCGCGCGCTCCGGGCAGGGCCCCACGCGCGAGGGGCGCGCCTTCGTGCGCCCGGAGGAGCCGACGCTGGCGGTCCCCTACCGCGAGCCCGCGGAGCTCGAGCGCGACCTCGCGGTCGTCGCGGACAGCCTGCGCGCCGCGCGCTGCGCGAGCTCGGGCGAGCGGCGCGCTCGGGCGCTGCTCTCGCAGGTGCGCGCGCTCGGCTTCGCGCTCGCGGAGCTCGAGATGCGCGCGCCGGCCGAGGACGCGCGCGCCGCGGCGCAGAGCCTCGCGGAGGGCCGCGTCGAGCCGGCGCAGATGACGCCCGAGGGGCGCCGCGTGTTCGAGGCGCTCCAGCGCATCGCCGCGGCGCAGCGCGACGGCGGAGAGTCGTCCTGCCGCACGCTCATCCTGTCGATGACCCAGAGCGAGCACGACGTGCTCGCCGCGCTCGCGAGCGCGAAGGCCGCAGGGCTGTGGGACGAGGCGCGCTCGTGCGCGCGGATCGACGTCGTCCCGCTGTTCGAGTCGCTCGGCGCGCTGAACGACAGCGCGAGGATCCTGCGCGCGCTGCTCGCGCACCCGGAGTACCGGCCGCACGTCCTCGCCCGCGGCGTGCAGGAGGTGATGATCGGCTACAGCGACTCCGGCAAGGAGGTCGGCCTGCTCGCGGCGAGCGCGGCGCTCCGGCGCGTGCAGGAGACGCTGCCGAAGATCGCCGCGGAGGCGGAGCTGCCGCTCCGCGTCTTCCACGGCCGCGGCGAGTCGGTGGCGCGCGGCGGCGGACCGGCGCACCAGGCGCTGCTCGCCCTGCCGGCCGGCAGCGTCGGCGGCCGCTACAAGGCGACCGAGCAGGGAGAGGCGCTCGACCACAAGTACGCGCGCCCCGAGCTCGCGATGCGCACGCTGGAGATCATGCTGAGCGGGGTGCTCCTGCACACGCTGGGCGCGCAGCCGCGGCCGCCCACCGCGTCCGAGCTGCGCTACGCCGCTGCGTTCGACGAGCTCGCCGAGACGGGCCGGCGCGCCTACCGCGCGCTCGTCTGGGAGGAGCCCAAGTTCGTGGAGTTCTTCACGGCCGTGACCCCGATCGACGAGATCGCGCGCCTGCCGCTCGGCTCACGCCCGAGCAAGCGGCGCGCGGGCGGCCTGGAGTCGCTGCGCGCGATCCCGTGGGTCTTCGCGTGGACGCAGAACCGGGCCATCCTCCCGGGGTGGTACGGCGTCGGCAGCGGCCTGGAGGCGATGGGCCAGCGCCCCGAGGGCGCGGAGCTGCTGAAGGAGATGATGGCGTCGTGGCCGTTCTTCCGGGCGGTCATCGACAACGTCGAGATGGTGCTCGCGAAGGCCGACATGACGATCTTCGCGGGCTACGCGGAGCTCGCGCCGGCCGCCGCGCGCAAGGCGGTCGCGCCGCGGATCATCGCGGAATACAAGCGGACGCGGTCGTGGCTCAAGCGGCTCACGGGCAACCGGCGGCTGCTCGAGGGCAACCCGACGCTCCAGCGGTCCATCTCGCTGCGCAATCCTTACGTCGACCCCCTTTCATTCCTGCAAGTCGAGCTCCTGCGGGCGAGCCGCGGCGGCGACTCGGGGCGCGATCGCTCGCTCCTGCTCACGCTGAACGGCATCGCCGCCGGCATGCGCAACACGGGGTGAACGGCGCGCCCTCGACGCCACGCGCTCGCTCGACGCCGCGCGGAGCGCCACGCGGCGCGGCGCGCTCGCTCGACGCCGCGCGGCGCTGTCGTCCAACGCCGGGCGTCGTCAAACAACGAGTGCGAACGTGTGACAATCGCTCAGCCAACCTCGTCGTCGCGTGGTAGAAGGCCGGCGCCATGACCAGCATCGTCGAGTTCGGACGTCCCGACACCCTCCCGGCATCGGACAAGCGCCTGCTGCTCGTCTTCGACGGCGGCAACGCCCCTGGCTACTCCTCGGTCGCCGTCGCGCTGACCGAGGAGGCGGCGCGGCGAGGCTACGAGGTGTGGGCCGCGACCGAGGGCTTCCGCTCCCTGACCGCGGACGCGCGCGCCCAGCCCCAGTTCGAGCGCCTCATCATGAGCCGCCGCCAGCGCTACGATCTGCTCGCGCAGGGCATCCCTGCGCGCTCGATGGGGCGGCGTGTGCTCGACGCGGGCAGCGATTTCCGCAGCGAGCGCTACTCCGGCTTCCTCGATCGCGAGAAGCGCAAGCAGGCCGCCGCGACCTTCAAGGCGCAGGGGTTCACGCACCTCATCTGCGTCGGCGGCAACGGCACGTTCGAGGGCATCAAGGCGTGGCTCGACGAGTTCGAGGTGCGCCCGCAGGCCGGCTTCGTGAACGTCTCCATCGACAACGATCTGGAGGGCGATCGCGCGATCGGCTTCCTGTCCGGCGTGGAGACGGGCGCGACCATCGCGCGCGGGCTCTACGAGGACGCTTATACACACAAGCGCATCTACATCCTCGAGATGATGGGCAATCGCAGCGGGCGGCACGCGCTGCACTGCGCGGTGGCTGCCCGGGCGCACCTCATCGTGCTCCCCTTCTTCCGCTTCCCGCAGGACGTGCTGAGCGAGCTCGCCGACGGCCTCAAGCGCGCCGACTACGCGCTCGTGATCGTCGCCGAGGGCTACGAGGCCGAGCGCCGCCGCAAGGAGCACCCCGGCATGTCGGCGAGCGACTACCTGAAGATGCAGCTCGAGGGCGCGGGGCTCCGCGACTCGCCGGACAAGCGCGTGATCGCGGAGCCGTTCAGCCGGTACATCCGCGGGATCCGCCCCGCCTTCCTCGACGTCTCGGCCGCCTTCCTCAAGGGGTCGCTGCTGCTCGCGGCCTTCGACGAGGGGCGCACCGAGGTGATGCCGTACGTGCTCGCCGCGAACGACGTCGGCGTGCTCGACTTCGCCTCCGTGCGCCGCGAGGACGGCGTGGAGCGGGCGTTCCTGCCGCTGCTCGACCGGCTCGACCTGAGCCGCTTCAAGACCTGGATCCTCGACCACTTCATCAGCCTCGGGGCGGCCCGACCGAGCCGCGCTCCGTAGCACGTCGGATGAGCTCCGCGCGCGGGCCGGGTGGACCACGCGCCGGATCGACGCGGCGCCCTCGCAGGCTCACGCGACCGCTCGGGTCAGCGTGCCCGCGAGGTGCTCGCGCGCCCAGTCCTCGAAGCGCCGCCACCCGACCTCCGGGTAGGCGGCGTGGAGCGCCCCGAGGTCCACGCCGTGACCGCCGCGCGTGAGCCAGCGGAACATGGCCGCGAGGTCCTCGCTGCGCGCGCGCACCTCGGCGAGCGGCACCTCGGCGTAGCGGATCTCGCGGCCGGCCACGCGGGACAGCGCCGAGACGGCCTCGGCGCCGGTGAGCTCGTCGGACGCGAGCTCGATCCGGTGCCCGAGGAAGTCGCGCCGGCGCTCGAGCACGAGCGCCGCGAAGCGCCCCACGTCGTCGGCCGCGATCTGCTGTAGCGGGCAGCCCGCCGGGAGCGGGGCGGCGTACACGCCGCGCCGGAGGCCGAGGAGCGCCGCGGGCGTGAGCAGGTTCTCCATCAGGCACACCGGGGCGAGGATCGTGCAAGGGACGCCGAGCGCGGTGATGTGCCGCTCGACGGTCGCCTTGCTCTCGAAATGGGGGACGCCCGTGCCCCGGTCGGCGCTCGCGACCGAGGTGTAGACGAGGTGCGCGCCGCCCGCGGCGCTCGCGCCCTCGGCGGCGGCGAGGCCGAGCCGCAGCTCCGCCTCGACGGCCGCGGGCCCGCCCTCGATCGGCGAGCCCATGGCGAAGACCGCGTCGACGCCGGCCGCCGCGCGCGCGATCGAGCGGGGCTCGTCGGCGCTACCCTGGACGACCTCGACGCCGAGCTCGATGAGCCGCGCCGCGGTCGGATCGCCAGGCCTGGCGGAGAACGCCCGCACGCGGTGCCCGCGGGCGAGCAAGGCCCGCGCGACCGCCCCTCCCGGCGCCACCGTCGCCCCCGTCACGAGCGCCCGCATGGTCGCGCTATGGAGATCGGCGGCGCGCTTCGTAAGTCCCAGGGCGGGCCGCGCGAGCGCCGCCGCCTGGCGCGCGAGCGCCGCCGCCTGGCGCGCGAGCGCCGCCGCCTGGCGCGCGAGCGAGGCGCTTGCTCGCCTGCATGGCGTCACGCCGCGTTCGCCTGCGCCGTCAGGGCTGGCCGCTGATGACGCTCGCGATGGTGTAGGCGACCGCGGCGAGGGCGGCCGAGGCGGGGATCGTGAAGATCCAGGCCCAGACGATGCGCCCGGCGACGCCCCAGCGGACCGCGGAGAGGCGCCCGCTCGTGGCGCCGACGCCGACGATCGCGCCCGTGATCGTGTGGGTCGTGCTCACGGGGATGCCGAGCGCCGTGGCGCTGAACAGCGTCGCCGCGCCGGCCGTCTCGGCCGCGAAGCCGCCCACCGGCTTCAGCTTCGTGATCTTCATCCCCATGGTCTTCACGATGCGCCAGCCGCCGGAGAGCGTGCCGAGGCCCATCGCCGCGTGGCAGACGAGCACGACCCAGAGCATCGGCTTCGGGTCCTTGCCGCCCTCCTGGAGGCCCGCGGAGATGAGGAGGGCCGTGATGATGCCCATCGTCTTCTGGGCGTCGTTGCCGCCGTGCCCGAGCGAGTAGGCGGCGGCGGAGAGCAGCTGCAGCCGCCGGAACCGGGAGCTCACCTTCCCGGGCGTCCAGCCCCGCGCGAGCCGCCGGATGGCGTGCATGAGCGAGAACCCGATGACCGCGCCGAGCAAGGGCGACACAAGGATGAACGCCGCCGTCTTGCCGAAGACCGTCGCGTCGAGCACCGACAGCCGCCCCGCGCTCTTCACCGCGGCCCCGGCGAACGCGCCCATGAGCGCGTGCGACGACGACGACGGCAGCCCCCACCACCACGTGAGCAGGTTCCAGATGATCGCGCCGAGCAGGCCGCCCAGGATGACGTTCGGCGTGATGAACCCCGGCTCGACGCCCTTCGCGATGTTCCGCGCCACCGTGGGCTCGAACAGCGCGAACGCGATGAAGTTGAAGGCGGCTGCCCAGAGCACCGCGGTGCGCGGCGACAGGACGCGCGTCGAGACGACCGTGGCGATCGAGTTCGCGGCGTCGTGAAAGCCGTTGATGTAATCAAACGCCAGCGCGATGATGAGGATGGCGAGGATGTAGGTCGTCATGCGTGCTCGAGCACGATGCCCTCGATGATGTTCGCGACGTCCTCGCAGCGGTCGGTCGCGTGCTCCAGGAGGTCATAGATATCGCGCCACTTCATCACGAGGAGCGGGTCGTTCCCCTTCTTGAAGAGCGCCGCCAACCCGTTGCGGTAGTGCGCGTCCGCCGCGTTCTCGATCTTGTTGATCTCGACGCAGAGCTCGAGGAGGTGCGGCTGTTTCTTCAGGTCCCTGAGCGACTGGATGGCGGAGCTCATGACGGTGCACGCGTCGACGACATCCTGCGCGAGCAGCCGCGCGTCCGGCAGGATGCTGCTGATCTCGAAGAGCACGATCCTCACGCTCGCCGCTTCGATGCAGTCGAGCACGTCGTCGAGGCGGGTGATGAGCGCGTGGATCTCCTCGCGATCGAGCGGCGTGATCCACGTCTGGTGGAGGGCGGCCAGGCACTCGTGGGTGATCTTGTCGGCCTCGTCCTCGAGGTCGGAGATCCGCTGCACCAGGGCCGGGGCTTCGTCGAGCCGGTCGAGCATCTCCAGGAGGAGCTCGCTCGCTGCGACGCTCTGCCGCGCATGGTTGGCCAGCGCGTCGAAGAAGACTGCGTCACGGGTCAATCCCATGGGGCCGGGCGTTTACCCGTCTCCCCGCATCACGTCAACGAGTCGTCATGGAACGGACAAAACCAGGTAACATGAGGATCTTCGCCCACGTCGCGCGCGGCGTGAGCCGGGCACGCTGGTGACATGGGTATACGAAGCAAGCTCATCGCGTTCGCGGTGGGGATCGCGATCCTCGCGGCCCTGGTGTTCGACGGCTATGTCCTGAAGACGCTCGGGACAGAGCTCTCGGCGCACACGGAGGACGACCTGGCGACGCGGACGGCGCTCGTCACCGAGGTCGCCGCGAGATCAGGAGACCTCGCGGCCGAGGCGCCCGCCCTCGCGACGGCGCTGTCGAAGGTCGCAGGAGCGCGCGTCACGTTCATCGATCCGCAGGGCGCGGTGCGGGGCGACTCGTCGGTCGCGCCGGAGGGGCTCGGCCAGCTCGACACGCACGCGACGCGCGACGAGGTCGCCGACGCGCGGCACCAGGGCACGGGGCGCAGCGAGCGCGTGAGCAAGACGACGCGGATGCGGATGCTCTACGCCGCGCAGCGGCTCGATCGCCCGGACGGGCCGTGGGTGGTGCGGGTCGCGTTCGAGCCGGTCGCGATCGACCGCAGCCTGTCCGCCGCCCGCACGCGCGTGGTGGAGGGCACCCTCCTGGCCCTCGCGCTCGCCGTCGCCGCGGCGCTCGCCGGGGCGCGCGCCCTCTCCGGGCGGCTCGTCTACCTGACGGGCGTCGCGCGGGAGATGCGGGCCGACCTGGGCCGGCGCGCGCGCATGCAGGGGCACGACGAGATCGCCACGCTGGGCGGCGCGCTGGACGACCTCGCCGAGAGCCTGGAGGTGTCGCGGCGCGAGCTCGGGGGCGAGGGAGAGCGCTTCGGCGCGGTGCTCGAGTCGATGCGCGAGGGCGTGCTCGTCACGGACGAGAAGGGCGACATCACGCTGGTCAACCCGGCGCTCTCGCAGCTGCTCGGCATCCGCAGGGACCCGGTCGGCCGCCCGCCGCTCGAGGTGCTGCGCTCGTCGAGCCTGCACGAGCTGCTCGAGGAGGTCGCGCTCGCGCGCGCGGCGGCGACGCGCGAGATCGAGATCTCGCCCGCGGCGCCAGGCGTGGCCGGGCCTCCGGGGCGCAGGATCCTGCTCGTGAACGCCGCGCCGCTCGCGCTGCCGGCGCAGAGCCGCGGGGCGGCGGGGGTCGTCGCCGTCTTCTTCGACGTGACCGAGCTGCGGCGCATCGAGGGCCTGCAGCGCAACTTCATCGCCAACGCGTCGCACGAGCTGCGCACGCCGGTCGCGTCGATCCGCGCGAGCAGCGAGACGCTGCTCGGCGGCGCGCTCGACGACCCGGAGGCGGCGCGCGATTTCGTCGAGGTGATCGAGCGGAACGCGACCCGGCTGCACCGGCTCGTGGACGATCTGCTCGATCTGTCGCGCATCGAGGGCGGCGAGCGGCCGCTCTCGCCGGGCACGCTCGACCTCTCGGTGCAGGCCGAGGCGGCGGTGGCGCTCCTGCGCGGGCGCGCCATGGAGAGGGACACCGACGTGAAGATCGACGTGGCGCCGGGCACGCTCGTCGCGGCGGATCCGCGCGCGCTGGACCAGATCTTGACCAACCTCGTCGACAACGCGATCCATCACACGCCGAACGGCTCGCACGTGGTGGTGCGCGCGCGGGCCGCGAACGGGCGCGTCGTCCTGGAGGTCGAGGACGACGGTCCGGGCATCCCTGCGGCGCACCAGGCCCGCGTCTTCGATCGGTTCTACCGGGTGGATCCGGGCCGCTCTCGCGCGTCGGGCGGCACCGGGCTCGGCCTGTCCATCGCGAAGCACCTCGTCGAGGCGATGAGCGGCGACATCACGGTGACGACCGGCGCGGCCGGCGGCGCGCTCTTCCGGATCACGCTGCCGACCGGCGCCCAGAAGAAGTAGGCTCGGTGGCGCTGGAGCCGGCCTCGCCGAGGGGGGCGGGAGCTACGGCGCGCAGGCGGTGCGGCAGGAGTCGAACGAGCCCTGGCACGCCGCCGGATCGGCGAGCGCGGGCAGGCCGCCGTCCGCGGGGAACTTCGGCGTCAGGCAGGTCTGGAGGATCGTCTGGCACTTCGCGGCGCACGCCGCGAGCTTGGTCGAGAGCGCCCCCGCGTCGGCCGTGGTGGCTGTGCCGCCGTCCTTCGGCGCGCCGGCGTCCGCCGGCGCGCCCGCGTCCGGCTTCGGGGTCGCCGGGGCGGCTGGGGTCGGGGCGGCGGTCGTGGTCGCTGGAGGCGCGGCCGGGGTCGGCGTCGCCGCCGGCACCGTCCCGGTCGCCGCGGGCGGCGGCGCCGTCGCGGTCGGCGCCGTGACGGCGCCTGGCGCCGGGGCGACCTCCTCCGGCTCGTCGCTGGATTTGCACGCCGCGATCAGCAGCGCTGGCGAGGCGATCATCACGGCGAAGGCGGCGAGGAGCTTGTGAGCGCGCATGGGTGCTTCATGCTGCGCCTCCGCCGAGAACGCAACCCTTGCGCGCGCGGCCCGCGAGGCGCCGTGATGTGGCCTGCGAGGAGAGGCCGCGCGCGGGCAGGCAGAGAGGTCTCCGGCGGGAGGCTCGCTCTCGGCAGGAGGGCTATTCCGTCCTGAAGATCACGTGGAAGCCATAGCGGGTCTCCACGACGTCGCTGAGCTGCTGGATATCGAGCTCGAACGCCGCATCGGCGAAGGGCGGCAGGACGTCGGCGCGCTCCACGGTGCCGAGCGAGCCGCCGCGCGACGCCGCGCCGGCCTCCTCGCTGTACTGCGCCACCGCCTCGCCGAAGTCGGCACCGCCGCGGATCTTGTCGCGCGCCTCCATCGCGCGCAGGCACGCCTCCTCGCGTGTGCGCGTCGTGCCCTCGGCGCGATCGGCGCCGGCATAGCGGACGAGGATGTGCTTCACGCCGATCCGCGGCGGCTCGTCGGGGCGAGCCTGCCGCGGTGCGCTGGCGGCCGCGAGGCACGCTGCGGCGCTCGAGGCGCTCTCCTCGGCAGGGGCGGCGCTGTGCGAAGGGGCGTGCGGCGCCGCCTGAGGCGCGCTGCACGCGGCGGCGAGCGCCGCGCCGAGGAAGGTGAGGAAGCCGAGAGGAGCGGATCGCTCGATCGGGCGCATCGGCCGCGAAGCATATCCAGGCGTTCACGAGATCGGAACACTGGATGGGACGGTGGATGGGGTGGTGGCAGCGGGTGTGGCGGCCCGGTGACGGGCACGGCATAAGGAGCCGATCCACCCGCAAGCAACCTGCGAGAGGCGGCGTGCCGCCGGGTCGGCTGGCGTCCCTGGTGCACGTCGGCTGCGTCCATGATGCACGGGGTTTGCATCGCGCGTCGCATCGCTGGTAAGAAGGCAGCATGCAGCGCCTCCTCCTCTCGGCGGCCCTGGGTGCCGCGCTGATCGCCGGTTGCAGCACTCAGTTCCGAGACAAACGCACGCCTTCCGGCGAGTTCTGCAGCGACATGCACGTCATTCCGGCGGGCCAGCTGCCCGATCGCGAGTACCATCGCCTTCAGCCGATCGCGAGCGATCCGACGGCTCGCACGGAGGCGGAGCGCCTCGAGTCGCTCCGCAAGGCCGCGTGCGGCGTCGGCGGCGACGCCGTCATCGAGGCGGTCAACGAGGAGATCCGCACCGAGGACGGCCGCTATGCCAGCGTCGCGAGCGGCACGGCGGTGATCTGGGTCCGCCGCACCGAGGGAGAGGCGAAGCCGTTGACGTTGCACCCGGCGACGCCGCCCGCCGACTCGGCGGCGCCTGCCGAGCCGGAGGCGCCGCCGGCGGACCAGCCTGCTGCTCCTCCGGCTGCAGCCGACGAGCCGTACGAGGACTCGCCCGCTCCTGCGACCTCGGCCAAGCCAGGCAAGCCGGGGGCGAAGCCCGCGTCGCCCACCCCGCTGTCGTCGGCCAAGCCGGCTTCCTCTGCCCCGCCGTCGCCGCTCCCCCCGTCGTCGTCGGCCAAGCCCGCCACGACATCGGCGCCCGTGAAGCCCGCGCCGAAGAAGTAAGCGCAACAGAAGACGTCAGCGTCGCGCGGCTCCTGCCGCTGGGACGCTGACGTCCGTTTGACCTCTCCTCCCCTGAGGCGCTCGGAGCTCGACAGTCTCGAGTTACGCCTGCTCTTCTCGCAACGCGCGCTCGACCGCCATCGCGCCTCTTCCATCCATCTCCGTAGGCCCGAGGATCGACGCCCTCCTAGCGAGTCCCCCCGCCTCCGGGAGCAGGCGGCTGGCTCGACGAGGACGGCGCCGGCGGCGCGGGCGCGGGGGTACCGGATCGCGGCAGCACGCCCGTGTTGCTCGGGAGACCGCCCGCGTTGCGGCGGTTCGGCAGGGGTGCCGCGCCGCCGGGCGCCCCGCCCGCAGGCGGGAGAGAGGATCCGCCGCTCGGCAGCACGTTCGACTTGAGGACCCCCTGCCCCGGCAGCGTGCCCTGGCTGGGCAGCGTGCCCTGGGTCTTCTGCGGCAGCACGCCGCCGGACGGCAGGAGCTGCTCGCCCCCCTCGGGCGCGCCGGTGAGCGGCTTCGCCCCCGCGGCGCCGTAGCGCAGGATGCGGAAGACGACGCGCCGGTTCTTCGACGTCATGAACTGGCAATCGGGCGACAGCTGGTCGTCGTGCCCCTGGCAGCCGGTGTCGTCGTAGATCGGCTGCGTGTGCCCGTAGCCGACCGCCTGGAGCCGCGCGGCATCGACGCCCTTCGCGATCAGGTACGCCATGACGCTCGCCACGCGGCGCTGGGACAGCGCCATGTTGTACAGGTCGGTCGCGCGCACGTCGGTGTGGCCCTCGATCCGCACCTCGCGGATGTCGGGGTTGTCGATCAGCACCTGCGCGACCGCTTCGAGCGTCGAGTTCGAGTCCTCGAGGATGATGTCCTTGTCGGTCGCGAAGTGGACCTGCTCGGTGATCACGATCTCGTCGCCCCGGATGAAGGCGAGCGGACAGCCGTCCTTCCCGTGCGGACCGGCGGGCTTGTCGGGGCACTTGTCGTCGCGATCGAAGATGCCGTCGCCGTCGGTGTCGAGGTCCGGACAGCCGAAGTTCTCGGGGCTCCCGGGCACGTCGGGGCAGCGGTCCGCGGCGCCGATGAGGCCGTCGCGATCCGGATCGTCGTTGTCGCGCTGCTGCAGGCGGTTGATCTCCTCCTGCTCCTGGGAGGTCTTCGGCTGCCACGTGATGACGTTGAAGAAGCGGATCGAGGGCGAGCCGAAGCCGCACGCCGCGCCGAAGCTCCCGCCGAAGGTGATCGTGATGCCGTGCTTGGTCTGCCAGCGCAGCCCGAGGAGCGCCTCCGCGGGGATCTGCCCCGGGTCGTCGGGGTAGCTCGTGAGCGAGGGATAGCCGTACACCTCGCCGATGACCGACAGGCCCCAGCTCTGAACGACGTACTGCTCGGCCGCCACGCCGAACTGCGCCATGTCGCCGACGCGCACGCCCGCGAACTGGTTGTCGGGCCGCAGCCAGATACCAGCGTTCGCGGCGAGGAGCAGCCCGAAGTTGAACCGGTAGTCGCCGATGAGCGTCGCGCCGCCGCTCAGCGCCCCGTCGCTGGTGAACGCGTTCTGGTCGCCCGTGGGGAAGTTGAGGTTGCCCGAGATGGCCATCCCGAACCCCTCCTTGACCTGCTCCTTCCGGTTCAGGTACGGGAGCGAGATCTTCGTGGACAGGCGGAGATCGCCGACGGAGGAGCTCTTGACCGACCCCTCGGTGCCAAAGCGGCGGAGGTTGCCGCCCTCCTGGAAGAGGACGAGCGGCATGGCCATCGTGACGTCGAACACGTCGAAGAAGCCGATGCCCGCGAGCAAGGCGAGCTCGAGCCGCCCGGAGATGGCGTCGACGGCCTGCCTCGTGTCGTCGCCCGCGACGAGCAGCACGAGCGGGTCGGCCGCGATGTCGCTGTAGAGGCCGACGGTCGGCGAGAGGTTGCCGATGACCTCGGACTTCTGGACCATCACGAGATCGCGCGGCGCCGCTGCCGGGCGGAAGACCTGGGCATCGAAGCGCCCCTCCTCGGCGAGCGCGGGGCGCCCGGCGAGGAGCGCGGACAGCGCGAGGAGCGGGGCGAGGAGTGGACGCGTTCTCACGAGGCACCTCCGCTGCGCCGGCGGCGCTTTCGCTCGATCAGGGCCAGCGCCGCGAGGGCGACGAGCCCGGCGGCCCGCGGATCGGCGCCCTTCTGGCCGACGACCGAGACGCTGCAGATCTCGGCGAGGGTGCCGCCGCACGCGACGTTGTCGGGCATCGGGCCGAGCGCGCACTCCTTGGCGTCCGCCTCGTCGGTCCAGCGGCAGTGCTCGTTGCCGAGGCAGTCGAGGTTCGTCTTGCAGGAGATGTCGCAGGTGTTCGTCGCGAGGTCGCACGTGTTGCCGCACGGACACTGCGTGTCGGCGTAGCACTCGACGCACTTCTCGCCGTCGCAGTACGGGGTGTCCTCGCCGCAGGTCGCCATGCACCCCGGCGGGTCGCACTCGTGGGTCTCGCGGTTGCAGGTCGTGCCGGCGCACTGCTCGTCCGACGTGCAGCGCACGCACGCCGCGAGCTCGGAGAACTGGCCGAGGCAGAACGGCGTGTCGCCGCCGCAGCTGTCGCAGCGCGGCCCGCAGCGCCTATCCTTGACGCACTCCTTGCACTCACCGCTCAGGCAGTACTGCCCCTCGGCGCAATCCATGTCGTTGCGGCACGCGGCGCACGCCGTCCCGACGGGCCCGGGGAGGCAGAACGGCACCGGGGGCGACTGCGGGTCGCTCGGGTCCTCGGGGTGCATGCAGTCGACGCAGCCCTCACCGCAGCAGTTGGGCAGCGCGTTCGTCGGGAGCGGCCTGTCCATGCAGTGGCCCGTGGGCACGTGGCACACCTTGCCGTCGGGGCACTGCTCGTCGGTGAGGCACTCGACGCACATCTCGATCCCCCCCGGCTCGACGGCCGCGCAGTCCATCTGCGTGCCGTTGATGCCGTTGGGACAGCAGTTGCACGAGTTGCCGGCGCAGCGGTCGGCCGTGTCGCATACGACGCACGTGTTTTCGACGCAGATCTTGCCGCGCGGGCAGTCCGGGTCGATCTCGCACTCGTTCTCCTCCTCGCACTCGTGCGTCTCGGGGTCGCAGCTGAAGCCGTCACGGCAGTCGGCGCTGGTGCGGCACTCGGCGCATTGAGACCTGCCCTCCAGGTTGATGCAGAACAGCGTGTCGCCCGTGCAGGCCGAGCAGGATTCGCCGCAGAATTGTGCGGTGTCACACGGAGCGCACAGGGCCGCCTCATTGCAATAGTAGCTTCCAGGACAGCCGTTGGTCCCGGCCTGGCCGGCGAACTGGCGATTGCACTGCTGGCACTGGTCGAGATCGGGGAACGACGGCGACCCGCTCAGCGTCTGGAAGAACTGCGCGGGTTGGAAGAGGGAATAGCTAGCCGCCTTGAGGCTCGCGCTGCCCTCTACCCGCGCGCCGAGCTCGAAGTCCTCGAACTCGCCCACGAAGTAGGACATCTCGAGCGCCGCGTGCTCGGCGATTTCGACGTAGAGGATCTCGAGCGGGTACAGGCCTGGCATCTCGAAGATGACGGTGTTCGTGAGGCGCCATGTCGGAAGGCCGAGCCGCGCCGGACGGACCATGACGGGCTTCACGCCGTTGAGCTTGTCCCAGAAGGTGAGGCTTATCGCATCGTCGGCATAGAAACCGATATGAACGGGTCGACCCACGATCTCCTCGGGGACGAGCAAGAACCCGCGGAGCCTGGAGCCGAACGGCTGGCTGGTGCCGTGGCTGTTCCAGGGGAAGTCGCACCCGCCCTCCTGGCACGTCGGCGACATCAGTCCGGTGAAGTCGCCGTAGCTCAGCGGGCCTTCTTCGATCGGGTCTTGGTCATCATCAAGGTCGCTGTTGTTGTTGCTGAGATCCAGGACGGTCCGAACGACGTATTCGTGATACTCTGCCTCCGCGCCCTGGCCACGCGTGCGCTCGATGAACGCATTGACCTTGTCGTTATAAGCCAGACGCTCGCCAGGGTTGTCGGTGGCGAGGGGCACATAGAAATCGATATCCACGTTCTCGGACAGGGCCGATGCGGCGCAGAGGCCGGTCCCCTCGACCTCCGGCAGCGTGTCGATGGTGGGCTCATAGAGGGTGACCGGGCCGAATGGCTGCGATTGTGCGCGCGCCGGCGCCGGCAGCAGCCCGAGCAGGGCCGTGGCGACTAGAGCAGCTCGTCGAATGCGCATGGCTCGCTCGCGGGTCCTTTGCATCGCTCGCGGGTCCTCAGCACCCGAGCTCCGGAAGTACGAGCTCCAGGCTAGCCGCTCCGCGCCGTGATCTGCAAGAGGAAGGCTGCGAAAGCCCGCTCCGCATGTAGGCGACGGTCCTCTACCACCCCTACCGCCCCATGGTCCGATGCTGTCATGCGCGCGGGACGGCTGGCAAACTGCACGGGCGATCGGCCGCACACGCCTGGAGCGGATGGTCGGGTGACGGGAACGGCACGAGGTCGACACCTGCGCGCGACCTTCGGCTCCCCAGAGCCGATGACGCGCCCGAGGCCCTCGCGCGATCTTGCTGCGTTGCGGCAAGATCGCGCGGAAAGATGGCTGACAGGGGCCCCCGCAGATCAGGGGCACGGCCCGCTCGCGATCCTGGACGAAGCAGCATAAAAGGCTCGCTCCATGACCACGACCTCGGGCCTCGGTATCGTCACAGGCGCCTCGTCCGGCATCGGCGCGGAGATCGCGCGGCAGCTCGCGGCGCGCGGGCAGCCGGTGCTCGCCATCGGCAGGCGGGCGCACCGTCTGGAGGAGCTCTCCGCAAGGGCGAGCGCCGCTGGGCACGCGCCCATCCACCCTCTGGAGCTCGATATCACCAGCGAGGGCGCTGCCCTCCGCGTGCGGGATCGGGCGCGCGAGCTGGGCGGCGCGGCCTGGCTCGTCAACAACGCGGGAACGACGCGGTTCGGGCCCTTTCTGGACGGCGATCCCGCGGCGCAGGCGATGCTGGTGCGGCTCAACTGCGAGAGCGTCGTCGCGCTCTGCGCGGCGGTCGTCCCCGACCTGGTGGCTCGCGGCGGAGGGCGCGTGCTCAACGTCGCGTCGCTCGCCGCGTTCCAGCCGACCCCGGGACATGCGGTGTACGGAGCCACCAAGGCGTTCGTGCTCTCGCTGTCCGAAAGCCTGGCCGTCGAGCTCGACGGGACCGGCGTCATGGTGACCGCCCTGTGCCCGGGGCCGGTGACCACCGAGATCTTCGACGCTGGCGCGCCCGGCGTGCCGCGCAAGAAGATGCCGTTCGAGCTCACCGCCGAGGACTGCGCGGCCTACGGCATCGCGGCAGCGGATCGGGGCGACGTGGTCGCCGTCCCGACCGCGCTGAGCAAGGCGACGGCCCAGCTCTCCCGCTTCCTCCCTCGCGCGGCGATTCGCCGGCTCTCATCGCGGATCGGGCTCTCGGTCCTCGGCTACGGCGCCCCGACGCGAGGCGTCCGAGGCTAGCGAGAGAGCGCGCGCCGCGCCCCGTGGCGCTCGATCCGGTGACGGGGCGCCGGCGGCTCTGTCGCTGTGATAGCCTCCGCTCTGGCGCCCGCGTGGCCGCTCCCGCGGTCGGTAGATGGCGAGTGCGCAGAACATCCCATGCGAACACGATCGTACGTCTTTAATTGTGTCGTCGCACTGCCCTTGTGCGCCGGTGGGTGCGCGGCACTGCTCGGCCTCGACGAGTTTGCCGATCAGTCGCCGGGCGGCACGGGCGCTGGCGGAGCTGGGGACGCCGGCGGGGTTGGGGGTGCGGGAGGTGAAGGTGAGCCCACCCCATGCACGTCTTCCACGTCGGAAGCGTGCTACGGTGGCCCGCAGGTCACCAGGAACGAGGGGATGTGCCGGGAAGGGAGGCGCACCTGCAACGTCGACGGGACCTGGGGCGTATGCGAGGGAGAGATCCTGCCGGCGGTGGAGCGCTGCGACGCGGCGGACGATGAGAACTGTGACGGCCTGGAGTGCGTCGTGTGGACGACGGCGTACAAACAGACGGGAGACGTCCACCTCATGGCCATCGCGGGTGATGCCGACGGCAACGTGTTCGTCAGCGGCGCGTTCTTGGGCACCATCACGATCGGCGACGATACACTCTCGTCTGCCAGCACCACCGATATACTGCTCCTCAAGCTGAGCCCTACTGGAGAGCCCCTGTGGTCCAAGAAGTTTGGTGATTTTTACCCGGACGAGCCATGGACTCTCACCGTCGACATCAAGGGCAACCCGATCCTGAGCGGTACCAGCGATAGCAGCATCGACTTCGGCGATGGGCCGCTTCCGGCGGGGCGATTCATCGTGAAGCTCGATGCATCGGGCAAGCTCGCCTGGAGAAAGGGCCTGGAGAGCGGCGGGATCAGCGCCATCGCGATCGATGCCAACGATGATGTGATCGTGGCGGGAAGTTTCAGCGGCCCGATCGACTTCGGCGGCGGGCCCATCGAGCCCGACGGTGACTCGGACATCTTCGTGGCGAAGCTCGACGGTGCCACAGGCCTCGCGACCGCGCCGGGCTGTTGGGCCCGCCGCCTCGGCAGATCAGGGGCGTCAGTATACGCTGCGGCCATTGCGACCGATCGTTCGAACAATATCTTCATGGCCGGTTCGACGCTTGGAGCCGCCGAGCTCGATAGGTTCACGCTCGATCGAGGCAGCTTCGTCGTGAAGCTGACGCCGGCCGGGGTACCGGACTGGATCAGGACGATGCGCGCGATCGGGCCGAGCCCGGCAAGCGTCGACGTGATAGGTATTGCCGTAGATTCCTCGGGAAGGCCTGTGTTGGCCGGAGATCACCGCGGCGAACTGCAGATAGGTTCACACACGATGACGTCGGTCAACATGGACGTCTTCGTGGTGCAGCTCGAGGCAAACGGCGCAGCGGGATGGGTGCGCACGCTTGGCGGGACGAATGATCAGACGGCCAGCGGCGTCGCGCTGGATCCCTTCGACAACGTCGTCGTCGTCGGAAACGCGAGCAAGCAGATCGACTTCGGCAACGGCCCGCTCGCGCTGGAGGAACGCTCCGGCTTCGTCGCCAAGCTCAGCCCCGACGCGGAGCTCGTTTGGAACCGCCTCCTGGGAAAGGACGCCGTCGCATACGACGTCGCCGTCTCGCCGGACAGCGAGACGCTCGTTACTGGCTGGACGAGAACACCAGGCGCTGATTGGGGAGCGGGGCCGCTCCCCGGCGTCGGAGACGACGGCCACCAGCACCTCGTCATCGCCAAGCTCGGTCGATAGGGCCGCCGTCGCCCCGGCTGCCTGGCCTCAGCGTAGCGCCGGCGGCCCCGAGCCTCCAGCGTAGCGAAACGCCCCACTGTGACGCGGGCGCTGTCGTCCCCCCAACGCCGAGCGAGCGAGGTCCTCGCCCTCCAGCCCGAGAATCCGCCCCCTCAAGGTGGCACCTACGTTGCTTTGCTCACCGAGCACCCCGACACGGGGCCGGAGGTCATTCGATGAGCAAGATTCTGCGTGGGATCGCGGCGGGCTACGGCGCGAAGAAGCTCGGCGGCGGGTGCTTCAGCACCCTCCTCATCTTCGTCCTGCTCTGGTGGGCGCTCGGCCACTTCGGCATCTTCCGCTGAGCGCCGCCCGCGCGCCGCTCAGCGCGATCGGCCCTTCTTCCGCTGCGTCTTGCGGGCGAAGAACGCCCTCCGCGCGTCCGACGACTTCGCGCTCTGCCGCTTCTTCACCTTCGGCGGGAGCTTCGCGAGCGGGACGTCGCTCACGACGTCGCTCGTGCCGCGCGGCCCGCCGAGGAGGCCGCGCGAGGTGAGCGACGCGCGCTGGTACGTGATGAGCTCGCCAGCCTTCTCGAACGAGTCCTCGCGCACGCAGACGAGGCCCGCCCGCACGAGCCCGCCGAGGAGGTGCTCGAAGTCGCGCCGCTCTAGCGAGCCGTCGGCGAACGCCTCGCGGTAGAGCCGGCCGGTCGGCTGCTCGCTCTCGCGGAGCGCCGCCAGGATCTTCGCGATCGCCTGCGCCTCGTCGCGGCTCGGCGCCCGGAACTCCCGCGCGGCGCAGGCGGCCGGCGCGCAGACGTCGCAGAGGCCGCAGGGCTCGCCCGTGTCCTCCTGGTCGCCGAAATGGCGGACCAGGTGGAGCATGCGACAGCCGTGGCCCTCGGTGAACCGCGCCATCTGCACGAGCTCGGCGAGCTTGTGGCGCCGCTGCGCCTCGTAGGGCCCGCGCCACCCCGGCTCGCCCAGGGCGATACCCCCGTCCGGATCCACGCGCGCGCCGCCGTGGATCCAGAGCTTCTCGAGGGCCTTGTCCGCCACATCGGGATCGATGCCGAGATCGCCCAGGATCGCCTCCTTCGGGCGGGGCTCTTCCGACAGGACCTCTTCGATCCGCTGGAGCATCGCCGAATCAGGGTAGTCGCGCTCGTGGAAGAACTCGTGCATTCGCCGGTCGACATACGAGTGCATCAGCACGGCCCGCGAGGGGTGCCCGTCGCGGCCAGCCCGGCCGATCTCCTGGTAATACCCCTCGACGCTCCCGGGCAGCCCGGCGTGGACGACCGTGCGGACATCGGGCTTGTCGATGCCCATACCGAAGGCGATCGTGGCGACGATGATCTCGGTGCTGCCGTCCAGAAAGGCCGCCTGGATCCGGTCGCGCACCGGGGGGGCGAGGCCCGCGTGGTACGCCTCGGCCGGGAGATCCTCCGAGAGGCCGGCGGCGAGCGCCTCGGCGTCCTTCCGCGTCCCGGCGTAGACGATGGCCGGCGTCCGGCCCTCCTGTCCGAGCAGCGCGCGCACCCGGGCTAGGCGCTCTCCCGGGCTGACCTCGAGGATCTCGATACCCAGGTTGCTCCGCCGGAAGCCGTGAATGAACCGCGCCGCGGACGCGAGGCCGAGCTGCTCGACGATATCGTCCTGCACGACCGGCGTGGCGGTGGCGGTCAGCGCGATGACCGGCGCGGGCCGGAGCGCCGGGAGGCGCTGACCGAGCATCCGGTAATCAGGTCGGAAGTCGTGGCCCCATTTCGAGATGCAATGGGCCTCGTCGACGGCGACGAGCACGGGCTTCCGGCGGGCGAGCAGCTCGGGGAACCCGGGCACGCGGAGCCGCTCGGGGGCGATGAAGAGGAAGTCGAGCGCGCCTTCGAGGTAATCGATGCAGGCCTTCCGCGACTCGGCGCGGCTCCGGCCGGAGTGGATCCGCTCGGCGGCGAAGCCGCACGCCCGGAGCTTCGAGGCCTGATCCTCCATGAGCGCGATGAGCGGGCTCACGACGAGCGTCGTGCCGCCTCGGGCGATGCCGGGGAGCTGGTAACAGAGCGATTTACCGGCGCCGGTCGGCATGACGAGCAGCACGTCGCTCCCCGCGGCCGCCGTCCGGCAGACGGCCTCCTGGTAGGGGCGGAAGGCGCTGAAGCCGAAGCATTGGTGGAGCAGCTCGACGAGATCCTCCGGCCGGCGCGCTGGAGACGAGGCGACCGCCGGCGAGGACGCCGTGCCCGCCCCACGCGCCGGGAAGGACCCGATGGCCGCCGCACGCGCGGGCGACGGCGCTACGGCCGCCGGTCGCGCCGGCGGCGACGTCGCTGCCGCAGGTCGCGCGGGCGCCGGCGCTACGGCCACACGTCGCGCCGTCGCCGCCGCGGGTCGCGCTGGCGACGGCGCCGCCGCCGCACGCGACCGCGCCTGCGCCCGAGCCGGCGGCGATGCTGCAGCCGCCGCGACCGCCTGCAGCGTGCCAGCCGATGCCTCGCCCGGCACGACCCCTGCGCTGCTGCCCGGAGCGCGGCGAGGCGTCGCCTCGCGGCCTCGACCGGTCCCCGGCGCGGCGGCCGCGGCGCGGCCCCCCTTCGCGCGCGACCGCGCCTCGCCGCGCTCCTGAAACGGCGACGCCCCGGCCTCCGGGGAAAGCGCACCGTCCCCGGCCGCGCGCCGCCCCGCGCTCACCTCCGCCACCACCTGGCGCACGTACGACTCGATGCCCGCCATGAACGACGGCAGATCGCCCCCGCCCCGGGCCATGCGGGCGAGCTTCGCCTCCCAGGCGCCCGTCATCGCGGGGCTCTTCACGTCCGCGTGGACGACCTCGATCAGCCCGACGCCCTTGTCGGTCGCGTGCAGCAGCTTGCCCTTGCGCACGATGTACTCGCGCCGGAGGAGCGTCTCGATGATCGCGGCCCGCGTGGCCGGCGTGCCGAGGCCCGAGTCCTTCATCGCCTCGGAGAGCTCCTTCTCTTCGAGGCTGCGGCCCGCGGTCTCCATGGCGGTGAGCAGCGTGGCCTCGGTGAAGCGCGGCGGCGGACGCGTCTTCTTCGCCTGCGCCTCCGCGTCGAGCACGAGCTGCACCTGCCCCCTCGCGAGGCCCGGCGGGAGCCGCTGATCCGCGGTCTCGCGCTCGCCCTCCCCGCCCTCCCCGTCGCGCGCGTCGCGTCCATCGCCGTCCGATTCGCCCTTCTTACGCGGCTTCGCCGGCGGCTTGCCGAAGCCGATGTCGAGCACCTTCCACCCGACCTTCTCCACGACGCTGCCCGCGCTGTGGTAGCGGTCCACGATCGGCTCGCCGCCGCGCGCGCCCGCGCCGCCGCGCGTGGTGATCGCGGTGATGACGGTGGTGATCGACGTGACGTGATCCTCGTGCCACGCCGAGAGGAGGCGCCGGCAGATGAGATCGAAGATCTTCTGCTCGTCGGTCGAGAGCTCCGCGCGCGAGGACCGAGCCCCCGTGGGAATGATGGCGTGGTGATCCCCGACCTTGCCGTCGTCGACGAAGCGCTTGCCGAGCGGCCGAGCCCCCGTCCCCGGGGCGAGCATCCCCCGATACGAGCCCTCGATCGCCTGCACCACCGCGCCGAGCGTGGCCGCGACGTCCGTCGAGAGGTGCCGGCTGTCGGTGCGCGGATAGCTGATGAGCTTCCTGCGCTCGTACAGCGCCTGGGCCACCTCCAGCGTCTTCTGCGCAGAGAAGCCGTAAAGGCGGTTGGCGTGCCGCTGGAGCTCGGTCAGGTCGTAGAGCAGCGGCGGCGGGAGGCGGCGAGACTCCGACCGGACCGCCTCGATGCGCGCCTCGCCGCGCCGGGCCCGCTCGACGATGCGCCGCGCCTCCTCGCCGTCCGGGGGCAGGCGCCTCCGCGACGGCGCGGTCTCGGGTCGCTCGCCGGCATTCGGCCGCTCGCCGGCATTCGCCCCCTCGCCGGCGCCCGGCGGCTGGCCCGGGAGCGGTTTGTCGTTGAAATACGTGCCCTTGTAGGACTCGTCGGCCGCGCCCGAGCCGTCCTCCCGGAGCGGGCAGAAGGTCGCGACGACCTCGAGGTACGGCTCGGGGACGAACCGCCGGATCGCGAGCTCGCGCTCGACGACCATGGACAGCGTCGGCGTCTGCACGCGGCCGACCGAGAGATCCTGGTCGAAGACCAGGCTGTAGGCGCGCGAGAGGTTCATGCCGACGAGCCAGTCCGCCCGGCTGCGCCCGCGCGCCGCGTCGGCGAGGCCGTCGTAGCCGCGCGCGTCCCGCAGCCGACGGAGCCCGTCGCGGATGGCGTCGGGCGTGAGGGACGAGATCCAGAGCCGCTCGACCGGCTTCTTGCATCCGGCCGCCTCGTAGAGGTACCGGAAGATGAGCTCGCCCTCGCGGCCGGCGTCCGTGGCGCAGACGACGCGCTCGACGTCGCGCCGGCCCAGGACCTTCCGGACGATCTCGAACTGGGCCCGCGTCCCGGGGAGGACGACGAGCGGAAACTGCCCGGGCAGCATCGGGAGGAGGTCGAGGCGCCAGCGCTTCCAGGCGGGGTCGATCTGGTGCGGCTCGGCGATGGCGACGAGGTGCCCGATCGCCCACGTGACGACGTAGCCGCCGCCCTCGAGGAAGCCCTCGGCGCGCTTCGATGCCCCGAGCACCGCGGCGATGTCACGGGCGACGGCGGGCTTCTCTGCGACCACGGCGATCATGCGGCGACCATGCGAAACATGCGAAACGCGCGAAGCGCGCTAAAACCGAGGGCGGCGAACGTCGCCCGCGCCTCACGCAGGTGCGTTGATAGCGCGAGCCGCGGGCGGGCGGTATGGGGAAGCGAGCGGGCAGCGAGGCCCGCGCCCGACCGGCGCCTTGACACGCTGGCGCCGAGCGGGTTCACGTAGTGCCTGGACGCTTGCCGCCGCGCGAGGGCGCGCGACGGCTCAGGGAGAGGGGCATCGAGATGCGAGACCTGAAGGGGATCGTCGAGGTGGAGCTGCTCGTCGAGGAGGGCGGCGCGCTCACGCCGACGCGGGAGTACGTCCATCGAGAGTCGACCTATGTCGAGGGACGATCAGGCCAGCGCTATGCGCTGCGCGTGCGGAACCTGACGGGCGCGCGCGTCGAGGTGGTGCCCACCGTCGATGGCCTCGACGTGCAGAGCGGCAAGGACGCGTCGTACGACGCCCGCGGCATGGTGATCAGGGCGCACGAGTCGTTCGATTTCACCGGGTTCCGCATCAGCCACACCGAGGTCGCGACGTTCCGGTTCGGGAGCATCGAGCAGTCGTACGCCGCGCAGATCGGCAAGCCCCGCAACGTGGGTGTCATCGGCCTGGCGGTGTTCGAGGAGCTCGCGCCCCCGCCGCCGCCACCACTGCCTCCCTTCACGCCACCTCCGCCGGCGTTCGGCGGGCCGCAGGGCGGCGGGCTGCCGCCACCGGCTCCGGGGTTTGGGCCGCCCGCGCCCGCTGGTCCGCTGCGCGCCCCCGTGCCGGGCGCCGCTCCGGCCCCCGCGGCGCCAAAGGGGCTGGGCACGAGCTTCGGCGAGCGGCGCGAGTCGCGCATCACGTCGACGCAGTTCACCCGGGCGACCCCCAAGCCCGCCGCCGTGCTGGTGATCCGCTACGAGCAACGCGACGGGCTGAGGGCGCTCGGCATCGACGTGGAGGGGCTGCACCAGCGCGAGACCGCCAGCCCCTTCCCCGCCGAGACCGGCTTCGCCAAGCCGCCGCCCGGCTGGAAAGGCTGAGCGCCGGAGCCCCCGCGCTGGCGGTCGCCCCCGCGCCCCCAGCGCCGCCCGGCCGCGGCGCGGCGCATGACGTGCGGTTGACACGGGAGTCCTGACCGATCCCTCATCTTGCTGGCATTCGAGCGGAAAATTGAACAAGGAAGCGGGGGAGATTGGTGGGATTTTACTCCCCGTCTCCCCGCCTCCCTGTGAATCTTCCCGAAAAATTCGAGGGGATACGTCAGACGGGAGTCGTCATTGCCGTCAAGCACGTCAACCCGTGGTTGACGTCGCGGCGCTACGACGCGCCGCCATGAGGACGCCCACGCCACGAGCGCTGCGCGGGCTCCCGGGCACACCGTGAACCCGCGGTAGGCGGTTCCAGGCAAGTGGCATTGTCGTTGCCTATGTCGCGGCGGAGGCGCAGCGCCGGCCCAGTTCGGCGGCCGCCACCGCCGGGCCGCGGGTCGCCCATCATGATTCCAGAACGAGAGGTAGCGACATGAGATTAGGAATGAAGTCGGCTTTCACTTTGCTGCTCGTGATCGGCGCCGCCGGAGCCATCCAGCTCGGCTGTTCAGACGACGCGGCGACCCCGGACGACGGCCAGGGAGGCAGCAGCTCGAGCAGCAGCACGGCCGCGACCGGCGGGAGCACCAGCGGTACGGGAGGCGCCGGCGGCGGCAGCACCGCCGCGAGCACCACGAGCAGCTCCAGCACCACGAGCAGCTCCAGCACCACGAGCAGCTCCAGCAGCACGGCCGCGAGCACCACGAGCAGCTCCAGCAGCACGGCCGCGAGCACCACGAGCAGCGGCACGGGTGGAGAGGAGCCGCTCGGCGATGAGCTCCCGATGGAGATCCCGACGCCCACGAACGGCAACGGCGAGATCAGGACCCAGACGACGGTGCTCAAGAACGCCGCCCACGGCGGGCAGGACGTCTACGACTTCAACAACCAGAAGATCGGCGTGAACAACACGGAGGACTGCGACGACGGCGAGGGCCAGAAGACCGTGTTCGAGGTCGAGGACGGCGTCACCGTGAAGAACCTCATCATCGCCGGCGGCCTCCCCGGCGGCAACGGCATCGTCTGCAAGGGCGACTGCACGCTCGATCACGTCTACTGGGAGGACGTCTGCGAGGACGCGGCGACCAACAGCGCCGACGGGGCGACGATGCACATCAACAGCTCCATCGCCCTGCACTCGGCCGACAAGATCTTCCAGCACAACGCCAAGGGCGGCTCCACGACCATCGTCACGAACTCGTACATCGCCGACTTCGGGAAGCTCTGGCGCTCGTGCGGCGACTGCACCGCGAACGGCGGCCCGCGGCACCTGATCATCGACAACGTCAGGGTGGACCGGGTGAAGACGACGATCGCCGGCGCGAACCAGAACTACGGCGACACGGTCACGATCACGAACCTCTACGTCAAGGGGGGCTACGACGCGGACGACGACAAGCCGAAGATCTGCCAGGAGTACAGGGCCGTCACCGATCACATGGGCGAGTCCGAGAAGCTCCACGGGGGCGCGAGCCAGTGGGACACCGCCACGTGCCGCGTGAGCAAGAGCGACGTGAAGAGCTGGTGATCGCGCGAGGGGCAGCGCGCGCCAGCGTCGCTGCCCCCCTGCACCCAGGCGCGACCCGACGGCGCGGGCCGCCGCGCCCGTGACGACCGCGCCGTCCACCGACGACCCCCGTCCACCGACGACCCCCGCGCAGCGCCGCTACGCGCCCGCGTCGAGCTTCCGGCGCAGGTTGTCGCGCGCGCTCGCCTCGAGGCGGGCGTGGAAGTACGGCGAGAGGAAGATCCGCTCGGTCGCGAGCAGCTTCTCGAAGAAGCGCCGCCGGCCTGCGGCGTAGAGCTCGGGCGGCACGGCGCTGTACTCCGCGGCGATCGCCCGGTCGTACGCGTCGAACGCCGCCGCGTCGCTGCCCAGGATGGCCATGTCGCAATCGAGGAAGAGGGCCTCCTCCTCGCCGACGTCCGCCGGCCCGAGGGCCCCGTGGCGCGCCGTGAGCAGGATGAGCCGCTCGATGAGGCCCTCGTCGAACCCCTCGCCGGGCAGCCAGCGCGCCACCGCCTCGCGCGCGAGCTCCGCGCTGCGCGCCTCGTTGTCGTGGCGGCCGGGCACGTACACGGCGTCGTGGAAGAGCGCGGCCAGGAACACCTCCCGCGGCCTCCGCCAGCCGACGTCGCGGGCGACCTCGCCCACCCGGCGGAGCACCTCGCGCACGTGCGCCAGGTCGTGGTACGCGCGCCCGGGCTCGCCGTAGGCCGCGCGCACCGCGCCCCACAGCGGCTCGGGCAGGACCAGGCCGTCCGGGGCCTCCGGCGGCGCGTCGCCGTCGGCGCGCGCCTCGCCCGCCGCGATCCAGCCGTCCGGCCTCACGCGAGCACCAGATCCTCGGGGCGGAACAGCTCCCCGTCGTACGTGGCGACGCTGCCCTTCTCCGTGGCCTTCGCGTGGTTCTTCGCGAGGTTGGCGCGCCCCTGGATCTCGCGATCCGTCAGGAAGCAGTCGACGTCGGCGACGCACAGCCCGGCCGAGATCGTGGGCGATCGCTCGACGCGGCGGTAGCGGCGGCGGGCGAGCCGCTCCTGGAGCGCGCGCAGGAAGTCCACCGCCCACGCGCGCGTCGCGTTGGGCAGCGTGATCATGTACTCGTCGCCGCCGAACCGGTACGCGTGCCCGTGCGCGAAGACGTGCGCCTCGATGCTCTCCATGAGCGGCGGGAGCACGTGGAGATCGACCGCGGTCTCGGTGTGCTGGACGTTGAACGCCTTGAAGTCGTCGATGTCGACGAACGCCACGGCGATGGAGGCGCCGCGCAGCGCGCAGCGCGCCCGGTAGTGCGCCAGATCGGGCAGGAAGAGCCCGGGCGCCTCGAGGATGTGGAACTTCTCGTCGTACTCGCGCGGGCGGAGCGGCGGCGCCTCCGGCATCACGGCCTCGGCGTGCCGGATCGACATGTAGTCGGTGAGCTGCGGCACCTTGAGCGCGCGCGTGGCCGCGAACCAGGGCGCGGCCATCAGCTGCTCCAGCCCGTGGACCTCGCGCCGGAGGTGCCGGATCGTCTCGGCGTTCACGGCCTTCTGGAGCGGCTCCTCGATCGCCGTGGCGCTGTCGCGCCGGAGGTCGATCAGGATGCGCTTGAGCAGCGGGCCCTGCGTGTCGTGGATCTGCGCGTGCGGCGGGCGCAGCTCGAGCTGCCGCCCGAGGAGGCTCAGCTGTCCGATCAGCTCCGTCACCTCCGGCGGCTCGTAGCCGCGGAACTCGTGCCGGATCACGTCCGCCACGTCGCGGCGGAACGCATCCGTGAACCGGGTGACGCACTGGGACAGGATCTTGGCCTCGGACTGCGTGAACTCGAGCACCTCACGAGGATACCCCGGCGGCGGTGCGACCAGCGCCCGGGACGCACCGCGCGCTGGAAATCTGCCGGAAATTCGGAGATGCTGCCCCGTCCCCCTCCCGCGCGATCAATGCACGACCCCACCCGGACGATCACGACCCTCCGAAGCGACGCGGTCGAGCTCCCGGACCTGCGCATCCTCGTCACCCCGCAGAAGAGCCCGCCGATCGAGGCCGCCCTCGGCGTCGCGCCGCTCGTGCTCGGAACGAGCGGCGAGTGCGACGTCATCATCCCCGACTCCCGCGTCTCGCGCCGCCACTGCCAGCTCCGGTTCTCGCCGCGCGGGGTCGTCCTCACCGACCTCGGCAGCAAGAACGGCACGTTCATCAACGATGTCCTGATCGTCGAGGGCTTCCTCACCCCGGGCGCCATCGCCTCCCTGGGCGGCGTGCCCCTCACCGTGCGCGTCGGCGGCGCCCCGGTCGTCGTCCCGCTCTCCACCTCGGCCAGCTTCGGCGAGGCCCTCGGCAGCAGCGTCCCCATGCGCGCGCTCTTCGCCCGCCTCGAGCGCGCCGCGGCCACCTCGGAGACGATCCTCCTGCTCGGCGAGTCCGGCACCGGCAAGGAGGTCCTCGCCCGCGCCATCCACGCGACGAGCCCGCGCAGCGGCGGCCCCTTCGTCGTGTTCGACTGCAGCGCCGTCGCCCCGAACCTCATCGAGGCCGAGCTCTTCGGCTACACGAAGGGCGCGTTCACGGGCGCCCAGGGCGCGCGCGCCGGCCTGCTCGAGGAGGCGAGCGGCGGCACGCTCTTCCTCGACGAGATCGGCGAGCTCCCGCTCGATCTCCAGCCGAAGCTCCTGCGCGCGCTCGAGGCCCGCCAGGTGCGGCGCATCGGCGCCGCCGCGTACACGTCGTTCGACGCCCGCGTGATCGCCGCCACGCACCGCGATCTCCAGGGCCGCGTCGCGTCGGGCGCGTTCCGCGAGGATCTCTACTACCGGCTCGCCGTCGTCGAGACCGTCGTGCCCCCGCTGCGCGAGCGCAAGGAGGACATCCCGCTGCTCGTCGAGCGCTTCCTCGCGGCGCAGGTGCCTCCGCGCTCGCTCGCCGACCTGCCGCCGAACGCGCTGGAGCTGCTCCGCGGGCACCACTGGCCCGGCAACGTGCGCGAGCTCCGCAACACCGTCGCGCGGCTCATGCTGTTTCCGCACCTCGCCGAGGAGGCGATCGTCAAGGTGGCGCCGCGGCCCGCCGACATGGGCGTCGGCCAGTTCGTCGCGCTGCCGCTCCGCGAGGCGCGCGACATGGTCGTCGAGCAGTTCGAGCGCACGTACATCGCGATGAAGCTCCGGGAGAGCGGCGGCAACGTGGCGCGGGCCGCCGCGTCGATGGGCGTCTCCCGGCAGCTCGTCCACCGGCTGATGGAGCGCTACGGCATCCGCAGCAAGGGCTGATGGAGCGCTACGGCGCGGCGCTCAGAACGCGCCGCGGAGCGAGAGCCCGGGGCCGCCCGGCGAGAGCGAGAAGCTCGCGACCGGCGCGGCGGGCGCGACGGGATCGAGCTGGAAGTAGAGCACCGCGCCCAGGCCGGCCGCGAGGAACCCCACGCCCGCGGAGATCGCGCCGGCCTTCCACGTGAGATCGATCGCCTCGACGTCCTCCGCCGGGCACCCGGGCGCGCACCGCGTGCGGAGCTCGCTCCGATCGAGGTGCCCCTTGACGCCGAGGAACGCGCCCACGCCGAGCCCCGCCGCGCCGACGCCGACGAGCACGAGCGGCCAGCGCTGCCGCACCGGCGGCGCGTCGGCGACGGCCGCGGGGCGCGACGGCGCCGGCGTCGGGAAGCGCACAGCGATCGGCAGCGCCTTGTCGCCCGGCGGCAGCGTGACAACGGCGGCGACCCGCGTCCCCGCCGCGTCCTCGAAGGTCAGCGTATGGCGCCCGGGATCGAGCTCGATCGGGTCCTCCGGGAGCGCGTCGAGCAGCGGCGCGCCGTCGAGGAGCACCCGGACCCGGCCCGGCGCGCGGCCGTCCGCGGACGTGGCCGACAGCGCGACGCTCGGCATGTCGCGCTCGACCTGCTCGCTCCAGCTCTGGCAGTCGCGGGCGAGCGTCGCCGGGCACGAGCTCACGCAGACGCGGAGCTCGGCGCGGGCGCGCAGCAGCGCCCTGTCGCGGAGGAGCTGCTGCGCCTGCTCGTACGAGGCCGCGCACGTCTCTCCCACGCCCTGAGCGCGGGCGCGTGGGCCCGCAAGGAGCGTGGCAGCCGCGGCGAAGGCGGCGAGGAGGCGCCCTTTCATCGCAGCGCAGGCTACACGCTTCCGTCGTTCACAGGCACTCTCGCTTGATCCGCCGGATGCCGTTGGCGTCCAGATAGTACGGAGGCACGCAGCGCGATCGCGGCCGCGCGCTGCGCGCGGGGGAAGCGGCGCGCACGCCCGCGGCGCGATCCGGCGCGGCCGCGCGCGCGGTCGGCGCCGACGCCACGACGGCGCTCGCGGAGGCCCCCGGCGCGGCCGGCACCGGCGAGGCCGCCGATGCCTCAGGCGCCGCCGCGGACGCCGCCGACAAGGCCGCAGGCGCCTCCGCAGGCACCTCCGGCGCCCCCACGCTCGCGGCAGGCGGCGCGAGCGCTGACGGCGGCGCGACGGACCGCGAGGACTCGCCGGCGCCAGCGCGCTCGTCCTGCGGCGCATCGGGCTCTGGACGCACGCTACAGCTCCTGCCGAGGGCCACGGCGAGCACCAGCGCGCTGGCCCCGAGCGCGAGCGTGGAGGCGCGGACGAGCTGCGCGCTCGCCAGCCGCGGCGGCGCCGCCGCGGCGACCGGCGTCGCGAGCGCCGACACCACGGGCCGCGCCATGTCCTCGACCGTCCTCGTCATCGTCGGAACGGTCACCGAGGTCCTCAGCGCGCGCCCGCGGCCGCCAGACGGCTGCGCGAGGCGCGCCTCGACGTCCCGCGGCGACGCGTCGTCCACGGCGGCGGGCCTCGGCGGCGGCGGCGCTGGGGCCGCGATCCGCTGCGACGTCTCGATCGCGGCGAGGCTCTTCGCCCGCGCCTCGAGGAGCGTCCCCGCCGTCGCCTCGACCCACGCTCCCACCGCGCGCGGGCTCGCCGGCGGCAGCGCCTCCTCCAGCGCAGCCGCCATCTCCAGCGCGGTCGCGTAACGCCGAGCAGGATCCCTGTCGAGGCCGCGGAGCACCACCTCGTCGAGCGCCTTCGGCACGTCGCCGTACACGCTCGGCGGCTGGACGACGCCCTCGAGGATCCGCCCGAAGATCTCCGCGTCGCACTCCCCCGTGAACAGCCGCCGCCCGGTGAGCACCTCCCACAGGACCACAGAAGCAGCGTAGATGTCGGCGCGGCGGGTCAGGGGGGCTCCGCGCAGCTGCTCCGGCGCCATGTAGCTGAGCTTGCCCTTGAGCTGCCCGACGCGGCTCACCTGGCTCCGCACCGCCGCCCGCGCGATGCCGAAATCGAGCACGCGCGCGATGCCGTCCTCGCCGACGAGGAGGTTCTGCGGCGACACGTCGCGGTGGACGATCTGGAGCGCGGCGCCCTCCTCGTCGGTCGCCTCGTGCGCCGCGTGCAGGCCCGCGAGGGCGCCGGCGATGATGGCCGAGCCGACGGGCTGCGGCACCCGGGCCCCTCGCCTGCCCGCCTCGCGCAGCAGGCTCGAGAGCGATTCCCCGGCGATGTACTCCATGACCACGAAGAGCTCGTCGTCGGCCTGGACGCTGTCGAGCGTCGTGACGACGTTCGGGTGGCGGATGCGCACCGCGAGCCGCGCCTCGTCGAGGAGCATCGACGAGAACTCGGGGTCCCTGGCGAACTGCGGGTGCAGGCGCTTGATCGCGACAGTGCGGGCAAAGCCATGGGCGCCCACGAGCCGCCCGAAATGGACGGAGGCCATCCCCCCGGAGGCGATCACGCCATGGAGCGTGTATCGATCGAGGGTCCGCCGCTCGCGCTCCTGAGCAGGTGCCATGGTGGCTCTGTTCTACAACATCTCGGCAGCGTTGCTGGACGGTAACCTGCGCGCCGCGCTCGCGTCAGGCGGCCATTGACGCCGGGCAGCGGCGAGGGCGCTCGACGCGGCAGATGGGTGTCTGACCGCCCCTGCCGAGGTGGACCGGTGGAGAAGCAACTGGGTGTGTCCACAGTGTCAACTCACCGTTGACATGGGTCGGGCTGGCGGCGCGCGCGCGCCGGTAGGCGAGGCCGAGCGCCCCGCAGGCGCGGCGCGGCAGAGGCGCGGCGGCCTGCGGCTACAGGGGAACCTCGATCACGCTCTCGCAGGTGAAATCGACGCTCAGCTTCGCCACCATGTCCGCCTGGACCGTGGTGCACGCGTCGGCACACAGCACGATCTGCGTCGGACTCGCGGGCTCGTCGTAGCGCCAGGCGCCCTCGATCGCGCAGCTCTGGTCGTACACGAGCTCCGTGGTCGCGCTCGATCCGCTCGTGTAGAGCACGCGGACCTTCTCCTTGTCGAACGCGCTCCCGTTCGGCGGGAGCGGGATCGCCATCGTGCACGAGACCGAGGCGCCGCGGATCCGGTCGACCGCCGCCTTGAAAGCGGCCGTGGTCTGCGACGGATCGCCGGTGTCGATGAGCACGGCGCCCTCGGTGCCGCCGGCTGCGGCGATCTCGTGCAGGTCGTCGAGGGTGTCCGGTGCGCCCTCGATCGGCGGGTTCTCGACCCCGATGACGTAGGTCGGGACCCCCTCCGCCAGCGCCGCCTGGGCGTCGGCCACGACGGCGTCGATCGTGTCGGAGGCCTCGTCGCAGCCCTGCGGGTAGCCGTCCGTCACGAGCACGATCGCGTATTTCCCGGGGTTCTGCTGCCGCTGCGCCTCGATGAACCCGCTCGTGCCCCGCATCACCCACGCGGTCGGCGTGCCGCCGCGCCAGTCGTCCGAGCTCGCCGGCTCGATCGCGGCGATCGCCTCGGCGAAGGCGTCCGAGGGGAGCGGCGTGAGCGGCACGTCCGGCGTCGCGTAGATCTCGACAGAACACTTGTCGTCGTCGGCGGGAAAGAACGAGAGCGAGGCCGTCAGCCCTTCGGACCCGGGATCCGAGAAGAACTGCTTGGTCGCCGCGACCACAGGATCCCACTTGAGCGACTTGTCGTGCCAGTCCTTGTCGCCCTTGCCCATGCTGCCCGACACGTCGAACGCGAACGCCAGGTACACCGGCTGAAGCGACGCCGCCGCCGTCTGGGTGGCGCACGCTCCGCCTCCGCCCGTGGGACTGGCGCCGCCCGCGCCGCTCGATCCGGGCCCGATCCCGCCGCCGATGTCCAGCGAGCCTCCCTCGCCGGAGCCGGAGCCGAAGCTGCCGCCGGAGCTCGCCCCTTCACCTTCTTCTCCCCCGTCGCTCGGGCTGCTGCCGCACCCGAGCCCGACCGCAGCCACGCTCAGCATCGCCAAGGCAATTGGAAGCAATTTCATAAGTCGTCGGCTCCTTCCACCGCCGCGTCCCGGCCTCGCGCCGCTGGCATCGAGTCATCGGGATGGCGCGTGGTCATGGGCCTCCGAAGCACGCGCGGTGCCAGGGCGCGGGGCTCTGCGTCGTCGATGAGGTGTGCTGTTCGCAGGCGCCGCTATCTCGGACCAGCGCACCGTGTCACGACGTCCTTCAGCGAGGCGTCGGCCGTGCCCAGAGCGACGGTGTAAGGCGGGGCGAACGCGCTCCCCTGCCCCGCGTCCTTCCGGGTGGTGTCCGACATGCCGATATAGGCGTTCCCGCTCGCCACGATCTGCGCGGTCGGCTCGCCGTCGTAGAAGACGTGCGGGTCCTTCACCCCGTCGAAGTAGTTGTTCTCGATCCGGAGCCTGGCCTGGAGGCCGCCCCCGATGGCGTAGTTGTTGCCGGCCGCCGAGTAGTAGTTGTTGAAGACGTGGACCTCGCCGAAGCGGACGCGGGGCATGCGCTCGATCACGCCGTCGGCCCACCAGTTGTGATGGAACGTGACGCGGAGCCTCCCTGTGTCCTCGTCGCTGTTGTTGTTGCTGTGGCCGACCAGGTTCGAGAAGCGGTGCGCGGGATCCGGCGCGTTGCTCGTGTAGTGGAACTTGCACCACGAGACGGTCACGAGGTCCGAGCCGTGGACGACGTCGAGGTTGCCGTCCAGCCCGTCCCAGATCTCCACGTGATCCACCCAGACGTGGTGGGCGAAGTGGATCTGGATCCCGTCGTCCGTGGTCGAGCTGGCGTCGATCTTGAGGTTCTGGATGATGACGTTCTGGATCGGGGTGTCGATCGACTTCCCCCGGATCTGGAGGCGGCCCCGGAGGGTCGCGTCGGGGCTCGCGCCGATCAGCGTCTTGTTCGACGCCACGTCGACGTCCACGCCGCTGATGTCGATGTCGCCGGAGATCTGGATGATCAGCGGCTCGGGGCTCTCGGCGTACTCGACGAGCTGCGCGGTCGTGGTCGCCGTGACCGTCATCCCGCCGAGGCCGCCCGTCGTGGTGGCCACGCCGTGGCCGCTCTCGCCCGCCCACCCGATCGGCGCGCTGGCGGGACAACCGTCGACGGTGCCCGAGCCGCCCGCACCCTGGCCGCCGCCCCCGCCCGCACCCCCGCCGCCCGTGCCGCTGGTCGCGCCTCCCCCGGTGCCCGTGGTCCCGCTGCTGCTCGTCGTGCCGCCGCCGGTCGTGCCGCCGCTGCTCGTTGCGCCGCCGCTCGTCGACGACGGCCCGCTCGTCCCGGCCCCGGACGACGACGCGCCGCCCGCGCCGGTTGCATCGCCGTCGTCCCCCGACGCCGCGCAGCCTCCCGCGCCGCAGAGCGCGACGAGGGCCGCTGCAAAGGGGGTGAAACGATTCGACCTCTCATACCGCATGATTGCCTCCTGAAAGCGTGAAGAAAGACCATTGCGCAGTCGCCCCCGCCCGGGCCGCCTCTGGGCTCACTCGACCTCGAAGGCGCCGAGGTCGGGCGCAGCGCCGGCGAAGGGCAGCGCGAGGCCCTCGGCCGACCCCGCGTCGACGAACTGGCTCCCCGGGGCGAGCCGCAGGAAATCGGTCGCGGGGAGGCTGCCGTCCGGGTTGCGTGGGGCCTTGGCCAGCGCGCGATCGAGGCTGAGGAAGTCGGCGTCGGTGGCGCCCTCGAACGCGTTCGAGACCGCGTTGCCGACCGGCTCGTCGCTGGATTTCCTCGCGTGCGAGATGTTGTTGATGAACGTGTGGAACCCGCCCTCGCCGAACGCGAAGTTCATGGATCCGTTCAGCCATCCGGTGCAGTTCTTCACCGTGATGTTGCCGACATTGTTGTTCTCGTCGAAGCCGCGGACCTTGTTGCCGAACGCGACGGAGCGGGTGATCACGTGGTCGGACGCAAGACCGTTGCTCCCGCCCATCTTGAAGCCGTTGCCGTTGCCCATGTACGGGACCGGCGGCGGCGTGCTCATGTACCCGCCTTCCTCGTAGCCGTTGTCGAAGGCCCGACGGCCACTCCTCCTCCGGGGTATCCAGCTCGCCCAGCCGGCCGCCGAGCTGGAGGCCCGAGTCCCGGTTGTGGTGGAAGACACAGCGCTCGATGACGTTGTGGTGCCCCGAGATGAAGAGGCCGTTGTCGCCGGCGTTGGCGATCTCGATCCTCTGGATGTGCCAGTAGCTGCCGTGCAGCTCGACGCCGCGCGGGCTGGCCGGGTCGCCCTTCTTGTAGTGCTGGTCCTTGAACTCGAGCACAGGCTTCTCGCCGGGATAGGCGAACAGGCGCTTCCGCTGCTCGGGCGTCCCGTCGTTCCCGTAGGCGATCTCCACCGTCGGGACGTAGAGGTACTCGCCCCCGCGCAGGTAGATGGTCTGCCCCGGCTGCACCAGGGTGATCGCCTTGTGCAGCGTCGTGGGCGCGTCGATGGTTCCGGGGTTGTCCTCCGCGCCGTCGGGGGCGACGTAGAGGTCGTCGCCCGAGGGCGGCTGATCCATGCCGCCGACGCCCGTCGAGGAGCTGGCGCCGGAGGAGACGGCCGGCGATCCGCCCGTTCCTGCGGAGGTGGCCGCCCCGCCCCCCTGTCCTGCGGTGGTCGCCCCCTGGCCGCCGCCTCCCGTGACCGCGGCGGAGCCCGCGCCGCCGGTCCCGCCGGAGCTCGCTCCTTCATCTTCAGCGCCGTCGCTCGCGCTGCTACCGCACCCGAGCCCGGCCACAGCCACGCTCAGCACCGACAAGACGATCGTAAGCAATTTCATAAGTCGACTCCTTGCACGACCGCGCGCCGGCGCTGACCGTCCGGCATCGCGACACCGGGATCGCGCGTGGTCCCGGGCTTCCAAGCACGCGGGATGCCACGGCGCGCGCCCAGGACCGCGCGTCCTCGCTGCTCGACGCGACGGCATCATCGGTCGGCATCGGCACCTGGCCCGGCCGTGAGGCGCTAAGGGGAAAAATGCCCCCGCCCCGCGGCACCTCATGATCGGCGCCGCCGCCGGGCTGCACCTTTCGGGCGCCATCGACATTGCCGGCTTGAGCATTGAGACGGTCAGGGGACCCGTGAGGAATGCGGCGTGGCGGTCCGTGCAAGACCTCGCTGTCACGCCGCTGTTCGTTCCGGTGCAGGGCGGCGCGATCCTGGGTCTTGCCGGCTCCCTGTGACGATCGCGCTCTCTGTGCGCGAGAGATGCGGAGCGTGCTTGGACACGGCTGTCTGACACCGGCCAGCTGTGCCCAAGTCGAGGCTACTTCACGGGCGCGACATGGGCGATGAGGACGCCCATGTTCTTGATGAAGCCCTCCACCGAGATGCCCGTCGGCGACTCCTCGGCCGGGTAGGTCGCCGGCGCCTTGGTCGGGTCGTAAGGCGAGGTATCGTTGCGATCGCCGACGTGCGTGGTGGCGTACGCGTCCTCGAGATAAGGCTCATCCGTGCCAGGGCCGACGTAGGGGTTCGTGATCATGGTGATCTTTGTCGGCCAGTATCCCTCCGCGTTGAGCTCTCCGACGAGCTTCAGCGCCTCCTCCTCGGTCACCGGCGCGGTCGTCATCGTGGCGCCCGCGTACAGGTCGTCGAGCTTCACCTCGCGCAGCGAGAAGTACCGCGGGAGCTCCACCGGCCCCGCGATCTTGAGGGGCGAGCCCGCCGCCAGCTCCTCGGGCGACATCGCCGCGAGCTCCTCGTAGCGGGCGCGCATGGCGTCCACGTCGAGCTTGCGCGCCTGCCCGTAGTGGCCGATGGGCTTCGCGGGGTCCTTGTCGAAGTAATACTCGCCGTTGACGACGTTCGAGCCGCGCCGGTGGACGTAGAGCGGCACGTCGGTCCCGATCTCGATGTACGTGGGGTGTGTTCGGTCGGGGAAGATCTCCACGAGCTCCGGCGGCAGCTTGACCTTGTCCAGCCAGTCCAGCGCCTCGGGCACGCGGGCGATGTACTTCTCGTCCCCGGTCAGGTTGTAGAAATTGAGCAGCTGCTGGATGTTGTTGGCCGTCGTGTGGGTGGTCAGCGCCTCCGGCTCGTAGGTCCGCGCCCCGGCCGGCTTGCCGTCCTGCGTGAACTGAAGGCCCCACGCGGGCTGCGGCGCGGGCTGCTGCAACGCGACGAAGTTGTCCATGGCGCGCTCGATGTTCCCGAGCAGCTGCGACTCGCCCAGCGCGAGGTGGCACATGATCAGGAACTTGATGTTCTCTCCGGCCACGTCGTCGTTGAAGGTGATGTGGCTCGTGTAGTCGGGCTGGCCGCCCTTGCCCATCAGCGGGAAGCGCTGCGGCCAGCCGCCTCCCTCGTACTGGCTCTCGGTGACGAAGCGGATCGCCTTGTAGAGGGGCTCGCGGAGCCGCTCGTCCTTCTTCTCGAGGTACATGCGCAGGAGGAGCTGCGAGGCCACGGCGGTGCCCGCGTCGTCGAACGTCGCGTTGCCGTAGTAATGCTGGAACTCCTCGAGCCGCCAGCCGTTCTTGCCGATGGTGTCGTACCAGTCCTTGAGCGACTCCTCGCCCGCGAAGTCATAGATGTAGTTCCAGCCGCCGGCCTCGTGCTGGGCCTCGATCAGGGCGAGCGTGACCTGCTCGGCAGCCTTGTAATAGAGCTCGTCGCCGGTGGCGTGGTAAGCGTCCAGGTAGAGGTGCCCCATCGACGGCGTGCCGGGCGGCTGCACCCACAGCATCGTGCGCTTCGCCTCCATCTCGCCCCAGCTCCGCGAGAGATCCGGAAGGTAGCTCCACACGTAACCGCCCTTGTACGCGACCTCCTCGCTCATGAAGGTGGCCGCGCGCTTCATCGCGTCGACGTACGGGACCATCTCGGGCGGCACTTCCGGGCCGGGACCAGGGCCCGGCTCGCTGTCCCCGCCGCAGGCGGCCAGCGCGAGGGGCAAGAGGATCGACATCGCGAACGTTCTGCGTTTCATAGGCTCCTCGATCGCACAGGGCCGCTGCGTCGGTCGCAGGGCCCGTCGAAAAGACAGGATGATCTTGGTGAACTGAAAGGCTGACCGGATTCCCGCGCTCAGGGCATGTACTCTTCGCGCGCGGGAGTGAACACGTCGAGCACGACGGACGGCTCGAACGCCCAGGCCTGGTGCTCGACGCCCCCGCGGACCACGAAGCTGTCCCCGGACCGCGCCTCGAACTCCTCGTCTCCGCAGGAGAACTTGAGGTGTCCTGAGATGACGTAGACCAGCTGATCGTGGGGGTGGCTGTGGCGCGCCCCGGCCCAGCCGATCTCCATGTGGTGCTCGACGAGCATCAGGTTGGGGTTGTGGGCCAGCACCCGGCGCTTCAGCCCCGGCTCGGGCGTGAAGAACTCCACCGCATCGCCCGACACGCGGGCCAGGCTCGGGACATCGCTTTTCTTCAGAACACTCATGCTTCCTCCAGCGCCTCGCGGCGGCCCCGCTCAGGCGCTCTTCTCGAGCCCGGCCCGCGCGGACCGGACGACGGACAGGAACTCACGCGCGCGCTCCGTGATGACCTCGTCGCGGCCGGCCTCGAGCGTCGCGGCGTCGACGAGCTCGCCGCCGACGCCGAGCGCCACGGCGCCGGCCTCGATGAACTCGCGCGCGGTCGCGAGGTTGACCCCGCCGGTCGGCAGCAGCTTCACGTGCGGGAGCGGCCCCCGCAGCGCGCGCAGGTACTTGGCGCCGCCCATCGCGGAGCACGGGAACACCTTCACCGCGTCGGCGCCGGCGCTCCACGCGGCGATCACCTCGGTCGGGGTGAGCGCCCCGGGGAAGACTGCCTTCCCGAGCTCGCGCGCCGCGCGGATGACCTCGAGGTTGAGCCCCGGGCTCACGATGAACTGCGCGCCGGCCTCGATGCACCCGCGGGCTGCGTCCGCGGTGAGCACCGTACCCGCGCCGACGAGGACGTTACTCCCCATCCGTGAGGTGATCTCATGCATCACGGCGAGGGCGTCCGGGATTGTCATCGTGATCTCGAGGACCTCGATCCCTCCCGCGCACAGCGCGCGACCGGCGCGCACGGCGAGCGCGCCGCTCGACGCGCGCACCACGGGGACGACGCCGATCTCCTCGATGCGGCGGACGACGTGCTCTCGGTCCATCGCGTGATTCATCGCTTGCTTCATCGATCGATCCTCGCGCTGGCCCCGCTCATCGCCCTCCGCACCTCGGCGAGCGACGCCATCGACGTGTCTCCCGGCGTCGACATCGCGAGCGCCCCGTGCGCGACGCCGCACTGGAGCGCCCACTCCGGGCTCTGCTCCGAGAGGAGCCCGTAGATGATCCCCGAGGCGAACGAGTCGCCCCCTCCGACGCGATCGAGGATCTCGATGTCTCGCTGGGCGACCTCGTAGAACTCGCCCTTGCAGTACAGGATGCCGCCCCAGCCGTTGACGCTCGCGCTCCTGGCCGTCCTGAGGCTCGTGGCCACGACCGAGATGTTGGGGTACGTCGCGACGACCTCCGAGATCATCCGGCGGAACCCCGTCGTGTCGAGCTGGCGATAGCCCTCATCGACGCCGGGCACCTCGAAGCCGAGCGCCGCGACGAAGTCCTCCTCGTTGCCGAAGAGGCAGTCGACGTACGGCATGAGGGCGCGGTTGACCTCGCGCGCCCTCGCCTGGCCGCCGAAGTTCTTCCAGAGCGAGGGCCGGTAGTTGAGATCGTAGGAGATCCGCACGTCGTGCTCGCGCGCGGCCTCCATGGCCTCGCGCGCCACGCCGGCCGTGCTCTCCGAGAGCGCGCAGAAGATGCCGCCCGTGTGGAACCAGCGGGCGCCGCGCTCCCCGAAGACGGCCTTCCACGGGAGATCGCCGGCCTCCAGCCTGGAGGCCGCGCTGTGGCCGCGATCCGAGCACCCCACGGCGGCGCGCGGCCCGAAGCCGCGCTCGGTGAAGTTGAGGCCATTGCGCGCCTCGCGGCCCACACCGTCGTAATCGACCCAGCGCACGTGGGAGGTGTCGACCCCGCCCTGGAGCATCAGGTCCTCGATCAGCCGCCCGACCGGGTTGTCCGCGAGCGCCGTGACGATGGCTGTCCGGAGCCCGAAGCAGCGCCGGAGCCCCCGCGCCACGTTGTACTCCCCCCCGCCCTCGCCGATGTCGAACGCCCGCGCGGTGTGGATCCGCCGCTCTCCCGGGTCGAGGCGCAGCATCACCTCCCCGAGGCTCACCTGGTCCCACGCACAGCTCTTTGCATTTCGGATCTTCATCTTCACGCTCCTCAACGGCTCATCCACCCGCCGTCGACGACCAGCACGTGGCCGTGGACGTACCTGCTCGCCTCCGAGCACAGGAACAGCGCAGCTCCCGCGATGTCGCTCGGCTCCCCCCAGCGCCCCGCCGGGATGCGATCGAGGATCTGCCGGCTGCGCGCCTCGTCGGCCCTGAGCGCCGCCGTGTTGTCCGTCGTGATGTATCCCGGGGCGACCGCGTTCACGTTGATGCCCCTCCCGGCCCACTCGTTCGCGAGCGCCTTCGTCAGCTGCGCGATCCCACCCTTGGACGCCGCGTAGGCCGGCACCAGGATCCCGCCCTGGAACGAGAGCAGCGACGCGATGTTCACGATCCTGCCCGACCCCTGCTCGAGCATCTGCTTCCCGGCGAGCTGCGACAGGCGGAACGCGGACGTCAGGTTGACCTCGATCAGGAGATCCCAGTCCTCCTCGGCGTACTCGACGGCCGGCGACCGCCGGATGAGACCTGCGTTGTTCACGAGGATGTCGATGCGCCCGAGCTCGGCCTTCGCTCTCCGGACGAGCTCGGCGTGTGAGGCGCGATCCGCGAGATCCGCGGCCATGCCGGTGGCGCGACGCCCGAGCTTCCGCACCGCCGCCATGGTGGCCTCGCCCGGCTCGTCCTTGCCGTGACACGCGATGTCCGCGCCGGCCGCCGCGAGCGCCGTCGCGATCGCGGCGCCGATCCCCGTGGCCGAGCCCGTCACGAGCGCGACCTTGCCGTCCAAACGAAACGGATCATTCGTCATTGTCTTATCCCTGCTTCAGCTGCGCGGCCTCGAGCCGCGGCACGAGCGCGTGAATGATGGCGAGCGCGAGCACGTAGGCAGACGCCGCCATGATGAACAGCGTCGAGTAGCTCCCCGTGAGCTGGAGGACGCGGCCCGCGATCTGCGCGATGAGCATCCCGCCGATGGCCCCGGCCATGCCGCCGAACCCGACGGCCGACCCCACGGCCTGCGACGGGAACATGTCCGTGGTGAGCGTGAACAGGTTCGCCGAGAAGCCCTGGTGCGCTGCGGTCGCGAGGCCCAGGAGCAGCACGGCGACCCACAGCGAGTCGGTGCGCGTCGCGAGGAAGACGGGCGCAACGCCGAGCGCGCAGGCGAGCATCGCGGTCTTGCGCGCCGCGTTCGCCGTCCAGCCGCGGCGCATGAGCATCGAGGAGAACCAGCCGCCGGCGATGCTGCCCACGTCGGAGAGCAGGTAGATCGTGACGAGCGGCGGGCCGATCTGGAGGAGGTTCAATCCATGCTTGCGGTTCAGGAAGTCGGGGACCCAGAACAGGTAAAGCCACCAGAACGGATCGGTCATGAACTTGCCGATCGCGAACGCCCACGTCTGGCGGTGCGGGATCAGGCTGAGCCAGCCCACCTTGCCGGGCGCCGGCGACGGCTCGCTCGTGATGTAGGCGCGCTCCTCCGGCGTGACGCGCGGGTTGTCCGCGAGGGGGCGATACAGGATCATCCAGGCGATGATCCACAGCGCCCCGATCGCGCCGGTCAGCGCGAAGGCCGCGCGCCACCCCCAGGCCACCGCGATCCACGGGACCACGAGGGGGCACACGATCGCGCCGATGTTCGTGCCGGAGTTGAACAGGCCGGTCGCGAGCGCGCGCTCCTTCTTCGGGAACCACTCCGCGATCGTCTTGAGGGCGCCCGGGAACATGCCGGCCTCGCCGATGCCGAGGGCGAACCGCGCCGCGGAGAGCCCCCCGGCGCTGCCGACGAGCGCGTGCGCCGCCGCCGCGAGGCTCCAGAACCCGACGGCGAACGAGAACCCGCGCCGCGTCCCGATGCGATCCATGAGGCGGCCCATCGTCAGCATCCCGATGGCGTAAGCGGCCTGGAACGACGTGACGATGTTGCCGTAATCGATGTCGTTGTAGCCGAGCTCCTTCTGCAGCGTCGTCTTGAGGACGCCGAGGACCTGCCGGTCGACGTAGTTGATCGTCGCGGCCGTGAACAAGAGGGCGCAGATCACCCACCGATAACGCCCGATGCCGGCCGAAACCGGCGCGGCGTCGGCGCTGCGCGGCACCCCCGCGGGCGCGTCGGCGATGGCCGTCGTGGACTCCGAATTCATCACCATGAAGCTATCCTCCCAAGCTCGACCCGCCTGACGCTGGCCCGCTCCCCTGCCGGCTACTTGAGGCTCGCCTCGAGCCCGGAGCCGCGCTGGGCGAACTCCGGCTGCACGTTGACCACGCCGAACACCCGATCTTCGCGCTCGCGGTGCGCGGCCATGAGCCAGACGAAGTTGATGGAGTGCCCCGGCGCGGCGACGTTCGGGTGATACCCCGCCGGCATCAGCACGGCGTCGCCGTCCCGCACCACGGTGACCACCTCGGGCGCCTCCGGGGCCGTGTAGACGAATTGCACGCCGAACGCCGGCGGCGGCATATCGAAATAGACGTACATCTCCTCGAGCAGGTCGGTGTGCTCGTGCGGGGGCCAGCTGGTCCAGTGCCCCGGCGCCGAGCGCGTGAAGCCCGCGACGATCCGGCCGGCCTGCACGTTCTTGCCGAGCAGGATGCTGAGCTCGCGCGTGGTGGCGTCGCCGCCCGCCTTGAACTTGAGCGACGGGCTCTGCTCGACGTCCTTGTAGCGGACGACCTGGAGGGGATAGTCCCCCTCCACCTCGGCGCCGCACTCGACGAGATCGACCGCCGAGCTCGTGCGCACCTCGACGGTCGATCCGCGAGGCACGTAGATGGCGTCGTACCGGCCGAGCCCGATCGTGTCCTCGCCGTTCACCTGCACGGCGCACTGGCCGTCCATGCAGAGGAGCCCGACCTCGCGGCCGGAGGTCTCGAAGAGGGCCCTCGGCGCGCTCTGATCGAGCAGGATCCGGCCGTAATGCAGGCGCTTCATGGGGCTGTTGTCCGGCGTCACGAAGAGCTTCCGCCCCCTGTGCGACGCCGTCCCGCGGACCACGACCTGACCAGGGTTCACTGGCTTCATGGACAAAACCCTTCCCTTGCTTCGTTAACGGAATTTACGAATGGACGCGGTGAATCCCCGGAGCCCCGCGGCTGCGTCAGAACGCCGGGCTGGCCTTGATGTTCCACTCGACGTTCAGGCCGATGAAATGCTCCCACGTGCGCTGGCTGAACACGTCGTCCTGCGGATAGAGCGCCTTCGCGCCCTCATCGCGCCGGGTCACGAGCCAGATGAAGCGGAACTGAGGGCGCTTGAAGTCCCCCTTGCCCGCCGCGTTCAGGAACGGCACGAGCCCGAAGCGCACGAGGCTCGCGCTGTGGTGGCTGGCCGCGGCGTGCGCGCCCGGCGCCGCGGGCTCGGCCGGGGGCGGGACCCTCCCGCGCCGCTGCGCCTGGTAAGATGCCTCGACGGCGATGCCTCCCCAGTCGCGCAGATAGAAGTGCGGCCGAACGACGAAGATGCCTTCGTCCAGATCCGCGAAGTCGAACGGCTCGCTGGCGTTGCGGAACGAGCGGATGTACCCGGAGGCCATCAGGCCGAGCATCCCCGTCTCGTAGTTGCCGCTCATGGTGAACATGAGCTCGTGCGCTCCGCTCGCGGTGCCGTCCGGCGCGGGCTGCGTGGGGGTGCCGAACTCGCCGTGCGCCGCGAGGTCGCCCGCATAGCGGAGGAACAGGTGCAGGTGGCCGTTGTTCACGCCGGTGAACGGGCTGACCTGCGCGCCGATGACGTACCCGGAGTCCCGAGGCAACCGCTCGTACACGCCGGCCTCCGCCGTCTCGCGCGTGCCCGACGGCAGCTGGTGCACTTCGCCGTACAGGACGCCCTTGACGCCGCCTTTCTCCCCGACCGGAACGGTGTGGCTCGCCTTGAAGCTCGAGATGAGCCGCTGGCGATCGAGGAGGTTGACGTTCGCCGTGCCAGGCTGGTTGAGCGCCGGCGAGCGCTCCACCGTCTGGAGGTAATACGGCGTGAGCGGCCGGTTGATGCCGGCGTGCGCCGCGAAGTACGTGCGCTTCGAGGGTAGGTCGTAGCGGACGCCTCCGCCCAGCGTGTTCAGCCAGTCGAGCGGCCAGAAATCGAGCAGCTCCGAGTTGTCACCGCGGTAGAGGCGCGAGCCTATCCACACGGACAGCCCCTTGACGCCGAGGTCTCGCTCCTCGACGAAGGCGTTGCGGAGCGACGTGTTGATGTTCCACGGCCTCGCGTTGTTGTAGTGGAGGGTCGGGGCGTCTATGGCCAGGCGGACGGCGACGCGCGTGGTGGCGCCGGTGGACTCCCAGTAATCCTGCCGCTCCAGGTCCAGCTGGACGAACGTGGACTCGTCGAGGCGCGAGCCTCTCAAGACGATGTCGGCATCACGCCCAGGCCCGCCGTCTCCATCCATGGCCGCGACGGCGCGGCCGACGCCGCCGAAGAAGAACCCGCTCTCCGGCGGCGCCGGTGGTGTCGTGGGCTCTTCTTTCTGCTGCGGCTGCTGGGAGGGCGCGATGGCCGCGGCGGCGGGCTCGGCGCCTCCGGCGTCGGGGGCCGGAGCCGCGCCCTCGGCGGGCTCCGCCGCGGCCGGCGTCTCCGGAGGCGGAGCCGTCGCGTCGGCGGGAGCCGCGCCCGGCGAGGGCGTCGGCGTCGTGGGAGCAGGCAGCGGCTGCCCGTGGACGACCGCTGGAGACGCGCAGAGGGCCGCGCCGAGCAGGGCACAGACCAGGTTGCGCGCGCTCGCCCATCGTCTCCGGCGCGCGAGGCGGGTAGACGACACGGACGCGTCTCCGTCTGTCGAGAACGAGCCGCGCTCCGGATCGCGCTGAATATCATGCCCAGGGTGGCAACAGGGACTGGCGATGGAATTCAAGGGGGCGCCGATCTCGTGGAGGGTTGGGGCTGCACCAGCGCGAACAGCGGGGCTGTCGTCGAGGCGAGCGAGGCCCGACAGCACGTCCTGTGGCTCGCTCAGCGCGTGGTGCGCTGGCAGCGTCCACGCTTGATGCACGCAGTAGCAAGCGACGAGCCAAGGGCACCCAGGGCCGCCGCGACGCCATGGCGCGCACGACTTGCCGAGGAGGAATTCCAACCCAAGCTCGTCCGCAGCCGGGATTGCGCCGGATCCGACCCGAGCGCATGACGTGCCCTGAGGCGACCCGACGACGACGTGGCGTGCTGACCGTGGACGAAGGGCAGTTTCCCCTCGGAACGCCGTAAACCCCGGGTTGACATGAGCGACAGCCGTGGTTGACGCGCGCATGGACCGTCGCTGTCGCGCGCGGACGCCTGCGGGAGCGGCGAGCTCTCGATCCGCTTGTGAGTTGAGGGGGCTTTGACGGGGCGCCGGAGCGGGGCTCCTCCGGCGGTACGCGGCGGGCGGTGCCGACGTCGAGAGCGGCCTTCCTGCCCAGCCGGCGTGTCGCAGGCGCGGGGGCGCGCCTCAGAGGTTGAACTGTGCCGGAAGCCAGAGCGAGAGCTGGGGCACGTAGCTGATGAGCATGAGGGCGACGATCATGGCGGCGAACATCGGGAGCATCGGCCGGACCACCCTGGCGATCGTGGTCTTGCCGACGCCGCACCCCACGAACAGGCAAGTGCCCACCGGCGGGGTGCACAGGCCGATGCACAGGTTCGTGACCATCAGGACGCCGAAGTGCACCGGGTTCATGCCCATCCCCGTGACGACCGGGAGGAAGATGGGCGTGAAGATCAGGACCGCAGGCGTCATGTCCATGAAGGTGCCGACGACGAGCAGGAGCACGTTGATGATGAGCAGCGTCGCGAACGGGCTCTGGGAGATCCCGAGCATCGCCTGGCTGACGCTCTGGGGCACCTGCTCGAAGGCGAGCACCCAGCTCATGGCCTGGCTGGCCCCCACCAGGATCATGACCACCGCGGTGGTCTTGGCGGATTTGAGCAGGATACGCGGCATGTCCCTGAGCTTGACCTCACGATAGAACAGCGCCCCCAGCAGGAACGCGTAAGCCACGGACACCGCGCTGGCCTCGGTCGCCGAGAACACCCCGGTGAGGATCCCGCCCATGACGATCAGGATCATGAGCAAGCTGGGGATCGCCTGGGCAAAGCTCCGCATGATCGCGCCGAGCGGGACCTTCTCGCTCACGCCCACCGCCTGCTTGCGGTTGGCCAGGAACGCGACGACCATGATGCACACGCCCACCAGGAAGCCCGGGATGACGCCGGCCAGAAACAGCGCGGCCACCGAGACGTTCCCGGCCACCACGGCGTAGACGATCATGATGTTGCTCGGGGGGATCAGGAGCCCGGTCGTCGCCGACGTCGTGGTCAGCGCCACGCTGAAGTCCCTGCCGTAGTTCTTTCGCTCCATCTCCGGGATCATGAAGCCTCCCACGGAGGAGACGGCGGCCGCCGCCGAGCCCGAGACGGCCCCGAAGAGCATGCAGGTCAGCGTGTTGACGTAGGCAAGGCCGCCGTGAAAGCGGCCGACGACGGCGCTGGCGAAATCCATGAGCCTGCGCGCCATGCCGCCCTCGCCCATGAGCACGCCGGAGAGGACGAAGAAGGGAATGGCGAGCAGCGGGAAGCTGGCGATGCCGGTCGACATGCGCTGAGCCACGATGTAGGCCGTGGGCACGTCGCCGAGCGAGCCGATCGTCAGCACCGTGGAGAGGCCGATGCAGACGGCGACCGGGACGTTGAGGAGGAGCAGCGCGAAGAAGCTGAACACCAGGATGAGGACTTGGATTTCCATGGCGGGCCCGGGCTGAAGGGTTACGCGTCGGTGACAGGCGCGCCCTTCCGGGGCGACGCCTGCCCGGTGAACAGCTCCACCAGGTTTTCGATGCAGAACGTGAGGAAGAAGACCCCGCTGATGGGCACGGCCAGATAGGCGTACCCCACCTGGAGGCCGAGCGCGGGCGACACCTGCTTGGCCTCGAGCGTCTTCGAGACGAGCGTGAAGCCGCCGTAGACCAGCGCGAAGCCGGCGAAGGACGCCACCAGGAGCTCGATGGCGATCGCCGCGACGCGCTGGGCCGCCGGATCCATCTTCCCGACGAAGTAGTCGACGCCGAGGTGCGCCTTTTCGCCGTAGGCGAGCCCGGCGCCGAGGAGCGAGATCCAGACCAGCAGATAGACGGCGAGCTCCTCGGTCCAGCGGCTCTGGTTGCCGAGCACGTAGCGGGAGAACACGCCCCAGAGGGTGTCCAGCGTGAGCGCCGCGAACGCGGCGACCAGCACGACTTCCAGCGTCTTGATCATACCCGCGTGCAGCCTGTGGAGCGGCCCGATAACGCCCGGCGCTCGCTTTCCCGCGTTCGCCGGACGGGCTGGCCCGTCCGGAACCACCTCCGGCGCTCGCGCCGGCGGCGGAGGCTCCTGAGAGGCGCTCGTCTCCCCGTCGACGAAAAGCTCTACCCGACGCTCCTGAGCGCCCATCACTTGACCTCCTGGATCCGCTTGACGAGCTTGCCGATCTCCGTGCCCTCGAGGCGGTCGTACATGGGCTGGACCCGCCTGCGGAACGGCTCCTTGTCCGGCTCGTGGATGGTCACCCCTGCCTTCTTCAGCGCATCCAGGGCGTCCTGGGTGCTCTTCTTCCACGCCTCGCGCTGGAACGCGGCCGACTCGTCGGCCGCCTCCTCGATCCACCGCTGCACCTCCGGGCTCAGCGACTCCCAGATCTTCTGGCTGAACAGGATGATGTCGGGGACGCGCGTATGCTCGTCGAGCGAGTAGTGCTTGGTGACCTCGAAGTGACGGCTCGTGAAGAGGCTGGGCGGGTTGTTCTCGGCCCCGTCGACCATCCCCTGCTGCAGCGCAGAATACAGCTCACCGAACGCGATCGGCGTCGGCGCGCCGCCCATCTGCGAGATCATGTCCATCGCGGTCTTGCTCTGCATGACGCGGATCTTCTTGCCCTTGAGATCGTCAGGGCTCATGACGGGCGCGCCGCTCGTGTAGAAGCTGCGGCTCCCGGAGTCGTAGTAACAGAGGCCCCTCACGCCCACCTTCGTCCCGGCCGAGGCGAGATCCCTGCCCACGTCGCCGAGGAGAACCTTCCAGTAGTGGTCCTGGTCCCGGAAGAGGTAAGGCAGCCCGAAGATCGCCATCTCCGGGATGAAGCCTTCGAGCGGCGCGGTGGAGGTCTTGACCATCGCCAGCGCCCCTCGCTGCACCTGCTCGATGCTCTCGGTCTCGCTGCCCAGCTGGCCGTTGGGGAAGATCTGCAGTTGCACGGCGCCGCCCGATCGCTTGTCGAGCTGCCTCGCCATGTACTCCATGGCGAGGTGCACCGGGTGCGACTGATCGAGCGCGTGCGATAGCTTCAGGATCACCTTCTTCGTGCCGGCGCTCGTCGCGTCGGACGCTTGCCCTGCGCTCGCGCCCTCGGCGGACGCGGGGCGGGCCAGCATGGAGAAGGCGCCGGAGGTGATGATGATCCCCAGCAGGCAACCGAGCACGACGAAGGAGACGGCTTTCTTGTCCATATCGATGCACGCCAGAATCGGGGTTGTCGGTGAGGGTTGAACGGCACGGCGCAGCGGTGTCCCGGAGGGCCGAGGGCAGCCCGCGGCAAGCAGGCCTCGAGGGCGGCCGCGCGCGGAGCTCAGCGGCGCTCCACACGTGGACCACGGGTTTGCAATCGCTGCGCCAGGCAGTGAGCTGCGCCGTCCCGCTCTCGCCTGGCGCGTCCCGGGCCGTCTCGCTCCGGCCGCCTGGCCTGGCTCGATGCGCACCTCCAGAGTCGGCGGCGGCGTGGCGCGGCGTCATCGCTCGTCGCCGGCGCCGGCGCCGGCGCGAGGGCGGCACGGCGGAGATCCCCAGACACGCTGTGCCGGCGCTGCCGGAGCGCTGGCAACCTGGAGTTGACTGAGTGGACATCGGTTGTTGCGCGCTGCGCGCGGCGCGGCGCGGCGGCGCGCGGATCTGGCTGGCTCCTCGGCGCAGGCGGCCTGCCCCTCGTGACCAGGCGCGCTCCGTCGCCGCCGCCCGCGACCCGGACGTCCTGCACGCGCTGGACCAGCGCCGTAGGTCACGTCTTGCCTTGCCATGGCCTTCGCGGTAAGGGGGGCGGCAATGAGTGGTCCCGAACTCGGCCGCCTCATCGACGAGGTCGATCGCACGGTGGACGTCCAGTTCGCCGCTGCCGGCGATCTCGATGAGCTGAACCGCCTGTATGCCAGCCTGCTCGGGCGCCGCGGGTCGCTCAATGCGCTGATGAAGCAGCTGCCCGGCGCGGCGCCCGAGGAGCGCAAGGCGCTCGGCCAGCGCCTCAACGCCGTCAAGGGCCGCGTGGAGCGCGCCCGCGAGGAGGCGACGGCGAGGATCAAGCGCGCTGCGCGCGATCGCGAGCTCTCCGCGCCGCCCCTCGATATCACCCTGCCCGGCCGCTGGCGCGCGCCCGGGCGGCCGCACCCGATCATGCGGACCCTCGACGAGATCGTCGATATCTTCGTCGGGCTCGGGTTCGACGTGGCCGAAGGGCCGCAGATCGAGCTCGCGCGCTACAACTTCGATCTCCTCGGGTTCCCGGCGGATCACCCGGCCATGGACATGCACGACACGTTCTACATGGCCGGCGATCCTGGCCAGAACGTGCTCCTCCGGACGCACACGAGCCCGGTCCAGGTGCGCGAGATGCTCTCCCACCCTCCGCCGGTGATGATCGTCGCGCCCGGGGTCGTGTATCGCCGCGACGACGACGCGAGCCACAGCCCCATGTTCGTGCAGATCGAGGGGCTCGTGGTCGACCGCGACGTGTCGCTCGCCGATCTGAAGGGCCTGCTCGAGGTCTACAGCCGCCGGATGTTCGGCGAGGCCACGAGGACGCGCTTCCGGCCGAGCTACTTCCCCTTCACCGAGCCCAGCGCGGAGCTCGACGTGTCTTGCCTCGTCTGCTTCGGCGAGAACCGCGCCTGCCCGCAGTGCAAGGGGACGGGCTGGCTGGAGGTGCTCGGGTGCGGCATGGTCCACCCGACGGTGCTCCGGAACGTCGGGATCGACCCGGAGGAGTACACGGGGCTGGCGTTCGGCATCGGCGTGGATCGCACGGCCAACATGAAGTTCGCCGTCGACGATATCCGCGCCTTCTACGAGAACGACGTCCGCTTCCTCGGAAGCCTCTAGGCCACTGCCCCTCGCCCGCAGCCCCGATTCCCCATGTTGATATCCTACAAGTGGCTTCAAGAGATCCTCGGCGCCGATCCCGGCGTCGACGCGGTGACCTCGGCGCTCGGCCGCGGCGGGATCGAGGTCGACCGCGTGACGCACGTCGGCGCCGCGCTGCGCTCCGTGGTCCTCGCGAGCGTGGTCGCGACGCGGCCGCACCCGGCGGGCAAGAAGGGCCTGACGGTGGTCCGCGTGGACGCGGGCGGAGGCGGAGAAGGCGTCGAGGTCGCGTGCGGCGCGCCGGTCATCCCGGCGGCTCCGGCGCTCGTCTGTTATGCGCCCGTGGGGGCGCAGGTGCTCGACCGCACCGGCGCGCTCGTGACGTTGACCGAGAAGGCGGTCGCCGGCTTCACGTCGCCCGGCATGCTCTGCGCCGAGGACGAGCTCGGGCTCGGGTCGAGCCACGAGGGTCTCCTGACCGTGGAGGGCGGGCGTCCGGGGCAATCGCTGCTCGACTGGGAGCCTCGCCTCGAGGACTGGATCATCGAGCTGAGCGTCACCCCGAACCGGCCCGACGCGCTGGGGCACCTGGGCGTGGCGCGGGACGTGGCCGCGGTGCTCGGCCTACCGTTCCGTCCGCCCGCCGTCCCCGCGGCGCGAGCGAACGGCGCGAACGGCGCCGGAGCGCCCGCGGCCGAGCAGACACGCGCCGCCGTGGAGGTGCGCGACGGGGACCGCTGCCCCCGGTATGACGGGCAGGTGATCGAGGGCGTCGGCGTCGGCCCCTCGCCGCTCTGGGCGCGGGTGCGGCTCGGCCGCCTCGGCGTCCGGCCGATCACCAACATCGTCGACGCGACCAACCTGGTGATGCTCGAGCGGGGGCAGCCGCTCCACGCCTTCGATCTCGACACGCTGCGGCTTCCGATCGAGATCCGGAGGGCCAAGCCCGGCGAGGCGTTCGTCGCGCTCGATGGGCAGAAGCTGTCCCTGGACGAGGACGACCTGGTCATCGCCGACGCGGACCGCGTGGTGGCCCTGGCGGGCGTCATCGGCGGCGCGGACAGCGGCGTCACCGCGACGACGCGGCGGGTGTTCCTCGAGTCGGCGTACTTCGAGCCGCGCGGGATCCGCAGGTCGGCGCGCCGGTACGGCTTCCACACCGAGGCGTCGCACCGCTTCGAGCGGGAGGTGGACCTCTCGGGGGTCCCCCTGTCGCGCGACCGCGGGAGCGCGCTCATCTGCGAGCTCGCGGGCGGCGAGGCGGCGGGCGAGCCTATCGACGTGTACGTGGCGCCGCGCGCGCCGCGCCGACTGACGCTGCGGCTCCCGCGGTACCAGCGGATCATCGGGGCCGAGGCCCCGGCGCGGGCGCGGGAGATCCTGGAGACGCTGGGGCTCTCGGTGCTGGAGCAGAAGGCGGACCGGCTCCTCGTCGAGGTGCCGGAGCACCGGCCCGACATCGCGGAGGAGATCGACCTCATCGAGGAGGTCGCGCGCATCGCTGGCTACGACCAGATCCCGAGCCGGCTGCCGCGCGTCGGGGCCGCGCCGGCGGGCGCCCGCGGCGATTACCGGCTGCGGCGCAGGGTGCGGCAGATCTGCACGGGGATCGGCCTGCACGAGGCGGTGACGTACTCGTTCCTGTCGCCCCAGGAGCTGAAGGCCGCGCGCTACGACGACGGGTCGCTCCTGCGGCTGCTCAACCCGCTCTCCGAGGAGAAGTCGGTGATGCGGCCGTCGCTGGTCCCTGGGCTGCTCACGGTGGTGCAGCGCTCGCAGCGGTACAACGTGCCGCGGGTGCGGCTGTTCGAGGTGAGCCAGGTGTTCCTGCCGTGGCAGGGCGAGGCGGGCGGCGCGAGCCAGCTGGCGCGGGTCGAGCGGCCGCCGGTGAACGAGCCGACGCGGCTCACGATCTTCCTCGCGGGGCCGCGCGACAGCTACCTGACGCGGCCCGAGGACGTCGATTTCTACGACGGCAAGGGCGCGGTCGAGGCGGTGCTTGCGGAGCTCGCGGGCAGCGTGACGCCGGCGTTCGACCTCGCGGGCGAGGCGCCGCCGTGGGCGCACCCGAAGAAGGGGGCCCGCGTCCTGCTCGACGGCCGCGAGGTCGGGTACGTGGCGGAGCTGCACCCGGACGTGCGCGAGGCGCTGGAGATCACGAGCGGGGCCGTCGTGGCGGAGCTGGATCTCGCGGCGGTGGCTGCGGCGTACAAGGCGCCGGTGGCCGCGAAGCCGAGCCGGTTCCCGGCGATGCGGCACGACGTGGCGCTGCTCTTGCCGCTCGACGTGCCGGCGGGAGAGGTGCTCGAGGTGCTGCGGACGACCGCGGGGGAGCGCTGCGAGAAGGTCGAGATGTTCGACCGGTACCGCGGCGGAGAGCTGCCGGCGGGGACGCACTCGCTGGGGTTCGCGCTGTGGTTCCGGTCGGCCGAGCGGACGTTGACGGACGACGAGGTCGACAAGTGGACGAAGGCCGCGGTGGACGCGGCGAAGGCGCGGTTCGGGGCGCAGCAGCGCTGAGGGCCGGCGGCGCGCCCGCTACTTCAGCGTCGGCTTGATCTTCCCCGCCGTGCGCTCGATCAGCTGCTCCTGCTCGCGCTTGCTCCGCAGCGCCTCCTCGCTCGCCAGCGCCTTCTTGAGCGTGTCCTCCGTTCTCCGGATCTCCTCGAGCTGCTCGGTGATCACCGTGTTCTGGCGCGTCAGCTTCACGATCCCCGCCCCCGCCGCGACCACCCCTCGACGGCCTCGCGCCCGCGGTCGAGCGTGAGGCTCGCCTCGTCCTCGCGCAGCTTGGCGATGCCGAAATCGACCACCTTGATCGCCCCCGACGCCTCCAGCATGATGTTCTCGGGCTTCAGGTCACGGTGGATGATGCCGGACGCGTGCGCTCGCGAGAGGGCGCGCACGACGGGGACCATCATAATGCGCGATGTGGCGTGTCGGGCGAGCCGGAGGAGAGCGATTGGCTTTCATGACGACGACCCGCAAACGACCCGTCCCGTCGCCCTTTCGCTTGCGAAGCTCCTCCTGCCGATCGCCCTCATTGCCCTAGCGCCGATACCGTCGTCACCAGGCAACGGTGGGACGCCAGCGTCAACGAGAGCTGGCTGGCCGCCGGCACCCTCTTCGCCGGCGGAGCGACGGTGATCACGGCGACGGTCATGATCTTCTTCATGAACATGCCGCAGTCCTACCGCACGGAGGACGGAGGGGGTGTGAGGGTAGAGATCCGCCCCGCCGCGTCGCCCGCCGCAGCGATGGTATCGGCCCGGTTCGTGTTCTGATCCGGTGGCGATCGGGGTGACCGGTGTCGCAGCGGCTCATCGCCGCTCGCGGCACGGCTACGAGGGCTGCGCGAGCGCGACGCGCCGCTCGATCCCGAGGAACAGCAGCGGCAGCGCCACCGTGAACACGATCGACAGCCCCGCGACGACCGGCATGCCATCGAGACGGTGGTCCGGCAGCTCGTGGAGCATCCTGGCCGCCGCGAACGCCGCGATCGCGGACGACATGTGCTGCACGGCCGACTGCATCGAGGTGAAGCGCGCCCGCTCGGCGGGGCGCGGCACCTTCGACGTCAGCGTGTTGTACGAGACGTTGCGGAACGTCATGCCCAGCATGAAGACGATGAAGATCGCGAGCACCGGCAGCCCCGGCGTATACGAGACGAACCCGGCGTAGAGGACGCCCGCGAGCACCGCCGCCCCCACCGAGCCCGTCTGAAACGCGCCGAAGCGGTCCACCAAGGGTCCCACGGCCCGCATCGCGGCGAAGCTCACCAGGCCTCCCACGAAGTAGAGCAGCCCGAGCCGCTCGCGCGGATACCCGAGGTTGTACTGCACGTAAGCCGAGATGTTGGGGATCACCAGGAACGACGCCACCGTCAGGATCGCCGTCGTCGCGTACGAGAGCAGCACGATCGGCCGGCCGAGGAGCGCACCGAGCTCGCCGAGCGCGCTGCCCGACGGCGGCGCGCCGGTCAGGTGATCCCGCATCGACGGCAGGAGGAAGATCGCGAGCCCGGCGACGAGCAGCCCGAGCGCCGCGACCGCGAAGAACGGCAGCGGAAAGCCGCCGCGGCGCGCGAGCTCCAGCCCGGCGGGGACGCCGAGCACCGAGGCGACCGAGAACGAGCCCATCACGACGCCCATCGCCTTGCCGCGCCGCTCGGGCGGGATCACGTCGGCGACGATCGAGAACGCGACCGAGGTCGCGGGCCCGCCGAACGCCCCGGCGAGCACGCGCGCCGCCATGAGGCTCGGGAGCCCCGTGGCGAAGCCCCCGGCCGCCGTGCCGGCGACGAGGCCGAGCATCGCCACGGCGAGCGCGCTGCGCCGGTCGAAGCGGTCGAGGAAGAACGCGCCCGCGAGGCCCGAGACCGCGGCCGCCGCCGTGTAGCTGCCGCCGATGAAGCCGATGCTGGACATCGGGATGCCCAGCGCGACCGCGAAGTCGGGCCCGAGCGGCATCACCATCACGAAGTCGAGGATGTTGATGAACTGGACCGCAGCGACAAGGAAGATGATGCTCGATTCGGAGCGCCGTTTGGACACGAGGCTCGACTCTAGTCGACTCCAGGCGCGCCCGCCCCGCCTCCGCACGAAAATGCGCCGCGCTCACGCCCAGACGCGCCCCTCACCGCTCCCCTGCTCTACCCAGCCCGCGCGGCGGCTCGCGCGTCGCGCGCGTTGCTGCCGGCGCAACGCCACGTTGCGCGCTCGCACCGTTGTCCCTCCATGAGGTCCACCTTACGATGAGACGATGAGCCCCATGGATCGCCGCACAGCCCTCGGCGCCCTCGCCGCAACGCCCGTCGTCGCCGCGTGCGACCCCTCCGCGCCCTCGCCCGGTCGTGGCGACGAGGCCGCGCTCGCCGCGGAGGACGTCGTCCGCGACGTCGCGCCGCTCGGGTTCCCCTGGGAGACGCTCGATCCCTTCCTGTTCTGCGTCCACCACGACGACGCGTACCCGGCCGGCGACGAGCGGATGGGGCCGGCCGCCTCGCTCGCGGGCCGCGCCATCGGGCGCGACTTCGCGGGCAAGGACGGCTGGCGCATGTACCACGGCGACGTGGTCCCCGGCTTCCCGCAGCACCCGCACCGCGGCTTCGAGACCGTGACCGTCGTGCGGCGCGGGCTCGTCGATCACGCGGACTCGCTCGGGGCGGCCGCGCGCTACGGCCGCGGCGACGTCCAGTGGCTCACGGCGGGGAGCGGCATCGTCCACGCGGAGATGTTCCCGCTCGTCGAGAAGGACGGGCCCAACCCGCTCGAGCTCTTCCAGATCTGGCTCAACCTGCCGCGCGCCGACAAGCTCGCCGAACCGCGCTTCGTGATGATGTGGGGCGACACGATCCCCAGGCAGATCGCGCGCGACGCCGCGGGCAGGACGACCGAGATCACGATCGTCGCCGGCCGCCTCGGCGAGCTCCGCCCGCCGGCCCCACCGCCGAGATCGTGGGCGGCGCGCGCCGCGTCCGACGTGGCGATCTGGACGCTCAGGATGGCCCCGGGCGCGCGGTTCACGCTGCCGGCCGCCTCCCCCGGCACGAACCGCGCGCTCTACTTCTTCCGCGGCGCCGAGCTGCGCGTCGGCGCCCGCCGCGTCCCCGCGGCCCACAGGATCACGCTCCGCGACGGCGCCGCAGCGCTGCTCGAGAACGGCCCCGACGAGGGCGAGATCCTTCTCCTCCAGGGCAAGCCGATCGGCGAGCCCGTCGCGCAGCAAGGCCCCTTCGTGATGACCTCGATGGCGGAGGTCCAGCAGGCCTTCCTCGACTACCGGCGGACGGGCTTCGGCGGATGGCCGTGGCCGAGCGACGGCCCGGTCCACGGGCGCGCGGAAGGCCGCTTCGCGCGCTACCCCGACGGCCGCATCGACGAGGCGGGCTGAGCCCCTCACCTCGCGTCGAGCTCGGGCTCCTCGCTCCAGCAGTCGTTCGCGCTCGCCCGGTGCCGCGCGCGGTACTCCGAGGGGCTGACGCCCTCGGAGCGCCGGAATTGCTCGGCGAAGCGCGACGCCGAGTCGTAGCCGCAGGCCGTCGCGACCTCCAGCACGCCGTGGCGCCCCGAGCGCAGGAGCCCCTTGGCGAGATCGAGGCGCTCCTTCCACAGGAGGGCCCTGAACGAGACCCCCTTCGCGCCGAGCCGGCGGCGCAGCGTCGCGTCGCTCACCCCGAGCGCGCGCGCGACCTCCGGGGCCGCCCACGGGCGCGCCGGATCGCGGCGCACAAGCGCCCGCACCGCGAGCGTCGGATCGAGCGCCAGCGTCGAGGAGGCGGCGCGCGCCTCGTCGAGCTGCTCCCGGTGCTGCAGGAGCAAGGTCAGGATGAGATCCTCCAGCCGGTGCTCGATGAGCAGCGCGTGCGCGCCGGGCAAGAGGAGCGTGTTCACGAGGTGGATCAGCGCCTGGATCGACGGCATCGCGGAGCGCAGGAGGTGCGGCCGATCCGCCTCGAAGCCGCCGAGCCCCCGCTGGACGCAGAGCGTGGGATACCGGCGCTGGAGCCGCTCGTCGACCTCGCTCAAGAGCTCGATCGTGAACGAGCGGTAGGCGCCGCGCTCGGGATCGGGCTCGTTCACGAGCTCGAGGGGGATGCCCTGCGGCACGAGCAGGATCTGCCCCTCCCGGGCGACGAGGCGCGTGTTGCCGTCCGGGCCGTCGAGGAAGATCCGCTTCGCGCCGTCGAGGATGAGCACGACGAGCGGCCGGGAGAGCCGCTGTATCGTTATCCGTTCGCGCGTGCGGGTGAAGACGCCGACCCACCGGGCCAGGCCGGCGCCGCTCGCCGAGGACGTGCGCTCCAGGCGGGAGATGGCCTCTCTGAGCGCGCCCCAGGCCTGGGCTTGATCGGTGGGCTCGAGCAGTCGGGTGAGCTGGGTCTTCATCGTCGCTCCTGATGGAAAAGGGCGCGTCTCTCGCCGCGGAGACGCAGCGCGGGGCCGGCCGGGGCGGCGCAGCGTAACCGCGCCGCCCCCGGGCCCAAAGCGCTGTTCCGCCGGCTCACTTCACGTCGAGCAGGACGATCTCGCCGTCGTTGAAGAGCGGGACGAGCAGGCGATTCCTGGCGCGGTCCCAGCCGAGATCGGCGGGGCTCGGGAGATCCTCCGCGAGCGTGGAGACGCGCGGCGCCGCGTCCCCGGCGGGGTCGATCTCGAAGACGGCGCCCGCGTCCCAGCTCGACACGAGGAGCCGGCCGTCGTCGAGGCGCACGAGGCCGTCCAGCGTGCCAGCCGGCAGGGAGATCTCGCGCCGCGGCTGCACGGAGACGTCGAGCGCGTCGAGCGCGTCGACCCGCGCCGCGCCGAGGTAAGCCACCCAGATCTCGCCCTCCGCGCACGCCACGCCGTTCGGGTGCGGCAGCGCGGGATCCGCGATCAGCCGGGAGACCTCCCCGCCCGGATCGACTGCGACGAGCGCGTCGGTGCCGATCGGGGTGAACCCGCCCTCCCCGATGGCCACGCCGGAGTCCGAGACCACGATCGACCCGTCGGGCATGGCCGCGACGTCATTGAGCAGGCCGGCGCCGGCGACCTCGATGTCCTCGATGGGCGCGCCGTCGCTCGCGTCGAAGACGCGGATCACGTCGATATCGGCCACATAGAGCCTGCCGCCCGCGATGGCCATGCCCTTCGGGGCGCTCAGCGTCACGCCCTCCGACGCGCCGTCGATCCATGTCAGGTCGAGGATCTCGCCGTCCGGCGAGACGCGCGAGATGAACGCGCGGTCATCCTTCTCGACGGGTGAGCCGACGATGTTCGAGACGAGGTAAACGTCGCGCTCCTCGTCGTGGAGCACCGACTCGGGTGTGCTGAAGCCGGCGACGCGGCGGAGCTCCGGCGCGGCCGGGGCCTCGCTCTCGGCGCACGCCGGGAGGACGGCAGCGAGGCAGGCGAGGACCGCGGCGAGGCGTTTCGGTTGCGTTTTCATTGTGCGCTCTCTCGTGTGAACGGGCCGGCGACGCGCCGGCTGGTGCGCCTACCCTGCGCCCGCTCGCCGCGCGGCGCGCGCCCGCGGCGCTCATTGGTACGCCCGAAACGCTCACGCGCCGCGCTTTGCGCCGCACCCGGCCAAGACACAAGGCCTCGCGCAGGCGGCGGGGCCACCCCCGGCCATGGCGCGTATCGACCAGGGAAGAGCCGATCGTTCAAGGCGCCTCCGTGGTCCCACTCGACCGGGAATCGAGAACCGCGAGACAACGAATCTCACGTCCACGCCGCTTCATCGGCCACGCGCAACGCACAATCATCGTCCGCGTTGTACGAGGTAGATTCCCGCCCTCCGCAGATCCTGTCCTGACAAATGAGCACGGGTCCAGCTTGAACGGCGCGTCAACGACGGGTAAACGGCGCGTAAACGGCGCGTAACGGCGCGCGCTCGCCCTCCGCACGGGCGAGGAACGTCTTGGTCGACATCCACGGGACCTGCCGGCCCACACCGGCGACACGCGGTGAGTCGACAACGGACATCGAGCGCTTGACAAGTGTTGCGCCCCCGACAATCATGCGGTCGCCGTGGCCCGGCCGACGCGTGGTACCCTTTAATGCAGTGTCTTTCAGACCCAGATAGCGAGACGTCGCTGCACGAGCAGGTCGCGGCGCTCCGCAGGCGCGTCGCGGAGCTCGAACAGGCGCTGGCCGAGGCGCAGCGACCGAGCTCGGTCGTACGCGAGGCGCGGCCCGCCGCACGGGAGCACGAGCTCCTGGCCAGCTTCTTCGCGGCGGAGGCCTCGGGGTACGCCGCGATGCTCGACGCGATCCCGGCGATGGTGTTCTTCAAGGCTCGGGACCACCGGTACCTCGCCGTCAACAAGGCTTATGCGGAGCACTATCGCCTCTCGAGCGACAGGATCGTCGGGAAGCGCGACGAGGAGATATTCGTCGACGAAGTCGCGCGCAGCTACCGCGAGAACGACGAGATCATCATGTCCGAGGGGATCCCGCGGATCAACGTGGAGCTCCGGTGGAAGCTCGAGGACGGGAGCGACGGCTGGACGCTGGAGAACAACGTCCCGTTCCGCGACGCGAGCGGGCGTGTGATCGGGATGGTCGGGGTCGTGGTCGACATGACCGCACGAAAGAGGACGGAAGAGGCGCTGCGGAGCACCGAGGCCGATCTCCTCGCCATCCAGTCGCGCCTCCTCGAGACGATAGCCGCGCTCTCGACGCCGGTCCTGCCCATCGACCACGGGGTCATCATCGTGCCGCTCATCGGCCATCTCGACACGATGCGGGGCACCCAGCTCATGGCGGCGCTCCTGCAAGGCGTGGAGCGCCACGACGCCGAGTTCGTGATCGTCGATCTCACCGGCGTCCCGATGATCGACAGCGCCGTCGCGCTCCACCTCCTGCGCGCGGTGCAGGCCGTGGGCCTGCTCGGCGCCGAGAGCGTCCTCGTGGGGATGTCGGCCAGCACCGCCGCGGCGCTCGCGAGCCTCGGCGAGACGCTGGAGGGGATCGTCCTCCTGAGAGATCTCCGGGCCGGCGTGCGTTACGCGATGGCGCGGCGGAAGAAGTTGACCGGCGCGCAGCCGATGGCGACGCGGTAGACGTCAGGCGACGCCGAACGGCGCCGAGAGACCTCTGCCCCTCCCCCTCGCACCTTGTTCCACACAGCGGGCGACCTCACGCCCTCTCGAAGTGCTCACGCACCCAGGTCTCGCTTGACCCTCCGGCGAGGCACCCGCTAAGTTCCGTTCAGCCTTTTAGCGCTGCATTCCCGGCTGATGTAGAGACGGTCGGTTCACCACTTCACCACACCTCAGCGAGCTCGACGTGCCCGGTGTCCCCTGCGCGTCGAACGTCCAGGCCAGCGATGACGCCGCGTATCCGCCCGTTGCCCCTCGACCAGGTCCGCCCCGCCACCACCGCCCTCCTCGTCATCGACATGCAGCGGGACTTCGTCGAGGAGGGCGCGCCCTGCGAGGCGCGCGGGGCGCTCGATATCGTGCGGAGCGTCAACGCGCTCGCCGCGTGGGCGAGAGGGCACGGCCTGCCGGTCGTCTTCACCCAGGAGATGCACAGGGCCGATGGGTGCGACTTCGGCATCGAGCTGGAGTTCGAGCCGCTGCACTGCCTCGAGGGATCCCGCGGCGCCGAGATGGTCGATGGGCTGCGGATCGAGCCGCAGGATCACCGGATCTTCACCAAGCGGCGCTACGACTGTTTTCTGGGCACCGACCTCGACCTGCTGCTCCGGTGCAAGGGGGTGGAGAACCTCATCTGCTGCGGCGTGTGCACCAACATCTGCGTGCTCAGCACCGTGCTCACCGCGAGGAACCTGGATTACCGTGTGCTGCTCCCGGTCGACGCCGTGGCCGGGACCTCACGGGAGCTCCACGACGCCGCGATCCTCTGCATGAGCAACGCGTTCGCCTACGTCACCGAGAGCGCCGCGGTGATGCAGCTCTTCGGCTGACGGATGCCCGGCGACCGAGCGCCGCGAGCCCCGTCGCGACAGTGCGAGCGACCACCGCCGCGCTGGCTCGCGCTCGGCCGCCCCGTTCCCGCCCGGGTCCGTCTCGCGCTCGGCGCGGCGAGCTTCCTCGCCACCCTCGCGGCGTACGCCGGGCTCGCGGGCCGCGACGGGGTGAACACCGCCCTCGCTCCCACGCTCGCGAGCATCGGGCAGGCGACGGTCGACGCGCTCGGCTCGGCGGAGCTCTGGCTCGACGTCCGCTACAGCTTCCTTCGGGTCACGGCCGGGTTCGTGGCCGCCGCGCTCCTCGCGGTCCCGCTCGGCGTGCTCGCCGGCGCGTTCCGCTCGATCGCCGCGCTGATCGAGCCGCCGACCGAGTTCCTCCGCTATGTCCCCGTGCCGGCGCTGATCCCGCTCGTCATGATCGTTGCGGGCATCGGCGAGGGCGCGAAGGTCCTCCTCGTCTTCCTGGGGACCTTCTTCCAGCTGCTGCTCATGACCGCGGACGAGGTACGGCGGGTCCCGGCGCCGCTGCTCCAGGTCAGCCAGAGCCTGGGGGCCACCCGGCGGGAGATCGTCTGGCGCGTGCTGGCCCCGGCCGCCCTCCCCGGCATCTGGAGCGCGCTGCGCATGTGCAACGGGTGGGCGTGGAGCTACGTCGTCGTCGCGGAGCTCGTGGCCGCCACCGAGGGCCTCGGCTTCCGCGTCCTCAGGTTCTATCGCTTCATCCAGACGCCGAGCATCTACGCGTACCTGGCGGTGCTGGGCGCGATCGGCCTGGGGCTCGACTGGGCGTTCGGCGCAGCGCACCGCCGGCTCTTCCGCTGGGCCAGGGGGCGCGAGGCGTGACGCTCTCCGTGCGCGGCGTCAGCAAGGCGTACGCCGGCCGCCGCGGCGAGACCAGCGCGCTCTGCCCGCTCGACCTCGATGTCGGCGAGGGCGAGTTCGTGAGCCTCGTGGGCCCCTCCGGGTGCGGGAAATCGACGCTGCTGCACATCGTCGCGGGGCTCGAGCCGGCGACCACCGGGGCCGTCACGCTCGGCGGCGAACGCGTCCTCGGCCCCGGCGCCGAGCTCGGCGTCGTGTTCCAGCAACAGACACTCTTCCCGTGGCTCAGCGTGCGGGAGAACGTCCGCTTCCCGCTGACGCTGGCCCGCCACCGCGGCCGGGCGCGGCAGGCCGGCTCCGAGCGCGAGGCGGACCGCGTAGAGCGCCTGCTGCGCCTCGTCGATCTGTGGGACTTCCGCGACGGCGCGCCCGCGGAGCTGAGCGGCGGCATGCAGCAGCGCGCCGCGCTGGCGCGGGCGCTCGCCGCGCAGCCGGAGGTGCTGCTGATGGATGAGCCGTTCGGCGCCCTCGACGCCCAGACACGTGAGGAGATGCAGGGGCTCCTGCTCCATGTGATCCGACATCACCGGATCACGACGCTCTTCGTCACCCACGACGTGGATGAGGCCCTGATCCTGTCCGATCGCGTGGTGGTCTTCTCCGAGCGCCCCGGCCGCGTCGTGGCCACCATCGACGTGCCGGTACCCCGGGCGGATCGCTCGCCCGACCTCAAGCTCGACGAGGCGTTGCTGCGCCTCAAACGGGATATTCTCTCGCTCCTGCGGGGGAAGGCCCGCCCCGAGGAGCAGCGCCGCCGCTTGCTCCTCGGGCTCACGCATACGCCGAGGGGAGAGGATCCATGAACCGAAGGACCGTCGTGCTAGAGCTCGGGGCAGCGCTCGCCTGCCTCCTCCTGTCGCCAGGCTGCTCGAAGAAGGACGAGCCAGCGCGCGAGATGCCCGCCGCCGCCGCGCCGGGCGAGAAGCCCGGGGCCGCGGCGAACGCGCCGGTGAAGCTGACCGTGGGACACGACCTGTGGATCGGCTATGCGGGCGTGTTCATCGCGAACGAGCTCGGGCTGTTCAAGCAGGCTGGCCTCGACGTCGAGCTCAAGCCGTTCTCGAACCCCGGGGACACGCTGCCGGCGCTGGCCGCGGGGAAGCTCGATATCGGCCTGACGACCCTGCAGAACCTGGCCGTGCTGAGCGGCAACGGCGACACGGACGTCGTGGCCATCGCGCTCATCGACAGCTCGAACGGCGCGGACGCGGTGGTGGCGAAGGAGGGGGTCGCGTCCATGGCCGATCTCAAGGGCAAGACGGTCGCGCTCACCCTCGGCGAGGTCAATCACATGCTGTTCCTCGCCGGCCTGAAGAAGTCCGGGCTCTCCACGGACGACGTGAAGGTCACGAGCATGAGCGCAGACGATGCCGGGGCCGCGTTCGTGGCGGGGAAGGTCGACGCCGCGGTCACCTGGGAGCCGTGGATCACCAAGGCGACCAAGGGCGGCGGTCGCGTGATCTTCTCGAGCGCCAGCGTCCCCGACACCATCATGGACGCGGTGGCCGTGCGCCGATCGCGGCTCGCCGAGTCCGGTGACGCCTGCTCGAGGTTCATCGGCGCCATCGATCAGGGGGTGCGCGTCCTGCGCAGCGAGCCCGACAAGGCGATTCCCATCGTCGGCAAGTACTTGAGCGCTCCGCCCGAGGACGTGAAGGGCATGCTGAGCGGCGACAAGATCTACGACCTGGCCGACAACAAGCAGCTCTTCGGCACGGCGGAGAAGGCCGGCCCCGTGTACGCCTCGATGAAGGCGGTTGTCGACTTCGCGGTCGAGTCCAAGCTCGTCAAGAAGGCGCCGGCGCCCGAGTCGCTGCTCGACCCGAGGCTCGTCCGATGAGCCGCGACGAGGCGCGCATGGCGCGCGCGCTGGAGCTCGCGCGCGGCGCGCAGCGCGCGGGCGAGCCGCCGTTCGGCGCCCTGGTGGCCGCCCCCGACGGCACCGTCGTGGCCGAGGCGACCGACGAGGTGAACGCCCAGCGCGACTTCACGTGGCACGCCGAGGTCGGCGCCGTCCGCCGCGCCTGCGCGGCCGCCGGGCCGGACCTCACCGGCTACACGCTGTACACCACCGTGGAGCCCTGCCCGATGTGCTTCACCGCGGCCTGGCTCGCCCGGGTGAGCCGCGTCGTCTTCGGCTGCACGATGCAGGAGGTCACGGCGGCGACCGGGGGCGCGCAGCGCGAGCTGGCCGTCCCCGCGCGGTGGATGAACGAGAGCTCCGGCGCGCCCGTCGATCTCGTCGGCGGCGTGCTCGCCGATCGGTGCCTCGCGCTCTTCAACCCGGCGTGACGCGCTCGCCGACGTCGAGTCCCGGCGAGTGGACGCGAGGCTCGCGTGGCGGGTCGACACGACCGGGTTGACGACCCGACCCACGTTGGATGCGCTCCGGGCGCTGAGGTCCACGCGACTGGTCCGCCTTGCCAGTGGCGGCGATCGCGGTGAGCGCGGGCAGCGCGACCGACCAGACGGCGCTCGTGGCGCGCTGCGCGCTGCAGATCCGCGCGCAGCTCGCGGGCGCGCGTTGCCGGAGACGGTGCTGGGCATCCCGGGGGACCTCCAGCGCAGACGCTCAGCCCTCGGAGAGGAACCGCACCTTCTGCACCCCCTCGATCATCTGCAGCGCGAACTGCGCCGCGGTGAAGGAATCCCACCCGAGCTTCTCCTTCATCTGCGCCGCGAGCGCCGGGATGTCGAGTATCCCCTTGCGCTCATCACTCCAGGGGACGCGCTCGATCAACAGCTCCTCCTCGCCGGTCCCGTCGCGGGTCCGCAGGTTCTTGCTGTACGGGTCCGCCGGGTCATCTCTCGCGTCGAGCCCGAAGTGCATGGCCTCCGGCTTCTGGTGCACATCCAGCGTCTTGATCTCTCCCTCGAACAGGCAGATGAGCACATCGTCGGCGAGCCGGTCGAACCGCAACAGCTTCAGCGTATCCCCGCGGTCGGGGATGAAGCCGGCGTCGTCCACCCGCTCGGGGTAGCCCTCCACGAGCAGATCGGGCCAGCCCGAGACCACGCTCGAGCGTATCAAGAACCCGGTCACCGCGGGCCCGCCCTGCCGCAGGGCCATGCGCGCGCGCAGGCGGCGGTCGTGCACCACGTCTGCCTCCGTCACCCGGCCCACGCTGAGCGCGCCGTCCGTCAGGCAGTCGACCCACACCGGGTCGAGCCAGAAGAAGCGCAGCGACTCCGCGGGCAAGAGCCGCTCCTCTGGCACCAGGTAGGAGAAGGGCAGCCCGACCAGGCGCGTGAGGCCCTGGAACCACTCCGCCACGCGCTGCGGCTTCGCGCTCGACACCTCCGCCCGCTGCCGCCCGCGCGGCAGGCGCCTCACCGAGCGCTGCCGCAGCGTATGCTCCTGATGCGCGGTCTGCCGCTTCCAGTTGAACAGCTCGAGCGCCACGCGGGTGTTGTCCAGCGTCAAGAGCCGGCCGAGCTCCCACGCGGCCGCATAGGACACGTCGAGCAGGCCCGAGTCCGGGTGGTAGCGCAAGAGCTGGTCAGCACACTGCACGTCCTCCAGGGAGACCGTGTCCGGGTTCGGGCCGGGCAGCAGGGGCCCGCGATAGAACGAGACCGTCCTGTTGCCCTGACGCATCCGGTGCACCACCGGGACGTGGCCCTGCTCGATCCAGGCCGCTGCCTCGGTCGTCATCTCCTCCATGACCGGCGCCCGGAGCACGCCCGGCTCCCTGTCGAGCTTCTCGAGCAAGGCGCTGAAGCTCTGCGCCGGATCCACGCAGTGGAACGTCCAGCGCGCGAGGCTCACCAGCCGGATCAGGTCCGTCGGGCCGGCCTCCTGGAAATCGAAGGTGAAATCAAAGGTTCCATCGGCCTTGTAGCGCCTCTCCACCGACACCAGGTGGACGGTGCTCTTGCCCCCTGGCTCGGGCAGCCGCTTGCAGAGCACCGTCGCCTCGGCCTCGCTCTCCACGGCGTTGTTCTGCGTCACGCGCTGCCGCGCGTGCGCGAGCCAGGCGAGCTCCGCGGCGCTCGGCAACAGCGGCTCGAGGATCCTCCGCGGCACGTCGATCACGGTGACCAGATCGTCGTCCTGCTGGCCGTGCTCCTTCAGCAGCTCAGGGAAGTACGCCGTTTCCGGCTGCGTGGCGAGCAGCTCACGCACCGTGATGCTCTTCGGCTCGGGCTCCTTCTCCCCTTCGCCGAAGTCGGACGCGCGGAGCAGGAGCAGCACGAGCCACGAGAGGTTCTCGTCCTTTCCCTCCTGCCCCGGGAAGCGCTCCCAGGGCAACGTGCTGCGCCGGAGGGTGATGTGCGGCAGCACATTGGCGTGCTCACCCACGCTGTCGGGAGGAGGGAACACGGCGGCGATGTCCGTCGGGCTGAGCGGGCCGAAGCGCTCTCCGGTGACCTCGAAGGTGAGGCGCTGCGGGAACTCCTCCTGGATTGTCTCCTGGGGGTTGCTGGCGGGCGCGCCCCTGAGGGTCTGCTTGACCTCGACCTCGTACGTCCCGCTCTCCAGCGCGGGCTGCTGGAACTCCAGGAACTCGATCTGCGCACCCGGGCTCGGAATGTTGAGAAGCTGCATGGGGGTATACCTCGCTGTTCCTTGGGGCTTCATGCGCTCGCCTGCGCGCTCTCGCCGGCTTCCTTCACCTGCGGCGGGATCACGAAGGCTGCCGCGATCTCCTCGGTGAGGACCACATCCTCGGCCGGGTCGAAGCCCAGCGACGAGAGCAGCGCGTCCCGCTGCGTGTTCCTGAGGATCGTCGTCCGGATGGTCTCGCGTCGCCCGGCGTCCTCGTCCCCGCTCTCGTGGAACGCGGGCAACGTCCCGAAGGCGTAGCCGCCGGCGGCTTCTTCCACCTCGAACTGCAGCCGCGCGACCGGCAGCCTGTCGGTGATACCGCCCTTCGGCGGCACCGCGGGCCTCACCTGCAGGCCGGAGAGGGCGCCCTCCACGAAGGAGCGCCCGTTGACGTCGGGGAAGCGCAGCCGGTCGCCCACGATCTGCGGCTCCCCCCACATCGCGCTGGGCACCCTTCGGAGCACGGGGGTGAAAGTGAACTTGTCCGGCTCCACGTCCGTCCTGCTCCGCTGGATGGTGACGTGGAAGTCGATCGAGAGGTCCGCTGACCTCACGGCCACGGGGGCCACGCCGAACGCCTGGTTGCCCCCACCCGTCACCGGCGTGTCGGGCGAGCCCGGGTGGAAGGCCTGCTTGCTCGGGATCACCGAGCCGATCGACAGGGCGAACTCCTTCGGGTTGACCACCCACAAGGGCTCGCCGTCCCTGGGCTTGATCTGCCGCATCAGCCCCTCGGCGACGGCGACGCTGCAGACGTCTTCGCTCGCGGGCAGGAACGAGGTGCGGAAATCATCCCAGAGGATGGGTCTGGGCGCGGGCCCGGACTGATTGCCGAACTTGACCTTGACCGAGAAGAGGAAGAAATCGAGCTTGGCGTAGCCGCCGAACTCCGGGCCCCATACCTTCAGGCTCGCGCCCATGCTGCCCGAGAGGCAGCCGAGCCCGGCCTTGAAGTGCTGGTAGAGGCTCGCCTCGTAGGCGAACGGCTTCCAGCAGATGAGGAAGTCGGCGCCGATGGTGAAGGACGCCCAGGCGCTGCCGGCGCTGAAGCTGGCCTCGAGCCGCCCGCCCGCCATGGCCGCGTGGGCGCACAGCGCGAAATAGGCCTCTCCCCGGACGGAGATGTTGCCATCCACCCGCCAGTCGAAGCCGATCCGCGGCACGACGGGGTAGTGGCCGGGCACCTTGAAGCTCGGGTGATACCCGCCCAGCGTGACCACGAAGTCGCCGGCGCGGTCGCCCGCGAACCACGTCGAGAAGGCGAACCCTCCGGTGAGCCGACACGACCTGCCCAGCAAATACGAGGCGGGCGTGAGCTGCCCGCGCACCGTCACCAGCCCCTCGGACGGGGCGAAGCGCGCGAGCAGCGCCATCTCCAGGAAGACGAGCGGGTTGTCCGTCTTGAAGGGCACCTGCAGCCGGGCGAGGCCCAGGAGGTCGAGCTCGAAGGTCTTCCCGAGCATCACCGTCATCAGGGCGAACCCATCGAGCAGCTTGAACGAGGTGAACTTGACGCCGAGCGCCAGGAAGCCCTGGTCCGGCGCGACCTGGATATAGCGGACGAGCTGCGAGAGCTGCCCCGACACGACCTCGCCGGGGCTGTCCGTGCTCGGGTCGCCGGAGCCGCCCACCGCCTGCGCCACCAGGGGGAAGCTCGTGACCTCTTCCAGGGTAGGCGACGTGAGCGAGCGGTTGTACCCGAAGCCCGCCGACAGCCCGGTGACGAAGAAGAACGGCGGGCCGCCGAGCGGATAGCTGAGCGTGGCATACAGGAACAAGGACGGCTGGCCGTCGACGTAGGCATAGGCGCCGATGGCCCCGAGGCCGATCGTCTGGCCCTTCACGCCGAGCTGGAGCGCGGCCATGCCGGCGTACTCCTCGCATCCACCGCGCGTGCTGCGCAGGAACGCGCCCGTGACCCGCAGGGCGTCGTTCTCGTACTCGAGCCCGAACCCGTCGGCGCGGAGCTCCACCTCGCCGCTGGGGACCGGGAGGCGCACGGACACCCCGTCGAGGATGAGCCGGAGATCACCCACGGAGAGCACGATCTCGGGGACGAAGTGGATGCCGCCGGCCTTGTAGGTGAGGCCGAGCTTCTCGATGTACACCGGGCCCACGGCGCGCTGCACGGCGAGCCAGGCACCGTTCAGCCCGAGGGTGAGCGGGCTGTCGTCCCCCGAGCTCCGGGCGACCTGCCGCGTCGAGCGCGCCTCGAAGGGGTTCTGGGATCGGGTGCGCTGGATCGGCGTGTACCAGGTGCGCGTCAGCTCCCCGAGGGCGAGGTAGCTGACGAGGTGGGCCCCGCGCCCGAGCCCCTGCTGGCCAGCGCTGGACGGCCGGATCTTGAGCGGCGAGTCCAGCTCCGTCAGCGCGCCGTTGATGACCTTGAGCTCCGCATGCGAGAACTCGTGGGACGCGACGAGCAGCTCCACCGTAAAGGCGGCGGACGTCTGCTCCTCCTTGAAGTAGAGGCCCACGAGCGGCAGCTCGCCCAGGTTGACCCCGGCGTTGAAGCCCACGCCCACGATGAGCCGCTTGCCGAAGCCGCTGCCGACGCGCCCGGAGAGGACCAGGAGGAGGTTCTGCCGGAGGGGGATCGGGAGCTCCTCCGGGATCAGCACACCGAGGGCGGGCGCGACGCCGCCGAGCAGCGCGTGGAGGGGCAGGGACTGCTCCTCGGTGAAGTTGCACTGGGCGACGAGCGTGTCTCCCAGCTTGCGGTTGATGATCCCCTGGAAGGTCAGGTGGGTGAGCCCGCTGTCCGGGATGGGGACCTCGACCTTGGCCCCGAACTCGGTGGCGCGCTTTCCGCCGCTCACCGGATCCGGCGCCACGCTGATGCTCAGCCCGATGCCCAGGTGCTGGGCCTCGCCCTCGTTGTCCTCGCCGACCTTGACCCCGAACTCCACGGAGAGCTCGTACTTGTTCTTCGAGGGGTTGAACGCGAACGTCGCGTTCCGCAGCGGCAAGGTCTCGTTGAGGTCGATGAGGAACTGGGGGACGAAGTCGGCGGCAAAGGTGTTGTCCAGCACGTTGAGGAGCACCCCCATGCTGGTGAGCGTGTTCGGATCGAGCTCGATGGTTCCCATGGCTTATGTGCCCTCGCGCCGGCTGGGGTCAATGCTTGATGATGTAATTGAGGACCAGGTACGGCTGCATGTTGTTGTGGGGCTGCCCTCCGCCAGCCCTGTTGATCGAGATGCCCGTCGTGGCCGTTTCAGTCACCGGGGTTTTCTTGTTGGTGAGGCACGAGTAATAGGGCCCCCAATGTTCGTCTGGGTCCTTGTCCTGGTATGCAGTTATGTCATGCTGATGCCCGGGATCGTCCACTCCATGTGTGTGGGACGGCATCTCCGCCTCGGTCAGGGTGACCCTGGCCTCACCCCCGGTCTTCCCCAGCGAGTAGTCCGCGCCGGCCCCCACCGGCACCCGCGTTTGCAGGTTGGGCACCGTGAAGTCGGTCGTGTTGGATGGGTCGTACGTGGTGCCGATGGCCGCGAACAGCTCCGGGTAGGTCGTGCGCGACACCGTTTGCCCGTGGCACAGCAGCCATCCCTCGGGGGCCTCGGCGCCGGCGTAGGCGACGATGGTGCCCACCGGGACCAGGAAGCCGGTCTTGTCCTTGACGCGGCCCTCCGGGGTGATGAGCGCCGAGTCCTGGAGAGAACCGCCCTTCTGGGTACGGATCCGTAGCCCGAGGTCGCCGCTGCTCGTGCGGTTGTCCGCCTCGATCACGGCCGCCGGTGCCTGCTCGGCCGGGGGGCTCTTCAGGGAGAGCTTACCAGAAGGATGCAAGTCACCCGTGCTGGTGAGCTCCAGCAGAACGTCCGTCTCGTCTTTCTTGAAGAACTGCGCTGCGACGTCCTCTGAGCTCCCGTCCACATCGGACCGGAAGACGAGTGTTCCGACGTTCTGGACTTCCTTGCTGTGGAGCAGCAGATCTCCATCCAGGGAGAGCCCGGTGCCCGGTAGGCCGCGCCTGATCCCGACGTTGCCGCGGTGGTCGTGCGTCGCGTCGACCCGGCGGCCGAACACCAGCGGCGCCTTCTCGATCGGGCAGACGATCTCCCCGTCCCAGTAGTCGGGCACCGCGCTGTAGCGGAGCACGAGGTGCGTCGGCCCGTCCGGGTGGCTCGTCACGAGCTTGCTCAGCGAGAGCTCGAGGAACGCCTGGGGCGCGAGCTCCACGCCCTCCCTCGTGGGCGTGAACGTCCACTCCATCAGGGTGCCGTCGGCGCTCGGCTCGGGCCCGGAGCGCGCAAAGCCGTCGAGCTCCCCGGGCAGCACGTCCTCGACCTGATCCGCCGTGCCCAGCGCCCACGGATGCGTGTCCGTCGGTCCGACGGGCAGCGCCACCACGAGCTTCGAGGAGAGACCTGGCTCGTTCGCGTCGTAGTGGAAGCGCACGGCCCCGCCCGTGAGCCCCTCCCGGGCGGCGTTGGCCAGGCGAAGGAGCAGCGAGCTCTCCTGATCATTGACGTTGAGCACGCGGTTGTCCCCCACGAAGCCCACCCGCAGCGGGATGTGCGGGTTGCCGACCCGGCTCCGCACCCCGAGCTCGAGCTTCGCCTCGAGCTCGTACTCCGAGGGCGGCTTCCCGGCGGGAGCGATGATGCCCATCGGGCCCCTGAACAGCGGGTCGGTGACGGGCGCCTTCCAGGAGAGGCCCAAGGTGACCTCCGCGCCCGCCTCGGGCGTCGGGGACACGCCCTGCAGCGCCAGCGTCAGGTGCTCTCTCGGGCCGATCGTGACATCCTCGCTGACCCACGCCACGTACAGGTACGCGCCGTCGCCGGTGTCGTCGCGAAGGACGGACCAGTCCCCTCCCACCACGTCGATCGTCCGATCGTCCAGGATCCCCGGCGCGAACCGCAGCTTGAAGTGATATTTGCTCTTGCTCGGCTTCGGCTCCTTCCGCAGGGTGATCGTCTCTTTCTCCTCGGCCAGGATGTTGACGACCTGGAGCATGAGCGGCTGGCTCGCGCCGGGGTTCTCGCGGAGGAGCACGTTCCGCAGGCGCTCCCCGGAGGGGGTGAACAGATCGTAGGTGGTCTCGAACGCGAAAGGCTTCTTCTTCGGTGTCTCATCCGACATGGTCGTTCCCTGTTCCTTCCAGAGGGCTCGTGCGCCTCGCGCCGGCTTCACTCAGTACTTGATGATGGAGTTCGCGGCCACGTCGGGCGGCCCGGGGACGCAGAACTCATCGTCCGCGGGAGATGTCGATCCGTTGTACTTGGTGCCGATGACCTCGAACAGGTCGCTGTATTCAGGGGCAGCGCGCTTGTACGCGCCCCGATCACACAGCAGCCACCCCTCGGGAGCGGCATCGCCGGCGTAGGCGACGATGGTGCCCACCGGGACCAGGAAGCCGGACTTGTCCTTGACCCGGCCTTCCGGCGTGAGGCGCAGCGCAATCTGGTGATCACCGTTCTTCTGGGTGCCGATCAGCAGACCGACGTCCTTGTCGCCACCGGTCAGCTTCGCCAGGATCACGGCGTTCTCGGCCTGATCCTGGGCGAGGGGGGGCCGCAGGACGAGCGTGCCACTGGGGTGCAATTCGCCGGTCTTGGTCACTTTCAGCGCGGGCTCGCGAGCTCCCCACGGATGGTAGAAATGCGCCACATCTCCAAGTGTGTTGTTGTCGACGTCGGCCCGGAAGATGAGCGTCCCCGTGTTCTGGATCTCCTTGCCGTCCGGCATCCACAGATGTCCGTCCAGGGAGAGCCCGGCGTCCGGTGAGCTGCGCCCGATCCCGACGTTGCCGCGGTGATCGTGCGTCGCATCGACCTTGTGGCCGAACACGAGCGGCGCCTTCTCGATGGGGCAGACGAGCTCCCCGTCCCAGTAGCCGGGCACGGCGCTGTAACGGAGCACGAGGTGCGTCGGCCCGTCCGGGTGGCTCGTCACGAGCTTGCTCAGCGAGAGCTCGAGGAACGCCTGGGGCGCGAGGTCCACGTCGCTCGTGGGCGTGAACGTCCACTCCTGCAGCGTCCCGTCCGCGCTCGCCGCGGGCCCGGACATCGTCCAGCTCTCGACGGCCCCGAGCTGCACCTTCGTGATCTGCTCCGTCGTGCCCAGCGCCCACGGGTGCGTCTCCTGCGGTCCCACGGGCAGCGCCACGACGAGCTTCGAGGAGAGCTCCGCCGTCGCGCCCTTGTGGAAGCGCACCGTCGCCGCCGCGCTCCCCGCCGGGGTGGTGTTGGCCAGGCGGAGGAACAGCGTGTTCTCCTGGTCCTTCACGTTGAGCACGCGGTTGGTCCCCACGAAGCCGGCCCGCAGCGGGATGTCCGGCTTGCCGCGCCGGCTCCGCACCCCGAGATCGAGCGTCGCGGAGAGCTCGTAGTCCGAGCCCGCCCCCTCGCCGGCAGGGTTCGTGATGCACAACGCGCCGATGTATTCCGATTTGACGACGGGCTCGCTCCAGGAGAGGCCCAGCGTGATCGGCAGGCCTGCCCCGGGCGCCGCGGACACGCCCTCCAGCGCCAGCATCAAGCGCTCGCCAGGACCGATGGTGACGTCCTCGCTGATCCAGGACACGTACAGGCTCGCGGCGCCATCGTCGCCGTCCACGCGCTCGACGGACCAGCTCGCCCCCACCGCGCTGATCGCCTGGCTCACCAGGACCCCGGGGGCGAACTGCAGCCTGAAGTGGTGCTCGCGCTCGCTCGCCTCCGGCAGCGTTCGCAGGGTGATCGTCTCGTTCTCCTGGACCAGCGCGTTTTCGATCCCGAGCACGAGCGGCTGGCCCACGCCGAGGTTCTCGCGGAGGAGCACGTCCCGCACGCGCGCCCCCGTGGGGGTGAACAGCTCGTAGGTGATCTCGAACGCGAACGGCTTCTTCTTCGGTGTCTCGTCTGACATGGTCCTTGCCTGTTCCTTTCCGGGGGAAAACTCAGTTGTCCTGGCCCGCCGAGCGCCGGAGCATCAGCCAGCCCTCGCGCACCTCCTGCGGGGCGGAGAACGCGGCGCGGGGGTTCACCGGCGCGAGCGCGCTCGTCTCGGCCCAGTCGCCGGTCGGCTCCTGCGTCGTCCACGACCACGTGTGCCCCGCTTCCTCGGGCACGGGCAGCCGGAGCGCCCCCCGATCGGTCAAGATCGGCGCCGTCAAGAAGCTCACCTCCATGGCCGCGAGGGCCTTGCTGTAGTGCTCCGGCGAGAGGCGGAGCTGCTCGCTCGGGAGCACCCCTGTCGTGGCGTGCACCTGACCGCGCGGGTCGAGCAGCATCGTCACATGCTGCGCCGGATCCGCGGCCGTCCGGAGCATGTACATGGATCCATCGTTGTTGCCGTAGGTGCGGATGAGGGCGTGGCCGACGTCGCGCTCCTGCGGCGAATAGAACACGCCATCTCCGTACGTGTAGCTCCGTTGCCCGGCGGGCTCCTCGCGGAAGTAGCCCACCAGGCCATCGTCGAGCTGGCTGAACTCCCCGAGGCGCACGGGGATCTTCAGCGCCTCGATCCCGCGGCTCGTGTCCTCGTCGTCGACGAGCGTGGTCGGATCGAGGGCAGGAGGCCCCTTGAGCTCCAGCGTCAGCGCGGCCCGCACCACCGCCACCGGCCGGGCCATGAGCAGCGCCCGGCTGGGGTTCTCGGCGTACGCCTCGGGGTCGATCGTCTCCAGCGCTGTCCGCTGCGTGGAGAGGAAGCGCTTCAAGAACTCCGCGTCCTGCTGGAGGACGTGCTCCACCACCCGCTGGAGGTGAACGTTGTAGAGCTGCGGCATGCCGCGCGCGCCCATCCGCACCCGGCCGCCGCTCCCGGGTGCCGTGCGCCAGGTGTTGGTGCGGTCGATGCTGCCCAGCGCGCGCCCTGCCTTGTCGTACACCGCGAGCGCGCCGTCCAGGTTGTTCACCAGCAGGAAGCCGCACACCGGGTTCGTCTCCGGGTGATCGTTCGTGCGCTGGGCGACGGCCGAGTCCGCGGGCAGCCACTCGAAGCGCAGGCGGGCCGGCTGCGAGAGGCGGGGCGAGAGCAGGACCTGGTGATAGACACCCGCGGGCGGCGTCTGATCGACGGTGGTGATGACGTCGATGTCGCCCGGCGTCTCGATGTCCACCACCTCCTTGACCTGCCCGAAGGTGTCCACCAGCCAGAGGCCCGTGATCGACATGGCGCCCGAGCGCAGCGCGTTGAAGCGGTCCAGCGTGAGCGGCCGCCGCTGGAAGCCGCCGCCCATGGCGTTGCGCACGGTGTCGGCATAGAAAGCGTCCCAGTCGTCCGGGTCCTCGATCGGGGCCAGGGGGTCGCTGATCTTGAGCTGCATCACGGGCTCACGGAGGAGCAGCACGTCGTTGAAATTGCCGAGCGCCTGCGCCAGGCACGGCGTCTTCTGGAGCTCTCCGTAGGCCCACAGCGCGGTGAACACGGGGTCTTCGGTGCCAGGCTCTGGCGTGCTCTGGGACAGGTACCAGGCCTGGATCTCCGCGAAGTGCGCCGCGAGGTAGCCTTGGTTCTGCTCCTCTGCGGGGACGCCGTGCGCCGCGAAGTACGCCGGCAAGAGCTCGTGCTGGAGGTAGAGGCTGATCCGCTCCTCGACCTCCCGGCTCGCCGACGGCGTGAGCAGGCTGATGCCGCTGTAGATGTTGTCGTCCGCGGCGAAGCTGCTCTCGTGCCCCGGCCTGAGCGCCTGGTCGACGGCCTGCGTCTCCAGCGTGTAGTGCTCGAGCAGCTGACCCGGGTCGTAATCGCCGTTGCCCTCACGGCCCGAGGGCGCGAACTTGAAGTACCAGTGCATCGTGAAGGGGCTCCACGGCGGCTCCTTCCAGGTGCTCCCCACCTCCGGGCCGAGCCCGGCGAGGTGGCTCGCCAGGGCCGTGACCGTGGCCTCCGGCAGCGCCTGCAGGTCGAGCGCGGCGTCGAGGAAGCTGCACGCGAGCAGATCGCCGTCCGCGGCGCTGCCCGCGCGGTCCTGCGCGAGGTCGTTCCGGGCCGCCTCGCCCGTGAGGAGCAGCACGGGGTTCGCGGCCTCCCAGTAGGGCGTCGCGGGCATCCGGCGGAGGACGTACGGCGCGGCCGCGCCCGCGGGGGTCGCGTTGTACGCGCTGATGGCGTCCTGCAGCGCCATGAGGGCGCTGGCGAGCTTGCCAGCGAGCGAGTCGTCCGAGGCGGGGATCTCCAGGGAGAGCCCCTCGGCGAGGGCGCGCACCGTGTAGGTGATCCCTTCGTTGTGGATCTCCCATCGCTCGTCCGGCGTCACCACCTTGACCTCGTGTGACTCGGACAGCGTGAGTTCGCAGCAATTGCGGAACTCAATGACCCACGTCCAGTTCGACTGGTCGTCCTCGTCCTCCAGGTTGAAGGGCTCGCCCCAGCCCAAGACCTCGACGTACGTGTCGTACTGGCCGCACTGGCGCGAGACGATCTCGAACGAGATGGGCTCGGCGCGGGCGCGGAAGACGAGGGACGGCTCCTGCTCCAGGTGCAGCCGGCCTGTCCTGGTGAGCTGATGGCGTACGGGGACGACGTGAGCCTGGAAGAAGGGTTCTTCGATCACCTCTTCCTGGTTCGCGGCGATATGCCAGCGGGCGTACATGCGCTGGCGGAGGGCCTCGATCTCCTCGAGGCCGCGCTGGTGCGCCTCCTCGGCCAGGTTGAGCGCCTCGAGCAGCTCCGCCCACGCCGGCGGCGGCGAGGCCGAGGTGCGCCCCGCGCGCCGCTTCAGCGAGGAGAAGAGGTCTGTCGCGGTGTTGGACAGCGGCTGGATGGACCAGCGAATCCCGGCCGACCGGGCGGCGAACCCCCGCTCGTGGCGGGCCTCGAAGAGGCGCGCGTCGAGGTCGAGCTGGTGCCCTTCGATCCGCTCGGTGAGCTGCAGCGCCTCGAGCTGGTCCTCCACGAGCCGGCGCTCTGCCAGCGCCGCGTCGTTGTCGTCCGGGGCGCGGCGGTAGGCCAGAAGGGCGGCCAGGGCCTCGGTCTCGGTCTGCCCCACGGCGAGGGTGGGCCTGGGCAACTCGCGGACGCGATCGCGCGCCGCGCGCGCGCCCGGCGCGAAGGCGAGCCGCGCGTGGAAGAGGGTCGCCTGCGGCAGCGCGCCTCCGGCGTCGAGCGCCCACTGCATCTTCTCTTCGAGCAGCGCCTTGAGCGCCGCCGGGCTGTTCGCCTCGGCGAGCAGCGGGGCCAGGCAGTCGCGCGCCGGGTCGCTGTACCAGCCGATCACGTCGTACCGCAGCCCCTGGGGTGGCGTGCGGGTCGGGAAGTCCGGGTCATGGAAGCCGAAGACGGTGCGGCAGTTGGGGTAGAAGGACGCGAACGAGGCGCGCACCGGATCCAGGGCCGGCACCTCGGTCTCGGAGCCCACGGCCGTGAGCGCGGCGAGGGATTCATGGCCGCCCGCCTCCTGCGCTTTCCTCCACGCGTCGAGCGTCAGGGCCCGCCCGAGGAAGCGGAACCGGTATTGGCGCGCCGGCGCCGGGTCGGGCACGACCATGACGTTGACCGGCGCCTCGGCCTCGCCCCCGATGTCGTCTCCGTGGCCTTCCGGGTGGAGGTAGTCGCTCTCCACCACCCACTGACGCTCGGGTTGGCCGCCGCCGCTGCGCAGGATGAGGAAGCGGCTCGGCACCTCGGGGAAGCGCGTGACGTGTTGTTCTTGCTCGCCCTGGGTCAGGGCGGACGGCAAGAACCAGTGGAGGTGGATTCCCGGGGGGAGCGGCAGGCCCTTCGTGAACGGCGGCGAGAGGATCTTCTCGCTGAGGTTCGGGGTGCCGCCGTTGTAGGTCTGACCTCCGGCGATGAAGGGCAGCTTCCGGTAATCTGCCATCGCCCGGACTACATCCTGCTCGGCGTCGAGGCACATGGCCTGCAGACGGAGAGGAACCCAGAGAAAGCCCTGCGCGCTCTTGCTTGCCATATGCCTGCCCGGCTCCGCGATCCGTGGGATCGGCGTTGATCGTTGGGTGTCCGCTGGTGGGCCCCGTGGACTTCGCGCAGGGCGGCGGCGCCGCGGCGTCCGCGCGTCGTCGAGGGCGCGGAAGGTCTAGAACACGTGCGCCGGGGGCGTCGATTGGACCTTGGTCCCATGGCGGCCCGCCGGGAGCTGGTGTAGCGCGCCGCGCATCGCAACGAAGCCCGCCCGGAGATCCGTGCCGGGCGAGTCGAACGGCTGGGGAAGACCTCGCTTCCCTACTTCAGCAAGAGTGCGGGAGAGCCATTTTTACTGACGCTCTACAGGGTCCAGCGAACGGCAGTCAGGTCACGGTGTCACGTGAGACCCGGCGTCCTGTCGGTCGCACGCTACATCACACTTTAATGCGGTCGCCCTCGCCTGGAGCCGACTCTTGTACTCTGATTTGACGCTCTTTGAGGCTGAGCGGGGAATGAAGGCTTCGCTCTGGCAGGTTCATGGTTCCGTGCTTTTGTGGGCGCATGAGCTCGCGGCGCTGGTACGAGCTCGCGTGCGGACTTGTCCGCGCGCGGAGCCACGTCCTGGAAGCGTGTTTTCAGATGAACAAGCAGACCGGTGCCACCTGCGCGCGATTGCACGGCTGCACCCCTGCCGGAAGCCGGCGACGCGGCAGCGCCGGCTGCTGCGGGCGATAACGCGCGCACCCTCGACGAGGTCGTCGCCGAATAGGCGTCGTCCAGGAACCTTGCAGCCGCATTCGGCCGACCGCTGATCGTCAGGGATCAGGGGCCAGGGTCGCCAGCGCCGGTGATCCGGCTTCCGCCGGCCGGCGCCTGTTCTCCGCGCTCGGCCGCGACCAGCCGCGCGCCGAGCTCGCGGACCCGGAACTCCTCGGCCAGACCGCGCACCTCCCGGATCCACGGCGCGAGCCGCGGATCCTCCGCCTCGAGCGCGGCGAGCCGCTGCAGGAGATCCTGGAGGCGACCCCGCTCGACGAGATCGGCGAGGCGCGCGAGCTCCTCCGGCGAGGGCACCGCGCCGTGCAGCGACGCCCCGTCGCCGGCGGCGCCGGCGCCGCCAGCGACGCCGTCCACGCCGCGTGCGCGCTCGGGCGCCGCGCGCACCCAGGTGAGCGCAAGGCGGCGCTCGAGCTGCTCGAGCAAGGCGCCGAGATCGATCGGCTTCGGAAGGAAGCCGTCGCAGCCGGCGGCCTCGCTGCGCGCGCGCTCGGGCGCCTCCACGCTGGCCGACGTGGCCACGATGGGCAGGCCGGCGAGCCCCGGGATCCGGCGGATCCTGCGCGCCGCCTCGTCGCCGCCGAGATCGGGCATGCGCAGGTCCATCAGCGCGAGGTCCGGCCGGCGCTCCGCCGCGAGCGCGACGGCCGCCTCGCCGCCCGCGGCCTCGACGACCTCGAAGCCGAGCGGCACCAGCACGTCCCGCAGGAAGGCGCGGTTGTCCTCGTGGTCGTCGACCACGAGGATCGCCCGGCGCGCGCCCTCGTAGCCCGTGATCGCCCCGTCCCCACGCCGCTCGCCGGCCGGCGCCGCGCCGGCGAGCACGGGCAGGTCGAGCGCCACGGTGAAGGTGCTGCCCTCGCCGGGCGCGCTCTCCACGTCGATGCGGCCGCCCATCTGGTCGACGATGTGGCGGGTGATCGCGAGCCCGAGGCCCGCGCCCTCCACGCGCGCGCGAAGGTCGCCGGCCTGCTCGAACGGCTCGAAGATGCGGGCGAGATCCGCCGCCGCGATGCCGGGGCCGGTGTCCTCGACGCGGAAGAGCACGCCGCCGGGCGCCTGTCCGTCGCGCGGCGCGACCCGGAAGGTCACCCGCCCCTCGCGGGTGAACTTGATCGCGTTGCCGAGCAGGTTGAGCAGCACTTGCGTGAGCCGCTTCTCGTCGGCGCGCACCCACGCCGGCGTGCCGTCCGCGATCTCGAGCACGAACGCGAGCCCCTTCGCCGCCGCGCGCACCTTGCACAGCTCCGCGACCGTGCGCGCAAGCGACGGCAGGTGGACGTCGCCCGGCGCGAGATCCAGCCGCCCTGCCTCGATGCGGGCGAGGTCGAGGACATCGTCGATCAGGGTGAGCAGGTGCTCGCCCGACCGGCGCACCACGTCGACGCCGGGTCGATCCTCCGGGGCGAGCCGCGCGGAGCGCTGGAGCAGCTGCGCGTAACCGAGGATGCCGTTGAGCGGCGTGCGCAGCTCGTGGCTCATGCTGGCGAGGAAGGTGGTCTTCGCCTGGTTCGCGGCGTCGGCGGCGTCCCTGGCGGCCCTGAGCTCGGCGGTGCGCTGCTCCACGAGCGACTCCAGCTCGCGCGTCCGCCGCCGCAGCGCCCGGAGCCGCAGGCGCATGCCGGCGTAGGCGAGCCCGGAGAGCGCCGCGGCGTAGCCGAGGTACGCCCAGGTCGTGCGCCACGGCGCGGGCCGGACCTGGAAGGCGACGCTCGCCGGGCCGGCGACGTTGCCGGCGTGATCGCGGCCCCACAGCTGGAAGGTGTACCGGCCGGGCGCGAGGTTCGTGTAGCGCGCGCTCGCCTCCGCGGTCCACGCGCTCGGCGCCGCGTCGAAGCCGACGAGCTGGGTGCGGTAGCGCGTGCTGCGCTCGTGGAAGAGGCTCAGCAGCGTGTACGCGAACGAGACGGTGTTCTCGTCCCATGCGAGCGACGCGCCGGGGGAGAGGGCGAGCGCGCCGCCCGCCGCGCGCGCCTCGAGCGCGAGCGGCTTCGGCGCGGCGTTCGGGATCTCCTCGGCCGGATCGAGCACCGCCACGCCGCCGGTCGTGCTCGCCCAGACGCGGCCCCGGCTGTCTACGAGCGAGCCGTTCTGGTTGCACTCGTTGCTCGGCAGCCCGTCGTCGGTGGTGAAGGTGTAGGCGGCGAGCTCGGCGGGATCGTCGGGCGTGGGTGCGCGCGGGGTGAAGCGGGTGACGCCCTGGTCGGTGAAGGCGTAGACCCGGCCCTGCGCGTCCGAGCGCACGCCGTAGACGATGCCGTCCGGCAGCGCCGGCCGGGACGGTTCGTTCAGCGGATCGAGCCACGCCTCCGCGTCGAGGTCGTAGCGCGAGATCCCGCCCTGGGCGCCGATCCAGAGCACCCGCGCGCCGCGCGTGTCCCTGAGCTCGGCGAGCGCGCCGATGGCGTCCGAGGCGAGCGGCGCGCTCGCCGCGGTGTAGCTCCGCCACTGCCCGTCTTCGAGCCGCGAGAGCCCCTTCATGGTGCCGAACCAGGTGGAGACCTTCCCGCCCGCGCCCGCGGTCTCGAGGATGCTGGTCACGTGGTCGTCCGCGAGGGGCACCTGCGCCTTCGTGAAGACCTGCCACGCGCCGTCCACATCGAGGCGCGCGGCCCCGCCGACCGTCCCGATCCAGAGCGCGCGCCCGTCGCGGGACTCGGACAGCCACCAGATGCCGTTGTGAGGGAGCGGCGAGCTCTGCATCGTGTACGTGGTGAGCTGCGCGCCGGTCCAGCGGTGGAGCCCGGTGGTGTCGCTGCCGATCCAGACCACCCCGGGCTCGCGCGAAGAGGGCAGGAGGAAGCTCACGAGGTCGCCGAGCTTGCCGGCGAGCTCGGGGGCGTCGAGCGGCGAGAAGCCTTGCCCCGAGGACCGCGCCACGGTGTTGTTCAGGGCCACCCAGAGCTCGGGAGGGCCGCCCTGGGCTCCCGGCGCGCGCACCTCGGCGAGGGACGTGATGCTGCCCGACAGGCCCGCGCTCCGCTGCGTGAACCCGACCCACCCGTCGTGCCGCAGGCGCGCGAGGCCGCCGGCGTTGGTGCCGATCCAGAGCGTACGCCCGCCGTGCGCCTCGGAGGTCGCCGCGAGCGCCATCACGTGGTCGTCCGGCAGGGTCGAGTTCGTCTTCGTGAGCGACGTCCACGTCCCGCCCGTGAGCCGCGCGAGGCCGCCGCCGTACGTGGCGGCCCAGAGCGTGCGCGCGCCCGTGCCGCTCACCGTCTCGGCGAGCGCCCGCACAGGCTGCGCCAGGGCCGGCACGCTCGCCGGGGTGACGCTCTCCCACCGCCCGCCCGCGAGCCGGGCGACGCCTGCGCGCGTGCCTGCCCAGAGCACGCGGCCGCCCGCTTCCCCGGCGGTCTCGAGCAGGCTCACGACCGTGTCGTTGGGCAGCCCCTCCGCGGTCGTGGCAAAGCGGGCGCAGCCGCGGTCGCCGCAGCGGAAGAGGCCCGCGCCCGTGCCGGCCCAGAGCGCCGGCTCCCCGCCGGGGAGCGCCGTCGGGTGCAGCGCGCGCACGTCGGGGTGCTCGAAGCCGGGGCCGAGGTCGATGCGCGTGAACCGCTCGCCGTCGAGCCGGTAGAGGCCGTCCGTCGTCCCGGCGAAGAGCGCGCGCCCTCGGCCCGTGGGCGCCTCGAGGAGCGTCCGGATCGGCCTCTCGGACGCGAGCCCCTCGGCGGCCCCGAAGCGCGTGAAGCGCCCCTCGGCGTAGCGGAGGATCTGGCCGGTCATCATCCCGAACCAGACGGCGCCGTCCTGCCCCGTGGCGACCGCCTGCACCCAGCTCGACCCCCCGCCGGTCGGCAGCGGAAGCGGCGTGAAGCGGCGCCCGTCGTAGGACGCCGCGCCGCCCTGGGTGCCGATCCAGAGGCGGCCGCCGGGCTCGAAGGCGATGGAGTTGATGGTGATCTGGGGGATGCCGTCCTCCGCGTCGAAGACGCGCATCCACGGCACGCCGCGCGCCCGGAGGTCGCCCGCGGCGGGCGCGGGCGCGCCGCCGGCGGCGAGCGCGGGTGACGACGCGACGGCCATGCCGAGCCCGAGCGCGGCGAGCAGGCGCCCACGTGATGAGGGAGACCGGCCAGCCATGTGGCCGCATACTAGGATTTTCGCATAGGACCAAGATCCCCGGTAGCTCGGCAGCCTGGTGAAGGAAGCGCCGCTGGCCGACAGGAGGCTACATCTCTGCCAGCGCCGCCTCGAGCTGCGGGTACATCGCGATGAACGCGTCGAGGCGCATCTTCCTGAAGTCGTTCGCGACCACGATCTGCTCGCCGAGCTTCAGGGTCTTGTCCTGCCGGAGCCCCCCTCCCGTCGTGTGCTTGGGCCACGCGACCTCGCCCGCGGGCGTGCCGTTCTCCGCGAAGGAGAACCAGTATCCGCTGACCTTCTCGGACATCGCCCGATCGGCCGCGGTGAACCTGTCCCTGATCCCCCCGAACGGGAACAGGATCTCGCCGCCGTGCGGGACGCCGAAGGGCTGGTCGGCGCGGTCGATCTCGGGGACGTAGCTGAAGTAGTACCACCGGCTGTCGGCCACGCCGGAGTGTTTGTCCGCGATCCACCGGGCCTGCATGGTGAACAGCATGTCGCGCAGCACCAGGCCCGCGAAGCGGCTCGGGTCCTCGAGGTCCTCGTCGGTCACCTCGGGGTCGCTGCGGTAGAGGCTCTTCAGGTACGCCAGGGCCTTCTCGGCGTCCTCCCCTCCCTTCTCGAGGATGGCCGCCATGATCGCCGCCGGATCCATGTTGAACGCGTCGAGCACGCTCGTCTCATGGCTGTTGCTGCCGATGACGAGCGGCCGGCGCGCCTGCTCGCCGGCCTCGAACGTGGCCCTGATCCCCGTCGGCAGCACCACGTCGCCGTGCACGGGGCTCGGCCCTAGGAACGGCACCTGGCCCCGCGGGTTGTCCGGGGTCGGCATGAACTTCGCGGAGAACTTCTCCGCCGGCACCGCCCGCAGCTCCTCTGCCGTCGCATGCTCGCCGTTCAGCTTGAATAGCCCCCTGGCGATCTTGACCCCGAGCTCGTTCGCCTTCTCCCGGCTCTGCTCCGGGATCGCATAGGGGCTCTGCGCGATGCCCTTGTGAAACAGGGCCGGCTCCCTGTTCCTCGTGAGGGGCGAGGCGAACAGGGCGAGGACGCTCTCGCCCCCCGCCGACTGGCCGAAGATCGTGACGTTGCCAGGATCGCCGCCGAACGCCGCGATGTTGCGCTGCACCCACTCCAGCGCGGCGATCTGATCGAGGATGCCGAAGTTGACCGGCCCCAGGCGACGCTCCTTCTCCAGGCCCGGATGGGCGAAGAACCCGAGGAGGCCCACGCGGTAGTTGAAGGTCACCACCACGGCGCCCTTCCTGGCCAGGGCAGCCCCGCGGAACATCTTGTCGCTGCCGACGCCGATCTTGAAGGCGCCGCCGTGGATCCACACCATCACGGGCTTGAGCGCGCCGGGCTCCACGCCGCTCGTCCAGACGTTCAGGTACAGGCAGTCCTCGCTCTGCGGCCCCACGGAGCCCGCGCCATCCATGGAGGGATACGTGGGCTGGAGGCAGGCCTTGCCGAAGGTGTCGGCCTTGCGGGTCTCCTTCCAGGGCTCGACCGGCTGGGGCTCCTTCCAGCGCAGGGGGCCCACCGGCGGCGCGGCGTAGGGGATGCCCTTGAACACGAGGATTTCGCTCTCGACGACGCCCTGGACCGGGCCCTCTGTCGTGGTGATGACCGGCGTGCTGTTGGTTGTCATGGATTCGTCTCCTTTGGTCTTCTTGATGCTCGTCTGGCGCGCCGGAGCGCGCCCCGGGAAAAGCTGAAGAGAGATGGCGCGATGAGATCGGCGCCCCGCGGCCCGCGCCGCGCGCTCATCGGGGACTGGCTGTCTGCTCCTCCTCGACGTCCTTGAACCGCTCCTCCAGCCACGTGGTCAGGCTCGGGAGGTCCGTGTCCATCAGGCCGAAGTGGAACCCGAGCTCGACGGGATCGTGCGTCGACGAGACCTCCTCGTACTCCTTGTAGGTCACGTTGGCGGGGCCGTTCAGCGCGGCGAGCTGGTGGTGGAGCGTCCTCGTGAAGTCCGCCCGGATGCGGGGATCCTTCGCGCCCTGGGAGATCCGGATGGGGGCGAGGATCCGGAGGGCCGGGTTCATGAGCTCGAGCTGGTCGAAGAACGCCTTCTTGCTGGGGTTCGGGCCTGGGTTCAGCTGCTCGGTCCCCTTGAGCCCGCCCCAGGAGTCCTCCTTGGCCAGCTCGATCCGCGCCTTCTCGTGGATGTGGGGCCACACGCTGTAGGCCTTCACGGTGAGGAGCTCCTCCGGGTTGATGTTCGGGTTGCCGGCGATGGCGCCCGCCAGGAACAGCGCGGTGAAGGCGAAGCCCGGCTGCGCGTAGTTCAGGGTGGTGCCGGCGGCGACGAGGAGGTGGACCCCCGAGGCGGGGGCCATCGCCGCGACGCCACGCAGGTCGAGCTCGGGAGTCCAGATGGGCGCGTGGTACCCGCCGAACAGCGCCGCCTGGCCGCCCTGGGAGTGGCCCACGATCGCGAGCTTCTTCGAGAGCTCCGCCGGGTAGAGCCGCCGCGCGGCGCGCGCGATGTCGAGGATGCCGTGCGCCTCGGACTCGCCGAGCAGGTACGGGTGCAGCCCGCCTGTGCCGAGCCCCTCGTAGTCGGTCATCACCACGGCCCAGCCCCTGTCCAGGAACGCGGTGAGCAGCCCGTGCGGGTGCTCGTTGAAGGGGTGCGCCGGCGACGTGATCGTGTCGCGCGACGGCGCGCACGTGTCCGCGCAGCCGACCGTCCCGTGCGCCCAGCTCACGATCGGATAGCCGCCCTCCGGCGGAGCCTTGTGAGGCAGCGCGATGATGCCGGAGACCGCGATCGCCTTGCCGTGGACGTCTCTGGAGCGGTAGAGCACGAGCTGATTGACCCGCGCCTTGGCGAGCGCCGCCGGGCCCGTGAGCGGCCGCGACCAGATCACCTCGCCGTGCTCGCCTTCGAGCGGCAGATCCGGACGGTAAAATGTGTCGTCGTCGGGGACGGTCACGCTGGACGTCATGGCTTCTCTCTTTGCAAGTGGATTGTTGATGCCTCCGCGCATCGCCGCGAGGCCCGCCGGTTGTAACCCCGGGTCATGGCCCTCGCTATGGGACCTTGGTCCCATGGCCCCCGCAGCCCGCATGGCAAGAAGTAGGACCAAGGTCCCATAGGCAGCGCCGACGCGCTGTTGTAATCCGTCCACCTCGGCTCGCCGCAGGGCTCCGGTCTTCGTTCCGGGAGCGACGCCGGAAGGTTCGACGCCCTGCGAGGCCGATCCCAGGCGCCGACCTCTACGTCATTCACATCGCGTTTTCCTTTTCAAAGGCATCGGAGGACCCGTATGCATAACCGACACCTCGTTCCACTCCTCTTAGGCCTTCTTCTCGGCGTCGCCGCCTGCGATGGCGTTCGAAGCGTCCGTCGTGAACCGATGACGTGCGTCTGAGGCGCCGCCGCCCGGGCCCACGTCGGGAAGAGTGCACAGGGATCGAACCGCATCATGGATGGGTGACGATGAGGAAGGCGCCGAGTTTGGGAGAAGAATTGCAGACGCCCATCGTGGGGAAGGGTCCTGAGACCGAATCCGTATCGTGCTCGACACGAGCCGGGATTCACGCCGTTTGGGTCCGCGGGAGGGCTCTGCGACGCCCAATGCCAGGCCGGTGAAGCTGGGCTCACGCGATGACGCCCCCGAGGTCGGGCGCCGGACCACGAAGGACGCGCTCTTGTTCGATAGTGGGGACACAAGCCTGGAAGGCTACGCTCTAGAACGGCAAACATGCTAAAAAATTGTTTAATCGCTATGCCCCGCGGGACACATAGCGCGCTGCGAGAGCGCGGGCATGGTCGCACCGAGGCAGCCGAGCATCATCTCAACTTGATTTACAGTTTGGGGAGCAATCATCTTGACGCCTCCCAGGAGTGGAACTAAAGAAGGTCACGAGTCGGGCCGCTCGACCGACGTGCGAGGCGAGCCAAGCATCGACTCACCCAGGCGCGTGACGGCGGCACGGATTTGCCCCGTCCGTATTGAAGTACCGCCGGCCGGCGCCGGCGGCTGCGATATCTCTATCCAGGCAGAGAGGTAAGTATGGCAAAAGGTGCACTTGGTTATTCGAGTCAGTTCGACAACGCGAAGATCATCGGTCCGCCGGACAGTGTGCCATTGAAGTTTCCCGGTGACCCGCTGACGGCGCGTGTCTGGGGAGTGGTCGTCAATGGCACAGACAGGGTCGTGCGGCTCTATCCTTACGATGGCTACCCCGACAGGCAATGGGACAGCGACACCGATGTCGTCTATCCGGGCCAGGAAGTACGTGTGAAGCCGTTCCGCAGTTTCTGGTTCGAGCCCGATACCAACCTCGCCTTCACCTACACCGACGCAAAGGGGGTGCGGCAGACCGTGGCAGGTACCCCTCCATCAGGTAGGATCCAGGTGACAGCCGCGCCGGCTCGGCCCCCTTTCGAGAATCGCACCGGCTACACCGTGCGTCTCTACGCACCGTACAGCTACGAGATTCCGACGAGCCAGCAAGAGCAAGAACGGAATCCGAGCTTTGGCAGGGGCTCGGGAGAGGCCTGGTGGGACATTGCGCCTGGAGGGTCCTACACCTCGAATTTTCCCGTAGCCAGCTTCGAATTCCTTCGCGTGGACCTACAGGTTTCTGGTCAGGTTGTCGAAGCGATCAAAGTCGAGCGGTAGCCGTAAGCCGAACAGCGCCCTCACGCGTGTCAACCGTTTCATGAGCGCCTGTTCCTGCCGCGACAGCTCCACCGGCGGCGTCGCCGGCCGAGAGGCGCTCCTGCGCCGCGTCCAGCAGCCGGCGTTCCTCCATGAACGCGTCCTCCCGCTCGCCGGCCGGCGGCGCCGCGCGAGATCAGGGATCAGGGCCCTCGAGCCGGTCCACGAGCCGCACGAGCTCCGCCACCGACGCCACGCCGAGCTTCTCCATCACCCGACCGCGATGCACCTTGATCGTCTTCTCCGCCGCGCCGAGCTCCTCGGCGATCTGCTTGTTCATGAGGCCCCGCGCCACGCGCAGGCAGACCTCGCGCTCGCGCTGGGTGAGCGCATCGAAGCGCGTCCGGAGCGACTGCTGCTCACCCCGCGCCGCGCGCACCGCGGCGTCGCGAGCGATGGCGCGCTCGACGGCCGCGAGCAGGACGGTGTCGTCGCAGGGCTTGGTGAGGAAGTCGATCGCGCCCGTCTTCATCGCCCGCACCGAGCTCGACACGTCGCCGTGGCCGGTCAGGAACACGATCGGGAGGAGACATCCCCGGCGCACCAGCGCTTCCTGCAGCTCCAGCCCGCTCAAGCCAGGCATGCGCAGATCGACCACCACGCAGCCCGGCCGCTCCGAGGGCGCGCCCTCCAGGAACGCGGCGGGCGACGCGTGCGCCTCCACCGCATAGCCCGCCGCGCGCAGCAGCCGGTCCATGGCGCGCAGCACCGAGGCATCATCGTCCACCACAAACACCGTGGGTTCGGTCGCGATCATGGCAGCGATCGTATCCCATGCACGGTCCCATGAGGGCGTCCGCGGCAGGCGGGCATGACGCAGGCGAAGAGCATGACGCCTCCGACGGCGCGCTGTCCTCTGCTCCCGCCAAGGCCCTGGACCGCCCCGCGCTCCTCTTGCTCGTGGACGACGACCCCGGCAGCATCGGGCTGCTCTCGGAAGCCCTCGCGGGTCAGCCACTCTCCATCGCGGTGGCGATCGATGGAGAGATGGCGCTCCGGCAGGTCCGATGCGAGGTGCCGGATCTCGTCCTGCTCGACGCGGTGATGCCGGGCCTGGACGGGTTCGAGGTCTGCCGGCGCCTGAAGGCGGAGCCGGCGACGCGCGAGGTCCCGATCCTCTTGATGACCCTGCTCGCCGACACGGCGAGCAGGGAGCGCGGGCTCGGGCTGGGCGCGGTCGATTGCGTGACCAAGCCGTTCGTCCGTGAGGAGCTCGTGGCCCGCGTGCGGACGCAGCTCTTGATGCGCGCAGCAACGAGCGCGCTCTCCGCCGCGGAGAGCGCGCTCTCAGAGAAGAACGACGAGCTCACGCGCGCCCGGGCCTCGATGGATCTCGCGGCCTCGCTCGCGCACGAGCTGAACCAGCCGCTCACCGCCGTCCTGAGCAACGCGCAAGCGGCGCAGCGGCTGCTCTCGCGCACCCCGTCGAATCTCGCCGAGGTGCGCGCCGCGCTCGAGGATATCGTGGCGGACGATCGCCGCGCCGGGATGCTCGTCCATCGGATGCGCACGATGCTCCGCAGGCGTCACGTCAGCGCGGCTGCGCTGGACGTCTGCGAGCTCGTCCGCGAGGTGATCCCAAGCCGGCGGGGACGTCAACAGCGGACAGGCGGACGGCACCGAGCCGCTTGACGCGCCGCGCGTCGCGCACTCCCCTGTTCTGACCATGGCGCCGGCCCGCCCCGCGCTCGTCCTGCTCGTGGACGACGACCCCGCCAGCCTGAAGCTCCTCTCGGAAGCCCTCGCGGGCCTGCCGCTCACCCTGGCGGTGGCGACCGACGGGGACATGGCGCTGCGGCAGATCCGGCGCGAGCTGCCCGATCTCGTCCTGCTCGACGCCTTGATGCCGGGCCTCGACGGCTTCGAGGTCTGCCGCCGGTTGAAGGCGGCCCCGGAGACGTGTGACGTGCCGGTCCTCTTCATGACCGTGCTCGCGGACACGGCGAGCCGGGTGCGCGGCCTGGAGCTCGGCGCGGTCGATTACGTGACCAAGCCGTTCGTCCGCGAGGAGCTCGTGGCCCGCGTGCGGACGCAGTTGTCGATCCGCGCGGCGGCCAGCGAGCTCTCCGCGGCGGTGCGGGCGCTCTCGGAGAAGAACGAGGAGCTCGCGTGCGCCCGGGCGTCGCTGGAGATCGAGGTGGCGCGGCGGACGGAGGAGCTGCGCGCGCAGAGCCGGCGCCTCGAGCGCGAGCTCGAGCTGAACCGAGCCGCCGAGCTCAAGGTGCAGAGGGCCCACGACCAGCTCGCGCACCTGAACCGGGTCTCGGCCGTGAGCGAGCTCGCGGCCTCGCTCGCGCACGAGCTGAACCAGCCGCTCGCCGCCATCCTGAGCAACGCGCAGGCCGCGGAGCGGCTGCTCGCGCAGACCCCGCCGGGCATCGCCGACGCGCGCGCGGCGCTCGACGATATCGTGGCGGACGATCGCCGGGCCGGGCAGGTCATCCAGCGGATCCGCGCGATGCTCCGCAAGGGCGAGCTCAGCGTGGCCGCGATGGACCTGAGCGAGCTCGCCCGCGAGGTGGTCCGGCTCGTGGCCAGCGCCGCGCTCCTCGCGGGCACGACCGTGCGGCTCGATCTCGCGTCGGGCCTGCCCCACGTGCATGGTGACGGGATCCAGGTCCAGCAGGTGCTGCTGAACCTGCTCGTCAACGCGCTCGACGCGGTCTCCCGCCGTCCCCCCGAAGCGCGCCTCGTGGTGGTGCGCACCCGCCCGGCCGACGGAAGGCACGTCGAGCTGTCCGTCGCGGACTCCGGCGATGGCGTCGCGCCCGAGGATCTCGAGCGCATCTTCGAGCCCTTCGTCACGTCGAAGCCCCACGGGCTCGGCGTGGGCCTCGCCATCAGCCGCTCGATCATCGAGGCGCACGGTGGGCGGCTGTGGGCGGAGTGCAGGCCCGGCGAGGGGGCGACGTTCCGCTGCGCGCTCCCGGCCTGGGATCAGGGCGCGCGCCCCGCGGGGTAGTCCTGAGCCTGAGGGGAGCGGGACGTCTCGCTGTGGGACCATGGTCCCATTGCAGGCGGCGGGGGCTGCTGTCACAGATCCAACGAGGCTCGGTTCCGCCATGGCAGCACGACCATCCCACGCTCAGATCGGTGAGCGGAGCGACGGCGGCGGCGCGATGGATGCGCCCGCGAACCCGCTGGCCTCCGGCGCCAGGCTGGCGGCGGCCCGCCCCGCGCTCGTCCTGCTCGTGGCCGACGACCCCGGCAGCCTCGAGCTGCTCTCGGAGGCCCTCGCGGGCCAGCCGTTCGACATCGCGGTGGCCGGCGACGGGGAGGCGGCGCTCGCGCAGATCCGGGGCGAGGTGCCTGATCTGGTCCTGCTCGACGCGGAGATGCCGGGCCTGGATGGCCTCGAGGTCTGCCGCCGGCTGAAGGCGGATCCGGCGACGCACGAGATCCCCGTCCTCGTCATGACCGCGCTTGCAGATACGGCGAGCCGGGCGCGCGGGCTGGAGCTCGGCGCGGTCGATTGCGTGACCAGGCCGTACCTGCGCGAGGAGCTCGTGGCCCGCGTGCGGACGCAGCTCGCCCTGCGCGCGGCGGCGCGGGCGCTCTCGGCGATGGGCGAGGAGATCGCGCGGGTCCAGTCCTCGCTGGAGAGCGAGGTGACGCGGCGGACCGAGGCGCTGCGCGCGGAGTGCCGGCGCCTCGAGCGCAAGCTCGAGCTGAACCGGGCCGCCGAGCTCGAGGCGCAACGGGCCCAGGACGAGCTCGCGCACCTCAACCGGGTGTCGGCGATGAGCGCGCTCGCGGCCTCGCTCGCGCACGAGCTGAACCAGCCGCTCGCGGCCATCCTGAGCAACGCGCAGGCGGCGCTGCGGCTGCTCGCGCAGACCCCGCCCGACATTGCCGAGACGCGCGCCGCGCTCGACGATATCGTGGCGGACGACCGGCGCGCCGCGAAGGTCATCCAGCGGATGCACGCGGTGCTCCGCGAGGGCGAGCTCAGCGTGGCCGCGCTGGACCTGAGCGAGCTCGCCCGCGAGGTGATCCGGCTCGTGGCCAGCGCCGCGCGCCGCGCGGGCGCGACCGTGCGGCTCGAGCTCGCGCCGGGCTTGCCGCGCGCCCGGGGGGACGGGGCCCAGCTCCAGCAGGTGCTCCTGCACCTGCTCGTCAACGCGCTCGACGCGGTGTCCCGCCGCCCGCCCGGCGCGCGCGTCGTGGTGGTGCGGGCGCAGTCGGGCGGAGCGGGCTGCCTGGAGCTCTCCGTGGCGGACTCCGGCGAGGGCATCCCGCCCGAGGACATCGAGCGGGTCTTCGAGCCGTTCTTCACGTCGAAGGCGCAGGGGCTCGGCGTGGGCCTCGCCATCAGCCGCTCGATCATCGAGGCGCACGGAGGCCGCCTGTGGGCGGAGTGCAGGCCCGGCGAGGGGGCGACGTTCCGCTGCTTGCTGCCGGCCTGGGACGAGGACGCGCCTCCCGCAGGGTGAGCCCGGCGGGCCGCGTCGGCGCCCTGGCGACGGCGGGCCGGGAGTTCAAACACCCCCGGCCCGCCGGACGTGACCACGACCTACCTTTCCAGCGTCACCACGGCGCGTGGTCGGGCGCGGCTCCTCACGGGAGCGCCACGATCCAGTCGTTCCACACGACGCGGGTCGCCTGGCAACAGCGAGACGGACGTCGTGGCCATCGCCCTCGTCGACAGCTCGAACGGCGCGGACGCCGTGGTGGCCAAGGGGAACATCGCGTGCATGGCCGATCTCAAGGGCAAGACGGTCGCCCTCACGCTGGGCGAGGTCAACCACATGCTGTTCCTGTTCGGCCTCGAGAAGACCGGGGTCAGCCCGGCCGACGTGAAGATCACGAGCATGAGCGCCGACGACGCCGGCGCCGCGTTCGTCGCCGGGAAGGTCGACGCCGCGGTCACCTGGGAGCCCTGGATCACCAAGGCGACCAAGAACGGCGGTCACGTGATCTTCAGCAGCGCCAGCGTGCCCGACACGATCACGAACTCGGTGGCCGTGCACAGATCGAAGCTCGCCTCGGGGAGCGACGCCTACGGGAAGTTCATCGCCGCCATCGATCAGGGGGTCCGGACGCTGCGGAGCGAGCCCGAGAAGGCTTATCCCATCATCGGAAAGTACTTGAATGCTTCGCCCGAGGACGTGAAGGGCATGCTGGGCGGCGACAAGATCTACGACCTCGCCGACAACAAGCAGCTCTTCGGCACGGCGGAGAAGGCGGGCCCGGCGTTCGCCTCGATGAAGTCCGTCGTCGACTTCACCGTCCGCCGCGCCTGCGCGGCCGCCGGGCCGGACCTCACCGGCTACACGCTGTACACCACCGTGGAGCCCTGCCCGATGTGCTTCACCGCGGCCTGGCTCGCCCGGGTGAGCCGCGTCGTCTTCGGCTGCACGATGCAGGAGGTCACGGCGGCGACCGGGGGCGCGCAGCGCGAGCTGGCCGTCCCCGCGCGGTGGATGAACGAGAGCTCCGGCGCGCCCGTCGATCTCGTCGGCGGCGTCCTCGCCGATCGGTGCCTCGCGCTCTTCAGCCCGGCGTGACGCGCTCGCCGGCCCTCCGCCGGGAACGCTGGTAGCGTGTGTCAGGATGGGCAGGGGGACAGGGGCCGGGCTACGGCTTACCCACGAAGTTCCACGTCGAGATGCCGTCGAAAGCCCAGATGTCTTCGGCGTTGGGCGCCGTGGCGAACAATCTGAACTGGCCGTACAGACGTGCCGCTGCGTCGCCCACCTGGAGCCAGCCCGCGGCGGGTCCGCTGGACAAATAGCGGTAGATTGCGCCGGAGTTGGGCGCGAGGGCATAGAGCGCCACCCCCGCTCCTGCGTGCCACTGCCTGCCGGGGCCTCCGATCGTCGTCCACGTCGTCCCGGAGCCGCTGTACTTTTGCAGCGACTGCCGGTCCTGCGTCAAACCGTACATCGCCGTTTGGGAGCCGATCAGATCCGCGAACGTACCGCCGACGTCGGTCCACGACGTCCCGGAGCCGTTGTATCGAAAGACATCGTTCTGGTTGGGGGTCAGGCCGAAGAGATCGCTGCCCGCCGTCGCGAACTTGGCGCCGGGATCGCCGATCTTCGACCAGGTGTTGGTGCCATCGAAGTATCTGAAAACCTCGCCGTTGGTGTTGGTCGCGCACACGAAGCCGCCGCACAGGAAGATCTGGTTCGACGACCCCCCGACCGTCGTCCACGTCGTCCCGGAACCGCTGTACTTGATCACGTTGCCGAAGTTCGACTGCAGCGCGTAGACGTCGTTCCCGTGGGTGAGGAACGCCTGGACGGGTCCGCTGACCTTCGTCCATGTCGATCCGCTCTTCTTGTAGATGTCACCAGTGGATTGCTTGCGGGCATAGACGACACCCATGCCCGTGCTATCGACGTTCGTAGGCGCCTCGTAGAGCGCCTGCGCTCCCTCGATGTCGCGCTGTGTCAGGAAAAAATTCCCGGTCGTATTGGTGCTGCCGTCGCAATGCAGATAGTGCATGATGGAGAGCGAATCGTACCCGGTCACCAGCTGCGAAGTTGACGTGGGATCCTCGCACCACGAGCCGGGCACATGGATGTGCTCGTGGTCGAACCCGAGCACGTGTCCCAGCTCGTGCATGATGACGCCGATGGGCACGCGCGGGTTCGTGGACCAGTCGGGATCCCAGGTGAGCGCGAGTTCGCGTTCGTTGCGCGGCCAGTCCGGATAGAACGCAGAGCCGTCGAGCCGCGCAGGTGAGGTGACGTTGAACTTCACGTTGTTGTTGGCGTTGGTGCAGTTCGTGTCCTCGGCGACCACGTGGACGAAGCGGACGTTGGCGGCGTTCTCCCACCCCGCGGCCGCCTGGTGCATGGCGTCCACGACCCTGTTGTAGTCGGCGCCGAACGCGGACGGCGATATGCAATAGGTCAGGTTCAGCCGGTCGGCCCGGCTCCAGATGTTGTTGGAGCTGCCGATCCGAGTGACGGTCAGGGCGCCGGAGGGGGAGTAATGATCCTCGTAGAACTTCCGGATCCTCTCCTCGCTGCGGAGCGGTATGTCGCCCTCTGCGACCCAGAACCCCTCCGACGGCGCCCAGACCAGCGTCTTGCGGAACTCTTCGTACGACACGAGCGGGCGCGGCCCCGCCGTCGCGACGACTTCGTCCGGGACCGTGTCCCCCTCCTCCGCCTCCGCGGCGTAGCAGCCAGCGAGCGAGAGGCATGTGAGCAGCAGACCAACAGCAATCTCAGGACGTGAGCGCGCGGTGAGCGGCATGGTTCGAAGCTCCAAGGAATGATGGGTCACGGATGCGTCGCGCTCGCCGCCGGCGATCCGGCTGGTCGAGCCTCGACGTCGATGGACGAAGCGCCGTCTCCGGCGGCGCTCGGCGTCCGGGTGTCCGTAGAGCAACGGCCATACCACCGCGTGATTCGACGCCTCTCTTGCCTGGCAGGGCACCAGAAGGCGACTTCGACGCACGGAACATGCGACGATCCCGGCCGAGGCGCGCTCTCGACCGGCTGCACACGCACCGGCACGCCCGCGGCACGACCGGTTGCGCATGGGACATGTCACGGCTTCAGCGCGTGACATGTCACGGCTTCAGCGCGTGACATGTCACGCTCCAGCCGGCCCGCGTCCCGCACGCGAATGTGCTCGAGCAGGAACCGCGGGGAGCCTGCACATGACATGTGCGAGCATCCCCGCGAGCGACGTCAAGTGCTGGGCGAGCGACTTCGCTGGCAAGCTCGGCATCGGCAGCATGGCCGCCATCGGCGCCAGTGCCGGCGAGATGGCCCGTCTTTGTCCTGGCCTCACCTCCGGCAGCGCGACGGCGGCGGACGCGCTCGGCGCGGCACACAACCGCGGGGTATGGTGGAGGCGCCCCTCGCGGCGCTCGGGCCCGAGGCGCGGCGGCAACTGCGGGCGGCGAGCATCGTCGGAGAGGTCGCCTGGGTGCGCGGCTTGCCCGCGCACGGCTGGGGGAAGATCCCTGCGCGGCTCGGCGCCTGCCCTCGTAGGGCTCCAGCGCGGGCGAACAGCGTCGGTCCCGTCGGAGTGTTGCTGAGGAAGCAGCCGCGCTGAATCGGTGCTCGATTCCGAGCAACGCGCGGGCAGTGCGCGCCGGAGAGACGCCGAGATCAGCGGGCAAGGAGCGACATCGGGGCAACGACGTCAGGGCACGCAGGTTGCAGAGTGCCGCGCGCCAGCACGGCCATCGATCTCACACCGGCGACATCGGCGCGCCCAACCCCTTTCCGGAGTCTTTCATGACTGACCGTATCGCTCGTCTCAAGGCCTCGCCCTCCGTGGCTGTCAAGGAGAAGCTCGATTACCCCGTCATCGACACGGACATCCACACCAACGATTACTCGCCGGCGCTGGAGGATTTCGTCGCCACGTACGGAGGCGCCAAGCTCGTCGACGACCTGCGCAAGGCGCTGAGCTCCCGCCGCCGCAACGCCGAGAACAGCAGCGGCAAGGACTGGTACAGCCAGACACCCGAGGAGCGGCAGCACTACCGCACCGTCAGGTCGCCGTGGTGGGCGCGGGTGACGCGCAACACGCTGGACGTGGCCACGTACCACCTGCCGGAGCTGCTCGCCGAGCGCCTGGAGGAGCAAGGGTCCGACTTCTCGGTCCTGTTCCCGAACAACACCCTCGCGCCGCTCGCCGTGAAGGACCCGGGCGCGCGGCAGGCGCTCCAGCGCGCGATCAACCACTACCACGCGGAGCTGTTTCGCAAGTACAGCGACCGCCTCACCCCGGTCGCCGGCATCCCGCTGAACACGCCCGAGGAGGGGATCGAAGAGCTGGAGTTCGCCGTCAAGAAGCTGGGGCTCAAGGCGATCAACATCGCCGGCGGCGTGCGCCGCCCCATCAAGGCGATCGCGGAGAAGTACCCGCCGGCGCACCACCCGGAGATCGCGAAGTACGCGACGTACATCGACTTCTACGGCATCGACAGCGAGTACAACTACGATCCTTTCTGGGCGAAGGTGGTCGAGCTCGGCGTGCCTGTCCTCACCCACTACGGGAGCCAGGGCTGGACAGGGCGCTCGTCGATCAGCAACTACATGAACAACCACGTCGGCCACTTCGCCGACGGCTCGGAGGCGTTCGCCAAGGCGCTGTTCTTCGGCGGCGTCACCCGCCGCTTCCCCGGGCTGCGCATCGGCATGCTCGAGGGCGGGGCGGACTGGGGCGCGCGGGTCTACATCCACCTGGTCGACAGGTTCCAGAAGCGCGGCCCGGAGGGCCTCGAGCACTACGACCCCGCGGCGACCGACCGCGCCCTCTTCACCGAGCTCTTCCGGCGCTACGGCGCGGATCTCGCAAAGCTCGCAAACGGGCGCTCCATCGAGGGCGAGCAGCTGATCGCCGACACGCTGGGCGCCGGGTACACGAGCGACGCCCGCCAGCCCGCGCCGGAGTACCGCAACGACTTCGCGGCCGCGGGCATCGAGAAGATCGAGGACATCCGCGACCGCTGGGTGAACAACTTCTTCTTCGGATCCGAGTCGGACGACCGCACCATCGCGTCTGCGTTCAACGCCAAGGCGAACCCGCTCGGCGTGAAGATCAACGCAATCTACTCCTCCGACGTCGGCCACTGGGACGTCCCCGACCTGACCGAGGCGCTTGCGGAGAGCTTTCGCCTCGTGGAGGAGGGCGTCCTCAGCGCCGAGGACTTCAAGGCGTATGTGTTCGAGAACCCGTACAAGCTCTACACCGAGGCCAACGCGAGCTTCTTCAAGGGCACGCGGGTCGAGGAGAAGCTGAAGCGGAAGGCGGGCGCCGGCGACGAGCGGCGCGGCCCGCAACCGGGCGCGAAGAGCGAGGGTCTACCCGGCAAGCCGGTCGAAATACGCGCGTAGCGCCGCTCCGTCGAGCCCCGCCCCGAGCGCGAACATCAGCGCGAGCCTCGCCTTGGGCCCCGAGAGCGCGCCCGCGGCGATCACCCCGAGATCCCGGAGCCGCCGCCCGCCGCCGGGCGCGCCGTACGTCGGCGTGACCCGCCCGCCGGGGCAGCGCGAGCTCAGCACCACCGGCGTGCCCGCCTGCACCAGCGCGCCGATCGCCCCCTCCCAGCTCCCGCAGACGTTCCCCGCGCCCGAGCCCTCGATCACCACCCCGCGCGCCCCGGCCTCGAGGATCGCGCGCAGGAGGAGATCGTCCATTCCTGACGCCATCTTGACGAGGTAGACCCGCGGCTCGGGCGGCGCGAGCGGCAGCGTCGGCGTCCTCGCGGGGCGCGCGTGGACGCGGACGCCCTCGCCGTCGACCCAGCCGAGCGGCCCCACGCCCGGCGAGGCGAACGTGCCGAGCGCGGTCGTGTGGGTCTTCATCACGCACCGGGCCGCGTGGAGCTCGTCGTTCAGCGCGACGAGCACGCCGAGCCCCCGCGCCGAGGGCTCCACCGCGATCCGCGCGGCCGAGACGAGGTTGCGGGGGCCATCGGTCCCCGCGGTGCTCGCGTCCCGCATCGCGCCGGTGAGCACCACCGGCGTGTCCCCGTCGAGCAGCAGATCCAGCGCGAACGCCGTCTCCTCGAGGGTGTCCGTGCCGTGGGTGACGACGACGCCGGTCACCTCGGGGTCGCCCTGAAGATCGCGCACGGCGCGCGCGAGCGCCGCGATCCTGTCCGGGCCGAGGTTCCAGCTGCTCTCGAGGCAGAACTCGGTGACCGCGATCTCCGCGATGCGACCGAGCGCGGGCACGTCGGCGACGAGCTCCTCCGCGCGGACGGCGGGCACGGCGGCGCCCGTCTTCGGGTCGACGCGGCTCGCGATGGTGCCGCCGGTGGTGACGAGGTGAACACGAGGCATGGGGTGGCTCCGTGGCTGGACGTGGCTCCGTGGCTGGGAGATCAGCCCCGCGATCCGACGGAGCGCAAGCCCGACCGATAGCAGCGCGCGAGCGCCGCCTGGACGTCGCGCACCGTACAGACGCCTGACAGATCCACGCCGAGCGACACGAGCGACGTCGCCACCCGCGGCGGGACGCCGGCCAGGATGGCCTCGGCGCCGAGGAGACCGGCCGCGCGGACGAGGCGCACGAGGTGGCTGGCGGTGCTCGTGTCCATCCTCGAGACGCCGGTGACGTCGAGGATCACGTGGGCGGCGTTCCCTGCGGAGATCGCGGACAGGACGCGATCCATGATGGATTCCGCGCGCGCGTCGTCGACGCCCCCGATGAGCGGAGCCATGAGCACCCGGTCGCCGAGCTTGATGAGCGGCGTGGACAGCTCGTCCGCGAGCTGGGAGAGCAGCAGCTTGCTGCGCTCGAGCTCGTCGTTCCTCTCGCGCAGCTCGGCGGTGCGCTCCTCGACCTTGCGCTCGAGCGTCGCATAAAGCAGCGCGTTGTTGATCGACAGCGCTGCCTGCGCCCCGAGGAGGCTCGTGACGTGCAGCCGATCCGGGGTGAACGCGCCGGTCGTGAGGTTGTTCTCGAGGTACACGAGCCCGACGAGCTCGCCCCGGTCGAGGAGCGGCGCGCAGAGGAGCGAGCGCGGGCCGGCGGCCGCGCCGAACGTGCCGGCGAAGCGCGGATCCGCGGCGGCGTCGTCCACGACCAGCGGCTCGCGGGTGCGCTCCACGTAGCTCGCCACCGCGGCGGAGTACCCGAGGGCCGGATCGCCCTCGCCGACCCGGAGCGACGCGGCCACCGCGAGCTCGCCCCCCCGCGGCAAGAGGAGCAGGCCGCGCTCCGCCCCGGTGTTCTCGAGGAGCACCCGCATGAGCTGATCGAGCAGGCGATCGAGGACGATCTCGCTCCCGATGGCGCGGGCCGCCTTCAGGATGGAGCCGACGTCGAGCTTCGGCGACAGCGGCTCCGTGGTGACGTTGCCCGCCGTCGCCGGGCCCGGCGCGGCGCTCGGGGGCACGACGCTCGTCGAGCGCCGCCGCAGCAACGACGCGTACGTCGCCTGGAGCTGCTGGACCTTGGCGCGCGCGCCCCAGCGGCGATATCCGTGGAGCGCCTCGATGAGGTACGGCTGCGCGAGCCGCGCCTTGCCCAGCGCGAGGAGGTGCCGCCCCGCGAGCTCGCAGGCGAGCGCCCCCTCCGGGATCTGCCCGCTCGCCCCGGCCCTCTCGATGCTCCGGTCATACAGATCGAGCGCCGCCCAGTGCTCCCCGGAGAGCCGCAAGCGCTCCGCCTCGACGAGGTCGTGACGGTGGCCAAAGCTCTCGGCGGCGTTCGCGGCCCAGGCGCCGAGCTGCCCCTGGCTTTCCGCGACGCGCTCGAGCCACGCGGGCCGCTCCGCCGCGTCCGCCGCCTCGGCCCTGCGCAGAAAGGCGAGCGAAGCATACGTGTTCGCCGTGACGACCGGCAGGAAGCCGGTGATGAACGGGGCGAGCTCGGTCGCGCGCTCCGCGTGGCGACAGGCATCTTCCTGGGCGTCCAGGAGATAGCAGAGGACGAGCTTGTAGATATGATAGTAGGCGAGCGCCATGTGGTTCTGGCCGATCTGCGCCAGATACGCTCGCTCCGAGAAGCCGTCTCCGTCGAAGGAGGCGACGCACCCGTCGGGCCTCCCGAGCGCCGCGACGAGCCGGGCGAAGACGACGAACGCGCCGAACGCATGGCGATTGTTCGTCTTCTGCACGAAGGCGAGCGCCCGCTCCGCCTCCTCCTGGACGTCAGTGAGCCGGGCGCCGCTCTCGTAGGTCGCGCCCAGCGTGCTGAAGAACGTGTAGCCCGCCATCTGGACGTTCCCGCTCTCGAGCAGCGAGGAGAACGCCTGCCGCGCCACGGGCAACGCGTCCGAGAGGGGGCGAGACCAGTGGCTCGTGAACAGCGCGTAGATATGGGCGCAATTGCCTTGATCCAGCCCATCGGAGAGCCGCGCGGCGAGATCCATCCCGAAGCGCGCCGACAGATCCCCGTTGCGGTAGTCGTTCCGCAGGAGATAGTACATGAGCGTCGTCGTCGCGATCGGGAAGCCGAGGCCGCGGCATGGGCCCGCGTCGAGGACGATGTTCCACGCCAGGAGGCCGAGGACGCCGTTGTACAGCGGGTCCACGAAGAAGCCGGTCGGGCACATGGCTCCGCAGATCGTCGCCGCCTTGCGGATGCGCTCGTCCTCCACGGCCGGTGCGTCGAGCAGCGCCTGGAGATCGCGGCCCCGGAGCCGCTCCTCGAGCCGCCCGAGATCCCGCTCGAGCTCCGCGGCGGTGACCGACTCGGGCAGATCGAACCCGAGCGCGCCGAGGATCGTCCGCCCGGCGACGAGCGCGTCGACGTACCGGCCCTGCATCGTCCGCTGCATGATGTGCAGGTAGTAGGCGTCCGCGAGGGCGACCGGCGAGGGCTCGCGCGCGAGCAGAAGCGAGAAGATCGCGTCGGCGCGCTCGAAGCGCGCCGTCAGGAACTCCGCCTCCATCAGCGCGCGGTGCAGCGCGGAGGCGAGCTCCGGGAGCGCCGTCCAGGCGTCCGCGGGGAGCAGCGCGGCGCCGCTCGATAGAAAGACGCGCGCCTGCTCCGGGGCGCCGGCGTGCAAGGCGCGCTGCCCGGCGGCGAGCTCGATCCGCGCGACGAGGAGGCGCTCCTCGGGAGCGTCGATGAGGTCGATCGCCCGTCCGAGGTGGTCGGCGGCGTCGAAGCTCGCCGGTTCACCCCTGTCACCCCGCGTGTCTGCGAGCAGCAGCCGCCCGAGCCTGAGGTGCCACCTTCGCTGCTCCTCCTCGGCGAGCAGGCAGCGGGCGGCCTGCTGGATGCGGTCGTGGGCGAAGCGCACCTCGCCCGAGCCTGCGCGCAGGAGCCCCTCGCGCTCCGCGGCGCAGAGCGCCTCGTCGATCTCGGCGGCGGAGCACGACAGCGCCGCCCCGAGGAGCGGCAGCGGCGCCCGATCCCCGACGCACGCCGCGACGGCCAGGACCTCGCGCGCTCGGGCGGGGAGCTCCGCGAGCTTGCGGGCCAGGAGCTCGAGCACGCTCTCCGTCACGGCGAGCCGATCGAGCGCCGCCGCCTCCCACGTCCACCCGCCGCCGCTGGACGAGAAGCGGATGCACCCCGCGCTCATGAGGTCCCGGAGCGCGCAGCGCACATGGAACGGGTTGCCCTGGGTCCTCCGGTGGAGCTCCGCGGCGAGCTGCTCGACGTCGGCGCCGGCCGCCCACGGCGCGAAGGTGTCGGCGAGGAGCGCGCGGACGTGCGCGGGGTCGAGGTCGCGGAGCGCCACGGTCCGTACCGGGACGCCGCGCCGCTCGAGGTCGTCCAGGGCGACGCGGAGCGGGTGGGATGCATCGACCTCGTTGTCGCGGTAGGCGCAGAGCAGCATGAGCCCCGGCGGTCGGTCCTCGCCGAGCACGTGCTTCAGCAGCCCGAGCGACGCGGCGTCGATCCACTGGAGATCATCCAGGAACAGGACGAGCGGCCGATCGGGGCTGAGCAGCGCCCCTAGCAGGCGGGAGAAGAGGAGGTTGAAGCGGTTCTGGGCCTCCTGACCGGACAGCACCGGCGCGCCCTTCGGCTCCCCGAGCAGCGGCGCGAGGCCTGGCATCACGGCGAGCAGCACCTGCCCCAGATCCCCCACCGCGGCCCGCGCGGCCTCCTGCGTTCGCGCGTACTCCTGCGCGGGCAGGCCGAGAGCGCGCGCGGAGATCGCCGCCATGGCCCGGACGAAGATGCCGTAGGGCGTGGCGCGCGCGTACTGCTCGCACTTGCCCGTGACCAGCGCGCCGCCGGCCGCCGTGACCTCCTCGCGCAGCTGCTCCACGAGCGCGGTCTTTCCGATGCCGGAGTGGCCGGCGATCAGCACGACCTCGGCCGAGGCAGCGCTCTGTTCGAAGGCGGCGCGGAGCGCCGAGAGCTCCTCGTCGCGCCCGTACAGCCGCGGCGGGGCGCTCAGCGCGAGCGCGGGATCGGCGCGGCGCAGCGGGAACGGCGCGATCGCGGAGCACGCCTCGAGCTGCTCCAGGCAGCGGCTCAGATCGTGAACGACGCCCTCGGCCGACTGGTACCGCGCGTCCGGATCCTTCTCGATCAGCGCCATCACGAGCTCGCTGAGCGGCGCTGGCAAGGAGGGATCGCGCTGCGCAGGCGGCGGCGGGCGCTCGGCGAGGTGTCGGTGGATGAGATCGAGCGGATCCTCCGACACGAAGGGCGGCTCACCCACGAACAGCTCGTAGAGCAGGATGCCGAGCGAGTAGAGATCCGCGCGGTGATCGAGCCTGTGCCTGGTGCGCCCGGATTGCTCGGGGGCCATGTACTCCAGCGTCCCGCCCGGCTCGACGAGGCTGCCTTCGAGCGCCGCGCCGCGCACGCCCAGGCCGAGATCGATGACGCAGATCTGCCGGGTGTCCGGCGCGACGAGGACGTTTGCGCCGCTCAGATCCCGGTGGATGATGCCTGCCTCGTGCAGCCCGGCCAGCGCGCGCGCGATCGACGCCGCGATCTCGACGCGCTCGCGGAGCGCCGGGCGGCGCTCGGCGACGAAGCGCCTGAGCGTGAGGCCGTCGAAGAGCTCCAGGTACAGGACCGGCTTGCCATCGACGATACCGCGCCCGTACACCCTGCGGATCCCGGGCACGGAGAGCCCGCGCAGGAGCTCGAACTCGTTGTCGAGCGCCGCCTCCTGGCGCTCGGTGACGACCTCGCCGGCCGGCTGCTTGACCGCCACCTGCGCGCCGAAGGGGGTGCCGCTCGCAGCGTGCACCGTGAAGCCTGCCCCCAGATGAAGGACCGTTGATTCCATGTCAGATCCCCCGGCAGAACGCCCGCGCGGCGCGAACTTCCGTGTTCGCGGGAGCAGTCGTGTGCAGCGACATCGCACATCCGGTCGCTTCCTGGCGGATGCTTCCAGCGTCGCACCGGCGTCACGCCTGGAGCAAGATATTTCTAGGCGCGGTGGCGGCCTGCGACTGAGCCCCTCGGCTCGGCCGCGGCGCGCTGCCCCTCCGCGGGAACCCGGTGGTGGGCGACGAGGTCTACTCACCCACAGAGAGAGCCTTTTGCATGAACCCGATCACCGCATGTGCGCGAGCGGGAGCCCCGCGACGGGCGCGCGGAACGTGAGGAGGTGGGGCATCGCCAGCGACCCCATGTAGCACGTGCGGAGATCGGGGCCGCCGAACGCGATGCTCGTGGGCAGCTGCAGCGTGTTTCCCGCGCATGCGCCGAGATCGGCCGGCTCGATGGTGCCGTTCCTCTGCTTCAGGGTCATCGTCTCGAGGACCGCAGGGCGCGGATCCTCGAAGACGGTCTGGTAGCTGCCGTCGGGGAAGATCACCCCGAGGCCGTTGCGACAGACGGCCACCACCCAGATGTTGCCCTCGGCGTCGAAGGCGAAGCCATCCATGTACCCGCCGATGCCGAGGCTATCGGGCCCGAACTGCTCGGGATCGCCGAGGCTGCCGTCGTCGCGCACCGGGAACCGGAGGAGGCGGCCGGGGACGGTCTCGACGGCGTACAGGAACCGCTCGGCGGCGTCGAGGCGCACCTCGTTCGTCAAGCTGAGGCCGTCGGCCACGATGCGGGCGCCCTTCTCGTCGACGAGCACGATGTACCCGTCGCGGATGTTGCCCACGACCGCGGACCACCACGGGAGGTGCCGTGTCGTGACGGAGATCCAGAGGCGATCCCGCGAGTCGATGAAGCAGAAGTTCACGGCGCCGAGCGGCTCGCCGTCGATGGAGTCGAGGAGGACCTCGGACCGGCCGTCGCGGTGGAGCTTGTGGATCTTGCCGCCGGACATGCTGGCGACGATGAGGTTGCCCTGCCGATCCATCGCCATCCCGTTCGGCTCGGGCACCTCCGGGCCGAGGGTCGCCTGCCTGCCATCGGGCTCGATGCGCGTCGCGATGCCGCGAGCGTCCGAGGTCCAGAGCGTGCCGCCGGGCTCGACGATCACACACTCCGGCCGGACAAGGCCTTGCCCGACGTACTCGATCCGAGACAGCTCGATGGTGAAACCCCTGACAGATGACATCCAACGACCTCCCGGCACGACGCCGCGCCGCGCCCGCTCGACGCGCGCGAGCATAACACCCCCCTCGCCGGCGGGGACATCTCGATCAGGCGCGTCGCGCCGGGCCGACAGGCTCGGGAACGAGACCGCTCAGGAGTTCGCCTTGAGCGCGGTGAACTCGCCTGGATCGTGGATGGTGGGGGGATTGACCCCGCCGCCGATGAAGTCTTCCGTCCGGTCGTACATGCCGAAGTGGGTCACCGGCCCCGAACCGCCCCGTGCCGGGAAACCATCCGCGCCCGCCTTGACCCCGAGGGCGTTCATCAAGCTGCAGAAGTACTTGTTGATCGGCGCGTTGGCGAGCGACGGATCGGTCCCCGTCTCTTGGGAGATCGCGTCGACCTCGTTCGAAGTGCCGTCGGCACACGTGATCTCGCTGTTGCCGGTCGTGAGATCGGGCGAGCCGTCATCGACGTTCACGGCCCAGCCGGTCTTGAAATAGCCGCCGGCGCTGCCGGCCTGGACGATCGGCAGGTTGTTGAGGTTGCGGGCGCAGCCGTCCGACACGTCCTGGAACCAGACGGCCGCGCAGCTGTCGAGGAGCGTCCCGTCGCCCTCCTCGATGCGGTTCAGCTGCTCGACGAGGTGGGCGAACTTCCTCGCATAGTAGTCGTCGATCGTGAGGAGCATGTCGATCGCACCGGGGACGCAGGTGCCCGTCATGCCCGCGTTGTCCAGGCGACGCGAGAGACTGGCGCTCTCGCGCGTCACGCCGAGCCCCTTGAAGACGTAGTTCCCCGGGTATTTCAGGAAGATGACGGGGTTCGCGTTGCACGCCGCCGCGAGCACGGCGAGGTTCGAACAGAGGTCCGCTGCGTCCAGAGTGTCCGAGATTCGCCGCGTCAGCCTGTCGTCGCCGCTCGGGGTCGTGCTCCACAGATTGATGTTTTCTTGCGTCGCGCCGAGCGCCGTGGCGAGGGACGTGTCGCACTGCGCGGAAGCCACCACGTTCCCTGTCGAGTTGATGAGCTCCTTCCAGGATGCGAGCTTCTGCTTGTCGGCACGGCTCATGTCGAACCGCTCGAGCCTCTGCAGATCATCCTTCACGATGTCGAGGACGCTCTTGCCGCGCATCGCCGCGTAGGTGTCCGGAGACGTCGGCTTCCCCGGCTCGAAGATGCCCGTGAGGCTGCTGAAGACCTGCGACGCGTTGAGGCCCCTGAACGGTGTCTCGGCGGCGGAGTAGGAGATCGCCGACTGAGGGTTTTCATTCTGACCAGCCGTGTTCAAGAGCAACGGAGTCCCTTGCGGGCTGAGCTGTCGTGCGATCACGTGGTCCAGCGAGGGACCGGTCGGCTTGGCGTTGAACTTCGTCTCGGAGTCGAAGCTGAACGGGTCGTCGCTGTTGGGAGTGACCGGGTGGCAGGTGAAGTACGACCCGACCACCTGCGTGTGAGGATCGTTCCCCTGCCCCCGCTCCAGCGTCGCCGTCCACTCGTTCATCGCGCGGATGCCTCGGGGCATGAGGAGCTTGTCGACGTGAGGCGCCAGGTGCTTGAGCGTCGTCGACTGGAGGTCCGCGGCGGTGAGCGGGCCGTGCGACTTCTTCGGGAACCACCTCGTCGTGATGCAGCCATAGGGCGTGAACATCACGATCAGCCGCTTCGGTGGCGTGGCCGGCTGCGCCATCACGGAGCGGTCGAGGATCGAGCCGAGGAACGGCGCCGCGACGCAAGCTCCGCCCAGCCCCCGGAGGAAAATTCTTCGGTTCATGCGCTTTGACATGGTCGTACTTTTCCTGCTTCAATGGACACAAACGCCCGGCTGCCACTCGGAACGCCCTCGGATGCCCGAGTTTGCCACGGCTCCATCCCCCATAATCTCCGCGGGTCCGTGAACGTATTTGGAATTCGCGCGGCCGGGCGCGTTGGTCGAGCGGAAGATGCCCCGCGGACCACGTGGCGGCCTGCCTCTCGCGCGGCGCCCGGGCGGCCCAGGCGCCCCTGCGCGCGTTCGGCGTCAACCGGCCGCTCGAGCTCGTCAAGCTCCCAGCGCAGCACGCCGCAAAGCCCATTCCCTCGAGCCACGACCTTTTTCCATGAGATGTTCTCCAACCCTCCCGATCAGAGGTTTCAAACAAATTCTGGCAATTCGCAGCCATGACACGCAATGGGCCACACCCGTGATTCAGCGGGAGCGCTCCCGTCCGGCCCATCGCTTTTTTGGCTCATGACGCGTGAAGCCCCCTTTTCGCCGTCGCCGGCTGTGCAATGGATCTGCGCGTCGATGCCGCTCGTCTTTCTGCCAGGCGATCTCCGCTTCTTTCTCTGGGACGACACGGCCGTGGATCAGCTCGCGGCCCGGTCGCTCGGCGCGACGACCCCGGCGGAGGCGGTCGTCGTCTCCGAGGCGGGCCGCGCCGTGAAGAGGGCTGGGCAGGCCGCGCCGCTCCTCGACGGCCTGTCCGCGCTTGCCAGCATGGCCCAGGACGACCTCGGGCGAGCGCCGCCGTCCGTCGCCGCGTGGAGCCTGGCGAGCAAGCTCGCGCTGGATCTCGTGGTGCGGGAGCGGGTCGTGCCCCGCGTGGTGCCGGCCGGCGCCACGCGGGAACGCACGGAGGCCCGCTGGGCGGTGTCGCTCGCCGCCCCGGAGGACGCCGCGCGCGTCGCGGCGCTCGCCCGCGCCATGCCGCCGGCCGCGCACGCGGTGCCGGCGGGCACGCAGCAAGCCAGCGGCGACGGCGGGCACCCCCGCGGGCCACGCGCCGCGGAGGTCTGGTCCGCGGAGGCCCTGCTGCGCGCCTTCCTGGACGCCGCGGCCGACGCGCTCGCGCGCGGCGGCGCCACGGATCGCCCGGCGCGCGCGCCGCGTCCGGCGCACGCCCCGTGGGAGCGCCGGCTGGTGCTCGCCCTGACGGGCCCGCGGCGCGCCTTCGCCGCGGAAGGGCTCGCCGAGCGCGCGCTCGTGGCCGATCTCGACGCGTGGGTCCGGCCCGCGCTCGGCGCGTGCGACGCGCTGCGCGCCTGCTTCCGGCTGGAGCTGCCCCAGGGCGACCGCGGCTTCGTGCTCCGCTTCCTGCTGCAGGCGACCGACGATCCCAGCCTGCTCGTGCCCGCCGCCGACGTGTGGAAGACCCAGGGACGCACGCTGAAGGCGCTCGGGCGCGCGTTCTCCGGCGCCGAGGAGGTCCTCCTCGGCGCGCTCGGCGCCGCCGCGCGGCGCTTCGCGCCGATCGCCCGGGCCCTCGGCGAGGCGCGGCCGGAGCGCGTGGACCTCGATCCCGCGGAGGCGTGGGACTTCCTCGCGCAGGCCGCGCCGGCGCTGGGCGAGGCCGGGTTCGGCGTGGTCGTCCCGGGCGAGCTCCTGGCCTCGGGGCAGCGCCGCCTGCGCCTCCGCATGCGCGTCGGCGCGGCGCGCCGCACCGCGGGCGTCGTCGCGGGCAGCGCCGGGCTCGGCCTCGACGAGGCGCTCGATTTCGCGTGGGAGGCGGCGCTCGGCGACGAGGCGCTCTCCGCGCGCGAGCTCGCCGCCCTCGCGCGGCAGAAATCGCCGCTCGTCCGGCACCGCGGGGCCTGGGTGGTCGTGGTCCCCGAGGAGCTCGCCGAGATAGCGCGGCGCCTCGAGGCCGGCGGCGGCCGCATCTCGGCGCGCGAGGCGCTGGAGGGCGCGCTCGCGGGCGAGACCCGCGTCGACGGCCTGGCCGTCCCCGTGGTCGCCGAGGGCGCGCTCGCGCGCGTGATGGAGCGGCTCCGCTCGGGCGCCGAGCGCGCCGCCCCGCCGCCCGCGGGGTTCGTGGGGACGCTGCGCCCGTACCAGGCGCGCGGCGTCGCCTGGCTGCAGACGATGGCGAGCCTCGGCCTGGGCGCCTGCCTGGCCGACGACATGGGCCTCGGCAAGACCGTCCAGCTGCTGGCGTTCCTCGTCGGCCGGCAGGCGGCGGCGCCCGAGGACGCGCGCCCGACGCTGCTCGTCGCCCCGACGTCGGTCGTCGGCAACTGGGAGCGGGAAGCGGCGCGGTTCGCCCCTGCCCTGCCCCTCGTGGGGCACTACGGCGAAGGGCGCGCCCGCTCGGCCGAGGAGCTCGCGTCGCGGACGTCCGGCGCGAGCGAGCGGCCTGCCGAGGGCGGCGACGGCGGCGCGCGCCGCGCGGGCGGCGGGCTCGTCCTGACCACGTACGGCCTGCTCCGCCGCGACGCCGCGGCGCTCGCCGGCGTGGACTGGGCCGCGGTCGTGCTGGACGAGGCGCAGAACATCAAGAACGCCTCGTCGCGCACCGCCCGCGCCGCGCGCGCGCTCCGCGCCCCGCACCGCGTCGCGCTGACCGGAACGCCCGTCGAGAACCGCCTCGCCGAGCTCTGGTCGATCCTCGAGTTCGCGAACCCCGGTCTGCTCGGCCCGCTCGAGGCGTTCCGCCGCGCCTACGCGGTGCCCATCGAGCGCTACGGCGACCGGAAGGCCGCAGAGCGGCTCCGGCGCGTCGCCGGACCGTTTTTGCTGCGACGCGTCAAAAGCGATCCCGCCGTGCTTCAGGACCTTCCGCCGAAGGACGAGGCCAGGGTCTTCTGCACGCTCACGCGCGAGCAGGTGACGCTCTACCAGGCGGCGCTCGACGAGGCGATGCGCCGCATCGAGGAGGCCGAGGGCATCGAGCGGCGCGGGCTCGTGCTCTCGCTGCTGACGGTGCTCAAGCAGATCTGCAACCACCCGGCGCAGTGCCTCGGGGAGGCGGGGCCGCTCGCGGGCCGGTCCGGCAAGCTCGCGCGGCTCACCGAGATGCTCGAGGAGGCGCTCGCGGCGGGCGATCGCGCGCTCGTGTTCACGCAGTTCCGCGAGATGGGCGACCGGCTGGTCCGGCACCTCGCGCCTTCGCTCGACACGGAGGTCCTCTTCCTGCACGGCGGCACGCCGAGGCTCGCGCGCGACGAGATGGTGCGGCGGTTCCAGGACGATCCGCGGGGGCCGCGCGTGTTCGTCCTCTCGCTGAAGGCCGGCGGCGCGGGGCTCAACCTGACGGCGGCGAGCCACGTGTTCCACTTCGATCGCTGGTGGAACCCCGCGGTCGAGGACCAGGCGACGGACCGCGCGCACCGGATCGGGCAGCGGCGCGCGGTGCAGGTCCACAAGCTCGTCTGCGCGGGCACCGTGGAGGAGAAGGTCGACCGGATGCTGGAGCAGAAGCGCGATCTGGCGGCGCAGGTGGTGGGCCAGGGCGAGGCGTGGATCACCGAGCTCGACGACGCGGCGCTGCGCGAGCTGTTCGCGCTGTCGAGGGACGCCGTGACCGGCGCGGGCGAGCTGGACGATCGCGAGGAGCCGGAATGAGCCCGCCGGCGCGCTGGGCGCCGTTCCCCCGGGAGGCCGGGCCGAAGCCGCCGCCGCCGGCGCGAGGCATCCGGATGAAGCGGGCCGGCACGACCTGGTGGGGCAAGCGCTGGGTGGAGGCGCTGGAGCGGATGGCGCCCGACGACGCGGGCCGCCTCGCGCGCGGGCGCACGTACGCGCGCACGGGGAGGACCCACGATCTCACGGTGAAGCCCGGCCTCGTGACCGCGCGCGTGACCGGCTCGCAGCCGAGGCCGTACAAGGTGATCCTCACGCTCGCGCGGCTCGACGACGCCACCTGGGCGAAGGCGATCGCCGCCATGGCAAAGCGGGCGAGCTTCGCGGCGGAGCTCCTCGCGGGCCAGATGCCGGAGGACATCGAGTCCGCGTTCCAGAGCGCCGGGACGAGCTTGTTCCCGGAGCGGCCGGAGGACCTCACCACGGCCTGCTCGTGCCCCGACATGGCGAACCCCTGCAAGCACGTCGCGGCGACGCACTACGTGCTCGGGGAGGCGTTCGACAAGGACCCCTTCCTGCTGTTCGAGCTGCGCGGGCGCACGCGCGAGCAGGTGATCGAGGCGATCCGGGCCGCGCGGGGCGCCCCCGCGCGCGCCAAGCGGGCGGGCGCCGGCAAAGGCGCCCCCTGCGCCGGAGACGCGCCGGCGATCGCGACGGTGACGCCCGGCAAGATGGCGGCGAAGGACTACGACGCCTGGCGCGAGGCGCCGCCGGCGCTCGACGTGGCGCTGGAGCCGCCCGCGGCGCACGCGGCGCTCCTGTCCCAGCTCGGCGCGCCGCCGGGCTGGACCGAGGAGCGCTCTCCGGCGGATCTCTTCGGACCGCTCCTCCGGGCGGCGTCCGAGCGGGCGCGGGAGATCGCGATGGCGGAGGGTGCGCCGCGGGGGCGAGGGCGCGGCTGAGCCGCGCTTCAGCAGTTCCGCGCGGCGGGGGCCACCGCCCGGGACGCGGCGGCGCGCACGGCCGCCCGCTCCGACTCGGAGAGCACGACGTTCAGCTCGAGCACGTCGCAATCGCCGCTCCGCTCCACGTTCACGCTCACCTGGTCCAGGTCGATCCTCTCGTACTTCGAGATCACCTGGAGCAGCTCCTGCTTGAGCCGCGGCAGGTAGTCCGGCTCGCCCGTCGGGCGCACGCGCTCGCGCGCCACGATGATCTGCAGACGCTCCTTCGCCACGGTCGCCGACTTCGGCTGCGACTTACGGAAATAATCCATGATCGACATGGCAGAGCTCCCTCAGACGGTCGCCGCCTGGCCGCCAAAAATCCGGCTGAAGAACCCCTTCTTGGCCGGCTCCAGGAAGCGGTGGGGGCGCTCCGCGCCAAGGAAGCGCTGGACCACGTCGAGGTAGGCCTGCGCCGCGTCGCTCGTCGGATCGAGCACCACGGGCGTCCCGGCGTTCGACGCCTGGAGCACCGCCGGCGACTCCGGGATCACGCCGAGCAGCGGGATGCCGAGGAGCTCCAGCACGTCCTGGTGCGCCAGCATCTCGCCCTTGGCGACGCGCGCCGGCGCGTACCGCGTGAGCAGGAGGTGCGTCTTCACCGCCTCCTCGCCGAGCTCCGCCCTGCGGGTCTTCGCGTCCAGGAGACCGAGCACGCGATCCGAGTCCCGCACCGAGGAGACCTCGGGGTTCGTCACCACGATCGCCTCGTCCGCGAAATACATCGCCATCTGGGCGCCCCACTCGATCCCCGCCGGCGAGTCGCAGAAGATGTACTCGAAGCCCGCGCCGCGCAGCTCGTCGAGGATGCGCCCGACGCCGTCCAGCGTGAGGGCGTCCTTGTCCCGCGTCTGCGACGCGGGGAGCACGTACAGCGAATCGAGCCTCTTGTCGCGGATCACCGCCTGACGGAGCGTCGCCTCTCCGCGGATCACGTTGACGAGATCGTAGACCACGCGCCGCTCGCACCCCATCACGAGATCGAGGTTGCGGAGCCCCACGTCGAAGTCGATGGCGATCGTCTTGCAACCGACGGCCGCGAGGCCGGACGCGAGGTTTGCGGTCGTGGTGGTCTTGCCGACTCCGCCTTTGCCCGAGGTGACGACGACTACCTTTGACACCAGAAACCTCCTTAAGATGGTTCGAGAGACGTGGCCTGTCCCACGGCCGAGCCCGCGCGGATGCCCGCCTGCCGGCGTTGAGTGGGCGGCGTCGACGTGATGGGAGCTCGGCGCCCACCCGATTCCATTGAGGCCGGGGACGCGCTCGACTGGGTACGTCATCGCGAACCGAACGAACAACTTTTTCGCGACGAAACTTGCAGCGTAACCCGGCCGGCGATCTGGAGCCAAGTTACCTACATGTAGGTGCGTCCTGCCGGTGGCGGGTGCACGCCGGGCTCGCGACGATTTTCCCGGTGAATCGCCTGCTACAGGTGAATCTGCCGCTGAAGTAGAGGAAGCTCGGCCGCCATCGCCTGGCGCTCCGTGTCCGTGCCCTCGCCAGCGCTGCGCGCGCCCGTCCGGTGGCCGCGAGCGGGCTCCTGGTCCTCCGGGGCAAGTGCGGGCTTGCCCAACCGTGACCCAGGCAAGCGGGGGAGACAGCGGGTGAGATCGTGCGCCCGCGCGACCGGCCGGACGACGCCATGGATACAGACATACGCCCCTCGCACGGAGGCGGACGAAGGCGCAGAGGCGTCGATCTTCATCTGGATCCAGAAGACTCGCTTGTCGGTCAGCTCGCGTCGAACAAGGCTGACACCTGGAGCGCGACGACATGAACGGTGCGACATAGAATTGGTCGGCCGTGCTCGGATTCGAGCGCGCCGGTCTGGCGATCTCGATCGAGATCGCATCCCCAGCTCCCCGGAGGTCCGGAGGAGCGTGCCGCAGGGGCGCCATCTCCATGTCCTGCTCGGCGCTGGCCTCAACGCCATCGCCGACATGTTCCCGGGGATCGTGGAGGAGATGGTCGCAGACGGCGCGCTCCTCCGAGATTTCGGCGAGGACTGCGCCTGGTACCATTACGGCGCCTGGAAGGTGCAGTTCGCGAGCGGCGTCCCGCTTATCCAGTGTAGCCGCGCATTCCTCGAGCACTACATTCGCCAGCGTGTCCGCTCATTCCCGAACGTTGAGATCGTGGATGAAACGACTGCGTCCGGCCTGCGCGTGAGCGCGGACCGCGCCCGGGTCACCGGTGTGTACGTCGAGCGCTCGGGGCGAGGGCCCTACGAGCTCAGCGCGGAGCTTGTCGCGGACGCCAGCGGGCGTGGCTCGCGGGCACTACAGTGGCTGGAGGCCGCCGGCTACGCGCGGCCACCAGAGAGCAAGGTCCAGATCGACGTCGCCTATGTGTCGCGGATCTACAAGCCTCCCGAGCGTTACCGGCACAGGCCATTGCTCCTTCTCATCTATCCGCGCCCGCCGAGGCAGAAGCGAACGGGCTTCATGTGCAGCATCGAAGGGGATCGGTGGATCGTGTCCTTGAACGGCTATTTCGGCGAGCACCCGCCGCTCGATCTCGCGGCGGCGCCGAAGGGGAAGCTACCCTCCGGAAGCTCGACGCTGCAGCTCGGCCTCGCCCGGAGGGGCAAAGCACGCCGTATGTCAGGCACAGAGACCGCTCGGTTTCTCGATCCATCGCGTTCCACGCGCCTGGCGATGAGCCGCCCGCGGTAAAGCGCGGCACATTCCTCCGTGACATGTCACGCCGCGAACTGTGACATGTCACGGTACAACCTGTAGTTCGCAGGCGCGCCGGGAGAGCACGAGGGGTTGCAGCCGGGAGCGCTTGCGCGCATAAAATGAACCATGGGTCGATCACTTGGTTATCATTCTTACGGGATCATGCTGGCGATGGCGCTGGCAGGGGTCGCCGGCTGCACGGGAGACGTAGGAGATCCCGACGCTGCCGGGTCGGGCGGAGGCGGCGTCACGCTGCCCGATGGGACGGAGAGCGTGAGCCTCCTCCCAGCGCGCATCCGCCGGCTCACCAACGCCGAGTATGCCGCCTCGGTGCGCGCGCTGACGGGGACCACCACCAACCCGAGCGAGGGCTTCGCGCCGGATTCGCGGCAAGACGGCTTCACGGTCAACGACGCGCAGCGCGTCGATCCGGTGCTGGCGAAGCAGCTCGCCGCCGCGGCGGAGGCGCTCGCTGCCGAGGTGAAGGGCAAGGTCGCGGAGCTCGCCCCCTGCGCCGATCCGGGGACGCTCGCGGAGAGCTGCGCCAGGACGTTCATCACGTCGTTCGGCGGGCGCGCCTACCGCCGCCCGCTCGACGCGGCGGAGGCCGACGCGCTGCTCGCGGTCTATCAGATCGGCGCGAAGGGCGCGACCTACGCGGACGGCATCGAGCTCGTCGCGCGCGCGGTCCTGCAGTCCCCGGGCTTTCTCTACCTGACGGAGATCGGCGATGGATCCGGCGGAGACGCGCTGGCGCTGACTCCCCATGAGCTGGCGAGCTCCCTCTCCTACCTCATCACCGCTGGCCCGCCCGATGATGCGCTGATGGAGGCCGCCGTCGCGGGCGCGCTGTCGACCCCCGAGGGCCGCGAGGCCGAGGTGCGCCGGCTGCTCCAGACGTCGGCGGCGCGGGACCGCATCGTGCGTGTCGTCCGCGAGTGGCTCGGCGTCGACAGGATCGCGATGACGGCGAAGGACTCGAACGTCTACGAGCAGTTCGCCGGCGCCAGGGCGTCGATGGAGCGCGAGACGGAGGACTTCGTGACGGAGGTCCTGATGAACTCCACCGGGACGGTCGGCGAGCTCCTGGGCGCCGACTGGAGCATCGTCGATGAGCCGCTCTCGAAGGTGTACGGCGTCACCGGCACAGGGCGCGTGTCGCTCTCCGATCGGCGGGGGATCCTCAACCAGGGCGCGTTCCTCTCCGTGTATGCGCACGCCACGGAGACCGCGCCCGTGCTGCGCGGGGTGACCGTCCTGCGCCGCGTCGCCTGCGTCAACCTGCGGTCGCCCACCGAGCTGAACATCAACGTCGTCCCGCCGGTGCCCGATCCGAGCAAGACGACGCGGCAGCGCTTCGAGATCCACTCCACTGACGCGGCGTGCAAGGGGTGCCACAACAGCATCGATCCGATCGGGTTCTCGTTCGAGCGGTTCGACGGCATGGGCATGCTCCGCGCGAGCGACAACGACCAACCGGTCGACAGCGCGGTCACCGTCGCGATCGGCGCCGACTTCGACGGCGCGTACGCCGACAGCAACGCCCTCGCGCAGGCCCTGTCCACGAGCCCGACGGTGCGCTCGTGCTTCGCCCGCAACGTGCTCCGCGCCTCGGTGGGCCGCAGCGGCGAGGCCGCAGCGGAGAGCGAGGAGGCGTTCTTGAAGGCATGGCAGGCCGTCCCCGAAGCAGAGCAGGGCAAGCTCGTCGAAACGCTGATCACCTACGTCAAGAGCAGTCTCTTCAGCCATCGGAGGCCCCAGTGATGCGCCGGTCGACCCGCCGTACCTTCCTTCGCGCCGTGGGGGCGAGCCTCGCGACGCTTCCTTTCGTCAACATGCTCGCGGACTCCGTCGCCCGGGCGGGCGGCGAAGAGCTGCCGCTCAAGCTCGTCGCCGTCTATCACCCCCACGGCATCGCCGCCGAGTACTGGGCCATGCGCGACGGAGACACGGAGACGAGCTTCGACATCGCCTACGAGAACTGCTCTCTCCAGCCGTTCGATGACCCGGCGACCTACGGGCGGAGCTTCAAGGACAGGATCCTCGTCGTCGAGGGCATCGATCACCTGTCGAACGCCAACGGGCACGACTCGGCCGGCACGATGCTGACGGGCAGCCGCATCGACGGGAAGAAGCCGCTCAACCTCTCGCTCGACCAGTACCTCGCCGTGGAGAAGGGCCTCGGCGCGGACACGCGCATCACGAGCGTCGCGCTCGGCGTGGGCATGGACGGGACCGAGGCCGGGCAGACGCTGTCCTTCGGCGCGGGCGGCGCGCCGCTGCCGAAGATCATCCACCCGGTGGAGGCGTTCAACCTGCTGTTCGCGGGCCTCGTCGTGGGCGACGACCCCGAGGCCCAGGCCCGCGCGGCCCGGCAGCGCGAGCTCGGCCAGAGCGTCATCGACTTCGTGCGCGGCGATATCAACCGCCTGCGCACGCGGCTCGCGCCCGCCGAGCAGCAGAAGCTCGACCAGCACCTGACGTCGCTCCGCGAGCTGGAGAAGCAGTACGCAGCGCCCTCGGCCGGCGGGCCGTCGTGCGTCGTGCCGCCGCTGCCCGACGCGTCGAAGTTCCCGTCGGTGAAGCAGTACAACGGGGGCGAGCCCTACTTCGACGCCATCACCGACGCGCACGTCGACCTCCTGGCGCAGGCGCTCGCCTGCGGCGTCACGCGCTTCGCCACGCTGTTCATGAACGACCTGTCCTACGCCAACAACCCGCTCGGGTTGCCGACGGACAACCACGGCTCGGTCGCGCACACGTACGACGCCTCGCCGGTCGGCAACAACGGTCGCCCCGGCGCTGGCAAGCCCGAAACCTGGGTGCCGCTCGCGAAGTTCAACCGGTACAGCTACTCGAAGATCGCGCGCCTCATGCAGCGGCTCGACGAGCTCGGCGCCCTCGACAGCACGCTGATCTACGCGTCGAGCGACATGGGGAACCCCGCCCTGCACAGCACGCGCAACGTGCCGACGCTGCTGGCGGGCGGGGCGAACGGGAAGTTCAGGATGGGCCGGCGCATCAAGCTCAAGGCGGATTGCCCTGCCGACGCGCCGTGGTGCGGCGAGGCCGACGCCACGTTCACGCCCGTCACGAACAGCCGGGTCCTCGTGTCGATCGCCCAGGCGTTCGGCGTCGAGATCGAGTCGTTCGGCTCCCAGCCCGACCCGGCGCTCACCACGGGCGCGCTCAGCGAGCTCACGTAGGCATTCTCCACCTCCTTCCGCGACGGGCGGCGACCTGGCAGAGACGCGCCGTCGGCGGAGGCGAGGTGTGTAATCGTGCTTCCACGGCGGCCCTGCGCGTGGTGCCTTCGGCCGCGATCTCCCACCTCGCCTTCACGCCGCTCCTCATCGGCGATTTTCCGTGCCTATTGACAGTCACTTCGTCGACGTCGTATCTCAAAATTGCAAACATGGGTTTCAGGATGCGCACGACGTTGCAATGCGCCCGTCGAACCGACATGGTGCTCGTCTATCGTAGATGTCGGCGGCGCTGTAGGGAGACCAGGACGCTTGTGGGACTCGCGTCCCAGATCTCGGCATCGTGCTCGCCGACCGCCGAGGAGGGAATGTCATGAAGATGACAGGACGACGCTGGATGACGGCCCTCGGGCTCATGCTGATGACGGCGGCGTGCGCGGCAGAGGACGCCCCCCAGTCGGACAAACCGACCGAGGAGATCGCGCTGATCAAGCGAGGCCGGACTCCGGTCACCGAGTTCACGCCAACGGAGCTCGAGGCGAGGATCGACGACCTCGTCAAGGCGATCAACCAGAGTGGGCTCGAGCCGATTCAGATGGTGGTCCTGCTGAAGCACCTCTCCACCTTCTTCGAGCCGATCGCCACCGGCGCGAACCGAGCCATGGGGGAGCTCGAGGCCGTGGGGAACGTGCTCGGCCCCAGCACGCAGATGACGACGGACGACGGCACGGCGTCACAGAACCTCCAGAATCAACAGATCGCGAACGCGATAGAGGATGGCGTCCAGGGCCTCGGCATATCGCCCTACGACGTCCTCAACGAGGCCTCCGTCAAGGAAGCCGTGGAGGAGGGGCTCCACGTGGTGACGTTCGACACCGACCTGAAGGACTCGGGGCGCACGCTCTACGTCGGGGCCATCCAGAAGGAAGCCGGCGCCAAGGCGGCGCAGGCCCTCCTCGATCGCGAGATCGGAGGCTTGCCCCCCCCGCCAGGGACAATCGTGGTCCACGGCGACGCGTCAACGCAGTGGTACGACGGGTCCCAGCGAACGTTCGGCGTCCTGGATGCGCTCGGGAAGACCGGTTACACGGCGCAGGTGGTCCAGGCCGTCTTCATCAACGGTCAGGAAGGCTATGACGTCGATCAGCTGAAGACCCAGATCCTGAACGCGAACCCGCCCGTCGTGGGCATGATCGGCGTGTTCAACATCTCGTATCGGTGCGTGATGGCCGCAGAAGCCGTCGACAGGCTGGACATCCCCATCGTCACGTTCGATTTCGATCCGAAGACCGTCGAATACATGCAGAAGAAGCGCATCAAGGCGACGATCGTCCAGCGGCAGTACTACGAGGGGTACCTCGTGCCCTACATTCTCTATGGCATCCAGCACATCGGCCTCGAAGCGACGAAGCAGATCCTCCGTCCGCTGATGGTCGACGAGAACGGGATGGTCGACGAGCACCGGGTCAACATCGGCGTCGACGTGGTTCCCGCGGATAAGTTCCAGGCCTACAACGACTTCCTCGACCAGATCGGCTCGATCCAGTAGCGGCGCCGTGGATGGCGGCGGGCTCGCGGCGAGGTTCCACCCCGGCGCCGCGGGGGCCGTGGGGTAGACTGGGCTCATGACCGTCATCCGCTTCTATCGCTCCGGCGACGCTCACGGGTTCTTCTCCAACTTCTCGCGCCACCCGGTCACGCTCAAAGGCAAGGTGTGGCCCACGAGCGAGCACTACTTCCAGGCCCAGAAGTTCCCCGGCACCGAGCACGAGGAGGTGATCCGCAACGCCTCCGGCCCCGGCGAGGCGGCCCGCATGGGCCGGCAGCGGAGCCGCCCGCTGCGCCGCGACTGGGAGCAGGTGAAAGACGACGTCATGCGCGAGGTGGTGCTGGCGAAGTTCACCCAGCACGAGGATCTCCGGCGCGCCCTGCTCGACACCGGGGATGCGGAGCTGGTCGAGCACACCGCGAACGACGCCTACTGGGCCGACGGCGGCGACGGGAGCGGGCGGAACATGCTGGGCATCATCCTGATGGAGGTCCGCGCGCAGCTGCGCCGCTGACGCGTCAGAGCGGCTCTCTCTCCCCGGACGGCCCTGGATCGCTGGCGATGGGCAGGGCGCGCGTGGCGACCGGGGCATGCGCTTCCCGGCCGCTCAGGCGCTTTGACGGAGACGCCTGAGCCGGTCGGGTGTACCACAGCGCACGTCCATGAGGAGAACCCGCCTGTCCATGCGCCCAGCGTTTCCCAGACTTCTCACCATGGCCGGGCTGGTCGCGCTCGCGTCCTGCGGAGGGCCCCCCGCGGCGACGCCGCCGCGCTCGGCCGCGGCCCCGGCGCTCGCGGGGACGGCGCCGCCGGGCGGCCCCGAGATGCCGCGAAGCGTGGAGTCGCTCGTCGACGTCATCCCCGGCGATGCGGTGCTGGTGGCGAGCGTCCCGCAGGCCGGCGCGCTCCTCGCCGGCGTTGCGCCGGCCATCCGGGAGGAGCTCCTCGCGGCGGTCCTGGCGCGCCAGCCCGGCCTGAACCCTGAGCTCGCCCGAGATCTGATGGCGTCGTTCGACGGCGCCACGGTGTTCGTCGGGGGCGAGGCGGCTCCACGCGAATCCCTGGGGGCGATCGTCGAGAACGGCTGCGTGGCGGCGCGGTTCCGCGACGGAGCCCCGGTCGAGCGGCTGCTGAAGGAGCTGCCGCGCGAGGCCGGCGAGGGCAGGTTCGCGCTCCGAGGCGACGAGGACGACGTGATCGCCCACGGCGCGTGGCTCGCCGAGGCGCGGGTCGCCCTCGTCTGCGCCCGGCCAGAGCCGCTCTCGAGGGCCCTGCGCGTCGCGGGGCAGCGCGAGCCGTCGTTCAAGACGTCCGCGCTCTTCCAGGCCAAGCGCGCGAAGGATCCCTGGCTCGCGATCGACCTCCACCGGCTGCAAGGCGGCGGCGCGACCGGCCCCGAGCCCGGCTCGCGGCTCTTCATCGCCGTTCCCATCCACCAGGACGCGCCCGGGCTCCACGTGGAGCTCGCGCTTTTTGGACCGGAAGTTCCCGCGCTCGGCACGGTGCTCGCGGCGACGGACCATGCCGCCGTGGCGAAGCTGCCCCAGGGGGCGCTTGTGACGTTCGGGCTGTCCCTTCAGCGGTCGCCGGGAAAGACGGTGAGCGATGTCCTCGGCGCCTTCGACGGGTTCGCCGGCGAGCCCACCGCGGCGGCGGCCGCGGCCGCGCTCGCCGAGGTAGGGCTCGAGCTCGGCGATGTGGACAGGGCGCTCGGCGGCGAGGCCGCGGTCGGGATCTACCGCGATCCGAAGCACAAGCTCGGCCTCGCAGGCGCCAGGCGCGCCGAGGCGCTCAGGCACAGCGCCGTGCTGATCGCGCTGGCGACCGCGGATGAGGCAGCGCAAAAGAAGGTGTTCGGCGCGGTCGCCGCGCACATGAAGCGGACATCGAAGAAGCTCAGGGCCAAGCCTGGGTCGCTCGCGCAAGATCTCGATGACGGCAACGAGCTGAGGGCCGAGACCCGGCCTGGGTTCATCCTGATCGGCGCGGGCGACCGGCGCTACCTCGCCCAGGTCGCCGCGCGCTTCGGGAAGGACAAGGAATCGCTGGCCGCGACCCCGTCGTTCGCCGAGGCCCGGGCGCTCGCGAAGGGCGCCTCGCATCTGCAGCTGTACATCGACCGTCAGGCGTTCGCGGGCCTGCTCGAAGGCCCTGTGGCGGCGAGCTTCGGCGCGCTCGGCGCATCACCGACGCTGGTCTCGCTCGCGCTCGCGCCGAGCGACCGCGGGCTGGATCTCACGCTGAGCGGCCATGGCGGGGTCGAGATCCTCGGCGCGAGCGCCGCGCTCGCCGTCGCCGGCGTCAGGCGTTACATCAACGCCACGAAGGCAGCGGCGGCGGACGAGCTGGAGTAACGCGCCGGGGTCCTCACCTGCTGCACATCCTCAGGGACAGCCATGCTCCACCGCAGATGGCTGCCCGCGACCGTGGCTTCGCGCTCAGAACTCTGCCACGTCGAACAGCTCCGTGTAGTCCGAGTAGACCGAGCCTTCCGGTCTGCCGCCGATCGGGTAGCCGTCGCCCCTCCCGCCGATCGAGCCGTCGATCGCGCCGGGGCTCAGCTTGCCGTACAGGAAGACCCTGACCTCCCGGAACTCCGCGGGATCGATCCCGGTGACCTCGTACGAGCCCTGGAGCGCGGCGAGGTCGAACCAGTGCACGAAGTCGGCAACGTCGGGCTGATAGGCGCGGAGCTTGACCACGAGCGACTCGTCGAACACCCCGTCCTCGGTCGAGAAGCGCAGTGGAACATCCACCTGGACGTAATCGGAGCAAGGCGAGGTGTGCAGCGCCTCGCTGCCGCTCGATTCGCCCAGATCGGGCTCCGTGGATCGCACGAGACGCGCGGCGACGAGCTCGCCCACGGAGAATGTCGCTGTCGCGCTTTCATCTCCCCTCCACATGAGCGGGACAGAGCGCTCGCCGGAGACGGCGGAGGCGACGTCCCGCGCCGAGAAGCCCAGCGGCGAGACGTCGTCGGCGCCGATGTCCTCCGCCTCCTCATCGCACCCCCGGAAGACCCCCCCGATCTGGCCGCCCTGTGGCCTGTTGTCCGATGGACCTCGATCTACTTCGTCGACGCAGCCGAAGAGCCCGACGCTCGTCGCCGCCACAATCACCCAAGAAAGCCAACGCTGCTCGCGCATGTTCACGACCTCCTGCGGCGTACCTTGCGTTCGCAGTCGGCGCGACGCCAGGTCAGCTTCGCACATTCCATAGGGCAAACTGGCCTCCACATGTGCGAATCTGCGGTATGTGGACCATGAATCCCTTGCAAAAGAGCTGATCCGCGCCCTGCGCGGCCGGCGCTCGCAGCTGGCCTTCAGCCGCCGGCTCGGCTTCCGCACCAACGTCGTCTACACGTGGGAGTCCGGAAGGCGCTGGCCGACCGCGGCCACCTTCCTCGTCGCCGCGCGGCGCGCGGGGGTCGACGTCGCGGCGGCGGTGAGGCGCTTCTTCCCGTCGCTGCCCGCGTGGCTCGCGCGCGCCGATCCAGCGTCGGCCGAGGGCGTCGCGGCGCTCCTCTCGGAGATGCGCTCCATGTCGCCCATCGTCGACGTGGCGCGGCGCGCGGGCAGGAGCCGCTACGCGGTCGCGCGCTGGCTCTCGGGCGAGGCCGAGCCGCGGCTGCCCGACTTCCTGCGGATGGTCGAGGCCTGCTCGCTGCGCCTGCTCGATTTCGTGGCGCTCTTCGCCGACCCGGCGGCGCTCTCGGCGGCGAGCGCGGCGTGGCGCACGCTCGAGGCCCAGCGCCGCGCCGTCTACGAGGAGCCGCTGCTCCCCGCCGTCCTGCTCGCGCTGGAGCTGCCGGCCTACCGGGCGCTGCCGCGCCACGAGCCGGGGTGGATCGCGCGGCGGCTCGGGTTCCCCGTCGAGGACGAGGCGCGCTGCCTGGATCGGCTCGCGGAGGCCGGCCAGATCCGGAGGAGCCGCGGGCGGTGGATCGTCGCGCCGATCCGGACGGTGGACACGCGCCCGGATCCGGACGCGGAGCACCGGCTCAAGTGCTTCTGGGCCGGCGTCGGGCTGGCGCGGCTCACGCGCAAGGCCGAGGGGCGCTTCTCGTTCAACGTCTTCACGGTCTCCGCGGCCGATCTCGAGAAGCTCTCCGAGCTCCACGTGAGCTATTTCCAGAACATGCGCGCCGTGATCGCGGAGTCGCGGCCGCCCGAGCGCGTCGTCGCCGTGAACCTGCAGCTCTTCCCGCTCGACGGAGGCTGAGCCGGCTGCGGACACCGCGGCGCCGCGCCGCCGCCCCGGGAAGCCCGCGACTCACCGAGCTTCCACCGAGCGGCCTGCGCGGCTCATACGATGGCGAACGCCCGGACCGGGAACGTGCCGAAGGCGCGGACCTTCACCGGGACGGCGAAGAGGCGGGCTCCGGCGGCGGGGAGCTGATCGAGCCCGGTCATGTGCTCGCAGATCGGGATGTCCGCTCCGAGCAGGAGGGAGTGGACTGGCCGCGCGGGATCGGCCGTGTCGTCGATATTGTAGGTGTCGACGCCCACGAACACGGCGCCTGCGCCGGCCAGGAGCCGCGCCGCGTCCCGCGTGAGGTACGGGTGTCCTTCGAAATAGCGGTCTGTGCGCCAGTGAGCGCTCCAGCCCGTGCGCACGAGGACGGCCTTCCCGGCGAGATCGAGCCCGTCGAAGGCGTCGGCGTCGATCGCGCTGCCGGACCGGCCCCGCGCCTCGACCACCACGCTCTCCAGATCGGCCAGCGATTCGAGCGGCAAGCCGGCGAGATCCTTGCCGTTCGCATAGCGATGAAACGGGCTGTCCACGTAGGTGCCCGTGTTGGCGACCATGTCGATTCGGCCGATGTGGAACTCGACGCCTTCCGCGTAAACGCCGCGGGACTGCTCGCGCGAGAGGAAATCGCAGACGACGGGCGCCGGCACGCCCTTGTACGTCGTCATGCCGTGCTCGACGGTGTGGCTCAGGTCGACGAAGGTTCGCGAGACGGGGGTGGTCACGGTCGGCTCCTTGGAAGGGGCTCCGCGCGGCGGAGCCTCCTGTGCGCCCGGTCGGGGCCCCGAGCCGCCGCCAGTTTCGCGGGAGGGCGCGAGGAGATCCAGAAATCGCGAGCGAGCGGGTCAAGTTGACATGTGCTCACATGCGCCGATAGAGTGCGAGCGCGGCGATACCTGGCCCGATGGTTCACGGGGGCGAGCGTCGTGCATGGGTGCCTCGGCGGGGGCCGGGCGTCGTCGCTGGAGTGGTCACGGGAACGGAGCGTCGCGGGGGGGTCGAGATCGCCCGCGTGGAGAGGTGGATGTCTGGGATGAGTCGAACCATGCCGCGCCGCGCGTTCGTCCTGTCGGCGCTGCTGCTGTCCACCTGCGCCGCGGCGGGCTGTCGTTCGAAGAATGGCAGCGAGAACCCGTCCGCCGATCCGGAGCGGGCGGCGGCGCCTGGGGGGTCGGCGCAGGAGGCGGCGGCCGCCTCCGCGCAGCAGCCCCCGCCGAAGCGGGCCGCGGTGGTCACGATCGCGAGGGAGCAGCAGGCCACCTGGGTGCGCAACTTCAACCCCCTGCTCCCCGAGGGGAGCGCGCGCTTCCCGACGGTCGCCGGCATCTACGAGCCGATGCTCGTCTACAACACGATGCGGAGCGATTACACGCCGTGGCTCGCGACGAGCTACGCGTGGAGCGACGCGAACAAGAAGCTCACCTTCACGACGCGCTCCGGCGTCAAGTGGTCGGACGGACAGGCGTTCACGGCGAGGGACGTCGCGTTCACGTTCGCGCTCCTCAAGAAGCACGCGGCGCTCGATCTCGCCGGGGTGTGGAGGTTCCTCGGCGCCGTGACGGCGATCGACGACACCACCGTCGAGTTCACGCTGCGGCGGCCCTATGTCCCCGGGCTCAGCTACATCGGCCACCAGCCGATCGTTCCGGAGCACGTGTGGAAGGACGTCGTCGATCCGGTCGCGTTCGCGAACGAGAACCCCGTGGCGACAGGGCCCTTCACCGAGGTGAAGGTCTTCCAGAACCAGGTGTACGAGCTCGGCAAGAACCCGCGCTACTGGCAGGAGGGCAAGCCGGCGGTCGACGGGCTGCGCTTCCCGGCGTATCCGAGCAACGACCAGGTCACCCTGGCGCTCGTCAACGGCGAGATCGACTGGGCGGGCGCGTTCGTGCCGGACATCGAGCGGGTCTTCGTCGCCAAGGATCCGGCCAATCATCATTACTGGTTCCCGCTCGTCGGGGGCACCGCCACGCTGTACCCGAACGCCACGAAGAAGCCGTTCGACGACGTGCGCGTGCGCAAGGCCATCAGCATGGCGATCGACCGCGACCAGATCGTCAAGCTCGCCGCGGACAACTATACCCATGGCGCGGACGCGACGGGGCTGGACGACTCCTACGAGCGGTTTCGCAGCGAGAAGGCGGTGGAGGCCGGCGACTGGGTGAAGTTCGATCCGCAGCGGGCGAACCAGATCCTCGACGAGGCGGGCTATCCGAGGGGCGCGGACGGGATCCGGACGAGGCTCGGCAAGCCGATGCACTTCGAGATCAACGTCGTCAGCGGCTGGTCCGACTGGGTCCGCGCGGTCCAGATCATCACGCAGAACCTGGAGAGCGTGGGCATCGCCGCGTCGATGAAGACCTACGACTTCAGCGCGTTTTACGCGGCGCTGCAGAAGGGCCTGTTCGATCTGTCGATGGGCTGGACCAGCGTCGAGCCAACGCCGTACAATTTCTACCGCGATCTGATGAGCGCAGATCTCGTGAAGCCGCTCGGCGAGGTGGCGCCGCGCAACTGGCACCGTTTCGGCGCCAGGGAGGCCGACGTGCTGTTCCACGCGTTCGAGTCCGCGACGGCCCCTGCCGATCAGAAGCGCATCCTGGACGGGCTGCAGATGATCTTCGTCCAGGCCGCTCCGGTGATCCCGCTCTTCAACAACCCGTCGTGGGGCGAATACAGCACGAAGCGGTTCACCGGCTTCCCGACGATGGAGAACCCGTACGCGAAGCTGACGCCGAACAACCCGCCGGAGTACCTCCTCGTCCTGACCGAGCTCCGGCCGCGATGACGCCCCCTATAGCCGCGTGACCACGAGCCCGTCGTTCTGCACGGAGATGCGGGCGGGCTTGCCGCGGTGCTCGTCGGGGATCTCGTCGGCCATGAGGTAGCGGCCGGCGATGGAGACGAACTCCGCCTCTAGGCTCATGCAGAAGATGCTCGCGTCCGCGTTGTTGTGGGCGCCGGCCATGGCGCGGCCGCGGAGCGGCGCATAGACATGGATGTTGTCGTTCGCGATGAGCTCCGCGCCCGAGCTGACCGGCGAGAGGACCACGAGGTCGCCGTGCGGCACGTAGATGACCTGCCCGCTGCGCACCGGCTGCCGCACGGTGAGCCCCGCCGGCGGCGGCTCCCCGGCCGCGTCCGGCGGCGGCGCGGCGTCCCTGGGGCGCCGGGCGGGCCCCGCCGCGCCGCGCTCCGTCGCGGCGGCCCCTGGCGCGCCGCGGTCCGGCGCGGGCCCTACCGCCACGGGCCCCGGCGTCGGGGTGCTCCCCTCGGCTGGCCCAGCCTGGCGCGACGAGCGCGTGAGCGGCGTCCGCAGCACGCCGAGGCCGGCGGCGACGGCCCACTCGCGCTGGGCGTCCGTCGGGTTGCGCACGGCGATGGGCACGAGGTTGTGCTTCCTCAGCAGCCCCGCGAGGGAGCCGAGGTCGACGGGCTCGTCGCCGAGCTCCGCGAGGTCGAGCAGGATCGGCAGGTGCAGGAAGAAGTGCGGCATCTGCGAGATGTGGTCGGCGAGCTGACGCGCGACCGCCGAAACATCCGCCGTCTTGAGACAGAGCATCGTGATGGCGGGCATCGTGCCCTTGAGCGCAAACGCCTGCTGCTCCTGCCGCTTCTCCCCTCGCCTGCCCGACACCATCGCTGTCCTCGCTCGCAAAAAGGTGCTCCCCGCGGCGGCACTCTAACCCGGATCTGGGGGCTCGCGCGGGAAAAACCGCTGGGGTTCCGGGCCTCGCCGCGCGGCCGGCGCGTCGCTGCCTGCGGCCGGCGCGCCGCTGCTTGGCTGGCCGCCTCGCGCGGTGCTAACGGTGGTTTGGCCATGCCGACCGCGCGCCGCGCCTCCGTACTGCGGCTCGATCCCCCTCCCGCCTCGTCCTCCACCTCTCCCTCTCCCGCGTCCCCGCGCGCGACGCCCCGACCGGTCGACGCGCTCGATCGCCACTTCGCGCTCGAGGTCCCGCGCGTGTTCTCCGAGGCGGAGCGCGCCGCGCTCGTCGCCGGGGTCCGCGCGGCCCGCGCCGAGTGGACTGCCGACTTCGGACGCGAGCAGTTCTCGCTCGGGCGCGCCTTCTACACGCACCTGGAGCAGGGGCGCTCCCGGGTCTATTTCGCCGACGCGGCGGCCTCCGACGCCCGCGTCGAGCGCCACCTCCCCGGGCTCCAGCGCCGGATGCGCGAGCTCGTCGCTGCGCTCACCGGCGGGCTCGCGCAGCCCCGGCGCGGCTTCTGCGGGCCAGGCGTCCACATCTTCCCCGCGGGGGAGAAGGTCGCGCGTGAAGGCGGCGTCGTGCACTTCGACACGGAGGGGCTCTCCGACTACCACCTTGCCCGCCGGCTCCGCGCGATCACCGTCGTCGTGATGCTGGAGCTCCCCGACGCGGACGGGGGGCTCAAGCTGTGGGATGTCCTCTACGATGGGCGAGACGACCCCGGCGACGAGGCGCTCTCCGCGCGGAGCCTCGTCGCCGGCTACAGCCCTGGCGGAGCGCTGGTCATCGACAGCTACCGCCTGCACCAGATACAGCCGTTCCCGGGCGACCGCGACCGCATCTCCGCGACGGTGCACGCGGCCGAGATCGACAGCGGCCGCTGGGAGACGTGGTTTTAGAGCGACAGGCGGGTTGATACTGCCTGAAAGGACCAGAATTTCGAACCGCCAAGCGCGCCCCCACTCATGAGGACAGACTCTTGGCGTCCCTGGCGGTGCATTTCTCGGTGGAGAGGCTGGAGCGCCGAAGCGCCGGTGGCGCGGCGCTCAGTCGCTCGCTCGCCCCGACGCCCCGAACGCGTGCCGCAAGTGCGGCCCGATGCGCCGGGTGATGACGAGATCGACCAGGGGCGGGGCGAACGCCTGCAGCAGCAGCAAGATCCGCGTGGACGCGCCCATCACGGCCCTCGTCCTCCTCGCGAGCAGGGCGGCCAGCACGAAGTCGGCGACCTTCTCCGGCGGCGCGAGCGTGCTCCCCGCGCGGCGCCAGAGATCTGCAAAGGGGCGCTCGGCGGCTGTGTCCGCCGGCGCCGGGCCGACATAACAGAGGCGCTCGGCCCGCCCCTCGACGGCAAGCTCGCGGTTCACCGCGCTGCAGAAGCCCGCCAGCCCGGCCCGCGCGGCCACGTCGACCGAGTAATACGGCAGCGCGAGGGTCCCGTCACCGAAGCCACCGAAGAGGGCGATCACGCCCCCTGGGCGCAAGCGCGGCAGGAAGGCGCGCGCCACATGGATCGGCCCCGCGAGATCGACGGCCAGCTCCGCTTCGATCTCCTGGTCGGTGTGCGTGTCGAGCCCCTTGCGCACGTCGACGCCGGTCGCGCACACCACGTGGTCGACCGGCCCCACGCGCGCCGCCACGTCGCGCAGCTGCGGCGCCGCGAGCGCGGCCGTGTGGTGGGCCGCGCCGTACGTCTCCGCGAGCCGAGCGAGGCGCGCGCCGTCGCGCGCGACGAGGACGACCTCCGCGCCCTCCCTCACCAGGGCGCGCACGACAGCCTCGCCCAGCCCGCCCGTGGCCCCGACCACCGCGACCCGCTTGTCGCGGAAGCTCCGGCCGGTATTGACCTTCGGAGGCCGAAAGCGCGCGAGCGCCTCGGCGCCGAGGACCAGCCCCGCCCCCCAGAACATGACCTCGCCGGCCCCGATGAGCCCGGCGGCGAGGGCGGCGCGCCCCCCGACCGAGAGCGGGAGGAAGGGCACGACAAGGAACGCCGAGAACCAGACCGGAAACGAGCCGATCACCGCGCCCCAGGCGAGCGCGCGCAGGACCGCCTTGCAGCGAGAGGACGGCGTCACGGAGCGCTCCCCTCGGTCAGCTGCTGCAGGCGGCGGATGACCTCGATCCGTCGCTCGGGTGGCAGCGGGTCCAGCCCGAGCAGCTCCGCCATCCAGAGGCCGTCGACGGCGAGCCGGACGACCAGCGCGTCGATGGGACAGATGCCGTCGCGCGCGAGCCGCTCCGCCCACGCACGGTAGCGCTCGCGCAGCGGCTCCAGCAGGTGGGGCGCGAGCGCGACGGCCGCGAGCAGCGCGGCGCTTGTCCGGTCGGGCACGTCGCCCTCGACGGTGGCGTGCAGGTAGGCGCGCGCGAAAGAGCCCGGTTTGCCGTCCTCGAGCTGCGCGAGCCGGCGGTCGAAGCCGGCGACGAGCACCTCCACAAGGCCCCCGACGAGCGCCTCCTTCGAAGCGAAGTGATAGAGCAGCCCACCCTTGCTCACCCCGGCCTCGGCCGCGACGGCATCGAAGGTCATGGCGTCGCTGCCGTCACGGCGAACGACGACGGCGGCGGCGGCAAGGATGCGGTCGCGCTGGCTGATCCGCGGCATGTCGTTACTGTACCGTCCAGACGGTTCAGTTTCAAGGGGCAGCACGGCACGCGACCGCGCGAGCGCGGGACCGATGGGGTTTCCAGCAAGCCACGCCGTTGGCTCCCCTGCCCGCGCGGCATCGCGCGGCCGTGCCTTGGCGGCGCGCTGCGACACACGGCGCCTCGTCGGAACCGGTAAGCCCGACAAGCCTCTCCGCGCGACGCACGGCACCTCGTCGGAACCGGTCAGCCTGACAAGCCCCTCCTCTCCAACTGGTGCGAGCCGCGTGCTCTCGCCAGCGCACCGGCCGCGGATGGCGACAGCCTGGTCGGCCGGATAGATGAAAGTGACCGTGCAGGTCACATCGATCCCATCGCCCCCCTCGAATCCCATCCGCCCAGATCTGTTCCAAGCATCGCCCTGTGAGCAGCCCAGACGCATGGGCGAGCAGAATGACACGACGCACGCGCGGCGTCGGCGCTGGTTCAGCCGCCATCCGAGCCGCGAATGCGGAGCGCTCTGACATGACGAGCCTGGTGAATTCGACAAGTCTCTCGCCCTGCCAGTCGGGCTCGTCCTGTGCGCGCGCGAGGCGAGCTCACGAGGCATCGAGAAGCATCATCGGAACAAGGGAGGGACACATGGCCCACAAGGGTTTCACTCTGAGCACGGCTTTCGTGAACACGGCCAGCCACGCCCAGAGCTGCGAGTCGATCTGCGTCCAGTCAATCCAGCACTGCCTCCATATGGGAGGCTCGCACGCGGAGCCTTCCCACATTCAGCTCCTGCAGGATTGCGCCAAGATCTGCGAGACGACCGCGACGTTCCTGATGCGCGGCTCGCCGCAACACAACCAGGTCACGGCCGCGTGCGCGAGCGTCTGCGAGCTCTGCGCCCAGAGCTGTGACAAGTTCACGGGTGACGCGCAGATGAAGGCCTGCGCCGACGAGTGCCGTCGCTGCGCCGCCGCGTGTCAGCAGGTCGCGCAGATGCGGCCGGGCGGGGCAGCCGGCGCGGGGCACCAGAGCGTGCCCTGAGACCGGCCAGGGCGCCGCGCGGGGCGGCGCTGACGGACCGCGAGCTCCGCCGCGGCGCTGTTCTCCTGCTGCTCCACCGCCCGGCGCGTCAGGTCGAGCTTCCCGGGCCAGGGGACCATCTGCGAGAGCTCGTACCGGATCATGGGCATCTCCTCGCCCATCGGGACCCGATCGAGCATCACGCTGACCGTGGGATCGGGCCACGCCCCCGCCGCCGCGGCCTCGTCCTGGAACGCGCGCCGCCGCAGCGCGCCCGCGCGCAGCGATGGGTTCCGGGCGAGTACGTCGGCGACGATCGCCGTCAGCTCGGCTTCCTCCGCCTGCGCGGCCTGCGCGCCGCCGAGCGACGCCAGCGCGAGCATGGCGGCGAGCAGTCTCGACTTCATGCCGGGGCCCACAGCACACGTCGTGCCGCGCGCTCACCGCCTGTCGCCGCCGGCGATCCCGCCAGCGCGCCGGCGCAGGGCTTGCGCGACGCGCGCAGATGGCGCCCCTCGCCCGGCAGCCGGTGTCGGGCTCAGCGGGCGGTTGTGACCGATCCAGTCACTTCACCATGTTTGATGTGGCCGTACCTGCTGCTCCTCGTCGAGGCTCGCCTCGGCCGGGCGCCACCCCTGCGATGCCGAAGGCGCCGCCGGCGCCGGCTCGCCGGAAGGCAGGCGCGGCCGTTACTCTTCCGGATACCACGCCGCTCGCCACGCCTTCATCTGGTCGATCTCCCTCTGCTGTGCCTCGATGATGCCGGCGGCGAGCGTCCTGATCTCGGCGTGCTCGGCCTTCTGCTGGGCCATCTCGGCGGCGTCGATCGCCATCTCGTGGTGCGGGATCATGGCGTCGATGAACGCCCTGTCGAACGGCTCCGCCGTCTTCAGCTCCTCGCTCTCCCTCGCCATGTCCATCGTGGCGTCGTGCTCCATGCCGGGGAGCATGGGCATCTCGTTCATGGGCGGCGTCTCGCCGCTCCCATACCACTGCTCGCGCCAGCTCTTCAGCTGGCTGATTTCCTGGTTCTGGGCGGAGACGATCTCGTCGGCCATCGCCTTGAGCTCCGCGTGCTCGGCCCGCTCCTGGGCCGTCATGGCCATCATCACGGCGCCCTCGTGATGGGGCGTCATCATGTCGATGAACTGCCGATCGAACGGGGCCGAGGCCGCTTCCCCACCGCCCGTCGTATGACCGTCATGCTCGTCCGAGGACGACTTGCCGCACGCGTTCACGAGGACAGAGGCTCCCGCGAGGACGAGCGCGGCGAGCAGGCGGTCTGGACGTGAGCTCTGCCTTCGCCCCTCGAGCGCGCCTCGGTGCAACGGACACGACAACGAAGCGCGGCGCTCACGGGCCGTGGCACACCCCCCGTCGGGCTCGATCGGTCGTGAATGCAGACTCGGAATCATGGCATCCTCCGGTGTCAGTGGACCTGACCGCCGATGCGAAAGCGGTGCCGCCCTTTCCCCCTCGGGAAGGGCGTCCCATCGGCCAGCTCATGCCCACGCAGAGCGTCCTCGAGCGGTCAAGATGCCGCAGGTGTGGCGTGTTTGTTCGCGTGCTCGTACAACCGCTAGATTGAACCCACGTTGTCTCCCATGGGCGAGCCTCTGCCCTTCCAGGAGGGATTGTTGACACATCCCACGGGTCGCACCCGAGCCTTGCGGGCCCTGGCAGGCCCCTCGGAGCGAAGAAGTCTGGACGAGAGCCGTCCGTGCGCCGGCATGCGCCTTGCCATGCAACTTGGTTGATCGACTTGGCATCCCAACGTGCTGATGGGCTATCGCTCGGGCCAGGTCGCCATGCACCCACGGTGCTCGTGGCACGCACATCTCCATGAGATTTGCCGCCGACGGGGAGGACGTGGCGCCCGACTCGTGCCATCGGGACGGTCTTGGGCTCACGTGCTCAACCCCGCAGAGGGGTCCCGGCAGCGGACACTGGGTGCCGCTGTCTCCGAACGAGCCGGCCTACGCTGCTTGGTAAAACTCATGATGCTCGCGGGTGCGCTCGCGGCGATCCGTCCCCCGGTCTCTCGTGCGGGTAACGACCTGGACCGCGATACGGCCGGACGCGCTCTCCCGTCGCCTGGCGTGGCGGGGCAGAGGGCGAGCGACGGAGCCTGGCGGGTCTTACAAGGCGACTTCAATGGCGACGGTATGACCGACGTGCTCTGGGTCGATACCACAAGCGGCTCACTGGCCGTATGGCTGATGAACGGGACCCAGGTCTTCTGGCCCGGGCCGGAGCTGCCGGGGCTGAGCGGCAGCGGCTGGCGACCCATCAAGCCAGGTGACATGAACGGTGACGGCCTGCGGGATGTGATCTGGAACAACTCCGACAGGGGCTCGCTGGCCGTGTGGCTGATGAACGGGACCCAGGTCCTCCGGCCCGTGCCGGAGCTCCCGGGGCCGAGCGGCGACGGCTGGAACGCCATCTCCGTGGCGGACTTCAACCGCGATGGCCTGCCGGACGTGCCCTGGTACAACTCCGGGAGGAACTCGATATCCGTCTGGCTGATGAATGGAACTCAGGTCCTCTGGCCTGGGCCGGAGCTCCACGGGCCGAGCGGCGGCGGCTGGAAGGCTACCGCGACTGGAGACCTCAACTCCGACGGCACGCCGGACGTGCTCTGGCTCAACTCCGGCGAGAGCTCCATCGCCGTGTGGCTGATGGACGGGACCCGGCTCCTCGCTCCGGGGCCGGAGCTCCACGGGCCGAGCGGCGGCGGCTGGAAGGCTACCGTCGCTGGGGACTTCAACTTCGACCGCATGGCGGACGTGCTCTGGAGCAACCCCGGCGAGAGCGCCATGGTCGTGTGGCTGATGAACGGGACCCAGGTCCTCGCTCCGGGGCCGGAGATCCCGGGGCCGAGCGGCAGCGGCTGGAGCCCCGCTACGTCCGGGGACTTCAACTTCGACGGTATGCTGGACGTGCTCTGGTATAACCCCGAGAAACACGCGATCGCCGTGTGGCTGATGGCGGGCTCTCAGGTCCTCTTGCCAGGGCCCGAGATCCCGGGGCCGGGTGATCGCCCGTAGGGTTGGCCGCGGATTACGCGCGTGCGCCGCTTTCGCCAACATCCTCGAGCACGTCGCGCGGCATGATGGGCGAGGTCCACGTGGCGAGCCGATCCCGGCCGACCCTCGATGGATCGGAGTGGCCTCCGGAGCGTGGCATCCCTGATGCATCCCGCGAGCTTTTCATGATTCCGTAGTTTCCCCAGCCCACCCTCGAGCTCGGCCCGCTGCACATCTGATCGGACGCGCGAGGACCTCGGCCAGCCTCGGCATTCGCCGCGGTGCGCGCTGCGGCCGTCCCGGTGACCCCTGCGGTCACCGCGCCGTGACCCCACAGGTCACAACTCAGGAGCGCCGAGCGGCGCTCCGATCGACGAAAACTGATGCCGTATGACGATCGCCTGTGACCGTGGAAGGCACAACGAGGCGGCCGCTTCGCTCCTCCATCGGGGCGATCGAACCTGGCACGGGGACTTCCATCCTCCCGGCGGCCTTGAAGCCCTGGTATGGCGCTCGCGTAGTCCTTGCGCAATCATGGGGTTTTGGCCCGGCTCGGCCCGAGCAAGGAGCTCACCATGTTCATCCCTCCATCTATTCAAGGTTCTCTCCTCCTGTTGTCCGCCTCCTCCGTCCTCGCGGCGGGCTGCGTCGCCGACCCGTCGTCCGATGCGGGCGAGCCCGTCGATGATACTTACCAGAGCTTCGATGAATGGAAGGCCAGCCTCCCGCGCGATCCGAACGACGGCGCTTATCTCGTCGACGGCGACATCGGCGTTCACGACGACGTGACCCTGAAGGAGCTCTTCGCCGTGCGCCAGCAGCCGGGGGCGCTCATCGTCAACAAGCGCAGCGACGGGAGCGATGACCGCTGGAGCGACGAGCAGAAGATGAACCTGACGTATTGCGTCTCTCCGCGCTTCGGCGACGATTATGACGCGGTGGTCGCCGCGACGCGGTCGGCCGAGTCCAGCTGGGCGAGCGCCGCCGCCGTGCGCTTCGTCTACCAGCCCGACCAGGACGAGGCCTGCGAGTCCGAGGAGCATCCCGTGCTGTTCGAGGTCGTCCCCGCCAGCGGCACCACGTACAACGGGCGAGCTTTCCTTCCCAGCATGGTCGCGCGGGGGTATCACCAGGTCTTCATCGATCTGGAGAACATCGCTCGCTCCGCCTCGAAGACCCTGACCGGGGTCCTCCGGCACGAGCTCGGGCACGTCCTCGGCTTCCGGCACGAGCACGCCCGGCCGGAGGGCAACGGCGCCTGCACCGAGCGTCCCGGCTGGCGGGCGCTCACGCCTTATGATCCGGCGTCGGTGATGCACTACAACGCGGAGAGCCGGTGCGAGGGCACCAACGGGGGAGACTACGTGCTGACCTGGCTCGACATGGCAGGGGCGGCGAAGCTGTATGGCGAGCCTTGATGAGCTCCTCCGCAACGGGTGGCCGCGGGCGGCCGGTCTCCACGTTGCGCCGCCCGCGGCGCGAAGGATGTAACCGATAGGGTTACAATTCATATGACCGATGCGGTTACCCGCAGAGATCGAGGACCGAAACTCGCGGGCAAATTCGCTGAAACGGCCTGGCATGCGCGTTGCGTTCACGGCTGCACGACCGAATAGAGCAGCAGGGGACTGGATGAGAGGCAGCAAGCGAATGGACAAGACGAACATGCATCACGGCCGTGCCTTGATCCCGACCGCCCGTAACAAGAGGACGCGAGCGCCGTCGATGGCGGCGCCGGCGTTCGAGCGCGCTGAGCCCAGGCCACCGGGCATCGCGCGCGAGGTGAGGAGGCAGGGCACGCGAGCGCATGCCTTCGCGCTTCGCGAGCGCAGGCTTCGCGAGCGCAGACCGCGGCTCGCCCGCGACGTGAGCGAGGCCATCGGCCATGTCCCGTTCGTCCGCCTGAACCGCATGGGGGAGGTATGCGAGCGACACGACCTGTTCCTCAAGCTGGAGTCGTGCAACCCCGGCGGTAGCATCAAGGAGAAGAACGCCGCGTACCTCATCAAGGAAGCTGAAGCGAGAGGGCTGTTGCGTCGCGGCGGAACGATCGTCGAGTCGAGCTCGGGCAATTTCGGCATCGGTCTCGCCATGGTCGGGGCGGCCCGGGGCTACCGCGTGATCATCGTCGTTGATGCCAAGACCGCCCCGCCCATGCGGCGTATGCTGGAGGCCTACGGCGCGGAGCTCATGGACGTACCGCTCTCTGCAATGGATGCGCACGGTTCCATGCAGGTGGCTCGCATGAGGAAGGCGGCCGAGCTCGCCATGGAGATCCCCGGCGCGTGGTACCCTTGCCAGCACCTCAATCCTTCGAACCCTGAGGCTCATGCGCTCTACACGGCGCCCGAGATCGAGGAGGCCTTCAGCGGCCCGCCGGATGTGATCGTGCTGGGCATCAGCACGGCCGGCCAGCTCGCTGGGGTCGCGAAGTTCTTCCAGCGCTGGTACGCTGGCACCAAGCTCGTCGGCGTCGACGTGGCCGGCTCCGCCATCCTCGGAACGCCGCGCCATCCGTACAAGATGACCGGGCTGGGCCTCTCCTTCGTTCCACCCAACTTCACTCCGGTGGCGCTGGATGCCGCGTATTCTATTTCAGACCAGATGGCCTTCTCCGTCTGTCACGCGCTGGCCAAGAAGGAGGGCCTGCTCCTGGGAGCGTCGACCGGCGCGATCGTGGCCGCTGGCCTGGCCTACGCAGCGCCCTTCATGCGGCGCCAAGAGGTCGTGATCATCAACCCTGACCGCGGCGATCGATATCTGGAGACCGTCTACAACCGGGAATGGCTCGCCGCGCAGGGCATCGAGATCCTGGAGGACGATGTCCTCATGGCGGCGATCCGGAGGCTCGAACCGGCGTCCCGCGAGAAGATGATGGAGAACGCGCAGCATGAGCGAGCCTGAGGCGACGGAGATGACGGTTCGGTCGCTCTGGGCGCAGTTCCTCCCGCTGTCGCTGAGCGAGGTGACGATGGCGGCCGGCGAACCGCTCATCACGACGACGCTCGCCCACCTGCCGGAGGCCCAGGTGAACCTGGCAGCTGCCGGTGTGGCGAAGTCGCTCGCAGTGTTCTTCGAGAGTCCGATCATCATGCTCCTGCACGCCTCGAACGCGCTGTCGGCTGCCGTGGCGTCCCGGAGGGCGCTCTTTCGCTTCATGATGATCGCCCTAGCGGTCCTGACGGGCTGCCTCTTGCTGTTGGCGTCGCCGCCCTCCTTCGCGTTCTTGGGGCGGCATGTCTTGCGCCTCGACGGCGCAATCGGCGAACGTGCGCAGGTCGTCCTGCTCCTCTTGATCCTCTGGCCGGCCGCGATCGGGTGGCGGCGCTATTTCCAAGGCCAGCTCATCCGCGCCGGCCACGCCAGGCAGGTGGGCCGGGCGGGCCTGGCGAGGCTCGCCGTCGTCGCCGCCGTGCTCGCGGTCGGGTTCGCGACCGGCATGCCAGGCGCCTGGCTCGCGGGCACAGCGCTCATCCTGGGCGTGATCTCCGAGGCGCTGCTCGTGACGGTAGCGGCCAGGAAGCTCGGCACAGCTCACGCGCCGCAAACCGCAGACGCGCGCGACCTCCCGACGGATGTCGCCGGCGTCTGGCGGTTCTACTGGCCGCTCGCCAACTCCATGCTCGTGGTCTGGGGCGGACGCGCGATCCTCGTAGCGCTCGTGGCACGCGCCGAAGATGCGTCCGTCGCGCTGGCTGCCTGGCCCGCCGCGTGGGGCTTCGTGCTCTTGATCGCGAACACGACGCGCATGGTCCAGCAAGTCATCATCCGCAACCGCGCCCAGGCGTCGGACGGCCTCCTGGTTCGGTTTGCGCTGAGCGTCGGAGTACCCTGTACACTGCTTCTGCTCGGCGTCGCGGTGACGTCGCCTGGGCGGCTCTTGCTGAGCGCCTTCCTCGGACATGACTCGTCCCTTCTGGCAGGAGGTTTGCCCGTCGTCCTCCTTTGCTCCATCGTGCCGATGGTCATCTCACTTCAAAACGCGGTTCAGGGGTTCCTGATCAGCGAAGGTCGCACGAGCCGGGTCAATGTTGCGACATGGCTCGGAACAACCGTCCTCCTGGGCGCTGCTGCCTCGGGGATCCGAGCAAAGATGCCCGGCGCCACGGCGGCCGCGGTGGCCATGCTCGCGGCCCTCGCCGCCGAAGTCCTGTGGCTGAGTCTCGGGCTGCGCCAGCGTGCCGAGCGGGCTCCAGCGCGCTGACCGGGAGGCTCTCTTGCCCCCATGCCTCGGGCGAACCCGCCCGCCGGCGTTCCCGATGCTGCGTGGTCCGTTCTTCGCGGTGCGCGCTTCCGGGGTCTCTGTCAGCTTCGAAACCGATGGGCGACATCCACCAGAGCTCTCGCCAAACGGTCGACGTCATCGACCGAGGTATACAAGGCGGGGGTCACCCGCACGCAGTCACCTTTCGCGAGCCCGCCGCGGCGCACCGTGAAGATCCGGTGCGCGTCCATCAGATAATCGGCGATCGCCACGTTGTCGGCCTCCGAGGTTCGCCCGGCTATCCGGAACGACGTGATCGCCCCGTACATCTCCGGCTCGTCCGGGGTCAGCACCTCGACGTTACCGATCTGTCTCACCCGGCTGACCCAGCAATCCCGCAGGTAGCGTAGCCGGGCCTGCTTCGCCGCAGCGCCCAGCGCGAGATGACAGTCCAACGCGACCGGCAGGGTAAGGAAGGGGGCGATGTCGAGCGTGCCCGAGTGAACCCGGGAGCGCACGTCGTCTGCCGGGTGGAGCTCGTCGGCGAGGAAGCGGTCGATGTCGGCGGTCCGACCCTTGCGGATATAGAGGAAACCGACGCCGAGCGGTGCATTGATCCACTTGTGCAACGAGAACCCAGCAAAATCCGCGTTCAGGTCGCCGATCGTGAAGTCCAGCTGACCCCAGGAGTGGGCCGCGTCGACGATCACGTCCACGCCGGCGTCCCTGGCCATGGCGACGACCTCGCGCACGGGCACAACGAGGCCGGTGCGATTGTTGATATGAGTGAGCAGAAGCAGCTTGACCCGTGGGTGCTCGTGCAGCGCCCTGGCGTAGGTGTCGAGGACGGCCTGCCTGGTCGGCGGTTCCGGGATCGAGATGGTCACGACGTCCACGCCGCGCCGATCGCGCAGCCAGTTGAAGGCGTACTGGCAGCTGTAGTAGTCGACGTCGGCGTACATGACAGCGTCCCCGGGGCGCAGCCGGTTATAGCCCCCGATGAGGTTCTGCAGCGCCTCGGTGCCGCCCCGGGTGAGCGCAATCTCCTCCTTCGATACGCCCGCCACAGCGGCAAGCCGCTCGCGGACCCGTTCCTCCTCGCCCTTGTAGGTGGTACGCAGCAGGTACGAGCTCGAGTCGTTGAGCCGCCTGGTGTTGCGCAGGTACTCACGGTACACCGGCTCAGGCATGATTCCATAGTAACCGTTTTCTAGGTTGGTGAAGTCTGGACTCACCTGGTACTGGCGAGCGATCCTGCGCCAGAACCGCTCGTCCCGCGCCAGCGCCATCGGGTCGCTCCCCGCCGGTGCGGCCACGGGGGTAGGGTCTCCCGCCTCGGGATAAGCTGCCCGGCATGCTCCAAGGGCAGCGGCGACCGTGGCGATTTCAGCAAACAAGCGACGCCTGGATAGGGTCATCCAGTTCCTCCATCAAATCCGGCATGGCTACGTGTCCACCCGTCAACTGGCGAGTTCGCCCCTCTATCGCGCACGTCCTCGTGTGCCTGGCGAGGTCATCAGGCATGGAGGCACCAGGTCCCACGGCCGCCGGTATACCCGGCACCTCCTGGCGAGATCGTTAGCTGATCATCTTGGGACCGACCACCGTGAAGTATCCGCTCGGCGACCCCCTCAGGCCAGTGGACGGGCGCTCGCGTCGGGCTGCGCCAGGCGTCTCACGAACGGGGTGATCCGAGCAGCGTGGAGGCGAAGTCCAGGAAGACCCGCACCCTTGGGATGACGTGCCGCGGGCTCTGGTAGAGCGCGTGGATCGGACGCTCGTCCACGGCGAACTCATCGAGCACGGTGACCAGCGCCCCTGACGCGAGCTCGGGCGCGATCATGAAGTCGAAGACCCAGGCGAGCCCGGCGCCAGCCACGGCCAGCGCCTTGAGCGCGTCGCCGTCGTTAACGCTGAGAGAGCCAGTGGGCTCGAACCGGAGCGCCCCGCTCTCTGCACGGAAACGCCATGGCACGACACGGCTCTCGCGGACGAACGCGAGGCAACGGTGCCGCTGGAGGTCCTCCGGCGTCGCCGGCGGCCCGCTCCGGCGCAGGTACTCCGGTGAGGCGCACACGAGCATCCGCGTGACGCCGAGCCTCCGCGCCACGACCTGGGCGTCCCGGAGATGCCCGATCCGCAGGCTGACGTCGATCCCCTCCGCTGCCGGGTCGATCACCGCGTCCCGTCGCCGGAGATCGAGCTCGATGCGTGGATGCTGTGCCAGAAAGCCTGGCAGCGCGGGCACGAGCACGAGCCTCCCGAGGACCGCGGGCGCCTCGACGCAGAGGCGTCCCTCGGGGATCCCGCGGGCGTGCGCGATCGACTGCTTCGCGGCCTCCAGCTCCTCGAGGATGCGCTGGCACCGCTCGAGGAAGGCGCGGCCTTCGTCGCTCAGCCGGAGCGCGCGCGTGGTCCGGTGGAACAGACGGACGCCGAGCTCGCCCTCGAGCTGCGCGATGCGCCGGCTCGCCGCCGAGGCGGTGATGTGCAGCGTCCGCGCCGCGCCCCCGCTCGCGCGTGAAGTCCATCATGATCGACCGAGGCGACCGAGACCGCCTCGGCGAAGGTGAGCGGGTCCTCAGGGCCCGACGTGGATCTCGCCCATCATGCCGCGCTCGGTGTGCTCGAGGATGTGACAGTGATACATCCACATGCCCGGCTCATCGAAGCGCGTCACGATGCGCACGGTGGACCGCTGCGGCAGGATCACGGTGTCCTTGTTGGCGAGCTCCTCGTCGGCCACCGGCACATCGTCCCTGGCCAGGACCTGGAAGAAGAAGCCGTGCAGGTGGAACGGGTGGTCCATCTCCGCGTCGTTCTTCAGGTCATAGACATGGACCGATCCCTTCTGGACGTCGATCGGCGGCACGTCCGGAAACGCCTTGCCGTCGATCGTGAACGTCAGCTTGCCATCGACATACCCCTCGTCGAACGTGATCGTCGCCTCCGCCGGCCCGCCCGGCAGCCGCTCGATGGCGGGGCCCGTCTCGGGGAGCGTGCGCCCGGACAGCCCGGGCCCCTCGCCGATCCGCACCCTGGCGAGCGGCATGGGCTCCGCCAGTCCGGTGTGGTGCCCGCGCTCGTAGGGCTCGTTCATCAGGGTGAGCTCCGTTCCCGGCTCGCCGTCGGCGATTAACAGCACGTCGTAGCGCTCGCCGGGAGAGACCAGGAGCCTCTCGGCATCGTACGGCTTCGGGATCAGCCCGCCGTCGGTGCCGATGACGCGGAATGTGTGGCCCGGGAGCGCCAGGTTGAAGAAGCGCCCGTTCGCCACGTTGACGATCCGGAGACGCGTGAGCCCGCCCGGTTGCACATCGAGCGCTGGCATCACGTGGCCGTTGACGAGCACGACATTGCCCTCGCGGCCCATCATGATCGTGTCGTCGTCGAGCTCTTCATTGAAGGTACCGTCCTTGTTCAGGGACACGTCCCCGAGCACGGCGATCTTCTCGACATCGGCCTCCGGCTCGTTCGGTCCACGCACCCGGATGAGGCCGAAGAGCCCCTTCTGGATCTGCTCCGGCTCCATCACGTGCGGGTGGAACCAGTAAAACCCCGCGTCCCGCAGCGTGAACTGGTACGTGAACGTCTCGCCTGGCGCGATCGGCTCCTGCACGGCCATCACGCCGTCCATCTCGTTGGGCACCCGGATGCCGTGCCAGTGGATCGTCGTCTCTTCCGGCAGGCTGTTCTTGAAGTGGACGATCAGCGTGTCGCCCACGTTCGCCTCGATGAGGGGCCCGGGGACCGCACCGTTGTAGGACCAGACCGTGGTGGTCGTGCCCTCCAGGTAGGTCTTCTCTGCCTCCTTGGCCTCGAGGTCGACCTCGACGATCCTGGGATCGGGGTTCCTGTCGGGCGCGGCGGCGGGCTCGCCCCAGGCATCGGGGGCGGGCGGCTCCTCTACCCGATCGGCGGCGCACCCGGCCGCGAGCAGCGACAGCAAGGCGACGCCCGAAAGAGCACGCGAAAGCCGTATCAATGTTCGCTCTCCTCGTCGGTGGGGTTGCCGGACATCTCGTTGGAGTACCCGGAGTAGACCTCGCCCACCTTGCAGCGAAGACGGTACGTGTACTCCATGTCCTCCGTCGCATCGGAGTCCATGTAGGCCTTCTTCGATCCTGCGACGGTGAAGGCGACGGCGTAGTCGTGCATCGGGTCCTTGCGCTCGGCCTCGATCTGATCGCACTCCGGCTGCGGCACCCACTCGACGTGAAGCACGTCCAGCATCGGCATCACGAACGACAGCACCGGCGCGTCGGGCGCCGTCGCCGGAGGCCCGCCGCCGCTCCCGCCTCCCTCTCCAGTACCGCCGTGCCCCCCCGTGCCGCTCGCTGCTCCCGCACCGCCGCCCCCTCCCGTGGCGCCGGCGGAAGAGCTCCCCGTCTCCGAGCCTCCGCAGGCGGCGAGGGCGAGGCCGACGGCGGCGAGGCCGATGAGTCGAGAGTAAGCCATGACGGTGTCTCCTTGCTGGTTCCTGGTATCCCCTGAATGTAACCTATTTGGTCACAGCGGCGAGGTGCAGCGGGACGCCGCCGCTTGTTCTAGGCACCAGCGGGCCAGGCGTGACGCGCGGACACGTTTTTTTCGCCCGTGTCGCCCAGAGGCGGATGCCCGCTACGCTCTTCGATCCGTCCGCTGACCGGCAAGGCGAACAGGTTTGCTCTCCGTAGCTTCCGCCTGGACGTGCTGGCGCGGCTGCGCCTCACTCCCTCCGCGTCCGTCCGCTCGCCGCGGCCCGCTCGTCCGCGAGGACCCGCTGCAGCAGCGCCGTGCTCTCCTCCGCCATCCGCTCCGGTGAGCACGGCATTCCCTTGTGGACCCAGCTCGTCATCAGCCGCACCAGCGCCGCCGCCGCCGCCTCGCAGCGGAGCATGAACAGGGCGCCCTCCTCCGGCGCCATCCGCGGAGCGTACAGGCGGCAGATGCTGCCCTGAAGGATGTCCTCCAGGGAGCGCGTCAGCACCCGCTCGCTCTTCTCTGCGGACAGGAGCTTGCGCACCAGCTCGTGCATCTCGGCGAGGTGGCGGTAAAACGGCAGGAAGTCGAACGGACGTCCCGCATCCCGCAGGGACAGCGCCCGCAGGTGCTCGTGTCCGAACAGCAGCAGCTGCTCCTTGTTCTCGTAGTGCGAGTAGAACGTGGACCGCCCGACGTTGGCTCGATCGATGATGTCCTGGATAGACACCTCGTCATAGCCCTTCTCCAGGATCAGCGAGACCAGGGCGTCCGAGAGCAGCTTCCGGCTCTTCTGCACGCGCCGATCCTGCACGCGCCGATCCTGCACGCGCCGATCCTGCACGCGCCGATCCGCGATCTTGCCGGCGGCCCGCGTCCTGTCGCCGCCCCTGTCCCTGTCCTCGTTTCCGGACTTTTTCGAGCTCTTGTTCACTAACGTTCAATCCGCGGTCCGTGTCGCTAGGTGGAAGAGGCGCCCGACCTCAGCATCCATCCCATGCGAGGAACGCTGATCTGGATGACGAGCCGCCTGCTGTACCCGCTGCTGCTGGCGGTGACCTTGTACATCATCTACGCCGCCGTGACGCAGGGCTGGGACCTGAGCCGCGCCCTGTGGGGCTACCTCCTCGGCCTGACCGTCTTTCTCATCACCGTCGAGCGCCTGCTGCCGCTGTCGCCGGACTGGGGCATGACCCGCCAGAGCTTCTGGCGCGACCTCAAGTACCTGCTGGCCTCGGGCGTCACCATCGCGGTGGTGCGGACCGGCTTCGGCACCCTGGCCCTGTGGCTCAGCGAGCGGCATCAGGGCCCGCTCGCCAGCGCCTCCGTGCTCCTCAGCGTGGGGGTCTTCCTTGTGGTCTTCGAGCTGCTGCAGTACTGGTTCCATCGCCTCAGCCACGAAGGCAACGGAGCCCTGGGGCGCTTCTTGTGGAAGGTCCACCTGGCGCATCACCTTCCGGATCGCGTGTACGTGGTGATGCACGGCGTGTTTCACCCTCTCAACGCGCTCATCTCGGCGGTGCTGATCCAGTCGACCCTGCTGATCTTGGGGCTGTCGCCGCAGGCCGTCTTCGCGGCGATGTTGCTCATCGATCTGCAGACGATGATTTCGCACTTCAACGTCGACATCCGCGCCGGATTCCTGAATTACGTGTTCATCGGCACCGAGCTGCACCGCTATCATCACAGCGCCGACATCGACGAGGCCCGGAACTTCGGGACCGTACTTCCGCTGTGGGATCTGGTCTTCGGGACGTTCGTGTACCGGCCGGACGCGGCCCCGCGCCGCCTGGGCGTCGACCGCTCCGCGGGCTATCCGCCGTCGCAGCAGTTCTGGCAGGTGCTGGCCCTGCCGTTCCGACGCTGACCTATTCGCGCCTTCGATCAGAGCTCGACCCGGCGGAGCCGGAGGGCATTGCCGATGACCGACACCGAGCTCAGGCTCATCGCTGCGCTGGCGAGCATCGGGCTGAGCAGCACCCCGAGGACCGGGTAAAGAACGCCCGCCGCGACCGGCACGCCGAGCGCGTTGTAGACGAACGCAAAGAACAGGTTCTGTCGGATGTTGCGCATCGTCGCCCGGCTGAGCTTCCGCGCGCGCAGCAGCCCGCGGAGGTCGCCGCGCACGAGCGTGATCCCGGCGCTCTCGATGGCGACGTCGGTCCCGGTGCCCATGGCGACGCCGACGTGCGCCTGCGCGAGCGCGGGCGCGTCGTTGATACCGTCGCCCGTCATCGCCACGATGCGGCCTTCGGCCTGGAGGCGCTTCACGACCGCGGCCTTCTGATCGGGCAACACCTCGGCCTCGACGTGCTCGATGCCGAGCTTCCGGGCGACCGCCTCCGCCGTCGTGCGGCTGTCGCCGGTGAGCATGATCAGGCGGATGCCCTCGTCGCGGAGGAGACGGACGGCCTCGCTGGTCGAGGCGCGCACCGGGTCGGCCACGCCGACGATGCCGGCCGCCTTGCCATCCACCGCCACGAGCATCGCCGTCTGGCCTTCTTGCCGGCGCTCCTCGGCTCGACGCGGGAGATCATCCGGCGGGATACCGAGCTCCTCGAAGAGCTTGAGGTTCCCGAGCGCGACCGAGCGCCCGGCCACCATGCCCACCACGCCCTTGCCCGTGATCGACCGGAACCCCTCTGCCGGCAGGAGCTCGAGCTCCTGCTCGAGGGCCCCGGCGACGATCGCGCTCGCGAGCGGGTGCTCGCTCCCGCGCTCGAGGCTCGCCGCGAGCCTGAGGATCTCGTTCGGCGGGAGGTCGCCCAGCGTCGCGACCGAGGCGAGCTTCGGCTTGCCCTCGGTGAGCGTGCCGGTCTTGTCGACGACGAGGGTGTCGACCTTCTCGAAGGTCTCGAGCGCCTCGGCGTTCTTGATCAGGATACCGGCCGTCGCGCCCCGCCCCGTCCCGACCATGATCGAGATGGGCGTGGCGAGGCCGAGCGCGCATGGGCACGCGATGATGAGCACAGCCACGGCGTTGACGAGCGCGTGGGAGAGCCTGGGCTCCGGCCCGACGAGCAGCCAGACCACGAAGGTCAGCGCCGCGATCGCGATCACGGCGGGCACGAAGTACGCGGCGACGGCATCCGCGAGGCGCTGGATGGGGGCGCGGCTGCGCTGGGCCTCGCCCACCATCTGGACGATCCGGGCGAGCAGGGTGTCGCGCCCGACGCGATCGGCCCGCATCACGAAGCCGCCCGTGCCGTTGACGGTGCCGCCGACCACACGGGCGCCGGGCGTCTTCTCGACCGGAATGGGCTCGCCCGTGACCATCGACTCGTCGACCGCGCTGCTCCCCTCGAGGACCTCGCCGTCGACCGGCACCTTCTCCCCCGGCCGCACGCGCAGCCGGTCGCCTGGCTGCACGAGCTCGAGAGAGACGTCCTCTTCGTGGGCGTCCGCGCCGATACGCCTGGCGGTCTTGGGGGCGAGGCCGAGGAGCGCCCTGAGCGCGCTGCTCGTCCGGCTGCGGGCGCGGAGCTCGAGGACCTGGCCGAGCAGCACGAGCGAGATGATGACGCTGGCGGCCTCGAAATAGACCGGGACCACGCCGCCGTGGCGGACCGAGTGGGGGAAGACGCCGGGCGTCAGCGTGGCCACGACGCTGTACGCGTAGGCGGCGCCCGTGCCGATGGCGATCAGGGTGAACATGTTGAGGTGCCGAGTCCTGATCGAGGCCCAGCCGCGCTCGAAGAACGGAGCGCCACACCAGAGCACCACGGGCGTGGCGAGGGCGAGCTCGATCCAGACGAGCCATCGGTCGAGGAGGTGCTGCACCGGCTGGCCCGGGATCATCTCGGACATCCCCAGCACGAGGACAACGAGGCTCAGCGGGACGCTGATCCAGAAGCGCCGGGACATGTCCGCGAGCTCCGGGTTCGGCGCGTCCTCGAGCGTCACCGTGCGCGGCTCGAGGGCCATCCCGCAGATCGGGCAGGAGCCCGGCTCCGTGCGGACGACCTCGGGGTGCATCGGGCAGACGTACTCGACGCGCGTCGCCTGGGCCGGATCGAGCGGCTTAAGGGCCATCCCGCAGACCGGATCCTTCATCTGCTCTCGGTCCAGGTCGGCAGGAGCAGGGCGGCCGTGCTCGTGAAGGTGGCCGTGATCGTGGTGATGCCCGTGGTTCATGTCGTCTCCCTCCTCGCCGACGAGCGCGGTTCGGGTTTCTTACATCCCAAGCACCCCGCGGGCGCCGCTTGTCGCTTCGCGCGGCCGCCCGGCGCTCCCGCAGCAGACGGTGCGCAATGACCCGCGATGGCGGGCGAGCAGGACCATGGTTTCCGGCGTTCGAGGCGCCGGCTCGCCCATGTTCCGCGGTGAATGCCCGCTCAGTTCTTCGATCCGTCCGTGCCCCGGCGCTCCTCGCGGAAGTCGTCGGCGGAGAGGCCGCAGCGGCGGAGGAGCCGGTAGAAGCTCTCCCGCTCGACGCCCGCGTGGGCGGCGGCCTTCAGCACGTCGCCGCGAAAGCGGCGCATCACGGCCTCCAGGTAGCGCCGGTTCATCTCCTCGCGCGACGCGTCGACCGCCTCCCGATACGAGAGCTGAGCGAGGTCCACGTCGCTCGAGCTCGTGAGCCGGAGCGGGCTCGCCCCCTGCACCTCGGACGGCAGCGACTCGAGGCGGATCTCGCTCGTCGTCTCGATGACCAGCGCCCGCTCGACGGCGCTCTTGAGCTCGCGCACGTTGCCAGGCCACCGGTACATCTGGAGCGCGCTCATCGCCGCCGCCGAGAACCCGGTCGCGGACGAGCGCGACTGCGGCGCTCGCTCGGCGAGAAACCGCTGCGCCAGGTGCGGGATGTCCTCCGCGCGCTCGCGCAGCGGGGGCAGCTCGACGACGCAGACGTTGAGCCGGAACCACAGGTCCTCGCGGAGGGCGCCCGTCTTGACCATGGCCCGGAGGTCGCGGTGCGTCGCGCTGATGAGCCGCACGTCCACCTTGCGCTCGCGCGACTCGCCGATGCGCCGCACCGCCCGCTCCTCGATCACCCGCGTGAGCTTCGCCTGGACCGTCGGCCTGAGCTCGCCGATCTCGTCGAGGAACAGCGTGCTCCCGTGCGCCTCCTCGAAGAGCCCCGCCCGGTCCGTGGCCGCGCCCGTGAACGAGCCGCGCGCGTGCCCGAACAGCTCGCTCTCGATGAGCGAACGGGGGATGGCCGCGCAGTTGACGGCGATGGGGCGGTGCGACGCGCGGGACGAGTGCTCATGGATGGCGCGCGCCACGAGCTCCTTCCCGGTGCCTGTCTCGCCCAGGATGAGCACGCTCGCGTCCGTCGGCGCCACGCGCTCGATGAGCTGGTAGAGCGCCCGCATCGCGGGCGAACGCCCCGTCATGCCCGCAAAGCCCTGGGCATCCGGCGCTTCCTGCTCGCCCTTCAGCACCGCGGCCTGCGCCGTGGCCCGCTCGACCAGCGCGCGCAGCTCGTCCGGGTCGAACGGCTTCGTCACGTAATCGTAGGCGCCCTCGCGCATGGCCTGGACCGCGGTCGGGACCGACGCATAAGCGGTCATCAGGATGAAGGGCACTCCGGGCCAGCGCGCGCGCACTGCCCGGAGCACCTCCAGCCCGTCCCCGTCGTTCATGCGCAGATCGCAGACGACGGTTGTGACCGGCTCGGTTTCAAGGATCTGGAGCGCCGTTCGCACGCCCCGCGCCGTCAGGACCTTGGCGCTCTTGCCGAGCACCTTGGAGAGCAGCGCCAGCATGTTCGCCTTGTCGTCGACGACGAGCACTGTCGGCTTCATGCGCGCTCCTGGCTCTCCCTTGCTTCCTCGATGAGGACGCCCGGCAAGTCGATCACGAACTGGGACCCGCCTCCCGGCCTGGGCTCCGCCCGGATGGTCCCGCCGTGCGCGGTCACCAGACCATAGCAGACCGCGAGGCCGAGGCCGGTGCCGTCGCGGCGGGTCGTGAAGAACGGCTCGAAGAGCCGCTCGCGCGCCGCCTCGGGAATACCGGCTCCCCGGTCCAGGACCTCGATCCGGTAGCCATCGTCCTGCCGCCTTCCGCGCACGAGGATATCGTCACCTTCCGAGGTTCCAGAGGTCGCCTCGCGCGCGTTGGTCACGAGGTTGACGATGACCTGCCGGATGCGGAGCGGATCCACGTTGATGAAGAATCGCTCGGCGTCCACGAGCGGGACTTGGTCGCGCCGCCCCGGCCCGCCGTCGCAGTGCGAGGCCGCGTCCCTGAGGAGCTCTTCGGCCTGCACGGGGCGCGGCGAGAGGATCGGAGAGCGCGCGTACATGAGCAGCTCCTCCGCGATCCGCTGGCAGGCCGCCGCTTCCTCGTCGAGGATCGAGAGCTCCTCGCGGAGCTCGGGCTTCTCCGCCTCCTTCGCCATCGTCTTCACGTAACCGCGGATCACGGCGATGGGGTTGTTGATCTCGTGCGCGACGCCGGCGGCGACGCGGCCGACCGCCGCCAGCCGCTCCGAGGCGACCAGCTCGGCTTCGGTGCGCGACAGCGCGTCCAGCATGCGGTTGAACGCGTCGGCGACCGCCGCGAGCTCCACGGCCGCCACCGGCTCGACGCGGGCGCTGCGATCTCCAGCGGTGACGCGCCCGGCGACGCGCTCGAGCGAGGCGAGCGGGGTGGAGAAAGAGCGCCAGAGCTTGCGCCCGGCGATCAAGGCGAGCGCCGCGGCGAGCGCGCAGACGGCCGTCGCGAGGATCAAAGCGAACCGGATGAACTGCTCAGCCCGGCGCTCGGCGGCCATGGCGCGCTCGTCGAAGTGACGCGCCAGGCTGTCCGCATGTTGCGTCATCCGGTCGACGAGCGCGTTCGCGCGGTCGTGCGCGTGGTGAACCTCGTGCGAGTCCTGCCGATCGATGGCGGGGAGGATGGTCATGGAGAAGAGCTGGCTGAGCTCGCGGCTCGTCTTCTCGATGTCGTCGAGCTTCGTGGCCGCCTCGGCGTCGAGGCCGGGGCGTAGCTCGGCGAGCTTCGCGCCGAGCTCGCTCACCCAGGCGTCGTGGTGCGCGACGTGGGAGCGGTCGCGCAGGATGATCGTGTGGGCCTCGTGGATGTACTGCTCGCGCGCGGTGACGCTGAGGAGCGCAGCCCGGCGGGAGGCCACCTCGAAGTCGTGGGCCTCCAGGATCGCGCGACGGGACGCGAGGCCCGTGAGCACGGTGGCGACGCCGCTCACGGCGACCAGGGCGACGAGGAGGCTGATGACCAGGAGCAGCCGGCGGCGGAGTCGATACGGGCGCTGTGGAGCGGGAGGCGGAGCCATGGAGGGGCGCATCCTCGCAAGCTGCGTACCGGGGCCGCAATCGAGCGCTGACGGGCGCGCTGAGCCGCCGATCAGGACCGGCCGACGCGGTCCCCGCCCCGGCGGGGGGTAGTTTGTGACTGAATCGGCCACTGGATCGTGACCGTCGAGGTCACCACGGGGACCGGGCGCCGCGCAGAAGCCCGGAATTCCGGGCCGCGACCGCTTGGCGCGCTGATTGCTGAGGACCCCGCTCGCCAGGGCAAGCACCTCGGCTCCAGGAAAGCACGATGCGCCAAATCCTTCTCTCTCTGCTCGTCTCGATCCCGCTTGTGGCCTGCTCCACGAAGGAGACACCTGGCCACCACCACGAAAGCACCGCCTCGACACAAGCTCCCGCCGCGGCGCCGCCCCCCACGAATGCGCCCCACGACCACGCCGCGAGCACCCGCCCCCACGCGGATCACAACGCTCGTCACGGAGGCCTGGTCACCATGGAGGGCGACAACCACGTCGAGGTCGTGGTCGGGGCCGACGGCGCCATCGACCTCTACGTCAGCGACGCGGTCCGGACGCCGATCCCGCCGAAGGACGTCTCCGGCACCATCACGATCGAGCCCAAGGGCAAGGGCGAGAAGCAGACCCTGACGCTCGCGCCGAATGAGGCGAAGGGCTCGCTCTCGGCCAAGGGCCCGGCGCCGAACAACGCGGATTACACCTGGGATCTGAAGGTCCGCGGCGCGCCGATGAAGATGACGCTCACGGTGCCGGCCAGCGGAACGGCGGCCTTCGCCGACGCGCCCGCCGACCATCCGGCCGGCGACCACGCGCACGGCTCGCCGCATGGCGGCGTCGTCCAGTCGCTCGCAGGGGGTCATGTCGAGGTGAAGCTCGAGAAGACCGGCGACATCACGGTCTGGATGCTGGATTCGGCCGAGAAGCCTCGCTCCGCGAAGGGCGTCACGGCGAGCCTCCGGCCCGTCGTCGCAGGGGCGAAGGAGACCCAGCTCGCCTACGACGAGAAGGCCGATGTGCTGCGGGGCAAGATCGATCCGGTCAAGCAGGACCACGTGGACGGGGTGCTCAGCATCACGCCGGCCGGAGGAACCGCGACCTCGCTCCGGTTCGCGTTCCATCTCGAAGGCCATGCGGGGCACGACGGCCAGAAGGGGCACGACCACGCGGGGCACGACCACCACGCGGGGCACTGAGATGACGACCCGGCGGCCGCACCGGACCCGATGCGCGATGTTCGCGGCCCTCGCTGCAACGCTGACGCTCGTGCCCGCGTCGGGCGCCCGCGGCGAAACGCTGACGTGGGCCCAGGTGAAGGCGCGCGCCGCCGCGCGGTCCCCCGCGGCGGTGGAGGCGAAGCAGGGCGCGCGCGCTGCACGCGCGGAGGCGGCCGGCGCGGGGCGCTGGCCCCGCACGAACCCCGTGCTCACGGGGGGCGTCGATCTCGGCGCACCGTTCGGACACCCGGAGGACCGGACCTTCTCGGTCGGCATCGAGCAAGGGCTCGACGTCGTCGGGGTCGCGGCCACAGCGGCGCGCGCCGGCCAGCAGAAGGTCGCCGTCGCGGAGCTGGAGGGGGTGGTGCTGAAGCTCGACGGGCTCGCCGAGGCGGCCGAGGCGTTCATCGAGCTCGAGCGAGCGCAGCGCGTGCTCGCCGTCTGGACCGAGCTCGACCGGGTCTTCGAGCGCATTGCCGCTGGCACCGCGGCGGCCTCCCGCGCCGGTGAGCGGTCGGATCTCGACGCGATCCTGGCCAGCGCCGAGAGCGCCGGTGCGACGACCGAGCTCGCCGGCGCGAAGGCCGAGCTCGCGCGCGCGCAGGCGCGGCTCGGGGTGCTCATCGCCGCTGCGGAGCCCTCGTCCCTCCGCGTCGCGGAGGCGCCGGTCCGGCCGCCAGACGCCCGTGGCCGCGACGTGCTCGTGGCCGCCGCGCTCCGCCGCCGGCCCGAGGTCGGGCTCTGGCGGGCCCGGATGGGAGAGGCCGAGGCACGGCGCGCGTTCGCCGCACGTGCCGCGCTCCCGGAGCCCACGCTGGGCCTCGGGGTCGAGGTGGGGCGAGAAGAGCGCGATGCCGCCCTGGCCAGCCCGGACGGGGCGACCGGCGTCCGGCACGAGCGCACGCAGCTTCAGATCACGCTGTCCGTGCCGCTGCCGTTCTTCGACCGGAACCAGGCCGAGCGAGCCCGCGCGCTCGCCGACGCGAGCTCCGCCAGCGAGCAGGGCGCGATCGCCGCCCGGCAGATCAGCGCAGCGGTCACTCGCGCGAGGTCCGCGGTCGACGCGAGCTGGGCGGCCCTCGCGCGGTGGCAGGCCATCGCTCCCCGGCTCGACGAGGCGCAGGCGATGGTCGAGAGGGGCTACGCAGCAGGGCAGATCGATCTGTTCGACACCCTCGCCCGCGCCGAGCGCGTCGCCCGCGCGCGCGTCCAGATCCTCGAGGCGCGCGCCGCCTACCTGAAAGCCCGCGCGGAGCTGTCCCGCGCGCTCGGAGAAGAACCATGATGCACAAGAAGCACCTCGCCTGTGCCGTGGCGCTCGCGATGGTTGCGTCGGCCCCGCGTGCCTCCGCGCACGGCGGCGAGGATCATGCGGCGCCCGCCGCGCCGACCGCCGCGAGCACCGGGACAGAGCACGTCGTGTCCGGGGAAACGGCGGTGTTCTCGGTCGTCATCAAGTACCCGGCGAAGAAGGCAGAAGGACCGTTGCCCGCGCGCCTCTACGTCGCTCGGGCCGACTCCAGCGCGCCGGTCGAAGGCGCGCGTGTCCGCCTCGAGCTGAAGGGAGGGCTGACGTTCGCCGCGGACGCGGGGAAGACGGCAGCCGCCGGCGTTTATGAGGTCGCGTTCCCCGCTGCCCCGGAAGGAGCAACCGCCAACGGGGTCGTATCGGTCGAGGCCGGGGACGCCTTCGACCTCGTGCTCGTCGGGGACCTGCGCTTCGGCGCCATCGCGCCCGCCGCCGCGCCGACCGGGATGACGCCGGGCCGGGAGTTGCCCTTCGGCGGCCTGGCGGCGGCCGCGGGAGCGCTGGCCGTGCTCAGCGGCGGGATCGGGTATGCGCTCGGGCGTCGCTCGAGGCGGAAGCCGCCTGCCGCTACCCGTCGCCCCGAGGATCCCTCCGCGCTCCCGCAGGGGGCCTCGTGAGCCGCGCCCGATCCCTGTCCATCACCGCCGCGCTCGCCATCGCCTCGGCCCTCGCGGTCACGGGCCTCGGGGAGCGCGCCGACGCGCACGGCGGCGAGGACCACAGCGTGCCCGCAAAGCCCGCAGCCAGCGCCGCGGCGGACCCGAACGTGGCCCGGGTGCCGATCGAGACCCAGTTCCTGCTCGGGCTGCGCACCGAGCGCGCGAAGCGCGGCGCGCTGGCCACGAGCCTCGGGCGGATCGGCACCGTGGTCGCGCGCCCCGCGGGCGAGCTGGCCGTCGTGGCCACGACGTCCGGCCGGCTCTTCCCGCCCGAGGGCGGGTTCCTCCGGCTCGGCGACGACGTGAAGAAGGGGCAGCTCCTCGCGACGCTCCGGCCGAGCCTGGGCGGCGCGGAGAGCGCGCAGCTCGGGCTGTCGCGCAGCGACGCCGCGTCCCGGGTCGCCGCCGCCGAGGCGCGACTCGGCCTGGCCGAACGCGAGCTCGCACGACGCCGCGAGCTCAAGGGGATCGTCGCCGAGAAGGACATCCAGGCCGCCGAGGCCGAGGTGGAAATCGCCAGGGCCGAGGTCGCGCGCGCCCGGGCGGACGTCGGGGTGCTCGCGAGCGGGGCGGGCGCGCAGCGGCTCAGCGCGACGATCGACGGGACGGTGGTCTCCGGCCGCGTGAGCCCGGGCGCCCAGGTCGCGGAGGGGACCGAGCTCTGGCGCGTCGTCGATCTGGCGACGCTCTGGGTCGACGTGCGCATCCCGGAGGCGGACGCAGCGCGCCTGGCGGGCGATCGCGCGGAGGTGACGCTCGTCACGGGTCCCGCAGCGCGCTTCGAGGCCAGACGCCTCGCCGTCGCGTCGCTGGTCGACCCGGCGACCCGCTCCGTCCAGGCGCTCTTCGAGTTCGACAACAAAGACCGGCGCGCGCGCGTCGGCGCGCTCGTCAACATCAGCATGGCGGGGAGCGCGCCCGTCGAGAGCGTCGTGGTCCCGGGTTCGGCGCTGCTCGATCGCAGCGGCACGCCCACGGTCGTCGTGAAGACCGGCCCCGAGACGTTCGAGCTGCGCGCGGTCGCGATCGGGCCGAAGTCCGCCGGCGCGATCGGGATCACGGCGGGCGTGACGGCGGGAGAGCGCGTGGTCGTCGACGGCGCCATGGCCGTCCTCCTCGCCGCCGGGGGCTAGCAGGAACCATGTTCGAAACCCTGATCCGCTTCTCCCTCAGGAACCGCCTCTTCGTCATCGCCGCGGCGGCGCTGGTGCTCGTCTACGGGACGTACTCGCTGCTGAAGCTCCCGATCGACGTCTTTCCTGATCTGAATCGGCCGACGGTCACCCTCATGACCGAGGCTCCCGGGCTGGCGCCCGAGGAGGTGGAGACGCTGGTCACGGTGCCCCTCGAGCGGGTGATGAACGGCGCGCCCGGGGTCGAGCGCGTCCGCTCTACCTCGGGCGTCGGCCTGAGCGTCGTGTACGTCGAGTTCGACTGGTCCACGGACATCTACCGCGACCGACAGCTCGTCGCCGAGCGCCTTGCCACGGTGACGGAGCAGCTCCCGAAGGGCGTCACGCCGCAGATGGGGCCCGTCGCCTCGATCATGGGGGAGATCCTGCTGATCGGGGTGCAGGGCGATGGGGTCTCGCCCATGACCCTCCGGACCCAGGCCGACTGGGTGATCCGGCCGCGGCTGCTCACGATCCCGGGGGTCGCGCAGGTGATCCCCATCGGCGGCGAGGTCCGCCAGATCCAGGTCACCGTCGACCCGGCCAAGCTCGCGGCCGCGGCGGTGTCGCTCGACGAGATCTCGCGCGCCCTGACCGGCGCGAACGCCAACGCCACCGGCGGTTACGTCGACCGGCGGGGGCTGGAGTTCCTCGTGCGGACGCTCGGCCGCGCCCGGACCGAAGCGGACATCGCCGCGACCGTCATCGCCATGCGGAACGGGACGCCGGTGACCCTGGCGCAGGTCGCCACGGTGCAAGAGGCCGCGCGCATCAAGCGTGGCGACGGGTCGATCGACGGCAAGCCCGCCGTGATCCTCTCGGTGCAGAAGCAGCCGGGCGCCGACACCGTCGCGCTCACCGGCAGCATCGACAAGGCCGTGGCCGAGCTGCAGAGGTCGATGCCCGCGGGCGTCACCATCAACCCGCACCTCTTCCGGCAGGCGACCTTCATCCAGGGCGCGGTCCACAACGTGGTCGAGGCGCTGCGCGACGGCGCGATCCTGGTCACGATCGTCCTCTTCCTGTTCCTGCTCAACTTCCGGACGACCGCGATCACGCTGACCGCCATCCCGCTCTCGTTCATCGCGAGCGCGCTCGTGTTCCGGGCCTTCGACCTGTCGGTCAACACGATGACGCTGGGCGGTCTCGCGGTGGCGATCGGCGAGCTCGTCGACGACGCCATCGTGGACGTGGAGAACGTGTTCCGGCGCCTTCGAGAGAACAGGGCGCTCGCCTCGCCGCGGCCGGCGATGGACGTCATCCGCGACGCGTCGAGCGAGGTCCGGAGCTCCATCGTCTTCGCGACGATCCTGGTGGTCCTGGTCTTCGTCCCCCTGTTCGCCATGAGCGGCATCGAGGGGCGGCTCTTCGCTCCGCTCGGGGTCGCCTACATCGTGTCGATCCTTGCATCGCTGGTTGTATCCCTGACGGTCACTCCCGCGCTCTGCTCGTATCTCTTGCCGTCCATGAAGCGCATGAGCCACGAGGAAGGCTGGCTGGTGCGCAAGCTCAAGGCCGCGGACCGGCGCGTGCTCGCGGCGTCGCTGCGGCACCCCGGGGCCGTGATGGCGGCGGCAGGCGCGCTGGTCCTCGCCGCCGCGGCGACGGTGCCGTTCCTGGGCGGCGAGTTCCTCCCGCCGTTCAACGAGGGGACGCTCACAGTGAACGTCATCGCCAGGCCGGGCACGTCGCTCGCCGAGTCGAGTCGCCTCGGCACGCTCGCCGAGCAGCTGATCCACGAGGTCCCCGAGGTCGTGTCGACCGGGCGGCGGACCGGCCGGGCGGAGCTCGACGAACACGCGGAGGGGGTCCACTATTCGGAGATCGACGTCGATCTCCGGGCGTCCGAGCGCGAGCGCGAGGTGATCCTCGGCGACATCCGCGGCCAGCTCGACAAGATCCCCGGCGTGGCGGTCAACGTGGGCCAGCCGATCTCGCACCGGCTCGACCACCTGCTCTCGGGCGTCCGTGCGCAGGTGGCCGTGAAGATCTTCGGCGAGGATCTCGGCGAGCTGCGGCGCCTCGGCAAGGCGGCGCGCGACGCGATGCAGGGCGTCGCCGGGGTGAAGGACCTGCAGATCGAGCAGCAGGTGCTCATCCCGCAGATCGCCATCAAGGTGAACCGAGAGCGCGCGGCGCAGCTCGGGGTCAACGCGGGTCAGCTCTCGGAGATGCTCGAGCTCGCCCTCGCGGGCGGTACCGTCACACAGCTTCTGGAGGGGCAGCGGACCATCGATGTGGTGCTGCGGTACCCGCCGGAGCTCCGCGAGGACACGGGCGCCTTGCGGCGCACGCTCGTCGATACGCCCAGCGGCGCGAAGGTGCCGCTGTCCGACCTCGCCGACGTGACGGAGAGCATGGGGCCGAACCAGATCAGCCGCGACGACACGCAGCGGCGCATCGTGGTCTCGGCCAACGTGGCGGGGCGCGACCTGGAGCAAGTCGTGAGCAATATCCAGCGCGCCGTGGACGCGATCCCGAAGCCGCCGGGCTACTACGCGACGTACGGCGGGCAGTTCGAGAGCCAGCGCTCGGCGTCGCGGCTGATCGGATGGCTCTCGCTCGCGAGCCTCGCCGGGATGCTGGTGGTCCTGTACTCGCAGTTCCGCTCGTGGACCGTGGCCCTCCAGATCCTCTTGAACATCCCGCTCGCTCTGGTCGGCTCGGTGCTCGCCGTCGTTCTGACCGGCGGGGTCCTGTCCGTCGCGACCCTCGTCGGGTTCATCACGCTATGCGGCATCGCCTCGCGCAACGGCATCATGATGATCTCGCACTACATCCACCTCATGAAGGAAGAGGGCGAGTCGTTCGGTGAGGCGATGATCGTCCGGGGTTCGCTGGAACGCCTCGTTCCGGTGCTGATGACCGCGCTCACCGCCGCCCTGGCGCTCGTGCCCATCGCGCTGTCCAAGGGTCAGCCGGGCAAAGAGATCCTGCAGCCCGTCGCGGTCGTGATCCTCGGCGGCCTGCTCTCGTCGACGCTGCTCGACATCGTCGTCACGCCGGCGGTGTTCCTGAAGTTCGGCCGCAGCTCCGCTGAGCGTCTGGCGAGCGCCCGGGACAGCACGGGCGGCGCCCAGGCCGACCTGGCCGGTGCCCGGGCGCAGTCCGGCGCATGCCGCGGTGCCCGAGGGCGGCCCCTCAGCGCCCGGCCGCCCGGCGTGCCCGCAGCGCGTGGTCGATGCCGCTCTCGAGGGTGCTGCGGACGACGGCGACGCCGTGGAGGCTCTCCTCGATGGCGGCGATGACCCGGGCCATCTGCGGCTGGACGCCGGTGAGCACCACCTCGGCGCCGAGCAGGCGCACGGCCTTGGCGATCTGGACCAGCCCCTGGGCGACCTCGTCCCCGGCGCCGGTGACGTCGAGGATCGCCGTACGGGCCCCGCGCTGGACCACGCCGTCGAGGAGGGTCTCGAGCACCTGGCGGGCGCGATCCTTGTCAAAGTCGCCGACGAGGGGCATGGCCAGCACGCCTTCGGCGATGGGGATGTGTAGCCGGTTGGCGCCGATGGACGCGCCGTCCGCGCGACGGACGACGATGCCGATGGGGAAGTGCTCGAATATCTCGCGATACGGAAGGCGAAACCAGAGATCCGGGTCGACGCTCCCGCGCTCCCTTTCGAGCAGTGCTACACAGTGTCACACGATCTTCCGCAGGTAGTGGAACTTGGGATCCGTCAGATCGTCGGCCGTCAGCGCCCAGCCCTCGTCCCGCGGGATCAGGTAGATGACATCCGACTTCACGCTGGCGAAGCTCACGTGGCCGAGGTTCTGGAGGATGTGGCCAAACACGTCGCGGCGCCACAGGCGGTCCTTGGGGATGTCGCAGACCGTGCGGAGCATCCGATCCGTGGGTGAGCCCTGGATCAGCAGGAACGCCATCGTGAAGGTCAGGTAGCGGGGCTGGCCGCGGTACGGGTCCGGCGTCCCCGACGGCCCCTTGCGCGCGCCCTCCTCCGTGATCATGCCGCGGGACCACATGCCGTAATCGTTGAGCGCCCGGGAGTCGTCGTCGAAGTAGTCCCAGCACCCCTTCTCGAGGGCGTGCAGGTTGGACAGCAGCGCCATCTGCGCGCGGCGGTACTGGTACCACTTGTATTGCAGGCTCATCTTCTCGAACTGGACCTGGACGGCCTCGTGCAGCGTGCGCTGCAGCGTGCTCCCGGGGTCCATGCGCGCACACACCTCCATCGCGAAGATCGAGTGCTCCACGGTCAGCCTCCGTATCCGCCCGAAGCCCGGTTCCACGAGCCGCTCCGGCTGAGGGCCGCGCCGAGGATCACGCCGGTGCCGAGCGCCACGACGACTGGCACCGTCCCGAAGCCGTCCGGGCTCGGCGACACCCCGCTCGACGCGGTGCCGCTCGAGAACGGCGTCGCGCGCTGCGTCGGCACGTACAATTTGCCGGGCCTCGGCGCGCTCGGCTCGACGGGCGCCGGGCGAGGGGGCGGCCCCCACGGATAGTCGATCCAGAACCAGCCGTGCGACGCGGCGCGGCCGCCATAGTAGTAGGGAGGCCAGTCCTCGGTGTCGTTCGCGGGCTTCGGCTCCGCCGGATCGGCGGCAAAGACGCTCGCGGCCATCAACCCGACATCGAGCCGGCGCGACCGGAACGCAACGAGGTCGTCGTTGAGGTCGTCGGACTCGGTCGTGTCCCTCTCCGTGGGCACCACGACCAGCACATGGCGAACCCCTCGGTCCCAGAGCGCCTCGGCGGACGGCAGCCTCGCGACATGCCGGTTGTCGAACTGCGTCGCGTCGTCCGAATAGGGCGAGAGCCGCTGTCGATCGAGGACGAACATCGTCGCGCGGGGGCCGGGATGAGACCGGGCGAAGAGCGGCTGGTAGTACGCCGCCGAGGCGAGCGTCAGGTGCGCCTTGACGACGCCCCGCGGATGCGGCCAGTTGTCGAACGTGAACACCGGGTCGAACGCCTCCGCCGCACCGGCGGCGAAGGCCACCGACTCGGGGCCGTCGAGATCCACGATGACCGCGATGTCGCGGCGGAGGCCGCTGTCCGTCCGGGCGGCGAGGAGCAGCGACGCGAGCGCCTTGCCGCTCCGGTAGGCGCGGTCCATCGCCGCAGTGAAGATCGGCCGGAGCACATCGCCGAGCGGCGTGATGGGCGCCGGATCCCCCCCGGCGACGAGCGTGGGCACCGCCGACGGCGACTCGAACAGCGCGGGCACGTAGTAAGCGCGCGCGCCCTCGTCCGCCGGCCTGAGGTCGGTGGACATCCTCGCGAGCGCGGCCCGGTCGAACGGCTTCTTCGACTCACCGTCGAACGTCACGCTCTCCTGCGCGGCGCCGAAGCTCCAGCCGAACGTCCGCTGCATGTCGAGCGCGCGTTTCCGCTGCACCGCGGTCTCATCGTCCGAGCACCCGTCCGCGGCCACGGCGATCGCGGCCGCCACGCCGACGAGCCCGACAGCGCCGAGCGCGGCCAGGATCGCGTTCCGCCGCGACGCGTCCTTCGGCGCGTCGGCCAGACCCTTGTGCCACCAGCGCGCCCCGACGATCCCGGGCTTGTCGAGCACCTCGGCGCGCTCGAACGGCTCGTCCATCTGGCTCACGCTGCGGCCTCCCCGGCGCCCTGCGGCGCGCGCTCGGCCTGCGCCGGCGGCGCGGGCGGCGCGACACCGGCCGCCCTGGCGTGGTCGCGCCGGAGCGCCTCGATGAACTCCGGCGTGAAGGTGCCGTCGATGCGCACCGAGTACCTGAAGTACGGGTCCGCCTCGACGCCGTGGTAATCGTGATCGTTGAACCAGTAGGCCCGGCCGGCGACCGCCGTCTTCCGCCGCGCCCGCTCGTCCCACAGGAACAGGCGCTTGTTGCCCGCGGGACAGAGCGTGATGAAGTGGTCGGGCTCGCTGTCCGGCGCCCTCCCCTCCCCGTCGTGGTGCACCGTGCCGTGATCGTTGGCCTCGAGACCCATGATGTTGCAGCGCCCTATCGACGCGAACGGCAGGCGCTTCACGTAGGCGATCGTCCTCGGGAAGAACGACCGCGCCAGGCGGGTGAAGTCCTTGCCTTCACTCCGGCTCTTGTCGCTCCAATAGCGGTTCGGGATGAGCTCGACATAGACCTTCCAGGGGAAGTACACCCCATGGCGGAACTTGAGCCACAGCATCTGCCGTCGGGAGAGCGGGATCTCGCGCTCCTCGCCGAACTCGAGCGCGGCGCGCGCGGTGCTTTCGATCGACGAAGGGTCGTCCGAGAGGCGCTGGAACGTGGCGAACTCCTCGTCGCCGAGGCCGCGGATCACCTCGCCGTAGTCGGCGAACGCCTCGCCGAGGCGCGACGGCGGCATGATGCCCATCGCGCGGTGGCTGCCGCCGGTGTAATCGATCGGCACCTGCGTGAGCCCGAGGCAGATCTCCTCGTGGATCTCGTCGAGCGGGGCGAGGTCGAGGTACGGCTCGAGATCGATATAGGGTCGCGCGAAGATGCCCTGGATGCCGGAGTCACAAGGAGGTTCGACCATGGGTCCGCCGCCGGAGCCGGGGCGTCACAGCCCGGCAGGCCTACCCATATCACAAAGCCCGGGGCGCCCCGCAAACCCCGAAGCCCGCCTGCGCCTCGCGGCGGCGTGACGCGAGGCTTGGGCTTGTGAGGGCGCGGCGCGTTCTGTAGCGTGCGTCCCATGGATCTGTCCTACGTCATGGGGTTCGGGCTGGGCACCACGCTCGCTCTGCTCGCCCTGCTGCGCATCGGGCAGAGGGTCTTCTCACCCACGCACACGGTCGCCCGCGATCTCACGGAGAGCAACGCCGCCCGCCGGCTGCTCACGGTGGGCCAGGTCCTCGCGGTGTTCCTCGTCGCCGCAAACGCCGTGAAGAACTGCCTCGAGGGGGAGGGCTTCGCGCGCGACCTCCTCTGGGTGAGCGCGTTCGCCGTCGTGGGCCTGCTCCTCGTGCTCGCGACCGGCCAGCTCGGGATCCGCCTTCTGCTCAGGGCGCGGCTCCCGGCCGAGATCGAGCGCGGCAACGCGGCCGCGGGGCTCGCGGCGGGCGCGCACTACGTGGCGACCGGGCTCATCACCTCGCGCGCGATCGCGGGCAAGGATCTCGGCGATCTCGCGATCTCCCTCGGCTTCTTCGTCCTCGCGCAGATCACGCTGCACGTGTTCATCTCGCTCTTCCGGGCGCTCACCACGTACGATGACGCCGAGCAGATCCAGGGAGAGAACCTCGCCGCCGCGCTGAGCTACGCCGGCGCCTCGATCGCCGTGGCGATCATCATCGCGCGGGCGCTGGAGGGCGACTTCGAGGGTCTCTTCATCTCGCTGAAGGGCTATGGCGGGGTGCTGCTCTATCTGTTCGCCCTCTACCCTGTGCGGCAGCTCCTCGTGCAGAGCGTGCTGCTCGGCGCGCCGCTCGCGCTGCGCGGCGGCCGCCTCGACGCGGGCATCGCGGCCGACCGCAACGAGGGGCTCGGCGCGCTCGAGGCGACGACCTACCTCGCGACCTCGATCGCCATCGCGCGCCTCCTATGACCTCCGCTGACCGCGCCTACGACGCCTTCGCCGCGAAGATCGTCGACACGGGCATCATCACCGACCCCTGGTTCGACGGGGCCCCGCGCTTCCGCGAGGAGCCGGTGTTCGTCACCGCCGCCGAGCAGCGCGCCCTGTACCGCGCCGCCGAGGAGGTCGCGGCGGTCTACAACGAGCTTTGCCTGATCGTCGCGGACGAGCCGTCGCTGCTCGACGACTTCTTCTGTCTGACGCCCTGTCAGAAGGCGATGTGGCTCTCGTCACAGCCGCTGTGGCACGGCATCGCGCGCGCCGACGTCTTCCTGACGGACGAGGGCCCGGCGATCGCCGAGCTGAACTGCGACACGCCGACGGGCGAGGCGGAGGCGGTCGTGCTGAGCGCGCTCGCTGCGCCGGATCACCCGGGCGCGCGCGACCCCAACGGCGAGCTCGGCGCCCGGTTCTGCGCGATGGTGGACGAGGTCGCCCGCGCGCTCCTCGGCGAGGCCGCGACGCGGCGCCTCGGCTTCGTTTATCCGACGGAGTTCACCGAGGACCTCTCGGTCATCCGCCTCTACCAGCGCTGGCTCACGGAGCGCGGGTATTCCGTGCTCCTCGGCTCGCCGTACAACCTCGGCCACGACGATCGCGGCCTGTCGCTCTTCGACGTCCCCTTCTCGGTCCTCTTGCGCCATTACAAGACGGACTGGTGGGGAGAGCGCTCGAGCGTGTGGACCGACGAGCAGATCCCCGACGCCGAGCCGCTCGCCGGCCCGCTCGGCGCCGTGCTGTCCGCCTCGGCCGACGGGCGCGCCGCGATCCTGAACCCGCTCGGCGCCGTGCTGCCGCAGAACAAGCGCTCGATGGCGTTCATGTGGGAGCACCTCCATCGCTTCTCGCCGCACGCGCAGTCGGTGATCCAGCGTCACGTCCCGGTGACGTCGCGGCTGGAGACGGTGCACCCCGAGCTGCTCCTCGCGCAGCGCGAGGAGTGGGTCCTGAAGAGCGATTACGGCGCCGAGGGAGAAGAGGTGATCCTCGGGCGCCACACCCCCGACGAGGTCTGGCGCGCGTCCCTGGCCAAGGCCCGGGAGGGGCGGTGGATCGCGCAGCGGTACTTCTCCGCCCTGGAGAACGCGCGGCGCGAATCGGTCAACTACGGCATCTACCTGATCGCCGGCGAGGCGTGCGGCATCTACGCGCGCGTCCAGGCCGGGATGACGGACGTGGCCGCGCTGAGCGCGCCGGCGCTTGTGCGGTAGGCGCGTTCGCCGGGCGGACACGCCCGCGGGCGGCTACTGGGCGGGTCGGGCCGGGGCATCCATGGCGCGCACAGCGCGGAATGCGTCGGCCGTTGCCTGCGTGTTCTGCGTCGTCACGATCTGGAGCCGGTCCCCCGCGCGCCGCGCCACGTGCACCAGGATACCCTGCATGTCGGGCACGGGCTGGCCATCCGGGGTGACGACGCCCGTCAGCTCCCATGCCCAGCGGACGACCGCGAGATCCGGCGCGACGAAGCGTGTCTCGACACGCACGCTGGCGAGGCGGCTCTTTGCAAAGACGCTCTTGTGAATGCCGACGTGATTCGCCCGGATCTCCTCCCGCCCATGCCACCACATCCCGAAGATGTTCACGAAATCGGCGTCCTCCGCTTGAAGCGCGGCGAACGCACCCATGTCGTGCCGGTTCCAGGCGTCGTTGAAGGCGGCGACGAGCTGCTCCCCCAGCGCCGCCTGCTCGCGGGCGTCGGGCGCCACCGCCGCAATGGCCGGCGCTGGCGCCGCCGGCGCGACGGGCGGGGGCGTCGCGGGGGCGCACGCGAGGACCAGGAGCGGCAGCGCAGCCAGGGCGAGGGCTCTATGCATGCGACGCCACTTACTGCGAACCGGCGCGGGACGTCAACCGGCGCGCTCGATCCTGGCCGCGGGTCAACCCGCTGTCCTCGCGGGCGGTAGAGCTGCCTCGATCACGTGGAACAGGCGTTGACCCGCTCGCACCGTCATCGAGGATCAGCGCTCGGCCGGATCGCCCCGGTTGCCAGCGGAGCCGCGGATAGGTACGTTTGGTTGTCCGCTGGGTCCGCTCCGCGCACTGCCCAGGATGCCTAAGGAACCCGCCCCAGGTTGGCATTCCCACGACCGGGGCGCGACGACCCGGCGACCCAGGTTGACGGATGAGGAGAGAGATGCATCGATTTGTCTTCAGAACGTGCGGATACATGGCCACGATATGCTTGCTCACGCTCGTGGCTTGCGGTGACGACGAGGCCCCCGACGACACGTCGACATCGGGGAGCGGGGGCGCCGGCGCTTCAGGCTCGGCGGCCTCGACAGGCTCGGGCGGCACGGGCGGGTCAGGTGAGGGAGGCGCGGGCGGCGGCGCGACGGGCTGTCCCGAGCTCGTTGGCCGCGTCCCCATGCCGGAGCTCGGGCCGTGGATGTATGGGCCTCACCCCGGACCGTGCGCCCAGACGGACACGGAGACGGACACGGGACAGGCGATATCGTTCGTTTACGAGTACGATGGCCAGCGTCTCGTCGGAGCGGTCGAGACGCTGGGCAGCGAAACCCACACACACACCTTCGACTACGAGGGCGAGCGCATGGTCCGCATGACCCGGACCGGCGCGGCCGACACCCGTGTCCTCGAAATCGACTACAACGACGACGCGCGGGCGATCACCTATGGTAACGACGACTACTTCGTTCGATACGATCGCGACGACCAGGGGCGCCCCGCTCAGCTGACGTTCGACCGCTTTTCGGATGATCTGCCGACCATCACGACGGAGATCGTCTACGAGGGTTGTCGTCTCCTCCGCCGGGAGCAGGGGGTGAGCCCGCTCGACGGCGCGCCCAGCCCATCGATCCCGGCCTTCGCCTACGTCTTCGACGGCGATCTGCTGGTCGAGCGCCTCGGGGACACGCTGCACACCGTTTACGACTACAGCTGCTGGTGATCAGCTCGGCGGGTTCGCCGGCGCGTGGCCGCCGAGCGCGCGCACGTCGTCGGCCGTATCGACGTCGATCGCCCCGCCCGCCCAGTCGATCGCCGCGACGTCCTCGACGCGCAGCAGGCGGCCGGCGCCCTGGTCGCCCTGGAGGCGCGAGAGCGCGTCCCAGCGAGATCGGTCGAACACCGCCGGCGCGCCCGCGACGCCGCTGAACCGCGACGCGGCGATCGGCGCGCCCGCGAGCCAGGCGTCCCGCAGCGCGGTGAGGTGCTCGACCGTGAGTAGGGGCTGGTCCGCGAGCGCGATCAGGAGCGCGTCGGCCTTCGAGGCCTCCGCCCACCAGACCGCGGCGCGGACCGAGGAGGCGATGCCCTCTTCCCAGCCATCGTTCGCGATGTGCGCGACCTCCAGATCGCCGAGAGCGCGCGCGACCGCGCCGGCATTGGCGCCGAGCACGACGCCGACCGGCCCGGAACGCGCCTCGACGCACGTGGCCGCCACGCGCCGGACGAGCGGCGCGCCGTCGAGCTCGACGAGCTGCTTGGGGCGACCGAGGCGACGTGAGCCGCCGGCGGCGAGCACGACCAGCGCCACGCGCGCGTGCAGAGGCCGGGCGCGGGCGCGGAGCTTCCCCCCCTGCGCCCGGCGCGCGACGGCCTGGAGCTCGCCCACGATCGAGAGCGCGATCTGCTCGGGCGTCTCGGCGCCGAGATCGAGGCCGATCGGCGCGTGGATCCGCGGATCGTCGCCGGGGTGGCCGATCTCGGCGAGGAGATCGCGCGTGCGGCGCGCGGGCCCGAGCACGCCGATGTAGCGAGCGCGCGACGCGAGGGCGACGGCGAGCGCGTCGCGATCCGGCGTGACCTGATGGTGCATGATCACGACGTACGGCTCGGCCGCGGCGTCGATGAGCGCGCGGAGGCGATCCGCCGCGCCGCCGGTCGAGACGACGCGATCCGCGGCGCGGAACCGGGACGCCTGGCGGATCGTGGGACCGGCGACCGTGACCCGGAACCCGACCGACGTCGCGAGCGTGACGATGGACACCGCGTCGTGCCCACCCCCGAGCACGAAGAGCTGCGGCGACGGCGCGATCTTCTCGACGAGCACGGAGATCCCCAGCCCGTCGAGCTCCACGACGCCGGCCGGCCCCCGCGCCGCGGCCTCGATCGCGGAGCGCGCGGCCGGATCGGTCACCGGATGCGCGAGCGCGCACGGCGGACCGAACGCGAGGCGCGCGCCGACCCGGACCGCGCCGGCCGTCGAGCGGATCACCGTGGCCAGCGTGCCGGCGGTCTCCTCCGCGAAGCAGGCGGCGGCGAACGCGAGCGCGTCGTGGGTCGCTCCGGCGGCGACGTGCTCGAGCAGGACATCGACGACGCCGTTGCAGCCGAGCCCCACCCCCCACGTCTCTCCGTCTTCGGTGGTCGAGTCGTAAGTGACCACCACGGCGCCATCGCGGCACCGGTGCTCTCCGCGGAGCATCACGTCGCCCTCGAGGCAGCCGCCGCTCACACACCCGGATACCCAGCGATCGCCGGCGACCAGCATCCGCGCGCCCGGACGCCGGTACGACGACCCCGACACCCGCACGACCGTCGCGAGGAGAAACGGTGACCGCTCTGCCACCAATGTCGCCGCTTCGCGCACGATCCGCTCGAGCTCGTTCATGCGCTCGGCATCATTCACCCTTCGTGACGCGCCCGCCAGGGTGTTCGTCGTCGCTGGTGACGCTGGTGACGCAGGTGACTACCGATCACCCTCCTCACCGCTCGGTCGGTCGCGGTCGGGGGTGCGAGCGTGACAGAGCGCCGGCGAGCCGCGGGCCGATGTTGAAGAAATGATAAGAACATGTGCAGTCGCTTGACGGCGCGTCAGCCCAAAAGTATGAGCTGAACGGCCATGAAGCTCGATGTCAACGGCGTTGTTCGTGACGTGGATGCCAGTCCGGAGATGCCCCTGCTCTGGGTGCTCCGTGATCTGCTGGGATTGACCGGCACAAAATACGGCTGTGGCATGGCCCAGTGCGGCGCCTGCACGGTCCACCTCGACGGCAAACCCGCGCGATCGTGCGTCCTGCCGGTGTCCAGCGTCGGGGCGCGCAAGGTGACGACGATCGAGGGCCTGTCGCCCGACGGGTCGCACGCGGTGCAGCAGGCGTGGGCGCAGGCCGACGTCGTCCAGTGCGGCTACTGCCAGTCCGGGCAGATCATGACCGCGGTCGCCTTGCTCGAACAGAAGCCCGATCCGAGCGACGCCGACATCGATGCCGCGCTGTCCGGCAACGTGTGTCGCTGCGGGACGTACGTTCGTGTACGCGAAGCGGTGATTCTCGCGTCGAGGCTCAAGCGAGGTGGCAAGTGACCGTCTCCCGGCGTGACTTCTTGCAAGCGGCCGCGGGCTCGGCGGCCGGGCTCCTGATCAGCTTCTACGTCCCGCAGGGGGTCCGCGCCGCGCCGAAGGCGGCGCAGCCGCCGCCGCTCTCGCCGAACGCGTTCGTCCGCGTCGGCACCGACGAGTCCGTGACCGTGGTGCTCGCGCACTCCGAGATGGGCCAGGGCATCTGGACCGGGCTCGCGATGCTGATCGCCGAGGAGCTCGAGTGCGACTGGTCGAAGGTGCGGTCGGAGCACGCGCCGGCCGCGCCGGTCTACGGCCATCCGGTGTTGCAGTTCCAGATGACCGGGGGGTCGTCGACGACGAACAGCGAGTTCGAGCGGTACCGCACCGTCGGCGCGATGGCGAGGGACATGCTGCTGCGCGCGGCGGCCGCCCGGTGGAAGGTCTCGCCCGCGGCGTGCACCGCCGCGAACGGCGTCGTCACCCACGGCAAGGACAAGCTGACCTATGGCCAGCTCGCCGAGGAGGCGATGAAACTGGCCCCGCCGGCGAAGGTGAAGCTGAAGGACCCCAAGGACTGGAAGCTGATCGGCACCCTCGTGCGCCGCATCGACACGCCGGAAAAAGTCACGGGCAAGGCGCAGTTCGGGCTCGACGTGCACTTCCCCGGGCTCCGCACCGCCGTGGTGCTGCGCCCGCCGGCGTTCGGCGCCAAGCTCGTCAAGTTCGACCCGGCCGACGCCCTCAAGGTGCCCGGCGTCGAGAAGGTCGTCCCCACCGCAAACGGCGTCGCCGTCGTCGCCGCGCATTTCTGGGCCGCCAAGCTCGGGCGCGACGCGCTCCGCGCCGAGTGGGCGCAGCCCGAGGGAGGCGGGGCCGACAGCGCCAAGCTGCTCGCCGAGTTCCACGCGAAGGCGCGGACGCCCGGCGCCGTCGCCGCCAACGTCGGCAAGGTGGAAGAGGCGCTCGCCGCCGCCAAATCCCGGCTCGAGGCGGAGTACGACGTGCCCTACCTGGCGCACGCGCCGATGGAGCCGCTCAACTGCACGGTCAAGATCGACGGCGATCGCTGCGAGATCTGGACCGGCACGCAGTTCCAGACCGGCGACCAGATGGCCGCGGCGAAGATCCTCGGCACGACGCCCGACAAGGTCCAGATCCACACGACGTTCCTCGGCGGCGGCTTCGGGCGGCGCGCCAGCCCCGTGGCGGATTTCGTCGGGGAGGCCGTGATCGTCGCGAAGGCCGCCGGCGTGCCGGTGAAGGTCGTGTGGACGCGCGAGGACGACATGCGCGGCGGCTTTTACCGCCCCGCCTACGTCCACCGGATCCAGGTCGGCGTCGACGCGCGCGGCCTGCCGTCGGCGTGGGATCACGTGGTCGTGGGCCAGTCGATCGTCGCCGGCACGCCGCTCGAGTCGTTCGTCACGAGGAACGGCGTCGACTCCACCTCGGTGGAAGGGATCGCCGAGTCGCCCTATATCGAGCGGACGCCCGCGCTCCGCGTGTCGCTGCACTCGCCGAGGACGCCGGTCACCGTGCTGTGGTGGCGCTCGGTCGGCAACACCCACACGGCCTTCGCGGTGGAGAGCATGGTGGACGAGCTGGCGCACGCCGCAGGGCAGGATCCGCTCGCGTACCGCCTCGAGCTGCTCAAGGACAAGCCGCGGCACGCGAACGCGCTGAAGGTCGCCGCCGAGAAGGCCGGCTGGGGCACCGCGCCCGCGCCGGGACGGGCGCGGGGGCTCGCGATGCACGAGTCGTTCGGATCCATCATCGCCGAGGTGGCCGAGGTCTCGATCGAGAAGGGGCGCATCCGCGTCCACTCGGTCACCTGCAGCGTCGATTGCGGTACGGCGGTGAACCCGCTCGGCATCGAGGCGCAGATCCAGGGCAGCGTCGCCTTCGGCCTCACGGCCGCGCTCTACGGCAAGATCAACATCGCCGAGGGGAAGGTCCAGGAGAGCAACTTCCACGACTATCCCATGCTCCGGATGTTCGACATGCCGCGCATCGCCGTCCATCTCATCCCGAGCAAGGCCAAGATGGGCGGCATCGGGGAGCCCGCCACCGCGCCGATCGCGCCTGCCGTGGCGAACGCAGTGTTCGCGCTGACCAAGCAGCGGCTGCGCTCCCTTCCGTTTCGCCTCGCCTAGGAACTGACCATGATCCGATCCTCTCTTGTCCTCGCCTCTCTCCTCGCCGCGTGCGGGGGACAGACGCCCGGGGTCTCGCCCGCGCCCTCGCCGTCGCCGGTCAGCCGCGAGACCGCCCTCGCCGCGTTCGAGACCGTGCGCGGCGTCCTCCAGCACCCGCGCTGCCAGAACTGTCACCCCGCCGGCGACGTGCCGCTCCAGGGCGATGAGGGCCGCCTGCACACGCAGTTCGTGCTCCGCGGACCCACGGGCCACGGTATGCCAGGCGCGGAGTGCACGACGTGCCACGGGCCGACCAACCCGCCGAACAGCTTTGGCATGCACGTGCCGCCGGGCGTCTCGAAGGGCTGGCACATGCCGCCGCCCGAGATGCCGATGGTGTTCGTCGGTGTCGCCCCGGGCGCCCTGTGCGAGCAGATCAAGGATCCGAAGCGCAATGGCGGCAAGGACATGACGGCGTTGCGCGTCCACCTCGAGGATCCCCTCGTGACCTGGGGCTGGAATCCTGGCGCTGGCCGCACGCCCATTCCGACGCCGTACGCCGAGTTCGTCGCTGCATGGGAGACCTGGGCCCGCGCCGGCGCGCCCTGCCCTGGTGGATGATCGACGGTCACGCGCTTCGCCGTCGGGCAGCGCCTGCTCTATGATGCGGCGCATGGGGTCGTCTCCCGCTTCGACATCGGGTCCGTGTCGGAGCGCCGGCGGCGCGTGGCCGGCTCTCCTGCGGCTCCTCCTGCTCGCCGCGCTCGGCGGATGCAGCGTCGAGGAGCGCCGCTTCGTCGACCGGGGCGGTGGCGGCGGCGCTGGCGGAACGGATGGCGCGGGCGAGACGAGCAGCAACGCCACATCGAGCAGCGACGCCACGTCGACCAGCGACGCCGCCTCGAGCACCGGTTCCGGCGGCAGCTGCACGGGGCCATCGGACTGCCCTGCCCCGCCAGAGCCCTGCCAGGTCCCGGCGTGCGTCGCCGGAAAGTGCGGCACGGCGCCGCTGCCGGAAGGGACCGAGATCGCGCCAAAGACGGGCGACTGCCAGCGCCTCCTCTGCGATGGGCGCGGCGCGCAGGTCGCCGTCGCCGCCGATGAGCCGGAGGATGATCACAACCCGTGCACGTCGGACACCTGCGTGGGGACGACGCCCAAGCACGCGCCGCAGCCAGGGTCCTGCCCCACGGGACGCTGCGACGACGCGGGCAACTGCGTGCCGACCGAGTGCTCGCGGGACGCCGAGTGCGGCACCTCGACGGAATGCATCCGATTCACCTGCAATGACGGCCTCTGCGCGGCGCAGCCCGCGCCAGCAGGCAGCTTGTGCAACTCCCTGCAAGATCAGTGCGACGGCGCCGGCAGGTGCATCGACTGCGTGAACAGCGGCGGGTGCGGCGAATGCTGCACCTGCTCCGCAGCTGGCGTGTGCGTCCCGGCATAAGGCGCTCCTGAAGGCCGCGCCCCGGCCCAGATCAGCGTCGGCGGCGGCGCCTGTCTCGGTCCATCCTCGGCGGCCGGAGGACACGCGCTGAGCCTTGGCCCTGACGCCTCTGCCGACGAGAGCGGGCGTCAGTCGACGCTGACGCTGGTCACGGCGGTCCAGTCGTTGCGGCCGTCGGCCGAGACGAAGTGGAAGCGGAGCGTGTCCTCGTGGCGAGCGGTCGAGACGACGGCCGCGCAGGCGCCGACGAAGTCGTCCTCGCGGCAGGTGTCGCGGAGATCGCCGCCGTCGTCGAGCACACCGACGCGGACCGGGGCCGCGTTCTCCCGCAGGTACGGGGCAGCGATGAGCTCGGCCGGGGCCAGCGGTGCGGGGACGGGCGCGTCGAGGTCCCAGAGGCGAAGGTGCTTTGCGTCGGTGAGGTGGGCGTAGAGCCGCTCGACTTCCTTGCCGGCGTCCTCCTCGACGGCGAGGGCGAGAAGCAGGACGCGGTCGTCCTCGCGGGCGCGAGCGCGGGCCTTGAACGAGAGCGGCGCGCGCAGCGTGACGACGGCGGGGAAGCGGCCCTCCGGCGGACGGAAGCGGACCAGGGTGCGGCCCAGCGGACGAGGAAGCGTGAGCCCCGCCGGACCGCTCGGGTCATGGGGAAAGAGGAGGTACGCGGCGAGGAGGAGGACAGGCTCTGGCGCGCCGCGGAGGAGGCCGTCGTGGCCGGAGGCGAGCTCGAGGGCGGTGATGTCGAGGCGAAGGCGGAACGAGCGCACGCGCCTCGCGTGCGGCGCGGCGACCGCAGGCGACGCGGGAGACGCCGTGCGAGGAGCGGAGGACGCGCCGCCCTTGCGAGACCTGCCTTTGCGCTTTCGGGCCATCGGGGGAGCCGGGAGATACCACGACCGGCGGCGCTCGGGCGATCGGCCCGCGCGCGGCGACGGCGGCGCCGACGGCGGGCGGCGCCGCTACCGGCCGGCCGTGTCCTGGCAGTAGAACGCCTTCAGCTGCTCGTAGAGCTCCGGGTGCTTCGCCCTGAGCTTCCGTGGCTTCTCGAAGAAGGCCTCGGTGACGACGGCGAAGAACTCGGCCGGGTTCGTCGCGCCGTACGGGTCGATGACCGTGCGCTTGAGGCTCGCCTCGTCGCGGAGGAGGCGCTCGTACTCGCGGCCGAGGATGCGCGCCCACGCCGCGTACATCGAGCGCTCGGGCAGCTCGGGCGCGCCGTCGGCGGGGCCTTCCTCCTGGTCGAGCTGGTGCGCGAACTCGTGGAGCACGAGGTTGTGACCGTCGCTCATGTCCGCCGCGCCCGCGAGCACGCCGTCCCACGCGAGCACGACCGACCCCCGCGACCACGACTCTCCGAGCCGCGCGTGATCGCCCTCGACGACGACGCCTCCCTCCCGCACCTCCCGGCCGCGGGCCACGTAGGTGCTCGGGTAAACGAGGACGACCTCGAGCTCAGGGTAGTAGTCGGTCTCGCGGTGCAAGAGGAGGAGGCACGCCTGCGCCGCCACCGTGACCCGGATCTCGTCGGTGATCTCCAGGCCGCCGCACCCCTCGAACGGCTTCTCGTCCAGAAAGACCTGGATATGCCCGAGGAGCTCCTGCTGGTCCTCGGCCGCAAGGCGGCCGAAGCAGGGCACGTTCCGGTCGAGGATCTCGCGCCACGCGGGCGGAAAGGGCTCACGGCGGACGGCGTCGCGCCTCCGCTTCCTGAGAAAGGCCAGCATCGACGACCACCTTACCCGCTCGCGTGGCGCTGTCGGAAGGGCGGTGAGCGGTATTCGCGGAGTGCTCATGCCGCAACACCGGATCGCCACTGACTGCCGCCATGGGAGCAATCCGAGCCCGCTCACCTTCATGGGTGATCGTCGCCGCCGGCCGGTTCAGGCGCTGGGAGCTATCGACGCGAGCGTCGAGCCGGACAGAGCGCAAGCTACGGCCGGCCGTGGCGTTCGGACGCGGAGGCGCTCGGCCCCCCCTGGGCCGGCCGCTCTCCGTGCGAGCCTGCCCGGAACGCCGCTTGACGCCGCCGCCCCTCGCAGAAACCCTGGCTCCTCCTCCGTGACCCCGCGCCCCGCGACCCAGCCGGCCACGGTCTTCGCGCAGGCGCTCGGCATCGCGGTCGTGACCGCCTCGCAGCGCGACGGCATCGCGCCGGCCGAGGTGTGTGCGCGGGTCGGCGTCGACCCCGCGGTGCTCGGCCGCCCCGACGCGCGGGTGACGCACGACGAGCTCTGCCGCGCGTGGGCCGCGTTCTCGGCTGCGGACGAGTCGTTCGGCCTGCGCGCCGCGGTGCTCGTCGACGCCGCGCCTCAGTCGCTCGTCGAGTACACGTTCGCGAGCGCGGGCGACGTGCGCGGCGCGGTGCGGGCGTTCCTGCGCTTCCAGCGGCTCATCCACGACGCCGCCGCGCACACGTTCGAGGAGGGGCCGGCCCACGTGACGTTCCGCTTCGCGCTCGCGCCCGGCCACACGGCCCCGAGCGCGGTGTGGGACTACCTCGCGGCGACCACCGTCCTGCGCTTCCGGCGCGCCGCGACGCCGCCCCGCGAGCCCACGGTCGTCCGCCTCGTGCGCCCGCCGCCCGCGGACGGCGCGCTCGCGCGCAGCGTCTTCCGCGCGCCCATCCGCTACGGCGAGCCGCGCGCCGAGGTCGAGTACCCAAGGGCGCTCCTCGACGCGCGGATGAGCACCACCGACCCGATGCTCTACGCGCTCCTCGCCCAGCAGCTCGAGCGCGCGCTCGGCCTGCCCGCGGGCGAGCACCGCGTGCTGCCGCGCGCCGAGGAGGACGTGCTCGCGCGCGTGCGGCGCGAGCTGCGCACGGCGATCCCGCAGGGCGAGGCCACGCTCGACCACGTCGCGCGCGCCGTCGGCCAGAGCGCGCGCAGCCTCCAGCGCCGGCTGTCCGAGCGCGGGACGAGCTTCCAGGCGATCGTCGACGAAGCGCGGCGCGCGATGGCCGAGGAGCTCCTCGCGGCGCACCGCGCGACCGTGACCGAGGCGGCGTTCGCGGTCGGGTTCACCGACGTCGCCGCGTTCACCCGCGCGTTCAAGCGCTGGAACGGCGTGCCGCCCGGCGCGTGGTCCCGCCGCCGCTGAGTTGCTCCGGCGTGGGCGCGGCGTCGAGCGACCCCCGGCGGCGCAGGCCCCGGACCACCGCGACCGCCGACGTTCCCCTCGAGACGCCCGTGACCACGGACACGAGGGTAAATTTTTCCTACCCCTCTACACAACGCTTCGATAAGACCTTACACAGCCGCGGCGGCGGCTGCCCGGCGCGAAGCGCCCGCATCGAGCGTCACGTGCTCGTGCTAGGATGCGCCCGCCCGCCAAGAAAGGTCCATGATGTGGCTCGATCGGGTCATCAAATCGCTCTTACCTCGTGAAGAGCACTTCTTCGACTTGCTCGAGCGGGGCGCCGACTGCGCGCTGCAGAGCGCCAACGTCCTCTCGGAGTGCTGCAGCGCCCGGAGCGCCAGCGAGAGGCAAGCCCTGGTCTCGCGGATCACCGACGTCGAGCACGCCGCCGACGCGGTGATCCGCGACGTCTACGACGCTCTCAACAAGACGTTTGTCACGCCGCTCGATCGCTCCGACATCTACGCCCTGGCGACCGACCTCGAGAACGTCTCGGATCGCGTCCACTCCACGATGATGCGGGTCGTGGTCCACGCCATGGAGGATCTCCCGCCGGCGAGCCAGGAGCTCGCCGCCAAGATCCTGGAAGGATGTAGCGAGATCAACAGCGCCGTCAAGCTGCTCCGTGGGATGAAGCGGGTGTCGGAGATATACCGGCATTGCAAGGCCATCGCCAAGCTCGAGCACGACGGCGATCAGATATTCCGCTCGGCGATCGTCGAGCTCTTCAACACCGAGAAGGACGCCATCCACCTCATCAAGCACAAGGAGTTCCTCGAGGGGCTCGAGAACACGCTCGACGCCTGCGATGACGTCGCCAACGCGCTGGAGGCGCTGGTGATCAAGAACGCCTGAGGGGCGCGCCATGAACACTCTCCTCGTCACGCTGACCCTCGTGATCGTGGTCGCGCTCGTCTTCGACTACATCAACGGCTTCCACGACACGGCCAACGCCATCGCCACGGTGGTGAGCACCGGAGTCCTCCCCATCCGCACCGCCGTGCTGCTCGCGGCGCTGTTCAACTTCGGGGGCGCGCTCACCGGCACGGCGGTGGCGAGCACCATCGGGAAAGGGCTCATCGTCCCTTCGGCGGTGACCCAGGTGGTGGTGCTCAGCGCCCTCGTCGGCGCGATCTTCTGGAACCTCTTCACCTGGTATTTCGGTATCCCATCGTCGTCGTCTCACGCCCTCGTGGGCGGGCTCGTGGGCGCGGGCGCCGGGCGTGCGGGCACCGCGGCCGTGCAGGGGGCGGGGCTCTTGAAGGTGGTCAAGAGCCTGATCATCAGCCCCGTCGTGGGCTTCGCGATCTCCTTCCTCGGGATGATCGCCATCTTCTGGATCGTCCGGCGCACCCGGCCGGCGGTGGTCAATCGGCGCTTCCGGATCTTGCAGATGGTCTCCGCGGGCTTCATGGCGCTCTCGCACGGGAGCAACGACGCCCAGAAGACCATGGGCATCATCACCATGGCGCTGGTCGCGTACGGCGCGATCCCCGCGGGCCACGGCGACTTCCATGTGCCGCTCTGGGTGGTCTTCGCCTGCGCGACGGCCATGGCCCTCGGCACGGCGGCGGGCGGGGTGCGGATCATCAAGACCATGGGCACCAAGATCATCGACCTCAAGCCGATTCATGGCTTCGCGGCCGAGACCAGCGCGGCGGCGACCATCTTGACCTCATCGTTCCTGGGGATGCCGGTGTCGACGACACACGTGATCACCGGCTGCATCATGGGCGCAGGCGCGAGCCAGCGGGTGAGCGCGGTGCGCTGGGGCGTGACCACGCGCATCCTCTGGGCGTGGGTGCTCACGATCCCGGTGAGCGCCGTCGTGGCCTGGGCCTGCTATCTCGGGCTCTCGTCGATCCTCGGCGGTTGAGCGTCGCCGCGCCGCCATCGCTGACCGCTGACCGCTGACCGCTGACCGCCGACCGCTTCCCAAGGAGGCCTCCGTGCACCGTCGCCATGCGCTCTGGATCCTGATGCTCTGCCTGGCTCCCCTGCTCGCCGCGTGCGGGCACCCCTGGAAGACCATGCGTGAAGCCGTGCCGAACCCGTTTTACGGCCAGGGGCGCTTCGGGGTCGTCCCGATCGTCTTCTACGGCCTCCAGGTCGGCGACGGCTCCGAGGCCGAGTGGATGGCGGAGAAGGACGCCGAGCAGCAGCAGAGCTGGCAGGAGGACAAGGCGGCGATGAACGAGGAGTTCACGGAGGCGCTGATCGCGACGGCGGCGTCGGAGGGCGTCGCCATCGTCAGGGCGAGGAGCGCAGCCGACGCGCCGTTCTTCCTCCGCGCGAACGTGACGTTCTACGAGCCCGGCATCTTCGCGGTCGTGCTCAACAAGAACACGCGCCTCAAGGCGAAGGTGCAGCTCACCGATCCGGCCGGGGGCGTGTTCGACGAGTTCTTGATCGACACCGCGGTGCCAGCCTCGTTGACCAACCCATCGAGCGGAGGGCGCGCGCGGACCGCGGCGAGCCAGCTCGGGAAGCTCGCCGCGAGGTACATCATCCATCGCGTCCAGGGCGAGGACTGAGCGCCGCGGGGCGCGGTCAGCGCGCGATCTGCGCGAGCGTCGCCTCGGCCGACGGCGCGGCGAGCCCCAGCTCCGTCGCTCCGTAGCGCGCGAGCGCCCGGCGGTCTGCCGGCGAGAGCGGCTGCGCGCGGACCGCCTTCGCCGCCGCGGCGGCGCCCTCACCGCAGGACGCCGGCACGCTCGATCCGTAGCGCAGCGCCCGGTGCGTCCGGATCATCGCGAGCACGTCGAGCGACGCGCCCGCGTAGTGCGCCACCTGATCGAGCAGGAACGTCGCCAGGGGCCGCGGCACGGGCACGCTGTCGAGCGCGTCGGTCAGGCGGAGCTCGTAGACGACACGCTGCTTCGACGGCAGGAACGTGGTCCGGTCGAACGTCGCGTCGCACGACAGGAAGATCTGCGACGTCGGGACCAGCACGCGGACGGACGGGGCCACGTCCCACGCGGCGATCGTGTGGTTCCACGTCGGCCAGAAGAGCCCGACCCCGCGGACGTCGAGCCGGCGCGCGAGCCCGGCGAAGAGCGCCGAGAGCTCGTCGCACTCCGCCGTCGCCGAGGGCCCGGCCGACGACGCGAGCGGAGGGCTCTGCCTCCACGCGGCCCAGATGTGCCAGGCGGTCGGGTTGCGATCGGTGATGCTCCAGCGCAGCCGGAACGGACCGCCGTCGCGCGTCATCTCGAAGAGCGTCCGGACGCGCACGTAGTCGCGGACCCGCCCGGCGCCGCACTCGAGCCCGTGCTCCGCGCAGAAGCGCTCGGCGTCGGGGCGCCGCGCGTCGGCGGCGCACGCGTCGATGCGCTCGCCGAGGCGAGCGGCGAAGTCGCGCATCGGCAGCGCGTCCGGGAGCGCCTGGCTCTCGGTGGCGGCGCAGGTCTCGGCGCGCGCGGGGGCAGCGGGCGCGGTCAGCGCCGCGGCCAGCGCGAGCGCGAGCAGGGAATGCGGTCCGGGGGGCGAGCGGCGGTTCGGCATCCCCCTTCATCGCGCGGCGGCGGCAGAGTGTGACCGGATGCGGTCACGGCCGGGCGCCCGCCCTCGGCGCGTGCTCCGCCGTCGCGGCGCCGCGGCGCACGCTGCCCGGCGGCACGCCGAACGCCCGTTTGAACGCCCTGCAGAACGCCGCCTCGGACCCGTAGCCGACGCGCCGCGCGATGTCCGAGAGGGGCTCCGACGTCTGCTGGAGGTGCGCGCGGGCGAGCTGCATCCGCGACTCGGCCAGGTAATGCATCGCGGGCTCGCCGACCAGCTCGGTGAACCGCGCCGCGAACGCCGAGCGGGACATGCGCGCCTCGCGGGCGAGCGACACGAGGCTCCACGGGCGCTCCGGCGAGCGGTGCATCGCGGACAGCGCGCGCCCCACGTGCTCGTCCCGCATGGCGGCGAGCCAGCCGCGGCCCGCTTCGGGCGACGAGCCGAGCCACGACCGGATGGCCTGGACGACGAGGACATCGGCGAGCCGGGTCATGATCGTCTCCCCGCCCGGGCGGAGGGTGAGGGCCTCACGGGAGATGAGGCGCAGGGTGCTGTGGATCCAGCCGGTGTCCTCGTCGTCCCACGCGTCGATGTGCAAGACCCGGGGGAGCTGCGCGACGAGGCGCCGGGCGACGACGTGATCGAAGCGCATCGCGGCGTACGTGACGTGCGTGACCTCGCCGCCTCCGCCGTGGCGCATGATCTCGTATCGTTCGCTGATCTGCTCGACAGGGATCTCGAACAGCGGCGCCGTGCGCGCGCGGGCGCTGCTGCGAAAGCGGTGCGGCGTACCGTGCGGGATCAGCGTGAGGCTTCCCTGCTGGAGGCGCATCGGCGGCGCCCCGTCGACCTCGAGCCAGCAGTGCCCCGCGGTGATCACCTGGAGCGTCATCAACCCTTCCAGCGAGGGCACGTCGATGCCCCACGGCGCGGAGAGCTCGGCGCGACAGTAGAGGGTGCCCGTCAGCCGCAACAGGTGCAGCGACTCTCCGAGCGGGTCCGGGGCAGGAACGACGCTGCGAGGGCTCGCCACGCGCCACAGCGTGCCCGAGCTTCGACCATACGTCCATCGCTCTTGGACGAACAGCAAACAATGAAAGACTTCCGATGATTGATCGTCCCTTCAGAACGCCGCACGTTGGATGCACCATCCAGCAAGGAGCACCATGCCCAATCGTGCACGCCCCATCCTCGTCATCGGCTCGACAGGTACGACCGGTCGGCGGACCGCGCCCGGCGTCGCGACGATCCCCGTCGCGAGGTGAACAGCGAACCTGCAGGCCCCGCGGCTCGTGACGGCGACGCTGTTCGTCGCCGGCCTGGTGCTCCTCGGGATCGGCGGCGCGTCGCTCGTCGCGCCCGTCGCCTTCCATGCGAGCAGCGGGATCTCGCTCGGCGAGAGCCGCAGCCTGCTCAGCGAGGCACGGGCCGCAGGTGGCTCCCTCCTGGGCGCCGGCGCGGTGATCCTGCTCGGCGCCTTCGTCTCACGGCTGGCGTTCACCGCGAGCGTGCTCGGCGCGGTGATGTACGTCTCCTACGGCCTCTCACGCCTGCTCGGCATGGCCGTGGACGGGATGCCGGCGCAGGAGCTCGTGCTGGCGACCGCCGTGGAGCTGATTCTCGGCCTCCTGTGTGTCGCGGCGCTCGTCGCGCATCGCCGGCACGCGGGCGGCCCGACGCAGGTCGAGGCGCCCCGACGTGGTTGAGGTGGCCCGACCCAGGTTGGGGCAGCCTCGACCCGGGTCGGGCCCCCGGCGCCGCTAGGCGGGCGGCGTCCGCCGGGCGCGACCGGCCGCCCTCACTCGATGGTCGACGCCGTGACCATGATCGGCGTGTCATCGTGATTCGAGATCTGCGGATAGGTCGGGTACCACGACCCGCCGATGTTGTTGGTGATCACCGACCGATCGATGACGATGTTTCCGGAGTGATCGTTGCTCACGAAGAAAATGGCGCTCCCGTGGGCGTTCACCTCGTTTCGCTCGATCCGGGTCCCGCAGAGCGTGAGCGTCATCGTGGTGCCGTCGTTGTAGATGGCCCCGCCGCTGCCGCCGCCCGGCGTCCCGGCCATCGCGGGGTTGCCGCCGTTGCCGAGCGCGCGGTTGTGGGAGAACAGGCTGTTGATGACCGTCCAGGAGACGCCGATGCTGCTGATGCCGCCGCCGTTCGCGCACTCGTTCCCGTAGCCTTCGGCGCCGCCGAAGGTGCTGTTCACCACGTGGAGCGGCAGGCCGTTGTACTGCATGAACGCCCGGATCCCGGCGCCGCCGATGTCGGGGCCGGTCGGATCACACGTGTTGTTGAAGAAGCGTGAGTTGACGACCTTCAGGCGCCCGCCTTGCGCGAAGATGGCTCCGCCGCCCTCGTCGTCATCGTTCGTCGAGTTGCCCCCGAAGAAGGTGAGGTTCTGGACCGTCAGGCGCGGGTGGTCCTGGTTGTCGCAGTTCGGCGTCGTCCAGACCTGCGCCTCGTCGCAGGTGTTCATGTAGAGGATCCGCCGCTGCCCGCCGCCGCTCAAGGTCACGAGCCCGCCGCCGTCGATCACGATCTCGGGACCAGTATCGTTGAAGATCTTCGCCGTCTCCTCGAGGGTGATGGTGATCGGCTCCGGGCCGCAGTCGAATGTGATGATGCCGCCGGCTGCGACGGCGCTGACGACAGCCTCCGAGGTGCAGCTCTCCGGCGTCCCGTCGCCGATCACCGTCGTCGGTGACGACGTGTCGGCGGCCTGAGCCTCGGCCGGAACAGCGCAGCTCCCCTCCGGGTTGCCTGCCGCGGGGCCATCGCCCTCATGCACCGGAGGCTCCGGGGTCGAGCCGCCCGAGCCCGGGCCGGCTCCCGAGGAGCTCGTCGCTCCGGCGCCACCCGTGCCTGTCCCCCCGCCACCCCCATGCTGGTCGTCCCCGCAGGCCACAACCACGGTCGCCATCGACAAGCACAAGATCAGTCCCAGCGATCGCCGCATCACGCCCTCCTCGATCCGAAAGGTCTTGCTCAGCGGCGTGGACACCTCTCGGGCCGCTCGCTCCTCGCGTGGCCAGTCGCCAGCATCATCGCAGAGTACCTCCGTCATGCGGCGGTCCGCTCATCGATCCCACGGCGACCGAAGAGCCCATGGCACACCCGCGACACGGATGTCCCGAGATCACCCTGTGCAGATCCCCTGAGGGCGGCCGCAAACCGAGGCGGAAGCCATGGAGCTCCGCCGCACGGCAAGCGATGTGCAGCCCGAGCCCCTGCCCTCGATCCAGGCGCCGAGGCCGCCTGTGCGCGGCCCACGACGCCAGGCGAGCCCGACCTGGCCCGCTTGCCCCCTCTGGCGCGGCCATGCAGACTGGTCCGCGCGCCATGTTCGAGCTGAACGATCAACAGATCGAGCGCTTCATCGCCGATGGATTCGTCAGGATCGACGCCGCGTTCCCGCGGGTCCTCGCCGACGAGGGCCGCGCCATCCTGTGGCGTGACACCGGGATGGCTCCGCACGATCCGAAGACCTGGACGAAGCCCGTCGTCCGACTCGGGCTGTACGGCCAGCGGCCGTTCGCCGAGGCGGTGAACACGCCGGTGCTGCGGGCCGCGTTCGATCGGCTGGTCGGCCGCGGGCGCTGGCAACCGCTGAACACGCTGGGCACCTTCCCCGTGCGCTTCCCGTCTCCCGACGATCCAGGGGATGCCGGCTGGCACGTCGACGTGAGCTTCGGCACCGAGAACCCCGACTTCATGTCATGGCGCGTGAACGTCGCGTCGCGCGGCCGCGCGCTGCTCATGCTGTTCCTCTTCTCGGATGTCGGCGAATCCGACGCGCCGACGCGCATCCGGGCGGGGTCCCATCTGGACATCGCGCGGCAGCTCGAGCCGGCAGGCGAGCCGGGGCTGACGTTGCGTGAGCTGGCCGCGAACGGCTTCGCCGAGACGGCCCACCGGCCGCAGGTGCTCGCGACCGGCGAGGCGGGAACGGTCTACCTGTGCCACCCATTCCTGGTCCACGCAGCGCAGCCGCACCGCGGCACGCGCCCGCGCTTCCTGGCCCAGCCGCCCCTGCTCCCGACCGAACCGTTGCGGCTCGATCGCGAAGACGGCGAGAGCTCACCCGTCGAGCAAGCCATCCGCGCGGCGCTGCGCGGCGATCTGTGAGCATCGGACACGCCTCGACACACCGGCCGCGCGCGTCGAATCACCGTCAACCCGCGGCGGCGCGCGCCCCGCGCGCGCGCCGCACCCGGTCGACCGCCACGGCGACCACGATGATCGCGCCCGTCGCGATCTCCTGCACCCAGCTCGGCAACCCGAGGTGGACGCCGCCGGTCCGGATGACCGTGATGAGCAGCGCCCCGATCACGCTCCCCGCGACGCTCCCCTCGCCGCCCGAGAGCGGCGCGCCGCCGATGACCACCGCCGCGATGACCTCGAGCTCCAGGCCGATCGAGTCGGTCGGGTCGCCCACCGTCAGCGTCGAGAACTCCATCACCCCCGCGACGCCGGCGAGGAGGCTCGACAGCGTGTACACCGCGATCTTCACGCGCCCCGTGTCGATGCCGCACAGGCGCGCCGCTGCCTCGTTGCTGCCGACCGCGAACACGTGCCGCCCGAAGCGCGTGAACAGGAGCACGGCGAAGACCACGATCGCCAGCGCCGCCGTCATCCACAGCCCGGGCGCGGTGAGGTCGGACGACAGCAGCGCGTCCAGCCCGCGCGGATCCGCGTCGATCTTCTGCTCGGACGCGAGCCCCTTCGCCGCGCCGCGCAGCGCGCTCATCGTGCCCAGCGTCACGACGAAGGGCACCATCCGCGCCCGCCCCACGAGCGTCCCTACGAGGGCGCCCACGAGGCCCGCCGCCGCCGCGGCGACGAGCGCCGCCGGGAGCGCCGGCACCCCCGCGCGCAGGAGCTTCGCGAGGACGACCGTCGTGAACGCGACGAGCGAGCCCGTGGAGAGGTCGATCCCGCCGGTCGCGATGACGAGCGTCATGCCGACGGCGCAGATGCCGACCACCACCGTCTGCCGCGCCATCGTGAGCAGGTTCTGGCTGCGCAGGAACGTGTCGGGCGTCAGCGCCGCGAAGAGCGCGTAGACGAGCAGCAGCGCGACGAGAGGCCCCACCCACGGCGGACGCTTCTTCACGAGGATGCCTCCAGGAGGAGCGACGCCTCGGTCCATGACGACGCGGGCCGCGGCGGGTCGAGGGTCCCCCGGCGGAGGACCGCGATGCGATCGCAGGTCGTGACGAGCTCGTCGAGCTGGCTCGACACGAGCACGATCGCCTTGCCGGCGCGCGCCAGATCCCGGAGCAGCGCCAGCACCTGCGCCTTGCTCGCCACGTCGATGCCGCGCGTCGGCTCGTCGACGAGGAGCACGTCGAAGTCCTCGCGGAGCAGCCGCGCGATCTGGACCTTCTGCTGGTTGCCGCCCGAGAGCTCGCCGGCGCGCTGCTCCGGCCCACGTGCGCGGATCGCGAGCTCCTCGATCCAGCGCGCGCCCTCCGAGAGGACCGATCTCGGCCTGGCGAAGCGCGGGGCGCGCCGCGAGAGCCAGACGTTCTCGGCGAGCGAGCGGCCGAGCATCAACCCTTCCCCGCCGCGATCCTCGCTCAGCAGGCCGATCCCGCGAGGAGCGCGCAGCGCGACCGTCCCGCCGCGCCTCGGATCGAGCCCCGCGAGGATGCGGAGGAGCTCCGTCCGCCCCGAGCCCACGAGGCCGGCGATGCCAAGGATCTCCCCCCGGCGCAGCGTCAGCGACGCGCGCTTCGGCCGCTTCACGCCGGAGACGCCCTCGGCCTCGAGCACCACCTCGCCGCCGTCCGGGCGCGCCGCCTCGGGTACGGCGCTCGCGCGCGAGTCATCGAGCGCGCGGCCCAGCATCTCTCGGACGATCTGCGCCGGCTCGATCTCGCGCGGATCGCCCTCTCCCGCGACGCGGCCGTCGCGGAGCACCGTGTAGCGATCGGCGTGCGCGCGCACGTCCGAGAGGAAGTGGGTCACGAGCAGCACCGCGAGGCCGGCGTCTCGCAGGGCGCCGACGCGCTCGAACAGGCGCGCGGCGTCCGACTGGCCCAGGCTCGATGTCGGCTCGTCGAGGACGAGGAGCCGCGCCGCGAGCCGCCCGTCCTCGCGGAGGCCGCCCTGCGCGAGCGCCCGCGCGATCTCGACGAGCTGCTGATCGGCGACGCCGAGCTCCCCGGCCCGCGCGTCGAGCGGCACGCGGCCCGGATCGGCGGTGACGAGCGCGATCGCCGCCCGCGCCACGGCGCGCGCGCGCGAGCGGTCCCGGATCCCGAGCCGCGCGCGCGCGAGCGGCTCGATCCCGAGCATCACGTTGTCGACGACCGTGAGGTGGGCGCAGAGCGTCCGCTCCTGCGGCACCAGGACGACGCCCGCGCGGCGCGCCTCCTCGGCCGACGCCGGCGCGTACCGCGCCCCTCCGAGCAGGATCGCGCCCGCGTCCGCGCGCTCCATGCCGAGCAGGACGCGCGCCAGCGTGCTCTTGCCCGCGCCGTTCTCGCCGAGGAGCGCGTGAATGCTCGCGGGCGCTACCCGCAGCGAGACGTCGCGCAGCACCGGGTTCGGTCCGAACGCCTTCGCGAGGCCGGTCACCTCGAGGAGGGGCGCGCGCTCTCCGCCCACGGGCCGCTCACTCCCCGAGCCACCTGGCGAGGTCGGGTCTCACGATCTCCTGCACCGCCGGGTCGTCGAGGTCCTGCCTCGTGACGACGCGCGAGCCCGTGTCGATGCGCGCCTCGACCTTCTCTCCGTGGAGGTGCGCCACCATCGTCTTGACCGCGACGTACCCCATGTTGAACGGGTTCTGCACGACGAGCGCCTCGACGTCGCCCTCGCGCAGCGCGCCGAGGAGCTTCTCCGACGCGTCGAAGCCGACGAACTTCACCTTCCTCGCGACGTTCGTCTTGCGGAGCGCCTGAAGCATCCCGAACGTCGTCGACTCGTTCGGCGTGAAGACCCCGGCGATGGCCCCTTCCGCCGCCCTCTGCGCGAGCAGCAGGCTCTCGCTCTTGTGGAACGCGGACTCCGTGGTCGCGCCGCCATACTGGTTCTCGCTCGCGACCGTGACGCCGGCCATCGCGCGGACCGCGTCGAGGAACCCCTTCTCGCGGTGCTGCGTGCTCGCCGAGCCCTCCTGGTAACGGAGCACGACGACCTTGCCGTTCTCGCCGATCGCCTTGCCGAGGTGCTCACCGGCGAGCCTCCCGGCCGCCTCGTTGTCGGTCGCGACGAAGCTCACGTGATCGTCGCTGGCGAGATCGGAGTCGAACACGACCACCGGGATCTTCGCCTGCCTCGCCGCCCGCACCGGCGCCCTCAGCGCCGTGGCGTCGAGCGGCGCGAGCACGATGCCGGACACGCCTTGCGCGACGAAGCTCGAGACGACATCGACCTGCGCCTTGAGGTCGTCCTCCCGGAGCGGCCCTTTCCACACGATGTCGACGTCGAGCTCGCGCGAGGCCTTCACCGCGCCTGCGTGCACGCTCTTCCAGAACTCGTGTGTCGTCCCCTTCGGCACGACAGCGATGCGGAGGCGCGCGCCGCCCGTCGCGCCCGCGCCCGCATCCGTCGACGTCGTCGCCGATGACGACGTCTTGGAGCACGCGGCGAGGACGGCAATCGCGAACGCGCACACGACGACATGGACGCTCATGGGCGCGAGGATAGTCGACGGATCGCGGCCACGCTCGCGGGGGCGAGCATGTCGTCGGCGGAGTTCCGTCCGACAAGCACCATGGGAGTTCTCGGCTGCGTCCGGCGCAGGCAAGCTCATCCCGCGCGACGCTCGCCTGCAGCTCGTCATTCACCCGGGTCGAACCGGCGAGCGGGCGCGCGCATCGACCCGGGTCGGACGGCGCCGCTCAGTCAGCTCGGCGGCGCCGCCTTCGCCTCAGAGGCCGAAGAGCTCCTGGAGAAACACGCCGCCCTTCCCTGCCCCTGCGTGCGTGAAGAACAGGCGCCCCGCCTCGAAATCGCCCCCCTCCGCGACCCACTCGGCCGCGTGGGCGCGCAGCCGGGCGACGGCGTGCGGCGGGAACGCGAACGGCGAGCGCGAGCGGTAGACGAACGTGGCGTCGTAGTCGACAGGATAGCTGGTGAGCGTCAGGTAAAACCACCCTTTCCGCTCGAACACGAAGGGCGACTCGGTATAACCGCTGTTGCGCATCGCCGTCTCCGGCCCGAGCGTGAGCGCCATGGCCGGCGGGCTCCAGTGGAAGAGATCCAGCGACGTGCGGTAGGCGACGCCGCTCAGGGGCGACTCGATCGACGTGCAGCGCGTATAGTACACCACCCACAGATCGCCGAGCCGGGCGAGCATCGGATCGCGGGCGACGCAGATGTCCTCGAAGAGCGTCCCTCCCTCGCGGCTCCAGGTGAAGCCGTCGCGCGAGCGCGCGATCCGGAAGCCGGATCGGTCGGGGTCGTGCGTGCCGACATGAAAGATCATGACCAGGCTGCCGTCCCGGTCCTGGACCATGTGCGGGGCCCAGATCCAGCGCTCGTCGGAGAGGGCGCGAATCGAGAAGCGCTCCGGAGCCAGCGTGAGGCTCGGTGAGACGGATTCCATCCAGCTCACCGGCCCAGGTCCAGGCGAGGTGGCGAGGACGAACTCGCGCTCGGTGTCCGGTCGATAGGGCTCGCGGTGAAAGATCCCGGTGAGGATCCAGCGACCGTCGGCGAGCTGGATCATCGAGTGATCGTTCACATAGAACGGCCCCCCGAGGAGGCTCTTCGTATCGAAGATCTTCACCGCGGGCCCCTGCGTGAGCTGAGGCGCGGGAGGTCCGGAGAAGAACCGCAGCGTGTAACCCCGCTCGCTCCACGGCGCCGGGGAGCCTGTCGCGTCGATCTCGAGGAGCGGGCGCTCGCCTGCGCCGCACTGTTCGGGGAGGAGGTCTATCCACAGCGCGTCCTCGGCGAGCGACCGGACGGGGTTCGCCTGCATCTCGTGGAGCACGCCGACCTCCCGCCCGTCGAGCCTCACACGCGCCGTCTGGGGGGCGTTCGCCGCGGAGTACGCGCGGAGCAGCAACAGGCCGCGCGCATCGGACGGGCACGCGACCTCGATCCGGGTGATCCCGCGGCCCTCGCTGGACCAGGATCGCCGCCGGAGCTCCAGCCGCTCGGCGTCGACGGCCGAATGCACGAGCCGCCGCCGCCCGGACGCACGGACCTTCTGCTCACCGATCACCTGATGTTCCGGGAATGCGTAAGAGAGGCCCAGCGAGCGCACCCGCAGCGGTGTGTAGGCGCCGGTCGGCCCGGCCTCCATGCCGAAGCGCAGACCGGAGCGGCTCACGATGGGATCGGCCACGTGCAGGCGGTACAGGGAATGGACGAACGTGGCGTTCTTCCATCCATCCTCGGGATCGACGACGAGGAAGCGGAGCAGCCCGCTGAAGGCGTTATGGTGCGCGCCCAGGAAATAGAAGCCTCCGTTGAAATAGTCCTCGGTGCCGGTCCCTATCTGCAGCGGGTGCGACATCCCGTCGGTCCGGATCATCTCGTCGCCCTCGAGGTACGTCCGGTCGTTCGGTCGGCCGCCGCTGATCTCCTCGAGAAGCGCGACGAACTGGAGCGGCTCATCGCTCTCGAAGAGGGGCATCGTCGTCTCGCGTCCGGGGGCCATCTGATCGCGGTATTGCGCGATCAGCCGCACGCCTCGGCGGGCGGGCGCGACGTCGACGGCCGCCTCGACACCCGCGATCTCCTGCCCGGGCGCGGCCTCGAGCGAGAGCACCTCGCCTTCGGCCAGCGGGATCGGCAGGCGCGTCGCGAGCCTGCCCGCCCCTGCGGCGTCGGGCGTCCAGGCGGCGTGCAGCGCGCTCCTGAAGGTGGTCCATCCGCCGTCGGCGTCGGTGCCCGAGCTGGCGAGGCCGAAGAAGAACGACGCTGGTATGGGCGGCTGTCCGCCGATCCTCACCGACAGGTCGTTCAAGCTCCCCGCCGGGATGTGAACGTCGACCCCTGATACGGTCGCGGGGCCAGCCGCCAGGACGAGCGGCGCGCTGGCGCTCAGGCTCTCCCGACGCGGCGGGGCAAGCAGGGTGGCTGTCCAGTCCTCCGTCATGAATCGCGACAGCTCCTCGGGCGTCGGTCCCGACGCGGCCCCGGGGCCCTCGCGGTACGTGATCTGGTAATAGATGGGAACGCCCCGAAAGAGGACCTTGGCCTCGCTCGACCAGGCGAAGGGGACGTAGCTGGTATACGCGCCCGAGCTCGCGTCCACGTCGAGCACGAGAGGTGATCTCCAGGGGCCCCTGCCCCCGAAGAAATCGCCGGGCGACCCGCGGAACGCTGTGTGTCCGTCGATCTCGATCCAGATCTCCTGGTCCGGCCTCTCGAGCTCCGCGCGGGGGGCGGTCATCCAGATGCGCGCGATTCTCCCCTCCCCGCGGGCATGGAACAGGACCCGGTGCTCCCCCTCGAGCGCGACCCCCGGGCGATATCCATCATCGTTGCCCCCTGCAGGGTCATGCGTGGTCACGCTCCGTGTCATCCACCCGGGATGAAAGGAGAGGAGATCCTCCAGCACCGGCGTGATCGACGCGGCGCCCGGCGCGATGGCGAGGGACGCGCCGAGGAGATGGCGGGCCGCGCTCGAGACAAGGCGGTCCAGGAGCGCGCGTGCGCCGCGCCCGTCGAGACTTCCGGCGTTCATGATCGAAACCTAATGGCGCGAACGACGCCAGGGGAGCGGGCTCGGCGAGGCACCACGCTTGCACCGCCGCGAAGCGAGGACATGCGCGACGCACCGATCGCGCACTCGAGGGGGGTAATTCATGCGCACCCGCCGCGATCGACGCCCTGTCGAAGGCTCGCCCAGCTTCGGGCCACGCGCATGCGCGCGAGGCCTCCTGCTCGCGCTCCTCTCTCTATCGCCGCTCGCGGGCGCCGGCGACGCGCCGCGCCGCGCGCTCGCCGCTCCCATGGAGCAACGGGACGCCCCGGGAATGTCCCCGAGGCCGCCGCTCCAGCTCGATCGCGCGGCCTACGCCGAGCGGCTCCGCGCGATGTGGATTGGCGCGTGCATCGCCAACTGGACAGGGCTTCGCACGGAGGGCGTCCGCATCGAGCGCCCCTTCTTCACCGACGCTGACTGGGGAAAGCCCCTGGGGCGCGACGGGGCGCCGATCGACTTCGTCGTCCTCGACCCCTGCCCTGCCGACGATGACACCGACATCGAGTATGTCTACCTCCACCTCATGACCGAGGCGGGGACGCTCTTCCTCTCCCCCGAGCGAATCCGGGACGGATGGCGCGCGCACATCAACGACTTCATCTGGGTCTCCAACCGGAGGGCGCGCGATCTCCTCGAGCGCGGCGTGCTGCCCCCCGCGACGAGCGATCCGGCGCTCAATCCGGACGCGCTCCAGATCGACGCCCAGCTCACCACGGAGATCTTCGGCGCCCTCGCGCCCGGCATGCCGGATCTGGCGCTGCGGATCGCCGACCTCCCCATCCGGACCACCGCGCGCGATCACGCCGCGCACGCCGCGCAGTTCCATGTCCTCCTCTTCTCGCTCGCGGCGACCGTCGATCTGGAGAAGCCGCGGCGACAGGAGATCGTGCGCATCGTCCGTGAGGCCAGGGGCTATCTGCCGGCGGAGTCCAAGGCCGCCGACGTCATCGACTTCGTGCTGTCCGCCTATCTATCGACCAGCGATCGCGCCGAGGATCGCGACGGCTGGGAGCGCGCCCGCAATGCCATTGCGGATCGCTACCAGGAGCGAGCCTCGGCGTATGGCTTCGTCTATCGGGGGTTCACGGAATCCGCGATCAACCTGGCGACCGCGACGCTGGCCCTCCTGTTCGGTGAGGGGAGCTTCCGGCGCACCGTACAGATCGGTACCCTGTCCGGCTGGGACTCCGACAACGGCACGGCGACCATGGGCTCGCTCGTTGCGCTCATCGGCGGGATGGAGGAGCTGCGCCGCGCCTTCCCCGGCGCGCGCCTGTCCGACCGTTATCGTATCCACCGCACGCGCCCCACCCTGCCGGACCGGCTTCCGCAAGATCGCGAGGCCGAGGACACCTTCACGGACGTGGCGAGGAGGATGGCCGCGCTGGTCGACCTCGCCGTGCAGGAGCGAGGCGGCCAGGTCGAGCCGACCCGATGGGTCGTTCCGCCGGGATCCCGACGGGGCACGGCGCGGTCGCCTGGCCGCCTTCCAGGCGCTCGCAGCCCTCGCCGAACGGCGGCTCCACCGACTTGTCCTTGAAGACGTCGAAATACGCCTGGGCCGCGGCGATCAGCTGTTCCCGCGTGCTGCGCTGCTCTTCAGGCAAGACGTCCCATGTCTGGTCCTTCGAGTCGAGGTACCCCTGGGCGTCGAACAGCCAATCGCCGTTCCACATTGCTCGGTGTCGACGAGGTACCGGTGCAGCTTGACCGGTCCAGCGGTCTTCCAGAGGCCCTCTCCGATCGGCACCTCCTCGGTATTCTGCGTGCCCTCCGCAAGGAAGCCCCTTGCCAGCACACGGCGGAATCTTGCCTCGAATCGTCGCGGACGTCGATACACCGCTCGGGGAAATACTCGAGTTCTCTCCCAGCGCGCCGCAGCGCGACCGGGGCAATTCGACACGTGGATGAATCTTTGGGTGTGGTCAATTTTCAAGGCGACCGGTGAACTCGAGCTGCTCTTGACGACCAACACGTGCAGCGTCGCTGCACGATGAAGACGTCCACCGCAAGCAGCTCCGGCGACAATTCTGACACCCCGACGAGCGACCTTTGCACGCGGCGCGACACGGACCACCGCGCGGGCCGCTCTGCCAAGTCCAGGACCGCTGCGTTTGCCCCTCGGATCCCGGCGGCCTCTGCGCAACGAGGGCGCGCAACGCTCCCGCGCCGCTGAGCCCGCGCCATGAGGGACGGCGCGGCCCTGCACCCGCGACGCCCGGATGTGAGATTTCACGCCGACGACCATGCCGGTTGCGTGAACGGGGGCGCATTGCGCGATGACGACGGCGACTCGACGCTGCGTCTTTTCGGACCGTATCCCGCGCAAAGATCAGCGTCATCGACTATACTCGTCATCGATCCCGGGGCTCCGCCGAGGCATGCACTGGAAAATTCCGCCTCTGGAGACCTCTCGTTGCTAACTAACTTCGTGCCCGCGGACCGCGCTGGCACGCGTTCCAGTAGGAGTCGGCTCATGAGATTGCCTAGGACAGCCATTGCATTGCCAATGGTGGCTTTGATCGGCGCGGCGTGCGGCGGGGCCAACGATGGCGGCGGGGACAGCGCTGGCTCCCAGAGCAGCACCGGCTCCGGCGCCGGCGCCGGCTCGGGCTCGGGCTCCGGCACCAGCACCAGCACCGGCTACGACGACACCTTCGGCAACGGAAGCGGCGAGGGCTCGAGCGGGAGCTCCGGCACGACCGGAAGCAGCAGCGGGGGCTCGACGGGCGCGGGGGAGGCGTGCGCCACCCAGTCGTCCCAGGCCGGGTTTCAGCAGGTGTACCTCGTGTTCGCGTTCGACGTATCGGCCAGCATGACAGCGAGCGACGTGGAGTGGCGCAGGAAGGATCTCAAGTGGGATCCCGTCGTGGCCGCGACGAAGCAGTTCTTCGTGGATCCCGCGTCCGCCGGGTTCAGGGCGTCGCTCACGTTCTTCCCGGGCGCGGCTCAGACGACTCAGGCGTGCCAGGCCGCCGGCTACTCGACCCCGGATGTCCCGATGACGCCGCTGCCCTCCCCGGCGTTCGGCGAGGCGATCGACGTCATCGAGCCGGAGATCAGCGACAGGCTCTCGTGGCGCACCAGCACGCCGACGGCATTCGCGGTCCAAGGCATCGTCGATTTCATCGAGGCGCAGCGCCAGCAGAACCCCGGGAAATATGCGATCGTGCTCGTGACGGACGGCTATCCGGAAGGGTGCCGGCAAGGCAACACGCTCCCGGACGTCGTGAGCAGCGTCGAGGCCGCGCTCTCCAGCAACATCTCGACCTTCGTGATCGGGGTCGACAGTCCGCAGGGGGAAGGCGCGCCGCCCAGCCTCACCAACCTGCACGAGATCGCCGCTGCGGGCGGCACGGGAGAGGCGTCCATGCTGAACACCGGCGATCCCGCGCAGACGACGGCCGCGTTCAAGACCGCGATCGAGAAGATCCGCGGCGCCGCCGTCTCGTGCACGATCCCGATCCCGCCGCCGCCCGACGGGAGGAGTTTCGACAAGCAAAAGGTCAACGTGACCTACACGAGCGCCACGACCAACATGCCGACGACCCTCACGTATGACCAGGCCTGCGCGGCCACGGGGACATGGCGCTACGACGACCCTGCGACCCCGACGGCGATCATCCTCTGCGACGATACGTGCGCCGTGGTCCAGGCCGACGTCGAGGTCTCCCTGGGCGTCGACTTCACCTGCGAGGACGTGATCCAAGTGCCCCAGTGATCGACGACGCTCGCTGACCGACACGGGTCTTCGCGAGGAGGCGCCGGCCAGCTGCTCGCCTCCCGATACGCAGCCAGCGAGTGGGTTCACGATCCAAGATCGGGTCGTGAACCCGGCTCAGGTCAGAGAGACTGACGCAGACCTGGAGAGAGCGCGCCGGCATCCGTACGAGATGCGGGCGCACCCGAGCTCCTTCGGTCGAGGGAGCTCGTCCAGCTCAGCGCGTCGGCTCCGCGTCAACCACCACGGTCCAGGAAGTCCATCAGCCACTGCATCGCCGGCCGCATGGTGCCGTTCTCCTGCTGGAGGCCGGTGCCGTTCCTCCAGGTCTTGCCGACGATGTAACCCCACAGGGTGATCCCCGGGATCTTGGGGTGATTCCAGAACATGGTGAACTGCTCCTCCATGATCTGCTTCTGCCTGTTGTCGTTCGCTTCGCCGATGTCGTACTCGGTGATGTACACGGGCTTGCCCAGCTCGGCGAGCGAGTCGATGTACCCCTTGACCGTGTTGGTGTTGATCTTGAAGGCGTCGTGCGCCTGCGCGCCGAGGGCGTCGACCGGGGCGCCCGCCTCGATCACCTTCTTCGCGATGTCCTTGAAGTGCCTGTGCTCGTTCTCATACTCGATGTTGTTGTAGTCGTTGAGGATCAGAACGGCGTTCGGGCAGAACTCGCGAGCCCACTTGAAGGAGTTGACGATCCAGTCCCAGCCGCTGGCGCCGTTGCCGCCGAGGCCGGCCGTGTATGAAGGCGTGGTGTGGGGCGGCGGCTCGTTGACGACGTCGATGTACTTCGTGTCCGGGTAGCGCTTGCAGAACTCCTCCATCCAGCTCCGCACGGCCTTCTTCTGCTCATCCGGCGAGAGGCTCCCGACCCAGGAGGGTTGCTGGCTGCCCCACACAAAGACGTGGTGCTTGAAGATGATCTTGTTGTCCTGCGCGTACTTGTAGGTCCTGTCGAGCGAGCTCCAGTTCTTGTTCCCGCGGGAGCTCTCGACGGAGCCCCACTTGCCCTCGTTCTCGGGCGTGATCTGGTTCCAGTACTTCGCGAAGCCGTCGCGCACGGCGCCGCTCGTCGTGATGTTGCCGACGAACTTCCCCTCGGGCTCGGTTCCGCCGGTTCCGGTCGACGCGCTGGTCGACGAGCTGGTCGAAGCGTCCCCGCCGCCGACCCCCGTGGTCGCGCCGCCGGAGGTGGCGCTGGTCGTCGCGGGATCGCCCGAGCTGCTGCTGGTGGCAGGGCCGACGCCGGTCGTCGTGCTGGCGCTGGAGCTGCTGTTCGTGCCGTTGCTGGAGCTCGTGCTGGCGCTGGTGCCGGTGCTCCCCGCCCCGCCCGAGCCGCCCACGCCGTCGTCAACCCCCTCGCCCCCATCGCCACATCCAAAGAGGGTCGCCATTCCGAGCGCGATCCAAGCCGTGCTGCACAGCAATCGAGAAGAACGCATCTTGTTCATGTTGGACTTCCGCAAGTCGGACGATTGTCGTTGGTGAAGCTGGGAGCGAGAAAGCCGAGGGGCAGCGGCACGAACGGCGGCGCCCACACTCAGCGATGCGCACGCCGTGCAACTCGCGACGGATGATTCCCGCCACACCTGGAAGTGATCACGACACGCGCGCGAAGCCTCCTACATTTCAAGTTCCCAGCTGATAGGAAACGTGCATCGACAGCGCATGTTGCAATCATGAAGCAACTTTGCGATTCAAGCGGCAGCCCAGCTCGGTACCGCTGGCTTGACCGCTCAAGGCCCGGTCCGAGAACACATCACGGAGCCGGTACGGTAGAGCGCGCACGGTCTCACCGGCGCCGGGGGACGGCCGTGCTCTTGCGCACGACGAGCTCGGTCTCGACCACGACCCGCGACCACGAGCGCTGGCCGCTCTCGATCTGCCCGAGCAGGACGTGGAGGCACCGGCGCCCGAGCTCGGAGAAGTCCTGGCGCACCGTGGTGAGCGGCGGCGTGAAGTAGGCCGCCTCCGGGATGTCGTCGAAGCCGACGACGCTGATGTCGCGCGGCGTCTCGCGCCCGTTCTCGTAGAGGAAGCGGAGGAGGCCGAGCGCCATCTGGTCGTTGGCCACGAACACGGCGGTGACGCCCGGCGTGCGCGTCAGCTGCGGGGCGAGCTCGTAGCCGGAGCGCGCGCTCCAGTCCCCCCGCAGGAGCGGCGGGATCTCCGCGCCGGCCGCCTGCAGCGCCGAGCGCCAGCCGTCGATGCGCTGGTCGGCCTCGAGCCAGTCGGTCGGGCCGGCGATGTGCCACACGGTCTTGTGGCCCAGATCGAGCAGGTGGCGCGTCGCGGACACGGCGCCCCCGAGCTGGTCGACCGCGACCACCGGCACCGAGTCGTCCGGACCGCCCTCGACCGCGACCACCGGCACATCGGAGGTGACGTGGCGCAACGCGTCCACCGCCGACCGCTGCGGGGCGATCACGACGATGCCGTCGGCCCCCTGGTCGCGCAGCCGCTGCACGGCCTCCAGCACCGGCGCGCGGCTGAACGACTTCAAGCTGGCGATGCTCACGCCGTAACCCGCGTCGTGCGCCGCCTCCTCGAGCCCCAGGAGCGTCGACGCCGGACCGTAGAGCGTCGTGTCGAAGCTGACCACGCCGAGCGTCCGCGACCGCCCGGTGACGAGCGCCTGCGCCACCGAGCTGGGCCGGTAGTCGAGCTGGCGGATCGCATCCAGCACCCGCTCCCGCGTGTCGCGACGCACGTGGGGGCTGTCGTGCAGGACCCGCGAGACCGTCTGATACGAGACGCCAGCGAGCTTGGCCACGTCGACCATGACCGCGGCCCGCCGCCCGCCGCCCCGCTTGACGCGGCGCTCCGGAAGAGATTTGTCAGCCATCGGCGCGGGAGGATAGTCGCGGGCCGGTCGATTGGAACGGAGTTCTTCAACGTGAGCGTTCACAAACTGGTCGGGGTTCTTCATTTCACTCGGCTTTCGCGTCACTGGGCGGGTGCGCGCCGGGGATCGTCCCCCTCGGGATCGAGCGCGGCACCGACGCTGATCGTTCGTCGTCGTAGATGCCATTCCCGGTGGGGCCGCGATCGATCCCGCAGATTTCACGCCGGCTGTCACATCGGGCCTATGCGAACGGCATGCCGGCGTCTGCCGGCGGGCGAGGCCACCTCGACCAGGTCCGCAGCCCGGCCTCTCCTCCCCTGAGGTCGGCGCTCCGGAGGAGCGCCGACGGCCCTCCTGCTCAACCGGTTCAGAAATCGTTAGGTGCCAGTCGATTCCAGTTGACACCAGCTATGTGAACGTTCACAATTCAGGAGACATCCTTAGGCATTGCGCCGGCTAGGTCGTCGTCGTACGTCTACGCACCGGGGCATTCGTCATTGATGTCAGCGCGGGGAGAGGCGGCTGGTCTGACCTGCTGCTCGTGCGCTCGCCTCACACGCCATGGCCAACCAGGGTCGGCCCGCGCGGCAGCGGCGGTTCGTGAAGGTGTTACGCGGTGCGGCGCCAGATCATCTAGCGCAGCCCCGGACGTCAGCAAGGCACTTTTTCACACAGCAGGGCGGACTCACAGGAGGGATCGTGTGAAATTATCTTCTTTATTGGCTGCCGCCTTGGGGCGCGCGCCCCGCAAAGCGCTGAGGTGGCTCGATGGCCGAGGTCGCGCAGCAGAAGCGATGAAATCTTCCACTCACGATAGCGGTCCGAACGCCGCGTATGATCGATGGGAGGTGGAAACATTCACTCACAGCGGGGCGGCCTCCCGGCTGCTGCGAGCGGTCGCGTGCACTTCGCTCCTCGTTGCAGGGTGCGTGGGTGATATCGGCGGCAACTCGAGCTCCTCTGGCTCCTCGGGCGCCGGCGCGAACCCGACGGGCGGCGGCACGAGCTCCTCGGGCGGCGGAGACGCCGTGTGCAACCCGCGGCTCGAACGACGGATCGTGCTGCTCGCCGACCTGCAGTTCATCAACGCCATCCGGGGTCTCCTGGGGGACGAGGCCATCGAGGCGGAGCAGGCGCCGGACGCGCGGACGAAGCCGTTTGCCAAGAAGGGCCTTGTCGTGGGGACCTCCCTTGTGCATACGCGGCTCGCGAGGGCTGCCTACGCGGCCGAGAGCATCTCGGGGCGCTTCGAGCAGGTGACGGGGTGCGCCGCCGACGGAGACGACGCCTGCGCCAAGACGTTCCTGACGAAGTTCGCGCAACGGGCGTTCCGCCGGCCCGTGGACCAGGCGGAGCTCGACAACCTGTGGTCGGTCTATGCGCTCGGGAAGGAGACGAGCTACGAGCGGGGCGTCTCGCTCGCGCTCGAGGCGCTCATCGCGTCCCCCTCGTTCTCCTACCGCACCGAGCTCGGCGGCGACGCGGACGGCGACGTGGTGAAGCTCGCCGCGCACGAGGTCGCGAGCGAGCTCTCGTTCTTCTTGACGGACGGCCTGCCGGACGAGGAGCTCGCCGCCGCCGCCGACTCCGGGGCCCTGAACGATCCGGAGGAGCTGGCGCGCCAGGCCGAGCGCCTCCTCGAGAAACCCGAGACGCGCAGCAGCCTGAACACCACGCTGATCGCGGCGTGGGGGCTCAGCAACCTCTTCGGCACGGTGAAGGATCCAGGGCTCTTCCCCGAGTACACCCCCGCGCTCCAGGCGAGCATGTTCCACGAGACCGAGCTGCTCGTGGACGACCTCCTGTGGAACCGCGGAGCGGACGTGTCGGAGCTGCTCACCACGAGGGAGACGTTCGTGAACGGCGTGCTCGCGAAGGTCTACGGCGTGGAGCACACGGGATCGAGCCCGGAGGAGTTCACCAAGGTCGAGCTGCCGGCCGACGAGCGCGCCGGGATCCTCACGCAGCCCGGCCTGCTCGCGGCGCTGGCCCGGACCGACAACACGAGCGTGGTGGCGCGAGGGCTCTTCGTGCGCGGCGCGCTGCTCTGCCTCGGGAAGATCCCGTCGCCCCCGGAGTCGCTCTCGGACGCGATCAAGGAGCTGCTCGAGGCCGACATGACCGAGCGCGAGCGCGCCGACGCGCGCGCCGCGAACTCCACCTGCGCCGCATGTCACGCCCAGTTCGACGCGTTCGGCCTGCTGCTCGAGAACTACGATCCGGTCGGCCGGTACCGCGACACCCTCGATGGGGAGCCGATCGACGCGCGCGTCAACGTGGGCAACATCGCCGAGGTCGCGGGGAGCTACGCGAGCGCCGTCGAGTTCGCCGAGGCCGTCGCGCAGAACGACGCGTTCGCCGCCTGCATCACGCGGCACCTGCTGACCTACGGCACGGACGATGAGACGCTCGGGACCAGCGACTGTCAGGTCGAGCGCGTGATCGAGGCGCTGCCAGAGGGCCAGCGGACGCTGACCAACGTCGTGAAAGCCATCGTGACGTCGCCCGCGCTGACCGAGCGCGCCAAGGAGGAATGACCGTGGGCTACAACCTTTCTTATGGATGGTCTCGCCGCCGCTTCCTGCAAGGCATCGGCGCCGCCGCGGGTCTCGTCACGGTGCTCAAGGGCCTCGAGTCGGCCGCCGAGGGAGCGGCGCCCCCGAGGCGCCTGTTGATCGTGCAGCGCCCCGTGGGCACCGTGTACGAGAACTACTGGCCGCAAGGGAACGGGACCAACTTCACGCTCTCCCGCATCCTGACCCCGTTCGAGGCCATGAAGGATCGGATGATCGTGATGCGCGACCTGAAGCTGCCGCACGAGGGGTCTGTCGGCGGCGGCCACGAGCGCGGGACGGTGCTGATGTGCACGGGGACGCGGACCAAGCAGCTGTACCCGGGCAACGGCGGCGACGATCCGATGGCCGAGGCGCCGAGCATCGACCAGCTGCTCGTGAAGCAGGCGGCCGAGCTCCAGGGCACGCCCATCGCGTCGCTCCAGGTCTCCTGCGACAACCGCGCCGACACGCCCGAGGTGTCGACCCGCCACATGTCCTATTCGGGCGCGCGCGCGCCGATGAAGCCCTACTACCAGCCGCTCGAGGTGTACAGGCGCGTGTTCGGCACGCTCATGCCGGGCGGCCCGACGGACGGCAACCTGGACGCCCTGGCGCGGGCGCGCCTGGAGAAGAAGAGCGTGCTCGACTTCGCGCTCAAGGACCTGAGGCGCCTTCAGGGCCTCGCGCCGAGCTCGCAGCGAGAGGCGCTGGAGGGGCACGCCGCCGCCATCCGCGAGGTGGAGAAGGAGTTCGACGCCGACCCGAGGGATCCCGCGTCCTGCGGTGTGCCGCAGGAGCCCGAGACGATCGAGGTGAGCGGGCACATCGATCCCTATGGCAGCTCGCACGTCGTGAACGAGCGCGACGACGTGAAGCACGCGCGCATCGGCGCCCTGCACTTCGCCGTGATCAAGGCCGCGTTCCGCTGCGACCTGACGCGCGTGGTCACGTTCCAGTGGTCCCCTGGCACGAACCACGTGAGCTTCGGCGAGCTGTGGCCGCCCAACTCCGCCATCTTCAAGGTGCACCACACCACGAGCCACGATCCCGATACGCCGGACACGCTCGAGTTCCTCACCCGGGTGGAAGAGTTCTACGCCGGCTACGTCGCCGGCTTCCTGAAGGAGCTCGCGGAGACGAAGGACGTGGCTGGCGGGACGCTGCTCGACACCACGCTGGTCCCGTACATCACGGAGGTCGGCACGCGGCACCACAACTGGGACAAGATGGCGTGGGTTCTGTTCGGCGGCGAGGGCACCACGCTGCGCGGCGGGCAGGTGTGGACCAACGGCAACCGCGGCGGTCGCTCCACCAACGATCTGTGGATGGCGATCGCGGGCTCCTTCGGGGTCCCGGATCTCGTGATGGGGGACAACGACCAGCACACCACGGCGATCGAGGGGCTGTTCGGCTGAACGTGGGCCGGCCGTAGCCGTCAACCAAGCCTCGCGTCGCGTCCTCCCACATCCGAACGTTTACGTAAACGTTCACGTGGTCGTGGTCGTGGTCGTGGTCGTGGTCGTCAACGGTCAGCCGTGAACGACCACGACCACGTAAACGACCACGACCACGTAAACGACCACGACCACGTAAACGTAAACGTTCACGTTGGTGAACGATGGTGGGTGAAGGGGGCGGGTTTCGTGCCCTGCGTGACCGGACGAGCTTGGTTGACGCCTATGGATCCTCGGGGATGGGATACGGTGGAGCTCGGCGTGGACGTCGCCTGCGAAAGGTCGTGAGGTGAACATGATGAAGTCGAGCTTCCACCTGCACCTCTTGAGCCTCATGGCGCTCTGCGCCTGCGGCGAGGCACCGGACAGCCCCGCGGCGACGACCGAGGGCGGCGGCACGTCGGAGGGCAGCACCTCCGCGTCCGGCGGCTCTGCCAGCAGCGGAGCAACAGGCGGCGGAACTCCGGGCGCAGGCGGCGCAGGCGGCGCGGCCCAGAGCGGCTCTACCGGCACGGGCGCAGGGGGGAGCTTCGTGCCCGGCGGCACAGGAGGAGGCGACTCCGCTTACGTCCTCGATTGCGGCGCGAACGGCGTGGCCATCGAGAGCGCGGGCCCACCAGAGAACCGCATCAACTACGTCATCGTGGGCGACGGCTACGACGCCACGACCGTGAACACCACGTACCTCGAGCACATCGAGGAGGCGATGGCCAAGCGCTTCAGCAGCCCGATCGGCGAGCCGTACGGCAGATATCGCAAGTTCGTCAATATCTGCGCCGTCAAGCTGGTCAGCCGCTCGAACGGCATCCCTGGAGCGCTCGGCTGCACGGGCGACGACGAGAGCCGCCTCGCAGAGTGCGACACCCGCGCGGCGGATCAGGCGCTCAAGGCGAACCTCCCCGAGGACTTCGAGGTCGACTGGCACGCCATCGTGTTGAACAACGACCGGTGGTGGAACACGGGCTCGGCCTGGATGCTCTGGTCCGGCGGGCATGGGGACGCCGCCGGAGCGGCCCTGCACGAAGGTGGCCACGGCTTCCATCAGCTCGCCGACGAGTATTGCGCCAAGGCGACGGGCTCTGCCTGCGGCGCGAACACGTGCAGCGGCAGCGGCACGGAGTACGTCGAGGTGAACACCACGGGCAACTGCACGACGACGGCGGGCAAATGGGACAAGTGGCTGGAGTACGACGCCGCCGACGCCACGGGCGTCCAGGGCACGTTCATCGGCAGCCGCTACGTGGATAGCGGACAGTACCGCCCGTCCTCGAACTCGATGATGAACAGCCTGTTCGGAGACAACAAGAACACGAGCTTCAACCCGGTCTCGCGCGAGAAGATGGTCATGGACATCTGGATGCGCATCAAGCCGATCGACTCGGCCGATCCGCCCGCGGGGGCCGTCACGGATCCGGCGACGCTCGCGGTCAAGGTGATCGATCCCGACGTCATCAGCGTGGATTGGACGCTCGACGGCGAGGTGATCGCGACGGACGGCGGCCCCGTCTACAACGTCGCCGCGGCGGGCCTCGCTTCGGGCACCCACACCATCGTCGCCAAGGCCTACGACAACGCCGGCGAAGAGCTTGTGCGCTACCGCAGCGGCGAGTGCCTCGACCCTCCTCCCTCGACCAATCCCCGCTACATCGATCCCTGCTGGGGTCGCGACAACTGGCCCCGCTCGCAAGAGACGGTGACGTGGACCGTGACGATTCCATGAGGTCGGCGCGCAGGCGCTGGTCCGTCGCCGCGCTGCTGCTCCTCGGCGCGGCGCTTTACCTCGTGCATCGCTCTCGAGAGCCCGACGCGCCTCTCCTGCCTTCCTCTCGGCAGGAGACGTCGCGAGAGGAGGCGCCGCGCGAGGCAACGTCGCGCCGTCGGTCGAACGAGCCACCGGCGTCGGCCGGCAGCACCGTGCTCGCCGCGGCGATCGACGACCTGCCCGTGATCGGGCCGAGCCCCGACGACCGCCACGACGGCCCCGCCCACCCCCACCCCATCACGCAGCGCCACGTCGAGATCCAGCATGAGAACGGCCTGATCGGGCTGCTCAATGACGCGATGAGCGCGCGGAACGGCGCGCGCATGCGGGAGCTCGTGCACGAATATCGTCGCACGCACCCCGGCGACCCGAACCATCTCCAGGACGGCTACGAGATCATCGCGGACTGCCTCGACGCGCCGGGCGAGGCGTCGAGAGCGGCGGCGGATGGCTACTACGCCGAGCATCGCGCCTCGACCGTGAGGCGCTTCGTGCGCAGGATCTGCCTCGAAGGCGGCTGAGCCGCGTCCCCAAAGGCGTTCGCCAAGCTCGTTCGGTCACGCTCAGGGCACGAAGCCCCCTCCACCACCATCGGTCACCAACGTGAACGTTCACGTGGTCGTGGTCGTGGTCGTGGTCGTGGTCGTGGTCGTGGTCGTGGTCGTCGCGTGAGCCGGCGGACCATCGCCCCCTCCCGGCCTGACCGCACGACAGTAGAGTTGCAGCCTGGTTCATCCTCCGGGACGGGAGAAGCGTCGCGATCCGGCAGATTGTGATTGACAGTCACATTGTGAACGTTCACATTGAACTCGGGGCACATCCTTACTGGCTTAGCCCGGCCAACGGGTCGTCATGCGCAAGGGAACATTCGTCATCGGGATCGATTTCGGCACCGACTCCGTTCGGGCGGTCGTCGCGGACGCGCGGAACGGCGAGCTCGCGGGGGCCTCGGTCGCGCCCTACCCGCGCTGGGCGCAGGGCCTCTATTGCGACGCGCGCGCGCACCGGTTCCGCCAGCATCCGCTCGACTACCTGCATGCCATGGAGGCGTCCATCCGCGCGGCCCTGGACCAGGCGGGCAGCGACGTCGCCGCGCACGTGCGCGGGATCGCGGTCGATACGACCGGATCCACGCCGGTCCTGGCCGACGCGAAGGGCAGGCCTCTCTCGCTCAGCCCACGCTTCGAGGAGGACCCGGACGCGATGTTCATCCTCTGGAAGGACCACACCGCAGTGGCCGAGGCGGCGCGGATCAACAGCGTCGCCCGGACCTGGGGCGGCGTGGACTACACGAAGTACGAGGGCGGGGTGTACTCGTCCGAGTGGTTCTGGGCCAAGGTGCTCCACGTCCTCGAGACCAATCCGGCGGTCGCGCGCGCGGCGGTCACCGTCCTTGAGCACTGCGACTGGATCCCCGCCGTCCTGACCGGCGCCGACGACCTCCGGCAGATCAGGCGGAGCCGCTGCGCCGCCGGGCACAAGGCGATGTGGCACCCGGAGTTCGACGGCTATCCCTCGAACGAGTTCCTGTCGAGGCTCCATCCGCGCCTGCCCGCGCTCAAGGCCACCCTCGGCTCGCAGACCTGGACCGCCGACGTGCCCTTCGGGACGATCTCGCCCGGGTGGGCCGTGACGCTCGGTGTCCCGGACGACGTCGTCGTCGCCGTCGGCGCCTTCGACGCGCACATGGGCGCGGTCGGCGGCAACATCCAGCCGAACCGCCTGCTCAAGGTCATGGGCACGAGCACGTGCGATATGCTCGTCGTCCCGAAGACCGGCGCGACGGAGGTCCTCGTCGCCGGGATCTGCGGCCAGGTCGACGGCTCCATCCTCCCGGGCGCAATCGGCTACGAAGCGGGGCAGTCCGCCTTCGGTGATGTCTTTGCCTGGTTCAAGCAGCTCCTTAGCTGGCCGCTCCTCGCCATCCTCCCTGCCCTGCCCGGCGCCGGCCACTCGGACCGGAAGACGCTGGCCGACGTGACGCTGGCCGATGCGGCGATCGAGCGGATCATCCCCGAGCTGGAGCGGGCGGCGGCGGAGATCCCGCCGGCGCGGAGCTCCGTGCTGGCGCTCGACTGGCTGAACGGGCGAAGGACCCCGGACGCGGACCAGCGGCTCAGGGGCGCCATCGTCGGCCTCGATCTGGGCACGGACGCGCCGCGGATCTACCGCGCGCTCGTGGAGGGGATCGCCTTCGGATCGCGCGCCATCGTCGAGCGCTTCCGATCCGAGGGGCTCCGCATCGACGGCATCATCGGTGTCGGCGGCGTCGCGCGCAAGAGCCCCCTCACCATGCAGGTCCTCTCGGACGTGCTCGACATGACGGTCGAGGTCCGCGCCGGCGAGCAGCCGGTCGCGCTGGGCGCGGCGATGTTCGCCGCGACCGCCGCCGGCCTTCACGCCACCGTCGAGGACGCGCAGCGCGCGATGTCGTCTGGAACCGAGGCCCGGTATCTGCCGGATCCCACGCGCGCCAGGCTCTATGACGCGCTGTACCGGGATTATGTCGCGCTGGGATCGTTTGTGGAGAGGGAGTTGACGCAATGAGCGGGATCGCCATGCAGGATCTTCGAGAAGGCTTCGAGGTGTGGTTCTTGACCGGCAGTCAGGACCTCTACGGTGAGGAGGCGCTGAAGCAGGTCGCCGAACACGCGCGGGAGATTGCCGCGTCCCTCGACGCCTCGGGCAAGCTCCCGGTCAGGGTCGTCTGGAAGCCGACGCTCAAGAGCTCCGAGTCGATCCTCGCCGTCTGTCGCGAGGCCAACGCTTCGCCGCGGTGCGCCGGCGTGATCACGTGGATGCACACGTTCTCTCCCGCGAAGATGTGGATCGCGGGGCTCAAGCGCCTGGAGAAGCCGATCGCGCACCTGCACACGCAGTACGGCCGCGAGCTGCCCTGGGACAGCATCGATATGGACTTCATGAACCTGAACCAGTCGGCCCACGGGGACCGCGAGTTCGGGTACATCGGCGCTCGCCTGCGCATCGACCGGAGGGTCATCGTCGGCCACTGGACGGACGGCGACGTCCTCGCCAAGCTCGACATCTGGGCGCGCGCCGCCTGCGCCATCCTCGACGGGCGGCGGCTCAAGATCGCGCGCTTCGGCGGCATGAACATGAGAGAGGTGGCCGTCACCGGAGGCGACCGCGTCGAGGCGCAGGTCAGGTTCGGCTGGTCGGTGAACGGCTATGGCGTGGGCGATCTCGTGGGGCGCATCGCCGAGGTCGACGAGCGCGAGGTCGATCGCCTGGTGGCCGAGTACGACGAGGCGTACACCATCGCCCCCGCCCTGAGGAGGGGCGGAGATCGCCACGGCGACCTGCGGTACGCGGCGAGGCAGGAGGCGGCGATGCGCTCCTTCCTGAAGGAGGGCGGCTTCGGCGGCTTCACCACGACCTTCGAGGATCTGCACGGGCTCAAGCAGCTCCCCGGCCTCGCGGTGCAGCGGCTCATGGACGACGGCTACGGCTTCGGGGCGGAGGGCGACTGGAAGTCCTGCGGCCTGGTCCGCGCCCTGAAGATCATGGCGACGGGCCTGCGCGGGGGCGTCTCCTTCATGGAGGACTACACGTATCACCTGGTCCAGGGGCGAGAGCGCGTCCTCGGCGCCCACATGCTGGAGATCTGTCCGTCGATCGCCGCCGGGAGGCCGTCGCTGGAGATCCACCCGCTCTCGATCGGCGGCAAGGGGGACCCGTGCCGGCTCGTCTTCGACGCCGGGGTCGGGCCCGCTGTGAACGTTGCCATGATCGACATGGGCGGCCGCATGCGGATCGTCGCCAACGAGCTCGAGTCGGTGGCGCCCGACAGGGCGATGCCGAAGCTGCCCGTGGCGCGCGCGGTGTGGATCCCGAAGCCCGATTTCAGGCTCGCCTGCGAGGCGTGGATCCTGGCTGGGGGCGCCCATCACTGTGCCCACAGCCGCGCCGTGACCATGGCGCACGTCGAGGACTTCGCCTCCATCGCCGGCGTGGAGCTGGTCCGCATCGGCGAAGGGACCGACATCCGCTCGCTCAAGAACGAGCTCCGCTGGAACGATCTCGCCTACCGGCTGGCGCACTGAGGGCCACGACGTGAGCGCGACCTATCGAGAGCTGCGCGAGCGCGCCTTCACGGCGAACATGGAGATCCCGCGCATGGGGCTCGCGATCTACACGTTCGGCAACGTCTCGGCGTTCGATCGCGACAGGGGCGTCCTGGCGATCAAGCCGAGTGGCGTCCCTTACGATCGGCTGTCGGCCGACGACATGGTCGTGGTCGATCTGGAGGGGAAGGTGGTGCAGGGACACCTCCGCCCCTCCTCGGACACCAGGACGCATATCGTTCTCTACGCGAGCTTCCGCGGGTTGGGTGGCGTGGTTCACACGCACTCGACCTACGCGACTGGTTGGGCGCAGACAGGCACGCCGATCCCGATCTACGGTACGACGCACGCGGATCACCTGGCCGAGGACGTACCCTGCACCGAGGTGATGCGGCCGGACGCCGTGGAGGGCGACTACGAGACGGAGACGGGGAAGCAGATCATCGAGTGCTTCAGGGATCGTAACCCGCTTCACACACCCATGGTGCTGGTGGCGGGACACGGCCCCTTCGCGTGGGGAGAGGACGCCGAGAAGGCGGTGTACAATGCGGCGGTGCTCGAGGAGATCGCGAGGATGGCGTTCATCACCCGCACGATCCACCCGGGTGCCGCGCGCCTGCCCGACGCGCTCGTGCGCAAGCACTTCGACCGGAAGCACGGGAAGAGGGCGTATTACGGGCAGAAGTGACGCCGGACGTCGGGGGACGACGGCGAGGATGACCGAGGTGCCTCATGGAACGAGGCGATGGACGAGAGGAGACGAGCTGCGCCATGAAGAGGAGAAACTTTGTCACCACGGGGATGGTGGCGCTGGCAGGGCTGGCGCTGATCCTGGTCGGGCAGGGCTGTCAGAAGGAAAATAAGCAGATCACGCTCGGGTTCTCCCAGATCGGCGCGGAGAGCGAGTGGCGGACCGCGAACACGAAGTCGATCGAGGAGTCCGCCAAGGCGGCCGGGATCGATCTCAAGCTCTCCGACGCGCAGCAGAAGCAGGAGAACCAGATCAAGGCCATCCGGTCGTTCATCGCCCAGAAGGTCGACGTCATCGCGTTCTCGCCCGTGGTCGAGACCGGCTGGGAGCCCGTCCTGCGCGAGGCCAAGGAGGCCAAGATCCCCGTCATCCTGACCGATCGCGCGGTGGACACGAAGGACGACACCCTCTGGGTCAGCTTCATGGGGTCGGACTTCGTCGAGGAGGGCCGCCGCGCGGCGAAGTGGCTGGTCGAGAAGACGAAGGACCAGAAGGACCCGATCAACATCGTCGAGCTGCAGGGCACCGTCGGCTCGGCCCCCGCGATCGATCGCAAGAAGGGGTTCGAGGAGATCATCAAGGACAAGCCCCAGTTCAAGATCATCCGGTCGCAGACGGGCGACTTCACGCGCGCCAAGGGCAAGGAGGTCATGGAGGCCTTCCTCAAGGCGGAGGGCAAGAACATCAACGTCCTCTACGCCCACAACGACGACATGGCGATCGGCGCGATCCAGGCCATCGAGGAGGCGGGGCTCCGCCCCGGCAAGGACATCCTCATCATCTCGATCGACGCGGTGAAGGGCGCGTTCGAGGCGATGATGGCGGGCAAGCTCAACGTGACGGTCGAGTGCAGCCCCCTCCTCGGGCCGCAGCTGATGAGCGCTGTGAAGGACCTGATGGCGGGCAAGCAGCTGCCGAAGCGCATCGTCACCGAGGAGGGCGTCTTCCCGATGGAGACCGCCGCTCAGGAGTTCCCGAAGCGCAAGTACTGAGCGCGCGTAACGGTGGCGCCGCGGAGGCCGCCGGGGAGGACGTGAGCGATGCAGAGCGGAGCCGTGCCCGTGCTCGAGATGAAGCGGATCTCCAAGGGATTTCCTGGCGTACAGGCGCTCTCTTCCGTCGATTTTCGCATGCTGCCCGGGGAGGTGCACACCCTCATGGGGCAGAACGGCGCGGGCAAATCGACGCTGGTCAAGGTCCTGACCGGCGTCCACCCCCCGGATGACGGGCAGATCCTGCTCGAGGGCCAGGAGATCAGGCCCTCGAGCCCGCAGGACGCGCAGGCGCTCGGCATCAGCGCCGTGTTCCAGGAGGTGAACCTCTGCCCCAACCTCTCCGTGGCCGAGAACATCTTCCTCGGGCGCGAGGACGCCGGCGTCTTCGCGATCCGGTGGGGGGAGATGCGCCGGAAGGCGAGCGCCCTGCTCTCGGACCTCAACATCCACGTCGACGTCACCGCGCCGCTCTCGACCTTCTCGATCGCCGTGCAGCAGCTCGTCGCGATCGCCCGCGCGCTCTGCGCCAAGGCGAAGATCCTCGTCCTCGACGAGCCGACCTCGAGCCTGGCCGAGGACGAGGTGAAGACGCTCTTCTCGGTCATCCAGCGGCTCAAGGCGCAGGGGATGGCGATCCTGTTCATCTCGCACTTCCTCGACCAGGTGTTCGAGATCTCCGACCGGATCACGGTGCTGAGGAACGGTCAGCTGGTCAGCGAGACGCCGGCCGCCGAGCTGTCGCGCATGGAGCTCGTCACGCGGATGGTCGGGCGCGAGGTCGCGGAGGACGGCCCGGCCCGGGCCGAGCGCGCGCGGGCGACGATGCCGGCGGGCGGGCAGGCGCCCCTGTTGCGGGCGCGAGGGCTCGGCAAGAAGGGCTCGGTCAGCGATGTCGATCTCGACGTGCAGCGCGGCGAAGCGCTCGGCCTCGCCGGCCTCCTGGGCGCCGGAAAGACGGAGACGGTGCGGCTCTTGTTCGGGCTCGACGGGGCGGACCAGGGATCCATCGAGATCGACGGGGAGCCGGCGCGCATCGGCTCGCCGCTCGACGCGATCGCGCGCGGCCTCGGCTTCTGCCCCGAGGACCGGAAGGTCGAGGGGATCCTCGGCGACCTCTCGCTGCGCGAGAACATCGTCGTCGCCCTCCAGGCCAAGCGCGGCATCTTCCGCAACCTGTCCCGGGACGAGCAGGACGACATCGCCCGCCGCTACATCGAGCGGCTCGGCATCGTGGCGGCCGACGCGGAGGTGCCCATCTCCAAGCTGAGCGGCGGCAACCAGCAGAAGGCGCTCCTGGCTCGCTGGCTGGCGACCGATCCGCGCATGCTCATCCTCGACGAGCCGACCCGCGGCATCGACGTGGCGGCCAAGGGCGAGATCATGGGCAAGGTCATGGAGCTCTGCGATCGGGGCATGGCGGTGGTGCTCGTCTCCTCGGAGATGGCCGAGGCGCTGCGCTACTCGGACCAGGTCGTCGTCCTGCGCGACCGGCGCAAGGTGGCGGAGCTCGCCACGGACAAGACCGACGAGCAGGCGGTCTACCAGATCATCGCGGGAGGTCAGCCGTGAGCGCGCCCGCCGCCTCCCTGCGCCGGCTCGCCAGCGGGAGCACGTTCTGGCCGCTGGCGATGCTCGGCTCCCTCCTGCTGTTCAACCTCGTCAGCAATCCGCAGTTCTTCGCGATCACGGTCAAGGACGGCCACCTCTACGGCAGCGTCATCGACATCCTGAACCGCGCATCGCCGCTCATGATCATCGCCATGGGGCTCACCCTGGTGATCGCCACCCGCGGCATCGACATCTCCGTCGGCGCGGTCGTGGCCATCTCTGGCGCGGTCGCGGCGGTGCTGATCGGCGGCGAGCTCTCGCCGAGCGGCGGGACCGGCATGGCGGACGCGACGCGTGTCCCGCTGCCGATCGTCGTCTGGAGCGCGCTGGGCGTGGCGCTGGCGCTCGGCATGTGGAACGGCACGCTGGTGTCGATCTTCGGCATGCAGCCGATCATCGCGACCCTGATCCTGCTCGTCACGGGGCGAGGCATCGCCCAGCTCATCACGGGCGGCCAGATCATCACCATCTACTACAGCCCGTATCACGTCATCGGGAACGGCTTCCTCCTGGGGATCCCGGTCTCGCTGTTCATCGTGGCGGGCGTGAGCGCCGTCGTCTGGCTCTTGACCCGCAAGACCGCGCTCGGCATGTTCATCGAGGCGATCGGCGTGAACCCGGTCGCCTCGCGGCTGGCCGGGATCCGCGCGCGCACGATCACCTTCGCCTGTTACGCCGTGTGCGGCCTGTGCGCCGGCATCGCCGGGCTCATCGTGAGCTCGAACGTCAAGAGCGCCGACGGGAACAACGCGGGCCTCCTCTTCGAGCTCGACGCCATCCTGGCCGTGGTCCTGGGCGGGACATCGCTCTCCGGGGGCAAGTTCACGCTGGCGGGGAGCGTCATCGGCGCCCTGATCATCCAGACGCTCACCACCACCATCTACTCGGTCGGCGTGCCCCCGGAGGTCAACCTGGTGGTGAAGGCGCTCGTCGTCTTCCTGATCACCATCGTGCAATCGCAGAAGGTCAGGGATCTCATCGCAAAGCAACGGACGAGGAGGGTGGTCACACCATGATCGACACCGCCGCCGTGACCGGACGGAGCGGCACCATCGCCGCGACCGGACGGAGCGGCACCACCGCCGCGACCGGGCGCTCCGTCCGGATCGACCCGAGGCACCTGCCGCTCGCGGTCACCAGCAGCCTGTTCGTGCTCATGTTCGCGGCCGGGTCGTACCTGTTCGACGGGTTCTTCTCGCTGCAGGTGTTCCTCAACTTCTTCATCGACAATGCGTTCCTCTTGATCACCGCCATCGGGATGACCTTCGTCATCCTCTCCGGCGGGATCGACCTCTCGGTCGGCTCGGTCATCGCGCTGACAACGATGGTCTCGGCGTCGCTCGTCGAGAAGCACGGCTTGAGCCCTGCCGTGGTCATCCCGCTGGTGCTGGCCATGGGCTCGGGCATCGGCCTCGTGATGGGGCTCGTCATCCAGTACTTCAAGGTGCAGCCCTTCATCGTCACGCTGGCGGGCATGTTCCTGGCGCGCGGGCTCTGTTACCTCATCAGCATCGACTCCATCACGATCCGCAACGGCTTCTACGTCGACGTCTCGTCGCACCGCATCCCGTTCCTGTTCGACACCTCGATCACCTGGAACGTGGTCCTCGCGCTCGCGCTGTTCGCCGCGGCCATCTACATCGCCCACTACACGAGCTTCGGCCGCACGATCTATGCGATCGGCGGCAGCGAACAATCCGCCCTGCTCATGGGCCTGCCGGTGCCACGGACCAAGGTGCTCATCTATACCTTGAGCGGGTTCTGCTCGGCGCTGGCGGGCGTCGCCTTCACGTTCTACATGGTATCCGGCTACGCGCTGCACGCCGGCGGAATGGAGATGGACGCCATCGCCGCCGTCGTCATAGGCGGGACCCTGCTGACCGGCGGCCACGGCACGGTCGTCGGCACCCTCTTCGGCGTGCTCATCTACGGCACCATCCAGACCCTCATCATGTTCGAGGGCACGCTCAGTTCCTGGTGGACCAAGATCGTCATCGGCCTCCTCCTCCTGGTCGCCTGCCTGCTCCAGCGGGTCTTCGAGCGGCGCGCCCGTACGGCGTGACACGACGGGGATGAAGTGCGTTCCGCCGGGGTCCGTGTGGCGTCGATAGGCACTTTCGTGCCCGTTCATTGATCATTTCGGAAGCCCTCGGGAATTCAAGCGTCCACAACAAGGAACTGAGAGGTCATCGTGCGCTCCTATGCAGCAGGGATTGTCACTTTCGTTGGATTGATCGCGATGGGGTGCGGCTCGGACGAGCCCAATCCCACCCCGGCGGGATCTAGCACCTCGTCCGGGTCAACCTCGGCAAGCTCCGCGGGTCAGGGCGGAGACGGCGGTGGAACGGGCGGCGACGGCGGCGGCGGCGGCGACGGCGGCTCCGGGGGCGACGGCGGCTCCGGGGGCACGGGTGGCTCTCCGAACGCCGGCGGCGGTGGGGCGGGCGGCGACGGCGATGCGGCCTTCGAGGTGACGACCTACCAGAACCCCGTTCTGCCCGGTGATCACCCGGACATGAACATCTACCGGGAAGGCGACGACTTCTACCTGGTCGGGTCGAATTTCCACATGATGCCCGCCTTCGAGATCCTGCACTCGACGGATCTCCTCCACTGGGAGCGCATGAACCGGGTGGTCCACTCCACCGCTCCCGCGCTGGAGGCGCAGCTCGGCCCGGGCCAGGGCACCTGGGGCGGCTTCATCGTCAAGGCCGGCGATGTGTACCGGGTCTATTACTCCATCGGGGCCACCCAGCATTTCTCCTCGGCGCCGAGCCTCGAGGGCCCGTGGTCAGAGCCCACCAAGGTCGACATCTTCCCCTACACGCCGCCCGGCAGCGAGACCTCGTACGAACGAGGGACCGGCTCCGACAACTCGGTGTTCGTCGATCCCGACAGCGGCAAGACGTACATGATCATCAAGAACGGCCTGTGCAAATGGGACGCGGATCACCCGAGCGACTTCGGCATCAACCTGGTCACGGAGATCGATCCCGACACCGGGATGCTGCTGCCCGAGTCGAGCATCGACATGAGCTTCATCAACTGGGACCAGGAGACCGGCGGCTGCGGCGACTTCACGAATCCTGACTGGAGCAAGTGGGCCGAGGGGCCGACGATGGCCAAGCGCGGCGAGTGGTACTACTACTTCGTCTCGACGCATACGGCCTGCGGCGGCCAGCTGCACGCCTGGGCGTCGAAGAAGCTTGTCGGCAGCACCCCCGAGGACTGGACGTGGCTCGGCTATGTCCTTACCGGCGAGGAGCCGTACGCCGGCGTCCAGCACACCACGTCGCCGATCGCGCTGGAGGACGGCTCGTGGTGGGCCTTTGCCCACTCGTACGACTGCAGCAACGTGGGAACCGACGACACCAAGACCTCGAAGAACGGCGACTGGCAGGGGCTTGGCCGCGAGGGGCTGCTGCTGGAGGTGACCTGGGTCGACCAAGAGGTGAACGGGAAGACGATCCCGGTCCCGCGATACCCGACCAAGAAGGGCGATCTGTCCGCGCCCAAGCTGCCGCAGAGCGGCGTGCCCTTCCTGCTGCCCGTGAACGACGATTTCTCGTCGGCCACGATCAACTCCGCGTGGACCACCTACGGCGCGTCGGAGGACAAGTACTCGGTGGCGGATCGCCCGGGGTGGCTGCGGATCACGCCGGGTGCCGGAGGGACCGCGTGGGTCGTTCAGAAGGACACGCTGCACTCGAGCAGCATGGTCGCGAAGGTCGAGTTCACGCCCGCGGCCGACGGGGACGCGGCCGGCATCCGCGTGGGCAACGGCTACTGGCAGGACGAGCAGGTGCTTTCCTGCCCGACGTGGATGAACGACAGCGAGAAGTTCAGGCTCCCCGCCATCATGGACGTCTCGGTGGCGCGGGTCATGGAGGGCGAGGAAGACAGGATTCGCTTCTCCTTCCGGTCGCGCTCGGTGCAGGCCCCGGCCGAGGCGGGGGCTGCGTACACCGAGCTTGCCGAGCCGGTCGTAGTGGGCGCGTCGGTCCCCGCACCTTCCGGGAAAGCGGTCTGGCTGAAGCTGGTCCGCTCCGAGCACAAGGCTACGGGCTGGTTCAGCACGGATGGAGTCGAATGGACCCAGGTAGGCCCCGAGATCGACATCTCCACGCTCGACGGGTTCTATGCCATGGCTCACACCTGGATTGGCAACCAGGCCGGCATGTTCGCGACCAATAGCCGTGCCTACTTCGACCTGTTCACCTATCGTGATGGATTCACCCCGATCCCGGCCGCGGAGGCGGACCAGCAGTCCGGCGCCCAGGTCGTGTCGAGCACGTCGGCGGGACCGGTGCTCGGTGATCTGGAGAACGGCGATTGGGCCATGTTCGGGAGCGTCGACCTCGGCAGCGGGGGTGTACAGTCGAAGGCGATCGCGCTGGAGGCCTCGAGCGCCGGGGACGGCGGCACCGTGGAGGTCTGGATCGATCCGCTGGCAGGCGGCTCGATGATCGGCACCTGCGCCCTCCCCGGTACCGACGGCTGGGAGAAGTGGACGACGACGACGTGCAACGTGGCGCCCACGTCGGGCACGCACGAGGTCTACTTGAAGGTGAAGGGCGGCCAGGGCGAGCTCGTGCGCCTCGCATCGCTGCGTTTCGTGCCCACCAACTGACCTGCCCGCCACGGGTGGCAAAGCCGCCGGCGGAGTCGCCGGCGGCCGCCCCCTTCCCGGCCGGCCTGACGGCCGCGAGCAGCGAGGAAGCTGCGGCTGGACCTGAACCTCCAAGAAGTGTGGCGTGGCCCCGTACGCCCGCCGGAGCCGGCGCGCTCGGGGCCGACGGGCCTGCCGCTCTCGCCGTGCCAGGCGTGATCAGATACGCCGCTCAGGGGCGCGCCGCGACCGGCGACATGGCCGCGGCCGCCGAGGCTCGGCTCGCCGACGACAAGGCGATGTCGCGCTACTACAACGAGACGCTGGCCGGCGGGAAGTGGAAGGGCTTCCAGACGCAGCCCAAGATCGGCTACGGCGGGAACTATCCGGACTCGGGCTGGCAGCAGTCGGAGAGGAACAACACCGGAGAGCTACCGCGCGACGAAGTAGGCGCGCGCGGCCCCACCCTTCCCCGCATAGGCGTTCACGAACCTTCACGCCGCGTTCTCCTACCTCCGAACGTTTACGTGGTCGTGGTCGTGGTCGTGGTCGTGGTCGTCAACGGCAGGCCGTGAACGACCACGACCACGTTCACGACCACGTTCACGACCACGACCACGACCACAGGTTGGGCCCAGTTCAACCTGGGTCGGGCTGACGGCATTCTGGCCACACTGAGGCACTCCGCGACGTCCGCGACGTTCGAGCACGGCTCGACAGCGCGCTGGGCTGCGCTCGTGTCGCGAGCGCCGAGCCGCAGGCTTGGCATACGGCTTGCGATCCTTGCGATCGCGAGCCGAGGCCGACACGATCGAGGCCGCTCAACCCACCATGACCAATCGCTTCGACAGTCTGATCGCGCGCCTGCGCAGCGCATGGAAGCGGACCAAGCAGCCCACCGCCCCGCGCGCCTACCGCTGCCAGTGCGAAAGGCCCGTGTTCTTCCGCAACAGCGAATGCCTGGCCTGCAAGACGCCGCTCGGCTACGAGCCCGAGCGCGCCCAGGTCCTGCCGCTCAAGGCCGGCCCGACCGAGGGCACCTGGCAGATCTGGCACGACACGGCGGACGCGCCGCAGCTCTACAGGCGCTGCGGCAACTTCGACCTGGCGTCGGGCTGCAACTGGCTGATCCCGGCGGCGGCGGAGGCGCCCGCGCTCTGCGCCGCGTGCCGGCTCAACCGCACCATTCCAGATCTCTCCGTCGCCGAGCACCAGGCGCATTGGCGCCTGCTCGAGACGGCCAAACGACGGCTCGTGTCGCAGCTCCTGGCGCTGAACCTGCCGGTGAAGTCCAGGATCGGCGAGGATCCGGAGCGCGGCCTCTGCTTCGACTTCCTCGCCTCGCCGCCCGACGGGCCCAGGGTGATGACGGGCCACGCCGACGGCGTGATCACGCTGAACATCGAGGAGGCGGACGACGCCACGCGCGAGCGCACCCGCGCCGCGATGCGCGAGCCCTACCGCACGCTGCTCGGGCATTTCCGGCACGAGGTCGGCCATTATTACTGGGACCTCCTGGTGCGCGACACCGGGTGGCTGGCGCCGTTCCGGGAGCTGTTCGGCGACGAGCAGCAGGACTACGCCGCCGCGCTGAAGGCCAACTACGAGCAGGGGCCGCCGGCCGACTGGCCCGAGCGCTTCGTCAGCGCCTACGCCAGCATGCACCCGTGGGAAGACTGGGCCGAGACCTGGGCCCACTATCTCCACATGGTCGACACCGTCGATACGGCGCTCAGCTTCGGCATCGACGCCGACGAGGTGGAGCTCGACGTCGAGCCATGGGGCGCGGACGCGCTGTGGCGTCCGGACGACCGAGGGGCCGAGACCTTCCTGGGCTTCTTGAACGCCTGGGTGGAGCTGACGGCCGTGCTCAACGAGATGTCGCGCAGCATGGGCCAGCATGACTTCTACCCGTTCGTGCTGCCGCGCCCCGCCGTGGCGAAGCTGCAGTTCATCCACCTCGTGGTGAACGGGGCCTCGCCGGCGGTACGCTAGCCGGCGGAGCACTCACGGCAGGGCGCTCGCCCGCGCCTACCGCCCGTACAGGCGCTGGAGCTGCTTCACGAACTCCGGCTTGAACACGCCGTCCACGCGGATCGAGTACCGGAAGAACGGGTCCGGCTCGACGCCGTGGTAATCCATGTCGTTGAACCAGTAGATGGGCGCGCGGACGACCGTGCGCTCCTCCCCTGCCCTGTCGCAGACATAGAACCGCTTGTCGCCGCGCGGGTCGAACGAGATGGACTGCGCCGCGCCGATCGCGCTCCCCGGCTCGGTATCCCGGTGCGCGGGCGCGTGATCGTTCGCCTCGAGGCCGAAGATCACGCACCGCCCGATCTCGACGAACGGCAGGCCCCGGATGAACTCGACCGTCCGGGGGAACATCGCCTTGGCCTCCGCCGAAAAGTCCTTGCCGGAGCCCGAGTGCTTGTCTTCCCAGCGATCGTTCTCGAGCAGATGATAGCAGACCTTCCAGGGGAAATAGACGCCGTAGCGGTACTTCAGGTACAGCATCTGCGCCCGCGTGAGCGGGTGATCCGTCTCGTCTCCGAACGTGTACTCGCGCCGCCGGTCGGGATCGAAGGCGGACGGGTCGTCGCCGAGCGCGATGAAGTCGCAGAACTCGTCGCGCGAGAAGCCCCCGATGACCTCCCCGTAATCCACGTACGGGTCGTCGTGCACCCAGGGCGCGACCACGCCCATCCATTTCAGGCTGCCGCCGGTGTACGAGGGCTCGACGCGGCAGAGGCCGCGCACGATCTCGCGATCGAGCTCGGGGAAGCACGCCGCGTCGATCAGCGGCGACAGGTCGATGTACGGGCGGCCCCACAGGCCGCAGAGCTTGCTCATGCCGTCCTCGCTCCGAGCGGTACCCGCGCGCGACCATGCCGTCAAACCTGCGGGCGCCTTCCTCCACCAGGGCGTAGGTCGACGGGGCGTGGCCCGGCGCGCGGCTCCCGCGCTGCTGGCGCGGTCCTCCCGGTTCACGGCGTCCCAGGAGGCGCACACGTGGCCCGGATCGAAGCCTGGCGTGAACGCCGCAGGGTGGAAGTACGTGCCGGCGATCACGAGCGTCCGGTCGGGCGCACGCGTGACCCAGCCGGCTGGCAGGCCGCGGTCGCGAACACGTTGCCGATCCACCGCCGCGGTCCACCGCCGAACGGCATGGACGCGCAGCGCGGGCGGAGGCCGCGCGCTCGGGCGTGGAGCGCTCGGGACCGAACGCATCGGGGCCTCCCAGAAGGATGAGCCGCGGCGCAGACAACGAATTCGACTCTCGCCCGAATTATTCAATCCACCAACATGAACGTGACGTCTCGCATCGAGGCATAGGCGAGTATGCCTATACATCGATTCAGCTGGCTTGGGTACGACCTCGTGGCAGTCACCTGCATCGGGCGAACGCGGCCCCCAAGGTGCACGGATGAATTGTCAACACAAGGCAATGAATGGCTTTCGCCGCTTGAACCCTCGGCGCCAAGCGGACACTGGAGAAATAAAATGAGGTCGACACGTTCCTACGTTGCTACGAAACTGAGCGTTCTCGGTCTCCTGAGCATCGGCATCTGGGCCTGTGGTGAGGCCAATGACGGTGGTACGTCCTCGACCGGCGGAGGCGGCCCCGACGGGACCACCACCACCACCACCACCAGCGCGGAGACCACGGTCGGCACGGGCGATATGGCCACCAGCGGTGCCGGAGGCGCAGCAGCCGGGAGCACCGCGAGCAGCAGCAGCAGCGCAAGCACCGCGGAGGCCAGCAGCTCGGCCAGCGGCGGAGAAACGGTCGGCACGGGCGGGGACCCGGGCGAGTGCGTCAAGGGCCAGACCAAGGGAAATCAGGTCGCGGTCATCGGCGAATCGTTCATCGCCGCGACTCACGGCATCACGCAGCAGATCGAAAAGCAGGCGAAGGCCAACGGCTCCCTCCCCCAGAACGATCGCTATATCGACAACTCGGTCAGCGGCACGACGCTGGCCAACGATCAGATTCCCAGCCAGTACCGCAAAGCCGCGGAGAACGGCATGATCAAGTACGTGCTGATGGATGGCGGCGGGAACGACTGCTTGCTGAGAGGGGACGGCGACGCGGCCCTCGCGGCGGCGGAGTCGCTGTTCGAGACCATGGAGAAGGACAACGTCGAGAAGGTGGTCTATTTCTTCTATCCAGACCCCATCGGCAACCAGTTCGCGTCGCTCAAGACCTGCCTCGATACGCTCCGACCGAAGATGAAGGCATTGTGCGACGGGCTCACGGCGCCGAAGTGCTACTGGCTGGACCTTCGTCCGACCTGGAACGGACACAACGAGTATACGCAAGACGGAATCCACCCCACCTCTGCCGGTAGCATCGCCACCGGAGATGCAGTCTGGGAAGTGATGAAGACGAGCTGCGTCGCGCAATAACGAGAGATCGATCTACGGGCGACCCCACCGGCCGCAGCGCTCGCTCATGCCGTCCCCGCGCGGAGCGCCGAGAGGTACCTGCGCGCGACCATGCCGTCGAAGGCGTGGACGCCGTCTTCCACCATGGCGTAGGTCGACGGCGTGTAGCCGGGCGCGCGGATCCCGCGCTGCTGCCGCTCGCAGATGGCGCGGTCTTCCCGGTTCACCGCGTCCCAGAAGGTGAACACGTCGCCCGGATCGAAGCCTTTCGTGAACGCCGCGGGGTGGAAGTACGTGTCGGCGATCACGAGCGTCCGGTCGGGCGCGCGCGGGGCGAGCCGGTACGTGAGCAGGTAGTCGGGCTGGAGGCTCGTGAGCAGGCCCGGGAAGAGCATGGCGTCGCGCACGCGCCGCCGCTCCGCCTCGGGGACGATGAGCGGCCGCGCGCCTGGCGCCGCGCTCGTCGAGACGGTGTCGGCGCCGGGCGCGAGGTCCATGACGCCGCCGAGCCACGGGCCCCCCCGGCCCCAGGACACGGCGTCGTCGCACGGGGTCAGCCGCTCCAGCGCGGGGTGCACGCGCGGGAAATGGTGAGACTCCTGGAAGTTCTCCGCGCAGAGCTTCCAGTTCGCGGCGACCTCGTACTCCACCCGCCTGCCCCGCCGGAGCGAGCGCAGCCCGGGGCGCGAGAGCCAGGGCGGCGCCTCGCCGAGCGCGCTCTCGAGCGGCGGCGCGCCGGGATCGAGCGTCACGAAGAGGAAGCCGAAGAGGGCGCCGGCGCGCGCCGGGAGGAGCCCGTGCGCGCCGCGGTCGAAGCCGGGCGGCGCGTGGGGCGCGGCGCGCAGCGCGCCGGAGAGCTCGTAGGTCCAGCCGTGGTACGGGCACTCGAGGTGCGCGAGGCGGCCGCACGGGCCGTCGAGCAGCGTCGCCGCCCGGTGGCGGCAGACGTTGTGGAACGCGCGGATCTCCAGATCGGCGCCGCGGAGGACGACGACGCCCGCCGGCGTGAGGGGGGCGAGCAGCCACTCTCCTGGGCGGGCGATCTCGTCCTCGCGGCCGACGCAGAGCCAGGAGCGCCCGAAGATCTCGGCCTGCTCGAAGGCAAAGACGTCCTCGTCCCAGTACGCGCGCGCAGGCAGCGGCCGGGCGCTGGGGAGCGGCGCGAGCACCGCGTCGAGATCGGCGGGGGTGAGAGGGAGCTCCGGCAAGGCGGGCGATGTTACCAGAACGAGGGCGCGGATCGCGCCGCCCGGGATCGGCTCAGGGGCCGGCTGCGGATCAGCACCCGAGGATGCTGGCGTTGCCGCACGAGTAATAACACTCGTCGCAGTTCACGCATGTGTCGTAGTCGAGATAGAGCCGCGCTCCATCCGGATGTCTGTCCATGCACGCGGTGAAGCAGGCGTCGTCCCCGTCCTCGCAGGTCACGGCGCACTGAGCGAACAGGATGCAGTCGTCGTTGAGGGTGCACGCATCGAGCTCATCGGCGCAGCTCCCCTGGACCGCGCATCCGATGCACCCGCTCGTGTCGCTGCCGCACTCGTCGAGGTCGTCGCAGGCCAGGGTGGCGTTGCAATCGGCGAGGTCCGTGCCCTCCTCGCAGAGACCGGTGCCTTCGGGCTCGTCGCACTCGCCGTTGTTCGTGGAAGCGCACGGCGCGCCTACCGCGCAGTCCGCGACGTCCGTGCCCTCCGCGCAGAGCCCGGTGCCCTCGGGCTCGTCGCAGGCGCCGTCCTGCACGCGGTCGCACGGCGCGAGCTTGCAGTCGTCGACGTCCGTGCCCGCCGGACACCGGCCCGTGCCCTGGGGCTCGTCGCAGGTGCCGTTGCCGGTCAAGGGACAGGAAGAGAGGCAGTCGGCGGGGTCGGTCCCGGCCGGGCATTTGCCGGTGCCCTGGGGCTCGTCGCAGATGCCATCATCCGCGCTGGGACAGTGGCCCGTGGGATCGAGACAGCCCTGGAGGGCCGCCGCATGGGCGTTGCAGACCTCCGCCAGGTGATGACCGTCCACGCACCGGCCCTCCAGCCGGACACAGTCGATGTACGCCGCGTGCTCGTCCTGGCAGCGCTCCTCGGCTCGCTTGGCGATGGCCTCCTCCTCGGCCTCGCACAGGCCCTCTTCGTCGCCAGAGCAGTCCTCGCAGGCGCAGCGGGCCTCGCAGACCGTCCCGTAAACCGGCGGCTCGGTCTTGCCATCATCGCTCTGCGAGCTGGCGCAGGCCGCGAATAGACCGGCGATCGCTGCTGTGATCATCACGTGTCGGACACGCATGGGGTCTCCTCATCCTCTGGCTGAAATGAGAGGTCGTCCGCGGAGGCGCAGGGCGCCGACGCGACGCGGCAAGGGCAAGACGACATGGCTGGCACTCGAAGCACCAGGGCACCCTTCACCTGCGCACACCGCGCTCGACCGCCTTTTGTCTCGGCTATGCCTGGAAAAATTCAACCCAAAGAAAACGGCTACCTATACCAGCTCCGAAGGCGGCCGGTCAATCATCGCGAGGCGACGCTCGGGTCGACAGCGCGTCGCGAGGCGACGCTGGGGTCGACAGCGGGCAGGGCAGCGGCCGCCGCTGCGCTCGTGGCGACAGGGGCGGAATGGCCAAAGCTTCACGGAACTCAGGAGGTGCGCTCGATGTGCTCCGGCTTGCCAACGAGCTGAGGAGCGGACGCCCGAAACCTCACGGACATCGGGAGGTGCGCTCCGGCTCGGGAAGGTGCTGAGGAGAAGAGAAACGCTCAGATCGGCAAGGACGGCTCGCCGGACGGGTGGAACGGGTGAAAACGAGTGGAGAAGAGAGCGTCGCGACCTCCAAAACGCGCTCCACCAACGTGGAGCGGACGCGACAATCGCGCGCGCTCGGCCGTCAAAAAGCTGCTTCGTTCGTGGTTGGCCCGGGGCGAGGATGAGCGTGGACGAGGTAGGACGCGGACAGCGCGGGCGCCCTCCGCCCGAAAGCGCCGTGAGGGAGTAAAGAGGCGTTGGCATCCGCGCCGTTTCGACAGAAGATGCGTGCGCGCGTATCGCGCTGCGGCTCCTCGCCTCCGACGGCCGGCGCCGCGTCACTGGACCCCTACCGGCTGGAGAACAGCGGATGAAGATGCGATCTTTGGTGTGTCTCTTCGTTCTTGGACTGATGACGACGGCGTGCGGCGACGACGACGCGACGATCATCGGGACTGGGGGCGGCGGGGGTGCCGGCGGCACCGGCGGCGAAGGCGCCACCTCGGCCAGCAGCACGACAGGAAACGGCGGCGGCGACACGGGCGGCGGCGGCACCGGCGGCACCGGCGGCGGCACCGGCGGCGGCGACACGGGCGGCGGCGGTGCGGGCGGCACCGGCGGCGACGGCGGCGGCGACACGGGCGGCGGCGGTGCGGGCGGCACCGGCGGCGACGGCGGCGGCGACACGGGCGGCGGCGGTGCGGGCGGCACCGGCGGCGACGGCGGCGGCGACACGGGCGGCGGCGGTGCGGGCGGCGGCACCACCTCGAGCTCGGCCTCATCGAGCAGCGCCTCCTCGACCTCGGCCGCGGCCACCACGGGCGCTGGCGGCGACGGCGGCGGCAGCGTCTCCTCGACCTCGGCCGCGGCCACCACGGGCGCTGGCGGCGACGGCGGCGGCAGCGTCACCTCCACGACCTCGGTCACCACGGGCGCTGGCGGCGACGGCGGCGGCAGCGTCACCTCCACGACCTCGGCCACCACGGGCGCTGGCGGCGACGGCGGCGGCAGCGTCACCTCCACGACCTCGGTCGCCACCGGCGTCGGCGGCGGCGGCGGCGGCGGCGTCACCTCCACGACGGCGGTCACCACCACCGGCGCCGGCGGCGGCGAGCTCGGTGGCCCTGGCGCTGCCTGCGCCAGCGATGCGATGTGCGCGAGCGACATCTGCCTCGAGGAGAGCGAGAGTGGCTTGCCTTCCGGCTACTGTAGCGCCGGCTGTGCGTCGGACGACGACTGTGGCGACGGCGTCTGCATCCCGGTGGACGACACACTCGCCATCTGCATGGCCGCGTGCGCGACGTCGGCGGACTGCCGCGACGGCTATATGTGCGACGACGGGTTCTGCTGGATGGGCTGCACCAGCGATGATCAGTGCACGGAGGTGGGCTCGTGCCACGAGGCGTCCGGCGGCTGCTACCTCCCGGACGGCAGCGCTTGCGAGACGGACGCCGAGTGCGGTGGCTACCTCTGCGCCACCGAGGCCGTGGACGGCTATCCGGGCGGCTTCTGCACGGGTCTCTGCGAGGATGACAGCAACTGCGACGGCGGCACCTGCATCGCCGCAGGCTACTGCCTCGTCGAGTGCGACACGGACGCCGACTGCCGCGACGGCTATCGGTGCGACGAGGGGCTCTGCGCTCCGGCCTGCACCAGCGACGCTCAGTGCACGGGCGAGGGTGCAACCTGCGTTGTGGAGGTGGGTCGCTGCGCCCCGCCGCCCGGCGAGGGCGCCGACGGTGACCCTTGCACGGCGGACGCCGACTGCGCCGGCCTCTACTGCGTCCCCGAGTCGTCGGACTGGCCCGGCGGCTACTGCACGGGCTACTGTGACGCATCGACTCCCTGCGCCGGCGGCGGGGTCTGCGCATCGGACGACACCTGCAACAGCGCGTGCGAGACGGACACCGACTGCCGCGAGGGCTATGAGTGCACGCCGGAGGGCTGCCTCCCGGCGCCCCCGGCGCCGGCCGATAGCGCCGACGGCGACGCTTGCACCGCCGACAGCGAGTGCATCAGCGGCATGTGCTACGACGGCTGGCCTGGCGGTTCCTGCACGGGCGACTGCGAGACGGACGCCGACTGCGCCGAGGGCGGCATCTGCGCCGCAGTGGACAACACCTGCAACCACGCGTGCGAGACGGACGCCGACTGCCGCGAGGGCTATGAGTGCATGGCGGAGAACGGCTGCGTCCCGCAATGATGACCCGATGACCGGCAGGCTCGCAGGCTGGTCCGTACGACCTGACGACGGACCCCTGCGGCTCCCCTGAAGCGATGAACCTCCGCGTCGCCGTGAGGCGACGACGAGGCCTCTCCCACGAAGCGCGGCGCGGCTGCTCCACCACTCCTGGCGCAGCCGGCGCGCGCCCCCTCCCCGCTCCACCAGCTCTCCACGAGGCGCCGCTCGGCGCTCAGCCCTGCCCGCGCGAGCGGCGGCGCAGGCCCGCGAGCGCGACCAGCGCGAGCGCTGCCGCTGCCCCGGGGCCCTGGCCGGCGGCGGTCCGGCAGCCGCAGCCGCCGGCGCTCCCGGGCGCGACCCCGCCCGAGCTGGCCGTGGCCTCGGCGCTGCCCGTCGCCGCCGCGCTCCCGCTCGATACGGCCGTGGCGCCCCTTCCCCCCTCGCCTGCGCTCCCGGCGCCGCCCGCCGCCGCCGCGCTCCCGCTCGATACGGCCGTGGCGCCCCTTCCCCCCTCGCCTGCGCTCCCGGCGCCGCCCGCCGCCGCCGTGCTCCCGCTCGATACGGCCGTGGCGCCACCTCCGGTCGCGCCGCCTCCCGTGGCGCCCCCTCCCCCTGCAGCCGCGCTCCCGGCGCTGCTCGCCGACGACGCGGTCGACGAGCCCTCCTCGCGGACCAGCGCGAGGTACGCCTCGGCGAAGCGGTCGCCGAGGAGCTGGTACGCGGCGGAGTCGAAGTGATACGTGTCGTCGGGCGATCGCGCGGTGAAGTCGTCCGTGTCGACCCATGCGACCCGCGGGTCCTCCTCGGCCACGGTCACCTGCGCCGCGCGCACGGCGTCGATGTTCGCCTCCTTTCCGGCGGCGATGGGCCCGCCGTTCGCGGGATAGAGGTTGTCGCTGACCCTGCCGAGCACGACCGGGAGCCCGGGGACGCCGAGGTCCGCGCGGATCGCCGCGATGAAGCCGCGCAGCGTGTCGCCGTAGGAGAACGCGGCCGACCACCCCGCCTCGTTCTCGCCCTGCATCCAGACGAGCGCGGCGATCTCGTACGGGTGCCCCTCCGACTCGATCCTCGCCAGGGCGCCGTCGAGCCGCGTCACCTCCTCGGGATAACGGAGGGCGCGGTCGCCCTCGTACGTCGCGGAGTCCAGCTTGCCGAGGAGCGCGTGGTAGAGCTGCGATTTGTAGAGCACCTCGGGATCCGGCGCGAGGCCGCGCCCCCAGTGATCGACGAGGTTGGTGCCCCCTTGCGCCATCTTCACGATCGCGATCCGGTGCTCCGGGTACGCCGCGGCGATCGCGCGGCCGAACGTGATCTCGGGCCCGTAGCGGCGGGCTTCGCCCTTCGGCTCGAGCGGCCCCCAGTCGGCGCTCGTCGCCGCGGCGTACGGCCCTCCCTCGCGCGCGTCGGGGTTGTAGTGGTCGTACCAGACGTCCGGCTGGCTCTGGAGCTCGACCGGGAGCTGGCGGCCCACGCCGTAGCCGACCATGTTCGACTGGCCCGCGAGGACGAACACCTTCACCGGCTGCGCGATCGCGGGAGCGGAGAGGGACAGCGCGAAAGCCGCCAGGGCGATGCAAGACCGCTTCATGGCGCTGTGTATCCCCCGCGCGCGGTGGAACGTCAACGCGGCGGGATCGCGATCGACCGGAGGGAGCGCGCGGCGCTTCGGCGCCGAGCTGTTCGAGGAGAGCGCGCGGAGAGACCACGACGCACGAGGATGGGAGCTTCGTTTGCCACGCGCTCGCCTCGCGTCCTCAGGACACGTATCGGGCGCTTGTGTGCCTGACAGGCGCGCGGTCCCGTCGAGCTCGCCTCGCGATCACGTCGCTTCGGGCGTCGACTGGTAGGCCGCGCTCGACGCCGCGTAGACCCCGTTGGTCGCATACGAGTAGCGGTGCGGCCGGACGTGGTGCTCCGCGTGGCGCGCGCACCAGAGCGCTGCGCCGCCCGTCTCTTGCCGGTGCCTCACGCACTCCGGGCAGGGCGGCTCGATCTCGGGGACCCGGCCGGCGGTCGCGTGATCCTTCGGCCGGACGATCCACACCGGGCAGCGCGCGAGCCGGGAGACGCGCTCGGCGACCGAGCCGAGGAGCAGCCGCTCGAGCCCGCGGTAGCCGTGCGAGCCGACGACCACGAGGTCGGCGTCCAGGTCGGCGGCGAGCTGGGCGATGTTCTCGGCCGCATCCCCGCGGCGGAAGTGGACGACGACGCGCTTCAGCCGCCCCCCGTCGAGCTTGTCGCCCATGGCGCTCACGCGCTCGCTCGCGCGCTGCTGGAGCTGCTGGAGCGCCACGTCGGGCTTGGTGGCCACCATGGGCGCCCGCGAGAGCCCGATGCCGACCCAGCTCTCGGGCTCGACGTAGACCCCGTGCACCTCGGCGTTCTCGCGACAGCAAGCGGACTCGAGCGCCTGATCAAGCGCACGGTTGCTCGGCTCCGAGAAGTCGATCCCGACGACGACGATGAACCGATTCGTTGCGTTTGCGCTCGACATGACAGCCTCCTCAGCCTCCATGCGAGGCCCCGACCAGCGGTCGCCTCGCTTTACCCATCTGCCCCTCTGCTCATCTGCCCACTTGTCCAACACTCAGCACGCCGCATGCCAGGCGTTCCTGGGGCCGGAGAGGAGGGTCTCGCGCGCGCTGGCTCCCTCGCGCGAGCGGGGCTCTTCCCGCGACCTGGACGCTTCGCGCGAGCCGAGAGCGAGCTCCTCTCGCCGCGAGCGCTGGGGGCGGGCGCCTCGCGAGGCAGCCCGCAGCCGTTTGCGCCGCGGCGCAAACGGCGCGCGGAGGCGCAGACGTGACCGCGGCGTACCAGGGCCGCCGCCGCACGCCGGGGATCTCGCGTGCGTGGCACGAACGGTGCTCATCCCACGGCGCACCTCGAGCGAAGGACGCAGAGGCGAACGGGAGACGACGATGACAACCCCTGGACCTACCGGCGGAGAGCACCAGCTCCGGCACCACACGATCCGCAGCGCGCACATCGTTGGAGACGACGGCGAGGAATCGGTCGTGGCGACCGTATACTGTCCGTTGCGGGAGCGCTCGATGGCGGCGCGAGAGTGCGAGTCGTGCCATCGCTTCCATGCGCTGCACTTCGACAAGAGCTCGCGCACGACGTCGGTCGTCTGCCATGCCAGCCACGCGGCGCCGGGCACGGAGGAAGCGGCTCCGCTGCGCGGCGTGGGCGTCGACGTGGCCGTGAATCCGGAGGCGCCGCTCGCCGAGATCATGACCAAGAGCGTCATCTGCATCCGATCGGAGGTCTCCCTCGACGACATCACGGCCCTGCTCGTCCGCCACGAGATCAGCGGGATGCCGGTCGTGGACGCGGCGGGCAGGCCGGTCGGCATGGTGTCGCGGGCCGACGTGCTCCGTGCGGCAGAGGAGCGCGGCGACACCGAGGAGTCGCGTCAGGTGGCCTCGCGGTCGGGCGAGGTCGCGCCGCTCGAGATGAGTCAGGGCTTCCACGTCTACGAGCCCGTCAGGGTCACCGCGCGCGACGTGATGACGCCCGTCGTGGTGCAGCTGCACGAGAGCGCCAGCATCCGGCAGGCCGCGTCGCTCATGGCCTACGAGGGCGTGCACCGGCTGCCGGTCGTCTCGGACGACGGCAAGGTCGTCGGCATCCTGTCGTCGCTCGACGTGCTGCGGTGGTTCGGGCGTTGCTGCGGGTACCTGATCCCGCCGGCGCGCAAGCGGGCCTGAGGGGGAGCGCCTGTCTCCAGGACAGGCATTCAGGGCCTCTCCACGAGCCTCCGCGCCAGAAACCTGAGCTCCAGCTCCTCGGGCACGCACGGCTGAAATTTCGACAGCGGCTCTCGAGCGCACGAGGCATGCTCGTCAGCCATCTCCCTCTCCGCCCGGGCGCGGGCCCCCGAGATCGAGCACGATGTCCTCCGGGCCCTTCACCACCCCCGCCGCCGCGGCTTCCTCGGCCGTCATCTCCGCAGTGCGCGGAGCCGGGCTTGATCGTGGGTCGAACTACAGAATTGCCTGCGGTGTGAGGCACCTCCCTGCGCGGGCAAGGCTCGATCACGGCGCGCGGCGGAGCGCTCCGCGCTGCCATACGTACCGGCCGCGGGAGCTGCAGATACGCCGGTAGTCGGCACGCATGCGCTGCCTCGAGGCGATGTTCCCGTCGGTGGCGCCCGGAAGGGGCTTGTTCGATGTGATCCACGGGTGATCGCACGCGGAGGTCGCCCCCGCCGCATCCTCGAACTGGATCGCGTCCCCGTCGACGCGGACGTCGAGCGCCACCCGGCAGGGGATCGGGGCGCCCGGCGCGCAGTCGTCGAGCATCGCGCCGGTGGGCACGTCGAGCACAGCCCGGAGCGCGCCGCCTCGCGACGCATAGAGGACCGTGTGCGTCACGGCGGGCGTCCCCTCGGATTCCGGCTCGCGTGCGCGCGAGCACACCATGAAATCGACCTCAGGAAGGCTGAGCGCCTCGTGGCATGAGCACACGTTGAGGCGCTGAGGCGGGCTCGTCGCGAGCGTCGACCAGCACGACGCGTCGGGGCGCCACGTGACACCGCGGGCAGCCAGCCAGGCATCCTGGTCGAACGGCCTGCCAGCGGGCGCGCGCGGGCCAGTGGCCGACCCCGGAGAGGGCAATACCGCTCCTGCGTCGGTGGCCGACGGCGGCGATCCCACCAGCGGAGCCCCGGCGGTGCCTGAGCCGACAGGCTGGAGAGCGTTCAGCTCCCCCCCGCCCGCCAAGGCGCTCCCGGCAGGCGCTGCCGCCGCTGGCGCGCTCGCCGTGCTTGTCGAGGAAGCCAGCACGCCGGTCGAGGCGTCGCCCTGGGGCAGGCGCTCTCGGTGGCACCCAGGCGATCCGGCCGCGAGGGCCGCCGCGAGCGAAGCGGGGACGAGCGACCGGACGGGGCGCCTCAAAACAGGGAGTCCTGCAGGAACTGTTGAAGAAAGGTCAGGGCGAAGGGACCGGGGAGGGCCACATGGCCGCCGAAGACCGCGAATTGATGCCAGAAGCCGGGTGCCTCGCGCACTTGCATCAGACCTGCTTCGTCTCCTGGAACATGGGGTCCACCTTCCCCTCGAGGGCCAGCTCGACCATCGTCGACCGGTAGACGAGCTCCTCGACGAACGGCGGCGGCGCGTCGAGGCCCGGCGCGGGCAGGTCGAGCGGGATGCTCTCGAGGAAGCGCCATACCGGGTCCAGCCGCTGCTGGAACAGCGCCGCCGTACGCTCGCCACGCCGCGTCGGCGTCGGCGTCCAGCACCCGATGCTCGTTCTCCCGGTCGATCAGCCGCGCCGTGGAGAGCGCGGCGCGATAGAAACACATGGCCTGGTCCTGCGTCGGTGCGGTGTCTTTCATCGATGCCTGGGAGAGGGAGGAGAGTAGAACGAACGCGGGCGACCTGTCGATCTTCCACGAGCGCCGCCGCCCTCCGCGAGCGAGGCGGACCCGGCGCCGCGCGAGGTGCGGCTGTAGGCACCAAAATCGCCGAGAATACGTGTCCGTCCGCCCGTCTACAGCCACAGATGGGCCACAAGTGTCGCTGTAGTACCAGCCGCCCTGGCGCATCGGTGGCTCCGCCGCGCCGGTCGCCGTGCCGTCCGGCCCAGCGAACCCCCTGCGCTCCCGCGCAACCCGTGCAGGCGCGCCCGCCGATGGCCGCGAGGCCGGACGTCGCCGGCGCGGCGCAGGCAGTGCATCGACCCCCGGGGCAGCTCGCGGGCCGCGCAGACCACCGCAGCGAGAATGTCGAGCTCGGCCCGGTGGTCTGCGTCTTGCAGATTCACATCGTGGCAAACCGAGCTCGATCGAAGGACGCCGGTTCGATCAGCCCGTAGACATCATCCCGGACGTCCAGCGCCAGGGGAGGCCTCATGAGCTCTTCGACCATTCGCATCCAGGACTGCATGACCAGGAGCCCCCACTCGATCGGCGCCGATCAGAAGGTCGGCCTCGCCCGCGCGCTCATGCGCGGACATCGCATCCGGCACCTGCCGGTGCTGAGCGGCGGCCGGCTGGTCGGCATCCTCTCCGAGCGGGACATCTACTGGATAGAGACGCTCAAGGAGCAAGAGGGGGATGAGCTCGTCGTCAGCGAGGCCATGTCGCCGTGCCCCTACGCCGTCGCGCCGAGCGCGCCGCTCTCCGAGGTGGTCCGCGAGATGGCCGAGCACAAGTATGGATCGGCGGTGGTGCTGGACGGCGCACAGGTCGTCGGCGTCTTCACGACGACCGACGCGCTCGCCGTGCTGGCCGCGCTGCTCGTTGAGAAAGAGATCTCCTGACCCGAGGCTCGACCCGCGTGACGGCGCGGCCGGCCATCGCCCGCCCCGACGGCGAACGCGCTCGGTTCATCCCCCCCAAGAACACCGGAAGAAGGCACACGATGCAGCAGACGATCACGGACTGGCGATCGCGCTTCGGCGACAAGATCAAGACGGCCGAGGAGGCCATCCGCGCGATCCCCCCGGGGCGGCGCATCCTCGTCGGCTCGGGCGCCGCGGAGCCGACCGATCTCGTGAACGCCATGGTTCAGTCCGGCGAGCACCTCGCCGGCAACGAGATCGTCCACCTGATGACCGAGGGCCCCGCGCCGTATGTCCGCCCCGGTCTCGAGCGGCGGTTCCGTCACACGGCGTTCTTCATCGGCCAGAACGTCCGCGAGGCGATCCACGAGGGGCGCGCCGACTTCATGCCGGTCTTCCTCTCCGAGATCCCGAGCCTGATCCTCTCGGGCCGGGTGGGCATCGATGTGGCCCTCATCCAGGTGAGCCCCCCGGACGCCCACGGCTTCGTCAGCCTCGGCGTCTCCGTCGATATCGTCCGCGCCGCCGTCGACTCGGCGGCTCTGGTCCTCGCCGAGGTCAACCCGCGGATGCCCCGCACCCACGGAGACTCGTTCTTGCACGTGGATCGGATAACCCACCTCGTCCCGGTGGACCGCGAGCTCCCCGAGCGCGCGATCGAGCCGCTCGACGACGTCGACCGCGCCATCGGCCGCAACGTGGCGACGCTCGTGCCCGACGGCGCGACGCTCCAGACCGGCATCGGCAAGATCCCGAACGCCGTGCTCGCCGCCCTGGGAGGCAGGAGCGACCTCGGCGTGCACACCGAGATGCTCTCCGACGGCGTGATGGATCTCGTCCAGCGCGGCGTCATCACGAACCGCAGGAAGACCCTCCTGCCGGGGAAGCTCGTGACCTCGTTCCTCCTCGGCAGCCGGGCCCTCTACGCCTGGGCCCACGACAACCCGGTCATCGAGATGCGCGGGTCCGCCTTCACCAACGATCCGCTGACGATCGCGAGGAACGACAGGATGATCGCGATCAACGCGGCCCTCGCCGTCGATCTGACGGGCCAGGTCGCCGCCGACACGCTGATGGGCCGCTTCTTCTCCGGGATCGGGGGGCAGGTCGACTTCATCCGGGGCGCGGCGCGGAGCGCCGGCGGCAAGCCGATCATCGCGCTCCGGTCCACCGCGAAGGACGGCACGATCAGCCGGATCCAGCCGGCGTTCGAGCAGGGCGCCGGCATCGTGACGAGCCGCGGGGACGTGCACTACGTGGTGACGGAGCATGGCGTCGCGGATCTCTGGGGCCGGAACATCCGGCAGCGCGCGCTGGCGCTCATCGAGATCGCCCACCCCGATCACCGCGCCGACCTCCTCGCGGCGGCCAAGCAGCGCCGCTATGTGTTCGGCGATCATGTCGTCTCGCGCGCGGAATCCCCCTGACGAGCGCCGGGCTCAGCCACGCATGACTCGCCGCGTCCAGACGGGAGAGCGCCGCGCGAGCCGATCGAGGTGGCCGCGGCGACCCGGCATCGCCGCGCGGAGCCCCCGCACCGGGACCGCGCAGCGCCCCGTGCCGCGCCCCACACGCCGGCGCCGGGGGCGCACCTCGCCGGGCGCGCGAGGTGCGTCCCCGGATCCTGCCATGATATAGAGCGCCTCGCCCGTCCATGAGCCCTCTTGATCACAACGATGTCGCCGTGAAGCCCTCCGCCCTCGTGCCCTCGCTCGACGATCCGCTCGACGAGGGATCCGGGGCGCCGGCCGCGCCTGCCTCGGCGTACGACGCGGCGCTCCGGGAGGCCGAGGAGCTCCGCAGGCGCCCCCATGTCTCCGCGGGCCCGGAGAACATCATCCGGCAGCACAGCAAAGGCCGGATGACGATCTGGGAGCGCATCCGGGTGCTCACGCCCGAGCCGCCGCGGGTCGTCTTCGAGAACTGGGGGCCCAACCTGGACGGCGCCTCGCTGGTCACCGCGATCCTGCGCATCGGCAGCCGCGACGTGGCGCTGTACGGCCACGATTTCACGATCCGCGCCGGGTCGATGGACGCGACGAACGGCCGCAAGCTCGCGCGGCTGTTCCAGCTCGCGGGAGAGCGGGGCATCCCGCTCATCGGCCTCAACGACAGCGCCGGCGCCTACGTCCCCGCGGGCGTCGGCGGGCTCGACGGCTACGCCGAGGCGTTCGCGGCGCTGCGCAAGATCAGCGGCGTGGTCCCGAGCATCATGTGCATGTTCGGGTTCAACGCGGGCGGCGGCTCCTACCTGCCGCGGCAGGGGAGCTTCGTCATCCAGCCGGGCGGCACGTTCTTCGGCCTGACCGGGGCGGCGGTCGTCAAATCGGTCCTCGGCGAGGTGGTCTCACCCGACGACCTCGGCGGCCCGCGCGTCCACGGCGCCTCGGGGGTGGCCGATCTCACGGTGCCAGACGAGGTGGGCGCGCTGCGCACCACCGTCCGGCTGCTCGGTTACCTGCCGAGCAACAACCGCGAGAGCGCGCCTTTCCAGCGGACGAGCGATCCGGTGGGCCGGGAGACGACCGAGATCGACACGCTCCTCCGCAGGACGATCTCGTCGCCGACGGGCTACAACACGCCGCTCGACATCAACATCATCATCCAGCGCATCTGCGATCACGGCGACTACTTCGAGGTGCAGCCGCAGCGCGCGCGCAACACGATCACCGCGTTCGGGCGGGTCGGCGGGCGCGTCGTCGGCTTCGTGGCGAACAACAGCGCGGTCGCGTCGGGTCAGATCGACGTCGCGGCCGCTTACAAGAACGCGCGCTTCATCCGCTTCTGCAACCTCTACAACATCCCGCTCCTCTTCATGGAGGACACCACAGGGTTCCTCCCGGGCAGGGAGCAAGAGGCGATGGGCATCGTGCAGGCCGGCCGGGCCATGCTCGACGCGATCATCGACGTGCGCACCCCGCGCATCCTGCTGCTCGTGCGCAACGCGTTCGGCGGCGCGTATGCCTCGTTCAACAACTACGCGACTGGCGCGGACGTCGTGCTCGCGCTCCCCACGACCCGCGTCGCCGTGATGGGCCCCGCCGGCAAGGAGTTCGTCTACAAGGACGAGCTCCGCAAGGTGCGCGCGCAGGCGAGCGCCAGGGAGAAGGCCGGCGTCAAGGAGCGGCTCGCCCGCGGCCTCGACGAGGCGAAGGCGAAGGCGGAGGCCCGCGACGAGGCCGCGGCGTGGCTGAAGGCGAGAGAGGCCGAGTTCAGCGCGCGGTACGAGCGGGAGCTCATGAACCCGCGCGAGGGGCTCAGCCTGGGCTCCATCTCGCGGCTCGTGATGCCGCGCGAGCTCCGCTCGGTGATCGCAGAGAACCTCGAGTTCCTGCTGCGGCACTACCAGCCAGGGCCGTTCACCGGTGTTCAGCGGGAGTTCCATTGATCATGGATGGATTCGAGACCAAGCGAGGTTACGACCGCAACCCGAGGGTGGTGCGCGACCGCAGGCTCGGCCGCTCGAGCTCGGCGTGGGCGCGCTCCTTCGCCGCCGACGACGTGCGGCCGCTGATCGTCTGCCGGGGCCCGATCCGGAAAGAGGCGATGGATGTCTTCGCCCAGATGGGGATCGAGCATTACGGCATCCTCCTGTCGGAGAAGGACTCGATCGTCTACACGCACGCCCTGGCGCCGGAGCTGCGCTGCATCCACCCGGCGCACGTGCACCGCGTGAAGGACTACACCGGCGCCACCAAGGACGAGCGCGTCAAGCTGATGCAGGAGATCGTCGCGATCGCCCGGGCCGGCGGCTACACGCACGTGTTCGCGGGCTACGGCTTCATGGCCGAAGACGGGGAGTTCGTGCGCACGCTCGAGGAGGCGGGGCTCGTCTTCATCGGCCCGCGCTCGTCGGTGCAGCGCGCCGCCGGGCTCAAGGACGAGGCGAAGCGGACGGCGCTCGCGGCCGAGGTCAGCGTGACGCCCGGCATCGACGACGCGACCCGGCGGATCGTGCTCCGCAAGTGGCCCGATCACGCGGCGCTGCGCGCGGCCGCGGCGGACCGCGGGCTGCTCGGCGCGGGCGCCCCGGGCGGCGCGGGCGCGCGGCTCGCCGACGGGATCCCGCTCGCCGAGGCGGCGGACGCCCTGCTCGCGGCGGCGTACGCGCAGCGCGTGGATCTCTACACGACCGACGAGCTCTGCGAGGAGCTCGAGCGGGGCGCGGCCGAGCTGCTCGCTCGCCACCCGGGGCGGCGGATCCGGCTCAAGGCCATCGGCGGCGGCGGCGGCAAGGGGCAGCGGCTCCTCGCCGGCGTCGCGCCCGACGCGGCGACCCTCGAGGCCGCGGCGCGGGCGCGCGCGGCCGAGGTCCCCGCGCTGGTGCGGGAGGTCCTCGCGGAGGTGAAGGCCGCGGGCGTCGGCGACAACAAGAACATCCTGCTCGAGCTCAACGTCGAGGAGACGCGGCACAACGAGATCCAGCTGATCGGCAACGGCGCGTGGTGCGTGGCGCTGGGCGGGCGCGACTGCTCGCTGCAGATGCACGAGCAGAAGCTGCTCGAGGTGGCGATGACGCAGGAGGGGCTGCTCGAGGCGATCGAGCGGGCGCGCGCGGCCGGCGAGGCGCCGCGCGCGGCGTCGCTCGAGCGCGAGCGCGCGTCGCTCGCCCGGATGGAGGCCGAGGCGGAGCGGTTCGGGCAGGCGGTCGGGCTGAACTCGGCCTCGACGTTCGAGTGCATCGTCGAGGGGGATCACCACTACTTCATGGAGGTCAACACCCGTATCCAGGTCGAGCACCGGGTGTCGGAGCTCTGTTATGGCCTCCGCTTCGAGAACCCGGCCGATCCGGCCGACGCGTTCGAGGTGACCTCGCTCGTCGAGTGCATGGTCCTCCTCGCGCGCCACGGGGAGCGGCTGCCCCGGCCGATCCGCGTCCGGCGGGAAGGGTCCGCGGTGGAGGCGCGCCTCAACGCGACGAACGGCGCGCTGGAGCCCCACGCGGCCGGCATCATCGTGTCCTGGAGCGATCCGCACCCGCACGAGATCCGCGACGATCAGGGCATCTGCGTGAAGAACCCCGACACGGGGGTGTTCATGCATTACCGGGTCGCCGGCGCCTACGACAGCAACATCGCGCTCCTCGTGACCTACGGCGCCTCGCGCGAGGAGGCCTACCAGCGGATCTGCGAGATCCTGCGCACGACCACGCTGCGCGGCAGCGATCTTCACACGAACCTCCTGTTTCATTACGGGCTCGTGCACTGGTTCCTCGCGCGGAGCGTGTGGGCGAAGCCGACGACGGGCTTCGTGGTCCCGTACCTCACGCAGGTCGGCCTGCTCGCGGTGGAGCTCGGGGGGCTCGATTTCGACGCGATGTGGGCCGAGCTCGGCGCCCGTCACGAGCGCCGCCTCGCGGCGCGGGCCGGGGCCGCGGAGGCGACCGGCGGAGGAGCGTTGAAGAAGGTCTTCACGCTGAAGGACACGCTGGTGCGCCGTCCCGTGGAGAAGATCTGCGCGGAGCCGCACCTCCTGTCGGCGTGGCTCAGCCGGAACATGGGGTCGTTCGAGATCCGGTCGGGGCGGGTGCGCTGGCTCAAGAACCCGATCGAGGTGCTCGCGGACACGTACTGGCTGCTCAACATGACGCCGCAGCCGCAGGCACCCGCGGCCCACGTGATCTGGGATCACGACCAGGAGGTGCTCTCGCGGGCGCTCGGCTTCTACAGGCGCGTCGGCGAGCGGATGGGCCAGGCGGGCGGCGCGCCTTCGTGGCCCGAGCTGCGAGCGCACCTGTCCGGGGATACCGCGCCTCACGGCTACGACGCCGAGCTCTGGCGGCGGGTTCGCGGCTCGCACCTCGGCTTCCAGGCGGGCCTGGAGCTGCTCGACGCGCTGGTCCTCGCGGGGGACGCCGCGCGCTTCTTCGAGCTCCGCGCGCGGGAGGACGGCACGGTCGCCATCCCGGAGCGCCTGCTCGATCGCGAGCTCTCGGCCCGCATGCGCAAGGTGCTCGCGCCGCCGCCCGCCATGCGGGCCAACGAGATCGTCGCGGTCACCGGCGGCATGTTCTACGCGCAGGAGGCGCCGGACCGGCCTCCGCTCGTGACGAAGGGCAGCCATTTCGCCGCCGGCGATCCGCTCTACGTGATCGAGGTCATGAAGATGTTCAACAAGGTGCTCGCGCCGTGCTCCGGCACCATCGAGGAGGTGCTCATCGACGGCGGCGAGGGGACGATCGTGCAGAAGGGCCAGCCGCTCTTCCGCGTGAAGCCCGACGAGGTGCTCGTGGAGGAGGACTCGGCCGAGCGCGCGCGCCGCCGGCGCGAGACGACGCTGCGGTACGTGGACGCGATCTTCGACGCCGAGGGCGCCTGAGGCCGTCGCCTCGAAGCGCGCAACCGCCGCGCGGACGAGGGCCCCGAGGCCGACGTCGCGATGGCCCGCGAGGCCTTGGTCACCGAGGAGAGATCGAGCTGATCGGAGCCCACCGCAACGGTGGCGGTGAGCGTGGGAAACCGCCGCTCGACGAGGTGGGGATTCTGCCGGTCGAGCGGCCTCACCTTGCCGTGGGCGCCCCAGCGGGCCGCGCGAAAATCGAACGGCTCGGGCTGCACCATGTAGGAGGCGATTGTACTCTTCAATACCGACGAGGAGGGCAACAATGTGGCCTACCCCCGCGGGATGCGGTACCCTCGTTGCCGAGCGCGCTCGCGCGATGGGATGACCGACGAACCGAAGGTCAAGGGGGTGGCGTTTCGCTCCGTGGTGGCGAGCTTTGGCAAGCTACGCGGCGAGCCTGTCCAGAAGCGCAGCCTGGATGAGATGTGTGAACCGCTGCGCGACGGCATCCGCTACGGCAGCCTCGTCTCCACCGGCTGGTACCCGATCGCCTGGTACAAGGACCTGTTCCAGGCCATCCGGCGCACGACCGGCGAAGGCAAAGAGCTCATCCACCAGATTGGCCGCCAGTGCACGCACGACGACATGAGCGGCATCTACAAGGTCATCGCGGGCCTCATCTCCCCTTCTACCCTCTTCTCCCTCGGCCAGCGCGTCTTCTCCAACTACTATTCCGCCGGCCACGTCCGTGTCCTCGAGTCCCGCCGCGGCTTCACCCGCGCTCTCTGGATCGGCTGCCAAGGCTTCGACGAGAACATGTGGACCGAAGTCATCGGCTCCTGCGAGCAGCTCCTCGTGATCGGCGGCGCCGACCACGTCCGCCAGCGCATCATCTCCGGCGGCGGCGACAACGACGATCACCTCGAGTTGACCGCGCACTGGAGCTGAGCCCCCGTGGAGTGTACCGGACAGGTCACAGCGGTCGTCATTCACGGAGAGAACGACTCGGTGGTCGGGCCGGACAACGGCCCGAAGGCGCGCGACTTCTGGAGCAGCGCGCTGCCGAGCCGGCCCGCGCGTTCGGCCTCACCGCGGGCTGGCTCGGCGTGTGTGCGGAGGCGCTCCGGACCGGGCGGCTCTCGCTCGGCGCGTGCGTCCACCTGCCCGGGCGCCGTCCACGCTGTTCTCCACGAACATCCGTCCCCCTCTGTGCCAACAAGAGCCTGGACAAGGGTCGGTCGATACTAATCCCGGCGGGATGTCAAGACCCATCTCGCCGAGGTGTTCTGCCTCCGCCTCCGCGCTCTCGGTGACCCCGCCCCAGGCGCCTCCGGCCAGGCCGTGCGGCGGATCGTTGCAGATGCCATTCGTGAGATGGAGCGCGAGCGGCGGGAGCTCGGGGGACAAGCCTTGACTGGCGGGACCTGGCTGCGTGAGTTTTCGGCCACGCAACCCCGGAGCGCGCCAGCGCTCGCGGGCTGCATTACTTCGGGCCGAAGCGTAGCGGCGAGATCCGCGAATCGGGCCAAACTTGGCCAGTCTCAATCAAACTCGGCCACTACCGAATCCGAGGGGGCACTTCATAGTCCCGCAGAGCCCAGCGGCCCCCGCCGCTACCGCATGCGGAGATCCAGTTGTTGCAGGCCCATTCGGCATCCACATACCTATGCCCCACCAGATCCCGACACTGCCGACGTGGTCAGTTCTCCCACTCAGCGTACGAATAGTCATACACAGCCCGGCACTGGTTAGCGCATTCGGGGATCCAGCTGTTGCAGGCCCAGTCGGCATCCCAATAATTATGACCCCACCAGATCCCGACCGCGCCGACCTTCCGCGACCCCAAGTAGTGGCAATTCCAAGCCGTTTTAGATACCCACACCGCTTGCTGCGCGGTTCCAACCGCCTCCGCCGCGTCGGGGTCGATCGACTCCGCGGACCCGGGATCAGCCGCCTCCGCCGCGTCGGGCTGGTTCTCCTGCTCGTCATCGCCTTCGAGGGAAGCCTCGCCAACGCAGCCACCGAGCACGGCTGCGGCACCGAGGAGCGTCAGCGGGAGGACCATCTTGCTGAATAAGCTCATCTCTTTGCTCTCCTGAAATTTTTTTACTGGAGGGGACCGGTCGCATCCCGGTCTCTCTCGCCTGGTGGATGCTGCGGTGGCGGGCCGTCCTTCACCCGATTGTGTTCGGCCCTCACTTTTTCGAAAGCAGCCTCCTGTCGCGCTGGCGATCTCGCTCTCCTCAAGCCGGAGCTCCTCGAGCTACGCATGAGCCGGTGCGCGATGTAGCGGGGGAACAGGGCCGCGGGCGCGCCGATCGGCTCGCCGGGCGCGTGCAGCGCGACCCGGGCGCCGAGCGCCGCGAGGCGCTCGAGCTGCGCGAGGTACACCGCCATTCTGCGAGGTCTTGAGCCCATCGACAGCAGCCTTCGACCGCCAGGAGAAGATGCTCGTCTACGCGCGCGAGGGCGTGCGACACGCGTGGCTGGTCGACCCGATCGCGCGGACGCTCGAGGTCCTCGTGCTCGGCGAGGATCGGCGCTGGGCCCCCCGGTGCTCCACCGGGACGCCGCGCGGGTTCGGATCGAGCCCTTTGACGCCATCGAGCTCGATCTCTCGGTGCTGTGGGCGAAGTAGCAGATCGCCGTCACGCTGCGCTGGCAACGATGTTGCGGCCAGCGCGAAGGTAGGCGGCGCGACGACGCCGCGAGGTGATCCCTCAGCCGGGCGCGCTCGGCGCGACGACGCCGCGAGGTGATCCCTCAGCCCGCGGCAGGGGCACGGTCTCGAGGGCATCCGGGTGGCTTAAAGATCCAGCCTGAAAGACCCGCAGCCCCCGCGATTACGGCAGGTGTCGATCCACTCGTTGCAGGCCCATGTGGCATCCACTGACGTATGGCCCCACCAGATCGTGACCTTGCCGACGTACTCGGCACGATTGATGCACCACCATGTGCTATAATAAACCGCTTCCTCCGCTTGCTGCGCGGTTCCAACCGCCTCCGCCGCGTCGGGGTCGATCGAGTCCGCCGACTCGGGATCAGCCGCCTCCGCCTGGGTCTCCAGCCCGTCATCGCCTTCGAGGGAAGCCTCGCCAACGCAGCCACCGAGCACGGCTGCGGCACCGAGGAGCGTCAACGGGAGGACTCTCTTGCTGAACAAGCTCATCTTTCTATTCTCCTGAGATTTTTACTGGAGGGGACCGTTCTTATCCCGCTCTTGCCTGCTGGATGCTGCGGTGGCGGGCCGTCCTTCACCCCATCGTGTGCGGCCCTCACTTTTTCGAAAGCAGCCTCCTGTCGCGCTGGCGATCTCGCTCTCCTCAAGCCGGAGCTCGCGGAGCTCCTCGAGCTCCACGGCGGGGACGCACGAGGCAAGCTCGGAGACGACGCACGCGGGGGAGGCAGAGCCCGCGCGCCCGGCGCGCGCCGCGCGAGATAAGGCTGCTTGCCCCCACGGCGGCATCGCAGTACCCAGCCGAGCATGAGCGCCCGCCCAGCCGCGTTCTCGGCGGCCTTCCTGCGCGATTTTTCAGAAGATTTTCTCTCCATCGACCCGCCCGACCTCGCCACGTTCGGCCGCGGCTGGACCAAGGCCGTCGAGCCGAGGCTGTCCGCGGTCGCCTTCCCGCGCTCAACGGCCGAGGTCTCGCGGCCACATCGGCGACGGCAGCCGTCACATCAACTCCACATCAACGTCATGCAGCCCGATCACCTCAGCTCCTGCGGCGCACCCACGAGGCGGCTCACGCGAGCTTTTCGCTCGTCAAGAGACACCGCGGGAGCATCTCCGCCGAACACGGAATTGGCCTACTCAAGAGAGACTATCTCCCCTATCCTCGCCCGGCCGAGGCGCTCGCGATCGTGAGATCCATCCAGCGGGCGCTCGAGCCCCTGAACCCCATGAACCCCGGAAAGATCCTCGAGGTCTAGGCTCTGTCGGACGGACGTCGCGAGCGAGCCGATCCCGGGGCGAGCATGCGCGGGGCTGTGTCGCTCCTCTGCGCGTGCGCCGCGCTCGCCCCTGCCGCGGCGCGCGCCGAGTGCGCGCGGGGGGCCGCGGACGTGTCGTGGGTCCGCCTGGAGGGGGCCGAGGAGCGGTGCCCCTCGGCGCCCCGGCTCCGCGACGAGATCGCGCGGCGCCTCGGGCGGGAGCTCGCCACGACGGGCGGCGGCCTCTCGATCGAGGCCGTGGTGAAGGGAAACCCCGGGGCATGGTCGGCCCAGATCCGGACCGTCGGGTGCGACGGGACGCCGCCCACGGTGCGCAAGCTCGAGAGCAGCGCGGCGACGTGCGAGGCGATCACCAGCGCAGCAACGCTGGTGATCGCCCTCGCCATCGATCCCACGGCCGCCCTCGCCGCGCCGGCCTCGCCTCCCCTGGCCGGAGCCTCGCCTCCGCCGGAGCCGCCGGAAGCCCCGCCGCCAGGAGCCCCGCGGCCGGAGCCGCCGCGAGGCGCCCCGGCAGAGCCCGCGACGCAGGTGGAATCCTCGCGCGCCGCGCCCCCGCCGCTCCCCGACGCGGAGCGCGAGCCTCGCCCTGGGGCCTCGGTCACGCTGCGCGGGCTCGCCACCACGGGCCTCCTCCCGGTGATCGGGCCCGGCGTCGCATGGGCGGCCGAATGGTCCGTCGCGCCGCGCTGGACCACCGCGTCGGGACTGCTGTGGCTCCCGGAGCAGCGCACAGCCGAGCCGGCCCTCGCGTTCGGCCTTACCGCGGGCTGGCTCGGCGTGTGCGCGGAGGCGCTCCGGACCGGGCAGCTCTCACTCGGCGCGTGCGTCCACCTGCTCGCGGGCGCCGTCCATGCTGTCATCCATGAACATCCGTCGGTGCTCCCCGTCGACCCGGGAGCCCGGCTCTGGGTCAGCCCCGGTGTGGGCACGCGCCTCGCCGTGCGTGTGGTCGGTCCGCTCCGTCTCGAGACCGGAATCGACCTTAACTTTCCGCTTACGCGATACCGTTTCCAGCTCCAGGGGAACGAGCAGCCGGTCTTCGAGCAGCCGGTGATTGCCGGCGCGCTCTTCGGAGGGGCCGGGATCGCGTTTTGATGAAGGACCCCTCGGACGTCGGCATTCAGACGAGCGTGGAGCAATGTCTGGACGCAGAGGTCCGCGCCGGACCCAGGCCGCCCCGTGGCTTCGCCGCGGTGCACGCCGAGCACGCCGGCTTCGTGTGGGCCACGCTGCAGCGGTTCGGTATCCATCCGCCGGACCTCGAGGACGCGTTCCAGGACGTCTTCGTCGTGGTCCAGCGGCGTCTCCCCGCCTTCGACTGGGCCTGTCCGGTCACGACATGGCTCTTCGCCATCTGCCGGCGCGTCGCCGCCTCGCACCGCCGACGCGCGCAGCGCTCGCTCGTCGGCGAGGACGTCCACGACGTCGCGGATCCCGCGTCGGGCCCCGAGGAGATCGCCTCCGGGAAGCAGGCGAGAGAGCGGCTCGAGCGCATCCTCCAGGCCATGGATCTCGATCGGCGCGCCGTCTTCGTGATGTTCGAGATCGAGGAGATGCCATGCAGCGAGATCGCCGATCTGATCGGCATCCCCGTGGGCACGGTCTACTCGCGCCTTCACGCGGCGCGGAAAGAGTTTGCGGCGCTGCTGAAGAGGATCGAGGCCGAGCGCGCGCGACGAGGGGGCATATGAGCGAACCGAAGCGGTGGATCGAGGAGGATGGAGGCGCCCCGGCCGGGGCGCGCGAGCTGCTGCGTTCGGCCGTGCGCCCGCGGCCGATGACGCTCGTCGAGGCGGCGCGCACGGCGGCCCGCGTGGCACCGCTCGCGGCGGCCCCGAACGGCGGCGCCGCGCTGCCCATGTGGGCGAAGGGCCTGCTCGTCGTGGCGGGCCTCGGGGCCGGCGGCCTCGCCCTCCACGGCGCCGTTCGCCAAGGACAGCGCGACGCCGCGCTGGCCCAACCGCCGCCTCGGCTGGAGCACCTGTCGGCGGAGCGCCTCCTCTCGAGCGCGCGGGGCGCCCTGCGCTCCGTGGAAGCGGCGCCGGCTGCCTCTGCGCAGGATCTACCGTCCCTGGCCGCCGAGGCGCCCCATCCGGCCGCGTCCGCCCCTCGCCGGGAGCCGCCGCGCGACGTCGGCCAGAACGTCCGGCAGAGCGAGCCCGCGCCGCCTCCTGCGCCGACCGGGAGCGCGGCGTCCGACCGCGACGACCTGCTCCGGGAGGCGACGCGCCTGGAGCAGGCCAGGGCGCTGCTCGCGCGGTCGCCGGAGGCCTCCCTCGCGGCGCTGGACGAGCACAGGCGCGAGTTTCCGAGAGGCCAGCTCACGGCAGAGCGGGAGTTCATCGCCATCGACGCGCTGGTGCGGCTGGGCCGCACGGAGGAGGCGCACGCGCGCGCGGAGGCATTTCTCACGAGGCATGCGTCGAACCCCTATGCCGGACGGGTGCGCCGCCTCGTCGGCAGGGCCCCTGCAGGCAGCACCCATTGACACGACACGCTCGCGTGAGTTCACCGGCGAGCTCGGAGGCATCCATGCGACAGGAGACGATCTCGATGAAGCTAGCCCAGCCCACGGCGGCCTTCCGCGCGGGCGCCCCGCGATTCCTGGCCGTCCTTCTCTCGACGGGCACGGCGCTCGCGGGGTGCACCACCGAGATCGCCGTCATCGGTCGCGACCTCGGCGCCACGACCTCGTCGTCACCCGCCTCGTCCTCGTCCACCGCCGGCGGTGATGACCCCGGCATCCTCGATCCCGGCGCCGGCGGCGGCTCTCCCCAAGGCAGCGCCGGCGCTGGCGGGGACGAGCGTTGCGAACCGAAGCTCGCGGGGGTGGTGCGCGACTTCAAGGCCTTCGGCTCTGACGGCGGGCACCCCGACTTCGAGAACTTCGCGGGCGACGGCCTGAAAGGCATCGTCGAGCCCGAGCTCGGCCCCGACGACAGGCCGGTCTATGCCCATGAGGGCGGCACGGCGCACACGACCGGGCCCGAGGCGTTCTATCAGTGGTATCACGACGACCCCACGGTCAACATACCGATCCGGTACGACGTCCCTCTCCAGGTGAGCGAAAGCGGCCTCGGGGTCTTCTCGGGAGACCAGTTCTTCCCCATCGACGATCGGGGGTGGGGCAACGAGGGGAACATCCACAACTTCGGCTTCACGTACGAGCTCCACATGACGTTCAACTACCAGCCCCGCGGCGTCTTCTTCTTCAACGGCGACGACGACCTCTGGGTGTTCATCAACAGGCGCCTCGCGATCGACATGGGCGGGCTCCACGTCCCGACCTCGGCGCTCCTCGAGCTCGACGCGCACGCCGAGGAGCTCGGCATCGAGGTCGGCAAGGAGTATCCGCTCGACTTCTTCTACGCGGAGCGCCGCGGCGGCAGTGCGGTGTTCACGATGATGACGTCGTTCAAGTTCACGAACTGCGCCCCGATCCTGAAGTAGCGCCGAGAGCGCGCCGCGCGCCAGCTGGGATCGACGGTCTTCATGCGATGGAACCCAGGGAAGCGGGCTCGGTGGGGCGTACGGCTCGGCGGCGAGAGCGAGCGCGTCGCACACGCGATGGACGGATCACTTGAGGATATGCAACTGCGAGTGCCTCAGGTCGAGGTAGCACTTCATTCTGTGTATCTCGACACCGACATTGATACCCTTCGCCTTCAGCTTCGATACACTGATCTCCTTCACCTCATTCGGGGCTTTCTTGAATGCCAGCCCATCGATCCTCTCGTACTTTGTCCCTTTAATCCTCTCGACCCGTCTCCCAATCTCCGTTTTATATAGACCATTCACCACGCTGGTGGCGTTGCCGGTGACAGTGCTCTTCCTCCACGCATTCACCGTAGAGGTGACTCCGCCGTTGAACGTGCTGGTGGTCCTGCCCGTGATCTGCGTGACGCTCCCCCCCTTGTGGATGGTGGTCGTTCTCCCTGCGTACAAGTCGGTCGTGGCGCGACCACGGATCTCCGTCGCCCTCGTCCCCTGAACGGTCTTCTTGCTATTGCCTCGAATCGTCGTTTCGTTGTCTCCAACGACCGTCGTCTCGCGATCATCGCGAAAGATGCCCGTGTCCTTGCCCTGGATGGTGGTGGTGCGGGTCTTGCCGACGTACAATTGGCTATGGCCATCGATCTCGACATTGCGATTGGCCTTGAGCGTGGTCTTGTCGTCACCATTGACGGTCGTGGTCCGCTTCCCCTTGATGAGGGTCTCTCGGTACCCACGAACAGTTGCCTTGTCGTAGCCAAAGATGTTAGTCCTGCGCCAGCCCCCGACCACGCTGTCTGAGTATCCACCGACGACGCTGCACGAGTAAAGCCCGGTGATCGACAGACCGAAGCCTAACACCACATTCTGGGAGAACCCCCCGGTGACCGTCGTTCGGTTGAGACCCACGATGTTCTCGGCGGAGAGCCCGACAAACGCGAACGCGTTACCCCACGTCTTCGACTCGAGCGTCGCTCCAAAGTTGGGCGCCCCCATCCGGATGTAGGTGTTCGAATGGGGCGTCGACAGCGTGATCCGCTCTTGCCCCGCCTGGTCTTCCAGCTCGAGGCGATTGCGCCCGCCCGTCTGGATCACGTTCCGCGTGCTGTTTCCCGCCGTGACGGGGCTCGGCGTCAGCGCATTGGGCGCGACCCCGACGATGGCCGGCCTATCGGGATCGCCGCCCGCAAAGGCGCACATGACCTCGACGCCAGCTCGGAGCGGGAAATGGAAGCCCTCGATGCCACCGCCATGGGGCTGAAGCATCCGAACCCAGGTCGACGCCTTCCCCCCGCTCAGGTCGCTCTCGTCGAAGTGGAACTTGACCCGGTAGCGACCATGGCTGTCGATCTGGGCGTAGTCGCTGACCGCCGCCCCATCGACGATCGCGGTCTCGGTGCCGTAGATGCGCGGCCACTCGGTGACCTGCGGCGCGCGGAACTGCACCGTCGCGGCGATGGCCTTGGCCTCGATGCGGTAGTTCTCCTCCCACGGCGCGAGCTCCCGGAGCTCGGGGACGCCCGAGGCCTGGCTCGACCAGTGCTCGATCTCGGTGGTCAGATACTTCGTGTTGAACGCGGCCCGCGGATGGTCGTCGAGCTCGAACGTGAACCCGGGAATCAGCGTCCCCGCCGCGCCCATCGCCTGGTGGACGACGCCGGCGGCGGAGAGGCTCTCGGCCTTGATCCGCGCCAGCCGCGCCCCTTCGCCCGGCGAGAAGAACCGCGCGCCGTACAGGCTGACCTCGCCGAATCCGTTGGCGCAAACGGACGCCTGCCCGGCGACCGCTACAGCCGGATTGGTGTAGTCATAGTCCTTGAGGCGAACCGAGCCGGGCGTGGCGCCATGCCGGCACGTGAAGGCGCGGAAGGCGTCTCTCGCCGTGTTGACGCCGCCGCTTTGCGGGTAATAACGAATCGGCTTGTTTCCATGGGGCTGATGGACCGACCGATCGTCGACCAGCACCAGCGTCTCGCCGCCCTCCCCATGCTCGAAATAATAGTAGATGCCTTCGCGCTCCATCCACCGGGCGATGAAGGCATAGTCGCTCTCGCGGTACTGGCAGACATGCTCCTCGGCGCCGTAGGCGCCCCGGAGCTGGAATGCGCAGTCCGTGACGCCGCCCTTTTGCAGGACTTCCTGAATGATCACCGGGATGGTCTTCTCGCCGAAGACACGGCTGTGAAGAGACAGGGTAAGCAGGGCGAGGCGCGGGACCATGACGGCCCGAAAGACGCATCTACCCGCAAAATCGTTGACCAGCTCGACGCTTTCAAGCACGCCGCTTCGGAGGAAGCGCGCGCCGCCGTCGCTCCGGTCGAGGGAGAGGGTCACCGGCTTGCCCACGGCAGCGGCCATATCAAAATCATGGCCGACGTCGTTGGTCATCGTCAGGTAGAGCTCGAAGCGATAGAGCTTCGAGATGCCCTCGGTGCCATGAAAAGCTACGAGTTTGGTGGAAGAGGGCAAGGCGCTCGAGTGAACGACAAACATATCGGACATGGAGGTACCTCACGGGTGAGTAAGAGCGGCCGATAAAAAGACGCAGAGCCTCGACCGGCACCTCGGGCAGGCTCTCCTGAGGGCTACTCGGCGTAGCAGATGCTACGGCAGGCCGGGACCCATTGGTTGCAGGCCCAGGCGGCATCCGCTGACCTATGGCCCCACCAGATCGTGACAGTGCCGGCGTAAGGAAGACCGCGTTCATCACGGCGGCAGGTCCATTTGGTGTAGGTCTCATACGCTTGCGGCGCGTTGCCAACCGCCTCCGCCGCGTCGGGGTCGATCGACTCCGCTGACTCGGGCTGGGTCTCTTGCTCGTCATCGCCCTCGAGGGGAGCCGCGCCGACGCAGCCACCGAGCACGGCTGCGGCGCCGAGGAGCGTGAGCGGGAGTACTACCTTGCTGAACAAGCTCATTTTTTATTCTCCTGGGAGTTTTTTTACTGGGGGGGACCGTTCGCATCCCGGTCTCCCTCGCGCCTGGTGGATGCTCCGGTGGCGGGCCGTCCTTCACCAAATCGTCCGCAGCCGTCTCTTCATCGCCGGTCCCCCTCGCTCATCGCCCGATGCGCCGCTCGATCCGGTACCGGCCGGCGAAGATGGCGCCGAGAATGAGGTTCGATGACACCTGCGTCTCTTTTCTCAGCGTACGTCGGCGTGGTGAGCCCGTGGCAATTCGGAAAATTGCGCTGCTCAGGGCTTGACCTCGCGGCCGCCCCTCCGGCAGACTCCCGCGCTTCGAGCACCTATGCCGCACAAAGTCTGCGTCGCCACGCCGTTCGCGCTGGCGTCCGCCTTGCTCCTCCAGGCCGGAGCCGTCCGCGCGTCGGGCGCGCTCGAGATCACCGGCGCTCCTACGAGCGCCAACGGGCTGAACGCACGGGCGCTCGCGCGAGGACCGGAAGCCGCGTTCTTCAACCCCGCGCTCCTGCCGTATGCGGCAGCGACGACGCAAGCGGGCCTCTTCGTGCTCGTCACGCACGGCGACATCACCCTCGCCCCGCGCCCCCCTGGCGTCGACGTGCCCGAGTCGGTGTACGATGGCCAGATCCGGAATCCGGACGGCTCGACCTCCCGGCTCACCCACCGGCCCTTGCCGGGGTCGAAGCTCCCGAGCCCGCGGGCTGACACGCGCGACCGGCAGATCAACAGCTACGCGACGCTCGGGTTCGTGCGGCCGCTCTGCGAGGACCGCCTCGTCCTGGGCTTCTACGCCCTGCTGCCGCTCAGGAGCTTCCAGGAGCAGCGGGCCTTCTTCGCCGACGAGCGCGCGCAGTACTTCTCGAATCGGCTGGAGTTCGAGCTGCTGGGAGATCGGTTGTCGGTCACCAGCCTGGCCGTGTCGATGGCTGGCCGGATCACCCGCTGGCTGTCCGTCGGGGCGGGCGTCGACGTCACGATCGGCACCAGCGCGCGGACCGCCGTCCACGTGCCCGACGCGAGCGACCAGCGGACCGCCCTCATCAACCCCGACGTGGAGGTCGAGAGCGTCTTCGCCCCTTACTTCGCCTTCGCGACCAGCCCGGCCCCCTGGCTGCGCCTCTCGGCCACGCTCCACCTCGCCTCGGCGTCGGACACCGACGGCGAGAACAGGATCCGCTTCTGGAACTATACCTATCCGGAGGGCGAGACGTCGGTCCCCCAGGCCTATCGCTTGACGCTCGGCCACCAGCCGACGCGCGTCAGCGTCGGGGCCTCGATCATGGGCCCGCCAAGCGAGGATCGAGGGGGCGAGCGCGCCGCGCGCTCGAAGAGCCCGGCGCCGCCCGCCTGGGAGATCGGCGGGCACGCGCTCCTGACGCGGTGGTCAGAGTACCGCGATCGGCACGCGGAGACCCCGCCCGACCCGTGGTCGAGCACGGTATCCGTGGGGCTCGGCGGCGCGATCGCGCTGGGGAGCCGCAGGTTCTCCGCCGACGTCGCCTTCACTCCGTCTCCGGTGCCGGACCAGACGGGCAGGACCAACTACGTCGACAATTCGCGCATCGCGGTCAGCGCCTCGTTCGAGACGCCGGTGTCGCTCTTCGGCGCCGACTTCGGCGTGGGAGCGTTCCTGCACGGCCAGCTGCTCGTGCCACGGGAGGTGTCGAAGAGCCCGTCCGCCAGGAACCCCGTGATCGACGAGGTCCCCGATAACCTTGTCGACATCGTGAGCGGCGAGCCGCTCGACGGCGTGGAGGGGCTGCAGACGAACAACCCAGGTTATCCCGGCTTCTCCAGCGGCGGCTGGCTGGCCGGCGCCGGCTTCGTCCTGCGGCTGCCTGAGTGAGCAGCGCAGCGAAGCCGGCGTCCTCTCGATCGGAGGCCCGGAGGCGCTCGGTCACGCGGGGCGCCGCGACCGCCGGGAGGGGCTTTACTGGAAGAGCGTCTCGGCCCTTTCCTTGATCCAGGCGCAGTCCGCGTCGTCAGGGGTACGGACCATCACGAAGGTGCTGTTGCACGCCTCCGGATCGGGATACGTCCTCGAGGCGGCCATGGTCGCCTTGAGGCTCGAAGGATCCGTTTCGAGCACGCTCTGCTCCGACACGAACCCGAGCCGACCCTCGATGCGATCGGTCGCGACCGCCACGCCGTCGAGCTCGGTCCGCGCCCGCTCGGCCACGTACACCGACCCGTCGATGAGCCCCTGGAGCTGAACCGTCATCCCCGGGTGTCCGTCCTCGTCCTGATCGACGACGCGAGCGTCCGCCGGATCCGTGGGCAGCTCGTCCTCCGCCGGGTCGCCGAGCGCCGCCCCGATCACCTCGTGGAGCGGCCCGAGCTTGTAGCGGAGCCCCCCTTCGCTCGCCGCAAACGTGCCCTCACGGGTCACCGGCGCGAGCGCCTCCCGGAAGCTGTCCGGGATGACGGCGTGCACGATCGCGTCCGGGTCCTCGGTGTAATGGTCGCAATACGTGCCCTGCAAGGAAATAGCGTCTCCATTCTGCTGCTGCGTGATGAGCATCACGCTGACGATGCGCGTCTGGAACGGCGGGAGACCCTGCGCCTGGGTGAGCTGCGACCCGATGGCGCGGTACGCCCACGTGCCGGAGACGTTGGTGACGTCCGGCGCCGCGGCCTGCGCGCAGCCCGGCGACTCCCCGCCCGCGCCTCCCGTCGCCCCGGATCCCGTGCTCGTCGTCGCGACCGTCGTCGTCGCGTCCGCGTTGTCAGCAGGATCAGATCCGCAACCCAGGAGGGGCAAGGCAAGCAATCCAACGAACAGGTTGTACCTCATTCAAAGCTCCATGCATCGCCGGCCCGCGCGTCGAGGCGGCCGTGAAGATGGCCGCCTTCGGTCGTCCATGGCCAGCTCGTCTGCGTTCGGACGACCGGCGCGGTTGTTAGCATGAGCGCGCGCGCTGGAGGTGCGCCGACGCGCCGGCTCCTCATTTTTTCCGCCGCATCCCGAAGCGCACGGCGAGGAGCAGCGCGAGGAGCGCTGCGTGGAGCAGAGGCCCCGTCGCGTCCTTTTTGCGCCGAGGAAGTCCCGAGCACCTTCACAGCGCCACCCCGCCACGGAGTCGTGTTTCTGGCAGGGACCGCGCCAGGCTTCGCACGCGACACCGACCTGCGCATCCAGCGACTCGCCTTCGTCATGGGATCTTCGTTCTCTCGATAAAGAGATGGCCGCAGACGATTTGGCGAAGGACGGCCCGCCACCGCAGCATTCAAAAGGCGCGAAAGACCGCCACGGCTGGGCCCTGAGGACCGCGAGGCGGCTCATCGTAGATCCTCACAAAAGCATCTTCGACAGCATAGACGATCAGGACGACCGCGATGAGCTCGACATCGGAAGCAATCCCGATCGGCGACGGCATGGTTCGCCCGACGCAATTTCAGCGACTCCTCCCCACCGTTCCCCGCCTGGCCTCCAGAGGCGCATGGTTCGCGTGCTCGGCCTTGTATGTAGCGGCCGCCGTCGTCCTGATACGGGCGGTACTCGCGGGTCTCGACGTCCCCGGGCGCGCTGCGCTCTTCGCCATCGGTCTTCTGGGGGGCTGGCGCCTGTCGTGGTTTCTTGTCAATGTCACCCGCGCTGCGCTCAACGTGAACTGGCGTTTCCCGAGGTTTCGGCGCGCGGCCGACGCCCTGGGGCCGGCGGGGCGGGCGTCGGAGGTGGTCGTTCTCATCACCTCCTATCGAATGGAGCCCGAGGTCACGATACCGGTGTTTCACGCGCTGTTCGACGAGGCGGTCGCCTATGGCGTGCCCGTGACCGTCATGGCCTCCATGGGCAGCGCCAAGGAACAAGACCTCGTCAGGACGCTCTTCGAAGGGCGCGGGGCACCATCGTCCGTCCGCCTGGAGCTGTTCCTGCAGAGCGGAGCCGGCAAGCGCGAGGCCATGGCGGATGTCCTCGCCGCCATCCAGCGCCGCCCCCTGCCCGACGGAGCGGTCGTAGCCTTCCTTGACGGCGACACCCTCCTCGATCCCGGCACGTTCGAGCGCAGCTTCTCCTTCTTTCGCCTGCGCCCTGAGGTCGGCGCCCTGACCACCGACGAGCGGGCGTTCGTGTCGGGAACGAGCCTTGCGCGCGAGTGGTTCGATCTGCGCTTCGCCCAGCGGCACCTCTACATGTCCTCGGTCGGCCTGTCCGACAAGGTGCTGACGCTGACCGGCCGCTTTTGCGCCTTCCGCGCCGAGATCGCGACCCATCCCGATTTTGCGCGCATCGTCCGCGAGGACCACATCGACCACTGGCGGCTAGGGCGCATCCGGTTCCTCACCGGCGACGACAAATCGACCTGGTACTGGGTGCTGCGGGCCGGCTGGTCGATGCTCTATGTACCGGATGTCTGCGCCTATACATTCGAATCCATGCCCTCGCAGGGCTTTGTCACGCCGTCGGTGCAGCTGATGTGTCGCTGGTACGGGAACATGCTGCGCACCAATGGCCGCGCTCTCGCGCTGGGTCCGCGCCACGTCGGTCCGTTCGCCTGGTGGTCCTTGCTCGAGCAGCGCATCTCCACGTGGACCTCGCTGGTGGGACCGACGTTCGGCCTGCTGATGCTCACCGGCAAGATTCCCGGCATTCTCGCCGCGTACCTCCTGTGGACGCTCGGGATCAAGTCCGCTCAGAGCGTCCTCGTCGGCATACCCCGGAGGCGCGTCTCTCCGTTCTATCCATTCCTTCTCTACTACAATCAGGTGGTCGGTGCTGTGGTGAAGATCCACATGACCTTCAACCTGCACAAGCAACGCTGGACCCGCCAGGGGACGGGACAACCCCAGGTGGCGCGAAACCTGCGCGAGTGGGTCGTCTCCTCCGCCCTCACGGCGCTGTCCTATGCCCTGTTCGTCGTCCTCACCGCCGCCGTCGCCCTGCACGACCCGCACGCCGAGGAAGCGACGACGCAAGGCCAGCTCGAACGCATGTTGGCGGAGGCCAAGCCGGGGTCCGTGGTGCGTGTCGCGGCGCGCGAGCTCCGGCTGACGAAGCCGCTCATCATCCGCCGCGACGATGTCGTCCTCGAGGGCGCCGGAAGAGGAAAGACGACACTGGTGGCGAGCTTCTCCAGCGATGGACAGCCGACGCCGGCGATGATCGTGGTGCGGGGCGAGCTGCCTTCGGAGGTGCAGGGCGACAGGAAGGGGCAGCTCGAATCCCCTCTCGATCCCGCCTCGACGATGGTGAAGCTCACGCACCCGGTCCATGTCCAGACCGGGGATTTCGTCGCGTTGCGAGCCGGCAACGATCAAGCGTTCCTCGACGCCCTGGGAGCCCGTCGGTGGAACCAGCAATACCCCATCTTGCGTCAGACGCTGGGGCGCGTGACGCGGGCCGAGGGCTCCACCATCACCCTCGAACGGCCGGTCGGAGACAGCTTCCCGGCGGGGACCGAGGTCATCCCGGTGCAACTGCGGCGCGAGGTGACGATCCGCGATCTCACGATACGCTACGAGCTGAACGGCGAGCCCGCGCCCGATCTTTACGCAAATACGCGGCCGAACAAGGCTGTGGACGGGATCATGCTGCTGGGAACGGCCGACGTGACCTTGGAGAGCGTCGAGGTCTTCGCCGCGGGTCGGCATCCCCTGAGCATCGACACCGCCTACGCCCCGCGCGTCAGCGATGCCCGGCTCGAGGGGGCCTGGAACAAGGGACCGGGAGGCAACGGCTATGTACGCATCGCCCGAGCCAGCTTCGGCGCCTTCGACGATCTCACCCTGCGTGGCCTGCGTCACCTGACCATCCAGTGGTCAAGCCACGACAATACGTTCGACGACCTTGATGCCGACTGCGACGTGAATTTTCACGGAGGATGGAGCCGGCGCAATCGCGTGCAGGTCGCCCGTCTCGTCCCTCGGCCGAACCATCCCTGGCCGAGGATCGTGCGAACCCCGGCCACCGCCCGATGGGCGCCGCCCGATGGGCCGGGAAATGTTGTCCTGTCACCCTCCGGGGCAGAGCTGGCCGAGAGAACCGAAGATGGTCTGAGCTCTGACGAGGGTGACTCGCCGTCGTTGGAGGTGGGGAATTTATGACCCCTGGCAAGATCGCCGCAGTCGTCACCCCCTTGCTGTTGCTCGGCGCCGTCCAGGCGAAGATGTGGATGACGTATACGACCCAGGCTACGCCGGCCGTGAGCGTCCCGGCGGACACCGCCACGGCCGAGGACGCCGGCGAGCGGGAGGTGATCCGCGCGCCGATAGCCGGAACGCTGTATGCCCCGAAGCTCACCCTGGGAGCCCAGGTGTCCGCCACCGACCTGCTCTTCCGGGTGGGGCCTGATCATGAGGGTGAGGTGACCGCCAAGGGCGATGCCGAGGTGGTCGAGGTCCTGGCGGTTCCAGGCACACATGTCGCCCAGGGCGACGTCGTGATGGTGCTGCGTTCGCAGAAGCCGATGGCGACCTCCTCTCCGGACGCGTCCATCACCGCTGAGCCCACACTCCCCGGAACATGGTCATCCGACCTGCTCGCCTCGGGCGAGTATGTGCCCGACCTCTCCTATGCGGGATATTGCTTCGGTGAGGCTCCGCTGCCCCGGACGGACGACCATCCGGCCACCCTCATCGACGTCATCCGTTTTGACGCGCTGCCCGACGACGATCGGGACGACACGACGGGCCTGCGCGCAGCCCTGGACGAGGCCGAGCGTCACAAGGGCCCCGTGGTAGTCCGCCTCCCCCCCGGCCGCTTCATCCTGAGCGACATCCTGTTCATCGAGCGCGGCGACATCACTTTGCAGGGCTCAGGGAGCGGAGCGAACGGTACGACAATCTACGTTCCCAAGCCCCTGGCCGAGATGCCGAAGCCCGACGTGATCAGCAAGATCGAGAAGGACATCGCCAGGCGGAACTGGCGTACCGGACACGGAGGGCTTTATTCGGCATTCGCCTGGAACGGAGGCATCATCTGGACGCGAAACCCCGACAGGTCGACTTCGCCACCCATCGGCAAGGCCCTGGAGGGAAAGCGGGGTCAGCACGACCTGCGAATGAACGACGCCAACGCGGTGACGCCCGGCGAGATCCTGAGCATCCGGTGGTACAACCGGAGCGGCGACGACTCCCCCATCCTGCGCCACATGTTCGGCGTCCGGGACCGCAGCTTCGGCGAGAAGATGGCATCCCCGTCGAACACGCCGATAGCGACGCAGGAAGCGACCGTGGTCGATGTGAAAGAGAACGTCGTCGTCCTCAAGCAGCCGCTCCTCTTCGACGTGCATCCGGAATGGGGCTCGACGGTGAGCCACACCAGCTTCCTCGAGAACATCGGTATCGAGCATCTCCGGGTGAGCTTCAAGCCCGCCCCGCAAGCGCCACACGAGGAGGAACGCGGTTTCAACGCGATTTACCTGACTGACGTCGCTCATTCCTGGGTGCGTGACGTTCGTGTCGACGATCCGGACTCCGCCTTCCTGGTGACGGACAGCGCCAATGTCACCCTCGAGGAGATCACCGTGAGCGGTCGGCCCGGACATTACGGCGTCATCCTGCTCAACGCCTACAACGTGCTCGTCAAGGACTTCGACATCGACGCCGAAGAGATCCATTCGATCAGCTTCGACTCGCGGGCGCACGGGAACGTATATACCCATGGCCGCGTCCGGCGGGGCACGCTCGAGCTGCACAGGGGGCCCAGTCACGCCAATCTGTTCGACGACCTCGTCGATGTCGAGGACCGCGACAGGGCTTTCCTGTTCAGTCAGACCGGTCAGCCTTACTGGGGACCGGCCGGAGGGTACAACACCTACTGGAACCTTCAGCTGAAAATGTCCGCGCCGCCCCTGGCTCCCCTGGATCTGGGCCCGTTGCCCGAGGCCGGGCTCACGCGCGTCGTCGGCGTTTCGGCGAACGTACCGGTCCAGCTCAAGGGCCCGGCCGCTCACATCGAGCACATTGGCGCCGACGACCCTGCCATCGACTCGCTCTACCGCCACCAGCTCGCCAGGCGCCTGGGGCAGCCCAGCCCGACGGTCCGCATCTTCAACGAGCTTCAGCGCATGAACGGCGAGACCCGCTGGACGGTCTGGGGCAACGGACATGTCGCGCGGAACGGCAAGTACTACTTCGCCATGGGCAATCACCAGATCGTCGATGGCAATACCATGGTCATGGAGTACGACCCGGACAAGCAGACGCAGGCGAAGGTGTTCGATGTCGCGAGCGCCATCGAACAGCGCCATGGGCAGAAGGGCCACGGCAAGATACACGCCGACATCGTCGAGGACGCCGACGGCTGGCTCTACTTCGCCACCTGGTGGGGCGGACGCGATCCCGATCACGAGGAGCCCGACTACGACGCGAGCTATCAGGGGTCGATCCTGCTCCGGTATCACCCGGAGCTCAGGAGGTTGGAGAACCTCGGCACCGTCGTCCGCGAGCATGGCGTCGTCACGGCCGTCTGCGATCGGGCGCGCGGGCTGATCTATTTCCGCGCCATCTCGTACCGCCGGGGCAAGAACGAGGCGGGTCTTGCGGTCTTCGACATCGCGAAGAAGAAGGTGGTGTTCACCGGCGGCGGGGCGGAAATGGGGGAACGACGCGGGCTCATGCTGGGCGGAGATGGGATGGTGTATTTCAGCGGTACCGATCTGCGCCTGCATGCCTACGATCCGGCAGAGAACAGGATCAAGACCACCGACATCGCGCCACCGAGCGTGCCGTTCCAGACGTCCTTCTCACGCAAGAACATGCTCCGGGTCGGCACACCGCCGGCGCCGAGCGGCACGGTGTACGCGACGACCCACGGTGGCATGATCTTCAGCTTGGGCCCGTCCGGCCAGACCCGTTCGCTCGGCACCACCTGGAAGCAAGGGTACTATGCGCCATCACTCGCCTTCTCGCCGGATGAGCGATGGCTCTACTACGCTCCCTACTTGCCCGGCCCCGCCGGCCAGCCCGAGCTCAAGGAGGCACCGGTCATGCGCTTCGACGTGCTCAGCGGCCAGCGCGAGGTGCTGGCGCTGCTGGGGCCGCGGCTGATCAGGGAGCGCGGCTACATCATCGGGCAGAACTACGGGGTCGCCCTGGATGCCAGGCGCTCCCTGCTCTACCTCCTCTACAACGGGCGCGTCGCCGCGTCGGACGCGGAGGTTCCGTGCTTCGTCGTGCTGCCGCTCGCGCGGCGATAAGACAGAGCGGCTGTGGTGTCATGACTCTGCCGAGGCGCTTCGCACGATCGGATTTCGCTCCTCGACGGAGGCGCTCCGTGTGCTGATCATGCTGTCCTCCTCGGGCCGCGCAAACCTGGCGACATCAGCGAAATTTCAGGCAAGGAGGCCCTGGCTGCTCGAGCGGAGCCGAATGCGACAACTACTTCCCCCAATGAGCCCACTCAGCCCAGCAACTTCCGTTGCACGCGCTTATCCATTCGTTGCAGGCCCACTTGGCATCATAATCGTGATGCCCCCACCAGATGGTGACCCAGCCTTTGCGGGCTTCGGCACCCCCCCATGGCGCCGGATCAATACGCCAGCACGACCATGTGCTATTGCTATAATCCGTAGCCGCTTGCTGCGCGGTTCCAACCGCCTCCGCCGCCTCGGGGTCGATCGCGTCCGCTGACTCGGGATCAGCCGCCTCCGCCGCCTCGGGCTGGGTCTCCTTCTCGTCATCGCCTCCGAGGGAAGCGTCGCCAACGCAGCCACCGAGCACGGCTGCGGCGCCGAGGAGCGTCAACGGGAGGACCCTCTTGCTGAACAAGCTCATCTATTGATTCTCCTGAAAATTTTTCAATGGCGCGGACCGTTCGCATCCCGATCTCGCTCGCCGACTGGATGCTGCGGTGGCGGGCCGTCCTTCACCAAATCGTCTGCGGGCGTCTCTTTTTCGAGAGAAGCCTCCTGTCACGCTGGCGATCTCGATCTCCTCAAGCCGGACGCGGAGCTCCTCGAGCTCCACGGCGGGAGCGCGCGAGGCAGGCTCGGAGACGGCGCGCGCGATCATGGAGAGCCCCCGCGCATGGACGCGGCGTGGTCGCCGGCGTGGAATCGCCCAGAGCCCGGATGTGCGGCGAAGCCTTGGTTGCGTTGGCGTGAAGCGATGCGTGGGCTTCCCTTCACCGTGCCGTCGCGTGGCCGTGCGCTCGCGGATGCCCATGCGCGCGACATTGCCGGGCTCCAGGAGGCCTGATGAAGACCGCGCATTGCGCTACACGCCGTTTTCTCACCGTGCTCATCGCGCTCGCCGCACTCGCGCTCGTGGCCCCGCGCCCGGCCGCGGCGACGTTGCAGATCCGCGTCGAGGAGGTCACGTTTCCCGTCACGCTCTCGGATGGCAACACCTATTCCATCGCCGGGCACCTCTACTACCAGCACAGCTACCGGAACATTTGAGGGGATATCTCAGAAGTCAGTACGGCACCCATTGTTCACTAACGAAACTGCCAGCATTACGCCAGAGCTCGCTGCGCTCCTCGAGCTCCTTGCGGGGGCGGCGGTGGGGCGTCCGAGACGTGCTGCTTCCGGACGACTGCGCATTCAGGCTGCGCGCAGGCGCCGATGTAGCCGCTGGGGTGCGCCTACATGCTCACCAGTTCTGCACCCAAAGTTCATTGACCTGTTTCGCCGTGACGCAGTCCCCGCCCCCGCGGCGGCAATCCGCGATCCACTGGTTGCAGGCCCATAGGGCATCCGTCTGGGTATGGCCCCACCAGATGGTGACCTGGCCGGCCATCGGATTCCAATTGAAGGCCCAGCAGTGCCATGTGGTCAGACGTGTAAGCGCTTGCTGCGCGGCTCCAACCTCCTCTGCCGCGTCGGGGTCGATCGCGTCCGCCGACTCGGGATCAGCCGCCGCCACGTCGGGCTGGGTCTCGCCATCGCCTTCGAGGGGAGCCTCGCCAACGCAGCCACCGAGCAAGGCTGCGGCACCGAGGAACGTCAACGGGAGGACCCTCTTGCTGAACAAGCTCATTTTCAATCTCCTCAGAAATTCCTACTGGAGGGGCCGTTCGCATCCCCTCTCTCTCTCGGCTGCTGGATGCTCCGGTGGCGCGCCATCCTTCACTCAATCGTGTGCGGCCGTCACTTTTGCGAAAGAAGCCTCCTGTCGCGCTGGCAAGCTCGCTCTCCTCAAGCTGGAGCTCGCGGTGACCCTCGAGCTAGTTCCGCGCGTCGGAAATCCCGCCAGAAATCATAGCGATTTCGGTATCCTTCGGCTGTTTTGCCACCGAGGGCAGCTCCGGCGTGGCCCAACGGGCCCCCTCCGCCGCCGCGCCAGCCAATGTCCGGGCCCGCGGTATGATGGGTCGGCATCGGCACCTCGCCCCGATCGGGTCACCAAGATCGACCGGGAGGCCGTCGGCCAGCGGGACAGGAGGCTTCTTTCGCAAAAGTGACGGCCGCACACGATTGAGTGAAGGACGGCCCGCCACCGGAGCATCCAGCTCGGCAAGAGCGGGATGCGAACGGCCCGCTCCAGGTAAAATTCTCAGGAGAGTAAAAAGATGAGTTTGTTCAGCAAGAGGGTCCTCCCGTTGACGTTCCTCGGTGCCGCAGCCTTGCTCGGTGGCTGCGTTGGCGACGCTTCCCTCGAAGGCGATGAAGGGCAGGAGACCCAGTCCGACGTGCCGGCGGCTGATCCCGAGTCGGCGGACGCGATCGACCCCGACGCGGCGGAGGCGGTTGGAACCGCGCAGCAAGCGGCAAAAGCCAGTTGGACGTGCTATGTTCGTGACGATGACTGGAATTCGGGGTCGGGCATCAAAATCGCCGGCTATGTCACAATCTGGTGGGGCTATCAGCAACATGATGCCACATGGGCCTGCAACGCTTGGCGCTCGGCGTGCGGTGGGCAGTGCTGGGCAGAATAAGGCTGGTAGCCTGAAGATTCCGCCAATGTAGTTGTCGCATTCGGCTCCGCTCGAGCAGCGAGCGGTTCCTTGCCCGAAATCTCGCTGAGGTCGCCAGGTTTGCGCGGCCCGAGGCGGACAGCACCAACCGGTGGAGGCGGCCATCACGATCCGCGGGTTCCGGACGCGATCTCGCCGTTAGCACCAAACGCCCCTCAGCGCATTCACCCACGATTTCCGCCGCCCATGATTTCTGCTTGAGCCTGGCTGCTGTCGGTTGGCCCTGCGCAGGCGTGTACGGCACTCGGCATCAGCCGCGCAATCCTCTACCGGCAGACCCGGCCCGCGAAGCCGCCCGCGCTGCCCGGGCCCGCTCCGAGCCCACGCCGGGTCAGCGCCCCCGAGCGGCAAGCCGCGCTCGACGTGCTGCACAGCGACGAGCTCGTCGACCCGCCCCCGCCGGAGGTCCACGTGACAGGCGTCCGAGATCCCTCAGGGGGACAGGATGAGCACCTTGACCTGACTCGGCACGATCCGCATTCCGGGGCAGTTCGTGGAGTTCTGCAGGCTCATGCTGGTCAGCCGGGTGGCCGGCATGCCGCCGACGAGGCATGTGAACGCGGCGGTGATGTGACGGGAAGGCCCCATGACCGAGCCGGACGCGACCCCCAGGGCGACGCCGGGCTGATCGCCGACGGAGATGAGCTGCGTCGTCAGCAGGTTATGCGCGGGCGCGCACATGAACAGCACGTTGTACGCGGCCGGCGCGCTCACCGGGCCAAAGGACATGTTCGGATAAGGGATCGGGGCAGGCACCGGCGGGGTGAGGCACACGTCCGGAAACCCCAGGTTCATCCCGCCCATCTGCGTGTTCGCGAACATGATGCCTCCTCAACCCAGGTGGATCTGCTCGCCGTCGATCTTGACGAGCTCCTGCGCGGTCACCAGCGTGTTCTCGCCGCGCAGGCTCATCGTCTTCTTCGCGACGTAATCGACCCGCTCGGCCCGGAGCTGCTCGCTCTCCTCGACGGTGCGGTAGGAGCGCTTCACCCGCTGCGAGAGCCGCTCCAGCACGGAGTCGAGGCTCCCGGCGAGGACCTTGGCCTTGCCGATCTCCGCGCGAAGGAGCGTCCCGACGAACGAGAGGCTCTGCAGCGCGATGTTCCCGTCGACGGCGTTCACCGAGAGGCCCCCCGAGACCACCGCCACCTCCTTGGCCGAGACCAGGCCGATGCCGTCCTGCGCGGCGACGCTGAGGCGACCGGCTGGCAGCTTGATGTTCAGGTCGCCGTCCGCGACGATGCTCCCGGGCGCGCCGTCCTCCCGCTCCAGCACGGAGAGCACGTAGCAACGCCCGTCGGTCGCCACGGCGACGAGCACGAGGTCGCCTGCCTCGGGCTCGAGGAGGCACCCCTTGGCGCGCTTCGCCCGGAGCTCGCCCGCGTCGGTCTCCACGACGAGCGCCGCGCCGTCGGCGCGCACCACGGTGCCGAACTCCTGAGTGACCAGAGCCCTCGTCTCTTGCTTTCTCGCCAGACTGCGCATGATTCCCTCGTCAACGCGTAGACGTCTCGACACCCGCGGCCAGAGGCTCCGAGCTCCCCCGGCTGCTGCTCACAACCCGTGATTGCCACTGCTCCGCCTCGGCGAGATCCGCGTCGTCGCCGAGGGCGGCTGCCCGGTTGGACCACACGGCCCCTTCGTCCTTGATCCGATGGAGGCGCGCTCGAAACAGGGTCGCCCTCGAGAAGTCGCCGGCCGAGACGTCGGCGTGGGAGAGGTCGGCGTACGTCAGGTTGGCGCCGTTCCAGCGCGCGCCCGCGCACGCGGCCCGCGTCAGGATGCACATCTCGAGGTTGGCGCCGGCGAGGTTGGCCTCGATGAGGCGAGCGCCCACGAAGACCGACTCCTTGAGCACGGCCCCGGCGAGGCTCGCGCGGGTGAGGTTGGCATTCACGAAGAGCGCCCGGCCCGCGAGCGCGCCGTCGAGCTTGGCACCGGAGAGGTTCGCGTCCTTGAAACCGCACTGCGTCAGCGTCGCGCCGGAGAAGTCGCAGCCGCTGAGATCGGCGCCCGTGAACTGCGTCATCGTGAACGACATCCCGCGCAGGTCCTGGCCCGCGAGCTTCCCCTCCACGAGCACGACGAGCTCGATGACGGCGCCGCCGAGGGTCGCGGTCGAGAGATCGGCGCGCACGAGCGCCGTCTGCTTCAGCACGGCGCCCGAGAGGTCGATCCGCTCGGTCCGCACGTCCAGGATGGCGGCGCGGTCCAGGTTGGTGCGCGCGAGCCGGGCGCCCGAGAGGCTCGTGTTGATCACGCTCGCGAGGGTCAGGTCTGCTCCGCTCAGGTCGATCCCGGAGAGATCGCCGCCGGTGAGCTGCGCTGCGATCAGGGAGACGCCGTCCAGCTTCGCCCCCGTGAGATCACAGTCCACCATCGCCGCAAGGTGCAGGTTGGCGCCGGACAGGCGCGCGCCGCTGAAGCTGCAGCCGGTGGCGGTCGACTCCTTCAGCCGAGCGCCCGAGAGGTCCGCGCCGGCGAAGCTCACCTTGTCGAATATCGCGCCGGAGAGGTCGGCGCCCGAGAGGTCGACGCCCGAGAGGTCGACGTCGGAGATGATCTCGCCGCCCTGGACCAGCTCGACCAGATCATTTCTGTCCATGGTTCTCCGGCGGCGCGACGAAGCGCACGTACTTTACATTGGCCCCCTTCAGGCTCGTCGCGGCGTTTCCGCGCATCTTCGCGGCGTCGACGCGGAACAGGTTGGCCCTCTCGAAGTTCGCGTCGTCGACCTTCGCCTTCTGCAGCACGGCCTCCATCAGATCGATGCCGGACAGCGAGGCGCCTGTGAGGTCTGCCCGCGTGAGCATGGCGCCCACCGCGACGGCGCGATCCAGGCGAGCGCCCGTGAGGTCGCACTCGCTGAGATCGGAGCTCCGCAGGTTGGCCTCGGTGAAGTCGCTCCCTCTGAGGCAGGTGCCCCGAAGGTTGGCCTGCTCGAGCGAAGCGCCGCGGAAGTCGGCGCCGGCGAACGACGAGCTTGCGATGATGCGGATGTTGTCGAGCTTGGCGCCGCGGAAGACGGCGCCGTCGCCCTTGCCGGTGATGAACACCGACGCGCGGAGGTTCGCGCCGCGAAAGTCGACGCCCTGCACGTTGGCCTCGATGAAGGTGCACTGCTCGAGGTCTGCGCCGGAGAGCTGGGCACCGGAGAGGTCGGCGTTGATAAGGACGAGGTTGCGCGCGGTCACGCGGCTGAAGTCGGCCCCGTCGAAGGTCGCCTCGGACAGGTCGGCGTCCGACAGGCGCGCGCCGGTCAGGTCGGCGCCCGACAGGTTGGCCTTGGCCAGCACGGCGCCGGTGAGGTCGAGCCCGCCGCCCATCTTCACGTCGCAAAGGTTCGCTCCGCCGAAGTTCGCGCCGGCAAGGTTCGCCCCGGTGAGATCTGCGCCGAGGAGATTGGCCTTTGCCAGGACCGCGCCGGCGATGTTCGCGCCGCACAGCCGGGTGCCCGTGAGGACCGCGGCCTCGATCAGCGCGCCCTCGAGATCGATGCCCGACAGGTCGAGGTGCGAGAGATCGGCGCCCGTGAGATCGCGCCCCGCGAAGCTCTCCCCGGCCCGGTGCCCGGCGGTCACCTCTTCCCGCACGCGAGCGGCCTCCTCGCCGCCCAGCCGGGAGGCCGCCGGGTAGTGGTGTGCGAACTTCCGGTAGGCAGAGCGCATCTGCTCCTCGACCGCGAAGAGGCGCGCCACGAGCTCCGGATCACCGAGCTGCGCCTCGAGCTCGGGCCACTCGACCCCGCCGTTCCGCGCCATCTGGGCCACGTCCTCGAGCCGCTCGAGCTCCTTCTTGGCCGAGAACCGGGGCGGGCCGCCGGCTTCCTTCTGCCGCTCGCCCATGATCGCGTCGTAATCGAATCCGTGCTTCTCGCACTCGGCGCGCGCCCTCTGCTCCTCGGCCGCGCGGCGCGCCTCCGCGTCCGCCTTGACCTTCTCGGCCTCGGTCATCGCCCGCTCGACGTACGCCGGCAGCTCGTCCAGGCTGGGCTCGGTCACGTCCTCGTCCGGCGGCAGCGGGGCGACGAACGGCTCCGGATCGAGCCCCTGCGCCCGGATCTTCGCCTTGATCTCCTCGAGCTGCCGCTCCGCCTTCGCGCGGGCGCGCTTCTGCAAGAGCCCCTCCGATCGGAGCAGCCTGGTCATCTCCGCTTGAGGATCGTCCGGCAGCGGCCCCGCGCCCGGCTGCGGAGGCGGCATCAGATCCGCGTCACGCAGGAGGAAGAGGTGCCCTTTCTCCTTGTCCAGCCGCTGGATCATGACGGTTCGGTAATGCTCGACCGGCCTGGGCTCGCCCATCGCCTCGCAGCCCGCGACGATGTGGAGCACGTCGGCCGCATCGTCTTCACGGATCTTGAGCACCCCGCGATAGACGAGGATCCCGCGCTCGTGGTGGGGGAAGAGCCGGACGGTGTCGAGGCGGGTCGCGATCTCCCGGAAGGACTCCCCCTCGCCGGTCTTCTGGTTGATGAAGCACCGCGTCGCCACCCCCGGCAGCGCCCCTTCGATCCGGGGCTTCCCGGGGTGCATGTTCTCGATGACGAACGCCTCGTCGCCCCGGAAATACCCCTCGATCTGCTGGTCCGGCGGCGCGGTGTTGAAGAAGCTCCAGTCGAGGTCCTTGGCGAGCTCGGGGAAGCGCTCCTTGAGCCACGCTTCATCATACGTCCCGACCTTGGAGAAGCGCTGTGGCCAGGTCGGATCGTAACCTCCGAACCCGGCGGGCGGGGGCCGGTCGCCGGGCGACCGGACGAGGCGGCGCGGATCCTCGATGTTGGGCAACGGATGGACAGAGCCGCTCTCGCCGCGCACCGGCGCGAAGCCTTTGCCGATCGGGTTCGGCGCGTAGCCCTCGCCGCCGAAGGCGTTCTGCCATGTGATCGGCATCTCGGCGAACGGCTCCGGATCGGTCATCCCCAGGAGCTCGAAGCGGCGGTCTCCGACGACATAAAGAGTCTTGTCGATCGCCCCGAGCTGGACCCGCACCGAGCACGCGGTGCGCGGCACCGCGCCCGCGGTGAAGCAGCGGCCGTTCACGAGCAGCTCTCCCCGGAGCTTCGGCATGCACTCGTCGAGGATGGCGTCGCTCCCGAGCTCCGTGCCGGCGAACCTCCAGAGGCTCTGCTCGTAGAGCAGGTGCCTCGGCGCCTCGAACGGGAAGAAGACGAGGAGCGTGACGACGAGGTACGGCTCGCCGTCGTTCTCGAACACCTTGGTGAGCAGCCCCAGCCGGTTCGGCTTGATGGTCTTCATGAGGTTCGCTGCAGGCTCCCGGGGTCTTCTGCTCGGCGCCGCGCTAGTGGAACATGTGAAGAAAGGATTGCCAGACGTGAGCCCCCGTCGAGGTCACCTTGGCGGCGGCAGTCCTGCTGAGCGTTACCCCTGAGGTGCCGATCTTGACGGCCGAGTTCTTCATGTCGAGCAAAGTAACGTCAGTCTTGCCTTTTGAATTCTTGTAGTTCCAGCCCCAGATGATCTCCGCCTTCATCCCGGCGATGACATCCAGCTTCAATCCCACGACCAACTCCGTCCTTTGAGGGGCGACGACGTTCAGAGTGCCGAAGCCGTAGGTGAGGTTGATCAGGCCGCCGAAGGTGTTTTGAATTCTGACGCCCTGAATCTCGCGGTAGTCGGATTTGGCCTTCGCTCTGAAGTGCTCTGCCTGGATAACGTAGTTCCCCCCCGCGATGTGCTCGACGTTGCCGCCCGGGATCTCGACCTTCCAGCCATCGTTGAACTTCTCGTGCTGAAGGCCGGTGGTCTCCTCGTACCGGCCGCCCGTCGTCACCTTCGTCTCGTGATGGCCCTCGTACCGCTCCGTGACCTTCCCGTGGACGGTCGTCTCCTCGGCGCCGTGCTCGGATTTGCGCAGGTTGGTGACCGTGGTGGTCTGGGTGTCCAGGTATGTTTCCGTGACGGGCTTGGTGACCGTCTCGTTCTTCGTGTCCTTATAAATCTCCGTGACGGCCTTCGTGACGGTCTCGTTCTTCGTGTCCTTATAAATCTCCGTGACGGAGCCGGTGACGGTCTCTTTCAGGTAACCGCCGACCTCGATCTCCATTTGATCGTCGACGTTATCTTTCCTCCAGGTGCCCGTCTGGATCTCGAGCGACTTGCCCGTCTTGATCAGGGCGGTGCCGTCCGTCCTGGAGATGAAATTGTGGTGATCGTTGGGCGCGCCCATGCGCAGGATCGTGTTCTCGGTCGGTGTGCTGACGGTGATGCGCTGCGAGCCCGCCTGGTCCTCGAGCTCGATGCGGTTCCTGCCCCCGGTCTGGATGACGTTCCTCGTCCTGTTGGCCGAGGTGACGGGGCTCGGCGTGAGCGCGTTGGGGGCGACGCCGGCGATGACGGGGCGGTCCGGATCCCCGCCGAGGAAGGTGCACATCACCTCGGTGCCCTTGCGCAGGGGGAAATGGAACCCCTCGGTGCCGCCGCCGTGCGGCTGGAGCATGCGCACCCAGGTCGAGGCCTTGCCGCCCCGGAGGTCGCTCTCATCGAAGCTCAGCTTGACCGCGTAGCGACCGTGCTGGTCGATCTGGGCGTACTCGCTGTCCGCCGGGCCGTCGACGACGGCGTGCTCGGTCCCGTAGATACGAGGCCACGGCGTCCGCTGCGGCGCCCGGTACTGGACGGTCGAGGAGACGGCCTTGACCTCCATCCGATACACATCGTCCCAGGTGAGCCCGATGATCTGCATCAGCTCCGGCGCCCAGCCCGTCTGGTTGCCCCAGTGCTCGACCTCGGTGGCCAGATAAACCGTATTCAACGCCGGCCTCGGATGCTCTTCGAGCTCGAACGTGTACCCGGGGCGCATGTGGAACGCCGCCCCGGCGCCGTGGTAGACGACCTGGCCCGCGAGCAGCTCCTGCGCCTTCACGGCCGCGAGGCGGCTGCCCTCGGCCGGCGTGAAGAAACGCGCGCCGTGGACGCTGATCTCGCCGAGCCCCTTCGCCGCGACGGGCGCCCTGCCGGAGATCTCGATCGCGGGATTGTTGTAATCATAGTCGCTCATGCGGACCCTGGACGGCATCGACGTGTGCCGGCACGTGAAGGTCCAGAGCACCTCTCCCTTGGCCCTGTGCTCGCTGAACTGCGGGACATACCGGACCGCCTTCTGGCCGAGCGGGACGTGGACGCCCTTGTCGTCGGTGATGATGAGCGTCTCCCCGTCGTCTCCTTGCTCGAAGTAATAATAGAGCCCCTCGCGCTCCATCCACCGCGAGATGAAGTCGAAGTCGCTCTCGCCGTACTGGCACACGTGCTCCTGCGGCTTGTAGCTGCCGATCAGCCTGAGCTCGTACTCCGAGACCCCAGCGCCCGAGAGCACCGTCTTGATGATCTCGGGCACCGTCTGGTCGGTGAAGATCCGGCTATGCAGGGAGATGGTGAGCTTCCAGAGCTGCGGCACGAGCACGGCGCGGAAGACGGAGCGCTCGCCAAACGCGTGGATGAGCTCCACCGTCGCGAAGATGCCGTTCACGAGGAAGGGAGCCCCGCCGTCCGACGGGGAGAGGCGGAGTGTCGCCTTCGTGCCCACAGCGTCGGCGAGGTCGAGATCCTGGCCCACGTAGTTCGTCATCACGAGATAAATCTCGAAGACGTACGGCTTCGACAGCCCCTCTGTCCCTCGAAAGCCAATGACCCGCGTGGCGGCAGGGAGCGCGCTGGCGCTGACGGTGAACGCATCTTGCATGGTTGGATTTCCCCGTTATCGGTACGCGTTGGCTCCTGGCGCCGGAAGAACGTCGACTATAGAGGCGATTCCTGGAAAGCAAAGCGATGATTGCATGTCACGACGGCGCGTCGCCATCGTGTGATCCGCACACCTGACATCGCATCGCACGGATCAACCGGCCTGCGCCGCGGGGGCGTTGCTGTCCGCGGGCTGCCGCGGCGCTCCGCGCAGCGTCGCGATCTCGGCCTCGACGTGCGCTCTCAGGCGCGGATCGCCGGCGAGCCGCCTGGCCCAGAGCCGCTTCATCTGCGCCCACACCGTGCGTCGAATGGCGAGCGGATCGAGCGCCGCCGCCGCACCGTCGCGCTCGGTCGCGACGAGCAGTCGCGCATAATCGGTCGGATGCACAACGCCGCGGATGGCCTCCCAGGCGGCGAGATAGGCTGCATCGAACCGATCGCGGAGCGGTCGCTCGCGGCGTCGGGCCTCCTCCGCCATCGCCTCTTGCCATCGCGCCTCGGCCTGCTCCCAGCGCTCATCGGAGAGGCCGTGCGCGCGGAGCACGTCGGCCCGGGGGACCGGCCGCTCCGCGAGCTCCGCCGCGATGATCGCGCACCGCTCGACGCTGACCTCGTCGCCCTCGCCGAGCGGCGGGAGCGGCCCCGGGACCTCGTCGCCCTCGCGTCGGAGCTCGCGAAAAAAGCGAGACGCGGCCGGCTGCTCGGACGCTTCCGAGACGAGCCCCGGGACCGCGGTGGTGTCGAGGGGAGCCTCGAAGCACGCGGGCGCCGCCGCCGTCAGCGCGGAGGTCGCGGGCCCCACGGACGCGGAAGGCGCCCGCGCAGCGCGCTCGCCGGACCAGGGCGCGCCAGGGATCGGCAGCTCGGGCGCGACGCGCGGCGGAAGCGGCGGCGCGGCAGGAAACGGCGTCGCGGGCTGACCGGTCGCCCGCGCCTCATCCTCGCTCGACAGAAGCGTCGTGCTGGTGAAGATGGCAGGGATTTGATCTGCGACCGGCCCAAGCTCGCCCTGCGACGCCGGCGCAGGGGCTGCGGGCCCGAAGGGGAGCGCCGGGGCGCGCATCGACGGCTCGTCCGGCTCCACGGGGAGCGCGAGCGTTTGAAAGAGGGACGCGGCGGACAACGGAGGATCGACGATCTCGACGTCCTCTGCGGAGAGGCTGATCGGGAGCTCCGGGGCGAGCCGCGCCTCGCCCGCCCCGTCGGGCGCGTCCGTAATCCGGGCGGTCTCCTGGGAGCCCAGGCGGAGGGAAGGCGGATGCGCCGGCTGGGCGCGCTCCTGCTCCTCGAGGCGCACGTCGGGCCATGCGATCTCCTCGCCTTCGATCTCGACGCCGGCCACGATCCGCACGGCCGCGAGGGCGTCCTCGCCGGACACGGGGAAGACCCGGCGCCACACGACCGTGCAGCGCTGCTCGACGCCGTCGATGCGAAGCGTGTCGGCGTTGAGCTCGAGCAGCTCGCCGTCTGCCGCGGCGGAGGCGGCGAGCCCCCGGATCCGCGCCACCCCGCGCGCCCCGGGCAAGCGCATCTGAAGCCGTGGAGCCGCCGGATTCACGTGCTCGAGCACGATCCACTCATCGCCTTGCAGGAATGCGATCCGCTGGTCGGCGGGCGCCGCCTGGAAGTACGACCAGTCGAAGCCCGCGGGGATGTCGGCGTTCGGCCCCTCGAGCGCCTTGCGAGGCGTGCTGCCGAGCAGCCGACGGCGCACCGGCGCGGCGCGCGCGAGCGGCGCGAAGCCAGCGAGGCGTGCGGGATCCTGGGGGTCGAGGATGTTGGCCGGGCCATCCATCGGCTCCCCATCGAACGGATTTTCCCACCCGTTCGCGCCGCCAACCGCCCTCTCGTACACGAGGGGTATCTGCCGGAAAGGGCCCTTGTCACGGACGAGGAGGCGCTTGTCGAGCACCCAGCCGCCGGCGCTGTAGATCGCGAGCCGCACCGGCAAGGACTGGACCTCGGTGCCGCGCGGCGCGTGCGCGTCTCCGGTGAAGACCACATCGGCGCGACCGAGGTAGGGCGCGAGGTCCCCGCTCCAGCGGATGCTCCGCGCCGGGTTTTTGCCATGGTGGACCTCGGCGCCGAGGATCTCCTGCGGATCGGTCCGCCACATCACCGCATCGATCGCAAAGGCGAAGCTCGCCTTGGCGACGACGGTGATGTAGTGCCGGCCCTGCGTGCGCCAGGCGATCGCGGCGGCCGCGGCGCCTTTCAGCGGCGTCACGGCGCCGCGCAGGAGCGCGCTCATGATCGTGCTCTCGGACGGCCGCTCCCGGCCATGGCTCGCCTCGGCACCATGAATCGCCTCCCACGTTGAGTACCCTCGCTTGTGTGAAGAGCGTGCGGCAATCTCGCAATCTATGTGTGACTTCAGCGCCCGCGCACGGCGCATCTCATCGTCGGCGGGTCGTGCCATGCGCTCCGCGGAGGCGGCCTTCCATGCCGACGGCTGGCGCGGGCGAAGCCTGGCAGGATCGTCGAGGGCATCCGCAGAAAGCCTGGCATGTCGACGGCTTGTCACGCGGGCTGGGTGTTCCAGCAGGTGACCCGGGGCACGCGGTCAGCCCGGCAGGCCGTGCATCATTCTCGTCAGGGGAAGGCGTGCCTCGATCCTCGGCCGCGCGAGCCGTCAGACGCGCGGCGCCCTGTCCACGCAGGCGACCGGCGGCATCGCCTCCAGCGCGGCGACGCCTTCCCCCGCAGCCTCATGCGCCTGGCGGGGATCGATGAGGAGGATCCCCACGCTCCTCACCATGACCAGGCGATCGGCGTCTTATCACGAACATAGCAGCCGTCGCCGTGGTTGTAGCAGCGCGCGACCCAGTTCTGGCAGGCCCATAGGGCATCATTGGGGGTATGGCCCCACCAGATCTTGACATGGCCGACGTCGACCCATTTGCCCCACCATTGCCAGCAGATCCATTCGCTTTGGGTCACCGCTTGCTGCGCGCTTCCAACCGCCTCCGCCGCGTCGGGGTCGATCGCGTCCGCTGACTCGGGATCAGCCGCGTCCGCCTGGGTCCCCAGCTCGTCATCGCCTTCGAGGGAAGCGTCGCCAACGCAGCCACCGAGCACGGCTGCGGCGCCGAGGAACGTCAACGGGAGGAAACTCTTGCTGAACAAGCTCATCTCTTTACTCTCCTGAGATTTTTTACAGAAAGAGACCGTTCGCATCCCGGTCTCTCTCGCGCCTGATGGATGCTGCGGTGGCGAGCCATCCTTCACGCAATCGGGTGGGGCCGTCTCTTTTCTGAAGGGTGCGGCAGGCACTGCCGGTCGCCGCGCGGCGCTACGGCGAGCAGGCGCGCCAGCGGACTGCCGGGCGCTGGCGCGCGGGTGATCAGGCCGCCGGCGCGCCGCTCGCCGCCGGCGCGGCCATCCCTGCCTCCTCACCCTCGGGCGCGGGCTTCGCCGAGGCAGCGCCCGCCGGCCGGCGGGTGAAGAGCCCCGCGACGAACCCCACGAAGGCCAGGACGCCGACGATGAACAGGCTGTCTCCGACGAGCCGCATCCAGCGCAGCGCCTCGAGGACCGGCTGCTGCAGGAACTCCGCGCTCCGCGCATACCACAGCCCGCGCTCGACGCTGGCCCACGCCTGCGCCAGCCCGATCGGCAAGAGGCTCAGGAGGATCATGAGGCCGAGGCCGCCGTTCATCCCCCAGAACGCCACCCGGAGCCGCGCCTCGTTCCACACCGCGTCGGGGCGCAGGCGGCGGAGCATCACCAGCACGAGGCCGAGCGACAGGAGCCCGTAGACGCCGAAGAGGGCGGCGTGCGCGTGCACGGGGGTCGTGTTGAGGCCCTGCATGTAATAGAGCGCGATCGGCGGGTTGATGAGGAAGCCGAACACCCCGGCGCCCACGAAGTTCCAGAACGCGACGGCGACGAAGAACTGGATGGGCCAGCGATAGGCCTGCATCCACGCGCTCCGGTGCTGCATCTGCCAGGTCTCGTGCGCCTCCATCCCCACGAGGACGAGCGGCACGACCTCCAGGGCGCTGAAGCTCGCGCCGACCGCCATCACCGAGACCGGCGTGCCGCTGAAGTAGAGGTGGTGGAACGTGCCGGGGATGCCCGAGACGAGGAAGATGCAGGTGGACAGGAGCGCGGCCCGCGCCGCGCTGTCGGGCCGCACGAGCCCGAACCGGGTGAACAGGAACGCGATCGCCGCGGTGGCGAACACCTCCATGAACCCCTCGACCCACAGGTGGACGACCCACCAGCGCCAGTACTCCATGACCGACAGGTGCGTCTTCGCGCCGTAGAACAGCCCCACGCCGTAGAACATCCCGATCGCCACCGTCGCGCCGGTGAAGAGCAGCACGATGTGCCGGCTCATGTCGCGCCGCGAGAGCGCGGGCCAGAGCGCGCGCAGCATCAGGAAGAGCCAGAGCGCGAGCCCGCCGAAGAGCGCTATCTGGAAGGCGCGGCCGAGGTCGACGTACTCGTACCCCTGGTGCCCGAACCAGAACGAGTGCTCGAGCGCGAAGCGCTGCTTGACCGACAGCCACTCTCCGGCGAGCGAGCCGAAGACCACGAGGACGAGCGCCCCGAAGAGGACGTTCACGCCGAGCCGCTGCCCCCTCGGCTCTCGCCCGCCCACCGCCGGCGCGAGGAACAGCCCCGCCGCGAGGAACGCGGTCGCGATCCAGAAGACGCCGAGCTGGACGTGCCAGGTGCGCGTCACCGCGTACGGAAGGTAGTCCGCGACCGGCAGGCCGAAGACCTCGTGTCCTTCCACCGTGTAGTGCGCGGTCAGGGCGCCGAGCGCGACCTGGAGCACGAGCAGCGCGACCACGACGACGCAGTACTTCCCGACGGCCCGCATCGACGCGGTGAGCACCCACCCCGAGAGCGGGTCGCGCGCCGGCGCAGCGACGGCCGGCTCCTCGGTGCGGCGGAACGCGTGGTACCAGACGAGCGCGCCGATCCCGGCGAGCAGCAGCACGACGCTCACGATCGACCAGATCACGTTGGCGGCCGTGGGGACGTTTCCGACGAGCGGCTCATGAGGCCAGTTGTTGGTGTAGCTGGCGCCGGTGCCAGGGCGCTCCGCGGCCGTGGCCCACGAGGTCCAGAAGAAGAACGCCGTCAGCTTGTCGCGCCGCCCGGCGTCGGGGACCGCGCCCGTGTGCAGCGCGTAGCTCTCGCGCAGGCCGGTGAGGCTCGGCTCGTCGCCGAAGAGCGCGCGGTAGTGCGCCGCGGTCTGCTCGATCGCCAGCGCGCGATCCTCGGAGACCGTGAGCGCGCCGGTCGCGGCGTCGTAGCCGTTGTGGCGCATCGTCCGCTGGAGCCGCGCCTTGAGCGCGGCCTGCGCCTCGTCCGGGAGCGCCGCGAACGCCGCGCCGTGCTCTCGCTGGCTCCAGAGCGCGAGCTGCGCCTCGGCCTCGCGATGGAGCCAGTCGGCCGACCAGTCCGGCGCCTGGTAAGCGCCGTGCCCCCAGACGCTGCCGACCTGCTGTCCGCCGATGCTCTGATAGACCAGCTGCCCGTCCAGGATATCGTCCTTCGTGAGCAGCACCCGGCCGGACGGCGTCTCGACCCGCTCCGGGATCGGCGGGGCCTTGCGGTACACCTCCCGACCCATGAAGCCGAGTATCAAGAAGCCAGCGGTGATGACGGCGGCGAGCGCCAGCCAGAGTCGTCGTAGGTTATGCATAGCGACCTCGTTGTTCGCGTGAGCCCCGGCGCGCCCGCGCCTCCGCGGCGCGACCTCGAGGGCTCCGGTCGTGACGCCCGGCCCTGAAGCAGCCGGCGTGCCGCTGCCGTGCGCCCCTTGTTTTCGCGGCGCGCGGGCATGCGCCGGAGGCGGTGGGGCGCACCTTTTGCACGAAGGCGCACCCGCGGCCTCGGCCTACCGTCGCGCCGGGACCTCCGGCTGGGGTATCCTCGGCCGCGCGCGCCGCTCCCCTACCCCGGCGCCGTCGCGGAGGCTCTCCCCATGTTCAAACGCATCGCGCACGTCTGTCTCAACGTGAGAGATCTACAGCGTTCGGTCGACTTCTACGGCAAGCTCGGGTTCGCCACCAAGTTCAGCTTCACCCGCGAAGGCGCGCCGTTCGGCGCTTACCTCGAGATCGCCGACGGCAACTATATGGAGATGTTCGAGGACCGGAACCTCGGCGAGGTGATCAATACCGGGATCGCCCACTTCTGCCTGGAGACGGACGACATGGACGCCGTGATGGCGACGCTGAAGAGCCGCGGCGTCCCGTTCACCGAGAAGAAGCTCGGCTGCGACAACACGTACCAGATCTGGCTGGCGGACCCCGACGGCAACAAGTTCGAGGTGCACCAGTACACGCCGACCAGCACGCAGTACACCGGGGGGGTGATCGAGGCGGACTGGTAGCCGGTACAGGGGCGGCAGCCGGGGTTGGATGGAGGGGCGCTCCCGCGTCTGCGCGTGGCGAGAGGCGAGGAGATCGGCGGGCTCATCGGTCGAAGGGAGCGGTGGACAGAGCAGCAGCCGAATGGCAACCAGAGTCCATGGACAACCGAAGATCATGCCGGCTGTGGGCCCGGCGTGGGGTGGCTCAGGTGCTCCTGGTTTTCGCCGGCGCGGGCGCGCTGGCCTCCTGCTCGCCCAAGCGCGCCGAGGTCACACCGCAGCCAGCGCCCACCGACAGGATCCTCACCGGCGCCGACGCGCTGGGCGACTGGACAACGGACGCGCCCGGCGTGAAGCGCAAGATCACCGTCGCCGACCTCCCCGCGCCCAACGAGGGCGAGTCGGTGACCAACAGCCCGAGCAAGGCAGATCGTCCAGCCGGTGCGTTCCCCAAAGTCCCGTCGGGATTCACCGTCACCGAGCTCGCCACGGGTCTGGAGAAGCCGCGCGTCGTGCAGGTGGCGCCGAACGGCGACGTGTTCGTGGCCGAGAGCGCGGCGGACCGGGTGCAGGTGCTCCGGGACACGGACGGCGACGGCAAGGCCGATGTCCGCAGCGTCTACGCCGAGGACCTGAACCGCCCCTTCGGCATCGCCTTCTATCCGAGCGGGACCGAGGCGCCGACGCACGTCTACATCGCGAACACCGACAGCGTTGTGCGGTTCCCTTACAAGGCGGGCGACACCAGGGCCAGCGGCCCGGCCGAGGCGCTGGTCACCAACATCCCCTCGGGCAAGGAGGCGGTGGGCGGCGGCGGCCACTGGACCCGCGATATCGTCTTCAGCAGGGACAACCAGCGAATGTTCGTGTCCGTGGGCTCCCGCTCCAACGTCGATGACGACGACGACGAGATCCGCCGCGCGTGCATCCTGGCCTTCACGCCCGACGGCAAGAACGAGGCGCTCCATGCGTCAGGCATCCGCAACCCGGTCGGCCTGGCCATCGAGCCGGCGACGGGCGCGCTCTGGACCAGCGTGAACGAGCGCGACGAGCTCGGCGACAACCTGGTCCCCGACTACGTGACGCGCGTGCAAGAGGGCGGCTTCTACGGCTGGCCCTGGTACTACCTCGGCGGGCATCAAGATCCGCGGCACGAGGGCAAGCGCCCCGAGCTCCGGGACAAGGTCGTCGTGCCGGACGTGCTGATCCAGTCGCACTCGGCCTCCCTCGACCTCTGCTTCTACACGGGCCAGCAGTTCCCGGCCGACTACCAGGGACACATCTTCGCGGCGGAGCACGGCTCGTGGAACCGCTCGCGGCGCACCGGATACAAGGTGATCCGCATCCCGGTCAAGGACGGCAAGGCGGCGGGATATTACGAAGACTTCATGACCGGCTTCGTCACGAGCACCGGCGACGTGTGGGGTCGTCCGGTCGGCGTCGCCGTGGCCAAGGACGGCGCGCTGCTGGTGACCGACGACCAGAGCAACACCGTGTGGCGGGTGGCCTACCGCAAGTGAAGCCACGATGCGGCGCGGCCGGGGGTCTTCCAGCGCGCTCAGCGCGGGCGGCGCTTCGGGCGACCGAGCAGCAACCCCAGCGCCGCGAGGAGGAAGCCCGCCTGGGCGCCGGAGTCGCTCGCGTCGTTGCCCACGGCGCAGCTGCAGCCGGAGCTGGAGCTTTCTCCTCCTGTCGAGTCGCCGGTTCCCGAGCTGGCGTCCTGTCCGTTCGCCCCCCCGGACGCGGTGTCCATCGCGCCGCCGCTGCCTGCGCTGCCGCCTGAGCCACTTACCATGACCCCGCCCGCGCCTCCGGCTCCGGGCTCGCCCCCCGCGCCTCCGGTTCCGGGCTCGCCCCCCGCGCCTCCGGTTCCGGGCTCGCCCCCCGCGCCTCCGGCTCCGGCCGCGCCACCTGCGCCTCCGGTGTCGCTGCCGCCGGGGACAGCGCCGGGACAAGCTGCCGTCTCTGGATCCTGACCACCGGCCGTATCGAGGCCGAAATAAGCGGCGACGGCGGGTCCGTCGAACGGCACAGCGTGCCCGACGCCGTCCATCGAAAAGGCCTCATAGACCGTGTAGCCGCAGGAGCTCTTCCAGGACTGGCGCGTGGTTCCGCGCTCTGGCGTGTCGGTCCCATCCGGGGTTTCGCTCAACCCCAGGAGGTTCGTCCACTCTTTGACGTCTTCAGCCATGTTCTTGTAGCTGAGGATCGTGTCGGCGGTGCCATGCCAGTGCTGCAGGCGCGGGCGATGGCCGGTGTAGCCGGGATAGTACGAACGAACGAGGTCTCCCCACTGCTGCCCGGTCTTCGTGACGTTGCCGCCCCCGCAGGGCCCGCTCCACTGGGCCGAGCTCCCCGTCCCGGTGACGTCGTTGTAGCCCTCGGCCCAGCAGCCACACGGAACGCCCATGAGCGACACGCCGGCCATGAACACGTCGGGGTACACGCCGAGCAGCGCCTCGGTCATGATGCCGCCCGATGACCCGCCGACCGAGTACACGCGGCCAGCATCGCCGCTGTACTTCGCGAGCGTGTATTTCACCATCTGGACGATGGCCCCCGTGTCGCCGCCGCCGCCGTGGGCGAGCGATCTCGTCGATCCCGCGTCCCAGCAGTTCTGCCCGGTGGCCTCCGGGAAGATCATGATGAAGCCGCTGGTGTTCGCTATGGAAACCAGGCTCGACATCTCGCTGAACGTCCCCTGGCCATTACCCTGACAATGATGGGGAGCGACGACGATGGGCGGTTTGGTCGCCAGCTTGTCAGGCACGTAAATGTACATGTTGACATAGCTGGGCAGGCCGTCCGCCCCCCATTCGCTCTGGTTGACTTTTTGTAGCGATGCCCCGCGCGCAGGCAGAGCAACGAGCAGCGCCAACGAGAGCGACGCGAGCCCGAGGACGTGACTTTTGAATTGGTCCATCGAACAGAGACTCCATGTCAACGACAACCTGGCACGCGAGCCAGCACCGCTTTGTTTCGCGCACTCTGGAGCGACAAAGTGGTTGAAACCCCGAGAAAAAGCAGAAATTTCACAGGGAGACGGGGAGGCGGGGAGCGAGAGACGGCGAGAAGGAGAGATTCTTTTTGTCTTCCTCCCCGCCTCCTCGCCTCCCTGTGAAATTTCTCCGGATTTCAACACGATTGGTGTTCTAGAACTGACTCAGGAACGTCCATACTTCCTGGGGCATCCATGACATCTGCTGCCCGCCGTCGTTCGGCGACGGAGTATGACCACCGTCGTAGTCACACCAGCGGGTGGGGTGCCCCGCGGAGCAGCCCTTGTAGTCCGAGCAGGCGTGGCCACCTCTGGGCGCCTTGGCCAGGGCCTCCACCATGCATCCATTCTGCTTGGCGAAGAAATCGCTGTTGGAGGTTTGTCCGGCTCCGCCGCTCTCCTGCTGACCCAGCGAAGACATGAAGGCGACCGGCTGACAGCTCGCCGGCCGGGGGAGACCGCCGCCGGAGTGGACCACCGCGGCGCGGTAAACGTCCGGACGCGCGCAGGCCAGCGTCCACGCCATGGCACCCCCCTGGCTGAAGCCTTCGAGCTCGATGCGCGAGGTGTCGATGCAGAGATCACCCGTGACCTGCTCGAGGATGTCGTCGACGAAGGTCACATCGTCGTCGGCTGACCAGAACCCGCCGACAGCGTCGGGCGCGATGAAGATGGTGCTCCCTTCGGAGAGCGACCAGAGCCCGAAATACGAGGGCGCGACTTGGCCGCTGTTGCCCGTGGCCCCGTGGAAGGAGAGAATGAGCCGGTACGGGTGGCCGTTGTCGTAGTCGTCGGGGACGTGCAGGGTGTACTTGCGGCTCTTCCCGCCGCTCTGCACGGTGCCGGCGCCGTTCTGAAGCGTGCGCATCTTGCCGCAGCCTGCGGACTTCACCGCATCACCGCCACCTCCGCCCCCGCCCCCGCCGGCCTCACCTGCCCCGGCGCCGCCCGCGCCGCCCGTTCCACCCGAGCCCGCTCCACCGGCGCCGGCGGTCGCTCCGCCGCTACTGGCTGCTTCGCCGCTGCTCGTGCCGCCGGAAGTGCTGCCCGACCCAGCGGTTACGCCGGTCGACGCCCCGCTGGCGGCCGACACGCTCGAGCTGCTCGCGCCCGCAGCTTGTGCCGCATCGCCGCTCTCTTCGCTGCACGCCAGCATCGCGACGCTCGAGAGCAAACAGAAGACATGGAAGCGACTGACGGCTTTCTTCTCGTAGTGCACGATGCCCCTCTGGTTGCGTTATGTCTGCGCGAAGCGCTCACTCGATGCCGACGACGGCGAACGGCGAGATTGGCGGACAGGTGGTTGCCAGATGTTCCACGCCTGGAGCGCGCCCTGATGTCACCCCAGCCGAGCACAACTGCTGCTCCTCCTTTCCCCCGGCATGCGCCTCGTCCGGAGCCACGGCGCGACCGTCAAGGTGAACGCGCAGAAGGACGCAAGACCCGGTGCGCATGGCGGCCCATCCAGGGGAAGGCAAAAGAAGTTTCGGAGCGCCGAATGTGAACGCTCACATGTTCGGCGTCAATCACAAACTGGCGCGGCGAGCGTCGACGATCGTCGGCGAGCGCGAGGCCCGCGCCCGGCGGGGACCGGAGCTGGTGGCGCGGCATGACCGCGCCTTCGAGCCTCACGCTCGCGTCTCCGCCCCCATTCGCACCGACGCGTTGCGGCGCGGGCCTGCCGCGCCGACGCCGCCCGAGGGGCGAGCGGCGGCGAGTCCCGGGCGCCGCGGCGCGGTGACCACGGCGGGAGAGCGCGCAGGCGACCGGCCGCCCGCCGCGTCACGCTCACTCCGTCGAGGCTCCGCACGCGTGCTGCGGCGCGCTGACGTAGGCCTGACCGAGCTCGTTGAGCTCGCCGTCGTCGCCGAGCAAGCTCGCGTGCCGGACGTTGTCGGCGCGGCCCGAGAACCACGCGTACTTCGCGATCCGGGGCTCGTTCTCGAGGTACGCCAGCGCGTCGACAAGGAACTCCTTCTGCTCGGCGAGGGAGCCCGCGCTGTCGCAGGCGAACTCCGTGAGCCAGAGGGGCTTGTCGAACCGTGACTTGTACGTCTCGACGTGGTTGATGAGCCACTGGGCCTGGTTGTCGCCTTCTCCCTTGCAGCCGGTGTAGATGTGGATGCCGATGTAATCGACCCGGCACCCGCTGCACGCGGCGAAGAAGTCGTCCAGGTACTTGAAGGGATCGGTCTCCTGGCAATCGCCGCCGCAGAAGTTCACGGCCGGCGACACGAGCGCGAGGCCGCGCGCGTCGGCCACCGCCTCGACGTGCGGCCAGAGCGCCGCAGCTTCGGCCGCGGAAAGGTCGGCCTGCGCCCCGAAGTTCGGCTCGTTGAACCCCAGCAGGAACCTCGCCCCCTCGGGGATCTCGGAGGCGATTCGGCCGGCGGCGGCGCTGTCGAGGTTGCCCCCGCCCCACACCATCGGTACGTACTCGACGCCGAGCGTCCTGTAATGGTCGGGCCGGACCCCCTCGTCCGGCACATGAGTCCAGTTGTACCACCAGGACACAGCCGGGGAGAGGACATCCATGTCCGCCTTCGAGTGATAGCCATACGCGAGGCCGCGCTTGCAGCCCGCCGGCGCAGGGCCGCCGCTGCCGCTCGAGCTTGCCGCGCCGCTGCTGCTAGAGCTTGCTGCGCCGCTGCTGCTAGAGCTTGCTGCGCCGCTGCTGCTCGCGCTGCCTGCGCCGGCGCCGCTCGTGCTTGCTGCGCCGCTGCTGCTCGCGCTACCTGCGCCGGCGCCGCTCGACCCTGACGACGCCTGTGCCTCGTCGTCGCTGCCAGAGCACGCCGGCACGCCGGCGAAGGACGCGATCGCGGCGATGAAGACCCACCGCACCGGAAGCTGACGGAGATTGTGCATCGTGTTCCTCGGTTTCATGGGGCTCATTCGGGCAGGCGCATCGAGAGCATGGCGTCGATCGAGCCGCGCGAGAGCCCTCCCGGCAGATCGGGGAGCATCTCGGCCGCGGCGGAGGGGATCCTCTCGGGGTGGATGACCGCGACCTGGATCGTGCGCTGCGCCTCATCGAGCAGGATCATGAAGTAGCGATCGCCGCTGGGCCGGCGCCACGTGGGGCAGCCGTCCGAGGGCCCGCCGGCCTCGATGACGGGCCCCTTGTCGTAGGCCTTTTGCGCGCACGCATCCACCACCTCGACATCCTCGGCGAACTCGTCACGATCACAGCCGGTCCCGCAGACGCTGCCGCCGATGTGCCCCTCCTGGTACGAGCGGACACCGGTGCTCATGAACTCGCGGTTGCTGTACTCGTTGTTGTCCATCACGACCTCGAACACGTTGATCTCGCCGCAGCCGTCGCCGACGGTGCCCGTCTTCGAGTAGCAGTTGCAGAGCCCGTTCCACTTGCGGCCGCCGTCGCGAATGAGCTCGGACGCGACGAACGCGACCCACGGGCCGGGGTGGCCCTGCCCATCACCGTCGCATTTCTCGACGCCCGCGTCGTCGAACGTCATCGACGCCAGGAAGACAACGAGCTTCGAGCCCGCCCAGCCGAGGTGCATGACGCCGGGATCGTCGGGACAGTAGTAATCCTTGCCGTCACCGCACGCGAAGGGCTTGTCCTGCGTGAAGTACGTGACGCAGTCCTTCTTCGTGAGGTCGCCCGTGAAGTCGGCGGAGGTGGTCTGCCCTTCCGTGACGAGCAGATTGGAGCCCGCGCCGACCTTCGCGTCCCACGACGAGACCATCTGCCATGCGGAAGGGTCGCTGCCGGGCTGATAGACGGCGAGCTGCTTCACGCGGATCGCCTTCATGATGAGGGTCATCTCTTCATCGAACGGGGCGAGCTCGTCGCTCGTCGTGTGATGCTCCGTCATGCAGCAGTGCCCGCCCCAGGTGTCGTCGCCGTCCTTGTAGTCGCACGCCGGGTCGCCCGGCTCGCGGTCGATGCGGCGGGGCCACCAGCCGGTCGCGCCGATGTTCGTGAACGTCATCGTCCCGCCGCGCGTCGGCGTGCTCGTCTCAGGGACGTGGGGGCCGAGACCTCCGCCCGCGCCCGCGCCCGTGGTGCTGGCGGACGGGCCTGCGCCGGCGCCCGCCGTGCTGGCGGACGAGCCTGCGCCGGCGCCTGTCGTGCCGGTGGATGGACCTCCGCTCGCCTGGCCCCCCTGGCCGCCCTGGCCGCCGACATCGCCTCCGTCACCGCAGGCGCACGCGAGGAGGACGAGAGCAGCCTGCACGATCAACGAGGAGCGCTTCATGCCCGTGACTGTCTCCGGGGCGCGCGCGTTCCGTGATGGAAAACAGAGGGGTCGGAGCCGATTGGTCATCGAGAGGCCCACATGGGCGCCGCTCGGGCCCGACCCGAGCAGATCGAGCGCGGTCGAGCCACGACCCATCCCGGAGCGAGGTCGCTCGAGCAGGCATCCGCAGGGGCTTCGACCTCGCGTCCGTGCTCCCCGAGAGCCCGCCTGACGCTGCGTAGCGCCCTGGTGCGCCTCGACGCCGACTCGCACGCTCGCACGCAGGGTTCATGAAAAAGAGATCGACTCCAATCGCCTCTCGCAAACCGGACCGACGGGCGGCGGAGACAGCAAAGTCGACTCCGAACATCTCCCGCGAGAGGGGCCATCCGCGCCACCCTGCCCCGTCAATGCGGCCCGGGCGGCGAGGCTTATCGTGCCGGGCTCATCGGTAGCGCTGATTCGAGGACGTGCGATCGTCGGACTTTTTACCTGCTAGGGTGCGCGCGGGAATATCGGTCTCGCGATCCACCCGGCTCGGACAGGAGGGGGAAGTGAGGACGGAATTCTTGTGCTGTGAATTTTCTTGCTGAGCAGGAGGCCTATGAACCAGCATGTCCGATGCGCCCTTTCGGCGTTGCTTGCGGCGGTGTCGGTGAGCGTGGCAGTGCCGGTCCGGGCGGAGGTGACCCTCTCGGACGATGTATCGCCCGCGAGCCCGTCGGACCCGTGGGACCTCGGCGATAGCCCTCTGCTGGTCGGCGGCACGATACCGGGCACGCCCCGCTCGGGGAGCGTGCGCGTCTCCAACAGGGGGAGGGTGCTCAGCCCCGGCGCCATCATCGGCGGGCCTTACGAGGGCTCCGGTGCGGTCGAGGTGGTCGGGTACGGATCGCGGTGGACCAACAATGGCTCTCTCGCGATCGGCGCAGGCCACTTCGCCTGGGGCTCGCTCATCGTACGGACCGGCGCCACGGTGATCACCGACGACCTCCTGGTCAGCGGGCCGTACTTCCACGCCTACGGCGACGTGCTCGTCGAGGGGTACGACGCGACCCTGACGAGCCGGACCAACGCCTACATCGGTGACCTGTGGGGCGGCAGGATCGAGATCCGAAAAGGAGCGAGCTTCTTCTCGCACAACGTCTATTTCGGTGCGAACGCCCCGGAGGACCCTTTCCGCCCGATCGAGGCGTTCGTCACAGGCTCCGCGACGAGATGGGTGAGCACGGGGGAGTTCGTCGTCGGCGCGGGCAGGGCCGCGCAGCTGTCCATTTACCGGGGCGAGCTCTCCACCGTGGACGCGCAGGTCCTCGGCAACGAGCTCGAGAACAGCGCTGTCAGCGTGAGCGGCTGGGGCGGCACCTGGACGAACGCGGGGCTGCTGTCGGTGGGGGGAGACGATGGAATCGGCGGGATCGCCCTCGGAGCGCTGGGGACCCTGGCCACGGAGGAGGCCGAGATCCGCTCGCGAGGCGGCGCGGCGTACATCTATGTGACCGACGTCTATGCGTCGTGGATCAACGGCGGTGACGTCACGATCCTTGCGTCCACCGACTCGTCGGTCTATCCGGCGCTGCACATCGACGGGGGAGGATCCGTCCGCATCGGCGGCCTCCTCCGGCTCGCGCCGCTGCCCGGCGCTCCCGGCGGCCCGAGGTGGGCGGTGCGGCTCGCGGACGGCGAGCTCATTGCGGGAGAGATCGAGGTCCAGGCCAGCGACGTCATCGATTTTTACCGGGGGCGCCTCGAGACCAGCAGCTTCACGGGCGATCTCGCGAACCCCGCGCTCGGCACGCTGGTCGTGGGCGAGGTGTACCCCTCGACGAGCGTCGCCGGGAGCTACAGCCAGGGCTTGTTCGCGGCGCTGAGCGTGACCGTCGCCGGGCCGAGCGCCGCGCCGCTCCTGTTCGTGGACGGGGACGTGACCCTCGACGGGGCCCTGGAGATCCACGTGGAGGACGGGGCCATGCCCTTCGAGGCCGGCGACACCGTCGCCGTGCTCGGCTGGAGCGGCGCCCTCCTGGGGACGTTCTCCGAGGTGAGCGTCGATGTGCCGCTCGCCCCCGGGCTCGCCTGGGACACCTCGGCGCTGTACACGACCGGCGAGATCGTCGTCGTGCCTGGTTGATCGCGGCCCGAGCCCGCCGCGGGGACGACCTGCGGCGAGACGGAGATGAGCCGCCAAGGCGCCGGGGACGCCAGGAGCAGAGCGAGTTCTTGGCGCGCTCGGCGGTTCGAATTCCTGCTCTTTTTCCGGGGGTTTTAACCCGCTTGTCGATCTAGAAGCGCCCTCGAACACCCGCCGAAAACACGCCCACCGTGAACTCCGCGTCCACCCCGGGATCCTTCGGCGGCGGCGCGGCGGGCGGGGCGACGCCAAGGCCCTTTGGCTCGTCGAACGCGAAGAGCCCGAACCCCACGGCGGCGGCGAGCAACGACACCCCGCCGGCGACGGCCGCCGCCGCGCCGAGACTGCCGCGCGCGTCGACCGCGGCGTTGTAGCGATCCCGCTCCGACGGCGTGAGCGAGCCCGCGTCCTTCCTGTCCCGCAGCTCGACCGCCTCGCTCTGGCTCGCGAGGGCGAGGCCCCCGAGCACGCCGGTCGCGACGGCGCCCGCCGCGCCGACGCCGAGCACCGTCCACGCGGCGACGCGGCGGGACGTCATGCGCAGGTTGGCATCGAGCCCCACGGCCTGCTCGCGCGTCACGCGGAGCTCCCGCCGGAAGAGCTCGTATCCGGGCAGCGAGACCTCGACCCCATGAACCCCCGGCTCGATCGCGATCGCGCCCGCCGTCGGCACCGTCCCCCTCACCTGCCCGTCCACCGCGATGCGCGCGCCGCCCGTGCCCGTCACCCGCAGCTGCGCCGGCTTCACGCGCAGCACGACGTGCCGCGGCATCAGCTCACCGGCGACCGCGACGACCGTGAGCTCTTCCTCGTCGTGCCCCGCCGCCTGCACCCGCACGCGGTGCGGGCCAGGAGCGACCGGCGCCACGAGCGGCGCCGCGACGAACGGCTGGCCATCCACCGACACCCGGGCCCCCTCGGCCGGCGACGACAGCAGGAGGCGCGTCCCGCCCGCCGCCGGCCTCGAGGCCGCCGCGGCGCCGCCGCCCGGCGCCGTCGCGCCCTCGCCGCCCGCCGCCTCCGAGCCCTCGCCGGGGAGCCGCGCCTCCAGCGGCACGAGCGACCCAAGGGCCGTCACCGCCTCCTCGCGGCGCGTCGCCTTCGGATCCTGGCGCAGGTACTCGCGGTAGAGGGCGATCGCGCGGCGCAGCGCGTCCGGCGACGGCTCCGTGAGGTGCTGCCGCCGGAACGCTTGCGCCGCCGAGAACAGGAGCGACGGGCTCGGCACGCGCTCGTGCGCCTCCAGGAACGCCTCCGCGGCGACCTGGTACTGGCCCGCCTCGTAGGCCTGCGCGCCGGCGTTGAAGTAGCTCTCCGCCTGCGCCACCTGCTCGGGCGTCGGGCGCGCGCCCGCCTGGGCCGCGGCGGGCGCCGCGGCGAGGCTCAGCGAGGCCCAGGCGAGCAACGGACAGAAGAAACGCGCCGCCGCCCTCATTGCAGCACCGGCTTGCCGCGGAACACCTTCAGGAAGGCGGAGCTCATCCCCACCGCGAGATCGTCGACGCCATCCCCATCGACGTCGCCCGCGACCAGCGCGACGAAATCGCTGCCGGCCTCCGGCGGAGGCCCGGGGAACGCGGTCTCGATGCGGCGCAGCGCCCGCGCGCCGGCGTCGAGATCGTAGAGCTCGAGCCGCCCGGGCCCGGCCACGGCGACCTCGAGCGCGACGTCGGCGTCGGCGTTGAGCAGCGCCACGGCGAGGCCCGCGCAGACCTGGTCGCCCTCGCAAGGCTCCGGCGCGACGAGCGCCGTCTCGTCGAAGCCCCCTCCGGCGCGGCCCCAGAGCGCGACGATCTCGCCGCTCGCCGCGCGGGCGAGGAGATCCTGCCGCCCGTCGCCGTCCAGATCCGCGACGAGCGGGCGCGGCGCGTACTTCGGCGGGTTCACGTCCTCCACGATGGCCTTGAACACGTGCGCCGTCTCCTGCCGGGCCGCCTCGACCAGCTTCTCGCCGTCGGCCGCGTACAGCGCGAGCTCGCCGTCGTTCAGCCACACGAGCTCGTCCCGGCGGTCGCCGTCGGTGTCGATCGGCGCGAGCACGCACGCCTCGCACGGCGGCGCCCCCTCTCCGGGCCGGCCGGACGCCTCGGCGCGCAGGTTGTCCCCCTCCGGTGAGACGGAGATCAGCCAGATCTGCGTGCCTTCGGGCACGGGACCGGGCGCGCCCTCGACGGCGAGCTCCGTGATCGCGGCGAGGCGCTGCTGGGGTTCGCCGTCGGCCCCGACCGCGAACATGCCGCCCGCGACGCCGAGGAGCCGCACGGGCAGGATGGAGCTCGGCGCGCCAGGACCAGGCGGCATGCCCCCCGGCGCTCCGGGAGGCGCGGCGAAGTAGAACGGCGCGCGGATGAGGCGATCGCGGCCCCCCTCGATGAGCGCCAGCCCGGAGCCGGAGCCCACCGGCGCGTCGGGCGGCCGCGGGAGACCGCGCAACGCGAAGAGCTGGGCTCCCGTGGCCTCCTGGAGCACGCGGCCCGCGACGAGGCCGCTGGCGAGATCGAGCCGGCCGTGCCCGGCCGGCGCGGAGGGCGCGGCGAAGGCGTTGCCGTAAGCGATGTCGAGCCGGGTCGAGGGCTGCGGAGACGACGGCCGCGCCTGCTGATCGAAGTAGGCGATGTCGTTCACCCGGTCGCCGTCGAAGTCGCCGACGGCGAGGTAGTGGGGCGGGCACTGCGTCGCGACGCGCTGCGTGTAGAACGTGCCGTCCGAGGCGCCGGTGTAGACCGTGATGTCGGGCAGCTGCGTCTCGGTGGCGACGATATCGAGGTGGCCGTCGGCGTTCACGTCGGCGGCGACCGCCTCGCACCCTCCGCCGATCGAGCCGCAGACCGGAGACTGGAACGGCGCGCTGGGGCGGCAGTCGAGCGGCACAAGCTCTGGCCCGGGGCGGTTTGCGTCGAAGTCGCCGGCGACGAAGATCCGGTCCGGATCGGCGAGCGCGGCCTCGAGCTCCGCGTCGTCGAGCGAGAGCGCGCCCGTGCGCTGGTCGGGCGAGCCGCCGGACGGAAGGCTCGGCGTCGCCTGGAAGCGCCCGTCGCCGAGGCCGTACGCGACGTGGAGCTCGCCGCGGTCGGCGCGGATGGCGTTCACGACGATGTCGAGGAAGCCGTCGCCGTTCTGATCGTGCACGGCGAGCGACGCGTTGACGTCGCGGATCCTCGCGCCGCCGCCGAGCTGCACCTCGGGCAGCGCCGCGAGCGCGCTCGATCCCGCGGGGCCGCAGGCGGCGTAGATGCGGATCCGATCGTCGCCCCGCTTCGCCACGATCGCCTCGTCGCAGGCCGCCGGGTCCGCGGCGGTGTCGCCGTCCAGATCGGCGGCGACCGCGACCGCGATGTCGCCGGGGGCCACGACGTCGCCGTCGAGCGTCTGCGGCGTCATGGCCGGGTCCGACATCACCGCGATGCGGCCAGCGCCGCCGCTCGCCGGCGGCTCGCCGCCCGTACCGCCGCCGTTCGGGCCCCCCGTCGCGGCGGCTGCTCCGAGGAAGATCAGCGCGGCGTCGCGGCCGCGCAGCCGCGCCGACAGGAGGCGCGCGGCCTCGCTGTCGAGGCGCGTGGTCGCGTAGAGCGTGGGCGCCATGGCCGCGCTCTCCGAGGCGGAGAACACGAAGAGGCCGTTCGCGGCGCCCCCCGGCGCGGAGACCACGTCCCCGCGGCCGGCGACGATGAGCTCGAGCTGGCCGTCGCTCGTGAGGTCGCGCAGGATCGGAGCGGGCGACGTCTCCTCGCTCGACGCCGCCCGGGCGATCGGGAGCGCCTGCTCCGCCTGCGCGCACAGCCCAGGCGCCTGGCTGGGGAGCGCCGAGATCGTGGTGCTCTCGAGCGTCGTGTGCACGAGCTCGTCGCAGCCGTCGGCGTTGATGTCGCCGGCCGAGAGCTCCATCGCCGTGACCATGGTGCGCGCCGAGAGCTCCTCGAACACGCCCGTGGGCCGCCGGCAGACGCCGTCCGCGCCGCACCCGTAGCCGCCGGGGCACGCGAACCCTTCGGCGCCCCCGCAGAGGTAGCGGCACTGGTGCGCGCTCCCGGGCGCGCCGCAGCCTTCCTGCCCGTCGCAGGCCTCGTCCGGCGCCTCGACGACGCGGTTGCCGCAGACGTCCTCCTCGAGCAGCGAGAGGTTCGCGCAGCCAGCCGCCGCGATCGCCAGGACGATCGACGCTCCGTGAGATGCCTTCATGGTCAGGGTGCTCCGCGGAGGCTGTCGAACGCCGGCTTCTCCAGATCGGTGTGGTGCTTGCGCGGTCGGGTCGCCCGGACGCCCGACGGCGCCGTGGTGGACGCAGTGCTGGCCGCCCCGGCGACCGGTGCGGTCGGCGCCGGTCCACCCGCGGCTGCTCCCGGAGCTGCCTGGGGACCGAGGGGCGCGGCGCCCGCGACGGGCGGCGCGCCGGAAGGATCCGCGGCGCCGGACGGCACGCCGGTGGCGCCCGCGCCGGCCAGCGGCGCGCCGAGGGGGCCCTGGGTGCTGGACGGCCCGCCGGTGGCGTCTGCAGCGCCGAGCGGCGCGCCCGTGGCCGCTGTCGGGGCGGCATCGCGGATCGAGGCAGCGTCGCCGCCGGGGCGCAGCGACACGATCGTCCCGGCCATGGCGCCGCCGAGGAGCAGCACCGCGAGCACCCCGGCGCGGCGGGCGCTGGTCCTCGGCGCCCGAACAGGCTCGGCGGGCGGGGCGAACGCCGCCGTCCGGGCGGGCTCGGCGGGCGGGGCGAACGCCGCCGTCTGGCCGATCTCGGCGGGCGCCACCGGGCCCGGCGGCATCGGCTGCGTGCGCCCCGCCGCGACGGCCCCGCTCCCGCCAGGGCTGCGCAGCGTGCCGGAGGAGCCGCCGTTCCCGGAGGCGCCGCTCCGGGACGCGCCGCCCCCGTCCGCGCCGCTGCCCTCCCCCGGATCGAGCGCCTCGACCACGTCGGTCGCCGCCTCGGAGCTGACGTCCTGCGAGCCGACGGACACCACGCGCGCGCTGCTCCTGGGCCGCGCGGCGCCCGCGCTGTCGAGCCCCTCGAGGCCGAGCTTGCGCACCTGCTCGACGAACGCCTGGACCGCTTGGCCCGCCGACCGCGGGCGTTCCTCGGCGCGCTTCGCCAGCATCGCCGTCACCGGGGCGTCGAGCTCGGGCGGGAGGTCCGCGCAGACCTCCGACGCCCGCGGCGGCGGGTGGAGGAGGTGCATCATCATCACGTCCATCATCGACTCGCCCTGGAAGACGAGCGTTCCCGTGAGCACCTCGTGGGCGATCACGCCGAGGGCGTAGATGTCCGAGCGATGGTCGACGCCCTTGCCGCGGACCTGCTCGGGCGACATGTACGCGGGCGTCCCGACGGCGACCCCCGTGGCCGTCTTGTGGGCGAGCGCCTCGTCGGCGAGCTTCGCCACGCCGAAATCGAGCAGCTTGGGGAAGTAGCGGCCGCCCTTCTCGATCGCCACGAAGATGTTCTCGGGCTTCAGATCGCGGTGCGTGATCCCCGCCGCGTGCGCGGCGTCGAGCGCGTCGGCGATGCCCTCGAGGATGGGGACGGCGCGGCCCGGCGAGAGGCGCCCCTCGCGCCGGATCAGCGCGCCGAGCGTGAGCCCGTCGAGCAGCTCCATGACGAAGTAGTGCCGCCCGTCGACGACGCCGAAGGAGAAGATGTCGATGATGTTGCGGTGCCGGATGCGGTTCACCGCGCGCGCCTCGCCGACGAAGCGCGAGACGACGGTCGGATCGGACGCGAACCGCCGGTTCAGCACCTTGATCGCGACCCGCTTGCCGATGAGGGGGTGCTCTCCCGCGTAGACGTCGCCGAACGTCCCCGCGCCGAGCAGCCGCTCGACGCGGTACTCGCCGAGCATCGTGCCCGGCGCCAGCTGCGCGTCCTCCTCGAAGAAGGCCTCGTCCGGCAGCAACGCGTCCCCGTGCTCCGGGCAGGTCGCCACATCCTCCGGATAGACCGAGCGACACGCGGGGCAGGTGGCCATCGACCGTCACGCCAGTCTAGGCGCCGTCGCCAATGATGAACAGCGCGGCGAAGCGCGCCCGCGCCGACCCTGCTCGCTCGCACCGCCGGGCGACCACGTCGCTAGGGTGAGCCGTCGCGCGCGGCGCTCGATCTGGCCGCGGCCCACGCTAGCTTCCGGGCCGAGCGCCCCTGCTCCGGTCCGACGCATGCGCCCCTCTCTCCTGGTCCTCGTGCGCCACGGCCACACCGCCGGTAACCGCGCCGGCCCCGCGACGCCGATGAGCGGGTGGACCGACACGCCGCTCGACGCGCGAGGGCGTGAGGAGGCCGAGGCGCTGCGCCGCCGCCTCGCCGGAGGCCCGGCGTTCGACGCCGTGTATTCCAGCCCGCTGAGCCGCGCGCTCGAGACGGCGCGGATCGCGGCCGGCGCGTGGGGCCCGGTCCGCCCCCACGACGGGCTGCGCGAGATCTGCTGCGGCGACGTGGACGGCCTCCCGATCGAGGAGGTCAAGGCGCGCCACGCCCCGCTCTGGGAGGCGCACCTGCGCCAGGCCGACGACGATTTCCGCTGGCCAGGCGGGGAGAGCTACCGGGAGCTCCGCGCGCGCTGCCTCGCGGCGATCGTGGCGATCGCCGCGGCGCACCCGGGGCAGCGCGTGTTCGCGGTCACGCACGCGGGCGTCATCGGCCAGATCCTCGGGGCGCTGCACGGCATCCCGCCCGCGCGCTGGGAGCCGTTCCGGCCGGGCAACGCCAGCCTCACGTCGCTCTCGTGGCAGGGCGAGCGCGGCGTCCTTTTGCGCTTCGACGACCGCGAGCACCTCAGCTCCAGCACGCGTCGGCCCGGCGGATGACGCGCAGCCAATCCGCCGCGTTCCGTGCCGCGGCCGCGAGCGCGCCGGGCGCGCTCGCGCGGCAGGCCAGCGCGAGGTGGTGCACGAGCGCGCCCGCGAGCGCGTTGGACGCCGCCGCGAACCAGTACGCGTCGCGCAGCGGCCGGGTCAGCGCGGGGGCGAGCCCGCGCGCCGAGAGGTAGCCGGCGAGCAACGTATCGTGGCGGCGCCGCGCCTCCGGCTCCCAGTAACCGAGGGCCTGGAGCCACGAGCTCACGTCCTCCAGCGGCGAGCCGATCCGCGCGCGCGCCCAGTCGAGCAGCACCGGCTCCACGACGCCGTCGCGCCGGCGGACCATGACGTTGCCTGGGTGCACGTCGCCGTGGATCACCGCGCGACCAAGCGGCTGGAACGCGAGGAGCTGCCGGCGCATCGCGGGCAGCGCCGAAACGACCCGCCGCAGCGCGGGCAGCGCCCGGGCGAGCGCCGGGACCTCGCCGCGGGGCAGGCGCTCGGCCAGCGAGAGGGTATCCCGCGCCATGGCCAGGTTCTCGGCCTCGTAGTCCCAGGCCGGCAGCGCGGCGCCCTGCGCCGTCTCCTCGTGGAGGCGCGCCAACCGCTCGAGCACCCGGGCCGTGTGCCCGCTGTCGGCCCAGGGCCAGGCGTGCGCCGGCTCGATCCGCTCGAGGTAGAGCAGCCAGCGCTCACGCCCGAGCCGTTCCGCGCCGAGCAGCTCGGGCGAGAAGCGCCGCCCGACGGACGTCGAGAGCCGCCGGTAGACGGCCGCCTCGCGCGCGGCCTTGCCGTGCACGAGCTTGGCCACGAGCGTGACCCGGCGCGCCCCCGCGCCGCCGCGCAGCCGCGCGGTGACGAGCGCGACCTCCGAGCAGAGCCCGCCGGGGAGCGGGCGTATCTCGATGGCCGAGTCGCAGACAGCATCGCCGTGGCGGGCGACCAGAAAGGCCGTCACCGCGACGCGATCCAGGGCATCTCGCGTCATCCGTCGCCTCCGGGCCCCACGATGCGCCGAGGCCAGCTCACGATCCACCCTGCGCCTCGAATCCGCTCCATGCGCCTGGCCATGCCGGAGCGGCGGCGCCCGACCGCGCCAGAGCGACGCCCCCGGCCTGGCGCGCCCGTTCGCGCTGGATCCGGTCGCCTGAACGAGTATTCTCCCGTGCGGGTGTCGCGGCGGCAGAGCGCCGCGACAGGTCTTCCTGGGACGGTCGGGCCGCCTTCCCCCCTCGCGCGACGTCGCTCGCGCCTCGGTGGTCCATTGCGTCGATCCCCCTCTCAGGAGCTTGCCCCCGGAACCTGGGCCCCCGCGCGCCGCATCGCCGAGCGCGTCCTCGGCCCGATCGAGCGCTTCCTGCACGTCGAGGCCGCCAGCGGGATCGTCCTGCTGATCGCGTCCGCCGTCGCCCTCGCGTGGGCGAACTCGCCGTGGGGCGACGCCTACGAGCACCTCTGGCACGTCCCGATCACGCTCAGCGCGGGCTCGCTGGCGTTCACGCAGCCGCTCCACTTCTGGATCAACGAAGGGCTGATGACGATCTTCTTCTTCGTCGTCGGCCTGGAGATCCGGCGGGAGATCCACGAGGGAGAGCTCTCGGATCTCAAGCGCGCGGCGCTGCCGGTCGCCGCGGCGGTGGGCGGCATGATCGCGCCCGCGCTCCTCTACCTGTCGCTCAACGCTTCGCCGGTCTCGCGGCACGGCTGGGGCGTCCCCATGGCGACGGACATCGCGTTCGCCGTGGGCGTCCTGGCGTTGCTCGGCAAGCGCGTGCCCCCTGCCCTGCGCGTGCTCCTGCTCGCGCTCGCCATCATCGACGACATCGGCGCGATCATCGTCATCGCGCTGTTCTACTCGTCGGGCGTCGCGTGGAGCGGCCTGCTCGTCGCGGGCGGCGGGGTGCTCGCGGTGCTGCTGCTCCAGCGCTTCGGCGTCCGCTCGCCCGCCGCCTACGTGGCCCCAGGCGCCGTCGTCTGGTGGGGCATGCTCCGCGCCGGCGTCCACCCCACGATCGCCGGCGTCGCCATCGGACTCCTGACGCCGGTGCGCTCGTGGTTCGGCAGCGACGGGTTCGTCGCCGCGGCGCGCGACGCGGTGGACAGGGTCGCCTCGCTCACCAAGCGCGACGGCTATCGCGCGGACGAGCTGATCAAGCCCCTCGGGCGGATCCGGCAGGCCCAGCGCGAGGCGCTGCCGCCCGTGGTCCGGCTCCAGGCGGCGCTCCACCCGTGGGTCGCGTACGGCATCATGCCGCTGTTCGCCTTCGCCAACGCCGGCGTCCGCGTCGACGGCTCCTCGCTCGGCCACGCGGCCTCGGGGACGATCCTGCTCGGGGTCATGCTCGGCCTGGTCGCCGGCAAGCCGCTCGGCGTCTTCCTCGCGAGCTTCGCGATGGTCCGGCTCGGCGTCTGCGCCTTGCCACGCGGCGTCGGCTGGCGCGGGATCGCGGTCGTGGGCTGCGTCGCGGGCATCGGCTTCACGATGGCGATCTTCATCGCGGGCCTCGCGTTCGACGACGCCGCGATGCTCGCCGCGGCGAAGCTGGGCGTCCTGCTCGCCTCGGGCGTGGCGGCCGTGGTGGGGCTCCTCGTCGGCAGGCTCGCGCTGTCCGGGGCCCCGACGCCCGGCGCGGCGCTGACGCTCGAAGAGGCCGAGACGTCGACGGAGCAGTAGCCGCCGCGGGCGACCGCCCTCGCGGCGGGCCTCAGCGGATGCCGGAGCCCGCGCCGGCGGCCGCCGGAGCGCCGGCGTCCGCAGCGGCGTCGGCCGGCGCCGCTGCGGCCGCCGGCGCGCACGGCGAGATCGAGACCAGCGCCCGCCACCGCGCGCCCTGGTGGACGTGCACCCGATCCGAGCGGAGGGCCGGCAGCGACCGGAGCGCCGCGAGGACCGCGTCGAGCTCACCGCTCGGCTTCTCCCCGCTCGGCTTCTCCCCGGGGTTCGGGGGCACCTCGACGCACCCGTGGAGCGCTTCCACGTCGTCCACCCAGGCGAGCGCCGGCCCGGCTGCCTGGAGCCAGGACCACCCGCCCGGCGGCTCGGCGACGATCGGCTCGGGCGAGATGGCGCGGTCCTGCACGGCGATCTCCGCGCCGACCTCGCGCGAGAGCGCGCGCCCGAGCAGGTCGCCCGCCGGGGCGCCGAGCTCGGGACCGACGTGCACCACCTCCACGACGGCCGGCTCGTTCTCCGGGAACCGGAGCCGCCACGCGACGAGCGGCCCCGCCGCGTGCGGCCACGCGCCGGCGAGCGACTTCGCGAGCTCCTGGCGGACGAGCACGAGCTCGGGCTCCTTGGGCGCCACGTCGATGGGCGTCGAGCTCGCCCTGACCGACGCCGCCACCTCCTGCAGCGCGCTCGCGTCGAGGACGGCGATCACGTCGACCTTCGGGGTGATGCCCGCGACGGCGGCGATCTGGTCGCGCAGGGCGTGCTCGATCCGCTCCGCCTCGTCGGCTCGGCCGAGCATCACGAGGCGCACGACGACGCTGCCGTGATCGACCGAGACGTTCGACCGCACCGCGCTCTGCGGCAGCGCGTCCAGCATGCGCACGATCGCCGTTCGGACGCGCACCTGCCACGACACGCGCGCGAGCGCCTCCCGGAGCGGGAAATACACGGCCCCGAGGAGCGCGAGCGGCATGAGCACGCGCAAGATCCACCCGTGGCGGAGCTCGAAGAAGACCTGCAGCGCGCGCGCCACGCGGCGGATCGCGCCCGGCTTCTGCTTCGCGAGCTCCGCGTGCTCCAGCTCCGCGGTGCTGACGGCGCTGTAGCCGAGGAGCAGGAAGGAGAGGATGGCAAACAGGAGGATCGCGCAGAGGTTCGCCGTGAAGAGCAGCGCGGCGCCGCTCGCGACGCTCTTCGTCCGGGTTCCGATCCCGTAGCCGATCACGCAGAGGGGGGGTACGAGCGCGATGCCGATCGCCGTGCCCGCGGCCGTCGAGGTCGTGTCCGAGCCGGGCCGCGCGGTGGTGTAGGCGGCCGCGATCGCGCAGAAGATCGCGATGAGCAGATCGAGCGCCGTCGGCGAGGTGCGCGCGGCGATCTCCGAGGTCACCTCGTAGAACGGCAGCATCAGCGTGAGGACCGTGGCGCTCGTCACGACCATGACGACGCTGAAGGCGACGCGCGTGAAGGAGCGCAGCGCCAGGAACGGCGAGCCGATCGCGAGGCCCATCCCGAGCTCGACGATGGGCCCCATGAGCGGCGAGATCAGCATCGCGCCGATGACGACCGCCCCGCTGCCGAGGACGAGCCCGAGCGAGGCGATGCCCATGGCGAGGAAGAGCTGGAGCCAGTAGCCCGCGGCCCCCCGGGCGCTCCGCTCCAGCATGCTCCGGACGAGGGCCTCGCGGGCCTCGGGCTCGATGCCGAGCGCGGCCGCGATGCGGTCCTGCAGGGCCGCCCCTGCGGGCTGCCCGGACGGCCTCTCTTCGGGCGATTCACGGCCGGGATCTCGATCCATGGCGCGCCTTATAACGCGCCTCTCCGCCGCGCTCGCCCCGGGAAACGCGGGCCGCTCGTGGACAGCGCCGCGCCACGAGCGGCGGCGGCTTCGGGCCGGGAAGAAAGGCATGAATCAGGCGTAGAACGAGCGTGGAAAGCGCGTGGACCCCGGCGCGGGTCAGGCGTGGATCCCGGCGTCGAGCCCCGCGTGGCCGGCGTGGCCGGCGTGGCCGGCGTGGCCGGCGTGGATCGAGCGCAGGAGGCGCCGCACCGCGCCTGCGTCGGGCAGCCGGTAGGCGGCGCGGCTGCTCTCGTTGCCGACGTGGATGGTGTACGCGGACGGCGGCAGCGCCGCGAAGGTGTCTTCGTCCGTGCGGTCGTCGCCGATCGCGATCACCGCCGCCCTCGCCGAGACATCGTCCAGGATGCGCGGCACCACCCTGCCCTTGTGGACGCCGCGCGGCCGGACCTCGACCACCTTCGCGCCGGCGAGGAGCTCCAGGGTATCCATGGGGAGGCGCTCCTCGAGGCGCGCGCGCAGCTCGCGCACGTGATGGCTCCCGAGCTCGGGCTCGGCCGTGCGGTAGTGCCACGCCAGGGTCACCGTCTTCTCCTCGATGAAGCTGCCCGGGGTGCGCCGGGTGACGCCCTCGAGGATCGCCCGCGCCTCGCCCTTCCAGGCGGCGGCGTCCGGCTCGAGCGCGACCCAGTCGCCGCTCGCCTTGGGCCGCGACCAGAAGCCGTGCTCGGCGTGCAGGTGGAGCGGCAGCGCGCCGAGCCAGCGCTCGATGTCGGCGCGCCGGCGGCCGCTCACGATGTGCACGCAGTCGCGCTCGGAAAGCGCCCCGAGCAGCGCGAGCAGCTCCTCGTCCGGCGCGGCGAGGTCCGGCACCGGCGCGAACGGGACCAGCGTGCCGTCGTAGTCGAGGATCCACACGCGCTGCGGCGCGAGGCGCATGCGCTCGACGACGCCCTCGGGCATCCCTCGGCGCGATGGCGCGGCGGCCCCCGCGGGCTCCGGCGCCGCGGCGCGGTCGAGCTCGTCGAGGAACGCCTGCGCCCAAGCGTGGACGTCGTGCGTCGCCACGCGGCGGCGCAGCGCCGCCATCCGGCGCTGCTGCTCGACGGGCGGCATGGCGATCGCCTGCTTCACGGCAGCGGCGACCGAGCCGATGTCGTACGGGTTGACGGAGATCGCCTCCGCGAGCTCGGAGGACGCGCCCGCGAACTCGCTCAGGATCAGGGCGCCGTCGTCGTCGACCCGCGCGGCGACGTACTCCTTCGCGACGAGGTTCATGCCGTCGCGCAGCGGGGTCACGAGCATCACGTCGGCGGCGAGGTAGAGCGCGACCACCTGCTCGAGCGGCAGCGAGCGGTGCATGTAGTGGATCGGCGTCGCGTACGTCGTGCCGTACTGCCCGTTGATGCGGCCGACCATCTCGTGCACGATCCGCCGGAAGTCGGCGTACGCGCCGGCCATCTCCCGCGTGGGCACGGCGAGCTGGAGGAAGCGGACCCGATCGCGCAGCTCCGGCTCGCGCTCGAGGAACCGCTCGATCGCGAGCAGGCGGCGCGGGATCCCCTTCGTGTAATCGAGCCGGTCGATCCCGAGCACGATCTTGCGGCCGCGCGCCTCGGCGCGGATGCGCGCCACCTCCTCCCGCACGCCGGGGTGGTCCGCGAGCCGCTCGATCTCGGCGGCGTCGATGCTGATGGGGTGGACCCCCAGCGCGACCGTGCGCCCGTCGTGCTCGATCACCGCCTCGCCCGGATCGACGCCGAGCACGTGCGCCGCCGACGCCGCGAAGTTCCTGCGGTAGGCGGCCGTGTGGAAGCCGATCAGGTCCGCGCCGAGCAGCCCGCGGACGATCTGCTCCCGCCACGGGAGGATGCGGAAGACCTCGGCGGACGGGAACGGGACGTGGAGGAAGAAGCCGATCCGCGCCCCGGGGAGGCGCCGCCGGAGGAGCGCCGGGAGGAGCAGGAGCTGGTAGTCGTGCACCCAGATCGCGTCGCCCGGCGTGTACTGCGCGGCGACGACGTCGGCGAAGCGCTCGTTGACGCGCTGGTAGGCCTCCCAGTCGAGCTCGGCGTCGAGGTTCACCTTGTCGAGCAGGTAGTGGAGCAGGGGCCACAGGACGCCGTTCGAGAAGCCGTCGTAGAAGCGGTGCTGCTCCGCGGCGCCGAGGTGCACGGGCACGGCGCGCATCCCGGCGAGCGCCACGTCGGCGTCCCTCCGCTGCTCCGGGGAGAGGCTCGCGACGCTGCCCGGCCAGCCTATCCAGACCGCGCAGTGCCGCTCGTGGGGGCCGCGCATGGCGGCGGCGAGGCCGCCCGAGGAGCGCGTGAGGCAGAGCGCGCCGCGGTCGACGCGCACGCTGATCGGGAGACGGTTGGAGACGATGAGCAGTCGGGCCATGGAACTCCCCTCCTTGGCGGCGACGAGGCGCCGCTCCCCGGGCGTGAGGCGCGGCGCCTCCCTCATCCGCCGGGCGCGAGGCGCGCCGGCGCAGGGACGAGCCGCGCGCCGCGAGGCGCGGTGCCGCGAGCCGTCGGAAACGAACAGGGCGCGACGCCCACCGCGGGATCGCCGCGGGCGAGCGGCCGAACGAATTCTTTGAACTCAAAACATGTCGCGCGGCGTCGCGCAAGCTGATCCGGCACGCCGGGGGGCGTCGCGCGTCGATCGATCCCCCACGTCGCGGCGCCGGAGTGTCGCGGCGCGTCGAGCGCCGATGGAGGGCAACGCGGGTTGCTGGACCGACAGGTATGCGGGCAGGTCGCGGATCTCTGGCGGCAGCGACACAGCGCGCCGCTGCAAGGGGAGAACAATCTCCACACGCAAAAACAATACGGGGTGGTTCGAGCAGTTATCGTCTGTGCCCGGCATGGGCGGTGGCCAGCGGGCGGACGCCGTGGAGGCCGCGCGCGGCCATCGGGGCGCGCCCGTGCGGTGCTGGTGATCGCGGATCATCGGGGGCGCGTTCGGAGCGCGCTGCGTCTGGGCAGGAGCCACGGCGGCGCCTGTCGCAGCCTACCCAGTGAGCGCAGGCGTCATGATGGGCCAGGCGAGAGATTGCCCGCCAGATCGCCTCCACACCCGACGGATGGGCGCGAACGCTGCGGGGCTGAAGAGTCTGCGCATGGTGGAGATGCCCGAAAGGCTGGGGACCTCGCCGCGCACGCCGACGCCTTTCGCCAGGGCGATCGCCGCTCTAGGTCTCCGCCCGGGGGTGACGCGTGTCGCTGACGGGAAGGCGCCTGTGGGCGCGGCTGCCGCGCTGGATTCCGTGCGTGCTCGCGCTGGTCTCCGCGCTCCTCACGTCGAGGGCGCGGGCCGGGGCCGCGCCGATCGTCCATGTCGCGCCGATCCACGGCGAGATCGACGCCGGGCTGTCCGCCTTCGTCCAGCGGGCCATCGGCGCGGCCGAGGCGGCAGGGGCGAGCGCGCTGATCCTGCCCACGAACACGCTCGGCGGCCGCGTCGACGCGGCCATCGCCATCCGCGACGCGCTGCTCGCGACCCCGCTCCGCACCGTCGTCTTCGTCGATCAACGGGCGATCTCGGCGGGCGCGCTCATCGCGCTCGCGGCAGAGCAGATCGTGATGGCGGACGGCGCGACCCTCGGCGCCGCGGCGCCGGTGCGCGCGGGGGCGGAGGGCGCGGAGCCCGCCGGGGAGAAGGCGACCTCGTACGTCAGGAAGGAGTTCCGCTCGACCGCCGAGCGCCGCGGCCGGCCGCCGGAGCTCGCCGAGGCGATGGTGGACGAGGACGTCGCCGTCGAGGGGGTCGTGGGGCCGGGGAAGCTGCTCACGCTCACGACCGCCGAGGCGCTGGCGCTCGGCGTCGCGGACGCCCGGGCGGACGGCATGGATGCCGTGCTCGCCCGGCTCGGCCTCGAGGGGGCGGAGCTCCGCCACCTGTCGCCGAGCTGGGCAGAGCGTGCGCTCCGGTTCCTGACGACGCCTGTCATGAGCTCGCTCCTCCTGAGCCTCGGGATGATGGGCCTGCTGATCGAGCTGCGCACGCCGGGGTTCGGCGTCCCGGGCCTCGTGGGCGCCACCAGCCTGGTGCTGTTCTTCTGGGCGCAATGGCTGCTGGCCCTCGTCGGCTGGGAGGAGATCGCGCTCGCCGTGGCCGGCGTGCTGCTCCTCGCCCTGGAGGTGTTCGTGATCCCCGGCTTCGGCGTCGCCGGCGTCCTCGGCACGATCGCGCTGCTCGCCGGCCTGAGCATGAGCCTGGTCGGCGCGGGCGTGACGATCGAGCGCGCCCTCGAGGCCGTCGCCCAGGTCGCGCTGTCCATCGCGCTGGCGCTGGCCGGCGTGCTCGTCGCACTGCGCTTCCTGCCGCGGCTCCCGTTCGGGCAGCGGCTGATCCTGGCGACGAGCCTCGGCGCGGACGTCGCCGGCGGCCCGCCAGCCCAGGCCAGAGGACCGCTGGTGCGCGAGCGCGGCGTCGCCGCGTCGCCGCTCCGGCCGGCCGGGATCGCCCACATCGGGGGGGCGCGGATCGATGTGGTGTCGGAAGCCGAGTACATCGCGGCCGGAGAGGCGGTCGAGGTGATCCGCGTCGACGGCAACCGCGTCGTCGTGCGCCGGACCGCGGCGCAAGGGGATGGGGGGATGAGGGGATGATGGGTGTCGATCTGGGCCTGGTCGGGCTCGTCCTGCTGGTGCTGGCGGCGATGTTCCTCGGGCTCTACATGATCCCGGTCCCTCTCTGGATCGCGGCCTGGGCCTCGGGCGCGTATGTCGGGCTGTTCACGCTCGTCGGGATGCGGTTCCGGCGCGTCCCGCCGGGCACGGTGGTCAACGCGCGCATCAGCGCCGTCAAGGCGGGGCTCGACATCTCCGTCAACGACCTCGAGGCGCACTACCTCGCCGGCGGCAACGTGGTGCGCGTGGTCAACGCCCTCATCTCGGCCGACAAGGCGAACATCCCGATGCCGTTCAAACGCGCGGCGGCCATCGACCTGGCCGGCCGCGACGTGCTCGAGGCGGTGAAGATGTCCGTGATCCCGAAGGTCATCGAGACCGCGCGCGTCGCGGCGGTCGCGAAGGACGGTATCCAGCTCATCGCGGTCTCCCGCGTGACCGTCCGGACCAACATCGAGCGGCTCGTGGGCGGGGCCGGCGAACAGACGATCATCGCCCGCGTCGGGGAGGGCATGGTGAGCACCATCGGCTCGGCGGCCACGCACAAGGAGGTGCTCGAGAACCCCGATCACATCTCGAAGAACATCCTCTCGCGGGGGCTCGACGCGGGGACGGCGTACGAGATCCTCTCCATCGACATCGCGGACGTCGACGTGGGCGCGAACATCGGCGCCAAGCTGCAGATCGACCAGGCCAACGCGGACAAGCAGATCGCCCAGGCCAAGGCGGAGGAGCGGCGCGCGATGGCGGTCGCGCTGGAGCAGGAGATGCGCGCGCGGGTCGTCGAGGCCGAGGCCGAGGTGCCGCGCGCCATGGCCGACGCGTTCCGCCGGGGGAACCTCGGCGTCATGGACTATCTCCGGCTGAAGAACGTCCAGGCGGACACCGACATGCGCGGCGCCATCGCCTCGGACATGAGCAGCGCCGACGGGACCACGGAGGCGCTCCGCGAGCGGAGAGGGCACCCGTGACGCTGGTGGACCTGCTGCTTCTCGCGCTCTTCTTGCTCTTCGCTCTGATCTCATGGCTCGGCGCGGCGCTCGGCAGGACGCGAGTGCGGCGTCAGGAAGGCGGGGCGCTCCCGCGCGCGCCGTATGGCGGGATGCTGCGTGCGCCGTACGACGAGATAGCAACCGGCCGACCCGCGCCCGCCGCGCCGCCGCCAGCGGCGCAGACCGGGGCGCCGTCGCCGACGGGCGTCTCCGACGCGGGCGCCGGGGCGCGCGTGTCGCGGCACGAGAAACTGCGAAGCGCGCTGCGCCATCGGGACAGCTTGCGACAGGCGTTTGCGCTGGCGGAGATCCTGGATCGCAGGCTGGACCGCGACGGCTGAGCGGACGAGCTGCGCTCGCCGCACGTGTCTGCCGTCGCCGCAGCTTCGTGTTGGTGTGGAGGACGGGCGCGCCGCGCCGTAGGTGACTATCCGGCGGAAGCGGCGACACCGCTGGGGACCGTGATCATCATGCTCGAGCTCGGCACATCCAGACCCGCTCATCATGGGCCCGCCCGAGGGGGACGAGATGCGGCTCGCGCCACCGCGGGCTTGCGAGCGGCGTTCCTACGACGTCAGGGCACGTGAAGCGCGGCGCCTGCGCCGTGGCCTGGAAGGGCGCGCGGGCGCCGGGCCGGCCGGCGTTCGAAGCCGCCGACGCGATGCGGGGCCGCTGTCATAATGCCTCCCATGTCCGCGAATCATCAGCGCCCGCCCGACGATGGACAGCCGAGGTCGTGCGCGGAGGCGGGCGGGACGAGCCTCCGATCCATCGTTCGGAGAATGATCGCGCTCATGGCCGTGCTCCTGTTGCTCTCAGCAGCGGGAATGGGCCTGCTCACCACGTTCCTGCACCGGACGTCGCGCCTCATTGACGACAGCGTCGAGAGCGTACGATTGGCGATGGATCTGCAGCAGCAGATGACGCAGTACAACCGCCTCAGCAACCTCGCGCTGGCGTCGGCGGAGGGCGCGCTCACGTCCGCCAAGGACGCCCGGCCTGCGCTGGGGGCGATCGTCGCCGGCGCGGAGCGGCGCCTCGTCGAGGTCCGCAAATACGTCGGCAGCCGGGAGGAGGAGCTGCTGCTGCACGAGGTGGAGCAGGGCATGCACGAATACTTCGCCTCCCAGAGGGCCCTCCTCGAGCGCCGCGTGACGCCGGGCGAAGCCATCCGGACCTCCGCGCCCCTGCTCGACGCCGCGATGACGAGCCTCGAGGACTTCGTCGACCAGAAGCGCCGGCAGGCCCAGGCCGCGATGCGCCAGGCCGCCGCCTGGGATTCGACGGCGAACGTGCTGAGTATCGGGGTCGCCCTGCTCGCCGCGATCGCGATCGTGGCGTCGCTCGTCGCCCTGGAGCGCTTCGTCCATTCCCCGCTGTCGGAGCTCGAGCGGGCCATCGAGCGCTTCGCGCGCGGCGACAAGACCGCGCGCGCCCGGGCCACGGGGCCCGCGGAGCTGCGCTCGATCGCGGGCGTGTTCAACCGCATGGCGGACAGGCTGGTCTGCCAGGAGGAGAATCAGCTCACCTTCATCGCCGGCGTCGCCCACGACCTCCGCAACCCGCTGACGGCGCTCCAGATGAAGGTCGGCAGGTTCGACCCGACCGGCCCGGCGCCGACCGCGGAGCATGCCCGGCGGGCGAACGATCTCGTCGCACGGCAGGTCGCTCGGATGGATCGGCTCGTCGGCGACCTCCTGGACGCCACCCGGATCCACGCCGGCCGGATCGAGCTCAAGCTGGAGGCCTGCGATCTGCGCGAGCTCGCGCGCGAGGCGGCGGAGCTCTTCCGACCTCTCTCATCGGCTCATGAGATCATCGTCTCGAGCGCCGCGGGACCGGTGGTCGCCCGCTGTGATCCGTCGCGCATCGCGCAGGTGCTCAACAACCTCATCAGCAATGCCATCAAGTATTCTCCTCAGCGAGGAGAGATCACCGTCTCCGTGGGAGAGGACCGCGATCGTGCCTTCGTCACGGTCGCCGATCAGGGCATCGGCATCGAGCCGGAGGACGTCGAGCGGATCTTCGAGCCGTTCCGCCGCGTCGGCGGGTGCCGCGAGCTGGTGCCCGGCGTGGGGCTCGGGCTGTGGCTCGCGCGGCGCATCGCCGAGGCGCACGGCGGATCACTCGGCGTGAGCAGCGCGCCGGGCCAGGGATCGGTCTTCCGCCTCGAGCTGCCCCTCGTGGAGGGCGCGGCGTTGCCCAGCGCCCGGGCGGCATCGACGCCGCGAAGCTGAGCGCGCGTACGCGAGAGATCCGCCGCGACGATGACGACGATCCGCTCGACATCGTCAGTTACCGCTGGACGTCCCCAGCCCGGATGTCCAGGGACATGGCTGACGAGACGCAATCACGCCGGCGCACGGGGTGGCTGAATACTCCGGAGCTCGCCGGTCCCGGTGCTGGTCACCGGGGCTCCGATCGCCTGGTCGATTGGCTGCAAGGCGAGCGCTGCTTGCGCGTCCTGGTAGGGCTCGATCCCTCTGACTCTCCTCGAGCCGCTCTGGGCTGGCTCACTGAGCTCGACGGCGCGGGGCCGCTCGAAGCGCTCGTCGCGACCTTTCACCGAGAGCTCGGCCCCGTGAGCTTCTGGACGCGGTTCGTGTCTGCCGCGGCGACCCGAGGCGTCGTGCATCCCTACCGCGACAGGCCCTTGGCCGGAGCTCGCAGCACGGTTGAACCGCGCTCGCTCGACGGGCCGACATCACAGATCGAGATTATCACCCGTCATCCAGCCGCCGAGCTGCTCCGCCTGGCCTGGCGAGAGCAGGTCGATCTCCTGATCCTCGCTCGCGATCCGTCGCAAGGTCGCCTGTGGCGCGCGCCCGTTTGGCGCACCATCCTTCAGCCGAGCCTGCCGTGCAGCGCCGTGTGCGTGCCCGCGACCTATGCGCCGGCAGAAGCCTCGAACTCGCGCAGCGAGCCCGCGGCTCAACGCATGCGGCGCCGACGCCCACGGGCGCGATGGTCTGCGCGGAGCGCGCGCGGAGATCGGAGAGCCCATGGCGGCATGCAGGGCAGAGCGTAGCCACATGCCAGGGGGGGCGTACCCCGTTCGGCAACAAGGGTTCTCGCATGCTACCGACCCTCGCATGGACGGATCACGGCGAATTTGCGCCTGGACCGCCTCGGCGCCTTCTTCGTGCTGCTCGTCGCGGGCGTGGGCCTCGGCGTCGTCCAGTACAGCCGCGCATACCTAGGACCGAAGGGCAAACCCGCCTACTGGGCGACGCTCCTCGCGTTCATGGGGGCCATGATCGGGGTCGTCCTCTCGGACTCGCTCGTGCTCCTCTACGTCTTCTGGGAGCTGACCACCATCGCGTCCGCTCTCCTCATCGGGATGGACTTCACCGATCCGGAGGCACGGAGCGGCGCGGTCCGCGCCTTCCTGGTCACGGGCGCAGGGGGCCTCGCAATGCTCGCCGGCGTGGTGCTGCTCGGGCAGATGGCCGGCACCTACAACCTGTCCGATCTCGCCCCGCGCGCGGGCGAGATCGTGGCGAACCCGGCCCATGTCACCGCGCTCATCCTCCTGCTCGCCGGGGCGTTCACCAAATCGGCGCAGTTCCCGTTTCACTTCTGGCTCCCGGGCGCCATGGCCGCGCCCGCGCCCGTCAGCGCCTATCTTCACTCCGCCACGATGGTGAAGGGCGGTATCTTCTTGATAGGCCGCCTGTTCCCGGTGTTTCATGCGTCCCCCGCCTGGTCTCCCGTCCTCGTCACGGTGGGGCTCACCACCTTCGTTGTGGCCGGATGGGACGCCGTCCGGGCCTGGGACCTGAAGAAGCTCCTCGCTTACAGCACGGTGGCATACCTCGGCGTGCTGACCGCGCTCTACGGCCTGTATGCGAGGACAGGGACGCGCGGTGAGCTGCTCAATATCGCGAACCACGCGCTCCCTCGTGACCGGCGATCTCTTCAATCTGTTCGTCTTCTTCGAGCTCATGCTCCTCTCGTCCTTCGCGCTGCTCGCGCTCGGCACCCGGGCGGCAGCGCAATCGCATGCGTTCGCATACGTGGTGATCAACCTCGTCGCCAGCGCGGTGCTCCTCGGCGGCGTTGGCGCGGTGTACGGCACGGCCGGCACCGTGAACATGGCTGAGCTCGCGCCCGGCGCGCTCCGCCCAGCGCTCCTGGTGATCGCCGCCGTCACGATGGTCATCGGGGTCGTGGGGGCGCTCGGGCGAAGCACGATGCGCGGCATCCTGTCGTTCCACATCGTCAGCCAGGTCGGCTACATGATCTTCGGGCTAGCGCTGTTCACCCCGATCGCCGTGGCAGCGGGGTTGTTCCACACGCTCCACAACATGGTCGCGAAGACAGCGCTCGTCTTCGCAGGAGGGGTCGTGGAGGGCATCGGAGGGCCGGGGGCGCTCGGCCACGCCCGCGGGCTCGCGCGCACGCACCCGTGGGTGGCCGCGGGCTTCGTCGTCCCTGCCATGCCGCTGGCCGGACTGCCCCCGCTCAGCGGGTTCTGGGGCAAGCTGCTCCTCGTCGTCGCTGGCTTCCGGGCCGGAGCCGTCGTCGCCACCACGGTATCGCTCGTCGTCGGCCTCCTCACGCTCGCGTCGATGCTCAAGATATGGACGGCTGTCTTCTGGGGGGAGCCCACCGGCCTGCCCATGCGTGGCGCCGGCGGCGACCGGGGCATGCTGGGCGCGACGCTCGGCCTCGGCGCGCTGACCGTGATCCTGGGCCTCGCGGCGGCGCCGCTCTTCGCGCACCTCGAGCGGACGGCGACCACGCTCCTGGAAGTGACGCCGTACGTGGACGCAGTCCTCGTGCAGCGACGATGAGCCGATGAACCACCTCGCGTTGAACCTGCTCCTCGCGATCGTCTGGGTCCTGCTCCAGGCGGAGTTCTCTCTGGGGCGACTGGTCATGGGCTTCCTCGTGGGCTTCGGCGCGATTGCGCTCACCGAGCGAGCGCTCGGTAGGACCTTCTACGCGCGCGCTGCGGCGGGCGTGCTCGCCCTGGCCTGGAGCTTCGTCAAGGAGCTCGTCCTCTCGAATCTCACGCTCGCGCGCGACATCATCCGCCCGCGGCCCGTGTTCCATCCGGCGTTCGTCCGCCTCGATGTGCGCGCCCTGAGCCCCGTGCAGACGATCCTCCTCGCCAGCCTCATCTCCCTGACCCCGGGCACGCTGACGGTCGACGTGGGCCTGGAGGAGCAGGCGCTCTACGTCCACTCGCTCTACGCGCGCGATCCCGCGGAGCTGCGCGGCCGGCTGCGCCGATTCGTCCGTCTGATCCAGCGCGCCGCAGGCCGCGGGCTGCCGCCATCGCTGGAGGAATGATATGGGAAGCGTCGATCCGCGGTCCGCCGTCCTCTTCGCCTCGCTCCTCGTGCTCGGCGTCGGCATCGGGCTCTGCACGATCCGCGTCGCGCGCGGGCCAACGAACTTCGATCGATTGCTCGCGTTCGATTGCCTGTTGATGAATGTCGTCGGCGTGGCGCTCGTGGCATCGATGCTGCTCGCTACGGACGCGTTCGTCGACATGGTGCTGGTGACCGCGCTGTTCGGGTTCATCGGCACCATCGCGCTGGCCGCCTACCTGGAGGGCTCCCTTGCTCGCTAGCGCGCTCGAGATCGCCGCCGCCGTGGCGGGGACGTTCTTCATGTTCGTGGCGTCGCTCGGCGTCCTGCGCCTACCGGACTTCTATGCGCGCATCCACGCGCCGACCAAGGCTGCGACGCTGGGGCTCGCGTTCCTGCTCGCCGCGCTCGCGCTGCACTTCCAGGAGCTCACGAGCGTGACCAAGGCGGCGCTGGTGCTGCTCTTCGTGGGCGTGACCGCGCCCGTGGGCGCGCACATCCTCGCACGAGCGGCGTACCGGAGGGGCGTGCGGGCGCCCGGCACGCGGGTCGACGAGTACGGGCCTTCCGTGCAGCGCCTGCGCAGCGAACCCGAGCGTGCGGAGGAGGTGAAAGGAAAGGAGGACGGGTGAGCCAACGCCGACCGGAAGACGCTGGTCAAGGCGCGCCCCCGTCGGTATCGCGCCGCTCTCCCCGGCCCGACGGAGCCGCGTCTCGCGGCTCCTGCGCCGTCCACGCTCCGGAGCGCCTCCAGGATGAGCGCCTTGGCGCGCTCGACGTCGTCGCCGTAGCCGATGCCCACGTCGTACTCGACCGATCCAGGTCATGACGCCCACGACGGCCATGGAGGGCAGCCTCCCGAGCAGCCATCGGCGGAGGAGGTGCCCCATGCCATCGAGCACCGTCGACGCCTGGGCCTGCCGCGCGACGGGGACGAGGCGGAGCAGGCCCTTGCGATACGCCGCGGGCTCGGCCGCGAGGAAGAGGCCCAGGAACAGGACGACCGCCGCGCCCGCAAGGGCGCCGAGCGTGGTCGAGAGCAGGCGTGTGGCGCCGAGGAGGGCCTGCCGCGCGTGCGGGAGGAGCTGGACGTCCGAGAGGCGCTCGGCGAGCTCGCGGCCCCACGCGTACCGCCCGCCGTGACGGCGGCGGCGAGCGCGGCGACGGTGACGGCCAGCGCCCAGCCGCTCGAGAGAGGGATATGGCGGCTCAGCCAGTCCCCGATGCCGCGCAGAACGATGGCCAGGAGGACCGCCGCGAAGACGAGGAAGACCACGTCGAACACGGCCCGGAGCACCCAGAGGAGCAGCACGATCACCGCCACGGTCGCGAGCGCGGCGATGGCGCTCGATCGCGCCTGCCCGGGCCCGTCGGCGTCCGAAGCCGGTTTCCGCTCCACCATATCGGCTCCGCGGGCGCGCCGCTGCGCCTCTGCACACGCCCGTTCCGCCGGCAGGGTCGCACGTCAAGCCACCGAGGGCGCGCTCGTGCCAGCCTGGCGTGCGGCGGGCGTGCGCCGGGGCTCTCGAGTCCAGCTCACGACTGCGCATGACGGTGACGGCGCTCGGCCGTGCCCGGCGCCGCTCCGGGAGCACCGTCGCTTGTAGGCTTGCCCGTCGCTGGACGGGCGTGCGGGGCACCGAGGCGCCTGCCGCAGCGCATATCGAGCCTGTGGTGGCGTCGCCGGCCCGGCGTCTCGTGCCGGCCGATCCCTGCCGGCGAAGCGTTCCGCGGTGTCCCTTGCGTGCGATAGCCGAGCTCGGCGTCGGCAGAGGCACGCCAATCGCAAGATGTCGGGGCATGTTGCGAAAAACCAGCACGCGGATGCTCTGGTCGGGGACGGTTCTGATCGTGGCCGTCGCCGGCTGTCGAACCGATGAGCCGCGCGGAGAGGCCCTCGGGGAGAACCTGCAGAAGGAACCTCCGGCGCAACAGCAGCAGCGAGGCGCGCAGGCGCCTCCGGAGAGCGCAGCGCGGCAGGCTCCTCCGGCCGACGTCGAGGTTGGCGGCGTGCTGTCCTGCCGCCCCGAGGCCGAGATCGAGGCCACCATGACCCGCCTCATCGCGCTGGCGGACGCGAACGAGGACCGGGCGCTCTCGAAGGACGAAGCGCTCGGCCTGACGAACGTCGTGGTCGGCGGCTTCTTCTTTCGCGCCGACGAGAACGGCGACGCGGTGGTGACGCCCGAGGAGGGCCGGAAGGTACGAGCGGAGTTCATGGACCAGAACCCCGCGGCCGCCGCGCTCTTCCAGGAGGCGCGCAAGACGACCGGCAAGAGCCCCTTCGCGACGCTGGCCCGGCTGTTCGACGTCGACTACGGCAAGCCGCTCGCCATCGCCGAGGCGCGCGACGCGGCCCGCGGCGCGGTCGAGGACCTGTACCGCGCGGCCGATCAGAACCGCGACGGGGTCCTCTCGCGCGCCGAGGCCAACGGCGTGGCGTGGGAGGGCGCGCGGGCGCTGGGCCGGTCGGCGTTCGAGGCAGCCGACGGCGACCGGAACGGGGGCCTGACGTCGCAGGAGTTCCAGGCAGCGCTCCAGGGGCCGGCCAAGGTGGCCTTCGCCATGGCCGATACCAACAACGACGGACAGCTCACAGAAGAAGAGGCGGCCAGGGCGATGGGGCAACTCGTGCAGCGGCTCGGCGTCCAGCCGCCCGCGGCGCAGTAGCAGGTGACGCGCTCGCCACGGCCGGCGTGCCCTGCTGGCGCCCGCCTGGATCGCGATCGCGCGGCCTGATGACGCCGTCCAATCCGGGATGTCGCCATCGAGGTGGATGTGCTCCGGCCGAGAGGCACCACCATCGCGCGATCGCGGCGCACTGGACAGCGCCCGATCTGCGCGATCGGGCTGGTTGGGGAGGAAGAGATGATGCGAACGAACCATGGGACATCGGTAGTAGGCCTGGTCCTCGCGGCGGCGGCGACCCTGCTCGCGACGGGATGTGATCGAGAAGAAAGGGCGCTCGGGACGACGCGCCCCCCGGAGGGCCCCCAGGCCCTGCCGCGGACGGCGGTCGCCAGCGCGGTCGATAGCATCGTCGCGGCGCGGTGCGACCGCGAGGCGCGGTGCAACAACGTCGGCCAAGGCCGCGAGTATGCGAGCAAGGACGCCTGCGCCATCAGGATCCGAGCCGAGTGGCGCGACGAGCTCAACTTCGCCGAGTGCCCGGGCGGCATCGATTCCAAGGAGCTGAACGAGTGCTTGCAGGAGATCCGCAACGACGACTGCAACAATCCGTTCGATACCCTCGGCCGGATCGTCGCCTGCCGCTCCAGTGATCTCTGCCGAGCCACTCCCTAGCCGCGCTCTCGCGGCACGGCAATCGCAAGGTACGTAAGGCACGTCAAGCGCACGCAACGGAGCGCGATGCGAGCTCATGAGTCGATCCGTGCAACGTGACCCGGAGAGCGAGCGCCGGCCGCGGCCAGGCCCCGGAGCAGATTGCATCGAACTCGACGGCATCCGGCCGGAGGCGGAAGCGGGCCATGCAGGCACCTTCCAGCTCTCGAACCCCGAGCTCCGGATGCGCGATGGTCACCTCCTGTCCCCCCAGGCGGCCGCCGCGCCGAGGTCTGCTCGTCGAATGCGGGCCACGCGCTGTGGGCCGGCATCGCCGAGCCGGCGAGGGCGAGGACGACCGCGGAGAGGCTGCTCTCGGAGAGCATGTATTCGGGCTGGGGTATCCGCACGCTCGCAGCGGACGAGCAGGGCTACAACCCGATATCCTATCACCGCGGGACCGTGTGGCCGCACGACAACGCCCTGATCGTCTCGGGGCTGCGCCGCTACGGCTTCGACCGCGAGGCGCGCTGCGTGTTCGACGGCATCGTGAGGGCTGCCATGGATTTTCGGATGTACCGGCTGCCCGAGCTCTTCTGCGGCTTCGCGCGCGATGAGTACGCTCACGCTCATGCCCACGCGCACGAGCGGGCAAGCGCATGAGTCTTCTTGTTGTCGGCGAGAGCCCGGGCTCTCCGAGCACGAAGCGCAGAGCGCGCTTGCACCTGCGCTCCGCGATCGAGGGGCGGATGCGGTGGGAGGCGCCCGGCCTGAAGAACCATCCCCGCCATGCGGCAGCCGTGGAGATCGCGCTTCAAAAGGAAGCCGGCCTCAAAAACGTTTACGCCAATCCGGTGACAGGGCGGCTGCTGCTGCGCTGCGACCCCGGGCTCACCCGGGCCGCGATCGAGGCGAAGCTCCGTGCCGCCCTCACGTCTCCCCCGCTGGAGCCCGAGGTGTACCGGCGGTGGCGGGAACAGCAGGCGGCCGCGCGCGAGTCGCGGCAGGGAGGGCAACCGCCGGCTCATGCAGCAGTTCGACATCGCGGTATCCGCCGAGGCCGAGGCGCTTTACGCCGAGCACGCGGCCGAGGGCGAGACCGAGATGTACGTGGCCCACCAGGGCCGACTGATCGGGCTCATCGGCGTGCGCGACAAGATCCGTCCGGACGTGGCGTCATCGCTGGCGGAGCTCCGTCGCGAAGGCGTCCAGCGGCTCGCGATGTTGACCGGGGACATGGAGGAATCAGCCCGCGCGGTCGCCGGCGCCGTGGGGCTCACGGAGTGGCGGGCCCAGCTGCTGCCCGAGCAGAAGTATGCGTGGATTCGAGAGCTGAAGGCGAAGGGGCTCCGCGTCGCGATGGTGGGCGACGGCATCAATGACGCGCCGGCGCTCGCGCTGGCCGACGTGGGGATCGCCATGGGCACGGCCGGCTCCGATGTCGCCATCGAGGCGGCGGACATCGCGCTGGCGGCCGACAACATCGGCGGTGTCGTCACAACGCTGCGCCTCAGCCGCCAGGCGCTCAATGTTATCCGCCAGAACTACGGCATCGCGCTGGGCGTCAACGCAGGGGGCCTGGTGGTCGGGGCGATGGGCGCGCTCAACCCGCTCATCGCGGCGGTGCTCCACAACCTGAGCACGCTCCTCGTCGTGTTCAACTCGGCGCGCCTCATCGGCTACGAGCCGAAGCGCCTGGCCCGCGCGAGCGCAGCCGCCGCGAAGCCGAGGCGAGCCCCTCGGGGCGTCGGGCGCCGCGCCCCGCGCGAGATCGTAAGAGCCTGACGGGGGCGCTCCGGCCGAGGATGCGGTCCCGGAAGCCGGGGGCAAAGCGCTCGATCTGGGCCTCGATCGCCGCGGTCATGTCCAGCATCCCCCCGTGAGGAACATGGCAGTACCCGCCGGCAGCTCGTCGACGGACACGACGCGCCGCCCCACCTCGATCTCTCCGCCGAACGAGCGAAAATAGGCGGAGAGCGCTGCCGTGATCGCCTGCGAGCCGCCGCGCGCGCAGGGCCAGCCGCGCGCGTGGCAGCCGCCGTGATCGCCGTGAGGGCCGTGGCGGCGGTGGCGATACGCTCCCGCCGCAAACACCGGCGAATCTGGTGGTGACGCGGCGCCGCTCCCGAGGAGCTCTCCCTTCAGCTCCAAGAGCCGCAGGGTGAGCTCGACCCAGGGACCGCTTGCCTACCGCGCTCGCGTGGTGAACTGAAGGACGCGCGCTCGCCCGCCGGGCCGAGCGCCTCCAGCCACCGTTTTGCCGCGTCCTCTGTCTTTACGGAGATCTCCTGTTCATCGATGGCACGCCGCGCAGTGGGTGAGCCGCGCCTCACTGGATCCGGAGATCGATCGTCATGTCCTTTCCCCCCCGCTGGAGGGAAATCGCGAGGTTGTTCGCCGAGCGCAGCCGGGCGTAGGCTTGAAGCGCGCTCTGCGGATCGGTCATGTCGAAGCCGTTGATCGAGCGGATCGTGTCCCCCTTGCGCAGGCCGACCGCGGTCAGCAGCGAGTCGGGCGCGACGCGGGCGAGGCGGACGCCGACCACGCGCTCCCCCTCCCGCGCAGGCACGATCCGCGCGGAGCGCATGAGCTCCCCCTGCTTCTCCAGGACCAGATCGATCGCCGTCCGGTCGACCACGAACTCGCGGTCGCTCACCTTCCGGATCTTCGACGCGATCTCCGGCGGGAGCGCGCCGCGCTTCGGCCGCGGCGCCGCGGGCGGTGGCGCGGGCGTCGCGCGCGGCGCGCCCCGGTTGTCGCCGATGCGGACCTGACACCGCGCCCCCGGCTCGGCGAGCCAGACACGATCCCAGCCGATCGCGACGACCGAGCGGCCCTCGACCGCGTCGCCCTCCCGGCGCAGGAGCGGCTCCCCTCGCCCGGCTGCGATCGTGGCGAAGGACCAGGAGGGATCCTCCGAGGCGGCGATCAAGAGGACGCGCGCGCCCTCGCAGATCGGATCCAGCAGAGGATCGGCGCCCACGGCGGACGCCTCGTCCTCCTCCTGGCTGGCGGGCTTCGGCGTGAGGGGCCCTGTCACCGAGTCGAACGGGTTCCGCGCCACGATGGCTGCCGCGCTGGTCGTGTGATCGCCGTCGTCCAGGAGGGGCCGCGGCTGTGACCGCGGTTGCGGCCGCGCCGGCGGCAGCCCGGACAGCCACGCTTCTTCCACCAGGTACGAGATCCCGGACGCCTGCTGGTACGCCGCGACGATGATCATCCCGCCGACGAACGCCGGGAAACATCGCTTGATGAGGGAATCCGGGATCACGTCGTTTTCCAGAGCGAGAGCCCCGCGCGCGCCGGTGCGCAGGCGGCGAGCGGCCGTGGATGGATCGCAGGAGCCGTTCCGGGCGCCCTGCGCGGAGAGGCCCTCGGGCGAGGGCAGCCTGGCCGCGGTGGAGCAGCATCCGTGCCCACGTGGCTTGGGAGTTGCTGATTGCCGGCGCATGAAGAAAAAGACGGCTTTCGCGCCGCTCCGCCGCCTCCTCGCCGCCGTCGGCGGCCCTGCAGCCGCGGGCTGCGCGCCGGAGCCGCGCAGCATGCCGGGCTCCACCTGCGAGGCCCCATGAGGTGCGACATCGTGTCGCATCTGGGACAATGGATCGCATGGCCGTGCACAACCTAGGGGAACGGAGCGCGATGGGGCTGACGCTCCAGCTCTGGCTCATGCTGCTCGTGCCGATCGTCCTCGCCGTTGCGCTCTACGGGGCGGCGATCCACACGACGCGGCACCAGTTCCTCCGCAACCAGGCGTCGGCCGAGCTGCGCCACCACGCGAGCCTGGTCGAGGCGGCGATCGGCGGGGCCGTCGAGCGCGGCCAGGTCGCGCTGCTCAAGCAGCGCATCGAGCGGCTCGCGCAGGCCGATCGCATCCTCGGGATCGCGGCGTTCGACGAGCGCGGGGGCCCGATCCTCGTGACGGATCCCATCGCCGGCGAGTCGGCCGAGCTCGCGGCGCTGGCGCGGCGCGCGCTCGCGACGGGCGCGGAGATCGAGGAGGAGCGGACGCTCGGCGGAGGGCCGGCGCTCGTCCGCACGGTCACGTTCTCGCAGCGGGGTCTGTCGGTCGTCGCCGTCGTCGTCCGGGAGCTCCGCTACCTGGACGCCTTCGCGCGGAGCTCGAACCGGGGCCTGGCGCTCGCCGGGGCCGCGCTGCTCGCCGCCGTCGCGTTGATAGCCGCGTTCGCGAGCCGGGCGACGGTCGGGCGCCCGGCCGGCGCGATCGTGGCGGGCGTCGAGCGGGTGGCGCGGGGGGAGCTCGAGGTGACGGTGCCCGAGGCGGGCGCCGAGGAGCTCCGGCGGCTCGCGCGGGCGTTCAACGCGATGACGGCCTCGCTCACCGAGGCGCGCGCCCGCCTGGAGCAGGAGCAGGCCGCCCGCGCCGCCGTCGAGCGGAAGCTGCAGCAGGCGCACGCGCTGTCGGCCGTCGGGCAGGTGGTCGCCTCGATCGGCCACGAGATTGGCTCCCCGCTCAGCGTCATCCTGGCGCGCGCCCGCCGCCTCGCCGACCAGCCCGGGTGGCCCGAGCCGGCCCGCGGCGAGCTGGAGACGATCGCGACGCAATCCGAGCGCATCTCTCGCGTGGTGGCGCGGCTGCTCTCGGTCGCCCGGCCACCGAGGCTCCTCGGCCGCGGGAGCGACGTGGCCCAGGTCGCGCGCGAGGTGCTCGCGTTCCTCGGGCCGGAGTGCCGGCAGCGCGGGGTCGCGACCCGGATCGAGCACGACGGGGCGCCGCTGCACGCGGTGCTCGACGCGGACCACCTGTTCCAGGTGGCGTTCAACCTGTGCCTGAACGCGGCGCAGGCGCAACCTCGCGGGGGCGAGATCACGGTGCGGCTCCAGACTGTCGACGCCCGCAAGGCGGCCATCGAGGTCGAGGACCGCGGGCCCGGGATCCCTCCCGAGGTCGCCGAGCACATCTTCGAGGCGTTCTTCACGTCGAAGGGCGATCGCGGCGGCACCGGCCTCGGCCTGGCGATCGTCGAGGGGATCGTGCGCGAGGCGGGCGGCTCGGTCGAGCTCGTCCCGACGGACCACGGCGGCGCTTGCTTCCGCGTCACCCTGCCGCGCGGCGCGTCCGCGCCGCTGCCCGCGCGCGCGGAGGCTCGATCGTGAGCGCCCGCGCGAAGGTGCTCATCGTCGACGATGAGCTCGAGATGGTGAAGCTCGTGGCCGACATCGCCCGCGACATGGGCCACGAGCCGGCGACGCTGACCGCGCCGCTGCTCGCGCTCCCGCTGCTCGAAGAGCGGGAGTTCGACCTCGTCGTGACCGACGTGCGCATGCCCGAGATGGACGGGATCGAGCTCATCGAGCGGATCGCGCGCTTCGACCCCCGGACGGCGATCATCGCCATGACCGCGTTCGGCTCGATCGACACCGCGGTCCGCGCCATGCGCGCCGGCGCGTTCGACTACCTGCCGAAGCCGTTCCAGCCCGCGGACATGGCGCTCCGCATGGAGCGGGCGCTCGGGCAGCGGGCGATGACTGTCGAGCTGACCGAGCTCCGCTCGGAGGTCGCGCAGCGGTTCTCGATCGCGGGCATGATCGGGCGCAGCCGGGCGATCGAGGAGGTGATCGCGCTCGTGCGGCGCGTGGCCGACAGCCGCGCGACGGTCCTCGTGAGCGGCCCGAGCGGGAGCGGCAAGGAGCTCGTGGCGCGCGCGCTCCACGGCGAGAGCCGGCGTCGCGGGAGGAAGTTCGTGGCGGTCAACTGCGCGGCGATCCCGGAGTCGCTCATCGAGGCGGAGCTCTTCGGGGTGCGCAAGGGCGCCTACACGGACGCGCGCAGCGACCGGCCCGGGATGTTCCAGGAGGCCGACGGCGGGACGTTGTTCCTCGACGAGGTGGGCGAGCTCGCGCTCCCGCTCCAGGCGAAGCTCCTGCGGGTGCTCCAGGAGCGGGAGGTCCGCCCGGTCGGCTCGGCGTCGTCGGAGCCCGTCGACGTGCGCGTCATCGCGGCGACGAACCGCGATCTGCGCGCGGCGGTCGCCGAGCGCAGCTTCCGCGAGGACCTCTTCTACCGGCTCGCGGTGATCGAGATCGCGATCCCGTCGCTCAGGCACCGCACGGACGACATCCTGCCGCTCGCCGAGCACTTCCTGGCCCGCGCGGCCGCGAACGCGGGCAAGCCGATCGCCGGGTTCTCGGGCGCGGCGGTGAAGCGCCTGCTCGCGTACGACTGGCCCGGCAACGTCCGCGAGCTGGAGAACGCGATCGAGCGGGCGGCGGCGCTCTGCGACGGCGCGCGGATCTCCCCGGACGACCTCCCCGAGGGCGTGCGCGCGCGGCGGGGCGCGCCGGATTTCCTCGATGCCGCCGCGGATCGGCTGATGACGCTCGACGAGCTCCAGCGCGAGTACGCGCAGGTCGTCCTGCGGCGCGTGGGCGGCAAGAAGCAGCGGGCGGCGGCCCTGCTCGGCGTCGATCGGCGGACGCTCCAGCGCTGGTTCGGCGGGGGGAGCGACGGCGAGCAGGAGCCCTGAGGGTCGCCCTGGAGCGCTGCGTCCACTCCCCGCTGGCGGCGCTCGAGCGGGCCATCGAGCGCTTCGCGCGCGGCGACAAGACCGCGCGCGCCCCGGCCAGGGCCCGCGGAGCTGCGCTCGATCGCGGGCGTGTTCTCGGGCCCCCGGGGCTGAGCGCGTTGGCCAGACCGGCACGCCCGGCCCAAATTATTTTGATCTCAAACAATGAGCAGGCTAGAAATTCTGTCATGAGCCTGTCCTTCTCCGGGCCGAAGGGGTGGATCGAGCAGCGCTGGATCGTGTATGCGCTGATGCGCGACAGCATCCAGCACCACCTCGAGGACGGGCGGCCGAGCGCGGAGTTCGCGACGATCCACGGCGCCGCCGCGGCGCTGGGCGGGCAACGCGTGGTGCTCCCTGCGCGAAGGCTCCACGACGAGCTCAGGCGCGCGCGGGCCGAGCTCGCGGGCCGCCCGATCGACGACCTGGCGATCAGCGGCCGGACCCGCTCGGTCCTCAGCCTGCGCTGGCCGCCGCCGGAGGAGATCGAGACGATGCTCGTCACGGACTGGGGGGACTCGGTGCCGCTGCTCGGCGCGCCATGCGGCGACAGCCTCGACGACGTCTTCGGCCACCTGCTCGATGGACTCTTGCGCATCACGGAGGAGGCATCCGAGTCGGATCACGTCGAGATCATGGACCTGTAAGCGCCGCCTCGCCGGAGCTCACTCCTTCGACAGATAGGCGATCATGAAGCACATCTCCTGATTCGTCCCTTCCCCCCAGGGCACGTCCTCTGGCGGGAGGGAGAACTGCCCCTCGCTGTCCACCGTGTTGTCCCATGTGCACTCGGTGACGAAGCGATCCCCGGTCCCCCAGCGCATCGGCTCGTCGAACATGTAGAGCGCCTGGTGGTGGAACTCGAACTCGCCGCGCGCTGCGCACTCGCTCGCTCCGCCGTCGCGCTCGATCCAGGCCCGGTAGGAGCGGCCGAGCACGTGCATGTGCGGCATGACGCCGTACACGAGCAGCGGCGGGCCCTCGTTCGGCGCGGAGCTCTGCTCGGTGTGCGCCTCGGCGCCCGCGGGGATCGTGAAGGGGACCGGGCCGAACACATCCATGTAGACCTCGGCGCGAGGCGCCTCGCGCGAGAGCTCCAGGCGGTAGCCGGACCGATCGCGCGCGCTCGAGTTCCTGCGCCCGAAATAGTGCATCTGCATCACGAGCTGCTCGCCGGGCTCGACGCGGACCCCGGCGCCCTCCGGCAGCCGCGTCACCCCGACGCCGGGCGCCCAGCTGTGGAGCAGCTGCCAGTCGAGCTCGATGACCGGATCGCGGCACGGGAATGCGCGCGTCCCCGGCGCGACGCCATAACCGATGCCCGCGTCGCCGCCGAGATCCCGGTACACGGCCATGTGGTGCACCACGGCCGGATTGCCGACCTCCGCCTCGAACGCCGTGATCCAGGCCGGCTCGGAGAAGGGGTTGTCGACGATCGTGCAGAAGTACTCGTTGCCGTCGTCGTCGAGGGAGACGTCGTGCTCCTCGGGCATCTCGAGCGTGGCGTCGGGCACCTCGATGCTGTCCGCCCGGCCCCGCGGCGGCGGCGAATCGACCGGATCGCCGAGCGGAGCGCCGTCGCGCGCCCATGCCTCGAAGAGGAGGCGCTCCTCTTGACTGAGGCTCATCCTCTCCGCGCCTTCGTAGCTGCGGCAGCTCGGGTCCAGCACCGGCGGCGGCATGTCCCCCGCGCTCACCCGCAGCGACATGAGCGCGGCCAGCCGCCGCGCCGTCGCCGCGTCCGTCAGCGCCACCCCGCCGACGCCCGCGCCGTCATGGCAGGAGGCGCACGAGCGCTCCACGAGCGGCTGGATGTCCCGGTACCACGTCACCTCCGGCCCCGGCGACGCGGGCGCCTCCCCGTCGCCCCCACACCCCATCGTCCCCACCGCCCCGAGCACGAACACCACCGCGCTCCGTGCCCTGCGCACAGCTTCGCCCCTCGTCATCCCACGCCTCCTGTCGTCTTGGCCGGCTCAGGAGCCGCATCTCCGCGAGAGCTCCTATCAATCGACCGTTTCAAACGATTGTTTAATAGCCAGTCGGCGGTGTGTCAAGGGCCGAGCTCGACGAGGACGGCGGCGGTCCTCGAGCGGCGGCGACGTGAGAACGGAGAGGCGCGTGTCGGCGCGCGTGCGGATGCCAGCGCACATCCGGCACGGGGGGCCGAGCCGTGCGCGCTCGGCTAGGATCGCCAGCATGCGCAACCCCCGCCTTCTCCTGCCGCTGGCGACGGCCCTGGTCCTGGGATCCTTGCAAGGTGCCGGCTGCTCCGGCGAGTCGCCCGGCCCCGAGGGGTCGCGCTGCGAGCCGTCGGGCGGCGGGCCGCACTGGCTCCTCGAGGGCGAGACCGTGACGTTCCCCGTGGCGTGCGCGACCGGCCTCGCGCTCCCCGACGGCGCGATCGAGGTCGGCCCGCTCCCCGACGGCGCCACCTATGACCCGGTCGCGCGCGAGGTGACGTTCTCACCCGGGCTCGACCAGGCCGCCGTCTACGAGATCGAGATCCGCGTCGCGCAGACGTCCGAGGTCGGGCGCGTCAAGATCGGCGTCGCCGACGACTGGGCCGATCCGTCGAACGTGCCTGTCGTCGATCCGGCCCGTTATCCCGAGGAGTACGGCCTGCCGGTGCTCTTCCTCTCGCCGACCCCCGAGGCGAAGGAGTACGCGCCGGCCACGGTGGTCTACCGCGGCCGCACGTACACCGCCGAGGCGGAGCTCCGCGGCGAGAGCTCGCTCGGGTATCCGAAGAACAGCTTCACCCTCAAGTTCCCCAAGGAAGACAAGTTCAACGAGCCCGACGAGGCCGGCGGGTTCACCGATCGCCGCAAGGTCGTGCTCATCACGACGTTCGACGACAACTCCTATGTCCGGCAGCGCCTTGCGTACGACCTCTGGAACCGCCTCGATCCGGAGCACATCCAGATCAAGACGTACAGCGCTGTGGTGTACCTCGACGGGCAGTACGCGGGGCTCTACACCGTGGCCGATCACGTCAACGGCTACCTGATGGAGGACCACGGGTACTCGCAGGACGGCAACCTCTACAAAGCGGTCAGCCACGACGCGAACTTCGCGCTGACCGCGCACGGCGACGAGCCAAAGGAGACGCTGCACGACGGCTTCGAGAAGAAAGAGGGGACGCCGCCGGAGGGCGAGCCGGAGGCGTTCGCGGACCTGGAGGAGCTCGTGAGCTTCGTCGCCACGTCCGAAGAGGCCGCGTTCGCCGCCGAGATCGGGTCGCGGATCGACCTGCGCGATTACGAGGACTGGTGGATCTTCGTCACGTTCATCATGGCCGACGACTCGGCAGGAAAGAACAGCTACCACTACCACGATCCGACCTCAGGCGGCGTGTTCCGCTATGCGCCGTGGGACTTCAACGCGAGCTTCGGCCAGACGTGGCAGACGGAGCGCCAGACGGCCTCGACGCGCGTCGAGTACCTCGACGCGAATCTCCTCTTCCAGCGCCTCCTGGAGGAGCCCTCGATCGGCGATCCGCTGCGCGCCCGCTACGGAGAGGTCCTGCGCGGCGCGCTCGGAGACGCCGAGATCCAGGCGATCGTGGACGGCTACGTGGCGCGCATCGATGCGAGCGCGCGCCGGGACGAGGCGAAGTGGGGCGAGGCGTACCGGAGCTACGAGGGCTGGAGCGGGCGCGACGACTTCACGACGTACGAGGAGGAGATAGCTTACGTGAAGGCGTGGATCTCGGAGCGGTGGCAGCACCAGGACGCGCTCTACTGAGCGGCTGGCCGCTCGTCGCGCGGCCGGAGCGGACGTTGACATCCCCCAGCGCGGCGGCGTGAATGCTGCGCGTGGATCCATCACCTCCCCCCTCGTCCTGGCCGCGGGCCGACCTGCCCGGCAATCGCGGCGATCGCGCGGAGCCCTCGCTGACGGTCGCCTCGCTGGTCGCGCAGTCCGTGCCGCCGCCGCCCTCCGCGGCCGCCAGCGCGCCCGCGGTCGCGCCCAGGCCGCGCGCCGCGTGGATGCGGCCGGCGCCGCTGCTGGTCGGCAGCGCTATCCTCCTCGGGATCGACCTGGCGCTCGCGATCACCCCGCGCGCCTCGATGGCGCTGACCGCGCTGGAGACGCTGCTCGTTCCAGCGTGGGTCGCGGCCGTGGTTTGGCTCGATCGCCTGCGCAGGGCGCTCCCGGGCGCGAGGATCGAGGCCAGGCGGCCTCGGCTCGCGCTGTTCCTGCTCGCGTTCAGCCTGCTGCTCGCGTGCATCGGCGAGAAGTGGCTCCTCGTCTGGCAGCCGGCCGACGACCCGGGGAACCGCGGCGCCGTGCTCTACCGCGCGTACACCGCGCTCGCGTTCTTCGTGGCCATCGGCGGGCTGCTCGGGCGCCGGCCGATCGAGCGGCTCCTCGCCACCGCCGCGGAGCACCCGGCGCGGCTCATGGCCGTGTCGTTCGGGGTCGCCACGCTGATCGGCAGCTTCCTGCTCACCCTGCCGCAGTCGCTCCGGGACATCGCCGACGCCTCGTTCATCGACGGCCTGTTCATGTCCGCGAGCGCGGTGTGCGTGACCGGGCTCGCCGTGCACAACGTCGCCGAGACGTACACGCCGTTCGGCCAGGCGGTCCTGCTCCTCCTGATCCAGATCGGCGGGCTCGGGATCATGGTGCTCTCGACGTTCTTCGCCATCCTCGCCGGCAGGAGGCTCAGGCTCCGCGACGCGGCCGTGATGGCCGAGATGATCGACGCCGAGTCGTTCGCCCGCCTCCGCCGCAGCATCGCCGCGATCGTCCTGTTCACGCTCGGCATCGAGGCGGTGGGCGCGCTCGCCCTGCTGTTCTGCTTCCTGCCCCACCACGAGATCGTCTCCGGGCCCGTCGCCGGGGAGCCCCTCTCCGGCGCCGGCGATCACCTCTGGGCGGCCGTCTTCCACGCGGTCAGCGCGTTCTGCAACGCGGGCTTCTCGCTGTTCAGCGGGGGGCTCGTCCCGCTGGTCGGCTCGCCCGCGGTCTGCGGCGTGGTGATGGCGCTCGTGATCCTGGGGGGCCTCGGCTTCCCGGTGCACGACGAGCTCCTGCGCCGGCTCAGGCTCCGGCTCCGCGGCGAGCGGCCGCCGCGGCTGTCGCTGCACAGCCGGGTCGTCCTGATCACGACCGCGGTGCTGCTCGTGGCCGGGGCCGCGGGCTTCTTGCTGCTCGAGCGGCGCCGATCGATGGGGGACCTCTCGTGGCCCGTGACGGTGCTGGCGAGCATCTTCCAGTCGGCCATGACGCGGACGGCGGGCTTCAACACGATCGATCTGGGCCTCATGGGCCCGGCGACGTGGATGCTCACCTGCATGCTGATGTTCGTCGGCGGCGCGCCGGGCTCGACCGCGGGCGGGGTCAAGGTCACGACCGTCGCCGCGCTGTTCGCGGTGCTGCGCGCCGAGCTGCGCGGCGAGGAGACGCCGCGCCTGCTCGGCAGGACCCTCCCGGCGGCCACGGCGCGCCGCGCCCTGGGGGTCGCGTTCCTCAGCGTGGTGCTCGTCTCGGGGTTCTTGCTGATCATGCTCGCCCTGGAGCCGCACGACCCGATGGGCCTCGCGCTGGAGACGGTCAGCGCGTTCGCCACGGTCGGGCTGTCGGCGAACGTCACGCCGTCGCTGAGCGCGCCGGGGAAGGTGGTCATCACCTTGGCGATGTTCATCGGCCGCATCGGTCCGCTGACGCTGGCGCTGGCGCTCGCCAACCAGGCGAGGGCGCGGAGCTACCGGCTGCCGGAGGAGCGCGTCGGCATCGGGTGAGCGCCGCGCTGGTCGCCTCCGCCCCGGCCGGGGACGCCTGCTCGATGCCGGGGGTGCTCGCCGGCGTTGGAGATGGGAGCGCTCCGGGCCCGGGGTCCACCGCCCGTTCCTCCGATCTGTGGCGCTGGCCGCGGATCCGTGAGACGTTCGCGGCGCGGCGCCGTCAGGAGGCGGCGCGCGATACCGGACCATGAGATCGAAGAGCGTCCTCGTCATCGGGCTCGGCCGGTTCGGTACGTCGATCGTCGAGACCCTGTGGAAGAGCGGGGCGGAGGTGATCGCGGTCGACAACAACCCCGAGGCGGTCGACGCGGTCAAGGACAAGACCTCGGCCGCCTTCGTCGGCGACGCCACGGTGCACAAGGTGCTCGAGGGGATCGGCGCGCAGTACGCCGAGACCGCGATCGTGACGTTCGGCGAGCACTTCGAGCCGTCGGTGCTCTGCGTGGCCTCCCTGGTCCGGATGCGCGTGCGCGAGGTGATCGCCCGCGCCGCCACCGATCGCCAGGCCGACATCCTGCGCGCCGTGGGCGCCACCCGCGTGATCCAGCTCGAGACCGAGATGGGCCGCCGCGTCGGCGCCGACATCCTCACGCCGCTCGCCCAGGATCTGCTCGACCTGGCCAGCCACTACCGCGTGGTGCCCTGGGACGCGCACGGGCCGCTCGTCGGGCAGACGCTCGCCGGCTCGAAGATCCGGCAGCGGTACCGGATCAACGTGCTCGGCGTGCGGCCGCACAAGAGCAAGCTGCCCGGCGAAAAGCCGCGGCTCGAGGCGCCCACGCCGGACTACGTGATCCGGGACGGAGACACGCTGCTGCTCGTGGGCGACGGCGACGACGTGAGCCGGTTCGTGGCCGAGGTCGGGGGCTGATCGGCCTCCGTGCCCCCGGCGTCGAGGCGCCCCGAACAGGCCACCCGAGCACAATCCCGGCCACGCATTCCGGCTTTTCCCCTCGACCTCGATGTGCGAGAGCGCCAGGCACATGCGTTCTTCCACAGCGTCCTCTGCGATGCGCCTCGCTGTCTCGGAAGCGCTGCTGCTCGCGGTCGCGATGACCGCCAGCGCAGCGCGCGCGCAGCCCGCCGACGAGCCTCCGCCCGAGCCTCCGCCCGAGGGAGACGTGGGCGGGGCCTCCGTGCCTCGCGGCGGAGCCGGCGCGGTCGTCGTCCCCCAGCCGGGCACGGCCCAGCCGGCGCAGCCCACCGCCGTCAGCCCGCCGAAGCTGATCACGTACGCCCCGCCCGTGTATCCGGTCGAGGCCCAGCGCGCGGGCGTCGAGGGGAGCGTCATCCTCAAGCTCGACATCGACAAGACCGGGCGCGTCACCAAGGCCGAGGTCGCGACGCCGGGCGGACACGGCTTCGACGAGGCCGCGCTCGCGGCCGCGCCCGGCCTCGTGTTCGAGCCGGCGCGGCGGCCGGACGGCACGCCGGCGCCGGCGCGCATCCTCTACCGGTACGCGTTCACGCTCACCCCCAAGCCCGCCGACACGGCGGCGCCGGCGCCGCCCGCCGACGTCGAGACGGTCGTCGGGACCGTCCTGTCCGCGAGCACCGGCGAGGGGCTCCCGGACATCTCGGTCAGCCTCCTCCGGCCCGACGGCGGCCGCGAGGACGTGAAGACCGACCAGCGCGGCAAGTTCCGCTTCAAGAACCTCCCTCCAGGCAAGTACCGCGTCGAGGTCGCCGCCGCGGGGTTCGAGCCGTTCACGGCCGACGAAGACATCGCGGAGGGCGAGGCGATCGAGGTGCGCTACCGCATCTCGCTCGCGAAGCCCAAGGACGGTCAGGCGCAGGGCATCGAGGTGACCGTGCAGGGCGAGCGCCCGCCGCGCGAGGTGACCCGGAGGACGCTCGAGCGCCGCGAGATCGACCGCATCCCGGGGACCGGCGGCGACGCGCTGCGCTCGCTGCAGAGCCTGCCCGGCGTCGCGCGCAGCGGGTTCGGGCTGCTCATCGTGCGCGGGTCCGCGCCGCAGGACACGCTCACGTTCATCGATCGCACCCCGGTGCCGATCATCTACCACTTCGGCGGCCTCTCCTCGGTCGTGCCGACCGAGATGCTCGAGAAGATCGACTTCTACCCGGGCAATTTCAGCGCCGTGTACGGCCGCGCCATGGGCGGCATCGTCGACGTCGGGCTCCGCTCGCCGAAGCAGGACGGCAAGTACCACGGCGTCGTCCAGCTCGATCTCATCGACGGGCGCGTGCTCCTCGAGGGGCCCGTCCCGTACCTCAAGGACTGGAAGTTCATCGCGGCGGGCCGGCGGAGCTGGCTCGACGCGTGGCTCGGGCCCGTGCTCAAGGAGGCGGGCTCCAGCGTGACGCAGGCGCCCGTCTACTACGACTACCAGTTCGTCCTCGAGGGCCGCCCCTCCGCGAGCGAGCGCGTGCGCGCGAGCTTCTACGGATCGGACGACGCCTTCAAGATCACCCTGGACAAGCCGCCGGAGGACGAGCCGGCGCTGACGGGCGACTTTGGGCTGCACACCGCCTTCCAGCGCCTCCAGCTCAGCTACGAGAACCGCCTGGGGAACCGGGACAGGATCCTCTGGTCGCTGGCCCTCGGCAGGGACGTCTTCGACTTCGGGGTCGCGCCCTTCGCCTTCAACATCGTCACGAACTCGCTCGACCTGCGGCTGGAGTACTCGCACCGGTTCGCCAGGTTCCTCACGATGAACGTCGGGACCGACCTTACGAGCGGCATCGCGACGGTCAACCTCCACGCGCCGACGAGGCAGCCGGCGGGCCACCCGTCGAACCAGCCGTTCTCGACGCTCCCCGCGCAGGACCAGTCGTTCGACGGCCCGTACTCCCGGCCGGCCGCCTACGCCGAGTTCGAGGTGGTCCCCTCGCCGCGCGCGCGGATCGTCCCCGGGGTGCGCGTCGACTACGCGCTCGACACGCACACGCTCGACGTGAGCCCGCGGATCAACGCGCGCTACGACATCCGGAGCGGCTTCCCGCGGACGACGGCGAAGGGCGGCGTGGGCCTCTACTACCAGGCGCCCCAGTTCCAGGAGAGCGTCGAGCCGTTCGGAACGGCGGATATCAAGTCGAACCGATCCATCCACTATGGCCTCGGGGTGGAGCAGGAGATCACGCCGCAGATCGACGTGACGGTGGACGGGTTCTACAAGCAGCTCGATCGGCAGGTCGTCTTCTCGGCCGAGAAGGACGGATATGCCAACGACGGCACCGGGTACGCGGTGGGCGGCGAGGTGCTCTTGAAGTACAAGCCAGACGATCGCTTCTTCGGCTGGGCGGCGTACACCCTCTCGCGGTCGGTGCGCACGGACGGCCCCGGCGAGGAGGAGCACCCCACGCCATGGGACCAGACGCACGTGCTGACCGTGCTCGGGAACATGCAGCTCGGCCGGGGCTGGGAGGTCGGCGCGCGCTTCCGCCTCGTGTCGGGCAACCTGCAGACCCCCTATGTCTGCGATCCGGAGCAGAAGGGGTGTGATCCGAACCGGGTGAACGCGATCTACCATGCTTCCTCGGGCAAGTACTCGCCCTTCCCGCTCGGGGGCGACTACAGCGAGAGGATGCCGCTGTTCCATCAGCTCGACGTCCGCGTCGACAAGACCTGGCGATTCAAGAGGTGGCAGCTCGGGCTCTACCTGGACGTGCAGAACGTCTACAACTACCAGGCTGCGGAGGGCATCAGCTACAACTTCAACTACACGAAACGGGAGTACGTGACGGGGCTCCCCTTCCTGCCCACGCTCGGGCTGCGAGGAGACTTCTGATGAAACGGACCCGACTGCCCTCTCGCCGCGCGCTGCTCGCCGCGCTCTCGACCCTGGCCCTCGGCATTCCCTGCTGCTCGGGGAGCGACCTGGCTCCGTCGTCCGAGGTGGAGGGGCTCCGCATCCTGGCCGTGACGGCGGACAACCCATACCCGGCACGGGGCACGCCCGTGACGTTCCAGATGACGTACGCCGACGCGCTGGGCGACGCCGACGGCAACCCGCGGAACGTCGAGGTCACGTGGATCGGGGGCTGCGTGAACCCACCTGTCGGGGTGGACGCGCAGATCGGGTGCCTCGGGCAGTGGCTGGGCACCTACATGGCGGCAATGATCCCGCCGCAGGGAGGCGGAGGCGGCGGCGGCAACGGCGGCGGCAACGGCGGCGGCGCCAACGACGGCGGCGGCGGCGGCGGCAACGGCGGCAGCGCCGACGGCGGCAACCCCGGCGGCAACGGCGGCAGCGCCGACGGCGGCGGTGGCGCCAACGGCGACAGCGGACAGGAGGAGCTGACCGCTCTCTTCAAGCGACAGGAGCTCGAGTCGGCGCTGAGCGGCAAGCCCAACGCAGCGTCGTTCACGTGGACGCTATCCGGCGACATCCTCAGGCGCCCGGACGCAGGACACACCGCGACCGGAACGAAGTACTCGTCGGCCTACGTGTTGTTCGCCGTGTGCGCCGGCAAGACGCGGCCGTCTCCTGCGCTGTCCGCAGCGCTGGAGGCGGTGCTGCCGGCGGTGCTGGCAGGCGCTGAGCCGTCCGAGGCGATGGCCGCGGCGATGGCCGCGGCGATGGCAGACGGGATTGGGATTCCACTGGAGTGCGTCGACGAGGACGGGAGGGTGCTCGGTCCGGACAGCTTCGTCGTGGGCTACACGCAGGTGTTTCTCTTCCAGGATTCGGATCAACGAGCCAACACGAACCCGCCCATCGACGCGTTCACGCTGAAGCTGGACGGCAAGGAGGTCGCGCTCGGCGAGAGCGGCCTGCCCGTCGTGGAGCCGTGCATTCAGCCGGAAACGAAGGCGCAGGGATGCGGCCCGGCAGAGCCGGACGCCGACGACTGCACGACCTACGACATCGACGTGATCGTGCCGTCCAACGCCGCCGACGTGGACGTGGAGGCCACGGGGCTCGGGGGGCCGCCCGCGCACGAGGCGCTCTGGGTCGACTACTACACGGACGGGGGCGGATTCGACGGCGCGAGGCGCCTCGTGAGCGACGCGGTGACAGGCCCCGGCGAGCGCCACGGGACCACCTGGACGCCGCCCTCGAAGCCGGGGCGCGTGTCGCTGTGGGCGGTCGTCCACGACACCCGGGGCGGATCGAGCGTGAAGCAGATGGAAGTCGAGGTGCGGGAGAAGGAGTAGTCATGCCGCCGCTCGATCTGCACGTCGCCCTGTTCGGCGCCTCCGGCGCAGGCAAGACGGTCCTCCTGGCGGCCTTCTACCGGGCGCAGACGCAGCCCTCGTTTCAGATCGAGCACGCGTACAAGATCCAGGCGGTCAACAAGGCGCAGGGCAACCAGCTCCTCGGGCGCTTCTACCGCCTCGAAGAGGGCAGGTTCCCGGACGGCAGCACGCGCTTCGACGCGTACGAGTTCGACTTCTTCCCGAGGGACCTGCCGGAGGCGGCGGTCCGCATCCACTGGTACGACTACCCCGGGCGCTGGTGGGAGGACGAGCCGATCGACGCGGAAGAGCGGGAGGCGATGCGCCAGGGCCTGCTCAAGCTCGGCATGAGCCACGTCGGGATCCTCCTTGCGGACGGCGCGAAGTACCGGAGCGAGGGGACCGGCTACATCCGGTGGCTCTTCGAGCACTTCGCCGACGAGTGCGATCGGCTGCGCCGGACCAGCGCCGCAACGGGCGACGAGGTGAGCTTCCCGCGCGAGTGGATCCTCGCCCTCAGCAAGGCCGACCTGTTCCCGCCGGAGTACAGCGCGAGCGACTTCGAGCGCGAGGTCTGCCGGGACGCCGACGATCAGCTCGCCAAGCTCTGCGCCGTGCTCCGCGCCGAGCGCGCGTTCGGCCACCGCTTCATGCTGCTCTCGTCGGTCGCCGCGCCGGTCGACGCCGACGCGCAGGTCGACCCGGGCACCTCGCTCGGCGTGCGCACGCTCGCGCCCGCGGTCCTTGTGAGCACCGTCGAGGGCGCGGTCCGCGAGGCGCAGGCCACGCGGAAGGAGAGATCGGCTGGTGAGACGTTCTTCCAGGGGCTGCGCGATCTGGTGACGTTCGTCGACTCGCTCGACGATTTCCTCCCGAAGCGATACCAGATCGTGAGCAAGATCCTGCGGTTCGTCTCGATCAAGGACTTCGCGACCACGCGGCTCGACAGGCTCCAGAAGACCCGCGAGGGCGCGATCCGGAGGGGCGACGCGTTCACGGCGGTCCTGAGCGCGATGGCCGCGGCCCTGCGCAACGACGAGGGAGCGCGGGCCTACCACCAGAACCAGTAGGACAGCCATGCTCGCGCCCGCGCCAGCGTCCGTCGTCGAGACCTCGCGCCTCCTCTGGAGGACGCGCGGCGAGCACTGGGACTACGAGTTCATCTGCGTGCCCGAGATCCCGGCCCTCCCCGCCTGGCTCACGGCGCTCGAGGCCATGATCGGCGACGCCGACGCGAGCGCCGGAGAGCTCCGTTATGGCCTGCTCGAGATCGACGAGCCCGGGCCGAGAGGCCCTCTCGTGTTTCCCTATGTGGCGATGCGGTTCCTCGATCCGGCGCGGAAGGACTGGACCGGAAGGCAGGTCCAGCACTTCGCCGTGTGGTTCCCGCCGATCCCGGAGGAGGCGATCGAGGCGCTGCCCGGGGCGATCCCCGCCGACTGGCACCTTCGCGTGCTCGATGGCCTCGCGGGGACGTACGGCTCCGGCGAGGTGTTCGGGCTGCCCGAGGCGGCGATCCGCGCGTCGAGGCGGGGTGTTCCTGAGAGCCGGGCGGCGCGCGCGATGGCGATCGTGAAGCGCACGCCCCCGGTGGCGCTGCTCGAAGGCGAAGCCGCGCCCGCGCGGTGGAAGCGAGTGCCCACCGTAAAAAAAAAGTGCCTGGATCCTCCGGACGCGGTGAGCCTGCAGGTGGCAGGAGCAGGCGATAACGGCAAGCGCCCGGGACTCGGCTGCTTCGCGGTCAGTCTGCTGGTGATCCTCGCCGTCAGTCGACTGATGATCGGATGGGTGGCGGGCTGAGGCGGCCTCGCGGCGCGCGCGCCCTGGAGCTGGAGCACGCACGCGGGGAGCGGCCGCCGGGCGCGAGCTCCAGCCGGCGCGACTCGCCCCGTCAAGGGCCGAGAGGGCGGCCGGAGCGCGAGCGCGGGACGGCGGTCATTGACCGTCCATGGCCTGGCGCAGGCTCAGCGGCCGCATGTCGGTCCAGACCTTCTCGATGTGCTGGAGGCACGCTGCGCGCGTCCCCTCGGTGCCCTCGGCACGCCAGCCGAGCGGCAGATCACGGGTCGCCGGCCAGATCGAGTACTGTTCTTCGTGATTGACGACCACCCGGAAGATGGTCTCGCTGTCCTCGGAGTCGCTCATCGTGCACCTGCGCGGCTGTCGGCCAGCGCGCATGGTAGGAGCGGCCGCGGTGACATGCAAGCCATTCCTGGAGGTGGCCACTCACGCCGGAGGATCGTGGCCCGACCCGCCGGCGCCCACTATGCTCGCCCCGATCGCCGCGCCAGAGGCGGCGCGCCATCAACGCATGACGGAGATCTGCTGTGAATGACCATCCCGCATTGACACCTGGCCGCGCCGCCGTGGTGACCGGCGCCGCCAGCGGCATCGGCCTCGCGGCCGCCGAGCGCTTCGCGCGCATGGGCCTGAAGGTCTGTCTCGCCGACCTGGACGGACCGGCGCTGCACGAGGCCGCCGGGCGCGTCGCCGCCGCCGCGCCCGGCGGCCAGGCCGACGTGCGCGCGGTGCCGACCGACGTCGCCAGGCTCGAGGACGTGCATCGGTTGAAGCAGGCCGCCTACGACGCGTTCGGCGAGGTGGCGGTCCTGATGAACAACGCCGGAGTCGGCGGCGGCGGCAAGCCGTGGAAGGACATCGAGCGCTGGCGGCGGCTCATCGAGGTCAATCTGTGGGGCGTGATCCACGGCGTGCAGGCGTTCACCGAGGCGATGATCGCGCAGGGCACCGCCTGCGCCATCGTCAACACGGGCTCGAAGCAGGGCATCACCACCCCGCCCGGCGACGCTGCCTACAACGTCTCGAAGGCCGGCGTGAAGGTGCTGACAGAGCAGCTCGCCCACGAGCTGCGCAACGTGGCGGGTTGCAAGATCACCGCCCACCTGCTGATCCCGGGCTACACGTTCACCGGGATGACCGCGCGAGGTCCGGAGAAGCCCGCGGAGGCATGGACCGCCGATCAGGTGGTAGATCTGATGCTCGAAGGCATGGCCCGTGGCGACTTCTACCTGCTCTGTCCCGACAACGCGGTCACGCGCGAGATGGACGAGCGCCGCGTGCAGTGGGCGGCCGACGACCTGATCCGGAACCGACCTGCGCTGTCGCGCTGGCATCCAGAGTACGCCGAGGCGTTCGCCGCGTTCATGGCGGGCGCTGCGAAGCCCTGACGGGGCAGGCTGCCCGGAGCGCGCGCCGCTCGCAGGCGAGGCGGGATCGGCCCCGGGCAGCATAAAGATCCGTCGCTGTAACAGGAGAACTGCACAAGTTGTTTTCAGCCGCCCGAATTGAATGTTTCATTTCGCGTGATGGTCGGGCCCCTCACAACACAACAGCGCAGCGATCCTGGCCCGTCGCGCTGCTTCTCCTCTGGATGCAGATGGTGCGACGAGGTCCTCGACGAACGGTCGCCCGCGGCCCAGTGTACCCGCCAGCTGCATGGTCCCGCTCCCCGCCCGCCCGCTTCAGACCCACTGGTGTAGCGAGGGCACGGTAAAGATCTGGTGTCCCGCGCCGGCGCTGATGGTCACGTGTGTCACCGGGGTGCTGGTGGAGGCGGGCGCCGCGGCGATCGAGGAGGTGATGTTGCGGCGGGTCGCCGCGGAGGGCCGACTGCTGGTCTTCAATGACTGGGAGGCGATGACCGATTACGAGCACGTGACGCGCACGCGGCTGACCGCGGCGACGATTTCCGTCCTCCATGCGGTCGAGGGATGTCACTTCCTGCTCCAATCCAGGGTGGTCATCTTCGGGGTTCAGATCGCGAATACCGCCATCCGGAAGCTGACCGTCCATCCGTCGCGTGCGGTGTTCGAGCGCGCGCTCGAGGACGCGCTCCGCCAGCGTGCGCCGGAGGGCGCGGGGTAGTCCTCGGGGCGGCCCGCACAGCTGGCGGGAAGCTACGATCCGGATTGATCTTCATCTGTCGGCGTCCACGCGCTCCAGCTCGCGCCACCGCGTCGAGCGCTCGCCGCGGGGATCCCCGTTGATTTGGGGCATATTTTTTGGTAGCCCGACGGATCGGTAGTAGGGTGTCCCGCCATTCACAGCCCACGATAAGATTGTCGGCGTATTGAAATCGCTTTGCGCGGACCATGCTCTCGGGAGACCCACGTGAACATCAACATGACAAGTGGCGTGGTCGACGGCGGCGCCGATGCAGCCCTCGTGGATGTCGGAACGTGAACCCGCGTGTCCGATTCACCGCCGGAGGAGATTGTTCATGAGCACCTGGAAGACGCCCAGCGCAACCCTTGTCGTCTCTCTCTCGCTGGCCGGGGTCGCTGCGCCGGCCACGAGCAACGCGCAGCCGGCGGAGCCGGCTCAGCAGGCTGCGCCGGGCGCGGCCGCGCCGCTGCCCGTGGAGGAGCCGCGTCCCGCTCCTCCTCCGCCTCCGGTCGAGCAGAAGAAGGCCGACGACAAGCCTCTCGTGCGTGTCTACGGCATCGTCAAGCCCACGGTCGTCGTGGGGAACGGCCTCGAGTCCTTCGGCAACCCGAACTACTCCGCCCCGACGGCCGCGGTGAATCCGCTGTTCCTCGCCGATCCGGATGCCGTCGGCCTCACCTTTCAGGCGCAGCAGACGCGCTTTGGCGTGGCCGTCGGGGAGGGCACGCCCGTGAAGGGGCAGATCGAGGTCGATTTCGTCGATTTCGGCAAGTCCTCGCCGGCTCAGGGGATGAGCCTCCGCGTGCGTCAGGCGTTCCTGGATTGGTCTCCTGCCGACGGGCACAAGCTCACGCTCGGCCAGACATGGGATCTGTTCTCGCCGCTGAACACGCACACGTACAACCTCGTGGGTGGCCTGTTTCAGTCCGGAAATTCGGGCTTCATGCGCCACCAGCTCGCCTACGTCGGGAACATCGGCAGCGTCGAGGTGGGCGCCGCGCTCGGTCTGGTCAGCCAGAACGTCACGGCCATCCTCAACAACGTCGAGTACTCGCGCACGCCGACCGTCTCGCTTCGCGCGAGCTATCGCGCCGAGAAGACAGCATGGGTGGGCGCCTCGGTGATCGGCACGCGGCTCGCCTTCGACGCGAACCTGCCGACCGAAGAGGGGCGGCTGGCGCTCGGCGGCAACCTGTTCGGCGAGGTCACGAGCGGTTCGCTGAACGTGCGGGCCGAAGCGTACGGCGGTAAGAACCTCGCCAACCTGGGTCTCCTGACGCTCGGGCAGGGCTATCGCACGGACGACGTCGCCGAGGTGGGCGGCTGGGTGTCGGGGAAGGTCACGTTCGACAAGCACTCTTTGCACCTCGTCGCCGGGACCGCGATGGTGCTCAGCACCGACGAGATGCAGCTCGGCTACACGCCCGGAACCCCTGCGGCGGGCGGCGCGCCGGCCACCGCTCCCGCGCGCGTGGGCGCCAATGGTCCCGGCATCGAGCGCAACGTGACCCTGCGCGCGGGTTATGCCTTCGCGCCCCTGAAGGGGCTCTCGATCGTGCTCGAGCCTTCCCTGTTGCTCACGCGCCACAAGCTCGATCCGGCGGCGGCAGCGCAGCATGACGCCAGCCGCACGGGCTGGGGCGTCGAGGCGGGCGGGCTCTACCAGTTCTGACAGCGCTGACGGTCCCCGCGAGGAGCGCTCAACGTCGCCCGCTCCGCCGGCGCTCTCCCCGGCGCTCGGGCAAGGGTGGAGCGAAGATCTCCGCGAGAAAATCGACGAACACGCGCACCTTCGGCAACAGGTGCCGGTTCTTCGGATACAGCGCGTGAATCGGCCAGGTGGTCGTCGGGAATTCGTCGAGCACGGTCACGAGCGTTCCGGCGGCCAGCGCGTCCTTCGCGAGGAAGTCGAACATCGCGATGATCCCGCTCCCGGCGATCGCGAGGTGCCTCAGGACATCCACGTCATTCGCGTGGAACGGCCCGGAGATGGGCACCTCGAGCACGGCGTCGCCGTCTCCGGTCAGGAAGCGGAACCCTGTGGGCCGCCCGTCGCGCAGGTACCCGACGCACTCGTGGTGCGCGAGATCGGCCGGCGTCGCGGGCGCGCCGCGCCGCGCGATGTACGACGGCGCCGCGCAGTGGACGAGGCGGCTCGCGCCGAGCCGGCGCGCGACGAGGCTCGAGTCGCCGAGCGGGCCGATGCGCACGAGCAGGTCGAGCCCCTCGGCCACGGGGTCGACGTGTTGATCGCGCAGCGTCAGGTTGATCCGGACGTCGGGGTAACGCGCCGCGAAGCGCGGCAGGCTCGGCGCGATCACGTCCCGTCCGAGCGCCACCGGCGCGTCGACGCGCAGGAGCCCCACCGGCTTCTTGCTCGCGCGCGCGATCGCCTCGGTCGCCTCCCCTAGCTCCTCGACGATGCGGACGCAGCGCGCGTAGAAGGCCTGCCCGTCGTCCGTCAGGCGGAGCGACCGCGTCGTGCGCGCCAGCAGCGCCACGCCGAGCTCCTGCTCGAGGCGCATCACGCGCCGGCTCACCGCGGACGGCGTGACGCCGAGCCGGCGCGCGGCGCGCGAGAAGCTACCGGTCTCGACGGTGGCGACGAGCAGCTCGATCGCGGCGAGCGAGATCATGATCTGTGCTGAAATAGCACAGGTGACGTTCCCTCGCGCGGACTACCGCGCCCGGAGGAACGGATCTACGGATCGGGTGTCCAGGGAAGATTGGAGGACACGCCATGAAGACTGTCATCATTCGGAAGAACGCCTCGGAATCGGACGCGTGGACGCTCGCCGAGCGCCCCGCACCCACGCCCGGTCCGGGGCAGGTGCTCGTGCGCGTCCGCGCCGCGTCGATCAACTACCGTGACCTCATGGTCGTGCGCGGGCTGTACGGCGGGGAGCGCAAGGACGGGCTCGTCCCGCTCAGCGACGCGGCGGGCGAGGTGGTCGCGATCGGAGCGGGCGTGCGGCGCTGGAAGGAGGGAGATCGCGTGATCTCGACGTTCTTCCCGACGTGGGATTCGGGGCCGTTCCGCAGGGAGTATCGCACCACGACGCTCGGTGCGGGCGGGAACGACGGGGTGCTCGCGGAGCTGGTGGTGTTCGGGGAGGACGCGATCGTCCGCGCGCCGGCGCACCTTGGGTTCAACGAGGCGGCGACGCTGACGTGCGCTGGGGTGACGGCGTGGACAGCGCTGTTCGAGTCGGGGCCGCGGCCGGCGCCGGGGGCGACGGTGCTTGTCCAGGGGACCGGCGGAGTGTCGCTGTTCGCCGCGCAGCTGGCGCGCGCGGCGGGGCTGCGCGTGATCGCCACGTCGTCCAGCGCGGCGAAGATCGAGCGGCTGCGCGCGCTCGGGGTGACCGAGGCGATCGATTACAGGAAGCAGCCGGAGTGGCACGAGGAGGTGCTGCGGCTGACGGGCGGCGAAGGGGTGGACCGGGTGATCGAGGTGGGCGGCGCGGGGACGCTGCCGCGATCGATGCAGGCGGTGAAGACGGGGGGCGTGGTGAGCTTGATCGGGCTGCTCAGCGGGCTGGGGAGCCAGATCGATCCGATGCCGATCCTGTTCCGGGCGATCCGCGTCGAGGGGACCGTGGTGGGGTCGCGGCAGGCGACCGTGGAGCTCGGGGCGGCGCTCGAGCTGCACGGGATCCGGCCGGTGGTTGATGAGGTCTTTCCGATCGAGCGGGCGAACGAGGCGCTCGCGAAGCTCGCGGCAGGGAAGCACTTCGGCAAGGTGGTGATCGGGATCGACTGAGCGAAGCGACGGCAAGGAGGGAGTGGCAGCAATGGCCGAGCCACCTCACCCTGGCAACGCCACCAGCAGATGCGCAGCGGTCCCGCGTACTCGATCGCCGCGTCCGAGAGCGTCAGCGGATCGCCGGCTCGCAGCGCAGGTGTTCACCGCGGCTCGTGGTGCACCACCTGCCGTCCGCTGCCCCTTCGAGGATGCCGAGCTCGCCCAGCGCACGCAGAAGGCGGCGCGCCCGCTCCTCTGGCAGGCCACAATGCGCTGCCACTTCGGCCTCTGTCGCAGGCAACACCTCGATGACGCCGAGCTCCACCGCTGCCGCCAGGGTCTCGGTCTTCCAGAGACCCACCAGATCCGCAGAGAGCGCCGCGAGCTCGCTCCGCAAAGGGGCCCGCAGCACGTTCACCGTCCGCCCGGTCTCATCGATGATCTCCAGCGATCCATCGAGGCGCTCGACACGCGCCTGGCCATTGTAGAACGGCTCCACCATGGCGAACCGCTGAGCATACGCAGGCTGCCCGCGGCCATCCACGTGCATCCACCCCCGCTCGTCGCGGGCGCGCGCAAAGCCCTTGTGGAACACGTCCAGGTCGAGATAACGGCGACCGTGGACGAGCTCGCCGCGCGCATCGATATGCGTGGAGCGGCCATCCTCGCCCTGTGCGACCGCGGCGCCGTCGCGGTAATCGCCCGCGTAGCGCCACCGCGCCGCATACAGGGGACGCCCGGCCTGATCGATGTGGCTGTAGAGTCCCTCGCTGTCGCGGACCACGCACCGACCGTCCTGGTAGTTGCCGCACCAGGAGTACCGCTCTGGATAGAGCTCGGCGCCATCCGGCAGGATGTGATGCCAGCCCTCGGGAGCCGAGACGGCAGCGCGCCCTTCATAGAAACCGAATGTCCGCTCGAACCTCCGCGCATAGGCGGGCTCCCCGCGCGCATCGATGTGCCAGGCCGTGCTGCCGCACCGCGCGGGCGAGAGGCCCGGGGCGTGGAACGCGAGCACCTCCTCGAAGCGTGCGGAGTACATCGGCTCGCCGTCCACGAGGTGGTGCGTCCTCGCCGGGGCGACCCGGGCACATCGCCAGTCGTTCATGGCTCACCGGCCGGCCGCCGCATGTTGCACCCAAGGCAGAGCGCGCGGCTCCGGTAGGTCTTGAGCATCCGCTGGTAAGGCTCGCCGTTCCATATCTCCATCAGCCCCGCCTCGTGGAGATTGCCGAAATCGCCGAGCGTCCTGCGCTCCGCGTCGGGTGCGCAGCACGGGTCGAAGCGTCCCTCGGCGCTGATCCACACCTCCTGCCCAAGAAACGGGCAGCGACCTCCCGGGGCCAGGTCGTCGGGGGCCGACTCGTCGAGCAGGAAGATGTTCTCCAGCAGCACGTGCTTGCCGTTCGGCAATGCGCGCTCCGACGCCGCCTCTCGCGCGGCCAGCACGGCCTCGTTCCAGCGCCGGATCGCCCCGGCATCGCGGCGCATCGAGAGCGGCTTGATCTCCTCGAAGTGCGCCCACAGGTGATGTCCCTTGACGCGGTCCACGCCGAGGCGGATCGCGAGCCGCACGATGTCGGCGAGCTCGGCGACGTTCGCCTCCAGGAACGTGAGCTGGAACGTGACCCTGCAGCGGTTCCCGCCGTCGGCGGCGTGCGCGTCGCGGACGGCGATGAACGCCTGCACGTTCTCGAGCACGGCTTCCCAGCGGGCTCCAAGCATGATCAGCTCGTGCGTCTGCCGCGTGGCCCCGTTCCAGGAGATCTTCACGTCGGAGGTGATCGGCACGAGCCGTTCGGCCCATTCCCGGGCCCCCCGTCGCGGGAAGGTCCCGTTCGTTGTCAGGTTGAGCTTGACCCCGTGCTCCCGGCAGATGTCGACGATCTCGTCGAAATGGTCGTACAGGAGCGGCTCACCCATGGTGGAAGGGATCACCTCGCGGAGGCCACGGCCGGCCGACTGGGCGATCACGCGACGCACGAGCTCGATCGGCATCAACCGGCGCGGCTTTCCAGCAGCCTTCCGCGCCTCCTGCAGAGGGCTGTAGGGCGAGTGCTCCTCGCACATGATGCAGCGGAGGTTGCAGGTGTCCGGGTTCGTGTCGAACGTGATGCGCCACGGCCCCTGGCCGGGCTCGATCCGAGCGGCGTCGCGGCGGGCGATGACCTCGGCGTAGATGCGCTCCATCGCCTCGACGTGGCCTGCAAGGTCGGGCACGTGTCCGGACTCGGACTGCGCGTACCCGCGCTGGCCGAAGCGGCGGGCGAGCGCCGGATCGTCTGCGAGGCGCTGCATCTGGCGCGCCATCGAGGAAGGGTCGCGGTGCTCGAAGAGGAGGCCGTTGACCTCGTGGTGCACGTACTCGGCCATGCCGCCGGCGTTCGCGGTGATCACCGGCACGCGCGCCTCCAAGGCCTCGTGGATGACGAGCGGCGAGTTCTCGACCCAGATCGATGGCACGACGATGCAATCGACCCTGTCGAAGACGTCGCGCACGATATCCTTGTTGCGGTACTCGGGCAGCCACTCCACACGAGCGCCGGCGTCGCCCGGAAGTCGTTGCGCGATCGCGCGGAGCGCTTCGGTGTCCTGCCCGCGCGGCCGGCCCCAGATGCGGAGCCGAGCGTCTCCCCTCACCTGCCCAAAGGCCTCGAGGAGCTGGTGGATGCCCTTCGCGGGGATGTGCGTCCCGATGTACCCGAAGGTGAACGGCTCCCCCGGGGTTCGGGCGCGCCCGACGAGGCGGGAGAGATCGAAGCCATAGTCCAGGTAGACCAGCTTGCGCTCGGGCAGACCGAACGCCTCCCGGTACCGGCGCTCCAGGTAGCGCGCGGGCGCGATGAACACGTCGACGAGATCGGCCATCTCGCGCACGTGGCGCATCCGGCGCGCGACCCAGCCTGTCCAGTACGCGACGTCTTCCTCACGCTCGTCCGGCGCGCCCGAGAAGAAGCGCGCGTAGCAGCGCTCGGCGCATTTCCGGTCCTCTTGGCCGTCACACGCCGCCCAAAGATCGTCCGGGTTCGCTGGGTGCGTCTGCATGAACTGCCCGCGCGGGCACATCACCCAGTAGTCGTGCAGCGTGTACACGATGGGGATCCCTCGCCCGGCGGCCTCCGTGACGAGCGAGGTCGAGAGGTGATTGAGGTGGCCGATATGGACCACGTCGGGACGGAGTCGGTCGCAGAGCTCGGCGAAGCGCTGGTCGACGCCGGCGTGCCGGTAGCCGTCTCGAACGCGCGGCGTGTTGACGAGGTGGAGCGAGATGCGCGGATCGTCGGTGTCCTTCTCGTGGCGGAGCGCGAAATCCGGCGCGAACGGGTCCTCCTCGCGCGTGAATACGTGGACCTCGTGGCGGCCGGCGAGCCCGCGACAGAGCGTCTGCGTGTAGACCTCCGAGCCTGCGTTGTAGCGCATCGGGTAGCCGTGGATGACCTGTAGGATCTTCATGAGCTCTCCTCGACACGGCCGTAGGATTCCAGCTCTCGCCAGAAGTCGCGCCTCTTCAGCCCCATCTCGCTCGCTTCCTGACGAGCCAGGTCTGCCTGCCGGCGCGCGCCGATCTGGTCTCCTTGTGCGCAGCAGAGCCGTGCGCGAAGGACGTGGAGCCATGCGACACGGACGCGATAGCGCATCTCCAGCAGAAGCGCCTCGGCCGCATCGAGCTGCCTGGCCGCCTCGGGAAGAATGTTCTCGACGAGGGCTACACGGGCCGTGGTGAGCGCCGCGGCGGCTTCGCTGAGGCGGAAGCTACGGCCTTCGGAGATCCGGCGCGCCTCATCGAGATGCTTCCGGGCCAGGTGAGTATCCCTCTCTGCCCAGAACGATGCACAATCGACGAGACAAGAGGCGAGGTGGTCCCAGCGCCCGGCATCTCGGACGAGCGACACGGCTTCCTCGAAGCGCCGGCTCGCCTCGTCCGGCCGCCCAAGCGCAACGAGCGTCCGGGCGAGCACGCGGGCGGACAGACCGCGGTTGAGCAGCGAACCAGCATCGGGATCATCACCGTGGGTCAGCTGGTAGGCCCGCACCGCGCGGTCGTGGGCGAGATCCACCTCATCAAGGTCGAGCAGCAGCGCGGCGTGGCTCGCGAACGGGTAGTGCGCCACACCCATCTGACCCGCCATCTCCCGATCCCGGATCTGCTCGATCGCCTCGTAGGCCGCGCGGGCTTCGTGCAACCGACCGAGCCGGTGCATGAGGTAAGCTCGGAAGTCACGCACATTGAGGCGAGGACGCAGCTCACCAGAAGCATCGGCGTGGCGCACAGCGCTCTCCGCGGACTCGAGCGCCCCCATGAGGTTGCCTCTCAGCGAGTATACGGAGGCCAGGTTGCGCGCAGACTCTGCTGCTCCTGCTGAATGGCCGGCATCAACCGCCGTCCGAACGGCGCGCTCGAGGAGGCGCACGGAGTCGGACGTCTCCCCGTGCACACGGAGGAGCACCCCCGCGCTGTTTTCGAGCCAATATCGCTGCGAGGGGGGAAGGTCCCCCAGAACATGAAAGGTGTTCCGAGCGAAGAAGGCGAAAAAGGCGCGCCGGTCTTCGGCCACTGCGCCGTGCAGCTTGAGGCTGGTGTGGCGCTCCCCCTGTCGAATGCGGTCGTGCAAGACTTCGAACGATTCGGCCCATCGCCGAGCTTGAACGCCGTGCGCGACGGCTGCATAGAGTAAATCGAGTTCCTCGCGGCGGACCGCGCCCCCGACCGCGGGAGATGCCAGGCTGCGAAACCGCTCGAACAGGCGCTCATGTGCGGAACGGACCCCGGCGGGATCGCTCGCCTCGAGCCGGCGTCGCCAGTAGCCGCGCACGAGAGGGTGCTGATCCCAGGCACCCGCTTCGGTCTTCAGGAGGAGCGCAGTTCTCTCGAGACGCGCGCAGGTTCGCCTGAGATGTTCGGGTGAAGCATCGCCGAGCGCCGCCGCAAAGCCCGGGACACTTGGCGGGGCGCCGAGAGCGGCGAGCGTGGCGAGATCGGTGGGCCGCTCGCAGAGCGCGACGATGCCGAGCACGGCGCGCTCCTCGGGCTTCAAGCGCTCTTCATAGAAGGAGAGGATGCGCTGGATCCGGCCGCCGTCGTCGATATCCTCCGCGCCGAGATCAAGACGGTCGGCCACGAGGACGTCGCCTCCGTGCGCCTCGCTCAGGTAGTCGGCCACGAGGGCGAGCGAGAGGGCGTGGCGGCGCAGGCGATCGGCCAGGCGCCCGAGATCCTCGTCGGACCCGCGCACGTCTCGGCTCCGCAGCACCTGGATGGCAGACGCGCGGTCGACGGGGCCGAGTTGGATGCGGCGGACGCCGGCACCTCCGAGCTCGAAGGGGGGACGCGTGGTGATCACGCACAGCCCGCCGTACATCTGAGATGCCAGATCGCGAACGAGGATCCCCATGTGCCTGTCGATCAGCTTTCCTCGGGCGTCCTGCAGCGGCTCTAGCCCATCGATGACCACGATCGTCCGGCGATCGCGCACGCGCCGGACCAGCCGGCTCACGTTCTCCATGGGATCTGCCGAGGGGGTCTCTCCGATCGCAGCGAGCAACACGGACACCGCCGCCGACGCAGACGGCGCTCCCCCGCCGTCCTGATCTTCGATGGAACAAGAGATCACGGCTTCGACCCCGCCATAGACCGGTTGCATGCCGTCGAGCCAGGTTCGGACGAGCTGCGTCTTGCCGGCCCCCCCTTCGCCGATCACGACGACGACTTGGACGGCGTCATTCACGAGCGCGTCATCCAGCGATCGCTTCTCCTGCTCGCGGCCCACGATCGCTCGTTCAGGCGGAGGGAGGCGGCCGAGCGCGACACACCTCGGACCGAGTCGCGCCGCCCGCAGCGCCTCGCCGACGCGACGCGCGATCGCGACGAGAGCTTCGCCGGCGTCGGTGACGGTCGCCACCGCGGGATCGAGGATCGGCCCGAAGCGACGGAGTACCTGGTCTTGGTCGTCGACGCAGGCCCTCCAGCGCACGAGCGAGACTTCGGCGCGCCTCCGGTGAATGAGGGCACGATGGGCGACCCTGCGCCATGCAGACCAGTCGAGCAGCCGCGCGGAGACAAGGATGACGACATGGGTCGCCGCGCGGAGGCGCTCCTCGATCCCGTGCTCCACGTGCTCGCCGCCCACGAGGCAAGAGTCCAGCACCTCGCCACCTTCTCCGCGGCACACCTGCTCGATGTGAGGCCGGAGAGCCCTCGCGCCGTCGTCGTCCTCCGGGCAGTGAAGCAGAAGCAGCTGCATGCGGACGAGAGATTCGCACGGAACACACTCGGCAGGACACCCTGCCGTGCGTTCCGTCCCCTGCGCAAAGACCTCGCCGGCTTCGTTCGAGAAGCGTGCCTGCTCGCTGCACGCCCGCTCGCCTACCTCGCCCACCAGCGCGACGTGATCCTAGCCTAGCGCCAAGGTCCGCCAGCGGAGCGACGACAGGATGTGCTTCGACCAGACGACGGCCGGGCCGCTCGGTCAGGCGCGACAGACCGCGCCGCGTCGAACCGCTGGCGAGGGTCCGATCTCGGAGGCTTCGTGGTACAGGAACGTCTTCTGCCATGCCGACGAGTCCCCTCAGCCCGCTCAGCTGGACCCTGCGCGAGATCGCCCGACTCGAGCGCGGTGGCCCGCGCCCGCCTCGGGAGGGCGGCAACATCGCAATGACCGACCCGCAGGTCGGCGCGCTTCAGGCCCAGCTCGCGGCGCTCGGCAGCTGGCCGGCGGGTCTCGCGGGCACCCCCCGCGCCCCGGTGCGCGACGCGCGGACCGCCAGGGTCACCGTGCTCGGCCAGCCCTCCTTGCTCGGCCCGCTGGGTCTCATGGCCTGGCTCTCCGGCTTCTACGAGCGCGCCCGCGGCGGCAAGCACGGCCTGGCGGTGCTCGCGGTGCCCGGCGGCATCCACGAGGACCGGGTGTGCCTCAACGAGAAGTACAACCTGCCGTACACGCCCGACATGGCGGCCGTGTACCTGGAGACGTCGTGATCACCCGCATCTACATCGACAACTTCCGCACGCTCGTCAATTTCGAATGGAAGCCGGGGAAGCTCGCCCTGCTTCTCGGCGAGAACGGGTCCGGCAAGTCCTCGGTGATCGATGCCTTGTGGGGCATCCGCGCGCTGGTCGCGGAGCAGGGTGAGCTCCGGCGCTGGTTTCCCGGTGTCTCTCGCGCGCGGTGGGAGAAGAGGTTCGACCTGAGCATCGAGCTCGACGTGCAGATCGAGCAGCACGCTTATACCTACAAGCTGACGATCGAACACAGCCCACACGAACCGAACAAGAGCCACGTGAAGCGTGAGACCCTCCAGCTGGGGGACCGGCTGCTCATGGAATTCGCCATGGGGGAACTGCAGCTCTTCCATGACGACGGCGCCCACGGTCCCCGCGTCAGCGGTGACTGGGCCCGCTCCGGGCTGGGCGCCATCGCGGCCGGAAAGGACAACAAGCGCCTCACGGCGTTCAAGCGATGGCTGCGTGACGATCTGTGGTTTCTTCGACCGGATCCGCGCGCGATGTCCTCGCGCACGGACGAAGAGGCGGACGAGCTCACCCCGGACCTGTCCAACTTCGCTTCCTGGCTTCCTCGATGGATAGCACAGGATTTCAGCGGGGCGATGCGCGCCACCCAGGCTCTCCAGCAGGTGCTGGATGGCTTCCAGGCGCTGCAGGTCAGTCGAACGGCGCCGAAGCTCGAGGCGACGTTCCTTCTGGAGGACAGCAGCCCGTACGTGGTGGACTTCTCCGAGCTCTCCGAGGGGCAGCGGCAGCTCTGCAGCCTGTACTTCCTGAGACACGCCGTCCTGCAGCCGGGCAGGCTCGTCATCTTCGATGAGCCCGACAACTACGTCGCGCTTCGCGAGATCCAGCCCTGGTTGAGCGAGGTGCTCGAGCTCTCGTTGTCGGCGAGCGGGCCGCAAGTATGGTTCATCAGCCACCACCCGGAGCTGCTCAACCAGCTCGCTCCGTCGCACGGGACGAGGTTCTTCCGCGGTCGAGGGCCCACGCGCGTCGCGCCGTTCGCTGGCGCCGAAGGATTGACTGCTGCCGAGACGGTCGCGCGCGGGTGGGACGGTGAGTGATCGCGCGCAGTTCGTCGTGCTCTGCGAGGACTTGCAGGCGCAGGTGTTCATCTGCCGGGCGCTCGTCCGGGCGGGCGCGAACCCCCGGCGCATCCGGAAAGTGCCTCTCCCGTCGACCGTCAGCGGGGGAGCCGGTCACGGCTATGTCGTCGCGAGCTACCCTCGCGAAGTGAAGGCGTTTCGCAGGCAGAACGCCAGCGCCTCGACAGGGCTGGTCGCGCACATCGACGCGGACCCTACCCATACGGTCGCCGCGCGCCACGCGCAGCTCGCGGCGGAGCTGAAGGGATCCGGTGAGGCGCCTCGCGGCGAGAAGGAGCCGATCGCGGAGCTGGTGCCGAAGCGCAACATCGAGACATGGATCTACGCGCTGGACATGTCGCGGTCTGTTCCTGAAGGGCAGCCGCTCGATGAGGTGGAGGCGTACCCCAAGCTCCCTTTCGAGAGCGAATGCGCCGGCGCTGCCGAGGCGTTCGCGGACCACGCTCGCCTGAGCACGATTCCGCAGCGGGCGGGTTCGGTCCCGTCGCTGCTCGACGGCATCGCCGAGTTCCGGAGGCTCCCGTGAAACCCGAGACCTACAGCGCGCTGCTGAAGGACCTGCAGAAGCTTCAGAAGGCGATGGTGGCCGCGCAGATCGAGGTGGTGCGGCGCGATCCGGCCGTCTTCGGGAAGCTCGCGCGCCTGCACGCCGAGGCCGAGGCCGGCGGGCGGCTCGACGACTTCGTGGGCACCGCCGTGCGCAAGAGCGCAATCGAGGGCGCCACGGCTCGGGGCGTCGTACACGGGCGACGTCGATCCCGTCGAGCAGCATCGCCAAGCCGGTCGAATCCATCTCGACCGCCGTACCGTCCTTGCTGACCGGCGGCACTCGAAAGCAGCCTCGCTCGAGGCGCTTGTAGTAGAGGGCGCCGCCCTCCACCTCCGCCACCAACTGCTCCCAGAGTTGCTGCTCTCGGTGCTGACCCATGCTCGCCTCCAGCCAGCCAGGTCACGCCGACGCTCAATGCGTCGCCAACTGGACGGTTACGATCATGCAGTTCCACGGCGGCATGGGCGACGACGCCCGCGACGAGGTGCAGCGGGCGTTCAACAGCGCGCCCGACGAGCACCCCGTGCGCATCCTTGTCGACATGAAGGGTCGCGACGCTTCCATCCAATCGCGCCAGCTCCCTCCTCGGCCCCAGCTCAAGGCCCCGGACGTCGGCGCGAGCACCACGGCGTTCTTCCCGTCGAGGATCGCCTCGCCCGCCATTTCCTGGACGGGCCGCAGGCTGGTCCAGCCCAGGCGGGACACGATGGCCTGCTGGAGGCGGGCGGGAACGCGCGCGAACGCCGTCATGTGCGCCCGCGGTCCGCGCCGCCCTCCCGCGTGCGAAGCCGGACCCGGCGGGCGACACGAACGAGATAGTTCTCGAGCCTCGATGGGAGGACGCGAGGGCCGAGTGCGTCGCGCGCGAGGGCCAGTTTGTCCTCCGCCAGGGCTCCTCGGCGCGGGTGAGGGAGGTCGAGTCCCTCGGCGACGGAGCACGCGCGCTTCGCAAGAACCTTCGAGACGCCGGGGTACTCGTGCCGGCCAACGGGAACCCGAACCTGTTCCGGTTCACTCAGGAGTACGCCTTCGATTCACCTTCTGGAGCAGCGGCCGTCGTGTCTGGCACCGGGCTCAATGGGCGTGTTGCCTGGAAGCTAAAGAACGAGGGGATCTCGTACAAGGAATAGCAGGAGAAGCTCGTCGCTTCGGAAGCAAGCGATGCCTCGTAGGCCGGCGAACATGGATGCACCCGAGCGCAGCTTCCTGCGCCTTCCTGTCGTCCCACCAATGGCGGCCCGGAACGACCTGCTTGTGGTTCAGACTCCCGCGGCAGTTCGAGCTCCGAGCAATGCCGAGACGAGAGCCGGCGGGTGGGTCACTTTGCAACGCGCACCGCAGGCAAGCACTTTGTCCGTAGAAGCGGACAAGGTTCCCCTCACGCCACCGCCGCGGCGAACGACGCGAACAGGTCCCCCGGCAGCGCATGCTTCAGCCGCCACGTGATCGCCATAGGCAACTCCGACTCGTGCCGCACATAGCTCGCCGGCCCCAGGAACCAGAAGGCCCGCTCGTCGCTGCGCAGCCGCGCGAACAGCATCACCGCCGTGCCGAGCTCCTCGTGCTGCTGGTAGCGCTGCCCCGTCTCGCTCTCGGCGCGGGTGGTCGACTGGCTCTCCCAGTGGATCAGCTGCCGGTTGATGGCATGGTCGCGGTAGCGCGTCGTCGGCGAGAACTGCCCGTTCGTCTTGTCGAGCGTGAACGCGAGCAGGTCGGCGCGGGCGTCCTTCGCCCAGTACACGCCTGTCTGCCAGGGCGCGACCTTCGCGCTGCCCCCGACGCCGAACGCCGCCAGGATCTCGATGCGCGAGTAGCGCGCGTGCACCTGGAGCGGCACGTCCGGATGGGTCGCGAGCTCCCGGTGAACGTGGTCCACGCGGGCAGCGAGCACGTCCATCACCTCGACGAGCTCCGCGCGCACCTGGGGGTGCGCCCAGACGAGAGCGCACGCCTGCGCAAGGGTGGTCGCCTTGTCGATGGCGCGATCGGCCACGGTGGCGACGAGCATGCGCAAGAGGCGGCGCTCCCGCAGGCTCATCGCCCCCGGATCGGGACACGCGTCGGACGCGAGCAGCCGGCGAACCACCTCGATTCGCACGAAGTCGTCGACGTGGAGCAGCCGCCCGCACGCGCGCCGCAGCACCTGTTCGTGCGGGCCCACGCCCAGCGACGCGAGCCCGGCGTCACCACGGAGGTCTGACCACGAGCGCTGCCCGGCATAGACGTCCTCGAGCTCAAGCCCGGTCTCTTCGAGGAACTGCGCAAGCCTCACGTCGCCGCTGCGGGCGAGCCGCCGCAGCTCGTCGACCTTGGCCGTCCACCCCGACGGCACCGCTTGCCGGATGTTGTCGAGCACGAGCTCCGATGCCTTCTGGTCGAGCTCCATGTGGCAGCCCGCGGGCAAAAACGGGAACCCGCCTTCGATCTGCTGAACGAGCTCCTTCCGGCTCCCGCCGAGCAGGGCTGCGAAGCGGCGATCGAAGCGGAACTCGCGCCGATGGTGCCCGACGAAGTCGAGCACCGTGCAAACGGTCTTGCCGGCGCTGCGCCGCAGGCCGCGCCCGAGCTGCTGCAAGAAGAGCGTGGGGCTGTCGGTCGGGCGCAGGAGGATCAGCGTGTCGACCGCAGGGACATCGATGCCCTCGTTGAACAGATCCACGGAGAAGACAACGTTGACCCGCCGCGCGCCGAGATCCGCGAGGGCCGCGCGCCGCTCGTCATGGGGGCTGTCCCCCCACACCGCGGTCGCCGCGACACCGGCCTCGCGAAAGACGCGCGCCATGAACCGCGCGTGCTCGATGCTGACGCAGAAGCCGAGCGCCCGCATCGTTCGCGTGTCATCAACATGCGCGGCGAGCTGGGCGACCACCTGCCGGGCCCAGACGTCGTTGGCCGTGAGCAGCTTGGAGAGCCCCTCCACGTCGTAGCCGCGCCCGCGACGCCAGGGCACATCGCGCAGGTCCAGCCCGTCGTGGATGCCGTAGTAGACGAACGGAACGAGCCGGTGCTGATCGATCGCGTCCCAGAGCCGCAGCTCTGCGGCGATCCGGTCATCGAACCAGCCGAGGAGCGGGAGCCCATCGCTCCTCTCGGGCGTGGCCGTGAGGCCGAGGAGCTCGACGGGACGCACGCGCTCCAGCAGCGCGCGGTACGACGGCGCGGCGGCGTGGTGAAACTCATCGATGATCACCACGTCGAAATGGGACGGATCCAGCTCATCGAGCCCTGCTGCCGAGAGGCTCTGGATCGACGCAAAGACATGCTCGAAGCGCCGCGGGTGACGGCCGCCGACCCACAGCTCGCCAAAGGCATGATCGCGCAGGCCGTGACGAAACGTCGCGAGGCTCTGCTCCAGGATCTCCCCGCGGTGCGCGACGAAGAGCAGGCGTGCGCGGGGGAGCGCCTCCCGGAGCCGGGCGTAGTCGATGGCGGCCATGACGGTCTTGCCGGTGCCGGTCGCCGATACCAGCAGGTTGCGGTGATGCCCGCGCTCGCGGGAGAGCGCGATCTGCTCGAGCAGACGCTCCTGGAACGGCTCGGCGCGGAGCTCGATCGGGCTGAGCATCACCAATGGCGTCGCGTTCGTCGCCAGATCGACGCGGTCAAGGAACTCCGCGCGGTCGTACGGCACGAAGTCGCCGCTGTTCCAGTAGCTCTCGAAGACGGCGGCGACCTTGGCGATGACATCCGGGTTGCGCGCGCCGGACACGCGAACGTTCCACTCGAGCCCGCTCGTTTGCGCGGTGTGCGTCAGGTTGGAGGAGCCGATATAGGCGGTCGAGAAGCCCGACGCGCGATGAAACAGCCAGGCCTTCGCGTGCAGGCGAGTCGTCCCCGTGTCGTACGACACGCACACGTCGGCGCCGATCTTGCGGAGCGCCTCGAGCGCCGTCGCTTCGGTCGATCCCGTGTACGTGGTCGTCAGCACACGCAGCGCGCGGCCCTCCTGACAGTGCACGCGGAGCGCATCGAGCAGCGGGGCGATGCCGCTCCGGCGGACGAACGCCATGACGACGTCGATGCGGTCCGCCGAGCGAACCTCGGTCAGGAGCTGGTGGCCCACCCTCGGCTCGCCAGGCGCGTTGGTGAGCAGCGCCGTGTCGAGGAGCGGGATGAGCGGCTCGGGGATCGTCTCCGGCCTGCCGTCCGGCTGGCGCCCGACGATGGCGTGGAGCACCGTCGCCGGCTCGACGGGCGCCTCGGGCTGGAGCTCCGCGCCGGCGATCACCTGATCGATCTGCTCGACGAGCCTCCGCGCCAGACCCACGCCGACGGCCACACGCTCTGCATCGGGCACGCCGGAGATGGCGCGCTGCACGAGGCGACCCAGGTGCAGTGCGATACGGTCGGCGGCCTCAGCGGCCCGGAGCGCCGCGGTGTGGACCTCCAGGCTGGCGTCGAGCTCGCGCAGGCCGGACGCCAACGCCTCGGTGATCAGATCCTGGTAGAGACCCCGCCGGCTCGCCGTCATGGCCAGCGAGTCTACGGCAGGCGAGCGCACATCCAAGAGGCATCACAAGGCAAAGGCTCGTCCACCGCCGGGACGAGTGCCGCTCGTCTTTTCTTGGAGGTGCGTCCACCGGGAGACGAGTGCCACTCGTCTTTTGCTGGAGCCACGTCCACCGTGAGACGAGTGCTACTCGTCTTTTGCTGGAGCCACGTCCACCGGGAGACGAGTGCTACTCGTCTTTTCTTGGAGCCACGTCCACCGGGAGACGAGTGCTACTCGTCTTTTGCTGGAGCCACGTCCACCGGGAGACGAGTGCACCTCGTCTCCCACGTGGAGGAGCCGGCTCACCCGGACGGGTTCACGGCGTCCCGCCCGCCCCGAGCGGTGGCGCCGGGACGGCTTCGGGCTTTGTCGCGGAGGCTCTTCGACGGGGCTTCGCGAGGTCGTCGACCATCTCGACGTAGGGCGCCAGCAGGAACGCGGCGAGCGCCTCGCTCCCCGGGATCTCCGGGTCGGCGTGGCTCTCGATCTTCTGGATCAGGCTCCGCAGCGCATCCCGGGCGGCGCTCCACTGCGGCCGGCCATCGGTCGGCCCGCCTTCCTTGGCGAGCACCACGGTCGTGAAGCCGTACGCCTCGCCGAAGCGCGCATGGGCGGCGACGAGCTGCCGGAAGTGCCGGGTCCCGCCGAACTGCTCGATCACCGCCTGGGCGCGCTCCTCCTCCAGCGTCTTCATCCGCTGCACCATCGCGGCCCACTGGACCCGGGGCCGGCGCGTGATGAAGCGAAGCCCCTCGGGCGCCGGAAAGAGCTGCCCGTACAGCCAGCGCGCGTCGGACGGCGACGGCGTCTGCCCATCCTCGGAGAGCCCGGCGGCTCCCGCGTTCCACTGCTCGAGCGCGCGCCATCGGTCGTCGCTGTCGGTGTTCGCCGCGCTCCGCTCGGCCTCGCTCGTCCCAGAATGGCGCTGGTCGGCCTGCGCGCTCGCCCGCAGGCCGCGGAATCCCTGAAGCTCCGTCGCGGCCGCCTCGAACCGCTTCCACGGTCTGTCGATGTGCGGCGGCAGCGCCGCGACGGGCTCGACCCCCTTGGGCAGCGGCGCGTCGCCCTCTTTGCGCTTACCGCCCTTCGGCCGGAGCACCGCCGCGATCCGCGCGCTCATCTGATCTCGGAGACCGATCACGTCGTCCGCGACGAGCTCCTGGGGGAGGACCATGGTCGAAAACATCGGTGATTCACTCACGGGGGAAACCTCCTGGGATGTCTGATGGGTTCTGGCCTGCCGCCGTGGCGACACGCCGTGGTTTCGTTGCGGCGTGGCTGCACGGCAACCCACGTGCCGGCGCGAGATGCGTGAATGTCTCGGCGAAACGTCTCAGACAGCGAGGAGCTGAGCGCAATGCCCCGTCAGGATCCGCAACGGATTGCGCTGTTGCGCAACGCTTCCGTCGGAGCGTGTCAAGCGACAGTATCTTTTTACTGACGCTCTACACAGGGAAGTACTCGGCGAATCGGACGATGGCCTTGACCGCGCGTGTCTCCCTCGGGACGAGCACGTTCATGCGGAGGGATGCGGGCCAGAGGTTCGGGCGCTTGTCCTCGGGCTCCTCGCCGCCGCCCTGGTTCTCCTCCTCGGGCTCGTCGGGCCCCGCACCGAGGCTGTCGTCGGCGGTCTCGTCGTCGGGAGGCGTCCGGGGACGAGAGGACATCATTTGCCGCGCCCGGGGTCGCCGATCCAGAGGCTGGGGGCGCCGGGTCGGCCGTAGACACGGAGCTCACGCCGCGAGAGCCGTCGCGCGTCCTCGTGGAGAGGGGCGCAGAAAGCAGGCAGTTCACTCGGCAAGGGGCGGTCCTCGATGGGCTTGGGAGTCCGAAGGGAGAACGTCGCGCCCGGCGCGGCGCCGAGGACAACACGGAGCGCTTGCACGAGATCGGTGAGCTGCGCCGTGACGACGACCGTGCGCGGCCGCCCTGCCGCATAGAAGATGTCGCTCACCTGCTCGTAGATCTCGAACTCCTCGCGTATCCAGACGGAGGCATAACGGTCCGTACCGGACCCGAGCACGGGCACATGGAACGCCTCCGCCAAGGCTCCGCCGACACGCTCGAACGTCTCGAGGGAGAACGGGCGGGACGGAGAGACCCGCCCAGCGGTGAAGACTCGTTCGAAGTACCTGGACCAGGATGCAGCGACGGGCGAGGGCGGCAGCCCGATCTCTCTCGCGTCCACGTACAACGTGCCTTCTCGATCCAGGTAATAGTTGCTGTCGGTGTCCGTCGCATGGCCGACGTGCACGAGCCGCGTAGCCATCGACCCCTCGATGGCTCGCAAGGCGAAACCGCGCTTGACGTGGGAATAGATCCCCCAGGAGAGCCCAGCGAAGGTCAATCCACCGCACGTCTTCTCGAACGCCGCGATCGGCTCGGACAGCTCCATCCCCGCGGCATGGAACAGCCCGGCGAGCTCTCCAGGCGAGCAGGTATCGCCCGCGTTCCACCGGAGATCGATGGTCGCGTAATAGGCCAGCGTGCGGTCGGAGAGGTACGGGCGCAGCGCCTCGAGCGGGTTCGCATAGTCGAGCACCATGCGGCCGTCGTGGTAGAGCTGCTCCGCCTTGAGGACGCGCCCTGCGTGCTCACGCAACACCTCGATCTCGACGTCACGGCCCGAGCGTTTGGCGTAGACGTATCCGGCCTGCCCCGGCTCCTCCGATAGGGTCCGAATGGCACCGCGCGCGCGCCGCTCCTCCGGAGAGAGCGGCCGGGGTGCCTCCTCCGGCGGGCGAGCATCCACCAGCATTTCGAGCCCCGCCACGTCGACGCCGGCCTCCTCGGAGGCGGCACCGCGAGCCGTCTCGATGCAACATGCCACGTCCGCGAGCGAGCTCGTCCAGACGAAGGTCTCGCCTGCAAGATCGTCACGGAGAGGGTGACCATCGGCGATCACGCCCCCCGGATAGACCCAGAAGGTGTGGGAGGTGTCGCTTGCTTCCACCACCGGCAGCGCGGCCAGCGCCCCCGCGAGCTGTGCGCCGAGGCGCGGGAGAAAGGCGGCACGGATGCGGTGCGCCTCGAGCGGCTCGCGAGCGGCGAGCAACGCGAGCACCTCGATCAAGCCGCGGGCTGACCCGGCCGCAGGCGCGCCGCTCGCGTGCAGCAAGGCGCCTCGCTCATCGGCGAGCAACGGGAAGGTCCGGCCGCCAAGCATCGCCAGGCCGACGGGGACGGCGAGGATCGCGCCGGATCGGGCACGAAGCGGCGGAGCGAGCATCGCCGGATCGTCGGCCCCCGGGAAGAGGCATAGATCTGCCTGTCCGGGCGCGCGCCGGGGACCGATGCCAGCGAGCTGCGCGTGAAGCTCGAAGAGGACGTCCCACGCCGGCAGCCTCGCTCCAGCGAGATGGCGGCGGAGCTCGTCTACGCTCATCGACGCGGGCGCGTCGCGGGGACCGAGATCGAGCGTGGCGAGAGCGCGCGCCGACAGGCTCTTCAGGAACTCGTGCTGTTTGGGCTGGACCATCATGACGCCGCCGTGTGATCCTCGCGGCCACTCCCCCGTTCGTAGTCTATTGCTGCGAGCGCTGATAGGTATTCCCGAAGTCGTCCTGCACCACGACGGCGCTCCCGTCCACCGCCTCCACCTCGAGCCTTTCCTCGATCACCCGCGTTCGAAAGGCCCAGCCGTCGGGAAGCGTCAATGTCTCGCCGAGCTTCGCGAGCGACGCCTCGTCCTGCTGCACCTCCTGCACGCTGTACGACTGCATATCGTAGATCGCGCCCTCCGGATCGACGAGCTCGTAGACGGTTTTGCCCGCGTCGTAGCCCCACGTCGTGTCGCGCCGCACGGTGCGTGTCTCGTAGGGCTTCGCCTTGCCCGCGGCCTCGGCGAGGGCGACGGTGAGCGTGCCAACATCACCTCTCCGCGGCCCGGCGACGCCCCCTCTCGCCGCCCCCCTCGCTCCGGCAGATCCGGCAGCTCCGATGGGCGCCTGTCATCGCGGCGCAACACCCGCTGTCCCGCGCGGCCGTCACCTGTAACGCCGCCGTACCACCTCGCCGGGAGACGCGCCGGCGATCCGCCGCCGCCGCGCCGCTCCCACGCGTGGCACGGCGCATGCTCCTTGTCCCCGGTACGCAGCGCGGCGATCATGGCCGCTTGTGTCCACGCTCGGCGAGCTCGCCGTTGCCGTGAACGAAGGCTCGAAACTCTCTGGACGAGGAGATCGCGATGAAGCGCTCAGTCGGTGCGCACGGGATGGTGATGGGCGTCGGGCTCCTCATGGCGGCTTGCGGGCCGGCGTCGGAGTCGGAGATCGACGTCGAGCTCGCCGGGCCGGGGCTCGAGGCGACGGGGATGAAGCCCGGTATCCCGGACACCAACGGGACCCCGAAGCTCGCGTGGCACACCTGGAAGTACGCGGTGGTCGCGGCGCTGCGGGGCCCGCTGCTCCAGGGGGACCAGATCCACCCGGACATCCTCGACACCAAGATCCTCGACGCGGCGGCCCCCGGGGGCGTGGACGGCAAGGAGGTCTTCGCTCACACCGTCCGCTGCGCCGCCGCCGCCGGCACCGTCGTGCACCACGGCGGGGAGGTCTACCTGGGGCGGGGGATGGTGAGCAGCGCGTCGGCCTGGACGGAGGAGGGGCTCTCCGATGCCGTGATCGGCAACGTGCTGGAGTGCGTGATCGCCTACGTCAACGACGTGACCGACGGCCTCAGCGTCCTGCTCACGGGCACCCACGTGACCGACGACGGGGATCCTCACACCGAGTACATTCACCGCGAGGCGCTCTGGTGCGCGGTCCCCTCGACCGCGTTCGGCGCCATGGTGTTCGTCTATGCGACGGCCCCGTTCATCGCCCACTGCGATGTCGACCCTGAGTCGGCGCTGAAGCAGCGGTACTGCTACAAGGAGGGGGCCTGCGGCCTCAACTACATGGGGCCCCTGGCGGACAGCATCGATGACGGCACCTGCCAGCCCGTCGGGCTCCCGGGGCACGGCCAGTTCATCTGCAACGAAATGCCGTGCACGATGACGTGGCTGACGGACATCGAGCCCGACTGGTGCCGTGAGCCCAGGCGCGAGCGCACGATCGATCCCGCGCTGTTCCTCCGGTGAGCGCCGTGGGCCGCGGGGGCGGTCAGGGCGGCGCGGCGGAGTCGGGCGCCTGGCCCGCGAGCCGCCGCGCCTCCGCGAGGCGGGCGCCCTCGGTCCGGGCGCGCAGCGGGTTCGCCCGGAGGGCCGCCTCCAGGGCCTCGGCCCCGCGCCGGGCGGCCTCCCGCCGGGCCGCCGCGCCGGGCGCGGCCGCGGCGCGCAGCAGCCAGAGCCCGCCCTGGGCCACGAGCGCCCGGTCGAACCGCGGGTGGAGCCCGAGCGCCGCGTCCGCATGCCGGAGCCCCTCCGCGATGTCGGCGGCGGCGTCCCCCCCGCGGTCCGCCCGGTGGGCGGCGCGGGCCTCGTGGATCTCGGCCAGCAGCGCGGGGAGCCGGGGATCGGCGCGCTGCCCGCCGAGCAGGGGGTCGAGCACGGCGAGCGCCGCGTCGAGCCGCGCCGCGTCCGGCCGGCCACGCTGCGCGCTCCACCGGTAGGCGAGCAGCTCCACCTCGGCGCGCTGCAGCCGGTCCGACACGTCCCAGGGCGCCACCGCGATCTGGCGATCGAGCGCCTCGCGCGCGATCCGGATCGAGGGCGACGGGTCCTCACCCCGCGCGACCCCGACGCGCGCCTCGAGCACCGCCAGCATCGCCCGCAGCGACTCCGGGAAGGCGGTCGCGTCCGGCGCCACCGCCAGCGCGCTCTCCCGGACGCGCGCGAGCGCCGGGCCGGGATCCGCGCCCGCGTCGAGCGCGTGCAGCGCGAGCGCATGATCCAGCCAGACCCGCCAGTAGGGCGCCCAGCCCCAGGAAGGGTCCTTTTGATGCATCGTATCAATCACCCGGTGTGTCCGCTGGACCGCCTCCTCGGGGGAGCGGCCGGCGCGGACGAGGTGCTCTGCCTCGTAGACGCCGGTGACGAGCCGCGAGGTGCGCGCGCCGTCGAGGCCCGGGTCGAGCGCGAGGACCTGGTCGCAGCGGGCCCCCGCGCGCTCGAAGGAGCGGCTCGGGTCGCGGCCGTGCAGGGAGTCGTGGCGGCCGAGCTCGGCGTGGACGGAGCAGAGCTCGGCGAGGGCCCAGGCGAAGTCGGGCTCGCGCTGGAGCGCGGCCTCGTAGCCCTGGATGGCGCGCTCCAGGTCCGCGCGCTGGTCGCGGCCGAGCATGTCGGCGTGGTACGCCCGCGCGCGGGCGACCGCGGCGGCGACGTACCGGGCGAAGGCGTCGTCCGGGCTCCTGTCGAGCGCCGCCTCGGCGCGCGCGGTCGCGGCGCGCAGGGCGGCCTCGGCGTCCTCGCCCGGCTGCATGCCGCTCGCGGCCCACCAGGCGAAGCAGTTGTGGACCCAGGCGAGCTTGACCAGCGCCTCGGGGCTCCGCGGGCTCGCCTCGAGCGCCCGCTCGCAGGCCGCCCGCGCGCGCTCGAAGCTCGGGCGCATCGAGTCGCCGCGCTTGCCGGCGGCGTTCATGGTCTGGGTCCAGAGCTCGCACGCGGCGGCGTGGACCGAGGGGTCGGACCGGCCGTGCTCGGCGGCGATCCGGTACGCCTCGGCGGCGCGGTCGAAGTGGCCCTTCATCCGGTCGAAGTCGAAGGCGGCGGCGTCGTGGCGGTGACGGCTCCCGAGGGCGAAGAGCACGTCGCCCTCCAGCTTCTTCGCCTCGTGGAGCCACGGCGCCGCCGCGAACGCCTCCCGGGCCCTCTCCAGCGCCTCGTCGTGCCTGCCCTCGGCGAACGCGAGCAGCCCTTCCACGTAGGCGGGCGCCTCGATGGCGCCGTGCGCCGGCGCCTCGCCGGCGCCGCCCAGCGCCGCGCGGAGGTGCCGGACCGCCGGGGCCTTGTACTCGACCTCGAGCGCCGCGATCCGGGCCTCGCGCTGCGCCGGGTCGCGGATGCGGCGGGTCTCCTCCAGGGCGCGGCGGTAGAGCTCGGAGAGCGCCACGCCGGCAGCGTGGTCGAGCCCCGGCGATCGGTACCCGGCCCGCTCGGCCGCGCGGAGGTGGTCGAGCGCGGCGCGCGGCTCCTGGAGCACGAGCAGGCCGCGGCCGAGCGCGTACTCGCCGGGGCCGCGGCCGACCTCGCCCGCTGTCGCCATCCGGGCCTCGACGGCCGCGAGCCGGGCGCGGACCACGTCGCGCTCCCGCTCGACGTCGTGGAGCGGCATCGCGTGCGCGGCGCGCAGGAAGAGCTCCATCTCCTTCACGGTCTCGCCGAGCTCGCGGGCGAGGTTGGCCTGCTCCGCGGCGGCGCGCCGGCCGCGGACGAGGAGGCCGGCGACGACCAGCGCCGCGAGCAGCAGCGCGGTCACGCCCGCGACGGCCGCCCGGTGCCGCCGCGCAGCCCGGGCCAGGCGGCGGCCGAGGGAGGCGCGGCGCGCGAGCACGGGATCGCCGTCCAGGAAGCGCTGCAGATCCTCGCCGAGCGCGCGCGCCGACTCGTAGCGGGCGCCGGGCTGCTTCTCTAGGCAGCGCATCACCACCGCCTCGAGATCCTGGGGGATGTCGCGGTCCAGGGTCCGGAGCGGCGGCGCGTCCGCCTCCAGCACCTGGCGGAGCACGTCCATCACGGTGCCCCCGGTAAACGGAGGGCGGCCGGCGAGCAGCGCGTAGAGCGTCGCGCCCAGGCCGTAGACGTCGGTCCGCCGATCGAGGGCGTGCACCCGCCCCGCGGCCTGCTCGGGCGCCATGTACGCGGGGGTTCCGAGCAGGGCGCCGGTCAGGGTGGGCCCGCTCTCGCCCGCCTCGCGCGCGATGCCGAAGTCCATGAGGTAGGGGCGGTAGGCGCCGTCCACGCCCCGCTCCAGCATGACGTTGCTCGGCTTCACGTCGCGGTGCACGAGGCCGAGCCGGTGCGCCTCGTGGAGCGCGGCGGCGATGGCCCGGGCCACGCGCACCTTCTCCTCAAGGGTCAGGTCGCCGCGGGCGTCCTGGAGGGAGAGGCCGTCGATGCAGCGCATGACGAGGAAGGGCACGTGATCGGCGACGCCTGCCTCGTAAACCTCGCAGACGTTCTCGTGGCGGAGCCGCGCCTGGGAGCGCGCCTCGCGCAGGAAGCTCCCGTCGATCTGCGCACCCGCCGAGAGGAGCTTGATGGCGACGCGCCGGCCGAGCCGGAGATCCCGGGCCCGGTAGACGACGCCCATGCCGCCGCGGCCGAGGAGGTGGAAGTCCTCGAAGCGGGCGTGGAGCGAGGGCGGTATCGGCGAGGGTGGGATCGACGAGGGCGCGGCGGGCGTGGACCCGCGCGCGTCGGCGGAGCGCCGGCTCTCCTCGCCGAGGCCAAGATCGGACGTGGCCTCGAACGCAGCGGGCGAAGCCCCGGGCGCGGCGGGTGGAGCCCCGGGCGCGTCGGGTGGAGCCCCGGGCGTGGCCGGGCCGGTGACGGTCGCGTCGTCGCGGCCGCGCCGCGGCCACGGCGGGGCGTCGACGCGGGGCTCGTCGCCGTCCACGGGCACGATCATCGGGCGCGGAGGCCGTGGCGCTGGAGCAGCCGGTGGACGAGCTGGCGGGAGACGCCCATCGCGTCGGCCGCCTGCGAGATGTTGCCCCCGTGCTGGCGGAGCTTCTCGGTGACGTAGGCGCGCTCCAGCTCCTCCAGCACGACCTCCCGCGCTTCGGGCAGCGGCAGCTCGAGGAGCCTGCGGAGGCGGGCGTCCCCGGGCCCTGCCGGCGACGCGCCGGAGGGCGCCGCGTCCGACGGAGCCGCTCCGGAGGGCGCCGCGCCCGAGGGATCGGGCCGCATTGCTTCCGCGCTCAGGCTCCCCTGCGGCGCCGGCGGCGCGGCGCCGATGACCTCGTGGAGCAGCTCGGGGAAGAGGACGAGCCGCGCGACGGTGTTCCGGAGCTCGCGCACGTTCCCCGGCCAGTCGTACGCCTCCAGCAGCGGGAGCGCGCCCGGCGGCAGGTCCGCGAGCGCGCGCGGCGGATCCCGCGCGACGAGGAAGCGCTCGACGAGGAGCGGGATGTCGTCCTTGCGCTCCCGGAGCGCGGGGACGTGGACCTCCACCACCGAGAGCCGGAAGTAGAGATCGGCCCGGAACGAGCCGTCCTGGGCCTTCGCGCGCAGGTTCCGGTGCGTGGCCGCCACGATCCGCGCGTCGAAGGGGAGCCACTCGTTCGAGCCGAGCCGCCGGATCTCCCGCCCCTCGATGGCGCGGAGGAGCTTCGGCTGGAGCTCCAGCGGGAGCTCGCCGATCTCGTCGATGAAGAGCGTGCCGCGGCTCGCCTGCTCGAGCAGGCCCGGCCGCGCCGCCGCGGCGCCCGTGAACGCGCCCCGGGCGTGGCCGAAGAGCTCGCTCTCCACGAGGTTCGGGGCGATGGCGCCGCAGTCCACGACCACGAAGGGGCCGTCCTTGCGGCGGCTTTGCGCGTGGATCGCCCGCGCCAGCACCTCCTTGCCGGTGCCGGACTCGCCCAGCAGGAGCAGCGTCTCGTCGGTCGGCGCCGCGCGCTCCAGCCGGGCGAACAGCGCGCGCATGGGGAGGCTCCGCCCCGCCGCCTCGCCGAACGCGTCCGCGCCGGAGAGCGGCAGGACGGCCGCCGGCCCCGCAGGGCCGACGACGATCTCGGAGCCGCCGACCGTGGCGGGGACGCGCGGCGGGAGGAAGGCCTCGCGGATCCGGACGTCGCGGATCAGCGTGCCGTTCTTGCTGCCCAGGTCGCGCAGGAGCACGCCCTGCTCGGTCAGCCGGATCTCGCAGTGCCGGCGCGAGGCGCGTGGATCGGCGAGGACCAGATCGCAGTCGGCGCCCGCGCCCACGAGGAGGGGGCGCAGATCGAGCGGCGCGGTGAGCGTGCGCCGGTCCGGGAGGGTGACGGTCACCGAGACGGCCGGGAGCCGGAGAGAGCGCCCCTCATCGAAGCTCGTGAGCGTGCAGGCCTCCCCGGGATCGTCGCCCATGATCGCCATGGTGCCCCTGGAGGGGGCCGCGTCAACCCGGAACCGGCGCGCCCGCGAGCCGCGCCCGCGCCTGCACCGCACGCGCACGCGCACGGGTGGAGCGCCTGCAGGACGGCTGTCACGCCGCCGCGACAGCGCCCGTCGCGCGCGCGTGACAGCTGTCCCGGCGGCGTGTCGGCGCGGGGCGAAGCGCTCGCCGGAGACGCGCGGATCCGCCTGGAAACGCGGCGATTCGCGCTGCTGACCGATCCCGGCACGTGCGTTGCGATGCGCCCCTCGAACGCGGCGAAACGCGGATTGAGGAGGATGCGGACATGACGTCTCGAAACAGCGGCGCGGGCAACGTGGATCACCAGGGGATCGCCGTCGCGCGCCGATCGGCGCGGCTCGGGCTCGTCGCGCTCGCCGTGCTGGCGAGCGCCGTCTCGGCGAGCCGCCCTGCGGCCGCGGTGAGCGCCGAGCCCGGGCTGCGCGAGATCCCGCTCGACACGACCGGCGCGACCTTCCGCGCCGAGGTGATCGGCGACGAGCACTTCGACTACCTCCGGATGGCGGACGGCACCGCCGTCGTGCTCAACGACCTCTCGGGCGACTACGAGGTCGCCGAGCTCGGCTCGGACGCGCGCGGCGCCCTCAGGCTCGTCCCCTCCGGGGTGCTGGTCCGCGATCTCCGCGGGCAGGGCGGCCCCGTGGATCCGGCGTTGCTCCAGCGCATCGACGACGAGGCGCTCGATACCCTCTGGGAGGCGGAGATCGCACATTCCCGGGGCGCGCTCTCGTTCGCGGCGAATCCGACCGTGATCTCCGGGATCCGGCGCCCCCTGCTGACCATCCTGCTGGAGTTCACCCAGGGGGGCGGGCTCGCCACGCCAGGCGCGTTCACCGGCAACTTCGCCACCGACTTCGCGTACTGGAAGCAGACGATGTACGGGAGCCTCCCGGGCTCGGTGAACCATTATTACGCCGACATGTCGCGCGGGAAGTTCTCCTTCACCCGCGCGAAGGAGACCCAGGGCACCGCCAACGACGGCATCGTCCGGATCAAGCTCCCGTTCGCGCACCCCAACAGCAAGAAGGATTTCTCCCTCCTCCAGCTCTACCTGAAGGAGGCGCTGGTGCTGGCGGATCCTTTCGTCAACTTCGCCTCTTACGACACCAACGCAGACGGCAAGGTCCGCGGCGACGAGCTCAACACGGTCTTCATCGTGGCCGGCTACGAGACCGCGAACACGAGCAAGACGCCCTCGATCTGGGCCCATGCGAAGGGCTTCGAGGACCCGATCACCCTCGACGGGAAGGTCCTCACCGGCTATGCCGCGCTCGGCGAACGGCAGGTCCACTCCGTCGGCGGCGTGCCCACGACGATGCCGGCCACGGTGGGTGTCATCGTCCACGAGCTCGGGCACTCGGCGGTCGGCCTCCCGGATCTCTACAAGGGCCCTACCCCGCTCGGGTCATGGTGCGTGATGGCGAGCGGGAGCTGGGGGAGCACGAGCGGCTCGCCCGCGGGCTCGGTGCCCGTGGCGATGGGCGCCTGGAGCCGGATCAAGGCCGGATTCCTGGCGCCGACGGTGATCGAGCCCGGGTCCCCGCCGCAGGACATTGCCATCGTCCGGACGGCCGGCGCGGAGTTCCTCGGGCAGGGCGTCGCGCCGACGATCTACAAGATCGAGACCTCGGATCCGGACCAGTACTTCCTGATCGACAACCGCCAGAACGAGGGATACGACCGCGGCCTGCAGCGCTGGCTCGACTTCGATGATCTCCCCGGCGGCGTGGCAATCTACCGCGTCGACGAGGCGAAGAAGGCGGGCGCCGGGAAGATCGCGTTCATGGCGAGCAACCCGAGCTCGCCGAGCTCCCTCGCCAACCTCTACAACGAGGAGGGAGGCCGGACCTTCACGCCGTTCACCGACCCGAGCAGCGACGACGCGGACGGGCAGTTCACCGGGCTCTCGGTCACGGACTTCAACATCTCCGGGCCGATCATGCTCGCGCACGTGAGCTACGTCCCCTTCGCCTGCAACGCGATCACCGCGTCCGTGGCGGAGCACGAGATCCACGGCCGCGCCCACAAGCAGATCGTCGACCTCGGGGACGACCAGATCTTCCTTGGATACCGCACAACGGGCGTGCAGCAGGCGCTCGGGTTCGACGAGGACGAGATCGTCACGCTCCACGTGGAGGCGCCCGGGATGTGGAGCGCCGGGGAGTGCGACTGAGCGGCTTGGCCTCCCGCCCGCGGAAGCGAGTGACCGTCTCGGGATGTTGCATCTTCCGTCGTGTGAGGGGCGCAGCGCCCCGGGCAACGAAGAGGAGATCCCCATGGAAACGAGCAAGAACGAGCGGGTGTGGTTCATCACGGGCGCGTCGCGCGGCATCGGCGCGGAGATCGCGAAGGCGGCGCTGGCCGCCGGCGATCGGGTGGTCGCCACCGCGCGTGATCCGAAGAGCATCACGGACCGCTTCGGGCGGCCCGAGGCGCTCCTCCCCGTCGCGCTCGACGTGACGGACGAGGCGTCGGTCGCCGCCGCGGTGGAGGCGGCCGTCGCTCGGTTCGGCCGGATTGACGTTCTCGTGAACAACGCCGGTTACGGCGTCATGGGCGCGATCGAGGAGACCTCGGGCGACGAGGTCCGGCGCATCTTCGAGACGAACGTGTTCGGCCTCCTCGCGGTGACGCGCGCCGTGCTCCCGCAGCTCCGGAAGCAGCGCGCCGGCCAGATCCTGAACATCTCGTCGCTCGGCGGCTACCGGTCGGGCGCCGGGTTCGGCGTGTACTGCTCGACGAAGTTCGCCGTCGAGTGGATCTCGGAGGCCCTCCACGCCGAGCTCGCGCCGCTCGGCGTCGCGGTGACGGTCATCGAGCCGGGCTACTTCCGGACGGAGTTCCTGGAGGCGAAGTCCGTCGTCGAGACGGGCACGGTCATCGCAGATTATGCGGACACCACGGGCAAGGTCCGGCGCCGCGCGAAGGAGGTCAGCCTCCAGCAGCCTGGCGACCCGGCGCGGCTCGCGCGCGTGGTCGTCGAGCTCACCCGCGCGAAGAATCCCCCGCTCCGCCTCCCGCTCGGCAGCGACACCGTCGCTGCGATCGAGGCGAAGAACGCGTTCGTGGCGCAGGAGCTCGCCGCGTGGCGCGCCGTCGCGGAGTCGACGGACTTTCCGAAGTGAAGCGAGGTTGACGCCCCCGGAGGCGCGAGCACGGCCAGAAGCACCCGTCGACGACGAGCATCGCGGCCGACAGCTCGAAGCGCATGTCTGCCCAGCAGAAGCCCATCCCTCCCCTCGCCTCGTCCGGCAGGAGGTCGCGACGCTTCCCGGTGTCGAGCTCCACCACAGTCGGGCCCTGGTAGTCCTCGCCGGCTTGCCCCGGGCGCCAGGATCCGAGCTGTACCAACCGCGCGACTGACACAGTGCTTTCGCGCGGCGCGGCCCCTGTGCCTTCACCGGCGAGCGCCGCCTTCCTACGCTCCGCAGCCGCTCTGGCTCTTCAGCACCTATGAGCGGCTTTCCTTTGGGCTGCCAGGCAGCAGCGACCAACAGCAGGTGAACCTCAGCACTTTCGCGGTCTCACTGACCGCCTTTATCCTCTTGTCGGGGTGCCTGAAACGGCGATCGAGGGGCGCCTGAAACAGCGATCGGCGCGAGCTTTCCCGCGTGACGCCGCTCCAGAAGGAGAAGGATCGCCATGGTGGCGAGCCCAATCGGAACCGCCCAGAAGGCCTTGCTCAGGTCGAAGGCGTCCGCCGGGCGTCCCAGGAGCAGGGGCGCCGAGTCAACTTGCCGTCCCGGCCAGTGTGCACCTGTCGCGGGTGCCCAGCCTGGCGACTACGTTCATCAATGTGGTACGCTCGACGGGCTTGGGGATATGCATCTCGTATCCCGCCGATAAAGCCTGTTCGCGGGCGCGCTGGTCGGCGTAGGCGGTCAGCGCGATCGCGGGCGTTTGACCGCCCTGATTGACGGGCAGCGCCCGAACCGCTCGAATCAGCGCATAACCGCTCTCGTCCGGCAGCCCGATATCGCTCACGAGGACGTCCGGGCGCCACTCTTGGAGCAATTCAAGGCCTTCCCGAGCTGCCGCCGCCACGCGTACCTCCGCCCCTGCCTCTCCCAAGATGCACGTCAAAAGCTCCCGCACGTCGGAGTCGTCGTCCACCACGAGCACGCGCAGTCCGGTCAGCATTGAGGGGAGCAACCCGACGCCGCCTTCCCCTGCGCCAGCCAAAGGCGGCGTTGCGGTCTCCTCGACCACCGGCATCAGAGGCAAGTCGACGGTGAACACCGCGCCCTGACCCTCACCGCCGCTCTCCGCGCGAACCGTGCCGCCGTGCATTCTCACCAAATCCCGCACGATTGCGAGCCCCAGGCCAAGTCCGCCGTGCCGGCGCGTGGTCGAGCTATTGGCCTGGCGAAACTGGTCGAACACATGGGGAAGAATATCTGCGCTTATTCCCTCGCCGGTATCGCTGATGCGGAGTTGAGACATCGCTCCCACCTCCTCCAGCGACACAGCCACGCGCCCGCCTGGGGGCGTGAATTTGATGGCGTTGCTGAGCAGATTTCCCACGATCTGCTCGAGGCGGCCGCGATCGCCCCAGACCCTGCTGGTCGCCCCGCCGAGCGATAGCGAGAGACAGACGCGCTTCGCTTCCGCAACTGGAGTTACAGATTCGAGGACCGCCTGAATGACCTCGGCCATGCTGACCGACTGCGGCTTCAGGTCCATCTTGCCGCGGATGATGCTGGAGACGTCGAGGAGCGTCTCGACGAGCCGCAGCTCGGCCATGCTATTGCGCTCGATAACCTTGAGCCCGCGCTGCACCTTGGACACGTCGCGATTGTCCATGCGGAGGAGAAGCTGCGCCCAGCCGAGGATAGCGGTCAATGGGGTTCGCAGCTCGTGGCTGAGCGTGGAGAGGAATTCGTCTTTCAGCCGGTCGGCGGTCTCGGCCTTGGAGCGCGCCGCCTGCTCACTGGCTAAAAGCCTCTCCCGCTCTCCCTCTGCCCGCTTGCGTTCGGCGATCTCATGCCTCAGAATCTCATTGGCCGCGGCGAGCTCGGCCGTGCGTTCCGCCACTCTCCGCTCCAGCTTATCGTGGGCGCGCCGCAGCGCGGCCTCGAATCGCTCGCGCTTCTTGATTTCCCGCCGCAGCTGCGCGTTCTGCACCTCGAGCTGCGCGCGCAGCGAATACAAGGCCAGGTGTGTCTTGATTCGCGCTAAAACCTCATTGATCTCCAGCGGCTTGACGACGTAATCGACGCCGCCAGCGTCAAACCCGGCCACTTTATGCGCCGTCTCTCCCAGAGAGGTCATGAAGATCACGGGGATGCCTTTGGTGCGCTCAGATGCTTTCAGGCGCCGGCATGTCTCAAAGCCATCCATTCCCGGCATCAATATGTCGAGGAGGATCAGATCGGGCGTACGGAACTCGACCTGCTCCAGCGCATCTTCACCATCCTGGGCGACTGTCACCCGAAAGCCTCGCTCTTCGAGCTGAGCCATGACCTCAGCCACGCTGGCGAGCACATCGTCAACAATCAGGATTGTATACGACTGAGCACAGGGCTTTGAGGTTCTGGTCATCGGGAAACCCACAACAAAGTAGCGGCAGTGTGGACCGGCGCAACAACCGTACACCCCAGCCAGCCGCAGGGGTTTCGGCCTGGGCGCGCCCGCCATTGTCCTCGATCGGGAGGCGCGGTCACGGGAGCCGCCGTGACGCCCTGTCGAGCTGTACCCGGAGCAGGGCGCGGAGCCGCTTGGTCTGGAAGCTCTTCGCCACCGCGCGCACCTGGCCGATCCATGCGCCGAGCCGCGAGCCGTCTGCCTCTTCAAGCCGATCGAGCTCGTTCAGCACCCCGGAGATGTACCCTTCATTGGCCAGCTCAAGGAGCCGCGCCAGCTCCTGGGCCGGTGGGGGCGTGAGCATGCAAATCTCCGCCTCGGTCATGGTGGGAAGGGCCACGGCCATGCCCGGTCCCGCTCGGCGTATCCACTCGAGCTGGAGCGTGGCTCGGAGCAGCTCTAGCAGCGCGCCGGCCTGCACCGGCTTGGGCAGAAAGTCGTCGCATCCGGCGCTGAGGCTCGTTTGCCGCGCGGCCTCCGAGATGCTGGCGGACGAGGCGATGATCGCGGCTCGGACGAGCTCGGACCGTTGCCGCAAGCGCCGTGTCGCCTCGTACCCGTCCATGCCCGGCATGGCCAGGTCCATCACAATCACGTCCGGTGTTCGCTCGACGGCCAGCGCGAGCGCCCGCTCGCCGCTGTCGGCCTCCAGCAGCTCGAAGCCCAGCGGCTGGAGCAGCTCGCGCAAGAGCGCACGGTTCTCGGCCTTGTCGTCCACGACGAGAATCGTGCGGCGCTTGCCCTCATACCCGAGGATCGCCTCCCACGACAGCCCCGCGCGCCCCTTCGCCGCCGTCACCTCGAGCAGGCAGAGAGTCACCGTGAACACGGTGCCTTGGCCGAGCTGGCTTTTGACCTCGATGCTGCCGCCCATCCGCTCGACCAGCTCCCTGGTAATGGTGAGCCCAAGGCCCGTGCCCTCCGCATACCGCTTCTCGTCGCCGACCTGCTCGAAGGGCTCAAAGATGCACGAAAGGTGCTCGGGGGCAATGCCGGGGCCGGTGTCCTCGACCTGGAAGCGCACCGTGCGCCTTTGGTCCTCCGACGGGTCCAGCACCTCCACGCGCAACACCACCCCGCCCTGCTCGGTGAACTTGATGGCATTGCCCAGCAGGTTGAGCAGCAGCTGCATCAGCCGCTTCTCGTCGGCGCGCACCTCCAGCCGCTCGGGGCCGATAGGCTCGTAGGCGAACGAGAGGCCCTTCTGCGCGGCGCGCACCCGGCAGAGGCTGGCCACGGTCCGAAGCAGCGCGGGCAGGTCGACCGCGGTCGGGTGCAGGTCCAGCTTGCCGGCCTCGATCTTGGCCAGATCGAGCACGTCATTGATGAGGCTGAGCAGGTGCGTGCCGGCGGTGTGAATGATGCGGGCCGCGTCGGCGGCTTTCGCAGGCAGCTCGGGCAGCTTGCCGAGCACCTGCGCATAGCCGAGGATGCTGTTGAGCGGCGTGCGCAGCTCGTGGCTCATGCTCGACAAGAAATCGCTTTTGGCGCGGTTGGCATTATCAGCCGACTCCTTGGCGGCCATGAGCTCGGCCGTGCGCTGTGCGACCTCGCGCGCGAGCCGCTCGTTGTAGGCGGAGATCTCGGTATAAAACGTCGCGTTCTCCACGGCCGTCGCCGCGAGCGCGCCGAGCAGCGTGACCAGCTCGACGCGCGCTTCGGGAAAGGCGTCCTTCACGCTCGGATGCTCCAGGTACATCACGCCGGAAAGGCGGCCCTGGTGCAGCAGCGGCACGGCCAGCACCGAGCTGGGCCGGTGGGCGAGCAGGTAGGGGTCCTCGTTGAAGCGGCTGTCGGCCGCGGCCTGCCCGAGCAGCACCGGCTCCTTGCCGCGCGCGACGTACTGCACCAGCGTGGCCGGCAGCCGCGTCGAGCCGGCGACGGGCTCGTGCAGCGAAAGCTCCAGTTGCTGAGGGTTGGCGGTGAGCTGGGCGGCGATGACGAGCTCGCCGCCTTGCACAAGGGCGAGCACGGCGCGCTCGGCGCCGGAGTACTCGGCGAGCAGGCGGAGCATGCGGCCGACGAGCGAGCCGAGGTTTCGGTCGCCGGAGAGCGCCTGCGCGGCGCGCAGCGCGGAGGCGATGTCCAGGTACGCGTTGAGCGTGCGGTTGGTGATGGTCGTGCTCGTCGGCAGGGACGCCCCGTCCGGCAGCTCGCCGGGCGCGCCGTCCGCAAGGGCCGCGCGGCCCGAGGTCGCGATGCTGTCCGGGTAGCGCAGGGCGAGCTGCGCGGCGGCCGCGCGCGCCCCCCAGCGCAGGTAGGCGTCGTGTGAGGCCGTGAGATAGGCCCGGCCGAGGGCGCGGTGCCCGCGGGCAAGGCGATGCTCGCCGGCGAGGCGCAGGCCGAGCGCTTCCGTGTTGACCAGGCCGTCGTCGCGGGCCTGCTCAATGGCACGGTCGTACAGCCGCCCGGCCTCCTCGTGCTCTCCCCGGGCGCGGGCGAGGCCCGCCTCCATCAGCAGGCGCATGGCCTCGAAGGTCTCGGGGCAGCTCTGGGCCCAGAGGGTGAGGCGCGCGCCGTGGAAGGCCAGCCGGTCCTCCAGCAGCGCACGCCGCTCGGCGGCGGCGGTGGGGAGGGCATGCGCTCCGGCCACGCAGAGCGTGAACGTGAAGGCAAGGAGCAGGGCGCCGCCCCACGTTATCTGCCAGTCCGGCTCGACGGCGAGGACCGCCTCGACCGCCCACGCGTCGGCGCCGAGGTGGAGCCCGGTAAAGCCCGCCATCGCGCCGGCCGTGAAGATTGTCGGTTTCGCGTCCCGCGCGAGCCGCGCGATTTCCTCGAGCGTCTGCTCAATGCCGTGTGCGGCTGGAGCCTGTGAAAGCGCGGCGGCCGAGCGGGCGAGGATGTTCCGACTGTCCATGGCTGCGAGATCGCGGTAGACCATGCGGTCGAGGTCGCGCGTGACGCGATCAAGGTCGGCTCCGGCGATCAGCTGGAACGTCGCCCCGCAGACCTCGCTGTAGGCCTCGTAAACCAGGTCGCGCTCCTCGGCGGCGGTGCGCCTGGCGCGCGCGAACAGTTCCCCCACCTTCGAAGGCGACGTCCAGTACTGGGAAGCCAGTGTGGCGGTCAAGAGCGCGGTGGCGCGCGAAGCATCGTACTGATCAATGAGCGCCAGCATGGCCTCCATCAGCTGGCGCCCCAAAGGCAGCTTCTCCAGGGCGTACGAAAGGAGCAAAGCCGTGCTCGCGCACCCCGCGAACGAGCTCTTCGTCAGCCCGTGCCGCAGGGTCTCCAGCACGATCATCGGCCGGCAGCACCAGCTCAGTGAGGGCATCCCGAAGACGGCGCAGGTCGCCAGCACGTCCAGGATGCTGCACCGCAGCGCGTGGGCGCGGTCGGTGCTCCTCGGCAGCGCCTTCCAGTCCTCGACGGTCATGCGCGTGAGGGCGGGCTCGAGCTCGGTGATGAGCGCGCCGAACAGCGCCCGCTGCTCCTCCGGGGTCCTCGGCAGCGGGCGCCCGAGCCACGCCATCGCCTCGAGGCCGAGCTCGATGCCCTGCGCGAAGCGGCCGTCGACCTGAAGATATGCGATAAAGATGCTGACCACGCGCGCGCGAGAGAGCGGATCCGGCGCTCGCGCGAGGCAGCGCAGGAAGAGCCGCTCTCCCTCGTCGACCTGCGCCGCGAGCCAGAGCGCCTCGGCCAGGGCCAGGTGCACCTCGAAGGTCGTCTCCGGGGCCTCGGTCCACCCCTCCTCGCCGAGCAGCGACGCGGCCGTCCCGAGGAACGCCACAGCCTGCGCGTCGGCCGCGCTGGCCCTGGCCCGCTGCCCGGCGTGCAGGTTCTGCTCCGAAAGGTCGCGCTTTTCCTGGGCATCCGTCAGCCGCTCGGCGGCCCGGTTGCGGTGGTAGAGCGTCGCGAACAGCTCCCCGCCGGTGCACGCGACGCCGTAACGTGCCCGCAGCGCTCGGCCGATCGATAGGTGCAGCGAGAGCCGCTCCTCTGCCGTGAGCGCCTCGTAGGCGGTCTGCTGCACCCGGTCGTGCACGAAGGCGTAGGTCTCCTGCGCCTGCTCGCCCTCGTGCATCACGAGCCCCTCGCGCACCGCCTCCGCCAAGAGGGCGCTGACCGTCTCCGCCTGCTGCCCCAAGAGATGCGCCAAAAGCTCCCCGTCGAACCGGTCGCCCACGCACGCCGCGGTCTCGAGCGCGCGCTGCAGCGCGGGCGACAGCCGCTCGAGCCTGCGGGTCAAGATCGAGACGACGTTGTCCGTGATCCCCGCCCGCTCGATCGCCTCCCGCTCCCAGCGCCACCGCCCCGTCTCCGCATCGCGCACGAGCAGCTTCCGCTCGTGCAAGAGCTGTAGAAACTGCCCGACGAAGAACGGGCTGCCGTCGGTCTTGTCCTTGATCCGCCGCGAAAGCTCCTCCACCTCGGCCCCGGGCCGATCGAGCATGTCGGCCACCATCGCCGTGACTGCGTCCGCGCCGAGCGGCGAAAGCGCGATCCGTCCGGTCACGGCGCCCGGAGCTGCGGAGGCCGAAAGCAGCGCGTTCAGCGGGTGCTCGGGGCCCACCGCCTCGTCCCGATAAGCCACCACGACCAGCAGGTGCTGGTCCCCTGGCTCCTTCAGCAGCTCGCCCAGGAGCGAAAGCGACGCCGCATCCGCCCACTGGAGATCATCGATGAACAGCAAAAGCGGCTGCTCGGCCGTGGCCAGCGTCCGCACGAAGCGCAGCACCGTCGTCTGGAAGCGGAGCTTCGCCTGCATCGGCCCCAGCTCCACCAGCGGCTTGGGCTCGCCCAGGATGTGCACCAGCTCGGGCATGAGCTCGACCAGGATCTGCCCATCCGGCCCCGCGGCCTCCTGAAAGGCCTGCCTCCAGCGCTCGAGCACCTCGGCCGGGTCCGCCAGCCGTCGCCGCACCACCGACCGCAGCGCCTGCGCCAGCGCGGCGTACGGCGTGCTGCGCTGGAGCTGGTCGAACTTGCCGGCGGCGAAGAGGCCCCGCCGCGCGCGCACCTCGCCCTGCAGTGCCTGGACCAGCGCCGACTTGCCCACGCCCGACGGCCCCGCCACCAGCGCCAGCACCGTCGCGCCGCCGCACGCCTCGTCGAGCAGCGCCGCGAGCGCGGCGCTCTCGCGCTCCCGACCGAACAGGCGTGAGGGCGCGCGGACCCGATCGTCCCAGTCGCGTTTCGCCAGCGGAAACGGCGCCACGGTCCCCGTCTCGACCCAGGCCCGCGCCGCCCGCTCCAGATCCCAGGCCGCGCCGCTCGCGGTCTGGTAGCGGTCCTCGGGGCTCTTGGCCATCAGCTTGAGCACGATCGCGCTCACGGCCTCGGGGATGCGGAGCTCGGGCGCGCGCTCGTGCGGGGGCACGGGCGCCCGGGCGATGTGCGCGTGGATCAGCTCCAGCGCGTCGGTCGCCTCGAAGGGCAGCGCGCCGGTCAGCATCTGGTAGAGCGTGGCGCCCAGCGCATACAGGTCCGCCCGGGCGTCCGGCGCTCGGTTCATTCGCCCCGTCTGCTCGGGCGCCATATACGCCAATGTCCCGGAGACCGCCTCCAGCGACGTCTGCGCGGCGAGCTGGGGCGTCCAAAACGTCGCGAGCCCGAAGTCGATCAAGCAGGTGCGCGTCCGCTCGGCGTTGACCAGCACGTTCTGCGGCTTGATATCGCGGTGGAGGATGCCTCGCCGGTGCACCTCGCCCAGGCTGCGCGAAAGCGCGGCGCCGAGGCGCAGCGCGACCCCGACGGGCAGCGGGCCCTGCTCGAGCACGCGAGCGAGCAAGGTGCCATCCCAGTGCTCCAGCACGAGCGCCGGCTTCCGATCGTGCTCTTCGAGGCCCAAGGTCCGGATGATCCCGGGGACATCGAGCGCGCGCAGCACGGCGTGCTCATGCTTGAGCTCCTCCCGCGCGCGCGGGCTCGGCGGCTCGCCATGCGGCAGCTTGAGCACCACCTTGCCGCCGGTCGTGCCGTGGGTAGCTCGCACGATGCACATGTCCGCTCCGGAGTGCAGGACCTCGCCGAGAACGTACTTCATGGGGAACGATTCTCGATCATGACCTGACGAGCGTCATGCTCCATCGTGTACGAGCTCGCTCGCGCCAAAGCGCTCGATGGGCTCGCCCGCACCTGATAGATCCCCTCGCTTTCTACGGCATTTTCGTCGATTCGCGCGCCGCAGGCATGATGCTCGCATCGATCGCCGACGTGGGCCAATCGTCCACATTGGGTCACGAATTTCTAGGGCTCCGGGTGAGCCGACGACGGACACGTGCGAATTTCTGGTCGCTGGTCGGAATCGTATCCGTAGGAGGCAATCGGCGGGTTCGGAGGAGCGGCCCTCAGCGCGTTGTTGGTGTCGCGCATCCGCGCGAGCAACTCAATCACCAGATCGATGAGGTCGCAGACGGGCCCTTCTGCCGCGAGTTGCTCGAGCTTGCGCCGTACGTCGCGGAGGTCGTCCGCGAGCTGGGTTTTCGATGGGTCCGTGGGAGTCACAGGCCATTGGACATAACCATTGTCGAAGGGGCCAACCAAGCAGCCGGGCTCGCTCGGCTTGACCTGCTCGGTCCTCTGGACCGGCCGCCAGCGCTTGCGCCGCACCGCGCCTGACAGGAGGTGCGAGAATGCAGGGACAGGCGGCCGTCATGCGCCCGCGGTCCCTGCGTCGCTCGCCATCAAGGATCTCGCGCAGGCGAAGGCGTCGCGCATACCAGCGACCGAGTGCGCGAAGAACCTGTCCTCCGCGCGCTCGCCGTCCCTGTAGACGACGTGCGTCTGGCCAGCTCGATGGCGATGGCGATGGGATCTGCTGGCACGTCGCAGCCGGGAGCTGCGGCCACGTCCGATGCGCACCCCGGGCGCCGGGCCCTTCGCTGTACCGGTCGCGCGACTGACACAGTGCTTTCGTGTGGCGCGTCCCCTGTGCCTTCACCGGCGAACACCGCCTCCTTACGCTCCGGTCCATCCCCGACCGGAGCGATCTGCGATGACCGAGCTGCTGCCCCTCCTGACCTATTGCTTCGTGATGTCGAGCACCCCTGGGCCGAACAACATGATGCTGACCGCCTCGGGCGCCAACTTCGGCTACCGCGGATCGCTGCCGCATCTCCTGGGCATCAGCGTGGGCGGCGGGGTCCAGACCTTCGTCGCCTGCCTGGGCCTGGGCGCGCTGTTCGCCGCCTACCCGGCGCTGCACGGCGTGCTGCGTGTGACCGGCGCGCTGTACCTGCTGGTGCTGGCGTGGAAGCTGACCGGCGGCGCCGCGGTCAAGGGCGCCGAGGTGCCGCGGCCGCTGTCGTTCGCGCAGGGGGCGCTGTTCCAGGCCGTCAACCCGAAGAGCTGGGTCAAGGCGATCACGGTGGCCTCGGTGTTCATGCCGGCGGGCATGGGCGTGGCGAGCGGCGCCCTGCTCGTGTCCGTCGTAAGCCTCGTCATCACCTTTCCGTGCACCTCGGCGTGGGCGCTGTTCGGCGTGGCGATCCGGCGATTTCTGACCGATCCGCGACGGCACCGCCTGTTCAATGGCATCATGGCCGGCGCGCTGGCGGTGCTGGCGCTCCTGTTCCTGCGTTGACCCATGTTCTCGCTCGACCGCGACTCCGCCGTTCCCCTGGCCGACCAGATCGAGGCGCGGCTGCGCGCGCTGATCGAGGGCGCGCAGCTGCCGCCCGGCGCGCGGCTGACGTCGATCCGCCAGCTGGCGGGTCAGCTCGGCGTGAGCCCCAACACCGTGGTGACGGCCTACGATCGGCTGGTGGCGGCCGGGCTGCTCGAGTCGCGCGGCACGGCCGGGTTCTTCGTGTGCGAGGCGGCCTCGGCCGTGCCGAGCGAGGCGTGGCTCGAGGCCGGCGAGGAGCAGGAACCGGTGTGGCTGGCGCAGCAGTCCAACGACCAGCGCGCCGGCGTGCTGCTGGCCAGCAGCGGCGCGTTGCCGGCGAGCTGGCTGAGCGACGCCATCCCTGCGACGGTGCTCCAGCGCGCGCTCGCCCGCAACGACGCCGGCATGGCGGCGCGCTGTCCGCCGCAGGGGCTGCCCGAGCTACGGGAGCGCATCGCGATGCTGATGCGCTCCCAGGGCATCGCGGCCGACGCGGGCCGCGTGCTCACGACCTGGGGCGGCACGCATGCGATCGACCTGATCTGCCGGGGCTACCTCCAGCCAGGCGACGCGGTGCTGGTGGAAGACCCGGGTTATTTCCTGCTGTTCGGCCGCCTGCGGCAGGCGGGTTACCGCCTCGTCCCGGTGGCGCGAAGGCCGGACGGCGTGGATCTGGGGGCGCTGGAAGCTGCGTGCCGCGAGCACCGGCCCAGGCTGATGTTCCTCCAGAGCGTGCTGCACAACCCGACCGGCTGGGGATCGAGCGCCGCCAACCTGCACCGCGTGCTGACGATCGCGCACCAGCACGGTGTCCTCATCGCCGAGGACGACGTGCACGGTCACTTCCACCCCGGGCATCCCACGCGGCTGGCGCAGCTCTCGGGGCTGGACGGGGTCATCTATTACTCCAGCTTCTGCAAGGCGCTGAGCCCGGCGCTGCGCCTCGGCTACATCGCGGCCGAGCCAGGGCGGCTGAAGCCGCTGCTGCGCGAGAAGATCTATTCGGTGCTGACGAGCGGCGCGCTGAACGAGCTCGTGCTCCTGGAGGTGCTGTCGGCCGGCAGGTGGCGCAAGCACATCGATCGGCTGCAGCAGAAGCTCGGCGCGGCCCGGAACGCAGCGGCGCGCCGGCTGCGCGACGCCGGCGTGCTGCTGGACCACCCGGGCGAAGGCGGGCTGTTCCTCTGGGGCGCGGCGCCGCGCGGGGTGGACGTCGACGAGCTGGTGCAGGACGCGTACCTCAACAAGATCCTGCTGGCCCGCGGGGCGACGTTCATGGCGGATGGTGCGGGGGATCCGCATATCCGGTTCAATGTGGTGTTCAGCCAGAATGTGCGGGTGGCGGAGTACCTGGGGCAGCGGTTTGCGGCCGTGGCGAGCGCGCGGGGGGCGATGGAGAGGGCGGTCGTGGGGGTATAGCGGGTGGGGAGGGTCCCCGCCTGCGCACCGCGGCGAGCCCTGTCGAGGCGCGGTAGCGGAGCGGCGCGCCTGACCAGGAGGCTTCCCCGGCCCAGCGACGTCAGGAGCGCTCGGCTCGCCGTCTCAGGTGCTTCGCCAGGAACGCGTAGATCTCCTTGCGTGACGCGACAGCGGCGGGCGTGTCGATCCGGTTGAACGCGTGCCCGCCCGGGGCGTCGACGTAGATCCTGTGCTCGAAGCGCTTGCCCGCTGCCTTGAGCGCCTGGATCAGGTGCTCGACTTCGAGCACATGGACGTCCCGATCGTTGGTCGTGCTGTGGATGAGCAGCGGCGCCGAGATCTTGTCGACATGGTAGATGGGCGACCGCCGCTGGTACTCCGCCACGTCCGCGTGGGGTGTCTTGCCGATGTGATAGGGCGCAGAGAACAGATCCCGATAATCCTGAGTCGAGTAGCCAAGCCGCGCAATGAGATCGGTCACCGGCACGCCGGCATAGACCGCCTTGAACATCTCCGGAAAGCGCTCGGCGGCGAGCAGGGCAATGAGCCCTCCGTGGCTCCAGCCGATGATTCCCACCCGGTCCGGGTCGACGAAGGGCAGCGCGGCGACGGCCCAGTTCCTCCCCTCGACGATGTCGTCCACTTCGAGCCCGCCGTAGTCGATGGCCTTGTGATACGCCTCGCCATATCCTGTGGAACCCCGGTACTCGGGGGCGATGACCACGTATCCCTGCAGCATCAGCTCGCGGACGATGTGCGCGCTCTGCGTGTCGAAGCTTGCGTGCACGCCGCCGTGCGGGAACAGGAGGACCGGGTGCCTCAAGGACCTGTCGAGCCCTCGCGGCACGAATACATAAGCCCAGACCACGAATGGGTGTCGAGCGTTGGCGATTCCGTAGGTCTCCTCGCCCCTCGGGTCGGGCGGACCGGTGTACCTGACCTTGTCGATGACGGCGATGTCCCCCACCTTGTGGAACCAGAGCACGTCATCGGTCTTCTTCTGCTCCACGTCACGCTCGAAGGCGGCGTTCTCCAGCTTGCCGGCGATGGCGTCGATCTTCCTCGAGAGGCACTCCTCGCCCGCGGCAGCGTCGGCGGCCCTGGTCACGGGGGAAACGGAGGAGATCACGGCGAGTGCAACCAGTCGGGCGATCGTGTGGCGAGTCATGACGAGCCTCCGTGGACGTGCAGTGGCGCAGCGGGGTCCTCGGGAAGGGATATAGAGCGCAGGGCGCCTTTTGGGGACTGCGCCGTCGCTCGAGAGCTCCCGGCACGCCTGCCGGGAGATGTCACGTATCGCCAGTGCTGTTTGCGCCGGCGCGCTGGTCCTCGCTCTCTCGCGCCTCACGGAGCTCGTAGTGCTTCGCTCGGGCATCGAAACGCGCGAGGATCTGGCGCGCCTTCGCTGGCACGTACGCGGTCTCATGGTCCTCGCCGGCGAACGCCTTGACGGCCTCGATCGAGTCGAACGACATGATCGTGACGAACTCGACCTCGTCCCCGAGCGGGCGCCGGAGCAGCTCGATGCGGCGGAAGCCTCGCACCTGCTTCGCCAGGATTCCCGGGAAGATCTCTGTCTTCAACAGGGCCTCGTACGTGTCGGCGTTCTCCGGGGTTGTCCAGCCGTGCCAGATCCGTCGGATCATGTGACCTCCTGTGGCAGCGCGAGCGGGGTACAGAGTCCACGCTCGGCATCGCGGAGCATACGAAACGTCAAAGCGCCCGCCCGGTCAAGCGCGCCCCGTTCCAGCTTACACGACCATCTGATATGGTCTTCTGTTGCGCTCCATGGCGCGTCCCCAGCGCGGGACGGCCGCCCCTCCCCCAGCTCCTGACGAGGTCCTACATGCTTACCATCGGTCGTCGCCATCGTGGTCTGGTCCCCTTCCTTTCCCTCGCCGCGCTCGCGGTCGCCGGCTGCGGTGCCGGGGCGGAGCCTGAATCCCTAGCCGCGGATGTGCTCGAGGAGGCGGCGATCGAGGTGAGCTCGGCGCCGCTGGCCAACCACCACGCGAAGAAGCACAAGAAGTGCCGCCGCCACGTCGGTGTCCACGCGGAGTGGTCGTCCGTGGCGCCGCTGCCAGAGGCGCGAGAGCGGCACATCGCCCTGCTCATGCCGGACGGCCAGGTGTTGGTCGCCGGCGGCAGCGGCGATTACCCCTACCCCACGACGGTCGATTTCTACAATCCCGCCGCTGACACGTGGACGACCCGTCACACGCTGCCCTACCCCATGTCCCCCGTGGGCGCGGCGCTCCTTCAGGACGGCAGGGTGCTCTTCAGCCCGGGCGGGCTTGTCTACGATCCGATCACGGGCACGACGGCGAGCGTCCCGCTCACGCCCGGCGAGGCGGCCCGTGGTTGGGAGTTCGCGTATACCGCGCTCACCCTCCTGCCGGACGGGCGGGTATTACGCACGGGCGGCAGCGACGACGACAGCACCCTCAAGGAGGCCGTGCTCTACGATCCTGCCACGAACACGTGGTCCAGCGCAGGGTCGATGTCGGTGACCCGCTACCTGCATACGGCGACGCTGCTCCAGGACGGGCGCGTGCTCGTCGTCGGCGGCTACACGCTGAACGGCAACGAGATGCCCCAGGGCCGCACCAGCGTGGAGATCTACGATCCGGCCACGGGCGCCTGGACGGCGGCGGCGCCGACGAACCTGCCCCGCATGCAGCACACGGCCACGCTGCTGCCGAGCGGGCGCGTGCTGGTGGTCGGCGGCGGCGGCAGGATCTACGGCGGCACCGAGGAGGAGATCGAGATCCTCGTCGATGCCGGCGAGACCGCCGAGATCTACGATCCCGCGAGCGACACGTGGACGTTGACCGCGCCGCCGAACTTCCTCCACACGTGGGCGTCCGCCGTCGCGCCCATGTCCCACGGCCGCGTGATGGCCGTCGGCAGCGACGGCGCGGAGATCTACAAGGAGGCGAACGGCAGCTGGACCCCGATCGACGAGCCGACCCAGAGGGGCTTCCACACCGCGACGACGCTGCAAGACGGCTCGGTCCTCATCACGGGCGGGTATGACGCGACGTACTTCAGCAATCCGCCAACCCTCGCGAGCGTGGAACGCTACGGGGGCTGCAAGAAGAAGCATTGATGCGCACGCGCCGCCGCGCGCTGCTCGCCCTCGCGCGAGGAGCGAGGAGCGAGGCGGCCTATCTCACGCCTCGCGCTCGCGCCCGTCGCGGCCGTGCCAGCAGGAGACCTCCAGCCTGTCCCCTAGCGGGATCTCCACCGATCCGTAGCCGCTGCCCGCGCCACGCACGTACTCCAGGTACGGCCGCAGGTCATCCGGCGCGATGTCGAGATCGTCCGCGACGATGAGCGCGCCCCTCCGCAACCGGGGCTCGAGCATCCGGAGCACCGGCAAATAAAGGTTCTTCCATCCATCCAGCAGAACCAGATCGATCGGCCCCTCCACGTCCCGCAGCGTCACCAGCGCGTCTCCCTCGCGGATCTCGACGAGATCGCCGAGCCCGCTCTCATCGAGGTTCAGGCGCGCTCGCCGCACCTTCTCCGGGTGCAGCTCGCTGCCGATCACCCGCCCGCCGCCGCCATCGCGGATGGCCGCGGCCAGGAACACCGTCGAGATCCCGAACGACGTGCCGAACTCCACCACCGTGCGCGCTCGCGCCGCGAAGGCGAGCAGGTGGAGCAGCCGCCCGACCTCGCGGGAGACCGGCAGATACGCGTCGGCGAGCGTGTGGGCGAGCGTCTCGGGGTCGGGGCTCGGGCCGCGGCGCTCCCAGTCGGCGCGGACGCGGGCGATGATGCCCGGATCGCCGCTGTCGGCGTCCTGGAAGAGGCGGTCGAGGGTCCTTTGAACGCGCGGCGAATCGAGCGTAGTGCTCATGATGGCAAATCTCCTCCGGGCAGGCACAGGCGACGGCTCCCCTGCCCTCGCGGCTGCCCTGTTCGACACCGAACCTGCGCCCGAACAGACATGACTTCCAGTGCATGTACGGTAAGTTATTGCTGCGTCCCATGCACTCCATCGATCTGAACCTGCTCCTCGCGCTCGACGTGCTGCTCGAGGAGGAGAGCGTCCTCCTGGCCGCGAAGCGGATGCACCTCAGCCCCTCGGCGATGAGCCGCACGCTCGCGCGCGTCCGCGAGGCCGTGGGCGACCCGATCCTCGTGCGCGCCGGCCGGCGGCTCGTGCCCACGCCGCGCGCCGCGGAGCTGCGCCCGCGCGTGCGCGCGGTGGTCGCCTCGGCCAGCGCGGTCCTCCGCGAGCGGGGCGCGCTCGACGTCGCCGCGCTCACCCGCAGCTTCGCCGTCCGGACCAGCGACGGCATGCTCGGGCTCGTCGGCGCCCCGCTCCTCGACGCGCTGAGGGCCGAGGCCCCGGGCGTCACCGTCCGCTTCCTCCCCGAGGGCGACGAGGACGTCGCCGCGCTCCGGGAGGGCCGGATCGATCTCGACCTCGGCATCATCGGCGACATGGGCCCGGAGATCCGCGTGCAGGCGCTCGTCAAGGACCGCTTCGTGGGCGTGGTGCGCCGCGGCAGCCCGCTCGCGTCCGGCAAGGTGACGCTGGAGCGGTTCGTCGAGCACGCCCACCTCGGCGTCTCCAGGCTGGGCAAGACCTGGGGCCCCATCGACGAGGCCCTCAAGAAGAAAGGGCTCGCCCGGACCACCGCGGCCGTGGCGTCAGGCCATTACGCGGCGCTGTGCCTCCTCGCCAGCTCCGACCTCGTCGGCGCGTTCCCGTCGAAATGGCTCGCGCACGCCGCCCCGCGCTTCGATCTCGTCACGTTCCCGCTGCCCGTGACCACGCCGGCCATCACCATCTCGCAGGCGTGGCACCCCCGCTTCGACGCCGACCCGGCGCACCGGTGGCTGCGCGACCGGCTCCGCCGCGTCTGCCGGTCGCTCGCGGAGCTCGGGGCGTAGCCGCGCCCGGTCCAGCGGCGCCGCTTCGGGGCGTGTGAACGTCGATCACGGCGACCCGTGAGCGAGCAGCGCTGTGGCGTGAAGACGGCTCCCTTCGACACATGAAAAGATGCTGGGATCACGCGACTTTTCCAGAAGAGCCGGATCGCGGTTGTCACGGTGTCCTCTCACCCCGAGGCAGGCCCGGCAGTTGGGACTTGACGCCTCCGAGCGGTTGGATTTCCTTCTCGCCCACCAGCGTCATTACGTGGACATCGCCCAACGATGTCCACGCCGAGCGCGTCCTCAGAGGATGCGAGCTCGAACACGAGGACAGCGATGAACTTGCGAATGCTAACGTCTCCCGTCGCATCGGCATGGTTTGCGGTCACGGTGATCGCCTGCGCGCCCAGCAACCAAGGCACCCAGGTCGGCTCGCCCGATCCGGCGAGCTCCACGAACCCGGCCGGCAGCGCCGCTCCGGCCAGCACCGCGAGCCCGAGCGCCGCGGCCCAGACGCCCGCCCCGGCGGAGCCCGCGCCCCTCGGTCCGCCGCTCAAGCCCGCTGCCAAGGGAGCGTTCGCCACGGGGGAGTATCGCAACCTGTTCGCCGAGCTGGGACACAAGCCCGCCGAGATCGACGCGAAGATCGCGAAGGCCTACGAGCAGCTGTTCCACGGCGATCCCAAGGAGCAGGCCGTCCTGTTCCCGGCGGGAAAGAACGCGAACGGCCCCAAGGCGTACATCATGGACATCGGCAACAACGACGTCCGCTCCGAGGGGATGTCGTACGGCATGATGATCGCCGTGCAGGTCGATCGCAAAGACGACTTCGACGCCCTGTGGAACTGGGCCAAGTCCCACATGTACCACGCGGATCCGAAGCACCCCGGCTTCGGCTACTTCTCGTGGCAGATGCGCCCGGACGGCACGGCCATGGATGAGAATCCCGCCCCCGACGCGGAGGAGTATTTCGCCACGGCGCTCTTGTTCGCGTCGAACCGCTGGGGGAACGGCAAGGGGATCTACGACTACAAGAAGGAAGCCATCAGCATCCTCGACGCGATGAAGAACCGGAAGCCGATCACCGGGCCGGTCAACAAGGACAAGCGCAAGACGACGCTGCACTCGCTCTTCAACACCGAGCACAAGATGGTGCGGTTCACGCCCGACGCGGACAACTTCGCGAAGAACGGCGATCACACCGATCCGTCGTATCACCTGCCGGCGTTCTACGACCTCTGGGCGGCCTGGGGCCCCGAGGCCGACCGCGCGTTCTGGGCCGAGGCGGCCAAGGTGAGCCGCGATTACTTCGTCAAGACGACCCATCCGAAGACCGGGCTCGCTCCGGATTACGCCAACTTCGATGGCACCCCCAAGGGCGCCTCATGGGACGCGGGGACCGCCAACTTCCGTCAGGACGCGTTCCGCACCGCGATGAACTGGTCGGTGGACGCGGCGTGGTGGGCGAAGGATCCGCGGCAGACCGAGCTGAGCGATCGCCTCCTCGCGTTCTTCGAGGCGCAGGGCCCCAAGTACAAGGGCAACTTCACCCTCGAGGGCAAGCCCACCGTCGACTACGACTCGCTCGGGCTCGTGGCGGCGAACGCCGTCGCGGCGCTTGCCGCTACCCATCCGCGGGCCTGGCGCTTCGTCGAAGAGCTGTATCAGCGCGAGGCGCCTACCGGCAAGTGGCGGTACTACGACGGCATGCTGTACACGATGTCGCTGCTGCACCTGAGCGGGAAATTCCGCATCATCACGCCGCAGGCGCAGGCCGCGGCGCCGGCTGCCGCTCCTGCCGCTCCTGCTGCTGGGAAGGCGCCGGCCGCGGCGCCGGCTGCCGCTCCTGCTGCTGGGAAGGCGCCGGCCGCGGCGCCGGCTGCCGCTGCGAAGAAGTAGCTCGGCAGGCGTGGGGGCGCTCGGATCACTTCGGTGATCGCGGGCGCCCGACGCCGACTCCCCTCGCAAGGCCCGTCCCGCCCGGAGGTAGCGTTCCCGGACCTGCACCGCGTCGCAGCGTGGCTGGCCTGCGCCCACCGGATCACCGCGCGACGCCGCGGAGCTCCAGCTCGCCTCCCGGCGAGCGCGCCGCGACCACGGTGATCGTCGCAGAAGCCGACGGCCCGAACAGCTCGAACGCCGAGAGCCCGGGGACCTCGGCCGCCGGCGCCGAGAGATCGGCCGGCCTCCGCCGCAAGGACGCATTGCCGTCCGCAGGCCGCTCCACCCACTCGATGAGCTCGCCGCGGACCTCGGGAAGCACGTACGGCCGGCCCGACTGCTCGATGCTCGCGGCCAGGGCGTCGCCGTCCGCAGGCGCGGTGATGTCCCCGATCCGCAGATCGAACTGCTCGAACTTGGGCTCCGGATGAAACGGCGCCCATTCGAGATAAGCCACCCCCCTCTCTCCGGCGCCGAGCATCGGGAAGGACTGTTTGCCTTCCCGGGAGCGCGGGATAGCGCGCCTCGTGCGCCGGTCATAGACCACGATGTCCGCGAGATCGCGCGCGTCCTCGTCGAAGCGGCCGTCGGGATCCTCGGAGAAGTCAGCGAAGGCGACGTGCGTCGCCGAGATGTCCGGGAAACGCTGCTGCCCCGGGCCGGACGCGATCTGGACCGCCTCCGCCTGGCCGATCTCGTACAGGAACACGTCCGTGTCGCCGCTCTCGTCCGCGGTCAGCCAGCCCGTCAGCACCACGGCGTCTCCCTCCACGCGCGGCTCGCCCGCGTGATCGAACGGGCCGCGGATCGTCTGCGTCTGGCCACCCCGGCGCACGCGCACCACGCGTGCTCCCTGGTCCGTCGCCTCCCAGACCACGACGTCGCCGGCGAGCGCAGGCCGGCGCGGCGTCTCGGCGGCCGGCGCGAGGAGGAGCTCTTCGCCCGTACCGAGATCACGCAGCCTCAGGGCGCCGCTCACGTCGCCGGCCTCGCGCGGCGCGACGTAGGCCAGCAAGCAGCCGTCGATCGCGTAGGGGGGAGCTCCGGGCGCCTGCGGGGCGCCTGTGTCGACGCTCGAGGCGAAGACGGCGACGCCGTCGGCCGCGGAGGCATCACACGCGGCGGGCGAGGGCGGCGCGGCGGGGGCGCCGCCTCCGCCGTCCGGCAGGAGCGCCGGCGATCCGTCGACGGCCGCAGGCGAGCAGCCCGCGACGAGCAGCGCGAGCGCGAACCGCCCGCTCCACCCACGGCGCGAGCTCGGTCCTCGATGGCAGGGGCGCGGGGAGATCGGAAAGACCGCTTCTCCTGCCGCGCGGCCCTGTCGGTGCTCCTCCTCGAGCCTCGATGTGTTCAGTGCTCCGGAACCGCTGCCCTTCATAAAGAGTCCTCCACTGCTGCGTTTGCTTGCCTCTCTGTCAGCGGCACCTTCGCGAGGGGATTCACTCCGCTTTCCTCTGCGATCCGGAGGGAGCGCGCATGCCGAGGCGCGCCATGCGCTTCTTCAGACCGTGGCGCGTGATGCCGAGGCGCTCGGCCGCGCGGCTGATGTTCCCGCCGGTCTCCGCGAGCGCGCGCCGGATCGGCTCGCGCTCGTCGTCCTCGGCCAGCGCGTGGCGCGCCTCGCCCGGGTTTCCCCGCCCCGCGGCCGGCGGCGGGGCGGGTCCGGCCATCGGCGGCCGGGCCGGTGACGCGGGGCGCTCGGCGGCGTCGGGCGTCCGGCGCGCGCTCGCCCGCAGCGCGCTCGCCCGCATCCCCCGCGGGAGGTGCTCCAGCTCGACGCGGCGCACGCCCAGCGCGGCCAGGCGCTGGACCAGGTGCGCGAGCTCCCGCACGTTGCCGGGCCACGCGTAGGCATCGAGCGCCGCGAGCGCGCGCGGCGCGATCTCGATGGGGGCGCCCGTCCGACCCAGATACCCGGCGAGCAGCAGCGGCACGTCGCCCTCCCGGTCGCGGAGCGGCGGCAGGTGGATCTCGATGGCGTTCACCCGGAAGAGCAGGTCCTGCCGGAACGCCCGCTCGGCGACCGCCTGCGCGAGATCCCGGTTCGTGGCCGCGACGATCCGCACGTCGAACGGCCGCTCGTCGTCGCTGCCCACCGGGCGATAGCGCCGTGACTCCAGCGCCCGCAGCAGCACCGCCTGCCGCGCGAGCGGCAGCTCCCCCAGCTCGTCGAGGAAGAGCGTGCCGCCCTCGGCCCGGGCGAGAAGGCCGGGGCGCGCGCGCTCGGCCCCCGTGAACGAGGCCCGCGCGTGGCCGAAGAGCTCCGCCTCGAAGAGCGCGTCGGGTACGGCGCCGCAGTTGATCGCGACGAGCTCGCGCGAACGGCGCGGGCCGAGATCGTGGAGCGCGCGGGCGAAGAGCTCCTTGCCCGTGCCGGTCTCGCCCGCGAGGAGCACGGGCAGATCGCTGTCGATGGCCGCGTCGAGGCGCGCGAGCGCCCGGCCCAGCGCGGCGCTCTGGCCCAGGATGTCGGGGAAGCTCCTCCGCGGCTGGGCCGCGGGCACGACGGTCGTGTCGGCGCGCCGGAGATCGGGCGCGGGCTCCGCGAGCGAGGCGAGGCAGGGAGGCGCCGGGCCTTCGCGGCGGGGCTCTTCCGGCGCGCCGGGGCGGGCGAAGAGCCGCAGGAAGAGCCCCGCGAGCGACGCCCAGCGAGCGGCCCGCGCCTCCGTGACGGCGTCGAAGCACGCCGGGCGGAACCGGTGCTCGACCACGATGAGCGCGCGCGGAGGCCCGGGGAGCGCCGGACCTGGCGAGGCCGCGCTCGCCGCCAGGGCGCGCCCGCCCATCGAGGCGTGGTCTGCGCCGACGCGCAGCACGAGCCGCGAGCCGCGGCCGCCCGGCGTCTCCACGTCGCGCTGGTAGTGGACGGGCGCGGCCTGGCTCAGCGCGAGCTGCGCCAGGTCGGGCGGGATGCGCCGCGCCGCCTCGGCGATCTCCAGCCCGTCGAGGTCGGCGCCCCAGGCCGCGACCACCCGCCCCTGCTCGTCGACCACGGCGAGCAGCGCGCGCTCGGCCCCCGACTGCTGCACGAGGGCGCGCGCGAGCCCGACCGCGGCCTCCGCGGCGCCGTCCGCGGTCGCCACCGACGCGAGCCACGCCCAGAGCGCGCCGTCCTCTCCGCTCGCCGCCGCCGTCATGCCTGGGCCAGCATACGCGCCGCCCGCCGCCGGCGCGCCCTGCCCCGCCGCCGGTGCCCCCTGCGCCCCATGCGCGCCGCCCCGCGCCGTCGCCGCGGCCGGCGCCCGCCGTGCGCCGGGCCGCGCCGAGCGCAGCACGTCGAGCGCCTGCGCCTCCACCTCCGCGAGCATCGCCGCGCGCGCCCGCCGCGCGGCCCGGATCGCCCCCCGCGCCGCCCGCCGGGGCTCCGCCGGCAGCCTGGTGAGGTACGCCTGCGCCTCCGCCACCTGGGCCCGCGCGTCCACCAGCGGGTCGCTCGCCCGCACGCCCGGGTCCAGCGCCGCGAGCGCCGCGAGCGCCCGCCGCCCGTCGCCGTCGAGCAACGCCACGTTCGCCCGCGCGATCACCAGATCGGCCTGGATCGCCGCAGGGAGCGACGCCGCGAGCGCCCACGCCTCCTCGATGCAGCGCTCCGCCGCGCGCGCGTCGCCGCGGCGCACCTCGATGTCCGCGCGCGCCGACAGGCACCAGCCGCGCCCCGCCACCTGCCCCAGCGACCGCGCGAGGCGCATCGCCTCGTCGAGCGCGCCGAAGGCCTCCTCGTAGCGCGACGCCTTCCCGAGCGCGATCCCGAGGTTCATCAGGCACGAGCGCATGCCGGCGCGGTCCCCGAGGGTCCGCTTGACCGCGAGCGACGCCTCGAACGTCCGCACCGCGCCGTCCACCTGGCCGCGGTACAGGGCGACGATGCCCGCGTTGTGGTGGATCCGCGCCACCTCTTCCACGTCGTCCACGCGCTCGCCTTCCACGTCGTCCACGCGCTCGCCCGCCGAGGGCAGCTTCGCCTGCGCCCCCGCGAGCCACGCCTCCGCCTCGCCCCAGTCGGCGCGCATCAGCGCCACGAGCCCCAGCGTCGACAGCGCGAACGCCTCGGCCGCCCCGCCGCCGAGCCGCCGAGCCGCCGCGAGCGCCGCGAGCGCCTGCTCCTTCGCCGCCGTCGCGTCCCCATCCCGCGCGCGCTTCTCCGCGCGCCGCCGCAGCGCGAGCACGAGCACCCGCTCGTCGCGCTGCGCCGCCTCGTCGAGCCACGCCACGACCTGCGGGTGCGCCGCGCCCACGCCCGCGTCGCGCGTCAGCCGCTCGAGCCTGCAGAGGAGCGCCGGGGTCCTCCGGTCCGCGTCCTCGCCGAGCGCGAGCAGCGCCTCGATCTCCTCCGACCGCAGCCCGGCCTCGCGCGCCTGCGCCGCGGCCCGCTCGTGGAGCTGCGCGCGCCGGGCCTTCGTGCACGGCGCCGCCGCCGCCGAGAGGAGCGCCGACGCAGGCGCGCCGGGATCCGCGAGCAGCGCCGCGGCGACCTCCTCGGCGACCTCCGGCGTGGCGAGCGCCGCGGCGAGATCCCTCGCCAGGGCGGGAGCGGACAGCGTGGTGAGCGCGCCGGCCGCCGCCTCCCGCCTCGCGATCAGCGCGCCCGCGAGCAGCTCGCCGAGGGCTCGCTCGCCGGAGGCGCGCGGCCGCCCGCCGCCCCGCGCGTCCGCCCGGCCGCCGCGCCCGAACCCGAGAGAGCAGCGCGCCTCGGGCAGGGCGCCGCCCGCGATCGCGATCGCGGCGAGCGTCGCGCAGGCGTCGGCCGACAGCCCGCGCACGCGCTCGATCGCCGTGTCCTTCGTGAGCGGCACGCGGCCGAGCGACGCGAAGAGCCACCCCGGGTTCTTCCCCGACGCCACGGCGGCCGCTCGCACGCTCGCCTCGTCGTCCACGCCGAGCGCGCGGCACAGCGCGCCGAAGCTCGCGTCGCTGAGCGGCCCGAGCGCCACGCACGCCGCGCCCTCGGGCGCGCTCCGGGCCGTCGCGACCACCTCGATCGCCGCGCCGCCGGGCGCCGCCGGCCGGCACCGGTACGCGTCGAGCGCGGCGCGGAGCTCGGCCGGGGCCTGGTCCAGGTCGTCCAGCAAGAGCAGGAGCGGGGGCCCGCCGCCGGGCGGCGTCACGAACGGCGGCGCCCGCTCGGCGCCCCGGAAGAACGCGATGAGCCGCAGCAGGAGCGGGTCGGCCTCGCGCGGGAACGCCACGTACCGGGCGCTCCGCCCGGCGAGCAGCGCCCGCGTCACGAGCTCGCGCCCGAGGTGGCTCTTGCCGGCGCCGCTCGGCCCCGTGACGTAGCGCACGCGGCCTGACGGTGACGGCGTCTGCTGCAGCGCCTCGAGCTCGCGCTCCCGCCCGATGGGCGCGGGCGGCGCCCCCACGGCGATGCCCGCCTCCGCGGCCGCGACGCCGAGCTGCCGGAGCACCTCGCGGGCCTCGGCAGGGCGGTCTCGCGGGTGCAGCGCGAGCAGCGCCTCGACCACCTCGGCCACGCTCGGCTGGACCCACGACGCGGCGTCGCGCAGCGGGCGCCGCGCGCGAAAGGGCCCGGGCGGGCGGCCCGCGGCCGAGCACCACGCGAGCGCCCCCAGGCTGTAGAGGTCGGACGCGGCCGACGGCGCGCCCCCGGCGAGCAGCTCGGGCGCGGCGAAAGCCGAGGTGAACGCGACGGCGCCGCCCGGCGCGCGCGCCCTCGAGACCGCCGCCCCGAGGTCGAGGAGCACGGCCTCGGCGCCGCCCCCGCCGAGGGGCCGCATCCGGACGTGCGCCGGCTTGAGATCGCTGTGCACGAACCCCGCGTCGTGCAGGGCGGCGAGCGTCCTCGCGACGCCGGCGAGCACGCCCGCGAGCCGCGCCGGGCGCTCGCCGGCCGGGGCCCCCTGCACCCACGCCGCGGCGTCGTCGCCGGCCACGTACTCCTCCACGAGGAAGGGCGCTCCCGTCCGCTCGTCCCGCCCGAGATCGTGCGCCCGCACCACGCCGGGGACGCGCAGGCGCGCGAGCAGCGCGAACTCGCCGAGCAGGGTGTCCTCGCGGAAGGCGCCCTGACGGAACACCTTCGCGACGAGCTCGCGCCCCCGCGCCTCGCGGTCGATCACGCGCCCCACGACGCCCTGCGCCCCCTGCCCGAGGATCTCGCCCGGCTCGTACCGAGCATGGGCCACGAAGGGCTCGCGCCGCGGGGCGTGCATGGCGGAGAGGTTACTCGCGCGCGGCGCTCGCCGTCGCTCCGGCGGCGATGCGGGCGAGCAGGGGCTCGCCGTACGCGGGCTCGCCGAGGAGCGAGAGCGCGCGGCGGAGGCGCGGCTCGGCGAAGCGCCCGAGATCGTCGAAGTGGCGCGCGGCGTCGCCGGCGATGGACGGATCTGCGAGCCGCCTCGCCGCGCCGACGTCCGCTGCCTCCATCTCGGGCGAGAGCACCTCGACGCGGAGCATCATGACGCGCACGACATCGGCAGGCGTGGGAGCGATGGTGATCGGGATCGAGGCGTCGGTCCACGCCTCCGGAGCGAGGTAGAGCACCCGGACGCCGGGCGTCCGGAACCACTGGCGCTTCCAGGTGTTCACCATGGCGACGGCCTCGTCGTGGTACAGGCCGGTCGCGTCGAGGGCGTCGATCATGCTCGCGCCGAGCGACTCGACGAACTCGTCGAGGGGCGGCGCTCCGTCGAGCGAGGGGGCGCGCTCGACGAGCGTGCCGCCCGTGGCGATGCCCTGGGGGTGCGCGACGAACGCCCCCGTCGAGGCGCCGACGTTGAGGACGAAGACGGCGCCGATCGCCTCGTCGAGGGTGTTCTCGGCGGAGATCGCCCCGCCGGTGCCGGCCGTCACGCGGACGGGCAGGTCGAAGTTGCCGAGCCCTCGATAGAACAGGAAGCGCTCGTGCTGGGGCGCCTCCGTCGCGCCGGGCACGCCTGCGACGCGGAGCGGGTTGGCGCCGACCTGGCGCGCGTGGGCCCACGTGAACCGATCGAGCGGCGCCTCGGGCAGAGGGACGTCGCTGTCGCGCCCGAGGATCTCGAACGTACTCCACTGGAGGAGGCCGTTCGCGTTCAGGCCGTACATCTCCGAGCACCTCGGCGAGCCAAAGGGGAACTCGGGGTCGAACGCCGGGTCCGCGTACGTCGTCACGCCAGCAACGGTGTTGGGCGCGATGATGGGCGGGTAAAACTCGCGGACGGCGGGGTACCACTGCGTGAAGATCCCTTTGCGGAACGCTATCTGGACGTGCGCGGTGAGCGGCTCCTCGGCGTAGAAGTAAGTTACCGGCGTCTCCATCTTCACGTTGACGCTCGTCGAGATCGAGCCATCGAGCGTGCCGGCTTCGAGCCGGTCATAGACGAAGGCGGGGAGGTCCTCCTCTTCGTGGTGCAGCCCCGGTTGAAGCGAGCCGTCGGAGCCGACGACCACGGTGTCGGTGCCCCATTCGTGGACGATGAAACCCTTGCCGGGGTACGCGAGATCCGGCGCCGGAGGCACAGCGGGCGCGGCCTCCTGGTCGGCGGGGACCTCATCGTGAGGCGCTGGACCGGGCGGATCGGCCGGCGCGTCGCCGGTCGAGCTGCCGCCGTCGGACGTTCCGGCGCACGCGGCGATCAGGGTGGCGAGGAGAATGGGAAGCGTGAGGCGGTGGGATGTCGGTTCGGTTACCATGGTAAGGTCTCCTGCCAGCCCCTGAAGCAGCTCTCGGGCCATCGCGCCAAGTCATTGAATTTCAATGGATTGTGCGCATCGCAACGGGGCGGTTACCAGGGTACGTGGTAACCGGAACGGCGGGGTGACCAGGAGCTGGTAACCGTGGACGACCGGCCGAGCGAGGAGCGCTCCAACGAGGTCCCCGAGCTCTCCCCGCTCGAAGCGTGCATGCAACTGTCGCTCTTCGGCGGCACCTCTGTGCGCCTCGACGAGGACGGCGTCCCCCTCGCAGAGGCGGACGACGAGGAACGCTCCCGCCCCCGGTGGTGGCCTAATTTGCCCCGGAGTGATTCACACAAAGGTGGTAAAGCGGGAAGATCATCGATCTTTTCTTCCCGCCTTACCGCCTTCATGTTCAGATTAGGCCACCACCGAAACGCATGGCCACTTTGCCGATCGCCGACCGCTGGTTCGAGATCACGCGCGTCAGCGATGACGTCACGCTGCTGATCGAGCCGCACGTGGTGCCGCTGATGCGCTGCAACATCTGGCATGTGCGCGGTCGCGATCGCGACCTGATGATCGACACGGGTATGGGCATCGTCAGCCTGCGGGAGGCCATAAAGCACCTGATCGACAAGCCGGTGACGGCGGTCGCGACACACACCCACACCGATCATGTGGGCAGCCACCATGAATTCGAGCACGCCTTGGTGCATGATCTCGAGGCGGAGAACCTGCGCTCGCCGACCGACCGCGGCACCTTGCTGGCCTCGGTGATGGGCGCCGAGGAGATCCGCAAGCTGGGCGACGCTGGCTATCCGATCGAGGGCGATTTGATCACCGCCCTGCCCCACGCGGAGTACGACATGGCAAGCTACGCCCTGCATGACGCGCCGGTCACGGAGGTCGTCGCCGAAGGCGACGTCGTGGATCTCGGCGACCGTCACTTCGAGGTGCTGCACCTGCCCGGTCACTCGCCGGGCAGCATCGGTCTGTGGGAGGCGGCGACCGGAACCTTGTTCTCGGGCGATGCGATCTACGACGGGCCGCTGCTGGATGAGATCGAGGGCGCAGACATTCCCGCCTACGTCCGCACCATGAAGCGGTTGCGGGAGCTCCCAGTGCAGATCGTGCATGCAGGCCACGACCCCAGCTTCGGCCGGGCACGGCTGATCGAGCTGGTCGATGCCTACCTGGCGAAGCGCGCGTAGCGTGCGCCGGCAATGCAGGCGATCGTCGAGGAGACCGGCTCGCGGCCAGCCGAGGCGGTGATCGGCGCCCCGGCCCGCGCCCCGCTCATGGTATGCTCGCGTCGAACACGACGAACCGAGCGGCGGGCAGCCTCAATCGGGGCTGCCGGCGGCGGCCGCACGGGCGCGCGCGGCGGCCCGCTCGTCGGCCGGGCGAAGAGGCGCTGATGCTTATCAATCAATCGACTCGTCGTATCCTCTCGCTGCTCATCCTCTCCTCGGCCTTGGGGTGCGGTCAAGAACGCCCGCCGGGCCGCGTGGTTTATATGGGCGGCCCCCATGCGGGCGGCCCCGACGCCGGTGAGAGCGCCGGAGCGTCTGCGCCGGAAGAGCCGCCGGAGCCCTACGCGCCTCCGGCCCTGCCGGTCATCCCGGTCATGATCGATCCGGGCGGCGCGCACGGGTTTCGATGCGCGGTGAGGCTCCGCCTGGACGTCTCGCCGGTCGCCGGCGAGCGACGGCTGCTCCGCGTGGTGGCCGAGAACGCGACCGGGCAGCCGCTCGCGCTCGAGCTGCCCGACCGATGCCCGAACGGGCTCGTCGAGCTCGAGGGGCTCGGGCCGGGCTACGACTATTATGGGACGTGCAACGCGGGGCCGTGCCTGGGCGTGAGCTCGGCGCGTCGTATCGAGCTTGGCCCCGGCGAGGCGCGGCCGATCGCGGAAGCGACGATCGCGCTCCGAGGCGCGCCTCCGTGCACCTCGGCGCTGCCGCCAGGCCAGCACGTGGTGCGCGCCGGCGTGCGCACCGCGAACGTGCCCGTCTGCACCGCGGAGGCCGTCCTCGATGTGCCTGGGGCTGCGCGCCCTCAGTCGCCGCCGAGCCCCCCGCCGCCCTCCGTCCCCTCGCGGAGCACGCCCGCGTCGAGCGACCCTTATGCTTGCCAGAGCCCCACCGACTGCGTGCTGTCGTGCCCGGAGCCCGCGGGTTGTTGCGGGTGGCCGTGCGGGTGCCAGCACGCGATCCACCGCGACCATCGCGCCGTGTTCGAGGCGAATTTCGAGAAGACCTGCACGCGCCCGCCGCGCTGCCCGGTCGTCGGCTGCGCCTTCGAGCGCGCCGTGGGCGCGACGTGCAGGAACGGTCGGTGCGTGGCGACGACCACGCTCGGAGGGCTCTGATCGGGCGGGCGCCCCTCGCGGGGAGCAGGCGCTGCATGAACGGCCGTCGGCCCCAACCTGGGTCGGCTGCCCCGTCAGCCCCAACCTGGGTCGGCTGCCCCGTCGCTTGACAAAATAGAACGGTCGTTCTATCCAATCGAGGTGGCGAAAGGCGAAGATACCCGGCAGGCCATCCTGGCCGAGGCGCTGGCGCTGGCGAGCGAGGTCGGGCTCTCGGGCGTGACCGTCGGCGCCCTGGCCGAGCGCGTGAAGATGTCGAAGAGCGGCCTCTTCGCGCACTTCAGCTCCAAGGAAAACCTGGACGTCGCCATCCTCGAAGAGGCCAAGCGCCGCTTCGTCGACGTCGTGGTCGCGCCCGCGCTGCGCGAGCCGCGCGGCGAGCCGCGCGTGCGCGCGCTCATCGATCGGTGGTTCGTCTGGACAGAGCAGGACTTCATGCCAGGCGGCTGCGTCTTCCACGCCGCCGCGGCCGAGTTGGACGACAAGCCCGGTCCGGCGCGCGACGCGCTCGTCGCGTCGCAGAAAGACTGGCTGGCCACGCTCGCCACCGCCGCGCGCATCGCCGTCGAAGAGGGCCACTTCCGCTCGGACCTCGACCTGGCGCAGTTCGCCTTCGAGGCCTATGCCATCGCGTCCGGCTCCCACGCGCTCAGCCGCTTGATGCGCGACAAGGCGTCGGAGCACCGGGCCCGCGCCGCCTTCGAGAGGCTCGTGACCGACGCCCGACGTTCGCCCCGCCGCTCTGCCTGATCCGTCTCGCAATCCCCCGAGGAGGTCCGCCATGCAGGAAGCCAATCAGGTCCATTCGTCGCCCAAGAATAGAACGATCGTTCGTGCTGATCCGCGGCAGGTCCTCCTGCGCGGTGGGATCCGGTTCGGGTTCAAGCTCCTCAACAAGGCCGCGCCGGATCTGGCCTCCCTGGCGGCCGAACGGCTGTTCCGCTCTCCGCGCCGGCACGCGCGCCCGGCCTGGGAGGAGGAGATCCTCGCCGGCGCGGCGCGCTTCTCGCTGCCGTGGGGCGCGGAGGCGCTGCCCGCGTGGTCGTGGGGGCACGGGCCGACCGTGCTGCTCGTGCACGGCTGGGAGGGGCGGGGGAGCCAGCTCGGCGCGTTCGTGAGGCCGCTCGTGGAGCTGGGCTTTCGCGCGGTGACGTTCGACGCGCCGGGGCACGGCGATGGGCCGAGCCGGTCGGCCACGCTCGTGGAGCTGGCCCGCGCGGTCACCGTCGCGATGGACGAGGTCGGGCCCGTCCACGCCATCGTCGCGCACTCGATCGGGGGCGCCGCGACGACGTATGCCCTGTCCCGCGCGGCGTCCGTCCGGCGCGCGGGCGCTCCGGCGCCGAGGCTCGTGTTCATCGCGCCGCCGATCAGCGCGGTCCGCTACACCCAGCATTTCGCGAAGCTCCTCGGCATCGACGAGGCCGTCCGGCGCCGCATGGTCGCCCGCCTCGAGGCGCGCTACGGCGTGCCGCTCGCGGACCTCGACGCGCTCTCTGCGGCCCCGCGGATGAACGCGCCGCTGTTCGTCGTGCACGACCGCGACGATCGCGAGGTGTCGTTCGAGGCAGGCGCGGCGCTCGCCGATCGCTGGCCGGGCGCGCGGCTCATGTCGACCCGCGGCCTCGGCCACCGGCGCGTCCTGCGCGCGCCGGAGGTGATCGCCGAGGTCGTCGAGGTCGTGACCGGCACCCCATGGCCGGTCCGGACAGGGCTCGAGACGTTCGAGCTGGAGCGCGAGCTATTCGAGCGCGACCGCCGGCGCGCGGTCGCCGGCACGCCTCGGGAGCATACACCTTGCAATGAGCCCGAGGTGCGCGCTCGCGCGTCACGAGGTCGAAGATGCTGTTTCGAAAAAGGCTGAAAGGGTTGCACGTCGCGGTGCTCGCGACCGATGGATTCGAGCAGGTCGAGCTGACGATCCCGACGAAGGCGCTCCGCGCCGAGGGGGCCCACGTCGAGGTGCTCTCGCTCCGACGCGGGAAGATCCGCGGCCTGAACCTGTACTGGCCCGGCCGTACGGTGCGCGTCGATCGGACGGTGGAGCAAGCGGCTCCGGCCGACTACGACGCCCTGCTCTTGCCGGGCGGCTTCATCAACCCCGACCTCCTCAGGCAGAGCCGAGCGGCGCGGGAGTTCGTCAGGGCCATCGACGAGGCGGGGAAGCCGATCGCCACGCTCTGCCACGGCCCGTGGGTGCTCGCGTCGGCGGGGCGCCTGAACGGGCGGCAGCTCACGTCATGGCCTGGCATTCGGGACGATCTCGTGAATGCCGGCGCCGTCTGGCGCGACGAGGCCATCGTGCGCGACGGGAACTGGGTTTCTAGCCGCGGTCCGCACGATCTGGCCGCTTTCACGCGCGCGATGATCGAGCTCTTCGCGGAGCGCGATTCGGCAGCGCCGAAGGGATCGGCGTCACACGCGATCTCGGCCCCGCAGCAAAGCGCGCCTCCCCCGTGGGCCGTGGCCGGGATGGAGGCCCTGTCGAGGGCCTACACCGTGCGCCGGCTCCTCGGAGCGGCGGCGGTGCTCGGAGCCGGGATCCTCGCGCTCCGGCGGCTCGCCAGGCAGGCGTGACGACCCCGCGCCATGGCACCTCGGCACCTGCTTCCTGGAAGGACCGACATCGAACCTTCACGGCACGGGCTCTTCCTCCGGCACGAGGCAGGGCGGCGTCGGTCCGAGCCAGAGTCCCGCCGGCGGGACGGGCAGCTCCGGCGGCCAGGGCGCCAGGTCGGGGGCGTCGCAAGGCCAGAACATGTGCGAGTGCGCGTGCCGTCCACGCCGAGCGAGGCAGCGCCGGCCCGGCCACGGGGTTGCGGGATTGATGCCCGGCACCAGATCTCATGAACGTGATCAGCTCTCGGGGATGGGACCAGGAGCCGGCCGAGCTGCGCGAGGTGTCCAAGGCGGCTTGAGCCGCGCCGGATCACGGTCGCACTTTGCCGGCGGCCCGCTCGAGAACAAACGCCTATGTCGGAGCGCCGGAGGAGCGCCAGCGCGGTGATGGGGACGCCGCGTGGCTGTGCCCCATTGCCCTGCGTGTCACCGCCCGCCGTCATGCGGCAGAGCGCCCCTCTTCGTGCGCGCACCGCCCTGGCACAATGGTGCTGGCCGGCCCGGCGGCGTAGAGCCGCCCGCACCATCCATCCGCGTCTCGCCCAGCAAGATCCCGGCGATGCGTCATCTGTTCCCGTGTGGTGCGTCATCGCGTACAATCGATCCCACGATGAAATCTCCTGGCTCGTTCCGGTTGTTCGGATTGCTATTGGGCGCCGCAGCCGCTTGCGGCGGGGGCTCGAATCAGCCAATCGAGTCCGGGACCGGCGGTGCGGGCGGCAGCGAGCCCGATGGGTCCGGTGGAGCGAGCAGCGCGGGTGGAGCGGCCGCCCAACCCGGCGCCGGCGGCGCGGGCGGCCAGGCCGAGGCCACCTGGCCGACCGGTTGCGCAGAGCAGCCGGCGTCCATCAGGACCGAGGGCACACTCGTCGAGCTCGCGTTCGAGCTCGTCCTCGGCGGTGAGCCGTTCCTGTTCGGCGAGCCGAACGTCGCGCCGGACGGCAGCACGGTCACGCCGCTCAATGTTCGCTTCTACGTCTCGCACGCGGCGCTGATCGGGGCGGACGGCGACCTCGTGCCGGTCGATATCGTCGGCCCGGACGGCGCCCCCACCCCTTACGGGGTCCACTTCTACAACGCCGAGGACCCGGGTTCGGCCGCGCTCCGGCTGCGCGCTCCGGCTGGCAGCTACGAAGGCGTCAGCTTCATCTGGGGCTTGCACCAGACCTGCAACGTCTCCCGGCCCGAAGCGAACGTCGCGCCTCTGTCGGAAGCCTCCCAGATGACGTGGCCGCACACCGGCTACCTCTTCCTGCGCTACGAGGGCAGCGTGGCTCCGCCGGCCGAGGGTGAGGGTGGTTCCGACGATCCGGACGGAGAGACGGCCACGGTTCCGCCGGCGGTCCACATGGGAGGCAACCTGTTCGAGGATCTAGCCCCCAGGGTCGAGGTACGAGGCGCGCTGTCCGTGCCCGCGAGCGGCTCGACGGGCAAGGTCGTCCGGATCGTCATGGACGAGGTCTTCGGGGGCGCCACGGCGGACGTCGACATGACCGGGTTCGTCCCGCCGCCCGGGCCCGTGGGAGACGAGCTCCTCGCGGGTGAGCGCCTGCGGCGCGGCCTCCCCGATCTGACGGTGTTCACCTTCGGTCCGTGACGCCGAGCTCCAACCGTGGGGGGGCCATCGGCCTGGCGGCGCTGCTCCTCGCGGGCGGATGCGGCGACGACGGGCCGGGGGCCCCTGGACCTTTGCCGCCGCTCGTCACGGGCGCCATCCCCGCCGGGTTTCCCGCGCGCACCGCGGCGGCCAGAGCGCCGGCCGACAACGCGCTCACCGAGGCGAGGGCCCAGCTCGGTAAAAGGCTCTTCTTCGACAAGCGCCTCTCTCGCACCGGCGAGATCGCGTGCGCGAGCTGCCACCACCAGGAGTACGCCTTCGCCGATCCGGACCCCGTCTCCCGGGGGGTCGACGGCCGCCTGGGACAGCGGAACGGGCCCGCGCTGGTGAACCTGGCCTGGGGCGAGAGCTTCTTCTGGGATGGCCGCGCGGCCACCCTGGAAGAGCAGGTGGGAAAGCCCATCGAGAACCCCGACGAGATGGATCTACCGCTCGCCGAGGCCGTGGCTCGTGTCGCCGCCGATGACGTCTACGTGAAGGCGTTCAAGGATGCCTATGGCGGGCCTCCCGGCGAGGAGTCCTTGCGCAAGGCCATCGCCAGCTTCCTCCGTTCGATCGTCAGCGCCGACAGCCCTTACGACCGGCACCGGCGCGGGGACGACACGAGCTTCGGAGACGCCGAGCGCCGCGGCGAGGCGCTGTTCCTGACCGAGCGGACAGGCTGCTTCCATTGCCACCCGTCCGGAATGCTCACCAACGAAGGCTTCTTCAACAACGGCACTTACCTCGACGGCGGCGACGTCGGGCGGCAAGGGATCACCGGACGGACGGGGGATCTCGGCAAATTCAAGGTGCCCGGTTTGCGGAACATCGCGGCGAGCGCCCCCTACATGCACGACGGATCGCTGGCGACGCTGGAGGAGGTGGTCGACCATTACGATCGCGGCGGGCTGGGCCATGTCTCCACCGATCCGCAGATCGATGAGCTGGGGCTCTCTCCGGACGAGAAGGCCGATCTGGTGGCGTTCCTGCGGTCGCTGAGCGATCGCGCCTTCCTCGACGATCCGCGGTACCGCCCCTGAGCGGCAGGGCGAGCGCGAGGTACACGCGCTCGATCGCCGCGAACACCGCGCTCATGTCGGGAGTCGTCGACCAGATCCATCGTCTCGATGATCACGGTCATCGCCGCCCGATGTAGCGCGAGGCGCTCCAGATCCGAGGCTGCCATCGCTCCGAGGAGGTCGACCTGGCGCTGGCTGCGGCAGGCGCCTCACTCGGCCATCGTCTTTTCTTACCATCGCCTCGGCTCGTTCTCCCGCTTCCAGCGCTCGAAGAAGCCCCGGCGCCGCGACTGTCGCTTCCGCATCGCCTTGAACCTCTCCGTGAACGCTGCGCTCGTCCCGACGCGGGCGGCAAGGTCGCGAAGGTCGATCGCCAGCTTCAGCGCCTCGTCGTAGGCGCTCTTCGCGACCAGGGCCTCCAGCTCGCTCCACGCTGCGTCGAGCCGCTTGGCGAGCGCGTCGAGCTGCTTCGTCCGGGCAGCCTCTGCGGCCTTGCGCGACCGGTCGGCGCGGAGCGCCTCGGCGCGCTCTCTCTTCTCGCGACGCTCCTCGGCCGCGGCACGCAGCTCCGCGACGGTTCGTGGAGCCCTGGTTGTTTTCGCCTTCACCCGAGCACGGAACGCGCGGCGCAGCTCGGCTCCGAGCGCGAGCTCCGGTTCGTCCACCGCGCGCCGTAGCCACTGATCCTTGGTGCGCGCGGGGAGCGCGCCGACCCACGCGCGGAGCGCGTCGGCATCCTCCGGCTCCGCGCCGCTCGGCTCCGCCGCGGCCGACAGGAGGTCGCCGTCGAGGCGAAGGAAGCCGACCATCGCCTCGAGCGGCGCGGAGAGCTCCCGGAGCCCCGGCGGCAGCGGCGGCTCTGTCTCGTCGTCCTCGACGTCGCCCGCCTCGACGGCGAGGAGCCAGGCGAGATACGCGGCGCGCAGATCTCCGCGCAGGAGCTCGCTCCGCACGGGTGCCAGCGACGCGAGCGACACGCCGCTCGTGAAGTCGTCCTCGGGCTCCTCGGTCTCGCTCACCAGCTCGATCACGACGTGCTCGCCGGCCTTGGTCATGCACGCTGCGCCGCCGGGGAAGTACGGGTGGAGCTGCTTCTCGTCGACGCGTGCCGCCGGCAGCCGGAACATCAGCCGCCGCGTACCCCAGTTGGCGAAGTAGAGGTGCGCGTCGAAATAGCGCTCGAGGAGCTTCGCCGGGTCGGCCTTGAGGTTACCCCACTGGTACTCGTTCCAGAAGCGCGTGGGCGTGATGTCGGCGCGCGTCGAGATGTCCCTGAGCTCCGCCATCTGCTTCGGCGTGAGGGGACGATCGAGCGCGACGAACTCGTACCACTGGTACTCGCTCATGTGTGCCAGGTCGTCTCAGCGAGGAGAGTCTCGATGTTGTGCAGCGTCACGTGCTTACCTGTGCGGAGGTCGTGAGCGACCTGGGTTTCGATGTTCGCGTTCATGAAGCCGTTTCAGCCACTCCTACCCCACGGGCCAACGCGATGGGCACCAAAAATCGTCCGCATAGAGCGAGCGCGACGTAAAAATAGGATGGCTACAACGAGAAAATTAGTCGACTTCTCGCAATGCTTTGTGAGCCGCAGGCGGGGTGGGCAGCTCACCCGGGTTTGGGCAGTTGACCCGTGTTGCCGAGGAGCACCTCGGGAAGGCCGGCCCGGCGACGCGTAGATTGCGGCGCTGGATGCGTCGAAGCCTCGATTGTACAGAGCACGTCGCGCAGATCTTCCCATCGAATCGTGAGCCCCCTCGAGGCCACAGCCTCGTTGCGCCGCCTGTCATCCATGGCGGCCTGTTCGCTACGTACGCGGCGTCGGGACGCGTGCCCTCAAGGCCTGTCAGCGACTATGGCGCGGTGGCAGCTGCGAATACGCCGCGGAGATCAGGCCTGAAGGGCTCGGCGCGCGACATCTCCACGCGGACGCTCAGGGCAGCCACCGGCAAACGTCGACGATCTCCCGGGCCACCGCGACGACGCCCTGCGGTCCAGCGACGCGGGCGAACAACGGCGCCAGGTGCCCGAGGTCGTCCTTCGTCCAGTCGTCGAGGAGATCGGGCCGCGGCTTCCAGCCGAGCTCGTTCAGGAGTCTCTGGCAGACGCGGCGCGCGTGCGGCTCGGTCATCGAGGCGGCCAGCGGGATTAGCGCGAAGAGCGCCTCGTCCTCGTCGCTCGGCTGCTCCAGAGCGCGCTCGACCAGATCGCGCGCAATCGCCGGCGCGTCGTCCGACGAGGCCACGGCGATCGCGACCAGGGCTGGCCAGTTGGCGCCGATCCCGCGTGACAGGTCGAGGACCGCATCGGCCCCGAGAGCCCGGGTCCACGCAGCGGCGTTCCGCTCGAAGAGCAGGCGCGCGCCGTCGCTCGCCCGCAGATCGCCCGACAGCTGGGCCCAGGCTGCCTCGCGGACCGCGGCGGGCAGGTGCGCGAGCAGCGCGGATCGCGCCTCGATCCGGTCCGACGGCTGAGGCAGCGTGTCCACCAGCGCGAGCGCATCCTCCACGCGCCCCAGATCGCAGAGGCGCGCGGCGACGGCCTTCACCACCGGGAGGTGGAGGCCGGCCGCAGCCGCGCACGCCTGGACCAGCGCGGACGCGGCGCCGGCAGGTGCGTGCGGCGCGAGCGCGCAGATGCTCCAGCACGCGTCCGGCGGAAGCGCGTCGCCCGCGAGCAGCGACAGCGCGAGCCCCAGCGCCTCCGACGCGCCCGCTTCCCGCTCCTCCGCGGGCAGCCCTGAAGCGAGGCGAGCGAGGACCATGTGCCGCTCCGAGGGGGGCAGCGCCTCGGACCATGCCCAGAGCCCGCGCACCGCCGCGGGAGACCATCGCGCGGCGGCCTCCGAGAGCCGCGGCAGCTCGTCGCTCCTCGCGTCGGCCGGGACCTCGGCGAACGCCTCGCGACCGAGGTCGAGCGCCTCGGCCTCGGGCAGCAGCGCCGCCAGGGACACGCGCGCGCTCCGGCTCTCCTCGGTCCGCTCGCGACCAAGCCGCGCCGCCGCCTCGCGCGCCGTCATCAGGCGCGCCTGCCCGTCGAGCGCCCACGCCACGGCGGCGAGCGCGCCCCCGCCGGCGTGCTCCTCGCTGGCGGCCTCGAGCGCCCAGCCGAGCACGACGGCGCGCTCGGCGTCGGGCAGCTCGTTCGCCAGCCGGATCAGGGCATTGGCGCGCTCCGCGGCGTCGGCGATCGGCCGTCCAGCCTCGAGGATGTCCTCGCCCACACGCGGCATCTCGATGTGGGGTCCGGCGGAGCCCTCGCCTCCCTGGGCCCCTTCCTCTTCCTCCTCGTCGTCCTGCGCCGCCAGCGCGGCCAACGCGCGCCGCGACTCCTCGAAGCCAAGGATCGTCCGCACCGAGCTCGTGACGAGCAAGCAGCGGACCCGCGCGGCCAGCGCCGCCACGACATCGCCTCCAGCCGCGGCATCGACCAGAAGGCTCGCCGCGCACGCCGCCGTCGCGTCCACGTCGGCGATGAACCCGGACGAGCCATCCGGGCGCGTCCTCCACACGTCGAGCCACGCCCTCGAGACCAGCTCGATCCGCTCTGCGAGGCTCGCGCCGACCCGCTCCAGGTGAGCGCGCCAGTTCCGGCATACGTAGTCAGAGACCGTGCCCGAGGCGAACGCACGCTTCCCGTGGTCGGCGAACCGGCGATCGACCGCCGCGCGCTCGTGCGGCGCGAGCCGCGCTTCGATGGCCTCCGCCCAGGCCGGGTGACGGAGCGCGAGGCCCGGCTCTCCGGCGTCGACGAGCGGTCCGCTCAGCTCGTTCCAGGCGCCACCGCGCACCGTCGATATCGCGAGGAGCTCCTCCGTCTCGATCGGCCCGAGCGCGCCTGCAAGCCATGGCAATACGGGGCGGATCGCGCCGCCGGCGCAGAGATCGAGGACCCCCGGAGCTCCGGCGGGAGCGCTCGCGAGCGCCGACGCCACAGCCGCGGGATCCTGCGCGAAGGCCTCGACGAGCGCCTCCACGAGGAGCGGCTCCCCGCCGCTCACCCGTGCGACCTCGTCCTTCACGCTGGCCGGCAGCTGGCCGAGCCTCCGCCCGATCGCCTCCGCGACCTCGTCGACCGCGATCGGCGGCAGCGAGACCACCTCCGTCCCCTCCCGGAGCCCTCCGAGCGCCTCGATCGAGCGCGCCGACAGCACGGCGCGCACGCCGGGGCCGAGGTCTCGCAGGAATCGCTGCGCTGCATCGAGGGTCCAGGAGGCGCCCTCGTCGAACCCGTCGAGAATGACGACGAGCGGCCTGCTTCCGGGCGGGCGGCCCTCCTCGATCATGGTCGCGAGGACGCGCCGCATCTCCTCGACCCCGTGCGGCCGTTTGCCGGTGCGCCACCGCGACCTGAGGAACAGAGCCACGCGCGCATAGAGGAGGTTCAGCGCCGTAGGCTCCAGCGCCGTACCGAACCGGCGGCTCACGGGGACGAACGCGATCTCGTACCGGCCCGCGCGGGCCAGCTCCAGCGCCCACGCGCCCAGCAGCATCGACTTGCCGCGCCCGCTCGGCCCGAGCAGCGCCGCGCGCGCACCGCCACGCTCCAGCCACCCTTCGAGGCCCGCCACGGCCCCAGCGCGGGCCTTCCCGCCGAGGGGGGCGCAGCGGCAGCGCTCGACCTCGCGCCAGAAGGCGAGGACGCCGCGCTCCGCCGCCGCCGGGCCAGCGGCCGGCGCATCCGGTGCTCGCGAAGGAGGGATCATGTGCCTGCGAAGGGCGGTGTGCTCGAGGGAGCGGTCCTGAACGGCATGGAGCGTCCCTTGTGCCAGACATTGCCGTTCCACGCCTTGCCGTCCGAGCCGATGACACCGTTCTTCTTGCCAGTGCCCCCGTTGTTCGCCGGGTGAAGGCCGAGCTCACGCATGACCTGCGCGCAGAACTTGCACGGATCCATGAGCAGACCGTCCTTGTCCGTCTTGGTCGTCATCTTGCCCTCCTTCACCTGTTTCTGCATCTCCTTCCTGATCTCGGTGTCTTCGGCCGCGGGGTCTTTCAATGTCTTACCGTTCTTCTGGCGGTCCTGCCGTATGTCTTTCGCCAGGTTGTTCAGCGCCTCGATCTCGGCACACTGTCCGGCGCTCGATGGCTTCGGCCCCGCCACCTGGCCCTCATCGAACTTCTTGTGGGCATTGTCGACCGCGGTCTGGAGCGCGGGGTCGAGCGGCCCCCCGAACGCGCTCGATCCGCGGTGCCTCTTGCCGCCGGCGGTCTCGATCTCGCTCGAGGCCTTGGCCATGAGCCCGTCCGGATCGATGAGCCGCGTCGGCTGGTTTTCCGCGTACGCGAATCCATTGAGACCGCCGAGGATCCCGATTGGATCCGCGCTGATATAGCGACCCGCCTCGGGATCGTAATAGCGGTTACGGTTGTAGCAGAGGCCGATCTCATCGTCCCAGTACTGCCCACGAAAGCGGATCGGCGTCGACACCGGCGCCAACGCGTCGCGCGCGGGCTCGACCTTTCCCCAGGCGCTCCGCCGCAGCTCGCACGCGACGGCGCCGTCGGGGCCGACGAGCCGCTCCGGCGTACCGATCTCGTCGTTCAGGTAATGATACCATTCGCCCTCCCCGGCGCGCTGCGCCCACGGCGCGCCGCCCTCGAAGACGTACGTGCGCGCATCCACGGTTGGCACGGCGTGGGCAGCCGCGTCGCCCGTGACCTGCCGGATCTCGTGCACGAGCTCGGCGCCATCCCAGACGAACCTCGTCGCGCTCTCCGGCCGCAGCTCGCCGGTCGAGAGCCGCCGGGAGACCCGCTTGGCGACGCGCCGGGCGTCCGGATCGTACGAGAACTCCACGACCGTGCCGTCGGCGCGCTCGACCGACTGCAAGAGCCCACGCGCGTCCCACGCGTATTGGGTGACCTCGAGCGCTCCGGCGGGGGTCCTGGCCCGCGTCTCCTTGAGGCGCGCGTCGTCGTCCCAGAGGAGCTCGGTGTCTCCCTTCCTGAGCAAACGATTTCCAGGACCGTACGAGCGATCCTTCTTGCCAGCGGCGACGTCGAACACGTTCCCGCAGGCGTCGTAGCGAAAGAGCTCGGCGCGCTCGTGCTCCGGGACGTTCGCCAGGATCTGGCTCGCAGGGTCGTACTCGAAGCGGCGCGTGCCGTACGCCTGGTCCCACGCCTCGACGAGCTCCGACGCAGGCGAGTATCGGTACGCCTGGTGCACCGTCACCGACGCCGGGGCCGGGCCCACCCATTCCGGTTCGCTCGGCCCGACGTGCACGCGGCTCGACGGCGAGCAGACGCGCCGTTCGACGAGGCGATCCATCAGGTCCCACGCGCTCTCGATCCGGCCGCCTCGCGGGAGCGCGCGGCAGACCTCACGCCCCGCGGCGTCGTAAGCGATCCGGACCTCGTCTCTTCCGTCGAGGATCACCCTCTCCGCGAGCCCGCCGACGTTGCGAATCCACCTGGCGGAGTGGCCGAACGACGTGGTGCGTTCGACGACATCACCCATGAGATCGAAGGTGCGCCGGACGGTCGCGGCCTCGCCTCCCACGATCTGGGTCTCGGACACGACCCAGCCGACGGCGTTGCGCTCATACGTGAACGAACCGGCGGGGCTCTCGGCGGCGATCACGTCGCCGCGGTCGTCGTACGTGAACCTCTCGACGCTGCCGTCATCGAAGGTGCGCGCCACGAGCTGCCCGGCGAGGTCGTACGTGTACTCCGTCCTCTCGCCCGCGGCGTTCTGGAAGGAGATGACCCGGCCATTGTAATCGTACTTGGTTCGAGACACGCGCCCGTCGAACCCACGCTCGCTGGTCACCATCCCCGCGGCGTCGAGCTCGATCCTGTGGCGCTCCCCGAGCGCGTTCTGGATCTCGACGAGGCGCCCCTCACGGTTGTACCGGAACCGTGTGATCTCTCCGTTCGGCTTGTGCACCTCGCAGAGCTTGTGGAAGCCGCCTCGCACGAACCGGGTCACCTGCTGGTTTGGCTGGAGGACCGCGGTGCAGTCCCCCATACCGTCGTATTCATAGCGAGTCGTCCCGCCGTCGGGCCGGTAGACGCCGGTGAGGTTGCCGCGATTGTCATAGGTGTACGACAGCACCGCGCCGCTCGTATCCCGGATCGAGCGGCACCGACCCCAGTAGTCATAGGCGAGCTGCGTCTTGCCCCCGAGCGCGTCGGTCTTCTCGACCATGTTCCCGAGATCGTCATAGAGGTACGTCGTGCGGCCGCCGTTCGGCGCCACCGTCTCGATAAGCCGCCCGCGCGCGTCCTGGCGTACCTGGAACACCGCCCCGAGGGGGTCGGTCCAGATGAGCCCGTCGGGCGTCCGCGCGATCTCGGTGACGCCGCCCGCCGGATCGATCGCTCGGCGGATATGCCCGTCCGGATCGCGCTCGATTTTCGTCATTCGACCGAGCGGATCGGTGATGGACAGCTCACGGCCGAGGCGATCCCGCTGCCAGACGGTCATGGCGCCGACCGGATCGACGAACGTCCGGAGGTGCCCGTGCTCGTCGTACGTCCGGCTGAACACGGCCCCGGCGCTCACGGCCTTGTCGAGCTTGCCGAAGCGGTTCCCGAAGTAGCGATGAACCGTGATGGAGTCCGCGACTTCGACGTATCCGTCCTCTCCGAACTCCAGCTTGCAGTGATAGATACCTCTGGCGACGGTCCTCCCATCGGCCAGGTGCGTCGGCACGTCGTCCGCCAGGCTGCGGTCACGCCCATCGCCGTAAGCGCCCCACGTCTCGACGCAGCGGCGCCGATCGTCGTAGCGGAATGAGAACGTGAGCCCGGTAGGGCTCGTATGGGAGGTGAGGAGGTGTTCCTGGTACGTATAGCGCGTCGTGTATCCGTCCGCGTCGGTCGCGGACGTGAGATCCCCGGCCGCGTCGTAGCTGTACTGCGCGAGAGGCACCCAGACACCGCGCTCCCGCGCGTTCTTGATCTCGAAGGCGCCGATGCGCCCGTCGGGCGCCCGCCGGACCCGGACGATCCGGCCGACGCTGTCGGTGATCTCGGCGAGCACGCCCTCGCGGTACGAGAGCCTGATCTCGTTGTTGAATCGGTCCTTGATCGCGGTGAGCCGGAACCGCTTCCCGGCCGCTTCGGCGAACACGTACCAGCGGCCATCGCCGGTATCGAGGACGAAGCCGCGCTCCTCCCGGGCGAGGACCCATCCGTGGGGGCCCGCCGCGCCGGCGCCCACGGGGATCGCGTCGAGATCGACCGGCCCATCGTCGGTCCAGACGCGGAGGATGCGCTGCCGCACCTCGATCTCCCACGCCAGCGAGTGGCTCCACCCGAACCCCAGCCCGACGTCGCGCTCGAACGCCGCGGTGGTGTAGGACCGCACGATCGAGAGCGGCAGCGGCCCCGGAAGCTCGAGATCGACGGCGGGAATCGTGAACACCCGGCCCGTCACCACGTCGACCGGGTCGCCCTTCGCAGCCATTCCCGATTTCTTGCCGCCATGGTGGTTCGGGCAGCCGGCGCCGTCGCCGCCTGCGCTGCCACACCCGGACTTCCCGCCGCCGCTGGCGTCCTTGCCGCCGTTGGATCCATTGCCGCCCTGTTTACCGCCAGAGCCGTTTCCTCCAGCGCCACCGCCCCCGCCGCCGGCCCCGCCCCCTCCCATGATGAAGACGCCCGGGTTCATTCCAGGGATGGCGGGGATGTTCGGTACAGGCGCAGTGCGGGCCATGGTCTTCTCCCGGGTCTCGTGCGGTCTTGCTGCCGTGCGATCCAGACGAACGTACACCTGCTGGCCCCCGGATGCACCCACACGCTCGCAGCCCGGGGCAATGCGCATCGACGAGGAGGATACCCATGAAGCTCAAGACGACGAGCGGGGCCGGCGGCCATTTCCTGTCGACTCGATAGCGTCTCGCCGCGATGGGAACGAGGACGCCGCCATCACCTGCCGAGACGGGTACCACGACCTGTTCGCGACCAACTTCGGAGCTCGGCCAGGTCGACGAGACATCACGTGCGGTTGGTGCGTCGATGATCAGAGCAGCCCTACCGCACAGCAGCACGGGGACGACGCGGCCGAGCAGCAGCCCACCGGAGGCCGCGAACTCGCATCCTTGTTCGCGTACCACCTCGTCAGCGAGCGCGACCCCGAGAGCGAGAAGGCGAACGCACCGACGGCGACTTCGTGGAGGACGTCCCGACGTAGCGCGCACCGCGGATCGTCGCGCTCGAGCGTGCGGCTCGGCTCGCCTCGCCTCGCCTCGCCTCGGGCGTCGGCTCACGCCGGCCGCTCGCGCGCGAGGAGCGGGCCCCACGTATCAGCTCGCTGATCGCCGGCTGGGGCCGTCGCAGGACGCTCGGAGGAAGTCCGCGAGCACCTCGGCCACACGTCGATCGCCTCGACGCACCGCTACGCGCACCTGAGCGAGACGGCCATCAAGGGCGCCGTCCACCGGACGCCCGGGTGGGCAGCGCAGCTGCCCACCTCCGCCTCGATTCCACCTGAGGTTTCGCGTCTAACCTCTCGGAATCATTCAGTGGGTCGACAGGGACTCGAACCCTGGACCTACGGATTAAAAGTCCGCAGCTCTACCGACTGAGCTATCGACCCGATTCAGCGGCCGCGGAAGCTAGCAGAAGCCCCCGCCAGGTTCCACCTTTCCGTTCCCGCCGCCTCCCCGCTCTCCGCCCTCCCCGTCCTCTCCCCAGTCCCGTCCCCCTCCCCCGTCTCCCCCTCCTTCCGCTTCCGCCCCCTCCCTCTCCCTCCCCCCTCCTCCCGCCTCTCCCCTCGCTTCCCGCTCACCGCCGCCTTCCTCGCGCCCTCGCCTCGCGCTATGAGGTCGCGCCATGTCGTCGTCACGCCCTTCCGCCGCCTCCAAGGAATCGTTCGCTTCGCTCTTCGAGCAGTCCGAAGGAGCTGGCAAGCAGCGTCGCCGCCAGTACCACACGGGTGAGACCGTCGAGGTGACCGTGGTCGCGATCGCTCGCGAGGCGGTCTTCGCGGATCTTGGCGGCAAGCAGGAGGGCATGTTCGAGCGCCCGGCGCTCACCGATGGTGACGGCAACCTCCGGGTCGCGGTCGGCTCGCGCATCTCGGCCGTGGTATCCGGCGTCGACGCTGGCACCGGCCAGGTGCGCCTCACGCCGGTCGTCGTGCGCGCGAAAGACGACGGCGACGGCGGAACGTCGCTCGCGGTCTCCGCGCCTGCCGCGGGCGGCGCGCCGCTGCTCGTCGAGGGAGCGCGGGTCAAGGGCAAGGTGACGGGCATCGAGCGTTACGGCGTCTTCGTCCAGATCGCGGGCACGTCGGGCCGCTCGGGCCGCGGCCTCGTCCCGACGGCCGAGACGGCGACGCCTCGCTCCGCCGACCTGAAGAAGCACTTCACGGTGGGGCAGGACGTCGAGGCGAAGATCCTCAACGTGGACGAGTCCGGCAAGATCCGCCTCTCGATCTCCGCGCTCCGCGTCGACGAGGAGCGCGGCCAGTTCGAGTCGTACGCCAAGGGCGAGCGCTCCGGCGGCGGCAACGACAAGGGCGCCAAGCCTGCGCCTCGCAACTTCGGCACGCTGGGTGACCTGCTCGCGAAGAAGGTCAAGCGCTAGCGCTTCTTACCCCTCGTCCCGTCTCCAGCTCTCCCTCCCGTCCCCCTCTCCCTCCTCTCCTTCCCCGTCCTCACGCCGCCGGCAGGAGATTGCATCTCCCCCTCGGTTCAGCATACACCTCGCCCGCTCAGCCCCTTGCGGCTCCAGCTTCGGCTTCTCGTCGCCCGCCGGCTCGCTGGCCCCGCGCGCCTTCGCACCTCGGGCCTGGGTGTCCCTGCCTCCGCCTTCGCGTTGATGCCTTCCCTCGCTCGAGCCTCCGCCCCCGCGTCACTGCCCGCACCGCAGCGCTCTCCGCGCGCTCGCGCTCGCCCCCGCATCGGATCACGCGCCACGGCGCCCTCCCGCTCGCTCTCCGGCGCCCTGCTCCGCGCTCGCGCTCTCGCCGTCGCCTTCGCCGGCGCCTCCCCGCTCGTCCTTACGGCCGCGGCCTGCTCTCCGTCCCAGGATCCGCCCGGCAGGGCCACCGACGATCACCGCTCCGGCGCCGCTCACGCGCCCGCCCCGCTCGCCACCGGTGCCGCCCTCGCGGCCCCGGGTCTCCCCTCGCCCGAAGCGCTGGCCCCCTCTCCTGGATCCGCCGCGCCGGACGCCGTGTCCCCTGCGTCGCTCGCGTCGCCGGCTGCCGCATCACCCTCCTCGAAGGAAGCCACGCTCCCGGGCCGGGGCGCGAAGATCGCCAGCATCGCGATGCGCACCTGGATCTACGTCGCTCCCGACGAGCGCTCGACGAAGCTGGGTTACCTGCGCGCCGGCGCGGTCGTCGATCGGGCCGAGCTCCCTGCGGGCACCGGCGGATGTGCTGGCGGCTGGTACCGGATCGCGCCGCGCGGTTACGTCTGCGTCGGCAAGGGCGCGTCGCTCGCGCTCGAGCACCAGGTGGTCGCCGCCGCCGTGCGCGGCCCGCGCCGTGGTGCGCCGGTGCCTTACTACTACGTCATGTCGGGCTCGCCCCCGCCGCACCTCTACTTCCGGCTCCCGACCGTCGAGGATCAGCGCCGCGTCGAGGGGTCCACGCTCGGCGTCCACCTCGCCCGTGCCGCTGTCGCGCCCTCGTCGTTGCCGCTCGATCCCGTGCCGGAGTTCCTCCTCGCCGGCCGGGATCTCCCCAAGCCGTACGGCGCCGAGGAGAAGCTCCACTACTCGGTGCATACGGGCCGCACCAAGGAGAGCTCCGCCTTCGGCCTGATCACGACCTTCGAGTGGGCCAACCGCCGCTTCGGCCTCACGACCGAGCTCGACCTCATCCCGCTCGATCGCACCCGCCCCGCGCGCCTCAGCGCGATGCGCGGCGTGATCATCAAGGATCTCGACGCCGAGGGCGCCGAGGTCCCCGCGAGCGCCTCCGACACGGCATCCCCGGCCGCCGCGGCGTCGTCGGCATCCCCAACGTCCTCGGCCGCCCCGACGCCCGCCGCCGCTCCACCGGCCGACACCGCGAGCTTCTCCATCGCCGAGCTGCCTGCCGACGAGCTGTCTCCCCCGCCGCCCGGCACCGATCCCCGCCCCGATCCCGCCTTGAAGGGCGCCCCTGCCTTCGTCCGCGTCCACGGCACCACGCGGCAGCGCCCCTCCGCGTCGGGCCGCGCGCTCGTCGACGCGGGCCTCGCGCCGCACCGCTCGGGCTGGGTGCTCACCGGCCGCACGCGTGGCGGCGCCAAGGCGCTGCTCGAGACCACCGAGGGCTCATGGCTCGCCGCCGACCACCTCGTCATCGCCGAGCTGCGCAAGGACCCTCAGGGGTTCGCGCGCGACGGCAAGAAGTGGATCGACATTTCGATCCGCCGCCAGATGCTCGTCGCTTACGAGGGCACGCGCCCCGTGTTCGCGGCGCTCATCTCCAGCGGTCGCAGCGGCATGGCCGATCCCGAGGAGACCGACGCCACCGTCCGTGGCTCGTTCTACATCCACGCGAAGCACGTCTCGACCACGATGGACGGCGATGACGAGGCGTCCGAGGCGGCGTTCGACCTGCGTGACGTGCCGTACACCCAGTACTTCCACGGGGGTTACGCGCTGCATGGCGCGTACTGGCACGACGAGTTCGGCAAGGCGCGCAGCCACGGCTGCATCAACCTGGCCCCTGCCGACGCGGCCTGGCTCTTCGAGTGGACCGAGCCCGCCGTCCCGCCCGAGTGGCACGGAGCGATGAACATCGAGGGCGGCGGTACGCTCGTCTATGTGCACGGCTGACGGCTCCGTGCACGGCTGACGGCTCCGTGCACGGTTGACGGCTCCGCGCACGGCAGATGGCTCCGGCTGCCCCGGCCCCCTCACGACAGCCGGACGACCGGCCCAGCTCGCCAGGTGCATCTGGCAAGCTGGGCGGGGGGCCGCTCACCCGACCGCTGCTGGCCCTCCCGTCCGTCCCGTTACTGGCAGGACGCCGGCATCTGCGCGCCGACCAGGAGGCCGCGCAGGGTCGAGAGCGCTTGCCGCCCCTGCGGCGAGTTCGCCAGGCCGTCGCACGCCGAGGCGGCCGCGAGATAGCCGCCCTGCTGCTCGGGCGGGGCCGACTTTGCGTTCTGGCGCAGCGCCGCGCAGCACTTGCGGATCCCGCTGGAATCGCCCGTGCCGACCACCTTCTTTCCAGCGTCCGCGTCCGCCGTGTCGGCGTCCGCCGCATCCGCCCCGGCGTCCTCTTCGGGCACGATCTGCGTCGTGGGGGTCGGCGTCGGGGCCGGCGTCGGCACGACGGGCGCCGAGGGCACCGGCGGAACATCGTCCTCTTCCTTCTTGGGGCACCCGCTGGTGACCAGAGCCACTGCAAGGGGGAACATCAGCGCCCCCAGAACCGTGAAGAGCCGTGTAGGTTTCATCTCACCTCAAGTATCCGATTCGCGTTTGCGTGGGAACTTCTGTTCGACGAGGAACGCCCCGATCGCAACCAACTTCCCCGAGCGCTCGCGGTCATGAGGCCCGCCGGCTGCACGCCCTCGGCGATCCGAGCGGCCAGAGTATGGGCGTCACGAGCCCGCTCGCAAGATCGCGAACGCCGCCGACGGGCGCGCTTCAGGTGCTCCCCGACCTCGGTAGCAGGCGCGTGCGTCGCGGCGAACACGGCGAGCGCGACGGACGCGAGGCACGCGGCGAACGCCGGCGCGCGCGCGGGGCGGAATCGCTCGCAGCGCTCGGTGACCGCCGCCGATCAGCGTGGGCCTTGGCGCGCGGCGGGCCCAAGCACGCGCGCGTGTGCATGTCCAAATCTCGAAAGGACACGCCGACCGGCCGGCGCAGGCGCGCGACTCCAGCGCTCGACCGATACGGCTGAAGCGGGAGCAACCATGAAGTACACGCAGCACGAGGAGTGGACGAACGAACCGCGAGCCGCCGCCACCAGCCCCGGAGAAGACACATCGGTATCGTTCTCGGTGGACGCGCCCTCGCTGGACGCGCCCTCGCTGGATACGCCGGCGATCACGGAGGATGCCGCCGTCACGACCCCGCCCGCGGCGCGCGCCGCGAGCGAGGAGTGTGACGCGTCCTCGGGGCAGATCGATCTCACCGCGCTGAAGGCCGGCAAGGAGGGCACCCGCCCCCAGGTCCTCGACCTCTTGCCGATCTTCCCGTTCGGCGAGCCGCCCGCGTCCGCACCCGTTCCTGAGGCGCCGGCGCTCGACGTGCCGGCGCGCGCGTGGCGCGCCCGCTCGATCGCCGTCCTGCTCGCAGGCGCCGCCGCGATCGCGGCCCTCACGGCGGGCATCTCTGCCCCGGATGCCGCCGCCACCGGCCCTCGCGCGGCGGCCGGCCTCGCCACCGCGGCCCGCGCGGTCGAGGCGCGGCTCCCGCACATCGAGGCGCCCGCCCAGCGCGCGCCGGTAGCGCCTCCTGCCGAGCGCGACAGCTCTGGCGACGCGCCCGACGGCGTCGCCGCCTCGCAGCGCGCGCCGGAGAACCGCGTACGGGCCACGGGCGCAGCCGCGCCGACGCGCGCCAGGCCGGGCCCTGCGGCGCCGAACACGACCGACCGCCGCGCTCCCACCGACCCGTGCCGCGGCGACCTCCTCTGCGCGATGCGCCGCGCCACGGGCGGCTGATCCGCCGCCGAGCCCATCGGCAGATCCGCCGCGGCCTCGGTCGGGCTCATGCCGAGGATGCACCCGCTCAGACAGCGCGCCGGGCCCGCGCCCGGCCCGGACCTGCTCAGGCCGAGGCCGGGCTCGGGCCGGACGGGCACCCCGCGTGCGCCGCGATCGAATCGAGCAAGCGGTTCAGATCGAACGGCTTTGCGACCGACGCGCACGCGCCCACCTCGCGGGCCCAGGTGCCGGCGTCCACCGCGGCCGTCATCACGAGGATGGGCGCGCGCGGACCAGGACACGACGCGTACGCGCGGGCGAACCCCCAACCGTCCATCACCGGCATGCGCATGTCGAGCAGGATGAGATTCGGCCGGTTGCGCTCCAGCAGCGCGAGCGCGGCCTCGCCGTCGCTCGCCGAGAGGACGTCATAGCCCTCCTCCTCCAGCGTGATCTCGAGCATTTCCCGGATCTCCTGGTCGTCGTCCACGATCAGGATCTGCTTGCGCCGTGTCACGCGGCTCCTTTCGGTTTGCAGCTTGGCCCGAGGCTCGGCGCTCGCCGTCCCCTCCACTCCGGTTCCACAGTACCCGTCTGCCACGATATCCCCCCACACGGGCGCTTCCCATGCGCGAACACCACTCAGGCAAACGATGTCACGCCCGCGTCCCATGTCGCACGCGACGAGCGCAATATCGACTGCGGAGCCCGTTCGGGTCAGACGCTCACGGCCGCGAACGCGCCCCGGACGGCGAGGGCGGCGCGACATCGCCCGCGATCTCCATCCTGGGCAGAAGCGAGGCGTCGATCTCGGTTCTCTCTCCGCTCGCGAGCTGCTCGATCACGGCTGCTGCGCGGGTAATGTCGTCGACGAGCAGCGGGATCGCCAGCCCGCCCATGCCATCCGGCGTGCCCGCGAGCCGAACGCGCGCCTTGTCGAGCAGGCGCAACGCCCCCGGTGGGCTCTGCATCCTCGTGAGCTTGTGAAGGGCCGCGGCGACGAGGATGAGCCCCTGGAGAAACGTCTTCCTCACGGGATCCGGCTCGTCTCGCCACCCGGACTCCCACAGCTCGTGCGCCTCGAAGAACCGCCCCGCGCGGTAGGCTTCCAGCCCGCGTTGGACGATCGCTTCGAGCGCTGCGTCGGTGGAGGAGCTCATGGCGCGGAGCGACAGCGGACAGCGGAGCGTACCACGCGCCCCGGACGCCCGCGCTCCGGTGCTCCGGTGCTACGCTCGGCGCGTGCAGCGGTGGATCCTCGTCGCGGTGATTGCTGGGCTCCACCTCCTGGCGTTCGCGATCGGCATCCTCCTGCGCCGCCGCAGGCGACGGCGGCGCCTGCAGGCCGACGAGGCGCGCGCCATCGCCGCGCACGCTGACGCGGCGCGCGCCCGAGCCGCCCGCCCGCGCTGACCCCGCTCGCCCGCGCCGGCCACCGCCCCTCAGCGCGCGAGCAGGCTGCGCAGCCGATCGAGCGCCGCCGCGTGCGCCCGCACCGAGAGCCGGCCGCCGACGTCGTCGTACTCCTCCGAGAGCACGCGCGCGTTCTCGTAGATCTCCCCGATGAGGCCCTGCTTCGCGTACGGCAAGAGCAGCTCGGCCTCCACCATCGACTGCTCGAAGAACGCGATGATCGCCTCCCGCAGCGCCGCCACGTCGTCCGGGATCTTCGCCGACAGCTGCGTCGCCTCGGGGAACTCGAGGCGCAGCGCCTCCCGCTCCTCCTCGGAGAGCCGGTCCACCTTGTTCAGCAGGAGCCGGCTCGGCACCTCGCTGGCGCCGATCTCGGAGAGCACGCCGCGCGTCACCGCGAGCTGATCGCGGAACGTCGGATCCGATGCGTCGGCCACGTACAGCAGGAGCGACGCCTCGAGCGCCTCGTCCAGCGTCGAGCGGAAGCTCGCCACGAGATCGTGCGGCAGCTTCTTGATGAAGCCGACCGTGTCCGAGACGAGGATCCGCGGGCGCACCTCCGGGTGGAGCGCGCGCACCGTCGTGTCGAGCGTCGCGAAGAGCTTGTCGGCGACGAGCACCTCGCTGCCCGTCAGCGCCCGCATCAGCGACGACTTCCCCGCGTTCGTGTAGCCGACCAGCGCGACGCGGCGCTGCCCTTGCCGGAGCGCGCGGCGCGTCGACTGCTCGCGCTGGACCGCGGCGAGCTCGTCCTTCAGCTCCGCGATGCGATCGCGGATCTTGCGCCGATCGAGCTCGAGCGCGCTCTCGCCGGCGCCCTTGCCGCCGATCCCGCCGCGCTGCCGGTCCCCGCCGCCGCCCGTCTCCCGGAGCCGCGGCGCGACGTAGTTGAGCCGCGCGATCTCGACCTCGAGCTTCGCCTCCCGGCTCCGCGCGTGGCGGTGGAAGATCTCGATGATCACGCCCGCCCGGTCGAGCACCTGCGCGCCCGTCGCCCGCTCCAGGTTGCGCGCCTGGCTCGGCGAGATGTCGTGGTCGACCGCCACGACCGTCGCCAGGCGCGCCGCCTGCCCGGCGCCGCCCGCGCGCGGCTCCGTGCCGCCGTCGTCGCCCGCGTCGTCGCCGTCGTCTCCGCCGAGCTCGACGTCGTCCTCGTCGCCCTCGCCGCTCTCTGCGGCCCGGCGCGCGCGCGCCTTGTTCTTCCGCTCCGGCGCGCTCGAGGGCACGACGCCGCTGCCGCCCGTGAGCTCGGCGAGCTCCCTGAGCTTGCCCTCCCCGAGCACCGCGGCCGCCGCGAGCGCGCCGCGCCGCTGCGACACGGTCGCGATCACATCGAAGCCGAGCGTGTGCACGAGGCGGCCGAGCTCGGCCAGATCGGCGGCGTGCTCTACATCGTCGACGCCGGGGAGCTGCACCCCGACGAGCACAGCGAGGGGACGTTCTTGGTTGGTGGTGGTCATACGGTCGTGTGCGAGGGCGGGAGCTTCGCCTCATCCACCCCCGCGACGCAAGCCGCCGCGCGCTCGCCCGCGCCTCGCTGCGTCGCCTCGGACGAACCCGCGGGGCTCGCTCCGGTGAACCGCCGAGCTCGCCCCGACGCGGACCACGAGGGCGGGCAGGGACAGCCCGACGCCGGCGGCGGGCGTCGCCTTCCGAGCACGCCCGAGGCACGCGCGCCACATCCCGAGGCGCACGAGCGGCGTCACCTCGCTCGCGCCGCCTCGCCGTGCAGCCGCGCGCTCTCGATGGCCAGCGACGCGAAGCGCCCGAGCTCCGCGGCCACGCCCGTGTCGTCTTGCCGGAGCTCGCGCTCCACGGTCCAGAGGCTCAGCAGGCCGAGCTTGCGGCCGCGCGCCGCGAGCGGCACGAGGATCGCCGAGCGGGCGCCGAGCTCTCGCAGCGCCGAGAGGTGCTCCGGCCCGCGGGCGATCCGCTGCAGCCACGGATCGGTGACCAGCGGGATCAGCGTGGCCGCCCTGCGGGCCGTCGCCTCGGCCAGCGAGGCGGCGTCGCCGAGCAGCAGCGGCGGGTGCTTGAGGAGCCTCGGCAGGAGCGCCCGCGCCTCGGGCAGGCGCGCGGACGCGACGAGCCGCGGGGCGCCTCCGCCGTCGTCGAGATCGAGCGCGCAGAGGTCCGCGAAGCGCTCGCCGCCGAGGCGCACCACCTGCTCGATCGTCCCGTCGTGGTCGATCGACTCCGCCATCAGCGCGCTCGCGTCGATCAGGATCTGCCGCGCGCGCTCGGCCTTCCTGAGCTCGGTCACGTCCTCGACCGTCATCACGGCCGCGGTGATGCGCCCGTCGGCGTCACGCACGGGGGCCACGCTGAAGCTCCCGAGGCGGCGCTCTCCGTCCGCGCGGACGAACTCCATCTCGTCGCGGGAGACCGTCTCGCCGCCGTGCAGCGCACGGTGGAGCAGCCAGCGCGCGCGCTGGTCGTCGTCGGTCTCGCTGAGCAGCGTCCGCAGCGGCGCGTTGCTCGGGGTCTCCTCGGGGCCGCGGACGATCTCCGCGAACCGCCGGTTGTTGAGCGCGACGGCGCCCGACGTCCCCTCCGCGACGACCACGCCGACCGGGAGCCGCTGGATCGTCGCCTCGAACCGGCCGCGCTCCGCGGCGAGCTGCTCGCGCAGCTGGGCCTGGGTCGCGAGCGCGGCCGCGCGCTCGGCCGCCTTCTTGAAGAGCAGCCGGTCCCCCTCGGAGAACTCCGCCACGCGGCGGGAGCTCACGACCGTGACGCCGACGAGGCGGCCCTCCGAGAGCATCGGCACGCCGTAGAGCGCGTGGAGCGCGTCGCTCGGGCGCTCGCTCTGCGCCCCCGACTCCGGCCCCGCCGCGCCGCCCCCGGCGTCGGTGGCCAGCGGATCCGGCGCCGCCGAGCGCAGCGCCACCGGGCGCCGCTCGCGGACCACGCGCCCGACGAAGCCCTCCGCCAGCCTGTAGGCGCGCAGGCCCCACAGCGCCTCATCGACGCCGATGCCGGCGCGGATCCGCAGCACCTCGCCCTCGAGCAGCAGCATCACCGCCCAGTCGACCGACCGCGCCGACTCGACGAGCACCTCGACCAGCCGCCGCAGCAGCCGATCGATGTGGACGTTGCCCATGCCCTCGGCCGAGACGCGATCGAGCGCGCCGAGCGCGCGCTCGCGGAGCGCGGCGCTCCGCGTCGCCGGATCGATGATCACCTGATCGAGCACCTCGTGCAGGATCGTCATCTCGACCCACGACGGCTGCGTGCCTGTCCGCTCGAGCATCCGGAGCACGCAGCGGCGCAGCACCGAGTACTGGGCGGCCACGTCCTCCAGCTCGAACCCGTCGCGGAGCTTGTCGAGCACGCGGAAGCCGAGCAGCGGCTCGGGGAACTCGACCGACACCGACTCGACGCCGCTCCACGCGTCCTGCTCCTGGTCGCCCGGCGGCGCAGCCGCGGCGGACACTGCCGCCTCGAGGCGCTCGGCGAGGCGCGCGAAGATGGAGGGCAGCTCCTCGCGCAGCGCGATGTAGCCGGGGGACTGCTCGCCCGGCGCTCGGCGACGCTCGGCGCGCTCCCACGCCTCCAGGATCTCCGCGCTGTGGGCGCGCAGGAAGACGGCGAGCGGCGATCTGGGAAGGTCTCTAGGGGCCATTCACGCGCTGGCCGGAGCCGCGGCACCCTCAGTCTACGCCAGCCCACGAGGACGTAGATCCAGAAACGAACCGGCGGCGGCTTGCCCGTCCGGCGCCCCAGCGGACGCCGCCGGGTCGCTCCGCCCTCTCCGTCCGTACCCTTCTGCCTGCGCCATGCGAGCGCCCTTCCATAAGCGGTTATGTTGCGCTCGCCTGCACGCCTGAGCCATCGCGCTCGCCTGCGTCGCCGCGCTAGCGTGCGCGCCTGCGCCGCCGCGCGCTCGCGAGGCCCGCCGCGAGCGCGAACCAGATCGCGCCGCTGGCGGGCGGCGCGGCGCCCTCGCCCCGCCCCGCGCCTGCCGCGCCGATCTTGCACCCGCACCCGTCCGGCGCCTCCGCTGGCGGCGGCTCGGATCCCCCGCCGCCGCTGCCGGTCGCTGCGGCGCCGTCGCACTGCTGCGAGCCGATGGTGAGCGCCGTCGCGCCCCACAGCGGAGCGCAGGTCGAGGTCGCGCCGCTCTCCGGCGCGCACTCGATCGGCCCGCAGAGCCCGTCGAGGTGCAGCAGCGCGGAGAAGCTCTCGCCGTCGTCGACCGATCGGCCCACCGTGAAGCCGTCGGCGAACTCGTCGCCGCAGGCGAAGAGCGCCGCGGCGGTCCAGGTCAAGCACCGCGCGCCGACGTCCGAGATCTTCTCGAACTCGAGCGACGCGGCCTGCGCGCGCCAGATTCCGTCCTGGGGCCCGCCCACGATCACGGTCGCGCCGTCCGGCGAGAGCGCGAAACCGAGGAGATCGCCGGCGCTCTCGAAGGCGGTGGTGAAGCTGCGCCCTCCGTCCTTCGAGACGAGCAGCGCGTCGGTCGGATCGCCGTCGAGCCGCACGTAGACGATGTCGGGGTCGACGGGATCGATCGCGCCCAGGAACGGCAGGCGCATGTCGTCGCTCCCCGGGATGTCGAGCCGCTCCCAGGTCGCGCCGCGATCGTCGGTGCGCTGGAGGGCCCCGGCGTAGTCGGGCGCGCCGTAGCGGCCGCTCACGTAGACGCGCGCGCGGTCCGAGGGGGCAGCGTCGACCGTGTGGGCGAGGAAGTCCTCGGGCAGATCGACGCCGGCCTTCGTCCAGCTGTCCGCGTTGTCGCTCGTCTCCCAGAGCTGGGTCAGGAACTGACCCGCCCCGAGCCCCGCGCTGACGACGAGCACGGCACGGGAGGGGTCCTCGCGATCGGCCGAGAGGTCGATGACATAGCGGTTCATCAGATCGCCCTGGGCGAACGACCAGTCGCAGCCGCCGTTCTTCGACGCGCTGAGGCCGTCGAAGACCCCGGCGATGATCGTCCCGTCGGCGAGGAAGGCGAGCATCGGATCCTCGTTCCCGCCGAAGCCGACGACCGGCTCGCAGATCCAGCGCCAGCGCTCGCCGCCGTCGTGCGTGGCGAGCAGGCCGTAGGTCGCGCGGACCATGAGGCGCGACGGGTCGCTCGGGTGCGACGCGATCAAGCCTGCGGCCGGGAAGCGGCCGTTGGCCGAGGCCGGCGCGGAGAGCGCCGCGACCGAGAGCAGCGCCGCGACCGAGAGCAGCGGCGCCGCGCAGGACGAGAGGGGGCCACGCCGCCGCGCGCCTGGTCCGCTGCGGGAGTGACGCGTCGGCGCTGGGAGGGCTCGCACGGAGCGTTCTGTAGGGGCTCGCACGAGGGGTGAGCCTAGTGGACGTCGAACTCGAATGCCGCCTCGTCGATGAGGGACGACGTCAGGGCCCGGCATTGCACGTCCCAGAGGCCCCCCATCCCGAAGGGCACGTCGGCGACCTCGTACAGGCCGGGCTCGATCTCCGTGCCATCGTGCGCGGACCCGTGCCCCATGCCCGTCATGCTGGCGTAGACGCGGAGCTTGATCCGCTGCGCCGGGCTCCGCGAGTCGGTCCAGGTGAGCCGCACGTGGAAGGTGTTGAAGCCTCGCTTGATCGGCTCGGTCGACTCCACCGCGAACTCGATGCGCCCGTTCACGCCGACGTCCAGCCGGTGGCCGGCGTCCGGCTCCACGTCCCGGGATCCGCAGCCCGCCGGCGAGAGGACGGCGAGCGCCGCGATGAGGGCGGCGCGGGCGCGCGCCCAGCGGCGCCTGGGAGGTGGCTTCGGCGAAGGCTGTTCACGAGGTTCAATCACGTCTTCCCCACACGTAGCGGAGGCCTGCGGACAGGGCGGCGAACGCGCCCTCGTTGCGGCCGATCCCGGAGATCGGCACGTCCACCTGGAGGTTGCCGACGGCGGTCCAGCGCGCGCCGATGTCGTGGGCCAGCACGGCGAGCAGCGCCGTCCGCACGCGCGCCTTTCCCATGGGATTGCGGGGGCCCGGGCCAGGCTCATCCTCGCGCGGCTCGCCCTCGCGCTCGTGGAGCGCGCCCACGGTGAGCGAGGCGCCGGAGGGCCACGCGGGCCCCGCCGCGGCGAGGATCTGCACGCGGGGCGCGGACCGCGCCGCGTCGCCGTCGGGGAGACGGTAGCTGGTGCGGACGCTGGCCGAGGCGGAGAGCAGCGCGTGGAACGAGCCCCACGACTTCTCGAAGATGATCCCCGGCCGGATCTCGGCCACCCCGAGGCCGGTCGTGTCGGCGCCCGTCATGTCGACGCCCATCGCGCGCGCGCCGGTCGCGCCGGTCGCGCCGCTCACGCCGGCGTCGAGCGGCGCCGTCCCGGTGCTCGGGCCGCGCCCGGTCGGGAGCGTCACGCCGAGCGTGAACGCGGCGGACGGGATCCACGGCGACGCCGCGCCATCGATGAGGTCGATCCTGGCTGCCGCGCCCAGGTCACCCGGCCCGCCGCCAGACGCCGTCACGCCGAGCCCCACCCCGCTCCAGGTGACCATCATCGGGACGGAGACGGCGAGCTGGAGGTGATCCCCGGCCCGCACCAGCCACCCGGCCTCGGCCCTCAGCTCGCGGTGGTAGACGCCCTCGCCGGACACGTCGAAGACTCCGTCCACCGCCCACGTCCCGAGCTGCTCGGTGAGCCGGACGGAGAAGCTCGCCGCGGCGCGCTCCGAGGGAGCGAGCCACTGGGCCATGCCGTGGCCCGCACCGCAGCAGGCCGACGCGCGCGCGGCCCTCGGGTGCACCGCGAGCGACAGCAGGAGCACCACACAGGCGACGGCTCTGGCCAGCACGGCCGCTCCTATAGGCGAGGCTCCTGCCCCGCGCCAATGCGACACGTTGTCGCGCGGAGGGCGCCTGATCTCGATCGGGCCGCGCCTTCACGCGGTGCCCCGAGCCGCCTCCGTTCCGCGCGCAGCGCCTCGCGACCGCGCGCGGCGCTCGGCGACGGCGCGGCGCTCGGCGACGGCGCGGCGCTCAGCTGGCGAGGGCCTGGCGGTAGACCTGGACGTAGCGGCGCGCGGGGCGGTCCCAGCCGAGGTCGAGGCGCATGATGCGGCGCTGGACCGCGGGCCAGCGCGGCGACGTGAGGGCCGCGAGGGCGCGCTGGACGCCGCCGAGCAGCGACGTGGCCGTCGGCTTGTCGAACAGGAACCCCGTGCCGGTCTCCAGGGCGGCGTCGATGTCGACGATCGTGTCGACGAGGCCTCCGGTCCTGCACGCCACCGGGGCAGCGCCGTAGCGTTGCGCGTACAGCTGCACGAGTCCGCACGGCTCGAAGCGCGACGGCACGACCACGAGGTCGGCCGCGGCCATGAGCCGGTGCACGACGGCCTCGCTCACCCCGCCGAGGAATTTCGCCCGCTCGGGCGCCTTGGCCGCGGCGGCGGAGAGCTTCTCCATGAGCTCGGCGTCGCCCTCGCCGGCCACGACGACGCTGACGTCGCCCTTCAGGATCTTCGGCATGGCGTTCGCGAGCAGGTCGCTTCCCTTCTGTGCGACCACCCTGCCGATGGACACGAGGAGCGGGCGATCCGGCCGGATCTCGAGCCCGAGCTCCTGGAGGAGCGCGCTCTTGCAGCGGCCCTTGTTGCTCACGTCCTCCGCGTCGTAGCGGGCGATGATGGCCGGATCGGTCATCGGGTTCCAGACGGCGTAGTCGATGCCGTTGACGATGCCGGACAGCTGGTTCGCCCGGGTGCGGAGCACGCCGTCGAGGCGCTCGCCTTGCTTCGGCGTGAGGATCTCGTTCGCGTAGGTGGTCGAGACGGTGGTGAGCGCGTCCGCGGCCAGGATGCCGCCCTTGAGGAAATTGAGCTGGCCGTAGAACTCGAGCCGCTCGGGCCGGAAGTGGTCGTCGTCGAGGCCGAGGTACGGGAGCGCGTCCTTCGGGAAGAGGCCCTGGTGCGCGGCGTTGTGGAGGGTCAGCACGGTCCGGCCAGGCGCGGAGTGCTGGTGGCGGAGCAGGTACGGCACCATGGCGGTGGGCCAGTCGTGGGCGTGGACGATATCGAACGGCGAGCCCGACCGGGCGCGCTGGCGGACGAGCTCCACGACGGCGCGGGAGAACAGGGAGAACCGGCGCGCGTTGTCCTCGTAGTCGCGCCCCTCCTCGCCGTAGATGCCAGGCCGATCGTGGAAGCCTGGTACGTCGAGGACGACGAGCTCCACGCCCGTGCTGAGCCGCCCGTCGAAGAGCGTCACCTGGATCGGCCCGCCCGGCGACACCTTCGCATCGATTTCGAGCGGCATCGGGGTGAGGCGGCGCGCCATCATCAGCCCGCTCGAGTCGAGCGCCTGGTAGCGCGGCAGCGCGATCGTCACCTTGTGCCCGAGCAGCCGGAGCGCCTTCGAGAGCGACGACACGACGTCGGCCAGGCCGCCGACCTTGACGATGGGCGCGATCTCGGACGCAGCGAAGAGGATGTCCATGCGGGCGCCGTGTGTAGCACGAACCGGGGCGCGTACAGCGCGGCTTCCGAACCCACAGCGGCGCTGAACGCTGGCCAGCGCTCGGGTGTCGCCGCAGGGGCAGCGCCACGCGCGCCGTTTTGGAGCAACTTTCCATCCGCGCCACATCCACTTCCAGGGCCCTACATCCAGGGCCCTGCATGGCGAAGACGCCCCATCCGGGCCTGTGTATTATTTCTCCATGAGCAGCATCCTTAAATTTCCCAGGCTTTCCTTGCTCCTCGCCCTCCTCGTCACCGGCGTCGCCGTGAGCTGTGGCGGCAAGAACGACGGCGACGGTTCGTCCCAGGGCTCCGGCGGCATCGGCGGCAGCGGTGGGAGCGGTGGCGCGGGCGGCAGCGGCGCCGGCTCCGGTTCGGGCTCCGGCTTCGGCGAAGGCGGCGCGGGGCTCGACTTCGCCGGCTCGCACAACTCGAGCGGCACGGACGGCGGCGGCGGCGGCGCATGCCAACAGCTCGACATCACGTTCGAGCCGCAGACGCCGACCGTGATGATCGTCGTCGATCGCTCGGGCAGCATGTACGGCAGCGGCTTCTGGGATCCGCTCAAGACTGCGGTGCTCAGCGTCGTCGACGGGCTGCAGGACAGGGTGCGCTTCGGCTTCGTGACGTTCACCGGGATCGAGAACATGCAGTGCCCGCTGCTCGCCAGGGCCGACGGCATCGCCCTCAACCACCACGCCGCCATTTCCGCCGCCTACAACGAGGCCTCCACGGTGCCGCCCGGCAAGCTCGAGACGCCCACCGCCATGACGTTCAACGAGACGGTCGTCCCGGAGCTCCTCGCGTTCCCGGAGCCTGGCCCCAAGTACATCCTGTTCGTCACCGACGGCGAGCCCGATCGCTGCGACGACGTGGCGGCCGTGTGCGCGCGCGACGACGTCGTCGGCGCGGTGCAGGACGCCTACGAGCAGGGCATCGGCACGTTCGTCTTCGGCCTCGGATCGGGCGCGCTCGCGCAGCACCTGCAGGACGTGGCGAACGCCGGCGCGGGCCAGCCCGTCCAGCGGCCCCAGAGCGGCACGAACGAGGATTGCTTCGCCGGCGCAGGCACCTACGCCAACGCCGGCGGCACCGCCACGTACTACACGCCGGACCCCACCGACGCGTCCGCCCTGGAGGACGAGCTCAACGCGGCCATCGCCGGCGTCAAGAGCTGCACGTTCGACCTCCAGGGCTCGATCGAGGTCGACCTCCGCAACGCGTCGCTCGGCCAGGTGCTCCTCGACGGCACGCCCGTGCCCTACGACGCGCAGAACGGCTGGACCATGGAGAGCGCCACCCGGCTCACCCTCGTCGGCGACGCCTGCGAGCGGCTCAAGGACGCGCAGGAGATCTCGTTCGACTTCCCCTGCGAGATCCTCGTCCCTCAGTGAACATGCGCCGGCGCGCGCCAGCGCGCGCCGCCCCTTTTCCGCGCCACAGGCCGGCGCTTTTGCTAAAGGCGAAGGCCAGCTCGACCCATGACCAGGATCAGCGCGCGAGAGCTCGCCGGCACGAGCGGCCCCTTCGGCCGCGGCACGCCGGTGGTGCGCCCCGCGGAGGTGCCGGAGGGTTCGGTCGTCACCGTGCTGCGCGTGCCGCCGGAGTCGGCCGGCATGCGGCTCGACCGGTTCGTACAGACCCAGCTCAAGCGGACGAGCCGCACGCGCGCCGCCGAGATCGTCGCCCGCGGCGCCTACTCGCCCGAGGCGCGGCGCCTGCGCGGCAGCGATCGCGTCCGGCCGGAGCAGTGCATCCTCCTCTGGCGCGAGCCATGGGACGAGCAGGCGCCCGACACCCCGATCCCGGTCCTTCACGAGGACGGCGCGCTGCTCGCCATCGACAAGCCGGCGGGCCTGCCGGTGCACCCCACGGCGCGGTACCACAAGAGCACCGTGATCAAGATGATGGAGGCCGCGCGCCCCGACGAGCGGCTGTTCCTGGCCCACCGGCTCGACCGGGAGACGAGCGGCGTGCTGCTGCTCTGCCGCACGCCCGAGGCCGACCGGACCGTGAAGGCGCAGTTCGAGGAGCGCACCGGCGTCGTCAAGCGCTACACCGCGATCGCCTGGGGCTGGCCCGAGCACGATACGTTCCGGGTCGAGCTGCCGCTCGAGCTCGACGACGCGAGCCGCTACAAGGTCAAGATGCGGGTCGCGCTGCCGGGCCGCGGCCTCGCGTCGGCCACCGCGTGCGAAGTGCTGGGCCGCCGCGCCGATCCCCTCACTGGCCGGCGCTACGCGCTCGTCCGCTGCACGCTCGAGACCGGCCGGCAGCACCAGATCCGGGTCCACCTCGCGGCGAGCGGCCTGCCGCTCGTCGGCGACAAGCTCTACGGCCCGGACGAGGGCATGTTCGCGCGCGGCGCCGACGGCGTGCTCACCGACGACGACCGCCGCGCGCTCGAGCTCGACCGTCACGCCCTCCACGCCGCGCGCCTGGAGCTCACGCACCCGATGACAGGCGAACGCGTGCGCATCGAGGCGCCGCTCTCGGACGATCTGCGCACCTTCTGGGACGCGCTCGACGCGTGATCCACGCGGAAGGCGGAGGATCCATCGCGGGTCACCCCTCCGCTCGTGTGTGTGCGGGGTGACGCTTGCGGGACGCGATGACACCGGTGGGCGAGGCGGCGCCTGCGGCGCGCCATGGACGCTGCAGACCGGAGCCCCGCGCGAGCGCGCTCGAGCGCCTGCGGATCTTGTGCCGAAGTGCCGACTTACGTACGATGGCCGAGATGACGCGTGCGCGAGACGACCTCGAGGCGCTGCGGGATCCAGCGCTCCGGTCCACACCGCTCGAGGCCGAGAGCACCGCCCAGAGCACGACATCGGGGCCGGTGCCTGGTCCGGGAGGGACGATGCAGGACGCGGCGGCGCCCTCTCCAGGAGAGCCTGCCGGCGCCGGAGAGCCGCAGCAGGCGGGCCCGGAGCAGATCGCAGCGGCCTCGTCGGCCGGCGCCGCGCCGCTGCAGGCCGACCCGCGGGCCCGGGGCGACGAGAGCCTGGATCGGGAGCGCTACGAGCGGTACGCGATGCCGGCGAGCGACCTGCCCGCGGCCAACGTGCAGGCCTTTCGCGGCGACGCGAGCGGGGTGCTCGCGATCGTCCGGCGCGCCGTGCAGTCCGTCACGCGCGATCCGGCGCGCCACCGGCGCCGGCTGCCGAAGTCCCGCTTCGACACGATCCGCAGCTTGCCGGAGCTCGCGATGGCGCTCGACTACGCGGTGACGCGCATGCAGCCCGAGAGCGCGCCGCCGCCCGAGGTCGTCGAGAAGCTCGATCTGCTCTACGGCGTGCTGCGCCCGACGATCGCCACCGCCGAGGTGTACTTCCCGCGCAGCATCGTCCCCGAGACCTTCGGCATCGTCCGGCGCGCGCTCGTCGCCGGCGATCCAGCGAGCGCGACGGCCACCATCACCAACCTCATCCTGGACCGGTGGAGCCACGTGCAGAGCCGGATCCCGATCACGAGGGAGGAGCTGACGCAGCTGAACAGCACCGCGAAGTGGCTGCTCAGCAACACGCGCCCGCCGGAGCGGCTCGACTCGAGGGACATCCGCGATCGGCTGTGGTCGCTCCTGCGCGAGCGCTACGAGCAGCTGCGGGCGATCGCTCAGGAGGTCTCGGGCGACGACTCGCGGGAGTACGCGCCCGAGCGGCTCGCGGCCGATTGATCCAGCGCGCGGGGCCGCCCCGGCGCGGCGCGGAAGCCCGGCCAGGTCCGGACGGACATCCGGGGGGCGGGGCGGGTGTACCGCCCCGCAGGCCCGATCTACGCTGCCGACATGCAGGAGCTCCGCAAGACGACCTGTAACCGCGACTGCCCCGACGCCTGCAGCATCGTGGCCACCGTGGAGGACGGCCGCGTCGTGCGCCTCGGCGGCGACCCGGACCACCCGATCACGCGGGGCTTCCTCTGCTACCGCACGTCGCGCTTCCTGGAGACCCAGTACTCGCCCGAGCGGCTGACGACGCCGCTGCTCCGCAAGGGCGGCGAGCTCACGCCCGTCTCCTGGGAGGAAGCGCTCGACACCACGGCCGAGCAGCTCCTCACGATCCGGCGCGAGTCCGGTCCGGCCGCGATCTTCCATTACCGGAGCGGCGGCTCGCTCGGGATGCTCACGGGGATCGCCGACGCGTTCTTCGCGCGGTTCGGGCCGGTCACGGTCAAGCGCGGCGACATCTGCTCCGGCGCGGGCGACGCCGCGCAGCTCGCCGATTTCGGGGAGGAGGACAGCCATGACCTCGCCGATCTCCGGAGCGCCCGGCACATCCTCCTCTGGGGCAAGAACGTCTTCACCTCGAGCCCTCACACGCTCCCGGTGCTGCGCGAGGCGAAGGCGCGCGGCGCGGAGCTCGTGCTCATCGATCCGGTGCACCACAGGACGGCGTCGCTCTGCGGGGCGTTCTACCAGCCGCGCCCCGGCGGCGACTTCGCGCTCGCGATGGCCGTCGCGCGCGTGCTCTTCGACGAGGGGTGGGCCGACCCGCGCGCCGCGGACTACTGTGATCACCTCGACGCTTTCCGCGCGCTCGCGCGCCGGAGCTCGGTCGCCGCGTGGTGCCGCGAGGCCGACGTGCCCGAGCGCGCGGCCCTGGACCTCGCGCGCCGCCTCGCCGAGAGGCCCACGGCGATCCTCGTGGGCTGGGGCATGGGCCGGCGCACCACGGGCGGTGCGATCGTGCGCGCCCTCGACGCGCTGGGGGCGGTGAGCGGGAACCTCGGCATCCCGGGCGGCGGCGTCTCGTTCTATTTCAAGCGGCGCCGCGCGTTCGACCTCTCGCCGTTCGAGGGCGAGCGCCCGGCGCCCCGCACCGTCTGCGAGCCCCTGCTCGGGCGCGAGGTGCTCGGGATGAGCGACCCGCCGATCCGCGCCGTCTGGGTGACCGCGGGCAACCCGGTCGCGATGCTGCCCGAGTCCGACACCGTCGCGGAGGCGCTCCGGACGCGTGAGTTCGTCGTCGTGGTCGACTCCTTCCTCACGGACACGGCGCGGGTCGCCCACCTCGTGCTGCCCACGACGACGCTCCTCGAGGCGGACGACGTGGTCGGCGCCTACGGCCACCATTACCTCGGCGTCGCCACGCCCGTGGTCCCGCCCCCGGCCGGGGTGAAGGCCGATCTCGAGATCATGCAGGCGCTCGCGCGGCGCGTGGGCCTCGGCGGCGTGCTCGACGGCAGCGCCCGCGACTGGAAGCGGCGGGTCACCGAGCCCAGGCTCGCGCCGCTCGGCATCACGCTCGAGACGCTGGAGCGCGGGCCGGTGCGCAACCCGCTGGCGCCGAAGGTGCTGTTCGAGGACCGCAAGTTCCCGACCCCGAGCGGCCGGGTCAACCTCATCACCGAGGCGCCCGAGGAGCGCGTGGATCCCGACGCGAGCGAATTCCCGCTGCTGCTCATGGCGCTCTCCACCGAGAAGTCCCAGTCGTCTCAGTGGGCGCGACCCCAGCACGGTCCGGCCGTCGTCACGGTCCACCCGGACGCGGCCGGCGGCGTGCCCGACGGCGGCGCCTGCCGGATCACGTCGCGCGTCGGCTCCATGACGGCGCTGCTCCGCCACGATCCTGCCCAGCGTCGCGACGTCGCGCTCCTCCCGAAGGGAGGCCACCTCCGGGACGGCCGCTGCGCCAACGCGCTGATCACCGCGCGCACCACTGACATCGGCGAGGGCGGCGCGCTCTACGAGGAGCGGGTGCGCGTCGAGCCGATCGACCCGCCGGCGCCCCTGCCCTAGCGCGCGGCGCGCGGTCGCGCGGTCGCGCGCGCGGCGGACGGAGCTCACGGCGCGGGCGCGACGAGGCGCGGGCTCCGGTAGGGCCACGCCGTACCCGCGAGATCTGCTGGCCCGCTCGGCCGGCGGTCTCTTACGCTCGCGCGATGGCGAGAGAGCTGCCTGCAAGGTTCGGGATCACACCGCACGCGGCGCGCCGCATGGCGAACCGGCAGATCGCGCTCGGCGGGGTGATGGCGGTGCTCGGCGCGGGAGTGAGCGCGATGGGGCTCGGCAGCGTCGCGGCCGGGCTGCCGTTCGGGATGGCCGGCGCGCTCATCATAGCGATCGGGCTCCGCACCCGCTCGATGAGCGTCGCCGTGCAGGTCGTCAACAAGGCGTACAACCTCGCGGCTTCCGGCCAGCGCGAGGACGCCGCCGAGCTGCTCGACTACGCAGAAGAGACGTGCCGCTCGCGCTACGTCCTGCGCGTCATCGACGTCCAGCGCGCGCTCGCTGCCATGCAGCGAGGCGATCTCGCGGGCGCGCTCGTCCGCGCCGACGCTGCGGTGACCCGCCGCACCGACCCGCTCGCCTTTCACCTGGAGCACGCGACGATCGCCGCGGCGCGCTCACTGAGGGCCCTGCTCCGCGCCTCGACGGGCGATCGCGACGGCGCCGCGGCGGACATCGAGTTCGTGCGCGCGAGCGCCCTCGCGTCGCCCGAGGTGCTCGCCCGCGCGGAGCTCGCGGCCGCGGTGCTCCTGGAGCGCTCGGGCGACAGGGAGGCGCTGCGGGCGCACCTGCTCCGCGAACGCAGCCTCCTCGTCGAGCACACGCGCCCGCGCGAGCGCGCCCTCGTCCGGGCGTACCAGCGCATGCTGAAGGCGAAGGCGAGCTCGGTCTACCGCACCGGCGCGAAGCGGGAGCCGGAGGCCGGAGGCGAGCTCTCGGCGGCGGACTGGGCGGCGCGCATCTCGCCCGAGGCGGCGCCGTTCATGCGCGCCCCCGCGCTGGCAGCGGGCGGGGTGGAGGAGCTGTCGCGCGCGGAGGTGGACCGCGCCGACGCCTCCGCGCGCGCCGCCGCGGAGGGGCGCGCCGGGAGCAACCGCCAGCCGGTGGCGAAGGCGGCACGCCGCATTTTGCTTCTGTGGTTGGCCCTGGTGATGGTGTTCCTGGGGGTGTGGCAGCTCTTGAACTCCGATCAGGCGCCGCGGGTGGCGCCCGAGGTCGAGCGTCTGCCAGCGGAGCCGATCTTCGGACCGCTCGCGATCGTCCTGGCATTTCCGGTCTTCTTCATCGTGATGCTCGTCGGTGCGGTGCTGGTGAACGCGGTGCGCACGCGCAAGCTCTCGCAGCGCTTCGTGGCCGCCCAGGTCGCGATCGCGAAGGGCGAGGCGCAGCGCGGGAAGGCTGAGCTCGAGGCCCTCACGCGGACCAAGGCGCCCGCGGCCGCGGCGCAGGCGTACCTCGCGCTCGCCGAGCTGTCGGACCGGCAAGGGGAGCTGCTCGCGGCGCTCGCGGCGTGCGAGGCGGGGCTCGCGCGGCTGAACACCGACGCGGCGCGCGCGATGGCGGCGGACATCCTGCTGCCTGCGCTCCTGGCCGAGCGCGCGTTCGTGTTCGCGGCGATGGGCCGGAGCGCCGACGCGCGCGCCGAGATGGCGCTGCTCGCCGAGCGGTATGCGTCGTACCCGTTCCTGGAGAGGGCCAGGCTGCGGGTGGCGCTGGCCCTGCGGACACGGGAGGGCGACATCGCCGGGGCGGCGCGCCTCACCGAGCGGGACGCGGACCTGCCGCTCAACGCGCGCGACGAGCTGCTCGCCGACGTGTGCCGCGCGGCGGCGAGCCCGGGCACCGCGGGCGCTGGCGAGGTGGAGCGGCTCCGCGAGGAGCTGCGGCTCGACGCCGCGAGCCGGCGCTGGCTCTCGGCGATCGCGCCGGCGGCGCTCGCGGCGTTCGAGCGCCTGAGGGAGCAAGGCGACGCCGAGGCGCTCGCCGGGGCCGAGGCCCTCGCGGAGACCGAGGCGCTCGCGGAGGCCGAGGCCCTCGCGGAGCACGCCGGGGTGCGCCCGCGGGACGCCGGGGCGGCGTGAGCGCCGCGGCGCCGCGGCGTGGGAGCGGCCTCAGGCGCAGCTGCGGACGCAGATCCTCGCGCCGGACGAGCGCGGCGCCCGATCGATCATCCGCGGCGCGCGCGTCGCCGCTCAGTCTTCTCGAGCAGGCGCCCGCATCGGCTCCCTCGGCCTGGTCCGCTCGGGGGGCGCGGCGGCCGAGCCCTCCACGGCGTCGCCGATCTCGCGCGCCACGTCCTCCACGGTGCGCAGGCTGATCCTCCCGGCGAGCACCAGGGTCGCGCCGATCTCGCTGCAGTCGATGGGATCCAGCCGCACCGGCGACGCGAACGCGTTGACGGCCGCCATCTGCCCGGCGGCGTAATCGAGGCGCGCGCCGAACACGAGATCGCCGTACCGGGTATAGGAGATTAACCCGAGCGACGCGTGGGCGCCGCTCATCCGCTCGAAGAAGAGCTTCGACTCGGCGGACATGGGGCCTCGCAGGCTCGACAGCGCGTTGAAATCGGAGGCGACGCCGCCCACGAGGCTGAGGTCGCGCGTGAGGAACACCTCGGCGCCGAGCCCGACGTTGACGATGGGCGCCGCCGCCTCGACGATGTCGAGGCGGCCCCGCGCCCGGCTCGTCACCGCGCCCCCGGCGATCGCGATCTCCTCACGATCGGCGGCGATCCGCGCGAACTCGCGCTGGCCCATGTAGAAGAAGCCGTCGAGCTCCAGTCGCAGCCTGCTCCACTCCGCGCTCGCGCCGACCGCGACGCGGGCTGGAGAGGGGGCCACGAACTCCCCTTCACCGGCCCAGTAGCGCGCCGCCGCCGTCCCGTCGGCGCGCGTGTCGACGTAGCTCGCGTCCAGGGAGTCGACGGCATGAACGCTGGGCGTCCGCAGGCTGATCCCGGCCGAGAACACCCGGTTCAGCCGGTACGTGACGCCGATGTGCGCGAGAAGGTCCCATGAATCGCCCGAGAGCGCGGCCTGGTAGGTCGCGCTGCTCGCCGAGCCCGCGCTGGTGTCCTCCACGAGGCTGGCGACGCCGAGCGAGCTCGTGTAGCGGGTGCGCACGAGCGAGAGCGAGGCGCCCACGGCGAGGCGCGAGGTGGCGCTGTAGCTCCACGAAGGACCGGCGCTGAAGCGACCCCACGCGTAGCGGAGCGCCTGCGCCTGGCTCACGCGCCGCGAGGCGGACTCCCCCGAGAATCGCAGCGCGTCGAACCCGAACTCGTTCTCCTCCGTCTTGCCGAGGCAGGCGGCGACGACCTGTCGGCCGACCCGCACCCGCGTCGAATCCGCGCCTCGTGCGCCGCTCTTCCAGTTGAAGAAATAGCATGTCGCGTCGGGGAGGCTGTCCAGCCCATGATCGCTCACCGACGTGCGATCGAGCCGGAGATCGCCGTACAGGCCGGGGTCGACCGGACCTGGCTGGTGCCACCGTTGCAGTGTGCGGTGCGCGTAGCGGAAGAACGCCGACGAGAACGCGATGTTCCGGTCCTCGATTCGGACGATCGTGGCCGGGTTCAGGAAGGGCGCGGCGCCGTCGACGCCCAGCACGACCCCCGTGCCCCCCAGGAGCGCCGATCGCCCGCCGAGGAGCGCGGATTCGTACCTTCCCTGCGCGCGCGCCGCGTCTCCGCCGAGCGTCCCGAGCAGCGCGCTGGCGAGGCCGAGCAGCGCTCGGCGCGCTCCGGAGCTGCGAACCAGGGCGCGCGGGCTCGGCATGGCAGGCGCCAGCATGGATCACGGCGCCGTCGCCGCAATGGCGGCAGCGCCCGCCCGCCCACGGCCCCCTCCCGAGGCGACGTGCTCCTGCCCCATCCTCGCCCGCCGCGCCGCGTGTCCCTGCGACGCCGCCCCGCGGTCTCTCTTGAGTCGCCGTTGGAGGGGGCGAGAAGTAAACTGCAAGGGATGTCTGATCCGCTTCGCAGAGATGGGTCCGCCATGCCCGTGCCGCCCCTCGCCCCGCTGAAGGTCGTTGATCTGGAGGACGAGCGGCTAAGACGCTTGAACGCCCTCGGGCATTTTCTGGACAACTCCATCCGTATCCCTGGAGTCGGCTACCGGGTCGGCTACGACGCCGTGATCGGGTTGATCCCTGGGGTCGGCGATCTCATCGGTTTCGCGCTCTCGATTTACATCGTGCTCGCGGCGACGCGTTACCGTCTCCCCGCCTCCGCGGTGCTGCGCATGGTGCTCAACGTGGGCCTCGAGACGCTGCTCGGCACGGTCCCTCTCGTCGGCGATCTCTTCGATGCGACCTACAAGGCGAACGCGCGCAACCTCGACCTGCTGCGCGCCCACCTCGCAGCGCGAACGCAGGGCGGCGCGCCGCCCTCCAATCTTCGTTTCTACGCCGGCCTGTTCCTGGCGCTGGCAGGCATCCTCGCCCTGGCAGCTCTCATGCTCTTCTCGCTGACAAGAGCGCTACAGACCCTCTTCGGCTCCTGACGCCCCCTCTCCTCACTTCTCTGCGACGGACGCCCCCTCTCCTCACTTCTCTGCGACGGACGCCCCCCGAGTCCTTCTCCGCAACGAACGCCACCCGAGCGGGGTGCACCCGCACAGGAGACGGGCCCAGATCGGCGTTTTCGGCGCGCAGGCGTACTCTTGTACGCCGAGCACCGAAAACGTCGAGGTGGGCCCGTATCCGAAGCGGGTGCGCCCCGCTCAGTTGCGGGAGCTGATGAAGAGGCGGAGCACGTGCCAGAACAGCATGGCGACCGACGCGAAGAGCTCGAGCGCGGCGCCGACGTACCGGTCCTCGGGGAAGTGGTGCAGGATGTTCGACGTGTCGTACAGGATGGCGGCCCCAGCGAACGCGACCATGGCGACGCTGAAGAAGGTGCCGAGCTGGAAGCCGAACAGCGCGCCTGCCGCGATGAGGACGAGCGCGCAGATGGCGCCCCAGCGCAGGAGAGCCCCAAGGAACGAGAAATCCTTGCGGGTCACGAACGCGATCGCGGTGAGCCCGGCGAAGCCGGCCATCGTGGCGAGCCCAGCGCTCTGGATCGCGCCAGGAGCGACCATGTCCGCGATGTAGAGCAGCGGCACGAAGACGATCGCCTGGGCGAGCACGAAGCCGCCGAGCGCGGCGTACTGCGCCGGCTTCGATACCGACGTGTGCGCCGCGCGGCTGGCCAGCCAGCTCACGAGCATGAACGCCCCGAGAACCAGCAGCCAGCTCGTGCCCATCATCGCCCTGGCGATGACCGAGGCGACGCCGGTCTTGAACAGCGCGACCTCGATCGCAGCGAAGAGTACGATCGCACCGAACAGGTGGTTGTACGTTCGCACGATGAAGCGCTCGCGCGACTCGGCACCGGCGCGGAGCACCGACGAGCGGGTCCCGTATCCTACGTAGTTCTGGTCCATGTTCCCTCTCTGGTAGACCTCGACTCTAGCACGTCAAGCACGCCGCATGCCCGCGGCGAGGCGGCCGGGGGACGAGGCGCAGCGCCACGGCGCCGCGAGCGCCGGCGCCTGTGCAGGGGCCCTCCGCCGCTCGCCGGCTCGGGAAAGCCGGCCGGCCCGCGGGTCCCCCACGGCACCGCTCAGGGCCCCCCGGAGCCGGCGGCGCCCGCCGCACGATGATGGAAATGCGGACGTCGCGCCCTGCGTCCTGTCGAAGTCTCCTGGAAGAAGGGATTAAATCCCCTTCGGGATCTTGTCGAGGTCCACCTGGGAGAGCGCATGCCGGATCAGCGCGCTCCTGTTGGCCTTGGTCATCCCGCGCGCCTTGAGCGAGCTGACCATCTCGTCCAGCCGCTCGAGATCCTCGGTGTACATCGAGATACAGATGACCTTGTAGTGCTGCGGTCTCTCCGGCGCCGGCGCAGCACCCGGCTCGGATGCGGCGCCGCTCGTCCGGGCCTTCGCGCGCACGCGAGGCGCTTCCGCGGACGTATAGAACGCCCCGGACAAAACACCTTCCACTTCGTCGCGATCGAGCAGCGCCCGCGCGGCGCCCCCGAGATCGCCTTCGCTTTTCATTGCTTCCTCCAGCTCCCCTGCCCGGTCGAGGCTCCGCGACTGCGGGCCCTTCATTCAGCGAACCCCCGCATCCGCGGGTCCCTTCATCCAGCGGGACTCCGCGTCCGCGGGTCCCTTCATCCAGCGGGACTCCGCGTCCGCGGGTCCCTTCACGCCCCCGCCGCCGCAGCGCCCGGCCGCTCGGTGGCCGCGTCCCCCCGGTCGACGCTCCACGCTGTCCCCTCGCGCGCCGCCCCTGCCTCAGGGCCCGCCGTGCCGCGCTCGCGGCTCTCGATGATGCGATCGACCACCGCGAGGTAGTCGTCCGCGGCAGGGGTTCCCGACGCGTACTCGAAGATCGTCTGCCCTTGCGCGGGCGCCTCCTTGACCTTGATCGCCTGCCGGATCGGCGCGAGGCAGCGCTCCCCGAAGTGCTGCTTCATCGTGCTCACCGCCTCGCGCGCGATCTTCGCGCGGCCGTCGTAGAATGTCGGCAGCACGCCCCAGATCTGCACCGGGTGATGCAGCAGCGCGTTCACGTTCTTCACCGTCTTGATCACCTGCCGGACGCCGACGAGCGACAGATAGTCGCACGCGACCGGGACGAGCACGCTGTCGGCGAACACCAGCGCGTTCTGATTCATCAACGACAGGCTCGGCGAGCAATCGAGCACCACGTAATCGTACTCGGCCGCCGCAGCGGAGAGGCGATCCGAGAGCACGCGGTCGCGGTTCTGGCGCCCTGCCAGGTAGAGCTCTGCCGCGGCGAGCGTCTCGTTGGACGGCAGGAGATCCAGGTTCGGTCGCACCGTCTTGGTCGCGTCCGCGACCCGGAGCCCCATCACGAGCACGTGATAGAGCGACCGCTCCGCGCCCGCGCCGAGCGAGACAGAGACGTTCCCCTGCGCGTCGGTGTCGACGAGGAGCACCCGCTTGTCGCGCGCCGCGAGCCCGGCCGCCACGCTCACGGCCGTCGTCGTCTTGCCCGTACCGCCCTTGTGGTTGAACACGGCCAGACAGCGGGGCACCCCGGCCGGGCGCTGCGGCGGCTGCGCCGGCCGCTTCGCGCCCCCCGCCGGCGACAGGGGCACCGCGACCGCGCCCTGCCCTTTGAGCTCCGCCGGGCGAGCGGCAGACGCGACCGGCGCGGCCCGCCCCGTCGCCTCGCCCTGGGCGCTCGCCCGAGCCGCCGGCGGCGCCGGCTCACCTGCCTCCACGGCGGAGCGCGACCCGCCTCCTGCCAGCGGCGCCTCGTCACCGGTCGCCGTTGCTCCCTCGGCCGGCGCCGCGGCCGCCGCCGCGATGTCGCCGAGCCGCACCCCCTTCGCCTCACGGACCAGCTGCGTCCGGCACCCCAGAGAGCACGCGTAGTGCCGGCGCCCGGCGACGTAGAGCACCTGGGACACGAGATCCGGCGGAAACCGCTTCGCGCACGCGTCGCACGTGGCGAGCGCGGCGCCGTCCTGCCCGCCGAGCTGGCTCTTTTCCAGGCATTTCTGCGAGCAGAAGAAGGAGAAGCCGCCGTCCTTCTCCTCCATCTGGTACCGGAACTGGACCTCGAATCCGGTCCCGCACACGCTGCACGTCTCGCTGATTCCGCCCACAGCTCGCTCCTTCGCGCCGCGCACAGCGCTTTGCCCAGGCGCAGCGTTGACCATCATCACAGTCAAGGCGCAAAGGTCAACTTTTCTGCGAGCGTGACCCACCCTTCCGGCGCAAGGGAGGGTGAGCGCGCGTTCCGGAACGGAGGCGCGAGGCCGGTTCAGTGACGGGACCTCGGCGCCAGGACAGCTCAGTGACGGAAGTGCCGGGCCCCGGTGAACACCATCGCGATCCCCGCCGCGTCGGCCGCGGCGATGACCTCCGCGTCCTTCACGCTGCCGCCAGGCTGCGCGACCGCCGTGATCCCGTGCTCCGCGGCGAGCACCACGTTGTCCGGGAACGGGAAGAACGCGTCCGACGCGAGGACGCTCCCGCGAGCCCGCTCGCCCGCCTTGCTGCAGGCGATGCGAACGCTCTCGACCCGCGACATCTGTCCGGCGCCGATCCCGACCGTCCTCCCGGGAATCGCGAGCACAATCGCGTTGGATTTCACGTGCTTGCAGACGCGCCAACCGAGATCGAGCGCATCGATCTCCTTCTCCGCCGGCGCGCGCTTCGTCACGACCCGGCCGCCGCGCACCTCGCCGGCCGCCGAGGCATCTCGCTCCTGGACCACCAGGCCCCCGCCGACGCGCTTGAACGTCAGCTCCCGGTGATCCGCGGGCAGGAGCGCGCCGGTGGCGAGCACCCGGAGGTTCTTCTTGGTCCGGAGCACCTCCAGCGCCTCGGGCGTATAGGCGGGCGCGACCACGCACTCCAGGAACGTCTCGACGAGCACCTCGGCAGCAGCGCGGTCGACCTCGCGGTTCAAGGCGACGATCCCACCGAAGGCGCTCACGGCGTCCGCGTCGCGCGCCGTCCGGTAGGCGGCCGCGAGGCTGTCGCCCGTCGCGACGCCGCACGGGTTCGTGTGCTTCACGACCACCGCGGCGGGCTGCGTGAACTCGCGCACCGCCTCGAACGCGGCGTCCACGTCGACGAGGTTGTTGAACGAGAGCTCCTTGCCGCCCGCGCCCAGCGACTCCGCCAGCGCGAGCGACCCCGCGGCCGCGCCCCGCTCACGATAGAAGGCGCCGGACTGGTGCGGGTTCTCGCCGTACCGGAGCGGATAGGCCCGCTCGAGGGCGAGCGTGAGGAAGCGCGGATAGGCCTCGCGCTCCGCGGCGCTCGGCTCACCTTCCTCGGGGAGCGAGGAGAGGTAACCGGACACCATCCCGTCGTAGGCCGCCGTGTGCGCAAACGCCTTGGTGGCGAGCCGGCGGCGGGTGGCGCTCGACACCTCACCTTGCCTGTCGATCTCGGCGAGCACAGCATCGTAGTCGGCCGGATCGACCACCACCGCGACGCGCGCGTGGTTCTTGGCCGCGCTCCGCACCATCGACGGCCCGCCGATATCGATGTTCTCGATGATCTCGGGGTGCGTGACCCCCGGTTTCCGGACGGTCGCCTCGAAGGGATAGAGATTGCACACAACGAGATCGATCGGCGCCCCGCCGAGCCGCGCGAGGTCCTCGTCGTCGATCGCGCCGCGCATCAAGATGCCGCCGTGCACCCGCGGATGGAGCGTCTTCACCCGGCCATCCATGACCTCGGGAGAGCCGGTATAGGCCTCCACCCCGATGACCGGCACGCCGGCGTCCGCGAGCGCCCGCTGCGTCCCCCCGGTCGAGAGGATCTCCACGCCCTTCTCCGCGAGCCGCCTGGCCAGCGGGAGCAATCCCGTCTTGTCGGATACCGAAATCAGTGCGCGTCGAATCATTGCGACGCACAGCTAGTCCGTCTCTGCGGCCGCCGCCAGCCCATAGCGGGGCGCATCTTCATGCGTTACCGGCTCATCCGCGTCGTTCGGCTCGCTGCGGCGTACGTTCGCCTGCCTCGCGGCTGACCCCGGAGCGCACGAATCCGCACGCCGCTCACGCTGTCTGGCGCCGCGCTCACGCGCCGGGCGGCGCGGCCGGCGTCGGCTCGCCCGCCGCGGCCGGCGGCGCCTTGACCGGCGCCGCCTCGGTGACGAGCTCGCCGTCCCGGTACTCCAGGACGCCCTTGGGCGGCCCGAAGATCGCATAGGAGTCCGGCAGGAGGAGCGCCTCACGGAGCACGTCGTCGACGTGCTCGACGAGCACGAGCCGCAGCGCCTTCAGCACCCGCCGCGGCACGTCCCGGAGATCCTTCCGGTTCTCCTTCGGCAGGATGACGGTCGCGATGCCGCCGCGGTGGGCCGCGAGCAGCTTCTCCTTGAGCCCGCCGATCGGCATCACGCGCCCGCGCAGGGTGATCTCGCCCGTCATCGCGAGATCCCTCCGGACAGGCACCTTCATGAGCGAGCTGACGAGCGCGGTCACCATCGTGACGCCGGCGCTGGGCCCGTCCTTGCGGACGAAATCGGGGAAGTGAATGTGGATGTCGACCTTCTGATAGACGTCCGCCTCGAGCCCGAGGCGGTCGAGGCGCGAACGGACATAGCTCATCGCCGCGTGCCCGCTCTCCTCCATCCCCTTCTCCAGCAGCCCGGTGATCACGAGCTTGCCCTTGCCCGGCACCACCGTCGCCTCGGCCGGGAGCAGATCGCCCCCGACATTGGTCACGGCGAGGCCGTTCACGAGGCCCACCTCATCGCGCTCCTCGCGCCGGCCGAGCCGGTACTTCGGGACGCCGAGGTACTTCGGGATGCTCTTCGCGACGACCTCGATCGGCTTCTCCTTGCCGTCGGACACCACCCGCCTGGCCACCTTGCGGCAGACGCTCGCGATCTCGCGCTCCAGCGAGCGCACGCCGCTCTCCTTCGTGTAGTGGTGGATGATCGTCCGGAGCGCGCCCTCCGTGAAGTCGAGCGACACGTCCTCGAGGCCGCACTCCTTCCGCTGCCGGGGCACGAGGTACTTCACCGCGATGTTCAGCTTCTCGAACTCCGTGTAGCCCGAGAGCTGGATGACCTCCATGCGGTCCTGGAGCGGCACCGGGATGCCGGAGAGCGTGTTCGCCGTCGTGATGAACATCACGTCGGAGAGGTCGTAATCGAGATCCAGGTAGTGGTCGTTGAACGTGTGGTTCTGCTCCGGATCGAGCACCTCGAGCAGCGCAGCCGCCGGGTCCCCTCGGAAGTCGGTCGACATCTTGTCGACCTCGTCGAGCAGGAACACGGGGTTGTTCGTCCCGACCTTCTTGAGCGACTGGATCAGCTTGCCGGGCAGCGCGCCGATGTACGTCCGCCGGTGGCCGCGGATCTCCGCCTCATCGCGCACGCCGCCGAGCGACAGCCTCACGAACTTGCGCCCCGTCGCGCGCGCGATCGACTTCGCCAGGCTCGTCTTGCCGACGCCGGGCGGCCCCACGAAGCAGAGCACCGGGCCCTTGAGCTTCTTCGTGAGCGCCTGGACCGCCAGGTACTCGAGGATCCGCTCCTTGATCTTCTTGAGGCCGTAGTGGTCCTCATCGAGGATCCGCTCGGCCTCGACGAGGTCATAACGCTCCTCGCTCTTGTCGTACCAGGGGAGCTCCAGGATCCAATCGATGTAGTTGCGCACCACGGTCGCCTCGGCGCTCGTGGGGTGCATCATCTTCAGCTTCTTGAGCTCCTTCTTGACCTTCGCGGCGGCCTCCTTGCTCATCCGCTTGGTCTTGAGGGCCTCTTCGATCTCCTGGATCTCGTTCTTGAACTCGTCGCGCTCGCCGCCACCCAGCTCCTTCTGGATGGCCTGCATCTGCTCGTTGAGATAGTATTCCTTCTGCGTCTTCTCCATCTGCTTCTTGACGCGACTCCGGATCTTCTTCTCCACCTGGAGAATCTCGATCTCGGCCTGCATCAACTCGATGAGACGCTCGAGCCGCTTCTGCGGCTCCTCCATCTCGAGCAGCGCCTGCCGGTCGGTCAGCTTGATGGTCGGCAGGTTGGCGATGATGGTGTCGGCCAGCCGCGAGGCCTCGTCGATGGCCTGCACCGCCATCAGGACCTCGGGCTGGATCTTCTTGTTGAGCTTGACGTACATCTCGAACGTCGACTGGACCGAGCGCATCAGCGCCTCGACCTCGACGCTCGCGACCGAGCTCTCGACGATCTCGTCGTATTCGATCAGGAAGTACGCATCGCTCTGGACGTAGCGGCGGATGCGCGCCCGGCGCTTGCCCTCGATGAGGACCTTGACGGTGCCGTCCGGGAGGCGGAGCAGCTGCATGATCGCGCCGACCGATCCGACGCCGAAGATGTCGTCCGGCGTCGGATCGTTCGTCTTCGCGTTGCGCTGCGCGGCGAGGAAGATCTCCTTGCCGCGGTTCATCGCCTCGTCGAGCGCGGCGATGCTGCGCTCACGCCCGACGAACAGCTGCGAGACCATGTGTGGAAAGACGATGATGTCGCGAAGCGGGAGCAACGGGACGATCCCGCGCTCGGGTGCGTTCTTGCCGCGATCACTGTCGTTCTTGAAGAACATCCGCCGTCTTTCCGGGAGTATCGGGAGGTCGGGGCACCCCCGCCTCGGTTGTCACAAATACCTTGATCTGATGCTGAACTTCCGCCGGCTCGTCCCGCTGCCTCCAGGGACACGCGGCGCCGGCACGCTCGGAGGAGCCTCCGGGGGGCGAAGGCGCAGCTCGGGCCCCGCCTTGCGCCCCGACCCACCGCCCCCCCGGGGGGCGAGCGCTACGCGAGCTCCGCCTCCTTCGTGTACACGATGAGCGGAGGCTCGTGCTTCACGATCACGTCCTCGCTGACGACGACCTCCTTGATCCCCGTACGGGACGGGACGTCGTACATGATGTCGAGCATCGCCGACTCGAGGATGGCGCGAAGACCGCGGGCGCCGCTGTTCCTCTCGAGGGCCTGGCGAGCCACCGCCACGAGCGCGCCGCGGGTGAACTTGACCTTCACCCCGTCCATCTCGAAGAGCTTCTGGTACTGCTTGACCAGGCTGTTCTTCGGCTTCGTGAGGATGTCGATGAGCGCCTCCTCGTTCAGCTCGTGGAGCGTCGCCACGACCGGCAGGCGCCCGATGAACTCCGGGATGAGCCCGAACTTGAGGAGGTCCTCCGGCTGGACGACGCTGAGCAGGTCGCCCAGCTTGAAGTCCTTCTTCGCCTTGATGTCGGCGCCGAAGCCGAGGGTGTTCTGGCCGATGCGCCGCTGGATGATCTGGTCGAGCCCGACGAACGCGCCGCCGCAGATGAACAGGATGTTCGTCGTGTCGACCTGCAGGAAATCCTGCTGCGGGTGCTTGCGTCCGCCCTTCGGGGGGACATTGGCGATCGTCCCCTCGATGATCTTGAGCAGCGCCTGCTGCACGCCCTCTCCGGAGACGTCGCGGGTGATGCTCGGGTTGTCGCTCTTCCGGCTGATCTTGTCGATCTCGTCGATGTAGACGATGCCGCGCTGCGCGCGCTCGACGTCGTGATCCGCGTTCTGCAGGAGCTGGACGATGATGTTCTCGACGTCCTCGCCGACGTACCCGGCCTCGGTCAGCGTCGTCGCGTCCGCGATGGCGAAGGGGACGTTGATGATCTTGGCGAGCGTCTGCGCGAGGAGGGTCTTGCCGGACCCCGTCGGCCCCAGCAGGAGGATGTTCGACTTGGACAGCTCCACGTCGTCCGAGGAGACCCGGCTGTCGATGCGCTTGTAGTGGTTGTGCACCGCCACAGCGAGGATCTTCTTGGCGCGGTTCTGGCCGACGACGTACTCGTCCAAGGTCGCTTTGATGTCGGCGGGCTTGGGCACCGGGGTCGACCCCGCGTACGGCTCGTCCTTTTCGACCTCCTCCGCGATGATGTCATTGCACAGCCCGATGCACTCATCACAGATGTACACCGTGGGGCCCGCGATGAGCTTCTTCACCTCTTTCTGCGACTTGCCGCAGAAAGAGCAGCTTAGATTGCCATTCGAGTGATCGTCCCGCCTTCGCTCCACTTCGACCCTCAGTGCGGTCTGCCGACGCTACCGCTTCAATGAGAGGTGGGGTCCCGCCGCGGCGGCGGCCCCTCCAACTTGCGGCGGGAACGGCTTCCACCGTCCCCTGTATTTTCAGCGATGCGCAGCCAAACGCCGCGCTCGGATTCTAGTGCGGTGCCCGTACCGTCGCAAGCTAACGGGGGTGGTCTCCAGCCTGTGGCCAAAGTCAGGGAATCACCCGATGGCGCCCCGCGGTCGGCCACCGACGCGGCCGCGCATCGCGCGAAAAGCGCGAAAAGCAGCGGATCGAGCGAGCGCAGCGCGGCGCATGAAGCGCCGAGCCCGCGTGCTCCGCTGCTGCGCGCCCGCGCGCAATGCCCCGCCCGCCACAGCGGCGGGGCGTGGCGTGGCGTCACGACGCCGCGCCGCGGCGCGGCCCGGGGCGACGCCGCGCCGGCCTTCATCCCGAGCACGCCCGCCGGACGCGGCGGCGCGGCCACCTACTTGTTCCGCTTCGGGAAGACCTCGTCGATCAGGCCATACTCCTTGGCCTGCGTCGCGCTCAGGTAGAAGTCGCGCTCGATGTCCTTCGCCAGCTCGTCCCGGTTCTTGCCGGTCGCGTCGACGAGGATGTCGATCAGCGTCTCCTTGATCTTCTTGATCTCGCGCGCCTGGATCTCGATGTCCGTCGCCTGGCCTCGCGCGCCGCCGAGCGGCTGGTGGATCATCATCCGCGCGTGCGGCAGCGCGAAGCGCCGACCCTTGCGACCGGCGCCGAGCAGCACGGCGCCCATCGACGCGGCCTGGCCGATGCACATCGTCGACACCGGGCAACGCACGTACTGCATCGTGTCGTACATCGCGAGCCCCGACGTCACCACGCCGCCCGGGCTGTTGATGTAGACCTGGATCTCCTTCTCGGGATCCTCGCTCTCCAGGAAGAGGAACTGCGCGATCACGGCATTCGCGACGAAGTCGTCGATCTCCGTGCCGATGAAGACGATGCGATCCTTGAGGAGACGGCTGAAGATGTTCCACTCCCGCTCGCCGCGGTGGGTCACCTCGGTGACCGTCGGGAGGATGTAGGCCTTCTCGCGTTCGAGAAACTCGATGGCTTGGGTGCGGGTTTCGACTCGTCGGGTCATCCGGTGCTCCGGGGGGTTCGCTGCCGCGCGGCAGGGGCTCTACTCCTGGGCCAGACTGCGTCCGATCGCAAGACCGAACGCGCCCGAGGTTACCGGAAATATCGGCCGCTCGCCGCGCGGCGCACGGAACACGCGGCGCGCCGCGGCCCGCTCGATCCAGCCGCGCGCGCCCGACGTCGATCGAGAGCGCGAGAGGCGCGACCTGGACAAACGGCGCACGCCGGCGCAGCAGAGCTGAGGCGCCGGCGTGCGGTGCAGAAGTCCGGCCATTCCGCGCCGGACTGCTGCTGGGCGAAGCTAGCTCGCGTCGGCGACCTTCGCCGCAGCCTCGATGATGTCGAGGATCTTGTCCTCGAGGATCATCCCGGCGAAGAGCTCGCGCTTCTGGGGCTCGCGGTACTCCGCCTTGATCTTCGCCACGTTCTTGCCGGTCTGCTCGGCGAGCTCCTCGTAGCCCTTCTCGAGGTCGGCCTCGGTGATCCTGACCGCCTTCGCCTTCGCGATCTCGGCCATGACCAGGCCCGCGCGCACCTTCATCTCGGCGTCGAGCCGCACGCGGGCGCGGAACTCCGGCGTGGGATCGACGCGCTGCCCCTGCCTCCGCGCCGTCGCGAGCAGCTCGCGCTCGGCGAGCTGCGCCTGCTGATCGACGAGCGACGGCGGGACCGGGATCGGGTTCGCCTTGCAGAGCTCCACCACGAGCTGCTCGGCGACCGCGTCGCTCGCCCGCTGCGTCAGCTCCTTCTCGAGCTTCTTGCGGAGCGACTCGCGGAGCGCGGACAGGCTCTCGTCGCCGCAGTCCTTCGCGAACTCATCGTCCACCTCAGGGAAGATGCGCTCCCGCAGATCCTTCAGCGTGATGTGGAAGGTCGCCTGCTTGCCCCGCAGATCCGCGTTGGAGTGCTGCTCGGAGAACGTGACCGGTACGTCCTTCGACTGGCCGGGCGTCATCCCGGCGAGGGCGTCCTCGATCTCCTTGAAGACCTGGCCGCTGCCGAGCTCGGTCTCGATCTCCTGCTCCTTCGTGTCGCGCAGCGCGCCGCCGACCTCGAGGGTGAACGCGATCGTCGCGACATCCCCCTTCGCCGCGGGGCGCTCCGGCTCGGGCGCCTGCAGCGTCGAGTGCTCGCGCCGGAGGGCGGTGATCTCGGCGTCGATCATCTCGTCGCTCGGCGTCGTCGAGGGGCGCTTCACCTCGAAGCCCTCCCACTTCACCTCGGCGATGTCGGGGCGGACCTCGAAGCGGGCCTTGTAGGAGAACGCGTCGTCAGGGCGGAGCTCGGTGGGCGCGATCGCCGGCTGGGACAGGGGCTGCACCTGCTTGTCGGCGAGCGCCTGGTTCAGCGTGGCGTCGACGAGCCGCTGGGCGACATCGGCGTGGATGCGGCCGCCGTAGAGGTGCGCGAGCACCTGGCGCGGCGCCTTGCCAGGCCGGTAGCCCCGGACCCGGGCCGTCCGCTGGAGCGCCGTATAGGCCTTGTCGACCTCGCTCCGGACCCGGTCCGCGGGGACCTCCACCTGAAACTCCATCAGCACGGGAGAAAGCTTTTCGACGTTGACTTGCATGGCGGTTTTTTCGAAGGGCGGCACTCGTGCCACGCGTCGCTGGGGGGGTCAAGACGAGCGACAGGACGCTGCTTTAAAAAAAAGGAGCCCCGGCGGAGAGGCGGCCGCCGGGGCTCGGATCCCGGGAGGGATCGTGCAAGCTGATGTGCAGCGCCGGCGCTGGCGACGCGACGGAGCAGCAGCGCCGAGCGCGACCGCGCGGACGTGCGAGGACGTTGAAGCCATCCCGCGCGCAGCGCCGCCGCGCCGTCGCGCTCAGTCGTCGTCCGAGACGTCGAAGGGGTCCTTGTCGAAGTCGAGCTCGGCGTCGAAGGACCCCTCCTCCTCGACGATGTCCTCGAGCGAGAAGCCCACACGGCTCGGGCGGAGAATCTCCCGCTCGAACTCTGAAAAGCTCTGATACGACCTGGGAAGCGGCATCTGTCCTCCTCACATGTGCCGAGGCGACGTCGGTGCGTCGGTCTGCTCGGCGAAGCTGGGCACCACGTCCGTGATCAAGGGGCGGTCGACGTCGGCCCGCGACTCGAGGTCGAGGGTGGACGACGGCGCGAGCCGATCGCCGACCTGCGTTGAAGCGAAGGCGAAAGCACGAGGACCTGCGCACGAGCGAGCGGCGCAGGGCCGCGCCCATCGCCCCAGAAGGCGCGAGCAAGGACCCGATCGACGGGCCCCGGGTCGCAGCAGGCGAGCAGCGCCCCGCCGAGGCCGAAGCAGCGGCCTCGCCTCGAGGCTCGACCGCGCGCCCATGCCTTCGCCGTTCGGCCACCTTTGCCTACATCAAGCGACATGTGGGCACTGTAGATACCCCCGCCGTTCAGGCCAACAATCTGGCAAGCGAACGGTGGGATGGCGGCGAGCGGGTGACGACGCCCCGCGCGGGTCACGTCGCCGGGGGGGGGCCCCCACCCCAGCGTCCAGGGCGTGCTCTGGGCACGGCGGCCCAGCGTCCACGGCGTCCCCCGGGACGCCCGCGGCGGCAGCGCGCTGGGCCCGCGCGCTGGGCCGACCGAAGGACGGACCCGCACGCTCGGTCGAACGTTTGTGTCGAGGCGCCCGCTTCTCTCGACGTGCCGATGGGGGTCGTGTAAGCAGCCTGGTCGGACGCGACACAGCACGATGCCATCGCCCAACGAGGGGGGCGCGCCCGGCAAGCCCGGCTCCGCCCCCAAGCCTTCGCCTGTCATCTTCGCCGTCGCCAACCAGAAGGGGGGCGTCGGCAAGACCACGACCTCGGTCAACCTGGCCGCGAGCTTCGCCGCGGCAGAGTGCCGTACGCTGCTCGTCGACTGCGATCCGCAGGGGAACGCATCGAGCGGCGTCGGCGTGCGGCGCGGGAGCTTCGAGCTGTCGCTCTACGATGTCCTGATCGGGCGGGCGGTGCTGAAGGACGCGATCGTCCCGACCGAGGTGCCGCTCCTCGGCGTGGTGCCCGCGACCCAGGACCTCGTCGCGGCGGAGCTCGAGCTGGTCGACGCGGACGACCGCGCGGTGCGGCTGCGCAACGCCCTGCGCCCGCAGCTCGACGGCTACGACTACGTCGTGCTCGATTGCCCGCCGTCGCTCGGGCTCCTCACGCTGAACGCGCTCACCGCGGCGCACCGGGTGCTCGTCCCGCTCCAGTGCGAGTACTACGCGCTCGAGGGGCTGACGCACCTGATGGCGACCATCGACCGGGTGCGGAGCGCCTTCAACCCGGAGCTCACGGTCGAGGGCGTCGTCCTCACGATGTACGACGGGCGCAACTCGCTCACCCACCAGGTGGCCGACGAGGTGAAGGCGCATTTCCGCGTCTTCGACGCGATCATCCCGCGCAACGTGAAGCTCAGCGAGGCGCCGTCGCACGGCAAGCCGGCGCTGCTCTACGACGCGCAGTCGAAGGGGGCGCAGGGCTACCTGAGCCTCGCGCGCGAGATCCTGGACGGCCCGCCCGCCGCCGCGGCAGACACGAAGAAGCGGCCGCGCGGGGACGCCGCCGAGGCGGAGCCACCGGCCGAGCCTTCGCCCCCGCAGAACCCCGGAGAGCGCGCGAGGGACGCACGACCCAGATCATGAATGCCGATCAGAAAGGGGCGCGGCGCGCGCTCGGACGGGGGCTCGACGCCCTGCTCCCGGCGGCGCCGCCGGCGACAGCGACTGCGGCCGAGGGGCGCAGCGTGTTCGTGTGCGCGATCGAGAAGATCGTCCCGCAGAAGGGGCAGCCGCGGCAGCACTTCGACGAGACCGAGCTGGAGGAGCTCACCGGCAGCATCCGCGAGCACGGGCTCATCGAGCCGCTCATCGTGCGCAGGACGCAGGCGGGGAACGACGCCTTCGAGCTCATCGCGGGCGAGCGGCGGTGGCGCGCCGCGCAGCGCGCGGGGCTCAGGGAGGTGCTCGTCGTCGTCAAGGACGTCTCCCCCAAGGAGGCGTTCGAGCTCGCGCTCGTCGAGAACGTGCAGCGAGCCGACCTCAACCCGATCGAGATCGCCGAGGCGTTCGACCGGCTGCTGCGCGAGCACAGCTACACGCACCAGACCCTCGCCGAGCGCGTCGGCAAGGATCGCACGACGATCGTCAACTCGCTCCGGCTGCTCCGGCTGCCGCCGCGGATCCGCACCATGGTCATCTCGCGCGAGCTCAGCGAGGGCCACGCGCGCGCGCTGCTCGGCGCGCCCAGCGACAAGGTGATGGCCGACGTCGCGGAGCGGACCGTCCACGGCAAGCTCCCCGTCCGCAAGGTCGAGGCGCTGATCAAGGCGGCGAAGGAGAGGGAGGTCCGGGCCGCCGAGGGCGAGGAGCCGGGCGAGAAGAAGCGCGGCGGGAAGTCGCCCGCGATCAAGGACCTGGAGGCGCGGCTCGCGCGGCGGCTCGGGACCCGCGTCGAGGTGCGCGACGAGGGTGGCCACGGCGAGCTCGGCATCACCTACGGCTCGCTCGACGAGCTCGACAGGATCATCGCGCTGCTCGGCGCGTGACCCTGCGCGGCCGGCCCCTCGCCCGCCCGCGCAGGCGCGCCCCTGGCGGTGGCGGCGCGCAGGCGGGCGAGCGCGGCGGGCCTGGCGCGCGGCCGCGCATCACTTCAGCCTGGCGCTGAGCTCCTTCACCTTGGCGCGGGCGCGCTTGCCGATCTCGGTGTCGCCGCCGTGCTTCCCGGCCTCGGTGAGCGCGGCGATCGCGCTCTGCGGCTTGCGCTCGGCCAGGAACGACAGGCCGAGGTAGTAGTGCGCGGCCGCGAACCGCGGGTCCACCTTGATCGCCGCCTGGTAGTCGGCGCGCGCCCCCGGCTCGTCGCCGAGCTCGTGGCGGCACGTCCCGCGGCGCACGTGGAACTCGGCCTCCGGCTTCAGCTTGATCGCGCGGTCGAACGCCGCCACGCAATCGGCGTAGGCCTTCGCCGGCCCGAGCATCCGCCCGATCGTCGCGATCGTCGCCACGTCGTCGCCGGTCGCCGCGAGCGCCTTCCTGAGCTCGGCCGCGGCCCGGTCGAGCACCTTCGCCTCGAACAGCATCGCGCCGTAGGCGAAGCGCGTGGCGGCCGTGTCCTCGGCCTTGAGCGCCGCCTCGTAGTGCTTGCTCGCGTTCGCGACGTCGCCCTTCAGCCCGTACGCGTAGCCCAGGTTCTGGTGGAGCGCCGCCCGGTCCGGCGCCTGCTCGATCGCCTTCGAGAGGACCGCGATCGCCTCGTCCGGCCGAGGCGGCTCGTCCAGGTAGAGCGCGGCCAGGTTCAGGGCGGCGGCCTCGAGCTTGGGGTCGCTCGCGAGCGCCTTCTTGTACGACGCCTCGGCGCCGGCGCGATCGTTCGTCTTCTCGTTCGCGAGGCCGAGGTAGTAGTGCGCCTCGGCGCTGCCCGGCTCGTGCTCGATCGCCTGGAGGAGGTGCTGCTTCGCCTCCTCGTACTTCTCGTTCTTGATGTACGCGATGCCCCGGTCCAGCGCCGTGGACGACGCGCCCTTCGAGGCCGCCGCGTCGCTGCCTTCGGGCGGATCGGCCAGGAGCGGGTCGCGCTGGGGCTCCTGCGCCCCCCCGCACGCCGCGACGCACGCGGCGAGCGCCGCTGCCGCCAGGACCCGCTGCGCGGCGAGCCTCGCCGTCGCCGTCCACACCGCGCGCGTAAACCACCTCTCGTTCATCCGACACTCCCTTCGCCGTCCAGGCCCTGGAGGACCGCGTGCAGCCGCTCCTCCACCTCTTGCGTCCGCTTGCCGCTCGCGATCTTCGTCCCGTCCGCCTCGCTCACGTAGAACACGTCGGCCACACGCGTCCCCTCCGTGTTGATCTTGGCGACCGAGATCGAGAGGCCGAGCTGGTAGAGCGCGTCCGAGATCGCGAACAGGAGGCCGGGGCGATCGCGCGTGAGGACCTCGATCACCGTGTGGTGCGAGGCGCGATCGTCGATGGATATCTGCGTCCGGACCTTCGGCGTCGGGCGCTCGCGCAGCGCGCCGCCCCGGCGCTTCTTGGCGAGCTCGGCGCCGGAGAGCTGCCCCGAGAGCACCGCCTGGATGTCGGTCACGAGCTTCGGGATGGCGCGCGCCACCCCCCCTACCCCTTCGCCGCGGTCGCGCACCCAGAACAGGTCGACGGCCTGCAGGCGCACGCCCGCCGGCGGGGACGAGCCCGCCCTCGCGCGGATCACGCCGCCGTCGTCCATCCCGTCGTCGTCGCACGCGCGCGAGTGGATCTGCGCCGCGTGGACCTCGAGGCGCGAGGCCGCGAGCGCGGCCGTGATCGCCGCGAGCAAGCCGGGGCGATCCGGCGCCACGACGCAGACCTCCGCGGCCTCCGGGTGGCGCGACGGGACGAGCGCGACCGAGACGCTGTTGCCGCCGGACTGCTGCTGCCGGGCGAGCTCCGAGTGCGCGGCGATCGCGGCCGGGCTGTTCGCGAGCAGGTAGCGCTCGGGCATCGACGCGAGGTAGCGGGCCAGGAAGTCCCGCTGCGCGCGCCGCTCGGCCTCGCTCGCGGCCGGGAGGTCCTCGAGGGCGCCGACCGTGCCGCTGATCGCGCGGGCCATGCGCTGGTCGTCGATGTCGAACGGCCCCGCGTCCTCGCGCGCGCCGCGCAGGGCCCTGTCCGCGGAGAGGTACAGCTCGTCGAGCATGCGCGCCTTCCACGACGTCATCGACGTGGGGCTCGTGGTCGAGATGTCGGCGACCGTGAGCAGGTAGAGATCGCGCAGCCCCTCGCGGCCGTGCACCTCGTGGCAGAACTCCGAGATCGTCGCGGGATCATCGAGATCGCGCCGGGTCGCGATGAGGTACATCACGAGGTGCTTCAGCACGAGGTGGCACGCCTCGTCGATGTCCTCCTGAGGGAAGCCGAGCCGCGCCAGGATCTTCCGGGCCATCTCGGCGCCGCGCCCGCTGTGATCGGTGCCCCCGATCGCCTTGCCCACGTCGTGCAGGAGCGTGGCGAAGAACAGCATCGTCGGCCGCGTCGCCTCGGCGGCGAGCCGGCACGCGAGCCCGAACTCGCCCGCGAGCTCGCCCCGCACGAGCGCCGCCAGCCGATCGACCGCGGCGACCGAGTGAACGTCGACCGTGTACACGTGGTAGACGTCGTGGTGGACGCGCCCGACGACCGGCAAAAACTCCGGGATCATCGCGAGCAGGAGGCCGAGGTCGTGCAGCTCGCGGACGACCGAGCCGCTCTGCAGCTCGGTCTCCTTGCACGTGGCGACGAGGGTCCGGAACCGCTCGGCGGCCTCGGGGCTCTCGCGGAGCGCCGCGCAGAACGCCGGATCGCCGGCGGCGCGGACGATCGCGCCGCGCGCGTAGGGCAAGAGCGGCACGCCGCGCTCGACGGCCTCGGAGACGAGCCGCAGCGCGATCGCCGGATCGGTCCTCAGCAGATCCGGATCGCTCATCGTGATGCAGCCGTCGAAGAGGCGGACCCCGGCGCCGAGTTCCTCGTCGCGGCGGCGGCGCCGCGTCAGCGTCGGCGTGGCGCGCGAGACGATCATGTCGAGGGAGCGCGAGATGGCCCGGGCGCTCCGGTAGTAGTCGCTCATCATCCGCTCGATCGCCTCGGGCGACACGGCGGCCTCGTCGGGGGGCGGCGCGCCCTTCCGGCCGGCGTCGGCCGGACCGGCGCCCTTGCTGTAGCCGAGCGCGCCCGCGCAGAGCTCCTGCTCGTCGAATGTCAGCCGGTCGGTCCTCCGCCCGGAGTGGGCGTGGAGCAGGTTGCGGATGCGCCAGAGCATCTCCGCGGCGCTCCGGATTTCCTCCGCCTCGCGGGCGACGAGCGCGCCGAAGCGGACGAGCGCGTCGAACTCGCCGACGCCGTAGCGCGCCTTCGCGGCCCAGCGGGCGACGTCGAGATCGCGCAGCCCGCCCGCGCCGTTCTTCACGTCCGGCTCCAGGAGGTAGACCGAGCCGCCGAAGCGCTCGTGCCGCTGCGAGATCTCCTTCCCGAGCCGCTCGATGAAGCGGGGCAGCTCCGAGTGCGCGAAGATGCCCGACGAGGCGCGCTGCCAGAGCGACTCCGACAGCGACGCGTCGCCGACGACGTGCCGCCAGTCGAGCAGGCTCGTCGCGGTGGGCAGGTCCTCGCGCGCGCCGTCGATGAGGTCGTCGATGGTGACGACCTGGTGCCCCACGGCGACCCCCATGTCCCAGAGCGGGTAGAGCAGCGCGTCCGCGATGGCGCTGGCGCGCTGGGCGTTGTGGGCGAGGATGCGCAGATCGAGGTCGCTCCGCAGCGCGACCGCGCCGCGGCCGTAGCCGCCGACCCCGGCGATCGCGACCGAGTCCCACTCCTTGCGGCTGGGCCCGCCGGACTCGCGCAGCAGGTGGAAGAGGCGCGCCAGGAGATCGTCGAGCAGGCGCGCGTGGCGCCGCCCCAGGGCGACCCCGACGGCGGCCGGGTCCGCGGCCGGCGTGGAGCCGCTCGGCGCCGTGCGATCGAGCTCGGCGCGCTCGCGCGCATAGGCGGCGCGGAGCTCGACGAGCCCGCTGGGCCTGGACGTGGGGGAGAGGTCGACGCTCATGCGGTGTCGTTCTGCTTTCTCAGGCGCCCGGGGCGCGGAAGGCGGTGACGTGCGCGTTCACCTTGACCGGCGTGAGGCCGGCGCCGCAGAGGCGCGGCGCCTCGGTCGCGGCAGAGAACAGGAGCCCGCCCGGGCCGAGCTCGGCCGCGAGGCGGCGCGCCACCGCGTCGCCGGCGGGCTCTGCGAGATACAGGAGCACGTTCTTGAAGAAGATGATCTGGAACCCGCCGCTCGGCACGGCGTGCACCAGATCGCAGACCTCGAAGGACACGACGTCGCGGAGCTGCTGGCCGACGTGCAGCGCGCCGCCCTTCTCTTCACAGTAGCGCTGAACGAAGGACGGGGGGAGCTGGTCGACGGCCTCGGCGGAGTAGACGGCCTCGCGCGCCGCCTCGATCGCCGGAGCGGCGCGGTCGACCCCGAGCACGCTGAAGCGGCGGCCCGCGCTCGCGAGCACCATCGCCAGGGTATAGGCCTCCTCGCCGGTGCTGCACCCGGCCGAGAGGCCGGCGATGGGCAGGTCGGGCGGGAGCCTGGGCAGCACCGAGGTGGCGATGGCCTCCCAGATGATCGGGTCGCGGTAGAAGCGCGTCTCGCCGACGCGGAGCGCGCTGACGATCTCCTCGATGGCCTCCCTGTCGTCCCGCAGCCGCTCGGCGGCCGCGAGCGGCGACACGCCGTGGCGCGCGGCCACGGCGCTGAGCACGGCGAGGACCCGCTCGCGCACCCAGCCCGGGGCGGCGAGGCTGCGGCCCAGGCCGAACCGGCGCTGCAGCTCGGCGAGCGCGAGGTCGACGGCCCGCTGGGCGGACCGCGCCGCAGGACCTCCTCCCGCTCTCGACGATCGGGCCATCGAAGGTCGTCGCGATCAGCCGAGGAAGCCGGCTTTCCTGGCCTGGGCTCCCTTGCCGCCGCCGTCGAGGGCGATGGCGAACACGTCCTTCAGCGCGAGCACGAACGTCTCGCCCTTGGTGCTGCGCGCCTTGAGGAGCCCGCCCGCGCTCGACACGGCCTCGATCTTGGTCACCGGGAGCGACACGCCGTCGTGCGCGGCGTAGATCGTGAGCACGCGCCCTTCAGGGAGCTCGGCCCAGCCGTCTTTGTCGGTCTTCGCCTCTGCCGTCTCGAGGGCTGCCTTGAGTAGGTCGTCGGTCATGAGCAACGTTTCCGTCCCGCGCCCTGCCGCGTCAAGCACGTGCTCGCCCTTACTGTGATGCAAGGCGATCGGCGTCCTGCGGGGCCTCCTCCGTGGTACCGTACTGTGCGGATGTCGAGAAGGCCGCCCAGCCAGCCCCCCCCGCGAGGGGCCCCCCCGGAGGCGCAGCAGGTGGGCAACATGCCGCCGGGGTGGCAGCCGGGGGATCACCTCTTCGTCGACGACATCAAGAAATCGTTCGGGGCGACGAAGGTGCTGCACGGCATCACGATGCACCTCCGGCGGACCGAGACGGCGGTGATCATCGGCGGGTCGGGCGCTGGCAAGACCACGCTGCTCCGGCTGCTCATCGGGCTGGAGCGGCCGACCACCGGTCACATCTGGGTCGACGGCGTGGACATGGGCGCGCTCGACGATTTCGAGATGAACCGGATGCGCCAGCGGTTCGGCATGGTGTTCCAGTACGCGGCGCTGCTCGACTCGCTGACGATCTTCGACAACGTGGCGTTCCCGCTGCGCGAGCACCGGAAGCACATGTCGAAGCGGGACATCCACGACAAGGTCGTGGGCATGCTGAACTCGCTCGGCCTCGAGAACAAGGAGGACCGGATGCCGTCGGAGCTGTCCGGCGGGCAGCGCAAGCGCGTGGGCCTGGCGCGCGCGCTGATGCTGGAGCCCGAGATCCTCATCTACGACGAGCCGACCAGCGGGCTCGATCCGCTGACGAGCCGGATGGTCGACGACCTGATCGAGGAGACGCGGGCGCGCTTCAAGGTGACGAGCGTGGTGATCTCGCACGACATGGCGAGCACGTTCCGCATCGCGCACCAGGCGTTCCTCGTGATCCAGGGGCGCGTCGTCGCGTCGGGGACGCCGGACGAGCTGGCGCACGGCGACAACGAGCAGGCGCGCCAGTTCATCGCGGCGTCGGGGGTGGCGACGGACGAGGTGTCGCGGGTGAACCGGCCTGCGCTGGCGGACAGCAAGGGCGGGCAGGTGATCGAGTTCAGGAAGGCGGCGGAGTAGGCCGCGTAGGCGCGCGGCGCTTCACCCGCGCGAGCGTCGAGTCAGCGGCGGGGCGAACGCAAGGGCACCGCCACCGGACACGGTGATCGCGACGCGTGCGACGAGGTGAAACGAATGGATCGGTGGTTCTGGATCGGCCTCGGTGGCGCAGCGGGGACCCTCGCCCGCTACGGGCTGTCGACGTGGTGCCAGCAGCGCTTCGGCGCCGAGTTTCCTTATGGGACGCTCGCGGTCAACGTGATCGGGTCGTTCTTGCTCGGCGCCATCGGAGAGGTCGCCGCGACGACGGAGCTCCTGTCGCCGACGCTCCGCCTCAGCCTGAGCACCGGCGTCATGGGCGGCTTCACCACGTACTCGAGCTTCAACAACGAGACGATCCGGCTCATCGAGTACAAGTCGTGGGCCGTGGGGCTCGCCAACATCGCGATCACGCTGGTCGGTTGCCTGCTCGCCGGCGTCCTCGGGATGGTCGTCGCGAGGCGGCTCGTCGCGGGCTGAAGGCGCGGAGACGGGCCGTTGAGAGCGTCGGCGACGGGCGGCGCCGCCCGTGGTCCTGGGGGATGAGGCTCAGCCGTCGGCGCCGAGGATCGGCGCGGTCTCTCCCTGCGCCGGCGGTGCGGCGCCCGGCGCTCCGCCGATGGCGGCCGGGGGCGTCTCTGCGCCGGACGAGGGCTTCTCTCCGGCGGGCGGAGCCTTCTTGCCGGAGCTGCCGGAGCGGGCCTCGAACATCCATGCGGCCTTGTTCAGCTCGGGGACCAGGATCGTTCCGTCGACCCGGCGCGCCGCGCGGAAGGCGCGGAGGATCTTCTCGATCACGACCGCGACCCTCCCGTCCTGCAGATCGAGCGCGCGCTGCGTCACCCGCCGCCCCGCGGCGATCTGGACGCTGGCGACGCCGCGCACCCGCTGCGCCGTGGCACGGAGCGCCGCCGCGCACTCGGCGCCGACGCCGTAGTCCTCGAGGAGCCTCGCGTCCTGCGCCGGATCGGCCCTTCGGGTCTCGTCGATGAAGCTCGCGAGCGCCTCGAGGCCCTTGGCGAGGCTCTCGGGGGAGTCCGCGCGCCCCACGACGGCGTCGACCCGCGCCATGCGGCGAGCGCCGAGCGCGTTGCGCAGGCCGTCGTAGCAGAGGTCGCGCTCGCCGATGCCGTCGCGCATCGCGCTCCGCCCCTGCACCTCGAGCGCGGCCCTCGCGCCGGCCGCCTCGGTCTCCGCCGCGTCGTGCGACCGCTTCATCGCCTGGAGCCTGCCCGCCTCGGCGACGAGCAGCGGCAAGAGCGCCACCGGCATGCGCACCTTGCCGCGCTGCGCCTCGGACAGCGAGCCCAGGATCCGCCGCGCCGAGGCGACGAAGTGCGGGGCGTCATCGATGAGGCTCTGCGAGTCGATGCGCGTCCCCTCGGCGACGAGGTCCTCCTCGGGGATGCCCGCGTACGTGCGCGCGGCGAACGCGCCATCCGCGGGGCCGAGCTCCCTCGCGAGCGCGTCGAGGGTGATGGTGGCGGGTGAGCTGATCGGCACCTCGGCCGGCGATGCCGCCGGCGCGGGCTTCTTGGTCTTGGAAGTGGCCATGAGAAGAGAGGCTACGGGAGGGCGTCAACGCAAGGAAAGCTGGCAACTGCGCTGGGCAGGATCACGTCGCGACGGCCCGGGCCCGCGGGCGCTCCGCGCCAAGGGCAGCGCTTGATCGGTGGCGAGGCGCCGCGCGAGCACGCGGCGCGCCGCCGCCGCGAGCGCGCGGCTCATGCAGTCCTCCGCCGTGTCGCCGAGGAGCGCCTCGGCCTGGCGGGTCAGGTCGCGCGCGGTCGCGAGGGATCGATCGTCTTCCGGATCGAGCATGGTCCCGAGGAGCTCGACCCCCAACGTCGACACCCCGGGTCACGCGATGAGCCCGCGCTCCCTGCTCGCCTCGTCCAGCCGCACGAAGCTCGCTCCCCTCCGCGCAAGCTCCTCCACGAACGCCCCCAACGCCTCGAGCCGCCTGCCCAGCGCGACCCGGAGCTCCGGCTGGTACGGCGCCAGCGCCTCGAGGCCGTCGCTCCGGTCGAGGAAGTCCATCCCGTGCAGCTCCAGGTTGACGAGCGCCTCCCCGGCGCACGCGCGCGCCAGGAGCCGCACGCCCGCCGCACCCGCGAGCGCGACGCTCGTCCCGATGACCGGCAGCCGCAACCCCGGCGTCACCTGGATCGGCAGCTCGACGAAGCGCCGGCCGCCACGGCGGTACCACGGCCGCCCGGGCCGGTACGGCCCGCGGGGCGCCGCGAGCACACGCGGGGTGTCCAGGATCGCCGACGACCCCCTGCCCTTCACCCGCTGCACGCCCATCGCGAGCGCCTTCGCGGCGTAGTACGGCGGGCATGGGAACACCGAGGAGTCGAACGCGACCCCCACGGCGTCGAGCGCGTCGAACAGCGCGTCGCTCACGGTGTACCCCGGCGCACGGAAGCCCGTCGGACGCCGGCCGACCGCCTCCGCGATGGCCTCGGCGCCCAGCAGGACCTCCCGCGCGATCGCGGCGCGCGGGAGCCGCGAGAGGTCGTAGCGGTGCCCGTACGAGTGGTTTTCGACCGCGTGGCCAGCGTCGCTCAGCGCGCGCAAGGCCACGGCGCTCTCGGGGCGCGCGAGGTCGCGGCCTATCGCGAACAGCGTGACGGGGATGCCGTGGGAAGCAGCGAAATCAGCGATGCGCGGGAGCGCCGTGTCGTAGACGGCGCTCAGCGCGGCCGCCGCCCCGGAGCGATCCGGGACGGCGAGCCCGTGGATGGCGAAGTAGTTCGGGACCTCGTCGAGGTCGATCGAGACGGCGGCGAGGCGCCCCCGCATCGGACCGCGTCAGCTCGCGGCCATCTTCGCCACCTCGGCGGCGAAGTCGTCCTCTTTCTTGGCGATGCCCTCGCCGCGCTCATACCGCACGAAGCGCGTGAGCTTGAGCTCGCCGCCGGCCGCCTTCGACGCCGCCTGGAGGAGCTTCTCGATCGTCTGGCCGGCCTCGCCGCGCGACGCGGCCTCCACCGACTCCTGCTCGAGCAGCGCGACCTCCGAGTACCACTTGTTGAACTTGCCCTCGATGATCTTCGGCCACGCCGCCTCCGGCTTCGGCTTCGGATCCTCGCGCAGCTGCCCCTCGAAGATCTCCTGCTGCTTGGCCTTCAGCTCCGCCGTGACCTCGTCGCGACGGAGGACGAGCGGGCTCATCGCGGCGGCCTGCATCGCCGTCTCGTCGACGAACTTTTGCACCGCAGGGTGCTCCGCCACCGCCTGGCTCGACGCCTCGACCGCCACGAGCACGCCGATCTTGCCGCCGAGGTGCACGTACGCGTGGGCGACGCCGTGCTTGCCCGCCGGGATCGACACCCGATCCCACCGGCGCACCGCGACCTTCTCGCCGATGCGCGCGGTCAGCTCGGTGGCCGTGTCGGCGATCGACTTGCCGCCGATCGAGAGCTGAGCCGCGTCCGCGCCGTCGGGCGCCTTCTCGACCGCCGCGAGCACGTCGCCGACGAACTGCCGGAACGCGTCGTTGCGGGCGGCGAAGTCGGTCTGGATGTTGACCTCGACCATCGTCGCGCTCCGCCGGTCGGCCGCGACCACCGCGCGGACCTCGCCCTCGGTGGCGGACGCGCCGGCCCGCTTGGCGCTCTTCGCGAGACCCTTCTTCAGGATGATCTCGACCGCCTTCTCCATGTCGCCCTCGGCCTCCGTGAGGGCGCTCTTGCAGTCGCTCATCCCCGCCTGGGTACGCTCACGAAGCTCCTTGATCGCCTGCGCATTGATGCCGGCCATGGCTCTTTCTCCTTCAACCTGGAACCTAGATAGGAAGAGGCCGCTCCGAGCGGCCCCCGTTCACCACACGTCCGACTGCTGTTGCACGAACGGCCCGAGCGAGGGCGGGTCGAACCGCAGAGGCACAGAAGGCGCAGAGGCGTGAAATTTTCATTTCTGTCCCTGCGCCCTCTCTGCTCTCGCGCGGCTGCCACACCGCCCAGTCGAGCGGCGACGTCGTCGTCACCGCGCCGCCCGAGCGCTGGGCCGCTCCGTTGCGGCTCGCGCCGCGCTACGACGCCTGCTGCTGGCGCGGACCGCCGCCGCGGCCGCCGCGGCCGCCCTGGTAGACGTTGATCTCGTCGCGCTGGCCTCGACCGCCGCCCGCCGCCTGCTGCCCGCCCTCGCCGTGATCCTTGCGGCGCTGCGCGCCCTCGACGCACGCGTCCGCGACGCGGGCGGTGATCAGCCGGATCGAGCGGATGGCGTCGTCGTTGCCAGGGATGACGAAGTCGACGAGATCCGGGTCGCAGTTCGTGTCCGTGATGGCCACGACCGGGACGTTCAGCTTGCGCGCCTCGCTGATCGCGATCGACTCCTGGTGCGGATCGATCACGAAGATCGCGGCCGGGAGGCCGCCCATCCCCTTGAGGCCGCCCAGGTACTTCTCGAGCCGCTCGCGCTCCTTCTCGAGGCGGACGACCTCCTTCTTGAGCAGCTGCTCGTAGGTGCCGTCCTCCTTCATGCGCTCGAGGGTGCGCAGGCGATCGAGGCCCTGCTTGATCGTCCGGAAGTTCGTCAGGGTGCCGCCGAGCCAGCGGTTCGTGACGAAGTACATGCCCGACCGGCGGGCCTCCTCCTGCACGATGTCCTGCGCCTGGCGCTTCGTGCCGACGAACAGCACGTGGCCCCCGCGGCCGACGGCGTCGGTCAGGAAGTCGTACGCCCGCTTGAAGAGCCGCGTCGTCTGATCGAGATCGATGATGTGGATGCCGTTGCGCGCGCCGTAGATGAACGGCCGCATCTTCGGGTTCCAGCGCTTCGTCTGGTGGCCGAAGTGCACGCCCGCGTCGAGCAGCGAGCGGAGCGGAAGCGGGAAATCCCCCGGCTGGGGGGCGGCGGCCTGCATGGTGTCGGCCGCGGGGACGGATGCGGAGAAGCTGGTATCGGTCACGGCAGTGCCCTTTCGGTTGGTCCGCCGCTCCCCCTCCCGCGACCAACCCCATGCGCGGACAGGAGCGTCCGTGCTGCTGGGGCACCGGGCCGCGGAATGCCGTGGGTGCCAGGAGAGCGTGTGGATTCGGTTCTGCGGCAGCGAAGGCGAGGATTCGGCCTCCGCTGTCCCCCTCGTCACGAGACCGCAAGAAGGGGGGCGGTTTGCTACCCCGAGGCGCCTCGCTTGTCAAGCGATGAAGCCGCCACCTCGGCGTGCACAATTTCCGTGTGTTTGCGTGTGTCTCCGCGCGGTTGTCCGCGCAGTTGCCTTCGTTGCGTCAGCTGCGCCGATGGGACCACGCGGCGCGGAGCACGGGAACGCCGGGCCACGCTCCTGGCGCGCCGTGGCCCGGCATCCGCGATGGCGTACACTCGCCTCGTGCGAACCGCATCACGAGGCTTTCTTACCGCACGCTTCGCTTCGGTCTGCGCAGGGCTCGCGATCGTCTCTGCCTGCATCGCCTCGGCGCCGGAGGGCATCCGCCGGCAAACCGACGGCGATGGCGGCGATTTCGGCGTGGACCCGCAGACAACGTCGACGTCATCGTCCGCCGGCGCAGGGCTGCCCGGCGGCGATCCGCACGCGCTGCTCGGCGCGGACCCGACGCACGGGCCGTTCAACGGAGGCCAGCGCGTCCTGCTCCACGGCAACGGCTTCAGCTCCCAGGTCCGCGTCTGGTTCGGCGACGTCGAGGTCGATCCGTCCGCGATCGTGCCCATCGATCCCAGCCGGGTCCAGGTGGCGGCGCCGCCGGGCGCGGCGGGCCCGGTGGAGCTCGCCGTGCAGAACGGCGATGACACGTCGACCCGACGAACGCTGCCGGGCGGCTACGTGTACGACGCGCTCTATGCGTCCCCGTCGAGCGGGCCGATCTCCGGCGGGACGACCATCGAGCTCGTCGGCCAGGGCACGCGCTGGAACGAGACGACGGTCGCGAAGATCGATCAGAAGCCGTGCACGTCGCTCGCCGTCCAGGAGCCGACGCGGCTCCTGTGCACGGTGCCCCAGGGCACGCCGGGCGCGAAGACGATCTCGGTGACGACCGGCGGCGAGAGGATCCTCGTGCTGGACGGCTACACCTACGAGGACAGCGAGAACGGCTACAAGGGCGGGCTCAGCGGCGCGCCGCTCGCCGGACGGCTGAAGGTGCTCGTCTACAACAACTTCACGGGTGATCCGATCCCGGGAGCGAGCGTCGTCGTCGGCACCGACACGACCTCCCCGATCGAGGTCGACGCGTCCGGCGTCGCGGTGATCGAGGACGCGTCGCTCGATTCGCCGCGCACCGTCACCGTGGCCGCGACTTGCCATAGCCCGATCTCGTTCGTCGACGTGCCGGTCGACACGGTGACCGTCTACCTGGATCCGGTGCTCACCCCCGCGTGCGGCGCGTCCGGCGATCCGCCCCCGCCGGTCGGCGGTAAGGTCGGCAGCGCGGGGGCGATCGAGGGCGAGCTCGTCTGGGACACGTCGCTGGACCCCGGGAGCGTCGCGTGGGGCAACATCCCGAGCCCGCGCCGCGAGACCGAGCGAAAGGCGGCGTACCTGTTCACGACGGGCGCCGATCCTCTCGCGACCTTCAGGCTGCCGTCCGAGTTCCAGGCGCTCACGCCGGAGACGTCAGGCGAGCTCGGGCACGGGTTCACGATGTACGTCGCGCCCGGCAACCGCACGATCTACGCGCTGGCGGGCCTCGAGGATCGCTCGACGACCCCGCCGCGGTTCACCGCATACGCCATGGGCGTGGTCCGCGGGATCCCCGTGCTCCCGAACGAGTGGACGAGGGAGGTGTTCGTGCGGATCAATCAGCCGCTCGACCACGCCCTCTCGATGGACGTCAGCGCGCCGGCGAAGGGGCCGAAGGGGCCGGATCGGATCCAGGCGAACGTGTCGCTGATGATCGGCAACGACGGGTTCGCGACGCTCCCGATCGGCGCACAGAGCCCGCTGATCCCGTTCGACGGGGGGCTGACGTTCGTGGGCGTGCCGCCGCTCGCCCGCGACCTGCTCGGCGCGAGCTACCACTCGTCCGCGCGCGCGGTGACCGGCCAGGCCGGGCTCGCGCCGCTGTCCGTCGTCGGGCGGGTCCTCTCGACCAGCACGAGCGAGCCCGTGCACATCGGCGACTTCGTGGGGGTGCCGACGCTCGAGGCGCCCGCGCAGAACAGCGCCTGGGATGGGTCCCACCTCGCGACCTCGTTCGGCGCGGGCGCGCCCGTCGATCTCAGCGTCTACGACATCGCGAGCGGAAACGGCCTCATCCGGTGGACGGTGGCCGTGCCGGCAGGGTCGCACGCCGTCGAGGTGCCGGACCTCCGGCAGCTCGGGCTCGAGCACGGCGCGCTGCCGCCGGGGCCGCTCACGATCGGGGTGTACGGGGCGCGGATCGACGGCTTCGATTACGGCAAGCTCGTCTACCGGCAGCTCAAGCCGGCAGGGATGGCGGCCTACTCCCTCGACAGCTTCAACGCGCACCTGTGATGAGCGCCCCGCCCCACCCGACGCGAGCGCGCAGGCCGACGCGCGCACGGAAGCCAGGACGCCGCGCCCGATCGCGGCACGCTGCAGCCGCCCTCGTCGCCGTCGCCGCGGGGCTCGGGCTCGCGCCGAGCTGCTTCGACAGCGGCACGCGGTGGGGTGAGCGGCCGGAGGAGCCGCCGCTCTGCACGGCCGGCGACGTGCGCTGCGGGGCGGAGCTCGCGCGCTGCGAGGAGACCGGCGCAGGGCTGGCCTGGGTGACGCTCGACGACTGCGCCGCTCAAGGGCGCGTGTGCGCGTCGCCCGAGCTCGGCTGCCGGCCATGCGTGCCCGCTGCGCGCTCGTGCCGCGAGCAGGACGTCGTCGTCTGCGACGCGGACGGCAGCTTCGGCCGCGTGATCGACACGTGCGACACGGAGGCCGGCGAGGCGTGCCGGAGCGGGAGCTGCCAGCAGCTCTGCGCCGTCGCGGAGCTCGAGCGGAGCAACGTGGGGTGCGAGTACTGGGCGGTCGATCTGGACAACGCGCGGATCGACGCGACCGGAAACGCGGCGGCGCAGCAGTTCGCGGTGGTGGTCTCGAACCCGCAGCCGGACGTGCCGAACGAGATCCACATCTTCCAGGACGACGGCGCGCCGGGCGACGAGCCCGCCCCGGTGGAGATCGCGAGCGCGCTCATCGCGCCGCTCTATCTCCAGGTGTTCAAGCTCGGGCCGCGCGAGGTCGATGGCAGCCCGGAGGGCGAGTACAACACGGGCACGCACACGGCGCTCACGCGGCACGCGTTCAAGATCAAGTCGAAGTTCCCCATCGTCGCCTACCAGTTCAACCCGCTGGAGAACGCCAACGTGTTCTCCAACGACGCCTCGCTGCTGAAGCCGCGCGAGGCGCTGACGTACAGCCCGGGCGCGATGGCGACGGCGTACGTCGTCACAGGGTGGCCGCAGACCATCGCGGTCACGGACGATCCGGACACGAACTTCGATCCGCAGAACCCGATCGACCTTCGGGCGTTCCTGACCATCGTCGGGACGCGCGAAGGGACGACCGTGCAGGTGACGACGACGGCGAGGGTCGTCGGGGGCGGGCCCGTCCCGGAGACGCCGGAGGGCGGGTCGATCGAGGTCAAGCTCGGCGCGTTCGACGTGCTCAACCTGGAGAGCGGCGGGTTCAACGCGGACTTCACCGGATCGATCGTGAAGGCCGATCAGCCGATCGCGGTCTTCACCGGAAGCGAGGCCTCGGACGCGCCGCACTTCGACGTGCTCGCGGATCGCCGCTGCTGCGCCGACCACCTGGAGGATCAGCTCGATCCGACCCGGACCGCCGGCAAGCGGTTCGCGGTGCCGCACACGCCGAGCCGGTCGCTGACCGTCAAGGAGGCCGGCGCGCGGATCGAGGCCGTGCCCGAGCCGGAGTACGTCAGGATCGTGGCGGCCAGCGGCAAGGGCGCCGTGATCGAGACGACCCTGCCGCCGCCGGACGATCGGATCACGCTGTCGGCGCTGGGCGACTTCCGCGAGGTGACGGCGTGGGGCGACTTCATGATCGAGAGCTCCGAGCCGGTCATCGTGTCGCAGATCATGGCCAGCCAGAACGCGACGGGGGTCAAGCAAGGGCTGCCAGGCGGAGACCCGAGCCTCATCATCCTGCCGCCCATCGAGCAGTTCCGGCCGGACTACGTGTTCCTGACGCCGGACAAGTACGCGTTCGACTTCATCTCCGTGGTCGCGCCGCGGTCGGCCGTCGTGCGGCTCGACGACGCGACGCTCGGGCCGGACGAGTGCGAGATCGCGCCTGCGGACGGGCTCACGGAGGAGCAGCGCGGGGGCGGCGCGCCGTCGTTCGTCGTCTACCGCTGCCAGCTGAGCTTCGCGGCGATCGATCCGGCGCGGCAGGCGCCGGACAACGTGCTGCCCGGGATGCAGCGCGACGGCGTGCACTGGCTCACGGCCTCCGCGCCCGTTGGGCTGCTCGTGACGGGGTTCGACTCGTTCGTGAGCTACGGGTACGCGGGCGGCACCGAGCTCCGCGAGATCGCGCCGCCGGACTGAGCCGCCGCGGTCAGCCGCCGCCGAGGAGCCCCTTCAGCTTGGCCACGAGCCGCAGCGCGTCGAGCGGCGCGAGCCGATCGACGTCCACGGCGCGCAGGGTCTCGATGACGGCCGACTGCTCCGGCGGCACCGCGGCCTGCGCGGGGGCGAACAGGTCGAGCTGCGCGGCGCCGCCGCGCGTGCGGCCGCGGAGGGAGGCGTGCTTGCCGCCCGGCAGCGCGGCGCCCGACTCCAGCGTCGCGAGGATCGCGCGGGCGCGCGCGAGCACCCCCTCGGGGACACCCGCGAGCCGCGCGACCGCCACGCCGTAGCTGCGGCTCGCGGGGCCCGCCTCGAGCTTGTGGAGGAAGATGACGTCGTCGCCGTGCTCGCGCGCGGCGACCGAGTAGTTCGCGATGCCCGGCGCGCGCGCGGAGAGCTCCGTCAGCTCGTGGTAGTGCGTCGCGAACAGGGCGCGGCAGCCGATCGCGTCGAACAGGTGCTCCGCCACGGCCCACGCGATCGCGAGGCCGTCGTACGTGCTCGTGCCGCGGCCGATCTCGTCGAGGATCACCAGCGATCTCCGCGTCGCGTCGCGGAGGATCTCGGCGGTCTCCCGCATCTCCACCATGAACGTGCTCTCGCCGCGCGCGACGTTGTCGCTCGCGCCCACCCGCGAGAGGATCCGATCGACGAGGCCGATCTCCGCCTCGCGCGCCGGGACGTAGCTGCCCATCTGCGCGAGGACCACGATCAGCGCCACCTGGCGCATGAGCGTCGATTTGCCCGCCATGTTGGGGCCCGTGATCAGCCAGAGCCGCTCGCCCGAGAGATCGAGGCGGGTGTCGTTCGGCACGAAGTGCCCCGCGGCCGCGTAGCGCTCGACCACCGGGTGGCGGCCGTCGCGGATCGCGAGCGCCTCGCCCGCCGTGACGTGCGGCCTCACGTAGTCGTTGCGGTGGGCGACGTCGGCGAGGGCGGCGGCGACGTCCCACGCCGCGAGCTTGCGCGCGAGCGCGCGGAGGCGGCCCTCGCTCTTCGCGACGAGGGCCCGCAGCCGATCGAAGAGCGCGGTCTCCCGCTCCAGCGCGCGCGCCCCGGCGTGCTCGATCTTGTCGGCGAGCTCGTCGAGCTCGTCGCTCGTGTAGCGCTCGCCGGTCGCGACGGTCTGCTTGCGGCGGAAGGTCGCCGGGACCTTGGCGATGTGCGCGCGCGTCACCTCGATGTACCAGCCGAAGACGCGCGTGTACTTGACCCGGAGCGAGGGCGCGCCCGTCTGCGTGCGCAGCTTCGCCTCGAGCGCGAGGATGAGCTCCGTCGCGTTCTTCTCCACGCCGCGCGCGTCGTCGAGCTCCTTGTCGTACCCCTCACGGAAGATGCCGCCCTCGCGCGTGTTCGGGGGCGGCCGCTCGATCAACGCGGCGGTGAGCTCGGCGCACACGTCGGCGACGACATCCAGCGCCGCCGCCTCGGCGAGGAGCGGCTCGGAGCTCGATCCGGCCGCAGCGCCCTCCTCGCCCCGCGCAGCGGCGCCGTCGTCGCTCCGCGCCGCCGCCTTGCCGAGGTCGGGGATCGACCGGACCGCGGCGATCGCCGCCGGGGCCGCCGTGAGGCCGTCGCGCAGGAGGCCGAGGTCGCGCGGCGTGGCCTCGCCGAGGAGCGCGCGGACGCTGAGGCGCTCGAGGTCGCCGACGCCGCCGAGCGCTTGCCGCAGCTCGCCGCGGGCGCGCGGGTGCGAGACGAAGAGCTCCACCTCGTCGAGGCGCCGGCGGATGCCGGCCAGGTCGGCGAGCGGCGAGAGCAGGCGGCGGCGCAGGAGCCGGGCGCCGCCCGGGGTGACCGTGCAGTCGATGACGTCGAGCAGGGTGCCGCGGCGGCCGCCGTCCGCGGCGCGCACGAGCTCCAGGTGCGCCTGGGCCGTCTCGTCGATGCGCAGCGTGCCCGAGGTGTCGTGCGGGGCGATGCGGCGCACCGGGATGCGCGCGCCGGGGCTGCAGCGGCGCGCGAAGCGCAGCGCCCGGGCCGCGGCGCGCACCGCCGGGAGCGGGTGCTCGGCCAGCGTCGCCGCCGAGATCGGCTCGATCGCAGCGTCGTCGAGGATCGACGCGACCTGCGCGCTGTCGAGCTCCTCGTCGTCGCGCAGCGCCGCGCGGCAGGCGAGCGAGGCCGCCGCCGCGCGGACGTCCGGGAGGTCCCGGGCGATGAGCGCCTCGCGCGGATCCGCCCGGGCGAGCTCCGCGAGCAGCGTCGCGGCGTCCGGGACCGAGGTGGCCGAGAGCTCGCCGGTGGAGAGATCCAGCAGCGAGAGGCCGTAGGGCCCCCCCGCTCCGAGGGCGTCGCCGCGGGGCACGCCGCCGCCGTCGACCGCCGCCAGGTAGTGGTTGGCGCGCGCGTCGAGCTGCTCGGTCTCGGTGACGAGCCCCGGCGTGACGACGCGCACGACCTGCCGCGGCACGAGCCCCTTGATCTTCGACGGATCCCCGCACTGCTCGCAGATCGCCACCTTGTGGCCGAGCGCGAGCAGCCGCGCGATGTACCCGTGCGCCGCGTGGTGCGGGACGCCGGCCATCGGGGATTCGTCGGGCTCGCCCTTGTTGCGGCTCGTGAGCGTCAGGTTCAGCGCGCGCGACACGAGGACCGCGTCGTCGTTGAACATCTCGTAGAAGTCGCCCATCCGGAAGAAGAGGATGGCGTCGGGGTGGAGCGCCTTCGCATCCTCGTACTGGCGCATCACCGGGGTCAGCTTCTTCCTGGCCGCAGGCTGCTCGGACGGCTGCATCGCCGGCGTCTTAGTCTCGACCGCCGGTGAGGTCTACGCGGGATTCGCGCGTTTGTTCCGCTGTTTTCGTGGAAATATCGGCGCCGAAACCGCAATGCCGCGGGGCCGGCAGGTGGCTCAGCGGTACCGGCGCGTCACGGCGACGTCGCGTGAGCTCAGCAGGAACAGGCCCTGGACCGAGCCGTCGGTGACGGCGAGCTGGCCCGTGGCCGGAACGAGCTGGATGGACTGCGGCTGGAGCTCCGGTGTGTTGCTGATGTCCGCGAGGTCCAGGGCGAGCGGCGTGAACGCCCCCTGGGTGGTGAAGCGGAACTGCATGTCCTGCTCGGGCACGCCGCCCGTGACCGCGAACCGGAACATCGGGTTGATGAACGCCCCCACATCACCGTCGGTGACGCGCCCGTCGCGCGGCGTATGGACGACGCGCCCGTTGAACCGCGAGAGGCGCGTGTCGCACGAGTTGCGGCAATAGCCGCCCGCAGGATCGGCGATCACGTGGTGCAGGAAGCCGGCGCCGTTGCTCCGGACGACCCACTGGCCTCCGGCGCGGATGCCGAGCTGCACCGAGCCGGCGAAGCAGCACGCCGCGAACTCGACCTCATTCCTGGGCTCGAGCTCGAGGTGGTCCTCGTAGGCCTCGACGATGCGGAGCGCCGGGCGCGACGTGATGACGCTGCCGTACTTCGCGTTGCAGGTGTCGAACGAGCAGACGGCCGGGTCGACGCTCTTCCAGTAGGTCGCATCTTCGTCCGGAAGCTCGGACGTGATCTGCGCGAAGTCGGCGAGCTGCCCGGCGCGGGTCCCGTCCTCGTCCTCCGGGACGCCCGCGGCCTTCAGCTGCGCCTTCACGCTGGTCAGGCTCTGCACGCCGCGGCGGCAAAAGCGGGCGTCGGTGCCCCTCAGGTGGAGGTTCTCGTCGAAGGCCACGGAGGCCCGGGTGATCGACGTGAGCACCCCCTCGTACGTCACGTTCCACGTCTCGTTGGCGATGTGCACCCGCGGGTCCTCGAGGTTCATCGTCAGCGCGTGCTGCGGCCCGCCGGACCTAAGCACGAGCCCCCGCTCGTCGAGCTCGCTTTCAGCGCTGTCGCTCGACGCGATCACCTCGCGCTGCACCCCCACCGCGAGCGCGAGGTCAGGCGCGGCCCCCTCGGACGGGAACGTGGCGCGCATCTTCGGGCTCTCCCCGGAGAGCGGCACGACCGCGCCGCTGCGATCGTAGAGGATCGGCAGGCCCTGCACGCCTGGCTCGAGCTGGCCGGAGCCGTCGCTCGCCACGATGTAGGTCTCCGAGCGGACAGCGTGCGGGAGGACGACGTTGCAGGACGCCTCGCCGCTCGTCTCGAGCAGCGGGCTGCTCGGCGAAGCGTCCGCGTCGCAGCCCGCGCGGACGCTCTGGCGCTCGGGTCCGCGGCAGGCCGCGTCGAGGTCGTCGATGTCGACGATCGCGACCTGCCCGTTCGTGAGCGCCATGTACGCGAACGTGCCCCGGAGCTTCAGCGGGCCGGCGCCGGAGTCGCGATCGGTCGACGTGCGGTACAGCGTCTCGAGGTCGCACGACGTGACGCTGCTGTCGCACGTCCTGAGCTCCGGGAGGGGGCTGCACCGGATCCCCCTCGGCACCACGCCCGTCGCCGGGAGGCTCCTCGGGACCTCGCGCTGCACGATCGCGAGATCGCGGACAGGCGCCGGCAGGCGGATGCGGTCGGGCGGCTGGAACGGGTTCCAGTCCGGATTCTCGCGGGAGAGCGGCGACCGGCCGGACGCGTCGTCGCTGACGTCGTCGCTGACGTCGAAGACCATCACGCTGCCGTCGCCGGCGTCGACCGCGTAGAGATAGCGGTTGAACTCGGGGGGCGACGCCTGGCTCACCGCGAGGCGCCTCGTCGTGACGACGCGCCCTGGGTCGAGCGTCGACGCGGGCAGCAGCGAGGGCAGCTCGCGCGGCTCGCAGGGCGTCGGGAGGTCGACGACGTGGATCACCGGCGCGTCGAGATCGGCGATGAACAGCCGGTCGCCGGAGAGCGCGAGCCCCGCGGGCCGGGCCTTGTCGAAGGCTTGCTCCGGGCTGGCCGCGACCGCCGGCTGAGAGCACGACACCTCGTCGGGCGACGCCTCCTCGGGCGGCGGCTCGTCGGGCGGCACGGCCGGCGGGAGCGCGACCTGGAGAGGGACCCACCGCTCCACCTCGCACGCCTTGAAGCCGCCGTCCTTGTAGTCCTCGTGCTCGAGGAGCTTCTGCGCGTCGATCACGACGAAGCCGCCAAGATCGGGCAGGGTCACGAGGAGCTTCTGCCGGCCGCCGCCCTCCATGGCGAGGCTCCCGTTCGAGGTGGCGCAGACATCGTCCACGAACGCGCCGGGGTCGCCAGGCTTGGTCGGCTCGACGTCGTACGGGGGGGGGCCGGCGTCACACGAGCTCCGCACGTTGCCGTTGGTATCCGGCGGGTCGGCGAGGAGCACCATCTCGCCCGGCGCCGAGGGGAGCGAGCAGGCCGGCCAGGAGCTGAGCGACGGGACCGGGCAGCCTTCGCGCGGCAGCACCTTCGCCGACGGAAGCGCGTAGATCCCCGCGCGCCCCGGCTCGGCGACGGCGACGAACGACGCCGTCCCCCCCGGCGTCGCGACGATGTCGACCGGCTGCGCGCCGACCGGGAGGAAGCTCGGGGCGGGCGTGCCCGTGTCCCGATCGACGATCAGCGAGGACTCGGTCGTCAGGTCGACGAGCGCGACCTCGCCGTGCGTAGTCTGCGTGACGAGGCCGTAGAGGTGCGGGAGCGTGGCCCTGCCCCCGTCCTTGGCGTCGACCTCGTAGTCGGTGGACGACTCGACGGTGCCGTACGAGCAGTCCGTGATCGGCAGCGAGCGCATCACGCCCGGCTTGTCGGGATCCGGCCGGTCGATGGCGAGGCAGACGAAGGCGCTGCGGCCGGACTGCGCCAGGGCCTCGACGGGGACCGGCGTGGCCTCCGCGGCGCACCCGGCGAGCGCCAGGGCGGAGGTGGAGGCGAGGAGCGCGGCGCGCAGCTTCATTGGGACTCCCGGGGCGGGACGGGCGTGCCCACCGTGAGGATCATCGTTCCGAACGTGTTCGTCTTGCGCATGTCGAGGTTGACAACGCCGAGGTACGAGTCGGTGAAATGCGCGATGTACATGAGGGAATAGGGTTCGCAGCCGGCGCTGCCCTGCTCGCATTCGCAGCGCTCCTTCTCGTCGCCGCACGTGGAACCCGTGTCGAACGCGAGCGCCTGCGGTCCACGCCCGGTCTTGATGGGGGGGTCGAGGCGGCGCGCTTCCGGGTCGTAGGAGAACGCGAGCCCCGTGTCGAACGCGAGCGCGAAGACCCTGCGGCGAGGCACGCCTTCCAGGTCGATCACCTCGCCGATCTCGATCCGAGACGGGTAGGCCCCGAGCACGGCGGCGTCGTGGAACGCGATCGTGTCGAACACCGAGGCCCGCTTCGCCGCGGGGACGTCCGAGTCCTTCTTGACCAGCGTCGTCGTCAGCTCGCCGATGAGCAGTGAGTTCGGGCCGCGATGCGCCACGTACACCGCGATCGGGATCTCCACGCACCGCTCGAGGCACTCGACCACGTCTGCGTCATCCGCACAGCCGTCCTCGCACGCCTGCCGCTCGCTCGCGTCGAACGCGATCCCGCGGGAGTCGGTGCCGCTCGCGAGCGCGGTGATCGGCGTCGGGGTCGACTCGTTCAGGCGCGGCGCCCCGCCTGAAGCGGCGTCCTGATAGCGGAGCAGGCCGAGCTCCGGCGCCGCGAGGTACGTGACCGCGAACGGGGGCTGGTCGTCGATCGCCCACCCGCTCTGCTGCAGCGCCCCGAGCACGCTCGGGCGCGGCACGGCCGCGAGCTCCGTCGGCCCGAAGGCGAGATCCGTGAGGACGTGCGCGAGCTGCGGCCGCTCGTTCGCTTCCCAGCGGTTCACGATGACGCTCGCGGCGTTCTCGGTCTGGTGCGACACGACGATGCTCGTCCCGCCCGGGCCGGCGGCGATCCCGAACGGCTCCAGCGGCAGCTTGCGCCGGATGAGCTCCTGGCCCGGGTCCTCCCCGATGCGGTGATCTCTGCTGCAGCGCCCCCCCGCCGCGCTCGCGCCGCAGTCCAGCTGGAAGCAGGCATCGCCCTCGCAGCGCTGCGCGCCGGCGTCGTCGGACCGATCGTCGGCGACGTCGAAGAAGGTCACCGAGGGGTCGCCGCGCACGGGCACGAACAGGCGCGCCTGCCGCTCCGCGCCGGGGTCGGCGCCCTCGCCGCTGAGCGGCCTGTGCACGAGGAGGAGGTTGGACGCGAACGCGCCGATCACGGCCGAGCTCCGGACGACCTCGTCGTCGCCCTCGAGGGCGGAGATATCGAGCGGCCCGCACGGCCCCGGGTAGAGCGACGGCGCAGCGTTTGTCGCCAGCCCCACGTTATTGCACGCACCGCGCACGCTGGCGTCCTGCCCGCCGGGAGCGAGCTCCGACTGGAGCGTGAGCGCCCGCTTGCGCAGCCGCTGGAGATCCAGCGCCTGGACCGTGCCGCCGTTGTACTGGAGATCGAAGTCCGAGTTCGCGACGTAGAGGACCCGTCCCCCGGGAGACGCCGCCAGGCCCGTCGGGTAATAGAACCCCTCGATCGGCGGCGGGAGGCCCTCGCCCTCGACGAAGCAGCCCACGACCCCGAGCCCGCCCACGATCGAGACCGCGAGGCCCACGCCAACGATGCGAGGTGTCTGGAGAAGTGTGTGGGCGAGCTTCATGCGGGCGCGGAGACTAGTCAGCACCAGCAGCACTGGCAACCCGCTCCGCTCGGTGGGTTCGTTTGCGGCGGACGCACGCCGGGCGCGCGGCTCGCAGCGGGCCTCCTGGCGAGCGAGCGGCAGCCGCCGCTGTGAAGGCCCTCGTTTCTCGCGCGCACCTGCCGCAGCGCAGCAACATCCGCACGGCCTGCCCCGGGTGAGCGCGCACGGCCCGCCAGGCGCAGCCTCTTCCTGGCGAGGCGCGCTGCTCTGGGCGAGGCGCTCTGCAGCGGTCGCCCGTCACGGGGTGGCGAGCCCTGCGGCGGGGTGAGGTGGCGCTCCCTGCGCCGGGTGGTGCCCAAGGTGCGCCCCTGCAGTGTGAGCCCCGCAGGTCAAGGTCGACCAGGATCGATCGCCGTCTTCCGTCCCCCTGCACGTTGATCTCGGAGACGCGGCGCGCCTTTGCTACGTTGGTCGCCGGGACATGGCCGATCTCGCAGCCGCCCTTGTCATGGGAATCGCCCTTCTTGGGCTGATCTATTGGTATTTTCGCTCAAACAACGGCGACCGGGCCCGTCCTCGCGCGGCGACGACGCCGACGCAGGGGGGCCCAGGAGCCCAAGCCCTCGACGAGGGGGAGGGAGATCTCGAAGATTCAACGACGAGGCCAGGCGCAGCAGGGCTGCGGGGCGGGACGCCCGCGAGCGAGAGCGCCCACGCGAAGACCGCAGGAGGTCACGGCCGCACCGAGCGGGTCTCGAGCGCCGACTGGAAGCGTTCGAACGGCCCATCGCGCTCCGACGACGACGCGTTCGACGACGATGACGACGACCTCACGCTGATCACGCTGGCGCCGCCGGAGGTGCTGCAGAGCACGATCAAACGCGCGAGCGTCCCGTCGTACGGCGGCGACGACGACGACGACGATGACGATGACGATGATGACGGGCACGAGCGCGAGGAGCCGTCCGCCGTCCCCATCATCTACGACGACGAGGCCGCCGTCGACGAGCCGACCAGCTCGTCGCCGCTCCTGCTCATCAGCGCCGTCGGCCAGACCGATCCCGGTCAGAAGCGCAAGAAGAACGAGGACTGCTACCTCTGCCTGGACGAGCACTACCTGTTCGCCGTGGCGGACGGCATGGGCGGCCACGCGGGCGGCGACGTCGCCAGCCGCCTCGCGGTCGACACGATCGCGCACGCGTTCAAGGATCAGTCGTTCGTGGACAGCGACGCGGAGAGCCCCTACCCCGACGTCCCTCGTCGCGGCAGCGAGCTCGCGGTCGCGATCCAGCAAGCGAACCAGGCGATCTACGAGCGGGCCCACGCCGAGCGGAGCCTCACGGGCATGGGCACGACCCTCGTCAGCGCGCGGTTCTCGCCCAACAAGCAGCGCCTCTACATCGGCCACGTGGGCGACAGCCGCTGTTATCGCCTGCGCGACAACGAGCTGACGCAGCTCACCACCGATCACACGATGGGCGCCGCGGGGATCACCGGGCCGATGGCGAACCACCTGAGCCGGGCGATCGGAATCTCCCCCGCAGTCAAGGTCGATCTGATCATCGCCCGGCCCCACCCCGGAGACGTCTACCTCCTCTGCTCCGACGGCCTGTCGAAGATGGTGACCCACGAGGCGATCCGCGACATCCTGCTCGCCGAGCCCGATCCCGAGAAGGCGTCGCAGGCGCTCATCGAGAAGGCGAACGCGGGCGGCGGGCGGGACAACATCACCGTCATCCTCGTCCGCGTCAGCGATCCCAAGGACCTCGCGCGGCTCGCCTCGCGCGCTGGCGCCAGCGCCGGCGTCAGCGCTGGTTGACCGCTCGCTGTCCCCTTCCCCCTCGCCCCCTCCCTCCCCCTCCAACGAGATCGATCGCGCACGGCGCTGACCGAGAGGTCCGCGCGGCCGGTGGAGCATGCCCGCCGCGCGCAGGCCATTGCAGACAACGTGTCTGCATTGCCACGAACCCCGACGGATTCTCATGTTCCGCGCCGGTCAGCTGCCTGCGTGCATACGGACGAATGGTCACGCTCGTCACGGATCCGGATCCCGCTCTCGCGCAATCGTGATTTCGCGGCCATTACCATTCACGAGCTTCGATTATCACGTCAATTGACGCCAGCCGGGATCGCGAAGAGAGACGACGTGAGCTCTTGACGTGCTTTGCCTCGAGAGCGCTTCATGGCGGCCACGGATGGCTCGTCCAGCGGAGCCGCTGACCGGGGATATGGCACGCTCCTTTCTCTGCATGATCGTCTTCGCCTCTCTGCTGCTCAGCGCGCCATCGCGCGCGGCGGAGCCGGCACGCCGCGCGCTGCGGCTGCGCTACAGCGAGGATGCGCAAGCGGCCTCGTGCCCTGGAGAGCGCGCGCTGCGCGAGCGGATCCGGCTGCGCGTCGGGTACGACCCTTTCCGCGAGGACGCGACCGAGGAGGTCGACGTCGCGATCAGGCCTCACGGCGCCCACGTCGTCGCGACGACGACCTACCGGAACGCCGACGGGCGGGTCTCCGGCCGAGGCTTTGACCTCTCGCACGGAGACGGCGCCTGCGAGCAGCTCACCCATACCGTCGCGGTCGCGATCTCCTTCACGCTGACGCCGTTCGCGAGCGACAAGCGAGCGCCCGCCGCGCCGCCTCGCCCGGAGATCGCGCCGGCGCGCCCGGAGCCCGCGAGCAGGCCCGGCGAGCCGTGGAGCTCGGCGCGGGTCGGCATCGGCGCCATAGCGGGGCTCGGGGTGCCCGAGGGGCTGTTCGGCGGCGCCTCCTTGCTCGTCAGGGTTCGCTGGTCACAGAGCCTCTCCTTCTCGCTGGAGAGCCGGGGCACGTTCGTCGTCTCGAAGCCGAGCGCGCTCGAACACGGCGAGGTGTCGAGTCCGTACGCCCCGAGCCCCGGCGGGAGCACGAAAGCGCGATCGCCGTACCCGCGCACGCACACGAGCGGCGCCTTCGCTCCGTGCCTTCACACGGTCGACCTGCTCGTCACATGCGCTCTCGTCGAGATGGGCGTCGCGCAGGTCGGCGATCGGGCCGCCCCCGCCACCGACGTGTCCCTGCTGTTCATGGCGCTCGGGCTCCGCGGCGGGATCGAGCTCGCGCTCAACGACACGCTCTCGTTCTATACCCACGCCGAGGTCCTCGCCGCGCTCGGGCTCGTCGACCACCCGCTCGCCGGCGCGCTGAGATCTCCGCGTCCGAGCGCTTCCCTCGGCGCCGGGCTACTCGCGGGGTTCTGAGCGCACGGAGGCCCCGCGCGGGCAGGAGGATGGTGCGGACGGCGCGGCGGCTGGCTGGAATTTTCGAGCGCCGTGCCCCGATCGCGCCGCTCGTGGCGGCGCTACGCTGCGGAGCAGCACGACGATGGCGCGCGATTCGGGCTTCGGCCCAGGTCGCCCGCCGGCGCTGCGCGCCGCGCAGAGCGCCTTCTCGCTGGCATGAAGACGCGAGGTTCGCGTAGCCTATCCGGACGGTGCTCCCGGAGTTCACCGACCCGACCGACCGCTTCATGATCGAAGCCCGCAGCCGAAGCGGCGGCATGGGTGATATTTTCAAGGGCACGGATCAGACCACCGGCGCCCCGGTCGCGCTCAAGATCCTGCGCGCCGCCGCGTCGCACCAGGAGCGCGCCCGCTTCGCGCGCGAGATCTCGATCCTCGCCGATCTGCGGCACCCCAACATCGTTCAGTACGTCGCGCACGGCACCTGGCTCGACGGGCGCCTCTTCTTCGCGATGGAGTGGCTGGACGGCGAGGATCTAGGGCAGCGCCAGCGGCGCGCTCCGCTCGGCCTGCGCGACTCGGTGGAGGTCGTCCGGCGCAGCGCCGCCGCGATGGCCGCCATCCACGCCCGCGGCGTCGTGCACCGCGACCTCAAGCTCTCCAACATCTTCCTCGTCCGCGGCAAGGGCACCGCGATCAAGCTGATCGACTTCGGCGTCGTGAAGCTCGCGGTCCCGGACGACTGCCCCACCGAGCGCGGCACGATCATCGGCACCCCGCATTTCATGGCGCCCGAGCAGGCGCGCGGCGAGGCGGTCGACGCGCGGGCCGACGTGTACTCGCTGGGCGCCGTCCTGTTCCGCCTGGTCACGGGCAGGAACGTGTTCGAGACCGAGAACGCGATCGCGCTGCTCAGCCGCCTCGTTGTCGAGGACCCCCCGCGCTCGCAGCAGATCCGCTTCGACGTGCCCGAGGCCCTCGACGAGGTGCTCGCGCGCGCCATCGCCCGCGATCGCGAGCAGCGGTACGAGAACGGCGGCGAGCTGGCGCGCGCGCTCGCGCGGGTCGGGGAGCTGAGCAACGATCCCCCCGCGACCGACAGGTCCGCCTCGATCGTCCGGCGCGCGGCCGCGCAGGAGATGATGCCGAGGCCCGGCGGGCCGGGCGACGAGCGGCCGCAGGTGCGGCTCGCCAACAGCGAGCGGCGCGTGGTCGCCTGCGCGCTCTTCGAGCTGGGCGCCGGCCCGCTCCGCCCCGCGGTGGACGCCGCGCTCCGCGAGGTCCTCGGCGACGACCCGCGGTTCGAGCCGCTCCCCGACGGGAGGCTCGCCGCGGCGCTCGGGGTGGAGCGCTCGCGGGGCGACGAGGCGGCGCGCGCCGCGCGGGCGGCGCTGACCGTGGCCCGATCGACGCCGGGCGCGCGGGCCTCGGTCGCGGTCGGGCACGCCGTCCGCGGCAGGGCGAGCCTCGCCGGCGAGGCGCTCGATCGCGCTGCGCAGCAGCTGGAGTACGCGGCGCCCGGCGCGGTCCGGATCGACGCCCACGCGATCGCGGCGCTGGAGGGGCGGTTCGTGGTCCAGGAGGACGCGCGCGGCGGCGTGCTCGTCCACGAGGACGCCGCCGGCTTCGACGCGCGCAAGCTCGCCGGGCTTTCCACGGCGATCCTCGGGCGCGAGCACGAGCTCGCAAGGCTCCAGGGCATCTTCAGCGCGATCGCCGAGGACGGCGCGCCGCGCGCGGCGCTCGTGACGGGCCCCGCCGGCATCGGCAAGAGCCGCGTCCGCGCCGAGCTGATCCAGCACCTCGAGACGGCGCCGCACGCGCCGATCATCCTGCTCTGCCGCGGCGACGCGATGAGCCAGGGCGCTGGCCTCACGACGCTGGGCCGCGCCCTGCGCGCGCTCATGGGCATCCGCGACGGCGAGCGCCTCGAGGACCAGGTGCAGAAGGTGAGCGCCCACGTGGCGATGCGCCTGGCCCGCCCGCTCCGCTTCCTCGCCGGCTTCATCGGGGAGCTCGCCGGCGTGCCCTTCCCCGACGAGGGCAACGAGCCGCTGCGCGCGGCCCGCGAGAGCCCGCAGCTCATGGAATCGCGCACGCGGATGGCGGTGGAGGCGTTCTTCCGCTCGAAGTCCGAGACCACGCCGCAGATCCTGGTCATCGAGGACATGCACTGGGCCGACAGCACCACGGTCGAGCTCGTCGACTGGCTGCTCGGCTGCGCCGATCTCCGCTTCGGGGTCTTCGCCTTCGCGCGGCCCGAGCTCTCCGCCCGGTTCCCGTCGCTGTGGGAGCACCGCGACGTGACCCGCGTGACGCTCCCGCCGCTGTCCCCAGAGGCCGCGGATCGGCTCGCGGCGAGCGCCCTCCCGCAGGCCGACCCGGCCACGCGCGGCGCCATCGTCCAGCGCGCCGGCGGCTACGGCCTCTTCCTGGAGGAGCTCATCCGGTCCGCCGCGGAGGGGCGCGACGGCGTGCCGCTCAGTGTGCAGGCCCTGGTGCAGGCCCGCGTCGACCGCATGTCGAGCGGGGTGCGCGGGGCGCTGCGCGCCGCGTCCGTCTTCGGCCAGGTCTTCTGGACGGCGGGCGTCGCGGCGCTGCTCGAGCGCGCCGTGGGCGCGGAGCTCGCCGAGCTGGAGGCGGGCGAGATGATCGCGCGCCAGCTGGAGCCGCGGGTCCCGGGGCAGGTGCAGTGGACGTTCCGGCAGGCGGTCGTGCGCGACGCGGCGTACGCGTCGATCCTCGAGGAAGACCGCGCCGCGCTCCACCTCGCCGCGGCCGCCTGGCTCGAGTCCGCGGGCGTCGATCCGGGGCTGATCGCGCGCCACGCCGAGACGGGCGGCGACAAGGCGCGGGCGGCGCTGCTCTACGCGCGCGCGACGCGGGACCCGGCGGCGAGCGGCGCGGAGCTCGACGAGGCGCTCGAGCTCGCGACGCGCGGGCTCGCCTGCGGGGCCGAGGGGACCACGCGCGCCGCGCTCCTGGTCCGCCGGGCGGAGCTCCTCGAGCTCCTCGGCCGCCTCGACGAGGCGCTCGACGCCGCGGAGCAGGCGTCGCGCCTCGCGCTGCCCGGCTCGGATCTGTGGGGCGAGGCGCAGGTCGTCGCGGTGACCTGCATGATCGAGGCGGGCCAGGGCGCCGAGGGCGACGCGCGCGCCGCGTCCGCGCTCTCTCCGCAGTTCGCGGCGGCGCTCTCGCCGTCGATCCGCGCGAAGCTCCTCGCGTCGCGCGTCCGCGCCCTGGCGGCGCTGGGCCGGCCCGCCGAGGCGCTCCGCGCCGCGCACGCGGCGATGGAGGCCGCGCGCAGGAGCGGCTCGACCGACGCGCTCCTCCACGCCCGGGAGGCCCACCTGGCCGCGCTGATGCACGCCGGCGATCTGGCCGCCGCGGCCTCTCTGGGCGCGTCGCTCGTCGCGGACGCCGACGGGGCCGGCGACGCCGTCATCGCGGCAAGGGCCCGCCTGAACACCGGCTCGGCGCTGAACCAGCTCGGCCTGTTCGAGGAGGCGCAGGCGCTGCTCGAGCGCGCGCTGCTCGACGCGCGGAGCCGGAAGCTCCGGGCGATCGAGGGGTTCGCGCTCCACAACCTCGGGATGTCGTACGCGCGGCTCGGCAACATCGAGGAGGGCGTCGCGCTCGAGCGCCAGGCGAGCGGGATCGCCGACGCGTGCCAGATCTCCCGCCTCAGGTTCGCCGGCCGGCTGTACGAGGCGCTCTTCCTCGTCTGGCGCGGCGCCCCCGGCGACCACGCGACCGCCCACGCCGTCGCGCGCTGGCTCTGCGAGGAGGCGGCGCACCACGCGGCCGCGCTGCAGGCGATGGCGAGCTTCGCGATGGCGCGCGTCCAGCTGGCGCGCCGCGAGCTCAGGGCCGCGGTCGACGCGGCGCGCGAGGCGTCGCGCCACCTCGCGGGTGGGCCCATCGAGGAGTGGAGCGACGCGATCCGCGTCACGCTCGTCGAGGCCCTCCTCGCGATCGGGGACGAGCGCGAGGCGAACGCCGCGCTCGACGCCGCGTTCTCCGCCCTGGCCGCGCGCGTCGAGGCCCTGCGGGATCCCCGCCAGCGCGACGCGTTCCTTCGGGGGAACGACGACGTCGGGCGTCTGATCGCCCTCGCTCGAGAGCGCCTCGGCCGGTCGCTGCCCTCGACGTCGCGGCCGCCGCACGCGGCGGACCCGTCCGCCCAGCGGGCCGCCGGGGCGCCGTCACGGAGCAAGGTCGCGAAGACCGCCGGCGCCTTGGGACGGAAGGAGCGCGCCGAGGCGCCGAGCAACAACGATCCGGCAGCGCACCGCAGCGCGAGCCCTGCGCAGAGCAAGGACGCGCACCCGGAGGGCGCGGCGGCGGCAGCGCACGAGAAGGGCGCGCCACGTTCTTGACGTTGGGTGGCCGGGTAGCTAAGGCCATCCGCGATGCGAAACAACGCTCCTGAGCGGCTCGTCGCGCGCAGTTCCACGTTCTCCACCCCTGCGCGTCCGGCCGGCGCGAGCCAGGGTGCTGCGCTGGCAGCCCGCCCGACCTCGGGCCGGTGGCTCACGGCGCGCGTCCTGCCGCTGCTCGCGGCCGCGGCGCTCGGCAGCGCGGCGCTGCTGTCGCCCGCGCCCGCGTCCGCGCAGTCGAAGATCGCCGTCGTCGACGTGCGCCGCGCCATGCTGGAGACCGAGGAAGGGCTCCGCGTCCAGGCGACGCTCAAGAAGCTGTTCGACAGCCGCCAGGTGGAGCTCGACACGAAGCGCCGCGCGCTCGACGACGAGCGGGACAAGCTCGACAAGGAGGCCCAGGCGGGCAAGACGCCGAAGGACGTCCTCCAGCGCAGGTTCGAGACCTGGCAGCGCCAGGCCGCCGAGTTCCAGGCGACGACGCTCGACGCCCAGCGCGAGATGCAGCGCAAGGAGAGCGAGCTCACGACGCCGATGCTGCAGAAGGTGCTCGGCCTCCTCCGGCGCCTCGCGGCGCAGGAGGGTTACGACCTCATCCTCGACAAGTCGGCCGTTCCCTACTACCGCGCCGATCTCGAGCTCACCGATCGCGCGATCCAGATGTACAACAGCGGGCAGGCCGGCGAGGCGCCGCCCGCGAAGGGCGCGCCCCCGGCCAAGGGCGCGCCGCCCGCCGCCCCGGCGAAGCCGGCCGCGCCCGCCAAGAAGTAGCCGCGCAGCGTACGTCACTCGCGGGGCGCTCGTGGCTCACGCCGCGCGGCGCGATATCCTCTGGGCGGGGGCACGGAGCGCGAACGGGCGCTGCGCGGCCACCTGGCACGGAGGTGGTTCGGTGGGCTCTTTTCTCGTCGGCCGGGGAGCGCACCTCACGGCCTGCATCGGGCTCGGCGCCGCAGGCGCCCTGGCCGCTCCCGCCGCCTGCCTGTACCCCGAGTACACCTTCGATGAGCCCGAGCCTTCCGGCGGCACCGGGGCCATCAGCAGCTCCAGCGGGGACGGGGCGGAGGACTGCGCGAACGGCGCCGACGACGACGGCGACGGCCAGATCGACTGCGCCGATCCCGCGTGCGGCGATTTCGTGTGCACGGCGGCCGTGCCGGAGGGCTGGAGCGGCTACTTCGCGCTGTTCGACGGTGAGCCCGCGATGGACCCGGGCTGCCCAACCGAGTTCGCTGCGGGGCCGCCGTTCGTCGGAAACCGAAGCCTGTCCGCGCCGCCGGCGAGCTGCACGTGCTCGTGCGGTCCCGCGGAGGGGCAAGCCTGCGACCCGGTGGACGGGATCACGATCACCGTCGCGGACGCGCCTTGCGGGTCGGAGCCGCACTGCCTCTTCCCGCTCGCGACGCCCGGCTGGGCGGCCCAGGTGTGCAGGGGCCCCGACGGAGTCTTCAGCGACAGGCTGACCTGCGGGCCGAGCAGCAACGCGGAGTGCTCGGCGACCACCGGCGCACCGTGCGCCGTGTCGGTCAGCGTGAGCCCGCTCGCGGCCTCCGGCGGCGAGTGCGCGCCGAGCGCCGTGCAGGTGCAGAGGCCGGACCCGCGGTGGACACGCCTCGGCCGCGCGTGCGCCGCGGCCGAGCCGCTCGGCCGGGGCTGCAACCTCGGCCAGGTCTGCGCGCCGAAGCCGGCCGCGCCGTTCGAGGGCGGCCTCTGCATCGCCAGGGACGGCGACGCCGCCTGCCCGCCGGGCCCCTACACGGAGCGGCGCGTCTTCTTCACCGACATCGAGGACAGCCGCGGCTGCGACGACGACTGCGCGTGCGGCGCGCCGTCGGGCGGGACGTGCCCGACGACCGTCGCCCTCTACTCCGACGTGCAGCTGCACACCTGCGCGATGCAGGTGACGGAGCTGCCTGCGGGCAGCTGCGTGGACCTCGAGGACAACCCTTCCGTCGTGGGCCGCAAGGTGACGTCGCTCGGCGCGCCCACCGGCGGCGCGTGCCGGCCGAGCGGCGGCACGCCCAGCGGAGAGGCCCGCGGCGCGAGCCCGCGGACGTTCTGCTGCCGCCCCTGATGCGCCCGGCGGCCCGGAGGGCGCCCGGCCTCAGAAGCTGCCGGCGACGCTGAGGCCCGCGAGGTCGGCGCCAGGCGCCTGCGGCAGGACCTCCGCGCGGCGGACGCCCGCGCGGGCGCGCCGCCCGGCCGCGGCAGCGGCTGCGCGGGCGCTCGCGTCCGGCGCGGCCGCGGCCGCGCTGCCGCTCATCACGAGCAGCGTGATCCCCGCAGCGACGCCGGCGACACCGAGCCCGATCGCCGCCTCGGCGACGCCCGTGTAGAGCCGGCCTCGATCGGCGACGGGCCTCGCGGAAGGAGGGCAACTCCTGTCGCCGCCGCACAGCGCGTCGAGATCGCTCAGCGTACCGGCGCGGAGGCCGAGGAAGACCCCACCCACGGCGCCGCTCGCGATCCCGGCGCCGAGCACGGCGAGGCCCGGCACCTTCGACGGACGCGTCGCCGGCAGGCGCGCCAGTGTGGCCCTCGGCGGCACCTCCACGGGCGCGCCTCCCGGCGACGCGCTCGCGGGCCGCGACGCCGCCGGCGGATCGGCGATCGCGATCTCCACGGTCTTCGCGTCCCGCTCCGCGAGCGTGACGGTCTCCCGCGCCGCCTCGCGATCGCCGACCCGGGCCGAGACCACGTGGGGCCCTGGATCGACGGGGATGTCGGCGCTGATCTCCGAGGCGCCGAGCGCGGCGCCGTCGAGCAGGATCGTGGCGGTGAGCGCCCCCGCGCCCCGGCGGATCGCGAGCCGCGGGATGCGCGCCTCGAGATCCTCGATCCGCGCGCCGACGTTCGCGCTGACGTCGTTCGCCCGGGGGTCCCCGTCGGCCGCGGCCGCGGCGATGCGGTAGTTGCCGAGCGCCGAGACGAGCTTGCCGAGCCGCGCCTCGCACTCCGCGATGTTGAACAGCACCTGCGGCGTCCGCCGCACGCTCGCGACCGCATGGAACTTCGCGAGCGCCGCGGCGCAGTGGTTCGCTGCGCTGAGCGCGACCCCCTCCTGGAAGAGCGCCCGCGCCTCCGCGAGCTCCTCCTTGGACTGGGCCCGCGCCGAGGGCGGCGCGATCAGCGCGGCGCCGAGCGCCGAGGCCGAGATGACCTGCCGCCAGCTGATCCTCCGAAGTCCGCGTCGCTCCATGCATCCCCCCTCGCGAGCACCGCCTCTTCGCGCTCGGTTTACCCTACGCGCCGGCGGGGCCGCGTCCAGCGGCCCGGGGCGCCGGAGGCGCGCGCCGCGATCGGCCGCCAGGCCTGGATCGCCTCCTCCTGCGCCACCACGAAGTCGTGCGGATCGAAGCGCACGAAGTGCCCGGTGCGGAGGATCAGCTCGCGCTGGAGCAGCCGGCGCTCGCCCGGGGTGACCCGCCCCGTGTCCAGCTCGTCGAGCACGACGTCGGGTGTGTAGGGGCGCCCGCGGCGGTAGCGCGCGCTCATGTCCCAGCCCTGGCAGCGCTCGCGCCAGAAGGCCCGCCAGCGCGCGGCGTCCACCGTGGGCTGCTCCGCCATCTCCGGCGCCGGCGCCTCGGGCAGGTCGTTGGGATCGCTGACCAGCTGCGCGAGCTTGAGGTCGCGAGGCTCGCCCACGTCGGGCTCGGGCGGATCGGCGACGAAGATCTCCTCGTCCTCCACCGCGACCTCCTCCCACATCCCCGCGCCGGTGATCCGCTCCAGCGCGTAGGCCGCGGCGAGCTTCACGTCCCCGTCCACGTCGCGCTCGAGCAGGTCGATGAGCAGCGGCACCGCGGCGGCCGCGCCGGCCCAGCCCACGGCGAAGATCAGGCCGCGCCGCGGCGCCTCGGCGACGCGCGAGGCGAGCAGCCGCGCGTCGGCGTCGTCGCCCGCGAGCGCGAGCAGGAGCGCCGCGGCGTCCGCGCCGTCGGCCTCCTCCAGCGCGCCGCGCAGCGCGAGCGGGGCGTGCGGGTGATCCGAGAGCGCCATGGCCGTCCAGGCGGCCTCGCGGAGCGCCGGGTCCGGCGCCGCGGTCGACGCGAGCGCCCGCTGGATCAGCTCGGGCAAGCGGGGGCCCGGCGTGCAGCCGAGGTGGTGGAGCGCGCACGCCGCCACGGGGGCCTCGTCGTCCGACGCTGCCGCGACGAGCTCGTCCTCGGTCGCGAAGCCGCGGTAGGCGAGCACGTCGATCGCCATCGCGCGGACCAGCGGCTCGGGCTCGCGGAGCAGGCTGCGGAGCGCGAGCGGCAGGAGCTCGTGCGGGACCAGCTTCAGGGCAGCGCCGAGCGCGTCGATGAACGCCCTGTCCTTGCCGCTCCGGAGCAGCGCGAGCTCGGCCGCGGCGAGCGCGTCGCGGCCGGCGAAGCAGCCGAGCACCATCGCGCTCGCGAACGCGACGCTCGCGTCCTTCACGGGCGCGTCGGCCACGAGCCGCGGCACGTGCTCGAGCGCCGGCGCCCCGATCGCCGCGATCACGTCGATGGCCGCGAGCATGCGCCGCTCGAGGATCAGCGCCCCGCGGAAGGGATCGCCGAGCAGCGGCGCCCGCTGCATGCCGACCATCGCGACCTCCTCGAAGCACTCGCGGGCGCGGGCGCGGAGGAAGGCGAGATCGTCGATCGCGTCGCCGATCTCAAGCGCGAAGCCCGGCGGCACGGGGCGCGCAGCTCCCTCGTCCGGGCGCGCCGCGGGCGGCCGCACCTCCGCCGCCGCGGGGAGCGCGCCGGGCGCGGGCGCCTGCTGCTTCAGCGCCTCGACGGCGGCCTCGAGCTCCTCGAACGTCCGCGGCCGCGGGATCGGCGGCGGGGGCTTCGCGACGAGCTCGGCCGGGGGCGGCTCCGGGACCTTGAGCAGCGGCGCGAGCGACGCCCGCTGGACCGCGTGCAACCGCGGCCGGTCGCGGCTCGCCAGGATCGGCGGCAGGTCGAGCGGCGGCGCCGGCGGCACGAGGGCGAGCCGCGCCGCCGCTTGCTCGAGCCAGCCGCGCGCGCCCCGGAGCAGCTCGTCCACCGCTGCGAAGCCGGCGTCGAGCCCGATCGCCTGCCCGATCCGCGCGGCGATCTCGTCGGTCTCCGCCAGGGCGGCGCGCACGGCGCCGAGGGGCTCGGCGCGGCCGTCGAAGGCGTCGTAGATCGCGCCGAGGGCGCGCTCCAGGGCGCGCGCGGGCCCGGTCAGGTCGGTCACGGGCTCGACGTCGTGCTCGAGCGACAGCGCCGCGCGGCGGAGCGCGGCGTGCGCGTTCTCGAGCTTGTCGTGGGCGAGCAGGTCCGTGCCGGCGGGCGCGGAGGGCTGCCCCTCCTGACCGCCGGGCGCGACGAAGGGCAGGTATGAGAAGGACACGCGCCATGAATACACCTGCGCGAAGGAGGCCCCAAGACGCGCGCTGAGGTAGCCTGGCCGGACGATGAAGGAACCTCCGCAGAGCGCGCAGGGCGTCGATGACGTCGTGGCGTACGCGACGCTCGCCGCCCGGCTCGCGGACCCGAGCGCCGACCGCGCGGCGCTCCTCGCGGCACACGGGCTCGACGAGGCCGGCTGGGAGGCGCTCGACGACGCCTGGCAGGCGCGGCTCTCCGAGGCGGACGACGACGACAGCGAGGAGGCGGGCGTGCCGCCGCTCGTCGTCGCTTTCGCCGAGACGTTCGCCAGGGTCCAGCGCGCCCGCTCGAAGGGCGAGCTGTCGTTCGAGCGTTTCCTCGAAGCGGCTCGCGCGATGAAGCGCGGCACCGACATGGCGACGGTGCTGAGCCGTCTGGATCTGACGCTCGAGGACTACCTGAGCGCGCAGCAGCGATGGACCGCGGCGATGCTCGAGGACGACGCGCTCATGGCGCGGTTTCAGCGGGCGATGAGGTAACCGGGACGGCCGCGAGGGGACATCGGCCGGGCCGCCGCGGCGCGCCGGCCGGCGGCGGCGAGGGGGTATGTTCGTGGACATGGTGGAGCGCGACGAGGAGGTCCGATCGATCCGGCTCGAGGAGCTCGCCGCCGTGGCCGGGGCCCTCGAGGCGGGCCTGCCGCGCGACGAGGTGCTCTCCGGCGCTGGGCTCTCGGCCGCCGCGTGGGAGGCGGCGCGGGAGCGGTGGATGTCCAGGCTCGCCGCGCAGGCCGCGCGCGGGCAGCTGCGATCGAGCCGCCGGTACATGGAGCTCGTCGCCGCGCACAAGCGCCGCGCCGAGGAGAAGGCGCGGGGCGCGCGCAGGAAGCTGGAAGGGCCGATGCCGGTGGCGCCTGCTGCGCGCATCGCCCCGCTGCAGGGGGCGCCTCTCGATGGGGCGACGCCGCCGCCCGCCACGGCCGTGGGCGCCGCAGCCGTGGGCGCCGCGGCCGTGGGCGACGAGGGGGCTGCGCGATCTCCCTGGGCCAGGCTGAATGCCGCCACGCCGCTGCCCGGAGTCGTGCAGCCTTCGCCGTTGCCGCCGGCCGTGCCTTCGCCGTTGCCGCCGGCCGTGCCTTCGCCGTCGCTGCTGCCGGCGGTGCCGTCGCCGTCGCCGCCCCTGCCAAGCCTGGAGCGGCCATCGACGGCGCCGCGAGCCCGCATGACGCTCCTCGGCACGACGCCCCTCCCGGGCCGGGATGCGCTGCCGTTCCGTCAAGACGTGTCCACCGCGCCCGCGGTCGAGGGGACGAGTGCGCCACCGGCAGACAGCCCGGAGATGGAGATGACGGCCATCGGCACGGTCGGCTCGCTGGGGGCCGACAGAGCCTTGCCCTTTTCCGGCACGGCCCCGTTACCTCCGCTCGATGCCGCTCTGCCCTTCTCGCGACCGGCCCCTGTGCCTCCGGCCGACAACGCATTGCCCTTCTCGCGACCGGCCCCTGCGCCTCCGGCCGACAACGCATTGCCCTTCTCGCGACCGGCCTCCTCGCCGCCCGCCGCCAATCCCCTGCCCTTCTCGCAACCGGCCCCTGCGCCGCCGGCCGACAACGCCTTGCCTTTCTCGCGACCGGCCTCCTCGCCGCCCGCCGCCAATCCCCTGCCCTTCTCGCAACCGGCCCCTGTGCCGCCGGCCGACAACGCCCTGCCTTTCTCGCGACCGGCCTCCTCGCCGCCCGCCGACAACGCCCTGCCCTTCTCTCGCCCAGCCTCCTCGCCGCCCGTCGACAACGCCCTGCCGTTCTCGCGACCGACCCCCTCGCCGCCCGCCGACAACGCCCTGCCCTTCGCTCGTCCGGGCCAATCACCTGCGCCATCGAGGCCCGCCAGGGGGGAGATCGCTCCGCAACCGCCCCAGATCCCGACGGGGCGCTGGGCCCTGCCCTTCCTTCAGCCAAGCGCCGCCGAGCCGTCCGCGAGCCCGACGCCCGCGGAGCCCGCCGCGCAAGCGCACGCCGGCATGGAGGACGACGAGACGATGCGCCGCGTGGAGCGCATCTCCCTCGCGCGGTACGCGCGCCTGTGCGCCGACCTGCGCGACCATCCGAATCACATCCCGCAGATCCAGAGCCACTATGGGTTGACCCCGCAGAGCTGGGTCGCGCTGCACAGGATCTGGCATGAGCGCCTCGAGGCCGATCCGGCGCTCAAGGCGCAGTGGCAGGCGCTCATCGACCAGAGCGCCACGAGCTGAGGATACCCGCGATCGAGTCGGGCGCCGCTCAGCGCCGGCGTCGAGAGGTGCCGAGGCTCACCGCGCGCCGGATTTTGATTGACATCGGCCATGTGAACGTTCACATTTTACCCCCAGGGATATCCTTTCGCTTCGCCCTGGAAGCCTGCGCTCGGGACCTCGCCTGTACCAGTTCGGGGGCGAAGCGCCGCCCGAGCGGCCATGATCAAGGGCTCTGGACCAACAGGTAAGGTGAACATGCGTCGCTCACGTACATTGGCGAGATCGGCTTGTTGCGGGTTCGCGCTCACCTCGGTCGGGCTCGTCGCGAGCCCTTCCGCGCTGGCCGATTACCCCATCGCCTCACACCGCTACCTCGCCGACCCGGCCTCGCTGGTGCACGACGGGCGAGTCTACCTCTACGCCTCGAACGACGACGACAACGTCAAACAGGACGGCTCGGACGACGGCTACAAGATGGCCTCGTTCGTGGCGGTCTCGAGCAGCGACCTGAAGAACTGGACCGATCACGGTGAGGTGCTGCGCGTGCCCAGCGGCGCGTCCTGGGCGAGCTTCGCGTGGGCCCCGGCGGTCGTGGAGCGCAACGGCACCATCTACGTGTACTTCGGCAACAACGCGAACGGCATCGGCGTCGCCTCGAGCACCAGCCCGACCGGACCGTTCAAGGACGCGAAGGGCAGCGCCCTGGTGACCTCGAACACGCCCGGCGCCTCGGGCAACAACATGTGGCTCTTCGATCCGGGCGTCTTCGTCGACGACGACGGCCAGGCGTACCTCTACTTCGGCGGCAACGGCGAGCAGAACGCGCGCATCATCAAGCTGAATAACGACATGGTGAGCGTCTCGGGTTCGGCCATCGCGCTCACGGTCCCGTACTTCTTCGAGGCGTCCTGGATGCACAAGCGCAACGGCGTTTACTATCTGTCGTACTCGACAAACACCGCCAACGGCCTACGGATCGATTACCTCACGAGCACGAGCCCCACGTCCGGCTTCACCCACCGTGGCACGGCGGGGCCCCAGCCGCCGAAGAACAACAACAACAACCACGCGGCGATCTTCGAGTTTGGCGGCTCCTGGTATCACGCCTACCACAATCGCTCCGTCGCCACCGATGCCGGAGAGCCTACAACCTATCGCCGGAACATCGCGCTCGAGACGCTCACCTACAAAGACGACGGCTCGATCGTGCCGGTGACCTACACGACGGACGGGCTCAAGCAGCTCGCGAACCTCGACCCCTACGCGCGCGTCGAAGCCGAGACCTTCAACGCGCAGAGCGGCATCGAGACGGAGCGCTGCGAGGAGGGCGGGATGGACCTCTCGTTCATCAACAACGGAGACTGGGTGCGCCTCCGCGGGGTCGACTTCGGCGAAGGGGCGGAGAGCTTCAGCGCGCGCGTCGCGAGCGGCGCGGAGGGGGGCAGCATCGAGCTCCGCCTGGATGCGCGCGACGGCAAGCTCGTGGGCACCTGCGCGGTAGGGGCGACGGGGGGCTGGCAGAAGTGGAGCGACGTGTCGTGTGCGGTCGACGGCGCCACAGGCGTGCACGATCTCTATCTCGTCTTCACCGGCGGCGGGTCGAACCTCTTCAACATGAACTTCTGGCAGTTCTCGCCCGTCGGGGGCGAGGGCGCCGGCGGGGGTGGCACGGGGGGAAGCACGAGCGGCGGTGGCGACGGCAGCGTCAGCGGCGTCGGCGGCGGAAACGGCAGTGCCGTCAGCGTCGGCTCCGGCTCCGGCTCCGGAGGAGCGCCCTCGACGGGTACGGCCACGGGTGGGGGATCCCCCAGCTCAACGTCGGCCGCCCAGGCGTCGTCGGGGGGCACATCCGGCGGGGAGTCGGGCGATCCGGCTGGTTGTAGCTGTCGCGCGGCGAGCCGCGCGCCGTCCGGAGGTGCCCTCGCGCTGACAGCGCTGCTCGCGGCGTCCCTGGGGCTCCGGCAGCGCGGCCGGAGGGGGCGTCGTCCGGGAGTGACGAGCTGAATCGGTAACCCAGGCGGCGATGGGCACATCGCCGCCGGCGCGTGGGGTCAGCCCTCTTCGGGTCCGGGCCCGATCTCCGAAAACCAGTCGTCGAGGCCGGCGAGCGTCCTGGCCCAGGCCACGAGCGCGGCTTCACCTCCCAGACGCAGGAGGAGCGTGTCCAGGCACGCGCCGTTGTCATAACGTCGATCGTACGTGAAGAGAGGCGTGATCTCGGCGATCGTGGGGCGCCAGTTCTCGGGCGAGGCGCGCTGCCGCCACACGTCGCACAAGCTCTCCACCGACATCCAGGGGAACATGCTGCAGAGCGAGTCGTCGGACTCTTCGGGCGGCTCGCGGAGCGCCTCCTTTACCGTCTCGGCGACGGCGGTGGACAAGCTCTCCCTCGCTTCCAGGGAGAGCGACGGGAACACAGACGCCCACGCGGACAGCCTGTTCGATGCGCGGGCAGCGCCACGCACGAGCTCCGCGAAGCGAGCCGCGTGCCCCTCGCTCTTCAGCGCCTTCCCTACCATCTCAAGCATTCCAGATGGTTCCTCGTCTTCCAGATCCGGACGCACGAGGCGCTCCACGTCGGCAAACGAGCCCAGAACGAGCGCGATCTCCAACTCGGCCTGATGTCGGTCGTCGTCCCCTTCCATCGCGGCGCAAAAGCTGGTCGCAAGGTCCCTGTCGCCGAGCTTCACTGCACGGAGGGAGAGCGCCGCGAGCGCGTCGTCAATCCGAGAGCCCATGCACGGCAACATCTTCTGGTGAATGTACCGGAGCTCCTCCAGCGTCGCCGATTCCGCCCAGTTCTCGATGGCGCGGCCCTCGCCGCGAAAGGTCTCTGGCGGCTCCGAGAAGAACATGCGTGCCAGCTCCGCTCGGACGTCCGCTGTAACGAAGGAGACGAGCTCGGAGGCGACGTAGTTGCGGTCGGAGACGTCCGTCCGCTCTCTCACCTCCGCGAGGGGAGCATCCTGCACCTCGGCCGCGAGCCACGGAGGCAGCTGCCCGCAGCGGAGCGGCCCGAGCGAATCCGCGGATCCTCGCGACTCGCCTTGCCAGCGACGGACGAGCGCTCGGGCCTCCTCGGGAGCGAGCCGGTTCCATTCACTCTCGGGAACATGAAAGAGAAAGCGCTGCGCTGTGAGCGGAAATCGTTCGGAGGACAGCAGCCATCCCATGGCTCGCTGAACGATCGCGCTCGCTCCAGCCGAGGTCCCCAGGAGCCGCTCCGTCAAGACTTCAAGGCGATCTCCGAGCTTTGGCAGGCTGGAGATCTGCTCATCCACGTCGTCGAGTCGCTCGGCGCGGCGCTCCTCGGGGTAGAGCGGCGCCAGCAGGGCAGCCCAGAACGCACGGCGCTCTGGATGGAGCCCAGCAAGGCGCCTGGCCGCCAGCAGCAGAACCTCCTCCCGCGCGGGGAAGCGCAGCCGCTCGGCGATCCGCCGGAGCGCACCGATCACGAGCGCTTTCACGACACGGCGCCATTTCAGCTCGCCCAATACGAAGCCTCTGCGGTCTCGCTCGTGCGCCGAACGCGTTGCGCTCGCGCCGGACGCCGCGATCCCTTCAACGGCGCGGTCGGCTTCGCGCAGCAACGGCGTCGGCCACAGGGCGTCCGCCTCGGACACGGCGGGCCGGACCGCCCGCCACAGCCGCACCCTATCGTTCTCGCTCAGCGGCTTGGCGAGCTCGATGCCCGCGTCCGGCCGAAAGATCCCTTCGTGGATGGCGCCGGCGATCATCTCCGGGAGCGCGTGCACGAGCGACGTGATGAGCTGCTCGAAGATCGTACGCAGCCGCAGCGCCTGCACCATGCAAGGGCCGCGCGCGGCTTCCGACGTCGCCTCGCCGAACGCCACGTGGCTTCGCCGCCACGCGGCCACGACGAGCGCTCGAAACCCGAACGCACCGCCATCCAGGGGTTCCCAGGCGGCTCGCATCGGCTCTGCGATCACGCGATCGAGCTCTTCCACCGTGGCATCGTGTCGCAAGAGCCGCATCGACCCATACCGAATGGCGTAATCCGCTCGTGAAATGGAAGCGCCGCCCCCTTCGGAGCGACCATCAAGGGTCGCCCGAATATATGAGGTCAAGAGCGCCCGCCCGCGCGCATCGCTCAGATCGCCCAATCGCGCCGCGAGATCTTGCACGAGAGCTCGATGATGAAACGCGGTGCCATACACCGTGCGACAGAGCCATGGATCGAGCGCACGCAAGGTGGCACCCACCCGGGCCTCGGCCCGATCGCCGCCCACGATCTGGACCAGCTCCGCTTCTGCTATCGGCCCGCTGGCAGCGCTCAACACGCCTACGGTATCTGCGTCGACATCACCGGGCAACGCCGCCACGGAGCGCTCCGACGGCATCTCCAGGACGACGTCCGACCAGCCGTCCAACCAATGAAGGGCCTCACCCCATCGGGCGGCCGTGACACCGGGGTCGTTGTCCGCAGACACCCACACCCGGACGTTCCCGGGCAGCCCTGCTGACCATCCGATGCGCGACCATACCGCCGGATCATCGTTCTCGTGGGCACCGTCGAGGACGAGCAGCAGTGGCATCTCGGGGTTGTCGTCACCGTCGAGGATCGGTCGGATGTCATCTGCCACGCGCGGGGCGAGCGCGCGCTCGGATGCCTTCCTGGAGGTCAATGCTCCGAGCCGCGCATGGAGCGCGGCGACCCATATCGAGGGATCCGCCATGCCGCCGTGGACCGAGATCGGGATGAACGCCACGCGGGCCAGCCCTCGCCGCGTGAGATGAAGACAGAACGCACCGAGCAAAGAGCTCGCGCCAGAGCCCGCAGGAGCTCTGATCAAGGCCCTATCGCCTGGGCGGGAGCTCGCCCAGAGCGCTTCCAGCGCTGACCACGGGCCCTGTTCGGGCGAGGCTGGAGCCCCCGGCTCGCCATGAAGCCAGGCCGCCACGGCCGGAGAGGCGAGGAGGGCCCGCGTGGCCTGCCAGACCCCGTCCGGCGCGCGCTCCAGCCCGCCCAGCAGGCCCGAAATCGCAGCTTCTTCGCCGATGTCTGCCATCGCTACTTGCGGGTCGGGTCGGTGTTGTCGTCCTCGGGCGGCACGAACTTCAGCTCCGGCGGCGGCTGCTTGTCCGGTCGCTTGTAATTGCCTTGCTCGTCCATGAATGCGCTCGGATGGCGCGAGTTCTTCTGGTACGAGCTGTCCGGGTTCAGCCTCGCGTTCCGAACACGCTGAAATTCCGGCCCGGCGGCGCTCCGCATGCGACCCCCGCCGGCAAGCGCCGTCCCGCCGCAAACGCGCGCGATCAGTCCGGCCAAGGTCCGATCTCCGAGAACCACTCGTCGAGCTCCGCGAGCGTCCTGGCCCAGGCCACGAGGGCGGCCTCACCTCCCATACGCAGGAGCAGTGTATCCAGGAGCGCGCCGTTCCTATAACCCCGATCGTACGTGAAGAGAGGCGTGGCCTCGAAGATCGTGGAGCGCCACTTCTCGGGCGAGGCGCGCTCTCGCCACACGTCGCACAGGCTCTCCACCGACATCCAGGGGAACATGCTGCAAAGCGTGTCGTCCGACTCCTCGGGGCGCTCGCGGAGCGTCTCCTTCACCGTCTCGGCGACGGCCCCGGACAACCGCTCCCGCGCCTCCAGGGAGAGCGACGGGAACACGGCCCCCCACGCGGCCAGCCTGTTCGACGCTCGGACCGCGCCGCGCACGAGCTCCGCGAAGCGGGCCGCGTCCTCCTCGCGCTTCAGCGCCTTCCCTACCATCTCAAGCATCCCAGAGGCTTCCTCGTCCTCCAGGTCCGGACGCACGAGGCGCTCCACGTCGGAGAATGAGCCCAGAGCGAGCGCGACCCTTAGTTCGGCTTGATGCCGGCGGTCGTCTCCTTCCATCGCGGCGCAGAAGCTGGTCGCAAGGTCCCTATCACCCAGCTCCACAGCACGACGGAAGAGGGCGGCGAAGGCGTCGTCATCACAAGGTCCGACGTGTGGCAAGATGTCCTGGTAGATGTGGCGGAGCTCCTCCAGCGTCGCCAGCGCGGCCCAATTCTCGACGGCGCCGATCTTACCGCGAAAAGCCCCCGGCGGCTCCGAGAAGAACAAACGTGCCAGCTCAGCCCGAAGTTCCGCACCGACATGGGGAGCGTACTCGGAAGCGGCCTGGACCCGCGTGGCGCCCTCAACGCGTCTCACCGAAGCAACAAGGTCGCTTCGGACTTCATCAGCGAGCCAAGCCGGGAGGTTCCGGTCCAGAAGCGGCTCGATATCTCCCAAATATCCCCGGGATTCACCCTGCCAGCGTCGAACGAGAACCCGCGCCTCCGCGCGTCCCATTCGGCTCCACTCGCATTCGGGCACATGCGGGAGAAAACGACTTGCCATCACGGGGAACCGATCGGCAGACGCGACCCAGCCCATAGCCGTGTGCACGATTCCGGCTGCATCCTCCGAGCTCACCCGAAGCCGCTCCGCCAGTACGTCCAACCGATCCTCCAAGCTCGGCAAGGCGACTATCCCAGCATCCACCTCATGAAGCAATCTGACACGACGCTCGTCCGGACAGAGACGCGCAATCCTGGCACTCCACACCAGCAGATCTTCCTGACGCAAGCCCGAGAGACGTCGCTCGGCGAGGAGGAGCACCTCGTCTCGCGCTGGAGAGCTCAGGCGCTCCGCGATTCGTACAAGTGCACCAATGACGGGCGCCGCGATCATACGACGAGACTTCAACTCGTAGAGGATGCGGCTCTTGAGCTCTGCTCCACGCTCGACCGATGAATGGATCGAGCCGGTTTCCGCCAGCTCAGCGACGGCGCGCTCGGCTTCGCCCAGCAACGGCTCTGGCCACGCCACAGCAGCTGGCGACACTGCAGGTCGGACGGACTTCCACAGACGTATCCGCTGCTCCGCGCTCAGCGGCTTGGCCAGCTCAACGCCTGCGCCCGCTTGAAAGATCCCTTCGCGGATGGCGCCAGCGACCGTCTCCGGGAGTGCATGTACGAGCGAAGTGACCAACTGTTCGAAGATCGTTCGCAACCGCAGCGCCTGTACCATGCACCGGACGCGCTCGGCTTCCGACACCGCCTCGAGGAACGCAGAATGGCTTCGCCGCCACGCAGCGACGACAAGCGCACGAAACCCAAACGCGCCACCGTCCAAGGACTCCCAGGCCGCGCGCATCGGTTCGGCGACAATACGATCGATCTCCTCACCGGTCGCCTCATGACCCACGAGGTGAATCGAGCCGTACCGAACGACGTATTCTGCTCGGGAAAGGGCGACATTGACCTCTCCGAAGACACCATCGAGAGTCGCTCGAACGTAGGCATTCACGCACTCGTGTCCGCGAGAAAGCCCGTGGTCGATCGAGCGGCGGACGACCTCTTCACCCCATGCTCTATCCAGGAACGCTACGCCGTCCTCGGTGCGGGAAAGCCATGGTCCGAGCCGCTCCAGCGTATCCTTCACTCGATCCTCCGACCGGCTGGAACCAGCGACCCTGGCAAGCTCTGCCTCCGACATTGGCCCGCTTGCGGCCGCCAGAATGTACGCCGTATCGAAATCGACGTCCTCGGGCAGCTCTGCGACTGGGCGCTCAGGCAGGTCCTCGATCAAAAGCTCTGACCACTCGTTCCCCCGATGAAACAACCGATCACGCTCCGCAGCCGTTCGTCTCGATCCATCACTCTCGACACCAGACACCGAGACCCACACGCGAACATCAGTGGAGAATGCCTCAGACAATCCGAGCCGCGACCATACAGCCGGGTCGTTATTGTCACCAGCGCCATCGAGAATGATGAGCAGCGGAATCTCCGGGGTTTCGTCGCCGTCGATGAGCGGCCGGATATCATCGGCCACGCGCGGTGTGAGCGCGCGCTCGAACGGTCCCGTCCGGGTCAACTGTCCGAGGCGCGCGTGCAACGCAGCAACCCATACCGAGGGGTCGGCCGTGCCGTAACGGACCGAGATCGGTATGAACGCAACCCTGGAGAGTTCTCGCCTCGTGAGAGATATCGCAAACGCGCCGAGCACCGAGCCTATTGCAGCGCCCACCGGAGCTCGAATGAGAGTCCGTTCACCAGGCCGCGAGTTTGCCCAGAGAGACTTGAGCCTGGACCAAGGGCCCGGCCCGCCCGCCTCGAGATGAGATTCGCCCACCTGGGGAGAATCCAGTTCGCCACGGACGCTCGCGGTCGAAGCCGCGGTTGCAAGGATCGATCGAGTGGCGCGCCATACCGATCCCGGGGCGCGCTCCAGACCTTCCAATAAAGAATGAATCACGGCATTGTCGTGGGAATTTCTCATTTCTTGGTCGAGGCGGTGGTGTCGTCTTCGGGCGGCACGAACTTTGGTTGCGGTGGCGGCGGCGGCTTGTCGGGCCGCCTAAAATTGCCCTGCTCATCGCGGAACGCATTCGGATCACGCCTCGTCACTTGCTGCGATCCGTCCGGGTTCAATTTCGGCACCACATTGGTACTAGATGGATTCTGAAGCGCCACCCCCTTCCCCGGATCGTCCCTATCCGCGTCATAGACGCCGTCTGTCCGGTGATCCCACTTTTTCCCATCATGCATGACTCCACCCGCCGCCTTGCCCGCAGTGAGGCCCGCCCCCTGCTTGACGGCGTCAGGCACGCCTTTGTTCGGATCAGCGTCGATGTTCTCCGGGTGGATGCCCAGTTCGCGGAAGACTTGCGCGCAGAATGGGCAAGGCTTCTCGGGAGATATGTTTTTCTTGCTCTGCCTGTTGTACGCTTCGATTCGCGCGCCGCGGCGATACTCTTCGCGCAGCTCGTTGCGAACACGGGCGTTTTGCTCGGCTTCGGACATCTTCGCCCACCCCTCCTTCTTGCTGAGGCGGCCGCGAATGTCTTTGGCTTGTTGGTTCAACGCATCGATCTCGGCGCATCGACCCGCTTTACTGGATGCTTTCGGCTTTTCTACACCATTTGCATCGACATTCCGAGGATCATTGGGAGGCTTATCAGGATCCTTGAACTTGTCTCGCGCATTGACGACGGCATCCTTGAGCGCCGGGTCCAGGTCATTATCACTCTGAACCGTCGAACTCTTCCCTTCGATGCTCTTCAGCTGATTACCATCCGCGTCCTGGCGTCTGGTAATGGACGCGAACATCAACCCCGTCGGGTCCACCATCTTCGTGGGCCGATTGCCGGCATACGAGAACCCGTTCTGCCCGCCGAGCAGCCCGACCGGGTCGACGCTGATGTACCGTCCTACCGCGGGGTCGTAGTAACGATAACGGTTGTACGCCAGGCCCGTCTCGTCATCGTAGTACTGCCCGAGGAACCGCAGCGGCGTGTCCGTGCGCGCGCCCTCCCGCGGGCGCGCGGCGCCCCACACCGTGCGGTCGAGCTCGCAAGCGACATTCCCGGCCGCATCAAGCAGGCGTTCCGGTCTGCCGACAGGATCGTTCAGGTAATAGTACCACTCGGCCGACACGGCGTCGCCTTCGCCGCTCCTGGCGTCCTTCTGCGCCCACGGCGCCGACGTCTCCTCGTCGGTGCAGTACGTCCTCTCCTGCGTAACCCGCTCGCCCTCCAGGCCCCACTCGCGCTTGATCTCATGAACGAGCGTGTCCCCGTCCCAGATGAACCGCGTCGTGGACAGCGTGTCCATGCGCCCGCCTTCGTCTCTCCTGAGCACGCGCTTCTCGAGGCGCCGGGCAAAGGGGTCGTAGGCATGCTCGATCCGGACGCCGTCGGGGCGCACCACCGCGCTGAGGAGACCCGCGCCGTTCCATTCGTAGCTCGTCGTGGCTTCCTGACCGCTCGGCATGACCACGCGGCGCTTGATCAACCTCCCGTCGCCATCCCACACGTACGACACGGGGCCGCGCCGAAGCAGCACGTTGCCGCGCCCGTACTCGCGCTCCGGCGCGCCGCTGCCGAGCTCGCGCACGTTCCCCTCGGCGTCGTACCGGAAGTGCTCGCCCTGCCCGTGGACGTCGGTGCGCGCCAGCACCTGCCCGCGCGGATCGTGCTCCCATCGCTCGGCGCCCGAGCGATCGTCGTCGATCGCGGCCACATCACCCTGCGGCGTGTAGTGAACCGCTTGTCGAAGGGTGAGGTCATGGGGGAGCGCCCCGATCCAGTCGGGCTGACCTGCGGCCACCACAGGGCCTGCGACCCCGCGAGACACGGTGCGCTGGACCATGCGGTCAAGCCCGTCGTAGACGACATCCACACGCCCGCCGCCGGGCAAATAGCGAGCGGTCTCTCGCCCGAGCGCGTCGCGGACGACGCCGAGCTCTTCGCTGCCATCGAGCGTCACCCGCAGCGCGCGGCCGGCGACGTCGCGCACCCAGGTCTGGCGGTGTCCGCGGGAGGTCTTTCGCTCGACGGCATTGCCCATCAAGTCATGTTTCGTCTCCACCGAGAACGTCTCGCCGCCGCTCACCTGCCGCTCACACGTCACCCAGCCCAGGAGATTGCGCTCGAAATAAATGTCGCCCGTGGGGCCGTGCGCCGCGATGATGTAGTCCAGCTCGTCGTACTCGAACGTCTCGACGCCGCCGTCGGGGTACTGGTGCTCCACGACGCGGCCGACGAGATCGTACACGTACCCGGTCTTCTCTCCGAGGCCGTTCTCGAACTGCACGACACGCCCCATCGCGTCGTAACGATAGCGAAGGGTGCGACCGTCGAAGGTGACCTCTTCCGAGACGAGCCTGGCGGCGTTCAGCCGGATGCGGTGCACCTCTCCATGGCTGTTGTGCACCTCGACGAGGCGCCCTTCGCGGTTGTATCGATATTTGCTGATCCGCCCGTCGGGCTCCCGCGTCTCGACGATGCGGTTGTACCCCGCATAACGGTGCGTGGTGGTGTGGCCGCTCGGGTGCCAGATCGACGTGCAGTTTCCCGACGGATCGTACTCGTAGCGCGTCACGCCGCCGTCCGGCGTTCGCTCGGATCGGAGGCGGCCGGCGTCGTCGTAGGCGTACGTGACCATCGCCCCCGACGCGTCGCGCATGCTCTGGCGGCGGCCCCAGTAGTCGTACGTGTACTGCGTCACCGCGCCCGTGGGGTCGGTCCGCTCGATGAGGTTTCCGTGATCGTCGTACCTGTACAGCGTCTGCCCGCCGTTCGGCGCGACGGTCCGCGTGGTGAGCCCGCGGCGATCGAAGTGCACCTCGAAGGTGGCGCCGATGGCGTCGCGCCACACGAGCCCGCCCGTGAGGCGCCCCGTCTCGATGACGCCCCCTGCAGGATCGACCGCCCTCCGGATGTGCCCGTCGGCGTCCCGCTCGAACGTGGTCACGCGGCCGAGAGCATCCGTGATCCGGAGCTCCCGCCCGCGGGCGTCCCGCTCCCAGCGGGTCGTCGCCCCCGTCGCGTCGGTGAACGACAGCAGGTTTCCCAACGCGTCGTACGTGCGGCAGAAGACGCCGGCGGCCGTGACCGCCTTGTCGACGCTCCCGAAGTCGTTTCCGAAGAAGCGCTCGACCGAGATCGAGTCGGCCGCCTCCACGTAGTTGTCAGGCCCGTACTCGAGCTTCGTGTGAAAGATGCCCTTGGCGGCCGTGGTCCCGTCGGCGAGCACCGCCGGGACGTCGGCGGCGAGGCTCTCGTCCTCGCGCCCCGGGAACGCGCCCCAGGTCTCGACGCACCGCGCCTCCCCGTCATAGCGGAAGGTGAAGCAAAGGCCCGTCGGGTGCTCCTGGCACGTCAGGAGATGGTCCGTATACGTGTACCTGGTCGCCGCGCCCATCGCGTCCTCGGCGAGCACCAGGTCCCCCGCGTCGTCGTAACGATACCGCGCGAACGGGACGAGCTGGCCCCGGTGCGCCGCGTTCTTCACCTCGAACGACGCGATGCGCCCTTCCCTCGTGGAGCGGACCTCGACCTTGCGACCGACCGAGTCGACGATCTGCGCCAGGACACCTTCCTTGTAGAAGAACGAGATGCGGTTGTCGTGAGAGTCGGTCTCCGCCGACAGGAGGTAGCGGTCTTGCCAGGCGTGCTCGAAGACGAGCCACCGGCCGTCGCCCCGATCCAGCACGAAGCCGGTCTGGCCGCGGACGAGCAGCCACCCGGAGGGGCCCACCGCCGACTCGCCGACGCGCATGGGCGTGAAGTCGACGTACATGCCGTTCCCGGTCCAGAGCCTCGTCCGGCCGCGGTGCACCTCCACCTCCCACGCGTACGAGTGGTACCAGCCACGCCCGAGCCCGACGTCGCGGTCGCGCGCGGCGCTCGTGTAGCTGCGGGTCAGCGTCAGCGGCAGCGGGCCCGGCAAGTGCACGTCGGTGACGGGGATCGTGAAGACACGGCCTGTCACGATGTCGACAGGGTCTCCCTTGGAGCCCTTGCCGCTCCCCTTCTTGCCGTGATGGTTGGGGCACGCCCCGCCGTTCTGGCCGGAGCCGCAGGCGCCTTTGCCGCCCCCCGACGCGTTGTCGCCCCCGTTCTTGCCGTTCGCGCCTTGCTTGTCCTTGCCCGCGCCGCCTCCGCGGCCGCCGGCCCCGCCGCCGTCACCGCCGCCGCCGAGAACGAAGACTCCGGGGTTCATCCCCGGGATGGCCGGGATGTTGGGGACAGGTGCCGTTCGCATTGCTGTTTCTACGCTCCCTGAGTGAAAGCTAGGACAGCCGAGCCTTCCAGCGGACACGCGGTGCGTGCCGTCAATTCAACCGCAAGAGCCTCCCGACGATCCGGAACAGCCCCCGCGACGCGGCGCTGATGCGGCTGCCCACGACCTCGATGTCGCCGTCCTGGCGAATGCGGACCGCACCACGGCCGGAGCGGAGCAGCAGCTCCTGCTCCGCCTCGATGGCGATGCTGGTCGCCTTGAGGTGGAGCGTATGCGGCCGCTGCGTCGTCAGGGCCGCGACGATCAGCGGGGGCTCGCCCTCGCACAGCTCGACGAGCACGGCGTCGCCGCGGGCGCGGGCGTCGGCGATCACCTCGGGATCGACGTCGGGCGCGATCTGGGCGTCGACGGGCCCCTCGGCGCCACGGACGTGGATCGACGCCTTCCGCCCCGCGATCGAGGCGACGCGCGCGGTCCGCATGGCAGCGCCGAGCGGCTGCGCCTTCCGCGCCGGAAGGGGCGCCGCGGCCGGCTCGGCGAGCACGTCCTCCAGGGTCACGCGCGGCGACTCGGACGCCTCTTCCGCCGTGGCCCCGGCGTCCGGCTCCTCCAGCGAGAGCGACGCGGAAGCCGCCCGCGAGCCACCGTCGAACGGAGTCGCCATCAGACCTCCGAGACCTTCTTCGGCAGCTGGATCTTCGGCGCCAGGATGGTCACGAGCGGGGACGTGATGGTGACGCCGGCGCCGTCGATCACCACCTCGCTGGCGCCGCACTTGAAGACGATGGCGCCCTTCGCCTCCACCTTGTGGAAGGCCCCGATGAACGTCGCAGGCCCGACGGCCTGCACCACGTGAGACCCCTTGAGCTTGTCGACGACCGCGCCGCCCACCATCGCGGTGCGCGAGCCGGTGACCGTCTCGCTCTCGCCCCCGTTGCTGAGGACGACAAGGCCCGTCGCCTTCTCGCTCTTCGAGCCCGTGACGCTCTCCGCGTAGCTGCCGAACGCCACCTGCACCGTCGCGGCGCCGACGTCGATCGTCTTCTTGCCCGTCACGTTGTTGTCGATGTCCTGGATCGCGCCCAGGACCTTCATCGAGCCCACGTCCTCCTTGTGGGTGCCCGTGACCTTGGCTGTCGTGTGCCCGGGCCCCTTCTCGCGGTCGGTCGCATCGACGCCATCGACGGCGCCGTCCGGCCCGCCGACGTTGGCCGTCGACCCACCGCCGCCGCCGCCCCCGTCCATGCCGAGGGCCGAGGCGAGCGCCTCCGGCTTCACGAAGACCTTCCCGGCGAGGCTGCTCTGCGCCACGTTCGACGCGATCGAGGCGAGCATGTTGGGCGCTGCGGCGCCCGGCGCGCCGCCGGCAGCGCCGCCGCCGCCCCCGCCGCCGCCCATCGAGGCCGCGAGCTGGCTCGCGCCGGGGATGCCCGACGCGCCCGCGATCATTCCGGGCATGCGGCTCATGTCTCCGCCGGCGACGGCCTGCATCGCGCCCGACACCCCCGCCGCCTTCTGGGTCAGCCCGTTGATCGGCGCCATCACCTGGTTGATGGCGCCGTCGACCTGCCCCTGGACCGCCGCGATCGCGTTGTTGGCCATCACGCTCGCGAACTGCACCGCCGCCTGCGCCGCGAGCGCGAGCATCGCCTCGAGGGGGTTGCCGTCCATCTCGAACTGGTTGCCGCCCACGGTGGTCGTCGCGTTGCCCTTCGCCGTCAGCGCCGACACCGCGTTCACCTCGACGTTGCGGTTGCCTCCGACGCTGATCGTCTGGTTCGCGCCCACCGTGTTCTGCGAGCCCTTCGTGATCTTCGTCGTCTGGTTGCCGCCGACCTCGAGCGACGCGTTGTTCCCGACGACCGACGTCTCGTTGTTGCCGATGTTCCGCTTGGCGTTGTTCGCCGCGACCGTCTTCATGTCGCGCTGGGCGTGCACCATGATCTCCTCGGAGCCCGCCTTGTCCTCGAAGCGGATCTCGTTGGCTCCGCCGCCGCCCGGCGTGCTCGAGGTCTGGATCGCCGTGCGGGTCTTGCCCTCCGGCAGCGCGTACGGCGGCATGTAGACGCCGTTGTAGAGGCGCCCGGTCACGATCGGCCGATCGGGGTTCCCCTCGAGGAACTCGACGATCACCTCCCAGCCGATGCGCGGGAGCATCATCGAGCCGGAGGTCTGGAGCTGCGCGACCCGCATCCAGCACGACGCCTTGTCGTCGATCACGTCGCTGCGATCCCAGTGGAACTTCACCTTGCAGCGGCCGAACTCATCGGTGTGGATCGCCTCGGTCTGGGAGCCGGCGGGCGCCACCACCGTCGCGGTCTGCGGCCCCTCGATGAGGGGGATCGGCGTGATGCGCCGCGGCCTGTACTTCACGGAAGCCGGCACGAGGCGCGCCCGCGCCCTGGAGCGCGGCGTCGCGCGCTCGCCGCCGAGCGCGTCGTCCTCCTCGTGGACGTAGGTGTGCTTCACCGCGAAGAGGAAGTACTCGCCGTCGAGCTCGCCGGCGTCCGTGATCGTGAGCTTCTGGCCGACCGCGAGGCGCGAACAGACGGTGTCGATCTCGATCGTGTGCCGCTCGACCTGCTCTTCCTCCAGCCGGATCTGCGCGAGCCGCTGCCCCTCGCTCGGCTCGAAGTAGCCGCCCGGGTAGTCGTAGCGCTCGAGCGCGTCGTTCTCGCCCGACGCCGCGGTCGCCGTGAGATCGAGCTTCGGCCGCTTGAAGTCGAAATCGCGGAGGACGAACTTGCCGGAGCGCACCCGCTCGAGCTCGCGGATCGCGTAGATCGCGTCGCGCTCGTCGGCCGCGCTGAGCCCGGTGCGCCGGCGGAACGGCAGCGCGGGGTCGCCCGGGATCGGCCCGGCGACGGTGCTGTCGTCGTCGAAGACGAGGAGCTCGCCGTCGGCGTCCACCTCGACGAAGCTGTAGATGCCCTCGTGCTCCATGAGCCGCGAGATGAACGCGAGCGCGCTCTCCTGGTACTGCACGCAGTACTCGCGCTTCGGGCAGTCGCCGCTCAGCCGCCACGCGACCTTGGTGACCCCGTGATCCTCGAGGACCTTCGCCACGATCTCCTTGGCGCTCATGTCCTGGAAGATCCGCGAGTCGACGCTGCGCGCGAGGAGCGCGAGCGAGGAGACGACGCGGACGGCGTAGCGGACGCCCAGCAGCCCCTCGACGCCGAGCTCGGTGGTGCCGATCGAGGTCGCGGCCTCCACCGTGCCCGCGATGAGGCGCGGCACCTCCCCGGGCACGCCGAAGGAGAGCGCCGCGGGCTTGCCGATCATCGCCTCGAGCTCCTGGAACGTGTGGAGGTACACCTCGACGTCGAGGACGAGCGGCCTGCCGGCCTCGTGGGTCGACTCGAAGCGGAGCACCCGGGCCGCGGGGACCTCGTCGATCGTGAAGTGCGCAATCATCTCGCGTGCCACGTTCGCCTCCTCCTCAGTTGTCGAGCACCAGCGCGGCGGTGTCGGAGACGTCGCCGTCGAGCTTCGCCGAGACGCCGATGATCGCGACGCTCGCGGGCGTCAGCGAGAGGATCGACGCGCCCATGACCAGCGTGAGCGCGCCGGTCGCCTCGAAGACGGCGTTGTTCGCCTTGACGAGCTGCGCGCCCCCCGCGAGCTCGGTGTACGTGCCGAGCGAGCTCTCCACGCGGTTCCCGTTCGCCACGTTGACGATCGCGCCGCCGACCTTCACGTTCATCGATCCGCCGACCTGCACGCCGCGGCCCGACTTGACCGCGATCACCTTCGCGCCGGTGGCCGTCTCGCTCCGGTCGCCCTGGACCGTCACGGAGCGGTGCCCCAGCGCGAGCTCGACGAGCGCCGCGCCGACCTCGTGGTTGAAGCCGGCCAGGGTCTGATCCGTGACCGAGCCGACCACGAGATCGATCTGGTTGCCGGACACCGTGAGCGAGCTGTTGCCGGTGACGTCGCGCTTGTGATCCCCGCCGATCTTCATGTCGCGGTTCCCGCCGATCGAGAGCGAGTGATCGCCGCCCATGTCGTCGACGTGGAAGGTCTCGATCTTCATCGACTGGTTGCCGGAGACCGAGAGCGTCTGGTTCGACCCGATGCTGGTCGTCATGCTGTCCGTGACGTTCGTCGTCTGGTCCGCGCCGATCTTCTTCTTGTGGTTGTTGCCGATCGACTCGGTCGCGTTGTTCTTCACCTCGGTGGACATGTCCTTCGAGGCGTTGATGAACATCTCCTCGCCGCCCTTCGTGTCCGACATCCGGAGCTCGTTGGTGCTGCCCCCGCCCGGCGTCGTCGCGGTCTGGAGGGAGCTCTTCCCCGCCTCCTTCGGGAGCGCGTAGGGCGGCGGCGTGAGCGCGTTGTACATGCGGCCCATCACGAACGGCCTGTCCGCGTCGCCCTCGACGTGGCGCACGGTGACCTCCCACCCGACGCGCGGCAGCAGCATCGACCCGCCCGTCGGCACCTGGCTCGTGCGGATCCAGCGGCTCGAGGTGTCGTCCTTCTTTCCGGAGCGATCCCAGTGGAAGGAGACCTTCACCTGCCCCCCCGCGTCGGTGTGGATCTCCTGCCCCGAGGGCCCGGTGGTCATCGCGGTCTGCGTGCCCGGGATCACCTGCTCGCGGGCGCGCCGCGGGGGCCGGTAGCGCGTGCTCCCGGTCGGCACGCCCCAGAACTCGCAGCTCGACCGGAGGTCGCGCGCGCCGTCCTCCGCGCCCGCGCGGCCGGAGAGCTCGAAGTTCCGCGGCCGGCTGCCGGCGATGCGCGCGCGGACCACGAGGTACTCCTGGTTGAGCGGGTCGTAGGGGTGGCCGTCGACCGAGAAGCGCCGGCCCGGGAGCAGCGCGAGCGAGCCGCTCTCGCCGTGCACGACGTCGCGCTCCGCCTGCACCGAGTCGAGCAGCACCTTGGCGAGCCGCTCCGCGACGCTCGCGTCGGCGGTGCGCGCCGGGTGCTCGTAGATCTCGAGCACGTGCTCCCCGGGATCGCTCCCCTCGGCCGACGCCTCCGGCTTCGTCGAGGGCTTCTCCGGGTCGTAGTCGCGGACGAACACCTTGTCGCTCCGCACGGAGACCTCCCGCGAGAGGCGGACGACGCGATCCGCGAAGCCCTCGACGCCGAAGTCCTGGAAGAACGGCAGCGACGTCGCGCCCTCGATGTCCTCGAGGCCGGTCGGCGAGTCGCCGAAGACGACGACGTCCTCGTCGTCCTTCATGTGGATCGCGAAGTAGATCCCCTCCTCGGCGAGGAGGCGGTGCACGAAATCGAGGTCCCGCTCGCGGTACTGGACCGTGTAGACCCGCGTCGGGTGGGGCTCGGTCACGCGCCAGTCCTGCTGGGCCGCGGGCACGCCCGCGCCCTCGAGGACCTCCTTCACGATGTCGACCGCGCTCTTGTCCTGGAAGATCCGGCAGTCGGAGCGCTGCCCGAGGTTCCAGAGCGCCGGCGCGACCTCGATCCGCAGCGTGGGCACGTCGTCGGGATCGGGCACGAGCTCGGCGAGGACGATGGTCCCGGCGAAAGAGCGCGTCTGCGTGTCGTCGCTGCGCGACAGCGTGAACACCGCGCGCTTGCCGAGGACCTCCTTCGGCCTCGGCAGCGCCGCCTCGTCGTCGAGCAGCTCGCACTCGAGGCGGGTGAGCTCCGAGAGCTGCTCCGTGAGCTCGAAGCGCAGCACCCGGTAGATCTTGCCCTCCACGCTGAGGGAGGGGATCGCGAGGACATGATGATCAGCCACTCTTCACCTCACCAGGGCGCATGGGCCCTCACGATCCGAGCTTCATCGACGCGCCCATCTTGACGACGAGCGCGCCCTTGACCGCGATCTTCGACCCCTTGATCACGACGGGTCCGCCGCCGAGCTTGAGCTCGCTGCCGCCGCCCTTGAAGACGCCGACGGCGCCGAGGAGGGTGATGAGCGGCGCCTGCACCACGAGATCACCGTCCAGCTTCTGGTAATGGAGGCCGCCGACCATGTTGGTGACGCCGAGCGCCACGTGGGAGAGCGAGCCCTTCGTGAGGTGGAGCTCCGCCGCCAGCGAGGTCTGGTCCTTGTTGGCCGTGATCTGCTCGCCGTGGCTGCCGTTGATGATCTGCGCCTTCACGGCGCCCACCGTCTCCGTCATCCCGCCGAGGACGTTGTCGTTGATCGAGCCCAGGCTGCCGGAGAGCTGCAGCGCGCCGACCTTGCGGCTCATGTCCCCGGTGATGGAGTGCCTGACGCCGTTCGAGATCGTGATCTGGTTGCCGCTCACCGTGTAGGAGCGGTTGCCGGTGACCTTCTCGACGTAGTTGCTGATCGCGTTGGTCGTGTCGTTGCCGCCGATCGAGATGCTCTGGTTGCCGGTGATCTTGTGCGAGAGCACCGCGCCGACGTCGAGCGATTGGTTGCCGGCGACGGAGGTCGAGTCGTCGACCTTCACCGAGCGGGAGCCGTTCACGCTGATGTGCTGCTCCTCGTTGACCGTGACCTCCTCGACCTTGTCGTTCTTGATGGTGACGTTGAGGTCCTTCTGGGCGTGGATGCCGAACCCCTGGCTCCCCGCGGTGTCGGACATGCCGATCTGGTTGTGGCCGCCCGCGCCGGGCGACGACATGCTCTTCAGCGTGCCGGACGCCTTGGCGGCGGGGAGCGCGTCGGGCGGCGTCTTCTCCGCGTTGTAGGTGCGCCCGAGCACGAGCGGCCGGTCCGGGTCGCCGTCGAGGAACGCGACCGAGACCTCCCAGCCGACGCGGGGGAGGATCATCGAGCCGCCCATCGCGATCTGCGAGACGCGCAGCCAGCAGCTCGAGGTGTGGTCCTGCTGGCCCTGCCGGTCCCAGAAGAAGCGGACCTTGATGCGGCCGTACTTGTCGACGTGGAGCGCCTGCTCCTGGGTGCTCGACCCCGTGACGACCGCCGTCTGGATGCCGCGGATGCGCGGCCGCCGCGCGCGGCGCTCGGCCGCGAAGGGCGCGCCCTTGGGGACGCCGCGGAAGTGGTTCTCGACGTCGTAGTTCGTCACGCCGCCGGTGAGCGTCTGGTTGCCGCGCGAGACGAGGCGGGTGACCACGAACTCGCCGTTCAGGCACGGCTCCGCGGCGCCCTCGACGGCGAACGGCTCGCCCACCTTGAGCCCGGCCGCGCGGCTCTCGCCCTCGCACACGTCGGCGTCGGCGGAGAGCTCGCGCATGCGGGCCTCGGCGCGGCGGCCGCCCACGCTCCCCTTCGTGAAGCCGGCGGGGTACTCGAAGTAGGGCGCCGCGATGGCCTCCTTGCGGGGCAGCGCGGACTCCGGCTTCACGTCGGGCTTCTCGAAATCGTGGTCCCGGAGGTGGACGAGGCTCGTGCGCAGCGCGCGCGTCCTCGTGAGCTTGGAGAGCGGCAGGCTCCCGGGCAGGCCGCCCTGCGCCATGCGGAAGTTCACCGGCAGCCCCTCCTCCACCTCGAAGGCGGCGGGGTCGTCGGTGATGATCATCGTGTGCCCGGCGGCCTCGTGCCGGAAGTAGTAGAAGAGGCCGTTGTCCTCGAGGAGCCGCGAGACGAAGTTGAGGTGCGACTCGCGGTACTGGACGATGAACTCGCGCGGCTCGTACTCCTTCGCGATCCGCCACTCGACCTTGTCGCCGAAGCCGGCGTCCTCGAAGACCGACTGCGCGACCTGGACGATCGTCTTCTCCTGGAAGATGCGGCACCCCTCGCGGTGCGCGAGCGCGGCCAGCGCGGGCCGCAGGCGGACGTCGAACTGGCGGCTCTCGCCCACGATGTGCGCGAAGCCGGCGCGGTCCACGATGCCGTCGTACAGCCGCTCCTGGCCCGACGTGTCGACGACGCGCAGGCAGAGGCGGCTGCGCAGGCAGTCCTCGACCCGGAACGACGTGTCCAGCGTCGCGAAGCGCACCTCGACCGTGTAGGGCGTGGAGATCGCCTCGACGGCCTCGAAGCGGGTCACGGCGACGTCCGCGGGGAGCTTGTCGCCCTCCAGGGAGAAGGTGGCGAAGGTAGCGGCCATTGGGGGCATGGTAGGCGATCGGCGGACGGCGCCAAGCCCCGGCGCTGGAACCCGACGCGGCGCCGACGCGGGGAGAGGGGCGTGGGGGGCGGATCCTGCGGATCCGAGACCCTCGCGTACCCACCGCGCGATCCGAGCTCGCCGCGCGCCCTGCGCCGCGCGCGTTCGCGGAGCGCCCGAGGCCCGGGACCAGCGCGAGCGCGCCTACCGCCGTCGCGCCGAGCCGTGCGTGCCGCCCGATCGAACGCGGAGCGCGCTCCACGGCGAGATCAGGGTTCTAGAATTCAGGCGAGCTCCAACCTGTTCGGCACGCCAGGAGGTTCTTGATCAGGGCAAGACGCCGCGGACCGGCAGCCGCGATGGGGTTCGCACGAAGACCATCGTGCTCCACTCGATGGTGGGGTTGACCAGATCGATTCGCTTGAATCGAGCGAGCAAGGATTCGAGCGCCACCCTCGCCTCCAGGCGCGCGAGGAGGTGGGCGACGCAGAAATGGACGCCGTGCCCGAACGCGACCGACGCCCCCGTCCCGGTCTTTGGCACATCGCGGTCCATATTGAACTCGTCGGGATCGGGAAACACGGCCTCGTCGCGGTTGGCGGACGCGAGGATGACCGTCACTGGAGCGCCGGCGGGCACCTTGACGCCGCCCACCTCCGCTCCGGGCATCGCCTTGCGGAAGATGTTATGGGTAGGCGGGTCCCACCGGAGCATTTCTTCGATAAATCGAGGGATGAGCGCCGGGTTTTCGCGCAGCCGCTCCGTGTCCGCGGGGCGCTTGGCGAGGGTAATGATTGATTTGCTTATCAATGTGGATGTGGTATCGAACCCCGCTGGGACCAGGACGAAGATGAAGGACATGAGCTCTTCCGGGGTGAGCTTGTGGCCGTCGATTTCGGCCTGGAGGAGCGCGCTCACAAGATCATCGCCGGGTGCGCGCCGCCGCGCCTCGAGGACGTCGCCGAGGTAGCGCTCCATCTCGGCGACGGACGCGCGGACGCGCTCGGCGTGCTCGGGGCTCTGCGGGACGGGCGTGACGCTGAGGATATCGTCCGTCCACCGTTTAAAATTGGCGTAGAGAGAAGGATCCAGGGTGAGGAGCTCGCCGATAACGCCCGCTGTCATCGGGACGGCGTAGTCGGCGACGAAATCCGACTCACCCCTGGATTGCAGGGTGTCGGAGAGGCGCTCGGCGATGGCGCGGACCATGGGCTCAATGCTCGTGATGATCCCGGGACCCAGGGCGCGGCTGACGAGGTTCCGGAGCTTCGTGTGCTCCGGCGGGTCCATTGCGAGCAGGGAGTGCGCCCCCGGCTGCCTCGGGAGCCAAGGCGGGTGAAAGGCGTCGACGTTGCCAGCGGACGAGAATTTTTGAGGGTTCTTGAGGACGGCGATGACATCGGCGTACCGGCTCACCGCCCAGGCGCCCAGCGGCTCGAGCACGCACACCGGCCCGGAGCGGCGCATCTCGGCATAGGTGGGGAACGGGTCCGCCTGGAAATGGGGGGCGAATAAATCAAACTTCCGCAGCTCTTGGGTCATGCGAATAGCTCTCCTGGGAGATATTCTACACGATACGATCCACTTATTGACCGATCGCGCGCGAAAGCGACATTACCATCAAGCTCGCGGCAAGAACGCGTCATACTTGTCTTCAACCTCGTCCTGCCAAGAGTTCATGGCCGCGACGTACCGCCCGGCCACCTGATCGACGGAAGAAGTTCCAGAGAAGAGGTGTCCAATGAAATCGGTGTCGTTGCCGCCCGTCTGCTCGCGCGGCGCGCCGGCGGTGCTGCGGGTTGCCCGCAGCTGACGTTGTTCAAGACGTCGAGCGCGCAGGCGTTCAAGCAGGGGCGGTGCGATTTGGAAGGGCATGCGAGGACCTCCTGCGGGGTTGCCGTGTCTGCCTAACCATCCGTCGATGGGTCAACGGAGGACGCGCCAGCTCGCGGCTGGGGCGATCGGCCGAGGGCGCACGGCGCCCAGGATACGCAGGATACGATGGACGGAGGCGACAGCGGGCAAGCTCGCCGGCGCTCACTCGATCACGATCGGCCGCGCCGGGACCACCGCGCGCGGCAGCTCCTCCTGCGCCACCCGGGCCTGCGCCTCGGGCGCCGTCACCTTCCCGGCGAGCGCGAAGCGCACCGGGATCTCCACCAGCGTCGCGAGCCGACTCGCCTCCAGGGAAGCCCGCAGCGCGAGGACGCCGTTCACCTGCCGCACGCCCCCGAGCGGTGCGGCCAGCGACACCCCTGGGGGCAGCGGGATGCGCACGTCGACCTCGACCGAGCGGCCCAGCGCGTGGCGCAGCGAGACCGCGAGCTTCCCCGTCGTTCCCGCGCGCGGGCGCTTCGGCCAGGAGATCTCCACCTGCACGGGGCTCGCCGCCGCGGCCGGCGGCCGGCTCCAGCGCCGGAGCGCCGGGCGCTCCAGGCGCGCCACGACCGCGGGCCCCACCACGTCGACCGTCACCTCCGTCGCGCCCGCGTCGAGCGGCACCACGAGCCGCCCCGACGGCCCGACCTTCACGTCGCGGCGCGCGCCGCCCGACGTCACCGTGACCCGCGCCTCCTCGCGACCCTCACCCCCGTGGGCCAATAGCGCGCGCACCACCGCGCGCGTGCTGGCCGGCGCGCCGTAGCCGCCGCGCACGTCCCGCTGCACGCCCACCCAGCCGAGGAGCCTCGCGGGCGGCGCCGCGCTCCGGCCGAGCCCGGCGGCGCGGAGGAGCGCCGCGTAGACCACCGCGCGCGCGCTCCGATCCTCGGCCTGACCCGGCGGCAAGGTGATGCCGCCGGTCGGGAGCAGCGCCACCCAGGCGCGCAGCCGGTCCGCCACGTTCGCGGCCAGCGCCGCCCGGTGCGGCCGCTCCGCGAGCGCGAGCAGGACCCGGGCGAGCGCCACGCGATCGCCGCTCCGGATCACCTCGTCCAGCGTCCTCGTCACGAGCGCGTCCCAGCACGCGTTCACCGCGCCCCCCGCCGGAGAGGGCTCGACCTCGAGCGCGTCGAGCGCCGCCGCGGGCTGCAGGGGCTCGGGCGGGCAGCGCGCGTCGATCTTCGGCAGCTCCTCCGCCACGGACGCGGGCGCGAAGGTGCGCGCCCGGAGCGCCGGAGGCCAGGAGGCCAGGTCCTTCTTGCTGTCCTTGTACGCGAGCAGCCGGCCCACGGCGCGGCGGCCGATGTCCTCCGCGCGCGCGGCGAGCGGCGCGCCATCGCCCCCGCGCGCCGCGGCCCAGCGGCGCACGAGCGCCGCGACCTCCACCGCGTCCGCCATCGCCCCCGCGGACGAGAGCCGGTCGGGATCCATCACCTCGAGCGCCGCGGTGAGCGCGCCCGCGAGGCCGCGCTCGACGACGAGCCGCGGGCGGCCGGTGGGCTGGTAGCGCTGCGCGTCCGCCGCAATGCGCAGCGTGGCCGTGGCGCCCCCCTCGACGATCTGGGCGATGTTCAGCTCGGTGGGCTCGCCCGCGGGGCGCACGTCCCACGCGTGCACGAGCGTGTCGCCCGGGGTCCCCTGCGCCTTCAGGGCGACCGCGAGCTCCGCCCGCCCCGCGCGCAGCGCCCGCACCCGCGCGCGCACCGGGGCCGCGCCCCCCGCGGGCACGTCGACCGCCACCGCCCGGCGCCGTGGGTCCGCGAGCTCGGCCACGCCGCGCGCCGTGAGCTCCACGATCGCGCGGAGCGGCCTCGGCGAGCGGTTCCGGACCGAGATCTCGACGTCGACCTCGTCGCCCTCGACCCACGCGGCGCCCGCCTCCACGCGCGCCGAGAGCGGCTGCGCGGTGGGCACGTCGAGCGTGGCGGTGGCCGGCGTGGCGCCGTCCGGCACGCCCACGAAGACGAGCCGGAAGGTCGTCTCGACGTCGCCGAGCGGGACGCGCATCCGCAGCCGACCGTCCTTGTCCGTGCGCTGGGGCGGCGACCAGAAGAACACGCCCCGCGGCGCGCCGTACGAGGTGCGGTGAGCCCCGCCCAGCCTGCCATGGCCTTGACCGAGCCCGCCGGCGCCTTCGCCCACGCCGGAGAGGCCGAGGCCGCCCAGGCCGATCCCCTCGCCCAGCGACGTGCCCGTGAACTCCTCCAGGAGGCTCTCCCACGCCGACACCGTGGCGTCGCCGACCTCCATGTCGAACTTCGCGTCGACGAGGCGATCCTCGCCGACCGCCCTGGCGTACGGCGTGCCCGAGCGCAGCACGCGCTCGAACGGATCGCGCACGTCGTCGCCCGTGCCGATCCGGCCGTCGGGCCCGGGCGCGTGCAGGGCGAAGCCGCGCCGCACCGTGAGGAACGGCGCGGGCGGCGCGGTCGTCGGGGTGAACTGGATCGTGCCGCCCCAGGGATCGAGCAGGAGCGACTCCTCGAGCTGCGCGTCGCGCACCAGGCGGCGGAGCAGCGCGTTCGGATCGCGGAGCGCCGGCTCGTCCGGGTCGAGAAGGCGCTCGCGCCGGAACGCGCGCGCCGCGGCGAGGATGCGGAAGAGCTTGAGGCGGGTGACGCGGCGAGCGACGTGATCGAACGTGACCTGCGGGTCCACCGCCAGGAGGTCCGCGAGCGAGAGCGGCTCGCCGCCGGGCGTCTCGGGGGGCGCATCCATGGCGGCGGTGACCAGGGTCATCAGCTCGGGGTTCCACGCATAGGCGCCGCCCGGCCCGCGGCGGCGCACGTCGCGCAGCCGCTCCGGATCGCTGGCGGCCTCGAAGACCGCCCCCTCGAGCGAGCGAAGCACCTGGCCGAACGCCTCGTCGAGCGCCGCCCGCGCGGAGCCGGCCGGATCGTTCGCCGGCGCGATCGCCTCGCGCGCCCTCGCGCTGAGCTCCGCGCGCCGGAGCGGCTCGAGCGCTGGATCGCCCTGCAGGAAGGCGCCACAGCGCTCGGGCTCGACCATGCCCTGGCAGAGCCGCGCGCGCGAGTCGAGCGCCGCGAGGCCGCCGACGCTGCCCCCGCCGTGCAGATCCACGACGACGGCCGCGACGGTCCCGGGCAGGCCGCGGCCGCCCCCGTCGGTGAGCGCCAGGTCCACGTCGACGGCGCCGCGCGGGGCCGCGCGACCGCCCGTGATGCGGGCCTCGAGCCGAGGGAGGACGCGCGGCGTGACGAGCACCGCGCCGCCGGCCTGCCGCGCGGCGGCGCCCGGCCGGGGAGCGGCGGCGCTGAGCGTCCAGACGCCGGCCGCGCCCTCGGGCAGGCCGAGCGCGCCGCCCTCCGGGCCCCCGGCGATCCAGGCGCTCGCCGCGCGGGCCGAGTTGCCTGCCTGGACGATCACGCTCCAGCCGGCGCCGTCCGCTGCCCTGCCGCCCTCCGGCCGCCCGCCAGCGCGCGGGCCCGCGCCGCCGGCGTCGATCACGCGGAGCGGGAGCGCGTCGCCGGCGCGGGCGAGGAGCCGCTCGGGCCGGAGCAGCGCCGATGCGTCGCGATCGACCGAGACGCACAGCGCGAACGGCTCGCGCCGCGACGCGAGCGCCGGGAGCTCGCCTGATGGCCGCACGCGCACCGCCGCCGCGACGCCGCCAGCGCACGGCCCGACGTTGCGGAAGGCCCCGAGCTCGACGGGCGCGTCCCAGGTCACCTCGGCCTCGCCGTACGCGTCGGTGGTCACGGCGGCCTGGAGCCCGTCGCCCTCGACGGTGAAGGCGCCCTGCACCGGCTTCCGCCGCGCATCGCGGACGCGCAGGAGCATGCGCTGAGCGACGCCCGGAACGATCGCGCCCGCCTCGGGGAGCAGCGTCGCCTCCGAGGTGGGGCTCTCCACGGAGACGGTGGCCTCGCGCTCGAGCGCGTGCCCCTCGAACGTCGCGCGCGCGACGACGCGCAGCGTGGTCCCCGCGCCCTGCACCACGGTGGTGGGCGCCACGGCCGCGCCGCGGACCTCGCCGGCCGCGTCGGTGCGCGCGGGCGTGGTGAGCTTCTCCCACGCGGCCTTGTCCTCGGGCGGGCTCGTGCCCTTCGGCCCGGTCCAGGTCCGCACCGGCAGCCCGGCGACGGGCTGGCCGGCGCCATCGCGGATCCGGATCACGTAGCCTGCGCGATCCCCGGCGCGCAGATCCTGCTCGGACCACTCGGCCAGCATCTGCGGGGCGCCGGGCGTCTCTTCGCGCGGCGAGAGGGAGATCTCCGCGGCGTTCGACGAGGTCCCCGCCGCGCTCCGCGCGCGGGCGCGGAGGATCCAGCGCCAGCCGGGCTCGTCGATCCAGGGGACGGGCACGCGCGTCATGGCGACGCCGGCCGCGTCGGTCGTGACCACGGCCGTGTGCCGGGCGACTCCGCCCTCGAGCAGGCTGACCTCCACGGGGACCCGCGGGGCCGGCTGCCCCGAGGCCTGGCTCTGCACCGTGATCCACGCCGACATCGCGCTGCCCGGCACCACGCGCGTGTCAGGGACGTGCAGGTCGACCTGGAGCGGCGCTAGTCGGTGCACGGTGAGCGTCCGGGTCCGCTGCCGGTCGCCGGCGCGCACGCCGAGCAGCAGCCGGAGCTCGCGCTCGGGCCCCTCCGGGATCGGGACGTCGAGGTGAGCGCGCCCCTTCGCGTCGGTAGTGACCCGCACGGGCGGCGGGACGGCGCTGACCTTGCCGAGGTGCTCGGGATCCCAGGTCGCCTCCACGGTGACCGCCTCGAGCGGCCGGAGCGTGACCGCGGTGGGGAAGCCGAGCGCGAGGACCTGCACCGGAAGGGTGGCGCCGGGCGCGCCGCGGTCGGGCGCGTGAAGGAAGAGGTCGAGGCCGCGGGCGACCGCATCGCGGCCATCTGTGGCCGCGTCGGAGGTCGCGGCGGCGCCGAGGGAGGCGACGAGGAGGAGGCCGGCGAGCGGAAGGGAAGGCCTGGGCATGGTGCCTTTCGACACGGCAGAGGGGCGCAGGTTCCTGCGCTGCACGGCGCCGCGCGGGGTGGCCGGCGCGGCGCGCGATCGGGTCGGCGCGCCGTCCGGCGACGAGCTCCGGCGCAAGGGGGTCGACGATCTCAGGACTGAATTTCATCGGTAGTGGCCAAGTTTGGCCAGGCCCTTGATCTGGCTAAGTTTGCCCCTCCTCTGGCGGATCGCGGAACAGCGACAACTGCACCGGCTTCCGGGGCTTCGGACGCCACGAGAGCAGGTCGAGCTGACCGGTCGGCTCGACGGGGGCGGGTGCGCTCGGGGTCGCTGCGACGGGTACCGGGGCGGGCGGAGGTGGCGCAGGGGCGACGGGCGGGCTCGGTGCGGCACCGCCCGGCACCACGCGCAAGAACCCGCGTCCTGCCGGGAGCTCCCGGGCGGCTCCCTCCGGCTTCACGTGGGAGAGGGGCCGAGCGATGGGCTTCTCGCTCGGCGTGTCGGCCATGAGCTCGTCGAGCAACCCCTCCACGGACCACACGTGGTCGGTGACGCCGACCTGCATCGCCGGGATCACGCGGAGGGTCTTCACCACGTGGCAGAAGTTGTAGTGCGTGTAGGCGAGCGCGACGGCCGCCCTATGGTTCTCCATCTTCTTGGAGAATGCCAAGCAGAGGCGACGCAGGCGGCCGTTGACGTGCCGCATGGTGAGGTTCAGGCGTTCGGAGTACGCCGTGCTCGCCTTCGCCATATCGGGCGCGCCGAAGACCGCTCGCTTGACGATGAACGGGTCCCGGGGCGGCTCGTATCGATGGTCCAATCCGCGGCGGCTCCCCTTGCGGTAGTGCTTGATGGTCTGCGCGAATGTGCTCGACGGGCCGAAGCTCGTCCCGACGGACGTGACGTACGGCGCGAAGCCGTCGCTCGTCATGAGCTGCGGCATCACCACGAGCCGCGCGCGGATGTCTTCGATGAAGCGGTCGGTGCTCTCCTGGTCCCGCTTCCCCACGTAGAACGAGACGCAGAGCCGGCTCGATACGTCGATCGCGGCGAAGATTCACCCCTCGCCGACATCAACCGCATCTTCGGTCGGGTCCACGCGGTGGGGCTTCTTCGCCACCCACCCCCAGAGTTCATCGAAGCTGATCAGCGAACAGGACAGGTCCCGCACGCGCCGGTCATGAAGGCGGGCAGCGCCCTGCCCAGCCAAGAGGGCGAAGCGGTTGATCGTCGGCCGGCTGACGCCGGTCATGCGCTCGACCGCGCGCTCGCTGTTGCCGTCCACCAAGGCCGCGAGCACGGCAAGCTGCCGCTCGCGTGGGAGCACGTTCGCCACGGACCCTTGCCTCTCCCCAGGCGCGGCCGTACCGTTCGCGGTGCGATGGGCGCGAGGTAGGCGACTGCCTGGCGTTTCGCAGCCCTGCTTCCGGGGACCAGCCGGAGGCAGGGCGCTTTCGGTTAAGGCCATTAGGGTAGTACTTGAGAGATCGCCGGTTCATGAGCCCGGTCGGACAGCGCATGTCCTAGCCCGCGTGCGCGTTTACAGCCTGTTTGACGGCTCTTCCTCGCGGTGGCGCGCGGGCGCTATCGGAACGCGCTGAGCCCGTGCTAGCGTCGCCGGATGCGCGTGCGGCTCATCCTGGACATCGGTGGCCCGATCAGCGGATGCTTCGCGTACGTCATCATGGCTGCATGCTCGACGTCGGAGCCTGCGGCGGCGTCCGACGTGCCCAACGGCGAAGGCGCAGAGGCTCAGGTCTCCGCGGCGCATTCGAGCGGCGGCGGCTTCATGGGCGCTGGCGGTCACGGTGGAAGTTCCCCAGAGACTGGAGTTGCAGGCAGTGGCGGCATGGGTGGTGATATCAGCCCGGGCATCACATGTGCCGCTGGCCTGGAACCAACGGTCGGGACAGAGTTTTCAATAACACTTGATTGCCCAAACCCTGAATCCGACAGGATGTGCTGGTATACGCATGCCGAGCGAGAGTTCCCCTTCTGCATAGGCTCTTGGCAGTACGGGGACTGCGTGGCCATCAACCAGAGCGGAGCCCGCTGTCCATCCGATGGGATGGTGGCCAAGTGTGTCATTGCTGAAAACCCGATCCAGGGGACGACGGTCGACGGGACCATGGAGGTGTGGTTTTATGCCGCCACGGATGGAGTGGTGAGGTGGTGCGAACTCAATCACGGGACCGTCGTCTACCCGTGAAGTACCTCGCGGTAGGTCGTCAGTGCTCCGGATTGGCTTCAGTAGATGAGGGTGTCCGGGATGCGGGTGGCTCCGATGTAGTTCCGGACATCACCCAGCGGCGAAGGATCCTCACCGCCGCGACGAGCGCAATGGAGACCGTTCACAGCGGGTTGGCGCGAAGGCTGCCAGGTTGTCATGGGGCTTCAGCGTGTCGGCCCAGGGCCCGGCGTGTTTGGGTTCGGGTTGAACGGGACCCCGTCAAGAGGACTGTCGTCAGGGTGATGAAAAAACCAGCGCCGCGCGCGGTTTGCGACAAATGCATTTAGCCGGCGAGCGAAGTCGGGTTCGACATCGATGATGTTCTCGGTGCTTCCCGATTCAGGATGATCCATCAGCAGTGCGCGATGGCGGTCGAGCACGAATACGATCTTGTCGGCCGTCTCCAGACCAACGCCGCGCCACGCGTCATTCGCATCTCGCCGTTTATGTAGGGCGATGGGCCGATCCGTCGTGAGGAATGGGAACTTCGAGCGCACCACAATCCATGTTCGCGCGAAGAAATAGTGCATAAAATCGTTCGGACCTTTAAGCATAGCTTCGACGGTCTCGTTCTTGTGCGGAGTCACCGACAGACTCTTTGCGGCTCTGCGGAAGGCGTCGGCGGTCTTCGCCACGGCCTCGTCCGATGTGTCATCTCCCCGCTCCTTGAGGAAGTTGCGCACGTAGTCGGGCGAGGAAGCGGCGATGCGCATGATCATCCGCGACGTCTGCGTGTAGAGTCTGGTTTGAAAATCACCTGTGTCGTGACCTCGGACGAACTGGAGCGCCATGAACATGGCGAGGTTCTCTCGGTCGAGATCGTCCGGAAAGTAATCTGCTCCGAGACGATCCAGGTTTGCGAAGGCGTAGCCGGCCGCTGTTTCGAAGACACCAATGATGTGCTCCGCCTCGTGTACGCGTCGTGGGTCGTCTGTTTCTATGTTATAGAAGTCGGTTTCGACGGCGGCATCATGCACGCCGATGACGATCCCCGAGTCCGGTCCGAGTTTTGCCTCGATACGCTTGACGCGTGGCGTACCCTTCGGACCCGATCGAGCCGCGAACCGCTTCAGATACATCTCGGGTACGTAGTGATGCCGCTTGGGAGGGTTCTCCCAGTTCGGCGGCGGCTCGTTCCTGTCAATTCGTGCCTTCTCTCGCTCCCATACGGCGATCCGCGGATCATCCGAAAACTTCATACGGTGAGCGTGACCGAGCGCGGCTCGACGATCCAGCCGGGATCTGACGACCCGCCGGCAGCGTGCCGATGCCGCCCGGCTACTGTGCTCGAAGGAACGCACCAGGGGGGTGAGCCGCGCCGAGGTGGCTACGTCCCACGCCCGGAGGGGCTACTCGTCGGGAAGGAGCCCGGCGACCCGACCGAGCAACTTCGCCAGGCAGACGACGAGATCGCGCCGGTCGACGGGTCGACCATCGGCGCGGGCGGTGCGGATGAGGCGGTCGACCTCGATGGCGATGGGGATGCAGCGGACGATGAGCAGAAGGAGCTGGCTGGTGTACATGACGGGGGTCTTGGGCGAAGGCGTGTCGGATACGGCGCAGGCGCGTAAGGGAGCCCACGTCGCACCGCCGCAGCGGCGCAGAGGCTTTCCCGCCGTCTGCACCCGCCGCTCCGCAGCCGCCGCCTGTGGGCGCCCACCGTCGTGCCGTCGGAGCCGGAGCCCCCGCCGCCGTCAGATCCACCACCAGCGCCGGGTAGTGCTCAATTTTGAGCAATGGGCCTTGGGGGCCTTGACCGGACACGTGTCCGAGGCCTGGCGCGCACGCGCAGAATCATGCACCCAACTCGCGTGTCGGCTTACTCCGTCTTCAGGAGACGATGCCTCCGACCTGGCTGGCGGATTCCAGCCAGGTCGGCAGGGGTCAAGGCGGAAGCTGACGAGGGCTCCCAGAAGAACCGCCAGAGGAGCCGGACCACCGCGACAGCCAGATGCCGACGAGCACGCCAAGCAAAAAGAGTGCGTCGCCGCCCATCACGGCGCCCCATCGATCTTGATGTTTTCAGGGTTCGAAGGCAAAATTCGACCGAGAGAGGTCCGCATAGAGGATCCCTTTCTGGGCCAACCCGAAGCTTAGCGGGCACGGGTTGGCCCATTTTTTTGTATTACCGAAACAGCCGCCTGTTGACGGCTTCGGAAGTCAAGTCAGGTGCAAGCGCAACAACCGTGCCTTCAGGTTGGTGAAGGGAGAACGAGTCCGGTCAAGGACTGGTTCTCTCCTGCCTCTCATGCAGGGTTGGATGCGCGACGTCAGCACGCCCTTCACCTTCAGACGAGGAGAGACGATTGCGTCTTGTCCACGGACGCGGGAAGCCTCGGGCTATTGGCTCACGAAAGTGACAGAAATCACAACCGGCGCGCCGTCCTCGGGCGGCGCGAACTGCGCGCTCTGGACCCGCACCACGACCAGGCGCGCATCGTCCCGGAGAGGCAGGAGGGCTTCGCCGATGGCACCTCGCCGTTGGACCGATCTTCGCGGTGCACCGGACCGACCCCTTCATGCTCGGGTCCTCTTGAAGACCTTTGTTGTAGCAACGACGGAAACCGGCCGCCTCAGGGGCCGGCGTCGTCAAGGGCGGCGTAGCGGGATTGAACATGGGCGGCGCCGGAAACGGCGGCGCCGCCCACCTGGGCGTTGCTCATCGACGGGATCCAGGACGACGGGTCGCGACGGGATCCAGGACGACGGGTTCCACGACGGTGCGATCGCCTTACCGGCGGCGGGCGCCGAAGTGGAACAGGAACGAGAACCCAGCGACGGTCGTGGCCGTCCAGTCAGTGTCGTTCGCGGTCCGCTGCTTGCGCGAAACGGGCAGCTGGGGCTTCGCCGGCGGCAGCGCGACGGCTGCCCCGATCCCGACACCGACGGCGATCGGATCCCCGACGGGCGCGACAGGTGTCGGGACGAGGCCGAGACGATCGACGGCTTCCAGGACGACGACGGCTGCCCGGATCCCGACAACGACATCGACCAGGTCCCTGACGCCAGCCATCAGTGCCCGGGCAACGCCGAGGATCGCGACGGCTTCCAGGACGACGACGGCTGCCCGGATCCCGACAACGACATCGACCAGGTCCCTGACGCCAGCCATCAGTGCCCGGGCAACGCCGAGGATCGCGACGGCTTCCAGGACGACGACGGCGGTAGTGCTCAATTTTGAGCAATGGGCCCCGGGTCGTCTTGACTGTCGCTCCGGTGCATGAGCCACGCCCGCAGCACGGGTTCCTCCTCCACGTCCCACCCGCCCAGCTTCATGGGCTCGATGCAGGCGATGTGCGCCTCTGGGATGACCTGCGTCATGAGATCGTTGCCGTCCTCGCGCCGGTCGATGTCCTTCTAACGGTCCGTCTCCTCAACGTCGGAGCGGTCGGCGTCGTCCGGACTGCCATCATCCACCTCCTGCTCGCGCTGCTCCATCGGGGCCAGTATCGGCTCAGCGATCACGAACGCAGCCCTTCCGAGCCGCTCGCTCCGCTCCAAGAACTCGTCCCAGTCGAGCTCCGGTATTGGGGCGCGTCCTGCCGCCACGCGGATCGCCACGTCGCGCATGTGGGCAATGACGTCCTCGGGCGTGGGCGGCGGCTCCTCCGCCACCTCGGCGGACAGCACGCGCCTCACTCGGCCGGGCTTGTATCCGCGTGCGGTGAGAACCAGCGTCGCCTCTCGCTTGGTGGCCACGCCGACGGCGAGCGCGGCCAGGATCGGCTTCGCGGCCTCGCCCTCCCAGTCCTCCCAGAGCTCGCGGGCGTGCTGCGCCAGCGCAGCGGACCAGCGCGGGTCCGGGGCGTCGGCGGGCTCCCTCGGCATCGGCTCACCCGGCGCATCCACCGCATCGCCCCACGTCTTCATCCGTTCGAGCAGCACGCGAAGCGGGGCGGCGTACGGCAGGTCCGTCGATTCCTTGCGGCGGCCCCCGTCGGAGAGCTCGACGCGCGAGCCCATCTCATCCCACCGCATCTCGGTGGTCGCCGCGGCCTCATACTCTTCGGCGTGATCCGTGCCGCATCTCGGCAGCGCTTCCACCAGCGCACGCACGGCGGCACGGTCGGCGGAGAGCACGGCGACGAGCCGCTCTGAGCATGAGCATAAGGATGGAGGGACTTTCGCCCCGTCAGCACCAAATTGATTGAGGGACGCTCCGCGTCATTCCTCTGTGCGTCCGCACGGTCGCCCGATGGTTGACGCACCTGGTCGATCGTTCCGACCTCGCTAGCAAGAGCACGAGTTCGCGGGACGCTACGAATTCGCGGGAACGTGAATGTCAAGGAGCTTGTTTTTTGAGGGCTCGGACGGCGGCCCTGCCGCGCTTCGCGGCGGGGCCGACGTCGAGCATCGCGCCGGGCGAGCCGGGTTCGGCGCGACTCGACGCACTTCCGGCGCGAAATCTGAACATCCGCTTGTGATGTGCGACGCAGTGCATCCCTCAAAATTCGTGCTCCGAGCCCCCTCAAACTTCGAGGCTACGCTCAGCTCCACCTCGGCTTCGCGCTCGGCGAGTTTCTCCTCGGCATCGGCCCTCGCGCGGCGTTCGGCGAGCGCCTCGTTGGCATCGGCCTCTGGATCGACGTAGTCCAGGCTCAGCACGCGCCACTCGCGCTCCTCGCCCTCCTCCTTGAGGATCGAGCCCACAGCCGGCGGCTCCTCGAGTTCCGCGAGCATCCATAGGGTGCGACCACCGCCATCGGTATCCATGGTGAGCCGCACGCGCATGTCGTAATGCTACCATGGGCTCCGCGCTGCCCGTCAGCGCTCGCGACCGACGACGCGAAAACGCCGTCAAACAGGCTGCAAACGCGCGCGCGAGCACGTCGCACGTGGAGCGTGCAGAACCTCACGATCCGCATGCACATCCGCCGCTTCACGCGGCTCTGCAGCGGCTTCAGCAAGCGCCTGCCGCATCACAAGGCGGCCGTCGCGCTCCGCATGGGGTTCTACAAGTTCTGCCGCCCGCACGAGGCGCTGCGCGTGACGCCCCGCCATGGAGGCCGGGCTGACCGATCCCATCTGGAATGTGGAGGAGCTCGTCACGGCGGCGCCCACCGAGCCCCGAAGCCAAGGGCGCTCAGGTTGCCCGAGCCGCCCGCTGGCGCGCCCACGGCGCCCGCCAGAGCACCGATCACGTTGGAGTCCCGAGAAAATCAGCAGAAGGGAAGAGCAACCGCAAGGGCGCAAGGAGCGCAAGGGGGCGGGCAAGAGAAGTTCTCGTCTCTGGTCCCTTGCGCCCCTTGTGCCCTTGCGGTTGCTCTCCTTTCCGCATTCCTTGGCCTTGTAGCTTGCTTCCCGGCAGATCGATCGAGTCTCGCAAACCATTGAAACCATGCAACTTTCAACCTATTTGATGCTCTATGGCGTTACCGAACGGGCGCGGGTTCCTGCGGCTGGTCGGGGGCGCACCGGCTGCGCCTGTGGCGCCTACGCCGTCAGAGCCACCGCCAGAGCCGAAACCGAGGTCGATGAGGCAGTTGTCGCTCTTCGACGAACCCGAGGGATTGCCGCTTGTTTGTGGGTTGTAGGCGGCTCATACTATGGCCCGCATGGTGTGGGTGGTCCTCCTGGGTGCGCTCCTCTTCGCGAGTGCCTGCGACAGCACCGTCATCGTTCCCAAAGACGGCCGTGGCGCGAGCGACGGCGACGACGGCGGAACGTCAGCACCAGGCGCCGGGAGCAGCGACACCAGCGGCTCGTCCTCATCACCCGGTTGGACGGTGCCGCCGGATCGGACCTACAGCCACATCGATTGCGACGACGAGCCCGCCACCTCCACGCTCTTCGTGGAGATCTGGCCGGCCGGCTCCGGCTGTCTGGCCCCGGCGACCATCGTGGACGATGTGCTCGTGTTCGGGATCGTGATGTGGGACGGGCAGCCGGGAACGTTTACGCTCGGTGTCGAGACGCCGCACGGCATGGCGCAGGCCGGCATGGGTTTGCAGCCCGATCCCATCACCGGCACGCTCACGATCGAGCCATACGTCGGTACGCCTTCGGCAATCGCGTGGGATCTATCCGTGGGCGCTGGCCGCACCGACCTATCCGTTTGCGGCCACTTCGACGACTTCCCGTGCCGGTGAGCCTCATTCGCCTTTGACGAACGGCGCGTCGAACGAGCCCTCCGTCACGTTGACGTAGACCGCGCACGTGAGCGAAAGGGTGGACCCGCTCGTCCTCGCATCCTCGCCAGACGCGGCGCCACGAACGTAGTGTGAATGCGGCTCAGGCCTTCGGACAGCCCGGCTTCGTCGGTCTAGCCTAGAACGGCGACAGCATCGATCGAGTATACGCTCCAGCCAGAGAGGTAATCAATCATTCGCCGTCACTGCGGCAGTTGCGTGTCCGAAAGAAGCATCTGACTAGCTTGGCTTTGATTGTCTCGCAAATGAGGCAACCCGCGCAGAAGGCGCCTACACATAAGACGCCAATTTTTGTGGTTTTCTCGGCGTCCGTGGCGCGCTCGGCGGTTCCAAAGACCCCACCTTCGGCCGAAGCACGCATCTTGCGCGGGCGCCACAGTTCGGCGGTCGTCCCGTTCGGCGGCTGCACCTGGACCTGGTCCGCCAGGTTGCGCCGTCACCCCGGCGCCACGACCACCATCGCCGCGCGCTCCCCGCCGTCGCTCCCGGCGAGGGAGACCGCACACGGGTGCGGCGCGAAGCCCCGCGCGAACGCCTCCGACGCGATCGCGAGGTGCAGCGGCATGGCCGCGGCGCCGAGCGCGCCGATCCGCTGGGCGGGGCACTCCAGCTGCTGCGGATCGCAGAAGAGCTGCTGCGTGCGCACCGACGCGGCCTGGAGCTCGAAATGGCGGAAGGTCTCGAAGGTGATATCGGTGAGCACCCAGCCGGCGCGCAGCCCGCGCTCGGCGAGCGGCGCGAGCGCGGCGCGGAGCGCGGCGGTGAGGCCCGTGGCCTGGAACGCGGACTCGTCGTTGTCCGGGCGGGCCCGCTCGTGCGCGGTGGAGAGGCCGACGATCTGCCCGAGCTCGCGGAGGAGCGCGCGCCGCGCGACGTCGGGGCGCGCGAGGACCACGAAGGCCGCGCACTCGCCGGGGACGAGGGCGTCGAGGTTGTCCGGCCGGAAGAGCCGGCCCGCGGCGTCGAGCGCGGCGATGCGCGCCGGGTCGTAGTCGGTGTGCACGCCGCCGAGCAGCGCCGCGTCGATCGTGCCTCGCGCGAGCGCGTCGCACAGCTCCGGCAGCAAGAACCCCGGCGCGGCGGGGCCGCGCGTCGAGACCTTGACCGCGATCTCCGGCGCGCCCCCGTACGACTGCGCCCGCGCGGCGAGCTCGGCGGCGACCCGCTGCGCCGGGGCCTCGCCGCCCGGCGGCCGCTGCCCGAGGTGCTCGTCGAGGCACAGGCCCATCTGCATGCGCAGCCCCCGCGCCGCGGGGCCGAGCTTCTCGAGCGCCTCGCCGAGCGCGCGCTCCGCGAGCAGGACGGCGCGCGCCGCGCCCGTGACCCGCGGATCGAGCGTGGGCAGGAAGCACATCGTGACGGGCTCGCCCTGCCCGTCCACGAGCGGCGACTCGCGCATCGCCGCGGCCGAGGCGCGGTGCGAGAACGCGGTGTCGATCGAGCGCAGCCCGACGGGCGTGACCGCGCCCGCGGCCACCATGACGGCGAGGGGCCTCACGCTCGCCCCCGCTCGCGCACGATCACGCGCGCGTCCTTCATCCGCCGGGGCGCCTTGACGTGCGCGCGCCAGACCATCTCGACGGCCACCGGCTTCTGCGGGCCGGAGGCGTAGAGGTCGACGAGCACGGTGTCGAGGTGCGGCGCGAAGGCGACCGGCGCGCGGTCCTTCACGTGGAACTCGATCTCGACCTGCACCTTCGGGAGCTCGAAGCTGAGCGCCCCCTCGGGCGTGAGGTTGAGCGCCCGCACCGGCTCGCCGCCCGCGAGCGGCGGATCCGCGATGAGGCCCGGCGAGGCGCAGAGGTTGAAGCGGTGGTCGAAGTCCTCGGGCAGGAGCGGCGCGCGGTTCTCCCGCCACGCGGCGTCGTACGTCCCTGCATACGCGCGGCGCGGCTCCCAGTGCCGGCCGACGGCCCCGATCCCCGCGGGCGGCGGCGCGGTCTTCGCGGTCCGGATCGGGTACGAGGGGTCCTCGATGGCCGGCGCCGGCTGGTGGGTGAGCGAGGCCGGCGCGCGCGTGACGCCCGTGCCGATCGGGTTGCGCGGCTCCTCGAGGGGCGCCGCGGGATCGTCGTCGTCCCGCCCGCCCCAGGCGTGGTCGTAGCGCATGTCGATCTGCTCGATGGGCGCCGGCGCGGTGAGGGCGGCGCCCTTGTCCACCCAGAGCCGCTTGCCGAACACGACGAGCGATTTTCTGAGCGGGCCCACCTCGACGCGCACGTCGAAGGAAGGCACGGCCTTGCCGTTCGGCGCGTACGCCGTGGCCACGAAGATCACGTCGGTCGCCGGCTTGAACAGGCAGACGTCGGCGGGGTACGCGACGCTCTCGGGCTTCTTCTCCTCCCAGGGCAGGTCGGCGAGGCGGACCCCGCGCGTGCGCTCGGGGGGCGCGAGCTCGAGGCTGCCGTCGCCCTGGAGCTCGAAGCTCGCCTTGACGATCGTGACCAGCTGCTCGCCGTCCCGGTCGACGAGCAGCTGTGGGTGCGCGGCGAAGTCCGTCTTGTTGTCGAGCGGGGGCTGGCTCATCGCGGGCGCATTATCGACAGGATCGGAGGCGATGTCTCTCCGAGTTCGACGGAGGCGCGCGCGATCACCCGGCCATGGCCGCCTCGGCGGCGTACGCGTCGAGGCCGTGGCCGCGCAGCGCCGCCTCCACGAGCGCGATCGGCTCGGCGCAGGCCGGGTCGTCCGCGCCCTCCCCGGCGACGACCGCCGGCAGCGCCCGGGCCACGACGAGCCGCACGGCGCGATCGCGGAGCGCCAGCGAGAGCGGCAGCGCCCCGAGCAGGCGGTGGCCATGCAAGGCCGCGCGGAGGGTGAAGCGCTCCCGGTCGGGCGCGCGCACGGGCGAGAGGAGCAGCGCGCCGAGCAGGTCGGGCTCGCCGAGCGCCAGGGTCGCGTCCGCGATCCACCGCGTGGCCCTCCGGGCGAGGTCCCGCTCGCTCCGCCATGCGGCGTCCTCGCGCGCCCGCCGCGCCGCGCGGCCATGGAGCGCGGCGAGCCAGGGCGCGATCGCCGCCGGATCCAGCGGATCGGGCCGCTCGAAGCGCGCGATCGCCCCCTCGGCGAGGCCCTCGGCCTCGAGCGCGGCGGCGAGCGAGAAGAGGCCCGCGGCGACGTCGGGCGGGGGCGTTGCCGCGGCGAGGCGCCGCGACCAGGCGACGACCTCGGCGCGGGAGGCGGTCGCGCCGGGCGCCACCTGCGCGCGGTCCGGCAGCCGGGCGACGTCGATGCGCTCGTCCAGATCTCCCCGCGTGACGAGCCGCGGATCGAGCAGCGGCGCGCCGCCGGGGCGGCCCGCGCTGGCGAGCACGCAGGCGCACTCCACGGCGACCGAGACGCGCACCGACTCGCCGTCGTCGACGAAGCTGGTCGGGAAGGTGCGGCACCCGAGCGGCTTGGCCTCGGGCCCGCCGTTCGCGTGGAGCGAGCAGCGCCCGTCGCCCTCGAGGTAGGCGCACCGGCCGTCCCGCATCGCCACGACGGAGGCCGCGCACGGCCACGTCCCGCGCTCCGGCGTGAAGACCCGCTCGTGGCGCGCGCCCCCGCTCAGCACGTCGGGCCGCAATGCCCGCGCCCGCGCGGCCTCCTCGGGATCGAAGAGGATCGAGGCGTAGATCCGGCAGCAGCTCCCGCGGCCGTCGCAGTGCAGGCTGAAGTCGGGCAGCACCTCCAGCGGGCGCTCGCGGGGATCGCGCTCCCCCGGGTCGAGCGCGGGCGCCGCGGGCGCCGCGGCGCTCCAGGGCCCCGCGTCCTCGCCGGCGTCATCCGCTCCCAGCAGCCCCGCGGCGTGGAGCTCTGCGAAGAACGCCTGCGCCGCGGGCACACGCGCGTGTGCGCCCTCGCGGGCCGCCGCGATGACGATGCCCTCCACGTCGCGCGTCCCGTCGGCCGCGGAGAGCAGGACCCACTCCCGTGGGCCGAGCTGGAGCAGCTGCCCGGTGCGGGCATCGTGGAGGATGACGCGCTCCTCCTCGCCGACCAGGTGGCGCCGCGCGAGCACGTGGGCGGCGAGGCGAGGGCGCGCCGGCGGCGTGCTCGGGCTCACCCGAGCCACGCTATCCGACGCCGGCGGCAGCGCGCCACCGAAACGAGGCGCGGCGGCGCCCGCCGTCGCCGCCGCGCTCTCCCCGGGCGGAGCGCGACGGCCGCGGCCACGCCCTCAGCGCACGCACTTCACCCACGCGGCCGTGAAATGGTTCCACTTGCCGCTCTCTCCGGCGTTGAACCCGGTGAAGCCATCGTCGAAGTTGAGCGCCCAGGCCGCCGAGGCGTTCCCCGCGGCCGCGTGGGAGCTCCAGTACCAGTCGTTGCTGCGGGCGCCGTACTGCGTGCCGGGGAACATCGCGCGGTTGATCGACGGCGCCACCTGCGCCTCGTCGACCAGCGTCGCGAGCTCCCGGATGCTGGGCAGGCGCCACGTGTGGCCGTTGAGATCGAGCGTCGCGCAGTAGCTCTCCGCCTCGGTCCAGGCGAGCGTGGCCGGCGAATACCCCTGCTGCCAGACGAGGCCTGTGTACATGTCCATCACCTCGCCGGGCGACACGACGGCGTACTGGTCGGGCGGGGCCACGGCCGGGCTGCTCGGCGCCTCGCCCTCGCCGTTGCCTCGCACGCAGCGCAGGCTCGCCGCGGTCGCCTTGGAGTAGGCGTTGCTGACGATCCCGTCGCTCAGGTTGAAGGCCCAGGCATAGTCGCGCCCCGCGCCGGCGCCGGCCTGCCGGATGGTGAGGATCCAGTCGGACGACGTCTTGTGGAAGCCCCCGCGCGCCCCCGGGAACGCGCCCCTGTCGATGGCCGGGCTCCGGGTGAAGTCGACGATCGACGTCATCTCGATGCGCGTCGGAAGGCGCCAGTCGGAGAACCCGCCGAGCGTCAGGTCGTCGCAATAGCCGATCGCCTGCTCCCACGTGTACGCCTCGGAAGGAGGGGTCTCTTGCCATTCGAGACATGTGACCTCGTCGCGCACCACGCCGCCCCCCACATCGGTATAACTCGCGGGGTTGGGCAGGCCGCTGCCCGCCGGGTTGGGCATGGGCCAGCACGCCCACTTGTGCGTCCCGCAGGCCGCGGCCCTGCTGCATCGTTCGGGCGCTCCGCCCGCGCCCCCGCTGCCCGGGCCACCGCCCTCCCCGGCCGCTCCGCCGTCCCCCGGCGCGCCGCCGCCCGCGGTGCTCTCCGCGCCGTCGCCCTCCCCGCCTGCTCCGCCGTCCCCCGGCGCGCCGCCGCTCGCGGTGCTCTCCGCGCCGCCGACCCCGGCGCCCGTCTCCGAGGCTCCGCCTGTCGCGAGCGCGCCGCCCGTCCCCCACCCGCCGCTCCCCGCGATCGCGTCGCGGTCGCCGCCCTCCTGGCCGCACGCCGCGGCCGCGAGCACCACGCCGAGCGCGACCCCCGTCCGGGCACGCGCCGCGGTGACGGACATCACCCAGGTCGCGTCGACGACCCACCGCTTGCTTCGATTCACAGGCACCTCCGCGCGCTCAAGCCAATGCCGCAAGACAAATATGTTCGAACAGCACCAACCTATCACACGCTGCGCGAGGGTCGCCAAAGCACGTACCGGAAGAACGGCAACTTCCTGCCAGTCGACAGAAATCGCCCAGCGCCGTCATCTCAGCGCGTGCTCGATGTGCTGAGTCGCAGACCCTGCGCGCCTTCGGCAGGCGCAACGCCCCTGAACGCACCGGGCGACCGCGCGTTCCCGTGCCCTGACAATTCTTCGATCAGCCTTAACCCGTGACGTTCCGCGCGCAGAGCACCCACCGATCGTAGTTGACACCGAAAATGTGAACGTTCACAGTGCATTCCCGCGGGCGTCCTTTGTCCTCCAGATCCATTCCGATGGTAGAGATCGAGGAGTGGTTCGGCCTCCAGGGACGCGGAGGGTAGACCCCAGCCACCGGGGCGCACTGTGGGAAGAACGCGCCGCCAGCTTTGCGGCAGATCACGGGGACAACGGCCGGGTAAGGGCGACGCCACGCGTGATGTCGACACGTTCTTGAGAGTGAATCAGCAAGGAGACCAGCCGTGAAAGAGACGAAGTCCTGGGGCAAGGGTTGGGCGGCCGTGGCGCCCTTCCTGTTGGCGCTGCTCGCGATGACGGGGTGCAACGAGAAGAGCGAGGGGCCGGCCGCCGCGCCAGCCGAGGGCGGCGGCTCGAAGCCGAAGATCGTCAAGCTCGCCTTCGTCACCAACAACGCGTCCGAGTTCTGGAAGATCGCCCAGGCGGGCGTCCGGAAATACGAGCAAGAAAGCAAGGTCCAGGTCGACGTGAAGATGCCGTCGAACGGCACCACGGAGGAGCAGAACCAGATCCTCGAGAACCTTTCGAGTCAGGGCTACGACGCCATCGCCGTGAGCGCCATCGCGCCCGCCGATCAGGTCCCGGTGCTCAACAAGGTGGCCGAGAAGAGCAAGCTCATCACGTTCGACTCGGACGCCCCGGCGTCGAGCCGACTGCTCTACATCGGCACCAACAACCACGAGGCCGGCAAGGCGCTCGGCGCCCACATCGTGAAGCTCCTCCCGGACGGCGGCAAGATGGCCGTGTTCGTCGGCACGCTCTCCGCGGACAACGCGAAGCAGCGCCTGCAAGGCATTCAGGACGCGATCGCCGGCAAGAACATCGAGATCGTCGACAAGCGCGAGGACAACACCGACCGCGCGAAGGCGCGCTCCAACGTGGAGGACATCATCAACGCGCACCCGGACCTGAAGCTCGTCGCAGGCCTGTGGTCTTACAACGGCCCCGCCATCGCGGCGGCCATCGAGGCGCTCGGGAAGAAGGGCAAGGTCCTCGCGGCGGTGTTCGACGAGGAAGAGGAGACGCTCACGGCCATCGAGAACGGCACGATCTCGGCCACGGTCGTCCAGAAGCCGTTTCAGTTCGGTTACCTGGCGAGCAAGTGGGCGCATGAGCTCTCGGTCAAGCCCGGCACGGCGATGGGGCAGATCCCGGCCAACAAGAGCATCGACACCGGCATCGACGTGATCGAAAAGACCAACGTGGCGACCTTCAAACAGCAGCTCGCCGAAATGAAGAAGTGAGCGTGACAGCGTCCGCTCCGGATCTGCTCGCGATGCGCGCGATCACCAAGCGGTTTGCCGGCGTGGTCGCGCTCCAGGGCGTCTCTCTCTCGCTGAAGCCGGGCGAGGTGCTGGCCCTCATGGGCGAGAACGGCGCGGGCAAGAGCACGCTCATGAAGATCCTCGGGGGCGCCCTGCAACCCGACGAAGGCGAGATCCGCATCGACGGGAAGAACGTCGCCATCGAGAGCGTGCGCGCCGCCAAGCGCCTCGGCATCGCGCTCATCCATCAGGAGCTGATGCTGGCGCCGAACCTGGACATCGCGGCCAACATCTTCCTCGGCAACGAAGGCGGCGCGACAGGGCTGCTCCTCCGTCCGCTGCCGAAGGGCGACATGGCCGCCCGCGCCAGGGAGCTGCTCCTGCGCGTGGGCTTGCGGCTCTCGCCCTCGACCCCGGTGTCCGCGTTGACCGCCGGTCAGATGCAGATGGTCGAGATCGCCAAGGCGCTCGCCCTGAGCGCGCGCATCCTCATCATGGACGAGCCGACCTCGTCGCTCACGAGCGGTGAGTCCGAGCATCTCTTCGGGATCATCCGCAAGCTCCGGGCGGACGGCATCGGCATCGTCTACATCTCGCACCGCATGGAAGAGGTCATGACGCTGGCGGACCGGGTGACGGTCCTGCGCGACGGCCGCCACGTCGGGGACCTCACGCGCGCGGGAGCGACGCGCGAACGGATCGTCTCCATGATGGTGGGCCGCGAGCTCAGCGCGCACTACTTCCCGGAGAGACGGCCCCGTACATCGACCGAGCCCGTGCTGGTGGTCGAAGGGCTCGTCGTGCCCGGCGCGCCCGCGCAGATCTCCTTTTCGGCCGGACGCGGGGAGATCCTCGGCTTCGCCGGCCTGGTCGGCTCGGGCCGCACGGAGCTCATGCAGACGATCTTCGGGGTCACGCCGGCGCTCGGGGGACGCATGACGCTCGAAGGCAAGGAGTTTGCTCCTCGAAAACCCAGGGACGCCATCGACCGCGGCGTCTACCTCGCGCCGGAGGATCGCAAGCGCCACGGCCTCGTACTGCCGCTCAGCGTCGCAGAGAACACCTCCCTGCCCGACATCGGCAACTACAGCCGCTGGGGCTTCCTGAACAGGGAGACGGAGCGCCGGGTCGCCGAATCGGAGGTGGAGCGCTTGAGGACGAAGACGCCCGGCATCCGTCAGCCCGTCGTGAACCTCTCCGGCGGAAACCAGCAGAAGGTGGTGCTCGGGAAATGGCTGGCCATGAACCCGCGCGTGCTCATCCTGGACGAGCCGACGCGGGGCATCGACGTCGGCGCCAAAGCCGAGATCTACCGCCACATGACCGCCCTCGCGGATGAAGGCATCACGATCTTGATGGTCAGCTCGGACATGGAAGAGATCATCGGAATGAGCGATCGCGTCGCCGTCATGCACGAGCGGCGCATCAAGGGCGTATTGCCGCGGGAACGGCTCAGCCAGGAGCGGATCGCGACCTTGATGACGGGCCACGCCGACAAGGAGGATCTGTCGTGAGGCGCGAGCTTGGGATGACCATCGCGCTCGTCGTGATGTGTCTGGGCCTCTACATCTCGAACCCGGATTTTCTCGGGCAGTCGAACTCGATCAACACCCTGCGGCAGATCTCGATGCTCGGGATCTTCGCGATCGGCATCGGGTTCGTCATCATCGCCGGCGGCATCGATCTGTCGATCGGGTCCGTGATCGGCCTGACGGGCGTCCTCATCGCCAAGCTCTCGTCGACCCAGCTCGGCGGCCTGGGTTACCCGTTGTGGATCGGCATTCCGGTGGCGCTCGGCGTGGCGCTGCTGTTCGGTCTCGGCCAGGGCCTCTTGATCACGCGGCTCAAGCTGCAGCCGTTCATCGTCACGCTCGGCGGCATGTTGTTCTTGCGCGGCGTCTCGCAGACCATCGCCGGGGGGGGCACGCTGAGCCTCGGTGGCTCGCCGCTGCTCACCCTCGCGAACGGCGGGCTGCTCAAGAGCGGGAGCGACGCGCTCGTCCCGTATCCGCTGCTGATGTTCCTCGCCGTGAGCGGCGTGGCGGCCTACGCGCTGCACTTCACGGTGTTCGGCCGTTACGTTTACGCGATCGGCGGCAATCGCGACGCGGCCGAGTACTCCGGCATCAACGTAAAGCGGGTGGAGACGTCTACCTATGTGATCTCGGCGGGCCTCGGCGGCGTGGCCGGCGTCTGTTACGCGTCGTACATCGGGCAGATGTCGCAGCAGGTCGGCATCGCGTACGAGATGTACGCGATCGCCGCGGCCGTGCTCGGCGGCTGCTCGCTTCGCGGGGGTGAAGGCACGGTGCTCGGCATCATCATCGGCTCCGCGGTGATGCGCGTCATCGACAACGGCATCAACATGTTTCAGCTGCCGTACGAGGACGCTGACCGCATCCAACGCATCTGGCGCCTGGACCCGAACTGGACCTTCATCATCATCGGCGCCGTGATCCTCGTCGCCGTGATCCTCGACCAGATCGTGCACATCGTGCAGACGAAACGGCGCATCCGGCATGCCTCCGCGGGCGCCGCCGAGGCGGCGCCGAGCCTGCAGGCGGCCGTGGCGGTGAGCGCAGCGGAGCCGCCTGCCGCGAGAGCGCCCGATCGCGAGAGCGTCTGAGCTTTCCGGCGATGGGGGACGAACCGCCATGTCGCCAGGAGCGCCCCGCCCTGACCCTCAGGGAAGTCGTTGCCTCCTCAGCCCGGCGGTCCGGCCCGAGCGGCGCCGGAGCTCGTGACCCCTGTCGCCCGCCCCGTCTCGGCGCCATGACGGGTCCATGTCAGTACACACGAAGAAGACGTCTATCGGCCTGTCCGGCAACAGCAGGCCGAAGAACAAGAACAAGCGACATCACTGGAAGCGCTACCGCGGCCAGGGCAAGTCACACCACGGGTGATCGCCGTCACGGCGAGGTGAGCCGGCGAGCATAGCCCGCCGCCCGACCCACGAGCGCGGCGGCCGCGATCACGCCGCGCGCCCGCAGCGTCTCCCGCGGCAACCTCACCTCGGCCGGCGGCGCGACAAACGCCTCGAGCCAGGCCTCGGCCGGCGGCCGCGCCAGCACCCCGCCGAGGTCGAACAGCGAGAGATCCGGGACGCCGGCCGCCTCCGCGGCGGCCACGTCCTCGCGGAGCTCGGCGACCGAGCGGTAGACTGGCTCGTCGCCGAGCGCGCCTTTGCCCACGGCGCCCAGCGAGGCGCCCGCCCTCGGACCGAACCGCCGGGCGGCGGCGCGGCACCCCCAGGCGAGCAGCGCGAGCGCGTCCTCCCGGCCGAGCGCGCCGCGCGAATACCCCGCGATCAACGACGTGTACAGCATCGCGCCGACGCGCCCCCACGGCGGCGCGGACACGGGCGTCCCGAGCAGCCGCTCCCAGCCGCGCGCCGGCCCGTCGGTCAAGACGAGCGGCACGATCGCGGCCGAGGTCGCCACCCCGCGCGCGTGCACCGCGCCCGCCAGCTCCACGTACGCGCGCTGCGAATCGCTCCACCGCGGGCTCCCTCGCGCTCCCCGCGGCCCACCGCCGAGCAGATCGAGCGCGCCGCGCCCCCCTGCGAGCGCCCGCCGCACCGCCTCGATCGGCGGCTCGAGATCGAACACGACCTCGGCCGCGGCCAGGCGCCGCGCGTCGAGCGCGTCCAGCAGCCGCGCGACGAACGCGCCGAACGCCGCCGCGTTGCCGGCGCTCGCCCAGCGCCCGTCCTCGTCCGCAATCATCGGCCACACCGCGACCGCCACCCCCGCGTCCGCGCACGCCGCCACGAGATCCGGCAGCCCCGCCGCGGTCTCCGGCCGCACCGCGATCGAGAGCTCCAGCGCATACCGCCGCAGCAGCGCGAGCGTCCCGGGCGCCCGCACCACCTCGAGCGGCAAGAGCTCGCTCCAGATCCGGCGCCGGGGCGTCACGCCCGCCGCCCGCGCCGCGGCGCCGCCTGCGCTCGGCCGCCGCACGGGCCGCCCGCGCCGCTGCGCCGCCGTTTCCTTCCGAACGCCCCAAAGCCCCCGCTACACTCGCGCGTCATGAAGATCCTCTATGGCGTCGTCGGCGAAGGGATGGGGCACGCCATGCGCTCGCGCGTCGTGATCGAACACCTGCTCGCGCAGGGACACGAGCTCGAGATCATGGCGTCGGGCAGGGCGACCGACTTCCTGTCCAGGCGCTTCGCGGGGGTGAACCGCATCCACGGGCTCCACATGATCTACGAGGAGAACCGGGTCCGGCGCGGCAAGACGCTCTGGTCCAACGTGCTCTCCGGCGCGACGGGCACGCCGAAGAACATCGCCGCGTACTTCGAGCTCATCAAGGACTTTCGCCCCGAGCTCACCGTCAGCGACTTCGAGTCGTGGACGTACCTCTACGCCAAGCTCCACCGGCTGCCGATCCTCTCGGTCGACAACATGCAGATCATCAACCGGTGCACCCACGACGCGGAGATCCTCGCCGGCCACGAGGCGGGGTTCCAGCTCACGCGCGCGTTCGTGAAGAGCAAGCTGCCGTTCTGCAACCATTACGTCATCGCCACGTTCTTCCGCCCGCCGGTCCGCAAGCAGGAGACGACGCTGGTGCCGCCGATCCTCCGCCCCGAGATCATCGCCGCGAACCGCCGCCCCGGGGAGCACCTGCTCGTCTACCAGACCGCCGAGGGGAACGACGCGCTGTCGGCGACGCTCGCGAAGACCGGGCTCGAGTGCCGCATCTACGGGATGCGCCGGAACATCACGGAGGAGCAGGTCGAGGGCAACCTCCGCTACCGCCCCTTCAGCGAGGAGGGCTTCATCGACGACCTCGCGTCGTGCCGCGCCGTCATCGCCGGCGGCGGGTTCACGCTGATGGGGGAGGCGGTCTACCTGCGCAAGCCGATGCTCGCCGTCCCCCTCGGCCGCCAGTTCGAGCAGGTGCTCAACGCCCGCTACCTCGAGCGCGAGGGGTTCGGCCGCGGCGCCGATTCGCTGGACGACCCGGCCGTCGTCGCGGATTTCGTGAAGGCCATCCCGGCCTGTGAAGAGAAGCTCGCGGGCTACTCCCAGGACGGCAACCGGCAGCTGTTCGAGGTGATGGACGGCCTGCTCGATCGCGCGCACGCCGGCGTGCTCTGAGCGCGGCGGCCGGCGCGCCGCGCTCGCGGCCGGCACGCCGCGCCCTCCCCTACTTCGGCCTGCAGCCCTTGAGGTCCGAGCCGGTGATCCCGTTGCACTCCTGGTCCGCGGGGCAGTCCGTCTGCTCGACGCACGTCTTCAGGCACTCGAGCGCCGCGCTGTCGTCGGGCTTGCCGCAGACCGAGCCGTCCTCACACTCGCCCTCCGCGCCCTCTTCGTCGCACGCCTCGCCGAGCGCCGCGCCGCCACAGCCCCACGCGAGCAGCGCGCCGACGAAGAGCCCCATCCCGATCCACCTGGTTCGCATGCATGACCTCCCTTGTCTTCAGCCCACCTGCAGGCGGCAGGGGCGCAGCGGCGCCGCTCACGTGATGACGCGGCGTGCTCCCGGCTCCCTCCGCACGCAGCCCGATGCTACCGCACGCTGCGGCTCTTGACGCCCTGGCGCTGGCTCCACGACGCCGATGCCGTCTCCTCGATCCGGATGAGCACGGCGGTGATGTTGTCGCGGCCACCGTTCTCGTTGGCGCAGTCGATGAGCTTGCAGCACGCGTCGGCGAGCACGGCGTTGTCCTCGACGATGCGCGCGATCTCGCGATCGTCCACGAGCCCGTGGAGGCCGTCGGAGCAGAGGAGGAACACGTCGCCGGCCTCGACGCGCTCCGCGCGCAGGTCGATGTCGACGCTGGGGCCGATGCCGAGCGCCCGCGTGATGACGTTGCGGGGCAGGTAGGCGAGGTCGCGCTCGGTGAGGTCGGGCCGCTCGAGGAGCGCGTCCGCGATGAGCGAGTGGTCGCGGGTCAGCTGCGAGATATCGCCGTTGCGGAGGAGGTAGCAGCGGCTGTCGCCGGCGTGGGCGACGTAGAACTTCCGCTCCCGCGGCGAGAACGCCGCGGCGACGACCGTGGTCCCCATCCCGCGGTAGAACCGCGAGTCGTCGGCGTGCGCGAAGATGCGCGCGTTCGCGTACGTCACGGCGGCGCGCAGCCTGTCGCCGGTCGACGCCTTGCGCCGCTTGCCGTTCGCCTCGCGGAAGTAGCCGGCGATGGCGCTCGCGGCGATCCGGCTCGCGACCTCGCCGGCCTCGTGCCCGCCCATGCCATCCGCGACGACGTAGACGTTGAACTCGGGGAGGAGGATGTATCGGTCCTCGTTGTGGGCCCGCTCCCTGCCGACGTCGGATAGACCTGCCGCGGTGGCGCGCATTCGCCCCGAGTCTAGACGACGCTTGGCCCCCCAGGGAACTGGGTTAATCTCCCCGCCATGTCCGACCTCGTGATCGACAACCCGTATACCCTCGAGGAAGCCGTCCGCCGGCCTCTTGCAGACGAGGCCGCCGTCGACCGGCTCCTCGACACCGCGACCGCCGCCGCGCGGCGCTTCTCGCGCACATCCATCGCCGAGCGCGCCGCCCTGTGCCAGCGCGCGGTCGAGCACATCGAGGCCAACACCCCGTCGATCGCCGCCGACATCACCCGCATGATGGGCAAGCCCCTGCGTCAATCCCGCAATGAAGTCGCGGGGATGGCCAAGCGAGCCCGGCACATGATCTCGATCGCCGAGGGCGCGCTCGCCGATGTGATCCTGCCGGATCTCCCCGGGCTCGAGCGGCGGATCGTGCGCGCTCCGCTCGGTGTGGTCTTCAATCTCCCCGCCTGGAATTATCCGCTCCTCACCGCCGTGAACGTGGTCATCCCCGCGGTGCTCTCGGGCAATGTGGTGCTGCTCAAGCACTCGCCGCGCTCGCCGCTCTGCGGAGAGCACTTCGCGACGGCGTTCGCGGAGGCCGGCGCGCCGCCCGGCCTCGTCCAGGCCTTCCACTGCGACCACGCCACGTCCGAGCGCATCGCATCGGACCCGCGGGTCAACTTCGTCGGTTTCACCGGTTCCGTCGAAGGCGGACGCCGGATCTATGCGGCCACATCGAAGAAGGTGGCCGTCGACGCCGGCCTGGAGCTCGGCGGGAAGGACGGCGCCTACGTCGCGGCCGACGCGGACCTGGAGAAGGCGGTGGACGGGATCGTCGACGGCGCCTGTTACAACGCCGGACAGAGCTGCTGCGCTGTCGAGCGCGCGTATGTGCACCGCGACCTCTATCCGAAGTTCGTGGAGGCCGCGCTGGAGCTGATGAAGCGTTACGTCCTCGGCGATCCGACCGACGAGCGGACGAACCTGGGTCCGATGGCGCAGCCTCACGCGCCGGCGTTCCTGGAGGCGCAGGTGAAGCAGGCGCTCTCCCGGGGGGCGAAGGCGCTCTGCGGCGGTCGGGCGACCCAGGTCGACGGCCGCGGCCGCTTCTTCGAGCCGACGCTCCTCGTGGACACGGCGCCCGATCTCGACGTGATGCGCATCGAGTCGTTCGGGCCGGTGCTGCCCATCGTGCCGGTCTCGTCCGACGAGGAGGCGCTCGCGCTGATGAACGACAGCGATCTCGGGCTCACCGCGTCGGTCTGGACGCGCGACCGCGAGCGCGCCGCGCGGCTCGCGCGCGAGCTCGACGTCGGCACGGTCTACATGAACCAGTGTGACACCCTGGATCCGGCGCTCCCGTGGACGGGCGCGAAGAACAGCGGCAAGGGCGCGACGCTCTCGACGCTCGGGTTCCTGCACCTGACGCGGCCGAAGTCGATCAATTTCAAGATCGGCTGAAGGCCGGGGCGCGCGGCGCCGGCGCCACGCCGCGTGTGGCCCGCGAGCAGATGAGCTCGAATGAGACGGCTTGCGCCGGGGGCGATGTGCGGTATCCCGGAGTGATGGAAATTCGAGAGATCTATCGCGGGCGCCTCATCGATCATGTTCAGCTCGTCGTGGCCGACCTAGCGGCAAGCAAGAAGTTCTATCGGGCCGTCTTCGAAACGATCGGGATCCCGATCGGAGGCGAGGCCGACGATTACTTCTGGGCCGACGAGCTCTTCATCTCGAGCGTGGACTCGCCGGCCGCGGCCGGCGTGACCACCGGCCGGACGCACCTCGCCTTCCAGGCGAGCGACCGCGCCACGGTCGATCGGTTCCACGCCGCCGCGGTCGCCGCGGGCGGCAAGGACAACGGCGCTCCGGGCAAGCGCCCGTACCACCCCGGCTACTACGCGGCGTTCGTGCTCGACCCGGATGGGAACAACATCGAGGTCGTCCACCACGGCGCGGCGAACAGGTCGTCGGACGCGGTAAAGATCACGTTCTGATCGCGAAGATGTCGCGAGGGCGTTGAAGAACCGGCAGAGAATCGATCGAAATCGGCATAGGCGCCCGCGCACCACCGCTGCTCCTCCCGCGCTTCTTTCCCTGCGTCCCTCTCGGCGCCTCCTCGCTTCTCCTCAGACCGACTGCTCCGCTGGCTCGCCGTCGATACAGACCCGCTTCCTGGCGACGGGCCTCGGCGCGACGTCGTTGAGGACCACCCCGAGGATGCGGCGATCGCCGAGCTGCTCGGCGGCCCTCGTCAGCGACGACGCCCGGGTCAGCGAGGCGCGCGCGACGAGGACGATGCCGTCGGAGGCGTCCTCGATGACGTTGGCGTCGCCCGAGCCAAGGACCGGAGGGCCGTCGATGACGACGTAATCGTGATAGCGCCGCAGCGTGCGCATCGCGGCCTCGAAGTGGACCGAGTGGAGCGCCGCGGGATAGCTCGCCTCGTGCGACGGCTCCGCCAGCACCGAGAGCGACTGGCTGACGGCGATGACGCCCAGCGGGCGGATCTCGCCCGCCATCCGCCGCCGGAGCTGCTCCGAGAAGCTCGCGTGCGCGGGCAGCCGCAGGCCGAGCGTCGCCGCGACGCGGGGGCACGCGAGGTGGCCGTCGACGAGCAGCACCCGGGCGCGCTCGGCCTCGGCGAGCGTCATCGCGAGGCGGACCGCGAGCGCCGTCTTGCCCTCGGCCCGGCCGGGGCTCACCACCGCGACCGCGAGCGGCTCGCCCGCCCGCCGCTGATCGAGCCGGTGCCGGAGGACCCGGAGCGCCGCGAGCGCGGGCGCGGGCGCCCCCCGGAGCAGCTCGAACACGCCGTGCCCCTCGGGATCGAGGTCCGCGCCGATGATCTCCACCTCGGGCCCATCGAACGCGGGGCCGCCGGCGCGCGCGAACGAGCGCACGCCCACGCAGGCGAGCGGCGCCTCGGGCGCGCTCCAGGACGATCGGTCGACCCCTTCGCAGTCGCCGAGATCGAGGCTGTCCCGGAGCGTGTCCTCGGGGGCGGCGCCGGCCGGAGCGGCCTCTGCCGGCGCGCCGGGCGGCTCTGCGCCGTGCCCGAGCCCGCCGGGCGGCTCGGGGCCGGGCCCAGCCGCGCCGGGTGGCTCCGCGCCGTACCCGGGCCCGCCGGGCGGCTCCGTGCCGTACCCCGACGCGCCGGGCGGCTCTGCGTAGTACGCGGGCACGATCGTGCGCTCGCGGAGCGGCGGGCGCGCCGGGAGCTCCGGCATCGCGGCCAGCAGGGCGGGGCCGCCGAGCGCGTGGATGTCGCCGCCGTCGTAGAGCGTGTCGTTGAGCAGCACCCGGGCCCCGGCGACGCCGAGCGCGAAGAAGAACGTCACCGCGGCGCCCGCGAAGAAGACGCGGCCCCGCCCCCGGTCAGGGCGGCTCGGCAGGTAGGCCTGGTCGAGGACGTCGAGCTCGGTCTCGCTCTTGTTCTCGGCGGCGTCCGCGGACAGGTCCGCGGCCCGCTCGTTGGCCTGAACGGTCTTCAGGTACTCGCGCGCCCGCTCGAGATCGAGGCGGAGCCGGTGCCACTCGGTCTCGAGCTCGATCACGCGCTCCTCGGCGCCCCCGTCGGCCGCCGACGGCGGCGCGCGCGGCCCCTCGCCCCTGGCCGCGCTCTCCGCCGGCGCGCGCGGCCCCTCGCCCCCCGCCGGCGCCCTGCCACCTCCGGCGCGCGCGCGCAGGCCCGCGATCTGCCGGAGGAGCGCGGTCCGCTCCGCCGCGAGCGCCGCGCGCCGCGACGGCGTGAGCGCGCGCGCCTCGCCGGCCGGCGCCTCGGTGACGCCCGCGCGCACGAGCCCGAGCGCGCTCTCGGCAGCGGTGAGCTGGCTCTTCGCCGCCTCGACGCGGCGCTTCGCGGCGACGGCGTCCGGGTGGATCGGGGTCACGGTCGTGAGCTTCTCGGCGAGCGCCGCCTCGGCTGCCGCGACCGCGGCGACGGCGGCCGAGCGGGCCCGCTGCGCCTCGACGACGCTCTGGGGCAGCGGCTGCCCCGGCGCCGCCGCTGGCGATCGCCCGGCCCCGAGCAGCGCCTCGACGCGGGCGAGCTGGCGCTCGAGCGCCGCGAGCTGAGGGTCGACCGGGCGGACAGGCTGCGCTGACGACAGGGCGCGCGCCAAAGCCGCGGGCGCGGGGGCGCCGGGCGAGCCGAGCGGCTGGGGCGCCGGTGCATACGGAGAGTCGTTGAGCCCCCACTGGAACTGCGGGTTCCTGGCGAGGAACGTCGCCAGCGCGCGGCTCGCCGCGTCGACCTTGGAGCTGGCCTCGGCGAGCTCCTTCCGCAGGAAATCGCGGGTCATCGTCGCCGTGCCGAGGCTGTCGCGGCGGTAGTCGTCGAGCAGGATCTGCGTGAGGCGGGCGGCGACCTGCTGCGCCACGTGCGGATCGTCGTGGGTGAACGAGACGACGTACGTATCGCTGCTCTGCGCGCGGAAGCCGACGTGGTTCTTCATCTCCTCGACGGCCTCGACCATCGAGCGGGCGGTCTTCTCCGGGTAGAGCCCGAACGCCTCGACGACGCCCGCGAGCGTCCCGCGCGCGGTGAGCGCGTCCTTGAGCTTCGACCCGAGGCGCGCCGCACGCGCGGTGCTGCTCTGGAGATCGCGGCCGGTCTGGATGGTATCGCGGTAGAGGATCGTGGCCTCGCTCCGCCACACCCGCTTCGTGGCGAGCGCCAGGGCGAAGGAGATCGCGAGTCCGACGGCCATCATCGCGGCCGCTCCGCGCCAGTACATCCGGACCCGGCCGAGGACGCTTATCGCGCGATCCAGGCGCTCCCGGGGTGTGCTCTCCGTGCTCAGGCTGGCCATGGTGTTCCTCGCCCGTGTGGGCAGCGCGTCCGGCGCCGCGCGGCGCGGAGGGCGCGCGCGGGGGCGCTCCGCCCCCGCGCGGCAAGGCGCGTGCTCGCGGGCGCGTCACCCCGGGACGCACCCGGCTCGGCGCCACCACACGCGCTGACCGCGTGAGCGAGGGCCGATGCCGACGAACGCCATGGACATTCCGCGTCCGGCGAGCGCGGCTCGCTTCGCGGACGCTCCCAGGAAGGCGGGCGCTCGTCGCGACCGCCCCGCGTCGAGGGAGGCGGGCTCGCCAGCGCGGCGAGCCCTGGTCCTCGTCACAGCCGCTGCGAGTAGTACTCGATGATGAGCTGAACCGCGATGGGGAACGGGATGCTCGTCTCGTCCGGCAGCGCGGCCACGCGCGCCTGCCGGGCGTCCTTGTCGACCGCGAGCCACGTGGGGGCTTCCATGTCCGTCTTCGCGAGGCCCTCCACGACGGTCCGGTGGTCACGGCGCTTCTCGCTCACGCTCACCGTCTCTCCGGTGGTGACGCGGTAGGACGGTATATCGACGCGCTTTCCGTTGATGAGCACGTGCCCGTGCGCCACCAGCTGTCGCGCGGCCGGGATGGTGCGCGCGAAGCCCGCGCGGAAGATGACGTTGTCGAGCCGCCGCTCGAGCAGCTCGATGAGCTTCGTCCCGGCGGCGAGATCGCTCCTGCGCGCCTCGAGCATGAGCGTCTTCAGCTGCGTATCGGTGAGGCCGTAGTTGAGCCTGACCTTCTGCTTCTCGCGGAGCCGCAGGGCGAACTCGCTGAGCTTCTTGCGGGCCTGTCCGTGCTGCCCGGGGGGGTAAGGCCTCCGCTCCGTCTTCTTGGCCGACAGCCCGGGGAGCTCGACCCCGAGCGCGCGCATGACCTTGACGCGAGGTCCGGTGTAACGGCTCATGCCCGGGCCCTCCCCAGGGACGCGCGCGCGTCGCGATGGTGGAGCGCGGCGCCGCAGGGCGCCGGTGCGTCAACGTAGTCCTGGATGTTCATCGAGCGTCTCTGTCCTTGTGCATGGGTCTTGCTGTTACTTGTTATGGAGGTGTTATCGACCGTGCGATCGAGGGCTCACACGCGCCGGAGGTGGCGGAGGATCGGGAACTGCGCTTTACGGAAGAAGCGCGCGAGACCATTCGTGGTCCGGATGCGGGCGCCGAGCGGCTCGGGATAGTCGTTATCGCCCAGGACGCGCAGCCATGGAAACGTCTCGACGACGCCTCCCTCTCGGTGGAGCTCGACGTGACGCGCGCCCCTCGCCGCGGTGGGACGGAGCTGGAGGCACGGGCTCGCGTCGAGCAGGAGCTCGACGTCCTTGGCGAGGCGCAGGGAGACCTGGGTCAAGAAGGCGCCGATCCGCTCGGGGCCGAGATGGGAGAAGAGGCCGAGGCCGAGGATCAACGTGGGCCAGTCCTGCGTGTCGGCGAGCTGATCGATCCAGTGATCGCAGCCGGGGGACGCCGTGGCCAGCGCATACCGCGGCGTCCGCGGGGCGCGCCGGGACTTCCACGCGACCACGCGGGGAACGTCGATGTCGATCCAGTGGAGCTGCCCGTTGTCGACGCGCGAGAACCGGGTGCACGGCCCGGAGAAGAGCCCGATGGCCAGCCCGTCCGGGTGACGGCGGAAGAAGTCGTCCACGACGTCGTCGACCAGCCGCGTGCGGGTCGCGAGGGGGCGGAGCTCCTGTTCCGTGAAGCCGGCGCGCTCGACCTCGAGCACGCGGGCGAGCTGGCGCGCTTCCTCGTCGTGGAGCCCGAGGTCAGGAAACGCGTCGGAGGCGTACGCGCACGCGGCAACTCCCGCGAGCTCGCGTCGAGCAAACGAAGGGGCAGCGTCGATACTGAAAATCATTTTCATTTTCGTTACAGGGACGAGCGTCCTGTGTCAAGCAGCGAACAGCCGCGACCTCACCCAGGTTGAGCTGCGGCGGCCCCACCCAGGTTGAGCCTGCGGCCCCACCCAGGTTGCGACCTCACCCAGGTTGAGCTGCGGCGACCCCACCCAGGTTGCCCTCGGTGCCTCTCCCCGTCGCTGCGTGCTGCGACCGTGCCCGGCGCGCGAAGCCTGCGGTCGTCCGCCCCGCCCCTTGACGGCCGACAGTCGAGAGCTATCTTTTAGATATATCTTTTAGAATATCGACCCGGCCGCCCTAGGGCAGCCGGGCCGTGGAGCCGGGGTGGCCTGCGCATGAGCGCGTGGCAGCTGAGTGTTCACCGCCGTGGTGGTCCACCGCCGAGCCAGAGAGGGATTTTGTCTATGTTCTGGGGATACGAACACCATCACTGCGCAGGCCCGCGAGGGCCGAGGGGGGGTCCGTTCGGGAGGGGTCGGCCCGGCATGGGTGGCGGCCCGCCGGGCTGGTGGGGCGACTGGTTCGGAGGTCCGCCGCTCCGCGCCGATCGCGGCGGCGTGCGCTACCTCGTGCTCGACGTGCTCGCCGAGCGAGCTCGCCATGGCTATGAGGTCATCCAGGCGATCGAGCAGCGCAGCGGCGACACCTACCGGCCGAGCCCGGGCGTCATCTATCCGACGCTGCAGATGCTCGAGGAGCTCGGCCACGCGCGCGTCATCGAGGCCGAGGGGCGCAAGATCTACGAGATCACCGACGCGGGGCGCGAGGACCTCAAGGCGAACCGCGAGTACGTCGACGAGTTCTACGAGCGCTTCGTCGAGACCTCGTGGGAGCGCTTCGCCGAGGATTTCGGCGACGTCATGAAGCGCATCGGCTCGCTCATGAAGATGCTGCGCCACGCGATGCGCCGGGGGCGCATCACGCCGGCCGTGCTCGCGCGCACCGTGAAGGTGCTCGACAAGGCGGCGGCCGAGATCGAGGAGCTGCTCGCCGAAGATCCGGAGGGGCGCGCCGGTCGGCGCCCGTGATCCTCGCCGCCGTGGAATCAGGGCGCGACGCGCTCAGGCACGCTCTCGAAGCAGAACACCCGCCAGGCGTGTGGCTGGCCAGGACGCACGATCTCCGTCACAGCGCCGCTCGTGAACTCCGCGACGACGCCGCGCCAGAACGCCAGAGCGCCCCGGTTCCCCTCGGCGACGCGCACGGTCCACTTCCCGGGAACGCCGTTCCATAGGAGGCACGCCGCCTGGCGGCCCACGCCAGAGCGGCGATAGCGGCGAAGGACGAAGAACTCGGCCACATCGAGGGTGTCCGGGTCCTCCACCGCCGGCGAACCGCGCGTCGCCAGGACAAACCCCGCGACGCGCCCGCCGCATCGAATGAGGAACGCGAACCGCCGCTCCCGCTCCGACCAGTAGAGAGGGAGCTTGGGGTAGCCGAAGCGCCCGTCCTGCCCCAGCTCGACGGCGGGGAACACATCGCTGAGATCGTGAATGTACAGCTCGAGAAGGTTGGACAGGATCACGGCATCCGCCGGCGTCGCCGCGTCCAGAGAGACAGTCTGCGCATCTGCCATATCCAGTTCTCCCGTCCGCCAGCGCGCGCTCGGGCGCTCCTCGGCGGCGCGCAGCGCCTCGTCACACGCGTCGATTCACGACGACAGGCACCTTCGCTCGTCAGCCGCGCGCCGCGCGACGCGGCCCGTGCCCTCGGCTCAGCCGAGGAAGCCGCGCGCGCGGGCGATCGCCTCGATCGCCGGCCTCCGCCGCTCCAGCTCCTCGACGTCCTTGACGGGAAGGAACCGGGCCGCGAGGCCGTCGCGCGGGACGCGAACGAACCGGGCCGGCAGGCCGAAGGTGACCTCGTTCAGGATGCGCTCGAACTGGATCGCCTTGCGGTCGCCCACCTTCTTCTCGACCTCCACATAGATCCAGTCCAGCGCGAGCGCGTCGAGCGCCTCGGCGCTCGCCAGGAAAGTGTTGGTGTTGAAGACGGGCACGACCTTCGGATCGAACCCGACCGGCAGCCGGAAGTCCTCTGCCATCACCGGTCGGCCGTTCCACCGCAGCGGCCCGCCGCCCTTGTCGCCGCCCTTGTCGACCACCTCGACGGAGAGGGGCCCGCCGTGGCCGAGGTGCCAGCCAAGGAGGACCGGATCGACGGTCGCGCCGAGGTTGTCGAGGTTGGCGATCCAGACGATCTTCCCGCCGCGGGCGATGAAGCGGCCGAGGAGGCCGCTCTCGCGGAGGGCGTCCGGGAGATCGCCGTGGCCGGTGGCGTAGACGCTCGGCTCGCCCGCATCGTCCAGGAACAGCCCGCCTTCCGGGGTCAGGCGCAGCGAGACGTGCTGCTCGAACGTGGCGCAGAGATCGCCCGGCTCGTCGAGGCGCGGGCCGAGCGCCTCGCGGATCGGTCCGTTCGTCGCCTCGCTGGTCATCAGCCACAGCGGGACCGGGACCCCTGTCGTGCGCCGGAGGTGATCGCTCTCGGCGAGGCGCAGATCGAGGAAGGTCCGACCCGGCAGCACCTCGACGAGCGCCTTGACCACGCCGCCCATCCGGGTGGCCATCCCGCCGGCGAGGACGCAGAGGGCGACCTCGCCCCGGCGCAGCGCGGCCAGGCCGGCCTCGCGACAGCGGGCGTGCTCGGGCGTGCCCTCGGCGGGCACGTCGGCGATATCGCCGGGCGCGGGCGGCTCCACCGTGCCCTCGAGGCGGTTGCGGGCGTCCCGGTCCTTGCCGATGGACGCGGCCCACCGGGCGACGCGATCGGGGTCGAACCCGCGAGCCCGGAGGCGAGCGAGGAGAGGGCCAGGGAGCGCGGCGATCTGCTGGGTGAGGGAAGACACGGTATCCTCAAAAGACCACGAGGCGATGCGCGTGGCAACGGCATCGTGCAACCGGTGACGCCATGCAGAATGGGCGCGCCGCCTGCTTGAGAGGCATCTCGCGCCTGCGCACACACCCGAGATCCGGATGGCGCTGAATGCGTCGTACGTGGCTCCCTGATGCCGCGTCGCTCGCCTGAAGATCGCCACTTCCATTCAGAGAATGGCCCCTCTTCAGGAAATCACGCTGACCCGGGAGCCCCCGGTCCGGCTTCCGTCAGCGGCCGGTCGACTCCAGGAACAGCTCCTCCACCGCCGCAGCGGTCGCCGCGCGCTGGAGCCAGCGTCCCAGGACGTCCACGTCCGTCTCGCCGAGGATCCGGCCCCGCGCCTCCTCGCTCACCGGGACACCGCGCGCGTTCAGCAGCATCAGGATCGCCGCCGACAGCTGCCCCACCGCCTGCTCTGCCCGCGCCTGCTCCTGTTCCGCCCGCGCCTGCTCCTGCTCCGCCCGCGCCTGCTCCTGCTCGATGCGGGCCTCGGCGGCCTCGATCATCCCCTCCAGCTTGCCCACCAGCTCGCTGGCGGTGACCAGCTCAGCGGTATCCGCGTAAAAGCGGAGACGCCCCGCCTCCACCGCCAGATCCAGATCGAGGACCTCCGATCGGTACCGCCCGGCGCGCGAGGGGATGCCCTCGTAGCGCCGCTCGCCGGTGGGCGGTAACCGATGAGCTTTGAGGTGTCCGCGCGGGATGTCGTAGATGAAGTACTCACGGATCCCGAGGGTCGCGTAGCGCGCGACGTTGTCGACGAAGTCCTTGCGCCAGTTGCCGGCGTAGTGCACCTCGATCGCGAGGTCGATCCCCTTGCCCTCGGCGCTGACCATCCAGCAGACGCGCGGGCCGGGATCGACGTCGGTCACCGCGATCACGTCGGGCGTGAAGCCCTTCTCGCCCGGATAGTGGACCTTCATCTCGGCGCCGATGTAGATGCGCCGCCCTCGCCGGCCGAACCAGGCGCGGAGCGTGTCGCGGGCTTCCACCTTGGCGTCGAAGTGCGGGTCCCCTTCGGCCATGGCCAGGCGCTCGTCGATCTCCTCCTGGGACATGGAGTCGACGAGCGCCGCGATCGCCTGCTGGCGCTGAGCGGGCGACATCGCGGCCCACTCGGCCTCCGTCGGGGCGCGCGGCGCCTCGGCCGGGATCGGCGCCGCGGCGGGGTCGACGGGCTTGCGGATGGGAGCCGACATCCCGCCCAGCATACCACCATTCCAGGGCGCTCCCGTCGGACGATCTGCCAGGCCGCGCCGCCGCCGGCCCGGGAGCGCCCGGCGCTCGCGGGCGCGCTCACCCGAGGAACCGGAGCAGGACGTTGAGCAGCACGAGCACCAGGGACATCCCGCCGCACACGAGCGCGACCTCCCGCCCGGACACGCGCACCACGACGCGGCTGTCCTCGGCCCGCGCGGCGCCATAGAGCGCGGCGGAGGCGCCGAACACCATGTAGAGGATGTCCTTGTAGGCCCACGAGAGGAAGAAGATGCCGATCAGCGCGCCGCACAGGCTCACGAAGATCGCCGGCGCGAACCGCCTCGCCGTGGGGCCGACATCGACGTCGCCCAGCCAGATCGACAGCGGCACCTTGATCGACGCGTACAGGACGAGCGCGAACAGGCACATCCCGAGCAAGCCCGTCTCGGCCGCGGCGAGGAGATAGGAGTTGTGGGCGGTCAAGCCGAGCAACGACTCGTCGCCGAACTGCCCCGCGCCGACGCCGATCCCCTTCGTCCGGCGGATCATCTCGAACGCCTCCCGGAGCAGCTCGACGCGCTCGCCCGAGCTCTCGCTCGCCTCATCGCCGCTCCGGCCCCCGAGCAGGAGCATGGGCGGCCCGACGAAGCAGGCGGCGATGACGCCGAGGGTCCCGCTCCGCCGGATGAAGCTGATGCCGAGGACCGCCAGGTACACGATGACGCCCGAGCGCGAGCGCGACAGGACGACCATCGCGCCGATCGCCGCGATGACGGCCGTCACGGGGAGCGCGCGGAGCGTCGCGGCCACGCGCGAGATCAGCCGATCCGTGAGCAGGACGGGCAGCGTCAGCGCGCGGCGCGCCCCGCAGGCCCGCGCGGGCCCTGGCGCAGCGCCGCCGGGCGGCGCGCCGGCCGATAGGGGCGGGCCTCCGCGGACGGACCTGCGCGGCCGGCGCGGGCCGGTGCGCCGCTCGGCGAGCGCGATCGCGAGCGGGATCGACATTCCGGCCATCAGCGAGAGCTCGTTGGGATCGGCGAGCGAGCCGCGGTAGCGGACGCGGCCATCGATGGTCGACGTGCCGAGCGGCCCGGGGCGCTCGCACCGGTAGTTGCCATCGGGTACGGGCGCCTCGATGCGGCAGTCGAGGTTGGTCTCGCAGGGGCGCCCATCCGGCTCGAGCTCGCCCTTGCCTTCCCAGTCGTCGGGAGCCGCGATCATGCAGCCGTGGGGCTGGAACGCCTGCACGATCGCGACCACGGTCGTGAGGACGGCGCAGCCGACGAGCGTGATCGCGAGCGCCCGCAGCCCTCGCGGCGAGGCGGCGGCGACGGCGACGGCGACGAAGATGCCCGCGACGGTCGCGAGCTGCATTCCGCGCTCCTCGAGCGCGGCCGGGCGCTTCAGCGCGGTGGTCAGCGCTGCCCAGGCGAGGAACGCGAGCGCATAGACGACCTGAGGCGCGAGCGTCGGTTTGAGCCGCCGCCACACGACGTCGAGGGCGACGCAGAGCAGGGTGATCCCGAACGCCGCGTGCACGAGCGGAATCCCCGAGAGCGCGGGGATGAACTCCTGCGGCTTGATGATGACGAGCGCGCACAGCGCGCACACGACCCACGCTGCCATGGTGTGGCGCGCCGTTCGCGTGGCGCGCGCCGCGCACAGGCGGCCCGCGCCGCGCCCTCGTGACGGCCGCGCAGAGGCGCCCTGCGCGGGCGCGATGAGGCGCGGCGCGCATTCCCCCCTTCCGCGCGACGGATCTAGCACCGCGGGCCCGAGCGGCACGCGGGAAGAGCGCCAGTGCGCGCGCGAGGAGCAGGCGCGGAGCGCGGCGGCGGGATCGGCGCTTGCTGGAGCGCCATCGCATCAAGGAGGCTGGAAACCGCATGTGCTCCCGCTGTGTCCGGATTGCCCTGCTCTGCTCCGCGCTCACGGTCCTCATGGCGCTCCCGGGCTGCGGCGCGCGCGCCCCGCGGGTCGATTTCGATGCGGAGCGCCGCGCGACGAGCGCCTATGCGGTCGGCCCCGGCGACGTGCTGGAGGTGCGCGCCTGGAAGAACGAGGCGCTGAGCCAGCGCGTCACGGTGCGACCCGACGGGTTCATCACGATCCCGCTCGTCGGCGACGTCCTGGCGTCGGGGCGCACCGTCATGGGCGTCGCCGAGGACATCGCGACGCAGGCCGCCAAATTCTATCATGAGAAGCCGGTCGTCAGCGTCGAGGTGGCAGAGCTCCACAGCTACCGGGTCTACGTGATGGGCGAGGTGTCGCGTCCTGGCGAGTTCACGCCGAGGGCGCAGATCACCGTGCTCCAGGCGCTCGCCCTCGCGGGCGGATTCACGCGCTTCGCCGATCCCGACGAGGTCGTGATCGTCCGGCGCGACGCGATCGGCGAGCGCAGGATTCCGTTCGCCTTCGATGAGGTCGTCGGGAAAGGCGATCTCCGCGGGGATCTGCCGCTGCAAACGAACGATACGGTGGTGGTGCCGTAGAAGGCCCGCGACGAACGCCCGTCGAACCGAGCTCAGCGTCCGCCGGGCGCGGGAGCAACCTGGCGTGCGGGAGCTAGCCTGACCGCTCCCGCTCTGCACGAGAGAGGATGAGGCGAAGGAGCGCGGTGAGCTCGGCCGGTGGCTCCGGGCACTGCTCGAGGTAGCGCTCGGCCAGATCCATACGGTCCGGCCGCTTCCGCTTCGGCGCGCAGGGAATCGTGCATTGAAGCTCCTTGAACACGAGCTTCCCGGAGACGTGCTTCCGCAGCTCGTCGAGATCGTCCTCACGGGTTCGCAGGAACGCGAGCCGCTCTCGGTACACCTCGCGCGCGGCGTCTTGCGCGCCGAACGCGCTCGCCCAGGTCGCGAGCGCGTCCTCGGCGTTCACCTTCGGGAGCGCCTGCACGGCGGTGAGATAGTTTCGACCGACAAAGCTCGGCTGCGCTTCGTGGATATCGGACAGGCGCCGCACGGTCCAGTTGTGCGCCCCGATCGGAAGCGCCTCGCGATAGAAGCCGCGGATGCGATCGGCCACCGCGTGCACCGTGTCCCATCCGTCAGGCACACGGCCCTCGCGTCGCCACAACACCCTCCGCAGCACGCTGAGCCACCCTTCCGGATCGAGCAGGTAGCTCTCCAGGTCGTAACGAGGGAGCCGGTAGCAGGTGCCGTCGAACGACGGCTCCGACTGGCGCGCGAGCTCCTCGTCCGGCGTGAAATCCCTGTCCAGAATGCCGTACACGGGCACCGGCGTGCCGCGCCGCCTGAGCTCCTTGACGGCGTCCTGCACGCACTTCCAGCCATCCTGGGCGTGAAATGTGACCATCCGTCCGAGATCGCCGAACCATTCCTTGTAAAAGAACTCGTCCTCTCGGTAGTCCTCGCCCTCGCAGATGATCGCGATGCCTGCGCCGCTCCGCAGGACAATTTCGAGCTCGTCGAGGCTCTTGTAGCCGCTCATGGTGCGCCCTCGTCGGGCACGTCGAAGCGACTTTCCGGATAATCGAGGCTCTTCACCTCCACCGATGGAACGCTGCGCACGATCTCCGGTGAGTGCGTCGCGAGGAACACTTGCATCTCGAGGAGGCGCGCGACGCGCCGTAGCTGGGCGAGGAGCTGACGCTGCAGGGTCGGGTGCATGCTGATCTCGGGCTCGTCGATGAACAGCACGCCTTGTGGCCGCTTGCGCCGCGCGATCTCGCCGAGGAGCATCACGCACTGTCGCTCGCCCGAGGGGAGCTGGTCGAGCATCACCTCAGCGGGTTTACCGGACGGGTCGTTCCAGGGCGCCGTCACGCGCACCCTCCCCTCGCGAACGAACACCTTGCGCCCGAGGCCGAGCGCTTCCTGGAGAAGCTCGACCGATCCCGCCAGTTCCCCGGGGTCCTCTCCGCGGCTCTTTCGTTCGAGGTCCAGGTAGTTCTGCCAGACCCAGAGCTGCTCGAGGGAGCCAGTCCACTGGCTCGTGGGGGAATACCGGGAGATCCACCGCCTGTCGGCGGGCGGGGGCTCGATGGTGCCGCCACGGACAGGGCGGAGCTCGCGGTCATGGGAGAAGTAGATCAGGCCGCCGAGAGGTTGGGTCCCGCCCAGCTCCACCTGCTTTGCGTGAAGACGTAGCTCTTCGGTGTAGTTGGTCTCGGACCACCGGCGCGCCACCCCGACGTCGTTCGTCTTGAGATAGACTGTGCCACCACGAACGTCGCTCTCGGAAAGGTACGATGCATTCCCGTAGACGATCAGCTCCGGGTACTGCTGGCCCTCAACGAGATCGCTCAGCGGTTGCTCGATCGTCAGCGCCACCAACCCAGCCTCGTCGAGGATCGGCGCCGGTCTCTCAGGATCGACGACGAAGGCGAGCATGGCTTCGATGACGTCGAACACCGTCGTCTTCCCCGACCCGTTGCTCCCGACGAGGACGACGCGATCCCGGGCGTCGCCCGTGACCGGATCGGTGAAGTCGAGGACGTGCTTGCCCCGGAAGCAGCGCAGGTCGTGGATCTCGAGGCTCCTCACGCGCATGACGGTCCTCCCTCTACCTCAGGCAGTACCACGGCAGAAGGGTCATGGATCGAGCGAGCGCATCATGAACGCCGATCTGAAGGGCCGATCCGAAAAATGGACGAAGTCCACGTGGACACGCGGCCGCTCGCCCGCAGCGCGCAGGCGTCGAGCTTCGCGACTGGCCCCCCCCCACCCGCCTCGACGTCGTACCGCCGCAGCGCCCGCCGCACACCGGCGGCGGGGCGTCTGCGGCCGGGCGTCTGCTGATGATGCGCGGCCGCGATTTTGGCATCCTGGGCACGATGCGCCCCGAGGCCACGCCGCCGCTCGTCGCCGTATTGACCCTCGCGTTGCCGGTGATCGTCGCGGCGTGTGCCCCCGCGACCCCGGGCCCCCCGGGCCCCGCCGGCAAGGCTGCGGCGCCGCCAGGCACGCCAGCCCTCGCGGTGGCCAGCGTGCCCTCTGGCCCGGGGACCCCTGAGCCTGCCAGCGCGGCGTCCGCGGGGGCAGCGCAGGCCCACGGCGCGCAGGACGCCGCGCCCTCCCCCGCCCCACCCGAGCCGGCCCCCGCCATCTCGGCCGACGAAGCCGAGGCGATCCTGTTCCCGGGCGACGCCGCCGCCCACCGGGACGCCATCGACGCCTGCCGGCGCGGGAACGCCGGGACGGCGGCCGCGCCAAGCCCGGGGCACGAGCGCATCCGCTGCCTGCTCGCGCTCCGCTACCAGGGCGACCCGCAGGCCGCAGCGAGCGCCACCGCGCTGTTCGACCAGAACGGCAGCGTCGCCGGGCTGGAGCGGGAGCACATGATGGACGGCGGTTACCGCGGCATGCTCCACCTCGTCCCGGAGCTGCCGGTGCGCGCCGAGCGCCGCCACCTCGAGTGGACGGTGTCGGCGATCGCCGACTTCGACGCCTTCGTCGCGGATCTCGCGGCCGCGGCCAGCTCGCCCGTGCGCTACCGGCACCGCGCCCTCGCGCTCAAGTACTTCCGGTCCGTGCGGGCGCGCACGCCTTCCGCGTACGCCTCCGGCTGGACGGTCGCGTACAATCTCTCCGGCTCGCTCCACCGCTCCGCGGACGAGGTGCGGGAGACGCTCTTCCACGAGCTATTCCACCTCAACGACGGCGCGCACGGCGGGTGGTCCCAGGCCGCGCTCTCGCCGATCTACGACGGGATCGTCGCGCGCTGCGGGACGAGGATCACCTGCCTCACGCCGTACTCGCCGAACGAGACCATCGTGAAGGGCGGCACGTATTACTCGTTCCAGCCTGGAAACGGCGTGGTGGAGTACGCCGCCGAGCTGGCGATCCGCTACTACCGCGAGCAGCGCGCGGCGCTCCGCGGCAAGCGGCTCGCGAAGGCGCCGTTCAAGTGCGGCCCGCCGGAGAACGCGCGGGCGTGGTCGCTGCTCGCCGGAGAGTTCTTCGGCGGCGCAGATCGGGTCTCGCCCTGCCGGGAAGGTCCTCCGGCAACGCCCTGAGCCACACCGCAGCACGCGCTCTCATCGTCCCACGCGCGGCGCATGCCGTGACGATGGGGCGCAATCCCCATCGGAGCCTCGGTCGCGCGCGGGCGCATCACCCCACCTGCGACCGGTGGACGATCGAGGGTCGCGGCAGCTCGAGCGGCGGCATGGGATCGAAGAGCGAGCGCTCCGCGTCGGCCACCTCCTCGGCCGAGAAGGGCCGGAGGGTCTGGCAGAACTCGACCATGATGCCGTTGGGATCGATCGTGCAGATCGAGCGGGAGAACTCGCGATCTCGCTCGGTCACCTCGAGGCCGTGCGAGAGCCACCGCGCGAGCATCCGGCCGTAGAACTCGCCCGTCGGGGCGCTGAAAGCCAGGTGGTTCATCCACACCGGCAGCCCGAGCCCTGTCGAGAGATCGGTCCTGAAGCGCCCCCGCACCGTCTCTTCGTGCAGATCCCAGAATGCCAGCAGCGGACCATCGGGCTCGCTGGTCCGATACAGAGCGTGCCTCGCCCAGCCCCCGTCGCGGCTGCCCTCGTAAGGCACCGCGATGACCTTCACGAGACGGAACCCCATGGCCCGGGTATAAAACCGGTGTGTGGCGACCAGATCGCTGGTCGCCAGCGCGACGTGATGCACCGCCATCGTCCCCCCCTTTGCGTGCACGTCGAGGATGCCACGAGCCGGAGCGCTCGTTCAAGCTGGATTTCGAGCGCGGCGGGATCGGCGCTGAGCCCCCGGGCGGCTGCGCTATCCTCGGCGCACGCCATGTCCGACGGCGATCTCGTGTTCGCATCCATGCCCGCCGGGCTCATCGCCTTCGCCTCGTCGTGCGGAGTCCCGCAGGAGGATCTCCTCCGGGCTGCCGGCGTCGCGCCCGAGGTCCTCGCCGCGCCCGACGAGCTCGTGCCGTATGCATCGCTCTTCTCGCTGTGGGAGCTCCTTCTCCAGCGCCTCCCCGGCGAGCCGCTCGGGCTGCGTTATGCGCGCTGCATCCCGGTGTCGGTCGTCGGCATCGTGGGGCACGTCCTTCGCCACAGCGAGACCGTGCGGCAGGGCGTCGCCGTCTATGGCCGCTTCTGCCGGCTGATGGACCCGTACCTCCGTATCACCGTCGAGGAGCACGGCGGGGTCGCCCGCCTCGCGCTCGAGCACGAGCCGCGCGTCGTCGCCATGGCCGAGCCGATCGAGATGATGATCGCGACGCTCGCGCGCTTCATCGCGCTCTACCTCGGCGGCTCGGCGCGGCCGATCGAGGCGCTGTTCCGCCATCCTCGCCGGCACCCGCCGTCGCTCTACGAGGAGGCGATCGGGGCCCCCGCCCGCTTCGAGGCGGGCGCGATGGGCCTCGTCTACGAGGCGCGTGTGCTCGACGCGCCCGTGGTCGGCGCGGACCCGTCGGTCCGCGATTACCTCGTTCGCCAGGCCGAGCAGCTGCTCGCTGCGCGCGCGGCGCCCGCCAGCGCCGCCGCGCTCGACGCGCGCGTGCGCGCCCGCATCGACGAGCGGCTCGACCGCGGCGACGTGGACCAGGAGGGGATCGCGCGCTCTCTGGGCATGAGCACGCGGTCGCTCCAGCGCGCGCTCAAGGACATCGGCACGTCGTTCACGGCGCAGCTCGACGAGGCCCGGCGGGAGAAGGCGCTCGATCTCGTCCGGCGGCCTGACCTCGCGCTCCAGGAGATCGCGTTCCTGCTCGGCTATGGCGAGCCGCGCCATTTCTACCGCAGCTTCCGTCGCTGGACGGGCACGACGCCGGGAGAGTACCGGCGCGCCCGCGTCCGGTAGCTCCGTGGGTCAGAAATCCCGCCAGAGACACCGGTCGGATCTCCTCGCCGGCGACTTCCACCTGAGCGAAGGGTCGCCCGCGCTGACGGCCGGTTGCCCCGGCGAGGACGGCGCCCGGCGCGTCCACGCGGGGGCCCACGCTCTTCATCGCCGGCGCTCACTCGCCTGGGAAGAGCTCCTCGGCCGTCATGTACTTCGCCCCGAGCGCTTGCGCGAACTCCCGGTCGCTTTCCATATCGCCAACCATGACCAGGTGCTCGCGCGCGAGCTTATGGCGCTGGATCAGCGATATCCCGAGCCCCGGCAGGGGCTTGCGACAGAAGCAGCCGACCGGAAACGCAGGGTGCGGGCAGTACGCGACCTCGGCCACGGGCAGGCCGAGGAGCTCGATCGTCCGCGAGAACGCGGCCAGGACAGCCTCTTCGGTCACCGATCCTTTCGAGATGCCGCTCTGGTTTGACACGAAGAAGAGCGTGTATCCGTCGTTGACCCAGCGCTCCAGGGCCGCGCGCCGACCGGGCAGGAGCTCGACGTCGTCGGGGTCGCGCGGGTAGATTTCGCCGCTCTTTGTCGTTCGCAGCGTACCGTCTACGTCGAGGAGCAGGCCCTTGACCGTGAAGAGCGGATCAACGCGCCGGGCAAACGGGATCTCCTCGACCACCGAGAAGCCCTCATCCACGTGCGGCGCCTCAAAATTCGCAGCCCACCGCGAGAGCGCCTGCGGCGGCGGCAGGTTGGGATCCTCTTTGCCGAGCGCTTTCATGTCCTCCGGCCCGAGCAGCTTGCCGTAGCGCTCGAGGACGCGGAGGACGACGTTCGCGTAGGCCTCGTTGATGGGTGTGGCCAGGTACCGGCACCGGACCGGCACGCGGTGCGCGTGCGCCACCCGGAGCACCGCATAGCGCGACGCGCGCGTGCCGTACGTATTGTCGAGGACCACCCGCGTTTGCCCCGAGGAGAGCAGCTCTCCGAGCTTCTTGACCACGCCGTCGAGCGTGCCTCCGAGCTCATCGCGGTTCAGGCGCGCGTACCCTTTGGCCGTGTAGCGGGCGACCTCCGACGACTTGCCTGCCCCTTGAATTCCCATGACCACGACCACCTCGGGCGCATCGCCGGGGCCTTCTCCGGGCTCGAGCTCGCGAAGGCCGGCGGGGATCACGGGGGGCGCGACCGAGGCCAGCACATCGGCCGTGGGCGCAAAGCTGGTCTTCGAGAGGTCGGCTCGATCGCGCGCGCCAAAGGGGACCCGGAGCGCGCGCAAGCAGGACTCGACGCTCTCCCGCTTGGTCGCCCCGAACAGGGGGAGGACCGGGGGGCCGAGATCGAGCAGGGCCGCGAGGGCCGCCTCCTGGGACGTGATGCTGTGCCGCGCGGCGATGGGCTTGATCGCGCGGTTCTTGAGGAGGCTATCGACCTTGGCGTGACCGCCGAGCGGCCGGTGGGCGAGGAACGGGATGCCCATTTGCTTGGCGAGCTCGAAGAGGCCTCGGGCTGCGCTGCCGCGATCGAGAACGCTCAGCTCCTCCTGGATGGCCCGCACCGGAAAGTGCCGCAGCGCCTGGTGGACCTCTGCGATGGATGTGTTGCTGAGGCCGAGGTGCTCGATGAGGCCCTCGTTCTGGAGCTCGGCGAGAGCGGCGAGGCTGTCTTCGAGGGGGGTCTTGGGGTCGGTCACGTGGAGGAGGAGCATGAAAATCCGCGAGACGCCGAGCGCCTTCAGGCTGCCCTCGACCGTGCGGCGCAGGTGGTCGCGGCTGCCGTTCGGGACCCATCGCCCTTTGGGTCGGGTGAGGCCCGCCTTGGTGATGACGCGCACGTCGTCGCGCGGGCCGGACCACGCGTCGAGCGCCTTGCGGACGAGGCGCTCTCCATAGTGGGCCTCGCGGTCGGTGAGGCAGTAAGAATCGGCGGTGTCGAGGAGGCGTATGCCTTGATCGAGGGCAACGTGGATGACGGCGGTCGCGTCCTCTTCCGAGGGGCGCCCCTCGGTGGCCAGCCGGAGCAGGCCGAGGCCGAGGGGAACGTCGAGGGGGCCTAGGACACCGTAGGGCGAGGGGGCGGGAGTCACGGAGACGATGACGTAGCCAGGTCCGGGGCTCGACGCAAGCGCTGAAGCCGAACAACTGGGGCAGATCGTTGGCGTCCGCCAACATCGCGCTGGTCCCGAGCCGCCGAGAGCGTGTTTGAGGCTCCCCGGCTCGGCGAGAGGCCCTGCCGGATTGAAAAGTCGGCCTTCTCCTCGCGTCATGTCCCTCGGGACGAGCTCGATGCGACCGCGATAGGGAAACGAGCCGCCCGTCACGGTGAAGGTCGTGTAGCCGCCCACGTGCTCCCCGCGAGGATTGACCTCCCAGATGTCGGTCGTCAACGTTTGATCGAGGGCCTCGCGCCGGGCATTGACCTCGACGATCTCCGACGTGAGCGTCTGGCCGTCTCGCAGCGACGTCAGCGAGATCCGGTCGCCGCGCGCGTGGAAATCCCACGTCAACGCTTCCGAGACTGCAAAGGCGATGTAGGTCGGCTCGACCTCGATCCGGCCCAGCGACGCTCGCACGGCGTCGACCTGGTCCGACCCGACGAGCAGCGGATTGTCCGGCGTCAGGCCGAACCCGAGCTGTTACATGCTTGCCGAACTGGCGACCGCTCACGAGGCGACCCTGGTCTTCCAGCGCGCCCCCCCCGGCGCGCGCTCGTAGCGCAGCGCGCCTCCGTGCCGCTCCAGCCAGCGCGCCCCGTCCGTCCTCCGCCTCCGCTCCCATGGTCGAGAGGCGTCGCGTCGCCCTGCTTCTTCGAATCAGAACAACGTCGTCGAAGAGGATGGCAGGTGCTGGTCCTTCGTCGTTCCCCGCGCAACGAACGGCTCGCGTTTGCGGGCGAGGTACTGTAAAGGACGAGGAGCGGAGATGAAGAAAGCAAAGGCGCCGGAACTGTCGCTCCAGGAGCAAGTGCAGTGGGTCCTCGAGTGGCTGAAGGCTCACAGCACGAAAGCCACGCTGGACGGCATGTCGCGCTACGCCATCCCGTCGGACAAGGCGTTTGGCGTCGCGATGAAGGACATGAAGGCGCTAGGCAAGAAGCTCGGGCACAACCACGAGCTTGCTTTGGCGCTCTGGGAGACCGGCTGGTACGAGGCGCGGATGTTGACGTCGTTCGTAGCGGACCCCTCCGCGCTCACCGCCGCGCAGATGGATCGGTGGTGTAAAGAGTTCGACAACTGGGCCTACTGCGACACCCTGAGCTTCAACCTCTTCGATCGCACGCCGCACGCGTGGGCGAAGGTCGAGCAGTGGAGCCGTAAGAAGGGGGAGTTCGAGAAGCGAGCGGCGTTCGCGCTGCTTTGGAGTCTTGCTCTCCACGACAAGCGCGCGAAGGACCAGCAGTTCGTCGACGCGCTCGGGCTCATCGAGCGTGCAGCTGACGATGACAGGAACTTCGTCAAGAAGGCCGTGAGCATGGCTCTTCGAGCGATCGGAAAGCGCAATGCTTCGCTCAAAGGCGCCGCCGTCGCCGTCGCCGCTCGTCTCGCCCAATCACCGCAGCCTTCAGCGCGATGGATCGGAAAGGACGCATCGCGCGAGCTTGCAGCGGCGCTGCCCAAGGCTTCGAGGCGCGCGGCGCTCCGCTAGGCCGTTAGGACGAGCTCTGCTCGGCGAGCCGGCGAGGCCTTGCCCGGCGGGCAGTCCTCCGCGGCTCGTCCGCGAGCGGCGATATCGCGCGGGTGAAGGCTACCACCGCGCGGGTGTTGAGACGCGCGAGCTTCCCCCTGCCCTGGACGAAGCGGCGCTCGAAAACCAGGGTTTCGCGGTTGGCTGCGAACCACAGCAGTTCTTGGCGCCTCCCCGCAGCTGGAACGTCCGCGCAACACTGTCGATGTAGGGAGGGGCGGATCACCCGACAGGTTGATACCGGCTTGTTGACCCGACGCCCGACGAAGGTTAGCAAGGCGTTCGATGAGTTTCGCCGACGGTTCGCCGCTCGCTTTCATCCTGGCCGCAGTGATCGCCGCGGTCGCCCTGCTCGCCGTGGGGCTCTATCTCGCTCACTCGCGGCTGGGCGCCGGCAAGCCCGACATCGCCAGCGCGACGCTCCACGGCGCGGGCCCCTTCACGCTGACCGTCGCGGCGCCGCCCGCGGGCCCGGTGGACCTCTTCATCCGCTACGCCGTGGCCTTCCCCTTCTTCAAGCCTTCGGGAGGGCCGACGAGCCGCACTTTCGGTCTGATCGTCGAGCTCGTCGCGGACGGTCAGGTCCTGACATTCGGCCACGGGGGGACGCACCCAGCGGGTCTCCTCGAGTTCGAGGGACTGGCCCACTACATGACCGCGTTCCGACCGGGAAACCTCGGCATCACCGATCGGGGTCGGCGCCTGGCCTGGCGGCGCAGCGCCGAGGGATCCTCCTTCGCTCGCCGCCCTGTCGCCGGGCCCTTCGATGCGCTACCGCCTGTTTCGGGATCGTGCCTGCGTCCCCGCACTCTTCCGGCCCAACGACGTGCGGATCTGCCGCCGCGTGAAATGCGGCCGGCAGCATCCGCTGGTTGGGCCGCTTGGATGAGAACAGCGGATCTGCGATTGAACGATGCATGCGATGCTGGCGCCGTAGGATGTGGCGATTGGTGGTATCCGTTCGTGGTACCGCGTCGTGACGAGCGCTGAGCCAGGGGCGCAGAGCGCCGGGCATGGCAGAAGAGCGTTCTCGGGTCCCTCGGGGGGAGTGGCGGAAACGTGTCGAGCGGTGGCGTGACAGCGGGCTGACGGCGGCCGAATTCGCCGGCGAGCTCGGCATCAACCCGCGCACGCTGATGCACTGGAAGTGGCTGCTGGCGCGCGACGACAAGGCCTCTGCGCCTGCGCTCGAGCGCGGACAGTCGCCGAAGCGGGCGCGCGCGTCGAAGCAGGCCCAGCTGGCTGCCGCGGTGCCGGTGGCTGGCGATCGCGCCGGCTTGATCGAGATCCAGTCCGCGCCAGCGGACGCGCGGTTCGAGCTGGAGCTCGGCCGGGACCGCTGTCTCCGAGTGCCAGCGTCATTCGATGCCGACGGCCTGCGGCGCCTGCTCGACGTTATGGAGGCCTCATGATCGCGGCTGGCGTTCGCATCTTCGTGTGCACCGAGCCGCTCGGTCAGCGCGCGCGCCGGTAGTGCATCGCCACCGCGCCGCAGCGGAGCGGCTTGGCCGAGACCAGCTCGAGCCGCCGCGTGGCGGGCAGCCCGCTCTGGTACAGGGTCGGGCCGTGGCCGGCGAGCTTGGGGTGGACGAGGAACTTGTACTCGTCGATGAGATCCAGCCGATCCAGCTCGGTCGCGAGCTTGCCGCTGCCGAGGAGCACGCCGGCCGGGGTCGCGTCCTTGAGCTTCTGCACGCCCATGCGCAGATCGCCGGCGATGTGGTGGCTGTTGGTCCACGGGAAGTCCTTGCGCGTGGACGACACCACGTACTTCGGCTTGGTCTCCAGCTTGGCCGCCCACTCGCGCAGCGCCGGAGGCGCCTCCTCGTCGCCGCGGGCGACCGCCGGCCAGTAGCTCTCCATCATCTCGTAGGTGACGCGGCCCCACAGCATCGCGCCGCTCTCGTCCATGAGGCGGGTGAAGAAGGCGTGCGTCTCGTCGTCGGCGATCCCCTCCTGGTGGTCGACGCAGCCGTCCAGGGTGACGTTGATGGCGAAGGTCAGCAGTCCCATGCGGCGAGTCTCCTTCGGAACGAGGCATCGGTCAATGTTCCTGTAGTGCAATGCGCACCGCGAGGCTCCCGGCTTTGTCATCTCGCAAGACTCTCGAGTCCGTGGTGTCGCAAAGCACAGACCGAATCTGACGTTCTGGCAAGATGTGCAGCTGAAGGGATTCCTGAGTCCCCCCTACTCTAGGTGGGACGTTTTCGGTAGCGGCCCAGGGGACAAGTCGGCTCACCTTCGAGGAGACTTGGGTCTCCTGCGTCGCCAAGGTTGATGTGAGCTTGTCTACCATCAGCGCAACGTCAAACCGGGTGCCTGCGGCTGCAGTGCCAGCGCGTAGGCAAATCAAGCCGGATCGCAGCGCGAGGAAGTGTAGCGCGGCAGAGCGAAAGGGTGGGACCGCGAGCGTCGTGATGGCTCGGTCCTGGGTCGAAAGAGCGTGGTCCGGGCGGCGCCGAGCGCGCTACGGGGCGCATCGGCGGATCGCGACGGTTCACCCCCGCGGAAGAGTCCCGCCAGAGACACCGGTCGAGGGCGAGCGGTCGCCGGAAACGATAGCGATTTTCATAGCCTCCGCCTGTTTCACCGCCGAGGGCGGGGCCGGTGTGGCCCAACGGGGCCCCCTCCGCCGCTGCGTCGTCCGCGGTGAAGGGCCTGTCAAGCGACGGTAACTTCTCTCGGGCGGAGATCCGCTCAGCCGCCTCCCTCGGCGCTGCCGTGCTTGCAAGAAACCGATCGCGTCAAAACGCCGACGCTCACTCCACGGCGAGCTCGACCGGCCCCGCGGCGGGGAACGAGAACGTCTGCTGCTTGATCGCATGATCGATCCCCACACACATGCCGTGGGTGCAATCCTGGTCACCCCAGAAAGTTACATGCGCGGTCAGGGTGCCAGCATCGAGCGCGACGAGCTTGTCGCAGGCTGGGGGGGAGTCGAGGCCGGCTTGACATTCGGCGGGCAGATCATGGTGCTCGAGGACCCGGCCATCCCAGGTGAGCTCGACGCTCTCGTTCGGCCCGAGGGTCTTCAGCTCGCTCGATAAGCAATCGAGCGGGCCCTGGTCGTCGTTGTCCATGTACCACCCGCAGGTGGGCCACCCGGACAGACCGGGCGATTGCGGCATCGCATCGCCCTCGCTGACCCTGAACGCCCTCGAGCATTCGCCGTTGTCGTCGTAATAGATCGGCGATGCGCGCTTGTTCGTGAGTTTGAAGACCACGTTCCCCGGCGACGCCTCGTCACGCAATTCGTCGCACTGGGACGAGGCCCCGCCGTCGCCGCCTTGGCCCCCCTCCCCGCCGCCACCGCCTTCACCGCCGCCGCAGCCAAGAAGCGCAATTCCCAAGAAGCTGAGCCAAACAACAAGACGACTCTTCATGGGGACGCCCGTTGGCATTTTTCATGCCATGTGCCACATAGACTCTAAGTTGCTGATTTTGCAAGGATTCATCCCTGGCGGCGACGGACAGGCGTGTGCCGACATGGGCCAGGACCGGCCGCGCTGCCCTCCTCAGCCGCTTGAAGCCAACATGGCCCCGCGACCCGGCGGCATCCGTGCCAACATGCAGGAGCCCTTTCGCCGCTCCTTCTCTCACCGCTCGCCAAGATCCGAGCGAGCTCAGGTGTCCGCTGAGTGGTCGCACCAGGCGCTCGTCGACCTGGTCGCCGTGCGAAAGAAGGGGAAACACAGGACCGTCGCGTACGCCTTCTCGGGCTCGTCGTCGACGCTGCCGGCCTTCATCAACCGTCCTGACGGCCTCCAGCACAACCTGGTCCGCTACAAGAACGGTTGGAAGCAGGTCGCGACCGGCTCGCCCGCCCCGCGCGCTCGAGCCCACCATCCGCTCGTCTACGCCGAGGGCTGGAACGCCCTGCTCGTCTATGGGGGATACACGAACGACGCCGTGAACGGGACCGGCCTGTTCACGCCGGAGAATTACCTCGGCGACCTCTGGAGGTTCGACGTCGACACGGAGACCTGGGATCAGCTCGTCTTCGACGAGGCCGCCGGACCGGGCCACCGCGACAACGCGAAGCTGATCGCCGATGAGCACGAGGGCCGCATCTGGCTGTTCGGGGGCAGCCAGTTCGACGGTACCCCCCTGTCCGATGTCTGGTACTTCGATCTCCACACCGGGACCTGGACCCGCGTGGACACCGCGATGACGGGGCCGGCGCCGGCGCCGAGGTTCGGCCAGTTCTACTTCACTCGGAGAACCGCCACGGCCTACGAGCTCTACCTCTTCGGGGGAGCGACCGCGGAGTTCGCGCCAGTGCTGCTCAACGACATGTGGAGATTGACGATCCCCCTCGACTGCGGCGGCGGATCGCGAGCGTCGTCACCGGCCCCGCGCGAACCGCTCCTCCTCCCGCCCGCTGGAGCGCACCGAGTTACCGGGAGCAAGCGTCCGGTGGATGACGGCGGCCGGGCGGTCACGTCGGGCCCGCCCACCCGCTGACCGCTGAACCATCGTCTCTCAAAAAGCTTCGAATACGCCGGTCTCAGACGATTCTCCGATCTCGCCCTGATCACGATTTCCTGAGCTCCACAGGCCGGACTGCCGAGCTGAACATCTTCCCTGACGTAGATGGCTGCGCCCCGGTAGCCATGCGAGAGAACGCAACCATGCGGCCAAGCAGCCGCACGACGCCGAGCACGCTCCGCGGCATGGTGACGTGAACGGCGAGTTGCCACGTCAGCAGGCTCGTGCCTTGGCGCAGCTCTCGTGTTACGAGGTTGGTGTCCATGGGGGATGCTGGAGCGCCGGGCGCCACGGTCGCGAAAGAACGGTTCCGCAAGTGGAACGACTTCGTCCGTGAGCTGGATCTCGCCGACCCGCTGCGCCGTCTCGTACTCGACTCATGGGAGCGCAGCTGGGCGGCGGCGGTCGACCCCGTTCGTCCGCCCTTCCGGCGGATCAACGACGAGGAGCTCGCGAGGAGGCGGGAACGGAGCGCCGATCTGGTCGGGGCCGCCATCCCTCACCTGCACTGGGCCGCCGCGCTCCTACGGGCGTCGGAGCCGGCCGTCTACGTCGTCGACGGGGACGGCATCGTCCTTTACTCGGTCGGCACGTCTCGTTCGATGATGGAGACATTCGGCCTCCTGCCCGGATTCGACTGGTCGGAGCGGGCGATGGGGACCAACGGCGCCGGCACCGCCATTGCCGCCAATCGCCCGGTCGCGATCGTCGGGCCGGAGCACTTCGCGAGCGCATTCGACGACTGCACGTGCACCGGCGCGCCGATCCACGCGCCCGACGGTACGATCATCGGCGCGATCGACGTCAGCACGTCCGTCGCGGCCGGCAGCCCCGAGCGGCTCGCGCTGGTGGCGCACATCGCCTACACCATCGAACGCGAGCTGCAGGCGTCATGGGAAAGTCGCCGCCGCGAGGCCGAGGAGGCGGGCCGGATCCAGGCCGAGGAGGCGCGCGAGCAGCTCGCCCGCCTGCAGGCCGTCACGGCCGCGCTCGCCCGCACGAGCACCGCCGAAGAGTCCGCCTGCGTCGCGATCCGCGCGATCGGCGCGATCCTGCGGGCCCAGGGCGCGCGGGCCTACCTGCGAACGGACGACCCGCGAGGGCTGCGCCTCGTGGCCTCGACCGGCGACGACGGGACGTCGCCCTTCCCGGCGATCCCGTCCGATCCGGAGCAGCCGATCGTCCTGGCCCTGTACCGCGGTGAGCTGGTCATCCTGCCGGACCCCGACGAGGTCGAGGGGGCCGCCACGCGCTTCGCCCCGAGCCCCACCATGTCCGCGATGGCCTCGCCACGCCTCGTGGCGCTGCCGCTCCGGATCCACGGTCGGGATCTCGGCGGCCTGGTATTCGTCATCGAGGGTCCGTGCCGCCTCGATCCGGCGATGCGCCAGCTGGTCGCCACGATGGCGGATCAGTGCGCTCAGGCGGTCGAGCGCAATTCCCTCTTCGAGTCGGAGATGCGCGCCCGCGCCGAGGCACAGGATGCGGTCCGACAGCGCGAGCAGATGCTCGGCATCGTGGCCCACGATCTTCGCAACCCCCTCAGCGCGATCATGCTCCGGGCGGCCCTGCTGAAGCGGGAGCTGGCGTCCCGCGTCGACGAGGAGAAGTGGCGGGACGGCGTACGGACAATCGAGCGCGCAGCGCGCCACAGCAACCGCCTCATCGCCGACCTGCTCGACGTGGCGAGCATCGACGCTCGCCGATTGTCGATCCTGCCCGCCCCCCACGAGGTCTCCGATCTCGTGGGGGATGCGACGGAAACGGTGCGCTTCGACGCGACCGGCCGCTCGTTGTCGGTGCACGTGGAGGTTCCGACGGATCTGCCGCGGGTGCTCGCCGATCGCGACCGGGTCGTCCAGGTCCTCTCCAACCTGCTCGGGAATGCCCACAAGTTCACGCCCGACGGCGGGGCGATCGGCGTGCGTGCCGAGGCGCTCGACGGCGAGGTGGGGATCCACGTCCGGGATTCCGGCGTCGGAATCGCGGCCGAACACCTCGCACGCATCTTCGACCCGTACTGGACGCGCCCGAACAACAGACAGCGCGGCACTGGCCTCGGTCTGGCGATTGCGCGGGGGATCGTCCAGGCGCACGGTGGGCGAATCTGGGTGGAGAGCCGGGTCGGCGACGGGAGCACCTTCTCGTTTACCTTGCCGCTCGCCGATCGCTGAAGCGCACCCTGCGAGGCGCCAGACTGGACCGGTGACTGGCCAACACGGTATGTATATAGAATATTACACAACCGAGTGAACCCGTTGGATCTGTTGCTTTTCTTGTAGAAGTACCGGTGGATCGTACTGTTTGTACGTGATGTCAGCTGTTGGTCGTCAACGGAATATTTCCAACACATCGAGATGGTTTTGAGCAGGCTCTCCTTCACAGGCTGTTGACCGTGACGCCATTTGTTTAAAGCAAGCGCTCCAACGCCGAGTCATGCGCAGCCGACGAATTTCAAATGTGATTGGGTTCGACGATGCGCCGTTCGAGCGGGGGATGGGTGGGAAGGTAGCGCTCGTGGGGACGGTTTGTTCGGGGACGCGGCTCGACATCGTGGTGCGTGGGCACGTCGAGCAAGATGGCAGCGACGCCACCGGGGTCCCCCCGTGTCAGGGAAGGTGTCGCCGAGGGACCACGCGCAGCGACATCTCGCGAGCTCCCCAGCTCGCCTCCAGCAGGTGGATATCGCTTTCCCTTGCGTCTCTTGCGCTCTTGCGGTGTCCTCTCCATGGATCACGTCGTTGGTGGCGGCGGATCGCATTGGAGGACGAGCATGGAGAGCTTCTCGCGATGGTCAATGGGGGTGTCTGGGCTCGGGCTGGTCGTGGCCCTGACGGGAGCCGCCGGCTGTTTCGGCATGGCCGAGGGGGAGGACGCAGCGCTGGCCGAGCCGATCGCGGCGGGGGCGCAAGCGCTGACCGGGTGGCAGTGCGCGGCGTGCGCCAGCGGTGAAACCACGCACTCCGTGTCGCTGAGCCAGGGCAGCGCGCTCGGCTGCGCGAACGGCGAGGCCTACCGCTGCGAGCTCATCCCCTGGGCCACGCGGGCGTCCTTCGCGCATTGCGGCGCCTCCGTCGCCTGTCCGCCCGGCTGGTACGTGAGCGGCTCTCAGAGCGGGCCGAGCTACTGCGCCGGGATCTACGACCGGATCTCGTGCGGTGCGGTGCCGTACCCGAGCGGGACCTACGCGACGTGCGACCCGATCTGCTACCCCGGCTTCACCGAGACGGTGGTGAATGCCGGCGTGCCGAGCTGTGATTACCAGGACAAGCGCACCTGCGTGAAGTGAGCGGCGGCGCCACCTCCCGCCGGCAGCCCGAGCAGGCGACCGATCGCCTCGTGAACGACCCGGGCCCCCACCTCATCCCCGAGGGCGACGGCGCGGCTCAAGGTGCTGGCGAGCGAGGCGACCACCGCGGCCCGACGCGACGTCTCGGGCGACGTCTCGGTCCGCCTCCGCGGGATCGTTCCACCAGGGATTGCTGACGCGCGGAACCAGGGCGGCCGAGAAGCGGGATGCTGGGAAAAAATCTACAATCGCCGGCGCGCGCGAGGGCCCATGGTGAGCGCATGACCCGACACGACCCCCACGCTTTTCTTCTCTCCGACACCTACGTGCAGCTCCTCGACGGCGGCGCCGCGAAGCTGGTCCCTGTGGACGCCGAGTTCTGGGCGAAAATCGGCGAGCGCAAGGAGCTGCACGCCGGCCGCATGGTGGGCCTCTTTCACATGGATGAGAGCCCCGATCACCGCGAGGTCCACCCCCGTGGCGACGAGGTCCTGATCCTGCTCTCCGGCTCGGTCGACGTCGTGCTGGAAGACGAGGGCGGCGAGCGCGTGATCGAGCTGCGCGATCAGGGCACGTGCATCGTCCCTCGCGGCGTCTGGCACGGGCAGATCGTGCGCGCGCCGAGCGTGATGATCTTCATCACGCCCGGCGAGGGTACCCAGCACCGCGCGTGCTGATGCCGCGCGATGACCGGCCGCGGGTTCCCGCGGCGGCCGCCCCTTCTTAGCGATTTGCAGTGGCCGGTACATCCCCTGCAAGCCAGAACGCAAGAGTGTCGTCCCAGAGAGCGCGCAAGGCTCGCGCTTCACGGACCAACCCGCAGAGCCATGTAGACGTCGTCGAGGTACTCGTTCGGACCGATCTTCAGCCGCCTCGTCTTACGTCCCTCTTCGACGAACCCGAGGGATCGATAAAGCGCGATCGCGGGCTCGTTCGACGAGCGCACCTGAAGCTCGACCTTTTCAACGCGCGGGTTTGACCGCGCCCAGCGCAAGAGCGCGTTCATGAGGGCTCTGCCGACGCCTTGGCGTTGATGGCCTTGGTGAACGGCGATCATCAGCCTGACGACGTGCGACGTCGCGGCAAGTGAGAGCGGTTCCAAGAACGCATGCCCGACGACCGTGCCCGCGCGTTCGGCGACGAGATAGATCCCGCCGCTGCGAGCGTCGAGGTCGACGATCTTCTTTCGAAGGTCGTCGTCGACGATTTCGTCGGGCCTCGAGGCGAGCTTCCCCGGAACGCTCGCGATCGCGCGCTCGGCGGCCGCGAGCAGCCGCGCGTCCTCCGGCCGTGCTTCCCGGATGAAAGGCTCATCGAACCCCATGACGTTCTCATATCACTCGACGGGGCCGGTCGCAGGCGACGTCGCGCGGGGAGCTCGTCCTCGCGGCCCGGAGCGGCTGACCGGACGGCCCGGCGGACAGGGCACGAGAGCCTTCTAGGCCAGAAGCGGGCCCGAGACGAGCTCTCCGCGTCAAAGACACCTCGGCGACGGCAACATCACGCGTTGGAGCGCGTTGGCGCGCGTTGGCGCGCGTTGGCGCGCGTTGGCGCGAACAAACGATTCTGCGTCGCGGCTTGTCACTGAAACTATGGCGCTCGCTTGACAATCCACGGCGGATTTGCTCCGCTCGTCGTGGGCGTTGCGCCCATCCTTGGATGTGACTACGGCGTTCGCCGAGCTGAACGACTTCGCATGACCCACGATGCTCCGCCTGGAGCGGTGAGCGACCGCTTCGACATGTTCACGCGCGCAGAGCGCCCGGATCTCGGCGCCCTGATGGATGTCGTCGTCGCGCAGGCATGGGCCGCGACGCCGTTCATCTACTCCAACGACGTCGAGGACGCCTATCTGGAGATCCTACGGGAGACCCCCGCGTTCACGTTCGGCCTCGTCGAGAGGGCGACGGGGCGCCTGGCCGCCGTCGGCAACGCCGCTCCGATCTCCGTGCGGAGCGACGATCTGGCGGCGCCGCCCGACAGCGGCTGGAGGTGGCAGGTCCTCCGTGCGAAGGCGGTCCGCGACGGCGAGCCGCCAACGCACCTGGGCGCCTTCACCGCCTCGGTGTCGCCGCTGTTCCGCGGCCAGGGCGTGAGCGCGCTCGTTCTCGCCGGCTTCAAGGCGCTGGCGCGGCGATCGGGCCTCTCCGGCGTGCTCGCCCCGGTGCGCCCCCCGTCCAAGGCATCCTGCCCAGGCATCGACATCGAGGAGTTCCTCGATCGCGCCCGCGAGGACGGCTTGCCCACCGACCCGTGGGTCCGAACACATGTCCGCGTTGGGGGCCGGATCGCCGGGACTCCCCGTTGCGCCCTCGTGGTCGACCTGGAGCTCGATTTCTGGGAGGTCTGGCTCGGCAGGCCTATCCTGCCTTCCGAACGGTCTTTCGAGATCCCCGGCGGCCTTGCCCCCGTGTACGTCCAGGGTCGGCGCGGACGTTATGAAGAGCCAGCCGTCTGGATCGTTCACTCGCTCTGACCCAGAGCTGCTGGACCCGACTGGCGATGTGGATTTCCGGCCCTATGGCCGCCCAGCACAGGCCTCGTCGCTGTCCCATCGGGGGAGTACCAGCCGCTCGGCGGTCGCAACCGTGCCTCGCGCGTCGGTCACCACCCCCCTGATCCGGAGCGGTTGGCCGATGGCACAAGCTGGCTCGCGGAGCACGGCCGGCCATCCGATGAACTCGCACCGGCCGTCCTCGAGCTCCTCGAGCGCGATCCTCCCCCGGCTGGTCGTCGCCGAGGACGGATCGCCGATCACGGTCGTCGTGACCTCGAGCTGGGCGCCTTCGGGCTCCAGGCCGAGCGTCCGGACGCTGGTCCACACGTGCCAGCCGCCCTGAGCGCCATGGGCGAGCTCGACCTCCTGGCCGTCGGCCAGCGGCTCGAACTGCCACTCGCCGGTGCCGAGCTCGCCGATGCCCTGCGCCGGCGGCTCGTCCCCGCCGGCGCAGCCGGGAGCGAACGCGAGGAGCACGGCGAAACCCGCGGCGGAGGTCGAGCTGGCCACGGCGTGGACTCCTACGAGCGCCGGCGGCGGCGCGCGGCCACCAGCAGCCCGAGAAGCGCGCCGCTGAGACCGACGGCGCTGCCCGCATGGCCGCCGGCGTTGCAGCCTCCAGAGGCGGCCGCGACGGCGGGCGGCGGCACATCGACCGGTCGGCCACCCGGCAGCGAATCGGGCAGCTGCGGGACGCGCCGGTCGTAGAAGGACGCGGGGACGGGCTCGTCGGGAAGCACGCAGGTCGACGTGCGGCTGCCGTCGGCGCCGATCGTGCCTACCGCCACATAACCGGTCGAGCAGCGGCAGGTCGGCGTCATGTTCATCGGCACGCACTCGCCGTTCGCGCCGCAATCGAACGTCGCACAAGGATCCGCGAGCGGCGGCGCGTCAGGAAGTGCGCGGTCACCCGGGTTGAGGAACGACATGCGGAGGTCCTGGCAGGTCACCGTCGGCCGACCCGACGGATCGAACGTGGTGCGGGCGGTCGTCCCGGGCACACACGCGCAGGCGGCGACGGGCTGGGTGCCGTCTGCGCCCTCGACGACGCGGCACAGGCCGCCTGCGCCGCACGCCGCGAAATCGCACGGCGACGCGGCGCCGGCGGCCTCGGCGCCCGGCGCGACGCACAGGTCGCGGTCATCGACGTAGCGCGGGAGCAGGCGGGTGTTCGACACCACGGGACCGTCGGTGCGCCGGAAGATCGGATCGACGGTCATCTCCTCGGGCGACAGGCGCGTATAGAGCCGGGTGATGGTCGCGTTGCCCTCCAGCAGCGGCAGCAGCGCGTCGCGCGCGGCCAGCTGATCCTCGTCCGAGGTCATCGTGTTGCGGACCTGCTCGGCGATGTCGGTCGTCGGTCCGCTCATCTCCGTGACGAAGCCTCGGCCGCCGGCCTCGTCGACGCCGCGCGCGACGAGCGCCGTCCAGTTCGTCTGCACCGGCCACTGGTTCGCGCTCCAGACGATCTGGTTGTCGTCGATCTCGACGTCCGGCCAGTTGGCCGGCCCATAACGCCGGTCGCCGAGGATCATCACGGTGATGCCCATCTCCGGCTCGGCCGCGATCGCCGTCAGCCGGATCGGGATCGACGGCGACCCCGACGGAAGCGTGAAGCGGAACGGCTGGATGTCGGTGACCTCAGCGTCCGGCTGGAGCCGCAGCGCGAGGAACTTCATCCCCTCGCTCGTATAGATGCGGATGTACGGCACCATCGCGTCGTTGACGCGGAAGTTGTTGTCGCGAAGCCAGCCGACGAGCGCCGTGGGATCGGTCGACTCGACCACGGCCACGTCGTACGGCCCGACCTCTTCCCGGATGTGCACCGTGACGTCGCCGTCGTCGGTGCCGCCCGCGGTGGGCCCGCCCCCCGCGGACTCGGGGAAGGCGGGGTAGCAGTTCGGGTCGTCGGGCCACTGGAACTGCGGGCCCGTCGCTGAATCGAGGGCGGTGAGCGCAAGCTGCGGGAACACAGCGAGGCTCTCCACCGCCGGCACCTCGGCGAGCGGAACCACCCAGGCGAAGTCCGGCGCCGCGCCCGCATACTGGATCTGCGTCACCATCGTGACCGAGCCGTCCTGGTTCGTCGCGAACAAGATCCGCTCCGCGGTCTGGTCCACCGGCTGTCGTCCGCAAAAGAATCCGCCGCACGCCTCAGCGGGTCGTGGCGCAGTCATCAGCGCCGCCGCCGCCATCACCGGAGCCACCCATAGCTTGCGCATGGTCTACATCCTCCTCGCCCGATCGATCGGGCGAACGCCCCCAGGCAAACACAGTGCCATGGACAAGAAAAGGCGATTCCTGGGTACGACCACGCCGCCCTCGCGGAGCCCGCTTTCGAGAGCGCATCCGCTCGCCCTTCGGGGCCGCCTTCCGAGATAGCGTCGATTCATGGCAAGCGTACTCGCGATCATCAGCGCCGCCGCGCTCGCTGGCCTGGAGAAGCAACACGGGGCGTGCGAGCCAGGGAGCGTCCTGCCCCTCGATCGCTACCTGAGCCGACACCGCGCCCTCGAGCCCCTCTCGGAGGGAGGCACGCTCTACCTGGCCACGGTGCGCCAGCCCGGAGAGCGCCTCTGGCTCGTGGCCGCGCTCCGCTTCCCCCAGGCAGAGGCCGAGATGTGGACGGCGGAGGCGAACGTCGCTCCCATCACCGACATCACCGATATGGTCGGCAGCCTGCGCTTCTCGAGCGGCAAGGGCCTGACGGCGGCGCCCGGGAAGCTCGCGATGTCGCTCCAGACGCCCCGCGCCCTGACCGAGGACGACCAGGTCTTGCTCGAAGCGCGCGTCAGCCCGAGCGCGCGCGCTGCGTACGACGCCGCCAAGCGAGACGCGCTGCCGCCCAGGAAGGCCGCGAAGCCCGCCAAGAAGGGCCAGCCAGACGCCATCGACGCGCCGGCCCCCGTGGACGACCTCGATCTCGTCGCCGCGCTCGCGAACATCGACGACTGGCGGCGCCTGTCGAAGGGCGGCAAGGAACGCGTGCTCGCCGAGCTCGTGGAGCGCCTCGCCGCGGAGGCTTCCGGACCGAGCTTCGAGCTCGCGGCGCCGCACGTGGGCAGCGACGGCCTCGGCGTCCTGCGCGACACCGAGACGGGGCACGAGCTCGTGGTCGTGCCCGGCGGCGTCGCGCGCGTGGGCTTCGCGCCCGACGACATGCTCACCTGCTGGGCCGCGGCCGACCTCGGCGACGTCGACGAAGCGGCGTTCCAGGACGGCTTCCGCTCGGCGCGGCCCCCGCGCTGGTTCCGCCTTCCGCCGTTCCTTGTCGCGCGCGGCGGCGCTCCGTGCGCGGAGGACGAGCGCGACGATTATCTCGCCGCGGCCGCCCGGCGTGGCTACCGCGAGATCCGTGAGGTGGAATGGGAATGGTGCGCCCAGGAGGGCGGCGCCGTCTCGTTCGTGGGGATGGCGCGGGGCGCGCCCGACTTCTCGCCGAACCAAGAGCCCGCGCCCCTCGATCCCACCGGCCTCGGGCTCCACGATTACATCGACGAGCCCTGCCGCATGGCCGACGCCTTTCACCCGACCTGGGACGCCGCGCTCGAGACGGGCGACTTCCCGCCGGGCCCGGGTGACGCCCCGCGCGCCCTCCGGCTCGCGCACACCCAGTGGCAGTCCCGCGAGGAGCTGATCGCCTGGCACCGCGCGGCGCGAGCCTGCGAGTCGGAGCACACGCAGGGCACCCTCCGCCTCGTGCGCGACTTGCCCTGCAAGGACGCGGCGCTCGACCTGCTCGCCCGGGTCGCTCTGCCCACCGAGGCGCCCATCGCTCGCCTGATCGAGGCGATCGGCGGCAAGACGCCCGACAGGAAGCGCGCGCTCCGCGTCCTCGACGATCTCGCCACCGACCCTGCCGGTGCGCCCGAAGCTCCCGCGCTCTTCGCCCACCTCGTGAAGGGCGACCCGGCGTGGGATCCGAAGGTGCACCTCCACGCGCTCCGGCTCGGCGTCCGCCTGGCCGAGGACCGGGGAGCGCGCGAGGAGCGCCCCGCAGCGCGCGCCGCCGCGCGCGCGGCCCTCGCCAGCCACGAGCCCACGCTCGCAGCGCGGCTCGGGGAAGCGGCGCCGAACATCCGCGCGCACGCCCTCTACGCCCTCACCCACATCGCGCCGTCGAGCGTGACGCGGGCGGCCGTGCTCGAGCTCGCACAGCGCGAGAAGCAGGAGCCGACGCGCATGGCCGCCTTCCTCTGCCTCGGCGCGTGGCTGGCGCGCGAGCAGGACACCGAAGCGCACGCGCTGCTCGCGGGCGCCGTGAAGGGACGCTCGGCTCCCCTCGCCTCCGTCGCCGCGCTCGCGCTCGCGCTCGGCGCCCCGCTCGAGCGACTGCCCGAAGGAGGGCTCCTGCGCCTCTGCCAGGCGCTCGGCCTGAAGTCCAAGGCGGCCGACGCCCTGCCCTTCTGGGATGGAAATCTCCGTGAGCGAGCCTTCGCGATCCTCCGGAACGCGAGCGAGGCCACGCGCGAGGAGGCCGCGCGCTCCCTGCTCGCGCCGCTCGAGGGCCCGGACGCCCCCTCCGCGAGGATCGTGGCGCTCGGGCTGGCGCTCCTGTTCCCGCCTCGGCCGAACGAGCGCGAGACGGTCCGCCCCGAGGCGCTCTCCCCGATGGCGCGGCGCCTGGCCGGAGGCGAAAGCGCTCGTGGCCGCCTTCAGCGCCGACTACGCCAAGGTGAACAGCGTCCGCGCCGCCGTCGACTTCATCATCGCTCAGCGCCCGAAGCTGGGAGTTTGAGCGCCGGCCGCGCTCCGTCTCCGGGGATGTGGGGCAATGCACCGGGAAACGGGGACGAGGAGCCGCCCAGCGTGCCGTGGACGGGCTCCTCAGATGCTTGGATGAGTTGCGGATCCCGCATCACCATTCCGGTCGGGAGCGGTTCGCTCAAGTTGAGCAACTGGGTTGGCGCCGCGCGCCGCCGCGTTGGCACGGAGCGCGCTTGGCCCCTTCGGATACCGCAGGAATAGCGCTCTTCTCGGCCTGGAGAGCAGCGCCCTCACTGGTACGCGTGTTGCCAACATCGCCCGTGATGTGGCAAATGAGGTCTCTCCATCTCCCATGGTTGACGCTCGCCGCCGTGGCGTGCGGCACGGATCCGGTGGCGGTGGACCCCCGGACAACCTCGCAGCTGGTCCTCGACGGAGGGCTCAGCGCGGAGCGCCCGGTGGTCATCGTGCTGGTCGTCGATGACGCGGACACGGCCGAAGCCGCGCAGCTCCGCGAGCGCGTCGCCCAGAGCGTGCGCGCGGGCCTCCTTGCCGTGATCGGATCGCGGTGGGGAACATGCGGCAGCGCGGATCCGGCCCAGTGGCACCCCGGCGAACTCCGGGTGGTCGTCGCGCGGCCGAGCGCGCCCGACGCTGCGGCGCTCGTCACCTCGAGGGAAATCCCCGCGCTCGCGTGGACCACGCAGACCTCGCACGAGGAAGAGGTCGAGCCGGTGATGGCAGGCGTGACAGAGGCGCTGGGACAGCGCCTCGCCGAGCCCGGGGAGGAGTACCGCCCGCTACGGACGGCCAGGCGCGCGCTGGAGCTCGTCACGGGCGCGCGCGCACCCGTGGGGGAGGCCGAGGTAGCCCTCGTCAGGTCGCTGCCCCAGGACAGGATCGCGAGGTTGCTCGTCGCGAGCACGCGCGACGACGAGGGGCCCGGGCTCGTCGCCGACGAGGTACCCAGCCAGACAGCGCTGTCGATGACCCTGGACACGGAGGTGGTCGGGCCTTTCACCACGCCCGATTGGACCTGTCACGCCATCGACGAAGGCAGCGGGCGACTCGCGGCGTGGAGCGAGCTCGTGCGCGCGGAGCCGATCGCCTCGAGCTGCGACGATCAGCAGACGTGGGACATGCTCCTTCACCCGGGCTTTGCCGATTGCGGCTTCATCTGCCAGGCCCACCCGCTCGCCGTGGACGCCGGAGGCGTGGTCGCTTGCAAGGTCATGATCGATCAGGCCGATCTCGAGCGCTGCGATGCCGCGCGAGGTCGGCGCGATCCAGGAGGGCAGCCCACGTTCGTCGAGCGCCACGGCGCGGAGCTGCGCCGCTGCGAGGTCGTGCAGCTCGCCGGCGCCGACCTGGAGAGCTGCCGGCATTCGCTCGATTGTCCAGGATGCCCGAGCGGCTTCTGCGCGACCGAGGTGCCGGAGCTCGTGTCGCAGTGGCGCTGCATGCCCTCGGAGCACCCATGGCCGCTCCGGTTCATCGGCGGCGCGATCGAAGGCCGTCGAGGGTGGCTCAACATCACCTGCAGTACCGAAGCAGAGGAATGAGAGACGACATCGCGCGGTGCGCCGTGCCCGGTCGTCGATACCTCGTTCCGAAGCTGACAAATCCTCTCATTTGTTGGCATCATAAAAAAAAAAGAAATTGAACAGGGAGGCGGGGAGACGGGGAGATTGATGGGATTCTACTCCCCGTCTCCCCGCCTCCCTGTGAATTTTCCCGGAAAGGAACCAGCAGGGTCGGGTTCAGTCGATGATGGTCCAGGTGGCCTTGGCGGTGCAGCCATAGGCGTCGAGCGCGCCGGGGTGCGAGAGGGGGACGAGCTTGGTCTGGCCCTTCGCGAGCGGCCCGGTGACCGAGCGGGTGTAGGGCCCAGGATCGCCGTAGTAGTGCGTGACCGTGAAGGTGATCTTCGCCGAGTCCGGAACGCCAAAGAGCGAGGTGTTCTTGATCGCCGCGTTCGGGTTGAAGATGCTGGGATAGGTGATCGAGCAGGAGAGGTTCACGGTCTTCGTGACCGGGCCGCCGCCGTCGTCCCCCCCGGGGCCGATGATCGCCTCTGCGCCCTCACCCACGACCTCGGCGGCGTTGCTCGCGCCCTCATCGGCGCTGTCGCCGTCGAGCGGCTCGGCGATGCAGCCCACGAGCGAGAGGGACGAGATGAGCGAGCAGAGGAGCAGGTTCTTGATGTTCATGGTGGTGTGTCCTTGGGTCGGGGTTCACGCTCACGAGATCGTGTGTCAGCGGCCCCTGGCGAGTTCGAGTCGCCCAGGTGGCCCTCGTCGCTGCCTCGCGGCGTCGCATCCCGGTAGAGCAATCGGCAGGCCAGGTTGTCGGGGCCCTTCGGGCCGCCGCCCGGCGCGCCCTGGATCCGCGGGGATGACGGCCTTTCTCGTGGTTTTCGCGCTCCACCGCGCAGCGCCGGCGGGCGCCCGCGCCGCGCGGTGGAGGTCTGAGCCCCCACGCCGACGGCGCGAGCCTCCAACAGGTGCTCTCTGGCCTGGCAGACTGCGTCGCGCGGAAACGGGAACGAGGAGCCGCCAGCTGGCCGCCCTTCCTCACGCCGGCGTGCGCCCATCGCCGGAGGTCGGCCACCTTGTCGCCGAGGAGGGCCCGGCGAGCGTTGTGCGGGCCATTCGCACCGCGTAGCATCCGCTCTCGTGCGCCCCACGATCTCTGGTCACCGGCCGTCGGTCCCATGCTGATCATCCGACGCCACCAGAAGGCGGCGTTCGCCGCCCTGCAGCGAGACCGCTTCCTGGACCAGACCGCCGCTTATCTCCGGCGCTGGCATGGCCCCGCCTGCGAGGCGCTGGGCGACGCCGAGCTCCGCGCTTTCATCGAGGAGGGCGTGGTCCGCGCCGGCCGCTACGGCGTCACCCTCGAGCATCACGTGGTCCAGTTTCTCGACTGGATGCTCGATGTCGGCCCCGGCTTCGACGCCGATCCCGCCCACCCCTGGATCGCCCGGATCCTCGGCGATCCCGCCCTCCATGGCGATCTGAAGATGCCGGCCCTCGAGGACGAGGCCAATGCACGAGGGTTTCCCCTGGGAGGCGACGGCTCGCCATGAAGCGCAACATCCCGACGGGTTACGACCTCCAGCCTAGGAAGCGGCACAAGCCGTCACCCAGGCAGGAAGCGCGCGATCAGGCGTTCGGCGAGCACAGCGCCCGGCGGGTCGGCGACCCCATCCTGGCCTGCCGGGACTGCCGCCCGGTGCTCGTCAATCTCAGGGTCATCGCAGGCGCCACGCCGATCGGGCCGAGCGCCTCGCGAACGACCACGCACCCCGCCGGCTTCGTCCTTCTCGAGGCGGATACCATCCCCAACGACGGAACCGCCTGGAACCAGATCGCGTGGGTTGGGGGGCTCGACGCGGGCAGTCCCCGGCACCGGCTGGTCCCACGCTCGCAAGCCGGCGACTTCGTGGTGTTCGCATGCCTCGGCCCGATGTTCGCCTCCCATCACGTCACGGTCTTCGATCCTTTCCTCGTGCGGCTCGACGTGGTGAGAGACGCCGAGCTTCACCGCGGGACCTGGTGGACGCTCCACGAAGAGGACGGGGGGGTGCTGGTGCGGGCGACGACCACGCCCGACGATGAGGAGACGTGGGCCCAGATCCAGTGGACCGGCGGGGCTCCCGCTGACGGAAGCCCGAACCTGCGCACTGTCTCGCGCGCCGTGTTCGACGAGCAGATCATCGGGGCGACCCTTGGCGGGTTCGAGGACGAGCTCGTCGTGCGGGCGTTCCGGCTCGACTCGCTGGTGCTCAGCGCGAACGAAGCGTCCTACGACACCGCTGCGACGGTCACCGCGACGGCCACCACCTCCCCCGACGATCCGGCCGTTTGGGCCCAGCTCGGATGGCATGGCGTCGCGTCATCGAACGGCAACACGGCGCTGGTCTCGTGCGATCAGCTCGGCTCGCAGAACGTGCGGGTGTCGCTGCGCGGCCAATTCCGCTCGGCCACCCTCACCGTGCGCCCCGTGCTCGTCTCGCTGGAGCTCAGCAACAGAGAAGCGTCCCACGACGCCGCTGCGACGGTCACCGCGACGGCCACCACCCTCCCCGACGTACCGGACGCCTGGAACCAGCTCGTATGGGAGGGCGCCGCGCCCAGCGGCGACCAACACACCGCCCAGGTCTCGTGCGATCAGCTCGGCTCGCGGGAGGTGCGGGTATCGCTGTGCGGCGTGTCCCGCTCCGACACCCTCACCGTGCACCCCGTGCTCGTCTCGCTGGAGCTCAGCAACAGAGAAGCGTCCTACGACGCCGCTGCGACGGTCACCGCGACGGCCACCACCCTCCCCGACGTACCGGGCGCATGGAATCAGCTCGTATGGCACGGCGCCGCGCCCAGCGGCGACCAACACACCGCCCAGGTCTCGCGCGATCAGCTCGGCTCGCGGGACGTGCGGGTATCGCTGCGCGGCGTGTCCCGCTCCGACACCCTCACCGTGCACCCCGTGCTCGTCTCGCTGGAGCTCAGCGACAAAGAAGCATCCTACGACGCCGCTGCGACGGTCACCGCGACGGCCACCACCCTCCCCGACGTGCCGGACGCCTGGAACCAGCTCCAATGGGAGGGCGCCGCGCCCAGCGGCGACCAACACACCGCCCAGGTCTCGTGCGATCAGCTCGGCTCGCGGGAGGTGCGGGTATCGCTGTGCGGCGTGTCCCGCTCCGACACCCTCACCGTGCACCCCGTGCTCGTCTCGCTGGAGCTCAGCAACAGAGAAGCGTCCTACGACGCCGCTGCGACGGTCACCGCGACGGCCACCACCCTCCCCGACGTACCGGGCGCATGGAATCAGCTCGTATGGCACGGCGCCGCGCCCAGCGGCGACCAACACACCGCCCAGGTCTCGCGCGATCAGCTCGGCTCGCGGGACGTGCGGGTATCGCTGCGCGGCGTGTCCCGCTCCGACACCCTCACCGTGCACCCCGTGCTCGTCTCGCTGGAGCTCAGCGACAAAGAAGCATCCTACGACGCCGCTGCGACGGTCACCGCGACGGCCACCACCCTCCCCGACGTGCCGGACGCCTGGAACCAGCTCCAATGGGAGGGCGCCGCGCCCAGCGGCGACCAACACACCGCCCAGGTCTCGTGCGATCAGCTCGGCTCGCGGGACGTGCGGGTGTCGCTGCGCGGCGCGTCCCGCTCCGACACCCTCACCGTGCACCCCGTGCTCGTCCGGCTCGATGTCGTCAACGCCACGGACAATGGCAGCGGCGCCTGGGAGGCCTTCAAGGGGACAACCGACGTGGTGATCCGAGCCGTCACCTCGCCGCCCCCCGCCGCGAGTCAGATCACCTGGGTCGGGGGCGTCCCGGTCCAGGCGGGCATCGTGAACGTGTCGTGCGCCGACATCGGCACAACCGACATCGAGGCTGCGCTCAACGGTCCACCCCAGAAGGTCACGATCATCGTCAAGCGAAACCTCCCAGCCTTGCTTGGCAACTACGGCGCAGACCAGAAGATCCTCACCGCGGCCGAGAAGTTCTTTACCCACCGCGGCACCGAACCCCAGCTCGGCGACGCGGTGAGGAGGTCCTACCCGCCCAGGGAACTCCACAGTTGGCTGCAGCTCGCCTCGGTCGAGCTCCAGGTCACCCCGGGTCTCACGCTGCTGAAGAGCCTCGCGCCGGCCTGCCTGGCGGCGAACCTGCAGGCGACCGCCCAGCTGCTGAAAGCCGCCTGCGACGTCGTCCGCAAGGGGCGCACCGCCGTGGCAGTCGCGCAGCTGCTGTCCCGCTACTACACCCCTGATCGCTGCGTGAAGCTGACCGAGCTGCTCGCGCTGCCTCTGTCCGACGCAGACTGGAGCACGATCCTCGCTGACCACCAGCTCTGGCCAGTCGGTAGCAAATTCCTCCTGTTCGACCGCGTGCTCCGTGATGCGGCGAGCGCGAACTTCGGGTCCGATCGCGCACTGAACGTGCTCCAAGCGCGACAGTGGGTGATCGACGATTTCGACAAGGCCATGGTGATTCTGGCGAGCGCGCCCGCGCTCCCCGAGGCCCGTCTGCTCTGGCTCCTCGAACGTGGACAGCGTGTGCTCGGCGACGCCGCCAATGCGGGCCTGCTCATCGAGGCCCAGGGGACGCCTCTCGGGAAAGAGGCCGCCGAGGTCCTGGTGCAGTCGTGGGGCATCGCCGGTCAACAGGCCCAGGATGCCCTCGACTACGCGACGAACGGCGCTGCGACCTTCGACGTCGTGCACGAGCGGCTCTTCGCGTTGAAGGCCACGGGCGGCGACCAGCAGACGGCGAACCAGCTGCTCGCCCAGCAGGATTATGCTGTACATGACGCCCACGCGTTGCTCGCGAGAAACGCCGGTAACAATTGCGCCGAACACTATGCCGGCAATGACAATTCGGCCAAAAACGCGGCCGAGTTGCGCCGAAACGTGGGCGCCAACGCCTGCATCCCCAGCGGGCTCGATGGGATGGCCACGCAGCTCGCGCGGGTGCTGCACCAGCACCGCGCGGAGATCAACGGCTTGCAGAATGGCACGGAGACCACGCTGATGAAGTACACGACCCACGGGGCCGGAAAGCTGTGGATCTCGATCCAGGGCGGCAACCCCGTGAAAGAGGATTGGGTGGGCCTCGAGGTCGTGCTCATCCGTCGATCGAACGGCTCGCTCTTCGTCAAGCACTGCCAGCCCACCACGGCGAAGTCGTGGGTATGATGACCGCCCCTCGCGGATCGGCGCCCCTCATGGGAGCATGTGACTGAAGAAAATCATCCCGTGAACCATTGTTGCGGTGCGCTCGGGGCCGGGCAGGATTCGCACCCACTGGACGACGACCCCGATTTCAGAAGCTACCGCTTGGTCTGCTGCGGCGGGTTCAGTCGATGAGGGTCCAGGTGGCCTTGGCGGTGCAACCGTAGGCGTCGAGCGCGCCGGGGTGCGAGAGGGGGACGAGCTTGGTCTGGCCCTTGGCGAGCGGCCCGGTCACCGAGCGGGTGTAGGGCCCAGGATCGCCGTAGTAGTGCGTGACGGTGAAGGTGATCTTCGCATCCTCCGGAACGCCAAAGAGCGAGGTGTTCTTGATCGCCGCGTTCGGGTTGAAGATGCTGGGATAGGTGATCGAGCACGAGAGGTTCACCGTTTTGGTGACCGTGCCGCCGCCGTCGTCACCCCCCGGGCCGATGATCGCCTCTGCGTCCTCACCGACGACCTCGGCGGCGTCGCTCGCGCCCTCATCGGCGCTGTCGCCGTCGAGCGGCTCGGCGATGCAGCCGACGAGCGAGAAGGACGAGATGAGTGAGCAGAGGAGCAGGTTCTTGATGTTCATGGTGGTGTGTCCTTGGGTCGGGGTTCACGCTCACGAGATCGCGTGTCGGCGGCCTCTGGCGAGTTCGAGTCGCCCGGGTGGCCCTCGTCGCTGTCTCGCGGCGTCGCATCCCGATAGAGCAACCGGCAGGCCAGGTTGTCGAGGCGCTTCGAGCCGCCCCCGGCGCGCCCAGGATCCACTGGAAAGACGGCCTCTTTCGGGGTTTTCGCGCTCCACCGCGCGGCGCCGGGGGGGCGCCCGCGCGGCGCGGTGGAGGTCAGAGCCCCCACGCCGACGGCGCGAGCCTCCACCACGTGTCCTCTCAGGTGCTCTCTGGCCCGGGAGGCCGCGGCCGGCGCAGGCGGTGTGCTCGTTAGACGGTTCGGCGCCGCCCGCTCCGCCCGCGTCCCGCAGGCTGTGAAGGGAGCGCCGCGCCTTCGATGCACGAGCCCGAGGAGTCGAGCGCCCGTCCGTCGCGATCCGGCGGCCTCCTTGACGGCGATCGGCGCCCCATGGGATCGTCGGCCATGCAGGTCGAGGCGCGTTTCTCCGAGGCGCGCAGCGTGCAGCGCGGTCCTCGACGTCCAGGTGGTCCTGCCGCAGGCGGGGCGCCTCGGTGAAGCTCAAGGAGCGTTGATGCTGGCACCGGGCGATCATCCCCGCTCTTTCTTCTCGGACCCTCCGAGGGGTCACGCCGCGTGCGTGGGGGTCCTGGTTGGCCCCTGCATCGCACTCGCCATCCTCGCGGGCAAGCACGTGGCCGTCCCCTGGTTCGTGGTGGAGGCGGGCTTGTTCGTCGTGCTCCTCTGCGTCGCCGCCGCGACCCGCAGCCCTGCGCTGCGCGTCTCTCTTCCCCTCTTCGTCCTTCCGCTCGCGTACCTTTTCTTCCGCGTGACCCGGGATGCGATGACGTGCCCCGACATCCCCCCTTCCTGGCACGTATGGCGAGAGTGGCTGCCGGGCATCGGGAGCGTGTTCGGGCTCATGTCCGCCCTCGTCGGCGCCCTCGGCGTGGTGTTCTTCGCTGCCATGGCGAGCACCATGGTCCGCGTGCCGCCGCGCGCTCTCCACGCGGCGAGCGTCGCCGTCCTCGCGCTGGCCACGGGCCTCATTGCCGTATCGACCGTTCACGCCGTACGAGAGCCCGATCCGGAGGATCACATCGCGTCCCTTCCGAGCATCGGGGTCGTCCCGCCCGTCGAGGGGGAGCCCTCGATGATCGCCGAGGGCCCGTCGGACCCGTCCGGACCGCCCCTCGTGACGCGCACCCACGACGTGACCATCGGCCGGCTGGGCGTGCGCCGGTTGTGCCCGAGCCTGTCCGAGAGGTGTTTTCTCGATGTGGAGGAGGCCGGGAGGTCTTTCGACGCTCACCTCGTGACGTGGCTGTCTCAGCGGGGCATTTACACGATGGTCGACCCCGAGGCGTGCTGGCAGCAGCCGGGTTGGATCAACCCCCGCGATTCTCTCGTCATCCGCCAGGCGTCGCCGCTCGTTCGCGAAGCGTCTCTGTTCGCCAAGCACCGCGAGCGGGGCGAGCTGCTCGTGCTCGACGGAGCGATCCACGATGTCCATCGCGGCGGCGAAGCAGGTCCGGCCGTCGTCACGGCGCCGCGGTTCTTTGCGACGGCCGTGTCCATGCGCCTCATCGCCGACATGCTCGGCGCGCACCGGCGCGCGATCGCCGTCGCGACCTGCGGGGCGCTGCTCTCCGCGGCGCTGCTCGGGTATCGCCGCCGCGCCCGCCGCGCCCTCGCGCGGATCGCGGGGGCGAGGGTCGCGGTGATCGAGCAGAACGGCTGGCTCGACTTCGCGGACGGCTCGCCTCCCGTGCGCGCCGCAGACCGCGGCTTGCCGCCCGGACCGGTGGTGGTCCTCGGACCGACGTCCGCGGGCACGTACCGCGGAGGGGCTCTCTCCGGCGCCGAGATCGTCGCCGGAGAGCAGGCAGGGCTGCTCGAGCGAGGGCGCGCACGGATCGCCCAGATCGACGTCCTCGTCTTCTTCGTCGCGGTGCTCACGCCGCTGCCGCTGCTGACCCTCGCGGTCACGCTGAGCCTCTGGTAGCGGCCGGCGCCCTGCCCGCCGTTGCGCGCCCCGCGCGGGTGCTAGGGTGGCGCTCATGTCGAACGCGCTCCGAGCAACGCTCCTGAGCCTCTTCGGCAGCCTCGCCGCCGGCTGTGCCTCGCCGGGCCAGCTCGCCGCGACGGCGGCGCCCTCGGCGCCTGCAGATCTCGTGATCACGGCCGGCGTCGTCCGGACGATGGACCCCGGGCACCCGCGCGCCGAGGCGGTCGCCGTGCGCGGCGAGCGGATCGTCTTCGTGGGCAGCGCGGCCGACGCGAAGGCCTTCGTCGGGCCGGGAACGCGCGTCGAGGAGCTGCCGGGGCGCGCGGTCGTGCCCGGCCTCGTCGACGGGCATGCCCATCTTTACGGGCTCGGGGTCGCGCTGGAGACGCTGAGCGTGCGCGGCGCGAAGAGCGCCGAGGCGGCGGCGGCGCTCGTGGCGGAGGCGGCGAAGGCCCGCCCGAAGGCCGAGTGGATCACCGGGCGCGGCTGGGACCAGAACCTCTGGCCGGGCGCCGCGTTCCCCACGCACGCCCCGCTCGACGCGGCGGCGCCGGAGCACCCGGTGGCGTTGCGCCGCGTCGACGGGCACGCGCTCTGGGCGAACGCGGCGGCGATGCGCGCGGCCGGGGTCGGCCGAGGCACGCAGGATCCGCCGGGCGGGCGCGTCCTGCGCGACGCCGCGGGCGAGCCGACGGGCGTCTTCATCGACAACGCGATGGGCCTCGTCGAGGCCAAGGTCCCGGCCGACCCGCCCGCCGTGCGGGAGCGGCGCATCCTGCGCGCGGCCGAGGAGGCGCTCTCGTCCGGGCTCACGGGCGTGCACGAGATGGGCATCGACGACGAGACCGCGGCCGTCTACCGCGCGCTCGCCGCCGCCGGGCGGCTTCCGATCCGCGTCACCGCGTACCTCGCGGGCGATGGGAACCTCGATGGGCTGAAGGCGCGCGCGCCCGACGTGGACCCGACGGGCACGGCGATGTTCGTGCTGCGCGGGGTCAAGCTCTTCGCGGACGGCGCGCTCGGCTCGCGCGGCGCGGCGCTGCTCGAGCCGTACGCGGACGAGCCCTCGACGAGCGGGCTTTTGCTGATGGATCGCGAGGCGCTCGCGCGCGCGGCGCGGCTCGTCGCGGACGCGGGCTTCCAGCTCGCGGTGCACGCGATCGGCGACCGCGCCAACCGCGCCGTGCTCGACGCGTTCGAGGCGCTCGGCCCCGGGCGGGCGGCGGCGCTGCGGTTCCGGGTGGAGCACGCGCAGATCCTCTCGCCCGACGATCTGCCGCGCTTCGCGGCGCTCGGGGTGATCGCCTCGATGCAGCCGACCCACGCGACGAGCGACATGCCGTGGGCGCCCGCGCGGCTCGGCGCCCATCGCCTGAAGGGCGCGTATGCCTGGCGGTCGCTCCTGTCGTCGGGCGCCCGCCTCGTGTTCGGCTCGGATTTCCCGGTGGAGGACGCCTCACCGCTGCTCGGCATCCATGCCGCCGTGACCCGGCAGGATCTCTCGGGCCACCCCCCGGGCGGGTGGATGCCCGAGGAGCGGCTCGACCTCGACGAGGCGCTCCTGGCCTTCACCGAGGCGCCCGCGTACGCGGCCTTCGCCGAGGGCCAGCGGGGCCGGATCGCACCTGGTTACGTGGCCGATCTGACCGTCCTCGGCCGCGATCTCTCGCCCGATCGCTCGCTCGTCGACACGCCGATCGACATGGTGGTCGTGGGCGGCCGCGTGGCGCGCGCGCCGGCGCCGCGGTGAGCGGCGCCCTCGTGCTGCGCGCCGCGCTTCGTCCGGACCGCCATGAGACCTCACGGCCGATGTTTGCAAACGACGAACGATAGGAGGAATGAGCGCATGCTTGCACGCTACCAGCTCGTCCGCGGCCACCGTCGGGAGGACAATCCGCTGCCAGAGGGCAAGCGGTACGACACGCGCAAACACACGCAACACGTGCTGAGGCCCACCCCCGAGATCGTCGAAGAGTTCCTGTCCGACCCCTCGCAAGCCGGCTTCAAGAGGTTTCGCGCCGCCTACCTTGCGGTGCTCGATGAGCGGTTTGCGGAGCAACGGGAGCGCTTCGACGCGCTGGCGGAGGAGGCCCGGCAAGGTGACGTGTTCCTCGGCTGCAACTGCCCCACGGCGCACCAGCCGGACGTTCGGCACTGCCACACGTGGCTGGCGCTGGAGTACTTCGCCCGCAAGTACCCGGACCTGGACGTGAGGCTCGATGCGCGGTGAGCGGCGTTCACCCATGCCCACGGCGAGCGAGGCCGCTCGGACGTCGCGCTTTCCCCGGGTGCGGCGAGGGACCCGCGGCTCAGCGCCGCATCCGTGAGCAGCAGTCGTCCGCCTCGGGAGCGGCAGCCGCGGGCCGCGCGCCGCTCGAGTCGGACAGGTCCTCCTGCTCGTCGGGGTAGCGGATGCGCTCGTCGCCGGCCTTGGCGCCCAGCCCGGTGCTGCGCCCCTTGGGCTCTTCCCATTCCTCCTGGCGCCCGAGCGCGGTCAGATCGAGGAAATAGTACGAGCCGCCCGTCGACTCGGTGCCGCGCCCGTAGGTCGAGTAGGTGTGGTACACGCGCTCGCCGTCGCGCAGGAAGCAGCTCAGCCCGTGCAGGTCGAAGGGCTGCTTGCCCCCCAGATAATAAGCGGAGCCCGCCTGCTCGTGCTCGGCGGGTGTTCGGTAGTTGTACTCCACGGGCGCGACCGACTCGTCCAGCGTGACGTGGTAGTCGTGGTTGAAGCGGCTGCCCTCCGACGAGTACCAGGGCACGGGCCAGCCCATACGCGCCTTGAACGGCGCGATCTTCTCCCAGGGAGCGCGCGAGATGAACGCGAACGTGGTGCCGACGTTGTGCCAGTGCCGCAGGTGGCCCTTCGAGATCTGATCGGCGTAGCCCGAGCAGCTCGGGCAGCCGCGATCCTTGGGTGTGCCGTCATCCTCGAACAGCCACATGAAATGATAGACGATGAGCTGCTGCCGGCCCTCGAACAGATCGAGCAGGCGCAGCTTGCCGTGGGCGCCCGAGAACTCGTACGGCGCGGTCACCTCGACCATCGGCAGGCGCCGGCGATCCGCGTTGAGCCGATCGCGCGCTCTCGTGAGCTCCTTCTCGCGGGCGAGCAGCGCCTTGCGCGCCTCCAGCCACTCGGCGCGCGACACGACGCGGGGCAGTTCGATCCGGGTCATGGGGACATCTCCATTGTCATCGGGAATGGGCCTCGCCCGATGCGGGCGCTGCCGCGGAACGGGTTCGGAAGGTCGACTGCCGAAGCGCGCGGAACTCATCGCTGCATCCGACAGAAAAACGTCGCCGGCCGCCGCCATGTCTATGGCACGAGCATTGCTTAACCACACCGACAGCGGCCCAGGCGGGCGCTTCGGGGGGCGAGCGCGGTAGCGCCGGCCGACCCCGAGGGGGCGGTCACGAGGGCCTTGGTCGGACGGACACCGCGCGGCGTGCCCCCCGCCTGGCGCCGTCCGTCGCAACATTGGCGCCCGACGCCGCTGCCCCAGCGGCGCGGCGAGCCCATCCTTGCGTCGATCCCGGCGAGGCGCCGCGCGCCCCCGGGATCGAGCCCCCGCCGAGGTACGCCATGAGCCAGTTGCCCCGAGGCCCGCGCAGCCGACTTCTTACGACCTACAAGTTCCTCACCCGTCCGTTCGAGTTCCTCACGCATTGCGCCGCCACCTACGGCGATGTCTTCAACGTCCCCGTGGTCAGCGGCGACGTCGTGATCGCCGGAGGCCCCAGGACGGTGCAGGACGTGATGACGGCGCCGCCCGAGACCTTCCTTCCCTTCGCCACCAAGGCGATCGCGCCGCTCGTGGGGGAGCACTCGCTGCTCATGCTCTCGGACGAGCGCCACAGGCGCGAGCGGAAGCTGCTGACGCCGCCGTTCCACGGCGATCGCATGCGCGCCTACGCGGCGGCGATGGCGGACACCGCCGCCCGCAGGCTCACCGAGGCGGCGCGCGCGCCCCGCGCCATCGCCCAGGAGCTCACGCAGGCGATCTCGCTCGACGTCATCATCCGCGCCGTCTTCGGCGTGGAGGAGCCGTCTCGAACGAGCGCGTTCGCTCGGGCCGTCGTCGCCATGACCGACGCGCTGACCCCGGCGCTGACCTTCCTGCCGCCCTTGCAGCGGGAGCTCGGCGGCCTCGGCCCCTACGCGCGCTTCCGCCGGCGCGTCGGCGACCTGGACGCCCTGTTCCGGGCGCAGATCGAGCGGGCGCGTTCGGCGCCGGGCGACGACATCCTGAGCCTCATGGTCTCGGCCCGTTACGACGACGGATCGCGCATGAGTGATCAGGCCATCTTCGACGAGCTCCGGACGCTGCTGTTCGCCGGGCACGAGACCACGGCGCTCGCCCTCGCGTGGGCCCTCGATCACGTGCACCGCCACCCCGGCGTCCTCGCGCGCCTCCGCGACGAGATCGACGCCCTCGGCCCGGAGCCCGACCCCGAGCGCCTGGCTGCCCTGCCCTACCTGGACGCCGTGTGCAAGGAGGCGCTGCGCGTCTATCCGATCGTCACCGAGTCCCCGCGCCTCCTGGCGCAGCCGTTCCGCCTCGGCGAGCACGAGCTCCTGCCGGGAACGGGGGTGGCGCCCTGCATCCTGCTCGTGCACCACCACCCCGAGCTCTACCCCGAGCCGTCCCGGTTCAGGCCAGAGCGCTTCCTGGAGCGAAAGTTCTCCCCGTTCGAGTACCTGCCCTTCGGCGGCGGACACCGCCGCTGCATCGGCGCGGCCTTCGCGATGTTCGAGATGAAGATCGTGCTCGGCGTGGCGCTGTCAGCGTGGGAGTTCCGCCTGCTCGACGAGCGTCCGCCCCGCCCCGTGCGCCGCAATCTGACGCTGAGCCCCTCGGGCGGCGTCCCGCTCGTCGTGCGCGCCCGGGGCCGCAGCCGCCTCCATGCCGTCGCCGCCTGATCCTGGCGCGAGGAGGCGCACGGGAAGCCCCAGCACGGGAGTGCGCCACCGTGGATGCGACGACACGGCGGACATGGAGGAGAGAGAGAAGATCACGACATAAAACCACCGTGCTCTCGGCGCTTCCGCGATCGTCAGGGGTGGATCTGGAATAGAGGGGCTCCCCCGCTTGCCGCATCGCCCCCATGCTGAGACGCCTCCTCCGCTCGACCGCCGCCTCCTCTCCCTGTGCATCTCTCTCTGGACCGGTCGTGCCGATCGGCGCGGCCATGGGCGCCCTTCGGCAGCGCGCCCCAGGCCCATCGCGTCACGGGCGGCCGCTCACCCGGCTCGGATGGGCTGCCGCGCTGCTCCTGGCGGCGCCCTCGTGCGAATCGGTCACCCCCTCGGTATCGCCGCGCCCCTCCGCGGCGGCGCAAGCAAGGCTGGAGCTGCACGCCGGCGATGCCGACGTCTGGGCCTTCAGCGCGCGCGTCCAGGGCGCCCTCGCCGGAGCGGGCACGCTGGAGGACTGCGCGATCCGGGTGGGCGGCGACGTGTTCCCCGCGGCGATCGAGCAGCAGCGGTTCTTCGCGGACGTCCCGCTGCTCGAGGGCGAGAACGAGATCGTCGCGCGCTGCCGGGAGGCGAGCGCGGGCGACCTGGACTCTCCGCCCGTCACCTACCGCGTCCGGCTGGAGGACACGCCGCGCGCCCGCGCCCGCGCCGCGCTGGCCGGCGGCAAGCTCGTCCTCGACGCGACGAGCAGCGAGCCCAGCGAGCGCTCGCGCGCCGAGATCGTCGCCTTCGACTGGTTCCGGCTGCGCGGCGGCGCGGCGCCGGAGCCGCTCGGGCAGGGCGCTCGCCTCGAGCTGCCGGCGCCCGACGCCGGCGATCAGGCGCTGGTCGAGCTCAGGGTGCGCGACGAGCGCGGCCGAGGCGACGCCGCGCGCGTCGCGCCGCCGCTCGAAGCCGCCTCCGGCAGGGCCGCGCCGGCGTGGATCGACGACGCCGTCCTCTACGGCGTCGTGCCGCCGTTCTTCGGCGATCCGCCGCTCCAGAGCGTCCGCGCCGCCCTCCCCGCGATCGAGCGGCTCGGCGTCACGGCGATCTGGCTATCTCCCCTCTTCGCCGCGCCCGAGGGCGACTTCGGGTATGCCGTCACCGATTACTTCACCGTGCGCCCCGACTACGGGACCGAGCAAGATCTCCGCGAGCTCGTGGACGACGCGCACCGGCGCGGCCTGCGCGTGCTGCTCGATCTCGTGCCCAACCACACCTCGGCCGAGCACCCGTATTTCCGGGAAGCCGAGCGGCGCATGCGCCGCGCGCACAGCTTCGCCTTCTACGATCGCGACGACGGCGGGGAGCCGACGCATTACTTCGACTGGGAGCACCTGCCGAACCTGAACTACGACAGCGCCGAGGTGGCGCGCTGGATGCTCGAGGCGTCGCTTCACTGGGTGCGCCGGTTCGACATCGATGGCTATCGCGTCGACGCCGCGTGGGGCATCAAGCAGCGGCGGGGCGAGCTCTGGTCCCCCTGGGCCGCCGAGCTCCGGCGCGTGAGCCCGCGTGTCGCGCTGATCGCCGAGGCCTCGGCGCGCGATCCGTACTACCTGCAGAACGGGTTCGACGCGGCGTATGACTGGACCGAGGAGCTCGGACACTGGGCCTGGAAAGACGTGTTCGGCGCGCCGCGGGGCATCGCGGCCCGGCTCGGCGCGGCGCTCGCCGCCACCGCGGCGCGCGCCGAGCGCCCCGAGCGCACGCTCAGGTTCATCAACAACAACGACACGGGCGCGCGCTTCGTCACCCGCCACGGGCCAGGGCTGACGCGCGTCGCCGCGGCGGCGCTGCTGACCCTGCCGGGGATCCCGTGCGTCTACACGTTCGACGAGCTCGGCGCCGAGTACGAGCCTTACGGCGGCCTCGCCCCGGTCTCACGGCCCCCGCGCGGCCAGCTGGCGCGGCATTACGAGCAGCTGATCCGGCTCAGGCGCAGTGTCGCGGCGCTCCGGTCGCCGGGGCACCACACGGTGCACGCCGGGGGGCCCGACGACGAGGTCTTCGCCTATGTCAGGCACGGCGACGACGCCTCCCGCTTCGCGCTCGTGGTCCTGAATTTCAGCGAGCGATCGGTGAAGAAGCGGCTCACCGTCCCGGAGCCGTTCGCCGCCCACGCGCGAGGCGGCCTGCGCGACGCGCTGAGCGGCGCCGGCGCGCACCTCCGGGCCGGCGCCCTCGCGCTGGACCTCGCGCCCTGGGACGTCCGCGTCCTCGTGCCGCGGTAGGACGAGCCGTGGGCAGCAAGGGATACGACGGCCTCGCCATCGCCCTCGTCACCGCTGATCCGTAGCCGTAGCGGCCAAGCGCTCCTCGCGCCCTCCCGCGCCGGTCCACAAAAAAACAGAGCGCCCATTCGACGGCGGGGGGGGGAAGCCGTCACGGGCGCTCTGACGTGCTCACTTAGCAGGACACGGGCCAGGGCTTCTCCGTAATTATTTCAAGGACTTACCCGTCAGGAAGTCCCTGAAACTTTCGATCCTGAGATGGTCGCTTGCAGACCTGACGGATGCACTCGCGCCGCGGCCTCAGGGCCGTGGGGAGATCCGCGGCGTGCGGTGCGACGGCGATGACCAGCTCTGCCTCGACGGCCAGCGCCTCGTCCCCGTGGGACAGGGGCCGGGAACCATCGAGTACCGGGCGTTCCCAGATACGTTTGTCAAGGCAGTCGGGCACTACCCTCCAGAGGGCGGCGCCGGGGACGATGCCGACGGTAGCGTCGGCGGCTCGTTGGCATCCTGACCGAGCGCGACCTGCTCGACGTGTCAGCGCGTCCCCTTGAGACATCTCTGCGGGAAGAGTAACGGTCGAGCGAGCGCCGCTTCAGGCTCTGTCTGACGAGCTGCTGCGCGGAGCTGGCGCTCGAGGGAGGCGCAGGGCTGCACGAGCAACGCCGACTGCGAGCGCGGCTTCGTGTGCGACGCCAGCGCCGAGCGCGTGCCCGGACCGCCCAGCCCGCGAGCACGAGCAGGCCGTGCGAACCCTAAGCGCGCCGTCCTGCCGCGGCCGCGAGCGAGAGCAGCTGCGAGGCGCGCTCACACCACGGCGCGCGTCTCCTACGGCAATCCTCGGAGCGCCGGTGGCACAGCCGTTCAGGCACGAGCATTGCGTTCGCGGCTCACATGACGGCAATTTACAACTCCTTCATTCTCCTTGCTCTCATCGTCCTTCTCTCGGGGTGCGGTGACGGCAACGCGGAGCGCATCGAGCGGCAACGTGAGACGTGGAACGAAAAGCACCTCGCGAGCTACGTCGTCGAGACGTGCGCGACGGGCTTCTCCGCCGGTTGCCGGCGCGTGGCCCTCGAGGATGGCCAGGTCGTTGCCGCGCGGCAGAAATTCCCCAACGCCGACTCGCCTTGGAGCGACATCGACGATCTGACCTCGGAGGCCAGTGCCCCGGCCGCGCAGAGCGATCCGCGCACCCGCCTCGGCACCGGCGTCACGAAGCCAGTCGGTGCGCGCATCGACTGGCGAGCCTGCTCCGTAGGGTGTTGTACCCCGAGGACGTGTTGGCCTGCCCGTGTGGCGGGCGGCGGAGGCTCGTGGCCGACATCTCCGAGCGCGAGGTCATCGTCGCCAGCCTCAAGCATCTCGGGCTCCCGAGCGAGGCGCCTCCCATCGCGCGTGCGCGGAGCCCGAACTGCGAAGCGGCGTGAGCGCCGCAGGCGAAGCCCCCTTTCGCCCGCAACGCCGACGTGCGCCCGCGGCGCTGCCCGCGCCACAGGTTCGGGGCAAACGCCCTCGGTCGCGCAGCGCCGACCGACCCGAGGCGCCCCGACAACCGGCGACTGGGCGGTAGAAGGCGCATTCGACGTCCTAGCCTCCCGACCCATCATGGCCGCGCTCGACCTGCTCGGCCGCCGCTGGGCGCTGCGCACGCATCCTGTCGGAGCTGCGCGAGGGCCCCCTGCCCTTCCGCGCCCTGCGCGCGCGCTGCGACGACCTGTCGCCGACGTCGTTGAGCGCGCGCCTCGCCGACCTGCGCGCCGCGCGGCTCGTCGAGCCGAGCGACGAGGGCTATCGCCTCGCGCCGATGGGCGCGGCGCTGCTCGAGGCGCTCCGGTCGCTCGCGCGCTGGTCCGAAGAGTGGGCGCTGCTCTTGCGGGGCGCCGCCCTGCCCGGCGAGGGCGCCGACGCCCCCGCCTGCGCGGGGCCGAAGAAGGCCAGAAAGGCGCCCCCGCCCTGAGCGCTCGCGGCGCGCGCCCCGCCGCCGGGGGCGGCCCGCGCGGCGCCCCCCTTACTTGCCGCCCTCGACCGGAAGCCCCTCGGCCCGCATCGCCCCCTGCACCGCGGGGCGCGCGGCCACCCGCCGCTGGTACGCGAGCAAATTGGGCAAGGCCGACAGGTCGAGCTTGACGAAATTCGACCAGTTGGTGACCGTGAAAAGGTAGGCGTCGGCCACGGTGAACTGCTCGCCGAACAGGTAGGGCCCCTTCGCGAGCGCCGCCTCGATCACGCCGTAGCGCTTGCGCAGGTACTCTCCGCGCTCTTGCCGCTGCTCGGGCGAGGTCTTCGGGTTGAAGAGCGGGCTGTAGGTCTTGTGCAGCTCAGAGTTGATGTACCCGAGCATCTCTTGCACGCGGTAGCGAGCCATCGTGCCCGGCGGCGGCACGAGCTTCGCTTCGGGCTTCTGGTCGGCCAGATACTGAACGATGGCCGGCCCCTCGGTCAAGACCTCGCCGCCGTCGAGCTCGAGCGCGGGGATGTATCCCTTCGGGTTGATGGCCGAAAAGTCGCGGCCCGACGACGTCTTCTTGGACGCGAGGTCGACCTTGTCGAGCGTCAGCTCGATGCCGACCTCGCGGGCGACGACGTGCGGAGACAGAGAGCAGGCACCGGGAGAGAAATACAATTTCATAGAAGCATCCCTCGAATCATGTGGTGTTGGTGAGATACCCGAACGACCCCGCCCCGGCGACGCGCCCCCGGGCGTTCGGGGCGGCGAGGGGCGGGCGGGCGCGGGGTCGGCGAAGGCCCCCGCGCGCCCCGGCGAAGCCCGTCGCTTCGGCGAGGGCCGCGGCGCGCCAGCCCCGATCGCTCGGGGCCGGCGCCATCGAGACCAGCAAGCTAGCGCGCGAAGTTACTCTTGGATACTAGCTAGATGCTAGATACCTGAAAAAGGGGTATCTTCGGGGTTACCCATGGCACTGCCGGTACGAAAAAATCGCGTCCCCCCGCCGCCCCTCTGCCCGCTGACGCTGTGCATGGCGCTCTTGCGCGGGGCCTGGGCGCCGAACGTCATCTGGTCGCTCAGCGGGCAGCCGCGCCGGTTCGGCGAGTTGCGCGTCGACATTCCGCAGATCTCGGCGCGGGTGCTGAGCGCGCGCCTGCGCGAGCTCGAGGCCAAGGGCGTGGTCAGCCGCCGCGTCATGCCCACGTCGCCGCCCTCGGTCGAGTACGAACTCACCCCACTCGGCCAAGAGCTGGTGCCCGCGCTCCGTGCCATCGTCGAGGTCGGCAGAAAGCTCAACGTCCGAGAGCCTCACACCTTGCCGGGGCCCGGGGCACGCTCGCGCAGGCGCGCGGCCGCCCCGGCGCGAAGCCACGCCGCCTGAGAGCGGGCCCGGCCCCCTCGCACCCGTTCGGCCGGCGCCCGCGTCAGAACCGAGGGCCGGCCTTCGCCCGGCGTCGCGCGGCCCGACCTCGCGGCCGCGGGCCATGGGGTATAAATGAGCACCAGAGAAGAGACGACTGCGGAGCCGTGCGCAAGCCGAGCTGACGCTTCTATCTTTCCGTAGGTCAGCGTCTCGCGAGAGCGCATTTCCACGCCGCGGAAGCGGCTTGTTAGTGTCGTTGGCTGCCGTCAGCGAAAGATGCAGGATGCCGTCGCTGACCGCAGCGTTTTCGCCGGTAAACTGCGCGAGATTGCCGTCCCAGCTGTGGGTCATCAGCTCCCAGCGAGTGAGATCGATGGTGTCGAACGGATCTTCCCAGGCGAGCTCGAAGCTGCCATCCCCAGCGCCACCTCCAGCGGCGCCACCCGTGCCGCCTGCAGTTGCGCCGCTCGTCCCACCGGAACTTGCGCCGCCCATACCTGCGCCGCCCGTACCACCGGCGCCACCGGTCGTGGATATCTCTGGCGGCATGCCGCCAGTGCCACCGGTCATGGGGCCGGCAGCAGCCCCACTCGTCGCCGTGTTGGGGGGAGCTCCACCAGCGGCGGGGGAGGAGTCCTGATCCGGCGAGTCGTTGGAGCATCCCGAAAAAGCCAGGAGCGCGAGCAAGGCAAGGGCTGATCGACTTTGCATGCCGAGCGAATACTCAGCCGCCGCACGGCGAGCATCAAGGTTTGTGCTTTTTCGCAGCCTGAACGCCGATTCGCGGAGCAGCGGTGCCGGAAACGATGGGTCTGGGTGCGCGAGCTACCCGGGATCTCGGCAATCGTGCTGTGCGCTCAACGGTTCCAACCTGTCGGCGAGTAGTTTCCGGGTGCCTGGGTCGAGGAGCGCGCCGGGCGCCATGCCCAGCAACTCTCTGATCACCTGGTGACAGCGCGAGTAGCTGCCGAACCCGGCTTCGAGCGCCGCATGAGTCAAGTGGCTGCAGCCCTGTTCGAGCAGCTCGAGGAGCTTCAGCGTTTGCAGCCGGTTCTTGTACTCCGTCAAAGACAGGCCCTGGTCGCGGCGAAATTTGCGGCTCACATCGCCGCGGTTGCTGGCCAGGCGTCGCGCCCGGTGTGCGTCGAACGCGGTCTGCGAGCCGCTGTAGAGGATCGCGGAACCCGGGCCGCCAATCATCTCGGGGACGGCCATGATCCCGCCGTCGAGGTAGTCGATGCCATGGGACGCCGACACCTGCGCGAGATGGCGGAGGACGGACTGATTCATCGCGAGGTGTACCGCGTGGTGCCACCCAAGGTCGAGTACTCGCTCACCGAGCACGGCCGCACGCTCAATGAAGCCCTCCGCCCGCCGGGCGCCTGGGGCACCGAGCGGATGAAGCGCCTCGAGGCCGGCCAGCGATGATCTCGCCGGGATCTGGGCAAGAGGGCTCGGAGATCGCCGCCATGTTGATGCTGTCGCGATTTCTGCCTTCGGGAAGCGAGACATCCAGGCTTGACGACGTCCACGGACCGCCGTCACGACTGCCTCGTCGAGAGCTCAGTCAGCGCGTCGGAGCCTCAAGCCGGACGGCCCGCCGTCGAGGCCGCGGCCTCGAGGCTCTGCGCGAGCAGCTGGGCGACGGCGCGCGCATGGGGCTCGGCGAACATCGTCATGTGATCGCCGGGCACCCAGCGGATATCGACGCCGGCGCAGGCGTGCTTGCCCCAGCCCCAGGCCGGGTCGTCCGCCGCGCGCGCGAAGAGGCCAAGGTCCACGAGAGGGTCGAAGCGGCTCGGCTCGGAGGCTCGCAGGAGCACGATGCGATCCACCGTCACGTGGGCTGGATCGTAGCGGCCGTACGCGAGATCGCTCGCCTTCATGACCTCCGCGATGCCGCGCGCGCGATCGGGTCCCGCGTCCGTGGGCAGGACGCCAGCAGCCCCGAGCCGGCGCGCCAAGAGCTCGAGCTGCGCCTCCGGGCTCCTCGCCCGGAGTTCCTCGTCGAGCGAGCGCAGCGCCTCCGAGGACATCGGCTCGAAGAGAGCGAGGATGGCCGTGAGCCAGCGGGCATGGTCCCACCGGAAGCCGATCCAGTCGCTCTCGGCAACGGGCGCCGGGACATCGAGGATCGCGAGCAGGGCGACCTGCTCGCCTTCGCGCTCGAGCTGCCGGGCCATCTCGAAGGCGATGGCGCCGCCGACGGAGTGGCCACCGAGAGCATAGGGGCCATGAGGCCTGAACGCGCGGATCGCGGCGAGGTGATGAGCGGCGAGCGCCTCGATGGTGGCGAGCGGCTGCGACTGCCCGTCAATGCCGGGGTACTGGAGGCCGTAGAAGGGCTGATCCGCGCCGAGGTGCCGCGCGAGCGCGTGGAAGTAGACGACGTTGCCGCCGGAGCCGGCGACGCAGAAGAAGGGCGGGCGCCCGCCGTTCGGCTGGATGGGGACGAGGGGCGTCCAGGGGCGCGCACGCGCGGGCGCGCGCAGGGCGCTCGCGACGCGCTCGACCGTCGAGCCTCCGAACAGGGCGGCGAGCGGGAAGGCCTGCCCGAACTCCTGCTCGATGCGCGCCGTCAGCAGCGTGGCAAGGAGCGAGTGGCCCCCGAGGTCGAAGAAATCGTCGGTCGCACCGACGGGATTGACGCGGAGGACCTCGGACCAGATGCGCGCGAGGCGGAGCTCGACCTCATCGCGAGGAGCGACCCATGCACGGCCGGTCGGGGCCGCGAGCCCCTCGGGCTCCGGGAGCGCGCGCCGATCGGCCTTCCCGCTCGGCGTCAGCGGAAGCGAGCTCAAAGGGACGATCACCGCAGGGACCATGTAATCAGGGACGGTGGCCCTCATGAACTCGCGCAGATCACCGACATCGCAGCCGTCCCGCGGGACGACGTAACCGACCAGCCGCTTGCCGCCGGTCGCGTCGTCTCTGGCGGCGACGGCCGCAGCCTCGACGCCAGGATGGCGGGCCAGGACGGCCTCGACCTCGTCGAGCTCGACACGAAAGCCGCGGATCTTGACCTGCGCGTCCGTGCGGCCGAGAAACGCGATGTTGCCGTCGGGGAGATACCGCGCAAGGTCGCCGGTGCGGTAGAGGCGAGCGTCGGGAGCGGCGGAGAAGCGATCGACGAGGAACCGCTCCGCCGTGAGCTCTGGCCGGTCGAGATAGCCGCGCGCGAGGGCGGCGCCGCCCACGTAGAGCTCGCCGGGGACGCCGATCGGGACGGGGTGCCCCGCAGGGTCGAGGAGGTAGATCCGGGTGTTGTCGATCGGTCGGCCGATCGACGGCAACTCCGGCCATGCGCTGGCCGGGCCAGAGAGCGTGAGCGCGGTCACGACGTGCGTCTCCGAGGGACCATACTGGTTCTGCAGCACGCAATGGGGGAGCTTCTCGAAGAAGCGGCGCACCGCGGGCGTGATCCGGAGCTGCTCGCCCGCGACATAGAGCTCGCGCAGGCTCTCCGGGGTCGGGGCGCCGTGGTCGACGGCCACCGCCATCTGCTGCAAGGCCACGAAGGGGAGGAATATGCGGGCAACGCGGTGATCCGCGATGACCCCGAGCAGCGCGAGCGGATCTCGGCGCGCCGGCTCCGAGATGAGGACCAGGGTGCCGCCCGTCCAGAAGGTGGCGAACAGCTCGAGGAAGGAAGCGTCGAAGCTGATCGGCGCAAACTGCAGGGTGCGGTCGCCCGAACCGAGCGCGGTCTGGCGGAGCTGCCAGGCGAGGAGGTTGACGAGGGGCCCCTGCGGCATCGCGACGCCCTTGGGAGTCCCCGTGGAGCCCGAGGTGTAGAGGACATAGGCAAGCTGATCCGGTGAGGCCTCGTCGTCCAGGTCGTGATCGGGCTCGGCCGAGAGGAGGTCCTGGGCGGCGTCCATGCACAGCGCCTCGGCGCCGTGGTCCGGCAACAGGTGGAGAAGCCCCGCGCGGGTGACGAGCACGCGGACGCCGGCGTCGGCGCACATGAAGCGCAGTCGCTCCGCAGGATAGCTGAGATCGAGCGGGACATAGGCCGCGCCGGCCTTGAGGATCCCGAGCACGCCGACGATCAGCTCCGGCGTCCGGTCCAGGAGCAGGGCGACGCCGGTATCGCGGCGGACCCCGAGCCGGTGCAGGCGACGCGCGAGCTGGTTGGCGCGGCGGTTCAAGGCGTCATAGGTGAGCTCCTCCGCTCCGAAGACGACGGCGGCGGCGTCCGGGGTCCGGCGCACCCGCGCCTCGAAGGGCGCCACGATGGAGCAGGAGGGGCGCTCGATCGCCGTCGCGTTCCAGTCGTCGAGGAGCTGCCGGCGCTCCCCGGGGGTGAGCATGGGCAGCTCGGATATCCGCCTCGCGGGGTCCTCGGCCATCGCGGCGAGCAGCACCTCCAGGTGGCCGGCCATCCGCCGCACGGTCTCTGCCGCGAGCAGATCGCTGCGGTACTCGATCCGACCGAGGATCCCCTCCGCGCGCTCGTCGATCTCGATCATGAGGTCGAACTTCGCGGTGCCTGTGTGGACGCCGAGGCGGTCGAGCGTCCACCCGAGCGGGCCTGCCGCGAGCGGCGGCTGGGAGATGAACGCCACCTGGAAGAGGGGATTCCGGCCGGCGTGGCGCCGAGGATGGAGCGCCGCGACGAGGGCCTCGAACGGGAGCGCTTGATGCTGGAGGGCCTCGAGGCTGAGGCCGCGGACCCGCCGCAGGAGCTCGCCGATCGTGGGATCGCCGGAGAGGTCGGCGCGGAGGACGAGGGTGTTGTCGCAATAGCCCATCACGCGCTCGAGCTCCGGCCGGCCGCGCTGCGCGATGACCGTGCCGAGCGCGAGATCGCGCTGGCCGGTGTAGCGATGGAGGAGAACGTAGATGGCGGCGGTCACGGTCATGAAGAGCGTGACCCCCTCCCTGCGACCGAGGCGCCTCAGGGCCTCGGTGAGGTCGCTCGAGAGCGCCATGCACGCGCGCTCTCCGCTGCAGCGCGGGGCGCTCGGGCGGGGCCGGTCGAGCGGGAGCTCGAGCTCGGGCAAGCCGCGGAGCCGCTCGATCCACCACGGGAGCTCGACCTTCGCGGCCCGCTCGGCCTCGGCCCGCTGGTAGGCGACGAAGTCCGCGTACTGGGCCGGGAGCTGCGGCCACGGCGGCGCCGTCGCGCCGCGGGAGAGGGCGTCATAGGCCACCTCGAGCTCCGCGAGCAGGACGCGGTACAGGGAGATGCCATCGACGATGAGATGGTGAAGGACGAGGTGGAGCTCCTGTTCGTCGTCGGCGAGGCGCACGAAGGTCGCTCTGAGGAGGGGAGGTGCCCCGAGGTCAAAGGAGAGCCGGGCTTGCTCTTCGGCGAGGCGCTGCGCCGCAGGCGCACGGTCCGCCGGAGGGACCGCCCGCAGGTCGACGACGCGCAAAGAAAAGGAAGGGGTGCGAACGAGCCGCACCGGCCGACCCTCCCTCTCGACGAACGCCGTGCGCAGGATCTCGTGACGGCGGATGAGCTCGACCAAGCACCGCTCGAGGACGCCTTCATCGACGGGGCCGCGCATGCGGATCGCGCAAGGCTCGTTGTAGAGCGGCTCTCCGGCGTGGAGGCGGTGCAGGAACCAGATCTGCTCCTGGCCGGGGGAGAGCGGGAGCTCGTGCTGCGGCGCCGCGAGAGCGGTGGCGTCGTCCGCCGGGCGCGCCGCGAGCTGGCTGCCGGCGTCTTCCTCCCGGAGGGCGTGCTTTGCGTCGACGTGCTCGGCGAGCTCGGCGATGCTCGGCGCGCTGAAGAGCGCATCCACCGAGAGCTCGACGCCGAGCGCGCTCCTGATCCGCGCGGCGGCCTGGATCGCGAGCAGCGAGTTGCCGCCGAGATCGAGGAAGTTGTCGTGAACGCCGACCTCCGCGCCGAGGATCTCCTTCCAGATGGCGGCCAGGGCGCGCTCGGTGGCGGTGCGCGGGAGATCCGCCGGATCGATGCCAGTGTCCCCTGCGGGCGCGAGCTCCGCGGGCAGCGACGCCCGCGAGAGCAACGCCTGGCGATCGAGCTTGCGGCTCACCGTGCGAGGGAGGCAGTCCATCGCGTGGAAGGCCGAAGGGATCATGTAGGCGGGCAGCCGCGACGCGAGGAAGCCGCGCAGCTCCTGCGGAAGGTTCGACGAGGGCGTCCGGGGTACGACGAAGGCGACGAGGCGGCGCGAGCCGTCGGCGTGCTCCGGGGCGACCACCGCGGCGTCGCCCACGAGCGGGTTCTCGGCCAGGATGGCCTCGATCTCCTCCGGCTCGACGCGGAAGCCGCGGATCTTGACCTGATGGTCGGCGCGTCCGACGAACTCGAGGTGTCCATCGGCGCGCCAGCGCACGAGGTCTCCTGTCCGGTAGAGGCGAGCGTGCGCTGCTGGATCGAAGGGGCTCGTGATGAAGCGCTCCGCCGTGAGCTCTGGCCGGCCGTGATAGCCGCGCGCGAGGCCGGCCCCGCCGAGGTAGAGCTCCCCTGCGACCCCTCCGGGAACGGGCTCGCCCGCCGGACCGAGCACGTGCGCCTCGACGTGCGGCATCGGGCGCCCGATCGGGACCTCGGCGCCGAGCTCGTCGACGGCGGAGAGGTCGCAGGTGATCGCGACGACCGTAGCCTCGGTGGGCCCGTAGGTGTTCACGAGGCGCGGGGACGGCCCGCAATGCGCCTTCCACGCGAGGACCCGCGCGAGCGACGCGCGCTCGCCGCCGATGATCACGAGGCGGACGCAGGGCGGCAGCTTCAGGCCGGACGCGGTGAGCTCGGCCGTGAGCTGGTGCCAGTAGCCGGTCGGCAGATCGAGGACGGTCAACCCGAGCTCCGCGCAAGCCGCGACGAGCGCGGGCGCCGAGCCGATCATCGCCTCGCTGCGCAGCACGAGCGTGCCGCCGGAGGTCAGGCTGGTGTAGATCTCCTCGACGGCAGCGTCGAAGCTGATCGCGGCGAACTGGAGGACGCGATCGCCCGGGCCGATGCCGTACTCGACGCATGCCGAGCGCGTGAAGCGCGACAGCGCGGCATGCTCCACGACGACGCCCTTCGGTTGGCCGGTGGATCCCGACGTGTAGATGACGTACGCGGCCTGGCCGAGGCCCGCGGCGGCGGCCGGCGCGGCGGTGGGACGAGCCTCGATGGCGGTGCGGTCGGCGTCGAGGCACACGACGTGCGCCGCTTGCGACGCCAGCCGGCAGGCGAGCGCTTCCGACGTGAGGACCGTCACCACGCTCGCGTCCTTGAGGATGTAGGCGCGACGAGGCTCCGGCTCGGCGGGGTCGATGGGGACGTACGCACCTCCCGCCTTCAGCACAGCCAGCATCGCGACGATCTGCTCGATCGAGCGCTCCAGGCAGATGCCGACGAGCGCCTCGCGGCCGACGCCGAGCGCGGCCAGGTGGTGCGCGAGCTGGTTGCTGCGGGCGTCGAGCTCGGCGTAGGTGATGGAACGGGCGCCGGAGACGACCGCGATCGCGCCCGGAGCTCTCTCCGCCGCTCGCGCGAACAGGTCGTGGACGCAGGCCGCGTCGTCGGAGGCGCCACGGGGGTGGGCAGCGCCGTTCTCGCCGGTGCGCGCCGGGCGCGCGCCGCCTGGCCAGAGATCCCCTGCGGGCGCGGCGAGCGTGGTCCGTGGCGCCTCCGCGCGACGCGCGCGCGAAGGCGGCGTCCAGTAGGCAAGATCCTCCTCGAACCTGCGGCGCAGGTAGGGATCGAGCGCGTCGCTGGTGCCCGGCAGCCCCTGCTCGACGTCGCCGACCGCGGCGGCGTAGCGGGAGATGCGGAGCGCGAGCGCGTCGCGGCTCACGAGGGCGGCCTCCTCCCGGGCTCCATCGCACGCCGCCGCGAGCGCCGCGTCGAAGCGTCCCCCGAGCCACGCGGCGGCCGGGCGCAGGGCCGACGCATCTCCGCGGCTGCTCTCGACCGCGGCGAGGAGGAGCGCGTCGGTCGTGGCATCCCCGAGGAGCGCGCTGCCCCAGTAGAGGGCGGTCGACCGGTCGTCGAAGGGCGTCGCGGCATTCCCCGCGCGGGCCCGCACCCGTGCGGCTGCTTCCTCGAGGCGGCGGGCGATCGCTGGCGACGCGCACGTCTCGGCGAGGAAGCGGTACAGGCTCCGGTCCGCGTGCAGCGCGCCCGAGCCGAGCACCATGTTCAAGGCCTCGGTCGGGCCCTCGAAGATGCGCCATGGGCGCGCGTCGCGGTACATCTGCGGCACGAGGTTGCTCTCCTCGTAGCCGCGCGCCCCGAGGAACTGGACGAGCTGATCGACGGCCCAGCCTAGGGACTCGGCGCCGGCGTTCTTGCAGGCCATGTACGCCTCGGCGGGGACGCTCCGGCCCGCGTCGCGCAGCTCGGCGATCCGCGTGGCCAGCGCCTCCACCGACGTGATCCGGGCTGCGAGCTCGCTCATGCGGGCGAGCGTCACGGGGTTGTCGAGGAGGTTGCCTGTCAGGATCTGCCGCCGCTCCGCGTAGCGGAGCATGAGCTGCGCGCAGCGCTTCATCCCGCCGACCGCCATCCCGCCCAAATAGAAGCGGATGAGCATCATCGTGTCCCGGGCTCCCTCCATTCCGCCGCCCGGCGCGCCGAGCATGTCGGCCGTGGTCACGCGGACGCCGTCGAGCACCACCGTGTTCTTGGTGAACCCGCGCAGCCCCAGGGTGAGCGCCTCTGGCCCAATATGGAGCCCGTCCGCGCCCTGGCGGACGATGAAGCCCGTCAGCCCACGAGAGCGGCCGCGCTCGTCGAAGAGCTGGGCATAGACGTGGATGACGCTGGCGGCGGAGCCGGCGCCGACCCAGAGCTTGCTGCCGTGGAGGCGCCACGCGCCCCTACCTTCCGGGACCGCCCTGGTCTCGATGGCGCGGAGGTTGGAGCCCGCCCTGGGCTCGGTCATCGCCACCGCGGCGAAGACTCGGCCGCACGCGACGAGCGGGAGGAACTCGCCGCGCACGGCCTCGGTCGCGTGGTGGCCGATGGTGTGCGCGCCGAGGATGCTGTCCAGAACGACGATCGCGAGCGTGAGATCGATCGCCGAGAGCTGCTCGAGGACGCGGAGGGCGTCGCCGCAGCGGAGGCCGAGCCCGCCATAGCACTCGGGCACCTGCATGCCGAGCAAGCCGCGGTTGCCGAAGTCTAGGATCACGTGCGGCGGGATGCAGCGCCGCTCGTCGATAAGGCGGGAGTTGATCCGCCGCTCGGCGTAATCGCGCACCCACCGGATCAGCTCATCCGCGCGCCGCCGGCTGGTCTCCGGAGAGGCAGCCCAGGGCTCGGGCTGTACGATGTTCGAGTGCTGCTCGACGTGATGGAAGGTGTCGGTGTGCATGTGCAAACTCCCTGCGAAGGCGCGGCGCCTCGTGCGCCGGTCGGAAATGTCTCCTGGTCAGCCGATCCGCTCGTGGGGGAAGTGATCACTCCGTGAGGATGCTCTCGGGGCCGGCGATGACCGGGGTGTAGTCACGGCTCGCGAGGAACTCCGGCCGCGGCGTCGCGACCGGGTGAGCTCGATTGAGAACGCTGTTGTACGTGACCAGGATGAGGCACCGGTCGATCGGCGTGATGTTGTTGCTCGACCCATGTACGAGGTTCGGGTGGAACAGAAGCACGGAGCCGGCGGATCCCACCGCGGTCCGTACGGGGTAGCGAGCCGCGAGGTAGCGCACCTGCTCGCGGCTCAGCACGTACTTGAGGTCCGCGGTCAGGTTGTGGATCCACGCCGGTTCGCCCGCGTAGGCCCCGCCTTGGCTCGCGGACGGGCGCACCTCGATGACGCCCTCGCGGTGCGAGCCGGAGAGGAACATGAGCGGGCCGTTCGCCTCCGTGTTGTCGTCGACCATGACAGCGACGTTGACCAGCCGGGGCTCGGGCAAGCCGTCCTCTTCACGCCAGAAGATGAAGTCCTGGTGCCAGGGCCAGAGCTCGCCGGCGAACGCCGCCTTGAGGTTGATCTTGAACTGATAGACGAACACCTCATCCGCCAGGATCTGGCGGCACGGCTCGACGAGACGAGGGTGGCGGATCAGCCTGGCGAAGCTCTCGAACGTCTTGTGCTGGCCGTGAACACCGCGCACGGTCTGCCCGTCCCGCTCGAGGACGCGGCGCGGCGATTCCTCGGCGAGCGCGACGCGGGCATCGGCCCGGATGCGCCCGAGCTCGGCGTCGGACAGCACATTCGGGATGATCACGAACCCGTCTCGATTGTAGGCGTCCAGCTGAGTCTTCGTGAGCTTCATGAGGATCTCCTCCAGTGGTCATGGCCGTCATCAAAGCGACGGCGAGCCGCAGATACAGCGTCGTGGAACAATGCGACGCAGCGGTGAGCGCTTGTGCGGTCATCCCCTGGCGCACGGCGATGCTGCTGTACCCGGTAGACAATGCACTTTGCAGGCCAATCGCGTATTCGCGCTCACAGAGCGCCGGCCGTGTCCGGCGCCCGTCGGTGGTCCCGGAGGTGGAGGGCACGGCGGAGCGCGGAAGGCGCCGGGCGCGGAGCGCAGGTCCGCGGAAAGGCTCCGCTTTAGGGCGCCGCGCCCATGGGGCGCCGTCTCCGTGACACGTCACGGGATCTATCGCGCTGCCGCCGTGACATGTCACGAGGCCTGTCACGCTGCCGCCGTGACATGTCACGAGGCCTGTCACGCTGCAGCCGTGACATGTCATGGGGCCTGTCACGCTGCCGCCGTGACATGTCATGGGCGCCGAGCCTGGGCCGGCGTCCATCTCGAGGCGCACCCTGGGAACCAGGCTTGTCGCGCCGACGCTCGCGATCATCGCGTGATGGGGCCCTCACGAGAGGCCGGCCCCTGGCCGCTCGGCCGTGAGCGCCGCGGCACCACCACCAAGCGACCTCCGCATTGCTCGAAGGGGATGTTGCCTCGCAGGAGGTTGCGACCGCGGGTATCCGATCGAGACCGGGATCTACGCCGCTGGCGAGCTCCTCGACGGCCCGTTCTTCGCCGAGCCGCGCTGCCGGGGCCTCAAGGCCCGGCTGAGCATGTTCAGCGACAGTACCTACTTGTTTGTTTGATACACACCTTTGGTAAGGATCGAGCGGGCGCAGTCATGACGCAAAGGAGTTCGATGGCAACGACAGCGAGACGTGGTCCGTACATCTGCGGCATCGACGCCGCGATGGACGTGGTGTCAGGCAAGTGGAAATCGCTGATCCTGTGGGAGCTGAACAATCACGGCACCCGCCGCTTCGGCGAGCTGAAGAGTGGCCTGCCGGGCGTCAGCGAGAAGATGCTCATCCAGCACCTGCGCGAGATGGCGGAGGACGGACTGATTCATCGCGAGGTGTACCGCGTGGTGCCACCCAAGGTCGAGTACTCGCTCACCGAGCACGGCCGCACGCTCAATGAAGCCCTCCGCCCGCTGGGCGCCTGGGGCACCGAGCGGATGAAGCGCCTCGAGGCCGGCCAGCGATGGTCTCGCCGGGATCTGGGCAAGAGGGCTCGAAGATCGCCGCCGACTTCCCGGCAGCTACCTCGGTGATCATCGAGGTCCTCGCGCCGGGCGTCGCGATCAGCGCGGCGGGATGGTTCATCTTTCGGCGCTATCGGCCCGAGGCCGGTCAGCGATAAGCTTGCCTCGACGCGCCGACCGGAAGCGCTCCGGCGCGAGATCGGTGACGCCCTCGCCGAGGTGCGCGGACCACGATCTGTGCCAGGCGTTCACGTATGTTCCTCCGGGCGTGCAAGGCGCACAGGCCCGCTGCTGGCTGAAGTCCATCGCCAATCCCCCCACGGCCTTCACGGGGATGGTGTCTGGTCGCATCCTCCGGGAATATCCGTGAACGCGTGGTGATCACCCGTGCGTGGCATGGTCATCAACCCCGGCGAAATGAGGGCGAGGCAGGACATCCATCGTATGGTCAATGGATAGCAAGAATAGAACGACGTGCCTCTCTCGTGTTTTTATGCGCCTTTGGGCCCTGGCGCCTTAGGCGTTGAATTCTCCGCTCTACCGCTGCGCGTGGACGCACCTACGCACCGCCTGCGCGACGACGGTCCGTGAACAGGCGACGCGTCCCACGGATGCCCTCGACGCATCGCTCAGAAGTGCGATGCGGTAGGGCGCCCCGCGGATGCCCGCAAGTCGTTCCGTGCTTGCTCGGCCCGGGCGCCCAAAGTCCTGTGGGGGGAGCCAGAAAAAAGAGCGCCCATTCGACGGCGGGGGGGAAGCCGTCACGGGCGCTCTGCCGTGGTTATCTAGCAGGACACGGGCCAGGGCCCATCCGTACTTGTTTCAAGGACTTGCCCGTAAGGGAGCCCCTGAAGTTTTCGATCCTGAGATGGTCGCTTGCAGACCTGGCGGATGCGCTCGCGCCGCGACCCCAGGGTCGTGCGGCGGCGGTCCAGCGCGATCACCGCTCGTCGTCGTCGCCCGGATCTACGTCTTCCGACGCCTCGGCCTCCGTCTGGCCCTCGTCTGCCGCGCCCTCGCCTTCCACGCCGGCCTCGCCTTCCTCCCCTTCCCCCTCGCGAGCAGCGGGCCGGGCGGCTGGCGGGGGATGCGCAGGACGGGGAGCGTGCCAGGGCTCGCCGAGAGGGGTCGGCTTTCCGGGCGAGGTCACGGTTCAGCGCTTGAGCCCGGTCCGAGCGAGCCCCTCCACGAAGTACCGCTGCGCGAACAGGAAGAGCACCACGAGCGGCAACATCGCGAGGGATGCGCCCGCCATGAGCACGGCCGGCTCGCCGCCGTAGGCGTTCTGGGTGCCGGCGATCATCTGCTGGATGTTCATCTTCTGCGGAGAGGTGATGTAGACGAGCGGCCCGAAGTAGTCGTTCCAGGCGGCCTTGAGCCCGAGGACCGCGAGCGTGGCGACGGCCGGCCCGGCGAGGGGGAAGACCACCCGCGTGAACGTCTGGAAAGGGTTCGCGCCATCCAGCGTCGCGGCCTCGATGAGCTCGTCCGGAATGCTCGCGAAGTACTGCCGCATCAGGAAGATCGCGACCGCGCTGCCCGTCGCGCCCGGCACGATGAGCGGATAGTAGGTGTCGATCCAGCCGATCCGGGCGAAGCCCACGAACTGCGGGATCAACGTGACCACGCCCGGCAGCATCATCGTCGACAGGAGCGCGGCGAAGATCGCGTCACGCCCAGGAAAGCGGAGCTTCGCAAAGGCGTAGCCGGCGAACGAGGCGGTGAGGAGACCGCCGAGGGTGGAGGGGACGGCGATGAGGAGCGTGTTCCAGGTGCCGCGGAGGATGTCGATCTCGGCGAAGGCTTGCCGGTAGTTGGCGAGCGTCGGGCGGGCCGGGATCCAGCGGATCGGGACCGCGTAGATCTCGTCCGCCGGCTTCACGCTGGTGCTGATCATGAACGCGAAGGGCGCGAGCACGAAGACGGCCACCAGCGCGAGGACGGCATAGGAGAGGAGCCGGAGCGCGCGGCGCTCTCGGGACCTCCGGCCGCTACTCATCGTGCACCCAGCGCCGGGCGAGTCGGAACTGGAGCACGGTCACGATCATCACGAGCGCGCCGAGCACCCAGGCCATCGCCGACGCATAACCCATCTGGAAGTACTGAAAGCCGGTGAGGTAGAGATAGAGCATGAACGTCGCCGAGCGGAACTCCGGGCCGCCGCGCGTCATCACGTAGACCTGATCGAAGCTCTGCAGCCCGCCGATGACGCTGGTGACGGCGATGAAGAACGTCATCGGGCTGATGGCCGGCAGGGTCACGTGCCGGAAGCGCTGCCAGGCGTTCGCCCCGTCGAGCTCCGCGGCCTCGAGGAGCGATCGCGGCACGCCCTGGAGCGCGGCCAGGAAGAGGACCATGTTGTAGCCGAGCCCGCTCCAGATCCCCATCACGACGAGCGCGGGCTTGACCAGGCGCGGGCTCGAGAGCCACGCGGGCGGGTCGGCGACGCCGAGGGCGCGGAGGTACGTGTTGATGAGCCCGTAATCGGCGTTGTAGATCCACTTCCAGAGCAGCGCCGCGGCCACGATCGAGCACACGGAGGGGATGAAATAGACGGTGCGGAAGAACCCCTCCAGCCTGAGCTTCTGGTTCAACAGGAGCGCGAGCAAGAGGGAGATGGTGATGCCGATCGGGATGCCGAGGAGGTAAAAGGCCGTGTTGGCGAGCGTCCGCCAGACGAAGAAATCCCGGGCGAAGAGGCGAGCGTAGTTATCGAGGCCGACCCAGCGCGGCGGCGTGAGCACCTCGAAGCGGGTGAAGCTCAGATAGAGCGACGCCAGCATCGGGCCGAGCGCGAATACGACGAAGCCGAGCACGGGGACCGCCACGAACGCACAACCCCATCGCGCCTCGGCGCGGGCGCGCGGTATCTGCTTCTTCAACGCGCTGCCTCCGGTCCGGGGTTGTTCTCCCGCATGGTTTGCTCGACGACCGGCGCGAGGGCCGGGAGCAGCTCGCGCGCGCGCCGTTCGCCGCGCCAGACCTGGGGGATGAAGCTCGAGAAGACCTCGTGCCAGAAGGCGTTGGGCAGCTCGGTCTCGGGGCTCGGACGGCTCGTCTCGGCGGCGCGCAGGAAGACCTCGGCGTGGGCCGGCCGCTGCCCGGGCTGGAGGAAGGCGGCGGTCGCGGCGACCGATCGCTGATTGGGCACCTGGAGCCCGGATCGGGCCAGCTCGCGTTGTCCCTCGGGGCCGGCCAGGTACTCGATCAACGTGAACGCCTCGGCGATGCGCCGGCTCGCGGCGCTGACGGCGAGCCCCACGGAGCCCGACCAGCTCACCGAGGTCATGCCCGGCTTCGGGACCGGCACGGGCGCGACATCCCAGTCGAAGCGCATCCGGCGATAACGCGGGACCATCCAGCGACCATCGATGTGCATGGCGACGAGCCCGGCCTCGAAGAGCTCGCTCTGCCCGGCGCCGCCGCTGCGGGCGAGGTTGGGCGCCACGTGATGGCGGAGGGCCAGATCCGCGCACCACTGCACCGCGTCCATCGACACGTCGGCGTCCATGAGCCACCGGCGCGGCGGCGCGTCCACGATCTCGCCGCCCGCGGACCACACCGCGGCTTCATAGGGATATCCGCTGATCCCCCAGTGCTGGACATACCCTTCGCGGTACGTGAGCGCGCGAAAGGCAGCGATGGCCTGGTCCCAGGTCATCGGCACCTCGGGATCCGGCGCGGGGACGCCGCGGCGGCGCAGCGCGTCCTTGTTGTAGTAGAGCACCGTGGGGCCGATGTCCTTCGGCAGCGCGTAGAGGCTGCCCTCGTGGAGGACGCGGCCATTCCAGCGGTAGCGGTCCAGGGCGGTCGGCCAGATGTCGGCGAGGTCGAGGGTCCGACTCTCCTGCACGAGACCGTCGATGTCGCGCAAGACGCCCTGACTGACCATCTCGCCGAACGCGCCGTCGGGCACGTAGAAGACATCGGGCGCGCGCTTCGCCACGATCATCAGCCGGAGCTTGTTGAGGTAGTCGTAGCCGACGCCGGGCACCTGCGTGTACTCGACGTGGATCTCGGGGTGGATCCGCTCGAAGGCGGCGAGCGCCGACCGCATGATGGCCCGCTCCTCCGGCATCCCCCAGCCGACGAAGGTGATGGTGGTGCGCGCGACGTGCGAGGGGGGATCGGCCTTCGAGGCGCATCCGGCGGGCGAGATGGACGCGCACCAGACCACGAGCCAGAGCGCGCGACGGGCCACCTCAGACCCGCTCCTCGGTGCGCGGATCGAACAGGTGGACGTGCTCCGGCGCGGCGGCCAGCGTCACGCGCGCGCCGACGGCCGGCGTCGTGCCGCGATCCAACCAGCGGGACACGATCGCGGCGTCGCCGACGCGCAGGTGGACGTACGACTCGAACCCCATCGCTTCGACCACCTCGACATCGCCCTGCACGCCGAGCGACGCGCCGGCGGGCGCCGGGCCGAGGTGCTCGGGCCGGACGCCGGCGATCACCCGGCCCTCGCGGTGCTCCGGCGTCCTCGGCAGCGCGAGCCGCACGCTGGGCGCCGAGAGCACCGAGGTCGGGCCGTCGAGGCGGAGCTCGACGGGGATCAGGTTCATCGGGGGTGAGCCGATGAACGTCGCGACGAAGACGTTGGCCGGCCGGTCGTAGAGCTGCTGCGGGCGGTCGTGCTGGAGGAGCGCGCCTCCGCGGAGGACGGCGATCCGCTCCCCGAGGGTGAGCGCCTCCGTCTGATCGTGGGTCACGTACACGAGCGTCGTCCCGAGGCGACGATGCAGGCGGCGCAGCTCGGCGCGCATCGAGCTGCGCAGCGCGGCGTCGAGGTTCGAGAGCGGCTCGTCCATGAGCAGCACGCCCGGCTCGCGCACGATGGCGCGCCCGATGGCCACGCGCTGCTGCTGGCCGCCCGAGAGGGCCCGCGGCTTGCGCTCGAGGAGGTGATCGATCGCCAGCGCGCGCGCCGTGGCCTCCACGCGGCGCTTCACCTCGTCGCGCGGCACGCGGCGGAGCGCGAGCGAGAACGCCATGTTCTCGAAGCACGTCATGTGCGGGTAGAGCGCGTAGCTCTGGAAGACCATGGCGACGTCGCGCTGCTTCGGGGGCACGTCGTTGACCACGCGGCCGCCGATGGAGAGCGTCCCGCCGTCGACGTCCTCGAGGCCCGCGATCATCCGGAGCGTTGTCGACTTGCCGCACCCGGAAGGCCCGACGAGCACGAGGAGCTCGCCGTCCTCGATGCGCAGCGACAGGTCCTCCACGATGGGCGCGCTCCCCTGGTAGCGCTTGTACACATGCTCGAACGCGATCGCGGCCACGCTTCCGCCTCCTCGGCGCCGCTGCTCGTGAACCGCGGCGTGGGCGAGATCAAGCTGCCGGGCGGGCGCCGCCTTCGCGTCGCCGGGCGAGCACCCAGCTGAACGCCGAGCCAAGGATCTCGGCCAGGTCCGCGACGTCGTGACCGCGCGCGACGAGCTCTTCGGTGATCACGCTGCCAATGTAGACGGCTCCGCCGGTGACCAGGATGCGCATGAAACCTCCTAACTTTGTGGCCGGGGGTCACGCTCCGCGACGTAGCGCGCGAGCGCGTCGTCGAGCGACGGCAACAAGAGCCCGCGGCCGCTCCCGAGCGCGCTGTACCGCGGGCGCAGCGCGGCCAGGCCGAGCGCGCGGCTCGGGCAGCGCACGAGCCGCGTCGCGGGGACGCGCGCGAGCGCCGCGCTGCGCGAGGCGAGCTCCGCCCAGCTCGTGGCGTCCCGGTTGGCGAGGTGCCAGATGCCGCGCTCGCCGTCGATCAGCAGATCGAGGGTCACGTGCACGAGATCCGGGACGTAGGTCGGCGATACGATCACGTCGTCGGCCGCGTGGAAGCTCCGGCCCTCGCCGAGGGCACGCAGCGCGGCGCCGACGAAGTTCGCTTCGTCCCAGGGACCGAAGAACGCGGCGGTGCGCACCACCAGCGCCTCCGGGAGGATCGCCAGGACGTTCCACTCCGCCGTCGCCTTGCTCCGGCCGTAGACGTTGAGCGGCCGCGCGGGATCGGTCTCCACGTACGGCGAGCGCTGCGCGCCGTCGAAGACCAGATCGGCCGAGAAGGTCACGAGCCGCGCGTCACGCCGGCGACACGCGATCGCGAGCACGGCGGGCCCCAGCGCGTTCTCGCGCTCGCAGCGGTGCGGCTCGCGCTCGGCCTCGTCGACACGCACGAACCCCGCCGTGTTGACGACGGCCCACGGGGCGAACCGATCGAGGGCGCGCTCGACCGACGCGGGATCGGCGATGTCCATCTCATCGCGCCCGATCGTGCGATGGGGCAGGCCGCGCAGCGCGCACAGGCGCGCGAACGCGCGGCCGAGCGTCCCCTTCGCGCCGGTGATCAGGATGGGCGGGCCGGCGGCGGCAGCCTCGGGCGCGGGCGCGACGGCCGCGACCGGACCGTACGTCAGCCGCCCCGGGCGCCGCCACCAGCCCGGCGCGGCGAGCACGGGATGATCGAAGCGATCGCCGCGCGCGAGCGCGGAGACCAGCCGCGCGAGCGCCGTGGACCGCGGCTCGGGGCCGCGCACATCGAACACGCCCGGCTCGTAGTGCCCGCGCTCCTCGGTGACGAGGCAGCTCCAGTCGAAGCAGCCGAGCAGCGACCACGCGGTGACCGCGCGCACGTCCGCGCCCGCCGCGCGCGCCGCCTCCGCGGCGCGGAACGCCTCGACCAGCCAGCGAAGCTGCTCCTCGCGCGGCCCGCCGAGGTGCACCTCGCTGATCGCCACCGGCCGGCGGTAGCGATCCCAGACCTCCTGGAGCCGCGCGCGGTGCCCGTCGATGCCCTCGGCGACCGCGCGCACGGCCTCGACATCGGCATACGCGTGCTTGCCGTTTCCGCCGTGCGACCAGGCGGGGTAAGAGGCCAGCCGCTCGTCGAGGAATCGCTCGCTCGTGATGTAGTAGTTGATGCCGAGGATGTCCGGCGGACATGGCTCCTCGACGAACCACGCGAGCTCGGCGGGCGAGGCGCCCCACCCGAGGAGCAGCGGAAACAGCGGGTGATCGCCGTTCACGCGCCCCGTGAGCAGATCGAAGCTGAGCCAGCGCCGGTGATTCTCGTGCTCGGCCTGGTAGGCGAGCAGCGGCGTGCTCGTCGTCTTGCCGACATCCTCGGTCTGGATCAGGCGCGCGCGGGGGATCACCTCCCGGATGGCGCGCATGGCGAGCGCGATCGCGCGGCACTCGGTGAGCAGCGCGCGCACGAACGTGCGCGGATCGCGGCCGTGCGGGTACCAATGCCCGTAGAGGCCCGAGAAGCGGGCCGTCGTGAGCGGCTCGTTCACCGGCGTCCAGTCGGTGACCCACGGATAGCGCTCGGCCGCCGCGCGGGCGAAGCGGGCGAGCCCCTCGGAGAAGCCCGGATCGACGAGGCTCGTGTAACGCGGGCCGCTGCCGTGGTGGACGAGCCCGATGATGGGCCGCACATCGAGCGCCCGAAGCCGCTCGATCCGCGCGTCGGCCCAGCCGAAGTCCAGGCGCTCCGGCCGATCGGGAGCCGTCCGCTCCCAGAGCACGGGCATGCGCAGCGCCTGGATCCCGAGCGCGGCGAAGTGATCGAGATCATCGAGGCGGCGCGCGTGCCCGCTCCGATCGATCTGGTGGTGAACCACGTCGCCGACGCGGTTGACCGTGCACTCCACGCCGCCCCAGATCTCGAGGGGCGCCCTCGCCTCGTCCGCCATGGTCAAGCCGCCTTGGCCGCGGCGAGCTGTCGGTTCGGCACGCCGGCTAGCTTGGCATAGAGGGTGAGCGCCTGCGCCACCACCTGGTCCATGTTGTAGTAGCGATAGGTCCCGAGCCGCCCGGCGAAGTGGACACCGGGCGTCTCCTTGGCGAGCTCCTCGTACCTGCGGTAGAGGGCCGCGTTCTCCGGCCGCGGCACGGGGTAATACGGATCGCCCTCGCCCTTCGGGATCTCGTAGACGATGCTCGTCTTCGGGTGCACCTGGCCCGTGAGGTACTTGAACTCGGTGACCCGGGTATAGGGGTTCTCGTTCGGATAGTTGATGACCGGCGCGTCCTGGTACCTCTCTTGATCCTTGGTCTCGAAATGGAACTCCAGGGATCGATACGGCAGCTTTCCGAAGCGATAGTCGAAGAAGGCGTCGACGGGGCCGGTGAAGATCACCTCGCGATGAGGGATCTCGCTCTGCATCTCGCGAAACGAGGCGTTGAGCAAGATCTTGATGTTCGGGTGATCGACCATCCGCTCGAACATGCGCGTGAAGCCGTGGAGCGGCATGGCCTGGTAGGTGTCGGTGAAGTACCGATCGTCGCGGTTGCTCCGCACCGGCACCCGCGCGGTCACGGCGGCGTCGAGCTCGGACGGGTCGAGTCCCCACTGCTTCCGGGTGTAGTGCTTGAAGAACTTCTCGTAGAGCTCGACGCCGACCTTGCTGACGATCACGTCCTCGCTGGTACGGATCTGCTCGCGTCGCACGGCCCGGGAGGCGAGGAACGCCTCCACCTCGGGCGCGCTCAGGCGCAGGCCGTAGAGCTGGTTGATGGTGTCGAGGTTGATGGGGATGGGGACGAGCTGCCCGTCCACCCAGGCGCGCACGCGGTGCTGGTACGGGCGCCACGCGGTGAACTGCGAGAGGTACTCGAAGACCTCCCGCGAGTTGGTGTGGAAGACGTGGGGGCCGTACCTGTGCACCAGGACGCCGGCGGCGTCGTGGTGATCATAGGCGTTGCCGCCGATGTGCGGGCGGACATCGCAGAGCACCACCTTCTTGCCCGAGCCGCGCGCGAGCCGCTCGGCGAGCACGCAGCCGGCGAAGCCGGCGCCGACGATGAGATAGTCAAACATCGGCGCCCTGCCGCGCCGCCGGGCGCCGGCCCACCCTCAGCACGCCATCGAGGAGCTTCTCGATCTTCGACCATGTCGCGTCCCACGATCCCTGGGCGAGCAGCGCGTCGGCCCGCGAGAGCCGCGCGGCGTGATCCTCGGCGAGGTACGCCTCGACGGCGGCCACGAAATCGCCCGCGGTGTCGGCGATGCGCGCGAGGCCGAGCTCGCCGTAGGGCCGGACGACATCGCGGATCGACGTGGAGACGACGGGCTTGCCGCCCGCGAGGTACTCCGGCGTCTTGGTGGGGCTGATGAAGCGCGTGGCCTCGTTGCGCGCGAACGGAAGGAGCGCCACGTCCCAGCCCGCGAGGTAGGCGGGCAGCTCCTCGTAGGTCTTCTTGCCTAGATAGTGAATGTTGGGCGCGCGCGGCAGGCTCGCCGGATCGATCTTCACGACCGGACCGACGAAGACGAGGTGCCACCCAGGCCGGGCGGCGGCCACGCCGGCGATGAGATCGAGATCCATGCGCTCGTCGATGACGCCGAAGTAACCGAGCCGCGGGCCTGGAATCGTGGCCTGATCGGCGGGCGGCGCGAGCGGCCGGCGCGCCGCCGAGAAGTGGGCGATGTCGACGCTGCTCGGGAGCAGGTGCACGTTCGCGTGCAGCGCCCTCTTGGACTCGTAGAGGCTGCGCCCTCCCGTGAAGACCACGTCGGCGCGGCGGAGCAGCTCGGCCTCGTGATGCTTGAGCGCGGGCGGCGCGCCGGCGAACGCGGAGAGCTCGTCCATGCAGTCGTACACGACCGCGCTGGCCGCGAGGTGCCGCGAGAACAGGAGCGCCATCGGCGTGTAGTACCAGAGCACGTGATCGTCGATGCCGAAGCGATCGAGCATGGCGTCGACGAGATCGCGCTGTAACGCGTGGATCCGCGCGTCGTCGAGGCCTGGCGGCAGGTGCGGCGTGACGACGCGCACGCCGTGGCGATCGACGTGCGCGGCCTCGATCCGCGGCGGCCCGTCGCTCCACACCGGCTCCTCGAAGAAGAACACGCGTCGCGTGCGCGCGCAGCGCGAGAGGAGGTGCTGCGGGCGCTGGAAGACGAAGCTCCAGCGCAGGTGCGAGAAGCAGACGACGTCCGGCCGCCGTTTCGGGCTCATGCTTGTCCTCCTCGATGGCGGCCGCGGCGCGGCTGATGTGCACGAGCGTGCCGCCTGGGAGGGGCAATACAAGGAACGTACCTAACGGGAAGTACGTGTCACGAACAGCAGAGCTCGCGAGCGAGTGCTCACGCCCTCGAGATGAGCACCTCGGGGTGAACCCGGATCGGGCGTCGTACGCCCGCGCAACGCGCTCGGCCACGGCGCAACCGGATCCGCGCTTCGCGAGGATCACCACCGCGCCGCCGAAGATGGCCCGCTCGATCGCCCGAGGGCCACCTCCATCGCGGAGCTCGGCCGCCTTTCAGCCATCCGGTTTGGCGAGGCTCCGTTTGAACATCACTCCTCCCCGGCGATCACCTCGTCCATGATGATGCCTTCTTGGCGCGGGCCGGCGCACTCCGCGAGCTCCATCGGGTCGGGGTGCACCTGCCCGGCGGCCCGGCCGCGCGTGGCGGCGGCGATGGCGTCGATCAGGAATTTCGGCGTCCGATCGGCGTAAAGCAGCCCGTTGGCCTCCTGGTAGGTATCGGTGAGCTGCGTGTAGCAGAAGCCCGCGAGCAGCGGTGTCGCGCGCACCACGGCGAGGAGGCGCTCGTACGCCCGCTCCAGCGCCGCTGGGTTGTCGGCGGAGGTATATCCCCACGTGCCGGGGCGGCGGAGCGCGATACCGCCCATCTCCGAGAGCACGATCGGGTGCTCCAGCTTGCGCGAGTGGCCGTCGAGCACGAGCACGCGGCCGCCCGGACGCTCGCGCCGGAAGAGCCGAGGGCGACACTCGCCGCCGTCGTAGCGCTGGGCGATCCGGGCCGGATCCGGATCGTAGTCATGAATACCGATGATGTCGGTGGCCACGGCCTCCCAGCCGTCGTTGCCGATCACCGGGCGCGTCGGGTCGAGCGTCTTGGTGAGGTGATAGAGCGCCTTGACCCCGTGCCGCTCGCGCGGGCTGTCCGGCAAGTTGGGCACGCCCCAGGACTCGTTGAAGGGCACCCAGGCGATGACGCACGGATGGCTGAAATCGCGGTTGATCGCCTCCGTCCACTCGCGCGTCAGGCGCTCGATCGAGAGGGGCGTGAAGCGATAAGCGCTCGGCATCTCCTCCCACACGAGCAAGCCCAGCCGATCGGCCCAGTAGAGATAGCGCGGATCCTCGATCTTCTGGTGCTTCCGTGCGCCGTTGAACCCCATGGCGCGCGTGAGCTCGATGTCGCGCCGGAGCGCGTCGTCGTCGGGCGCGGTCATCCCGGTCTCGGGCCAGTAGCCCTGATCGAGCACCATCCGGAGCACGAGGGGCCGCCCGTTGAGCACCACGCGGTCGCCCTGCACCGCGATGGATCGGAGCGCGGTGTAGCTGTGCACGCGATCGATCGTCTCGCCGTCGCGGGTGACGAGGTCGATCTCGGCCTCGATGAGCGTGGGTGACTCCGGGCTCCAGAGCAGCTGGTTGCGCGAGTCGTCGATGCCCGGATCGGAGAGCGCGATCCGGCGGTGGACCTCGCCGAGCACGACGGCGTAGCTGTCCTCGGCGAGCAGCGCGCCGTTCGCGGTGAGGCGCAGGCGCAGCCGCAGTCCGTCCCGGCGCTCGCCGCCGATCCGAGCGTAGAAATCGAGCTCCCATCGGTCGAGGCTCGACTGCCAGCGGAGCGCCGCGATCGAGCTCGCGGGCACGCACTCCATCCACACCGTCTGCCAGATGCCGGTCGTGCGCGGGTACCAGATGGAGTGCGGTTCGATCTGCCAATCCTGCTTGCCGCGCGGCTTGGCGAGGTCGAGCGGATCGTCCTCTGCGCGCACGACGATCTCGACGGCGCGCGCCGAACCGACAAGGTCGGTGATGTCGACGCTGAAGGGGGTGTAGCCGCCGGCATGATGCGCCGCGCGGCTCCCCGCGATCCAGACCGTCGCGTCGTAGTCGACGGCTCCGAAGTGCAGCATCAGCCGCTCTCCACCGCGGAGCTCCGGCACCGCGATGGTGCGCCGGTACCAGACGGCGCGGAAGAGGCCGCGCGCACATACGCCGCTCCGCGGGGTCTCCGGCGCGAAGGGGACCTCGATGAAGCTCTCCCAGGCGACGTCGGCGGGCTCCCGGAAGCGCGCCTCGGGATCGAGCGCGAAGCTCCAAGTACCGTTGAGTGATTCCCACCCGGCGCGCCGGAGCTGCGGCCGCGGGTAGCCATGCGCGCGCCCGCCGGCGATGGAGAGGTCTGCTCCGGGGGACGGCTCGGCGGTGACGGACGGGCGGTTCATCCTTCGAGGTGCTTCCTTTGCTGTACGGCGGGGCAGACCTTACAGCGCCTAAGACGTCACGCCATGCCGCCAGCGCGAGTTTTGATCCGCGCGGTGGCGCAGATCTCGCCGACGCACGAATCACCGGACAATAACCGTCTCTCCATGAGTCCGCGAATTCCGGCGTTCCGAGCGGGCCCGGCGGCAAGCGGGCAAGTGGCCTCGAACGGTGGGCTGGATCTGACAGGGAAGCTGCTTGCCGCGAGCTGGTCGAGCCTCACTCGGCGTAGACGGCCACCGTCGCGGTGCACGAGGTGTTGCCGACGCAGCCGGCGCGGAAGGTGTAGTAATCCGAGAGCGCCGCGACGTGCGTCGTCTTCGGCATCTCGGAGCAGCCGATCGTCTCGGCGGAGTCCACGGCGACCTGGACGCCGTTGCGATCGAAGAGGCGGATGTACGACATCCCCGAGCGGCTCGCCCCGTAGAGCACCGCCGCGCAGGTGCCGAAGGAGATCGTCTCTCCGGCGGTGAAGAAGTACGCCTGGTCGACGTAGTTGGTCGTGGCGTAGTTCGTGCTGCTCCTCGAGTACGAGAAGGTGCCTTTGCCGCGCGCGATCGCGACCGTCCCGCTGCACGAGGAGAAGCCGTCACAGCCGGCCCGGATCTGGAAGGGCCAGCCCGTCGACGACGTCGTATAGCGGATCTGCGCCGAGATCGACCCCGAGGGGCCGTCGTTCGCCGAGGCCACCTGCACGGGCGACCCGGAGCTCAGGTCGAAGAGGCGGAGGAACGTGTCGCCCGAGGAGCTGGCGCCGACGATGCCGGTCGTGCCGATCATCACGCGCCTGCTCGGGTTGATATCGAGGTTGAAATTGGCCGTGTTCACGGTGGCGTTGTTGGTCGCGCTCCGGCTGAAGGAGAAGACCGATATCGCCTCCTCCGCCTCGCCCACGAAGAGGTGTCGCGTGGCCTGCGCGGTAGCTCGATCGGATTCAGCGTACCGCCAAGCACAGCCGTAGCAAAGCCCTTGCCTGGCACAGAGAGAGCCTTTGCACCCCATTTTTGCGCGGCGCTCGCCCCTCGTCGGGGGGACGCGAGGCTCGCGCTGGCGCTCGGACCCGCCAGCAGTGGAGGCTCTTCCCTCCACCCGCCAGCGCGACGAAGTAAGCGCCGACGCGCTGCCCGCCGCGCAAGCCGAACGCGCGGGTGGACAACGCGATCACCCGACCAGCGGGCGAAGGAAGTCTTCGAGCTGCTCGAGCGTGCCGGAGGAAGCGCGCCATCCGATGTAGCCGTCCGGGCGGACCAGCACGAGCGCATCGCCGTCGACGTCATAGCCGGCGCGCGCGTGCCCGTCCGTGTCGACGAGGGCGCGCCGACCGGCTGGCTCCCCCGGCTGCACCACGGCGCGCGCGTGCACGGCGGGGCCGTACCGGGCGTTCACCCGGGCGACCGTGTCCCCGTGAGCCGCGCCGAAGGCGAGCAGCGTGAAGTGCGGGCCACGGAACACATCGAACAGGCGGACGGGCGCGCCCTCGGCGTCATGACAGGGCGCATCGGGCGCTCGGTCCCCGGCGAGGACGCGCGCCGGCGCGCCGTGATCGCCGCGGGCCTCGTCGCGGGCCAGCGAGCTCCCGCGGTAGCTGATGTCGAGCTGCTGCGTCTCCGGGCCGCGCCGCACCTCGCCCGGGCTTCCCTCCGTGGTCCGGCGATGCAGCCTCGAGGTGAGGCCGAGCATCGCCGCGGCGACGGGAAGCCGCTCCTCCTCGTAGGTGTCGAGCAGCGCCGCGGGCGCTCCCGCCAGCACCTGGCCGAGCTTCCAGCCGAGGTTGTAGGCGTCCTGGATGCCGGTGTTCAGGCCCTGCCCGCCGGCCGCGGGGTGCACGTGCGCGGCGTCGCCGGCCAGGAACACCCGGCCGGCCCGGTACCGGTCCACCATCCGCACGCTGGGCCGGTAGAGCGACAGCCAGCTCGCGTCGTGCAGGCGGACATCCGAGCGCCCCGTCCGCTCGTGGAACAGCCTCTCAACGGCCTCCACCGTCAGCTCGGGCGCCTCGTCGCCGTCGATCGGTATCAGGATCTGGAAGCGCTCGGTGCCGGGCAACGGGCACAGCGCGACCGGGCCGCCGCGCGCTTTCGGCCAGGCGTGCCAGCGCTCGCGGTCCAGCCCGTCGGCGCGGACGTCGCCCACGAGCGCCCGGTCCGCCTCCAGCGTCTCCCCCTGAAAGCCGACGCCGAGCGCGCGCCGCACGAAGCTGCGCCCCCCGTCCGCGCCGACGAGGTAGCCGGCGCGGACCCGCTCCGTCTCGCCCGCCCGGATCAGCGTGGCGGTCACGCCGTCGCCGTCCTGCTCGAAGCCGGTCAGCTCGGTGGCGAGCTCGACACGGACGCCGTGCTCCGCGAGCCGGGCGCGCAGGATCTCCTCCGTCCGCCATTGCCCGAGGAGCAGGATGTTCGGATAGGGCACGTCCGGCGTCGTCGCGCGGCGCTCGAACATGGCCCAGTCGCCCAGCACCGCGCCGCCGTCGTAGGCGCGGATCAGCGGGTAAGGGGCTCCGGCGGCCATCGCCGCGTCGACCACCCCGAGATCGTCGAGGACCTCGAGGGTGCGCGGCTGCACGCCTTTCCCGCGAGAGCCGGCGAAATGGGCTGGTGCCTTGTCGACGATGCGGCACGCCACGCCACGGCGGGCCAGATCGCACGCGAGGGTCAGGCCGGTGGGCCCCGCCCCCGCGATGAGGACATGCGTGCTCAGCGACGGATTCATTGGCTGTCTCCTGTCAGGTGAAGTCACCCCATCTTGGAAGCTGTCGCTTGCCTCGTCAGCTTGTGTTCTGCCAGCATGGATCCATGCGCAAGCGGGACGCCGCCACGCCGAGGAAACAGCCGACGCAGGACCGGTCGCGCGCCACGGTCGAGGCGCTCCTGCAGGCGACGGCTTACATTCTGGTCCGGGACGGGTACGCGCGGCTGACGACGAACCGCGTGGCCCAGCGGGCCGGGGTGAACGTCGCGTCGCTGTACCAGTTCTTTCCGGGCAAGGAGGCGCTCGTGGCCGAGCTCCACCGCCGGCACATCGAGCAGGGCCGCGCGGCCGCGGCCGCGGTGCTCGCAGCGCATCAGGGGCAGTCGCCCGATCGGGTGGTCCGGACGATCGTGGAGGCCGGCATCGCCGCCCACGCCGTGGAGCCCGAGCTGCACCGCGTGTTCCTGGAGCAGATGCCGCGCATCAAGGCGACCCGGTCCGCGGCGAGCGAGGGCTTCCTGCTCGAGGAGGCAAAGCAGCTCCTCTCGGCGTGGGGTTGCCCGGCGCCGGACGTGGAGCTCGCGTGGTGGATCACGCAGACCGCGGCGCACGCGGTCGTGCATCAGGCGATCGTCGAGCGGCCCGACGACCTGCGCTCCGGCGCGCTGGCCGAGGAGCTCGTGCAGCTGCTCGAGCGCTACCTGCGCGGGAAGCAGACCCCAGGGCCCCGCGCCGGCGCCGGGCGGGAGGACATGTGATCTCGCCGAGGGCGCCGAGGGCGACTGCCCCGCGTAGCCTCCGCGCGCTCAGCCGGGCGAGACCATCTCGTCGTAGCCGCGGCCGCTGAACTGGAGGAGGCAGACGCCGTGGCCGAAGGGATCGGCCAGGCGGAGCATGCGCCCCCACGCGGCCACCTCGATCTCGGCTTCGGGGACCGCGCCTGCCTCCTGCGCGCGGCGCGCGGCGGCCTCGAGATCGTCGACCACGAAATCGAGGTGGACCGGCGTCCAGTGACGCCGGTAGTCGCGCGGGGACGCACCGGCGGCAGGCTCGCTGCCGGCCGGCTTCACCAGGAGGTAGATGGGAGCCGCCGCGCCGAGGAGCTCGACCCCGGAAGCACCAAAGCGCCGCCCGACGCGCAACCCGAACGCACGCGTGTAGAACGCGATGGCAGGATCGAGCGCCGGCACATCGATGTTGACGAGCAGGTCGGACATGCGATGAGGATAGCAGCAGGGCACGTCGCGACCTAGCATCCGGTTCACGGCCGCCTCTCGGGTGATCGCCATTCGGGGAGCGCGCCCGCGACCTCGTGAGGGTGTTCCACTCGGATTCGCTCAGAGGGGTGCCTCGTCCAGGGCCGCCTCCGCGATCTCGTCGGAATACAGCTCCGCAAGAGCGGCGAAGCCGGGCTGACACGCATCCATCAACGCGCGTCGCTCTCCGGGCGCGAGCTCGCTGAAGCGCGAGCGCGCCGGACGCACGATGCCCGCCATGCGTTCGATCCAGACGTCATCTACGTCGACGCCGATGAACTCCATCAGGCGAGCGATGGTCGGGCGCGGCGCTCGACCGAAGTCCTCGTAACGAAGCGTCAAGAGCCGCCCGGGCCCGACGCCCGAGAGCTCGTCGAGCCCCGTCACGATCTCGCCGGACCAATAATGACCGCACAGCGGCAGCGGCGTCTCGTAGCGCAGGAAGGCCTCGCGATCGAAGCGCTCGGGCAAGAACGGGAGCAGCTCCTCGGGCACGTCGTCCACGTACGCGCGGTCCCTCGATTCCCACGGGTCGACGCCGAGGATCTCGGTCAACTGAACCGCGATCAACGCCATGCGAAACCCGAGGTGACGGCTCATCGAGATGGCGCAGGTGCGGCCGTCGCGCACCAGATGTACGAAGCGCGCGTCGGGGAAATTCTTGAGCAGCCGGCGAACCAGCCGCAGCGAGCCCCCGGAACGCTCGACCCACGTTCGCTTGCCGAAGCGGTGAGCGAGAAACCCGAACACCTGCTGATAGTGCTGGCCGACCGCCGCCGCCGGCAGGGTGGCGACGAAGCGCTCGAGGTCGTCGAACAGCGCCTCCGGCTCGTCGCACAGATGCGGAAGCGCGGTCTCCAGGATGGCCGGCACGCCCGGTACGCCGCCGAAAGATGGGAGCGCCGCCGGCCGATACAGCACCTCGTCCATCATGACGTCGTGGCGCCGCATCGTCGCCAGCTTGGGCTGGACGCCCGCGACGATCCGCCAGAGCTCGTCCGCGCCGATCGGATGGTCGGGGAAACACAGGGAGATGCGTCCACCGAGGTCGGTGGCCAGCGAGAAGAACTCGGAGATGCTCAGCAGGTCCGGATGCCGGCGCACGAGGTTTGACAGCATGGTCGACCCACAACGCCCCGTCCCCACGATGAAGAGCGGCCCTGGCGCGCTCATGTCAGCGTGCCACCGGGAGGTTCTTGCGGGTCTCTTCGAGGACCTGAAAGTACCACTGGCAGAGCTCCACGAGGGGCACCTCGGCGTACGCAAAACGCTCGCACCCCCGGAGCGCCGCGTCCGTCCGGATTCGCTCGAAATGCTTGTGACCGATGATGTACGAACCGTAGAAGTCCATCCGTTTGTCCAGCTGCTGATCGAGCCAGGAGAAGTCGTCACGCCGGTCGATGAAGATGGGCGCGTGCATGCCGAGCAGCTCGAACATCGCGCGCACCGTCGCGCCGGTCTTCCATGGGGTTGGATGCGTCAGATGAAACACACCCTCACATGCGTCCTGGAGGGCGATCGCGACGGCCTCCTGGACGACCGCATCGACCGGAACGAGGTTCAGGTCGCCATCCGGGTGGACCCGCATCCGCACGGGGGACCGCGAGAGCAAGCCCTTCTGGGTGCGCTCGATCATCCCGCGGAACTGCACGAGCTGGCGAAAGAAGCCATAACAGCCCGAAAACGAGGTCGCCCCGAGCGTGCGGCTGTGCCCCACCACGATGCTGGGACGAAAGATACGAACGCGCCCGTTCGCCCAGGATGTGACGAGCGTCTCGGCGTCGATCTTGCTTTGCTCGTAGTGGTTGTTGGTCGCGTTGCCGCGGCTCTGCGCCTCGGGGATCGACCCCGTCGCTCGCCCTGCAACGTACGCCGTGCTGATGTAATTGAATGTCCCCGCCCCGAGCTGCCCCGCGAGGGTGAGGACGCGGCGGGTGCCTTCGACGTTGGTCGCCCTGATGACGTCCACGTGACGATTCTCATATTGCAGCGATGCCGCCACATGCCACACCTGCGCGACGCGAGCACCGATCGGCTCGCGGATGCCGCAATCTTGCTCGACGACGTCACCGGCGACGACACGGCACCTGTCGAGCTTCGTGAGCACATCGGTCGCTTCGTAAAGCCTTGCAGCATGGTGGATGGACTGGCGGAACCTCTCGACCGCCCCGGTGTCGCCGGGTCGGACCAGCGCCACGATGTCGTCATCGGTCCGCCGCAGCAGCTCCAGGACGAGCGCGCCGCCGATAAACCCGGTCGCCCCGGTCACGAGATGCGCTTCCTTCATGGCGGACAGGGAGCGTATCGCGTGGCCAAGGCGAGCGGAAGGGCCCCTGCCCTCAAGCCGTCATCGCGCTCTGGGCCACCCCGTCCGGGCGCCCTGCCAGGAGCAACCTCGACGCCGGCCGCACGATCTCCTCGATCGCCCGCGCGGCCGCCTCGCCGCGCGCCGCGGCGCCGAACCGCCCGTGCGCCGCGAGCTGCGCACCTCCCGCGCTGTCGCCTCCCCCGAGCTCCGCGCGCCCGAGCCCCGCGAACACCTCTTCCACCGCCGCGCGCACCCGCTCGCCGCCCGCGCGGATCGCCCACGCCACCGTGCCCCACGCGAGCTCCGCGTGCCGCGCTTCGTCCGCGGCGATGATCGCGAGCGCGCTCCGCACCGCCGGGTCCTCCGCGGCGCCGAGCTCCTCGGCCGCGATCACCGCCGCGATGGTCTCTCCGATGCATCCCTCCTTCGCGGCGCGCGCCGCGATCGACGCGAGATCTGCCTCGACCTCCACCCGCCCGTCGAAGGGAAACGCGCCCGGCGCGATCGCCTCGCCCGCATAGGCGCTCGCGAGGGCAAAGCAGAGGCGCGCGTGGCGGGCCTCGTCGAGCGCCGCGCGGTGCGCCTCCTCCACGAGATCGGCCGGCGCGCCCGCGGCGAGCAGCTCGAGCGCGAAGCGGCCGAACGAGGCCACGGACGCGTGCTCGAAGAGCGCGTCGCGCGTCCACGCCGCGGCCAGCGCCGCCCGCAGATCCGCGGCGAGATGATCGATCCGCGGCGCGACGGCCTCCGCCGCGCCCCACCCGGCGCTGCCGCGGGCGCGGACGAACGGCGCTGTCCGCGCCGCCTCCTCGACGAGGTACGGGCGCCCCTCGCACATCGGGATGAAGTACGCCTCATAGCAGCACTGGCCGCCCTGCAAGGCTCCATCGCTCTTGACGCTGTGCGATCCGAAGCCGGACCGATTGAGGATCTCCTGCGCCTCCGGCCGCGAGGGGCACGCGACAGGCTCGCTCCCGCCGGCACCTCCGCCGCCCCCGGCTCCCCCCTCGCCGCCAGCATCTCCGAGGCCGTCAGCATCGTCCTGCGGCCACGCGAAGCAGGCCACCTTGGAGACGGGCTCGGGATCCTCGGGACAGCTGCTATAGGCAGTGATGCAGCCGGCGGCGCCCCCCGCGACGGGGAGCGCGAGCAGGGCGAAGAGGCGATGGGCAAGCGTGCGGCGGAAGGCATGTGCGGTGTTCATCGGGCACCTCGTGGATGAAGAGCAGGTCTGGACGCGCGTGCACGACGCATGCCTCCACCGAATTCAGGCCAACTTCGAGCTCCCGCGCCGGCAGAGTATGGTCGGGCAGTCATGGGGGTGGCGGGCCCGAAGGCGGGGCCCCTCCTGAGGCCGGCCCCTCCACTCCTGTTCATGCATCGTCGCCAGACTGGCGGGGAGAGCCGCGGACTCCCGGGCAACCTGGCCAGCTCCCTTCGCGCACGCCACGCTCACGCAGCTTTACGCCCTCTCGCGGATAGGGCACGTCCCTTTCCATGGAGGAGCCTCGAACCCCGACCGACGCGCAGCCCCCCGCCCCCGAGGCCGAACCGCCGGAGTCGCTCGAGGCGCTCGTGCCGAAGCGCAGGCTCTGGCCGGTCTTCGCGGTGCTCGGCCTCGTGATCGCGGCGGCGGGCCTCCTCGCCTTCCGCTCGATGACGGCGACCGATCCGCTGCGCATCCTCGTGGCGATCGATCTCGACGGGTACTGGTGGGAAGGGTCGCAGCCCGCGGCGAGGCTGGCCGACGAGCTCGGCGAGCACCTCGCGGAGCTCGGGTTCGATCCCGTGAAGGGCGGCGACCCGAAGGTGATGAAGGCGCTCGAGAGCGCGAAGGACCCGAAGGAGGCCGCGAAGGCGCTCGGCGCCGGCTTCATCATCGAGGCGCGCCTCGCGCCCGAGATCGTGGAGCACCCCATCAAGGAGGGTTACTTCGAGCTCCGGGTCGACGCGCCGGTGACGCTCACGTTCCTCGACAAGGGCACATCGACCGAGGGGCGGATCCGCGGCTACTCCGGGGCGACGAAGAAGGACCGCGCGATGGCGCTGCTCGCGAACTCCATGGCCTCTCAGGCGCTCGACGCGGTGATCGCGCAGCTCATGGACCACCCCTCGGTGCGCGAGATCACGGAGGGTTCGGACATCAAGCTGCTGGAGCGGCTGGCGTCGGCGCGCAGGTTCGTGAAGGACCGCGCCGCGAACCTCGACCGGGCCGCCGGCGCGTACGCCGCCCGCGCGAAGGAGATCGAGGCCGAGGAGCAGGGGCGCGTGACCTTCCTGTCGCCCCAGGCGGCGGAGGACCTGCTCGTGGGCACGGCCGAGGGCGGCTATTTCGTCAAGACGGCCGATGTCTCGGTGTTCCACTCGGTGAGGTCCAGGGACCTCGCCCGCAGCGAAGCGCTGGAGACGCTCGAGTGGCGGCCGCTCGATCGGCCGGCCGTCCCCACGACGGATCCCGGCGCGGTCAAGCCGATGTGGAGGGGGTATCACGTGTACTCGTATCCGTCGTCGCAGCGCGACGGCGACCGGGTCGCGCTGGTGGAGGACTTCTTCGGCTGGGCGAAGACGATCACGGTCGTCGACCGATCCGGGCAGAGCAAGCGCGTGCGCGTCGATCCGGAGCACCGCTTCGTCGACCCGAAGCTCGCCCCCGGCGGCAGGTTCGTGGCGGTCTACGATCGCCCGGAGGCGGGCGCGCAGGCCGATCTGATGGTGCTCGACACCGACGGCGGCAAGGAGGTGTTCGGCCTCCACACCGAGAATGAGTCGCTCGGCGGGTTCGCGTGGCTCGACGAGACGAGGCTCGCGTTCGTCTACGTGCCCGACGCGTCGGAGGGCGACGCGCCGCACCTCGCGGTGGTCGACGTGGGCAAGCAGCCGCTGTCGATCGAGCGCCCGTTCCGCGCGAAGCCCGGGGAGGATCTGCGCAACCCGGCGGCGTCGAGCGACGGGACGAAGATCGTGTGCGTCGTCGACGGCGACGAGCCGGGGATCGCGGTCATCGACACGGCGACGTGGCGCCGGAAGGTGTACGCGGCCCCGGGCGGGGCTTCGTGGCCCGCGTTCTCGCCCGACGCCGCGCGCGTCGCGTTCGAGACGCGGGGCGCGGGCGGTACGGACATCGCGGTGCTGGCGCTCTCCACGGGCGAGATCAAGAAGCTGACGGTGGGCTCCGCGACGGAGCGGGTGCCGCGGTTCTCCGCCGATGGGAAGCGCGTGCTGTTCGAGGTGCGGTACCGCGACCCGGTTTTCCCGCAGAAGCGGTCGATCTCGCGCATCGCGAGCGCGGCGGTCGAGCCGTGAGCGCGCCCCGCCTCCCTCCGCAGCACGGCGCCTGCGCCCCGCAGAACGCCGGCGCCCCGCCGCCGGACGCCGCCGCTCCTCCCGGCGAGGAGAGCGCCGCGACCGCGATGTTCTACCGCATGTCGGCCGAGCGCCTCCGCGCGCGCTGCCTGTGGAGCGGCCTCGCGCTCGCGCTGTCGGCGCTGGTGCCGTACGAGGTCGCCTACGGCCACGGGATCTTCGTGTGGAGCGTGCTCCCCGAGCTCGCGCCCGCCGCCCAGGTCGCCGCGCTCGCGCCCGCGATCGCGGGCCTGTGGCTGCTCTTCCTCGGCGCGCGCACCGCGCGGCGCGCGGGCCTGCTCGTCGAGCGGCCGACGTCGCGCGCCATCGCCGTGCTCGCCGCGTTCGTGGCCGTGAACGTCGCCGTGTGGATCGGCCGCCGGAGCTCGGCGTGGGACATGCTGCCGCTGCCGGACAGCCTGGTGACGCGGCCGGCCCCGTTCCTCGCGGTCTTCGCGTTCACCGCGGCGGGCGTGGTGCTGCGCTTCCACGCGCGGACGCGCAGGGGCGGCAGCGCGCTGCTCATCGCGTCGCTCGCCGCGGCGCTCGTCTTCTACTTCTGGCCGTCCCGCGGCGAGATCCCCGCGCAGACGATCGCGCGCGCGGCCGTGCTCGTCGCGACGCTGCCCGACGCCCGCTTCCAGCTCGGCTACGGCATGGTCCTGCTCTTCGTGCTCGGCCCGCTCGCGATCGCCCTGCTGGGCCTCGCGTACGCGCGCAGCGTGCCCCGGCGCGAGCACCCGGGCCTCGCGATCGCGGCCGTGTGGGCCATGCCCGGCCTCATGCTGCTCTTCGTGTACCGCGCGTTCCTCTCGGGCGGCTGGGGCGTCGAGGCGGGCACCGTCGCCTTCTTCGCGCTCCTGCTCGCCGCGGTCGTGGCGGCGCTCGCCTCCGCGATCGAGGTGCTCGCGCTCGGCGTGATGGTGCCCGAAGCCGAGCTGGAGCCAGGCATCGGGGCCAGCGCGGGCGGCGCCCGGCCGATCGTGGCGGCAGGCGCGGCCGCGGCCTCGGTCGCCGCGCTGCTGGGCGCGCTGCTCGTGCTCGGCCGCCCCGCGCCGAAGGGCGTCGACTGGAGGCTCGGCGCGCCCACGGCCGAATGGGACCGGGTGTACGGCGAGCTCTTGCCGAGCTGGGAGCGCGCGCGCATCGCCCGCGACGCGCACGCGCGCAGCGGACGCGCGCAGGGCACGGGCGCGGAGGCGCAGGTGCTGACCAGGGCGCGCAGCCGCGAGATGCTCGCGGTCGCCAGGGCGCAGCCCGACGGCGAGGACGTCGCCGCGGCGCTCGCGACGCTGGCCGCTCAGGTGGACGATCTCGAGCTCTCCGGCCGCGCGTTCGGCCGGCTCGTCGCCGAGGCCAACGACGCAGCGCGACGCGCCGGGCTCGGGTACTACCTCGACGCGGCCGTCAATCTCAGTGTCTCGGCCGACGGCGCCACGCGGCGCTTCTACACCACGCCTTACCGGGTCAGGGAGGTCCACGCCTACCGCGTCGGCGACGACCGCTTCGCGACGCTCCTCGTGGAGCCGATGACGGGCGAGCGCCGTGTCCACCTCGGCTTCTCGCGCGACCAGGATCCCTTCGCGCTCGTCCTCGGCTCCGAGGTCCGGTCCTATGCCGAGCGGTTCGATCAGGAGGGCGCGACGTGCCACGCGGCGGCGGACGGCGCTCACGCCGGCGCCCTCGCGCGCTGCGACGCCGCGCTGGCGAAGCTGCGCGAGCGCCTGGGCTCCACGCTCGAGCGGGCCGTGCTCGCCGGCACCGAGCGGCACGAGCTCCAGCACCAGATCGACGGCCCTCACCTGCCCCTCTCGCCCGCGGTGACCGAGCTGCTCGCCGGCTTCTCCGACGAGGCGCAGGACCGCGTGAGCCGCGAGCTCTCCGCGTACATCGCCGAGATGACGGCCGGCGACGCGCCGCCGCAGCTCACGCTCGTGCACCTGTTCCCCTTCGGCGTCGTGGCCCGCGGCGGCGCCGAGCGCCGGGTGGCCACGCTCGTCCTCGAGACGCTCTCCGGGAAGAAGCTGCGCTTCGGCGCGCGGGAGGTCGACCCAGACACGTACGCGCAGGCCTTCGAGGAGCAGGTCAGCCGCGGCGACGACGAGCTGCGCGAGGCCGCGCGGCGGGGCTACCGCGAGCACTTCGGGGTGGATCTGCAGGAGCCCGTGCGGGAGTGACCGCCCCTCTCGCCTGGAAGCGCCGCCGCGGCAGCCAGCCCCGCTCGCCTGTGCGCCTCAGGGCAGGACGCGCGTCCCCCGCGCCGCCGACAGCGCCGCGCCGCCGGCCCACGGCTCCATCCGGTCTCCCAGCGAGGCGCGCACCTTCGCGACCTCGTCCCGCGTGATGGCGGGCGCGCTGTTCCCCCAGCTCGACCGGACGTAGGTGAGCACCAGCGCGACGTCCTCGTCCGACAGCGTGACGCCGAGGTTCGGCATCACGTCGTTGTAGAGCGCGCCGTTCACCTCCATCGGGCCGGCGGCGCCGAGCAGCGTGATCCGGATCGGCGTCTCCTTGTCCTCGAGCAGCCATGAGGAGCCGGTGAGGGGCGGATAGCGGCCCGGCTTCCCCTCCCCCCTGGCCTGGTGACAGTTGGCGCACGAGCGATAATAGATCTTGCCGCCCTGGGCGAGGTCCTCGTCCGGGACGCCGGAGGCCGCCACGCCGCCCGTCGGCGTCCGGGCGTCCAGCTTCCGGAGGACCATCCACGGCAGCGCGAGCACGCCGAAGGCCACGATCAGCATGATCACCACGACGTGCGCCGTGCTCTGCGCTCCGTCTCGAGCGTCGTCGCGCTTGCTTGTTGGACCCACGGGGTGCTCCTCCGCCGCAGGTGAAGCGCACACGTCCGCGGCCGTCAAGGATCCCCTGACGCCCGCGGACGCGCCTCGGCTCGACGCGACTACGCGGTCGCCGCGGCCACGGCGACCGCGGCGCTCTCGCTCCTCGCGGCGGCGGCGCGCGGCGCCTTCTTGCGGGTGACGCTGCGCCGGCCATCGATGCTGACGGGCGCGTCCCCGTCCACCGTCACGCGGCGCACCACGCGGACCTGATCGCCGTAGTCGTTGATCGCGTAGTGCTGCGTGGCGCGGTTGTCCCAGACCGCCACGTCGCCCGCGGCCCAGCGCCACCGGACGGTGTTCTCGAGGCGCGTGACGTGCTCCTGGAGCACCTGGAAGAGGTGCGTCGAGTCGTGGGACGAGACGCCGAGCAGCCGCTTGACGAAGTGGCCGAGCACGAGCGACCGCTCCCCGGTCTCCGGGTGGACGCGCACGACGGGGTGCTCGGTCTCGTACACGGTCGACGTGAACACCTCCTGATAGCGCCGCACGTCGTCCGCCGACGAGCTCGGCTTCCGCGCCTGGTAGTCGTACTCGTTGCTGTGGACCGCCCACAGCGTGTCCGCGAGCGCGCGCAGCGCGGGCGGCAGATCCTGGTACGCGGCGACCGTGTTGGCCCAGACGGTGTCGCCACCGTACGCCGGGATCACGAGCGCCCGGAGGATCGAGGCCCTCGGGTAGGCGTCCACGAACGTGACGTCGGTGTGCCAGGAGTTCGCGCGCCCGCCCTCCCGCGAGTCGAGCTCATGGATGGTTTCGGTGCCATTGACCACGGGCACCGTCGGGTGCGCGACGGGCTTGGCGCCGAACAGCGTGGTGAGCGCCTCCTGCGAGCCGTCGTCGAGGTGGTGCTGGCCCCTGAAGAAGATGACCTTGTATCGCAGCCAGGCTTTCCGGATCTCGCTCACGGTGGCGGCGTCGAGATCGCCGCTGAGGCGCACGCCGCGCACCTCCGCGCCGATCCGGCCAGCGACGGGGACGATCTCGAGGACACTATTGCTCTGGTTCTGTGTAGCGCTCATGCGGAGTTCTCCTCGTGGCAGAGAAAGCGAAAAGGGTGCTGGGATGGCGTCGCGGTGCGGTGGTCGGCCATCGACCTGTCAGCTCAGTGCGACGCCGGTTTGTGTGCGATGGCGAAGAGCCGCTTCCCCTCGAGCCGGATGCCCTCGGGCGTCCGGAAGGCCTCGAGCTCGCGCTGGATGTCCTCGATGGCCTGGCTGCGCAGCGACTCGGGCAGGTGGCCGAGGAAGTTGCCGAACGAGCTTGCCTGCGAGAAGGCGATGGCGGCGCGCCCGTCCGGCTGATGGTGCACGTTCTCCTGGGCCTCGATCTTCTGCACGGTGAAGCCGGCGCCCCCGAGCAGCCCGGCGAGCTCCACGGCGGTGACCCAGTGGGGCGTCCCATCCCGGGACTCCGGATAACGCGCGTAGGGCTCGCGCGAGAGCACCTCCCGCTTGATGGCCTGCAGGCGGTTCGGGTGATCCTTCGCGCCCGTGGTGAGCCCGATCCGGCCCCCCGGCTTGAGCAGGCGGTGGATCTGCCGCAGCGGCTCGGTCTTCTCGGGGAGCCAGTGGAAGACGGCGTTGAGGTACACGACATCGAAGCTGCCGGAGGGGAGCCCGTCGAGCGCGTAGGCGTTGCCGACCTGGAAGGAGAGGTTCGCCTTCGCCTTCTGCTGGGCGATCTCCACGCGCAGCGGCAGCGGGTCGATCCCGAGCACCTTCCCGGTCGGCCCGACGAGGCCGGCCACGTGCTCTGCGAGCAGCCCGGTGCCGCTGCCGACGTCGAGCACGTGATCGCCGGGGCGGACGCCGAGCTCGGCGATCAGCCGCTTTCCATGGCGGAACTGCCGATCGGCGCTGCGGACCTCGTAGTCCTGCGCGAGCTGGGGCGTATCGAAGACGAGACTGAGACCACTCATGCGACGGCTCCGTGAAAAGGTTGTTCTCGGGCGCGCTCGGCGGGGTGACGGCCCGGGCGGCGCGCCGCCGCGGGCCCGGGCGGCGCGCCGCCGCGCCCTCCGTGCCGGGTCGCTGCTCCGACGCGCGTCGTCGTCGTCGTCGGCGTCGGCGTCGGCGTCGGCGTCGGCGTCGGCGTCGCACGCGCCGTGCCAGGCATTTCCACGCGTTTCGGCCGGACTTCGCGCGCCAGGTGCTGCGTCACGAGCACGCGGTCAGCAGCGCCTGCTGCCGAGGCCGCACCGCGCCCGCCGCGACCGCGCGAGCATGGCGCCAGAGCGGCGCAGGAGCGCGGCGGACAGGCCATGCCGGGTGTCCAAGCCGTGAACGATCCGGCGCTGGACGCGCGGTGTACAGCAAGAGTGGACCATTCGATAGGTTCACCTCTTTCAGAGGGCGCCCTGCCCTCATCGGGCTCTGTCGCCTCCACCGCTTCTGTCCGGCCGATCGTCGATTGATCGACGTTCACATCCCTGTGAACGCAGACGACCGGTGACCGGATGAAGCGCGCGGCGCGGGGGCGATGCGCGATGCGGCATGGCGAAGGCGTGACTCCACGCTCCCAAGCGCTCCTCTCCTGTGGCAGACTGCGCGCATGCTTTTTCATGTCGTGAGGAACGGTTCACTCGTCGGCGCGCTGCTGCTCGCGGCGGGATGCAGCTCGGGCGGCGGGCAGGCGCAGCCCGAGGGCGAAGGGGGGTCGGGCGCCACGGTGGGCAGCGGCGGATCGGGCGCGCAAACGAGCGGCGCAGGTGGCGCCGGGGGCGCGAGCTGCGCGGAGTTCGCGATGCCCACCGACGTGGACTGCGCTGCGCCGCTCGACGGCGTGCTGCCGGTGGACCTGCGCTGTACGGGGCTCTACGGGAACTTCGACCAGCGCGAGCTCGCGTGCGGTGTGCTCGAGTACAAGCCTGCCGTGGAGCTCTGGAGCGACGGCGCCGAGAAGCGGCGCTTCGTGTCGATTCCGAAAGGGCAGCAGGTGGACACGAGCAATCCGGACGCGTTCATCTACCCCGAGGGGACGCAGTTCTGGAAGGAGTTCAGCGTGACGGGCGCGGGCGGCGCGCAGCGCCTCGCGGAGACTCGCCTCCTGCGCAAGACGGCCGCCGGCTGGGTCTACACGAGCTATGTGTGGTCCGAGGACGAGAAGCAGGCGATCCAGATGCAGAACGACTTCGGCGTGACCGATCTCTACGGCACTGGCCACACGGTGCCGAACCGCGATCAGTGCAAGGAGTGCCACGTCGGACGCGTCGATTACGTCCTCGGCTGGGACGCGCTGATGCTCGGCTCTGGCGCCCAGGGGATCTCGGCCGAGACGCTGGTCGAGCTCGGCGTGATCGCGGACGCGAGCCATCTCGCCCTCACGATTCCTGGCAACGAGGTGGAGCGCCAGGCGCTCGGCTACCTACACGCCAACTGCGGCGTGAGCTGTCACAACGACCTGCCCGATGCGGCGGCCCACGATACCGGCCTGTACCTGCGGCTCGAGGCGAGCGAGCTCGGCGATGTGATGGCCACGGACGCCGCCCGGACGGCCATCAACAAGCGCCCCGCGGAAAACGCGAAGTACGAGGGCCTCACGAACCCCGACCCGGCCAACTGGTACGACATCCGGCCGGGGGACCCGTCGCGCAGCTTGCTTGTCGCCCGCCAGGTGCTCCGCGGCTTCGAAGGGCAGATGCCGCGCATCGGGACGCACAAGGTCGACGAGACGGGCGTGGAGGTGGTCTCGCGCTGGATCCAGGAGATGAAGGAAACCTACCCGCCGCCGGGACCCTAGTACGGCCTCGCCCAGGTCAGTCTCCGGTTGCGTGCAAGGTAGTTCCGAGCTGCCCGGCCCCGTGGAGCGCGCCTCATCGGCGTTAACCAAGCTCGTTCGGTCACGCTCAGGGCACGAAGCCTGCCCCCCTCCACCCTCGGTCACCGGCGTGAACGTTTACGTGAACGTAAACGTAAACGTTAGGATGTAGGAGAACGCGGCGCGAAGCGTGGTTAACGCCTATGCCACGGGGCGAGCAACGGGAACGATGTGCGGGATGCCAGGAGGGAGGCGGAGCGCCCTGGGCACTTCTGACGCCTGAGGGTGCGTGGCGGAGGGCGCTGATGGCGCCCCCCGAGCCCCGAATGTCGTGAGGCCGGCAGCTCGGATTCCCGCCGACCTCAAGCGTTCGCCAGGATCAGGTCGGTCCCGGGGCGCCGTCCGCGATCCATTTACGCAAGATCTCGAGCTGCGCCGGGCTGACCGTCGGCCCCCCCGTGCTGGGCGGCATCACGCCCGAGATGCACTGCGCCGTGGAGGACTGCTGGCAACCCGCGGCTTCCGCCTTGCCGGCGGCCTTGAGGTAGAGCCAGCTGTGGTCGGGGTCGCCCGGGACGACGAGCTTGAACTGGCCACCGCCGCGGGAGGCGACGTTGACCAGACCGTCGACGATCTCCTTGGAGCTGAGGCGGCCACCGAGCGACAGCCCCGCGTTGGGGCCCGACTCGGCGTGGCAGCCGCTGCACAGGTTCGTCGCGCTCTCGAAGATGGGCCGCACCTTCTCGTGGAAAACCCCTGACTCCACCGGCAAAGGCGCATTGGGATCCCTGACATCCTCAGGGTCCAGGTTCTCCTTGATGATCTTGATCTCGGTATCCATCTCGCGGCACTGCGCGACGAGATCGTCCTTCAGCTTCTGATCGGTCGGCAACATCCCCTTGGCGCGCCGGTACTTCTCCCACACGTTGTCGATCCAGCCGTGGAGCTTCCAGAACATGTAGTTGTCGATGTTCGCGTTGGTGTTGTTCACACCGTGCGTCGTGTTGCCCGGCCGCGCCCACTTGGCGTGCAGCACGAAGTGGAGACCCACCCACGGCATGTTGGTCGCCCCCGCCAGCTTCTGCCCCACGTTGCACTGAAGCCAGAAGCCGAGCTCGCCTTCGTCCTTGAACCTCGCGAGGTTCTCGGGCTTGTCGATCTCATCGCCGATTTTCCCGGCTTCGAGGGCGGCCGCGTCCCAGTTCTTCCACGCGGAGCGCCACTGAGACGGCACATCTTCCGCCTTGGTTGGGAACTTGGTGAAGCCCGTGAACTGCTCTTTATGATTGGGCCAGAGCTGCTGCAGCGCCTGGATCATGTGGCGGTGGAACACAAGGAACTGATAGCCGTCGCCGGCGCTCTGACAGTTCTGATCCTGCGGGACCAGCTGCTTGAACTTGCAGATGCCCACCTTGCTCCCGGCGCCCCCGAAGTTGCAGGCGCGGATCGCGTGCCACTCGACGTGAGCGTCCTGCCACCTGTTTTCATACATCCAGTCCAGGACCTGGGGCTGCACCGTCGTGTCGACGATGTCCGGACTGTTGTTGCCGGGCGGAAAGAACTCCGCCGGGCCGTCCTTCATGTTGGGATCCGAGTCGCTCGGGTGGGGCATGTACCCGCTCACGCAGTGGTCGTACGCAGGATGGTCGTCCGGACCGCCGCCGACACCGGCACCTCCTGTGCCCGCGCCCGAGCCCGAATCCGCGCCCGTGCTCGCCTGCGAGCCCGCACCGGTGCCCGTGCCCGCGCCCGTGCCCGCGCCTGAGTTCACGCTCGATTGCGAGCCCGCGCCGCCCGTCCCGCCCGTCGCGTCGGGTCCTCCCGCGCCGCCCTCCGACGCGCCGCTCAACGAGTTGCCATCGTCACCGGCGCACGCGCTGAGCAACAACGCGGCCAGCGCGGCGAGCGTGGCCAGGCCCCGCCGGGATGTACGGAGGTCGGTTGCAGAACCCTGGTGCAGGTCGATATATCGCATGTCGCTCTCTCAGGCTCTCAGGCCGTTAGGCTCAGTCCGTCAGGCGCAACCCGCCTCACCTCGGGCAGGTAACACCACTCTACCAGCGCCACGCGAACTTCGTCAACGGTGTTAACGAATGTACTGTACTCGTGTATTTATAAACCTTGTGAACGCTCACAGGCAGGCTGTGCAGTGAGGGCGGCCGATTCGACGCGTGGTGACTCGGTGGCCAGGCCATCGGCTTCAGATGTCGAGTCGAGCGAGGCGACTCGCTAGCGCCGGTGTCTCAGCGGACGTGGATATCCGGCTTCGGCGCCGCAGCCATCCCCTCCCCGATATGGAAGCTCGGGTGAGGCGGCTGGTTGTAGGCGCCGTTTTGCCACGAGATGGCAACGCGGTACTGCGGATCGTGCATCAAGGTGTAGATCCGGTTCGTCGCGACCTGGTTCGTGGTGAAGATGCGGATGGAATCGCCGCAGCGGAAGATCACCTCTTCACGCCAGTCGCCCAGGATATCGGCGCTGAGCGTCGGCGAGCTCTTCGTGCCGTTGTTCGAGGCACACCCGGCGGCCGTGAAGTTCCCCCCTTGGCCGTCGGCCTGGCGGATGCCGTTGCCGTCGAGGAGCTCCCGGCTCGGGTCCGCGTCCCACCAGATGAGGAAGTTGCTCGACGCAGGGCGGCTCCCGACGCCATCGCCGTCCGAGCCGCGCAGCAGCTCGCTGTTGTTGACCCACGCCTCGCTGCCAGGGCTGCGCGGATCGACATCCGCCGCCACGCCCCGGCCAGGGCCCTCCTCGCCGCCGTTGCCTGGCCCCTTCCAGACGACCTCGCACGTGCGGGCGTCGCGCATGGCGTAGGCGGGCGACTCGCTGCCCTCGTACGGCTGGAACACCTCGAGACCAGGGCGCGACGGGATGTGATCCGTGACGTGCAGCGCGTCGCCGTGAGCGTAGTAGTCCACCGCGCAGAGGCCCGTGCCGTCGTTGTCGAACGTGGCGCCCCCGTTGATGATCTCCTGCTGCGGGTCGTCGTCCACGTTCGCGACGCTGATGGAGTGGCAGCCCTTGCCGCCGAACGCCTCGTTGGCGCGGCTAGAGCTGGAGTCGAACGTCCAGAGGCTCGAGAGCGCGCCGTCGCGGTAGTTCCAGGCCGAGAGCGTCGTGCGCGCGTAATAGCCGCGCCCGAATACAACGCTCGGGCGCCCCGTGTCGTCGAGGAACGCGATGGTGCCGACGAAGCGGTCGACGCGGTTGCCGTAGCACTCGTTGTTGCCCCAGCTGCACGGGTCGCCGCGCCCGACCTTGAACTCGGTCGTTGCGAGCTCTGCGCCGGTGTCGCCGGCGAACACGGTGAGGTACTCCGGGCCGGTGAGGATATAGCCGTCGTTGTTGCGGTAATCCTTGGAATCGTCATCGCCGGCCGCGGGCCCCTTGCTCAGGTACTCGCCCCTCCCATCGCGCGTCCCCGGCGCCGTCTTGACGGCCACCTCCGCCTTTCCGTCGCCGTCGAGATCGTACACGAGGAACGGCGAGTAGTGCGCTCCGGCCCGGATGTTCACGCCGAGATCGATGCGCCAGAGCCGTTTGCCGTCGAGCGAGTAAGCGTCGAGGTAGGTCTTGCCGGTGCGGCCGGCCTTCGAGTTGTCCTGGAGGTTCGACGGATCCCACTTGAGGATGATCTCGTAACGCCCGTCGCCGTCCACGTCTCCCACGCTGCCATCGCCGCTCGAGTACGTGTAGCCGTCCCCTGCGGGCGGCGGTGTCGTCGGGATGGACAGGGTTCCATCCTTCCACACGGGCGCGGACTCCGACTCGCCTTGCTCGACGCCGCCGATGACGGCGCGCACGGTGTAGACCGAGCTCGGAGAGCCGTCGCGGTCCACGAGGTTCGTGGAGTCCGCGAGCGGCGCGGCGTTGACCTTGGCGCCGTCGCGGTAGACGTTGAACGCGATGTCGTCGGGGTCGTAGCCGAACAGGCGAAAGCCCACGTACGTGCCGCCGTCCGTGGGCACGGCCACGACACCGCGGTCGAGGTCTTCCATCTGCGCGAACCCCGTCGGCCCGCCGGCGCCCGCGCCGCCGCCCGAGCCGCCGCTGCCGGTCGCGGCGCTGGTCGCAGCGCCGCCGCTGCCGGACGCAGCGCTGGTGCCCGCGCCGCTGCCGCTACCGCTGGACGCCGCGCCGGTCGCGCCGCCGCCCGTCCCGGCGCCCTCCCCGCCGGCGCCGTCCGAGCCGGTTCCGGGTTCACCGCTCGATCCGCATGCCAGGTGAGCGGCGGCGAGCGAAAAGCAAATCAAGAAAATAGGTCGTCTCATGCATACCTCGCGCGGCCCCTCATCGTCCGGTCGGCGCCTCGCCTCCCGGCCGTGAGCGGAATGGTGGCCTCGTTTCTCACCCAGGTTGTGAGAGCAGGACGAAGTCAGTCACAAGAATTGCATGGGACGCACGATTTCTCGGGCATTGAAAATTTACCGCCCCGCACCTTAGGACAACGGGCTCGACTGGCCCGAGCCCCATCAGGGCAGCAGGAGCTCGCGCTCGAACGGCTCGTCGCGAGACCTGTCGTGGCGGGGATGGGGATGGCGCTGCTGCCGTGAAGGCGCGCGCGGCGCTTCTGCAGCGGTTTCCGCCCACCTCTGCACCATCCAGAGCACAGCGGCAGCAGAGCGGCGGTCTCCCGCACAGGAGACGGGCCCAGATCGGCGTTTTCGGCGCGCAAGCGCACTCCGGTGCGCTGAGCACCGAAAACGCCGAGGTGGGCCCGTATCCGAAGCGGGTGACCGCCGCTCTAGCCCTGCCGGGCGACCGTGAGGACGCGGAACGTCTGGTCGGCGGCGGCGCCCGGCTTGCGCCGGGTGCCCCACCCCACCGCGGCCCGGTAGCTCCCGAGCAGCCCGGACGCCTCGAGCCGTCCCTCGTCCACGGCGACCGGCCGCTCCGCCTCCGGGGCCACGTAGAGCGCGTCCACCGGGCAGTAGGCCTCGCACATGAAGCACGTCTGGCAGTCGCCCTGCCGGGCGATGACCGGCGCGCCGCCCGGGACGCGCTCGAACACGTCGGTAGGGCAGACCTCGACGCAGAGATCGCACCCGATGCACCGGGCATCGCTGACGAGCTCGATCATGGCGCCTGCGCCTCCGCCGCGGCCGCGCCGATCGACGCCGGCGCGGCGGACTCGGGGCGCACCCACACGTGGTCCAGACCGCCGGTGATCAGCCGCCGCTGCTGCGCCGGATCGAGCCCGGGATGGTCCGTGTGTTTGTGCATGCCGCGCGTCTCGGTGCGCGCGCGCGCCGCGTTGAACATCCAGCGCGCGGTGGCCACCATCGCGGCGCTCTCCCGCGCCCGCACGGCCCCGCGCACCGCCGCCCCGGGCGAGGCCTGCCGCACCTCCCGCCACAGCCCATCGAGCCTGTCGAGCGAGGCCGCGAGCCCCCGCGCGGTGCGGAAGAGGTTCTTGTCGTACGGGAACACCTCGTCTTGCACCGACCGGATCACCCCCTCCGCGTCGAGCGGCCTCGTCCCGCCCGCCGCCGGGAGCGCGGCGCGGCCGGCCCCCTCGACGACCCGCCGCCCGGCGCGCGGGCCGACGCTGCGCGCGAACAGGGCTGCTCCCTCGCCGGCCCACTGGCCCGAGGAGATGGCCCACGCGGCGTTGTGGCTGCCGCCGCCCGTGAATCCGCCGCAGATGAGCTCTCGTGTCGCGGCGTCTCCGGCGGCGTAGAGCCCCGGCGCCGATGTGGCGCAGCCGTGACTGGTGATGCGGATCCCGCCCGTGCCGCGCACGGTGCCCTCGAGCCGCAGCGTGACGGGGAACCGCTGCCGGAAGGGATCGATGCCGGCGCGATCGAAGGGAAGGAAGAAGTTCGGCTGGGCCGTGCGCATCCACGCCTGGAGCGCCTCATCGGCCTTGTCGAGCCGGGCGTAGACCGGCTGCGTGAGGAGGGTCTCCGCGATCACGGACCGGCCGCGCCGCGAGCCGGCCCCCTCGATGACGCGCCCGTCCTCGTAATAGAACGTCGCCCAGTTGTAGAAGAGGGTCTTGGTGACCGACGCGAAGGCCGGGGCGATCGCGTAGGCGTTGGAGAACTCCATCCCTGACATGTCGGCGCCCGCCTCGGCGGCCATCAGCCCTCCGTCGCCGGTGAGGACGTTGGTGCCGAGCGCCTTGCTCAGGAAGGCGCAGCCGCCGGTGGCGATGACCACGGCCCCGGCCCTCACCACCCACCTGTGCCCGAGCTGCCGGCAGATGCCGGCCGCCCCGGCGACCACGCCGCTCGCGTCGACGAGGAGCTCGATCGCGGGGCTGTGATCGAGGATGCGGACGCCCGCGAGCTTCACCCGCTTGCGCATGAGGCGCATGTACTCGGGGCCTTGCAGGCTGCGGCGGACGGGCTGCCCGCTGTCGTCGACAGGAAACGGATAACCCCAGGTCGCGAGGTCGTTCACGCTGGCCCACGTCTTGTCGAGCACGCGGTCCATCCAGCCGCGGTCCGCCAGGAAGCCGCCCAGCCCCTCTCGGCTGGCCTTGGCCGCCTCGCGCATCTCGGGGACCGGGGGCACGTACCACACGCCGACCCCCGAAGGCGCCGTGGCGCCGCTGCTGCCGCAATACCCCTTGTCCGCGAGCACGACGCGCGCGCCCTTCGCCGCCGCGGCGAGCGCGGCCCAGGTCCCGGCGGGCCCGCCGCCCAGCACCAGGACGTCGGCCTCCAGCGCCAGCGTGTCGCTCCCGTCGAGGACGCGTCCGACCTCGCCCTCAGGCTCCAGTTCCTCGCTCATGATGGGAAGGCTCCCTTGTTCAGGCCAGCTGCCTTGTCCGCCCCTCTTCACTTCACTGCGATTGCAGCCGACATGCCATGGCCCGTTTCCCTGCGTCGAGCCGGCGGGCGGTGCCCTCGTTGCTGGCGAGGCACCAGGGCCTGCTGCCCCGGTGCTGCTCCGGGCGCACCTCCGCGGGCCCCGCGCGCGCCTCCGGGCGCACCTCCGCGGCCCCGCGCGCGCCTCGACCCCTGGGCCGCGGCTACTGCAGCCGGAAACCCATCGCCAGGAGCGCCGCCAGAAAGAGCAAAACCGCTGTGTTCGCCGGGTGAGAGGAGACCCGTACGGGCGCGGGACCGCTTGCGGTTAGCCGATCGTGGCCCAACGCCAGACTTATGAAAGTTTCCACTATAGCTATATCCGGACTCGGCCTCGCTGCGCTGGCGACGGGGTGTGGCAAGGAGGAACGTGCGCTCGCGGAGGAGCGCCCGGCACAGCCCGCCATGGTCGAGCGGCAGCCCGCCGAGCCGCCGCTCGTCGCCACCGAGGTGCCCGTGCCTGGCGATCTGCCGGCGTTCGTCGTCACCGGGCCTCTCGGCGCGTGTCCGCGGATGGTGTTCCTTCACGGCATGTGCGGGCATGGGCTGGGCTACGTGCAAGCTTTCGCGAGGGCGGCGCGGGAGCACGGCGGTGTGCTCGGGCTCCAGGGCAACGTGCCCTGCGGCGCCGGCGGGGTGTTCAGCAAGTACTCGCCCGACGCCGAGGAGCAGGACGGCCGCATCCGGAGCGCGCTGGCGGTGTGCGGCGGCGAGGCGGAGGACCTCGTGGTCATCGGTTACTCGCAGGGTGCCTATATCGCGGAGCGGCTCGCGGAGCGGTGGCCGGAGCGGTACTCGCGGCTGGTGCTGCTCGGCGCCCCCACCACGCCCTCGGCCGCGCGCCTCCGGGACATCCGGGGAGCGGTGATGATCAGCGGCGAGCTCGACGCCACGTACCGCATGAAGGAGGGCGCGAGCGGGCTCCTCGCCGCGAAGATACCGGCGGTCTACCGGGAGATGCCCGGCGCGCACCACGGAGAGCTGCCGGACGCCGAGCGGGTGATGGACGAGGCGCTCGACTGGCTCGACGAGAACGCGCGGCCCCGCCTATGACCGGGGGCCCGGCGCGCGTGTGTTATGGATCTCGCGCAGAGCGTCGAGCGCGCGCCCTCCGAGGCGCCGCGGGGCGTGGCAGGCAAGGAGAGCAGCCGTGGAGCGAAAGAACTATCCTGCGCTGGGTGATCCGGCGGGTCCGTACGTTCATGCCGTCGAGCACAACGGCCTTCTGTTCCTTTCAGGGCTGACGGCCTTCGGCTCGCCCGCTCAGAAGGGCAGCGTGTCCGAGCAGGCAGAGGCGATCTTCTCCCAGATCGCGAGCATCGCGCGCGCCGAAGGGGTCGGCCTGGACGCGATAGCCAAGGTGACGATCTTCGTCACGAGCCTCGACGAGCTCGTGGCGTTGAGAGAGACCCTGTTTCGAATCTATGGCGCCGCGCTGCCGGCGAGCTCTCTGGTCCGTGTCGCCGGGCTCTTCTCCCCTGATCTGACGATCGAGGTGGAGGCAGTGCTCGCCCTCTCTTGAGCGCCTGTCCGGCGGCGCGGGCCGGGATCACACCGCGGGCGCCGCGCCTGCCGCGCGGGAGCACCCCTCGACGTCCTCCCAGAACGTCGGGTACGTCTTCGCGACGCAGGCCGGATCCTCGATGGTGATCCCCGGCCGGCACAGCCCCAGGATCGCGAAGCTCATCGCCATGCGGTGGTCGCTGTAGCTGCGCACGAGCGCGGGCGTCAGCGGCCGAGGCTCGATACGGAGCCAGTCGTCGCCGTGGGTCACCTCCTGGCCCAGGCGGCGGAGCTCCGCGACCGTGGCGGCGAGGCGGTCCGTCTCCTTGATCCGGATGTTCGCCACGTTCCGGATCGTCGTCGGCCCCTCGAGGAGCGGAGCGATCGCGGCCAGCGTCATCACGGTGTCCGAGATGTGGTGCATGTCGACGTCGATGCCGCGCAGGCGCCCGTCGCTGCGCACGGTGGTGGCATCGGCCTGCCGGCTCACGCGCGCGCCTGCCTGCTCCAGGAGCTCGACGAACCGGTAGTCTCCCTGCAACGCCCCCTCGGAAAGTCCGGGCACGGTGATGGCGCCGCCCGCGGCCGCGGCGAGCGCGAACGGATAGCTCGCGGACGACGCGTCGGGCTCGATCGGGTACGCCCGCGGGCGGTACCCCGCGGCGGGATGGACCGTGAACCCGCCCGCGGCCTCGTCGATGCGACCGCCGAAATCCGCGACCATGCGCCGCGTGATCTCGACGTAGGGGCGACTTACCAGCTCGCCGGCCACGCGCAGGTCGATGGCGGCGTCGGCGAAGGGGCCTGCCATCATCACCGCCGAGAAGTACTGGCTGGAGCGATCGCCGCGCATCGTCAGCGTGCCGCCCTTCAGCCGGCCGCCCCGGATCCGGAGCGGCGGGCACCCGGTCGCGCACTCCACGTCCGCCCCGAGCTGCCTCAGGCCGTCGACCAGATCGGCGATCGGCCGCTTGGCCATGTGCTCGTCGCCGACCAGCACCACCTCGCCCGGCACGAGGCACGCGAGCGCCGCGAGGAACCGCACCGTGGTGCCGCTGTTCCCGATGAACAGCTCGCGCCCCGGCGCGCGCAGCCGGCGCCGCCCTCCCTTCACCACCAGCGTGTGCGGCCCGGCGTCCTCGATCCCGATCCCCAGCGCTTCCAGGGCGGATCGCATGTGCCGCGTGTCGTCGCTATGGAGCACCCCCTCCAGCGTGCTCTCACCGTCGGCGAGCGCAGCCAGCACGAGCGCGCGGTTCGTGATGCTCTTCGAGCCAGGGACCCGCCAGATCCGATCCGGCGGCGAGGACAGCGGGGTGATGGGCAGTGGACCGGCAGGGATCATGGGGGCGGCGGACTATAGCGGGGCGCATCTTCGTGCGCCACGGGCTCATCGCGCCGCGCGACGGAGCCCGGATCACACGAATCTGCGCGGCGCCGCGCCGCCGCGCCTCACTGCGGCGCGTACGCCTGGAACTGACCGCCCACGTGCAGCAGCGCCATGAAGTACAGCATGCCGTCGTAGTAGCGGTACTGCCCGCTCGGGGGCTCGAGGTCCCAGAGCGCCTGGACGAAATCGGCGGACCGCGGGCCTTTGGCCGCCAGGCTGGCGGCCGCGTTCATGGCGACGAGCCCCGAGGAGTGGTCGGCGCTCAGCGCCTCGCCGTCGAGAGAGAACTGGTTCCCGTACTCCGCTCCTTGCGCCTCGAAGAACGCCTGGATGCGATCGCTGAGCTCCTGCTGGCGCTCATCCTTCGCCCACCACGCCCAGTCGACGGACCAGTTCATCGCGGTGCGCCACGCGTCGAAGCGGAAGTCCACGGACTCGGGCTTCCACGACGCCGCCTTGGGCGTGCCGTCGAAATTCGCGTAATCGGGCGTGAGCCCCGTCTCCGGGTGGGCCGCGAGGTGGAAGTAGCCGCGGCTCACCTCGGCCGCCTCGCTCCAGAAGGCGCGGTCCGCTTCCGGACCGTACTTGGCCCAGATCTCGTAGAAGGCCGGCAGGTGATACGACGGATCGGTGTGGTCCCCGTTGGTCTCGAAGTTCCCCGTGTCCGGCGTGAAGCGGATCTGGTGGTTCTCGGTGTTGAAGAGCGTCGACCCGGTCGTCGTGCGCGTCTCCCCGTTCCCGAAGGACTCCCCGGTGATCTCCGGTCGGTTCTTCATCAGGTCGAGCAAGCGATCCGCTTCCGCCCGGTAATTGTAGATGCCCTCACCATTGCCCCAGCGCCCCGACGCGAAATAGAGCGCCGTCGCGAAGTACTCCTCGCCGTCCGGCGCCGGCATCTCGTCCAGCGGGGTGCCGTCGAAATTCATCTGCCACGAGAAATACCCGTACGCCGGGTGCGTCTCGTCGGCGTGGAACATGTAGGTCTTCGCCCAGTTCCAGAGCGCGTTGAACTCCGCCTGATGGTCTGTCTGGACGGCGATCATCATGCCGTAGCTCATGCCCTCCGAGCGCACGTCCTCGCTCGCGATGTCGCGGATCTGCGCGAGCGGGCCGTTGTCGTTCTCCTCTTGCGCGAAATAGACGGCCTCTTCGGCCGGATCACCCTTGAAGAGATGGTCCCAGGCGGCCGCGATCTTGGCATTCACCTCGTCCTGCGTGCGCCCGTTCTCGACGAAGAGGTTGCGGTACTCCCCCGTATCGACAGCACCGCTCCCGCCAGGCGTCGACGCGCCGCCCCCGCCGTCGCCGCCCCCGCCCCCACTCCCGCCTCCGCCATCGGCAGAGCCGCCGGTCCCCCCTGCTCCGCCCGTGCCCGAGGACACGCTCCCTGCACCGCCGGAGCCACCGTCGTCATCCCCGCACGCGACGGCCGCCAAGAGCAGACCCACCGAGAGAAACCGCAGCGAATTCCGATTCATAAGATAGACCTCCTGTGACGAAGCCCAGCGTGATCCCCGTGGATCGGGCACCGTTCAGGCCGCCTCGCCGTGCATGACACGCCATGATCCGACGCGCGCAACAGCGCCGCGGCTCGGTTGCGAACACCCCAGCTCAGGACGAACGCTGTTTGACAGTGATGCTCACGACCGCAGACGCGAGAGCGCCCGGGGCGTCACGCGATGAACAGTGACCATGGAATAATCTGGGCTCTCTGTAAAGACAATTCACACACCGCTTTCCTCGCCCCAATCACCGACCGCCGCCCACGACATGGTCGCGGTCGATCGCGCCAGCCCGAACCTCCCAGTCCGATCGAGCGCGATGACGCCCCCGGTGATGTCGAGGCGCTCCGCCAGGTGCGCGATGATCCCGCTCGCCGCGTCGACCGCGCCGATGCCCGCGCGCATCCGCTCCACGGCCGAGTGCGCCACGGCGAGCCGGATCATCCCCTCGCCGTGGCCGGTCGTCGACACGGCCCCGGCCTCGTCGTCAGCGTACGTCCCTGCCCCGATGAGGGGCGAGTCCCCCACCCGCCCGACCCGCTTGTTGACCGTGCCGCCCGTGCTCGTCGCCGCGGCGGTGAGCCCGCCCTCGTCGAGCGCCACCGCGCCGACCGTGTTGCCCGCCCAGGAGGTCGCGCGGATGCCTTGCTGGGCCGCCGCGAGCGCCTCCCGGGCCGCCTCCGTGACGAGCGCCGCCTCGCCCACGGGCGTGAACCCCTTCATCCGCGCGAACCGCGCGGCGCCGTGCGCGGCGTACAGCACGTGCCGGCCGTCCTCCAGCGCCGCGCGCGCGATCGCGATCGGCTCGGCGAAATCCGAGAGCGCGCAGACCGCGCCGGCCCTGAGCCCGCGGCCCTCCATGATCGACGCGTCGAGCTCGATGTGGCCTTCCTCGTTCAGGACCGCGCCCGTACCCGCGTTGAAGAGCGGATCGTCCTCGAGGACGCGCACCGCGCGCTCGACCGCGTCGAGCGCGCTCCCTCCCTCGGAGAGCACGCGCGCTCCCTCGCGCGCCGCGCGGAGGCACCCCGCCGCATGCAGCGGCCGCCGCTCCGGAGCGACGTTGCCCGCGCCGCCGTGGACCAGGACGGTGCGCCGCCCGCCGCGCCCGCCCAGAGAATGGATGACGTGCTTCACGATCGTGGCACCCTACCGCGGCGCGCGCCCGGAGGTCCACGCCCACCCGACGCTCACTCGGGCGGGAGCGCGCTCCGCTTGGCCTTGAGATCGTAGGCCATGCCGCACGGCAGCGCCGCGACCACCGGCGCGACGCTGAGCTCTCCAGCGACGAGGTCCTCGCACCGAGACCCCGCCGTGGGCACGAACTCGAAGGACATCGTCGCCTTGAACCCCGCGACGTCATCCCCTCTGCCGCCGAGCTGCCCGAGCGCCCGGTCGCGGCGCTCGACGGAGCACGGCGGCCCCGGCGGCGCGTCGCCCGCGCGCATGTCCACCACCACGCGCCCGTCGATCGAGAAGCTCACCTCGTCGTCGTCGATGACGCCTGCGATCACGCTGGCGCCGTTGTTCCAGTAGAGGGCGCCGTCGCCGCGCGCGAGCTCGACGTCGAACTCCCACAGGCGCTTCGCGCCGAGCGCCCCCTCCCCGCACGTGTTCGCCGTCTGCGTCCCGACCACGTGGAACGCGCCGAGCGCGGCTCCCAGCTCCGGCGCCTCCCGATCCCCGAAGGCGTCGGCGCACGCTGGAAGCAGGGGCAACGCCGGCAGCAGCGCGAGCAGCAGCATCCGCATCGAGCCCGCGTACCAGACGGGCACGGCGCAGGACAAAAAAGCGCTCGCGGGCAATGGAAATAAAAACGGGTCGGGTGCTTCACTCGCACCCGACCCGTCCCGTGGGCCTCTACCGGAGGCCTTCTGGACCCCGCTTGATCCCGCCTGTGCGGCGCCCACCCTGTCCCATCGCGACGAGCGTTCAGCCCCGAAGCGCCGGTGAGAATCGTTGCCGGAAGACCTGAGTCTTCCTCGATTCCCTCTCTGCCGGCCTCGCGGAGGTCGCGATGGCAGTCAACAGGTTATCGAGCGCCGGACCTGGCCGAGCGCGGTAGCGTTTTGCAAGGCCCCGATGACCCTGCGTCCACGCTCCACGAGGGTCAGCCGTTCCCAGCCTCCGGTATAGAAGAGCCACTGGTACTGTGCATGGTGTCCATCCCTCCTCCGGCTTGCCGGCACCCCGCGCCGGATCGAAAGAGATCGTCCGGCATGGCAAGGGTGTTCGATTGCGGATCAGCGGAGAGCCCGCCGATCTGGTGTCGACCCCAGCACCGTGGTGCTCCACGGCAGGACCATCCTGGAGCTGATGCTCCGTCCGAGGCCGAGGACCAGCGTATCACCGCTGTTCAGGCGAGCAAGGGGCTCACGCACCGAAACATCGAAAGCGATTCTCTTCCATTCCATCCATGTCCACCCACGGTCCGCCTGGTCCCACCGCTCCCACCGCGTCTCGCAGCGCAGCCGGGCAGGCGTCGTTCGACGGCGCACGGCGCACGGCGCACGGCGCACGGCGCACGGCGCACGGCGCACGCGGGCAAGCAGGCGTCACCGGAGGAGCAGCCAGGCAGGGCGAGGTGCAAGGCGCGTCTCGGCAGGACGAGGCGCAGCGCGCTCCAGCGAGACGACGTGCCGGACGCAAGCGCGCAGCTGCCGGAACAGGTCCGGTGGAACGACGGCGAGGACGTCGCGCGGCGGGCCGGCGCGCCGTGACCGGGCCCCGCGCGCGTCAGACGTGTGCGAACCAGCTCGCCTCCTCGCCCTCCGGCAGCGCCGTGGCGAGGACCGCGAGCATCGCGTCGATCTCTTCCTTCGTGTGGACCCCGCTGCGCAGGATGGCCGCCGGGCCGTCGCCCCCGGGCACCACGACCGACTCCACGGCGAGCGCGGTGTTGACTCCGTAGCCGTAGGACGCCAGCGTCACGACCGCGGTGGCTTCGCGGTCGTCGAGCAGCCGGCGGATCGTCAGCGTGCGGCGCACGCGCTCGCTGTCTTCGGCCCACGACGCGAGCCACGCGCGCGCCGCCTCGTCGAGGCCGACGAGCACGAGCTGCGCAGGAGGCAGCGCGTCAGGATCGGCCGCGGCGACGGCGGCGCGGTGGAAGCCCCGCACCTCCCGGCACCAGAGCGGCGGCGCGCCGTCGACCCGCACGAGAAAGCCGTAGGGGCCTCGGGCCCCCTCTCGCTCCGAGCCCCCCGAAGAAGCGGAAGAGAAACTGTCGTTCGACACGAAGGGAGACGATACACGAGCTCTGCTCGGCGGAGGAAGCCCGCTCAATTGCGCAGCACGTCGAGCCGACACGGCTCCGCCCCGGTCACACCGGTCACACGCACGCCACCTGGGTACGCCCACCGATGCCCATGGCGCCCACAACGAGAGCGCCACACTCCTGGGATTTCGGCTAAGGTGGCCCCGCCTCCCCCGTGGAGCCCGTCCGGGACGGGGTGCGTCCTGCACCTACGGCGTCTCCCCGGCCGACGGGCTCCGGCCCGCAGCGACGGGTCGGGGCGGCAGCAGCGCCCGACGCCGGGCGCGCTGCCGCGGAAGGCCGGCGAAGAGGCCCGCCGGCGCATCCCGCGTCACCTCGATCCCGATCCGAACCGCAGGCAATGAAGCTCACGTCACAACAAGTCATCGAGATCGTCATCGCGCTCTGCGCCTACTTCGGCGTCGCGTTCGCGCTCAACTGGTTCGCCCCGTCGCGGCTCCGCATGCTCGCGCGGTACAGCACGGTCGCCGCGGGCGTCGCGCTCTTCTTCCATGGTCTGGACCGGTACATCGACGAGCACGCCCGCGCCGTGGACATGGCGAAGGTGGCGATCGCGATGGGCGCCGCGCTCTGCGTCTTCTACGAGACGCACCGCGAGGGGATGCGCCGGCCGATCGCGGAGCGCTGGAAGCGGTTCGCCGGCGTGGCGCTCGGTGTCGCCGCCATCATCGCGTACTTCAACGGCTTCCGCTTCGGCTATCCCAAGTATTACCACCGCTGGGATCAGTTCCATTATTACATGGGGGCCAAGTACTTCCCGGAGATGGGGTACGACGGCCTCTACAAATGCGCGCTGATCGCGCAGGACGAGCTGGGGCTCGTCACGTACACGAACGAGGACACCGGGCGGCAGGTCAAGCTGGACATGTCGAAGGAGGTCCGCCACCCGGACAAGAAGATCCGGAACCTCGGTGGCGACAACCTCCTCATGCCGGCGAGCGAGGTGCTCAGCACGCCCGAGATGTGCAAGGCGCACTTCTCACCGGAGCGCTGGGACGCGTTCAAGGCCGACGTGCAGTTCTTCCGGACAGCCTCGGACAAGGGCTACTGGGAGGACATGCAGAAGGACCACGGCTACAACCCGCCGCCGGTCTGGACGATCATGGGTAAGTTCTGGGCGGACCTCCAGCCGGCCAGCACCCGCTACCTCCAGTTCCTCGCCAGCTTCGATATTTTCTATCTGCTCGGGATGTTCGCCGCCCTCTACTGGGCCTTCGGGTGGCGGGTCTTCGCCGTCGCGGCGATCTTCTGGGGCTGCCAGTCGTCGGCGCCGTTCTACTGGACGGGCGGCGCGTTCCTCCGGCAGGACTGGCTCTTCTACCTGGTCCTCTCGGCCTGCCTCATCCGGAAGCGCTACTTCAAGCTCGCGGGCGCGAGCATGGTCTACGCGGGCCTCCTGCGCATCTTCCCGGGCCTGCCCGTGATCGGCTGGCTCACCGTCGCCGGGATTCACCTCGTCCGCCACAAGCGCATGGCGAGGTCGCACGTGCAGGTGCTGATCGGCGGCGTCCTCGCGGCCGCCGTGCTCATTCCGGTGAGCATGAAGGTCTCGGGCACGGACTCGTACCGGCAGTTCTACGAGCACACGCTCAAGGTGCACGACCAGACGCCGCTGACGAACCACATGGGCCTCCGCGTGCTCGTCGGCCACGAGCCCGGCACGGGCGTCGAGTCCGGCCGCATGAAGTACACGAAGGATACGAAGCTCGTCGATCCGTTCGAGGTCTGGAAACGGATGCGCAACGAGCGCTACGCGAAATACCGCTGGATCGCCTATGGGATCATCGCCGCGAGCCTGGCGGGCTTCGTCTACGTGTGCCGGCGGGTCCGCTCGCTGTGGGTGGCCCAGTGCCTCGCCCAGATCTTCGTCATCCTGCTCTCGCAGCTCACCTGTTATTACTATTCATTCATGATCTTGAGCGCGCCGCTCACCCGGGTGAAGCGCCAGATCGAGGTACCCCTGTTCGGCCTGGCGGCGCTCAGCCAGTTCATCTGGATCACGTTCAACTACAACGACGACAAGTACACTGCGCTCACCGCTGTCTCACTCGCCTTCTGCTATTACCTGCTCTGGATCTTCTCGGGTAAGACGATGCCGTGGGCGCGGCAGCCCGAGCCGGCGAGCGAGGACGGCGGAAAGCCGACGGCCCAGCAGGCCTGAGGCGCTCGCCTCCTGCTGGGTCGCCACGGCAGCGCCTCCCATGCCTGGAAACAAACGATGACAGAAGCAGAGCGAGAGCATCCCGACGAGCGAAGCGACCTCCAGGGAGACGAGGCCCGGCCCAGCGATCCTGGGGCGGCGGCCGACCGCGGGAACACGCCGGCTCCGCCGCGCGGCGACGACCGGGCGGTCCACGCTTTCCGGAAGGTCCCGCGGACGGGCGTCATCTACGTGACGACCGAGGCCGCGCGCCTCGGCTTTAACCCGGGTCGGGACTCCGCGTCCGCGGGTCCCTCCGAGGCAGGCGCCGACGAGGGGACGGACGGCTGGTGCAACCTCGGGCAGGGCCAGCCGGAGACGGGCCCGCTCCCGGGCTCGCCCGCGCGCTGCGCGGCGGTGCCGATCTCCGGAGACGACCAGGAATACGCGCCCGTGGCCGGCCTCTGGGAGCTGCGCGAGGCGATCGCGTCGCTCTACAACCGCGCGTACCGGCGGGGCATGCCGTCGCGCTACACGGCCGAGAACGTGGCGGTGTCGGGCGGGGGTCGCATCGCCCTCACCCGCGCCGCGGCGGCGCTCGGGCAGATCAACCTCGGCCACTTCCTCCCCGATTACACCGCCTACGAGGAGCTGCTCGACGTCTTCCGGCTGTTCTCGCCGATCCCGATCCTGCTCGAGGGCGAACGCGGCTACTCGTTCTCCGTCGGCGACCTGCGCCGCGAGATCCTGGGCCGCGGCCTGAGCGCGATCCTCGCCTCGAACCCCTGCAATCCGACCGGGAAGCACGTGCGCGGCGAGGAGCTCGCCGCCTGGGTCCGCACCGCGAAGGAGCTCGATTGCGCGCTCTTGCTCGACGAGTTCTACTCGCACTACATCTACGGGATGGGCGACGTCGCCCCGATGGAGAGCGCCGCGCGCTACGTCGAGGAGGTCGACCGCGATCCGGTCGTGATCTTCGACGGCCTGACCAAGAACTGGCGCTACCCCGGCTGGCGCGTCACCTGGACGCTGGGGCCGCGCGAGGTCATCGAGGCGGTGGCGAGCGCCGGCAGCTTCCTCGACGGCGGCGGCTCCAAGCCGATGCAGCGCGCCGCGGCAGAGCTGCTTACCATCGAGCACACCCGCGCCGAGACGACGGCCATCCACCGGACGTTCTCACACAAGCGCGAGATCATGCTCGAGGGGCTGCGCAGGATCGGCGTCACGGTCGACGCGGAGCCCGAGGGCACGTTCTACGTCTGGGGCTCGGTCGCGGATCTGCCCCCGGGGCTCTCCGACGGCTACGGCTTCTTCCGGGCGGCCCTCGGGGAGCGGATCATCGTCGTGCCGGGCGAGTTCTTCGACGTCAACCCCGGCAAGCGCCGGGCGGGGCGGCCGTCGCGGTTCCGTCACCACGTCCGATTTTCTTTCGGCCCGAGCGAGGACGTCCTCGTCCGGGCGCTCGGGCGGCTAGAGCGCATGGTAGGCGAGCGTCGCCGGGCCTGACACCGGCGGCGCCGCGCAGGGGAGCGGGAAGACGGGGCCGAGCGCCAGGTCTTGTCGCGCTGCACGTCTTCCGACATGGTGGGGGAGCGCGTGGCCAAAGATCCGTGGAGTGATTGGAACGACGACGACCCCGGTAACTTCCAGCCGGGCGATACGATCGGCCCCTACGAGCTGCTGTTCCCTGCAGCCGTGGGCGGCATGGCCGCCGTGTGGGCTGCGCGGCTCAGGCGGCCCAACGGCTCCGTCCAGATCGTCGCCGTCAAGCTGCTGTCGGACGCGATGCGCGGGGATGACGACGCGCGGGCGATGTTCCTCGACGAGGCGTGCACCGCGTCGCGGATCCTCCACCCGAACGTCGTGCACATCCTCGCGTACGGCGAGGTCCGCGATCGGCCGTACCTCGCGATGGAGTGGATCGACGGCGCCCCGATCGCGAAGATCTTCTCGAACCAGAAGGCGAAGCGCGCGCTCTTGCCCCTCGGCTGGGTGCTCCACGTGATGATCGACGCGTGCGCCGGGCTGCACGCGGCGCACGAGGTCCGCGACGACACGGGCGAGCTCCTCAACCTGATCCACCGCGACGTCACGCCGGAGAACGTGATGGTGACGTTCGACGGCATGGTCAAGGTCGTCGACTTCGGCGTCGCGAAGACGCGGGCGCGCGCGCAGACCAGCCGCGTCGGCGCGATCAAGGGCAAGACCGGGTATTTCTCGCCCGAGCAGGTCATGGGCGGGGCGCTCGACCGCCGCAGCGATCTCTTCTCGATGGGCGTGCTGCTCTACCTGCTGGTGACGGGCCACACGCCGTTCCGCGGCAAGGGCCCGCTGGAGGCGATGCAGCAGATCGCCAACCGCAACCCGCAGCCGCCGCGCGAGATCATGCCCGAGGTCCACCCGGAGCTCGACCGCATCATCATGCGGGCGCTCGCCAAGAACCCGAACGAACGGTACCAGACGGCCGCGGAGCTGCGCCGCGATCTCGAGCAGGTGAGCGCCGCGGTCCGCGAGAGCTACACCGACAAACAGGTGGGCCAGCTCGTCCGCGATCTGCTCCCCGGGGTCGCCGAGGCACGCAAGGAGCGGATCGATCAGGCGCTCGACGAGCTCGACCGGATCCTCGCCGAGCGCGCCCACCCTCAGAAGCCGCAGGCCTCGCGCCCCGAGGACGCGACCGAGGTGATGCTGCGGCGCATCTCCATGCTGCCGATCCTGCAGGACGGCCCGGAGGCGACGGAGGGCGGCGGCGCGGCCGACGCGGCGCCGCCCTCGTCCCCGGCAGGCCCCGCGAGCTCGCGCATGTCGGGGCCGGCCAGCTCGCGCATGTCGGGACCCGCGAGCTCGCGCATGTCGGGACCCGCGAGCTCGCGCATGTCGGGGCCGGCCAGCTCGCGCATGCCGGCGCCGACGAGCCCGCGCCGCGCGAACGCCGACCCGATGCGCAAGTCGAATCCGGACGCGACGCGCAAATCGACCCCGGATGCGACCCGCAAGTCGAACCCCGACGGCGCAGGCTCGCCGCTCGATTTCCCAGCGGGGCTTTCGCCGCTGCCGCTGCTCCCGCCGCCGCTGCACGTGGGGCCGCCGGTGCCCCCGGGGCCGGCGGCTTACGTCGGTCCGGCGGCGCACGCGAGCGGCCCCACGAGCGCTGTCGCGTCCGCGCCCGAGCGCCGCGCGTCCCCTCCCGCGAAGGGCTCCTTCGTCCGCATGGCGTTGCTCGCGCTGATCGTCCTGGGCGTGGTCGCGGCCGTTGCGTTCCTGCTGCTCGCGCGTTCCGGCCGCATGCCGCTCGGCGGTGTGGTGGTGCCTTCCGCCAGCCCCAGCGCGTCCGCACCGACGGTGCAAGCGCCCGATGCCGGCGCCGATGCCGCGGCGACGCCGAACGCGGCAGCGACGGCGTCGACGGTCGCGAGCGACGCCGTCGCGGACGCCGCGGCCCCGACCGATGCAGCCGCAGCCGAGCTGATCGCCGACGCGGCCGCCCCGGCCGACGCGTCCGCCCTGGCCGACGCGGCCGCGGACGCCGCGGTGCCCGCCGATGCAGCCACCCCCGGGCAGCCGGCGTACGTCCCCGGCGCCGCACCCGCGCCGGGGACGCCGTACCCGGGCTCCTCGGTCACCCCTGCGCCGCGCGTCCCAGGGCCTCTGCCCACGCCGTCCGTCACCGGGTGGCCTCCGCCACGGCCCGCGAGCCAGCCCGGACTGCCGGCGACTCCGCCCGCCTCCACGCTGCCGCGCGGGCCCGTCCCCGGCCAGGCGCCGCCGCGGCCGCGCCCCGCTGCGCCCCCCCTCGACCTGGCGCCGCGGTAGCGCCTCCGGACCGGGCGCGGCTGCCTCCCCCGCAGCCCGCGCGGCCGGCGCATCGCGCTCAGTCCTCCTTCGGCTTCTCCGGCTGCGCCTCGCCGGGCGGCGGGGGCGGAGTGGCGCGGGCCGCAGCTTTCTTCAGCGACGACTCCGCGAGCGACACCAGCATGGCGAGGTTCACCGGCTTCGAGAGCAGGAAGATCGCGTGCCGTCGCAGCGCGCGGATGCGAGCCTGCTGCGACTCATCTGCCGTCACGACGAAGACGGGCGTGTCGCGGTTCAGCGCTCCCTTGGCCGAGAGCGACTCGAGCACGCTGAAGCCGTCGATCAGCGGCATGTGCAGATCGAGCACCACGAGATCGAACTTGCGCGCGGAGAGCCGGCGCAGCGCCGGCGCCCCGCCGTTCGCCTCCTCGACGTCGCCCAGCGTACGGAGCGAACGCGCAAACATGGCCCGGATCGCGGCGTCGTCGTCGATGACGAGGATGCACGTCACAGCGTCATGCTCGCACGGCCGCAGAAGCGCTGGAAGCCCGCCGCCAGCCCCCGCATCGCCCGGAGCGCGCGTACGCAACCGTGCGCAGCGCCGGTCTCCAACTCGCGGCGTCGCCTCCAGTCCCGCGGCTGCTTCGCGCCCCCGCGTCCGCCTGCGCTCGGCGTGACCTCGCGCGCCACGCGATCGGGGCGACGAACGCCCGGCGCGCGCAACGCAGACGGACGCGTCGCCAGCGCAGATCCCGTGTTCAGCGGTCCTGGTCGAGACATGGACGCCACGTACGGGCTGCGGTAAACGCGGAGCTGGACGTCATCGACCCCGCGCACCGCAAAGGAACGATCCCATGGGCAAGTTCACCCTCACACACGAGATCAACTGCAACCTCGAGACGTTCTGGAAGCTGTTCCTGGACAAGACATTCAACGAGGAGCTCTACAGGAAGGAGCTCGGCTTCCCCGAGTTCACGATCACGGAGCAGGTCGAGACGGCGACGGAAATCATCCGGAGGTCGGCCGGGAAGCCGAAGATGAATTTGCCCGGCCCCGTCGAGAAGCTGCTCGGCTCCGGGTTCCGCTACACCGAAGAGGGCAGGCTGAACAAGGCGACGAACGTGTGGACCTTCAAGCTGACGCCAAGCACCCTGGCCGACAAGATGCGGAACGAAGGCGTGGTGCGCGCCGAGGCCATCGGCGACAACAAGGTGCGTCGGATCGCCGAGATCACGATCGAAGCGAAGGTGTTCGGCGTCGGCGGCATGCTCGAGAGCAGCGCCGAGAAGGAGCTGCGGCAAGGGTGGGAGGTCAGCGCGGTCTTCATGAACAAGTGGATCGCCCAGGGCAAAACGGCTTAGCCGGGCCGGTGGCGATCGGCTGGCCCCTGCCGCGCACCGCCTGGGGCGCCTGACGCCGGCGCTGCCCGACGAACGGACGGCGACGCCGACGAGAGGGGGACGAGAGGGGATCGCGAGCGGCCGTCTCGCGGCCTCCATCCCGCGAACAAGCGAGGGCGCACCCCTGCACGTCCAGGGTCAAAGCGGGAGATCTGCGGCTCCCGCTCTTGCTGTGGTGGCGTACGGGAACCAGGGCCACGGCATGGAGCACGTCGTCATCATCGGTGCCGGCTTCGGCGGCCTCTACGCGGCGCGGGCGCTCCGGCGCGAGCCGGTACGGGTGACCGTGATCGACCGGCACAACCATCACACGTTCCAGCCCCTCCTGTATCAGGTCGCGACGGCGGGCCTGAGCGCGAGCGACATCGCCACGCCCATCCGCCACGTGCTGCGCAAGCAGAAGAACACGAGCGTGATCCTCGCCGAGGTGAAGGCGATCGATCCCGTCCAGAAGCGGGTGATCTTCGAGGACGGCGAGCTCGGCTACGACAAGCTGATCGTCGCGGCCGGGGCGTCGCATTCGTACTTCGGGAACGACGCGTGGGCGGCCGTCGCGCCCGGGCTCAAGACCATCGAGGACGCGCTCGAGATCCGCCGGCGCGTCCTCCTCGCCTTCGAGGCGGCCGAGCGCGAGCCCGATCCGGCGCGGCGGAGCGCCTGGATGACGTTCGTGGTGGTCGGCGCGGGCCCGACGGGCGTCGAGCTCGCCGGCGCCCTCTCGGAGCTCGCGAGGCACACGCTCAGGCGCGAGTTCCGGCACATCGATCCGAGCAAGGCCCGCATCCTCCTGCTGGAAGGGGCCGGGCAGGTGCTGCCGTCGTACGTGCCGGAGCTCGGCGAGAAGGCGCGACAGCAGCTGGCCGCGCTCAACGTGGAGGTGCGGACGAACTGCCGCGTCACCGACATCGACGAGGAGGGGGTCTCGATCGGCGACAAGCGGATCGAGGCCAGGACCGTGCTCTGGGGGGCCGGCGTGGCGGCCTCGGCCATCGCCCGCACCCTCGGAGCGCCGCTCGACCGGGCAGGGCGCGTGCTGGTGGCGCCGGACCTGACGGTGCCGGGTCACGAGGACATCTACGTGATCGGCGACCTCGCGTCGCTGAAGCAGGAGGACGGGACGCCCGTGCCCGGCGTGGCGCCCGCGGCGATCCAGGGAGGGCGCCACGCCGCGCGCTGCATCGCGCGCACCCTGCGGGGGCTGCCGCGGCTGCCGTTCCGGTACAACGACCGGGGATCCCTGGCGACGATCGGGCGCGCCGCGGCGGTCGCCGACTTCGGCAAGCTGAAGCTCTCCGGGTTCCTGGCGTGGCTCGCGTGGCTGTTCGTCCATATCCTCTTCCTGATCGGCTTCCGTAACCGCTTCCTGGTGCTGTTCTCGTGGGCCCTCTCCTACGTGACCTACCAGCGCGCCTCGCGGTTGATCACGGGCGAGATCCCGCCGCTCCTGGAGGACCATCACGCGCCGGAGCTCGAGGCGCGCATGGACGGTGGCGCCGTGAGGAGGCACCAGCCGATGGAGCCCGCGCGCACGCGCGCATAGGCGGCGCCAGAGAGCACACACGCCGCCCGCCGGCGTCCTGCGCTCGTCTGGACCTCGGCGACGGAGCTGCGTTAGCGTCATTGATCATGACGACCCATCCCGGACAGGGCGCCTCGACGCACCCGTGGCGAGCGCTCCTCGCCAGCGCAGCACCTCTCGCCGCACTCCTGCTCAGCGCCCCCTCCGCCTTCGCGCAGGCGCCTCCTGCTGCGTCCTCGCCGCGCGCAGGCGCCCCTGCCGGCGCCGAGCCGCAGCCCGCGCCCCACGGGGCCCCTGCGCCGTACGGCGCGCCTGCCCCGTATGGGCAACAGCCCGGCTACTACCCGCCTCCGGGATACGCCCCGCCTCCGGGATACGCCCCGCCTCCGGGATATGCCCCGCCTCCGGGATACGCCCCGCCTCCGGGCTACGCCCCGCCTCCGGGATACGCCTCGCCTTCCGGCTCGTATCCGGTTGGCCCGAGGATCATGAACTACGAGGAAGGGCAGGCCGTCCCGGAAGGTTACCGCGTCGAGGAGAGGGCGCGCCGCGGCCTGGTCATCGGCGGCGCCGTGACGTTCGGCGTCACCTACATCCTCTCGGCGATGGTCGGGCTCGTGGCGGAGAGCGCTGACAGGGCGAGCGGCGGAAGCGGCGAGAGCTACCTCCCGCTCTACATCCCGCTCGCCGGCCCCTTCATCACCGTCGGCACCGCCGATGCGAAGGGCGGCGGCGTCTTCGTCCTCATGGTCGACGGGCTGGCTCAGGTCGCCGGGGCCGCGATGTTCATCGGCGGCCTCGCCGCGCCGGAGAAGAAGCTCGTCCGCAACGACGTCGCCCTGTCGGTGAAGCCGATCGTCACGGGCGACACCGTCGGGCTCGGCGTCTCCGGCTCGCTCTGAGCGCGCGCCGCCCGCGGCCCGGCGTCACGGCACGACGGGCGGCGTCTCATCCATCGTCTTGACGGCGCGCTTGGCCCTGCGGCGCACGTCGACGTGCAGCGACTCGTCGAAGTTGATGGCCGAGAACGCCGCCCGCGCCTCGATGTTCTTGCCGAGCGCGGCGTACGCCTCGGCCTCGTTCCATCGCAGCTTCCAGTCGCGCTTCGCGAGGTCCGAGAGCTTCGCGGCATCGGCGATGATGTCCGGGTACCGCTGCTGCTTCCCGAGCTCGGTCCAGTACTCGGCCCGGAGGTCGTCGTCCCCGGGCGCGAGCGCGACGGCCGCCGCGAAGCCCGCGAGCGCGTCGTCGATCCGACCTGCGACCAGCTCGGCGCGGGCGAGCGAGCGGCGCGCGCCGGCGCTCTCGGGGTGAGCCGCGACGAAGGCGGCGAGCGCGGGGATCGCCTCGTTGACCTTCTGGATGTCCGCGGGATCGCTCGGCCAGAACCGGAGCGAGAGCGCGGCGAGGTCGCCTGGGTCGCTCTCGAGCGCGCGCTCGACCGCGGCGGGCACCTCCGCTCCGCGGCCCGCCTGGGACAGGCACTTGGCGAGCTCGACCCAGGCGCCCGACGAGGACGGCGCCGTCGCGACGAAGGCCTCGGCCGCGGCGAGCGCCTCGTCGGTGCGCCCGAGCGATCGGAGCGCGGCGATCCGCGCGAGGTGCGCGCGCTCGCGGCTCGCCCCTTCGCCCGAGGCGGCGACGGCGCGCTCCGCTGCGGCCAGCGCGACGTCGTGGCGGAGCTCGCGCTCGTGGTAGGCGAGCTGCTCGAGATAGAAGGCGCCGTCGCGCGGCGCCGCGTCCCACTGGCCCGCGAGGTACTCGAGCACCGCGTCGGAGCGCACGTAGACGAGCGAGGCCGCGTCGCGCGGGTTCTCGTAGATCGGCAGGAGGACCCCGAGCTGGACCATCGCGTCCAGCGCCGGCTGGCAGTCGGGCTTCGCCTCGAGCGCGAGCACCATCTCGTCGAGGGCGGCGTCCTTCTTCTGCATCGCCAGGTGCACTTGCCCGAGCGCCACGTGGTAGTCGGCGTCCCCCTGGAACGTCTTTCGGATCGCCTGGAAGCTCTTCAGCGCCGCGGGGTGATCGCCCATGTTCGCCTGCGCCGAGGCGAGGTTCAGCCGCGCGGCGTGATCGTCGGGATCCATCGTGATGATGCGCTTGAGCGCCGAGATCGCCTTCTCGTAATCGCGCTCGCCGAACGCCTTCTGCGCGCGCTCCCAGACCGGAGCCTTGTCGAGGAACGCCTCGAACTGCGAGACGAGCGTGCTGTTCTGCTTGCGCCAGACGCCGCTCTTGCCGGGCTCGGAGTTCGTGAGGAAGTCTTTGATCCACTTGCGGGCGGCGTCGATGCTGAGCCCCTTGTCAGCCAGCCCTTCGAACTCCCCTCGAGGCACCGGCATGCGCGCGGGGATCCCCTGCCGGCGCGCCGTGGTCTCATCCAGGCCGATCAGCACCCAGTCGCTTTGCTCGCTCATGATCCAAGGACGGTAGCCGCCGTGCCCCGCCGGGATCAAGCGACGTCTCGGCGCGTCGGGTGCGCTCGCGCGCGCGCGCAGCGGCGCTTCAGGAATAGAACCAGGCCAGCAAGACGAACGCCATGAAGGCCGCCGCCGCGACGGCGAGCGCGAGCGCGCGCGGCACGCCGAGGAGCATCGGCCGGAGGCTGGCCTGAAACGCGACAGCGTCCGCGGCGGTGGGCGGGCCGATCGCGTCGCCCGCAGCGTCACCCCGGACGGCGAGCGCGGCGGATGGCACGCCTGCCGCGTCGCTCCTCGCGGGGTCGGCGCCCATGAACGGCTGGGCCGCGCCCGCATCCCCGGGCGTCGGAGTGAGCCGATGCTGGGCCGCGCTCACGTCCCCGGGCGCCGGAGTGAGCCGATGCGGGGGCGCGCCGAAATCCGAGGGCCTCGACGCGGCCGGTGACGCCAGGTGCTCGAGGCCGAGCTGGGCGAGGATGGCCCGCTGCTCGTTGCCCCACGCGACAGGCAGCGCCGTCGTCTCGGGCGCGAGCGTGAGCGGCGCGGACATCACCTTGTGCATCGCCCGCTCGAGCGCGAGCGCCTCGTCGAGGCGGTGCGACGCGCGCTCCGGGGCGGCGCTCGCGGAGAGGCGCAGCGCCTCGGTGGCCATCTCGGAGAGGTGAGCAGCCACCTTGGCCAGCGCCAGCTTGCGCTCGGCGTGGGCGACCGCGAAGCGCGCCTCCTCGCGGAGCCGGAGCGCCTCGGTCGTGAGGCGGTCGACCTCCGCGTGCAGCGGCCTCGCCCCTGCCGGCACGCCCTGCGCCGTGAGCGGTGTGTCGGCGTCGTGATCCACGGAGAACGCGGCCACGGGAGAGATCGAGGGCGTCGCCTCGTTCCCGGACGTCGCGCGCAGCTCGTTCCCCGACACCGGCAGCGGCTCGCTGTCCCGATCGGTGAGGGATCCGTACGAGGGCAGGCTGCTGCGGCGCCGTCCTCCGCCCGAGCTGGAGGACCCGGGATCTGCGCGCACCCTGCCGTTGCTGCCGACGACGACCGTCGCCTCGTCGGCCGTCTCGGAGGCCATCGGTCCGCGCCGGCCGAGGTCGTCGTCCGCGGCGTCCGCCTCGCGCGGCGTGAGGCCGGTCGGCGACGGGGACAGCGTCCCGCGGCGCGCCTCGATGTCGGTCGCGTCGTCGTTCTGAGCGCGCGCGCCCCCGCTGCCGCGGAGCCGACCGGGGGCGTTCGCCCCCCTGCCCCGCGGATCGGCCGAGGGCCGGCGCGGGATCGCCTCGGCTGTCGAGAGCGAGGGGCGCGGCGCCTTGGCGACCCCGGCGAAGCCGCCGGTGACGGCGCGCTCGAACCAGCGCATCTGTCTCATCGCGTTGCGCCGCACGAAGCGCCCGAGCGCCTCCTCGTTCCCCTCGTGGTACCCGTGGCTGTGTAGCCAGCCCTCCAGCCGAGCGAGGATCTCGTCCGCGCTCTGGAAGCGCGACGGCGGGTCCCTCTCGAGACAGCGCATCACGATCGACACGAGCTCCTTGTCGATCTTCGGCCGGAGCTCCCGCAGGTCGGCCGCTGGCTGCGTCGACATGCTCCGCAAGAGCTCGTAGTCGCTCGTCGACGGCCACGGGTGCTTGCCGGTGAAGAGCTCGAACAGCACGACGCCGAGCGAGAACAGGTCGGAGCGCCTGTCGGCGGCGCCCCCGCGGGCCTGCTCCGGCGCCATGTACGTCGTCACGCGCCGGCGCGCTCCGACGGCCGTCGTCATCACGCGGAGCGACGATTTGGCGAGCCCGAAATCGGCGATCTTCACCTCGCCCTGGAACCCCACGAGCACGTTGCCCGGCGTCAGATCGCGGTGCACGAGGTTGAGCAGCGCGCCGGCAGGCGAGCGGAGCTCGTGCGCCGCGCTGAGCCCGCGGCAGAGCGTCGCGCCGACGTGGACGACGAGCCGCTCGGAGAACATCTCGCCGGTGTCGAAGACGGTCTTCATGAGCCGCGCGAGGCTCACGCCCTGCACGAGCTCGACGGCGAAGTACCACCCCTGCTCGTCCGTCCCCCAGCCGGCGACCTCGACCACGTTCGGGTGCTTGAGCGCCGCGGTCGTGCGCACCTCGTCGAGGAACCGGGTGGAGACGTTCTGATCCTCGGCGAAGTGCGGGTGCAGCCGCTTGACGGCGAGCAGCTCCCCAGGCCGGTGCGGACCTGCCGACCTGCAGAGATCAACGCGGGTGGTGGCCCCGGACGCAATCTCGGCAAGGAACTGGAACGAGAGCGCAGCCGGCGCGGGCTCGGGGAGCCGAGACATGCACGGAGAAGTCTAGCGGGCGACGGCCCCCACCGGAAAGAGCCTCAGAGACCCGCGCGCACCGCGGCGATCGCGGCGGCGACCCCGGAGGGGGTGGCCTTGAGGTGCACGTCCAGGTGGTCATCCTTGGTCTTGAGCGCACGGACACCGAGCACCGGCGCGCAGATGCGCAGCGCCCGCACGACCGTCGGATTCCCGCCGAGGGCCGGGATTTTGAGGAGATCCAGGGAAATCCTGTCACCCTTCGCGTCGATCAGCGCGGCGGGCCGCTTGGGCATGAAGGAGACGAGATCGCCCGGCTTGTTCAGGTCGATCGCCCCCGAGCCGATCAGCCCGGCGATCGGCGAGGCCTCGTCGCCCAGCACCTGCAGCTTGAGGTCGGCGATCCGCAGGCCGACCTGGATCGCGTCCGCGCGCACGTCGAGCTCCTCGGCGAAGGCCGTGAACGAGGCCCGGATCGGGGCGCCCATGATCTTCACCGTCAGGGCGAGGCGCAGGCCCGGGGGCGCGGCCTCGATCACGATGTCCTTCGGCGCGCGCTTGCCGCCGCTGAGCTCTCGCGCCAGATAGCGCAGCGCATCGATCGGGACGCCGAACCGCAGGCGGAGCGCGCCGCGGAGCGCCCTCGCGATCTCCTCGGGGTGCGCCTTGAGATAGTCACCGGTGTGGCGAAGCAAGACCTTCGGATCGGGCTTGGGCATCGTTGGGGCCGCTACGATTGCCCGGAGTCGGGCCAGCGCGCAAGGGGCGAGCGCGGTCCCCCGGGAGGCCCTCGATGACCGGAGGTCGCTGTTCGAACGGGGGCGACTCGGTCACACTCGGGCCCGATGCAGACCAGGATCCTACTTGTCATGGCGACAACAGCGCTCGCGATCGGCTGCGGATCGGCCGACGCGACGCTCGAGTGGGCGCCGAGCGGAGGCGGGGGCGGTGGCCAGGGAGGCGATGACGATGGCCGGGGCAGCGATGGCGACGGCCAGAACAGCGGCGGGGGCCAGAATGATGGCGGCGGCGGCGCGCCGAGCGGCGAGGACGGCGGTTCGAGCGGCGGCGGGGCGCCGGGAGCCTCCTGCAACCCACCTCCGGCGTGTGACGCGGCGCCGCCCGATCCGGGCGAGGAGCTCGCGTGGAATCACCCGTCTTCGTACCTCATCGCCGGCGCTGGGAGCCCCAACCACCGCGGACGCGACCTCTACCTGACGCCGGACGACCCGCAGTGGATCATCGGAAAGTTCGCCTACGGGATCACGGACAAGGACCTGAAGGATGAGCGGGTCGACATCTATCTGCTCCGCGGCTGCGGCGGCGCGTGGGAGCGCCTCGGCTCGGCGACCACGACGGAAGCGGACTCGGCGCACCGCGCGGTCGAGGGTGTCAGCGATGACGGCGGCCGCGTCTACTTCGAGATCCCCGCGGCGCAGCGGCTCGGTCCGGGCCGGCACCGGGTCCACCTGGTCGTCCGCGGCGACCTCTCGAGCACCGATCTCTTCATCGAGGTCGTCCCGCGGGGCGCGCCGATGTTCGTCAGCGACATCGATGGGACGCTCACCGGCACGGAGACCGAGGAGTTCACCTCGCTCCTCCTCGGCGAGCTGCCCGACGCGCACGCGCACGCCGCGGCGGCGCTCCACCGGCTCACGTCGAAGGGCTACCGCCCGATGTACCTGACCGCGCGGCCGGAGTGGCTCGTCCAGCGCACGCGCGATTTCCTCGAGGCGTACGGCTTCCCGCCTGGCATCGTGCACACCACGCTGGGCCTGACGGGCGCGACGGGCGACGGCGCCGCGGAGTACAAGACAGCGGAGCTGGAGCGGCTGTTCGACGGAAGGGAGATGCTGCCCGCGTGGGCCTTCGGCAACACGGCGACCGACGCCGAGGCCTACGACAACGGCGGCGTGATGCCGGTCGCGCGGCGCGTGTTCTACCGGTTCGACGATGAGGCGCACGGTGGCCGTCGCATCGACGGCTACGACGAGCTGTTCGCCGAGATCGACGCGCTCCCCAGCCTCTGCGATTGATCCGCCCCGCCGGCGCGTCGACCCGTCAGCCGGACGCCTGCTCGGTCCGGGCGCCGCTCGCCGGCGCCTCCGATGCGGCCACGGCTCCGTCCGGCGCTTCGACGCGACCGCCGATCGAGCGGAGGAGCTCGCTCACCGCGGCGTGGGCGCGCTCGCGCAGCTCGTTGACCCGCGCGCCCTCGCGGCCGTCCGGGCGCACGGCGATCGGCGCGCCGACCCGGACACGGACGATCCGCAGGGTGCCGTCGCCGGTGTCGAGGGCGCCCTTCTTCATGAGGAGGTGCGTGCCGTCGATGGCGACCGGCACCACGGGCACGCCGGCGCGGACGGCTGCATAGAAGCCGCCGTTCTTGAACTGCCGGAGGATGCCGTCCTCGCTCCGCGTCCCCTCGGGGAAGACGAGCAGCGGCTTGCCGCTCTTGAGCACCTCTTCGAACCGCGAGATCGCCTCGACCGCGGCGCGGGAGCCGACCGTGCGATCGACCGGCACATGGCCCGCGAGCCGGAGGTGCCAGCCGAGGAATGGGATCTTCATGAGAGAGCGCTTGGCAGCCCACTTGAAATCGCCCGGCAACGCGGCGCCGAGGGCCAGGATGTCAAGAAGGCTCTGGTGGTTGGAGCAGTAGACGAACACCCCGGGAGGGACGTTCTCGAGTCCGCTCGCCTGGATCTCGATATCGAGCCCTCGCGCGCTCGCCTGACACCAGCGGCGCATCGCCCACAGGCTCGCCGAGCGCTGCGGCGTGAGGGGGCCCAGCGTCAGAGACACGGTGCCGTACGCCATGGTCCTGAGGGTGAAAGGGACCCACTGGCGCGTCGCCAGCCATGCGCTCCTGAGATCCATACTACAGCGCTTACCACTCTCCATATCGGGCGAAAACGCGTAGCGTCTTGCGCACCGGCGCTGCGTGCAAGCGGCGTTGCTCGACTCCGGATCGCCGCTTTGCGGCGCGGCGAGATGCGCGATCCGGCGCTCGCCCACCTCGGAAGTTCGCCATGGGCCAGGCGCGCTCCTCGGGCCAGGGTAGAGGCTCGATCGACGCGCTCTTGCGGTGCCGTGCGGCTACTACAGATCGAGCGGCGGCGTGAGCAGCCCCCAGCCGACCGTGGCCGGCCGCCCGGCGCGCTCGAACTTGACCGTGTACAGGCCTGTCTCTTCGGCGCTCTGCACGACGGCGGGGCGCAGCGCGCCGACCCATTCGGCCCAGACGCTCGCCCCGATCTTGAGCTGCGGCTTGACGGGGAGCGGACGGAGCGCCGACTCGTCGGCGAGCAATGCGGCGCCGCCGTAACCGAGGGCAAACCACCGCGCGGAGCTGGTGGGCAGCGACGTCAGGACGGCGCCTGGCTCGGCCGGAGGACCGCCGAGCCGCGACACGAGCAGCACGTGGCGCCACGTCTCGCCGTCCTTCCATGCGGCGAAGTTACCGGGGGCGAGCCCCGCGGTCTGCACGACGAAGCGAACCCCCTTGAGCTGCGCGAGCGGAGTCCGCGGGTCCATGTCGGTGTAGCGGACCTCGATCTTGTCCTTCACGAAGCGGGTGAGGACGGCATGCTTCATGACGCCGTTCCACTCCGTGAGCAGCGGGTCGTGGGGCCGGAGGCGGGGCGCGTCGGGCACGGGGATGACGTAGCCCGGGTGAACCTTGTACGACGGTCCGCCCCTCCCCTCGACGATGAGGTCGTCGCCGTCGAAGCCGACCACGGTCGCCGCGTACAGCACGAGCGTGGACCCGAGCTTGGCCCCGGCGAGCATCCGGTCCGAGAAGGTGAACACGCGGCGGCCTGGCTCTAGCTTGATCGGGTACGGGGGGAGGCCGAGCGGGTTCGACGCGTGCGCCGCGCCGGTCGGCGTCGAGGTCTCCGCGAACGCAGGCCGCGGCAGCGCAGCGACGGGCGGGCTCTGAGAGGGCATCGGCGTCGGGGTCGACACCGGCGCCGACTCGCACGCGGCCGCGAAGCTCGCTCCCAGGAGACAAGCGAGCGCCACGAGCACGCCGCGGGAACGCGGCGCTCGGGCCCGGAGGCATCGCATCGCGCGGCGCTCGCGATCCTTCGAGGTGGCGCGACGCAGCCTGCGGGACCCGGCCCCGAGACCGCCGGGACGTCGGTCAGCCATCGCGGGCGAGCATGGACTGCGAAACGGACGACGGCGAGCAGAAAGGGACAGCAGAACGACCCGGCGAAGCGTCGGCGGTAAGACCTGACCGCCCGCGTCAGAGCTGGAGAAGGAGGGCGCCGCGGTGCGGCGGAGCACCGCGCTCCTCGCGACGTGCTCGGCGCCTCTGCGCTAACCTGCGGCGCGATGAAGCGCGCGTTCAGCGTCGATGAGCTCAAGCAGACCGCGCCGCGCCTCGCCGTGGAGCGCCGCGCCGTGCGCTTCCAGGACGTCGATGCGGCCGGGATCGTCTTCTATCCGCGGGTCCTCGAGTATTTCAGCGACGCGTACATGATCGCGCTGAAGGAGCGAGGCATCGACCTTCCTGCGATGATCGCGGGCGGCACGATCAAGCTGCCGCTCGTCCACGCCGAGGCGGATTACCTCCTGCCGCTCCGGTTCGGTGACACCATCGAGGTCGAGGTGCTCGCGCCGAAGCTCGGCGACACGTCGTTCACGGTGGGCTACCGCGTGACGATGACGACGGCGGGCCGCGTCGCCGCCATCGGGCAGACCGTGCACGTGTGCATCGACGGCGCGCGCTTCACGCCGTGCCCGCTCCCGGGCGATCTGCGCAGCGCGCTCGCCTAACCGCGCCGAGCGACGGCCGCCGGACGGCGCGCCGGGCGCTAGCGTGGTGGGAACGGGGCGAGCGCGGCCGCGAGCTGCGCCGCCGCGCCGGCGCGATCGAGCTTGCCGGCCGCGGTGAGCGGCAGCGCCGCGACGGCGCAGAGGCGCCGCGGGCGCTTGTGCGGGGCGAGCCGCGCCGCGACGACGGCCGCGAGATCGCCGAGCCATGCGGGGGAGGGTGCGGCGCCGCCCGCCTCGCAGGGCGAGGCCTGATCGGGGACGATCGCCGCGGCGACGACCTGACCCCAGCGATCGTCAGGCACGCCGAACACCACCGCGCCGGCGACGCCCTCGCAGGACGCGAGGACCTGCTCCACCTCGGCGGGGTAGACGTTCTCTCCGCCGGTCACGATGAGATCGCTTCGGCGCGCCGCGACGTGCAGCCGCCCGGCGGCGTCGAGCGCGCCGAGATCGCCGGTGCCGAACCACCCGGCGCCGTCGACCGAGAGCTCCGGCGCGCGGTCGGGGCCGCGGTAGTAGCCGCGGAACAGCACCGGGCCGCGGATCTCGATGCGGCCCACGCCGTCGCTGCCGGCGCCCTCGATGCGAAGCTCGACGCCGGCGATCGGGGAGCCGGAGCCCGGCTCTCTCGCGCGCGGATCGCGCGGGCGCTGCACGGTGACCTGCGAGCACGCCTCGGTGAGGCCGTACGTGGTGAGCGCGGGGACCCCGCGGCGCGCGCACTCGTCGAGCGCCCGCTCCGGAGCGCCCGCGCCGCCGACGAGCACCGCGCGGAGCCGGGCGAGGACGTTGTCGCGATCGGCCTCCAGCAGCGCGAGCAGCATCGTCGGCACCACGGAGAGCAGCGTCGCGCGGTCGCGGACGATCGAGGCGAGCACCGAGGTGGGCTCGAAGCGAGGCGCGAGGATGACAGCGCGGCGCGCGAGCAAGCAGCGGGTCACGATCGAGAGGCCACCGACGTGGCAGAGCGGAAGGCAGAGCAGCCAGCGGTCGTCGTCGCGCACGCCGAGGTTGGCCGCGCTCCCCTCGGCGGCGGCGAGGAACGCGCGGCGCGAGAGCACCGCGCCCTTGGGACGCCCGGTGGTGCCCGAGGTGTAGACGATCGCCAGATCGCCGGAAGCGTCCGGCGGCGGGACGCGCGCGGCCTCGGCGGCGCGCGCCCCGCGCTCGCGGAGCGCGCCGATCTCCGGCGCGGCGTCGTCGAGCAGGGCGGCGAGCGCAGGCTCGCGCAGCACGAGGTCGGGGCGCGCGTCGTCGATCAGGAGGCCCGCCTCGCCGGCCGTGAGCCGGGGATGGATCGGGACGAGCACGGCGCCGAGCGCGAGCAGCGCGTGGATGACGACCACGGTCCCGAGCGCGTTCGGGGCGACCAGCGCCACGCGGGCTCCCTGCCCTACCCCCGCGCGGGCGAGCCGGACGGATACGGCCGCGACCGCGGGCGCCAGCTCGCCGAAGCGGAGGGCGCCGCCGGGGCCGACGCCGAGGGCGGGGACGTCGATCGCGCGCGGCGCGTCGTCCTCGGCGCCGCCGAGGACGATCGCTGTCCGGGCGGCGAGCGCGGGATCGCGCGCGGCATCGAGGAGGCTCAGCCCGTCCATGGCCGGATGCCGAGGCCGGGCTGATCGCTGGCCGCGACTAGGCCGCCCTCGCGGAGCTGCGGGATCCGGATCGCGGGCCACGCCTCCAGGCCGGCGTGCGCGTCGAGGCCGCACGCGAGCGGCGCGCGCGGCAAGGCGAGCGCGAGCTCACACGAGGCGGCGAGCGCGATGGGCCCGTCGAAGAGGTGCGTCACCACGGCGTCGAGGCCGCGCGCCTGTGCCCTGCAGCCGAGCGTGTGCGCGCGCAGCAGGCCGAGCATCGCGGGCTTCAGGATGAACGCGGCGCAGCCTTCCGCTTCGAGCAGGCGCTCCGGCATGCCCTCGACCGCGAGCGACTCGTCGGCCGCCCACGGGACCTCGCGCGCGCCGAGGTGGTGGAGGAGCTCCGGCGCGACCGGCTGCTCGACGAAGCGCGGGCCGAGCGGCGCGAGGAGCGCGAGCCGGCGGGGCGCCTCGTCGAGCGACCACGCCGCGTTCGCGTCGAGCCGGAGCTCGACGCCCGGGTGCTCCCGCCGCAGCGCGCGCAGCGCCTCGAGGTCGCGCGCGAAGCCGTCCTCCCCGCGCGAGCGGAGCTTCACCTTGATCGCGCGGACGCCGCGCGCGGCGTCCGCGCGAGCGCGCTCGAGCATCTCCGGCAGCGGCACCGAGGTCGTGAGCAGCCCGTTGACCTGGACCTCGGCGTAGCGCACGTGTCCGCCGAGGCACGCCGACATCGAGAGGCCGAGGCGCTGGCCCAGCAGATCGAGCAGCGCCGTCTCCAGGGCGAAGCGCGCCGCCGGGAGCTCGCGCAGCCGCGATGACAGCGGCGCGAGCGCGCGCAGGATCGCGGACGCCGTCGCCGTCGGCGGAGCGCCCTCGGCCGGAAGGTCGACCGCGCCGAGCGCCCCCGGCAGCTCGGCGAGCGCGCGCTGGTCCTCGTCGGCCGTGTCGGGTGAGAAGCCGGGGAGCGGCGTGGCCTCACCCAGGCCGACGCGTCCCTCGTCGTCGGTGAGCGACAGCACGAGGCCCCGGCGCGCGCCATCAAGGACCCGGGACGCGAGGCGGGCATCGACGACGCGCATGATCTCTACAGGTGGGCCGCGAGGCCGAGCGAGAAGAGCAGCGCGTACGCGAGCAGCAGCTTCGCCGTCCCGGCGAGGCAGTCGTTGAGCGGCCGGCCGTCGGTCGTCGCCAGCACCCGGAGCAGGCGCACCGCGCGAGGGAACGTCGCGAGCACGAGGAGCGTCCACCGCCGGCCCTCGCCGACGGCGAGCGCGACCGGCACCGCGTAGGCGGCGGCGAAGAGCATCGCGTATTCGATGACGCCCGCGCGGCGCCCGAGCCGGACGGCGAGCGTGCGCTTGCCGGCGACGACGTCCGTCTCGCGATCGCGGACGTTGTTGACGACGAGCACGGCGGTGGCGATGGCGCCGATCGGCACGGCCGCCGCCCACGCGAGCGGCGGGACCGAGCCGAGCTGGACGAACGCCGTACCGCAGACGGCGACGAGGCCGAAGAACACGAACACGAAGAGGTCGCCGAGGCCGTGATAGCCGAGCGGGTACGGCCCACCGGTGTACGCGACGCCAGCGAGGATCGAGACGACGCCGATCACCACGATGGGCCACCCGCCCACGAACGCCAGGTACACCCCGAACGGCAGCGTGAGCGCGATCGTGACGAGCAGCCCGGCGCGCACCTGGCGCGGCGTGAGCAGCCCCGCCTGCACGGCGCGCGTCGGGCCGAGCCGCTCGTGCGTGTCGGCGCCCTTCTCGTGATCGAAGACATCGTTCGCGAAGTTCGTCGCGATCTGGATGAGCATCGCGCCCGCGAGCGCCGAGAGCGCCGGGCCGAGCCGCATCCCGCCGAGCGCGTAGGCGACGGCGGTCCCGACCATCACCGGCGCGAGCGCCGCGGTGAGCGTCGCCGGCCGGCACGCGAGGAGCCACGCCCGGAGCGAGCCGGGTCGCACGCCACCCGGGACCGCTGCGCCCGCCGCGCCCGCCGCCTGAGGGGCCGCCGCGGCGCTCACGATCCCCTCCCCGGCTCGCGGGGCCCGCGCGCCCTCGCGGCAGCGCGATCGCTCCCGCGCTGCGCGGCGCCCTCGCCGGACCCGCCGCGAGCGACCTCGTCGGAAGCGGGACTCGTGTTCGCGTTGACCTGGCTCATGATCGTGGATCCCTCTCGGCAAGCTCGGGGTTCTCGGCGCGCGCCGCTCATGGAGTCTGCAGATCGGCCGCCGCGCCGTCCGCGGCCGGCGCGCTGCCCAGGGCTGCGATGTCGCGACGAACGTCGGACCAGAGCCGCGCCACGCGGGCAGCGCCGTCGTGGGGCGGCACCACCGCCTCGATCAGCGTCGCGCCCGTCCGCTGGTAGCCCGCGGCGAGCGCGCGGGCGAGATCCCCGGCGGTGCCGGCGCGCTCGTAGGCGAGCCCGAACATCGCCGCCGCGGGCGCGAAGTCGAGGTGCTGCGGCATCGTGAAGCAGCGCTCGAGCAGCTCGGCGCCGCGCCTGGCGATGGGGAGGTGCTCGAAGATGCGGCCGCCGTCGTTCTGGACCACCACGATGATGAGCGGCCCTCGGCCATCGCCCGCTGCCTTCGAGGCGAGGAGCAGCCCGGTCAGATCGTGCAGCAGGCTGAGATCGCCGAGCAGCAACGTGACCGGCGCGGCGGCCGCCACGCGCGCGCCGGCCGCCGCCGACACGAGGCCGTCGATCCCGCTCGCCCCGCGCTGGTGCAGCACGCGCAGCGCGCGCGCCGACGGCGGGCAGTACGTATCGAGATCGCGCACCGGCATGCTGTTGCCGATCGCGAGCAGCGAGCCCGCAGGGCACGCGCTGGCCACCATCCGGGCGATGGCGCCCTCCGTCAGCTCGTCCCCGGCGCAAGCGCGCGCGGCGTGCGCCGCCGCGATCTCGCCGGCGCGCGCGAACGTCGCGGCCCAGTCCCGCCGCCCGCGCCCCAGGCTCAGCGCCGCCCCGGCGAGGCGCGCCGCGAGCGCCTCGCACACCTCCACGGGCTCACCCATGACGAGGGCAGCCGCGGCGCTCGTCGGGTCGTTCCAGCCGTGCGAGGAGACGACGACGCGGCGGGCGCTCGTGTGCTCGGCGATGTAGGTCGCATAGCCGGCCGACGTCGGCGGGGCGCCGAGCTCGAGGATGAGGTCGGGCGCGTTCGCCGCGCGGAACTCGGGCGCGCGGAGGAACGAATCGAACGACGCCGGCATCACGACGCCCTCGGTGAGGCCGCCAAAGCAGATCTGGCTCGTGCCCTCGGCGAGCACCGGGAAGCCTGTCGCGCGCGAGAGCGCGAGCACCGCGCGGCGCGCGCGCGCGTCGTCCTCTCGGCTCTCGGCGGGGCCGCACACGATGAGCCCCCGCTCCGCGCGCGCGCAGCGCGCGGCGAGCTCCTCGATCGCGCGCCCATCGACCCCGGCGCGGGCCGACACGACCCGCGTGCCGGCGCGGCGCATCAGCGCCTCCCACTCTGCCTGCCATGGCTCGGGCCCGGCCGCGTCGACCGGCTCGAGCGGCTTGCGGAAGCGCGCGTTGATGTGGACCGGGCCCGGCGTCGGCGACAGCGCGCGCGTGACCGCCTGGGCCGCGATGCGCGTCACCGCGCGCATCGCGAGGGGCCACGGATCCGGCAGCCCGAGCTCGGCGAAGTGACGGACATGGTCGCCGAAGAGCTTGGTCTGATCGATGGTCTGCGAGGCCGCGGCGTCGGCGAGCTCCCACGGACGGTCGGCCGTGATCGCGATGAACGGGGTGAAGCTCTGGTGCGCCTCGATGATCGCCGGGAGCGCGTGCGCGCCGGCGGTGCCCGAGGTGCAGAGAAAGACGCTGGGCCGTCCGGTGACGCGCGCCTGCCCGAGCGCGAAGAACGCGGCGGCGCGCTCGTCGACGACGCTGTGGCAGCGCACCTCCTCGCTCTCCATCGCCGCGATCGCGAGCGGCGTGGAGCGCGAGCCGGGGCAGAGGACCAGGTCGCGCACCCCGGCCTGCGCGAGCGCGCGGACGAACAGCTGCGCCCAGGCAGAGTGGAGGTTCGACCCGCCCATCACCGCCCCCCGAGGCCCTCTCTCGCGCGCACCTCAGGCCCCCTCGGGCGTCGCGACGAAGAGGCACACGACGCCCATCGTGAGCGGCTCCACGCGGAGCACGCGCAGCCCCGCGCCGCGCATCAGCTCCGCGAACTCGTCCGGCGGCGGGAACCTCGCGATCGAGTCCTGCAGGTACCGGTACTCGTCCTTGCCGGAGATCGCGCCGCCCACGTACGGGACGACCGTGTGGATGTGGAAGCGCGCGAGCTTGCCCATGAGCCCGCTGCGCGGCTCGCTGAGCTCGAGGATCGCGATGCGCCCCCCGGGCCGCGTGACGCGCGCCATCTCGCGGAGCGCCCGCGCGCGATCCGGGACGTTGCGGATCCCGAACGCCATCGAGATGGCGTCGACGCTCGCGTCGCCGAGCTGGAGCTGCTGCGCGTCGCCGACCTCGAGATCGATCCGCCCGGCGAGCCCCGCGGACTCCACCTTCCGGCGGCCGACGCCGAGCATCCCCTGCGACGGATCGACCCCGATGACCTTCACCTCGTGCGCCCGCGCGATCGCGATCGCGAGATCGGCGGTGCCGGTCGCGAGATCGAGCACCGTCGCGCCGGGCGAGAGCTCGAGCGAGCGCACCGCGCGCCGCCGCCAGCCCTGATCGAGCCCCAGCGAGATGACCCGGTTCAGGAGGTCGTACCGCTCCGCGATGCCGTCGAACATCTCGCCCGTGCCGAAGCGGCGCCCGCCGCGCGGCGCCTGATCCTGGCTCGCCTCGCTCATGTCCCGCTCCCCGCCTGGTGCACCGCGCGCGGCGCCTCGGCGCGCTCTGCGGCGAACCGCTTGCCTTCGCCGGACGGCGGCGCGGCGGACTCCCCGCCCCCTGCGCCGATCGCGCGTTTCCGCTCGTGGAGCCGCATGTGGCCTCGCTGGATGCCCTCGCTCGCGAGCGCGCGCAGCGCCGCCAGGTTGGACGCCAGCCCGACGGACGCCAGCACCACCGCGAGCTCGCGCGCGCTCTTCGCGCCCACGAGCTGCAGCGCGGCGCGCACGCCCGCGTGCACCTCGGTCGCGCCGCCCACCGTGCCGACGGCGAGCGGCAGCTCCGCCCGCCCCACGAGCCCGCCGGGGATGCGCTCCCACGTGCTGAGCGGCCGGTACCGGCCGCCGATCGCCGCGTACGCGTGCGCGCCCGCCTCGATGGCGCGGAAGTCCTGCCCGAGCGCGACCGCGGCCGCGTCGAGCCCGTTCATGAAGCCCTTGTTGTGGGTCGTCGCCCGGTACGGATCGAGCTCCGCGAAGCGGCTCGCCCGCGCGATGCCGCTCGCCACGTCCGCGCCCCCGAGCGCGTCGTCCGTCACGGTGGCCGTCACCCGGACGAGGCGGCGGACGGTCAGGTTGGAGAGGATCCGCAGGCCCAGCGTCCCGCCGGCGATGCGCTGCACGAGCGGCGCCACCGCCTCTGCGACGGTGTCGACCAGGTTCGCGCCCATGGCGTCACCGACCTCGACGTAGAGGTGCACGACGAGCACGCCGAGCTCCGCCGAGAGGACGCGCACCTCGAGATCGCGGCAGCCGCCGCCGCGCGCCACCATCCTGGGGATGGCCGCGTCCCCGGCCGCGAGCAGGCTCGCGCGGGCCGCCTCCAGCCGGCCCGCGGCCGCCTCCGCGTCCGGCACGTCGTCGAGCTGGACCTGGGCGGTCATGATCGGCGGGTCCGCCTCGCCGGAGAAGCCGCCCGACCGCCGGACCATGCGCGCCGCGTTCGACGCGGCGGCGATGACGCTCGGCTCCTCCACCGCCATCGGCACCAGCACGTCGCGCTGGTTCACGCGGAAGTTCAGCGCAAGGCCGAGCGGGAGAGCGTGCGTCGCGATGACGTTCTCGCACATCCGATCGGCCACCGCCGTCGGCAGCCCTCCCCCGCTCGCGAGGTGCGCGAGCGCCTCCTCGTCGAGCAGACCGAGCGCCTGGATCGCGCGGAGCCGCTCCTCAAGGCACCGCTTGTAGAAGCCGCTGATCCGGCTGGACACGTGTTGGCTCATCGGGTGTCTCCGCGCGCCGCGCGCGCTCGCGAGCGGGGCGCGCGCTCCGCGCACTGCATCAAGGGGTTCGTCATCGCCGCTCACCGCTTCCGCCGGGGCGTCGACATCGCGACCCCCTCCAGCGCCGCCTTCGCCGGGCTCTCCGGGAGCGGCTCGATGCTCCGCACCGCGTCCCCGCAGAGGCGGGAGGCGAGCTCCAGGCAGTCGTCCACGACGCGCTTCTCGACCATGATCTGCGCGATGCGCCGGCCGAGCTCCGGCTCGACGGCCGTGTCCTCCGACGCGCAGTGCGCCTCGAGGGCGGGCGTGAGCTCGCGGTCGCGCTCCATGGCGAGGAGCAGCGGGTACGTCATCTTGCCCTCGCGCAGGTCCGTGAGCAGCGCCTTGCCGGTCGCCTCCGGGTCGCCTGCGAAGTCGAGGACGTCGTCGACGAGCTGGAACGCGACCCCGAGGCTCGTCCCGAAGCTCTCGAGCGCCTTGCAGAGCGGCTCGCTCACGCCGCCCGCGCGCGCCCCTGCGAACATCGCCCAGCGGAACAGCGACGCCGTCTTGCCGTCGACGATCTGGAAGTACTCGCTCGAGCTCGTGCGCACGCGGCCCCGCGACGCGAGCTGGAGCGCCTCGGCCACGACCATCTCCTTGATCACGAGGAGCACCCGCTCGAGCACGTCGATCATGCCGACCGCCTGGATCTTGGAGAGCGCGTCGAGCAGGAGGTAGTCGCCGCCGAAGATCGAGGCCGCGTTGCCGTAGATGACCCGCGCCGCGTCCGCGCCGCGCCGGCGGTCGCCGAGGTCGACGACGTCGTCGTGCAACAGCGTCGCGTTGTGGACGAGCTCGACCGCGACCGCGAACGTCCGCGCGGCGTCGTTGAAGCCGCTCCCGATGTGGGAGGCCAGCGCGACGCAGATGGGCCGCAGCCGCTTGCCGTTCAGGCCGAGCAAGTGCCGAGCGCTCCGGTGCGCCGGCGTCTCGCCGTCCAGCCCGACCTTCGCGATCTCGCGCTCGATGTCGCCGAGGTCCCCGTCGAGCAGGCGCCTCAGCTCCGCGAGGCGCGCAGCGAGCGCGTCGAGCCCTCGCCCAGCGCACATGCCTCCGAGGCTCGAGACGACATCGCTCCGCTGGACCGTCCCAGTAAACGTTGTAGTCGCAGTCATCCCATCTCCACCTGGAAGCACGAGCGCACGCTGCGCCCCGCACCGCGCGGGGCCCCCGTGACGGTCGAGCTCTCCGAAATCACGGTCCCGCTAGGCGCCTCGCCGGGAACGCACGGCGCGGATGGGGAACCTGACCAGATCCCCGAACCGCGAGAAATCCACGGTCCTGCTCTTGATGAACCCGTCGAGCGCCGCCTGCGCGACGATCACGAACGAGAGGAGCCGCTCCACCCGATCGAGGCTGAACCGGGCGGCGTCGGTGGGAGGCAGGCCCTCGAGCAGCGCCGAAGCCCGCTCGAGGCGCTCCCTCACGGCGTCGGCGATCAGCCGCTCGCGCTCGGCGAACACTTTGGAAATCATCTTCCAGAAGTCCGTCTCGGCCTCGAAGAACTCCTTCCGCTCGCCCGGTTTCCATACTCTTCGTACTACACCCCACCTTTGCAATTCTGTCAGCGACATACTCATTGCGCCGGAAGAAACCTGCAGCCGCTCGCCGATCTCGGCGGCGGAGAGGGCTCCGCCTTCAATGAACAGGACGGTCCAGATCCGCCCGAGCACCCGGCGAAAGCCCCAGTGCTCGATGACGTCGCCGATCGCGTCCGCCGCGAGCAGCTCCGCCTGGCGATGGATGTCGCTTGCGTGGCTCATGAAAGTTTCAAAATTCTTTGAAAGAACTGTGTGGGCCTACTTGCGCCGGCGTCAAGACATTCCCGACCGTTCTCGCCACGCAGCGCGGACGAACGGGTCGGTTCATGGGCTGGCGCGGGCGCGCGGCTCACTTCCTGGGCCGTGCGCGGCCTGGGGCGTCGAGCGCCGGGGTGCTCCTGTGCAGGGTTCGCGCGTCGCGACCGCGAGCCTTCGGGCCGGGGCCATCCGGGCCTCGCGGCGGTGCGTGGCCTGAACCGCACGTGAACCGCTCTCGACGGCGCTAGCTCACGCCCGGATCCGGGCCATGAGATCCCGGTTTTGCCGGAGCAGCGCCTCGGGCATACGCGAGCCGAACGACTCCAGGAACGCCTCGCGATCGCGCGCCTCCTCCAGCCACGCGTCGCGATCGATGGCGAAGAGCTCGCGCATTGCCTCGTCGTTCACGCCGAGGCCGCTCGTGTCGAGCTCGCCGTCGGTGGGCATGATCCCGACCGCGGTGTCGTGTCCCTTCGCCTCCCCGCGCACGCGCGCGACGATCCAGCGGAGGACGCGGAGGTTCTCGCCGAAGCCTGGCCAGAGGAGCGCGCCCGCCTCGCTCTGCCGGAACCAGTTCACGTGGAAGATCTTCGGGAACGCCGCGCGGTTCTCGCCGAGCTCGATCCAGTGCCGGAAGTAATCGCCCATGTTGTATCCGCAGAAGGGGCGCATCGCCATCGGGTCGCGGCGGACGACCCCGACCTTCCCGGTGGCGGCCGCGGTCGTCTCCGAGGCCATCGTCGCGCCCAGATAGACGCCGTGGGCCCAGCCGCGCGCCTCGCAGACGAGCGGCGCGAGCCGCGCGCGCCGTCCGCCGAAGACGATGGCCGAGATGGGCACGCCCGCTGCGGCGTCGAACTCCGTCGAGATGGACGGGCACTGGCGGGCCGGCGCGGTGAACCGGCTGTTCGGATGCGCCGCGGGCTCCCCGCTGTCGGGCGTCCACCGGCGTCCCCTCCAGTCGGTCAGCACCGGCGGCACCGGACCGTCGAAGCCCTCCCACCACGGCGTCCCCTCCGGCGTGAGCGCCACGTTCGTGAAGATCGAGTTCCTGGCCAGCGTCGCCAGGGCGTTCGGGTTCGTCCTCGAGCTCGTCCCCGGCGCCACGCCGAAGAAGCCGGCCTCGGGGTTGATCGCCCAGAGCCGGCCATCCCGGCCGATCCGCAGCCAGGCGATGTCGTCGCCGACGGTCCACACCTTCCACCCCTTCTGGGACGCCGGCGGCACGAGCATGGCGAGGTTCGTCTTCCCGCAGGCGCTCGGGAACGCCGCGCAGACGTACGTCACCCGCCCTCCCGGGTCCTCCAGGCCGAGGATGAGCATGTGCTCCGCGAACCACCCTTCGTCGCGCGCCATCGTGCTCGCGATGCGCAGCGCGAAACACTTCTTCCCGAGCAGCGCGTTGCCCCCATACCCGGAGCCGACGCTCCAGATGAGCCGCTCCGCCGGGAAATGGCAGACGAAGCGGCGCTCGGGGCTCAGGTCCCCGAGCGAGTGCAGCCCCCTGCAGAAGTCATCCGAGCTGCCCAGCGCATCGAGCGCGACCCGGCCCATACGGGTCATGATCCGCATGCTCGCCACGACATAAGGGCTGTCGGTGATCTCGATTCCGACCTTCGCCGAGGGCGATCCCACTGGGCCCATCAAATACGGGACGACGAACATCGTCCGCCCCCTCATCGCCCCGTCAAACAGCCGTCCGACCCGCTGCGAGGCCTCGTCCGGCGACATCCAGTTGTTCGTCGGGCCCGCGTCTTCCTTGTCGCGAGTGCAGATGAACGTGAGGTGCTCAGTCCGGGCGACGTCGGTCGGGTCGCTCCGGTGAAGATAGCAGTTGGGGTATCTCTCCCCGTCGAGCGCGAGGAGCGTACCGTCGCTCAGCATCCCCTGGATCAGCGTTCGGTTCTCCGCCTCGGAGCCGTCACAGAAGACGACCCGATCAGGCCGCGTCTGATGGGCGACCTCGTCCACCCACGCTGAAAGTTTCCGGTTTTGCATACGACTGCGAGCCTAGCCTGAGCGGGAACCTCCGCCAAGTCACAGTACTATTGTAATACTTCGTCAAATCTGGATGATCTGGCAGAGGGCGTGGCGTGGCAGCCGGCCGGCGTTCACGCGTCGGATGGGCTCAGTTCACGCGAGGCGAACGCAGGGACGTTCGGCTATGCTGGAGACGTGCAGCGTGTCGTCGACCTCCCTGATCGGGGCAGACTGATCGTCGCCACCGACTTCCAGGGCAATGTCGCGGATTTCGAGCGAATCGCCGAGATCTTCGAGCACGCGGCGACCGGCCGTGACGGCGCGGTCCTCGTGATCACGGGCGACCTGGTCCACGGGCCCGAGCTCGACGAGGGTGAATGGCCCGACTATCTGGGCTCGTTCTACCGGGGCGATTCCGTGACCTTGCTGAAAAAGGCGAGGAGTCTCGCGGAACGCCACCCCGGCCGGGTTCACTACCTGCTCGGAAACCACGAGCACGCGCACGTGGGAGGTCCGGTGGTGGCGAAATTCTTCCCGGACGAGGCGCTGCGGCTCGAAGATCTCCTCGGCCCGGAGGACACGCTGGCGATGCGAAGCTGGTTCCGCGGATGGCCGTTCGTGGCGGCCGCGCGCGCGGCCCGGCTGGTCATGCTCCACGCGGCGCCGCACGCCCGCATCCAGAGCCGGCAAGATCTCGATCGGCTCCCGCTCGACGGGTTCCTCGACGTACCGCTCTCGGAGATGAGCCTGCACGGGACGCTCGGCGCGCTGCTCTGGGCGCGGAGCACATCGAGCGACCGTGCCTATGCCTTCCTCCGCGCGATCGACCCGGACGCTCGCGTGGCGATCTACGGGCACGACGTCGCGCGCGAGGGGTATGCCACCGAGCGCGAGCCGCTGCTCTGCCTGTCGACGAGCTTCGGTTGCTACGACGGCGACAAGCTCTACCTGGAGTGGGATCTCGCCGAGCCCGCGGAGAGCGCGGCCGACGTCGCCTGGCGTGGGCTCCGGTCGCTGTACCCCGACGCGCCGCGCGTCCACAGCGAACCGTGATCGTCCCGACGAGAACGTCGCCAGGGCGCTAGCGACCTAGCTCCTCGACGAGGGCCGAGACGCCCTGGTCGATCTCGGCGTCGGTGAGGTAAGGCGCGGGGCCGATGCGGAGCACGTCGCGCCGGGCGTCGACGAGCACGCGCCGGGCGCGGAGCCGCTCCACGACGTCGCCCGCTCGCGCCGAGCGCACGCCGACGAAGCCGCCCCGGCGCTCGGGCTCGCGGGGCGAGACGACGTCGCCGCCGCGGCCCGCGGCGTCGAGGAGGTCGAGGATGCGCCCGGTCTGCCGGAGCGATATCGCGCGCAGCCGCGGGACGGTGAGGCCGAAGCGATCCCAGTGCTCGATCACCGCGGCGGCGCGGTAGAGCGCGGAGGGGTCGAACGTGGAGCCCGCGAATCGCGCGCCCCCGGGCGCGTACGCGACGCCGCCGCTGCTGCCCGCGAGCGAGCCGAAGTCGGCGAACCAACCGGTGAAGACCGGGCGCAGCCCGCAGCCGTGCGGGACGCGCATCCAGCAGATCCCCTCGCCCATCGCCGCGTACTTGTAGCCCCCCGCGACCGAGAACACGTGAGGCGCCGCGCTGCCCCACGCGAGCGGGACGACGTTGAACGCGTGGTAGGCGTCCACGAGCGGGACGGCGCCGATCTCGGCGGCGCGCGCGACGATCTCGTCGAGCCGCGGCACCACCGTCGCGCTCTCGAAGAGCACGGCCGAGATCGCGAGCATCGAGGTGCCCGGCCGGAGCGCGGCGAGCAGCCGGTCGGCGAGCGCGTGGCGCGGCTCGACGCTCACCCAGTCGATCTCGACGCCCTCCTCGGCGAGGCGGGCGAGCTGGCGCCTGAGCGAGTGGAACTCGCCCTGCGTGGTGACGATCCGGAGCCGCTCGCGCCGAGGGAGCGACGTGATCAGCCGGTAGACGAGCTCGTGGGTGTTCTGGCCGAAGGCGATGGCGTCGCCGCGCTCGAAGCCCATCCGCTCCAGGATCGCCGCGCCGACCGCCGCGAGCTTGGGCAACACCGCGGCGTCCCACTTGCCGTCGACGAGCTGCGCGGCGTCGTCGAAGCATGCGCAGAGCGCCTCGCGCGCCACATCCGGCCAGGCCTGGTGGGAGTGCCCCGTGAGCAGGATGCGCGGCGCCACGTCCCCCGCCGGCGCGAGGAACCGTGAGTACGCCGCGCGAAACGCGTCGAGGTCGAGAGAGAAGCCCAGTTCCACGTCTCCTTGCATTCCAGCTCTTCGGTCGCGGCGTCGCGCGGCGAACACGCAGGGCGACGAGGCCCCGCACGCGCTGCCGCTTAACTCACTTCGATGCCCACTTCCACCCAGTCGGTCCGTGGGGTGCGGTGCGTTGCGCAGGATGCGTGGATTGCGTCCTCAACGCGCGTGGATCGGTCTGGGCCCCTCTGCCATCTACCCCACGCGCGCGCCGACAGCCCAGGCGGCCGGACGCGAGAGGACCCGCTTCTGCACGAAATCGAGCATCAACGGGGCTGGCTCCTCGCCCCGCCATGTCGTGCTCGCCGGGGCGAGGCGGCGGAGCGCGCGGCGGGGGCGCGCCTCCGGCCGGTCCGATCATCGTAGGGGGAGGTAGCTCTCTCGGAGCCATGTGGAGCGGCACGCGCTCCGGGTCGGGATGGGAGGTTCCATGACGGGCGAGGATTGCTGCGGCGCGGGAGGGGGGCCGGCGCGTCGGCGCGCTAGACTGCGCAACTTGCCGATGCGACCGCGCGCGGAATACCTCGAAGGGCTCGTCGACCTCACGTCCCACGACGACCCGAACGTCCGGCGCGCGCTCTTCCGGCAGACGATCGCCTCGCTGGCGCTGGTCGATGCGCTCGATGGATCGACCCCGCTCGACTCCCTCAGCCCGGATGGCCTGCTCCGGAGCGTCCAGACCGCCATGGCCGACGGGCTGCTCGACGATCTGAGCTGGCTCGCGCCGGCCGCGGCGAGCGTGGCGCTCTACGAGATCGCCGGGGCGCTCCCGCTCGGGCCGGAGCGGCGCGAGCTGGGCAGGCGCGTCCTGGGACAGCTCTATGCCGGCAACGCAGCGACGTTCGTCGCCCTCGCGACGCGCATGGCGGCCGGCTCGGCCCGCGGCCTGTCCGGGGCGGGGATCCGCGCCCGCGTGATGCTCTCGCTCTGGCTCCCCGCCGGCACCGACATCCCGGTCGAACCGCTCGCGCTCCTGCTCGCCTCGCGGCGCGAGCTGTCGCGCGACTGGATCGCCGCGCCGTCGACCGGCTCGCTCCCGGAGCGACGGCTCGCCGCGCGCCTGATCGAGCGCGCCGCCCGCGAGGCGACCCGCCGGGCCATGCAGGGCGACGACCTCCCGCTCCGGCTGTTCCGCAACGTCGGCGACGGGCGGCGGCGCGACCTCGACCGCAGCGCCGACGGGATCGCGCTCGCCTGGCAGACGCTCCTCGCCGATCGCGAGCCGCTCGTGTGGCGCCACGTCGCCGCGGCGCGAGGGATGCTCGCCGGGGTGCTGCCCGACTTCGCCGAGGAGGTGCGCGCGCTGCTCGCCCAGGATCTCTCCCCCACCGAGTGGCGGCGCGGCGCGGCGTCGCTGGCCGCGAGCATCGCCGTGGATCCGGACGGCGCGCTCGGACGCGCGATCGAGCTCCTCCGGAGCCCGCTGCTCGCCGCGGACCCGGGGATCGCCACGGCGATGGCCTGGGGGCTCCCCGTCGCGGCCGACGCGGAGCCTGAGGCCGCCGACGCGTTGCTCGACGAGATCGCGCGCACGTCCCCGATGGCGACCGCCGAGGCGATCGTCGAGCTCCGGCGCGAGCTGCGCGGCGTGATGAGCCGCGGCGAGCCGTTCGGCGCCCGCGCCGCGGCGCGCTGCGCCCGCGCGCTCGAGGACGCGCTCGAGGCCCCGCCCAGCGCGCACGTCCGCGACGACGGGCTCGCGGCGCTGGCGTGCGTCATCCACCGCGACCTCTCGATGGACAGCGCCGGGGTGGCGCTGCTGCGCGGCGCGCTCGACAGCGCCGTCGCGGCGTTCGTCGAGACCGGCCCGCGCGACGCGCACGGCCGCGCGCTCGAGGCCTACGCCCTCGCGACCGAGGTGGTGGGCGCGCTCGAGGAGATCGAGCTCTGCGAGCACGACGACGCGCAGAGCACCGCGGCGCGCAGGGCCGCGGTGGGGCTCGTGCGCGAGCTGGACGCCGAGCTGCTCGGCTCCGGCCTGCTGAAGAGCCTCCTCCTCCTGAACCGGCGGCCGAGCGAGGACGCGACCGGGGTCGCGTCCCTGGACGATCTCGACGAGCGGCTCGCCCGCTGGCTGCTCCGCGCCGAGGGGCCCGCCGCCCGGGCGAACGCCTCGCCGCCCCTGCACGTCACCGTGCACCAGCGCAACCTGCGCGCGCTCATCCACCTGATCGACGGCGAGAGCACCGACTTCGGCAGCGAGCCAGAGCTCAAGGCGCGGGTGCTCGCCCGCTGGACGGGCGCCATCGGCGTGCTGCTCGACCGGCTGCGCGCCGAACGCGGCTCGTCGCTCCGCCGCGCCATCGCCGCCTCGGTCGCTCGCGGCCTCGACGCGCTCGTGCGCGAAGGCGCCGCCGACGCGGCCGACATCTTCTTGCACGCGGCGATGCGCGGCGGCGACCCCGACGACCTCGACGTGCTCGGTCAGGCGAGCATGCACCCGGATGTCGCCCAGCTGCTGCGCGCCTACGCGCGCTTCGCGCGCGGCGGGCGCGAGGGCGGCGCGCGCGCGCCGGAGGGCGACGCCGCGGCCTCGCGCCGGTCGACCCGGCAAGGCGGCCTCGACGCGGAGCTCGCCGAGGCCGAGCGCGCGCGCGTGGCGCTCGAGCGCATCGCCGCCATCGAGGCGCTCGTCACGGCGCTCCCTGCGGGCGCGTCGCAACGCACGGAGATCGTGCGGGGCGCGCTCGCCCGCCTCGCGCGCGCGCTCGGAGCGCTGAACGCGGCCCGCGCGCTCAGCGCGCTGACCGGCGCGGGTGACGGCGACGTGGACGCCTCGCCGCTCGCCGCCCTGGAGGAGGCCCTGACGCGCCTCGCCCAGCTGACCGCGGGCGCGCGCCGGCGCTGCGGGGAGCACCCGGCCTCCGCGCCCTCCGGCGCGACCGAGCCGCTGCGCCTCGCCATCGAGGTCGCGCTGCAGGAGGAAGGCGACGCGGAGCCGAGCGTCGCCGCGCCGATCGAGGCGCTCGTCTCGGCCGCGCGCGCGAGCATCCCGAGCGCGCTCGCCGATGTGGTCGCCCTCGTCGTGCCGCGCGTCCTGCTGCTCCCGGTCCGGCGGCAGAGCGCGCCAAGCGGGGTCGCCCTGCCCGAGCAGCCGCTGCCCGCGTGGCTGCCGAGCCGGCGCACGCTCGGCGGCTTCTACGTGCACCGCCAGCTCGGCGGCGGCTCGCTGGGGACGGTGTTCGTCGTGACCCGCACCGAGGAACGACACGATCCGTCGGCGGAGCGCTTCGCCCTCAAGGTGCCGGAGTACGATCACACGGCGGCCAGGAGCGTCTCGGAAGCCGACTTCCTCCGCCTGTTCCGGGAGGAGGCGGGCGCGCTGCTCTCGCTGCCCGATCACCCGAACCTCGCCGGCTTCGTCACGTTCGACGCGGGCGCCCGCCCCAAGCCGATCCTCGTGATGGAGCTCATCGAGGGCATCCGCTGCGACAAGCTGCTCGACGCTCGAGGCCTCACCTCGCGGAGCGCGGTGGCGCTGCTCGACGGCATCCTCGCCGGGCTGGAAGCCATGCACGCCGTCGGCGTCGGACACCTCGACATCAAGCCGACGAACGTGATCCTGCGAGGGGGACGCGAACCCGTGCTCGTCGATTTCGGCCTCGCCGGCCGCCACATCCGCCCCGGCTGCGCCACCGGATGCTACGGCGCCCCGGAGATCTGGGGCGTCGTCCCCGCCGGGGTCACGCCCACCCCGCTCACGGCCGACGTCTACAGCTTCGGCTGCCTCGCCTACGAGATCCTCACCGGCAAGACGCTGTTCGACGCGCCCACCGAGGTCGCGCTCATCACGGCGCACGTCACGCACGACGGGCTCCCTGCGCCGATCAAGCGCATCGCCGACGATCCGAGGACCGCAGACATCGCGGCGTTCATGTATGCCTGTTTACGACACAACCCGAACGATCGCGCGAACGCCTCCTCCCTGAGGGAAATGCTGCTGCGGATCACCGGCCAGCTCGCTGACCTGAGATGGCCGCTCGACGACGAGCGGGCTGCCAGGCCCAGCACCTGTGGACCTCGGAAAGTCCATACAGGAAGTTCCTGATGCGTTTTTCCTCTGAATCCTGTCGGCTCAAAGAAGGATTTAAGCAGTAGGTTGTTTCTCGGCGGCGCGTTCGGGGGGGCCGCGTATCAGGCCGCCATGGCCCCCGGGTCAGCGCTGCTCGATCCCCATCGACGTCCCGGCGCACCCCGGCGGCCAACCTTTCTCGATCGCGGCTGGGCGCTGGAGTCGCGCCCCGCGATGCTCTAAGGGCGGCGTCGTTGATCTCTGCGCTGAAACCGCCTCGCGACGAAGCCGAGCTCCGGTGCCGGGCGGCCGCGCTCGCCGGCCTGACGCTCGCCGATCTCGCACGCGCGCTCGGTTGCGCCGTGCCCCGAGGCGGCGTGCGCACGAAGGGCGCCGCCGGCGCGCTCGTCGAGCGCGCGCTCGGCGCGACGGCCGGCTCGACATCGAGGCCCGATTTTCCCCACCTCGGGATCGAGCTCAAGACGATCCCCGTCGAGGTCACCGGGGCGCCGCAGGAGTCGACGTTCGTCTGCTCGATCTCGCTGTCGGACGCAGATCGTGCGGAGTGGGAGACGTCGCGCGCTCGCGCGAAGCTCGCCTGTGTGCTCTGGGTCCCGATCATCGCCGCTCCGGGCCGGCCGAGCGAGGAGCGACGGCTGGGCGCCCCGCGGCTCTGGCAGCCGACGGACGCGCAGGAGCGCGTCCTGCGCGCCGATTTCGAGGACCTGATGGGGCTCATCGGCATCGGCGCCGTCGAGGCGCTCACCGCGCACGCGGGGCGCTGGCTCCAGGTGCGGCCGAAGGCCGCGAGCGGGCGCTCGCGGACGCTCGCGTTCGGACGCGACGGGGAGATGATCGCCGCGCTGCCGCGCGGCTTCTACCTGCGCCCCAGCTTCACCGGCGCGATCCTCAGCGATCCGGCCGCGATCCCGGCGTGACCGGAGAGCCCCCGCCGCACACGGGCGGCCCCGGCGCGCGTCACTTGCAGGGGACGACCTTCTTGGAGCCGTCCGGCATCGTGGCGGTGCATGTCTCCAGCGAGAGATCATCGTTCACCGTCGGGGTGACGGTGCGCGGTGGCGCCGGCGCATCCACGGCAGCTCCCCCAGCTTCCGTTGGGCGCGTGCGCCCTCGCCCGCCCGCGCCGGCGCGCGGCGGCTTGCCAGCGCTGGCGCTCGGCGACGCCGTCCCCGCTGCGGACGGCCCGCTCCCCGCATCCGCCGCTGTCTCGGTGGAGCTGACGCCCGCATCCGATGCGCCTGCGTCCACCTCGCTCGCGCTCGCCGCGCTCGCGCCCGCGTCAGCGATCGCTGCGGTGGCCGCAGGGACAGCCACCGTCGGGATCGCGGCGGCCGTGTCTGGCGCCTGAGGCGCCGTCGCCGTCGGCGCGCCGGGAGCCGCGGTGTCGCCTGACGAAGGCGCGTCCGCCGGAGCGGTCGCCTCGCTCCCTCCCACGGCGAAGCGGCTGCGCTGGAACTGGAGCGCGCCCCACGCGCCCACGAGGACGGCGACGGCCCCGACCCCCACGTAGAGCAGCGTGCGCCCGCGGCGCGGGGCCTCTTCCTCCACCGGAGGCGTAGAGCTGCCCGTGCGCGCGCCCCTGTCGCTCACCGACGGCCCGCCGCTGCTCGTGCGCGAGGCGCGCGAGGTCCGCGTCATGGCCACCCGCGAGGCTGGCGGAGGCAGATCGAGCTCCACGGCGTGCTGGCGAAGGATCCCGCCGATGGTCGTGCGCGTGCCCGGAGCGGCGTACGGCGCGAGCGCCTGAACGAACTCCGCGATCGACTGGAAGCGATCCTCCGGCTCGCGCGCGATCGACTTCTCGATCACCTCGACGAGGCCCTCCGGCACCTCGGGGCGGAGGTCCTGGAGCGCCTCGGGCGGCGACGTGTAGATCTTCGCGCACAGCTCGGGGAAGCTGTCGGCCACGTACGGCGGCCTGCCGCCGATGATCTCGAAGAGGCACACGCCGAGCGCGTAAATGTCGGTGCGAGGATCGACGCTCTTCGAGGAGCGCATCTGCTCGGGGGACATGTAGAGCGCGGACCCGAGGATCGTGGTCGTCTGCGTGAGCGAGACGTTGCCCGTGTCGCCGGTGAGGATCTTCGAGACGCCGAAGTCGAGCACCTTGATGAGCGGGGCGCCGTCCGGGCGCTTCGTCAGGAACAGGTTCGCCGGCTTCAGATCGCGGTGGACGATCCCGAGCGCGTGCGCCTCCGCGAGCGCCTCGCACGCCTGGACGATGTGATCGATGCACTCGCCGATCGCGAGCGTGCCCGCCTCGGCGGCGTGGCCCGCGAGGTCCACGCCGTCGAGCAGCTCCATCACCATGTACGGCTCGCCGCTGTCGAGCGCGGCAACGTCGAGCACGCGCACGACGTGGTGCGTCTGCAGCTTGGCGACCGTACGCGCCTCGCGCATGAACCGCTCCGACGCCTCGGTGTACGACATGAACTCCGGGAGCAGGAACTTGATGGCGACACGCGTATCGAGATCGAGGTGCAGCGCCTCGACGACGAGGCCCATGCCCCCACGGCCGATCGTGCGCTCGACGCGGTACTTGCGCGCAATGACGGTGCCAGGCGCAATCGTGTAGACGTTGTCAGCCTTCGGTTCCCCCGGGCCGAGCGGAAACGCAGCCGTCTCCGGGCCGACCGAGACTTCTCCTTCGGTCGAGTCCGGCTCACCAGAGGAGGACGCCATCGAGCTAAGGTATACACGTCGCGCTTCTCCGAAGCGATTCCCCTCACGCCGCAGGAATGCAAAGAGCTGCGAAAAACCGCCTCCCAGGTGGGACGCCGGCGCGGAACAGGCGGAATCAAGCGCAGCCCAGGGCCAGCCTGCGCGCCTCACGCACCGCCGCACCGCGGACGACGCGCCCCTCCGGTCCGATTGTGAGCGCCGATGACCGCCAGGCCGTTCCTTCAGGTTCGGCTCAGCGGTCGGCCCGCGCTCATGGCCTCTCGATGCCGGTTGACAGCGAGCTCAACGGGTGCGCGCCGGCGGAGTCCGGGATCGGCGCATGTTCGCCGTCGAGGAGGTCCGGTGCGGTCCCTCGGTGCCGTGCGCCGGGGTTTGCCGCGTCGCCTTGAGGTTGCCGAGATCGGCCTCGATCTCGACGCCGAGCGCGCGGCAGCGACGGATGAGCCGCTCCAGATCGACCCCCGCCTCGATCAGCAAGCCCGAGGGGGGCGACGGATCGACGAACATCTCGGCCGCCGGCCTCCGCGTGCGGAGCAGCTCGCGGATCTCGGGATCCTCGATCCAGAGGAAGCCGGAGGCGCCGACGAAGCTCGCCTTGCCGATGACGACGCTCGCCTGGATGAGCATGCGCGAGATGGTGTCCGGCAGCGGCGCGACCGCCTCGATGCGAGAGCGCAGGGCGTCGCTGTCGAGGCCCACCGACAGCGCACGCGCGATCGACGGCGGCGTGAGCAGGAGATCGACCTGATCGCCGACGCGGCCGATCTCCGCGAACGACGAGAGCCCGAGCACGGCAGCGACCTTGGCGCTCAGGCCGACGCGCAGCGCGTGCGCCTCGACGAACTTGCTCTTGCTGTTGTCCGAGCTCGGCGCGGAGCCCGCGAGGAGCGCCCGCCCGCGCGGCGTCAGCCGGAGCGCCAGCTCCGCGCTGGCCACGTCCTCGGCCCCGCCGAGATCGATGATCCCGAGCGCCGGCAGCGACTCCAGCGCGATCCGCCGCGTGATGTCGGGGACCTCCGGCGCCTCGACCGAGGCGCGCTCGGCCCAGCGGCGGACCAGCCGCTCGACCCCGGCGATGCGCTCGTCCGCCGCCAGGTAGCCCTGCAGCGACTGCCAGGGGACCCAGCGGCCCTCGCCGAGGTCGTGCAGCGCATCGAGCACCATCTCGCGGAGCGCGCCGATCGGGCTCGCGTCGCGGTTGTCCGACGCGACCCGGAGCACCTCCCGCTCGGCGCGCGCTTCATCCCACGCGCCGCCGCGGCGCCACGTCGTGAACAGGAGCGGCGTCAGCTCCTGCACCTGGAGCGAGCCGGGCGGCGTCGCCGGCGACGCGGCGGATGCGTCCCAGAGCCCGACGGCGCGCGACAGCGCTGCGACGAGCGCGACGCCCTCGACGTCCCGCCCGAAGCGCTGCGCGAGCCGGACGAGCAGCGAGCGCGGCGTCCCGACGCCGGAGCGCACGTCGCTGCCGGGCTCGCGCACGCAGTACGCGAGCGCCAGCGCGAGCATCCCGGGATCCGAGGCGAAGCGAGCGCGCCGCGGGGCGTGATCCTCCTCCAGGACGAACGACCGGATCTGCTCGCGCCGCTTCTCGCGCATCCGGCGGCGATCCGCGCCGACGATGGCGGCCACCTCGGTCGGCACGACGTGCCGGTTCGGATGGATCGGGATGAGGAAGGCGCGGCGCTCGAGCGCGAAGCCCGCGCCGCGGCGGCTCGCCGTCACCCCGCTCGCGCTGCGCAGGCGCATCGGCTCCCGCTCCAGATCGAGAAGCTCCTGCGTGTCCACCTCGCCGCCGACGGCCTCGATGGACTCGAGCAGGCGGCGCTCGACGGGCGCGAGGCGATCGATCTCCTCGCGGAGCCGCTCCGGATCGCTCAGCGTCTCCCACGCGTTCTCGAGGGACAGCGCGATGGGCGGCGTGGCCGGGCGGCCGAGGTAGTGCGTCGCGATCGCGCTCATCGTCTCGAAGGGCGCCTGCGCGAGCAGCGCCCGGATCGCCCGAGGATCCTCGCTCTCCCAGCTCTTCAGCTGGACCAGGAACGCCGCCGGGAGCACGAGCTCGATGCCCTCGCCGGTCTTGCGCGCGTAGACGACGCCACGGGCGATGAGCGGCTCGAGGCCGGCCGGGAGCGAGGGGACGACGAGCACGCCGCCCGCCTCGGCGATGCGATGGAGCAGCTCGCGGCTGGCGGTCGGGAGCCGCGACGGGTCGCGCACGTCGGGGAGGCCGACCAGCGCCCGCGCCGCCTGGGAAGGCGCGTCGATGCGCTTCGCAGCATCGATACGGATCCCCATGCGTGTGATGAGGCCCTTGAGCTCCGACTCTGGGAGCGCGCGGAGGATGGCGTCGAGCCGCCTCGGCGACTCGTCGAGCTCAGCATCATCACTGCTCGCCATGCCTCCCGATTCGCGTGTCACCCGACCTTGCTCCTCATCTGCAGGATGCTCCCGCCCCGACTGTCGTCCGTTGGTCGTGGTCATGCGCTCGACTTGATCTCCCGGATATCCGATGACCCGCGTTAACCAACGGAATAGTCAGCCTCCTACCGTACACCAGGATGCTCGTCCAGCTTCAAGAAATCGAGCACTTTCCTCCCCCGAACACAATTTTCTCCGATCACAATTTCGCTCGCTGGCATCGCGGCGCCTCCTTTTCGTCTGTTCGCGTCTGTTCGCGTCTGTTCGCGTCTGTTCGCGTCTGTTCGCGTCTGTTCGCGTCTGTTCTTCGTCTGCCCTTCGTCTGTTCGCGCCTGTTCTTCGTCTGTTCACCCCGATGTGGTTCACGTCGTCGTCGCGCGTTCCTCGCGCGTTCTTCGCGCGTTCCTCGCGCGTTCCTCGCATGGTCACGCGCTGTTCGCCCGATTCGCCTCAGGCATCTCAGCCGCGCATCTCGCGCGCTCGTCTCGTGTACCGCGACCGCACGAAGCCGCACGCAACCGCACGCAATCACACGCGCTCGTACGCAATCGCATGCGGCCGCGGGACAGCGTTCGCGGTGCCGTGGTGCGCCACGCGCGCCTTCGCCTCACGCAACGCTCGACACGATTGGCCCCTCGCTCGACGTTGGCGACGTCCGCGACGTCGGCCGCACGACGTCCGCCGCGCGATTCCGCCTCGGCGTGGCTGGCCCCGTCGCGCGGATTCCGTCGCACGCCACGCTCATGGCGCCTCGATGGCGCGCGCCTGCCGTCCTCGTCAGGCGGAGCCGACCGGTTCGCTGGATCGCTCACCAGGAAGGCTCGGCGACGAGCCGCGCTTGCCTTCCCGCGGGCCCACGTGGGAACGTCGCATACCTCCTTGATTTCCCGCCCCTGTTCGACGCGCAGCATGCTGTGCTCCACACCGCACGCCCGAAGCAATGAGCCCTCCCCCCTGCGCGCACGCCCGCAGATCGACGCCATCAGGCGACTCCTGAGTGACTCGGCGCCGTTTGCGCCCATGGCGTCGAGTGGAGACCCATCTTGATTCTGCGCGACCCAGTCCACGGCTTGATCGAGTTCGAGAGCGGCGAAGCGGCCATCGTTCCGCGCTTGCTCGGCGCTCGCGAGGTGCAGCGGCTGCGGCGCATCCGTCAGCTCGGGCTGACGTCGCTCGCCTTCCCGGGCGCCGAGCACACCCGCTTCTCGCACGCGCTCGGGGCCGCCCACGTGATGCGCCTCCTGATCGCGAGGCTCCGTCAAATCGATCGCGACCTTCCGTTCTGGCAGAGAGTGACCAGCGACCGCGCGCGCGACGCGATCGCCGCAGCGTTCCTGCACGATCTCGGCCACGGCCCGCTGTCGCATCTCTTCGAGGAAGCCATGCCGGGTGCGCTCCACCACGAGCGCTGGACCGAGCGCATCCTGCTCGACCCGTCCTCGGACGTGCACCAGGTGCTCGTGCGCCAGGATCCTTACCTCCCGCAGCGGGTCGCCGACCTCATCGGCGGACGGCACGAGCTGCCGTACCTCGCCAAGGCGGTGAGCGGCACCTTTGACGTCGATCGCTGCGACTACCTGCTCCGCGACGCGCACGCGACGGGCGTCAGGTACGGCGAGTACGACCTGCCATGGCTGCTCCGCAGCCTCAGGTTCAGCGACGTCCAGGTGGAGATGCCCGGCGGCGGCGCCGCGTCTGCCCCGCCAGCGCCCGCGCTCGCCATCGACGGGACGAAGGGGATGAGCGCGATAGAGTCGTTCCTGCTCGCCCGCTTCTTCATGTTTCAGCAGGTCTATTTCCACAAGACGACGCGCAGCGCGGAGTGGATGATCGGCGCCATCCTCCGGCGCGTCGTCACCCGCCTCGCCGCCGGGGACCGGATCCCCGAGGTCCCCGCGGCCGTCGCCGCGATGGCCGTCGGTGAGATGCCCACCCTGGAGCAGTACCTCGAGCTCGACGATCAGGTCCTGCTCGGGGCCATCCATGCGTGGGAAGCGGCGCCCGATCCCGTGCTGTCCGATCTCGCCCGCCGCCTGCGCGTGCGCTCGCTCTTCAAGTCGGTCGAGCTGTTCCCGGAGCCCGGCGAGTCGCCGGCCGAGCGTGACGCCCGGCGCGCGGCAGCGCTTGAGACCGTGCGCGAGATCGCGCAGAGCGCCGGGCTCGACCCGGAGGTGTACGTCGGCGTCGACGTGGCCGAGGACACGCCCTACGCCGACGACGGGTCGCTCATGGTCGTCTACTCCAAAGGGCGTCCGCGGCGCCCCGCCGAGGTGTCCTTCTTGCTGGATCGGCTGCGCAACGAGACGATGACACGCACCCGGCTCCTCTTCGCGCCCGAGCTGCGGGATACGGTGCGGGAGGCGCTGATACGGTGATGACCACCAGGAACAAGGCAGCCCGTGGATCGTCCGAGCCCACGCGCCGCGCCATCACCAGAGCGCTCGCCAGCGTCGCAGCGCTCGCGGTGCTCGCGGTGGCGTCCACGGCACATGCGGAAGGCGACGGCGCGTACGGCCGGCTGGACGGAGACCTCGATCTGCGCGCGGGCGCGGGCGCCTCGTTCGCGGACGGCGGTCCGGCGCTCTGCGCGCGCGGCGCCGCGGTGTACCTCTCGACCGCCGGCGTGTACGCGCACTACACCGACGCGCTCGGCGCAGAGGGAGCGCCCGTCGCGCGCTCGATCGCGAGCGGCGTCTTCATCCAGCCGCTCTTCCTCGCCCGCTATGCGAGCGATCTCGAGCGCAGCGCGCCCTGGCTCGACCTCTTCATCGATTCCGTGGCGCTCGGCGTGGGCTCGTTCTGGGAAGCGCCGCCCGGAGCCGGACTCGCCGCGGAGCCCGGGCTGGAGCTCTCGCTGTCGCTCGACGTGCCGCTCCTGGGAGACGCCACGGGCCCGTTCCTCGGCCTGCGGGGTGCGCTCCGCTTTCGCGGGCCGGAGCTCTCGGGCGACGATGGCCCGCGCGATGCGCAGCGGGCGCTCCTCTCGGTCACGCTCGGCTGGCATCACGTCCTCCGCGCGCACCTCGTCGACGCAGGCGACCGCGCCCCCGCCCAGGGGGCGGCGCAGCGCGGCGTGGTCGGCGCGAGGACCCGTTGAGCGCCGCGCTCGGCGAGCTGCGCGCGGCGCTGGTGGCCGCGTTCCACGCCGGGCTGACAGAGCTCGACCCAGCTGGGCTCGTCGAGCGCGCGCTCGACGCCGAGGCCGAAGCGCACCGCGGCCGCGTGTTCGTCATCGCGGCGGGGAAGGCGGCGCCCGGGATGGCCCAGGGGGCGCTCCGCCGCTGGGGTGACAGGATCGCCGGAGGGCTCGTCATCACCGTCGCGGCCCCGGCGCTCGCCGCGCGCGATGAGACGACATCGCTGGCCGACCCCGAGGAGACCGCGCTGCGCCCGCTGCGCGTGATGCGCGCGGCGCACCCCATCCCCGACGCGCACAGCGTGGACGCGGCCGAAGCGGCCCTCGCCATCGCGGCCGCGCTCGGGCCCGAGGATCTGTTGATCGCCCTCCTCTCCGGCGGCGCCTCGGCGCTGCTCGCCGCGCCGCCTCCGGGTGTGTCCCTCGCGGACAAGCAGGCCGTCGTCGCCGAGCTCCTGGAAGCAGGCGCGCCGATCCAGGACGTCAACCTCGTTCGCCGCCACCTGTCGCGGATCAAGGGTGGGCGGCTCGCGGCGGCGGCGGCCCCGGCGCGCGTGCTGACGCTGCTCATGAGCGACGTCGTGGGTGGACTCCCGCACGACGTCGGCTCGGGCCCCACCGTCCCGGACCCGACGCGCGTGGAGGAGGCGCTCGCCGCGCTCGATCGCTGGGCCCCTCGGTTCGCGCGGCTCACGCCCGCGTTCAGCGAGTCGCTGAAGCCAGCGGACGCGCGGCGCCTGGAAGCGCGCGTGCTCGCCGATCCGGACAAGCTCGCGGAGCGCGTGGCGGCGGCCCTCGCCGGCAGGGCAGGGCTCCGCGCCACCGCCGCCCCCGCCGAGGACGGCGACGCACGCGCGATCGTGGAGCGTCGCCTCGCGCTCGCGCGCACCCTCGCTCCCGGTGAAGCGGCCGTGATCCCGTGCGAACCGACGCTGGCGCTGTCGGCCCACCGCGGCGCCGGCGGCCGCGCAGGATGGATCGCGCTCGCTGCCCTGCGCGGCTTGCCACCGGACGTCGCGCTCCTCTGCGCGGCCTCCGACGGCGTCGACGGCAGCTCCGGCGCGGCGGGAGCGGCCGTTGCCCGCGCGGCAGCCGCCGCGATGGACGACCGCACGATCGACGCCGCGCTCGCGCGCTTCGACGACGCTGTCGTTCACCGCGCGCTCGGCACGCGTGTCGAGACGGGCCCGACAGGTCACAACCTCACGGACTTGCACATCGTCGCGCGAGACTTCCTCCGAGGCGCGCGTGTACGCTGACGCGGCAGCGCGCGCTGCGGCGCGGCAGCGCGCGTGAGCTCACGCGGCGACGCGGGCTACGAGGCGAGCTCACGCGCGCAGGCGCGATGAGCGGCACGCACGCCGCGGGGGCGGCGCGCCGTCACTGCGGCTCGGTGACCGCGGCCGTGGTGTCGCCCATCGCTTCGCGCACCGCGAGCGCGAGCGCGCAGCTGTTCGCCTGCCGCTGCCGTGCGTCGAGCACGCTCCCCTCGATCGAGGGCGTCCCGCCGATGAGATTGCCGCTCGCTTCGCGGCGCACCCGCAGGATGGGCTTGCCGTCCGACAGCCGCCATACCCCGACCCGCGCCATGTGCGGCACCCCGAGCAACGCCTCGGTGCTCGCCGCTCCCTCGGCCGGCTCGTCGAGGACGAGGAGGTAATACTGCGCCCGCGTGAGGAGCTCCGCCGCGAGCGGAACATCGTCGCGCATGGTGTCCTCGAAGCTGGACTCCAGCAGCCGCAAGCGGAGCTCGCTCGAGGCATCCTGTGCGTCACGCACCCACTCGTCCGAGAGGACGTGCATCGTCCGGTAAGCGACGCGCAGGTTGAAGGGCTGCGCGGGCCTGGAGCAGCGCTCCGCCTCGTTGCAGTACTCGCCCGCGGGGCAGTCCCGCGTGCGCTTGCACTCCGCGCCGGCCAGCGGGTTCGGGTTCGGCACACGCAAGAGACACGCAGTGAACGCGTCGCGGAGCGACTGCTGCGCGTTCTTCCGGACGGCGTCGGCGCCCGTCGCCTCGTCTACCCGGAGGCGCAGGTAAATACCCGCAAGCTCACGGAAATTCCACGTCTTGAGCGCCTCCCGATCCACGAGATCGGCGCCGGCGCTCCGCGCCAGATCGAGGGTCCAGCCCTCCACGCGCTCGCGCATGGGGAACCAGCGCGGGCCGAGCTCGACGGCGACCGCACGCTGGCGCGCCATCAGCTTCTGGCGCGCGCTCTCCATCTGCCCCTGCGACCACTTCCAGTGGAGGATCGCCGAGACCGCCAGGACGAGGGCCGTGTAACCCCAGAACTTCGCCGGGGGCCAGCGCATCTTGGAGCGCGCCTCGCGCGCCTTGTAGACCGACGGCAGGCCGCGCTCGCGGGGCGGCTGTTCAGAGGACATAGCAGAGGCTCCACGCAGGAGGCCCCAGCCCGATCACCCGAGCAAGGCAGCCTCCTCCACGCGAGCCGCGTGGAGGCGAAGGCCGCGCCGAGCGCGCCGCTGGAGCCACCACGTTCCATGGTGACCGAGGCCGCCGGGAGTCGCCCGGCGTGCCCCATCCTTCTGTGCTCGATAGGTCAAGAAGCGGGGATCACTGCGACTTCGGGAGCTTGCTGACCATGAAGCTGACGTTCGGGTAACCGGCGAACGCCGCGGTCTGGAACACGCTCTTCACGACCAGCGCGGGCACGTTCTGATCGACCTGGAGGATGCACACGCCGGGGAACGGCTTGTTCGGCTGCACCTGCTTCCACAGCTCGCGCTTGTTCTTGAGCAGGTTGAAGAGCTCGTCGATCTTCTGAAGCCGCCCGAGCTCCTCGATCGCGCGGGTCGACCCGGCCAGGGCGCCGTCGACGAGGATCTGGTTGCCGTTCACGGCGACCATCGGCGCGTCGATGACGTCCTCGACGTTCTCCGCCTTCGGGAGCTTGACGTTCTTGTCGACGGCGATCTCGCCTGACGCCGAGAAGGACATCAGGAGGAAGATCACGGTCACGACGAGGAAGTCGATGAAGCTCACGAGGTTGAGCCCCGCGTTCGGGCTGCGAGCGCCGTGTCCGGACACCTTGTTCCACACGAACCGGAGCGGCACGCCCTTCATCAGCCGGCGGCCCGGCTGGTGGATCACGTGGGCGTGGGGGTTCTTGTGGTGCTTCGGATTGAACCTATCCATGTGCGCGCTCCTGCCTCAGCGGACCGAGAACGTCATGTTGAACACGGGGACCTGCTTGTTCCCATCGGGCAGCCGCATCTCGCGCTTGGGCGCGTAGAGCGCGTCGAGCACCGCGACGATCTCCTTGAAGGGCGTCCGGTTGTCGGTGTGGAGGATGGCCTGGTCGAGCTTCTTGTCGCTCGGATCCCGGTGGCCGCCGTGGGTCTTCCACTCCTCCTCGATCCGCTTCGCCAGCTCGGGGTAGCGGACGATCTTCGAGCTCGCGTCGCCGATCTCGACGGGCGACTTGTTCACCTTGACCTCGTTGACCACCGTCGCGCCCTGCTTCCACACGAGCCCGAACTCGCTCTCGCCGATGTGCAGGTTCAGCACCTTCTCCGGCGTCTGCGGGGTGAGCTCCTTGTTCGGGTCCGGAGGGCCAGGGACCTGGGCGTCCGCGTTCATGCGCGAGTTGGTGACCCAGACCGCCGTGATCAACAGGAATGCAATCGTGACCATCAGCAGGTCGATGAACGGGATCATGTTGATATCGCTGTTCGTCGACCGCTTCTTGCCGCCACCGTCGCCGACGTCTACGCCGCCCATATTGCCTTCCCAACGTGAGCCTGAGCTCACCTATCCAAGTTGTTCCGGGGAACGCCCTGCCCGCAGCTCGCGGTGGGCCACCATGCTGGGTCTGACTTCGTCGCTCTTCCGAAGTTCCCGGGGCCCCGGCGGCGGAAGCCGCCGTCCGGGGCTTCGAGGCGCGAGAGCGGGCCCAGGCGGCATCGCGCGCGGAGGGCGCTCGACGACCCGGGCCCGCCGAGGACCATCAGGCAGCCGCCTGACCTACTGCTGCGACATTCACCTTCTGACGGTTCGCGACGACGAGGTTGAGGATCTGCACCGACGCCTCGTTGATGTCGTCCTCGATGTGCTGCGTCTTGCCGTTCAGCACGGCGAAGCCGATGAGGCCGATGATGGCCACGCCGAGGCCGAAGGCGGTGCAGTTCATGGCCTCGGAGATCCCGAGCGCGAGCACGCGGGCCTTCTGGCTGGGGTCGACCGACTCGCCGGCGACGGAGCCGAACGACTTGATGAGGCCCGTCACGGTCCCGAGGAGGCCGGAGAGCATCGCGAGGTTCGCGAGCAGCGCGAGGTACGAGGTGCGCGCCGAGATCTTCGGCAGCTCGCGGAGAGCCGCCTCGTCCATCGCCGCCTGGACCTCCTCGTCGGGACGGTTCACCTTGACAAGGCCGGCCTGGACGATGCGGGCGAGCGGGGCGTTCGCCGCCGAACACATCTTCACGGCCTTGGCAACGTCACCCGCCAGGATGCACTTCTGCATGGTGGCGAGAAAGACGTCCTTGTTGATGGACGAGCCGAACAGGTAGAGGGCGCGTTCGACGATGATGCCGATCGTGAGGATCGACCAGAACAGGATGGGCCACATACCCCACCCACCCTCTTTGAAAGCTTCATACGCTCCGTGCATTGCTTCTGTCCTCCAGTTCGCCTCGCGTCCCCGGGATGAGGTTTCGCGCAACTCGATCGGTTCCCTTTGTCAGACTCGTGTTGCCGAGGGGCGGCAGTCTTTCACTCACACGTAAAGACGGATGAGAGGCCTATTTTGCTTGGCGGCGCTGGCCGTGGACGGCGTGCTGCTGTCGCTCTCTGGCGAGATGCCCACGGGACGCTAGCCGAGCGGCGCTGACCTCTGCAAGAGTCCTGATCGTCTCTTCTGGTGCCGGCGCGCGGCGCCGTCCCAGCTCTCCCACCTGTCGTCCAAGACTGACTTCGCGTCGTCGCCAGGGGCCCTTTCATGGCTCTAGGCGCGGCTCCCCGTTCACCGCAGAGCGTGCCGCCTTGTGGCCGAGCTACGCCGACGCGCCCGGGGGACTCGCGCATCTTCGCGATTGAGACCCGGCGCCGTCAAGAGAGATTTGGCCACACGTGAGCGCTCTGATACGGGCAAAACTTTACAACAATCGCGGGGTTATGTCATGATCGCCCGGGAGCGATGCGGGCCGACCAGCAGCAGATGCCGCGAATTTCAGGGGGCGCAGCGCCCGCATGACCACCGCCGGCCCGACCGCGCGCCGCGGCAGTGCGAGCCGCATCACCCGAGAGCGAGCGCAGCGACTCATCCGCCCGGACGACGCGGCCCGGACGACGCGGCGATGGCAGAGCACGGTAGCCCGCTCGGACGCCGGCAGCCGGAGCGAATCAGGGGTCTCCGGACCTACCTGTCCGGCCTCGGCGCGGACGGCGCCCGTCCGCGTGGCCGGGGCGAGCTCGCCGTGAGATTCGCTGGTTCTTGCGGCGATTTTCGGCGATCCCAGCCTCGCGGCTCGGGGCGCGGCAGCATCGCCGAGCTTGCACACGGGATCGGGCGGCAGTTATAGTCGCCGCGCCTGGAGATTGTCGGGCTTCTGACGACGCTGAGAAAGGGACTTCGAGGATGCGTCATCTGCTGATGTTGGCGGCCGAGGGTGGTGGCGAAGGTGGGATGTGGGAGGCCATCAAGCACAATCCGACCTTCCTGATCGCGAACCTGGTCGTCTCCGCGGTCGTGGTGACCATCATCATCGAACGAACCGCGTTCCAGCTGGGACGCTACCGCGTGAACTCCAAGGAGTTCTTCGCGCAGGTCAAGAAGCTGGTGGCGGCCGGCAACATCGACCGCGCCATCAAGCTCTGCGACGCGAGCGACTACCCGATCCTGCAGCTCGTCAAGGCCGGCCTGACCCACGCGAACAAGGGGGCCGACGAGATCGACGCCGCCCTCAGCGAGAAGCTGTCCGAGCTCAAGCCGGCCGTGGAGAAGCGCATCGGCGCCCTGTGGTCGCTCGCGAACATCGCGACGCTGATCGGCCTCATCGGGACGGTCTCCGGCCTGATCAACACGTTCGCCTCCATCGCCGCCCAGGGCCTCTCGCAGGCCGACAAGCAGCGGATGCTCTCGAACGGCATCGCGGAGGCCATGTACAACACGGCGTTCGGCCTCGCCATCGCGGTCGTGTGCATGATCGCGCACGTGCTACTCCACACCCGCTCCAAGAACATCCAGCACGATCTCGAGTCGACGACCGAGCGCGTCTTCAACCTGCTCACGATCAGCAGCAAGCCTGGCTACTAGCCCATGGCGGACCCGCAAGACGTCCCGCTCAGCTCGGCGCAGCGATCGAAGATCCGGCGCCTATCGCAGCCCAAGGAGCCCGAAGCCGGGGAGGAGGCCGGCGAGCTCAACGTCGTTCCGTACCTCGACATCATCACGAACATCCTCATCTTCGTGCTCGCCAGCGTGTCGGTGACATTCGTGTCGTCGATCGACACGACCCCGCCATCCATCGGCGGCGGCAAGGTGCGCAGCGAGCTCTCGAGCAAGGCGTTGAACCTCTCCGCGTTCATCACCAGCCAGGGGATCTCGCTGAAGACGTCGAGCGGCAACATCGCGACCGGCTGCCAGGACGTGGGCGGCGGGGTCACGGTGCCGAAGGCGAACGACAGCTATGACTACCCCGCGCTCACGGCGTGCGCGAAGCGCCTCAAGAACGCCCGACCCGAGTTCAAAGAGGAGACGCAGGTGACGATCACGGCGAACCCGGGCATCGACTACAAGACGATCATCGACGTGATGGATGCGCTGAGGAGCGACGACGGGGAAGTGCTGTTCCCGGAGGTCCACTTCGGGGTGGCCCGATGAGCGCCGAGCAACGACCTGCCCCGCGGCCGAAGGCGACCGTCGTCCGCTACAAGGCGGCCCTCCGGAAGGCGATCCGAAGGAACCGGCGGGACCCCGAGATCGACTTCTTGAACATCACGGCGATGCTCGACCTGATGACGATCATCCTCGTCTTCTTGCTGAAGAGCGTGGGATCGTCGGCGGCATCCATCCCGCAGTCGAAGGACCTCACCCTGCCGAAGTCGGTGATGCAGGCCGAGCCCTCCCAGGAGGGCGTCGTCGTCATCGTCTCGAAGTCGCAGATCCTGGTCGGCGAGGATCCGACCCCGATCGTCATGCTGCCCAACCGCGAGCAACTCGCGCAGTCGGGCGTCGACGCAAAGTACAAGCGCAGCGGCCCGAACGATCTCTACATCGTGCCGCTGGCGAACGCCCTGTCCCACGCGCGCGAGACGGACAAGGCCATTCGCGCAGCGAAAGGGCTCGATCCGTCGTCGTCGGAGGCGATCATCGTCGCCGACGCAACCACGCCGTACCGCCTCCTGATCGAGGTCCTGTTCACCCTGGGGCAGAGCGAGTTCGGCAAGTACCACCTGATGGTCCTGAGCGGCGGCCGCAAGCCGTAGCCCCCCTCCCCCGCCCTGCGGTGCCGGAAGGCCCCGCGAGGGCCACTCCGAGCGCCGCCATGGATCCACCCGTGCCCCCATGAGGGCGCGCTCCCCTGCGCGCCCTCATGGATCGGCCGGTGCTCCGCGACCGGCGCGCTCCCCCTGCGCGCCGTCGTTCTTTCAGTCCACCGCGAACAGCTCTTCCAGGTCGGCCTTGGTGAGCTTCTTCGCGCCGCCCGCGTCCTCGCTGAGGACGGAGGCGACGAGCTGACGCTTCTTGTCCTTGAGCAGCAGGATCTTCTCCTCGATCGTCCCCTCGGCGATGAGCCGATAGGCCGTCACCACCTTCGTCTGCCCGATGCGGTGGGCGCGGTCGGTGGCCTGCTGCTCGACCGCCGGGTTCCACCACGGATCGAAGTGGATGACCGTGTCGGCCGCGGTGAGGTTCAGGCCCGTGCCGCCCGCCTTGAGGCTGATGAGGAAGACCGGCACGCTCGGATCGTTCTGGAAGCGGTCGACGCGCTCCGCCCGGTCCTTCGTGGAGCCGTCGAGGTACTCGTAGGCGACACCATCCTCCTTCATCGCCTTCTCGATGAGCCTCAGCATCATCACGAACTGGCTGAAGACGAGGACCTTGTGCCCGCCCTCGACGGCGTTCGCGATGAGCTCCCGGACCGCGACGAGCTTGCCCGAGTCGTCGTCGCCGAACTCCCGCGGCAAGCCGAGCAGCCGCGGGTCGCAGGCCGCCTGCCGGAGGCGGGTGAGGCCGGCGAGGATCTGCAGCTGGCTCTTCGCGAGGCCGACGCGCTCGACCTCGCCGAGGACCTGCGCCCGCACCTCGCGCGCGACCTGCATGTAGAGCGCCCGCTGCTCGCCGGTGAGATCGCAGATCTGATCCATCTCGATCTTCTCGGGAAGATCCTTGGCGACCTCCTGCTTCGTGCGGCGCAGGATGAACGGGTGGATGGCGGCGCGGAGCCGCTGCGCGGTCTTGTAGTCGCCCGCCTCGATCGGGCGCGAGAAGCGGGCCTCGAACTTGTCGAGCGAGCCGAGCAGGCCCGGCGAGACGAAGTCGAAGATGGACCAGATCTCCGAGAGCCGGTTCTCGATGGGCGTGCCCGTCAGCGCGAGCCGGCGCTTCGCGCGGAGCCGCTTGGCCGCCGCGGCGGTGGCGCTCATCGGGTTCTTGATGTGCTGCGCCTCGTCGAGGATGGCGTAGCTCAGGTCGAGCTGCGCGAGGAAATCCTCGTCGCGACGGAGGAGCGCATAGCTCGTGATCACCACCTCCGCGGCCTTCACCTCGTCGATCTGATCCTTGCGATCGGCGCCGTGCCAGAGGGCGACCGACAGCGACGGCGCGAACCGGGCGAGCTCGCGCTCCCAGTTCGTGACGACGCTCGTCGGGGCGACGATCAGCGCGCGCATGTGCTTCTCCTCCTGCTTGACGGCGAGCAGGAGGGCGAGCGTCTGGACCGTCTTGCCGAGGCCCATGTCGTCGGCGAGCACGCCGCCCGAGCCGATGTCATGGATGAACTTGAGCCACGAGAGGCCCGCCTCCTGGTAGGGACGGAGCGTCGCCTTCAGGTTCCTGGGCCGCTTGGTGCTGCCGATCTCGTCGATGTTGCTGAGCTTCTGGAACAGCTCGCGCGCGGAGGCGGTCACGCTCGATCCGCTCGCGTGCTGGAGGAGCTCGTGCACCCGCCCGGCCTGCGCGAGGGGCAGCCGGCCGCTCTTGCCGGCCGCCATCATCAGCTCGACCTCGCGATCGAGCATCGCGCGCACGGCGTCGGGATCGAACGCGGCGAACGACCCGTCCTCGAGGCGGACGTAGCGCTTGCCCTCGGCGAGACAGCGGCGCAGCTCGTCGCGATCGACGCCGATGCCCTCGCTCTCGAAGCTGAGCTTGACGTTCAGCCAGTCCATCCCCGAGGTGACCTTGGCGAACATGCCGATCGGCCTGCCGCGCACCTGCGTGTCGACGAGATCCTCGGGGACGAAGAGGTCCCAGTCGTCGGGGAGCTCGGCGAGCCCCTCGGTCCAGAAGGTGAGCGCCTGGTCGCCGTTCGCGATGAAGCCCTGGCCCGTCTCGTCCGGCTTGAGCCCGAGGGCGAGCAGCTTGCTCGCCGCCTCCTGCTGCGCGGCGATGTCCACGCGGATGCAGCGGGCGCGCTTCATCCCCTCCTCGGGCGGCTGCACGAGCACCGGGGGCGACATGCCGTCGGCGCGCACCGCGACCTCGGCGTCGCCGTAGGCGGCGGTCAGCGTGACGCGCGCCTCGATGAGCGAGCCGCCCGCGCGCATGCGGAACGTGGGCACGAGATCGACGACCTCGGCGATCTGATTCAGGTCGGGCAGCTCCGCGCCGACCTCGAGCGCGATCTTGGGCAGCCCCTGCATGATGATGCGGGCCAGCTCGCTCATCGGCTCGCCGATGGTCGGCGAGCGGAGCAGGCGGCGCATCGCCGCGGGGGAGACGCGCTTGTCGATGCGGCGCGCGAGCCCCTCCTGCGTGTCGATGTGCCAGCCCGGCCAGCCCTCGAACCACCCGCCCTGCAGCAGCGAGAAGCGGCGCTTGTCGTTCCCCCGCTCGAAGCTCGTCTTCACGATGATGGTGTCGCCGCCGACGGTCTCGAGATCGAAGCGCGGCCGCAGGCTGTCGTCGCCGAAGCGGAGCTGCATCAGGGCCGGCTCGAGCAGCACGCGCTGGCCCTCGAGCAGCGGGAGCAGCTCGGCCACGTCCTCGCCGCGGATGTCGACGGCTGGGTGGCGCGGGTTGCCGCTCTCGAACCGGGCGAGCAGCCGGAGCGCGTCGCGATCCGGCGTCGGATAGAGCGCCTGCCAGGCGAGCGCCGCAGAGGGCAGCACCGGGACGCGCGCCTCGGCGTCGAGGACGGTGACGGTCAGCGCCCCTTGCCGCACGTGGAGGCGGAACTCCACGCGCCGTGCCCCGGTGACGCCCTCGGGCGGAAGCCAGGCGCCGATCCCGGTCTGCTTGGCCGTCGCGTCCAGGATCGGCGCCGCGAGGGCGACGGATGAGCCCGGCGGCCCGTGGGTGCCGACGACGGTCGGGACAGGCGCCGACGGCGTGATCGCCAGGCGCCCGCGGCGGTCGCGACGGCGCACACGCTTCAGGGCGTCACCGCCGGCGTGGGCGGTCTGCGGGACGAGCGCCGGGATCGGCGGCTCGCGTCGCGGCTGCGCGCCGCGCGCCTGGTCGCGGATGCTGATGAGCAGCGCCGCGACGTGCTTGCAGTGCTGCCCAGCCTTCTGGAACGCCGGACAGGAACATTGCGACTGGATGCCATCGGGCGATAGCTCGACCTTGACCGGATACGGCTCGGAGTCGGCGGCGCGGACGGTGCCGCTCGCCATCGTCTCGTTGATGGAGATGTCCTCGACGACACGGCGGCGGAAGTACTCCAGCCCGCGGAGGAAGGTGCGGGCGCCAAGCAGCCTTCGCAGGCCACGATCGCTGAGGGTGGAGAGTGCGTCGGAGATCGGAGGCGGCACGTCGTGGGCTCGGGATACAGGTGCGGCGGTTATTCGCCGGGATGGGTCGGGTGAACGGGATCTCTTGGCAAATCCCGCTGGGTGAAGAACCGTCATCAGATGAAGAACGGCAAGAACACGATGATCACGGCGGGGAGCATCTTGATGAGCACGTGGATCGCGGGACCGGCCACATCCTTGAGCGGATCGCCGATCGTGTCGCCAACGACGGCGGCACCATAGGTGGGGTTGTCCGCCCGCGCCCCCGTCTCGTCGACAAGGTAGCGCCCACCGTGCGCGCCGGTCGCGATGTACTGCCTCGCATTGTCCCAGATCGCCCCGGTATTCCCCAAGAAGAGCGACCCGAGGACGCCTGCGACCGTCCCGGCCATGATCAAGGCCGCGACTGAATCGGCCGCGACCAGAGGATTATCTTCCGTCCTTGCAAAGCGCAAGGCAAGTCCCACGACGACGGGCACCACCGCGGAGACGAGGGCTGGCGCGATCATATGGCGCAGCGCGGCCCGAGAGACGATCTCGACGCAGGGCTCGTGGTCGCCTACGAAACCCGGCGGACGGGCGCGGGCCTGGCGCCTCACCTCGTCGAGGACGCGTCGGCCAGCCTGGAGGACGTTGCGAATGCAGCGGCCGGCCAGCCAGAAGACAAGGAGGATCCCCACCAGGGCGCCGAGATAGACCTCGGGCCGGTCGAGGCGCAGGACCATCGCGGTCGTCTCGCCGCGGATCGGCGCGCTCGACGTCAACGCGCGGCGCCGGGACTCATCGAGGTAGCCGGCGACGAGCAGCAGCGAGGCGAGCGCGGCCACGCCGGCCGTGTACGCCTTCGTGAGCGCCTTGGTCGTGTTGCCGACGGCATCGAGCACGAGGGTGCGGCCACGCACGTCCGGCCGCTCGCGGGCGACGGTCACGGCGACGATGCCGCCCGCGTTGTCCACGATGGGGCCGAACGCATCCATGGCGAGGACGTACCCCGCGGTGCCCAGCATCCCCATCGTCGCGACCGCTGTGCCGAACAGGCCCCCCCCGGCGAGCCCGGAGCGGGCGCCGAGCAGGTAGGAGCCGAAGGTGGCGCCGACGACGACCAGGAGCGGGGGAACCGAGCTCTCGAGACCGATGGCGAGCCCGCGCAGCACCGCCATCGCGGAGCCGCTGCGGGCCGCCTCGGCGAGCTCGCGCACCGGGCGGTGCCGCTGCTCGGTGTAGTACTGCGTGACGTGCAGCACGCCGATGCCGGTGACGATGCCGATCACGCCGCAGGCGAAGAAGATGACCCAGTGGGCGTCGAGCAGCCACTTGGCGGCCCCGGCGATGCCGACGGCGTGGAGGGTGGCCGTGACGTAGAGCCCCCGCACGAGCGCGTTGAAGGCGTCCTCGCGGTCGTCGGTCTTGACGACCATGACGCCGAAGAGCGTCGCGATGAGGCCGAACGCACGGCTGACGAGCGGGAAAAGCACGACGGCGAGGGCGCTCGGGAGCCCGGCGTTGTTGCGAAAGAGCATCGCGCCGACCACCATGGCGCCCGCGCTCTCGGTGACGGTGGAGGCGAAGACGCCGGCCGCGCGCCCGGCGCAGTCGCCGACCGTATCACCTGCCAGATCGACGATCGTGGCCGGGTTCTGGAGGTCGTCCTCGTCGAGCCCGACCTCCGCGCCGGCGAGGTCCGCGCCGAGGTCGGCCGCCTTGGAGAAGGTGCCGCCTCCGAGCTGCGCCATCAGGGCGGCGAAGGAGGCGCCGAGCGGGTAACCGGCGATGACCCAGGGGATGGTCGGGGCGAGCGCGAGCGCCTCGGCCGGCTCGGCGCCGAAGCCGCCACGGAACGCGAGGACCGCGGCGAACAGGCCGCCGAGGCCGAGGAGGCTCATGCTCGCGACGAAGAGCCCCGACACGGCGCCGCCACGGAGGGCGATCTGCAGGGCGAGATCGAGCGAGCGGCGGGCGCCGCTCGCGGCGCGCACGCTGGTGCGGGGCGCGATCCAGGCAGCGACGCGGCCGGTCGCGACCGCGCTGGCGGCCCCGACCGCGAACGAGAGCGTCAGCCAGACACCCAGCTCCAGCGCTGGCACCGGGTTGTTCTCCCCGGTGCGCCGGAGGAGGCCGTAGGCGAGGAAGATGGCGCCTCCGAGCATCGCGGAGACCGCGCCGATCACGCTGCTCTGGCGGCGAAAGTACGCCTCCGCGACCCCCTGGATGATCGCTGCGATGCGCTGCATCTCGGGCTCGACCGCGGGGCGTGCGACGACCCAGCGAGCGAGGTAAGCCGCAAAGGCGAGCCCGAGCAGGCCGCCGCTGATGATGAGCGCAAGCTCCGTCATGACGGGCGGACCGGGCGCGCACCGTGGACGCGCTGCCTCGGCCGGTGAGGGATGATGCGGGTGATTGCCGCGGTGTCGACAAAGGCGCCGCAGGAACCCGCGCTGCAGCGGCGCACGCCTTCCCTACTCCGGCCAGGAGGGCCGCGCAAGCGAAGAAGACGCGCGCGGCGAGGTCATTTCAGGTCCTTCGCGTCGCGTCCGACCACGTGGTCCAGCCGGGTCTTGGCGACGAGCGCGCCGACGCGCGCGTTGAGCTGCTGGAGCCGCGCGCGCGTCACCTCGCCCTCGGCGTCGACCACGTCGACGCTCGTGGCTCGCCCTGCCCGGAACAGCTCCGACCGGACGCGCATCGACTCCGTGGCCGCCGCGAGCTGGCGCTCTGCAGACTCGATGCTGCTCGCGGTCTTGCTCAGCTCGGAATACGCCGAGACCACCTCGAGGCGGAGGGCGTCGCGCAGCGCGGCCTTCTGCTCCGCGATCTGCGTGGTGCGGGCGTTCGCCTCGGCGGACGCGCCCGCGGTGGTGAAGATGTCGTTGACGACCCACGTGGCGCGGACGCCTGCGGACCACGTCGCATCGAACCTGTCCTGAGCTCCGAAGACGCGTTGGTTGGGGTTCGCGTAGGTGAGATCGGCGAACCCGTCCAACCGCGGGAAGTAGCCGGCCCTCGTGACCGCCTCGGCCTTCTCGAGCGAGTACTGCGTCTCGTCGAGGGCGCGGATCTCGAGGCGCTTCTGAAGCGCCTCCTGGACCAGCGCCGGGAGCGCCTCCGCGGGCGGCTTCGCAGGCGCGCTCCCCATCACATCGATCCCCAACGTGAGCGGCCTGTCCGGCGCGGCGCCGAGCGCGATACGGATCTGGTCGTCCGCGACCAGGAGCGCGGCCTGCGCCTCATTGAGCACCTGCTCCGCGCCGGCCACCTGGGCCTCGAGCCGGAGCACGTCAGCGCGTGAGAGCAGCCCAACTTCGAAGGTGCGGCGCGCGTCCTCGACGTGCGCCCTGGACTGAGACACCGCCTCACCTGCGACGACGACCTGCCCCTTCACGCGGACCCAGTTGAAGAACGCGATCTTCGCGTCGGCCGCGGCTTGCAGCGTCTCCGCCTGCAGCTCGAGCTTCTTCGCGCTCTCTGCGTGGGACGCCGACGCGTACCCCTGCGAGATGCGGAACACGTAATCCGAAATGGGCACGGCGAGGCTCGCCGTCAGGGAGTAGGAGTTGACGGACGAAGGGAGGCTAAGCCCAGGAGAACGGCTGAGGGTCACGAAGCGGCCGTCGCCGTCGACGACACACTGCCCCGCAGCGGCGTCTGCGCAAGGCGCGGTGGAGAGGGGTCCCTCGCTGAATCCAGATTGCCCCGGGCCATTGGTCACGCCGACGACCGGCGCCCCCGCGCCGAGGGCCGGGGTCTCGACCTCTGACAAACGCGTGTAGGTGGCCGTGAGCGTCAGCCGCGGAAAGAAATTGACCATCGCCTGATCGACCTTGGCAGCGGCCGCGCGGAGATCGGCCTGCTTGGCGCGGAGCGACGCGCGCGTCCGCAGCGCAGCCTTCGCGACGTCGTCCGGCGTCAGCCCTCCCGGCTGCGGCGCAAGCGCCGTGGCGAGCGGATCGGCCTTCGGCGCCGCCGGCTGGGCCGCAGCGATAGGAGCGCCCGGGGGCTGCGGTTGGCCCGCGGCAGGAGGCGCCGGGGCGGGCGGCGGGGTGACCGGCTGCGGAGCCGCCGGTCGGGGAGCGGCCGGCTGCCCCGCGGCCGGTGAGGCGATGAGCCCGAGGGCGAGCAGCCCGGCGAGCGTCGAAGCCAGCGAGATGCTGCGTCGAGACGAGGGTGCGGTGCTTTTCATGACCGGTGGGTCACTTATGGGCGGCGAGAGCACCCGTCAAGTCACAGGCGATCCCACGCATCGCGTCTCGGCGATCGCTCGCCTCGCCGTCTGGCGAAGGTGACCGGGAAGCCCGCGCTCTCGGCCCACGGCGCGCCTGCGCCCCCAGGCCCGCGTCATGCCGCGACCGCGACGGGAACCGTCCCGGGCCGCGCCGGACACGGTGGTCTGGCGCGCTCGTCGTGCCGTGCCGCAATGGGCCACGACAGCAGGGACGTCATCACCGATGCGCGGCACGGGACCCTCGCCAGACACGCCATCCAACCCCCGCTCACGCTCGCTATGGACGGCAGGAATACGTCGCTCTCTCCGCGGCAACACGTATTGCCGCGCGCGATCGGATGGAAGAACATCGAATGAAGTGGCCGCCATCTTGCTTGGCGGCGGACCGGAGGCCCTCATGCATCGACTGCTTGCGTCGCGCCGCAGCTTCTCCCCGTTCCTCGCCATCCTTGTGATCGCATCACCCTTTGCCGCCTGCGCTCCGTGGGAGCTCGGTGAGGACGACACCCCCGACATCGGCGATCCTGGGAGCGTCGCGGTCGCGGCGGAGCCGCCGCCCGCCATCAGCGGCGGAACGCTCGCCGTGAGCAAGAGCGCCCTCCGGGCGGTGGCCGCGGATCCGGATCGCGACCGGGTGTGGATCGTCGATCTCCAGGCGCAGAAGCTGACCGCGGAGATCGCCCTGCAGAAGGGCGACGAGCCGGGCAGGGTCGTCGAGGACGACGCGGGTCGCTTCCACGTCGCGCTCCGCCGCGGCGGCGCGATCGTGACCGTCGACGCGGAGAGCGGGACGATCATCGACCGGCGCGACGTGTGCCCGGCCCCGCGGGGGGTCGCCTACGATGCGCAGACCGACGCGCTCCATGTCGCGTGCCTCGGCGGCGAGCTCGTCACGCTCCCGGCCGGTCCCGGCGCGGCGACGCGCCGCCTGAAGCTCGATCGCGACCTGCGCGACGTGGTCGTGGACGGGGACCGGCTCCTGGTCAGCAAGTTCCGGTCTGCCGAGCTGCTCACCATCGGGGCGGACGGCATGGTGATGGAGCAAAAGAAGCTCCCGAATTTCAACCTGTTCGGGCAGGATTTCGCGCCGACCGTCGCCTGGCGGACGATCAAGCTGCCGACAGGCGGTATCGCGATGGTCCACCAGCGCGCCTTGATCGCGCCCGTCGAGATCGTGGAGGGGGGCTACAGCTCCGGCGGATGCGATGGGAGCGTCGTCCACGGCACGGTCTCGGAGGTCGGGACGCCCGACTCCGACGGCCAGCCGAACCTGGCCGCTGCCCTCCCCTCCGCGACCCTGCCGGTCGATGTCGCGGTGTCCGATGACGGTCTCTCGTATGCGGTCGTCGCGGCCGGCAGGAGCGAGATCCTCATGACCAGCCGCGCGAACTTGAACGTAACGATGGGTGCCCCCGAAGGAACGTGCGTCGAGGCGGAGCAGCGCGTGGTCGTGGAAGGCGAGCCCACGGCCGTCGCGTTCGCCGGCGGCTCCGTGGTGGTGCAGACCCGCGAGCCGGCGGGCATCCAGGTCCTCGGGGCTCCCAACACCGCCGGCAACCGCGTCGCCAAGGTCATCACGCTCCCCGGGGAGAGCCGCAGGGACACCGGCCACGAGATGTTCCACCGGAACACTGCCGGCCCGATGGCGTGTGCGTCGTGCCATCCGGAGGGAGGCGAGGACAGCCATACCTGGCACTTCAACCCCATCGGACCGCGGCGCACCCAGTTCGTCAGCGGCGGGATCCTCAACACAGCGCCGTTCCACTGGGACGGCGATATGTCGGGTATCGAAGCCATCATGGACGAGGTCTTCGAGCGGCGCATGGGCGGCATGCACCAGGGACCGCGCCGGGTGAAGGTCTTCGCCCGGTGGATCGACAGCCTCCCCGCTCCGCCGGTGTCGTCGGCGCCCGACGCAGAGGCCGTCGCGCGCGGCGAGGCCCTCTTCCACGACAAGGCCGTCGACTGCGCGAGCTGCCACGCGGGCGCTCAGCTCACGACCAACGACTCGTTCGACGTCGGTACGGGCAAGCCCTTCCAGGTGCCGTCGCTGGTCCGCATCGGCGCGCGCGCGCCGTTCATGCACGACGGATGCGCGCCGACGCTGAAGGACCGGTTCACCAACCCCGCCTGCGGCGGCGGCGACCGGCACGGCAAGACGTCCCAGCTCTCGGACACCCAGCTCGACGATCTGGTCGCCTACCTCGAGACCCTCTGACCCCTTCCAGCGGGATTTTCCGCCGCTGAGCCCGCCCGATCGCGCCCCTTCACCGCGAATGATGTAACGAGCGCCGAGCCGCGATATGCTGGCGCGGCGTGAACGTCGCCGAAAAAGTCGCCACCCTCGAAGCGCTCCTCCACCGGGTGCAGCGGAACGCCGCTGCGCCTCGCACCCGGGCGCAGCTCGCGGCCTCCGCCGAGCTCGTCCCGCATCGCGGCGAGGCGCCCGGCGCCATCGCCAACGACACGGCGGGCGCGGCCTCGCCCGACCCCAGGTTCAGCTCGACGGAAACGTCGCCGGCGAATGAAGCACGGCCGGCAGCGGTCGCCTCGAGCGGACCGTCTGCGCCGCGCGCCATCGAGCCCGTCTTGGACGACGTCGGTGGCATCGACGCCTTCAGCCCGGCGGCCGCGCAGGCATCGCAGACCGCGGCGGCCAGCGCCGCGAAGCAGCCCGCAGCGGCCGCGAAGGCACCGCAGCAATCCCCGGCGAAGACGCCGCAACAGCCGCCGGTGAAGGCGGCCGCAGCGGCCACGCCCGCAGCGAGCGGGGTCAAGGCCGCGGCCGTCAAGCCGGCCGCGGCGACGCCGGCGCGCAACCCTGCGCCGCCTCCCAGCTCACCCGGGAAGCCGGTCGCGAGGCCCGCCGCCTCCATCGATCTCCCGCGGGCTGACGCCGGCCCCTCCGCCGGTGCTCAGGAGACCTTCCGCCCTCCCGCGGAGGCGGCCGAGCTGAAGCCGAGAGAGGCAGCCAGGACCGCGGCCAAGGTCACGGCGCCTGCGGCCAGGTCAGCTGCCCTGGGCAAGGACGCGCCCGGTGCAGGCCCGGCGATGCCCCCGGCCCGGGGCTCCAGCCCGCGCGCAGAGACGAAGCCGTTCTTCCCTCACGAGGACGTCGCTGCGCGGCCGAAGGTGGTGGAGGGCGACAGCGAGCTCTCGTTCGCAGGGCTCCTCCCCGACGAGCCGGAACCCGGCCAGAAGCCCGCCGCGGCGCTGAAGCTCCCGGCCGAGCGCAGGGCGGCGCCGGATGCCGCGGTGCCCGAGGCGCGCGCGGAGCGCAGATCCCTGCCTGACCGCGCGGAGGTACACGCCACGACCGCGTCGGCCGCCGCGGACGACGCCTCCACGCTCGAGGCGGTCACTGCCCGTGGGCCGTCCTCTTCTGGTGAGCCGGTTACCCCCAAGGCGCCGGATCCGATCGCCGCCGCCACGCGGCGCGCGATGGGGGAGCCTGCCACCGAGCGAGAGTTCAGCCGCGAGATGGTCGACGACGAGCCGACCGTGATCCGCGGCATGCTCGAGGACGAGCCCACCGTCATTCGTTCTCGCCCCGAGGGCCTCGAAGACGAGGAGACGGCGATCCGTTCCGCGCGGTCCGAAGCCCAGGCCGTCGCGCGCTCGGTCGCGGAAGAGGCCGGCGATGCGTCGCCTGGAACGCTGTCCAGAGACGCGAGCGACGAAGCGGATCGCAGGTCCAGGCCGAAGGCGGCCGACCGCGACCTTCTCCCGAAGGTCATCACCAAGGACCCGCCCCTCCCGGCCGACAAGGACGTGAAGCCTTCCGACCACGTCACGACGCGGCCCGCCGCGGACGCCGGCATCACCGTGCGACCGCCGCCGCGCCCGCGCTCCCGCGTGGGCATCGTGATCGCCGCCGTGGCGCTCCTCGTGGGCGGCGCAGCGGTCGCGTACCGGCTCAGCGTCTCTGACCCCGAGCCCGCGCCCCTCCCCGACGTCGCCCCCGACACGTCTCCGGGAGCGACCCAGAGCGCGACCGCGCAGCCGCCGGCCACCGCGCCGACGCCGACCGCCGCGCCCACCGAGACGGCGCCCGCTGCACCGTCCGCGGCCGAGACCGCGACGCCGGCAGCGAGCGCTGCACCCGAAGCGAGCGCTGCGCCCGAGGCGAGCGCTGCACCCGAGGCGAGCGCTGCGCCGGCCGCAGGCAAGGCGGAGGATCTGCCGCCGAGCCGGGGCCACCTGACGGTCAATTCGCCAGAGCGCGCGTCGGTGTATGTGAACGGCTCGCTCGCCGGAAGCACCGGAGAGACGCTCGACGTGCCTTGCGGGACGCGTTACGTGCGGCTCGGCAAGCTGACGACGGAGAAGACGTCGACCCCCGCGTGGCTCTCCGCCGGCCAGGCGGTCATCGTCGGTTGCCGCAAGCAAACGGTCGTGTCGATCACGTCCTCCGCGGCGAGCCCGACGCCCGACCGCCCCACGAAGCGGAAAGGCAGCCCCGCCGGCACCGCCACCCCGGACGGTGAGGGCGCTGCGCCCGCGCCCGCTGAAGAGACCGCGCCTGCGCCTGATCCCGCTCCTTAGAAACCCGCGCCCCCGGCCGGTCCGGTCGGGGCCTGCTCCCTAGGGGGCGCAACATGCCCCATGCGGAGGGGCAGGAGCGCGGTGCTAGGCTCCGCGCCCGATGGATTCCGAGACGACTCCCCTTCCCCACGAGGCCTGCGCCGCAGCTGGCGACGCGGCGTCGTCGGCGTCCGTCAGGGTAGCGAGCTCCGGCCCCTTCCCTCTGCGCAGCCCGGCAGGGGGAGCGCCCCTCGACGGCGTGGCAGAGACAGAGCCCAGCGCCCTCGCGACGATCGTTGCCAGCGCACGGGCGGCGCAGATCGCCTGGGCGGAGGTCCCGATCAGGGAGCGCGCCGAGCTCGTCGCGCGCGTCAAGAAGCGCCTGCTCGCGCGGGCCGAGGAGATCGCGACGCTCGTGCACCGCGAGTGCGGCAAGCCGATCGAGGAGGCCGCGCTCGCTGAAGTGCTCCCGAACGCGGATCTCATCGACTACTGGACCCGGTCCATCGAGGAGCTCCTCGACGACTCCCCCGTCGCGCTCGACCCGCTCGCCTACCCCGGCAAAGTCGGGCGCATCCAGAGGGATCCGCGCGGCGTCGTCGCGCTCATCACGCCCTGGAACTACCCTGTCGCGATCCCGCTGCGCACGATCGTGCCGGCGCTGCTCGCGGGCAACGCCGTCGTCTTCAAGCCGAGCGAGGTCACGCCGCGCTCCGGCGCGCTCGTCACTTCGCTGTTCGACGGGCTGCTCCCGGACGGCGTCCTCGCCGTCGCGCAGGGCGGCAGCGACGTCGGCGCCGCGCTCGTCGGGGCCGGCGTCGATCTCGTCGTCTTCACCGGCAGCGTCGCCACCGGCAAGAAGATCGCCGTCGCGTGCGCCGAGCGCCTCATCCCGACGTCCCTGGAGCTCGGCGGGAAGGACGGCGCCATCGTCCTCGGCGACTGCGATCTGGAGCGCGCCGCGCGCGGCGTCCTCTGGGGCGCCTTCACGAACGCCGGACAGAACTGCGCCTCCATCGAGCGCGTCTACGTCGAGCAGGCGATCGCGGACCGCTTCATCGCGCGCGTCATCGCGCTCACGGGGCAGCTCCGAGCCGGCATCGACGTCGGCGTGATGACGACGGCGCGGCAGGCGGAGATCGTGCGGCATCAGCTCGAGGCGGCCGTCGAGGGCGGGGCAGAGATCCTCGCCGGCGGCGCGCCGGAAGAGGGCTCGCTCGCCTTCCCACCGACGGTCCTCAAGGTGGAGCGAGAGGACACGCCGCTGCTCCGGGACGAAACCTTCGGCCCCGTTCTTCCCATCATCGTGGTGAAGGACGCCGAGGAGGCGATCGCGCGCACCAACGCGTCCCGCTTCGCGCTCACGACCAGCCTCTGGACCCGCGGCTACGAGCGGGCCCACGCGCTCGCGCGACGGCTGCGCTCCGGCGTGGTGACGATCAACAACCACGGCTTCACGGGCGCGCTCCCGGCCGCGCCGTGGACGGGGGCGGGAGACAGCGGCTACGGCGTCACGAGCAGCCCACACGCGCTCGCGGAGCTCACGCGGCCGCGCTTCTTGCTCGAGGACCGCAGCAGGGCGAAGAGCGAGCTGTGGTGGTACCCTTATACGCCCGCGCTCCGGACGGTCGCCTTCGCGATGGCGCGGGCGCGAGGGGGAGCCGGATGGTTCGGCCGCGTCAGCGCCCTCGTCGAGCTCGTCGCCGCGCTCGCGAGGCGCCTGCTCGGTCGCTGATCCCGAGACCCATCGAGCGAACGCATGCGCCCTCTGATCCTCCTCTCCAACGATGACGGCTACTCAGCGCCGGGTCTGACCGCGGTGCGGGACGAGCTCGCCCGGCACGCCGACGTGGTGGTGTGCGCCCCCGCGGTCAACCAGAGCGCGACGAGCCACTCCCTGAGCCTGCACCGCGTCCTCCGGCTGCTGGAGGCTGCGCACGGCGTGTTCGCGGTCGACGGCACGCCCGCCGACTGCATCTACGTCGCCCTTCACGCCGGCACGCGCGTGCTGCCGCGGCGCCCCGATCTGGTCGTGTCGGGCATGAACCACGGGCTCAACCTGGGCGCCGACATCTTCTACTCGGGCACCGTGGCCGCCGCGCGCGAAGGAGCGCTCCGCGGCGTCCCCTCGATCGCGCTCTCCGCCGATGCAGGCGCGTCGCTCCCGGCCGCAGCGGCGCTCGGCGTCAAGCTCGCCCTCGCCCTCCACCGCGCCGCCGGGAAGGAGGGACGCCGGCCAGCGCCGCTGCTCAATGTCAACATCCCTGCGGGCAGCAGCTGGCCCGTGCGGGCCACGCGCATGGGCGCGCGCTTGTACACCGAAGAGGTGATCTTTCGCCGGGATCCGCGCGGGCACGAGTACCTCTGGATCGGCGGCGCGGGCGTACGCCACGACCTCGTCCCCGGCTCGGACACCGAGGCCTACGACGCAGGGGCCGTCAGCGTCACGCCGCTGACCCTCGACCTCTTCGCCGCGCAGCACGAGGGCATCGCAGGCCTCCTCGCCGCGGAGCTCAACGACGGCCACATCACCTGACGTAGCTCGCGTCGCGACGCGTGGAGCGCTTTCCGGCTCGAATGCGCTCGCCTACGCTCGGCGTCATGTTCAATCACGACGCCCTGCCCTCCGAGCACGCGCTCCGTTATCTCAAGGCGCACCTCCGGAGCGTCCCGGATTTTCCGAAGCCCGGGATCCTCTTCAAGGACATCACGCCGCTCCTCGCGGATCCGCGGGCGCTCCACATCACGCTGGATCTCCTGGCTCAGCGCTTCGTCGGCGAGCACGTCGACGTCGTGGTCGGCGTCGAGTCCCGGGGCTTCATCTTCGGCGGCGCGCTGTCGGCCCGGCTCAACGCCAGCTTCGTGCCCGTGCGCAAGCCAGGCAAGCTCCCGGCCGCGACCGATCGCGTGGCGTACGCGCTCGAATACGGCAAGGCAGAGCTCGAGATGCACAAGGGCTCGATCAGGCCGGGGGCGAGGGTCCTCATCGTGGACGACCTGCTCGCGACCGGCGGCACGGCCTCGGCCGCGGCCGAGCTCGCGCGCAAGCAGAGCGGCGAGGTCGCCGGCTTCGCCTTCGTCGTCGAGCTCGATTTCCTCGGCGGTCGTGCGCTCCTCGCGGAGCGCGCCGGCGACGCGGCGCCGGTCTTCTCGATCGTGCACTTCGCCGCGGGCGAGTGAGCGTTCACTCCTGGCCCACGCCGACCTGCAGCTTGCGCGCGACGGTGCGGCTCGCGGTCGTCGCCCGGGTCGGCCCGCCGACGGGGAACGTGATGACGACCGCGCCTGACCCGCCCTTGGTGATGCCCCCGCCGTGCGCCCCCACCAGCTTCCCCAGGCTCGCGGCATCGAGCGAGGCGCCAGCGCCGCGCAAGGCGTCGATCGGCCCCACCCCTGGCAGCGCGGCGAGCGCCCCTCGATCGACCGCCGACATCTCGGCGAAGAGTCCGGACGCATAGACGAGCGCCGTCGCCGCCGTGGCCGGATCCGAGCCGCGGAACCAGGCGCCGGCGTCGTGGTAGGGCAGGTGCGCGCAGCGCGCGTACAGGGCGCCCATCGCCGCGGCGGCCGCGTCGGCCATGCGATCGCCGAGCGCGACGAAGCGCGCCCGGTGCGCGGGATCGAAGTATGCCCGCGCGTATCCGCCGGAGAAGCGCGCGGTGATCGCGCGCCACGACGGAGAGCGCCTTGCCTCCTCCGCATCGAACCCGGGGACGATCTCCACGGCCCCGTCGGTGATCGCGGCGAGCTCGGCGTCGGCGCCAGCCGTCAGCTTGCCCTGCGCGATGAGCGCGCCGAGCCCCACGGACTCGGCGGTCAGGGCTGCTGGTTCCCCGGCGCCGGCGGCGAGCTCCGCTGCAGCGGCGCCGCGCGGCATCGCCAGCCAGAGCTCGGCGACCCAGCCCGCGAGCTCGAAGGGCCCCATGGAAGCGCCGGCGTAGATCCGCTTGCGCGCGGCCTCGCAGGTGCGCGCGTTCCGCGCCGCATCCTCGCCGGCGGTCGTCTCCGGCTCTGTGGGCGAGGCGGCCGGCGCCTCTCGCGATCGGAGCATGCGCGACGCGAAGAGCGCGCCGACGACCACCAGCGCGAGCACGCCGACGGGGATCACGAGGTGCCGCGCTGGCCGGACCCGGGCGGCCGGCGCAGGCGGCACGAGCGAGCTCACCGCGCGGTGCGCCTGAGCGAGCCGCCGCGCGATGTCGGACGCCTTACGCGTGCGCAGCTCTTGTGGCAGAAGCGGCCACTGCTCGACCAGCTGCTCCAGATCGATGGCCACGGGCGCACCGCGCCCACGCAGCGCGATCTGGCGTCCCTGCACGCTCACCGAGCCCGATGTTCCAAACAGGCCCAGGGCCTCCTGTACAGCCGCCTCGATCTCCCGCGCGCTGGGGTCGTCCACGATCGCAGGGTAGCCGGATTTGCCGCCGGCATGCCGCCGCTTCTTCACGCCGCCCGGCCGTCACGGTCGCAGGCGCGGGCGGCGATGGAAATGCCGCGGAGGGCCGGCGGACATGGCACATTCCCGCGCGTGCAGAAGACGCGCGTCTACCTGTCGCCGGGCATGTTCGGCTTCGCGACCCTCGCCTCCCTCGAGTATTTCGAGCACTTCATCCGCGCGATCGAGGAGCGGTTCCGCGATCGCGGCCGTATCGTCGAGATCCACGTCTGCGAGGTCCACCCGACGGCCTCCATCCTCCGCCGGGCGGCGAAGCTCGCCCGCCTCGTGGACGAGAGCGCCGGGGACGACGACGGCCCCATCCACATCGTAGGCCACTCGACCGGAGGCCTGGACGCTCGCCTCGTCGCTTCGCCGACGGCGCGGCTCCCCGGGAACGCTCACCGCCGGCTCGGCTGGACGAGCCGGCTGCGGTCCGTCACCACCATCAACACGCCTCATTTCGGCACCCCGCTCGCCGCCTTCTTCGCCACGGTGAGCGGCCAGCGCCTGCTCTACGCCGTCACCGCGCTGACGGTGGCCGGCCTCAAGCTCGGCGCGCCGCCGCTCGCGGCCGCGTCGGCGCTGGTCGCCGCGTTCGGCCGGGCGCAGCTCGGCTTCTTCGAGATCGAGCTCATCGATCGCGCGGTCGAGAGCTTCATCCGCGTGCTCGACGACGCCTCGAGCCGCGAGCTGCGCGCCTGGCTGAAGCTCTTGCGCGACGACCAGGGCGCCATCGTCCAGCTCATGCCCGAGGCGATGGATCTGCTCCACGCCGGCCTCGAGGACCGCGCGGGCTTGCGGTACCAGAGCGTCGCGACGTACGCGCCACGCAACGCCGTGCGCGACTGGGTATCGGCGCTCCGGTCGCCGTGGGGAGCGATGTCGGCTGCCATCTTCACCGCGCTGTCGAACATCACCGCCCGCCTGAACGAGCACTACCCTTGTCGCTCCCATGACGGCTCGATCGAGCAGAAGCTCGCGCGCGTGCTCGGGGAGCTGCCGCCGCCGGACGCCAACGACGGCGTGGTCCCGCTGGCCTCGCAGGTCTGGGGGGAGCTCATCTGGGCCGGCAAGGCCGACCACCTGGACATCGTCGGCCATTTTCCGGGCAAGGGCGGGCACATCGACTGGCTGGCGAGCGGAGCCCGCTTCAATCGCCTGCGCTTCGACGCGGTGCTCGACCGCATCGTGACCGGGATGGTGGCCGGCGAGCAGAGCGGCCTGACAGAGCACGCGGCGGCGCCGCCGCGCCCGCTCGCGGAGGCGCGCGCATCGGAGCGCGGCGTGGACGTGGGGCAGAGCAGCGCCTCGACGAGCTCGGGCGGCGAGCCCGCCGCGTGAGCCGCGGCGGCGCGGCGCGCGCGCTCGATCTGATCACGGCGGAGCTCGTCGAGTGCCGGCGCTGCCCGCGGCTCGTGGCGTGGCGCGAGGACGTCGCGCGAGAGAAGCGGCGCGCTTACCGGGACCAGACCTACTGGGGCCGCCCTGTGCCGGGCTTCGGCGATCCGGATGCGCCGCTCGTGATCGTCGGGCTCGCCCCGGCGGCGCACGGCGGGAACCGCACCGGCCGCATGTTCACGGGCGATCGATCGGGTGACTTCCTCTACGCGGCGCTCTATCGAGCGGGGCTCGCCTCGCAGCCGACGAGCACCTCGCGCGACGATGGGCTCTCGCTCCGGGGCGTGTTCATCACCGCCCCCTGCCGCTGCGCTCCCCCGGACAACAAGCCCACGATCGCCGAGCTCGCGGCGTGCCGCGGGTGGATCGACCGAGAGCTCGCGGCGCTGCATCGGGCGCGCGTCTACCTCGCGCTCGGCAAGATCGGCTATGACGCCGTCGCCGCGCTCGCCCGCTCGCGCGGCGCGTCCGCGGGGGATCGCGCGGAAGCTCACCCACGCCTCCCGCCGTTCGCGCACGGCGTGGAGGCGGCGATCCCCGATCCGCGCGGCGGCGCCAGGGCGGCGCTGCTCTTCGGCAGCTACCACGTCAGCCAGCAGAACACGCAGACGGGGCGGCTCACCGGCGACATGTTCGACGAGGTCCTGCGCCGCGCCGTCAGCGCGGCGGGGCTCCGCGCCCCTGAGCGATCCGGACGTTAGTCCTGCTTCGAGAGGAGCTTCTGCAGATCGCCCGACTGGAACATCTCCGTCAGGATGTCGGAGCCGCCGATGAACTTCCCGTCCACGTAGACCTGCGGGATCGTCGGCCACTGCGAGTAGTCCTTGATGCCTTGGCGCAGCGATGGATCGGACAGCACGTTGACGTCCTTGAAGTCCACGCCGCACTTTTTCAGGATGTCGACGGCTCGCGCCGAGAACCCGCATTGCGGGAAGGTCTTGGTGCCCTTCATGAAGAGGACGACGCGGTTGCTCTCGACGGTATCCTTGATCGCCTGGTGGATGTCGCTCATGGCTCGTTCCTGATCTCCCGCCGCGAGCGGGATCGCCCATTGTTCAATCTACACAGAAGCGGCGCGTGACTGCCGGGCCGCACACCGTGGCGTGCCGGCGGGGCTCGCGACGGGACCGCGCTGGGCTCGCCAAGCAGACCACGTGACCGCTCCGCCCCGCGCGGTTGTGAACGGGGTTTCTGGTGTCGCCCTCCGCCCGCGTCAACTGGGCTGGAGCGCCGCAGGGGTCCGATGGACGTCTGCAGGGACCAGTGGTTCCTCGGGCGGGTGCGCTGACGGCTTGGTGCGTCTTCGCAAGGGACGGGGGCGGTAGGCGGCGCCGGCCAGGCTCAGCGCATCGATCGGGGGGCTCGACGGCCACGGCCGTGCGGGGACACGGCGGGCGATCGACACACCGCACACCGCGCGCGCCCGCCCGCGAACGCGGAAACGTCGAACGCTGGTCGACAACGTGCTCCAGGACCTGTGTACCCAGGCCGCGGCGATGCCGCTTTCCGCTCGCTGAACGCGCATCGTGCCATCTGCACCGCAGCGTCTGGCCTTGCGCCGCCAAGTCGTTGTAGAACACGCCCCCACCTCGGCCGTCTTACCGACCGTGACCAGCGGCGGTGAGCCGCCGCGGGTGCGGCGAGCGTCCCATTGTCGCGGCCTCACTCGCACAACCCTGAAGGAGCCTCGTATGCGCTTGCACGTCCTCATCCCAGCGGCCCTGCTCGGCCTCGCGCCCCTCGCCTGCGGCGGCAGCGACCCGGAGCCGAACAACCCGTCGCAGATGCAGAACCAGTACGGGGCGTCAACCCAGTACCCGCCCGGACAATACCCGCCCGGACAGTACGGTCAGCCCTCCCAGCCGGGCCAGTACGGCCAACCCACCCAGCCGGGCCAGTACCCGCCGCCGGCCACCACGACCCCCACCCCGACGCAGACGACGCCGACCGCAACGGGCACGAGCACCGGCCAGGCGACCCCGATCGCGCCTGCCGCGGTCAGCGCAGCGACCCCGGTCCTCACCGCCATGGCGGCCTCCGAGGTCCAGGGCATGCAGCCGGAGGGCGGCGCGTTCGCCGGGCAGTTCCAGGACGGCCAGACGCTCGAACAGCCGTTCAATATCCAGCCGGGCAAGTGTTACTCGGTGATCGGCGTGGGCCTCGGCGTCCAGGAGCTCAACCTGCAGATCGTCGCGCAGCCCGCGCCGATGCTGCCGCCCGTGGTGCTCTCCCAGGACAACACCACGGGACCGAACGCCACGCTCGGTGGCAAAGGCTCTTGCTTCAAGAATCCGCTCCCCGTGGGAGGCCCCGCGAAGGCCGTCATGACCGTCCGGGGCAGCGGCCTCGCCGTCGCCCAGATCTACGTGAAGTAGTCGCGTCCCTGCGGGCCGGCGCCGTCTGCCTCACGCATCGAGGCGCGGCGCCACCGCTCGCGCCTCGGGCCCTCCGTCGTACGTTTGCCCCTCCACTGTTCGCCGAGGGAGATGCAAGGTACACTCCAAGGGTGAGCTTGCCTTGGAAGTACTCGGCTCCCTGGATCGCCATCGTCGGACTGGCGTCCTGCTCTTTTCGTATGGCCGATGAGTCGACGGGCGGCCCCGATATGCCCGGGGACGCCGCTCGACCCACCGTCCTGGCGTTCGAGGAGGAAGGTACGCTCCAGCTCGTGCCAGGGGAGCTGCGCACGGTCTGGGTCACGGGGCAACCGCCGGCGCCCTACGAGGTGAGCTTCACCCTCCTCGGCGAAGCTGCAGGTGCATGGGTCGACCGCACGACGGCCGTCGCGGACGAAAATGGCAGGGCCTCGGTTCAGCTCCACGCGTCGACCCTGGGAAGCACGTTTCGGCTCCGCGCCGCGACGAAGGGCGGGCCGTCCGCGGAGCTCGGAGTTTCGGTGAGCGCGGAGGGCTTCGGCACGCTCCGCGTCATCCCGGTCTACGAGGGGACGCGCGTCGCGGAGGACTGGACGGCGAGCGTCGTCGCGGAGGCCACCTGCGAGGAGATCGCAGCCGCTGCGCCCGAAGCACCCGTGGGCGCGCTCGTGGCGCACGGCGGTCCAGACGAACCGGTGGTCGTCGAGGGCGCGCCTGTAGGGCCGAGCCTTACCGTCGCTCTGCACAGCGGTCGGATCGTGTGGGGTTGCGTGAGCGAACGCGAGCTGCAGGCCGGCTCCGCGCGCGACGTCTGGGTCCCGATCAAGGACCTGCCGATCGATATGGCGGCGACGCGTCTCGACACGAAGCTGACTTTCGTGACGGCGGAGGGGCTGACCGCGATGCTCGAAGCAGCGACCGAGCAGCTGCTCGACGCATTCTTGCCTGCCGGCGCGGAAGCCGCGTCCCTGCTCGACGCCATGCAGCGCGCGGCGCCGCCGGACCAGGCGCGCGCGTTTGCCGCGCAGCGGATCGAGCGTGACTGGGACGCTGCAGCACAGGCGCACCTCGCCGCGCTCCCGCTCCCCCTGCGCGACAGGTGTCGTGGATGGGCGCGTACCGGGCTCGCGGGTACGCCGCTCGCGCTCGACGGCAAGCTGAGCGGCGTGGCAGACATGCAGGGACGCGCGCTCTTCGAGGCGAGCTGGCTCGGCAGCGTGACCTCTGACAACGCGAGCGTACCACCGGCACATTTCATGTCATGGACGGCGGATCCCGGCGACGTGCTCCGGCTCGCGGGAACGCTGACGTGGTCGCCAACCCGAACCATCGGCGGAGTGACCGGGCTCGGGGTCGCAGCGGAGGCGGCCGCGGAGTCCGTCCCCGCAGCGCTCGCCGCTGCCGCAGAGTGCCAGGCGCTCGGCGAGCTGCTCGGCGGCTACTCCGACTGCACGAGCGACTGCATGGCGATGCTGTGCGCTGGCGGGCTCACGCTCCTGTGGCGCGCTGGAACCGAGGCATCGGAGACGGCCGGGATGATCGGCGAGATCGTCGTGAACGCTTCAGGCCCTGCGCAGCTCAACAGCTCCGCCGCGCCGATCGCATGGACGGCCGACTGGCTCGGGACCATCCGTTACGGAGAAGGCGAGGAGGTCGGCGTCGAGGGACGGGTGAACGCCGTTTCGCCGGAGTCCATCACCCACTAGCGGATCATCTGGCGGCGTCCTTCGGCTCGCAGCGCAACCGCCACCTCCGGCCCGTTGCGCGCTCGGTCGCAGCGAGCGGGATCGCGCTGGCGCCAACGTCGTTCTGCTTCTCGGGTGCCTTCGAGAAGGCGCCCTGCAGCCTCACCGCCATCGCCTCGACGCACGCGCTGCCTGGATCCAGGCGAAGCCGGAACTCGGCGCCGTCGACGGAGGGAGCGCTTCCGCCGACGTCGAAGCTCGGCGAGCCCTCCAGGCTCGTGTCGAGGAGCCAGCCGTCCTGACCCGGAGCACAGCGCTCGATCCGTGTATCCGCGAGGTCCTTGCGGCCGAGCGGCACGGCCTCGCCGAGCGCGCCGGTCTCGCGGTCGATCGGGAGCACGTGCCAGGAGCCGGCGCGCACGCCAGGGTCGGGAGCCGCCGAGATGAGCAGGCCGACGCCGCCGCCCAGCGCACGCCGGACCAGGCGCGGAGGATCCACGCCGTAGCCCGTGCGGCCAGGGCGGTAATAGGTCGCCAGCTGCCGCGCGATCCCGAGGTCGGCGCGCCACAGCGCCACGACGTCATACGAGCCGCCGGGCGTCACGAAGAACCACGTCTCGCCGAGCCGCACGGCGCCGTTCGGAAACGGCCGGAGGAAATTGCCGGCGCGGCCTGCGCTGTCGCGCAACGGAAGGATCGGCAGCCCTTCAGAGGCTGCGAACAGGCTGCATCCGGCGCCCCGACACACGTGGGTCAGCGCGGCCCGTCCGCCAGGATCGAGGTACGCGCCCCAGGACGCCGCCCCCTGAGCCACCACCCCGAGCGCCTCAGCGGCCGACGCCTCATCCGACCAAGGCGAGGCGCTCACGCCGCTGGAACGCACCCCGCCATCCGGGTCGAAGCGATCGTCGAAGCGGAGGAGCCAGCGCCCGGCGCGCGCCCAGTCTGCGCCTCGCTTGCCCCATGCGTAGGCGCGCATCGTCACGATGTCGTACGGAGCCCCGTTATCGAGGCCGATCTCGTCCGCCCCACGCTTGGGCGGGGGCGTGTTGCGGAAAGGAGCCCACGGCGACGTCGGAATCTCCGTCGACGCCGAGCGCGTGACCGACGAGGCCGGGCGCGCTCCCTCGGCGCGCGCGGAGGGCGCGGCGGGAGGCTTGTCCGGCAGCGGTGGCGTCGAGGAGCCGAGGGCCTCGCAGCGCATCGCGATCGGGCTCCCCGCGCGGAGCGGCGTCTGGAGCACCGGCGGCGGCTTCGCCTCGGCCAGATCGTCCGGCAGCGCCGTCTTGCCCCAGCCGACCCGGATCCAGCCCCTGAAGACGCAGCCGACGGGGCCGCACGCGCGCGTCCTCGACGCCGCGGTGTCGTCGTCCCGCTCCGGCAGATCGAGCGAGCGCCAGGTCATGCCGCCGTCCGTCGACTCGGCGGCGCGCTCGCCTTCTCCGAGGGAGAACGCGAACCGCCCAGACAACAGCGCGCCCGTGCCGTCCTGGCGCGGCGCCCCCGCGGTCAGCTTCCCGCTCTTCGCGTCGATCCGAACGCCCACGATCGGGCCGCCTGCCTCCACCCAGCCGCCGATGACGCCGGGCTCACGCTCCTCGAACCCTTCGATCCACATACCGCGCTGCAGATCGCGCGCGGTGCTGCGCGGCTTGGGCGGGAGGATCAGCGGGACGGTCGTGACGTCGCTCCCCTTGAGCAGCGTGAGCTGCCCCGACGCGTCGAGGCGAGGCGGCGAGAGGACGGCGATGCGGCCGTCGGACAGCGCGACGACGCGCTCGATGCCGACGTCTCGCGCGGGCGCGCGGACGTGGATCTCGCGGGTGCGCCCGTCGGCAGCGACGACGCAGTACGCACGCCCGGCACGCACCGCGCTGTCTTCGCTGCAGGAGCCGCGGATCACCAGCGCGCCGTTGCCGCTCGCGACCACGAAGCGGGGCTCGTCGAAGCGCATCAGCCGGCGCATGCCGAGCGGCGGCTGGAAAGCGTACAGGGTCGTCGGCCCCTCGCGCTCGCCGCACACGAACCCGAACGACGCCCCCGCGCGGATCGCATGGCAGGCCGCCTCTCGCTCCGGATAGGCGTCGGGCGCGACGTCGATGACCGCCCCGTCGCGCAGCGAGACGCGCGCCAGGGCGCCGCCGCGAGCCACCACCGCGGTCGTGCTCGAGTCGGGCCACCCGTCCTCGACCGCGGCGCGGAGCGGGCGCCTCCCGAGAGGCCCCTGGGCGCGCGCCGGCGGCTCCAGCACGTCGTCGGAAGCATCCAGCGTGCGGTACGTCACGCCGCCGCGCGCATCGACCGCGTAGAGCCCGCTCGCGGTCATGACGGCAGGATCGCCGCCGACGACGGCGACAGAGGTCGGCCGCGCGTCGATCTCGACCTCACGCCAGGTGGCCCCGGCGTCGAACGTGACGAGCAGGCCGCGCAGATCGGCCTCGACCAGGGCGCGCCATCCGTCGGCGAACGCGATCTGACCGTACGTGCTCGCCGGTGGGAGCGGGCCGAGCGGCATCGCCGCGCCCGTCTGCGCGTCGATCGCGAGGAGCCGGTGGCTGTGCGAGAGCCGAGCGTAGAGGCGATCGAACCCCGCGAGGATCTCGTTCGCCTCCGACGGCAGCTGGACGAGCGGCTCGAGCGGGGCGAGCCACGCCTGGGCCCGCCAGAGCTGCGCGCTGCCGCGGCTCGACGCGTGGAACAGGTACCCGCCACCCAGGCGCGTCGGCAGCTTGAGCGAGGTGACCTGACCTGACGGCAACAGGTCGGCGGCGCGCTCGAGCGATCCGTCGTCGTGCGCGACGACGCGCATGCGATCGATGAGCACCCGCTTGGCCCCCGCCTCGCTGGCCACCACGCCGCGCTCGCCGACGAGATCCGGGAGCAGCCGCGATGGAGTGACCATGGTCACGAGCGCCCCCTGCGAGGATCGCCCGCCCGGAGCCGGGCGCGACGCTTGCCCGGAAGCGCTGCGATCGCGCGACGCCGGTCCTCCGGAGGGCGCCATCGCCGCCTGTCCACCGCACCCTGCCGCGCTCGCGCAGAGGAGCAGCGCCATCGTGGAGCGCCGCGCCGCGCCCGGCATCCGCCGAGGAACCGGCGCGCGCAGCCGCCCGTCGGGCTCACTCATGACGGACGATGCTAGCGCGGCGGTCCAGGCGCCGCACCGTCCTTGCGGGCGCCCACGCCAAGGTTCAGCCGCGGCTCGCGTCGTGCGTGTCTGCAGCGGCTGGCTCACGCCGGTCGCGCATCGCACGCCCAGCGCCGGAGCAGCCGCTGCACGCGCGGCTCCGGCGACGAGGATCTCCGCTCACCGATCGGACGACGGCCGACGCGCGTTCACTTGCCCTTCGCGGAGCACTGCATCGCGCACATCAGATCGCCGACCGCGCACCCGCAGCCGCCGCGCTTCGCGGGGGCCGGAGCGGCCGGCGTCGGGGCGGCCGCAGCAGGCGACTGCTTGCCTGCGGTGCTGCCGCCGGTGCTCGGTCGCGACGAGGGCCTCGTGCTCGGACGCGCCCCTGCTGCCGTCGGCGTGGCGCTCGGCGCGGCGCTCGCGACCGGCTCTGCCGTCGCGGTCGCCGACGCCGTCGCCGACGCGGTGGGCGCCGGCGCTGGCGCCGTGTCGAGGGGCGCCGTCGTCGCCGGCGCGGCGGCCGTGGGCGGCGCGGTCTCGACCGCGGTGGGAACCGGCGTGCTGCCCCCGCCCTTCATCAGGAAGAAGACACCTGCGATCGCGATGCCCGCGATCGCGATGCCCGCGGCGATGATCAACGGGGCGCGGTTCTTGGAAGGGGCCTCGCCGACGTTCGGCGGCGCGACCGACGGCGCTCGCGCCGTGGTCACGATCGGCGCGCTGAGCTGGAACAGGCCGCCATCGTTGGCGACGATGCTCGCGACGGGCGACGGCGCTCGGACGCCAGCTCCCGACGCGAGGGCCTTCAGGTCGATGAGGCCGGAGTCGTCCGAGGCGCTGACGGCCGCCCGCGCCGGGGCCGGAGCGGCGGCCTTCGCCGTGAGGGCGCTCAGCGAGAACAGCATCGAGTTCTCGTCGCGCTGGCCAGGCGCGGCGCCGCTCTTGAAGAGCGGAGCGCTCGTGGCCACGTCGTCGGAGCTGGGCCGGTGCGCCTCGACGCCCGGGCTCGCGCCGAAGAGATCCTGCGTCGGACGCGCCGGATCGCGACGCACCGCCGCTGCTCGAGGAGCGGCCGCCGCGACCGACTCGGCGCCCGGGGAGGTCTGCCCGAGGGCCGCTCCCCCGCTGGGCACCGACGTCGACTGCACCGGCGCCGCCTCCTGCGCGGCCACGGAGGCAGGAGCGCTGCCTGCATGCAGGGCCGCGACGATCGTGTCGATCTGGCCGAGCGGCTGCCAGTCGGCCATGCCGTCCGCCCAGACGTACGTCTCGGCGTTGATCACCCCCGACTGGTAGCTCGTGACGATCTCGGCCAGCGCCATCGAGCGCTGATCGCCGTCCGCCACGTTGACCAGGTACGTCGTCCCGTCATTCGGAACGCTCGTGCCGGAGACCGGATCGGCGAGCCCGCCGTTGGTCGTCACGCCCGAGCTGTTCACGAGGATCGTCGCGCCGCATTTGCGGCACTTGATCTTGACGGTTCTGCCTTGGACCTTCTCGTCCGAGACGGTGTATTTCGACTGACAGGACTGGCAGGTGATCTTCATTGGGGGCTGGCCCGCTGGGGTGTAGTGCCGGCGAGGCGTCGCGTAGAGTTTACCTTGATGCCGCGCCGGTGGCCCGCTCTCTGACGTGCCAGTCGCGCGTCTGATCTCGCAGCTCCGCTTTACGATAGCCGAGGTCGTCGTCCCTTCGTAAAGCACAAAGGGACGGACCTCCGACGGGACCGTTGTCGGGGTGCGGCGCAGCAGCGCGCAGGTCGGGCTCCGGAGTGCGACCAGCCGCCTGGCGCCGCTCAGGCGCCCATCCGCGCGGGGAGGCGCCTCACACTCGACGCGCCCGCGCGACCGACGCGCCCGCGCGACCCGTGATTGCTGCCGTACTGCGAACCTGCGGTGTGGCGGTGTGAGCTCGCGGCGCGGCGCGGTGAGGCCTCGCGGCGCAGAGCGGCAAGGAGGCTCCGTCAGGCGTCGCCGCGCGCGGAACCGAGCTCTTCCAGGGCGGGCTCGTCGGTGACGACCGGCACATCGTCGACCGGGTCTTGCGGCTCGGCGCTCTCGCTGTGCCCCTGGGCCTCGTGGCTCCCCACGTGCTCCCCGTACGCCTGCAGCTTCGAGTACAGGCCGCGGCGGCTGATCCCGAGCACGCGGGCGGCGCGCTGTTTGTTGCCGCGCACCGCCTCGAGGGTCAGAAGGATGAGCTTGCGCTCCGCGTCCGCCAGGCGCGTTCCGACCGGAAGGCGCAGCACGAGCGGGTGCTCGGCCGCTTCGCCGGCGTCCCGCGACGGCTCGGCCTCGTGCGTGCCCGCCTCCCCCGGCCTCCGCGGCATCGAGGCTGGGCCGATGGAGGACGGCACAGGCTGCGCGCCGACGTGCGACGGCACGGGCTCGGAGGGAACCACCAGGTCGGCGGCATGAACGATCGGCACGGAGAGCGGCTCGGCCGGCTCGGCGGGGACGACCGGCGCCGCCACCCTCGCCGACGGGATGCTGTCATAGGAACGCCGGCCCGAGCGCCGCTCGATCCGGCCCTGGCCGAGCTGGACGTCGTTGGCCGAGACCAGCTCGTTCGAGGCGAAGAGCGCCGTCTGCTCGATGACGTTGCGCAGCTCGCGGACGTTGCCCGGCCAGTCGTGCTCGGCCAGCCGCTCGACGGCGGCGTCCGAGAGGCGGCGGGCCGGGGTGCCGTAGCGCTTGGCGAACTTCAGCAGGAAGCGCTCGGCGATGGGCAGGACGTCCTCCCTGCGCTCGCGCAGCGGGGGCAGCGTCACCGTGAACACGTTGAGCCGGTAGTAGAGGTCCTCGCGGAAGACGCAGTCGTCGACGAGGTCGAGCAGGTCCTTGTTCGTGGCGGCGACGACGCGGACGTCGGCCTCGATCTCCTTGCGGCCGCCGACGCGCGTGAACCGGTACGTCTCGAGCACGCGGAGGAGGCTGACCTGCACGGCCGCGTCCATCGTGCCCACCTCGTCGAGGAAGACGGTGCCGCCCGCCGCCGCCTCGAACTTGCCCTCCGCGGCCGCGAACGCGCCGGTGAACGAGCCCTTCTCGTGGCCGAAGAGCTCGCTGCCGATGAGCTCGCGCGGGATCGCGCCCGTGTGGACCGGCACGAACGGGCCCGCGCGGCGGCGGCTCCGGTTGTGGATGGCGCGCGCGACGAGCTCCTTGCCCGTGCCGCTCTCGCCGACGATGAGCACGGGGGCCATCGTCGCGGCGACGCGCTCGATGCGGGTGAAGACCTCCCGCATCCGCAGCGAGCCGCCGATCATCCCCTCGAACACGAGCTGCCCATGGAGGGGATCGTCGTCGTCGAACTCGGTCGGCGGCGACGAGAGGAGCTCGCGCACGAGCAGCACGAGGCGCGCCGGATCGAGCGGCTTCTGGAGGTAGTCGGCCGCTCCCAGCTTGAGCGCGTCGACGGCGCTCGTGATCGACGCCGCGCCGGTGACCATGACCACGTGGGGCGGCGGCGCCTTCGGCTCGGGCCCCTCGAGCTCGCCGGGCGAGAGCCGGCGCATCAGATCGACCCCCGTCATGCCCGGCAGGTTGAGATCCGTGACGAGTACGTCAGCCGGCGTCCGCTGGTGGATCTCGAGCGCTTGCTCGCCGCTCGACGCAACGACGACGTCGAGGCCTTCATGGCGCAGGACCGCCTCGAGGATGGCCGCCTGGTCGGGCTCGTCCTCGACGAGGAGCACACGGCCGTGATGGCTGTGGCTCCGATGCGGCGAGCGCGCTTGTCCGCGCGGAATTGCAGCTGAAACTGCGTTCGGTCCCAAAGCTTCCCTCCCAGCTCGGCGGACGGACGGCTCGGCCCCGTGCGAGTTGAAACGTGCCGTTAAACTTGTACCTCGCGGGGGCCTCGTATCAACTCGGGAGTTGCCTCCTTCTCGAGTGCAAAGCCCCCCTCACATACCGTCCGCGACATGCCGTGCCTGCCCGACGGATGTGGCGCCCCTGGCTCACTGACTCCTGTGGTGACACGCCGCCGCGCGCCTCACCAGCGCTCGATGATGCAGCATGCGATGCGATCGGCCAGCGCCATGCACGTAAGCATCGGATTCACTGCAGGACTTCCAGGAAAGATGCTCGTGTCAGCGACGTACACATTGTCCAGATCGTGGCAGCGCCCCTCCTCATCGACCACCCCGTCCCGCGGGCGCCTCGACATCCGCGCCGTACCGAAGGCGTGATTCGCCGCGGTGATCGTGTCGCGCCCGTCGAGCCGTTTGCTCTTCAGGATCTCGGCTTCTTTCGGCGACGTCAGCTCGTCGGCCACGCCGTGCAGCCCGGGCAGTATCGACGAGGCCCCCGCCGCCCAGCAGATGTCTGACAAGATGCCGAGACCGCGCTGGATCTTCTCGACGTCGCGCGGTGCGTAGTCGAATCGCACATCAGGGTCCCAGCTGCCGCGCTTCGGACGCACCGTCCCGCGCGACCGCTCGGCTGCAATGATGACGTCGAACGGCGCCATCCGGTTGTATGTCCGGAGGTGACGCTGGTAGTCGTGCCCGAGGCCGGGGAATCGCGCGGCGAGCACGGCCGGAGGCGACCAGAGGACCTCCAGCTTGATCCCTTGCTCGATGAAGTGGAGCGAGTGATAGCCCTGGGTCGCGCCCTCCCATGGATCGATGGGCTCCGGGAACACCGCCATGATGGCGAGCCCAGGGTGGAGCTGCAGCTCGTTGCCCACATGGCCGCTCGAGCCGGCGGCGCCGCTGCGGAGCAGGATGAGCGGGGTCGCCATGCAGCCGGCCGCGAGCACGACGAGCTCCGCCCGTATCTCGACGGGCGCCCCCTCGCGCCAGGTGAACGGCTCGATCGTGCGCCCGCGCATCCCGGCGGCGCGCCTGCCGGAGAGCAGCAGGTGCTCGGCGCGCACGCTGGTGAAGACGCGCGCGCCCGCCCGGATCGCGGCGGGGACGTACGAGACGTCGGTCGACATCTTTGCGCGGTTGCGGCACCCCGTGAAGCACTCGCCCGAGCCGCGGCAGCCGCGCACGTTGCGGTGGGTCGGCTCGCTCGACAGCCCCAGCGCGTCGCAGCCGCGCTTGAAGCGCAGGTTGCGCTCGCCCTGCACCTCCATCGGCGTGGGTGAGACGCCGAGCAGGCGCTCGACGCGATCGTAGTGGGGCAGCAGCGCGTCCAGGGTGAGCGAGGACGTGCCGGTCCGCTCTGCCCACTTGTCGAACACCCAGGCGGGCGAGCGCGCGCAGATGGCCGAGTTGACGACCGAGCCGCCCCCGAGCGCGATCGCCTGCATGGTCGGGATGAGCATGCGCCCGCGGGCGGCGCGCATCCCCCCCTCGCGCAGCGTGCGCGAGAGCGACTCGCCCGGCTCCTGGCGGAAATCCTCCACCCCGAACGGCGGCCCCTCCTCGACGAGGATCACGTCGCGCCCCGCCTCGGCGAGCTCCTTGGCGACGACCGCGCCGCCCGGCCCCGAGCCGACCACGAGCACCTCGCACGACGCCCGCACCTCGCCCTCGTAGTCGGCGAACACCTTCACCTGCGAGCGCGGCTCGTCGGGCGCGAGCGGCTCCACCGCGCCCCTCGATCGGAGCGTCGCCTCGGAGAGCGAGCGCCGCTCGCCGCGCTCGCGGCCCACGGCGCGAGGCGGCTCCGGGAAGACGGGGAGCTTCACGCCGTCACCCCCGGCGCGAGCGACGGGGGCGCCGCGGCGGCGGGCTCACCCGCCGCTCTCCCGGCGGTGCGGCGCTCGAAGGGCGTGGCGCAGCAGGCAACGCCGATCGCGCCGGCGACCTTCTCGTTCGCGAGATACCCCATCGAGAGCATCGTCCGCAGCGAGAGGAACGTCACCCGCCGGAGGTAGATGCAGCTCTGCGCCATCGACGCGAGCACCGCGATGCGATCGGCCTGCGGGAGGCGCGTGAAGCGTGCGCGGCGCGGCCCGAAGACCCAGGGCGAGAGCTCGACGAAGTGGAACAGCAGCCGCATGTAGGGCCGGAGAGGCCGCGGTGTGCGCGCGACGTAGCGGTCCACGTACTCGACCAACCCGGCCTCCGTGCCGGAGACCGGGATCGGGCCCCCGGCCGGGAACAGGGCGTCAGCGCAGGCCGCCACGATGGCCCGCTCCTTCACGGACAGCGCGGAAGAGGGCGCACCGGGGGCCGACGCCCTGCGCACGAGGAAGACGGCGGCGAGGGCGAGCGCCGCCAAGACAACGACGGGACCGATCACGGGCAGGTGCGCAACGAGCTCGCTCATCACTCGACTCCTTCCTTGTCAGCACGGGAAGCCGTCGCCGTGGCTGCCTCGACAGCGTAGCCCTACAGCCAGAGTGCGCAATTTCGTTCGCACTGCGTCCGGGTGTTCGCACACCATCCCGTCCCGATTTACGCAGCTCGACGTTGTGGCTGTGACAATCGCGGTATGGTCGGCGCCCGATGAGCGACGAGCCCGTGACCGCAGTGGGGAGGAGCGAGGAGGTGGGACACGACGAGTCCATCGAAGGCGAGGAGCTGTCGGGAGCCGAGCGCCACACCTCGCCGGCGCGCGATCTTCAAACCTGGCTCGCTGGCGCTCCCCTCCCCGCCTCGCTGGAGCTCACGCTCGGACTGCTCGCGCCGATGGTGATCACGATCGCGGCTGCGCTCCGCGTCGCGAGCTTCACGATCGACGACGCGTACATCTCGTTCCGGTACGCGCAGAACCTCGCGAACGGAAACGGGCTCGTTTACAACGTGGGCGAACGCGTCGAGGGCTACACGAACTTCCTCTGGACGGTGCTCCTCGCCGCGGCGGTGAAGCTCGGCGCGGCGCCGGCGGCGGCGTCGAAGGTGCTCGGCGCCGCCTGCGCCGCAGGTGCGCTCGTCCCGACCTACCTCCTCTCCCGACGGCTGCGTCCGTTCTCGAACGTGCCCTGCCTCGCGACCTGGCTGCTCGCGATGAGCGTCCTCTTCTCCGGCTACGCGGTGTTCGGCCTGGAGACGCCGCTGTTCCTCCTGCTCACGCTCGCGGGGACCGAGCTCTTCTTCCGCGAAGAGGACGCCGCCAGCGACGACAGCGGCGCTCGGCCCGCGCTCGTCTTCTCATGGTTCTCCTGGTTCCCCTTCTCCGGCGCGGTGTTCGCGCTCGCCGCGCTCACCCGCCCGGAGGCGCCGCTGTTCCTCGGGCTGCTCGTCGTCTGGCACTCGGAGCAGGCGCTCTCGCGCCGGAGCGTGCTGCGCCTGGTCGCGTTCGCGCTCCCGGTCGCCGCGCACCTCGTGTGGCGGCACAGCTACTACGGCGCGTGGCTCCCGAACACGCTCGCCGCGAAGACGGGCGACTTCGCGCAGCAGATCCAGGGCGGGGGCGACTACGTCCGCAAGTACGCGCAGCACGCCGGCGCCTTCCTGTGGCTCGGGATCCTCTCGGTCGCCTCATCCATCGTCCACCGGCGCCGGAGCGGCCTCGCGATCGCGTCGATCGCGCTGCTGTTCGGCGTGTACGTCGTCGCGGTGGGCGGCGACTGGATGCCTTATTTCCGGTTCCTCGCGCCCGCGGAGCCGTTCGCGTTCCTGCTCGCCGACGACGCGGTCCGCGCGATCGCCGCGCGCCGCGAGCGCGTGGCGTCGCTCGCGATCGCGGCGTTCGGCGCGATCACGATCGCGACCCGCGCCGGCGAGCTCGTGCGGGCCCAGCGGAACCTCCTCGTCAACGACAAGGGCTTCTGGGACGACGCCGCAGGGCGCTCCGCGGAGTGGCTCGTCCAGAACGCGGAGCCTGGCCCCATCGCGCTCGCCGACATCGGCTACGTCGGTTACCGCACGGGCTTCCCGGTCGTGGACATGCTCGGGCTGCTCAGCCCCGAGGTCTCCCGCCTGCCGGGCGCGTACACGCACAAGGTCGGGGCCGGCTACACCGACGCGATCTTCGCGAAGAACCCGCGTTACTTCTTGCTCATCTCCTCCGGGATCGACTGCAAGACCCCGACGGTGCCCTCCTCCCGCGCCTCGTACGAGGACCCCAGGTTCAAGGCGGACTACAGGCTCCGCCAGGTCATCGCCCTCCGGAAGGGCGGCGCCTGGTGCATCTACGGGAAGACGTCGTATCCCTGACGAGCGCGCCGACGCCGCGCGCGCGTCGCCGGAGCGCGCGCCTCATCTCGCGCTTCGCCTCGCGGCCCTTCGCTCCGCGCCTCACGTCCGCGCCGGTGCTCCTCCTCGCTCCGCTTCCGCGTCGGCCGCGCGGGCCGCCCAGAAGGCGCGCACGTCCTCGATACGGTCGGTCCGGCGTGCGTCGGGCAAGCTGTCGAGCAGCACGCGGCCGTAGCCGCGCGTGCGGATCCTGCGGTCCAGGATCGCGACGATGCCGCGATCGGTCCGCGCGCGGATCAGCCGGCCGAAGCCCTGCTTCAAGGTGATCGCGGCCTGCGGCACGCTGTAGGCGATGAACGGGTTGCCGCCGCCCTGCTCGATCGCCGTGCACCGGGCCGCGACGACGGGATCGGTCGGCACCGCGAACGGGAGCTTCTCGATGATCACGAGGCGCAGGGCCTCGCCGGGGACGTCCACCCCTTCCCAGAAGCTCATCGTCGCGACGAGCACCGCGTGCCGCTCTGCGCGGAAGCGGCGGAGCAGCGCGCCCTTCGGCGCGTCCCCCTGCACGAGCAGCGGGGCCTGCCGCCCCGGAGCGCTGCCGTTCGCCCGGGCGACCGCCGCGGCGCGCCCGAGCCGGACGCGGAGGGCCGCGGCGAGCGCGTTCATGGCGCGGATCGACGTGCAGAGGAGGAACGCGCCGCCGCCCGTGATGCCGATGAGCTCGGCCGCGCGATCGGCGGCCCGCTCGACGAACGCCGCGTCGGTCGCCTCGGGGAGGTCGCGCGGCGTGTAGAGCAGCGCGGCGGTCGGGTAGTCGAAGGGCGAAGGGACCTCGAGCTCGTCGACAGGGACCGACACGTCCTCGTCGAGGCCCATCCGCGAGCGGAGGAAGCGGAACCCCGCCCCGGCGGAGCCGCCCGTCGTCAGCGTGGCGCTCGTCAGCACCACGGCGCCGATCCGCTCGAAGACGTGCTCGCGCAGCATGTCCCCGAGATCGACCGGCGACGCGCCGAACGAGACGGCGCGGCCGCGCACCTCGACCCACGTGACCTGGTTCGTCGCGGGGTCGACGATCCGCGCCGCGTCGTCCCGCAGCTGCGCGGCGCGGTTGCCGACGAGCTGCACCGCCTCGCTGATGGCGTTCGCGCTCGCGTAGGCCGCGAGCGCCTCGAGGTGGTCGTCGAGGCGGTGGTACGCGTCGAGCAGCTCGCCGGACCAGGCGTCCCTGGCGAGCGGGCTCCGGGCTTCGCCGCGATCCCCGCTGCCGGCGGCGCCGCCCAGCGAGGCGAGCCGATCGAAGAGCGCGTCCGCGGACTCGCGCACCACGGCCGTGATCGCCGTCCCCTCGCCCCGCCCGAGGATGCGATCGGCGAGGCCCGACGCGATGAAGGCCCGGTCCGCGTCGCGCAGCATCGAGTCGACCCGCGCGCGAGAGACGCGCACGCCGAAGAAGCCCGTCGCGATGTCCTCGAGCTGGTGCGCCTCGTCGAAGATGACCGCGTCGTACGGCGGGAGCGCGCCGGCGCCGGCGAAGCCGCGGCGCGCTCCGGCGATCTTCAGCGCGAGATCCGCGAAGAAGAGGTGGTGGTTGACGACGAGGAGGCGCGCCGCCTCGCTGTCGCGCTTCATCCGCGTGACGAAGCACCTCTCGAAGTACTCGCACGAGGCGCCGAGGCGCGTCTCGCTGGACGACGCGACCTCTCGCCAGAGCGGATCCCCCTCGGCGAGGTGGGCGAGCTCCGCGACGTCGCCCATCTCGGTCTCCTGCGCCCACGCCTCGATCAGCGGCAGCGAGCGCCCCGCGATCCCGGCGCCCGCGCCAGGGCTGGTCCGGAGCTCGCTGAAGCGCCGCAGGCACAGGTAGTTGCCGAGCCCCTTCACCAGCGCCGCGCGCGGATCCAGCCGGAGGTGCTCGGCCACGAGCGGCAGGTCCTTCGTGTAGATCTGGTCCTCGAGCGCCTTCGTCGCGGTCGAGACGACGACCTTGCGACCGCTCAGTATCGCGGGCACCAGGTAGGCGAGCGTCTTGCCGGTCCCGGTGCCCGCCTCGCAGAGGAGGATGCGGTCCTCCGCGAGCGCCCGCTCGACGGCGCTCGCCATCGCCACCTGCCCCTGTCGGTCCTCGTACCCGTCCAGGCCACGCGCGAACGGGCCCGAGGGCCCGAGCAGGCTCGCGGCGCGGTCAAAGGGCATCGCGTACCGCTCAGCGCGGCAGGGCAGTCTTCTCCAGCGAGAGGGCGAACCCCACCTCGCTGACGGCGAGCTCGAGCGAGGCCACGCGCTTCTCGAAGTGGACCTCGCACCACGTATCGAGCGTCCGCTCCGCGTCGCCGGGGTCGCGGACGTGGCGGAGGGCGGCCTCGGCCTCGGCGTAGCCACGCGCCACGGCAGGCTCGGCCATTCCGCGCGCCCGCTCGAAGAGCTGCTCGTCCGCCGCACCCGGGAAGTCGTTGCGCTGGGCGCGCACGACGAACCCGACCCGCAGCGGCTCGGCGCCCACGACGATCCCCGAGTCCATGAGGAGGTTCTCCCGCACCCGCTCCGCGACCTGCACGGCGTCGCCCCGGGTGCGGTAGACCTCGAATCCGGCCTGGAGCAGGGCCTTCTTTATCTCCGCGGGTGTCGGCATCTTCCGCTGGTTTCCGGCTACCCCCAGCTGTCAGCAGGAACATCCATCGCAAAATTGCGGGTGCCTCGTCAAGCCGACAGCGCCGACCACGTGTGGCGCTCTGGCGCGCCGGCGCGCTCCTGTGGGCTCAGGAGCTCGATCGCGGCGATCTCGAGGGGCCTCCTTCCAGGCCCCCCAGACCGTTGATGCCCTCCCGATTCTCCAGACCATCGAGGAAACACACCCCGACGATCGATCCATCGGGCTCGTCCTGGACCCACATTATCCTACCCGGACGTGGGCTTCTGCCGTCGAGCCAGACCGTCAGCTCGGTACCGGGATCGAGTGAATTTTCTATCACCACCCTGAGCCCGCCGACGCTCACGTTCAGCGTCCAGCCGGCGACGGCGCGCTCGCCGGTCTCCAGGCGTACCCGTTCGCTCAGCTCGCGGCGTGGGCTCCTGCGACGGTTGGCCAGGAGCTCGGGTGGAATCTGGAGTGACGGGGGTGTGAGGGTTCTGCGTCGAATCACGAAAGAAAATTACAAGCACACGCCGTGCCCGGGGGACAGAATTGTGGGCTCCGGTCGATATTCAGCATGGACGGGAGCTGCGTCCTGCGCGGTGCACGAGGCTGCGCCCCCTACGGCGGCCGCTCAGTGCGCGTCGGCGTGGTCGGGCTGGTGGCCGGAGCCGTCGCTCGGCTCCTCGAAGACGGAGACGGGCTCGAGCAGGGACAGCTGCTCGCGCTTGATGCCTACGCCCTTGTCGGAGAAGAAGAGGTCGTTCTCCTGAAGCCGCGAACGCACACGGGCGATGAACAGGATAGGCATGCCCGCCTGCGTGTAACCGAGCTGCACGAGCGTGCCCTTCGGCCAGTTGCCGCCGTCGAACGCGAGCTCCTTGCGAAGCGTGTAGAACCCTTCGGCGGGGAGGCGCTGCAGGGAGTCTGCCCACGTCGTGCCCCGGAACGCGACGGCAGGACCGTGGAAGTGCCAGCGGTTGTGGACGTTGTGGTCGGGCGTCGTGACCGTCGGCAGACCGTTGTCCGAGTGGTTGTGGAAGGAGACGAGGGTGCCAGCAGGCACCTTGTCCTCGTGTCCGGGGAGCGGCTTTGTCGTCAGGTAGAGGCCGCAATCAGGGAGCTGTGACTTCGAGCTTGCCATGGCATGTGCCCCTAGCCCCGCTCCCGACCGCCGTAAAGACACGCCGTCGACGCCGTGCTATGCCGCGCCAGGCCAAGGCGGGAGGCCGCTCGAAGAGCGAGCGGCGCACGCCCCGGGAGCGAGCCCTTCGTGAACAGACTGAGCCAAATCTTCGGCGCCGCCATCATCATCGCGATCGCCGTCGTCTTCATCGTCCAGTTCCGCCCGAGCACGGGGCCCGTGCAGTCGGCCGGGAGCACCTGTGCGGTCGAGGTCCGAGGCAGCTGCATCTCCTCGATCGACTTCAACGCGTCGAAGAACCTGCTCGCGATGCGGAGCGTCGACGAAAACCGCCTCCGGGCGATGGGTTACCGGCGGCTCACGGCGGAGGGGCTCTACGAGCGGTGGCTCCTCAACGAGGACGCGAAGCGCCTCGGGATCAGCGTCTCGGACGACGAGCTCACGAACGAGCTCGTGGCTGGCAGGGTGCATGTCTCGCTCCCGGCAGACAAGATCCGCCAGGTCGGTTACGCCCTCAGCCTCCGGGAAGACCTCACTCGCTACCTGGACGTCCGCAACCGGCAAACGAAGAAATTCGACAACAAGCAGTACGAGAAGCAAATCCGGAACATCACGAAGATGAGCCCCACGGACTTCCGCGATTACCAGCGGAAGGAGCTCATCGCCGCGCGGATGCGCGAGCTCATCCGGGCGCGGGTCCGGGTCGGCGAGAATGAGGCGTTCGAGCAGTTCTCGCGCGAGAAATCCACCAGGACGCTCGCCTATGTGCGCTTCGACCGGCGCTTCTACAGCGATCTCATCGTGGACACGTCGGAGAAGGCGATCCAGGCCTGGGCCGACAACAACAAAGAAGAGCTCGACAAGGCCTGGGAGGGGCGGAAGGCGCAGTATCAGCCCGAGTGCCGCGTCGCCCGAGTCCTCGTGGTCGAGGTGAAGCCCGAGGAGGCCGAGCAGGGGCCGGAGGCGGGCAAGGCGGCCGCGAAGGCGCGGATCGAGGGCGCGGTCCAGCGCCTCAAGAAGGGCGAGAGCTTCGCCGACGTGGCCCGCAGCGCGAGCGACGACCCGAGCGCGGCGCGCGGCGGCGAGCTCGGATGCGTGGCCAAGGGGCGCCTGAGCAAGCCTGTCGAGGACAAGCTCTTCGAGATGAAGGCGGGCGATGTGTCGGACCTCATCGAGACCGAGGACGGCTTCCACGTGATCAAGCTCGAACAGATCGCGAAGGACGCCGAGGCCGAGAAGATCGGCCGACAGGAGACGGCGCGCGACTTCTACATCGCCCACGAGTCGGAGCGGCTCGCGGCCGAGGCCGCGAAGCAGGTGCTCGCCGCCGCAGCGGGCGGCAAGTCGCTGGAGGACGCGCTCGCCGCGTACATGGCCCAGCTCACGCCGGCGAATTCGAAGGAGAAGGCAAGCGCGAAGGAGGGTGCCGCCGCGCCGGGCGCAAAGGCGGGCGGCGGGGCCGCCGCAGCGAAGCACGACGGCAACAAGGACGCGGGCGCGAAGGAGGGTGGCCAGGCCGAGGCCGGGGAGGCGCGAGCTCCCTACACGATCGCGACGCACCCGAACCGGCCCACCGTCGAGACGAGCCTGCCGTTCAACGTCTCCGGCTCACCCGTCGCGGACGCGAAGGACAGCACCGAGGCCGCGCGCATCGCCTTCCAGCTCGACAAGCCGGGCGACCTGCCCAAGGACGTCGTGGCGCTGGCGAACGGTTATGCGGTGATCCAGCTCAAGGAGAAGACCTCTGCGAGCCAGGAGCAGTGGGACAAGGATCGCGAGTTCTACACGTCGGCGATGCGCGCCGCGAAGCAGAACGACGCGCTCATCGGGTACGTGCGCCGGCTGAAGTCGACGATCGGCAGCGAGGTGAAGTACGACCAGAACCTCCTGAAGGAGTCCAAGCCAGCCGAGGATGGCTCCGGCGAGCCGCCGCTGCCGCTCGAAGACGAGGGGGAATGACGTCGCTCCCGCTGCGTGACGCGCGCGACGTCGTCCTCTCGAACGGCCTCAAGGTCGTCCTCGTCCCGCAACCGCACGTCCACCGGGCGGTCGCCTCGCTCTACCTGCGCGTCGGCTCGCGGTTCGAGAGCCAGCAGAACAACGGGATCTCCCACTTCCTGGAGCACATGGTGTTCCGGGGGACGCCGACGCTGCCGACCGCGCACGCGCAGGCGCTCGCCTTCGAGCGCCTCGGAGGGACGCTCTACGCGGCGACCCACGTCGACCACGGCGTGATGAGCATCTCCGTGCCGCCGACGAACCTGGAGCCGGTGCTCGCCCTGCTCGGCGAGGTGGCCACGTCGCCTCGCTTCACCGCGATCGAGGTCGAGCGCGGCATCGTGCGCGAGGAGATCCTCGAGGACCTCGACGACGAGGGGCGCGACATCGACGCGGACAACAACGCGCGCGCGCTCATGTACGAGCGACACCCGCTCGGGTTCACGATCACGGGCGACATCGAGGCGCTCGATCGCTTCGACGAGCCGATGCTGCGCGCCCACCACGCCCGGCACTACACGACGGCGAACGCGGTGCTCTGCCTTGCGGGGCGGCTCGATCCCGAGGCGTGCGCGCGGGTCGCCGAGCGGCACTTCGGCGCCATGCCGCGCGGCGAGCAGGTGCCCGCCGCGCCGCCGCCCAACGGGCAGAAGAAGCCGAGGTTCCGCTTCATCGAGAACCAGTCGAGCCAGACCGATCTGCGGATCGCGTTCCGGGGCGTGAGCGAGCGCGATCCGCGCGAGCCCGCCGTGGAGATGCTGCTCCGCGTCCTCGACGACGGCATGTCGACGCGGCTGTACGAGCGGATCTGCGATCGGCTGGGCCTCTGCTACGACGTGTCGGGGATGTTCGAGGCCTACGAGGACGACGGGGTCGTCGACATCGCCGCGGGCGTCCAGCACGACCGCGCGACCGTGGTGGTCCGGGAGATCTTCGCGCTGCTCCGCGAGCTCGCCGAGGTCGGCCCGCGCGAGGACGAGCTCGCCAAGGCGCGGGACCGCCACCTCTGGTCGGTGGAGGCGATGCTCGACGACGCCGACGCGACCGCCGGCTTCCATGGGCTCGCCGCGCTCGCCGACATCACGCGCACCCCGGAGGCGCGGCACGAGGAGCTCGCGCGCGTCAGCGTCGCCGATGTGCGCGACGCCGCGCGCATGCTGTTCCGGCCAGAGCGCCTCACCGTGGTGGCCGTGGGCCTGCTCCGCTCCTCGGAAGAGGCGAAGCTGGAGAAGGCCGTCCGCTCGTTCGGTTGACGCAGCGCGAGCCAGGCGCCGCGGCGCACCACGACAGCGACGATCGCAGAGGAATGCGGAAGGAGCCCCGGAAGGAGGCGGCCGTTGAAGGCCGCCCCCCGTGCCCATCGCTGGACACGGCTGCTCGCTGCACGGGAGCCTGCCCCGCCGCGCGAGCCGGGAGTGCCCGGGCACACATGTCAGCCGGGCTTTCGAGGCAAATCGAGCGCGTTCAGGGCCTTGTTCATACTATTTGCATTAATGCGCATCAACACATATAGATGATCCATGGTCTCGGTCGCAGAGACGCCGGCTCAACCGGAGGAGGCGGTCGCGCGGTGCGAGCTGTACCGGCTGCTGGCGGATCCGGTGCGGGTGCGGCTCCTCGGCCTGGCCGCGGCGGAGGAGCTCGCCGTCGGAGAGCTGGCCGAGCTGCTCCGCGAGGGCCAGCCGAAGATCTCGCGCCACGCGGCCGCGCTCCGCGAGGCGGGGATCCTGCTCGCCAGGCGCCAGGGGACGTGGACGCTGCTCCGCCTGGATCCGCGGGCCACGATCGATCCCGTGATCGACGACGCGGTGCGCGCGGGCCAGCGCGCCTGCGCGGCGGACGGGACGCTCGCGCGCATCGAGGAGGTGCTGGCCGCGCGCGACGCCGAGACGCGCGAGTTCTTCGCGCGCGGCGGGCGGCCGTTGCGCTCGGGGCCGCCGGCCGAGCTCGCCGCCTACCTCGCGGCGCTCGCGCCGCTCCTGCCCCATCGGCGGCTGGCGGTCGACGCGGGCACCGGCGACGGGGCGCTGCTCGAGGTGTTGTCGCCCGTCTTCGATCGCGTCGTCGCGCTCGATCGCGCGAGCGCGCAGCTGCAGCTCGCCGGGGAGCGCCTGCGGCGGCGCAGCCTCGAGAACGTCGAGCTGGTGTGCGGCGAGATCGACGGGCCCGAGGTGATCCGGGCCGTGGCGCGCGCGCTCGGCGGCGATCCTCCGGAGGCCGGCGAGGCCCTCTCCGGGGGCGCCGACGTTGTCTTCGCGGCGCGCGTGCTGCACCACGCGCCTCAGCCGGCGAAGGCGATGCGCGCGCTCGTCGAGCTCGCGCGCCCGGTCGCGCCCGGCCGCGGCGACGGCGCTCACGCCCGCGGGGGCGCGGTGTGCGTGCTCGATTACGAGGCGCACCACGATCAGGCCCTCCGGGAGCAGGAGGCGGACATCTGGCTCGGCTTCTCGCCGGGCGACCTCCGGGGCCTCGCCGAGGAGGCCGGGCTCTCCGGCGTCGAGCTCCGGCGGCTGCCGTCCGCATGGCAGGGCGAAGGCCCGGATCGACACCTGGTTTGGCAGCTGCTCGTCGGCTGGCGCGGCGCGCGCTCAAGCGCATTCACCGAAAAGGCAAAGGGACACCATGACTGCTGAGAAGAAGCTCTCCTACAAGGTCGCCGACATCACGCTCGCGGACTGGGGTCGCAAGGAGATCCGCATCGCCGAGAAGGAGATGCCCGGGCTGATGGCGCTCAGGGCGGAGTACGGCCCGACGCAGCCGCTCAAGGGCGCGCGCATCGCCGGCTGCCTCCACATGACGATCCAGACCGCGGTGCTGATCGAGACGCTGGTGGCGCTCGGCGCGGAGGTCACCTGGACGAGCTGCAACATCTACTCGACGCAGGACCACGCGGCGGCGGCCATCGCGGCGGCCGGCATCCCGGTCTTCGCGTGGAAGGGCGAGACCCTCGAGGAGTACGACTGGTGCATCGAGCAGCAGCTCTACGCCTTCAAGGGCGGCAAGGGGCCCAACATGATCCTCGACGACGGCGGCGATCTCACGATCGTCGCCCACGAGAAGCACCCGGAGCTCTTCACCGGCGCCGACCCGATCCGCGGGCTCTCCGAGGAGACGACGACCGGCGTGCACCGGCTCTACGAGATGCACCGCGCCGGCAAGCTGAAGGTGCCCGCGATCAACGTCAACGACTCGGTGACCAAGAGCAAGTTCGACAACCTCTACGGTTGCCGCGAGTCGCTGGGCGACGGGATCAAGCGGGCCACCGACGTGATGTTCGCCGGCAAGGTCGCCGTCGTGTGCGGCTACGGCGACGTCGGCAAGGGGTGCGCGCAGTCGCTGCGCGGCCTGGGGGCGCGCGTGATCATCACCGAGATCGACCCGATCTGCGCGCTGCAGGCGGCGATGGAGGGCTACGAGGTGAAGCGCCTCGAGACCGTCGCCCCGGTCGGCGACATCTTCGTCACGGCGACCGGCTGCGCCGACGTCGTCCGGGCGGAGCACATGATCGCGATGAAGGACGAGGCGATCCTCTGCAACATCGGGCACTTCGACTCGGAGATCCAGATCGCGTGGCTCGAGAAGAACCCGGAGATCAAGGAGGAGAACATCAAGCCGCAGGTCGATCACTTCATCTTCCCGGACGGCAAGCGGCTGATCGTCCTCGCACGCGGCCGGCTCGTGAACCTCGGGTGCGCCACCGGCCACCCGTCGTTCGTGATGTCGACCTCGTTCTCCAACCAGGTCCTCGCGCAGATCGCCCTGTGGACCGAGAAGCACACGATCGGCGTCCACCTGCTGCCGAAGAAGCTCGACGAGAAGGTCGCGGCGCTGCACCTGCCGAAGCTCGGGGTCGAGCTGACCCAGCTCACGACGGAGCAGGCGAAGTACCTGGGCGTCCCCGCCGAGGGCCCCTTCAAGGCCGAGAACTACCGCTACTGAGCGGCGGGCTTTCGGCGCCTCCGCCGCTGGGGTAGGCGGCCGATCGATGGATCCTCGCCACAGCAAGGACGAAGCCCAGCGCACCCTCGACACCTACGCCTCGACCTGGGGCGAGGATCTCGCCCTCCGCGTCTACACCTCCCGCCTGCTCGGCGCCGATCCGTCGCTCGTCCTCCACGGCGGCGGGAACACGAGCGTCAAGAGCACGGCCGTCGACCTGCTCGGCGATCGCGTCGACGTGCTCTTCATCAAGGGCAGCGGGTGGGACCTCGCGACCATCGAGCCGCGCGGCTTCCCGGCGTGCCGCCTCGCGCCGCTCCAGCGCGCTTGCACGCTGGAGGCGATGACCGACGAGCAGATGGTCGCGCTGCTGCGCGGCCAGATGCTGGATCCGGCGAGCCCGACGCCGTCGGTCGAGGCGCTGCTGCACGCGATCATCCCCGCGAAGTTCGTCGATCACACGCACGCGGACGCCGTGCTCGCGGTCATCGATCAGCCCGGCTCGGCCGAGGTCGTCCAGGCGATCTACGGGGACGGCGCGCTCTTCGTGCCGTACGTCATGCCGGGCTTCGCGCTCGCCCGTCGCGTCGCAGAGCTCGTCCGGGAGCGCCTCGCGCAAGGGGCGCTCCCGTCGCTGATGATCCTCGACAAGCACGGCGTCTTCACGTGGGGAGACACCGCCGAGGAGAGCTACACGCGCATGATCGACGCCGTGACGCGCGCCGAGCACTACATCGCCGAGCGCAGCGTGATCGTCTCGCACCCCACGGTCGTGGCGGATCCGGACCTCCGGGCCGCCATCGGGCCGGTCGTCCGCGGAGCGCTCGCCCGCGTGTCGGGGCGCCCCTGGGTCTGCACGCTCCGCACCGGCCTGGAGCTGCTCGCGTTCTGCGCGCGCGACGATCTGGCCAGGGTCTCGCAGATCGGCTGCGCCACGCCGGATCACGTCATCCGCACCAAGGCGCGGCCGCTCATCATCCACGGCCACGACATCACCGACACGGCGCGCTTCCGCGCGACCGTCGAGCAGGCCATCGCGAGGTACGTGGACGAGTACCACGAGTACTTCCGCCGCTCCTGCGCGGCGCGGGGCGTCGTCCGCGACGAGCTCGATCCGTTCCCGCGGGTGCTGCTGTTCCCCGGGGCGGGCGCGCTGTGCGTGGGCGGCTCCCGCGCCGAGGCGGAGATCGTCGCGGACGTCTACGCCCATACCGTCTCCGTGATCGAGGCCGCCGAGGCGCTCGGCGGGTACCAGCCGGTCCCGGAGCTCGATCTCTTCGACATGGAGTACTGGAGCCTCGAGCAGGCGAAGCTGAAGCTCGGCGCAGGGCAGCGGGGCCCGCTCGATCGGCGGATCGCGCTGATCACGGGCGCCGCCTCGGGGATCGGCCACGCGACGGCGGCGGCGTTCCTCGCCGCGGGGGCGCACGTGGTGCTGGCCGATCGCGACGAGGAGTCGCTCGAGAAGGCCGCCGCCGAGCTCGGGGGCCGCTACCGCGGCCGCTGCATGAAGGTCGCCTGCGACGTGCGCAGCGAGGCGAGCGTGCACCGCGCGTTCGCGCAGAGCGCGGCGCACTTCGGCGGCGTCGACGTCGTCGTGTCGAACGCCGGCCGCGCGTTCTCTGGATCCCTCCACACGTCCGAGGGGCACGAGGCCCTGTGCGCGTCGCTCGAGCTGAACCTTCTCGGCCACCAGAACGTCGCCCGCGCGGCGGCGCGGGTGCTGCTCGCGCAGGGCTCAGGCGGCGCGATCCTGTTCAACGCGTCGAAGAGCGCGTTCAACCAGGGGCCCGATTTCGGTCCCTACGGCGTCGCCAAGGCGGCGCTCGTCTCGCTGATGCGCCAGTACGCGGTGGACCTCGGACCTCAGGGCATCCGGTCCAACGCCGTGAACGCCGACCGGATCCGCACCGCGCTCTTCGGCGCCGGCTTGCTGGAGGCGCGCGCCCGCGCCCGCAACGTCTCGGTCGACGACTACTTCCGCGACAACCTGCTCCGGCGCGAGACCACCGCGGCGGACGTGGCGCAGGCGTTCCTCTATCTCGCGACCGCCGAGGCCACGACGGGCTGCGTCGTGACCGTCGACGGCGGGAACGCCGCCGCTTTCCCCCGCTGAGCCGGTCGGCTCAGAGCCCTACGCGCTCGCCCCGCCGCCGCCCTCGCCGAGCGCGGCTCCGTCGAGGGGCCTCTGGGCGTCGAGATGGATCTTCTTCCAGTCCCCGGAGCGGAACTTCCACACCATGGTCGCGGCGAGGAGGACCACGTAGACGACGCCGGCGCCCCAGATGCCCATCAGGCCGAAGCCGAGCGTGATGCCGAGCAGCCACGCCAGCGGCACGAGGCAGGTGAAGTGCAGGATGAGCTCCACGACCATCACGAACATCGTGTTGCCCGCGCCGAAGAGCGCCTGCGTGAGGATCATGCCGACCGCGACGAGCGGCGTGCAGATGCCCATGATCTGGAGCGGCCGGAGCGCCGCGGCCTGGACGAGCTCGCTGCTGCTGGCGAACGCGAGGATCTGCGGCGCGAAGATCGCCTCGAGCAGGCCGACGACGCCGAAGATCGCGAGCCCCAGCCGGACGCTGGTCCAGCCGAAGCGCGCGGCCTTGTCGCCGTCCTTCTCGCCGAGCGACTGCGCGACCAGCGTCGCCGTCGACGTGCCGAAGGCGAGGCAGGCGGTGAACGTGAGCTTCAGGATCCCGACGATCACCGTGGTCGCTGCGCCGTACACCGGCTCCGCGCGGCCGCCGGGACAGAGCGGCGAGACCACGCCCGCCGGCGCGACCTGGTCGAGCTTGCTGGCGATCGCGTAGAAGAGGGCGAAGCCCGTCATGATCGCGACGGTCGCGACGGCGCTCGGGATCGACAGCCTGAGGATGGACCAGACGAGCGGGGCCGACAGCTTGCTCGTGGCGAACGGGCGGTAGCGGCGCCGGTACTCCGGCAGGAGCGCGTACGCGAGCATGATCGCGAGGCCGACGTAGGTCGAGATGAAGCCGGCCATGCCCGCGCCGGCGATGCCGTACTTCGGGATGCCGAGCGAGGCGTTGCCGAAGATGAGCAGGATGCAGAGCACGATGTTCAGCCCGTTCATCGCGAGGGCCGAGACCAGGTGGATGTGCGTCTTGCCGATCCCGTCGAAGAACGCCTTCAGCGCGAACGTCGCCGCCATCGACGTCACGCCGAGCAGGCGCCAGCCGAGGTAATCGAGCGCCGCCTGCCGCGCGTCCGGCACCTTGATGATGACGGACAGGATGTACGGCATCGTCAGGTACCCGATCGCGGAGAACACGACGCCGGCGACGATCGCGAAGAACAGGGCGTTGGCGAGGACCGCGCCAGCGTCCCCGGGGCGATTCTCGGCGAAGCGGCGCGCCGTGAACGCCTGCGTGCCGACCGAGATCGCGCTGAGCGAGCCGCCGAACAGCCACAGGACGATCAGCGACGGCAAGAGCGCCGCGTGCGCGTTCGAGGACTCGGGGCACGGCAGGTGCGCGAAGAAGACGATGTCGACCTCGTTGACGATGCTCTGGGTGAGCATCGCCGCCACGGTCGGCAGCGCGAGCCGCAGGATGGCGCGATGGGGTGGGCCCGAAGTAACGGCGTTCGAACCCGGCGCGGACAAGGCGATCTGAGCCATCGCAGGCTGCGCGGTATACAACGCCGCAGCCCATGCGCGAGCGAAATGCGCCGCGCGGCGCGCGGCTACTCCGCTTTCGCGACCCGGGACCGCCGCTTGTGACGGCGCCGCTTCGCTTCGCTGCGATCCTCGTGCGCCTCTTTCGCCGCAGTGTCAGCCTCGCCACGCGCGGGTGTCGGCGCGGCCGACTCGCGCGCCACGGACGAGGACGATCGCTCGCGCGCCTTCGGCTCGCGCTTCGCGACCTCGCGGGAGGCGCGATCCGCCGCGCCGCGCGCCGCAGGTTTGGCGGCCTTCGGCGCCGGCGCGCGCGCGGTCATCGCCGCGGAGCGCCGGGCGGACTCGTCCCTCGCAGGCGGCTTCGCCGCGTCGCTCTTCGCGATGGCGGCCTGCGCAGGCGACACGACCGCCGCAGGCTGCGCGGCTCCCTCTCGGGGCGCGGCGGAATCGGAGCCGGCGGCGGGCACAGCCGCGAGGGCCGAAGGCGTGGCGCTCCCCTGCCCTGCCGCGCTGGCCGCTGCGAGAGCTGCCGCGACGGACGCCGGCGCGTAGGAAGCTGCCGCGAGCGCGCCGCCCGCCGGCGCCTCCGCGGCTGCCGCCGGCGCCTCCGCGGCTGCCGCCGGCGCCTCCGCGGCTGCCGCCGGCGCCTCCGCGGCGATCGCCGGCGCGGCGGGCTGCGCCGCATCACCCGACGTCGCGGCCGCCTCGCCCGCAGCGCCGACGAGCGCAGCGACCGCGGGGACACGGGCCACCAGCTCGCGCCCCTTGCCGACGACCAGCACGCCCGCGAGCGTCATCGCGGCGGCGACCGCGGCGAACCCCAGCGCGCGGCGGCGGGTGCGCGCGCGAGCAGGTCGCCCCAGCGCCTCCAGGATGGCCGTTCGCATCTCGGCGGCGCTCTGGAAGCGGACGCTCGGGTGACGGGCCAGCGCGCGCATCACCAGATCGTCGACGAAGGTCGGGATCTGCCGGGTCGGCGCGCGCTCGCGGAGGCGCTCGGGGCTGCCCTTGATCTTCGCGTCGATCAGCGCGACGAGGCTCTGCTCGACGAACGGCAGGCGCCCCGTGAGCATCTCGTAGAGGACGCAGCCGAGCGCGTAGAGGTCGGCGCGCCCGTCGATGCGCCCCGACGCGGCCTGCTCGGGGGCCATGTACTCGGGCGTCCCGACGATCGCGACCGCGGCCCGGGCCGGCCCTTCGCCGGCGCCCGTCTCGTCCGCGACGCCGTCGGCCTCGCCGCGATCCTCGGAGAGGCGCTTCGCGAGCCCGAAATCGAGCAGCTTCAGGCCGGCGTCCGCGAGGGAGAGCGCCCCCTCGGCGCCGCGCGGGCGCGTCATGAAGAGGTTCTCGGGCTTGATGTCCCGGTGGACGAGCCCCTCGGCGTGCGCGAGCTCGAGCGCGCTCAGCACCTTGGCGGCCATCGCGAGCGCGTCCCTCCAGTCGATCGCGCCGCCGCGGACGAGCAGGGCGTCGAGCGTCTCGCCCTCCAGGAGGTCCATGGCGCAGAACAGCCGGCCGTCCGCGGCCATGCCGAAATCGTGGACCTTCACGAGGTGCTCGTGGGAGAGGCGCGAGAGGACGCGGGCCTCGCGGCGGAAACGGCTCGCGATCACGTCGGTCGCCGAGTGCTCCGCCGAGACGACCTTGAGCGCCACGCGGCGCCCCAGATCGACGTGCTCCGCCTCGTGGACGGTGCTGCTCGCGCCCGTCCCGATCTCGCGCAGCAGCCGGTAGCGCGTCCCGGGCAGCGTGCCGTCGTCCACGCGCTCGGCGGAGGCCATGGCCTCGGCGCGCGGGCTCACCGGCGTCACGGCCGTGGCGCGATGGGCCTTGGCGGCGGCGACGAGGGCCGCGAACTCGCCGCGCGAGCGCCCCGGCTCGCCAGGGAACAGGCGCTGCATCAGGTGCGCTGCCCGCGCGCGCACGCCGCGCTCGCCGCCGGGCAGGGCGACCGCCGCCCCGAGGAGCGCGGCGAGGTCGCGCGCGGCGGCGCGGCTCGACGGGTACCGGGCCTCGCGGTCGAAGGCCGTGAGCCGCCCGATGGCGGCGTCGAGCGCCGACGGGGCCCCGAGCGACAGCGCGATCGGCGGCGGGTCGTTCTGGTTGCGCGCGACCGCGGCCATGTGCGTCTGCGCGTCGCCCTGGAGGAACCGGCGCCCCGCGCACAGCTCCCAGAGCATGATCCCGAGCGCATAGAGATCGACCCGCGCGTCGCCCGGGTCGCCGTTGGCGACCTCCGGCGCGACGTAGCCCGGCTTCGCGAAGACGACGCCCGCGACCGTGTGGCAGCGCCGGTTCTGCCCGCGGGCGGTGCCGAAATCGATGATCTTCACGTCGCCCGCGAAGCCGAGCATCACGTTCTGCGGCGACAGATCGCGGTGGACGATGGCGAGCGCGGCGCCCGACGGGTCCCTGCGCTCGTGCACGTGGGCGAGCGCCTCGGCGATCATCGTCGCGATCGCGACCGCCTCCGCCCAGTCGAAGCGGTGCCCGAGCTGCACCGCGCGGGCCCGGAGCTCGCCGAGGCTCCGGCCCTCGACGTGCTCGACCACCGCGTAAGGCTCCCCCGTCGCGGGGTCGACGTCCGCCTCGATGACCTGCGCGACACCGGAGTGCTGGAGCTGCGCCTGCACCCGCGCTTCGTCCAGGAAGCGGGCGATGTAGCTCGGATCGGACGCGTGCTCGCGGCGGATGATCTTCACGACGACGGGGCGCTCCGCCCCTTCCAGCCCGGTCGTGGAGGCGAGGAACACCTCCCCCATGCCTCCCCGAGCGATGCGTCGCAGGAGCACGTAACGGCCGAGCGGCCGGGGAACATCGTCCGCAGCGAAGCCGCTCTTGGTGGGCTCGTGCGAGGGCGGAGGAACCGGGCGAGGCACGGTCGCGGAGGAGTTCGCCATGAAGCGAACCTACCGGATGTAGGACAAGGTGGGCCAAGTTCACGCGAACCGCTGCGCGACGCGGAAACCGGCCGTGCTCCTGCTGGCGCGGGCCGCTCGAACCACCGTTTCGACACAGGGGATCTCCAACTTATCCACAGGGTTATCCACACCCTGTCGACAAGTGGCGTCCTCCGGGCGGTACCCTGGAGAAGCGTCGGGATCCGTCCAGGAAGACCCCGAAGTGCCGCGTTCCCGCGGGGATCCGGGCCATTGCTCTCCCTGCACGCCTCGGCTAATCCTTGGCGAGGGATGTCGCGACACGCTGTCCAGCGCCTGATGACCGTACTGACGTTCGCGTTGGCGCTGGTCCTGCCGCTGACAGCGCGCGCTGCGATCGTCCCGGTGTGCGAGGACGACCGGATGACGATCGTCGCCCCGCCGGACGAGCCGTCGTGCACCGTGTTGACCAGCGTCGACGGCGCGACGGGCGAGACGAGGGACGCGCCGATCTGCGATCCCCGCGGAGCTTCCTCGGTCGCTCCGCCCCGCACCCTCCCGATCACCGACGCGCGGATCGACGCGGCGCCAGGCTGCGCCAGGAGCGATGGCGGCCCGATGGTCGGGCCGAACTCGCGGCACCCCGGCCCTGTGAGCGAGCTCTCCAGCGCCCCGCAGCAGGCGTTGCTCCTTCCTGACCTCGTCCTCCCTGCCCCGTGCGCGCCGCTCTCGCTCTTCTCGTTCGCGGCGGTCTCCGGAGGACCGCGTCCCGGCATCGCGCAGGGCGTTTACCACCCGCCTCGATGAGGCGAGCTCGCCGGCAGCCCGCACCCGATCGCGCCGCGTGGTCTCTCATGGACCGCAGCTCTCGGCGCGAGGGCGGCGCTGCCGCGAGGTCCGGAGCGCTTGCCGGTCTGACCCGAGCCTCCTAGGCGCTGGTCCGGTCCCACGTCGCGCAGGCTCGCCCTCTCGAGGCGACGTGCCAGCGGCGCCCGAGGCCGGTCGCTGGCGCCGGCGTGAGGGGTCGAGAGCGGCCCTGGCGCTCCGCCGGGGGCTGCGCCGCGCGCACGCGGCGGCGGCTCCCTTGGCCCGGGGTGGTTCGCCGCCCCGGGAGCTCACGATTGGCGATCTTGTCGCGGGCGCTGCACCCGGTGCCGCGCCCGCGTTGAAGGAGGGGCCCGCCTGGCGGAGCCCCACCATGTTGAGAGAGGAAATATCATGAACAAGGGAACAGCCATCGTCGGCTTTCTTCTCTGCTTCATCGCAGGGATGGGGCTGATGTGGAGCATCGATCGGAGCGCCGGCTCGCGCGGGCATGAGATCTCGGCGGCCGTCGAGGATGGTCAGCCGTGGACCGACGAGGACGCGGCGGTCCCGGTGTCGTCGAAGGACCCCATGTGGGGCACGCGGGCGGCGCCGGTGACGATGGTCGTCTTCAGCGACTTCGAGTGTCCGTTCTGCAGCAAGGTCGAGACGACGATCAACCAGCTCAAGGACAAGTACGGTCCCGAGAAGCTGCGCATCATCTGGAAGAACAACCCGCTCCCCTTCCACAAGAACGCGCGCCCGGCGTCGCTCGCGGCCGAGACCGTGTTCCGCCTCGGCGGCTCGAAGGCGTTCTGGAAGTTCCACGAGCTCGCCTTCCAGAACCAGAAGAGCCTCACGCCCGAGAACTTCGAGAAGTGGGCCGGCGACGCCGGCGTCGACAGGGCGAAGTTCAAGGCGGCGTTCGATCGGCAGGAGTACATGGCCAAGATCGACGCCGACATGGCGGTCGGCAAGAGCTCGGGCGTCACCGGCACGCCCGCCTCGATCATCAACGGCGTGTTCCTGAGCGGCGCTCAGCCGATCGACAAGTTCACGTCCGTCATCGACGAGCAGCTCAAGGCCGCGCAGACGGCGGTCGCCGCCGGGACCAAGCCCGACAAGGTGTACGCGAAGCTCGCCGCGGAGAACAAGGCGAAGGCGCCGCCGCAGAAGGACCGCGAGCGCCCGCAGGAGGACGACAAGACCGTCTGGAAGGTGCCCGTCGGCGACGCCCCCGCGAAGGGTCCGGCCACCGCGCTGGTCACCATCGTCGAGTGGTCCGACTTCCAGTGCCCGTTCTGCTCCAAGGTCGTCCCGACCCTCGACGAGATCCTCACGACCTACGGGGACAAGGTCCGGTTCGTCTGGAAGAACAACCCGCTCCCGTTCCACCAGCGCGCCGAACCCGCGGCTGAGCTCGCCATGGAGGCCCGCGCGCAGAAGGGCGAGAAGGGCTTCTGGGACGCGTACTACCTGCTCTGGAAGAACCAGCAGAAGCTCAGCGACGACGACCTGCTCGGCTACGCCAAGGAGCTCGGGCTCGACGTCGAGAAGGTGAAGGCCGCGATCGCCACCAAGAAGTTTGGCGCGTCCATCGCCGCCGATCAGGAGCTCGCGGACGACCTGCAGGCGTCCGGTACCCCGCACTTCTTCATCAATGGCCGCCGGCTCGTCGGCGCGCAGCCGATCGACAAGTTCAAGGCGATCATCGACGAGGAGATCAAGAAGTCGGAGGCGCTGCTCGCCAAGGGCGTCGCCGCCAAGGACCTCTACGCCGAGATCATCAAGGACGGCAAGGAGCCGCCGCCGCCCGAGCGCAAGGAGGTCTCCGCGCCGGCGCCGAACAGCCCGTGGAAGGGCGGCGAGAAGGCCAAGGTCGTGATGCAGGTCTTCTCGGACTTCGAGTGCCCGTTCTGCAAGCGCGTCGAGGACACGGTCTCCCAGATCTCGAAGACCTACGGCGACAAGCTGAAGATCGTGTGGCGCCACCGGCCGCTTCCGATGCACAAGAACGCGCCGCTCGCGTCCGAGGCCGCGCAGGAGGCCTACACGCAGAAGGGCAACGCCGGGTTCTGGGCGTACCACGAGGCGCTCTTCAAGAATCAGGGGCAGCCGGACGCCTTCTCGCGCGCCTCGCTCGAGAAGTACGCCGAGGAGCAGGGCCTCGACATGACGAAGTTCAAGAAGGCGCTCGACGCGAACACCCACAAGGCGTTCGTGGACTCCGAGAACTCCGTGGCGGACAAGGCGGGCATCAGCGGGACGCCGGCGTTCGTCGTGAACGGCTACTTCATCAGCGGCGCGCAGCCGTTCTCGAAGTTCAAGAAGCTCATCGACAAGGCCATGAAGGAGGCCGGCGAGACCGCGCCCGCCGGGCTGCCCGTCAAGAAGCCGGCGCCCGCCACGCAGCCGGCCGCCACCCCCGCCGCGCCGAAGTGAACCGCCGCTGCGCGGTTCGCTCTCTCCCCTTCCCCTGACCCTCCCTGATCCCACCCGACGGGCGGCTCCCGCTGAGCGGCTGAGCCGCCCGCCTCCCCGCGCGACGCGGGCTCAATCTCCTTCTGCGCGCGTCGCCCGTGAGGCGTCGGCGCGCCGCTCCCACGGGAGGCGGCGCCGCGAGCCGCCCGCCCGCCGCCACCCGCTCCGTGGTTGCGGCCTCAGCCGGCGGAGCGAAACCGTGAGCGCCCCTCGGAGATCCACCACGCGCGGTAGCGCTCCTGGGCGGCCTCCCGCTCCTGCCGCGGCAGGTCCTCGTAGTAGCCGAAGTACTCCTTAGTGACGCCCTTCAGCTCGTCGATCGCCGCGCGGCGGATGGCAGGCTTCTCGTGCGTGAGCGCGTCGATGATCCACTCGATGCGATGGCGCTCGCCGTTCCTCGACCACCACGACAGCCACCTGCGCGCCTCTCGGCCGTGATCGTCCCGCGTGATGACGACCAGCGCCCGCGCCGCCGCCTCGACGATCGCCTCGTGAGGATCGGTGAGCGCGCTGATGAGCGCCGGCACGCTGGCTCCGGAGCGGATCTCGGACATCGTCTCGATGGCCGCGAGCCGCCGCGCGGACGCCTCCTCGCGGTCGCGCGCAATGTGATCGAGCCCCTGCAGGATGGGGCCGCCCGCAGGCGGCGCCGCGATGAGCGAGGCGGCCGACTGGATCGCGATCCGCCGCACGGCGATGCTGTCGTCGAAGAGCCGTGGGAGCAGCGCGTTGGCGGCCTCCGGGTACGTCAGCTCGCCGAGCACGTGCGTGGCCCACAGGCGCACCTCGGGATCGGGCGAGGCGCTCCGCACGGTCATGAAGGGCAGCGCCGGGCGCCGGATCGCGACGATGAGCTCGAGCAGCGGCCCGCACTGAGAGGCGGGGGGCACGGTGGCGACGATCGCGGCGCCCTCCGGGCCGGCGAGCTGCTCACGGAAGCGCTGACGATCGACCCGGAGCGGACCGGGAAACCGCGCGGCGACGATTGAGATCGCCGTGTCGCCGTTGCGCACGAGCTCGGCGAACGCCCTCGCGCCGGCCTCGCCGCCCGCGAGGACATGTTGAAGGAGCGAGTTGTACTCCGCGCGCAAGTCGCCGGCCGGCGACGGCGAGACCGCGGCGCGCCGCTCGGACGGGGGCCTCGCGTACGCCGTGGCGCTCTCGACGGCAACAGGCGTACGGCGGCGCCATGAGGGCCGCCCCGCGGCCGGCGCCGGCCCGAGCTCCCGGTGCTCTTCTGCGCCCGGCGTGATCGAGCTGTCGAGCATCCACGGAGGCCGTGAGTACCGCTTCGTCCGCGCCTCTTCCGGCTCGCCGAGATCGAGGTCCTCCGACGCCGAAGGGACCGGCGCCGCAGGGATCTCGAGGTCGGGGATCTCGTCGATGATCGCCGGCGCCGACGACGCCGCGGCGCGCGGCGCAGGCAGCGGCGTGACCGTCGGCATCATCGGCGCTGTGACCGCCGGCATCATCGGCGGCGTGACCGCCGGCATCATCGGCGCCGTGACGGCCGTGCCGGACACGACGTCCACGTCCACCTCGAGGCCCGAACGGAACTGCGGCTCGGAGCCCATGCGCTGCGCGTGCTGCGTCGGGGCCGGCGGGATCGTCGAGCTGAAGGCCATCGCATGCGCGACACCTTCGTCCGGCCGCACGGGCTCGGTCTCCACGCCGGTGCCGCGAAGGCCGAAGGCCCGCGCGACGGCGTCGATCCCAGAAGCGCCGTCCTCCGTGGTCCAGCCGCCCTGCGGCCGCACGGCTTGCGGCGCGACGTCAGAGGAGCCGGCGGGCGGGGGCTCTCCCGCGTCGCGGTCTGCATCCGCCGCAGGCAGCTGCGCGCCCGCGGCGGCGACGTGCGCGCCGTGCGCGTCCGCGCGGACCATGCTGCTCAGCTCCATGAGCGCGGCGCGGGTGCGCAGGGAGAGCGGTCCCTCCGTGGCCTGCTCGTCCATCGGCGCAGCGGCGTCCTCCGAACGCGCGGCGGCGTCCTCCGGAGGCACGGGCGCGGGATGCTGCGGCGCGGGCGCCTTCTGCTGAGGCGCGGGCGCCTTCTGCTGAGGCGTGACGGCCTCGTGGGGCGCCGGGCCGTCGCTTTGCTGGGCTCCGCCGCTGCGGTTCTGCTTCTTCCGCAGGATGAGCCGCTCCAGCACCGTCGCCGCGATGCCGGCGAGCGCGATGAGGTCTCCGATGCTCGAGAGCTCGACCGAGGTGGCGCCGTCGTCGCCGTAGACGAGCGCGACGACGCGGCCGCGCACGACGATCGGGACGACCGCCACGGCGGCCGCATGGACCTTCCTGCCGAGCTCGCGCTGGAGCTCGGCGTCAGGCGCGCTGCCGGCGACGGCGGTGACGACCGGCGCGCGGAGCGCGCGCGCCCTGGCGATGGCGCTCGGACGTTCGAAGGGCACGGCGATCTTCGTGACGCGCTCGCGCTCGGCGCCTGGACCTGAAGCGTTGCGGCCTTCAGCGCGCTCGCCGTGCACCGTGAACAGGACCGTGTACTCGAAGTACTGTTGAGCGAAGTCGAAGAGGACGCCGAGCACCTCTTCGCTCGATCCGACGGCGGCGAGCGCCTGCTCGGCCATGGCCAGCGTGAAGGGGCCCTTCCGCCTCTGCGAAGCGGATGCAGACCGTCCCGCCTCGCGCATGGCGACCTTCGCCGCCGGTGCGCTCGAGGAGAGCTCGCGTCGCTCCGCCGGAGTTGCCGCAGGTGCCGACGCCGCGGGTGCCGGCGCCGCAGGCGCTGACGGCACGGGTACCGGCGCCTCAGGTGTCGAACCTGCGGGTACCGATGCCGCCGTTGTCGACGCCGTGGATGCGGATCCGTCGGGCTGCTGCTGGAGCGCCGCAGCGGCTCGCGGCAGCGGCGCTTGCTGAGGCCGGTGTGCAGCAGAGGCCCGCTTCAGCCAGCCCGTCAGGAGCTGAGTGCCTGGCGCTGGCGAACGCACGCCGGACAGCGCCGACGCCGGCGAGGCCGCTGCTGTCGGCGCCGGCTCCGGGATTTCGACCGGCGGCCCCGGGGCTTCCACGCGCTGCGACGTGCGCACGGCCTCCGATGGCGCCAGCAGCGAAAGGTGCGGCGCGAGCTGCTCGGAGCGCGGCGTCGGCACTGCCGGCTCGATCGCCGGCTCTTCCTGCAACGCGGCCGCCTGGCGGGTATGCGCGGCCGCCTCACCAGGAGCTGGCGCGGCGCGCTGTGAAGCGACCGCCTCGATCCGAGGCATGTGCGCCTCGGGATAGCGGAGCAAGGAGAGATCGAGCGGATACGCAGCGACGACCGTCGGCTCGTCATCCATCTCGTGGAGCGGCGGCTTCCTCGGCGTGGGCACCGCCTCGTTGAGCGCGACGTCCGCGACGACCGTGTCCTCGTCGTAGATAGAGGTCAGCGATTCGACCGTCGGTGCATCCTCGATGCTGGGTCGCTTTTGCTGGGTCTCAGCGGCATCCTCGGGCTCATCGACGCTGGCCAGCGAAGCCGCCTCGACTCCTGGAGGCGACGTGGGGCGGACGCCTGCAGGTGAATCCGCATCGGCGCCAGGGGGCGAGGCGGCAACGAGCTCGGCCGATGGATCCGCGACGACCTCGGCGGGCAAACTCGCGTCGATCTGCGCGGACGAGCTGGCGTCGACCGCCGCGTGTGGAGCCGCGTCGGTGCCGGCAGGTGAGGCGGGCGGCGGCGCCGCCGCCGGCGGGACCGCAGCGGCGACCGCAGGGCCAGGCTCGTTCGCCAGGTTCGACGCGCTCGACTCGTTGGGGCTCGGCTCGGCGCGCGCGTCGAGCTGCTTCACCAGCCGCGACAACCGCCGCTCCAGGGCCACGCCGTAGTGCTCGGCGAGCGCCTGGCGGATGCGCACCAGCGGCGCGGCGAGCTGCCGCAGGCTGACCCCCAGCGCGAAGCTCAGCTCCTCCGCCACGGGCAACGCGAGGGGCTCTGCCGTGGCGATGACGAGCGTCGCCTCGCGCTGCGGGGCTCCCGTCGCTGCCACGTCGAGGCCTGCGCGTACGTCGAGGGGGAACACGCGGTGCTGGACCGCGAGATCGACGGGGATCGTCCGGAGCACCTCGGGCGACGCGGGCCGCAGCCGGCCCACGGCGGGCGGGAGCCCGAGGCTCTCCGCGAGCAGCGCCGTGAGCTCTCGCTCACGCACCGCACCCAGCTCCAGCACATTCGTGGCGAGATCGCCGCCGTGGAGCACTTGGCGGGCGATCGCCTCCTCGACCACCCGCATCGAGGTAACCCCATGCTGCACGAGGAGAGAGCTCAGCGTCGGCATCGAGGCGCATTCATCGGTGGGCGGTGGAAGTTGGAGCACGCTCGCGACGTGCGACCCCGTCCATCCTAGACGAAGTCTTCATCGGACACGATCCGCGCGTTGCGAGCCCTGGGCGGGATCTCATCCGTCATCGCCGCTCGCGCTCGCCGCACGGCCGCGACCCGTCGTTTCGGGCGAGCCGGGGGGAGAGCCCCGCCGAACGCCGCCGAGAGAGCACGTGAATCGCAGCCCCGTCGCGGAGAGCCCCGAGGCCGGCTCCGTCGAGCCGCCGTCCGCGCGCTCGGACGACGGCTCCACGGTCAGCCCGCCCCCGTGCGCACCGAGGATACCACGCGCGATCGCGAGCCCGAGGCCCAGCCGCTCTCGACGGCGCGGCGCGACAGGGTCGGCGGGGATCGCCCCCCGCTCGCCGAACGGATCGAGCAGCCGGGCGAGCGGCTCGGGCGCGACGGGGCCGGCCTCGTCGATGACGGTCACCACCGCCTCACCGTCAGCGATCGAGACACGCATCTGCACGGGGCGATCGCGCGAGCGCAGGATGGCGAAGCCGAGCACGTACTCGATCGCCACCCGGAGCAGCTCCGGATCCCCCTCCACGGGCGCGCCCCCGTCGGGCTCGGCATCGAACGAGATGCGCACGCCACGCGCGGTGGCCGCTTCCTCGAGATGCCCCGCCGCGCGGCGGGCGAGCTCGCCAGCATCGCACGCGGCGATCGCCATGGGACGGCTCGCGTCCGCGCGGAGCCAGATGGAGTTGTCGAACTCGTCGAGCAGCCGCTTCAGCCGCTCGCCCGCACCGCGCACGCGCTCCAGCATGTCCCGCGGCGCCGCCCCGAGGTCCTTCTGGTAACGCAGGAGATAGTGGACCCCCGCCAGCATGGTCGCCAGCTCGCCCCGAAGATCGTGGCCCACACGCGCGAAGAACTCGTCATCCATCCACATAAACGCCTGCTCCGAATATGCAGCAGCGCGGACCGCGAGCATCAGACGAGCAAGCCAACTGTCGTCGGGGCTGCCCCGAAACAGCGGTCGCCGGAGGCTGGGGGTGAACCGCGCAGAGACCCCCATCTGCGCTGGACAGTTGATGGTTGCGGATAAGCGACCTGGGCACAAGGTGTACCTGGGGTTCGGGTTCCGCCTCCACCAGCGCGGGGGGGCCTTTCCAGAAACGCCGGCGGGAGGCCGTTGCTCTCCTTCCATGGTTCCATGGTCATGCTTCCGCGCATCAGCGCATCGAAGCCCGAGCACCTGGGGAGCGCTGTCAGCCGAGCCACGAGCGGGGGAGCATGTCCGAGGCAGAGCGCAGAGAGTTCACCGAGCATCACGACGAGCAGGGAGACGAGGATACCCTGGTGATCGAGCGGCGGCGCCGGGTCCTCATCGTCGATGATGATCCCGATTTCCTCGTCATGGCGGAGGCGGCGCTCGCTGCGCACGGCTTCCTGGTAGAGCGGGCAGCCGGCGGGTTGCGTGGCGTGTTCCTCGCGACGCAGGACGTGCCGGATGTGATCCTGTGTGACCTGAGGATGCCCGGCATCGACGGCTTCGTCGTCGCCGAGGCGCTGCGCGCCGATCCGGCGACCCAGCACGTCGCCATCTTCGCGTGCACTGGCCGGCGCGATCTCGAGGCCCGCGCCGCCCTCAACGCCTCGGCGTTCGACGGTGTGCTCGTGAAGCCGGTCGACTGGGACAGCGCCGCTCGTTTGCTCCACGAGATCGTCGGCGTCCGCCGACCCTACGGACCTACCTAGGCCACGTCAGGAGCAACCTGAAACCCCTTCAGGGCAAATGCAGGATAACCCCTGCGCGGGAGGGGAAATGCCCGGCATTATGCCCGCAATCAGGTATACAAACATGACGTGACCCGAGCGGATCGCCCCCCTACATGACCCTGCGTGAGAGGCCGGCCGAGCGATGCCGGAGCCCCTTACGACCGATCGGGCGGCGCGGCGCGCCGAGGAATGGAAAGGTTCACTGGGATGGAAGTGAAGTCTGATGACAACGCGGTCTCGCCGCTCGTCCTGGTCGTGGACGACTTCCAGGACAACCGGGAGATGTTCGCGGAGTACTTGTCTTTCTCCGGGTTCCGCGTGGCCGAGGCGGCGACGGGGCGCGAGGCGCTCGACCGCGCCTTCGAGCTGATCCCGGACCTCATCCTGATGGACCTCTCGCTCCCCGAGATCGACGGCTGGGAGGCGACGCGCCACCTCAAGAGCGATCCTCGCACCATGAGGATCCCCATCGTCGCCCTCACGGGTCACACGCTCGCGGGGCACTCGCGCGAGGCGAAGGACGCGGGGTGCGACGCCTTCCTGACGAAGCCGTGTCTGCCGGACACGCTCGTGCTCGAGATTCGCCGCCTCCTGTCGCGCGGCAGCGCGTCATCGCAGCCGGAAAGCGCGCCCTGACGCGCCGCGAATCCCCTCTCCACGGAATCGACGAAACCTACACAGCGCTCGCCAGATCCGCGAGGCGCGTGCCCGCGGCGAGACCGCGGCGAGACCGCGGCGAGACCGCGGCGAGACCGCGAATAGCGCACCTGCGCTCCCGCGCTGGCAGGACTTGACTGCGGCACCACCTGACTATTCTCGGTGCGGTCTTTCTGGCTAACTGAGGGCTTGAGAGGCACGAGGGGACAAGAATGGCGGGGGTGACGAGAAAAAAAGCCGGGAAGAACGCAACGGACGGCGCGGACGCAGCGCACGGCCGCACGCTCCGCGGGCGCACCACGGCGGCGCCCCTGCGCGCTCCGAAGCGGGGCTCGACGTCCGCTGCGGCGAGCGGGCCTCGATCCGCGGGACCGGCGACCCTGCGCGCCAGGGCGCCCAGGCGATCGAAGGCGGACGCGGAGCGGCTCGCCCCGCGGGGCGACGCGGCCAAGCGCGAGCGGATCATCGAGGAGCAGCGCCAGCTCCTCGAGCGCCGCGCGGAGGCGTCAGAGCGCATCCTGCGCGAGACCGTATCCACCATCTCTCACGACCTCAGGAACTCGCTGAGCGTGATCGTCGTGAGCGCCCGCATGCTGATGCGATCCGTCCCTCAGGAGGGCCCGGGTAGGCGGCAGCTCGAGGCGATCACCCGCGCAGCGGACGAGATCAACCAGCTCGCGCAGGACCTGGTCGACGCGATGAGCATCGAGAACGGCTCGCTGAAGGTCGGCAAAGGCGCGCACGAGGTCGAGCCGATCCTCGACAAGGCGATCGAGCTCGTGGCGCCCACGGTCGCGCTGAAGCCGCTCGAGATCGCGAAGGAGCTACCGCACGAGCTGCCGCCCATCGCGTGCGATCGGGAGCGCATCGTCCAGGTCATCGCCACCCTGCTCGGCAACGCCATGCGCTTCACGCCGAAGGGCGGACGCATCACGGTGCGCGCCGAGCCGTCGGGCACCGACGCGCGATTCTCGATCTCGGATACAGGACCTGGCATCTCCCCGGATCAGCAACCTCTGCTCTTCGCCCGCCACGCGCCCCCTCGAAGGCCGATGGGACAAGGGATGGGGCTCGCGGCGTTCGTCACCAAGGGCATCGTGGAGGCCCACGGCGGTACGATCTGGGTCGAGAGCTCGCCCGGCCAGGGCAGCACGTTCTTCTTCACCATCCCCGCCGCCGGGCTCTCGGTGCGCACAGCCACCTGAAGGGCACGAGGGTCACCGGGGCGCGCCCCGAACGCTGCGCGCGATCAGGCGGGCTCCCCCCCTGACATGGAGCGCGCGCAGCGGGTGCGCGCGGCGTCAGGCCGGTCCGAGCGCCGAGAGCCAGCGGCGGAGGATCGTGCGACCCTCGGACAGCTTTCGAAGCGACGACCACTCGTTGCGCTGGTGCGCCTGGGCGTTCTCGCCGGGGCCGAAGTTGACAGCAGGCACTCCGAGCTCCGCGAAGCGGGCCACGTCGGTCCACGCCTGCTTCGGCTCGACCGCGGCGACGCCCGCCTCGCGTAGCGCGACGACGAGCGGGTGCGACGCGTGCGGCGGCGCCGAAGGGCTGAGGTCGCGCCAGGCGATCTCGGCGCGGCCGTCCACGAGCGCCTCGATGGTCCGCTGCGCCTCCTTGATCGACGTCCCAGGCGGGAAGCGGTGGTTCAGGTTCATCGTGAACTCGTCCGGAACGACGTTCCGCCCGCGCCCGCCCTGCGCCATCGTCGCCGTCGTCACGGCTCGGTAGACGAAGCCGTCGATCTCGACCTCGCGCGGCGCGAGCGCGGCGAGCTCGCACAGGAGCGGGCCTGCCTTGTAGATGGCGTTCTCCCCTTGCCACGGCCGCGCGCTGTGCGCCGTCCGCCCGCGGAACGTCAGCCCCGCGTGGAGCGACCCGCTCGCGCCGAGGCTCAGCCGGTTGTCGCTCGGCTCGAGGCACACCGCGAGATCGAGCGCGCGGAGGTCCGGCTCGCGCTCGATGACCAGCGCGAGCTCGTTCTCCAGGTACGGGCCCTCCTCCCGCGCGTAGAACACGAGCGTCAGATCCACGCCCGCGATCGCCTCCCGCTCGCCCTCGACGAGGTCGAGCATCAGCGCGAGCCCTGACTTCATGTCGCTCGCGCCGGGGCCGTAGAGGCGATCCCCCTCGATCCGCGGCGGCCCGTCGTGCGAGGTGCGCACCACGTCGAGGTGCCCGGCCAGCGCGATCTTCGGGCCGCCCGTGCCCTGCGTCACCTGCACGACGAGCGAGTCGCCGTGGCGGCGCACCGGCGCGGCGAGCCGAGCCCGATCGAGCCGCTCCGCCACCGCGCAGCACAGCTCCTGCTCTTCGCCCGTGGGCGACGGGACGGAGCAGAGCCAGAGCAGCGTGTCCGCGAGATCGGCCGCGGCCGCCGCGGCCGCGTCGGAGCGCGCGCTCACACCGGCACCGCGAAATCTCGCAGCGCCGCGTTCAGCGACACCTTGCGATCCGTCGCCTCGCTCCGCTTGCCGATGATGAGCGCGCAGGGGATCGAGAACTCCCCTGCGGGGAAGCGCTTCGGCCGCGTTCCCGGGATCACCACGCTGCGCGCGGGCACCCGGCCGCGGTGCTCGACGACATCCGGCCCCGTGACGTCCAGGATCGCCGTCGACGCGGTGAGCACCACGCCGGCGCCGAGCACCGCCTCCTCCTCGACCACGACGCCCTCCACGACGATCACACGGGAGCCCACGAAGACGCCGTCCTCGATGATCACCGGCCGCGCCCCCGGCGGCTCGAGCACTCCGCCGATGCCGACGCCCCCGGCGAGGTGCACCCCTCGCCCGATCTGCGCGCAGCTGCCGACCGTCGCCCAGGTGTCGACCATCGACCCCGAGCCGACCCACGCGCCGATGTTCACGTAGCCGGGCATCACGATCGCGCCCTGCTCGAGGAACGCGCCGTAGCGCACCGTCCCCGGCGGGACGACGCGCACGCCCGCCTTGTCGAGGCCGCGCTTGAGCGGGATCTTGTCGTGGAACTCGAAGGGGCCGACCTCCATCACGCTCATGCCGCGGAGCGAGAAGTAGAGCAGGATCGCCTCCTTGATCCACGCGTGCGTCACCCACCTGTGCGGGGCGCCCTCGCCGGTGGACGCCGCGCCTTCGCCGCCCGCCTGCGCCGTCTTGTCGGGCTCGGCGACGCGGAGCAGGCCTTGATCGAGGCACTCGATCGTGCGGAGGACCGCGGCCTCGTGCGCAGGCGAGCGGAGGAGCTCGCGGTCGCGGAACGCCGCCTCAACGAGGGACTTCATGGATTCTTCGGTGGCCATGGCGCCGCCTTTAGCACGGCCGAGCCAGCACCGGCACCGGGGTCAGAACGTCATGGTGACGACGCGCCCGCCCGTCCCCTCGACGAGCTCGATGCGCGCGCGGCGCGCGACGACGCGGGCCACGGCGGCCGCCCGCTCGCCGCCGTCGCGCAGCACCACGTCGAGGGCGACCACCGGCGCGCCCTCGCGCGGGCCGCGCTCGGCGATGCGCACCATCGAGCGCCCGTCCGAGAGGCGAGACACGGTGAGGTGCGGGCTCGCCACGCCCGCGGCGCTGACCATGCCGACCGCGAGCTCCATGAGCCCGCTCACGGCGCGCACGTCGCCCTCCACCTCGTTGGCGCGGCCATCGGAGGAGGCGATCGAGATGCCGACCACGGGGCGCCCCTCGGCCGGGGCGGCGCTCCAGTTGCGGAGCACGTCGATGAGATCGAGCGGCGTCGGGCGCAGCTCGAGGGTCGCGATCACGAGCTCGGACAGGCGAAGCGCGCCGCTCAGCTCCCGGGCAGTCCTGCGCACCGACGCCTCGAGCCCGAGGCGCTGCCGCGCGTCGATGCCGCGCTCGGAGCCGCCGCGATCCGCGCGGCCGCGGCCAGAGCCGCGCGGCGGCGGGGCGCCCGCCGCCGCGCGGGATAGCTCGTCTGTGAGGCGCGCGACCTCGACGCCCGCATGGCCGAGGACCGCGCAGGCGGCGTCGGCCGCCGCGGCGTCGGCCGCCACGGCGGAGTCTGTCTCGACGAAGCCGTCGCGGACCGCCGCGGAGAGGCTGTCGAGGGCAACGACGAGCGCCGCGCACCCCTCGCACACCTCGGGCAGCGCGAGCGCGACCCCGCGCGGTCCGACGCGGCGCGAGCCGAGCAGGTGCGCGAAGCTCTCGATGCCTGCCGCGCCGTCCCGCGCCGCGCCGAGCGCAGCCGCGAGCCGCTCGCCGAGCATCAGGCCGTCGCGCTCGGGGCGACCTCGTAACCCGCGAAGAAGTAGGCGATCTCCCGCGCGGCGGTCGCCGGTTTGTCGGACCCGTGGACCGCGTTCTCGCCCACGTTCGCCCCGTAGAGCTTGCGGATCGTCCCCGCCGCCGCCTTGGCCGGGTCCGTCGCGCCGATGACCTCGCGGTACTTCGCCACCGCGTCCTCGCGCTCAAGCGCCATCACCAGGATGGGGCTGCGCGACATGAACGTCACGAGCTCGTCGAAGAAGCCGCGCCCCCGGTGCTCCGCGTAGAAGCCCTCGGCCTCCGCGCGGGTAAGCTGGATGCGCTTCATCGCTTTGACCGTGAAGCCCTCCTGCTCGAGGCGGGCGACGATCGCGCCGGCCGTGTTCTTTTCCATCGCATCAGGCTTGATGATTGAGAGAGTTCGCTCGAGGGCCATGGGCGGCCCAGTTAGGCGAAAACGCCGAGCGTTGCAAGCGCCACGCATTCCGTCCTGGGAGTCCGCCGCCCGCCTCGCTGCACGATCCGCCGCCCGGCCGCGCTTCCGTCATCGCTGTCCATCCCGCCGCACCGCTCCAGGCTGCTCTCCCGGCCGCGCCCCCGGTTGCGGATCGGCCGCGTCCGATCCGCCCGACGTCTGTCTCGCCTCTCCGCGCTCTCCTCGCGCTAGCGCTCCACCTCGTCCTTGTCGCAATTCCGTCTCGCGAGGGCGACGCACGACACGCGCGATCGCCATCAAGCTGTCACAATGCGCTGCTACATACATCCGCCATGCCGAGCCATGTGCTCATCGTGGAGGACGAGCGCGACCTGCAGCGCGTTCTCACCTACAATTTCCGTCAGGCCGGGTTCGATGTGGTGTCCGCCGGGAGCGGAGAGACCGCGCTCCGGGCGGTCAAGGAGGAGCGGTTCGATCTCGTCCTGCTCGACCTGATGCTCCCGGACATGTCGGGCACGGAGATCTGCCGCCGCCTCAAGCAGAACCCGCAGACCTCGGCGGTGCCCGTCATCATGGTCACGGCCAAGGGCGAGGAGATCGACCGGATCGTCGGCTTCGAGCTCGGGGCCGACGACTACGTCGTCAAGCCGTTCAGCGTGCGCGAGCTCATCCTGCGCGCCCGGGCGATCCTCAAGCGCTCGGAGAGCCCGGCGTCGGCGCCGGAGAAGTTCGACTTCGGCATCTTGCGGGTCGACCGCGCCGCGCACCGGGCCTGGGTTCAGGAGGCCGAGATCGCGCTGACCGCGCTCGAGTTCCGCCTGCTCATGATGCTCTACGATCGCCGCGGGCGCGTGCTGTCGCGCGATCTCCTGCTCGACGAGGTGTGGGGCTCGCACGTCGACGTGACCGCGCGCAACGTGGACACCCACGTGAAGCGCGTCCGCGAGAAGCTCGGGGCGGCGGGCGATTACATCGAGACCGTTCGCGGCGTCGGCTACCGGTTCCGCGCCGAGCCCGAGGTCGCCTAGAGGGCCCATGCGCTTGCCGAGGGGGCTGGGCATCGGCGCGAAGCTCGCGGCGGGGACGGTGCTCGCCCTCCTCGTCGCTGGCGTCCCGATCGAGCGCCTCGCCGCGCGCGATATGGAAGCGGCGCTGCTCGCGGAGCACAGCCCGCGCGCCGCCGTCGACGCCGCCCTGCTTCGCTCGCGGCGCGCCCTGCTGCTCGGCATGGGCGCCGTGATCGTCGTCGCCGTCTCGGTCGGCGCCGCCACGGCCTTCTTCGTCACGCGCCCGATCCGGAGGCTGACCCGCTTCGCGCAGGCGATGTCCGAGGGCGACCTGTCGACGCGCGCCCCGCTGCGCGGCTCGGGCGAGCTCCGCCAGCTCGCGCGCGCGCTGAACCACCTCACGAGCGAGCTCTCCCGCTCGACCGCCGAGGTCCGGACGGAGCGCGCCCTGCTCGCGGGCATCCTCGACGGGATGAGCGAGGGCGTCCTCGTGCTCGATCGCGACGGGAGGATCCTCCTCGCCAACCGCGCGCTCCGCGCGATGGCCTCCCTCGGCGAGGACGCGCTCGGTCGATCGGTCATCGAGTCGATCCGCAACGCGCGGCTCACCGAGGCGATCCAGCTCGCCGGCAAGCGGGACGAGCCGGTCGACGTCGAGGTCGAGCTCGGGCGGACGCTGCCGAGGCGGCTGCTCGTGCGCGTGTCGCGCCGGAAGGGCCCGGAGCGGCTCGGGCACGATGAGCGCGAGGCCCTCGCCGCGTGGGGCGCGGATCACGACGGCGCGTCCGCCGAGCCGGGGCTCATCGCGGTGTTCCACGACGTCACCGACCTCCGCCGGCTGGAGACGATCCGGACCGACTTCGTCGCCAACGTGTCCCATGAGCTGCGCACCCCGGTCACCGCGATCAGCACCGCCGCCGAGACGCTGCAGCTCGGCGCGCTGAAGGACCCCGACGAGGCCGCCGAGTTCGTCGACGTGATCGATCGGCACGCGAAGCGCCTCCGCCACCTCGTCGACGACCTGCTCGACCTCTCCAAGATCGAGGCGAAGAACTTCCGCCTCGCGCTGTCGGAGCTCGACATCGCCCCCGCCATCGAGCACGTCACGCAGCTGCTCGCCGAGGCGGCGCGCCGGCGCAGGGTCACGCTGACGGTCGACGCCTCCGCGCTCCCGCCCGTTCGGTGCGACCGCCGCGCGCTCGAGCAGGTGCTCATGAACCTGCTCGACAACGCCATCAAGTACGCGGGCGAGGGAGCTCACGTCACGGTGAAGGCGCGCTCGGCCGATCAGCAGGTGACGCTCGCCGTCGCCGACGACGGCCCCGGTATTCCGCCTCACCACCTGGGCCGCATCTTCGAGCGGTTCTACCGGGTCGACGCCGGCCGCTCACGCGATCTGGGCGGCACCGGTCTCGGCCTCGCCATCGTGAAGCACCTGGTCGAGCTGATGAACGGCTCGATCGAGGTCGAGAGCGCCATCGGCCGCGGCACCCAGTTCACCGTCCGCCTGGCGCGCGCCGGGTGATCCACGCGAACCACGCAAAGCCAGGAAAGCGCGGTGCTCGCTGTTCCACCTTGCCGTCACGGAGCTGTCACAAACCTCGATTACGCCTTGCTGTGCATGGCTCGAATTCTGCTCACCCTAGCGATGTTCCTCCTGACCGCGGCGTGCGGTCGCTCCGATGCCCCCCAAGAAACCGGCTCTCTCCCCGGCGCGAAGAAGGACACCGCGCCGCAGCCGACCGCTGACGGGGACATCACCTTGACGGGCGCGGGTGCGACGTTCCCGTACCCTCTCTACACGAAGTGGATCGCTGAGTTCCAGAAGGCCAACTCCAAGGTCAAGATCAACTACCAGTCCATCGGCTCCGGGGGTGGGATCCGGCAGATCACCGAGCGGACCGTCGACTTCGGCGCCTCCGACGCGCCGATGAACGAGGAGCAGCTCGGGAAGGCCGCCGGCCTCCTTCACCTGCCGACGTGCCTGGGCGCGGTCGTGCTGACCTACAACCTCGAGGGTGTCGCGTCTGGCCTGAAGCTCACGCCGGAGGCGGCCGCGCACATCTTCCTGGGCAAGATCAAGAAGTGGAACGATCCGGCCCTCCAGAAGGAAAACCCGGACGTGAAGCTCCCCGACAAGGAGATCGCGACGGTCCACCGCTCGGACGGCAGCGGAACGACCAAGATCTTCGTCGATTACCTGAGCGCGGTCAGCCCGGAGTGGAAGAGCGGACCAGGGACCGGGACAAGCGTCAACTGGCCTGGCGGCCTCGGCGCCAAGGGCAACGACGGCGTCTCCGCCCTCATCACGAGCACGCCCGCCTCGATCGGCTACATCGAGCTCGCGTACGCGATGCAGAACAAGCTCACGTTCGCCTCGCTCAAGAACAAGAGCGGGAAGTTCATCACCCCGTCGCTGGAGAGCACGACCGCCGCAGGCGCCGGCGCCGCCGCCAAGATGCCGGACGACCTCCGGATCTCGCTCGTGGATGCCGAGGGCGAGGACGCATACCCCATCGCCGGCTTCACGTACCTCCTTGTGTACCAGGAGCAGAAGGACCTCGCGAAGGGCAAGGTGCTCTCCAACTTCATCAAGTGGGCGATGCAAGACGGCCAGAAGTTCACGAACGACCTCCATTACGCCCCGCTGCCCGCGGCGGTCGTCGAGAAGGTCAACAAGAAGCTCGCCGCGTTGGTCGGCCCTGACGGCAAGCCCCTGCTCGTCCCATGACCCCAGGAATGCGCGTCAGCCGCGCGAACGGCGCCCCGCCGTGCGCGGCTGGCGTGCGCGCAGGAGCGCAGGATAGGTCCATGAGCACCGTAGAAGTCCCGATGCAACAAGCCGCCTCGCCCGCGCCACAGAGCGATGCGCCACATGGCACGCGCGGAGCAGATCGAGCGTTCCGCGCCATCCTGACGATGTTCGGCCTGACGGTGCTCGCGGTGCCAGCGCTGATGGTGCTGGAGCTCATCCGATCGTCGCGGCTCGCCATCGACAAGTTCGGGCTGGGGTTCCTCGGCGGGACCGTATGGGACCCTGCGCGCGAGGAGTTCGGCGCGCTCCCGTTCGTCTACGGCACGGTCGTCACCTCGCTGATCGCCATCGTGATCGCCGTCCCCGTCTCGCTCGGTCTCGCGATCTTCCTGTCGGATCTGGCCCCCCACCGGATCCGCAAGCCGCTCGGGTTCATGGTCGAGCTCCTCGCGGCGATCCCGAGCGTCGTCTACGGCTTCTGGGGCATCGCCGTGCTCCGCCCCTGGCTCCGGGACACCGTCGAGCCGGTCATCATCAAGTACTTCGGCTACATCCCCCTCTTCGAGGGCCCGCCGCTCGGCTTCGGCATGTTCGCCGCAGGCGTCATCCTCGCCATCATGATCGTCCCCACGATCACGTCGGTGTCGCGCGAGGTGATGCAGGCGGTGCCCCAGCTGCACCGCGAGGCGGCGGTCGGCCTGGGCGCGTGCGCGTGGGACACGATCCGCTACGCGGTCCTCCCCTCGGCGCGCTCGGGCATCATCGGGGCCATCATCCTCGGTCTGAACCGGGCGCTCGGCGAGACGATGGCCGTCACGATGATGATCGGCAACGTCCCGAAGGTGAGCGCGTCGATCTTCCACCCCGGCTATTCGATGGCGAGCGTCATCGCCAACGAGTTCGTCGAGGCGACCAGCGACATGTACGTATCGGCGCTGTCCAAGATCGCGCTGCTCCTCTTCGGGGTCGCCCTCCTCCTCAACCTCTTCGCCCGGTGGCTCGTGAGCTCGACCAAGAGCAAGCTGGAGAAGCGCGCATGAACAGCGACACCCCTGTCCCCGTGGCGAGCCCCACGAGCGCCCCCCGGCGCACGCTGCTCGAGCCCGCGCCCGGCGAGACGCTGCGCCGCGTACGCAGCTACTTCTTCGAAGGGCTCTGCGTGTCGAGCGCCGTCGTCGTCCTGGTCCCGCTGTTTCTGATCTTCGTCTACGTCGTCAGCAAAGGCCTTGGCGGGCTGTCCCTCGACTTCTTCACCCAGCTGCCGAAGCCCGTCGGCGACGAGCGGAGCGGCATGGGCAACGCGGTCGTCGGCACGCTCATCCTCGTCGCCATCGGCTGCGGCATCGGGTTGCCGACCGGCATCCTCGCCGGCATCTACCTGGCCGAGATCGGGCGCGGCAAGCTCGCTGCCGCCATCCGGTTCATCGCCGACGTGCTCGGCGGCGTCCCCTCGATCACCATCGGCGTGTTCGTCTACGCCCTCGTCGTGGTCACGATGAAGCGCTTCTCGGCGCTCGCGGGCGGCATCGCGCTCGCGATCGTGATGCTCCCGACGGTGACCCGCACGACGGAGGAGCTGCTCAAGCTGGTGCCCGCCCACCTCCGCGAGGCGTCGCTCGCCCTCGGCGTGCCGGAGTGGCGCACGAGCCTCCTCGTCGTGCTCCGGACCGCCTCGCCCGGGATCGGCACCGGCGTGATGCTCGCCGTGGCCCGCATCGCCGGCGAGACCGCGCCGGTGCTCCTCACCGCGCTCGGCTCATCGTACTGGAGCTTCGCCATCGACCGCCCCATCGCCTCGCTGCCGGTGCAGATCTGGCGGAACGCTACTTCGCCCTACCCGAAATGGCAGCAAGAGGCGTGGACCGGCGCCCTGGTGCTGATCGTCATCGTCTTCCTCCTGAACTTGCTCGCGCGTATCGCCACGTCGCGAAGCGTCAAGGCGCGCTAAAGGCACTCGATGAGCTCGTTTGACTCACTGCACAACAAAGTACGGTCCGGGGAACGTCGCAGCGGGCTCGACACGGACGGCATCGACAGCCGCTCCATGGAGCCAGAGGACGAGGCGCCGCCAGCCAAGATCAGCGTCACGCGGCTCAACGCCTATTTTCATAAGTTCCACGCCATCCACGACATCACGCTGAACATCCCCGACGGCCAGGTCACGGCGGTCATCGGCCCGTCCGGGTGCGGGAAGTCGACGTTCCTGCGCTGTCTCAACCGGATGCACGAGCAGGTGCCCGGGGCCTCGGCGAAGGGCTCGGTCATGATCGACGGCGTGAACATCTATGACAAAGCCGTCGACCCGGTGCGGCTGCGGCGCCGCGTCGGCATGGTGTTCCAGAAACCCAACCCGTTTCCAACGATGTCCATCCGCGAGAACGTCCTCGCCGGACACAAGCTGAACGGCATCTCCGTCAAGGATCCCACAGGCCTCGTCGAGAAGTGCCTGCGCCAGGTGGCGCTCTGGGACGAGGTGAAGGACAAGCTCGATCAGTCCGGGCTATCCCTCTCGGGCGGCCAGCAGCAGCGGCTCTGCATCGCCCGCGTCCTCGCGGTGGAGCCGGAGGTGATCCTGCTCGACGAGCCGTGCTCGGCGCTCGATCCCATCGCGACCGCGCGCGTCGAGGAGCTCATCGACGCGCTGAAAGAGCGATATACTTGCGTGCTCGTAACACACAACATGCAGCAGGCCGCGCGGTGCTCTGACTATACCGCCTTCTTCTACATGGGGGACTTGGTGGAGTTCGACAGGACCCAGACGATCTTCACCAACCCCAAGGAGAGCAAGACGGAAGACTACGTCACCGGGAAGTTCGGCTGATGGAAGCGGGGGATAGAATCATGCCGACGTCGCACACGAGCAAGGTCTACGAGCACGAGCTACGCACGCTTCGCGAGAAGCTGCTGCTCATGGGCAGCCTCGTCGAGGAGATGATCCAGAAAGGCTCGACCGCGCTCACGACGCGCGACACGGGCCTCGCCAAGGCGACGATCCGGCTCGATCGCCGGATCAACCGCCTCGAGTGCGAGGTCGACGAGCTCTGTATGAGGATCCTCGCGACGCGCCAGCCCGTCGCGTCCGACCTGCGCTTCGTCACCACGGCGCTCAAGATCGTCACCGATCTGGAGCGGGTCGGCGACCTCGTGGTGAACGTCTGCGAGCGCGTGCAGGAGCTCAACGAGGAGCCGCCGCTCGCGCCGGTGGCGGATCTGCAAGGCCTCGCGGACGAGGCGATCGAGGTGGTGCACGAGGCGCTGGACGCGCTGGTCGCCCGCGACTGCGAGCGAGCGAACCAACTGCTCACGCGCGATGACGTGATCGACGAGCACTACGCCCGCATCTTCCAGGAGGTGCTCCTCGTCATGAGCCGCGACCCGAGCACGGTGTACAGGGCCACCCGCATCCAGTCGATCGCCAAGTACCTGGAGCGCATCGCCGATCACGCGATGAACATCGCCGAGTCGGTCGTCTTCCTCGTCAAGGGGACGGACATCCGGCACCACAACCGCCTGAAGGAGAACGACCCGCTCTCCTCGCCTCCGCCGGCCGGGCTTCGCCTGCGCTAGGCGCCAGCGCCGCCCGGCCGGCGCCTGCGCTAGGGGCCAGCGCTGGCCGGAGGCGCCGTCCCACCGTGGCCGTGGGGTTCCTCGTCGCCGTGCGCGTGCCCGTGGGGCGCCTCGTGCCCGTGCTCGCCGGCGCAGCGGGCGTCCTCCCATCCGACCCAGTAGGGGCCGTCCGGCCCGTGCTCACGCTTCCAGATCGGCAGGCGCTCCTTGATGCGGTCGATGAGCAGGCGGCACCCGCGGAACGCCTCTCCCCGGTGCGGCGCGCTCGCGGCGCAGGCGACGGCGGCATCGCCGACGTGGAGCGCGCCCACCCGGTGCGTCGCGGCGACGCGCACGCCAGGGAGCTCTGCGGCGATCTCCGACAGGATCCGCTCGAGCTCGGCCTCGGCCATCGTCCCGTAGGCCTCGTACTCCAGCAGCGTGACCGAACGGCCCTCGTTGACGTCGCGCACCACGCCCAGGAACGTGGCGATGCCGCCCGCGCCAGGGTGAGACACCGCGGCGATGAGCTCGTCGAGACCGAGCGGCTCGGCGCGGATCCGGCTCACGGCGCGCTCCGCTGGAAATGGCCGGAGCGGCCCCCGCTCTTCTCGAGGAGCTTGATGTCCGAGATCACCATCTCGCGATCGATCCCCTTGAGCATGTCGTAGATCGTCAAGCACGCGGCGCTCACCGCGACCATGGCCTCCATCTCGACCCCTGTGCGATCCACCGCCTCCGCGGCGGCGGTCACCCGGATCGTCGCGGAGGGCTCGTCCACGTCGAGCGAGACCGAGACGTGCGTGAGCGCGATGCCGTGGCAGAGCGGGATGAGCTCCGGCGTGCGCTTCGCCGCCATGATCCCGGCGATCCGCGCCGCGGCCAGCACGTCGCCCTTCGGCGCGTCGTCGCGCGCGACCCGGGCGATCGTCTCGGGGCGCATCATGACGGCGCCGGACGCGACCGCGCGGCGGTGCGTGACGGGCTTGCCTTCGACAGGCACCATGCGGGCCTCGCCGCTCGGAGAGAGGTGAGTCGAGAGCGCTTCGCCCTCGCCGGGTCGATCAGGGGTTCGCGGCATCGCCCCGGAATCTGACACGGCAGCCGTGAGGACCGGAAGCCGAACGTGATCCGGTCCCGCACGGATCTGCCCGCTCCGTCAGCCGCCGATCGCGCGGATCGACACCGCGGAGGCCGTCTCTTCGGTGCAGCCCTTCCAGACCTTGCCGTCCGGCTTGAGGCGCCACGCCTCGTCCAGGCGCAGGCGGATCGCCGCGTGATCGCCGATCTTCGCCTCGCGCGAGGCGTCGACGCCATCGTCGGTGGCGAGGCACGGCCGGAGCACGCCCGTCGAGGAGACGCGCAGGCGATCACAGCTCTCGCAGAACGTGTCGCTGGTGCCCGTGATGAAGCCCACGCGGAGCGACGGATCGCGGCGAGCGCGGACGTACCTGGCCGGGCCGAGGCCGGGCTCGCCGGCCGCCTCCTCCGGGAGGAGGTGCTCGGCGAGGCGCGCCCTCATCTCGGCCGCGGTGACGAGGTGCTTGCCGACGAGCCGAGCGCCCTCGGCGATCGGCATCACCTCGAGGAAGCGCGGCACCATCCGGCGCTCCCAGGCCCACAGCGCGAGCCGCTCGATCTCGTCGTCGTTCACGCCGCGGAGGACCACCGTGTTCAGCTTGATCGGCGAGAAGCCCGCCGCGATCGCGGCGTCGATGCCGTCGAGCACCCGGGCGAGCTCGCCGCCCCGGGTCATCTCGCCGAAGCGCCCGGGATCGAGGGTGTCGATCGAGACGTTCAGCCGGTGCAGCCCGGCGGCGCGCAGCGCCCCGGCGAGCCGCGCGAGCTGCGACGCGTTCGTCGTGAGGGCCAGATCCTCGAAGCCGAGCGCGGCGAGGCACCCGACGATCGACACGATCTCGGGGTGGAGCAGCGGCTCGCCGCCGGTCAGGCGCACCCGCCGGACGCCGGCGTCGCGCAGCGCCTCGAACATGGTGCGCCAGGCGGCCGTCATGAGCTTGCCGTCGGCGTAGCCGTCATGCCGCGACGGGCGGCAGTAGGTACACGCGAAGTCGCACCGATCCGTGACCGAGATGCGCGCGCTCCGCGGCGCGGGCCCCGCGCGCTCGCCAGCTGCCTCGCGGGCGCCGTCGCGGTACGGGATCACGGCGGCGCGTCGGCCAGCGTCTCCGCCGCCGACGAGCGGCAGCGATCGCCGCCGCTGAGCCGATGCGTCGCCCGCATTGCGCGCAGGATCGAGGCCGCCGATAGAAGAAGCCATGGCGCGTCCCTCTCGGGTCCTCTCGCTAGCCGCCCGCCACCGGCGGGATCAGCGCGACCTCGTCACCGAAACCTACAGGATCGCTCGGCGTCGCATAGACGCCGTTCACCGCCACCCGGATGGATCCCTTGTAGGGGCCGAGCCCCGGATAACGAGCACAGACGTGCTCCAGGAGCTCCGCTGCGGTGCAGGGGCCAGCCAGCGGCAGCGCCACTTCTCCGGTACCCAGCACATCCCTCGCGCCAGCGAATGCAAGCACGCGTACCGCTGCATCCATCACCGCAACCTAGCATCGCTCCGCGGACCCGACACGACGAACTGCCGCCGAGCGACCTCGGGCCGCCCAGGCGCCTGACCCCTGGCCCTGGCCCCTGGCTCCTGGCCCCTGGCGAGATTCGAGTCTACCGAGCCCGGCCGGCACGGCTATCATCGGGCGGCTCACCGTCATGTCGGAAGAAGGCTTTTTACCGGGCACGATCCTGGCCGGTCGCTATCAGGTCCGCCGAGAGCTGGGCCGCGGCGGCATGGGGGTCGTCTATCTCTGCCGCGATCTCGTGATCGACGAGCGCGTGGCCGTGAAGCTGCTCGACCGGCCAGGCGCGGCGGCCCGCCCCGAGGACGCCTGGTGGTTCCAGGAGGAAGCCCGGGCGCTCGCCGGGCTCTCCCATCCGGCGCTCGTCAAGGCCCGCGACTTCGGGGCGCTCACCAACGGGACGCCGTACCTCGTGATGGACGCCGTCCCAGGTCGATCGCTCCACGAGTGGCTCTACCTCGCGCGGCTCGAGGACCCGCTGCCCTGGCCGATCATCTGGAGCGTCATCGACCAGGTGCTCGGCGCGCTGGCGCACGCGCACGCGCGCGGCGTGATCCACGGGGACCTGAAGCCGTCCAACGTCCTCGTCGATCTGCAGCACGGGGGCGAGCCGCCGCTCGTGCACGTGCTCGACCTCGGGCTGGCCTGGCTCATCCAGGACCGGGTCGATCACCGGCTCGACGGCTCCAGGGAGAGCGAACCCACGGTGCGCTGGGGCGCGGGCACCCCGGGCTGGATGGCGCCCGAGCAGATCCGCTTCGCGGCGCCCCACGTGGGACCGCCGACGGACCTCTACGCGCTCGGCTGCATCCTCTACGCCCTGCTCGCCGGCGGCGAGGTCTACGACGGCAACAACGACGAGCTCCTCCAGCAGCACCGGAGCGCGTCGATCCCGGACCTGCCGCTCCCCCCGCCGGTGCCGGGCGACGTCGCGAAGTTCGCGAAGCGGCTGCTCGCGAAGCGGCCCTGGCACCGCTTCGACTTCGCGGGCGACGCGCGGCGGGTGTGGAAGCGGTTCGAGCCGCGCAACAACGCGAACGTGACCGCGACGCCGCTGCCGATCGCCCTCCTGACGAGCGGCCGTCTGCCCCCGAGCCGCAAGGAGCTGCTCACGCCCGAGCTCATCGAGCCTCCAGACGACGACCCGCCGCCCTCCGTGACGACCACCGGGCTGCTCGCGCTCCGGCCGAGCCCGTTCGTCGCGCGGACCGGGGAGCGGGCGCGGCTCATGGAGGTCGTGGCCGAGATGGTCGACGCGCCGAAGGCGATGCACCGGTTCGTCCTGCTCGCGGGCGAGGCCGGCGTCGGCAAGAGCCGGCTGGCCGAGTGGCTCTGCGAGGAGGTCCACGAGCGGGCGCTCATGGTGCCGCTCCGCGCGCGCTACCGGCGCATCGCGGCGCCGCTCGACGGCGTGCTCGGCGCGGTGACCCAGCACTACCGGCTGGAGCGGGCCGAGCGCGAGATCGTCGAGAAGGTGCTGATGAACCTCTGGGAGGTCCCGCCCGAGGACGAGGTCGGCAAGACGTGGGTCGCGGCGACCGCCGAGTGGATCAAGCCGTCGCCCCCGGGGAGCGAGGCGGTCGGCCCGACGGGGAAGCGCTTCCGCCTGGATCGCCCCGAGCTCCGCTGGCTGATCATCCGCAAGACGCTGGAGAGGATCGGCCGGGACCGGCCGGTGCTGCTCTGGCTCGACGACCTGCACTACGCCTCGTCGACGACGTTCGAGGGGCTCCTCACGCTCCACCGCGACGCGCCGAACCTGGGCCTGCTCGTCGTGGCGACCGTCAGGAGCGAGGCGGTCGAGTGCGATCCGGTGGCGGCGAGGCGGATCGAGGGGGCGCTCGCGGCCTACGTCGGGGAGCGGCTCGACGTCGCCCCGCTGAACCCCACGCAGACGCACGCGCTGCTCCGGGAGACGCTTCCGCTCGACGACGCGGCGGCCGAGGCGGCGACGGCCCGCAGCAAGGGGAACCCGCTCTTCGCGCTGCAGCTGCTGCACGCGTGGGCGGGCGGCGGGCACCTCCAGCTCCGCGCGGGCAAGTACTTCGTGCCGAGGGCGTCGATGGCCGTGCAGGCGGCGACGACCGCCGACCTCTGGGAAGAGCGCCTCGCGGCGCTGCCCGAGGAGCTCCGCACCGGCGCGCGCGCCGCCGCCGCGCTCGGCGGCGACATCCGGCGCGAGATCCTGCGCGCGCTGCTCACCTCGCTCGATATCTCGGCGGACCGGGCGATCGCGTCCATGCAGCGCGCCCAGATCCTCCTCGCCGTGGGCGATCGCCTGCGCTGGCCGCACGCGCTGCTCCAGGAGCACCTCCTCTCGCAGCTCTTCCTCGAGCCGGACGCGGCCCGCGTGTTCCGCGCCGCCGCCGACGCGCTCGGGGCGCACCCGGCCGCGTCGAGCCGCCGCATCCTCCGGCACCGGGTCGTCAGCCTCCTGCGCGCCGGCGACACCGACGAGGCCGCGGCGCTCATGCACGCGCACGTGGCGGCGCACTGGCAGAGCTCGCGCGACATCGCGGCGACGCTCCGCGATCTCGCCGTGCTCGACGGCAAGCTGCCCGGGGGGAGCGACTCGCGCCCGGGCCTCCGGGGCGGGGTGGACGCGCGGCCCGTGCTGACGGGGACGCGCCTCGGGACGCAGCTGCGCTTCCGCGGCGAGGCGCTGCGGCTGGCGGGGAGGCTCGACGAGGCGCGGCGCGACGCGGAGGACGCGCGGCGCATCTTCGAGCAAGCCGGCGACCGCGAGAACCAGGCGCACTGCCTGCGCCTGCTCGGGCACATCGCGTCGGACCTCGGCGCGGAGGCGCAGGGCCGGCGGCTCGTGGCGCGGGCGCACGCGATCTTCGACGAGATCGGCCACGGCCACGGGCAGGCGCAGTGCGAGGTGCTGCTCGGCGAGATCGACTACCTGCTCGGCGAGCACGCGCGGGCGCGGGCGGTGCTCGCGTCCGGGGCGTCGAGGTTCATGGACGTCGGCGATCGGCTCGGCCGAGCGCAGTGCCTGCTGCTGCAGAGCATGGTCGAGCAGGCCGGGGCGACCTCGGACGCGGCGCGCGCGCTGCTCACGACCGCGCACGCCGATTTCGACGCCATCGGCTACCGGCTCGGGCTCGCGCAGTGCGACCTCGCGCTGTCGCACTCGGACCACCGCGCCGGCAACTTCGAGGCGGCGCGCTCGGGCGCGCTCGGGGCGCGGCAGAGCTTCCGCGACGTCGCGAACCCGCGCGGCGAGGCCGGGTGCGAGCGCCTGCTCTCGATGGTGGCCCTCGACGCGGGCGCGCCGGAGCTCGCCGAGGAGCACGCGCTCGCCGCCGGCAGGCTCTTCGAGCGGCTCGGGGATCCGTGGGGCCTGGTGGAGGCGCGGCTGCTCTTCGCGCAGATCGCGCTCCACCGCGGGGAGGCGGAGCTCGCTCGCGAGCACCTGATGGCGTGCGAGGCGGTGGCGCTCGCGGAGGCGGAGCCCCGGCAGCACCGGCACCTGACGCTCGCCTGGCTCGCGTACCACGAGGGGCGCTTCCACGAGGCGGCGCGCGAGCTCGACGCGGCGCGCGCGGCCTTCAAGGACAGCCGCACCGGAGACCACACGCCGCAGCTCCTCGAGCGCTTCGCGCGGATGGGCTGGCCCAAGCCGGCGGGGGCGCGGATCAGCGGCTGGATGCGCACCCTCGAGAACACCTGAGGCGGAGTCCGGAGACGGGGAGCACCCGCGCACGGCAACTCCCCCCCACGAGAGCTTTCCAAGGGGATCAGAGGCCGTCGATAGCTGACGTTCTCACGAGCTGCGTCGCCGAGCGGGGCTCACCCGCACAGGAGACGGGTCCAGATCGGCGTTTTCGGCGCGCAAGCGCACTCCCGTGCGCTGAGCACCGAAAACGCCGAGATGGGCCCGTATCCGAAGCGGGTGAGCCCCGCTCAAAGAGGGAGCCAGAAGTCGGGGCCGAAGAGTCGGCGCGCGTCCTCGATGGTGCGGAGGGCACGCGGTAGATCGAGCTTCGCTTGGTGCTCGGCCAGCTGCACGACGTAGGGGATCCAGAGCGGCCTGCAGACGACGAGCGCGGCGAGGTGGAACTCCGCCTCCTCGGTCTGGCCGAGATCCATCGCTACGCGCGCCAGGAGGCTGTGCACCGGGACGGGCGACCCGAGCGGCGCGATGGCCGTGGCGCAGCGCCGCACGCTCTCCGCGGCCTCCTCGCTGGGGTGCCGCCGGAACTCCTGGAACGTCTCCTCGAGCTCGTGCTCGTCGCTCACCTGCTCCGGCAAGTGCTGCGCGACGAGCGCCTTCCAGTGATCGACGAACGGCAGATCGGCGAGGGCGCTCGAGCTGTCGGCGTGGGCAAGGAGCATATCGGCCTCCTTCCAGTCGCCAGCCTCTCGGGCGAACTCGAGCCCCGAGACGACCCGAGCCTCTTCGTGGAGCCCAGGCTCCTTCGTCAGGAGCCAGCGCTGCCAGTAGAGCGCGCCCCGGAAGGCCACGCGCGCGAGCGGCTCTTTGTCGTCCGCACGCATCTGCAGCGCCATGTCCAGGAGCGCACCCTTGTGCCGCTGCACGTCGTCGACGACGAGGCTCGCTGGCCAAGCACAGAGCCCGCACGCCTCGGAGATCATCGCACCCCCCCCTCGCACCGCGCGAGAGCTGCCTGCCGACAGGCAGCGCAGAAGGAACCCCCCCGCGATACAGACCAACGCTACCACGGCGCCCGCGGCACGCGAGAGGTCGTCGCCAGCGGGTGGCAGGCAGACAACATCGACGAAGATAACAGCGCTCGAATGCCACCGCCCGAGCGGCCTGCACCGGGACGGATCCCGGACCAGGGAGACGACGACAACAACCCCCCGCGCCGAGCCGCTCGCGGGCTCATGGACCTCGATCTCCACCGAGGCTTCCTGCACAATGCGCCGCTGGCGGCAGCGGCAGAGAGGGGGTGTCGGCGGCCGCTCGAGGTGCTGATTGGCGATCGAGATCGAGAGGACAACGCGGCGGCACGGCGCTCCTGACCCCCTGCGGCGCCCACGATGAGCCAGCCTGATCTGCACCGCGCCGCATTCGATGCGGCCGAAGACGCGATCCTCCTCCTGGAGAACGGCCGCGTGATCGACGCCAACCCGAGCGCGATCCGGCTGCTCGCGGGATCCGCGGACGGCCTCGTCGGACGGGAGCTCGCGGACCTCGCGCCGCTCCTGCAGCCCGACGGACAGGCCTCCGCCGAACGCCTCGCGCAGCGGCTCGACGCGGCGGGCCGGGGCGAGCCGCAGCGGTTTCGGTGGCTCTACCGGCGCCCGGGCGGGGACTTCATCCAGGCCGACACGCAGATCGCGCGGCTCGCCCTCGCTGACCGCGCAGGGCCGATCCTGCGCGCGGTCGTGCGCGAAGAGGACAAGGAGCAGCGGCGGCTCTACGCGCTCGCCGTCGACATGCTCGGCGCCGCGACGCTCGACGGGCGGTTCAAGGAGCTCAGCCCCTCGTGGGAGCGCACGCTCGGGTTCAGCCGCCAGGAGCTGATGGCGCGGCCCTACCTCGAGTTCATCCACCCCGAGGACAAGGCGCGCACCCTCTCGGAGACAGACACGTTCTCGACGGGCGCGCAGACGATCACCTACGAGAACCGCTTCCTCTGCAAGGACGGCTCGTACCGGTGGCTCGAGTGGAACGCGATGCTCGCGCTCGACGAGGGGCTCGTCTACTTCGTCGCCCGCGACGTCACGCGGCGCAAGACCGCCGAGATTTCGCTCCGTGAGTCCGAGGAGAAGCTGCGGGCGCTGTACGACGGCATCCCGCACTACCTCGTCGTCGTCGACAAGGGCGCGCGCATCGTCTCGGTGAACCGGCCGTATCCCGGGGTCCGGGAGGAGAGCATCATCGGCCGGAGCCTCTACGATTTCACGTCGCCGGAGTACCACGACACGGTGAGGGAGGCGCTCCAGACGGTGCTCCGGGAGGGAGGCCGCGCGAGCTACGAGGTGGTCGGCCTCGGGGTGAACGGCGGGCGGGCGTGGTACGCGAACCACGTCAGCGCGATCCGGGGGGTGGACGAGGTCACGAACGCGCTCATCGTGGGGGAGAACATCACCGAGCGCCGGCGCGCCGAGGAGCAGCGCCGGGAGAGCGAGGCGCGCTTCCACGCGGCCGTCGAGGCCAGCATGGACGCGTTCCTCACGCTGGCCTCCCGCCGCGACGACAGCGAGGAGATCGCCGACTTCGTGATCACGGGGCTCAACGCGCGCGCCGCGACGATGCTGTCGTCGATGCCGCGCGAGCAGCTCCTCGGTCAGCGCCTCTCGGAGCTCGTCCACTCGGTCGAGGCCGGCGTCCTCCGCGAGCGGTGCCTGCGCTGCCTCCGGAAGGGGGCGCCGATCGAGGAGGAGATCCGCCTGCCCGCGCCGAACGCCCAGGCGTCGCGCCCGAGCGTCTGGGTGCACCACCAGATCGTGCCGATCCAGGGCGGCGTCGCCGTGACGATGCGGGACACCACCGAGCGCAAGCGGCTCGAAGATCAGCTGCGCCAGTCGATCGAGCGCCTCGAGGTGTACGCCGAGGAGCTGGAAGGCAAGAACCGGATGCTCTCCGCGGAGAACGCCGAACGCGAGCGGACCGCGAGCGTCCTGCGCCAGCAGCAGGAGGCGATCCGCGCGCTGTCGACGCCGATCATCCAGGCGTGGGAGGGCGTCCTCGTGCTGCCGATCATCGGCGCGCTCGACCGCGTCCGGGCCACGGACGTCATGGAGAAGCTGCTCGGGGAGATCGTCCGCACGCAGGCCCACTTCGCCGTGCTCGATCTGACCGGCGTGGAGGACGTGGACACGCCGACGGTCGACCACCTGTTCCAGGTGGCCCGGGCCGCGAGCCTGCTCGGCAGCCGCTGCCTCGTCTCCGGGATCTCCCCCGGGGTCGCGCAGGCCATCGTGACGCTCGGCAGCGACGCGCGGACGCTCGAGACCTTCGGCGCGCTGGAGGACGCCCTGCGCCACGCGCTGATCGTGTCCGGCGCCCGGCTGCCGAGCGCGCGCGGCAAGGCGCGGTAGCGGCGGCCTCCCTACGCGTCGTCGGCCGCGAGCTCGTCGTGGAGCTCCCGGGCGCGCGCCGCGTGGCGCACCGCCGCGGCGCCCTCGCCCATCGCGGCGGCGTGCGCCGCGGCGCGGTCGTACGCCGCCGCGGCCGCCCGCAGATCGCCGCCCCGCTCGTAGTGATGGGCGAGGAGGGCGGCCCCCTCGTCGCGCGCCTCCACGCTCGACGCGCGGTGCTCGATCCAGTCGGCGACGAGCAGGTGGATCCGCCGGCGGATCTTGAGGCTCAGCATCTCGTAGGCGACCTCGCACGTCGCCTGCTCCACGAAGACGTACTCGCGCTCGCCGGGGAACGACGCGGGGGAGCGGAGCCGGATCAGCTGGCGCTCGCAGAGGCGCGCGAGCAGCTCGGCGGTGGACGCGCTGCCCCCGTGGCGCACCGAGAACGGCGGATCGAGATCCTGGAGCTCCGCGAGGATGCGCTCGCTCGACATCGGCGAGCGCGCCTGCGGGGCGTCGTTCCGGAGCCGCTCGACCGCGCCCTCCCAGAAGGTCCGGCCGACGACCGCCGCCTGCGCGAGGAGGCCGCGCGCGCCTTCGTCCAGGCGGTCGAGGCGCGCCTGGACCACGCCGTGCACCGCCGGCGGCAGGCTCAGCGCGCCGAGCGCGTCGTCACGGACGTGCCACGCGCCGTCCTGGGCCTCGATGGCGCCGGCGTCCACGAGGAGGTGGAGGGTCTCCTCCACGGTTCGCGGGTTGCCCTCGGAGCGCTCGGCGATCGCGCGCACGAGCTCGTGGTCGAGCGCGGAGGCGCCGCGGAGCCGATCCCGGATCATCTCCTCCGCGTGCCGCCGCGCGAGCGGCGACGCGTCGACGCGGACGTACGCTTCCTTCCCGACGCCCCAGTCCGGGCGGCGCTCGTAGAGCTCGGGGCGCGCGGTGCACACCATGCAGAGCGGCAGCCCCTCGGCGTGCGCCACGAGCTCCTCGACGAGGTCGAGCGTCGCGTCGTCGGCCCACTGCAGGTCGTCGCACACGATCACCATCGGCGTCCGCTCGAGCGCGAAGGCGACGAGGAGCGCGAGCGCGGAGGCGATCCGGCGCCTCGCCAGCACGCTGCCGCGCGCCGCGGCCTCGAGGAGCCCGGCGGGCGCAGGCCGCGCGCCAAGGATGGCCGCCAGCCGGGCGAGGATCTCCTCGAGGTCGCTGCCCCCGCTCGGCCTCGACAGCGAGGGGGACGGATCGAGCTCGTCGTCGTCCTCGTACCGCGCCGCCCCGGCTCCCCTGCGCCCGCTGACGGTCGAGCTGATCGGCCCTCGGAGCGGGACGGACGACGCGCGGGTCACGATGGGCGACGCGCCCCCGAGCGCGGCGGCCCTGGCCCCCGCGCCGGCGGCCTCCCGCTCGGCGCGGACGCGGGCGCGCGCGGCGCGCAGCCGGATCCAGCGCAGGCCGCGGCGCAGCTTGCGCAGGATGACCTGGGCCGGATCGGCCTCGTGGATCCCGAACCAGCGGCGGAGCAGCGCGCCGGCCAGGCCATAGCTCGAATCCTGCGCGAGCGCCGAGCACTGCGCCGACAGGACGAGCAGCCCCCCGGGCGGCGCGAGCGCGTACCCTCGCTCCGAGGAGGGCGCGCCGCCTCCGGCGCCGCCGTCGCGGAGGCCCGCCAAGAGCTCTGCGAGCATCCGCGTCCGTCCCACGCCGGGCGCGCCGACCAGCGTGATGAGGCGCGGCCGCCGCTCGTGGAAGGCGGTCTCGACGAGATCACACAGGCGCTGCATCTCCGCGCCGCGCCCGACGAGGCGCGTCGAGAGCCCATGGAAATCGGGCGGCACGAACGCGTGGTGGAGCGGCGCCTCGCCGAGCACCCGGTAGATCGGCGGCGCCGCGCCGTGCGCGGTGGACGCCGGCGGCGCCCGGACCGCGCCGGCGCTCGCGCCCGCGTCGATCGGCTCGACGTGGAAGCGCCCGAGGACGAGGCGGTGGGTGTCGCGGCCGATCACGATCGCGCCGCGCGGCGCGAGCTGCTGCAGGTGCCCCGCGCCGTCGACCGCGTCGCCGATGACGGCGAGATCTTGCCGCGCCGAGCCCCCGGCGCCGACGAAGGCCCGCCCCGTCGCGATCCCGAACCGCACCGAGAGGCGGACCGATCGCGCAGCGCGCGGCAGCGTGAGGCGCGGGATCGCGGCCTGCGCGCCGAGCGCCGCGACGATCGCTCGCTCGGCGTCGCTGTCCGTCGAGCGAGGGACGCCGAAGACCGCCATGACGCGCCCGCCGATCGGCCGCTCGACGATCCCGTGCAGCTGCTCGACGTGCTCCGCGAGCACCTGATAACAGCGGTCGACGACGTCCTTGACGTCCTCGGGATCGAGCCGCGACGAGAGCGCGGTCGCCTCGGACAGATCGGCGAACAGGACGGTGCAGACCCGGTGCTCACCGCCCTCGAACGGCAGCGCGGCCCGGGTCCGCGGCGAGCCGCGATCGGAGCTCACGCTCCCCCTCATGCCGCTGCTGTCCGGCGCCCGCCACGGCGTCGACGACGGCGGCAGCGACGGCGGCGGGACGGACAGCGCCGGCGGCGGCGGCAGCGGCGGCAGGTGGACGGCGGCGAGGTCGAGCAGCCCGTCATCCGCGTCGTCGTTCGCGTCGCCCGGGCCGAAGGCGGGCGCGCGCAGGGTGTCGCGCGCCACGACGACGACGCTGGAGCGGTGGGCGGCCTCCAGGGCGGCCCACATCTCGCCGAGGTTGTGGAACCGCTGCGAGGGGTTGATCGCGAGCGCGCGGCCGAGGACCGCCTCGACGTCGGCGTTCGCGTTCACCCCGCGGGCGCGGAAGCTCGGCCGGATCGCCTCGTCGCTCGAGGCGACGAAGAGCTGGATGACGTCGCCGCCCGAGAGGGCGGGCTGACCGCTCGCGACCTCGACGAGGATGAGGGCCATCGCATAGACGTCGGTCCAGGGCCCTGTCGCGCCGAACCGCGGGCTGAACTGCTCGGGCGCGCCGTACTGCGGCGTGAAGGCGCGGAACGTTCGTCCCGTCTGGACGAGCGCCTCTGCGAACGTCGGCGTCTCGGAGAAGACCTTGGCGAGCCCGAAGTCGAGCACCTTCATGCGGTCGCCGAGCAGGAACAGGTTGGCCGGCTTGACGTCGCGGTGAGACACGTTCTCGTCGTGGGCGACGGCGAGGGCGGAGGCGACGGGCGCGAGGAGCCGGATCGCGTCGCCGAGGCTCCTCGACGGGAGCTTCTCGGCGCTGCGGCGCTTGAGATCCTGCTCGAGCGTCTCGCCCTCCAGCCACTCCATGACGATGTACGGCGTCCATGGCCCCTTCGGAGCGGCGGCGGCGCCGATGTCGAGCGCCTGGACGATGCCCATCGTCCGGCGTGAGAGCTGGTGGAGCAGGCGCGCCTCCTCGCGGAACTTGGCGAGGAAACCGTCCTGCTGGTCAGGGCTTAGACCCGCGGGGATCTTGAGACATTTGACGGCGACCGGCGAATCGAAGCCGAGGTGCCGGGCCCGGTAAACGACGCCGAACGCTCCCTCGCCCGCCAGCGCCTCGACGGCGAACTGGCCGTCGATGATCGACCCCACCCAGCCGAACGGGTCGCTGGCCTGCATCGTTGCCTAGGCTACCTGTTGCGCCGAACCCCGAGCAAGAGAAGCAATGGCCGCGGGCGAGGGGATGTGCGAGGCGGGGCGCGCGTGGGGCCCCGCCGAACTCGCGGCTCCAAGGAGGAAAAAGGGCCATGACGGCCGCAGCGGGCGACTGGCATGGAGCCATCTCCGCTAGCCGGGTAACGGAGGCAGGAGATGCGAGCTCGACAGCACCGCTCCCCCTACATGCGCGCCATGGCGGTGAGCAGCCGCCCGGCGGCGCAAACGCGCCGCGCTCAACGCAAGTTCGCCATCGCGATGACCTGTCGGCCCAGGACACCAACCATAGAAGAGAGACGTTCGCCCAGCAGCCCAGGACTCCTGCCCAGCAACCGGAGGAGCTCCGACAGCAAATCAAGCGCAGCCGCTCCCGGCCATCCTGCCAACGAACGCTACGCGCTCCCCGCGCTGCCGGACGCGCGCCGCATCGCTTCGCCGTCGACCGCCGCGGACGGCGGCGCCATCCTGAACGCATGAACTTCCTGCTTCATCGCCACCTCGCCGCGCGCGACCTCGGCTCGGCCGCCGCGGGTGCGGCGGCGATGCTCCCGGACCTCTGGCGCATGGCCGACCGGCGCGTCAGGCCCTCCCGCGCGCCCGATCGCCCCGCCGCCCCGCCGCCCCGCCTCGCCGAGGTGCTGGCCGGCATCGACCACCACGTCGCCGTCGACCGCTGGTTCCACGCCGCCCCCGTCTTCGTGGAGGGCGAACGCCGCCTCGCCGCCGCGTTGCGCGCCGCCTCGCTCGGCGCGCCGCGGCTCGCGCTCTTCGCCCACGTGCTCTGGGAGATGTGCCTCGACGGCGCGCTCGTCCGCAGGATCGGCCTCGCGCCCCTCCTCGACGACCTCCGCGCCGGCCTCGAGGCCATCGACGGCGCCCCGACCGAGGCCGCCGCCTCGATCCACCACTTCCAGCAGCGCGCCCCCTCCCCCGCCGGCGCCCTCGCCGATCGCGCCGCCTTCGAGTCGCGGCTCCGTCGCATCTGCGACGAGCTCACCCGCGGCCCCTGGATCGCCGGCTACCAGGACGGCGCCGGCCTCGTTCTTCGCCTCTCAGGCGTGCGCGCGCGCTTCGGCATGCCCCCCTTCACCCCGGACCAGCACGCCCGCCTGGCCGCGCTCCTCGACGCCCTCGCCGTCTCCGCAGACGAGGCGCTGATCGACCTCATCCACACCGCGCCCATGCACTGAAGCGCCCCCTCGTCCCTCATTCATCAATGACGACGCCCGCCTCACTCACTCGTGGACGATGATTGTGGTTCCTTCGCCCAGCTCCTCGCCTGTGTTGATCGCGTGCCATCCGGGCGGCACCGGGGGATCGGTCCACAGGAACAGCCGGTGGGCGTCGATGGGCGCCAGGTTGATGCAGCCGTGGCTGCGCGGCGTGCCGAAGACGTCGTGCCAGTACGCTGCGTGGAGCGCGTAGCCGCTCGCGAAGTACTGGATGTACGGCACGTCCTTGAGGGCGTAGGTCCCCTCGCCTCGGCGCCGCGTCACGCCGTACTCCCCGTCGCCCTTCCGGGGGACCACCTTCTCGCCTGCCGCGGGCTTCGCCGCCGCGCTCGCGCCGGGCTTCTTCGAGGCGCGCTCCTTCGAGGAGCCGCCCTTCTCCGGCTTCGCGCCGCGCGAGGCCGACGGCGCGTCGGCGGTCGTCTCCGCGCGGCCGCCGACGCTCGACGACTCGTTCGAGTCCATCGTCGCCGTGATGTGCTTGTTGCGGATGCGGAAGACGCCGCGCACCGTCGCGGTCGTGGTCTTGGGATCGGCCACCCCGGCCTGGCCGGTCGAGACCAGCGTGGCGTAGACCGGGCGCTTGCCCTCCCAGAGGACCAGCGTCTGGTGCGTGATCGACACCTCGATCCACTTCTCGCCCTTCTCGGCGACCTCAGGCCACGCCGACGGCGCGACCGCGATCCCGACGTCCAGCTGGCTCACGTACCGCTGGTCCCGGGTGCGGTAGTACTTCACGCCCTCGATCCGGCGCATCCTGCCGGTCAGCGGGACGATGTCCCGGAACGGCAGCTCCTTGCCCGGCGTCGCCTTGTCGCCCTGGATCTGGACGTCGCGAGCGCCCCGCGCGCGGACGAAGGCGAGCGGCAGCGTGAGCGCATCGGTCAGCTCGACGCCGTGCCAGGGAGAGCCGGTGTCGGGCTTGATCTTCGTCGCAGGCGCGAGCCGCAGATCGGTCGTGATCGCGAAACGCCGGCTCAGCGCCTCCGGTCCGGTCGCGAACGATCCGATCAGCGACAGCCCGGTGAAGCGCCGCGCGCGATCGGCGAAGACCGCGTAGTCCGGGACCTTGAAGTCGCTGATGTTGCGGATGAGGCGCTTGCCGCCCTCGAGCCAGAACGGGATCGGGTCGCCGTCCCCTTCCCCGCCGAGCAGCGCGCCCTCGCCGAGCTCGAGCGAGTTCTTCCCCAGGCCGAGCTCGCCGAGCTGCTTGCCCGGAAGCGGCACGCCGCGCGCGTCGATCGCCACGTCGTTCGCGCCGAGGATGACCCGCTGCACGGTCGCTTTGTTCTCCTCGAACCACGACAGGTGCTCGTCGAGCTTGAACTCCGATTTGCGCTGCTCCTCGGCGGTGGGGACGCGCAGGTAGAGCGGCAGCACCGCGCGGACGAAGGCGTACCGGTACGGGAGCGCGGTCCTCAGGTTCGGCCCGGGGCCGGCGGCCTTGAGGATCGGGTCGTTCAGGTCGAGCGTCGCCTCCTCACCCACGCAGAGGTAGCCGCTGGGCTCGATCGCGTACCAGCCGCCCGGACAGCCCGCGGTGCCGGCGGGCTCGGCGGAGCGGGGCACCCTGGAGCCGACGCGCAGGTACCCGAGCTTCTTCGACGTGTCGCGCGGCTCCTTGTAGACGGTCGCCACGAAGGCCGTCACGCCGAGCAGCGGCTTGTCGCTCGGCGGCCACGCGGGCGCCACGAGCTCCGCGGGCGCGGCCTGTCCGTCGATCGCCGCGAGCTCCGCGGGGGCCGCGTCAGCGCCCGCAGGGGCCGCGGCCCCCGCGTCCGCCGGGACGTCCGCGGGCTTGCGACAGCCGCACGCCGCCGCCGTGAGCGCCGCGAGGTGCGCGAGACAGAGAGCGAGGCGCGCCGCGCGCCGCGCGCCGTGAGGCTTCCCGGAGGACAGCAGGGCGCCCATGCGGGCGTACTTGCCAAAATCGGCGCGCGACGAAAAGCCCAAAACACGCGGCTGGCGCGGGCCGGCGCTGGTTCCTCGGGGCTCCGCCCCGAACCCCGGCGCCCGCTCCGCGGCCGCTCTGGTTGCGCGCGTCAGCGATCCCTGGCGGGATTTCCGGCGCGCGCAACTAGGCCAAGAGGCCGGGCAACACCCCCGTGCAGTAGGCGGGGTTGCCGAACGTCGACACGTCCACGCCCATCGCGTTGCACAGCGCGACGAGCAGGTTGTTGTGGGGATCGCCGGCATAGCGCAAAAATCTTCCCGTCCTGAGCGCCCCGCCGGCGCCCCCCGCGATCACGTACGGCATGTCGCGCCGCGAGTGGCTCTGCCCCTCCGAGATGTCCGTGCACCACAGGACGAGCGTGTTGTCGAGGAGCGTGCCCGTGCCCTCCTGGACGGCGTCGAGCCTCTCGAGCAGGTACGCGAGCTGCTCCGCCTGCCAGCGCCCGATGTCGACGAGCTGCTGCTGCTTTTCCGCGTCGCCGATGTTCGAGTGCGAGAGCGCGTGGTGCGTCTCCGACTGGCCGAGCCACGTGAACACCTTGCCCGCCTGGGTCGCGCTCCACTGGATGGACGCGACCCGCGTGAGATCGCACGCGAGCGCCATCGCGAGCAGGTCGGTCTGCAGCCTCCCGATCGCGGGGAAATTGTCGTTCGCGTAGACGTCCAGCGGCTCGCCCAGCGCCGGCAAGGCGCACGCGCCGCCGAGGAGCGCCGGCACGTCGAGCCGCTGCTCGATGTCGTTCAGCGCGTCGAGGTGCTGCTCCAGCTTCCGCCGGTCCTCGCCCCCCAGCTCGCGCGCGAGGGCGCCGTAGTCCTCCATGACGCCGCCGAGCACCCGGCGGCGCAGGACGCGCCGCCGCGCGAGCTCCGCCGGATCGGCGCTGAGGTCCAGGAACAGCCGGTCGAACGCCGCGCGCGGATCGTCCTCGGGCGGGACCGGCTGGCCCGGGCCGAGGTAGGAGAGGCGCGACGAGACGTTGGCGTACTGGACCTGGACGCCGAGCTCGAGCGACGAGAGCTTCGTGCGATCCCCGAGCCTCGCGGCGAGGAACTGGTCGACCGAGATGCCCCCGCCCCAGCCGACCCGCGCGGCCGGGTTGCAGGCGTACGGGAAGAGGGTCCCCTCCTGGAGCTCCGTGCCCGTGAGCGCCTGGCCGATGCCCTGCTGGTGAGAGTCGCCCGGCCCGTGGTAGGCGGACTCCATGTCGATGCCCTCGACGACGAGCAGCTTGTCCCGGTAGGGAGAGAGCGGCGCGAGGATCTCTCCGAGCTCGAACGACGTCTCGGTCCCGGTCGGCTGCCAGGCCTCCTTCACCGTGCCGAGGCCGGTGAAGAACACGACGAAGCGCTTCGGGAAATCGACGGCGCTCGCCGATCCGGCCATGGCGTCGAGGAAGGGGAGCGCGAGGGCGAGCCCGCCGGCCCCGCGCAGGAAGGCGCGGCGACCGAGGCGCCCCCTCGACGCCCGGCGCTGTGCGGCGCCGCTCACGGCGCACCCCCTGCGTCCCGCGCCGCGCGGCGGTAGCGGAACGCGTCCGTCTGGGTCAGCGCCACGAGCAGCGCCTTGATGTTGTACCCGCTCTCGGCGAACGCCGCCTGGATCTGGCGCATGCTGCACTCGTCCTCCGCCTGCTCGGCGCGGCCGTAGCCGAAGCGGAACCACTGCGTCGCGACGCACTGGCGCACATCGTCGCTCTCCGCGAGGCGGTGCGCGAGCTCCACCGCCCCATCGAAGGGCCCATCGACATCCCGGCTCGCCACGATCTCGCCGCTCGCGTCGACCGGGACGCCCTGGTCGACCTCGCGGTAGAGGCCGATCCCGTCGTAGCGCTCGAACCCGAAGCCGATCGGATCCATGAGCCGGTGGCAGCCAGCGCAGCCCGGGTCCTCCGCGTGCTGCTCGAACTGCCGGCGGGTCGGGATCCCTTCCCGCACCGGCGGCGGCTGGATGTCCACGTCGGGCGGCGGCGGCGGCAGGATCTGGCAGAGCAGCCGCTCCCGGACGAACTTGCCGCGGTGGACGGGCGAAGACTGATCCGGCTTCGCGAGCACCGCGAGCACGCTGGCGTGGGTGAGGAAGCCGGCGCGCTGCGCTGGGTCGAGCGGCACGACCGAGAGCTCGCCGGGCGCCCCCGCGCCGCCCGCCGCTCCCAGCCCGTAGAACGCGCGGAGCTCGGCGTTCATCAGCGAGTAGGGCGCCGTCAGCAGGGTCGCCACGTCGCCGGCGCCGTCCTCGAACACGACGTGATCGAGGAACGCCTCGGTCTCCGCCCGGAGGAGCGCCGGGAGCCCGGCGTGGAAGCCGGGGTAGACCGCCGGATCCTTGGTGAGGGTGTCGATGTTCGAGAGCTGCAGCCATTGCGCGTGGAAGTTCGCGACGGCGGCGCGGGCGCGCGGATCCTCGAGCATGCGGCGGGCCTGCGCGGCGATCTGCTCCGCGGAGCGGAGCTCCCCCGCGTCGGCCGCTGCGAACAGCGCGTCGTCGGGCATCGAGCTCCAGAGCAGGTACGAGAGCCGCGAGGCGATCTCGTGGTCCGAGAGCGCCACCACGCCCTCGCCGGCCGGATCCGGCATGCCGTGCTCGACGCGGTAAAGGAAGTGCGGCGACTGGAGCAGCGCCTGGATCACGAGCTCGACGCCGGTCGAGAAGCCGTGCTCGTCGTTCCCGAAGGCGAAGAGCCGCGCGAGCCGCTCGCTCTCCGCGGGCGCGAGGGGCCGGCGGAACGCGCGCTTGCCGAGGCGCTCGATGAGCTCCGCGGCGCACGCGTCGGGCCCCTGCACCGCCGGGTCGCACCCCGGAAGGAGCTTCCCGAGATCCTTCGCGGCCCGCGCCGCGATCGCCTCGGAGGCCTTCATGAGCTGCTCGGCGAGGAGCTGCGTGACCCCGAGCGCCGCCGCCTGGTTGTTGAACCCGAGCGCCTCCTCCTCGACCACGAAGGCGTCGGCCGGCGCGCTGTCGTCGCCGAGGAGATCGCGGATCGTGTTATTGTACTCGAAGCGCGTCATCCGCCGGAGCGGCGACACGCCCGGCCGGATCTCCGCGCAGCGCGGCGCCTCGCCTTCCGCTCCCCCCGCTCCCCCCGCGGCCCCGCCGCCGCGCCCGCCGGAGCAGGCGGCGGCCGTCGCCACGACGATCGCAAGCCCGAGAGAGCCGCCGGGGCCGCGCGCCGCGCGGCGGTGCCGTCCTCTTGACCGATCCATCTGCCCTCTCCCCTGGGGGACGCGCTGGCCTGCGATGCGGTGCGTTGCGGCGCTGCGCTTCGAGCAACGACATGTCTCACGTCGCGGGGGCCCGTCAAGGCGCCAAGGAAGACGAGGCTCGGTGAGCCCCGCGAGTCCGATTGCAGCGGAGTCTCGTAGCTACACTGCGCGTCATCAGAAATGTCGCTCAGCCCCCTCGAAAGACGCTGGATCCAGCCGCGACATCGCTTGTAGGCTCGCGCGCGTGCAAGCTTCGTTTGATGCCGCTGCCGGCAAAAGGCCCGCGCGGAAGCCGACCAGGTTCACAACGCTGTCCCTCTCTTTGAGCCTCTGCGGGAGGATCCTCCTCGGGCTCTCCGCCGCGACGGTCACGACGTTCGCGCTCTCGCCCATCGCGCTCGCCGCCCCCAAGGGGTCGAAGTCGATCGCGATCCACATCGAGGGGCCGAACGCGGACGATATCCGCGAAGACATCGTGTCCCTCGTCCCGGAGACGCTGAAGGTCGTGGACGACGACGCCTTCTCGAAGTCGCTGCGCAGCGCCGGCCAGACCAAGCCGGTGGGCGACGCGCTGGTGATGAAGGCCCAGCGGAAGAAGGCCATCGACCGCATCCGCAAGGCGGGCAAGGCCGCGAAGGCCGAGGGTGTGATCTATGGCGTCTCGCGGACGAACAAGAAGAAGAAGAAAGAGGTCTACCTCGTCTACGTCGACGAGAACGCCGGCGACCTCGCGGTGGACAGCGCGGTGCCGCTGGGCGGCTCGCGGGACGACCGCAAGAAGGCGCTGGAAGAGCTGCTCGGCCCGACGCTCTCGCAGATCGCGCCGGCGGCCGCCGCGGCCGACGAGGACCAGCCGAAGGACGGCGGCGACGAGGGCGACGGCGAGAAGGACGGCGCCGGCGACGGCGACGGCGACGAGAAGAGCAGCGACGACGGCGACAAGGGCGGCGACGACGGCGACAAGGGCGGGAAGCGCAAGCCCCACGACCCCCGCTCGGCGCTCTTCTCGATCGAGGCCGGCGTCGAGTTTACCGGCCGCTGGTTCGACTACTCCGATCCGGTCACGCAGAACCTCCGGCCCTACGACGTCTTCGGTCAGCCCGCGCTGTCGATCTCCGGCGAGGTGTACCCGCTCGCGTCGACGGACATCCCGGTGCTCAAGGGCCTCGGCATCACCGCGGGGTTCATGATGGCGCCCGGCCTCAACTCGGCGGTGGGCGACGGCGACCCGATCGGCACGACCTACCAGCGCATCAACCTGGGGCTGCGGGAGCGGCTCTCGATCGGCGAGTCGTCCGTGCTCGGCATCTCCGCCGGGCTCCGGCTCCTGACCTTCGAGGTCGACGCGGCGGAGGCCCTGGCCAGTACGGTGCCGAACGTCTCCTACACGCTGATCCGGGCCGGCCTTGACGCGCGGGTGCCGGTCGGCCCGGTCGCGCTGGCGCTCGGCGCCGACTACCTCTTCCCGCTCTCGTCTGGCCCGGTCTACGATCGGTTCGCCGGGGCGAGCGTGCAGGGCATCGGCGCGATGGCCGGGGTGCTCGTGCCCGTCACGACCGGCGTCGAGGCGCGGCTCCTCGTCGAGTACGCGCGGTTCTTCTCGTCGTTCGAGCCCGCGATCGGCGACCGGTACGTCGCCGGCGGGGCGATCGACCAGTACCTTGGGGTGCGGCTCGCCGGAGCCTACGTTTACTGAGCGAGAGAGAGAGGTAGCACGTGACGTACATCGCTTTCCTTGGCGGGCGCACCGCGCTCGCCGCCGCCGTGTTGAGCGGCGCCGCGTTCATCATCAGCTGCGCGGGGACCCTCGAGGACAAGGACCAGTACCTCGCCGGCGGCGACGGGCCTGGCGGCGGAAACGGCCAGGGCACCGGCGCGACCACCGGCGGCGGCGGCGACCCCGCGACCACCAGCGGCGGCGGCGACCCTACGACCACCACCGGCGGCGACGCCGCGACCACCAGCGGCGGCGACGCCGCGACCACCAGCGCGAGCAGCGGCGGTGGGGCCGGATGCGCTGAAGCGCAGGCGCTGGTGATGGCGAAGTGCGCCACCGCGGGCTGCCACGATGGGCAAGCGAACCTTGGGGGCCTCGATCTGACGACGGGCTGGGAGACCAGGGTCGCAGGCCAGGCGTCCGATTGCGGCGGCGAAGCCACGGTGGTCGTGCCGGGCGACCCGGACGCCAGCTTGATGTACCTGAAGGTCACGGACGCCCCGCCGTGCGACAACCGGATGCCGCTCGGCCCGACGCTCAGCGCCGACGAGATGAAGTGTCTCTACGACTACATCGCGGCGCTCCCGCCCTGAGGTAGCGAAGGAGCGTCTGGCCGCGGCAGCGGCGCGGGCGGCGCGGTCGTCCCCTCGATGAGACCGCCTCGTTGGCGCCCCCGTGGCCAGACGCTACGCTCGCCGCGATGCTGCGCCGGCGCTCGTTCTGGATCGCCGCGGCCGCCGTCGCCTACACCGCCTTCGCTGCGCTCCGGGCGTCCGGCGGCCACGGGCCCGCGTGGCTCGCCCTGCTCGGGCTGCCGGTGTTGCTCGCGCTTGGCCTCCGCTGGATAGAGCGGCCGCCGCGGGGAGAGGACCGGATCGAGCCGGCGGCCCGCCGCGCGGCCGCCGTCTGCCTCACCGGCGCCGCGATGCTCGCCGCCGCGCGGAGCGGCCCCGCCGGGCTCGCGCTGATCGCGCTCGGCAACCTCGGCGCGGCGGCCGCGGCGATGGCCGCCCTGGTCGGGCTCGCGCGCATCGCGGGCCTCGGTGGTCTCCTCGAGCCTCCGCCGAGCACGCGGCGCCTCGACGCGGCGGCGTTCGCCTCGCTCTTCTGGACCGTGGCGATCGCCCTGCCCGCCGTCTCCGCGGTGGCGCCCGAGCGCGCGGCGGATCTCGATCCGCTGCTCGTCCACTACGCCACCTCCGCCGCGTCGCTCGGCTCGCTCACGGTGACGCTCGTGGCGATCGCGCGCGTCCGCATCGCGCGGCGGCTCGAGCTCGGCGTGGCCGACCGGGTCGAGGCCGCGCTGCTGCTCACGGCGACCGCGCTGGCGGTCGGCCTCGCGGCGGCCTTCGTCGGCGTCGCGCCCCCCGAGTCGATCCTGCCGGTCACGAGCGTCGTCGCGGCGGTCTGCGTCGCGCTCTGCACCGTGGCCGCGGACGCGGCGCAGGTCTCGCGCGCGCTCCGCGGCACGCTCGCCGTCGCGACGCTCGCGACCCCGCCGGCGCTGCTCGCGGTCTACGCCGTGCACCAGGCGCCGCGCGGCGATCTCGGGCTCCGCGGCGCGCCGCAGTCCTCCGTCGGCGTCGCCGTGTTCGGCGCGTGCGCGCTCTGCGCGCTCGCGGGGCTCGCGGCGCCGGTGCTCGCGCGCCGGTTCGCGCCGGAGGGGGCGCGCTGGCTCGGGGCCTTCGACGCCGCGACGCGCGCGGCGATGAACCCGGAGCCGGAGGCGGCGCTCGAGGCGGCGCTCTCCGCGCTGCGCGAGGCGTCGGACGCCGGCGTCGCCGGGCAGGCTCCGCCGGCGCTCTACCTGCTCTCGCCGCCCGAGCGGGTGACCGTCGATCGCGCCGGCTATGCGCACACCGAGCCGGCGGAGGTGCCGGCGCGCCTCATCGAGCTCGCCCAGATCGAGCCGGAGCGCGTCCTGCGCGTCGAGGCCGCCGAGGCCGTCGAGGTCCGGCGGCCGGAGGTGCGCCCGCTGCTCGCCTGGCTCGCGGAGCGCGACGTCGGCGTGGTCGCCCTTGTGAACGACGCGGAGGGCCCGATCGGGGCCCTCGCCATCCCGCGGGCCCGGCGCGCGTCGCCGATGACGCTGGAGGAGGTGAGCGGCCTGCGCGCGGTCGCCGACCGGCTCGGGGCGGTGATCGCGGTGTCGGCGATGCTGTCGGGGTCGCGCGGCCGCGAGGTCGCCGCCCGCCGCGAGGCGGAGGAGCGCGCGCGCGAGGTGAGCCGGCTCGAGCGCGCCGTGGCGCAGGGCGCGGGGCGGTTCCGCGCGATCGCGGCGCTGCTCGCGCGGCCGGCGCGGGCCGCCGCCTATAGCCCCGCCGCCCGCGCGGCGCTCGAGCAGCTGGAGCGGCTCGGCGTGGCCGGCGGCCCGGTCACGCTGCTGACGGCGCCCGGGATCGACGCGGTGGCGTGGGGCGCGGTCGTCCACCTGACCTCACCGCGCGCGGGCGGCCCGCTGGCGATCGTCGACGGCGCGGCGCCCGTCCCCGAGGGGTTCGCGCAGGCGTTCGCGCAGGCGCGGGGCGCTGCGCAGGCGCGCGACGAGGCGGCTGCGATCGAGGGCTCCGCGGAGACGCCGAGCGCGCTCGCGCTGTGGCGCGATCCGGACAGCTCGCCCATCGAGGCGGCGCGCGGGGGCACGCTGCTCGTGCTCGACGCCCAGGCCTTGCCGTCCGAGGTGCAGAGCTACCTCGGCGCGGCGCTGCCGGACGACGTGGGGCTCGTCGTGGCGGTGCCGCAGACCGTGGACGCGCTCGCGGCGACCGGTCAGCTGAGCGAGCGGCTCGCGGACCGGCTCGGCGACCGGGCCGTCGCGCTGCCCTCGCTGTCGTCGCGCGCCGAGGATCTCCGTGCGCTCGCGCTGGATCACCTCGCGCGCATCGGCGTCCGCCTGCGGGGCCGGCCGTTCGGCCTGGATCTGCGCGCGCTGCAGGCGGTGCTCGACCACCCGTGGCCCGGCAACGACGCCGAGATGGGCGCGGTCCTGCTCCGCGCGGCGCTCGTGGCCAAGGGCGACGTCATCGGCGAGAAGGATCTCGCGGCGATCGGCTTCGCCCCGCCGCCCGAGCCCGCCAGCGGGGCGGACAGCGCCCGCGGCGAGGCGCGCCGCGCCCGACGGCGGCGCGCGGACCCGAGGGGGTAGGCTACGCCTCGGCCCGGGCCCGCCGCGCTGCCCTGGGTGGCACGCCGGGGCGGATCTGCGCGGGCTGCAGCATGTTCTTCCGGAGGAAGTGATCGAACATGTGCTGGCAGCTGGGACAGGGGTCCACGGGATCGCCGGCGTCGAAGTACCTGGACGCCGCTGCCTGGATCGCGATCCCGGCGTCGGGGATCTCGCGCAGCGCCCGTCGCGTCCCTGCTTCGTCGAGGGTGCCGGGCCGGAGCGCATGCTGCCGCTCCCATGAAGCGAGGTAATCGCTGAGCGCCGCGGGCGCCGAGCACCGCCCTGGCTCCAGGGGAACGCGCGCCGGCTCTCCCCTGGAGAGCGCGTCGATCCATCCGCGGTACCACGCGGTGAAGCTGTCGTGGGTCGGGACGACGCCGAGGCCTGCCGCGCGCAGATCCGCCCAGACGCTGCCGGCGCGCGGGCCGCGGATCACGAGCACGGAGAAGTAGCCGCAGCCCATGTGCGCGAGCGCCACGGTCCCGCGGACGACCTCGTCGGACTGGAGCACGGCGCGCTGGGGTGCGGTCAGCGTCCGTGGATCGGGCCGGTAGGGCCTCGTGTGGGGGAACTCGCCGGTCAGGCTCTCGATCTGTCCAGGTCCGTCGAGCGGCAGGAGCCCGTGGTACGGGCCGGCGCCGGAGCTGCCGACGCGGGTCAGGAAGGCGGCGTAGTCGGCGGGGATGCGGGCGCCGCGCGACGCCTCGATGCGCTCGATGTCTCGCCGGGTGAGCGGCGGGTGGAGCCGGTATCCGTGCGCGCGGGCGCCGAAGCGGTTCAGCCACGGATCGTGATCGCGGTGGAGGTGCTCGAGCGCCTCGGCGGCGCCCGCGACGAAGCCCTCGACGACCGCGACGGGGGCGGGATGGTGGAGCCCCTCGGCGCGCAGGCGATCGAGCGACCGCGCGGCGGCGGCGCTCTCCGGGTGCGCCCTGGCGTAGGCCGCGAGCCTGTCGTACGCGGAGGCGTCGCCGTCGCGCGCGGCGCGGTGGTAGGCGTGGATCGGGAAGGCGTTCGGGTGCGCCGGCTGCGCCTCGAGGACGGCCTCGAGGTGGCGCAGGCCCTCGTCGGTGCGGCCGGCCTCGCAGAGCATGGCGCCGAGGTCGCAGCGGGCCGAGACGTCCTGGGGATCGAGGCGAGCGGCGGCCTCGAACGCGTCGCGGGCGGCGTCGATCTCGCCGCGCTCGCGGAGCGCGTAGGCCAGGCTCACGGCGGTCGCGAACGTCGGATCGAGCTCGAACGCCCGGCGGGCGAGCTGCACGGCGTCGTCGAGGCGGCCGAGCTTGCGGAGGATCATCCCGGAGACCCAGGCGACCTGCGGGTGGTCCGGGTGGCTCGCGCGGAGCGCGTCGAGCACGGGCAGCGTCTTTTCCAGGGCGCCGCGGGCCTTCGTGTCGGGGGGCTCGTCCGGGTAGCGGCCAAGGAGCTTCACGAGGCGGTAGACCGCGGCGTCGACCTCCATGCGCGCCACGTTCTTCGGGGTGAGCTCGGGGGCTCCCTGTCGCGGCGTGGGTTTCTGCTTGCGCCGCCCGGTCCTGGACATGGCGGGACGGTAGCCTGCCCCCGCGGGCGCACCAAGGAGCGGCGGAGGCCCGCAGGGATCGCGCGCCGCCGGGGAGATCGGCCGTTGATGCCTCCGGGATCGCGGTCCGCTCGGGCGAGCTCTCGCGGATCCCGGAGCGGGCCGCCGGCGGGGGCGCCCGCCGGCATGCACCGCCGCGTGGGGGGACGCCCGCCGGCGTGCACCGCCGCGTGGGGGGACGCCCGCCGGCGTGCACCGCCGCGTGGGGGGACGCCCGCCGGCGTGCACCGCCGCGTGGGGGGACCGCCGCGGGCGGCGTCGAGGAACCGCCGGCGGGTTGCGGTCGGCACACCCGTCGCCGAGCATGCCCGCATGGCGCGAACGGCCCCGTTTCCGAATGCGGCGGTGATCCCCGGCATGAACCCCGGCGTCTTCATCCTTGGCGGCGGCGGGGGCGGCGGAGGCGGTAACGGTCGCGGCGGAAACGGCCGCGGAGACGGCCAGGGCGGCGACGGGAAGAACGGCGGCAACGGCGCGCGTGGCGGCGGCAAGGACGCTGGCAGCTGCGGGCCGGGCAGAGCGGCGGCGGCTGCCCCAACCCCACGCATGGCAGCGGCGGCGGCACGCACGCGGGCGATCCGGTCGACCCGATCACCGGGCGCGTCTACACAGTGGCGGTCGTCGACCTCGCGCTGCCCGGCCCGATCCCCCTCGTGATCAAGCGCAGCTACAGCTCCGCGCTCGTCGAGGAAGACTGCGGCCTCGGCTTCGGCTGGACGCACTCGCTCGCGTGGCAGGTCGAGGAGCGGCGCCGCGGCCTGCGGGTGCTGGAGCCGCACGCGGCGGCGACGGAGTTGCCGCGGAGGCTCGATCAGGGCGAGTCGGCGCGGCTGCCGTGCGGGATGCTGACGCGGTATCCCTGGGGCTACGCGCTCGCGGCCGAGGGGCTTTCGTACCTGTTCGCGGAGCCGCGCGGCAGCCGCTGGCTGCTGAGCCGGATCGTCGATGCCCATGACAACGCCATCGCCCTCGCCTACGAGGACGGCCGCCTCGTGCAGGTCATCGACAGCGTGGGCCGTGTGGTGCGCGTGCGGCGGCACGGCGACGGGCACATCGCCGCCGTCGAGGTGAAGAACGCCTTCGCACACGGTCGATGGGAGACGCGGCGGCGGTACGCGTTCGACGCGCGCGGCGACCTCGTCGCGGCCGAGGAAGCCGCGGGGCACGCGCACCGCTTCGCGTACGACAAGGACCATCGCCTGGTGCGGCGAGAGGAGCCCGGCGGGCTCGTGGCGGAGTTTCGCTACAAGGACAGCCGCTGCATCGAGGCGTGGTGTCACCGCGAGGGCAACGACGCGCTCGACGACGGCGTGCCGGGGACCTTGAGCGACGGTTCGCCGGCGAAGGGATTCCTGCACGTCAAGGTCGACCATCATGACGGCGTGCTCACGGAGGTGATCACCTCGCGCGCCATCCGGCGGGTCGACGGCAACGCGTTCGGCAGGCTCGACAGGATGGTCTGGGGCGCCGGCGGCGTTCACACCTTCCGGTACAACGACGACACCGCCGCGCTGCGCGAGCACCGGGACGCGCTCGGGTAGGTCTTCCGCTGAGAGCGCGACGCCGAGGGGCGGCTCCTGGCCGAGGTCGATCCAGCGGCGAACAGGACCGCCTACGAGCACGACGCGCGCGGGCTCGTCTCGGCCATGACCGACGCGCTCGGCGGCACCGCGCGCTACGCGCGCGGCGATGTGGTGGCCGTCTATGACGACATGGGGTTCGTCGTCGGATTCGCCTACGACGCGCGCGGCCTGCTGGCCGGCGCGACCCTGCCGAACGGCGGTGAGACGCGCATGGAGTACGACGCGCTCGCTAACCGCATCCGCGTCGTCGAGCCCGACGGCGCCGAGCGGCGCATCCGCTACGACTTCCTCGGCCGGGTGATGGGTTTCGTGGACGAGCGCGGGCACGAGACCCGCTTCGCGTACGACGCCTGCGGCAGGCTCGCGGCCGTGTTCGGGCCGAGCGGCGCGGTGACACGCTACGACTTCGACGCCGACGGCAACGTGGCGAGGATCAGCGACGCCGATGGGCGCACGACCACGCTGCGCTGGGGCGGCTTCCACGTCGTCACCGAGCTCGAGCGGCCCGACGGGAGCAAGGTGCGGTACCGCTACGACCGCGAGCAGGACCTTTCGCGCATCGTCAACGAGGCCGGCGAGGAGCACAGGTTCGAGCGCGACGCCGAGGGGCGCATCACCGGCGAGCGGACCTTCGACGGGCGGGAGATCCGGTACAAGCTCGACCTGCTGGGCAGGATCGTCCGGGGGCAGTGTGGCTCCGAGAGCGTCGACCTCGAGGTCGATCCGCTCGGAAGGCTCGTGAAGCGGAGCACCTCCGACGGGCGCGCGGACGTGTTCGAGTACGATCCGCTCGGCCGGATCGAGCGCGCGGTCAGCGGCGACATCGAGTGCGAGTACACCTACGACCGGCGGGGGCGGGTGACGACCGAGGTGACGCGGCGGGGCGCCGAGGTGCTCGCGGCGTTCGCGTGGACCTACGATGCCATGGGCAAGGCCACCTCCGTGCGCGGGCCGGACGGCGAGATGAGCGTGCAGCGCGACGTCAGGGGGCGGCCCGTCGCCGTGCAGATCGGCGGTGAGAGCGCGCCGCTGCGCCTCGCCTACGACGCGCGCGGGTTCGAGGTCGAGCGGCTCTTGCCAGGCGGTGGCGCCATTGCGACCGAGGTCAACGCGGAGGGGTGGATGGAGCGGCAGCGCGTGCTCGGCAGACCCACCGCGCCGCGCATCGGGCCGGGAGAGCCCGCGTGGGTGGGGCCGCTGCCGTCGCGCGAGACGTGGCGAAGGACGTACGCTTGGTCCCCTGCGGGGCTGCTACGCACCGACGAGGACCTCGGCGGCACGGTGGGAGAGCTGCTCCGCGATGCGAACGGTCGCGTCGTCGAGCGGCGCAAGGCGGGCAAGGCGGCGGAGCGGTTCCGCTTCACCGTGGCAGGGGAGATGGAGAGGGAGGGCGAGCAGCGGACGTACACGCCTGGGGGGCGGTTGACGGCGCGCACGACGGGACAAGAGACCGTGCGTTACGACTACAGCGAGCGTGGCGATGTGGTGCGGAAACGCGTGAGCGAGCTGGACGGCCAAGGCGACGTCCGACGCGAGCTCGTATGGACGTACGACTGGAGCGGCGACGGGCGGCTCATGGCAGCGCGAACCCCGGAAGGGAGAACGATCTCGTTCGCTTATGACGCCTTCGGCCGCAGGATCGAGAAGCGCGTTGCGCGGCTCGGGCAGGTCGAGAGCGTGACGCGGTATGCCTTTCGCGGCGACGTGAGGGTCCACGAGCGCACAGAGCGAGCGCGGGACGGGGAGGCGCCCGTCGTGGACGAGCGGAGCTACGTCACGCTGCCGGAGAGCGTGCTGCCGCTAGCGCAGCGGGAGGGCGCCGGGGGGGCGTTCGGGTACTTCGTCCATGGGGTGAACGGGTTTCCGGAGGCGCTGTTCGGTGGGGATGGGCACGTGGTCGGAGATCTACAGGCCACGATGTACGGGCATGCGCCGGCGGAACAGGCCGCGCTGACGCCGCTGCGGCTGCCGGGGCAGTACGCCGACGAGGAGACCGGGCTCCATTGCAACGGGCACAGGTACTACGACCCGGCGACGGGAGTGTATCTCAGCCCGGAGCCGCTCGGGATCGAGGGGAGCCTCAAGCCGTACGCGTATGTCGACGATCACCCGATGGATTGGGTGGATGTCGACGGGCTCCTTCGCTGCGTGATCACCCGCCGCAACGGCACACAGGTCGTGCGGAGCAGCGGAGGCAGCGAGGAATCAATCCACCCCGCGGTCGCAGCGGCCTTGCCCCGGACGAACGCTCGACAACCAGGCGATCCAAGACCGCCGGAAGGCTGCGCCGAACCGCAAGCCCTCTCCGACCACATCAGGGACTGGGAACGCCGGACCGGCCGCTCATGCGCCCCTGGAGATCGCAACTGGCAAAGGAATCTCAAGAGCGCGCTCGGCGAGGTCGACACCATCCGCTCGGAAACCGGATCGAACGACGCTGTGCCGGCGTGCCCGAACTGCTCTCAGCTCATTCCGCGACTCTGGACGATGGCTGGACGACCACCGCCGAGCGGACGCGTGATCGGTGGAGGCACAAACCCGAGCCAGGGCTATGCATCCCATCCGACCAGCCACCTCAGCCGGCCAAACGCGCACGGTGCCATGAATCTGGGAACCTGGAACGTAGACAACGGCCAGTTTTCGAGGCGACGAGGACCTCCCGCAAGGCGTTCCTCCGTGGCTTCGACACCATCAAGCTGCCGGCGAGCCTCGCGCTGCGGCTCGACCGCCGCGACGAACACACCGAGCTGCGCATCGACGGCGTCCGCGTCACAGAGCGCCCGGTCGGGCGGGGTAGCCGGGTGTCGTTCGATCGGAGCTTCACCAGGGCGTACATCGCAGAAATCGTATTCGACCACCGCCTCGCCAAGCTCCGCGCCGAGGGGTTCGCCGCTGGCGGCCAAGCCGCCACGAGCGCGCCCCCCGACGAAGATATGCTCGCCGCAGCTCACCAGATCGGCGCACAGCTCGAGCGACGCGGCGATCCGATAGGAACGCTGATCGCATTCCAGGTCGAGCAGTTGCGTCACGATGGAGACGACGCACGCGCCCTGGTGCACGAGCTCCTCGACTCGACGAAGGAGATGACCTTCGGCCCGATCCCTGAGTTCGGCGAGCCATGTGCGTGCATCGACGACGGCCAAGGTGGCCTCCTCGGCTGGGTCCATGACGAGGACGCTGCCACCCTCGATGAGGAGCTCCGACCGGAGCTCGATCTCATCGGCCGCGACGCACTCGGCTTCTCACCGGATGCCCCCGACGTCTCGCTCGGCGTTGTCGGCCTGCACCGCTTGCGTCGACTTCTGGCAAGCCCTGCCGGGCGCTCACTCCGGTCTCTTCGCCTCATGACCTTCGGCGCGCTCGGCCCCTTCCTCGATCTGCTCAACGCGCACGGGCGCGCGTCGCTCGTCGCTCGCGGGTCCGGTCCAGCCATCGGCGCCGCGCTGCCCGGCCTCCTGGGGCTGGGCGCGCCGGAGCGGACCCTCGCGACGTTGCTCTCTCAGCCCGCGCCGACGCTGCGCTACCTGACGGTATTTCGCGGAGACGACGACGTGCGAGGAGCCCTCGCGCCGCTCGGCCCCGGGAAGCTCCCGGCGCTCCAACACCTCGGGCTCTGGTATCGCCCCACGCGCCCCGAAGGGCTCCGTGTGCTCGCAGCACACCCCCTCGTCCAACGACTTCAGTCGCTCGAGATCTGGTCGACGGATGACGCCAGGAAGCTTCCGTTCGAGGAGCTCCTCGCACTGCGCCCGGCCCTCTCTCACCTCGCACGGCTCCTCCTCGGAGGACACCTCGTCCCTTCTCAAATCCGGGAACGGTTCGCCAGTTGGCCCGCCGTCGAATTTGTGAGTCACGACCGCCGTGAGGTGATCGCGCTCGACATCGCCACCCTGGGCTGGGCGCGGGCGCTCCGGTGATTCCATGCCGGGCTCTTCAGAGGTGAAAGCGCACGCGCCTCACGCCGGCCCCGCACGGTGCCCTTACCCGGGCGCCCGGCGAGAGAGCGCGATGGGTCGCGAGGCCGGTCAGTAGAAGCGGTAACCGAGGCTCGCCGGCGCCGCGAACACCCAGCCGTCGAGGCCCTTCATGATCGTCGGCGAGACGCTCAGCAGGAGCGCGCCCGACGTCCAGCCCGCGCTCGGAAGGTCCGCGAGCACCAGGGACACGTCGACGCTCCCGCCGAACGCGAGCGTCTCAACGAGCGCGCTCTCGGGGAGGCTGCCCTCGCGCGCGTTCACCGCGACCTCGCTCCGACCGTAGTTGAGATGGACCACCTCGGAGGGGATCTCCCCCTTGATCCCGGTGACCTTCGCCTGCTGCGCCACCGGGCCCACGAGCCCCGAAAGGCCGAGCCAGAGACGCCCGAGGCGCATCGAGACGGAGGGGCCGCCGACAGCGAGATAGCCGCCGCCGAACCGGTAGCCGCCCAGCACACGCGCGCCAAGGTGCAGATCCTCGGAGAGCGCAACCCCGATGAACGCCTCCCCGCCGGCAAACGGCCCGATCGCCGGACCGAAGCTGGCATGGCAGACCTCATCGTCGCAGGGCGCGATGAGCTCCCCCTCCGGGATGTTGTAGCTGTACGAGTACGCGCTCAGATCGCCGAAGCTGCCGGAGTCCATCAGGCCGATCAACGCGCCGCCGGCCACCCCGGCCTGGATCACGAAGCTCCCTGTGTGCCTCGGCGAGGATCCGGAGCTCGGCTCCTGCTCCTCGGCTGCAGGAGGTGCCGCAGGCGGCGCATCGGTCTCCGGCCCCGCAGCAGCCTTCCCCGGCCCCGCAGCGCCCTTCCCTGGCCCAGCTGCGCCCTTCCCTGGCGCCGCAGCAACCGCGCCCTTCTCAGGCGCCGCGGCGCCCCTCCCGGCCCCCGCGGCGCCCTTCCCCGGCGCCGCGGCGCCCTTCCCCGGCTCCGCTGCGCCGTCCCCGGACCCCGCGCTCCCCTTCTCCGGCGCCGCCGGCGCGGGCGCTTCCGCCGCGGGCGCAGGCTGCGCAGCGGCCGAGGCGTCCTTGGCGAGCGCCGGCACCGCCACGGTCTTTCGCTCGCCCCGCTTGATCGAGACCGACTTCTCCCACGGCTTTCTGCCAGGGGCGCTCGCGCTCACCTTGTGCTGGCCAGGATCGATCGGCCTCGCCTGACCCCAGAGCGCGCCGTCGACCGGCGCCCCATCCAGCATCACCTCGAGCCCCTCGATCGCGGCCGCCCGTGGCACGCTCAGCGTCAGCCGGGGGAGCGACAGCTCCAGCTTCGCTCCCCTCGCCTTCGCGTCGGCCTCCAGGCGCTTGTTGCCCTCCTTGCGGGCCGCTGCGCCGAGATCGATGTACTCGGACCACGCCGTCGCGACCTTGCCCTGCTTCTCGTGGCACATCGCCAGCGCAAGGAGCGTCGCCGACCTCGGGCTCAGCCTGTAGCTCTCCTCGAGCTTCGGGCAGGCCTCCGCGACCTTGCCCTTCTTCATCAGGCTCTTGCCCTCGTCGAGCAGCGCCTCCGCCTGCGCGAACGCGACGCCCGGGCTCACCGCGAGCGCGAGCGCGAACGCGACGCCGGCAAGGCGCGCGCAGGAGCGCCCGGCGCGCGGCAACGCATCGAGACAGGAGCCGCGGCGCCGCGCGCGCCAGAGGGAAGCAAGCAACTTGTCGGAAGTCTCAGCGTCTTGCCGGTTCAAACGGTTCGTCGCTCCCAGGGCCATGCGCGTGAGGTGATGTCGAAGGCGCGGGCGCGAGGACGGCGCGCCTCTCCAAGGAGGACGGAGCGTACCACGCCCCGTTTGAGCCGAGCAAAGCCGCGCGCGGTGCGTCGCGATGACAGGACGGGCGCGTGGCGGCGCGGGTCAGCCGGCCGCAGAGCGCTCGTCGAGCAGCTTGATGCCGGCGGCGACCTCGCTGGCGAACGACTCGGCGAGCGCCCGGGCCTGGCCGAACCGCGGCGGGACCTCCCGGGCGGCGCGGGCGAGCGCCGCGACGGCGAGGTCGTGGGGCTGGCGCACGAGGACGCGGTACGCGAGGCTCCGGCCAGGAGGCGTGGCGACGACCGCGAGCGTCGAGGCCGACCACGCGAACGGCGGGTCCTTCCGCGCGGCGGTCGCGAGATCCGTGAGCGGCGTGCGCGTCATCCAGAGGGAGAGCGCCTCGGCGAAGTCCGGCGGGGCGAGCCCCGGGACGCCGTGGCCCATGTCCGCGAGGCCGACGCGCCGGGTCTCGACCTGGACGCCGCGCAGCTGCCGCCACCGGAGCAGCCGCGGGGGCGGGCGCTGGCCGCGGAAGCTCGCGCGGCCCGTCCACCAGGCGACGAGCGCGTCCGTGCGAAAGCAGTCGAGCACCCGCGCGAACGTCGCGTGCCGCGAGAGCGCGGACCCGACGTCCGCCGGCGCGGGCACGAGCTCGCAGAGGTCGCGCACGCTCGCGAGAAGGCGGGGATAGCGGCTGCGCGTGAGCACGCCGGCGAGTTCGTGGTTCGTGAGCTGGAGCAGGTCGTTCAGCGCGGCGAGGAGCGCCCACTCGGCCGCGCCGAGCTCCGGGAGCACGTCGATCGGGGCGATGAGGCGGGCGACGCGGACGCGGACCAGATCGATGCGCGAGCCGAGGTCACGATCGATCGCCGGCGCGCCGTCGCCGAGGAGGAGCGCGAGCCGGACGCCGAAGGGGCGCACCGGGCGCAGCGGGCCGCCGAGGACGAGCGGGGCGAGCACGTTCGCCTGGAGCTCGGAGAGCCGCTCGGCGATCGCTTCAGGCTGGGTCATTGGGGCGTCCGGCCAGGGCCGGGCGGCAGCGCCCTCGGCTCGGGCAGCGCCTCGGACGGGGCGAGGTCGCGCAGCGGCCGGATGCCGACGCCGCCGAGCACGACCTCGGGCAGCTCGGTGGCCAGCGCCGCCGTGAGGCCCGCGGACGACACGGTCACCGCCGACCATTGCTGGGCCTCGAGCAGCGCCGTCTCGAGGGGGACGAACGCCTCCTCCGGCACGCCGATCGCCCCCCCGTCGCGCCCGATGAACAGCGCCTGCCCGGCGGGGGCGCCCAGCGCGCGGAACAGCACGCCGGGCGCGACCGCAGGGACCGCGTCGTACCCGGCAGGGATGTAGAGGCCCGGATGGACCTCCCGGAAGAACTCGCCGACCGGGATCCCCTCGATGCCTGTGGGGTGCCGGAGGAACGCGCCTGCCGCGGTGAAGGCGATGCGGGCGCGGCGCAGGGTCTCGGGGCCGAGCGCGTAGGCGACGTGCCGCAGGAGCGGCATCTCCTGCGGCCGGATCCACGACGCCGTGACCGACCGCCACGGCTCGGAGCTCGGGACGAGGCGGAGCGAGAGCACGACCGACGCGGGGCGCTGCGCGTCGCCCTCCGTCACCTTCGCCGCGACGGGCTCGCGGCCGAGCTCCACCCGGGCGAACGCCGCGACGTCGCCCATCGCCGGAAGCTTCGCGATCTCCAGCGCCTCGCGGCCCCCGCCCCGGAAGAGCACGAGGCCCGCCTCGCCGAACACCGGGCAGGCGCGGAGGTTGACCGGGTGGCGGAACCCCACCTCCACCGCCGCGCCCGGCGCGACCGGGACGAAATACCCGAGCCCCGGCGTGCTCGTGAGCAGCGGGACCATCCGGGCAGGGATGGCCGGCACGCGGAAGAGGTACCGGAGCACCGGGGCGTCGTCGAAGCTCGACTCCGGCGGCCACTCGCACAGGCCGACCTCGGCCTCGACGCTGCTCCGGGAGAAGTAGCGGATCAGCGCCGGGCCGAGCCCCGACTCCGCGAGCAGCCAGCGCGGGCCCGGGTCCTTCCCGGCGGACGGATCGAGGTGCGGCTCGAGCCGGAGCAGCAGCGTGCGCACGTCGACGCGCCGCTCGACCTCGTACGTCTGCGAGAAGGCGTTGTGGTAGAGCGAGAGCGCCGCGTCGCTGGGCAGGATCTGCGGGACGTCGTACCCGAACGGCGCGGCCGCGTCGCGGTACTGGACGAAGTGCCGGCTCGTGCCGGTGAAGCTGTAGCCGCCCGCGAGCCGCGCGATCTCGGCAACACGGTCGAGCCGATCGCTGCTCTCGGCCGCGAACAGGAGGGTGACCTCCCGCGCTCCCAGCTTCGAGCGCACGATCTCGACGACGAGCGAGCGGAGGATGTCCGCGAGCGAGCCCTGCCGCGTGTAGAGCGCCAGGAAGGCGACGAGCCGATCGATCGACGGCAGGAGGACGAGCCCCTTGGCGCCGAGCGCGACCCCCTTGGCGTCGAGCCCGAGGCCGGGCGTGCGCAGCCGGGTCTGGTGAACGGCGACGCGATCGAGCATCGAAATGGCTCCCGCCGCTCGAACGTAACGTAACGGTGAACGTAACGTTGAAGGAGCAGCGGAGCCGACGACCGTAGGAGGAGCCGCCGGATCCGTCAAGAGAGGCCCGCCGCGCGCGCTCCACGACGTCTCCGGCCGGATCGCCGCGTCCGCGGCGCTGCCGGGTTCCCGTGACCGCGACACTGGAACTGCCATGAGCGACGGCGTAGTCTCCTTCGCGAATGCGCCCTGTCGGAACACCGCAGGCCCACGCGGCCCGGCGCCATGAGATCGCCTCTCCGCTGCGCCGGACTCCGCCCGGCGCCCATCCCTCGGACCACGTCGGCTAGCGCATGAGCTCCGCGCGCATCGAGTCCGCACGGCCGCTCGTCGCAGGCCGGTTCCACATCGAGCACGAGGTCGGGCGCGGCGGGATCGGCACCGTGCACCGCGCCTTCGACGTGCAGACAGAGCGGTACGTCGCGCTGAAGATCATCACGGCGGTCGGCGTCGACGCCGAGGGCCAGGCCCGGCTCTCCCGCGAGGGGCAGATCCTCTCCGAGCTCGATCACCCGGGGATCGTGAGGGTCGTTGCGTTCGGGACGCTCGAGGCGAGCGCGGTCGACGCGGAGGGGCGGCGGATCGAGGAGGGCGCGACCTTCATCGCGATGGAGTGGCTCGACGGCGAGGACCTGGCGGCGCGCCAGAAGCGCTCCCCGCTCTCGCTGCGCGAGGGGATCGAGGTCGGGCGGCAGGTCGCGAGCGCGCTCGCGGCCGCGCACGCCGCGGGCGTCGTCCACCGCGACATCAAGCCGTCCAACATCCTCCTCCTGCGCGGCTCGCCGGACGCCCCGCTCCGCACCAAGCTCGTGGACTTCGGCGTCGCGGCGTCGAAGGAGCTCGTGCTCACGACGGACGCGGGCGGCCTCGTCGGCACGCCGGCGTACATCTCGCCGGAGCAGGCGCGCGGCGACGCGACGGTGGACGCGCGCAGCGACCTCTACTCGCTCGGCGCGACGCTGTTCGAGCTGGTCGCCGGCCGACCCCCGCACATGGGGCCGACCTCGATCGCGACCCTCGTCCGCCTGGCGACCACGCCCGCGCCGCGCCTCTCGGAGTTCCTGCTCGACGTGGTCCCGGCGCTCGACGACCTGATCCACGCGCTCCTGCTCGCCGACCGGGAGCTCCGGCCGAGCTCGGCGCGCGAGGTGGCGGACAGGCTCGCGGCGCTCGCCGACGAGCCGTACCTGCCCACCCCGTCGCCGCTGCGCGTGAGCGACAACCCGCCGGGCGCGATGGGGACGCGCCTCGTGACCACGATCGTGGCGCTGCACGTGGCCACCGGCGAGGAGCGCCAGCGGGAGCTCGAGGCGCTGCGCCGCCGCGGGGCCGACGCGCTGCCGCTCGGCACGGACTCGATCGCCGCCCACCTCGGCGTGCGGCAGGCCCACGGCGACGAGGCGTCCCGCGCCCTCGAGCTCGGGCTCGCGCTCGGCGGCCGCGGCGGCCGCGTCGGCGTCGCCTCCGGCCGCATGCGCGTCGACAGGACGCGCGCGGCCGGCGAGGTCGTCGACCGCGCGGTCGCGCTCGCGCGCGAGGCGGGCCTCGGCAGGGTCCTCGCCGACGCCACCACGGTGGAGCTGTCCCGCGGGCGCTTCATGGGCGAGCCCCTGGAGAGCGGCGCCGTGCGGGTGCTCGCGCGCGCGCCGAAGCGGCCCGACGCGCAGACGCCGTTCGTGGGGCGGGACGCCGAGCTCATCACGACCGTCGCGGCGTTCGAGCGCTGCGTGGAGGACGGGACGCCGGTCGTGATGAGCATCTCGGGGCCGCCGGGGATCGGCAAGAGCCGGCTCGCGCGCGAGTTCGTCGCCCGCATCGTGGATCGACCGGATCCGCCGCGGCTCATCCAGCTGCGCTGCGAGTCGTTCGGCCGCGCGCAGGCGCTCGGCGTCGCCACGGACGCGCTGCGGGTCCTCATGGGCCTGCCGAAGGGCGCGTCGCTGGAGCAGGCCGAGGACGCGGTGCGCGCGCGGCGGCCGCTCCACGGCGACGGCGGGCTCCTCGCGCGCCTGCTGGCGAACCAGCCGTTCCCCGACGGCGTCGACCTGCGCGGCGCGCGCGACGCGCTCTACCTCTCGATGACCGACATCGCCGTCGACGCGGCGTCGAGCGAGCCGTGCGCGCTGCTCGTCGAGGACGCGCAGTGGGCCGACCCGGAGAGCGTCGCGTGGCTCGATCACCTCCTCGGGCGGGCGACCGGGAGGGCGCTGTTCATCCTGCTCATGGTGCGCCCCGCGTTCTGGCGCGACCAGGGCCAGCGCTTCGCCGGCCGCGACCACGTGCGCGTGGAGCTGCGCCCCATCGCGCGCCGGGCCACGCGCGAGATCGCGCGGGCGGTCTTCAGCGCAGCCGCGGCCACGCGGCCGTTCGAGGAGGCCACGCTCGACCGCGTCGCGCAGCAGGCGGCCGGCTCGCCGCTCTTCGCCGAGGAGCTCGCGCGGGTCATCGCTTCAGGCAAGGACGCCGCCACGGCGCCGACCATCGAGGCGGCCATCCAGGTGAGCCTCGACGCGCTCGACGAGCCCACCCGGGAGGCGGTGGTGCGCATGAGCGTCTTCGGCCTGTCGGTGTGGGACGTGGGCCTCGCCGAGGTCGGGGTGGCAGAGCCCGCAACGGCGCTGAAGAAGCTCATCGCCGCGGAGCTCCTCGTCGCGCAGCCCGCGTCGCGCTTCCCGGCCGCGCGCGAGTTCCTGTTCAAGCACGCGCTCGTCCGCGACGTCGCGTACGCCTCCGTGGGCGACGAGCTCCGCAAGAGGCTGCACGCCGCCGCGGCGCGCTGGCTCGATCGGCTCGGCGAGGACAGCGCGACGGTGGCGCAGCACTTCGACCTCGGCGGCGAGCACGAGGAGGCCGCGATCCGCTGGGAGGCCGCCGCGCGGCGCGCCCTGGCGACGAACTCGCTCCGCGACGCGGTCACCATGGCCGATCGCGCGCTCGTGTTCTCCCCCGACAAGCCGACGGCGTTCGCGCGCGCGGTCCTCCTCGAGGAGGCGTACTCGCGGCTCGACGCGCGCTCGCCCGAGCGCGACTCGGCGATCCGGGCGATGTGGGAGAACGTCTTCGACGAGGCGAGCGAGCTGCGCACGCTGACGGCCCGCGCGCGCTACGACCACGCGTGCGGCTCGGGGATCGACCTGGAGGAGCGGCTGACGGCGCTGCGCGACCGCGCCCGGTCGATCGATCTCGTCGAGGAGGAGGCGCAGTGCTCGGCGACGCTGGCGCAGGTCCACGCGTTCGCCGGGCAGCTGGCGATGGCCGAGCAGGAGGCCGCGCACCTGCTCGACCTCGCGGCGCGGCGGAACCTCGTCTGGGCGGCGGTCGACGCCTGGCAGACGCGCGCGGTCGCCCACCAGACCCGCGGCGAGCCGGCCGCCGCGCTGGGGGCGCGCCGGAACGCGGCGCGGGCCGCGCGCCGCGCCGGGCTGCAGGAGCGCGAGGCGATGCTGACGATGAACGTCGGCTTCGCGCTGACGACCATCGGCGCCCGGGAAGAGGCGCTCCAGGAGATCGAGGGGGGCATCGCCAGGGCGCAGGCGATCGGCAGCTCCGGGGCGGCGCGGCACGGGCAGATGATCCTGCTCTGCTGGGCGGCGACGTTCGGCCCCGAGCCCCGGCTCGACGCCGTGCTCGCGGAGCCGCGCGCGAGCGCGGACGAGGCCGCGGGGAGCATGTGGGTCGTGCGCGACCGCGTGACGCTCGGCATCCTGTTCTACCGGGGCTGCGAGCTCTTGCGCCTCGAGTCGTCGGGCCTGGCGCGGGCGCGCTCGCTGCTGAAGAAGGCCACCGACGCGTACCGCGTCACGGACAACCGCGACGTCCTGCCCGTGGCGCTCGGGTTCTGCGCCGAGGCGGAGCGCCGCTTCGGCGACGCCGAGCAGGCCCGCGAGATCGCGCGGGAGGCGGCGGCCCTGGTCGAGGCGGGCGCGCCGAGCCTGCTCAACGAGGCGCCGATCTACCTCGCGCTCCACGACGCCTGCGTGGATATGGGCGATCTGGAGGGCGCGCGGGCCGCGATGGAGCGCGCGATGCCCCCGCTCCTGCGCCGGCTGAAGGGCCTCGAGGGGACGCCCTACGCCAGCTCGTTCCTGCTCAACCTGCCGCAGAACTCGGCGCTGCTCGCGGCCGCCGAGGCCTACGGCTGCGTGCCGCCGGAGCTCGAGGTGATGCTGAGCGGCCGGCCGTAACGCCCCGCGCGACGCTCCGACGCCCCCTCGCGCGGCCTCCGGCGGTTACGCCGAGCCCGCGGCGCTGCCGGTCACTTCCGAGGCGCGGTGCCGCCGCCTGCCTTGGGGGACGTCGACGGCACCGGGCGGAGGTTGATGGTCAGCACCTCGTCGCGCGTGAACACCACGAAGCGCGCCTCCGGGGTGTACCCGTCGGCGGCGACCCGGATGCGGTGCCCGGTGCCATCCCGGCTGAACCTCGCGAAGAACGGGTTGCTGGGGAGCTCCACGTCGTCGAGGTAGATCTTCGCGTCCAGCGGCGTGGCGATGATCCGGAGCTCGACGAGGTTGGCGACCGGGGGCGCGTAGGTCGGAGGAGAAGGGGTCGTGGCCTCGCCCCCCCTGGTCTCCGGAGGAACATCGCCCTCCGCCGGGGGCGTCGTGGGGCGGAGCGCGAGGACCGCCCACGCGCCGCCGATCAGCAGCACCGAGAGCACGGCGATCCCCGCGCTCCAGAGCGCCTTTCGCCGGGTCGACTTGGTGTTGGCGACCATGATCGTGGGGATCGTCTGGCGGTTCGAGATGCTGTCCTCGCGCGACGGGTCGTCGCCCAGCATCTGGTCCCCGACCGGCGCGGAGAACTGCTGCGACATCTGCGAGAGCGGCATGCGCTGAGACCACGGCACGGCGCCGCGCTCCTCGAGCACGGGCAGGATCTCGAACTCCTCCCCGCCCTCGGCCGCGCCGGCGTGGAGCCGCCCCAGCTGGTCGCTGATCGCGGACCTCACCTCGGCGCGGCGGTGCGCGAAGGTCTCACCGATGAGGCGACCGATCTCGGCCGAGGAGGGGCGGCGGCCCATCGTCGCCAGGTACGCCTCGACGTCGTCACGCATCTGGGCCGCCGTCGCGTACCGCTCCTCGGGCGCCATCGCGAGCGCGCGCGAGCAGATCCGCTCGAGGGCGTCAGGCGCCGCGGGCCACCGCTCGCGCAGCTTCGGGATCTCGCCGAACGTGAGCCGCTGGAGGATCTGCACGTCGGAGAGATCCCCCCAGAAGCGCTCGCCCACGACGAGCTCCCAGAAGATGAGGCCCATCGAGAAGATGTCCGCGCGGCGATCGACCATCGTCGCGAGGGCCTGCTCCGGCGCCATGTACCGGATCTTCCCCTTCACGACGCCGGTGCTGGTGTCCGCGTCCCGCGTCGCCCACTTCGCGATGCCGAAGTCGACAACCTTCGCCTGCCCGTCGTAGGTGACGAAGATGTTGTGCGGGCTGATGTCGCGGTGGACCACATGGAGCGGCTGACCGTTGAAATCCATGAGGTCGTGCGCGTAGTGGAGCCCGGCGAGCGCGTCGGCGAGGATCGCCAGGTAGACCGCGCGGTGACGCGACGGGTCGATCTTCCTGCAGATCCGATCGAGCGAGTGCCCTTCCAGGTACTCCATCACGATGTAGTACTGTTCGTCGATCTGGCCGCACTCGTACGTCTGCACGACGTTCGGGTGGTTCAGCCGCGCGGCGAGCCTCGCCTCGTCGAGGAACATCGCGTTGACCTCGGGCTCGGTCGCGATCCCCGGCTTGAGCCGCTTGATCACGACCAGCTTCTCGAACCCGAGCGGGCCGCGATGCGCAGCGAGGAAGACCTCGGCCATCCCTCCCTGCCCAAGCTTTGCGATCAGCCTGTATCTCCCGAAGCCTCTCGCGGACTGCACGGGGAGCCGGACGATCATCGATGACGAGGTCACAGCACCTGATCGTTCGTAAGGATTGCTGACTCGTCAAGCAGACTCATGGAGATGTGCATCCCTCCGGCACAGCGGAGCCCCGGGGCGAGGAGCGCGCGCGCGCTCCCCTGAATGCCCCGGGTGCTCCGGTTATTGGGGTGAATTCCGCTACTTAGGCCCTGCTGCCGCGCGGGATCACCCCTCGCCGATGGCGATCCCGAGCGCCTGACGCAGCGCGAAATACTGATCGCTCGTCGAGAAGACGATCAGCTCCTTGAGCCTGTCCTGGGGCGGGAGATCCCCGGGCTGCTGCGGCTCGGCGGCGATGATCTTCTTCGCGATCTCGAGATCGCCCGAGAGGAGCAGGCCGGTGCGCGCCGCGGTGATGTCGACGCACTGGACCCACCGCTTGATGTTGGCCTTCGCGCCCTCCGCAAGGAACTTCTTGACCACCATGCGGAGCCCCTCGAGTTGCATCGGCTGCATGAACCCGCGGAGCGTCTGCGCGGTCGCCGTGATCTGCTTCTCGATGTCCGGCGGGACCGACGTGTCGGGCGCGACGAGCTTGATCCCGGCGAAGAGGAGCACCGTCAGCTCGGTGACCGTCGGGAACAGCGTCTTGATGTAGTGCTCGCCGCGGTACATCGCGAGGTGCTTGCCGACGATGAACGTGAGCTCCTGCGGCGAGAACCCGGTCAGCACGGTCTGACCCGCGACGGACGCCGGCTGCTCGTTCGCCACCGCGACGAGCGCGCCGGGCACGTCGCTCCGCACGTAGAGCCGCGGCGCCGGCAGGCCGAGGACGTTGGCCGCCCACCCGAAGGTCCGGGCGAACGTCACCGTCGAGGTCGCCGGATCCTGCAGGAAGCGCTGATCGAGGACCGGCAGCTCACGGCGCTGCTTGAGCGTCTCGATCTTCGCCCTGAGCGCGGCCCCCGCGATCATCTCGAAGATCTTGCCGACGTAGAGGTTCTCCTCCTCGTGGAACAGGTTCCTGATCCACTGCTCGTTGTCGAGCCGGCTCTTCGCCTGGATGAGCCCCTGCGGGCGGTAGTCCTCGAAGTACTGCTGCTCGTCGGGATCGGCCTTGCGGAGGAACGACAGCGCCGCCGCGACGCACCAGGCCTGGTCGTAGCGCTTGCTGTCCACGTACAGGCGGTAGAGCCGCTTGTACGGGTCGATCTTCATCGGATCGATCTTGACCATCGCCTGGAACTCGCCGGTCGCCAGATCGAACTGCTCCGACTGCTCGTAGAGCTCCGCGAGGATCAGGTGCTCCGTCGCGTCCTCGGGCTTGAGCCGCGACGCCATGCGGAACGTCTCGAGGGCGGCCGTCCTGTCGCCGAGCCGATCGCGGTAGATGAGCCCGAGCGCGTGCCAGAGGCTGTACTCGAGGTCCGTGTTCCCCTTGCCGGCGACCCTGTGCAGCATCTTGCGGTACGCCCGCTCGAGCTGCTTCCACTCCTTCTGCGCCGTGAGGATCTTGTTGATGCGCTCGAAGGCCTCGAGGGAGTGCGGGTTCAGGTCCAGCGTGTCGTTGAACAGCTCCACCGCGCGCGCCGGGTCGTCCAGCTTGTCGCGGTAGATCTGCGCCATCGTGTAGAGGTAACGGCTCTTCCGATCCGGCTGCGGCTCCAGCTCCGCGATGCGCTGGAGGCAGTCCACCATCCGCTCCCACTGCCCCGTGCGCTGGTAGAGCTGGAGCAGCTTGTGGAGCAGCACGTGGTTCTGCGGCTCCAGGTCGAGCGCCTCCTCCAGGGCCTCCACGCCCTTCGGGATGTTGTTCTCCTTGTCGACCCAGATGTCGCCGATGTCGTTCAACATCTTGAACCGCTCGGGGCCGTCCATGATGTTGTCGAGGATCAGCCGCTTGTAGTGGCAGACCTGCTTCCAGTCCTTGAGCGCGTCGTAGACGGCGACCATCGCCTCGAGCGTCGGCCGGTGCGCGGGATCGGCCCCGAGCGCCTTCTCGAAGTTGTTGACCGCCTGCTTCGACTGCCCCTGCGCCTGCTTGATGCAGCCGAGCTTGTAGTAGACGGTCGCGCGCTCCTCGGTCTCGGCCTCGTCGAGGCTGGTGAGCACCTTCTGGTAGTTCGTCAGCGCGCTCGCCCAATCGCCGAGCTTGAAGCTGACGTCCGCCAGGCCCCGGATCGTCTCCTGGTCGGTCAGATCGAGGTTGTGCGCGGCCGTGTACGCCTTGAGCGAGGCGTCGTCCTTGCCGAGCCGATCGAGGACCCGCCCGAAGGTCCGCTGCAGCCGGTGCTGCTCTGACCTATCGCGCTTGCCGCTCTTCCTGACGAGCATCTCCGCGAGCGGCTCGGCCTGGGCCCACCGCTCCGTGGAGACGTACTCGTTGAGGAGCGGCATCGCGGCGTCCTCGTTGTCGGGATCGCTCTGGAGCGCCATCTCGTACGCCTGCACCGCGAGCGCGTGCTCGCCGAGCATGTCGTCCCGGAGCTTGCCGAGCTCGACGAGCAGCCGCGCCTTGGCGCGGGGCGCGTCGGTGTTCATCTGCTCCTGATCGAGGTAACGCGCCGCCCGATCCCAGTCGGCCGCGTCGATCGCGATCACCCGCAGCGCCGCCAGCGTCGGCACGTGCGACGGATCGAGATCGAGCGCCATCTCGAAGCGCTCCTGGGCCTGGACCCGCTCGCCGAGCTTCTCGTCGAGCTGCCGGCCGATCCGGAAGTACATCTCGACGCGCTGCTTGCCGTCGGCCGTCAGGTCGGCGACGCGCGTCATGTACTCGATGGCCTTCGCCGAGTTGTCCTGCTTCTCGTAGAGCTTCGCCAGCGCCTCCAGGGCCGGGATGTGCGTGTCCTGGATGTCGACGATGTTCAGGTACGCGTCGATGGCGCGGTCGAGGTCCTCGATCTCCTCTGCGTAGACCTTGGCCGTGTGGGACCAGAGCTCGATCTTCTTCTGCCGATCCTCCGCCGCGGTGATGTGGCGATCGTAGGTGTTGATGAGATCGTGCCACTGGCGGAGCCGGCGATAGCAGCGCTCCAGGGCCTCGAGCGCGGGCTCGTGGCTCGGGTCGATCTCGACCACCTGCTCGAGGCGCGCGGCCGACAGATCGGGCTTCAGGAACTGCGCCTCCTGGAGGGTCGCGATCTTCATCAGCACGTCGATGCGCTCGCGCTCCGTGGTGACCACGTCGAGCTGCATCTCGAGGACGCGCACGAGATCGGGCCACTGGTGCGTCGCCGTGTAGACGCGCTCGAGCCCCCGCATCGCGAGGAGGTTCGAGGCGTCGATGTCCAGCACCTCGCGGTAGACCGCGCCGGCCTTCTCGATCAGGCCGAGCTTGGACTCGTAGAGGCCGGCCGTGCGCAGCTTCACGGCCGCGACGACGTCGGACTCGTTCACGGCCCGCGCCTTGCGGAGCAGGACGTCGACGAGATCGTTCGACTGATCGCGATCCGTGTAGATCCGCTCCAGCGCCTCGAGGGCCGGCAGGTGCAGCGGATCCACGTCGAGGGCGCGCCGGTAGAAGCTGAGCCCCTGCTCGACCTCGCCCATGTGCTTCTCGAGGACCTCGCCGAGCTCGGTCAGGACCTCCTTCCGATCGACGTCGGTGACCGCGACGTTGAGGGCGCTCGTCAGCATCTGCCCCTGCTGCTGCCACTGGCCGGTCTTCTTGAAGAAGTTCGCCATCTGGCGCAGCACGGCGACGTTGTTCGGGTCGTGCGCGAGGATCTGCTGGTAGTACGGCTGGGCGTACTCGGGGTGACCGAGGTCCTCCGCGTACCACTTGGCGAGGCGCAGGCAGAGCGTGATCTTCTGGAGCGGTGCCGTCTGCTGCTGCAGCCACCCGTTCACCGTCTGCACGAGCTCGGGCCAGCGGTTCGTCGCCTGCGCCATGCGCTCGAGGTAGCGGACCGTGTCCATGTCGGAGAAGTCCATCTCGAACGCCGTGAGCAGCGCGTCGAAGGCCTGCGGCTTGTCCTCGAGCTGCTCCTCGAAGACCCGGGCCACCTTGCGGAGGATGTCGGTCTTGTCGGAGACCTCCTCGCGCGACTCGAGCCGCGCGAGGTAGAGCTCGATGAGCGGCTCGCTCCGTCGGGCCGCGTCGTGGAGCTCCTCGAGCGCCGCGAAGGCCTGGTCGTGCGTCGGCTCGAGCTCCAGGACCTTCTCGTACGCGAGCGTGCCCCGGTCCTTCTCCTCGACCTGGTGCTCCCAGATCTGCGCCACCTCGAGGTACTCGCGCACCTTGTCCGCCGGCGACTCGTAGGCCGCCGCCCGGCCCATCTTCACGTCGATGACCTCGACCCAGCGCCCCTCGGCCCGGAGCAGGTTCTCCAGGGCGGCCATCGCCTCGAAGTCCTTCGGGTCGACCTCGAGCAGCTTCCTCCAGGCGTCGATGGCGTCGTACGCCTGCCCGAGGACGTGCTGGTAGGTCGTCCCGAGCTCGCGGTACAGCGCGATCACGTTCTCGGCCGGCAGCACGTCCCGCGCCCGATCCACCGTCTGGTGGAGAGAGCTCACGATCTGCTCGGGCTCGTTGCGCAGCCGCCAGATCGCCGCGATGGCGTAGAGCGCCTCGAGGTTCGCGTAGTCGATGTCGAGGACGCGCTGGTAGTCGTCGAGCGACGAGTCGTCGCGGCCGAGCTGCTCGTGGAACAGCTTGGCGCGGCGGAGCAGCACCGCGACGCGCGACTCGTCATCGATCGCGATGTCGTAATGCCGCTCGAGGACGTCGCAGAGCTCGGACCACTGCCCCACGCGCTCATAGAGGTTGGACAGCGCCCCGAGCGCCTCCGGATCCTCGCCCCGGAGGTCGAGGACGCGCTTCCAGGTCTCGACCGCGCCCTGGACGTCGTTCAGCCGATCGGCGAGCAGGTGCGCCATCTTGGCGCGGATGTCGGCCTCCTGGCTGTCGCCCATCGCGTTCTCGAGCTCTCGCTCCAGCACGACCTTGAGCTGGGTCCAGGCCCCCTTGGCCGTGTAGATGCGCTCGAGGGCGCTGATCGCCTGCTCGTTCGTCGTCTCGAGCTCGTCGAAGATGCGCCGGAACGCGCGGATGGCGTCGTCGAGCTGACCGAGCCGCTCCTCGTACGTCTGCCCGAGCCGGAGGTACAGGTCGACGAGCTCCGGGCGATCCTCGGTCGCGCGCACCCGCTGCTCGAGCACGCTCGCGAGCTCCGGGTACTGCTCGAGCTGCGTGTAGATCCGATCGAGGTTCGAGAGCGCCTCGGCCTCGAGCGGCTCGATGCCGAGCACGTACCGGTACGTCTCCTCGGCCTTGGCGACGTCGCTGAGGTCGGTCTCGAAGACCCGCGCGAGCCGCTTGCCGATGCCGGTCTGGACGTCCTTGTCGCTGTGGATGCCCAGCACGTCGGCGTACGCGTTGGCGAGCATCTCCCAGCCGCCGTCGACCGAGCCGGCGAGCCGCTCGACCTCCTCGAGCGTCTTCTCGTCGCCCGGGTACTCCTTCAACGCCCGCATGAAGACGGCGAGGGCCCCGTCCGGCGAGATGAGGCGCTCCTCCTGGAGCTCCCCGAGCCGGTAGTACATCGCCTGCCGCTCCTGCGCCTCGGTGAGGTGGGTGAGCTCCGCCTCGAGCACCCCGCCGAGCTTCTCCCACTCCGCCGCCGCCTGGTAGAGCGGCTCCAGGATGGCGCCGATCTCGATCTGCTTGATCCCGGCCGCGAAGAGCCCCTCGAGGGCCTCGAGCGTGGGCGAGTGCTCGGGCGCCGCCGTGAGCACCTCGCGGTACGCCCCGATGGCCGCGGGCAGGTCGTTGAGACGCGTTTGATAGACCACGCCGAGCCGGTACTTGAACTCGAGGATCTCGTCCGGCGACTGCGCGATCTCCGACTCGCGCGACAGGATGGTGACGAGATCGCCCCACCGCTCGGTCGCGGTGAACAGGCGATCGAGCGACGCGATCGCGGTCTGGTTCTCCGGCTCGACCTCGAGCACGCGCCTGTAGCGCGCGACGGCGCTGTCGATGTCGTCGAGCTGCGTCTCGAAGATCTGCGCGAGCCGAAGCCCGAGCTCCACGAAGCGCGCCGGCTCCTCGCCGAGCCGGCCGAGCTCGGTGTCGTACAGCGCGGCCACCTGCGGCCAGCGGTTCACCATCATCGCGAGCCGCTCCAGGTTCGAGAGCGACTCCTCGTTGCCGATATCGCACGTCACCGCCCGCGCGTACGTCTCGAACGCGGTGACGTGGTCGCTCAGCATCTCCTCCGAGAGGCGCGCGATGCGGTGGAGCAGATCGACCCTCTCGTACGGGTCCTCGGCCACCTTGACCCGGACCTCGAGCACGCTGATCAGCTTCTGCCACTCGCCGGACGCGTCGTAGATCGGCTCGAGCACCAGCGCGGCGCCGAGCGGCTCGCGGCTGCCGTCCTTGATCTGCTCGAGCGCCCGCAGCGTCGGCTCGTGATCGGGCATCTGCTGCAAGAGATCGCGGTAGAGCTCGATCGCCCGGGACACGTCGTCGAGGTGCTTCTCGTAGAGCTCCGCGATCCGGTACTGGTAGCTGATGCCCTCCGCCGGATCCGCGGTGATCTCCGCCTCGTGCTGGAGCACGCTGAGCAGCTCGAGCCAGTTCTGCGACGTCTGGTAGAGCACGTCGAGCCGCCCGAGCGCCTGGAGATCGTCCGGATCGATCTCGAGCACGCGCTGGTACGTGTCGATCGCGCTCGCGACGTTGCCGAGCTCGCGCTCGTACACCGCGCCGATCTGGTAGTAGATGCGCTTCTTCTCGTTCGAATCGAGGACGAGATCGGCCTTCTTCGCGTAGACCGAGAGGAGCTCCTGCCAGCGTGAGAGGCTGAGGTAGAGCTTCGTCAGCGCGTCGATCGCCCGCAGATCCTCGGCGTCGAGCTCGAGCACCTTGCCATAGACGGCGATGGCCTGATCGTGCCGCTCGAGCACCTCCTCCTCGAGGCTCGCGGCCTGGAAGAGGGCGAGCTTCTTCTCGCTCAGGTCGTCGAGGATGTCCGCCTTCTGCTGGAGGATCTGCGACAGCTCGTTGTACCGCTCCGAGGTCCTGAACAGCCGCTCGAGCGACTCGGCGGCGTGCAGGTTGCGCGGATCGATCTCGAGCACGCGCCGGTAGTGCCCGACGGCGCTGTCCATGTCGCCGAGGTCTCCCTCGTAGATCCGAGCGCTCATCGTGTAGAGCGAGCTCGCGAGCTCCGCGTCGGTCTGCTGCGCCGCCAGCGTCTCGAACACGCGCGCCAGGTCGGCGAAGCGGCCGGTCGCGCGCGCGAGCCGGTCGAGCCCCTCCTGCGTCGACTCCGAGGCCGGATCCTGGCTCAGCGCCCGCGCGTAGGTGTCGAAGGCCGAGCTGAGGTCGCTGCCCGCGTCCTCGTAGAGCACGGCGATCTGGTGGAGCAGCTCGACGCGACGGGTCACGTCGTCGCTGCGCCGCACCTGCACCTCGTGCACCCCGATGAGCTTCTGGAAGTCGCCCGACTGGCGGTACAGCGGCTCGAGGATCTCCGCGATCGCGAGCTCGTGCTCGGCGACCTTCCCGAGGCGCTCGAGCGCCCCGAGCGCCTCGACGTTGGTCGGCTCGCGCTCGAGCACCTGCCGGTAGATGTCGATCGCCGAGTCGACGAGCCGCATCCGCGACTCCCGCAGCGCGGCGAGCCGGAGCATCAGCCGGATCTGCGCCTCCTCCTCGACCGCGATGCCGAGCTGCGCCTCGAGGTTGTCCGCCAGCTCTTCCCACATGCCCTGGCGGCTGAAGAGCCCGTCGAGCGCCGCAAGCGCCACCAGGCTCGTGTTGTCGATGGAGAGGACCTCGCGGTACGCGGCGATCGCCTCCTCCGGCTGCCCGAGCCGCTGCTCGTAGACCTCGGCCATCTGCGCATAGAGGCCCTCGCGCTCGGACGGCTCGTGCACGAGCTCGATGCGGCGCCGGTAGACGCCGATGAGATCGCCCCAGCGCTCGGTGCGCCGGTAGAGCTCGTCCATCGCCTCCAGCGCCTCCGAGTCGGCGGGATCGATCGAGAGCACGCGGAGGTAGCCGTTCGCCGCCTCCTCGACCTTGCCGAGCCGCTCGTGGATGCTCCCGAGGCGCATCCAGTATTCGCGGCTCAGCCGCGCGTCGCTCAGCGAATCGGCGATCTCGCTGAAGATGACGTCGAGCCTGTCCCAGGCGCCCGCCTGCGCGGCGAGCGACTCGAGCTCCGCCCGCGTCTCGGCGTGCGACGGGTCGTCCTTGAGCGCCCGCGACTGCGCGTCGAACGCGCGGCCCAGGTCGCTCAGGCTCTCGGCCGCCGTCCGCGCCACCTTCCGGAGCAGCGCGACGCGGGTCGCCGTGTCGCCCTCGGCCGCGGCGAGGATCTCCAGCGCCTGGATCAGCTTCTCCCAGTCGCCGCGCCCCTCGTAGATCTCCTGCAGGATGGCCGCCGCCTCGGCCCGCAGCGACTCGTTCGAGAGCAGCGCCTCGAGCGCGAGGCGCGCCGCGTCGTTGCCCGGATCGAGGATCAGGATTTCCTTGTAGTTCTCGAGCGCTCCGGCCGCATCGTTCAGGTGCTTCTCGAGGGTGCTCCCGAGCCGGAACTTGAGGTCGATGAGCGCCTGCTCGTCGAGCGGAGAGTCGATCCGCTTGCGGAGCACGTCGACGTAGGACTCCCAGTCCTGCTGCTCGCGGTAGAGCTTGTCGAGCGCCGCGAGCGCCTGCGGGTCCATCGGCTCGTCGTCGAGCACCTGGCGGTACGTCCCGATCGCCTGCGCCGCGTCGCGCAGCTCCCCTTCGTAGAGCTCCGCGATCGCGTAGAGGATCTGCTTGCGCTCCTCCGGCTCGGTGACGATGCCGAGCTTCTTCTCGTAGATGCCGAGCAGCTCGCCGAACCGGCCCGTCTCGCGGTAGAGCCGCTCCAGCGCGCCGATCGCGGCCTGGTTCTCGCCGTCCGCCTCGTACACGGCGCGGAACTGCGAGAGCGCCTCGTCGATGCGCTTCACCTCGTCGAGCAACACCCGCCCGAGCCGGAGCCGGAGATCGACCCCGAGCGCGATGTCCCCCTCGCCCTCGGCGCGCGAGATCGCCGACGAGTAGGCCTGGATCAGGGCGTCCCACCCCTCCGTCGAGCGCGCGGCGCGCTCGACGTCATCGATGCACTGCTCGTCCTGCGGGGCGATCTGGAAGGCCGAGAGGTAACGCTCGAACGCCCGCTGCGGCTCCTTGAGGCGCGTCTCGTAGAGCGCCGCGACCTGCCGGTAGAGGTCGAGCCGGGAGACGTCGTCCTGGTCGTGCGAGAGCTTCACCTCGATGGCGCCGGCGAGCCCCTTCGGGTTGTTCGCCTGCGTGTAGATCGGGATGAGCGCCTCGGCCGCGGCGAGGTGCGAGCCGTCGATCGAGAGCACCTTCTCGTAGGCGCGCGCGGCGCGATCCGCCTTCTGCTTCTGGACCATCCAGAGCTCGGCGATCTTGACCAGCAGGCTGATCTTGGCCGCGTCGTCGGTCTCCTTGGCCTCCTGCGACTCGAGGACCCGGATGAACTCGTCCCACTTGCCGCTCTCGGCGTAGAACACCTCGAGGTCGTCCCAGCGCTGCAGCTGGAGGTACGCCTTCTTGAGCGCCTCCTGGGCCTTGCGGTCCTGGGGGTTCAGCGCGATCACCTCTTGCCAGGCCTTGACGGCCGCCTCGTCGTCCTTGAGGCGCTCGCCGTAGAGCTGCGCGAGCTTGCTGAGGAGCGCGAGCTTCTGGGTGCTGTCGAAGGTCGTGTCGACCTGCTTCTGCAGCACCCTCGCGAAGGCCTGGTAGTCCTTGTTCTTCTCGTAGAGCCCGGCCAGCGCGTTCAGCGCCTCGGGGTTCTCCGGGTCGTTCGCGAGGACCTCGTCCCAGAGCTCGATGCAGAAGTCGACCTTCTTCACCCGCTCCGACGCGAGCTTCGCGATCTCGAGGTACTTCGCGGCGCGATCGCCGCCCTCCGGGAGCGCCGCTGCCTCGCGGCGGAGCAGCCCGATGAGCTTCTCCCAGTCGCGCCGCTTCTCGTAGCTCTGGCGGAGGAAGTCGATCGCCTGCGCGTGCTCGCCGTCGATCGCGAGGATCGACTCGTAGCACTTCACCGCCTCGGCCGCGTTCGAGAACTTGCCCGAGTAGAGCTCCGCCGCCTTCGCGTAGTTGTCGATCTTCTCGGCAGGATCCGAGACCGCCTCAGCGATCTCGATCAGCGTCTTGACGTACTCGTTGTACCGCTTGGCCTGCTCCTGCTTCTGGGCCTTGGCCTTGAGCTCCTCGACGCGGCCCGCGACCTCCGCGCCGGGAGGCGGCGGCGCTGTCGGCCGCCGGCCGACCTCCGAATCCGCAGGCCTGCTCTCGGCGGGAGCCCGCGCAGGAGGCGGCGGCTCGATGTCGGCCACCGAGGACCTCGCGTCGCGCTCGTCCACCGACGAGGCGTCCACAGGAGCGCTCGCGGGCGCGCTCGCCCTGCCGCTCACCGGGGCCGGCGCGCTCACCGGGGCCGGCGTGCTGAGCGGGGCCGGCACGCTGAGCGGGGCCGGCGCGCTGACGGGCGCAGGCGCGCTCGTGGGAAGCGGCGTGGCGTCCGCAGGCGCGACGGCCACGGGCGCAGGCGCGGCCGGCGCGACGACAACAGGCGCGGGCGCGACGACAACGGGCACGGGCGCGGCAGCAGCCGGTGGAGGCGCGGACGGCGCGACAGGAGCGGCCGTGAGGCGCTCGCCGATCTGCGCTTCGAACGCGCTCACGCTCGGGTGCGTCGGGGCGACCGCCGAGAGCCTCTCGAACCAGCTCCTGGCCCGGATGAGGTTGCCGAGCTGGCGCCAGGCGATGCCGCCCGCCTGCGCGATCATGTACGGGGAGCTGCCGTTCTGGTTGGCAGCGCTCTCCGCCAGCGACGCGACGCGCTCCCAGTTGCCCTCCTTCGTCCCCCAGAGCTCGCGCAGGTAGGCGAACGCAGCCTCGTTCGAGGGGTCGAACCGGAGCGATTCCTCGAGGAGCTTCGATCCGATCTCGACGTTCTGGTGCCGCGTGGCCCAGCGGACGCCGAACTTGAACGCCGCCTCTCCGCGCGCCACGCCGGCGCGCGCGTCGAGGATGCGTCGCTGCGTCTCCACGATCGCCTGCGGCCGCTCCGCCTCGACGAGGAGCCCCTCGAACATCGTCGCGGCCTGCTTGTCGGAAGGCGCCGTCTCGTACGCTCTCCGGAGCAGGTCCTCGAGCTGACCGCGATCGAAGCGCTTCGCGAGGCGCGCCGCGCGGAGCAGCAGCCGCTTGCGCTCGTCGGTGCTCGCGGCCGCGTCGGCCGCATCCACCAGCTCCGCCATGCGCGCCGACCACGACGACTGATCGACCTGCATGTCGAAGAGGCAAGCCCGCGCCTCCTCGCTCGTCCCGCCGGACGCAGCGAGGCCTTTCGCGTACATCTCCGTCGCGCGCTCGAAATCGCCCGCGTCGCAGAGCACGTCGCCGAGCTCCACGCGAAGCTCGGCGGCCGCGGTACCCTCGGGGGCGTTCCTCAGCTCGAGCTCCAGGAGCTTCTGGACCATGTTGGTCTTGCCGAGGTCCCAGTAGATGGAACGAGCCGACTCCAGCGCCTCTAACAGCGCTGGATTCAGCTTGTAGGCGTCCTGGAAGTGCTTCAGCGCCTTGACGGCCTGAAGGAACTTCTCCTCGAGCAGCCGCCCGAGCTTCAGGTGATATGCCGCCTTCCGGGTCGCGTCCCCTTCGGCCGCAATCCCCTTCTCGAGCTCCTCGACGAGCCCTTGCCAGTCATGAACCGACTCGAGATGATTGAGACGCTGCGCAAGATCCATTGATTATCGACCCTCGGCCCCGACCTTCGAACGAATTGAAACGCTTACGTGCCCCGTGCCGCGCGCGGCATCACGGCTATTGACCGCCGAGCCGCGCGACGAGCGTGTTCGCCGTCTCGCACTCGGTCTTGAAGCTCGCCGCCTTCGATCCCTTGCAGGCGCGCGTGGTGAACCCCTTGAGCATCTGGATTGCCTCCTGCTTGCGCGGCGGATCCAGGGTCGCGTAGGTGCTCCCGAGACTCCAGAGAATCTGCACCGACTCGGGACCATCCGTGGGCGCCACCGCCTTGGCGGCCTCGAGCTCGGACACCATCTCCGCCGTGGACCCCCGGTCCTGGTAGACCGACGCGAGCAGGCTGTGGACGCCGAAGAGGTACTTGTCCCCCGGCTTCGCGAACGACTTCGCCTCCTTCAGCACCTGCTCGGCCTCCTTCGTGTACCCGAGACGGGTGTACAGGTCGGCGAGCGCCGCGTAGTAGCGGATTTCGTTCGGATTGTGCTCGATCGCCTTGGTGAGGTTCTCGAGCGCCTTCTGCTCGTCGTCCGTCCAGAGGTAGACGTTCCCGAGCTGGGAGTAGCAATCCGCGAAGTTGGGGTCGTTCTCGATACACTTCTGGTACGGCTCTTTGGCCTCTTCGTACGAGATCGTCTTTTTCTTCGCTTGCTGCTCGAGCGCCCACCCCCGTTCGAACCAGTAGTTGGCGAACTTCGGGGCGATCTGCGTGGCGCGAGCCAGCGTCGATGCGACCTTGTCCCACGACTCCGACTTCTTGTGTGCCATCGCCAGCTTGAAGAAGATGCGGTGGTTGTTCGGGTCGAGCTTGGTCGCCTGCTCGTACTTGTTGGCCGCACCGTCGGGGTTGACGGCGACCTCCTTGTCGGCCTGATTCGCCAGGATGACGGCCTCCTGGCGGTGTCGGCTGCAGCCCAGGCCTGCCGCGCTCGCCGCGACCAGGCCAACCATCAAGAATGCCCCAAGCTTCATCTCGCTCACCTTTCGAATGGCCCCGGCATCGCCGGCCTCTGAGTGACCTGGGCGTCGCGTCGCCCCTCTTCAAAACGTCCCGGAGTCGGCTGCACCGCTCCTTCAGCGTCCCGGAGCCGGCTGCGCCGCTCCGTCCCCAATCCCGGAGCCGGCTGCGCCGCTCCTTCCAGCGTCCCGGAGTCGGCTGCGCCGCTCCGTCCCCAATCCCGGAGCCGGCTGCGCCGCTCCGTCCCCAATCCCGGAGTCGGCTGCGCCGCTCCTTCCAGCGTCCCGGAGACGGCTGCGCCGCTCCGTCAGCAATCTAGGAGACGGGCTGCCCCGCTCCGTGTGGCACCGTCACAAGCGTCCCGAGGTGGCGCGCGTTGAACCTCGCGCGGCGACGCGAGAATAGGCGGAGGCAACCGCGGAAGTCCAGGGCTTCAAACCCCGCGCATGCGCCTCGCTGCAGCGCCTTCACGCGGGGCCCCCCGCCCTACCCCGCGCGGCGGACGCCGAGCTGGCCACCCCACAGCGCTCGCCGCAGACCCCCGGCCGCGCCTGGCGCCGGCCGCATCCAGCGCTGAAACGGAAAACGCCCCGCACTTCGCGTGCGGGGCGTTCGCTCGAACCGAGCGGTGAGGCGGGCTCAGCCGCCGGGGCTGAGCATGATCGGGTAGACGACGGTGACGATACCGCCCTCGGGCTGCGGGAACGACAGGCCGTAGAACGCCCGAACGACGCAGGAAACCACGCCGTTATCGGGCAGATCCGAACCGCCGTTACCCACGTTGGAGACCGCGCCGTCGCGCCCGATGACGAAGCGCACCGCGACACGTCCCTGGAGATTCGGGTTGTTCCTGAGCCCGTTCTCGTAGCAGAGCCGGAATCGACCGAAGTTCTGGCGGACGATACGCTGGATGACCTCGGGGGGCAGACGGCCGCTCACGCTGGTAGCACCCATGCGCACCTGCGGCGGCTTGGTGCGATGCGACCCTCCGAGGCGGCCATGGCCGGAGCCGAAGCCCTGGCCGGTGCCGGTGCCGGCGCCGTGCCCGATGGTGCCGATCGAGCCGAGGCCGATGCCCTCGCCGCGCCCGCCGCCGCCCTCGCCGATGCCGGAGAGGCCGAGGCCGCCAGCGCCGAACGAGTCGCCGATCTGATCGCCCCACATGTTGCCGCGGGCGCTCAGCGGATCGTTCCCGAGCGAATCGTCGCGTCCCCACGGCGCGGTCGGCGCGTTCGGATCGCCGCCGGCGCCGGCGTTCAGCAGCCCGATCATGCCGAACTCCGCGGCGTCGCGGAGCGCGGCCTGGCGGGCGATGTGCGGATCCGGGTTGTCGGCGGGCCCCTGGACGCCGTAGCGGTTGCCGGTGGCCTTGGTGTTCGGGTTACCCATCGAACCCTCTTCACCCTTGGCGCGGGTACCGGTGCCGCCCTCCTTGTTGTCCGCCGCGTTGTCGGCGATCTGCTCGGTCTCCTTCTCCTCCATCTCCTTCTCGGCGGCCGCCGCGAGGTACTGCTGGATGAGGAACTGCTGGTCAGCGGAGATCCCGTCCTCGCCCGTATCGCCGAGGGGCGGCATGAAGAAGGCCATCGCCGCGAGCAGCCCGAGGTGAACCGCCATCGAGAGGCCCGTGTACAGCAGGCTCTGCGTGTCCAGCTGGAGGTGGCCGGCCACGACCTTGCCTGCGTTCACGGCGGACACCTGGAAGACGATGCCGTCGAGCTCTACCTTCGCCTTCCCGCCCGACGGAAGCGCCATCTGATAGGCGCCAGAGAGCTCGGAACACGGCTGCGTGAGGCCCTGATCGATCGCCTGCTGCACCGTCATCTTCGGCCTACCCGGGATCTCGATGGTGCCGGTCGCGCGGGGCAGGAGCACCACGGAGACCGAGCCGGAGCGATCCGCGAGGATGATGGGCGCCCGCGTCGTGCCGAGCTTCTCCGAGGGGATGAAGTAGTCGCACTTGAAGTTCTTCCCCGCCTCCTCACCGACGTAGAAGGAGCGCGGCGGCGTGAGGTGCTCGACGTGGAGCACCGCGGCATCCCACAGAATCATGACCTCGACCGAGGCCGCCGGGACCTCGGTTTCGTCGCTCGGCACGTCCGGCCCGTTCTTCACGAGCGTGTACGTGTAGGAGCCCTCGGGCGCGTCCGGGGGCACCTCGTCGACGGCCGGCGCCGACTGCGCGAACGGGTTGTTGTAGGAGAACGGGTCCGCGCCGCCCGCGGAGGCCGCGGCGAACGGGTTCCCAGGCGGCGCGGCCGCGAACGGATTCCCGGGCGCCGCAGCGCCGAACGGGTTCCCACCAGGCGCCGCCGCAAACGGGTTGGCGGGAACCGGCTTCGCAGGTCCCGCGGCCGCGGCGACCGCCACCGGCTCCGCGCGCTCCAGCATGATCTTCGTGCCGCCGATCTGGAGCTGATCGCCTGGGCTGATCTTGCACTTGTTGACGCGCGCCCCGTTCACCATCGTGCCCGGCTCGTTGCCGAGATCGATGAGCGTGATGTCCTGCGGGGAGGCGACCTCGATGACCGCGTGCATGCGCGAGGCAAGCTCGTCATCGACACGCAGATGGCTCTTCGCGTCCTTGCCTACCTTGACGATATCCTGGGTGATCGTCTCCCGGCGGACGAGCGCCTCGTTTTGGTAGAGCGCAAATGTGAGAGCGACCCTTTGCTTGCCTTCCATCTCCGCCAGCCTTCCCTATGCGCCGCGCGGCGCACGCCCCCAGCACCGGGGGGTAAATCGATAGGGCAGGTGCCAAACCTGCCCGTCACATCAGAGGTTCTCGACCGACTTGAGCATCTCCGGAACGAACGAGGTGCGGGGCCTGATCAGCGTCGTCCGGACAGGGCCGGGCCGCACACGGATGGTGGCGTCGTTGGGGCCGAACCCACCGGCGTTCAGCGGATCGTCCGAGAACTCGTACCCGTAGCCCTCGTCCTTCTTCCCACCACCAGGAGCCGCTCCCTGCGCGAACGCCGATGAGGCAACCACGCTCGTAAGAACGGCAGCCACGACTCCCGCACCCAATCGGGTCAACCCTCTCATTCCAGCCTCCTCACAATGTTTCGACTCGGTTACAGTGCCATTGTACCGCCTTCCGCGGCGGCCGGTCAACCAGCTTCGCATGCTATCGAGGCGTCGGAGAGCACGACCCACACACGCCTCGACAACCGATTCTACCCAAGGTTCCCAGAGAGCTGCGACGAAGACGAAAAGAGCGAGCCCCCTTCTCCTTGATGCAGCTTCGTGCAGCGAGAGAAGGGGGCTCCAGGTGCCGTTGTCTGTCGCACCGCCACGCGGTCCGCCCCGCCCGTCGAGCTCGCCCGGAATACTACCGTATCCCTCGCTCACCCTCGTTGCGACCCGGACCGATCGGGACGTCCGCTGTGGTGGGGCGCATCTTCGTGCGCGACGGGCTCATCCGCGTCGTTCGGCTCGCTGCGGCGTACCTTGTACGCCTCACTTGCCTGCCTAGCGGCTGAGCCCGTGTCACACGAACCTGCACCCCGCCATCGACAGCGCGCAGGACGAGGCTCCGCTACTGGGCAGGAGCCGGGGCCGGGGTCGTCGCTTCGCCCCCTTCGCCCTCGCTCCCGGCAGCTGCCTCCTGCTCGGCTTCCTTCGTCTTCATGTCGGCCTCGGCCGCCTTCCGCTCGGCCTCGGTCTGCTTGTTGAAGGCGATGATCTGGTCGATCTCGCTCATACGCTCCTTCGACCGCTTCACCGCGTCGGCGAACTCGGTGCTAGCGCCCGCCTTCTGGATGAACTGACCGAACAGCCCCTTCGCCGACATGAGGGCGCCCTCGGCCCCCTTGCCGCCCGACTTCGCCTTGTACTCCTGGGTCAGGATCGCCTCGTTGTAGTAGGTCTCGGCGCGCTCGGGGGCGACCTTCTTGGCGGCTTCGAGCTCAGCGCTGGCGGCGGCCACCATGCTGTCGAAGTTCGCGTCATCGATCTGACCGCGCAGGGCGAGCGCGAGGCCCAGATGAGCGTCGTAGTCGTTCGGACGCATCTTCAGGGCCGCGCGGTACGCCTCGTCCGCCTGCTGGAACCCGCGGAACTGGAGGTTCACCGCCGCGTAGTTCATCTGCGCCTCGTAGAAGGTCGGATCGAGCCTCCTCGCGAGGTTGAACTCCTGCACGGCGCCGTTCAGGTTCGCGAGCTCGACCTGGATCATCCCCGCGGTGTTGTGGATCGGCGCGTAGTTGGGGTTCTTGCGGATGGCCTGGGAGCAGACCAGCGCCGCGAGCTCCAGCGCCTGCGTGTCGACCTTCTTCTGCTTGCTGACGTTGGTCGCGACCGCCTTGCCCGTCTTCCTGCCCGCCTTCTGCTTCGCCGTCTCCAGGTAGTAGATCGCGAGCTGGTTGAACGCGGGCATGAAGGCGTCATCGACGGCCAGCGCGCTCTGGATGTACCGCTTCGCGCGCTGGAAGTCGTTGGGGCCATCGTTGTCCGCGACCTGGTTGCCGCGCTTCATGTACAGGAGCGCGAGGTGCACGAGCGCCTCGACGTTCTTGTACTGAGCATCGACGACGGCGGCCTGGCGCATCTCGCTGATCGCCGCGTCGAGGTTCCTCTCGCCCGACTCCGCCAGGTTGTAGAGCGCCACCTGGACCCGCGCGGGGTGGAACTTCGGGTTCTTCTGAAGCGCTTGCGTGAAGTGCTTCTTCGCCTCCGAGTCCTTCTTGCAACGCTGGTACGCGAGCCCCGCGTTGTAGATGGCCTCGGCGAACGTCGTGTCCCCTTGCTCGTCCGCCGCGTCCAGGAACAGCTGGGCCGTCGAGCTGCAAGTCGCCTCGGACCAGTCCCCAGCCTTGTCGTGCTGGACCATGGAGTCCATGGCGGTCTTGAACTTGTTGGCCGCCTCGACCGACACGGCTTGACCCTTGCTGTCCGTGATCGTCTTGCCCGTCGTCGGGTCCTTCGCCCCGTGAGCCGTACCGCCGGTGCTGCCGCCGCCACAACCCGTCGCGGCCAGAAGGAGCACCGCAACCGCTGCCAATGAGGTGATGCTTCTCATGTTTCGCTCCATCACTTCCTGGGTCGGGTCGTGGCCCGATCGAGCGCCGAGCCTTCCTTGGACGCGCCAGCCGCCGCCGGCGCCGCCTTCTTGTCCTCGCCCGCCTTCTTGTCCTCGCCCTCTTCCTTGTCCTTGCTCGCAGCCGGCTTGTCGGTCGCGGTCAGCGCTTCTCGGAAGGCGGTCCCGTCGAGGTTCAGCGGCGCAGGGCGTTCGCTCATGCCGGAGTTGACCCGCGACGGCGAGCCACGGAATTCGTCGATGAGGTGGTACTCGGCGCCGTAGTTCTTCGACAGCCACACCTCGCAGGTACGGGAGTAGTCGTCGAAGTACTGGTACTTCACGGACAGGTCGAGGCAGGTCTTGAACGCGCCCTTCGCCATCTGCTTCTGCGGCTCGCTCGCCTCGTCGAGGCGTGAGTAGTACTCACCCCGGATCTCGTCGTACGAGACGTCGGTGCCCGGGACCATGCCGTGCCCCTTCCATTCCTTCGGGATGGGCGCGGCCCGGAACTCGGCGACGAACTTGCCCCACATCTGACCGACGCGCGCGCCGGCCGCGATGACCCACTTCGGCGGAGGCGTCGGCTCCAGCTTGAGGATCTTCTGGTACTCGACGTCGGCCGCCTCGATCGCCGGGCGCTTCTTCTTCACCCAGTCGGCAACCTTGGTGTTGATGTGCTTGAGGACGTCCTCGCGGTTCCCGGAGCCCTTGTACTCGGGGAACTTGATCTTATCGACGTCCTTCCGCTTCTGCTCGGCGAAGTGGAAGTAGGCCTCGCCGACCGCGGTCAGCACCTTGCCGAGCCGGCGCAGCTTCTCCGGCTCCTCGCCGCCGATCGCGTCGAGCTTCTTGAGCGCGGCCGCAGGGTCCTTCCAGTAGCCGCGGACCTTGTTGTACTCGCCGTTCGCCGGGGTCACGCTCTTCGTCTGCAACAGGACGCGCGCGTACATCGCGTGCGCCTGCACCTGGACGTCGAACGTCGCGTTGCGATCGATCTGCGGCATCGCCGTCGACAGCCGCCGGCGCGCCTGATCCCAGTCCTCGCGATCGATGTAGTGCGCGCCGATCGCGAACGCGATCTGCGCCGTCTGCGCCGGCTTCGCCTTGCCGTAGTTCTTGTTGAAGAGGTCGGCGTCCTTGATCGCCTGGTCCTCCTGACCGAGGCCGAGCCGCAGCACGACCGCGTCCTGGAGCGCCTCGGCGGCCTTCTCCCCCTTCGGGTTCTCGCGGGCGTAGCGCTCGTACCAGTTCGCCGCCTCGTCGTAGACCGCGATCGCCTGGTAGTTGCCGCCGATCTCGTAGATCGACGTCTTCGCCAGCTCGGTGTTGTGGAGGTTGTACCGCGGATCGAGCAGGATCTTGCGGGCCGAGATCGACTTGGCGATGAGGCGGGCGGCCTGGAACGCCTTCGCGGCGTTGTAGAGGACCTCCTCGCTCTTCTCGCACGCGGGCTGCTTCGCCTCGCAGGCGGCCTCGCCGTACTTCTTCCACATGTCCATGTAGGCGACGGCGGCCTTCTCATAGTTCTTGAGGGCCTCGACGCCACCGGCCGCGTCAGCAGCCTCGACGAGCTTCTGCGCGCGCAGGCGCTCGATGTCGCGCTGGATGCGGATCAGGATGCCGCACTGCTCGGCGTTCTCCTTCTCCTTGCCACCCTTGCAGTAGAGATCGATGAACTTGGGCACATCCGCGGCCATGTCGTCGTAACAAGACGGACGCGGCGGGTCCATGTTCGCGCCGAGGACGTTGAGCGACTCGAGGTAGAGCTGCGACGCGTAGATGCCGACTTCCTTGTCGGCGTGGTTCAGCGCCACGTCGCGGAACGCGAGCGCGGCCTCCTCCCAGTGCTGCGCCTCGAAGTACGTGCGGCCGCGCGCGTACTTCACCTCGACGTACTGCTCCTGGGCTTCCTTGTCGTTCGCCGCGGGCTTGATGTAGCAGACGTACCGGTTGAAGGCGGTGATCATGCCCTTCTGGCTGTCACTGAAGTCCTTCGGCTGGAACTTCGCCTTCTCCGCCTTCTTGTCGCCCTTCTTGCTCGTCCCCCCGTCGGGGAGGTTGCCGGACCCCTTCTTGTCGGAGCCGTCCTTGTGGGTCTCGGTGTAGATGTTCTGGTAGCAGAGCACCGAGGCGTACGCGGCCTCAGCCGCCTGCGGGCCGTTCGGATCCTCGGCCACGACCGAGTCGAACGCGGGACCGCACTTGGCCCAGTCCTTCTGGAAGTACAGAAGGTCGGCCATCGCGTACTTGATCTTGAAGATGTTCGGCCAGTCCTCCTTCAGGATGCGGGGGAACTCGAACTTGGCGAACTGCTCCTGCTTGAAGTTGTTGACGACCTTGTCGTAGAGCTGCGCGGCGAGCTGCATCGTCTTCTTGTCGCCGGTGCCGCGCACGCCGCCCGAGCCCACCGCCTCGAGGTGCCAGGCCATCGCCGTCTCGGTCAGCAGACCGGCGGTGATGTTCGAGCACTTCAGCTTGGCGTCCGCCGGGTGCCCCTCGCCCTGGAACTTGTTGTGGACGTCGAGCTGGCGCCCGAGCTCGCCGATGATCTGGTCCTTGTTGCCAGACTTCATGGCGAGCGTCGCCTCCGCGATGTGCCCCTGGTAGACGCAGTACCTCGGGCCCCGATCGCGGGTCATCAGGTCGGTGTAGAGCTCGATGCCCTCCTTGTAGTGACCGGTGTCGAGGTAGTTCTGCCCGAGGTCGTCCATCATCTTGAACGTCTTCTCGGAGCTGCCGCTCGCGTCGCCGCTGAGCGGACGGAGGAAGTCGTGCGACTTGCGCGGGTCGCCCGCGAGCGCGTAGACAGGGATGATGTCGCGCCGCGCCGAGATCGCGAGCTGCGCCGCGTTCGGCATCTGCTGGAACTGCTGCCCGTACTCGATCGTCTTCTTGAACTCGCTGATGGCGCGGGCGAAGTCGCCCTTGTTCCAGTAGACGTACCCGAGCTTGTAGTGGGCGTAGCCCCAGACCTTGTTCTCGGGCGGCGGGTACTGGGTGACCTTGACGTACGACTGCTCCGCCAGGTCCCACTTGGACGGGTCGCCCTGCGCCTCGTTGAAGAAGAGCTCACCGAAGGCGAGGTACGCGTTCGGGATGTACTTCGAGTTCGGCCAGTTCTTGATGAGCTCGAAGTAGACCTTGCGAGCGTCCTCGAGCTGCTGGGCCTGCTCGTACTCATAGGCGAGGTAGTAGAGGACCTCGTCCGTGCAGCCCGTGCTCTTCGCGGGGTCGGCCGCGTTGGTGCTCTGGCAGTACTTCGGATACTGCGTCTTCAGGTCCGTGTAGTACTTGATCGCCTGCTTACGCGCGAGGACGAGGATCTTGTCGGCCTTGGCGATCTCGGCCCGGAGCCCGGCGACCGCCTTCGGGTTCTTCCGCTTGGCCTCGTCCGCCTTGATCTGCCCCTCGGTCTTGTCGCGGAACGCCGCCGACTCGAGCTCGACGTAGCCCTCGGCGAGGCGCCGCATCAGCTTCGGCCGGTCCGGCGCGTTCTTCGGCGTCGAGGAATACAGGCCCTCGAGCCCCTGGATCTCCGTCACGAGCAGGCTCCTCACCTTCGGGGCGAGGCGATTGCGCCGCTCGTCGCGCTGCGCCGAGGCCTGTGACGCGGTCGGATTGGCCGGCTTCGTCAAGTCCTCGCGCTTCTTCAGCTGGATCCCCTGCGGGGCTGACTTGAAGCTGACCTGCGGCTTCTTGCCCGCCGACACCTGGAGCTTGCCGCCCGGACAGGCGGCGATCGCATCCTTCGCCGGCTGCGTGATGCACGCGTCGGCCGCCGACGCGGGGCTCGTTGTGACCGCGCACGCCGCCACGGCCAACGTACCCGCCGCCGCGCGGAGCGCATGCAGTACACCGAACTTCGACTGCTTCATCTCCATCTCCGTCCCTCCGCCACGGACCCCCGTGAGGAAGCGCTGCCTGCCCCGCGACCTCTGGCCGAGGGGCCAACCATGATGAAATCGCTCACTTGCTGCACTTCGACGTCACGACCTGCCGGTAGAAGCCGAGCTCGTCGCGCCAGTATTCGCCGTCGAACGGCCAGAGCACGTGCTCGTCGTCGGGCTTGACGACGCCGTACGTGAGCGCGTCCTCCTTCGACAGCTGGCCGCTGACGACCTGCTGATCGAGCTTGTTCCTCTCGGCCGCGGTGATGTCGATGAGGATCTTCGACGAGTCGCGGAGGTGCTCGTTGAGCTCGTCGAGGTTGCGCTGGTAGCGCTCCCGGCCGAGCGTGCCGGCGTTCCGGATCGCGAGGCTCCTCGCGAACTCGAGCGCGTCGGTCACGTCGCTGCCGACCGGAGAGTTGCGGAAGTTGGCGGGCGCCTTCTTGAACCGATCCCCCTCCTCATCGAGGATGCGCACGTACTCCATGTTGCGGCGGAGCTGGCGGTCGGAGAGCGCGTTCTCGACGATCGGCCGGACCCTCGGCGGGATGTCGCCCTTGCCGGCGCCCACGTCCTTCAGGAACTGGAAGAAGCGCTCCTCGTTCCCCTCCCCCTGGTACCGCACCAGGATCGACTCGAGGTCCTTCTTGATCGGCTCGTACTTCTTCTTCATCTTCGCGACGATCGTGGTCGCGTCGCCGTACTGGCAGATCGTGAACGAGACGACGGCCTTCAGGATGTCGGCCTCGGGATAGAACGAGTTCGGGAAGTAGGGCGACTCGATCGTGTGGATGTTGCCGAGCGCCTGCGGGTACAGCCCGGCCATGAAGTACGCCCAGGACTGCTCGAAGAGGCTGTCCAGCCAGTACTCGCTCGCGACGTCGACGCGGTTCCAGTACTTGACGGCGGCCGAGAGCTTCGCGGCGTCGATCGTCGGAACGTTGTTGTCGTCGAGGCGGACGGAGGCCGAGTAGTAGGTGCGCGCCATCGAGAGGAACGCGAGGTCGCGCATGCGCGCCTCGTCCTCGAGGCCCTCGACGCCCTCGTCGATCGCCTGGACGATGCGCTGGAACGACTTGACAGCCGGCACCGACTTGCGCAGCTGCACGTACGAGATGCCGCTGAAGAACTGGGCCTGGACGTAGTACTTGCTGTTCGGGTCGACCTTGGCGAAGAGGCTGATGGCCTCCTCGTAGTTCCGGTTCCGGTACTTGTAGCGGCCGAGCAGGTAGTTGAGCTGCCAGTAGAGGTCGCGCTGCTGGGGGTTGTTGAACCGCGCGATCTGCTCGGTCTTGTACTTGCCGACGCGCTCGATGATGTCCGCCGGCTCCGGGAGCTGCGTCGCGAGCTTGGACAGCCAGAGCAGCGTCTCGTTGAACTTGAGGTGGTTCGGCTTGTCGGCGATCTGCGAGAAGATCGCATAGCTCGCCTGGTAGAACTGCAGGCGGTAGAGCGCGATCGCGAGGTGGTACTGGGCGATCTGCTTGTTGCCATCGTCATCGCCGGTGTCGCCGTCGACGACGCGCTTCAGCTGCCGCGCGGCGTCGCTCCACCGCTCGCTGTCGAAGAGCCGCTTGCCCTGCGCCGCCTCCTCCGTCATCTGCCCCGCGGTCACGGGGCCCGCATCCTCGTCGGCGCTGACCTCTTTGCTGGGCTTCTTCTCGCCCTTGGCGTCCGCCTTTTCAGCCGCGACGGGCTTACCTTTGCCGGGCTGCGCATGCCCCACGGCGGGGGATAGCAACAGGGCAGAAGCTACAAGGCAGATACTCGCCACCCGGTTCCGCATCGTCGTTCCTCGCTTTCGGCGACGTAAAGATCGTGGCCCCTTCGCCCCGTTCGCGGCTCCACACACGGAGAACGCGCGCCGTAGACCCCCGAGGCAGCTCGGTCAGGAACCAAAAAGTTCAATGAGAATCAACGGATACTTGCGTGTGGCGGGGGATGGTAGGATTGTGGCGCGCAGCTTGTCAAGCGATGCCGGGCGAGGGGCCCCCTCTTGCATTCCCGTCCTGAGACACCGGGCGCCGGGTCGGCCTTGGGGTTGCGCACTGCGTAGGAGTCGACGGTGGAATTATCGAACGGAGGCGCGCTCGCTTCCTTAAGTGCGATCGTCGCGCCTTCGCCGCACTGTTGCCGCCCAGGCGGCAGCCTGACCGTCCGCTGCCAAGGGACCAGCGCGCTCAGGGTCGAACGCCTCGCACCGGCGGCGCCCGCCCACCTCGGCGACGTGGACGGGCGCGCCCCATCCGGCTGTTGACGCTCGAGGCGCGCTTCGTCTAGGGTCCAACCGCTGACGTTGTGCCTTTGAGCACCTCGACTTGAGCGTTTTCTTGCCTCCCGTCCGCGCGCCTCTGCCGAAGCGGTGGCGCGCACCGCCGCCGAAGGAGCACGTTCTGATGACCCGTTCCATTCTGTCCGGCCTGCTCGGCCTGCTCAGCGTCGTCGCAATGGCGAGCCTGCCCTCCGCGTGCGAGAGCGGCGGCGTCGGCGACCCGTGTCTTCCTGAAGATGAGTACGATTCGCAGTTCGCTGGCTTCAAGGTGACGGAAGAGAACATCGAATCGCGATCCTTCCAGTGCCAGACGCGGATCTGCCTGGTGAACCACTTCCAGGGGCGCGTGAGCTGCCCGCTCGGCCAGGAGGCGCCCGCGACGTGCATACCCGGGCAGGGAGGGTGCACCACTTGCGAGGAGTCGGGGACGTACGCGCCCGACTGCGAACCGTCGAGGCCGGATGGTGGCGCGAGCCAGTGCCTCAGCCGCATGTGCGACGCAGCGGGCGCCTTCTGTCGCTGCGGCGTCGACGCGGACTGCCCCGGCAGCGGCTGGAAGTGCGACGAGGGCGTCTGCAAGCTCTACCTCTGCCGCGACGGCTTCACCGGCTGCCAGGACCCGACCAAGTCGGCGGCAGAGAACGAGGGCAAAGCCTGCTGCGTGCCGGGGACCGACGACCAGGTCGCGTCGCCCGTGTGCGGCCAGTGCGCCGCCAACTCGAACCGGAACGCGCAGCAGGCGGTGTACTGCTCGTGCCGGTGCGGCGTTGCCGACGGCGAGCCGGACGACCCGAATTTCAACTTCTGCGAGTGCCCGCAGGGCTTCACCTGCTCGGAGATCCGGCCGAACGTCGGCCTCGGGGACCCGAATATCACCGGCAAGTACTGCATCAAGCAGAACACGGGGTTCGAGAACGAGGGGGCCTGCGGCGACGTGCAGGGCCGCGCCAACTCGGACCAGTGCGAAGGCTTCTAGGCGTCGGGTGACCGGCCGTCGCGGTTCGCGAAGCCCTCGCCCGACGACGGCCGATCTGGCCGGCACCTCCCTCTCCCTCCCTCCCAGCGACGATTCGGGCTCACACGACGGCCGGCCGCCCGGGCGCACCGCAACGCGCAGCGCACCGGCGGCTTCGGCGACGAGCCGGGCCGCGCTCGGGCCCGCTGGCGCTCCGGCAGCCGACGCGCGGCGAGCGCTCGGTGCGCGCGCGGAGGACGCGGTGGTCGCTCACCTCGCCGCGCAGGGCGTGGAGATCGTCGCGCGCAACGCGCGGGTCGGGCGGCTGGAGATCGACGTGGTCGCGCGCGACGGCCCCGTCATCGTGATCATCGAGGTGCGGACGCGCGGCGCCGGCTCATACGTCCGCGCGCTCGACAGCATCGACGCGAGCAAGCGCGCCCGTGTGCGGCGAGCGGGCGAGCGGCTCTGGCGCGCCACGTTCTCGCGCGTGCGCGGCGTGGAGCGGATGCGCTTCGACGCCGCGTCCGTGACGTTCCTCCCGAGCGGAGAAGCGAGCGTCGAGATCATCAAAGCCGCCTTCTAGCGCGGTGACGGTAGGGCCGGAGGGATCCAGTCGAGGCCGTGCGGGGGCGCGCGGCCTGATGTTTCCTAATTTTTTGGCTTGATTTCGGGCTGGATTCGGATGGCGCGTGCGTCGATCGACCGCGCGCGGGCTCGATCACGCGTCGAGCTGCTCCTGCATCTCGCTGCGGAGTCGCTTCAGCTGGGAGAGACCCTCGGGATCGATCTCCATCGTCCCCTTCTGGGCGTGCGCCCCCGCCTCAAGCTTCTCGAGGATCGCATCCATCTTGGCGATCTTGCCCTGCTGGCGCGCCCTCAGGTCCTCGACCATCTTCTCGAACGCCTCGAAGAAGTGCTGGAGCTCGTCGCCCTTCCGGAGCTTCTCGCGCACGATCAGCTTGCCCTCGCCGACCTGACGGAGCAGCCGCTTCATCTTGAAGATCGGCCCGGCGATCTTGTGCGTGAAGACGATGCCCGCGACGCCGACGCCGAGGACGAGCAACGACAGGAGCGCGACGATGAGGCGGAGCAGCATCTGCTGGTTGTTCGCGACGTCGGCGGCCTGCCGCTCGAGCGCCTCCGCCCGCTGCTGCAGCGTGGCCGCGTCGCGCTCGAGCCGCGACTGCTCGTCCTTGAGCTTGCTCTCGTCGAGCTGCGCCGCCTCGCCGAACGTCTTCGCGAGCTCGGGGTCGTCCTTGTACTCCTTCGCGATGTTCATCGCGACGACCTCGCTGACCCGACGGCTCTGGACGAGCACCTCCTGGCCGCGCTTGACGGTCTCCTGACCCTGACGGACGGTCTCCTGCCCCTGCTGCACGGCGCTGCGGCTCTGCTCGATGATCTTCGAGCTCGCGTTCCAGAGGAGGATCCCCAGCGCCACGGAGAGCGCAAGGCTGATCCCCACGAGGAACCCCGTGTATTTCAGCTGGAAGTTCTGGTCGAGCAGGTAGTTCCGCGCGCTCCGCTGGTAGCGCGCTCTGACCTCCGGCGCGGAGGTCTGCGGGGCCGTGCTGGAAGCGTCGCTCATGGGATCCTCGAAGCTGGCTGGAGATGACAGGGGTCGTGAGGCACTGGAAAAGCCAATATCGAGCAGCGAAGGTGCGTCACAGCGAGGCGACGACCTTGTGGAAGGTCTCGACCGCGTTCTCGACGCACATCTTCATCAGGATGTTCTCGCTCTGGACGTCTTTCTTCGGGGTGCCGCTCTGCGTGAGCTTCGGCGCGAACTCACCCTGGAGCGACTTGGACGGATAGGTCCACATGCTGACGCGGACCACCTGGGTGAGGTTGCCGCCCTGGTACACGGCGGGCTCGACCGTGGCGAGGAGATAGAAGCCCTTCAGCTTCTTGCCGTTCAGAATCTTCTTGCCTTGCGCCACCGTCTCGCCCTTGGGGGCGACCGCATAGCCGGCCTTCGCGAGGATCTTCGACTGTATCGCGGCGCGCACGAGCGGCTCGATCTCGGACTCGGGGCGGCCGCTCTTGTTCGTGATCTCGATGGCCACGTAGTACTTCGTGTCCGCGCCCGGAGGCGGCGGCGCCGCCGAGCCGCCGCCGCCGCCGCCGCCGCCGCCGCCAGCGGACAGCGCCGCGATCGACTTCTGCATCTGCGACTTGACGGCCGGCGTCTGCTCGCGCCCCTCGGCGCGCTCCAGGCACGCGAGCCCCGCGGTCTTGCCGAGCTTGCCGAGCGCCGCAGCCGCCGCGACCTTGACGGACGCGTTGCTGTCCGTGAGCGCGTCGCAGAGCGGCCTCGTGGCGGCGTCGTCTCCCGACGCGCCGAGCGCGAGCGCCGCTTGCGTGCGGACGCGATAGTCCTCGTTGGTCCTGAGCTGGTCGGCGAGGTAGCTCGTGCGCTGATCCGCGTAAAGCCTCGTGGGTATCAGCGAGAGTACAAGCGTCACAACCAGCAACACGAGCACTGAAAAGGGCCGACGCATTCCACGTCCGACGATACACGAGCGCATCGCCGCCGTGGCGATCGGATCAGCGGGTCTACACCCGAAAATTGGTGCGCACACGCTCGCACTTTTGCCTTGCATTCGCTCGCTCCTCGCTGCGACCAGACTGGACGGTTTGACGCGGCCTGCCCGCGGCGCTTCAACGCGTGAACCATGTTGGGCTCACGGCGAACACGGCTTCACCATCCGCTTATCTACCCACCCGCTGCCGCCATCGATCCGACGCGCTTCCGCGAGCTCGCGTGCACGTCCGCTCACGTCCGCTTACGTCCGCACTCGCCGCTTGCTCGCTCGCTCGCGCCGGGCGAGCGCGAGCTCGGCACGGCTTCGGATCGGCTTCCCCTTGCCCGTGCCGCGTCGGCGTGACGGATAATGCGCGACCATGACGAGGAGCTCGCCGGAGGCCTTCGGGAGATGCGCGGACTGAGACGATGCCTGCCGTGGGCGCTCCTCGCGGCCACGGCGCTCGCGGCGGCGCCCGCGGCGCACGCGCAGACGCAAGGTGCGCCGCTCCGCATCCATGTGCGCGGAAGCGCGCAGATCGAGGCGGTCGCATGGACCGAGCCCGACGGGTTCGTCGTGCGCGGAAGCGTGGTCGACGACGCGCGGAGCGCGATCGCGGAGGCGCCGCTCTCCATCGATGCCCTCACGAGCGCCGGCGCCCCCGCGGTCCTGCCGGCGGTCGACGGGTGCGCGGCCGACGGCGCGGCGCGCGCCCGCGAGCCCCGCCCCTCGCAAGGCGGCTACGTGATCGCGACAGACGAGCGCGGCGGGTTCTGCCTCCGCGGGCGCTCGCCGCTCGCGGACGCCACGCTGCGCATCCGGTTCGCAGGGGGAAAGCTCTACGACGCGGTCGAGACGAAGATCCCGCTCGAGGCGCACGCGGCCCCGCTCGCGCCGGTGATCCTCCGGTTCGATCCGCCGGTCGACGCGGTCGATCTCGATCGCCCGACGGTGAACGTCACCGTGGCGCTCCGGCTCGATCGCAGCGGCGCGCGCGGCGTCGGGAGCGGCGCGCCGTTCGAGCGCGAACGCCTCCTGGTCGTGCTCGAGGACGAGCGCGGCGCGCGGCTCGCGGAGGCGCCGACCGGCGGCGACGGCCGCGCGCGCTTCGAGCTCCCGACCGAGCGCCTCGACGGCGCCGGCCAGGGCGTGCTGCGCGCGCGCTTCGATGGAACCGCCACGCTCGCGAAGGCGAGCGTCAGCCAGAGCGTCGTCCGGTACGCGCAGGTCACGCTCGATCTGTCGCATCCTGTCGAGCCGGCGCGCGCGGAGGACGGCGTGCCGATCGACGTCGAGGTGCGCTCGTCCCGCGGCCCGGTCGAGGGCGGCGTGGTCGAGGCGCTGCGCGCGGGCGAGCCCGTCGGGGCGGCCACCGTGACCGGCGGCAAGGCGCGGGTGATCGCCGCGTTCACCGCCGAGCGAGAGGGGACGGTCCCGATCTCGCTCCGCTACGTGCCCGCGTCTCCGTGGTGGATCCCCGGCGCGGAGCTCGCGATCGACGTGCCCGTCGCGGGCCCAGGGGCGTGGCGGCAGATCGCGCTCGGCGCCGCCGTCCTCGCCATCGCGGGCTGGGTTCTCGGCGGCTGGCGGCGGGCGCCGAAGCGCGCCGCAACAACGCGCGCGGGCGACGAGCGGCCCGTCGCGCCGCCCGGCCGCGCCGGCGTGCGCGTCATGGGACCGCTCGAGGGCGCGACCGGCTGGCGTGGCGCCGTCGCCGACGCGCATGACGGAACGCCCATCGCGCGCGCCGAGCTCGTGATCGTCGTCCCCGCCTTCGACGGCAGCGGCGTCATCGCCCGCGCGCTGACCGACGACGTCGGCGAGTTCTCGATCGAGGCGCCGTACCGGAGCGACGCGAGGCTCGTGGTCCGCGCGCCGATGCACAGCAGCCATGAGCAGGCGCTCCCGTCGCCGAGCAAGCTGGGCATCGCGCTGGTCACGCGGCGCCGCGCCGTCCTCGATCGCCTCGTCCGCTGGGCGCGGCGCCAGGGAGCCCCCTTCGAGGGGCCGCCGGAGCCGACGCCCGGGCACGTGCGCCGGGTGGCGAGCAGGGTTCAGCAGCGCGAGGTCGAGCTCTGGGCGAACCGGATCGAGCACGCCGCCTTCGGTCCCGATCCCGTGGACGAGCGGATCGAGCAGGACCTCGGGGCATCGGAGCCCAAGCCGGGCGCCTCGCCGCTGGCCCCGTGAGCCAGGCGCACGGGGCCCGCGGAGCGCCGGCCCCGTCGCCGCGCCGATCTGCCGTTTCGCTGGCCGGATCGCGCCCCCGCGCGACCGCACGTTGACGTATGGGGTGCGTCCCATATAGTCGGCTCCCTCGCCGGAGAACGCCAACGTGGAAATCGCCCTAATTATCGTCGGCCTCGTCGTGGTGGCGGCGATCGTCTACTTCGTCATGAAGAAGGCGCCGCCACCGGAGATCGCAGCGCCCCCCGAACCGAAGAAGCTCCAGGAGAAGGCGAAGCAGCCCTCCGAGAAGCCGGCGGACAAGCCGACCGAGAAGCCGCGTGCCCCGAAGAAGCCTCCGGCGGAGGAAGCTCCTCCGGCGAAGGCGAAGGAGCCCGCGCCGCAGGAGGAGCCGCCCGCGGCGGCGCCCGCCCCTGTCGAGGCGCCCGTCGCGCCGCCGCCCGCCATCGAGCCGACGGCGACCGCGGTCACGGAGGCGCCCATCGCGCCCGCGATCGAGGCGCCGGCCGTCAAGCCGGCCGCCAGGCCAGCGCGGGAGACCGCGCCTCCGGCCGCGCGCAAGCGCGACATCGAGGGGCTCCGCAAAGGCCTCACGAAGGTGCGGGAGAGCGAGGGGTTCTTCGGCCGGCTGAAGGCGCTGTTCGCCGGCAAGAAGGAGATCGATCCCAACGTCGTCGAGCAGATCGAAGAGGTGCTGCTCACCTCGGACGTCGGCGTGAAGACGACAGAGCTCCTCCTCGACGAAATCCGGTCGGCGCTCAGCAGGAACGAGCTCGCCGACACCGACAAGGTCTGGGACGCGCTGCGCGAGCACGCGAAGCGGATCCTGCGCGTCGGCGCCGGCGGCGGGCTGCCGCTGAAGGCGCAGCCCACCGTGGTGATGGTGGTCGGCGTGAACGGCGTGGGAAAGACGACCACGATCGGCAAGCTCGCGACGCAGCTCAAGGCCGAGGGCCGGACGGTGGTGCTCGCGGCGGGCGACACGTTCCGGGCAGCGGCGGTGCAGCAGCTCAACGTCTGGGGCAAGCGCGTCGGCTGCGAGGTCGTGCGCGGCAAGGACGGCGCGAACCCCGGCGCGGTGATCTTCGACGCGATCCAGAAGGCGAAGGACACCGGCGCCGACGTCGTGCTCGCCGACACGGCCGGCAGGCTGCACACGAAGACGAACCTCATGGAGGAGCTGTCCCGGGTCGCGCGCACCATGAACAAGGCGCTCGAGGGTGCGCCTCACGAGACGCTGCTCGTGCTCGACGCGACGAACGGCCAGAACGCCATGCAGCAGGCCGCGCTCTTCAAGGAGGCGCTGCCGATCACCGGCATCGTGCTGACGAAGCTCGACGGCACCGCCAAGGGCGGCGTCATCCTCGGCATCTGCGCCGAGCATGGGCTGCCCGTCCGGTACGTCGGCATCGGCGAGCGCGCGGAAGACCTCCGCGAGTTCGAGTCCGACGAGTTCGTTGAGGCGATGCTCGGCCGCGCCAGCGGCTCCGAAGACGCGGCCGCCTGACGCGCGGTCCGCGGCGTGAGCGTCGGCGGCGCTCGATCTCTCCTCACCACCCAATCGCGCGGCTCGACACCGGTCCAACCAACGGGCGATGGCTCCGATGTCTCAGCACGCCGCGCCTCTGCCGCTGAACCCGTCAGGCGTCACCATCGTCGCGCCCTCGGCGCGAGCACACCGGCGATCCGAGCCCGCGGTGATTGTGCAGCGAGTCTGCCGCTCGCCGCGTGCCCACCCGCCGGGCCCCCTCTGCGACGCCGCCGGTCGTCCGTGGCAAAAGGATTTGGTTGTTGATCCTTTTATTTTCGACGTGATATAGTCCGTCGGGCTTGGCGGTTGACCGAATTATTTAATGAATTCGAGTAGTTAGGAAGCTGTACTACCTGGGCGATCGATCGCTCGCATCGCACGGACTTTGGAAGGGATGGCGATGAACCAGGCTCGCGTGGGGCTTCTCGTTGCGGCTGCGCTGGTCGCGATGCCGCTTACGGCGTTGGCTCAGCCAAAAGAGCAACCCAAGGAAATCAACCTCGACGAGCCAGAGACTCCTGCCGAGGGCACGGAGCCGGTGGAGGCGCCTGCGGCCCCTGGCGAGGGCGGCGAGACGACAGGGCTTGGGGACATCTGTGCGATCGACCCGACGGCGTGTCCCACGATCAATTTGGAGAAGGAGGCCGCGAAGGATCTCAAGAACGAGACCTACGCGGTGCAGCAGATCTACGCGCTGCGCTACCACCGCTTCGAGGTGAACCCGTACTTCGGGCTGACGATGAACGATCAGTTCGTCGGCCACAACGGGCCGGGGCTCGCGGTCAACTGGTACCTCACCAACGTCCTCGCGATCGGGGTCAACGGCAACTGGTACGGTGCCCTCAACACGCCGTCGGACTTCAACTTCCAGACGAGCAGGGCGGCGCGTATCGGCGAGCCGATCACCGAGTATCAGTGGAACGCGAATGCGAACTTCACGTACGTCCCCGCGTACGGCAAGTTCGCCGGGTTCAGCGACTTCATCTTCCACTACGACTTCTTCGTGCTGGGCGGTGTCGGCGCGATCTCGACGAGGCCCATGGCCGTCGTCGATCCCGACAACCGCACCTTCGACTGGAAGCCGAAGCTCTCGTTCCACGTCGGCGGTGGCCTCCGCATCTTCTTCAACCGCTGGTTTGCGGCGATGTTCGAGGTCAGCGACTACATCTTCTTCGACGAGCTCGAGAACCCCAGCGTCGACACAAACAACCCTCAGGACAAGAGCACCTGGCTCGCCGAGGGGAAGAGCTTCACCAACAACGTACAGGCGCAGGTCGGGCTGTCGGTCTTCCTGCCGTTCTCCTGGGAATACCGGCTGCCGAAGTGAGGACTTTGGACGCGGGGACGCGCAGACGCCGAGCGCGAGACATAGGATGATTCAGCCAAAGACGGGGACAGGCATGATGCGTCGATTCGTCCAGAGCCTCTGCACCGTGGTGGCAGGGCTTACCGGCTGTGCACTTCTGATGACGGCTGCGCCCGCGGAGGCGCAGGAGATCCAGCTCACGGGCCCTCTGGCCGGCGCGCCGGCCGTGCGGAAGCTCCGGCTCCACCGTGACGGGCGGTTCGAGGTGGCTCCAGGCGCATCGTTCACGCTGCTGGACGAGTACCGGCGGACGATCATGCCGGGCCTGCGGCTCACCTACCACTTCACGGACTGGCTCGGCTTCGGCGCCTGGGGCGGGTACGGGTTTCAGTACAACACCGGGTTGACGGACGAGCTCCAGCGCGTCGCGATCGACGGGCGTAACTGCGACACCCAGCCGTTCACGAAGGCGTGCCAGCTGACCAGGGTCAACCTGACCAAGGGCGACCTGACGAAGGATCAGCTCGGACAGATCCAGTGGGTCGCAGCGCCACAGGTCACGGTCGTTCCCTTCCGCGGAAAGCTGGCGCTGTTCGCCGAGCTCTTCGTTGACACCGACGTGAGCTTCTTCGCGGGAGCCGCGGCGATCGGCGTGAAGGAGCGCAAGGAGTGCGGCACGACCACCCAGAACGCCTGCGCGGAGACCTTCGGGCTCGAGAGCCGCATGGCCTTCGCGCCGACGTTCGGCCTCGGCTGGAACTTCTACCCGTCGGACTTCATCGGCTTCGGCGCGGAGTGGCGCGCCCTGCCGTTCGCATGGAATACTTCGGGCTTCGACAACCACGGGCTCGGAACGGACGAGGCGTTCCCCGACCGCAAGGTGGACGACAAGGACCGCGAATTCCACTTCACGAGCATGGTCACCGTGAGCCTGAGCATTCAACTCCCCACCGGCATCAAGACGACGGAGTAGACGGCTGCGCCGGCTCGCGGTGACCGAGCCGGTCCGCCCGGGGTAGCTCGGGCGGGAAGCACCCTCTGCAGGGAGCCACTCTAGCGGGGTGCAGGTTCGTGTGATACGGGCTCAGCCGCTAGGCAGGCGCGTGAGGCGTACGAGAGTACGCCGCAGCGAGCCGAACGACGCGGATGAGCCCGTAGCTCACGAAGATGCGCCCCGCTATAGATCCGGCGACGATCGCCGGGTAGCTCGGACCGGGCGGCGGGGACAGCCAGCAGAGGTCAGCGTTGGGTATTTTCGATTTTCTCCGCAAAAGCAATCCCCCTGCCGGGGGCGCCCCCTCCGACAAGAAGGTGGCCGGGCCTGCGAAGGTCGTCGCGGACAAGCGCGCTCAGACGTACGACCGCCTCGACGCCATCCAGTCGCTCGCCGCGATGAAGAGCGCGGATGCGGCGGCGGCGCTCCTCCGGCGCTTCACGTTCTCGATCGACCCCTCCATCACGGATCAAGAGGAGAAGGATCTGGCTTTCCGGGGGATCGTCGATGCGGGCAAGGACGCGGTGCCTGCCGTGGTCGAGTTCTGCATCAAGGCCGAGGCGCTCACCTGGCCGCTCAAGATCCTGCGGGCGCTGCTCGACGACACCGGGTACCGGACCGAGCTCGTCCAGCTGCTCGACCGCTTCGACACGGAGTATGCGCGCAACGTCGAGCCGAAGCAGCAGCTCATCATGGCGCTGGGCGACATCAAGGGCGACGACGTGCGGGTGGCGGTCGAGCGGTTCCTCGACGACGTCAACGAGACGGTCCGTTTCCACGCCGTGCAGACCATCTTTTCCCAGGGCGATGAGGCGAGCGTGCCAGCGCTGGTGAAGATGCTCGCGACCGAGGAGTCGGTCCGGGTGAAGAACAAGGTCGCCGAGGGGCTGATGACCCGGGGCTGGACGGTGCCGGCCGAGCTGCGGAGCAGCGCGAGCCAGGCGCTGCAGGATTCGAACGGCTTCAGCGTGGGCTCGGACGGCAAGCTCCGGAAGGGCGCTGGATACAGCTGACCCGGCGCGCATCGTGACAAGTCCGTTCGTCCTGCGATCGGGTTGACAGCATCACCGCGCGTGGACGAAACTCCACGCCATGCTTGTTCAGCCCTCGGCGGTAGCTGAGAGCGAAGCCGCGCAGACCGGCCCGCACAAGACGAAAGCGAGCGCAGTCCGTGATTGAGCACCGCTCATGGATGGCGGAGCTTCCGTCACGACCTCGTCCCCGGCGCCCCAGCGCCGCGCGCCCAGGCACGCTCGTGGGGAGCGCCCGTCGCGTCCCCCTCCGTCGCCTCCCCCTGTCACGCGCGCTGGCCGCGGCGTGCCTGCTGCCTTGCGCGCTCGCCGCGCGCAGCGCGGCCGCAGCCGACTTCGAGGTCGAGTCGACGACCGGCGTCCAGGCCTACGAGGTCGCGGGCCCCTGGGGCGACACGAACATCGAGCGGCGGCGGCTCCTTCAGACGCTGGGGCTCGCCGTCTACAACCTCCAGGGCGACTCCGCCCCAGGCGAGGCCGACTACTCGGCGACCGTGCGGCTCCGGCTCGACGCGGACTTCGGGATGAATGGCCACCTCGACGGCGCGCAGCGGGGCGGCGAGACCGACTACAGCGTCGATGGCGGCTCGCGCTACATCCCGGGGCTGCGCGAGGCGCCCCTCGATCTGATGTACGCGTACGTCGAAGGGCGGAACGTCGCCAGCGGGTGGCTCGGCTTCCGGGTCGGCCGCCAGTACGTGAGCGACGTGCTCGGGTGGTGGTCGTTCGACGGCGCGCTCGTCCGGGTGACGACGCCCTACTACGTTCAACTCGAGGCGTACGGCGGGCTCGAGCAGCGCGGCGGCCTGCCGCTCTCCACATCGCGCTTCGAGCGGCAGGGGATCTGGCGCGGCAGCCACCGAGGATTCGGTGACGACCGGACTCAACCCGGGAGCGCAGCCGATTTCCCGTCGTATCAGGAGGCCGACCTGGCGCCGGCGTTCGGCGTCGCGCTCGAGAGCGCCGGCCCGAACTACATCCACGGTCGCCTGACCTACCGCCGCGTTTACAACCTGGGAACCTCTGTCACCCAGCAGTTCCCGGATCCGGACGGAGGCGTCCGGACGTCCGATGGGTCGCGCATCTCGCAGGATCGCCTCGGGTACGCCGCCAACATCAGCAAGCCGGATCTCGGTGGCATCAAGGGCGGAGTGACCTACGACTTCTACAACCAGCTCGTCGGCTCGTTCTACGGCGGCCTGGAGGTGTACGCCGGGAGCCGCGTCACGCTGGGGGCGGACGTCGACTACTTCGTTCCGACGTTCGACGCTGACTCGATCTGGAACTGGTTCACCCACGATCCCATCACCACGATCACCGGACGGGCGGCGGTGGACATCACCCGCGAGATCGATGTCGCGGCCTGGGGCGGCACGCGGATGTGGATCGCCGAAGGCAACCCGGAGGAGTTCGGCGCTGGCCAGTGCGAGGCGGTGGAGCGACCAGGATGCGTCGGCGCGACGTCGCTCGATCCGAATGACGGCGATCTCCGCGACTACGCGCGCGACGAGAAGAACCGCGCCGCGACGATCTCGACCGATGTGCTCGCGAACCTCGCGGGCCGCTACCGCACGCGCACGACGTCGGTCGAGCTCCGCGGGATGCTGCAGACGGGGGAGCGCGGGCGGCGGACGGGGGCCGATCTCGCGGGAGAGAAGCGGCTGAGCGGGCAGCGCTACGCGCTCGGAGCGCGGATGTCGCTGTACAACTGGGAGGATCCGCTCAGGCCGGACCGGGGCGCGACGTCGTTCGGATATGTCCTCGGGGCCGGGTATCGGCCGGGCGAGGCCGCGGATTTCAAGATCGAGTGGGAGCACGACATGAACCGGCTTGTGGGCCAGCGCTTCCGGGTCGTCGGCCTCGTGAACCTGCGGGTGGCGCCGTGAGCGAGGATCGCATGGACGCAAGACAGGACGGACGCCGCCGCGCTCGGCGAGACGAGGCGAGGTTCGTCCCTGGGTGGGTCGCGATCGTCGCATGCCTGGGCGCGCTGGCGCTCGCGATCGTGGGCCCCGAGGCGGCTGCCCAGCCGAAGCCGCCGGCGGCAGCGGGAGACGACGGCGCCGAGGCGGCAGATGATGACGCGGAGGAGGGCGACGCCGAGGGAGAGGCGCCCGCGAAGGCGCCGCGCGGCGGGTTCACGTCGGGCCTCCACCCGATGCCCGCCGACGCGGAGGTGCCGCTGGCGTGGATGCCGCCTGGGACGAGCGCGACCCCGGTCCCGAGCGACGAGATCTACCCCCCGCAGACGCTGACGATCCGGTTCAACCACAAGAAGCACGTCAAGGGGCTCAAGCAGACGTGCAAATCGTGCCACGGCGCGGCCTACACGAGCGGCGCGGTGACGGACCGGCTGCTGCCGAAGCCGAGCGAGACGTGCGACAACTGTCATGATGTCGATCACTCCGACCTCACCCAGGTGAAGGCGGGGACGAACGAGAACGGACAGTGCGCGTACTGCCATATCGGGGAGAACGCTGGCAGCGACGGAAAGGTGGCGCCGCTCGTGCTGCCGCACGCGAACCTCCGCTTCCCTCATGCGAAGCACGTGAGCCGGAACATCAAGTGCAGCCAGTGCCACGGCCGCGTCGACCGGATCGAGCTCGCTACCCGAGATCAGCTGCCGCGCATGGCCGGCTGCTTCACGTGCCACAACATGAGCGGCGCGGCCCAGGGTGAGGCGAAGAGCGACTGCGACGTCTGCCACCTGACGCGCCCCGACGGGCGGCTCGTGACCGCGTTCGCCACGGGCGATCTGCTGCCGCCCGCGTGGCTGCACAGCGCGGGGCACACGCCCGACTGGCTCGAGCGGCACAAGCAGGTCGCCGCGAACGACAGCGCCTTCTGCGGGTCATGCCACAGCGCGAACTACTGCACCGACTGCCACGACGGGAAGATCCGTCCGCGCAACGTCCACCCGAACGACTTCCTCTCGATGCACCCGCAAGCGGCCCGGCAGGACAATCCCCGCTGCGTGAGCTGCCATCAGGAGCAGACGTTCTGTGCGGACTGTCACCGGCGGACGGGCGTGGCGCGCGACGCGCCGAGCGCAGCGCGGCCTGCGGGGCGCCGCTTCCATCCCCCGCCGGCGGAGTGGACCACAGCGCCGCGCAGCGCGAAGCACCACGCCTGGGAAGCCGAGCGAAACCTGAATGCGTGCGTTTCCTGCCACACCGAGCGGGACTGCGCGACCTGCCACGCGACGCGCGGGGCGTCAGGCGGGCAAGGGCTGAACCCGCACCCGCTCGGGTTCGAGAGCAAGTGCAAGACGGCGTTCTCCCGGAACCCGCGTCCGTGCCTGGTGTGCCATCAGTCGAGCGACAGGTTCGTGCAGCGGTGCCAATGAAAAGTCAAAATCCGTCAGTATATTCCTTGCCCTGGCCTTCCGGCGACGGGTATAGCGAAGTGCGCGCGGCTTCCCTAACGATCGCCGCGAACGCCAAGGAGAACGGGCGTGAAGGAGCTGATCAAGTACCTGATCGACAACCTCTATCTCGATTTCCAGGGGGAAATCACGCTGGAGACAGTGCGGGGCTTCCTCCGCGAGGACGACGGACGGGATGCACGCCAACTTTTGTCGAAGCTCATCGAGGAGAAAGGGGTAGACGACATGCTGATCACGCTGGCCGACTGTCTCAAGGAGCACATTCAGTCCGGGGTAAACGAGAAGGTCGTCCGCGAGCAGCTCTCGCTCTATTCCGAGAGCTGAGCACGCTGGCTCGCGCGACGCGCCTTGCCCCCCTCCCCCTCTGCCTGCAGGCGGCCCTCGCGACGGCCGGCTGCGACGTGGGGGAGGCCACGCTCCAGCCGATCGACGCCCCTCCTGTCCAGCTGATCGAGGCGCGCGCCACGACCAGCCTCGACCAGAACTACCAGCCCGTCCGCACCGCGCTCGATCCCGCCGGCACGACCGAGGTGCTGTCGACCGCGAGCTTCGTGCTGAAGTTCGATCGTTACCTGCTGCCGAGCTCGGTGAGCGCCACGGTCGGTGCCGAATCCGTGTGTGTCTCGGGCGATCTGGCCACGGTCCAGACCTACGCGGACTGCGTCAATCCGATCGCCCTGGCGCCCACGTACAACCCTGTCCAGCGGGAGGTCATCTTCCGCCAGATCGAGGGCATGCCGGGCCTGGTTCCCGGGACCCGGTATGCGCTGACGGTCTTCAAGCCGGCGGACGAGGCTGCGCTGTCCGGCATCCGCGCGTTCGACGGCGCGTCCCTCGGCGGCAACACGCGCATCGAGTTCTCCGTCGCGGCGACGAACCCGCCTCAGGCGATGCCGGAGCGCCCGCCGAGCGGCGACTTCTACTGCCAGCGAGACCTCGAGTGCGTCGCGGAGATGTGCGCGGACGATCCGGTGTGCAGCGTCTGCGTGAAGGGGGCCGCGTACTTCCTCTCCACCTGCGTTGGGTGCCACTTCGACGGAAGCGCCGCCGCAGGGCTGAACCTGAACCTGGGGGGGCCGATGTTCAACCGGATCGATGCGCTCCTCGACACCGCCATCGGGCGCACCGCGCACCAGACCCAGATGGGCGAGAAGGCGCACATGGGGGAGGCATCCCCGGAGCGCTTCGGCAGGGCCATGCCGCTCATCGATCCGGGAAACCCGGGGAACAGCTACCTGCTCTACAAGATCCTCATCGGGCAGAGCGCGTCCGACCCCTCCTTGTCCGCCGATGCGGCGGAGAAGCTCCGCCAGGAGACCGAGCGGCTGCAGGCGGCGTTCGTGGTGGGGATGCCGATGCCTCCCCCGCCTTCAAACCCCGTGTTCTGGTTTCACCCCCAGAGCCCCGAGACGCCGGACGATCCGGACGTCACGCCGTACGTGGACGGCATCGATATCCTGTCCGCGTGGATCCTCAACGGCGCCGCGCCGCGAGACTGCTCCGCCCCGGTTGCCTCGCCCTGACGGCGCCTGCGCGCCGTCACATCACGCAATTCCGCCCGGCCTTCTTCGCACGATAGAGCCGCTCGTCGGCGCGGCGGTAGAGCTCCATCGGCGAGACTGGCGCGTCCGGCGTGACGCCGGCGACCCCGAAGCTCGCGGTGACGGCGACCTCGCCGTCCTCGAAGCGGAACGGCGTGCGCTCCACGAGCGCGCGCAGCTTCTCGGCGACCAGACGGGCGCTGTCGAGGGCGATCTCCGGCACGAGCAGGGCGAACTCCTCCCCGCCGACGCGCGCGAGGATGTCGTCGCGGCGGACGTTCGCAGCGGCGAGCGCGGCCATCTGGCGGAGCACCGCGTCGCCCGTGAGGTGCCCGCGGGTGTCGTTGATGTTCTTGAAGTGATCGATGTCGAACATGATGAGCGCGAGGTGGCGATGGTAGCGACAAGCCCGCGATACCTCGCGCTCCAGCGCGACCTCGAAGGAGCGCTTGTTGTGGACCTGCGTCAGACCGTCGAAGGTCATCAGCCGGTAGATCTCCTCGTGATACGAGAGCTCGACGTTCCCACCCTGGATGAACTTGAAGATCGTCCGGCCGATCTTCACCTGGTCACCGTCCTTGAGGGCGCGCTCATCGACGGAGACGTCGTTCACGTAGGTGCCATTGGTCGAGCCGAGATCGCGGACAACGTAGCTCATCCCCGTCCAGGAGATGCGCGCATGACGACGGCTCACCGCGTCGTCGTCGAGCGGGATGTCGGTCTGTATCGCGCGCCCACACTCGATCGCCCCGGTCCCTAGCGCGATGCGGCGCCCGAGCTCGGTGCCGTAGATCACCACCAGGCACGCGGTGCCCGGCGCCACCGGCAGCACCGGCGGGGCGATCGCGGTGCAGGTGACGAGCGTCTGCCGATGATCGTTCTCTTGCTTCGCCACGCTAGGGGACCCAAGTACACCAGAGCCGACGTGCCAGGGCAACGCGCGTCGCGCGTCGGACATGGTAGGCTTCGGCCATGAAACACTGCGGTTTCGCGCAGATGTGCGTCGCTGCCACGATGGTCGCCGGGCTCGCCGTTCCTCTGAGCGGGTGTGGCACGAGCTCGCCCCCGATCGACGAGGGCGACGCCGCGCCCGCGCCGCAACAACCCGAGACCGTCACGAGCTTTCCGGATGCTCCGCCGCTCCCGGGCGAGACCGAGTGCAAGGTCGTCGTCAAGACGGGGATCCCCGTCACGTCGGCGCAACACGTGGTCACGTGCGCGCCTGTCCAGTACGCGACCAACCCGCCGAGCGGCGGAGATCACTGGGGCCTGTGGGCCGAGTACAAGCGCTTCGAGTCCGAGGTCCCGCGCGAGATGTACGTCCACAACCTCGAGCACGGCGCGATCGTCCTCGCGTACCGGTGCGCCCCGTCCGGCTGCGCAGAGGTGAAGGCGGTGCTGGACGAGGTGCGGGCCGAGGCCGCCTCCGATCCGAAGTGCCTCCTGGTGCCGGGAGGGCCGGAGGCGCGGCTCGTGATGACGCCCGACAGCGCGCTGGACACCCCGGTCGCGGCCGCGGCCTGGGGCGCGACGTACACCGCGACGTGCCTCGACAAAACGTCGCTCGCGCGCTTCGTGGCGGACCACTACGGCATGGGCCCGGAAGACACGTGCAGCGACGCGGGGGCCGTCGATATCGATCTGCCAGATGGCGGCGCGCCGAGCTGCGGCGACGGATCGGGCGGAGGCGGAGGCGGAGGCGGGGCGGGCGCGGCGGGGGGCGCTCCGCCGGATCCGTAACCGGGTTGACAGGTGGCTCCTCGCCCGGGAGCATTCCGGGGATGAGCGAGCCGTCGACCGTGACACCTCGGTTGGCAGAGCGCTTCCGGCTGCTGGACGTCGCGGGGTCCGGCGGGTCGGCCGAGGTCTGGAGGGCCGTCGATCAGGAGCGCGGCGGCGTGGTGGCGCTCAAGATCGAGCCGCGCGAGCGCGGAGCGTCCGCGGCGCAGCGCGCCTCCGTGCGGCGGGTGCTCGGCCGCGAGGCGCTGCACGCGGCGCTGGCGCTCTCGCCGCGGCTGCCGGAGCTCGTCGACGTCGGCTGGCTCGCGGCGCCGTCTGGCGTCGCGCGCGTCGCGCGCGTCGAGGGCGCCCCCGGCGAGGAGGGGCGCGCGTTCGTTGCGATGCGCTGGATCGAAGGGCGAGCCGTCGCCGACGCCCTGCGCGGGCTGCCCCCTGGCGAGCGCGCGGCGCTCGCGCTCGCCGCCGCGCGCGACGCGGGCGAGGCGCTCGCCGACCTGCATGGCATCGGCCTGGCGCACGGAGATCTCAAGCCGGAGAACCTGATCCTGACGCCGGAGGGGCGGATCGCGGTGATCGACCTGGGGCTCGCCTGCTCGATCCACGAGACGTCCGTGGACGGGGCGACGCTGCGGTACATCGCGCGCGGGGACGCGGAGCTCGGAGACGCGCGGGCGAGGGATCTGCTCGCGCTGGGGACGCTGCTCGCCGAGATCGCCTTCCCCGGCGTGGCGGACGCGGACGATCCGATCGGAGCGGCGCGGGCCGCGGCGGCCGCGGAGAGCGCGGCCGGGCCGACGCTCGACGCGATCTGGCGGGCGCTCCTCTCCCCCTCACCCGCGGCGCGCCCGTCGTCCGCGTGGGTCACCGAGTCGGCCCGCGCCGCGATCGCCGGCGCGCAGCGCGCGCGGCCCCCGTTCGCCTCGCCCCCGGGGCGCGCCGGCCGCGATGCGGGGGCGCCCGGCGCAGAGCGCGATCGAGAGGACCGCGACGCGCGCCGCGTGCGCGCCGCCTACCTGCGCCTGCGGCGACACGAGCTCGAGGCGGCGCTCGGGGTGCGCGACGATGTCGCCCCCTGGCTCGTGGACGCGTTCGCGGTGGTCGAGCGGGTGCGCGCGCTCTCCGGCGCGTCGCTCCGCGCGGGCGACGGCGCGGCGCGCGTGGGCCCGCCGCAGAGCGACGCGGCGTGGCTGGGGCGGCTCGGGCCGGACCGCGTCGCGCGGTGGCTCACCGCGCTCGCGGGGACGAGCGCGGCGGCGTGGCCGATGGGGCCGCTCGCGTCTGCGCCGGAGAGGGCGCTCGCGGACGCGCTCGTCGCGCTCGCGCGGCAGGTCCCGCCGCGCGCCTGGACGTTCGCGGACGTCGAGGCGGCCGTGCTGGGAACCCCGGGGAGCGGCGCGCGGCGGCGGGCGAGCGTGGCGCCGAAGGACCGCGGAGCGGCCGAGGGCGCCGCCGAAGCGCACGCCATCGACGCGGCGGAGGCGGCGGCGCTGGCGCTCGCGATCGCGCGTGTGCCGCCGGATCCGCTCGCGCTCGAGGCGATCGAGCAGCGCGACGACGCGCCGGCCAGCCTGGTCGTCGCGGCGGCCAACGCGCTCCGGCTGCACGGCGACGCCGGGCGCGCGCGGAGCCTGATGCTGCGCTCGTGCGTGCGAGGCGCAACGGAGGCCGCGGCGCTCGCGGCCGAGGTGCTGCGGCGCGCCGGCGATCGCGCCCTCGCGGAGGAGCGCGCGCGCGCCGCGATCGACGCCGGCGCGGACCCGGAGGGGCGCGCGCGCGCGGTGCTCGCGCGCGTCGCGATCGACGCGGGGGCGCTGGAGGCGGCCGACGCGCTCGCCGGGGAGGCGGTCACGGCGCCGCTCTGCGAGGTGCGCGCGTTGCTCGCCGTGCTGCGCGGCGACACCGCGCGGGCGCTGTCGGAGGTGGCGCGCGGCGAGGCGCTCGCGAGCTCCGTGGAGGAGCTGGCGCGGATGGCCGCCGTTCGCGGCTATGCGTGGCACGCGAGCGATCCGGAGCGCGCGCACGCGTCGTTCAGCGCCGCCGTCGACTACGCCGTCCGCGCCGGCGCGGTGGTCGAGGAGGCGACCTACCGGACCGGCGAGGCGGCGGCGGCGGTGGATCTCGGCGATCTCGACGGCGCAATCGCGACCTCGACCCGCGCGGCGCTGCTCTGGGAGCACCTCGGCCGGCCGGCGCAGGGCGCCCGGGCGCTGCTCGCCTGCGCCGCCGCCTACGCCACCGCGGGCCTGGTGCACGAGACCTGCCGGACCGCCGAGGACGCCATCGCACGGGCCCGCGACGCGGGCGACGCGAAGGCGGAGGCCTACGCGCTCTGGGCCATCGCCGACGTGGTCGCCGCGAGGGGCGACGGCGTCGTAAGCGCGGACGTCGGATCGCACGTCGACCCGCGCGCGGCGGCGGCGCGCGCGGCGGCGCTCGTCGCCGGAGGCTCCGCGGACGACACGCTCCGGGCGGCCGCGCGGCTCCTCCGCCACGGCGCGGGCGAGCTCGATGGAGCCCGCGTCGAGGAGCTCGATGAGCTCGCGAACGGCCCGGAGCCCGGGGCGGCCTCGCGGCTCGACTGGTGGGGTGCGCGCGCCGCGATCGCGCTCGCCACGGACGACGTCGGCGCCACGATCGCGCTCGCCGCGGACGACGTCAGCGCCGCGCTCGCCGCAGACGACGCGCCGCGCGGCCCGGCGGGCGCGTCGGCGTGGCGCGGCCGCAGCGACCGCGTCCTCCCAGCGATCGCCGCGCTCGCGGGCGCCCGCGCCCCGATCGCGGCGCGCGGCCCGGCGCTGGCCGCGGCGCACGCGCTGGCCGTCAGGGCCGGGCAGACGGACGTCGCGCACCGGGTGCTCGCGGCGCTCGCCGACGCCGCGCGCGAGCTCTGCGGGCGCACCGCGGGCGCAGGCTCGGCGGGCGCCTCCGCTGCCTCACCAGGGGCGTCGGCGCTCTCCGGCGCGGTCCGGTCGCTCCCGTGGGTGGTCCGCGCGCGGGCGATGCCGGAGAGCGGGCTTCGGCCCGAGCAGGCGCGCGATCTGGAGGCCCTCGTCGGCGCGCTCGGCGAGCGCGAGCGGCTCGCGCCGCTGCTCGACCGGGTCGTCGACGCGCTCGTGCTCTGGACGGGGGTCGAGCGGGGGCTCCTGCTTTTGCGCGCCCCGAACGGGCGCCTCGTCCCGCGGGCCGCGCGCAACCTGGCGCGCTCGCGCCTCGGCGCGGAGCAGCTCGCGCTGTCGGAGACGCTCGCGCGCCGCGCCCTGGAGGCGCGCGAGCCGGTGGTCGCGGTCGACGCGGCGGGGGAGCTGCCGAGCGTGCACCACAGCGTGCACGCGCTGAAGCTGCGGAGCGTGCTGGCCGTCCCGCTCGTGGCGCGCGGCGAGGCGCTCGGCGTCGTCTACCTCGACGACCGCGTGCGCCGCGGCGCGTTCGGCGCGCAGGAGCTGCGGTGGGCGCGCGCCATCGCGTCGGTCGCGGCGCTGGCGATCTCCGACGCGCGCGCGCAGGTCGAGCTGCGCCGCGCCGCGCGCCGCGCGGAGCGCGCCTCGTCGCGCCTCGCCGAGGAGCTCGCGCGGCGCGAGGCGGAGCTCGACGCCGCGGCGATCGAGCTCGCCAGGGCGCGCGGCGGCCGCGACACCCGCTACCGGTACGACGCCATCATCGGCGAGAGCGAGCCGCTGCGCGCGATGCTGCGCCTCGTCGATCGGGTGACCGCCTCCGAGGTGCCGGTGCTCGTATGCGGCGAGTCCGGCAGCGGCAAGGAGCTCGTGGCGCGGGCCATCCACCACAACGGCCCGCGCGCCGCGCACGCGTTCGTGAGCGAGAACTGCGGCGCGATCCCCGAAGGGCTCCTCGAGTCGGCGCTCTTCGGGCACGTGCGCGGCGCGTTCACGGGCGCGGATCGCCCGCGCGCCGGGCTCTTCGAGGTGGCCGATCGGGGCACGCTGTTCCTCGACGAGATCGGCGAGATGAGCCTCGCGATGCAGACGAAGCTGCTGCGGGTCATCGAGGACGGCCTCGTGAGGCCGATCGGCTCGGAGCGGACGCGCAAGGTCGACGTGCGCGTCATCGCCGCGACCCACCGGGATCTGGAGGCGCTCGTCCGGGCCCGCGCATTCCGGGAGGATCTGCTCTACAGGCTGAACATCATCACGATCCGGGTGCCGCCGCTGCGCGAGCGCGCGACGGACGTGCCGCTCATCGTCCAGCACTTCGTCGAGAAGCACAGCCGCGGCCCGGTCCGGGTCACGCGCGGGGCGATGGAGCGGCTCTCGGCCTGCGCGTGGCCGGGCAACGTGCGCCAGCTGGAGAACGAGATCCGGCGGGCGATCGTGCTCTGCGACGGGACCATCGATCGGGAGCACCTCTCACCGGAGATCGCGCACGGCGGCACCGCGACGCCCCGCGAGCTCGGCCTCAACGTCCGAGCGAGGATCGACGCGCTGGAGACGGAGCTCGTGCGCGACGCGCTCGAGCGCACGCGCGGGAACCAGACGCAGGCCGCCAAGCTGCTGGGCCTGTCCAGGTTCGGCCTTCAGAAGATGATCAAGCGGCTCTCCATCGAGGCGTGAGGAGGGCCCGAGCGGGTCACCTCGACTTCACGAGGGCGCCCGCGTCGCGCAGGACCGCGTCGATCCCGTCGTCGTTCGCCTCGTAGTAGCCGCGGATCACGCCCTGCTGGTCGACCAGCACGAGGCGCTCGCCATGGAAGATGCTGAAGAGGCCAGGGCTCGACTCCTTCTTGCCCATGGCGATCTTGAAGCCGTCGAGGACCGTCGATTCTATCTGATCGAGGGGGCCTGTCAGGAACGTCCAGCGCTCGAGCGGGAGCCGCTGCGACGCCGCGTAGGCCGCGAGCACCGCCGGGGTGTCGTTCTCCGGATCGACGGTGAATGTCACGAGATGGAGCGCGTCACCGAGATCGCGGCCTCGGCGCTCGATCTCGCTCATGCGCTGCGTGAGCTTGGGACAGACGGTCGGGCAGGTCGTGAAGATGAAGTCCGCGATCCACACGCGGCCCCGGAGCTGCTCCAGCCCGAACCGCGCGCCCCGCTGATCCGTGAGCTCGAAGGCGGGCAGAGGGATGCGGATCGCGGGCGTCTCCGCGGCCTGGCCGTGGAGCGCGCGCCCGGCGATCCCGATGGTGACGAGCACCACGAGCCCGACCAGCGCGAGGAGCGCGGCCCAGAACACCGGCGTGCCCACGAGCCCGCCGCGCCGGGGCCTCCCCACGTCGCCGCGGTCGGACGGAAATGATTGGCCGGTCGGCTCCGCAGGCGGCAGAGCGCCGCTCGCGTGGCGCGTGGGCTCCGTTGAGACCATCCGGTGACGCTTAAGGGCCTGTCGCCAGCGAGTCAAGGCGACGAGGCGCCGCTCAGGCGCCGATCATCAGCGCAGCGAAGAGGAGCACCAGGTAAACCATGGAGGCGAAGAAGACCTGACGCGCCCAGCGAGCGCCGGTGCCCGCGCGGAGACCGTAGACGCCGAGCCCGAAGAACGCGCCGCCGAGGAAGACCGCGGCGCCGAGGTAAACAGGGCCCGCCACGCCGAACGGCACGAACAGCACCGAGGACAGCGCGAGCAGCGCGAGGTAGCCGACGATGTGGCGCCGTGTCGTGAGATCGCCCTTCTCGAGCGGCAGCACCTTGAGCCCCGCGCGCTGGTACTCGTCCTGACGGAAGAGCGATATCGCGAGGAAATGCGGGATCTGCCAGAGGAACATGACAGCGAAGAGCAGGAAGCCGGGCGCGTCGATCTGCCCTGTGACGCTCGTCCACCCGAGCAGCGGCGGGATGGCGCCGGGGATCGCGCCGATCGGCAGCGACAGCGTCGTCCTGCGCTTGAGCGGGGTATAGACGAGGACGTAGCTGAGCAGCGCCGCCGCGGCGAGCACGCCCGTGGTCGCGTTCACCCCGATGAGCAGCACCGGAATCGAGGCGGCCGAGAGCGCGATCCCGAACCAGAGCGCCAGCTCCGGCGAAAGCCGCCGCGCCGGCAAGGGACGGCTCCGCGTCCGCTCCATCAGCAGATCGGTGTCGCGCTCGATGTACATGTTGAGCGCGTTGGCGCCGGACACGACGAGCACCGTCCCCAGCAACGCCAGCGCAAGCTGCGCCGGCGGCACCGCCGCGCGCTCGATCGCGGCCTCTCCCGCCAGTCCGGCGCGGAGATAACGGCTCGCGACCCACATGCCGCCGAGCATCGTCGCGACCACCATCCTCGTGATGCGCGGCTTGGTGAGGCTCACGAGATCGGCCGCTCCCTTGAGCAGCGGGCGCGCGCTCGTGGGGACCGCACAGCCGCCGCCCTCGGACGGCTCGGCCTGGCGAACGTAAGGGACCGGGGCGCGCTCGGCGGCCTGCTCGACGCTCATGGTCACGCGCGCACCTCGCTGCTGTGCCCGGCGCCCGCGCCGCGCGCTCGCGCGACATCCCCGAGGATCCCTGGTCTCGGGACAGCTGCACTGAAAAACGACGTCATCACCGGAGCGCGGGAGGCGGGAGAAAACAGCATCGGGGCCGGGAGACTAGCGCGCACAACACGGCTCGGGGAGTCGAGTTCGTCAGTTGTCGCCCGCCTCCCTTTAGGGCACGAGTCACCTTGCGGCAACCGTCGTGGCGTGCTCATCCGTTCTTTGCGCGTCGAGCGAGCCTGGAAAGGTCGCTCCACCGCGCAGCTCGCCGCCAGCCGGGCGGTCCGGGGCGGGTCGACGCCTGCTGCAGGCGCTGCCATGGATCTCACCAAAGACCCTTGAGCTCGTCCTTGTTTTCCGCCGGCTCAGGCTCGGTGCCGGCGTACGTGAACGCGACCTGGGCGGGCTTGTCGTCCGCGACCGTGACGTCGGCCGTCTTCAGGCCATGGTGGGGGTGCCACGCCTCGAGCTTGTACTTGCCGGCAGGGACCTTCTCGATCGTGAACGAGCCGTCATCGCCGCTCACGGCGAAGAACGGGTGATCCGTCACCACGACAAAGCCGCGCATCCACGGGTGGACGTCGCAGGTGAGCTTGATGATGCCGTCCTTCCACGCCTTCGTGAGCGGCGCGGCGCCCCCCGGCTGCGCCTGGTTGAACAGCGTCTCAGAGCCCTTGTAGGTGTGCACGTTGTGCAGCGTCCGGTCGCTGTTCTTGATGTCGACCTGCTGCTCGGAGACCACGCCCTGGATGCGCGGCACATACATGCAGTCCTGCTGGTCGACCACCGCGTGCGCGTCGGGCGCCTTCCAGCTGCCCGGCACGCCTCCGACCGCGATGCGGACGAAGGTGTCCTTGAGCTTGCCATCGTTGACGACAACAGCGTTGTACAGGACATCTTTGTCCTGGCAGACCGGGGCGTCCTTGCGCGCGGTGGGGACCTTCATCTCGACCGGCTTGCCGGTGAACCTGACGACCCCCTTGATGATCCCCTTGCCCGCGGGGGCAGCCGGGGCGGCCTCCTGCGCCGTGGCCTTCGGCGCTTCAGACCCCTGCGGGGCCGCGGCGGGCTTCTCGACCGAGGCCACCGGGGGCGTCGCCGTGGTGGCGGTCGCGGCCGTGCCGCCGCTGGGCCTCGAGGGCTCCTCGGGGCACCCTGCGAGCGCCAGCGCGGTGAGCGCGAGAGCAGAGAGCGAGGCGAGATCGCGACGATGCATGAGGACTCTCCCGCGCCCGCGGCGCGCCACGCGAGCCTGGTTCGCGCCCCTCCGAGCCTGATCTGGCCTTTTTAAGGAGGGACCGTCTGGACCGGGCGGCGGCTCCCCCCGCGTCCTTCTGGCGAGCAGCGGGTGGCATGCCGCGCGCTGTTCTTCCGCACAGCGAGGGCGTGCTTAACGAGTGTCGTCGCTCGCGTCAACCTGACGCGCCGCCGGTGATGTCCGGTTTCCCGGCGCCCGGGAGCGAGCTCGAGGTGCGCTCGCGCTCGTTCGCGAGCATGGCCGCCCAGAAGCCGCGCTCGTCGCGGGCCACGAGCGCGATGCAGAGGGCGGCGATCACCAGCGACAGCGCGCCGAGCGGCACCTCCGGGGCGCTGCCCGCGACGAGCAGCAACGCGAGCGCGCCGCCCAGCGCCGGCAGCCGCGGCGGGGCGACGATCGCGAGCGCGACGACCACCACCGAGAGGGCGGCGACGAAGAGCTGCATCGAGAGCGGCACGACCGGAGCGGGGCGGGTGAGCAGCCGGTCGAGCGCGCGGCGGAAGAGCGCCTCGACGATGGATGCGTCGTCGGCGGCGCCCGCGAGCGCCGCCCGCGTGGCGAACAGCGCCGACGCGAGCGCCACCAGCGAGAGCGGGCTCACGAGGCGCGGCCGCGGCGGCTCGGCGTCACGCGGCCGCGCCTCGCGGCCCGCGCCGAGCGCGACCGTCGCCGCGAGGACGGCCAGCGCATCGAGCGCGAACGCGGCGGTCGCGACAGAGCTCGTCGCGCCGGCGAGCGCCTTCGAGCCGCGGTCGTTCGCCCAGACGGCAAGGAGGACGCCGGCGAGCCGCACGAGCGCGGAGGCGCCGACGAGCCCGAGCGCGGCCGCGACCGGCCGCACGAACGGGACGCGGAGCGCCTCCCACGCGCTGCCGAGCGCGAGGATCGCGGCGCTCACGCCGATGAGCGCGGCGGATAGATCGGGCACGCGCTGCACGGTCGCGTGCAGCACGACCAGGATGACGAAGCTGCCCGCGACGATCGCGCCGATCCGTAGCGCGTACGGGACGCGGCTCCGCACGACCGCGCTGATCAGCGCCATCGCGACCACGATGGCGCCGATCGCGAAGAGCTGCGAGGCGCCGGCGCCGGCGAGCTCGATCGTGTGGACAGCGCGCTCGATGCCCACCGCCAGGCCGACCATCGCCGGCGCGACCATGCGGCCGAGGATCATCGCGAGCAGGGCGAGGACGGCGAGCGGCCGGATGAGCGCGAGCACAGGCAGGCCGGCGAGCGGAGGCCGCCCGGCGGCGGAGGACCGGCGCTCTGCGGGCGGAGGCTCGCCGCCCTCCTCGCGACGGGGCGAGGCAGCGGTGTCCGGCGCGGCGGAGGGAGGAGGGCCTTTGGGTGGGAGATCGATGGTGAGGAGCATGAAGAACAGCGCCCGTCGCTCAGCCCTTGTCCCAGGCGCGGGGGGCTTCGAGATCCGTGAAGACCGCGGCGGTCGCCGAGGCGTCGATCAGGTCCTGCATCCGCTGGCCGCCGGCCTCCTCGACGATGCGATCGTCGTACTCGTCCGCGAGCACGGACAGATCCCGGAGGGCGACCAGGATCTCGTCGGCGTCGAGCGTCTCGCCGCCGAGGAGCGTGTGGACGATGACCACACACGAGCCCTGCGCGACGTAACCGAAGGCGCCGAAGCGGATGCGCGCGTTCAGGCGGAGCAGCTTCATCGCGAGGTCCGGCGTCATCTCGACGCCGCGGGCGAGCTGCGCGACGAGCCGCACGAGCGCGCGATCGGGCGCCCAGGGAAGGACATGAAGGTAGACGTACGCGGTCCCCTGGCGAACGACGTAGAACTGCGGCTCGACTCGGGTGAACGCCGGGGAATCCGCGAGCGCCGCCTCGATGCGCGCGTTGGTCACTCGAACGGCCTCGTCGGAATCCTTCGGCATGACGCGGAGAATACATCGCCGCGGTCCCGGTGCAGAGCCGGGACCTAACGCCTGAGCGGAAGCAGCGGACCTGGCGGCGCAGGCGCCCCCTCGTCGCCCGGGACGGGGCGCGGCCCCTTGCGCACAGGCGCCGGCTCGATCGGGGCGGCGCCGGAGGGCGCCTTCAGCAGGAACGGGCGGGCATTGCGGGTCGAGCACGCGTCGTACGGATCCCGGTGGAACTCCCAGTGAAGGTACACGTTGCCGTCCGGCGAGACGATCGCGTCCGGCGCCTTGCCGAACGGCGACGCGCGGTGCACCGAGTTCAGCGCGACGATGTCGAAGGCCGTCATCCCGCTCGGCCTCGTGACCCCGAGACGCACGACGCTGCCGCTGTCCTTGTTCAGGACGATCTCCACGTGCGTGACCCGGTTCTGGTTGAACGCGTGCCCGGAGGGCAAGCTCTCGAGCGACGCCAGGAACTCCTCCGCGAAGATCGGGTGGAGCCGGTTGTGGATCATGTTGATGTACGTCGCGAACGGCACCCGCGCGGCGTTGAGCGAGGTCTGGTTGCCGGGCTTGACCGAGGGATCGTAGTTCTCGATCGCGGCACGCCATTTCTTCCACTTGTCCGTCGTCTCCCACGAGCCCCGGTGCGCGCTCCTGCGGGAGGCGCCGTCCGAGGCCCGCTCCGCCCTGAGCTTCTCGTTGCCGACGGCCGCCTGCACGCCGGCCATGTCCAGGTTGAGGTTGGCCCCGCCGGGGAGCCCCGGCGCGCCGAGGCCGATCGAGCCGACGCGGACCGGGCTCTGGTAGGGCTGCGGCGTCGCCTTCTTGCCGGCCACGCGGCTCTTGCCGTCGCCGCCCGGGTTCGCCGGATTGAGGGTATAGCCGCCGCGCGCGCCGTCGATCACCTCGGGCGACGCCGGGCCGGAGCCGCCCGCGGCGCCCTTCTCCGGCGGCGGAAGCGCGGGAGAGGCCTGCGCGACGCGAGCGCCGCCGCTCGCGCCCGGCACGCTCGGGGGGGACGCCGCCCGGGAGGCCTGCGCTGCCTGCGCCGGCGACGCCGGGCTGTGGTGCTCCGCGCTCTCGCTCTCGGGGTTCCCCTCGCCGGGCGCGTGCTGCTCGTTGCCGGCGCGCTCCTCGCTGTGGCCGCTGTGATCGTGGTCGCTGTCGCCGACCCTGTCCGTCGGCGCCTTCGGCCCCGACGGCGTCCCGGGCGTCGGCTCGGGATCGTCCTGATCCTTCGAGCGGATCTGCGCCATGGTCTCCTCGTCGACCTTGTTGGCGTCGTCCGCGATCCGGTTCGCCTCGGGGTTGTCCTGCTGGTCCTTCTGGACATGCTGGCGGACGGCGATCCGTTGATCCGCCGGCGGCAGCGGCGGCGGCGGCGCCGGCTGGACCGGTACGATCTTGGCCACCTCTTCCTTGGGCGGCTCAGGCTTTGGCGGCGCGGGCGGAGGCGCCTTCGCCTGGCGCGGTGGCTCAGCCTTCGGCGGCTTCCGCGGCGGGATCGTCGCCGCCTTGGTCGGCTCGGGCTTCGGCTGCTGCGGATCGGGCGTCGCGTCCTTGTCCGGCTCGCTGTCCGACGGTCGCTCGGGCGGCGCGAGCGGGGCGGGGGGCGGCGTGAGCGCCGCGCCGTCGGTCAGGATCTCGAACGTCGTGTCGCCCGGCCGGAGGCCATCCCTCACCGCGTGGACCATCTGGCGGAGCTGGGCGCGATCCTCGATGACCTGCGCCACCTCGACGGCGCCGCCGCCGCCCGCCATGTGCGCCACGATCGCCGCGCAGATCCACAGGGCGAGCGGGATGTGGGCGTCACGCGACACGGCGCTCAACGCCTCCGCGCTGCAGAGGCCGCACCGCGCGACATGGCGCAGGCGTAACAGCAGCGAAAGACGGTCACCGGTGGCACCTCCAGACTCCGCGTGAACGACCTGCTCGAACAGTGCGCCGATGCGCCAAACGTACCCCGGAAGCGGTTCGAACCTAGCATCCAGGGATCAGCGCAGCAACGGTCGGCTCGCGCGCAGCCGCATCGTCCGCGCCGCGCGTGCGACGCGGTCCGCGGGAAGCAGCCCAGGGCGGGCGCGCCGGTGCCCCGGCCGCGCCCGCCCTCGGCGAGGCGCCCTGCGCCGTCGCGCCGGCGCCACGATCAGAGCTTGATGATCGCGTCCCAGTGATCCGCGATCTCCTGCGCCGTCCAGACGCCGCCCTCGTCCTTGAACTTCCCGGGGCTCTGGACGACCTTGTAAATGTACATCTGCGCACCGGCGACGGCGAGGACGTTGCCGGTCTTGTCGGCGCACAGGTCGGACGCGAGGAACAGCGCCGCAGGCGCCACGTGCGCCGGCGTCAGCGTGTCACCCGCCGATTGGAACATGGGCAGATCCTCCGTCAACCGGGTCTTGGCGATGGGCGCGATCGCGTTGACGGTGATCCGTTGCTTCTGCAGCTCGATCGCGGCGGTGCGGGTGATGCCGTAGATGCCGGCCTTGGCAGCCGCGTAGTTGGCCTGCCCGAAGTTGCCGAGCATCCCGGAGACGCTCGTTGTGTTGACGATCCGCCCTCCCCCGCCCTGCGCGACCATCTGCTTCGCAGCGGCCTGCGTGCAAAGGAACGTCCCCTTCAGGTGAACGGCGATGACGGCGTCCCACATGCCCTCATCCATCTTGAGGAGCGTCTTGTCGCGGACGATTCCCGCGTTGTTCACCAGGATGTCGACCCGGCCGAACGCATCGACAGCGGTCTTCACGATCTTCGCCGCGCCCTCGGGGGTCGCCACGCTGTCGAAGCTCGGCGCGGCCTGCCCGCCCGCGGCCTTGATCTCCTCCGCGACCTGCGCCGCCATCGCGTCGCTCGAGCCCGATCCGTCGCGCGTCCCGCCGAGGTCGTTGACGACGACCTTCGCGCCCTCCCGGGCGAACAGCAGCGCTTCCTCGCGGCCGATCCCGCCGCCGGCTCCCGTGATGATCGCGACCTTTCCGTCGAGCAAGCCCATCGCAGATTCCTCCTGATCCGCGCGCCGGCGCGGTGCGCCGTGCCGTTTTCGCGCGGAGCTTCGCACGGCGGGCCTCGGCCCGGGCACACATTCGTGCGCGCAGGCGCGCGCAACGCAATCGAGCGAGGGCCGAGCGAGGGCCGAGCGAGCGCCGAGCGACGGTGCGCGCGAGCGAGCCCGTCCGGCCAGGGCGACGGCCGCTCGCCCGAGCGCCCGCGCCGCTTCTTTGGCCGATCGAGCGCGGCAGTGATAACGCCGCCTTCGATGCAACTGCCCAGCCGCCTTTCCACGTCGACCCTGGGAGACCTGCTCGGCGCGCTGCACCGCGAGAAGACCACCGGGCTCCTGGAGCTCTGCGAGCTCCGGACGCCGAGCGGCTCGACGGTGCCGGGCCGCCAGCACCGGATCCAGCTCTTCTCCGGCCTCGTCACGGCCGTCGAGACGCCGCTCCGGGTGCCCCGCCTCGGCGAGATCCTCGCGAAGGAGGGCTCCGCGCCCGAGCCGTCGATCCAGCGGCTCGCCGCGCTCGTCGCCGCGCACCGGGGGCGCCGGACCGGCGAGGTGCTCGTGGCGGCGGGGCTCATCCCGGCGACCGCGGTCGACCGCGCGCTCCGGATCCAGCTCCGCGCGCGCCTCGAGGCGCTCTTCAGCATCGAGGAGGCGACCATCTGCTTCCACACGGCGAGGCCCCTCGCCGGGTCGCTGCGGCAGACCGGCCCGCTCCCGCCGAGCGATTTCCTCCACGGCCGCCCGCGCGCGCGGGATCGGCAGCGGCGCGCCGGCTCGTCGGCGCGCGCCGCGCACAGCGGGCCGGCGGGCGCGCCGCCGCGCGCCGCTCGGGCGGACGAGCCGCGCCGCCGGGCGCTCGATGTGATGGGCCTGCGCGAGGGCGCGACCGAGGCCGAGATCCGCCGCGCATTCCGCCGCCTGGCCGCGTCCCTGCACCCCGACCGCGCCGCGCACGCCGGCGACGGCGCCCAGCGCACCGCGCGGTTCGCCGAGCTCTCGGCCGCCTACCACCTGCTCGTCGCCTGACCGCCTACGCCCGGCCCACGAGGCGCTCGATCAGGAACGACGCCACGGTGATCGGCTTGGTGCCCGGGCCGAAGCCAGCGTCGAAGCCGAGCTCGACGGCCAGGTTGTGATCGATGCGCGGGCCGCCGAGCAGCAGGATCACCTTGTCCCGGAAGCCCTGGCGCGTCGCCAGGTCGACGAGCGCCGCCGCGTTCTCCTTGTGGCAGTTCCGCTGGGTGATCACCTGCGAGACCAGGATCGCGTCCGCGCCGAGCGCCTTGGCCTTCTCGCAGAGCTCGGCGTTCTCGACCTGCGCGCCGAGGTTGTGGGCGTCGAAGCACTTGAAGCTCTCGAGCCCCTTCTCGCCAGCAAACCCCTTGTAGTTCAGGATGGCGTCGATGCCCACCGTGTGCGCGTCGCTGCCCGTGCAGGCCCCGACGACCACGATCTTCCGGCCGAGCTTCTTCGCCTGCGCCTCGATGTCGTCCCGCGTGAGCGGCTGGGCGGCGAGCTCCTGGACCTCGATGTCCGAGAGGTCGACCCCGTGCTGGGAGTGCCCGTAAACGACGAAATACGTGTGCTCCCGGCTGGCCTGCTCCATCGCCGTGACCAGCGGCTCGCGCAGGCCGTGCGACTCGGCAAAGCGCTTCGCCGCCTCGCGCGCGCGGTCGCCCGGCAGGACGCGGAGCGTGAACGACATCTGGACCATCCCGTCCCCCTCTCGGTCGCCATACGCACGCAGGATGTTTCGCAGTGTCATGCTCACCTCTGTCTACAGCCAGGGGGCCGAAAGAGCCCATCCATCGTTGACAGTATCGCCATGCGGCGCCGCGCGGCCAGCGCGATCGAGGGGGCGAGAGCGCGCTTCTTCCATGCTTCCATGCTTCCACGCTTCCACGCTTCAGCCATGCTTCGGCGCACAGAAGATGCCAAGTCAGGAAGAATGTCTTCCGGCGCGCTGACGCTCCGGCCCTCTCGGAGGTTGTCCTGGGAATCCCGTCCTTCGCGGCGCGCCCGAAGCTCGAAGGCCCTCGACCGGGACAGCGCAGCAGGCCGGGGCTACGACCGCTCCAGGACCTCGAGGATCGGGTTCAGGTACTCCGGGTGGCGCGCGACGACCCCCGAGTACCCCTTCCCCCCGGTGCGCGTGCGCTTGACGTCGCCGAACGCGCCGCGCCCGATGGCGTCCCAGACGGTCTCCTGCTCGACCTCCCGCAGCAGCTCGTGCGCCTTGTCGAGGACCTCGCGGGCGCGCCGCTCGACGATGCCGCCTGGCTTCCACTGGATCTCGTCGCCGAGGTGCCGCGCCGCGGTGAAGATGTAGCGGGCGCTCTTCAGCGAGAGATACCGGTCCATGAGGAGCGGTGTGTGGACCGCCTCGCTGAACATCCCGAGCAGCTCGATCGACTGGCCGGTCGTGATCCCGACCAGGTTGAACATCGCGTCGTGGACGTGGCTGTGGAAGATGTCGCCTGTCTTGAACTTGGTGGGCGGCATCCACTTGATCGGGTGCCGGTCGAAGATCTGCCGGACGAGCTGGGCCTGGGCGAGCTCGAAGAGGAGGCTGTCCTCGAGCCAGGGGTCGATCTCGAAGGCGTGGCCGAGGCCCATCTGCTCCTCGCGGAGGCCCGCGCGCCGCGCGAACGCCTCGTTGATGAACTGCGACGCGAGCACCGTATGGGCCTTCTCGACCGCGTCGGCGGTCGTGAGGTAGTTGTCCTCTCCCGTGTTGATGACGATGCCGCTCCTCGCGATGATCCTGCGGGAGAAATACTGATCGATGAACGTCCGCTGCATGTTGATGTCGCGGAACAGGATCCCGTACATCGCGTCGTTGAGCAGCATGTCGAGCCGCTCCACCGCCGCCATCCAGGCGATCTCGCTCATGCAGAGGCCGGACGAGTAGTTCGTCTGCGCGAGGTAGGTGCCGGTGTCGCGGGTCGCCTCGTCGGTGGCGCGGCGGATGATCCTGAAGTTCTCCTGGGTCGCGTACGTGCCGCCGTATCCCTCGGTGGTCGGCCCCTCCGGGACGTAGTCGAGGAGCGACTGGGCGGTCGCGCGGATCACGGCGACGATGTCGGCGCCGGCGAACCCGGCGGCCTTGGCCTGCACGGCGTCGTCGTAGATGTTGCCCGTCGCGACGATGACGTACTTGAGCGGCGCGACGCCGACCCGGTGCGCCGCCTTGTTGGCCTCGCGCTCGTCGCGGGCCCCGTCGATCCGGGCGATCGCCTCCCGCGTCGCGGCCTCGAGCGCGCCGCGCGCCTCGGCCGCGGAGGGCCCCGCGCCGAGGTCGGCCGCCTCGCTGAACGCCAGCATCTCCGCGGCCTCCTGCACGGAGCCGGCGCCCTCGTAGAGCGCCCGGCCGAGGTGGTACGCGACGCCGCGGCCGGCTTGCCCCGCCCTGTGGATGCGATCGACGAGCGCGTTCACGAGCGGCGTCCCCTCGGCGTCGGCGCCGACCACGCCGTAGGCGCGGGCGACGGTGCGCTCGACGCCGACCGTTGTGTGGCGGTCGATGAAGCGCTGCACCTCGTCGGCGATGTCGGCGGCAAACGCGCGGCACGCCTCCACCTTTTCCTGCTCCACGGGGACAGTCGTCATGGATTTCTCCGGGGCAAACGGTCTTAGCGCACTCTCACCGCGGCCGGTACTCCGGCGCAGGAACCATGGCGGAGCATGGAACAGCCGGCCTCGCGGGACTCAGCGGCGGCCGATGACGGCGCGGCGCGGTGTGCGATGACGGCGCTCGGCGGCGACGCCGGCGGCGGGCGGCCCCACGCGTGCGCGGCGCGGCGGGCGGCGCTAGACGACGGGGGTCATGGGCAAGCTCATCCTGCTCTTCACGGCGCTCCCGATCCTGGAGCTCTGGCTCCTCCTGTCGATCGGCGACGTCATCGGCTTCTGGCCTACCGTGGCGATCGCGCTCGGGACGGCGGTCCTCGGCGCAGCGCTCGCGAAGCGCGAGGGGCTCAAGGTGCTCGCCTCGTGGCGCGGCGCGATGGCCGCGGGGCGCGTCCCGGACGAGGGGCTCACGGGAGGGCTCTTCGTGCTCCTCGGGGCGGCCCTGCTCGTCACGCCGGGGGTGCTGACCGACGTGGCAGGGCTCCTGCTCCTGCTCCCGCCGGTGCGCCGCCGCATCGCGGCGGCGGTGCGGGAGCGGTTCGAGCGGCGGGTGGCCGCGGCGAGCGCCGCCGGCATCGGTGTTGGCGGCCCCGGCGACGGCGCGTTCTTCAGCATGAGGGTCATCGACCTGAGCGGCGGACCGTTCGGCGAGCGCGCCGAGGGGCGCGCTCGCGCGTCCCGCGGGCAACCGGCGTCATGGCAGGTCATCGACGTCGATGCGGAGGTGACCGAGGGCGCCGACGACGATGAGGCCGGCGGGCCAGCGCGGGCGACGCGACGGCTGCCCGGCTGACACCTCGATGTCATCGATGCCCCGGCGAACGCATGCGCGCTCGCGCTGCCCGGAGCACCAGCGACTCTCACCCACGACACCCGAACACCGGCGTCAGGAGCTCGGCGAGACACGCGAGCGACGACGCAGGACAACGATTCACGTCCGAGCTGCACGACTGAAACGACAAAGAAACAGAGCGCATTGTAGGCTCATCAACGTCGTCGGCGCAGCCCGACATCCCAGGAGAAACGACATGAAGATCTGAACCTGTCCAACATGACGCAACAACGCACAACGACACCAACGCAGCAACCTCTATGAAAGATCCAACTCGAACCTCGATCCCATCGACCCGGCCGCGCCGCCCCGGCAGCAGCGCGAAGAACGATCCTGGCACGACGTCCAGCCCTGAACAGCGCCGACGCGCTCGCCTGAACGCCCGGCGGGCGGTGCTCCAGCGGCCCCGCCGCACGCGCTCGCGGAGGGTGCCCAGATGAGGCTCATCAAGTCGATGGCCGGCTGGCTCCTCGGGTACGTCGATCCACGGGAGCCGCTCGGCAGCTCGCTCATCAACGCTCTTTCCCGGCTCCCCATCCACCTCGCCGCGGACGCCGTATGCCTCCGGAGGAACGCGGACTCTGGCGCCCTCGAGGTGCTCCTGACACAGCGCGGAGCGTCGGCGGCAGGCCCTGGAGAGTGGTGCTGCCCTGGCAGCGTCCTCTCGCCGGGCGAGCAGCCCGAGCACGTCTTCCACCGGGTCGGGATGACGATCTCCGACTTCACGTTCGTCGGCGACTACTTCTCGGCCGCCGCGCGCGGCTGGATGCTCTCCCGGGTCCATCAGGCGAAGCTCGCCGAGGTCCCGGCGACGGGCACCTGGTGGCCAGTCGAGCAGCTGCCGAACAACCTGGTACCCAAGCACCGGGAGCTGGTCATCCCGATGGCGGTCAAGGCCTTCCACGCCCAGCGCGCGAAGCGCTCGCAGAAGGTCGCCAGCGCGCCGCTCACGTGAGGACCCGCGCGGGGGCCCAGCGCCGCCGCGGCGCAGTCGACGGGCGCCCCGCTCAAGGCACATCTCGCACGCTCGCTTTGAGAGGCGCCTGCGGGATCAAAGGAGATGTGCGATCATTCCCCCTTCAGGGTACGGCCATCTCCAGAGCCAGCAGCTCGATGGAGCGCTGCGGTCGTCCGTCTATGCTGCTCCGGGCGAGCGCGGCGCGTGACTGGCGCCTGACTCTTCAAGGACAGAGCATGTAGCGCCCGGACACACCAGGAAAGGAAGCGTGGGGGGGCCGCGCCGTCGGTCCGCGCGCGCCCTGCACGGCCGGCCGCTATGGTTCGCGCGCCGCTTGCGTTACGCTGCGTGGTACGGCTGTGGATCCCCGCGGCGGCGCTCTCCGCGGGTGATTCCGCACGGACATGGAAGACATGACGGTCGACAAGACAGCTCTCATCGTGGGAGGAACGGGCCTCGTCGGCGGCCACTGCCTGCGCCTCCTCGTGCAACAGCCAGCGTACACGAAGGTCGTCGCCCTGCTCCGCCGCCCGGCCCCGATCGAGGATGCGCGGCTCTCGCAGCGCATCGTCGACTTCGACCGGCTCGAAGGCGCGGACTTCGCCGGCGTGAGCGACGTGTTCTGTGCGCTCGGGACGACGATCGCCAAGGCCGGCTCCGAAGAGGCCTTCTACGAGATCGATTATCGCTACCCCATCACCGTCGCCAGGCTCGCCGAGAAGGCCGGGGTGAAGCAGTTCGTCCTGGTCTCCTCCGTGGGCGCCGATCCGCGCTCGACCAGCTTCTACCTGCGCGTGAAGGGCGAGCTCGAGCAGGAGCTCTCGGCGGCGAGCTTCGCGGCGGTCCACGTCCTCAGGCCGAGCCTGCTCCTCGGCGAGCGGGGCGAGGTCAGGAAGGGCGAGGCCATCGGCGTCGCGGCGGCGCAGACGCTCCGGTTCACGATGAAGGGCGGCCTGCGCAGGTACCGGCCCATCGACGCGAGGACCGTCGCCGGCGCGATGGTCGCCGCCGCGCTCGACGGGCGCAGCGGTCGCCACGTCTATCACTTCGACGACATGGAAGCGCTCGCCAAGGGCATCGGCGTCGTCCAGGCCTGATCACCGCCATGGCGCCGCCACCCACCGGGCGACGCAAGCGCGCGAAAATGCTAGGGCTCTCGGCAGGCACGGCGCTCGCTCGATGACGCCGCCATGGTCCTCGCTGAACGCCCCTCGCCGATCGTGACCGAGCGCCTCGCCCCCTCCCCGCTGCGCCCGCCGGAGAGCCCGCCGCCGTCGCTCGACGCCGTGCTCGCGGAGCGGTTCGGCATCGCCGCGTTCCGGCCGTGGCAGCGCGAGGCGATCGAGGCCCTGCTCGGGGGCGCGGGGCGCGTCCTCGTGGTCGCCCCGACCGGCGGCGGCAAGTCGCTCTGTTACCAGCTCCCGGCCGTCGCCCTGCCCGGCACGGCGCTCGTCCTGAGCCCGCTCATCTCCCTGATGGAAGATCAGGTCCGCGCCCTCGAGGCGCGCGGCATCCCGGCGACGTTCATCGCGTCCAGCCTCGCGCGCGAGGAGAACGGCCGCCGCCTCGCCGCCCTCCGCCGCGGCGAGTACAAGCTCGTCTACGCCGCGCCCGAGCGCCTCGCCCTCGACGGGTTCCTCGAGGCGCTCGCCGCGTGCCGCCTCTCGCTCGTCGCCGTCGACGAGGCGCACTGCATCGTCCAGTGGGGGCACGACTTCCGGCCCGACTACCTGCGCATCGGCGCCGCGCTCGCGCGGCTCCGGCCGCCCCGGGTCCTCGCCTGCACCGCGACGGCGACCCCCGACGCGCGCGACGAGATCATCCGCCGGCTCGGCTGGCCGCTGCCCGCGCCCGAAGGCGCGGGCGACGGCGGCGGCGATGCGGTGAGCGGGCGCGGCCCCGAGGAGCCGCCGCCCAAGGTGATCCTGCGCGGCTTCGCCCGGCCCAACCTCCACCTGCAGGTCTCCGCGGTCGACGGCCCGCGCGAGGCCGGGCGCCGCACGGCGCGCGCGCTGCTGGAGGCCCTCGGCGATCCCGGCCGGCCCCGCGGGGCGGGCATCGTCTACGCGGCCACCCGCAAGGGAGCCGAGCGCCTCGCCGAGGCGCTCCGCGACGCCGGCTGGAACGCGGAAGCGTACCACGCCGGGCTCGCCCCCGAGTCCCGCGCGCGCATCTCGGCGGGCTTCGCCGATCGCAGCCTCTCCGTGGTCGTGGCCACGAACGCCTTCGGCATGGGGATCGATCGCCCCGACGTCCGCCTCGTGGTGCACGCCCAGCCGCCGTCGTCGATCGAGGCGTACTACCAGGAGGTCGGCCGCGCCGGGCGGGACGGCGCCCCGGCCCGCGGCCTCCTCTTGTTCGCGCCCGCGGACATCGCGCTGCGCCGCCGGCTCTGCCAGCTCGGCGAGGGGGGCGTCGAGGCGAGCGCCGACGACGCCGCGCGCGCCTGGGGGCTGTTCCGCGAGCTGCTCCGCTACGTCGACGCCGCGACGTGCCGGCACGACTTCATCCTCCGCTACTTCGGCGACGAGGCAGAGTCGCTCGGCGGCTGCGGCCACTGCGACGTCTGCCTGGAGGTCGACGCCCTCGAGGCGAGCGACCCGGCCGCGCTCGCCCGCGACAACGACCTCGTGCGCCGCGCGCTCGCCGGCGTCGCGCGGGTGAAGGGCGGCGCCGGGATGCAGGCGGTCGCGTCGATGCTGATCGGCGAGTCGAACGAGCGCGTCCGACGCATGGGGCTCGACCGGCTCTCGACGTTCGGCGTCCTCGAGAGGAAGAGCCACGACGAGGCGATGTCGATCCTTCGCGCGCTGCTCGCCAACGCGTGGATCGATCTCACGACCGGCGAGTTCCCCGTCCCCCTCATCACGCCGGCGGGCTGGCGCGTGATGCGCGGAGACGTGCCCGCGCGGGTGCGGCTCCCGGTCCCCGCCGCGCGCCGGCGGCCGCGCCGCGCGGCGCCGGGCCCGTCCGCCGCGCGCTCGCCGGCGGCCGCGCCCTCCCCGCGGGCGCGCACGCAGCCGGCCCCGCAGGCGCTCTCGTCCGCCGCGACCCACGACGACGCGGCGCGCCCTGCGCCGGGCGCCCCCCTCCCCGCCTCGCGCGCGCAAGCGGAGCTCGGCGTCGAGCTAGAGGAGCGCGACGTGCCGCTGTTCGAGGCGCTCCGGGCCCACAGGGCCGCGCTCGCGAAGGAGAAGTCGCTGCCCGCCTACGTCATCGCGCACGACCGGACGCTCCGGGAGATCGCGCGGATCCGGCCCGCGTCGCTCGACGACCTCGCGCTCGCACGCGGCATGGGGCAGGCGAAGATCTCGAGCTACGGGGAGGGCATCCTCCGCGTCGTCCGGGAGTTCTCGGGCCCCTGATCGGCCCGGGACCTCAGGCGAGACCCGTGACGCGGAGCTCCGCGATGAGCTGGCCATCCAGGCTGACGAAGGTCGTCAGGCGCCCCTCGACGTTGATGAACACGTCGAGCATCAGGCCCGCGCCGAGATCCAGGACATGGAGGTCACCCTTGAGGACAACCGTCGGGGCCTCGCCTCCCCTCGGCGGCCGTCTGGGTTCCCTCTCCATGGCCTTCTTCGAGTTCATGCCCGCCTCCGCCCGGCCCATCCGCGCCCAGGACCGCCGCCGCACGCCGCGCGGTCGACCCGGACGCGACCACACGCGCGAGGCAGCCCGCCCGCCGGCCACCACGTCAAGCGCGTTCCATGCCGTGCTCGCACGGCTGGAGTGATCCTTCCCTTCACGCAGCCCCCTTTCTCGCCCGCTCCTCACCCGGCCGGCGATGCCTTCATTTCATGGGATCGGCTTCACAGGAAGGTGCGAAGTTCAGCGAGGATCGGACTTTTGTTCCCGGCTTCCCATCCTCCCGATCGAGGCGGGCAACCCCGGTCGAGCTGGGCAGCCACGATCCCTCACCTCTCCCTCGCCCAGGACGAGAGCGACGCTGCCGCGCGCACCGAGACCCGGCCCGAGGCGAGCACCGGCCCCAGCGCTGGCTGCTCCACGAGCAGCGCCTCGACCCGCAGCAGCGCCGGCAGGTAGACGACCTCCCGCGCGAGGCCGCCGCCCCGGTGGACACGCGCCGCGATGCGCAGGGCGTCCCCCGTGGAGCGCGCGCCGCGCGCCTCGAGGAGCCGCGCGGTCTCGACGAAGCCCGCGCCGCGCTCGACGCTCCGCGCGGCGAGGTGGCGCAGCCCGAGCTCGATCCGGCGGGCGCCGACCAGGTACCCCGCGGCGCGCTCTCGCGCGAGCGCCCAGCCCTCCTGATCGTCGCCCCCGTTCGCGGTCCCGATCGCGAAGATCCCGAGCGGGCGCGCCGCGGCGCGCACGCTGGGCGCCGCGTGCCCCTCGATCTCGTGGAGCACCGTGCGCTCGACGTCGTCGCGCGTGAGCATGCGCCCCCGCGCGACCTGGATCACCCCGTCGCCCGTCGCGGCGAGCGGCGCGATGTCGGCGATCACGACCCGGAGGGGCAGGCGCCACTCCCCGATCTCGCGGCGCATCCGCGACACGAGCGACCGGGGCGAGCGCGCGTCATCGCTCCGCACCCGCTCCTCGTCGCTCGACGCGGCGCCCGCCTCCTGCTCGACCCAGGCCGCGGCGAGCGCGTCCGCCTGCTCGTCGAACGCGTCGCGCGCGGCGTAGCGGCGGCGCGCGGCGGCCCAGCACCCGGCCCCGCCCGCGGCCTCGCAGATGGCGGCCTCCGCGGCGAGCTCGCTCGCGCGGCCGGCGTAGACCGCGCCGAGCTCGCCCTGCCCGACGAGGCGCTCGGCCGCCGCCTCCATCGCCTTCCGGAGATCGCTGTGGTCCTGCGCGGGCGCGTAGGCGAACCGCGGGAGCTCCCCGCCGCTCCGAGCCCAGGAGGCGGCGAGCCGCGCGAGCTCCTCGACGAGGTTCACCGGCGTGCTCGACCCGACGACGCGGATCCGCCGCGCCGCGGCGCCGAGGAGCCGATCCGCGTCCGGCACCCACGCCGGAGGCGCCGGCCGCTCGGCCGATCTAGCTCGAGGACGCCGCGCCACGGCCCGCCGCTCCTTCCAAAGACGCCCCCGCCCCGTGTGCCCCTGCTCCGTGAGAGCGCCGCGCGCCCGGTGCCACCCGCCTCAGAGCAGGTTCGCAGCGAGCTCCGCGAGCTCGCTGCGCTCGCCCTTGGCGAGCACCACGTGACCCGCGATGCGCTCGCGCCTGAACCGCTCCGCCACCACGAGCAGGCCGTTCGACGCGTGGTCCACGTACGGGTTGTCGATCTGCTGAGGGTCGCCGGTCAGCACGATCTTGGTCCCCTCGCCGCACCGCGTGATGATCGTCTTCACCTCGTGCGGGGTGAGGTTCTGGGCCTCGTCCACGATGAGGTACTGGTGCGGCAGGCTGCGCCCCCGGATGTAGGTCAGCGGCTCGACCTGGATCTGCCCGCTCTCCAGGAGCTCCACGAAGCCGCGCGCGTCGCGCCCCGGCCTCGTGCCGCCGCTCGAGAACAGGAACTCGAGGTTGTCGAAGATCGGCTGCATCCACGGGTTCAGCTTCTCGTCCACGTCGCCCGGAAGGAAGCCCAGATCGCGCCCGAGCGGCATGATCGGCCGGCTCACGAGCAGGCGGCTGTAGGCGTTGTCCTCGGTCGTCCGCTTGAGCGCCGCCGCGAGCGCGAGGAGCGTCTTGCCCGTCCCGGCCTTGCCGATCAGCGTGATCAGCCGGACCGAATCGTCGAGCAGGAGGTCCAGCGCGAACGCCTGCTCCTTGTTGCGCGGCCGGACCCCCATCACCCCCTCCCGCCCGACGCGGAGCGCGACGATCTGCCCGCGCGCCGCGTCGAACCGGCCGAGCGCCGTGTGGCTCGGCGCCCCCGCGTCGCGGAGCAGCACCGCAGAATTCGGCAACAAATCCGCGAGGTTGGCGCCGGCGAGAAAGCCGTTCTGGAAGAACGCGTCGACCTCGGCGCCGGGCACCTCGAGCTCCACCACCGACTGCTCGATGGCCGGGTCGTGCACCCGCTGGTTCTCGTACGTCTCCGCCGGGATCCCGAGCGCGTCGGCGCGGATCCGGAGGTTCGTGTCCATCGTCACGAAGATGGTCGGCCGATCCTTGTGCCGATCGCGGATGTCGATCGCCGTCTGAAGGATGGCGTTGTCCTGCGATCCGGACTCCAGCCCCACGAGCAGCTCCGGCCGCCGCTCCGGGATCGCGATCCGCAGCGTTCCGCCGCTCTCGAGCAGCACCCCGGTCGCGAGCGTCCCGGCGCCGCGGACCTCGTCGAGCAGCCGGGCGATCGTCCTCGCGTTGCGCCCGCGCTCGGAGCCCTCCCGCTTGAACTGATCGATCTCCTCGATCGCGTAGATCGGGATGATGACGTCGTTGTCCTCGAACCTGAAGATCGCGTGCGGATCGTGGAGGAGGACGTTCGCGTCGAGAACGTAATTCTTCTTCATGGGGGAGCGGGACGACGTAGCCGCCTGAAGCGACGGGCGCAAGAGAGCTGTTGTGCCGCCCGCGCCTGGTTGTCGTCACGCGCGCGGTCACGCGTTGACCCATGCATCGGCGCGGGCCTCGCCCGGACATCTGGAGAATACCGATCTTCGACTCGGCCGGATCTGGAACATCGCCCACAGTCGTCGCGCCGTCGCCGTCGTCCCCGTCGACTCCCAGCCGGCCCGTCGTCGTCAGAGATCGATCCGGTAGTCCTTGATCTTGTAGAGCAGCGCCCGGTGGCTGATCTCCAGCACCTCGGCCGCCTTGGTCCGGTTGCCCTTCGTCTTCTGGAGCGCGCGGCGGATGAGGATCTCCTCGATGACGCGGGACGTCTTCTTGATCGACAGCTCGCCGCTCGTCAGCTGCATCTGGATCGGATCGCGCGCCTCGCGGATCCGCTCGGGCAGGTCGGCCTCGCCGATGCGCTCGCCCTCGCAGAGCACCATGGCGCGCTCGACGGTGTTCTCCAGCTCCCGCACGTTGCCCGGCCAGCGGTACTCCAGGAGCAGCCGCCTCGCCTCGGGCTCGAAGCCGCGGATGTTGATGCCGAACCGCGCGTTGTTCCTCGCGAGGAAGTGATCCATGAGGATCGGGATGTCCTCCCGCCGCTCGCGGAGCGGAGGGATCGCGATCGGGAGCACGTTGATCCGGTAGAAGAGGTCCTCGCGGAACCGGCCGGCCTGCGTCTCGGCCATCAGGTCGCGGTGGGTCGCCGCGAGGATGCGGACGTCGACCTTGATGTCCTTGCTGTCCCCCAGCCGGCGGAGCGTCTCCTCCTGGAGCACCCGGAGCAGCTTCACCTGCAGCGGGAGCGGCAGCTCGCCGATCTCGTCGAGCAGCAGCGTGCCATGGTTCGCCTGCTCGAACAGCCCCGCCCTGTCGTTCACCGCGTCGGTGAACGCGCCCCGCTTGTACCCGAAGAGCTCGCTCTCCAGCAGGTTCTCCGGGATGGCGCCGCAGTTGACCGCGACGAACGGACCGCCGCGGCGGCTCGACCGCCGGTGGATCGCCCGGGCCACGAGCTCCTTGCCGACGCCGCTCTCGCCCGTGATGAGCGCCGTGGTCTTGTAGTCGGCGACCTTCGCGATCGTCTTGAAGATCACCTGCATCGGCGGGCTCTTCGCGAGGATCTCCTCGAAGAGGTTCTCCCGCCGGATCTCCTGGCGCAGCACGCGGTTCTCGCGGCGGAGCGCCTCCCGCTCCTCGGCCTTGCGGAGCGTGAGCAGCACCTCCTCGGCCTTGAACGGCTTCTGGAGGTAATCGTAGGCGCCCGCCTTCATCGCCTCGATCGCCAGGTCGACGTTGCCGTAGGCGCTCATCACGATGACCGTGGCCTCGTTGCCCTTGGCCTTCAGCGTCGCCAGCAGATCGAGCCCGCCCATCCTGGGCATCCGCACGTCGGTCAGGATGACGTCGGGCCCGAACGTCTCGACCATCGCGAGCGCCTCCTCGCCGCTCGAGACCGCCTCGACTTCGTAGCCATCCCGCTTGAGGAAGGTGCGCACCACGAGGCGCAGGTTTTCTTCGTCGTCAACGACTAGGACACGGCGCATACACCCTGAAAACTTTTCCTACACCGGCGCGCACCACTCCGCAACGAGTTGCGTCTTTGCCCCTGCCGCAGCCTGTCATCCGCGGTGTTTGGGAGTCGGGCGCAGCGCGCGCGGGCTCCTGGCGGGCGAGCTCTGCGAACGTCGCCGCGCACCACGCGAACGCCCCTGCGCGACGCGGAATGCGCGTGCGCGGCGACGGCGCTTCGCGGCGCTCGCGGCACGCCGGGACGACGCGGTGGTGGCAGTTGACGCGGCCCGCGCAGGCTGCTTTAGCGGCGACACGCGCAGGGAACCAGCTGGGGCCCGAGAGGCCTCGATCCTGCACGCCGGAGCGGCTTTCGCGGACAGGACCGCGCCCCTTAATTCGATCGCGTGAGGAGCCAGGGCATGAGGATGAAGGATCGTCTGGTCGACCAAGCAAAGAAGCTCACCTCGTCGGGCGTGGTCGTCCGTGTCGTCAGCAACGATCGCGTGATGCGGCTCGCCACGGGGGTCATGGACGCGAAGAACCGCCTGCGCGCCGCCCGGGAGCGGGCCGCGGAGGCCTGGGACATCCTGCTCAACGGGCACGCGCTCCCGAACATCGATCCCGCGCTCGACGACGAGGCCGGCGTCCACGTGGCGACGCCGTCCCGCGCGGCGGCCCGCCAGCCCGCCGCGCCCGGCGCGGGGGGCGCGGGGCTGTCCGTCGTGGAGGACACGGCGAGCAGCGACGCGCTGCGCGAGCGTACCGCCGAGCGCGCCGCCGCCCGCACACACGTGAACGGCGTGGGCTCGAACGGCGCCGGCACCTACGTGGCCGCGGCGGCCGAGCAGCAGCTCGCGACGCAGATGGCGGCGCGGACGTCGCTGTCGCGGATCGGCGGGCGCGACGTGTTCGAGAAGGCGTACAAGTTCATGACCGCGGACAACGCCCGCGCCATGGGCGTCTACCCCTTCTTCCGCCCGCTCGACTTCAACAACGGCCCCGAGGCGCAGCTCGAGGGCCGGACCGTGATCATGCTCGGCTCGAACAACTACCTCGGGCTGACGACCCACCCGAAGGTGCGGGAAGCCGCGCGGAACGCCATCGACAAATACGGCACCAGCATGACCGGCTCGCGGCTCGTGAACGGGTCGATGCGCCTCCACAACGAGCTCGAGCAGAAGCTCGCCGCCTTCCACGGCAAGGAGGCGGGGCTCGTGTTCACGACGGGCTATCAGGTGAACATCGCGACCATCTCGGCGCTCCTCAGCAACAAGCGGAGCGTCGCGATGATCGACAAGGACGATCACGCATCCATCTACGACGGCGTGCGGCTCGCGCAGGCGGCCGGCGCCCGGATGGTGCGCTACAAGCACAGCGATCCCGCCGCGCTCGACAGCGCGCTCTCCGAGCTCGCCGACACCGAGGGCGCCCTCGTGATCACCGACGGCGTCTTCAGCGCCCAGGGCGAGATCGCGAGTCTGCCCGGGATCGTCGAGGTGGTGAAGAAGCACAAGGCGCGGCTCCTCGTCGACGACGCGCACGCGCTCGGCGTCATCGGCCCCGGGGGCCGCGGCACCGCCGCGCACTTCGGCCTCGAGAAGGAGGTCGACCTCATCGGCGGCACCTTCTCGAAGTCGCTCGCCTCGATCGGCGGCTGGCTCGTCGGTGAGCGAAAGGTGCTCGATTATATTCAGCATTTTGCCTACAGCTTCCTCTTCGCGGCGAGCGCCGCGCCGCCCTGCGTGGCCGCCGCCATGGCCTCGCTGGAGGTCATGCAGGAGGAGCCCTGGCGCCAGGAGAAGCTCCGCGAGAACTTCACGTACATGCGCACGGAGCTGCAGCGGCTCGGCTTCGAGCTCGGCAAGACCGAGACGGCCGTCATCCCCATCTACATCCGCGACGATCTCAAGACCGTGATGATGTGGAAGTCGCTCCTCGACGACTACTCGCTCTACGTGAATCCGTTCATCACGCCCGGCGTCCCGCCCAAGCAGCAGGTCCTCCGCACGAGCTACATGGCGACCCACGAGCGCAAGCACCTCGATCACGCGCTCGAGGCGTTCGAGAAGGTCGGCAAGAAGTTCGGCGTCATCTGAGCCGGTAAGCCGGTGAGCCGGGAGGAGCGCCCTCCGGGCCCGCTCCCCGCGCTCGACGTGATCGACGCGCGCCCGCCACGTTCGGCATTTTCGCCGCGCGGCGGGCGTGGTCAGCTGAGCGGTCATGGATCTTCGACCGTTCGCGCAAGGCGTCGCCGGTGCGCTGGGACCTGCGCTCCGCTCTTTCTTCCTGACCGCCGCGGCCATGTCGTTCCTGGCCCTCGTGCTCGCCGCCTCGTCGTATGCCATCGCGGCCGGCGGCTCGGCGCTGCGCGGGGCGCTGGCGGCCGTCGCGGCGCTCGCGCTCTCCGCCGTGATCGGCTTCACGCTGTCGTGGAAGCGGGCGCTCGGCACCGGCATCCTGCAGATCGTGCGGGCGAAGCGCCTCGGCGGGATGCTCGTGAGCTCCGTGTTCGAGCGGCTGCTCGGCGTCTCCGAGCAGGCCGAGGCGGGCGCCCGCGGCGGGCGGATGGCGCAGGCGGTGGAGCGCGTCCCGCTCAACGAGGCGGTGAAGCGCCTGCGCCTCGCCGTGATCCACAGGGTGCAGGCCGCGCCGACAGGGGGCGGCGTGCGGGGGTTCCTGCGGCGCAGGATCGAGGCGCAGCTGCTCGGGACCATCGAGACGCTGACGCTGGCGCGCTTCCGCAACGAGGCCAACCAGGGAGGCGGCATCGACCTGCTGAAGGTGCGGGACGAGCTCGCCCAGGGCGTCGACGGCCTCGTCACGGACCAGCTCGAGGGGACGTTGCTGAAGATGACGCTGCTCCTCGTCGGGGCCGCCGCGCTGGCGTCGCTCGGGGCGGCCGCGGGCATCCAGCACATCCCCCTGTGATCCTCCTCTCAAACCACGCGCAGGCCCTCTCCCCCTGCGCGCCCCCGGCCCTCGGCGAACGGCACCCTCGCCCGGTCGAGCGCCGTCGACGGCTCAAGCCGCTCCCCTGCCCGATCGACGCCTGTGGCCAGCGAGGTGCGCCGGCGCGGGCAGGCCACGCCGCCGCGCGCGCCGCTCGGGGGCTTCCCGTGCACATCGGCTTTGCCTAACCGCTCTCCATTACGTTAGTGTCGACCGACTGCCGCTACGTTTCATGTTGCTCTCACGTTTCATGTTGCTCTCACGTTTCATGTTGCTCTCACGTTTCATGTTGCTTTCACCTCATGCTGCGCAGAGGAGGCAATTCGATGATGGAGAACGATATGCGGAGATGTTGCTCGGCGCTCGCTTGCGTCGTGGGGTTGCTCGCGTCGCCGGCCGCCTGGGCTCAGGATCCCGCGCCGCCCTCGGCTGATCCGGGCGCAGCGGCCGCGGCCGGGGCGACGGCCGCGCCGACGCCCGCGGCGGAGCCCGCCGCGCCGGCGCCGCAGGCGAGCCAGATCCCGAGCTGGTTCCGCTTCGACGCAGACAGCCTCGGTCTCCAGCTCTGGGCCGGCGCCACGCACCAGGTCGGCCCCATCAGCCTCTCGAGCGACATCTACCTCACGACGCAGGGAACCGCGGAGTTCGACATCGGCCCCGCCTTCACGATGGGCCCTGTCATCATCAACCCGATGGTGGGTTTCTCGTTCAACTTCATGACGATGCAGCCGGCGGCGCTGGTCGCCCCGCAGCTGTTCACCTTCGTCGACTCAAAGCCCGTTTACTTCGAGTCGTGGATCCTGGGGTCGTTCTCCAGCATGTTCAACGAGAGCGTCCAGAACTACGTCTACACGCGGGACTTCCTGCTCTACTACCCCATCGACGACTTCGGCATCGGCCCGCACCTCGAGGCCACGGTCGACCTCAACGAGGTCACGCTCGAGGACGACCCGTTGACCGCCGGTGCGGACGTCGACGAGAGCGGCCTCGCCAGCCTGCAGGTCGGCGGCGTGATCGGGCTGAACTACGGCACGGGAAACAAGCTGCTCCTGTACGTCGGCTACGAGACGCAGAAGGAGAGCCAGATCGAGGAGAAGTACAAGCTCGCCGGCCGGTTCACGTTCATCCACAACTTCTGACGACGCGCGCCGCGCGGCGGCGGGTCGAGCTTCCCACCGGCCTCGGGCGCTGGTACCGCAGCGCCATGGCCAGACCGATCTCGTTCTTCACGACCGCGCTGTGCACGTTGCTGGGGCTCGGATGTCAGGCCCGGGATAGCGTCCCGCCGGCCGCGCCGGCCCCGAGCGCGTCCGCGTGCCAGCCCGCCGACTGCGGCCCCCTCGCGATGATCGCCCGCGTCTGCGACGACGGCTCCACCGGCAGCCCGCAGTGCACGCGCGCCGAGGGCGGGGCGTGCCGGTGGGAGCACGTCTGTCCCGGCGCGAAGCCGGCCTCCGAGGCGGCGGCCCCTGGGCCGAGCGAGCCCGCCCTGCCGGACGCTCAGCAGCCGGATCCGCCGCCGCCGGCCACGGCGCTCGCGGACACGAACGCCGCGTTCGCGCAGCGCCTCTACGGCAAGCTCGCCGCCACGAAAGACAAGCTCTTCTTCTCGCCGGCGAGCATCTCGACCGCGCTGGCCATGACCTACGCCGGCGCCCGCGGCGAGACGGCGGCTCAGATGGCGAAGACGCTCGAGTTCACCCTCCCGCCCGAGGCGCTCCACCCCGCGTTCGCCGGGCTCCTCAAGGAGCTGGCGCTGGCGACCGGGCCCAAGGGGCCCGAGCTCCGGATCGCCAACCGGCTGTGGGGCCAGGCGGGGCTGCCGATCGAGCCCGCGTTCCAGAGCACCACCCAGCAGCACTACGGGGCCGGGATCGAGCTCGTCGACTTCAAGGGCGGGAGCGAGCCGGCGCGGGGGCGCATCAATCAATGGGTCGAACAACAGACGAACGGGAAGATCAAGGACCTGATGCCCGCCGGCAGCATCACCGGTCTCACACGGCTCGTCCTCACGAACGCCGTCTACTTCAAGGGGAAGTGGGCGACGCCGTTCGACAAGCAGGCCACCAAGAACGAGCCGTTCACGGTCAAGCCCGGGACGGCGCCGGCCGTGCCGATGATGCGCAAGACGCTCCTGGCGGGCTTTGGAAAGGCCGCTGACGCGTCGGTGCTGGAGCTCGCGTACGAGGCGCAGAGCCCCGAGCGCCGGCTGGCCATGGTCGTCGTCCTGCCCGAGCAGGTGGACGGGCTGGCGAAGGTGGAGCAGCGCCTGGCGGCGGGGGAGCTCAAGTCGTACGTGGAGGCGCTCCATCCGGCGCGGGTCGACGTGGCGCTCCCGCGCTTCAAGATGACCGCCGAGCTCGAGCTGTCGGCGACCCTGAGCGCGCTGGGCATGCCGCTCGCGTTCGACGACAAGAAGGCCGATTTTACCGGGATCACGAGGGCGGAGCCGCTCTTCATCTCCCAGGTCCGCCACAAGGCGTTCGTGGAGGTCAACGAGGAAGGGACCGAGGCCGCCGCGGCCACGGGGGTCGTCATGACGACACGGTCGGCCCCGGCGCTGCCCCAGGTGTTCCGCGCGGATCACCCGTTCGTGTTCCTGATCCGCGACGTCGCGACAGGCGCCGTGCTGTTCATGGGCCGCGTGACCGACCCGCGATGACGTTCCTCCCGGCGGAGGGGGGCCGAAAGTCCGCGCGGAGCGCCAGAGCCGCCGTACGATGAGCCGTTTTGCCGAGCCTTCACGGGCTCCGCCACCCCCATCTCGAGGAGCGAGCGATGAAGAACGAAGACGCCGCGAAGGTGCTGCATGCCGTCCGTGACCTGGCCCCCGCGATCGCCTCACGGAGCGCGGAGATCGAGGAGGCGCGGCGCCTCCCCGCGGATCTCCTCGGCCAGCTCAAGGCGGCGGGTTGCTTCCGGATGTTCGTGCCGAGGAGCCACGGCGGCCACGAGGTCGATCTGCGCACGGGGATGGACGTCCTCGAGACGCTCGCCCGGGCGGACGGGGCCACCGGCTGGACCGTGATGATCGGCTCGGAGAGCCCGAACCTCTTCTCGCTCCTGCCGCGCGAGCGCTTCGACGCCATCTACGCCGGCGGGCCGGATGTGATCATCGGCGGCGGCTTCAACGCGCAGGGGGAAGCCCACGCGACGGACGGCGGCTACCGGGTCACCGGGCGCTGGAGCTTCGCGAGCGGCTGCGAGCACGCCAGCTGGCTGTTCGGGAACTGCGTGATCATGGACGGCGGCCGCCCGCGGATGGGCCCTGCGGGCGAGGCGCCGGAGATGCGGGGCATGCTGTTCCCGGCGAGCGAGGCGCGCATCATCGACACCTGGTCCGTGCTCGGCCTGCGTGGCACGGGCAGCCACGACATCGCGCTGGAAGGGGCCTTCTGCCCCGAGGCGAACACGTTCGATATCTTCCGGGGCCAGCCGTCGGTGGCCGGGCCGGGCTTCGTCGCGCCGGTCCTGCACTTCGTGCTCCACATGGGGGCCGTGGCCGTGGGGATCGCCCAGGGGGCGCTCGACGACGTCGTGACGCTCGCAAGCTCGGGCAAGAAGCGGCTGTATGCGCGCGCCCAGCTGGCGGACTCTCCGCTGTTCCAGGTGAACCTCGGCCGCGCCGAGACGAGCGTCCGCGCGGCGCGCGCCCTGCTGCGCGACACGGAGGACGAGCTCTGGGACGCGTGCGTGAACAACCCTGGCGCCGCCCTCGCGATGGCGCCGCGGATCTCGGGCGCCCTGGCCTGGGTGACGGAGGTGACCGCCCGGGCCGTGGACGCCTGCTATCAGGCGGGCGGAGGCGGAGTCGCCCGAAACGCCTCGCCCGTGCAACGGCGGTTCCGGGACATTCACACCTTCTCGCAGCACGCCGCCGCCGCAGAGGGCTGGTTCGGCCAGGTCGGCGCCGCGCTCCTGGGGCAACCGACCGGCTTCTGGACCTGAACCTTAGCGATCACCGTCGTGGTCGTGAACGTGGTCGTGGTCGTGGTCGTGGTCGTGGTCGTCAACGGCTCGATCGTGAACGTGAACGTCACTCGGAGATCGCCGCTCTCAACTCTCACGATTCACGTCGGCCGGCGCACGACCACGACCACGACCACGACCACGTTCACGACCACGACCAACGCGGTATACGTGGACATGTTGCGCCCCGCCCCGCTCGCCCCGCTGGTCCTCGCCGCCGCGTCGTTCGTCGCCTGCGCCGGTGCCCCGCGCCAGGCGGATGCTCCCGCGCCGCCGCGGCCCCGGGCGGGCGCCTGCTCGGCCCGTCCGGCCTGCGACGCGCCGCCGCCGGCTGCCCTGCCGCGCGGGTTCAGACACACGCGCTCGCGCCTCGTCGCGGCCGGGTGGCCGCGCCACCGCGGGCGCGACCTCTTCGCCCGCGCCGACGGGCCTCAGTGGGCCATGGCGAAGCTCGCTTACGGGCCGCAGGACGACGATCTCGAGGACGAGGACGTCGAGGCCTACCTGCTCCGCGGCTGCAGCGGCGCCTGGGAGCGGCTCGGCACCTTCCGGACGAGCGACGACGACCACCCGCACCCGACCACGGAGGGGATCCCGGACACCGGCGGGCGCGTCTACATCGACCTCGCCGCGGGCCGGCGCCTCGAGGTCGGCCGGCACCGCGTCCACCTCGCCGTGGCCGGCGACGCCACGAGCGCGGATCTGTTCATCGAGATCCTCCCGCCCGGCGCGCAGGTGGCCGTGACCGACGTCGACGGGACGCTCACGTCGAGCGAGGTGGCGGTCGTGAGCGAGCTCGTCGGCGGCGGCCCGCCGGCGGCGCACCCCGGCGCGGCGGAGGCGATGCGCGCCCTCGCCGAGAGCGGGATCTACCTTTTCTATGTGACCGCGCGCCCCGAGTGGCTCGTGGGCAGCACGCGGGTCTGGCTGCGAGAGCAGGGCTTCCCGCCGGGCATCCTCCACACCACCATCGGCGTCACCGGCGCGTTCGGCGGCGCGGCGGCCGAGTACAAGACGATCGAGCTCGGATGGCTCAAGGCGCGCACGGGCATCGTGCCCTCCTTCGGCTTCGGCAACATGCCGAGCGACGTGGCGACGTACACGGCCGCCGGGATCCCCGCCTCGCGGTGTTTTTATTACAAGCTCGGCGGCGATCTCCGCGGCGGCGTGCCCCACGAAGACTACCGGGGCCTCGTCTCGACGCTCTTCAGCCCACAGGCCGCCTGCGCGCCCTGAGGGAAGCGCTCGCGACGCGGGCCTGCGCGCCCCGCGCCACGCCAGCGGCGGGCGTGCCCGGATCAGGGAGCGCCCCCGCCGCCGATCACTGCGGGATGTCGATCACGTCCTCGCAGGTGAAGTCGACGCCCAGGGACGCCTCGGGATCGGACTGTATCGCGCCGCACACGCTCTCGCAGAGCTCGATCTGCGTCGGGTTCGACGGATTGTCGTAGCGCCAGGCGTCGGCGCTCGCGCACTCCTGATCGTACGCGACGGCCTTCGGCTCGCCCCCTCCGCTCGTGTACGTCACGCGCACCCGCTGCTTGTCGAACGTCCGCCCGTCGGGAGCGGCCGGGATCGCGACCGTGCACGACACCGAGGCGCCGCGGATCTCGTCGATCGCCGCCCTGAACGCGGTCGCGGTCGCGTCGGGGTTGCCGGTCTCGATGATGAACGCCTTCCCCGTGCCGCCCGCCACGGCGATGTCGCGCAGGTTGTCGACGTTCCCCGGCTCGTCCTCCGGCGGGTTCGCCACCCCGATCACGTAGGTCGGGACGTTGTCCTGGCGCGCCCCCTCGACGCGCTCGACGACGGCCTCGATGCTGTCCGCGTCTCCGCCGCAGCGCTGCGGGTAGCCGTCGGTCACGAGCACGAGCGCGTACTTCCCGGGGTTCTCCTGGCGCTGCGCCTCGATGAAAGTCACCGTCCCGTCGACCACGAACGCCGTCGGCGTGCTCGTGCGCCAGTCTTCGTCGCGCGCGGGCGTGACATCGTCGATCGCCTCGCCGAACGCCTCGGAGGGCAGCGGCGTCATCTCGACGTCCGGCGCGCGGTAGGTTCTGGCGTCGCACATCCGCCGCTCGCCGGGGAAGAACGTGAGCGAGGCGGTGAGCCCCGCGGACGCCGGATCCTTGAAGAACTGCTTGGTCGCGGCGACGACGGGATCCCACTTGAGCTCCTTGCTGTGCGAGGGCCTGTCGTTCATCCCCATGCTGCCTGACACGTCGAACGCGACAGCCAGGTACACGGGCTGGAGCCCGGCCTGGGCCGATTGCGTGGCGCACGCCTCGCCGGCCCCGGTCGAAGGGCCTGCGCCGCTGCTGGGGTCGCCTGAGCCGGCGCCGCTGCCCGAGGTCACCCCCCCTGAACCGAAGCCGTTGTCGTCGCCTCCGCTCCCATTACCCGAGCTGTTCCCGGCGCCCGAGCCGCTCTGATCGAGACTCTCGTCGTCACCACCGCCGCCGCACGCCGCGCTGGCCACGGCGACCGTGAACAAGGCAATGCCCATCGCAGGCAATCTCATGGCCTGACTCCTTTTTAAGTAAGTGCCGGCGCTGCGCGCCGGTAGCAAAGCAGACCGCCACACGCGACCTCAGGAGCCGGCGCATCGCCGGACCACGCTCCTGAGAACTCGCCACCCATGTCGAGTATAAGCCATCGCGCAGCGCATTGCGAGATGCGCTTGCTCAAAGTTCGTATCAGTTTCGTGACATCGTGTCGGTTCGCGCTGGTTCGCTCTGGTTCGCGCTGGTTCGTGCTGGTTCGCTCTGGTTCGCGCGCCCTCAGCGCAACTCACCCGTGTGGCCGAACGCCTGTGCGCCTGTGTGACCTGTATGCGCACACAGGCGCGCGCCGGTGCTACGGTTCGCGCCTGATGGTCCGCGCAGTGTGTTTCGATCTGATGGACACCGTCCTCTACGACCCGTACCGGGAGGCGCTCGCCGCGGCGATCCGGTCCGCCGCGCCCGCCGCGCGCGCCGCGCCCCCCGAGATTGCAAAGCACCGCGACCCCACGTGCTGGCCTGCGTTCGAGATCGGCGAGATCGATGAGGCCGAGTTCGCTCGCCGGTTCTTTCGTGAAGGCGCCGAGGGGTTCTCGTTCGACCTCGACGCGTTCAACCGGGTGCGCCGCGCGGGATATCGCTTCTTGCCGGGCGTGCGGGAGCTCGTCGCGTCGCTCGAGGGCCGCTCGCTCAGGTTCGTGGCGAGCAATTACCCCGTGTGGGTCGAGGAGGTGCGCGAGGCGTTCGCGCTCGACGTCCTGTTCGAGGGGGTCTATTCGAGCCATCACCTGGGCGTGCGCAAGCCGGCGCGCGAGTTCTTCGATCGGCTCATGACGCGCATCGGGGTCGGCGCGGGCGAGTGCCTGTTCGTCGACGATCGCGCGGAGAACTGCGAGGCGGCGGCCGCGGTCGGGATGCGCGCGCACGTGTTCGACGGGGCCGCGGGGCTGCGCGCGCGGCTGGTCGGCGAGGGGCTGCTCGGCGCGTGACGGGCTCGCCCCGCGCCGCCCCGCGCGTCAGAGCGCCGCGCAGAGCGGGCACGACGCGCCCGCGTGCGGCGCGTCGCCGCGATGGAGATCGAGGATGGCGCGGGAGATCTGCGCGAGCTCGCGCCGCACCTCGCGGCGCATCCCCTTCACGCGCGGGATGACCATCGCGTCGTAGGCCGTGGTCTGGTGCCGCATCCAGGCGATCACGGCCGACTCGGCGCGCTGCGCAACCGGGATCCGCTCGGTGCGGGCGACGGTGCCGCTGCCGACCGGCGTGGCGTGCAGCGTCACCTTGGTCGCGATCGCACGCGCGAGCGCCGCGTAGCGCGGCGAGAACCGGAGGAACGCGGCCACCGCCGCTTCGAACTCGCGCACGTACTCCTCCTGGTCGCGCTCCCTCCGCCGGGCGTCCGCCTCCCGCTTCTTTGCGTACGCGGGCGTGCTGCGCTCGGCCTCGAGCGCCGCGCGGGCGGCCTCGATGGTGGCGGCCGGCGCCCAGAGACCCCGGGAGAACGTCTTTCTCCCGCGCTTCTCGACGACCATCCAGGACGGGCCCGCGAGCTTCACCCGGCGGGTGAGCCCGGGGTCGCCCGGGGGAAGGCACACCCAGCCTTCGGGCGGCGAGAGCAGCGCGCCGTCGGGCGCGCGGAAGCGGCGGGGATCCGGGGTCGGGGCCAGGGTCAGGCACTCGGGCATGGCAAACCGCCGGCGTGCTAGGCCAGCTCATGCCGCGCGTCCAGAAGACGCCGGCCGCCGCCGTCGCCCCGCGCCGAAGCGGCCCCGCTGGAGGATGGTACGCTCCGCGCCAGCGAGGGGCGCTCGCCGGTGTTCGCCCCGGCGCGGCCAACAGGACAGGAGGACAGCGTGTCGGACGACGATCGCACGAGGTGGGACGCCCGCTACCGCGAGGGCGGCGGCGATCCGGGGGAGCCGTCCGCCGTGCTCACGGCGCTCGATCCGCTGCTGCCCCGGCGCGGGCGCGCGCTCGACCTGGCGGGCGGCGCGGGTCGTCACGCCCTGTGGCTCGCGCGGCGCGGGCTCGACGTGACGCTGGCCGACATCTCCGAGGTCGGGCTCGGCATCGCGCGGACCGCCGCGGCGAGAGAAGGGCTCGCGCTGCGCACGGTGGCGCTCGACGTGGAGCGCGACCCGCTCCCTGCCGGGCCGTGGGACCTCCTCCTGATCTTCTACTTCCTCGAGCGCAGGCTCGCGGCCTGCGCGGCGGAGCTCGCCCCGGGCGGCCACCTCGTCGTCGTGCACCCGACGCGATCGAACCTGCTGCGGCACGCGCACCCGAGCGCGCGCTGGCTGCTCGATGACGGCGAGCTGCCGGCGCTCCTCGGCGAGGCGCTCGAGGTGGTCCGTTACGAGGAAGGGTGGCTCGAGGAAGGGCATCACGAGGCTCGCCTCGTCGCGCGACGTCGGGGCGTCGCGGCGCCTCCTCCGTGACGGCGCCTCCTCCGTGACGGCGCCTCCTCCGTGACGGCGGCCCGCCGCCGACGTCGCGCGACGACCATGACGCACGAGCTCCGCGCTGGCGGGCGCCCGGCGCGCGTACGTCGCGGTGCGCGGGTCCCCAACGCTTGCCGCGACGCGAAGATCGCGCTTTGCTCGCGCCATGCGCTTCGCTCGCCTCGCGCCTCCCGATCAGGATCGCCCCCCCTTCTTCGCCCGCCTCGACGGCGCAGCCGCGCTCGTCCTGGACGCTCCGCCCTGGCTCGGCGGCAAGACCACGGGGGAGGCCGTGGCGTGGACCGACATCGATCTCGCCTGCCCCGTGGCTCCCACGAAGATCGTGTGTGTGGGGCGCAATTACGCCGCGCACGCGCAGGAGCTGGGCAACGACGTCCCGGTCGAGCCGCTCCTCTTCCTCAAGCCGCCCTCGGCGCTCATCGGTCCTGGCCAGTCCATCGTGCTCCCTCCGGAGAGCCAGCGGGTCGAGCACGAGGCGGAGCTCGGCGTGATCATCGGCCGCCGCGCCCGGGCCGTGCGGCCGGAGGACGCGCTGGACCACGTGCTCGGGTACACCTGCCTCGGCGACATCACCGCGCGGGATCTGCAACGGAAGGACGTGCAATTCACGCGGGGCAAGGGGTTCGACACGTTCTGCCCCGTGGGGCCGTGGATCGAGACGGCGCTCGATCCTGCGGCGCTCCGCGTGCGGGCAGTCGTGAACTCCCAGGTGCGGCAGGACGGCATGACGGCGCAGATGATCTGGGGAGTGGCCGAGCTGGTCGCGTACATCAGCCGGGTGATGACCCTGGAGCCTGGCGACGTCATCGCGACCGGGACGCCCCAGGGCGTGGGGCCGCTCGTGTCCGGCGACGAGCTCGTCATCGATATCGCCGGCGCCACGGCCGAGGCGCGCGGGATCGGCGCGCTGCGGGTGTCCGTGGCCGCGCGGGGAGACGGCTCATCTCATTGACACGCTCACATCAGCCTTCCCATTGCTCTGGTATCCTTCCACGAACATCGAGACCTCGTTCAAGGTCCCCATGTTCATCCCCAGCGCCTGCCATGCATCAAAGTGGTTGGCGACGGTGATGGTTCCGCTCGTGCGCTTCGCCTTACGGACGCTCCAGAACTGATAAGCGGCGTTGATGCCATCAATCGCAAGCACGATGGTTCGCTGGGTTTTGTAGATGTCATAGGTGCCTCCGTCGCTCGTGACGGTGCCCATGGTTCCCGGTCCGCCCGGGGGACGCCAGGTGCCCCAGCTATCAATGATGTAGTATTCCACCATCGGGCTCTTCGTCCACCCGTAGACACCCAGGAAGGAATTGCCGCCTGGCTGAAAGTCGGCCTCATAGGTCACGATCTGATTCCGTGACCCGGGCCTCAGCCCCTTACGCCCCAGCAAATTATTGATATTGCTCCATTCCACGCTGAAGCCGTCAGCGGTGTTGGTCAGGCATCCGGTCCCCTGGTCCTTCCAGAGTTCATAGAAGAGATCGCAGTGGCTGCCACTTTGATTGCTGCAGACCGGCTGTTCGGGTGTCGTGCACGTGTCGGGTGCGCCGCCGGCCCCACCCTCCCCGCCGGCGCCGCCTGTCCCCGAGCTGCTGCTCGACGATGAGCTCGAGCTGCTGCTCGACGACGAGCTCGAGCTGCTGCTCGACGACGAGCTCGAGCTGCTGCTCGACGACGAGCTCGAGCCTCCGCTGCCGGCGACCGATACGAGCGAAGGCTTGCCGGAGCCGTTCGCGCAGAACCCGAACGTCGTCGAGGCATTCGGCCGCAGATTTCCGTTCCAAGTCAGGTTCGAGGCGGTGAGCTGCCCGTTCGATGAGGCGAAGGTCGCGTTCCACTGGTTGGCCACCGTGGCGCCGTTGAGGCCGACCACCACGCGCCAGCTGGTGGTGTTCTGCTGGCTCGTGTTCTTGACCGTCACGTTCGCGCAGTAGCCACCCTGCCACTGAGACTGAAATGCGAGATCCGCGGACATCCTGCCGTCCGAGCTGTTCAACGCGGAGTCCAGGACATTGAGGTCCTCGTCCACGATGCGCTCGACGTTGCACGCCAGCAGGCTGCATCCGATCGAGGCGGCGAAGTAGCCAAGCAAGGGAGCGATGCGCATTGAAGGTTTCTCCAGGAGGGTCCGGTGGAGTCGCGGGCCTCTGCTCGAGATGGATTCATGAACCATCGAGACACCTGCGTGCCCTCGATCCATTGGTTGAGATTCAGAATTTCCGGCCAGGGCGCTCGTGATCCCGGTGTTCACGAATTCACCCGTGGGCCGGCGCCGACCCCATGCCTGGCGCTCACGACGCTCGTCGAACAGACGCGCACACACGAATACGCCGTGTGATGGTGCCGGGCACCAGCTCGCAGAAAGCAAGAGCAACTCGGACGCGCAGCCGCAAGAAGCAAGTGATCCCGGCAGTAGCCCCCCTCGGAGTCGGCCCCTGAGCGATCCTGCGACCGACTGCGGCGCCCGGCTGAGAGAGGTCCGGACCGCCAAGGGCGGTTTGGAACAGTCTTACAACCATGAGGCGAAAGTCAAGGGTGCTCTCTTCATCTCGGTTAATTCGCCCTGCGGAGTCTTGCAAGATCACAGTCACGCTGCATGCGTGGGTTCAATCATCGAAGCATCATCGAAGCGGCGAGCGCGACGAGGGCATCGCCGAAACCTCCGAAGAGCAGGCCGACGAAGCCGGGGTCCGGCGCTGCGGTAGCCGTGAGCGTGGAGCGCGACGGCGCGCCGCTCGCGCCCCCCTCGGAGGCGAGTGCCCCGGCCGCGGCGAGCTTCCAGCATCGCCCGACGCCCACGCACGCGCCCGTTTCGTGCAGACGGTCCAGAACGGCATGTCAATTCTGGCCCGCGATGGGGCGAGCCGCGCCGAGTTGGAGGCGGTGGCCCGCGTCGCGATGCTGAACTGGGACGTGGTCGGCCGAGTCGCACGCGCGCTCGAAGGTTTCAGCTCCGAGCCCGAGGTCGGCGTCGTGCTCGGCCACCACTGCTCGCTCGATCTGTCAGGATCGCGCTCGTGACAATCTCGAAGAGATGATCGGCGCGTCGACCAATCGACGGTTGGTCGCCGAGCCACGCCAGCGCCGCGATCAGCGCGAACAGCTCCGTGCCGTCGATGTCGCTCCGCGCCTTGCCTTCAGCTTGCGCGCGGGTGAGGAGTCGCGTGCCTGCCGCGCGCACCGCGACGCACGAAGCGTGGAGGGCGGACTTCGGGTCATCGAGGGCGGCGATCATCAACGCCGTGATGCCGTGATAATTGCGCGTGAACGCGACCGCATCGCGTAGCCACGTCACGAGCGCATCGTCCGGCGCGCTCGAAGTTTCGAGCTCGGACGCCTGCGCCGTCATGTCGTCGAGGCTCGTGCGAAGCAGCGCCTCGAGCAACGCCTCTCGCGTCGGGAAGTGACGGTACAGCGTGCCGAGGCCGACGTCGGCTCTGCGGGCGACGTCGCGCAGCGATGCGTCGGCCCCCTGCTCTTTGACGACATCCTCGTGAACAATGCGGGTGGGTCGAACGGGTTCCCGGAAGGCGCCGCCTCGATCCCGGAAGGGGAGTGGCAGGACGTCTTCGCGTTGAACCTCTTCTCGTCGGTCCGCCTCACCAACGCGGTGCTGCCGGCGCTCCGCGAATCGAAGGCGGCCGCGGTCGTGAACATTTCCTCGACGGCCGCGACGATGGGGGCCGGGGCAGGCCCCTTCGCCCACTACAGCGCGGCGAAAGCGGCGCTCGACGCCTACTCGCGCGTCCTCGCCGTCGACCTCGCGCCGAGCAATATCCGCGTGAACGTCGTGACCCCCGGACCGGTGACGACCGTGGGCTCGGACGCGGTCCGGAAGACGTTCGGCGACGCGATGGGCGTCCCCGCCGAGGCCTGGCTCCAGTCGGTGCCGCTCGGCCGCTGGGGTGCCACCGACGACATCGCCGAGGTCGTCGCGCTGCTCGTATCGGATCGCGGCAAGTGGCTGACCGGCGTGAACTACCGCGTCGACGGCGGAATGACGGCGCGCTGACCATCAGGCCCTCATCGAAGCGATTCGGCGATACCGCGGTGAGAACGTTGCAGAGCTTCGACGCCGCGTACGTGCGCATCTGCGCCCTCGCGCTCTGCACCTCGCTGAGCTCGACCTGACCACGCTCCAGCTTCTCGGCGTGCTCCGGTGGCGCGACTCCGTTCGTCCTCGGGTCGTGCAGGTTGCTGGTCGTCAGCGCCACGGCGGCCCCGTGTGCGAGGCGCGGCATCGCGAGCGCGGAGGCCGTGCGGGCGTTCCGGCGCGACGTGGGTCTTCGATCGCGTGAACACATGAACCCGTGATCGCGCGCCGCGTCCTTCCGGCGCGCCAGAATACGCGCGCCGGACGGCGCGTTGAGCCGGGCGTGCTCCCGAAGCCTCGCCCGGCCCTGCCCCGCCTCGGCGCGTCGACCCCTCGACGGCTCGCCTATCGCACGCTCGTGACCCTGGTGTCGCTGCTGCTCGTCGGGGGCGCTGCCCTGGCCTTCGCGCGCCTCTGGGTCCTCCGGTCGGCGCGCATCTACCGCGAGCTCGACGCCGTACCGCGGGGCGAGGTGGCCATCGTCCCGGGCGCGCTCGTGTGGCCGGACGGAACGCCGTCGGCGGCCCTCGAAGATCGGCTCGCCGCGGCCCTCGAGCTGTACCGCGCCGGCAAGGTGCGGCGCGTCCTGGTCTCCGGGGACCACGGGCGTGTCGGGTACGACGAGCCCAACGCCATGCGCGCGTGGCTCGTCAGCCGGGGCGTGCCCTCCGAGGACGTGTTCATGGACCATGCGGGCCTGCGCACGCTCGACACGATGCAGCGCGCCGCGCGCGTCTTCGGCGTGCGCGACGCGGTCGTGTGCACCCAGGGCTTTCACCTGCCGCGTGCCCTGTACCTGGCGCGCGCGGCGGGCTTCCCCGCGGTGGGGTACGCCGCCGACCGGCGCGTCTACGCGAACGCCGACCGCGACGCGCGGCGCGAGCTCCTCGCCACGGCGCTGACGCTCATCGATACCTGGTCAGGCCGCGGGCCGCGTTTCCTGGGGCCGCCGGTGCCCATCCAGGGCGACGCGAGCGCTTCCCACGACGCGTGGACGCGCGGGCTCGTCGTTCGATGAGGCGCGCCGCGCATCCGACAGCGCGCCCTCCAGAAGCTGGCTTGATGGCCCGTCCTGCTCGGTCGCGCCATCACCGGCCCCTGCACGCACGCTCGCCGACATGAGCGAAACGTGCAGCGCGGATCACGCTTCCAGTTTGCTGTACCGCAGGCGTACCGCGACGAAGTCGCTTGACTTTCGGAACGCGTTAAAGTTCCTACCGCCTTCGACCGGGGCAAGGGAGCAAGAGTCTGAAATCCAGCATTCCTCTCCCCTGCGTTCCGCGGTTACCCCCAGGTTAGCGGAGGAGATCGATGGAGTTCAGATTGCTCGGCGGGTCAGGGTTCAAGGTTCCGGTGCTGAGCCTCGGGACGGGGACGTTCGGCGGAGGCAACGAGTTCTGGGACAGCTGCGGCGCGCTCGACGTGGCCGAGGCGACCCGGCTGGTCGACATCTCGCTCGAGGCCGGGATGAACATGTTCGACAGCGCGGACGTCTACTCCAATGGGCTCGCGGAGGAGATCCTCGGCCAGGCGATCAAGGGCCGGCGGGATCAGGTCATCATCTCGACGAAGGCGACCTTCCGGAGCGGCTCCGGGCCGAACGACGTCGGCTCGTCGCGGTACCACCTGGTGAGGTCCGTCGAGGGGGCCCTGCGACGGCTTCAGACGGACCATATCGATCTCTTCCAGCTTCACGGCTTCGACGCGCTCACGCCGCTCGAGGAGACGCTCGGCACGCTCGACGATCTCGTTCGAGCGGGAAAGATTCGCTATCTCGGCTGCTCGAACTTCTCAGGCTGGCACCTGATGAAGTCGCTGGCGGTTTCGGAGAAGTATGGTCTTTCTCGGTACGTGGCGCACCAGGCCTACTACTCGCTGGTGGGGCGCGACTACGAGTGGGAGCTGATGCCGCTTGCGCTCGACCAGAAGGTGGGCGCGGTGGTCTGGAGCCCGCTGGGCTGGGGGCGCCTGACCGGGAAGATCCGGCGCGGGCAGCGGCTGCCGGAGGTCAGCCGGCTCCGGAACAAGCTGGTTGTCGAGGGGGGGCCGCAGATGGACGACGAGGTTCTCTATCGCGTGGTCGACGCGCTCGATGAGGTGGCGAAGGAGACGGGCAAGACCGTCCCGCAGATCGCGATCAACTGGCTACTGCAGCGACCGAGCGTCGCGAACGTGATCATCGGCGCCCGCAACGAGGAACAGCTTCGGCAGAACCTTGGGGCTGTCGGGTGGAGCTTGACACCGGAACAGGCGGCAAAGCTGGATGCCGCCAGCAAGACGAGACTGGCGTACCCCTATTTTCACCAGACCGGGTTCCACGAGCGGAACCCGTTCCCCGTCGCGGTTTGATCGGCTGACCTCACCGTGGCCCGCCGCCGTGCGCGGCGGGTCAGACGACCGGCGGCCCGCGGCGCCGCGCCGTGCGGACCCAAACGTGCGTCGTCGAGGACGGGCTACATGGGCTCCGGTGCTGCACCACGACGTCCGGTGTGGATTATTGCTGGTGCTTCCCGGACGATTCTCTCGCTGGCCCCGCACCCGCGTGAGGCCCGCGAGGAGGGCGCTCGCTCAGACCCCAGCGCCCTCCCGGAGCACGATCGTCACGTGCGACAGCCCTGTCCCGCCGAGGAGCATCGCCTTCACGAGGAACTCGACCATCGTGTCGAGGCACTCGGCGGGCGAGAAGCCCGCCCTCCCCGCCCCGAGCAGCGGCAGCGCCATGCTCCGGAGCTTCATCGTGTCCGCGTGATAAAAGCACCCTTCCAGGAGCCGCAGGATGAGGTCGCGCGTCGGCCTGTAGGTCGCCACGTGATCCCAGTCGAGCGTGATCGCGTGGAACACGAACCGCGCGTTCAACCTGCCAGCGGAGCTGACCACCACCCCGCCGTGCCGCACGGGAACGTACTTGCGCGTCTCCATGTGGCACACGCCGCCGCTCGCGTGGTTCAGGGCGAGCGCCACGCCGCCCGACATGGTGAGCTGCCCGTCGTCCGCGCTCACGAGCGCGTCGGCCGACACGCCTGCGATGTTCGCGCGCACGATCGAGAGCGTCCTGTCCCCGTGGAACTGGAAGGCCGTGACCGGCCCCGCAGGGCCGCCCGACAGGAGGGCGGGCCGGAAGCGCTTGTACTGCTCCATGTACACGCGGAGCGTCAGATCGTGCGGGTCCCCCCAGCGGGTGCTCTGGGCGCCCACGAGGGCGGTGTCGATCTCGTCGAAGGACTGGAAGCGGTCCTTCGGGTCCTTGGCCAGGCAGCGCTCCAGGACGGCCTGCACGTCCTCGTCGAGCTCGGGACGGAGCGCCCGCGGCCGGGCCGGGATGTCCTGCCGGTGCGCGAGCAGGAGCGGCAGGAGCTCCTGCTCCTCGAACGGCCGCTGGCCCGTGGCCGCGTGGTAGAACGACGCGCCATAGCTGTAGATGTCCGCGCGCGTGTCGCTCTCCTGCGGGCTCCACGCCTGCTCCGGCGCCATGTAAAATGGCGTCCCCAGCACGGTGCCCATCGCGGTGAGGGGCTGCTCCCGGAGCGCCGAGGGCCCCGTCGTGGCGGTCAGGCGCGCGAGGCCGAAATCGGCGACCTTCAGCTCCCCTGACGGCGCGATCAGCATGTTCGAAGGCTTCAGGTCGCGGTGCATCACGCCGAGCTCGTTCGCGGCGGCCATCCCCCGCGCCGCATGGAGCATGTAGCGCCGCAGATCGTCGAGCGGCAGCGGCCCATCCTGGAGCCGCGCGGCCAGCGACGGGCCGCCCACGTACTCCATGACCATGAACGGCGATCGGCTCGAAAGGAAGCCGAAGTCGTAGCAGCTCACCACGTGCGGCGACTTGATGAGCGCCGAGATGCGCGCCTCGCGCAGCATCCGCTCCCCGGCGTTCGGATCCGTGTGCCCGGTGAGCACCTTGATCGCGACGACCCGCGCGAGCGCGAGGTGGCGCGCGCGGAAGACGGCGCCCATCGAGCCCACGCCGAGCAGCCCCTCCACGCTGTACCGGCCCGTGAGCTCCTTGCCCAGCGTCGACGCGTCGATCATGAACGGACCATCGCTTGCACCAGCGATGATGTTCGGAACCCCGGGCGCCGCGGTCAAGGGGCACGGCGCGCGACGCGGCTCAGACGGCGTACGCCGCGGGAACGCCGGCCTGCGCGCGCTGGCGCGGCGCCTCGCGCAGCCTCGCGATCTCGGCCTCGACGCGGGCCCTGAGGCGCGGATCGTCGGCGAGGCGCCTGGCCCAGAGCCGCTTCATGCGCACCCACACGGTGCGTCGGATCGCGCGGTCGCCGAGCGCCGCGGCGCCCCCGCTGCGCTCGGTCGCGACGGTCAGCCGGGCATAGTCGGCCGCGTGCAGCGGGCCACAGATGGCTTCCCACGCGCCGACATAGGCGGCGTCGAACCTGTCGCGGAGCGCCCGCTCGCGGCGCCTGGTCTCTTCCGTCATCGCGTCCCTCCACCGCCGCTCGGCCTCTGCCCAGCGCGCCTCCGACAGGCCGTGCGCCCTGAGCACATCGGCGCGGGGGACCGGCTTCTCGGCGAGCTCCGCCGTGACGATGGCGCACCGCTCGAGGCTCACCTCTTCGCCGTCGCCGAGCGGCAGGAGCGACGCGGAGGGCGATTCGTCCTCGCGCCGGAGGACGTGAAAGAAGCGGGACGCGGCGGGTCGCTCGGGCTCGCGCGCGAGGACGCCCGAGGCCGGGGCGGCGTAGGACGAAGACTCGATGGGCGGCGGCGACACCTCGGCGGACGGCGGCGGAATATCCTCCTCCAGCGCGAGGGTCGCGAGCCCCATGGACGGGCCGGGCGCCGGTGAAGCGAGCGCGCCAGACCAGGGCGCGCCGGGGATCGGCGCCCCGAGCTCGACGCGCGGCGCCGGCCTCGGGTCGAAGAAGAACGGGATCGCGGGCCGCTCGCCGACGCGCGCCTCCTCCTCGCTCGACAGCGCGAGCGTCGCGCTCGCGACGGCATCGATCTGCGGTCGCGCTGGCTCGGGCCGGCCCTGCCGCGCCGATCCCGGCGCGGGCGCGAACGGAAGCGCCGGCGCGCGCACCGCCGCCTCGCCCTGCTCGTCGGAGAGCGCGACCGTCTGCAGCGGCGACGGGGGCTGGATCAGGTCGATGAGCTCGATCTCGTCGTCCGAGAGGTGGATGGTGCGCCCGGGATCCACGCCCCGCTGGCGCGCCTGGCCGGGCGCGTCCTTGATGTGCACGGTCCCTCGCGGGCCGATCGGGAGCGCATCCGGAGCCGCTCCCGCGGCGCCCGAGGCCCGCCCGGGGCGCAGGTCGGGCCACGCGAGCGCCTCGCCGTGGACCGAGACGCCGGCCGCGATCCGCACGGCCCCGAGGGCGAGGTCGTCGGGGACGGGGACGATCTGACGCCACACGACCGTGCAGCGCTGCTCGGCGCCGTCGATCCGGAGCGTGTCCGCGTTGAGCTCGATGACGTCGCCCCCCGTCGCAGGAGGCGCGGCGAGCCCGTGGATCCGCGCAACGCCGCGCGCTCGGGGCAGGCGCATCTCCAGCCGGCGAGCGGCCGGATGCAGGTTCTCGAGCACGATCCACTCGTCGCCGCGCAGATACTCGGTCCGCTGGTCCGGGGGCGCCGCCTGGAAGTACGACCAGTCGAAGCCAGCGGGGATCTCCGCGTTCGGACCCTCGAGCGTCTCGCGCCGGGTCTTGCCGAGCAGCCGCTTGCGCACGGGCCAGGCGCGCGCGATCGGGCCGAGCCCCGCGGGCCGCGCGGGGTCCTGGGGATCGAGGACCCTGGCCTCGCCGTCGCCCGCGTCGATGCCGAAGGGGTTCTCCCACCCGTTCGCGCCGCGCGCTGCCTTCTCGTACACGAGGGGCATCCGCTGGAACGGCTTTTTGTCGCGGACGAGGAGGCGTTTGTCGAGCGCGCAGCCGCCCGCGCCGAAGACGGCGAGCCGCACCGGCAAGCACTCGACATGCGCCCCGTCAGGGGCGTGCGCGTCGCCCGTGAAGAGCACGTCCGCGCGGCCCAGGTAGGGCGCGAGATCGCCGGTGAACCGCACGCTCCGCGCGGGGTTCTTGCCGTGATGGACCTCGGCGCGGAGGATCTCCTGCGGCTCCGTCCGCCACATGGCCGCGCCGGGCGTGAACGCGAAGCTCGCCTTGACGATGATCGTGATGTAGCGCTGGCCCTGCGTGCGCCACGAGACGGCGGCGGCCTCGGCGCCCGGGAGCGACGCCACGGCGTCGGGCGGCAGCGCGCTCATGCCCCCGTCCTCCTGCAGAAACACCTCGCCATGGTTCGCATCGCGTCAAGCATCGCTCGGCGACCATTGAACCCGCTCAACGTGACCATCGCGTTGCAATCGCGTGATCTGCGTGTGGAGCCGGCGCGGCGGCGAGGGCGTGAGCGGGCGTGGACCGGAGCCGCCGCTCACCCGCCGCACGGGTTCACCCGGCATGCCCGGACGAAGCCGATCTCGCTCTGCCCCGCCTCGATCCGCTCGATCCACCAGGCGAGCCCCGGATAGGTGGCCCGGATGAACGCCGCCGCCTCCGCGAAGCGCGCCGCGTCTCCCCGCGCGGCGTAGATCTCGGCGCGGAGCGCGTGGGCCTCCGGCTCGTAGACGCCGCGGAGCACGTCGAGGAGAGCCGGGTCCACGTCGCCGAGCGGCTGCGGCCCGTACATCAGGTAACGCAGGATGCGGTCGAAGCGGAGCGGGTCGCCCGGCTCCACGCGGCCCGTGACCGCCGCGCCGCTTTCCGGAGGGAGGCTCGTCCAGCGGCCCCAGGAGCCCGCGCGGGCGGCCTCGGGCGCGAGGCGCCCGAGCTCGAGCTGCTCCTCGGGGCTCGGCGCCGCGAGCTCGATCGGCACCGGCGGGCTCTCCGCGCGGTCCGGCGGCCCGATGTAGACGATCGCCAGCGTGTACTGCCCGGGATCGAGCCCCGCCGGGAGGTACGACGAGACGTCGATGAGCATGCGCCTGCACTCGCCCGGGCACAGGCGGAACACCGGCGTGCCGTGCTCGGGGAGCACGACCGGCCAGGGCTCGGTCCTCGCGACCTCCTCGCCGGTGCCCGCCCGTGCGAGGCGGACGCCGATCGCGCCGGCGTTGCCCGCCCAGCTCGGGCGCGGCAACCGCAGGATACAGGCGCCAGGGCGGTCGGCGCACAGCGTGATGGCCACGTGGAGGGGAAAGCCGAGCACATAGCGGCGATCGTGATCGAGCGAGCGGAGGACCAGCCCAGGCCGGCCGACCGGGTCCCCGGCATTTCGCGCGTGTTCATCCGACATGACAGCCCCTCATCTCCATTGAAGTCCCCTGTTGTTCTCCAGGCGCACGCGCCGGGTCTCCTTCACGTGGCGCCCGCACAGGTCGTTGCCGACCCGCCCGTCAGTTCCAGGGATGAGCTGCTGGTCGGCGTCCACCATCCAGTGGGACCGATAGTTCATGCAGCACGTCGTCTGGCGCGGCGTCCGGTAATCGAAGTAGCCGCACTTGTGCGGCATTCCGAACGCGTGCGTGAGCTCGTGGACGATGGTGTGGAGCGTGGCTTGCTCGAAGCCGCGCCGGGGCTGCGCCCCCTCGGGGTCCCACCACGCCCTGTGATGGGTGAACAGGATGGTCCTGCCGGCGAAGTACCTCGCCGGCCCGACGTCGATCGTGGGGCTCATGCCGGCGGTGTAGGTGGCCCCTGGGCCCCGCACGTCGGCCTCGACGCGCGCGGGGATGCCGTAGCCCGGGGGCTCCCACGCCCCGTCCCTGCGGCGGGCCCGAGGGAAGAAGAAGAGGCGCCGCTCGTACGCGTGCGCCAGCGACCCGTCGCCCGCGGTGAACTGGCTCTGGATGTCGTGCGGCGCGATCCAGAGACGGGTCCGCGGCGGGTCGCCGAGGATGGCCGCGCTCGCGACCGAGAAGCCCATCTGCCAGCCGTCCCAGCGGAACGTGACGTAGCTCGCGTCCGGGTGGGCGCCAGGGATCTCCACGTACTCGCCGCGCCGCTCGCCCTCGCCGCCGTCCAGGATCGTGACGCTGCCGGAGAACAGCGGCTCGCCCCGGACCTCGGGCACGGCGTGCGGCTCGAGCGCGGCGATCAGGCAGAACCAGCCAGGGTCCCCGGCGTGCTCGAACTGCTCGCTCACGAAGCGCGAGGCCATCTCGCCGAGCGTGCTCGCGTCGAGCGCCATGTGCTGCAGGTCCTGGATCACGCGGGCCTCGGTGAAATCGAGCTGGGTGAAGACGGGCTCGAAGTGCTCCGGCGCCTGCTCCACGGGCACCGGGGGCGCGCTCTCCATCCGGATGTACTCGACGTCGATCCGTCGCCAGAGCGTCATGATCCCGGTCTCGTCGCCGGCCGCCTCGGCGATGCCATCGGCGTCGATCTCGGCGCTCACGATCAGGTTGTCTCCGGCGATGTCGGTCATGTGGCGCCGGACCTTGCTCCTCCTCCCGGCGATCGCCGTGCTCGCGCTGGTCTCCGTCGCTTCGGACAGCGCATAGCCCTCCACCTCTTCCCATCCAGGCACCCTGTCCTGCGTTCCCTCGTTGTCGTCTTCAGCCGGCGCCACATAGTCCCCCGCGGCGTCGTAATCGTTCTCGTCGAGGGTGGCAGCCCAGTCCGGGTGCACCTCCGGCGGCTCATTCGAGGGATCGTCTGGATCGCGCGCGCTCCAGCGAATCCGGGCTCCTTCTGGCAGCTCGCCCTCGGAGCTCATCACCTCGACGGTGATCTCGACGAGCTGCGTATTCTTTGCCCACTGCCCATCGAGATCTCGGTTGATGTAGACGCGTCCCCGGTTATCGAGGCTCTTGTAACCGGGCTTATATCCAGCCGCCCGCGTCGTCCCCGGCGGCGCTGTGCTGTCGGGAAAGCCCGGCAGATACAGGCCCTTGATGTCGACAATCCGGACAGCGATCATCGGGACGCAGCATTGCAAATGCCGCGCTCAGCCCGGCCGCCTCCGGGCGTCTCATCCCCGGGGCGCGTGCCTTCCGCTTGTCGCTTTCTCCCGGCGCGCGTTCGTGCGTAGACTCGGCGCCCTCATGAGCTTCGAGCCAGTTGCAGGGTTTCGCTTCGGCGCCGTCAGCGCCGGGATCCGGAAAGACGGGCGCATCGACGTCGCGCTCGCGGTGGCCGATCAGCCGGCGATCGTGGCCGGCATGTTCACGCGGAACGTGGTGCGCGCGGCGCCCGTGGACATCGCGATGCAGCGCGTCCGGTCGGGGCGCGCTCGCGCCGTCGTCGCCAACAGCGGGTGCGCGAACGCGTGCACGGGCGAGGCAGGCTGGAAGGCGACGCTCGATACGACGCGCGCCGTCGCCGAGTCCATCGGCGCCTCGGAGGACGAGGTGCTCCCCGCCTCGACCGGCGTGATCGGCGCCGTCCTGCCCGCGCACCGGATCATCGAGCGTGTCCCCGAGCTGTCGGCGCGCCTGTCGCCGAAGGGCTACCTCGATTTCGCCCAGGCGATCTGCACGACCGACCGCTGGCCGAAGCTCGCGCAACGCAAGCTCGGCGCCGGCGCGACGCTGCTCGGCATCGGCAAGGGCGCCGGGATGATCCACCCCGACGTGGGCCCGCCCCACGCGACGATGCTCGTCTTCCTGTTCACCGACGCCGTGCTCGACGCCGGCGAGGCGAGCGACGCGCTGGCGGCCTCGTGCGACGTGACGTTCAACGCGTGCAGCGTCGACGGGGACACCAGCACCAACGACACGGTGCTCCTCCTGTCCTCCGGCGCGTCCCAGCGCCGCGTCTCGCGCGACGAGCTCTCGGCGGGCCTCACCGAGGTCTGCGGCGAGCTCGCGCGCTCGATGGTGGCGGACGGCGAGGGCAGCACGCACGTCGCCGAGATCCGCGTCCGCGGGCTCGCGACGCGCGACGGTGCGCGCGCCGTCGCGCGCACCGTGGCCACGTCGATGCTCGTGAAGACCGCGCTGTTCGGCAAGGACGCGAACTGGGGGCGGCTGCTCGCCGCCGCGGGCCGCGCAGGCGTCCCCTTCGACCCGCGCGAGGCCCAGATCCTCGTCGGCGGGATCCCGATCGTGCGGAACGGCGCGCCGGTCGGGGCGGAAGCCGAGCTCAAGGCGAACGAGGTGCTCGCGCGCGACACCTACGTCATCGAGCTCGTGCTCGGCGGCGGCCCCGGCGACTTCGCTTACCTCACGAGCGATCTCGGACACGGCTACGTCGACGTGAACGCGGGGTACCGCTCCTGATCCTCGCGGGGTGACCGGCCGGGCTGCTCGCAGGGAGCGCCCCCGCGCCTTCGCCCCGACCGGAAGCGCCGGCTGCGGCCTTCCCCATCGCTCCCGGGCCCCGAGCGCCGGCCGTCCCCCGCCTCACCGCCGCACGATCCCCGCGGATCAGTGAACCTCGCGCGACGAGCGCAGGTGAACGCAGGTTCACAAGCGGGTTCACAAAATGAGCGCCTCGTCGGGCTTCCCGGCGCTCCTCTCCTGCCGCCCCGTGGCACGCTGCGTGTTAGCGCGCGTCATGGTAGTCGTGCGGGAAGGCCGCGCCGGTGCCGGCCGCCGCTGGAGGACTTCGATGCTTCTTCATTCCCCCCTTGCGAAGATCCTGGGTCGAGGCGCGCTGTTCCTGATGATCACCGCGACCGCGACGGGCTGCGGCGGCTGTGGCGATGCGTCGCTCCAGTGCGACCCCGATGGTGAGAACTGTTTCCTCTGCGACGGTTACGGGTGTCGCCCCGTGGAGCCGGACATCGACGCCGCCAGCAGTGGGGGTCAGGGCGGCGCGGGTCCGGCAGACCCGGGCCAGGGCGGCGCGGGCCAAGGCGGCGCGGGGGGCGCGGAGGCCGAGTGCGACGCGGAGCTCACCACGTGTCCCTGCGACGGCGACAGCGCGTGCGAGGACGGCACGCGGTGCGTCGACGGGCTCTGCATCGCGGCGTGCGAGTTCAGCTACGAGTGCGGCGACGGCAGGGTGTGCGTGGACGGCGAGTGCGCCGATGGCTGCTCCAGCGCCGCGCCCTGCGCGGAGCCCGGCACGCGCTGCGACCGCGGGGTCTGCGTCCCCGACCCCGCGAACCCCGAGTGCGGCGACGCGGCCCCGTGCGAGGGCGGCGCGGTCTGCGTCGACGGCGCCTGCACCACCGGCTGCGCGACGCACGCGGACTGCGCGCCCGGCGAGGTGTGCAACGCGGCCACCGGCGCGTGCATGGACGACCCCTCGCCTCAGCCCGGCTGCGGCGCCAAGGCCTGCGCGGCGCAGGGCCAGGAGTGCATGGAGGACGGCTACTGCCACTACCCATGCGAGAACACGCGGGCCTGCCAGCTCATCGACAGCCGCTTCGTCGGCTGCGAGGACGGGTTCTGCAAGACGCGGGAGGAGGTCGCGCCGGAGTGCTCGCTCGACGAGCCTTGCCCCGACGGCGAGAGCTGCATCTCGGGCAAGTGCCTCTGATCCCCCGCACACCTTGACCGTCCGTCACGCGGCGGGTAATCGCCTCCAATGGTCTCCCGCTCTCCCGTCCATCGGCCCGCGCATCGGCCCGCGCCGCTCTTCGCTCGGATCGCCCGCGCCGCCGCCGTGTCGCTCGCCCTCGCCGTGCCGAGCGTCGCCGCCGCCGAGACCCGGATCGCCGTCGTCGACGTGCAGCACGCCGTCATGCAGACGGAGGACGGCATCCGAGCGCAGGCCACGCTGAAGAAGCTCTTCGACCGGCGGCAGCAGGAGCTCGACGCGAAGCAGACCGAGCTCCAGCGGGCGCGCGAGGACATCGAGAAGCAGTCGCGCGTGCTCTCGCGCGAGTCGCTCCAGAAGCGGATGGAGGACTGGCAGCGCCAGATGGTCGAGCTCCAGACCGTCTTCGTCGACTACAACAAGGAGCTCCAGAAGAAGCAAGGCGAGCTCACCGGGCCCATCCTCAAGAAGATGATGCTCATCGTCGGCAGGATCGCGAAGAAGTCGGGCTACGAGATCATCTTCGACAAGCAAGCGGCCCCGTACGTCCGCGCCGATCTCGATCTGACGGAGCAGGTCATCCAGCTCTACAACACCGGCGGCGGCGAGGACGACGCGGGCGGCGACAAGGCAGAGAAGAAGGACGACGCGAAGTAGCGCGCCGCCCGCGCGCTCCACACCGCGGAAAGGAGCCGGCCTTGCCTGAGCGAACCCAAGCGCCCGTCACGCTCGACATTCATCAGATCCTGTCGATCCTGCCGCACCGTTACCCCCTCGTGATGGTCGACCGGGTGACGGAGATCACCGCCAACAAGTGCATCCGCGGCTACAAGTGCGTCGCTTACAACGAGCCCTGGTTTCAGGGGCACTTCCCCCAGCGGCCGATCATGCCCGGGGTGCTGATCCTGGAGTCGCTCACGCAGCTCGGCGGCATCCTCGCCTATGCGTCGGATCCGTTCGACGCCACGTCGAACCTCATGTTCTTCCTCGGCATCGACAAGGCGAAGTTCCGCCACACCGTGACGCCCGGCGATCGGCTCGATCTCTACGCCGAGGTGCTGCACCACCGCTCGAACGTCTGGAAGCTGCGCGGCGAGGCGAGCGTCGACGGGACGCTCTGCGCCGAGGGAGAGATGCTCGCTTCCATCGTCGATCGCGAGCCCTGATCGGGGAGGGAGATCACGTCATGAGGCCCAGTCCATCGCCGTCGTTCGCCCGTGTCCTCGCGGCCCTCTGCGCCTCGCTCGCGCTGTCGCTCGCAAGCGGCTGCGGCGGCGCCGCGCCCATCGCGCCCCCGGCGCCCGAGACGGGCGGCGGCCTGATCGGCTCGGCGGCGCCCGAGCTCGCGGCCGAGGTCGTGAGCGGCGAGGGGCCCTCCACGCTCAAGGAGGCGCGCGGCAAGGTGGTGATCGTCGATTTCTGGGCGACCTACTGCCGCCCCTGCAGAAGATCGTTCCCCAAGTACCAGGAGCTCGTCGACCGCTTCGGCGGCAATCTCGCCGTGCTCGCCGTCTCCCTCGATGCACCCGAGGACGTCTCGACGGAGCAGCTCGCGGGGTTCGCGGACGAGGCGGGCGTCAGGTTCAAGATCCTCTGGGACAAGGACCAGAGCGCGGAGAAGGCGTACAGGCCGCGGCGGATGCCGACCGCGTTCGTCGTCGATCGGGGCGGCATCGTGCGCCATGTCCACGCGGGCTACGAGGACGGCGAGGAGGACAAGATCTCCCGGGAGGTCGAGGCGCTGCTCGGCCCGGCGGCGGCTCCGCCGCCTGCCGACGGCGGCCGCCGATCCCCTTGACGCTCCCGAGGAGGCGACGCTCGTCTTGATGACCCCCACCCTGATCCGGCGCGTCTCGGTCGAGGCGCTCGACATCCCCCTGCACGAGCCGTTCGGCATCGCCGGCGGCGCGCAGGAGCGCGCGGCGAACCTCCTCGTCACCGTGGAGCTCGCCGACGGGACGCTCGGCTTCGGCGAGGCGGCGCCGCTGCCCGCGTTCAACGGCGAGACGCAGGACGGATCGCGCGCCGCCGCCCTCTCCTTGCGCGAGGCCGTGGTGGGCTCGGACGCGCGCGCGTGGCGCGCCGTCGCGCGCGCGCTCCGCGAGGCGTCCGGGGGCGGCGCCGGCGCGGCGCGCTGCGCGATCGAGACCGCGATCCTCGACGCGCTCACGAAGCGCGCGGGCATGCCGCTCTGGGCCTTCTTCGGCGGCTCCGGGACGGCGCTCACGACCGACATCACCATCACCACCGGCTCGCCGGAGCGCGCGGAGGAGGCCGCGCGGCGCGCCGCGGCCATGGGCTTCGGCGCGCTCAAGGTGAAGGTCGGCGGCCGCCTCGCCGCGTCGGACCCCGCGCGCATCGAGGCGATCCACGCGGCCGCGCCCGGGGCGTCGCTGATCCTCGACGGCAACGGCGGGCTCACGGCGGGCGAGGCGCTCGCGCTCGTCGCGCACGCGCGCCGGCTCGGCGCGGACGTCGCGCTGCTGGAGCAGCCGGTGCCGCGGGACGACTGGGACGGCATGAAGGAGGTCACGCGGCGCGCGGGCGTCGACGTGGCCGCCGACGAGAGCGCCGCCTCCGCGGAGGACGTCCTCCGCGTCGCGGCGGAGCGCGCGGCGACCGTGGTCAACATCAAGCTGATGAAGGGCGGCATCGCCGAGGCGCTCGACATCGCGGCGGTCGCCCGCGCCGCGGGGCTCGGGCTCATGATCGGCGGGATGGTCGAGTCGGCGCTCGCGATGACGGCGTCGGCGTGCTTCGCCGCCGGCCTCGGCGGGTTCTCGTTCGTCGATCTCGACACGCCCATGTTCCTCGCCGAGAACCCGTTCGACGGCGGCTTCGTCCAGCGAGGCCCGGCGCTCTCCCTCGAGGGGATCCGCGCCGGCCACGGCGTCACCCCGAAGCGCCGCTCTCCAGGGGCGGGCTAGCGGCCGCGTCGCCGACGGCGCCGATCCACGCCGGCACGCCCAGCTGATCGAACGGGCCCCGCAGGTCGTCGGGCAGCGGCGCGGCGAGGCGCAGCGGCGCGCCCGTCTCGGGGTGGGCGACGGCGAGCTCGGCCGCGTGGAGCGCGAGGCGGTGCAGCGCATACCGCTCGCGGAACAGGCGGTTGTGCTCGCCCTTGCCGTAGTTCACGTCGCCGATGATCGGGTGGCTGATGTGCTTGAGGTGCCTCCGCACCTGGTGCAGGCGGCCCGTGCGCGGGCGCGCCTCGACGACGGCGTAGCGCTCGAGCGCGTGGAGGCGCTCGAAGTCGGTGACGGCCGGCACGCGCGGGCCCCCCTCGCGCCGCGGGATCGGGTGATCGATGCACCCGCGCTCGGGGGGCACGCCGCGGACGAGCGCCAGGTAGCGCTTCCGCGCGAGGCCCTGCTCGAACTGCGCGCAGAGCAGCGCGGCGGCGGCGGCGTCGAGCGCGACGAGCAGCACGCCGCTCGTCGCCCGGTCGAGGCGGTGGACCGGGTAGACCTTCCGGCCCAGCGCGCGCTCGGCGAGGTCGACGAACACGACCGGCGCGTCGCCCCAGCCGCGGTGCACGAGCAGCCCGGACGGCTTCGCGAAGGCCGCGACGCGATCGTCCAGGTGGAGCAGGGAGAGCTGCGTCGCGGCCGCGCTCATCCGGTCCCGAGCGCGAGGTACCGCGCGAGCCGCTGGTACAGGGCGGCCGCGAGCTCCGCGTCGTGCTCGCAGACCTCGGCGAAATCGTCCTTGCGGATCCGGATGAGCCGCGTCCGCGCCGCGGCGACGGGCAGATCGCCCTTGCGCCGCGCCCCCACGAGCGACTCCGGGAAGAGCAGGCCGGAGGACCCGACGCGCCGCCCGTCCGGCAGATTCACGGCCCCGTCGAGCACCAGGTAAGCGACCAGATCGCTGGCGACGTCGCGCGGGATCCGATCCCCCGCGCCGAGCTCCACCTCCACGCCGGCCGCGAGCGCCCCGAGCACCGCCGCGGGGCTCATGCCGGCGAGGAGCGGGCACGCGGAGAGCACCGACAGATCGCGCGAGGACGGGCCGGCGTCGTCCGCGCGCTTGACGAAGCGCTCCTTGATGTCGATGACGATCACGCTCGCGTTGTCGTGGCCTCCCCGCTCGCGCGCGTGGCCGAGGAGGCCGGCGGCGACCTCCTCGGGCCCGCCCTTCGAGCAGAAGCGCGAGAGCGACGCCTCGCTGTCGATCGCGTTGTGCACCCCGTCGGTGCAGAGGAGGATGCGGTCGCCGCGCGACAGATCGACGAACACGGTGTCGACCGCGACGGTGCCCGCGAGCCCGATCGCGTTCACGAGCGGGTTCCGTTGCGGCTTCCTGGCAGGGGTCGGGTTGCCGGCCGCGCGGAGCGTATCGTAGAGGGCGTGGTCCTGGGTGAGCTGGACGGTGGTCGTCGGGCGAACCAGGTACGCGCGGCTGTCGCCCGCGTGGGCGAAGAACGCCCGGCTGTGCGCGAGCACGACGAAATCGAGCGTCGTGCCCATCCCCTGGTAGCTCGGCTCCGTGCGGCGCGCCTCCAGGATGGCCGCGTGCGCGGCCTCGCCCACGCGCCGGAGCAGCGCGAACACCTCGCGCCGCGCCTCGATGTTCGGGTCGGCCACGTACGCGTCGAGGATGGCGGCGGCGGGCGGACGGAGCACCTCGCCGCGCACCGTGTCGACGGCGATCTGAGCCGCGACCTCGCCCGCGGCGTGGCCGCCCATGCCGTCGGCGATGCCGAAGAGGGCGAGCTCGGGGCAACAGAGGATCCGGTCCTCATTGCTCGGGCGGACGAGGCCGACATCGGTCGATGCGGCGAACTCGATGCGATAGTCGAAGCGTGGGAGGATCCGGGACACCGCGACCAGGATAGACACCGTGCGGGCGGCGTCAAAATGGCGCGTCTGTCGGCGACCGCGCGACGGCTCCACGCCCGCTCGCCTGCGTCGGCCGGCGCTCGCCCGGCGCTCGCCCTCCCCCTGCCGCGAGCGCGCGCCACGTTGCCGCCCCGCTGCCCCGCTGGCGCCGCCGCGCCAGAGGGGGGCAGCGGGGCCTCGCCCTGGTCCCGCTGACGCGGGCCGGCGCGCCCTGCGCACCGGCCGAGGCGAGGCCGTGCCTCCGGCGGACACACCAGCGTGCAACGCGCACGGATCCACGGTTGGCCCGACTCTCGCGTCTTCGGGGAGCATGCAACTCATCGAGGTGGACGTCGGGCGCTTTCGGCTCGAATTCGGCGGAGGGCTCGGGCTGGAGGTCATCGTCCTGTTCAGCCGCTCGGTGGCCTTCTGGCGCTGGGGCGGCGAGCTCGTTGCGGAGGTCAGCGTCGGCGTGAGCTGAACCGGACAGCCGTCGTCTCGACCCGAGCCCCGCCGGCCACAGCAGATTCGGGGCGCGCAGCGAAAGAGCCCCAGACGAAAAATTCCGGTAGGATTCGGCTCGACCGCATGAGGCCTCGCTGCTGTCTGACATCCACCACGCTCGCTCCTGCCGCGGCTCTGCCGGAGGCCTGCGAAGCGACTCGGCCATTCACGCTCGAGCTCGACGGTCCGACGCGGACCGCGGGGCGCGCGACCTCGCGCCGCTCGTGGAGCGCGCGATGACGGTAGAACCGCGGATCGACGTCGCCACGATGCGGCGAGCGCTGTCCACCGCCGAGGCGGTGATGGCGCTGAACCCTCCCGAGTCGCCGATGAGCGAGGGGTACCGGCTGTTCCGGGTGTCAGGCGGTGACGTCGCGTGGCTGGACCTGCCCGCGAACAGCGGCGCATATGCCGTCTTCGGCTCGCACCCGCGCTGCGACATGAAGTTCGCGTCGGGCGACGATGTCTGCGTGCGCCACCTGGTCGCCACCTGCTGCAACCTCCCCGACGGCGGCTTCGGGCTGCGGCTCATGGATCTGCAGACCTCGATCCCCTTCTTCGTGGACGACGACGTGCCGCGGCGGTCGATCGTCGTCAGCGGCCCGCTGCTCGTGCGCATCGGCAAGCACGTGGTCGGCGGGCTCCCGGTCGGGCCGCGCGCCTCGTCGAGGGTGCTCGAGGTGAGCTCGTGCGGGATGAGCGAGCCGCCGCGCGGCATCGAGAGCGTCGCGGGCAAGGCCGTCATCGAGGGCGCCGCGCCGCCGGCGGCGACCGAGGGCATCACGACCAGCCACCGCTTCGCCCGCGGGGAGATCTCGCACATCACGTCGGTGCGCCCCGTCTCGCACATCGAGGAGATGGTGGCGCCGCGCGCGAAGAGCGGGTACGTGCGGCTCACGCTGCAATCGAGCGAGCGCAGCGCCGCGGTCGAGCTGCCCCAGCAAGCGCTCGACGACGGCGTGCTGCTCGGGCGCGCCGACAACTGCCTGGACCGCGGCCTGCGCTCCGTCCTGAGCACGCACATCTCGCGGACCCACCTGCTGCTCCTGCGGGACGGCGCGGAGATCATGGCCCTCGATCTCTGCTCGACGAACGGGACGAGGTTCGCAGGCCAGAAGGTCCGCCGCGTGATGGTGCCCGCCGAGGGCCTCGCGCTCACGCTCGGCCCCGAGCTCACGCTGATCTGGCACCCGCAGACCTGACACGCTGGCCGCCCTCGCGGCGAGACGCCTGGCGATCCCCGAAGTGCGGCACGTCCGGCCGAAGCACCGCACTCCCCAGGCCGCGCCGCGAGGAGCGCGGCGCGCTACGCTAGAAGCTGGCGCGCGATGACGAGGCGCTGGATCTGGCTCGTGCCTTCGTAGATCTGGAGGACCTTCGCGTCGCGCATCATCTTCTCGACGGGGTACTCCTTCACGTAGCCGTTGCCGCCGAACACCTGCACGGCGTCCACGGCGGTCTGCATGGCGCTGTCAGCGCCGTAGGCCTTCGCGAAGCTCGAGACGATCGGGTCGCGCACCCCGTGATCGAGGTTCCACGCAGCCTTCTGGTAGAGCAGGCGCGTCCCCTCGACGCGGATCGCCATCTCCGCGAGCATCCACTGGATGAGCTGGTGGTTGCCGATCGGCTGGCCGAAGGTCTTGCGCTCCTTGGCGTAGGCCACGCACTCGTCGACGCAGCGCCGCATCAGGCCCGTCGCGGCCGCGCCGATGTCGGGGCGGGTCTGGTTGAAGGTCTCCATGGCGAGCTTGAAGCCCTGCCCCTCGGGCGCGAGCAGGTTCGCCTTCGGCACCTTCACATCATCGAGGAACACCTGGGCGGTGTCGCTCGCCCGCTGGCCGAGCTTGTCCTCCTTCTTGCCGACGCGAACGCCGGGCGTGTCGCGGTCCACGATGAACGCCGCGATCCCCTTGTGCCGCAGCTCCGGGTTCGACGTCGCGAAGATCACGTAGTAACGCGCGTAGCTCGCGTTCGTGATCCAGCACTTCTGCCCGTTCAGCACGTAGTCGTCCCCGTGCTTCGTGAAGCGCGTCTTGAGGCCCGCGACGTCGCTGCCCGCGTCCGGCTCGCTCGTGCAGTAGCTCGCCATGATCGGCTCGGCGGTGAGCATGCCGAGGTACTTCTTCTTCTGATCCTCGTTGCCGGCGAGCTTGATGGGGGTGAGCGCGAGGCCGTTCGCGAGGAAGCTCGTCTGGATCCCGGTACACCCGTACGAGAGCTCCTCGGCGAGGAGGGCGTTCTCGAGCTCGCCCATCCCCGGGCCGCCGTACTCGGCCGGGCAGGTCGGGTTGACGAGGCCGATGTTCCAGCCCTCCACGAAGACATCCATCGGGAAGTACGATTTCTGATCGCACTCGGCCGCGATCGGGAGGATGCGCTCCTTCGTGAAGCGACGCGCCGTATCGATGAGAGCCTTGTGCTCTTCGCTCACAGAGAAATCGACCACCTTGTGACCTCCGGCTAGTGGGGCGGGGACGGCGCTCACCGGGCCCGCCAGCTACGCGGGACGAGGGCCTGCGCCCCCGTCACTCCTTCATTCTGCGCCTGCGTCGCTCGAGCTCGGCGCGCACGGCGCGGCTGCCCAGAATGTAGCCGACGATCAGCCCAAGCATCAGCACCACGGGGATGTAGAGCGCGTGCTGCGGGGTCATCTCCCCCAGGTTCGGCATCAGCTCGCCCCCTGGCCCGCTCCAGCCCGTGCCTTCTGCACGGCGGCCTCGAGCGCGTCGATGCGCCGGTCGATCTGCTTCTGCCGGCGCCAGGAGACGAAGACCAGCGCGAAGAGGATGAGCCAGATCGCGGCGTACGCCTCGACCAGCAGCTTCTCTCCGCTCTGCATGTCGTTCCCCCCCTGAACGGGGCGGAACGCCTGCGCTCGGTCGTCCGTCGTGGTGCTCGTCGGCTGCTGCAACGCCGCATGGGAGAACAAGGAATGATTGGATTTCACGTTGTCAGTCCTCTCCGATGCCGGCTTCGAGGGCCTCTTGCTCGAGCTCCGCGAGCCGCGCGGACGCGAGATCGACGCGGTAACGCGCCCACACGAGCGCGAGGGTGAGCAGGGTGAACGAGAGGAAGCCGAAGCCGAGCGCCATCTTCATGTCAGGGTGCCCGAGGCCGCCGCCTTTGCCCGTGATGACCGTGGGGTGGTTACCGCCCCACATCTTCACCGAATAATGGATGATCGGCAGGTTGGCCGCGCCGAGGACGCCCAGGGCCGCCGCGAACTTGCGCTCGGCGTCGCTGTCGCCGGTGAAGGCGCGGAGCACGACGTAAGCGATGTAGATAAGCACGCTGAGCAGCGACGTCGTGAGGCGCGGATCCCACGTCCAGTACACGCCCCACGCCTTGGCGGCCCACAGCGGGCCGGTGACGAGGACGATCAGCCCCATCGCCACGGCGACCTCGGCGCCGGCCTTCGCCAGCGAATCCCAGCGCTGGGTGCCGCGCGCGAGGTAGCCGGCGGAGCCGATGAAGCAGACGGTCGCGCCGATGTACATCGCGTACCCGGCGGGGGCGTGGAAGTAGAAGATCTTCTGCACGATCCCCATCGTGGCCTCGGTCGGCACGACGTACGCCACGAAGTGGAGAGTGCCGATGACGGCGAGGGCCGACGCCGCGAGCAGGACGTAAAACGCGATGCTGGCGCCCGCGGACGCGCCGCTCGTCGCGCGCCGCGCCGCATCACCGTTCGCTGCCAAAGCCACCTTGTGCGGCGCCCGCTCGACGTTGACGTTGGCTCCCATGCTGTCGCGCACCGTACTGCCAAGGACGGTCGCGTTCAAGCCGGGGTGACGCGGAGCCGAGCGACGCGGCGCGTGCCTCAGCGCGGCCGCCCCCTCGCTCAGGTGCCGTCCGGCGCGATGGCGTCCCAGCCGGTCGCCTTCGCGAGCCGCGACATCGCCATGTCGAGATCCATCGTCGCGTTCAGCTGGTTAAATCGGTTCGTGGCATATGCCTTGGCTGGATCGATGAGATCCTTGTCCGCCATCGTGCCGACGTCGATTCCTTGCTGCACCATCACGAGCCAGCGCTTCCCGTACTTGGCCGCCTTGGTGTAGGCGTCGAGCCGCTTCTGGGCCTCCACGACCTCGGCATAGGCGGTCTCGACCTCGGTCGCGACCCCGCCCATGGCGAAGCGCTGCGTCGCGGCCATCTCCTCGAGCTGCGCCTCGGCGGCGCGGATGCGCGCCGATTGCGGCAAGAGGTCGAGCTTCCACTGCAGCGCGAGCGCCGCGCTGTAGTGGAAGAAGTTGCCGGGGTCGCTGGTGAACGGGTTCAGCTGATCCGCGACCTCCGGGGCGGCGCTCACCCCGACCTGCAGGGCGATGCCGATGTCGGGGAACAGCTGCGCGCGCGCGAGCCGCACCTGCGCGGACCTCGCGTCGAAGCCGGCGCGCGCCTGCGCGAGCTCCGGCCGGTAGAGGCGCGCGGCGGTCAGGTAACGGGTGACGTGGCCGAGCCGGTGGTTCGGCGGGCGGATCGGGACGTCGGGGATGTCGAGATCCGCGACGCCCGTGTAGAAGCGCAGCCCCGCCAGCGCGACCGAGATGTACTTGTCGACCTCGGCCCCGCGCGCCTCGAGCTCGGCCCCGAAGGTCTGCAGCTTGAGCAGCTCGATGGGATCACCCTCCTCGCTCTCGACCTGCTCCTCGAGGCGCCGGAGGGCCTTGTCCATCTCGGCCCTCACGTCGACGAGCAGGCTCCGCGAGTCGCGCGCGAGCTGGAGGCCGAAATAGGCCTTGCGGACGTCGAGCCGCACCGCGTCCCGCTCCTTCTCGACGCTCGCCTGGTTCACCCGGACGTTCGCCTCGGCGGCGTCCCAGAGGTTCGTGATCTTCCCGAACGTCCAGAGCGGGACGACGCCGTCGATGTTCACGCGCCAGCCGACCCCGAGGCTCGAGGTGAGCGAGACGTCGGTGTTCGGGCTGAAGACGTTGTTCCCGCGGACGGTCGGCGCGAGCGCGACGCCGCCCGTCAGCTTGAACTGCGAGAACGGGGCGTACCGGGCCTCGTCGAGCTGCGCGCGGACCTGGTCGAGCTTCGCGCGCGCGGCGGCGACGTTCGGGTGATTGCGGTCGGCGAGCGCGAGCACGCCGGGGAGATCGTGGACCACCGCCGCTCGCCGCCCGGGCGCCCCGCCGGTGTCGGCGGCGGCAGCAGGGAGCGGCGCGAGCCGGACCGCGAGGGAAACGGCGGCGGCAGCAAGGGCAGCTCGTGCAGCGCGTCGGGCCATTTTCGGCGCAACGTAGCACGAGCCGGCCGCGCGCTTCTGCGACGTGCGCGCGCGACGTGCGCCGCGACGTGCGCCGCGACCGCGCGTCAGCCCGCGCCGCCCTTGCTCGGCCCCGCCCCGTCGCTCTCCCCCTGCGCTGCCTCGTCTCCGCGCGACGCGACCTTTTTCTTCAGCCTCCGGAAGTTCGAGCGATCCATCCCCGCCTGCCGCGCCGCCTCGCTGAGGTTGTTGCCCGTGCGCTCCAGCAGGCGCCCGACGTAGATCTGATCGAACGCGTCGACGGCGCGCTCCTTGGCCTCCGCGTAGGGGAGATCGCAGAGCTCGGCCGGCAAGACGAGCGCGTCCCTCGGAGGGCGAAGCGGCGGCCCGGAGCGCCCCGACACCGAGGGCGGCAGATCCGCGGGCAAGATCGCCTCGCCGCGCGCGGAGATCACGGCGTGCTCGATGGCGCTCTCGAGCTCGCGCGCGTTGCCCGGCCACGCGTGCTCGCGGAGCAGGCGCGCCGCCTCGGGGCCGATCCGCTTGACGTCGCGCCCGTGCCTGCGCGCGCACCGGTTCAGGAAGTGGCTCGCGAGCAGCGCGACGTCCTCCTTGCGCCGCCGGAGCGGCGGCAGCTCGACGACGATGACGCCGAGGCGGTACGCGAGATCCTCCCGGATCTGGCCGGCGGAGGCGAGCTCGCGGAGGTCTTCGCACGTCGACGCGATCACGCGCACGTCGACGCGGCGCGGCTCGCCCCCCACCCTCGCGATCTCGCCGTGCGTGAGGACCCGGAGCACCCTGGCCTGGGCCGCGGGCGGCAGCGCCGAGACCTCGTCGAGGAAGAGCGTGCCCTTGTCCGCCGCCTCGATCAGGCCCCCGCGGGCGCGCCCGTCCTGCGAGGCGTCGCCGCCTTCGCCGAAGAGCTCGACCTCGGCCCGCGACGCCGGCAGCGCGCTGCAGTCGACGGCGACGAACGGCCGCGCGGCGCGCGGGCCGCGCCGGTGGACGGCGCGCGCGACGAGCTCCTTGCCCGTCCCGCGCTCGCCGATCAGCAGGAGGGGCGCGCCGACGGCCGCCACGCCGAGCGCCTTCCTGTAGGCGTCCTGCATCGCGGCGGAGCTCGTGATCACCTCGCCGAGCTGCTCGTGCTCGTCGACCCGCTCCTCGAGGGCCCGCGCGCGGCCCTCGAGCCGCCGGCGCTCGATCGCGCGCTCGATCGCGATCGAGACCGCGGCCTCCGCGTCGACGGGCTTCGTCACGAACCCGTACGCGCCGGCGCGCACGGCCGCGATCGCGGCGTCGAGGTCGGCGTGGCCGGCCATCACGACGACCTCGACGTCGGGGTACGTGGCCCTGATCCGCTCGAGCACCTCGGCGCCGCTCATGCGCGGCATGGCGAGGTCGAGCAGCACCGCCTCGACGCGGGTCGTCGCGAGCAGCCCGAGCGCCGCGGGGCCGTCCTCCGCGGTGAGGACGTCGAAGTCGCGCACGAGCGCGCGCGCCAGGCCGCGGCGCAGGGCCGGCTCGTCGTCGACGAGGAGGATACGGGCGCGATCTGCGGCGTTCACGAGGCGGAGCGGCGGGGCGGGGCTACAGCGGCTTGCGTGAGGCGAAGGGCGGGAGGTCGGTGCCCCGGCGCGTCTGCGGCTCCCTCGGCTCGTCCGCGGCCGTGTGCGCCGCGTGCGTCGCGGCGAAGGCGGGATCGCTGGAGCGGCGGAGCTTCCCTGGCGGCGGCGAGGACTGCGGCTCGCCGCTCGCCGCCGGCGTGTAGATCTGGCCGTGCTGCTGGAAGACGCAGATCCGGTTGCCGCCCTCGCGCTTCGCCTGGTTGAGCGCGCTCTCGGCGGCGCGGATCAGCCCGTCCTTGGAGCGGACGTCGCGCGAGGGGTAGAGCGCGACGCCGATCGATACGCTGCACGGCCTCGCCTCTCCGCCGAACTCGACCGGGTTGCCGGCGGCCTCGCGCCAGATCCGCTCGGCCACCGTCAGCGACCCGGCGAAGTGGGTGCTCGGCAGGACGATGAGGAACTCCTCGCCGCCGTAGCGCGCGACCACGTCGACCTCCCGGACGGAGCGGCGGATCCCATCGGCCACGCGCCGGATCACGGCGTCGCCGAGCGTGCGCCCCCCGGTCTCGTTCATCGCCTTCAGCCGATCGATGTCGACGAGCACGCAGGCGAACGGCTCGTGGTAGCGCTCCGCGCGCTTGAACTCCTCGTTGAGCCGCGTGAAGAGGTAACGGTAGTTGTAGAGCCCCGTCATCTCGTCGTGGATGGAGAGCTGCTCCAGGTAGGCGCGCTGCGCCGCGACCTGGTCGTGCAGCCGCTTGATCCGGAGCATCGCGCCGACCCGCGCGAGGAGCTCCTCCTCCTCGAACGGCTTGCAGACGTAGTCGTCGGCGCCGATCTTGAGCCCCTCGACCCGGTTCGCCGTGTCGCTCTTCACGGTGACCAGCACGACGGGGAGGAACGACTCGGAGGTCATGCTCTTGAGCAGCCTGCACGCCTCGAGGCCGGTGAGCCGGGGCATCACGATGTCGAGGAGCACGAGATCGACCCCTCCCCGCCCGATCAGCTCGATCGCCTCCTGACCGTCGTCGACCGCCTCGACCTGGAAGCCCGCCTTGTGGAGGATGCTCACCAGCATCTGGCGCGCGAGGCGGTCGTCGTCCGCGACGACGATCCTGGCCGGTCGACCGCTCGGGAGCTCGATCGGCGCGGAGAGCGGAGCGCTTCGGAGTTCGTCGCTGTTCGGCACCGGCACATCCTCCCTTCAGCCGGGGCCGGGCGCAACGAGATCGCGCTGCGGCGGACGCAGCCTCGCCGAAGGTCGCGCGCGGTCGCGCGCAATCACGAAGGCAATCGCAGGAGTTGCCCGGGCAAGTCGCCCATGCATCGCCGATCTCTCGCGGGCTGCCGTCGCGCTGGTTTCGCGGTAAGGACCCGGCATGACTCAGGCGCGGTTCTGGAAGCTCGCGGCGCTCGCGCTGGCCTTCACGCTCGGCGTGATCCTGTGGGGCGCGTTCGTGCGCGCGACCGGCTCGGGGGCCGGCTGCGGCAGCCACTGGCCGACGTGCAATGGCGACGTCATCCCACGCGCTCCGAGCGCGGCGACCTTCATCGAGTTCACGCACCGCGCCACCTCGGGCGTCGCGTTCCTGCTCGTCGCGCTGCAGCTCGTCTGGGCCTTCGTCGCGTATCCGTCGGGCCACCCCGTGCGCGGCGGCGCGGCCGCGTCGATGCTGTTCATGATCACCGAGGCGGCGGTCGGCGCCGGGATCGTCCTGCTCGAGTACGTCGCCCACGACGCGTCGGCGGCCCGCGCGATCTGGATGGCGGTGCACCTCATCAACACGTTCCTGCTGGTGGGCGCCATGACCTGCACCCTCTACTGGGCGCGCGGGGGCCGGCGCGTGCGCTTGCGCGGCCAGGGGGTGACGGGCGCGCTGCTCGGCGCCGGGCTCGCGGGGGTCCTGGCGGTGGGCGTGACCGGGGCCATCGCCGCGCTCGGGGACACGCTCTTCGCCGCGGCGTCGCTCCGCGAGGGCCTGGCGCAGGATTTCTCGCCCGCGGCGCACTTCCTGCTGCAGCTGCGCGTGCTGCACCCGACCGTGGCGGCGGCCGTGGGCGTCTACCTCCTCTTCGCCCGCGGCGCCGTCGCTGCCCGGCGCCCCTCGCCCGAGGTCGCGCGGCTCTCGGCGGCGACCGGAGCGCTCGTGCTGCTGCAGATCGGCGCGGGGCTCCTCAACCTCTTCTTGCTCGCGCCGGTGTGGATGCAGCTCGTCCACCTCCTGCTCGCCGATCTCCTGTGGATGGTCCTCGTCACGTTCGCCGCGGCGGCGATGAGCGAGTCGGCCTCGGCGGCGGACGCGGGCCCGCCCGGGGAGAAGGCCCGGCGGGAGGCGGTCGCCATCTAGTTGCCCTCCAGCGGTGAGCTCGGCCGCGGCCCGGGCCCCCGCCGCGGCCAGCCGGAGCTCTAGAGATCCGAGCTCTCCTCGTCGCTCCCGGGGTCCTGCGAGATCGTGCGGCGCTCCGAGCGCTTGCGCGCTCCCTCGGCTGGCGCCGCGGAGCGCTGCTCGGGGACGGACGGGGGGAAGTCGACCTGGAGCACCATCCCTTGATCGGTCTCGAGCACGCGGTAGGTCGCGTCGGCCTGGGTGCGCAGGTCGATCACCATGTCGAGATCGTTGCCCTGGCCGACGAGCTGCACCTGGGTCACCGGGGTCGCGAAGAACGACGTCACGAGCGGGAAGCGGTTCGTCTGGATCGCCCCCGCGCCCTTCAGCCGGTAGACGAGGCGTCCGGCGGCCTTCGACTCGGCGACGTCGACCTTGCCGCCGTGGATCTGCACGAACACGCGCGAGCCGCCGGTCGGGAGCATGCGGAAGCCGGGGAAGGTGGCGACCGGCCGCCCGGCGAGGCTCGCCTGCGCGTCCTTCTTGGGCTTGCGCGCGCGCCCGGGGCGCTTCGGCGCGCCGGCGCTGCCGCCGCGCGGCTTGTTCACCGCCGCCTTCTGCGGGGCCGCGGCCTTCTCCGGCGCCGCGGCCGCCTTCGGGGCCGGCTGGGCGGTGGCGCCCTGCGCGAGGGCCAGCGACGAGGCGAGGCCGAGGGCCAGCGAGAGGCTCAGCGAGAGGTGCCCGGAAGGTCGCATCCTGGCAGTACAGCACGACCGCCTGGCCCGGCAAAGGCGGCAGCACGGTAAGCTCTTCGTGTGCCGGCCCGCGCTCCACGCTTCTCGCACGTCATCGGCGTCGACGACGCGCCGTTCGCCCGCGACCACCGCGGCGACGTGCAGGTCGTCGGGACCGTCTTTTCGGGGCTGCGCCTCGAGGGCGTCCTCTCCACCCGCGTGAGGCGCGACGGGCGGAACGCCACGCCCGCGATCGCCGCGATGATCCGCGGCTCGCGCTTCTACGCCCAGGCCCAGGTGGTCATGCTCCAGGGCATCGCGGTGGCGGGCTTCAACGTCGTCGATCTCGCGGCGCTGCACGACGCCCTCGCCCTGCCGGTCGTGGTGGTGGCGCGGCGCCTCCCGGACCTCGACGCGATCCGCGACGCGCTGCTCTCGCGCGTCCGGGGGGGGCGCCGCAAGTGGGCGCTCATCCAGCGCGCCGGCCCGATGGAGCCGGTCGCGGGCGTGTACGTGCAGCGCGCCGGGATCTCGCTGGACGACGCGAGCGCGCTCATCGCGCGGCTCTCGGTGAACGGCCACCTCCCCGAGCCCCTGCGCGCCGCGCACCTCATCGCGGGCGGGCTGACCACCGGCGAGAGCCGCGGGCGCGCGTAACGGGACGCTGACGAGCCGCTGACGGGCCGCGACGGCTCGCGCGCGTCAGAGCGCCTGCCGGCGCGGAGCGCTGGCGGCGCCCGCCTTCTCGGCCTTCTTCCCGCGGCCTGTCACCTTCGAGTAGATGACGTCGAGGTTGGCGTTGATGTCGAGATAGAACTGAGCGTCAGGGCTGTAGAAGAAGTTCCTGCGCTGGCCGTCCTCCCCGAGCTGCCCCGTGGTGTTGTTGTAGCCGAGCGTGAGGTCGACGACCTCGTAGACCGGGTAGCTGACGTTGATGTCGAACGCCGTGTTCGGGAGGTAGGTGGTCCCGTCGGAGCCATACCGGGCGCAGCCGGTGCTGATCTCGACGCATCCCTCTCCGAGCTCGGGCTTGAACCGGCTGAGCAGCCCGAAGCTCGCCCCCAGCGAGAGATCCTTGTAGAGCGGCACGTCGAGATCGAGGCTCGTGGTCAGGCGATTGAGGACCTGAGCATACCCACTCAGCTGTTCGTCGCGCGCGACCTCACCGCTCGGGTTCTGCCGGAGTCGTCGGATGTCGGGGTTCACCCGCATGATCGATCTGGAGAACAGGTGGGCGTACGTCACGCCGAGCGTCGCCGTCACATGGTTGAGCCCGTCGGCCTTCGAACCGAGCAACTTGATCTTCTGGATCACCTGCGGGCCCACCGACAAGGTGAAGTAGTCGCCCGAGTTCCAGCTCTGCGGCGAGGTCGGCAGGGTCACGCGCAGCCGCATGGCCGCGTCCGTCTTGTACTCGCCTTTGTTCGCGCCGCCGCTCTCCCAGAGCGCGCGGCTGTACCGGGCGCCGAGCGACATGTCCTTGAGCTGCGGCTCCCGGTACGTGGCGGTGGTGTCGCTGTTCGTGAGCTCGACGAGCCAGCCGACCTCGGCCGATAGCGACACCTTCTCCTTGGGGCGATCGAGCAGGTAGTAGCTCGGCCGCAGCGTGAAATCCCAGCCGTAGACCTGGATGTCGGGCGTGTACTCGCCGCCGACGCCGAAGAGGGTCGTGCTGCCGGCCTGGTTCCAGGTGAAGCTCGTCCCGCGCCAGCGCAGGCTCGTCTCTTCGTCTTCCTCCTGCACGGCGTCCGCCGCGGTGGCCTGATTCCACTGCACCACCGGGGAGACCGCCGCTGCATCCGGCCGCGGAGGCTCCGGGGGTGACGGCGGCTCCGCCGGAGGCTGAGGCTGCGCGGGGGGCGCTGGCTCCGCGGGCGGAGCGGCAGCCGGCGCAGCAGCGACGCCCGGCGCAGCAGCCGGCGCGCCGGGAGCCACAGCAGGAGCGCCGGGAGCCACAGCAGGAGCGCCGGGCGCCGCAGCAGCGGGAGCGCCGGGCGCCGCCGGCGCCGGGGCGGCCGGTTGCTCGGTCGGCTGGAGCCGCGTGGGATCGACCGGCGGAGCTGTCGGCGGGGCGGGCGGCGTCTGCGCGGACGCTACCGAGATGCTGCCCAGGACACCGGCAGCCACAAGCAACGATCGGAACGTCATCTCCACTCCCTCTCCTGGTCGCCTCGGACCCTCACGCTCCACCGCGCGCTTGGCCAAACGTCGGCCACACTCCGCGCGCCCCCCGGCGGTCAGCCCGCCGGGGCACCTGCTCGGTCCGCCCCCTGTGCAGAAAACGTACCCTGCCGCAAACATCACCCAAGCATTGGTAATCATTGAATAACAATGACCGCCACCACGCGCCCGTTACGGGGCTGACGCGCACCCCCCGTTGCGAATGTGACGATGCCTGAAGTAAGCCAGCGGGCGATGGAGCCGATGTCCTTCCCGGGCGACAGGGATTCGCCCCTCTCGCCGCGATCCCCAGGAAGCCCCCGCGGCGACGACGGCGGGGGCCACCGGCCCACCGAGATCAACGCCCTCCTGGGCCGCGGTACGCACTTCGAAGGCAAGCTCTTCTTCGAGGGCCGCGTGCGCATCGACGGCAGCTTCCGCGGCGAGATCCGCGGCGAGGACGTGCTCGTGATCGGCGAAGGGGCGCTCGTGATCGGGGAGATCCACGTCGTGACGTGCATCGTCACGGGCGGCGAGGTCCAGGCGAGCATCCGCGCCCGCGATGCCATCGAGCTCTACGCTCCATCCAAGGTGACCGGCGCCCTGCACGCGCCCGCCATCTTCATCGACCGCGGCGTGCAGTTCGACGGCTCCTGCAAGATGGCCCCGCTCGACGAGGAGCCAGGCGAGCGGCCCCTGCGGCCGCCCGCGGCATCGTCCGAGCCCGACGCCGACGCTGCCGCCCAGGCCGCGAGCGCCGCGCCCACGACGCCCACGACGCCCACGACCGATGACAGCGGCGGCAGCGCACAACGCGCGCGGTGAGCGTCAAGCGCGCCGACGCCGACCGCTGAATTCCGACCTCGTCCGAAGAAAGCATGTTTTCTGTAGTGCGCAGGCGTGCGGCCGCGTGCTGACGGGGTTACATCTAGCGAGGGGCTGCGGTCTCGCCGCCCGAGGCGCATGTCCGCGACGTGGGGGGGAGCCCGCGCTGACGGACGTCGCTCGAACAGGAGAGTCCATGAAGAAACTGTGGTCCCTGTCCTTGATCGCCTTCTCGCTCGCCGTCCTCGCCCTCTCCCTCTCGCCGCGCGCGGCCCGCGCCGCCGACGCCGAGTCGGAGAAGCTCGCGTCGCTCGGGAAGGCGCTCCGGTACACGCTGAAGACCACCGGGCCCGTCGCCGCGATCGACACCGGGGGCGCGGCGATCCTCGTGAAAGCGCCCCTGCCGACGGTCCGGAAGATCGTCACCTCCTACGGCAACTACAAGACGTTCATCGGCCCCTTCGACCAGAGCCGCGTGCTCACGAAGCGCAAGGGCACGAGCGAGGTCTATCTCCAGGTGCCGATCCTGAACGGCGCCGCGCACATCTGGACGGTCGCCGACATGTCGCCGCCCACCAAGGACGGCGCCGATGAGGTGATCTCCGGCCGCCACAAGCGCGGCAACGTCGCCGACTTCCGCGCCCGCTGGCGGCTCCGCGCCGTCGACGAGCACCACACGATCCTGAAGCTCGAGCTCTTCGTCGCCCCGAAGCTCCCTTTCCCGCCCTCGGTCGTGACGTCACAGCTCGTCAAGGCGGCCGACAAGGCGGTGACCGCTGTGCGGAATCGCGCACAGTCCGAGGCGCCCCCCGGCGCTGGGGCGACCACCGCCGCCGCCACCGACGTTCCGCCGGGCGCCGCAGCGAGCACGTCCGCCGCCGCGTCCGCTGGCGCCGCTCCCGCCGCGCGAGGCGACGACCAGAGCAGCGTGACGGCGGCCCCCGCCCTGCTGCCAGCGAGCGTGGCCGATCTGCCGCCGGCCGACGACACAAGCGTCCGCCGCGACAAGGACGTGGCGCGCCGCTAGCTCTCCCCGCAACCGACGCAACCGACGCAACCGACAGGGCGCCTCGCGACAGAGCGCCCAGCCACCCCTCCTCCCCTTCTCTCCTTCCGTCCACCCTTCCCCGCTCGGTCTACCGAGGCGGCTCACGCCCCCGTCGTGACGCCCGGTCGCCTCCGATCGCCGCCGCCCACCGCTGAGCCTGTTGAAAACCCCGGAGCGCCCCGGGCGTGCTCCGGCGCGCGCTCGCTGGGTGCAATTCCGCAGATCTACAGAGGCTACGGCCCGGACCGTCCAGGGTTCCCAACAGGTTTTTCAACACGCATTCCGATTTCCCCACAAGAATTCCCACATTCCGCGAGACTTTTTCAACAAGGCGCGCCCCCGGCGGAGGTTGCGAGGGGACGGATGCATGAAGTAAAGCGTCTGCCGTGAGGTACCCCTTGCTGGACGTGCATTCAGATGCGCCGGCGCCCTCTCAGCCTCCTGCCGTGGCGGGCGCCTGCGCTTCCCGGGAGCGGCGCTCGGCCGTCTCGCGGTGGTGAGCAGAACATCGCTCCTCATTGTCCCGACCGAGCGGCACGTTGAACGCGAGCTCGCCTCTCTCGATCTGCGCGACGCGCGCACCGCGGACCAGGAAATCCGCTCACGGTGGAGCTTCGTCTCCGAGGCGCTCGCCCTGCTGGCGCCGGACGCCGCCATAGCGAGCCCTCACACCACCCGCCTCGCCACCCGGCTCGCCCTCGACGCCCTGCCGCCGGATCGGCTGCGGCAGCCGGCCGAGCCTGCCGCGCGCGTCGCGCTCGCGCACGCCCTCGACCGCGCCCTCGGGAGCTTCCGGCGCGCAGGGACCTCCCCGGCGGAGCTGCGGGCGCTCGGGACCCCGTACGCGATCGCCATCGCCGAGGTCCTCGATCGGGCGGACGCCGCCCTGCGGGCAGCGCGCCTCGTCGACCCGCGCTGCGCGGGGTTCCTGCTCGCGCGGGCGCTCCGCTCGGCCGGCGCGTCCGCCGCGCTCCCGCTCCCGCGCAAGGTCGCGATCCGCGGCGCCGTGGCCTGGGAGCCCGACGATCTCGCCTGGGTCGAGGCGCTCCACGCCGCGGTCCGCGCCCGCGGCGGCGCGGGCGTCACCGTCGAGCTGCCCGCGCTGCCGGACGACGGCGCGGCGCCGGTCGCCGACGCCCTGGAGCGGCGCTGGGCCTCGCTCGAGGACGCGCCGGAGATCGCGTGGGTGCCCGACGGCGGAGCGGAGCCGCTCGCCGCCATCGCGGCGAGGACCCCGGAGGGCGAGGCGCGCGCCGCCGCCGCCGAGGTGGCCGCCGCGCTCGGCCGCGGGATCCCGCCCGAGCGGATCGCCCTCATCGTGCCGGCGCTCGACGACGCCGCGCTCGAGCCCCTCCGCGCCGCCCTCGCCGACGCGGGCGTCCGCTCGTCGGAGCCGCGCGGCCGCGCCGCCGCGAGCTGCCCCGACGGGCGCGTCGCGCTCGCCATCCTGCGCCTCGCCGTCGGGCCGGTGCGCCGCGAGCAGGCGATCGAGATCCTCCGTGCCCCCGGGGTCCACGCCGGCGCCTGGATGGACCGCACGTCCGCCGCCGAGGCGGAGCGGCGCTCGACCGACCTCGCCCACCGGCTGCGCGACGTGCCGGTCGAGGTGGATCGCACGGGCCGGCTGCTCATCGACGGCCTCATCTCGGTCGTGGCGGCCCGCCGCGCGGACCGCCGCGCAGGGACGGGGCGGACGCCGCCGGCGACCGCGCAAGAGGCGCCGAGCGACGCGGAGCTCGCCCTGGGCCTTTCGGTGCTGGGCGGCGCGCACGGCGACGAGGACGGCGATGACGAGGCGTGGATGCCGCGCGCGCTGGAGCGGCTGCTCGCCAGCGCCCGCTGGATCGGCGAGGCGACGACGCGGCCCGAGATCGTGCGGCGCTTCCTGTCGCTCCTCGACAAGCTGGGCTTCGGCGAGCCCGGGATCGAGGAGCTCCGCGCCGCGCTGCGCGGCGAGCGGCGGAGCGGCGGCGCGCTCGCGCTCGAGGCGATGGGCGCGATGGGCCAGGGCGCGCGGGCCGCGCGCGCGATCCGCGAGCAGGCCGAGGCGCTCGCGCGGGCCGCGTACGACCTCGGCTGCGAGGAGCGCCCCGCCACCGCGGCCGAGATCTACGCGGAGCTCGAGCGGGCCGCGGCCGAGCAGGGCGCCGGGCCGCGCGGCGACGCCGGCCGCGCCGGCGCGGTGCGCATCGACGTCGCCGCGGGGTTCACGGCGCTCGAGCACGACGTGGTGGTGGTGACCGGGCTCGACGCGCGCGCCTACGGCGGCAGCCCGGGCGCGGACGAGACGCTGCTCGGCGAGGCGCTCCGCGGGAGGCTGCCGGCGCCGAGCCGCCCCGCGACGGGGCGCGAGCGCCAGGCGGCCCAGCGCGCGGAGCTCGGCTGGGCGCTCGCCGGCGCCCGGCGCGTCGCCCTCTGCTTCACGCGCGGGGACGACAGCGAGCCGAACGAGCCGCACCCGCTCTTCATCGCGGCCGCGGCGGCCGGCGCGCACCAGCGGACGGAGCCCGCCTCGCGCGTCGCCCCGGACGCGGCGCCCCTCGGCCCGCGCGACGCGGAGCTCATCGCCCTCGCGGGCGGCGGGAGGCCGGCGGCGGACCTCGCGGAGCGGATCCGGATCGAGCGCGCCCGCGCGGACTTCTTCCTCGATCCGCGCGCGCCGATCGACCTCCACACGGGCCGCGTCCTCGTCGACCGCGATCCCGCGCTCGCCGCGCAGCTCAGGGCGGCGATCGGCGGGGCGCACCCCGGCAGGCCGATCGCCGTCACCCACATCGAGCGCGCCGTGGGCTGCGCCTTCGCGGCGTTCGCCCGCCGCGTCCTGCACGTGCGCCGCGCCGAGGATCTCGCCGAGTCGGCCGACGCGCGCGAGCGCGGCACGCTGATCCACCGCGCCCTGCAGGCCTCGTTCGAGGCGCTGCGCGAGCTCGGCCCGGAGCGCGATCCGGCCGAGCAGCTCGCGGCGGCGCGCGCCGCGGCCGAGGCGGCGCTCGGGGCCTCGGCGCCCATGGCCCCGCTCCGCCGCGAGGCGGTCGAGAAGGCGATCGCGGACGTGATGGAGGTCGTGGCCCGCACCCTCGACGGGGAGGACGCGTCGCCGGAGCTCCGCTTCTTCCTGGCCGAGCGGCGCTTCGGCGCCGGAGAGCCGCCCCCCTGGCAGCCGCTCGAGCTCCCCCCGCTGTCCGACGAGGAGGGCGGCCCGAGCCTGTGGGTCGACGGCCAGATCGACAGGCTCGATCGATCGACCGACCAGCGCGTCGTGCGGGTCGTCGACTACAAGACCGGCAAGCTCCCCGACGCCAAGGAGCGGCGGCGGGCGCTCCAGCTGCCGCTGTACAGCGCCATCGCGGCGCGCGCGCTGGGCGCGGAGGAGGTGCGGGCCGTCTACATCGGCGTGCGCCAGCGCGGGCTGATCGAGCTGTGGCCGCGCACGGCCGAGGACCAGCGCGCGCTCGCCGAGGGCTGGGCCGAGGCCGCGCGCACGGCGCGGGCCGCGGTCGTCGCGCTCTGGGAGGGCAAGGCCGCGCCGCGGCCGACGCTCTCGACGATGTGCGCGCGGTGCGACGCGCGCGACGTGTGCCGCCGCCCCGCGGTCGTGCCGAGCGACGAGGCCGCGGAGGAGGTCGCGTGAGCGACGCCCCGCGCGGAGCCGAGCTCGCCGAGGGCGACGCGCTCATCTACGCCTTCCGCCGCAACGTCGTGGTCGCCGCGAGCGCCGGCACCGGCAAGACCCACCGCCTCACGGCGCTCTACGTGCTGCTCACGCTCGGCCTCACCTCCCTCGGCCTGCCCGACGCAGCGTCCGCCGCGCCGCCTGTGCCGCCGGACCGCATCGTCGCGACGACGTTCTCGCGCGCCGCGGCGCGGGAGATCGCCCACCGCGTCGAGCGCTCGCTCCGCGAGATCGCCCGCTGGAACGGCGAGGCGGACATCCCCTTCGCCGACATCCTCCGGGCGCGGCAGGCGGCCGTCGCCGGCCTCGCTGGCGCGGGCGGCGGCGCGTCGCTGCCCGTCGCCGAGCTGCGCAAGCGGGCGGAGGAGGCGCTCGCCCGCCTCCCCGCCGCGCGCATCGACACGCTCCACGGCGTCGCCAAGCAGATCGTGGACCGGCACGCGATCGCGATGGGGCTCTCGCCCTCGGCCCGGATCCTCGACGAGGAGGAGGCGCAGGCGCTCAGCGATCTCGCGGTCGACGAGGCGCTGAGCCGCGCGCTCGCCGAGGGGGGCGAGCGCGCCGAGGCCGCGCGCGCGCTCATCGCCGCGACGGGCGGCGTCGAGGCCGCGCGGAGCGAGGTCACGCGGCTGCTCGACCGGCTCGACGAGGACGGCCTCGCGCCGCGCCGGCTCGCCGTGTCCGACCACGCCGCCGAGGCCGGCGCGCTCGCGCGGGAGCTCCGCCGCCTCGCCGCCGAGAGCGCCGCGCTCGGCAGCGCCGCCTTCCGCGCGCCGGCGGCGGCGCTCGTGGCGGCGCTCGGCCGCGAGGACGGCGGCGCGCCCTTCCCCGCGAGCGCGGCGAGCGCCTCGCTCATCGAGCTCCTCACGCAGCGCAAGCCGCACAAGAGCAAGTCCACGCCGGCCGACGAGGCGCTCATCGCCTTCCGCGAGGCGCTGCCGGGCGAGACCCACCGCGACAAGGCGCAGCAGCTGCTCGGCTTCCTCCGCGAGGCCCCGGCGCTGTCGCGCCGCGAGGCGCGGATCGTCGAGCTGCTGGAGGAGATCCGCGAGCGGCTCTCGGCGATCCGCCGCACCGAGGGCGGCCTCGGGTTCGGGGATCTCCTGCGCGCCGCCCGCGACGGCCTGCGGGACGATCCGGCGATCGGCGCGGCGGTCCGCGGCTCGGTCGACGTGCTGCTCGTCGACGAGTTCCAGGACACGAGCGCGGTGCAGCGCGATCTCGTGTACCTCCTGCGTGAGCGGGACGACGCCGCCCTCTCGCGCCCGGCCGGCGTGGCCCCGACCGCGGCCAGCCTGTCCGGTCATGGCCTGTTCCTCGTCGGTGATCGCAAGCAATCCATCTACGGGTTCCGCGGTGCCGACGTCTCCATCTTCTGCCGCGTCTGCGCGGAGCTCGCCGGCGCCGCCGCGGGCCGCGCGCTCGAGCTCGCGGCCGCGCTCTGGTCGCCGGACCCGAGCGCCGATTTCGTCGCGCTCCGCGAGAGCCGCCGGTCGACGCCCGAGCTGCTCGCGTTCATCAACGCCTTCTCCGCGCGCGATTTCGCCCAGGATCGCGGCGCGGGCGACGGCGACGCGGGCGCGCCCCCGGCCTGGCCGCGCGAGTTCGAGATCGCCTACAGCGCGGCCGAGCACCTCGTCGCGGCGCCGGGCAGGGCCGCGGAGGGCCCGACGGACGTCGTGCTCGTCAGCGACGGCGGCGGCGCTCCGGACGGGGTCGACGCCCTCGTCCGGGACGCGCGCGGGCAGCTGCGCGAGGCGCTGATCGCGGCCGCCTACATCGCGCGGCGCGTCCGCGGCGCTGGCGGCGACGGCGCCGCTGGCGGCGACGGCGCCACGGACCGCGCCGGCGCCGCGACCGGCGATCTGCGCTTCCGCGACGTCGCCGTGCTCACCCGTCGGAGGAGCACGATCCCGCTCGTCGAGCTGGCGCTCGCGCGCCTCGAGATCCCGTACGTGGTGGCCGGCCGCGCGCTCTTCGACGCGGCCGAGGTCCGCGATCTGGCCGCGATCCTCCGCCTCCTGCTCGATCCGCGCGATCGCCTGGCCCTGGCGACCGTCCTCCGCGGCCCGGTGGTCGCGCTCTCCGACACGTCGCTCGCGCTCCTCGCGCCTCCTGGCCGCGGCCTCTCGGTCCCGTTGCTCGGCCGCTGGCCCGCCGCCGCGCTGGCGCAGGGGGTCTGGTCGCCCTCCCCGGACGACGCCGAGCTCGACGACGGGCGCCCGCTTCCCGTCCTCTCGCGCCTCCCCGGGGGGGATCGCGAGCGGCTCGAGGCGTTCCGCGCCCGCTATGCCGGCCTGCGCCGCGCGGCGCTCCGCTCGACGCCGGGCGAGGCGATCCGCGCCGCGGTCACCGCCTTCGATCTCGACCGCGTCCTCGCGGCGCTCCCTCGCGCCCAGGCCCGCCTCGGCAACGTCGATCGCCTGGTCTCCATCGCCCGCCGCCGGGGCGGCTCGCTCGCGAGCTTCGTCCGCTGGCTCGACCGCCGCATCCGCGACGAGGCGGACGAGCCCGAGGCCGCTGTCTTCTCGCCCGAGGACGACGCCGTGCGGCTCACGACGATCCACGCCAGCAAGGGGCTCGATTTCCCGGCCGTCGTGCTCCTGGATCTCAACGCGGAGCCCCGCGCGGCTCAGCCTGGCCTGAGCTACGTCCCCGCCGCCGGGGACCGGCCTGCCGCCCTGCTCGTGCGCCACTACGCGCGGGTCATCGACGGGCGGTCGCGGACCGGCTCGCTCCACGACGCCGAGGCGTCGGCGCGCGGGCCGTCGTTGCCCGTCAGCACGCCCGCGCTCCAGGCGGCGCGCGCCGAGGTGCGGGCGCGGGAGCGCGCCGAGCGGCAGCGGCTCACGTACGTCGCGATCACGCGCGCCCGCCGCGAGCTCGTGCTCGTCGGCGCCGAGGCGAAGCCGCGGAGCGGCTCGGCGTGGCTCACGCTGAAGGCGGCGGTCGACGCCGAGCCCCGGGCCGCGGCCGCGGTCGACGCCGAGCCCCGCATCACCGCGGCGGACCTCGGCATCGAGGCCTCCACGCTCGCCGGCACCCTCCGCGCGACGCTCGACGCCAGCTCGCTGCTCGCCGGGGCGAAGGCGCCCGCGCCTGGCACCGACGCGTATGCGCGCGCCGCGCCGGCCCCCCGGGCGCCGCCGGCGATGGGGCCTGCCCGCGCGCAGACCGTGCTGGTCGCGGCGGCGTCCCTCGCGGCGTTCCAGGCGTGCCCGCGCCGCTTCCGGCTGCGCCACCTCCTCGGGATCGGCGAGCCTGCCGGCGAGGGCCAGCTCGGCCTGTTCGACGTCGAGGGCCCGCCCGAGCTCCCGGGCGAGGAGCGCGTCGAGCTCGAGGACGGCGCGGACCCTCGCCCTCCTGGCCGCGCCGTGCACCGGGTGCTCCAGCGCTGGCCGCGCGCGCGCTGGGGTGAGCCGACCGAGGCCGAGGAGGTCGTCGCCCGCCTCGCCTTCGAGGGGTTCCCGCCGCACGGCCCCGACGTGCTGCGCACCGCGGAGCGCGTCGCGCGCTTCCTGGACGGCCCCTACGCGCGGCAGGTGCGCGGCGAGGAGGCGTCGCTCCTCCGGGAGGAGGCGCTCGTGCTCGACGTCGAGCCCCAGCGCGCCGGACGGCGGCGCGGCGCGAGGCTCGCGCTCTCGCTCGCCATCGATCTCGCCGTCCTGCACCCGGGCGGCCTCATCGACGTCGTCGAGTACAAGCGCGCGCGCCCCCGGGCGGATCTCTCGCCGTACGAGCTCCGCCTGCGCGCGTGTGCGCTCGCGCTCAGGAGGCGCCACCCCGACCGCCCCGTCCGCGCAGGCGTGCTCTTCGTCGGCGCCGAGGTCGAGCCCGTGTGGCTCGCGGCCTCGGGCCCCATGGGGACCCTCACCGACGACGACCACGCGCGGTTCGAGCGCGAGCTCGCCCGGCTAGCCGAGCGCTTCGCCGAGGCGAGGGCCGAGGATCGCTTCGATGGCGTCCCGGTCGAGGCGTGCCGCAAGCTGCGCTGCGGCTTCGCGCGCGCCTGCCACGGCTAGCGTCGCCGGGGCCCCCGGAACGCGCTCGAAATCGAACGAAGGCGGAACGGCGCTCGTGGAGCGCCCTCCCGCTACGCCCCCGCCTGCTCCTCGAGCTCCTCCTGCGACGCGCTCTGCGCCGGAGCGCGCCGCGGCGGCTCCAGCACGAGCGGCAGGATCTCCTCCATCGACGACACCATCGTGATCTTGATCTGCTCCTTGACGTCCTGCGGCACGTCCTCGAGGTCGCGCCGGTTCTTCACCGGGATGAGCACGTGCCGGATCCCGGCGCGGTGGGCCGCGAGCAGCTTCTCCTTGACGCCGCCGACCGGCATCACCCGCCCGCGCAGCGAGATCTCCCCCGTCATCGCGACGTCGCTGCGCACCGGCGCCCCGAGCAGCAGCGACGCCACCGCGGCGAACATCGTCACGCCCGCGCTCGGCCCGTCCTTCGGCGTGCCGTGCTGCGGGATGTGCACGTGCAGATCGATCTCCTTGAGCCACTCCGGATCGAGGTGCAACCGATCGGCCTTGCTGCGCACGAAGCTCACCGCCGTGCTCGCCGACTCCTGCATCACGTTCCGCATGTTGCCGGTGAGCACCACGTTGCCCTTGCCCGGCATCTTCGTCGCCTCGATGAAGAGGATCTCGCCGCCCGCCGGCGTCCACGCGAGGCCGGTCGCGACCCCGGGCTGGAGCGTCCGCTCGGCGATCTCGGGGCGGTGCTTGTGCGGGCCGAGCACCTGCTCCACGTGCTCGGGCGTCGCCACCTCGCGCACGTCGTGGCCCTCGGCGACCTTCACCGCCGTCGCGCGGCACACCGCCGCGATCTGCCGCTCCAGGCCGCGCACGCCCGCCTCGCGCGTGTAGTGGTCGACGACCGCCTCGATGCCCGGCTCCGTGAACTCCAGGCGCTCGTCCGTGAGCCCGTGCGCCGACAGCTGCTTCGGCACCAGGAACTCCCGCGCGATCCCCAGCTTGTCCGTCCGCGTGTAGCCGGGCACCTCGATGACCTCCATGCGGTCGACGAGCGGCCCCGGGATCCCGTCCCAGTTGTTCGCGGTCGCGAGGAACATCACCTGCGACAGATCGAACGGCAGGTCGAGGTAGTGGTCCTGGAACGTCGAGTTCTGCTCCGGATCGAGCACCTCGAGCAGCGCCGCCGCCGGATCGCCCCGCAGGTCGACGCCCATCTTGTCGACCTCGTCGAGCACGAGCACCGGGTTCTTGGTCCCCGCCTTCTTCAGCGCCTGCAGGATACGCCCGGGCAGCGCGCCCACGTACGTGCGCCGGTGCCCCCGGATCTCCGCCTCGTCGCGCACGCCGCCGAGCGCGATCCGCTCGTAGCGGCGCCCCATGCTGCGCGCGATCGACTTGCCGAGCGACGTCTTGCCGACGCCGGGCGGCCCGATGAAGAGCAGGATCGGCCCCTTCTTGTCGGTGCGAAGCTGCCGGATCGCCGAGTACTCGACGATCCGCTTCTTCACCTTCTCCAGCCCGAGGTGATCCTCGTCGAGGCAGCGCCGAACGCTCTCGACGCTCAGCTTGTCCACCGTCGTCTTGGACCACGGCAGATCCGCGATCCACTCGAGGTACGTCTTGGTCACGTTGAACTCGGCCGACTGCTGCGCCATCGAGCGCAGCCGGCTGAGCTGCTTGCGGACGACCTTGTCGACCTCCGCCGGCACCTTGGCGCGCCGGATGCGCTCGCGGAGCTCCTCGATCTCGTCGTCGTCGCCGCCCTCGCCGAGCTCCTCCTTGATCGACTTCATCTGCTGCCGGAGGATGTACTCGCGCTGCGACTTGCCCATCTCCTCCTGCACCATGGAGGAGATCTCCTTCTTGACCCGCAGCACCTCGAGCTGGCGGCCGACCATCGCGAGCACGAGGCGGACGCGCGCCTTCACGTCGAACGCCTCGAGGATCTCCTGCTTGTCGCCGACCGAGGCCTGCGCCTGCGGGAAGTTCGAGGCGATCAGATCGGCGAGCGCGCCCGGCTCGCGCACGTTGTCGAGGATGCCCGCCGTGTCGCGCGGCAGGTTCGGCATCAGGCCGAGCACCTCGCGCGTCGCCTCGCGCAGGCCCGCGCCGAGCGCCTCGAGCTCCACGTCGCGCACGAGCGACTCCGGGATGCGCTCGATCCGCGCGCGCATGTACGGCTCCAGCGAGAACGCCGACTTCACCCGGAAGCGGCCGAGCCCGTTCAGCACGACCGAGTAGTTGTTCGGGCCGAGCCGGATGACCTTCACAACGCGCGCGACGGTGCCGACGGAGTAGAGCTCCTTGAACGTCGGCTCGTCCACGTCGGGCGACCTCTGGCTGATCACGCCGACCAGCGCGCGCTCGCGGCCGAGGAGATCCTCGACGAGGCGCACGCTCCGCGGCCGGCCGACGTTGATCGGCACGACCGACATCGGGAACAGCACCGAGTTGCGCAGCGGGAGGATCGGGACGCTATCCGCGTCGGGCGAGGGAGGCGTTCGCGAAGAAGGATCGCCGGTCGGCATGCAGACAACCCTAGTACAGCGCTCTTCTCGAAGCCATGACGCGGGCGCGCCGCTAGAAGTCCTTGATCTTCCAGACCCCGTGCTCGCGCGTGAAAGCGACCGTGCCGCCGGCGCCATAGGCCATGGACGCGCTGTCCCCGGTCTCCTCGATGGTCGCGGTCGGCAGCGCCGCCTTGATCGCCTGGACGACCCGGTTGATCTGCTCCTTCTGCGGCCCCTCCCAGGCGCTCTTCAGCTTCTCGGGCGTCAGCTGCGCCGCGGCGGCCGCGGCGCTGACCGTCCCGGGCCGACCGCCAGGCTTCTGCGCCGCGTCAGCTCCCGCGGTCCCCGGCGCGGCTCCAGGTCCGGCGGGCTGCGCCGGGCCCTCGCCGCCGGCGCGCGCAGCGCCCGCCTCGCCGGGCGCGCCTGCCTCATCGGGCGCGGCGCCCGCGGGCTCGACGAGGCCTTCCCTCTCGGCGTCGGGAACGTAGCGCATGATGACGTCGTAGCGCCTCCGCTCGAAGGCCCGCAGGAACCCCACCAGCGCCTGCCGGGGCGTCGCCTGACCGTAGAGATCGACCGCCGCCGCGTCGAGCCGCCAGCGGCCGCCCTCGAAGACGAGCAGGAGCTCCTCGCCGTTCGGCATGGTGACCGTCGCGGTCACCACCGGATCGGCCGCGGGCCGCGCGATGGCGCGGGCGATCTCGAGCGCGTCGTCCGGGTTGTCCCGCACCGCGCGCCGGAAGGCCTCGAGCGACATCGACCGCTTGGCCTCGTCCGAGAGCAGCCGGTAGGCCGCGTCGACGCGCCCCTCCTGGAGCGCCTGCGCGTAGGCCCGGAGCGTGTCGCTCGGGCCCTGCTGTGCGTAGCTCGATCCGCACGCAGGGAGCGCGAGGGCGAGCAGGAGAAGCGCCGTGCGTTTCACGGATCGCGCCATAGCACACGCGGCGGCGAGCGCGCAGGCGGCGCGGCGCCGCCCCCTGCGCTCGCCGCCGTCCCCATCACTTCGCGCGCTTCAGCACCGCCCCGTCCTTCACCGGCGCGCCGTCGCTGCCGTCCGGCGATCCCTCGTTGATCCAGTAGACGGTCGCCTCGTCCACCGCGATGTCGCCCGGCCGCGCCTGCCCCGAGGCAAGCACCTCCTGCTCCCCGCCCCCCTTCGGCATGCGCACGACCGTCCCCGCGTCGCGCCGCGTCCAGTACACGTGCCCCTCGTCCACCGCGAGGCCGTTCAGCTGGCCCTGATCCGACACGATCTCCTCGGGCGCGCCGGCCTCCGCCCCGCTCAGATCCGCCCGGAAGACGCTGCCGCCCTCGAAGCTCGCCCAGTAGACCGCCGCCGCGCTCCCCTCCCCGTCCACGTCGAGCGCGATCTCCCGCGGGGTGAGCTGCTCCGCGGCGATCGTCACCGAGGCCTCTCCCACGCGGCACGCCACCGCCCCGTCGGTCCTGCCCAGCGTGCCCTGGTACGTCCAGCACACGGTGTCCCCCGCGCTGGCCACGCGGTAGGGCGACGAGAACGCCGTGCCGGGCGGCGTCAGCTCCTCCGGCGCGCCGAGCGCGACCTCCGCGCCGCTGCCGCTCAGCTGCGCCCGGAACACGCCGCCTCCCCAGAGCTCGGTCCACGCGAGCGCGTCGCCCGAGAGCGCGAGCCCCTCAGGCTGCTCCAGATCCGCGAGCAGCACGCGCGGCTCGCCGCCCGCGAGCGGGACCACCCTCAGCGTGCCGTCCTCCGCGTTCGTCCAGAAGGCCACCTGCCGCACCTCGTCGATCGCGAGATCCCGCGGCGAGGCCTGCGTCGCGCCGAGGATCAGCGGCTCGCCGCCGTCCACGGGCGCCGTCTTCAGCGCCCCGTCCTCCTGGGCCATCCCCTCGCCGTCGAACGTGGCGCCCGCGATCCACGTCACGCCGCCCGCCGCCACCTGCAGCGACACCGGGTGGACCTGCGCCACCGCCACGGGGACGGGCGCCGACGCGTCGGGCTCCGTGGACTCGCCGCCCCGCAGCGCCGACCACGGGCCGCACGTCGGCAGATCCGTGCCCTTCCTGCGGCACTGCCCCTCGCCCGCCGCCGCGATCGCGAGCCCCGCGAGCTTGCCGCTCTGCGCCCGCCGGCACACCTCGACCGGCAGCCGGAGCACGTTGCCCTCCTCCACCCGGAAGCCCGCGTCGCTCTCCGCGTCGAGCGGCACGAAACACGCGCTCTCGCCGCAGATCCCGCCACCCTGCGTGAGCAGCGCGACGTTCACGTCGCCGCTCGGCGCGGCGGCCCGGCAGACGGTGCCGTCCGCGGCGAACGCCTCGAGATCGACCGGCGCCGACGCGGCGCCGGCGAAGCACTGGAGAGTGTCGAAGCAGAGCCCGTCGCCGTCGCCTGCCCCGCCGCCGAACACGGCCACGGCCTCGTAATCGGGCAGCTCGCGCGAGTCGACCTCGCGCGGCACGCACGAGCCCGCGACGCAGCTCTGGCCCTCGGGGCAGCTGTTCTTGACGAGCACGTTGCCCTCCGCGTCGCGCAGCGCGTTGCCCTGCTCGTCGCGCTCGACCTCGGCCGAGCCGTCGCACAGGAACTGGATGGGCATGTGCAGCGTCGCCGTGCGCCCCTCGGGCACGGTCGTCAGCACCTCACGGAGCAGGCGCACCCCGTCCTTCCCGCCGCGGCTCGCGATGACGCGCACCCGGAGCGCCTGCGACGGGTCGTCGGGCGTGAGGAAGCCCAGCGTCGCCGGCAGGAGGATCGACCCCTCGCTCCCGAGCCGCTCGAACGTCTCGTCGTAGACGACGGACCCATCGAGCGTCGCCTCGATCCGGACCGTATCGATGTCCTTCGGCAGCGACATGTCCGTCTGGAAGACGACCATGAGCTGCCCCTTCTCCCCGCCGCAGGCCGAACCCGCCGCCGCCGCGAGCGAGAGCAACACCACCGCCGACATCGGTCCCGTCCGCTTCGTCCGCTTCGTCCGCTTCGTCCGCTTCGTCCGTTTCATCCGCATCAACGTCTCCCTCCGAAGCCGAGCGGGACCGTGCCCAGGCTGCCCTGCTCCGCCGGCGTCCCCGGCTCGAAGAGCAGCGAGCCCGCGACGAGCGCGCCCGCGAAGATCGCCGCGCCGCCGCCGATCCAGAGCCACTTGCTCGCGCCGCCCCGCTGCGCGGCGCGCTCCAGCGACACGTCGATCCGGCGTCGCTCGTCGTCGCGGACCAGGATCTGCGCCTCGTGCGGCGTCATCCCCGGCGCCGTCACCCGCAGCGCGTGGGTCCCGCTCTGCACCGACCCCTCCCAGCGGCCCTTGCCCACCACCTTGCCGTCGATCGCGATGAGATCGTCCTGCCCCGCCGCGATGGCGAGCCGCCCCCGGTTCACCGCCCGGTCGAGCCGCGCCACGAGCGCGACGCTGCCGCCGCCCACGACCTTCTCCTGCCGGACGAAATCGACGAAGCCCGGCTTCGACACGCGGATGCGGCGCTCGCCGATGTCGATCGGCACCGGCGCGGCGAGCGGCGTCGTCCCGACCGGCTCGTCGTCCACGAACACCGCGGCCCCCGGCTCGCTCGCCGTGATCTCGAGGAGGGACACGAACGCCCCGGCCGCCTGGATCAGGTCGGCGATGTCCTGCTTGTCGCGGGCCGACAGCGCGGCGCCCGCCTCGGCCTCCATCCGGCGCAGCGTCGCGATCATCTTCGCGTAGCGCCGCAGGTTCTTCTGGCAGAGCGCCACCTTCCAGAGCAGGCGGTGATCGCGCGACAGCTCGTAGGCGCGCTCGTACCGCGCGAGCGCGCCCGCGTAGTCGCCGTCGTCGAACAGCGCCGCGCCCGCCCCGTGCTCGGCCCTGGCCATCCCGGTCAGCGACTCCGCGAGCGGCGTCTCCGCGGGCGGCGTCGCGGCGGGCACGGCGGGCGCTGGCTGGGCCGCGGCGACGCCCGCCGCGAGCCACACGCCGAGCGCGGCCGCGATGGCGCGCCCCCAATGGCCCAGGTGCTTCCCTCGCATCGATGCTCCTTGCTGGCGGAGGCACGCCGCGATGGCCGCGCTCCGACTCTCCGACTCTCCACCTCGGATTACCGCGATGCTATCCGATGCACGCGCCGCACGAGCAACTGTTGGAAACGTCTCGGACAAATCGCCTTTGCTCCGCTTGCGGTGGCGGGGATACCATCCGGCGCCCATGAGAGGCTTCATCACGGTGGGCGCGGCGCTCGCGGGCGCGCTGATCGGCATCGCCCTCGGCCCTTCCTCCGCGCGCGCGGAGGGGCCTGGCGCCGTCGCGCTCAGCCGGTTCGAGCCGACACCCGCGGGTGATCCGCTCTTCGGTGTGCCGTCGCCGTTCATCGGCGGGCACCTGGTCCCGCGCGGGCTCGCCCTGTTCGACCACGCGGAGGATCCGCTCACGCTCGGAGGCGGTGCCTCGCCGGAGCGGGCGATCGTCGGCAGCCAGTCGCTCCTCCACATCGGCGGCTCCCTCTCGCTGTGGGATCGGCTGCTCGTCTCGGCGTCGCTGCCGCTCGCGCTCGCCCAGAGCGGCGACGGCGCCGCGGCGGCGGCCGGCGCGGGCGCCCCCGAGGCGCCGTCTTCCCCGGAGCTCGGGGATCTGCGCCTCGGCGTGCGCGTCCGGCTGCTCGGCGACGACGGCGACCCCTTCCAGCTCGGCACGAGCGCGTCCCTGCACGTGCCCACGGGCAGCTCGGACGCGTACGTCGGCGAGGGCGCGGTCCGCGTCACGCCGCAGCTCCTGCTCGGCGGGCGCATCGCGCGCGTCGTGTGGAGCGTCGCGGCCGGCGCGGTGATGCGGAGCTCCGAGAGCCCCTCGACGCTCGCTTATGGCGGCGGCGCGGGCGTGCTCCTCTGGAACGAGCGGCTGCAGCTCGGCCCGGAGGTGTACGCCGAGACGATGCTCCAGGGCGGCTCCCTGTCGCTGACCGCGCGCGAGCGGGTCGAGGTGGAGAGGACGACGAGCGCCGAGCTCCTGCTCGGCGCTCGGCTCCGCCCCCTCGCTGGCCTCGTCGTCGGGGCGGCCGCCGGTCCGGGCATCGGCGACGCGATCGGCACGCCGTCGTTCCGCGCGATGGGGACGGTGGCGTGGGCTCCCCCGGCGCCGCCGCCCGCCGGCGCGGCGGCGGAGGCCGGCGCGAACGCGGATCCGGACATGGACGGCATCCCCGGCGCGCGGGACGCGTGCCCGTACGCGCACGGCCCGGCCAGCGCCGACGCGAAGAGGAACGGCTGCCCCGTCGAGGACGAGGACGAGGACGGCGTCGCCGATCCGGACGACCTCTGCCCCCGGGCGGCCGCGGGCTCCGGGGGCGGCGATCCGTCGCGGCGCGGCTGCCCCGCCGACCAGGACGGCGACGGATTGCCCGACGCGCTCGACGCGTGCCCCGCGGAGAAGGGCGACGCAGCGGGCGGCGCGACGCGCCCTGGCTGCCCCCCTGGTCCTCGCCAGCCCACGGACCAGGACGGCGACGGCCTGCCCGACGACGCCGACGCGTGCCCGCGCGAGAAGGGCCCGGCGAGCGGCGACGCGCCCGCGAGCGGCTGCCCGACGCGGGTGCGTGTGCAGGGCGAGCAGATCGTGCTGCTGGAGCCCGTCGTGTTCCGCGTGCTGAAGAATGATCCGGCGCCGATCGATCCGAAGAGCGAGGCGGTGCTCGCCGAGGTGCGCGACGTCATCGAGCAGCACCCGGAGTGGGTGAAGATCGAGGTCTCCGCGCACACGGACGGCGCCGGCAACGCCAGGTTCAACGAGACGCTCTCGACCGCTCGCGCGGAGGCCGTGCGCCGGTGGCTCGTCGGGAAGGGCATCGCGGCCGAGCGGCTGGTCGCGAAGGGATACGGGGCGAGCCAGCCGATCTCGGACGACAGGAGCGCGGCCGGGCGGGAGAAGAACCGGCGCGTGCAGCTCCTCGTCCTGGAGAAGAGATAGCCGGCGGGCGACGTCGGAGCGCTGACGAGCGCGGTCAAGCCGTCAGGCGCGGCCCGGGGAGCAAGAGAGTGATGATGAAGCGAACCGTCATGGCCACAGCAGTCGGCGCCGCGCTGGCCCTCGCGGCGGCGCCGCGGAGCGCGGCGGCGCAGTGCGCTGTCACAGGGCCCGTTCAGGCGCTCGTCGATGGTCTCAACTTCCGGTGGGACGTCGGGACGGAGGGGGTGATCAGCGACGGGACCGATGACGCCTTCGACAGCGGCATGCTGCTTCGGGTGGACGGGGTCGCCTTTCCTGCCTCGGCCCGGGTGGAGGAGATGGACGGGAGGCAGTTCGTCCACGGGCCGGCGCTCCTCGGCGATCTGGAGGTCACCCGCAAGGTGTACGTGCCGACCGACGAGGGCTGGGCGCGCTTCCTGGAGATCCTCCACAACCCCACCACCCGAGAGCGGGCAACGATCGTGCGGATCGAGACGAACGTCGGATCCGACGGCGCTACCACCATCACGCAGTCGCACACCGGCGATCTGGAGTTCACGCCGGCGGATCGATGGCTCGCCACCGACGACGCCAACGACATGGCGGGGGATCCGAGCCTCTTTTTCAATTTCTACGGACCTTCCGCGGTGATCGCCCCGGGGAGCGTCGGGATGGCCACCTTCGACTGCGCGGAGACGCAGGGGCCCGTCGTCGAGTTCACCCTGCAGCTGCCGCCCGGAGAGACGCGGGTCGTCATGCACTTCGGCGGCCAGCGCGCGAGCCGGGCCGATTCCCACGCGGGTGCGGCCCACCTCGACGCGCTCCCGGCGCCGGCGCTCGCCGGGATATCGGTGGCCGAGCGGGCCTTCGTCGTCAACTGGGACGTGGACGGCGACGGCGACGACGACGGCGTGAAGGACCTCGACGACAACTGCCCGTCCGCGCCGAACCCGGCTCAGGCCGACGCCGACAGCGACGGCGCGGGCGACGTCTGCGATCCCGACGACGACGGCGACGGCGTCCTCGACGGCGACGACGACTGCCCGCTCACGCCGAACGCCGATCAGTCGGACCTCGAGGGCGACGGCGCGGGCGACGCCTGCGATCCCGACGACGACGGAGACGGCGTGCCCGACGACGTCGACAACTGCCCGTCGACGCCCAACGCGGGGCAGGAGAACAACAAGGACGAGTCGCCGCCGGACGACAGCGGCGACGCGTGCGACGACGACGACGACAACGACCGCCGGGGCGACGAGGCCGACAACTGTCCGCTCGTCCCCAACCCCGATCAGGCCGACGCCGACACGGACGGCCGGGGCGACGCGTGCGATCTGAACGCGCTGGACAGGGACGACGACGGCGTGGAGGACGGCGTGGACAACTGCCTCTCCATCCCGAACCCCGACCAGTCCGATCTCGACCGCGACGGCGAGGGCGACGCGTGCGACGGCGACGACGACGGCGACGGCGCGCCCGACGACGGCGACAACTGCCCGCTCACGGCGAACCCGAGCCAGAGCGACGGCGACGACGACGGCTACGGCGACCGGTGCGACGACGACGACGACGGCGACGGCGCGCCTGACGCCGGCGACAACTGCCCGTTCCTCTCGAACGAAGGGCAGGAGGACGCGAACGGCGACGACGTCGGCGACGCGTGCGACTGCAGCGCGCCGGCGAAGCCCGACGGCACGCCCTGCGACGACGGCGACCCCTGCACCCGGACCGACGCCTGCGACGGCGGCGTCTGCAAGGGCGCCGATCCGGTCGTGTGCGCGCCCTCCGGGGACGCCTGCACCTCCGCGCAGTGCCACCCGAGGCACGGCGAGTGCGCGCTCTTCCCCAACGAGGGCGCCCGCTGCCCCGGCGGCACCTGCGTGGCTGGCGGCTGCGTGCCCGATGACGCCGGCAGCGGAGGCGGCGGCGCGGGCGGCAAAGACGGTGCGGGCGGCGGCGACCCGGGCTCGGGCGGTGCCGACGCGGGCTCGGGCGGCGGCGACCCCGGGGCGGGCGGCGGCGGAGGCCACGGCGGCGAAGACGGCTCGGGCGGCGAGGGCGCCACCCTCAGGCCGCTGCGCGGCGATCCCCGGGCGCACGGCAACGGCTGCGGGCTCGCGGCGGGCGCCGACGGGGCGGCGGGCTCGGCAGCGGCGTGGCTCGCCGCCGCGGCGCTCCTCGCGCGGTGGCGGCGGCGGCGCGGGTGACGCGCGCCGACGGCCGCGTCACTCCACGGGCGGGCTGACCCCGGGCGCGCCTCCGGCGGCGGCGCCCCCCTCCCCCGCTGCCGCCGGCTGGCGAGGCCCTTCGGCGCCGGCGCTCCCGGCCTTGCCGCCGGCGTAGCGCCTGCCGGCTCGCTCGGACGCCTTCAGGACGGGGCCGCGGATCGTCTCGATGGCTTCCGCGGGAGCGCTGGAGATCTCCAGGTTGGAGAGCACCGCGGCGACGACGCGGAGCCATTGATTGCGCGCCGCCAGGATCGTCGCGTTCACGACCGGCGCGGTCTTCTCCTTGGCGGCGAGCACGTCCCGCCGGTGCTCGATCGTCGAGAGCTCCTTGCCCGACGCGAGCCACCGCTGCACGGTGTGGAGCAGCGTCGTCTTGCCCGGCGCCGGGATCGCCTTGAGGAACGCGGCGGTCGAGGGCTCCTCGTCGAGGAGCCGGGCGATCCGCGCCGTGTTGCCCGACTCCGCGGTGGGCGACGCCTTGATGATGGCGAGCCCGGTCGGGAACAGCCTGGCCTGGGCCCGATCACACGCCTCCGCCCCCGCGACGTCCGGCGGCTCCTCCGCCAGACAGTGCTCGCGGTGCGCGTCGATGCCGTACGAGACCGCCTTGGCCAGGTGATCGTGGCGCTCGTCGACCTTCGAGAGCTCGTCGTTCAAGGCCGTCATCCCGGCCGACACGCCCGTCCTGCTCGGGCGAACCGCCAGCACGGCGCCGTGGACCTCGGCCACCTTGTCGTGCAGCCCGGCGATCTCCGGGATCGACAGGAACAGCCGCTTCCGCTGGGCATCCTCGATCCACGGAGCGACGAGGGCGACCATCTCTTCAATCGTCAGGTGTTTCAACATGGGACAGACCTCCACGTGGGGGACAGCGCGTCGTGCCAGGGAAGCGCCGCTCTCGTGTCCTGTCGATGACACCCGATTACAGGAGCAACCGCGGAGCGCGCAGCGCGGCCCCAGGGCGCGCCTCGGGGTGACCGACGTGACGTGACGGCCCTCACCAGCGCCCGTCATGGGCCGAGGCTCACAGGAGCCGGAGGAAGGCAGCCCCGATCTGGCGCGCAGCGTAATTTTGAAGGGAAGCCCAGGTGTGGACCTGGGCACCGCGTTCGCGGCAAGGTCCCGGGAAGGTCGCGATCTTGCCGGCACGTCGAGCTCCGACGCTCGGGCAGATCGCGACCTGGGCGAGCGCCTGGCGACGAGCGTCAGCTCAGGTCACGTTCTCGACGGGACACCCGAGTTCGAGCGTCCTCCCAGATCGCGATCTGCCGGAGCGCCGGACGACGAGCGTCAGCTCAGGTCACGTCCTTGACGGCGGGTCGCTATCGACCGCTTTCCCACATCGCGACCTGTCGGAGCGCCGGACGACGAGCGTCAAGTCAGGTCACGCTCTCGACGGCACGTCGATATCGAGCGCTCGCCCAGATCGCGACCTGCCGGAACGCCGGACGGCGAGCGCTCGGTTGGGTGGAGGGGGATTTCGGCCAAAGGGAAGGTCTTTTGAACCGCCAAAAGACGCCCAGATTTTGAGTTTTTCTTGGCGTCTTTTGGCGTCTTGGCGGTTCCATCATCACGGATTCACGGAGCCCGACGCCGACCACGGCCCGCACGTCGGCAGGCCCACGGTCTTCTGGACGCACGCGGCCGTGACCGGCGACGTCACGACGGCCGCGATCTTGCCGGCGGCCACCTGATCACAGACGGCGGTCGGCAGCTGGATCCGCCCGTCCTCCGCTACCCCGAAGCCATCCGCGCTGCCGGCGTCGAGCGCCACCAGGCAACGTTCGGCGTCATCGCAGATCCCGTCGCCCGCCGCGGTCTCCAGCGCCACGTTCAGCGGGACCCCGGCCTCGCCCGCGATCGAGCACGCCGCGTCCACCTCCGCAGGCGTCGTGCCCTGGAAGCAGGCCGTCACGTCGAAGCAATCGCCGTCGCCGTCGCCGTCGCCACCGCCATAGACGTCCGCGGGCGCGTAGTCGGGGAGCGCGCCCGCGTCGACCTCGCTCGATGCACACGCCCCCGCGACGCAGGTCTGCCCCTCCGAGCAGTGCTTGTTCACCACGCCGCCGCTCTCGTCGCTCTCGCCCGAGTCGTCGCAGAGGAAGTTGAGCGGCAGCGTCAGCAGCGCGACGCGGTTCTTCGGGATCCTCGTGACCGCCTCGCGCAAGATGCGCGGCGCGCCGAGCTCGTCCCCGATGAGGGCGCTGACCTTGATCCGGATCGAGTCGCCCCCGCCGCTCGAGGAGTAGAAGCCGATCGTCGCCGGCAGGCGCGCGGCGGCGTCGGGCTCGCCGAGCCGCTCGTAGGACGCCGAGAACTTGGGGGTGCCGCCCTCGAACACCTGCACCTGGAGGGCGCTGAAGTCCTTGGGCATCTCGAGATCCGTCGAGACGGCGAGCATGATCTCGTCCGGCGGAGAGCACCCGCAGGCCGCGACAGCGACGAGCGCGGCGAGCGCCGCCCGGGCGACGGCGCTCATCGGCCACCCCCGAAGGGGATCGTGAACGTGGCGCCGCCCTTCCGGGACAGGGAGACCGAGCCGGGCGACGTGCGGCCGTCGACCGGCGGCTCCGGCCCGAAGACCCCCGTGGCGACCAGGACCGCGCCCGCGAGCACCAGCACACCGCCGCCGATCCAGAGCCAGGTCTCGACGTTCCCTTGCTTGGGCTGCGGGACCAGCGTGACCTGCACGCGGCGCGTCTGGTTGTCCTGGATCATCACCTCGGACTGGTGCGTCACCATGCCGGACGCCGTGACGCGGAGCGCGTGACCGCCGCTCGGCACGGGGCCGTCGTAGCCGCCGCGGCCGACCACGCGACCGTCGATGGAGATGACGGCGTCCGGCGCCGCCGTGACGATGAGCCGCCCTTGATGGACCTCTTTCTCCAGCGTGGCCGTGACCGTCACCTCGCCGCCGCCCGCCACCTGCTGGGAGACCTCGACGTCCTTGAAGCCCTTCTTGGTCACCCGGATCTTCCGGGTGCCGACGTCGAGCAGCACGGGCTCGCTCAGCGGCGTCTGGCCGACCTCCTCGCCGTCGACGAAGACCGTGGCCCCCGCCTCGCTGGCCTTCAGATCGAGCCGGCTCACGTAGGCCTTTGTCGCCTCGATGAGCGCAGCGGCGTCCTTGCGATCCTGCTCCCCGAGCTGGGGGCCGGCGTCCCTGAGGAGCTTCTCGACCGTCCCGAGGAGGCGCGCGTAGCGCTTCAGGTTCTTCTGGCAGAGGGCGATGTTCCAGAGCAGCCGCGGGTCGCCGGAGAGCTCGAAGGAACGCTCGAACTTGATGATGGCGTTGCGGTAGTCGCCGTCGTTGAAGAGGATCCGCGCGGCCTCGTACTCGGCCTTGGCCTCGCCGGTGAGCGTCGCGGACAGCGGCCCCTGGACGGCAGGCGCGCCCGCGGCGGGCGCCGGCTGCGCCCCCGCAGGCGCCGGCTGCGCCCCCGCGGGCGCCGGCTGCGCCCCCGCGGGCGCCGGCTGCGCCCCCGCGGGCGCCGGCTGCGCCCCCGCGGGCGCGAGGGCCGTCAGCACGGCGCCGCCGAGCGCGACCGCGGCGCCGACGCGCAGGCTCCTGCTGCTCCACAGCGGGAGCCGTTCGCTTCCTGGCCAACTCATCTGGGCTTACCTTTGTCGTTCAGCACATCGAAGATGCTCCCCGGCTGCGCGGCGGTCGCGGTCGCGGTCGGCGCGGCGGTCGCGGCCGGTGGGGCCGAGGGCGCGGCGGTGGGCTTCGGCCGAGGCCCCGTGGCGACCGGCGTCGCGCTCGCCGGCGCCTTCGGCCCGGCGGTCGACAGCGGCGCCGCGGTGGCCACCGGCGCGGCGGTCGCCACCGGGGACACCGTCGCTGACGGCGCCGCGGTCGCCGGCGGCTGCGGCTCCGCGGTCACCTCCGGAGGCGCGACCGGCGGGGGCGGGGCCGCCGTCGCGGGCGCCGAGGGCTCGGCGGAGGCGGTCGCCGCAACGGCCGACGGGTCGGCGGGAGGAGCGTCCGCGCCGCCATGGAACGTGACGAAGCGCAGGATCCCGCCGAGCACCACGGCGGCGCCCACCACCGCCAGCGCGAGCACGACGCCGCTCCGCGAGCGCGCCCCGGGCGCGGCGCCGCCGGCCGTCCAGCCAGGCGCGGTGCCCGCCGGGCCAGCGGTATGGCCGACCGCGCCGACCGCGCCGCCCGCCGTCGCGCCGGCAGGCGGCGCCGCGCTGTGCCGCGCCGTCGCCGCGGGGACGCCGCTCACGCGCTCCTGCGACGTCTGCCAGGGGGGCGGCGTGCTCATGCGCTCGCGCACGGAGCTCGCCCGGTCCCGGAAGGAGACCGCGGGGACGAGCCCCAGCGTCCGCTCGATCCGCTCCAGCGAGGCCAGCGCGAGCGGAGGCCCGAAATCGACGATGGCGCCCGCGAGCTCGGCGACCGACTTGAAGCGCTTCGCGACGTCCCTCTCGAGGCAGCGCAGGATCGCCGCCTCGAGGCCCGGCGGCAGATCGCGCCGGAACGTGGCCGGGGTCGGCGGCGGCTCGGTGTTGATCATCAGGATGAGCTCGGACAGCGAGCTCGCGTCGAAGGGGACACGCGCGGTGAGCAGCTGGTAGAGGATGGCGCCGAGCGACCAGACGTCCGCGCGCGCGTCGACCGAGCGCGCCGAGCGCATCTGCTCGGGCGCCATGTAGAGCGGCGAGCCGAGCACCATCGCCGTCTTCGTCAGCCCGAGCTCCGGCTCGGCCCCCGCCGTCGACGGGTCCGCGAGCGCCTTCGAGATGCCGAAGTCGAGCACCTTCACCATGCCGCTGCCGTCCGCCGCGCGCGTGAGGAAGAGGTTCGCCGGCTTGAGATCGCGGTGGATGATGCCGGCCGCGTGCGCCTCGGCGATGGCCTCGCAGGCCTCGAGCACGTAACCCACGGCCTCCTCCAGCTCGAGCGGGCCGCGCCGCCGCAGCGTCTCCTGGAGGTCGCTCCCCTCCAGGTACTCCATCACCATGAACGGCGCGCCCGTCTCGAGCGTCCCGACGTCGAGCACGCGCGCGACGTGCTCGCTCTTCAGGCGCACCGCGGCGCGCGCCTCGCGCACGAAGCGCTCCACCATCTCGTCGTTGGCGCCGGGATGGAGCAGCTTGATGGCGACCCGCTGCTGGAGCTGCTCGTGCAACGCGGCGACGACGACGCCCATGCCCCCTTGCCCGAGGATGCGCTCGACCCGGTATTTCCCCGATAGAACTTGACCTTCGGTGACCGGTGAGCTCACGAACGCTCCCGCGCTGGGGCTGCCTCCAGGGCGCCACCACCGCCACGTTATCCAGGGGGCCACCTTATGCGATCCGGCGCTCGCGTCCAAGGCCATTGCCGCGTTACCTGCGACGTCATCGGGATCACGCCGCTTCCCTTGCCGCGAAGGGCGACTACCCTACGCGCCATGCCCCGCATCGCCAGTGTCGAGCGCAAGACGCGCGAGACCGACATCCGCATCGAGATCGATCTCGACGGCCAGGGCCGCTCGGAGATCAAGACGCCGCTCCCCTTCCTCACGCACATGCTCGATCAGATCGCCCGCCACGGCCTGTTCGATCTCACCATCCACGCCGAGGGCGACGTCGAGATCGACGGCCACCACACGACCGAGGACTGCGGCATCACCCTGGGCACGGCCGTGCAGAAGGCGCTCGGCGACAAGGCGGGCATCGCCCGCTACGGCGAGGCGACGCTCCCCATGGATGAGGCGCTCGCGCAGTGCGCGCTGGACCTCTCCGGCAGGCCCTACTTCGTCTGGCGGGTGCCGCTGCCCAAGGCGAAGCTCGGCACCTGGGACGTCGAGCTCGCCCCGGTGTTCTTCGAGGGCTTCGCGCGCGGCGTCGGCGCGAACCTCCACGTCCGCCTCATCGAGGGGGACAACCTGCACCACATCGTCGAGATCTGCTTCAAGTCGTTCGCCAAGGCGCTGATGAAGGCGACCCGGATCGAGCCGCGCGTCGCCGGCATCCCGTCCACCAAGGGGAGCCTCTGAGCCATGCAAGCCATCGCGCTCGTCGATTTCGGGATGGGCAACCTGCGCTCCGTGGAGCGGGCGCTCCAGAAGGCCGCCGAGGACGCCGGCGCGCCGTGCGCGGTGACGCGCACGGGCGACCCGGAGATCATCGGCCGGGCCGACAAGGTCGTGGTGCCCGGCCAGGGCGCCTTCCGCGACTGCGCCGCGGCGCTGCAGAGCGGCATCGGCGAGGCGCTGCGCGCGCAGATCCGGAAGGGGACGCCCTACCTCGGCATCTGCCTCGGCATGCAGGCGCTCTTCGCCGGGAGCGAGGAGGCGGAGGGCGCGCGCGGGCTCGGCGTGTTCCCCGGCACCGTCAAGCGCCTCACCCCACAGCCGAGCGCGGCCGAGGCGGACGCGGTCGCCGGCCAGCCCTGGGTCGGGATCAAGATCCCCCACATGGGCTGGAACCGCATCGCGTTCGCGCGCGAGGTGCGGGGCCCGCTCGCGGTGTTCGCGGGCGAGCGCCCCTTCGTCTACTTCGTCCACAGCTACCACGCCGTCCCGCTCGACCCCGCGCTGGTCGCGGCGACGACGGAGCACGGCCCGCACCGCATCACCGCCGCGATCGAGCGGGACAACGTCACGGCGACGCAGTTCCACCCCGAGAAGAGCCAGGCCGCCGGCCTGCGCCTGCTCGCCCGCTTCCTGGACGGCTGACCCGCCCGCGCGCGCGTCAGTGCGGGCGCAGCAGGCGCTGGTGCACCTGCTTGACCTGCGCGAGCTTGAGGTGCGCGCCCAGGGGAAGCTCGGGCGCGCGCGCCCCGCCCGCGCCGCGCCCGCGCCGCGCCCGCGCCGGGCGCGAGGGGGGAATCGGCGAGGAGATCGACGAGGAGCGCCGCGCCGCCCTCACCCGCTGCGGCCGCCGCGGGGCGAGCGGGAGATCGACGATGAACGCCGCGCCGCAGCCGAGCTCGCTCTCGACGCGGATCGCGCCGCCGTGCGCGCGCGCCGCGACGTGCGCGATGTACAGGCCGAGCCCCAGGCCGCCGAAGCGCTCCACCGGGACTGCCCGCTCGAAGCGCGCGAAGATCCGCTCCTGGTCCTCCCGCGCGATCCCCATGCCGCGGTCGCGCACGATGAGCCGCGCCCGCGCGCGCGTCGCGCGCACCTCGATCGAGATCGGCTTGCCCTCGCCGAAGGTGAGCGCGTTCTTGATCAGGTGGAACGCCATGCGCTCGATGTGAGACCGGTCCCACCAGCCGATCACCGGGCCCTCGGCCGCGACCGAGATGGCGCCGCACGCGGCCGGCCGGTGCGCGACCGCCGTCGCGAGCACCTCGCGGATGAGCCCGACGAGCTCGACCGGCTCACGGGTCGGGGCGCCGCGGGCCAGGCCGCCGTGCCTCGCCTGGAACATGTCGTCGCAGAGCCGGGCGAGACGGCCGAGCTGACGGTCGAAGACGGCCAGCATCGCCGCCGCCCACGCCGGGGTCTTCTCCGGCTCCCGCTGGCTCATCCGCTTCGTCAGCTGGAGCTGCAGGAGGAGCGAGGTCACGGGCGTCCTGATCTCGTGCGCGGCGAGCACGAGGAAATCCTCCCGGATCCGGGCGGTCTCGTCCCGGATCGGGACAGCGGGGATACGAGGGTCGACGTCGTCCAAAAACGCGGTCATGGCAGAGCCTGCTGGGCGGAGTTGTGGTGTGCCCCCGCGCCCGCAAACGCATGGAGTGTGCCGCCCGCGAGGGCCCGCAGATTGGCACTTCTGGCGGCAGGAGAGCGCCCGATCTGCCGAGCGGACGCGCGTCAAGGCGTCGCATCGCGCCGTCCACTGCGCAAAACCCCGCGAGTGTGAGCCGAGCCGCCTGGACCGTTCTGCAGCGCGCGGCGCCTCGGGTCACGCCGGAGCGCCGCCAGGCTGCTGCGGTACACGGGTCAGGGCGCACCCCTGCTTGCGGGCCAGGGTCCGCGGAGCAGCTTTGTCCGCATGCAACACCAGAGTGGAGAGCAACACCGGAGTGTGGAGCCGGGGGCCAGGGCTCAGGTCCGCGGCTCCATGAGCGAGCTGCACGCGCTCCTCAGGGAGTTCGACACCGCCATGCTCGTCACGATGACCCCCGAGGGGCTGATGCGGGGGCGGCCGATGGAGATCCAGGAGCCGGCCGAGCTGATGGACTGCGATCTCTGGTTCGTGACGGAGGACGAGGCGGCGAAGACAGGCGAGATCGCCCGCGAGCACCAGGTGGCGGTCTGCTGCTACAGGCCGCGGGATCGGGCGTACATCTCGATCTCGGCGCGCGCGACGATCGAGAGGAACGAGGAGAAGATCCGGAGCCTCTGGAAGCCCTCGTGGAAGGCGTGGCTGCCGGCCGGCCCCTCCCACCCTCACGCGGCGCTCCTGAAGCTCTATGTCGAGCGCGCCGAGTACTGGGAGCCCGAGGGCGGGCGGCTGCGGGTCCTCTACGAGAAGGCCAAGGCGCTCGTCCAGCGGAGGTCGGCGGAAGACAAGCTGAACCCACCGAAGCACATCTGAGCCGCGCCGCGCCTGCGGCGGCGATCGAGCAGGCGCAACCCGAGGCGAGAGGGTCCTTGGGCTGGATGAACCTCGGATGGATCAGCCAGGTGTCGGCGTAGCGTCGGCCGCGCGCTGCGCGCGCTCCCCGTCAGGGGTGCCGCTGCTCTCGAGCGCCGCGCAGATCTCGGCAAAGCCGTCAAAGGGTGTGCACGGTATCCCGTCGCGGGAGCAGAGCACGTCGAGGGCGCTGTCCCGCACCGCGAACACGCGATCGCAGCACCGCGCCGCGGGGTAGTCCAGCCGGCCGTCGCCGATGTAGACCGTGGAGGTCTCGCCGGTGGCCGCCTTCAGCTGGTCGAGCACGCGGATCTTGAAGTCCTCGCCGGGACCGAGCGGCACCGTCTCCGGCACGGTCACGCGCCAGCGCCCATCGAAGGCGGCATCGAAGCAAGAGAACGCGGTGCCCGGCGGCAGGAACTCGCGGATGTAGAACGGCAGGCCGTGGCTGATCACGTGGAACACCCACGACCGGCGGGCGCACAGGGCCAGAAGATCCGCGAAGCCCGACCGCAGCTCGGCGTGCGGGCGCAGCTCGGCCAGGAGCTCGGCGGCCGGGCGATCCACGTCGGCGTAGCCGCGGCGGAGGAGCTCGAACGGCGTGAGCTCGCCGGAAGCGGCAGGCGCGAGCAGCGCCTGCCGCCAGTCATAGCGAAGGTGGGCGTCCCAGATCCGGTTCGTCAGGTCGTCGCAGGTGATGGTCCCGTCGAAGTCGCAAAGAATGAGCACGACCGCTGATTTGCACGCCGCCACGCCGGACGCCACCGGCGTGCTGCCCTGACCGGCCCTCGCCACGGGATCGCCATCCACGGCTCGGGTGCGGTACGCGCCCCCGAGCCGGGCCTCCGCGCAGGATCAGCCGCCGGTCGCGGCCAGGCCGCGACCGTCAGAGCGCGACAGGGAACGGATTGCGCTCCGTGAACGCGCCGACCTGGTGAAAGTAGGGATATGGCAGCTTCGTCTTGCTCGCAGCATCCAGCTTCGCGATGTGCTCTGGCGCGAGGTTCCAGCCGACCGCCCCGAGGTTCTGTCGAAGCTGCTCCTCGTTGCGAGCGCCGATGATCACGTTCGCGACGCTCGGCCGCTGCAGCAGCCAGTTGAGCGCGATCTGCGGGACGGTCTTGCCCGTCTCCTTCGCCACCGCGTCGAGCGCGTCGACCACACCATAGAGGTACTCGTCGTCGATCTGCGGCCCCCCCTCGACAGACAGCTTGTTCCGGAGCCGGCTGACCTCCGGCAACGGCTGCCCGCGCCGGATCTTCCCCGTGAGCCGCCCCCAGCCCAGCGGGCTCCAGACCACCGCGCCGACCTTCTGATCGAGCGCCAGCGGCATCAGCTCCCACTCGTAGTCGCGCGCCACCAGCGAATAATACGCCTGGTGCGCCACGTACCGAGAGAGACCATATTTCTCCGACACCGCGAGCGACTTCATCAGGTGCCAGCCGGAGAAATTCGAACATCCGAGGTAGCGGATCTTCCCCGCTCGCACGAGATCGTCCAGCGTGCCGAGCGTCTCTTCGAGCGGCGTGACCGCGTCGAAGCCGTGCAGCTGAAAGAGATCGATATGATCCGTCTGCAGCCGGCGCAGGCTCCCCTCGATCGACCGGATCAGGTGATACCGCGACGAGCCGACGTCGTTGGGGCCCTTGCCGCTCCGGAAGGTCGCCTTGGTGGAGATGATGACCTTGTCGCGCCTGCCCTTGATCGCGTGGCCGAGGATCTCCTCGGCGAGCCCGTCGGAGTAGATGTCGGCCGAATCGAACATGTTCATCCCGGCCTCGAGCGAGACGTCGACCAGCCGAGTCGCCTCGGCCACGTCGCTCGCGCCCCACCCCCGGAAGAACTCGTTGGAGCCACCGAACGTCCCGGTCCCGAGGCTCAGCACCGGTACCTTGAACCCTGACCCGCCGAGCTGTCTGAACTCCATGAATCGCCTCCGCGCCAAATGGGGACAACCTCTGAGCGCGGGGGGAGGAGCGCCGGACATCAGGCTCTCGCCCCCTTGCCGCGGTCGTGGACGGTTAGGAACTCCAAAGCGATCCGGAAGTCAAGCACCACCGTGGCCAGCGCGCGGAGCTGCGGGGAGCGTCGCAGCGGCCCGCCAGCACGGCCCGTCTGGCGCGAGGTCCCGGCGACGTGGAGGAGGAGCCGGCGCCGCCGGAGGGGCGTCGCGGCCGCGCGTCGCGTCGACGAGCGTCGACGAGCGCGAGCGCCGCGCTCCGCGATCACAGCCCGAGATCGAACCGGAACGCCCGCAGCGCCTCCGCGCTCGCAGAGCACCGGAGGCGCTCGTCACGCGGCATCTGCCCGAGCGTGCGCGTGTGCCCGGCCGGGATGAACATCGGCTCCCAGTGGATGCCCTCGTCTCCCCGCCGCTCGACGGCGATCTCGCCGGGGACGCTGCCCGTGTAGACACGAAGCGTCCGGCCGTCGCAATAACACACCTTCTGGACCACGTGCGCCGCGCGCGACTGCCCCGGAGGGATGAGGGAGCAAATCCGGTCCTGCAGCCGCTCCCAGAACGGCATCACGAGCGGGCCCGGGAAGCCGTTCAGGTGCTCGATGAAGAGGCCGCCGTGCTCGACGAAGAGCGGCACGAGGGAGAGCCGGTAGGCGGCGAGGGCCTCCTCGCGTACGACGGTGTCGAGATCCGAGGAGAGGATCTGGGGCACGTCGAGCCGGAGGACGCGGAGCGGCGTCGGGGCGTCCTTCCACACATAGGTCATGTCCGCGAGCTTGCGGTGGTTCGAGGAGACGAAATAGACCATGACCATCGCCCTCACCCGTCCCCTCACGCGTCCAGAGCGTCGAGCAGGTCGACGACGCTCTTCGTCTTGTCGTTCGGGTCGAGCTCGATCACGTCGATGTGCCAGTCCTCGAGCAGCGCCGGCTGGACGAGCCCGGCGCCGAAGGTCGCCCAGTAACCGCGGCGGTTCGACGCGCGCCTCGCGAGCTGCGGGCTGCCCTCGATGCGCATCTGCTCCATGCGGTACCAGATGTACCGGATGTCGACGTCGCCGAAGCTGTAGCCGAGGAAGAGGAAGCTGTTGCTGAGCAGATCGGCCCGCAGGCGCTGATCGGGGGCCGCCTCGAGCCGGAGGCGGCCGAAGTACTGCGATTCGGTGAGCACCACCGTCTCGGGCCAGTCGAGATCTCCATGAAACTTGATGACGTGGCACGCCCCCTGCGCCGGGCACCGCGCGAAGTCGTCGAACCTGGCGAGCGCCACGGCCTCTTTTCCTGCGTCCCGCAGCGCCTCCTCGATGTGGTGCTCGAAGTTGGTCGTGTAGATGGTCGAGAAGTCGCGGCGCGCCAGGGCCTTGTGCTGGCACGAGCTCCTGCGCCGCTCGTCGACCTCGCGCGCGTGGAAGCGCGCGCGCATCTCGGCGATGAAGCTGTCGAGGCCGCCCGCGCACTCGCGGGCGAAGAAGCCGGCGAGCTGCGGGGGCAGGCCGTGCAGCTCGAAGAGCGCTGGCTCGAACCCGAGCGCGGCGCCCATCCACCCCATCAGCTCCTTCCACATCGGCAGCCGGAGCGGGGCAGAGAAGCCCGCGCCCAGAAAGGGAATGAGGCGACCTTCCCGGTACGCCTGCCGGAGCGGGATCGCCGCTTGCTCGAGCGTGAGTACAGCCATCTTCAGCGAGCGATGGTATCTGCCCGACGACCTCGCGCAACCAGCGCCCGCCGGGCCGGAACGCCTCGCCCCGAGCGGATGTCGGCGCGGATGTCGGCCGGCGCGCAAGGACAGAAGCCGCGATGCATCAGGACACGCGCGGCAGAGCCCGGCGCTGCGGAGGAGGGCGCCGGTCGCACCTCCCTCCCCATGGCGGCAGAGCGGCGTCGAGCGGGCCCTCTCGCGAGGCGAAATGTCAGTAGAATCCCGCGCATGGAGATTCTTGGGATGGAGGCTCGGCGTCCGCTGCGCGCGGTCCGGTCCGCGCTGGTCGAGCGCCTCGGAGCGTGGCGCTGATGCAGATCGCAGCGTCTGCCGTGACGATGTGGACGGGGGCATGCCTCGTGATCGGGGGCTGCACGGCGATCGTGGGCGTGGACAAGTCGTACCACCTGGCGGGCGGCGGAAGCGGAGGTGGAGGTGGAGCCGAGACGTGCACGCCAGAGGAGGTGCGGTGCGCGCAGAACAGGCCGCAGACGTGCGACGAAGGCGGAGCGTGGCAGGACGAACCCGAGTGCCCGGCGGAGGCGCCCCTGTGTGACGACGGGCGCTGCATCGTCCCTCGGAGCTGCGCCAAGATGGACGCGATCTGCGGGCCGCGCGGAGACGAGGGCTGCTGCGGGAGCCTGGTGGTGCCCGGAGGCACGTTCGATCGGGGCGACGCCGAGCCGCGGCTGGCGACGGTGAGCGACCTCCGGCTGGATCGATTCGAGGTGACGGTGGGGCGGTTCCGGGCGTTCCTGTCGGAGTACCCGGCGAGCTGGCCAGCGGTGGGGGCAGGAGCACACCCGAAGATTCCGGACAGCGGGTGGCGCGCCGCGTGGGACGCCAACTTGCCCGTGGACCGGGCGGCGCTGTCGGCGTCGCTTCACTGCGAAGATCCCTATTTTTCGTGGACCGACGAGGTGGGCGAGCACGAGCTCCTGCCCGCGGCCTGCGTGAGCTGGTACGTGGCGTTCGCGTTCTGCGCGTGGGACGGCGGTCGGCTGCCCACGGTAGCAGAGCGGCGCTACGCGGCCGCCGGCGGGGACGAGCAGCGCACGTATCCATGGTCGAGCCCGGAGAGCGCCCCGGAGCCCGACGAGAGCTACGCGGTGTACGGTTGCGGCCTCGATGGATCGTGCGAGATCGCGGACCTCCAGCCGGGCGGGTCGAGGTCGCCGCGGGGAGACGGGCGGTGGGGACACGCGGATCTGGGGGGAAACGTGTGGGAGTGGGTGCTGGATTCGTTCGCGGCGGACGACCCGATCGCGTGCGCTGACTGCGCCGTCCTCACCCCCGACACGAACCACATGATCTGGGGCGGGGGCTGGCGCAGCGGGAAGGAGACATTGCTCACCTCCGCCTTCCAGGAGCGCTCGCCGAACGGCCACTTCGCCGGCGCGGGGCTGCGATGCGCACGGGCGCGGTGATGCGCGCAGCTGGGCGTCGCGGCGTCGCGGCCGCCGCTCCGCGCAGCGCGCGCCGCCCTTCGGGGTCCCTGGAACCTTGACGCGACAGCCGCCGCGCGCGACCCTCCCGCCGTGTCGGGCACGCTCGCGGACGGAACGGTCTTCGCGCACCGCTATCGCGTGGCGCGCCTCCTCGCCGTGGGCGCGATGGGGTCCGTCTACGAGGTGGTGCACATCGAGACGAACCGCCGCCGGGCGCTGAAGGTGATGCACGCGTACCTCTTCCAGAGCGAGGAGATGCGCAGCCGCTTCAAGCGCGAAGCGCAGATCACGGCGGACATCGAGAGCGAGTACATCGTCGACGTCTTCGACGCGGGCATCGACGAGGCGACGGGCATGCCGTTCCTCGTGATGGAGCTGCTCCGCGGCGAGGAGCTCGGCCAGCGCCTCAAGCGCCTCGGCAGGCTGCCTCCCGGCGAGGTCGCGACGTACCTCCAGCAGACCGCGTCGGCCCTCGACCGGACCCACGCGGCGTCCATCATCCACCGGGATCTCAAGCCGGAGAACCTGTTCGTCACCCAGCGGGACGACGGGACGCCCCGCATGAAGATCCTCGATTTCGGCGTGGCGAAGCTGCTCGCCGAGGGCGGGACGGCGGCCGGCATCACGCGGAGCCTCGGGACGCCCATCTACATGGCGCCCGAGCAGTTCCGCACCGACACGAAGCTCACCAGCGCCGTGGACATCTACGCGCTCGGGATGATCGCGTACACGCTGCTCGTGGGGACGCCGTACTGGAGCCCGGAGGCGCTCAGCGCGAACGACGTGATCGCGTTCGCGCTCGTGGTCGTCCACGGGCCGCAGGAGCCGCCGGTCCACCGGGCGATGTCGCAGCGGGTGGTGCTGCCGCCGAGCTTCGATGGCTGGTTCGCTCGGGCCACGGCCGTCGATCCAGCGGCGCGGTTCCGCCTCGCGAGCGAGGCGGCGCAGGCGCTCTCCGAGCTGCTCGTCCTCGCCCCGGCCAGCAGCGGGCGTTCGCCCCGCCCGACCACGCCGCCCTGGGCCCTGGCGAGCCCCTCGGCGCACGCGCTCGCCACGCCAGCGCCCGCGCTCACCGCGCCAGCGCTCACCGTGCCGGCGATCACCGCGCCCTCGATGATGCCGCCGGTGGCGACGAGCGTCGGCCCGATGGGGCCGGAGCACCCGTCTCGCTCCCCGGTCGCGCCCCTCGCGGCGACCATGGAGACGTCGGTGACGTCCGTCCCTTCAGGGAACATCACACCGATCGCGCCAAGCCGAGCCCCGCTCGTCGCCGCCGCGGTCGTCCTCGGGCTCGGGGTGCTCGGCGCAGGGACCTGGCTCCTGATGCGCGCCGGGGCCCAGGCCGATCCGGCGGTGGCCGCGCCGCCTTCGGCCGCTGCGCCGGACGCCGGATCGGCGAGCGCCGCCGCGACCGCTGCGCCGAGCGCGACGCTGTCGGCAGAGCCGTCGGCGCCGACGCCCAGCGCCTCCGCGCCAGCGCTCGCCGCGGAGCCCACCCAGCCCGCGACCAGCGCGAGCGCCAGCGCGAGGCCGGCCGCGCGCGGGGCCGCGGGCGCTCCCCCGAAGGCGACGCCGAGGCCCGCTCCGACCGGGCGAACAGGCGCCGCCGCTCGCCCCAAAGTCCCTTTGCTCGGACGAGATTGAGACCGATGTCCGCCGCGCTGCCGGTCCGCCCCTCGCCGACACCGGTCGACACCTTCGCCTGTGGATACCCCAGAACATGACACGTCGCCTGCGCCGGATGGCTCCTCTCGCTCTCGTCCTCTGGCCGCTCGCCGCCGCGACGCCCGCCGCGGCGCAGGACAGCGCGGCCGCGGAAGCCCTCTTCAACCGGGGCCTCGCCGAGATGGAGGCGGGCCAGTACGAGACCGGCTGCAACGCCATCGCCGAGAGCCATCGGCTCGAGCCCAAGCCGGGGGCGCTCTTCACGCTGGCCGTCTGCGAGTCGAGGTGGGGCCGCGTCGCGAGCGCGTTCGCCCACTTCGGGGAGTACCTTGCGCTCCACGAGCAGCTGACGCCGGAGCAGAAGCGCCGGCAAGGAGAGCGGCCCAAGGTCGCCCGGGAGGAGCGCGAGAAGCTGGCCCCGCTCGTGCCGGAGCTCGCGCTCTCCCTCCCGCCCGGAGCCCCCGCAGGGACGGTGGTAAAGCGCGACGGTCGCGCGGTGGACAGCGCCGCGCTGGGCGCGAGCGTGCCGGTGGATCCGGGAGAGCACGTCGTGTCGACGCAGGCGCCGGGAGGGCCTGTCCAGGAGACGCGGATCCACCTCGCTCACGGCGAGAAGAAGCGCGTCGATCTGCAGGTGAGCGGCGCCCCGGCGCCGTCCGCCGAGAGCCTTTCAGGCCGGCGGGCGGCCGTGTACGCGGCCGGCGGCGTCGGCGTCGCGGGGCTCGTGCTCGGCGGGGTGACGGGCGCGCTCACGCTCGGCAAGAAGAGCGTCGTCCGCGAGCACTGCGGCAGCGGGATCGGCCTGAGCGACCCGACGGCCTGCGACCAGACGGGCCTGGACGCGGCGGAGAGCGCGAGCACCACCGGGCTCGTGAGCACGATCGGCTTCGGCGTGGGGCTGGCCGGGCTCGGGGCGGCGGCGGTCCTCTACCTGACCGAGCCGAAGCAGAGCGACATGACCGCCGGCGCGACGTCAAGGCGGATCCGCGCAGGGGTGCTCGCGGCAGGCCCGGAAGGGGTCGTGCTCGGGGCGAGCGGGTCGTGGTGACGCGGCGGGGCAACGGACCTTCGCCGCCTTCGCCGCCTCTACCCACCGGCGCAGAGGCGCGCTAGACCCGCCGCGTGCAGCTCATCCCCGCCATCGATCTCCTCGGAGGCCAGGCCGTGCGCCTCCATCAAGGGCGCTACGATCAGGTCACCGTCTACGACCAGGACCCGGCGGCGCTCGCCGCTCGCCTCCGCCGTGCCTGCGATCGGCTGCACGTGGTCGACCTGGAAGGGGCCCGCGCCGGCCTGCCCGTCCAGGCCGACGCCGTCCGCGCCGTCATCGCGGCCTTCGGCGCGGAGGGCGGCAGCGTGCAGGTGGGGGGCGGCATCCGCTCCGCCGCCGCGGCCGAGAGTTACCTCGCGCTGGGCGCCGATCGCATCGTGCTCGGGACCGCCGCGGTGAACGATCCCGCGCTCGTACGCGACCTCGCCGGCCGCTTCCCGGGGCGCGTCGTGGTCGCCGTGGACGCCAAGGACGGGCGCGTGGCCGTGCAGGGCTGGGAGCAGGTCTCCTCCGTCACCGCCCTCGACGTCGCCCGCGCGCTCGCCGGCGCCCCCGTCGCGGCGCTCCTCTACACCGACGTCTCCCGCGACGGCACGCAGGTCGGCCCCAACCTGGAAGCCACCCGCGAGCTCGCCGCCTCGTGCGGCTTCCCCGTCCTGGCCTCCGGCGGAGTCGGATCGCTCGCTCACCTGCGCGCGCTCGCGCAGATCCCCGGCGTCAGCGGCGTCATCGTGGGCCGCGCGCTCTACGAGGGGGCCTTCACGCTCGCCGAGGCGATCGAGGCGGCGAGCGCCTGACGGCGTGTGTGCGTTTTCGTGTACGATCCCCCCGACAATGCACGAGCGCGACGACCCACGGCCCTCCACACGCGAAGTCGCGGCGGAGGAGTTCCTGTTCCACCTGCACCGGGGCAGCGAGCTCCTGCAGGACAACCGGGTCCACGCCGCGAAGGCGGAGCTCGAGCGCGCGCTGTCGCTCCAGCCGAGCGATCCCAAGGGGCAGGACCTGCTCGGGATCGTCTACTTCCGGCTGGGGCTCTACCCGCGGGCGATCGCGATCTATGAGCGGCTGATCCAGGCCCACCCGGAGGCGGTCGAGCCGCGCATCAACCTCGCGCTCTCGTACCTCAAGACCGGGCAGCCGGCGCAGGCGCGGTCCGAGCTCGAGAAGGCGCTCGAGCAGAACCCGAAGCACCAGCGCGCGTGGGGCTACCTGGGGCTCGCGTTCCAGCGCATGGGCGACTACGAGCGCGCGAGCCACGCGTTCGCGGCGGGCGGCCACGACGCGATGGCGCGCCGCCTTCTCGACATGACGGGCAGCACCACGGGCCGCTACTCGATGGATCCGCCCGACACCGAGGATCAGCCGCCGGTCGAGGCCAAGGCCGAGGTGCAGCGCGCCGCAGGCGAGGCGGTGCAGGCGCTCGATCGCGCCGGCGCGGGCTTCCGGCACGACTCGGATCTGCCGCGCATCCCGTCAGGGACATGGTCGGCCATCGAGCCTGGCCGCGAGATGATGCCGACCATCCCGGCGCCGCCGTCGTTCAAGAGCCTCGGGGCGGACGGCCGCGCGGGAGGCCCGACGAACCCGCTCGGCGCGGGCAAGGCTCCCGGCCCGAGGGTCGGCGCGGCGCCGACGGTCCCGTCGATGCCGGCGGTGCAGGCGCCGCCGGGAGGGAGCGTGGCCCCGACCGTGCGCCGCAGCACGGTGGCGCCCGAGGAGCCCTCCGCGACGGGCCGCTTCGCGATCGCCGTCCCCGCGGCGGCGGACGCGGCGGCGGCGAGCAAGAAGGCGGCGGGGCGGCCGTCGTCGTCCTCGCTGCCGCCTCCCACGGCGGCGCCCGCCGCGCCGCCGCCGGCCGCGACGCCGCCGCTGGAGACGCTCTCGGCGCTCGCGCGCGAGCGGCTGCTCGTCTTCCCGCGCGAGGCCGCTGTCACGCGGCACCCGACCGGCGTCGTGCTCGTGCAGTCGACGAAGGGCTTCGTCGCCCGGCTCGACGCGCTGCGCACCATGAGCGTGCACTCCGGGACCGCCACGCACGTGCTGAAGCGGCAGGCGCGCGGGCGCATCTTCGACGAGCCGCTCGGCGGGCCGAGCACGCCCTTCATCGAGATCGGCGGGCGCTGCGAGCTCGTGCTCGGCGCGCCGGAGGGGCGGCGGCTCCATCCGGTGACGCTCGGGGAAGAGTCCATCTACCTGCGCGAGGACGTCCTCGTCGGCTTCGATCTGCCGATCGGCTACGAGAACGGCCGCCTGCCGGCCGGCGAGGGCGAGGCGGTCGCGATGGTGCAGCTCCGCGGCCGCGGCCACATGGTCCTGTCGGTGCCCGAGCGCGCCGCCGCGCTGGAGATCACCCCGTCGCGGCCGACGTCGACGCGCGCGACCGCGGTGCTCGGGTGGATGGGCCGGCTCCTGCCGCGCACGCTGCCCGCCTCCGAGGCGCCTGGAGGGATGCAGGGCTTCGTGACGTTCGGCGGAGAGGGGATGGTCCTCGTCGATGGTCGCTAGCGCTGGCACGTCCTTGCGGGGCACCAAGGCGCAGCGGCGGCGCACGCTCTGGGAAGACGCGCGGAACCTCCCGAACCTGCTCACGTTCGCCCGGGTCCTCATGATCCCGGCCGTCCTCGTGCTCCTGTCGAGGGGCGCGCCGCGGGACTGCTTCTGGGCCGCGGGCGTCTACTCGCTCGCGGCGATCACCGACATGCTCGACGGCTACCTGGCGCGGCGGCAGGGCCTCGTGAGCGTGCTCGGCAAGTTCCTCGATCCGCTCGCCGACAAGCTCATCGTCGCCGCCACGCTCGTGTGGCTCGTGCCGATGGGCCGGATCCCGGCGTGGGCGGTGGTGCTGCTCATCTCGCGCGAGATCACGATCACGGCGCTCCGATCCATCGCCTCGACCGAGGGGCTCGTCATCGCGGCGGGCGACGGCGGGAAGATCAAGACAGCGCTGCAGATGATCGGGATCGTCTGCTTGATCCTCGGCTACCCGTACCACATCCACCTCGGCGTCGACTTCGGAGAGGTCGACGTGGTGCACGTCGGACGGCTGCTCATCTATCTATCGCTCGTCTTCTCGATCACGAGCGCCGCGCAGTACATGGGCCTGTTCATCGACGCCATCGACGCCAAGAACCGGCCGGCCCCTCCGCAGTAGATGGGCAATAGGCAAGCCCGCCTGGTTCTGCTAGACCAGCGCGCGTGAAAGCCCCGAAGACATCGCGCAACGCCTTGCGCCCCGCGCTCCTCCTGGCCGCGCTCGCCGCGGCGATCGTCGCCTCAGCCGCGAGCTGCAGCCGGCAGCAAGAGGGCGAGCCCTGCGAGATCGCGAACGGCAACGATGACTGCGCCGATGGCCTCGAGTGCATGGGCATCGGTCAGCAGCAGCAACAACACCGTTGCTGCAGGCCGAATGCGATCACGCAGGTCTGCGATCCCAACCAGGATCCGACGACGAGCGGCACGACCAGCGCGAGCGGCACGGGCGGCGGCGGTGGCGACGGTGGCAACGGGACAGCCGGGGGCGGCGGTACTGGCGAGGGCGGAAGCGGGGGCGGTACGGGCGGCGCCGGTGGTACGGGCGGCGCGGGTGGTACCGGCGGCGCGGATGGTACCGGCGGCGCGGGTGGTACCGGCGGCGCGGGTGGTGCCGGCGGCGCGGGTGGCACCGGCGGCGCGGGCGGACGCTAGCGCAGCGAAGGCGGCCCCCGCCTCACACGGCCGCAAGGGAGGGCAGGCGCCGGGTAGGGGTCGACTTTGCCCAGAGAGAGTCCACATGAAGGCGGGAAGGCGGGAAGATCATTAAGGTTTTCTTCCCGCCTTCCCGCCTTCATGTTCAAATTTGACCACTACCAGGCGCCACGGCGGCGCGCGTCGATGCGCCGCCCGCCGCGTGACGCCGGCGGCCTCAGGCCGTCAGGCCCTCACTTCAGCCCAGCGCGCGACGCGCCCGCGCACGCCGCCTCAGCACGGCAGTCCCGGCGAGCGCGACCCCGGCGAGCGCCGTCCACGGCGCGACGGGCGCGCTCGGCTCGGCGGCGCGGCAAGCGCACCCCACGACCGTCTCCGGTTCGGGATCCTCGATCGGATCGGTCGGATCCGGCGTCGCTCCACCCGTGGAGCCGGCGGGCTCCGGCTCGACGGGCTCCGTCGGATCGACCGGCGGCTCCAGCCCGAGATCTTCGCTCTCCACCGTCACGGACGAGGACGGGCAGTTCTTATGGCCGATCACCAGGTAGTACGTCTGCGTGGGATCGAACGGCGGATCGGAGGTCTCGTCGATGACGATCTCGCCGTCCGTCTCCGTGATCCCCTCGACGCTGTAATCGTAATTCGTGGCCTCCGGCAGGAGCTCGCCCAGCGTGAAGCCGACGTGCCGGCCGGTCCTCACGTAGATGCTCCACTCGACGTCGTTGCCGCGGTCGGGATCGAGCTCCACGGTGAAGCGGACGCCCTTCGCGGCCCGATCCGGCTTGCTCTTGAAGTGAAAGAGGCTCTGCAGGCTGAGCTGCGAGCGGTAATCCGCGCACGACGCCCCCGAGCCGAAGACCAGCGAGTCGATCCCGAACATGTTCGTCGTCTGCGACTTGCCCCCGCTCAGATCGAGCACCTCCTCGCAGTCGTCGAGGCCCCGGCTCTCGATCAGCGCGTCGACGGCGCCGGCGTCCGCCTCCGTGAGCTCGCCGGCGGTCACCAGCTTGCCGGTCGCCCGCTTCAGCGCCTTGGCGAAATCGCCGAACGAGGCGTTGGGGGTCAGCAGCGTCACCGTGCCCCAGACGAGCTTGTCGCCCACCTTGGCCCCGAATTTCTCGCGCAAGGACCACGCGAGGCTGCCGATCAGCTCGCCGTCCTCGTGCACCTCGCCCACCAGATCGCCGGGGCACGTCTTGGTGTCCTTCGCGAGGTCGCGCGCCATGCCGAAGGGCGCCAGCGTCGCCTCGCCGAGCGTGGAGTCGCCGTTCACGGTGCAGGCGAAATAGTCCGCGATGCCCTCATCGATGCTGCCGGCCCAGGGGGAGAGCCCGTATTCGTTGATCGCGAACTGGCCTCCATTGTAGCCGACCGCGTTGGCGGAGACGTAATGGGTGAACTCGTGGAGGAACACGTCGGAGTCGTCCGAGAAATCGAAGAACGAGCCCTGGCCGATGGCGATGAGGTTCGGCGCGCGGAAGGGCTCGCCCACGCCCTCTCCCGAGAAGAACGCGTTGTCCATCGGCCGGCCCGCCTCCAGCATGTTGGCGACCGCGACGAGCTTCCAGCCAGGCGCCCCCATGTCGATCTGGTGGGTCGACACGAAGTAATCGCGCATCCGGGTGAGGTGGTAATAGATGCCGACCTGCGCGAACTGGTCGTGCGCATCCTCCGCGCTCGTGGGCGGATCGTAGAGGAAGTCCTCCCCTGTGTTCGGCTCGACGCTCTGCTCCAGGGTGAGCGGGACGCCGGCGGTGAGGTCGCCGTCCACGTAATTCACCACCTTGAAGTTGCCGTTCCAGCCGCTCAAGGTCTGGGGATCCGCCGCGTCGAGGCTGCTGAGCTCGAGATCCTGGACCTCGGGCGTGACCGCCGAGCTGATGGGGTAAACGCGCCCTCGCGCGTGCACGGCCAGCGAGCGCCTGTGGACGAGCTTGCCAGTGTGCGCGTCGACGAGGTAGCGCTCCCCGCCGCGATCCGACCGGACATCGACGACCCAGACGAGCTTGCCGCCCGTCTCCGCCTCGGGAAACACCGCGAGCGCCGCGTTCGGCCGCTCCGCGAGCGTCATTCCGTAGGTCGCCTCGACCGCGCGCCGCGCGGCCTCTTCCCCGTGAGTCGGCGTCGTCGCGACCGACAGGTCCCGCGCCACGTCGAGCACCACGACCTCCGCGCGGTTCTCCCGGGTGAGATCGATCGCCACCGCGGCGCCGAGCACGGGCAGTCCGGCGTGGACCTGCGCAAACCGGACAGTGCGGTGATCGCCATCCACGAGCTCGCTCTGGTAACGCAGCGAGACGCCCTGGAGGCGGAGGTCTGAAGCGGCGTGCTTCAGCGCCGCCTCCGCCGCGCCCCGCGCGCCATCCGTGCCGCGGAAGGACAGCGCCGTCGCTGGCGAGCCCTTCGGTAGCGTGTGCCACTCCGACGCGGCGGCGGGCCCCGCAGCGGTCAAGGCGGCGAGTGCGGTCAACGGAAGCAAGAGCGGCAATCGTCTCATGGGTTCATCTCTCCGGCTGGATTTCTGCTGGCTTTCTGCAAGCAGCGCTCGCGTGAGGCGCGGCAGGGCCGGACCGACGAGCGCGACCAACGTAACGAGTTGCGTTGGCTCATCAAGGAGAAGCGACGCGGCGTCCTCGCGGAAAATCAAGGAGTTGTGGCCGCGATTGCCTCGTTACGTGACCTCCCTGGTCAACCTGCGTGGTATGTCTCCGGCACCTTCAACGCAGGCTGCCGTGGCTCTCTCTGAAACAAACACCTCCATTGGATTCCCGGCGACGTTCGCCCCGAGCGACATCGTCTCCGCCTGTTCCCCGCGCCCCGCCGGTCCCTCCGGTGCGCCGCTGCCCAGCAGGGTTCGCGTCGGCGGCCGCGTGCTCGAGGTCGCGGAGGGCGCGGTCGTCCTCGGCGACGCGTTCGGCGCGCTGCGCGTCGCGCTCGAGGGCGCGCCCGCGCCGCCGCTCGAGGTCGGCGATCTCGCGATCATCGAGGGCGCGCCGGCGCCGGCGCCGACCGACTGCGCGCTCGCGTCCGCGCGGCTCGTCGAGCGGATCACGCCCCGGAGGCCGCCGCGGGCGCGCGCGGGCGCCGCGGCGCCGCCGTCGAGCGAGACGGAGCGCGCGATCCATCGCGGGCGCGGCGCGGCGCTCGCGCAGCGCGCGGCGGCGCTCGCCGCGGTGCGGGCGCTGTTCGCCGAGCGCGGCTTCCTCGAGGTGGAGACGCCGAGCATGGTCCCCTCCCCCGGGCTCGATCTGCACCTCGACGCGTTCGCGGTGCAGGCGGCGCGCCCGACGTTCCTGATCACGAGCCCGGAGTACCAGATGAAGCGGCTGCTCTCGGGGGGCGTCCCGCGCTGCTTCCAGCTCGCGCGCTGCTTCCGGCGCGGAGAGCTCGGGGACAGGCACAACCCGGAGTTCACGATGCTCGAATGGTACCGCGCCTTCGCCGGCGTGGACGAGGTGATGGCCGACACCGAGGCGATCGTGCAGCGCGTCGCGGGCGCGCTCGGCGCGGATGGCACGATCTCGACGTCCGGCAAGCAGGTACGTTTGGAGCGGCCGTTCCCGCGGATCTCGATCGGCGAGGCGTTCGCGCGCTGGGCGGGCGTGCCCGCGGACGACGCGATCGCGCTCGCGTCGAGCGACGAGGAGCGGTTCTTCCGCCTGCTCGTGGACGCGGTGGAGCCGGCGATCGCCGCGCTGCCCCACCCGGTGTTCCTGGTCGATTTCCCCGCGCCGTTCGCGTCGCTCGCGCGGCTCAAGCCGAGCGATCCGCGGGTCTGCGAGCGGTTCGAGCTGTATGTCGCGGGCGTCGAGCTCTGCAACGGCTTCGGCGAGCTGACCGACCCGGTCGAGCAGCGCGCGCGGCTCCTCGCCGATCAGGCCGCGCGGGCCGCCCAGGGCAAGCCGGTTTATCCGATCGACGAGCGCTTCCTCGACGCGCTCGAGGAGGGGATGCCACCCGCGGCGGGCAACGCGCTCGGGGTCGATCGCCTCGTCGCGCTGTGCCTCGGCGCCGCGTCGATCGGCGACGTCCTCGCGTTCCCTCACGGCTGGCTGTGACCGGCGCGGAGGTCCCCGACGGCGACACGCGCCTCTCACCGGAGGTCCTGTCGCAGCTTGCCCGCAAGTACCTCACGCTCGCGGAGCTCCGGCGCGCGCGGGCGGCCGGGGAGCCGATCCCGGGCAAGGAGGTGTTCCGCGCGCTCGCGGGGGAGTTCCCCGGCGCGCTGAACGAGCTCGACAACCTGCCCTTCGACGAGATCGAGCGGCGCCGCGACGCGCTCTCACGGGCCCTCGCCGGGGGCCCGGAGGAGCGCTGGATGGCCTGGATGCACGGCTATCACGCGCTGATGCGGGCGGCGCTCTACGTGAAGATCCGCGTCGCGCGTCGTGAGGAGCTGTCCGACGTCGCCGCGGCGGCGCTCGCGGAGCGGGCGGCGAGGCACGCCGGCACCCCCGTCGACGTCGCGTTCGTGATCGCGGTCAAGGCGCCGCCGGACGGCCGGCTGAACCGCCTCGTCCTCGGCCGGCTCGCGACAACGTTCGGCGCGTCGACGGCGGAGATCCGGGGGACGATCTTCCCACGGCGGCGGGCGGAGGGAGGCTGAAGCGCGGCGCCCCCAGCCGAGCGCCCCCGTGACGCGCTCCGGCCATCGGCTAAGCTCCGCGCCCGATGGAACGTCTCTTCTTCCTGCTCTCGGGCGTTTACGGGTTCCTCGCGGTGGCGCTCGGCGCCTTCGGCGCCCACGGGCTCAAGGCGACGCTCGACGCGGAGCCGGACGGCGCGCTGCGCCTCTCCTGGTGGCAAACAGGCGCCCAGTACCACCTCGCCCACGCGCTCGCGCTGGCGCTCGCCGCCCACCTCGCCGCGCGCACCGGCGGCGTCGCGGCGACGGTCGCCGGCCTCTGCTTCGCGGGCGGCGTGCTCTTCTTCTCTGGCAGCCTCTACGTGATGACCGTGACCGGCGTCCGCGTCCTCGGCATGGTCACGCCGCTCGGCGGGCTGCTCCTGCTCGCGGGCTGGGGCGCGGTGGCCGTGGCCGCGCTCGGGATGGCGAAGGGCTGAGGCGCCCGGCAGCGGGCGCCGCCGCGCCTACGTCGTCCTGCGCGCGAAGAGCCGGCCGAACCGCGCCGACGCGCGCTCGCGGAGGGATGCCATGCGGGACCGCACCCGCCCCCAGCGCTCGCTGCGCGCGAGATCGTCGAGCAGCGAGTACGAGACCGGCGTGACGATCAGGGTGAGCAGCAGGCTCAGGGACTGGCCACCGATGACCACCACGGCGATGGTCTGGCGCTCCTCGGCCCCGGGCCCCGTGCCCAGCCAGAGCGGGAGCATGCCCGCGACCAGGGCCAGCGTGGTCATCAGGATGGGCCGCAGCCGATCGCGGTTCGCCTGGAGGATCGCCTCCTCGCGCGGCACGCCCTCGCTCCGGAGCTTGTTCATGTGATCGACCTGGAGGATCGAGTTCTTCTTCACCACGCCGAACAGCACGAGGAAGCCGAGCGCAGAGTACAGGTTCAGCGTGTTCCCGGTCGCCCACAGGCTGAGCAGCGCGAACGGCACCGACAGCGGCAGCGAGAGCAGGATCGTCACCGGGTGCACAAGGCTCTCGAACTGCGACGCCAGGATCATGTACATGAGCACGATCGACAGGAGGAACGCCCAGATGAACTCGCCGAACGTGCGCTCGAGCTCCGCGCCGCGGCCGCGCACGCTGGTCGTGTACGCCGCGGGCATGTCCATCTCCCGGGCGGCGCCGCGCAGCGCCTCCAGCCGGTCGGCGAGCGCGTAGCCGGGGGCAACGCCGGCGCGCAGGCTCGACACCCGCTGGCGATCGAGCCGGTCGATGCGCGACGGGCTCCTCGCCTCCTCGATGCGCACCAGGTTGTCGAGGCGCACAAGGTCGCCCCGGAGCAGCGGCGTCCCGGCCGAGGGCGCCGTCGCGCCGCCGGCGCCGCCCGGCGACGGCGCGGCCGGCGAGCGCGCCGTCCGGGGCACGTACAGGCGGCGGACGGCCGCCACCCGATCGCGATCCTCCTTGATGAGGCGCAGCTGCACGTCGTAGTTCTCGTTCTCGGCCTCGTCCCGGAAGCGCGAGACCGCCTGATCTCCGCCCACCATCAGGCGCAGCGCGGTCGCGATGTCCTGCGTCCGGACCCCGAGCTGCGCCGCGCGATCGCGCTCGATGAGCACCCGGAGCTCCGGCCGGTCGATCTTCAGCGTCACGTCGGCGTCCACGATGCCGCCGAGCTGCGCGGAGCGGTCGCGGAGCTCGTTCGCATAACGCTCGAGCTGCTCGATGTCGGGGCCCTGGATCGCGAAGTCGATCTCGAAGTTCCCGCCGCCGATGTTGAACGACGGCACGTTGCGCACCGAGATCCGGAGATCGGAGTACTTGCGCAGCTTGCGCCGCACCTCCTGCATCACGTCCTTCTGCGAGTAGTTGTCCTTGAAGGCGCGCCATGGATGGCCGGAGAACGTCTCCCGGAGCAGCCGTGTCAGGGAGAACGTGCGCTCGTCGTGCGGGGCGATCCGCACGAAGGCTTCGCCCGCGCTGACGCCGCCCACGAAGCCGCCGCCCGCGGTGGCGAGCACGCTCCGCACCCCGCGCACCCCGCGGACGTCGTCGCCGATCTGCCGCATCACGTCGTCCATCGCGCCGATGCTCGCGCTGAGCGGGGCCGTGACGCGGATCTCGAACTGCGCGTCGTCCGCGCCCGAGGGGATGTACTCCTGCTTCACGAGCCCGTAGAGCGGCACGGCCGACGCCATCACCAGCGCGCCCGAGACGGCGACGAGCGCCCGGTGCCGCATCGCGAACGCGAGGGCGCGCGTGTACCTGGCCTCGAGCCTCCCGTAGAAGCCCTCCCGCGTCGCCGCCTCGCCCCCGCCGCCCGGCCCGTGCGCGCGGGCGCCCTCCTCGCGGAGCAGGCGCGCGCTCATCATCGGGGTCAGCGTGAAGCTGACGAGCAGGCTCACGAGGATCGCGACCGTGGCCGTGATCCCGAACTGGAACAGGAACCGCCCCGAGATCGACGACATGAACGAGACGGGGACGAAGATGACGACGAGCGACAGCGTCGTCGCGAGCACGGCCAGCCCGATCTCCTGCGTCGCGGCCCTGGCCGCCTCGAAGGAGTCCATCTTCTTCTCCTCGACGAAGCGGAAGATGTTCTCGAGGACGACGATGGCGTCGTCGATGACGATGCCCACCATCAGCACGAGCGCCAGCATCGTCACGCTGTTCAGCGTGAAGTCGAGCAGCCACATCATGCCGAACGTCGCGACGACCGACGTCGGGATGGCGACGCCCGCGATGATCGTGGACCGCCACGACCGCATGAAGAGCAGGACGACCGCGCACGCGAGGATGCTGCCGAGGACGAGGTGCACGTTGATCTCGTGCAGCGCCGTGTAGATGTAGCCCGACTGATCGCGGATCACCTCTAGTCGCACGTCCTCGGGCATCTGCTCGGAGAGCTTCGCCAGGTTGGCCTTCACGGCCTCGATCACCGCGACGGTGTTGGCGCCCGACTGCCGCACGACGTCGAGGACGACGGTGGGCTTGCCGTCGAGGCGGGCCAGCGAGCGCTGCTCGTAGGTGCCGTCCTCGGCGCGGCCGATGTCGCGCACCCGGACGGGCCGCCCGTCGACGGTGGCGACGACCAGATCGTTGAACGCGCCCGCGTCCTCGATGCGGCCCATCGTGCGCAGCGTCCGCTCCTCCTCCTTCCCCGTGACGTTCCCCGCGGGGATGTTCGCGTTCTGCTGCACGATCGCGTCGCGGACGGCGGTGATCGGCAGGCCATACGCGGCGAGGCGATCGGCGTTCAGCCAGATCTTGATGGCGCGCTCCTGCCCCCCCACGACGCGCACCTCACCGACGCCCGACGACCGCTCGAGCTGCACCCGCACGAGCTTGTCGGCCACCTCGGTGAGCTCCCGGATCGAGCGATCGGCCGAGAGGGCGATCGACATGACCGGGGTCGAGTCGTTGTCCTGCTTCGCGATGACGGGCGGCTCGGTGCCCACCGGGAGCCGGCGCAGCGCCGCCTGCACGCGATCGCGGACGTCCTGCGCCGCCGAGTCGATGTCCCGGTCGAGGTTGAAGGTGGCGACGACGACGGAGGTCCCGCTCGTCGAGATCGAGCGGAGCTCGGTGATCCCCTCGACGGTGTTGACCGCCTCCTCGATCTCCTCGGAGATCTCCGACTCGACGTCCTCGGGCGCGCCGCCGGGGAGCGTGGTGCGGACCGAGACCGTCGGCAGGTCCACGGCGGGGAAGCGATCCACGCCCAGCTTGAAGTACGCCACGGCGCCGACCACCACGAGGGCGAGCGTCAGCATGGCGCCGAACACGGGCCGCTGGATGCAGATCCTGGCGAGCGCTTGCACCCTAGCCCCCTTCCACCACGCGCACCGGCTGCCCCTGCTGGAGCGACCCGGGCCGGGAGACCACGGACTCCCCCACCGCGACGCCGGACACGATCTCGACCCGATCCCCCGACGTCTTTCCGGTGGTGACCAGCTTCTCCTTCGCCTTGCCGTCCTCGACCGTGATGACCTTCGCGAGGCCGGCGAACCGGACGACGGCGGTCGCCGGCACGGTCGGCACCGGCCTCGAGCTCACGACGATCTGCGCGCTGACGAGGCTCCCCGGCCGCAGGTGGCCGGGGTTCTTGATGTCGCTCTCCACGAGCAGGGTGCGGCTCTGCGGGTCGATCGCGGGCGCGAGGCGCGCGACCGTCCCCGGATAGGTGGCGCTGTCGCCCTGGAGGGTCACGCGCACGGGCTGGCCCGCGCGCACGCTGGCCGCCTCGAGCTCGGGGATGGCCACGCGCAGCCGCAGCGGGTCGATCCGGACGACGTCCACGATCGACGCCCCCGCGGCGAGGTACTGGCCGACGTTCGCTCTCCGCACCTGGACGACGCCATCGAGCGGCGACCGCACCAGGGTGTCGGCGAGCTGCTGCCGCGCCATGCGCAGCTCGGAGCGCCGCTGGCGGACGGCGGCCTCGCGGATGCGCACCTCCTCCCGCGCCGACTGCACGGCGGTCTCCGCGCGGACCGCCGCCGCCTCGGCCGCGTCGAGGTCCATGCCCGACATCAGCCCTTCCCTGGCGAGCCCCCGCGCCCGGACCTGGTTGGCCTGCGCTTCCTTGAACGTCGCGAGGGCCTGCCTCACCACCGCCGTGCCCTCGATATCGAGCTCGCTGTCAGGCCCGTCCGGGGGCAAACCGAGCTGGGCGCGGCTCTGCGCCAGCGCGGCCGTGGCCTGCTCGATGCGCAGCTCGTAGTCCCGCGCCTCCAGCTGAGCGATGACCTGATCTCGCTGGACCGGGCTCGCCAGGTCGACCGAGATCGAGGCGAGGCGCCCGGCCACCTTGGCCCCGAGCGTCACCTGCTCGTCGGCGTCGAGGGTCCCCGAGATGTCGACGGCCTGCTCCATGACGAGCTCCGTCACGGGGGCGAGCGTCACCTCCTTGACGCTGGCCGCAGGCTTCTCCGCCTTCGCGCCGCCGGGCTGGGACGCTCCCTGATTGCACGCGAGGCACTGCAGAGCGGCCGCGAACGCGACCGCCGATGTCCAGAGCCCCCTTGGCGGGCCGGAGGCGCGGTGACGGGAGTTTTCGGGCTGGCGAAGCTCGGGAAGGACAGTCCACATGGCGGCGGCCTCAGATGACCAGGAACGCCCCCCCGAGCGCGTGTTCGCCGCAGGATATTGACGGTATCAGGGTTGGAGCGCAACGTGCGCGCGGGCACGCCGCAGCGGTGTCCGCTTCGCGAAAGCGGCTCGGATCGGGCTCTCGACGTGTCAGATCGCTCTGCCGTCCTATCGGATCGGCTCTCGGCGTGTCCGATCGCGCTCCCGGCGTGTCCGATCGCGCTCCCGGCGTGTCCGATCGCGCTCCCGGCGTGTCCGATCGCGCTCCTGCCATGTCGGATCGGGCTACCGGCATGTCCGATCGTGCTGCCGTCAGGTCGATTCAGGCTCAGGCGCTGCCGGTGTCGGGCTCGATCCAGTCGTTTCGGGCTCATCCTGCTTCACCGCGCGCCGACGCGCGCGGGCACGCGCGCTCGACGTGCGGAAGAGCGCGAGCACCTTGCGCTCGTCGCGGTAGACATAGCGGCCTGCGGCGCGGATCTCGTCCATGGCCTCGCGCAGCCACCAGAAGGCGCGATTCCGGAGTGCCATCGCGGCGTCGCCGTGGGGATCGACGGCGCGCTCCGCCGCGCCGCTGCTGAGCGCCGCGGCGAGCTCACGGGCGCGCTCCGGGGCGCGCTTCGGAAGATCGGCCCTGGCCAGCGCGTCGCGGTGCTGCTCGAGGAGCTCGGCGAGCTGGCTCAGATCGCTCACCAGATCGGCGACGCCGGCGCCAAGGACGATCCCGTCGACGCGCCGCTCCACGTCCTCGTCCGCCGCGAGGAAGTAACGGAGCGCCGCGATGGCGTCGCGCTTGAGGGCTTCCGCGTCCTTGCGCTGCGCCCGCAGGTCCGAGGAGAGCGGGAGCGTGCGGACCTCGGTCCAGGCGGACTCGGCGGCGGCGAGCTGGTCGCGCCGGGCAGAGATCGAGGTGCCGACCTCCTTCGAGAGCCTGCTCTTCTTGTAGATCTCCTTGCCGAGCTTGCTCAAGGCGACCTCGAGCTCCCGCGCCTCCTGCAACGTATCGGAGACGGGGTGGTCGATCGGCGCCTCATAGGCAGGATCGAGATCGAGCAGCTCCTGCCGCTGGGCGGCCGTGAGCGTCGACTTCTTCTTCTTGCCGCCGCGCTGCGGCTCCGCGGAGGGCTTCTCGCCCTGCGTGTCCGCGTCCGAGGCGGCCTCGGTTCGTGATTTCTTCTTCTTTTCGCTGGCCATCGGCGTGAGCGTACGGCAGCTCGCGCCGTGCGGTCGAGCGTCAAGGGCGCGTGCTGCCGGCCTGCCGAGGGCGCCGGCTACACCCGGTGCAGCAGAAAACCGCCATGACGCCAAGAGAAGAGGGGAAGATCCCGTCACGGCGTCTTCTGCGCCTACTCCGCTCGTTCCTTGGCGCCCTCGGCGTCATGGCGGTTCGCTTCGTCGCCCGACTTCCCGCAGCGATGATGGCTGGTCCGGATAGAGGGGATATCCCTGGCGTCATCGATCGAAAGGTGAACGGAGTCCATCCCAGGCTTCCTTGCTCGAGACGAGAGAGCTGGGGCCGTCGCCCTCACATCGCTGCTCCCGCGGGAGCGGATATCGCCTGTCCCGGCCCGCCCGGCGCGGCCGCGGCCACGGGCAGGAGCGGCACGCCGTCGCGGTAGATGACCACGTTCCCGAGCGCGGCCGGCACCCGCGGCCCCGGCGTGACGATGCCGACCAGGTTCAGCGGGTCGCACGCCGAGAGCTGCACGATCTCGCCGGACAGGGGCTCTCGCCGGACGGCGCGGAGCGCGTCGAGCGCCTCGGGCAGCGCGAAATGCTCGCCCACGAAGCCGGCGACGAGGTGCCCTCCCCGGAGCTGACCCGCCATCTCGAGCCGCCGGTAGACCCGGAGGAGGTCGCGCCACGCGGGCGGCCGCGGCTCGCGCGCGAGCAGCTCGCGACAGACCACGCCGTAGCGGCGGAGGTACTGGTGCGCGAGCGCCTCGACAGCGTCAGGGCCCTCGGCGCCCTCACCAGCAGCGGGCGCGAACGCGTCCGGGCGCGCTCGCAGGAGCGACCACCTGCCCGACGCGACGGGGCCACCCCGGCGCGCCCCGCCGCGCAGGCGGCCCGCGCCCAGCGCGACGGCCGCGCCGCCGCCGAGCAGCGAGCGCAGCGCCGCGAAGCCGTCGCCGGTCACGAGCCCCGCGGCGACGAGCTCCCAGAGCGCCTCCTCGACCTCGTCCCGGGAGCGGCCCGCGCCGACCACGCCGCCCACGCCGGCGGCGAGGTCGTCGAAGAACGACGCGCCCGCGCGCGTCAGGAACGACAGCACGCCCTGCGCCGCCTCGGAGAGCGACGCCGGCGGCGGCGCACCCTCGGCCTCCCGCGGCGCGAGGAGCCACGGGAGATCGCGGCGCAGCGCCAGCGTGATCGGCGCAGCGCGCGTGGGCGCCGCCGCGTCGCGCGGGACCACGCGGCCCCACGCCACCTCGCCGGACAGGCAGAGCGCGTCGAGCAACCCCTCGTCGTAGCCGGCCACGCGCGCGGGCAGCACCGCCTGCTCCCACGCGCCGGCGGCGAGCTCGAAGCCCTGCAGCTGCTCGATCACCCGCCCGAGGCCCCCCGGCCCGCGCGCCTGCGTGCCCGGCCGCACGCCCTGCCACGCCAGGAGGAACCGGAGGAGCTCCGCCGCGGTCGCGGGCTCGATCGCCCTGCGCAGGCCGGTGACGGTGCGGCGGTGGATGCGGGCGAGGAGATGGCGGTCGCACCACTCCGTCGACAGATCGCCTGCGCCGCCCGCGGCGGGCTGCGCCGGCCGCGACGGCGCGCTCGGCAGGAAGCGCCCGCGCAGCGCGCCGCCGGCGAGCTCGATCCGCGCGAGCGCGGACAGCGCCTCGTACGCGGGCACGTCGAGCCGCGACGCGAGATCCTCGGTCGAGATCGGCCCCGCGGCGCTCAGGAAGCCGCGGACGAGCGCCGTGATCGCGGCGCCGCGATCGACCGCCCCGGCGGCCCCGCGCACGGCGGGCGGCACCGCGACGTCGGGCGCAAACACCGCCCCCGGCCAGATCACCTCGACCAGCGGCCGCCGCTCGGTCGCCACCCAGCGCGGCGCGCGCGGCGCGCCGGCCCCCGCGCCCGGAGCAGCGCCCACCTCGGCCGCGCGCCCGGCAGCGCAGAGCGCCTCGAAGTGCCTCGCGAGGCCGCTCCGGATCCCCTCCTCCGCGGGGAGCGCGACCCGGTCGAGCAGGAGCTCGTGCAGCTCGTCCGCGTCGCGCACGTCCGGCCGCGCCTCGGCGACCACCTCGGCGACGACCGCCGGATCGAGCCCGCCCAGCCGCTCGGCGACCTCCGCCGGGAGCCCGCGCCGCACCCGGACCGCCCTCGCGCGGCGCTCCTCCAGCGGGGCGTCGTCGAGGAACGCGTAGGGGTTCGCGTTCAGGATCTCGTGCGAGAAGACGCTCGGCTCCGGCGTGTCGAGCGCGACGACGCGGATCGCCCCGCTGCGCAGGCCGACGAGCAGCGCGCGCAGCCCCTCGACATCCATCAGCTCGGTCAGGCAGTCGCGCAGCGCCTCGCGAACGAGCGGGTGATCCGGCGGATCGACGTGCGCGAAGAGCCCGTGGTTGTCCTGGCAGCCCTGCTGCTCGGGGAAGATCGAGAGCAGGAGGTCGTCGGCGCGCATGCGCTGGAGCGCCGGCGGCACCCGCCGGCCCCCGCGGAACCGGAGCAGCGCGAGCGCGCGGGACGCGGCCCAGCGGAAGCGCGTGCGGAACATCGGGCCCTGGAGAGCGGCCTGGACGAGCACCTCCTCGAGGCCCTCGGGGCGGACCAGATCGAGCACCTCGTCGATCGGGAGCCCGTGCTCCGCCGACAGCGAGAGCAGCACGCCGTCGTCGGTCGCCGCCGCCTGGAGCTCGAAGTCGAACGAGCGGCAGAAGCGCTTGCGCAGCGCGAGCCCGAGCGCGCGGTTCACGCGGCCGCCGAGCGGCGTATGCACGACGATCTGCTGCCCCCCGGCCTCGTCGAAGAAGCGCTCGACCACGACGGTCGCGCCGCCCGGGACCGCGCCGAGCGCCGCGCGCCCCGCCTCGATGTAGTCGCGCACGAGCAGCGCCCCGCGCGCGTCGAGCGCGCACGCCTCCATGAGCCAGCGCGCCGCCCGGGACCACGCCGCCCGCGCCTCCTCGCCGCCCTGACCCCGCTCGGCCGCCGGCCGCGGCCCATCGGCCCGCTCCTCGTCGAGGCGCGCGGCGACCTCGGCGCGGAGCGCGGCGACCTCGGCCGAGAGCTCCGGCGTGCGCGCCGGCGCCTCCCCGAGCCAGAACGGCACCGTCGGCGCGGCGCCGTGGGCGTCCTCGACCCACATCTGGCCGCCCTCCAGCCGGAGCACCCGCCAGGAGGTGTTGCCCAGCAGGAAGACGTCGCCCCCGGACGACTCGATCGCGAAATCCTCGTCGAGCGTGCCGACCTTGGTCCCGTCGGGCTGGAGCACCACGTCAACGGCCGCGATGTCGGGGATCGCCCCGCCCGAGGTGAGCGCCGCGAGCCGCGCGCCGCGCCGCCCGCGCAGCCGGCCGCCGATCGCGTCGCGGTAGACGAGCGACCCGGCCCGCTGCCGCGCGCCACGGGCCGCGGACGCGCCGTCGTCCGCCGCGGCGGCGCCGCCCGAGACCATGGCCACCACCGCGTCGAAGTCGCGGCGCGAGAGGCCTTCGTACGGCGCGGCCCGGCGGACGAGCGCGTAGAGCCCCTCCTCGTCCCGCTCCTCGCAGGCGCACGCGGCGATGATCTGCTGCGCGAGCACGTCGAGCGGCCCCTCGCGCGACGCCATCCGATCGAGCTCGCCGCGGCGCGCCGCGCGCACGATCGCCGCGCACTCGACGAGCTGGTCGCGCGTCAGCGGGAAGAGCCGCCCGCGCGGCGTCGCGGCGAGGGCGTGGCCCGAGCGGCCGATGCGCTGGAGGGCGACGTTGATCGACCGCGGCGAGCCGACGAGGCAGGCGAGGTCGACCGCGCCGACGTCGATGCCGAGCTCGAGAGAAGCGGTCGCGACGACGACCCGGAGCTCCCCGGCCTTGAGGCGCCGCTCCGCCGAGAGGCGCCGGGCCCTGGAGAGGCTCCCGTGGTGGGCCGCCACGACGTCCTCGCCGAGCCGCGCGCCGAGCGCGTGCGCGACCCGCTCGACGAGGCGGCGCGTGTTGACGAACACCAGCGTCGACCGCGCTCCCTCGGCGAGCGCCGCGATGCGGTCGTAGATCTCGGTCCACTGCTCGTGCGTACAGACCGCGCCGAGCTCGTCGCGGGGCACCTCGATGGCGAGATCGAGGTCCCGCCGCTGCCCGACGTCGACGATCTGGGGCAGCTCGCGGGCGCCGGCGACGAGCCGGGCGGCGATCTCGATGGGGCGGACCGTGGCGCTGAGCCCCACGCGCTGCGGCCGGGCGCCGCCCTGGCCGACCACGAGGTCCTCGAGCCGCTCGAGCGAGAGCGCGAGGTGGGCGCCGCGCTTGTCGCCGGCGATCGCGTGGACCTCGTCGAGGATCACGGTGCGCACCCCGGAGAGCGCGCGCCGCCCCGACGCGCTGGTCAGCAGGATGAACGCGGACTCCGGCGTCGTGACGAGCACGTGCGGCGGCCGGGCCGCCATGGCGCGCCGCTCCTGCGCGGGGCTGTCGCCGGTCCGCACGAGGGCCCGGATGCCCGGCGCGGGCAGGCCGGCGGCCTCCATGGCCGCGGAGATCTCGGCGATCGGCTGCTCGAGGTTGCGGTGGACGTCGTGGGAGAGCGCCTTCAGCGGCGAGATGTAAAGGACGTCCGTGCGGTCCTGGAGCACGCCACGCGCCGCGTCGCGGACGAGCCGGTCGAGGCAGAAGAGGAAGGCCGCGAGCGTCTTGCCGGCGCCGGTCGGCGCGCTGATCAGCGCGTCGCGGCCGGCCGCGATGACCGGCCAGGCGCGCTCCTGCGCGGGGGCGGGGGCGCCGAAGCGGTCACGAAACCACCGGTCGACGACGGGGTGAAACATCCTATCGAGGGTAGCCCGCCGGGGGGAGAGGCGAAAGCGAGAGGGGCGGCGGTCGGCGCGGGGGAGCGGCGCTGGGCGAAGGCCCGCGGCGACCTGGGCGAGCGCTCGACGAAAGAAATCGACAGATGCCTGTCGGGTTCCTTTCTGACCTTTCGGATGAAGTAGTGAAGCGCGCGGAGTGCGGGGTGAGACGCACCCCGAGACCGCTCATGCTGCCGGAGCGAGGCGCACGGAAGGCCTCTCTCCCACCCGAGAGGAGAACCTCGATGCCTACCCCCACCACCGCCGAAGTGAAGCTCCCCAACATCCAGCCCCAGCGCACCGAAGCCGTGTACCTCGCAGCCGACGAGTCGCTGATGCAGTTCGTTGTCGACTACTACTACCGGCGCTACGACGAGTACTTCGAGCAGGAGGGCACGCTGCCGGAGCTCGGCGTGAGCTATCTGTACTCCATCCCGGAGTCGCCGAGGCTCAACCTGGCGCCGCTTCCGCCCCAGGTCCAGGCCGGCAGGTCCAACACGCTCTGCACGGTGGAGACGATCCGACTCGCCCTCACCTTCCCGGACCGCAAGGTGGAGTTCATCGCCAGGGCCGACATCCTGGCGACGTGCGTTGTGGCCGGTCCGCGGCTGATCATGAAGGTGGACAAGGCCGTGGCCACCACGCAGGGCCAGGTGGATCCTGTCGCGACCCAGGTGCTCGACAAAGTGGTGGTGCCGGCGCTGGTCAAGTGGCTTGAGCGCCTCCTGATCCCCGAGCTGACGCAGGGGCTCGGCGACATCCGGGCGACCTTGATCAGCGCGCAGGTGGAGGACGATCAGATCAACGGGTATGCACGGGTCTTCGGCGGGAACCAGGCCACGGCACCTGGAATGGCGATCCCGCGCACGGACCTGGAGATGGCCGAGGGGGCGGGTCGCGTGCGCCTCGTCGTCCGCGAGGACGCCATCAACGTGGCCTTCGAGGGGCTCGTCCAGGATCCCTCCTGGAAGGAGAAGGAGAAGGCCAGCTACTCGGTCTTCTCGGGCGAAGCCGAGGTGAAGGCGACCGTCTATTCCCCCAACCTCGAGATCTCCGAGGGCAAGGCCACGTGCACGCTCCGCGTCAAGGCGTACGCCAAGGTCTCGGGGAAAGTGGCCGGCATCGGCGAGTCCATCAAGCTGGAAGGAGAGTGCGTGCTCAAGCCCGTCGTGAGGTTAGAGCGCCTGGACGGAGACGCGAAGGTGGCCATCCACCTCGACGTGAAGCGCTCGGACATCGACATCAAGCTCGATGGGAGCTGGGGCCCGCTCGACTTCGCCCGCAAGTCGCTCAACAAGACCATCGACGCCCTGCTGGACGCCGTGCTGGACCAGGTGGCGCGCTTCGCCTCCAACATCCGGCTCGTCGCGTTCGACATGAACAAGCTCGCGAGATCGGCCGGCCTGGAGGTTGCCGTCGGCCTGGACGAGCTGAGCTTCAAGAAAGAGATGCTCTGCGGGCAGTTCACCCTCCGCGAGCGCCCGTGATCTGATTATTGAGGAGACGTGGTGCGCGGAGCACGGCCCAGTCCGTGTCGCTCTCCATGACGAGCGCGCATGGGCTCACGCAACCCGCTCCAGATGACTTGAAAATAGACCATGGCGTGCTCCTGGTCGAGCCGGCCAAAGGCAACGAGCGCCGCCCGGACCACGGTGAGCCCGTTCGGCCCGTTGCCGTGCGCCACCGCCGAAAGCACCGCCAGCTCGGTGTCCTTCTCCGCGTCGGCTGGGTCGGTGATCTCGGGTACGACGGCCGGACCGAGCACCAGCGGCTCGACGTTGCCGAGGCCCAGGCCGAGGTCGATGTTCTCCGCCGCCCAGTCGGCCACGCCGGCGTCCGGTGCGATCACGAGGACGAAATGGCGGCCTCCACGCTCCATGGCAGGCCGGCCCAACATGGCAGTGCGCCGCGAAGGTTACCGCCACACCAGCCGTGCGGCGCCGTCAGCGCCCGCCGCGGCCTCGCCGGGCCGCGCGATCCGCCTCTTCCTCGCCGAGCTCCTCCGACTCGGCCTCGTCCGCGTCGAGCGGCGCGATCCGCCGCCTGCGCGGCGCGTCTTCGACCGGCGCCGGCGCCGGCGGCGGCGCGCTCCCGCGGATCTCCTGCGCGATCCGCGAGAGCACCGTCGCGACCCCCTCCTCGACGGCGTGCCCGAGGTCCGCCGCGCTCTGCTCGAGGCGCTGCTTGCGCTCGAGGCGCTCGGCCCGGCGCTGCTCCTGCAGCCGCCGGTGCTGCTCTTTCCGCGCCTGCGCGGCGCTGCGCTCGAGCTCCCGGCGGATCTGCCGAGGGGACACGTCGCTGGAGAGCGCGCCGAGCGCGTGGAAGGCGAGCCCCAGGCCACACCCGAGCAGCGGCCAGAAGAACCACCACGGCCCGTCCGTGAGCGCGTTCACCGCGAAGAGGAACGCTTGCACGAGGAGGAACGAGAACAGGTGCGTGCGGAACCCCTTGCGCCGGCGCGCGAGGATGGCCTCGCGCGCCGCCTCCTCGCCCCGGACATGATCGATGTCGCGCGACGCGGCCTCGATCGCGCCCCGGGAGATGCCGATCTCCTCGGCCGCCGCGACCAGCTCGTCATGGCTCACGTCGCGCGTCTGCGCATCCCGGAGGGCGCGCTCCAGGATGGCCCGCACCTCGGCCTCGGTGTACTGCCGCCCGCTCGGCTTGCCCGGTTTCACCATCGCTCTCCTCGCGACCGCGGGGAGCATACGCTTGACCGCGTGCGGCCGCGCCGCTTCCATGAAGGCAAGGATCCCATGAGCAGCGAAACCGCCTCACAACGCGTGGGGACCACGATCCGCAACAAGTGGACGCTGGAGCGGCTGCTCGGCGCCGGCGGCATGGCCGCCGTCTACGTCGGCGTCCACCGGATCGGCCGCCGGGACGCGCTCAAGATCCTGCACCCGCAGGCCGCGAAATCGAAGGAGATCTGCGACCGGTTCGAGCGCGAGGCCCAGGCCGCGAACCGCTTCCGCCACCCTGGCGCCGTCGAGATCCGCGACATCGACGTCGCCGAGGACGGGGCGCCTTTCCTGGTGATGGAGCTCCTCGAGGGCGAGTCGCTCGCCGAGCGCGAGCGCCGCCTCGGGGGCCTCCCGCTGGCCGAGGTGCTCCGCTTCACCGCGCAGGTGCTCGACACGCTCGCCGCGGCGCACGCGCAGGGGATCATCCACCGCGACATCAAGCCGCCCAACCTGTACGTCGTCGGCGACGGCGCAGCGGACACGCCCGCGCACGGCGGCGTCCCGCGCATCAAGGTCCTCGATTTCGGGCTCGCGCGGATCCGCCAGGACTCCAGCCTCCAGGGGGAGCTCACGCGGATGGGCCTGGTGCTCGGCACGACGCCCTACATGCCGCCGGAGCAGGCGAAGGGCCGCGACATCGACACCCGCGCCGACCTCTTCGCGGTCGGCGCCACCATGTTCCGGCTGATCGCCGGCCGCCATGTCCACGAGGCGAGCACCGACTTCGACCTCCTGCTGAAGATGGGCAGGGAGCCGGCGCCGCCGCTCGCGCAGCGCGCGCCGCACGCGCCGCGCGACGTGTGCCTCGTCGTCGATCGCGCGCTCGCCTTCGACCGCGACCAGCGCTACCCCGACGCGCGCCAGATGCTGGAGGACGTGCGCGCCCTCCTGCGCAGCGAGCCGCCGCCGCGCGCGTCGCGGTTCGCGCACGCGCTCGCTCCGGACGCGATCACGCTGCGAGAGCAGCCGTCGCCCCGGGGCGCCACGGACGAGGGCGGGCCCCCCACGATCCCGGTGCACCCCGCGAGCGTGTCGATCTCCCTCGATGGCATCGCCGTCGACTGGAGCGACGAGCCGCCCGTGAGCGGCGGCTCCATCACCAAGGAGTGGGTGCGCCCCGAGGCCGCGAAGGAGGACTCGATCGCCATCGACTGGAGCGACGAGCCGCTGGACGCGGGCGCGCCCGCCTCGCGCCCGGCGCGGCGCTGACCTGGCGGTGGGCGGGTCCGCCAGCCGGGGCGAAAGCGCCGCTGCCGCCCGAGCAAGACGGGAGCCGCTCGGCTAGGATGCGCCGGCCATGCTCGGCGAAGCGAAGCGAATCTACCTGGCCACGCGGAAGAAGCACGATCAGCTCTTCAACACCTACCTGATGCGCCCGCTCGCCGGCGGCGTGGTCGCGCTCCTCGCGCGGACCGCGATCACGCCGAACCAGGTGACGCTGCTCAACCTCGCCGTGTTCGTCGTCGCGGCGGCGCTGCTCGTCGCGCTGCCCACGGCGGCGGGGGGCCTCGTCGCCATCGCCGTGCTCGAGCTGAGCTACCTGCTCGACTGCGCCGACGGGATGCTGGCGCGCCACAAGCAGCTCGCGTCGAAGGAGGGCCACCTCTTCGACTTCTTCACGGACGAGCTCAAGGCGGTGCTCCTCTCGGGCGCGCTCTCGATGCGCCTCTTCAGCGCCGGCGGCCTCGGGCTGGACGGCGGCCGCTGGCCCGGCGGAGATCCGCGCTTCCTGCTCGCCGGCGTCGTCGGGGTCGCGGTGATCGCCTCGGCGATCTCGCTGACGAACTTCGTCCGCCGCCCGGAGATCAGCGGCAAGGAGACCTCGGTCTCCGCCTATTACGAGACCGCCACGGAGGAGCGGCCCCGGTCGCCCGCCGCCCGGGCGGCGGCGCTCGTGATGACGTTCCTGCGCTTCCTGAACCACTACCCGAGCCACATCTGGGCGTTCGCGCTCGCGGACCGGCTCGACGTGTTCTTCTGGATGTATGTGCTGATCAACCTCCTCTACCTGGCGAAGGGCTGGCTCGGGCTGCTGCTCAGGTTCGGACGGTCGTAGCCCCTCTTCGTCCCCCACCGTAGGGCCATGTCCTAGGGCGAGTGCGTCAAGACGACCACCCTGCGTTCGTGTGTGCGATGACCGAACAGCATGATCCGCCCCGACGGACTGGTGGAGATCCTGGGCCCGGTTGCGGTATGAACGCACGATGGAGATCCAAGATCTGTCCGACTTCCTGCGCGCCGATCCTCGCTTCGCCACCCGTCGCAAATGGCTGATCCTGAGCGAGTTCGTGTACACGTCCACGGGTGAGAAGGTGGAAGAAGGCTTCCGCTACTTCACCTGCCCGATCGGAGCGCTCACCGCCGCCCTGGAGAGGCGGGACTTCGCCGCCATCGCGAAGCTCCCCTTCGCCCTGGACGGGGATGGCGACCCGGACACCTCCGCGGTGCGCCTGGATCTCGCCTACACCGCGTCCGGCGCGCTCGCCGCCTTCCAGCCCGTGGAGTTTCGCGACCACGCGCCCACGCCCCTGTCGGCGCCCGTGATCCTCGAGCGTGCCGAGGCCCAGGCGCTCCGCGACGTCCTGCGAGAACTCGACCAGTCCGCCTAGTACTACAGCAGAGGTTCGAAGGCAGCACCCTTGGCACGCACGCAGCCGGGTGCTGCTCCGCTGCGCGCGCCGCGCGGCCATGCTGGCAGCCGCTCCTTGCAAGCTCCCCGGAGGCTCGGTTAAAGCGCCTCGATGCGGAGATCCCTTCCCTGGCTGGCTTGCTTCACCCTCGGCCTCGGGCCCGTCGGCTGCGGCACAGAGGGCGATGACATGACCCCGGCCACACCGTCGGAGTACAAGCACCCTTTGCCGGAAGGCGAGAGCATCTGTGGGCGAGCCGACTTCGAGGAGATGTTCCCTTTCTCCCTTCGATCCTCGACCCTCCCCGTGCTCGTGCACCATTACAAGGCCGAAGAGCGCGACACCGCGCGCCAGGTCCTCGCGTTCATCGAGGAGGGCTGGGACTATCATGTGCGCCAGATCGGCATGCGCCCGCCCATCGGCGATGGCGGAGAGTGCGGGCCGGACGACGCGTTCGATGTGTTCGTGTGGAGAGGCCACCGCAGCTGCCTCGTCGACGTCCTCGGAGGCGAGCCGTCGACCTCATGGGACGACCGGCACCCGTACATGATCGTCGATCCGTGGGGGCCTTACGGCGGCTCCGCTCTCGAGGAGACCGTGGTGCACGAGATGGCGCACGCCTCGCAGGCCGCGGACGACTGGAGCGAAAGCCCCGTCATCTTCGAGATGTCGGCGACGTTCCTCGACCAGGTCCGCGCGGATCGCTATACGAGCGACGGCCTGGCCGATTTCCAGAGGCACCCGGAATGGGCGATCGACCACAACGACCATTACGAGACATGGTCCATGTACGGCGCCTCCATGGTGCTTCTCTACGTCAAAGATCGGTTCTTCGACGGCGATCCGAAGTTCGTCTCGCGCATGTGGCTCGGGGCGCGCGACGCCCCCGCCACAGGCGACGGCGCGCAGCCCAACGAGCCTGACTTCGTCGATGCGCTCGACGCGATGCTCCGAGAGGCGGCGGGCATGAGCTATGTCGAGGCCGTCCCCGAGCTCGCGCGCTGGCGCTGGTACACCGGCGATCACATCGACGATCGCCATTTCCGGCACTTCGCGGGCGGCCTTCAGAACCTCGCGGCGGCGAAGCTCTCGCTGGCAGCCCAGGTCGAGGCCAGGCCGGGCAGGATCGACGTCCGCGAGCGCGCGCCGATGTTGCTCGGCACCAGCTATATCGAGCTCTCGGCAGGAGCGGACACGCCACGATCGCTCCGGGTGTCGCTCGAGGCGCCCGACGACGCGAGGCGCCGCTTCGTCGTCCAGGCCGTCCCCGGTCTGACGCCCGACTCGGACGGCGAGATCCTGGACCTGTCGTCCGGCTCCGCGGAGATGAAGCTCGCGGCGGACGGGAAACGAACGCTCGTGGTGACCGCGCTGCCCACCGGGGCCTACGATCCCGACACGAGAGGTGAAGAGCGGTATCCGTTCACCCTGATCGTGCGCGACGGCGCGGCCGCCGTCGCCGACGTCGAGGCGCGTCGAGGGCGGCTCTCGGCGCCTGATCCGAGGTGAGGCGCCGAGAGCCCACCTCCAGCCGACTGCCGAAAACTGGCCCTCCTCCCCCTCCTGTGCACTACGGTCGGCGCGCCATGGACACGCCGCCTCGAACGCGCGCCGCAGCCACGCTCGCGGCGAGCCACCATGCGCTCGCGCTCCTCGCGCTCGCCGCGTCCCTCTCGGCCTGCGGGCGCTCCGGGAGCGCCGCCGACGCGCCCATCGAGCTCCCCGGCGCCGCCGGAAGCCAGAAGGCCCAGGGCGCCTCCGTCGCCGCCCTCGCTTCCCCCGCGGCCGTCGCCTCCCCCGCCCCGGCCGAGGATGAGCCGCCGCCCGGCCTGCCCGAGGGCCCGCCCATCGTCTCGCTCGGCGGCGTCGCCACCCCGCCGGCGCCGATCCCCGAGGGCCGCCCGCGGCTCGCCAGCACCTCGATGCTCACCCGCGTCCTTGCGCGGCCCAGCGCCGACGCGAAGCCCGTCGGCTTCCTGCGCGCCGGCGCGGTCGTGGAGATGGATCCCGAGCCCGCCGGCACGTCCGGCTGCCCCGGGGGCTTCCGCAAGGTCAAGCCGTTCGGCTACGTGTGCGTCGGCCCCGACGCGACGCTCGACCTCGACGACGAGATCGTCCGCGCCGCGGCCCGCCGCCCCGACGTCACCCACAAGCTCCCGTACATGTACGGGACCGTCACGCGCGGCGGCCCCGCCTACGCGCGCATCCCGACCGCGGACGATCTCGCGCGCTTCGAGCCGAGCCTCAAGAAGCACCTCGATCGCTGGGCCAAGGACGAGGAGAGCGGCGCCACCTACGGCCTCGACGTCTGGCTCAAATGGAGCGCCGAGCCCGCCCCGCCCGCGCTCGACGCGCTCGCGCAGCGCATCACCGATCGCGAGATCCCCTGGTACCTGCGCGACGGCGGGCGCGCCCCCAACCTCTCCGGCCTCATCAAGACCGATGACGCCGTGAAGATCGACGAGGTCTCGCGGCGCAACGGGATGGCCTTCCTCGAGTCGTTCCTCCACGAGGGCCGGCGCTACAACGTCACCACCGATCTGCGCGTCGTCCCGGCCGACAGGTTCCGCCCCATCCGCGGCTCCGAGTTCCACGGCGTCGAGATCGGCAAGGACGTCGACTTCCCGTTCGCGCTCGTGCGCCGCGCCGGGGGCAAGCGATGGCGCGTCGAGGGCAAGAAGCTCGTCGACGGCGGAGAGCTCGAGTGGCGCTCCGCCGTGCCCCTCACCGGCAAACAGCAGTTCTTCGGCGGCAAGCTGCACTACGAGACGAAGGACGGCGACTGGGTCGACGACCGCCACGCCGGCCGAATCGACCCTGCCAAGAAGATGCCTGCCTGGGGCAAGAACGGCGAGAAGTGGCTCGACGTCAACATCACGAAGCAGGTGCTCGTCGCCTACGAGGGCACGAAGCCCGTCTATGCGACGCTGATCTCGAGCGGCGAGGCGGGGCTCGATGACCACGAGTCCAGCACCGCGACCAAGCGCGGGATCTTCCGTATCCACACGAAGTTCGTCACGAGCACCATGGACTCGGACACCGTCGGTGAGGAGTTCGAGCTGCGCGACGTGCCTTACGTGCAGTACTTCGAGGAGGGGTATGCGCTGCACGGCGCGTACTGGCACGACAAGTTCGGCCGGCCCAAGAGCCACGGCTGCATCAACCTGTCTCCAGAGGACGCCCGCCGCCTGTTCTTCTGGACCGAGCCGGCCGTCCCGCCGGGATGGCACGGCGCAGCGCGCTCGCTGACCGGCACCGTGGTGTTCGTCCACCCCTGAGCCGCGCGGCGCCACGGCGCCACGACCACCACGCGCCCGGCAGCCCCTCGGCTCAGGCAGGGCAAGGGCAGCACGAACGCTCGGCGCGCTCGCACGCGAGAGGAGCGGGACAGATCGATCGGAGGTCACACGCCGTGCGACTGCCGGCTCGAACGGCGCCGGGGTCGTGGTAGCGTCCCGCCCATGCAGCTTGCCGTCGTGGGAACAGGGTATGTCGGCCTCGTCGCCGGCGCGGGGTTCGCGGATTTCGGGAATGACGTGGCGTGCGTCGACGTGTCCGCTGCCAAGATCGAGATGCTGAAGCGCGGAGAGGTGCCGATCTACGAGCCCGGCCTCGACGTGCTGATCGCAAAGAACACCCGCGACGGCAGGCTCCGGTTCTCCACCGACGTCGCCAGCGCCATCCGCGACGCCGAGATCGTCTTCATCGCCGTCGGTACGCCCCAGGCGGACGACGGCTCCGCCGACCTCTCCGCCGTCGAGGCCGTCGGCGAGACGATCGGCAAGAACCTGAACAATTTCAAAGTGATCGCCACGAAGAGCACGGTCCCCGTCGGCACGGCGGACCGGCTCCGGCAGATCATCGGCGCGAACGCCACCCAGCCGTTCGCGGTCGCGTCGAACCCGGAGTTTCTCAAGGAGGGTGACGCGGTCAACGACTTCATGAAGCCCGACCGCGTGATCATCGGCTCGGACGACCCGAAGGCGCGCGAGATCCTGCGCCACCTCTACAACCCGTTCGTGCGGGCGAGCGACCGCATCCAGCTCATGGACGCGCGCTCGGCCGAGCTCACCAAGTACGCCGCCAACGCGCTGCTCGCGTCGCGCATCTCGTTCATGAACGATCTGGCCGTGCTCGCGGAGAAGCTCGGCGCGGACATCGAGCTCGTGCGCAAGGGCGTCGGGGCCGACCCGCGCATCGGCACGAAGTTCCTGTTCGCCGGCCCGGGGTTCGGCGGGTCGTGCTTCCCCAAGGACCTCTCGGCCATCCTCTACACCGCGGGCTCCGTCGGGCACGATCTGGAGATCGTCCGGGCGACCGAGCGGATCAACGCGCGGCAGAAGCGGCTGCTCGCTAGCAAGGTGAGCGCCTACTTCGACGGCGCGCTGAAGGGGAAGACGATCGCTGTCTGGGGGCTCGCGTTCAAGCCGCAGACGGACGACATCCGCGAGGCGCCGGCGCTCACGCTCATCGACGCGCTGCTCGAGGCGGGCGCGACGGTCCAGGCGCACGACCCGCAGGCGATGCCGAACGTGCGCGCCATCTACGGGAGCCGCATCCTCCTGAGCGACGGCATGTACGGCGCGGCCGAGGGCGCGGACGCGCTGGTCGTCGTCACCGAGTGGCACGAGTACCGGCGCCCGGACTTCCACCGGCTGAAGCGCATCCTGAGCTCCCCGACGCTCTTCGACGGGCGCAACATCTGGGAGCCGGACGAGCTCCGCGGCATGGGGTTCGTCTACACGGGCATCGGCAGGAAGTAGCGCCCGACGCCGGTAGCGCGGCGCGGCACGCCACCGGCGCCGCGCCCCTCAGGCGTCGTCGTGGTCTGGCGGCGGCACCTGGCGGCGGGTGCTGGGCGCTTCCTCGCCGACGTACCGCGGCGAGCTCGCCGGCGCGTGGATGCGGTTGCCCGGCAGCTCCTCGCCGAGGTGCCGCGTCCCGTTCGCGGGCGTGTGCCGCCGGCTGCTCGGCGGCTCCTCGCCGAGGTGGCGCGCGGCCATCGGCGTCGGCATCGACATCCGCCGGCTGCTCGGCGGCTCCTCGCCGGTGTGCCGGTCCCAGCGCCGCTCGAGCATCTTCCGATCGACGCCGATGAGCCGCGCCGCGGCCGCCTTGTTGCCGCCGCAGCTCTCGATCGCGTGGTGCAGGACGGCGCGCTCGATCACCCGGAGCTTCGATCCCAGCCGCTCGGGCAGCGCGAGCAGGGCGCGCGCCAGCCGGTCGATCTCCGCGGTGGCGTCCACGACCGGCCGTTCGCGCGCGAGCTCCTCGAGCGTGGGGACGTCGATGAGATCGTCGTCCGCGAGCAGCCCCAGCCGCTCGACGACGTTCCGGAGCTCACGCACGTTGCCGGGCCAGGGCCGCCGGACCAGCCATGCGATCGCGTCGTCGGTGTAACGCAGCTTGCGCGGGAGCTCCGCGCTGAACGCGAGCAGGAGCTCGATGAGATCGGCGTCGCGCTCGGCCAGCGACGGGACGTGCACCGTGACGACGTTGAGCCGGTAGAAAAGGTCCTCCCGGAAGCGCCCCTCGCTGATGCGCTTCTCCAGGTCGACGTGGGTCGCGGCGAGGACGCGGGCGCGCAGCGGGATCTCCGACTCGGCGCCGAGGGGGCGGAAGCGGCGATCCTCGACGACGCGGAGGAGCTTCGCCTGGAGCTCGCCGGGCATCTCGGCGATCTCGTCGAGCAGGATGGTGCCCGCGCCCGCGAGCTCGAGCTGGCCGCGCATGCGCTTCTCGGCGCCGGTGAAGGCGCCGCGCTCGTGCCCGAAGATGAGCGACTCGATGAGCGTCCCCGGCAGCGCCGAGCAGTTGACCGCGACGAACGGCTCGCCGCGGCGCGAGCTCATCTCATGCAGCGCGCGGGCGACCATCTCCTTGCCGCTGCCGGTCTCGCCGCGGATGAGCACCGTCTTGCTCGACTCGGCGACCCGCTCGATGATCCGGCGGACGCGCTCCATCCCCGCGGACGAGCCGAGGAGCGCCTTCGTGCCGAACGTGCGGTCGACCCGCTCGCGGAGCCGCACCACCTCGCCCTTCAGGAGCAGCCGCTCGCGCTGCCCCTCGATGATCGGCAGGAGCATCTCCGGGCAGAGCTCATCCTTCAGCACGTAGTCCTGCGCGCCGAGCCGCATGGCCTCCCGGATCTCGGAGAGCTCGCTGACCGACGTGACCATCAGCGCCGGCGTGCTCCGCCCCGAGGCCCGCACCCGCCGCAGGATCTCCAGGCCGCCGCGGTCGCGCGGATCGTCCGACAGGCGCACGTCGAGGAGCAGGAGGTCCGGCGCGCTCCGCTCCACGACCGCCATCGCGTCGTCCAGGCCGACCGCCTCGAGCACCTCGACCTCGTCGAGCGCGGCCAGGATCTGCCGCAGCGTGCGGCGGCCGCTCCGCTGATCATCGACGATCAGGATCTTCACGCGACCTCGTCCTCCGCGGTCATGGAGACGTCGGCGGCGGGGATCGAGATCACGAACCGCGTCGTGCCGTCGCGCCGCTCGGGCTCGATCAACCACCCGTGGGCCCGGACGATGCGGTGCGTGATGGCGAGCCCGAGCCCGGTCCCGCGGGGCTTCGTCGTGTACCAGGGCGCGAAGAGGCGCGACGCGTCCCCCGAGATGCCGGGCCCCGTGTCCCACACGACGAGCTCGGCGCCGCTCTCGGTGGTCTCCCAGACGACCCCGATCGTCCCCTTGTCGCCGGCCGCGTCGAGGCCGTTCGAGAGGAGGTTGACGAGCACCTGCGTGGCCTGATCGGGATCGCAGCGGAGCCTCGATCCAGCGCTCACGCGCGCCTCGATCCGCCGCTTGCCGAGCTGATCGCGCAGGAGCATCTCCGCCCGGCTGACCAGCTCCTCGACCGCGAGGCGGCGGCGCTCGAGCTTCCTGTGCGTCACCCGGCGCAGCCCCATCACGAGGCGCTCGAGGCGCTCGACCTCCTCGCAGCCGATGTCGACCTCCTCGGCGTCCAGGCTCTGGTTCTTCGATCCGCGCTTGAACACGGAGCGGAAGAAGTTGATCGGGTAGCGCACCTCGTGGGTGATCTCGGCCGCGAGCGTCTCGATGAGCGCCGCGCGCTCGTCGCGCCACGCGGCGGCCTGCTCCCGCCGCCGCCGCTCCAGCTCCGCGTAGCTGTGGGCGTGCGCCATGGCGAGCGCGGCCTGGTTGCCGATCGTGCGGAGCAGATCGAGATCTTCGCTGGTGAACAGGGCGCCGCCGCGCTTCTTGCCCACCTCGAGGACGCCGAGCAGCCGGCCGCGGAACATGACGGTCAGCGAGAGCTCGCTCGCGCTCGCGCTCGCCTTGGAGGGCTCGACCTCGATGACCCGCTCGCCGCTCGACTCGTCCGCCCTCGGCGCCGGCTCGCCGGGCGCGGCGCCGGCGCTGCCCGCGCCCGCGCCGTCGGCCGCGTCGACCGCGATGCGACGGAAGGTGACGCGCTCGCAGGAGAGCCAGCGCGCCACCGTGCGCTCGACCGCGAAGGCGACCTCGTCGGGATCGGCGACGAGCGTCAGCTCCTCGCTGAGCTGCTCGACGGTGGGCTTGTACTCCGCGCGCGCCGGGAAGAGCTTCCGATCGCCGGCGCCGAGCGCGGACACGACGAGCGCCGCGCTGACGACGGCGGCCGGCGCCGCGACCTTGATCGCGCCGAGCAGCGGGAGGCCGGCGTACCCCGCGCACGCGGAGCAGAGGATCACCGTGAGCGCGACCATCATGCAGGCGATGATGACGCGCGTGAGCGGGCGCGACAGGAGCGCGCGGCTCCCCCAGAGGTCGTAGCGGATGAACGCGACGACGCTCGAGACGGGCGTGAGGGCGAGCGCGGGGATCGCGAACCACGCGAGCGTCGACGCCGGGGCGCCGAGCATGGCGAGCATGAAGCCGAGGGCGATCACCACGTGCGGCGGCGCCATCGCGAGGAGCAGCGCGCGCAGCGTGCGGCGGCGATCGCCCTCCGCCGCGGCGAAGCGGAGGATCAGCGTGGTCGCGAAGAAGAAGAACGACGCCACGAACAGGATCGCGCAGACGCTCCGGAGCGCGACGGTGGTCCAGCCCATGGCGTGCGAGGCGAGCAGCGCGGCGGCGAGCAGGCCACCGAGCCCGTGCGCGATCCGCGCGAAGACGGGGTAGCGCGCGATGAGCGGGACGTCGTCCGGCAGCCGCAGCGCCAGCGTGAAGAAGCTCATCGGGACGAGCGCGTAGGCGACGTGGAAGAACGGGACGAGGTGGCGCGAGCTGTGGTAGTCGAACAGCGCGAACTGGAAGAGCGCGGCGAACAGCGCGGCGCTCGCGAAGGCGCGGGCGAGCTTGCCGTGGGGGCTCGCGCTGAGGGCGATGAGCGCGGCGCCCACGTAGAGCGAGGCGACGACCATCAGCCCGCCGGCGTAGAACCACCAGGCGAGCGCGTCGAAGGGGACGAGGGAGAGCTCGACGTCGCGCAGCCCCTCCGCCGTCTCGACGCGGGCGTGCACCGAGCGGTGCCCCTCGCGCGCCGCCCGCTCGACCGCGGCGTCCCAGGCGCTCGCGCGGTAGCGCCCCGCGGTGCTCTCGAGGCGCCAGCCGTCGACCTCGACGACGCGATCCGGGTACCGGAGGCCCTTCTGGAAGCCCTCCCAGGACGGCAGGCCCACGCTCGAGACCACGCCGTCCGGATCGACGAGCACGCCAGGGAACGGGCGCTCGTACCAGCTCAGAGCGCTCCTCATCCCCGAGCCGCCCAGCACGAGCGCCGCGAGGACGACCACCGCGAGGAGCCAACGGCGATTCTCGATAGCTGGCATCGGGAGAGCCGACGGCGCGCAAATTGCGCCGCCAGCCGTTCACGATACGCTGGAACTCCGGGTGAACCAACGGGGCTCGCGCGCCGGACGGGGCGCAACGCGCCCGTCACCCGCGATCCCGGCGCCCCAGCGGCGCTACTACGCAATTATCATTACGTTTTCCCGTCGAGATGAGAGCGGGATCACCCCGCGGCGGGACGGCAGCGCGCTCAGGCGGCGCCCTCGTGCGCGTCGCCGTCCGTGGCATCCGCGAACACGACGTCCGCCAGCGCTCCGAAGCGCGACTCGACGTAGGCGACGGCGGCGGCGTCGGTCGCCGATCGCTCGAGCCGGTCGAGCAGGGCGGTGATTTCGTCGCGCACGCGCGGCGAGGGCGGCGGCGCCGCGCGGCTCGCGGCGAGGGCGCGGACGACGAGCGAGAGCTGCCGCAGCACGGCGCCCGCGCCGTGGGCGCGCCGGCGCCGCGGGTCGCCCGCGGTGAGGCGGGCGTGGCGCACGAGCGCGCAGACGCCGTGGCAGAGGCTCGGGTCGGCGAGCAGCGCCCGGACCGCCCAGCGCGCGAGGCGGCGCGAGTACAGGCGGCGGACGAGCGGCCCCTCGGCGCGGGCGTCGTGCCAGATGCGCGCGGCGCCGTCCTCGCCGACGGACACCAGCGCGAGCGCGATCGGATCTCCGGCGGCGAGGCAGGCTCGACCGGCGTCGATGCGGCCGTAGCCGTGCTTGGCGTTGTGGCCGTCGCGATCGCGCCCGTCGGGGAGCACGTCCCACGGGTCGGCGATCGGCTCGGCCGACGCGGGCGCCGCGGGAGGCACCGGGGCGAGCGTGCGCATCACGAGGGCGTCGAGCTCGGGCAGGCGGAGCGACGGGTTCTGCGACAGGACGAGGAGCAGCGAGCCCGCGGCGAGGGCCGAGGCCCCGCTCGACTCGGCATGGCAGAGCCGCTCGAGCGCGGGGGTCGCGCTGGACGCGGACGGCAGCGGGCAGCTGATGTCGTCCCCTGGCGCGAGCCACCGCACCGCCGGGCCGCGGTTGGCGAAGGGGCGGCTGCGCCCCCGCCGGTCCCGCCAGAGGAACCACCCGTCGCCGCGGGCGCCCGGGCCGACGCAGAACACGCGCGGGTCGCTCGCGGGCTCGCCGAACCCGAGCGAGAAGCTCGCGTGCAGCGACTCGGGAGGGCTCGAGGCCTCACGGCCCGTGGGGAACACGACAGGGCAGCCCCGGCCGCGGCGCCCGAGGCGGGCGGCGAACTCGAGCGCGTCGTCGAGCATGGGCGTCGTCGAGCCCTCGACGTACGCGGCGCACACAACGACGTCGGCGCCGTCGCTGACCGCCCGGACGATCGCGACCGGCAGGGCGAGGATGCACGATCCAGGCTTCGGGATCAGGTAGAGCCGGGGCGACGCGTCCGGCGCGACGCCGCGGAACCCGCCGGGGCGACGGCCCCCCACGGCCCACGCGACCATGAACGCGCCGTGCGCCTGGCTGCGCGGCGGCTGCTCCATCATGACGAGCACCTCGCGCTCGAGGCCGAGCTCGTCGGCCGTCCACGCGTCGTCGTCGATGACCCCGAGGCGCGTCCCGGCGCCGCCCCCGCAGCGGCGGCGATCGACCCCGATCCCGCCGCCCTCGTCGCGCAGGAACCAGCGGCCGGGGGTGACGGGCTCGTCCTCGACCGACGCGCGGCGCGCGGTCCACCCCTCCGGCCGCGCCGCGGCGCCGGCGGCCGCGTCGAAGCGCGGGGCGACGGCGGCGCTCGGGCGCCGGGCCGACGCGACGTAGCGCACCGGCAGCGCCGCGGCCGAGAGCGCCGCGGCGACGTCGGCGCGCCGCCCGGGGTCGGGGGACCGGGCGCGGAGCCAGAAGATGGGCGTCCGTTCGATGACGCGCTCGACCGCGACGCCAGACCAGCGCGCCCCGAGCGCCGCGGCGACCGCGTCGGGCGCGACGGGGCACCGCGAGGCGACGACGACGTCGAGGGGACCATCGTCGTCGTCGCCGGCGGCGGTGGGGACCGGGGCATAGCCGAAGTCCCACGGCGGGCGCCGCGGGCGCGCCCTGGGCGTGGCGGACGACGCCGGGGGCGGCGCGCTCTTGCGACCGGGCGCCGGACGCGCGCGCGCGGACCCCTCCTCCGGAGAGCCCGCCCCCCCTCGCGCGGCCGCGCCGCGGCCGCGGCTCATGCCAGCACGGCCTTGGCCCAGGCGTTGAGCGCGTGGGCGCGGTTGGCGAAGCCGGGGCTCTCGGCCTCGCACCGCGCGAGCTCCTGGGCTTGCCCCTCCCTCCCCTCCGCCCAGGCCGCGACGCGGCGAGCGCCGAGCACCGCGGCGCGCCGCCGCGCGGCGCGGAAGCACCGGCGCTCGCCGTCGAGCATCGCCGCGAGGACGCCGGACTCGAGGACCATCCGGCGGACGGGGAGCAAGGACGAGGGCGCGTCGGGGGTCGGCGGCTCGCTCTGCGCCTTCGGCGTCACCGCGATCCCCCAGGGCGGCGTGCCGAGCGGTCCGTACGCGACCGCGCCGCGGTGGCGCGGCTCCGAGGCGCGCTCCCGATCGCGCTCCTCGGCCCGGGGCTCTCCGTGCGCGCGCGATCGGAGCTCCGAGGCCAGGACGACGGCCCAGGCGCCGCCGCGCTGGTAGTCGTCCTGCCAGTCCATGACATCGTCGTGGAGCTGCAGCCCGAGCCACACCGACGACAGCAGCCGCGCGAGCACCTCGCGCCGCTCGGCCGTCCAGCCGGCGGCGTGCGCGAGGGCGATCGACGCCGGGAAGCCGACGCTCTGCTTGCCGAGGGAGAGCGCGTAATAGCGGCTGAAGCCGGCGGGCCCGCCGCTCGCGAGGAGGCTGCGCTCGGTCTCGATGGCGAACAGCGTCGCGTCGTCCGCGCGCGCGAAATCGATGGCCGGGTCGTCGACCCCTGGCGCGACGCGGCGGAGCGCCTCGTCGCGCGCCCGCCGAGCGTGCGCCAGGATGGCCTCGAGCTGCCAGGTCGGGCGGACCTGCTTGTCCTTGATGCGATCGGTGCCGAACGCCTCGATGACGGCGAGCAGGTGCGCGAGGAGCGCGTCCTGCACCGTGGCCCCGCGGACGCCCGGCATGGCCTCCGCGAGCAGCGCGGGCGCGGCCAGCGTGATCTCGTTGCTGAACACGGCGCTCCAGGGCACGTCGCGCGACGGCGACAGGCCGAGCGTGTAGGCCAGCCCCTGCGCGTCGGCGTGCAGCATCCCGGGGAGGGTCCGCCAGAACGCCTTGTAGAGCTCGTCCACCCAGAGGGCGTCATCCATGCGCGGGCACCTCCCTCGCCCGGCGCGGCGCGCCGGGCTCGGCGCTCGCGGTGCGCGGCGCGCTCCGGGCGCCGGTAGATGGCACCGGGGCAGAGCCGCGCCGGTGAGACGTACGCCGATGGCGGTGCAACCCCGCCTGTCGCCTGCGCCGCGGCATCAATAGACGTTCGACTCCTTCCAGGGCGACAGGCACACGTTGAAGCGCTCCTCGACCACGATCGCGCGCCACTGGAGCACCTGGGAGGCGCTCAGCCCATCGAAGAAGCCGCCGATCCAGGAGCGGATGCGGCCGTTGAGCTGCGCGCGGATCCTGGCCGCGTCCACCGGCTCCTCATCTGCCTCGGGCGCGACGACGTAGAGGGCGAGCAGCTGCTTGAACTCATCGAAGTGCTCCTGGTTTCGGAGCAGGGAGATGTAGAGCGCGCGCAGCTGTGCGTGCGGGTCGATCGAATTCACCGTTTGCATGGGCCTCCGCCGCCGGTCCACCGCCGGCGTCGAACGGCACATTGCACGTCACGGGCCGCCGCGGGCCAGCGTGTAAGCCATTGAAATTACTCGATCGCCAGCGGCGGCCGGAGCGGGGCGATACCCGAAACCGACCATCATCTGCCCGAATCCGACCGCTCCGCTCGACGCGATGTCGCCTTTCCACGGAGGTGGACATAGACATGTCCAGTGCTGCTCGTGCCCGACTCGACACCAGCCGGGATCGCAAAGGACGCACCGGCACAGGCCGTTCATTTCATACGCAGCCGAATCGAGCAGTGGAGCTGGATCACTTCCCGCCGCCGAAGCTCGGGCTGCCCCCCCCGCTCGGAATGAAGATGACGCCGCCGCCGCCCCCACCGCAGTCGCTGAGCGCGATGAGAATGAGGAGGACGACGATCAGGACGACGACGATGACGACGATCCGGCCGGCTCCGGCGCCCGTCCCGTCGCCGAACGAGGGGCTCGGCGGGGGTGGCAGGTGGAAGGCGGCGGCGAGCTCCTTCCCTGGAAGCGGTGAGCAGAACGACACGCTCACCTCGGTCGGGGCCTGCTCGATGCTGACCTTGCCGCCCTCGCCCTGGTACTCCGTGGCCTGCACGGCCTCGCCGATCTCGACCTTCCAGTAGAACTCGCCGATGACGTATTCCACCTCGGCGTGGACGCTCTGCTTGAGCGCATACGTCCGCCCTTGATAGCTCGCCGTCGAGCCCATCGGCTGGACCTCGCCGGGCGAGAGAGGCGTCACGAGCTGCCACGCCCCGTCCTCTTCCATGAGCCACAGGTAGCCAATGCTCGGTCCGCCGTAGAGCAGGTACTCGCGCCAGCGGTAACGCTCGCCCTCCACGGTGCAGCCGCGGATGACGAAGCCGATGCAGAGCACGCGCATGCCGCGGAGCTGGCCCTCGGCGCCGAGCGGGACGTACGGCTCCATGGGCGGCCTGGGGACCTGGCCGAGCGCGACGAGCGCGCCCTTCGTGAGGTCGCTCGCAGTACCGCAGTACCGGCAGACGATGCGCTCCGTGGTGCCGGGCGCGGCGAGCGGCAGGTTGCCGCCGCAGCTCGGGCACACGACGGCCGACACCTGCGCCGTGGGCTGGTCCACAGGGGCCCCGGTGTCGAGCTTCATGATGGCCGGGTCGATCTGCCGGCCCAGGTAGAGCTTCGGCGGGATCGTCCGCCCGTCGCCGTAGTCGAGCGTCCCGAACTCGCCCCTCGGCCCCGCGATGTCGACGAAGCCCGTCACCACGCCCGGCGCGGCGACGTGGGGCATCTCTCCTTCGGCCGAGATCACGCGCCGGCGGCCGACCTCGACGACGGTGAACATGCCGTGCCCCTCGAGGTGGACACGGCCGCCCGGCTGGAGGGAGCTCCACTGCGGCAGCCCGTTCAGCGGGAGCGGCGCCTCGGTGGTGGCGTACCAGCGCCCCTGGGCGAACGCGACCCACGTCCAGCGGCCGCTGGCCGGGAACGCGATGAAGATCTCCTGCCAGGGCGCGCCCGGCGCGCTGGCCCGATCGAGCTGGACGCGGCCGTCGACCACGAACGGCTCGTTGCCCCAGCGCCCGGTGACGCCGAGCTGGAGGGGCGTGGGAATCTCGACCAAGTCGGCGACGCGCCCGACGGCGCGGAGGTCCCGATCGGTGCGCGCGACGACGAACTTGCAGTGCTTGCACACCTGCGCCGTCGCGCCCGCGAAGCGAAACGTGATCGGCGCGCCGCAGGAGGGGCACGCGGCTGCTCGGTCGAAGGGCGTGCTCACGCGAGCACCATACTAGAAGCCTCGACGACGAAAGAGGAAGCGTTTCAGGTGCGCCGGCGAGCCCGAACAGGCTGTGGTCCAGCGCGAGCGGTGCTAGGACCGCGCCGATGCCGGCCACCGAGGAGAGCCCTGCGGGAGCTCGGGGCGCCCCTCCCGGGGACGCCCCGGCGCCCTTCCCCGCGGCGCAGCCGCTGCCCCGGCTCGTGCACCCGGCGCTCCTCGCGAGCGTGTTCGTCATCGCCACGTCGGGGCTCGTCTACGAGCTCATCACCGGCACGCTCGCGAGCTACGTCCTCGGCGACTCGGTGACGCAGTTCAGCTTCGTCATCGGCCTCTACCTGTTCGCGATGGGGATCGGCTCGTACCTCTCCCAGTACATCGAGAGCCGGCTCCTCGAGCGCTTCGTCGAGATCGAGCTCGGCCTCGCGCTCGTCGGGGGGCTCTCCGCGCCGATGCTCTTCCGGGTCTACACCGCGCTCGGGTCGTTCCGCGCGCTGCTCTACTCGCTCGTGCTGCTCATCGGGATGCTCGTGGGGCTAGAGATCCCGCTGCTCATCCGGCTGCTCAACTTCTCGCTGGATCTCAAGCGGCTCGTCGCGCGCGTGCTCACGCTCGACTACATCGGCGCGCTGGCCGCGAGCCTGCTCTTCCCCTCGCTCCTCCTGCCGCGCCTCGGGATCCACCAGACGAGCCTGTTCTTCGGCGTGCTCAACGCGGCCGTCGCGCTGACGAGCACGTTCCTGTTCCCGCTCGATCGCGCCGTCGTCGTCCGGCTGCGGGCGCTCTGCCTGATCGTGATCGCCGGGCTCGGGGTCGCCTTCGCGCTCGTCTCGCGGTTCGTCGAGCGCTCGGAGGCGCTCTATTTCGGGGCGCCCATCGTCTACACGGCGCAGTCTCCGTACCAGCGCCTCGTCATCACGAGGAGCCCGCGCACGACGCGCCTCTTCCTCAACGGCAACCTCCAGTTCTCGTCGGACGACGAGCATCGGTACCACGAGGTGCTCGTGCACCCGGCCGTCGCCGCGCTGGGGCGCGAGCCGCGGCGCGCGCTGATCCTCGGCGGCGGCGACGGGCTCGCCGCGCGCGAGCTGCTCCGTTACCCGTCGGTCGAGCAGATCCTGCTCGTCGACCTCGACGGCGCGGTCACCGGCGCCTTCCGCGATCTGCCGCTCGCCGCGGACCTGAACCAGGGCTCGCTGCGCGACCCGCGCGTGGCCGTCCGCAACGAGGATGCGTTCAAGTACCTCGAGGAGTCGACCGAGTCGTTCGATCTCGCGATCGTCGACTTCCCCGATCCCGGCAACTACGCCGTCGGCAAGCTGTACACCGACGCCTTCTATCACCTGCTCCGGCAGCGGCTCTCCATGCGCGGGCTCGCCGTCGTCCAGGCGACGTCGCCCCACTACGCGCGCGAGTCGTTCTGGTGCGTCGTGACGACGCTCGAGGCGGCCGGCTTCAAGACCGCGCCGCTCCACGTCTACGTGCCGAGCTTCGGCGAGTGGGGCTTCATCCTGGCGGGCGGCGAGGGGCTCGCCGCGCCCGGCGCCCTCCGGATCGATCCGTCGAGGCTCCGCTACCTCGACTCGAGCGGCCTGCCGGAGCTCTTCCGGTTCCCCCGCGATCTGGGCCGCGTCGAGGCGCCGATCAACCGGCTGAACGACCAGAAGCTCGTCTCCGTGTACACGCGCGAGTGGGCCGAGTGGACCCGGTGATCCGGTGAACCGCCGCGGCTTCCTGAGCTCCGTGGCCGCGGGCTGGGTCGTGCACACGGCCTCGCCGGGGCGCGCGCCGCTCGCCGGCGAGATCGTCGGCGCGGCCCACGGCGCGGGCCACCTGCTCCGCGGCGGCCCGCTGCCCGCGGCGAGCGGCCCCGCCGAGCGCGCGGACGTCGTGATCGTCGGCGGCGGGGTGAGCGGGTTGTCGGCCGCGTGGCGGCTCGCCGGCGCCGGGCTCGATCTGCGCGTCCTCGAGCTCGAGCCGAGGCCGGGCGGCACGAGCGCGTGGGGCGACGACGGCGTCGTGCCGTACCCGTGGGGCGCGCACTACCTCGCCGCGCCGAACGTCGAGGCGCGCGCGACGCTGCGGCTGCTCGAGCAGATGGGCGTCGTCACCGGGTGGGACGCGGCGGGGCGCCCCGTGTTCGATCCGCGGCGGCTGTGCCACGCGCCGGGCGAGCGGCTGTTCTACGAGGGCGCGTGGCACAGCGGCCTCGCGCCGGTCGACGCGCTCTCGGGCGAGGCGCTGGACGAGCTCGAGAGGTTCCACGCGCTCGAGGAGGAGCTCACGGAGCTCACCGGCAGCGACGGCCGCCCGGCGTTTCAGATCCCGCTCGATCGCTCCTCCCGCGACCCCGAGCTCCTCCAGCTCGACCGGATGAGCATGGCGGCGTGGCTCGATCGCGAGGGGTACCGCACGCCGTTCCTGCGCTGGTACGTGCGCTACGCGATGCTCGACGACTTCGGCGGCGCGCTCGAGGAGATCTCGGCCTGGGCCGGGCTGCACTACTTCGCAGGGCGCAAGGCGCGCGCGCCCGAGCTCGCGGGCAGCCGCTATCTCGTCTGGCCCGAGGGCAACGGCCGGCTCGTGAAGGCGCTGATCGAGCGCGCGGCGCCGCGCGTGTCCCTCGGCGCGCTCGTCACGTCGGTGCGCCCGCAGCCGAGCGGCCGCGTCGAGATCGACTACGTCGACCTGCAGCGCGGCGAGGCGCGCCGCGTCGAGGCCCGCGCGGCGATCCTCGCGGCGCCGGCGTTCGTCGTGCGCCGGATCTTCGCGGGGAGCGCGGCGGGCGAGCTGCCGGAGCGGGTCGCGTCGGCGTGGCTCGTGGCGAACCTGCACGTCGAAAGGCCCATCGATCCCAACCACGCGTGGGATTCCGTCCTCTACGGCGCGGAGGGGCTCGGCTACGTCGACGCGCGCCACCAGCTCACCGATCTCGCGGCGGCGACGACGCAGCGGTCGCGCCTCGCGACGCCGGTGCAGCGCACCGTGCTGACCTACTACCGCGCCTTCGGCGGGCCGGACGTCGCCGCGGCGCGCGCGGCGCTGCTCCGCGCGCCGTGGGCGTCGCTCGCCGACGGCGTGCTGCGCGATCTCGCGCCGGCGCACCCGCACCTGCGCGACGACGTCGAGCGGATGGACGTCATGATCTGGGGGCACGCGATGCCGCGCCCGCGCCCCGGCTTCCTCGGCCCGCGGCCGTTCGAGCCGCGCTGCGCGCTGTCCGAGCGCGTCGCCTGGGCCCACGTCGATCAGCCGGGGATGGCGCTCTTCGAGGAGGCGCACGCGTGCGGCGTGCGCGCCGCCGAGACGATCGCGGCCTCGGCGGGGATCGCGATCGGCGAGAGCTGGCTCTGAGCTCGAGCGCCCGTCGCCTCGGCGCGCGCCGCGCGGAGCCCCACGTCCTCTCCCATCTTTCAAGAGCAAAGTGCGTCCGGCGAGCGAGCGCCTCCGGAAGGGTCCTCTACCCCTGCCGCCGGCCGCTTCCAGCGGCCATGGAGCGGCCGCTGTGGGAGATCAGGCCCAGGATTTCAGCTTTGCCCTCGCCTTGAACTTGCGCTGCCCCCCTGCTCCGCGTCTACTCTCTGCCCATGTTGCGGACCCGGTTTGCCGGGATGACGGATACCGGGCTCCTCCGGGACCACAATGAGGACAACCTCCTCGTCAGCGAGGAGTACCGTGTCGTGGCCGTGGCGGATGGAATGGGCGGACATCGCTCGGGCGACGTTGCGAGCCAGCTTGCCGTGAACACCCTCTCGGACTTCTTGTCCGTGACGGTCGGGAGGGACGCCACCTGGCCCTTCCCAGCCGATCCGAACCTGACCGAGGAGGAGAACTACGTCGTCACCGGCCTCAGGCTGGCGAACCGGCGCATCTTCGATCGCTCGCTGAAGACGCTCGCCGACTTCGGCATGGGCACGACGATCGTGGCGGCGATGTTCTCCAAGGACGCCGAGCACGTGACGGTGGGTCACGTCGGGGACAGCCGCTGCTATCGCCTGCGCGACAGCCAGATCACGCAGCTCACCCGTGACCACTCGCTCGTCAGCGACGCGGCGCACATGGCGCCGTGGATGACCGAGGAGGAGGTCCGGCAGCTGCCGGCCAACGTCATCACGCGCGCGCTTGGCATCCGCGAGGACGTCCTCGTCGATCTCGTGACGGACGAGACGCGGCACGGTGACGTGTACCTCCTCTGCTCGGACGGCCTGTCGGGGCTGGTGAGCGACGATCAGATCCTCGAGCTCGTGATGTCCAGCGGCTCGCTGGACGCTGCGTGCAAGGCGCTCATCGATCGGGCGAACTACTTCGGCGGCACCGACAACATCACGGTCGTCCTCGCCCGCGTCGAAGAGGTGCCCGACGGCAAGCGCCCCTTCAACGACGAGCCCACCCAGGAAAGCCGCTAGCCCGCGCTCCGCGCCGCTCTGCTCTACGGTCGCGTCGCGTCGCGCGCGAGCTCCCGACACCGACACCGACGCCGCGCAGGCCTCACCTCCTGCGCGGTGCGCTCTCGCCCGGAGCAGCGAGCGATCCCCCCTCGGGCCGGGCAGCTCGGCGCGACGATCGCGTCGAGCGCAGCGCCACCATCACCCGCGCGCACACGACGCCGCGGACGCCCCGCGCCGATGCGCCGGCTACAGCCCGCGCCGATGCGCCGGCTACAGGACGAAGTGATCCATGAGCTGAAGGACCTCCAGGTTCAGCCCCTTCAGCGCGGCGCACTCTCGCTCTACCTCGGCCTGGAAGACCGGCTTGATGTGGTAGAGCATCGTCGGCAGATCCCTCGGCGCGCGGAACTTCTGGAGCTCGAGGGCGAGCGTCTGCGGCGTGTGGTGGCCGCTCACGGTGGCGAGGCGCTGCTCCCGGTTGGGGAAGCTGACCTCCATCAGCAGCGCGCGGAGGTCCTGCTGCTGGTTCAGCACCTCCCACAGCCGCTCCGTGGGCCCGGTGTCGCCGCTGTACGCGATCGCGCCGCCGTCCCCTTCGATCACGAACGCCGACGCGTCGATCGTGTGCGTCACGTGGACCGCGCGCACGAGCCGCCCGGCGACCGGCGTGGGGCGCTCCGGCTTGAGCTCGAGGTACTGGATGGTCGGCTGCCCGGCGCTCGGGATCACCGCGAAATCGGGCCAGAGCACGTTGTTGAAGAAGTGCTTCTTGAGCGTGCGCAGCGTCTCGCGGGTGCCCGCGATCACGAGCGGCGGGCACCCGAGCTGGCAACGGTTGTCCGCGATCGTGGCCAGGTCGCGGATGTGATCGAGGTGCGCGTGGCTCACCAGGCACGCCTCGATGCGCGCCTGGTCCTTCACCTCGAGCCCGCTGGTCAGCGAGCCGGCGTCGATCGCGAGGATGTCGTCCACGACGAACGCGCACGTGCGATGCCTGGGGGTCTCCCCGCCGTGGCAGCCGATGACACGCAGCTCCACTGGTTCAGCTCTCTCCGCCGAACTTCTGCGGCATGTCCAGGAACTCGATGAAATCCCGGAACCTGCGCATGTCGGTCACCATGATCGCCGCGGGTCCAGGCGGCCCGTACGAGAGGAGCTTCAGCCGGCGGAGCCGCTTCATCACCTCGTCCACCGTCTCTTGCTCGACGTCGACCTCGCGCGCGATGTCCTCGGGAGAGGAGCGGACGCGTATGCCTTCAGGCGTCTCCTCCCCGAAGGCCTCGGCGTGGCGCGCGAGCGCCAGCATCACGCGCGCCTTCGGGTCACGGTGCATGAGGATCTCGACGAGCGAGTTCGCCGCGTCGAGCCGCTTCGCCAGCTTCTTGAGGAGACGGAGCGCTATCTCGACGTCGCGCTGCAGCATGACCTCCAGCTTCCGCGCGTCGATCACGAGGCAGCGGGACGGCTCGCTCACGGTGGCCGTCGCGTTCCGGGGCTTGCCGTTCAAGATCGCCATCTCGCCGACGAACTCGCCGGGCCCGAACACCGCGAGCACCTTGTCCTCGCCGGCGACCGACTTCGTGATCCGCACGGCGCCCGACTGGATGACGAACATGACGTCGCCGGAGTCACCCTCACGAAAGAGCACGTCGCCCGGCACATACTCGCGGCCATAGCGGGCGAACGACGACTCCGACATTGCCCTGGAGTCTAGCGCCCCACGTGACCGCGGGTCAAAAACCCGGGCAAGAGCGCTGGCGCTCACAAAACGCGAGGGGCCCCCCAAGCCAGCATGCTTTGGAGGACCCCTCGGCCCGCTTCGTCGGGGCAGCGCGCTCGGCGGGCCGGCGCCGCACGGAGGCGGCGGCAGCCCGAGAGCGGCGCGGACAGGCGATCAACCCATGTCGAAGTCGCCCATGCCGCCCATACCCCCCATGCCGCCCATACCCCCCATGCCGCCCATGCCGCCCATGCCGCCGGGAGCCCCGCCGGCCGCGGCCTTCTCCTTCTTGGGCTTCTCGGCGACGAGGGCCTCGGTCGTGAGCATCAGCGCGGCGACGCTGGCCGCGTTGGAGAGCGCGTGCCGCACGACCTTGGCCGGATCGATGACGCCTCCGGCGAGCAGGTCCTCGTACGAGTCGGTCGCGGCGTTGTAGCCGAACGTCGGCGCGCCCGACCGGACCTTCTCCGCGACCACCGTCCCGTCGACCCCCGCGTTCTGGGCGATCTGGCGGAGCGGCGCCTCGACGGCGCGGCGCACGAGCCGCACGCCGACGTCGCGCTCGTCGTTGAACTTGAGCGACTCCAGCGAGGCGGCAGCCCGGAAGAGGGCCACGCCGCCGCCGACCACGATGCCTTCCTCGACGGCGGCGCGGGTCGCGTGCAGCGCGTCCTCGACGCGCGCCTTCTTCTCCTTCATCTCGGTCTCGGTCGCCGCGCCGACCTTCACCACCGCGACGCCGCCGGCGAGCTTCGCGAGCCGCTCCTGGAGCTTCTCGCGATCGTAGTCGCTCGTCGTGTCCGCGATCTGCTTGCGGATCGCCTCGATGCGGCCCTTGATGGCGCCCTTGTCGCCCTGGCCGTCGACGATGACCGTGTTGTCCTTGTCGATCTCGACCCGCTTGGCCGTCCCGAGGTCGCGCACCGTGGCGCTCTCGAGCTTCTGACCGAGGTCCTCCATGAACGGCGTCGCGCCCGTGAGGATGGCGATGTCCTTCAGCATGTCCTTGCGGCGATCGCCGAAGCCGGGCGCCTTCACGGCGGCGACCTTGATCGTGCCGCGCAGCTTGTTCACGACGAGCGTGGCGAGCGCCTCACCCTCGACGTCCTCGGAGAGGATGAGCAGCTCGCGCCCCTGCTTCACCACCTGCTCGAGCAGCGGCAGGAGGTCGGCCATGGCCGAGATCTTCTTCTCGTGCACGAGGATGAGCGGGTTCGTGAGCACCGCGGTCATCTTCTCGGGGTCGGTCACGAAGTAGGGCGAGAGGTAGCCGCGGTCGAACTGCATGCCGTCGACGGTCTCGAGCTCCGTCGTCATGCGCTTGTTCTCCTCGACCGTGATCACGCCCTCCTTACCGACCTTCTCCATGGCGTCGGCGAGGATCTGGCCGATCTCCTTGTCGCCGTTGGCGCTGACCGTGGCGACCTGGGCGATCTGGTCCTTGTCCTTGGTCGGCTTGGCGACCTTCTGCACGGCCTCGATGACCTTCGCGACCGCCGCGTCGATGCCGCGCTTCAGATCCATCGGGTTGTGGCCGGCCTCGACGAGCTTGAGGCCCTCGCCGAAGATCGCCTGCGCCAGCACCGTCGCCGTCGTCGTGCCGTCGCCGGCCTTGTCGCTGGTCTTCGAGGCGACCTCGCGCACCATCTGGGCGCCCATGTTCTCGAGCTTGCCGGCGAGCTCGACCTCCTTGGCGACCGTGACGCCGTCCTTCGTCACGACCGGGGAGCCCCAGCTCTTCTCGATGACGACGTTCCGCCCCTTCGGCCCGAGGGTCACCTTGACCGCATCGGCGAGCGTGTTCACGCCCTTGAGGATCGCGGCGCGGGCGCCGCGGCTAAAAACGATCTGCTTCGCAGCCATCTATCAATCCCCTCGCGGCCGCGCGGCCGCGTGTACGAACGCTTGCGTTCGGTTGCCTCGGACCTGGTTCACGTCGCGGCGGACTCGGTCACGGCGAGCACGTCGTCCTCGCGGATGAGCACGTGCTCCTCGCCGTCGAGCTTCACCTCGGTGCCGCTGTACTTGCCGAACAGCACCTTGTCCCCGACCTTCACATCGAGCGGGCGAACCTTGCCGTCCTTCAGGACCTTGCCGTTGCCCACCGCGACGACGCGCCCCTCGATCGGCTTCTCCTTCGCGGCGTCGGGGATGATGATGCCCCCCTTGGTCTTCGTCTCGCTCTCGACGCGCTTGACGACAATCCGATCCTGCAGCGGCCTGATTTTCATGCTGGCTCCCTCGTCCTCGGCTTGTTGACTGACCATCGGCTCGCCGGAGGTCCCGTTCGCCCCCCCGCTGGGGCGTTCCGCCCGCGCGACGAGAGCTAAGTGCCCGAGATCCCAGTGTCTTGGCACTCTCCTAGGCCGGTGGCTAAACCGCGGGCGAAAGTAAATCAGTCACCCGGCGCGTCAAGGGCACGCAGCAGGGAGCCGCGACTTTTCCGGGGCCGAGAGTCCCGAGCGGCGAAGCCGAGATGCCTGGAGAAGCGACGGCGAGGGCGCGGTCGCGACATCGTGGAGCCTCCTCAGGGACGAGCCCCCCTCCGACAGCGCGGAAACAATCTGGACGGATCATGGCGAGAGCGCGGCGACAGCAGCGCGACGAGGACGAGCGACGAGCGACGAGCGACGAGCGACGAGCGACGAGCGACGAGCGACGAGCGACGGCAACGGACGGCATGCAACGAGGGCGGAGCGGGTTGAGCGAAGGGTTGAGCAGGGGGAGGCCTTGCTCAACCCGCGAAGCGCCCGAACCACCCGAAATATGGGCGATTTTTGGCGGTGGGCATTTTTCTTTGGCGGGTCCGATTTCGATCGCTTGACAATCCAGGCAGCCCGAGTAGATTCCGCGGCCCGTGGCGCTGATGAACACGGCGCTGACCCCTTGGGGGATCGTCTAACGGCAGGACGCAAGATTCTGGCTCTTGCTATCAAGGTTCGAATCCTTGTCCCCCAGCCAGGCCGCTCAGCTTTGCTGTCGGTCTTCTCCACAGAACAAGGTCCCATCGTCTAGCGGTTAGGACATCGGCCTCTCACGCCGGTAACGCGGGTTCGATTCCCGCTGGGATCGCCACTTCACTCCCCTCCCCTCGCCTCGTTCCCTGCTGCTTCCGTCCGATGTCGTGCGTCGAGCACGGCGCGAAGCACAGCGTCATCTGACGAGCGCGAGCACGCAGTTCAGCGAAGACGTCCTGCTCCGTTCACGTTGCGCTACCCTCTAGCGCATGGCGGCGCAGGACGAAGAGGAGCTCTTCGACATCCTCGATGACGGGGGCCGGTCGCTCGGCGTGCGCAAGGCGCGCAGGCTCGTTCACCGCGACGGCGACTGGCACCGGAGCGTTCACGTGTGGGTGCTCCTCGAGCGGGGGCCCGATGGCCTGGAGCCGGACAGCGGCCAGAGCGCCGCGGAGCCCTGGGTGCTCTTCCAGCAGCGCAGCCCCGACAAGGACACCTGGCCCGGCGCGCTCGAGGTCGCCGTGTCGGGGCACTACCACGCCGGAGAGGATCTCGCGGGGGCGCTGCGCGAGGCGGAGGAGGAGATCGGCCTGCCGCTCGCGCCGCGCGACGTGGTCCGGCTCGGCACGCGCCGCAGCCAGGACGATCACGCGCCGGGCATCGTCGATCGCGAGCTGCAGGACGTGCTGCTCGCGACGACCCGACACGCGCTCGAGGAGCTGCGTCCCGATCCGCGCGAGGTGACCGCGCTGCTGTCGCTCCCGCTCGGCGCGGCGCTGCGCCTCGTTCGAGGCGAGGTGCCCCACGCGAGCGGCCTCGTGCGGCGGCCGCCGGACGCCGCGGGCGCCGTGAAGGTCGAGCCGCGCGACGTGCGGCTCGATGAGTTCGTGGTCGCGCGCGACGGCTATTTCGAGCGCGCGCTCGACACGATCCGCCGGCGCCTCGCGGGCGAGGCGCCGGCCCCATGGCTCCTCGGCTAGGGCGGCGGCGCTTTCTCCTCGCGCCCGTGCTGTCAGCCTGAGCCGCGGCGGCCGTCGGCCGGCCGCCGGGGCTTCTCGGGGGGCACCGCCGACGCGACGAGGAACCCTTCGGCGCGGTGCGGGGCGAGCCCGCAACGCGCGTTCATGCGCTTGGCGATCTCGTCGCCGGCCCTGACGAGCGCGTAGAACCACCGGATCCCGAAGCGATCATGCCCTTCCCGGAGCGCCGCGGCCTGCAGGGGGGCCCCGAGCCCCCGCCCGCGGTGGTCCTCGCGCAGAGAGGTGCAGATCGGCATGGCCGTCCACGAGGGCGCCTCGCCCACATCGGAGATCCAGAGCGGCGGGGCGCCCAGCAGCCCGAGCTGGGCGAGCGCCTCGCGCCCGCCGATCTCGGCAGGCTGTGGCCGCGTCATGACGCACAGGGTGGCGCAGCCGATCAACGCCCCCGCGCCGTCGCGCAGCGCGAGCGTCAAGGAGCGCCCCTCGCCGCCGCGCAGGTACCACCCCGGGAGCGGAGCGTGGCCGCTCTCGGCCTGAAGCTCCTGGATCGCGCGGATCGACGCCTCGTCGTCGTCCGGCGACACCCTGGACAGGCGCAGGCCCGGCGGGAATGTGCGAAACCGGCTGAGCCCCTGCACGGCGGCGCGCACCTCGCCGGCCGGGGCGCCCATCACCGAGAGGTCCTCGTCCACGGAGAGCCCCGCCTGGCGCAGCGACGCCGAGAGCGCGGCGAGCTCCGGCCGGGGGGCGTGCAGGATCACGCGCTCGAAGCAGCGCACGAGCGCCTCGCGCCGCTCCGGCGGCGTCCGCTGGGCGTGCAGCAGGATGAGCGAGCGGCCGTCGGTGGTGATGCCGTCCTGCTCGCCGATCCAGTCGCGGGCGGCGTACAGGATCCGCTGAGCACGGTAGTCCGCGGCTTCACCGAAACAACCCGGTCCGTCCGCAGGACCGGGGCCGCGCTGCTGCGGGGCGTCGTCGCGATCGAGGTCGAAGGCAAGCATCATGGCGGCATCCCTCCTGTCGAGAAGCAACGGCGGCTTCCACGCGTGGCGGCCCCTCGAGGAGCCGCCACCCGGCGCGGGACGCCCGCGCCCAGCGCCCGAGCGAGCCCCTGCCGCGCCGCGCAGGTCCACCGGCGAGATGGCCTGACACGGCGGTGCGCGAATGCGGGAGAACTCCGCTCCACCAGCGGCTGTCCAGCCCGCGTGTCGAGACTTCAACTTATCCCTGCTCGGCGATCGCGCAAGCGGCGACATGCCATGATCCGGGCAGCGCTCCAGCTGGGACACGCACGCTCATGCATGCTTACAAGCAATTGGAATCACTAACGAATCACGCCAACATCCACTGTCGATCTCAAGGCACATCGCCGCCCGACGGGGCCGCGGCATGGACATAGAACGACCTAGCCTGGAGAGACCCATGGCCCCGGGCACCCGCGCGTCGGGGGCGGACCGGCGAGGCGCGTCGGACCAGGGTGCTCGCTCGCGGTGACCTTCGGCGGTTGAGGACGATCGCGCGCCCTGGTAGGTTGGCGTCCAGTATTGCGCGATGACCACCGCCCTTGTCACCGACCCCGACGACGACGCGCCCGTGACGCCCCGCCCGTTTCTCAAATGGGCGGGCGGCAAGGGCCAGCTGCTCCGGCAGTTCCAGCCGCTCCTCCCCGCGTCCTACGGGCGCTACTTCGAGCCCTTCATGGGGGGGGCCGCGCTCTTCTTCTGCCTGCAGCCGAAGCGCGCGACGCTGACGGACGTCAACGCCGAGCTCATCGACTGCTACCGGGCGGTGCGCGATCGGGTCGACGAGGTGATCGCCGCGCTGGGCAGCCACGCCTACGAGGAGACGCACTACTACAAGGTTCGCGACGTCGATCCCGCCTCGCTCACGCTGCCCGAGCGCGCCGCGCGGACCATCTTCCTGAACAAGACGGGGTTCAACGGGCTCTACCGGGTCAACAGCGCCGGCCGCTTCAACGTGCCTTTCGGCCGCTACGTCAAGCCGTCCATCTGCAACCCGCCCCAGCTGCGGGCCTGCTCGGCGGCGCTGCAGGGCGTCGAGATCGAGGTCCGCGACTTCGAGCGCGTGCTCGATCACGCCCAAGAAGGCGACTTCGTGTACCTGGACCCGCCGTACTCGCCGGTCTCGTCGACCGCGAACTTCACGTCCTACAGCGCGGGCGGCTTCGGCTTCCGCGACCAGGAGCGCCTCGCCGCCCTCTTCGCGGAGCTCGACGGGCGAGGCGTCCAGGTGATGCTCTCGAACTCCGATGTTCCGGAGATCCCGCCGCTCTACAAGCGGTTCAAGATCGACCGCGTCGCGGCGCTCCGGAGCATCAACGCGAAGAGCGACGCCAGAGGCCGCGTGGGGGAGATCGTGATCCGGAACTACGGGGCCAGGCGGAGCCGCAAGGCGGCGCCCGCAGACAAGGCGGGCTGAGCCCGGCGCCGCCGCGCGGCGCGCGGCTCAATCGACGGTCTTCCCCTCGCGCTTCTCCGGATCGGGGGCCGCGCGCTCCTCGGCGTACGCCATCGCCACCTCGATCTCCTCGTGGATCTCGCGCGAGGTGACCTTGTTCCCCGAGGGATCGACGGCCTCCCACACGAAGCCGCGGACCTCCCCCGGGCGCTCGGGTATCCAGCGGACCCGCAAGGTCCAGCCGTGCAGCTCGGCCGTATAACCACCTTCCTCGTGATCCCGCTGCCATGCAGAGACGGTCGGGTGCTTCACCATCGCGATGTCTCCGCCGCAGAAGGTCGAGAGGACAGAAGAACTGTTCCCGAATGGCCGCGCTCCCCCCCCGAGCAACGCCGCCGTCCGGGAACACGGGGAAGATAGCAGGCGCCCGGCGCGCGGCGATCAGGCAGGCGTGTGTTCCTCATGCGGATGCACCTTACCCGAATCCCAGCGCGCGCCGAAAGGTCCTCCCCTTCCGATGGGGCCGTCGGCGCGAGCAGCGTGAACAGCACAGGCATCGTCGCGCGGACGGGCGGCGCCTGCGACGCGCACCCCATGCTACGAAGCATGCATGGGGGCAGGAATCGTCGTCTTCTTCGGGCTCGCGCTCGTCGGCTATCTCCTGGTTGCCCCGCTCGTCGCCTTCGTGTTCGCCGTCCGGGCCAACCGGCGCAACGAGGACCTGCTGCTTCGGATCCACGCGCTGGAGCACCGGGTGGCCGAGCTCTCCGGGCTGCGCGGCCGCGCAGCGCTCACCGCAGCGGCGGAGAGCCCACGAAGCACACACGACCTGGAGCAAGAGCGGATTGCCCAGGGCGCGATCCCGCCCCCAGCGGCGGCGCACCCCGCGCTCGACGCCGAGGGCGCAGGTGCGCCGCCCGCGCTCGACGCGGCGACCGCCGGCGCGCCGCCCGCGCTCGACATGGCGACCGCCGGCGCGCCTCCCGAGATCGCGCATCCGACCGCCACCGCGCCCCCGGCGGTCGCGTCCACGGCGTTCGCCGCCGCGGAGGCCGCGGCGCCCCCCGCGATCGCGTTCCCGAGTCCCGCCGCTCCTCCGATGCCTCGAGCGCCTCGCCCCGCGGCGACGCTCGACGCGAGCGCGTCCGGCGCCGGCTCGCCCGCGCACCGCGAAGCCCCGGAGCGACCCTCCATCGAGGAGCGGCTCGGCCTCACCTGGCTCACCCGCGCAGGCGCGACCACCTTCTTGCTCGGCGCGCTCTTCTTCTTCAAGTACGCCTCGGACAACGCCTGGATCGGGCCGTTCGGGCGCGTCGCGATCGGCGCCGCGACCGGCGCCGCGCTCCTCGCGATCGCCGAGGTGCTCCGCGGGCGCGCGCAGCGTCGCTTCGTCCACACGCTCATCGGCCTCGGCCTCTCGGTCCTGATCGCGTCGGTGTGGGCGAGCGCCGCGCTGTACGAGCTCGTCCCGATCCCCGCGGCATTCGCGGCGGACACGGCGCTCCTCCTGCTCGGCGCCGGCCTCGCGCTCCGCCACCGCGGCGAGGCCATCCTGATCCTCAGCCTCGTCGCCGGCTTCCTCAACCCCGTCGTGCTGTCGACGGGGCAGGACCGGCCGCTCGTCCTGTTCGGCTACCTCCTGCTCATGACGAGCGTCGCCCACGCCGTCGCAGCGAGGCTCGGCTTCCGCGTCGCGCCGTGGCTCGCGATCGCAGGCCATACGGCGCTGTTCTGGGGCTGGTACGCCACGCACTTCGACGCCAGCGCCGCCCCGGCCGGCGGAGACCCGGACGCGGCGCCCTGGCTCGACTCGCCCGCGCAGGCGCTCCCGGGGCCCTACTTCCCGCTCGCCGCGCGCGCGGCGCCCCTCGCGTTCATCGCGCTCGCCGCGGCGCAGGGCATCCTGCGCGCGCTGTGGCTGCGGCGCGCGCCCGCCTCGAGCCCCGACCGAAGCGCCGCGCCGACCGGCGCGGCAGCGACCGGCCTCCTCCGCGTCGCGGCGCGCGCGGACGCCACGGCGACCAGCATCGCTGCGCTCGTGCTCGCCCACGCGGGCGCGACCGCGCTGCTCTTCGACGCGCCGCGCGCGCTCACAGCCACCGCCGTCGCGCTCGCGCTCGCGGCGCTGGTCGCCCTGCGCGCGCTGGAGGAGAGCGCCTGGCTGCTGGCGCCGATGGGCGCCGCCTTCCTCGCCTTCGCCGCGACGTTCGCGGACGCGCCTGCCGCGCACCGGACGACGCTGGTCGCGCTCGTCGCGGCCTGGACGCTCGTCTACCTCGCGGGGTGGCTCCGCGGCGCCGGGCTCGCGGGTCAGCTCGATCGGAAGACCGCCATCGCGTGCTCCGCCGGCGCAGCGCTCTTCGCCTGCACCGCGGGCATGCTGCTGATCGAGGCCGATGCGGCGCTCTTCGCGCTCGCGCTCGCGGGCGCGGCCGCCCTCGCGGCGTGGACGGCCGCGCGCGCCGCGCTCCCCGCCCTGCTCCTCGCCGCGGCGATCGTCTCGGCAGGCGCGCTCGCGGCGGCCGCGCATTTCGCGATCGCGCCGGCGGACGCGGGCGCCTCGGCGGCCGCCGATGCCGTCGACGCCGTGAGCGCCGTCAACGCAAGTTTCCTCGGCGCATCAGCGCTCGTCATGCTGGTGTTCCTCGGCGCCGCGGGCGCCTCGGCGCGGCGCACGCGCGAGCCCGGCGCGCCGGCGCTCTCGTGGTCCGACGCGCTCGCCGCGTGCGTGGCGACGCTCGGGTTCGTCGCGGCCGCGCTCGGCGCCACGCCGGAGGACACGCCGACGCTCCGCGCGCTGCTCACCGCGGGCGCCGGCGCCCTGGACCTGGCGCTCGGCGCCGCGCTCCTCCGCGCCGGCGTGACCCGCGCCGGCGCCGCGCCCCCCGCCGATCGCATCGCCCTGCTCCTCGGACAGGCGCTCGCCCTGTTCGCCGCGGCCGTCGCGTTCGGGCTCGGCGGCGCGACGGTCACCGTGGTCTGGAGCATCCTCGCGGCCGTGGCGGCCGCGATCGCGGCGCGCACCGGCGAGCGCGCCTGGCTCGCCGTCACCCTGCTGCTCTTCGGCGCCGCCCTCGCGCGGGCGCTCGTCGTCGATCGGGCCGAGGCCGAGGCGCTCGTGACGACCTGGTTCGCGACGCACGGCCGCGATGGGACGATGGCGGTTCCCGTCCTGCTCAACGCGAGGACCTATGCGTTCGCGGGCGTGAGCGCCGCCCTGCTCGCCGCGGGGCGGCTGCTGTCGCGCGCGGCGTTCGCCCGCCCCCTGGACGCCGCGCGCGCCGAGCTGCGCGGCGCCGCGGTGGCGGCGCTGGGCGCGGGGTATGCCCTGCTCATCACGACCGTCGTCCTCGAGGTGCGGAGCGCGATCACCGCGCTCCCCGCCGCCCCCCCTGCCCCGCTCGACGCGGCCGAGTTCGCCGAGCTCACCGTGCAGCACCGCGCCGCCCTCGAGGGCCAGCAAGGCAGCCTCGCGATGGCGACCACGCTCGTGCTCGCCCTCGCGGCGATCGCGCTGCTCACCGCGGGGTTCGCGGCGCGCGACGCCTTCCATCGCTACGCCGGGCTCTCCCTGTTCGCCGTCACCATCGCGAAGCTCGTGACCTGGGACGTCTGGCACGTCGAGCGCATCTACCAGATCGCCCTCTTCACGGGCGTCGGGGCGCTGCTCGTCGGCGGAGGGTTCCTCTACGCGCGGTTCGGCCGGCGCCTCGTGACGCTCCTGCGCGCCGGATCGCGGGGCGCGGCCGGGCCGCTCGCGCTGCTCGCGGCGATGAGCCTCGCGCGGCCCGCCGAGGCGCAGACCGGCGCGGCGCTCCCGACCGAGAGGCACGCGCTCGTCCGGCCCATCGAGGGCGTGGACGCCGCCGGCGACCACCGCGTCGACGTCGATCTCGACCTCTACCGCGAGAGCCGCGCGGAAGAGCTGCTCGCCGACGTCCGCATCGCAGGCCCCGACGGCGCCGAGGTGCCCTACGTGATCCGCGAGCCGGGCGCCGCGCACGCCTCCGGGCGGATCGCGGCCACGATGCTCGATCCGGGGGTCGACGCCGCCGGCGTGGCGCACGCGACCTGGGCGCTCGACGCGCCCGGCACGCGCCACTGCCGCGTCGAGCTCAGCGTCACCGGCGGCAGCTTCCTCCGCGAGGCGCGGGTCGAGACCGGCGCGGCTCCGAGGTCGCTCAGCGAGGTCGCGCGCGGCGCCCACGTGTACCGCATCCCCCAGGGCTCGGAGACGGTCGAGCACCTGTCGGTCCGCTATCCCCTCTCGCGCGCCGCCCTGGTCCGGATCCGCCTTGTCCCCCAGGGCGCCCCGGCGCGCGACGCGGCCGCGGACGTCCGGATCACGGGCGGCGCCGTCTCGTGCGAGCCGCAGGCCCCCACCGAGTCCCCCGCGCTCCCGCCGCTCGCGATCGTCGAGACGCAGCGGGACAGCGAGGCGAAGACGACGCTCGTCACGCTCGACGCCGGCGCCGACGGCGCGCCGCTGGAGGCCGTCCTCCTCGACGTCGCCACGCCGGAGTTCAGCCGCCGCGTCGACGTCGCCTCGACCACGTACCGCGCGGTCTGGCCGGCCGTGGGGAGCGGCATGATCCATCGCATCCGTCCGCACGGTGAGTCAGGGCCCTCGCTCGCGTCGACACGGATCCCGCTCATCCCCACCCGGAAGCGATTCCTCCGGCTCACGATCCACGACGGCGACTCGGCGCCGCTCTCCCTCTCGGGCGCGCAAGGCGAGGTGCGGGCGCGCGAGGTCGTGTTCCGCGCCGCGCGGCCGGGGCCGCACCGGCTCTACGTCGGCGACGCGCTCGGCAAGCGCCCGAGCTACGATCTGGCCGACCTGCTCGACCACACCGTGCGCGAGCGTCCCCCTGCCGCGAGGCTCGGCGCCGCAGCGGCAAACCCGGAGCTCGGCGCCGCCCCTGTCGCGCGCGACCTTCCGTTCACCGAGCGGCACCGCGCGCCGATCGGGGGCGCGCTGGCCGTCGGGTTGCTCGCGCTCTCGCTGTGGGCCGCGCGGCTCCTGAAGCGAGGGGAACGGGAGCGAGGCGCGCCGCCCGACGACCCCGCGCCGCCGCGGCAGCGAACAGAAGACAGCGAGCCCGGGCCGTGATGTGCTCGCATGTTGCCGTGGGTCGCCGGGGACGCGGCGCTCCGGCGGTCCGGACCAACCATCGAGGTGGATGCACCATGAGAGGCGGGCGCTTCGTCTACTTGGGTCTCTGCGCGAGCGTCGGGGCGGCGCTCTGGGCCTCGGGCGCGTGCTCCGCGACGGCGCGCAACCAGCAGGCGCCTGGCGAGGGCGGCGGCGGGGGCGCGACCAGCGCCACGACGGCCGAGGCGGGCGCCGGCGGACGCGTGGAGTCGACGGGCTCCTGGGCTGATTTCGGCGACGGCGGCGCGCCGGAGGAGGAGGGCCCGTCGCCCGACGAGGACGGCGACGGGTTCACCATCGAGGACGGCGACTGCAACGACGGCGACACGAACGTCAACCCAGGCGCCGTCGAGGTCGTGATCACGGAGCCCGACCCGAGCGGCGCGGTGCCCGAGCCGGCCGACGAGGACTGCGATGGCGTGATCGACGACGCGCCGCCGGCCTGCGACAGGAACATCGCTCCCGCCGACTTCGACGCCATCCACGGGGCGCACGCGATCGACCTCTGCGCCAGGGCGTCGCCCGGCGACAGGAAGTGGGGCGTGCTGAGCGCGCAGTACGTGCGCGGCGACGGCTCGCCCGCGGAGCCCTCGCCCGCGGTGGGCGTGCTCGATTCCTTCGGCCCCAACGTGCACCCGCAGGGCGGGACCCGCCTGCTCGTCCTGTCCTCGGGTCGCGCCCGGATCGCCCGGTGGCCGGGCGCGTGCAACGCGGATAGCTGCAAGAACTACGGGCCGGGCGAGGCGCCGCCCGGCTTCCCGCAAGGCAGCCCCGAGTGCGCTCCCTCGGCGAACATCAACGACGACATCGCCCTCGAGCTCGTCATCCGCACGCCGACGAACGCGACAGGCTACGAGTTCGCGTTCAAGTTCTACACCTTCGAATACCCCGAGTTCGTCGAGGACTGCTTCAACGACCAGTTCGTCGCCCTGGCGACGCCGGCCCCGCCAGGGTCGCTCAACGGCAATCTCTCGTTCGATAGCCTTGGCAACCCCGTCAGCGTCAAACTCAGCTTCTTCGAGGTCTGCGAGGACTGCCCGCTCGGGACGGACGAGCTCGAGGGCACCGGCTTCGGGCTCTGGAACGACGCCGGCGCGACCGGCTGGCTGCGCACGCGGGCCCCGGTGACCGGCGGCGAGGAGCTCAAGCTGCGGTTCATGATCTTCGACACCGGCGACGAAAGGCTCGACTCGACCGCGCTCGTCGACGGCTTCAAATGGGTCGCGAACGGCGGCACCGTCCCGCTCGAGACCGCGCCCGTCGAGGATCCCCGGTAGCGGCCCGGGATCCGGACCACCCGAGCCCTCCGGATCACGCGCGCCGGCCGCGGCGCGAGGTGGACCGCGCGCCCTGGCCGGCGCGATCCCGTATTTCATGGCCGGGATTGTTGCGCTGAACGATACGATGCCGCGGTGCTGCTCCCTTCCTTGGAGAACCTCGCCTGCTTCGAGGCCGCGGCGCGGACGCTGAACTTCCGGACCGCAGCGCGCGCCGTGGCGCTCAGCCCCGCCGCGTTCGGCCAGCGCATCCGGCAGATCGAGGAGCAGATCGGCGCTCCGCTGTTCGAGCGCACCACGCGCCGGGTGCAGCTGACGCCGCGCGGGCTCGCCTTGCTGCCGCGCGCCCGCCAGTGCCTGGCGCTCGCCGAGGACTGCCTCCGCAGCGCGATGGGCCCCGCGCCCGCTCCGGTCGAGCTGACGCTCGGCACGCGGTTCGAGCTCGGGATGTCGTGGATCGTCCCCCAGCTCGGCGCGCTGACACGGCGGCGCCCCGAGCTGACGCTCCACCTCTACTTCGGCGCCTCCGACGACCTGCTGAAGCGCCTCTACGACCGCAGCGTCGATTGCGTCGTCACCAGCGCGCGCTGGAGCGCCACGAGCCTGGCGGCGGAGACGCTGCACGAGGAGCGCTACGCGTTCGTCGCCTCCCCCAAGCTGCTCCGGCGCGAGGCGTTCGCCCGCCCGGAGCACGCGTCGCGGCACTGCCTGCTCGACATCGACCCGACCATGCCGCTGTTCCGGTACCTCGCGGATCAGGCGGGCGGCGCCGGCTCCTTCGCGTTCGCGCGGCACCGCTGGGTGGGGCTCGGCGCCGCCATCAAGGCGCTGGTGCTCGCCGGCGAGGGCGTCGCCGTGCTGCCGCGCCACATGGTCGCCGCCGAGCTCCGCGGCGGCAAGCTGAAGCGGATCCTGCCGTCCGCGCCCCTCGCGCGCGATCATTTCCGGCTCATCTACCGGCGCGACGACCCGCGGAGCTCGCTCTACGCGAAGCTCGCCGAGTCGCTGCGCGCGGTGCCGATCCAGTGAGGCGCGCGCTCGCCAGCGCGGCGCGGAGCGGGCTGAACGGCGTAGACTCCCGCCCGAGGACCATGAGCGAGCTCCCCGGCGCCAGCGCGCGCCTCCCCGCGACGCCGATCACGGCGCAGGACATCAACGGCGGACCGGACCCGGAGCGCCGCGTCCCCTTCGTCATCACGGCGCCCGGCGTGTACACCCTCGTGGAAGACGTCGACTGGGTGGCGCACGACGCGAACGCGCGGGCCATCACGATCGCGAGCGACGACGTCACCCTCGACCTGTGCGGCAGGACGCTGCGGCAGATCGACCCTCCGGCGCCCGTCGTCGCCCCCGACCCGGGCGCGAGGTCTTGCCGGGGCGAGGTCGTCTCCGGGAACGTGGGCGTGTTCGCCGAGGGGAGGACGCGGCTCGTCCTCAGGAACGGCAGCGTGCTCGGGATCCAGGGGGTGGGGATCGCCGCCAGGGCGTGCAGCCAGCTGGATCTGCTCGATCTGTCGGTCCGGCGGTGCGGCGGCGACGGCGTGTTCGACACGGGCTTCCTGTGCCGCAACGGCGGGATCTTCGTGATGGGCGCCCGGGACGCGGCCGGCGGCGTCGCCTTCGCCGAAGGGATCCGGATGATCAACTGCGTGTGCTCGGAGAACACGAGCCGGCTCGATTTCGTCGTGACGCTGGGCGCGCTCGTCCTGTTCTGCGACGACGTGCAGGTCAAAGGGTGCGTGTTCAACCGCACGGCGAACACCAGCGCCCAGCCGAGCGGCGTGCAGTTCAACGTCGTCGGCGCCGACTTCGTCATCTGCCGCAACGTACTCGTGGAGGACTGCGAGGCGCACGACAACACGTCGGGCGGAGAGCCGGCCGGCTTCTTCGCGTGGGGAGAGAACTACAAATTCCTGCGCTGCAGGGCGAACCGGAACTTCACGCTCACCGGGAACCGCGCGTGCGGGTTCAACATCTCGACAACGAGCAACCTGGAGATGGTCGAGTGCGAGGCGGACGGGAACTACAACGCGAACCCGGCCGCCTCCGCCGATGCGGTCAAGGACTTCTCCGCGCTCGGCTTTCGCATCGGCAGGGCGGTGTACCGCGGGCTTCTCGAGGGTTGCCGCGCGATCGGCAACCACGGCGCGAGCGCGGACGCGCCCGCCGGCGGCTTCGCGCTCCACGCGACCCGCCACGTGGTGCTGAGGCGCTGCGTGGCCGTGGGGAACAGGAACGCGAGCGGGACCGCCGAGGACGACGGGCTGGCGGCCGGGTTCATCGCGTCGACGCCGCTCGCGGATCCGCAGGGCGGCCTCGTGGGCGGCGAGGGCAACGCGTTCGTCGACTGCATCGCCGACGGCAACACGGTCCACCGCACGCCCCTGTTCGTGCAACCGCCGGCCCCGCCCGTCGACGCCGGTCCGTCGCGCGGCGATCCTCAGAAGGGCGCGGGGTTCCTGCTCGAGAGGCAGAGCGACGCGAGGATCATCGGCTGCCAGTCCGCGAACAACGACGGCAAAGGGATCTGGCTGAGGGCCTGCGCGCGCGCGCTGGTCGAGGGAAACACGCTGTCGAGGAACACGCTTTACGGCATCCAGAACGAGGATCCCGCGGGGCTCAGCGCCTTCACCGGCAACCGGGCGCACCTCAACGGGTCCCGGCACCGCCACAACTACGTCGGCCTGCCGCCGGGCACGCCGGTCCGCAAATGGACGCTCGGCTCCCCTCCCCTCGACGGCCCTCCGGACGGGATAGCCAACCTCAGCATCCGGCTGCCCTGAGCGGCGAGCGCCTCGCGCCGCCGGGGGCGATCACCGGGTACGGGCGAGGGCGCCCGGGGTGATCCCGAACCGCCGCCTGAAGAGCCGTGTCAGGTGGCTCTGGTCGGCGAAGCCGAGCGCGCGCGCGAGCTCCCCGATCGGGACGTCGCCCGCGAGCAGCGCCTCGCGCGCGCGATCGAGCCGCCGCCGCGTCACGTAGGCGAGCGGCGGCTCCCCCAACGCTCGCTTGAACTCCCGCGCCATGTGCGCGGGGCTCAGCCCGGCCACGCCGGAGAGCGCCTCCAGCCCGAAATCGTCGCCGAGGTGCGCCTCGATGTAGTCGAGCAAGCGCCGCAGCGTCGCAGGGGAGAGCCCGCCCCGAGCCGGCCGTTCCGCCTGGACCGCATGGCGGGCGCCGAGGCGCGCCGCGAGCCCGGAGAGCATCGCGTCCGCGAAGAGCGCGCCCGTGGCGCCGCCGCGCGAGACCTCGACCAGCAGCGCGCGGAGCACATGCTCGATCTGGGCGTCCACGAGCCCCACGCGGGGCTCGATCAGCAGCTCCCGCACCCCTGCGAGCCGCGCGAGCCGCGCGGGGTCGAGCACGAGCGCGCCATAGATCGTGGGCTCGCTCACGCGATGGGAGAAAGGGACCTCCGCGGGCTGGAGCCAGAGGCTGCCGGGCGGCATCTCCACGCGCTCGAAGCCGCGCTGGCCCTTTCGCTCGAAGCGCAGCGGCGCGTCCGCGAGGTTGATGGCGATGTAGTGGCCGGCGACGGCGAGGTGGTCTGTCTCCCAGGACGGGTTCACGCCGAGCTCGGCCACCATGCCGGTCCAGCGCAGCGAGCGGCTGGACGCGCGGATCTCCGCCTGCCGGAGCGCCTCGATGGGCTCGCGGGTGCCGGCGCGGACGAACGGGATGGCGCTGCGGGAGACGCGGGACATCATCGGAGAGCCGGCCCCAGCATGCGCCCGCGGCGCGGGGCCGGTCAACGCAGCAGCCCGGTTCCAGGGAGCGCAGCGGCGTTCTATAGCGCCCTTCCCGCCCGCCCTAGGATGCCTGTCGCCGGGCGACGACTGCGCCCGAGGAGGACGACCATGGAGATGCGTTACAAGCTGCTCGGCGGCAGCGGGCTCAAGGTCTCGGAGATCAGCCTTGGCACCATGACCTTCGGCGAGGACTGGGGCTTCGGCGCCTCGGCCGAGGCGTGCCGCGGCATCCTCGAGGCGTACCGCGCCCGCGGCGGCAACTTCATCGACACCGCCAACAAGTACACGAACGGCAGCGCCGAGCGGATCGTCGGGGAGCTCGTCCGCGGAGACCGCGGCGCGTGGGTCATCGCGACGAAGTACTCGCTCTCCATGAACGACGCCGATCCGAGCGCGAGCGGCAACGGCAGGAAGAACCTTGTCCAGTCCGTCGAGGCGAGCCTCAAGCGCCTGGGGACGGACTACATCGATCTGCTCTGGGTCCATGCGTGGGACTGGACGACGCCGGAGGCCGAGCTCATGCGCGCGCTCGACGACGTGGTGCGCGCGGGCAAGGTGCTCTATGTCGGCATGTCCGACGCGCCTGCGTGGGTCGTCTCCCGGGCGAACGCGATCGCCGAGCTCCGGGGCTGGTCGCACTTCATCGGCATCGAGATCGAGTACAGCCTGATCGAGCGCACGGTGGAGCGGGAGCTCGTCCCGATGGCATCCCGGCTCGGCCTGGGCGTGCTCGCGTGGGCGCCCATGGCCGGCGGCGTGCTGACGGGCAAGTACACGCGGGGTGGCGGCAACGACGCCGCGCGCGCGGCGATGAACCAGGGGCGCCTGGACGAGCGGGGCCTGCGCGTCGCGCGCGCGGTCGACGCGGTGGCCGAGGAGCTCGGCTGCTCCTCGGCGCAGGTGGCGCTCGCGTGGCTCAGGTCGCGCCCGGCGCAGGTGATCCCCATCATCGGCGCCCGGAAGCCCGAGCAGATGCAGGACTGCCTGGGCTGCCTCGACGTCGTCTTGCCCGCCGCGGCCCTCGAGAGGCTCGACGCGGCGAGCCGCGTGCCGCTCGGCTTTCCCTACGAGTTCCTGGGCGACCCCGGCACCGAGCGGGTCGTCTACGGCGCCACGGCGGCGCGGCTCGACGTGCCCAACCCCGTCCGGCGGCTCGCCTCGGGCGGGTGACGCCGGCCTCGCCGCCTCTCCGCCTCGCTCGCGCGCGCGTCAGCGATTCCCGTCCTGCGCCTGCTCGACGCGCGCCCGGATGGCTGCGACGGCGCGCGCCGAGCCGTCCAGGTTCTCCGCGTTGAGGAGGCTCTTCGGAAGCGGCAGCTTCGGCCGGAGGAACACCTCGAGGGACAGGCGCGTCGACTGGGCGTCGATCTTCTCGAGCCGCCAGATGGCCTGGAGATCTTGCACATTGCCGGAGATGAAGCGGGACGAGTACGTCTCGACGCCATCCTCGACGACCGGCTTCTGGATCTCGATGCGCGCCCACATCGTGACCGCGCCCGAAAGGGCCGAGACCTCCATGTAGAGATCCCACCCGCCCGCGGGCGTGCGCCCGAGCAGGCGGCACTTCTTGTAGTGCGGCATGAACTCCGGATAACGCTCGAACGAGAGCACCGCGGCGCGCACGCGCTCCAGCGAGCCCTTCACGACCACCGTCGACCGTCCACGCGCAAATCCGGTGCTTCCGATCGGGACTGCCATGCTCGTGATCCCGGTCGTATCGGGCGCCGGCTGCGCGCGCTCGGCCTGCTCGCCGTCGCTCGTGACAGCCGGCAGGACATCACCTCTGTCGCGCTGCGCCGGCAGGCGCGGTACATCCAGGTTGATCCCCCGTTCCCCCGTGCTGCACGCGGTGGCCGCGAGGGCGAGTCCCCCGGCGAGCGCGCGCGGGATCGATGCGTGATGGCCGGTCGTGGTCGAGCGAGTTCTCCGCATGACGGCCCAGCTTGCCAGCGACGTGCCGGCCGCCCCCATCGCCCCGATGATACCGCGCAACACATCCGCTCGGGCCGCCCCCCCACCCCGGCCACCAAGAACGGATCACCCGCCCATCGAGCGCGGAAACCACGGGCTCCTTCCCGATTCTCCACGAGAGCTCGGAAGGCCCCGTGTCTCCTCCTTCCCGCTCCTATCGGTCAGGATTCGCCAGAGAGATAAGCTGTCAGACTCGGAATGGGGATGCCTGTCGGGCGGCCGAACTGCCAGTCCGCCGACTCGACCCCGACGCCGCCGATGTCGAGGTGGATGAACGGCAGCGCCCCCCCCTTGAGCCCCGAGGCGATGTCGAGGAACGCGAAGGGGAACTGGTGCCCGCGCGGCGTGTTCACCGAGGCGAGGCGGTTCGAGGAGACCACGTCCTCGGCGCTCGACCGGGGCGCCACGAACGCGTAGTCCTCGCGCCGCGGCCGGACGCGCTCCATCGGCTCGCCCCAGCGCTCCGCGAGGACGTCGAGCCTGTCGAGCTCCGGCCGCGCGGCGGAGTTGCCGATCGCGCCGGTATAAGGCCCGTGGGCGCGGTAGACGTGCCCGGTCAGCGTCGCGACCGAGAACAGGATAGGGTCGGCCGCGCCGCTCATGGCGAGCTCCCGCCCGAGCGCGAGCAGGTCAGCCAGGATGAGGCGGCCCTCGGCGTCGGTGTTGCCGATCCGAACGCGCACGCCGGCGCGGCTGCGGATGATCTCGTCGCTCACATACGACTCCTCGCCGATGCTGTTGCGCACGAGCCCGAGGAGCCCGACGATGCGCACGCCCTCCAGGCCGAGCGCCGCGGCCGCGCGCACGAGGCCGGCGACCGCGCCGGCGCCGCCCTTGTCCCGGGACATCCCGGCCATGTGCCCGTCGGTCTTCAGATCGACGCCGCCCGTGTCGTAGGTGACGCCCTTGCCCGCGAGCAGCACCGTTCGCCGGATCTCCCCGCGAGGCCTGTAGTCGAGCCGCACGACGCACGGCCGGTGCCGCTCGACGACCCGCGACGCCCGCGAGACCGCGCTGATGAGCGGATAGTCATCGACGTTGCGCTCGATCTTGACGAGCACCCCCGTCCTGGCGAACGCCGCCTCGCACAGCTCGGCGACGCGGCGGGGCGCCATCCGCTCCGGCTCGGTGCCCGTGATGTCGCGGCAGAGCGCCCGACCGACCTCGATGGCCGCGATCTCGCGGGCGCGCGCCTCCGACAGCCCGAGCACGGCGACCGACTCGGCCGAGCGCGGGGCCATCTCCGCCTCCCGCGCCTCGAGCGGCGTCCACTGGCTCCCGAGCGCGGCGAGCGCGCCCACCTCGACGGCCCGCGCGAACCGCGGCGCGGCGCCCACCGGAGCGCGAACGACGAGCAGCGGCCGGCTCGCCCCCGCGTCCACCGCCCGCGCGAAGCCGGCCGCCGCGGCCTCCGCGACGGAGCGGACGTCATCGATGTCCTCCGAGAGCGGCCCCATCGGCGCGAGCACCAGGCGCCCGCCAGGCACCCCCGGCGCCGGCAGGACGACCGGAGCACTCTTGCCCTCGAGCGCGGAGTCGACGCGCGCCGCAGCCTCGACCACCGCGCCCACGGCGGACCCGAGCCCCCCCGCGTACTTCGCGATGGGCGATGGCGCGACGAGGACGACAGCATCGCAAGCCGCGATCGCCGCGGTCGACTCCGCGAGGGCGTTGGCGGGCAGCCCCGCCAGGGAGGTGACATGGACCATGGCGGCGAATGATGTCACATGGGTCAGCATTTTTGCAGCACCCGTCGCCGCCGATAGGGCACCGACACGGCACCGACGTGCGCCCCGAAGAGCAGGCCTGGCGCGCGGGCATGGAGCACGCGCCGCGCCCGGCGCGCGCCAGGCCCGCGCGCCGAGCGGCCTGGCGCGCTCGTCCGCCCCTGCGGTCACGCGCGAGGCGGCCGGCGTCGAGCTCCGCGTCGCTTCAGGAGAAGAGCACGACGCTGCGGATCGACTCGCCTTCGTGCATGAGGTCGAAGGAGTGGTTGATGTCGTCGAGCGGCATCGTGTGGGTGATCAGCTCGTCGATCTTGATCTTGCCCTCCATGTACCAGTCGACGATCTTGGGAACGTCGGTGCGCCCCTTGGCGCCGCCGAACGCGGTGCCCTTCCAGACGCGCCCGGTGACGAGCTGGAAGGGGCGCGTGGCGATCTCCTCGCCGGCCCCCGCGACGCCGATGATGATGCTCGTCCCCCAGCCCTTGTGGCAGCACTCGAGCGCCTGGCGCATCACCTTGACGTTGCCGATGCACTCGAAGCTGAAATCGGCGCCGCCCCGGGTCAGATCGACGAGGTAGGGCACGAGATCCCCCGCCACCTCGCTCGGGTTGACGAAGTGGGTCATGCCGAACCTCTCGGCCAGCTCGCGGCGCTTCGGGTTGATGTCGACGCCGACGATGATGTCGGCGCCGGCCATCCGGGCGCCCTGGATCACGTTCAGCCCGATGCCGCCGAGGCCGAAGACCACGACGTTGTCGCCGGGCCTCACCTGCGCGGTGTTGATGACGGCGCCGATACCCGTCGTCACGCCGCAGCCGATATAACAGACCTTGTCGAACGGCGCGTCCTCGCGGATCTTGGCGACGGCGATCTCGGGCAGGACGGTGAAGCTCGAGAAGGTCGACGTGCCCATGTAATGGTGAATCCGCTCCTTGCCGATCGAGAATCGGCTCGTTCCGTCCGGCATGAGCCCGCGCCCCTGCGTGGCGCGGATGGCCTGGCAGAGGTTGGTTTTTCCGCTCGTACAATAAGAGCACTGCCGGCACTCGGGCGTGTAGAGGGGAATCACGTGATCGCCTTTCTTGAGGCTCTTCACGGACGGCCCGACGTCGACGACGACGCCCGCGCCCTCATGGCCGAGGATCGCGGGGAAGAGTCCCTCCGGATCCTTGCCTGAGAGCGTGTAAGCGTCGGTGTGACAGACGCCCGTTGCCTTGATCTCGATGAGGACCTCGCCCTCGCGAGGGCCCTCCACCTGAACGTCCTCGACCGTCAGCTTCTCGCCGGCCTTGTGGGCCACGGCTGCGCGCGCTTTCATGATCGGTGGTTCTCCTCCCGCAAGCGGGGCGTTCGGGGCCCGAGCGGCGCCCGAGCCCCTCCCATAGCCGGGCGGGGAAGCAGGTTTCAAGGGGAACCCCGCCGGCGCCGCCCCGCGTCGCCCGCCGTCCAGCCTGCCCGCATTGCGCCGCCCGGCCTGCCCGCATCGCGCAGCCCGCTCGCTGCCCGCGCCGCCGCCCGAGGATGGCGTTCGCGTGACAGCACGCGTACGATCACCCCGCTGTCCTTATGAACACACTCCGTTGCCCACCGGGTCTCCGCGCGCTCATCGCAACAGCCGCGCTGGTCCTCGTCGCCTGCACTGGCGGGAGCCCGCCTGCCGGCGGGGCGGCCGGCAAGGGCGCTGGCGGCGCCGGCGGCGCCGGCGGCGAGAGCGCTCCCTCCGACGGTGGCCACGGAGGACAGGGAGGCGCGCCGATCGACACCATGGGGTGTGTCGACGAGTGCCCCGCTGAGAGCGCTGGTATCACGATCGGCTGCAAGAAGCGCTTCATGTTCGGAATGAACTATGCGTGGCACAACTTCGCCGGCGACTTCGGCGGCATCGCCGCGTGGGACAAGCGCGGCGTCGCGGCCGAGGCGGAGACGCACGCGAAGAACCTCGCCGACATCCGTGCTCACGGGGCGAGCGTCGTGCGGTGGTGGATGCTGCCGGAGATCCGGGGCGAGAGCGTCGTCTTCGACACGAGCGAGAACCCGACCGGCCTCGGCGGGACGACGCGGCGCGACGTCCAGAAGGCGCTCGAGCTCGCCGAGCAGGCGGACGTCAACCTGGTGTTCTGCCTGTTCTCCTTCGACAACTTCCACCCGACGCGGCTCGACGCCGACGTGAAGACCGTCGGTATCACCCCCATCGTGAAGGACGCAAAGCGGCGCGCGAAGCTGATAGACAAGGTCGTCCGGCCGATCGCCAGGGCCGTCGCGCAGAGCCCCTACCGGCACCGGATGGTCGCGTGGGACGTGATCAACGAGCCCGAGCTGGCCATGACCGGACCGAGCCCGGACGACGGCCCTCGCTATGAACCCGACGCCCAGGTGGATCCGATCGAGCACGCGCAGATGACGGCGTTCCTCGGCGAGGCCATCCGGGCGCTGCGCGCGGAGAGCACGGCGCTCGTCACGATCGGCTCGGCGTCGATGAAGTGGGCGCGGTCCTGGCGCGACACCGACGTCGATTTCTACACCTTTCATATCAACGACCGGGTCAACCTGTACTGGCCCTACAACCAGTCGCCCGAGGACTACGGCATCACGGACAAGCCCGTCATCATGGGGGATTTCCCCATCGCCGGCCTGGCGACGGCCGCTTTGCCGACGCTCCTGGAGAGCTGGTACAGCCAGGGATACGCGGGCGCGATCAGCTGGGCCTACAGCGACGCGACCACGGCCGAGCTCGAGACGATCAAGGCCTTCGCCGACGCGAAGGGCTGCGGCGTGACGTACTGAGAGCCCCTCTCACGACAGCCAGTAGTCGACGAGGGACGCGCCCGTCACGTCGTGGGCGACCCCGGCCGCGATCGCCCACTGGGCCAGCGCGCGGCCGAGCGCGGCCATGGTCGTGAAGCGCCCGTCAGGGTCCTTGGCCAGGCCGCGCTCGATGATCTCCCAGAGCCGCGGGTGCAGCTCGAGGGCCTCCGGGCGCGGCGGGGCGGCGCGCAGCACGTCGTGCACGATGGAGATGCTGCTCGGGCCGCCGAACGGGCGACAGCTGCTCACGAGCTCGTAGAGCACGACGCACGCGCTCCACACGTCGGCGCGCGCGTCCGACTCCTGCCCGCCGCGGACCTGCTCGGGCGCCATGTAGGCCGGGCTCCCGACCAGCGTTTCCCTCCGCTCGTCGCCCGCCGCGCGCACCGCGGTGAACGCGATCCCGAAGTCGATCAGCTTGGGGACCGTGCGGCGGCCCTCGCGCACGAGGACGATGTTCGCCGGCTTCACGTCCCGGTGCACGACCCCCGCGCCGTGCGCCGCGCCGAGCGCGCCGATCACGGGAAGGAGCAGCTGGACCGCGGAGATGGGCGACATCGCGCCCGACTCGGCGAGCGCCTGGGCGAGCGACCGGCCCTGGAGGAGCTCCATCACCGCGAACGGCTCTCCCTCCTCCGTGAAGCAGAGATCGAAGATCCGCACCGCGGCGCGGTGCGACACCCGCGCCGTCGCCTGCGCCTCCCGGATCAGCCGCGAGGTGGCCTCGGGGACGGCGCAGTCGCGACGGATGAGCTTCAGCGCGACATCGAGGCTCAGGGAGAGATTCCGCGCCTTCCACACGGCGCCCATGCTGCCCTCTCCGAGGAGCTCTGTGAGGCGATAGCGCCCCCCGAGGACGTCGCCTGGGGCGTAGCGCCGCAGCGCGGCGGAGCACGGGTCGTTCGCAGGAACCGCCAGGGCGGCAGCGGAGGGCGCTCCGGCAAGCCCGGTCCGCAGCGTGGCGGGCGGTACGCTCGCCGGGGTGGCCGGAGCGTCGCTCGGCGTCTCCAGCGGCGCGACGTCCCCGCCATGACGGAAGGCCGAGCCGGACGGCCGCGACAGGCGGCCCGACGTCCGGAGGTCGACTGGCTCGAACGGAGGGCGGTGAGACGAGGGCCAGCGCGGAGACCGCGGCGAGCGGTACGCACGCTGAGAGGCTCGGCCCCCGCTCGGGGGGCGGGATCGATTCGACGCGGGATCCATCGAGCCGCCATGTGGCGTCGTGGAGCTGTCAGTTCGGTGGCTGTCCATGTCCTTGCCCACGTGTGCTGCAAGGAGCAGGCCGATGAAAATCGCCGCAGATCCGCCTCTTTCCCGCCCGCCGCGGCGCCGGGATTGCGGTGTGGAGGCATCAGATCCGGCGCCCGCGGCCATCGGCTCGCCCCGGAGGCTGCGCGCCGTCCGCCGCGACCGGCGCGCGCGTCTTCCGTGGCCGCAGCGCGTCGTCCGCCGGCGCGGTCCCGGGACGAGCGCGCGGCCGATCCGCCGGCGCAACGGTCGTCGCACGACGCATTCCCTGCGCGCCACACCGGCGCTCGACGGGTACATCGACACAGGATGTCGGTCAGGATCGCCCGATAGCCAGCGAGGCACCCACGGGGCGCGCGCCGGGATCGCCGCGGCGCGGTCGCCCCCTCGCGCCGCTCAGCGGGCGGAGCCGGGCACGACGCGCCCCTTGAACGCGATCGGCACCTCGAGGGCCCTGGCCGCCTCGACGAGCAGCGCGTGCTCGCTCTCGTGGATCACGCCGTCGGCGGCCACGAGCCGGACGGCCAGCTCGATCGCGGCCTCGCGCATCCGCACGTCGGGCAGGCGGACGCGCAGCGCCGCGAAGCGGCCGCTCCTGCCCTCGTCGCGCACCGATCGCTCGATGATGGAGATCAGCGACTCGACGAGGTCGGCCCCGAGCCGCCCCTCGCTCATGGCCGTCACGTGCCGCGCGAGCTCGGCGCGCTCGGCCTCGTTGATGGATCCGTCAGCGTATGCGGCGAGGAACATGATCTCGACCATCGCCTCGAGCCTGCTGATCTCGAGGTGACGAAACGAAAGCTGCGTTTCTTCCATCATGAGGTCCTCAGGATAGCGTATCACGGCCGCGCTTGACACAGCGCCCCTGGGCCCGCCCGGTAATGGCGCTCGCCGCGTGGCAACGGCGCGTGGCAACGGCCTCCGGCAGCGCGCGGCGAAAGTTCTCGTCGAGCGCGACGCCGGTCGGTGCTCAACTCTCCCCACCATGAGCACCACCACCCCGACCGACCTCTTCCTGTCGCTGACGCCGCACAAGGTGATCGAGGCCGTCGAGGCCGCGGGCGTCCACTGCAACCGCGTCTGCTACCCGCTGAACTCGTTCGAGAACCGCGTCTACGAGGTCGAGCGCGAGGATCGCACCCGCGTCATCGCCAAGTTCTACCGGCCGGGGCGCTGGACTCGGGAGCAGATCCTCGAGGAGCACCGGTTCCTCGCGGAGCTGGCGGACGCCGAGATCCCCGTCTGCCCGACGCGCCCGTTCCCCGACGGCGAGACGCTCAAGCAGATCGACCACATCCCCTACTGCCTCTTCGAGCGCATGGGCGGCCGCGCCCCCGACGAGCTCGGCGACGAGCTGTTCGTGCGCCTCGGCAGGCTCGCCGCCCGCATCCACAACGTGGGCGCGGCCAGCGCCGCCGAGCACCGCGTCCGGCTCTCCGCCGACACCTACGCGCGCGACGACCTCGGCTGGCTCGTCGAGCGCAAGCTCATCCCCGCGGCCGTCGAGCCGCGGTACCTCGCGGCCGCGCGCGCCGTCGCGGACGCGGCCGAGGAGCGCCTGCGCGGCGTCGACGTGCACCGCATCCACGGCGATCTGCACCCGGGCAACCTGCTCCTGCGCGACGGCGCGCTCCGCGTGCTCGACTTCGACGACATGGTCGTCGGCCCCGCCGTGCAGGACCTGTGGCTCCTCCTCCCCGGCCGCGACGAGGCCGCCCGGCAGCAGCGCGAGCTCTTCATCGAGGGCTACGAGGAGCTCCGCCGCTTCGACCGCTCGACCCTCGGGCTGATCGAGCCGCTCCGAGGGCTGCGCATGATCCACTACGCGGCGTGGATCGCGCGGCGATGGCACGACCCCATCTTCCCGAGGACCTTTCCGCACTTCGGCACGGAGGCGTACTGGCGCGAGGAGGCGAGCTCGCTCGAGGAGGTGCTCCAGCTGACGCGCGACGGAGACACGGGCGGCCCCGGCGGCGGCGCGGACGAGCCGCCGCCGAGCGGGGGCAAGTACTTCTGGGACCTGAACTGATCCCGCTGGAAGCGCCCACCGCGGGCGCGCGCGGCGTCGATCAGAGGCGCTTCAGCACCAGGATCAGCCGCCACGCCGCGGCGTGCTCGAACGGCACGTCGACGTTGAAGTCGCCGAGCGTCGCCACCAGCGAGAGCTCCGGCACCCGCTCCGCGACGCGCCGCCACCCGGCGAGGTCAGGGACGTACCACGTCGCCTCCTGCCGGATCGACGAGAGCTCCCTCGGCGCGCCGCCGTTGCGCCGGGCCGAGCACACCACCTCGAGGGTCACGGGCACCACGCGATCGGGCGTCGACCGCTCGATGTGGATGCGGAACCGCGCGTCGATCGACTGCTCGCCGCGCAGCTCGGTCCACTCCGTCCTGTTCACGCCGGACGGCGTGAGATCGGCGGGGTGGGTCGCCTCGATGACGTGGACGCCGCCAGGCAGGAGCAGCGAGGCGGCGAGCCGGAGGTGGCGCTCGAGCGCCGCCGGCGTGGCCAGCTGGTGGATCGCCGAGAGCGGCACGAACGAGAGATCGACCGGCGCGACGTCCGGGCGCTCGTCGAGCTCCGCGCACGAGAAGCGGATGCACGCCCCGGCGCCGCGGGCGCCCGCGGCGCGCTCCGCAAAGGCGATCATCGCCGCCGAGCCGTCCGCGCCGGCGCAGCCGACGCCGAGCTCCGCGAAGGCCTCCAGGTGCCGCGCGGGCCCGCAGGCCCACGAGAGGACGCGCTGCACCGGGCGGCCGCCGAAGCGGCGCGCGCACGCGAGCAGGAAGTCGCGCTCGGCGGCGTAGTCGCGGTAGCCGAACGCCGCGTCGTAGAGCGCAGGCTCGCCCGGCGGCGGCGTATCGCCGCGCGCGGGCGCCTCGCCGCGCGCCGGCGCCTCGCCGCGCGCCGGCGCCTCGCCGCGCGCGGACGCCTCGCCGGCCGAGGGCGCCGGCGGGGCGACCCGCTTCGTGTAGATCATGAGATCGTCGCCCGGCGCGTAGAAGTCGGCGAGGACCGCCGCCCGCGTGAACCGCACCGCGTCGTAGAAGCGCACCGCCGCGCCGTGCCCCTCCCGGCTGCCCGTCTCCACGCGCACGAGGCCGCCGCCCTCGCGCGCGATCTCGCTCTCCATCGTGGACACGAGCCCCCGCGCCACCCCCGACCGGGCGAAATCGGGCGAGGTCGCGATCCAGTACAGGTCGTACGTGGACTGCGTCATCGGCGTGCGGCCGTAGCAGAGGTACCCGAGGAGCCGCGGCGCCCCGTCGCCGCCCGGGGCGCCCTGGAAGCTCAGCACGAACCGGTAGCCATAACCGTCCGTCGAGGGCTGGCCGAGCGTCACGTCGACGAGCTCCAGCGCCACCGCGCGCTCGTCGTCGGTGAACGCCGGGACCGACTCGAGCAGCGCGGCGATGAGCGGCCGATCTTCCGCGCGGAGGCCGCGCTGGGTGATCACGGCGCCTCGGGCGCGGCGGCGAGACCGCCGCGGGCAGCGGAGCGCGCCGCGGCGCGGCCGCGCGCCGGCGCGCGGCCCCGGGCGCGGAGCAGATCGTCGTGGCGCGCGCCGCGGGCGAGCGCCGCGCGGAGGATCTCCCAGACGACGTCGGCGTACGACAGGCCGGCGCGCGCCGCCGCCCGCGCGAAGCCGGCGTCCGGCGAGAGATCGCAGTTCGGGTTGACGTCGATGACGTGCGGCGTGCCGCGCTCGTCGAGCCGCACGTCCACGCGGCCGTAGTCGCGCAGCCCGAGCACCTCGAACGCGCGGCGGCCCACGGCGACGACCCGGCGCAGATCGAGCGGCCGCAGCACCGCCGCCGAGGAGGGCGTCCCGATCGACGCGGCGGTGTCCGGGCGCCACTTCGACTCGTACGTGACCACGTGCGGGTGCCCCTCTGGCAGGCCCTGAAAGGTGACCTCGCCGGGCGGCAGCACGCGCGGCGTCGGCCACCCGAGCAGCGAGACCGAGATCTCCCGCCCGTGCACGTAACGCTGCACCACCACCGGCTGGCGGCACTGCGCGACGACCGCGGCGACCTGGTCGCGGAGCGCCCTGCGATCGTGGACGACCGAGCCACGATCGATGCCCATCGAGCCGTCCTCGCGCTCCGGCTTGACGATGACCGGGAACGCGACCTCCGGGATGCGATCCGGGCCTTCGACCCGCACCGTCGCCGGCACGCGCACGCCGGCGCGCGCGAGGATCCGGTTCGCCTCGGCCTTGTGCAGGCAGCTCCGGAGCGCGACGTGATCGCTGCCCGTGAAGCGGAGATCGAGCCCCGCGAGCAGCCACGCGCACATGACCTCGTGGCGGCTGTCGCCGTCGAGCGCCTCGCACAGGTTGAAGATCACGTCCGGGCGATGGTCGCCGATGGCCGCGAGCACCTCGCTCGGCCGGAGCACAGGCCGGTGCGCCACGCGCACGCCCGGGGCCGCGGCGAGGGCCGCGAGCACGCTCTCCGCGACCACCGCGCTGCCGTCCTCGCGACCGAGCCGGAGCCGCCCGCTCCCCACCCGCTGCGCGAGTGGCGGCTCGTCGACGGCTTCCTCCGGATCTCTGTTCGACAGGATCAGTATCCGAGGCTCAGGCACCGCACGCCTCCCGCGACGGCCGCGCCGGGCTCAGGGAGCGGCCGGAGAGAGGCCTGGCCATCGGCGAACGCGGAGAGGGTGCCCTGTCGAGAGACACGCGAACGAAACGGAATCCATGCATGCAAGTGGCCACACTTCACCAGCTTGCCCGGCAATCGCAAGGGGAGATTTGCCCTCTCCGGACGGAAAAGAAGGCGCGACGCGCCGCGGCTCAAAGCCCCCGCACCGGCTCGGATCCGGCGCGCGCGGCCGGGAAGCGAGCTTTCCGAGCACAACGTATCTCGGACAACAGGCTCTTCACTCGCCAGCCACACGCGCGGGAGCGTCGGAGACGAGAGGAGACGGCTGGGCTGCATGGGGAAGGGTCGAGTCCGGCGGCGAGAGGGGAGAGCGGAGAGCGCCGGACGCGCTCGCGGCGAGCGGGCGGCCTGCCGCCGAGGACGCCTGAAAAGGACTTCCCTTTCCGGCGTCCTCGAGCCTCCGCCGGTCAGGCGGCCTGGCCTTCGGGGCGCGGCCTGCGATCGGCCGGGAAACAGGCCTGGATCTCGTCCATGCCGAGCGTCTCCTTCTCGAGGAGCGCCCTGACGAGCGCCTCGATCTCGCCTCGCCGGGACCTCACGATCTCGATGGCGCGCGAGAGCTGCGCTTCCGTGAGCGCCCGCGCCGTCTCGTCGACCCGGTCGAGCAGGGCCGGGCTCCGCGAGGGGTGCCCGTCGCCGACGCAGATGGGGCCGAGGTGGCTCATGCCGAGCTCCGCGACCATCTTCCACGCGATCGTCGAGGCGCGCTGGATGTCGTCCGAGGCGCCCGCCGTCATCGTCCCGAGGACGACCATCTCGGCGGCGCGGCCGCCCATCAGCATGCAGATCTGATCCTCGAGGTACTCTTTCCGGTACATCAGCCGATCCTTCTCGGGCAGCGCCTGGGTCACGCCGAGCGCGCGGCCCCGCGGCAGGATCGACACCTTGTGCACGGGATCGCAGCTCGGCGCGAGGAGCCCGACCGCGACGTGCCCGGCCTCGTGGACGGCGGTCGCATAACGCTCGTCCTCGTCGACGAGCACCCCCTTGCGCTCGAGCCCCATGAGCACCCGGTCGCGCGCGCGGTCGATGTGCGTCGGGTCCACCGCGTCGGCGCCCTCGCGGGCCGCGAGGATGGCCGCCTCGTTCAGGAGGTTGGCCAGGTCGGCGCCCGAGAAGCCCGGCGTGCCGCGGGCGATGTAGCTGAGATCGACCTCCCCCTGGAGCGGGATCGGCCCGGCGTGGACGTTGAGGATCTCCTCGCGGCCGCGCACGTCGGGGAGCGGCACGGTGACCTTGCGGTCGAAGCGCCCCGGCCGGAGCAGCGCCGGGTCGAGCATGTCGGCGCGGTTGGTCGACGCGATGACCACGATGCCGGTCTCGTGGTCAAACCCGTCCATCTCGACGAGCAGCTGGTTCAGCGTCTGGTCGTGCTCCGCGGAGGCGGAGTCGCCGTGCCCCTTCGCGCGAGCCCGCCCCACGGCGTCGATCTCGTCGATGAAGACGATGCACGGCGCGGACTTGCGCGCCTCGGCGAAGAGCGCGCGGACGCGGGAGGCGCCCACGCCGACGAACATCTCCTGGAAGCTCGACCCCGACGCCGAGAGGAACCGCACGCCCGCCTCGCACGCGACGGCGCGCGCGAGCAGCGTCTTGCCGGTCCCGGGCTCGCCCGTCAGCAGCACGCCGCGCGGCGGGCGGCCGCCGAGGCGCGCGAAGCGATCGGGGCTCTTCAGGAACTCGACCGTCTCGGCGAGCTCCTGCTTGACCTCGTGCATCCCCGCGACGTCGGCGAAGCGCACCACCGCCCGCGCCGCCCCGGCCTTCACGTCCGAGAAGACCTTCGGGCTGCGCCGCCGGCTCACCGTGAAGAGCGCGAAGCCGACCGCGGCGAGCACGACCACCGGGAGCACCGCGGACGCGGCGCGCGACGGATCCTCCCGGGAGGCGAAGTCGACAGAGGCGCCGGCGCCCGCGAACCGGGAGACCAGCTCCTGCCGGAGCGTCGGCTCGTCGACGACGGCCGTCACCGCGGCGCCGCCCGCCTGACGCACGAGGAAGCGATCCCCGCTCACCTCGACCGCGGTCGCTTGCCCCGCCTGCGCGATCTGGAGGAGCTCGGTGTAACTCGCCGTGCGCTGCGCGGACGACTCGCGCGCCGCGCGCAGCGCGAGCCCCAGCGTGACCGCAAGCACCACCCCCATGAACCCAAGCACCCAGAGCCGGCGCCCCGCGGGCCCCAGCCGCTTACTCACCTGCAAGAACCAGGAATTCACTGCTGCGCCACCTTACTGCTCCGGCGTCGGGCCGGAGCGGATCTCAGGTGTAGCAAGGATACGAACCTCAGGAAGTTCCTTCTGCCATCATTCTGACGATCTGAGCCGTAGAAACCTGCGAAAGGATGGCAGCACCGCAAAACGGAATACGGAGAACGGACAGCGGCAGGACAAATGTCTCTGCGGTCCTGGGAGGATTGGGAGAACCGATTGACGAGCTCGCCGATGGCGGATTGACGAGCTCGCCTGAAAGCCCCCTTCTCGGGATGGGGTCGCCGGTGGAGCAGGAAGCAGGAGAGAGGGGCAGAGAGGGGCTGACTGCGCGCTACGCCCCGGCGGCTCGCGCGGCCTCGGGCGCGAACGGCAGCGAGAAGCGGAATGTCGTCGCGCCGCCAGGGCTGCTCTCGACGGAGATGGTGCCCCCGTGGGCCTCGACGAGGCCCTTCGTGATGTAGAGGCCGAGACCGACGCCGCGGACGCTGCGCGGATCGACCTCGGGCGCGCGCGAGAAGCGCTTGAACAGGTACGGGAGCGACGTCTCCGGGATACCACCGCCCCAGTTGGTCACCGCGATGTGCGCGCTGGCCCGCTCTGCGCTGACCGTGACCGCGATGTCGCCCTCCGGTCGACCGTACTTGGCCGCGTTGGAGAGCAGGTTGGTGACGATCTGCTCCAGCCGCCCGGGGTCCGCCAGGACGGCGGGCACATCGCCCTTCACCTCCAGCCGCAGGGCGTGGCCCGCGGTCACCTCGGCCGACTTCTCGAGGATCTCGCCGAGCTGCGCGCGCAGATTGACCGGCGAACGATCCAGCGTGAGCTGCCGCGCCTCGATCCGCGAGGCGTCGAGGAGGTCGTCGATCATGCGGCGCAGCCGCTCGATGGACGAGGTGATCCTGGCGAGCTGCTTCTGGCCGTCCGCGGCGGGCTGCTCGACGGCCGCGCGACCCAGGAGCTGGCTCGCGGTCGCGATGACCTGGATGGGCTGGCGGAGATCGTGCGCGATGACGCCGATCCACTCCTGACGCTGCCGCTCCATCTCCTTGAGCGCCGAGATGTCCTGAAAGACGGCGACGGCGCCCTGGAGCTCACCGTCGTCCGAGCGCACCGGCGCGGCGTTGACCAGCACCGGGACGAGGCCCCGGTCGGGGCGCCGCAAGAGCCCTTCGGCGCCCGTCACGACGTCGCCGCGCTCGAGGGCCCGGATCAGCGGGCGCTCGTCCCAGACGAGGGGCTCTCCCGCCGGCGTCCTGTGCTCGAAGCACAGCCGGTTGCCCCAGGGATCGGGATCGCGCACGCCGCTCGACGCGTACTGGAGCGCGAGCTTGTTGCAGCTGATGAGCCGCCCCTTGGCGTCGACCAGGATCGCCGCTTCAGGCAGCTGCTCGACGACCGCCTCGAGCCGCTTTCGCTCGTTCGCCTCGGCCCGGTACAGCCGCGCGGTCTCGAGGACGCCGCAGGTCCGGTCGACGAGCAGGTCCGCGACCCGCTCGTCGTCCTCGGTGAACGGCGGGCGGCCGGGGCGCTTGCCGAGGTACAGGTTGCCCACGCTCCGGCCGTGAAACCTGATCGGAACGCCCAGGAATGCCTCGATCGGGTGGTGGTGCGGCGGCAGGCCGATATAGGCGGGGTGCGCGCGCACGTCGGCGAGCCGGAGCGTGCGGCCCTCGCGGACCACCGCGCCGAGGACGCCCACGGGCCGCGGGATCGCGCCGATCTGCGCGATCCGCTCCGCGGGGACGCCGCTCGGGACCCAGGCGTCGAACGGCCGCTGGCTGTCCTCTCCGATGCCGAGCGCCGCGTAATCGGCGCCCACGATCTCCTTCGCGTGCCGCGTCAAGACCTCCAGCACGGAGCGCACCCCCGACTCGGAGCGCGGCAGGCTCGCCAGCGCCTCCGAGGCCGCCGCGCTCGCGGCGCCGATCGCCTCGATCTGCGAGCGGAGGCGCCGCTCCGCCTCGTGCGCGCTCGCGACCTCGGCCTCCATCGCCTTGCGGCGCCCGATGTCGCGGCAGATCGTCGAGACGCCGGTGACGCGGCCCGATGCGTCGACGATCGACGACACCGTGACCTCGATATGGATGCTCTGCCCGCGCTTGGTCCGGCACACGGCCTCGAAGCGCTCGACGCGCTCGCCGCGGCGCAGGCGCGCGAGGACGGCCTCCGCCTCGCCGGCACGCTCGTGCGGGTACAGGACGGGCAGCTTCGTCCCGATCACCTCGCCGGCGTCGTAGCCGTAAAGGCGCTCCGCCGCCGGGTTCCAGCTCAGGATGGTCCCGTCGAGGGAGGTGCCGATCACGGCGTCATCCGAGGCCTGCGCGACGGTCGCGAGGAAGGCGCGCGCCTCCTCGGCGCGCTGCCGCGCCTCGTCGAGGAGGTTCATGCGCGCCGCGCTGACCCAGAGCATGGCCCCGAGCAGGAGCGTCGTGATGGCGGAGGCGAACGCGAACGACGCCGCGATGGGGTAAACTCCGAGATCCGCGCCCACCAGGAAGACACGGCCGATCACGAGCGGAATGAGGATGATGTAGGGCAGGAGGCGCCGCAGCAGGATGCCTCCGGGCCCCTTGGCCGTCAGCGTGGAGAGCGTCATGCAATCGGGCCGCGCCATGAGAAGCCCGGAGGAGAGGGCGACAAGGGCGAGCGCGGAGTGGAGCGCCATGCCCGTGAACGGCAAGAGCGGCGGCAGCCCGTAGAAGTAGCCGACGCCGAACACATAACCGGTCAGCGCGGTCATCGCGAACGCCGCGGCGAGGAGCGCGCTCCACTCCAGGAGCAGGCACGCTCGCCGCGTCTTCAGTGGCAGCGAGAGGAGCGAAAGGCCGATCAGGAAGCAGCAGAGCGCGGTGTTCGGCGAGGGCCTGCCGGGGAACTTGCTCGGGAAATCCACGTGCCCCGCGGGCAGCAGGCGATCGATGCCGAGATCCCACGCGAAGACGTACTGCAGGAGGACCGCGAGACCGAGCGCGACGACGACGGCGGCGCACGCCTGTCCCAGCCAGCGGACCGGGGCCGGGCGCTCTCGCACGCCCAGCGCCCAGAGCGACGCCCCCGACAGGACGAAGGCGACCGCGGTGTTGGGCACCATGCTCGGCAGGCCGTCCGCGATGGAGATGAGGGGGGTCGACCCGATCCACCAGCCGAGCAGGGCGACGCACCCAAGGACGAGCGAGCAGGTTGCCGCGACGGCGACACCGCGTCGCGCGCCGCTCGAAGGCACCATCGCCCCGTCTCCCATCGGGTCCTCCCGGCCAGAGCATAGTGCCGGGCTACCGGGACGGCGCGGCTCGACCTGCGCAATTCAGACGCGCAAACCGGACGGCGCACGCGCTGTCCGACGCAGATGGATCAGGCGCTCCGGGCCTGCGCCGACCTCATCCGCCGTGCCGGACGGAGCGCGCAGCGGCGCTCGGCTCCGACGCACGAGCTCTGGCGGCGATGCCCTCGCGCGGATCGCGCGAGGGCGCGCGCGAGCGCTCAGCGCTGCTTCGTCCCGAAGACCGCCGCGTCGACGGAGAGCCTCCCCGGGCCGACGAGGAGGAGCGCAACCGAGATGGCGAGGTAGACCGCCGCCGTCTCGTAGGCGGGTCCGCCCATCGCGAAGAACGGATCGCCGCGCGACACGTGCATCAAGACCGCGACGACCATGGTGGCGGCGAGGCCCAGCGACGCGACCGGCGTCAGGAGGCCGAGGATCCAGGCAAGGCCGCCCCCGAACTCCGAGAGCGCGGCCAGCCCTTGCAAGAACCCCGGAACGGGCGCGGTGGGCCCCATCCAGCTGAAGGGGGCCTGGATCTTCCCCCAGCCGTGAAACATGAACGCGACGCCGATAACGACGCGCAGCGCGAGCAGCCCGACCGAGGCCGAGAACGGCACGTCGGTTACCCGCAGGAATCTCTTGAGCATCGGGATCACTCCTCTCGGCCTCGGTAGTAAGGAGGAACGCCCGGGACATCAAGCGCGTACGAGAGGACCGGAGCCGCCGGCCCGAGGCGCCGCGCCCCCGCGGCCCGGGCACGGCGCGCCGGCCCGCGCCTCACGCGCTGGTCTGGGCCTCCAGGTCGTGGCGGTGCGCGGCGGCCGCGCGCTCGTCGCGGAGGGCCTCGAGGCACCGCCGCTTGATCGCCGCGAACTCGCCGGAGCCCACGATCGCCGCGGTCCTCGGCCTCCCGAACGGCACCGCGATCTCCGCGCCGACGCAGCAGGGGCGGCGGGTCATGAGGGCGATGCGGTCGGACAGGAAGATGGCCTCGTCGATGTCGTGCGTGACGAACAGCACCGTCGTGCGCACCTGGCGGAAGACGTCGAGCAAGAGCTCCTGCATCGAGAGCCTGGTCTGGGCGTCCAGCGCGCTGAACGGCTCGTCCATCAGCACGACGCGCGGCTCCGTGATCAGCACGCGCGCGATCTCCACGCGCTGCTGCATGCCGCCGGAGAGCTGCGCCGGATAGGCGTCCTCGAACCCCGACAGCCCGACCAGCGAGAGCAGGCGCCGGGACGCCTCCCGGCGCTCGCGCTCGGGGACGCCGCGCACCTTGAGGCCGAAGCCGACGTTGTTCAGCACGGTCTTCCAGGGGAGCAGCGAGCTCTGCTGGAAGACCATGCCGCGCGCCGGCCCCGGCCCCTCGACCCGCTCGCCGCCGACGACGATGCTGCCGCGCTCCGGCGCCACGTACCCGGCGACGGCGTTCAGGATCGTCGACTTCCCGCACCCGGACGGGCCGAGGAGGCTCACCAGCTCGCCGCCCTCGACGCGGAGGTCGAGGTCGCGCACCGCCTCGACGCGGCGGGCGCCCGTCCCGAGGGCCACGGACAGGCCGCGGATCTCCACGGCGCCCCCCGGGCTCTCCCGGCGCGCCGCGCGGTTCGCGTCGAGCGTCATCGGCCCTTCTCCTGGGGCTCTTGCCACGGGGTGAGCCACGCGCCGGCCCGCAGGACGAGCGCGCTGCTGACCATGCCGAGCAGGCCGATGAGCAGCATGCCGAGGACGATGTCCGGATAACGCTGCAAGTTGTACGACTCCCAGGTGAAGTAGCCGATGCCGTACTGCCCCCCGATCATCTCGGCGGTCACGAGGCAGAACCAGGACGTCCCCATGCCGATGCTCATCCCCGTGACGATGCTCGGCAGCGCGCCCGGCAGGACCACCTCGAGGAACAGGCGGAGCGGGCGCGCGCCCAGGCTGCGGGAGCTCGCGATGAGCCGCGGATCGAGGGCGCCCACGCCGTGGATCGTCGCGATCAGGATCGGGAACAGCGCGCCCATGTACGTGATGAAGATCATGCTCAGCTCGGCCGACGGGAACATCAGGATCGCGAGCGGGAGCCAGGCGACGCCGGGGATGGGGCGCAGGATCTCGAGCGGCGGCAGCAGGGTGTCCTCGGCGAGCCGCGACCTGCCGATGAGGAGCCCGAGCACGACCCCCGTGGCGCCCGCGGCGGCGAACCCCGCGAGGACGCGGAACACGCTGTTCCCGAGGTGCTGCCACAGCTTCGGCGAGGCGAAGAGCTCCCGCGCCGCGGCGAGGACGTCGGTCGGCGCAGGCACGTTGAGGAACGTGACGACGCCGAGATCCGCGCGGGTCATCGACGCCCACTGCCAGAGGCCGACGCACGCCGCCACGGACACGGCGCGCACGGAGGCGCGGCGGAGGTCGCGGCGCGTCGTCGCCGGCGCGGGGGACGACGCGCCCCGCCGGGCCGCGCTCGCCGGGGCGGGCGCGAAGGCCGCGCCCCCGGCGAGCTCCGCCCCGGCCGGCGCGCTGCGCTCGGAGATCATCGTCATGGCGCCGCCGCCGTGAGCTTCGCGCGCTCGGCCCGCAGGGTCGCGAAGTCGACGACCGCCGCGCCGTTCTCCGCGGCCCACCGCTCCGCGTCCTCCTTCGCCAGGAACGCCGACAGGCCGCCGTCCGGGCGCCTCGCGTACCACGCGCGATCGGCCAGGAGCTTCACCCCGCTCGCGCGATCGTGCACGAACACCGCGCGGATCTCCTTGCCCTCGGTCGTCAGCTGCCCGAGCGCGGCGAGCGCCGTGCCCGGGCTGGCGTACGCGCGCACCTTCGGCTCGCCCGCGACCCAGATCTGCGCGACGAGCGTCGGCTCGGCGATCGGCTCCCCGGACAGCGCGTCCTTCCCGGACAGCGGGAGCTTCGCGTAGCTCGCGAGCCGCGCCTCGTAGTCGAGCCCGAGCTCCGCCGCCGCGCGCCGGATGTACCGGTCGTCCACGAACGTGCCGACATCGAGGGTCGTGTCCGTGCGCTTGAGCAGCGTGAGCGTGTCGACCGCCACCTGGAGGGCGCGGCGGACCTCGGGCTTGATCGTGAAGTCCCGCGTCTGGATGCCGAGCGGACCGTGGAACATGTAGGCGACCTCGGCGTCCACCCCGGTCACCTTCTCGATGAGCTCGCTGTGCTTCTCGGGCTCCTCCGCGAACAGGCGGTCGGCCTCGAGCGCCGCCTTGAGGAAGGCCACGACGATCTCCGGGTATTTCTCCGCGTACGCCTCGCGCACCAGCACGCCGTGCGCCGTCGGCACCTTCACGCCGGAGCCGTCGTAGATCTTCCGGGCGAAGCCGCGGAAGGGGAAGAGCTCAGCGAACGGGACGAAATCCGCGTGCGCGTCGATCTTGTTCGCCTTGAGCGACGAGCCGCCCACCTCCGGCGACTGCGAGACGAGCGTCACGTCCCTGTCCGGGTCCCAGCCGAGATCGCGGATCGCCCGGAGCAGCATGCCGTGGGCCGACGACCCGAACGGCACCGAGATCTGCTTGCCCTTGAGGTCCTTCAGGCCCTGGGCCGGGGAGTCGCTCGGCACGACGATCCCGTTGCCGCTCCCCAGCGCGCTGCCGGAGAGCGTGGCGATGAAGCGGCTGCGGCTCCCCTGCTTCTGGAACGCCACGCCGTTCAGAACGCCGGGGAAGTCGGCCATCGCGCCGATATCGAGCTTCTCGGCCACCATCTCGGTCGTCAGCGGCGGCCCCGAGGTGAAGTCCTTCCACTCGATCTCGTAGGTGACGTCCTTGTACTTGCCGTCCCTCGGCAGGTGCTTCTCGAGCAGCTTGAGCTCCCGGATGAGCAGCCCGCCGGTGGCGCAATTGATGGTCGTGTCCTGCGTCCCGATCGCGATCCGGATCGTCTGCTTCGCCTCGGGCTTGCACGACAGCCCGGCGACGACCGCCGCGAGGAAGCTGAGGAAGGCGAGCGCGCGGAGTGCCCTGGTCATCGGTTCAATCCCTCGCAAAGGTCTCATGTCGTTCGTTGCCTCGTCCGATTCCCGTCCGGATGGCCTCGAGCGCGCGCCCCGCCGCCTTCCGCACCTCGACGTCGGCGTCGCCGAGCAGCCGGCGGAGCGGCGCCTCCGCGGCCGCCGCCTCGATCTCGCCGAGCGCCTGCGCGGCCGCCTTGCGCAGATCCGCGAGATCGCTCCCGAGCAGCCCGACGAGGTCCTCCGTGGCCGAGGCGGCCCGGAGCCGCCCGAGCGCGAGCGCCGCCTCCTTCCGGACCTGCCAGGCGCCGTCGTCGAGCGCGCTCCGGAGGTGCGGCGCCGCGAGGCCGTGCGCCGAGCGGCCGAGCACGATGGCGGCCTCGACCCGCACCCGCCAGTCCGGATCGGAGAGCAGCCCCACGAGGTCCTGGACGAGCGCGGTATTACCCCGCGCGCCGAACGACTCGAGCGCGCCGATCGCCACCTGCCGCACCCGCGCGTCGGGATCGCGCAGGCTCGGGCGGAGCGCCGGCGCGGACTCGGGCCGCCGCAGGTAGGCCAGGGCGAGGACCGCCTCGCGCCGCACCTCGGGATCCGGGTCGCCGAGCGCCCCTTCGAGGGGCGCGAGCGCCCGCGGGTCGCGGATCTCGCGGAGCGCCACGATCACCGAGGTGCGGACGAACGGGCTCGTGTGCCACAGCGCGTCGATGAGGTGCGTGGCGGCGTCTGCCCCGCGGATCTCGCGGAGCGCCGTGGCGGCCGCCTCCCGCACGCGGGCGTCCTCGTCGTCGAGCGCCCCGACGACGGCGGGCACCGCGCGGGCGTCGCCGAGATCCTCGAGGTGCCCGAGCGCGAGCGCCCGCACCGTCGGATCCTCGTCGCGGACGGCCGCGATCAGGGGGTGGAAGATCTCCGGATCCGAGAGATCCTCTATCTGCGTCAGCGCCAGCTGGCGCGCGCCGGGGTCGGGATCCCCGAGGATACCCTCGAGATCCTGCGCGAGCGAAGGCTGTGTCATGTCGTCTCTGCCGTGGGGTCGTTATCGGATGAGAAAGGGGATCTTCACGGTGATGGCCTCTTTGGGGCAATCGATCTCGCACGCGAGGCAATACCAGCACTCGTCGTAGGCCATTCGGGCCTTCTTCGTCTCGGGATCGATCGCGAGGCAATCGACCGGGCACGAGTCGATGCAGATGCGGCAGCCCTTGATGCACGACGCCTCGTCGATGACGACAGGCAGATCGAGCCGCACGGCGGCCTCGGCGTGGCCCACGGACCTGGCGCTCTGCGCCTTGACGGATTCGCGGTTGAGCAGGTGACCCATCGCTTGATTGACCTCGTGTTCTCGCGTTCTCGCTCGCTCGTCAGGCCGACGCGCGCTGCTCCTCGGCCGGGATGCGCAGCCGGTGGTAGGCCGCGCGCTCGCCGTCGTTGATCGGGAAGAGATAAGGCTCCACCGGCCTCTTGAAGGCGACCATCTCGCCGCGCTCGTCCTTCTTCAGGTGCACGTGCGTGAACCAGCTTCGGTCGTCCATCTCGGGGTAATCGAGCCGGTAGTGGTAGAGGCCCCAGCGGCTCTCGGTCCGGTACAGCGACGCGCGCGCCGCCATCTCCGCGCAGTCGCGGATGAAATGGCACTCCATCACCCGCATGAGCTCGTGGGGGCTCTCCGCGGTGACCTCCTCGAGCTCCTCCTTCGCCCGCAGGAAGTACTCGAGCCCGAGCGTCATCTTGTTCCCCGTCTTGGGCGGCTGGAGATAATCGTTCACCAGGCGCCGCACCTTGTATTCGTACTGGTGCGGCGCCACCCCGCTCCGCCGCGAGAGGGGGGCGAGGATGCGCTCCCGCTCGGCGTCGACCGCGGCGGCGAGCGGCTCGACCGCGGGCGCGCGCTCGAGGTAATCGAGCGCGCTCTGGGCGCAGATCTTCCCGTAGGTGAGCGCGCCGAGCAGGTAGTTGTGCGGCACGCACGCCATGTCGCCGGCGGCGTAGAGCCCGGGCACCGTGGTCTCGCCCTTCTCGTTGACCCAGACCCCCGACGCGCTGTGCCCGCTGCACAGGCCGATCTCGGAGATGTGCATCTCGACGAGATCGCTCGCGTAGCTGTGCCCCCTCCCCTCGTGGAAGCGCCCGCGGCTCGGGCGCTCCGTCTGGTGCAGGACCCGCTCGACCTCGGTGATCGTCTCCGGGGCGAGGTGGGTGAGCTTCAGGTACACGGGGCCGTTCGCGGAGTGGAGTTCCCGGTAGAACTCGAGCATCATCTGCCCGCTCCAGTAATCGCTCTCGATGAAGCGGTGCCCCCGCGCGTTGACCGTGTGCCCGCCGAGCGGGCCTGTCACGTACGCGCACGCCGGACCGTTGTAGTCCTTGATGAGCGGGTTCACCTGGAAGCACTCGATGCCCGAGAGCTCGGCGCCCGCGTGGTACGCCATCGAGTAGCCGTCTCCCGCGTTGGACGGGTTCTCGTACGTCCCGTGGAGGTAGCCCGACGCCGGCAGCCCGAGCCGCCCCGAGGCGCCGCAGCACAGGATGACCGCCCTCGCCTTGATGATCTCGAGTTGTCCTTCCCGGGTGTCGAAGCCGATCACCCCGGCGACGTGCCCGTCGGTCACGAGGATCCGCGTCGCCATCACGCGGTTGACGACCTTCACGCCGGCGCGCTTGACCATGCGCGTCAGGATCTTCTTGAGATCGTAGCCCTCGGGCATCGGGAGGACGTAGCTCCCGTTGTGGTGGACCTTCTTGACGTCGAAATCGCCCGATCGCGTCTTCTGGAACTTCACGCCCCAGGAGTCGAGCTCCTGGATCATCGCGAAGCTGTTGCGCGCATATTCATAGACGGCGCGCTGGTTCACGATGCCGTCGTTGGCCACCGTGATCTCCTTCACGTACTGCTCCGGCGTCGCGTGCCCTGGGATGATGGCGTTGTTCAGCCCATCCATGCCTATCGCGATGGCGCCGCTCCGCTTGATATGCGCCTTCTCGAGGAGGACGACCCTCCCCCGGGGCAACCGCTGTTGCGCCTCCACCGCTGCAGTGGAGCCTGCGCTGCCGCCGCCCACGACGACGACGTCCGCCTCTGTCACGCGAATGTCCATTACAAGCCCTCAAGGTTTCAGGCGCGCACACACGACGACCCCACCGCCTCTCGGCCCAATGGGCCAACGGCCAGCGGCCGGGGTCGGACGCCCGGCGTCTCTCATCACAGACGCGACATCCGTTTTAACAGACGGCCTGTGCTTCGGCAATCGCTTTGTTGCTGCTGGCGCAGCACCGGCCGGGTGTCGGGCGCCGTGGGAGGGCGCCTTGCAAGCGACACGTCAGGGCCGGGGTCTGGCGGCGCCGCCATCGCGGATGTGCGGCGCGCGGGCAGGCTCACCACCGCCGGGGATCCCCGAGCCACCCAGAAAGATTCGCCTTTCCACCCTGGTTGTCTCCCCGGAGACGCGGGCGGGACGCTACGATGCGGGTCAACCCGTAGTCCTCCCATGGATCGGGGGAACCGAGCGCGGACCTCGTTCATCACCGGTCACCCGATTCACCGCGCTCGGCGCCTCCCAGCCAGGGCGCCCGCGCGCCGCTTCGCTGCATGGCCAAGCACCCGTCCCAGCTCGCCGACCTAGAGATCCAGCGCCGCCTCGGCGCTGGCGGCATGGCGGAGGTCTTCCTCGCCAAGAAGCGGGGCGCCGAGGGGACATACAAGCTCCTCGTCGTCAAGCGCATCCTCCCCGCGCACGGGGCCTCGCGGCGCTTCCGCGCGATGTTCGTGGAGGAGGCCCACCTCGCCACGCGCCTGAACCACCCGAACATCGTCCAGGTCTACGAGTTCTCCGACCACGGCGAGGACGGGCTGCTCCTCTCGATGGAGTACGTCGAGGGCTTCGACCTCGGCAAGCTGATGCGGGCCGCCCAGCAGAAGGAGTCGCGGATCCCGCCGCTCGTGTCGGCGTTCATCGTCTCCGAGGCGGCGAAGGGGCTGCACTACGCCCACGAGCGCAAGGACGAGGGCGGCATGCCGCTCGCCATCGTCCACCGCGACGTCTCGCCGCAGAACATCCTGCTCTCGCTCGAGGGCGTCGTGAAGATCGCCGACTTCGGCATCGCCAGCGCCAACCTCTTCCGCGAGGAGCCCGGCGTGCTGAAGGGCAAGTTCGGGTACATGTCGCCCGAGCAGGCGCGCGGCGAGCGCGTCGACCGGCGCAGCGACATCTACGCCCTCGGCGTCGTGCTCTACGAGCTGCTCGCCATGCGCTCGCCGTACGGCAAGCTCGACGACGAGGCGCTGCTCCAGGCCGTGAAGGAGGGCCGCTTCGACCCGCCGTCGTCGCACGCGCGCGACATCCCCGCGGAGCTCGAGGCGATCGTGATGCGCGCCATGGAGCGCGAGCCCGAGGCCCGCTTCCAGACCGCGCGCGACCTGGCCGGGGCGGTCGCGCGCGCGCTGCTCGCGAGGCAGGAGCTCGTCGACAACGCCTCGGTCGAGCAGACCGTGGCCCACCTGCTCGGCCGCGACCGCGCGGAGGAGGCGCGCGAGGGCGCCGCGCGCCGCATGGAGGGCGCGGAGGGCGCGGAGGAGCAGCCCGAAGACGACGGCTCCGTGGCGCAGCCGCAGACGCTCGCGGCGGTGCCGGCCGCGCGCACCGGAGGCGACGCCGAGGGCACGGGCGCGCCGCGCGCCGTGCGCGAGGTGCGCCACGTCGCCGTGGTCACGCTGCGCATCGAGGGCGTCGACGCGCTGCTCGGGGCGCAGGGCCGGCTCGCCGGCAAGCGCAGCGGGCGCTCGATCCGCACGACCCTCGACGCGATCGCCTTCAAGCATGGGGCGATCTGGTCGTGGGAGTCGCACGCGAGCGCGCGCGCGGTGGTCGGGCTGCTCGCGAACCCCTCGCGCGCCGCCGCCGACGCCGCCTCGCTGGCGGTCGACGTGCACGAGGCGCTCGCGGGCGCGTCGGAGGACCTGCCCGTCGAGCTCCGCGCCGCGATCGGCATCGTCCGCGGCATCGCGTACGGCGAGCGCGACGAGCAGGGGCACCTCATCAACCACGCGCTCAAGGAGCCCGCGAACTTCCTCGCCGAGCGCATCGGCAGCCGCACCCCGTTCGGCAAGACGTGGGTCGCGGGCGGCGTCTACCGCCTCGTCCGCCGCGACTTCCGCTGGGGCGACGCGCCCTCGCTCGACCTCGACGACGCCCGCGGCTACCCGGTCCCGCACCAGATGCGGCTCTACGCGCTGCAGCGGCCGCTCACGCGCGAGGAGCGGATGGCGGAGATCGCGCTCTCGCCGAACGACCTCGTGGGGCGCGACGCGGAGCGGGCCGACCTGCACGCGGCCTACCACCGGGCGATCTCGCCGCCCGTGAAGGGCAACGTCGAGCCGCCCGCGCGCTTCGGCGAGAGCGAGCCGCCGGGGAGCCGGCAGAGCAGGCCCCCGAGCATCTCGAGCAGGCCCTCGAGCCCGCCGGTCGGCGCGCTCCGCGGCCAGTCCGTGGCGCGCGTCATCGTCGGCGAGATGGGCATCGGCAAGAGCGCGCTCATCTCCACGTTCCTCTCGGAGCTCCCCGGCGACGCGCGCGTGCTCCACGTCGAGTGCTCGCCCGTGAAGAGCGAGCTGCCGCTCGCCACGGTCTGCGACGTGCTCCGCGACGTCACCGGGATGGGGCTCGACCACGCGATCGACGACGCCTCCCACGTGATCCGCGCCCTGCTCGGGCCCATCGCCCGCTCGCCGCTCGGCGCGCGCATCGTCACGCGGCTCGCCGAGCTCGTCACCGGCAAGCAGCTCGAGCACCCCGAGGAGGAAGCGGCCGCCTACGGCCGCGACGTGGTCGTGCGGGGCGTGAAGTACCTGCTCGGCTCGCTGGCGCGCCACCAGCCGCTCGTCGTCGTCATCGACGGCCTCCAGTGGGCCGACCGGCCGAGCCTGGAGCTGCTCTCGGAGCTCCTGAAGCAGCGCGCGGAGCGGCTCCCGGTGCTCGTGCTGCTCCTCACGCGCCCCGAGGAGCGCGTGACCCCGTTCATCGAGGGGCTCGTGCGGATCGAGCTCCGCGGGCTCAGCGCCGAGGAGCAGATGCGCCTCGTCGAGGCCCGCCTCGGCGTGCGCGACGGGGTGGCGGCCGTCTGCGGCGAGCTCGTGCCGCGCGTCGCCGGCAACCCGTTCTTCCTGCTCGAGATGATCGACGCGCTCCTCGAGCGGGGCACGCTGGAGATCGTCGAGCACCCGGGCGGGCGGCACGAGCTCGTGCGCCACGACCGGACGGGGGATCGCGGCGAGCCGCTGCCCTCGACGCTGGAGCAGCTCATCGGCGACCGCCTGCGCGAGCTGCCGCCGGCGGAGCACGACGTCGTGAACTGGCTGGCGGTCGCGGGGGGGCCGCTGCTCAAGGACGACATCCTGAACCTGACGCGGCTCGCCGACGACGAGGCGGTGACGCGCCTCTGCGCCCGCGGCCTGTGCGATCGCCGCGCCGGGGCGGTGGACTTCCGGCACCCGCTCGTGCGCGACGTGGCCTACCTCGCGCTCGACGGCGCGAGCCGCGTGCGCATGCACCGGCGGCTCGGCGAGCACCTCTCGACGACGCCGCTCTCGCAGGGGCTCTCGGCGGCGATCGTGGCGCAGCACCTCGCGCGGGGCGAGGCGCCCGGGCCGGCGGCGGAGCTCTACCTCGACGCCGCGCGGGCCGCGCGCGCGGGGCACCAGGCGCAGCTGTCGCGGCGGTACTACGAGCGCGCGCTGTCGCTCCTGCCGACCGGCGACACGCGGCGGATGATCGCGCACGAGGCGCTGGAGGCGATCTTCCGCCACCTCGGCCGCCGCCGCGACCGGCGGCGGCACCTCGCGGCGCTGCGCCAGCTCGCGAAGGAGAGCGGCCACGCCCGCTGGGCGGCGCTCGCCCTCGTGCGCACCGCGCGGTTCGACCTCGACGACGGCTACCTCGCCCGCGGCCTGCCGGTGGCGCAGCGCGCGGCCGAGATCGCGCGCATCGCGCGCCGCCCCGCGCTCGAGGTCGAGGCGCTCACGATCCTGTCGGAGGTGCTGCGCGAGCTCGGCGACATCCAGGGCGCGATCAGCGCGGCGGATCGCGCGCTCCGGGTGACGCAGGCGGGCGGGCTGACGCCGCGGGCGCGCGCGGAGGTGCTGCGCACCAAGGGGGTGCTCCTGCGCCGGGTCGGCCGCGTGCAGGAGGCGGTGGAGGCCTACGCCGAGGCGATCGCGGTGTTCCGCGCGGTGGGGGCGCGCCGCAGCGAGGCGCGCGCGAAGAACTCGCTCGCGGTGGCGATGTTCGTGCTCGAGCGCTTCGAGGACGCGATCGCGGTCGGGCTCTCGTCGATCTCCATCGATCTCGCGATCGGCGGCCGGTTCCAGATCGCCAAAACGTTGAGCAACATCGGCCACGCCTACGCGAAGCTCGGGGACGTACCGCGGAGCCTGGCGTACATGAAGCGGGCGCGCGAGGCCCACGAGCGCTATGACGATCAGGATGCGCGCGCCGACACGCTCCTCTGCTCGGCAGGGATCCTCCTCGAGGCGGGCGACGTCGACGCCGCGCACACGCTCTGCGCCGATGCGGGCGCGCTCATCGCGGTGACCGGCAGCGTCTACGACATGATCCACGAGCGCAACGTCCGCGGCCTGCTGGCCAGGGCGCGAGGCGATATCCAGGGCGCGATCGCGAACGCCTCCGAGGCGCGGCAGCTCGCCGAGTCGCAGGGGCTGATGAGCTACCACGCCCACGCGACGGCGATCGAGGCGGCGTCGCGGGTGGACGCGGGGGAGGTCCACTCCGGGGTGCTGCTCGCGCGGACGGCGCTCGGCGCTGTCGAGGCGGGCAGCTCGGAGTACGGCATCGAGGTGCGCGACCTCTGCTGCGAGGCGCTGCAGAAGGGCGCGCCGGCGAGCTCGACGGACGCGTACCACCGCGCGGCGGCGCACGTGCGGAGGGTGGCGGGCTACATCCGCGACGCGCGGCTCAGGGCGCTGTTCCTGGAGCGCACCGTGGTGCGGCGGGTCCTCGCCGCGGAGGCGGACGGACCGGCGGCGGCGCACGACCCGCTCCGCCGCGGGGAGATGGCATGACGGGAACGGGCGCGAGGACCGGGGCGAAGCCGCGGCGCAAGGTGGCGGTGATCCTCTCGGGCGGAGGCGCGCGGGGCGCGTACGAGGTCGGCGTGCTGTCGTACGTCCTCGACGCGTTCGCCCGCCTCCGCGGGGCGCCGCCGCGCATCGACATCCTGTGCGGGACGTCGGTGGGCGCGGTGAACGCGTGTTACCTCGCGGCGCACCTCGACGATCCGACGCTGGGGGTGCGGCGCCTCGTCAACCTGTGGACGCAGCTGAAGCTGGAGACGGTGCTCGGCTTCGGGGTCCGGCAGGCGATCTCGATGCCGAAGCTGCTGTTCGGGGGCGGGTCGGAGGGGGTGGGCCTGTTCGATGTCTCGCCGATGCAGCGGCTCGTCGAGCGGGAGATCCCGTGGCGCGCGATCGCGCGGACGCTGCGTCACGGCTACCTCTCGGCGGTGAGCGTGTCGGCGACGGAGATCGGGACGGGCCGCACGGTGATCTTCATGCAGACGGGCCCGGACGGGGCGCTGCCGACGACGGCGCCGCCGCGGACGATCATCCGGGGGGCGCTGATAGGCCCGCAGCACGCGCTCGCGTCCGCGGCGATCCCGATCCTGTTCCCGCCGGTGCGGATCGGCCGCGATCTGTACATGGACGGGGGCGTGCGGCAGAACACGCCGATCGCGCCGGCGCTCCGGCTGGGCGCGACGCACGTCCTGGCGATCGGGCTGTCGCGCGAGGTGCGGAGCATCGACGCGGGGGACAGCGGCAAGCCGCCGGGGATGGCGCTCGTGCTCGGCAAGGTGCTGAACGCGTTCCTGCTCGACCACATCCAGACCGATTTCGAGGTGCTGATGCGGGTGAACCACATGATCGAGGACGGGGAGCAGGCGTTCGGCCCGGATTTCCTGCAATCGATCAACGGAGCGGCGGCGCTGCGCGGGGCGCTGCCGTACCGGCGGGTGGAGACGCTGGTGGTGCGGCCGAGCGCGGATCTCGGGCGCCTGGCGGCGGAGCACGTGAGGGCGGGCAAGCTGCAGGGCGGCCCGGCGATGATGCGGAGGCTGCTCTCGCTGGTGGACGTCGGCGCGGAGAACGACGCGGATCTCGCGAGCTACCTGCTGTTCGACGGCTCGTTCACGCGGAAGCTGATCGAGCTGGGGCGCGCGGACGCGGAGGCGAGGCGGCACGACGTCGCGGACTTCTTCGGGAGCGCGGCGGAGGAGGCGGAGCCCCGGCTGTCGGACAGCGCGGAGTGGTCGATCCCGCCGCCGGTGGGGCCGGGGAGATCCGTGTAGCGCCGCGGCGGCGGAGGTCGTTCGGTCGCGCTCAGGGCCCCAAGCGCGACCCCCTCCCCCAGCGTTCACCAACGTGAACGTGGTCGTGGTCGTGGTCGTCGACGACACGTCAACGTTCCGCCGGTACCTTGATCGACGATTGACGGGACGAGACGTTCACGTTCACGACTGAGCCGTTAACGACCACGACCACGACCACGACCACGTTCACGACCACGTTCACGACCACGACCGCAGGGGTGGCTGCTGGGGGCTGGCTTGGGGCCCTGAACGCGCATGGTTAACACCTATGCCACGGGGGCCTACCGCGGCTGCCGTGGATGGGGAATCAAGGAGGACCTTCGGCGACGTGGGCCCAGGACGCGGACAGTCAGCGCGCGTCGCGGCCCCGGCGGCCCCCTCAACGGTCCGGACCCATTGTGACCCCCTGGCGACGCCCCTCCCAGCGGACTCGATCCGTTGCGCCCCCCTGGCGACGGTAGTGCTCAACTTTGAGCCCGAGTGCTCAAAATAGCCTGATTCGCGTGGCGAACCTCGATCTCGGTCCGTAGCGTTCGGCGCAAGGAAGTGCTGCCCGCGGGTGTCGCAAGCACCCCGGGCAGCGTGGCCGAACCCCGCGACACGAGGTCCGACAGATGCAACTTGTACTCCCGCTGCCCCCTGGCGGCCAAGGCGGAGGTGCGCCCAAGCGCCGCCGCCGAGCCGCCCCGAGCATCTCCCTCACCCCGACCCAGCGCATGCGGCTGCGTGCCGCGCTGCGCCACCTTCGCGCCGCGTACGGCTCGTGGCCATGCCTCGCCGCGGTGATGGGCGTGTCCGTCAACTGCATCGAGGGCATCGCCAACGGGCGCGACAACGGCTCGATCACGACCGCGCAGCGTGCCGCCAGGGCGGCCGGCGTTTCCGTGGAGCAGCTCCTGGGCGGCCTTGTCGTCGCCGACACCGACCGCTGCCCTGCGTGCGGTGCCCGGCGGGGTGACCCATGAAGCCCCGGCGGAAGGGGGCCGGACGCCCGCCTGCCGCACGACATCCCCGGAAGAAGCCGACGATGGAGGCGATCCTTGCGGAGCGCGGCATCGTCCTGGCGACGCTCGCTGGCATCCCGAAGCGCGACCGCCGCGACGTGGAGGCCGAGGTGTTGCTCAACGCCTGGAACGCCGTCCGTCGGGGGCTCTACAGACCTGACCCTCGGGACAAGCCACGCGACGCGCTGAGGAAGTGGCTCCACGGGATCGCGTGGCGCCTCGCCTCGCACTACGTTCACAGCGCGTACGTGCGCCGCGCCGTGATTCATCCGAGCCCCCTCGGGTTGCTCCGCGAGCCCGTCGGCGTCGACATGCACGCCCAGATCGAGGCGCGCGAGGTGCTGGACGCCATGACCGAGCTCCCGGACTGGCAGCGGGAGGCGCTTCTCTCCGTGGACGACCCCGAGAGCCTCGTCGCGTACGCCAAGCGGCGCCGGATGAACCCGAGCACGGCGGCGTCCAGGCTCCGCATCGCCCGCGAAGCGCTCGCCTTGAAGCTGCGGAGGTGGCGCCGATGAGCGGCCCCGGCTTCAAGAAGCGCGTGCTGAGCGACGACGACCTCTCCCTCATCGCCAGCGAGATCCCCGCCCTGGCCGACTTCCGCGGCGTGCGCCCCTGGAGCCGCGACAAGCTCTGGACCGACGTGCTCGACGCGGTCATCGACGCCAGGACCAAGAACGAGCGCGCAGCCGCCCAGCAGGCACTCGGCGCGATCCAGGCGCTCGACGCCATCGACCGCCTTTTCGTGCAGCACGACAGGTAGGCGGACCACTTCGCGCCGGATGCCGTCGCGACATCCGCGGCAGCGTGCTTGGCATGCCTGTGGAAAACTTGTTCAAAAGATGTTCGTTGCCTGTGCGTAAGTCCGGCTCCGGATGTTTCGTTCAGAAATCACCAGTTCAAACCGTTTCGACCTTGATCCTTCCAGGACGCTCTCGTACACCTCCTCGTACCGCTGAGGTCGTCCATGGGCAGGCGCGAGCAGATCATCCAGGTCGGGGCCAAGATTCAGTCGCTGCGAAGCGAACTGGCCAGGCTGGAGTACGAGCTCGATCTCCTGCTGGAGGCGGACGACGGCCCTGTGTCGCCCAGGCAGGTCCATGATCCCGCCGTGGTCGCAGCGCACGAGGCGGAAGCTAGCGCGGCCCAACGAATTGTCGGTCTGCTCGACGAGTTTTCGGACAGGGAATTCGGCGTCCTGGAGATTGCCAGGCTGCTCCAACTGGAGAACGTGCAGTCGGCTCGCTCCGCTCTTGCGAGACTTGCTCGCGCAGGCAAAATCTCGAAATCTGCTACCCGCGGTCGCTATCGCTCAGCATCGCATCTCCGCATCGCGGAAGAGGTCGACTACGCTGAGGACGACGAGGACGAACTTGGCAAGCTCGAAGGAGCCTCGCACGAGGGGCTAAACGGGGCGCCTTACGCACCGGAGGACGTAGCGGACGAGTAGCCACCCCAAATAGACTTCGGGCCGAAAGGAACGTTCCCGCGTTCCCAACGACCCGGGCCGGTCTCAACAACCGGCTTGCGCAGCACCAACCGGCCCCATGCGGGGAAGGTCAGCGGCACGCCACAACCGCCACCTTACCCGCTTGAAGGGTGCCGCGCAAGCCCCTTTTGGCGACCTTCGCGTCGCAGCGGGGATAGGTGTGCCATGCGATCAAGCGATCGCGTCTATAGAGCGTGAACGGGCGCCGGCGGTAGACACGGCCACGTGTACCGGCAAGCCCACGCACTGCGTCTTGGCGAGCAGGTCCCGCCTCGACGTACCGTGTTCACGTTTTCACAAGGAGGCCGTCATGGCCGTTGAAGAGCCCCGCCCGGGCTACAGGTTTGTGTATGTGGCGAGCTACTGGCACTATGGGCTGAAGCGTCGCGTGTACGCTTCAGAGTTTGGCTACCAGGCTATCCGGCTGGAGGTGAGGATCGACGGTCCCCGCCGCCAGCCGCCTGACCGGCAGCTGAACGCTCCCCGCGCCACCGCCGCCGCGCCGGCCCCGAGGCGGAGAACCAGCAAGACGCCGCGCCGGTAACATCGACGCGCGGCCGCACACCCGGCTGCCCCGTGGGGCCGGGTGTGCGTTTATCCAACGAGGATTCGACCATGTCTGTGCTTCTGATTTCGTACGACCTCAATTCGCCAGGGCAAAGCTACCAAAAGCTGGTCGAATACATTAAGAAATTCCCGTCATGGGCAAAGCTTGGACAGTCTGCCTATGCCGTCCTCACGTCGGAAACGCCAGCATCGGTTAGCGCCGCTATCGCCAGCATTGTAGACAAGAACGACACCTATTACGTGATCACGCTCGCGCGTCAGTATAGCGGATTTGGTCCCCCGGACGTAAACAACTGGCTCGAGAGCAACCTTCCCTACTGAGATCTCGCATTGGGTGGGTCGATCCCTTCAGGAACTGGGGCGCTGTATACTTGGACGCCCTGTCCAACGCAGTGATGCTGCGCGCATAGCGCGAAATCTATCTCGATCTCTTCTTCGCAAGGAACCCTGATAACCAATCCAGGAACCTTGTCGATGCGATTGATTGTGATTCTCACGACGTGTCCGCTCCTCCACCACAGGATGGTCGGAGTGCCTTGGCGCGCTCCGACCATCCGAACCCTTTATCGAACTGCCCCGTAGCGACGGGGACCTGTCTCGCGCGACATCTCCTAGTATGTGCTGCCGCCGATCGACAAACAAGCGGGATCACTCGTTTTCGTCGAACAGGCTCAACTGCCTCATCGGCCTAGGCTTCGGCGCTGGGGGCGGCTCCGGAGCGGGCGTAGGCGCCACAGGCGCAGCCGGCGCGGCACCGACCAGCCGCAGGAACCCGCGCCCGTTCGGCAGCGCCCGCATTGGCGCTGTAGGCGTCCCTGCGGGCGGCTCCGGCAGCTTCAACGCCTTCGGTTGCGGCGGCTCCGTGGGCGCCTCCGCGAGCGCCGCCGCGACGAGCTCGTCGATGCTCCAGATGTGGTCGGTCAGCCCGGCCTCCATGGCGGGCGTGACGCGCAGGGCCTCGTGCGGGCGACAGAAGTTGTAGAACGCCATGTGCAGCGCGACCGCTGCCTTGTGGTGCGGCAGGCGCTTGGAGAAGCCGTTGCAGAGCCGCGTGAACCGGCGGATGTGCATGCGGATCGTGAGGTTCTGCCGCTCGATGTGGCTCGTGCTGGCGCGCTTCATGTCGGGCACGCCGAAGACGGGCGTCTTGGTGATGAACGGATCGCGCGGCGGCTCGTAGCGGTGGTCGTCGTCCTTGCGGCCCTTGCGGCGGTAGTTCTTCACCACCTGGGCGTAGTCGACCGAGCCGGCGAACGACGACCCGACCGCGGCGACGTAGGGCGCCCACCCGTCGCTGTAGAGCTGCGGGACCGTCACCAGCCGCGCCCGCAGATCCTTGATGAACGCGGCGGTGTTCGTCTCGTCGCGCTTCCCCACGCGGTAGGCGATCACGAGCTTCGACGCGCTCGCCATGCCGACGAACACGTACGCCTCGCCGACCTCGGGCGAGTCTCCCGGCTGGACGCGTGCCTGCTTCTTCTGCACGTAGCTCCAGATCTCGTCGACCTGGACCGTCACGCAGTCGACGTCACGCACGAGCCGGTTGTGCAGCCGCTCGCAGCCTTCCCCCATCCGGAGCAGCAGCGACAGGATCGCCGGTTGGCTGACCTCTGTGAGCCGCGACGTGGGCCGGATGCCCGCCCCCTCGACGAGATGCGACACGACCTCGACGCGCTTCGCCATCGGCAGCACGTGTGCCATGCAGGGCCTTGCCTCTCCCCAAGCGGGGGCCCATGCTGCACGTGCGTCGTGCGCAGGGCGGGCCTACCGCTCGGCGTTCCGCAGCCCTGTCTCCGGGGACCAGCCGGGGGCAGGGCGCTTTGCTAAGTACCCTGCAAGATAGCACCGAAAGCCTATGTTTCCCGGCGTTTCGGGCCCGATGGGACAGCGCATGTCCTAGCCGGCGTGCGCGTTTACAGCCTGTTTGACGGCGTTTTCGCGTCGTCGGTCGCCAGCGCCAACGGGCAGCGCGGCGCGCGTGGCGGGGCTGCGAGGCGGGACGGCAGGGCGTGGGGCGGATGAGGGCGGAGGCCGGGCCGATGGCGCGGCTCAGGCATCGGGTCCGGCGTCAAGGTGACCGAGTGACCATTGCTCAAAATTGAGCACTACCCTGGCGACGCCCCTCCCAGCGGACTCGATCCGTTGCGCCCCCCCTGGCGACGGTAGTGCGGCCTTTTGCCTTTGGGTGCAGCACTTTGACTCCGGCCCCGTGCTGACGGGCTAAGTTCGGCCGGAAGTAGTGCAGCCCGCGTCGGCGCCAACCGACCGGGCTGCGTGGCCGAACCCCGTTCCACCCGGAGTCCGACAGTGCAGCTATACCTGATCCCACCCGACGGTGGGCAAGGCGGAGGTGCGCCCAAGCGCCGCCGCCGAACCGCCCCCAGCGTTTCCCTTACCCCGACCCAGCGCATGCGGCTTCGTGCCGCGCTGCGCCACCTTCGCGCCGCGTACGGCTCGTGGCGATGCCTCGCCGCGGTGATGGGCGTGTCCGTCGACTGCATCGAGGGCATCGCCAACGGGCGCGACAACGGCTCGATCGCGACCGCACAGCGCGCCGCCAAGGCGGCCGGCGTCACCGTCGAGCAGCTCCTCGGCGGGCTCGCTGCGGCGGCCGACCGCTGCCCCACGTGCGGCGCTCGGCGGGGTGACCCATGAGCCGCCCGCGGAAGGGGGCAGGACGCCCGCCTGCCGCGCGACACCCCAGGAAGAAGCCGACGATGGAGGCGATCCTTGCCGAGCGCGGCATCGTCCTGGCGACGCTCGCCGGCATCCCGAAGCGCGACCGCCGCGACGTGGAGGCCGAGGTGTTGCTCAACGCCTGGAACGCCGTCCGCCGTGGGATGTACCGGCCGGACCCTCGGGACAAGCCGCGCGACGCGCTGAGGAAGTGGCTCCACGGCATCGCGTGGCGCCTCGCCTCGCACTACGTCAACAGCGCGTGGGCACGCCGTGCCGTGATTCATCCGAGCCCCCTGGGGTTGCTGCACGAGCCCGTCGGCATCGACATGCACGCCCAGATCGAGGCGCGTGAGGTGCTGGACGCCATGGCCAGCCTGCCGGGCTGGCAGGTCGACGCGTTGCTCTCCGTGGACGACCCGGAGAGCCTTGCCGCCTACGCCCGACGCCGCCGCATGAACCCGCACACGGCAGCGTCCAGGCTCCGCATCGCGCGGGAAGCGCTGGCGCTGAGGCTCAAGCGCTGGCGGCGGTAGCCCGTCCCTCGCCGTCCTCATCGCGCCAACCTCTGCTTCGTCCCGCAAGCCACTGAACGCCTGTCGCTGGACGCGCGCATGGTTCCGCGCCGCATATGCCCACGGTAGTGTCCGGGCATGGTCGCCAACAATGATGCCGTGATCAGCCAAATCAACGCCGTTCTCGAGAAATTCCACGACTCGAGCAAGCGCGCTCAGTTTAGAGATCTTTCCGATAGGCCAGTAGACGAAGCGAAGCACGTCGAGACATTGATGTACGCCGCAATCAAGAGGCTCTCTCCCCCAGGCAGCGCGTACATACAGCAAGCAAACTTGATCTTGGATAGTTGTGCTCCACCAACCCCAGCTTATACAGTACTGCACCTGTGCGGCATACTGACTGCGCTGCGAGACGACTACGAATCTGGCAGGCTGATGGGGATCACAGAGCTGATTCATGCTGACCTGTTCTCTGACATGCTTTCCATGGCGCAGTACTTCGTGGAGGACGGCTACAAAGACGCCGCGGCCGTGATAGGCGGAAGCGTCCTCGAAGAGCATCTGCGCAAATTGTGCAACAAGTTCGGGGTGCCGACCGTTGACGCATCTGGCGGCCACAAGAAGGCAATGCTCATCAATGCGGAACTCAGAAAAGCCGAAGCGTACGGGCTCACCGATGATAAGGCGATCACGGCTTGGCTCGACATCAGAAACAACGCTGCGCACGGCAAGTATGATAAGTACGAACTAGGGCAAGTTCGCCTGTTGGTTGATGGTGTCCGCGACTTCATCAGAAGGCACCCGGCCTGACCAGGTTCCGTATGTAGCGGCTCTACTCGAGGCGTCCAGCGCTTGAGCAGCGGCGCCCATCAGCGCGGTCAACTCGGCGACGTTCGGCACCATTGACTCGCTCATCCGAGCAATCGCCATCTCCGCCGCAAGCCTAGCGGCGACAGCGAGCGCCTTGCTCGCATCTCTCGCGTCGCTCGTTGCGCCATCGCGATCGTGCTGAGAGTTACGCTCTACAATTCTACCCATAGCGATCTCCTCCACCGCAAGGTGGTCGGACCGACGCTATGACATACCCCGTCCTGCCGGCATCATTCCCGCACGCTTCCGAGCGGTTTTCCTCGGCAAAATCGCTATAATCAGAGGACCTTAGACGAAAACGCCCCGCTCCCAGCGGCAAACTAGGAGCAGGGCGGCAGAAGCCGAGCGGTGCGACCCGTCCGACGTCCTGGCAGACCGGATCGTGGGCCCTCCGCCGGGGAAAGGCAAGGGTCCCGTGGCGAACGTGCTCCAGGCGGAGAAGCGCCTGCGTGTGCTTGCGGCGCTCGTAGACGGCAACAGCGTGCGCGCGACCGAGCGCATGACGGGCGTCCACCAGCGGACGATCCGCCGCTTCGCGCTGGCCCTGGGGCAGGGCGCGGAGCGGCTCCACAACCGGATGGTGCGAGACCTCCGGTGCATCCTCGTCCAGGTCGACGAGATCTGGGGCTACGTCCAGAAGAAGCAGGCGAGGGTGACGCCTGCTGACCCGCCCGAGGTTGGCGAGGCGTACACCTTCGTGGCCATGGACACGCTGAGCCGTCTCGTGATCGCCTACCGCGTCGGGAAGCGCGACCAGGCCACGACAGACGCCTTCATCAAGGACCTTCGCGCGCGCGTGCTGGTCATGCCGCAGCTGACCAGCGACGGCTTCGCGCCGTACATCAGCGCCGTCGGCGCATCCTTCGGGACGTCGATTGACTACATGCAGACGGTGAAGAACTACCGCTCTGGCAGCCGTGGACGCCGGGACGACCACCGGTACGAGCCGCCCAGGGACCCCTTCATCACGAAGAGCACCATCTACGGGGCTCCGGACCCGGCCAAGGCGTCCACGGCCTACGTGGAGCGCCTGAACGGCACCACGAGGCACCAGAACGGGCGCATGCGGCGCCTGTGCTTGGCCTTCTCCAAGCGCATCGAGCACCACCGCGCGTCGGTCGCTCTGACATACGCCTACTACAACCTCTGCCACGTCGTGAAGACGCTCAGAGTCACCCCGGCGATGCAGGCCGGCTTGACCGACCACGTGTGGACGCTGGACGAGCTCCTGGAGACGCTCACGGCCGAGGAGGAGGCTACCGCCCCCGAGGCGAAGCCGCTCACTCATCGCGAGCCCTCCGCGCCAGCGAGGCCGCTTCCGAACAACCGAGGGTTCCTGCGCCTCGTGACGGAGCCGACGCCCGCGCTGAAGCAGCGGCGCCGCAGCGAGCCGCCTCCGCCGGCATCCCCGGTCCAGGTCGTTCCACCGCCCGCGCCGGATGGCCCGATCCAGTTGTCCCTGTTCGATGAGCCGCCCACCGATGGCTGAGCTTGCGATGGGGTGCGGCACTTTGCTCGCGAGCCGCAGCACTTTGGCCAAAAGGCCGCACCACCCTGGCGACGCCCCTCCCAGCGGACTCGATCCGTGGCGACCCCCCCGGCGACGCCCCTCCCAGCGGACTCGATCCGTTGCGACCCCCCTGGCGACGCCCCTCCCGACGGACTCGATCCGTTGCGACCCCCCTGGCGACGCCCCCTTCCAACGGACTCGATCCGTTGCGACCCCCCCTTCCAACGGATCCGGTCCGCCGCAACCCCCTGGCGACGCCCCCTCCCAACGGATCCAATCCGTTGCTCCCCCCCGGCGGCACCCCCAGGCCGATGGCAAAGTATCTCGGAGAACACGATCTCGACGAGATCGTCGACGATCTCCCCCTTGTGAGTGACATGCTTGTCGAGGGACATGGCCTCGGCGTGCAGGCGCTGGCCGACAGCCCGCATCGTCACGGCGTCGAGGCCGGCCTCATCGGCGAAGCGAAGCACCGCCCGAAACACCCGATCCCGCGACAGAGCGATGCGCGGGTCGGCCCCACCGCCACGCTCCTGCGCATCCATCCATCCATCGACCGAGCCTTGCGCGGCGTCCGTGGCGAGCGCTCCCGGGAGCTCGACCCAAGCCTGCTGGGTATGCCTCCATAACGCCATGACCCCTCCCTGCTTCGCCGTTGACAAGATTACACAACAAACGCATTGTCTATCGCCTCGTCACTCGAAGGCTCACACAACGCCAGCGTGCCTGTCCTTCACCAAGGCTGACGCCGCACCGATCGCCGGCATGACGGCGTTCAAAGGGCTGCACGACGTCGGGGAGAGCCGCGCTGGCGAACGCGTACTCGTAGACGTGCGCGACAAGATCGTCGTCGCCGTCATCGGCTGACGGCTCGGATTGGAGCGAGAACCATGACCATCAACTCGAAGATCCTGATCACGGCGCTAGGGGTGGGAGTACTAGGTTGGGCTTCCGTGGCGCGCGCCGAGGCTCCCTCCGCAGCACCCGAGGCGGATCGCGCTCCGAACGAGTTCGCCCCGGCCCTGCGCCGCGGGGAATGGCTCTCGTCTCTGGGGTTGCACGCTTCGCTCGGCCTCGCCTTCGGCGGCGATGAACTCGCCGAGCTCACGTACTCGGACGGCTCCACGACCGCCGTCCACGCCGGAGAAGGGATCTCCCTCTCCGGTGGACTGACCTGGACGCCTCTCTGGCTCGGAGATCGCGTGGGACTCGGTCTCGGGCTGGACGCCGGGTGGAAGTACAAGAGCACCCTCGTCGACGCCGATGGCTCGATCAAGCTGGAGCGCATCCCATTGATGGCCTCCGTCCGAAGCCTGGTGGCAGTCGACAGCTCGTGGCACGGCGTCCTGGCCGCGGGCGGGATCCTGGAGATCAACCCGCGCCTCTATGGCGACGGCGTCCTCGGCGGCGCCGATGCTCGGTTCGACGACGCCCTGGGCGGCATGCTGGAGCTGGGCGTTCTGTGGGGTCGTCCGAAGGGCTTCGGGTTCGAGATGACCGGGCGCTGGACAATCCTGAGCTACGAGTACATGGGCGAGAGCAGCAACGCCAGCAGCGGGTCCGTCAACCTGACGGTCCACTTCTTCCTCTGAAGAGGAGAGGAAAGCGCCGAGCCCGGATTCGACCGGTTCAGGGCTCCCCGGGGCGCCCCTTCGACCGGCGCTCGATCTCATCCGCGGTCGATTCCAGCGCCGCACGCAGATCGAGCACCGCCCGCTCCAGCTCCTCGACGCGCCGGCGGCTCACCGCGAGCTCCGCTGTAAGCGTCGCCTCCGCCTGCCGTGCGAGCCGATAGGCCACGAGCTGCGGGCGATTCAATCGCAGGCAGTAGACGACGTTCGCCACGTCATCGGTGCCGCCATGCGCGCGCGGGCGATGGTGGTTGACCGTCAGCGTGGCCCCGACCGCATCCTCGTGCACCCCGCAGTAGGCGCAGCGCGCTCGAAAGCCCTCCCGGACCAGCGCGCGTAACTCATCGGCCACGCGACTACGCCCTCAGCGGGCCGGGGCGAGATCGTGCCCCATGAGGCGCCGGTAGTCCTCCGCCAAGGCCGCGTTCTTCTCCCGCAGCTTCTGGAGGTAGGTGGTGGCATCTGCCAGGAGCCCTTCCTGCTCGGCCACGATGCGCGCCAGGGCGTCAGCCTGGGATTCGAGCTGTGCCTTCTGCGCCGCGAGGTGCTCCGCGCGTGCCGCTGCCAGCTCCATCGCCGGGCGCAGGGCGTCGGCCTCTTCCGCGTCGAGATCCTCGAACAGACGAGAGAGCTCCGCGCGCTCGGGGTCCGTCAACGTCCCGCGCGCCTCGGCCGCGCGGAGCGCCTGGAAACGCCGGCTCTTCTCGTCGTTCCACCGCACCCCAGGAGAATGCCACGCCGAGGACGGCGCGCCAACCTGGCTAGTTCCGCCCGGCCCGCGCCCCTCAGCGCTCCTTGTCCTTCTTGCCGCTCCCCTTCTCGCTCTTCTTCTTGGCGTCGTCGCCCTTCTTCTTCTCGTGCTTCTCGCTCTTCTCGGGCTTCGACTTCGACGCCACCTTCTTCGACTCGCCGCGGCCGAGCGAGATCTCCAGGCGATCGCCGCGCGCCTTCGCCTTGTAGGCGGGCACGCCGTCCTTGAACTGCAGGGTGACCTCCGCGCCGTGCGCGGTGTTGACCACGCGCACCGACGCGATGCGCTTGTCCTTGCGGGCGAGGCCGCTGCCCGACGACAGCGCCCGCCGATCGGGCAGCGATACCGTGAAGCCCATCGCGCCGGCCGCGCCGTTCAGCTCCTCGATCGGGCCGTCCATCTTGAGCTTCAGGACGATGGGGTTCCTCACCGACCCCTGCCCCCACTCCCGCGGCCCCTCCTGGTCGCCGTCGTCCGCCGCTTCCACCTCGTCGTCCTCGCCCGGGCCGCCCGGGACCGCCGCGCCCGGCGCGAGCGCGTCGCCGGCCAGCGCGCTCGGCTCCGCCGGCGGCGTCGGCGGCACAGGCTCCGTCGTCGACAGGGGCGTCGCGCCGAACAGCGGGACATTCGCCGTGAGCGCGCCGCCCGGCGCTGCAGCCGGCCCCGCAGCCGCCGCGAGGGCAGGCGCGCCGGAGGACGCCGACGCTGGCAGCGCCGGCGCGCCCGCGGCCGACTCGGCCCCGGCCGAGGGCGCGTCGCCGCCCCGCAGGCCCAAGAGGCGCGCCGCCCCGAACACCACGAGCACCGCCGCCAGCCCAAGGAAGCTGCCGACCGCGGCCGCCTTCTTGTTGAAGCGCGGCGGCTCCCCGCCCTCGCCCGCCGCCTCCTCGGGCTCCTCGCGCACCAGCCGGCGCCCACCGGACTTCAGCGCGCCAGCCGGCGGCGGCGCCGTCTTGCGGCGCGGGCCGCCGTCCTTGCCCGACCCGTCGCCGTCGCCTGCGCGCGCGGCGCGCCGCGCCTTGATCCTCGCCACGAGGCCCGCCATCGCCGTGGCCGCGCGCGCCCCGGCGCCGGCGAGCGCGGGCGCGATCTTGCCCGCCACCGCCTTGCCCGCCATCGCGGCCTTCTCGCCGACCTCGCGCAGCCGGCCCGGCTGCGCGTCGGCAGCCGCCTCGGCGCCCGCGTCCTCGGCCGCGCTCCCCGCGGAGGACGGCGCTCCGTCGTCCGCGGAGGGCGGGGCCGCCTCGGCGCCCGCGCGCGCCTCCCGGGCCGAGAGCGCCGGCGATACGTCGCTGTCGTGGTCGTCGTCCGCGTGGGCCGCCGCGCCGCCGCTCGCGCCCGAGGGGGCGCGCTCGCCCCGAGGCTCGGCCGGCGGCGCCGAGGACGGCCGCGCCGTCGCGCGCTCGCCCTGATGATCGCGCGCCGGAACCGTCGGCGCCGTGGAAGGCCGCGCAGCCGCGCGCTCGCTTTGATGATCGCGCGCCGGGACGGTCGGCGCCGACGACGGTCGCCCAGCCGCGCGCTCGCCCTGCGGCGGCGACGAGGGCGCCCGCGCGCCGGCGTCGTGGGACGATCGCGCCGGGGCCGGGGGAAGCGCCTCGGGCGACGAGGGCCGCGGCCGCGGCGCCCTGGCCGCGCGGGGCGCCTCGTAGGCCAGCGTGACCACGAGCTGCGGCACGCTCGTCGCCGGGTCGACCTCGACCCTCACGTGATCGATGTACGCCTCGCGGCGCGTGCCCTGATCGACCTCCTCCAGCTCGAGGGAGCGGCCCACCTTGAGGAACTCCAGGTTGGAGCCGACCTCCAGGTCGTCGAGCCCGCCGCCGCGCACGCGCGCCTTCATGGGCGAGCCCAGACCCTCGATGTGGAGCCGCACGCGGGAGCCCCGCTGCGCGGCCCCGGGCGACGCGGCCGCGGCCTGGACGGCGAGCGCCGGCGCGGGGCCCGCAGCGCCTGCGCCGCCCGCGTCGATCGACGAGCACATCGCGCGCACCGCCTCCTCCGACCCGGCGTCGAGGCCGGTGAAGCGCAGGCCGAACTCGCCGCCGCGCGCCTGCTCGGCGCGCCAGCAGACCTCGCCCTCGACGACCAGCTCCTTGCCGAGCCCGTCGAACCGGCAGATCAGGGCGTCGCCGACCCGCGGCAGGTACGCCGTGCGCAGGCGCATCCCCTCGGGGGACATGTCGATCGACTCGGCCTCGAAGCCGCCGCCCGACGTCTCGCCGACCGCGACGAGCGCCTCGACGCGGACCCGCTGCCCGGCGCCAGCGCGCCGCTCGCCGCCGCCCTCGCGCTCTCTGTCCAAGGATTCCGGCGCCTTGCGAACGCCCTCTCCCTCTGCGCCTCGACCGTTCATACGCCCATTCCTCCGCCGCGAAGCCGCGTCCGCCGTCGCGGGCCCTCCGCGGTGCAAAGGGCCCATTGGCCGGCAGTACGGCGTAAGCCGCGCGCTGGCCAAGTTTTGGAGGCCCCGGCCACGCGCCATGCGCCACGTGAATACGCGCCGCCGTGATGCGCAGCGTTGCGGCGCGGCGAGCGACGGAGCAACGGGGGCGGAGGCGGTGTGCGATGGGCGGCAGGCGGTGACAGGCGGTGACGGGCGGTGACAGGCGGCGATCGAGCGCTCGCTTCACCTGGCGCTCGGGGGGGCAAACGTGGGAAACTCTCGCGATGGGCAAGGACGAGCCCCCGCAGAACCAGGACACGCCCGCGCCCGCCGCGAATCAGGATGTCGTCTTCATCCATAGCCCCGTCGAGCAGGGAGAAGGCTTCCGGGTCATCCGGAGCCGGGAGGACCGGCTCGAGATCGGCGAGCTGCGGCCCACCGAGCACGGGCGCCCGCTGAACGGGGAGCTCGTGAAGCTGACGCAGCGGTCCGAGCACGCGCGGCTCTTCGACGTGGAGGTGCTCCTCCCGGCGGCGCGCGAGTCGTCCCGGTCAGGCCCCGCGCAGGTCGCGACCGACGCCTACCGCTCGAACTGGGAGGCGATCTTCGGCCCGCGAGAGGCGAACAAGCTCGCCAACTGAGCGCCTGCGATCGCGGGCCGTCAGCGAGGGGCCATGGCGGCGAGCTGCCGCGCCTGGCCGGTCTTCCGGAGCGCGTACGCGATCCCGCGCTGGAGCGTCCCCTGGACGACGGTCTCGCGGAGGTCGATCCCGAGGCTGACCAGCGTCTGCGACACGTGGCCTCGGATCCCGGTGATCACCGCCTCGGCGCCGAGCAGCCGCAGCGCGGTCGCGGCCCGGACGAGCGTCGCGGCGACGCTGCTGTCCACGCCCTTCACGCCCGTGATGTCCAGGATGACGACCTGCGCCGACGTGTCCGCCACGCCGTGCAGCGCCGTCTCGAGCGCCTCGTCCGCCCGCTCCGCGTCCAGGGTCCCGATGAGCGGCATGACCATGATCCGGTCGGTGATCGGGATGAGCGGCGTCGACAGCTCGGCGAGCCGCTCGCGCTGCACGCGGATGAGGTCCTCCTGGAGGGCGGCGCGCGCCCGCTCGGCGCTCTCCCGCTCGACGAGCTCCGCCTCCAGCTGCACCTTCGCCGCGGAGAGCTCCGCGGTGCGGGCGGCGACGGCCGCCTCGAGCGCGTCGTTGGCCCTGCGGAGCTCGTCGCTCGCCGCCTGGACGCGCGCGTAGAGCAGCGCGTTCTTCACGGCGATGGCGGCCTGCGCGGCAACGAGCTCGAGCACGTCGAGGCGGGCGGGCGAGAACACCTCGGGCGCGGCGTTGTTCTCCAGATAGAGGACGCCCGAGACCTCCCCCTGGCTCACCATGGGCAGCGCGAGCACCGATCGCGGCTTGCGCGCCGCGACGTAGGGGTCGCCGTCGAACCGCCCGTCCTGCGCGGCGTCGGCCACGACGACGGCGCTCCCGGTGCGCATCGCGAGCTCGATCACCCGGGCTGCGGCGGCGCCGCTCTCGCGCACGGGCGTGGACGGGCCGACGCGCACCTCGCCCTCGTCCTCGGCGACGGCCTCCACGCGCGGCCCGCCCTCGTGGTCCAGGACCAGCGCGCCCCGCTGGGCGCCGACGCTCTCGACGGCGAGCCGGAGCAGCCGCGTCATCACGCGGCCGAGGTCGATCTCGCGCGCCACCGCCTGCGCGGCGCGGATGAGCGCCGCCGCGTCGAGCAGCGCCACGCGCCGCGCGACCGTCTCGATCGTCGACGAGGCGACCGAGGTCAGGTTCGACAGGACGCTCGCGGACGCGGGCTGGCCCGCCGCCGCGCGGGGGAGCAGCTCGACGTACGCCTCCTCCATCTGCCGCAGCTTGGCCGTGGCGCCCCAGCGCGCGTAGGCCTGGTAGGCCTCGACGAGGCACGAGCGCGCGAGCCACGGCATGCGCCTCGCCGCGAGGAACCTGCCGAAGAGCTCGCTGACGAGCGCGCGGTAGCGCACGTACCCCGCCTGCTCCGCCGCGTCGCTCGCTTGCTGGTAGAGCTCGAGGATCGGCTCCAGCGCCTCCCCGGCGACGCGCGCGCGCTCCGCCCGGACGAGCAGCTCCAGGTGCCGGAGCTCGGGGCAGTCCCGCGCGAGGACGGCGAGCTTGTCGTGGCTCGACGCGAGCATCTCGGCCAGCGCGCCGCCCTCTTCCCCGCTCGCCCGAGGGCCGAGCGCCAGGATGGTGAGGCAGGTGTAGAGCGGCAGATCGACGATGCCGATGTACTGGCCCGTCACGGCGCGGGCCCGCTCGTGCGCGCGGCGCGCCATCCGCAGCGCGCCCTCGTGATCGCCGTAGAGGTACGCGAGCGCGAGCTTGTTCGTGTAGTAGAAGCCAGCGACGATCGCGAAGCCCATCCCATCGAGCTTCGGCACGAAGGCGTCCTCGTCGAAGCCGGCGTCGCTCAGCGTGCCGCGGTCCAGCGTGCGCCCCTCGAGGTTCTGGATCACCTGCAGCGCGACGGTCTGGACCGCCGTCGACAGCGCGTCCTTCGTGCGGGAGGTGAAGCGCAGGAACCCGCCGACGTCCTCGCGCACGCGCCGGAGCTCGCCTTCCAGGCTGAGCTTCATCTGGGCGACGATGTTGGAGGCCGCCGACGCGAACATGAAGTCGCCGGTCTCCATCCCGGCGACCCGCGCCCGCTGGAGGACCTCGAGCGCCTCGCGCTGCGGCCTCGAGTGGTTCATGACGACCCCGTAGTTGAAGTCGACCTTCGCCCTGATGGCATCGACCCGGTACCTCTCGTTCAGGGCGACGCCCATCCGCACGATCCTGTAGCCCTCGTGCGGCTGGCCCCAGAACGCGGCCAGGTAGAAGCCGTGGAGCGCGTACGCCACGCTGGCCATCGGCGAGATCCCGTGCCGGAGCGACAGGTTCGCCATCCTGACGGCGAGGAGCTGGGCCAGCGGCAGGTTGACGATATACGCCGAGGGCGAGCCGTAGCCGAGCATCTCCACCACGATCCTGACGCGCGGATCGGCGAGCTCCGGGCCCGCGCCGACGTCCTCGCCCCGCCGGGCGGCGAAGCCGCGCTCGGCCTCGGCGAGCTCCGCGCGGAGCGCGGCGGCGAGCGCCTCGCCGTCGGTGGGCACCTCCATGCCGAAGAGGCGCAGGCCCTGGAGCGCCACCGCGAGCGAGCCCGCCCAGCGGTGCTGCGCGTTGTAGAGGACCATCCGCATGCAGTAAACGCGCGCGCGCTGGACGTCCGAGGTGGCGCGCTCGAGGAGGGCGTCGAAGAGCGCCTCCGCGTCGTCGCAGCGGCCGGTCAGGTACGCGCACTCGGCCTTCGCGGCATGGATGTCGAAGACGTCGAAGGCGAGGCCCGGCTCGCCGGCCCATGGATCCGGGCCGAGCGCGGACGCCGCGGCGCTCAGGTAGCCGAACGCGGCGTCGTACGCGGTCGCCGCCTGCGCGCGCCGCCCCGCGGCCAGGTTGAGCCGCACGAACTCGCCGCGCTCCGGCGGATCCTCGATCGGGGCCGGGGCGAGGTTCAGGTGGCCGACGACGACGAACAGATCCTCGTCGCTCGGGTCCTCGCCGAGGCTCGCCGCGAGCAGCCGGCCGATGCGGTGGTGCAGCCGCTTCCGCTCCGGCTCGTCGATGAGCGCGTACGCCGCCTGCTGGACGCGATCGTGCAGGAACCGGTACGAGACGCGGAACGAGGGGTCCTCGAGCAGCCTGCCCGCGACCGCCGCGTCGCCGGCGTGGACGAGGCGGTACTCGGGATCGAGGGGCACGACGAGGCCCGCCCGCAGGGCCTCCCAGAGGGCCGCGGCCACCTCGCCCGGGGGCTGCTCGGCGACGAGCGCGAGCGTCCGGAGGTCGAAGCGGTGGCCCACGCAGGCGGCGAGCCGGAGGGCGCGCTGCGCGCCGGGCGCGAGCCGCCGGATCTTCGCGGCCATCAGCTCGACGACGCCCTCCGCGCCCTCCGCGCTCCGGGCGCGATCGAGGCTCCACGCCCACGCCCCCGCGGCCGGATCGAAGCGCACGATCCCCTCGCCGGCGAGGGCGTGCAGGAGCTGGTGGATGAAGAACGGGTTGCCCGCGGTCCTCTCCAGGATGAGCGCCGCGAAGGCGTCCGTGTCCTCGAGGCGACAGCGCAGGGCGTCGGCGAGGAGCCGGCGGATGTCCTCGATCTCGAGCGGCCCGAGCCACACCTCGGAGGCGGACGCGCCCGCCGCCCGCAGGCCGCCGACGAACCTCGCCAGCGGGTGGGCGTCGTCGACTTCCTGGTCGCGGTAGGCGCCGATCACGAGCATCCCGCGGACGTCGGGATCGGTCATGAGGAGCTCGAGGAGCTTCAGCGAGGCCGGGTCGGCCCACTGGAGGTCGTCGATGAAGAGCGCGAGGAGGTGCTCCTCCGTGACGGCGCGGACGAAGGTCTGGAACGCCAGGCGGAAGCGGTTCTTCGACTCGCTCGGCCCGAGCGGCTGCACGGCGGGCTGGGGTCCGACGACGCGCTCGAGCTCGGGGATCACGTCGACGACGACCTGCCCGATCGAGCCGAGCGCGGCGCTCAGCCGGGCCTTCCAGCGCGCCACGGACTCCTCGCCCTCCGACAGGATGCGCTCGCACAGCTCGCCGAACGCCCGCGCGATGGCCGCGTAGGGGGTGCGCTGCTTGAGCTGGCCGAACTTCCCCGAGACGAAGTACCCGGGCCGCCGCGCGAGCACCTTGTAGACCTCGCGGACGAGGGCGGACTTGCCGACGCCGGCGTGGCCGGAGATGAGGAACAGCTCGACGGCGCCGGCCGCCGCGCGCTCGCACGCGGCCACGATCGCCTGCGCCTCGGCCTCGCGCCCGTAGAGCTTCTCCGGCAGCCAGAGCCGGCCGCCCGCGTCGCGCTCGCCGAGCGGGAAAGGATCGACGCGGCCGTCGGCCTCGTACCTCCGGAGGCACTCCTCGAGATCGGCGCGCAGCGCCTCGGCGCACGGGTACCGATCCTCGGCGGCCTTGGAGAGGAGCTTCATGACGAGATCGGAGACGACGCGCGGGATCTCGGCCGACGCGGCGTGCGGCGGCGTCGGCGTCCTGGCCAGGTGGCAGTGCACGAGCTCCATGGCGCTCGGCGCGGTGAACGGAGGCGCGCCCGTGAGCAGCTCGTAGAGGGTGACGCCCAGGGAGTAGAGGTCCGTGCGGCAGTCGAGGCTGCGGTTCATCCAGCCCGTCTGCTCGGGTGACATGTACGGAAGGGTCCCCTCCGCGGCGCCCGGGTTCTCGGCCCTCGGCGCCTCCTGCGACAGGCGCGTTGCGATCCCGAAGTCGGCGAGCTTGACCACCAGCGGATCGAGGCGGACGAGCAGGTTGTGCGGCTTGACGTCCTTGTGAATGATGCCCGCGTGGTGCAGCGACGCGAGGGCATCCGCGACGTGGATGCCGATCCGCAGGATCGTGGCCAGGCCGAGCCTCTCGCTCCGCAGGACGATGTCGAGCGACGCGCCGCCGAAGTCCTCCAGGACGAGCACGGGCCCCCCGTCGCTCTCCTCGACGTCGAGGACGCGGAGGACGCCCGGGTGCGCGATCTCGCGCGTGATCACCTGCTCGTGGCGGAGCCTCGCGATCGCGCGCGGCGACGCCCGCCCGGCGCTCGGTCCCTTCAGCACGACGGGCTGCCCGTCCGACGCGCGGCGCGCGCGGCGCACGGTGATCATCGTCCCCTCGTGGAGGATGGCTTCCGCGGCGTAGCCATGCAGCGGGCTCGCGGATCCGGTGGCATGGTCCGCGCCGAGTGTGGTCATGCGTACAGGTTACAACTGATACGGAACCTACCGTGACGGCGTTCGACGTCGCGTCGGAGCCGCCGTGACCCAGACCGGTAGTCCAGCGCACATCCCATCGATGGTCCTCGTCGTTCCTTCTCTCGAGCTCCGCCGGTGCGCGGGCGTGCCGAATCTTGAGCCGCGGAGGCCTCCCGGGGAACACTGCTGGGCGTGGTCCAACCCCGCCGGTCGACCGTCCCGCCCTTGACAGCGGTCGCGCCCTTCACGCAAAGGCGAGGCGTGCAGGCGCTACCGCTGACGGCGACCGACGACGAGGCGCTCGCGCGCGCCGCCGCGCAGGGACACCCGGGCGCCGCGCCCATCCTCTGGCAGCGGTTCGCGCCGCTCGTGCGCCGGATCCTGACGCGCACCCTCGGGCCGGGCGACGAGGTCGACGATCATGTGCAGGACACGTTCCTGCGCTTCTTCCGCGTGGCGAAGGACCTCAGGGACCCTTCGCTGCTCTCGAGCTTCATCGTCGGCATCGCGGTGCGCGTGGCGCGCGCCGAGCTGCGGCGCAGGCGCGTGCGGCGCTGGCTCCAGCTGTCGCCCTCGGGCGAGCTCCCGGACATGGGGGGCGCGCAGCAGGATCCGCAGGGGCGCGCGGCGCTCACGCGGCTCTACCGCATCCTCGACCAGGTCGACGACAGGTCCCGGGCGCTCTTCGTGCTGCGGTTCATCGAGGGGCTCGAGCTCACCGAGATCGCCGCCGCGCTCGGCTGCTCCCTGGCCACGACGAAGCGCCACCTCGCGCGCGCGTCCCACCGGATCCTCACCGCCGCGGAGCGCGATCCCGCGCTCTCGGCCTACCTCACCAAGGCCCCGCAGGACCTCGATCGGCCCGGGACCCTCCCCGCCGACGGAGGAGATCGCGATGAATGAAGCGGAGAAGCTGAGCCGGCTCGCGGACCTCGTGCGGAGCGGCGTCCCCGCGGACGTCGACGCGGCGCACGACGCCGCCGAGCGCGCCCGCTTCGTGGAGGCGGTGAGCCGCGGCGCGGGCCGCGCGGGAGCCCTGGGCCGCGTGGGCTCGTGGCTGCGCGCCTCGCCCCTGTGGAGCGCGCTCTCCGGGTGGCCTCGGTGGAGCTTCGCGCTCGCCGGCGCGGCGGCGCTCGCGCTCGCGCTCGTCACGCTCTGGCCGGCGCGGCCGCTCGACTACGCCGTCGAGGGCGCGCCTTCCGCCGCGGGCCGGTACATCGCCGCGACGGCCGGCGGAGAGGCGCGGCTCCGCTTCACGGACGGCACCTCCGTCGCGCTCTCGCCGGGCAGCGCGATGCGCGTGGTCGACGTCGACGCGGCCGGGGCGCGCATGCTGCTCGAGGACGGCCGCGCGTCGCTGCGCGTCACGCGGCGGCCGAAGGCGCGCTGGTCCGTCGAGGCGGGGCCGTTCGCGGTGCTGGTCACCGGCACGGCGTTCGACGTGTCCTGGAGCCGCGGCGACGGCACGCTGCGCGTCGATCTGCACGAGGGGAGCGTGACCGTGCGCGGGCCGCTCGCGCCCGACGGGCTGCCGCTCCGCGCCGGGCAGCGGCTCGTGGCGCGGATGCGCGAGGGCGACGTGCAGATCTCGAGCGGCGACGCCGCGAGCGCGGCGGACCCGGCGCCGAAGGCGCTGCCGCCCGCGGGCACGGCGGCGCAGCCCCGGGAGGAGAAGACCATCGGACCTGGCGACGCCGGGGGCGGCGACGCCGGGGCCGTACGGCCGGAGGGCTCGCGGGCAGAGGGGGCGCCCGCGAGTCCTCCGACGGACGGTGCGGGGCCGGCGGCGCCGGCCGGCGCGGCGGCGGCGGCGCCGAGCTGGGCCCAGCGCGTGGCGGCGGGGGATTTCCGGGCGGTCCTGGCCGAGGCGGAGCAGCGCGGCCTCGGGGGGGTGCTCGAGCGGGGCTCGCTGGACGACCTTGTCGCCCTAGGGGACGCGGCGCGGTACGCGCGGCGCGGCGACGTGGCGCAGCGCGCGCTCTCGGCGACGCGCAAGCGGTTCCCGGGGACGAGCCAGGGCAAGGCGGCGGCCTTCCTGCTCGGCCGCCTGATCCACGACGGCGGCTCGCCCGAGGCGGCCGTCGCCTGGTACGACACGTACCTCGCCGAGTCGCCGGGCGGCCCGTTCGCGGCCGAGGCGCTCGGCCGCAAGATGGTGGCGGTCGAGCGCACGGCCGGCCGGGCGGCGGCGCGCCCCATCGCGGAGCTCTACCTGAAGCGCCACCCGCGCGGCGCGCACGAGCCCGTGGCGCGCGATCTCCTCACGCCGTGACGCCCGGCGGGTGACTCACCCGTTCTGGCATCCATCGTTTGATCCGATCGGGAGAACGTTCGGGTGGTGGGGGGCTTACCCCACCCTGCCGGAACGATGGATCCGTCAAGACGCCACAAGACGCCAAGATTCGGAGACCAGGAGCGCGCTCTGGCGAGGAGGTGTCAATTCGAGCGGCTCAGCGGGTACTTGTAGAAGTTCTGCGCCCACTCGATGGTCCAGATCGTCGGCTCCACGTACACGTTCTTGTCCGCGCCGAGGATCATGCCCCGCTTCATCTTCGCCATCGCCGTCAGGAAGACCTTGCGATCGTCCTCCATGCGCGGCCGCATCACGGTCGACGGGGGATACAGCTCCTTGACCTGAGCCACCGTCGCCGCGTCGTTGATCCACCCGTCGACCCCGTGCTCGCCCTTCGGGAGGCGCGAGCCGCCGGCGTCCAGCCAGTCGCGCAGATCGTTGTTGCCGCGGTTCATGCCGTCAGCGTGGCAGCCGATGCAGGAGCTGCCGGTGTTCAGGCGGCGGTCCTGGGTGGCGAAGCCCAGCGTGCTGTTGATCTGCGCGTCCGAGGCGGTCTTCTGGAGGCGCGGATCGCGCACGATGTTGACGAACGCGTCGACGCGGCGCTGGTTGATGCCGCCCCAGAGGGAGTACCCCTGCAGGCCGTTCGGCAGATCCCAGATCACCTCCTCCGCCGACTGCTGGAGGCCGTCGGTCCCGGTGTAGTAGCGGCAGTTGATGTAGCTGCCGCCCGCGTAGCTCGGCGCCCCGTCGCACCCCGCCGGCTCCGTGCCGTTCGGCTGAGCCAGCGTCGCGATGAAGCTGTAGTTGCTCGCCGAGCCGCCGGCCCCGCTGATGAACTTGGGGATCGGGTGCGCCCAGAAGGGGAACCGGATCTGGCCCGTCTCGTACGCCTGCTCGATGGTGGTCACGCCGTCGAGCTGCCCGGAGAAGACGTCCCACGTCTTCCAGTAGAACCCGCCGCTCTTCGTCCTGGCCCTGTAGTACATGCGGGAATCGACGGTGATGGCCTGCTTCGTGAGCATGTACTCGTACGACTTGATCCCCGCGTCCTTGATGACGCCGAGCTCGGCCTCGAGATCCTGCGCGTACCAGGGGATCGCCATGATGGCGTTGTAGACGTCCGGGCGTGTCAGCGTGTAGACGAGCTGGCTCGCCTCGATGTAATCCGTCTTGAAGCCGTTGACGTTGGGCGGCAGCACCTGGCTGTCCGTGGCGCCCTCCACGTTGCCGGCGAGGACGCGCCCCCAGACGAGCCTGGCGAAGCTCGGATCCACCTGGACCGTCGAGGTGTATCTGTACCGCTCCCTGAACGTGACGTCGGAGCCGACGGGCTCACCCAGGTAGTTGACCGAGGTCCTCCCGAAGAAGACGTCGTCGTCCGATCCGCCGAAGTGGAGCTTCGTGACCCCCTTGTTGTAGCCCCAGTAGTTGCGGGTATCGAAGCGGTAGACCATGCCCTTGCCGTTGATGTCCACCGGGTTGACGATCGAGGGGGCCCAGCGCGCGGTCGAGTTCAGGGCCTTCGACAGCCCCACGCGGGCCACGTTGAGCTCCTCTGCGCTGACGCCCGCGTTGTGGAGCTCGTGCAGCGAGGCGTACTTGATGAACTCCGCGTCCGCCGCGGCGACGGTGGCCTTGTCCGTCGCGATCCACGCCTTGACCTGGTCCTCGGTGACCTTCTCGCCGGCCGCGACGGGGCGCGGGGTGGCCGGCAGGGTCGGCGCGACGGCGTTCGCCCACGCCGTGACGGCGTTGAGCATCTGCGTGTTCGCGTCTCTGCAGCTCGTTCCGAAGCAGTTGTGCCGGTCGATGCCCATCCGGACCACGAGCTTGGAGTCCGCCGGCTTCTTGAAGTTGACGCGCGTGAGCGCGTACTCGTGGGCCAGCGCCGGATCGACGTCGGAGTGCATGGGCGCCTGGGCCTTGCCCGTCGAGCTGTGGCAGCCAGAGCAGTTGGCGGTCAAGAGCGGGTAGACCGTCGTCTTGAAGGCCTCCAGCGACGCGGCCATGTTGAAGTTCATCTCCTTCGGAAGGCAGACGGCCTCGACGTTCTTGCCGCCCTTCCCGTCCGGGATCTGGCTGTAGCCGAGCGTGCAGCCCGACGCCGGGTTGACCCCCGTATCCGCGTCGCCGCCGCCCGAGCCGCCCGCACCGCCGGAGCCGCCCGCACCGCCCGAACCACCGACGCCGGTGCTCGCGCTGCTGGAGCTGGTCGCGCTGCTGGAGCTGGTCGAGCTGCTGGAGCTGGTCGAGCCGCCAGCGCCACCAGCGCCGCCGGACCCGCCCGAACCACCGACGCCGGTGCTCGCGCTGCTGGAGCTGCTTGAGCTGCTGCTCGCGCTGCTTGAGCTGCTGCTCGCGCTGCTTGAGCTGCCCCCCACGACCTTGAACGTGAACTTCTGGTTGTCGCCGTTCGCCCAGCTGTACTGCTGGAGGCCGGCGCCATCTGCGGTCGACCGCCCGATGACGTCGAGCGCCTTGTTGCTGTTTCTGGCCATGATCCGCTGGGCGTTGTTGCCGACGTCCACGAACGAAAATTGCTGGCTCGTGGCGTTGCCGCAGCTGGATTGGACGACGGTGGCACCGTTCGCCGTCGATCCACCGTTGATCCCGAGGCAGAGGCCGCTGTTCACGTTCCGCAGCCGGAAGTATCCACTCCCCGCGGACTCCGCCCGGAACTGCTGTCGCGTGGAGCCGTTGCACGTGGCGATCTGCGCAGCCGCCGAGCTCGCCGTGCTGCCCCCGCGTATCTCGACGCACTTGTTGCTCTGCACGCCGACGAGCGTGTAGGCCGCGTTCGGGTCGATCGTGAGGCTCTCCTCGAGCGCGTCGCCTTGCTCGCTGCCGGTGTCGTCCAGACCAGCGATGCATGAGACGGCGAGAAGGCTCGTCGCGGAGGCAAGCAAGGCGCTCCTTGATGCGAATCTCATGTTGTTCTCCTCTGTCAAGTAAGAAGTACGGTCTATCTACAGCTCGACGCTGCCCTTGCGCTGGTCAGGGGCTCTCGACACGCAATGCGCGATGGAGGCTCCGGAGGGACGGCCGCGGTGGTCATCGGTCATCGCCCCCCAGGGGATCTCGATCACGAGGTGCGGAGCTGGAGGACTCGTTCGACAGGCGGTCAGGCACCGCTAAGAGGATTACTCTTGTCTCGTATCGTGTTGCGAGTCAAGCCAATCATGCGTCCCGCCGCGTCATTTGCACGTTCGTTTGCGTGGTCATTTACGTGTTCGTTCACATGGTCATTCACGTGAGCGTTCACATGATCGAACACATGATCGTTCGCGCGATCGTCAATAAATCCGCGCAAAAACGCGCGAATTTGCGCATCTCCGCGCCGGTCTCCCGCCGTCGATCCTCTTCACTTTGCCGCGCATCTGTCCATCTTGTTCAGTTTGTCGGCATTTATGAACGACTATTTACGAAGCCACGACCACGACAGTTGATGGCCAATGACCTGTGCCGCAATGTCCCACATCGACCGAGACATTTGGCTTCTCTCGCCCTCTTCGCCCGTGCCACTGAACGGGTCGAGTCTCGCCTGAACGAGAGTTGCCGCGGCACCCCTGGATCATCGGATGACCAGGGATTCGCCGTGCGTTGATTCCTGCACAAATCCAGGCAGGTCGCTCCCCCGAGGCGGTACCCGGCGGGGCACGGGGCGGATCGCCAACGGGCCAGGGCCAAGGAGAAAGCGTCAGGCGATGGTCAATATTGACAAGTTGAGAACAATTTGTCAAGTTCAGGCCTTGACGGTCTGCGCGCCGATCGCAAAGCTCGTCCGGTGCGTGAGCGAGCCACCCTGGCCGAGCGCGCTCCACCCGGAGGAGCCCACGCCTCCTCCGGCGACCAGGTCGCGGAATGGTCGCCTTCAAGGTCGTGTTCTGTCTCGCCAGGCACCGCGCCTGGCAGGAGGTCGTCCCCTCATGAACGATTCACGGCGTCGCAAAGGGCTGCGGCTCGAGCGGGCGCGCGCTTCAGCTCAGTTCAAGGACGGCAAGTTCGAGAACCCTTCGGGCGCCGGCCCCACCATGACCAAGGGCTCGACGCTGCCCGTGCTCGGCGAGTTCTTCTTCCGCCGCGGCCGGCGGGAGCCGCCCGCGCCGCTGCCCGTCGTGCGGCCCCACGAGACCTGGACCCGGCAGAGCGACACCGGACTGCGGGTCACCTGGCTCGGCCACAGCACCGTCCTCCTCGAGCTCGATGGCCGCCGGGTCCTCACCGATCCGGTGTTCGGCGAGCGCGCCTCGCCGGTCTCCTTTGCCGGCCCGCTGCGCTTCCATCCGGTCCCGGCCGCGCTCGACGAGCTGCCGCCGCTCGACGCGGTCCTGCTCTCCCACGACCACTTCGATCACCTCTGCGCGCCGACGATCGAGGCGCTGGCCCGCACGCGCGTCCCCATCGTCACGCCCCTCGGCGTGGGCGCGCTCCTCGAGGCGCTCGGCGTCGACCCGGCCCGGATCACCGAGCTCGACTGGCACGAGCGCGCGGAGATCGGCGGCGTCCGCTTCACCGCGACGCCCTCTCAGCACTTCTCGGGCCGCGGGCCGACGAGCCGCAACGCGACGCTCTGGGCTTCATGGGTCATCGAGGCGGAGCGGCGCAAGGTCTTCTTCTCCGGCGACACCGGGCTGTTCCCCGGGTTCGAGGACATCGGCAAGCAACACGGCCCCTTCGACCTGGTGATGCTCGAGGTCGGCGCGTACCACCCTGCGTGGGGGACCATCCACCTCGGCCCCGAGAACGCGCTGACCGCGTTCGAGATGCTCGGCGGCGGCACGCTCCTGCCCGTCCACTGGGGCACCTTCAACCTCGCCCTCCACGACTGGGACGAGCCGGCCGAGACGCTGCTCTCCCTGGCCACCGAGCGCGGCGCGCGCGTCGTGACCCCCGGGATCGGCGCCGCGTTCGAGCCCGAGCGCGTCGGGGCGCCGACCCCGTGGTGGCGGGCGGTCGCGGGCCCGCGGTGACGGACGGCGGCCAGCCCCGTTCCGCCGGAGGGCCGCGCCGCGCCGCGCGCGGTCACGCCGCCCGGGGCCTCGTCTCGGGCGAGAGCGGCGTGAGCTGCTCGACGGTGTAGGCGTATTCGTAGGTCTTGCGGAACTCGCGCCAGCTCCGGAGCTGCGGCATCCACTCGTCGTCCCGCAGCGCGCTGAGCAGGAGCAGGATGCGCGACTCGGAGGACAGCCGTATCACGGCGTCGCGCGTCTCCTGCGTCGCCATGCAGAGCTCGAGATCGGTCGCCGTGCGGATCCCATGCGCCTTCAGCCTCGAAAGGATGCTCGACGGCGCGTTCCGGGACGGCTCGGCCTCGTCTCGCGCGTGGAGATACAGGATCGCCTGATCCACGAGGTCGACCAGGCGCGGGGCCGGGATGCGCGTGCGCAGGATCAGCTCGATCAGGTTGTGGTGCGCGAGGTTCTCGATGTTCTCGATGCCCTCCTCGAGCAGGCGCGCCTTGTCGTAGAGCGTGATGCCCTCGAGATGGGTCAGCGGGTCGCGGTCCTTCAGGGTCGGGACGAAGAACGTGACCATGCGCGTCTTGAGCAGGTCATGGAGAACGGCGAGCCCGGTGTCCGGGACGATGCCAATGAAGAAGGCGAGCACGAGCAGCTGCCAGGGCGCGTTGTCGATGGGCGCCGCGCCGCCCGACGGCGAGGCGCCCTCGAACGTCTTGCTCATGACCCAGGCCAGGATCGTGGCGATGATGATGCGCACGGAGATGTGGCTGTACGCCTTGGGCCCGAGATCCGCCCGCACATAGCGGCGGAATACCATGTTGAGCGCGAAGAAATACGTCCCGAGGAACGCGAACGTGAAGGCGGTCCGGTTGGGGATGAACAGGGAGTGAAGCTCGACCGGCTTGTCCCCCAGCGTCTCCGCCACGGACGCCACCGTCGGCAGCGCCGAGATCACCCAGCCGACCGAGAGGAGGAACGTGCTGAGGATGATCGGGACGAAGAACAGCGGACCGCGCCGGGTGTCCAGCGCGTCCTTCATCAGCGGAGAATAGGCCCGCTCCGCCTCGTCGATCGTGCGGAGCGCGGGGTCGAGCCGCAGCACGTCGCGGTGAAACTGCTCCTTCACCACGTTCCGGCGCTGCTCCGCGAACAGAAAGAACAGGAGCGCGGGCAACGTCGCCGCGGCGCCGATGAACAGCGCAAAGAGGAGCAGCAGCGCCATGCTGCGCATCGATAACGTGAAGATCTCGTGAAGGCGCGTCTCGGCCTGCAAGAGGACCGTGGCGGCGGGGATGCCGAACCCCACCAGGCACACCGCCAGCATGCCGATCGCGCGCCAGAACTGGTCGCGCAGCATCAACGCGGTGCTGCGATGGCGATGCCGGGCCCAGCGCTCCAGCGACGGGAACACGGTGAACGCGATCATCCCGACGCCGACCGTGCCGAAGGCCAGGCGGGCCCAGCCGTCCAGCGTGACCATGAACAGCGACGTGAGCCCCCCGAGGACCAGCACCCCCGCGATGGCGGCGGCGTCGAGGCTCGGCTCCTCGGCGTGGACCGGGGCGCGCTTCTCCACATAACCACGCTCGAGCCAGACGCTCAGATCCAGCCCCTGCGCCGCCGTCTCCGTCGTGCGCACCACGTCGAAAGGCGCCACGACGAGATCGCTGCCATCGCGCCGGATGCAGATCCGGCGAGCCGTCTTGTTGACGAGCTCGATCTCCTCGGCGGGCGGCGCCTGCCGTGCGTCCCCTCGCCCGCAGGGCGGCCGCCGCGCCCGCTCTGGCCTGGAAGGAGCCTGCCCTGCCTCCGGCGAGGCCTCCTGATGGCCTGACTGCCCCTGCCGCCCCCCGGTCGTCGGGCTCACGAGCACCAGCGGACCGCCGTCGCGCTTCGAATCCGAGCCGCTGTGCTGGCGCGACGGCAGCTGCTGCAGATCCTCGAGCTCCCCATCTGCCATGGCGTTTCCCCTCGATCGGCGCGGTCGCCCCTGATCCCTGCGGCGGCGACTCGACGACAGGTTGGGGCCCAGTCGAGCTTATGCCCATCGACGCTCCTCCGCGAGAGCGCGCCGCATCGTGGAGGTCTTCCCGGTCGTGGCCCGTCCGGACGGACGCTGCGGGATCCCGTGGCTCGGCTCCTCGGGTACGTCACGGGGGCCCCATGCCCCCTCCCCTCCCCCTGCCCCTCCCCGTTCGCTGCGATGCGCCTCCACCCCCGGCTGCGATCTGATAGAGCCCTGGCGCGTGCGCTCTCTCACTCTCCTGCTCTGGCTCCTCCTCGCGTCGGCGCCCGCCGCGGCGCGGGCCGACGCGGCGCCGCCCGGCGCGCCCTCACGGAAGGCCGAGGCGGCCGCGTCACGGGTGGTGATCGTCGAGGCCGGCGTGAACGACCCGCTCGTGCTCGAGGCGGCGACGCGGCTGCGGGCCGAGCTCGGCGCGGCGGGGTTCGAGGTGGTGCGCGTCATGCGAGCGCCCGAGGGCGATCTGCGCGCAGGGCTGGAGCGCGCCGCGAAGGAGGCAGACGCGTTCGCGGCCGCGACGATCGTCCGCTCGCGGACGGGCGCGACCGCCGACCTCTGGATCGTCGATCGGGTGACGCAGAAGACGGTGGTGCGCGCCGTGGAGGCGGCCGGCGCGGCGGCGCCGTCGGTGATGGCCGTGCGCGCGGTCGAGCTCCTGCAGGCGAGCCTGCTGGAGGCGAGCCTGCAGGAGCCGCACGGGCGCGCCGCGGAGGACGGCGGCGCCGCCGTTCCCGACGACGTGCGGCGGTGGATGGCGCCGGTCCGGCAGCGGGCCGGGATGCCCCCTGCGCCGGAGCGGGCCGGGATGCTCGCGGGCGTGGGCGTGGAGGCCGGCTTCGTGGCGCTCCTGAGCGCAGACGGCGTCGGGCCGGCGCTGGGGCCCGCGCTGCGGCTGTCGTACGGGGTCGGCGCGGACGGCCGCGGCGGCGCGCTGCCCGCGGGGCTCGCGGCGCGGCTGACGTTCGCCGGGCCGACGCTGGGGCCTACGCTCGAGGGCGAGCTCGGCGCGGTGTCCGTCCGTCAGGAGATGGCCTTTCTGGAGGCGGTATGGGCGCTGGACACGGGCGGCGCGATCTCGCCTGTGCTCTCGGCCGGCGTGGGCGGAATTCACCTGTTCGTCAGCGGTGATCCCCTGCCGCCGCTGCGGAGCGCGACGGGCGATGTCTGGTCGGTCGCCGCGGCCCTGGGCGGGGGCGCCGGGCTGCGCCTGACCGACCGCGCAACCCTCCTGGTGGATGCACACGCGATCTTCGCCGAGCCCCGCGCCGTCGTGACGCTCGGCGGCGAGCGGCTCGGCACCGCGGGGAGACCGACGTTCGCCGGGTTTCTGGGGCTGCTCGTGCGGCTCTGAGCGGGCCGCGCCCGGGTGGGCCGGCGGGGGGCCGCGAACGCCGGCACAAGGCGGTTTGCCGATGTTGGAGAGGCGCCGATTCCGGTACCGTCTGTGAATCAGTCGATGGCGCGCCCGATGGGGGCACGGCCTCCTGGTTCGGGTGACAGCGATGAGAGTGCGAAGAATTGCGGCGGCTTTGCTCACCACGGTCGCCTTTTCGACGGGATTTCTCGGCTGCTCTGACGATTCCGACGACGGCGCGGGAGGCACATCGACGAGCGACGGCGCGGGCGCCGGCAGCAACGGCGCGGGCGCGGCGGGCCATGGCGGCTCCGGCGACGGCGGCTCCGGCGACGGTGGCTCCGGCGACGGCGGCTCCGACGGCAACGACGGCGGCTCCAGCGCCCAGAGCGGCGCCGGGGGCGGCGACGGCGGCTCCGGCGACGGCGGCTCCGGTGACGGAGGCTCCGGCGAAGGGCGGGGGCTCGGCGCCCGGTGCGAGAAGGACGCGGACTGCGGCCGGCGTGGCCTCTGCTTCACGGAGTCGGGCGACGAGTTCCTCGGCGGAGGCCCGGCGGGCGGGTACTGCACGACCACGTGCACCGGAGACAGCGATTGTGAGGGCGAAGGCAGCGCGTGCTTCGACGGCCTCTGTCTTCTCGGCTGCACCTCGGGCGAGCCCCCGCTCGAGACCATCGTCGACGAGCTCGATCCGGCGAAGTGCCGCGGCCGCGAGGAGCTGCGCTGCGAGGACATCGAGGATGTGTCCGTGTGCATGCCGAACTGCGGATCGGACAGCCAGTGCGGCGGCCGGGTGTGCGATCCCCGCATGAACTTTTGCGTCGACGAGCCTACGCAAGGGCTGCCGGCAGGCGCCGCGTGCGCGCTCGAAGCCGACGGCACGGATCCCTGCGCGGCGTGGTGCATCGACATCGGCGCCGACGTCGGCGTGTGCGCCGAGCTGTGCGGGATCGGCGGGGACGTCGCCAACGAGGACTGCGGAGGGCTGGAGAACGGCCTCTGCGTGTATCCTCTGGCGGAAGATCCCGGGGTTGGTGACCTCGGTCTGTGCGCGCCCGCGTGCAACAGCCACAGCGACTGCCTGCTGCCGCACGCCTCGTGTGTGTTCCTCGGAGAGGAGACCAACGGATTCTGCCTCTTCGGAGTGACGAAGTGCCCGAAGGGCCAGAGGGCCTGCGCGAACGGCGAGGTCTGCACCTTGACGCCTGAAGGCCGTTTGTGCCTCGACGAGAATTTCCCCCTGGAGGACCCAGGGACAGGTGGTGCGGGTGGTGGTGGCGGCGCCGGTGGAACGGGCGGCGCGGATGGCACCGGTGGCGCCGATGCAACGGGCGGCGCCGATGCCGCGGGCGGCGCAGGCGGCACGAACGGCGCAGGCGGCACGGATGCCTCGGGTGGCGCAGGCAGCACGAGTGGCGCGGGTGGCGCAGGCAGCACGAGTGGCGCGGGCGGCACGGATGGCGCGGGCGGCGCAGGCGGCACGAATGGCACGGGCGGCACGGATGCCTCGGGTGGCGCAGGCGGCACCAATGGCGCGGGCGGCACGAATGGCGCGGGCGGCACGGATGGCACCGGCGGCACGGATGCCTCGGGTGGCGCAGGCGGCACCAATGGCGCAGGCGGCACCAATGGCGCAGGCGGCACCAATGGCGCAGGCGGCACCAATGGCGCAGGCGGCACCAATGGCGCAGGCGGCACCAATGGCGCAGGCGGCTCCCTCGATGGCTCGTCGGTGTCCGCCGGGGGCGCCGAGTAGCGGGAAGCGCGATCAGGGCGCTGGCCGCTCCTGTCCAAGCAGCAGCGTTGTCGCTTCGGGCGCTCGCCAGTCCCTCGCGCCCGTGAAGCGGAGGGACATCCTGCCGTCCGCCTCCACCAGGAAGGTGTCGGGCAACGTCGAGACCCCGAACCGCTGCTGCACCGCAGGGGATCCGGCCCGCACGACGCCGGGAGGGACCTCGCCCCCGAAGAAGGCGCGCACGACGTCCCAGTTCTCGTCGACGCTCACGGCCACGACCTGGAGCCTCCCGGCCTTCTCCAGCTGCTGGCCGAGCTCCAGCAAGCGCGGGAGCTCGGCGCGGCAGGGGCCGCACCAGGTGGCCCAGAAGTGGAGCAGCACAGGCCGGCCGTGCAAGGCGGCGGCGCGAAGCGAGGTCCCGTCCGGTTGCTCGAAAGCAGCGTCGGGCACGCGCTGGCCGTCGTGGAGCCGCTCGACAGCGAAAGGGCGACCTGGCCGCCCGGCGCCGCGGCGGCGCTCCACGGCCCAGTAGAGCCCCACCGCGAGCGCCTGGACGAGGATCAGGACGCCCGCGGTGACGGCGATCGTGCGGAGGCGGGAGCGCGCGCGCACCGGCTACTCCGCCGCAGGCGACAGGGCCGGGCCGGCGCGCCGCGGAGGCTCGGAGGCGCCCGCCTCGCCCGCGGCGTCCGCGCGGAGCCTCCCGCCGACCACGCTGTAGAGCGCCGGCAGGACGAGCAGCGTGAGCAGCGTGGAGGAGATCACGCCGCCGATCACGACGGTCGCGAGCGGGCGCTGGACCTCGGCGCCGACACCCGTGTTCAGCGCCATCGGCACGAAGCCCAGGGAGGCGACAAGCGCCGTCATGAGGACCGGGCGGAGGCGCCGCTCGGCCGCGAGCTCGATGGCGTCCCGCACGGGCATCCCGGCCGCGGTGAGCTGCCGGATGGTCGAGACGAGCACCATGTCCCCGAGCACCGCGACGCCCGACAGCGCCACGAACCCGACGCCCGCGGAGATGCTGAAGGGCAGATCGCGAAGCCAGAGCGCGACGACGCCGCCGATCGCCGCGAACGGGACGCCCGTGAAGACGCGGACCGCATCCAGGAGCCGCCCGTACGTGAAGTAGAGCAGCAGCAGGATCAGCCCGAGCGCGATGGGCACGACGACGAGCAGGCGCGCCTGCGCCCGCTCGAGGTGCTCGAACTGCCCGCCGAAGCGGACGTAGTAGCCGGGCGGGAGCTCGACCTCCCGATCGAGCCCCGCCCTCGCCTCCTCGACGAAGGTGCCCACGTCGCGGCCCCGGACGTTCGCCTGCACGACGATCCGGCGCTTGGCCCACTCGCGGTTGATCGCGGCCGGCCCCTCGGTCGTGCGGATCTTCGCGAGCCGCGCGAGCGGGATGCGCTCCCCGCCGGCCGCGGTGACCAGGATGCGGCCGATGGAGGCAGGGTCCTCCCGGTAGCGATCATCGACGCGCAGCACCACGGGGAAGCGGCGCTCGCCCTCCTGGAGCTGCCCCACTTCCCGCGCGCCGAGGGCCTCGACGACATCCAGGACGTCGGCGGCCGCGATGCCGTGGCGGGCGATGGCGGCGCGGTCGACCTCGATCTCGAGCACGGGCTGGCCCGTCACCTGCTCGGTCACGACGTCCGCGGCGCCGGGGATCTTCTTGAGGGCGGCCTCGATCTCGCGCGCCTTCTGCTTGAGCGTGTCGAAGTCGTCGCCGAACAGCTTCACCCCGAGATCGGCCCGGATCCCCGCGACCATCTCGTTGACCCGCATCTCGATCGGCTGCGTGTAGATGACGCGCATGCCCGGCATCCCCGCGAGCTCGGACTCCATCGCCTGGACGAGCTCGTCCTGCGTGGCAGCGCGCTTCCATGCCTCCCGCGGCTTGAGCGTGATGAACATGTCGGACAGCTCGAGCCCCATCGGGTCCGTCGCCACCTCCGCGGTGCCCGTGCGCGTCCAGACGCGCTCGATCTCGTCCGGGAACCTCTCCAGCAGGACCCGCTCGAGCCGGGTGCCGTAGCGGATCGACTCGCCCGCCGAGACCCCCGAGAGCCGCACGGTGTTGGCGACGAGGGTGCCCTCACGGAGCCGCGGCACGAACTCGGCGCCGAGCCGCGTCGCGAGGAAGGCCGCGTTGCCGAGGAGCAGCGCGGCCCCGGCGAGCACCGCCCAGCGCCACCGCAGCGCGAGCTGCAGCGCGGGCCGGTAGGCCCGCTTGAGGAGGCGCACGAGCACGTTCTCGCGCTCCTTCATGCGGCGCGGCAGGAGCAGGCTCGCGAGCGCCGGCATGAGCGTGAGCGACAGGATCATCGAGCCGATGAGCGCGAAGATCACGGTGAGCGCCATCGGCCGGAACAGCTTCCCCTCCGCCCCCTCGAGGGCGAGGATCGGCAGGTAGACGATCATGATGATGAGCTCGCCGAACATCGTCGGCTTGCGGACCTCGATCGAGGCGTCGCGCACGACCTCTGTCGTGCTCCGGTCGCTCGTGTCCTCCGAGAGCCGCCGGACCGAGTTCTCGACCATGATCACCGAGCTGTCGACGACGAGGCCGAAGTCGATCGCGCCGAGGCTCATCAGGCTCCCGGCGACGCCGGCGCGCAGCATGAGGTCGAACGCGAAGAGCATCGACAGGGGGATGGCCGAGGCCACGATGAGCCCGGCGCGGAGGTTGCCGAGGAAGACGAAGAGCACCGCCACGACCAGGAGCGCGCCCTCGAGCAGGTTCTTCCTTACGGTGCCGAGCACCTTGTCGATGAGCTCGGTGCGGTCGTACACGACGGCGACGTCGACCCCTGGCGGCAGGCTCTTCTCGACCTCCGAAAGGCGCGCCTTGAGCCGCGTCGTGACGTCGTGGCTGTTCTCGCCCATCAGCATGAAGCCGAGACCGAGCACGACCTCCCCCTTGCCGTCGGCGGTGACCGCGCCCCGCCGGATCTCGCGCCCCTCGCCCACCCGGGCGACGTCGCGCACCCGGATGGGCGCCCCGCCCTTGGCGGCGACCACGATGTCCTCGATGTCGCTCACGCGCGTGGCGATGCCGATGCCCTGGATCAGGCTGGATTCGCCGGCCTGGTCCAGGTTGCCCCCGCCCACGTTGGCGTTGTTGCGCTCCAGGGCCTCGGAGAGGTCGTGGAGCGAGAGCCCGCGCGCGGTGAGCTCCGCCGGGTCGACGAGCACCTGGATCTGCCGCTCATCGCCGCCCCACGCGTTCACCTCGGCCACGCCGCGCACCGAGCGGAGCTGCGGCGCGATGACCCAGTCGTGGACCGTCCGCAGCTCGCTCAGCGACTTGCCCTTGCCCGTGACCACGTAGTGGAACACCTCGCCGAGCCCGGTGGCGACCGGGCCGAGCTCCGGGCGATGGATCCCCGGCGGCAGCGTCACGGTCTGGAGCCGCTCCATGACGACCTGGCGGGCCAGGTAGATGTCCGTGTCGTCCTCGAAGCGGGCGGTGACCTGAGAGAGGCCGAAGCGGGAGAGCGAGCGGACCTCCTCGAGCCTGGGCAGGCCCGAGATGGCCTGCTCGACGGGGGCCGTGATCTGGCGCTCGATCTCGACGGGAGAGAGGGCCGGGGCGACGGTGTTGATCTGCACCTGCACCGGCGTCGTGTCCGGGAAGGCGTCGATCGGCAGCTGACGGAACGCCAGGACGCCCGCAAGGGAGAGGCCGATCGAGGCCAGGATCACGAGGAAACGGTGGCGGAGCGACCAGGTGATGACGGCGTTCAGCATCGCGCGCGCCTCAGTCCTCGCCGCAGCAGCCGGCGCCGATGCTCTCCTTGAGGGTCTCGGTCTTGAGCAGGAAGCTCCCTTCGGTCGCGACCTCCTCGCCCGGGCGCACGCCCCTGGTCACCTCGACGACATCGCCCTCGGTCGCCCCGATCTCGACCCGCCGCGCCTCGAACTGGTCGTCCGCGAGCCGCACGAACACGAGCTTCACCGTCCTCGCGCGCTGCACGGCCGCGCGGGGCACCACGACCGCCGCGCGGGATGGGGCGAGGATGCGCGCCCTGCCGAACATGTTGGCCCGCAGCGCGCCGCCCGGGTTCGCGAGCGGCACGCGCGCCTTGGCGGTGCGCGTGGCCGGGTCGATGGCCGGCGCCACGTAGGTGATCTCCCCCTTGAGCTCGCGCCCCGCGATCCCGTCGACCTCGATGACAACGGGCTGCTTCAGCGAGACGGCCGGGAGGTCGGTCTCGGGGACGTCGAGCTCGGCCCACATGCTCGAGACGTCGACGACCTCGAACAGGGTCTCCTCGACGCCGACGAGCCTGCCCACGGTCGCCTTGCGCTCGGTCACGATGCCGGCGAGCGGCGTGGTGAGCGTGTAGCCCCCGCTGCCGCCCGCGCTCGCGCCAACGACGGCCAGGGAGGCCGCGAACGAGGAGCGCTCGGCGCGGGCGGCGTCGAGCTCCTGCTGCGCGGCGAGGACGCTCCGGCGCGACGAGATCCCCTCCTTTTCGAGCTGCTCCTCTCGCTTCAGGTTCTCCTCGGCGATCGTGAGGCGCGACTGCGCGCTGGCCAGCCGCGAGCGATCCGCCCCGACCTCGGCGCTGTCGATGACCGCGAGCGGCGCGCCCTTCTTGACCTCCGCGCCGACGTCCACGTGGAGCTGCCGGACGACCCCCGCGGCGCGGGCGTTGATCTCCGCGACCTTGAGCGCGTCGTAGGCGATCCTCGCGGTCACGGGGATGCCGCCGCCGCCCTGACGCTCGACGGCCTTCGCGGTGAGGATCCCGGCGAGCCGGGCCGTGTCCTTGGTCTTGAGCTTGACCTTCGTCCCGTCGGCAGGCGCGCCGTCGCTCGCCACGTCGGCCGCCGGCTTGCCTCCGCGCTCGGGGTGGCAGATGGGGCAGATGGACTCCGGGAGCTCGTGCTCTTTGCACCAGTCTCCCTTGGCCTGGAAGATCGGGACGAGCTTCGGGTTGCATTTCGTGCAGAGCGCCTGCAGCACGCCGTGCTCCTTGCACAAGGCGCCCTCGACGGCCGCCGCCGCTTTGGGCTTCGCCTCGGCCTTCTCCTGCGCAGCCCTCTCGGCCCCCTGCGTTTCGCATCCCGCGAGAGCAGCGAGGAGCAGGAGCACGATGACGTAGGTACGATGAGCCATATCAGCTCCCCTTCGGCGGCCTGACGATCTTCAGATCGGGGTTGCACTTCAGGCACTGCGACTCGGGCAGCCCGTGCTCCGCGCACCAGTCGCCCGTGGCCTTGAAGGCCGGGATCAGATCCGCGTTGCAGCGGGTGCACTGCGACTCGGGCACCTGGTGCTCTCCGCACCAGTCCTCGTGGGAGCCGGGCTTCACGTCGGCCGGCGCGTGCGGCGCTTGCGCCGCCTTCGCCTGCGTCTGCTCGGGCGCGGCCTTGCCGGCGCTCGGCGCCTCCTTCGAGCACGACGCAGCACCGAGGGCGAAGACGCAGATCACGAGCGAGATGGAACGAAACTTCATGGGCTTTTTCTCCTTGTTGTTCACAACGTCACGTGACGGACGAGTCTCGGGCATGCGGTCGCTCTCGCGCGCCAGCGCGCCGCCGCTCAGCGCAGCGCCACCGCCGACCTGCCCGCGAGCGTGACGCGCAAGCTGGGTAGATCAGAGCTGAACCTGCGCGCTGGAGCGGGCGCGCGACGACGCGCCGCGATCACGCCCTCCGCTCGGATCCACCAGGGCGCTGAGCCACGCCGCGATCCGCTGAGGCCACCGAGGGCGGACAAGGCCCACGTGGAGCTCGCAGAAGCGCGATCGACGGCTCGTGCCGCGAAGCGGCCATCAGCGCCGTGCTAGGCGAGGCGCCTTGGGACGTGAAGCACTTCCCGCGCCTCGGGTGACGGGGGCGCGCGCTGGGGCAGGAGCAGCAGGAGCTCCGCGGAGGACGGCGCCAGCAAGACCGGAACGCTGGGCGAGGGCGGGACCGCCGGGACTCTCGCCGCGCAGCACCCCGAGGCGCAGTCCAGGGGACAGGGGCAGTCCCCCTGGTCGTCATCGTCGGGACACGACTCGCCGCAGTCATCGACGGCCACGAAGGCGTACGCCGCGGTCAGCTGGCTCGTCACCAAGGCAAGCACGAGCAGGGAGAGCAGCCGGATGAGCCGCCGGGGCCATCGGGATCGGGGATGCTGCCTTCGCTGCCGGGTCACGAGCCGACTGAGCCTACCATGTGAACCGAGGGACGCGAGCACCAACAGACGCCGGGGCCGCCCGACGTCGGCGCCGTGCGAACGGGCGCGGCACGCGACGCTTGGAGGATCTCGGTGAGGCGCCTGCACGAGGGAGCAGCGCCGCGACCCTGGCATCCGGAGAGCATATCTGAACTGGGCCAGGAGACCCCCTCAGCAACAGCCGTGATCGCCGCGCCACGTCGCGGCGCCCTCCTTCATGACAAACGCAGCCACGAACAAGGCGGCGATCGGGTCCGCCCACCACCAGCCGAGCGCCCCGTTGAGCCCGATCCCGGCGAGCGTTGCCCACGACAGCCACACGCAGGCGGTGGTCTGGAAGGCATCCGCTTCCATGGCCCGGCTGCCGAGGTCCCGCGCCACGCGACGCTTCGCGCGCGCCAGCCAGCGCATGACGACGAGCGACAGGCAGGTGATCCCCACACCTGCCAGGGTGAACTCGGGCCGCTCGCCGTCCCGGAGCGCCTGAACGGCGTCGAAGGCGACATAGGCAGCCAGCAGGAACAACGACACGGCCACCAGCCGCTGGGCTCGGCGCTCGACGGCGTCAATCGCCTCGCTCGACAGCCGGAGCGCCGTCTCCGCGCGGAGGCGCCAGATCATCACGAAGCCCGAGGCGCACTCGACGAAGCTGTCGATGCCGAAGCCGAGGAGCGCGACGCTCCCGGCGAGGAGGGCCGCCGTCACGGCGACGACGCCCTCGACGATGTTCCAGCTGACGGTCAGGTACTCGAGCCGCAGCGCTCGCTTCACGTGCTCCAGCCGGCCTCGCTCCTCCGTCCCTGTGGAGCAGGTCGTGCAGTGGTTGCAGGTCGCTTCCTCGGTCATCTCCATCGCGGATCTCCACCTCGCAAGGATCGACGAGCCGACCCCTCCAACCTTACGCGGATGCTGGGAGCCGGGTCGCGCGGGCTCGCGGACGCCCTCGCGCGTCTCGCTGCGCCGCAGAATTCTCTGAAACGGTTGAGAGAGGAGCTCGTCGGGAGCAGAATCGGAGGTGCCATGGACTCCGACAAGCGGACCCGAGCGGCCCATGCCGTGCGCGAAGCCCTGGCGACCCAGCGCAGCGCGTTGCTGGAGAGCGTGCGGCGCAGAGCAAGGGCAGGCGTCGACGCCGAGGAGGTGCTCCAGCGCGCAATCGAACGAGCGCTGGACCGCAGCGACCAGGTGCGCGACCCCGCCCGAGCCGCGGCGTGGGTGGGGCGCGTCGTGCACAACGTCCTCCTCGACGAGCTGCGCAGGAAGCACGACGTGGTGCTACCGGTCGATGAGCTCGAGCTGGCGCCCGTCGGGGACGACGGCGTCGACTGCTGGTGCGTGCTCGTTCAGGCCGAACAACTGAAGCCCGAGTACGCGCTCATCCTGAAGCGGGTCATCGTCGATGGCATGGCTGTCACGGACGTTGCGGCCGAGCTCGGCGTGACGCCGGGCAACGCGATGGTGCGGCTGCACCGCGCCCGAAAAGCGTTAAGGGATCGCCTGAAGGAACACTGCGGGACGACGTCGGCACGGTCCTGCTCGGACTGCGGCTGTGCTGAACGAGGCTGTTGCCCGCGGTCGTGACGATTCGTAGGACGCTCACGTCGGCGGGAGATCTTCGGGCGCGCAGCTCGCCGGTTGGGCCCGGCCCGCCACCGCCCGCCGTCTTCACACCGCTGCACGCTCGTCCGAGAGCGATTGGATGCACATCCGCAGCCCCTCGCGGAGGTTCCGCAGCGTGGTCACGGCGGACAGCTCGAGGCCGAGCGACGTGATCAGCGCGGCCACCGCGGGGCGCACGCCGGTGATGACCCCCTTGGCGCCGAGCAGCTCGACCGCGCGGATGATCCGGATCACGTGATCGGCGGTCTCGCCGTCGATGCTGTCCACGCCGGTCATGTCGAGGATCGCATAGCGGGAGCCTGTCCTGACGATGGCGTCGAGCAGCTCCTCGGTGATCACCCCGGCCCTCACCCCGTCGAGCGTGCCGATCAACGGGAGCGTCAGCACGCCGTCCCACACCTGGATGATCGGGGTGGCGAGCGCGCGGAGCTCGTGCTGCTGCCGCTCGATCAACGACAGCTTGTCGCGGAGCTCCTGCTCGGTCCGCTGGAGCTCCTCGGCGATGCGGGCGCGCTCCTCGACCTCGCGCTTCAGCTTGTGCAGCGCGATGGCCAGATCCGTCTTCGTCGCCCGCTCCTCGTCGAGCAGGTGCTGCAGCCGGTCCTCCAGGCTGGTCGTGGCGGGGCGCACCGTGAACTCGTCGTGGGCGTCGCCCCGGGCGGCGAACGACGTCTGCTCGACGTCGCACTCCTCCCCGAAGAGCCGGGTGCAGAACCCGGCCAGCTTGCCCGCGATCATGCTGCTGCCCCAGCAGACGTCGAGCTCCTTCTGGTAGACCGACTCCCACCCGTTCACCACGCGGAAGCGGGCCTCCTTCCGCTCCCGGTCCAGGGAGAGCACGTGCCACACGCCCCAGCCCGCCGTGGCCGCGCCGACGCCGAGCGCCTTGAAGCCCTCCTCGAACGTCGGATAGCCGGAGATGTAGGTCCAGTCGTCGTCGATGCTGAGCCGCCCGCCGCTCTCCACGGCGAGGTTGAAGCGCTCGGTCCCCGCCATCCGCTGGAAGCCGGACATCAGCCCAACCACGCTGCTCGGCAGGAACATCGACACCGAGGGGACGCCGGCCCAGGTGCACTGCCCGTTCTCGATATCCCACTCGATCGCCATCCCCCCGACGACGACGCGGATCTTCTTGTCCAGAAGCTCAGGGCTTGTGCTCATAAATTCTCCGAGTCCACGAGCGCACCCGCCCGCCTGCCGCAGTGTACCGGCTCGACCCGGCGCGCGTCGCCCTCGACGGGCGAGCCACGACTGGCCTCGGTCCGGCCAAGACGGCGCTCTGGGGCTCGGGACGCGCTGCCGCCGCCCCACGCGCTCGTCCCGCAGAACCCCCCGCTCGTGGCCGAGAACCTGGCGCTCGTCGGTTCGTCCCTGATCTTCGCGAGCTCGGCTGGCAGTCTGGCGCGGCATGAAACCAATCTCGCAATGGCTGATGGCAGCCGGCCTGGTCACGCTGGCTGTCCCACAAACTGGGTGCAGCGGGGAGTCGCCCGCACTTCCCGAGCGGGACGAGCTCCGCGAGGAGCTCGAGCGTCGCCTCTCGGACGCGGCCGCGGCCGGGTTCTCCGGGTCGGTGTTGGTCACGGTCGACGGGGCCGAGGTGCTCGCGAGCGGCTACGGCTTGGCGGATCGAGACAACAACATCCCCAATGTCGCCGGCACGGCGTACGACTTCGGCTCCGTGATGAAGGACCTGACCGCGACGGCCATCTTCAAGCTCGAAGGCGACGGCGCGCTCGCGGTCACCGACTCGCTCGCGACCCTCTTCGATGACGTACCGGCCGACAAGGCCGAGATCACGCTCGTTCAGATCCTCCAGCACCGCGCCGGGTTCGACGAGTACCACGACACGGAGGGTGACTTCGAGCCGATGACGCGGCTCGAAGCACGCCAGCGGATCTTCGCGCAGGAGCTGCTGTTCGAGCCGGGAAGCAACGAGGAATACTCCAACTCCGGCTACACGCTGCTCGCCGACGTCGTGGAGACCGTCTCGGGACGAGCGTTCACGGACTACGTGCGTGACGAGCTCTTCGCTCCCGCCCACATGCGACAGAGCGGGTTCTTCGGTGACCCGATCTGGGAGCAGGTCGACACCGCGATCGGATACGACGCCTCGACCTTCGGGGAGAACGACCCCGCCGGATGGCCGTACACCTGGTCGCTCGTCGGCAATGGCGGGCTGGTGACGACCGTCTCCGACCTCGAGCGCTGGCTGGTCGCGGTCTGGAAGGGGGAGGTGCTCGGTCCGGCCGCATTCGAGTCGTACGAGACCCATTACCTCTCGGGCGGCGCCCACGACCTGGAGGGCAAGACGGTCTACGCCGCGGCCGGCGCCGGGGACTATGGCCTTGGAGGGGTTGCGGTCGACTGCCCGGCGGCGAACACGCGCGTGATCCTCGGGACGAACACGTACGATGTGTTCGACATCGAGGGATTCGGGATCGAGCTGGCGAAGCTGGTCCTCTCGGCCGACAGAGGCGAGCTCAGTCGGGCAGAGTGATGCCGACGGTGTTCTCCAGGAGCCGCTGCCGGACCTCTCGCGCGCGATCGCGCGAGACGGGCACGCGGAGCCCTGGACCGACCTCGAGGATCAGCTCCCCGTCGAGCCGGCCGAGCCCGTGCACGTGCGCCGGAGCGACGAGCCAGTTGCGGTGCACGCGAAGGACACGGTCGCCCAGCGTGGCCCCGAGCGCGTTGAGCGAGAGGTCCACCGAGAACACGCCGTCGACGTGGTGGAGATAGGTGAGCCGCTCCGCCGCCTGAAACGCCAGCATGCCGTCGAGGTCCAGGAAGACCAGGCGGTCGTCTCTTCGCGCGACCAGGCGCGGGTTTCCTGCGCTCGGGGACGGCGCCCGGCGTCGCTCGAGGAGCCGCGCCACACACGTGGTGACGCGGTCGAGCGTGAACGGCTTGAGGAGATAGTCGACCGCGCCCATCTCGAACCCATCGAGCGCGTGCTGCGCCAGAGCGGTGGCGAGCACCACCGCCGGCGGGCTCGCGCGATCCGAGAGGGAGCGGGCGAAGTCGAGGCCCGACGTGTCTCCAGGGCGATCGACGAGGCGGATATCGACGAAGACGGCGTCGATGCCGACCTCGATGCGATCGAGCGCCTCTCGAGCCGCCTCGACGCTCGTCACCGCGGCGATGGTCCCGAAGCTCCCGGTATCGCGCAGCAGCTCCACGAGGAAGTTGCGCGCCGGCCACTCGTCCTCGACGACGAGAGCAGAGAGCTGTTTCATGCGGTCCTCCTGGGTAGCGTGACCTCCAGGCGCGTCCGGCCGGGCTTCGAGTCGATGCGCAGCGACGCGTCGGCCGATTCCAGGGCGACGCGGCGCCGCACCAGCGCGAGCCCCCGCCCCTCCGGCGGGACAGCGGCCAGGTCGAAGCCGGGGCCCTCGTCCTCGACGGCGCAGCGCAGGTGTCCTGCCTCCCCGGTGATCTGCAGGACGACACGGCCGCGCTCCCGTCGGCGCAGCGCGCCGTGGTGCACCGCGTTCTCCAGCAGGGGCTGAAGCAGCAGCACCGGGAGCACGCAGTCGTCCACCGAGGCGTCGACGTCCCATTCGAACGCGAGCCGCCCGAAGTGCCGAGACTCCAGGATGCGCGCGAAGCCCCGCAGCCAGCTCACCTCCTCGCGGACCGTGTGATGGGATCGCCGCGATCCCTGCATGATGTCCCTCAGCAGGTCGCCGAGCGTCGCGATCAGGGCGCGAGCCTCGGCCGGCTCTTCGGTCACCAGGCCGGCGATCGTGTTGAGCGTGTTCAACACGAAGTGAGGCTCGAGCGCAGCGCGGATGTGCGCGAGCTCGACCTCCTGGCGCAGCGCGCGCCGCTCGTGCTCGAGCCTCCGCTCGACGCCGATCTGTCGAGGCAGCTCGATCAGGAGGGCCCAGAAGCCGAACAAGGCGTCGCCGTCGAAGAAGCCCACGACGGCGGTGGCCACGAGCGGCCGTCGCGGTCCTTCCGGAAACACCTCGGGCAGCGCCGTGGCGACCAGGAAGAAGATGGTGTTGGTGATGGAGCTGGCGATCCCGGCGGTGAACGCGAGCACGACGAGCTGACGCCAGATCGGCGCGCGCTGCGGTTCGATGCGGCGCGCCACCAGCGTGAGCGCGCCGAGGACCGCCGCGACCCACACCGCGGTGCCCAGCCCGCGCCAGGGCTCGAAGCTTCCATGGTCGATCCAGTCGAGGAGCCAGAGCGCGGCCGTGGTGATCACCACGGCCTTGCCGACGTGGGCCTTTCCCTCGCTCGCGGGCTCCTGCGTCACCCGTTCAACGCTAGCAGCGCCGGGCCCCCGGTGTCGGGGAAGCCGCCTCCGTGCGGTCGCGCGCCGCTCGCGCGCGATCTCGCTCCATCGCCGGCCCCCGCGCGGCGACAGATCCCCTGTCTGCCGCGCTCGGGAGCGGCGCTCGCCGCGCGCGGGCGCACCGCGGCCGCGATTGTGGCGAGTCGCTCCGCTCACGTAGACTGCGGCCCCGATGCTCCTCACGCTCACCACCACGCACCGGCCGGCGACCGACCTCGGCTACCTGCTCGTCAAGAACCCTGCGAACACGCAGTCGTTCCCGCTGTCGTTCGGCAAGGCGCACGTGTTCTATCCGGAGGCGACCGAGGAGCGGTGCACCGCCGCGCTCCTGCTCGACGTCGATCCCGTGGACCTCGTGCGCGGGCGCGGCGCGGGCGAGCCCGGGACGCTCGCGCAGTACGTGAACGACCGGCCCTACGTCGCCTCGTCGTTCCTCTCCGTGGCGATCGCGCAGGTCTTCGGCTCGGCGCTCGGCGGCAAGTGCCGCGACCGCCCGGAGCTCGCGGACGCGCCGATCCCCCTCTCCGCCACGATCGAGGCGCTGCCGTGCCGCGGCGGAGAGGCGCTGCTCCGGCGGCTCTTCGAGCCGCTCGGCTACGAGGTCGCGGCCGAGCGCCTCCCGCTCGACGAGGCGTTCCCGGAGTGGGGCCAGAGCGCCTACCTGCGCGTCTCGCTCGCGAGGACGTGCCGGCTCAGGGAGCTGCTCGCGCACCTCTACGTGCTCGTGCCCGTGCTCGACGACAAGAAGCACTACTACGTGGGCGACGCCGAGGTCGACAACCTCCTCGCCAAGGGCAAGGGGTGGCTCGCGGAGCACCCGGAGCGCGAGGCGATCGCGCTCCGCTACCTGAAGCACAGCCGGCCGCTCTTCCGGGCCGCGCTCGCGCGGCTCGTGGCCGACGACGAGGCGAGCCCCGAGGAGGCCGAGGACGAGAAGGCCGCGCCCGAGGACCGGGGCGAGGCGCGGATCAGCCTCGACCAGGCGCGGCGCGAGGCCGTCGTCGCGGCGCTCCGCCGGGCCGAGGCGAGGAGCGTGCTCGACCTCGGCTGCGGCGAGGGCAAGCTGCTGAAGCGCCTCGTCGACGAGCGCGTGTTCGAGCGCGTCGCGGGCGCGGACGTCTCCGTGCGCAGCCTCGAGATCGCCAGGAACCGGCTGCGCCTCGACGACCTGCCCGACAAGCAGCGGCGGCGCATCCAGCTCTTCCAGGCGTCGGTCACCTACCGCGACGCGCGCTTCTCGGGCTACGACGCCGCGACCCTCGTCGAGGTCATCGAGCACGTGGACCTCTCGCGGCTCGGCGCGCTCACGCGCAGCGTCTTCGAGCACGCGCGGCCGCGCGTCGTCCTCGTGACCACCCCGAACTCCGAGTACAACGCGCTGTTCGAGGGGCTGCCGCGCGGCGCGCTCCGCCACGGCGACCACCGCTTCGAGTGGACGCGGGCCGAGTTCCACGCCTTCTGCGAGGGGGTCGCGGCCGCGCACGGCTACGCCGTCGAGCACCTGCCCATCGGCCCGATGGATCCGTCGCTCGGCGCGCCGACGCAGATGGCGATCTTCACGCGCGAGGGCAGCGCGGGCGGCACGAGCAGCGCGGGCGGCACGAGCGGCGCGGGCGGCGGAGAGGCCCAGGACGGCGGCGCGGGCGGCGCGGGTAGCGCCCTCGCGCAGGCGACGGAGGTGGCGTCATGAGCGAGCAGGCCCCCCTCATCGTCCCTTCCCTCTCGCTCGTCGTGCTCATCGGCGCGTCCGGCTCCGGCAAGAGCACGTTCGCGAGGGCGCACTTCAAGCCGACCGAGATCCTCTCGTCCGATTACTACCGCGGCGTCGTGTCCGACGACGAGAACGATCAGGCCGCCAGCGGGGCCGCCTTCGAGGTCCTGCACTTCATCGCGGGCAAGCGGCTCGCGTCGGGGCGGCTCGCCGTTGTCGACGCGACCAACGTGCAGGCGGACGCGCGCAGGCCGCTCGTCGCGCTCGCGCGCGAGCACCACGTGCTGCCGGTGGCCATCGTGCTCGACATGCCGGAGAAGCTCTGCCACGCGCGCAACGCCGGCCGGCCGGACCGGCAGTTCGGCCCGCACGTCGTGCGGGGCCAAAGCCGCGAGCTGCGCCGCTCGCTCAAGGAGCTCCGGCGCGAGGGCTTCCGCTACGTGCACGTGCTCTCCTCCCCCGAGGAGGTCGCGGCGGCCACGATCGAGCGGCAGCGCCTGTGGACCGATCGCCGCGACGAGCGCGGTCCGTTCGACATCATCGGCGACGTCCACGGCTGCTTCGACGAGCTGGTCGAGCTGCTCGAGGCGCTCGGCTACAAGCTGGAGGGGCTGCCGGACGCGCCGCGCGCGTCGCACCCCGAGGGCCGGCGCGCGATCTTCCTCGGCGACCTCGTGGACCGCGGGCCGCGCTCGCCCGACGTGCTGCGCCTCACGATGGCGATGGTCGAGTCGGGCGCCGCGCTCTGCGTGCCTGGCAACCACGACGTGAAGCTGCTGAAGAAGCTGCGCGGGCGCGACGTGAAGCCGACGCACGGGCTCGAGCGGACGCTCGAGCAGCTCGAGGCGGAGACGGACGCGTTCAAGGCGAAGGCGGCGGACTTCATCGACGGGCTCGTCAGCCACTACGTGCTCGACGACGGCAACCTCGCGGTCGCGCACGCGGGGGTGAAGGAGGCGTTCCAGGGCCGGGGCTCGGGCGCGGTGCGCGAGTTCTGCCTGTACGGCGAGACCACGGGCGAGACCGACGAGTACGGCCTGCCCGTGCGGTACAACTGGGCCTCGGAGTACCGCGGCAAGGCGATGGTGGTCTACGGCCACACGCCGACGACGGTGGCCGAGTGGGAGAACCGCACGATCTGCATCGACACGGGGTGCGTGTTCGGCGGCGCGCTCACGGCGCTCCGCTACCCGGAGCGCGAGCTGGTCGAGGTCAAGGCGCGCCGCGTGTACTACGAGCCCGTGAAGCCGCTCGCGCCGCTCGCGGGCGAGACGAAGGCCGAGCCGCGCGGGCAGGCCTACGACGTGCTCGACATCGACGACGTGCGCGGCCGGCGCGCGATCCGGACGCGGGTGCACGGCATGGTGACGATCCGCGAGGAGAACGCGGCGGCGGCGCTCGAGGCGATGAGCCGCTTCGCCGTGGATCCCCGGTGGCTCATCTACCTGCCGCCGACGATGTCGCCGAGCGAGACGGCGAAGGACGGGGGCCTGCTCGAGCACCCGCGCGAGGCGTTCGCGTACTTCCGGCAGAACGGCGTGGGCCGCGTCGTCTGCGAGGAGAAGCACATGGGGTCGCGCGCGGTGCTGGTCGTGTGCCGCGACGAGGCCGCGCGGCGGCGGAGGTTCCGCCTCGACGAGGGGCCGCTCGGCGTGTGCACGACGCGCACGGGCAGGCCGTTCTTCTCGGACGAGGCGCGGAGCCGGGAGCTCATCGACCGGGTGCGGGCGGCGATGGATCGGGCGGATCTGTGGGCCGAGCTGCGCACGGACTGGGTCTGCCTCGACGCGGAGCTCCTGCCCTGGTCGGCGAAGGCGCAGGATCTCCTGCGCGGCCAGTACGCCGCCGTGGGCTCGTCGGGCCGCGCGTCGCTCGACGCGGCGGTGCGGGCGCTCACGATGACCGCCGCGCGCGACGAGAGCGCGCGGGTGCTGCTCGAGCGGCACGCGGCCCGGAAGGCGGCGATGGACGGGTACGTGGCGGCCTACCGGCGTTACTGCTGGCCGGTGCGGTCGCTGGCGGACCTCCGGCTGGCGCCTTTCCACCTGCTCGCGAGCGAGGGCGCGGTGCACGCGGCGCGGGACCACGGCTTCCACCTGCGGCAGCTCGCGCGGCTCGCCGAGGTCGATCCGGCGTTCTTCGTGGAGACCCCGCACCGCGTTGTCGACCTCTCGGACCCGCAGAGCGAGGCGCAGGCGGTGGCCTTCTGGACGGAGATGGTCGAGCGCGGCGGCGAGGGCATGGTGGTCAAGTCGTGGGAGTGGGTGGTCCGCGGCCCGCGCGGGCTCGTCCAGCCGGCGATCAAGTGCCGCGGGCCGGAGTACCTGCGCATCATCTACGGGCCGGAGTACCTGGCGCCGCAGCACCTCGCGCGGCTGCGCCACCGCAGCGTGTCGGGGAAGCGCGCGCTCGCGCTGCGGGAGTACGCGCTCGGCCTGGAGGCGCTCCACCGCTTCGTGGAGGGCGAGCCGCTCCATCGCGTGCACGAGTGTGTGTTCGGGGTGCTGGCGTTGGAGAGCGAGCCGGTCGATCCGCGGCTGTGACGGGGGTCGGCCAGACGTCTGGCGATGAATAGCCAGACGTCTGGCCGTCGAGCTCGGCGGCGACGATCCCGAGGGAGGCGCCGCGCCGGCGAGGCTCAGGGCACGGCCATCTCGAACGCCACCGCGTAGTTCGGCTGCGCGGTCCCCGTCATCGAGCCGACGAAGGGATCGGAGTCGCGCAGCTGCCCCGAGCGCCACGTCCGCCCCGAGAACGCCGTGCCGTCGCTGGTCATGGCGTAGCCGACCCAGACGCCCGTCGCGGGGAGATCGCTCCCGACCGTGATGCGCACCGTGTCGCCCGAGATCGCGACGGAGCTGATCGGGATCCTGGTGCTCGCCGTGCGGACCTCGAAGCCGCGCCCTTGCGCCCACTCGGTGAGCGCGCTCTGGTGCGGCGCGGGGAGCGAGCTGTCCCAGGCGAGCGGCGGCACGGGCACGTGGAAGTGCACCGTGATCACGCGACCGCTGCGCTCGACCCGCGTCGGCTGGAGCGGCTGCCAGTCACGGCCCTGCACGACCTTCTCGCTATAGATCTGCCCGAGCTTCTCGCCGAGCCGCTCGTAGCCGATCGCGGTCATGTGGATGTTGTCGCTCGCGTACGGGTACTGGTACTTCGGCCCCGAGCAGATGATGTCGCCCGGGCGGTCGATCCCGGCCTGCCACTGCGCGAGCGTGGCTGCCGACCGCTGGTTCGAGCCGCTCGGATAGGCGTGCTGCTGGGACACGAACATCGGGATCGACCGGGTCTGCCCGGTCAGCGGCTTGAGATCGGCGTTGTAGTCGGACCAGAGCTTGATGAGGTCGTTCTTGTAGCTGGAGCTGCCCGCGTCCGACTCGCCGTGGGTGATCACGATCGCGCCGACGCCGTACGTCTTGCCTGCCGCGCCGGCGAGGCGGGCGATGGCGGCGGCCTCGAACAGCGACGCCGCGTAGGCCCGACCCGTCGAGCCGGTGTCGGCGGCGCCCTTCCGGATGACCGACATGGCCTGTCCGCTCTCGCCGACGACGGTGTGAACGCTGATGTAATCGCCGCCCGTCGCTGCCTGCACCAGCGCCGTGATCTGGTCCCCCATGGCCGTGTGCGGGGACTCGCCATAGATGTTGCGCGGATACGCGCTCGGGTAGCCCGTGGCCAGCGCGCGGATGGGCTCGACGAGCGGCACCATCGAGAGCGAGCCGTTCCTCGGATCGAAGGGCGGCACGGAGGCATTGCCCAGCGAGAGCTTGAGGTTGTGACGGCGCTGGGTGGTCGCCCTGGCCGGCGTCCCCTGCGCCCCGACCGACAGGCTCTGACCGGTCCCGATGATGCCGGCCCAGTCCCAGCCAGGGCCCGCGCCTCCGCCGCCCGAGCCGCCGCTGCCGCCTGAGCCGCCGCTGCCGCCTGCGCCTCCGCTGCCGCCCGCGCCGCCTCCGCCAGAGCTGGCCGAGGAGCTGCTGCTGGAGCTGCTCGAAGCGCTGCTGCTCGAGCTGCTCGAAGCGCTGCTGGAGCTGCTCGAGGCGCTGCTGGAGCTCGCCGACGTCGAGCCGCCGTTCCCGTTGCCGTTGACCGACGTGATCGAGGGCTTCCCCGTGCCGTTCGCGCAGAACCCCCAGGTCGTCGACGCTCCTGCTCCCGTCGACGCTGCTCCCAGCGAGCCGTTGTAGCTCTCGTTGGTGGCGTTCAGCTGCCCGTTCGACTGCGTGATCCGCGCGTTCCACGAGCTGGACAGCGTCGCGCCGTTGAGCGCGATCGCGAGGCCCCAGGACGTGCTCGGCTTGGAGCTCGCGTTCCTCACGGTCACGTTGGCGCAGTACCCCGTCGACCACTGCGACTGGTACGACAGCTCCGCCGACATCGTCCCGTCCGAGCTGAGCAGTTCGCCCTCCAGCGACAGGATCTCTTCGTCGTCCGGAGACGCGGCGATGCAGGCGGCCAGGCAGCAAGCGATCGAGACTGAGCCCCAGCTCAGCAAGCTAGCAAAGCGCATGAATTTTCTCCTGAAAGCGGCCGAACGGGCCGCAAGCAAACTCCCCAAGATACCACGTTGGAACCGCGGAGGACACAGAGCTCCTTCGCGGGGGGCAGGGAATTCCCCCCAACCACCGAGTCGCGCTCTCGTCTGTGCCTTCTGCGCCTCGTTGATTCCTTCTCTCACGAGGCCAGGAACGAGCTACAGCCGCTCGGCGACAGAGCGCTCCGCGGCTGACTCGGGTCCGGGCTGCTCGGGCCGCGCGGGGCGCGGCGGGAGGGGGCCCGCGGGGCGCGGGCCCGCTTCGTCACGGCGACAGCGTCACGGACTTCGCGTCGAGCGCGACTTCGTAGTAGCCGTGCGGATTCCAGCTCAGCGGAACGCCGTTCTGCTTGAGCGTGCCGCCGGCGACCGTCACGCGCAGGTACTTGCCCGGCGGGAAGTTGGCGGGGAGCTGCCACGTGTAGGTCGTCGCGCCGCCGGACGTCGAGGTGGTGGCGGAGGAGACCGCCTTCTGGCCGCGCCAGTAAGCACCGACGTTGACCACGCTGTCGAGCCACATGTCGCCGAGCGCCTTCGAGTGCTTGACGTGATCGACGAAGGCCTGGAGCCCGATGGGCTGATAAGCGCCGTCGGAGCCGCCGGTGAAGCCGTGCACCAGGACGGTGCGCCACTTCTTGGCGTCCCGCGCGCTCGTGACCTGCTGGTCCAGCACCGTCGTGGAGGCGCCGGTCGGGGGGATGTAGCAGGGCAGCGTGAACGGATCGGTCGAGTCGTTCGGTCCGATGAGGTTGTTGGCCACGCCCCGGTTGATGAGGAAGCGCGTCCTGGCGATGCTCGAGTACACGGAAGAGCCGTTCGGCGCCGCCATCGTCCACACCTTGGTCCCGAACCTGCTCTCGATGAACTGCGTCGCGGCGTCCGTATCGGAGCCGCTGTCGTTGCTCGAGTGGCTCTTCGTGTGGTTGCCGAGCTCGTGCCCGTCGCTCAGCGCCCTTTGCCACACCGAATTGGTCGATTCGGTCTTGCCGGTCTGGAGGTAGAAGGTGAAGGGAACGTCGAGCGCGTTCAGCGTGTCGTAGTTCTGGATCTGGCTCGAGTTCGAGTCGTCGAACGTATACGACACGGCGCCCGTGAAGCCGGCCCAGTTGATGACCCTGAACCCGCCGGCCGCGCCGGACGGCTTCGCCACGTTGCTGGGGCCTGGGGGCGTCGGAAGGCCGGAATTGACCACCGGGCCTCCACCGCTGCCGCCCGCGCCTCCGCCGCCTGAGCCTCCGCTGCCGCCCGCGCCGCCTGCGCCAGAGCTGGCCGAGGAGCTGCTGCTGGAGCTGCTCGAAGCGCTGCTGGAGCTGCTCGAGGCGCTGCTGGAGCTGCTCGAGGCGCTGCTGGAGCTCGCCGACGTCGAGCCGCCGTTCCCGTTGCCGTTGACCGACGTGATCGAGGGCTTCCCCGTGCCGTTCGCGCAGAACCCCCAGGTCGTCGACGCGCCCGCTCCCGTCGACGCTGCTCCCAGCGAGCCGTTGTAGCTCTCGTTGGTGGCGTTCAGCTGCCCGTTCGACTGCGTGATCCGCGCGTTCCACGAGCTGGACAGCGTCGCGCCGTTGAGCGCGATCGAGAGGCCCCAGGACGTGCTCGGCTTGGAGCTCGCGTTCCTCACGGTCACGTTGGCGCAGTACCCCGTCGACCACTGCGACTGGTACGACAGCTCCGCCGACATCGTCCCGTCCGAGCTGAGCAGCTCGCCCTCCAGCGACAGGATCTCTTCGTCGTCCGGAGACGCGGCGATGCAGGCGGCCAGGCAGCAAGCGATCGAAACCGAGCCGAAGCTCAGCAAGCTAGCAAAGCGCATGAATTTTCTCCCAGGAGCGGCCGGAGGGACCGCAAGCAATATCGGTAAGATGCCACGCCGACGCGCCGCGCGCAAAGCATATGACACGGCGCGATCAACCTATCTTTGTTTCGTGTTCCGCTTCGTGTTCCGCTTCGTGTTCCGCTTCGTGTTCCGCTTCGTGGTCCCCCGATTTTCGATTTCCCATTCTCGATGCCGACCAGCGACCCTTCGATCACACCACGTACCGAGTCAAGAACAATTGATCTCTCAGCCCGCGACGGATCAAACACCATACTGTAGTTCAATGTAACGAAGCAGCACAGGGCACATCGGCGAGCCCACAGCCATCAGTGGCAACGAAACTATTCATCGACGCGATTCGTCGACATCACGTCTCCCATGGCCACCCGGGTTCCTTGAAGAGAAGCTATTTGAACCACAGGCGCACAGAGCACACGGATGCTCCTCTGTGCCCTCGCTGCCTCTGTGGTTCGTGCGCGACATCAGGGCCGCGCATCGAGTGATGCGGTAACAGAGCACCCCTCAGCCGAATCGGGCCTGGGCGTCCCGCTACCAGGCCTGCGTGAACGATGTTCACGTCCAGGTCGTCTCGTTGCCGGACGTGTCGCTCGTCGCCTCCGCGAGCACCTTCTGACCGACCCAGTAGGCCCCGACGCCGACCATCGTGTCGATCCACACGTCATTCAGCCCTTTGGCGAGCTTCATGCTATCGGTGATGCTCGCGAGCTCGACGTCGGCGTACAAGTGATCCTCGGTCGGCAGGATCGTGTGGAACAGGAAGTTGAGCCACTTGCCGTCCGACCTCGCCGAGTCGATGGCCGTGTTGAACGGCTCGGCGGTCTCGCCCCCGTTCGCCATCATCGTCGGGAGGTTCCACGGGTCCGAGTTGTCGTCCGGGCCGACCGTCCCGCCCTGGACGCCGCGGTTCTGGAAGAACCGTGACTTCGCTGGCTCGTTCCAGCCCGCGTCGCCGAAGGGAGAGGCCATCGTCCAGACGTCGCTCTCGCCGTAGTTCGAGACGAGATCGCGCTGCCGTGAGCCCGATTGGTATGTTGCTGTCCTGCCGCGCGGGAGCTCGGTTTGTGATGGCGGGGCACACCGGCGTGCCACTCTACGGGCTGACGAATCCCCTCAGCTTGTCGGCATTTTCAGCGGACAATTGAACAGGGAGGCGGGGAGACAGGGAGATCGGTGGGATTCCACTCCCCTCCTCCCCGCCTCCCTGTGAATTTTTCCGGGATTTCGAGGGAGGTTTCAGCTCTACGGGCTCATCCGCGTCGTTCGGCTCGCTGCGGCGTACCTTCGTATGCCTCCGCTTCATTGCCTGACGGCTGAGCCCGTATCCCGCGAATCTGCAAGGAGCACGAGGCGGCGGACGGCGCGCGAGCAGCGCTCCGTCCGCCGGGAGATCGCCGTCAAGCCGGGCGATCGAGCTCGTCCCAGAGGCGCACGTCGCTGCGCTCTTTCAGGAAGATCCCGCCGACGACAACGGTGATGAGCGCCACCGCGATCGGATAGAGGAGCCCCGCGTAGATGTTGCCCGTCGCGACCGTCACCGACGAGGCGATGAGCGGCAAGAGCCCGCCGAACACGCCGTTGCCGACGTGGTACGGGATCGAGAGCGACGTGTAACGCACCTTCGCAGGGAAGGCCTCGACGAGGTAGGCCGCGATCGGGCCGTAAACCATCGTGACGAACAGCACGAGCACGAACACGAGCGCGGTGAGCACGACCGGGTTGTCCGCGTTCTGCTTCATCGCCCAGAACACGGGGAAGAAGCCGATCGCGCCGCACAGGTTGCCCGCGAGCATGATCTTCTTCCGGCCGATGCGATCCGAGAGCGCGCCGAAGAACACGAAGAACGGCATGCCGAGGGCGAGCGCGGAGGCGATCACGATCGTGGCCGTGATGAACGGGACCTTGAGCGTGTTCTGCAGGAAGTAGAGGGCATAGAACTGCCCCGTGTACCAGACCACGCCTTGGCCGGCCGTGGCGCCGAAGAGGGCGATCAGGATGACCTTCCAGTTGCGCTTGTTGCCGAGGCTGTCCTTGATGGGAGCGGTCGACGTCTTCCCCGCGGCCTTGAGCTTGCTGAAGATCGGCGACTCCTTGAGGCGGGCACGCACGTAGAAGGACACGCCGACGAGGAGGACCGACAGGAGGAACGGGATGCGCCAGCCCCAGTCCTTGAAGGCCTCCTCGCCCACGAGGAGGCGGGTGCTGAGGATCACCGCCAGCGAGACGAACAGACCGAGCGTCGCCGTGATCTGGATGAACGAGGTGTAGAAGCCGCGCTTCTCGTCGGGCGCATGCTCGGCGACGTACACCGCCGCGCCGCCGTACTCGCCCCCGAGCGCGAGGCCCTGAACGAGGCGGATCAGGACGAGCGCGATCGGGGCGAGGAGCCCGATCTTGTCGTACGTCGGCAAGAAGCCGATGAGCGCCGTCGCGCCGCCCATGAGCAGCAGCGTCACGAGGAACGCGTACTTCCGACCAACGATATCGCCGATGCGCCCGAACACGAGCGCGCCGAACGGGCGGACGACGAAGCCCGTGGCGAACGTGCCGAGCGTCAGGAGGAAGGCCGCCGTCGGGTTGTCCTTCGGGAAGAAGTGGCTCGAGATGATCGCGGCAAGACTCCCGAAGATATAGAAGTCGTACCACTCGATCATCGTGCCGCCAGCGGACGCGAAGATGACCTTCCAGAGCGTGGAGCTGCTGACAACCTCACGCTCGGCCGCGGGGGCCGGGCTCGTGGGCGTCACGGCGAAGGTTTGGGGAGACGTCTGTGCCATGAGAACGGTTCCTCGGAGGAGCTCCAGCGCTTGTCGAGAGGGCCGGAGACGGGCTTGGAGGCGCGCCGAGCGGAAAGAGGCAGCCAGGGTGTTCTTCATGGCTCCTCCTACCCCGCACGCGAGGGAGGAGGAGGGGCCGGGCAGCGTGTGGGTCGATGCCCTGTCACCCCCGGCTCGCGGAATGCTGCTCTCTTTGATCTGAATATCACGCAAGCAGCCTTGAGAATACCTGTTCGTCCACGGGGCAAGCACGTTGGCGGGCTCGTTCGGCGACGTCTCGTTACGATCGGTAACACCCGACGTCCCGCGCCGACCGCTTCACCCCGCGCCCGCGAGCGGCAGCCGGACGACGACCGTCGTCCCCCGCCCCACCGCGCTCCGCAGCGTGAGGGCGCCGCCGTGATCCTCGACGATCGAGCGCGAGAGCGGCAAGCCGAGCCCCGTGCCGCTCGGGTCGCGCTTCGTCGTCACGAACGGCTCCAGCACCGCGGCGAGGAGCTCCTCGGGGATGCCGCTGCCGTGGTCCTCGACCTCGACCACGATCTGGTCCGCCTCGATCCACCCTCGGACGGCGATGAGCGCGCCGGCCTCGGACGCGTCGCGGGCGTTCGCGAGCAGGTTGACGAAGACCTGGACGAGCTCGCGCCGGTCGCCGATGACGACGAGCGACTCGGGGCAGGCCTGATCCACCCGGACGTGGGGCGCCGCGCGATCGAGCCGGATGAGCCGCACGGCCTCGGCGACCACCTCGGCGAGCGCCACGCGCCCGACCCGCGCGCGCGCGCCCTCGCCGGGCTTCGGCACGGCGCCGGTGCGGCTGTGGTCGAGCAGGGAGCGCAGGATGGCCTCGATGCGCGCCGCCTCGCCGAGGATGAGGCCCGCCCGCGCGCGGATCTCGTCGCTGTCGGACTCGGCGCGGAGGTTCTGCGCGAGGCAGGCGATGCCGGTGAGCGGGTTGCCGACCTCGTGGGCCACGCCGGCGGCGAGGCGGCCGAGCTGGGCGAGGCGGTCGCGGTGGGCGAGCTGCGCCTCGAGCGCGCGCTGCTCGGTGCGGTCCTCGACGAGGAGGACCACGCCCCCCGAGGCGGCGCGCGCGTCGAGCGGGTCGAGCGCGGCGCGGTGGACGCGCAGCGAGCGCGCGCGGCCGGCCACGTGCGCCTCGATCTCGTCCGCGCCGGCCTCGCCCGCCGAGGCGGCGCGGGCGGCGCGCGCGAACAGCTCCGCGAACGGGGCCGGCAGCCGGTCGAGCGGCGCCCCGACGAGGTCGCGCTCCTCGGCGCCGACGAGCGCCTCGAGGCGCCGGTTCACGAGGCTGATCGCGCCGTCGGAGCCCACGGCGCAGACGCCGAGGGGGAGCTGCGCGAGCACCGAGCGGAGCCAGCGCCGCAGCAGGTCGAGCTCCTTTGCGGCGCCGACGAACGTCGTCGTGGCCTCCCCGCGCGCGAGGCGCCGCTCCAGCCAGCGGAGCTCCTCGGTCAGCGCGCCGCTCGCCGCTCTGCTGCTGAACGCCCCGGGGGCGGCCTGCGCGTCCGCCTCCGCGACGGTCCTCGCGAGCACCGGGCCGACGAGCGGCGACAGGTTGCGGTGCAGGCGCTCCTGCAGCGCGTGGAGCTCCGTGGGCCGCGTCTCGTCGCGCGGGATGTCGAGCTCGATCCGGGCGCGCGTGACCTCGAGCGCGGCCGCCTCGCGGCCGAGCAGCCGCGCGAGCCGCTCCTCCAGCGCGCCCACGCTCGAGGCCACGGTCGCGCGCTCGACCGACGGGCCGATCTCGCGGCGCGTGCACAGGCGCGCCGCCTCGCGCTCCTCCTCGGCCGGGGGGCGCAGGAGCGAGACGAGCCCGAGCGTGGTGCCGTTGACGGCGAGCGACACGAACGTGGGCAGCGACCAGGTGTCCATGGCCGCCGCGTGCGCAGCGGGGCCGGCCTGCCCCGCGCCCTCGCGCAGGAGATCGAGCCACCCCGGGTCGAGCCCGGACAGCTCGGGCAGGAAGGGCGCGAGGCAGGTGGCGGTCCACGTGCCGATGCCGGCGAGGAGCCCGGCGAGGAACCCGGCGCGCGTCGCGCGCTCCCAGAAGAGCGCGGCGAGCAGCCCCGGCAGGAACTGCGCGAAGGCCACGAACGACACGATGCCGCTCTCGACGAGCAGCCCGCGGTGCGGCTGCGCGCGGTGGAAGAGCCACCCGCCGGCGAGGATGACGATCAGGAGCCCGCGGCGGAGCCACAGCACGCGCGCGTAGACGTTGCGGCGCAGCGTCCTCCGGGCGAGCGGCAGGAGCAGGTGCGTGGCGCTCGTGCTCGCGAGGGCGACGGCCGTGACCATGACCATGGCGCTCGCCGCGGAGATGCCGCCGATGAACGCGGCGAGCGCGAGCCAGCCCTGGCCGAGCAGCTGCGGCACGAGCAGCACGTAGCTGTCGGCGGGCTCGGCCGGCGCGAGGCGGGTCCCGGCCCAGAGGACGGGCAGGACGGGCAGGTTGAGCGCGAGCAGGAAGAGCGGGAAGGCCCAGGCCGCCTTGGCGAGCGCGCGGTCGCCGGCGCCGCCCGCGAACGCCATGTGCCACTGCCTCGGCAGCAGGAAGGCGGCGGCGAAGCTGATGACGAGCATCGACGTCCAGCCGCTGTCCTCGCGCACGGGGCGGCCGAGCGCCTCGACCTCGGCGGCGTGATCGCCGAGCCAGTCCGCGAGCCCGCCCGCCCCGCCGAAGGCCCCGAGCACGGCGACGAGGCCCACGGCCACGAGCACGGCGAGCTTCGCCGCCGACTCGAACGCGACCGCCGCCGCGAGGCCGTCCTCCCGCCCCTGCTCGGCGGCCGGGCGGGCGCCGAAGAACGCCGTGAAGAGCGTAAGCAGCGCCCAGAAGACGGCGCCCACGGCCTCCTCGTGCCCGGGCCCGGAGAGCACGCGGACCGACTGCTCGGTCGCGCGGAACTGCTGCGCGACGTAGGGCACGCTGGCGACGACGGAGAAGGCGGCGACGACCGCCCCCGCCGCGGGGCTCTGGAAGCGGAAGGCGAAGAGGTCGGCGAGCGAGGAGAGGCGCTGCTCGCGCGTGATCCGAAGGACGCGCGACCAGAGGAGCGGGGTGGCGATGCACGCGAGCGTCGGGCCGAGGTAGACCGCGAGAAAGACGAGGCCGTGGCGCTGCGCGAAGCCGACGCCGCCGTAGTAGGTCCACGATGAGGCGTAGACGCCGAGCGACAGGGCGAGGACGAGCGGGTGACGCGCGAGCGCGCGGGGGATCCGCTCGCGCTGCGCGGCGAGCGCGATCGCGGCGAGCACGGCGAGCCAGGCCACCGTGGCGAAGAGGAGGACGCCGACGTCGATCACGGCGGGCCTCGATCACCGGCGCCGGGCGCCGGGTCGCCGCGCTCGCGCTCGGCGCGGGCGTGATCGCCGTTTGGTAGGTCGCCGCGGTCGCCGCGGTCGGAGCGCGTCGCGAGCAGGGCGAGCGCGATCAGCGCGGCCCAGACCGCGAAGACAGCGGCCACCGCGAGCAGGCCTCGGGCCCAGAGCAGCCGCGCCGGCGACACGAGCAGCACCGTGCCCAGCAGCATGAGCACGAGCGCGCGATCCGCCGCGCCGGCATCCGCGCCGTGTCCTCCGGTCATGCGGAGAGGCTACTCAGGGCCGCAGCGGCTGAACATGCGCTGGCCCACAATGCAACGCGTCATTTCAGTGGATGATGGGGTGCGACGAGCCGGCGCTCACCCGCTCTCGGCCACGATCCCTGCGAGCAGGTTGCGCGCGTGGGCGATCACGCCCTCGTCGCCGGACTCGACGCCCCACTTCGCCGCGATCGCGGGGAACGCCGCCCAGCGCTCGCCGGCGTGGGCCGCGAGGCCCGGCCACGTCGTGCCGCCGGCCGCCTCGAAGCGCGCGATGCACGCGTCGAGCGCGGCCTTGCCGAAGGCGCCGACGAAGAGCGCGAAATCGACCGAGGGATCGCCGATGTGGGCCTCGGTCCAGTCCAGGATCCCCGTGAGCCGGCCGCCCTCGTCGAGGAGCATGTGGCCGGGGTGGAGATCGCCGTGCACGAGGGCGAGGTCGCGCGGCCAGATCGCGTCGTTCGCGAGCCAGCGCTGCCACCGGGCCCACAGCGCCTCCGGCGGCGCCAGCGCGGCGCGCGACTCGTCCATGGCCCGCGCGTGGAGCTGGCGCGCGTCGTCGATGGACTTCACGGGGACGCCCGCCGAGCGGGCCGCCGCCGCGTCCACGCGCTGGAGCGCCGCGAGCGCCTCGGCCACCGACGCGATGAACACCTCGGACGGCGCCGCCGGATCGACGCGGCTCCAGCGCGGGCCCGCCTCGGGATCGAAGGAGACGGCGGGCACGTCGCCGAGGCGCGGATAGGCGATCACGTGGTCGGTGTGCACGCGCCAGTCCGGCACGGCCACCGGCAAGCGCGGGGCTACCAGGGCCAGCACGCGGGCTTCGACGCGGGCCGACGCGACCTCCGCGAGGCGGCGCGGCGTGCGCACGACCCACGGTATGCCGTCCTCGTCGTGGGCGTGCACGACGAGAAAGGCGAGCCCGCTCCGGTCGAAGTCGGCGTGGGACGTGACGAGACGGAGCCCCTCGCGGCGCGCCGCATCGAGGAGCGCGCCGACGGAGTCGATGGGCGCGAAGGAGGAAGGAACCGTGGACGGGGTGTTGGAAGGAGCCGTGGACGGGGTATTGGTACGTTCGGTCATGATCGCGAGCCTCTCCGCGCGTCGCCGGTACAGGCGGCGGCGCGCGTGCATGGGGAAGACTCGCGGCGCGAGCTCACGACCGGCCAGGCGCGCGTTTCGTGCGCCTCCCAGGCTTCCGGGCGTGAGACTCCGCGCCCCGGTCCTCCACGTTGCGGGGGAAGACAGGGCACGGACAGGCACCCGCGCGCTCGCCGCATAGCTCCGGCCGCGCCGGGGCTACAGGGAGGACGAGGATGCCGAGCTCAGCGCAGCCGGGAGAATGCCATGACCGGAGCATCTCACGCGCCGGCCGGCGCCGCAACGGCGTTCAGGGCGGCTCCTCCGCGTCGCCACCGCGCTCCTCCTCTGCTGCGCAAGCGCTCGCAAGAGCTCTCCGAGGCGGCGGCGCGGCTCGCCATAGAGACTCGCCGTAGAGAATCGAGCCGACGCGATGTCCTCTTGCTCGACCTGAACCGTCCTACCGAGGGCCTCGGTCGCCGCAACGCGGACGCCTGGCGGCGACGGCGAGCGAGGTGGGCGGCTCGTCGCAAGCGGAGCACGGCGGAGGAAGACTACATTCTATGGCGCGAAGCCCATGCGCCCAGTCGCGCACGCTGAAGCTCTTCACGTTGCCGTGTCAACATGCGCGGTGTTATCGCTTGCTCAGGGGAATAGTCCGTCGAGCCTTCCATCGAAGCGCACGTAATTCTCACAAAATCAACTTCATCGATGCTCTACAGCGGTTTCCGCCCACCTCTGCACCATGCAGAGCAGAGCGGCGGTCTCCCGCACAGGAGACGGGCCCAGATCGGCGTTTTCGGCGCGCAAGCGCACTCCAGTGCGCTGAGCACCGAAAACGTCGAGGTGGGCCCGTCTCCGAAGCGGGTGACCGTCGCTCTAACGAAGAGGGCCGAACAATACCGGATCAGGCCAGGCACCCGAGGTGGGTGCAGCGCTGGGCGCCACATTGAATACGGGGCCTTGTCGAGATCGTGCGATCGATGGGCAGACCCTTCCCTGGCAGCCCAGGCGCACCTTAAAATCCGCAGCCTTATGCCCGTCGTCGGTCGCGAAGACCGCCGATGCGCGAGGGACCGTCGTCACGAGCCTGATCGCCGCAGCCAACAGGATCGCCAGGCCGCCTGCGAATCGCCAGCGACCCTCCGGATCGTCGCCGCTCGGCGCCTCGCCGGGGTGCACAGCAAGGGGAACAGCATCATGAGATGGATATCGAGAACATTCGTGCAAGAAACGATCGCCGTTGCGCTCGCGCTCGCGTCACACGCGTGCGACATGGAGAAGAGCGACGGAGACGCCGCCGGGACGACGGGTGCCATCCACGCGGCGCTCGCGGTCCGCGGCGCGCGACACGACGTCACGGCGATCCACTACAAGGTCGTCGACGCCGGCAGCACATGCGGCGACGCGCCCCTCGCGGAGGCGACCAGCGCCCTGGAGCCCGAGGCGCTCCCTGGCAGCGTGCTCCCCGCGAGCTCGGGGACTCACGCGGGGGCCGACGGCGTGTTCCTGCTGCCTCCCGGCAACTACCGCGTTTGCGCGACACCGATGAGCGACGCTGCGCCGTCGAGCGAGTGCGCTCCCACCGAGGGGACGGCGTACGTCGCCGCCGAAGCCACGACCGAGGTCCTGCTCGTGTCCCAGTGCGTCGGGGGCGCGAACGGCGGCCTCGACACGGTGGTCGCGCTGAACGACCCGCCGAGGATCAACGATCTCGACATCGCGCCCAGCAAGTTCATCTCCCGGTGCGAGACGGCCACGATCACCGTGGGCGCCGAGGATCCCGACGGCGACCCGATCTCCTTTGCCTGGTCGATCACCATGAGCCCGGCCGGATCCTCCCCGGTCCTTCAGGCGACCGGCGCCGCCAGCGGCTTCTCGACGGACATGCCGGGCGGCTACCAGGTTCAGGTCACGGTCTCCGACGTGTATGCCGCGTCGAGCTCGCTGACCTTTCCCGTCCACGTGTCGGCCGAGGACTGCAGCTGTACGTGCCCCGAGGGCTTCACGCAGCTCCCTGACGGCGACTGCGCGACGAGCTACGACATCGACGACGCGAGCGCCCTCATCAACCAGGACATGGACTGTGATGGGCTCGACGTACACCGGAGAGACGGGTGCAATAGCATGCCCTACGGTTTCCGGTGGACCGATGCCGGCGGCGCGCTCGGCCCCGTGCAGAGGATCGATGTCGAGCTCGAGAACGGCATGACCTGCTACCCGGGCAGTCGGTCGGTCTCGTTCAACGGCGCCACGATCGGGAGCTTCGACACCATCGGCACGTGCAGCTGCGACCCGGTCCACGGCCTCATCTCGCTGCCGGACGTGGGATTCGGCACCTATAACCAGGGCGACTACAACGCCGTCCTGATCCACGGGCCGAGCTGTGAGGGCCTGAGCCGGAGCGACGCGCTCGGCGGCGCGTTCGCGCGCGTCACCGTGACCTACAGCTGCGAAGGCGGCGCGGGTGGACCCACGTGCGCGCCTCCCGACATCGCCTGCGTCGATCCGAGCGGGGACACCGTCTGTGTGGATCCGAGCTTCCACCGAGCCCACTGCGGGAGCTGCGGCAATGTGTGCAGCGGGCAGTGCGTGGACGGCGTGTGCACCGACGCCAGCGCCGACCGCGTGCTCATCGCGGGGGTGTCCCTCATCCCAGGCTGGAACGACGACGTACGGGCGGAGCTCGCTCGCACCGGCGCGTTCTCGGCGGTCGATGTCTACGACATCGGAGAGGCGACGCCGACCGTGGAAGAGCTTCAAGCCTACGACGCGGTCCTCGTCTATGCGTATGGCTTCCCGCAGGATGGCGGTGCCCTGGGCGAAAATCTGGCCTCGTACTTCGATGGCGGTGGCAGAGTCGTGGTCGCGAACTGGGTCAGCGGCAACACCATCCTCGGCGAGCGCTGGGAATCCGAAGGCTTTGCACTCCTGGATCCCATCGGGATGCAAACGTTCACGGAGACGGCTCCTCTGGGCATCAACGAGCCCGGGAGCCCTCTGGTCGCCGGCGTGACGTCGCTCAGGGCGGCCAATGCTCCCCTGGGCAGCGGCGGCCCCATCAACGGCGGCGTCGTCGTCGCGACGTGGGGCAGCGGCGTGCCGTTGATCCTACGCGGCTTCAAGGACGGCCGCGCGCACGTGGAGCTCAATATGCTCCCGGTCTCCAGGGCGTCGAGGGACGGCTTCTGGGTCGGTGACGGCGCCGAGATCATGAGAAACGCGCTGCTGTTCAAGTAGTCACCAGGCTTACGTGGGCCGACCACAATTTGTGGTGGTAGCGAGTCTCCATGTCGTCAGGCGCTTCCCCCGGGGCCCTCCTGGCTGTCTGATGCCGTGTCCTCCGCCGCGAGGTCGAGCAGGCGCGCGAGGACGACCTCGATCCACCCCACCGTGCGCCCGCACCGCCCGCTGCCCCGCGCTGTCGGCTCGGCGGCCCGGAGCGCCTGCGCCCCGTTGGAGATGCCGCCGGGCCGCCGCCCGAGGTGCCGCGCGCAGAGGTCGCGCAGGTCGAGGCTCGGCGGGCGCCCGAGGCCCTCCTGCGCGAGCAGGTCCACCGTGAAGGAGCCCCAGGTGCCCAGCACGCCGCGATCGCCGACGAAGGCGCGGAAGCGGCTCAGGGCCGCGCCGGCGTCCTCGCCGCCCCGCAGGCGGTCCTCGGGCACCTCGAGCTGGTGCGCGACGCTCGGGCCCAGCGGCCGCCGCGGGCGCAGGAACGCCTCGAAGCGCTCGCCCGACGCGCGGAAGGCCACGAGGTGCACGAGCTCGGACGTCGGCTCGTCCGCGCCGGCGCCCGCCGGCCAGCCGGAGCTGGCCCCGCCGTCGACGAGCACCACCCTCGCCGGCTCGGCGAGGTAGGGGCGCAGCGGCGCGAGCGGCGAGGCCGCCTGCGCGCGCCGCCGTCGCGGGGCGTTGCTCCTCGCCTGGTGCTCGATCTGCCGGTCGACCATGAACGTGAAGGCCCGCAGCATCTCGTCGAAGCGCGCGGGCTCGCCCTCGAGCGCGGCCAGCGCGCTGGCCACCGCCTCGACCGTGGCGAGGCACTCGGGCCGGGGCTCCTTGCGGATGCGGTAGTTGCCCGGCGCGCGGGGCGTCACGCCGATGCGCCGCACCGAGGCCAGGCGCGGGTTCAGCGCGAGCATCTTCCTCGCCTGCCACCACGTGCCGTCGACCACGATGAGCGAGCGCACCGGCGCCCCGCCCGCCGCAGGCGCGTCGCCCCCGGGGAAGAGCACGGCCGTGGTCGGATCGCTCGCGAGGGCGGCGATCCGGGCGTCGTCCTCGAAGACCACCCCCTCGTGCAGCTCGGAGTTGGGAAGCGCCAGGTGGGCCATGCGCGCCGTGCCGATGCCAACCTTCCGCTCGCGCGGGTGCTGGAGGAGCACGACCCGGGTCCTCGTCGGCAAGGAAGGCAGGAGCGCGCAATAGCAGACCGGACGGGGGCGCCGGCAGCGCCAGCAGACGTCGCGCATGGGAGGCCCCTTGTACCGCGTCACCGCTGCTGCTGCGATCGTCGTCGCCAGCGCCACAGCCCAGGAGCGCCAGGCTCGGCGCGACCGTGCTCAGCCGATCAGGGTGTGCAGAGCACCGCCATGATGCGTTTTATCGTAAGGCCTAATCTGGCAGCCACTCGCCGTGGAGCCCCAGCGGGACGCGGCACGGCAGGCGGACGCGGGCGACGGGCGGCGACGCGAACCTCGACGCGTCGAGGACGACGAGCTCGGTCGCGGAGCCGTCGCGGCGGTGGACGAACAGGATCACCCAGGCATCGTCCTCCGCGTCGCTGCCCGGCCGCGGCGCGACGACGCACTCGCCTGGCATCGCGTCGTCCCCGAAATCGTGGACGACCGCGGCGCCGGTCTCGAGATCGTGCTGGCGCGCGATCGTCCGCGAGAAGCTGCCGTCGGCGCCGAAGTCGCAGAGCTCTATCGTGTACGCTCGGCGATGGCGGGCGCCGACGACCGCCGGGTGCACGCGCGGGAAGTCGAGGAACCGAGGATCCAGCGCCGTCCCTGCGGCGCGGCCGCTCGAGAGGTCGAACGTGAACCGGTGGAGCGCGTGCGGCATCATGATGCGCGGGGCGCGCACGGCGTCGAGCACGATCGTGTCGCCTTCCTCGAAGGCGTTGACCGTGTGGCTGATCGTGCATGGCGCGACATCGAACCACCGCATGTCCTCATCGCCGCCGTCGCGGGGCAGGACGCCGAAGCGCGCGGGGAAGTCGTCGTCCCACCGGATAGGCACCGGAGATCGCACGTCCCCGAGGAGCACGGGAAGGACATAGAAGATGACATACCGCTCGGTGATCGCGAAATCGTGCATGAACGTCATCGCAGGGACCTCGATCGCCGCGCGATGCACGACGCGGCCGGCCGCGTCTGCGCGGTAGTACGTGAGGTGCGGACGCGAGGGCCCATTGGAGAAGAACAGGAGTTCGCCGGTGCGCGGGCAGATCTTCGGGTGAGCCGTCATCGCGCCGCCGAGCGCTCCGCCGAAGTCGTAGGGCCCCACGGTCTCGAGCTCGGCGGTCACCTCCACCGGCGACCGCGTCTCGACGAGCGCGAGGATCCGCCCGGCGTGGCGGACCACGCTCGTGTTCGGCGGATAGGCGCCTGCGATCCACCGGTTCCGGTACCAGCGCGCGCGGCCGCCCTCCAGGCGTACGCCGTGGAGCATCCCTTCTCCGGCGAACCACGCCGGCGACCGACCGGCCCGAGGATTCGGCCCGTTGCGCACATACGTGCCGCGGAGGTCCGCCGGGATCTCGCCGATGACTTCGAGCTCGACGTCGGTTCGCTCCTCGTGCACGGGAGCGAAGGCGCCGGCCAGGTGGAAAGGCACCGTGTCCGGATTCGACATGTATTCACTGTATACTCCAGGAGAAAAATGTCCAGCGTGAGGAGGAAGAAAGGCGGCACTTACCATCATGGCGACCTCCGGAAAGCGCTCGTCGACGCCGCCATGCGCGCGCTCCAGCACCAGCGGGCAGAGGACCTCTCTTTACGCGCGCTGGGCCGCGAGCTCGGCGTCAGCCCCCGCGCTCCGTACCGCCACTTCGAGACGAAGGAGGAGCTCCTGGCGGCGGTCGCGGTCGAAGGCTTCCGCGCCTTCGGGGAGCTCCTGACGCCGCGCGTGGCGGCCGCCGGCGCGGACCCGATCGCGCGGCTCCGTGCGATCGCGGAGGCGTATGTCGTCTTCGCGGTCGAGCGCCCGGCGGCCTTCCGCGTGATGTATGCGCCTTATGCCACGGTGAAGGAGAGCGCCCCGGAGCTCTTGCGGGCGCGCGCCGAGAGCCATCGAGCGACGATGGATGCCATCGCGGAAGGGCAGGCCGCGGGGATCCTGCGCGGGGGCGATCCGATGCAGCTCGCCCTCGTGCTGTGGTCGAGCATGCACGGGCTTGCCGTGCTCCTGACGCAGGGGCAGCTCGGACGATACGACCGGCCCGTCGAGGCGGCGCAGCTCGCGAACCTCGCCAGCGGCCTGCTCATGGAGGGGCTGAGACCGCGTCCGGCAGAGCCTCTACCCGCGGACGAGTCTCCGGCTTGACGTGCCGCGGGCCGGGCCGCAGAGCCTGCGCACCGAAGGCCATGGGGAGCCGCCTACTCGTCCGCAAGCCGATGTCGGTCATGAACAAGGAGCTGGAGGGGGAGCACCGCCTCCGGCGCGCCCTTGGGCCGCTGCAGTTAACGAGCCTCGGGATCGGCGCCATCATCGGGACAGGCATTTTCGTACTCACCGGTCAGGCCGCGCACGACAAGGCAGGTCCTTCGCTGATGCTGTCCTTCGTGGTCGCGGGGATGGCCTGCGTGTTCGCGGCCCTCTGTTACGCGGAGTTCGCGGCGATGGTGCCGGTCGCGGGCTCGGCCTATACGTACGCGTACGCGACGCTCGGCGAGCTGCCGGCGTGGATCATCGGGTGGGATCTCGTCCTGGAGTACGCCGTCGGCGCCGCCGCCGTGGCGCACGGGTGGTCCCACTATGTCCAGGACTTGATCGGGATCTTCGGGGTAGAGCTGCCAAGAGAGCTCAGGAGCGCGCCGTTCGACTACGATCCGGCGCTCGGCGAGCTGGTGTCCACAAGGGCGATCCTCGATCTCCCGGCCATCTTCGTGACGGCCGCGGTCACGATGGTCCTGCTCAAGGGCATCCGCGAGAGCGCGACCATCAACGCCGTGATGGTCGCGCTCAAGCTCGCCGTCGTGCTCTTCGTCATCGCGGTCGGCGCGTTCTACGTCACCCCGGACAACTGGCGGCCGTTCGCGCCGTTCGGGCTCGGGGGGCTCAGCCTCTTCGGTCACACGCTATTCGGCGAGATCGGCAAGGGGGGAGAGCCGCTCGGGATGCTCGCCGGCGCCGCTACCATCTTCTTCGCCTACATCGGGTTCGATGCGGTTTCGGCGCACGCAGAGGAGGCGAAGCATCCGCAGCGCGATCTCCCCATCGGCATCGTGGCCTCGCTCGTCATCTGCACCACGCTGTACGTCGCCGTCGCGGCGATCCTGACCGGCATGGTGCCCTACGCCGAGCTGAGCATCGACGCGCCGGTCTCCGACGCCTTCGCGCGCGTCGGCCTCCCGTGGGCGCAGTTCATCATCTCCCTCGGGGCGGTCGCCGGAATCACCTCCGTCCTGCTCGTGCTCATGAACAGCCAGCCGCGCGTGCTGCTCGCCATCGCCCGCGACGGGCTCCTGCCCAGAGGCTTCTTCGGCTCGGTGCACCCGGTCTTCAAGACGCCGTGGAAGTCCACCCTCCTCACCGGGTTTGTGGTCGCCACCCTCTCGGCGGTCCTCCCGCTGCGGATCCTGGCGGAGCTCGTCAACATCGGGACGCTCCTTGCGTTCCTGTTCGTATGCGCGGCGGTCCTGATCATGCGCCGGACGGCGCCGGACGCGCCGCGCCCGTTCCGGGTGCCGCTCTATCCGCTCACTCCGATCCTCGGGATCGTGATCTGTCTCATCCTCATGTTCTCGCTGCCCACCGAGAACTGGCTGCGTCTCGGCGCCTGGCTCCTCCTCGGGCTCGCGATCTACTTCGGCTACAGCCGCAAGCACAGCGCGATCATGGAGAGCCAGTGACGCCGCGGCGCTCGCCGCGTTCGGCCCCCGCCCGCCGGCGCGAGGCAGACGGCCCAGCGGGCGGACGCCGCACGCCCCGGGGCTGCAACCCGGCCCGCCGTCACCCCTTCCCGGCCGGATCCCAGGCCTCCAGCAGCTGCCGCGCGGCGCGCAGCGGGCTGAGCGAGCCCGCCTCGACGAGGGCCTCCACGCCAGACAGGCGCTCCCGCACGCCAGCGCTGCGCAGGAACGCCTCCCGCAGGTGCCCCTCGATGAGCTCGAACAGCCAGCGGCGCGCCTGCCCCGCGCGGCGGCGCAGGAGCCAGCTGCCGGCCTGCATGTGCGCGCGGTGGCGCAGCACGATCTCCCACGCTTCGCGGACGCCGCGGCCCTCCTGGGCCGAGCAGACGGAGGCGACGGGCGCCCAGCCGTGAGGCGCCGGCGGGAACAGGTGCAAAGCGCTCTCATAGTCGCGGCGCGCTCGCGCGGCCCTGTCGACGTTCCCGCCGTCGGCCTTGTTGATGATCACGAGATCGGCAAGCTCCATGATGCCCCGCTTCACGCCTTGCAGCTCGTCGCCGGCCCCAGGCAGCATGAGGAGCAGGAAGCAATCCGTCATGTCGGCGACGGCGAACTCGGATTGCCCGACACCGACCGTCTCGACAAGGATGTTGCGGTATCCGGCCGCCTCGCAGAGCAGGATGGCCTGGCGCGTGGCCCGCGCCACGCCGCCGAGCGAGCCGCCCGACGGCGAGGGGCGGATGAAGGCCCGCGGGTCGCTCGCCAGCCGTGGCATCCGCGTCTTGTCGCCGAGGATGCTCCCGCCATGGACAGGGCTGCTCGGGTCGACCGCGAGCACGGCCACCGTCTCCTCGCGATCGCGCACGAGGTGAACGCCGAGGGCGTCGACGAACGTGCTCTTGCCGACCCCGGGCACGCCGGTGATGCCGAGGCGCGTGGCGCCGCCGGCGTGAGGCAGGCAGCGCTCCAGGACCTCCTCGGCGAGCTCCTGGTGGCGGGGGAGCGAGCTCTCGGCCAGCGTGATCGCGCGCGCGAGCGCCGCCCGGTCGCCCGCGAGGAGACCGTCGACGAGCTGCCTCGGGCTCGACCTCAACCTAGCGCGCCTCCTGCGACGAGAGGCTCCCGAGGAGCGTCCGGACGATCCGCGCCGCGGCCTCGGGAATGACCGTCCCGGGCCCGAAGATCCCCGCGACGCCGCGCTCCTCCAGATACCGGTAGTCCTGCGGCGGGATCACGCCGCCCGCCACGACGAGGATGTCCCCGCGGCCGGCCTGCCCGAGCGCGTCGATGAGCTGCGGCACCAGCGTCTTGTGGCCGCCGGCGAGCGAGGAGACCCCGACCACGTGCACGTCGTTCTCGACGGCGTGGCGAGCCACCTCGTCGGGGGTCTGAAAGAGCGGGCCGATATCGACGTCGAACCCGAGATCCGCAAAGGCGGTGGCGATGACCTTCATCCCCCGGTCGTGCCCGTCTTGACCCATCTTGGCGACCAGGATGCGCGGGCGCCGGCCCTCGAGGGCCGCGAACTCGCGGACGAGCGCCTCGACCTCTCGGCCAGCGCCCGCGTCGCGGATCTCCGCGCCGTACACGCCGCTCACCGTGCGCACCGGGGCCTCGTAGCGGCCGAAGACGCGCTCGAGCGCGTCGGAGATCTCGCCGAGCGTCGCGCGGCGGCGCGCGGCGTCGACCGCGAGCGAAAGCAGGTTCCCCTCGCCCGTCTCGGCAGCGCGGGTGAGCGCGGCGAGCGACTCGCCAACAGCAGCCTCCGCGCGGGCGGCCTTCACCTCGCGCAGCCGCGCGAGCTGGTTCTCGCGAACCGCGGTGTTGTCCACCTCGCGGAGCGCGATCGGCGCCTCTCTCTCCAGCCTGTACGCGTTGACCCCGACGATGATGTCACGGCCGGCGTCGATCCGGGCCTGCTTGCGGGCCGCCGCCTCCTCGATGCGCAGCTTGGGCAGGCCGTTCTCGATGGCCTTGACCATGCCGCCCAGGGACTCCACCTCCTGGATGAACTGCCACGCTCTCCGCGCGAGCCGGTCTGTCAGGCGCTCGACGTGGTAGGAGCCGCCCCACGGGTCGATGACCCGGCAGATATCGGTCTCCCGCTGCAAGAAGAGCTGGGTGTCGCGCGCGATCTTCGCCGAGAAGTCGGAGGGGAGCGCCAGCGCCTCGTCCAGGGCGTTCGTGTGCAGCGACTGCGTGCCGCCGAGCACGGCCGCGAGCGCCTCGATGGCCGTGCGCGTGACGTTGTTGAACGGGTCCTGCTCGGTGAGGCTCCAGCCCGACGTCTGGCAGTGGGTCCGCAGCGCCATGGTCTTCGGGTTCTTCGGGTGGAACCCTCTCACGATCTTCGCCCACAGGAGCCGCGCGGCCCGCAGCTTGGCGATCTCGGTGAAATGGTCCATGCCGATGCCGAAGAAGAACGAGAACCGCCCGGCGAAATCGTCGATATCCATGCCCGACGCGATCCCGGTGCGCAGGTACTCGAGGCCGTCGGCGAGCGTGTACGCGAGCTCCAGCTCGGCGGTCGCGCCGGCCTCCTGCATGTGATAGCCGCTGATGCTGATCGAGTTGAACCTGGGTGTCTTCTCGGCGGTGTAACGGAAGATGTCGGCGACGATCCTCATCGACGGCGCCGGAGGGTAGATATAGGTGTTCCGGACCATGAACTCCTTGAGGATGTCGTTCTGGATGGTCCCGGAGAGCAGCTCGGGGCGCACGCCCTGCTCCTCGGCGGCGACGATGTAGAACGCCATGATGGGGAGCACGGCGCCGTTCATGGTCATCGACACGCTCATCGTATCGAGCGGTATCTGGTCGAAGAGGATCTTCATGTCCTCGACGGTGTCGATGGCCACGCCGGCCTTCCCCACGTCGCCGACCACGCGCGGGTGATCCGAGTCGTAGCCGCGGTGGGTCGCGAGGTCGAAGGCCACCGAGAGCCCGGTCTGCCCTGCGGCCAGGTTGCGGCGGTAGAACGCGTTCGACTCCTCGGCCGTGGAGTACCCGGCGTACTGGCGGACGGTCCACGGGCGGACCACGTACATGCTGGTATACGGCCCGCGCAGGAACGGCGGCGCGCCGGCGGAGAAGCCGAGGTGCTCGAGCGACGCGACGTCCGACGGGGCCGCGCCCGGCTCCGGGATCTCCGTTGTGTCGCCGAGCTGCCGCATCGCCGCGCGCGCGAGGCTCCGCGCGAGCTGCTCGATGTACCAGGAGCCGGCCGCAGGGCTGTCTCGCGCGTCGAAGCGGGCCTCCTCGCGGAGGATGAGCCGGGCGTTGCCGAGCAGGCGCTCGGGCGGCGTGACGACGATGTCGTCCGCGCCGCCCGCGATGGCCGCCATCATCCCGACGATGCCGCGGAGGAGGTTCTTGTGCTCCTCGTCGCCGGGGACCACGGCCGACGGGATGACGGCGGTGATCGTGGCGCCGGGCCGCAGGCGCTCGGCCACGAGGCGCGCGGCGCGGAGGCGGGCGATCTCCAGGAAATAGCTGCATCCCATCGTGAAGCGCAGCTCCGGCGCGCCGCTCCGGAGCTCGGCGACCAGCGACGCCACGAGCGGGCCGCCCGCGGCCGGCGGGAGCGGGGGGCTGTCCGGCGCGATGATCGGCGGCACGAGGAGCCCCTCGGCGCTCGCCCAGGAGAGGTCGTCCTCGGTCTTGCCCTTGAGATCCCGGTGGAGCGCCTGCTTCCACGTCGCGAGCGCGACCGGCGCGAAATCGGCGAAGAGCCTGTCATCCATGGGCCTGCACGACCTCGATGAGGTGACCGAACGGCGCGTCATCGCGCGATCGGGGGTGCACGAAGAAGATCGTCGTGCCCCGGGAGCCCGGCCGCGGCGCCGCGTCGATGATGCGGAAGCCGCGCGCCTTGAGCTCGTCGAAGGCGGCCTGGACGTCGCTGACCCGGTAGGCGACGTGGGCGAAGCCCCCGCGACCGCCGTTCTTCTCGATGAGCTTCTGGACGGGAGACTCGGGAGAGAGCGGCTCGAGGAGCTGGACGTGGTTGTCGCTGTCGCCGATGCGGAGCATCACCTCGCGGACCTGATCCGTGCCCCGCACCTCCTCCCGGTGCACCTCGCGGAAGCCGAGCATCTCGTACGCCTTCACCTGCGCGTCGAGCTGCCCGGCGGGCACCGCCATGGCGATGTGGTCGATGAACAGAAACCCGGGAATCTGGTCCTTCATGGGCTCTCGTTGGATCGAAAGGCCGGTCGGGGCTGCAGGGGCCGGCGGTGTCGAGGGGGGCGCCATGCGTGCAGCTTGCGCCGCGAAGCGGGGCTGCGGCAAGAGCCGCGTGACGGGCTGCGGGCGTGGGCCGGCGTCGTTATAGACTCGCGATGACGCGCGAGGGCGCGATAGACTCGCGATGGCGCGAGCGCGCCCGGGGCAACACAGGGGGGGAGCGTACGACATGCAGGGACGGGGGCACGACGAGCTCGTCGCGGAACTCGAGCGGCTGCGCCTGCGCGTGAGCGAGCTCGAGAAGGACAGGAGCCGTCGCGACGCGGGGGTGGAACGGCTCGAAGACTACGTGCGACTCCTGACGAGCTACATGCCGGCGGCGGTCGCGCTGTTCGACCGCGACATGCGTTACCTGCTGACGAGCAGGCGCTGGCTCGATGACTATGGCCTCTCGCCGCGCGAGATCATCGGTCTCTCGCACTACGAGGTCTTCCCCGAGATCCCGCAGCGATGGAAGGACATCCATGCGCGCTGTCTCGCAGGGGCGAGCGAGCGCCACGAGGAAGACCCGTTCCAGCGGGCCGACGGGCGCATCGAGTGGGTGCGCTGGCAGGTCTTCCCGTGGCACGACGAGCGCGGCGAGATCGGCGGGATCATGATGTTCACCGAGGTCATCACCAAGCAGAAGGAGCTCCAGGATCGGCTGCGCGTGCAGTCTGCCGCCCTTCGCGAGCTGTCGACGCCGATCATCCCGATCTGCGACGAGGTGCTGGTCCTGCCGCTCATCGGCACGCTGGACGAGCGCCGCTCGCAGCAGCTGACGGAGGCGCTCCTCGACAAGATCTCCGACAAGGGAGCGCAGATTTGCATCGTCGACCTCACGGGCGTCTCCGCCTTCGATACGCGGGCAGCGAGCGCGCTCGCGCGGATCGCCCAGGCGGTGCGGCTGCTCGGCGTCGAGGTGGTGTTGACGGGCATCCGGCCCGAGGTCGCTCAGGCGCTGATCGGCCTGGAGGTGGAGCTCAGCAGCATCGTCACGCGCCGCGACCTCTCGCACGGGATCGCGTTCGCGATGGCGACCAGGAAGCCCTGACCACCCGACCGCTCCGGGCTCACCGGACCCGCCACGCCGGGTGCTCGTCCCCGATGGCGGGCGCCTCCACCAGGCCGTTCTCGACCGCCCCGTCGTCGCTCTCCGGTTCACACAGGTACACGGCGATCGCGCCGAGCGGCTGCTCGGTGTCGACCCGGAACCAGCCCTCGGGGGCCCGCCGGGCCTCCTCGCGCCACCGCACCGACACCTCGCCGACCCGGGCCGCCTCCAGGATCGCCCGTCCCCCCTCGGCGCCGAGCGACGCCACCCGGGCGACCTCGACGTCGTGGACGCCCCCGGCCGGCTCGACGCGGAGCCCGTGCCGGCGCAGGGCCTCGGCGATCGCCGGCGGCACGAGGTAGGCCCGCGGCCGATCCACCACCGTGGTCCCGACGAACCGCGCGTGGTGCGGGATCCGCAGGGTGACCGGCTCGCCGTCGAACGCCCGCGGGCTGCGCGTCAGGATGTCGATAGGGGTCCCGGTCGGCTCGAGGCGGTACCGGACCGCGACGCGCTCCGGCGGCCGGGCGCTCGCGGCCACGACCTCGCGGACCGCGTCGGCGTGGGCGGCGACCCAGGAGAGGGCCTCGATCTGCCACGCCGAGGCGGTCTGGACGCGCTCCTCGAACGGGAGATAGCTATAACACTCGAGCAGCAGGTCGAGCCGCCCCGTGAGCCCGCGGTAGTTCGAGCCGAACCGCGGGTGATGCGGGTAGGTCATCCAGCCGAGGCCGACGGGCGACGCCGGGTCGACCTCGCCGTCCGCGTCGAGCACCCGCTCGTCCTCGGCGAAGTTGCCGTACCAGCCGCTCTCGAAGCCGCGCCGCCGGACCGCGGCGATCACGTCGGGGACCAGGCGGTCGCGCACCATCGCGATCGGCTCCGGGCGGCCGGACTCGATGGTGTGCGGCACGTCGACCGTCATGTGGAACCGGTGCACCGACCCGTTGGTCGCGTGGTTGTCGATCGTGAGATCGGGCGCCCAGGGGATGCACACGCGCTGCTGGAGCAGGCGCATCTCGGGCGCGGCCTGGCGGAGGTAGTCGCGGTTCAGGTTGATGCCCTGGCTCTGGGTGCGGGTGCCCACGACGGGACCTGGCTGGCCGGTGAGCTTCTTGAGATCGAGGCGGCGGTTCCGCGGGTCGAGCGCGTCGTTGCCATCCGCGTTGAACAGCGGAACGACGAGGAGCACGAGCGCGTCGAGCCAGTCGGGGTGGCGGCCGTCGAGCAGATCGCGGACGAGGGCGAGGCTGGCCTCCTTGCCCTCCACCTCGCCGGGGTGGATCCCGTCGAGCATCAGCACCACGGGGCGCCCGGCGCGGCGGGCCTCGTCCGGGGATCGCACGCCGTCCTTGGACAGCACGAGCAGCGGCAGCTCCCGCCCGCCCGGGCTGGTCCCGAAGGTGTTCACGTGCAGGCGCGGGTCGTTGCGGCCTTCGAGCGCGCGGACGAACCGCATGACGTCGGCGTGCAGGGAGGTCTCCCGGAATCCGGTGGCTTCGGCGCGGGTGAGCAGCATGGGCCCGATCTCTACCCCGCCGCGCGCAGCAGGGGGCAGTGATCGGCGACGACGGCGCGACGACAGCACGCCCCGCCGGAAGAGCCCGCACGTGTGGTGGTGTGGCGGGTGTGGTGGACGAAGCGACGGAGTCCTCGTCCAGGTTGGTCAAATCGACAGGACAGGATGCGACCCGAAAGCGTGGAAGGCTCGGCAGGCGCGTCAGACACGCATGTCTTCCCTGCGCCACGGTCGCCGGCGCGCGCGGTCCGCGCGGTCCACACGCGGCGCGCAACGCGGTCCATGCGGTGACCAAACGCTCAAAGAACGGATTGTCATTTTGGCAGGATGAGCCATTGTACAGGTGGCGGACGTGTCAGCTTTGGCAGAGCGGCGCAAGAAGCCCCTCGATCCATGCGCTGGTTCCAGCGGATGGCTGCTGGCACGACGCTCGCATTCGCAGGAGTTGTCCCACAGACGCTGGCAGCGAGCGGGCGCTCGCGAACGAGGCAGGTAGCACGATGTTGAAGATCCTCCGGAAGTTGAATGAAGGGAGCCTCCTCCAGCGCACAATGATGCATATCGCGGTGCTCGTCGCCGGATCTGCGAGCGTCGTCGCTCTGACCAGCGTGCTGCTCGTGTCGACCGCGAGGACCGTGCTGCCGCGCCACGACGCGACCGAGGCCGACACCGACAAGGCGGATGAGGAGCAGAGCGCGGACTCGGATGCTGATCCGAGCTCGTCGGAGGCGGCGGCGAGCCCCGCCGGCGCGAGAGGCGCGCCGAAGGCGCTGGCGCAGATGCGCATGGCGAATCGACGCGAGAGCGCGGTCGCGCGGTGATCACCGCATCACCGCATCACGGCATGGCCTTGGCGCGAACACGCGGTGGCCGTCGCCTCGCCCCGGGGGCGTGAGCGCTCCCAGGTTCGCGACAGGACCTACGAGGGGACGAGCCCAGACTGCATGAAGCATTCGCTGTCGACCCGTCACCGGGCGCGCGGCTGGTGCTTGACAAGCCCGAACGCTTTTCGGTCTCCTTCTCTCCTCCGTGCGCCTCGTCATCACCCACCGCTGCCCGAAGCCCTGCGAGACCCCTGACCCGCGGCTCACGCCGCGCTCGGAGGAACCGGCGCGGATCACGGCGCTCGCGTCGTGACAGCGGCGCGCTGGCCAGGCTGGCTCACGCCGGAGCGGCGCGCCGCCGCGGCGCTGGTCGGGCTGGGCGCCGCCTTGCGGGCCGCCCTGTTCGCGGCGCAGCCGGAGCCGAGGGTCTGGTTCGACACCGGGACCTATCTCTTCTGCTCCCTGCCGGGCGCGGCTCCGGCGTTGGACCGGCAGCAGGGCTACTCCTGGTTCCTGCGTGGGCTCCGGGCGATCTCTCCGGATCTCCGGCTCATCCAGGTGACGCAGCTCGCCCTCGGCCTGATCACGGCGCTGCTGTTCTACGGGATCGCCCGGCGGCTCGCGTCGCGCCCGGGCTGGGCGCCGCTCGCGGCGCTCGGGCTGTGCCTGTTCTGGCCCACGAACCTGCTGCTCGAGACCCATGTGCTCTCGGAGGCGCTGTTCCTGTTCCTCGTCGCCCTCGCCGGCTACGCCGCGGCCGAAGGAGCACACCGCGGCTCCCCGTGGCTGCTCGGCGCGGCGGGCCTCGCGGCCGGCGCGAGCGCCTCGGTCCGGGTGGTGGGCCTCGCGGTCTGTGGGCTGCTCGCCGCGCTGACCCTCGCCACCGCCCTCCGCGGCCCGGCCTCCGGCGCCGGCGAGCGCGCGCGCCGCCTGCTCGCCCCCTGCGCCTTGGTCGTGGCGGCCAGCCTGATCGTGGTGGCTTACATGGGCCATTACCGGAGTCATCGCGGCGCATGGGCGATGGAGAGCTGGGCCGGAATCAACCGCTATTGCATGCTCGCTCCCCTCATCCGACCCGAGCACGCCGCCCCGGACGAGCGCTCCGTCGCTTTCCTCCGGGAGCACGGCGACGGCAACCTGCGCGGCTTCGATTTCGTGATGTGGGACGATGAATCCCCCCTGGCCATCGCCGCCCGCGAGCTCCACCTCCCGCCGCCGGCGCTCGATCGCTGGGCGAGCCGCGTCGCGCTCAGCGCGGCGCTCGACAGGCCTGCCGACGCTGGACGGGTCCTTCTCCACCACCTCCAGGAGGCAACCCTGTCGGTGGGCACACTGGACCGGCACGTCAAGCTGACCCCGGCGTCCACCGCGCACAAGGCGGTGAAGCAGATCTACGGCATCGACGTGTCGACCTGGCACGAGACGCGCTCATTCACCCTCCCCTACCGCTGGCCGCTCGCCCTGCTCAAGCCGATCCTCGCGGCGGCCGCGCTCGGGGCGCTCGTGTTCCAGCTGTCGCGACGGCATCGCCGCGGTGTTCAGCTCGCCCTCGCGGGGAGCGCGCTGCTGTTCACGGCGGCGGTGTCGATATCCATCCTGCCGGAGCAGCGGCACGTGCAGCTGGCGGAGAACCTGATGCTGCTCAACGCCGCTCTCCTTGCGGGGCAGGTGATCGAGGGGCGGCGGGCGCACGAAGGCACAGCGCGATGAACGCCCCGACCACGGGAGCTCCGCGCCAGGACGCCCGCGGCTGGATCCGCTCGGCGCGTCCGTGATAGCACCTCTGCCGATGACCCAGCCCCCGAGCCCCCTCGCCACCCCCGTCGCGTGGAACCTGGTCGCCGACGATTACGCGGCCGACATCGTCCCTTACTTCGAGAAATACGCCGCCGACGCGCTCCGGCTCGCCGGGGTCGGCCCGGGCGCCCGCGTGCTCGACGTGGCCGCCGGGCCGGGCACCCTGTCGCTCCTCGCCGCCGGGGAGGCGCGCGTGACCGCGGTCGATTTCGCCCCCGCGATGGTCGAGCGGCTGCGCGAGCGCGCCGCGGCCGCGGGGCTCGCGGTGGACGCCCGCGTCGGCGACGGCATGGCGCTGCCCTTCGAGGAGGGCTCGTTCGACGCTGCCTTCTCGATGTTCGGGCTGATCTTTTTCCCCGACCGCGACCGCGGCTTCCGCGAGCTCCTCCGGGTGCTGCGCCCCGGCGGCCGCGCGGTCGTCGCGAGCTGGGTGCCGATGGACAGGACGCCCCTCCTGGGCGAGCTCTTCTCGGCGATCGGCGCCGAGCTCCCCGGGCTGCCCTTCGGCGAGGGCAAAGCGCCGCTCGGAGACCCAGGCGAGTTCCGCGCCGAGATGGCGGCCGCCGGGTTCCGGGACGTCTCGGTGCACGAGGCGGAGCACTCCCGCGAGTCGCCCTCGACCGAGGAGTTCTGGCGCTCGGTGAGCAGGAGCAACGCGCCGCTGGTGCTCCTGCGCGACAAGCTGGGCGACGAGCGCTGGGAAGCGCTCGGCAAGGCGATCCTCGGCAGGCTGCAGGCGCGGTTCGGCGACGGTCCTCAGCAGCTCTCGATGACCGCCCTCCTGGGCGTCGGCGTGCGGTAGCGACGCCATCGCAAACTGCGCCATGGGCCGCGTGGCGCGGTGGGCCCCGCGAGGGCCCACGACGACCGCCCATTCCAGCGCAGCGACGCGGACTACGGAGCGACGCGGAGCGTCCGCGACGCCACGAGCGCGCGGCAGAGGGCGACCCGGTCGTCCAGGTCGAGCCCGGGCAGCTCGCGCACGTAGAAGATGCCGTGCCGGGCGATGAAGCGCAGCGCGGGCTCGCCCCAGGCGTCGACGCGGACGAGCACCGCGTCGCCGTCGACGAGCTCCGCCTTGCCGTCGCTCAGCCGGACCGACACCTCACGATCGCGGACCACGCGGCGCGGGCCGCAGACGGACGAAGCGTCGCTCCACGGCTCGGGCGGCGGCTCGCCGTACAGGGCGCTGTACGCGGCCGCGAACTCGTCCCACGTCGCCTCGCGGCAAGCGTGCGTGACGGGCGCATTGCCCGGCGCGTGGTGCAGGAAGCGCCCGAAGAAGCGCTGGCAGAAGTCGGCATATTCGATCGTGAAGAGGACGAACTGGTGCCAGGCCTCGTCGACGCACAGCGAGAACATCGGGTAAGCGCGGGAGCGGTCGGAGTCGACGAGCCAGAGATAGCGCACGAGCTCCCGGAACAGCGCCTCTGCCTCGCGCTCGGTGGCCACGGTCTTGTTCATGAGCAGCTTGCTGATCACGAACGGCGCCCGGTAGGCAAAGAGATCAGGCCGCCTGGGCGCGCCCGGTGTCACGGCGTCTGTTTGCGTGGGCTGCGTGGGCTGCGTGGGCTGCGTGGGCTGCCTGAGCTGCGTGGATTGCATGGGTCAGTTCTCCTGGGCTTCGAAGGGCTGAAAGGTCCCCCAGTCGACGAGGGCGCGGGCGAGCGCGAGCTGCTCCGCCTCCGCGAGGCCGGGGATGTCGCTGGGGCGGAGCTCCCGGGCGGCCGACACCGCGCGGAGGGCGGGCCCGGCCCACGCGTCGACGCGGAGAAGGATCTGGGCACGCCCGCCGCACCGCGCGACGAGCTCGGCGCGGCCCGCGCGGGGCGCCACGTCGAGATCCACGCCGGGCCAGCGGCGCGCGAGGACGGTGTGCGCGCCGAGGTCCTCGGTCCGGCCGAGCGCCCGGGCGGCGCGCCGCCGGGTCCCCGCGTCACCGCGGGTGTGAAGGCGCGCGAGGAGCGCGGCGCCCTGGGGGCCCCGGCGATCGAGGGCGTCGATCTGCGCCCGGCGAACGCACTCCCGCTCGTGCGCGAGGAGCGCCGCCGAGAGCGCGTCGTCCGGCTCGGCCCGGGGCGCCATGGGGGTCAGGCCCTCGATGGGGCCCACCTGCGCCTCGATGACCGGACCGTCGTGAGGGCCGAACAGGTGCAGCGAGATGGACCAGCTCCCCGTCGGGTTCCGCGGGTCGTGGATGCACGGCCCGTAGATGTGACCGACCCGCCCGGCCTCCGCGGAGAACAGCCGCTTCGGCACGAGCCGCCGCGCGCGGGCCGTCGCCTCCCAGTCGAAGGTCGCGACATCGAGCGTGTTGTGGACCACCGCCGTGACCGTCCAGTCCGAGTGCTCGTGAGCGCCGGCCGCGCGCCCGGGCCGCCAGTACGCGAACGCGAGGCGCACGCCGAGCTCGGGGAGGACGTGAAACGGCGCGAGATCCGGCGCGCCGTCGCGACGCTCGATCTCGAGCGCGAAGAGGTCGAGCAGGAGCTCATCGTCCGAGAGCCCGGCGCGGACCGCGCCCTCGACCGCGCGGACGTGATCGCGCGGCGGACGGCCGCGGCCCTCGGGGCCCGGAAAATCGAGCCGCCCGAAGAGGGCGGTGAGCTCGGCGAGCCTCATGGCGCGATCCGGAGGAAGTCGCCCTTCACGAGCGGACGGCAGAGCGCCACGCGCTCGCCGTCCTCGAGGCCGGGGAGCTCGCGGACATAGAAGTGATCGCAGTCGACGATGAACTGCAGCGCGTCCTTCGCCCACGCGTCGATGCGCAGGAGGACACGCGGCGGCTCCAGCGACCACACGAGCTCTGCCCTACCCTGCTCGACCCGCACGAAGATGGGGCGGCCGAACGTGACGCGGATGAGCCGGGTGTCGGGCGTCACGGCGAGCTCGTCGCTCCACGCCGCGGAGACGGGCCCGAAGAGCGCCTCGTACTCGGCGCGAAACTCGGCGCGGGTCATCTCGGGGCGCGATCCGGGGCCGCCGCGAGGAGCCGTGTTGGCGGTGTGGTGGACGAACTCGCCGAAGAAGCGGTGTCCGAAGGCCGCGTACTCCTCGGTGAAGAGGACGAGCTGGTGCCAGACCTCGTCGATCCTCCGGGAAAACATGGGGACTTGCCGGGTCCGGTTCGCCTCGCAGAGGAAGAGGTATTTCTTTACCTCGTCGAGGAGCCGCGCCGCCTCCTCGCAGGAAGGGACCACCCGGTCCTTGACGAGCTTCTCTTCGAGCCACGGCGCACGGAAGGAGAGCAGTTCGGGGATGATTGACGTGTCCATCACCGCCCGTGCGTTGCGAACCTCGTGCCGAGCGGCGCTCACCCGCTTCGGATACGGGCCCATCTCGACGTTTTCGGTGCTCAGCGCACCGGAGTGCGCTTGCGCGCCGAAAACGCCGATCTGGGCCCATCTCCTGTGCGGGTGAGCGCCGCTCGGGGACGCCATCGCGTGCACCGGGGCTGACCCGATCGGGAAGGGTGATGCCAGACGGATTTCCCCAATTGGGAAAGGGGTTGCTCAAGCGCGGCCGATACCGCGCCAAAGCGGCCGATACCGCGCCCAAAACGGCGTGGCACGGTCACTGCAATAGCCCTCCTCGCGGGACGTCGAGTCCCCGAATGAAATAACCAACCCATCCACGGAGCAATCGCCATGAACGAGCAGATCAAGGTCGAGGTCGAGGTCGAGTCGAAGCAGGAGACCGTCGAGGAGCGCCCTGCGCGCCTGACGGTGGAGGTCCCCACGGAGCTCCAGGCGGGCGTCGGCCCGGCCGTTTGCACCTGTCCGCCCGGCTGCTGCGGCAGCGGCAACTGAGCGGCCGTCGAGGCGCCGAATGCCGCAGCCCGCGGCGACCGGCTCCTCGAACCTGACGACACGACCGCGGAGGCCCGCGCTGCGATGAGCAGCGTCGGGCCTTTCGCGTTCAAGACGCACGATGCGCTGGCGAGGCCGGCCGTTCAGGCCGAAGGCTCACAGATCGAAGCGACCGGACGCCTCGGGCTGATAGACGATGCGCTCGATCCGGAGCCGCCGGGTGCGGCTCGGCGTGGGCCACTCCACCTCGTCGGCCTCTCGACAGCCGAGCAGCGCGAGCCCCATCGGCGCAAGCACCGAGATGCGGCCGCTCTTCACGTCGGCGATCCCGGGAAACACCACGGTCACGCAGAGCCGCTCCTCTGTGTCGAGATCGAAGAGCTCGACCCTGGAGTTCATGGTGACCACGTTCGGCGGGATATCCGCCGGCTTCACGACGTCGGCGCGCTCGATCTCGATCTCGAGCGCCTCCAGGTTCGGGGAGTCTCCCCCGGGCCGCGCGCGCAGCGCCTCGAGCAGCCGCGCGAGGCGATCGCGATCAAAATCAGTGAGGACGATGGGGTTCGTGTGAGGTGCCATGAGCTGGGATCTCCTTGTGTCGTCGGTGCGATCCGGGCTCGGCCGAAGGTCCGCGCCGGCGAGCTGGACGGCGTGAGTGCTCGCCCAGGTCGCCCGCTCAGGCGCCCTCGACGCCAGGCCCGCTTCCTTCCGGGAGCGGCCAGCGAAAGACGCCGGAAGGCCGCTCCCCTACGAGCGTGCGGGCGACCTCCGGCAGAGGAGCCGGGATCGCAGGGGAATGAGCGCGCTACGCGCGCCGCGGCAAGGCCACGAACGCGACGCGACGGGGTGCAGGCAGGCGCTCATTCCATGGCATCGTAACACGACGGTCCCCCCCAGCGCCATGACAAGGGGAGGCGCGCCCGGGAAGCGGTCCTCATTTGCCGCTGTCGTTCCCCCCGACCTTGCATCACCCCCAGGCGGGCTCGGCCATTGACCGGGTTGGTGCTGAGCTGGTCGAAGCACCGATTCGCCTCGCCCTCTCCCGCCGATTCATCGCAGATCCCACCCACGGGCTCGGAGACCTTGTCGATAAAGCGTCACTTTTCCTGGAGGGATGCGGATCGCGCAAGGTTATCTATGTCAACCAGCGCGCGCAGCGTGGCTGTGCGCACGGAACTAGCGATGTGCCTGCCGACCAGCGCTCACGCTGGCGACAACACCCCTAGGTCGAGGCCGTCCTCCGCTCCCTCACGTTACGCTCACGGGTGCGCGATGACGATCAGCGCCGGCGCCCGCTCCAGCACGGCGCCGACGCACTCGCGGGCGGTGAGCGGATCCAGCGCGCCGAAGCTCTCGTCGAGGATCACGGCGTCCGAGCGCTGGAGCAGCGCGCGCGCCAGGAACAGCCGGCTCCGCTCGCCGTGCGAGAGCTGCCACCCCGTCTCGCCCACGACCTGATCGAGCCCCGAGGGCATCCTGTCCAGCAGCGGCCCGAGCCCCAGCTTGCGGCACACGACCTCCGCCTCCCGCCGGTCCTCGGGCGACGCGGGCCACGCGCGGCCCATCAGCAGGTTGAACGCGAGCGTCCCGGAGAGAACGTGGTTGTCGTGGAACTGCGGCGCGCTCGCCACGCGGCTGCGCCACGCCGCCCCGCCCAGCGTCCGCCGGTCGAGGCCGCGCAGCAGCACGAGCCCCGACGACGGCGCGTGAAGGCCGCTGAGCACGGCCGCGAGCGTCGACTTGCCACCTCCGGAGCGCCCCTCCAGCAGCAGCCGGTCGCCCTTCGAGAGGACCAGGTCGCAGCCGCGGAGGACGGGCTCGCCGCGCTCCCCGTCGTAGCGGAACGACACGCCCCGCGCCTCGATCACGACGTCCGACGCCGCGGGGCGCCCGAGCACGGCCTGCGGGATCCCGGCGGGCTCGCGCCCCTCGGCCGCCACGAAAAGCCGCGCGATCGAGCGCCACGAGACGGCGGCGGAGAGCAGCGCGCCGAGGCTCGTCGCCAGCGTCGCGAACGCGGCCTGCGCCTGGAGGATGCCGCCGGTCGCGACGACGAGCGGACCCGCCCCCACCCCGCCCAGGACCGCCGGGACCAGGCCGAGCAGCCCGAGCGCGAGCCACCCGCGCGCCGGGAGCGACGCAAGGAGATCCCCCACGCGATCCATCCCGCGCGCGGCGCGGTGGTAGCGCTCGAGCGCCGCGTCCTCCTCCAGGTGGTGGAGGTGCGAGGCCTGCTGGGCGACGCGCGTCCGGTGCCCGACGACGTGCTCCACGAAGCCGCTCGTGATCGCGAACCGCTCGCCCGTCCACGCCGCCCGCTCCCGGGCGAAGCGGCGCCCGAGCAGCGCCACGGCGAGCGTCCACCCGAGGAGCAGCGCGACGTGGAGGCCGCCGCCGGCGCCGGCGGCGAGGACCGCCGCGGCGCTCGCGAGCTGCACGAGCGCGACGATCGCCCCGAGCGCGCCGCCGAGCCCGGCCGTCTCGACCGCCTCGGACTCGGAGACCATCGCCAGCAGCTCGCCCGAGCCGCGCGCCCGGATCGTCGCCGGATCCAGGCGGAGCGCGCCGCACAGCAGGCGCTGCTTGAGGAGCGCGGCGACGTCGATCGTGAGCATGCCCCCCGTGAACGAGGCGAACAGCTGCACGAAGAGCGCCGAGAGCGACAGGAGCACCCACGCGAGCAGCCACCCCGGCTGCACGTCGCCGTCGAGCGCGCCCGCGCCGATCAGCCACCAGGCGAAGACGCCGAGCGCGATCTGCAAAGCGGCGGCCGCGAGGAAGATCGCGCCCCGGCGGAGCACCCCGCGCCTCGAGAGCAGGCGCCGGAAGCTCGACCCTGGATCGGGGCGCAGCAGCCACACGCCGTCGATGGGGCGATCCGCGACGAGCTGGGCGAGCAGCTCGTCGCGCGCCCGCGCGGCGCGCCGCGGCGGGACGCGCGCCGCGGCGAGCCACTTGTCGACGTGCGACGCGGGGCGATCCTCGAGGTGGGCGGTGAGCGCCCGGCGCACGGTCTCCAGCGGGATCCGCATCGGCGTGAGCGCCGGCGTCAGAACCGAGAGCCCCCGCCGGCCCGCGGACATCACCGCGAGGTAGCCCTGCTCGACGCGGACGATCGAGGGGCCGAGGGACGGGAGCGCGCGCGCGAGCTCGGCGAAGCTGCACTGGACGGCCTCCGCCTCGACGCCCATGCACCCCGCGTACGCCTCGATCCACGCGGTGGGGTCGCCCTCCGGCGGCGCGCCGGGCGACGGCGCCGCGCCGCTCGCGAGCCCGCACGCGGCCGTGAGCGCGCTCATCGCGTGGCCGAGCGCGGACGGCTGCCACGCGAGCCCGCCCAACGTTGCGGCCTGTCCGGCCTCGCCCGCCTTCACGCCGCCCCCTGGAGGAGCCGGCCGCCCTCCATCGTCGCGCTCCGGAAGCGCTCCTTCGACCAGACCTCGTCGCGCGCCCGCGCGTCCGCCTCGGCGAGCGCGCGGTAGCGGCTCCGCGGGTCGTCCATGAGCTCGCGCGGCGCGCCGTCCTCGACGACCCTGCCCCCCTCGACGACCAGCACGCGGTCGAAGCCGAGCGTGTCCATGACGTCGTGGCTGACGAGGACGAGCGTCGAGCGCCCCCAGTGCTCCCGCGCGCGCGCGAGCAGCTCCCGGCGCCGCTCGCGCTCGAGCCCGCGGAACGGCTCGTCGAGGAGCACGAGGCGGGCGTCGCCCTTCATGAGCGCCCGCGCGAGGCGGACGCGCTGCCCCTGCCCGCCCGACAGGCGCGCGCCCCCCTCGCCGATCGCCGCCTGCAAGCCGTCGGGCAGGCTCTCCAGGACGCCGGTGAGCTCGGCCTGGCTCATGGACAGGGGCACGCGCGCGAGGGCGTCGCCGGCGTGGCCGAAGGTGATGTTCTCGAGGAGCGTGCGGTTCCAGAGCTGGATCGCCGGGTCCACCCACGCGGTCGCGCGGCGCAGGCGCTCGACCGCCGCGTCGTCGAAGGGGCGCCCGTCGACGAGCACCTCCCCCGCGGACGCCCGCAGCCACCCGAGGAGCAGCGAGAGAAGCGACGATTTCCCCGCGCCCGACGCCCCCACGATCGCGACGTGCGCCCCCGCCGGGACGCTCAGCGAGACATCGGACAGGAGCGTGTGCCCTCCCGCCTTCACGCTCACGCCCCGGAGGTCGATCGACGTGGCGCACGCGGCGGCCAGCGCGGCGCCCTGCGCGGCGCGCGCCGCGCCGACGGCGTCCTCGGCGGGCGCGCGGGGCAGGTCCATCTCCGGCGCCGCGAGCGGCGCGAAGAGGCGCACGGACGCGTTGCGCACGTTCTTCCAGCCGAGCAGCGCCGCGACGAGCTCCTGCGCCGCCGCGGGGAGGCGGAGCGACCAGAACACGAGCAGGAGCAGCGCCGCCGCCGGGCCGCCGGAGGCGACGTAGCCGCCGACGATCGCGACCGCCACGGCCGTGCTCGCGATCCCCTGGGCGGCCTGCATGGCGGTGGACTGCGCGTGCACGAGCCGGCCGGTGCGCGCCCACTCGACGAGCAGCGCCTCGTGCTCGCGCCGCACCGCCCGCTCCGCGCCGTGGACGCGGATGGGCACGACGCCGAGAAGGGCATCGAGGTAGAACCTTTCGAGCGACGCCGCGTGCGTGCGCAGGCGCATGAGGCTCTCCACGAGCGGCCTCCGCGCGAGGTACGGCGCGGCGAGCGCGACCGCCGCCGCCACCAGCGACAGCCACGCGCCGCCCGGGTAGAGCCAGACGACCCCGAGGAGCGTCGCGGCGAACGACAGCGCCGCGCGCGCGATGCGGGCGAAGAGCGCCGGGGCCTCGCGCATCAGGTGCATCGCGTGGCCCCGCGCGGTCATGTCCGAGGTCGGCCGGCTGCGCAGGTAGCGATCCTCGAGCCGCGGCAGCTTCTCCAGGAACGCGGCGCGGAAGCGCACCTCGAGGGCGCGCCCGAGGCGCGAGACGGCGTGGGCCACGAAGATCTCGAGCGCCAGGCCCCCGGCGGCGAACGCGACGAGGGCGAGGAGCCCGAGCGCGCGCTGGTACTCGACGGTGACGCTCTTCACCGCGTCGAACAGCCCGCGGAGGATGACCACGTCGATCGCCGCGATGGCCGCGCTCGCCGCGAGCGCGACCCCGACGAGCGCGAGCGCCCCGCCCGCGTCCGCGCGCAGCATCCAGAAGAACAGGCGCGAGGGGGACGGCGTCGGCAGCTCGAGCTCCCGGCGAACCGACGCCGGCAGCGCCGCGGTCGCGGTCGCGCGCGGCGCGGGCCGGTCCGGCGCGGCCGCGCGCGCGGCCTCGGGCGCGGCGCTGCCGCGGTAGCTCGGCGGCGGCGCGACAGCCGAGCACGCAGGCGCGGGCGCGGCCGCGCTGGCCCGGCTCGCGCCGCGCTGACGCGGGCCGACGTGGACGATGACCGCGCCATGCACGAGGAGCTTCCCCGGCGCCTTGCCCTCCGTGGCCCAGAAGAACCCCTTCGGGATGGCGCCCGCCTCCCCGGCGAGGGCGCGCTCGAAGACGCCCTCGAGCACGCGCTGCGCCTCGCCCCCGCGCGCGATCGCGCCGCCGCGGACGAGGCGCGCCACCATCCGCACGGCGGCGTCGAGCGCCGCGAAGGGCCGCCACCCCGGGTCCGCGTCGGCCCGGGCGATCAGCGCCTCCCCGTCCGCTCGCAGCGCGCGCAGCTTCGCGCGGAGCGGGCCGAGCGAGTCCGCGGACGACGCCCACCGCCGCCACCGCTCGATCGAGATCGGGATCGGGAAGTGCGGCATGTCCTCCATGAAGCGCGCTGAGCGCACCCAGCGGCGCCCGCTGCCGGGGTCGAGGATCTGCACGAACGGCCCGAGCCGGCGCCAGACGACCACGAAGTGGAGCGCGCCGCCCGCGCCGCGCTTGACCACGATCGCGGGGAGGCAGTCGGCCTCTGGCAGGAGGAAGCTGTCGTGGGGGACCACCACCTCGGCGGTCGCGAGCCCGAGCTCCTGCCCGAGCGCGGCGAGCGCGTCGATCGACGTCCCGTCCACGTCCGTCTGGCAGCGGTCGCGGAGCCACTCGTAGTGCACGTCGACGCCGAACCCCTGCAGCACCGCCTTGAGCGCGGCGGGGCCGCAGTCCATGAGCGACGCCTGCAGCACCTCGGGGACGAGGAAAGCGCGCTTCATCGCGCACCTCCCGGCGCCACGGCGCGCAGGAGGAGCGCCCACGGAGAGACGCGCTCCACCTCGACCTCGGCGGTCCCAGGCATCCCGTGCTGCACCGGGATCGACGCCGCGCTCTCCGGCCGCACGAGCAGCTCGACGCGGATCGCGCCGTCGTACGGCTCGCTCGCGACGTGGGAGACCTCCCCCTCGATCATGCCGAACTGCGTCCACGCGAACCCGTCGAGGCGCATCCGCGCCCTCTGCCCGGGGACGACGCGTCCCACCGCGTCGGACGGCGCGAAGAGGGCGACGGCGTGGAGGTCGTCGCCCGGGACGACCGTCGCCACGAGGTCGCCCGGCTTGAGCACGTCCCCCACCTGGAGCGCCGCGATGTTCCCGAGCTTCCCCGCGATGGGCGCGCGGACCTTGCGCCGCTCGATCTGCGCGAGCGCGGTGTGCACCGCCGCGTCGGCCGCCTGTTGCTCGGCCACCAGATCCCCGAGCGCGCGCCCGAGCTCGGCGAGGCGGGCCGCCGTCTGCCGCTCGTCGTGGCGCCCCGCGACCGAGAGCCGCCGGAGATCGGCGCGCGCCCCCTCCGCCTTGAGCTGCTCGTCGGCGGCGCGGCTCTTCGCCTCGAGGTGGTCGGCCGTCGACGCGAGCCGCTCGTCGTGCAGGCGCTCGGACATCGCGCGCAGCTCCTCGCCGTGCGCGGCGGAGAGATCCCGCTGGCGCAGGTCGATCCTGGCGCGCGCGACCGAGGCGTCGGACAGCTTCACCTGCCACGCGCGCACCTCCTCCTCGACCGCGATCTGGTGCTGCAGCGCCTCGATCTTCGGCGCGAGCGCGGCCGCCCTCGTGCGCTCCTCCTCCAGGCGCCGCTCCTCGACGGCGGCGTCCAGCTCGACGAGCACCTCCCCTTGCTCCACGTGGCGGCCGAGCGAGACCTGCACCACCGACACGCGCCCGGCCTCGACGGCGGCCACGCGGTGGGCCATCCGGCTGACCTCCAGGCGCGCCTTCCCGGTCGTCGCGTAGACCGAGACGCGCGCCGCGTGCATCCAGACCGCCCAGGCGCCGAGCACGGCGAGGATCACGGCGAGGCGGATCCACGTCCTCGGACCGCGCTCGATCTCGAGCGACCGCATCGTGCGGAAGAACGGCGAGGCCACGTCAGCACTCCTCCAGCGCGACCTTCTTGCGGGGCCGCGCGATGCCGTACGTGTTGAGCTTGTTGGTGAGCGTGCGCCGCGACACGCCGAGGAGCTCGGCGGCCCGCGTCTGGTTCTGGCGGGACTGCGCGAGCGCGGCGACGATGCGGTCTCGCTCGAAGGAGCGCAGATCGCCCTTGATCCCGGCCTCGACCGGCGCCCGCGGCGCCTCCAGCATCAGGTGGTCCGCGCCGATCGGCCCGCCCTTCGACATCACGACCGCGCGCTCGACCACGTGGCGCAGCTCCCGGACGTTCCCCGGCCAGGCGTGCGAGAGGAGCGCGGCCGTCGCCTCCTTCGCGAGCGGCGGCGCCGGGCGCGCGAGCCGCTGCGAGAGGCGCGCCGCGAAGAGCTCCGCGAGCGGCAGGATCTCGGAGGTGCGGGCCCGGAGCGGCGGGATCCGCAGGGTGATCGCGTTGAGGCGGAAGTAGAGGTCCTGGCGGAAGCTCCCCTCCCGCACCATCTGCTCGAGATCGCGGTGCGTCGCCGCGATCACGCGGACGTCCACGCGGCGCGGGCGCGTGCTCCCGACGCGGACGATCTCGCCGTACTCCAGCGTGCGGAGCAGCTTCGCCTGCGTGCGCGGGGACAGCTCCCCCACCTCGTCGAGGAAGAGCGTGCCCTCGTGGGCGGCCTCGAACAGCCCTTCGCGCGGCGCCACCGCCCCGGTGAACGCGCCGCGCTCGTGGCCGAAGAGCTCGCTCTCGACGAGCGACTCCGACAGGCTCGCGCAGTTGACCTTCACGAAGCGCTCGCGCGGGTGCCGCGACATGCCGGCGATCCACTCCGCCACCACCTCTTTTCCCGTCCCGGTCTCGCCGAGGATCAGGACCGGCAACGGCGTGGGCGCCACGGTCTCGAGGGCCTCGCGCAGGCGCCTCATCTCCGGATCGAGCGCGAGAAAACCGCTGGAACAGCCATCCACCATGTAAGCTCCCCCTCGCGCCGATGGCGCGGGACGGCGTGTCGCAGGTGCGACCGAGTTCAGGGGCGAGCCGAAGCAAGTCGGTGGCCAACACGCCGATCCATCGATGAACGGACTGGCCTGGATGCCCGCGTGCTCCGTGGCGGCGCGAGGCACCGCCGAGGAGAGCGAGCAGGACGCGCAGGATGTCCCGCGCGGAGGCTGCGCGTCGAGGCTCGCCGTGCCGCCTGGAGGCCGGAGCCTCCACCTGATGGCGGGAGCCGCCATCAGGAAGGAGCGAGGCGCTCACGGCGCGGGCGCGCCGCTGTCATGGACTGTCGTTGCGTCGAGCGTCGATCTGGCCGGCCGGCCAGCGCGGGCGCCGACGTCGAGGGCAGCCGCGCCACGTCGGCGCGACTTGCGCAACATCGGCACGTCGCGCGCCACGCCAACGCGGGCACCGGGGCGTGTGGTCCTCGCCGGAGACCGAGCGCGTGTTCGTCCGCGCGGGGGCGCCCCGTGGGCCGCCAGGGTACCGCCAGCAGCCTCCGGCCGCGGCGGGTGTTATCGCAGGATGCCGAGGGCGGTCTCGATCTGGTTGCGGGCGACGACGCCGTGATCGTCGATCGAGTAGTCGTCGGCCTCGAGCCGGAAGGTGCGCGTCGCGGTGACGTCCGCCCGGCCGCTGAAGCGGTACGGGATGACGGGCGACGAGAGCGTCTCACGGAGCAGCTGGAGGCCGAGATCGACGGGGACGCTGACGGGGACGCGGACCTGGGTCGTGCGGTCGGAAGCGAGCCATACGCCGTCGCCGTCGGCCCGGAAGTCGACCGCCAGCGGGTAGCGGCCGGCGAGCACGACCTGACCGCGCACCGCGCGGACAGCGACGTCGTACGAGTTCGGGTTGTGGACGTTGACGACGATCGTCATGAGGATGCCGAGGCTCGGCGGGAAGGCGATGCGGATCCCTGTGATCTCGGCGTGGTCGAGCTGCATCGTCGGCTTGCTGACGCACGCGGCGCCGGCGATCGCCGTCAGCGCTGCGAGCGCGAGCGCGGGCAGGCGGCGCACGGGGTTGGTCTTCCGGGGAAACGGCACGAGCGCGAGCTTAACCGCGCAGGGCCGCGCCGTCACCTCGCGGCGTGGCGGGGCGGGCGCGGCGAACGACGGCGGGCCACCGCGCTCCGCTCGCGCCGGCGATGCCCGTCGGCGCGCCGGCCCCGCGTTCGCCGGGATCGTCGGACGCCGGTCAGGACGAGCGGGAGCTGGCGGAGACGCTATCGTGCAGCACCTCGCGTGCCCCGGCGCCGGCGACGAGCAGCCATGTCTGGAGCGTCTTCAGGTCGTGCGTGGCCTCCACGGCGGACCGCAGCGCCGGCGCCACCTCCAGCGGCCGCCGGGGGTCGTCGATCGCCTGTCGGAGCGCGCGTCCGCCGCGCGCCGCCCATAGGCCGGATCGGCAATCCCTGACGTATTGGGGCCCTCGCCTGAGCGGTAATGCATGCAGGGAGTAGGCGCCGCGAGGCGGCCGCCGGCTATCACGTCGCGGGCTTTACGGCTGCTGCGCCATTCGCGGCGGTCATGTCGCCAGCCAGGCGGGCTTGAGCAGCAGGAGGAGACCGAGCAGCACCATGATCGCTCCGCTCAGCAGCTTGAGCCATCGTCCCTCTTTTTCCTGCAGCTTGCGGCGGCTCAACGTCGCCACCGCGATGCCGATCATGACCATGTCGTCCGCCATGTAGGCCACGTTATAGAGCCCGAGATAGGCATAGTGCTTCCACGCGGGGAGGCGCGCCTCGGCGAGGAGCTGGGTGTAGAGCGCGGGCAGGCCCGCGGTGCAGAGGAGCTCGACGACGTTGACCATGACGGCGAGGAGGCATGCGGCGGCGAGCGCGGAGGGCAGGCTCTCCGCCCTGACGACGGCCCGCATCCTCGCGTAGATCCCTGGCTTCACCGACTCAGGGATGCTGAGCGACACGCCCCGCTTCCATGCGAAGAAGTCCTTGACGTGGACCGAACCGGCGAGAACGGCGATCGCTCCCAGCGCGATCTGCACGGCACGCGAGGCGCCGACCAGGAGAAAGAAGTTCAGCCAGGCGGCCATGAAGGAGAAATAAGCGAGACCGCTCACGAGCACGAAGATGCCGGCAATCAGCAGCATCTTGGCCCGGCTCCGCAGCGTGGCGAGGAAGGAGAGGAGAAAGAGGAGCACCCACGTGGCGCACGGGTTGAAGCCGTCCACGAGCCCCAGGAGGACAGTGAACGCCGGCAGGCCAAGATCGCGGACGTCCAGTCGCCCGAAGACGGGCACGTCGACAACCCCCGCGCTCGGCCCGGCGCCGTCAGCCGGGCACGGTGGCTGCTCCGGCGCGAGCGGACACGACGCATCAGACTCGCCGGCCGCGGTGGACGGCGGCGGCGCGTTGTCGAGCAACGCCTCGATCCGCCGGCCCGTGGCGTCGCGCCCCGCGTACCCAACGACGAGCATCCCGCGCACATAGAACGCGGGGACGCTCACGGCAGCGGTCGACTGCCCCTGAGCGATCGCCCTCAGCCGGTCGAGCGCCGTGCGGTCCTCGACGACATCCGCGACGATCGTGCGCAGGCCGGGTCGACGGCCCTCGAGCTCGGCCACGAAGCGCTTGGCCTCGTCGCAGCGAGGGCACCCCTTGCGCGTGAACAGCTCCACGTCGGCGCGCGGCTCGATCGGCGCAGCTCGCCCGGAATCGCTCCAGAGCAGCGAGAAGGCGAGCACGCACGTCACCAGCGCTCGCGCGACGACGGCAGGTCGCATGCGGAGCGGCTGTCGCACGATGCATGCTCAGCGGGATCATGTGATCAGTCCACAAGTGCACCGAGCGGCCTCGTACGTGGCTCGTGATGCATAGCGCGCGTTGACAGGGCACGGTGATTGCTGGGTCTGGCGGACACGGTAGTACGCGCCAAGCCGGTTCACCTCGGCCATGACACCTGGACCAGACCTGCAAGGAAGCAGCATGCAGCCTATTCACCGGATCCTGGTCGCCGCGGATCTCTCGGAGCTATCGGCCAAGGCGGTGAGAGCCGCCCTAGAACATGCGCGCTCCTGGGGCGCCGAGCTCCGGGTTATCCACGTCGCTGCCTCCAGGCAAGCGCAGCCGGGAGCTGCGGACGCGCTGCTCGGTATCGTGGCCGAGCTCGGTAGCGACGTTCACATCGTCCCGGTCGTCCGGGTGGGATCTGCCGCGGAAGAGATCGTCAGGACAGCCTCGGCCCTTGGGCCTGCGAAGACGGCCGCGGCGTGGTCGTCGGATGCATCCATCTGGTGGAGAAGACAGGGCGCTGTCAGATGCGGTGAACCTCCGCCGTGATTGGGAGTCGCAGCGATCCTGCAGGCAGTTTCCATGGTGTCCCAGCGCGACGCACCTGGACCCGAGCTGCCGTCCCCGAGGAGCGGTGCGCTCGTCGTGTCGACGCTCGCCGGCTTGCTGGGCGGGGCCGCGGCGCACCTCGAAGGACACACGCGTCTAGGAGACATGCTCTGGGCGGCCGGCGCGGTGATCGCGCTCGCCCTCGTGGGCGCGCGCATCCTGGCGGACGTGCTGAAGAAGCGGGCCGGCGTCGACGTCATCGCGCTCCTCGCCATCGGCGGCGCGCTCTTGCTCCGGGAGTACCTGGCCGGCGCGATGATCGGCGCGATGATGGCGACCGGAAGCGCCCTGGAGGGGTACGCGGCCGCGCGCGCGCGGCGCGAGCTCTCCGCCCTCCTCGCTCGCGCTCCCCGCACCGCGCACCGCCGCGAGGGGGCCGACGTCACGACCGTCCCGATCGGCGCCGTCGCCCCCGGCGACCTTCTGCTGGTCAAGGCGGGCGAGATCGTGCCAGTCGACGGGCTCGTCGTGGGCGCGCGGGCGCTCCTCGATGAATCGGCGCTGACCGGAGAGCCGCGGCCGGTGGAAAAGGCGCCCGGCGACCGCGTGGGCAGCGGGACCACGAACGCCGGCGCGGCCTTCGAGCTCCGCGCCGTCGCGAGCGCGGACGACCCGCGGCCCTGCAGGCCGTGCTCGATCAGCTGCGCGGGGACGTCATTTCCCTCTCGTATTGACCCAGGCGCGACACCGGGGCGGCGGTCGCCGCGCGCTCGGCGCGAGAACCATCGCTCGCTCAGCTACTTCTCCGAGCCTCCGCGTGCACCGCGTCGTCGCGGCGATCGACTGCGGCACGCTGGTCAACCTCGATCCGGCTCGTCCTCTGGGCGTGGGGCGCGTGGAGCCCCGCCCCGGCTGGATGACGCCGGTGGCCGCGCCGTCGCAGGCATCGGGGCTGTCGGCCCTGGCGATGCTCACCATCGACCCCTCGAACGACGGTAAGACGTATGTCGACGGCGACCTCGTGGCCGACGCTGCAGCGGTATTGCCGGGGTGCGCGAGGCCCTGCCGCGCCCGGACGGAAAGCCCATGTCAGCGGACCTCGTGTCGGCCTCGACGACGAGAGTCGCGTGGTAGGACATCGTGGTTGCGTCGAAGGGAACAGCCTCTATGCTTTCGCGCCAGTGTTCGACACGGGGGGTGGGGGGATGTTCACACGACGTCAGTTCTTCAAGATCGGAGCGGGGGGCACGACCCTCCTCCTCCTCGACAGGATCGGCGGCTCCGTTCGCACGGCGTGCGCGGCGATCCCCGGCGGCACGCTCGACCCGCTGGGCGTGGACAAGTACGTGACGCCGCTGCTCGTCCCGCCCGCGATGCCGCGAGCCGGCAAGATCACGCTCCACGGCGGCCGGTTCATCGACTACTACGAGATCGCCGTGCGGCAGTTCGCGCAGCAGATCCTGCCTCCTCCCTACCCGGCGACGACCGTGTGGGGATACGGGCCGAAGGTCGCCCAGGGCGGGCCCCGGATCTTCCACGCGCCGTCGCTCACGATCGAGGCTGATCACGAACGACCGGTGCGGATCAAATGGATCAACGAGCTGGTGGACGCCGGCGGCAACTACTTGCCTCATCTCTTGCCGGTCGACCAAACCTTGCACTGGGCGAATCCGCCGGGAGGCAGGGAGGGCCGCGACATGCGCCCAGAGTTCGAGGAGCCGCAGGAGACGCCGGGACCTTACACCGGCCCCGTGCCCATCGTCACCCACGTGCACGGCGCCGTGAACGTCGGCGACGAGAGCGACGGTTACGCCGAGGCGTGGTATCTGCCCGACGCCGCCAACATCCCACCGGGGTACGCGACCAGGGGGACCTGGTACGATTTCTTCGCGGCGAAGGCGCTCGCCAAGTTCGGCGTGACCTGGGGGCCTGGATTCGCGATCGCCCAGTATCCGAACGCTGGTCGGGCCTCCACCGAATGGTATCACGATCACACCCTGGGGATGACGCGCGCGAACGTGTACGCCGGTCCGGCGGGCTTCTACCTGGTCCGCGGCGGCCAGAGCGACCTGGTGCTCGACGCGCGCACCCACAGGCCGGCCGTGCTCCCCGGCCCGGCCCCTTCGCGGGGCGACGCCCCCAACATCCACTATCGCGAGATCCCGATCGCGATCCAAGATCGCTCGTTCAACTCGGATGGGTCGCTGTTCTACCCGGACACCCGGGCCTTCTTCGACGGCATCAAGGGTCCGTTCATCCCGCAAACCGACGTCTCGCCGATCTGGAATCCCGAGTTCTTCGGCAACATGATCATGGTGAACGGCAATACCTGGCCGTTCCTGGCGGTCAAACAGCGCCGCTACCGCTTCCGCTTCCTCAACGGCTGCCAGTCGCGTTTCTTGATCCTGGATTTCAATCAGATCCCGGGTGTAGAAGTCTGGATGATCGGAAACGAGGGCGGCTTTCTGGATTCGCCGGTGAACCTCACCGCGACCAACGGCAACAGGCTGCTCATGGCGCCGGCCGAGCGCGCGGATCTCATCGTCGACTTCGGCCGTGTCCCGAAGGGCCGCCACATCCTCGCCAACGTCGGCCCGGACGAGCCGTTCGGCGGCGGCGCGCCAGGCGTCGATTTCGACCCGGCGGACCCGGCCTCCACCGGGCAGATCATGGCCTTCGACGTGATGCACACGCGGGGATGTGATCACAGCACACCGCCGCGCTTCCTGCTGTTGCCGCCCGCTCCGCCGCTGCCGCCCGAGGACAGGACGCGACCGCTCGTCCTGAGCGAGGTCATGTCGGCGCACTTCCCGGATGCGCCGGCGGCGGCGCTGCTCGGGAGGATCGAGGACGGCGAGGTCGAGCTGCTGGCGTGGGAGGACGATGTCACCGAGAATCCGCAGGTGGGGGACACGGAGGTCTGGGAGCTCCACAACTTGACGGGCGACGCCCATCCCATCCACATCCACGAGACCCTGTTCGAGGTGGTCAATCGGCAGGCCCTGGACATCGAGGCCTCGCCGGGAGGGCAGATGCCGCCGCTCGTCGGCGCTGCACGCCCGCCGGAGCCGTGGGAGACGGGCTACAAGGACACGGTGATCGCCTATCCAGGCGAGGTGACGCGCATCCGGGCGCGGTTCCTCACCGCCGGCCAGTACGTGTGGCACTGCCACATCCTCGAGCACGAAGACAACGAGATGATGCGGCCGTACCGCATCGGCCCCGTCCAGCCGGGACAACCGACCTGAGGGACGCGACGAGGGGCGATGCCTTCCGCGCGCAGCCGCGGGATCGCAGGACGAAGGGGGCCGCGGCTCATCGCGAGAACCATCGCTCGCTCAGGTATTTCTCCCCTTCGTCCGGGAACAAGGTCACCACGTTCCTCAGGGCAGGGCTCTTCTCCTTGACCCGCCTGGCGGCCAGGAGGTTCGCACCGGAGGAGACCCCGACGAAGCAGCCGTGCACACGCGCGATCCGCCTCGCCTCCTCTATCGCCTCTCCGTCCTCGACCCGGATGACGTCGTCGATGAGCTCGATGTTGTCCTCGATGAGCGGAGGCACGAACCCCTCGCCGATGCCCTCGATCCGGTGGGGCCGGCACACCTCGGGCCGGCCGCGCAGGCGCCCGTAGACGAGGGCGCACCGGGCAGGCTCGACGCCGAAGACCTGGACCTCCGGGTTGACCCGCCGGAAGGCCCTCGCGAGGCCGATCAGGGTCCCTCCGGAGCCGATCGCGGCGACGACCGCGTCGATCCGCCGGCGCCCGGAGGCGCGAAGGATCTCCCCGCCGAGGTGCTCGTCGTGGTCTTGGGCGTTCCAGGGGTTTGCGAACTGGTTCACATGGAAATGACCCTTTTCCTTCCCCAGGGCGCTCGCCCTTTGCACGGCGATATCCATCCGATCCCGCGGGACGGTCCGCACGTCGGCGCCGAACGCCCTCATCATCTTGTAGCGCTCCTCGGAGAGGCCCTCGGCGATGAAGATCGTCACCTTGTAGCCTTTCACGGCGCCGACCATGGAGACGGCAGCTCCCGTGTTTCCGGACGATGCCTCAACGATCGTGGCGCCCTTCTTCAGGAGCCCTTCCTTCTCCGCCTTCTCGATGATGTACCTGGCGAGCCTGTCTTTGATGGAGCCAGAGGGGTTGAGGTACTCGCATTTTACGTGAACGCCGTCGAACCTCAGCAGGGGAGTTTCGCCTATCGCATCGAGTATCGTCTTCATGTCCACGGCCCCGCGTTGTCCAGCGCGTGTACCGGCGCGACGGCCTCGCGCCGCGCTCCCCTTGCGCCGCTCTGCTGGCTGGCGGTGCACGAGCTGGGCCGCTCGGCTGCGTCACCGCCGTAATCGCTCGCGAGGCGTGATGTCTCCAGCCGCGGCGCGTCGCGCCGCGTCATGCCTTCTCGTCGGCCCCGCGGCGAGGCGCTCAGCCGCTCGAGCGCCGTCGTGTCCGCGGGGCGCTCACGGCGCCTCCTCCCCGGCCGTGCCGGTCGCCCCCGCGGCCGCCTCGAGCGTGGACAGGTCGCCCTCGGGCAGACCGAGCTCGCGCGCCCGGAGCAGCCGCCGCATGATCTTGCCGCTGCGCGTCCGCGGCACCGAGCCGGCGAAGGCGATCTCGCGCGGCGCGACCGCCGGCCCGAGGTGCTTGCGCGCGAAGCCGATGAGCTCCCGCTCGATGTCCGGGGACGGAGCGTGCCCGGGCTTCAGCGCGACGAACGCCTTGACGACCTCGCCGGCGATCGGATCCGGCCGCCCGATGACGGCGGCCTCGGCCACGGCGGGGTGCATGAGCAGCGTGCTCTCCACCTCGAAGGGACCGATGAGGTGCCCGGCGCTCTTGATGACATCGTCGTCGCGCCCGACGAACCAATAGTATCCATCCTCGTCTCGCCTGGCGAGATCTCCGCTCAGGTACCAGCCGCCCGCGAAGCACTTCGCATAACGCTCGGGGTTGTTCCAGTAGGCGCGAAACATCGATGGCCAGCCGGGGCGCAGCGCGATCTCCCCCTCCACGTCAGGCTGCTCGATCACCTCGACCCCCCCCTCGGGTGTGCGGCGGACGATCGCCGCCTCCACACCAGGCAGCGGGCGCCCCATGGATCCCGGGCGGACATCCACGGAGGCGAGGTTGGCGATCATGATCCCCCCCGTCTCGGTCTGCCACCAGCCGTCATGGAAGGGGCGACCAAACACCTCGTTGCTCCATGACACCGCGTCCGGATTCAGGGGCTCGCCCACGCTGGCCATGAAGCGGAGCGCGCGGAGGTCGCGGGCGCGAAGCGGCTCCACGCCGGCTTTCATGAGCATCCTGATCGCCGTCGGCGCGGTGTACCAGACCGTGACGCGCTCTCGCTCGAGGATCTCGTACCAGCGCTCGGCGTCGAAATCGGCCTCGTCGACGACCAGGGTCACGCCGTTCGTCAGCGGCGCGAGGATGCCGTAGGAGGTGCCTGTCACCCATCCCGGGTCCGCCGTGCACCAGAAGATGTCGTCCGGATGGAGGTCGAGGGCGAGCCTCCCGGTCACATGGTGCATCAGCACGGCCGCGTGGACGTGGAGGGCGCCCTTCGGCGTGCCCGTCGTCCCGCTCGTGAAGTGCAGCAGGGCCGGCGCTTCCGGGTCGGTCGGCGGGACCAGCGCCGCGGCGGGCGCCCCGTCGAGCAACCTCCGGTAGGAGAGCGTCCCCGGCGCCTCGCCGTCCACGAGGATCACGTGCTCGAGCCACGGCAGCTCGCCGCGGATCGGCGCGACCCTGCGCGCGTAGAGCCGCGAAGTGGTCACCAGCACGCGCGCCTCGCCGATGCTCATCCGCGCGCGCAGCGGCTCGGGGCCGAAGGCCGAGAACAGCGGACAGAAGATCGCCCGGTGCCTGAGCGCGCCGAGCGCGGCGACGTAGAGCTCCGGCGTTCTGCCGAGCAGCGTATAGACGCGATCTCCCGGCCGGACCCCCAGGCCGGCGAGCGCGCCGGCGAAGCGGGCCGTGAGCTCGGCGAGCTCTCCGTAGCGGATGTCCACCCGCTCTCCGTCCTTGCCGAGCCAGCGGATCGCGACGCGATCCCTGCCGGCGCCCGCGGCATGGCGGTCCACGGCCTCGTAGGCCATGTTGAGCCCCTGTCCGCCGGGCAACCCGGTCAGCTCGGCCCGCGCCTCCGCCCACGAGAAGCGGCGGCACGCCTCCGTGTAGTCGGCGAGGTTCGGCGGCGGCTCTCCCGCGCCGCGAAGCTTCGTGATCGGTCTGGGCGCCTGCATCGTCGCCTCCCTGACCGGCACGCAACGACCGTACCGGCGCGGGCTCTTGCCGTCGGCGCTGAAGTGGCGACAAAGAGCCCGCGCCGCCCAGGCGGCCGCGTCTGCTCCGCGCGCTGCTCGCGCAGCGCACGCACTCGGGCGCGGCTGACGCTACGCCGCGCGCTGCGCGAGCGTCTTCGCCAGGTAGTCGGTGCACCCGCGGACCGTCGCGATCCGCCGGTAATCCGACTCGGGCACGCCCACGCCGAGCGCCGCGTCGAGGGCCGTCACGAAGCGAAGGAAATCCATCGAATCGATGTCGAGCTCCTCGCGGACGTCACGGTCCGGGCCGAGCGCCCCGATGTCCGCCTCCGGCGCGATGCGCTGGAGCTCCCGGCGCACGACGGCCTCGATCTCGTCCTTGTTCATCGGTCAAAGTCCCTCCGGTCGTTGCAGGAGCGCGTCGAGCGAGGCGAGGTAGGCGGCCGCGCGGTGGCCGTCCGTCACCCGGTGGTCCGCGGCGAGCGTCGCGTTCACGAGCGGCCGCGGCACCACGCGGCCCTCGACGACCCACGGCCGCTCGGCGATCTTGCCGAACCCGACGATGGCCACCTGCGGCGGAAAGATGACAGGAAACACCGTCTCCACGCCGCGCTCCCCGAGGCTCGTGACGGTGATCGTGGGGTCGCTCATCTCGGAGCTGCGGAGCGTCCCGGCCCGGGCGCGCTGGACCAGGTCCTTCAAGGCGGCCATCAGCTCGCTGAGCGGCAGCCGGTCCGCGTCGTGCAGCGCCGGCGCCACGAGCCCGCCGCCCCGGAGCGACACCGCCACGCCGAGGTGGATCCTCGGGGCGGGCGGCGCCTCATCCCCCTCCCAGCGGGCGTTCAGCTCGGGGACGTCGCGCAGGGCGAGCGCCGCCGCTTTGAGAAGGAGCGCGCCCGGCAGGAGCCGCCCGGCCACGTTGCGCTCCGCGTTCTCCCGCTCGACCCAGGACATCGCCGTGCGGAGATTGATGGTCGTGCCGAGGTAGAAGTGCGGCGCCTCGCGCTTCGATCGGGCCATCGCCGCCGCGATCGCCCGGCGCATGCGGGCCGACGCCTCCTTCGTCATGGAATCGGCCGCCGCCTCCTTCGTGCCGGCCGCCGCCGCCCGCTCGATATCCACGGCCTCGACGGCGCCGTCCGGTCCCGTCCCCTGGACCCGCGCAGGGTCGACCCCGAGCTCCTGCGCCCGCCGCCTCGCGCGGGGAGACACGCGCGGCCCCCGCGCGAGGGCCGCGGGCGGCGGCGCGGCCTCCTGCGGCGCCGCGGCGGCCGCCGGGGGGGGAAACGGCGGCGCGGGCGCGGCGGGCGCGGCGGGCGCGGCGGGTGGGGGCGCGCCGGCCGCAGCCTCACGCCCCTCGAGGATCACGGCCATCGGCGTGCCGACGGGCACCTTCTGCCCGGGCTCCACGAGGAGCCGATCGATGACGCCGCTCGTGAACACCTCGACCTCCACGAGCCCTTTCTCTGTCTCGACCTCGGCGATCACGTCGTCGCGCGCGACGCGGTCCCCCACCGCGCGGCGCCACTTCACCAGCGTCCCGGCCTCCATGTCCGCGCCGAGCGAGGGCATCAGGAACTCAGACATCGCGCCGCACCGTCCTCTCCACGGCGGAGACGATGCGCGGGACCTGCGGCAGCGCCGCCTCCTCGAGGTGGCGCGCGTAGGGGATCGGCACCTCGGCGCTGCACACGCGCGCGACGGGCGCGTCGAGCTCGTAGAACGCGCCCTCCATGATCCGCGCGCTCACCTCGGCGGCGAGGCTCCCGCTCCGCCACCCCTCGTCGACGAGCACGGCGCGGTGCGTCCGCCGCACGGTCGCGAGGATCGCCCCCTCGTCGAGCGGCCGCAGGCACCGGAGGTCCAGCACCTCGGCCTCGACGCCGCGGCCCGCGAGCTGCTCGGCCGCGGCGAGCGCCTTCGGGACCGAGCCGCCGTGGGCGATCAGGCTCACGTCGCGGCCCGCGCGCCGCACCTCCGCGCGGAAGGGAGCCGCGGGGGGCGCCTCGTCGTCGAGCTCGCCCTCCATGGGGTAGAGGTACTGGTGCTCGAAGACGACCACCGGGTCTGGATCGTCGAGCCCGGCGAGCAGCATGTCGCGCGCGTCCTGCACCGTCGCGGGCGCGAGGGCCTTGAGCCCGGGCACGTGCGCGTACCAGTTCTCGAGGCTGTGCGAGTGCTGCGCGGCGAGCTGGCGGCCGCCCCCCGTGGCCATGCGCACGACGAGCGGGATCGTGAACTGGCCGCCGGCCACGATGGCGTAGCCGCCGTAGAAGCGCCGCTCCGCGCAGAACAGGTGCATCGACCCGCCGCGCCCGAGGGCGCAGCCCGTCGCCTTCCCGTACATCTCGGCCATCGCCGCGGCGGGCGAGACCCCGCGCTGCAGCGCGTGGCCGTGCTCGCGGTAGGCGGCGACCACGGCGTCGTCGTCCTCGAGCGCCCGCATCGCCCCGACCACGACCGCCTCTTCACCGATGTACAGGTGGAGGAAGCCGCGGATCTTCTGGAGCGTGTACAGCTCGGCGCACCGCTCCTCGAAGCGGCGGATGAGCAGCATCGCCCGGAGGACGGCGAGCGCCTCGGCAGCAGGGATCCCGACCGGGGTCACGCGGGCTCCTTCGAAGATCGCAGCCTCCTGCTCGGCACGGGCGCCTCCATCCAGCACACCTCCGCGACAGCGCTCGGCTCGAGCAACGATCGTACCGGCGCGAGAACCGGGGCTCAGGGGACGAGCCCCTCGCGGCGCCGCACCTCCGCGGCGGCGGCGCGCTGCCGCTCGGCGAGCACGGGAGAGCGCTCGACCGGATAGGACGGCGTCGCGCCCAGGCCCAGGAGCTCCGGAGGCAGCGCCGCCATCTCCTCGCGGTGCAGGGCGCGCAGCTCCGCGAGCGGGGGCATGGGGAGCGCGCGGCCGCCCGAGAGGATCGGCTGGAGCAGCGGCTCCCACGAAGGGCCCGGCGCGGGCTCGTCGCGCGCGGCGATGCGATCTCCGAGGTAACGCCCGTCGGCTCCGCGGCGCCTGTACACCTGCTTGGGCCCCACGAGCGTCTCCTTGCCTTCGCTCAGCTTGAGGCAGGGAGCCCCGTCGTGCTCGACGATCTTGTAGGCCATGTCGAGCACGGGCGCGTCCGCCGACATCCCGAGGCGCGTCCCCACGCCGAAGGCGTCGATCGGCGCGCCCGCCGAGCAGAGCGACGCCAGCGCCTCCTCGTCGATCCCGCCGCTCGCGACGACGCGCACCGCGTGGAGGCCCGCGTCGTCGAGCAGGCGCCGCGCCTCCCGGCTCAGCGCGAGCAGATCGCCGCTGTCGAGGCGCACGGCGGCGACCTCCTGCCCCCGGGCCGCGACCTCCCGGGCGACCTCGACGGCATGCGCGACGCCCCGGAGCGTGTCGTACGTGTCCACGAGCAGCGTCACCGGGCCGGGGAAGGTCGCCGCGAAGGCCCGGAACGCGTCGATCTCGCGCGGGAAGATCTCGATGAACGCGTGGGCCACGGTGCCCGAGACCGGGACGCCGAGCCGCGCTCCGGCCAGGAGGTTGCTCGTCGCGGCGAAGCCGCAGAGCCAGGCGGCCCGCGCCACGGCGACCCCCGCCTCGACGCCGGGCGCGCGCCGCAGGCCGAAGTCGACGAGCGCCTTGCCGCGCGCGGCGGCGACGCAGCGCGCCGCCTTGGACGCGACCAGCGTCGGGAAATGGATCGCGTTGAGGAGGATCGTCTCGACGACCTGCGCCTCGACGAGGGGCGCCTGCACTTCGAGGATCGGCTCGTCGGCGAACACGGCCCGGCCCTCGCGCACCGCCCACACGTCGCCGGTGAACCGCAGGCGGCCGAGCGCGTCGAGCGCGTCCTCGCGCACGGCGCCGGTCGAGCGCAGGTAGTCGAGCGCGGCGCCGTCGAACGCGAACGCGCGCAGGCGGCGGGCCGCCTCCTCGATCCCCGCCGCGATCAGGTACGCGCGCCGCGGCGGCAGCCGCCGCGCGAAGAGGCTGAAGGTGGCCGTCCCCCCGACGCCGAGCGCGAGGTAGCTCGCGGCCATGGTGATCTCGTAGAGATCCGTGCAGAGCGCGACCTCCGCGCCCTCGCCGCTGCCCGTCCGCGCGCCCCCGTCGTCGATGCCGCTCATGGGTCCTCCTGCTCGGGTGCCGGCTCAGCGCGGAGGGCTCGCGGCCTCGCCGCGCGCGAGCAGCGCCTCCAGCGACCCGCCGTCGTGAAGGAGCCGGATGGCCTCGGCCAGCAGCCCGTCCAGACGGACGAGCTCGACGGGGATGGCCGCGCCCATGGCGGCAGCGACGCTGTCGGTCACGAGGAAACGGCGCACCGGGAGCGCGGAGAGCCGGGCCATCGCCGGGCCGACGAAGAGGCCGTGCGTCGCGATGACGGCGATGTCCGGCGCGCAGCCCGCCGCGAGCAAGGCGTTCACGGCGGCCTCGATCGTCCCGCCGGTGCTGATCATGTCGTCGACGAGGAGGGGCGACCGTCCCCGGACCTCGCCCGAGATGGCGTGGACGCTGACGTCCTCGCCGCTCAGGCGGGTCTTGTGCACGACGGCGACCGGCAAGCGGAGGAGCCGGGCATGGCGATCCGCGAGCTTCGCGGCGCCCAGGTCCGGCGCCACGATGACGCTGCGTTCGGAGACAAACGGTCTCGCTGCGTCCGAGAGCAGCGGCGCGGCGCTCAGGTGCTCGAGCGGGATGGAGAAGAACCCCTCGAGCGCGGCATTGTGGAGGTCGACGGCCACCACGCGCGAGAGACCCGCCGTCCTGAAGAGATCGGCGACGAGCCGGGCCCCTACCGGCTCCCTCCCCGAAGCGCGGCGGTCGTGGCGGGCATAGCCGAAATACGGCACGACGGCCGTCACGCGCGGAGCCCCTGCGCGGCGACACGCGTCCGCGAGGAACAGGAGCTCGGCGATGTGCTCGTCGACCGGTGGGCTCGTCGGCTGGAGGAGAACCACGTCCCGCCCTCGCACGCTCTCCCGGATCTGCACGTGAAGCTCGCCGTCCGCGAAGCGGCGCACCAGGGCGTCGCCCAGGCCGACGCCGAGGCGCTCCGCCACGGCCCGTGCGAGAGGGAGGTTCGCGTTGCCCGCGAAGAGGCAGATCTCCATGGCTGCTCCGCTGCGCCGCCTTCCGTGTCGTGGGGGCTCATGGCGCTGCTCATTCGAGCTGTGACCGCTCTCCAGATGCAACCCCAGGGCCTGATCTGTCCAGTGACGTCCGCCCGCCTCCGCGTCATCACGCCTTTCCGCCTGATCTGTCTGATCTGTTTGCTCGCCACGTGCCATAGGAGCGCACCGGCCTCCATGCCCCTTCGGGCATGGGCTTCCCGGAGCCGACGCCGGCTCCATGGAGCGTTCGTTGGGAGGAATGCCGTGACAACTGCGGGGGAGCTCTGCAATCGGCGCGTCGTCACCATCGGCAAGACCGAGACCGTGATCGAGGCCGCCCGCCGCATGCGGGCGCATCACGTCGGCAGCCTGGTCATCGTCGACGAGCCCGCCGGGAGGACCGTGCCTGCCGGTATCATCACCGATCGCGACATCGTGGTCGGCGTGGTGGCGAACGCGAGTCCCTACCTGGAGTCTCTCCAGGTGGCGGATGTCGCGACCGAGCCGCTGATCACAGCGCGAGAGCAGGAGGACCTCCTGGACGTCCTCGGTAGGATGCGCGCCGAGAGCATCCGCCGCGTGCCGGTGGTGAACGACGAGGGGGTGCTCCAGGGAATCATCGCCTTCGACGATCTCCTCGAGTTCCTGTCGGACGAGCTCTCCGAGCTGAGCGCGCTGGTGACGAGGCAGCAGCGGCGGGAAGCGCAGAGGAGGATCTGAGGGCCGGGGAGGATCTGAGGGCCGGGTGTGTCAGGGGCGAGGACGTCACGGTCAGCACGCGACCGGAGGAGGGGCTTCATGCTGTTTCGAGATCGCGTTGATGCAGGGCGCCGCCTGGCCTTCGCGCTGGGTCGCTACCGCGACGACACGCCCCTCGTGCTCGGGCTCCCGCGCGGCGGCGTCCCGGTCGCCTACGAGGTCGCCCGGGCGCTCAAGGCGCCGCTCGACGTCTGGGTGGTGCGCAAGCTCGGCGCTCCGGGGTACGAAGAGCTGGGCATGGGCGCCATCTCGGAGGGGGGAGAGGTGTACCTCAATGAGGAGGTGCTCGCGGAGCTCGGCGTCCCCCAGGAGGAGGTCGCGGAGATCGTGGACCGCAAGGCCGCCGAGGTCGAGTCGCGCGTGCAGCGCTTTCGGCGCGGCCGGCCGCCGGTCGACGTCGAGGGCCGCACCGTCGTCGTCGTCGACGACGGCATCGCGACCGGCGGGACCGTGCGCGCCGCGCTCCGGGCCATCCGGCGGCGCGGACCGAGGCGCCTCGTCCTCGCGGTCCCGGTCGCGTCGGCAACGACGCTCGAATCCTTGCGCCCCGAGGTCGATGAGGTGGTCTGCCTCGACGCGGATCCGCAACTGCTCGCGATAGGCGCCTATTACCAGGACTTCCGCCAGACCACGGACGAGGATGTCGTGGAGCTGCTCGAGCGGGCGCGCACCGGCGACGCGGGCGCGGAAGGCGAGGAGGGGCCGGCGGGCCCGCCCGAGCCGGCAGAAGACCTCCCCGTCGAGCTCGCGCTCGATGACGGCGCGCGCCTTCAGGGCAGCCTGACGATCCCCGCCGGGGCGACAGGCATCGTCCTGTTCGCCCACGGGAGCGGCAGCAGCCGGCATAGCCCGCGCAACCGGTACGTCGCCGAGGTGCTCCAGAGCGCCGGGCTGGCCACGCTGCTCTTCGACCTCCTCACCGGCGAGGAAGAGGCGGTGGATGAGCGGACTGGCCACCTCCGGTTCGACGTCGAGCTCCTCGCGGGGCGGGTCATGGGCGCGGCCCTGACCACGCGCGAGCAACCCGAGACGAGCGCGCTCCGGATCGGCTACTTCGGCGCGAGCACCGGCGCCGCGGCCGCGCTGATCGCCGCGGCGAGGCGGCCAGATCTCGCGGACGCCGTGGTGTCGCGGGGCGGGCGCCCCGATCTCGCCGGCGCGTACCTCGAGCAGGTCCGCGCACCCACGCTGCTCATCGTCGGGAGCGCGGACACCGAGGTGCTCGCGTTGAACCGGCAGGCGCTCGCGCTCCTGCGCGGACCGCGACAGCTCGCGATCGTGGAAGGAGCGACGCACCTGTTCGAGGAGCCAGGGACGCTGGAAGAGGTCGCGCGCGCGGCCAGCGCGTGGTTTGCTCGCTACCTGGTGCTCCAGGTGCTCGAGGCGACCGCGTAGCTGCACGAGGGCAGCGGCGCGGTGCTCGCGGAATCAGCTCCAGCGCAGCAGCAGGCTGCCTTCCTCCCCGAGCTCGACGCTCGTCCCGAACCGCGCGCCCTCTCGGCTCAGCGCGTCCCTCAGCCAGAGCGCGTCCTCTTGCGCGGCGCGGTGGAGGCGAAATTTCCTCATCCGCAGCGGCACCAGCTCCAGGCGGGCGAGCTCCCCGGTCCCCGCGCGCAGCGTGGCAAAGTACATCATGGCCAGATCGCCTCGATAGGCCTCGTGTCCGCTGATGCCTTCATAGTCGTTCACGAAGTCGCCACAGCCGTAGAGGATCAGCCGCCCCGCGTGGACCTCGATCGCCTTCGGATGATGCGAGGAGTGCCCGTGAACCACGTCGACGCCGGCGACGTCGACGAGGGCGTGGGCGAGCGTGACCTGCTCCTCCGGGACCTCGTACCCCCAGTTCGGGCCCCAGTGGATCGAGGCCACGACGATGTCGCCCTCCCGCCTGGCCGCCCGCACCGCGCCCAGCACGCGACCGACCTCCGCGGGAGACGACTCATCGACCAGGTGAATGCCCGGGCGGTCCACCGAGGCGCCCCAGCGCCGCGGGACGCCGCTCGTCTCCGAGCCCAGCGAGAAGATGAGGACCCTCCCCTCGCCCTCGATCTCGATGAGCGCCGGCGCCGCCGCCTCATCGAGGTCGCGGCCCGCGCCGGCCGTCGTCACGTTCGCCGACCGGAGCGCGGCGATCGTGTCGATCAGCCCGGCAACTCCCCAGTCGAGGACGTGGTTGTTGGCCAGCGCGCAGCAGCCGATCTGCGCCGCGGTGAGGCACGAGACGTTCCCTGGGTGCATCCGGTAATTGATACCCTTGAGACACGGCTCATCGCTGGTCGTGATCGCCGTCTCGAGGTTGACCAGCCGGACGGCGGGCGCCCGCCGGCTCCACGCGTCGAGCGCGGCCCCCCAGACGTACGAGGAATCGACGGGCCGGGGAATGGGGCCGCTCGTGCGCTCGGCGAGCTCGATGTAACCCCTCGCGTCCTCCACGGCCAGCTCGTACAGCACCGGATCGCTGGGGCACGGCAGGATCTGATCGATCCCCCGGCCGGTCATCACGTCACCGCAGAGAGAGATGGTGACAGCACCCGCAGTCGACGTGCCCTGGGTCCGCTCCCTCGCCGCGCCTTGCATCATGGGTCGCCGCTCCATCGAGCTGCACGAGCTGCAAGGGAGAGACCAGGTGGCTCACGCGGGCGGCGCGGCGCATCGAAGGATCCACTGGTCCGCGAGTTGCACCGAGCGCGGAGCGAGATGCCGTTGCCCAGGATCCGCGCCACCAAGCTCATGACCGAGAGCCCTCGGACCGTGCGGGTCGACGACCCCATCGGCGAGGCGGTGGACGTGCTCCAGACGACGGACTTCCGCCACCTGCCGGTCGTCGACGAGCTGGGTGAGCTGGTCGGGATGCTCAGCGATCGCGACCTGCGCGCGCTATGGGTGCCCTACGCGGAGGACACCGCGGCGGTGGACGCAGCGCTACAGAAGGCCCGCGTGCCGGTGTCCGTGATGATGAGCAGCAATATCGTGAGCGTCGGCCCGGACGCGGACGTGACCGAGCTCATGGAGCTCATGCTCGACAACAAGATCGGCGCGGTCCCGGTCGTCGACGGAGAAGGTGTGTTGCTCGGTATCGTCAGCTATGTGGACGTCTTTCTCGGGATCCTCGGGGAGGCGTGATGATCCGTCGAGGCGTATCGAGGGGACTGCCGTCGGCCGCTACCCGGAAGACCGGTACGATGGGGATCGCGGGGATTCGCTCGGTCACCGTGGCCAAGTCTCACGATCGCGTTCGGGGCGTATTACTTCCCGGAGGATCGCTGTCAGAGCAGATGAATCGATTCACCGGTCATCAACAAGGGGCTCCCGATCGCTCATCCAGCCGATGACAGCGAGGCGTCGCGCCTGCGCCGGCCGATGAGCTCGAGGAACTCCGCGCGAGGCGCCGTGTTCGCGATGTCCGCCCCGGCGCACCAGCCCCGCCGCGCCTGATCGATCCCGTGGCGCATGAAGTCGAGCTCCCCCACGGCGTGCGCGTCGGTGGCGACCACGAGCTTCGCGCCGGCCTCGCGCGCGAGGCGGATGTGGACGTCGCACAGGTCCAGGCGCTCGGGCTGCGCGTTGATCTCGAGCAGCACGCCGAGCTCGCGCGCGGCGCGCGCGATCCGCGCGACGTCCAGCGCGTACGGCTCGCGCTTGCCGAGGAGGCGTCCGGTCGGGTGGCCGAGGGCCGTGACGAACGGGCTCTCGAGCGCGCGAATGATGCGACGCGTCATCGCGGACTCGGGCATCGTGAGCTTCGAGTGCACGCTGGCGACGACGTAATCGAGCGCCGCCAGCGCCGCGTCGTCGAGGTCGAGCGACCCGTCCTCGAGGATGTCGACCTCGGCGCCGTGCAGGATCGCGATCCCGCCGATCGTCCGGCGGAGCCTGTCGACGGCCCTCGCCTGCTCGCGGAGCCCGCGCGCGTCGAGCCCGCGCGCCACGCGGACCGCCTGCGTGTGATCGGTGATCGCCACGTAGTCGTACCCGCGCGCCTTGCACGCCCTGACCATCGCCTCGAGCTCGTCGCGCCCGTCCGTGTACGTCGTGTGCACGTGCAGGTCACCCCGGATGGCGCCGACCTCGACGAGCTCGGGCAGCCGGCGCTCGCGCGCGGCCTCGATCTCGCCGGCGTCCTCGCGCAGCTCGGGCGGGATCCAGGGCAATCCCACCGCGCGAAAGACGTCCACCTCCGCCTGGCCCGCGATCCGCCGGTCGCGCCGGAAGACCCCGTATTCGTTGATCTTCAGCCCGCGACCCACGCCCAGCGTGCGGACGGCGATGTTGTGGGCCTTCGAGCCGGTGAAATAGTGGAGGGCCGCGCCGTAGGACTCCGGCGGCACGACGCGGAGGTCGATCTGGAGCCCGGACCGCAGGACGACCGAGCACTTCGTCGCGCCGTGGGCGAGCACCTGCTTGATCTGCGGGTACGCCATCAGGCGCGCCGCGACGGGCTCGCCCTGCCTCGCGGACACGAGGATGTCGACGTCGCCCACCGTCTCCTTGCGGCGCCGGAGGCTGCCAGCCACCTCGACCGCCAGGGCCTCGCGCGCGGCCCGGAGGTGCCTGAGCAGCGGCTCGACCTGCGCCTCGGCGTCCGCGAGCCGCACGCGCCCGGCGGTCGCCCGCCGCTTCACGCAGCCGTCGAGGATCGTCGCGGCGAGCTTCTCGCCGAAGCCGCGCACCTCGAGGAGGCGACCCGACCGAGCGGCCTGCTCGAGCTCGTCCGCCGTCTTGATGCCGAGCCTCTCGTACAGCAGCCGCGCGCGCTTCGGCCCGAGCGACGGGATCCGCATCATCTCGACGAGGCTCTCGGGGGTCTTCGCCGCCAGCTGCTTCAGCAGCGGCAGCTCGCCGGTCTCGAGGAGCTCGACGATCTTGCCCGCGAGATCCTTGCCGATTCCAGGCAGCGCGGTGAGCGCGCCCGCGCCCGCGCGCTCGACAATCCCGGCCACGGGCTCACCGAGCGCCGCCAGCGTGCGCGCCGCGGTGCGGTAGGCCCGCACGCGGAACGGGCTCTCGTCCTGGATCTCGAGCAGATCCGCCACTTCCTCGAAGATGCGCGCGATGTCGACGTTCTCCATGCGCCCCCCGTTCACGCCTGGACGAGCTTCCGGAACTCGCCCTCCGTCAGCAGGGCGACGCCGAGCGCCCTTGCCTTCTGGAGCTTTTCGCCGGGGCTCTCGCCCAGCACGACGTAGTCCGTCGACGCTCCGACGCTTCCGGACGCGCGTCCGCCGGCGCGGCGGACGAGCTGCTCGGCCTCGGGGCGCGTCATCGACGAGAGCGCGCCGGTGAACACCACGGTCTTTCCGGCGAGCGGGCTGGCCGCTGCGGCGGGCGCGGCGCCCGCGCGGCGGGGCCGGTGCGCCGGACGGACCCCGCGCTCGAGGCAGCGCGCGATGACCCGCCGGTGCTGGGGGCGCCCCAGGAAGCCGGCGATGCCGGCCGCAACGTTCGGTCCGATCCCCTCGACCTGCTGCAGCGCGCGCTCGTCGGCCGCCATCGCCGCCTCGATCGATCCGAAATGATCGGCGAGATCCTGCGCCGTTCGCTCGCCCACGCCGGGTATGCCGAGCGCGTGCAGGAAGCGCCACAGCTCGGTCTGCTTCGCGCGCTCGATGGCGCGCACCAGGTTCTGCGCGGATCGGGCCCCGAAGCGCGGGAGCCGGAGCAGATCCTGCTCCTTCACCGCGAAGAGGTCGGCGACGCTCTCGACGAGGCCGCCCTCGATCAGGGCCGTCACGGTCTCCCGCCCGAGGCCGCGGATGTCGAGCGCGCTGCGCGAAGCGAAGTGGCAGATCGACCGCTCCAGCTGGGCACGGCAAGCCAGGCCGGCAGGGCACCGATCGAGCGGCCCGTCCTGCTCCACGACCGCCCCGCACGCAGGGCACCGCGCCGGCATCGCGAACGGCGGGCCCCGCCGCTCGCCCGCCCGGGGAATGCGCTCGATCACCTCGGGGATGACATCTCCGGCGCGGATCACGCGCACGGTATCGCCGACCCGCAGGTCCTTGCGCCGGAGCTCCTCGCGGTTGTGGAGCGTCGCGCGCGCCACGGTGACGCCGCCGATCGAGATGGGCGCGAGCACCGCGACCGGCGTGAGCACGCCCGTGCGGCCGACCTGGACCACGATGTCCTCGATCGTCGTCGCCTCGCGCCGCGGCGCGAACTTGAACGCGAGCGCCCAGCGCGGGTGACGCGCCGTCGTGCCGAGGCGCTCGCGCGCGAGGAGGTCGTCGAGCTTGACGACGATGCCGTCGACCTCGACGCCGAGCGCGTCGCGGCGCCGATCCATCTCGCGGTGGTACCGGAGGATCTCCTCGTCGCTCTCGACCTGGCGGTTGTGCGGGCTGACGCGGAGGCCCCACCCGCGGAGGGCCTCCAGCCGCTCCCGGTGCCTCGTGAGCGCCGGGCCGCCCGCCATGGCCAGCACATCGTAGAAGACGATCTCGAGCGGGCGCGCGGCGGTGACGCGCGGATCGAGCTGCCGGAGCGATCCCGCGGCGGCGTTGCGCGCGTTGGCGAACAGCGGCTTTCCCTCCCTCACCAGCTGCTCGTTGAGGCGGCGGAAGGCGGCCGTGGCCATGAGCACCTCGCCGCGCACGGACAGCCGCTCCGGAGGCGGCCGGCCGTCATCGACGAGCCGGAGGGGCACGGAGCGGATCGTCTTCACGTTGGCGGTGACGTCCTCGCCGCGCTCGCCGTCCCCCCGCGTCCCGGCGCGGACGAGCGCGCCGCGCTCGTACACCACCTCGATCGACGCGCCGTCGAGCTTCGGCTCTGCCACGAACGCGGGCCGGCCCTGGCCGAGCGCCTGGCGAAGGCGGTCGATGAAGCGCCGCACGTCCTCCTCGTGGACCACCGAGTCGAGGCTGAGCATCGGCGCCAGGTGGCGGACCTCGGGGAACGCCGGCAGCGGGGCTCCGGCCACGCGCTGCGTCGGCGAGTCCGGGGTCACGAGCTCCGGATAGAGCCCTTCCAGCCGCTTCAGCTCGTCGAGCCGGCGATCGTACTCGGCGTCCGAGACGACCGGGCGATCGAGCACATAATAGAGGTGGTCGTGGACCCGGATCTCGCGGCGCAAAGCCTCGATCCGACGGCGCGTGTCCTCGCGCGGTTGGCGCGTAACCCCGGCCGGCGATGCCGTGCTCATGCGTCGGATCCCTTCCAGCCGGCGGCGCGCTCGATCGCTCTCGCCGCCGTGCCGTTCACGGAGGCAGGCGGTGTGCCACGAGGCCGGCCCGCGCGGCCGCTGCGCCCTGTCGCCGGGGCGGTTCCGAGCTCCTCCGGCGGCGCGGCTCATCGCGGGATCCGCTGGTCCGCGAGTTGCCCTGAGCGAGGAGGAGATGCCGTTACCCAAGATCTGCGCCGCCGAGCTCATGACCGAGAACCCCCGGACCGTGCGGGTCAACGACCCCATCGGCGAGGCGGTGGACGTGCTCCAGACGATGGACTTCCGCCACGTGCCGGTCGTCGACGAGCAGGGTGAGCTGGTCGGGATGCTCAGCGATCGCGACCTGCGCGCGCTCCAGTTGCCCTACTCGGAGGACGCCGCGGTGGTCGACAGGGCGCTGCGGAAGGCCCGCGGGCCGGTGTCCACGATCATGAGCGGCAATGTCGTGAGCGCCAGTCCGGACGCGGACGTGACCGAGCTCATGGAGCTCATGCTCGACAACAAGATCGGCGCGCTCCCGGTCGTCGACGGAGAAGGTGCGCTGGTCGGCATCGTCAGCTATGTGGACGTCTTTCGCGGGCTCCTCGAGGAGGAGTGACCCGTCGTCTCCTTGGCGCGCAGGACGCGCACAGACAGCGCGAGGTGCGGGTGGGGTGAGGCCGGGCACGGCGATTGCTGCGATCGGTGGATACGACGCGCACAGCGCCGGTCCCACGGCTATGGGACATGGACCAGCGGGGGCAGCATGCAGCCTGTGCAGCGGATCCTGGCCACCACGGATCTCTCGGAGCTCTCGATCGCGGCCGTGAGGGTCGCCCTGGAACAAGCGCGCTCCTGGGGCGCCGAGCTCCGGATCCTCCACGTCGCAGCGCCCGCGCAAGCGCAGCCGAACGCGGCAGACGCGCTGCGCCGTTTCGCGTCGGAGCTCGGCAGCGGGGTTCGCATCGTCCCGCTCGTCCGGGTGGGGTCTGCAGCGGAGGAGATCGTCAGGTGTGCTGAGGAAGACGACGTCCAGCTGATCGTGATGGGCCGCCACGGGCACACCGGCACCACGGCCGTGCTGATGGGCAGCGTCGCCGAGCGCGTCGCGCGGACCTCGAGCTGCCCCGTCCTCATGGTGCCCCCGGAGAAGGAGGCCCGCGGGACCGGGGTGATCATGGGACCGCCGCCGTACGCCTCGCGGTTTCGCTGCCTGCGCTGCGGCGTGCACTCGGAGTACCAGTTCTGCGCCGCGTGCCGCGCCCATTTCCGCATGTTCGACGTGCCCGCAGGAGGGGGGCCTCCGGAGGGTCCTGCGGCGGGCCCCCTCAGCGCGGAGCGGATCGAGGCGCTCCTCGAGCGCGGCGCCTTCGGCCGGCTGGGCTGCCACGCCGAAGGACGAACGTACGTCGTGCCGATGGGCTACGCGTACGAGAAAGGCCGCCTTTACCTGCGCTCGGCGGAAGGCACGAAGGTCCGGATGATGCGTATAAATCCGGAGGTCTGCTTCCAGGTCGATCACATCCAGAGCCTCGCTGACTGGGAGAGCGTCATCGTGTTCGGGGTGTTCCGCGAGCTCACGGCGCAGGAGGCGGTCGAAGGCCTACAGCGCATCCACGCGCGGCTGGCGTCCCTCCTCGCCGAGGAGGACGCCTGGCCCCGCCCGTCCGAGGCGTCCGCCGACGACTGGCTTGGCCATCGGGCCTACGTAGGGGCGCGGGGCGCGGTCATCGGTTGCATCGAGCCCGTGGAGAAGACGGGGCGCTATCAGATGCGCTGAACCTCGGCGGCTCGTCGCGGGAGCTGATGGCGCCGCTCATTCGAGCGGGGGCCCGGCCGCCCGTTCCCTCGCCGCCGGCTCGGGCACATCGGTCAACGTCGCCTCCGTCAAGAGCAGCACGCTCGCCACCGACACGGAGTTCTCGAGCGCGACGCGCACCACCTTGGTCGGGTCGATGATGCCCGACTCGACGAGATCGACGTAGGTGCCGTGCGCCGCGTCGAACCCGAGATTGCCGCTGCCGGCGCGCATCCGCTCGACGACGACGCCGGCGTCGACGCCGGAGTTCTCCGCGATCTGCCGCGTCGGGGCCTCGAGCGCGCGGCGCAGGATGCGCACGCCGGTGCGCTCGTCGCCGTCGCAGCGCTGCTCCTCGTGCTCCACCGCGACGCCCGCGCGCAGGAGCGCCAGCCCCGCGCCGGGCACGATGCCCTCGGCCACCGCCGCCTTGGTCGCGCTGATCGCGTCCTCAAAAGCCTCTTTCCGAGACTTCATCTCCGTTTCGGACGGCGCCCCGACCCGGACGACCGCCACGCCCCCGACGAGCTTCGCCAGGCGCTCCTCCAGCTTCTCGCGATCGTAGTCGCTCTTCGTCTCCCTCCTCTGCCGCCGGAGCAGCTCGACCCTCGTCTGGATGGCGTGCGGGTCGCCGGCGCCGCCGATAATCGTCGTGCTCTCCTGCTTCACGACGACCCGCGCCGCCCGCCCGAGCTGGTCCCGCGTCACGTGCTCCAGCTTCACCCCTGCTTCTTCGGCGATCACCTGTCCCCCGGTCAGGATCGCGATGTCCTCGAGCATCGCCTTGCGTCGGTCTCCGAAGCCGGGCGCCTTGACCGCGACGCACGCGAGCGTGCCGCGCAGCTTGTTCACGACGAGCGTGGCCAGCGCGTCGCCCTCGACCTCCTCCGCGACGAGCAGGAAGCTCTGCCCCTCTTTGGCGACCTGCTCGAGCAGGGGGAGCAGGTCTTTCATCACGCCGATCCGCTTCTCGTGGATCAGGATGAGCGGCTCCTCCAGCACGCACTCCATGCGCTCCGGGTCCGTCACGAAGTAGGGTGAGAGATACCCGCGGTCGAACTGCATGCCTTGCACGACCTCGACCGCCGTCTCTGTCCCCTTCGCCTCCTCGACGCTGATGACGCCCTCTCCACCGACCTTCTCCACCGCGTCGCCGATGAGCTCGCCGATGGCCGCGTCGTTGTGCGCCGCGACCGTGGCGACCTGGATCTTCTCCTGGCGGCTCTGCACAGGGCGGGAGAGCGACCGCACCGCTTCGACGGCCGCGTGGAGTCCCCGCTCGATGCCGCGCTTGAGGTCGATCGCGCTCGCGCCCGCGGCGATGTTGCGGAGCCCCTCCGCGAAGATCGCATGAGCCAGCAGCGTGGAGGTCGTCGTGCCGTCGCCGACCGCGTCGCCCGTGCGCTCGGCCGCCTCGCGGATGATCTGCACGCCGACGTCCTCTTCCGGGTCCTTGAGGCTCAGCTCCTTGGCGATCGAGACACCATCGTTGCACACGGTGGGGCGCCCCCACGCGCGTCCGATGAGCACGCTCTTCGACTTCGGGCCGAGCGTCACGCGGACCGCGTCGGCGAGCGCCGTGGCGCCGCGCAGGACCTTCTCGCGAGCAGCGGCGTGGAAAAGGAGTTGCTTGTGGGGCATCGCGGAAGACCTCCTGGACGAGCGCGGCCGACCTTCTGTGGCCGCCCTCCAGGATGCAACCTCAGGGCCTGCTTTGTCGGGTGCCAGTCGCGCGCTCCGGTCGTCGTCTCACGAGCGCCGGAGAGATCGACGGCTCGCCTGAGCCTGTGGTGCCAGCTGCCGTGATTCCGGTCGGACGCGCCATGAGTGCACGGGCTCATCCTCGGATACCGCGACCCGGCCCACCCTGGTACACGCCTCCCGAGCACGGATCCTGCACCTCCATCCTCGGCAACAATCGCACGAGCCGATCGTCCAGCATGAGGCTGGCTCTGTCGCGCGGGTGAAGGCGCTCCGGGCGTGTGAGGCTCTGCGTGTTGCAGGTTAACGAGGAAGGTCGTCTGGATTTCGAAGGAGGTCACCCATGACGCTGCTGGCACGTTGGCGAGAGCCCCGTAGAATCGCATCGATGATGCGCGCGCTCGACCCGGAGCGCATGATGCGCGAGATGTTGCAGTGGGATCCGTTTGCGGAGACGGCTCCTTTCGCCCAGCTCCGCCAGCCGGAGGGCTGGTTTTCACCGGATATCGATCTCAAAGAAACGAAGGACCGCTTCGTGTTCCGCGCCGACCTGCCGGGCGTGAAGGAGAGTGACGTCGACATCTCGGTGAGCGGGCGCCAGCTGACGATCAGCGGCAAGCGCGACGAGGAGCGGGAGGAGCGGGAAGGCGAGCGCTTCTACACGTATGAGCGCGCGTGCGGCAGCTTCTGCCGCTCGTTCACGCTGCCCGAGGGCGTCGATCTCGACAAGATCCAGGCAGAGCTGAAGCACGGCGTGCTCGAGATCGTCGTACCCAAGGCAGCCGAGGTCCAGCCGAAGCAGATCCCGATCAAGGCCGCCAAGGAGCCGAGCGCCGAAGGGGCGGCTGAGGCGAAGAAGGGCGAGGCCAAGAAGGCCGCCTGAAGAGCCGTTCAAGCGACGGCCGCCGGCGTCCGACTCGCCGGGCTGGGCGGTGTCCGCGCGGTCACGGTGGGCCTGTCCGTGTCCTCGGCGCTGCTCGGCGCGATGCTCGCTGGCAGGCTGGCCGACCGCGCTGGTGTTCGTCGTGGCCTCCTCCTCGAGACGAAGGGCAAGGAGCCCGCGAGATGTGATGTGCGCCCGCCTGGCGAGAGGAGATGTGTGTCAGCGAGGTGCGGGAATCTCCGCGCCCAGCCGATCGAAGCAGCGGAACGGGTCCTCCAGCATCTCGCGCACGGTGCGCGCCAGCACGCTCGCGTGGAGGCCGTCGATGAAGCGGTGATCGAACGTGGCGCTCACGCGCATCACCTTGCCGGGCACCACCTTGCCGTCCTCCACCACCGGCTCGTCCCTCACCGCGCCCGGGACCACGAGGATCGGCGTGCGCGTGTAGGGCACGAGCGGCACGTAGGCGCTCTCCAGGCCGAGCGAGCCGATGTTGGTCACCGTGACCGCGCCGAACGGGTCGCGGGGCAGCCCCAGCTTCGACAGGTCCAGGTTGAGCGTGTACATCACGAACGAGAGCAGGCGCAGAAAGGCGTTCATGAAGAGAAACGGGATGTGCCGGATCGCGCGCTTCGTCTCTTCCACCGCCCTGTCGCGCCGATGGCGCGCGCGCTCGATCGTCCGGTCCAGCTCGTCGACGATCTGCACCAGGTTCTTCTCATGGGCCCGTTCGATCGTGGTGACGGTGAGATCCACCTCGCCGTCGCCGCTGATCGTCTGCACGACCAGCACCGAGACGGTGACGCCGCGCCGGAGGTAGATCTTGTTCCAGCGCAAGATCGCGTTGGCGTCGGGGCAGCGGCGCAGCGCCTCGGCGCAGGCCTTGGCCACCAGGTGAGTCACCGTGAGCCGGCGGCCGGTGCTGTGACGGAACGCCTTGATGTAGTCGAGCGCGCGATCCATGCGCAGGGTGAGCGTGCCGTACACCGATGGATCGTACGCGGTGTGCCAAGTGCCGATCGCCAGCTTGCGGAAGCTGGAGATCTCCTGTTTTGGCACGAGATCGAGGTTGGGCATGATCCACCCTGCCATGGCTTCACGGGCTGCATGGCTCGGGCCACCGAGGCGTGCAGCGCGTCCCGGCTCCTCGTGCGAGCGGAGCAACGGCGCCGGAGAGTCAGCATCCAGCGCAGCTCACTGCGCCTCCTGCCCGGCCTTGCCGGTCGCCCCGTGCCCGCCTCGAGCGCGTGCAGGTCGCCCTCGGGCAAAGCGAGCTGGCGCGCCGGAGCAGCCGCCGCATGAACGAGGCATTCGGGACCGAGCGGGCGGGACAGCTCCGACCGCGTCGCCAGAGGAGGCGGACTGGACTACTGCGGCTGACGGGCCAGCAGGCCGATGATGGGGAGCGACAAAAGGACCGAGAAAGCAATTCCCATCGTCCATCGTATCCACCGCTTCTGCGGATTGTTCACCCAGTAGTACAGCAGCAACGACAGGAACAGGGACTGCAGGAGAACCTCTGGAAGACCCCTGAGATGGATCCATGTCGGCAATGTCGTATAGAGCATCCCCTCGATCGAGCCCGGAGCTGGTCCAAACGTGCCGAGGATTCCTACCGCCACGAGGACGATCCACATCACCAGCCAGCCGTTGTTCTTCCCGAAAAACGGCTCGCGCAGCATGTGGAAGACCCCCCCGAACATGATCCCCCTGATGGGCTGAAACAGCGGTCCGGCCATCACCCAGGGATCGCTCGTCGGCCGCATCAAGAGGTTCAGGCTGGACTCTGCAAAGAACCGCGTGTAATCGAGCAGCGACGACGCCAGGAGGCCCACGATCGTGTATGTGACAGAATGGGTCACGACCGTCTTGACCACGATCTCGAGAAGCGTTGGTCGCGCTGGGCTCATGGCATGCCCCCTGTGAGACGAGGTTGTGGACACGGTGTGTGTGTCGATGGTTACAGTTGCACGATGTGGCGTTCGCGGTCACGCCATCGGCATCGCTTGAGGGTCTCGTGCTGCTGGCGAGCCGTCCTGAGCGTGCAAGGCGCGCCAGGGAGCCTGACGCCGCGCCCACGCGAAACGTGGTGGTCCGTACCCGTATTTCCGTATCGTCGTGTTGCATGTTGCAGGGCACGTGCCAGCGACGGCCCCGGCCACATCACGCCACGCCCGGGGTACCTGACCCCGGCCGTCCGGAGCACGCACGCCTGGGTTCCCTGCCCAACTCCAGCCCCGGGCAACCCGCGCGGGGACCTCCCGCCGGGCTTCATCGAGATCTGGCGCGGCGGCGTCGCCGAGGATCCGCAGCGGCGGTCATGGGCAGCGAGCCTGCAGTTCTTGCGTCGATGCGAACGATACGCGCCGGTGTTTCACCAGCAGTGTCCGGACACTCCGTCGTGCCATCTTCGCGGCTGCATCGAGCGATACGATGGATCAACAGGCACGCGCTTCGACGCCGGGCGCGCCGCACTTGGCCGCGTTGGACAGCAGGTTGGTGAGCACCTGCTCCAGGCGCCCGGGATCGGCCAGGAGCGGCGGGACCCCATCGAGCACCTCGACGTCGACCCGATGTCCCCTCGTCGCGTCCGCCGTCCGCTCCACCGTCGCCCGGATGAGCGCTGGCAGATCGACCTCGACGTGCCTGAGATCCAGCCGGTGCGACTCGAGGCGGGAGACGTCGAGCAGATCGTCGATCATCCGGTTGAGCTGCGTCGCGCTGGCCAGGATGTGCTGCGCCTTGTCGCTGCACTGCGGTTGCTTCGCGAGCACGGCGGCCTTGAGAACGATCGTGGTGACCGGCTGGCGCAGATCGTGAGCGATGATGCTGGTCCACTCCTCGCGCATCCGCGCGAGCTCCTTCAACGGGCTGATGTCCTCGCCAGCAATGATCGCCCCGGTGATCGTCCCCGCGCTGTCGCGGAGCGGCGCGGCGGCGACGAGGAAGGTCCGGCACGAGCCGTCCGGCTTCGCGACGATGAGCTCCTCGCCGGGGATCGTCTCGCCGCGCATCGCCCGGCTCGACGGCAGCTCGTCCAGCGGGAGGGCGGTGCCGTCCGGGCGGCGCAGGCGATGTAGTGAATGGGCTCGCCCTTCTCGTCACGCACCACGGGGGTGCTCGGGAGAGAAGCCATCGAAGCGCTCATCTTCGCAGAGCTCCGCGAGGCGCAGCGGCGTCCTGTCTCGGTGGACCGCCCGGAGTCGGCCGCGCGGGCGGGGAGCTTGCGCCGATGATCTCTCCCACTCCGCCGTGGCGCTGCTGCAGATCCAGAGCTCGAAGGGCGCGTCGTCGCCGGCGTAGACGCCGAGGGCCGCGTACTCCGCGCCGGAGATGTCGCGCGTCCGGTCCACGATGCGCTGGAGCGCCGCGGACAGAGCTCGCGGCGCCCGCCCTGGCACGGGGAGACCATGCAGGCGACCTCCTCGTCGCGGCCGCTCGACGCCTCGATCTCGATCTCTTCCGGCGACACCGTGGCCCTCACCCTGATCGGCCGATTGTTGCACGAGAGCCACTTGTTGCACGAGAGCCACGCTGCCTGAGGCGCCAACGTAGACAGGTCGATGGGGATGACCTCCCTGAATGCCGATCTGTTCATGATCGCCAGCGACAGGAGCTCGGCGCGGCGCTCTGAGCCGCTCGCCCCGGCCGCTCTCCTCAGCGCATGCTCGGCGCGCAGCAGGTGGCGATCTCACCATCGAGCGGCGGACCCGGGGCTTGCTACTTGCTACTCCGTTGCCGAGTGCCGAGGCCCGCGGATGTGAGTCGCTCGTCTCCTCCTGTTCCTCCTCTCGCCGCGGCCGGACATGCACAGCCGTCGCGCGGCGCCGGCGCCCAGCCGCGCATCCGTCCCTCGGAGCTCGGCGCGCTCTCCGTCGAAGGGCGAATTCAGGCATTACGATCCAATCCGACCGGTTTGACGGACGTCGACGCCGCGAGGAGGCGGCTCGCTCACGGTGACAATGAGCCCGCGCCGCCCAGGCGTTCACGGCCGCTCCGGACGCTGCTTGCGCAGCTCACCCACACGCTCGCCCTGCTCCTCTGGCTCGGCGCCGGGCTGGCCTTCGCCGCGGGCGCCCCGGAGCTCGGGTTCGCCATCGTCGCTGTCGTCGTGCTCAACGGCGCGTTCGCGTTCGTCCAGGAGCACCGTGCCGAGCAGGTCGTGAGCAGCCTGATGCGCCGTGTGGCCGTGCGTGCCCGCGTCGTCCGGGCAGGCATCGAGCGGCGCGTGCCCGCGCGCGAGCTCGTCCCGGGCGACGTGGTCCGGCTCGCGGCAGGTGAGATCGTCCCGGCCGACTGCATCTTGCTGGGCGCCGACAGCCTCTCGATCGACCTCTCGATGCTCACGGGCGAGACAGCCCCGGTCGATCGCGACGCCGCGCCGATCACCTCGGCGGGCCGGGGCGCGGAGGAGCTCGCGCTCCCGAGCCTGCTCCCGAGCTGCGCGTCCGTGGTGACCGGCGCGGGCGAGGCGCTCGTGTTCGCGACGGGCGCGGAGAGCGCCGCGGGCAAGATCGCCAGGCTCCTCGAGCAGGGCGGGCGCGAAGGCTCGCTGCTCGAGCGCCAGGTCGCGCAGCTCTCGCACCTCACCGCGGCCATCGCGGTGATCGTCGGCGCGGCCACGCTGGTGCTCGTGCAGGCGTTCCACCGCGTCGGCCCGCTCGGCGCGCTCACGTTCGCGATCGGCGTGATCGTGGCGCTCGTCCCCGAGGGGCTGCTCCCGACGCTCAGCGTGTCGCTCGCGATCGGCGCGCAGCGCATGGCGGCGCGCGGCGCTCCGGTGCGGCGCCTCTCCGCGGTCGAGGTGGTCGGATCGGTGACGACCATCTGCACGGACAAGACGGGAACCCTCACGCAGAACGCGCTCTCGGTGCGCTGCTTCACCCCCGCGCGCGGCGCGCCCCCGGACGCGGAGCAGGCGGCGCGGCTCGCGGCCGCGCTGTGCAACAACGCGCGTCCGGCGCCGGCGGGCGGCGATTACGAGGGCGATCCGGTGGACGTGGCCCTCGCGCGCTGGGCCGCGGCCGGCGGGGTGGAGCTGGCCGAGGCGCGCGCCCGGTGGCCTCGGATCGCCGACACCGCGTTCGACGCGCGCCGGCGCTACATGGCGGTGACGTGCGCGGAAGGCGGCGCCACGCGGGACTTCGTGAAGGGGGCGCCCGAGGCGGTCATCGCGCTGACCGGCGCGCCGGCGCCCGCAGGTCTCGACGAGGCGGTGGTGAGCGCGGCCGAGCGCGGCGAGCGCGTCCTCCTGCTCGCCGTGAAGGAGGCCAGCGGCCCGCTCACGTGCCTGGGCCTCGCCTGCCTGCACGACCCGACGCGGCCGGAGGTCCCCGCAGCGATCGCCGCGTGCAGGCGCGCGGGCGTGCGGGTCGTGATCCTGACGGGCGATCACCCCGCAACCGCGCGCTCCGTGGCCGCCGCCATCGGGCTGGACACGGCGGACCGCATGGTCGAGGGGCCCGAGATCGACGCGATGGACGACCGGGCGCTGCTCGAGCTGCTTCGGGCCGGCGCGAGCCTCGCGCGCACGACGCCGGAGCAGAAGCTGCGGGTCGTGCAGGTGCTGCGGCGGTCCGGCGAGGTGGTCGTGGTGACCGGCGACGGCGTGAACGACGCCCCCGCGCTCCGCGCCGCCGACGTCGGCGTGGCCATGGGTCTGCGCGGCACGGAGGTGGCAAAGCAGGCGGCGGACATCATCCTGTCCGACGACAACTTCGCCACGATCGTGGCGGCCATCGAGGAAGGCCGGGCCATCAAGCAGAATATCCGCCGCTTCGTGAGCTATGTGTTCACGAGCAACGTCGCGGAGCTCGTCCCGTTCCTTCTCTACATCTTCTTCCCGATCCCTCTCCCGCTCGCGATCGTGCAGGTGCTCGCGATCGATCTCGGGACCGACGTGCTCCCCGCGCTGGCGCTCGGCGTGGAGCCGCCGTCGCCTGCGACCTTGCTCGTCCCTCCGGAGCCGCCCCGAAAACCGATCCTCACCCGGGAGCTCGGGCTGCGGACCTTTTTCCTCTATGGGGCCGTCGAGGCGTTGCTCGGCGTCGCGGCGTACTTTGGGTACTACTGGGCGCACTGGAGGCCGTTCGGCGCGCTCGAGCCGTTCCGCGCGCTGGAGCGCGAGGCGGCGACGATGACCTTCGTCGGGATCGTCTCGGGACAGATCGGGTGTCTGTTCGCGCAGCGCGACGGGCCTCTCTGGAAGCGGCTCGCGTTCTGGTCGAACCCCTGGGTGGCCGCGGGGCTCTCGATCGAGATCGCGCTGACGATCGCGCTCCTCTATGTGCCTGGGCTGAACCGGCTCTTCGCCATGGTCCCGGTGGGATCGGCGTGGCTCCTGTGGCTGCCCGGAGGCGTCGCGGTGATGGTGCTCGCCGATGCGCTGCGGCGCGCCGTGCTGGCGCGCGGCCCGCTGATCATGCCTGGCGCGGTCCGGAGCTGCTCGGGCCGGCGGCGGCCGCATCGAAGTGGGCGGTGACGTGGTAAACGCCGGCCTGGAGATCGAGGCAGAGGCGCAGGCCGCTCGTCTAGTGCACGTCCCCGGCGCTGTGCTGGCTCACCTATTCGTTCCCGCAGCTGACCGACCCGCAGCGCGAGGCCCTGCGCGCCGCGGAGAAGGCGCGGTGTCGAGGGGGTGGGTAGCGAACAGGGCTCGTCGCCGCTCTCACGGCCGCCGCGCCGCCTCGAGCAAGAGCCGCCGCTCGGCCGCCGCGATGACCTGGCGCGCCGCGGGCTCGGCGTCCGGGTTCACCGAGATGGACGTGATGCCGAGCCGCACGAGGTGCTCGGCGAACTCGGGACGGTTCGACGGCGCCTGCCCGCAGAGCGAGGAGGTGATCCCTGCCGCCCTGCACGCCTGGATGATCCGCGCGATGGCGTCGAGCACCGCCGCGTCGGACTCGTCGAACAGCTCGGCGCACACCGCGGAGTCGCGGTCTACCCCGAGCATGAGCTGGGTCAGGTCGTTCGAGCCGATCGAGACGCCGTCGATGCCCATGCGCGCGTACTCCGGGATCCAGAACGCGACGGAGGGTACCTCGGCCATGACCCACCGGTGCAGCCCGCGCTGGCGGCCGAGCGGGCTCCGGTCGATGAGCTCCAGGCAGGCCGCGAGCTCCCAGCGCGTGCGGACGAACGGGATCATGACATGCAGGTTCGGCGTCTCCTCGCGGACGCGGGCGAGCACCTCGAGCTCGATCGCGAACAGCTCCGGCTCGCGGACATACCGGTAGCAGCCGCGGTATCCGATCATCGGGTTCTCCTCGGCGGGCTCGAATCGCTCACCCCCCTTGAGCCCGCGGAACTCGTTGGTGCGGAAATCGTAGGTCCGGTAGATGACCGGACGGGGCTGGAAGGCGCGGGTGACGCGGAGCAGCGAGGCCGACATCTTCTGGAGGAACTCGTCGCGGCCGCCGGACGCGATCAAGGCCTTCGGGTGCACGCCGCCGAGCGCGTCGAGCAGCATGAACTCGGCCCGGAGCAGCCCCACGCCGTCCACGGGCGACGCGGCGACCTCCTCGGCGCGCTCGGCGATCGCCAGGTTCACGTAGAGCCGCGTGCCGAGCACCGCCGGCGAAGCCGCGCGCGAGCCGGCGGCGGTCGGGACGCGCTCGGCCGGCGCCTCGGACTTCGCGGCGGGCCCGGCTCGCGCACCCGCGGGCGCCCCGTCCGGAGCGGCGCCGGGCGCCTCCGCGGCGGCTCGGGCCCCTTCGAGGACCTTGCCGTGCGCGCCGTCGACGGTGACGGTCTCGCCGTCCCGCAGGGTCCGCGTGGCGGCGCGCGTACCCACGACACAGGGGATGCGGAGCTCGCGGCTGACGATCGCGGCGTGGCAGGTCATCCCGCCGCTGTCCGTGACGAGGGCCGCCGCGCGCCGGATGGCGGGCACCCAGTCGGGCGACGTCATGGGCGCCACGAGGACCTCGCCGGCCTTCAGCCGTTGCCCTTCCTCCGGCGAGCGGAGCACGCGCACCGTCCCGGAGGCCGTGCCCGGGGACGCGCCGAGCCCCGAGACGAGGAGCTCTCCGGGGGCGGGGTGCGGCGCGCCCAGCGTGGTGATCGGGCGGGTTTGCACCAGGTACGTCGCCCCACCCTCGACGGCCCACTCGATGTCTTGGGGGGCGTCGTAATGCTCTTCAACCTGCAGCGCGAGGCGCGCGAGCTCGAGCACCTCGTCGTCCTTGAGCACGCGCCGCGCGCCCTCGTCCTCCGGCAGATCCACGCGCTGCTCTCCGCCGTCAGGCGCGCGCACCAGCTTGAACGCCTTGTGGCCGACGCGCGCCTCCAGGAGCCGCGGCCCGCGCTTCGCGACCGTGTACGTGTCCGGCTCGACCTGCCCGCCGACCACGACCTCGCCGAGCCCGAACGCCGCCTCGATGACGAGGCGTGACGTGTCCTTCGTGGCGGGATCCGCGGTGAAGATGACGCCGGAGCGCTCGGAGCTCACCATGCGCTGCACGACGACCGCCAGGGCGGGCTCCTCCGTCAGGCGCTGGGATTTCCGGTAGCTGACCACGCGCTCGCCAAAGGCGGAGGCCCAGCAGTCGCGCACGCGATCCAGCAACGCTTGCTCGCCGGTCACGTCGGTGTACGTCTCGTGCATGCCGGCGAACGAGGTCGAGGCCGAGTCCTCCGAGGTGGCGGACGACCGGACGGCCACGATGGTGTCGAGCCCCAGCCTCCGGTAGGCATCGACGATCTCCGCCTGGATCTCCGCCGGGAGCGGCGCGGCCCCGACGAGGCGCCGCAGCGCGGCGCAGGTCGCGTGCAGCCCGGCCGGGTCGCTCGGATCGGCCTCGGTGAAGAGCGCGACGAGCTGCTTTCGCACGCCCGCGGCGTCCATCGCCGCGAGATACGCGTCCGCGGTGATGACGAAGCCCGGAGGCACGGGCAGGCCGGCGCGCGTGAGCTCCCCGAGGTTGCTGCCTTTTCCGCCGGCGGACGCGACATCCGCGCGAGACAATGAATCGAACCAGAGGACGTGCGCGGTCACCGTGTCTCCTCATCGAGATCTGGATGCCTCCGCTCGGCGCCACTGAGCCGGCGGACGCTCGATCGCCCGTGCGTGCGTCGGAGCAACAAGCGGACCCGCCGCCGTGCCAGTGTTGGTCGTCTGCTGCTCGAACCCAGCGGCACGGACCGTGCTCACCGGCCCCGCATGAGCGGCGCAGAGACCGGCTTTCATCCTGGCGATCGCGCCGTCCTCGGCCGGCCGGGGATCGCCGCGCTCCTCCAGGGCCTGCGCGAGGACGGGTACCGGCTCATCGGTCCCACGCTGCGCGGCGGGGCCATCGTGTACGACGAGATCCAGGGCGCGGAGGAGCTCCCCGCCGGCTGGACCGAGCAGCAGGAGGCCGGCCGCTACCGGCTCGCCAGGCGCGCGGACGAGGCCCTCTTCGGCTACGCGGTCGGGCCGCGGTCGCTCAAGCACCTCCTGTTCGTCCCCCGGCTTCGCCTGGTGCAGCTCAGGCGGCGAGGCGGATCCATCTCGCGGACCGACGAGGCCGAGGCCCCTCCGCGCCTCGCCGTCCTCGGCGCGCGGGCGTGTGATCTTGCCGCAATCGACGTGCAGGACCGCGTCTTCGTCGACGGCCCGCATCCGGATCCCGACTATGTGGCGCGCCGCAGGGGCCTCTTCGTGATCGCGGTGCAGTGCGGACAGGCCGGCGGGACGTGCTTCTGTGTGTCGATGCGTACGGGGCCGCGCGCAGAGCGTGGCTTCGACCTCGCGCTGACCGAGCTCCTCGACGGTGGCCACCGTTTCTTCGTCGAGGTGGGCAGCGACGCCGGCGCTTCCTTGCTCGCTCGCGCGGGCGCGTCCAGCGCGGGCGAGGACGACGCCCGCGCTGCCTTCGAGGTCTCGCGCCGTACGGCGACCCAGATGGGCAGGAAGCTCGAGACGGACGGCATCAAGGAGCTCTTCTATCGAAACCTCGAGCACCCCCGCTGGGACGACGTGGCCGAGCGCTGCCTCGGATGCACGAACTGCACGCTCGCGTGCCCGACGTGCTTCTGCAGCACGATCGAGGACGCGACAGACCTCCCGGCCGACGAGGGCCGGGACCTGGGTCGGGACGCCGCGTCAGCGGGTCCCTCCGTCCACATGGGTCGGGACTCCGCGTCCGCGGGTCCCTCCGTCCACATGGGTCGGGACTCCGCGTCCGCGGGTCCCTCCGTCCACATGGGTCGGGACTCCGCGTCCGCGGGTCCCTCCGTCCACATGGGTCGGGACTCCGCGTCCGCGGGTCCCTCCGTCCACATGGGTCGGGACTCCGCGTCCGCGGGTCCCTCCGTCCACATGGGTCGGGACTCCGCGTCCGCGGGTCCCTCCGGCGAGACGGCCGAGCGCTTCCGGCGCTGGGACTCCTGCTTCTCCCTCGACCACTCGTACCTGCACGGCGGCAGCGTCCGCGCCTCGCTCCGGGCCCGCTACCGGCAGTGGCTCACGCACAAGCTGGCCACGTGGATCGATCAGTTCGGCACGTCCGGCTGCGTCGGCTGCGGCCGGTGCATCACATGGTGCCCCGTCGGGATCGACATCACCGAAGAGGCGGCCGCCATCCGGGCAGGAGACGGCGCCGTCGCCGCCGGGAAGGGGTAGGCGCCGATGAAGGCGGAGGAGCTCCTCCCCATTCTCGGAGCCCACCCGTTCCTGGACGGGCTCCCGGCCGCGCACCTCGCGCGCCTGGCCGAGCGCGCGTTTGCGCGGAGCTTCCCGGAGGGGGCGTTCCTCCTCCGGGAGGGAGGCGAGGCGGACACGCTCTACCTGCTCGCGCAGGGGCGCGTGACGCTCGAGATCCACCGCCCCGGCCGCGACCCTGTGCAGGTCGAGAGCCTGGCGGGCGGGGACATCCTGGGCCTGCACTGGCTCTTCCCGCCGCGGCGATGGGTGCTCGACGCGCGGGCGGCCACGCCGGTCCGCTCGATCGGGCTCGACGCAGCGCACCTGCGCGCGTGCTCGGACGCCGATCCCGCGCTCGGGTACGCCGTGTCCCTGCGCCTCCTGCGGCAGCTCTACGCACGGCTGGAGCGCGTGCGGCTGCAGCGGCTCGACGTCTACAGGGCCGAGCCATGACCTTCGTGCCGCGGGACATCCCGCTGCCCTTCGCTCCGGACGCCGCGATCCCGGGTCGCCTGGCGGCGCCCTCCGCCCCAAACCCCTGGGCGCCGGAGCCGGCGCGCGTGCGGCGCGTCCACCGCGAGACGGCGACGACCTTCACGGCGACGATCGACCTGCCGGGCCGCCCGGGCGGCCTCGTCTTCGCGCCCGGCCAGTTCAACATGCTTTACGCCTTCGGGGTCGGCGAGGTCGCGATCTCGATCAGCGGGGATCCCGCGCGGCCCGATCGGCTCCTGCACACGATCCGCGAGGCGGGCTCGGTCACGCGCGCGCTCGGGCGCCTCCGCTCGGGCATGGCGCTCGGGCTGCGCGGCCCGTTCGGGAGCCCGTGGCCCGTCGACGAGGCGCGCGGCGCGGACGTGCTGCTCCTCGCCGGCGGGCTCGGGATGGCGCCGCTGCGCCCGGCGCTCTGCCACATCCTCCGGCACCGGGCCGCCTATGGCCGCGTCGCGCTGCTCTACGGCGCCCGCGGGCCCGAGGACCTGCTCTACCGCAGGGAGCTCGATCGCTGGAGCCGTCGCGCCGACCTGCAGGTGCTCGTGACCGTGGACCGCGCAGGCCCCGGGTGGCGCGGGCACGTCGGGGTCGTGCCGGCCCTCCTGCGCCTCGCCGACTTCGATACGGGCCGCGCGGTCGCGTTCGTCTGCGGGCCGGAGGTGATGATGCGCTTCACGGCGCGCGAGCTCGAGCGCCGCGGCGTCCCCGGCGAGCGCGTCCACGCCTCGCTGGAGCGGAACATGAAGTGCGCGGTGGGGATCTGCGGCCGCTGCCAGCTCGGGCCGAGCTTCGTCTGCAAGGACGGCCCCGTGCTCCGCTACGACCGCGTGGGACCGCTGCTCGCGGTCCGGGAGCTGTGAGCGCCATGGCGCGACGCGCGAAGCCGAAGCTCGCCGTGTGGAAGTTCGCCTCGTGCGACGGCTGTCAGCTCAGCGTCCTCGACCTCGAGGACGAGCTCCTGTCGCTCGCCGCCGCGATCGACATCGCCTACTTCAAGGAGGCCACGAGCCTCGAGCGCGCGGGGCCGTTCGACCTGTCGCTGGTCGAGGGGTCGATCACGACGCCCGCCGACGCCGAGCGGATCCGCGAGGTCCGGCGGCTGTCGAAGGCGCTCGTCACGATCGGCGCCTGCGCCACGGCGGGGGGCATCCAGGCGCTGCGCAACTTCGCGAATGTACGCGAGTTTCTGTCGGTCGTATACGCCTCGCCCGCCTACATCGAGACCCTCGCCACCTCCACGGCGATAGCCGACCACGTCCCCGTCGACTTCGAGCTGCGCGGCTGCCCGGTGAACAAGCGCCAGCTCCTGGAGGTGATCAGCGCCTTTCTCCACGGGCGCCGGCCCAATGTCGCGAGCCACAGCGTCTGCGTCGAGTGCAAGAGCCGCGGCAACGTGTGCGTGATGGTGACCGGGACGCCTTGCCTCGGCCCGGTGACGCACGCGGGCTGCGGCGCGCTCTGCCCGACCTACCAGCGCGGCTGCTATGGCTGCTTCGGGCCCATGGAGGCGCCGAACATGGAGTCGCTCTCGCGCGCATTCCAGGCGGCGGGCGTGCCGGAGCGCGACCTCGTGCGGCTCCACCGCACCTTCAACGCGAACGCCCCGGCGTTCCGCGCGGAGAGCGAGCGGCATGAACGGTGAGACGCGCACCATCGCGGTCGACTACCTCGCCCGCGTCGAGGGCGAGGGTTCGCTGACGCTCGTGATCGAGGACGGGCGGGCGAAGGAGGCGCGCCTCTCGATCTTCGAGCCCCCGCGGTTCTTCGAGGCGTTCCTCCGCGGTCGAGGCTTCGCGGAGACGCCCGACATCACGTCCCGCATCTGCGGCATCTGCCCTGTCGCGTACATCACGAGCGCGTGCCGCGCGATGGAGGACGCGCTCGGCATCGAGCTCGGCCCGGAGCTCCGCGCGCTCAGGCGCCTCCTCTACTGCGGCGAGTGGATCGAGAGCCACGCCCTGCACGTCTTCCTGCTGCACGCGCCCGACTTCCTCGGCTACCCGGACGCGGTCGCCATGGCGCGCGACCACCGCGCCTGGGTCGCGAAGGGGCTCGCCATCAAGAAGGCGGGGAACGCCATCGTCGCGCTCCTCGGGGGCCGCGAGATCCACCCGGTCAACACCCGCGTCGGCGGCTTCTACAGCGCGCCGTCTCGCGCGGACATCGAGGGCCTGCTCCCCGAGCTGCGCGCCGGGAGTGAGCGCACGCGCGCGTGCCTCTCCTGGATGGCGACGCTGCCGTGCCCGGAGCTCGAGCGGCCCTACGAGTTCGTCGCGCTCCGCAGCGACGACGTGTACGCGATCGCCGAGGGGCGCCTCGTCTCCTCGGGCGGGCTCGATATCGAGGTGCGCGACTACGACGCCCATTTCGTCGAGGAGCACGTCTCCTGGTCGACCGCGCTGAGGTCGAGGATCCGGGGTTCGGGGCGCAGGGCGCCGGCAGGCGACCCGGAGCCCCGAGCGTTGGACCGGGGTTCGGGGCGCAGGGCGCCGGCAGGCGACCCGGAGCCCCGGACGTCCGAACACAGCGGCAGCTACCTGTGCGGCCCGCTCGCGCGCTTCAACCTGAGCTTCGATCGCCTGCTCCCCGAGGTCCAGGACGCGGCGCGCGCCGCCGGCCTCGCCGTCCCGTGCCGCAACCCGTTCCGGAGCCTGCTCGTGCGCCTCGTGGAGATCCTTCAGGCGTTCGAGGAGTCGATCCGGATCATCGAGGCGTACGCGCCCCCGCCGGCGCCGTTCGTCGCGCCTCCCGCGGTCCGCGCGGGCACGGGCTACGGCGGCTCCGAGGCGCCGCGCGGCTTCCTGTACCACCGCTACACGCTCGACGCCGAGGGGACGATCCTGGACGCCAAGATCGTCCCGCCCACGTCGCAGAACCAGCTCTCGATCGAGGAGGACCTCTGCGCGCTGTCGCCGTCCTTGGCGTCGCTGCCGCTCCGCGAGGCGACCGCGCGCGCCGAGCAGGCCGTGCGCAACCACGACCCCTGCATCTCCTGCGCGACGCACTTCCTCACCCTGCGCGTCGAGGAGGCGCCGCGATGACCGCGCGCATCATCGGCCTCGGGCAACGCGCCGCCGGGGACGACGCTGCCGGGCTCGCCGTGCTCGAGGCGCTGCGCCGCCGGGGTCTGCCGGGCGACGCGGAGGTCGTCGAGGCGAGGGACGCGACCGCGCTCGTCTCGCTCCTCCAGACGCCCGCGACGGTCGTGGTCGTCGACGCCGTGCTCGCGTCGCCGCCCGGGGAGGTGCTCGATCTCTCGCCCTCGGACCTCGCCGCCGGTGCGCCTGTCCCGGTCTCGACGCACGGCCTCGGCGTCGGGCAGGCCATCGAGCTCGCTCGCATCACGGCGCCGGATCGGCTCTCACCCGACATCCGCATCGTCGGCGTGAGCATCGGCGGGCCTTGTCCGCGGGGTTCGGGGCGCAGGGCGCCGTCAGGCGACCCGGAGCCCCGAGCGTTGGACCAGGGTTCGGGGCGCAGGGCGCCGTCAGGCGACCCGGAGCCCCGAGCGTTGGACCAGGGTTCGGGGCGCAGGGCGCCGTCAGGCGACCCGGAGCCCCGAGCGTTGGACGAGCTCGTCCTGTCGCCCGACGTGGCCGCGGCGGTCCCCCGGGCTGTCGCCCGCGTCCTCTCGTTCCTCGGAGGGTGAGCCCGTGCACGAGTCGTCCATCGCTCGACAGCTGCTCTCCGCCGCGCTGGACCGCGCCGCGGCCGAGGGGGCGACGCGGGTCGTCTCGGTGCGCGGCTGGGTGGCCGAGGCCGAGGCGCTCTCGCCGGAGAGCCTCTCGCTCCACTTCGCGGCGCATGCGCGCGGCACGCCGGCCGAGGGGGCGCGCCTCGATCTGCGGCTCCACCGCGTCGAGGCGCGCTGCCTCTCGTGCGGCGGCACGTACGCGCCCGACCATCACGTCCTGCTTTGCCCGCGCTGCGGCGGCGACCAGGCGACGCTCCTCGGGCGCTTGGGGCTCGGCCTGGATGCCATGGAGGTGGAGTAGCCGTGCCGCGCCTCGCGCTCCGCGTGTACGGCATCGTCCAGGGGGTGGGCTTCCGGCCGTTCGTGTACCGGCGCGCGTCCGCGCTCGGCCTGGGCGGCTGGGTGCGGAACCGCCCCGGCGGGGTCGAGATCGAGGTGCAGGGGCCGGAGCGCAGCCTGGACGCCTTCGTCGCCGGCCTGACCCGCGAGCCCAGCGCGCCCGCGCGCGTCGAGCGCATCGAGATCGAGCGGCGGGCCGAGGAGGACACCGGTCCGTTCCAGATCCTCGGTAGCGAGGCGGAGAGCGGGGTGCGCCCGTCGATGCCCGCGGATCTCGCCGTCTGCGAGGCGTGCGCCCGCGAGGTGGACAGCGAGACCGGACGCCGCCGCCGCTACCCGTTCACGAGCTGCGCGCAGTGCGGCCCCCGCTACACGATCCTCTCGGGGCTCCCGTACGACCGGACCAGGACCACGATGGATCGCTTCCCGATGTGCCCCGCATGCGCCGCGGAGTACGCGGACCCCTCGGACCGGCGCTTCCACGCGGAGCCCATCGCCTGCCCGGCATGCGGCCCGCACGTCCAGCTCGCCGCCGCAGCCGGAGACCCGATGGATCCCGGCATTCGGGGCTCCGGGTCGCCTGACGGCGCGCTCCGCGAGGCCGCGGCCGCGGTGCTGGCGGGGAAGGTGGTCGCCGTGAAGGGGCTCGGTGGTTTCCATCTGCTGGTCGACGCGACATCGCCGGACGCGGTCGCGCTCCTGCGCCGGCGGAAGCGCCGCGACGCCAAGCCGTTCGCGGTGATGTTCGGCTCGCTCGACGCCGTGCGCAGCACCTGCCGCGTGTCTCCCGCGGAGGCGGACGCGCTGCACGGTCCCGAGGCGCCGATCGTGCTGCTGCGGCGGCTCTCGCCCGCCGCTGCGCGGGTCGCCATCGCCGACGCGGTCGCGCCGGGTACGCCGCGCCTGGGTGCGCTGCTGCCCTACACGCCGCTCCACCGGCTGGTGCTCCAGCTCGTCGGTCGCCCCGTGGTCTGCACGAGCGGCAACCTTTCGGACGAGCCTATCTGCACCGACACATCCGACGCGCTGGAGCGCCTGGGCGGCGTCGCCGACCTGTTCCTCGTGCACGACCGGCCGATCGTGCGCCCCCTCGACGACTCCGTGGTCCGCATCGGGCCGGCTGGCGTCGAGCTCCTCCGCCGCGCGCGCGGCTTCACCCCGCTGCCTCTCCCGCTGCGGGTCGCCGCCCCGCCGATCCTCGCGCTCGGCGGCCACCTGAAGAGCACGACGGCGCTCTTCTTCGACGGCCAGGTGGTCGTCAGCCAGCACCTCGGCGACGCGCACACCGCGGAGGGCGCCGCGCTCATCGAGCGCACGGCCCTCGAGCTCGCGCGCCTGTTCCGGGTGCGGCCGGAGCGCATCGCCTGCGATCTCCACCCCGACTACGCGTCCAGCCGCATCGCCGAGCAGCTCGCGGCGGACTTCCGCGCGCCGCTCGTCCGGGTACAGCACCACCACGCGCACGTCGCAGCCTGCATGGCCGAGCATGGCATCGACGGACCGGTCCTCGGCCTCGCGTGGGACGGCGCCGGCTACGGGCTCGACGGCGCCCTCTGGGGCGGCGAGGCGCTGGTCGTGGACGGGGCGTCGTTCCGCCGCGCGGCGCACCTCCGCTCCTTCCCGCTGCCGGGCGGCGAGCGCGCCATGAGGGAGCCGCGCCGCTCCGCGCTCGGCCTGCTCTGGGAGCTGCACGGCGAGGGCGCCCGGGATCACGCGCGCGCCTGGTTCCGCGAGGCCGAGCTCGGCCCGCTGTTTTCCATCCTCGCGCGCGGGACGGGCTCGCCGCGCACGACGAGCGTGGGGCGCCTGTTCGACGGGGTGGCGGCGCTCGCGGGCCTGCGCGGGGCGGCGAGCTTCGAGGGGCAGGCCGCCATGGAGCTGGAGTGCCTGGCCGAGGCGGCCGGCGAGCAGGCGGGCTATCCGCTGCCGCTGCGCGCAAGCGCGCCCGGGGTGCCGGCGGTGCTCGACTTCGGCCCGCTGATCGACGCGGTGCTGGGTGATCGGCGTGACGGCGTGCCGCCCGGCGTCATCGCGGCCCGCTTTCACGCGGCGCTCGTGGACGTCGCCGAGGCGCTCGCTGCCGCGAGCGGCCTCGGGCGCGTCGTGCTCGCGGGCGGGTGCTTCCAGAACGCGCTCCTCGCCGCGTCGATCCGCGAGCGCCTCGCGGCGCGAGGCGTCGAGGTCTACGCGCCGAAGCTCTACCCGCCGGGCGACGGCGGCCTGTCGCTCGGCCAGGTCCTCGTGGCCGCGCGGCGCGGCGCAGACGCGGTGGAGGCGTGACCATGTGCCTCGGCGTCCCCGGCAAGATCCTCGGCGTCGCGGGTGGCGACCTCCGGCTCGGCCGCGTCGCCTTCGGCGGGATCGTCAAGGAGATCTGCCTCGCCTACGTGCCGGAGGCGGAGCCCGGCGATTACGTGATCGTGCACGCGGGCTTCGCCATCAGCCGCATCGACGAGGCGTCGGCGCGGCGGACGCTCTCCTACCTCGACGAGCTCGGCGCGGCGCGCGAGGGGGAGGAGCCGCGATGAGGTTCATCGACGAGTACCGCGACGCGCAGCGCGTCGGGCCGTACGTGGATGCGATCCGGCGGGTGGTCTCTCGCCCCTGGTCGATCATGGAGGTCTGCGGCGGTCAGACGCACGCCATCGTCCGCTTCGGCCTGGACGAGCTCCTGCCCCCGGAGATCTCGCTCCTCCACGGCCCTGGCTGCCCGGTGTGCGTCACGCCGGTCGAGCTCATCGATTGTGCGCTCGAGATCGCCTCGCGCCGGGAGGTCACGTTCTGCTCGTTCGGCGACATGCTGCGCGTCCCCGGTTCGAGCGACGACCTGTTCGCGGTGAAGTCGAGGGGCGGCGACGTGCGCGTCGTCTACTCGCCGCTCGACGCGCTCGCGCTCGCCGAGCGCCTGCCGGATCGTGAGGTCGTCTTCTTCGCGGTCGGCTTCGAGACCACGGCGCCCGCGAACGCCATGGCGGCGTTCGAGGCGCGGCGCCGCCGCATCCGGAACTTCTCGCTCCTCGTGTCGCACGTGCTCGTGCCGCCCGCGATGGAGGTGATCCTCCGGGCGCCGGATCGGCGCGTCGACGGGTTTCTCGCCGCGGGCCACGTGTGTACGGTGATGGGCATCGACGCCTACCGCCCGCTCGCCGCCGAGCACCGCGTCCCCATCGTGGTCACGGGCTTCGAGCCGATGGACATCCTCCAGGGCATTTTCATGTGCGTCCGGCAGCTCGAGGAGGGCCGCACCGACGTGGAGAACCAGTACGCCCGCTCGGTGCGCGAGGCCGGCAACGAGCCCGCGCAGCGCATGATCCGGGAGGTCTTCGAGATCGTGCCCCGGACCTGGCGAGGCATCGGTCCCATCGCCGGGAGCGGGCTCGGGCTCCGGGCGCCTTACGCGGACCACGATGCAGAGCGGCGGTTCGGGGGTTCGGTGCGCAGGGCGCCGGCAGGCGACCCGGAGCCCCGGGCATCGACCGACTGCAAGAGCGGCCTCGTGCTCCAGGGGGTGATCAAGCCGCCGGACTGCCCCGCGTTCGGTGTGCGCTGCACGCCGGAGACTCCGCTGGGCGCCACGATGGTCTCCTCGGAAGGAGCGTGCGCGGCCTACTACCGTTACCGGAGGGCGGACCCGCCGTGCGGTTCGAGATGAGCTGCCCCGCGCCGCTGCGCGAAAGGACGGTCCAGCTTGCCCACGGCGGCGGCGGGCGGCTCATGCGTGAGCTCATCGAGCACGTCTTCCTGCCCGCCTTCGACAGCGCTCCGCTCTCGGCCCGTCATGACGGCGCCGTGGTGCGGCTCGGCGGCGCGTCCCTCGCGTTCACCACGGACACCTACGTCGTGCATCCGCGCTTCTTCCCCGGAGGTGACATCGGCAAGCTGTCCGTCTATGGCACGGTGAACGACCTGGCCATGACGGGCGCCCGGCCCGCTTACCTGAGCGCCGGCTTCATCGTGGAGGAGGGGCTGCCCATCGACGAGCTCCAGCAGATCGCGCTGTCGATGCGCGCCGCTGCGGACGCGTGCGGGGTCGAGCTCGTGACGGGCGACACCAAGGTGGTCGACCGGGGCAAGGGAGACGGGCTGTTCATCAACACCGCCGGCATCGGCGTGGTGCCCGAGGGCGTGGCCATCGCGCCGCGCCGGGTCCGGCCGGGCGATGCCGTACTCGTGTCCGGCGACGTGGGGCGGCACGGGATCGCGGTGCTGTCCGTGCGTGAGGCGCTGGCGTTCGAGGAGCCCGTGGAGAGCGACTGCGCGCCGGTCGAAGGCCTCGCTGCAGCGCTGCTCGAGGCGGGGATCGACGTCCACTGCCTGCGGGATCCGACGCGCGGCGGGCTCGCGGCCGTGTTGAACGAGATCGCGCTCGACGCGGGCGTCCACGTCGAGGTGGAGGAAGCGCAGATCCCCGTGGAACCTGCGGTCCTCGGGGCGTGCGAGCTGCTCGGGCTCGACCCGCTTTACGTGGCGTGCGAGGGCCGGCTCGTCGCGTTCCTGCCGGAAGCCCAGACGGAGCGCGCCCTGGCGAGCCTGCGCGACCACCCGCTCGGCCGGGGAGCCGCACGCATCGGTCGGATCGTCGGAGAGGGAAAAGGGAGCGTTGTCCTGAGGACCCGGCTCGGGACCCGGCGCACGCTCGATCTGCTCTCCGGCGAGCAGCTCCCGCGAATCTGCTGAAGCCGCGGCTCGGAGCGCGCGAAGCATTCATGTCGGGCGAGCCATGCGGGGCTCGAGCGACACGGCACGGTGGGCGTCAAGATCGTTGGGCGTTGAGCTGGTCACGACATCATCACCCGATGTCGTGCGCGCTTCTTACCTATTTTGATCTATGTCCACCGAAGGAGCGTGTCTCCGAAGTCGAGCCGAGGTGGTCCTTTCGGGAACGTCCGATTCACGCCGGCGCGGCCGCGCGGAGGTCGATCACGGAGCGCGCGAGTTCGGGCCCGGCGCGCCGGAACACGACGAGCTCCCCGGCGCCTTCGCCTTCGACCGCGTAGCGGAGGACAGGACCGAACACCTCGCCGAGCTCGCCGGCGTTGCACGTGGGCAGGTAGGTGCGCAATACCCGCGGGTCGTAGTAGCGAAAGAACATGGCCGCTCCGTCCGGACCCAGGACGCGGAGCAGGCGGCGCAGGTGCCGCCGCACTGTCTCGAGGGGAGACGGCGTGGCGAGGAAGATACCCCAGCTCTTCCCCCACCCGAGCCGGAGCAGGCGTCGCGTGAGCTCGCCCGATCGCTGGAGCCTCACCAGGTAGGGCGCCACCTGGGCCAGCTCCGGGCCCAGCTCGCCCGCGAGAAGGCAGCAGTGCGGCAGGTCCGAGGAGCGCACCGAGTCGGAGATCGCCGTGTCGCGCGCGCCGTCGAGGACGGCGTAGACCAGATCCGCCTCCGCGCCCCAGAGGTGCTGAACGATTCGATCGAGCGCGGCGTCATCCATCCATCACCTCGCGGCGGGGCCGCCCGGCGCGGCCCCGGGCATGATAACCTGCCTCCGTGCTGCGGCTGCGGTTGAACGAGCGTTTTCTCGACCTTGTCTCGCCGGAGGGCGGCGGGACCGCAAGGCCGGGCGAGGAGCGGTGGATCGATCTCTTCTGGTCGTGGGAAGAGCCGCCCCCGGGCGATCGCGTGCCGCTTCGCGGAGATCGGCTCGCGGCGCGGCGCACCATCGCCTCGCTCGGCGCGCGCGCCGAGATCCTGCACGAGCTGCGGCGGTTCCTCCGCGAGGATCGGCCCTGGCTCTCGATATCGCCGGACGATCGCGAGGTGATCGACCACCTCGCGGCCGCGCTCGCGGCGGGGCAGGTGCACCTCGCGGAGGCCCCGGACCAGGGTGGCTCCGGGAAGGACTTGGCCCAGCCCGCGCCCTCTCCCGCCGCGGCGGTCCCGGCCCAGCGCCCGCGCGCCGCGGCAGCGCCGGCGGAGGAGCCCGACGACGCGCAGGAGGAGCCGTGCTGGCCGTGCCTGCAGCGGGCCGCCGCCTCGGCCCAGGCGTTCCGGGACGCGGCCGCGGCAGGGCTCCCGTTCATCGCGGACAGCCCGCGCGCCCCCTGACGGCGCGGAGCGCCGCGCCTGACCGAATCCAATTTGCCGGAGTGGTGGTACCGTCGGCCCACCTATGGACGTCGTCTCCGACGGGCCGCTCCCCGTCGCCTCGCTCCTCTGGCAGGTGCGCTCCTTGACCTGGGTGCTCACCGTCGTCTGCAAGGCGACGTTCACGCTCGCGCCGGGCGAGTCGCCGCTCGCGCCCGCGCAGGAGCCGATCCGCGAGCGCGACGCGCACCTGGACGACGACCCCGCGCGGAGCCTCATCGAGGCGAGCGATCTCGCGCCGCTGAAGCAGGGCGCCGATGTCGTCCTCGTCGGCCACGCCCACGCGCCCGGCGGCAGCCCCGCGCGGTCGCTGATCGCGCGGATGGCGGTGGGCGAGATCGACAAACCCATTCAGGTGTTCTGCGATCGCCGGTTCACCCAGGAGGGCGAGCTCCAGGAAGGAGCGCACTTCACGACGATGCCGCTCGCCTACGAGCGCGCCGCGGGCGGGCCGGACACGGACAACCCTGCGGGCATCCATCGCGAGGCGCGCGACGCCCGCGGCAGGGCCGCCGTCCCGAACCTCCTCCCCGTGGATCGGATCGTGGCCAGCCCGGACGACCCCATCGCGGCGGTGGGCTTCGGGCCCATCGCCCCCACCTGGCCTTTGCGGCGCCGCAGGCTCGGCAGACACGCGGCGGCCTGGTCGTCGGGAGCGCTCCTCTCGAGCCCGCTGCCGGAGGATCTCGATCGCACCTTCTTCAACGTCGCTCCGCTCGATCAGCGCCTGCTGCAGCTCCGCGAGGACGAGCAGATCGTGCTCGAGAACCTCCATCCTCGCCACCCGCGCCTCGTCACCAGCCTTCCCGGCGTCCGCCCGCGGGCGACCGTCACCGGCCGCGCCGGCGGGCCGCGCGATCTCGCCATGCGCTGCGACACGCTCGTGATCGACACCGCTCGCCTCCTCTGCACGCTGACCTGGCGAGGCCAGCTCCCGCTCGCGAGCCCCAAGGAGTCAGGGCAGATCCGCGTCTCGCTGGAGCGGCCCGCGAGGCAGGCGCCGGCCGAGGCACCCACCCCCGCGGCGCCGGGGCCCCAGCCGCCGCCGCGGGTGGCCCCGGCCGCGCCCAAGGTGAAGCCTCCCTCCCTCGGCCCGTCGAAGCAGACCGTCGACATGCCGGTGAAGTCGCTCGACGCCGTGCAGGCGCCGATCATGCCCTTTCGCGCGGGACCGCCCACGCCGCCTCCTCCCGAGGCGCCCGCTCCGCGCCGAGCCGAGCCGCCCGGTGTCCGGCCGAAGCCGAGCTCGACCGAGGGCCAGACGGGCGATCTCACCGAGGACGCGACGAAGGTGCCTCTCCCCTTCGTCGCCCCGTCCTCGGCGCCGCCCCCCGCCGCCGCATCGAACACCCCTCCTTCGAACACCCCTCCTCCCAACACCCCTTCTCCGATCCCTGCCCCGCCGATCGCGAAGGCCGGCGAGCCGGTGAGCCCCTGGGCGGCCGGCGCTCCGCAGCCCGGGTCGAGCGCCATGGGCATGATCCCGCACGCGCCGGCGGCGCCGCAGACCATCGGCGCGATGCTCGCGGGCACAGGCGGGGCAGCGGACGCCAGCGCCGCGCTCGCGCCGGCGCAGCGGGACGCGCTGACGCTCGTCTGGTTCGATCGGAAGAGCGTGCCGCGCATCGTCCGCAAGCCGGCCTGGCAGCGCCTGCTCGACGCGATGGAGGCCGAGCCCCTCGACCCGGAGGCCGACGATCCGGCGCTCTCCGACGAGCCCGCCGAGATCGAGGATCGGGCGCAGGTCTTCGAGATCCTCGATCGCGGCGCGGCCGCCGACGTCGCGGGCGTGCACGGGGCGCTCGCGCGCGCCGCCGGCAAGCGCGGCATGCCGGTGCCGCCCCTCGAGCTGATCGAGGGCGAGCTCTCGCTGTCCTTTGACGAAGTGGAGACGCTGAAGGCGCTTGTCTCCACGGCGACGCCGCTCGCGACAGGCGACGACGCGCTCGCGGCGGCGCTCGGGGCCGCCGAGAAATTCCTCGCCACGCCGGGCGTCTCGACGGCGCCCGCCGTCGCCGAGGCGCTGTGCGGGAAGATCCGCGAGGCGCTCGGCCACGGCAAGAGGGGCCGTGTAGAGCTCGCGAACGAGCAGGTGGAGCGCGCGCTGCTCGAGCAGCGGCACTACCAGAAGCGCAAGGTGCTGGGCGGGCCGCACCTGCGCGGGCTGCTGCGCGTCGCGGGAGAGACGCAGCCGCTCGTGATCTACCTGCCGGCCTCGATCGCCGAGGCGCTGCCGCTCTCGGCGCGCTTCCGAGCGCGGGTGATCGCGGCGGTGCACCCGGCGATGGACGAGCGGGAGGCGGAGCCGGTGGCGCTCCAGGCGGCGGCGCTGGGGCGGGTGGTGCAGGTCAGGCAGCCGCGCGCATCATGAGGATCCGGACAGGCGCCGTCACGCCCCCCCGAGCCGCAGCGCCTCGCCCGTCTCGCCCTCGATGACGAACCCGCCGATCTCCGTCCCCAGGATCTCGCTCCGCTGCCGCGCCGAGCACGACGGCAGGAACAACCGCAGCACCCGCGGATCGTAGAACCGGAAATAGAGCCCCCTCCCCGTCTCTTCGTCCCTCACGATCAGCGACCGCCGCAATCTCTGCCGCACCTCTCGAAGAGGCCTCCGCCCGGTCAGGTAGACTCCCCAGCTCTCGCCCCACCCCTCGTTCACGAGCACCGGCAGGAGCGCCGACCCCTTCTCGATCCGCACCAGGTGCGGCGCCGCCCGGGCCATCGCCTCGCCCGCGACGCCCTCGAAGAGCGAGCGATTCTCGTCCTCGCAGGCGCGCAGCAGCGTGAGGATGCGCCGTTCGCGGGCGGCGTCGAGGAGGGCGAAGAGCGGCTCCGGCTCGCTCTGCAGCGCCTCCAGCGCGACCTCCCGCGCGGCGAGCAGCTCCCGTGACGGCGGCGGGCGCGGCAGCGCTGGCGGGAGATCGGCGCCCAGCTCGTCGGGCACGAGCCGCAGCAGGAAGTGGGTTTGCCCCGCGACGACGAGCGCGCCGTCGCCGATCGTGGCCTCGGCGACCGCCTTGCCGTCGACCTGCGTCCCCCGGCGGCTCCGATCGACGAGCCGGCACACGGCGCCATCCCAGGCCACCTCGAAATGCACCGGCGCCATCTGCTCGTCCTGCGAGATCACGATATCCGCCCGCCCGAGGCGCCCCACGCGCAGCGCCTCGCCGGCCTGGAGGCGCACGCGCCGCCCGGCGAGCAGCCCTGATGTCACATGGAGCAGCGCCTTCACCCGGCGCCGTCCATCCGGCAGCTCTCGCAATCGAGGAACGGAGTCCCCGACACGGACGCGGCGAGCAACGCATCGATGGTGGGGGTCGAGCCGATGTTCACCGTCGGACACCCCGTCACGATCGCGCCCTTCGGCGCCGTCTCGTCGCCGAGACGCGCGGCCATGGCGCCCTCGATGAACACGGTCGCCGAGCCCTGGACGATCGCGGCGCTGGCCGGGCACGCGGCGCGATCGCCGACCCGCGCCGCGGGCAGGAAGCCGATGTTCACCGTCCTGGCCGACGAGACGATCGGCGTGGGCCCAGGGTGGGTCTGGCAGGTGTGCAGATCGGTGAGGCGCGCGGCGGCGGGCATGATCTCGCTCCTCCTCGTCTCAGGGAGACGGCGTGTCCTTGGGGTGCGCCTCTTCGGCCTGGAGCGGCGCCGCCGGGTTCGCGCCCTGGCCGGCGCCCGGCGCGCCGCCGCTGTTGATGTTGACGATGGATCCCACGATGTCGACGCCCCCCGGGTGGATGTCGATGAAGCCTCCAGGCCCCTTGATGGTGAGCCGCTGCCCGGCCTCGAGCACCAGGGTCGCGCCCGCCTTGATGTGAAGCTGCTTGCCGGCCTCGAGCGCGTGGTTCGCGCCCACGCGCTCGTCCCGGTTCACCGCGACCGTGAGCGACACCGAGCCGTCGACGGCCGTTCGCTGGTCCAGCTTCACGTGCACGTGGTCGCCCCCGTGGACGAGCTGCTTTCGCGCGCCCTTCACGACCACGTGCTCGTCGCCGCCCACGGTGCTCCGCTTGTGGCGCGCGGTGCGCTCGACCTCATCGCGCTTGACGAGCTGGTTCCTGTCGCGCTGCGCCTGCATGTAGACGAGCTCCTGGCCCGCCTGGTCCTCGAACTTGATCTCGTTGTACCCCGCGCCGCCGGGCGACGAGCTGCTCTTCCAGGTGCTCACCGTCTTGTGATCCGGCAGCTTGTACGGCACGAGCTCGCGGCCGTTGAAGGCGCGCCCGGCCACGATCGGGAGATCTGGATCGCCGTCGAGGAAGGCCACCAGCACCTCCTGGCCGACGCGGGGGAGCATGAACATCCCGAACCCGGCGCCCGCCCAGCCCTGGCTCACGCGCATCCAGCACGAGCTGTTGTCGTCGAGCTTGCCCTCGCGATCCCACGGGAACTGCACGCGCACCCGCCCGAGCTCGTCGGTGTGGATCTCGGCGCCCGGCGGCCCCACCACGGTCGCGCTCTGCAGCCCGGGCGCGACCGGCCTGGGCGTCTTGCGCGCCGGCCGGTACGGGACCTTGGAATCGGCGAAGAGCGCGCGCCCGCGCACGCTCCACGGCTCGCCGAGCGAGGCCACGATCTCGAGCTCGGCCACCAAGAGCGGCCCTCTTCCGAACTCCGGGTGCGGGTGCTGATCGACGGCGAAGACCCGGCCGGGGTAGAGGTCGATCACGTTGGCCTCGAAGAGCACGCCGCGCTTGTCGGCGCGCATCGCCGCGAGGACCCGTGTCGAGAGATCGGCTCCGTGCTTCGGGTCGTGGCGGTAAACGCCCTTGGCGTCGCCGATGGGCGCGCCGCCCCCGGCGCTCGCGGCGAGGAACGCGCCGGGCTCGTAGCGGTACTGCTCGTACTTCGCCTCGGGCGCGGGCGCCGGGGGCGCCTCGCCGGTGAGCGCGAACGAGGGCTTGCGGAAGTCGTGGCCGCGGATCGTGCTCGCGCCGGGCCGGACCTCGTGGCCGAGCCGCACCCTGGTGACGAACTCGCGCTCGGCGGTCTCGATGGGGTTGTCGACGTACGGCAGCGGCGGCCCCGGCCTCAGCGGCTCCGCCTCGAGCTTGTCGCTCAGCGTGAGCTTGGTGTCCGCCCCGCGGTCGGGGAAGGTGTAGGCGATGCCCGCCTCCTCGAGGAGGCGGGAGAGAAAGGCGTGATCACTCTCGCCGTGCTGGACCTTGTACTCGAGCCTGGGGTACGCGCCGCGATCGATCTTCCACGCCGGCTCGATCGCCCACTCGCCGAGGAGCGCGTCGACGATGTCGGGGATGGAGAGGTGCTGGTAGATGCGGTGGCCGCGGCGCTGGGTGAGCAGCCAGAGGCGCGGCACGATGCGGAGGTAGTACGTCGAGAGCCCCGTCGGCTCGGCCTGCACCTGCTCCACGTGGCTGCACACGCCTTGCCAGAGCCTGCTGCTCAGCCAGTGGAGGTGCGCGGCGTCGGGCTGGATCTGGAGCGACGCGCTCTGGCCGACGAGCGACTCCAGCTCGAGATCCGAGAGCCTGGACCGGGCCCACACCGAGACGGCGAAGAGCTCGGAGACAGCCTCCTGGACCACGACACGGCGCACGGAGAGCGAGGCCTCCCCGGACTGGAACGAGAGCTCGAAGATCGACATTCGGATCGGTCCTGGGTGCGAGCGCCGCCGCGGGAGGCTGCGGAGAGCGGATGGTAGCCCACCTCGGAAAAGAACGGGGGCGTGGCAGCCAGGAGCATCGCGTCGTCCTGGCCCCGAGACCAGACAAACGTCGGCGCAATCCAGAAAAAACCCTCGAGATTCAGGGAGTCAGCCTTCGCGTCCCCACGAGTGCGCCGGGGCGAGCCGCGCCTCGAACCAGCAGAACGTCTCGCGCACCCGGAACACGCCGCCGTCGCCGTGCTGCTCGGCGAACCGAGAGAGCGCCGCGGGCTCGACGGCCCTCGGGTCGAACCGGTCGTGGGTCGTCGCCTGCCACCACCGCAGCAATGCGTCCAGCGTCGGATACACGTGAGTTCCATGCTGCTCCTCCAGGCGGAGCAGCTGGAGCCCGGCGCCCTCGACGTGGTGCGCGAGCGCCGCGGCGTCCTCGAAGGCGAAATCCCGCAGGATCTTCTCCCCCGAAGGGTCGGCGAGCCGCGAGAGCTCCCCGACGAGCGCGGGGAGCGACGAGACGCACTGGACGAGGATGCGCCCTGCGGGGCGGAGCAGGTCGCGCATCAGGCGGAGGACCGCGCGCTTGTCGCGGATCCAGTGAAACACGAAGTTCGAGAAGAAGAGATCGAAGGGGCGGCCCCGGGCGACCTCGCCGAGGGTCTCGGCCGCCGCCACCTGGAACTCCAGGTTGGGCGCGCCTGCGGTGCGCCGGGCGAGCGCGATCCGCGCCTCGTCCGGATCGATCCCAAGGACGCGCCCGTCGGGGCCCACGATCTCGGCGAGCTGCCGCGTGAGGCCGCCGGTGCCGCAGCCGAGGTCCAGCACGAGCTCGCCCCGCCTCACGCCGGCGAACGCGATGAGGCGCTCGCCGCGCCCCCTCTGCCAGAGGCTCCCTCTCCGGTAGGCCTGCGCGGCGCTCGACGCGGCCACGGCGGGCCTCCTGACGCCAACGTCCTTGTCGAGGCTCCGAGGAAGGTCACGTCTCATGTCGCACCCCCATGGTCGAAGCGCACGGTGATGAAGTAGCCAGAGCCCTCGACCACGTTCGCCGAGTGCGGGACGCCCGGCGGGATCCAGATGCTCGTGCTCTCGGTGACGTGGTGGACGCGGGAACCGAGCTCGACGCGGTACTCGAGGCCCGCGGGATCCGGGAGGATCAGGTTGATCTCCGGGCCGTCGTGGGTGTGAAGCGCCGTGTAGTCCCGGCGCGCCGCCTCGGCGCTGTCCACCCGGTGAACCGCCAGGTGAACCGGGAACCCCGCGGCGAAGAACCTGCGGATGCACTCGACGTCCTCATGGAATGCGACCGAGGACAGCGGGCTCGGCACGTTGGCGCAGAGGACCGCCTCGTCGATCCGCTTTTCGACAGAGAGGGACCTCGAGAGGAGATTCATTGTCGTCATCGGTATCGGCGCAGACATCATGGCGCTCAGCTCCGTGTGATGGCGCGGCGGCGCCGCGCGCCCGTGGACGGGAGTCGCGAGCGGGCAACAACGCAACGCGCATGCCGCCAGGCGCGCCCTCCCCGGCGTGACGCCCATGGGCGCAGCGCAAGCGCGCCGACGCGGCAAATTCGACCCCAATGGGCGCGCCGCGGCGCGCGCCGGGCCGACGGCTCGACCTCTGCGCCGGGCGAGCCGCCGTGACATGTCACGGCCGACAGCGTGACATGTCACACCCGAGAGCGTGACATGTCACGCCCGCCGTCACGCTCTGATCGTGCCATCGCGCGCCGCCGGGGCGACCTGTGGCAAGCACCGCACCACCGTCGTCAGTCGGTGATCGTCTCGTATTGCAGCATCGTCCCGCACGCCGCCGCGAAGTACCCGAGGAGCAACATCATGTCCACGCCTGGCCCGAACGCGGTCATCTTCGCCGAGGAGAAGAACGCGAACAGGATGTCTCCCACGGCCATGAGCGCGCAGCCCGCGAGCAGCGATCCCCAGATCGCCCACACCTTGCCGCCGCGGAAGGCGCGCGTGATCCGCAGCATCACCAGCGCGGGGACGAGCGCGATCAGATCGAGGATGGGATAGGCGATGTTGATGAGCCGCTCGCCGAGCGGCACCGGCGCGCGCGCGATCGGGGCGAGCAGGGGATAACCGACGATCGCCATCGCCGCCGCGGCGCCCGCGGCGATGCCGAGGTGCTCGCGCGCGCTGCCGACGGGGAAGCCGGACGCGCGGTACACGAAGACGAAGCGCACCGACGCGGCGATCAGCATCGCATATCCCAGGAGGAACGCGGCGTCCGCGATCGACGGCAGCGGCGTGGGCGCGCGCGCGACGAGCGGATAGTACACGAGCCCGACCTGGCCCAGGGTGAAGAGCGCGAGCCACGCGCCGAGCAGGAACCACGGGCCGCGCGCCGGGTTGTCGCGCTCGAGGCGCGCGGCGCTGCGCAGGCCGAACACGGCGGCGACCGCGAGGCACGCGAGCCGCACGAGCGGACCCACGGTGTCGACGACCGACGTCGGGAGGATCCGCTCGGAGAGCTCGGCGGCCTGTGGCAGGAGGCGCGGGACGTACACCGCGCACACGATCGTCACCACCACCGGCGCCACGCGGCGAACGGGGACTCGCGTCATCGAGCTCCTCCCTGCGCCCCGATCGCGGCGCGCGCCTCGTCGAGGATCCGCTGGGCCTTGTCGCGCCCGACGAACACGCCGAGCCCCGGCGCGACCGCGGCGAGCAAGCGCTCCACGTCGGCCGGGGAGAGGCGCCCGTGCTTGAAACCCAGCTTGTCCGCCTGGCTGCGCACGGCCGCGCGCGCCATGTTCTCGCCGAGGTACGGCGCGAGCACGTGCACCAGCTTCTTGATGACCTCGTCCGCCGGGAGCATCGCCCTCAGCAGCGACGCGCCATGACGGCCGGGAGCTCGCCCAGGCGGACGACGTGGATGGTCATGGGGGCGCTCGCAAGGTAGACCGCGCCGCGCGAGAGGGTCAACGAGGCAGAGGAAGCGCCCGCGGGCCGACCCACGTGCTCCGTGACGATCTCCGAGAGCTCATCGAGCTGCCCACGCGCGAGCCGGCGCTCGAGAGCCGCGGTGTTCGCGCCGCAGCGCAAACGCGATACCCTCCTTCAGGGTTTGAAGCGTCACGAGGTCGCCGAGACAGACGCCCTGTTCGATCAACGACGGATGAGGTCGCTCTCCGCGTCCAGCATCGCTGGCCTGCGGAGCTCGCCTTCCCATGGCGCCCCCTTGATCTCGGAGGTCAGCGGAACGGCTGGGCAGAAACGGGCAATTTATGGCCTCACTGAACGGGATCAACCATCGATACAGCTTCACTTTTCCAAGAGGAAGGCGGATGGCGCACGGAACCCTCAATCACCAGGGTGAGCGGCGATCACCCTTGACATACTAAATACTCTTTACTTTCCCTCTCCCCGCGGCTCATCCAACGACGGTGATGATCGTTTTGGAGCAAATTTACACCCGCTTCTCTGCTCGGAAGCCTCGTGCTACGCAAATACTACCGGCGGTTGGCCGATGCTCCATCTGGCGTCTGGCTCAGCGGCTGCGCGGAAGCATGCACCCGGCACCCAGCGGTCCGGCATCCAGCGGTAACGAGGAGCACCATGCGAATCAACGATCAGGCAGGTCCGTCCACCGTGTCATTGGGCAAGAGGTCTCAACGCACGTTCGGTTTCCTCTCGTGCGTTACGGCCTTGCTGCTGGGCGCCTGTGGCGGCGAAGATCCCGACGTCGGGGGCTCTGGTGGAGCAGGCGGCGCCGGCGTGTCGTCCACCTCCACCACGACCTCGTCGTTGACCGGCACAAGCGCCGGCCCCGGCACGAGCGGCGCCGGCACCGGCGACCCCTCCACCTCCGGCGCGACCACGGGCTCCTCCTCGTCGACCGGAGATCCCACCGGTGGCACCGGCGGCTCGAGCGGGACGGGCGACACGCACCCGAAGGATCATTGCGTGGATGGTTACGATCCCCATCCCAGCGACGCGACGATGAAGGACGGCTCGGCGGAGTTCGTGAAGAACAACCAGATCGATCTCACGGTTCAGCCGGAAGTCATCGCCTGGATGGAGGAGAACGAATGGCAAGCCGCCCACTTCGAGTGGCATAGCATCCGGCGCTGCAATGGCGGCATGGGCATGAGCAGGGTCAATATCTGCAGGTCGGCGGTCCCGGTCCCGTCGGACCAGGAGTGCAAGACGACGGGCGACGGCTTCCAGTTCCTCGCCATGCACCGGCACATGATCCAGTCGCTGAAGCAGCTCTGGCCGAAGCACTCGGAGCAGTTCGAGGGCTTCAAGAAGTTCCCCACGACGGCGGAGGAGCTGCCCCAGCAGTGGAGATCGGACTTCAGGCCCTGGAGCGCCACGACGCTCGCCAACGCGAAGATCGGCGACGAGATCGACAAGCCGGAGAACCTGAGCCGCTTCCCGGACGAGGGCGCGCTCGGTATGTGGCTCCAGTGCTTCGCCGGCCAGGCCATCCCGGGCACCAACCTGCAGGCCAGCGGCCTGCACGGGGATCTCCACTTCAAGTGGGTGCGCCCCCAGAACACCGATCACGGCCTCGGCAACCAGTTCACGAACATCGACAACTACATGTTCTGGAAGCTGCACGGCTGGATCGACAACGTCTGGGAAAAGTACCGTGTCGCCAAGGGCATGTCGCCCACCGACCAGAAGCTGAAGGACGCGGTGGCCGCCCAGTGCTACGAGATGGACGCGATCGCTCAGGTCATCAATCCCGACCTGAAGCCGGATCCGGATCCGGGGAATCCCCTCCCCGAGGAGTCCGGCGTGTTCCACACCACCGTCCGTCCGATCTTCGAGAGCGCGATCCACAAGTGCAGCGGTTGCCATGCCGCGCCGTCGACCGGTCCCGCAGCAGGTCTGTCGCTCGGCGGCGACATCAGCTCGACGGACATCGTCGCGGGCCTCGTCAACAAGGCCGCCAAGGGCGGCGGGCAGTTCAAGCTCGTGGTCCCGGGAAATCCGGACCAGAGCTGGCTCTACCTCAAGGTCGCAGGGACGGCCGGGAGCGCCGGATGCAGGCCTTCTGCCGGAGGCACCTGCCAGACGGGCGTCATGCCGCAGGCCGCGGATGGCAAGCCGAGCGTGACGAGCGCTGAGCTCGCGGCCCTCCGCCAGTGGATCCAGAGCGGCGCGCCCGCGCCGACGAAGAACTAGGCTCGCCCCGCTCGGCCTCCCCCACGGCCCGCTCGCCCCTGCGCATGCCCGGCCCCTGGGGGGCAACCCCCCGTCAAGGCACGCCTCACCATCGTCATCGATGAACGCCGCCGGCTCGATGCCACCCCCCACGGTGCGCGAGCCGGCGGGCGACCCAACGCGCCCTCGAGCGGGCCCGTGGGCCTCTCGCTCTCGGCCACGCGGATGACCATGCAGGCGGCCGGCTCCCATCTTACGGCTTGGTTACCTCGAAGGACGCGACCTTCACCGAGCCGCCCAGAGACTGTGTGGCGTAGTTGAAGATGCCGAACCGGTAGCCGAGGAAGTACTGCCAGTTCTTGTTCATGTTGAGCGTGTTGCCCAGGTTGGTGAATCGGGCGCCGTCCGTGCTGTAGGAGAAGCGCGCCTGCGCGCCGCCGTTATCCGTGCGGACGTTGGCCTCCACGCGCAGCCAGATCGTGTTGCCGGACGCCTCGGCGGAAGCCACCTCGGTGCCCGTGCTCGTCGTGGCCCAGGAGGTGTTCATGTTGACCCCATTGGTCATCACGACGCGCGTCGCCCCGTTTGCCTTCTTGACCCCGATCCACGCCGACATGTCGCGCAGGGCAGCGAGGCCGGCGACATCGCCGTTCTGCATCTTGCTATGATCGAGCTCGATCGTCGCGATCGACACGGGCCCTTCGATGCGGCGCGTCAGCGTGTTTCGCGCGGCGTACAGATCGTTGGTCACCGTCGCGGTCTGCAGGGTCAGCCCGGCCCCGGACGACCACTTGGAGCTGTCGGGGTTGTGGTTCCACTCCCACTCGGGGCGCAGGGTCGCCTCCGCGAAGGTGTCCTTGGTCACAGGCGGCTTCACCCGGTTCGATCCGCAAGGCAGGTTCGGGAAGGGGTACGTACCTCCCCATTTGCCGTCCACCAGGGTGAGCGAGGGCCAGCCGTCGGCCCAGGTCATCGGGGCCATCACCGGGATGCGGCCCGCCGGGTACGAGTCGTTGAACCCGAGGTAGTACCAGTCGCCGTTCTGCGTCTGGACGACGCCGCCCTGGTGCGGGGCGCCGCCGGAGCCCGGAGCGCCGGCGTAGGGCAGCTTGACCGCGAAGGGCCGCAGCTCGTAGGGACCAAAGGGCCCACTCGTCGAGCGAAGCACGTACTCACCGTTCGCGTATTGCGTGGTGAAGATGTAGTAGTTTCCATCCTTCTTGATGAAGCGAGAGCCCTCCAGCGGTCCGGAGAGGTTGCCCGGCGTCTGGAACACCGTCTGACTCTTGACCTGGCTGAAGCCGTCTGCGCTCAGCTGCGCCACGCTGATCGTGTTGTTTCCGGAAGCCACGTACATGGTGTCGTCGTCGTCGATCAACAGCCCCATGTCGTAGTAGCAGCCGCCCTTGTGCTTCTCCCACGGACCTTCGGGGGACTTGGCCGTGAAGACCCAGCCGCCGCCCTTGTTGTGCATGCAGCCCATCCAGTAGAAGGTCTTGTTGCTCTCCCGGTACTGGAGCGTGGAAGCCCAGATGCCGTTGACATAGGATCGACCCCCGCTCAGGTCGTATGACGGGTCGACGTCCAGCAGGGGAACGGAGTGGGAGACGTATTCCCAGTGGACCAGATCGTAGGAGCGGAGCAGGGGCGCTCCAGGCGCATGGTGGAAGGTGGACGCCGTGTAGTAGTACGTGTCGTCCACGCGAATGACCTCCAGATCGGGGAGGTCTTGCCAGAGGAGAGGATTGGAGTAGGTCTCGGGGCAGACGGCGGGGGCGCCGCCGCCGTCGCCGCCGTCGCCGCCGCCGGCGCCGGGGTCACCTCCCCCGGACGCGGCCGAGCTTCCGCTGGCGCTCGTCGAACCGCCGCTCGTCGTTTGCCCATCGCTCCCGCCCGAGCCGCTGCTGCTCGAAACGCCCGCTCCAGGGCCGGTCGTCGCGCCCGTGGCGCCACCGCCGCCATCACCGTCGCCCACCTGCGACTCCCCGCTACAACCTGCGAGGAGAGCGAGGAGACAGGCAGCAGACGCCGCACCGCCTGCGCGTCGGTTGAGAGAGCGGGTGTTGATAGGTCGGGAAGGGAAGTGCATGGTGATGGCCCGATAAGAGGTGTCAGCGAGAGCGCGTGGCGCGCGGCTGTCAGACAAAAGAAAAACGAACGCGTCGAGGCGACGCGGCTCCTTGGTCGGGACGACTCGGCGTTGTCGCGCGGTCGCCGTCCAGAAGCATTCGCCCGAAATTTTCGGGAAAATTCACAGGGAGGCAGGGAGACGGGGAGTAAAATTCCACCGATCTCCCCGTCTCCCCGCCTCCCTGTTCAACTTCCCGCGAAAAATGCCAGCCCAAGGGAGGCTTTGTCAGGTCACCGCCCTGCCCGAGCGCGCCTGAGTCAATTGTGAACGTTCACATTCCACCAGTCAACCAAAATTGACGGGGGCGCGCCGCCGTCGACGGAGGCTCAGGAGCGCGGCCGGGGGATCCCGAGCCGCTGCCGCCGCTCCCACAGCGCCTTGCGGCTGATGCCGAGGCGGCGGGCGATCTCGGTCTCCGTCAGCTCGTGCTGGTGCTCGAGGACGAAGCGGCGGAAATAACCCTCGAGAGAGTCGGACGGGGGCTCTCCCTCGTGCGCGTCCGCGGCAGGCGCGGTCAACGGCGGTTGAGGGGGCGCGTCGAGCCCGAGCAGCTCCAGCCCGATCTCGCTCGCATCGGCGAGCACCATCGCGCGATGAACGGCGTTCTCCAGCTCCCGGATGTTGCCCGGCCAGGGGGCCGCCGCGATGGCGGCGCGCGCCTCCGGCGTCAGCGTGAGCGGCGCGCGGCCCATCGCCCACGCGCGCCGCCGGAGCAGCGACTCCGCGAGGCGCAGCGCATCGCCCGGCCGCTCGCGCAGCGGCGGGAGGCGGATCTCGAGGACCCGCAGCCGGAAGTAGAGGTCGCTCATGAACGATCCGTCGCGCACCATCGCCACGAGATCTCGGCGCGTCGCCGCGATGAGGCGCACGTCGACGCGCCGGGCGCGGGTCGCGCCCACGCGCCGCACCTCGCCCGTCTGGAGGAAGCGGAGGAGCCGCGCCTGGACCTTGGGCGGCAGCTCGGCGACCTCGTCGAGCAGCAGCGTCCCGCCCTCCGCGGCCTCGCAGAGCCCAGCGCGCGCCGAGATCGCGCCGGGGACGGCGCCGCGCTCGTATCCGAAGAGCTCCCCCTCGATCTGCCCCTCGGGGATGGCCGCGCAGTGGACCGGGACGAACGCCAGCTGCCTGCGCGGGCTCAGCCGGTGCACGGCGCGGGCGAGCGTCTCCTTGCCCGTGCCGCTCTCGCCGAGGACGAGCAGCGTCGCCTCGCTCGGGGCGACCTTGCGCACCCGCGCGAACACCTCGCGCATGGCCGCAGAGCCGCCGACCATGCCATCGAGCTCGTCGTCTTCAGTCGTAGGCGGCACGGGCGGCACGGGCGGCGCAGGCGGCGCGGGCACCGAGGCGCCTTTCGCGACGTCGGGGAGCGCGCTCCCCGCAGGCCGCGCGCCGGGGAGATGATGGTCGAGGAGGGCGACGAGCTCGGCATGATCGAACGGCTTCGACAGGTAATCCGCAGCGCCGCGCTTCACGGCGTCCACGGCCGCCTTCACCGTGGCGTAGCTCGTCATGAGCACGACCGGCGCGCCGCCGCACTGCCCGACGAGCGCGGTGCCCGGCGCGCCCGGCAGGCGCACGTCGGCCAGCACGAGATCGAACGCGCGCAGATCGTGATCCGCCGAGGCATCCTCGACCGACCCCGCCTCGATGACGTCGTGCCCATGACGAACGAGCAGCCGCCGGAGCTCCGTCCGGATGACGACCTCGTCCTCGACCAGCAGGATCCGGCTCACGGCGCCACCTCGAGCCCGCGCATGGGACAAGGCTACTCAGGACCGTTGCGGCTGAATACGCGAGGACGCATGGCGCAACGCGTCAACCCCAGCAGCTCAGTTGTCCAGGTTACTGATCGCAGCGCCATGCGAGGACCGAGGCGCATTCTCCACCGGGGGAGCGGGGGGTCTTCGCCGGGCGCGCAGGGGCTCCGAGCTCCGCGCGCCCGATCGTGCTCCCCCCACGATCGGCCTACGACTTATGGCTTGGGGACGAACAGCAAGAGGTCAACGGAATTCGCCATCGCCTCCAGGCCGGCCGGGTTCAGGTGCAGCCCGTCGCTCTCGAAGTTGAAGTCAGCTCTCAGCTTGGCGGGATCCTCGGGGTCGGCGACCGCCGGCTCGAAATCGATGACGTCGTCGAACTTGCCGCTCGTGCGGATCCAGGTGTTGACCGCCTGGCGGGTGGCCTCGTGCTCGGCGGTGTAGTACCCGTGGCCCTTGAACTGCGTGATGGGAGCTCCGTAAACGAGCATCCCCTTGTCATGCGCCTTGGTGATGAACTCGCTATAGGCCGCGATCAGGCCGTCGCCGACGGGCGGCGCGCTGTCGTTGCCGATGTCGTTCGTGCCGATGAACGTGATCAGCCATTTCGCGCCGCGCTGGTCCAGGACGTCACGCTGGAAGCGGGCCTTGGCGGTCGGCCCGAGCCCGCCGGCGAGCACGGTGCCCCCGCCGATGCCCAGGTTCAGCACGGCGACCTGCTGGGTCCCCTGATTGGAACGCAGGCGGCGAGACAGGAAGTCCGGCCAGCGGGTGTTCATGTCCGTGATCGAGCCACGGCCATCGGTGATCGAGTCACCGAGGATGACGACCGCCGCGGCCTCGGGGACCGCATCGACGTCGAGGCCCGTGATGTAGTACCAGTGCGCCGTGGACACAGGGGAGGTCAGGTTCGCCGCCGAGACCCCGTTGCCGGTCTGGATATACGAGTTGGTCCGCGAGCCCGGGTGTCCGGTGATCCCGGCCGGCACGGCGCCGAACTTGATGGTCACCGCCATCTTGGTGAGGGGCTTGATGGTGTACTCGATCGGATCGGAGAAGACCGTCTTGCCCACCGGGATGGTCACCGCATCGGCCCCCGCGAACTTCAGGGCATGGTCGGTGGCCACGTCGATGCCGTCGGCGGTCGTCGACTCCGCGATGTGGACCGACTCCATGGTCACCGGCCCGTCGCCGAACTCGTTCGAGAGCAGCAGTCGCACGCCCTTGCCGCCGATCGACGTATAGATCACCTGGCGCAGCGTGTTGTTGGCCAGGCCCGGCGCGGGCGGGTTGTTGTTGGTCTCGGTCAGCTGCGGACCGGTCGTCCACGTCCCGACCCAGTGCGCCTCCGCCGCGCCGCCGGCGCCTCCGCCGCCGCCGCCACCGACGCCCGTGGCCCCGCCGCCGCCGGTGGCGCCAGCGCCGCCCCCTCCGGTGTCGCCGCCGCCATCGCCGCCGCCGCCGCCAGAGGCATCACCCCCGCCGGAGCTCGCCGCGCTGCTCGAGCTGGACGTCGAGCTCGACGTGCTGCTCGATGTCGTGGTGTCCGTGTCATCGCCGCAGCCGGCGACAGCCAAAAACAGAAGAGCACAAAGTATTCTTCGCATGGTCCTCGACGCTCGAAAGATTGCTGTGTTCGCGATCGTTCGAATTGCCCCTCGGCGCACCGCCCCCGCCGACCAGCAGCTCCTTCAGCGCATTCGAACTTTCGATTTTTTTGATTTCAGCCGATAGCGCGCCGGTTCGCTCGTGCGCGCAGCGTCGCCCGGATCGAGCCCCGATCGATCGAAGAGCTCATCTGGATGGCTGCGCTGCCCACCGTCGATGTCCGGAGGCGCGCGGGAGAGCGCGGGCCGATGCCATGTCCCTCACACGCGCCATCGAGTGTGTCACACGAGGACTCGAACTACTACTCGGTTCATCGCCGGGAGGACGCCCGGGGCGCGCCGTCCGACCACGTGGCGTTACGTTCGGTAACGCTTCGATGCGCTCGCGTTACGTTCGGTAACACCCGGCGCAACGCGTCGTCGAGGCGCTTCGACCCATGACCCGAGGCCGCCGCGGGCCGCGCGGGCGGCGCGCCGGCCAGCCCGGCGCTGGCGGCGCACCGGTCCGAGGAATGATCTCGCGGTGGGGGTCAGGACGGAGCGCTCGGAGGGACCGGCGGCGGAGGGCCTCATGCACGTCCTCGCGCGTCCCGGTGCCGGCGAGGAGGTGCCACGCCCGGAGCGTCGGCAGGTCGCGCATGGCCTCCACGACCAACCGGAGAGGCGGCGGCATGGCTCCGAACCGAGCTTCGTAGAGCTCGATCGTCGCCCGCGCCATCCCCTTCGTGCGTCCCAGCTCGATGAACTGCTCGACGAGTTCCTGCGTGGTCATCCCAGCGCCGCGGCGGGCTTGGAGGCCTTACCTCGACGGATCGGCCACGCGGCCCGCAAACAGGATCGTTCGCTCCGCCTTGTTCTGGATGAAGAACACGAACGGTCGATCGAAGCGGATGACCGCAGGGTCGGGCGCCGCCGTCTCGCCGACGACCACCGCCGTCGCCGCCGCGGCCTCCGTGCCGGCCTCGTTCACGTCGACGAACGCCTGGTGGACCAGCGCGCTGATGGACAGGTTTCGCGCCCCGTCGATCCCCGAGAAATCCGCGTTGGTGAACGGGGCGGTCATGCCAAGCTCGCGGAGGGGCGGGATGAGATCGAACCGCGACTCCACCCTGAATTTCGGTAGCGTGATGGTGACGTTCCGCGTTTCCCGAAAGACGAGGAGCTCGCTGAGACGCCCGTAATTGAGGCCTGCCTCGAACTCGCCGAGGTCCGGCGGCAGCACGAGCACCATGGACAGACGGTCTTCCTCGTACGGCACTTCGACCACCTGGTACCCGTCGCTGTCTTTATATCGCATCTCCGCCGTGGTGGTCATCATCGGCACGGACACCGTGGAGCCGTCCGCCACCGTGAAGTCGCCCGGGGCCGTCGCGTCCTCGTCGAAGGGGAACATCCACGGCGCTTTGAAATAGATGGCGTTCGTCAACACGAGCCGCGTGGTGCTCTGGAGTTCGCCCTCCTGCAGAAGGTCCGCGATCCGGTCCTCGGTGCGCTCGGCCACCCAGCCGTTGATGACCTTCCGCGCCCCCTCGGCCGCCCCTGCGAAGTCGACGAGGCGCATCCCGGCCCCGTAATGCTCCGCGAGCACGTCGAGGAACGAAGGCAGGAACGGATGACCGTCCTGCCCCCAGAGCGCATTGACGACGTGGAGCTGGAACCCCGGGCGGCCCGCCCCGTTCGCTTCCGGGCCGTAGCTCACGAGCGCCCGATTCAGGACGTTGAATGCCGGATGCAGCCGCTCCTGCCGCAGCTTGAATTGCAGCGTGCGCTTCATCTGCTCCTCCGTCTCCGTACGCGCTCCCGCGTACGTCATCGCCAGAGCGCTCGACACGCTGTACGGCGAGTAGAAGAAGTTGCCCGGCTCGGCGCTGAGCTGGCGGTAAAGGTCGAGCGCAAAGATCGAGTTGCCCCAACCGAGATCATCGCGCTCGACGTCCGACACCTGCGGGTCGAGGATCTGTTGCTTCTCGGAGGCGGCGACGCACGGCGGGGCGCCTGGGTCGCTGCACCCGGAGGATGACGGCTCTGGTTCAGGATCGGAGCGGCCGGAGATGCAGCCGGCGAACATCAGGGACAATGGAAGGAGGGCTGAGAGGGCCTGGCGTTTGCGCATGCGGCCCGGCAGAGCAGGCGTCGTGCCAGAGCGAGGCGAGGGCCATTGCGGCCCGTGGGCGCCGACTCCCCGCTGACCCAGGGCACCTGTGGATAACGACGCTCCGCTGGCCGGGAGCGCCGCGGAGCGGCGTCTGCGATCGATGAGGCAGAGCTGGCCCATTGTGGCGCAGCTTCCGCCGCGCGCCCGCCGCCCCGGGGAGCGCCGATCCGATGTTAGGATGGGGCGCATGACCCTGCGGCACCGCGCTCTCGAAGCGCTCACGGCCATCGTCGAACCGACGGACGGTCCGCACCCGACCGGAGCGGTCCGCGCGTACCGGCGCTCCTTGCGCCTCCACGGGTGATGAGCGCTCCCATGGACCGAGAGTGGCCGCTCGACGCGGACGACTTCTCCGCCTACTACGCCTTCGCGCCCGCGGCGCTCGCCATCCGCGAGTGCGTGCGGCTGCGCGCCGTGCGCGAGCTCGATCTGCCGGAGCCGCTGCTCGACGTCGGCTGCGGCGACGGCCTGTTCGCGCGCCTCGCCTACCCGGACAAGCAGGCGTGGGGCATCGACATCAACCCGACCGAGGTGCAGCGCGCGCAGCGGACCGCGTCGTACCGCACGCTCATCTGCGGCAACATCGTCAACGTCCACCTGCCCGAGGGGTTCTTCGGCAGCGCCATCGCCAACTGCAGCCTCGAGCACGTGCCCGATCTCCACGGCGCCCTCGTGAACATCCGGCGCGCGCTCAGGCCCGGGGCGCGGTTCGTGCTCATCGTGCCCACGCCCGACTGGACGTACCAGCTCGCCCTGCCCGAGGCGCTCCGCTCCGTGGGCCTGGTCGGCCTCTCGCGCGCGTACGGCGACGCGCTCGATCGGGTCTTCTCGCACGTCCACCTCTACGACGAGGCGGGCTGGCGCGATCACCTCGCGCGCGCGGGCTTCGACCTCGTGGAGACGCGCCCCATCGCGGGCCGGCCGACCTCGTGGGCGTTCGACTTCATGCTGTACCCGAGCTTGCTCGGCTACGTGATGCGCAAGCTCACCGGCCGCTGGATCGCGATGCCAGCGCTCCGCCCGCTCACCGTCGACGTGGCGCGCGCCATGGTCAACGCGCTCGGGCGCCTCGCCCCGGGCGGCGACGCGGCCGCCGAGTACCTGCTCGTGGCGCAGGCAGGGCCCGATGGCTGAAACGGCGGCGCCGCCCGGCGACTACTTCTCGAACCACCGCCGCCGCGAGCGGTTCCCGTGGTCGCTCTACCACGGCGCGCTCACCCGCCCCCTCGCCCGCGCCATCGCCGCGCGCGGCCTGCGCCCGCGCGTGCTCCTCGTCGGCTGCGGCCTCGAAGGGGAGATCCCCGGCGCGCCGCCCGCGACCGAGCTCTACGGCTGCGATCTCGACGCGCGCGCCATCGAGGCGTGCCGGCGCCTCTACCCGGCGCGCGCAGCGCGCTTCGCCGTCTGTCCGGGGCCCTACGAGCTCCCGACGGGCGGCGGGTTCGACGGCCCGTTCGACGTCGTGCTCGCGAAGGAGGTCGTCGAGCACACCCTCGATCCGTCGCGCTGGGCGCGCGGGCTCTCGGCGCGCCTCGCGCCGGGCGGCGCGCTGCTGCTCACGACCCCGAACTACGGCCGCCTGTCGACGCTGCCGCTCCTCGAGGCCACGGTGCTCGAGTGGATCGCGCGCCGCGACGGCTTCTCGCGCAAGCACATCCACCCGAGCAAGTTCGACGAGCGCAGCCTCGCGGCGCTCGACGTCGGGGAGCGGATGCGGCTCGTGTCGGTGCGGCGCACGCTCACCGGCTGGTCGCTCCTCGGCACCTGGCAACGCGCCCCGGGCTGACCCGGGCGAAGGCGAGCTCCGCTGATGCTCTACCTCCTGCTCGCGCTCGGCGTCCTCGTCCTCCGGCTGGCCGAGCTCCGCGCGGGCGCGGCCGCCGGCCCCACCGCGCCCGCGCCCGCGCCGGTCGCAGCCGCCGCGCCCGGGCCCGCGCCGCGCCTCGCCTGGCTCGCCGCCGCCGCGGCGGTGGCGGTGGCGCTCCTGCCCGCGCTGCGCGACGCGCCCGCGCTCGCCGGGCCCGGCGCCGCGCTGTCGAAGGACACGATCTCGCACCTCGCCATCGCCTACGACATCGCGACGAGCGGCCTGCCGCACGGGTGGATCGCCACGAACAACGGCGGCTTCCCGATCGCGCTGCACTACCCGCCGGTCGGCTGGCTGCTCGTGGCGGCGCTGATCCGCCTCGGCGTCGCGCCGGTGGTCGCGGTGAAGGGGCTCGGCTTCGCGGCCTTCGTCGGGGCCCCGCTGGTCGTCCTCGCCGCGGCCCGCGCGGTCGGCGCGCGGCCCGCGTCGGCCGCCGCCGGCGCGGTGGCGCTCGCGTGGGTCGCGCCGTACGTGCAGTTCGCCGGCGGGTGGCCATCGTTCTTCCTCCTCGGGCTGCTCTCGCAGATCCTGGTCATCCCCCTCGTCATCGCGTGGGCCGCCGCGGTGATCCGCCCCGCCCGCTTCGAGCTCGGACCGGCGCTCGCCGCCGCCTGCGCGGCGACGCACCCGCAGGTCTTCACGGTGAGCGCCGCCGTCCTGGGCGCGGCCGCGATCGCCGCGTGGGATCGGCGGCTGTGCGCGCGCGTGCTCCGCTCGCTCGCCGGCGGCGGCCTGGTCGCGGCCGCGCTCTACGGCCCCGGCATCGCGTCGATGGCCGCGCCCTTCGGCTGGCCCGCCGGCCTCGGCTGGCGGCACATCGGCTTCGGGCCCGAGCGCGTGCTGCCGTGGATGCTCGATGGCGACCTGCTGGACCACGAGCACGCCCCGGTGATCGGCTCCGCGTGGATCGCCGCCTGCTTCCTCCATGCGACGCGCCTCCGCGCCCCGGTGTCGCGGGCCGTCCTCGCGGCGTCGGCGGTCGCGCTGCTCCTGTCGATGAGCGGCGGCTGGATCGTCGGCGCAGGCCCGCTCGGCCGCGCGCTGCTCTCGCTGTTCCAGCCGATGCGCGCCCTCGCCCTCCTGCCGCTCGTCGCGGCCGCGGCCATCCTCAGCGCGCTCGACCTCGCGGCGGCGGCGCTCGCGCGCATCGGCGCCGCGCTGGCAGCGCGGGGCGCGCGCCGCTCGCGCCCCGCGCTCGCCGGGCTCCTGCCAGCCGCGCTCGCCGCGGTCCTGCCGGCCGCGCTCGCGCTCGTCGCGGCCCTCGAGATCCCTGCCCGCGCGGCCGATCTCCACGTCCTTGCAGAGAAGCAGGCCGCGCTCGTCGCGTCGCGCGGCTGCCCGCCGCCCGCCGAGGGCTTCGACCCCGATCTCATCGCCCGCTGGCTCGCCGAGGCGCCGCACGGCCGCGCGAGCTACGCCGTCGAGGACGAGTTCGCGACCTGCTCGATGATGCACGCCGCCGATCTCCGCCGCGCGGTCCCGATGGCCGTCTCGACCGGCGCGGGCGCGCATGTGGGCGTTCACGCCGCGGCCTTCCTCGAGGTGGCGCCCGAGCGCCCCGGGAGCGCCGCGCGCGCGGAGGCGCTCGGCATCCGCACGCTCATCCACCTGACCACGCAGCGGCCGGGGCCGCCCGAGGCGTGGGCGCTCGTGGACAGGCGCGGCGAGGTCGAGCTGTCTCGGCGGGTGGGCGGCACGGACTACGTGGGGCTCGGGTGCGTGCGCGAGGTGTGGCGCGGCCAGGAGGCCGATCTGCTCGCGGCGCTCTTCGAGCACCTGAAGCAGCCGCGCACCGTGCTCGACACGCCTGGTGAGCTCGTGGCGCTGGAGGCCACACGCGGCCCGCTCGAGCGCATGGGCGTGGCCGACGACGGCTGCGACGCGGCCCGCGCCAGCGTGCGCGAGGTGCCGCGCGAGCCGGGCGCGTACGAGGCGTTCATCGACGCCGAGGCGCCGGTCGACGTCGTGTTCCGCGCGACGGCGTACAGCGGCTGGCGCGTGCGCGACGGCGGCGCCGAGCTGGCCCCGCGGCGCGTCGCCCCGGGCTTCTTCGCGGTGCGCGTCGGGCCCGGCCGGCACCACCTGGAGGCGGTGGTGGCGCTGCCGCGGTTTTACCTGCAGGCGCTCGCGCTCGCGTGCGGGGCCGCGCTCGCGCTGGGGGCGCCGCACCTCCGGCGGCCGATCTTCCGCAGGGGCCGGCTCCCAGTCACCGAGCGCCGGTGACTGGATGGCTCCGCCGGAGCAATGATAAAAGCAGACGCGCCGGGCAGCGGGGAGCGAACGAGTGCAGAAGGCGGCAGAGGGGTCGACGTACACGCGGGTTGCCGTCGTGCAGCTCGCTTATCATCCGGCGATCGTCGTGGATCGACGATCGCCGCTCGAGGATCCGCTCTTCGATCCGAAGGGAGCGTCGGACTCGTTGCTTCCCTCGCGGGGCGAGGTGCCGGAGGCGATCAAGCCGAAGCTGGACGCGCTCCGCCGGCGCGTCCGGGAGGCGTACGACGCGCAGCTCCTCGCGCGGATAAGGGCGGTGCTCGCCGCGTGCCGGGAGTACGGCGCCAGGATCGCGGTGCTCCCCGAGTACAGCGTCCCGTGGGAAATCCTCGAGGGCGTCGCCGAGGCCGCGGGCGATATGGTCGTCGTGGCCGGGACGCACACGTTCGACCGGGCAGCGCGGCGATCCGGGGTGTACGAGCGGCTCGGCGCGGCCGCGCTCCCCACGGTCGGACAGTCGGTGTGTCCGGTGCTCCACGGCGGCAGGCTGCTCAGCCTGCAGGCGAAGCTGAGCCCGGCGATCCCGGAGCGGAGCTCGATGCGGCCTGGCGCGACCTGGACGCCCGTCGAGATGCCCGACGGCTTCCCGGGGCCCATGGGCGTGCTGGTCTGTCTCGACTTCCTGTTTCGAGAGGGCGAACCGCACCGGAAGCTCGTGGCGGAGCGCCTCGGGGCGTGTCGATTCCTCGCCGTGCCGAGCCTGACGCCGCACCACACGCTGCCGGAGTTCGCCGGCAAGGCGTGGGAGGAGGCGCGCCGGTACGGGCGGCCGGTGCTCTATTGCGACGGCGCGGAGGGCGGCGGCACGTCGGTGTACGTCGACGAGGGGCAGGCGCATGACCTGCAGCGGTTTCCGGATCGCGCCGGGTACCTCGATCCGGGCGACGAAGGGGTGATCGTCGCCGACGTCGACCTCGGGTACGAGCGGGCCGGGAGGTCGACGCGGTACGAGGCGCCGAGGCCGGTGGTGCCGGTCGCCGAGGCGACGCTCGTGTACCGCGGGCACCCGGCCGGGGAGGCGTACGCGCGGTGGCTCGACGAGGCGCGGGAGCTGCTCGCGCGGGATGACGACGACGCGCTGGAGGCGGTCGTCACGCGGCTCGAGCAGGCGCGCGACGTGCTGCTGAACGCGGGCGCGCTCTCCGGGGCCGCGGCGCGGGGCAGACGGCTCAGGCGGCTGTACGGCGAGCTCGACAGGGTGACGAGCGTCGAGCAGCTGCGGCAGTTCACGCGGGAGGTGGTGCTCCCGGCGCAGGTGCTGCCGCTCGAGGCGCTGCGGGCGGCGATGGCCGGCGCGGCCGCCGACGTGGTGTTCGGGTGGATGGCGCAGAGGGAGGCGCGGGAGGCCGGGTTCGCCGAGGTCGAGGCGCGGCTCCGGAAGGCGGTGGACGCGACGCGGGGGGCCGGCGAGTGGACGAGCGACGGCGCGGCGGCGCTCGGGGCCGTGGCGCAGGCGGTGCGCGGCCCGCGCGAGGTCGACGAGAGCAGGCAGGACGAGAAGCCGGCGCCGGAGGTGCGGGTGGTGCTGCCGGGAGGGCTCGACCCGGCGGCGCTGGGGACGAGGCGGGTCGGAGGGTGGATCCTCGCGTTTCAGAGACGGCCCGCTGACCTGATCGAGGTCGTCAAGGGTCGCCTCCGGCGCGCGGCGGCGGCGGACGCTGAAGCGGGGCGGCCCGTCGAGGAGCTGGACGAGCACGGGCACGTCACGAGGTTCTCCGAGCATCAGATCAACGCGGCAGAGGACCTTCGCCTGCTCGCGATGGCGGAGGGGAGACAGCGTATCGCGACCATCGGCGTCTCGTCCGAGAGCCAGAGTGTTCCGCCGGCGATCCTGATCGCATCTTCCCGAGACGAGGGGTGGGTCCTCTGGACCGACGGCGGCGAGGGATCCCTCGGTGGTCGCTCGGAGGGACTGCTCGCCGCGCTCGCCGAGGCCGGGCTTGCGGGCGCCGCCTGCGACGCGGTCCCACTGGACGTGCGGCGGGACCGGATCGCGGGCCTCTTGCCTCGCTTCGGCGGGGCGCGCGCCGTGATCGCGGCGCTCCGCGACCAGCGGCTGCGCGAGGTCGACGGCAGGTTCGTGGAGCCCGACGCCCGTGTCGACGGCGGGGAGCCCACACCGATGCTCGGCGCCCTCGACGCATGGCTGTCGTCGGGCGAGCCGACGGCCCTCGTCCTCGGCGAGTTCGGGTTGGGGAAATCGACCGCGCTGGCCGTGTGGGCCGACAGGCGCTGGGAATCCGGGGCGACGCCGCTGCCGCTCCTCGTGAACCTCGCCGGCCCGTCCCCGTCGGCGAGCGCGGAGCAGCTCCTGCTCCAGGCCGCCGGGCTCGAGGATGCTCCCGAGAACCGCGCCGCCGTGCGCCTCCTCACGCGGCATCGCCTGCTCGTCCCCTGCTTCGACGGCTTCGACGAGATGGCGACGCGCCTCGAGGCCGCGGAGCTCGCAGGCCGGCTCTCCGGGCTGATCGAGATCGCTGCGGGCGGAGGAAAGGTGATCGTCTCCTCGCGGGACAACTACTTCCCCAGCCAGGCGCACCTCGCGACGACGACCGAAAGCGCGCTCTCGCAGGCGCTCGGCGCGCCGGCGGGGATCCGGCGCGTCGTGGTCCAGCCGTTCACCGACGATCACGTGCGCGATCTCGTGCGACAGATCCGCGGCGAGGGCGGCGCCACGGCGGCGCTCTCGCGCATCGCCGGGATCTACGACCTCAAGGACCTGGTGCACCGGCCGCTGCTGCTCGGGATGGTGCTGGCCACGCTGGACGACCTCTCTCCCGGCGCGCACGTCGGCCGGGCGGATCTCTACGAGGCGTACCTGAAGCGATGGCTCGACAACACGCGGAAGGACGATCCGGAGTGCTTCACGGACGAACAGAAGAAGGAGTTTGCAGAGGCGCTGGCCGAGCAGCTCTGGCGGTCTGGAAAGGCGACCTGCACGTGGCAGGAGCTTCAAGGCTCCGTCCGCGCTCGCCTCTTCCCGCTCCTGCCCGAGGGCATGCCGCCGGGCGCGGCGTTCCTGGAGATCCAGGGCGGAGCGTTCTTCGTCCACGAGGGTGAGGACGGGTATCGCTTCGCGCACAAGTCGTTCCTCGAATACTTCCTCGCCCGCGCGCTGGTCGCGACGCTGCCTGAACGGCCGGAGGAGGCGCTCCGGACAAGGCCGATCACGCAGGAGGTCGCGGCGTTCATCGGAGAGATCCTGAGGGCGGACGGGGAGCCGAGGCGCGCGAGCGCGGTGCGCGCGGTCCAGTCGTTCCTGGCGGAGGCTCGGCGGCCGCTCCAGCGACCCGGTGAGGCCGCCGAGAACGCTCTCCGGCTGCTGCTCGGCCTCTCTCGATGGGCAGGCGATGCGGCGGACTGGATCCCGGGCGACGCGGATCTCCGCGGGGCGCAGCTCGCCGGTGAGGATCTTCGTGGGGCGCGCCTCGCCGGCGCGAAGTTGGAGGATGCGAACCTCGCCGGCGCCGACCTCTCCGGGGCGGAGCTGACGGGCGCCGTGTTGAGCGGTGCCACGCTGTCGGGCGCGAAGCTCGACGGAGCGCTCCTCCGAGGCGTGGTCGCGCATCGCGCAGACTTCACCCAGGCCGAGGCGAACGGTGCCGTGGTCGAGGTGGCGGACCTCACGGGCGCGGTCCTCCGGCAGTCGACCTGGACAGGATGCTTCTGGAGGGGCGCGCGGGCCGAGGGCGCCGACGTGAGCGCATGGCTAGCTACGGGAGAGAACGAGTTCCTCGAGCGCGGGCGGAACCTTGCTCCGGTACCGCCGCAGGCGCAGGCGGAGCTCGTCTCGGGACACACCTCAACCATCAATGCGCTTGCCTGGGCGCCTGACGGAAAGCGCCTGGCGAGCGCCGGAGACGACGGGACGGTGCGCCTCTGGGACTCGGGCACCGGAAAGGAGATCGCTCGCCTCGAGGGACATGGAGATGGGGTCAGTGCCGTAGCCTGGCACCCTGACGGCAAGCGCCTGGCAGCCGCCGGATTCGACTGGACGGTACGCCTATGGGACCCGGGCACCGGAAAGGAGATCGCTCGCCTCGAGGGAGATTCGGGTTGGGTCAGCGCCGTGGCCTGGCACCCCGACGGCAAGCGCCTGGCGAGCGCCGGTGACGACTCGACAGTGCGCCTCTGGAATGCAGACACCGGCAACGAGCTCGCTCGCCTCGAAGGACATTCGGATTCGGTCAGGGCCATAGCCTGGCACCCCGACGGCAAGCGCCTGGCGAGCGCCGGATTCGACGGGACGGTGCGCCTCTGGGACCCGGACACAGGAAATGAGCTCGCCGCCCTCGAAGGACATTCGGGTTGGGTCGGTGCCGTGGCCTGGCATCCCGACGGCAAGTGCCTGGCGAGCGCCGGATACGACAAGACGGTGCGCCTCTGGGACCCGGACACAGGAAATGAGCTCGCCGCCCTCGAAGGACATTCGGGTTGGGTCGGTGCCGTGGCCTGGCATCCCGACGGCAAGTGCCTGGCGAGCGCCGGATACGACGGGACGGTGCGCCTCTGGGACCCGGACACAGGAAACGAGCTCGCCCGACTTGGGGAACACCTATTCGGCATTATGGCCGTGGCCTGGCACCCCGACGGAAAGCGCCTGGCGAGCGCCGGATACGACACGACGGTACGCCTCTGGGACCCGGGCACAGGAAACGAGCTCGCTGCCCTCGAAGGACATTCGATGGGGGTCAGTGCCATGGCCTGGCACCCCGACGGCAAGTACCTGGCGAGCGCCGGATACGACAAGACGGTGCGCCTGCGGGACCCGGACACAGGAAACGAGCTCGCTGCCCTCGAAGGACATTCGATGGGGGTCAGCGCTGTGGCCTGGCACCCCGACGGAAAGCGCCTGGCGAGCGCCGGATACGACGGGACGGTGCGCCTCTGGGACCCGGACACAGGAAACGAGCTCGCTGCCCTCAAAGGACACCAATCGAGCATCACTGCCGTAGCCTGGCACCCCGACGGAAAGCGCCTGGCGAGCGCCGGATACGACACGACGGTACGCCTCTGGGACCCGGACACAGGAAACGAGCTCGCTGCCCTCGAAGGACATTCGAGCGGGGTCACTGCCGTGGCCTGGCACCCCGATGGAAAGCGCCTGGCGAGCGCCGGAAACGACGGGACGGTGCGGCTCTGGGACCTGGACACCGGAAACGAGCTCGCTCGCCTCGAAGGACATTGTGATTGCGTCACTGCCCTGGCCTGGCACCCCGACGGAAAGCGCCTGGCGAGCGCCGGAAACGACGAGACGGTGCGCCTCTGGGACCCGGACACAGGAAACGAGCTCGCTCGCCTCGAAGGACATTCAGATTGGGTCACTGCCGTGGCCTGGCACCCCGACGGCAAGTGCCTGGCGAGCGCGGGAGACGACAAGACGGTGCTCCTCTGGGACCCGGACACCGGAAACGAGCTCGCTCGCTTCGAGGGTCATCCCTCCCGGATCTGGACGATTGCCTGGCACCCCGCCGGCAAGCGCCTGGCGAGCGCCTGCGACGACTCGGTACGGATCTGGAACGCCTTCGACCGCAGGCTCCTCGCCTCGTTCGAGTCCGCAGGCCCGGCCAGCCTCACCCGCACCGCCGGTGGCTTCTGCTCGTTCGGTAACCTCCACCCCGATCGCGCCCGCCTCGCCCTCCGGCGCCCCGACGCGACGACGACGCTTTACCTTCCCCTCGCCGGCTTCCGCGACGTCCTCCACCGCCCCGACAAGGTGAAAGCTGCGCTCGCCGGAGATCTCAGCGGCGACAACCTCGGCGAAGAGCTCGTCAGGCACGGCTATGCGGACGGCGTCCCTTGGGATGGCGAAGAGCACTTCATCACGGCTGGTCCCGCGGCCCCCGCCCCCACCGCTGCTGTCCCCGGGACGGCCGCCCCTGCGCCAGCGCTCACCGCTCCTGCGCTCGCCGCGACTGCCCCCGCAGCCGCCGCCCCGGCCCGCGCGCGCGCGCCTGCCATTCGCGAGCTCGCTCTCGAATCGCTCTCCGCCCCCGCAGCCGCCCTCCCCAACCCCTTCCGCCCCGGCCCCGCCCTCACCGACGCTTCTGCCCTCCCCGGCCGCGCCCCCGTCGTCGCCGAGCTCCTCGCCCTCATCGACAGCCGCAGCCCCGCGGTCCTCCGCGGCCCGCGCCGCTCGGGCAAGACCTCCATCCTCCACCACCTCGCCGCGCGCCTCTCCCCTGCCCGCGCCGTCCACCACCGCTCTCTCGAGGGCCGTGCCTCTCCCCTTCGCACCGCCGACGATCTCGCCGTCTTCCTCGACCCCTCTCTCCAGTCCGACGTCACCCCTGCGCTCACCCTCCGCGATCGCCTCTCCAGCGCCGGCGATGCCGTCCTGCTCCTCGACGAGGTCGCCAATCTCCACCAGGCCGACGCCACCGTCTTCGCGTGGCTGCGCGCCGTGGGCCAGGAGCAGACCAGCGTCGTCCTCGTCGGCTCGCACTGGGACTGGGTCACCGTCGTCGAGCACGCCTTCGCCGCGGCCCCGGGCTCCTCGTTCGGCAACGACGTCACCCCGGTCAACCTCGGCCCTCTCCCCGAGGAGGACGCGATCCGCTTCCTCGTCGACACCACCCCTCCCGACGTCCCCATGGAGGCCGAGCGGACCGCCCGCTGGATCGTCGAGCTCTGCGGCCCATGGCCGTTCTATCTCCAGGTCATGGGCTACGCCCTTGTCCAGGCCGTCCGCGCCGGCCAGCGCCGCGCCCTGGTCGAGCGCGCCGGCGTCCGCGAGCTCTACGAGCAGCGCCTGCTCCTCGACCGCGACGCCGCCTTCTTCCGCGCCCGCTGGGCCGAGCTGCCCGAGCGCGCGCGCGCCGTCCTCGGCGCCCTCCGCGGCGCCCCCGACGCGGCGCTGCCCGAGGTGCGCAAGCTGCCTTCCGAGGACGTCGCCGTCCTCTGCGATGCGGGCCTCTGCGACGCGCTCGGGGCCTGGCTCGCGGATCCACCGTTTTTCGACTGGATTCGACGCATCGCCAGGCAGACAGGGAGGGAGTCATGACACGCGCGTTCGACGTGAGGAGACCGTACTCGCCGGAGCGCGACGTCCGCGATCACAGCCACCTCCTGGATCTCTTGATGTCCCTGCCCACGAACGGCGTGATATGGCCGCTCGTCGGCGCGCGCAGGGCCGGGAAGACGTGGACGCTCAAGGCGCTCGAGCACCACCTCGGCCTCGCCGACAAGACGAGCGTGCGTTACCTCGACCTCCGCAAGTTCGGCCGGGCGCTCCCCAGCGTGCCGCCGGGGACAACGCTCCTCCTGGATGAGCCGCAGCTCGCCGGCCAAGGCGGCAGCCCGCGCGACGCGAGCGCCTTCCTGCGCTGGTGCGTCGACCTCTACACCAACAACACAAGGATCTTCCTGGCGATGAGCCCCGCCGAGTGGATCGCGCTCGAACGCGCGGCCTCCGGCGACGCCGGGCTCGTCTGCTCGCGGGACATGCGCTTCCTCGATCCCCTCTCGCACAGCGAGGCGCTCAAGCTCGCCCGCACCGCGGTGTCGAGGGCGCTCCTCCCCGACCTGCCCGCCGCCTGGCGCCGGAATCCCTTCCTGCTCGAGCTCGTCTTCGAGCTCGCCGAGCAATCTCCCGCTCTGGCGAACACCTCATGGGCGCTCCTGCGAACGGCGCGCGTGCGCAGCGAGCTCCTGGAGTTCGGCTATCACCGCGCCGTGTTCGAGGACGGGCTGACCGACGCGCAGCGGAGCGCGCTCCGCGAGATCGCGCGCGGCGCAGCGCCTCGCGACGAGAATGTCGATCTGCTCGAGCGCTGCGGCCTCGTGCAGCAGCGGGACGGACGCCCCGTCCTCGCCGATCCGATCCTCGAAGCGAACCTGTGCCCACTGCGGATCCACCATGTCTCGGATATCCATTTCGGCCCGAAATCCGCCGAGCGCGTCGACGTGAAGGAGAGGAACCAGCACGGCAACACCATGAAGGGCGGGCTGGGCCCCCCGCGCGTCTGCGATCATTACGTCGAGCACGTCGCCGAGCTCGCCGCGGCCGGCCGCGCGCCGCACCTGCTCGTCGTGTCCGGTGACGTCGCCGAGTGGGCCGACGACGACCAGTACGCCGAGGCCCGCCTCTGGCTCGATCAGGTCTCCAGGCACCTCGCCAATCACCCTCGCCTCCCGCCCGACGAGCCCAACGTGCTGCTCGTGGGCGGCAATCACGACGTCGACTGGCGGCAGGCGACGGGGCCCGCGCAGGCCGGGACGCAGGCGCGCCACGCGCCTTTCGCGCGGGCGTTCGGCGATCACCCGCGCTGCGCGCGGCCGCCGCTCGAGGAGCCGCCGGCGACGCGGGCGCTCGCGGTGGCGCGGTATGCGGATCTCGGGGTGGAGTTCGCGCTGCTCGGGTCGGCGGAGTTCGGCGGCCAGGAGGAGGAGGATCCGGTCCGGGACGAGCTCCTCTCGCTCATCGGCCGCCTGCGGCGAGGCGCCATGGAGGAGCCGGACGCGGAGCGCGCCGCGGCGCTGCGCGACCACGTGGCGCGCATCGATCCCGGTTTGGTCCACAACGCGGATCTCCAGCGCCTGCGCAGGGCGCAGTGGCACGCGCCGATCCGGATCGCGGTCCTCCATCACCCGGTGTCCCCGCTGCCGTCCACCGAGCTCGCCCGCTTCGGCGGCCTGATCAACGCCGGTGAGGTGAAGGACGCGCTGGCCCACAAGGAGTTCTGCCTGGTGCTCCACGGCCACAGCCACACAGGCTGGTTCGGCAAGGAGCAATGGCCGGAGCGGCACGAGGACTGGACGATCCGTATCGCCGCGGCGCCGTCGCTCTCGAGCCGAGAGGTGCAGGAGCACAACGGCTACAACGAGATCGAGATAGCGCGCGACGGCGTGGGCGGCGAGGTCGGCTATCACATCCACGTGAGGCGCATGGTGAGAGAGGGCGCGACCTGGACGCGGCGAGCGTCGATGGGGCCGTTCGCGCCAGGGAAGTAGCGCCGCGGCCGAGCGCACGCCCCCGCAGCGGGGGTCGCATAGCCACGCGTGGACGGTTTGCGGTCTGAGCTCGGGCCTGTCGGAGCTCTTGCGATGCTTGCGCCGAGACCTCCGGCTCGAGGCTGTCCATGGCCAGACGTCTGGCTGACGGGGCAACAACTTCTCTGACATAGAGGGGCGCGCATTAGCGCACGCCCGGAACGGATCAACTCCTCTGCAATCGGAGCTGCTCGCCGAGTTTCTATTTGACGCCCAGACCACACTCAGAAGAATGGTGCCTGTACCCACACCGCGTGTCGCGGCTCGGCCAGGAGCCTCCACCATGTCGATGCGCTTCCACGGCACGGTCGGTCTGTTCTGCGCTTGTGCGCTCGTCGTCGTTCCCGCGCCGGCGCCGGCATTCGAGCTCAGCGGCGGCGTGAGCGTCGGCGGAATCCAGGTCGGGACCGAGCCCGAGCTTGCCGTGAGCCCGTTCGTCGGGTGGCTCTGGCGCAGAACGAGCGACTTCCGGATCGAAGTCCACAACGTGCTCAGCATCGTTCCAGGGGCAGGCGTCGGGGTCTACGATCGGACGGCGGTCACCTTCGGGTACACAACGAAGACCGGCAACGTCAGCCTCGGGCCGTCGCTCTCGATCTACTTGATGCGGGTGTGCGGTGCCGTGATCTGCGACCGCGTGATGGGGGTCGCTCCGGGAGGCCGCGCCCAGTCCGACTGGTACTTCGCCGGGCGCCTGGGGGCGTCCACGAGCGTCAACGTGGACTGGGCTGGCGGGAGCAGCCGTGTCCTTCCTGGCAGCATGGTCCTGATGGTCACTGCCGGGCCAATCTGGAGGTTCGGGGGAGATTCAAAATGAAAAGAGGGATCGTTTTTCTAGTTCTCGGTCTCACCGGGTGCAACTTCGACCTGGGAGAGTGTTACGTGCGGGGTGATGGAAAGGAGGGGGCCGGCGGGGGCATCATCACCCCCACGGGCGGGGTCGGAGGCTTCGGGTATGTACCTCTCCAGCCGCAGAATCACACCGGCTACGACGAGGACCCGTGCGGCGGCTCACAGGTCGCCGAGTGTACGGTCACATGGAAGGCGGATTCGGCTCAGTGCAAGAACCGGGGTGAGGCAGGTACCTGCACCACGCTCTACCAGGGCCATCATGCAAGCCTGGACGAAGCCAAGGAACGATGTGAATATGCCAACGGGGTGCACCTCGACTCGGGAGTGCTGTCGTGCGGCCCGTGTCGGTGGGTGAATGGTGCGAATGGCGATCCGGTTGAAGAGTGCAAACAGAATTGCGAAAGGATCAACCAGAAGTGCATAGATGACTGTGCGAAGGGGGACAAGGATTGCATGTATAAGTGCAATTTGAAGCTCGGTGACTGCCTCAAGGGTTGTGAAAGATGAACATCTTAGAGATCGTCTCCACCTTCACGCCATCGGACGGAAGCGCGCCACGGACCATAACGATCCGTATTAGCGACCTCCGTGAGGAACCCGACGGGTTATGGTCTGTGGCCGTGGACGTGCTCGGGTTCAAGACCGATGACCACGTGCGCCTCAAGGGCGCTGACTGGCTAAACGCCATCGAGAGTGCGGCAGGGTTCATTCGGAGGCTTGCGGGAGGCAAGGTCAGGGATTACGGCGGCACCATCAGCCCGCTCCTCCTTCCGCCTTGACGTCTGAGCCGCGAAAGTCCGAGCTCGCCCCGCGCCGGCCGTTTCCGTCGCCGTCGTTAGCGCGATTCCGCCGATCCGCGCCGTCCCTGGCCAGGAAGCCCATCGGCTGGGAGGCGGTTCAGACCGGTAGCCTGGGTAGCCCCCGGACGGACCGGGAGCTTAGTGACACATGTCGTAGAGGGCCAGCGACGGAGAACCGCCGGTGCGCTGAAAAAAGACATGTTCAGTGGATGAGAGGCTTCGGTTCATGACGCAGGTCAACGAGTCGGACGAGACGTTCGCGGAGCTGTGGCGGCGGTCCGGTATCAGCCGGAAGACGTGGTACAAGTGGGTGGAGCGCCACGAGCAGGCCGGACCTCGCGGCCTGGAGGAGCGGCGGCCCGTGGCGCACACGTTCCCGCATGCGACGCCAGCGGTGATCGTCGACGCGCTGATCGAGCTGCGGAAGGACCGCCCCACGTGAAGCCGAAGAAGCTGCGCGCTCGGCTGGAGAGCCTGGGCCTGGAGAGGGGTCCCCCTCAAGAACAAGGAGCTGCGGCTGGCCAAAGGGCGTGACCTGCGAGAATTCACGCCGGATCGTGAGGAGAGGCTCATGTGTACCACGACCGCGGGGAGCAGTTCGTGTACAGATTTTGGCGGTCCGAGAAAGTGCGGCGAGCGTGTCGCGTCGACGAGGATCCGGTCGCTGTTTCCAGTCCTCCCGGAGCAGGGGCCTGTAGCTCAGGGAAGTGTCACCGCGGCTCCCGGTCAGAAGTGTTACCAGGGCTCCGCTCGTACACCTGCGCGGCTCAGGGTTGGCCTCCTGCGCGGCCTCGGCGCCCTCCTGCGCGTCCCAGCCGCCCTCCTGCGCGGCTCCGGCGAGCCTCCTGCGCGGCCTTGGAGCCCTCCTGCGCGGTCCCAGCCGCCCTCCTGCGCACCCATTTTGGTGTCCCATCGCACGGTTGCATGGCTCCAGCGCAGCCCCGGACCCCTCCTGCGCAGCCCTGGCCCCCTCCTGCGCGCCCATCTTGGTGTTCTGCATTACCATGACTCGATGCCTGCGCGTGATCGCCCCCCGCTGCGCAGCTCCGGCGTCCGCTTGCTCGGCTCCGCTGTCCCCTCGTGACGTGGTCTTCCTGCTCTCCTCTGACCGAAGCCTCGGTGTCACCGATATCCTCATCGATCGACCGCCCCTCGGCTGCTCGGGCCACCGATGGCGCCCTCGCTGCATTCAGCACGGAGATCGCGACGGCGATGGAGAGAATCTTCATCGAGGAGATCACGCAGGTCCAGGACGACGTCGCGCATGCTAGATCTGCTCCGCGGCGCAGAACATGCTCGACGTCCCTCTACTCGGCACCGTGGACATGGAACGGACGCTCAGGAATGCGCGCTCGATCGCGGTGCTGGGGATCAAGCCGGAGAGCCGCCGGGATCTCGATGCGCACCAGATCCCGCTTTACCTCCAGAAGGTCGGCTACCACATCCTCCCCGTCCCGACCCGTTATCCCGAGGCGACCCAGATCCTCGGTGTGCCCGTCCGCCGCCGCCTGATCGAGCTTCCCACGCCGCTCGACGTGCTGAACGTCTTCTGCAAGCCCCAGGATTTCGTGCCCCACGTCGAGGATGCGCTCGTGTTGCGTCCGTCTTTGGTGTGGTTCCAATCCGGGCTGCTCGAGCTCTCGGCGGCGCGCAGGCTGCTCGACGCCGGGATTCCGGTCGCGGAGGATTGTATCGGCTGCTGGCGCGCGTCGATGTGGCCTTCCATCGAGCCATTCGAAGCACAACGCTCGGCGGCGAGCTCCAGGACGCCATGACAACAGCCCCACGCTCGACGCCCTCCGGCCTCGTGTGGATCCCTGGCGGCACCTTCACGATGGGCCAAGATCCGATCTTCGAGTCCGAGGCGCCAAACCCACCGCATCGCGTCGAGCTGTCCCCTTTCTGGCTCGGCGCGCACCCGGTCACCCGCGCCGAATACAATGTCTTCGTCGCGGCGACGGGCGCCTCGGCGCTGCCCTCCGCGGGCCGGGCAGAGCTCGACGCGCCCGATCGGCCCGTGGTGAACGTGAGCTACGCGGAAGCCCTGCGGTATTGCGCCTGGGCCGGTGGGACGTTGCCCACGGAGGCGCAATGGGAGCTCGCCGCGCGCGGATTCGATGGTCGGCGGTACCCCTGGGGAGACGATCCCCCGGACGAACGGCGCGCCTGCTTCGCCGAGGACTGGAATCGCGGCGGGCCGAGCCCGATAGGCGAGCACCCGGCCGGCGCGAGCCCTCTTGGTTGCCACGACATGGCCGGCAATGTCTGGAGCTGGTGCCTGGACGCGTTTCGCGCGGACGCGCACCTCGAACGAATGCGCCTCGGCCGCGATCCGTGCGTGGGCGGCGCGACGCGGGTGCGCCCGCTGCGAGGCGGGTGCTGGCGCAGCATCGAGAGCAGGCTCCAGTCGGCGTACCGCAACTGGAGCCACGAGGTCGCGCGACATACAACGATCGGCTTTCGCCTCTGTGTCTCGACTGTTTGACGCGAAGGCTGTCAGGACGAAGGCAGATCGCGTGAAGTCGGCGGGGGCGGGGATGCCGAGGGGTGCGGGACGCCGAGCAGGGCCGCGGCGGCGGGCGCGATCCTCCGCGGGTCCACGGCACGCTCGTGCCGTCCGCGCGGCGACGCCCTCATCCTGCCGTGGGCCCCGGCTGGCGCCTGGCATGCCCTGGGTCAGGCCGTATCCTTCATCCCCGCCTCTCCCGGCCGCGGCCGTACGATGCATGGCCCCGACGCTCTGGTTGCGGCCCGACTGGTCGAGGTTGTTGCGGGCGGGGTGACGGTCGCCATCACCGGCATCCTCCCGGCACACCTCGTGAGCGGCGCCAGCAAGACGGACGCGTCCGACGCAGGCGAGAGCCCGACGCGCCTCGCGCACGCCTGTCCGCCGATCGCGATGGCTGACCAGCAGGCGCCCTGACCGCGCCTCGCGTGCCGTGATGGGCACGGCGCAGACATCAAAAGGAAACATACGGTCTACAACCCATCTGGCGTCCGACATCAAACGGAAACACACGATCTGCAACCCATCTGGCGTCCGACATCGACCGGAAACATACGGTCTGCAACCTATTTTGGGCTCGACATCGACCGGAAACATACGATTTACGACCCATTTACGGTCCTTGTTTTATGAATCCGTCCTGAGGCCTCGATCGCCGCACCGCGAGGTCCTTCAGAACTTGCAACTTACGAGGACCCATGACCAAGGCGACCAAGATCGAGCTATTTTCGCTGTCGACTCCAGCGATGCGCGCATTCCACCTGACCTGGCTGGCGTTCTTCGCCTGCTTCTTCGCGTGGTTCGCGGTGGCACCGCTGATGCCGGTCATCAAGGGCGAATTCGGGCTGACCAAGGAGCAGATCGCCAACATCAACATCGCCGCCGTGGGAATCACGGTGGCGGGTCGTCTGGTGATCGGGCCGCTCTGCGACAAGTACGGCCCGCGGGCGACCTACACGTGCTTGCTCGCGCTCGGCGCCATCCCCGTGCTCGGGATCGCGCTCGCGCAGAGCTATGAGGTCTTCCTGTTCTTCAGGCTGCTGATCGGCATGATCGGCGCGAGCTTCGTCATCACGCAGTATCACACGTCCGTCATGTTCGCTCCCAACGTGGTCGGCACCGCGAACGCCACCAGCGCGGGCTGGGGCAACGCCGGAGGGGGGGTCACGCAGTCGACCATGCCCTGGGTGCTCGCGGCGGTGCTGAGCCTGGGTGTCAGCTCATCGCTCGGCTGGCGCCTCGCGATGGTTGTGCCGGGCGCGCTCATGCTCGTCGTCGCGGTCCTCTACTGGAAGTACACCCAGGACTGCCCGCAAGGGAACTACAAGGACCTTCGCGCGGCGGGCGTCGAGATCGAGGGCGGGAAAAAGGGCGGATGGGCGATCTTCAAGGCGGCGATGGGCAACTACCGGTCCTGGATGTTGTTCATCACGTACGGGGCCTGCTTCGGGATCGAGCTCTTCGTGCACAACGTGGCCGCCAGCTACTTCGTGGACCGCTTCAAGCTGGATCTCCAGACCGCAGGCATGGCCGCGGGTAGCTTCGGGCTCCTGGCGCTGTTCGCCCGCGCCGTGGGCGGCATACTCTCCGATCGGCTGGCACACCGGAAGGGCCTGGACGCCCGCACGACCCTCCTGTTCGCGCTGATGGTCGGCGAGGGGCTCGGCCTGCTCTGGTTCTCCCGCATGCAGACGGCGGGGATGGCGGTGCTCGCGATGATCGTCTTCGGGCTCTTCACGCACATGGCTTGCGGCGCCACCTACGCGCTCGTGCCCTTCATCGATCGCAAGGCGCTCGGCGGCGTCGCAGGTATCGTGGGCGCGGGCGGCAACGTCGGCGCGGTCGCGGCGGGTTTCCTGCTCAAGGCGGTCGGCGACACCCAGGATTGCTTTGCGGTGCTGGGCTTCGCCGCGCTCGTCTCGTCGGTGTGCGCGATCCTTGTGCGCTTCACGGCCGCCCACAAGGCCAGCGAACAGGCCCTCTACGACAAGGCCCTCGCCGAGCGCCTCGCCCAGAGCGGCGCCCCGGCCACGGTCGGCCTCGCGCGCGCGAGCTGAGCACTCTCGAGGCGACCGCCGCGAACCATCGAGGGTCTCGCGGCGTCGCCCGTCGGCGGGAGCGCAGGGCGCCTCGTAATCGGCCTCCGCAACCCCCAGTCGAGCGCCCAGACGATCCTCGTCACGCGGCTCAACCCCGACGCGGCCCCGGAGAAACTACCACTGATCCATCTGAAAGTGATCGCGCACGATCCACTGAGGCGTTCCGCAGTCGTGAACACTGCCCAGCGTGAACCGCTGACCAAAGCCGCGCAGCGCCGCCATCTGCTCGGGCGTCGCGGAGGTGATGTTCGCCAGCAGCCGCAAGCTCGGCAGCCCATCGCCGCGCAGAAGCGACAGCGCCGCGTCCGCGCCGAGCGGCGTGAAGAATGACATGAGCAGCTCGAGCGACCGATCTCGAGCGTGACTCAACGCGTACGCGGCCGCGTCATCGAAGTCACTCTCCTCCACGTTCAGCCGCTGCAGCGAGGCCCAGCTCGCGCTCTCCGCCAGGTCACGCCAGAACGCCGGGCCCGCCGGAGTTCCCCACAAGCTCAGCGAGCGCAGCCGTGCCGCCAGCGGCAGACCCGACAGACGCGGCATCATGCTGGCATCCACCTCGCCGCAGCCGAGCGCCAACCGCTCCAACCGGGGCCAGCATGCGCCCTCGAACAGCGTGCGCAGCGATCCACTCAACAGCCGCTCGTTGAAGCCGAGCGACAGGTGCCGCAATTGCGGCCAGGCAGCCGCGCCGTGCAAACCCTCCAGCCCGGCGTCCCCGATCCGCAGATTCCACAGCCCCAGTTGCTCGAGCTCCTCCTTCGGCAGCACGCGAGCAAACTCCGCCATCACGGCGTCCCCCTCGAAGCTCGCGCCGCTCGCTTCCAGCACGAGCTGCCGCAGCATCGTCGCCGCGGGGGCTCGCGCCAGCGTCAACGCATCCCCTGCGTCGAGCAAGGCATCGGACAGCAGCAGCCGTCGCGGCTTCAACGACTCGAGCGCAGCCAGGCACTCCTCGAGCTCGGCGCGCGGCAATTGCTCGAGCTCCAGCGAGCTCGCGTCCAGCAGCCGTACTCGAGTCAGACGCCACAGGCACGCCGCATGATGTTTCCTCACCCGACGCACCTTGAACAACCCCCACGCGAACTCGCCGTCGACCCCATCCTTGTCGCCCAGCCCCCACGCCCCGCGCAGCTCGTCCCGCGCCCTCCGCCGCGCTTGCCACGCTCCCGCCTCGTCGGCTCTCACGCGCCGCTCCCATTCGATCAGCTCAGCCAGCGGATCACCCGCCGCCGTCAACGTCTCAGCGTACGCGAGCCAGGCCTGCGCATCGGACGGATCACGCCGCAGCGCGGCCTCGAGCTCTCTATCGTTCATCGTTCGCCCTCAGCGTCGCTGTGCCTACAATGCCACCTTCACGCAGTCGACGCCAAACCCAGGCGCCCTCGCAACCGGGGGCGCGAGCGCGGGCCGCAGGTCAGCGCGAGAGCGGGCTCGCCGAGCTGCGCAGCTCGCGGCGCCCCGCCGACAGGGCCTCCATCAGCGCGGTGTCCTCGGCTGGCTTGACGAGGTGCCTGTCGAAGCCCGCCTCTCGCGATCTCCTCCGGTCCTCGTCCTGACCGTAGCCGCTCAGGGCGACGAGGCGCGTCGACGCGAGCGACGGCTCGGCGCGGATGGCGCGGGCCACGTCGTACCCATCCATCCCGCCCGGCAACCCGAGGTCGCACAGGACCACATCCGGAGGGCGCGTCCGGGCCGCCGTCAGGCCGGTCGGGCCGTCGAACGCCGTCTCCACGTCGTAGCCGCTCAGGGTCAAGAGCATCTGGAGGCTCTCGGCCGCGTCGTGGTTGTCCTCGATCACGAGGACGCGAACCCCCTGGCGAGTGGCCTCCTCCCTGTCGGAGGCGGGCGACACGTCCCGGGCGACCGGCGCCGCGAGCGGCAGCCGCAGCGTGAACACCGAGCCGCGGCCGGGCCCCTCGCTGTGAGCCGCCACCGTCCCGCCGTGGAGCTCGACGAGCCCCTTCACCAGCGCAAGGCCGAGCCCGAGCCCCCCCTTGCTCCGGGCCAGCCCCTGCTCCGCCTGGCTGAACGGATCGAAGATGCGCGATAGCAGCGCCGGCTCCATCCCGACGCCGTTGTCCTCGACCGTGATGACGGCCTGTCCAGACACGCCCCCGTCGCGCCCGGGCGCCCGAGGACGAGGGCCCGCCTCGACGCGCACGCCCACGCGCCCGCCCTCGCGCGCGCCCGCGTCGGTGAACTTGCCGGCGTTCTGCAGCAGATTGCCCAGCATCTGCGCCAGCCGGGTGTCGTCGCCCTCGACCCAGAGCGGCTCGTCCGGCGCGCTCACACGGAGCGCCACGCCGTCGGCCTCGAGGTTCGCCCGGTAATCCTCGGCGGTCTGGCGGACGATGCTGACGAGATCGCAGCGCGCCTTGCGGAGCTGGATCCGGCCGCGGGCGATGCGAGAGATGTCGAGCAGGTCGTCGATCAACCGGACCATGTGCGTGACCTGGCGATCGATCACGTCCCGGGCTCGCCGCTGCACGGGATCCGCGGCTCCGACCCTCCGGAGCATCGCGACGGCCGTGCGGACGGGCGCGAGGGGGTTGCGCAGCTCGTGGGCGAGCATGGCCAGGAACTCGTCTTTCCGTCGGTCCGCGTCCCGCAGCGCCTGCTCTGCCAGCTTGAGATCGTGGATGTTGATCGCGATCCCGAACCAGCGGACGATCCGGCCCGAGGCGCCGCGGATGGGCCGCCCGCGCACCTTGAACCACTGGTATCCGCCGTCGCGCCACCGGATACGGTACTCCAGGTCATACGGGGCGAGCCCCCCAACCGCGGCGCGCCAGGCGGCGAAGACCCGCTCCCGATCGTCCGGGTGGAGGACCTCGAGCCACCGGTCGCCGAACTGCCGCTCGGCGGGCACGCCGGTGAACTCGACCCATTGCTCGCTGAGGAACTCGCAGTAGCCGTCGGGCCGGGTCGCCCACACCATGCCCGGGATCGATTCGAGGGTCTGACGGTGAAAGAGCTCGCTCTCGCGCAGCGCCGCCTCGGCCCGGTGGCGCTCGGTCAGATCCAGCATCGAGCCGATCATGCGGGTGGGCACGCCGCTCGCGCTCCGGCCGATGTAGCCGCGGTCGAGGAAGGGCGCGTACGAGCCGTCGCCCTTGCGAAAGCGGTACTCGTCGGTCCAGCTCTCCCCGTTGCCGTCGATCGCCGCGCGGACCCCCTCGGCCACCCGCGCCTTGTCCTCGGGGTGGATGCGGTCGTACCAGCCCTCGGGGCCGTCGCCGAGCTCCTCCGGCGTGCAGCCGAAGTGCTGGACGACCGCTCCGTTCCAGTGGACCCGGTTCGTCTCCAGATCCCAGTCCCAGATCACGTCGTTCGTGGCGCGGTTGACGAGGCGATACTGCTCCTCGCTCCGCCGGACGGCCGCCTCGGCCTCCAGCCGGGCGGCTTCTGCGCTGGCCGCGCGATCGCGGGCCTCGCTCTCCCGCAGCGCCACCTCGGCCTGCCCGGCCGCGGCGGCGCCCTCGGCGCGCCGGCAGCCAGCCCCGTCCACCCGTGTGCTCCGCATCGTCGTCGTCGCCCGGAGGTTTGCGTAGTGGCGCGCTCGGCATTTGGCCACCCGCCGGCGCGCTCGTCGCGCCAAGAAACGATGCCGGAGACCGTGGCGATGCGGGCCCCGCGCGGGCCCCGTCAGCCGACGCGAGTTCGCCTGCGCGGTTGCGGCCGCGACCTCTGGTAACAATGCATAGCGCGTGGCCGCGCTGGGGAAATCCGCGGAAGAAGGCGCCGCCGACGCGCTCAAGCGACAGCTGGCCGAGCTCGGCGGCGCCGAGGCGTTGCTGCAGGCGATCCTGGACAGCGCATCCGATTGCATCCTGGTGCTCTCCCCGGAGGGCACGATCCTGCTCTCCGGCCGCGCGCTGCCGAGGGCGAGCTCGACGAGCCTCCTGCGGACGAGCGTCTACGAGCACATCGCGCCGGAGACGCGAGAGGCGGCCCGCTCCTGCGTCGAGCGCGTGGTGCGGTCGGAGGCGTCCGACAGCTGCGAGTGCACGATCCGCGGCGAGCACGGCCAGGTAGCGCTCTACGAGGTGAGGGTCAGCCCCATCCTGCGCGGCGGCCGCGTCGCCACCCTGCTCATGATCTGCGCCGACGTCACGGAGCGGAGGGCGACGGAAGCGGCGCTCCGGAGGAGCGAGGAGCGCTATCGTTCGGTGATCGCCGCCCTCGACGAGGGGATCGTCCTCCAGGACGCGAGCGGCTCGATCGAGGCGTGCAACGCGAGCGCCGAGCGCATCCTCGGGCTCACGTCCGCGGAGATGGCGGGCCGGGAGAGCCGCGATCCCCGCTGGAGGGCCGTCCACGAGGACGGCGCTCCGTTCAACGGCGACCTGCACCCGGCCATCGTGACGCTCCGCACGGGGGCGCCGCAGAAGAACGTGATCATGGGGGTCCACCGGCCGGAGGGCGAGATGGCGTGGATCTCCATCAACTCGCAGCCGTTGCTCCGCCCGAGCGAGTCCATCCCGTACGCGGTGGTCACGTCGTTCCACGACATCACGGAGCGCAAGCGCTCCGAGGAGGAGCTGAGGAGGAGCGAGGAGCGCTTTCGCGCCACATTCAACCAGGCCGCGGTCGGCATCGGCCAGGCGTCGGTCGAGGGCCGGTGGCTCCGGCTGAACGAGAAATTCTGCGATCTCGTGGGCTACTCCCATGCAGAGATGACCGATCTCACGTTCCAGCAGATCACCTATCCGCCGGATCTGCCCACCGATATCGAGAACGTGCGCCGCATCTTGTCGGGGGAGGTCCAGACGGTCTCGCGGGAGAAGCGTTATGTCCGGAAGGGCGGCGAGCCGGTCTGGGCGAAGGTCACGGTCTCCCTGGTCCGCCACGCCTCCGGGGCGCCCGCCTACTTCATCGTCATCGCGGAGGACATCACGGACCGGAAGCACGTCGAGGAGACGCGCCAGGAGTTCTTGACCATCGCGTCGCACGAGCTGAAGACGCCCCTCACCCCGGTGATGCTCCGGGTGCAGGCGCTCCTTCGCATGTACCGGAGGGCCGGCGGGCCGCCGCCGGCCGCCGAGGAGGTGATCCCGAAGCTCGAGGCCGTGGAGGCGCTGCTCGGCAGGCTGCACCGGCTCGTCGAGGAGCTCCTCGACATCTCGCAGATCACGGCGGCGCCGATGACGGTGGCGCCAGAGGAGGTCGACCTCAGCGCGCTCCTCCGAGACCTCCTGGACGGACACGCGGCGCTGCTCCGGCGCGCGGCGTGCCCGGTCACCGTCGACGCGCCGAGCGCCCTCCGCGGCCACTGGGACCCGGTGCGGCTCGAGCAGATCATCACCAACCTGCTCTCCAACGCGTCCAAGTACGGCGGCGGCAAGCCCGTCGACGTGGCGCTCGAGGCGTCCGGCGACATGGCGCGCCTCACCGTCCGCGACCGCGGGATCGGCATCGCGGCGGCCGATCACGAGCGGATCTTCCGCTGCTTTCAGCGGGCGACGACGTCCCGCCATTACAGCGGGTTCGGGCTCGGGCTGTGGATCGTGCGCGAGGCGGCGGAGGCGATGGGCGGGGCGGTCCGCGTGGAGAGCCGCCTGGGCGAGGGCGCGAGGTTCACGGTCGAGCTGCCGCGCGCGCGGCGGCACGCGAGCGACTGATCAGCTCGCGTCCGGGGGCATGATCCCGCGCACGAGCCTCTGCGCGCTCGCCATGCTGGAGACCAGGCTGTGATGCTGGACGGCCTTCTCGACGGCCGCGATGAGCCCCGACACGTCGCCATTCTTGTCGAAATAGCCGAACGCCTTGTGGGTCGAGAGCAGGTCTTGCTTCTCCAGGATGTCCTGGAACGCGGTGTAGAAGATGATCGGCACCTTCGGGAACAGCGCCTTGATCTTCAGGTAGGCAGTGAGCCCGTCGATGCCCGGCATGCGGATATCCAGGATGACCAGGCTGACCATCTCCGTCATGGCGGCGATGCCCTCCTGCGCGCTCGCGTACAGGCGCACGTCGTAATCACGCCGCAGCGTGAACTCGAGCGCAGACCGCATCCGCGGGTCGTCGTCGATCACGACCACGATCGCCCGCTCTTTGTCGGGCTCCTCCGGCGCCTCGCCCGAAGCTTCGCGGAAGCGCCTGGTGAATTTCGCCGATGTCATCTTGGCGCCTCCTTTCAATTCCCGGAGAGGTTGAGATCGATCCGGCCGGCGGGCGCGCCGGCCGGTTGCGGCTGTTGGTGGAGCGCCGCGCGCGGAAGCCGGACGACGAACGTCGTTCCGCGCTCCGCGGCGCTCTCGACGTCGATCGTCCCGCGGTACATCGCGACGAGGCGGGAGACGAAGCTGAGCCCCAGGCCCACGCCGGTCGTCGGCTTCGTCGAGAAGAACGGCTGGAAGATCTTCGAGAGGTCGTCGGACGAGATCCCGTCGGCGTTATCGCTGATGGTGAGGACCTGGAGCTCCCCCTCGTCGACCGTCTCGACCCGCATCCGCCGGCCGCGGCCGTCGCCGACCAGGAGCAGCGCGTCGCGCGCGTTCAGGACGATGTTGCTCACGATGGAGTCGAAGTGCGACTCGTACCCGACGACCGCCGAGCCGCCCCGGAGATCGAGCTCGACCGACACGCCCTGACGCGCGAACTCGTCGCGGTGCCGCGCCGCGACGGACTCGATGACGCGGCGGAGGCTCACGACCTCGTTGCCGGCGAGCGCGACGCCGAGCTTCGAGTACTCCAGGATCCTGTTCGTGACGCTCAGCGCGCGCTCCGTGCAGTCGCCCACCATCCGGAGCACGCTGTCGAGCGTCTCCTCGGCCTCCTCGATGTCGCCCAGATGGGCGATGGCCGCCTTGATCTTGCCCTCCGGGATATCGCCCTTGAGCAAGTCGAACAGCTCGCCGAGCCGGGCCGCGTTCTTCGCGCACAGCGTCTCGCCGCCCTGGGTCACCGACTCGAGCACCATGGCGGCCCCCGAGAGGGCGTTGCGCATCTCGTGCGCGAAGCCGCCCGCCATCTGGTTCTCGACCGCCTCCCGCTCCAGGCGGACGATCGTCGCGTGGGCCTGCTCGAGCTCCGCCGTGCGCTCGCGGACCTTCTGCTCCACGCCCGTGTAGAGCTTCGCGTTCTCGATGGAGATCGCCATCTGCGAGGACAGCATCGAGAGGAGCTCCAGCCGCTCCTGGGTGAACGTCCCCGCCGCCGTGTTGTTCTCGAGGTAGATGGCCCCGTAAAGGCCGTTATGGTGGGTGATGGGCGTGCACAGGACCGACCTCGGGCAGCGCTGAGCGACGTAGTCGTCGCGCTGGAACTGCCGATCTGTCGATGCGTCGGAGAGGACGACGCACTGTCCCGTGCGCGCGACGTACTGCACGATCGCGGCCCAGAGGAGCGGGCGTTCGTGCGCCGCGGCCTGGTCGAGCGGCAGCCCCGGGAAGCGCGGTTCGTCGCGGCCGTCCGTCCAGTCGACCTCGGCCTCGATCCGCAGGCCGTCGCTGTCCCGGAGGACGAGGCAGCCGCGCTGGGCGCCGGCGTTCTCCATGGCGACCGACATGAGCTTGGCGAGGAGCCTGTCGAGCACGATCTCCCCGGAGATCGCCTGCGCCGCCTTCAGGACCGTCCTGAGGTCGAGGCGTGATGCGCCGAGCGAGGTCGTCGTGACGAACGTCCGTGAGGGCGCGATCTCCGAGGATCGCGGAGGGTGCGCCTCGCGCGCGGCGAGCTGTGGATACCGCTCCTCCAGGTCCTGCGCCTTGCGGACGGCGCCCCAGAGGTCGTAGTGGTAACTCGCGTCCGCGAGGTACACGCGCGCGAGCTTCTCTTTCCCCTGCGCGAGCCAGAACCGCCCCGCCAGCTCGCAGGCCACCGCGGCCTCGTTCACATAGTCGTGCTCCGAGGCGGACGCGATGGCGCGGTCGTACAGGTCCAGCGCCTCGGCCGCGCGGCCGTCGATCCGCGCGAGCTCGGCCTCCACGAGCAGGTACCGGTGCAGGAAGTTGCTGGCGCACGTCCCGGACAGCGCCTTGAGCTTCGCCTGGTTCTCCGACAGCTTCGCGCGGTAGCGCGCCTTGTCCTCCGGCGAGGCCGCCGGGTAGAGCGCGGTCATGGCGAGGGAGTAATAGAAGGTGTGCAGCGGCGTGAACACCTTGCCCGTGCTCGCGCCGAGGGTCGGCTCCGTCTCGGCGGCGTGCTTGTAGGCGAGCTCGTATTCGCCGAACACGAAATAGAGCATGGCCTGCGCCGTATGGATATAATTGACGGTGTTGAAGTTCTTCGTCGCGTAGAGGCCGGGGAGCGCCTGCTCGGCGTCGAAGAACTCTCCCTTGATCTTCGCCGCGTGCTCGGACCTGCCGGTGAGGTTCCGGATGGCCTGCCGCCACACGCTGAGCTGGTTGATGACCTGCTCCTGCTTGAACCTGAACACCTCCTCGATGTGCCTGTCGAACATCGCCTCGAGGTCGAGGAGGTTCTGCCCGGAGACGGCGCCGCAGACGAAGGCGTTGATCAGGCAGTACGCGGCGCTCTCGGCGTCGCCGTTCTCGGCGTAGCTCAGGTACCCTTCGAGGAGCGGCGACTGGCTCTCGCGGGCCGGACGGTAGAAGTGCCGGGAGAGCCCGTAATAGAAGTTGTAGACGCTCGCCTTGTAGAACGGCTCGTCCCGGCGCCGGTGCACCGCGATCGAAAGCTCGCCGAACCGGGATCCCGTCGCGATGTCGCCCACGCCGGCGTTGACGAGCACGCTGAACGCCGCGAACGCATAGGACGAGAGCGGCGACTCGCCGTGATCCATCGTCAGGTCGAGCGCGCGGCAGATGAAGAGCCCGAGCATCTCCGGCGCGGCGAAATACGACGCATGGATCGCGCGCCGGAGGATCACGAGCGCGGCTTGCTTCGGGGCCTCCGTCATCGGGGCGAGCCGGCCGAGGCGCTCGAGGCCGATCTCGGCGACCTGCCCCGTCGTCTTCGTGTAGGCGTCGAGGAAATCCTGCATGCCGGGGCTCGCCGGGAACGTCTCGCCGAGCTGCGCGAGCGCCTCCACGGCGATGTCCACGGCCTTCCGGAACTCCGCCTGGGTGTGGTGATAGAGGATCAGGAGCTCGTAGAGCTTGCTCCTGTTCATGACGTCGTGGATCTCGCACAGGGCGGCGTCGACGAGCTCCTTCATCGCGCCCCAGTCGGCGTTCATGCACGCCGCCTCGGCCGCGCCGACGTGGAGCGCGCTCATCAGCGCAGGATCGCTCTGCCAGGCGCTCGCGGGCAGCAGCGAGAGGCCTCGGGCGAAGTAGCCGCGCGCCGCGTCGAAGGCGGCGGAGAGCAGCGCGCGCCGGCCCGCGAGGAGGTTCAGCTCCGCGAGGCGCCGCTGCTCCGCGGCGTCGCTCAGCAGGTCGGCGCCGCGGTTCAGGTGGTAGACGACGTCGAAGACCTTCTCCTCGGGGGCGCGCCCGCCCAGGCTCTGCAGGAGCAGCCGGCCGATGTCGGCGTGGAGGCCGCTGCGCTCGCCGTCCTCGATCATGGCGTACGCGGCCTGCTGGACCCGATCGTGGAGGAACCTGTAGTCCGGGAAGACGAGCGGCGCGGCGAGATCGTCGGGCGCCGCGGGCTCCATCGGGGAGAGAGGGACGATGAGGCCCTCCTGCAGCGCGGGCGCGAGGTGCCGGTAGGCATCGGCGCGGGTCTCCTCGCGGATGACCGCGAGCCTGCCCAGGTCGAAGCGGTTGCCGAGGCAGGACGCCGACATGAGCGCTCGCTGCGTGTCCGCGGGGAGCTCCCGCAGCTTGCCGATCATCAGATCGACGACGTTGTCCGTGATGTTCCTGGACTCGATGTGCTCGACGTCCCACGTCCACGCCGCGAGCCCGGCGTCGTACCGCAAACACCCGGTGTGGTGCAGCGTGCGGAGGAACTCGTTGACGAAGAACGGGTTACCGCCCGTCTTCCGCGTGACCAGCGCGGCGAGCGGCATGACCGCCGCGGCGTCCGCGCGCAGCGCGTCGGCGAGCATCCGGCAGACCATCTCGGCGCCGAGCGGCCCCGGGGAGATCTCGCGCACCCGGCCGACCGCCCCTTCCCGTCGCAGCGCGGCGATCGCGGCCGAGAGCGGGTGCGCGGCCCCCACCTCGTTGTCGCGGTAGGCGCCGATCACGAGCAGGCCGCGCAGCTTCGCGTCGGTCATCAAGAGCTCGATGACCCTGAGGGACGCCGCGTCGGCCCACTGCAGATCGTCGAGGAAGATGGCCAGCGGGCGCTCGGCGTCGCAGAACACGCGGACGAAGTTCTGGAGGACGCGCACGAAGCGGTTCTGGGACTCGGCGGGCCCCAGCGCCTGGACGGGCGGCTGGTCGCCCACGATGCGCTCGATCTCCGGGATCACGTCGACGAGGACCTGCCCGTTCGCCCCGAGCGCGGCCTTGATCTTCGAGCGCCAGAGCGCGAACTGCGCCTCGGGCTCGGCGACGATCTGCCGCACCAGGTCGCGGAACGCGCTGGTGATCGCGGTGTACGGGGTGCTTCGCTGGAGCTGGTCGTACTTGCCCGCGACGAAGTACCCGCGCGCCTCGGTGATGGGCTTGTACAGCTCGTGCGCCAGCGCGGACTTGCCGATCCCCGAGTACCCGGCGATGAGCATCAGCTCGGCGCCGCCCCGCGCCGCGCGCTCGAACGCCTCGAGCAGCGCCTGCACCTCGCGCTCGCGCCCGTAGAGCTGCTGCGGGATGCGGAGCTCGCCGGAGGCGTCGGCGCGGCCGAGCGGGAACGGGGTGATCTCGCCCGTGGCCGCGAGGCGCCGCTCGCACTCCTCCAGGTCGTGAAGGAGGCCCGCCGCGCTCTGGTAACGGCCCTCGGCCGCCTTCGCCATGAGCTTCATCACGAGGTCCGACAGGACCTCCGGCACGCCCGGACAGCGCGCGCGCGGCGGGGCGGGATCGCGCGCGACGTGGCAGTGAACGAGCTCCATGGCGTCCGTCGCGCTGAAGGGCGGCGCGCCCGTGAGGAGCTCGTAGAAGGTGGCGCCGAGCGAGTAGAAATCGGTGCGATGGTCGAGCGACCGGTTCATGCGGCCGGTCTGCTCGGGAGAGATGTAGGCGAGGGTCCCCTCGAGCACCGCGGGGCTCTTGATCGAGAGCTCTTCCCGTGAAAGCCGCGTCGAGATGCCAAAGTCGATGATCTTGGCAACACCCGTCTCGCGGTTGACTACGATATTGGACGGATTGATATCCTTGTGTATAATTCCGCTTTCGTGGACTTCGCGAAGGGCGCGCGTGATCTGGATCGCAAGCCGGACGAAGTCCGCGGCGTCGAGCGGGCGGCGCTGGAGGTGGTGGAGGTGGTGCGCCAGCGAGCGGCCGCCGAAATCCTCGAGGACGAGGAGGAGCCCGTTCTCGTGCCTGCACAGGTCGAGCGCCCGGACGACGCCCGGCGCATCCAGGTTGCGGAGCACCGCGTATTCATGCCGGTAGCGCGTGAGCTCCGTCTGGCTGGGATAGTCCGAGCGCAGCAGCTTGAGGATCACGGCGCGCCCGTCTCCGGCGCGCTGGCCCCGGTAGACGCGCGAGCTGCCGCTCTCGTAGATCTTGTCGGTCGCTTGATACCCCGAGATCGTCAGCATCACTCCCCTTGACGTCGGACGTGCTCTGGCGCTGTCAGGCGCGGCCCACAGCCCACGGCGTGGCATGCCCCCGCCACGAATGTGTCCTGGATGGTACCACGAAGACGCTTCGCGGCTGGACGAATCTCGCCGGACGGCGTGGGTGGATATCCGCCGTTGATACCTGTTCTGGTTCAAGGTGCCACTTCGGGAGTCGGGCCTGCGAGGTCTCCGGACAGGCAGCAGGGAACAGAGGGCGATGGCCCGCACGGAGCCGAGATGCTGCCCGACCGCTCGCTCGCCCGGGTGTGAAGTCCGGAGAAGCGAGAGGGGGCACGACCTGCGTCAGGACATCAGGCCAAGCACGCAGAGGGCGTCGGACCAGAGCGGCCAGAGCGTGCGGAAGGGGTGGGTGGCCAGCAGCAGGCCGCCGTTCGGAAGGCGGCGGACGTAGTAGGGCGAGTGGCGCTCGATGAACCGGACGTGTCTCCCCGTGTCGACGTTCACCTCGTAGGAGGGCTCGTCCTCCCTGGGCTCTTCGATGATCTCCTGGACGAGCTCGCGCGCGCGAGGCTCGACGGAGCGCCACGCCTCGTCCGGCACCGCCGAGGCTTCGAGCGCGCCGACCAGCGTGGCCGGCGGCATGGAGAGCGCCGCGAGCACCTGTTCGCGCGTGAGATCCTCGTCGCCTACGAGGCGGGCACGTGGGACGCGCCGAATGGCGTCCGGGCGGGTCGGGCGCTCGGCCCGCGATCGGGACGCATCGCGGTCGAGGTCCCAGTGCTCGTCGACGCGCTCGACGGCGCTGGCGACCCCGACGCGGGCCCCTCTGGGAGCGGCTTCGACGCGCGCACGCAGCGCGTCCATGGACAACCCCGCGGCGCGCTCCACGATGTCGCCGTCGTGGATGTGCACCCACGACAGGGCGAGATCCCGCGCGACCGTTGCGGCGTCGGCGTGGTAGGTCGCGCACGCCTCGACGGGCGCGGACCAGCCGAAAGCGGCCGAGCACGAGCCGGTCGTCACGCGGGGACGCGCGTCCGGCGCGCACAGGCCGAGCAGGATCTCCTCCATGTCCTGCTCGAACTGCATCGAGATCATCGCCGCCTCGGCCTCCACGGAGCGCACACCGGTGCCGATGGCGATCTCGAGGCAATACGGGTAGAGCCCCTTCCACTCGTAGGTGTGTACGCGCAGAGGGCCGCTGGCCCACCGGCGTTCGTGTTCTTCACCATAGCAGTCCACGCTCAGGCCATACCTGGCCAGCCATCTCCACTTCGTACCGAAATTCACATGTATCTCCGAGCGTGCCTTGAAGGCGGGACGTGTCACCGCGATGACCTCGTCGAGGGGGACCTCGCTGCGCCACAGGTGTTCGGAGGATCCGGGAGTGGAGAGGCTGACATCGCAAAGTCCCCCCGGGTAGACGAGCGCGGAGAGGGCCGCCGCGAAGGCGTCGAACCGGTCCGCCTCGTCACACCACGCATGGAAATTGGGGCTCCGTTCACTCCGCGCTTGATTCATGGGTCGACGACCTCGAGGACGCCTGGCTCACTGCCAGGGCTCCGACCACCGCTCTTCACGCGCCGCAGGCGGCGCCTCGCGTCCCTGTCATGACGTGATACCCAGTGAGAAGAGCGCATCCGACCAGAGCGGCCAGAGCGTGCGGTACGGGTGGGTCGCCAGCACCACGCCGCCGCTCGGCAGGCGGCGGACGTAGAACCGGGCGTGGTCGACCAGGAACTCGAAGTGGTCGAGGGTGATCTCGACCTGCGAGAGGGGCGAGCCGTCGCCTGTCTCCGTGCCCCGCTCGCCGCGCCCCCTGAATGGGAGCGTCCGCTCGTAGATCTCGCGCGCGCGCGGCTCTGCCGCGCGCCACGCGCCGTCGGGCGCCTCCGCCGCCGCTTCGAGCGCCGCGAGCAGGGCGGACGGCGGCGTTTCCAGCGCCTCGAGGACGGCCTCACGGAAGAGCGATCTCGAATGCGCGCTGACATGTCTCAATGTGACGCACGCGCCAGGCGGCGCGGCTTCCACACGCGCCCGGAGCGCTTCCAGCGACAGCCCGGCGGTGCGCGACACCCTGTCCTTGTCGTGGAGGCAGATCCACGAGAGGGCGAGATCGCGCGCGATGTCGCGGGCGTCCGCGTTGTACGTCGCGCACATGGCGACCGGCGCGAGCCAGGTCCGCGCCGTCGTGCAGCCGCCGGTCGGGACGCGCCCGCTCGCGTCCGGCGCGCAGAGGCGGAGCAGGACGTCGTCGATGTCTTCCAGCGCCATGTGCCACGCGAGCACGGCCTCGGCCTGCACGGAGCGCGGGCCCCTCCCCAGGGCGAGATCCATGTGCATGGGGGAAAAGGCCTCGATCTGGCGGGCGTGCATGTGGATCGGGCCCATCGGCCTGAGACGTTCGCTCCTGTCGGTGAAGCAGCGAAGGATGCAATGGACGAAGTGTTCGTAGCTCAGCGACGCGACGAAGTAGGCTTCGGCGTCGGTGCGCCCGAAGTGGGCGCGGAGCATGCTGACCACCTCGCCCACGGAGGTCGTGTTGCATTCCGTGTCGCGATCCATGATCGCGCGGATAAAATACTGCGGCTCCTTGACGAGGGCCGACAGCGCCGCGCCGAACGCATCGACCCGCTGTGCCTCGTCACACCAGGCGAAGAAAAACGGCCCTTCTCTCATCGCTTGATCATCCTCATGGGGTAGCCTGTGTCAGGACATGAGGCCGAGCACGAAGAGCGCGTCGGCCCAGAGCGGCCAGAGCGTGCGGTAGGGGTGGGTGGCCAGCACCACGCCGCCTCTCGGGAGGCGGCGAACGTGGAAGGGGGCGTGCTCTTCGAGAAAGCGGGTGTGCTCGCGCGTCGCGATCTTTACCCAGAAGGCGGGCGGGACCTCCCCCGCGGCTTCGTCCTCGAGCTGACGGCGTAGCTCGATGAGCTCGCGCGCCTTTGGCTCGGCCACGCACCACGCGTCGTCGGGCACCGCCGCGGCCTCGAGCGCTTCGAGCAGCGCGGCCGACGGCGTCGCGAGCGCCTTGAGCACGGACTCGCGCGAGAGCGAGACCGTGAGTTCGCTCGTGCCTTTCATGGGCACGCGCGCGCCGCGCGGCGCGGCTTCTACCCGCGCGCGGAGCGCCTCCAGCGTCGTGCCCGCGATGCGCGAGACGCTCTCCTTGCTGTGAAGGCTCACCCACGACAGGGCGAGGTCGCGCGCGAGCTCCGCGGCGTTCGCGTTGTAGGTCGCGCACATCTCGACCGGGGCGCTCCAGTCCTCCTCGCCCGTGCAGGCGCCGGTCGCGACGCGCCCGCTCGCGTCCGGCGCGCAGAGGCGGAGCAGGAGGTCCTCAATGTCGCCCTGAACCAGATGGTAGGCGACCGCGGCCTCGGCCTCCACGGAGCGGGGGCCCTTGCCCACGGGAATCTCATAGGGGTAAAAGTCCCGCTTGCGTTCGCCCGCATCCACCCTGAGGGGGCCGTAAGGATGGCGGCGTTCGCTTTCTTCGGGGTAGCACGCGAGGTCGAACCTCATGACGCGCTTGGAATCGTTCGGCCTCACGCTTGAGCCCACGTGAGCGCTCTTCAAACCTCCGAAGTGGGCGCGCACCATGGCGAGCACCTCGTCGATGGAGCACGTCTTGCACGTTAGGCTCGCACTCATCCCCAAGCTGATCATATACCCTGGGATGACCAGCGCGGACAGCGCCGCCGCGAACGCATCGATCCGTTCTGGCTCGTCGCACCAGGCGACGAATTGAGGTCCTGAATAGCTCATAGCCGGATCACCATGATGGGTTTGTTGAAACCCTCGAGGGTAACGGTCTCGCCAGCATCCCAATCGAACAGGTAGCCGTCCTTCACGGTAAACTTGTTCGGATCGAACTTCGCCCCCTGCTCGATGATGATCTCGACCCGCGCCACGTCGCCATCGAGCCTCCTCTTCTTCAACGCCTCCATCGCGTTCAAAAGCTGATCGCGCACCTTGAAGAAGGGGATTTTTTCGCCGCCTTTTGCCTCGCTCACGATCAGCTTGTGCCCTCTGGATATCGACAAGAAGTCGGGCGCTGCCCCCTCGCTACCCCCATGGCTCGATTCCCTCGGAATCTTGAGCACGTCGCGCACGCCGTCGTCGCCGACCCCGATGAGCGATCTTCCGTCATCCACCAGGAACTTGGCCGCCTTCTTCTCGAAGATGTCCACCTCGAACTTGGTGATCGCCCCAGTGAGCCCCTTGTACCCTCTGACGCGGTTCGTCCTCACGATCTTGGCGAACGCCTCCTCGATCTCGGCGATCTCCCCCGCCACCCGGATCGCGGCCGGCCTGAGCCCGCTGCTGGTCTTGACCGCGCGCCACATCGGTCCGATCGCCCCGAGCCCGAAGCCCAGCCCCGAGAAGATCCGCTCCTCGTCGCTGAGCTCCTGCCCCGACGGCAGGCACCACGCTTTGCCCGTCACGGCCTCGCACAGGTCGAGCGCCGGCCCGACCACCGGCACGAACCCCACGCCGATGCGCGTCGTCGCGTGCACCAGCGTCTGCATCACCCCCGCGTACGCCTCGAAGCCCTCGCCCACCGTCGACATCGCCCCCGCGAACGCGCTGATCGTCTGGTAGAGCTGCGTCTGCTCCAGGTCGAGCCCGTCCCCCGTCCACTGGTTCAGGCTGTCCTTCATCTGGTCCGCCAGTGCATCGAACCGCGGCTTGAGCACCGTGTCCACCTGCACCCGCAGGTCGGCCGGGATGCGCGTGTCCACGAACCAATCCGACGCATCCATGAACTTCCGCACGAACCCGGTGATCCGGTTCTGCGCCTTCAGGAACGCGTTCGTCTCCGCCAGTGACACCCCCATCCGGTCGCGCAGCGCGATCTCCAGCGCCGCGCTGTTCGCCCGCCACGCCCTCACGTTCGCCACGAAGTCCGCCCGCGCGACCACCACGTCGCCGCTCACGTCGGCCTCCAGCGCCGCGATCACGCCGTCCGCATACGCCGCGTACGGGTCCCTCCCCTCCTCGAACGCTCCCTCTACCTCTGAGATGTCCGGCACCTCGACCCATGGCACCTCGTTCTCCCCGAGCGCGTACGCCCACGGATCGTCCGGGTTCCATCCCTCGGCGCGCGCGTCCTGCGTTGCGAGGTCCGCCACCTCGTCGGCCTGCGCGCCGAACTCGTCGATCAGCCGCCCGAGCTCGTCCTCCAGGTCGCTGACGCTCTTCTTCAGGTCGTCGACGAGCTGCTCCATCGCCGCCCGCGTCGCCGGGTCGACAACGTCCTCGTACCGGTCGAGGATGGCGTCGAGGTCGGTCCGCGAGATCTCGTCGAGCGGCCGGCTCGCCAGGTCGTGCAGCTCGGTATCGAGCTGCCGCAGCAGATCCATTCTCGCCCGGAGGTCCGCGACCCTGGCGGCGTTCCGGAGGATCGCCCCCATCAGCTTGCCGAGCGCGACCTCCAGCTCCGCGATGTCGCGCGCAAGCGCCGGGTTGATCTCCGCGAGGCCGAGGTCGGCCACGGTGCTGCCCTCGAAGCCGGTCCCATCGCGGCGGACGTCGAAGAGCGGCTTGTTCAGCCCGAGCGGCTCCGAGACGAGGTGCACCACGTCGTGCGCGTGGGTACACCAGTCGGAGCCGTTCGCGGTGTGGACCCCGAAGTCGAACTGGTTGGCCCCCGTGAGGAGCAGCACCGAGTCGAACCCCGCCTCGAGCATGTTGCTCCGAGAGCCATCGCCTTCGAGCTGCAGCGCGCCCGGGATCCCGTAGGTGGGCAGGGGCGTCTGGTTCACCTCAAAGATGGCGTCACCCTCCGTCTCCAGCTCGCCGCTCGCGCACGAGTCGACGTCCTGGCGGCTGCTCCAGAGGATGGTGTACGGCGTGCCGGCCTGCGCGAACGACGGCGCCAGCACCGCCAGAGCCGTGACAAGCGCGACGAGCTTCTGGACCACCACGGAGCTCCCGCCGCGCAGCGCGACGTCCTTCGAGCTTCTCATGTCCCCTCCGCGCCGCGCACGGCGGCGTCATACGCCATCGCGGCGCCCTTCACGTCGCCCGCGTCGAGCCTCGCCTGCGCTGCGTCGAGCTCCGCCGCGCCCATCCCCTGCTCCCGCAGCGCCGCGAGGCCCGCCGCGATCTTCTGCGGCAAGCCCGTCCTGAGCTCGGCCTCCGCGGCGTCGAACCGCCCTCGGAGCGCCGCGCATCCGGCCTCTCGCCACAAGGACGAAGCCGCCTCGCAGAGCGGTCGCATCTGCACCAGCGCCACGAGCTCCCCGCACCGCTCGGCCAAGAGCGGCAGCCCCAGCCGCTCGCTCACCGGCGGCGCCGCGGAGAGCGCCGCGACCCGCGCGCGCGCTCCCTCGCTGAACACCTCTGAGGCCCGGCGGATCCGCGACCGCGCGCTCGCCTCGCGCGCTCCGTCGTCTGCCTCCAGCGCGACGAGCGCCTGCCGGCGCAGCGCGATGCCGCCGAGCAGCGCCGTCGCGGTCGCGTCGCTCCGGGCGACCCGCCGCTGCGCGTAGCCCAGCATCGCGCTCAGCGAGCGCAGCGCCCCCGACGTCATGTCGGGCACCACCGCGCCATGGGTCGCGAGGACTTCCTTGTGCGGCGCGATCGCCTCCTCGAACGAGACCGCGAACGCCTGGAGCTCCGCCGACAGCGTCATCACCTCCGCGGCGAGTTCGTTCGGCGCCCGGCTCGCGTCGCGCGCCGCCGCGAGCACCGCCTGCTCCACGCCGTCGAGCCCTTCTATCGCCGATCGCGACGCCTGCGCCGAGAGCGCCGCGTACGCCGTCGTCTCCGCCGCCTCGGTCGCGCGATATGCGGCGAAGCTCGCCGCCGCGCCCGCGTACCTGGATTGTAGCGGCGCGCCCTCGTCCCTGGCGCGATCGAAGATGGCCTGCACGGCAGCCATCGCCTGCTTGTCCGCCGCGATCGCGGCGACGAGAGGCTCCCTCTCGGCGCTCGCCTTGCCGGTCATCGCCTCGTTGAAGTTGTCGGGCGCATGGATCGGCTCTGCTTGGAGGGCCTCCTCCTGGCTATCCCTGATCAGCCGGAGCAGCTTACCGAGCTCGCCGTGCAGGGTCGCCCGGAGCGACTCGGCGTGCTTCTGCTCGTCGCGCACATAGGACACGACACGATCGATGGTGTCGAACCAGGCCGTGAGCTCCGCCTCGCTCGCGATAAGCTCGTCGGGCGTCACGCGCCCCGACCACCTCGCCCACATGAATATCGGGAGCTCGCCGTCCGCCTCGGCATTGCTCCACGCGCTGGCCGGGCCCTCGCTCGCATCGACGCAGTGCTCGACAACGCCGGTATTCGGTATCGCGCAGATCCTCCCGCTCAGGGGCTCGTCGTCGCGATCCCACAAGCACCCGGGCGCCGTCGCACCAAGCACCAGGGCGGTAAGGGCCGCCGCAACGATCGTCGCCAATCGCACCGTTTTCATCTCATTGCCTCCACCCCGCGAATTTTCTCGCCCAAGCACGCTCGCCCGCCCGTTCTCCAGATGCAAGCGTCCTCACGAAATAGGTAGGACATTGCTCGGCCGAGGCGCACGCTGGCTCGCCACCCAGATCCACGGGAATCCACGGGAAATGGATGCGAGCTGGCCGCGGGCGACGAGCTGGCCGCCGGCGAGGGTCCACCCGTGAAGTCGCCGGCGAGGGTGTGACAGAAGGAAGAGGGCCCAGGTTGCAGCCTGGGCCCTCCGTCGATGCTCGGGTCCGATGCGTGCCTGTGAATGGCGACAGCGCGACGGGCGACGCGCAAGCGCGCGGCGCGGGATCGTCGGCACCGCGGCGGAGGGCGTCGTCATTCCGAAAGGGGGCCATCGTCATCCGAGGTGGATGTCGTCGTCATCCGCCCGGGAGCCATCGTCATCTGGCCCGGAGACATCGGCACCAGGGCTGGGGCCCGCCGGCATGGGGCCGGAGCCCATCGGCATCCGGCCGGCCCCCATCGGCATCGGGCGGCGAGCCATCGTCATCCGGTCCGGAGACGTTGTCATCGAGGCGGGGACCCGTCGTCATCCACGGGGGGCTCATCGTCATCCGAGGTGGAACCTGTCATCATCCGGCGGAGACCCGTCGGCATCCGCTCGCCGGACAGGCTGGGCTACCGCTCCTGCCCGCCGGCTGCCGCGTCCTGAACGAGCCCGACGGGCGCGACGCCGGCCGCGCTCACGGCGAGAAGCGGTACTTCTCGGAGGCGAAGCCGTCATCACCCTTGTTGCCGTCGGGGTTGTCGGTTGGCCCGCCCCTGCCCGGCGCGCCGACCGTGATGGTGGCATCCTCCAGGAGAAGCCCTCAAGGCATGAGAAAACACATCGAGATGAGGCAATGGCCACCTAGTGGCATCGCCTGGACGAACGGCACCGCCACGGACGGCACCGAGCGCGCCGCTCGCATCGATCAACCGAGAAATGAACCAGCAAGCACGCCAGGATCTTGTCCTCTTCTTGGCGGCCTTGGCGCACTTGGCGGTTCGAAATCCTGTTCTTTTCAGGAGGTTTCAATCCGTTGGTCGCTCCAGCGTCGCGTCTGCTCGCGGCGGTCAAGCCGAAGAGCGCGGCCGCGTCGAACGCGGTCGGCCTCGCGCAGGCGCGGGCGCGCGAGGCGACGCGGGGAATGGAGTCGCACTACGGCGCCGCGCGCTCGATGCGGGCTCGCACCCTGACCACGCCGCTCTCGCCGACATCATGGCGGGCGTTCGCGCCGCCCTCGGCGCAGGCTCGCGCATCCTCGGCCGATGGGCCGAGAAGTCGTCTCGCGGCGCCGTCGTCGCCCGCGCGCTTCACGAAGGCGCCCGGCGTGAGCCCGACGAGCTCCCGGAAGTCGGCGATGAGGTGCGCCTGGTCATAATAGCCCGCGTCTCTCGCGATGCGCGCCCAGTCCTTCGAGGTCGCTGCCATCCGCACGGCCCGCTGCAGGCGAACGGTGCGCGCGAAATCCTTCGGCGAGACGCCGACGCTCTCGGTGAAGGCACGGCGGAGATGCCGCGCCGTGACGCCCAGCCGCTCCGCCACGCTCTCCACCCGAACCTCGCCTCCTTCGAGCAAGCGAACCGCGCGGCGCGCGAGCCGCGCCGATGCCGATTCGAACGTCTGGCGGGTACGAAGGGCGATGGCGCGGGACACTCGGTCGAGGAGCTCCGGCAGGCTGCGCGCCGCGAGCAGCTCGTCGCAGAGATCGCCGCCCGGGCGGCCCCAGATGTCTTCCAGCGGGACGATCCGATCCGTCAGCACGTTCGCGGCCACGCCGAGGAGCGGCGCCGACCAGCCTGGCTTGAGCTGGATGCTGATCGCCCGCGCCACGCCGCCGGCGTTCTTGAACAGCGCGCGCGTGCGCGGCCCCGCGACGCACACGTCGCCTCTCCGGCCTTCCTCGAGCACGCGGAAGACGAGCATCGTTCGTCCGTCGGGCAGCCGTTCATGACGTGTGTGCCCACCCACCGGCAGGAGCGAGTGAACGCCCTCGACGAAGCGCGAGAGCGAGAACGTCGCCGCGGTGTCCGTCGTGTGCAGCACCGTCGCAGTGTCGCGCGCCGGCTGCGAGCGTTCAAGCCGACGCGGAGCGAGCGCTCCGGAAATGTCCGGTTCGTCCAATTAGAGAGCGGTGGCGGGAGCTACCAAGGCGATGAGCGGGCCGAGCCCCCGAAAGGAACTCCACATCATGAGCCAACCGACTCCCGCAGCGAACGCCTCCAGCGCCCCCGCGCAGGTCTTCTCGATCCACCCCGTCGTGCTGCCCGCTCCCGGCCGCCCCGTCGATCTCCAGGTGCGCGTCTCCGCGCCCGTGACCGGAAGCGAGCTGCCCATCCTGCTGCTCTCGCACGGCCACGGCCCCTCCAACTTCGTCTCGTCGCTCCACGGCTACGCCCCGCTCGCCAACTACTTCGCGGCGCACGGCTTCGTCGTGATCCAGCCCACGCATCTCGACTCGAAGACGCTGCCCTTCAGAGGCTCGGACCACCCCGATGCGCCTCTCTTCTGGCGCGCGCGCGCCGAGGACATGAGCCGCATCCTTGGCCAGCTCGACGCGATCGAGCGCGCCGTCCCTGCGATCGCCGGGCGTGTGGATCGAAGCAAGGTGGCCGTCCTCGGCCACTCGATGGGCGGGCACACCGCGAGCGTGCTGCTCGGCGCGCGCCACGTGGATCCCCACGACGGAAGCGAGGTGAGCGTCGCCGAGCCGCGGATCAAGGCGGGCGTGCTGCTCGCCGCGCCCGGCCGAGGCGACGCCCTCAGCAAGTACGCAGCAGAGAACTACCCATTCTTCGCGAACATCGATTTTTCCACCATGACGACGCCCGCGCTCGTGGTCGCCGGCGACAAAGACGGCTCTCCCCACCTGACGACCGCAGGCGCCGCCTGGCACGCTGATCCCTACTTCCTCTCCCCAGGCCCCAAGTCGCTGCTCATGCTGGTCGACGCAGGGCACGGGCTGGGGGGCGTGGCGGGCTACGACCTCGCCGAGACCACCGACGAGAACCCCGAGCGCGTGGCCTCCGTCCAGCTGCTCACTCGGGCCTACCTCCGCACCGCGCTCTACCCCGGAGACCCCGCCTGGCAGGACGCACGAAGCGCGCTGGCGGGCGCTGCCAAGCCGCTCGGACGAGTCGAGTCCAAGTCGTGATGATCGAGCGCTCGCGGACGAGGCCTGCCGAGCACCTGGCAGGCGAGTGAGGCGTACGAAAGTACCCCGCAGCGAGCCGAACGACGCGGCGGAGCTCGCAGCGCACGAAGATGCGCCCCGCGTTCACCCCGTGAGCGCGTCGAAAGCCGCGAGCAGCGGCGCGGCCCTCTCGCGGTCGATCATCTGCACATAGGCGATCCTGCCGCGCAGGTGCGCCTCGAAGTCCGGCACGCCCCGGCGGTTCTGGGCGGCGAGGCCGGTCTTCTTCGCCGCGTGGAGGATCGCGCGCAGGCGGCGCACCTCCTCGCGCGGCGCCGAGGGCTTGTCGTTGACCACGACGCCCGTCACCACCTGACGACCGCCGGCGCGCTGGATACGACCCTTCGCCGGATTGATGGCGAAGCCCTCCTCCTCGACGATGTGGCGGACGCGGGCGAGCAGCATTGCAATATCGCCGCGCTTGCCCGGGGGCGCCGAGAAGGTGAGGTCGTCCGCGTACCGTGTGTAGGTGAAGCCCGCGCGGGCGCACATGCCGGCGAGGCGGCGATCGAGCTTCCGCGCGACCTGGTTCGAGATCGCCGGGCTCGTGCAGGCGCCCTGCGGCAGCGCGCGATCGCCGACCGCGACCCAGTAGCGCTGCCCGTCGTACTCGACAGGACGCCGCGGCGGCTCGGTGCAGAGCAGGGCGAGGAGCGTGGCCACCGCCGGGGAGTAGCCGAGCCGATGGAAGACGCCGCGCACCCGCGGGAACGTGATGGTCGGGAAGAACTCGGACAGGTCGAGGTTCACGACCACGTCGCGGCGCGTGTGCGGGCTCGCGTTGGTGACCGTGGAGCGGCCCTTCACGAAGCCGTGCGCGGGCGCCTCGACGGGCAGCTTCTCCAGGATCTCGCGCAGGACCCACGCCTGCGCCGCGGCCAGGGATGCGTGGGGCGCCGCGAGCTGCCTCGTCCCGCCCGAGCGCTTCGGGACGTCGAAGTACACGTAGTGAGGGCGCTCGACGGCCTCGCCGTGAAAGCAGAGCCAGCGCAGGCGCGGGACGGCGACGCCGAGGGCCGCGGCCAGGTCGGCCGGGGTGGACAGCACGGGCAGCCCGCGCTGGGCGAGCGACTCGACGTGCGAGCGCCGGTCCGCGAGGCCCGCCGAGACGTCGGGGCCCACGAAAATGATGTCCTCGGCCCGGCGGCGCGCAACGGCCTCGGCGCGCTGGCGCTTGCGCTCGGCGCTCTGGCGCCGCTTCTCCTCCTTGCGGGCGAGCTTCTCGCGCTTGAGCCGCTCGATCGCCTCGTCGGCCGAGCGCGCCGCGACGGTGCCGGCGAGCGCCGCGGCGTCCTTGTGCCTGAGCCAGAGATCGCCGACGCGGTGGATCTCGGCGAGCTGCGCCTCGGTGAGCAGGCCGCGCAGGACGAGGCCCCGATCGATGAGGGCGGTGCGCTCGTCGCTCTGCGGCGGGATCGTGTCCACGCGGCCGATCCAGGCGGTCAGGCGCGGGTTGATCTTGAGCGCGCGCCTGCGCAGCTCGTCCGCGGAGAGGCCGAGGATCCCGCCGGCGTCGTAGGGGTCCGCGGGGCGCGGCTTCGCGCCCGCCGCCGCGGCGCGGGGCTGCCCCGCGCGGGCGGCCGGCTTCGCCGCCCGGGCCACCTGGACCTGCGCAGGCGCGGCCCCGGCGCCTCCGCCGCCCGCCAGCTCGGCCTCGGTCCCGTCCGGCGCTCGCTCCCCCTGCTCGGCCCCGCCAAGGCCGAGCATCGACTTCAGCTTGTCCCAGAAGCCCATTCGACAGTTCCTCTGGACAGCATCCGGTCCAGCCCTCCAAGGAAGCCCGCCCGCCCGACTACTTGCTCGTGACCACGCCCGATCACCCAGGCGCCGGGCAGCTGTGCGGTTCCAGGACCGCAGGTCCCTCTGAGTGGAACCGCACAGCTGCTAAAGGCGCCCAAAGAACATCGGGGGTGGGGATGCATGGAAGAACAACCTCCACCGCGGCGGAGCGCCGCAGCATGTTGGGCTCGAGCGGACGGACCTCCTTGCAGGGCTGGACTCTCGGATCTTGGGTGAACCTCACTTCGTCGATCGCCTGGCGACGAGCCACGCGAGGCCCACCACCGCGGCGGGGCTCGCCTTGAACTGGTCAGCGACACGCCGGATCTCGGCCAGCACGTCCGCGTGGACCGGGAGCGTCCTGACGACCGGCGCGCGGAGCTCGCGCGCGCGGAGCGCCCGCTCCGCCTCCGGACCGCCGAGCGCGAGGGCCTCGACCCAGGAGCGGCAGCCCTGGATGCGCTCGAACGCGAGATCCCACGACCCCTCGACGACCTCCGCGAGCCCCGCCCGCTGGGCCGCCGCGGCGCGCTCGATCTCGGCGAGGAGCTCCGCGGGGAACGGCACGGCCTCGCCTCGCGGGGCGGCCGTCGTCGCCCGCGGGCCGCGCGCGCCGGCCTCCGCCTGCTGCGACGGCTCTGGAGACGGCAGCGAGGGCGCCGCGTCACCGCGGCCGGACAGGTGGAGCTTGACCGCGAGCAGGTGCCGGCACGGGCCCGCGCGCAGCCGGTTCTTGTAGAAGTACGAGCAGCTGCACTTCGCCTTCTTGATCGCGCCGTCGGTGTCGAGGAGCAGCTCGCAGCTCGTCGCCTTGGCCCTGGCCATGACGACGCGGCGGCCGCCGGAGAGGGTCTCTTCCCGAGCGATCTCCACCCCGCCCCGGGCGATGCGCCGGCCCTCCGCGAGCTCCGGGGGCTCGGGGCCGAGCAGCGCGTCGGAGAGGGCGACCGGCATCACCGGGCGGCAGCGATAACACTCCGCGGCGTGGTCGTAAACCACCTGCCCCTGCTTCGCGGCGAGGTGCAGCGCGCCGCGGAGCGCGCCGTCCGGCGCGCCCATCGACACGGCGAGCTCGCCGTAGGACGCGCGCCGGACCATCTCGAGGTGGCGCGCGACGCGGTCCGCCAGCTGCACGTCCGGGGTGACGGCGTCCGCCATGACGTCGAGGTGAGAGCCCGAGGTCCAGTCGTTCGCCGTCCAGCCCGAGAGCGCGAGGGTGAAGCGCATCTCGCCCATGAAGACGATCCACAGGCTCGGCAGCCCGGAGCCGAGCAGCCGCACCTCGATGCGATCGGCGAGCGGCAGGAGCCGCGCGAGCACCGAGAGGCGGCGCCTCCCCCACACCTTGATCTCCTCGGTCGCCTCCGCCGCCGGCGCGCCGCTCGGCGCTCCGGAGCGGTACGGGCCGAGCCCACCCGCGCCCGCCGCGGGCCCCACGGCCACGGGGATGTCGTCGCAGGTGACGCCGCGGCACGGGATGGAGACGCCCCAGGGGTCGAGCACCAGGATCGGCGCCTTGCCCGGCGTGAGCTGGAAGCGCAGGCTGCGCGGGCCGGTGCGCTCGCGGTGCCGATCGAGGTGCGCGAGCAGCGAGTAGACCGCCTCCACGGGGACGTCGACCCTCCGGCACGGCAGGCACATCGCCGCCTGGAGCTGGCCGAAGCCGCGCAGCCACGAGGGCGGGAGATCGATCTTCTCCTCGCGGTAGTCGCCGCGGCCCTCCACGGCGACCTCGAAGCCGGTCGGATCGACGAGGAGCCGCGTCGGCCGGTAGCTGCGGAGCGTCTGGAAGTGTTCGTAGAGCGCGAGCGAGTAGTCGACGTTCGTCGTGCCGAGGCCGGCGTCCTGCGCGCCCCGGAAGGCGTCGCGATCGACCGAGAGGCAGCCGTAGCTCGACTCGTCCTTGGAGAAGCACTCGAAGAAGACGACATCGGGCGCGACGGTCACGACCGGATCGCAGGGGACGAGGTGGCGGAAGAGCTGCGGATCGCTCCGCGCGAGCTCGCTCGCCCAGCGGACGCGCGCGCCCCAGTAGAGCTTGTGCATCTTCCGGAAGTCGGCCTCGAGGTTCGGCGGCAGCGGCGCGCTTCCGAAGCGCGCGAGCTCGGCCTTCATGGCCTCGCCGTGGAGCTCTCTTCGGAGCCGGGCCTCGCGCTCGGCCTCCTGCTGCTTCCACGCCTCGTGGGCGGAGCGATCCTTCGGCAGGCGCCGCAGGTCGCCCACGACGACGTCGTGGAGCGCGCTGATCGCCTCGCGGAAGCGCGCCGGCCGCGCGAGCTCGCCGTCGAAGAAGACCCTGGGGCGCGCGAGGTTGGGCGCGAAGCTGAGGGCGGCGCCGCCGCCGAGCTCCTTGACGCCGCTCGTGCCGAGGTAGCGGAGATCGAAGCTCACGCCGCGTCCTCCCCCTCGAACAGCCGGAGCTCCGGGAGCCTGCGCGCGATGGCGTCGCGCAGCGCGGGGGCGCGGAACGCGGCGCGGGCGAGGGCGCCGAGGGCGGCGCGCCGCTCGGGCGCGCGCACGCTGCGGAGCGCGACGCCGAGCAGCGGCAGGAGCGCGTCGGCCTCGCCGGGCCGGGCGACCACGCGGTCCGCGATCTGCCGGACGACCGCGCGCTTGTCGCGCGCGCCGCCGTGGACGGCGAGCAGCGCCGCCGCCCAGACGTGCCGCAGCGCCTCGGGCGAGAAGGCCGCCTTGCGCGCTGCGAGGTGCCGGATCAGGAACGCGCGGGCATCGGCGTGGGGCGTCTCGGCCAGGGCGGCCCACAGGCCGGTGTCGTCGCGGAAGCGGGCGTCGGCCTCGAAGAGCTCGAGCGCGCGGGCGCGGACGTCCTCGTGGCGGGAGTCCAGGAGATCGCGCACGTGCTCGGCCCGGCTGTGGGGTGAGCGCCCGAGCACCTCGACGAGCCACGCGACCGCCTCCTCCCGGACCCGGGGGGCGATCGCGGTCGCGAGGCGCGCGAGGGTGTCGAGATCCGCGGCGGTCTCGACGGGCTTCGTCCTCGCCCAGCGGAGGCCGAGCTCCGCGACCGGCGCGGCGCGCGCGCAGGCGAGGGCCACGCACTCGGCGAGCGAGAGCCGCGCCGGCGAGACGTGCTCGACCACCGCCTCGCAGACGAAGGCGAGCGCCGCGGCGTTCTCGGTCTGGAGCAGCGAGAGCCAGTCCGCGATCGGCAGGCTCCCGAGGCCCGGGATCTGCCGGAGCAGGCCGGCGGCGAGGGTCTGCACCTCGTCGTGCGGGCTCTCGAGGAGCGCGCGCACGCGGGCGAGCGGCAGGCCGCGGAGCTCGGCGGCGTAGCCGCGCTCGAGCAGCCCCACGGCGAACGCCCGGACGGTGCGGCTCCTCGCGGCCGTGACCAGGCCGAGCACCTCGTCGAAGGCGCCCTGCCACGCCTCGGGGTAGATCGGCGCGGGCTCGAGCTCGGCGAGGGCGGCGCCCTCCGCGAGGCGCACGCCGCGCGGGAGGCGCTCGAGGGCGGGCGAGCCCCAGTAGAGCGCGTGGAGCAGCCCCCAGGCGTCGAGGAGCCGCTCGGGCCTGTCGAGGTGCTCGTCGCGGTAGAGCGCGAGCGCGGCGCGGATCGCGCGGCCGTAGCGGGCGGCGTCGCGCCGGCCGAGCCGCCGGAAGTAGCGGAACGCGCGGCGCCGCAGGTAGTGGCGCGTCCGCATCGAGAAGCGCGGCGACGCGACGTCGCCCTGCGGGAGGCTGACCGGCACGCCGGTGTCGCTGACGAGGCAGGGCTCGTCGCTGGAGGTCCTTGTCACCCAGTCGTAGCGGGTCACCTTGACGAGCTTGCGGCGGACGAGGCGATCGAAGGCGACCATGAAGCGGCCGACGACCTCGTCGTCTCCCGCCTGCTCGGCGAGTTTGTAGAGGACCTTGACGAGGCCGCGGTGGTGCGGCCGGTCGCAGCCGTCGTCGATGTAGCGGAGCAGCGCGCGGCGCGCGAACGGGCGCCCGTCCGCGTACCAGCGCGGGGCGAGCGCCTTCAGCTTCCGGCCCGCCTCCGAGGTGAGCACCTCGTCCACGAACCGGTCGTCGCCGGCCTCGAAGTGCTCGTCGAGGAGGAGCGTCGACGCTGTCTGGGATCGAGCGGCGCTCATGCGCGGCAGGATGCTACGGAACCGGCGCGGAGCCGGTCAAGGGCGGCGCCGCCGCGCCGCGCGTCGCGCGAGGGGGGGTCACGCGGCGCGCGGCGCGGACGGCGCCCTCGGTGTCCCCTTACAACCGGCGCTCAGCGCACTCGCCGCGCGACACGACCGACACGCCCGCCGCGTGCGCGAAGCACTCGTTGGGGTACGTCTTGTCGTCGCAGCCGCAGACCGGGTCGTACTGCTCCGTGCACGCCTCCGGGATGGTCTCGCAGGTGCCCGTCTGATCGGCCGCGCCGCACATGGCCTCGATGCTGTAGTTGCAGAACTCGCCCTTGTCGCACGCGAAGCCCGCGATGCCGCCGCAGATCGTCCCGGGAGCAGGCGCGCACTCGCCCTTCGACGCGACCGACACGCCCGCCGAGGCGGCGGCGCAGGCGTTGCCGTACGTCTGGCCGTCGCAGCCGCAGACCGGGTTGTACTCGAACGTGCACGCCTCCGGGATGGGCGTGCAGGTCCCCGGCCCGTCCCACGCGCCGCACTCGACCTCGGGCGGGAAATTGCAGAACTCGCCCTTCTCGCACGTCCAGCCGCCGCGGGTGCCGCACGCCTTGCCTTCCGAAGGCGGCGCGCACTCGCCCTCCGACGCGACCGAGACGCCCGCCGCGTTCGCCGTGCACGCGTTGCCGTACGTGTTCCCGTCACAGCCGCAGACGGGGTCGTACTCCCTGGTGCACCCGCCCGGCGTGGGCAGGCAGGTGCCCGTCATGTCGCCCGCGCCGCACTGGGCGTCCGGCGCGAAGTCGCAGAACTCACCCTCCTTGCAGGAGAGGCCGAGGAGGCCGCCGCAGATGTCGCCCGGAGGAGGCGCGCACTGGCCGATCGACGACACCGACGTGCCCGCCGCGTTCGCCATGCACTCGTTGCTGTACGTGTTGCCGTCACAGCCGCAGACCTCCCTGAGCTCCTTCGTGCACACCTCGGGGATGGGCTGGCAGGTGCCCGTCTGATCGGCCGCGCCGCACATGGCGTCGAGCTCGTAGTCGCAGAAAAGGCCCTTCTTGCAGGAGAGGCCGAGGAGGCCGCCGCAGGCCTTGCCCTGCCCGCCGCCGCCCCTCACCTCCTCCGAGTTGGACGCGGTGTCGTCGTCGGCGATCTCCACCTGACAGCCCACGGCGAGCGGGAGCATCGACAGCGCGAGCCAGAGAAAGGATCCGATACGGCTGCTCTTGATACGATTCTGGACGTTCATGGGTTCCTCCAAAAGAGCCCCGCCGTCACCGGCGAGGCGATAGACATCCACGAGCCCCTCCCCTCCAGGGGAAGGGCGCCTCGCGCCGCGCGCAGTACGGCGAGCGCGGCGCGCGAGTTCGATGTTCGTCTCCCCGACCGCTCAGTCGGGGAGCGTCAGTGTCAGGACGCGGCGCCCGGGCTCGGGCGCCGTGACCTCGAGGAAGAGCACGTCCTCGCGCTCGACCCCTTCACCGTCCGCGCGCACCGTGACGACGGCGGACTCGCCCGCCGGCACCACGAACGCCTCCGCCGGGCTGACCCCGAACGGCCCCGCGCCGCGGCGCAAGCGCGGCGCGCCGATGGACACGTCCTCGGCGCACGTGTTGCCGACGACAACGTCGCTCTCGCCGGCCTCGAGCGAGACCCACGAAGCGGGCTCGATCGTGAGGCAAGGCAGGTGCGCCAGCATCGTCTGCGTCGCGCTGATGGGCTCCCCCGTGAGCTGCAGATCCACCGGCTCCGACCGGCGCTCGCCCTGCTTCACCTGGATCCGCAGGACCTGATCCGTCGACGCGTCCACCGCGGCCACGAAGCTGCCGTCGCGGCTGATCTCCGCGATGACGGGCGCGTCCGCGCTGTCGAGGTTCGTCACCACGACCACGCCCTCCGCCGGCTCGACCGCGCCAGGCTCGCCCTTGAGGAAGACCTGTTGCCGCAAGACCTGGGGGTCGCCCGACACGCCGACGAGCCCAGTGTCCAGGATCGGCTCGTGGACCGGCGGGCTCGGCTGCGGGCTCACGACACAGCCGCCAACGAGCGCTCCGAGGAGCGTCGCGACGCGCGCGCCCCGCCGTCCTCGGTGTCCGTATGTCGTCCGCATCGCCATGCCGGCCATTAGAGCAAACCTGGTGCCGAATGAAAAAGGACGGAAATCGTCGTGAAATGCGAGGCACAAGTGTCTCATCGAGTGTCTCACTGTCTCAGATGGCACATTCATGAGACACTATGCGGGTGAGCCAAGCCGAAGGGACCCTGCTCGCCCGCCGCTACCGCCTGATCCGTCCCCTGGGGCGGGGGGGCCTGGCCACGGCGTGGCTCGCGCGCGACGAGGCGCTCGGGCGGGACCTGTGCCTCAAGCTGCTCGGCCACGCGCGCACGGCGGAGCGGGCGGCGTTCCGCGGCGAGTTCAGGATGCTGGCGGGGCTCTTCCATCCGCACCTCGTCCGGGTCCTCGACTTCGGCATGCTCCGGGAGACCGGCGAGCCGCGCTTCTACTTCACGTCGGAGGCGGTGCTGGGCGCGCCGCTCGACGAGTACGTGACAGGCCGGCGCTTCGAAGAGGCGCGGGCCGCGATCGTGGACGTGCTCGACGCGCTGCGGTTCCTCCACCGCGCGCGCATCCGCCACGGCGACGTGAAGCCGGCCAACATCCTCGTCGGGGCCTCGGGGCGCGCGGTCCTGATCGACCTGTCCTGCGCGGCGCGGCTCGGGGGGAGGCCCGACGACGGCGTCTCCGGCACCCGGGGCTACCTGGCGCCCGAGGTGATCCGCGGCGAGCCGGCCGACGGGCGCGCGGACCTGTTCTCGCTCGGCCGCACGCTCGAGGCGATCGCGCCGCTGCTCGCGGAGCCGCTGCCGGAGGCGATCGGCGCGCTCGTCGAGCGGCTCGTGCGGTCCGAGCCGCGCGACCGCCCGGCCGACGCGGGCGAGGTGCTCGACTGGGTGGGCGCCGCGCCGCGCGCCGTGGCCCCGCCGCCGCCGGAGCCGCCCCACCTCGTCGGGCGCGATGCGGAGATGCGCGCGGTCGCCGAGGCGCTCGCCGCGCTCGAGCGAGGCGAGCGCGGCCCGCGCGTCTGCGTGATCGCCGGGGAGCCGGGCTGCGGGAAGAGCCGCCTCCTGCGCGAGGCGACGTGGAGCGCCGAGCTCCGGCTGGAGGCCGTGGAGGGCTTCGCCAGGGCCAGCGCGCCGGTGGCCTCGATGCTGCGCCGCGCGACCGGCGAGGAGGCGCTCCCCGCCGGCGCGCTGGGCGCCCTGCGCGCGCACGAGCGCCTGACGCGGGCGCGGGGAGGCCACGCGGGGGCGGGGGCCGGGCCGCTGGTGCTCGTGCTCGACGACGCCGACGAGGTGAGCGGGGCGGACCGGGAGATGCTCGAGGCGCTCGCCCGCCTGCTCGGCCCCGAGGATCCGGTCCTGCTCCTCGCCGCCGAGCGCGTCCCGCACGGCGGCGGCCGGGCGCCGCTCGCCGCGGTGGCCGCCGAGGCGGGGCGGAGCGCGCGCGAGGTCGCGCTGCCGCCGCTCGGGCGCGAGGCGGTGCAGCGCTGGATGGACGACATCGGCCTGGGCGACGCGACGGAGGTCGTGCTGCGCGCGAGCGCGGGGTGGCCCGCCGATCTCGTGGTGATCGCGGGGCGGCTGGCCGAGAGCGGGGACGTGGCCGGGCTCGACGCGACGACGCCCGGGGCGAGCGCGCGCTACGCGCTGCGGCTGCGGGGCCTCGGGCGGCCGCTGCGGGACGCGGTGGCGACGCTGGCCGTGCAGGGGGGCGCGGTCGCCGACGAGGAGCTGCCGCCGCTCGGGCTCCCGGTCGCGCACCTGGCCGAGCTCGCCGCCCGCGGCGTCGTCGCGCGCACCGCAGGGGGGTGGACGCTGACGCGCGCCGGGCCGATCGCCGCCCTCCTCTGCGCCCTCGGCGGCGAGGCGGTGCGCGCGGCGCACGCGCGGGCGGCCGCCGCCCTGCCGGCGCACGCCGAGCAGCGGGTGCTGCACCTCGCGCTGTCGGGCGACGCGGCGGCCGCCGAGCGCCTGTTCCTCGAGCGCCGCGCGGAGCGCGAGGCGGATCCGAGGCCGTGGGGCGCGACAGCGGAGGCGCTGCTCGAGGTGGCGACGTCGGCGGAGGCCCGGCTCGAGATCGCGTCCACCCTCCAGCGCGTCGGCCGCGCGGCGCGGGCGCGCGAGGTGCTGGAGCACCTGCTCGCGAGCGACGAGGCCGGAGAGCTCGGCGCGCGGCGCGCGCAGGCCCTCGTCCGGCTCGGCGCGTGCCTGCTGGAGCTGGGCGACCCCACGGCGGCGCTCGCGCGGCTCGACGAGGCCGAGCGGAGCGAGCAGGCCGGCGGGGAGGGCTCGGCGTCATCGTCCACGCCGCGCGAGCGCGCGGGGCTCGCCGATCTGGCGAGCCGGGCGCTGCTGCGGCTCGGATCCCACGCGGAGGCGCGGGCCCGCGCCGAGCCGGCGCTCGCGTGGTGCGACGAGCCGGAGGTGCTGGCGAGCCTCCACGAGGACGTCGGCGTCGCGGCGAGCTACCTCGGGGAGCGCCGGCTCGCGGGGCTGCACCTCGGGCTCGCCGCCGGGCTGCACCGCGATCGGCGGGCGCCGAGGGCGCTGGTGCGGGCGCTGTCGTACCAGGCGATCGACGCCTTCCGGGCCGGGGAGGTCGAGGCGGCGCTCGTCGGGTACCGGCAGGCGCTGGCGACGGCGGAGGAGCACGGGCTCGGCGACCTGGTGGCGCGCTGCAGCCTCAACGTGGGTACGGCGTGCCACCAGTCGGGCGAGCTCGGGGAAGCGCTCGCCGCCTACGAGCGCGGGGCGCGGCTCGCCTCCGCCCTGGGCCAGGCGGACCTGGTCCTCGTCCTCGATTTCGATCTGGCGAAGCTCTGGGCGGACGTGGGGGCGTTCGAGCGGGCCGCCCGCGTGGCCTCCCGGGTGGAGGCGGAGGCCGCGCGGCGGGGCGCGCCGTTCTTCGCGGCGGCGGCGGCCTCGGTCCTCGGGGACTGCGCGCTCGCGGGCGGCGACGCCGAGGAGGCGGCGCGCTGCTTCGAGCGGTCGCGGCGCGGCTTCGAGGCGCAGGGGGCGCAGCGGGAGGTGGTGGAGGAGGAGCTGGAGCTCTGCCGGGCGCACCTCGCGCGGGGCGCGGTGGGAGACGCGCGGGCCGCGCTGGGCCGGGCGCGGGCGCACGGCGCCGCCCGGGAGGCGCCCGACCTCGGAGCGCGCGCGGCGCTGCTGGAGGGGCGGCTCGCGCTGCTCGACGGCGAGGGCGACGGCAACCTCGGTCAGGTCGGTTCCGACCAGGGCGGTTTCAGCCGTCAGCCCAACCTCGGTCAGGGCGCCCCCAACCTCGGTCAGCCCAACCTCGGTCAGGGTGACCTCAACCTCGGTCAGCCCAACCTCGGTCAGGGCGCCCCCAACCTCGGTCAGCCCAACCTCGGTCAGGACCTCACCGCCGCCCGGGAGCGCCTCGAGCGCGCCCTGGGCCTCGCCGAGCGCGCGGCGCAGCCCGACCTCGCCGCGGACGTCCGCCTGGCGCTGGCCGAAGCCCACGAGCTCGCAGGCGAGCCGGAGGCCGCCGCGGCGCAGCGGGAGCGCGCGGCCGCCGCCTGGACCGCCATGGCGCGCTCGCTGCCGGAGGCGCTGCAGCACGCCTTCTGGACCCACCCCCGGCGCCGCGCGGCGCAGCCGGCGCGCACACCCGCGGCGGCCGAGGCCGCGGCGCCGCCGGCGGCGGAGCGCACGGCTAAGCTCGAGCGGCTCCTCGCGGTGTTCCGCAGGCTCAACTCCTCCGTCGAGATCGCCGACATCCTCGCGATGGCCATGGACGCCGCGATCGACCTCACGGCCGCGGAGCGCGGGTTCCTGCTGATCGAGCAGCCGGGCGGCGAGCTGCGCGTCGCGGTCGCGCGCAACGTCGACCGGGAGAAGGTCGGCAGGAGCCACCTCAAGTTCAGCTACGGCATCGCCGAGCGCGCGATCGCGACGCAGGAGCCCGTGGTCACCGTGGACGCCCAGGAGGACCCGCGCTTCCACGAGCACGCGTCGGTGCACGCGATGCGGCTCAGGTCCGTGATCGCCGTGCCGATCCGCTCGCCGGACGGCGTGCTCGGCGCGCTCTACCTCGACAACCGCTTCCGGCGCGCGCGGTTCGCGCCGGAGGACGTCGACCTGCTCCTCGCCTTCGCCGACCAGGTCGCGCTCGCGCTGCGCAACGCGCGGCTCGTCGACGACCTGCGCCGCCGCACCGTGGAGCTCGAGGCCGAGCGGCGCCGCGTCGAGGAGCTCCTGCGCGGCCAGGCCGCGGAGATCGACCGGCTTCAGGAGCAGGTGCTCGTCCGCCAGCAGGCCCTGGAGCACCGCTACGATTACGGCGCCATCGTGGGGCGCGGCCCCGCGCTCCGCGCGGTGTTCGCGACGCTCGACCGCGTGGTCGACGCGCCGGTCAACGTGCTCGTGACGGGCGAGAGCGGCACCGGCAAGGAGCTCGTCGCGCGCGCCATCCACTTCGCCGGCCCGCGGAAGAGCGGCCCGTTCATGGGGATCAACTGCGCCGCGCTCCCCGCCGCGCTGCTCGAGTCGGAGCTCTTCGGGCACGTCCGCGGCGCGTTCACGGGGGCCGACCGGGACCGGACCGGCCTCGTGGTCGCGGCGCGCGGCGGCACGCTCTTCCTCGACGAGCTGGGCGAGATGCCGCTCGAGGTGCAGGCGAAGCTGCTCCGGGTGCTCCAGGAGCGGGAGGTGCGCCCGGTGGGCAGCGCCGAGGCCGTGCGCGTGGACTTCCGCCTCGTCTGCGCGACGAACCGCGATCTCCTGGCCGAGGCCGCGCGCGGGCGCTTCCGGGAGGACCTCTACTACCGCGTCGCTGTGGTCCAGATCCGGCTGCCGGCGCTGCGCGATCGCCTGGAGGACCTGCCGGAGCTCGCGCTCCACTTCGTGCGCCGCGCCGCCGAGCAGCTGGGCCGCCCGGCGCCGCAGCTGTCCCACGAGGCGCTGCGGCGGCTCGGCCAGCACGGCTGGCCCGGCAACGTGCGCGAGCTGGAGAACGTGATCACGAAGGCGGTCGTGCTGTGCGACGGCCGCAGGATCGGCCCCGACGACGTGGACCTGCCCCGCGCGCAGGAAGGCGGCGGCCGCGGCGCGCCGCGACCGCCGCGCGACGAGCGCGCCGCGCTGCTCGCCGCGCTCGAGCGGACCGGCTGGAACGCGCTCCAGGCCGCGCGCGAGGCGGGCATGTCGAGGGCGACGTTCTACCGGAAGCTGCGGCGGCTCGGAATCGAACGGCCGATCGAGCCGCCCATCCCACGCACGACCGAACGGCCGAAAGGCTCCCGCGACGACTGAGCCCTTCCTCCAGCGCCCCGAGCGCGAGCGCGGGCCCGATCGGACGCTGGCGACTGGCGCTCTGGACGGCGTCCGTCACAGGCGTACACACGCACCGTCCTCCGCCCGATAGCATTAGTTCTCCTCTTCTGACCATCGCCGGCACGGGGCAGTTCGCCCCACTTGGGGCAGTCCGGCCTCTATCCAGCCATGAGCCTGCCAGCCGCGCGGCGCCGCGCACCCCGACGCGATGGAAGAGCCGCCCACGACACGGCGTGGAGAAAGGCATCTCATCCATCGGCGTGACGGGGATCATGCTCCACCCTGACCACGACCGCGCACCGACAGGCGCTCTCCGCCAGGGATGGCCCGGGCCTTGCGAGGGTGCCGGGCATGAACACAGCAAAATTCGTCCTGCTGCTGCCTCTCTCGCTTGCCGCTGCGGCCGGCTGCGATCGAGCGGAAGGCACGACTCGCTCGGACGGCAGTCCCATGGTGCCGGGCGAGGTCGCCCAGCGGGCGAACAACCCCACGCCGACGGCCGCCGACAACACAGGCAAGAACGATCGCGATCGCGATCCCGCCGCGCTGACCCCCGGGGACCAGGGCGAGAACGAGGCCGATCGCACGATCACCCAGAAGATCCGGCAGGCGGTGGTCGCGAACGACACGCTCTCGATGAGCGCGAAGAACGTCAAGATCATCACGACGGGGCAGGTGGTGACGCTGCGCGGCCCGGTGAAGAGCGACAAGGAGAAGGCCGACATCGCCGCCATCGCCCTCGGGATCCCGGGTGTGCAGAGGGTCGATAACCAGCTCGAAGTCGACGTTGACTGACCGACACGAACGGTCCGAAAGGAAGACACCATGGCAACGAAGAAAGCGGTCCTTGGCCTCGTGAGCACGCTCGCTCAGGCAGACATCATCGTCGGCGATCTCCAGCGCGCCGGCTTCATGACCGGCGACATCTCGGCGCTCTTCCCCGACAAGCACGGGACGCGGGACTTCGCGCACGAGAAGCACACGAAGGCGCCCGAGGGCGCGACGGCGGGCGTCAGCGCGGGCGGCGCGGTCGGCGGGACCATCGGGCTGCTCGCCGGCATCGGCGCCCTCGCCATCCCGGGGCTCGGGCCGTTCATCGCGGCCGGCCCCATCATGGCCGCGCTGAGCGGCGCCGCGGCCGGCGCCGCGCTCGGCGGCGTGACCGGCGCCCTGATCGGGCTCGGCATCCCCGAGGTCGAGGCCAAGCAGTACGAGGGCAAGATCAAGGGCGGCAACATCCTCATCTCCGTCCACGTCGAGGACAGCAACGAGCGCGCGCTCGCCAAGCAGATCCTCGAGCGCGGCGGCGCGACCGACGTCGCGGTCCTCACCGAAGAGGGGATCTCGTCGAAGCACAGGGCCGTCGCCTGAGCGTGACGCGCTGTCATCCCACGTGATCTCGGGAAGCTGCCCGCCTGACGCCGCGCATCGGCCGGTGTCAGGCGGGCAGCCGCTCGAGGTCGAGCTCGTCCGACGGCGTGATGTCGGCCTTGAGGAAGCGCTGCATCTGCCGGAGCGCGTGGCCGTTGTCCTCCTCGGTCTCGGAGGCCACACAGTCCGACGGGACGAGCAGCCGGTAATCGCGCATGTAGGCGTCGTTCGCCGTGAACAGGACGCAGATGTTCCCCGCCATGCCGGTGAGGAGGAGCGTCTGCGCGCCGAGCGACTCGAGCAGGATCTCCAGCGTGGTGCCGTAGAAGCCGGAGTGCTTGGGCTTGAGCACGAAATAATCGTCCTCTCCAGGCCGCAGCAGCGCCGCGATCTCGCGGCCGCACACGCCCTCTTCCAGGCAGTGCTCGATCTGACGGTGGAAGTTGGATTGCCAGCGGCCGAAGTTGTCGTTCACGTAGACCGCCGGAATGCCGGCGTCGCGACACCGCTGCTTCAGCGCCCGGATGCGGTGCGCCATCGGGAGCGCATGGGCGAGCAGCCGGTCGCCTCCCGGGAAGTCCAGATCGTTGATCACGTCGATGAGGAGCAGCGCTGTCCGGCTCTCGTCCGGCGCGGCGCCGTGAAGGTCGTGGGAACGCCGAGGCATGTCGTGCGCGGGTTATACTGCAGGCGAGGGCGCGCGGGGCAGCGATCACCGCCGATCACCGCCGCGCCCGGTCCGCCGTGGCGAAACGCGACCTCGGCTGTGGCAGCGCGCGGCAGGAGGCGCAGGATCCACGATGGCCCCCGGGCGGCAGGACGGGCGCGCGGCGCAGGATGCGCGAGGACGCGTCGTCGGCCGCCGGCTTGCATTGCTCGCCATGACGGACCTGGCGCGGGCCCCCCCGGGTCGCCTTCCGGGTCGAAGGAGCGCACATGCCTCGCAGCATCTGGAAAGGGAGTATCAGCTTCGGGCTCGTGCAGATCCCGGTGGCCCTCTACCCCGCCGAGGAGCCCGACGAGCTCCACTTCACGCAGCTCGACAGGCGCACCATGGCGCCGATCCGCTACGAGCGCGTGAACCGGGAGACGGGCGAGCCGGTGAGCTGGGACGATATCGTCCGCGGCTATCCCTACGAGAAGGGCGAGTATGTCGTCCTGTCCGACGAGGACCTGCGCCGCGCGAACGTGGAGGCGACGCAGACCGTGGACATCCTCGACTTCGTCGACGCCTCGGAGATCGACCCGATCTACTACGACAAACCGTATTTCCTCGCTCCCGCGTCTCAGAACGGCAAGAAGCGATCGCCGGTGACGGCGTATGTCCTCCTGCGCGAGGCGCTGCGGAAGACGGGCAAGGTCGGTATCGCGAAGGTCGTGATCCGGACGCGCGAGCACATCGCCGCGGTGAGGCCTCACGGCAGAGGGCTCGTGCTGAACCTGCTCCGGTTCGCGCACGAGCTCCGCTCCGATGAGGAGCTCGACCTGCCCGAGATGGACGCCCAGGGAAAGGGGCTCGGGAAGCGGGAGCTGGAGATGGCGGAGCGGCTGGTGGCCGAGATGGCCACCGCGTGGGAGCCGGAGAAATACAAGGACGAGTACCGCGACGACGTGATGAAGCTCATCGAGAAGAAGGTGAAATCCGGCCGCACGACGGCGCCCGCGGAGCCTGTCGAGGAAGAGCGCCATCGCCGCGCCACCGGCACGGTGGACCTCATCGCGCTTCTCAAGAAGAGCCTCGGACAGAAGGGCGAGAAGGCCGCGAACGACGAAGCGAACAACGGCGCGAAAGACGGGAGAAGAGCGCCGGAAGAAGGCGGCAAATCCAGGGTGCGAAAGGCGGAGGCCCCGAAGCGGAAGGGCCGCAGCTCGCGTCGGGCCGCGTAGCCCGCACGGAGAAGTGGCCTGCACGCCGCCCGCCGGTCTCACCGGGGGCGCAGAGGAGGGTAGAGCGAGCTCATGCGCCCCAAGTATCCGGCGGACGTCACGGCGGCTTTTCTCGAGCTGCAGGGGCAGCCCCCGCTCGCGGCGCAGAAGCTGGCTCCGGGCGCCCGCGTCGCCCCCGACGAGGCGCCGCCCTCCTTCGCCGCGATCCTGACGCAGCTGATCGAGACGCTGTTCTTCGCGTCCATGGCGACGGAGGAGGGGCGGCTCAACCCGATCGGCGTCGTGTTCGCCGAGCGCCTCGCCGAGTTCGACTCCGGAGAGCCCGCGTGGGATCTCGTGCGGTTCGCGTCTCCGGTGGCGTTCGACGCGGAGCACCTGGCCAACCTGGGCCCGGCGAGCGCGTGGCCGCGCGCCTTCTTGGCCGTGGTGCCGCTCGATGGGTCGCTCGCCGTCGCCGGCATCGCGGTGCCGCACGGCCGGCCGTCGTTCGCGCTCGATCAGCTCGTGCGCGTCGTCGCCCCGAAGCCCGGCGTCGTGGCCGTGTACCGCGGCGAATGGGAGGTCGTCCGTTACGAGCGCGGCGCCGTGCGGACGTGGATGCCCAAGAACCGGCCGCTGCTCGACTCCATCGAGCGGACCGTCGCGCGGGACCAGGCGAGCGCGCTCGCCCGCAACGTGCGCGGCTATCTGCTGCGCATCGTCGAGGGAATGGTCGAGCTCGGTCGCGGCGGGCTCCTCGTCGTCCTGGGGCCCGGCGAGGGCCTGCCGCAGCTCTTCGGGGAAGAGGGCAATCAGCTCGACACCGAGGTCAAGCGGCTGGCCCCTGCTCTGTGCCTCGGCTCGGCCATCCTCGACCTCGCCGGCGCGCACGAGACTCACCTGCCGGACGGGCCATGCCAGCCGTCCGGGGGGAGGCCAGCGCCGCGCGACTCGGAAGACGCGCTGCAGAGATCCGAGCGCGTCAGCCGGCTGCTCGAGCTCATCGTGCGGCTCACGACCGTCGACGGCGCGGTCGTGATGAGCCACGCCCTCGACGTGCTCGCGTTCGGCGCGAAGCTGCCGCCTCCGAGGGCGATCATCTCCGAGGTCTTCGCCGCCACCCCCGACCAGCGGATGGACGCGAGCTTGAGCCTCGACGCGCGCGGCACCCGCCACCGCGCGGCCGCGGCGTTCGTCGCAGGGTACCCGGAGAGGATCGCCTTCATCGTCTCCCAGGACGGCAACGCGGCGACGTTCCAGGAGATCGAGGGGAAGGTCGTCTACTGGCCGCTTTGACGAGGCGCGGCGCGCGAGGCGCGACCTGCGAACTCAAAGATGCCGCAGGATGGCCGCAGGCATCTGATCGAGCGGCGCCGCGGCCGCGGCGAGCCCGGCCTCCAGCACGCGGCGGGGCATGCCGTAAACGATGCAGGACGACTCGGCCTCCGCGAGGACCCTCCCGCCCGCCGCGCGGATCGCCCGGGAGCCCTCCAGACCGTCGTCCCCCATGCCCGTCAGCACGACCCCGAGGACGCCGGGCCCGAACTCGGCCGCGGCGCTCGCGAAGAGCCGATCCACCGACGGGCAATAGAGAGACGCGCCGGCCGTCGCCGGGAAGCAGACGGTGGCGCGCGTCAGGTTGCGCCGGACCTCGATGTGCGTCCCCCCGCGCGCGAGGACCACGAGCCCGGGCCGGAGCTGGAGATCGTCCGACGCCTCGACGATCGAGAGCGCGCTCCCGTCGTCGAGGCGGCGCGCCAGCGATTCCGTGTAGCCAGCAGGGATGTGCAGCGCGACGACGATGGGGGCCGGGAACCCGGCGGGCATCGCCGCGAGGAGCCGCGTCAGCGCCAGCGGGCCGCCGGTCGACGCGCCGATCACGACGAGCCGCGTGCGCGAGAGCGCCGGGATCGCGCCGACCACGGGCGGCGGCGCGGGCGGCGGCTCCACGCGGTGGACCTTCGCCTCGGCGGCGGCGAGCACCTTGCGGACCAGCTCGTCCGCGAGGCCGAAGAGGCGATCGGTCGCGAGCGCCGTCGGCTTCTCGACGAGATCGGTCGCGCCTTGCTGGAGCGCCCTGACGCCGAGATCGCTGTCCGCCTCGGCGCTGCTGACGACGATCACCCGCGGCGCGCCCTCGCGCGGCAACGACGCGAGCACACCGAGGCCGTCGAGGTTCGGCATCACGAGATCCAGCGTGACGACATCCGGCTTGTAGCGCGCGATCTTCTCCAGCGCGTCGAGGCCGTCCATGGCCGTGTCGACGACCTCGATCGAGGAGCTCGCGCCGAGGACCTGCCGCAGCACCTTGCGCACGAAGGCCGAGTCGTCGACCACGAGCACGCGGACCGCACGGCGCCTCATGGCTCCGCGTTCCGGTACAGGAACACGCCGCCCCGCTCCTCGCAGGCGAGCGCGGTGCCGAGCCTGAAGAGCGACTCGGAGACCCCGACCAGGAGGATCCCGCCCGGGGAGAGCGCCCCCGAGAGGTTCTTGACCACCCACCGCGCCGTGTTGTCGTGGAAGTAGATGAGCACGTTGCGGCAGATCACGACGTCGAGCCGCCCCAGCGACGCGACCTGGGACGCGTCGAGCAGGTTGATCCGCCGCCAGTCGATCGCCCGCCTCAGCTCGGCGCTCACGACGACGCGATCGGGCGTCACCTGCAGCCACCGCTCGGCGAACGGAGGCGGCGGGGCGTTGCTCCGGAGCGAGCGCGGCCCGAGAACGCCGGCCTGAGCCCGCGAGAGCGCCCGCGCGCTGATGTCGCTCGCGATGAGCTCGACCTTGTCGAGCAGGCCCCGCTCGGCCAGGAGCATCGCGAGCGTGAACGGCTCCTCGCCGCTCGAGCAGGCCGCCGACCAGAGCCGCGGCCGGCCGCCCGCCGCCACGCGCGGCGCGACGAACTCCGAGACCGCGAGCTCGAGCTGCGCGAGCTCGCGGAAGAAGTACGTCTCGCCCACGACCAGCCCGTCGATCAGCGCGTCCATCTCGGCCGCGCCCGCCGGGTCGTAGCGGAGGAAGTAGTAGTAATCGAGCAGCGAGTCGAAGCCGGCGTCGAGGGCGCGCGCCGACAGCTTGTCGCCGAGCAGCTCGCGATCGGCCGCGTCGTAGTGGAAGCCGATCTTCTCGGCGACGAGCGCGCTGAAGATCGCGAAGACCTGCGGAGAGATGGGGAGGCGGCTCGTCATGCCCAAAGGATCAGGCCCACTGCGCGAGGACGGACGCGGACACGCGCCGCACCTCGGGATCTGGATCGGTCCGCGCGGCGCGCTCGACCGCCGCGAAGCCCTCGCGGGTGGCCACCGCGGCGAGCGTCGTGGCGGCCGCCTTCCGCGCCGGCGCGCGCGGCAGCCGGAGCGCCTCGAGGAGCGCGGCGTGCGCCCCGGGGAGCCGCATCCGCGCGAGCGCCGCGGTCAGGAGCGGCGAGAGCTCGTCGTCCGCCGTCCCCAGCGCGTCGAGGATGCCCTCGATGCGGCCCGGTACGGGCGTCGAGAGCGCGGCGAGCAGAGGGCCCTGCGCCCGCGACGTGACGAGCAGCGCGACCAGGGTCCTCGTCGCCTCGGCGCCGGGCCGCCCCGCGATGAAGCTGGTCGCTGCCGCCCGCACGCTCTCGTCGGGGTCGCCCGCCGCACGCACGAGCGCGGGCAGGACCTCGGGCGACGAGAAGCCGGAGATGGCCGAGACCGCGACCAGCCGGGTCGCCACGTCCGGGGACGAGAGCGCGTCGAGCAACGTCGGCAGCGACGCCTCCCGCCCGGCGATGCCGAGCCCGATCAGCGCCGACCGCCGCATGTCCGTGTCGCCGTCCCGGGCCGCCTGCTCCAGCGCCGCGAGCGCGAGATCACCCTTGATCCCCGACAGCGCCTCGATCGCCGCCACGCGCACCTGGCCGCTCTCGTCCCGGAGCCGCTCGGCGATGACCCCTGCCGCCGCCTCCCACCCGAGCTTCCCCAGCGACTGGCAGGCGTAGTACCGGACCCACGCGTCGCCGTCGCGGAGCCCCGCGAGGAGCGCGCCGATCACGCGAGGGTCCCGGCGCGACTGCCCGAGCGCCCGCATCGCCACGGCCCGGATCCGCGCCGTGGGATCGGCCGCGACCGCGACGAGCGCGTCGAGCGCCGCCGGCGCCGCGAGGGACGCGAGGCCATGGATCGCCTGCTCGCGCGCCCGCACGTCGGGGTCGCAGAGGCCGTCGAGGAAGACCGGCAGCGCCGACGCAGGCGCGAGGTGCCCGAGGATCCGCAGGGCCGTCCGCCGCGCGGCCGGGGCCCCGTCGCGGGCCGCGGCGAGCGCGAGCCCCTCGACGTCCGGACCGCCGAGGCCCTGGATCGCGGTCATCGCGGCGTGGACCACGCGGGGGCTCGGGTCGTCGAGGACCTGGAACAGCGCGCGCGCCGAGCCGGGCTCCGCGATGCGCGCGAGCGCGTCGCACGCCGCCGCGCGGACCTCCGCGTCCGGATCGGCGAGGCAGCGCTCCACGTCGCCCGCGGCCGCGACGCCCCGGACGAGCGGCAGGAGCAGGAGCCTGCGCGTGCTGTCGCCGTCGCGCAGCGCCGCGAGCACACGGGGGTCCGCGCTCCGCGAGAGCTGGCCGAGCGCCTCCGCGGCGGCGCCCGCGACGGGAGGATCGGCGTCGAGCAGGCGCGTCAGCTCGAGCAGGGCCTCGTCGCCCCCGATCGCGCCGAGCACGCTGCAGAGGGCGGCCTGCTCGGCCGGATCCGCGCCCGCGAGGCTCTGGGAGAGCCGCCGCGCCACGCCGGGCGCCGGCGCCTCGCTCCGGAGCGCCTCGTCGATCGGCGCGACCGTCCCGTAGCGCTCGCGGTACCGCTCGCGCAGCTCGGCGAGCGCCGCCGCGGCGACACGCACGACGCCGTCGCTGGGCCGCCCGAGGAGGCGCACCAGCGGCGCCACGGCGCCGCGGCTGCCGGTGCGGCCGAGCGCCCGCGCCGCCTCGAGCAGGTAGCGCGGATCCTCGAGGAGGACCGCCAGCGGGCCGGTCGCGCGCGGGTCGCCGCTCCGGCCCAGCACGTCGATCGCCGGGAACACACGGAAGAAATTTCCGCTCGAGACGGCATCCACGAGCGAGTCGACCGCGGACCTGCCGCCGACCCGGCCGAGCGCCTCGATCGCGGCGACCGCGACGTTGTCGTCGGGGTGCGATGTGAGCTCCGCGAGCCGGGAGACGGCCTTCGCGCTGCCGCGGCGGCCGAGGATCTGCGCCGCGTCGGCGACGAGCGCGGGGCGAGGATCCAGGGTCAGCGCGAGCACGGCGGCGTCGACGTCGCCCAGCGACGCGACGAGCGCGTCGACCGCGGCGGCGATGCGCGCCTCGCTGTCGCGCCGGGTGGAGAGGCACGCGCAGAGCGGGTGGACCGCCGCATCGCCGAGCGCGGCGAGCGACGCGACGACGGCCCGCCGCACGGTCCAGCTCGGATCCGCGAGCATCTCGATGAGCTCAGGCACCCCCGGGGGCCCCGAGGCGGCGAGCCGCTCGACCCGCTCGACGCGCAGCCGCTCCGCGTCCGAGATGGCGAGCGCGGGCGCGGGTCGACGAGCGATCATGCTGTCTCCGGCGGCGTGGGGTGCGGCGTCCCGTTCGCCTTGATGTGGGCGACGGCGTGGGCGACCGTGGCGACGACGCCCGCGACCGCGTCCGCGTGCTCCGCGCTCGCCTGCCGGATCCTGCCGAGCTGCTCGAGCACCTGGCCAGCGTCGCTCGCGATCGCGCCGGTGTCCCTCGCGTGCCTGGCCGTGGAGGCGAGTAGCTCCCGGACCGGGTCGCGCAGCCGCGAGAGCGAGGCGGCGTGCTGCTCGCTCCGGGTCGAGAGCTCGCCGATCCCCTTCTCGGCGGCCTGGAGCGACGACGTGTGCCGGTTCGCGCCCGACGCGAGGGCCATGCTCGCCTCCGCCTGATCGGCCACGGCCCGGGCCGCCTGCCTGGCGATCCGGCGCACGGACTCCCCCTCTTTCGCGAGGGCCGCCGTCGCCTTGCCCTGGTCCGCCGTGGCGGCGGTCACCGCCGCCGCGAGCCGCGCGACCTGGCGGGCGGACGCCTCCAGCTGCTTCGCGGCCCGCGCCTGCTCGCCGATGCTACGCGCCGACTGGACCGATACCCGCCGGATGTCGTCCATCGCGCGCGCGATCTCGGTCGCGCCGCCCGCCTGCTCCGCGAGGCCGGCGACCATGCGCTGCGACGCGCCCGTGACGTCCTGCGTGAGCGCCGTGATCCCGGCCAGGGTGCGGGTCTGCTCGACCATGGCGGCGTTGGTCTGCTGGGTCAGCGCGCGCATCTGCGCGGCGACCTTGGCCAGCTGCAACGCCCCCGTCGCCTGCTCGTCCATCGCCCGCGACACGCGCTCGGCGGTGGACGTGAGCTGCGCGTTCGCCTTCACGGATTCCCGCAGCGCGCGCGCCTGCTCGGCGGTCGCGTCCTTCGTCTGCCGGGCCATGCGCCGCATCTCCGCGCTGCCCTGCGCGAGCGCCTGGATCGCCTTGGTCTGCTCGGCCGCGGAGCGCGCGACCGCCCTGCCCTCGTCGCTCATGCGCGACGCGGTCTGGGTCAGGGAGGCCACCGCCTGCACCTGCTCCGCGTTCGCCCGGTCGATGTCGCGGATCGAGCGGCCGAGCTCCTCGACCCCCTGCAGGATGGACGCGAGCGCCCGATCGGCGTCGCTCGCGAGCCGGGTCCCCTCGTCCGCGACCTTCACGCCCTCGCTCGAGGCGGCCACCGCCTCCCGGGCGCTCGCCTGGAGCGCGCGGACGATCTTGGCGATCTCGGCGCTCGAGACGGCGGCCCGATCGGCGAGGTTGCGGATCTCCTCGGCGACGACGGCGAAGCCGCGGCCGTGCTCCCCCGCGCGCGCGGCCTCGATGCTGGCGTTGAGCGAGAGGAGGTTCGTGCGGTCGGCGATCAGGTTGATCGTCTGGACGATGTCGCCGATCTCCTCCGCCCGCTTGCCCATCTCCTTCATGACCGACGCGGAGTCGGCCATCGCCTGCCGGATGCTCCCGAGCCCGGCGATGGACCGGCCGACCGTCGCGGCGCCCTGGCGCGCGGTCGCGACCCCCTGCTCGGCGGTCGTGCGCGCGGTCTCGACGATGGCGACGATCCGCCGCGTCGAGGCCTCGACCTGCGACGACGTGGCGGCGTTGCCGGCCGCGAGCCCGCTGATCTGCTCGGCGCTCTGCGCGACCTGCTGCGCGGCCCGCGCGAGCTGCTCGGCGGCGACCGCGTTTGCCTCGATGGTCGCCGCGTTCTTCTCGGCGGTGGCCGCGACCTCCTCGACCGAGCTCGCGATCTCCGTGATCGTGCTCGCGGTCGTCGACGCGCTCGCGTCGAGCGCCTTCGCGCTCTCGGCCACCCCGCGGATCGACCGCGCCATCTGCTCGGCGGTCGCCGCGGTCTCCTCGACCGCGCTCGCCATCTCGGTCGCGTCCTTCGCGACGCGATCGAGGGAGCCGCTCACGCCCACGACGGCCCCGGCCATGCTCGAGATCTGCGCCCCGACCCCCTTGGCGTCGGCCGAGAGGCGCGCGACGCCCTTCGACATCTCCTCGATGGTGGCCCCGATCTGCTCGATGGCCGCGGCGCTGCTCTCGCCGCGGACCGCCGCCTCGTCGGCCGATCCGCTCGTCACGGAGACCGCGCTGAGGAGCTCCTCGCTGGAGGACGCGAGCTCCTCGGCGCTGGCGCTCACCGCCTTCACCGAGCGGGCGATCTCCTCGAGCGCGACCGCGGTCGTGTCCGCCGAGGCGGCGAGCGCGTCGGCGTCGCCCTTCACGCTGGCGAGCGCGGGGGCGAGCGCGCCGATGCCGCCCGCCATTCCCTCGGTCCCCCTCACGACCTCGATGACGGCGTCGCCCACCCGCTGCCCGGAGCGGGCGAGCGCCTGCGCGGCCGCCCCAGCCTCCTCGATCTCGCCCGCGAGCGCCCCCGCCATGGCTCCCTGCTCCCTGCCGGAGGCGGCCCGCTCGGCGCCGAGGGCGGCGAGCCGCGCGGCCGCCTGCTCGACGCCGGCGACGGTCGCGACCGCCTGACGGAGCGCGCGCTCGGTCTGCTCCGCCCGCGCGAGCGCGCCGTCGATGTCCGCGATTGCATCAGATGCCATGATCCTGCTCCTCACCGATGATCCTGCCGACGTCGACGAGCATGACGAGGCGCTCCCCGAGCTTCGCGACGGCCCTGACGAACCCGGCGCTCTCCTCCGCCATGACCTCGGGGGGCGGCCTCAGCTCGCCCTCGGCGATGTTGACGACCTCGCGCGCGCTGTCCACCAGGAGGCCCACGGTGCGGCCGCCGCGCTGGACGACGATGACGCGCGAGTCCAGCGTCGGCTCCGCGCTCGGGAGCCCGAAGCGGACGCGCAGATCCACGACAGGGACCACGCGACCCCGGATCTGCACCAGGCCGCCGACGTACGATCGCGCCCCCGGCACCCGGGTCGCCCCGGCGAACGACTCCATGTGGAGCACGTCCGCCGCCGAGATGATGTACTCGGTGTCCGCCACCTTCAGGACCACGTGCAGATCGCTCACGAGGCCCCCCGGACGAGCGCGCCGCGGCCGCCGCGGCCAGCGGAGAGCCTGCCGCTGAGGGTGACGAGGTCGAGGACGAGCGTGGGGCGCCCGTCGCCGAGATCCGTCGAGCCAGACACGCCCGGCACCCGGACGAGCGGGTCCTCGAGCGGCCGCACGACCACCTCCTGCTGGCCGATCACGCGGGTCACGCCGAACGCGAAGGGCGCGCCGTGGCGACGGACGACGAGCGCCCTGCGCGCCGGCGAGGCCCCGAGCTCGAAGAGGGCGCCGAGGTCGACCAGGGGCACGACCTCGCCGCGGCGCTCGATCAACAGGGTCCCGCCGCGCGCTTCGCCCACGGCTGGCAGCATCGTCCCGCCCCGCGCTTCGCCAGGCGCTGGCACCATCGTCCCGCCCCGTGCTTCGCCCAGGGCTGGCAACATCGTCCCGCCCCGCGCTTGGCCAGGCGCTGGGCCGCGGAGGATGCGCGCGGCGTCGATCTCCATGACCTCCTCGACGCTCGCGACGGGCGTCACGAACAGCTGGTCACCGCACAGGAAGGAGAAGGCGTCCACGATGGTCAACGTGAGCGGGATCCGGAGGGTGAAGGTGGTGCCGGCGCCGGGCGACGTGCTCACCGAGAGCTCGCCGCTGAGCTGCTCCACCGCGATGCGGCGCACGATGTCCATCCCGAGCCCGCGGCCGCTGGTCTTCGTCGCCTGATCGAGCGTCGACAGCCCGGGGAGCGTGATGAGGTCGAGCAGCGCCGCGTCGCTCTCGGGCGCGGGGCGGCCGGCCCGCCTCGCGACCAGCGCGCGATCGATGCCGCGGCCGTCGTCGGCGACGCTGAGCTCGAGCTGATTGCTGGAGCGCTCGAAGCAGGAGACCCGGACGACGCCCTCCTCGGGCTTGCCGAGGCGCCGCCGCTCGGCGGGCGGCTCGACCGCGTGATCGACGGCGTTGCGGAGCAGGTGCACGATCGCGGGGAAGACGCGCTCCGCGACCGCCTTGTCGAGCTCGGCCTTGCCGGCGTCGATCTCGAGCCGGACCTGCTTGCCGGTCGCGCGTCCGAGGCCGCGGACGACGAGCGGCACGCGCTCGAGGAGCTCCGCCACGGAGATCATGCGCGCGCGCATGATGGCGCCGCGGAGGTCGCGCAACGTCCGGTCGTGCTCGCGCAGGATCTCCGACAGATCGCGGGTGTCGACCCCCCGGGCGCGCAGCTCGGCGGCCGCCCGAGCGAGCCGGAACCGCGTCACGACCAGCGCCGAGAGCTTGTCGAGCGCGTCGTCGAGGCGCGCCACCTCGACGCGGACGACGCCTCGGAGCTGGGGCTCCCGGTCCGCCGGCTCGTCCGGCTCGCGCTCCGCCAGCGCCGCGACGGCCGGCGGGACGGGGGGCTCCACGGTGAGCGCGCGGACGCCATCCGCCGCCGCCGCGCGCGCGACCTCCTCGTCGGGCGCGCTCGTGAGGACGAGGAGCGCGAAGACGATGCCGCCCGGCGCCCCATCGCCGGCCGGCACCGAGAGCGGGACGACCTTGACGATCTCGGCGAGCTTGCCGACGCGCTCGCGGACGGTCGTGATGTTCACCCCCTCGGCGGTGCGCGCCGGCGAGGGGACGAAGTCGACCCGCAGCGCGCGCCGCCCGCCGGCCACGCCCTGCGCGAGCTGCACCCGCTCGCCAGGCCCGAGCTTCGCGAGGATCTCGGGATCGGCGCCGATGGTCGGCACGGGCGGCGACGGCGCGGCGGCGAGATCGAGCGCGGTGAGCGCGGCGAGGAGCTCGGGCGCCGCCGGCAGCACCGGCTTGCCCTCGGCGAGGGCCCGCGCCCGCTCCTCGATGGACCGGAGCCCGCGGAGCAGGACCTCGATCGACGAGGCGGAGAGGCTCCCGGCCGCCCGGTCCGCCGCCCGGAGCACGGTCTCCATCGCGTGGGCGAGATCCACGATCGGCTCCACGCCGACCATGGCGGAGAGGCCCTTGATGGTGTGAAGGGCGCGGAAGAGCTCCCGGATCGCCCTGGGGCTCGACTCGCCGGCGCGGAGGGCCGCCTCGACGGCGAGGAGGTTGGCCATCGACGCGGAGAGGTGCTCTTCCACCTCGACGAGGTAGCCGGCCACGAACTCGTTCACATCGAGCGCGCCGCCCATCCGGTCATCCGGCGCTGGCGCCGTTGTCCTGCAGGAGCGCGCGCACGCTGGCCAGGATGGCGTCGGGAGTGAAGGGCTTCGTCATGAACTCGGACGCCCCCGCGGCGAGCGTGCGGACGCGGGACTCCTCATCACCCCGGGTCGTCACCACCAGGATCGGCAGGCTCCGCAGCCTGTCTTGACCCCGGATGAACTCGATCACCTCGAGTCCCCCGATATCGGGCATATTCAGGTCGAGCACCACGAGATCGAACGGCCTGAGCGAGAGCGTCTCAATCGCCTCAAGCCCGCTCGCCGCGTGCGCGAACCCGTGCTGCTCTGCCCGGAGGCAGGCCACCACCATCTCACGCATCACCCGGCTGTCATCGACGACGAGGATCTCTGCCACAGCGGTGCTCGATCGAGGGAATAGCCTTTCCGAATCCTGGGTGTCAATCGCGCTTGTGCGTCCGTGGGAGAATCAGGGAACTCCCGTCAGACACGTCCCGAGCTGCGGATGCCACGCTCGGGTGAGCAGCGGGCAGCGGCCATGCGCTGCCCGCGCGTAGAGGACCCGGTGCGCCGGCGAACGTCGGCGGGCGCGAACGCCACGACAGACGTCGATGGAACCCGGCGAGCGTTGCGTGATGCGTGGCGCAATGACCAGAAGCAACCTGACGCAACCTGACGCAACCAGAGGCAACCAGAGGCAACCAGAGGCGACCAGAGGCGACCAGAGGCGACCAGAGGCGACCAGAGGCGACCAGAGGCAACCGACGCAGGCAGGCAGAAGAGGGCGACAGGGCGCCTTTCATCGTATTAGGCTTGCATCGTCGCGGGCTCTCCCTCAGATGAGACTGGGCGGTAAAGATGCTTGCGGAACCAACGCGTCTCCGCGTCCCGTCCCGTCCCGAGAGGCGCCGCCCTGTGGCGATATGCCTCACGGCCCCTGCTGCTCCTGGAGAACCATGAATCGGCCAATGACGATGGACTTCGTGCTCGCCGACGCCGCGCGCGATGCGAACGGCCCGCCCCGGCGCCCGGCGCCGGCCGCGGGGCGAGGCGTCCGGGAGGGGGGCATGGAGCCGCCGCCGAGCGAGCACGCGCAGCGCGGGGTGGTGTGGATCCTCGACGATTCGTTGCTGGAGGCCGAGATGGCCGCGCGCGCCCTCGCGCGAGGGTACGAGGTCCAGATCTTCACGGACGCTGCCGCGATGCTCGAGCGCGTGGCGGGGGGCGATCTGCCGGATGTCCTCGTGCTCGACCAGGTGATGCCGAGCATGTCCGGCACCGAGATCTGTGGCCTCTTGCGGTCGCGCGCGGCCACGGTCGGGCTCCCGATCCTCATCCTGACCGTGGCCGGGCAGGAGGAGGACCTCGTCGAGGGGCTCACCGCGGGCGCCGACGACTACGTGGTCAAGCCCTGCCCGGCGGCCGCGCTGTCGGCGCGCGTCGGCGCGCTCCTTCGCTCGAAGCGGCTCCGCGAGCGGGCCGAGCGGGCCGAGCGGATCGCGGCGGTGGAGCGCGATCTGCTGCGGGCGCTCATCGAGCAGAGCGGCGACGGCATCATGGCCGCGGACGCGCGCGGGGCGCTCCGCATCTGCAACGGCGAGGCCCAGCGGCAGCACGGGGTGTACGAGCGCGACGCGAGCGACGCGCTCGAGTCGCTCCGGGCCCGCGGGCTGCTCGCGCTGGACGGCCGGCCGCTGCGCCCCGACGAGGACCCGCTCCACCGCGCGCTCCGGGGCGAGAAGGTCGAGAACGCGCGCTGGCTCGTCACGCGCCCGGACGGCTCGATCCGCGCCCTCGCCGGGACGGCATCGCCGCTCAGGCACGCCGATGGCTCGCCCGCGGGCGCCGTGCTGATCACGCGCGACGAGACCGACGCCATCGAGGCGGAGCGGGCGCTCCGGGACAGCGAGGAGCGCTATCGCGTGATCATCAGCGCGCTCGAGGAGGGCATCACGCTCGAGGACGAGCGCGGCGTCATCCGCACCGCGAACGCGAGCGCCGAGCGGATCCTGGGCCTGCCCATGGCCCAGCTCGTCGGGTCCACGATGCTGGACCCGTCGTGCCGGCTCGTCCGCGAGGACGGCTCGCCGTTCCCTTTCGAGATGTATCCCTCGCAGATCGCGCTCCGGACCGGCGCGCCCCAGTCGGGCGTCCTCCTCGGGCTGGAGCGGCAGGGCGGCTCGGTCCTGTGGCTCTCGGTGAACGCGCAGCCGCTCCGCGGCGCGGACGGCTCGGTGGCCGGCGTCGTCTCCTCGTTCTTCGACATCACGGCGCGGAAGCGGGCGGAGGAGGAGCGGCAAGACCTGCTCGCCGCGGCGCAGTCCGCCCGGCGGGAGGCCGAGGCCGCGAGCCACCTGAAGGACGAGTTCCTGGCGACGATGAGCCACGAGCTCCGCACGCCGCTCACGGCGGTCCTCGGCTGGGTCCGGATGCTGCGCACCGGCAAGCTCCCCGAGCAGCGCCGCGACAAGGCGCTGGAGACGGTGGAGCGCAACGCCCAGGCGCAGGCGCAGCTCATCGACGATCTGCTCGACATCTCGCGCATCATGGCCGGCAAGCTCCGGCTGGACGTCCATCCGATCGAGCTCGTGCCCGTGATCGACGCCGCCATCGAGGTCGTGCGGCCTGCCGCCGACGCCAAGGGGGTGCGGCTCCTGTCGCTCCTCGAGCCCGGCGTGGGGGCCGTCGCGGGCGACGCGGGCCGGCTGCAGCAGGTCGTCTGGAACCTGCTCAACAACGCGGTGAAGTTCACGCCGCGGGGCGGCGTGGTGCGTATCCAGCTCGATCGCGCCGACGGGTCCGCCGAGATCACCGTGTCCGACACCGGCCAGGGCATCGAGCCCGCGTTCTTGCCTTACGTGTTCGAGCAGTTCCGGCAGGCCGAGAGCGGCACGACCCGCAGGCACGGCGGCCTGGGCCTCGGGCTCACGATCGTGAAGAGCCTCGTGGAGATGCACGGCGGCACGGCCCACGCGCTGAGCGACGGGGAGGGTCGGGGCGCCACGTTCGTCGTCCAGCTGCCGCTCGCGGCGCCGCCGAGCCACGACCGGGGGCGCCGGCTGGCGCCGCTGCCGTCCGCCTCCGCCGGGAGCGACCGCCCGCCGGAGCTCGCGGCGCTGAACGTGCTCGTGGTCGAGGACGAGGACGACACGCGCGAGCTCCTCGTCACGATGCTCGAGCAGTGCGGCGCGCGCGTGACGGCCGTGTCGTCCGCGGCCGAGGCGCTGCTCGCCGTGAAGGCGCTGCAGCCCGACGTGCTCGTGTCCGACGTCGCGATGCCCGGCGAGGACGGCTACGTGCTGATCCGCAAGATCCGCGCGCTCCCGGCGGCGAGCGGGGGGCGGACCCCGGCGATCGCGCTCACCGCCTATGCGCGCACCGAGGATCGCATGCGCGCCTTGCGAGCAGGGTTCAACACCCATGTCCCGAAGCCCATCGAGCCGGCGGAGCTGCTCGCGGTGCTCACGACCATGTGCGGCTCGAGGGCGGGCTCCTAGGTCGCCTGCGGCGCGTCATCGCGCCATCGCGCCGCTCGCACGATCGGCTCGGCGCGGCGCGCTGCCGGCTCACCCCCTCCGGCAGCTCCGCTCGATGGTGTCCATCAGCTTCAGCACGTCGAACGGCTTGCTGAGGATCGCGTCCGCGTCGATGCCGGCGCGCTCCGTCGCGCCGCGCGCGGTCATCACCACGGTGGGCGTAGCGGCGAGCGTCGGGTCGCGCTTCTGCTCGGCGCGAAACTGGAACCCATCCATGACCGGCATCATCAGGTCGAGCAGGACGAGCGCGATGGACGAGGGGTCGTCGCGCAGGCATGCGAGGGCCTCGCGCCCGTTCGCGGCGCAGGCGACCGCATACCCCTCCTCTTCCAGGAGCTCGCTCAACGTCCGGCGGATCGCGGCGTCGTCATCGACGATCAGGATGCGCTTGCTGGGACGGCTCATCGTCATGCGCACTCGCTCCCTCCGCAGGGTGACAGCGACCAGAGCGCCACGACCTCGGGCCAGCCCGCGGGGCCCCCTCGCGCCGGGCGCCTCAGGCGCCCTCGAATCCCGGCAGACCCTGCCGGCCCGAGGCCCGAGGGCCGGCGAGCGGCAGGGTCACCTTGAAGGTCGAGCCCTCTCCCAGGACAGAGCTCACCTCGATCGAACCATCCAGCGCTTCGACCACCTGCATCGTGATGTAGAGCCCCATGCCCAGACCGCCATAGTGCCGCGCCGACACGGCGCGCTCGAACCGCCCGAAGATCCGGCCGATGTGCTCCTGCGCGATCCCGATGCCGTGGTCCGCGATCGTCAACGTGGCCATCGAGCCCACCGAGGCGACGGTGATCTCTATCGGGTTTCCCTGACCATACTTGAGCGCGTTCGAGACGAGGTTTTCGACGACCTGCTCGAGCCGCACCCGATCCCAGCTCCCTGCGGCGTCGTCCGCCGCGCTCACGGTGACCCGCGAGCCCGCCTCCGCGATCTCGCCGCCCTCCTGGAAGCGAGACACCACCTGCCGGACGATGTCCGACAGCCGGACTTGCTCGAGCTCCAGGGCGAGGCGCCCCGCGGAAATGCGGGAGATGTCGAGGAGGTTCTCGACGAGCCGCCTCAGCCGCTCGCTCTGCCGGCGAACGAGCCCGAGCCGGTCCATGAGCCAGGGGAGGCGCTCCCTGTCGGGGCACAGCTCGGGCGCGCGGCGCATCAGGGTCTGGATCTGCAGCGCGAGCGGGGTGAGCGGCGTCTTCAGCTCGTGGGAGGCGATCGAGAGGAACTCGTCCCGCAGCGCGATCGCGCTCTGCGCGTCCCTGTACAGGCGCGCGTTGTCCACCGCGAGCGCGCAGCGGCGCCCGAGCTCCTCCGCTGCCGCGAGGTCCGCCCGGCTGTACCGGCGCTCGGATCGCACGACGATGAAGGTCAGCGTCCCGAAGAGCCGCCCGCGCCGCGCCAGCGGGACGCACATGAACGAGTGCCCCCCGATGGCCCGGATCACCCGGAGGTGCTCGTCGTTCTGCGCGATGGCGCACATCTGCTCGTCCGTGAAGTGCTCGACGAGCACCGACCTCTGCTCGAGGAGCACCTTGGTCGGCGGGTGCTCCGGGTTGCCGTCGAGCTTGGGCGCGAAGCGCTTCGCCTCCTCGGCCACGGCGGCGAGCGAAGGGTCCGAGTGCGCCACGCCCACCCGCCGGAAGGTGCCGTCCTCCTCGTCTTGCAGGTCGACGATGCAGAAGTCGGCGAGGACGGGCACCGCGAGCTGCGCCACCCGCGCGAGCGTCGTGGAATAGTCGAGAGACTCGGCCAGCACCACGCTCGCCGCGTCGAGGAAGCGGGGCAGCTCCTGCGCGCGCTCCCGCTCCGCGGCCTCGACGGCGCGCCGGCGCATCCGCGCCATCTCGATCTGCGTCCGGACGCGGGCGAGGAGCTCGCGCGGCGAGAACGGCTTCACCAGGTAATCGTCCGCCCCCGTGTCGAGGCCCTCGACGACGGCGTCCTCCCCCGCCCGGGCGGACACGAGCACCACAGGGACGCTGCTCGTCCTCGGGTCCGCGCGGAGCTCCCGGAGGAGCGCGACGCCGTCGAGCTCGGGCATCATCACGTCGCTCACCACGAGGTCGGGCGGGCGCGCGAGCGCGGCCTCGAGGGCCGCCCGCCCGTCCGAGGCCGCCTCCACGCTCCACCTCGGCGTGAGCAGGTGGACGAGGTACTCGCGCATGTCCGCGTTGTCGTCGGCGACGAGGATCCGGCCCTCTCCGCCGCTCGGGGCGACCTGCACGGGCGCGGCGTCGGCGCGCGGCTCCGGGCCCGCTGGCGTCGCTCCTTCGGGCCCGGGTGAGGACCACTGGGACGCCTCGACCACGTGGAGGCTCGCGCTCGCCGCCGAGGGCGCCGGCTCCCCGGCGGCGACCACGCGCTCCGGCGAAAGGTGCGCGCGGCCCCTCGGAATCGCCACGGTGAACGCGCTCCCCTGCCCCACCGCGCTCGAGGCGCGCAGCGAGCCCCCGTGCGCCTTGATGAGCTCCTGGACGAGGGAGAGCCCGATCCCGGTGCCCTCGATGCTCCGGCTGCGCGCGCCGTGCACGCGGTGGAACCGCTCGAAGATGCGCGGGAGCTCCTCCGCCGGGATCCCGGTGCCGGTGTCGCGCACGGTCAGCTCGACGTGGTCCGGGTGAGCGCGCAGCGAGACCGCGATCTCCCCCTCGAACGTGAACTTGAAGGCGTTCGAGAGGAGGTTCATGACGACCTTCTCCCATTGCGCCGCGTCGACGTAGACGGGCTCGGGCAGCGGCGGGCAGTCCACGACGAGCGACAGGCCCGCGCCCTCGATCAGCGAGCGGAAGGAGCTCGCGAGCTCCGCCGTGAGCCGCGCGAGATCGGTGGGCGCGAACGACGTCTGGAGGCGCCCCGCCTCGATGCGGGAGAAATCGAGCAGCGTGTTCACGAGCCGGAGGAGCCGGAGCGTGCTCCGGCGGGCCGCTGCGAGGCCGTCGCCCGCGAGCGACCCCGCCGGGCTCGACAGCGCGTCCTCGACGCGCCCGAGGATGAGCGTGAGCGGGGTGCGGAACTCGTGGCTCACGTTGGCCACGAACTCCGTTTTGAGGCGGTCGAGCGTCGCGAGCTCGTCCCGGTGCTGCGCGACCTCGCGCTCGAGCCGCCGCTGCTCGGTGACGTCCCGCCCCTCGGCGATCATGAAGACGACCTTGCCCTGCCGATCCTTCACGGGGTTCAGGTTGAAATCGATCGTGATGCTCTTCTCACCTTCGTTCCCCCCGAGGACCTCCACGTCGTACCTGACGAACTCGCCGCGCGCCGCGCGCCGCACAGCGTCCTTCAGCCGCTCCTGGATCTCCGGCGAGCCCTGCCACCAGCGGCACTCCCAGAAGGGCACGCCGTGCACCTCCCGCCGCTCCACGCCGGCGCCGCGGGTCGAGGTGTGGTTCGACTCCCAGCTCGTACCGTGGGCGTCGAGAAGGCCGAAGAACTGGAAAGAGCTGTTCATCGCGACCCGCGCCGCGAGGAGCCGCATCAGCCCCGACTCGCGGCCAGGGCTCGCGCGGGCGAGCTCCTGCTTCAGGAGCTCGGTGTCCCAGAGGAGATGTTCTTCGGAGTCGTCCACAGGTCGCACGATCGCGAGGTCTTCCAGGCATTCGATGAAGTCGCGCCCTTCTGCGCGTTCCTCGCTCGACCGCTGTTTCATCCCTTCTCGCATCACGCCCGCGGCTGCTCGAGGCAGAGAACAGCTCATCCTGAAGCGCTTAGTGGAGATCGCCGACCACGCAAGGGCCGAGCGGCAACCCCCCTTGAACTTCCACGGGGGGCCCGCGCGTGGATCCGGATCGTTCGAGCGCGCGACCACCCCTGCGTGCGCCGCAGCAGCCGATCACCACCGGCTGCTGCTGAGGCAGCAGCCCCCTCGCACCGCTCCTCCACGGTCACGGCCAAGGCAGAGCTGGCCCGGTTAGTGCACTTGGCATTGGAGGGCGGAGCGCGCAATGACCGTCAGCTCATGAGGGCGCGCAGGGCGCCCAGGAAATCTCGGTGGAACCCAAGACCTCTCTGCAGCGCGCCCCCGGCGCTCCGGTGCTCCCAAACACGCCCTTCCGGTTCATCATTCACTTCGTCGGTCGTTACCGCGCCTGGTATCTGGCGATGTTCGTGTTCGAGTCCGCCCACGCCTCGTGCGGGATCATGATCCCGTACGCCATCGGGCAGGTCATCCAGGGGGTGACGCAGGCGTCGGGCGCTGGCCGCGCCGCGCTGAGCGGACAGCTGCGCGACGCGCTGGCGCTGTTCGTCGCGCTCATCGCCGGCGAGTTCCTGTTCAGCCGGATCGCCGGCCTCTGCCAGATCCTCGTCGGGCCGTGGCAGCGCCAGAACGTGACCCGCAATCTGTACGCGTACCTCCAGCACCACTCCCATCGTTACTTCAGCAACAACTTCGCCGGGGCGCTCGCCCACCGGATCAGCGAGACGTCGATGGGGGTCTCGCAGACCCTGTGGGCCATCCTCTTCGACTTCTGGCCCATCGCCATCGTCTTCTCGGTCTCGATCGGGCTGCTCTACCGCGCTCACCCGGCGCTCGCCGCGGTCGTCTCGGCCTGGGCGGCGCTGTTCGTCGGCATCTCCTACTGGCTCGCGACCCGGTGTCAGCCCCACGCGGTGCGCGCCGCGTCCGCGCGGAGCGAGACCACGGGCAAGCTCGTCGACTCGGTCACGAACCTCACGAGCGCGCGACTCTTCGCCCGGTTCGGCTTCGAGCGCGAGTACCTGGACGAGCAGCTCAAACACGAGCTCCGCGCGGTGCGCAGATCGAACTGGTACTCCGAGCGCGTGCGCTGGTTCCAGTTCGCGTCCGCCGCGCTGCTCAAGGTGGCGACGCTCTACCAGTCGCTCAGGCTCTGGGAGCGCGGCGACATCGGCGTCGCCGAGTTCGTCATGGCGACGAGCCTGTCGCTCCTCATCATCAACGAGGCGCGCAACCTCAGCCGCCGCTTCCTCGAGTTCTTCGAGTTCGTCGGCAACGTCGCGAACGGGGTGAACACCATCGTCCGCTCCCACGAGCTCGTCGACCGCCCCGAGGCCGTCGCCCCGACGCTCGAGCGCGGCCGGATCGAGCTCCGGAACGTGACCTTCGGGTACACGCCCGATCAGCCGATCTTCGAGCGCCTCGACGTGACGATCCCGCGCGGCCAGCGCGTCGGGCTCGTCGGCTTCTCCGGCTCCGGCAAATCCACCTTCGTCAGCCTCATCCTGCGTCTCTACGACATCGACTCCGGTCACATCTTGATCGACGGCGTGGACATCCGAGACATGACGCAGGACGCGCTCCACGCGCAGCTCAGCCTGATCCCGCAGGACCCGAGCCTCTTCCACCGGACGCTCCTCGAGAACATCCGCTATGGCCGGCTGAACGCGACCGACGCAGAGGTGGTCGAGGCCGCGCGGAAGGCGCACGCGCACGATTTCATCGTGCAGATGAAGGACCAGTATCACTCCATGGTCGGCGAGCGCGGCGTCAAGCTCTCGGGCGGCCAGCGGCAGCGCATCGCCATCGCGCGGGTCATCCTGAAGGACGCGCCGATCCTCCTCCTCGACGAGGCGACATCGAGCCTCGACTCGATCACCGAGCAGGCCATCCAGGACACGCTGGACGACGTCATGAAGGGGAAGACGGTGCTCGTCGTCGCCCATCGCCTCTCGACGGTGGTCCACCTCGACCGCATCCTGGTGTTCGAGAACGGCCGGATCATCGAGGACGGCACGCACGCCGAGCTGCTCGCGCGAAACGGGGCCTACAAGCGGCTCTGGAGCAAACAGTCGGACGGATTTCTGCCGGAGAGCGCCGCCGAGGAGCCTCCGGCGATCGAGTCGCCACCGGTGCGCGTCCACGAAGCACCGCGGCTCCAGCCGGCGGCTGACCGCGCCGACGAGCTCCCGCGGGGTGCTCCGCTGAAAGCGTGGGAGGCACCGCTCGCCTGAGCGGCCGCCAGATCGAGCAGGCCGCGGGCACTCGTGCTCACCGAGCTCAGGCCGAGGCCGGCTCCTTGAGACCAGCTTCCCCCGACGCGAAGGCGCTCGGGACTGGAGCGCGCCAGCGCCGGAGAGGCGCGCTTACCGGAAGCTCCACGGCTGCGGCTGACCCATGCGGGCGCGGAGGCCCTCCTCCCAGCGGACGAGCCGCGGCGTGAGCCACGCCGTGCCCACGGCCAGGACCGCGCCGGCGACGACGTCGACCGCGTAGTGCCAGCGGAGGAGCATGGTGGAGACGATGATGTTCATGGAGAAGAACGCGGCCACCACGGCGAGCCAGAAGAGGCGCCGGTCGGTGCGGGCGCGGTGGAACGTGTACAGGGCGAACCAGAGCGGCGCGGCCGTGTGCAGGGAGGGAAAGACGTCCTTCATCGCGCCGCCGGCCTGCACGACGCTGCTCACGCAGCCCCAGAAGAAGCCGCCGTCCAGCGGCCCCTGATAGAGGTGGCTCAGCGCCTGGATGGGGCCGTACGCAGGGACCGCCATGTAACCGAGCTGGCCAACACAGTAGACGATCGTGGAGCCGACCGCGTACTCCGTCGTCCCCCGGCCTGGGCGGGCGACCCATACCGCCAGCACCATCGAGAGGAAACAGATCAAGAAGTAGCTGAAATAGAAGAAGGAGAACCACTCCACGATCGGGCGCGTGTTGAAGCGCTCCATCCAGAGCGCTGGCTCGACGCGGAAGAGGAGGAGATCGAGGTGGAGGAGCTCTGCGTCGACGCTGTCGCTCCGGACCGTCGGCAAGAGGGTCCGGAGCGACAGGTAGTTGAGGAGGAAGGCGCCGACGAGCGAGAGTCGGTAAAGGACGCTCCGCAGCGAGGGCGCCAGGAACGTGGCGCGGCGCACGAGCACGCAGACGGACACCAGGGCGGCGATGCCCGCCAGATTGCGGTTCATGCACTGCGCTCGCAGCTCCGTCGGCGGCGCGCCAAGCAGGAAGATCGTCGTCAAGGCGAGATAGCCGATGAGGATCGCGTCGTGGAGAGCGAACACGCCGACCAGGCCGCGCAGAGCGTCCTTCAACAGCGCGCCTTCGGGCTCGACGTCGACCAGCCCGCCGGAGCCGGCGACCTCATCGCAGTCCGTTGTGAGCCGCTCTTGCATTCGGGGACGTTCCAGGGATGGCATGGTGCGCATGGATTGATGACGCCGGGCCGCTCTGTATCACGTGTTCGCGCGTGGCGTCACCGTGACATCGGTGACGCTCCAGCGACCGGGAGGCAACAGGCGGAGCAACTCGGGGGCCACACGGATGTCGAGTTTTTGACGGGCCGCTTCGCGCCGCTTGACAGCGGTAGGGGCCTCCACGCCCCCGGTATGGCGCTCGTGCGACAGCCCAACCGCCGCCTCGGCGGACCGCTCGCATGCGAACGCGGCGACGCAGCGGCGCAGGGCCTACGCGTCACCACGACGCTGTCGCGTCCCAGGTTGAGCTGCCGGGCTCCCGGACGCGCAGAATCTGCGCGACTGCGGCGCCCTGGATCTGCCGGATGGCTGCGCCCGACAACGCCGGTCGGGGGATCGGCGATGGCGATCGAGAACGCGCGCCGTCAAGCACGCTGGGCACCGGAGCTCATCCTCGCGGCGGCCCGGCGGCCGTGACGTCGGCGACGTCGCGAGCGCTGGAGTCGTCCACACGAGAGGGCGCCGTGGGATTTCGACCGCGCGGCGCGGACGAGGCGCGATGGCCCGCGCGCTCACGACCGGTGGGGCAGTCTGCCGCGCGGCGGGGCGTCCGCTGGAACGCCGGTCTCGGCCGGGCTGAGCGGCGCTGGACGCAACGCGATCGGCGCTGCGCACTCGGCGCAGAAACCGCGTCTTCCCCGGGCGCGCGCGGAGGATCGCGGTCACCTCACCCTGCTGGAGCGCACCCTGGACGCTCCCGGGCGCTCACGAGAATCCGCGGAAGCCCCGTTGGATCCGCGCCGGTCACGTCGCGTGGCCATGGATCCCTCTTCATGGCACTCACGTTGCAGTCCCCCGGAGGAGCCGACATCGTTCAGCGACGATCCCACAGGGCACCACGCCTGGGTCGCCCCGTGAGGGCGCTGAAGCGATGCGCCCAGACACCAAGGAGACGACTCATGGCACAGCAACACGGTCAGAGCAGCAGTCGTGGGTTCGCGGCGATGGACCAGAAGCAGCAACGCGCGATCGCGAGCATGGGCGGCAAGGCCGCGCACGAGAAGGGCACGGCCCACGAGTTCAGCTCCGAGGAGGCCCGCGCGGCCGGCCGCAAGGGCGGCGCGAGCGTGAGCCAGAATCGCGAGCACATGGCCGCGATCGGCCGCAAGGGCGGCGCGGCCGTGAGCCAGAACCGCGGACACATGGCGCAGATCGGCCGCAAGGGCGGCGAGTCGCGCGGCGACGGACAGAGCGGCGCGCCGGAGGAGAGCGGGCGCGAGGGCGAGCAGGGCAGCAGCGCCGCACGGCACGCCGACGCCGTCGGGCCGCGCCACGAGACGAACTGAGCAGCGCTGCGGCACATCGCCGCCGGTGGTCGGGCGTGCGGGGGCGCCTGCGCGCCCGATCGTCCGTCACGGCGACAGGGTGACGAGGAAGACGTCGCCGTTGCTGCGATCGCCCACAGGCGCGCTGTGCTCGATGGCGGGGAGGCCGCCGCCGAGCTCGATCCGCTCGCCGTGGAAGAGGCCAGCCGCAACGGTGTTCCCGCTGCCGGTGACGGCCTGGGCCGTCGAGAAGCAGAAGACCCCATCGCGGTAGACGTCGGACCAGAGCTCCTCGGAGAAGTCCGGGCTGAGCTTCGCGACGAACGCATCGCCCGACTCGGGCGGCTCGATCTCCACGGGCGCCCCGCCGAGCTCGAGCGCCTCGGTGAAGTAACCGCTCAGCACGTGGTTGCCCCAGGGGTCCTGCGAGAAGCCCCAGACGAACTCGTCGCCCGCGGACGGGAGCCCACGGGCGGCGAGCGGCTCACCGGTCTCTGCGTCGAGCCGGGCCAGGTAGAGGTCGTAGTCCCCGACGGCGGCGCGCTCGATGTCCGTGGGCCCGACGCGGAACGGAGCGCTGTAGTTGCCGAGGACGACCGGATGGCCGCCGAGGCCGAGGCCGATGAACTTGGCAAACTGCTCGCCAGGGGCGCCCAGCGACCGACCCCAGACGAGGCTGCCCGATGCGAGATCGAACCGCAGGACGAGCCCATCGATGCCGTAGATCGGCTCGTCGTCGCGCGAGCCGTCGACGGCGCTCTCCACGACGTGGCCGTCGATCTCGAGCCTTCCGCCGAAGGCGCCGGCCGCGTAGAGGGCCGACTCGCCGACCGCGATGCTGCGGAAGCGCTGCCAGCTCTCCGCGGACCCGAACCGCCGGCTCCAGAGGTGGCCGCCGCCGGCGTCGAGCTTCGCCACGACGACGTTGGGACCGCCGCTCCCCTCGAGCGCGGTCCCGGGCGCCTCGCTGAAATTGATGCTGCCGTCGACCATGCCGAGGACGACGATCTCGCCCGCCTCGGTGATGGCCACGGCCGTGGCGCCCTGGTCGAGCTCGCCGCCAAAGCGCTTGCTGAAGAGGTGGTTGCCGTCGGCGTCGAGCTTGGCGACGAAGAGGTCCTTCCCACCGGCGCTCACGAGCTCCGTGCTCGCGTCCGCGCCGAAGTTGAGGGTTCCCTCGAACTCCCCGGCGACGACGACGTTGCCGATCGAATCCGTGGCCACCGCGAACGCGACCTGATCGGACTTGCCCCCGAAACGCCTGCTCCAGACGTGGCCTCCCGCCGCGTCGAGCTTCACGACGAAGAGGTCGAGACCACCGTCGCTCACGAGGGCGTCCGCCTCGCCACCGAAGTTGATCGCCGTCTCGAAGCCGCCGACCAGGACGACGTCGTCGTGCGGATCCGCCGCGATCGCCTCGATTCGCTCGTTCTTCGCCTCGCCGGCGCCGAGCCCCCACAGGGCATCTCCGAGGAACGCCGGAGGCTCGCCGCCGCCACTGCCGCCCGCGCCTCCGTCGCCGCCTGCGCCCCCCACCCCACCTGATGCACCGGCGCCCGTTTCGCCACCTTGCCCCCCCGCGCCGCCGACTCCACCGCTGCCGCCGGCGCCGCCGACTCCACCGCTGCCGCCGACTCCACCGCTGCCGCCGGCGCCGCCGACTCCACCGCTGCCACCGGCGCCGCCAACGCCACCGCTGCCGCCGGCGCCTCCGACCCCGCCTTGTCCCCCGGCACCCCCTTCACCGCCTTGCCCGCCGCCGCCTCCGGCCCCGCCCTGCCCGGCGACGCCGCCTTCGCCGCCTTGCCCGCCGGCGCCTCCGACGCCGCTCGCCGACGAGGTGACGCCGTCCTCAGGCTCCGAGTCGCAGCCGTTGCAGCCCAGGGGAAGTCCCATGCTCGTCAGAAGAGCAATCCGAGCCACGTTCGTCACGAAGTGCGCTTTCATCCATCCTCCATGTCTCGACGAAGAGCCCGAGCCGCGGGCGCTCGGTGGAGCCAAGGCCGGTTCGGCACCCCCTCGCTGTGGGCTGTCGAACGTCCTCAATCTGCTGTGTCGTGGACGTCAAGTACGCGTGCGCGCGGATCGAATCAAGCAGCTGTCGCGGCGAATTCGTGGCAACGATCGGCTACCCCTAAATCCGCCGGAACGACGCGTCCCGCCTGGACGGCGCGCCTCGCCTGGACGGGGCTCCCCGCTGACCAACCGTTCTCTTGCACGCGGCCCGCGATGGGCTCGGACGCGCGCCGCGCGTCGCAGGGTTGCCTCATCGTGGCAGAATGCCCCACCGCGAGCCCCGCGGCACGTCCAACATACAAGCCGCGCCGGGCGGCGGTGGGCGCGGTACGCGATCTGCATCGTTCCGCGAGTGATGTGGGTGGCTTGGCTCAGGAGCGCCACGGCTCTCTTTCCGCTCACGCTCTTCGCGTGCAGCGGCGACAGGGGCCGCGCGGGCGAGCGTCGGCACGGCGCTCGGCCGCTCACCCGCCTGTCGCCCGCTCGCTTCAACCACCTCTCCGCCGACCCGCGGGAGGGTACTGACGAGCTCACCCGAGCGCGCATTCGCGCGCGAACGAAGAACGCCGCCGGCGCGCGTCCCCCCGCGCGCGCCGGCGGCGCGGCGGCCATCGAGGCCGCATCCAGGGCATCTGGCGCGGCGGATCATCACGCCTCCCGGAGGGCGGACCCCACGACCGATCACCGAGACGAAGCGCCGGGCCAAAGCGCTCGGCGTCCAGACGCGGAGCGCCTATGACGGAGCGAGCCTACGATAAGAACACCGCCTGGACCCACGCCGTCATCCCTCCGATGACCCCCCTCGCGACCGACCACGAGGCGGACGTGTGCGTCGTCGGCGCGGGGATCGCCGGGCTGACGACGGCGTATCTCCTCGCGAAGGCCGGCAAACGCGTCGTCGTCCTCGACAACGGCGCCATCGGCGGGGGCGAGTCAGGGCTCACCACCGCGCACATCACGCACGCGCTCGACCGGCGTTGGGCCTCGCTCGCGAAGCTGCACAGCAAGAGCCGCCTGCGCCTCGCCGCACGGAGCCACACGGCGGCCATCGAGACGATCGAGCGGATCGTCGCGGAAGAGCAGATCGACTGCGACTTCCGGCGCGTCCACGGCTATCTCTTCACAGCCCCGGGATCGCCACCGGCCACCCTCCGGGACGAGATCGAGGCCGCGCACCGCGCCGGGCTCGGCTCGACCCATTACGTCGACCGCGCGCCGCTGCTCGATTTCGATACGGGGCCCGCGGTCCGCTTCCCCGATCAGGCGCAGTTTCATATTCGCAGGTACCTCGCGGGGCTCGCGCGGGCGATCGAGCGCGACGGCGGCAAGCTCTACACGCTCGCGCACGTGGTCGACGTCGACGAGGACACCGTGCCTCACGGGGTGGTCGTCAAGACGGCGCGCGGGCACCGGGTGATCGCCAGAGAGGCCGTGCTCGCCACGAACTCCCCGTTCCTTCCGCGCATCGCCGTGCACCTGAAGCAAGCCGGCTACCGGAGCTACGTCGTCGGCCTGCGCATCCCGCGGGGCGCCGTCCCACCGGGGCTCTACTGGGACACGGCCGAACCGTTCCATTACGTCCGCCTCGCCAACATCAACGGCGCGAACGACCCTGACGAGGTGCTCCTCGTGGGAGGAGAGGACCACAAGACCGGACAGGCCAGCGACGCGGACCAGCGCCACGCGCGGCTCGAAGCGTGGGCGAGAGAGCGCTTCACGCAGGCCGGCGAGGTGCTGCACCGCTGGTCCGGCGAGGTGATGGAGACGGCCGACGGCCTCGCGTACATCGGTCGCATCAAGAAGGGATCGAGGATCCTCATCTCCACGGGCGACTGTGGCAACGGCATGACGCACGGGACGATCGCGGGCCTCGTGATCTCCGACCTCGTGCAGGGCCGCGACAGCCGGATGGCGTCGCTCTTCGATCCCACCCGCGTCAACCTGAGCCTGGCCGCCGTCGCCGAGGTCGCGAAGGAGAACCTCAATGTCGCGTGCCAGTACGCCTCATGGCTCGGCAAGGGCGATGTCCCTGACGTGGCGCAGATCGCGCCCGGCGCCGGCGCCGTCGTGCGCAGGGGCCTGAAGAAGCTCGCCGTCTACCGCGATCCGCAAGGGCAGATCCACGAGATGTCGGCCATGTGTACCCACCTCGGCGGCGTGGTCTCGTGGAACTCCGCGGAGCGCAGCTGGGACTGCCGCTGTCACGGCGCCCGCTTCGACGCCATGGGCCGCGTCCTCCGAGGCCCGGCGACGGCCGATCTCACGCCGATCGCGCCGAGCGAGGCGCCTCTCAGCGCCGGAGGATCGGTTTCGCCGCCGAGGGAGCGGGAGGGGGTTGCCGGCCAGCCGGCGGCCGTGCCCCTGCCCCAGAGTCGCCCGGCCACGTGAACGGAGCGAGTCGCGAACGCCAACGTGCGGTGAGCGCAATGGGCGTGGCTCGACGTGATCGACGTGATCGACGTGATCAACACGATCGACGCCAAACGCGCTGCGCGCGCCATGGCCCGATGAGCACGATGCGCGCGCGCTGGCGTAGTTGACCCCCGCGCGAGCGGCGTGCGATCATGATCGAGTAGTCCGGGGCTGTCCCGGGCGGCTTGGTGATGAGATGAAATTGTTGCGCCCCCGTGCCTCCCGCGCCGCAGGCATAGCCCTGGCTGTCCTCTCGGTCGCCGGGGCGCTTCCGGCGCGGGCCGAGCCCTCGGCGGCCGATCGGCAAACCGCGCGGACGCTCCTCATCGAGGGGCGCAAGAAGCGCGACGCGGGGGACGTCGCCGGCGCCCGCGAGGATTTCCAGGCGGCCCATGCGCTCGTGCGCGCCCCCACGACGGGGCTCGATCTGGCGCGTGCCGACGAGGCGCTCGGTCGCCTGATCGAGGCCCGGGAGACGGCCTACGAGGTCGTCCACCTGCCCCTCGGGAGCGACGAGCCGCCGGTGTTCACGCAGGCGCGGGCGGCCGCCGCGGCGATGGTCGAGCAGCTCGAGGCGCGCATCCCGTCGCTCCAGCTGCGGGTCGAGGGTCCGGCGCTGGACCAGATCGAGGCGCGCGTGGACGGCCAGCCGATCCCCCGCGCGGCGCTCCCCTACCCGCGCAAGCTCAACCCCGGTCGCCACGAGGTGGTGGTGGCGGCGCCAGGCTTCCAGACGGCGCGGCGCGAGGTCACGCTGAAGCAGGCGGAGCGCGCGCCGGTGGAGGTCCGCATCCGCCTCGTACCGGGGCAGTCGACCGAGCCGAAGGCAGGTGCAGCCGCGGGTGGGAGTATGGGCGCAAACGTGGGCGGAGGGCAGCTGCCGCCCGTGGACGCGCCGACGGAGCCCCGCGCGCCGGTGCCGCTGTGGGCATGGACGGCGGGCGGCGTGGGGCTCGCGGCGCTCGCGGGGGGCGCGGTGTTCGCTGCCGACCACATGGCCGCGCGGGCTCGGGTCGAGGACGAGTGCCCCGGGTCCGTGTGTGATCGGGGCGTCCACGACTTCGAGAGCATGGAGGCGCTCCGGGCGCGGTGGAACCGCAGCCTGGGGCTGTCGGTGACGCTCGGCGCGGTCGGCCTCGCCGGCGTGGGCGCGGCGCTGGGCGGCATCCTCCTGCGGCCCGGGGCGGGCGGCGAGCGGGCCTCGTCGCTCGTGCCGATCGCGACGCCCACGGCGCAGGGTGTGGTGTGGCAGGGGGTGTTCTGATGAGGGTACGGCGGTTCTACCCGGCGACAGCCGGCGCGGCGCTTGGCGTCGTGATGGTGGGCGCTGCGGCGCTCGGCGCTGCGGTGCTCGGCTGCGCGCCCGAGCTCAGCCTGTCGACCCCTGCGGGGGCCGGCGGCGAAGGCGGCGGCGGCGCGCGGCCGTCGGGCGGTGAGGTGCAGTGGGCGCGCGCGCTCGGGGGCGACGGGGAGCGTGCAGGGGCGAGCGTGGCCGTCGCCGACGACCGCACCGCGGCGCTCCTTGGCAGGCTCACGAAGGCGGAGGACGTGGCCCTCGACGACGAGAGCGTGACCCCGATCGGCGAGGAGAACGTCTTCTGGGCGCGGCTCTCGGCGAGCGACGGGTCGGGGCTCGGGCTGAAGCGCTTCGGTGCGTTCGATCCGCAGACGGTGAACGCGCTCGTGCCGGACGGGAACGAGGGCCTCCTGGTCGCGGGGGAGTTCTCCGGCACGCTGGAGTTCGGCGGCGAGCCGCGGACGAGCGCCGGCGGGCGAGACGGTTACGTCGCGAGGCTCGACGCGGAGGGGCAGGAGCTGTGGCTGCAGCCGCTCGGGGGCATCGGCTTCCAGGCGGCGACGAGCGTCGCGGCGACGGCGATGGGGCGCCTCGTCGTGGCCGGCCGCTTCTCGGGCGCGCTGCACGTCGGCGAGGACCGGCTCGAGAGCGCCGGTGGCAGCGACGTGTTCCTGGCGAGCTTCGATGACAACGGCGCGCCGCTCTGGAGCGAGCGGTTCGGCGACGGCTTCGATCAGCAGGCCCGCGCCGTGGCGATGGACGAGCGCGGCAACGCGATCGTGATCGGAGATTTCGCCGGCACGCTCGATCTGGGCGGCGATCCGCTGGAGAGCGCCGGGGATTTCGATGTGTTCGTGGCGAGCTTCGACGCGCTCGGCGAGCACCGCTGGAGCAAGCGCTTCGGCGACGCGGGGCCGCAGCGGGCCAAGGCGGTCGCGGTGGACGGGGCGGGCAACGTGATCGTGGGCGGGGAGTTCGGCGCGACGATCGATCTCGGCGGGGGCCCTCGGGCGGCCGGAGAGCACCAGGCGGTGTTCGTGGCCAAGCTCGATTCGACGGGAGAGCACATCTATAGCCGGGTGATCGGCGAGGACGGCGCGTCGCTGGGGCAGCTCCTCGTCGACGGCGCGGGGGACGTGGTCGTCGCGGGGGGGTTCCGCGGAGACACGACGCTGGCGGACGGGTCGGTGACGAGCGCGGGGGACGACGACGTGTTCGTGGCCAAGCTCGATCCGGAGGGCGTCTACCGGTGGAGCCACCGCTTCGGCGGCGCCGGCGCGGACCGGGCGACGGGCGTGGCCATCGACCGCGACAGGCAGGTCTACGTGACCGGCGCGTTCACCGGGAAGGTGACGTTCGGGGAAAAGCGGATCGAGGGAGGCGAGGGCACGGACGTGTTCGTGACCAAGCTGTCGCCATGAAGGCCATGACGAATGGAGGCGCGATGAAACGTGCGGGGACGAGGGGCGTGCGGTCGCGCGGGCGACGGTTCTCGGTGGGGCTCGTGGCGGGCCTGTTCGGGCTGATCCTGCCAGCAACCGGCTGGGCGGAGGACCCTGATACCGATCTGGATGGGGTCGTGGATCCCCTGGACAACTGCGTGCAGACCCAGAATCCGGACCAGGCAGATGCCGACGGCGATGTTCTCGGCGATGCGTGCGACAACTGCCCGTCCGCTATCAATCGGGATCAGCGGGATTCGGATTCCGACGGCGTCGGCGACGCGTGCGACAACTGTCCTGTCGCGATGAACCCGGACCAGTCGGATGCGGAGGCGGACGGCACCGGCGACGCCTGCGACGACGATGACGACAACGACGGTGTCCTGGATGCCGATGACAACTGTCCTGGCACAGCGAACGCCGATCAGGTGGACTCCGATGGAGACGGCACCGGCGACGTTTGTGAGGCCGGTGACGACGACGGCGACGGCATCGACAACGACGTCGACAACTGTCGCGACGTCCCGAACTCGCTCCAGCAGGACAGAGACGACGACAAGATCGGCGATCTCTGCGACAACTGCCCTGCCACGCGCAATCCGAACCAGGAGGACAGCGACGGCAACGGCGTCGGCGACTTCTGCGAGCCCGACATCGACACCGACGGCGACGGGCTGCGCAACGCAGAGGACAACTGCCCTGTGGATCAGAACCCTGGCCAGGAGAACGCGGACGGGGACAGCCTCGGGGACGCCTGCGATCCCGACAGCGACGACGATGGCGTGGTCGACGTGGAGGACAACTGCGCCGTCGTGCCCAATCTGTTCCAGGAAGATACGGACGGCGACGGCACCGGCGATGCCTGCGAGGACGACGACGACAACGACGGCGTCGTGGACGCAGAGGACAATTGCCCGCACGTGCCCAACCAGGATCAGACCGACGGCGACGGCGACGGCCGCGGCGACGCCTGCGACCTCGGGGCCGACGTCGACGGCGACCGCGACGGCATACCGGACGAGACGGACAACTGCCCGCACGTGCCGAACCCCGATCAGACGGACGCCGACGACAACGGCGTGGGCAACGCTTGCGAGGACGTGGACGGAGATGGCCTGAGCGACGCGGCGGACAACTGCGACGAGGAGTACAACCCCGATCAGGCCGACAGCGACGGCGACGGCCAGGGCGACGCCTGCGAGGACGACGACGACAACGACGGCGTCCCGGACGAGCAGGACAACTGCACCTCCGTCCCCAACGCGGATCAGGCCGACAACGACGAGGACTATCAGGGCGACGCCTGCGACGTCGATGACGCGGACGACGACAACGACGGCGTCCCGGACGGCGACGACAACTGCCCGCTCGCGGCCAACGCGGATCAGGGGGATGGCGACGCCGACGGGGTCGGCGACGCCTGCGACGACAGCGGCGGTGCGGGCAGCAGCGGCGGCGGGTCCACGGAGCCGGAGGTCTCGTCCGGGCTGGTCTGCGCGATGCAGCGAGGCGAGCGCGGCGGCGCGCTCGTCGGCCTCGTGGCGCTCCTCGCGGGCGCGCTGGGCCTGGGCGCCCGAAGGCGGCGCGACCACGCGGCGTGACCGCCGCTGCGCGCGGCCCTGGCGCGCAGCGGGCACGCGACCCCATGAGAGCGACGAGCGTGCCCGCTCGGTTGCCACCTGGAAGACGAAGAGACAACTGCGAGCACAACGTGGGTTATCACCCCACGACCACACGCCGGTTTCGCGATGGCTCCGCGTTTTTTTCGCGATCGGTCATTTTTCTGAGCCGTGACCTGACCGCGGCGGAACTGCTCCGGATGAACGCGCCGGTAGTCCCGCTCCGCAGCTCGCGCTGCGGACGGGAGCGCCTGAGCCACCTCTGGAGACACCATGCGCCTAGCTCTCTCTCTCTCGTTGGTGACCGCCCTGTTTGGACTCACCCTCAGCGCCGGCTGTAGCGACAGCACCGTTGACGGCGCCGCCCCATCCGGCGGCGCGGGAGGAGGCGACACCGCGAGCGGCGGCGGCACCGCGAGCGGCGGCGGTAGCGCGAGCGGCGGCGGCATCGCGAGCGGCGGCGGCACCGCGAGCGGCGGAGGGGCCGGCACCGGCGCTGCGGGCGGAGGCATGGCGACCCCGACGAGCATCGTCGAGTGCCAGGGCAAGACGTACGCGTGCGGGGATCTCGTCGACAACGACGACGATGGGCTCGTCGACGCGCAGGATCCGGACTGCCTCGGCCCGTGCGACAACACCGAGGGCAGCTACTACGGCGGGATCCCCGGCCAGGCGGGGCCGGCGTGCACCGTCGACTGTTATTTCGACCAGGACTCCGGCTCCGGCAACGACGATTGCCACTGGAACCACAAGTGCGATGAGCACGAGGTCGCGCCCGGGTTTCACCCGGAGTCCATCAACGGGACGATGTGCGCCTATGACAGCGGGACCTCGACGCCGGGCGCCGATGGCAAGAGCTGCAGCGATCTCAACGACGAGCAGTCCGATATGTGCCATACGATCTGCGGTCCGCTCACGCCGAACGGCTGCGACTGCTTCGGCTGCTGCGAGCTGCCGGCGGGCGGCGGCAAGTACGTCTGGCTCGGCTCCGACGCCGATGGCACCGGTGAAGGCTCCTGCTCGCGCGGCCACGAGTCCGACCCGACCCGCTGCGAGCCCTGCACGCCCGTGGATGCTTGCCTGAACGAGTGCGGCCGCTGCGAGCTGTGCCTTGGCAAGGACACGCTGCCAGACGACTGCTTCGAGTCCGGCACCGGCGCCGGGGGCGGCGGAGCTGGAGGCGGAGCCGCGACAGGCGGCGGCGGAGACGCGACCGGCAGCGGCGGCGGGCCCACCGGCGAGCCCCAAGGCCAGTGCGCGGCGGAGGTCCAGCCGTGCGGGCTCTCCGGCCAGGAGCCTTGTGCCGCAGGCTACTACTGCATCACCGGCTGCTGCCAGGTCATCTTGAACTAGCCCTACGCTTGCCCGGGTTCTCCCTGGATTCGAGGACAGGGATTGAACCATGAAAGACACAGAAGAACCGGAGGGATGTGTTCCCCCTGCTCGGTGCCCGCCGCGCCTGCGTGATTCACTGTCCCTGCTCGGAGCGGCGACAGGATCGCAGGCCGCGGCGCTGGCCGCTCACGAGCTGAAAAGCTGAGCTTGCAGCGACAAGACGTGGTTTGAAAGGAGACGAGTCGATGGTGATGCGCTCGATGTCTGTTGGGATGCTGTGCGCCTTGATGGGGATGGGGTGCGGCGGCGACGACGAGGGTCAGCCGCAGAGCTGCTCGGTGGCCGCGCAGACGGGGTGCGCCGCCCCGCAGGTGTGCGAGGAGGTGGAGGGCGCCGAGCCCGCTTGCTTCGAGCCGGTGACGCTGAGGGGGCGCGTCTACGACTCGCTCGACGACAAGGCCATCGCGGGCGCGCGCGTGCTCGCCCGGGACCCGAGCGACGCGGTGATCTCCCGGGTGGCCGTCACCGGGGCCGACGGGACGTATGAGCTCGTCGTGCCCGCGCGGCGCGACGCGAGCGGCGCTCCGATCGAGGTCAACATCACGCTGCGCGCCGACGCGCAGACGTACGAGACGTTCCCGAAGGCGCCGCGGGTCGCGCTGCCCATCGACCTATCCACGGCGGCGGGCAAACCGCTCGCGATCGAGTCGGCGGCGACGGAGATCTCGCTGTTGCCGCTCTCGGACAGCGAGGAGCTCGGTTCCATCTCCGGGGTCGTCCACGCCGACCAGCCTGGCGGGACGCTGCTGGTCGCAGGCGGCGCCACCGGCGCGGCCGATCTCGACGGCAGCTACACCATCTACAACGTGGCTGCGGGCGACGTCACGGTGAAAGGTTATGCCGCCGACCTCGCGCTCGACACGGCGAGCGCGACGGTCAGCGCCGGCAAGGAGACGACGGGCGTGGATCTCCACGCGACCGGAGACGCGACGGCGGTGGTGAGCGGCAAGGTCGAGATCGTGAATGCTCCAGGGGGGAGCGAGACCTCGGTCATCCTCGTCGTGGCCGATACCTTTGACGAGGCGACCGCGCGCGGCGAGGCCCCGCGAGGGCTCCGGCAAGGCAACGTCACCGGCGACTTCTCGATCGCCGGGGTGCCCGATGGCGATTACGTGGTCCTCGCCGCGTTCGAGGACGACGCGCTCGTGCGGGATCCTGACACGTCGATTGGCGGGACCGAGATCGTGCGCATCACCGTCGCCGGCCAGGACCTGCCCGTCCAGGAGTCGTTCAAGGTGACGGGCGCGCTCGGCGTGGTCTCGCCCGGCGCGAGCACGCTGGAGGAGGTGAGCGGGACACCGACGTTCGTCTTCGCGGACGACTCCAGCGAAGATCTGTACGAGGTGAGATTGTTCGACGCGCTCGGCGCGAAGATCTGGGAGAACCTGGAGGTGCCCGGTGTGTCGGGGAGCAAGAACGTCTCTGTCGACTACGACGGTCCCGCGCTGATCCCGGGGATGATCTACCAGTTCAGGACCACCTCGAAGAAGGACGGCACGCCCATCTCACAGACCGAGGATCTGAAGGGGGTCTTCGTCTACAGGTGATCGCAGGGCGCGCAGGCGCCGCCGTCAGCAGCGACGGCGGCGGGCGCGGCGCGCGCTGCCGAGCGCCACGAAGACGCCGCACAGCGCGAGCGCGCGAGCCGCTCCTGACGCGTGCCCGGTCTCACCGCCGATGACGGCATACGCGCAGCTGACGCCCAAACAGCAGCAGTGGCCCGGGGGCGCTCCTCCCTCGGATTGGCCCCCTCCCCCTTCCCCACCCCCACCCGCCGCATCTCGGCCACCGCCGACCCCTGTGCCGCCCGCCCCGCCGGCATCGGTGGAGCAATCGCCGCCGGCGCCGTCGCCCCTGCCTCCGGCGCCCTGGGCCGGTCCTCCGGCGTCGCCGCCGCCGCCTGCGCCGCCGCCGCTTGCGCCGCTGCCGCCTGCGCCGCCGCCGCCCACTGCGCCGCCGCCGCTTGCGCCGCTGCCGCCCACTGCGCCGCCGCCGCCCACGCCTGCTGCAGTCCCTCCGTCGTCGCCGCCACCGCCCCCTCCCGCGGTGGCGCTGTTCGGCGTGTTCCGGCAGCCAAAGAAGGGATGGCATTCGTCCGTGGTCGTCGGATCCCCGTCGTCGCAGTAGAGCGGGATGTCGCTCAGACAGAGTCCCTGGAAGCAGACCTCGCTGCCATTGCAGACATCGAAATCATCGCAGCTGGCGCCGTCCGGCAGGCTCACGTCCGAGGGACAGCTCCCTGCGCCGTCGCAATACTCCCCGGGATCGCACAGCGAGGTCGCGATGCGACAGATCGTGGTCGGCGGCTCGGCGGTGCACAGAGCCGAGCAGCAATCCCCGTTGCGCAGGTTGCCGTCGTCGCACTGCTCGCCGAGCCCGAGCTCGCCATCGCCGCAGACGGCGGGCCTCACCGTGAGCACCGTCGGATCGGCCGCGCCGGCGAACAGGGGCTCGTCGGTCATCGCGCTCGACTCGTTGACGCCGTCGGAGTCCGCGTCGAAGAAGAGCGTGCCCTGGTTCGTGACGACGAGTCCATCGGTCAGGGGACGCAGGATCGCTTCCATCGTGAGCACCACCCACTCCCCCGGCTCGACCTCGCCATTCCAGCCCACCGTGTTGGTGGCGGGATCGGCCGAGACCGCGCCCTTGTCCGCGAACGCGCCTTCCAGCAGGAGCTCGGGCGGGAGCACGTCCACGAACTCGAACCCTGCATTGTCGGGCTGCACGCGCCCACCCGTGTTGCTGATGAGCGCCGTATAGGCGAGATCCTCGCCGGCGATGCGCTCGCCGAGGACCGTGAGATAGCCGATCAGGCGCGCTGGCACGGAGACGTCGATGCGCACGCCGCTCTCGTTGTTTTCCGGCGCCGGATCGTGCTCGCTCGAGCTCACCTTCGCCGTGCTCTCGATCTCCTCGTCGACCGTGGGCGGCGGGAGCGTGGGCGCGACCATGGTGACCGCGATGGACGAGCTCTCCCGTGCGGCGAGCGAGGCGCGCCGGCACACGAGCTCTCCGCCGGCCAGGTCGCACGTCCAGCCGGTCCCCGAGGCGCTGACGAGGCTCGCCCCGGCGGGCAGCACGGACGACACGACGACGTCGCTCGCATCGCCCGGCCCCTCGTTGGCGACGTCGATCGTCATCGTGAGCTGCGCGCCCGGCGATACAGGATCCGGCGCGGCCGTCTGGGTGATGGCCAGATCCGCCCCGCAGGCCCCGGACACGACCGGCACCGCCGCGAACACGATGTTGTCGACCGCGACGCCGCACGGCCCGGGGCGCCCGATATCCGTGCAGACCCGGCTGTCGTCCTGCGTGTAGTCGAAGCGGAGCCTCACGGTCCGCCCCCGCATCCCCGCGCCAGGGAAGCGGATCGACACGCGCTTGCTCCCGCTGGAGCTGCCGGACCATACCGCGTTATCCTCCAGGTAGTCCGGGTCGTCGCGGGCTGGAAGGTGCTTTGGGAAGTGGTGGCTCCCGCCGGTGACGATCCGCTCGGCGAACGCCTCCGCGAGCACCGCCCGGGGCACGGCGCCGGCCGTGAGATCCTCCACGCGCAGCGTCAGACCGTCGAACGCCTGGATGAGCTTTTGCGGATCGTCCTCCAGCTCGTAGGTGAGATCGAAGTCGAGCGTGACGTGGGAGTTCCCGGAGCTCTCCGGGATCGTCACGGCGGGCGACACCAGCGCGACGAGCGACGTCGCCGCCTCCTCGTCGTGAAATGCCACGTTGTTTCCGGGCGTCAGCGTCTGCGCGACGGTCCACGGCGAGGCGGAGGCCGTCCCGCCGGCGCGCACCGACTGCCAGCCGGAGGGCAGCGCTGGCGCGCTCGCTGCGTCGAAGTCCTCGCGGAGGAGGACCTCCGCGGCGCCCGGCGAGCCCGTCTCGAGCTGGATCGGCAGCTCGACCGTGCCCTGAGCCGAGCTCACCGTGAGCGTCAGATCGATCGGCGCGCCAGGAACGAAGTCCCGGCCCGTCCTGAGGACGAATGGCGCGTCGCTCGCGACCGTGCGGAGCGGCTCGATATCCGGGTAGAGCGCGCTCGCCCTCACGATGGTCACGGAGGGCGTCTCCGTGGACAGCGCGGCGGTGATCCGGGAGACGGTCGTCCTGCCGGAGATCGGGTTGGCGAGGTGGTTCTCGAGGTAGACGCCGACGTCGACGAGCTCCCCCGGATCGACGCGCTCGTTCGCGAGGGCGCCGCACGCGGTGTCCGCGATCCGGGCGCCGGCCGCGCGCAGCGGCGGGACGCTGGCGAGCTCGTCGAGGACGTCGAGGTGGACGTTGGGCGCGATCAGGGAGGTCGACGACGGCTGCCCCTCGTCGAACCGCGGCGGGGTGGCCGTCATGCTGAAGACGCTGTAGAGCTCACCGGCGAGCGCGACGCCGCCGATGCGGTCGCCGAGGTTCTGCCGGGAGGCGTCGTTACCGTGGCCCGCGTGAAAGGGGTGGTCCGAGATCGGCGCAGGCGGGCTGAAGGAGGCGCCTTGATCGCTCGACGCGGTGTGGACGATCTCGGTCAGGTCGCCCGAGCTGTCGACATCCTGGTCGTAGTAGACGACGTGCGCGGTGCCGGTCGTCCGGTCGACGGCCACGAAGGGGAAGAACTGGGCCCGATCGCGCCCTGGATTGCTGTTGAGGAGGACGGCGGGGCCTGCGGTGCACTGCTCTGTGAAGGAGCGCAGGGCGATGTCCCCTGTGCCGTGGGCGCCGCTCCGCTGGTAGACGACGTAGACCTGCCGCGTGGCCTGGTCGACGTCGATCGACGGGGCGCTCCTTCCGTCGTCGACGCCGAGGATCTGGTCTTCCGTGGGGTAGCTGGCCTCGTCGAGGAGGGTGAGCGGCTCCCAGGTGACGCCTCCGTCGATCGACCGGCGGCAACCGACGTTGCGCAGCGAGGTCCCCGGCTCGATGGCGCGAAAGACAGCATAGACGACCGAGTCCCTGTCGGTCGCCCCCGGGAGGATGCGCGCGCTCGGCCCGTCGAGATCGCCACCGGCGGGCGCCTGCGCGATCGTGGCCGCGGGCGACCAGGTCTGGCCGAGATCGTCGGAGTGGCTGTAGAGGATCCTCGGAGACGCTCCGCCGCGCTGAACCCAGGCAACGGAGAGGCGCCCGGTCGCCGCGTTGACGTCGATGGAGGCCTGCTCGGCGCTCTCCCCCGCGACGAAGGCGGGGGTCACCTCGACCGGTGCGGACCATGAGGAGCCGGCCGTGCTGCTGCCGGGGTTCGAGGCATGGAGGCAGAGGCCCTGGAGGCCATCGGCGGGGCGAACGTAGGTGGAGGAGCTGACGAACACGTCGCGGGTCGGATCGTGGACGACGCGCGGGGCGCCGAGCACCTGGCCGCCGGCGACCGAGAGCAGCGCCCCCGCGCCGCTTGGGCCGAGGACCTCGGCGAAGGATCTCCCGCCGTCGGCGGAGCGCGCAACGCCGGACAGGCTGATCGGATTCGCGCGGGCGCCGCGCGGATCGGTGTAGGTCGCGACGAGGATGCTCGCGTCGGCGTTGGCGGCGATCGCGGCCTGGTGCTGAGCGCCGAGCGCATCGACCGCGTGCACGGTGCGGTCGGCGCTCGCGACGGCCGCGAGCCGAGCTGCGCCGAGCGCCTCCGGTTCGTCGCTGCCACAACCGGCGCCGGCGGTGAGGAGCCCCCCGCTGAGCAACCAAGCGACCGTGCGTCGCGCGCGCATAACACCTCCGAAAGGAGATAGATGCCGCGAGTTCGCAGGACGTGCCGATTTCCCCGACATTGCGAGGCCTGTCCGGCGAACGGGCGCGATGTGCTGGGGTCGGTCTGGCACAACGCCAGCGCAAGCCCCGCGCCGCGCGAGGGATGCGCCCGGCGCGAAGGCGCGCGTCGACGCGCTTTCCCTTTCTTCGTGGCCGGCGAGCCGTGTGCCAGGAGCCGGTGCGTCGCGCGCGGAGCGTCCAGCGAGCGCCCTGGCACCGGCAGGCGCCTGGGCGGACGGCTCAGGCGCGGCGCCCGGGGCCGCCGCGGTCGCGGCTCGCCTGGGAGGCGGGCGGCTCGGGTGGACGGGCGGGGAGCACCAGGTCCGCCAGACGGCGTGCCGCGGCGAAGGCCACCTCCGCATCTCCGACGGGGCCCTCACCCAGGTTGGGATCCTCACCCGGGTTGAGTGGGGTACCTGGTGGGGTACCAGCCGGGGCTCCACCCAAGATAGAAAAAGCCAGGACGGAAGGAATTCTCCTGGACGAAACCTCACCCAGGTTGGCGCGCCCGCTCAGCGCGAGCATCGCGATGCCATGGAGGCCCGCGAAGAGCACGTACGTATCTTCCTCCGGCCGCCTGCTACCGTGATGACGCAAGAGCTCGACGAATGAGCTCCAAAGAGGGCGCGCGAGCCGCAGGCGCCCCTGTTCGCGCAGGCGGGCGCGGTCGAAGCGGCGCTCAGCCATCAGCCAGTACAGGTCCGGATGGCACAGCGCAAACTCGACGTAACCGACGGCAAGCGACCGCGCATCGGCGCCAGCGCGCGCCCGCGCGTCGAGGCGCTCCGCGAGCCGCCGCCACCCGAGGCCATCGACGCGAATGAGGAATCCGTCGAGCGAGCCGAAGTGGTGATACAGCACCATCGTCGTCTGGCCCAGGAATGCGGCGATCTTGCGGGCCGTCAGATCGTCCCGCGTCAGTCGTCCCTCGCAGAGCGCCATGAACACGCGTTCCACCGGCTCATCCGCATCCATCACACCCATGCCCACCATCCTGCCACGTCCGCGCCTCGCCCGTTGACGCCACCAGGATAACATTGTTATCCTTGGTCATGGGATGGCTGCTTCGCAACGCAACGTCGGTCTTCGGGGCGCAGCGCGGGGGCCGCTGGCTGGTAGGGTTGGCGCTTGCGGGGGCGTGCACGTCGCGACCGCCGACGGCGGACGACGCGCCTGCAGGGCCGTACGCGGTCGTGGACGGGTGGCCGCGTGTCCCTGACGGGATGGTGTTCGGCCCAGCGCTTGATGTGGCGGTTGACGCGCGAGGGCGCGTGCTGGTGAGCCATGCGGCCGGGCGCACGTCAGGGAACGACGCGCCGATCCGCGAACCCACGATCTTGGTGTTCGATCCAGAGACGGGCGAGCTGCTCGACGCGTGGGGAGAGGGGCTGTTCTTCTATCCACACGGGATCGAGGTGGATCGCAACGACTTCGTCTGGGTGACGGACTCCGAGCAGAACCGGGTGTTCAAGTTGACGGCGGAAGGGGATGTGGTCATGACCCTCGGCGAGGCGCCATGAAGGGCATCGGTGTGTGGATCCTCGTACTCCTCGCGGATATCGGGTGCGCGACGAGCCCCGAGCAGCTCGACCGGCCCACCAACGTGGCCTTCGGCCTGGACGGCGATATCTACGTGGCGGACGGCTACAACCATGCGCGGATCGCGCGCTTCTCCGAGGACGGCGGGTTCGTCATGGAGTGGGGCGAGAAGGGCTTCGGGCCGGGACAACTCGACACGCCTCACGGCATCGTCACCGACGACGAGGGGCGCGTCTACGTGGCGGACCGGGAGAACGCGCGTGTTCAGGTCTTCAGCGCGAACGGCCACTACCTGGCGCAGTGGAAGAGCGCCGCGTTGGGGCGACCGTGGGCGATCGCCTTCGGACCCGACCGGCACATCTACGTTGTAGACGGAGGCGATCAGGATCCAGAGCGGCCTCGGGGGCATGTGCTGCGGATGAGCCTCGACGGGAAGATCGTGGACCGGTGGAGCACATCGGGGGACGGTCCCGGGGAGATCGACTGGGGGCACGGGATCGCCGTTGGGCACGACGGCAGCGTCTACGTCACCAGCCTGAGGGGTCGCGGCGTGCAGAAGTTCCGGAGGACGAAGTGAGGAGGAGAGCGCGCGGGCTCGCGCTTACGATTACCGTGGTTGCCTCGGTCGAGGCGGCGCCGAGCTGGGCACAGACGACGGGGGACATTCCGTCGCGACCTGGCGGCCGCGGTCATATTGCGCTGTACGGCATTTTCACAGCCTCGCCGCAGAACCCGACGGTGGCTACGATTCATGTCGCGCCGCAGGTGGCGGCGGGCGTTCGCCTGAACAGCTGCCTGCACGCAACCACGGACGTCACCTCGGCCTGGACTACGTTTCGGATCGAGGGCGAGGCGCGGCGCTCGTCGTTTCGCTTCGGGAATCCGTTCGTGACCGTGCAGGCGGCGCTTCTCGAGGAGCGAAACCGCTCGATCTATGCCGGGGTCGGGGTTGCACCGCCGGTGACGACGTTCCCTGGCACCATCCCGAAGAATACGGAGGCCGAGTACAACTACGCGGTAGCTACAGCCGCGCGCGGGTTCGCGGATTACTGGATGTGGGCACCGAACGCGATCCCGATCGCGCTGTTGCTCCGCAGCCGGGCGGAGCTGTCCATGCCGGTGATCGTTGGCGCTGAGCTGGATCCAGCCGTGCTCGTTTCCGTGAACTCCAATCCGTCTCGGCTGGCGGTCGTGGCCGCCGCTCACGCGGGCTTGCGGATGGGTTTGCTGACACCCGGAGTGCGAGTGCAGATGCTCGCGCAGTCGGCACCGCTCGCAGGGCGAGATTTCTCACAATGGGCAGCAATCTTGTATGCGAATGTCGAATTCGAGCCGGTGTTCGTACGCTCCCAGGTTGCCGTCAACCTGGATGCGCCGTCCGGGCTGACCGGGCAGCGAGGGGCGACTACGTGGGGGGTATCGTTGGGAGGCGGGGTCCACCTTTAGAACTGTTGAGCGCTTTCTTTGGTTTTGTTGCCGGCCCGCGATGCATCGCCAGCATCCCCTCCATGGCCTTCGCAGCAGCCGCCGTTTACCGAGCCACATTGTGACGTCGCGGCGACGTCGCGCTCGACTGACGTTGCGCTCCGCACACGCCCTGCTCTGCCCCCCGACCTGACCATTGGGTGGCGCAGGTGGCGAAGAGGATGACGGCCGCCACCTCCTCGAACACCCAAATCCTCAAAAATCGGCCGATTTCGAGTCTGGCACGGCGTTTGATATACCCGTCAGGCATGAGTCAGCCTCGTGCGATCGTCCCCGGCGCTACGTATCTTCTCACCCGCCGTGTACTGCGAAGGCATTTTCTTTTCCGCCCCGATTCCGCGATCACACGGCTCGTGATCTATACCCTGGCCGTCTCGGCCCACCGCTATGGTATCCTCGTACACGCCCTCTGCGTGATGTCCACGCACATTCATATCGTTGTCACAGACACACGCGGCGAGCTCCCACGATTTTTGCAGAGATTCCATCGGCTTGTCGCTCTCGGGACCAAGATCTTGCGCGCGTGGGAGGGGCCGGTGTGGGACGATCGAGCAACGAGCGTGGTACGGCTAGCAACACGGGACGCTCTGGTGGAGAAGATCGCTTACACCCTCGCAAATCCAGTCGCTGCTGGTCTCGTACCGCATGCACATGAGTGGCCAGGAGCCAAGGTGCTCGTCGGCGACATCGGCTGCGGCGTGCTGCGCGCCCAACGCCCTGAAATATACTTCAATCCACAGAGCCCCGAATGGCCAACCGACGTAGCACTTGCGATCACGCTTCCACCATCGATCAGCGATTCCAATGCCGACAAATTTCGCCGGGAGATCACGGGAAGGATCGATCTGCACGAGAGACAGGCTCACGCTACCCTGAAGCGACAAAGGCTTGGCTTCCTCGGGGCTGCGCGCGCGAGGAATATTTCTCCTTACAAGCGAGCAACGAGCATCGACCCACTTCGCGATCTCAATCCAACGTTCGCAGTCGGCCGCCGGCAGGCAGACGCAAAGAACGCCGCCATCGCGGCCGTACAAGCATTTCGCATCGCATACCGACATTCGATCAATCAATGGCGTGCAGGTGTACGCAGCGTAACTTTCCCAGCGGGTACGTGGTGGATGCGCGTGTTCCACGGGGTCACCGTCAACGAGGGCGAGCCTGCGGCCGCATAGACGCAGGACCCGCACACGTTGACAAAATTATATTAAGACTGGAAACCAGGAGTCTCTGTTCACCCGTCGCACAACACGACCGACGCCTGGATGCGGCGTTGTTGCAAGCAAAGGACGGGACCAAGCATTCGATCTCCTTCAAGGCTCGATTCATGCGCAACAACGGACGATTCGGCTGGCCGGCAGGCGTACTGGCTCGCCAGCTCGGGTTCGCTCGGGGCTGCCAGGCTCGGCGTGAACAGAGTCCGAGCGGTCGAAAAGTCTGCGCGGAGTGGAGTCGAGAGTCGACATTACCATCGTGACGAGAGGCGATTCGGGGCCGGGACCGAGCTGGCGTGCGCGTCACGTAGCGCCCTGCACGGTGGGGTTGCGTTCCCGGCCGCAGCACGGTGGGGTTGTGCCCCGCGCGCGGCGCCAACCACGGTCGGGTCGAGACCGCGGGTCGAATCGCGCCGCCTATGCTAGACCGCGCTGCGCCGATGCCCCCCGAGCGCTCCCTCACTTCCACCTCGAGCTCCCCGCTCAGCGCCACGATCGCCGAGCTCTCAGGCCACGTCGACGACAGCGCCTCGAACGATACCGCTACCAGCGGCCCGCCGGCCGACTTCGAGCCGCTCCCGTCGTTCGATCTCCCGGCAGACCGCCGGGTCGTCACGCCCCGTGAGCTCGCCGCAGAGCTCGCCGCGGCGCCGCCTGGCACCCGTCATGTCACAGGCTCGGCGGGCTCGGCCGGCGCCCTCGTCATCCGTCGCCTCGTCGCGGCCGCCGCCGGGCGCCGGATCATCGCCCTGACTCCCGACGTCGACAGCGCCCGCGCTCTGGCGGCCGATACCTCGTTCCTGCTCGTCGATCGGGACGCCGATGACGCCGAGGCCGCCGGCTCGACCACGTTCGGCCGCGTCCTTCTCTACCTGCCGAACGAGGCCAGCCCTTACGCGGATGTCAACCCGGACCGCCGGGGCGCCCAGACCCGCCTCGCCACGCTCTTCCACCTCGGCATGGACCTTCCCTGGTCGGTCCTCGTCTGCCCCATCACCGCGCTCGCCCGCAGGGTCGTACCCAGGGACGAGATCACCGAACACGCCGAGCTCGTCATCGCCGAGCAGGAGATGGATCGCGACGCGCTCTCGGCCCGCCTCGGTGCATCGGGCTACGTCCGCAGCCCCCTCGTAGAAGACCCCGGCACCTTCGCCGTCCGCGGCGCCCTCCTCGATGTCTGGGCGCCTTCCGCCGAGCTGCCGGTGCGCATCGACTTTTACGGAGACATCGTCGCATCGATCAAGACCTTCAACCCCGACGACCAGCGCACGGTCACCGAGGTGAAGGAGGTCTGGATCCCGCCGGCGCGCGAGGCGATCCTCACGCCTGCCAATGTCGAGCGCGCCCGCCAGCGGGTACGCGCCGCGTGTGACGTCATCGACTTCCCCTCAACCAAGGCGCGCGCGCTGGTCGACGACGTCGCGAGCGGCCGCGCCTTCTTCGGGGCCGAAGGCTACTTGCCTGCCTTCATCGACCTCGCGTCGTTCACGTCGTACCTGCCCGACGACGCGCTCATCCTCCTTGAGGACCCGGCCTCCGTCACCGCCGCCGTGCGCAACGAGCTCGGTCGCGCTGCGGCCGACCGGAGCAACAAGGACCGTGAGCCGCACTTCCCGCTGGCCTCCTTCTACGAGGACGAGGCACACGTTGCCTCGTGGCTCGGCGCGCGTACCGTGCTTGCCCTGCACCGCACCGGGGTTGAGGGTGCTGCGGAAAACCGGAACTCGCTGGAGCGCTTCGAGGTCGTCCCTGAGGACGCCCCGTCGCTCGCGACGCGCGACCAGTCGGACCTCGAGCGCGCCATCAAGACGGCTCGCGCGTCACGCGGCAAGCACGGCGCTCTCGACCCGCTCGTTCGTCGCGTGGTCGCATGGCAAGAAGCAGGCCTACGAGTGCTTGTCGCTGCGCGCGCACAGACCCAGGTTGAGCGCCTCGTCGCCCTTCTCCGCCATCGCGACGTGCGGGTGAAGGCCAACCTCGGTCCGTTCGACCCCGCTTTCTTCGATGGCAGCAGCTCCGCCTCTCCGCGCGACACGGCCCTCGTCGTCACGGGCTCTCTTGCGCGCGGCGTCATCGCTCCTGCCGAGGGGCTCGCGCTGGTCACGGAGGAGGAAATCTTCGGTGCCCGCGCTCACCGCCGCGCCGCGCGCGCCGCCGCCTCCTCCACGAAGCCGTCGCAGGCCTTCCTCGAGGACCTCCGCAACCTCGGCGTCGGCGACTACGTCGTCCACGTAGAGCACGGCATCGGGCGGTACCTTGGCCTCGTCCACAAGCAGGTCGGCTCAACCACGGTCGATCTCATCGCCGTCGAGTACGCCGGCGGCGACAAGCTCTACCTCCCGGTCTACCGCCTGAACCAGATCCAGAAATTCAGCGGCGGCGAAGGCGCCCCCAAGCTCGACCGGCTCGGCGGGCAGACGTTCGCCAAGACAAAGGCGCGGGTCGAGAAGAGCGTCCGCAAGATGGCCGACGAGCTCCTCCGCCTCTACGCCGAGCGCCGCGCCGCCACGGCGGAGCCCGTTCCACCTCCGGACGACGATTACCGCGCCTTCGAAGCGACCTTCCCCTTCGACGAGACACCCGACCAGGCCCGGGCGATCACCGAGGTTACGGCCGACCTCGAGTCCGGCCGTCCGATGGACCGCCTCGTCTGCGGCGATGTCGGGTTCGGAAAGACCGAGGTTGCCATCCGCGCCGCCTTCCGCGCCGCGAACGCCGGCAGGCAGGTCGCCGTCCTCTGCCCAACCACGGTGCTCGCGCAGCAGCACTACCTCAGCTTCCGATCCCGGATGGCCTCCTACCCCATCGAGGTCCGCGTCATGTCCCGCTTCCAGACCAAGCAGGAGCAGGACGAGGTCTCCCGCGGCCTCCGCGACGGCAGCGTCGACGTCGTGATCGGCACCCACCGCCTCCTCTCCAAGGACGTCCACTTCAAGCGGCTCGGCCTCCTCGTCGTCGACGAGGAGCAGCGCTTCGGCGTCACCCACAAGGAGCGCATCAAGGCGCTCAAGACCAACGTCGACGTCCTCACGCTCTCGGCCACCCCCATCCCCCGCACCCTCCAGATGGCGGTCTCCGGCCTCCGCGACATGTCGATCATCACGACCCCCCCGGTCGATCGCCGCGCCATCCGCACCGTGGTGACCCGCCACGACGAGGCCGTCCTCCGCGACGCCGTCCTCCGCGAGCTCGGCCGCGGCGGCCAGGTGTTCTACGTCTACAACCGCGTCGAGGGCCTCTACGAGCGCGCCGCCCGCCTCGCCGAGCTCGTCCCGAGCGCCCGCGTCTGCGTCGCCCACGGCCAGATGAGCGAGCACAACCTCGAGCAGACGATGCTCGACTTCGTCGAGGGGCGCTACGACGTCCTCTGCGCCACCGCCATCATCGAGAGCGGCCTCGACATCCCCCGCGCCAACACGATCCTCATCGACCGCGCCGACATGTTCGGCCTCTCGCAGCTCTACCAGCTGCGCGGCCGTGTCGGCCGCTCCAAGGAGCGCGCTTACTGCTACCTCATCGTCCCGCCCCCGAACGCCATGACCGACGAGGCCCGTGCCCGCATCGAGGCCCTCGAGCGCCACACCGAGCTCGGCTCCGGTTTCCAGATCGCCTCGCTCGACCTGGAGCTTCGCGGCTCCGGTGACCTCCTCGGCGCCGAGCAGAGCGGCACCGTCGCCCAGGTTGGCTTCGAGCTCTTCTGCCAGATGCTCGACGAGGCCGTCCACGAGCTGCGCGGCGAACCCGTGGTCCACGACGTCGACACCGAGCTCTCCTTCGACGCCGACGCGCTTCTGCCAGAAGAGTATATTTCCGATGTAGGCGTACGCCTCTCCCTCTACAAGCGGCTCGCTGGTGCCGCCTCGACCGAGGACGTGCAGGACCTCGCGGTCGAGATGGAGGATCGCTTCGGCCCGCCTCCGCTCGAGGCGCGCCGGTTCGTGCACCTCATGCGGCTCAAGACCGAGCTGCGCCGGCTGAAGGCGCTCGCATGCGAGGCGAGCGCCAAGGGCGTCACGCTGCACTTGCGCGAGGACACCCCGCTCGATCATGCCAAGGTGCTCAAGCTGGTCCAGCCGAAGGCCTCACCCTACCGACTCTCGCCCGACATGCGCCTCACCCGCCGAGCCAAGGAGGGCGAAGCCTTCACGAGCGGTCTGGAGGCGACCGACAAGCTCCTCAGCGAGCTCGCCGGCTGTCTCAAGGATGGCAGTGATCTCGCGTAGCGTGAGTGCCCACGACGTCGTCGCGCCCCGCTGAAGCGCGCGGCCGAGGCGACGCGGCGCTCCGGCGGTGATAATCTCCCTTGAGCGGAGGGACGGATGATCGATCGCCCGGATCGCGAGCGGCTCGCGGCGCTCCAGCAGAGCGTCATGACGTGCTGGTACAGCCCCTTCCAGCTGGCCCGCTCCGCGCTCGACATGACCGTCTCCCGCCTGATGGGCGCGCGCGGCGATTTCCGCCTCATCGAGGCGATCGCGGGGCCGCAGCCGCCCTTCGACTATGCCGTCCGAAACGGCGTCATGCGCGACGAGCTCTGGATCGATTACGTGGCGGACACAGGCGATGGCTTCAACCCCACCTATGCGATCGCCAGCCTGCTCGCACGGCCGGTCCTCTCGCTGGGCGACCGGGAGACGAGGCGCGGAGAGGTGCTCATCATGGGCGGCGACCAGGTCTACCCCTCGGCCACGCGTCAGGCGTACTGGACGCGGCTCGTCGAGCCCTACGCGGCCGCGCTCCCGAAGGCCGATGTGACGGATCCGCCGCACCTGTTCGCCATCCCTGGCAACCACGACTGGTACGACGGGCTGATGAGCTTCATGCGCCTCTTCGGCCAGAAACGCACGCTCGGCGCCTGGAAGACGTTCCAGTCGCGGAGCTACTTCGCGCTGAAGCTGCCCCACGGCTTCTGGCTGCTCGGCGTCGACATCCAGCTCGAGTCCGACATCGACCAGCCGCAGATCGAGTATTTCTGCAAGCTGGCGACGCACGACATGCGCGACGGCGATCGCGTGATCCTCTGCACCGCCGAGCCCGACTGGGTGAAGGGCGCCATCTACAACCCAGAGCTCCAGAGCAACCTCGCCTTCTTCGAGAAGCAGCTCGCCGACGCGCGGCCCGGGGTCGAGATCGTCGCGCGCATCGCCGGAGATCTGCACCACTATCGCCGCCACGAGTCCGCGGACGGCCGGCAAAACGTCATCGCCGGCGGCGGCGGCGCGTTCCTCCACCCGACCCACGGCGAGCCGGTCACCGTGGTCCGCTCCGGCGCGGGCGCCGACCAGCGCCCTTATATGTTGCGTGCCTCGTTTCCGTCAGAGTCGGAGTCGCGCCGGCTCGCCTGGCGCAACCTCTCGTTCGCTCGGCACAACCTCGGCTTCTGGCCTGCCGCCGCCTTCGTCTACATGCTCTCCTCCCTGACGCTGCCCCGTCCCGGGCCGGGGGCCGTGGGGTGGGTCCTCGTCGTCGTGCTCGTGTTCATCGTCTTCACGGACACCTACAAGACCTGGTATCGCCGGTTCGCGGGCTCGCTCCACGCGCTCGCGCACCTCGGGGCGGCGCTGGGGCTCGCGCACCTCGGCGGCGCGTTGCTCGGCGTCGACGTCCGGGACCTCCCGTCCATGTGGAGCCTCCTCGGCGTGACGCTCTTCGTCGGCGCCACCGGCGCCGTGGTCGGGTCGACGATCATGGGCGTCTATCTCCTGATCTCGCTCAACGTCGCGCGGCGGCACGGCAACGAAGCGTTCTCGGCGCTCCGGATCCAGGACTACAAGAACTTCTTGCGGATTCACGTCCACCGCGACGGCCTCACCCTCTATCCCGTCGGGCTGAGGAGGGTGCCGCGCGCGTGGAAGGTGGCCGACGATCGCAAGCCCGGCGAGCCGCGCTTCATCCCCGCCCAGGGCGCCCTGGCGCCGGAGCTCATCGAGGAGCCCATCACCATCCCGACCGCGCGGCAGCCACGCCGGCCCGGCCAACTCAAGGTCGACGCGGCAAGCGCCGGGCACCGCGAGTGCCCCGCGGGCGAGCGGCGGAGTCGCCCCCCCGCAGCGGGCGCCGCGGCGGGAGCTGGCGCGCCCGAGCCGTAGAGGCAGACCGGAGCCCTGGCGATCGTTCCCTCCATGAGGCAGTTCGCCTCAGCCGGGACATTCTGCCTTCGCTCTAGCAGGCACAACCACATCCGGGCGGTCGAATCGTGGAAGCGGTCGACCGTAGAAGGACTCTTGCGTGCCGAGCTCGCCGCGCGCTCCTGCGCGCGCGAACGTGAGATCAGTGGGCGCAGCGAGGTTTCTGGCGCGAGCCGGCTGCGCTCAGGGCGACGCGGCGGCGTTGGGCAGCCTCGGCGGAGCGGCCTTGGGACAGATCTCGCGCAGCTCGCCGGGGGGCGAGAGCGGATCGGGGCCTTCCCTGGGGCAGGAGCCCGGGCCATTCGCGATGGCGTCCTGACCGCGGTCCTCCGGGGTCCATTCGCGGTTGATGCCGGGCGCGTTCGCGAGCCCCTCGGCGCAAGCCGCGGAGGCGGCGAGGAGCAGCGCGAGCGCGGCGCGCATCGAGGAGCGGCCAAGAGAGCGTTTCATAGGCACATTCCATCTCCCCGCGGCGCCGGCGCTGGCGGCGCCGGTCCACGGAAGCTGTCAGGGTTTCCCGTCACCCGTCTCCCGACTGACCTTCACGGTCCGTGCCAGGTCGAGGTTGCCGGACCGATCGGGATGCCGGGCCGCCCGCCGCGGCCGCCAGCGGCGGCCGAGCCGAGCGCGGCCACGGCGACCCCAATTTCCGGCTACGACGTGCGCATGGCTTGCGCCCCAACGCAAATGCCCCAGGTGGTGGGCGCGGGGGTCCGTGCGGGACGCGATCCCGGAAGGAGTGTCGATCATGGCGAGAGACGTCATCGAGGTGCTCAACGACCTCATCCAGCTCGATCGCGACGCGATCGCCGCTTATGACCAGGCCATCGAGGCGTGCGGGCACGCTCATACCAGGGAGAGGCTCGCGAGCTTCAGGGACGATCACGCGCGCCACGTCGTGGATCTGAGCGCGCATGTGACGTCGCTCGGCGGCATCGCGGCGCAGACCCGCGACCTCAAGGGCAAGTTCATCGAAGCGTTCACGGCCATCACGAGCAGGGGAGACCAGAGCGCGCTCCTCGCCATGCGCGGTAACGAGGAGCTCACGAACCGGCAATACCAGGCGGCGCTGGACGAGTCGCTCACGGCCGAGGCGCGCGCGATCGTCGAGCGCAACTACACTGATGAGCAGCGGCACCTCGCGTGGATCAAGGACGCGCTGTCAAGGAAGGTCTGGGAACAAGCCGCCTAGTGGGCGGTCGGCCCGCGGCGGTGGTGAGTACGATCGGAAGCAGATTCTACGGTTGGGGGTAATATGAAATCGAATCGGTCCATCCAACTCGCGCTCGCCATGGGAGCGCTCGCGGTCGTGCCGGCGCTCGCGGCAGCACAGACGGGCGGCACGGGCTCGCCGCAGCAACGCGAATCGGGCTCGCCGGGAGCGGCGCAGGGCGGCGCGCAGCATCAGGGCGACAAGCCCAGCCCGAGCGGCGCACAGCGCACGCAGCAGCAACAGGGGCAGAGTCAGAAGAAACAGGCGATGAATCTCAAGGAGCAGATCTCGTTCCCGGTCGAGGAAGGGTGCACCTACACGGCCTCCGTCAACGGTCGGATCGATCCCGTCGCGGCGGGCAAGTCGCAGCAGCCGTCGGGCGGCCAGACCGGCAGCGGCAACCTGGGACGGAGCGGCGGCTCGGGTGTGCAGGGCCAGACCGAGGGCAGCCAGGCCCATGCCGGCGGCGCTCAAGGCGGCAGCCAGCCCCACGAAGGCGCCCAGGCCGGCAGGGCTCAAGGGGGCGGTCAGGCCGGGCCAGGTGCCGACTACCGCGAAGGTCAGGAGAAGGTGAAGCCCAACCTCACCGTCGCCGCCAGCGTCAGCTGCCCGAACGCGGTCGATCTCAAGGTCTCGGACACGCTGAAGACGGACAAGGCCATCAGCCGCTCGGAGCTCGAGGAGATGATCTCGCGTCGAACGAGCATCGCGACCGAGAAGGGCGGCCGCTTCTGCATGTACGTGCCGCAGTTCGAGCTGACCCGCGAGAAGCTGAGCGGAAAGGGCATCGCCCAGCTCTGCCGCGTGCCCGCGGGGGCCGAGAAGGGCGGAACGCCGTAAACGCCGGAGGGGGGAGAGGGCGATCCTGAGAGCGCGCGCCCTCAGGATCGCCCGGCGAACACGCCGCTGCGCCGCGGGCGCGCCGGTTCAGGGGGTCAGGGCAGCGGGCAAGAGTTCAGCCTGCCGATGACGAAGGGCCGCTGCGCGACGGTCGTGCTCGTGATCGGGAAATAGGTGCCGCCCGAGGTGACGCTCCAGGTGTGACCCACGGGGACTCCCGAGGAATCGGTATAGATGCGCATGTAGCCCGTCCCCGGCCCTGCGACGAAGTCGCTGCACGTGTTCGTCCACCGGCTGTCACGCCAGATGGCGTCGCATCCGTGGACCGAACTGGTGGAGTCGGCGATCGGCAGCGCCCACTGGATCGTGTTCGTGTACTTCGGGTTGAGGGCCGTCGTGAGCTGCTGCGCCGGGCCCGTGATGATCACGGTGTGCCCGCCGTATGCGGTCTGTGGGCCGCCTGGCACCGCCACCGTCTTGTTGATGACGAGCACGTCACCCGCAGCGACGTTGGAGATGTTCGAAATCAGCGAGACGATGGCCAGGGGCTTGGTGAACTCGGTATAGTACTTCTCCGAGGTCGGGCTCGTCGAACCCCAGTAGGAGGACATCTTGGCCGAGTCGTTCACCGCGTCCACGATCGGGTCCGGGTCGAACCAGAACTCTTCTTTCTGAACGCCCGTGAGGAAGACGGCCCCGGCCCCGGACGGCGTACCGGCAGCGATAAAATCGAGCGCTCCGCTGGACAGCAGGGAGCACGCATCGGCCGGGGCAGCGCCGAGCGCGACGAAAGACGCAGCAGCAGACACCATCAGAAAGCGAACCGCATTGCTGAGCATGAAGTACCTCGGTTGACGGTTACCACGTTGCCGTTCCGCAGGCCGAGCAGATTCGGTTGAGGAGGTCGATCGTGTACAGCAAGAGAATCGCACCTGGTCGCGTCGAGCCTAGCATCCACTGTTTACTTCCAAAGCACGGCATTCGTCAACACACTTCGAGCACGTTATCCATCGATTCAATCACTTTTCTGTGTTCATGTAGGACACGAGAGTTCTTCAGACGGCACTGCCGGATACTGTCCACCGCGTGATGGTGACCTGTAGTCATCGAATCAGTCATCTCGCGGCTGACGCTGCGCGCCAGCGTCCGCGAAGGGCTACCTCGTAACACATCGCCCTGGAAACTGGCCTGAGTGGAATCCAGCAACACGCCAAGCGCTGAGCGCCGGGGGGCTCGATGGGGCCGCGACGGCGACCGCAGGAGGGGAATGTCGCCGACCGGGTGAGGCGAGGCATGCTGGGGACGCCGCGAGGCGGCTCGAGACAAGCCGCCTCGCCGCCCCCGCGCTCGTCCGGACGGACCGCCTCAGTACGGCATCTCATCCAGCGCAGGCACCTCCGGGGGCCGCCCCCGCGCGCCGTTCTTCCCGAGCCGCGCCGTGGTCGGCACGCCCGCCCCGGGCTGCGTCGGCTCGCCGTCGTCGTCCGGACCCGGCACGGGCTCCGTCAACGCGGCCCGCCGCCCCGCGAAGCGGAGATCCCGCGCGATCACCTCGGTGCGGTAGCGCTTGATCCCGTCCTTCTCGTAGCTCGACGTGCGCAGCCCGCCCTCGATGAGCACGCCGTCCCCCTTCGTCAGCACCTTGGCCAGCGCCTCGGCGCGCGGCCCCCAGAACACGATGCTGTGCCACTCGGTGCGCTCCTTGGGCTCCTTGTTCCTGTCCACGAACGACTCGTTCGTCGCCATGCGCAGGTGAAGCACCGGGGTGCCGTTGCCCGTGTAGCGCAGCTCCGGATCCGCGCCGAGATTGCCCATGAGGATCACCTTGTTCAGTCCTTCGTTCATGACATGCTCCAGTTCGCTTCTGTGTTGTCGTCTGCTGTCGTTCTCTTGTCCGTGTCGTCTCTGCCGTCGCTCACCATCCGCCGGCGCCCACCGCCCTGCGCCTCTCGCGAGGCGCGGCGTCGTCGCGCAGCGAGAGCGGCCGCGCCGGCGGCGGCGAGCCGCCGGGCGCGCCGACCGCCCCGAGATCAGGAATCCATCGCCGCGCTGCCGTTGCTACCGTTAGCTCGCGCCGGCGCCGCCGCGTCGACGGCGGCGCGGAGCGACGAGGCGAGCGTCGGCTTGCCGAGCAGCGCCTCGCGGGCGCGCTCCCTCCCCTGCCCGATGTGCTCACCCGCGAACGACAGGTGCGCGCCGCTCTTCTCCACGACCCCGAGCTGGCAGGCGAAGTCGATGAGATCCGCCGCGCCGTCGATGCCCGCTCCCCACCGGATGTCGAACTCGGCTTCTCTGAATGGAGGAGCCATCTTGTTCTTGACCACCTTGACGCGCGTCCTGCTTCCAATGGCCTCGTCGCTCACCTTCACCGGCCCCACCCGGCGCACGTCGAGCCGCACGCTCGCGTAGAACTTGAGCGCATTGCCGCCGGTCGTCACCTCGGGATTGCCGAAGACGACGCCGATCTTCTGCCGGAGCTGGTTGATGAAGATGAGCGTGGTGTCGGTGCGGTGGCATATGCCCGTGAGCTTCCGCAGCGCCTGGCTCATCAGCCGCGCCTGGAGGCCCATGTGCGAATCGCCCATGTCCCCCTCGATCTCGGCCTTGGGCGTGAGCGCAGCCACCGAGTCGACGACGATCACGTCAACGGCGCTCGAGCGCGCGAGCATCTCGACGATCTCGAGCGCCTGCTCGCCGTTGTCCGGCTGCGAGACGAGCAGCCTGTCGATGTCGACGCCGAGCGAGCGCGCGTACGTGACGTCGAACGCGTGCTCGGCGTCGATGAACGCGGCGACGCCGCCCGCGCGCTGCGCCTCCCGCATCGCGTGCAACGTGAGCGTGGTCTTCCCCGACGACTCCGGGCCATAGATCTCCACGATGCGCCCGCGCGGGTATCCCCCGATCCCCAGCGCCGCGTCGAGCGACAGGGATCCGGTCCGGATCAGGCCGATGTCCCGGGTCTCGCTCTCGTCGTTCAATGACATGATCGCCCCCTTCCCGAACTGCTTCTCGATGGTGCCTACGACGGTCTTCACGGTACGGAGCTTCTCAGCGATCTCGGTCATCATCTCGGTCTCTCCTTTTCGACGTGCGTTCGTTGCTTGTTGCGGTTCAATTGTTGCGTGTTGAACGTGCGCGCCCCCGAGCGCGCAGACAGACGATCCAGCGCGGCCGTCGGGGCGGCCGCGATCGCGCCCGCATCTCTGCGGGCGCGGTGGTCCTTGGCCTTGCGGCGAGCTCAGGCGCCCGCGGCGGTGGTGGCGGGCGCCGGCCCGCTGGCGGCCTCGCGATCGAACAGCCGCGCGCCGATCGCCTCGGCCACGTGCGCTGCCCGCACGGCAGAGCTCCTGTCCATGTCGGCGAGCGTGCGGGCGACCCGCAGCACCTTGGTATACGCCCGCGCCGAGAGGCCGAGCCGCTCCACGGCCGACGCGAGCACGCGCGCGCCGGTCGCGTCCGGCATGGCGACGCGCGCGAGATCGCGCGGGCCGAGCTCGGCGTTGTGCGTCGCCGCCACCTCCCCCGCCTCGAAGCGCGCGCGCTGCGCGGCCCGGGCCTCGACCACGCGCGCCCGCACCGCCGCGGAGCTCTCGGGCGCGTCGAGCGACGACCGGCCGTCGGCGAGCGGCGCGCACAGGTGAGCGACGTCGACGGGCGGCAAGGAGATGTGAAGATCGATGCGATCGAGCATCGGCCCGCTCAGCCGCGCGCGGTAGGCGCGGACACGATCGAGGGAGCAGGCGCAGCGATTGCCGCGGTCGCCATGGAAGCCGCACGGACAGGGGTTGATGGCGGCCACCAGGATCGGACGCGCCGGGAACACGACGCGGGCGCGGGCGCGGCAAAGGGCGACCGTGCCCTCTTCGAGCGGCTCGCGGAGCGCCTCGAGGACGCCGCGGCGGAACTCGAGCAGCTCGTCGAGGAACAGGCACCCGTGGTGGGCCAGGGAGACCTCGCCGGGGCGGATGGGATCCCCGCCGCCGACGAGGCCCGCGGCGCTCACGGTATGATGCGGGGCGCGGAACGGGCGAACCGCGACGAGGCCCCTGTCCGGGGAGAGCAGCCCGGCGACAGAATGGATCGCGGTGATATCGAGCGCCTCGTCGTAGGACATCGGCGGCAAGACCGTTGGCAGGCGCCGAGCAAGCATGGTCTTTCCGCTGCCTGGCGGGCCGACCATGATCAGGTTGTGTCCCCCGGAAGCGGCAATCTCGAGGGCGCGGCGCGCCCCGTGCTGGCCGCGGACCTCCGCGAGATCTGCCGCTGCAGCGCTCGGCTCCGCGTCGATCGCGGCCATTGTCCCCGCGCCCGGGAGGGGCTTGTTGCCGCGGAGGTGCGCGACGACCTGGCCGAGGTGCTCCGCGATGAGGACGTCGATACCAGCCACGCTCGCCGCTTCGCGCGCGTTTCCCTGGGGCACGATCGCGCGCGTGACCCCCTGCGCCGCCGCGCCGCGCAGCGCCGGCAGGACGCCGCGCACGGGGCGCACCGCGCCGCTCAACGACAGCTCGCCCAGCAGGCCAATCCGGTCGAGCCCCTCGGCGGGCACCTTGCCGAGCGCCGCGAGCGCGGCGATCGCGATGGCGAGGTCGTACGCGCCACCGCTCTTCTTGAGGTCTGCCGGGGCGAGGTTCACAGTGATCACATATTCGTCAAGCTCGATGCCCAGTTGCTGGAGCGCGGCGCGGACGCGCACGCGGCTCTCGCGGACGCTCGCCTCGGCGAGGCCCACCATCTGGAAGAACGACGGACCGCGGCCCGAGTCGACCTCCACCCGGATGGGGTGCGCGTCGAGCCCGAGCAGAGAGAACGTGAGCGCCGTGGCCTGCATGCCGGAGCCCTTTCGCGAAAGGCGTGCCAGACAGAGAGGGCGGCGAACTCAGGGAATTTCGCGGCGGGAGGGGTGGCGAACGCGGCGGACGGGGTGGCGGCCGCCAGAGGGAGCCGCCGGAATCGAGAGGATCACCGGCAGGTGCCTGGCGAGCCAGCGTCGCCACGGCGACAGGCCAAGGCAGTTGTCCGCAGTCCCTGTGCGTGTGGCCCCTGGCGCCCACCGCGCCTCATTAGACGCGCTCTGGCTATTTCATCATGAGCAGCAAGAATTGGTCGCTTCCACGTCGTCGGTCCGAGCGACGGCCCTCTCCGACGGAGGATCGAATTCGCGACATCGCGGCTCGCCAACCTCGCTCCCTTCGGGTAGAGACAGCCGGATGCCGGGAACTCCGCACGAGGTGCTCGTCGTCGCGCTGCGGGATCGTCCAGCGCTGCTCGCCGATCTCTTCCACCACCTCACCGGCTGCTCGCTCGGCGGGCCGACCGAGGTGGTCGATGCGACCGTGCGCTTCACCAGAGCCATCGAGGTTCGTCCGGATCTGCTCCTGCGCTCGCGACAGCGGGGCTGGCTGATGGTCGAGGTCCAGAATTCGATCGATGAGCGCAAGCGGAGGAGCTGGCCGCTTGCGGTCAGCGTGCTTGTCCATCAGGAGAAAGCGATGGGCGAGGTCCTCGTGATCACGGCCAGCCGCCGCGTGGCTTCCTGGGCGAAGCGGGTCGCGCACCTCCAGGGCGAGCTCGGCACGCGCTTCGAGCTGACGCCGCGGGTGCTGCTCCTGACAGGTCGACGCGTCGAGGCGCTGCTCGATCCGATGCACCCGGAACTCGCGCTCTTCGCCGCGTGGGCCGTACACCACCGCCGCGGGCCGGCCGCGCGCCGGATCGTGATACGCGCTCTGGAGCTGACCGAAAAGCACCTCACCGACGAGCCGTTGCGGGATGCGCAGGCGCGTGCGATCCTCGCGGTGCTGAGCGACGCCATGCTGGCCGCGCTCAGGGAGATGGCCATGGATCCAAGCAAAGTCCCTGAAACCCCGGCGTCTCGACGTTTCCGGCTCTTCTTCGAGAAGCGTGGTCGGGCCGAGGGCAAGATCGAAGGCAAGATCGAAGGCAAGATCGAAGGCAAGCGGGAGGCCCTGCTCGCGGTGCTCGAAGCGCGCGGCCTGTCACTGACGGCAGATGAGCGGGCTCACATTGGCGCCTGCACGGCTCCTGCGGAGCTCGACCGATGGATCGCCAGCGCGGCGACGGCGGCGTCGATGAGCGAGGTGTTCGCGTCGAAGCCAGCCAGCACGACCCGCCGATCCCCTGCCACGACGCGCTCGCGCGCGCCGGACCGTGGACCGCGGGCACAGAACGCGACAAGGCCCCCAAAACCAGGGCGCTCGCGGTAACTGCGCGCGGCCTTCTCCTTCGCCCTCTCGCCAGCAGAAGCACCGGCGGTGCTCCACGCAGCGAGGAGCTCCACCGGCGCGATGGGTCCACCACGAAGAACGAGCCCGGCCAGAGCGAGCGCCGCCCCGCCGCAGCTACTCGGGCGCGCGATACCTCGCCACCACGATCGTGATGTCGTCGTCCGGGCTCGGGCACCACCCCTCGACCGCATCGAGGATCCGGTCGCGAATCACGCCGACAGGCTCCGTCTGGACAGCCTCGATGACGGCGCAGAGCCGCTCCAGCCCGAACTGCTCGTGATGGGCGTTCCGCGCCTCGGTCACGCCATCGCTATAGAGCACGAGCACGTCCCCATCCCCAAGGTAGAGCTCGGCATCCCGCGTCAGCGCGCCGATCTCGGGCAGCGCGCCGATCCAGACACCTGAGCTCGGAATGCACCCGCAGCGCCGCGTCCGCGCCGAGCACACGACCAGGTCGTCGTGGGCGCCCGCGAACGTCACGCGCCCGTTGCGCTCGTACCGGAGCAAGAGGAGCGTCGCGTGCTCGTCGCGCTCCAGACGATCGCGGACGTTCTTGTAGATTGCCTTGTTGAGCGCCGTGATGACCTTCGCCGGGCTCGCCGCCGGGTCGTTGCACGTGAGCGCCGATACCATGCTCTGGATCATCAGCATGATGAGACCCGCCGCGAGCCCGTGCCCCGCGACGTCGCCGATCCCCAGCCACCCGCCCCCGTTCGCCGGAATCACATCGTAGTAATCACCGCCGACCTCGGCCGCCGGCTTCATGACCGCGCAGAGGTCGAGCCCCTCGATCGAGAGCTGCTTCGGCACCAGCGTGGTCTGGATGCGCGCCGCGACCTGGCTCTCCTGACGGACCCGCTCCTGCTCCAGCCGCTCGCGCAGCTCCACCTCCCGGACGACCTGCCGGTGCAGCGCCGCGGCCTTGACCGCAGAGCCGAGCTGGAGGCGCAGCACCTCGTACATCATGCCGCTGGCGCGGTGGTCGAGCACCGCGACGCCGAACCTCTCCTCGTCGCCGAACGCAACCGGGAGCACGATCCTGCTGATGCGCTCGTCGGCGTCCAGGAAGCCCGGGGGCGCGAGGAGGTGCGCCGGGAAGCTCACGGCCGGCACCTCCACCTCGCGGCCGTCCTCCATCACGAACAGCGGCTTCATGGTGGCGTGCTGAGCGTCGTCGTACAGCGACACGGCGACGTCCGAGAACCGCATCCTCGGCAGCTCCGACGCCAGCAACCCCTTGAGCACGGGCAGGCTCAAGCACGCGGAGAAGCCCCGCGCGCCGTAGGTGACATCGATCGCGGCGAGCTCGACGTTCAGCCGCTGCTCCCCCTCGACGTGCACGCACTCGCTCCCGATCAGGATGCGCGCAGCGTGCCAGAGCTGCTCCAGCGCCGCGTCGCCGCCCACGGGCGACCCCTGTACCCGCGAGCGCAAGAGCGATATCACCGCCTGGAACTCCTCGAGGAGCACGCCCTCGCGCCTCGCCCCGTCGAGGAGCGCCTGGAGCGCGCGCAGGAAGCGCCCCTCGTCGCCCGCGAGCTCCGCCTCCATCGCGGCGAGCAGGTCGCCCGCCCAGCCGTCGAGGGCGCCCCTCGGGATCGCCACGCTGCTGGCGAGCGCGCGCTCCAGCGACGCCCGCTGATCCGCGATGGCGCGCGGAAAGCCGCGCACCGAGGGGACCGGCTGCAGGAACGTGTCGCCCGCGCGGTACCCGCAGCCGCAGGACTCGCGCTGCGTGAGCTCCACACGCGCGAGCTGCAGCGGCTCGACGGCCTCGCCGTCGATCATGCGGAGGACCGTGCTCACGGCCATCCCCCCGAGCCGCTCGATCGGCTGGCGGACCGTCGTCAACGACGGCTTCGTGAAGCGCGCGATGCCGACGTCATCGAACCCGCAAACGAGGACGTCCTCCGGGATGCGGCGTCCCTCGGCCTTGAGCACCTCGATCGCCCCGAGCGCCATCCTGTCGTTGGCCGCCACCACGGCGTCGAACGCCACCCCGCGAGCCAGGAGCTCGCGCATCGCCGCGCGCCCCGTCGGGATCGTGAACCCACCGAACACGAGGAGGCGCTCGTCGCAAGGGAGCGCCCGCGCCGCAAGCGCCCTCCGGTACCCGCCGGCGCGCAGCGCGGCCTCCTCGCTGCTGCTCGGGCCGCCGATGTACGCGATGCGCCGGCACCCGTGCTCGTCCGCCATGTGCCCGACCGATATCTCGCTCCCGAGGGCGTTGTCGACCATCAGGCTCGGCACACCGTCGATCGCGGTCCCGATGCTGCACACCGGCAGCGGCGCGAAGGACCGGCAGAACGATCGCATGACCTCCATGCCGCCGTAAGGGGAGAGCGTCGACGAGGCGACGATGACGCCGTCGGCGGTCTCAGGGCCGATGAGGTGATAGAAGGTGCCCCGGTCGGCCACCTCCGGCCGGCGAGCCATGGCCGGGTCGCTGAACGCCGTCAGCAGGTTGACGTCGTGCGCCGCGGCGCCGCGCTCGATCCCGGCGCGCAGCTCGGACTGGTAGTCGCCAACGACATTGTCGATCAGAAACGCGAGCGTCCGACGCTTCCTCGTCATGGCCTCGGGCTCTCGATCATGCATCCGCGATCGAGACCAGCTCCGGGCATATGCGATCCAGGGGTTTCAGGCTCCGTCGCTGCCATGTCCGCTTCGCGTCCGTGACGAACCGTATCCTGCATTTGAGGCCATGGCCCATCAGGCCGCAGATGAAGCCGACGAACGCCTTGAGGCAGCTCGAGCTCATGAAGCGCAGGTCACGCACGTCGAACTCGACGGTGCTCACCGAGAGGCGCATCACCTCGCCCTCCAGCGCCTTGACGTACCTGCTGAGCGGCGGAGATGCCGCCATGTCCCCCGTGCCGGTGAGCTTGACGCTGAGGGTGTCGTCCCTCAAGGCTTGCTCGATCCCGAAGCTGTCGGTGACGACAGGATCCACGCTCAAGCAGCTCATCTCTTCTCCATCTCTCGACCGCGCGCGCGACGACCGCCGGATCGTTCCTCTGGATGCTGCAGCCGACGGCCGGTGCGATGGTCGATGCGAGCTCCCCACACTACGACGTAGTCGCGCCGGATCCAATCCCTTCCCGCAAGCCGCGCGGGTCGATCTCGGCACGCGCCACGCGCCACGCGCCACGCGCCACGCGTGAGTGCGGGTAGCAGGTGGAAGGCGCACACGATGCGGCGTCGCGCGGTGAGCACCGCAACATTTCGCGAACAAGCTTCTCGATGAGAGCGCGCCCGCTCGATCGCGGCTTCCCGGCTCGGAGCGCGGGATGCCTCCGAATTCGTGTGGATGTCGTCCGGGCGCGTGGCGCCTCGCAGGGCAAGCGCAGTGCAGCGCGTCGACAGTCGCGCCGGCGTCGCTTCAGAGCGCGCTGACGAGCGGCCCGGCGTCGCCTTCGAGCCATTGCTCGGAGATCATGACGCTCGTCGAGAGCCCGGTCTGGAAGCGGTATCCTTCCTCGATCGAGACGATCTCGATGACCCTCCTGTCGCCGATCCGGACGGGGAAGATCACCGAGACGCTCGACGGAAAGGGGCCGTCCTCGTCGGCCTTGTGCTCGCCGACCGAGACAGACTCGCCTCCGGCCCCGGCGCCGAGCGACCTCACGGCGACCACCGACGGAACGCTGCAATCGATCCGCAGCCACTCGCGCTGCCGGCGCGCCTTGCACGCGCCGCCCCTCGCGACGCGCGCGAGCGACACCTGCTCCGCGGCGTCCCACTCGGCCGCTGCCGGCCGCGCCGTCCGCTCGGGCGGCGGCGTCGTCGCCTCGAGCGCGCGCTTCTGCGGCGCCTCCGCGCCTCCTCCCGCGTCCGCCGGGCCTCCCGTGGCTCCCGCCTGCGGCCCGGCCGCCGCGCCTCCCGCCGGGGCGAGCACCGACTCCGCCGCCTCCGCCGGCGCGAGCGCGCCGAGCAGGACCATCCCGATCACCGCTCTCTTCTTCATAACGTCCTCAAGAAGGCGGCGAGCGCCGCCTTGTCATTCCTCGACATGTGGCTGGTGCGACCCATCCGGTCCTGGTTGGTGTCGATGAGCTCTTCGAGCGTCTTCGCGGATCCATCGTGGTAATAGGGCGCCGTCCCGCCGACGAAGCGCAGCGAGGGCGTCTTGAACACCTGGCCCGCCTTCTCCTCCGCGAACCCGGGCCGCGCCGCGAACCCGGGCATCGGGTAGCCCATGCGGTCGGTGTGCTCCGTCTCGGGCACGTGGCAGCGAGCGCACTGCGCCGTGTCGCTCATGAAGAGGGCGCGGCCGTGCTCCTCCTGCGGCGTGAGCTTCCGCGCCTCCCTGGGCGGCGGCACGAGGCCCGCGCGCAGGAACGCGGCCAGGTGGCGCGCCCTCAGGGCGAGCTCGCCGTTGCCCAGACCACCGGGCCCCCACCGGTGAAGGCCGAACCCCTCGCGGAGGCGCTCCGCCAGGTTCTCGCTCTGGGCGTTCCAGCCATAAGGCCCCTCGGCCGACACGCGGCCCGCGAGCATGGGAGTCTGCCGGGGCACGCCGCCGCGCGGCTCCACGTCGACCGGCTGATTCTCGGCGGCCCCGAGGAAATTGACGCTCTCGCCGCCGATGTCCATCACGTGGGCCTCGTGCCACACATGGCCGTCGTCGCGCCCGTCCGGGTGGCAGCCAGCGCACCCGAGGCCGCCGCTCGTGCCCCAGTCGACCGCGTTGTAGAAGAGCTTCCGGCCGAGGGCGGCCTGCTGCGGGACCGGCGCGTCGGCCAGCGCGATGTACGGCACGGGGCTCGGCTCGAACGGAGCGTCGTCGCGGTGCTCGTCGAGGCGGACGATCGCGAGGGCGTCCGTGGAACGGCAAAACACCCACGCCATGGACTCGTCCGCGGACAGCGCGACGCCGCTGGGCGCGCCGCACAGGGTCGCCACGTAGATGTCGGGGCCCGCATGGCGGCCGAGATCGTAGGTGCGGAGCGGCCGGAGCGCCGGATCGACCGCGAGCGCGTCGAGCTCCACCAAGGTGTCGGTGCCCTCGCTGGCGACGAGCAGGGTGCGGGTGCTCTTCCGGTACACGAGCGCGCGCGGCTGGACGAACGGGGCGAGCGAGGTGTTGGGGAGCTCCAGCTCCGCGTCGTCGAACGCGGCATCGTCGAGCGCGCTCGCCCGCCAGAGCGGCGCGCCCTGGCGGCGCCGGGGCGCGAGGGGCGCCTCGTCGCTCGTCATGAGGACGTCCACCGTGGAGGCGCCGAACCACGCCTGTTCACCGAGCGCGCCGAGCGCGTGGCGCGCGACGAAGAGGCGGCGGCCATCCGGCGAGAGCGCTGCCGCGTAGCCGAGCGACGCGGAGAGCGACTTGGCATGAGGAGCCCGGAAAGGCGACGGAGGAAGGACGACCGGCCGGGCCTCGGGAGCGCCACCCAGCGCGATCCGGGTGAGCGAGGCGGACGTGAGGTGCGTGACGTACGCGGCCGCGCCGTCCTCGCGGATCACGACGCCGCGGGGCTCGCGCGGGACATCGATGGCCCATGTCGCGGTCGCGGTCGCGAGGTCCACCGCGGAGACCTTGCCCGCCCATGCGCTGGTGACGAGCGCCGTGCGCTCATCCGGCGTGATCGCGAGCCCCCAGGCGTCGGCCGGCAGGGGCACGCGGGCCGCTTCCACGAGCCCCGCCGCCGGATCGGGCCGCAAGACAAGGAGGAGCCCGGGATCGCGGATCGTGACGAGCACGCGGTCCGCGAGCGCGAGCACCTGCGCCGGCCGCCCCGGCATGGCGATCTCGACAGGCGGCGTGCTCACGTCGACGGGAAGCGGGATGCGCCGGAGGACGGCGTGGTCCTCGTCGGCCAGATAGAGCGCGTCGTCCTGCGGCGCGCGCGCGAGCGCGCTGCCGACCCGCGTGACGGCCTGGAGCTTCTGCGGCGGCGGCGGAGAGGCTGGCGGAGCCGGCGCCGCCGTCCCGGCGACTTCGGCGCTTCGCTCGACGGCCGGCGTCTCTCTGGAAGGGCGCGAGCAAGCCGCGGCGAGGAGCGCGGCCAGGAGGAGGGTTGATGGTCGGTGCTTCATCGGTCGCCCGAGCCAACGACGGCGCCTGGCATTCGTATTCCTCGGCACCGTCGGTCCCGATCCTCCCCGCCCCGGCCACCCCTGCGCGGAGGCGTCGGGACACCTGCGACTCACGCGCTGCGCGCGAAGCGCGCGACTGACGAGCTGGCGAGAGAGGGCGCCAGAGCGCCTCCCGCGCCACACACGCGACCAGCCGCGATGACGCGCCGTGCGCGTCAAAGGCAAAGGCGCGTGCGCGTGCGTGCACGTGCGTGCGCGTCAACCACGCCCACATCAGCGGTCCTTATGGCAGATGAGGAATCGCGTACTTGGCGCGTACTTGGCGCGCACTTGGCAAAAATCGCATCACGCCTCAATGCACACTTGAACAATTATTTCGCGCTGCCTTACAGTCCTGGATCGTCGTCGCGTGGCTTGGGGCCACTCGACAGCATGGAGGCACCCATGAATCGATTGCCCGGCTCACGGTGGGCGACGTTAGGCGTTCTCGTCGCATCCCTGACTGCAGTATCGCTCTCAAGCGCGCCGGCCATGGGCGCGCCGTCGTTCACCGCCTTCGAGAGCGGGCAGGTCCGCCCGCTGGCCATCTCACCGGACGGGAAGCTGCTCTTCGCCGTCAACACGCCCGACAACCGCCTCGAGGTGTTCCGCATCCTGAGCGGAGGCGGCCTGGAGCGCCGCGCGTCGATCTCGGTCGGCCTGGAGCCGGTGGCCGTGGCCGCGCGCAGCAACAACGAGGTCTGGGTCGTCAACCACCTGTCGGACAGCGTGAGCGTCGTCAACGTGGGTCTCGGCGGCTACACCGGACGCGTCGTGCGCACGCTCCTCGTGGGCGACGAGCCGCGCGACATCGTGTTCGGCGGTACGGGGCGAGGGCGCGCCTTCATCACGACGGCCCACCGCGGCCAGAACAACCCCATCGACCCACAGCTCACGACGCCTGGCGTCGGCCGCGCCGACGTCTGGGTCTTCGACGCGAACCAGCTCGGCACGTCCCTCGGCGGCGCTCCGATCAACGTCATCACCCTCTTCAGCGACACCCCGCGCGCCCTGGCCGTGACGCCGGACGGCACGCGCGTGTACGCGGCGGCGTTCCACTCCGGCAACCGCACCGCCACGGTCAACGAGACGCTGGTCCCCGACGGCTTCGGGCCTGACGGCGTGCCCGGCCCGAGCACCAACTTCGAAGGCGTGCCGGCGCCCGAGGTCGCCCTCATCGTGAAATACGATGGCGGACACTGGTATGACGAGCTGGGCCGCACCTGGGACGACCAGATGAGGTTCTCGCTGCCCGACAAGGACGTCTTCGTCATCGACGCCACGGCGACCCCCCCCGCGTGGATCAGCGGCTCGCAGGGCGTCTTCTCCGGCGTCGGGACGGTCCTCTTCAACATGACCGTCAACCCGGTGAACGGGAAGGTCTACGTCGCGAACACCGAGGCGTTCAACGAGAAGAGCTTCGAGGGGCCCGGCATCTTCGCCGGAGAGACCGTGCGCGGCCACCTCCACGAGAGCCGGATCACCGTCCTCAGCCCGGGGAGCGTCGCGCCGAGGCACCTCAACAAACACATCGACTACAGCACCTGCTGCGCGCCGATCCCCAACGCGGAGAACGCGAAGAGCCTCGCCTTCCCGCAGGAGATGGTCGTGACGAGCAACGGCGCGACGCTGTACGTGGCCGCGCTCGGCTCGAGCAAGATCGGCGTCTTCAGCACCGCCGCGCTCGAGAACGACACCTTCGTGCCAGACACCGCGAACCAGATCCCGGTGAGCGGCGGCGGGCCGACGGGCATGGTCCTCGATGAGAGCAAGAATCGCCTCTACGTGCTGACGCGCTTCGACAACTCCATCTCGATCATCAACACCTCATCGAAGACGGAGGTGGGGCACGTCGCGATGTTCAACCCCGAGCCGCCCAGCATCGTGAACGGCCGCCGGTTCCTCTACGACGCGTCGTTCTCGTCGAGCCACGGGGACTCGGCCTGCGCGAGCTGCCACGTCTTCGGAGATCTCGATGACCTGGCCTGGAACCTCGGCAACCCGGACGCCCCCGTCGTGCCGGACCCGGGCCCCTTCCCGTTCGGCCTCTTCAACGTCATCACCCAGACGCCCATCACCGACCCCATCTTCCACCCCATGAAGGGGCCGATGGTGACGCAGAGCCTTCGCGGCCTCGCCAACCACGGCCCGATGCACTGGCGCGGCGACCGCACCGGGGGCAACGACGAGCCGTCCGCCCAGCCGGACGCGGGGGCGTTCGACGAGCGGGAGGCGTTCAGGCAGTTCCAGGCGGCGTACCCGGGCCTGCTCGGACGCAGCGACTTCATACCGGCCGAGGACATGGAGGCGTTCACCGACTTCATGCTCCAGGTCACCTATCCGCCCAACCCGATCAGGGCGCTCGACAACTCGCTCACGCCCGATCAGCAGGCAGGAAAGGACTTCTTCAATGGCCCCGTGGTCAACTCGATCTCGAGCTGCGGCGGGTGTCACGTGGTCGACCCCGACGCCAACCCGGGCGACGACTTCCCCGGCCTCTTCGGGACGAGCGGCGCCTCCGTCTTCGACTTCCAGACGCAGCTCTTCAAGATCCCCCAGCTCCGCAACGTCTACACCAAGGTCGGCGCCTTCGGCCTGCCGGACATCCCGTTCGTCTTCCTCGCGCGGGACAACGATCACATGGGCGACCAGATCCGCGGCATCGGCATCCTGAACAACGGCACGGTCGATACGATGTTCCGCTTCTTCTCCGCGTTCGGGTTCTCCGACCAGTTCACGAACAACCCCACGGGCATCCCCTTCACCCCGGCAGGCGACGTGGTTCGCCGGCAGCTCGAGTCCTACGTGCTCGCGATCGAGACCAACCAGGCCCCGATCGTGGGCCAGCAAGTGACGCTCAGCCACGCGAACGGCGCGATCGCCGCGCCGCGCATCGATCTCCTCATGGACCGCGCGGAGGCCGGGGAGTGCGACCTCGTGGCGAAGACCCAGGGGTTCCTGCACGAGATCGGGTTCCTCTACGTCGGCGGCGGCTTGTTCCTCACCGACCGGCAAGTCGTGCCGCCCATGAGCGACGCCGTGCTCCGGCTGCTGGCCACCCAGACCCACCACGATCTGACGTACACGTGCATGCCGCCCGGCTCCGGCGCCCGCGCCGGCATCGATCGCGACAGCGACGGTTACCTCGACGGGGACGAGCGCGACTCCGGCAGCGACCCCGCCGATCCGAGCAGCACGCCCTGACGCGGCCTCCCCGCCGCTGCGCGCGCGCCTCGCGGCCGCGCGCAGCGGCGCCGCGCGCGTCAGGCGAGCCGCGTCGCCCCTGCCCGCCGGGCGACCGACCCCGGCAGGCCGCGCGGCCCCAGCGCATACGCGATGCTGCTCTGAAGGGTCCCCATCGTCACGACCGATCCGAGGAAGACGTTCTGCTCCACCAGCGCGCGGGCCACCTCCGGCCGGACCCCGGAGAGCACCGTCTTGGCCCCGAGCAGCTGGAGCGCCTTGGCCGTCTTGATCAGCGCCTCCGCCACCGCGGCGTCGACGCGCGCCACGCCGGTGATGTCCAGGATCACCACCTTGGCTTGCCTCGACTGGAACCCTTCCAGCGCGGTCTCCAGCACCCGCTGGGCGCACTCGCCGTCCATCGCGCCGACGATCGGCATCACCAGCACGTCGTCCGTGATGGGGATGAGCGGCGTCTGCCGGCGCAGCATCTCCTGCTGCAGGAGCTCCCGCTCCGCCTCGGACGCCTCGCGCAGCTCGAGCTCGCGCTGCAGCTGCTCGTTCGAGCGCTGCAGCGCCTCGGTGCCCGCGCGGATGCTCGCGATGAGCAGCGCGTTCTCCAGCGCGATCGCCGCCTGCGAGGCCAGGAGCCCGCAGACCTCGACCCGCCCCGGCGTGAACGCCCTCGGGGCCACGTTGTTCTCCAGGTACAGGAGCCCCGCCGAGCGCCCCTGGTGCGCCATCGCCAGGCACAGGATCGAGCGCGGCCTCCGCTCCACGACGTACGGATCGGCCGCGAAGCGGCCGTCCTGCCGGGCGTCGTTCAGCACCACGGGCTCCCGCGTCCTCGCGACCAGCTGGACGACGCTCGTCGCGAGATCCTTGCTCTCGAGCGCCGGGATCGCCAGCCCCGTCTGCACCGCGTCGGGGTCGACGCGCATGGTCGCCACGATCGTGAGCTTCCCGTCGCGCTCCAGGATCAGCGCGCCGCGCTGCGCCCCCGCGTTCGCGACCAGGCTCCGCATCAGCCGGTCGAGGAGCCGGTCGAGCACCGTCTCGCTCGCGACCGCCTGCATGGCCTTGACCACGGTCGCGACGTCGAACGACTCGGTGCTCCCCCTGCGCGTCACCGTCGTGCCGACGACCCTGGGCTGCTGCGCGTCGCCGAAGGACGCCGCGTCGAGCAGCGGCTCGTGCTGCTTCGCGAGGTGCTCCGCCTTGCCCGTCGCGCCCCACCGCAGGTACGCCCTGTACGCGTCGGCCATGTACCACCGCGCGATCCTCTCGCGCCCCCGCTGCAGGTAGAACCGCGCGCACAGCTCGTTCGCGAGCGCCTCCTGGTGCGTGAACCCGGCCTGCCGCGCCCCCTCGATGGCCTGATCGTAGAGCTCCGCCGCCTCCGCGTCCTTCCCGAGGACGCGCGCCACCTCCGCCCCGATGAGCTTCTCCTTGTGCGCGTAGTTCTCCGGGGCGTGCTGCGCCCAGCCCGCGATCTTCGCCCGGTGCTCCGCCGCCGAGGCGAGGTGCCGCTCCCGCTCCTCCTCCGTCGCCGTCGCGCACAGCGCGAGCAGCGAGAGGCTCACGTAGAAGGGGATGTCGTTCGCCAGGAACAGGCCCATCGCGCTCGCGCTGTGCTTCTCCGCCCGCGCCGCCATCAGCAGCGCGCCCGCGTGATCGCCGTAGAGCACCGCGAGCACGAGCATGTTCACGAAGTACCAGCACCGCGGCAGCTCCTGCGCGGGCACGAGCCCCGAGAGGAACGCGCCCTCGTCGAACGACGCGTCGGTCAGGCTGCTCCGCCCGCTCGTCTTGCCCTCCAGGCACGCGATCATCTGCCGCGCGACGACGAGCACCGGCGTGGCGAGCGGATCCTTCGTCCGCTGCAGGAACCGCATGAACACGGCCAGCTCCTCCCGGAGCGCGCCGAGCTCGTGGCCCGAGGACAGCAGGATCGTCACGATGTTCAGGCAGGCGTACGCCCCGAAGCTGAAGTCGCCCGAGCTCAGCCCGGCCTGGTAGGCCTTCGTGAGGCACGTCACCGAGGCACGGACCGGCTCGAAGAGGTGGGACGGGGCGCCGCACACCAGGTACGCCTTGCACTGCAGCTCCACCCCCTCGGACCTCTCGCAGAGCGCGAGCGAGACGCGCTGGAACTGCCGCGCCTCCTCGTACCGCCCCATCCCCCCCGCGAGCAGCAAGCAGTAGAGGCCATAGGCGCACGCCGCCGCGGGCGAGTTGCCGTACCGGAGCGAGAGGTTCACCTGCGTCGCGGCGATGAGCGCGAGCAGCGCCGGGTTCAGCGTGTACGCCCCCGGGATCATCGCCGCCAGGAGCCGCAGGACGGCCAGCTGCTCCTCGCCGCCGACCCACGGCGCGTGCACGAGCTCCTCGATGCGGCGCTCCGCGAGGTGGCCGGGCATCTCCGCGAGCGCGGCCCCGAACGCCGCGTAGATGGCCTCCGTCGGCTCCGGCAGCTCGATCCCGAAGAGCGCCACGCCCTCCCGGCCGACCCGGAGCACCTCCGCGAACTCCCCGCGCATCGTGTGCACGAGGATCCGGAGGTTATGGACCTCCGCGCGCTCCCGGCGCGATCGCGCGTGCTCGAGGAGCTCGCGGATCAGGGCCTCGGCCTGCGCCTCGTTGCCGCTCAGCCAGTCGCACTCCGCCCGCTCCCGGTGCAGCGCGAAGCAGAGCTCGTACTCCTCCTCCCACGCCCGCGGCCCGAGCAGCGACAGCGCCGTCTTGAAGTGCTCGGCCGCCGCCGCGTGCGCCATGGAAGCCTTGGCCCGCCGCCCGACGGTCAGGTTGAGCCGCGCGAGATCCAGCTGCTCCGCCCGCTCCTCGATCAGCGCCGCGCCGACGTTCGCGTGGCTCACGACCTTGAACAGGTCCTCGTCGCGCGGCTCCCCGCTGAGCTGCGCCCGCATGAGCCGGCCGATCCGCAGGTGGACCTCCTGCTTCTGCGCGTCCTCGATCAGGCTGTAGGCCGCCTGCTGCCCGCGATCGTGGAGGAACCGGTACCTCACCGACAGGGGCTGCTCCGCGAGCGCGCCGTCGGACGCGTGGAGCAGCCGGTAGTCGGAGTCCAGCGGCAGCACGAGCCCCTCGCGCAGCGCCTCCCAGAGATCCGCGGCGACCTCCGCGGGCGGCCGCTCTCGAACGGTCGACAGCGTCTTCAGGTCGAACTGGTGACCGATGCACGCCGCGAGCTGGAGCACGCGCTGCGTCTCGGGCGAGAGCCGCTGCATCTTGTCCACGAGCAGATCGTGCACGCTCACCGCGCCCCAGCGCTGGCGGATGGACTCGAGGTCCCACGCCCACCGCCCGGCCCCCGGGTCGAACGACACGAGCCCCGCCGCGTACAGCTCCTTGAGCAGCTGGCTCAAGAAGAAGGGGTTGCCCTTGCTCATGGCGTAGAGCACCTCGGCGAGCGCCTCTGCCTGCTCCGCGCGCGCGCCGAGCGCGTCCGCGAGCAGCTGGCGCACGTCCGCGAGCGCGAGCGGCGGGAGCAGCAGCTCGCGCCGCGCGACGCCCGCCGCCCGCAGCTCCCCGAGCCAGATCGTGAGCGGCTGCCCCGCGATCGCCTCCTGGTCCCGGTACGCGCCGATGATGAGCAGGTAGGCCCCCGCCGGATCGGTCACGACGGGCTGCAGCAGCTTCAGCGACGCCGGGTCGGCCCACTGGAGATCGTCGAGGAAGAGCACCACCGGGCGCTCGGCCGTGGCGACGGCGCGCAGGAAGTCCTGGAACACGAGGTTGAAGCGGTTTTGCGACTCGCTCGGCCCGAGCTCCGGAACCGGCGGCTGCGGCCCCAGCACGAGCTCGAGCTCCGGGATGAGCTCCACCAGGATCCGCGCGTTCTTCCCCGCGGCCTGGAGCAGCTTGTCCTTCCAGTGCCGGAGCGACTCGGCCGGCTCGGTCAGGAGCTGGCGGACGCGCTGGCGAAGCGCGCCCGCCAGGGGCGCGAGCGGCATGTTCCGGCTCAGCTGATCGAACTTCCCCTCGACGAAGTGCCCGCGCCGTTGCGCGACCTCCTTCTGGATCTCGTTCACGAGCGCCGATTTCCCGATGCCCGGCCCCCCCGCGATGAGCAGGAGCTCGCCCCTGCCCCCGCGCGCCCGCTCGAAGGCGGCGAGCAGCTCGGCCATCTGCGGATCGCGGCCATAGAGCTTCTGCGGCAGCCTGAGCTCGCTCGATACGTCGCGAGACCCCAGCTCGAACGGCTCTATCCGCCCGGTCGCCTCGAGCGCCGACAGGCACGCATCGAGATCCGCCTTGAGGCCGGTGCCGCTCTGGTACCGCTCCTCGGCGACCTTGGACATCAGCTTCTGCACAATGTCCGACACCGCTCTCGGGATCTCCCGCGACCGCTCGCAGAGCGGCGTCGCGACCCGCGCGATGTGGCTGTGCATGAGATCCACGGGATCGGTCGCCTGGAACGGGAGCACCCCCGCGAAGAGCTCGTAGAGCGTCACTCCCAGGGAGTAGAGATCGGTCCGGTAGTCGATGACGCGGTTCATCCTGCCTGTCTGCTCAGGAGACATGTAGGCCAGCGTCCCCTCCAGGAGATCCGGGCTCTCCGCCGCCAGCGCCTCCTCGGAGAGCCGCGTCGAGCTCCCGAGGTCGGTCAGCTTGACCTGGCCTGTCTCCCTGTGGACGAGGATGTTCTGCGGCTTGACGTCCTTGTGGATGACCTGCTTTCCGTGGACCTCCGCCAGCGTCCCGGCCAGCGACGACGCGATACGCAGCTTCGCCTCGAGGTCGAGCGGGGTCGAGCGGGCGAGCTTGTCGAGCGACAGTCCCGCGAAGTACTCCATCACGAGCGCGGCCCCGCCCGGCACCTTCTCCAGGCGGTCGGCGCGAATGACGCTCTCGAGCTGGAGGTGACGTGAGATCTCGAGCTCGTGCCGGAGCTGCGCGACGTGCCGCTGGCCGGGGTGCTCACCCCTCAGCACCTTGATCGTCGCGGGGGCGCCGTCGGCATCCCGCTGCGCGCGGTAGAGGACGGTATCGCCCGTTTCGTACATCAGCTCAACCAGTGTGAAGGGCAGATCACCAATCCTGGTCTGGCGCATAGGTTTTCGATGGTTGCATGGGGAGAACGTCTGTGGCAAGTGCCTGGATGACCTCTCAGGATCAGCGCTTCAGGTGTGTGATGTGCGCCTTGCCACGGACATCGCGAGCCCCATGGGTGGAAATTAGCGGCTCGCGTGGAGCCTTGCGGAGCGTTGGTGGGGCGACTCGGCACATGGGAAGGTGCCGGCGCTGGCCGGCTGCGCGCGCGGCTACGCCCGCCGCGGCCGGCGCCCGGCGCCCCTCACCGCGCGATAGTCGGTGAGAAGCGACCCCAGGATCGTGACCGCCCCCGCGGCGACGTGGATCACCGCGGCGAGCGGGTCGCGCTTCGCGTAGCCGAGCGCGAACGGCGCCGCGATCGCCGACACGCCGAAGGCATGATCGATGACCTCGTGCGCCTCGATCGGTATCCGCTTTGCCAGGCTCATCCGGTAGTCGGTGAGCAGGGAGACAAAAATGACCGACGCGCCGAGCGCGACACCGGCGATCCTCGCGGCCTTCGTCCGCGCGGAGAGCCCGGCCAGCGCGACGATGAGCCCGTTCGAGTAATCGAGGGCGGAGTGCACGTCCTCGGGGATGATCCGCGCGAGGGGCGCGGCGCCGAGGAGCGGCCTCGAGGGGATCGTCGTCGTCCGCTGCGCCTCCCGCACGCCTGGGGCGAGCGAGGCGAGCTCCGCAGTCGGTACGTCGTCCGGCGGCAGGTAGGTCGTCGGCAGCTCGTATACGCCCAGCGAAACGTTGGATTGTGCCATGAGGTCCTCCCGCTCTGCGAAGAGGCAATCCGCAGACCGGGGACAGGCCTCCTGCGCGGCTCGGGGCCCAGCTCTCTTGAGCTCGGCCCCCCCCCGCCCGCGCCTCGCGCAGGTCGCTCCGCGCGCGCCGCGCGTCCCACGGAGGCCTCTGTTCGTGCGATCCGCGATGCTAGGCTGCGCCCATGGGAGTCCGGATTATTCCTCTCGGCGGCCTCGGCGAGGTCGGGATGAACGCGATGCTGATCGAGGAGGAAGGCCGCCGCGTGCTCGTCGACTGCGGCGTCATGTTCCCCAACGACCAGGTGCTCGGCGTCGAGGTCGCGATCCCCGACCTCAGCTACATCCGCGAGGCGGGCGGGGTCGACGCGGTGCTGCTCACGCACGGCCACGAGGATCACATCGGCGGGCTGCCGTCGCTGCTGCGCGAGTTCCCCGTCCCCGTGTACGGGACGCGCTTCACGCTCCGGCTGGTGCGCGAGCGCCTCGCCGAGCACGGCATCGACGTGCCGCTCCGCGAGGTCGAGCCGCAACAGCACTTCGCGGCCGGGCCGTTCCGCGCCGAGCCCCTCCGCGTGACCCACTCCATCCCCGACGCGGTCGGCTACGCCATCGAGACGGGCGAGGGGATCCTCATCCACACGGGCGACTACAAGATCGATCTCACCCCCGTGGCCGGCGAGCGGCTCGATCTCGGCCGCTTCGCCGAGTACGGCCGGGCCGGCGTGGCGGCGCTCCTCTCGGACTCGACCAACTCGGAGCGCGACGGCTGGTCGGTCAGCGAGACCGCGGTGGCCGAAGGGTTCACCCGGCGGTTTCGCGAGGCGAAGGGGCGCATCCTCGTCGCGCTGTTCGCCTCCAACGTCCACCGGGTCCAGAGCGTCCTCGACCTCGCCGCCCAGCTCGGCCGCAAGGTGGTGCTCGCCGGGCGCAGCCTCGCGACCAACACGCGGATCGCCCAGGAGATCGGCATCCTGAGCGTCCCGCCCGGCGTGCTCGTCGACGACGCCACGGCGGCCTCGCTCCCGCCCGAGCGCCTCATCGTGCTCGCTTCGGGCGCGCAGGGCGAGCCGAACAGCGCCCTCGCGCGCATGGCCATGGGCGATCACCACCGGCTCCGGGTCGATCCGGGGGACACGGTGATCTTCTCGTCCCGCGCGATCCCCGGCAACGAGATCGCCGTCAGCCAGCTCGCCAACCGCCTGGCGAAGCGCGGCGCCGTGGTGCTCGATCGCGGCCTCGATCCCATCCACGCGAGCGGCCACGCGCAGGCCGAGGAGCAGAAGGTCCTCCTCGACGCCGTCCGGCCGGAGCACTTCGTCCCCATCCACGGCGAGTACCGGATGCTGCTCGCCCACGCGCGCACGGCGCTCCGGATGGGCGTGCCGGCGTCGGGGGTCTTCGTCGTCGAGGACGGCGACTCGCTGATGCTCGAGAACGGCCGGATGCGCCTCGGCGAGACGGTGAAGAGCGGGCGGGTGTGGCTCGACGCGCGCGGCGGGCTCGACGTCTCCGAGCTGGTGCTCCGCGAGCGCGAGCAGATCTCGGATCAGGGGCTCGTGATGGTCCTGGTGGTGGCCGACCGCAAGACGGGCGAGATCTTGCGCGGCCCCGATCTCCTGGGGCGCGGCGTGGCGCACTTCGAGGAGGGCGGCCCGCTGTACGCCGCCGCGCTCGACAGCGCGCGCGACGCGCTCGCAGCGCTGTCACCCGCGGCGCGCACGCTGGCGCCGGCGCTGGAGGACGCGCTCAGCCGCGGCGTGCGGCGGGTGTTCCGGCGCGAGGCCTCGCGGCGCCCCGCCGTGCTCCCGCTGGCCGTGTTGCTGTGAGGTCTGGCGGCCGGCCAGGCGGCCCCGGCGCCGAACCGCGCTGACAGGCGATCTGGAGCGAGCGCGGCTGTCGCGCACTCTGGATCGCGCGGACCGCGGAGCCCCTTTGTTCTGTCGCGGCATGACCGGAGTCGCTTCATGGTCCATCCTGGGGGGTTGCCCTCAGGGCGCGTGTCCCGGAGAGCGCCCGAGCGGATCACCGCGCGACGCGGCACCATGGTGGAGCAGGCGAGATGAACGAGAGTCCCACGAGCTCGCGCCTTCTGGGCGAGGCGGAGACGACGATCATGGAGGGAGAGGGCGCTGTCGCCGAGGCGCGGGCCGAGGAGCAGAGCGGCCCCGACACCCGCCCTCCCCCGTCGTCGCGGCGGGGGGCGCCCGCCAGCCGGCGGGCTGCGCCGCCAGCGCGGCCGAGCGAGGACGTCGCCGCGGTCTATCTCCAGGAGATCTCGGAAAGCGCGCCGCTGAGCCGCGAGCTCGAGGTGGAGCTCGGCCGTCGTATCGAGTCGGCGGAGCGCGCGATGATCGAGGCCTGGGTCGCGTCGCCTGTCGCGCTGCGGGCGCTCGCGGCGCTGGCGGACGATGTGCGGGCGGGGCGGGTGGACATGAGCGATCTGCTGCTGAACGCGGACGGAGGCGACGCGCCGAGCGACGCGACATCCGTGAGGATGGCGCGGCTGCTCGGGCTCGCGCGGTCCCTGGCGGAGGCCGGGCGGGCGGAGGCGAGCGGGCAGCGAGCGCGCGCCGCGCTCTCGGCCGGGCTCTCCGACGTGCGCCTGGGCCCCCTGGTGGAGGCGCGGATCGAGCGCGCGCTGAGCGCGGCGATCCCCGCGGTCGACAGGCTCGGGCGCCAGGCGATCGAGGGGACGCTCTCGGCGACGCGCGCCGCCCGCCGGGCGGCGGCGGAGGCGAGGGCCGAGATGGTCCGCGCGAACCTGCGGCTCGTGGCGGCGGCAGCCCGGCAGCTCCGGCACCGCGGCGTGCCGCTGCTCGACCTCATCCAGGAGGGCAATCTCGGGCTGATCCGCGCGGCGGAGAAGTTCGATTACCGGCGCGGCTATCGGTTCAGCACATATGCGATGTGGTGGATCAAACAGGCGCTCTCTCGCGCGCTGCTCTATCAGGGCCAGGTCATCCGGGTGCCGGTCCACATCGCCGAGACCCGGCGCCGGGCGCTGCAGGCGCGGCGGGAGCTCGAGCAGGAGCACGCGCGCGAGGCGGCGCCCGAGGAGGTCGCCGAGCGGAGCGGGCTGTCGATGGAGAAGCTCCAGACGCTGCGGGAGATGGCGCTGCCGCCCGTGTACCTCGACGCGCCGGTCGGGGACGACGACGGCGCGCGCCAGGGCGACTTCTTCGCGAGCGAGGGCGCCGCGCCGGACGAGCTCCTGGTCCACCGCCGCCTGCACGAGCAGGTCTCTGCGCTGCTCGAGTCGCTGACGCCGCGCGAGCGCGACGTGCTGCGGCTCCGGTTCGGCCTCGACGGCGGGCAGCCGCACACGCTCGCCGAGATCGGGGGCATGTTCTCGGTGAGCCGCGAGCGCGTCCGGCAGATCGAGGAGAGCGCGCTGAGCAAGCTGCGGACGCTGTCGCGGCGGCAGGCGCTGGAGACGCCGCTCGGGGGTTGACGATCGGGTCGAGCGCGGCGCCGCGGCGGTGCTCCGCTGCACGAAGCCCTTGAGCAGGAGCTCCCCTGCGGGTGATGGTAGCGCTCGTTCACCCGAAGGACGCTCCTGAAGGAGATCCTCTCTGCTCGCCTGGAATCACGCGCTTTCTCCGCTGACGCATAGGGCACTGCAGCTGGAAGAGCCGCCAGCAGTTCGTTAACCACCTGGACGCGAGTTGGCGGGAGTACGACAGATCTACGCTCACCCGTTCAGATACTCCTGGACGCGGCAGAAGATGCACCGCTGGGTTGAGCGGCATGCCTCGTGATTATGTTAAAACCCTTATCGAACAGTCCACCAGGGAACCGAGTGGGAGCTTGAGCTCGATGAAAGCTCCTGTCGCGGCGCGCGAGCGGGCGGGGGGCGTGGGCAGCGCCAAGCCCCGGTGGTGCGGCCCAATCCCTGTGCCAAGTCTCCCCTCGCGCATATACTTGGTCGTGTGAGCTGCCTTTCACTGGCGAGCGAGCAGGGGTGTCGATGATCGTCGGGACAGGCTATGCCCTCCGCGAGAAGATCGAGGAGACCGCCGATTTCAGCCTAATCCGCGCATGCCGCGAGGGCGAGGACGTCCCGGTCTTGCTGAAGGTCCTGCGCGCGGAAAGAGCGACTCGCGCCGAGGTCGCGCGCTTCAAGCACCAGTGCGAGCGCATCGCGCAGCTCGCCTCACCCCGCCTCGTCGCGCTGCGTGGCGTCGAGGAGCTCACCGGCGCCCTGATTGTCGTTCTCGAGGACTTCCCGGGCCGCGATCTCGCGCGGATCCTCGCCGCGCGCCCGTCGTGCAGAATGCCGATCTGCGAGGCGCTCGATCTCGCGGCCGCGCTCGCCGAAGGCCTCGCCGCGGTGCACGCGGCGGGGCTCATCCACCGCGATCTGCGCCCGCACAACGTGCTCGTCGGCGCGTGCGGCGAGGTCAAGATCACGAGCTTCGGCGTCGACGCCGAGATCACCCGCGCGCACGAACGGCTCTACGCGCCGGCGGTGATCGTCGACGTGCTGCCCTATGTCTCCCCCGAGCAGACAGGCCGCATGAACCGCGGCGTCGACCACCGGACGGACCTCTACGCGCTCGGCGTCATCCTTTACCAGATGCTCACGGGTCAGCGCCCCTTCGAGGCCCTGGACCCGATGGAGCTCATCCACGCGCACCTCGCCCTCGCTCCCGCGCCGCCGTCCCGCGTCGACCCGTCGATCCCCGAGGCCATCTCCGGCATCGTGCTCAAGCTGCTCGCGAAGAGCGCCGAGGACCGTTACCAGAGCGCCGAGGGCCTGCTCGCCGACCTCGACCGCTGCCGCGAGGCCCTGCGCGGCACGGGGACTATCGAGCCCTTCGTCGCGGGCCAGCGCGATCGCCAGGACCTGTTCCGGATCCACCAGAAGCTCTACGGCCGCGAGCAGGACATCGAGGCGCTCACCGCCGCGTTCGAGCGCGCGCTCGAGGGCAACCGCGAAATCGTCCTCGTCTCCGGCTACTCGGGCATCGGCAAGACCTCGCTCGTGCAGGAGATCTTGAAGCCGCTCGCGCGGCAGAAGGGCTATTTCACGAGCGGCAAGTACGACCAGTACAACCGCAACACGCCCTACAGCGCGGTGATCCAGGCGTTCGATGGCCTGGTGCGGCAGATCCTCACCGAGAGCGAGGCGCGCATCCAACGCTGGCGGCGCGCGATCCTCGAGGCGCTCGGGCCGAACGCGCAGGTCGTCTGCGACGTCATCCCCTCGCTCTGCCATGTGATCGGCGCGCAGCCGCCCGCGCCGGCGCTCGGCCCGCTCGAGGCGCAGAAGCACCTGAACCGGTGCTTCTTGCTGTTCGTCTCGGTGTTCGCGCGCGGTGCGCACCCGCTCATCCTGTTCCTCGACGATCTGCAGTGGATCGACCCCGCGAGCCTGGGGCTGCTCCGCACGCTCGTCGCCGACGACTCGCTCGAGGCGCTCTTCTTCTGCGGCGCCTACCGCGACAACGAGGTGTCGCCCGGGCACCCGTTCGTCCGGGCCATCGAGGAGCTCAAGCACGCCGGGCTCGTCGTGCGCGACATCGTCCTCGCCCCGCTCGCGCGCCCGCACCTGCTCCAGATGCTCTCGGACAGCCTCAAGCGCGACGACTGCGGGCCGCTCGTCGATGCGGTGCAGAAGAAGACCGGCGGCAACCCGTTCTTCGTCAAGCAGTTCGTCCGGTCGCTGCACGACCACGGCGTGCTCACGTTCGCAGCCGGGTCAGGCTGGCGCTGGGACCTCGCCAGGATCGACGCGCTCGCGTACACGGACAATGTCGTCGACCTCATGGTGCGCACCATCGCGCGCCTGCCGCCTTCGACCGTGGAGGCGCTCAAGCTCGCCGCGGCGATCGGCAACCGGTTCGAGCTCGACATGCTCGCCACGGTGAGCGAGTGCTCGCCGGAAGAGGCGTACGGCCGCCTCGATCCCGCCGTCGGCGAGGGGCTCGTGCTCGCCGGGCGCGAGGGCTACCGCTTCGCCCATGACAAGGTCCAGGAGGGCGCCTACGCCATGATCCCGGAGGCGGACCGGCCCGCTTTTCACCTCCGCATCGGCCGGCTGCTCGCAGGCAAGCTGGACCTCTCCGAGAGCCAGAGCCTCTTCGACGTCGTCGGCCACCTGAACAGCGCGGGCGACCTCGTGTCGGACCCCGCGGAGCGCCTTTCCCTCGCCCGCATGAGCCTCGACGCCGCCTGCCGCGCCGAGGACTCGGCCGCCTTCGGCGCCGCCCTGCGCTACCTGAAGCTCGGCCTCCTGCGCTTTCCGGAGGACGCCTGGACGTCGCAGTACCCGCTTCGCCTCGAGTACGCGATGAAGACGGGCCTCATGCTCTCGCTCTCGGGCCAGCACGACGACGCCCTCGCGGTCCTCTCCGACTGCCTGGAGCGGGCCGCGAGCCGGCTCGATCGCACTGAGGTGTTGCGGCTCAAGATGAACGTGCAGGTGCTCAAGAATGATCTGCCCGCTGCGCTCGCGGAGGGACTCGCGGCCCTGCGCCCGTTCGGGCTCGACCTGCCCCTGTTCCCCGACGAAGCCATGGTCGACGCCCAAATCCGGGCGACGATGGCGCTCGTCCGGGAAAAGACGCTCGAAGCGCTGTCAGACCTGCCGCCGCTCGCGGACCCGGAGATCCGCGCCATGCAGGATGTGCTCGAGGAGCTCTTCCTCCCCTGCGGGTTCTTGAGCCCCAACAACCTCGGCATCACGGTCGCGAAGCTCGTCGAGAACACGCTCCGCCACGGGCTATCGAAGCACGCGATCTTCGGCTGCATCAACTTCGGGACGTTCCTCTGCGGCCGCGGCGACATCGAGCTCGGCTACCACTTCGGCCGCGCCGCCATCAACCTTTCGGAGCGCTACCCGGACAAGAAGTCCGAAGCGATACTCCGCAACATGTGGGGCTCCTACGTGCAGCACTGGAGGGAGGGTTACCCCGCCTGCCAGAAGTCGCTGCTCGCGGGGATGCACGTCGGGCTCGAGACGGGCCAGTACATCTGGGCGTTCTACACCACGGTCAACGCCATGATGAACAGCCTCCTGCGCGGCCTCCCGCTCTCCGACCTCCTCGCCGAGGCGCAGAGCTACCGGCCGATATGCAAACTCGACAGGGGCAACGCCATCACCTGGATGGTCGACGCGGTCGTACAGATGGCACACCAGCTCTCGGTCGAGACCGCGCACCCGGCCAAGCTCAAGGGCGCGTGGATCGACATCGACGAGGTGATCGAGGAGGCCCGCCGGATGGGCAACGTGCTCTCGCCTCCCTCCGCCCAGACGTACATCGTGATCCTCGGCGTCTTCCAGGGCGCGTTTGAGGAAGCGGCGCGCATCGCGCTCTCGCTGGAGATCGAGATCCCGACCGTGGCGGGCTGGCTCGGCATCCCCGCGTGCCATTTCTACGCCGGCGTCGCGCTCACGCAGGCGGCGGACGTGGTCTCCCCGGACGAGCGCGCGCTCTTCCTCGCCCGCGCGGAGCTCTTTGCTGAAAAACTCTCGCGCTGGGCGGACCTCTGCCCGGAGAACATGGCGCACCGCAGCGCCCTGCTCGGCGCCGAGCTCGAGCGCATCCGCGGCGACGCGCGCGCGGCGTGGGTTCGCTACGACGAGGCGATCGCCCTCGCGCAGCGCGGCGGCTACCTCCACGACGAGGCGCTCGCCAACGAGCTCGCCGGCCTTTCCTTCCGCGCGCTCGGCAAGACCACCATCGCCCGCACCTACCTGACGGAGGCGCACAGCGCCTACGGCCGATGGGGCGCGACCGAGGCGATGCGGCGCCTCGAGCGCGCGTACCCCGACCTCGTCCCCAGCGAGATCCTCCGCGGCGCGACGGGCCCGGAGGCGGCCGCGCCCGCCCGCACCGCGCTCGACCTCGGCTCGGTGCTCGAGGCCTCCCAGGCCATCTCGGGCGAGATCGTCCTCGACCGCCTGCTCGACGCGCTCATGCGCATCCTGGTCAAGAACGCCGGGGCGAGGCGGGGCTGCCTGCTCCTCGCCCGCGCCGAGACCCTGTTCTTGGCTGCCGAGGCGCGGGCGGAGGGGGCCCAGATCGAGGTGCGTATTCCCCACGAGCCCGAAGCCTCCCCTTCGGATCTGCCGGCGTCCCTCCTCAACTACGTCCGGCGCAGCCGGGAGAAGGTGATCCTGGACGACGGGACGGCACGGAATCCCATCATCGCCAGCGACGACCTCTATCCGTACCCCAGATCCGCCCTCTGCCTGCCCATCCTGCGGCAGGCGGAGCTCGTGGGGCTGCTCTACCTGGAAAACGACCTCGTCGCCGGCGCCTTCACCCCGGACCGGCTTTCGGTGCTGGAGCTGCTCTCGGCCCAGGCCGCCATATCGATCGCCAACGCCACGCTCTACGCCGACCTGCTCCAGGAGAACAGCGAACGTCGGCGAGCGGAGCAGGCCGTGCGGGACAGCAAAGAGCTGCTGCAGTCGATCGTCGACAACTCGACAGCGGTCATCTACCTCAAGGATCTCGAGGGTCGTTACCTGATGATCAACCGGCGCTACGCCGAGCTGTTCCACATCGGTGAGCAAGCGATCGTCGGCCGGACCGACTACGATGTCTTCCCCAGGGAGCGGGCCGATGCCTTCCGCGCCGTCGACGACGAGGTGCTGGCCACCAGAACGGCGCTGCAGGCCGAGGAAGAGGCTCCCCAGAGCGATGGGCTGCACACCTACATCTCTCTCAAGTACCCCCTGTGCAACGCGGCGGGGCAGCCCTATGCCGTCTGCGGCATTTCCACCGACATCACCGAGCGCAAGCAGGCTGAAGCGGAGCGCCAAGCCCGCAAGACGGCCGAAGCCGAGAGCCGTGCGAAGACCGAGTTCCTGAGGAACGTGAGCCACGAGCTGCGCACGCCACTGAACGCCATCCTCGGCTATGCCCAGATCCTCAAGCGCTCCCGGGGGCTCGAAGGCCGCGAGGCGACGGGGCTGAATACCATCCAGCAGAGCGGCCAGCACCTCTTGACCCTCATCAACGACCTCCTGGACCTGGCCAAGATCGAGGCGGGCAAGCTCGATCTCTGCCCCGAACCGATCCATCTCTCGACCTTCGTCACGGTCGTCGCCGCCATCATCCGCGTCAGGGCGGAGCAGAAGAGCCTTTACTTCGTCTTCGAGGTCACGCCCCACCTGCCCCAGGCGGTGCTGGCCGACGAGAAGCGCCTGCGCCAGGTGCTGCTCAACCTGCTGGGCAATGCGGTGAAATTCACCGACCGGGGGCGGGTGCGCTTCGGGGTGCAGGGCCTGGCCCAGGACGGGGCCACGGCGCGGCTGCGCTTCGAGGTGGAGGATACCGGGGTCGGAATGACGCCGGAGCAGCTGGCCAAGCTCTTCCAGCCCTTCGAACGGGTGGGGGATGTGCGGCGCCGCGCCGGGACCGGCCTTGGGCTGATGATAAGCCGCCAGCTGGTGCACCTCATGGGCAGTGAGATTCACGTGCAAAGCCGGCCCGGCGAAGGCAGCCGCTTCTGGTTCGAGGTGACCCTGCCAGTGGCCGAGATCGCAGCACCCCTCCGGCCCTCCGAGCGGGACGCCATCGGCTACGAGGGGCCGCGCCGGAAGGTGCTGGTTGCCGAGGACGTGGTGAGCAATCGGGCGGTGCTTCTGGACCTGCTGAGCGGCCTGGGCTTCGAGGTCTGCGAGGCGGCCAATGGCCAGGAGGCCATCGAGCAGGAGATGGCGGCGTCGCTGGATCTGGCGGTGATGGATCTGGTCATGCCGGTGATCGGCGGGCTGGAAGCCATGCAGTGCATTCGTCGCAATCGCCAGGCTCGGGGGCTCGCGCGGCTGCCGTTCATCGTCGTCTCCGCGAGCGCCAACGAGGAAGACCAGGCTGAGAGCATTGCCGCCGGTGCCGACGCCTTCCTCGCCAAGCCGATCGACCGGGAGAGCCTGCTGCGGATCATCGGCGCCCAGCTCGGGCTCACCTGGGTCTATGGCAGACCGGCCGAGGAGCGAGCCGGGGACGGGGAGGGCGCGGAGCTCCTGGCGCCGCCCCGAGAGGAGATGGAAGTCCTGCATACCCTGGCCCTGAAGGGCAACATGCGCGACATCCAAAAGCGGGCGGCCTACCTGACCACCCTCGACGAACGCTACCGCCCCTTCGCCGACCGCCTGCATCGCCTGGTGCAGGGCTGCCAGTCCAAGGCGATCCGTAGCCTGGTCGAGGAGCACCTGCAGGGGGTGGAGCCGAAGGCGAGGCTGGGGCTGGAGCCGCGGCGCATCGGGGGCGACCAGCGACCATGAGCAGCGCCACAGCGTCCGGTGCTCGCACCCGCACTATCCTGATCGTGGATGACATGCCAGCCAATCTCAACGTGCTGGTGGATAATCTGGAATCGGTGGGTCATGAGGTGCTCATCGCTGAGGACGGTGAAGAGGCTTTGGAGCGGGCCCGCCTCATGCAACCCGACCTGATCCTGCTGGACGTGGTGATGCCGGACATCGACGGTTTCGAGACGTGCCGGCGCCTGAAAGCGGCTGAAAGCACCCGAGACATCCCGGTGATCTTCATGACCTGTCTTACCGATGCGGCTGACAAGCTCGAGGGGTTCAAGGCGGGGGGCGTCGATTACATCGCCAAGCCATTCGAGATTGGAGAGGTGATCGCGCGGGTCACGACGCACCTCAGCTTGCGCGAGGCGCAAAAGGAGCTCGAAGAAAAGAACGCGGAGTTGCAGCGTACCCATCAAGAGCTGGAACAACGGGTGCGAGATCGCACGGCCGAACTGGCCAGCTCGAACGCCGCTCTCCGCGAGAGCCAGCATCTGCTTCAGGCCATCGTCGACAACACGACCGCCGTCGTCTTCGCCAAGGACATCGAGGGTCGCTACATGCTCGTCAACCGCGGGTTCGAAGAGCTCTTCCAGACGCGCCGCGAGCAGGTCATCGGCAAGACCGACCACGACGTCTTCCCACGCGAGCAGGCCGATGAGTATCGCGCCAACGATTTGCTCGTCCTGCAGCAGAATCGGGCCATCGAGCTCGACGAGCTGGCCCCCCAGAGCGACGGCGTGCGCACGTACATTTCCCTCAGGTTCCCGCTCCGCGGCCCCGCTGAAACACCTGAGGGCATTTGCGGTATCGCGACCGACATCACCTCCCGCAAGCACGCCGAGGACGTGCTGCGCCATTCCTACTCGCTCCTCGAGGCTACGATCGAATCGACGGCGGACGGCATCCTGGTCGTCGACGGCGCGAAGCGCATCGTGCGTCATAACCACAGGCTCGCGCAGATGTGGCGCATTCCCACCGATGTCCTCGCCAGCGGATCGGCCGATGTGTTCCTCGCGTTCGCCGGCGGCAAGCTCCGCGAGCCCGAGGTATTCCTGCAAAGCGTCCGTGACCTGTATGCCGATCCCGAGGCGAGCGCCTTCGATACGTTCCCGCTTCGGAACGGGCGGGTCTTCGAGTGTTATACGCAGCCCCAGCGCCTCGGAGGGCGCGTGGCCGGGCGGGTCTGGAGCTTCCGCGACATCACCGCGCGCGTGCGCGCCGAACAGCAACGCGATCGGCTCCTCCTGGACGAGCGGCGCGCGCGCGCGGCGGCGGAGGAGGCCATCCGCCTGCGGGACGAGTTCCTCCTCATCGCCTCGCACGAGCTCCGCACCCCGGTCACCACCCTGCAGCTCTCTATTCAATCGCTGGGGCAAAGGCTCTCGCGGGGCATGAACGGCGAGCGCGTGCGATCGGCGGTCGCCCTCTCCGGCCGCCAGATCAAACGCCTCGCCCACCTCATCGACATGCTCCTCGACGTCTCCCGGATCCAGGCGGGGAGGCTCGAGCTGAACCGGGCGCCCGTCGATCTGCGCGAGCTGGTCGCCGAGATCGTCACCCACCTTGGCGACCAGTTCGCGCAGTCGGGCAGCACGCTCGCTGTGCGCGCGGAGCAGCCGGTCACAGGCTGGTGGGACCGGTACCTGCTGGAACAGGTCGTGACCAACCTCCTGACCAATGCCATCAAGTTCGGGGAACGCGCGCCGATCGAGATCACCATCACCGCGGAAGGTGGGGTCGCACGGCTCTCGGTGACGGACCACGGGATCGGGATCCCGGCCGAGGTGCGGACGCAGCTGTTCGAGCGATTTCGCCGCGGCGTCTCGTCGCGGCATTATGGGGGGCTCGGGCTCGGCCTCTATATCACGCGCACCATCGTCGAGGCGCACGGCGGACGAATTAGCCTGTCGAGCGAGGTCGGCCTGGGCTCGACCTTCTGCGTCGAGCTGCCGCTGTCGACCGAGGGCGCGGGGCGCCACTACGCATAGCCAGGGCGGCCGGAGCCGGGCGGCTCGCGCGGCTGCTCGGGCTACGGCGAGCAGACGCACACGCTCGCCGAGATCGAGGGCATGTTCTCGGTGAGCCGGGAGCGGGTCCGGCAGATCGAGGAGAATGCCCTGAGCAAGCTCAGGACGCTGTCGCGCCGGCAGGCGCTCGACACGCCGCTCGGGGGTTGAGGCGGTCCGCTCTCGTACCGAGGGGGCTTCCGGCGCGGGCTCAGCGCGGCGCGTCGCCGCGGCGGAACTCCGCGGTCGCGTCGTCGAGCCGGGCCTTGAGCTGCGGATCGAGCGAGAGCTCGGCCGCGGAGAGCGTCGCGTCCAGCTGGTCTGGCCGGCTGGCGCCGATGATGGCCGACGTGACGGCCGGGTTGGCGAGCACCCACGCCACGGCGACGGTCGTGAGCGACTGGCCTGCTTCGGCGACGATGCTCGCGAGCTTCTCGACGGTCGCGAACGCGCGCTCGTTCCAGTAGCGCTGCTGGTAGTTGGACGCCGCCGCGCCGAGCGTGAAGCGGGTGCCCGGCGTGGGCTCGCCGCGGCGGTGCTTGCCCGTGAGGAACCCGCCGGCGAGCGGGTTGTACGGGATGACGCCGAGGCCCTCCTCCTGCGCGAGCGGGAGCAGCTCGCGCTCGATCTCCCGGAACAGCAGCGCATAACGCGGTTGCACGGACACGAACCGCGCGAGCCCGCGCACGTCGGCGCGGCCGAGCGCGCGCGCCAGCCGATATGCCAGGTAGTTGGATACGCCGATGTACCGCGCCTTGCCCGAGCGAACGACGATGTCGAGCGCCTCCAGCGTCTCGTCGATCGGCGTGTCACGATCGTCGGAGTGGAGCTGATAGAGATCCACGTAATCGGTGCCGAGCCGGCGCAGGGAGGCGTCGATCGCGTCCAGGATGTGCTTGCGGGAGGCGCCCTGATCCCACGGGTTCGGGCCGACGCGGCCGACGCACTTGGTGGCGAGGATGAAGCGGTCTCGCTTGCCCTTGAGCCAGCGGCCGACGATCTCCTCGGTGCGCCCGGCGGCCTCCAAACCGCCGCCCAGCGGATACACGTCGGCCGTATCGAGGAAGTTGACGCCGGCGCCAGCGGCCTTGTCGAGGATGGCGCGGGAGGTCTCCTCGTCCGTCTGGAAACCGAACGTCATCGTGCCCAGGCACAGGCGAGAAACGGTGAGGCCGGTACGGCCGAGTCGGGTCGTCGGGATGCTCATGATCTTCCGTTGGTGCTTTGGCTAGGTTGCTCGTGGCGTCGCGCTGGCGCGGTCGCCTCCCGCTCCCGCATGGAGCGCGGGCCCGTCGGTTCGGGGCTCAATAATAGATCGGCCCGACGCTTCCGCCGCCCGCAACGACGGCGTCGCCATTGATCGCGACGCTCCTCGGCGAGGCGAGGAACGCGACGACCCACGCGACCTCGCGGGCGTCGACGATCCGGCCGATGCTCACCGAGGCGGCGATATCCTTCTCCGGCTCGGGCCGGACGCGCTCGGTGCGGGTCGCGCCGGGGTGCACGACCGTGACGTTGATCCCCTTCGGGCCGAGCTCGTCCGCGAGGTTCTTCGTGATCGCCGCCACGCCGACGTTGCGCAGGGTGGCGACCGGGCGGCCGGCCTTGCGCACGGCGAGCCCGCCGATGTTGATGATGCGGCCCCAGCCGTTCGCGATGAGGTGCGGGGCGACGGCGCGCGCGGTCCGCAGGTAGCCCACGACCTTGATGTTGATGTCCTCGATCACCTGCGCGTCGACGATCTGGTCGAGGCGCGTCGCGGTCGAGATCCCGCCCGGCACGGCCGCGTTGTTGACGAGGATATCCACTCCGCCCAGCGCGGCGAGGGCGCGCTCGACGAGCGCGTTGACCGAGGTCTCGTTGCCGGTGTCGACCACCAGCGGGACGACGCGGCGGCCCGTCTCCGCCGAGAGCTCCGCGGCGGTCGCCTCCAGCTTGTCCTTGCCGCGCGCGGCGATCACGACGTCGGCGCCTTCCCGCGCGAGCTCCCGCGCGATCGCCTTGCCGATACCGCGGCTGCCGCCGGTGACGATGGCCCGCTTGCCGGTGAGTTCGAGATCCACGATCAGCTCCTTCCATCGGCAGACACGAGGTCGTGTGTCTTCTCGCGCCGAGGGAGCCGCGCCAGAGCACGTTTCATTCCACCCGGTGCTTGCCCCGTGTTCGCAGAGGGGATGGCGCGCGCCGGCGCCCGCCGGGCGCTGCTGGCGGTGCCGCGCGCGCCGGCACGCCGGGCGGCGTGTCTGCTTCGCAGGCAGCAGCCTGCTGGCGCCGTGCTGCGGGTGGAGCAGCTCGCCCATCGCCGAGGCGCGCGGAGCGAGCGCGCGGCGCGAGGGCGCCCTGCGCGAGCCCGCCGAGGCGGCGCAGGCTGCCGCTCAGCGCGGCGGCGAGCCGTCCGAGGGGGCGCGGGTCACCGTGACCGGAGCCGGTCGACGACAGCGAGCACGCCCGCCGCGATCGCGAGGATCGGCGCGAAGATCACGCCGCCGAACCACGCCAGCGCGTAGGCGACGCCGAGCAACGGATCGCCCCCACCGGCGGGCGGGAGCGTGCCGCTCAGCACCGACACATGCTCGCGCAGGCCGAGCATGTGGCAGGCAGCGAAGGCCGCGATGAGCATCGCGGCGCCGAGGGCCAGCTGTCGGCTCACGGGGCACCTCCCGCGCCGGCGATCCGTTCCCAGAGCGGGCCGAAGCTCAGCGCGTAGAGCAGCGCCGCGTCGCCGACCTGGTTGCTTGCGGCGTACCGCAGCCGGTCGCCCTCGCGGATCGGGAACGCCGCGAGGTCGAGCGAGGTGAGCAGCCCCCCGAGGTACGGCGCGTCGCCGAAGGCCGCGGCGCCGAGCAGCGCGAGGCCGCTCGATCCGGCGCTCGCCCCGACGAGCGGCACGATCGGACCCGAGTCCACGTCCTCCGGGCCAGCCCACGAGCGGGGCCACTCGCGCGCCCAGCCGAAGCCGAGGAGCTCCGCCCCGAGCTCGCGGCGCGCCCGCGCGTACTGATCGCGCGCGAAATCAGGGTCGATCAGGAGCAGCGCGTGCGCGACCAGCCAGAGGGACGACCCCTCCGGGCCGTCCAGGATCCTGCCGTCGTGGGTGTAGCTCGACACGAGCAGCCCCGTCTTCGGGTCCAGGAGCCGGGCGCGCGCCGCCGCGAGCCAGCGGCGGCCGAGATCGAGGCCGCGGCGCTCGCCGTGCAGCGCGTCGGCCATGCGCATCGCGGAGAGGGCGAGCGTGTTGCAGAAGGTCCAGCACTCGTCGGGGTAGCTCTCGGCCGACAGCACGGGGCTCCGTTCCATGCGGGACCGCATCTCGGCGACGCGCGCGTCGAGCTCGGCCTCGTGATCGGCGCGGCGCGCGACCAGGGCGCGCGCCCCCAGCATGAGCGCGATCTCGCCGTCCACGAAGAGGCTGCGCCCAGGCTGCTGCACGAACGGCCGCCGCGTGGCGTACGGCATCATGAAGTGCAGCATCCCCCGCTCGCGCTCGATCGCGAGGGTCTCGTCGACGATCCGGTCGATGACGGCGAGGTGGCGCGCCTGGGCGCCCGGATCCCGCAGCGCGGCGTTGGCCAGGCCGAGGACGAGGAAGGTCCGTCCCATGAAGTCCCACTCGGCGTTCGCGGCCCGCATCCGCGCGAGCGCCGCGTCCTGCGCGGCGCTGTCCTCCTCCCAGAGCGAGAGCTGATGCGCGAGCAGCGCCTGGCCACGCGGCGAGAGCGCGCCCGAGGCGCGGTGCTCGCCCGGCTCGCTCCGGAAGAAGAGGTGGAGGCACGGGAGCCATACGGCCGTGGCGACCAGCAGCGACAGCGCGGCGGCGCCGAGCCGGCGCAGGCGGCCCGCCGCCGCAGGGCGAACCACGACGCCGGCGGTGGAGGAGAGGTCGGTCATGGGACGGAGCGTGGCGCGGCGCCGTGGCCGGGCTGCGCGCGAGATGTGGCGGATCGGAGGAGGCTCCGGGGATTTTCTCACCGGATGGCCGATCTCGCATACGGCGCTGATGGGGAGCGCTCTGGCACGCCGCCGCCCTTCGAGGCGGGCGGCCAAGATCCTGAGGGGCGCTCGCTTCCAGGAATTCGAAGCGGAGGGGCGCGTGAGCCTCATCGTGAATCAGATGGAGGAGATTCTGACGAGCCTGGCTGCGGACGCCCGATAGGGCCGGGCGGATCCACGGGGGCGCCCCGGCGGAAGAGCCTCCGCATGACGGCGCGGGTCATGGCGAGGAGGTTATCGCTGGTGAAGCGGAACCAGAAGCCGGCGTAGCAGCCGTTCGTGCGGAAGCCGGGGTTGGCCGCGGCGTAGCGCCGCGCGGCCGGGCGCTCGAAGTAGCGCGGCGGATACCGGCTCACCGTCTCCTCGGTCATGAAGATGTTGACGCGGAAGAGGCCAGTCTCGTCGTCGACGTGGTAGTTGCTCTCCCTGGCGAGCCTGAAGAACGCCTCCCGCACCGCCTCGTCCTCCGCGGCGCCCCGGCGCTTCGGATCGAAGAGATCGTAGCGCGCGAGCGCCTCGGTGATGGAGACGAACCCGAAGAGGCTGGCGATCGAGAGCCGGTAGAGGCGGGTCCGCGGCGCGCGGCGCTTCGTCTCGAGCAAGAACAGGAGGCCGGAGACGAGGTGCAGCCCGCGGGTCCGGAAGTCCGGCGAGATCCTGAGCTTCCCGCCGACGATGGCCCGGCTGCGGGGCAAGGTGAGCGGCGCGGTCTTCCAGAACTGGAAGCCGACGATCGCCCCGGTGTCGGCGCGGCGGAAGACGTGCACGACATCGTTGGTCCTCGCGTGCACGCAGAAGTGCCCGAAGTCCTCGGCCATGAGCGCGTTCGAGAGGGCGTGGAGCTCGCGCAGGCGCGGCTCGGTGAAGTCGCGCCGCTCGACGGTCTCGAGGCGGACGGCGGGGCGCAGCGGGGAAAGTCGTAGAAGGAGGTTCAACATGGAGGGCTCCGATGGCTCCGGGATGACCCGACTCCGCGGCGGGCGACCGCCGCTCGCGTGGTCGCGGTATCACGCCGCGGCCCTGACCACGATCTCGGGGATACGCGGGTCGCGGAGGAGCAGCCATGCGTCCATCAGGCCGTCGACGAGCAGCGAGGTCATGAACGGCGAGCCCCCGTGAGGGCCGTCCCCGCACTCGCCGGGATCGCGGCGCACCCCGCGAGGAGAAGGACGGGCAGGCCGCGCAGAAGGAGCGCCAACGCGAAGGGACCGTGGCGCGTTCGCTTGCGGTCGTGTGGGATCGACATCGGCCGAGCGTCGCCTACGATAGCCGGGATGCCGCGAGAGCGTACGGAATTCGCTTTTCTCTGATCCTTCGCCAGGCTCGCGGTCGTCGGTCTCGTGGGCTGCGCCCCGACCCGGCCCCCCGCGGCGCCGCTCATGGACTCGCCGGGGATCAGCACGGCAGAGCGACTTCCCTTCCAGGCGCGGCCCGGCGAGTTCTTCGGCCGGCTCCACCACGGTGAGCGCGAGGAGCCGCGGCTCCCGTGCCGGATCACGGATCCTGGCGACGGCGGGCGGCGGCTCGCGAGCCTCGAGGAGCCGCGGCGCATCGAGGGGGCGCTGACCCCGATCGATCACCGCAGCTTCCGGTTCGAGGGCGCGTTCGCCCCGGAGCCGGGCGCCGCGGCCGAGGCCGTAACGGCCACGTTCGAGGCCGTGGATTACCACCTGTATCGCGGGGCGATACGCGCGGCGGGCAGCGAGACCTGGGTGACGCTCGAGCACCTGCCCACGCCGCAGGACCTCGCGGGCCAAGGAGCCGCAGCGAGGCCCGGGGGGCGGCCGGGGAGCGCAGAGCAGCGCTAGCTCGCTCGTTCCGACTGGCGCCTCTCCGCGAGCCCCGGCCGACCGGGCACCTCATCAGGACGGCAAGCGACAACGGGGGCGTGACCGCACCCAGGCTGCCGATACCAAGCCGAATGCAGCCCCTTGTGTGCAGGGCGCAAGACGTCCATCGCCTGAAGCTCGATCCATCATCTCCCATTTTCATCGAATCCCCAGTTGGCACGAACGGGAAACAACACCCACAAACGCCACGAGACCTTTGCCCTCGACGCCTGTCGCCGGCTCACGACCCGCACACGAGCAGCTCACCCGACGAAACGTTCATGGACTCTCTTACTTGCCCACGAAGGCATACAAACCACTTTTGGATTCGCAGTATGACGCGAAGACACCGAAAGGTCTTACCATGACGACACATCTCACCACGCTCTTGGTGCTCGTTGGAGCGACGGTCCCGCTCGGCGTGGCCGCGCTCGCCTGCAACTCAGCCGATCGGGGCGAGGGGGCAGAGCACGTCGCCTCCGCCGAGGACGAACTGCCCCGCCGCGCGCGATTCAGCAACTTCGACGCCACCATAGAACGAAATACGCGCAACTTGCTCCAGCGGGGACAGGAGATCTTCCGATTCGACACCTTCGGCGACGAGGAGTTCTGGGGCGGCGAGCTCCGGTTGCACCAGAGCATCGCCAACGTGACGCCGGCTCAGGCGCTGGGGCTCGGGCTGAAGGTGGACGCGGACGCGCTCCCGTCGCGGCTCCGAGAAAAGATCGCGCGCGGCCGGGTCAACCTCGACGATCCCGCCGTCACGCTGAGCCTCTTGCAGCTCGATGCGATCCTCGGGGTGACGGGCTTCTTCGACGACAGCGGCAACCTGATCTCTATCGGGCTCCAGTGCGCGCTCTGTCATTCCACGGTCAACGACTCCGTGCGTCCAGGCATCGGCACGCGCCTCGACGGCTGGGCCAACCGGGACCTGGACGTCGGCGCCATCATCGCTACGGCCCCGACGGTCCAGCCGATCGTCGACCTGCTGCCGAAGGTGCCCGAGGGCATCAACGAGGAAGGCGTGAGGAGAGTTCTGCGCAGCTGGGGGCCGGGCAAGTACGACGCCCAGTTGCTCCTCGACGGGAAGGCGTTCCGGCCTGACGGAAAGACCGCCGCGACCTTGCTCCCCAACGCGTTCGATGTGGGCGGAGTCAACGAGCACACCTGGACGGGCAACTGGGGCTCGGTGCCCTATTGGAACGCGTACGTCGCCGTGACCCAGCTCCATGGGAAGGGTAATTTCTTCGATCCCAGGCTCAACGATAAAGACAAGTACCCGAACGCCGCGGCCACCGGGATCTGGAATGTGATCGTGGATCCGAAGAAAGATCTCGTCACGTCGAAGCTCCCGGCGCTGCACTTCTATCAACTCGCGCTCCCGGCGCCGAAGCCGGAGCCCGGGCTCGATTTCGACAGGGAGGCCGCCGAGCGCGGCGCGAAGCTGTTCACCGGCGACGCGAAGTGCACCGACTGCCACAACAAGCCGCTCTGGACCGACGCTGGCTGGAACCTGCACACACCCGACGAGATGGGAATTGACGCCTTCCAGGCGAACCGCGCGCCCGGCAACTCGTACAAGACGATGAACCTGGCCGCCCTCTTCGTCCGAGAGCTAGGGCTGTTCATGAAGCCGAAGAACAAGGGTCGCTTCTACCACGATGGCCGCTTCGAGACGCTGCTGGACGTCGTGCGCAGCTATAACGAGCGCTTCGATCTGAGGCTCGACTCCAGCCAGAAGCGTGACCTCGTGGAATACCTGAAGTCGCTCTAGTCGGACAGGCCGGGGCGGGTCGGCCTCGGCGGTGCGCGCCTCGAACGGCTGCACATCGTCTATCCCCCGTCCACCCCGTACAGTGCGTGCAGCGCCCGCGTGGCCTCGTCCGCGACGACGTTCACCGGGTCGACCAGCGCCGCGTCCGCGCCGAACGTCGTGCGCAGCGGCCGTTGCCCGTGCGGCATCTCCAGCAGCCTGAGCAGCACGTCCGCGAGCTCTTCCGGGGATGGTCCCTTCATGGTCTTGACCATCTCGAGCGTGGCGCGCGCCACGCCGCCGAGCGCCCCGTACTCGGCGGCCCGCGCCGTGTCGTCGTCCAGCCACATGTTGTCGAAGATCTTCGTCTGGACCATTCCCGGCTCCAGGATCACGACGTCGATCCCGAAGGACGCGAGCTCGCGCTTGTAGCCCTCGGCCATCATCTCCATCGCAGCCTTGGCCGCGCAGTAGAGCACCGTGGTCGGTAGGACGACGCGCCCGGCCACGCTGGACGTGAAGGCGAGCACCCCGGTCTTTCGTCGGCGCATGTGCGGCAGCACGGCGCGACAGACGCGCTGCGTCCCGAAGACGTGCGTCTCGAAGAGCCGCCGCAGCTGATCGACGCTGCTGCACTCGGCCAGCCCCATCACACAGCCGCCCGCGTTGTTCAGGAGCACATCGATCTTCCCCGTCTTCTCCACCACCATCGCGACCGCCGCGGCCACGGAGGCGTCGTCCGTCACGTCGAGCGCGACCGCCTCGATGGGGATCCCCGCGGTCGCCAGGCCAGCCACCTCGTCGCGCGCCGCTCGGTTCCTGCCGTTGGGATCGCGCATGCCCGCGAAGGCCACATACCCGTTCCTCGCGAGCGTCTCCGCCACGCTCCGGCCGATCCCCGTGCTCGCGCCCGTCACCAGCGCCACCCGCTTCGCCGTCATCGGTCCTTCCCTCCTCGGGCGCCGAGGCCTCACCCGGCGCGCTGCCCCATCGACGGTAACACACGACCCGGTGAAAATTGAAATTCAGGCCGGCGGCGTGAGCTAACATCCATAAAGGATTGAAATTCAAACCGGATGCGCCTGCGGTCGCCGCCGACACGCCCTGCGCCACGGCGAACCCGGCGCAGAGCAGGTCCTATGGTCGGGACGACGAGCCGATGCTGAGGGGCTTCCGCGAGCTGTGTCGCGCGGCGACGCGGCGGTGCTCCGCTGCACGAACAGCTTGAAAGCGAGCTCGCCGGCGGGCGATGGTAGCGTCTCTTCACCCGAGGGACGCTCATGAAGGACATCCTCTCTGCTCGCCTGGAATCGCGTGCTTTCTCGGCCGACGCGGTCGAGCTCCACGACCTCACCGGGCGCGAGGTCATCTCGCAGCCGTTCGAGTTCCAGCTCCACGTCGTGTGCAAGAGCCCCGAGGGGCTCGACGAGGAGGCGCTCCTCGCCGAGCCCGCCGCGCTCGTGTTCCTGAGGGGCGACCGCGAGGAGCGGCGCCTCTTCGGCGTCATCTCCGTCGTGCGCGACGCGCTCCACACCGAGACGCTGCACATGGCGTACACGCTCACCTTCGTGCCCCGCGCCTTCCGGCTGACGCTCACGGAGACGTCGGAGATCTTCATGGATCTCTCGGTCCCGGAGATCATCAAGAAGAAGCTCGAGCGGGCCGGTCTCCACGAGGGCGACGACTTCGAGCTCCGCCTGGTCTCGACGTACCCGCCGCGCGAGTACGTCGTGCAGTACAAGGAGACCGACCTCCAGTTCGTCTCGCGCCTCGCCGAGCACCTCGGCATCTCGTTCTTCTTCGAGCACCGCGACGGCCGCGACGTCGTGGTCTTCTCCGACACGAACAGCGGCTTTCAGCCGGTCGCCGGCGACGGGCGCGCGCACTTCTACCCGCGCGGCGATCGCATCGGCGTCCACCGCCTGGAGGGCACGACGCGCACCGTCCCGAGCCGGTACGTGGTGAAGGACTACAATTACCGGACGCCGCACGTGCCGCTCATGGCGGCCGCGACCGTCTCGGAGGCGTCCGGCGGCGACATCGTCGAGTACGGCGCTCATTTCAAGACCCCCGATGAGGGCGAGCGCATCGCGGTCCTCCGCGCGGAGGAGCTGCGCGCCGGCCGCAGGGTGTTCGAGGGCGCCAGCGACGTGCAGGCCCTCGGCGCCGGCGCGAAGCTCACGCTCGAGGGACACCCGCGCGGCGACATCGAGTTGCTGCTCGTCGAGGTGCGCCACCGGCTCCAGCAGGCGACGCTCAACGCGGGCACGGGCGAGGAGCGCGCCTACGAGAACGACTTCCGCGCGATCCCCTATGCGACCACGTACCGCCCGCCGCGCGTGACGCCGAAGCCGAAGGTGCACGGCGTCATCACCGGCGTCATCGACGCCGCGGAGAAGGGCCAGTACGCCGAGGTCGACGAGAGCGGCCGCTACCGCGTGCGCTTTCTGTTCGACGCCGGCGGCGCCGAGGACGGCAAGGCATCGAGGCTCATCCGCATGGCCCAGCCCCATACCGGAGCGGGCTACGGGTTCCACTTCCCGCTCCGCAGCGGGGTGGAGGTGATCCTGACGTTCATCGACGGCGATCCGGACCGGCCGATCATCGCCGGCGCCGTGCCGAACCCGCAGACTCCCAGCACCGTCGACGCGAAGAACGCGCGCAGGAACGTCATCCGGACCGGCGGCGGGAACGAGATCAACATCGACGACAACGAAGGCGAGGAGCGGATCAAGCTCTCCACGCCGTACGGCGGGGCGACGCTCCAGCTTGGAGCGCCGAACACGCCGGAATCGGGCGCTGCCATGACGACCACGGAGGCTTATAGTGCGGTCGCCATTGGTGGCATCAACACCGCGACGAGCGTGATGAATTCCGTGGCCAGCACGATGTCCTGCTTTGCCGCGACCGATATCACGAACTTCGCTGGAGTTTCCAATACGCTGAGCAAGCTCGATAAAGTCGAGAAGCTCACAGAGAGCTATCTCGCGACCGCCAAATCGGCGCTCGACATCCCCAAGAAGTACGACGCCTGGCAACAGGCAAAGCTGGATGAGCGAACGGTGATCGCGGAAGAGGCGGCAAAGAGGATCGAGCAGGAGGCGATCCTGTCCGGTCCCCCGTTTCCGTCACCCCCTCCGATGGTCCGGGGCTCGGATGGGTTCGATCGCCCTATGACGCTAGAAGAATGGAACGAAAACGTTGCGGCCTCGTATCAAGGTGTCGCTGAAGCAAGGTCAGCGGCCCAGGAAGCAAAAAAGGCAGCGGAGGCCAGGAAGAAGGAGAGCGAAGCCAACGACACCAATGTGGCGCTAAAGGGGGTCGGTGCTGCGGTCGAGGGTGCCACCAGCATCCATGGAGCTCTCAAAGCGGGACGCCCTCTCTACAGCAAAGTGTCCAAGCTCATGAAAGACGCCGGGGACAAATCGGCTGCCGCAGTAGCCGGCCTGATGGCCGCCGCAGCGAACGTGGCAGCGTCCCCGGGGCGTATTTCAAGCCCAGGGATGGCCATCGCCTCGCCAAGCTGCATCAACGCCGCCGTGACGACATCCGCAGTCATCGGACAGGTGAATGCATTCGTGGGCGGCGGCGCGAACGCCGCGCTCGCGTCAGAGGGCACAGCCGTTGTCGCAGGACTCGCAGCCGCGGTTCTCAAGTCTCCGATTGCCGTTGAGATGGCGAGCAACGCCAAGGCGCTCATCACATCGGCGTTCGTAGACATTCTTGCACACAACACAACATCGATAAGATCGACATCGAAATTTTCCATCACCACAAGAGACTTCATAACCCACGCGATGGGCACACTGAAGACTCATGTTGCAGGAAGCACCGAATTCGACTCCGGCGGCTCAATCAGCCTCGACTCAAGAAGCAGTGTAAATATCCAGTCAGGAAGCAACATGGATATCAAGGCAAAATCCGGGCTTAGCGGCAGCGCAGCAAAAGTTTCATTCAAAGGCAGGAGCAGAGCAGCGATCGAGGTTGGGTCCTGGGGCGCAAGCATAGGCAAAGAGAAAGCGAGCATCGGCGGACCTGGCTCCAATTGCGCGCTCAGCGGTGACTCTGCCATCCTGAAATGTGGCTCAACGGTAACATGCAACAAGAGCAGTGTAACGGTGAAGGCGTCGACAGTTGAACTGAAGGGCAGCGGGCTGGTTCGTCTGAACGGTGCGCGAATCGATCTCGGATGAGCAGAGCTCACGTCTCTCGCAAACGGTTGCTCCGCGATGGAGGCGCAGGGCGGAGAAACCCCGTCCAAAGTAGCGCACCTCGACGCTCAGCCTTGCCCAGCACGCGTCAATTACGCAGCGACCGTGAATTGGTCAGTGGCAGGCCTCGGCGCAGCGAAGCCGGATGAAGTGCTGTTCGAGCTTGACCGAGCATCACGAGCTCACCCCCGCGCTCGGAACAAGAACAACCACAAATAGAACAACAGCATTACAGTCAGAAGCACCGCGCCGTACACACACCCAATCTTATCCCGACGATCCCTCTCCTCCTTTGCCGACCTTACCACATCTTCTGCCCTGCGCAGACTCAATGCGCGAAGCTCCTCTATCTGCGCGATGCGCGCCGCCGTGTCCACATCCATTTTCCCCCCGCCTGCTCCGGGCTCCTCTTTGCTGGCGAAGAGCAGCTTACCTTCTGGATCGAACTTCCAAGCGAACCCTATGACGCCGAACAGCCAGAATGACCCATCAGGACATACAGCAATACTCATCGTCAGCTGGGGCAGTGCGTCCCGGTAAGAGTGCAGCACGACACTCTGCTTGCCCGTAGCGTCAACCCGCAGGAGCTGGCTGTGGCGGAGCACATAGGCGTTACCGTGGAGATCGACACCCATGACGCGATTCTCCCCGCGCAGAGCCTCATCCGGGAGCTCCACGCAGTAGACCTTCCGCCCTTCGGCGTCAAAGCGCGCCAGCATTCCACACGTTGAGTCGTGAAGCATGTAGAGCGAACCGTCCGGGCCGCAATGGATAGCATCGACAGATCCATCCATCTTCAGCGGACGGTCGGTTGGCCGATGCCAGTCCCAGCCAGAGTCCTCGCCGTCGTCGATCCGTGGAGCACCTTCCGGCCATACGGGAAGCTCGGCTCCACTCGACGCCATGCGCCGGATCCTGTCGTACTTAAGCAGCAGCAGCGAACCATCGCGATCGCAGGTCAGACGGGCTTCACGCGGTAGGTGGAGAAGAATATTGGTCCCAGGCGCTGGCGCCGTGACGTCTGAGGGCTCGACGGGCATGCCCGTCGCCGATGAAAGCCAGAGCGGAGACGAGCTCTCCGCGTCAATCAATAGGAGTCTGTCCCCGACGCAGAACATGAAACGCACCGCGCCCGAGCGATCGCGCCGGATCCAGCGAATGTTCAACGAGTTGTCGAGCGACCACAAAGCATATTCTATCTTCGACGCCGGCTCCCTATTCTCATCTAGAAAGCCGTACAACTTGCTAGTTGCACAATATAGGTTTCCCTCCGCGTCGACGATCGCATCCGGCAGATCCATTTCCCAGTCAAACAGCCCCGCGGATGCGGCTTGCGCGTCGAGTGTACGCTCTGTGATTGACGAATGGAAACAGAGGTACCAGGGCGCCAAAACTCGCCGTTGCCCGCGATACACAAATTCATCAGGCACGTGCACGCTCGCGGTACAGAACCGGCACGTATACACTCGATTCACGCCATCGAATGCGGTGGGTGAGCCGCACTGCGGGCACGGAAACGTCGCCACCTCGGCCTGAGGTGAATGGACGACCGCGATCGGGTCAGGGCCCTCGCCAACCAGATGTGTGATGTTGGGGAGCGCACCCACGAGCTCCGCAGGCACTGCCCGCACCCACGTCTGCTTGGCGCAGCGATTACAGCGGAGCGTCGCCTGCCCTCGCACTTCCTGCACGCTCGCGATGGGAATCTCCTCGTCGCAGCCCTGGCAAGAGGGGCTGCGTCGCGTGTAGGCGACCGCGAGCTTGCCTGCCGAGCTACGACGATCCTCGTTCACGAGCAATCCTGGGCCGCGGTAGAGCGGCTCGCGGAACAACGCTTGCCAGAGCTCGCCTTCAATTACGTTCGGCCTTCCACAGCTCTGGCACCCCACCTCCCTGGCCAGCGTGTTGACCGGCATCGGCATCCGGCACGTGCCGCACTCCGTCTCGACCCTCACCGCAACGCTGATCATCGCTCTCCCCACCTCCCCCGCTCCCGCGCCCCTGCCACGGCCCCTCCCGGACAACTCCGACGAACCCCTGCCAGCGCGCACGCTACCTCAGTGACACCCCCCGCGCGATGGCCTAGCCTCGCCCGAACCATGCCCGCGGAGCGCAACCACGGCTCACCCCCGACGCCTGCCGAGCTCTTGCAGAAGAGCCAGCGCGGCGAGCTCGCCGGCAGCCGCATCTCGGGCGCCGTCGCCCCCGGCATCGATCTCCGCGGCGCCGATCTCTCGAAGGCCCTCTGGCAGGACGTCGATCTGCGCGGCGCCACCCTCGCCGGCGCCACGCTCTCCGGCGCCATCTTCCGCAACGTGAACCTCGAGGGCGCCGACCTCATCGACGCCGACCTCACCGGCGCCCTCCTCGGCGGCCCTCCCGGCGAGGCCTGCCGCCTCGCGGGCGCCGATCTCCGCGACGCTGTCCTCACCGGCGCTTCCCTCCACCAGGTCGACCTCACCGGCGCCAAGCTCTCCGGCGCCCTGCTCGAGCGAGCCGATCTCCGCGCCACGCGCCTCCACAAGGCCGAGCTCCTCGACGCGGTCCTCTCCGGCGCGCGCCTCCAGCGCTGCGACGCCCAGGGCGCCCGCCTCGACCGCGCCGCCGTCGACGGCGCCGATCTCTCCTCCGCCGACCTCACCGGCGCCTCGCTCCGCGACGTCGATCTCCGCGCCGCCGTCACGACAGGCCTCCTCCTCGGCGGCGCCGATCTCCTGCGCGCCGCCGCCACCGGACTCGACTTCTCCGCCTCGAGCCCCCCGGCGTCCCTCGCGGGCGCCGAGCTCCACGCCTCCCGGCTCACCGCGATCGATCTCCGCCGCACCGCCCTCGAGGGCGCGCGCCTCGTCCAGTGCGACCTCGCCCGGGCCGACCTCTCCGGCGCGAGCTGCGACGGGCTCGTCCTCGACGGCTCCTCGCTCCGGGGCGCCCAGCTCCAGCGCTGGCGGGCCCGCGGCGCCTCGCTCGCCGGGGCGGACCTCACCGGCGCCTCCCTCGACGGCGCCGATCTCCGCAACGCCAACCTCGCCGGCGCCACCTTCGACGAGGCGTCTCTCGCCGGCGCGAAGCTCGAGGGCTGCTCGCTCGAGGGCGTCCGCCTCGCGGGCGTCGACCTGCGCGGCCTCGACCTCGCCGGCGTGTCCCTCGGCAAGGCGGCTCTCCGCGGCCTCTCGTGGGCCGGCGTGAACCTCTCCGGCGCCGATCTCGCCGAGGCCGACCTGCGCGGCGCCTCCCTCGCGGGCGCCGACCTCTCGGACGCCGACCTCTCCGGCGCCTGCCTCGCCGGCGCGAAGCTCGGCGGCGCCACCTTCCGCGGGGCGCAGCTCGCCGACGTCGACCTCACCGAGGCCGATCTCTCCGACGCGGATCTCTCGGAAGCCGCCCTGTCCACCGCCGTCATCGCCGGGGCCGACCTCCGCCGGACACGGCTCTTCGCGGCCGACCTCTCCGGCGCCGATCTCCGCGCCATGCAGCTCGCCGGCGCGGTGATCGAACAATCGCTCCTCTGCGACGCGAACGGCGAGGGCGCCGATCTCCGCGGCTGCGTCCTGACGAATGCCACGCTGTCGGGCGCGAACCTCCGCGGCGCCAACCTCACCTCGGTGGAGGCCTCTCAGGTCAACCTCGAAGGCGCCGATCTGAAGGGCGCGAAGCTCGCGGGCCTGCGCGCCCCCGCCGCGAACCTCAGGAGGGCGATCCTCGACGGCGCCGATCTCTCCCGCGCCGACCTCTCCGACGCCGCGCTCAACGACGCCGTGCTGCGCCGCGCCCACCTGCGCGAGGCCAGCCTCGGCGCGGCGAGGCTCCCCGGCGCGGACCTGCGCGACGCGGTGATGGCGAACGCCGATCTCTCGCTGGCCGATCTCTCGCACGCGCGCCTCGAGCGCGCTCACCTCGTGAACGCCAACCTCGAGGGCGCCGACCTGCACCGGGCCAGGCTCGATGACGCCGAGCTGCTCGGGGCGCGCACCCGCAACATGAAGAACACCGACCCTGACCGCGCGCGCGCGGAAGATTTCCGGACGGAGCCCCGATGAACGCGAACGACGCTGTCGCCCTGGAACACGAGCCCTCCCCGGGCGGCGTGCTCGAGGCCACCCTCGTCGACCTGGAAGACGCCGCGCGCGCCGTCGTGCGCCTCGTCCGGCCCGGCGCCCCCGGCGTCGAGGGCGCCACGGCGCGCGCGCGGCTCGCCGTGCCCGGCTACCAGGCCACCCCCGGCGACCGGGTGCTCGTCTCGAAACACGCAACCACATCAGATTTTTACATCGTTGGCATCCTCCTCGCCGCCCGAGGGCCCGTGATCCACACGGCCGAGGGGGCCACGGCGTCGGCCGAGGGGAGCACGATCGCGATCCGGGACGCGTCGGGCGCTGTCGCCGTCACGTACGACGCCGCGACGGGCGCGGCGCGCGTCGCCGCCCCCGCGGGGGACCTGACGCTCGCGGCGCCGCGAGGGAAGGTCGTCGTGGAGGCGGCCACGGACGTGGAGCTCCGCGCGCGGCGCGATGTCCGGCACCGGGCGGGGCGGCGCGTGGCGAGCGAGGTCGGCGAGGGCGGCGAGCCGGCGCTCGTGATCGAGCGGGCGGCCGTGCGCGTGTCCGCGGCGGCGGTCGACGTCACCTCCGAGAGGGCGTCGCTCCACGCGACCGAGGCGACCGTGCTCGCCGAGCGGATCGCCACGACCGCCGCGCAGATCGCCGCCACCGCCGGCCGGATGGAGATCCAGGCCGAGCGGCTGATCGAGCGGGCAAGGGACGCTTACCGCGACGTCGACGGGCTGCTCCAGACCCGGGCGAGGCGCGCGCGCTCGCTCATCCGCGAGGCGTATCAGCTCGTCAGCGAGCGGACATCGATGGTCTCGAAGAAGGAGACATCGATCGACGGCGAGCGCGTGCTGCTCGGATGAGCCAGCGTGGAAGTGGAGGGATCTTGAGATGAAGATGCCCGCAGCGACGAAGGCCGGCGGCATGTGCTTCGCCATGCCGGACGTGTGCAAGGTGCCAGCGCCGCCGGCGCCCCCCGTGCCGACGCCGTTCCCGAACATCGGGACGCTGAACGGCTGCGAGTCGACCGTCTCCAAGGTGCTCGTCCAGAAGAAGGAGACCGTGACCGAGGCATCGAAGATGCCGAGCAGCAAGGGCGATGAGGCCGGCACGCTCGGCGGGATGGTCTCGAACGTGAACCGAGGGCAGGTGACCTTCAAGCGCGCGAGCTCGAAGGTCTACGCCAAGGGGAAGAAGATCGTCTATCACACCGCGATGTCGGCCCATAACGGCTCGAACGCGAACATGCCCGCTGGCGCCCACGTCGCGCCTTCGCAGGTGAAGGTGTTCGTGGCGGTGTGATCCGCGGCGCGCCGCGGAGGAGCCCACCCGCGAGCGGGTCCTCGGTGAGGTCGCGCCGCCCGGCGGTCTCGAGGCGGACGGCGGGGCGCAGCGGGGAGAGGCGCAGAAGGAGGTTCAGCATGGCTGTTCGGCTCATCGCTCCTCCAGCTTGGTCCCTGCCGTGAATGCCTCCGCGATGTGGAGTTCGGCCGTGCGCGCCTTCCAGGTCTCCGCCTGATACAGGTTGGCGCCGCGCAGGTCGGCCCCCTCGAGATCGGCGCTGTCGAAGGCGGCGCGCATCAGGTTCGCCTGGCGCAGGCGCGCGCCGCGGAGCCGCGCCTTGCGGAAGCGGGCGTCGACAAGGTCGGCGCCCTCGAAGGTGGCCCGGTCGAGCGTCGCCCGGGTGAAGCTCGCCTCCGGGAGCGCCGCGCCCGCGAAGACGCCCTCGGTGAGGTCGGCGCCCTCCCACACGGAACCCGGGCCCCGCGCGCGACGGAACGACCCGTTCCGGAGGACCACGTCGTCGGCGCGGAGGTCGGCGAGCGAGGCCCCGTCCAGGGTGACGCGCGCCCCGGTAGCACCGTAAATTTTCACATCATCGAGCGTCGCGTCGCGGAAGCTCGCCTCGTCGAGGGCGGCCTGCATCATCTCGGCGCCGGTGAGGTCCGCGCGATCGAAGCAGGCCCTCGTGAGCGTGGCCCCCGCGAAGCTGGCGCCGGGCGCCCGCGCCCCCTCGAAGACGGCGCCCTCGCAGCGCGCCTCCGCCGCGGCCGCGAGCTCCAGGACGGCGCCGGCGAAGCGCGCGGCCTTGACGTTCGCGCCGGTGAGGTCGGCCCGGGTGAGATCGGCTCCCTCGAAGCGCGCGCCCTCGGCGTCGGCCTCCGCGAGCACGGCCTCGACGAGCCGCGCGCCGTCCATGCGGGCGCCCCGGAGGTTCGCCCGCTTCAGGATGACGCCGCCCAGGTCGGCCCCGGCGAGGTCCGCGCCGGACAGGTCGATGCCGGTCAGGTCCATGCCGGCGAGCGGCTCGCCTAGGCGAAGGAGCTCGAGGATGGCGTCGCGGCCGGCGGTCGGCGGCGCCGCCACGGGATCGCTGGGAGCAGCCTCTTCTCGCGGGGGGACGCCGCCTTCCGCCTGCGCCGGCGCTGCGGCAGCCGCCGCCGCGGCGGCCCCCGCCGCCGCCGCGCCGCTCCCGGCCGCCGTGCGCCGCCGCGCGCGCGCCTGGGCGAGCGCCTCGGCGATGCGCGCCTCGAGGGCCGATTCGCCCTCCTCGGCCGCGGTGTCGTTCGCCGCCCCCTCCTCGCCTGCCGCCGGCGCCTCGGCCGCCTCGCGCGCCGCGAGCTCCGCGAAGAAGCGCGCCCGCGCGTCGCGCTTCGCCGCCGGCTCGCGCTTCGCCCCGCCCTGCGCCATCGGCTCGCTCAGGACGAACAGCGACGCGATCTCGGAAGCGTCCTCGTCGGCCACGTCGAGCAGGCCCCGCCAGACCAGCACGAGCCGGAGCGCGTCGGCGTCGAACCACACGGTGTCGAGCCGCATCGGGACCTCGGAGAACCCGCCGCCGGCCTCCTCCGTCGCCTGCTTGAACACGCGGACCCGCAGCTCGGGCAGCCGCCCCTGGACGACCTCGCCCTCCGGGCGCACGGACCAGAGCTCGAACGGCTCGTCCCCCCGGGGATAGGCGATCTGCTGCTCCGCGGGCGCGGCGTTGAAGAAGGTCCAGTCGAAGTCGTCGGGAAAGAACGGCCAGCGCGTCTTCCTCCAGCGCTCGCCGTAGGACCCGATCTTCTCGAGGCGATCGCTCCACGTCGCCGCGATCGGCGCGAAGCACGCCGGAGAGGGCCTGTCGCCCGCCGAGCGGATCACCCGATCCGGCAGCTCGAGCGACGGGAGCGCGCCGCCTGCCCGCGCGCCGTACCCGGTCCCGACGGGGTTCGGGCCGAACCCGGCGCCGCCGAAGGCGCTCTCGAAGCGGAGCGGGATGGGGTCCCACGGCCCGGGCGCGGTGGGCGCGCCGAGCGCGTCCCAGCGGCGCGGGCCGATGGCCGCGACGGCGCGGTCGAGCGCGTCGCCGAGGCGCAGCCGGACGAGCGCCGCGGCGTCGCCGTCGCTGGCGCGGTGCGCGTGCCCGACCAGCAGGACGTCGGCTCTCGGCTTGAAGATCGCGAAATCGGACGGGTAGCGGAGGCTCTTCTCGGGGTCGTCGTCGACGTGGACGTCGCCGCCGGGGAGCTCCTGATCGGCCGCGATCGCCGCCGGCGCCCCGGGCACGAGGTCAAAGGTGCCCTTGACCACGACGGTGAGCGAGTCCCTCGGCGGCCGGGCCTGCCAGGGGATGGTGAAGGCGGCGAACGGGGTGAGGTTCAGGATCGGGACGTGCTCGGTGGTCCTCGCGGGCGGCGGCAGGTCGGGCGAGCCGGCGAGATCCTCGCTGGTCGGCTTCGACGGCTCCGGCTCGGGCAGCGGCAGCGTGGCCGTGGGCAGCGGCGCGCCGGCGTGCGCCGCGATGTGCGCGGCCATGGCGGGGAATGCCTGCCGGAGGGCCTCCAGCGAGACCTGGGCAGGGGCCCGCGCGGGCTCGGCCTGCTCCGCGGGCCGGGGCGGCGCGATCGGGAACGGCGCGTCCTCCTGGCGCGCGCCGCGCAGCACGTCCTGGAGATTGAACTCGCGCGTGTCCGCGAGCACCGGCGGCTGCCCGGACACCGGCGGCTGCCCGGACACCGGCGGCGCGCCCGCGCCTCCGGCCGCCTCCCCGGCGCCGGGACCCGCCTGCGAGGCCTCCGCGGCGACGGCGCCGGGCGGCGCCGGGTCGAACGCGCGGAGGGCCTCGGCGAAGGCAGCGGGGTCGAGGGGGCGCGTCTGCGTCAGGTCGAGCGACGGGCGCAATGCCTCCGCGCCCGCGCCGCGCGCGGCCCACTCCTCGGCGCTCATGCCGCGGGCAACCGACGGATCCGGCTCGGGAATCGGGAGCGACGGCCGCGCGCCCGCGGGCGGCCTCACGCCCTCCGGCAGCGGCGCCGTCGTCGCGCCGACCGGCGGCGCGGCCGCGGCCGCGGGCTCCGGCGCAGGCCACGCCGCGCGCTCGTCGAGGGGCGCCAGCGTCACCAGGATCCTGCCGCGCTCGACGGCCTCCAGGGCGCGCTCGGCGACGGCCAGGGACGCGCGCCACGTCAGGGTGCACCGGAGCGCGTCGGCGTCGATCCAGAGCGTGTCGCAGCGCACGGTGAGCTCGACGCCGGCGGGGTCGGCGAGCCGCGGCGCGCGGAGGAGCACGCGCGCCGTCACGCCGGGCAGGCGAGAGCGTACCTGGGCGGCCGTGGGGTGGAGGCCTTCGAGCAGGATCCACTCGTCCCCGCGCAGGTAGCGTATCTGCTGGTCGCGCGGGGCCGCGTTGAAGTAGCCCCAGTCCATGGCGATCGGGAGCTCCGGGACAGGCAGCAGGAGCTTCGCGGGATCCCACGCGGCGAGCGCGCGCCGCCGCTGCGGCCACGCGCTCGAGATGGGCCCGAAGCCGTCGGGGGCGTCGGGCGCAGCGGGGTTGACGATGCTCGGCAGCCGGACGTCGGCGGGATCGGCCCCCCTTCCGACAGGGTTCTCGGGGCAGCGCGCGCCGCCGAAGGCAAGCTCGTAGCGCACGGGCAGCCTGGAGAACGGGGCCGGCGCCGTCGCCTGGCCGGTCGCGGGATCGCGCTGCCGCTCGCCCACGACCTGGAGCCGCTTGTCGACCGCGGGCGCCTGCCCGTGCGCGTGCGCGTGGAAGACGGCGAGGCGCACCCACCGGTGGCTCACGCGCTGGCCGGGCGGGGCGTACGCGCTGCCGGTGAGCAGCACGTCGGCGCGGGGCTTGTGGGGCACGGCATCCGAGGCCACATAGAGGCTCCGGCCCGCGTTCTGCTCGTGGAAGACGTCGTCGAAGAGCGGCAGCGGCGCGGCCAGCGCGGCGACGCCGTCGGGCGAGAGCTGGAAGGTCGCCTTCACGGCGACGGTCACACAGGGTCCGTTCGCCGTTCGCCAGAGCAACGCCGACGCGGCCAGGGGGGACAGGGAGATGAGCTGCATGAACGGCCCGGCACCCTAGCCGAGAGCGCCGGCGGATGCGCCCCCCTCGGCGACGCGGGGCCGCTCCGCGCTTCGACCTGCGTGCGGTGAGGGGCAGTGATCCTCAGAAGATACGTTGAGCCAGCGGAACGCCAAGCACGGCGAAGCCGGCGCTGAGCAGGTCCTGCGGCCGGGACGACGAGCCGATGTGGACACGGAAATCCCCCGGCTCCACCACGCGGCGCCCCTCCGCGTCGACCAGGGACAGCTCCGCCACGGGCAGGTCGAAGCGCACCTTGCGCGCCTCCCCCGCGGCCAGGCTCACGCGGTGGAAGGCCTTCAGCTCCTTCTGCGCCCACGTGGACGACGTCACCAGATCTTCGATGTACAGCTGGGCGATCTCGACGCCATCGCGCCCGCCAGCGTTGGTGATCGTCACCTCGAACGACGCCGTGCCGCCTCGCTCCACGCTCGGCGTCAGGACCTTCAGATCGCCGTAGGTGAAGCGCGTGTAGCTCAGGCCGAAGCCGAAGGCGAACGCCGGCTCTTGCGTGAGGTCGGCGTAGCGATTCCCGTGCTGACCGCGGGCCTGGTTGTAGAATATCGGCTGCTGGCCCACGTGGTAGGGGAACGAGATCGTCAGCTTGCCAGAGGGGTTGATCGTCCCGAACACCGCCTCGGCCACGGCCCGCCCGCCCATCATCCCCGGATTGAACGCCTCGAGGATCGCCGCCGCGCCGAGCGCCGAGCGCGGCAGGACCAGCGGCTTGCTGTTGACGAGGACAACGACCGTGGGCACGCCGGTCCTGGCGATCGCGTCCGAGAGGGCCCTCTGTCCGCCCATGAGCTCGAGGGTCGCCGTGCTCTTCGTCTCGCCGATGAGCTCGATCCTGTCCCCCAGGACCAGCACCACCGCGTCTGCGCCCCGGGCCAGCTCGACCGCGGCAGGAATGCCCGACTCGTCCTCGCCGAGAACGGAGCAGCCCGCGGCATGGACCACCTCACACCCCGGAGGCGCGAGCTCCCGTATCCCATCCACGATCGTGACGATGCTCGAGCGGGGGTGCTGCGGCCCGTTGCCGCCGCTCATCTGGCCCGAGCCGAGCGACCAGTCGCCCAGCTGGGCGATCGTGTCGTCTGCGTTGGGGCCGATCACCGCGATCCGCCGCAAGGGCCTCGACGCCGCCGCCTCCGCGAGCGGCAGCAGGCCGTCGTTCTTGAGCAGCACGAGAGACGCCCGCGCGACCTCCAGGTTCAGGTCCCGGTGGGCCGCACACCCGATGATCTCCTGGATGCGCTGCTCGCTGCTGTACCCGGGGTCCTCGAAGAGCCCCAGGGAGAACTTGAGCGACAGGACGCGCCGCACGACCGCGTCGATCTCGGCCTCGGCGAGGAGCCCGCGGCGCACCGCCTCCTGGGCGCCCTCATAGAACTGCGGTGTCGCCATCATCAGGTCGTTTCCGCTCCGGACCGCCACCGTGGCCGCCTCGGCCATGTCCTTGCAGACCTTCTGATCGAGCACGAGATTGCCCACGTTGTTCCAGTCGGTCACGAGGATCCCCTCGAACCCCCACTCCTCCTTGAGGACCTCCGTCAGGAGCCAGCGGTTGGCGGTGGCCGGGATCCCGTCCATGGACTGATATCCAGTCATGAAGGCCATGCAGCCGCTCCTCGCGGCCCGCTCGAAGGGCGGCAGGAAATACGAGCGCAGGTAGCGCCGCGAGATGTTCGCCTCCGAGGCGTCACGGCCGCCCAGCGTCTCCGAGTACCCCGCGTAGTGCTTGGCGGTCGCCAGCACCGCGTCCGGATCGTCCAGGCCCTTGCCCTGATAGCCCTTGATCATCGCGCAGGCGAACTCGCCGATCAGATAGGGATCCTCGCCGAAGGTCTCCCCGACCCTGCCCCATCGGAGATCGCGTGTGAGGCACAGGACGGGAGAGAACGTCCACTTGAGTCCCGTGGCCCGCATCTCGGCGGCGGTCACCCGCGCGACCTGCTCCAGGAGCCCCGTATCCCAGCTGCAGGCCATGGCGAGCTGCGTGGGGAAGATCGTGGCGCCCGCCCAGAAGGAATGGCCATGGATCCCGTCGTCGGCCATCAGCACCGGAATGCCAAGGCGGGTGTCCAGCGCGCGCCGGATCGCCGTGTCAGCGTCCTTCCCGTTGCAGTGCAGGAGGCTGCCGACCTTCATCCGCCCGATCGCGTCCTCCAGATCTCCCTGGGCGTCGAGCTGCATGAGCTGCCCCACCTTCTCGTCCAGGGTCATCCGACTCAGGAGGTCTTCCACCCGCTTTCCCACGGGTTGCTTGGCATCTTTGTAGAGAGGAGCGTCGTTCATGGGTTCTCCTGCACGATGGGGAGCGCACGGCGACAAGTCCACCGTCGCGCTCGTCGCCTTCGTCGCGAGCGTGGCGGTGGGGAAATCCCCCCACCCCGCCGCCGAGCGCAGCGCGCGTTCCCTCGAGGGCCGTGTGCCCGCCGGGCCGCCCGCCGCCCGAGACCCCGGCCCTCGTCGACTCAGACGCGGAGCACGGCGCTGCCCCACGTGAGGCCGCCGCCGAGCGCACACAGCAGCACGTGATTCCCGGGCACGATCCGGCCATCGCGGAGCGCCTCGTCGAGCGCCATGGCCACCGAGCCCGCGCAGGTCCCGGCCGCGCTGGCGCCGTCGACCGCGCCGAGGACACGCTCGGGCGAGCACCCGAGGCGCTCGGCGAGGAGGGCGACGAGGTGCGGGTCGGCGTGGTGCGGGATCACCCAGTCGACGTCCGCGGGCGCAAGCCCGGCGGCCGCGACCGCCGAGAGGGCGTGGGCCCCGAGGTGCTCCTCCGCGGCCTGCCGCAGCTCGTGCTGCTTCACGCGCAGGTAGTGCCGCCGGTCGGCGAGCCGCTCCACGGTGAGCGGCTCCGCGGATCCTCCGCCGGGCACCTGGAGCACATCGGCCCTCTTCCCGTCGGCGCGCAAGCCGACGCTCAGGATCCCCCGACCGTCGCCGGTCGCCGGCCCGATCACCGCCGCGCCGGCGCCATCGCCGAACAGCTGGGCCGAGACCCTGTCCCGCGGATCCAGGCGGCGGGAGAGCAGGTCCGCGCCGATGACGAGCACGTGCTTCATGGTCCCCGCCGTCACGAACTGGTTCGCCACCGACAGCCCGTAGAGGAAGCCCGTCAGCGACGCGGAGAGGTCGAACGACGGGATGTGCTCGGCGCCGAGCTTCTGCTGCACGTACACCGCGGTCGCCGGCATCGGCGCGTCGCCGCTCGATGTGGCGAGGATGATCATCTCGAGATCGCGCGGCCCGACGCCGGCCGCCTCGAGGGCCGCCTTCGCCGCCCGCGCCGCCAGGTCGCTCGTCCGCTCGCCGGGCGCGACGCGGCGCCGCTCGTCGCTCGCGCCCGGGTCGCCCGCCGCGCCGTCCGCCGGCGGCGCGCCCGCCTGCGCCTCGCTCGTCGGGACGGCGAGCGGCAGGGAGCGGCCCGTGCCGAGGATGCGCGCGCGTGGATTTCTGGCATCGAACGTCATCGCGGCCGCAGCCTACATCAAGGGCTGCTCGTTGGAACGGGCGATCGTGCCCTGCCGCTCGGTCCACGGAATGCTTGAGTCGCGGGCGCGCTCCGGTACATAAAGCGCCTCGATGGCTACGAGCTCCGAAGACAGAGACCGCCCCGACACGGACGAAGCGCCTCCCGGCGAGGCCGACGCGCAGGACACCCGCAGCGAGGAGGACGGCGAGGGCCGCGCCGACGGCGCCGCGCCGGCCAGAGCCTCGCGTCCTGCAAAGCAGGCTGGCGCAGCGCGGCGCCCGGCCGGCAAGAAGCCCGGCGCGCGGCCTCGCGCCGCCGCCCAACCGCAGGGCGGCTCGCTCGGCAAGAGCATGATCCTGTTCCTCATCATCATCGGCGGCCTCGCCGCGGCCTTCGCCTATTTCGGGCGTGAGCCTGCGGCCGGCACGGCCGGCCCCAAGTGGAAACCCGGGGACAAGTCCCAGGTCGAGGTCACCCTCGTGTCCACCGACATCAAGGATCTCGCCTGTTGGTCGGCCGAGGAAGTCAGCGGCCGGCACTGCGCGTTCGAGTCGCCCACCCAGGGTTGGTCCAAGGGCGATGCGGACGACAAAAAACTGCTCCGTCCTTACACGACCACGGACCGCGTCCAGTTCCTCGCCGCCGGCCTCTGGAGCGAGTCCGCGCTCACCGCAGGCAAGCTGCCGTCCGCACGGTTCGCGGTGAAATGCACCTACACCGTCGAAGGCAGGATGAAGCGGCCCGGCATCCGTTGGTCCAGCGAGGGCGCATGGCTCGACAGGACCGATGATTGGTACACGGGGCTCCTGTCAGACTGCAAGCTCATCACCCCCTGATGTCGCAGGCGCCGCTGCGTTCATCGTCGTGACGCGCGTGAAGCGGCGTACGACGCAGTGCATACAGCCGGCGCTTCGCCGTGTGCCATGCCCCCCTCGTGTGGCCGCGCCCCTCCGTGGTAGTGTGATTTTCGGCTTGGAGGTGCTCATGCCCTGTCATCGGGTGATCGCGTTGCTGTTGTGGGCCGCATTGTTCGCCGTCGCTGGATGTGAAGCTGACCCGGGCACCGTGAACGTTCTGCCGATCTATGTCACCGCATCGAGCTCCTCCAGCGGGGGCGCGGGCGGAGAAGGCGGAGCGACCTCCACCGTCGCGACGACGAGCACGGGGGGCGAGGGCGGCATGGGCGGCGAGGGCGGCACGATGTGCACGTGCGAGCCCGGGCTCTCGTGCTGTGGATCGGAGTGCGTCAACCTGGCCGGTGATCCGCGCAATTGCGGGTCGTGCGGCACGACCTGCACCGAGACTCAGGTCTGCATCCAGGGCGAGTGCGCGAATGCGTGCGCCCCCGGCTTCGGCTGCGAAGAAGGCCTCTGCTGCGGCGTGCGATGCTGCGACGCTGGCGAGATCTGCTGCGACTACGGCGACAGCGCCGGCGCGCCCGACCTTCACTGTCAGGCGACGGTGAACGGCACCTGCCCGCTCGCCTGCAGCGGCTGCGAGAACTGACGGACGTCGATGGCGGCGCGCGGCGCACCAGGCGGCGCCGCGCGTCGGCGCATTGCTCGCGCCGCGCCTCGTGTGCACGGCAGGCGGCGCATTGCTCGCGCCGCGCCTCGTGCGCGGGCTGCCGCTCGTGCGCGTCAGGCAGCTCCGCGCGCCGGCGCACTGCGCGCAGCGCGCCTCGTCCGCGCGCCGCGCCTCGTGTGCACCGCAGGCAGCGCGTCGCGCGCAGCGCGTCGCGCGCAGCGCGTCGCGCGCAGCGCGCCTCGCACGCGCGCCGGGCACGCCACGTCGGCTCACGCTTTGTCGAAGATCTTGCCCGGGTACTTTCTCTCGAAGTGCCCCACCACGCCCCGGCCGATCGCCTCGATGGTGAGCCCTGCGATGCCCATCTTGATGGCCGGCCCGATCAGGGGGACGAAGCCGACCGCCCGGGTGGCCAGGAATTTCAGGCCTTGCCCGAGGATCGCGAAGCTCCCGCCGGCGGCGGTCGTCACCACGGATCCCATGTTCTCGCCGTAGATCTCGCCGACCATCGCCATCATGTGCGTCTCGATCGCGACGAGCCCGGTGGAGGTCGAGATCGGGAGCGGAAGCGCGGCGAACGCCGCCCCGCCGATCGCGTAGCGGTGAACCCAGCGGAGAGCTTCATCCCTGCACGTCGTCATATCCCGAGGTTGCCGCAAGTCGCGCCGTCCGTCCATCGAGCACCGCGCTGACCGCGCTGACCGCGCGGGCGCGTCGATGGCCCGGCCACGCCCGGGCTTTCTGTGCGCTGCCTTCCCGCGCCGCGGGAACCGCGCGTGCATGGCCCTCGCTCGGCTCGACCTCCGCGATCGCGCCGGAGGGAGGCGCCCGAGGCAAAGCGACCCCGCGAGGGGATGTTGGACCGTCGGAACCCGTGGCGATCCGGGCTCCAGGGAGGTTGTCCATGACAGCTCGACGCGCGCTCTCCTGCCTGCCCCTGCTCTGCGCCTGCGCCGTCTTCGCGGCGTGCGGCGCGGAGCCACGCCCAGCCTCGCCCGGAGCGGAGCCGCCGACCGGCCCTGCGCCTACGGAGGCCCCCGACGCCGAGCGCATCCCTCTGTTCGAGGACATCGGCGCTCTCCATCACCCCGTGACGACGTCATCGCAGCTCGCGCAACGCTATTTCGATCAGGGGTTGCGGCTCGTCTACGCGTTCAACCACGACGAGGCGAGGAAGGCATTCCGGGAGGCCGCCCGCCTCGATCCCGGCCTCGCCATGGCCCGCTGGGGCATCGCGCTCACGCTCGGCCCCAACATCAACCAGCCGGCCGACGCGGCGCGGGAGCGGGCCGCCCTCGAGGCCGTGGAGGAGGCGCGCGCGCTCGCCGCGTCCGCCAGCGAGCGCGAGCGCGCGTACATCGACGCGCTGGCGGAGCGCCACGCTTCAACGTCGGGCCGCACGCCGGACCGCGACCGCGCGGACCTCGACCGCGCCTACGCGAGCGCGATGCGCGAGCTCGCCCGTCGCTTCCCCGACGACCTCGACGCGGGTGTCCTCTTCGCCGAGGCGCTCATGGATCTGCGCCCGTGGGATCTCTGGACGCAGGACGGCCGGCCGCAGCCGGGGACCGAGGAGATCGTCTCCACGCTGGAGGGCGTCCTCCGGCGAGATCCCGAGCACCTCGGCGCGAATCACTACTACATCCACGCGGTCGAAGCGTCGCGCGCGCCGGAGCGGGCGTTGCCGAGCGCCGAGCGGCTCGGCGGTCTGGCCCCTGGCGCTGGGCACCTCGTGCACATGGCGTCGCACATCTTCATGCGCGTCGGTCGCTACGCCGACGCCTCTGACGCGAACGAGCAGGCGGTGTTGGCCGATCGCCGGTACATCCGCGAGCGGCGCCCGGAGGGCATCTATCCGATGATGTACTTCCCGCACAACCTCCATTTCCTCTCGGTCTCGGCGAGCATGGAGGGGCGCAGCGCCGTCGCCGTGCGCGCCGCGCGAGAGCTGGCCGCGGCGGTGCCCGACCACAACGTCCGACACATGCCGATGCTCGAGATGTTCCGCCCTGCGCTGCTGTTCGCGCTCGTCCGGTTCGGACGGTGGGACGACGTCCTCGCAGAGCCGGCGCCGCCGCCCGAGCTGCGGTACACGGCGGGGATATGGCGCTATGCGCGCGGCCGCGCGCTCGCCGCGACGGGGCGCCATGACGATGCCGCGCGCGAGGCGACGGTGCTCCGGGCGATAGCGTCCGAGAGCCGGGAGGACGCGACGATCGGCAGGAACCGCGCGAAGGATCTGCTCGAGATCGCCTCGCTCGTGCTCGAGGGCCAGATCGCGTCCGAGCGCGGCGACACCGGCGCCGCTGCTCGCATGCTCGAGGACGCCGCGCGCATCGAGGACGAGCTGCGCTATTTCGAGCCGCCGGACTGGCCCGAGCCGGTCCGCCACACGCTCGGCGCGGTGCTCCTCACGGCGGGCCGCGCGCGCGACGCGGAGGCGACGTACCGGGAGGACCTGCTCCAGCACCCGCAGAACGGCTGGTCGCTGTGCGGGCTCGAGCGCAGCCTCCGCGCACAGGGCAGGGAAGAGGAAGCGGACGCCGCACACGCGCGCTTCAAGCGCGCCTGGGCGCGAGCCGACGTGCGGCTGTCCGGGTCACGCCCGTGAATGTCCGGTCTCGAGCAGCTAGAGACGGCGTGAGAGGCGCGCATTGCCGGCGTGCGCATCGGACCATCTGCTAGGTTGGTGGGGTGTTGCGCGCAAAGCTTGGACACTCGGCGCCCTGGTGTCTTTTTTCTCTCGCTTCCAGCCTGTACGCGGTCTCGCTCTTCGGCTGCGAGAGCACCGACCTGCCCCCGTATACCCACCTCCCGGGGGAAGGCGGCGGCGGCTCGGGGTGTGCGCCGGGGCAGATCAGCGGCGCCAGCGGATGTGCGCAGGTGGGCATTCGGGGCTGCGCCGACGCCTTCGTCGACGAGGACGGCTTCTGCCGCCCCGCGCTCGCGAAGTGCTCGCCCGGGACGATCCCGAAGCACGACGAGGGCTGCATCGAAGTCGGCATCCCCGGCTGTGCGGCGGAGTTCGTGGAGGGCGGTGCCTGCCATCCCACCATGGCCAGGTGCCCGGAGGGGACATTCGCGGTCCCGCAGAAGGGCTGTGTTTCCATCGACGGCCCGGACGGCTGCGGCTCGGCGCCGTGGGGCGAGATCGTCGAGGCGCCCGGCGATCTCCACGTCGATCCTGGCTACGAGGGCGGAGACGGCGACGGGTCGCGGGAGAGGCCGTTCACGACGCTGGCGGAGGCGCTGGCGGGCGTTCAGGCGGACGGGCGCGTCGTCCTGGCCGAGGGCGAGTACGACGAGCCCATCGAGATCGCAAAGCCCATCGAGATCGTCGGGCGGTGCGCCTCGCGGGTGGTGCTCCGGGGCGAGAAGAGCGATCCCGACGGCAACGTCAGCGCGGTCTGGATCCACGACGTCGACCACGCCGGCGTGCGCGGCGTGAGCCTGCTCAGCCCATCGATCGGGGTGTTGATCCAGTCAGCGGCGGTCTCGGTGCGCGACATCCGGGTGACGGGCGAGAGCGGCAAGGGGCTCGTGGTCGCGCTCCCTGGCGCGAGCCTCGATCTGTCGCGCAGCCTCGTCCAGTCGTCGTGGGCGGACGATGGAACGGGCGAGGGCTGGATCAGCGTGCTCGTCGTCTCCGGGGCCGAGGCGCGGCTCACCGAGAACGCGCTGGTCGGCGGCACGATCAACCTGCGGATCAGCTCCGAGGCGGCGGAGGTGGTCGCGGAGGGCAACCTGCTGGAGGCCGCGGCGCTGCCGTCGGCGACGAGAGACGGCGTCGGCGTGCACCTCGAGGACGGCACGCTCCGGCTCGACGCGAACGCGCTCGTCCACCATCACCTGGGCGCGCTGGTGACGGGCGCCGGCGCGGAGCTCGTGGCGGCGCGCAACCTCATCGCCGCCGCGGCGGACCCGGCGCCCGAAGCCGGCGGCCTGGCCGTGGAGCAGGGCGCGCGCGCGTCGCTCGCGTCCAGCGTGCTGTCCGGCGCGTGCGACGCGCTGCTCGCCGTCGCGGACGCCGGCACGGAGGTCGAGGCATCTGGCAACCTCTTCGATGGCGCGGCCGCCTCGGAGAGCGGCCACCTCGGAGTCGCCGTCGAGCAGCGCGGCGGAGCGCTCTCGCTGTCGTCGAGCCTCGTGCGCCAGGCCGGCGACGCCGGGCTGTTCGTCTCGGGCGGGACGCTCTCGGCGAGCGGCGTGGTCATCGAGGGCACGCGCGCGAACCCGCTGCACCGGGATCGCGCCGCCGGCGTGCTCGTGCAGGGTGGCCGCGCCACGCTTGCGTCGACGTATATCGTCGAGCCCCACGTCGCGGGCGTGTCCGCGTCCCGGGGCGCGACCCTCGAGATCGCGGACAGCCTCATCGAGCGCTCGCTGCCGGAGGAGCGCGACGGCACGGGCGGCGTCGGCCTGCTGAGCGCCGGAGCGGCGCATGTCCTCGTCCAGAGGTCGGCCGTGCTGGAGAGCCGCGTGGCGGGCCTGCTGCTGGCCTCGCCGAGCACGGTGGAGGACACGGTCATCCTCGGGGTCGAGGGCGGCACGTTCTCGGCCCTGAGCTCCGGTGGGCAGACGGAATCGGTGCCGGACCTGGGCGACGGCCTCGTGGTCCTGGGTTCGACGGCGCAGGTGAGCACGGTGCAGGTGCAGCGCTGCGCGCGCGCCGGTTTGCTGTTCAGCGACAGCGGCGGCGCGCTCGCGAGCTCGGAGTCCACCGGCAACCGGTTTGGCCTCGTCGTGCAGGGCGCGCAGGCGCCGTCGGTGTCGGAGGACAACAGCTTCGAGGGCAACCAGGAGAGCGATCAGCTCGCCGAAGGCGCGCTTCCCGTCCCGAGCAGCGCCACGCCCGCCCCGTGACGATCGCTCACCGAAAGGCCCGGCCCCGCCCGGCCCGGACGGACGTCGAGCCGTCGCGGCGACACGCGCACGACGCGCTCGCGGATGTCGTGTTGAGATCGCGAAGCGCGCGTCGAGGCGCCTCGCGCAGCGATGGTTTGCGTCGCCGAGAGCTTGCGTCGATGTCGCGAGAACGACGTCGGTCAGGGCTCACGATCGCGTCGATGACGACGATCGCGCACCTCACGGACTTCCATCTCCTCGAGGCGGATCACGACCGGCGCCGCGGCGCCGAGCGGTGGCGGCTTCGCTACCTGAGCTTCGGCCGCCCCATCGACGCAGCGCAACGGCGCCGTCGCACGCTGGCGGCGCTCATCGAGGCGTGGCGGACCGGGGCGGACCACCTGGTGCTCACCGGCGACCTCACGGAAGACGGGACCCATGCCCAGTTCGAGGTGCTCGCCGCCGTCCTGGCGGAGAGCGGCTGGGACCCGGCCCGCGTCACGTTGGTGCCTGGCAACCACGACGCGTATACCGAAGGCGCGTGGGAGCGCGCGCTGGAGGGCTGCCTCCGCCCCTTCGCGGCGACGAGCAGGCAGGGGACGGCCGTCGCGCTGCCTGGGGCTGTCGTGGCCGGGGTCTCGACGGCCATGATGCAACCGGTGACCCGCTCGGCGGGCGCGATCGCGGCCCGCGAGCTCTCGTGGATCGCCTCGCTCGCCGCCGAGGCGCGCCGCTCGGGCGACGCGCTCGTGCTCGCCCAGCACCACCCGCCGCTCCGCCATCCGATCGGAGCGATGCAATGGCTGGACGGGCTCATCAACAGCGCTGAGCTCATGGCATTGCTCCACGAGCATGATCACCTTCACGTGATCCACGGCCATACGCACCGAGCGCACGACGCGCCGGTGCGCTCAGGCGCGCCGCCTCGCATCTTCTGCGCTCAGGCGCTCGTGGACGGACCTTCACCGCTACGCCTCTACCGTGTGCGTTGCGGGCGCCTCCTGTCCGAGCGGGCCCGCGTTCGGAGCGGCGCGTCGGCGTTCGCGCTGGCGTAGAATCTCTCACACGCACTGCAGCGCGCGTTCCCCTCATCGCGCTCTTTTCGCCCAAGACGCGGCTCGTATAGAGTCCTCGTTCGATCATGAAATTCACGTGCTTACTCAGGGGTACGATCACCGTCGTTGCTCTCTCGACGTTCGCGGCCCAGCTGGGCTGCGGCGGCGCCGCGCCCACGTCCGTCGCGCCGGTGATGGTCGACGCCGAGCCTGTCGAGACGTCGAGCCCGAAGATGAACTCGCGTTCCGAGATCGGCGGCATGAACGAGGAGAAGGTGCAAGCGGCGTTCGAGCGCGCGTCGTCTCGGCTCTCGCGCTGCTACCAGAAAGGCGTCCAGCGGATCCCCTATCTCGGGGGCGAGATCCGCTTCAAGGTCCGGGTGACCGAGGAGGGCACGGCGCGCTGGGCGTTCGTGAAGGACTCGAACCTGGGCGATCGCGAGACCGAGGCGTGCATGCTGAGCGTCCTGAAGGCGACGAGGTGGCCGAAGCCGGTCGGCGGAGAGGGCCTGGCGGAGAACAGCTTCACCTTCGAGCCGAGCAGCGACGAGCGCCTGCCCGTGCCCTGGACGCCCGACCAGCTCGGGACGCCGTACAAGAAGGCGAGGCCGGCGCTCGCGTCGTGCCGGAGCCAGGCGGGCGCCAGCCAGCTCAAGGCCACGCTCTACATCGACACCGACGGCAAGCCGCTCAGCGTGGGCGTGTCCAGCAACGACGAACGGGGCGAGGAGGCGGCCGAGTGTGTCGCCGGCGCGCTGCGCGAGATCACCTTCCCCTCTCCTGGCAGCTATGCATCGAAGGTGAGCGTCGACATCGATTGACGTGACGCCGCGCACCGCCCGCAGCGATCGCCCGCACGCCGGGCTGGCCGCTGGCGGAGGTGTCCGGCAGGCGTGCCGCTGCGCGCTGCGTCCCGCCCTGTCCGACCCGGCGAGGGTCGCAGGGCTCGTCCATTGGCCGCGAATTCTACCGCCCTTGCTGGCAGCGCGCGCCGCGGGACTGCGCTACGCTCTCGTCGTGGGCAAGGTCCTCCGGCAGATCCTGGTGCTCTTGTGGAAGGTGGCTCGCCTCGTCCTGTGGAAGTGGCTGAAGCCGCGCCTCATGAGGTTCGCGATGATCACGGCGGCGCTCGTCGGGGTCATCCTGCTCGTGGTGGCCGTGCTCGGCAGGCTTTAGCGGCGAGCGCGGCTCCCCGGCTGGCAGCCGCGAGCGGCGCGGCTGTCGTTCGTTTGTCCGCGGTCGCATCCGGCAACTAGTCTCTCCCGCTTGCATGGCTAGCTCACCGCCTTCCTTCCTCCTCGCGGCCCTGACGTGCGCGATCGCGTCGGGGGGCGCCGCAGCTTGCTCCGAAGAGAGCCCCGCCGATGCGGCGCCTGCCTCGCTCGAGGCGGACTCCCCGCGGACGCCCCCCGAGGCGGACGCGCCGCGCGTGGCCTCGGGAGCGGCCGCGCCGCGCGCCGCGCTCGTCGAGGCGGCGCACGTCACGAAGACCCCGGCCCCGGCCCAGGCGGAGGCCGACGCGCCGCCCGCGGCGAGCGCGGCGGCAACGGCGCCGCCCGCCAGCGCGGCGGCGGAGGGAGCGCGCATCTACTCCAAGGCGCGGTTTGCGTGGATCAACCCTGGCCCTTACCCGACGCGGGGCTGGAGCGGCTACCTGGGGCTCGGCGGCTCCGTCGCGCTGCGCGGCGGCAGCGTCGAGGCCGCGCGGACGCCGGGCGAGGGGTGCGACGCGTGGTACGCCATCGAGCCGCGGGGCTACGTCTGCGCTGGCGCCAGCGCCGCGGTCGACCCGAACGACCCGGTCGTGGCCGCGCTGCGGCCGCACGCGCCCAGGGTCGACTCCCCGTGGCCCTATGACTACGCGGAGTCGACCGGCGCGCCGCGCTACCCGCAGCTCCCGAGCGCGAAGGAGCAGCGGCGCTCCGAGTGGGACCTCGAGGAGCACCTCGCGAACATCGCGAAGGTGCGCGCCGCCGAGGGTGCCGGCGAGGAAGCCATCCGCGAGCTCGACGAGGCCCTCGTAGGAGTCGACCTGAAGCCTGCGGGGGTGGCCGCCCCGGCGCTGTTTCCATTCGGCGGCCTCGTGCGCGAGGGGCGCGACCGGATCGTGAACGGCTCGACGGTGGCGTTCACCCGCGCGTTCGACGCGCAGGATCGGACCTGGGTGGTGACCTCGGACCAGGCGTACATGCCGAAGGATCGCCTGAAGCCCTACCCGCGCTCGAGCTTCCAGGGCGTCTGGCTGAAGGACGGGCGTTCGCTCCCGCTCGCGTTCTTCCGCAAGACCGATCGGCCGAAGTACCAGCGGGGCGCCGGCGGCCGCTTCGAGCCGACCGGCGCGTCGTTCGCGCGGCTCGCCTCGGTCGGGCTCACCGGTCGCGCCGAGAGCGAGGACGGCGAGCGGCTCCTCGAGACGCAGGAGCCGGGGGTCTACGTGCGCGCGGACGACGCCGTCGTGATCGAGGCGGCGAAGAGCTCGCCGCTCGAGGGCGACGGCGATCCGTCGTCGCCGCGCAAGTGGATCGAGGTGAGCGTGCTCGGCGGCTGGTTCGTCGCCTATGAAGAGCTCACCCCGGTCTTCGCGACGCTCATCTCACCGGGGCGCGGTGGTGTCCCGAGGCAGGGCATCCCCGCCATCGAGACCGCGGCGACGCCGACCGGGCGCTTCCGCATCGACGGGAAGTTCGTGACGGCGACGATGGTCTCGAGCACGAACGACAAGATCGTCCACTCCGAGGTGCAGTTCGTGCAGAACTTCAGCGGACCTCACGCGCTGCACGGCGCGTACTGGCACGACGCCTGGGGCGAGCCGAAGAGCGGCGGCTGCGTCAACCTATCCCCCATCGACGCGAAGCAGATGTTCGCCTGGACCGACCCGCCGGTGCCGGAGGGGTGGCACGGCCTGCGGGCCTCCCGTGACGCCGGCCGCTCCACGGTGGTCCTCATTCACCGCTGATCGCGCGCGCGATCCGGCCCACGAGCCGCAGCGCGGCTTCCGCGAACACGTCCGGATCGAGCAGCAGGCCGACCACGAGGAAGCCGTCGCGCGGCATATCGAAGAAGTAGCCGGGGTGGACGATGATCCCCTCGTCGCGCACGAGGAGCTCGACCCAGCCGTCCTCGTCGTGCACGCGCGGGACCTCCAGCGTCGCGTACCAGCCGCCGTCGATCGGGAGCCGCCGGACCGCACCCCCGGCGCGCGCGGCGATCGCCGCGTCGAGCGCCGCCAGGTTGGCCTGCACGCGCGACAGGATCGCGCGCTGGACGGGCGCCCGTGAGGCGAGGATCTCCGGCAGCGCGAGCTGCACCGGGGTGCCGACCGAGAGGTAGGTGTCCGCGATGACCTCGAGCCGCTCCAGCGCCGCCGCGGCGAGCTCCGGCGGCCCCGAGACCGCGATCCAGCCGAGCTTGAGCTGCGGCAGCGCCATCACCTTGGAGAGCCCGCTCAGCACGAACGTCAGCGCCTGCCGCGCGCCGGCGAAGCTCGGCAAGCGGTCCGGGGCGAGGTCTCCATGGGCGTAGTCCCCGAAGACCTCGTCGACGATCAGCGCGAGCCCGCGCTCCCTGGCGCACGCCTCGAGCGCGGCCGCGTCGTCGCGGCGCACGAAGGAGCCGGTCGGGTTGTTCGGATGGACGAGCACCACCGCGCGCGTCCGCTCGCCGGCCGCGCGCTCGAGCGCGCCGAGGTCGATGCGCCATCCTTCCTCCCTGAGGAGCGGGTAGGGCGTGAGCGCGACGTCCTCGAGGCAGGCCAGGTACTCGAGCAGCGGGTACGACGGCACGGGGACGAGCACGTCGTCGCCGCGCTCGGCGAGCAGCTTGAGCAGCCATCCGTACGCTTCGCTGGTGCTGGCCGTCAGCACGACGCTCGACGGATCCACGTCGAGCCCGCGCTCCTGGTAGTAGCGCGACACCGCGGCGCGCGCCGCCGGATCGCCGAGCGGCAGCGGCGCGTACCGCTCGCCGCGCGGCTCGCCGAGCGGCGCGATGAGGTGAGCCGCCTCGACGATCCCGCAGCGCGTCGGGTTCGACTCCGTGAAGTCGACGAGCGCGCGCCCCGCCCCGCGCGCCTCGGCGAGCACGGACGCGAGGCTGTTGCCCGAGAGATCCCAGCCTGTGCGCGCCGCGAACCGCAGCGGCCTGGGTGCGCGCGCGTGTCCCGCGTCCGCCTCTGCCGCGGGAGGTCGATCCAGGATCACCCGTTTCTCCATGCGTCCGTGCTCCATCGCCGTCGTGCTCTACCCCGCCCCGCCGGTCGGCCACCGTGACACGGACGGCGCCGGACGGCAGCCGCGCGTGCCCCCGGGCAACGCAAGGGCGCGCGGGCTGCCTGCGGGGGTGCTCAGCCGCGGCGCCGCCGGCGCGCCGCCGACGCCGCCACGAGGAGGCTCGCGAGGCCCCAGGCGGCGCGGCTCGACGGCGGCGTCCCGTCCGGGCGAGCCGCGGCCCAGGTGCACGCGCCGCTGGTCGCCTCGAGCTCTCCGTTCGCCATCCAGACGTCGCTCCCCACCGGGAGCTCGCGCGCGCCGAGCGAGGCGCCGTCGTAGAGCACGTCGACGGCCAGCGTCGCCCCTCCGGAGCCGCGCGGCGCGGCGACCGCGAACTGCCACAGCCCGCGGCGCACCTCCCGGAGCGGCGTGTGCATCACCCCGCCGCGGACGGCGACCGTGAGCTTCCCATCGACTCCCCTCACCGGGGCGCCGTCAGGGCGTCGCAGCTCGATCGTCCCCCAGACCGGCCACGACGGGTCGGGCCTCGCGTAGGTGCTCGACAGGACGTACCAGCTCTTGTCGAGCGCCGGCTCGTTGCCGCCGGTCTCGGCGGCCTCTAGCGCGAGGCGCGCGCCTTCGAGATCGAGCACGCCGGGACCGAGCTGCGCGTCGAGCGGCACGGCGCCCCTCGGGTACCGCGCGCCTGCCTGGAGCGCCTCCGTGACCTCCGCCTGGCTCAGGTTCGGGTTGACCTGGAAGAGGAGCGCGATCGCCCCTGCGACCTGCGGCGCCGCCATGGACGACCCTGACGCGATCGCGTGGTGGTCGTCGACGACGAAGCAAGGCTCGTCGCCGGGGCACCCGGGCGTATCGAACAGCCCTCCGGGATCGTCGCGCGGGTCGACGCCGCTGGCCATGGCGGCCGCGACCAGGCCGCCGGGCGCGCTGATCTCCGGTTTGGCCACGCCGAACGGCGTGGGACCAGCCGCGCTGAAGTAGCAGGCGCTGTCCTCTTCGATGTCCACGCCGTCGAGGCTCGTGAGGCGCACGCTCGTGGAGCTCCCCTGCGGCTGCCAGCGGACGCGGTTGATGGTGCACCCCACGGCGAGCAGCCCAGGGTGGCTCGCGGGCACGTTGATCGTCCCTTGCTTGATGGCGCGCGGGAACAGGAGCCCGAGATCATGCGACGGCGAGACGTCGCCGAGCCCCGTCACCCAGAGCTGCGCGTCCCCTTGGCCTCGCAGGCGGATCGCGAACTCGCCCGCCTTCCACGCCCCGCTGAAGGCCACGACGGCGCTGTTCGTCGCCGCGGTGATGGGCGACTTCCCGTTCGCGAGCCGGTTGATGACCGCGCCGGTCGTCTCGCCGTCGTCGCCGGTGTAGCCGGCGTCATCTCCGGGCTCGATCAGGCCGATCCACGCCTCGCCGCCTGGCCCGTCGAGGCCGACCGACACCTCGTCCCCGGGCCGGAAGGTGATCCAGACGTATCCTTCGCCGCGCTCCGCGCTCGGCGTCCGGATGGGCACGCGCGTCTCGGCGTGCGCCGACACGTGGGCCTCGGTGTGGATCCCGAGCGGCCCTTCGCCGTCGAGCTCGTACATCGCGCCGCTGTTGCCGGCGGCGACGACGATCGCCCGCCCCGGATGAGCGCTGCCGACCATCGCGGCGAGCCCCGCCTCGAGCGGGCTCGTCCCGTCGTGGGGCCCGAAATCGCTCCCGACGCTCAGGTTGACGACCGCCGGCATGTTCAGCTCCTCGGCGCGGTCGAAGATGAACTGCACCGCCTTGAGGATGTCCGGATCGTCGAAGCCCTCGCCGGGCCGCGCGGGCGCGGCGATGATCAGCGTCGCGGCGGGCGCCACGCCGACGTACCGCGGCCGCTCCGAGACCATCGGCCCGCCGTTGCCCGCGGCGATGGAGGCCACGTGCGTGCCGTGCCCCGCGATATCGCGGAGGATGCCGGGCTTGCTCTGCGCGAGCATGGCGTCGATGTCGGCGTCGGAGAAGATCGCGCACGCCGACTGGTCCGGATCATCGCACCCGTAGGTGTGCTCGAGCGCCGCGTGCAGCCCCTTCGGGCTTCCGGCCTGCAGCATCCATCGGATCCGTGTCTTGCCGTCCTTGTCTCGAAAATCCGGGTGGGTCACGTCGAGACCGGTATCGACGACGCCGACGACCACCCCCTTGCCGTCCGCGCCGGTCGCCTTCCTGTACGGCTCGACGCGGATCCACCCCTTGGAGCGATCGAGCAGGGGCCGCCGCGGCGGTCCTGTGAGCAGCCTGAGCTCCGGGTGCGCGGCGGAGAAGGCGCCGACGTCGCCGGGCGTGAGCCGGATGGCCCCGAAGCCCGGCGCGACCGGGAGCAGCCCGAGCGCTCGCGCGTCGGCGCCGGCGGGCAGCGGCACCGTCACGGGGATGCGCCCGCGCGGATCGGCAAGCGGGTGCCGACCCAGGCGCGAGCCGAGCAGGCGCGCCACCGCCGGGGCCGGGACGTCGGCGCGCGTTTCACCCGCCGCGAGAGCGAGGCCGAGCAGCGCGATGGAGAGCGGAAACCTGCGGGCGAGCACGCCGCGAGTCTACACCACGTCCGCGCGCGGCCGAGGTCACGAAGGGCGCTGCCCTCGCCGCGCGCTCTCCGGAGCGCGCCGCGCGCCGCTCACACGGGCGGCACGAGGTGCTTCTTTCGCGGCCTCTCCTCGACCTTGCCGGCGTACCGCTCGAAGCGGCGCGCCACCTCGCGGCGGAGGTTCGCCGTCGGGATGATCGCGTCGATCACGAGCTCGCTCGCGAGCTTCTCCAGATCGACGTCGGCCCGGTACTCGTCGCGCAGCTTCTGGACGAGCGCCTCGCGCTCGGGCCCCGCCGGGATCGCCTGGATCTTGTTGAAGTAGACGGCGTTCACCGCGGCGCTCGGCCCCATCACGGCGATCGAGGCCGAGGGCAGGGCGATGCACTCGTCGGGCGCGAACGCCGGCCCGCACATCGCGTAGAGCCCGGCCCCGTACGCCTTGCGCACGACGACGGACAGCTTCGGCACGCTCGCCTCGCTCACCGCGGCGATCATCTTCGCCCCGGCCCGGATGATCCCCTGCCTCTCGACGACGGTCCCGATCATGAAGCCGGGCACGTCGGCGAGGTACAGGAGCGGGATGTTGAACGCGTCGCACAGCCAGATGAACCGCGCCGCCTTGTCGGCCGAGTCCACGAACAGCACGCCACCCTTGTATTTCGGCTGGTTCGCGACGATGCCGACCGCGCGTCCCTCCACGCGCGCGAGCCCGGTGACGATCTCTCGGGCGTAGAGCTTCTTGATCTCGACGAAGCTGCCCTCGTCGATGATCGCGTCGATCACGGCCATGATGTCGAACGGTTTGTTCTCGTCGGCGGGGATCACGTCCTCGAGCGGCCGCTGCCCTGGCTTCTCCGGCCTCGGCTCGACGCGGGGCGCGGTCTCGGCGGAGCTCTGCGGCATCAGCGCGAGGTAGCGCTTCGCGAAGGCGATCGCCTCCTCCTCGGTCTTCACCAGGACGTCGCCGCACCCGGAAACCGAGCAGTGCATGCGCGCTCCGCCGAGCTCTTCGAGCGTGACCTTCTCGCCGATCACCATCTCCGCCATGCGCGGAGAGCCCAGGTACATGCTCGCGTTGCTCTCGACCATGCACACCACGTCGCAGAACGCCGGGATGTAGGCGCCCCCCGCCGCCGACGGGCCGAACAGCAGGCAGATCTGCGGGACGAGGCCGCTCAGCTCGACCTGGTTGTAGAAGATCCGGCCCGCGCCGCGCCGCCCGGGGAACATCTCGATCTGGTCGGTGATGCGCGCCCCCGCGGAGTCGACCAGGTAGAGCAGCGGGCACCGGAGGCGCCGCGCGGTCTCCTGCACGCGCAGGATCTTCTCGACGGTGCGGCGCCCCCACGAGCCGGCCTTCACCGTCGAGTCGTTCGCCATCACGCACACGGGGCGCCCGCCCACCGTCCCGGTGCCCGTGATGACGCCGTCGGCCGGCAGCTCGGGATCCAGCGCGTTGGCGAGCGCCGCGTCCTCGATGAAGCTGCCTTCATCGACGAGCAGCGCGACCCGTTGCCGCGCGAACAGCTTGCCCTGTTCCGCGTTCTTGTCGTGGTACTTCTGCGCGCCTCCCTTCTCGATGCGCGCCGTGAGATCCCGCAGCTTCTGATCGAGCGACATGGCGCGACCCATAGCCCTAAGCGCGCCGGGCGACCACCTCCCGCGCCGCCGATTCGAGCTCCCGCGCGGTCCGGGCGACCAGCACCTTCGTCGCCGCCGCGGCGTAGCGCGGCATCGCGCTGTCCCCCGTCCCCCAGGCGCCCGGCCCCTCGGGGCACAGCCACAGGAGCGCCCGCGCCCGGTCACGGAGCTTCCTCACGACCTCCGCCTCGTCCGCGAAGTAGTTCGTGCGCCCGTCGCCCAGGATCACGAGGGTCACCCGCCGGTCCACGTCACGCCCGTGTCGCTCTTCGAAGGCCAGCAGGGCGCGCCCGTAATTCGAGTTGTGCGCCCGGCTCACCACCTCGCCGCGCTGGATCCGCTCGAGCGCCGAGCTCGCCGGCAACGCCTCGAAGAGCTCGGTCGTCTCGGCGAGCTCGCTCACGAAGACGAACGATCGCGTCCGGTCGAAGAGCTCCTGCGCCGCGCAGACGAACTCGAGCATGAACCGCGCGGCGACGCGGACCGAGTCCGACACGTCGCACAGGATCATCAGGCGCGGCTTGTCGCGCCGCCGCGCTCGACGCGCCGGCAGGAACGGCACGCCGCCGGTCTGGAGGCTGCGCCTCAGCGTCCGGTGAGGATCGATCCTCCCGCGCCGCGCGCGGCGCCTCCGGAGCCGCTCCGCGCCCCGGAGCCGCACGGACAGCTCCTTCACGGCGCGGCGCACCTCCTCCATCTCGCCCTCGCCGAGCGAGGCGAACGGCACATCCATGCGGCCGTGGGCAGCTGGCTCTTCACCCTCGAAGCGCCGGAGCGACAGCGTCACGTGCTCGCGCACGCGGTGCCGCATCCGCTCCAGCTCGGCGGCGAGCGCCTCCGCCAGGGCCCTCCCCCGCTCCTCGCCGAGCGCCTCCTCGAGCGCGCTCCGGATCCGCCGCAGCGCGCTCGCGGCGGCCGGCACCCCGAGCTGATCCATCACCCGCTGCGCGAAGAACCCGACCTGGAGCGAGCTCGTCATCGGCGCGAGCACGCGCGCGATCCCGGCCGCCTGGAGCGCTCGGTCGAGCTCCCCCGCGGTCCCTGCGAGCGCCTGGAACGCGATCGCGTCGCCCGAGGCGCCGCTCCGCTCCGCCGCCGCGCTCAGCAGATCGCGCAGGGCGGAGAGCTCCCCATCCGAGAACCCTCGCTCCCGCAGGCGCCCCCACAGATCGCCGACGTGCGCGCCCGCGGGAGAGAAGAAGCGGTCGAAGCAGGCGCGGTACCGGCGGAGATCGGCGGCGCGCTCGACGACCACCGCGCCGATGGCGTCGCGCAGCGTCCCGCGGTCGCCGAACCCGACGAGGGCGCACGCGCGCGTGACATCGATGGCCTGCGCCGTCGAGACGGCGAAGCCATCGCGGCGCAGCGCCCAGAGGAACTCGTCGATGGATAGGAGCATGGAGAGCGTACCGGTCCAGCCGGCGCGACCCCGCGGCGGCTACGGCGCCGGCGCGGGCTCCGCGAGCAGCGCCTTGAGGAGCTTCTCGACCTCGGCGTGCCGGGTCGGGTCGTACCCGACCACCACGTCCCGGATGACGCCCTTCTTGTCGATCACGAACATCGTGGGGAGCGCCTTGACGCCGTAGGCCGCGGAGGTCGACTCCGACGCGTCCGCCGCGACCGCGTAGCGCATCGAGAGGGCCTGCGCTGTCTTCGTCGCGACGCTCACGTCGTCGGTCGTCACGCCCACGACCCGCAGCCCTTGCGCGGCGTACGCCGCGTGCCACGCCGAGAGCTGCGGGGCCATCAAGCGGCACGGCGCGCACCAGGTCGCCCAGAAATCGAGCAGCACCACGTTTCCGCGCAGGGTCCCGATGTTCGCCGGGACGGTCCCTCCGACGGTGGTGAGCGACTTCCAGGCTGGCGCGAACGTGCCGATCTTGTCGAGGCGAAGGATCTGATCGTGCCCGGGGAACGGCACCAGCGTCGGCGCGACGTCTCGCTCTCGTCCGCCGCGCCGGATCCGGAGGTTCACCACGTTTCCAGGCCCCGCGAGCGCGACACGCGCGACGAGCTGCTTTGGCTCGTCGATCTCGACGCCATCCGCCGCGATGACCTGATCCCCGTCCACGATGCCCGCCTTGGCCGCCGGCGAGCTGGTGACGACGTGCTTCGCGACCACCCCCCCGGCCGGCCCTGGCTCCAGCTCCACGCCCAGCCAGGCGCGGCGGGACGCCTCCTCGGCGGCTGCGTGCGGGGCGCCTCCCAGCAGCGCAGCGCCCGACAGCGACACCAGCGTGGCGGCCAAGAGGGCGCGCCATGCGCGGCCTCGCCTGGAAGAGGCCAGGTACATCCGGGCAGTGTAGCATCTCGACCGGTGCGGTCCCGAACCCGCCTCTCTGCGTGGTGCGCGCTCGCTGCGGCGTCGCTCGCCTCGATGACGCTCTCGACGGAGGCGCGGGTCCGCTCCGGGTGGGCCCCCCTGCCGCTGGGCTGTGCGCCGCCCCCGCCGTCTGCGTCCCCCGCTCACGTCGCGGAGACCACGGAATGGATCGGACGCGGCTCCAGCTCCATCCCCGAGGCGCGCGCGCCGGCCCCGGCGCCCGCTGCACCGCCGGCCGCGGCGCCCTCGGCGTGGGAGCTCGCCGGGCAGCTCGCGAGCTTCCAGCCCGTCACGGATCGAGCTCGCTCCCAGCACTTCACCGGCGAGATGGAGGCGGAGGTGAGGATCAACGCAGCGGCTGCGCCCTACCCGCAGCTCGGTCCGGATCGCGTTCTCCCCTCCGGCGCGGCCGTGGTCGAGTTCCACTACCGGGCGGGCGCATCGGAGCCGGACACGCTCCTGGCCATGGTGAAGCGACCGGCTGGCTACGACCCCGACGGCGGCAACTGGGAGTACCTCGTCCTCACGCCCCAGGGCACCTCCACCCACCGCGGCGCTCTGCCCCTCTGCAAGCGCTGCCATGCCGACGCCCCGCACGACCACCTCTTCGGCGGCCCCCGATAGGCGCTCGCGTGGCCCTCGCCAGCGCGACGCGTCACAGCGTCCATTGGCCGGGGCTCTTGGTCCGCAAAGATTGCGAAACACGGCATGGCACGCGACACCGCTGCCCGAGCACCTCGTCGGACACGGATCCACGACAGCCGAAGAAACCGCGGCGAAACGTGAGTATTCCGCTGGACGTACGCGCGCGCGCGGACGCAGCGACGAGGAGGCCACGAGATGGCACAGAGGCTGCTCCAGGCGGAATTGACCGTGTTCTGCGCTGTGGGCTGCAGCGTGTCTCGGTCCTCCTCCCCTCGTAACGGGCCTCACTAGCTTGTGCTTGGTCGTTCAGCGGGCGCCATCCCGCCTCTCCATGGCGCCGCTGCTGCTTGGCTTACGGCTTCTTCCCGTTTCGTCAGCTTGGCCTGCTCATCTCGTGGTGCGCTTCTAGAGCTTCGCTTGCCCTTCGAGAGCGTGTGAAAGCGCGCGGCCATTCCGTGACGGAGTCGCCGCGCGCCCTGTTTTTGTCCTGCGCTCGTTGCCCGCCGCCGGCTTCGTGTGCGTCGCCAGCATGGCCCGCGCCGCTCACCCGCTTCGCCCTGCCGCGGCTCAACCTGGCGGATGGGATCAGCCTTTGCGGGCGAGAAGGCTCGGCCATTCGGGGGAGTCGCCAGGGCGCGAGGCGTGAGGGCGACGAAGGAGCGAACTTCGCAACGACCTCGGCGGCAAACGCCGCGCATCCGAGCAGGCGCACTCAGGCATCGATCACTTTTCCTTTGACAGCTCGCTCGGGGGCGTATAAACGCCGGCACTCACTTCGCGCAACCGAGCGCGACGCGGGAGTGCGGTGGCGTAGCCACGTCTTGCACTTGTCTTCACCAGAGCGCCCATAGCTCAGCTGGATAGAGCATCGGCCTACGAAGCCGGGGGTCGGAAGTTCGAATCTTCCTGGGCGCGCCTGATCGGTCGTGTAAAAGGTCCTGAGCCTCTCATGGATGTCATGGATGACGGAGCGGATTTGCTCCTCTCCCCTGTGGCACAGCCGGAGGAACCAGCGAACGTCGACGTGCTGTGGATGCGCGAAGCGCTCGCGGAGGCCGAGGCTGCGGCATGTGCCGGTGACGTCCCCGTGGGGGCGCTCGTCGTCGACGCGGCGGGGGCGGTGCTGGCGCGCGGTCGAAACCGCCGCGAGATCGACCAGGATCCGACCGGTCACGCCGAGGTGGACGCGCTGCGGGCGGCGGCCAGGCGGCTTGGTCATTGGCGGCTCGAAGGGGCGACGGTCTACGCGACGCTGGAGCCGTGTCCCATGTGCGCCGGCGCGCTCGTCAATGCCAGGATTGCGCGGCTCGTCTACGGCTGCCCGGACCCGAAGGCGGGAGCGGTCGACACGCTCTTCGCGATCGGGCGCGACAGCCGGCTCAACCATCGCTTCGCGGTCACGTCGGGCGTGCTCGCAGACGAGTGCGCCGGCGTGCTCCGCGCGTTCTTCGCGAAGCTCCGGACCGCCGCGTCGAAGCGCTGACGGCCCGGCCCGCGCGTGCAGGCGTCAAGGCGCCGCCCAGGCGCCCCCCTCGTCCTCTCCCGATCTCTCCTCGCCGGCTTCACCGCCGTCCTCGGAGGGCTGACGGGGCGCCAGATGGGGCGCAGGGGAGCCTCGCACCACGACCTCCTGGAGCCCCTTCTCCAGCTCCTCGTCGGAGATCCGCCGGCGCCTGTGCGCGATCTGCATGAGCTTGCGCAGGTACCCGCTCCACGCAGCGGTGACCTCACCGTTCGCATCGAAGTGCTGCACGCTCGGGTTCGGCAGGATCGACGCGATGTACAGCGCCTGTCCGAGCGAGAGCTGCGCCGCCGACGCGTTGAAGTAGTGCCGCGCGGCGGCGCCGATGCCGTAGACCAGCGGTCCGAACTCCACCGCGTTCAGGTAGAGCTCCATGATCTGCTCCTTGGTGAGCTCCTGCTCGAGGTACATGGTGAGCAAGGTTTCCTGGAGCTTGCGCGCCACGCTCTTGGTCCGCTCGAGGTAGAGGTTCTTGGCGAGCTGCATGCTGACGGTGCTCGCCCCCCGCACGAACCTCCTCTTCCGGAGGTTCTCGCGGATCGAGTTCTTGATGGCTTCCTCGTCGAACCCGTGGTGCCGGTGGAAGGCGCCGTCCTCCGTGGTCAGCACGGCGACCTCCATGAAGCGGGAGATGTCCTCGTAGGGGACCCAATCGGCGGTCCCTGGGCCGGACTCGATGTCGACGCGCTTGCCCCCGGGCCCGTAAACCAGGCGCCGGAACGCGCGCTTGAAGCGATCGACGCTGAGCTCCGGCGGCATCTCCGTCACGCGGCAGGTGTTGGAGACGCCCCAGTCAAGCAAAAAATTCCGGTCGAGGTTCGCGGTATCGAACCGGAGCTTCCCTTCGATCCCGAACGAGCCGGCGAGCCTCATTCCGTGGAGCTTCGCCACGATCCCTTTGGGCACCGAATCCAGCATCGACTGGCAAGCCGTGAGAGGCACCTCGAAGGTGCCGCGGACCCGGTGTGAGTTCCCGGCGTGCTCGTACTCGCCGCGCGCGATCAGCCTCAGCGCACCGAGGTCGACCTCGGCGTCCTCGGCGACGAGCTTGGACCCGTCGAGCTTGCCGTTCGCCTTCGCTCGCCATGCCAGGTCGAGGCCTGCGATGGGCTCATCTGCCAGGGCCGCGCTCCGCAGGGAGAGGTTTTTCAGCCTTCCTTCGCCGTCGACGCCAAGCGTCTGGCCGTCGGCGGAGAGGACGACCCGCGCGCGGCTGACGATCGACGTCCGCGCCACATCAAACAGGCCCATGTCCCCTTCATGGACGCCGAGGGTGGAGAGCCAGATGGGTCCGCCCTGCACGTCGGCGACGATCTCCTGCGGGGTCTCCTTCGCGTCGCTGAGCGGCACGCGAAGGCGAAAGGTGAGCGCTTGCTGGGCATCGGCGCCGGCGGCCGCGATCGCGGCCTCTCCAGGCGAGAGCTCCACCACGAGCGAGCCTGCCTCGCGCCGCACGGCGAGGTGCCCCGGTCCCAGGTTGAGGTGATCGGCGTCGCGCCGGAGGCGCGCGGTGACGCCTGCGACGTCGACCTTGGCGTCCTTGCCGAGCGCCAGATCGATGCCCTGCGCCGCCCGCAGAAGGGCATCTCGAACCGCAGCCCCTCGATTCCGCCCCGCATCGGCCCCGTCGCTGCGCTCGGGCGTCCTCGTCAGCTGTGCCGGATGGGTGCGCCCGCTCTGCTCAGGCACGACCTGAGGTTCAGGGGTCCCCTCCGGGAGCGCCACGTTGGCGTCGATGGAGTCGGCCGAGAGCTCGCTCACCTGGTATCGCCCCTGTTCCAGGGCGAGCACCAGCCGGCCGTGCCGGACCGAGAAAGCCGCCCGTCCCAGGGACAGGATCGCTTCGCGCGCAGCGATGGCTGTCCGCCCTCCCGCGCGCGACAGGTGCACGTTGTCGGCCGACAGGCTCTCCGCGGGCGAGTCGGTCCGATCGGTCCAGACGAGCCGCAAGCCCTCCAGCTCGGTGCTACCGCCCCCCTCGCTCGTCGCGGTGCCGGTACGTCCTGCCGGCTGCCCTGCCCGCCAGGTCTCCAGTTCGTGAAGGATGGCCTCGCGCGGGCCGACGGCGGAGACCGTCCCCCCGCGCATCGTCACGCGCCGTCCCGAGACGCCCAGCGTGACCGCGACCTCCTCCAGGCGGATGGAGATGCTCGGCGCCCCGCGCAGCTGGACGTCCACACCCTTCAGGGAGACGCCGCTCCAGGTGGGCCGAACCTGGTCGATCGACAGCGATGCCCCGTACCGATCAGCCGCCTGCTCGGCCTGGTAGCGCACAAAAGGGGCGAACCCGACGACGAGCCCGCCACAGAGGGCCCCCCCGGCGACCGCAGCGATTCTCCTGCGCTTGAATCCCAAGGTTCCCCTAGGGTAGCAACGCCTGGCGGCCAGAAGAAACTCGCAGCGTCATCTCGATCTCGCGCCGCCGTCCCCTGCCGGCCCCCGCGCCGCTTCCTGCGCTGGCACTTCTTCTCACGCGGCGGGCGGCGCCGCACGCAGCGCGAACGCCCAGAGCTGGGACCAGCGAAAATTCAAGCCAGACAACAAAACGAACGCCCTCAACAGGCTCCTGGCGCACGTCGGGAAAACGATCGCGGGGGTCGTGACCGCGCCACGTTGACCAGAAGCAGCGCCAATGAAGCCTCGATGTGGCCTCGGCGCCGCGAAGACGCCGCAGAGCGCGTCCCGAGCTCCAACCAAAATGACAAAAAAAAACCTGCGCACGGCTTTCACCGTGCGCAGGTTCGAAGAAAATCCCGGCGGCGTCCTACTCTCCCACCAGGTTGCCCTGGCAGTACCATCGGCTCCAAGAAGCTTAACTTCCGAGTTCGGTATGGGATCGGGTGTGACCTTCTCGATATCACCACCGGAAACTTGTGGGTGCGTCCAATCGGAACCCTGCGGAGCCCGCTTCTCGCGGTGCTCTACGCCAGGCCAGCTGTGTCACGCTGCTCGTCACCCGAACTCCGGGCGCGACGCTTCGATGTTTGCCTTAGAAGTATGGTCAAGCCGCACGACCTATTAGTACCGGTTAGCTCCGCCGATTGCTCGGCTTCCACACCCGGCCTATCAACCTCGTGGTCTACGAGGGGTCTTTAGGGGCCTTGCGGCCCGGGACACCTAGTCTTGAGGCCGGCTTCCCGCTTAGATGCTTTCAGCGGTTATCCGTTCCGTACATGGCTACCCGGCTATGCCCTTGGCAGGACAACCGGAACACCAGAGGTACGTCCACCCAGGTCCTCTCGTACTATGGGCAGCTCCTCTCAAGTGTCCTACGCCCACGGCAGATAGGGACCAAACTGTCTCACGACGTTTTAAACCCAGCTCGCGTACCGCTTTAATCGGCGAACAGCCGAACCCTTGGGACCTGCTCCAGCCCCAGGATGCGATGGGCCGACATCGAGGTGCCAAACCGCGCCGCCGATATGAACTCTCAGGCGCGATCAGCCTGTTATCCCCAGAGTACCTTTTATCCGATGAGCGATGGCCCTTCCATACAGAACCACCGGATCACTAACGCCTGCTTTCGCACCTGTTCGACCTGTCGGTCTCACAGTTAAGCTCCCTTGTGCGTTTGCACTCTACGCCTGGTTTCCAATCAGGCTGAGGGAACCTTCGCACGCCTCCGTTACTTTTTAGGAGGCGACCGCCCCAGTCAAACTGCCCACCAGGCAGTGTCCCCGACCCAGTTCATGGGCCCAGGTTAGATTTCCAGAATACCCAGGGTGGTATTTCAACGTTGGCTCAGCCGAACCCAGAAGCCCGGCTTCATAGCCTCCCACCTA